>NZ_JAFKCW010000001.1:0-1104963 GCF_017254835.1 Algoriphagus aestuariicola
CGCCTTGACGAAAACCCCTACTCCTACGGATTACAGCCAATTGGATGAGGTGATCAGTTACGAGCTGGTGGTTACCAACTCAGGCAACGTGACGTTGACCGGCGTTGCGGTAAGCGACGTGGGCACGACCCTTGACAACCCTCAGGTAGGCACACTGGCACCAAACCAGAGCGCCACGGTAACGGGCAGCTATACGATCACGCAGACAGACATTGACAACGGCAGCTTCGTGAACACGGCTACGGCTACGGGTCTGGATCCGAACAGCGGAACGCAGACCGCTACGGCGACGGCGACGGTGACTGCGAACCAGACACCTGCTTTGGATCTGAAGAAAACAGCCAGCCCGCATACCTACAGCCAGGTGGGCGAGCAGATCAGCTATACCCTTGAGATAGAGAACACGGGCAACGTGACCCTGACCAATGTGGTGGTCAATGATCCGTTGGCCAACTATACTTCCCCAAGCTTCACGTTGGTTCCCGGCCAGACCGAATCGGTATCCGGCATCCTGACCATTACCCAGGCAGATCTGGACAGAGGCTTTGTGGACAACGTGGCCACGGCGGTGGGCACCGATCCGAACAATACGGTACTGACGGTGACGGCCCCTGAGCGTATCACGGCAGGCCAGAGTCCATCGATCAGTCTGTCGAAGACTGCTGACAGACAGACCTACGACCAGGCCGGTGATGTGATCACCTATACGCTGGAAGTGGAGAACACGGGCAACGTGACCCTATACGGAGTGGTGGTGACCGATCCGCTGCGCAACTTTACCTCTCCGACCCTGCCTGAACTGGCTCCCGGCCAGACGGCAAGTTATTCAGTCGGCTTGACGGTGACCCAGGCGGACGTGGACGCAGGGGGAATCCTGAACACGTCCACGGCCACGGGTGTGTCGCCTGCGAATGTGACGGTGGACGCGACGGACGACGAGCTGGTACTGGCCAATGTGGCCCCGGCACTGGATCTGGTGAAGACCGCCAACCCTAAGGTCTTTGTGAATGCGGGCGAAGTGGTGACCTATACGTTTGAGGTGAGCAACGTGGGCAACGTGACCCTGACAGGGGTATTGCTGAGCGATCCGTTGATCCCATACAACCAGAGCATCGGCACCATGGCTCCTGGCGATAGCCAGACCTTCACGGCGACTTATACGCTGACTCAGGCAGACATAGACAACCGCATCCTGATCAACACGGCGGCGGTGACAGGCACTGCACCGGACAACAGTACGGCCACGGCAACAGACAGGGCTGTGATTGCCTCGCAGGACTTCGGTGCGATCGAAGTGGATAAGGTATCGCTGGATCAGGTATACAGTACGGTAGGGGAACAACTGGAATATGAGATTACGGTGACCAACATCGGTAACGTGACCCTCAACAACGTGGTGTTGACAGATGATCTGACCGGATTGACGCAGTCAGTTGGCACGATGGCACCTGGAGCAAGTTCGGTTTACACGACGACTTACGTGGTAACCCAGCAGGACCTGGATTCAGGGCTGATCACGAATGAGGCCACGGCCACGGGAGTGGAAGCGACCCCTCAGGCCACCCCTGTGAGTGATAAGGACAATGCGGTTTCGGTAGCCAGAAGACAGCCGGGTATCAAACTGAACAAGCAGAGCAGTACAGCAAGCTATGCCCAGCCGGGGGATGTGATCGACTACACGTTGACGGTTACCAACATAGGCAATGTGACCCTGGACAATATTGTACTGGATGACCAGTTGACAGGAATTACCCAGGTGGCATTGAACGACCTGTTGCCGGGAGCATCTACGGTAATAGCGACCAGCTATACGGTTACCCAGGCAGACCTTGACGCAGGCACCGTGGACAACACGGCCAGTGTGAGCGGTCAAGGTCCGGGTGGAAGAACCGTTGCCTCAAAAGACAGTGAATCCGTACCGGGCGTGCGTGCAGGCGGCATCCAGCTGATCAAGACCGCAACGCCGAAACTGTACATCCAGGCAGGCCAGGTGATCAACTATACCTTGGAAGTGACCAATACGGGCAACCTGACCCTGGACAATGTGACGGTTACTGATCCGCTTACAGGAACCAATACCAATCTGGGAACATTGGCACCTGGGGCTATGACAGTTGTACCGGCGACTTACACGATTGTACAGTCGGATGTGGACAACGGCACGGTGACCAACACGGCCACGGCCGAAGGCACGGATCCGTTCAATACGACCCTGGGCACGATGGACAGCGAGGTGGTCCGGGCGATTGGGGTCTCTAGGCTACAATTGATCAAATCCGCAGACGTGGCAACATATGATCAGGCGGGAGATGTGATCAATTACACCTTGACCGTGACAAATGCTGGAAACGAGACTTTGGACAATGTAATCCTGACCGATCCATTGACCGGCCTGAACCAGTCCATTGGCACAATGATTCCAGCTCAGGTGATCACGGAGACAGAAAGCTATACGGTTAATCAATCCGATATTGACAATGGAGCTGTGGTCAACGTAGCAACGGTCACGGCGACGGATGCAAATAATACGGACTTGAGCGACACGGCCACTGCCACGGTGACGGCAGTTCAAACTTCAGGAATCGAGCTGACCAAAACAGCGGATGTCGCCATCTACAATCAGGTAGGTGATGTGATCACTTATACCCTGACAGTGAGCAACACCGGAAACGAGACTTTGGAGAATGTGACCTTGACCGATCCACTGACCGGCCTGAACCAGTCCATTGGCACAATGATTCCAGCTCAGGTGATCACGGAGACAGAAAGCTATACGGTTAATCAATCCGATATTGACAATGGAGCTGTGGTCAACGTAGCAACGGTCACGGCGACGGATGCAAATAATACGGACTTGAGCGACACGGCCTCTGCCACGGTGACGGCAGTTCAAACTTCAGGAATCGAGCTGACCAAAACAGCGGATGTCGCCATCTACAATCAGGTAGGTGATGTGATCACTTATACCCTGACAGTGAGCAACACCGGAAACGAGACTTTGGAGAATGTGACCTTGACCGATCCACTGACCGGCCTGAACCAGTCCATTGGCACAATGATTCCAGCTCAGGTGATCACAGAGACAGAAAGCTATACGGTTAATCAATCCGATATTGACAATGGGTCTGTGGTCAATGTGGCAACGGTTACGGCGACGGATGCAACCAACTCAAACCTGAGCGATACTGCGACTGCGACCGTGACAGCCATCCAGTCTTCTGACATTGACCTCACCAAAGTTGCAGACGTCACGACCTACGACCAAGTGGGCGATGTGATCACTTATACCCTGACAGTGAGCAACACCGGAAACGAGACTTTGGACAATGTGACCTTGACAGATCCTTTGACCGGACTGAATCAGGCCATCGGTACCCTGGCACCGGCCCAAGTAGTGACAGTGACAGAAAGCTATACCATTGCCCAGTCTGATATCGACTCAGGCTCTGTGGTGAACGTAGCGACTGTAACTGCGACGGATGCGACCAACACCAACTTGAGCGACACTGCCACGGCTACCGTTACGGCAGTCCAGTCTTCGGGAGTTGATCTGACGAAAACAGCCGATGTTGCAACCTATGATCAAGTTGGTGATGTAATCACTTATACCCTGACAGTGAGCAACACCGGTAACGAGACTTTGGACAATGTAATCCTGACCGATCCGTTGACCGGCCTAAACCAGTCCATTGGGACAATGGCACCTGCCCAGGTAGTGACGGTAATTGAAAGCTATACTATTAACCAAGGTGATATTGATGCTGGACAAGTAGTGAACATAGCGACGGTGACCGCAACAGATGCAACCAACTCAAACCTGAGCGATACTGCGACTGAGACCGTGACAGCAATCCAGTCTTCTGGTATTGATCTGACGAAAACAGCAGATGTTACAACCTACGATCAGGTGGGTGATGTGATTTCATATACGTTGACCGTGACCAATACTGGCAATGAGACTTTATCAAATGTCCTTCTGACCGATCCGTTGTCAGGATTGGTTGAGACTATCCCGACTATGACACCTGCAGAATCGCTTACCTATACTACCACCTACACGGTGACACAATCGGATATGGAAGCGGGTAGCATCACCAACATTGCCAGTGTGACAGCTACAGACGCAATTGGAAACAGTGTCGGGGATAGCGACGATGCAGTGGTAGTTACGGATGCGAAACCGGACATTGAGATTGTTAAGACCGCGGACATTGACGTTGCAATTGCGAGTGGACAGGTGATCACCTACACCTTGCTGGTTACTAATACTGGAAATGTTGATTTGACTAATGTCCATGTGACGGATCCACTGACAGGATTTGATCAGACTATTGCCAGTTTGGCTCCACAAGAGTCAACGGAATTTGTAACCACATATACGATCACTGAAGCAGATGTTGCCTCAGGAGACACGGTTGTCAATATAGCCTATGTGACAGCCCCCAACCCGATAGATGCAGATCCTCTGACGGATCAGGATGACGCGATCACCAGAATAGAGTGCAACGGCGAAACTCTGGTCACGGGATTGATATATCATATCATTGGTCAGGAAGGCCTGGCAAATGTACCGGTCATTCTTCTTCCAGGAGAAAACACACCTGGCGATACATTGATCAGTATCACCAATGGCAACGGAAGATATCAATTCATAGGTGTGCCAGCAGGAGATTACCAAGTCAAAGTACTTGATCAAAATCTGGAGATTACAAGAGGATTGAGGGCGATTGATGGGGATGAAGCGGACATCACTGTCGTACCATGTCAATATAACCCGGTTGATTTCAGGTATGCCCGTACTGGTTCAGGACCTGTTGCGAATAATCCATTCTTGAGAGGCTTCGTTTGGTACGATTTAAATGGAGATGGTGTTGAAAACGAATGGTTTGATGCCGACGGAAATGGAGATGTTACTCAAAACTTCATTACGCAAGGCCAAGCGATCAATGTTTACAGTTGGGAATGGTTTGACTTGAACGGTGACGGAAGCTACGAAGGACCTGAGAACGAAGGAGAACTTAACAAAGCAGGTTTTGGCAATCCTGGTGGACAAAACATCTTGATCAAAGGTCCGAACGGTTACGAGGCGCTGGAAACTGTCAATCAGCTGGGTTATTGGAAACACGAACTTACCCAACCGCTTCCTTATGGAGAATACGAAGTCACGCTGGTGCCTGACGTGGTATTCGATTCTCGTGGCTTGAATTTGGGAGGATCTGGTCTGGTGAAAGTGCTTCCAGATCCATCCGGAAGACTCACAGAGACTAGTGCGACGAACCGATTGGTTTGTGAAGTGACCACTCCTATAGTACAGACGGGAGTCGTTTCAACGGAGAATCCGACCAGATTCAACTTCGACTATGGCTTGAGATGCTTCCTGGTAGATGATGAGGTGAATCTTTCCGTCGAGAAAACTTCGTTTGAAGTCGAAATCTATGAAGGCGATGAATTTGAGTATGAAGTCACACTCAAAAACATCGGCGGTACAGATGCGACCGAGGTAGTCCTGATTGATGATTTGCCTATCAATGTCGCATACCTGAGCGACGAAATCGTGACCAATGCCAGCAATGCTGAGGTGGTCAGTTCCGTATCTGGCAACAGGATCATTTGGACCATACCAGTTTTTGCTGCAGATGCAGAACTTGTCATCAGAATTAAGGTGAAGGCTGGAGACCCAGGCATCATTACCAATCTGGCTTCTGTGTCATCTGGTGAAACAGACACAGACGAGATGGATAATCAAGACGATGATGTCAATGAAATCCTTCCGTTCCATATCCCGAACGTGATCACACCAAATAACGATGGAGACAATGATACCTTCGAGATTCAGGGACTAGGTAAGTTTGTCAGCAATGATATCGTCATTTTTAACAGGTTCGGAGATCACGTATTTAAAATTGAAAACTACGAGAATGATTGGGATGCACCAGGCCAAGTAGCAGGCACGTACTTCTACATCTTAAATACAGTAGACAAAGATGGAGGCAAACACGAATTCAAGGGCTGGATTCAAGTGATCAAAAATTAGATGCTTATGGTGTTTACATTGCCTATTGAGTGCCTTTGAAAGAGGATGGTCTCTTAAGTTATTGATAGATAAGTGTTTGCTGATGTCTTTAATGTATGGGAACCCTAGAGCGATCTAGATCATTTAATGGAGATTTTCAGAGTTAATAGAATCGGATTTTCTTCAAGCCATTCCTGAGAATTAGCTAATAGGGCTAGCGTTAAAGTGTGATGCAACGGGAGCGGCGATTGAAAGCAGACCGAAAATCCCTTTCAGGCCAGGTAGAGCATAGGAAGGCATTTGGCTCACCAAAAAGAGAAATGGAGAGTAGCCCCAGCATTAATAAACCTGGCCTAGTTTCTTGAACATCTCTTTTCTTTATAAAAAACGCTGAAAGAGTTGGGTATTTCAGCAAAAAATGGATAAGCTTGGAGATCGATGAGAATATGTAATGTGATTGGTTGAAACGACTTCGAAAGCTAGTTTGGGCGTGAATTCAGGTGTGAAAAGAAAGCAGTTTTGTTGTTCCATTCATGTAAAATTGGCCTAAATTCGGTCTAAACAGCGGATTCTTTCAAAAAAGTTAAAACACCCCATTGTTTTTTGAATTTAAAAAATCATAACTTTAAAACTCGATTTTAATCTGGAAACCATTTAACCTTTATCAAAAGTCTAATTAAAAACACATTATGAGAAAGTTAATCGCTTTGTTCATGCTTGCAGGTATCATGACTGTTCCTGTTTTCGCTAACGCGCAAGATGCTGATTCGGCAGCTGCAACCACAACCCCGGCAGTGGAAACCCCTGCTGCATCTCCTACAGTAGTTGACGATGAGATCGTCGCAGAGGAGCAAAGCTTTCACCAAGTTATCAAGGAGAAATTCATCGAAGGTGATCCCATTTACATGACCCCAGTATTGATCTGTTTGATCTTGGGTCTTGCGATTGCCTTGGAGAGAATCATCACTTTGAACCTTGCGACTACCAATACCAAAAAGCTGATCAACAAAGTGGAAGATGCTTTGGCATCTGGTGGGATTGAAGCTGCAAAAGACGTGACCAGAAACACCAAAGGTCCTGTTGCTTCCATCTTTACCCAAGGCTTGATGAGATATTCCGAAGGGATTGAAATGGTAGAAAAATCGATCATCGCTTACGGATCTGTAGAAATGGGTAGATTGGAAAAAGGTCTGGTTTGGATCTCTCTTTTCATCTCTCTTGCTCCAATGTTGGGTTTCATGGGTACTGTAATCGGTATGATCTTCGCCTTCGATACCATCGAGGCTGCTGGTGATATTTCTCCATCCATCGTAGCAGGTGGTATCAAAATCGCCCTTTTGACTACAGTTGCTGGTTTGATCGTTGCGATCATCCTCCAGTTGTTCTACAACTACTTGGTAGCAAAAATCGACTCTTTGGTCAACGACATGGAAGATGCTTCCATCTCTTTGGTGGACGTGTTGGTTAAGCACAAATTGACTGGTAAGTAATTCTTACTACCATTTTGTCTTAAACCCTATTCTTAACTAATAAAAAGAGAAATACAATGGATGCTACTGATATTATGCTCTATGTGAGCTATGCGCTGGTAGGGTTGGGAGCTGTAGTTTCTATACTGCTTCCGCTGATCAAGTCTTTGGATGATCCAAAGAGCTTACTAAAAACTGGCCTGGGAGTGGTTGCTATTTTGGTGCTGTTCTTCATTTGCTATTCTATTTCCACCAATGAAGTATTGCCCAAGTTTGAAAGCGAGCCATTTAACCTGACTCCGCAGATGTCTCAAGTTGTAGGTGGCTGTTTGATTACTACCTATGTTTTGACCCTTGTTGCGGTTGTCGGCATCGTGATTACAGAACTTAACAAAGCTATCAAGTAATTATGGCAAGAAGTAAAGGTAGAGGAAGTCAGGAGGTCAATGCAGGGTCCATGGCGGACATTGCGTTTCTGCTCTTGATCTTCTTTCTAGTTACAACGACGATGGCTTCGGATAAAGGGATTTTGAACATCCTGCCTCCGAAGTTGGATCCAAATGTACCGCCCCCTGACATCCAGAAGAACGAGCGGAACATCTACACTATTCTGATCAATGCCAACGACGACTTGTTGGTTGAGGGGGAATATAGAAGAAGTCCAGACGGTTTGGATAAGGAGATAAAAGAATTCGTTTTGAATTTTGGAGCTCCAACAGAGAAGGGTGTGGCATTGTACAACACGCTGCCGGCAACAGTTCAGGCCCAAGCACTGAGAAGACCTGAGTCTTCTGATGACCCTACCGAAGCGGTAGTGTCCATCAAGACTAACAGAGGTACCAGCTATGAGCTTTTTCTTGAGGTGTTTGACTTGGCGAAAAAAGCCTACTTTGAAATCTACGGAGAACGGGTAGGGCTCACCGCTGAGGAGTATCGCAAACTTACTGGTGACGATGATGCCACTCAAGCACTTTTGGACAGGGGTAAGGAAAATCTTCCAATGGCAATCTCTATCGCAGAACCAGATAAAATAGGAGGAAACTGATATGTCAAAGTTTAAGAAAAAGACGAAAGCCGAAACATCTATTCCTACTTCGGCACTTCCGGATATCATCTTCATGCTCCTGTTTTTCTTCATGGTGACTACTGTGTTGCGCGATCAGGAGATCTTGGTAGAGCAGAAAATCCCTCAGGCTACGCAGTTGCAGAAGCTTCAGAAGAAGAGCTTGATTTCCTACCTCTTCATCGGTAAGCCTAAGAATACTTCACTATACGGCTCAGAGCCTAGAGTACAGGCCAATGATGTTTTGGTTACCGCTCCGGATATCGTTCAGTGGGTGAACCAGGAACGTGACAAACTGCCTGAGGCTGACCGTGGAATGATAACCATCTCCATGAAGGTCGATAAGGATGTGAAAATGGGACCAATCTCAGATGTTCAGACAGAATTGAGAAATGCAGATGCCCGACGTGTGCTCTATGCTTCGACAGGCAAAATCTACGAAGATTAAATATTGAGATTATCTATATTTAAAGCCATTCGATTATCGAATGGCTTTTTTGTTTGAATTTATGAAGGTAGAACTAGCGAATAGAAAGAAAATCCATAGGGCTTGGGCCATGTACGATTGGGCCAATTCCGTTTATAGTCTTGTCATTACCTCCACCATCTTTCCGGTGTATTACAACAGCGTCACCAAGGGAGCTGATGGCTCAGACATTGTGGATTTTTTTGGATGGAACCTGGTCAATACGGTGTTGTATTCTTATTCTATTTCGTTTTCCTTTTTGGTTATCGCTATTTTCTCTCCGCTGCTTTCTGGGATAGCCGATGCCTCCGGCAAAAAGCTGACATTCATGAAAGCTTTCGCCTATTTGGGATCCCTGTCCTGTGTCGGTCTTTTCTTTTTTGAGGGTGACAATCTTGAGTTTGGGATTATTTGCAGTGTATTGGCCAGTATTGGATACGCGGGGAGTATTGTTTTCTACAACGCTTACCTCCCGGAGATAGCAGAGGAGCACGAATATGATTTTCTGAGTGCCAGGGGATTCGCACTGGGATACATCGGAAGCGTGATATTGTTGGTTTTTAATCTGGCATTGATCCAGTTTCCTGATGCTTTTGGAGTGCCAGAGGGTAGCTTTGCACCCAGATTCTCGTTTCTGATCACGGGTCTTTGGTGGGCTGGTTTTGCACAGATCACTTTCAAGACTCTTCCGAAAAACCCGTTTAAAAAGAAGATTGAAAGTAAGCTACTTCTCAAAGGCTATCGAGAGATCAATTTGGTTTTTTCCCAGGTAAGGCAAATTCCAGTAATGAAGCGATATTTGATGTCTTTCTTTTTTTACTCCATGGGCGTGCAGACGGTGATGTACCTAGCCGCCTCTTTTGGTGATAAGGAACTGGGATTGCCTGGCGATCAATTGATTTTGACTGTTTTGATTATACAATTCGTGGCGATCGCGGGGAGTTACCTTTTTGCTTATATCTCAAAAGTCTCCGGAAACAAGATCAGTTTGATGATACTTGTTCTAATATGGATTGGCATTTGCGGCGCCGCCTACTACGTTTACTCAGTTTACGAGTTCTATGCTTTGGCCTTTGTCGTAGGGATGGTGATGGGTGGAATACAGTCCCTCTCCAGGTCCACGTTTTCCAAGTTGATCCCCGAAGAGACCACAGACCATGCGTCATTTTTCAGCTTCTACGATGTGACTGAGAAGCTGGCGATCGTGTTTGGGACATTTTCCTATGGGATTATTGAGCAGATGACTGGAAGCATGAGAAATAGCGCGGTTTCACTAGGAATATTCTTTGTAGTAGGACTTGGGTTTCTTCTTTTAGTGACCATACCCAAAAAATCCCTTTCCGTCCAACCTTCCTAAATATGTTGAAAATTCTCTCAGGCAGCCAAGTCAAGGAGCTGGACGCAGCTTATATTAATCGAAAAGGGATTTCCAGTTTGAATTTGATGGAAAGCGCGGCGTCTGGATTCGTGGGCTGGTGGACAGCGATGGATTTTGACAAACAACTTCCGGTTGTAGTTTTTTGTGGCGCAGGAAACAACGGAGGCGATGGATATGCTATAGCGCGACTCTTGCATGGATTGGACTTCGAAGTTATTGTTGTCCAGTGTTTCACTGATTCCTCTGGTATGAGTCCGGATGCGCTGTTCAACAAACAGTCTCTGCCGGATGGTGTCCAAGTTAGGCATTGGTCGGAATTTGCGCCCTGCGAATCAGCAGTTGTGATAGATGCTTATTTGGGAGTTGGGTTAAGAGGGCCCTTGAGGCAGGAAGCTGTTGAGGTGATCCAAAAGATAAATTCCCTTGCCGGGTTGAAAATCTCGGTTGATATTCCAAGCGGCTTGCCGTCCGACGGATTGCTTGACGGACTCTGTGTCAGGGCTGATTTTACAGTCACATTAGCTTTTCCAAAGCTTTCTTTGCTCTTTCCGGAGCATGCCTCCGTCGCCGGGAAATTGGTGCTTGTGGATATAGGAATAGAAGATTCGGACTATCAAGAGTTTCCCAGCACTTATTTTTTTCTTATAAAAAAAGATCTGAAAAGCTACCATAGGACGTTTCACAGGTTTTCCCACAAGGGTGATTTTGGTAAAATCATGTTGTTTGCGGGAAGCATAGGAAAGATGGGGGCTGCGGTGCTGGCGGGAAAAGCTGCCTTGCGCACAGGTTCCGGCTTGGTCACAGTGCAGATTCCAGAAAGTGAAAGGCAGGTCGTTCAGACTGCGGCTCCTGAGCTCATGTGCAGCTTCGGCTTGCAAGGGAATTTGGGGATGTTCGATGCCCTTGGAGTGGGGCCGGCTATAGGAGTGGACGACAATGCCGGAACTCTTGCCTACCTGTTCCAAAACTTTCCAAAACCCATGGTCATCGATGCGGATGCGATCACCTTGCTGGGCAAAAAACCGGATTTGGTTCAGCTGATTCCAAAAGGCAGTATACTCACGCCTCATCTGGTTGAATTTGATCGTATCTTGGGAAGGAGTGAAAACCATCTTGAGAGGCTTGAGAAAGCCTCTGATTTTTGCAATAAGTGGGGTCTCAACATGCTCATCAAAGGGGCCAATTCGGTGATTTGTTTGGCGGACGGGAGGCAGATATTCAACTCATCTGGTACGCACTACATGGCTACTGCGGGAGCGGGGGACGTGCTCACTGGAATTTTGACCTCATTACTTGGCCAGGGCTACAGCCCGGAGCAAGCGATGATTTGCGGGGTGTATCAGCATGGGCTTGCGGGGGAGATTGCGGGTGAACGAAAGCGCCGGGGTACGATTGCTTCAGATATAGTCGAAGCTATTCCGGAGACTTTTCGGAGACTTGATATTTCCTGAAAAAATACCTCCGGGCCAAACTTAATCCTATCCATCCGGGTTTTCAAACCATAGATTTTTGACATGCAAAACGAAAAGGCGATTCTCTGGACGCTCGCTGCCATCAACTTTATTCACATCGTAGACTTTATGATTCTCATGCCGCTCGGACCGCAGCTCATGAGAATCTTTGATATAGGCCCAAGCGAGTTCAGTTTGTTGGTTTCTTCTTACACCTTTAGTGCTGGGATTTCCAGTTTTTTCGGAGCCTTTTTCTTGGATCGCTTTGATCGGAAGAAGATCCTGATTTGGGTCTATATCGGCTTTACGATTGGGACATTGGGCTGCGCTCTCTCTCCGAGCTATGGGATTTTGCTTGTAGCAAGGGTCTTGTCCGGAGTTTTCGGCGGACTGACTTCGGCCTTGATTCTCGCCATCATCGGCGACGTGATTCCCGACGAAAGAAGGGGGAGGGCAATGGGGCTTGTCATGGCGGCTTTTTCCTTTGCATCGGTCATGGGCGTTCCAATTGGTTTGTTTTTGGCCAGTATTTCCAGCTGGCATACCCCATTTTTCATCCTCGCTGGATTGTCGATTATGAGTTTTGCAATGATTTACAAATTCATCCCGCCAATAAGGGATCATTTGGGAAAGGAACTCAAGCGGCCCCATCCACTGAAGGTAATTTCGCGGGTGACCAGCGATGGCAACCAAATGCGGGCGATAGCGCTCTCGGTGATGATGATGTTTGGGCAGTTTATGATCATTCCGTTTTTAAGCCCGTACAACGTCGCCAATGTGGGCTTTACTGAATTGCAGCTTACCTATATCTATATCGCCGGTGGAGCTTTTACCATATTCACTTCCCCTTGGGTGGGCAAGCTGTCTGATCGACACGGAAAGCTGAAGGTCTTCACGATCTTCATGCTGCTCAACCTGATTCCCATCGGGATTGTTACCCATCTCGGCGTAACTCCGATTCCCCTGGTGTTGGTGGTGACTACGATGTTTTTTGTGACTTCCAACGGTCGCTATGTGCCGGCGGCAGCCATTATCACCGGGACGGCAAAGCCCGAAAATCGAGGCAGTTTTTTGAGTTTCAACTCCGCAGTGCAACAACTCGCGGCGGGTTTGGCTTCATTGGGTGCCGGGTTGATCATTGGGGAAAATGAACTTGGGCAGTTGACCCATTTTAACATCGTTGGCTATCTGGCTATTTTCTTCAGCATCCTCTGTATTCCCTTGGCTCGTAGGGTGAAGGTTGTGAGCTAAACCGGATTTGTCTTTATCTTGGAAGTGATTTAAGGTTTTCGAAGCATTTCTGATGAAGGTTTTTCAATTTTGGTGTATCACATGGGTTTGTATGATATGCGGGACATCCTTTGCCCGCCAAAATCCAAGTAATCAAGATTCTCCCAATTTTCTGTTCATTGCGGTGGACGATTTGAGGCCGGAATTGGGCGCTTATGGGCTGGACTATGTCCATTCTCCTCATTTGGATCGGCTAGCGGCTGAAAGCAGTCTTTTCAAAAATCATTTTGCGACGGTTCCTACATGCGGAGCATCCCGATATAATCTGCTCGTGGGTAAGCTGCCAAAAACGACTGCCGAGGTTGGAAATCTTGCTGCCGTCCAGATGATTTCAAAAAAGGAGGAAAGGGAGAGGGCGATGACCTTTCTGGAAAAATTAAGGGGCAATGGCTACTATACTGTTGGAATTGGTAAGATATCCCATCATCCGGACGGCTATGTGTACGACTATTTGGAGCCAAAAAGCGATCAGATCGAGCTTCCCGGAAGTTGGGATGAGATGCTGTTCGATTCAGGAAAATGGGGAACTGCCCACAACGCTTTTTTTGGCTATGCAGATGGATCCAACCGAAATACGCTCAAAGGCCAAGTGAAGCCCTATGAGTCTGCGGATGTAGCCGATGAGGACTATCCGGATGCGCTTACGGCCAATCTTGCGATTGAAAAGTTGAAGGAATTAAAGGGGAAAGGGCAGCCGTTTTTCTTGGGTGTTGGGTTTTTTAAGCCCCATTTGCCTTTCACCGCGCCTAAAAAGTACTGGGATCTTTACGATGAGGCAGAAATTCCTTTGGCTCCATTCGCGGCCATTCCCGAAAATTCATCCAAAGCAAGTCTTATCCAGAGTGGAGAATTCAACCAATACATCCTAGGCGAAGAAAAGGCAAGCTTGGACGTGGCGATGTCCGACGGATATTCCCGGAAAGTTCGCCATGGGTATTTGGCGGCTATCAGCTATGTGGACGCCCAGATTGGTAAGGTCTTGGATGAATTGCAGCGGCAGGGATTGGCGGAGAATACCATTGTGATCGTTTGGGGCGACCATGGCTGGCATTTGGGAGACCAACTGGTGTGGGGCAAACACACGCTTTTCGACAGAGCTTTGCAAAGTGTTTTGATGATCCGTAGACCAGGGAAATCCGGCAACCAAATAGAGCAAGTGGTGAGTAGTACGGATATTTTTCCAACTATTTTGGAATTGGCGGACTTGACTCCGGTAGAGGGTTTGGATGGAGCGAGCATCGTGACGTTGATGGATTTTCCGGATTTGCCAACTTGGAGAAACTATGCGTATTCCTACTACAATCGAGGCATTTCAGTCCGTAATTCACGCTATCGACTGACGGAATATTTTCGAAAAGAAGGAAGGGAACTCGAATTGTATGACTTTGAGACAGATCCTTTCCAAACCAAAAACATCGCCGGGGATAAGTTAGATCAAGTTGGTGAGCTGGTGAACTTGTTGGAAAAAGGGAATACTGGCCTCTATCAGCAGGAGCCTAGGGATCAATAAATCTACAAAAGCGCTAAAATAAGAATCCCCGACCATCGGCCGGGGATTTTCAGTTTTTAGAATTCTGCGTTTCCCGGAGTCCTTGGGAAGGCAATCACATCCCGGATATTTCCCATGCCGGTGACGAACAAAACCATTCGCTCAAAGCCCAGACCAAAGCCGGCGTGTGGGTTGGCCCCAAATCTACGGGTATCCAGATACCACCAAAGCTCCTCCTCGGGGATGTGCATCTCCTGCATTCTTTGGGTCAGGCGGTCCAATCTTTCTTCCCGCTGCGATCCTCCAACTATCTCTCCGATACCAGGAAATAGAATATCCATAGCCGCAACTGTCTTGCCGTCTTCGTTTTGCCTCATGTAGAAAGCCTTGATTTCCTTCGGGTAGTCAGTCAGAATAACAGGTTTTTTAAAGTGTTTTTCCACCAGATATCGCTCGTGCTCAGACTGGAGGTCAGCGCCCCAGGAATCGATTAGGTATTGGAATTTCTTTTTCTTGTTATGGTTGGAGTTGCGGAGGATGTCAATCGCTTCCGTGTAGGTCAGGCGGACAAAATCGTTTTCGACGACGAATTTCAGCTTCTCGATCAGTCCCAACTCGGCACGCTGTTCGGCTGGCTTGGCTTTCTCTTCATCGGCTGCGCGCTGATCCAAGAATTGCAGGTCTTCGGCGCAGTTTTCCAAAGCATAATTGATGACATATTTCAGGAAGTCTTCGGCCAGGTTTTGGTTGTCTTCTGCATCGTAGAAGGCCATCTCCGGCTCGATCATCCAAAATTCCGCCAAGTGACGGGTGGTGTTGGAGTTTTCAGCACGGAAGGTTGGGCCAAATGTGTAGATCTCACCTAGGGCCATGGCTGCCAATTCACCTTCGAGCTGACCGGAAACCGTTAAGTTGGTTTCTTTTTCGAAGAAATCCTGCTTGAAATCAATTCCCCCTGCCTCGTCTTTTGGGAGGTTTTTCAGGTCGAGAGTGGTTACTCGAAACATTTCCCCAGCCCCTTCCGCATCCGAAGCGGTGATGATGGGGGTGTGGATGTAGAAAAAGCCACGATCGTTGAAATACTTGTGGACGGCAAAGGCCAATGCATGCCTGACCCGGAACACTGCGCCAAAGGTATTGGTGCGCATGCGGAGGTGGGCAATGTCCCTGAGGAACTCAAGGGAGTGTTTTTTGGGCTGAAGCGGGAATTTTTCCGGATCGGCTTCGCCGAGGATTTCGATTGATTTGGCGTGGAGCTCGGAAGATTGGCCGGCACCCTGGGATTCCACGACGATTCCGCTGACCTTCAGGCAAGCTCCTGTGCTGCACTTTTTCAAAATCTCCTCGGAGATCAGATTTGGATCGGCAACAACCTGGTAATTGGTGATGATGGAACCGTCATTGAGGGCGATAAAAGAGACATTTTTGTTGCTTCTTTTGGTGCGTACCCACCCCATTAGGGTGATTTCTTGTCCGATCAGATTTTGGTCCAGGACGGCCTTGATTTTGACCCGTTTGTTGAATGCCATTGGAGATTGTTTATGCTGGAAAAGATGCTTTTCCGGCCGTTTTTCAGTGGAATGCAAAAAAACGATTAAATCACCTTTTTATCAAAAATTTGCCTCTTTTTCCTAAATTTGATTCACGGGCTTTTTCGGATGAAAAAGCTTTTTTTAACACCCAGTAGCAGGTTTTATCTCATTTACATGCAAAAGCTTAATCTTAGTCAGTCCCTTTCCCAGAAGCTTTCCCCCCAACAAATCCAGTTTATCAAACTGCTCCAAGTACCTACTGCAGAACTGGATGCCAGGATCGAAGAAGAGCTTGAGGTAAATCCTGCCTTGGAGGAGGGAAAAGATGAAGAGCCCGAACAGACCCAAGAGGATGACTTCGAGGATTCTTACGAGGAAGATCGGGCACGGGAGGATAGTGAGGTCAATCTGGACGACTATCTCGATGATGAGTATAGCGGATATAAGATGCAGGGTGACGGAAACTACAACGCAGACGACGAAGACCGCGAAATACCGATTTCCTCCCAGGCCTCACTCCATGAGCAACTGATTTCCCAACTCAGCTTCTTGAAGCTCGACGAGCGCCAGAAAATGATCGGCCAACAGCTGATCGGAAGCATAGAAAATGACGGATATATCAGGCGGGATCTGGAGGCGATCATCAATGACCTTGCCTTCAGCCAGAATATCGAGACTGATATTGACGAAATGGAGGAGATCCTCCGCAAAATCCAGAACTTTGACCCGGCAGGCATAGCCGCACGCAGTCTGCAGGAATGCCTGATAATCCAGCTGGAACGTAAGGAGCATCCCGATGATCAAGTGGTGCAGCACGCCTTGATGATTGTTCAGGAATGTTTCGACGAGTTTACCAAGAAGCACTACTCAAAGATCCAAAAGCGTCTCGATCTCGACGAGGAGCAAATCAAAGATGCTGTCAACCTGATCACGAGGCTCAATCCCAAACCAGGTGGAACCTCCGATGGCTTGGTGCGGACGCAGTACATTATCCCGGATTTTATCCTGACAAACACGGGCGGGAAGCTGGAGGTCAGCCTAAATTCAAGAAATGCACCAGAGCTGAGGATATCGCGGTCCTACGCAGAGATGTTTGATGCCTATGACAAGAGTGACAAAAAGGACAAGAAGCTGAAAGATACCGTCACCTTTGTCAAGCAGAAGTTGGATTCGGCAAAGTGGTTTATCGATGCCATCAAGCAGCGGCAAAATACACTTCTAAGGACCATGGAGGCAATTCTCAACTACCAGCGGGAATTTTTCATAGATGGAGATGAAACCAACCTTCGCCCGATGATCCTGAAAGACATAGCGGAAAGGATAGACATGGACATCTCCACTGTGTCCAGAGTGGCAAACAGCAAGGCTATTCAGACAGAGTTTGGCGTTTATCCGCTGAAATACTTCTTCTCCGAAGGCATAGCCACGGATAGTGGCGAGGACGTGAGCAACCGGGAGGTGAAATCCGTGCTCCAGGCTATGGTAGATGCGGAGGACAAGAAGCGGCCTCTGTCCGACGACAAATTGGTGAAGATGCTGAACAAAAAAGGCTATAACATCGCGAGAAGAACAGTAGCAAAATATAGGGAACAGCTGCAGATTCCAGTGGCAAGGCTAAGAAAGGAACTGTAGTGCTGAGATCGATTGCCCTGCTGATAACAGCGGTTTTTCAACCATTGCTCATGCCAACCTTAGTTTTCGGACTGCTATTGTTTGCAGTGCCGCAAGCCACCAGCATACCCGAGGAATTCAAGTATAGGATTTTCTTTTTGATTGTCCTTTCCACTTTATTAATTCCGATGGTTACTATCATTGGGTTTCACCTAAGCGGCACGGTCAAGAGCCTTCACATGCCTGAGGTCAAGGACCGCAAGCTTCCCTTTACCATCACCGCACTCTATTTTCTGCTCACCACTTGGTTTTTGCAGCAAAAGACAGATCTTGATCCAATTCTTTGGCTTGGGATGATGGTCATCTGCATAGCCGTAGTCTTGTTGGCGGTGGTGAGTTTTTTCTGGAAAATCTCGGCCCATATGATTGGGCTAGGGGGGCTGCTAGCTGTAGTGCTGGTTCTGGGCAGGAAGTTCCCGACATTTGAAGTGTTGTACCCGCTTTTGGGTGTGCTGTTGCTTTGCGGCATTGTGGCGTCCTCCCGACTTTTTCTTCAGGCCCACAAGCCTACTGAAATTTATACTGGCTTGGTAGTTGGGTTTTTGGTTTGTTGGCTTGGTTTCAACTGGATTTGGGCATAAAAAAACGATCCGGATTGCCGGATCGTGTATGTCTTGAGTAGAGAGTCTTTTGGTGAAGTTTGGCTCGGTTCGGGCGCTTTTTAGAACACAGTGACCGCAAGGCCGAAATTCAGCTGACTTGCTTGGGTAGCATAAGGGCCACGTCCCTTTTCCCACATGTCATTCAGGTAGAAATTTCCCCAAACGTAGAAGCCTGGAGAGCCAGCTTTGACAGAGATTGCATAACGGATCTTTTCCAGACCGTAGCCTTGGCTATCCTTGATTTTTCGCTTGTCATAGGCGGCGGATTCATACTTTACTTTGGTATGGGCCTCGTATAGAAAGCCTACTTTTCCACCCACGCTGAATCTAAAACTTTTGCTGTAGTTGTTTTTGTTGAGATGGTATCTCAGGTCGATTGGGATCTCCAGATAGTTGGCTGCGAAATTATTGGACTTGATCAGGATATTTTCTCCATAGACGTCGGTGATGTCCTTAAGCTCCGAAGAGTTGGCTCCCAATGTGGCATTTGTGAAGAGGTTCTCGTTGTTTTTGAAGGCAATCTTGTCTGATCCGACTCCCAAACCCGGGTTTAACGTAAATCCCGAGCTTTTTCCAAAAAGATAAACTGGAACCTGATAGGACATGTTGAAGGTCCTGGAACCGATGAAATCCACGCCGATTTCCGAAGGTCGGTTGGTGAGCTGGTTAAATCCAAATTCGAAATTAAGATCACTGGGGATATTGGGACGGCCTCCGATTGGAGTTCTTGGTTTAGTTTCGGATTCCTGTGCCTGCACAAAATGGAAAGCCAAGATTGCGAGAGACAGCGTAAATAATTTTTTCATTAACGAGAATTCAAATCAGTGGAATGTGGGCAAAAATATGAAATCCAAAAGGATTTACCCCCTTGGCCATCTTAATTATTCTTAAGGTTTAAGCTTGTCTGGTAAATTTTCTTGGTAGCGGTTATTTGCAAAAAACAGAATTATGGATACCTTTGCAAACCAATTCGGCTTCGTAGCTCAACTGAATAGAGCACCTGATTACGGCTCAGGAGGTTTCAGGTTTGAATCCTGACGAGGTCACAAAGCTAGTGAAACTGGGGCACATTTTAGCACGTTGTGTCTCCATTTTGTGTCTCCCTTTTTTTTCGAGGGTGACACAAATCTAGAAGCATCAAAGGGAGGAGCAGTCGCTTCTCCCTTTTTGTTTTACATGCTTCGTCACAATTTCCCATCATCTGCAAAGCTGAAATATCCGTTCCTAGCGGTAAGGATCAAGTGATCCAGCAACTCCACGTCGACATACCTGCAAGCCTGCTTGACACGCTCAGTTAGCCTGATGTCTTGATCAGAAGGTGCCAGTTTACCGGATGGGTGATTGTGGGCCAGAACTATCGAAGATGCAAGTGTTTTCAGCGCCATAGACAGAATCATCTTGGGGTCACAGACGACCGAAGCGACTCCACCCTGAAACGCCTTGTAATATCCGATCACCTGGTTGGATCGGTTCAGGTACAGGATCACAAATTCCTCCCTTGCCTCGATCAAGTCATGATCAAACACACGGTTCAGGATTTCGAAGCAATCCCTGCTGGTTTTAATGGCACCATGTACTGGTTTTTTAGAGGTGCGGTGGTAGCTCAGTTTGAGCTCGTAAAGAAAGTTTTTCATGATGTGTGCAAAAGAAAAACCCACCGCTTTTGACGGTGGGCTCTTGGTTCAACTTAAATACCAGAAATCCGGGTGGGAACTGTCCAGTGACCTGCGAATCTGTTCCGTGAACTCAAACCCGTTTACCCCACGCTCCAGAAACTTATCGATGTAGGACTGTTTATTCGCCCCTGTGAACAGGTTGAAAAACCTCCACAGATCTATCGCACCGTTGTTTTGTCTGGAGAAGTTCTGATCCTCGTAGAAAGATTCTGCAATTCGAGAAACCTGTGTGTCGTTGATCAACAGTTCCGGGATCTCGTTTCTCAGAGACTTGGGGAGAAACTGATACAACCTGCAACGTCCTATGATCTGAGCAAATTGCCGCTCCTCCAACTCATACGCAGTAAACGTGGCCAGATTTCTGACATAGCTGACGGGGTTAAATCCGGCAATAAGCTCCATCGTTTGAAGATACAAGTCCTCAGTCGATCTGGCTTTCATATCCAATTTGACTCCGTCAGTTGAAACGCAGAGGTTGGTACACACTCTGTTTTTAAACCCGATGAACACCTTGAAATGTTCGGGGCTTCCTTTACAGGCGTTCATGTTATCGAGGTGAAATGCCTTTACCCCTCCAACCGTTAACTCAAGCAAGTTGCCAGAAATCTCATCCTGAATACCCGGAATGGTGATCATGAAAGCCATCCGTTCGAAGTAAATGGTCTTCTCATGCTGTAGAAGATCCTGAGCTTTTTTGTGACGAGCTTCGTAAACACGGCCTTTGACTGGATGGGAAACCCGTATCCTTGGCTCAGGAAAATCCGAGAAACTGAAGCTGTCTTGTGCGGCCTGAGACACAGCCTCCACAAATTCACAGTGTGAGATAGCGGGTTCGTTATCCTTGAGGAAAACCGGGATCACATGATGGTCACGCATTTCCTTGAATGCCACTGCTTCTGTATTCGCTTCAATGAACGAAGATGAGGGCTCGCTGGTCAATTCGATGTTTGGCCGGAGACGGACAGGTAGCTGATCAATGCGCAGTAGTTCCATTCTGTTTGTAGTTAGGAAGTGACCGAAGGGAATTTTTCTGTGCAATGAACTCATCTCGATAGATCTGCTGCAAGTGCGGATTATCGTTGAAGAGTTTGATTAGCTCGTCAAGGCTCTGACACGCTTGGATTGTATCCAGGAAGTCGAGGCTTTTTTCAAACTCGTCAATAAGAGAAAAGGCATTAGGTTTCTGAGAAGCTGGAGCACCTTCCATGCACCACTTGAGAATTTTCTGGCCTGTCTCCTGACTAATCTTGAAGTCAGGCTGATCGACAAAAATTCCGGTGCGATCCTTTGAGGCTGAAGCCTGGTGCTTGATGTTCACATCGAATACTATGGTGAAATCGTACTCCAGTCCGTCACGCTGTACTCCCTTCAATCCGACTTTCTCAGGAACCATCTTCCCATTTTTATCCATGAGCACGTAGTCCTGTTTGCTTCTGACAGTCGCGACTACATGTGAGGTGGAGGACAGGATTTTGTTGATCAGGGCATTGTGGCGGGGAGTGATCTTCGCCCAGTTGGTGAAGCTGTTGCCTGGCATGTTGGACTGGATGTCGAGCAAAGTTTCCCACTCGTGAGAGATGCTGTCAATAATGATCACTTCCATACCGGCTTTCTCACAGACCTCGATTGCCTCCACATACTTCTCGGGGGTGTGAGGCGCACCTATCGAGAGAACATTGTACTGACCCAGGTTGGCATAGAGATCCGCGCTCTGGTTCTCGGTGTCGATGACGGCAATCTTTGACCAGTTGCCAGTCAGACCATAAGCAAGCAGCAGTGAAGAGTAAGTCTTGCCAGCCCCGCTTGGACCCTGCAACGCAATTCGGATGCGAGCTTGGGAACGTTTTGAAATCCGTAAATTTTCCATGTGTTTGAGGTTTAAGTTTAACACTGGATTTTTCGGGGGATAGGAATCTGGGTAGAAAGATCCCCACAGGAAGGCGGGGGGTGGTCCCGATGAAAGCTTGACCGGGGGGATCTCTACGGGGGGGTACCTGCTCACTGCTACATCGCACTTTTGCTAGGCCGCAATTTTGACTTTTTTCACCTGGTCATAGGTGTGGTTCATGAACTCCAGGATCCTTTCAAAATCGTCCAATGCATTAAGTCTGGCGGTTCTCAGAGGTGTGGTCTCAATGCGATGGTCTGCATCGGCCTCCACCAACTCAATGATGAAGTCATGGTTGAACCAAGTGTGCAAGAGTTCAAGATTTACCCAGTCCGCATGGTTGATAAGTAACCTGATCAGCTGATTCTTGTAGCTCTCAGCCTCGGTTCTGGTTTGAAATTCAGCTGAAACGATCAGCGATTCTCCGCTCTGCATCGAGCGAACTTGGATGTAAAAAGTGGTGTCCATGGTGTGAAAAGTTGGGGTAAAAAGAGCGTCGGAAACCGTTCGACATATAAGAATATACGAAAAAATGTGGCCAAAACCAAGCTAAATAACAGTTAATCAGGCAAATAAACGCGTTTGAGCAGGGTAGGAAAACGGTGGGAGAGTCAGGGGGCTATGTGTAAGAACCACAGGTCTCACAAGCTGTGATATATTTATCAACTTAGTTTGAAGGTCATTCCTGATACAAGTAAAGCTTGTATCAGCTTTTCGTCAGAATCCGATGATGGATCAGAATAAATCAAGGCAGCACATCAACCAAAACTTGTACAGTGTTTTTCTGGGTGGAGGAGATGCGATGTTAAAAACTCATATTGCTATATAGTACCGATCTGTTATCACCACGGTTCTGACAGATTTGACGGCTCGTTTAACGCCGAACCCGCTGGCCTCTCCTCTACCCAGACTAAAGACGTTGAACGGAATTGTGCTGTGAGGAACTAACCTGACCTCCCATTTCGGTAAGGCAGGTTCTGACTTCAGGAAGCATGACCTTTCGAATAAGCTTCGATCGTCTTGGTCCGTTTGGAATTGTTCATCTGCTTTCCGCTAGCAGAAGGTGGTAACATTTCGTTACTCCCTTTGAATCAGTCTTGAACTGTTTAAGGGAGCTTTTTTCAATTCCTTCAAGATGACGTCGTAAATTGCGACCCCATCGGTTAGCTATTTTTTAAACTCATCGTCAAGGGTACACATACTGTGTGTACCCTTTGATGGTCAGCTAAAAGGATTCCACTCGAAGGGGGGAGGCGGTATTTCACCGCTCCCTTGTAAAGCTGGAACTTGGTTAAACTTCCAACGAGGCTTGGTCTTACTCTGGACATAAGGTATGTCCATTTCGGCCACCCCTTTGAACAGACTTTCATAGGTGCCGTAATGATTCGGGCCACCACAGAGGATCTCCGAAACAGAAATCACACATTTAAAAACGGATCAAATTGAAGGGTGTAACCACTAGTTATACCCTTTCTTCGCTGGTGGGCGCTTGGCGAGAAAGGTCTTACTCAGGGATAATTTGGTTATACTATATGTCTCCTTCGGAAGGGGTCACTTTTTCGGAGACCCCTTTGCAATGCACTCTGATTGCATCTGCTGTTTTCACGTATCCAAGCACTTCATCCAGGTCTTTGACATCAGATCGAATTGGATCTCTGCTGCACATGTTTCTGAGAACTTCGGCTTGCTATTTAACTATACTGCGCAGACTGTTTTGTCTTGTGCGTAGTTTTTCAAGTTTTAGAGTTGCGGAGAGTAGGCAGTCGCTCGATTAAACGGTCATTTCACAAAAAGTGCATCGTGGTTCCCTATATAAATTAAACCACGTGACACCTCTCTGCATTCAGTTGTTGATTTAAGATTAAGTGGTTTCTGCTTGATAGAGCGAGGCATCAAACTGAAATGCTGAAACTCCTGCCTTATACTCTTTGATGTTGGTCTCTGGGACACATCTTGCCTTGATCCGATATTTGCCGTTCTTCTTTCTAGTCTCAAAGATCCTGTTCAAAAAAAAGATCGGGGGATGATCTTCCAGAACCGAGAAGGTTTGGCCTTCTGATGCTTTAAGCAACTCCCACTTTCCTTTGAGTTCGCTCTCGCTGTAGGACTCGCCAATAGTAAATTCGCGATTCAGAACGTGTTCGAAGTTGCTCGAAGATTTCTGGGCTGCAAACATCAGTTCAAGTCTTAAATTAGCCAGTCCGGTTTTCCAGCCGTTCAATTTTTCTGTGGCTTTTTGGATCCTGGATTTGAGGAATACTGGGTCGAAATATGGCGCAGCTTCTTTGAAGGTTTGAAAAACCTCAGTTTCAAAGCTGTTCTGACCTTCCTGAAATGAGTATCCCTTAGGATCAAGGATGTACTGGTTGAGTATGACTTCTACATTTAGCTTAGATCGATCAAACCATGCGGATATGATTTTCTTCTTGTTGGAAGCGGGCAAAGTTGTGTCGTTTTCTGTTGCTACATCAAATCCTGCTTCTCTGAGCGCTTTTTCAAAACTGTCCGGTTTATCAAAAACATCAGTGAATAACCTATTGAGCTCAGATATGGAGTCAACGTTCAAATAGGAGACTTTGAACTTGCCAGTAGTTTGATCTTCAAAGAGTAGTTTTCTGCCCAGGTGACGTGAGGTATCAAGAATTGCTTTGACGTTGTCAAGCGTCCTTTTGCCAAGTATGGGACAAGAGACGAACTGATGTTTTAAGCACTCGATAGATTTAATAAGGCGATTAGCTGCATCAAGCAATTCTTCGATTGAGTTCGGCGTGAAAGCTGATCCGTTAGTTTGCTGATAAAGTAGAGTTGTTGAATTTAAGCCTTTTCGCGCTCTTCCGACGATTTGTTTGAATCTGTACTCGGAAATGGCCAAACTGGTGATACTAGGGTTACACACGACTATAAGGTGGTAGCGCTCTTCAATATCAAATCCGGTGAAATATGCAGCGGTTTTAAAATTCAGCAACCCCGGCAGGGTATTCGAGTCCAACTCATGAAAGTAGCTACCAACCAGACCTGCTTTCTTTTTGCTGCACAGGATCTTTACATCATTCGCGTTTTTGATGATCCCAGCTGCTTGGATTTTAAGGCGAACACTTTCTATCGCCTCCACAGAGTTAAGTGCGACAAGCAGTTTTTCGGTTGGGAACCGCTTGAAGTGTTCTGCTATCAAAAGCTCAAGCCCAGACTCAAAGTCGTTCGTTTGTACTAGTCTGACCTTCGTTGAATTTGGGGTATCATATTTGACTATAGTGAGCGGTTCATGTTGTAGTTCTGGGTCCGAAAACTCCAAAGGGGTCGCAGTTACCGTTGCTCTCATGTTTGCCGGGTGTTTTTTGTATACTTCCATAGCATCAGACATCGATGGCCTGAAACCGGAGTCTAGTTGCAGGGAATCGGTTTCATCAAGCAGCAAGAAAAACGAGCCACGATCCTGGATAGGAATCGAGTCCATGACTTTTTTCAGGCTGTCCACAACACAGATGAGCTTCTTGTCGCCTGGACTATTTAAATATTCCTTGATCTGCTTGGCGCTAGGAGCTTTGGTGGCTTTTGATCCTGGTTTTGTTCCAGCGTAAAATCCCCCGTGCTCATTGTGTTTAGTAGCGGCAATTACCCTAAGCGGAACAACAATAATTGAATTTCTAAGCGCTTTTATCTCCACAGTAGTTGCACCCATTCCGGTTTCACTTTTAACAATTATCCCGCTTGGAAGGTGATTGAAGACATCTCCGAGCTTGGTGGGTGAACCAGTATTGTTCTGGTTTTTCAACGTGTAGATGGTCTTGTTTCCATTTACTACTTCCGAGAAAATCAAGTCTCGGTCTTTGATCAAACTCATGTGATACTTGTGCAGCGTATTTGAAGTTGCGAATCTATACCCCTGGAACTTGGTTTTCAAACAATCTTCAAAGTTGCGAGCTTTATTTTCAGGCCATCAGCTTAATCTGGATGAGGCTTCCGGAGATTTTACAAGCCATGTTTCTCACAAATCTGTCGGATTTCTCACAACTGTGACGGCTCAGGCTGCAGTGATCCCGCTGATAAAAGTCTCCACGAAATCCACGATTTTACCGATCACCCTCTCGGCTGTGGTTCTGCGGATGGACAGACCGGGCTTATTTTTCATGATGGAAACGACCTCGTCCCGGAGCGGTTCCTTCTCGGTGTAAATGTAGCGGGCGATGACATCTTCCAGCCGCTCGGATTCCAATCCTTCTTCTTCGCTCAGCTTCCGGATTGCCTCGATTCGTTCTTTGGTCCAGAACTCCGCAAACTCATCCTGTATCTGTTCTGAGTCCTCGATATTCGGCAGGTTTTCCCGGATGAATTTCTCCACCAACTCCCGCTTGCTTCGCAGCTGGGATTCTCCTACCATGAGATCGACGATTGCTTTCTGCTGCTTCTCTTTTTCTTCCTCAGGTGCGTCCTTCAGTTTGGCCAACAGCCTCAGGATGTAGCTCACATTGATCTCGTCTCGGTGGATCAGTTCCAGCTCAAAATCCACATCTGCCAGGATCGAAACTTTCTCCTTCTGGTGGTTCCCTTTCGCCTTGTCGTAAAGATCCAGGTATTTGCTCTTGTAGTCCTCGAAGGACTGCTCGGGCATGGACACATCCTCAAACGTGAACTCCGTAAAAGTACCGAGCACGTTCTTGATCCGCATCAACTCCCGGAATGCCTTGATGAAATCCAGCTCCTCCACCTCACTTGGAAGATCATTGACACTGTTCACAGTTGGTGCGATTTGCAGGAGCTTGATGAATGCCTCATTGAACTTCTGGACGTAGTCTTCATACGGCTGCATGATGATCTCATCCTTTGCGTTGATATTGGAGAAAAGCGTGATCGCATCATCGGTAGCTTGCTTCAGATTTCTGAAGCAGACGATGTTCCCCTGTGATTTCAGCTCGTTGAGAATCCGGTTGGTACGGGAATAGGCCTGAATCAAGCCGTGATATTTCAGATTTTTGTCCACATAGATCGTGTTCAAGGTTTTGGAGTCGAAGCCTGTCAGAAACATGTTCACGACCAACAGGATGTCAACCTGTTTATGCTTGACTCGAATGGCCACGTCGTTGTAATATCTGTAGAACGACTGGCTGTCCTTGGTAGAATAGTTTGTGGCAAACTTGGCGTTGTAATGTCCGATGAATTCATCCAGAAATTCCCTCGGATGCTTCTTGCTCGGGTTTCCGTATTCGTCTCTCGGATTATCTGCAGCGATTCCGAATTCGCCTTCCTCCCAGTCCTGTTCAAATCCATCGCTGTCCATCAGGTCCACATTCGCACCGTAAGAGAAGATGGTTGCAACGGTCAGGTTGTGTTCACCCGCCTGCTTTTTCTTGTGGAGGATGTTGTAGTAGTCGATCAGGGTGGGTACGCTTGAAACGCAGAAGATTGAGGTGAACTCTCGGTTGTGAGACTTCCTACCATGATTGTTGATGATATAATCTGCGACGTTATTCAGACGCTGTGGGGCTCTCATGACTTCTTCTTCGTCAATGGCCTCCACGTTGATGTCCAGGATGTGGTCTTTCTTTTTGAAGGTGCTGATGTACTCTACGGAAAACTTCAAAACGTTCTCATCCCGGATCGCATCGGTGATTACGTATTTGTGGAGGTAGTCCCCGAAAAGCATCGTGGTGGTTCGCTTACCATAGGAATTCGAGCCTGCGTTTTCTTCGAAAATCGGAGTTCCTGTAAAACCGAACATCTGACACCCCTCGAAGAAGCCTTTGATCTCCTCATGGGTTTTTCCGAACTGACTTCGGTGGCACTCGTCGAAGATGAATACGATTCGCTTGTCTTTCAGCGATTCCATCTTTGCCATGTGCCGGGCTTTGCTGATTGCCGTGTTCAGTTTCTGAATAGTAGTGACGATCAGCTTGGTGTCGTCCGCTAGCTGATTGACCAGAGCCTGTGTGTTGTTGGTTCCATCAATACTCCCTTTGCTGAAGCTGTTGAATTCCTTGGTCGTCTGATAGTCCAGGTCTTTTCGATCTACCACAAAAACGACTTTGTAAACCTGTGGTAAATTGGTCAGAATCTGAGCTGTCTTAAAAGAGGTCAAGGTTTTGCCCGAACCTGTGGTGTGCCAGATGTACCCGAATTTCTGAGTTGTCTTCACCCGGTCGATAATTGCCTCCACCGCATAGAACTGGTATGGGCGAAGCACCATGAGTGACTTTTGGGACTCGTTCAGCACGACGTACTTGGTCACCATCTTGGAGATGTGGCAAGGCTCCAGAAAAATATCCGTGAAGTTTGACAGCTGGGTGACCAGTTTGTTTTTGTTGTCGCTCCAGTAAAAGGTCTGCTTGAAGGATCGGTCTTTCAGAGCAGAGTTCGCATAATACTTCGTATTTACCCCGTTGCTGATTACGAAGATCTGGATGAACTGGAAGAGCCCCTGTCCAGAGCCGTAAGAGTGAATCGTATAGCGGTCTGTCTGTTTGAAAGCTTCTTTCAATTCCAATCCTCGTCGCTTGAGTTCGATCTGAACCAGAGGTAAACCATTTATCAGAATAGTAACATCGTAGCGGTTTTTGTATTTGCCCTCCATGGTCACCTGCTGCGTGACCTGAAACTGGTTCTGACACCAGTGGAGTTGATTGATCAGCTCGATGGTCTTGAACTCACCCAGGTCATTGGTGTAAGGGATTCGGTCTCTCAGAATCTTGGCGCGTTCGAAGACGTTCCCTTTGTTGATGAAATTGAGGATCTGAGTGAAGTCGTTGGGACTCAAGATCACTTTGTTGTGAACTTCGAGTTGAGACTTGAGATTTTGCAGTAGGTCAGACTCGTCTTTGATTAAAACTCTTTTGTATCCGAGCTTTTCGAGCTGGTCCACGAGGTTGTTTTCAAGTGTCTGTTCCGGTTGTGATGTCATGTGCGTCAAAAAAAAACGACCCGAGAGCAGATCTTACGGTATGCTACTCAGGTACATTTGATTCCAAGATGTGGATTTAGTTGATGCGAAGCAAGTGGAGGCATCTCTGTCCGTAAAAAGTCTCGCAAATAAACGATCAGTGTTTAAACGGTGGAGGTTTAAACCCCAGAAGTTTGCATGGTTTCACTCTTGTTTGATCGGTCCTCTTGCATCCATTTGATCTTCCAGCAACCCTAATATTCTTTTCACAAGGTCACTGTACTCTATGAGATCTTCTTCATTTAGAGCTAGAGGGCGATATGCTTCAGGAGGAGCATGGGAAAGCGCATTTCTTAAACTTGCCCAATCGAGAAGTTCTTCTTTGTCTGCTTTATTTATTTCGAAGCCTTGGTCCTCCACCACTTGTAGCTTCTTTAGTAGTCCCACGAGCCTCATACTTGGGAAGAACTTCTCTTTCAAGATTCCTTCAAATATTCCTTGGAGACGCCAGAGTCCAAAGTGGCATAAATACTCGTTTCCGATTTGGTGGTAGTAGATGAGATCATCATAAGCATCCGCCGCATCAGGAGATTGTTTCTCGACTGGTTTACCATCTGGACCATAAACTACAACTACATCTAGTTGTTTTTGCAGGTGGACCTTTCTGTCTTGCATGATTTTCCTGATCAGTTCAATAGTGTAGTCGAAGTCCCTCTTATTGAGGCCATAGACAAGCCAATTGAAGTTTTTGAGTTCTGGTCTCATGTTACTTTACCTAAATTTCCTAAACGCCTGAATGGTCTGATAAATACCGAAACCAACGAAGATTCTTCCCACAATATCCCAGACGTAGTACCAGTTCGAGACGGAGTATTTCTCGTAAAACTCAGAACCGAGATAATCCAGCCCATGAGTGGGCAGGATAAAATTTAGGTAGTTTGGGATTTCTTTACGAACGATGTTCCAGTCTAAGTTCAATGCTACCTCATACTTCTCAGTCTGTATGATGTTGAGATAAAAGAACAGGACGCCCACGGTAAGCGTGAAAATCACTCCTTGCATCGGTGCCCGGCCAAAATAGTTGGAGATCCAGTTAAGACCCAAGACAATCAGGTCCCAAAAACTCCTCCACCATTCCTTGAAGGTGTCTGGTTTTTGGAGTGTGTCCAGCAATTCAGTCAAAAGTGTTTTTTTCTCTAGCGCTTGGTAGGGGAGAGACTCAATCACGTTGTTTTGCTGGATGTTCGCTTGTTTCAAGATCCGGAATGTCTCCCGTTTGTTTTTGATCGGGATATCGCCAGATTCCGAAACCGCGGATTCGAACTCAGTGTCGCTAAGCTTTCCTTTTTTTTCTTTGAAGTCCCAAAGTGATAAACCGAAAGTTCCTACCGATCCAGTGATGATTGCTGTTGAGAGATCGATTCCTTCACGGATTTTGGTTCCTCGAAAAAGAATCAGCTTTTCAATAAGCGTGTAGGTGAAGAGTACGTTTTTCTCGAAGGTTGTCGCTGAGAATACGGCTGTCCCCAAAAAGTCAGTTTTGTAAAAGACTGTTTTTTGCTGGAAAGTACTTCGCCAAAAGTCTGCGAGGTCTTTAAACTTGGTGTTTCGGAAGTTTGTCGATCCAAGAAAAACACACGACATGAACCTGATTTTTCCATTTATACGGCTTTCACTAGCATCCATTTCAGAGTGAAATTCACAATTTTCAAAGGTGAGATTTCTTTCTCGACTATAGATTCGCACTTTTCCCGTAAAAACACAGTCGTTCAATCTGACGTCAACTGGTCGACTTGGGTGCACATACATGTCCCCAAAACTCAAATCAAATTTCACGAGATATCCGTCATACTCGCAATCTTCGAAAGTTTTTGAAGTTTTGAGGGTCCCTCCCTTAAAGAGATCATCCCATTCTGAAGAATCCGAGACCTCTTTTATCCTTCTGCCGGTTGAGTTTTCTGGTTCCCTTTTCATGATAGAAGTTTCTCAATTCTGGAGATAATGGCATCTCGTTGGGGCTCCCACTTGTCACCGTCCAAGGGTTCGAGGTCAAAAAGTTTTTCGAGGTCTCTTTTGAGTGAAGACCATTTCAGCCTATCCAGAATCTGGAACCCCTGAGTGGTATTGATCACACCGTTGGTTTCGTCGTAAGTAAGTGGAGGAATCAAAACTGGAACGTGCAGCTTCGACAACACCCATGTTGCTCCCATTTCCAGAAGGCAAATTTGGCTGGTGAAGTAGTGGCGTGATAGCAACGAAATCACCACGCCGTCTCTACTAACCTCACTTTTCAAGGTTTCAACCCAGTCTTTACCAAGTGGTACACCATACCCTGCAGCTGAAGTATAGAAAATCTGACTATGTTTGACTCCGATAAGTTGAAGCATGTTGACGACTTCTTTTCCGATCTCGTTATCTTTTGAGGAGTGGCTGATAAAAACTTTTTTTTCCGTGATTGGAGTCAAAGAAGGTGCTTGATGAACGGACGGTGAATTTTTTGCTTCTTCTATGAGGTCAGTTAAAAGCAGTCCCGCCTTCTCCAATCCGTTTTGTAGGTTTTTTTTCTCGTATTCAGCTTTTGGCATTTTGTCGATGTAGATGTTAGAGAACATGTACCAATAGCGGATGTTGCGAAAGTCCATCAACTCATCTGACTCATTGCCAAAGAGTTTCTTGATTGTTCGAAGTGTTTTCTTTTTCCAGTTTTCGAACTTTGCATCCGAGTAGGTCCCATCTCGAAGTGAGGGGATCTGTTCGAGCGACCATTTAAGATCTTCAATATTTTTCGTCATTCTCTCTTAAGGGTTTCACACAAACATCTTTTGCAGCAGCCCCTTCTTCCAGGTCTGCGTGTGGGTGATCTGTTGATTCAGGTTCTCTAAACTGCTGTCCAAGCTTGTCAGAAACTGGACGATTTTCTTTTGCTCCTCCAAGCATGGGAGGGCTAAATCAAGCTCTTTCATTCTCGGGACAGAAATGCTCAACACTTTGGTACCCTGTGCGATTTTCTTGATCTGGGCTCGAAGTCCATCTGACTTCATGATGTAGCCACCAAACCCCAACTCGGTAGTGTTTTGCTTTCGTTTTGCGTGAAGGGTATGAAGTCCAGCTAATACTTTTTGTCTGTTCGAATTGACTACTTCGATGGTTTTACCAATGTCAGCGTAATCCTCGGAAGCATCGGCGATCAATAGGTCACCGTCCTCCACCAAGTTCTCAGAAAAAGTTTTTCGGATCTCAACATCTTCGTTTACGAACGGAAGATCAACTTTTTTCAAGTCCAAAAGTGTGGGAAACTTGGTGTGAATGTCTCCGTAGTGGATGTTTCGGTATACTCCGGAATCATAGTTCAGCTTGTCGCGTGAAAAAGAGTTTGTGGTTCGAAACTCGTAAACCTCCCCCAACTTCTTCTCCTCCCAATCCTGGAAGGCTGAACCATCGTCGGCTTTGAAACGGAGCTTCTGAGCAAAGATTTTTTGCATCACGCCCTTCTTGTACGCTTCCAGCTTCTTCTTCTTGGCCTGAAGGAGCTCGATCCTCCGGTCCACGGCTGTCAGAAACTCTGCGATCTTTTGCTGCTCGGGGAGGGAGGGGAACCCAAGCCTTAAATCACGAATAATGCTCGTCGTTAAATTATTGAAAACTCCACCTGTTGTTGCTTCTCCTTGCATCCGTTCGTGGAGTTTCACAAAGAGGTAGTATAAGAACTCGTTTTCCACCTCCATAAGGTTTCTGAATCCCAACCATCCATCATGAATGCACGCATCAACACCAAGGATCCCAGGTATAGCAACTCGGGTACCAGAGCAGCTTAAAATGACGCTACCTTTTGGTAGGAATCTGCTTTTTTTTGCTCCTTCTTGGGTGAGGAAATCAATTTTTGGTGTGGTGTACTTACCGTCCCTTGTCACATCTTCGATAAGTACCCTTGGTATAGATCCGCCATAATACAACGGGTCACTTTTTGGTCTTGGGCTGGCTCCTCTAAAAATTTCCATTTTCTCAGAGAGTTTGGGCAAATCCCAAGTTGATGTAAATTCCAAAAACCTCAACTTCGGCACATTTCTTTTTTCGCTCATGTCAGAAAGGCGTTTGAATTCCGAGTTGCTTGCAGAAGCCAATTAGCGACACTTCGTTTGATTTCAGTTCCGAGTCCAAAGTTCTCAGATCCTTGGCGAGCTGATCCAGGTTGATTTCGTCTTCCTCTTCGAAGGTGTCCACATAGCGCGGGATGTTTAGGTTGTAGTCGTTTTCAGCGATTTCTTGGAGGGAGGCCACATAGCTGTACTTCTCAATGGGTTTCCTACTCCGATAGGTGTCCACGATCAGGTCAATGTCTGACTCCCTCAGTTTGTTCTGGTTTCCAACTTTGACAAAGTGATCGTCTCCACTCGCATCGATAAAGACTACATTGTCATCCTGCTCCCGGCATTTCTTTAACACTACGATACAGGTAGGAATGGAAGTCCCGTAGAAGATGTTTGCAGGAAGTCCGATTACTGCATCCAGCGCGTTCAGTTCCCGAATCAGATATTCCCGAATCACTCCTTCCGCTGCTCCACGAAATAGTACTCCATGTGGGAAGATACTTGCCATGATGCCGTTGTCTGCCAGCTGAAAGAACATGTGCTGCATAAAGGCAAAATCCGCCTTTGTCTTGGGTGCCAGCTTGCCGTACTGACTGAAGCGTGGGTCGTTTTGATAGATTGGATTTTCGTCACCTTTCCAGTGTGCGGAAAACGGAGGGTTGGCCACAATCGCCTCAAACTTCATGTCCAAGTGCTGCGGATGCTCAAGCGTATCATCCTGCTTGATGCTGAATTCCCGGTAGTGAACCCCATGGAGGATCATGTTCATCCGTGCCAGGTTGTAGGTGGTGCGGGTCATTTCCTGCCCGTAGTACTCACTGACCTTGGCTTCTTTTGCTACCCGGAGTAAAAGCGATCCAGAGCCACAGGTAGGGTCATAGACGGATTTGAGTTTTTCCTTTCCAGTGGTGACGATTTTTGCCAGAATCTTCGAAACCTGCTGGGGGGTGTAGAATTCCCCGGCTGTTTTTCCTGCACCTGCGGCAAACTCACCGATCAGGTATTCGTATGCATCCCCGAGTACATCAGATTCGATGTCCTCCAGACGAAAGTCGATCTTGTTGAGGTAGTTCAGGATCTGGACGATGATCGCATTTCTGGCAGCGACGGTTCTCCCGATCTTGGTCGAGTTCAGATCCAGGTCATCAAACAGGTCGTTGAAGTCTTCCTCCGAATCGGTACCCATCGTGCTTTGCTCGATGTGGTTGAGAACAGCTTTTAGGTCCTCCAGAATGTAGTTGCTTTCCGATTCGGTGTCAGAGTTTCCCTTGGCGGCCAAAGCAGAGAACAGTTCCTGCGGTTTCAGGAAGTATCCGAGCGTTTGAAGGGATTCTTCCTTGATGGCATCAAGCAACTCAGGGTCTTTCAATTCATGGTAATCCTCCACAGCTTCCCCCTGAAGCAATGTGTTGGCGTAGTTGAACTGTCGCTCAGACAGGTATTTGTAAAAGATGAAGCCCAGAATGTAGTCTCGGTAGTCGTCAGCAGCGATTTTTCCTCTCAGCAAGTTGGCGATTCCCCAGAGCTGGCTTTGCAGTTGACGTTTTTGATCTTCAGACATTGTGGTAAAAGAGTTTTTCGAAACCTGGTTAGTTCTTGAGAATCAGCAATCTGCAAAATGCAGGGCAGTTGTTTCTGGAGCTTCGAGTTCGAAAAAGTGTTTGGATGCTTAAAAATAGGTTTTTCGGTGAGAAGGGAAAGAGTGGAGGTGAAAAAAAGAGCCCTCTTTGTGGGAGGGCTTGAAATTACTGAGGATGTAGTCTGCGAAAATCGTCTCAAGACCGGGATCTGCAAAAGTACGGAGGTCTGATTCATCTTAAAGATTCAGCACGTACCAGAAAATCGCCGAACCGGCTGCAGCAATAGCTGTGATCAAAATTCTTGTGTTTCTTTCTCCACTTTCTTTTGCGAACATTTGAGGGATACTTATCCCCAGTACTCCCGTAAGGAACAAGAAGAAGCAAACTCCACTTAGGTCCTTTTGCTGAATGATGGATACTATCCACCCTAAAAGTGCAAGCCCCAAGAAAATGGCGCACCAGATTTTTCCGATTTTTTGTACAGCTTCCATGTAGTTTTTTGCGTAGTCGTGGTTAAAGGGTTCTGAGTTTTTAGAAAGATAATCCGGTAGAAGTAGTTGAAGCAATAGCTGGTTGCGTGTCTAACAGGTTCGGTTTTTTAAAAACTTAGAAATCAGACGTTAAATTTTCAGGGTGTTGATGAAAATGATTAGACTTCCCGCGCTTTTCAGTCACAGAAAAAAGCCCGAGGCTTTACTCCCCGGGCCTTGGACGTCCTCCGCCGAGTTAGTGATTGATGGGTTGGACTATAACTTTAAAGTCCCTCGTTTGCCCGATCGATTTCCTCGCTTGAGAAACTGTTCAGATACACTTGAGTCGTTCGGGTATCGGCATGCCCCAAGGCCTCTGAAATCAGAGCAATCGGCGCGTTCAGTTTCAGCAGTACAGTGGCATAAGTATGTCGGGCAGAGTAGAATGAGAGGAGCCTTACCTGTGAGGGTTCGTATTTCAGATGAGTAGCTGCCAGCTTACGGATGTGTGCATTAATCACTTTTGCCCGTTGTTTTCGGACCTTAGTGAGCAGATCCGGATTTTTCATTTCTTCGTCAGACAAGTCATCAAAGATTCGGAAAACCAGCTTTTTTGAAAGCTCATTTCTGATCTGACCCGCTTCAAGCATTTCGTTCAGGATTCTGTATTGCTTCTCTAAAATTTTTCCGTCTGCACCTGGACGGATTTTGATGTTGAAGAAGTCAAGTGTTTTCTTTCGTGCATAGAGGATCCGATCACCCACGATATTTTTGTCCCAGCGTAGTAGGCACATGTCTTTGAAATTCATCCCCTGGCAGTAGTACGAAAACAGAAACAGGTCTCTGGATTCCTCCACAAAAGGATTGTTACTAAGGTCCAGGCTGGCCAGCAGTCTCATTTCTTCCTGCTTGATCGCTTTTTTGGGTGTCTTGGCGGTTTTGATTTTGAACCCATCTCGTGGATCTGATTCAGGTTTGACGAGTTTTCTTTTGATGGCTCTTCCATACACCGCAGACATGGATCGGAGATAGATCCCGATTCCGTTGGTGGATTGTCCAGACTGTACCATGAATATCCGAAACTTCTCGAAAGTAAGCTGGGTGATGTGGCGGATCGGGATGGACTTGCTTCCTACAAACTTTTTGAACTTGTTCAATGCGTTCTCATAGGAGTCTGCTGTTCCGTTTCGGTTTTCTTTTCTCAGGTCTCGGATCACCGACTCCCAAAAGGTAACAAAGTTCTCACCGGACTGGAGTGGAGAAGATTCTGAGAAGTCTTTCGAGAATAAGTCAAAATCAAACTCGTCGTGCAGCGTTTCGATTTTCTGAGCAAGTTCAAGTGCTTTGTGCAAGAGTTTCTGTACGAGTTTGTTTTCTCTGGCTTTCCCAATGATCTGAGAACTTGCCTCGTCCCAGTGTTTGGGATGTACAGAGACTCCGGTTCGGAAGTATCTGCGTTTTCGGTTGTGATATACTTTGACGACTACCGGGAAGTTTCCGTTTTTGGTAGGCTTCCAGTTTTGAAGGATGAGATTTACCTGCGTATCTTGCGCTGCCATTACAAATGAGTTTTGGTCGCGTCGAAGATTTAGCCCTACTTCCTCCCATAGGAGCAGATCAAAAAGTGGCGATTTGTCACCCTTTTGTGTCTCCCTCAGTTGGTGAGGTGTAGTCATTGAGGCGAAACATCTGTGTAACTAACTGATTTCCAGTTGCAAACCAATTCGGCTTCGTAGCTCAACTGAATAGAGCACCTGATTACGGCTCAGGAGGTTTCAGGTTTGAATCCTGACGAGGTCACCAGGTGAAAAGCTTCCAGTGAAAACTGGAAGCTTTTTTGTTTTTCGCCTACCCAAGTGTTCAATACTGCATGGAATTGTAGCCTAAAGCTTGAAGTTGTAAAATTCGGATGGTGTAGGTTTCCACTACGTCTAGGCCTGAAAAAAGCTGGTCCTTTGTGACACCTAGTCTTTTCATGGCGATGCTACAAATACTGATCCGGACCTTGCCTTTATATTTGTCAAAGTAGGCCTCGAGTTCTGAGCCATTGACCATAGTTTTCACCACAGGGCCTTTGACCACCACTTCGAAATTTTCGACCTGGACTCCATTTTCCAACAGAATGTCGTACATGGATAAGGCTCCCTTCAGGCCATCCTCATCACTTACTCCAAAGACATAATTTGGTGTCTTGTTGAGGTCTGAGACCGTTTGCTTTTCAAAAACGGTCTGAGCCATGGTGGTTTGAGACGATAGATAGGTGAGAGATATCACGAGAGCGCACAAGAGGATTTTTTTCATAGCTGCTGGATTATGTTTTCCGAGATTGGGTGAATTCCTAAAAATAAGCTTTTTGAGGGTAGCGGAAGCGAGAAGACTGGCGAGAAAAGCGAATCTCCAGTCTTGATAAATGAGGGAGATGCAGAAGTAGCAGTGCACGGCGGCTTTTCAAGACAGTCTTTTGATAATGCTTCCTTTTCTAAATCTGGATAGTGCAGAAATAAGAAACCCTCCGGTGAAGGAGGGCTTTTCAAATTGGCTGGTAGAATGGTTTTCTACTTGATCACAATGTCCTGAGGCATTCTCACCTGAATGCCCTGGTAATCCTGAAGGTTTTTGATCTTTTGGATGAGAGGGAAGTTTTCTCCAAGCTGGGCTTGTAGGACTTTGAGCTCTACTTTGTCACCAAAGTCGCTCATCAGTTCTTCAACCCAGGTTTTCTGCTCTGGATAGTACACCACGCGATAGTCATCACCAGCATCCAGCTTGTCCGCAGCTATTTTGATCGCTGTATTCAAGCCGCCCAATACATCGACTAGTCCGCGCTCCTTGGCTTGTGTGCCTGTCCACACTCGTCCCGATGCCACTTTTTTGACGGAGTCGGGATGCATGCCTCGGCCTTCCGCCACCCGGGAAATGAACGTCTCATAGCCTTCTTCTATATTTTGCTGGATAATGGTCCGCTCTACTTCAGACAGCTCCCGGGTCGGATTCATGAAGTCGGACAGCTGCCCGGTAGAGACCACGTCGGTGGTCACCCCGAGTTTCTCATTGAGCAATTCCTGTACATTAAACCAGAGACCAAAAATCCCGATGGAACCGGTAATGGTATTGGGTTGGGCCACGATCGTGTCGGCTGGAGCTGAGATGTAGTAGCCCCCCGAAGCTGCAACTTCACCCATGGAGACGATCAAAGGCTTGGCTTTCTTGGCCTCGGTCATCTCCCGCCAGATCACGTCCGAAGCGACGATTGAGCCACCTGGAGAATTCACCCGGAGTACTATAGCCTTGATGTTGTCGTCCTTTCTGGCCTTGCGGATTTCCCGGGCAAATTTGTCTGAGCTCAATGCTCCGTCCACATCACCGCCTACTATATCCCCTTCTGCGATAATGACTGCAATTCGGTTTTTGGAAGTGATATTTGTGGATTTTGCCAAGGAGCCCAAATCTGTTGCGTTGATTGTTGGGATCTCGTCATCCTCTATGAGCCCGAGTTTTTCGCGGAGTTTGGAATGGACCTCATCCTCATAGGCCAAGGCAGTTGCCAGGCCATAGGTAACCGCATCTTCAGCTTTTCTCACCAGCATTTCCGAGTTGATCTTTTTTAGGCTGTCCAATGCAATTTTTCTGGATTCGGCGATTTTGGAAACTGCCAAATCGTTGATCTCATTGAGGAAATACTGGGTTTGCAGCCTGTTTTCGGGGCTCATTTTGTCAAGGATAAAAGGCTCCACCGCACTTTTGAACTCGCCGACGCGGAAGACCTCAGGCTTGATTCCCACTTTGTCAAAAAGACCTTTCAGAAAAATTCCTTCTGAAGAAAAGCCGTTGAAGTCTATCGCTCCCATGGGATTCAAGAAGACCTCATCTGCCGCCGAGGCAAGGAAGTATCCTCCCTCTGAATAGGCTTCGTCGTAAGCGATGACAAATTTGCCGGAATCTTTGAAGTCGATCAGTGCCTCCCTGAGCTCCAAAAGATTGGCTTGTCCGGCGATTATCAGGCCTGTATTTAGATAGATGCCTTTGACGTTTTCATTGGTTTTTGCCTCCGAGATTGCCTTTTTAAGGTTGACCAATCCCGCATTGAGATCACCTCCAAAAGGATTTCCGAATGCGCTGAGGTCAAACTCATCCTCCGCTGTCCTTTCGACCAGCATCCGGCCGTTAAGATTCAGGTGAAGGACAGTATTTTCTTTCACTGAGACTTCCTTCTCCGAGGACGCGGCAATCATGCCTATAATGCCAAAAAAGAGAAGAAAACCGAGAATCGAGAATATGAAAAGGCCGACTATGACGGCCAACACATTGCCAAGAAATTTCATGCGATTTGAATTTGGGCTCTAAATTAGCCTTTTTTGACTGACCTTTACAATCCTAGAGCTACAAGTGATGTATACGGAAGCAGTATTGAGTTTGGGGGGAAACAAGGGTAACCGGGAATTTTTATTGGCTCAGGCGGTAGAGGCTTTGCGGGATCAGTTTGGCGTGACCAAGCTCTCGGATATCTACGAAACAGGCGCTTGGGGAGGTGTCGCCCAGGGAAATTTTCTGAACCAAATCGCGGTAATCTTGACGGAAAAGAATCCGGAGGAGGTCCTGAGGATTATTCAGGCAATAGAAAAGAATCTCGGCAGGAAGCGGGATGAGCACTGGGGTGACCGAACCATGGATATTGATATCCTGTATTTTGGCGACCGGATCTTGGATACAGACCAGCTCAAAGTTCCCCATCCCTTCCTTGCGAAACGGAAGTTTGTGTTGGTTCCGCTGGCGTCCCTACTGCCAGAGAAGAAGCACCCCATCACCTACAAAAGCTCAATCGAAATGCTGGCTGAGTGTGAAGATGAAAGTGAAGTAAGCGTCTATGTCAAGTGACAGGCAGCGGTTCCGGGTTCAGTACTTAGCTCATGCCTTTGCCAGAAATAGCTGGAACTCCAAAGGACTGCAAGGTTGGAACTCATCCACTTCCAAATCCTCAAAAATCTCTTCGTCAAACTCCATCTCGGTCTTTTCGATCCGGCCGTCAGGATGGATAATCAGTTCTATGCCTGTGAATTCGTTCGGATTTACCATCACCAACACCTGATAGTCGTCAAAAACCCGCTTGAAATATTGGGAGATCGCCTTGGCCATGTTTTTTTTCCAAATCTATGCCTTATTTCCCAAGCGTGCTGGAGGCGTACACATAAATGACTTCGGCAGGTGGCTGTTGTGTCGCGCGTATGCGGTCAAAAACAAAGAAAGTTTGGGTGAGAAACTCTTTCTGGTCGATTGTGGATACCGCTTTTATCCCTTGATTTTCCACTTTGAAAAGCGGTCCGTGTGGTCCGATTATCTCATATCCGTTGGGATTTTTGATTTTTTTAAGATTGACTACGCTGCCGTCGGCAAAGACCATTTTTGCATCGCCAAAGAAAAATCCGCCCTTTCCTCTAGCAACCAACTCATTGCTGTCCTGGTCAATGATGCGCGCCTGGCGGAAGTTTGGATGATTACGATTGAAAAAAAACCGGACTTTGTCGCTTCCCTCCATAAGATCGGCGTAGTCAAATCCGGGATCGATTGCCAATTTTATCGTTTCGCCGCTTTCGTCAACGAATTTTGCCTCATGTAGAGGAAGGGACCAACCGGTCTGGTTTTGGGCAAAGAGTGTTGAGCACAGCCCAATTACAAAAAGGGAGAGAAGCGCGGATTTTTTCATGACTAGGTCGGATAAAAGTTTGATCTACTATACGAAGCGTTCATTTTCAGGGTTTTCAAGCTTTGTGATCTTGTTTCTCTTGGAAAATAGCGTTTTGGAAATATTTTTTTTGGAAAAAAGGGAAACCATGCTTTGCAAATTCCAAACCGTTTCTAAATTTGCCGAAGTCTTATGAAAACGATCGCAAATAAATACTGGTGGTGGCATTCTATTTCTTTCCAAGGGAAAGCTCAGAAAGCCGTTGCCTAAATTTTGCGCAACAACATATGTAAAAGGCTTACTGGATTTCCCGGTAAGCCTTTTTTCATGCTAAATAAAAATCCCCGAATGAGCCAAGTGAAATTTCCGATCCTGACCACCTATCGCAAAAGACTTGCCGATACCATCACTCCGGTAAGCATTTACTTGCAGATAAGAGACCGTTTTGCCAATCCGATCCTACTGGAGAGTTCTGACTATCATGGTCAGGAAAACAGCTATTCATTCATCTGTTTCAATCCACTGGCTACTTTTAGTTTCAATGCCGGGACCGTTCGGGAGAGCCTTCCTGCAGGGGAGGTCCTAGAGTATCAGGTCTCCGCCAAAAAGCGGCTGATGGATTGTTTGAGGTCTTTCGGTAATAAATTTGATCCTACTCCGGACAAATTCAAATTTAGCACCAACGGGCTTTTTGGCTATATCCAGTATGATACACTCGCTTACTTTGAGGATATCAAACTTGGCAATACTAAGCCCAACGAAACCCCGATGATGCAGTACTCCATGTATCAAAACATCATCGTGGTCGACCACTACAAAAATGAGCTGCATCTCTTCGAACACCGGGTGGCTGGGGCTGAAAATCCCGAGTACATGGATGAGATTGAAACCTTGCTCAACAACAAGAACATTCCCACCTATTCATTCAAGAAAGTTGGAGAGGAAGTTTCAAATTATACCGATGAGCAGTTTCTGAAAATTCTGAACCAAGGAAGAGAACATTGCTTTCGCGGGGATGTTTTCCAGATCGTGCTTTCGAGAAGGTTCACCACCGAATTCAAAGGGGACGAGTTCAACGTCTACAGAGCGCTGCGTTCGGTGAATCCCTCGCCTTATCTTTTCTATTTCGACTATGGTTCGTTCAAGGTATTCGGCAGCTCGCCGGAGGCTCAGATCGTGGTGCACAATCGGAAGGCGACAATTTATCCGATTGCTGGAACCTTTCGCCGGACAGGAAATGATGCCGAAGATGCGGAGTTGGCGAGAAAGCTCTACGACGATCCCAAGGAAAACTCAGAACATGTCATGTTGGTGGATTTGGCCCGAAATGACCTTTCCCGTTCTTCCGACGTGGTGAACGTGGACGTATTCAAGGAGATACAGTACTACTCCCACGTGATTCATTTGGTATCCAAAGTGACCGGACAACTGCCGGAGGCAGCCAATCCTCTACAATTGGTGGCGGATACTTTCCCAGCTGGAACGCTGACTGGGGCACCGAAGTACCGAGCGATGGAGCTCATCGACGATTTGGAAAACGTCAGTCGGCAGTTTTACGGAGGGGCAATCGGCTATCTTGGATTTAATGGAGATTTCAACCATGCTATCCTGATCCGCTCTTTTGTTTCCGAAAACAACCACCTAAGATTCCAGGCTGGAGCGGGAGTCGTTGCCAAATCATCCATCCCTTCAGAGCTGCAGGAAGTGGCGAATAAACTGGAGGCCTTAAGAGTCGCATTGCGTGCGGCGGAAAAGATTTAAACCTATCGAAGCATGAAAATATTGGTATTAGACAACTATGACTCCTTCACCTACAATCTAGTGTATATAGTTAGGCAGTTAGGCTACGGAGCGATGATGGATGTCTATAGAAATGACAAAATCAGCCTCGAGGAGGTTGAGAAATATGATAAAATCCTTCTGTCCCCAGGTCCTGGGGTGCCTTCCGAGGCTGGGATTATGCCAAAATTGATCGCTAGATATGCGGCGGAGAAGTCAATTCTCGGGGTGTGCCTTGGACATCAGGCCATAGGGGAGGCTTTCGGCGGGAGTCTGACCAATCTCTCTGAGGTTTTGCACGGGGTGGCATCGAAGGTTTCTGTTCAGGAGGACTTGCTTTTTAAGCAAATCCCCGATACATTTAGTATTGGAAGATATCACTCTTGGGTTATAGAAGAATCCACCCTTTCTCCTGACCTAGAGGTGATTGCCCGTACACCTGACCAGCAAATCATGGCGGTAAGGCACAAAAAGTTCAACGTAAGGGGGGTCCAGTTTCACCCCGAAAGTATCCTCACAGAAAACGGCGCCAAAATCATGCAAAACTGGCTGGAGTCCTGATCCATGCCCCAATCCCTGACCCCCCACCCACCCACAAGAAATGAAAGACATCCTCAACCAATTGATCGAACACAAGACACTGTCCAAATGCCAAGCGAGGGAAGTGTTGAAAAACCTGGCAACGGGCGCCTATAACCATAGCCAGATCGCCGCCTTCATGACCGTTTACTTGATGCGCTCCATCACCGTGGAGGAGCTGAGCGGATTTCGGGAGGCGATGCTGGAACTGTGTATTCCCGTGGAAATCGAAGAATACGACGCAATGGATCTTTGCGGTACTGGGGGTGACGGCAAAGACACCTTCAATATCTCGACCTTGGCCTCCTTTATCGTGGCGGGTGCAGGGCAAAATGTCGCCAAGCACGGCAATACGGGAGTCTCCTCCATATGTGGCTCTTCAAATCTGCTTTCCTACTTTGGTTACGAGTTTACCAATGATATCAGTGAGATCCGACGTTCTTTGGACGAAGCCGGACTTTGTTTTCTCCATGCTCCACTTTTCCATCCTGCGATGAAAAACGTCGCGCCGATCAGAAAGGAGTTGGGAGTGAAAACCTTCTTTAATATGCTAGGTCCCATGGTAAATCCCAGTTTTCCCAAAAAACAGCTCGTGGGGGTGTTCAGTCTGGAGTTGGCGAGATTGTACGCTTACCTCTACCAGGAGATGGAGGGGAGATTTTCGATACTCCATGCGCTTGATGGATACGATGAGATTTCCCTCACGGGACCTTTTAAAATGATCTCAAACCAAGGAGAAAAGCTACTCCAACCGGAGAATCTGGGGTTGCAGAAAATTTCCGCTGATAGCATAGCCGGAGGCTCAACCGTTCAGGAATCGGCCAAGATTTTTGAAAGCGTATTGAGAGGAAAAGGTAGCGAAAGCCAGAATGCCGTGGTGACGGCCAATGCGGCTGCTGCTTTGGTCACGGCCAAAGAAGACCTGTCCTTCGTAGATGCGGTAGCCTTGGCGGAGGAAGTCCTGCTCAGTGGTAGGGCTCTCCGCGTATTTGACGGATTGGTCAATCCCAAGACGTCTGTTTCATTAGCCTAACAAGTACCCATGAATATTTTAGACAAAATCATCGCTTCCAAGTATAAGGAAGTGGAAGAGCGAAAAAGTTTGGTGCCGGTCAAGCTGCTGGAGAGCAGCGTTTTTTTCGACGGCCCGGTGGTGTCGATGAAGAAGTATGTGACCCATCCCGACAAATCGGGCATCATTGCTGAATTCAAGCGCAAGTCGCCTTCCAAGGGAGTGATCAACAGCTCGGCTTCTGTCGAGAAGGTCAGCATTGGCTATATGCAGGCAGGTGCTTCTGCTTTGTCCATTTTGACCGACAAAGAATACTTCGGTGGAAGCAACGAGGATTTGAAGCTCGCTCGGAAATACAATTTCTGCCCAATTATCCGCAAGGACTTCATAGTGGATGAATACCAGATTTTGGAAGCTAAATCCATCGGCGCGGACTGCATCTTGCTTATCGCTGCTGCCTTGGAACCTGCCAAGTTGAAATCCCTAGCCTTTATTGCAAAGAGTCTCGGAATGGAGATCCTCATGGAAGTGCATGATGGTGAGGAGCTGGAAAGAAGCCTCTGCCCCGATTTGGATCTGGTTGGGGTGAACAACCGAAATCTTAAGACTTTCGAGGTATCCGTGGACACGTCTTTCGCACTGGCCGATCAGATTCCTGGAGAGTTTGTAATGGTCTCCGAAAGTGGGATTTCTGACCCGAGGACGATGGTTGAGCTGAAAAAGGCCGGATTTGACGGCTTTTTGATCGGGGAAAACTTCATGAAATCCAGCCGTCCCGAGCAGGCAGCCTATAACTTTATCAAGGAATTCAAGAAGCTCTCGGCCCAAGCCTCCGAGTTGAGTAAGGCCTGATGGAAATCAAAGTCTGTGGCATGCGGGACTGGGAGAATGCCCTGGAACTGATCCGGGAAATCCAGCCAGATTGGATGGGATTGATCTTCTATCCCAAGTCACCACGTTTTGTCCCAGATGAAGCCGCAGGACAGCTGGCTCAACTGGAAGTAAGAAAAGTCGGTGTCTTTGTAAACGAAGAGTTGGACGAGATACTTCGAAAGGTCGGTTTGTTTAGGCTGTCTGCCATTCAGCTTCATGGGAAGGAAGCAGTGGAAACGGTCCGGGAATTGAAAAAGAAGACCGATGCAGAGATTTGGAAAGTGATTTCTGTCAAGAGCGAAATCGACTGGGAAGCCTTTAGAGAGTATTTGCCTTTGGTGGACAAGTTTCTCTTTGACACGGCAACCGTGGAGCACGGTGGATCCGGTAGGAAATTTGACTGGAAGGCGCTGGAAGGCTATCCTTTTGACAAAGGTTTTCTTCTCAGTGGCGGATTGGACGCGGAGAGTACGGATGAGCTTTTGGCTTTGGCTGAAAGGATTCCACAGTTCCAAGGCGTGGATCTGAACTCCAAGTTTGAAGACGAGCCGGGGCTGAAGAATATCAAGATCTTGAAAATTTTTAAAGAAAAATTAGACCATAGCTGAGAGAAGCTGGTCCATTGGACTATCAGCTATCAACCGTACGATATATGATTAAAGTTGATGAAAAGGGTTTTTATGGCAAGTTTGGAGGGGCCTATATCCCCGAGATGCTGTATCCCAACGTGGAGGAATTGAGGGAGAATTATGAGGCAATTATGGCTTCACCAGATTTTCAGGCAGAGTTTCGAGGCTTGTTGAAAGACTACGTCGGTCGACCGACTCCACTCTATTTTGCGTCAAGGCTTTCTGAGAGATACGAAGCCAAAGTCTATCTGAAGCGCGAAGATCTCTGCCATACTGGCGCACACAAGGTAAACAATACTATTGGGCAAATCCTCTTGGCTAGAAAGCTTGGTAAGAAGCGCATCATTGCCGAAACCGGCGCGGGTCAGCATGGAGTAGCAACAGCAACTGTCTGCGCCCTGATGGGAATGGAATGTACTGTGTACATGGGCGAAATTGACATCGCACGTCAGCGACCGAATGTGGAGCGAATGAAGATCCTAGGAGCGACGGTCGTTCCGGCTGTCTCCGGCTCCAAGACCCTCAAAGACGCCACCAACGAAGCCATGCGGGCTTGGATCAACAATCCCGTGGACACGCACTATATCATCGGTTCGGTGGTTGGCCCACATCCTTATCCAGAAATGGTCGCCAGATTTCAGTCAGTGATTTCTGAGGAAATCAAGTGGCAACTGAAGGAAAAGGAGGGTAGCGAAAATCCAGACATCGTGATAGCCTGTGTCGGCGGTGGGTCAAATGCGGCCGGGGCTTTCTATCACTACTACAATACTCCAGAAGTGCGCCTAGTCGCTGCTGAAGCTGCGGGCTTGGGCGTGAGTTCGGGGAAATCTGCTGCCACGACCGCTTTGGGCACGCCTGGTATTTTGCACGGTTCCAAAACTATTTTGATGCAGACGGAGGACGGACAGGTCGTCGAGCCGCATTCAATCTCAGCTGGCCTCGACTATCCGGGTATTGGTCCTGTCCATGCCCATCTTTTTGATGTGGGAAGAGGTGAATTTGTCGCCGTGGAGGATAAGGATGCGATGGCGGCCGGGATCGAGCTGAGCAAACTCGAAGGCATTATCCCAGCCATTGAGTCTGCCCATGCGCTGTATGCCCTCAATATGATCGAGTATGGCAAAGACGATGTGATTGTGATCAACCTATCCGGCCGAGGAGACAAAGATCTGGAGACCTATATCAAGTGGGGAGGATATTAATCTGGGATGTCGGGTGTAGGATGTAACAAACATTCCGCTTTGGTCATCGGACATCAAGCCATTAACAACTGAAAAATGAATCGAATACATTACCTATTCAATACCAAAAAGGAAAGGGTACTTTCCATCTACTTCACCGCTGGATTTCCAAATTTGGAAGACACTGTCCCAGTCATGGAGGCTATTCAGGACGGGGGAGCGGATGTCATCGAAATCGGTGTTCCCTATTCCGATCCGGTGGCTGATGGTCCAACAATCCAAGACAGCAACAAGATCGCCTTGGACAATGGTATGTCCATGAAGTTGCTCTTTGAGCAGTTGAAGGGCTTCCGAGCAAAAGTCCACCTTCCTGTGGTGCTCATGGGGTATCTAAACCCAATCATCCAGTTTGGGATGGAGGCCTTTTGCCAAAAGTGCAAGGAGGTCGGCGTGGACGGTTTGATCGTGCCTGATCTGCCCATGCAGCAGTATCTGGAAGATTATAAGGCCATGTTTGACCAATTCGGATTGGTGAACACTTTTCTGATCTCTCCCCAGACCTCTGAAAAGCGCATCTGGGAAATCGACGAAAATACCAACGGTTTTATCTATATGGTTTCTTCGCACGCGATCACAGGAGCCAAAGCGGACATCAGTCCCGAGCAGGTGGCCTATTTCGAACGAGTGGCCGCGATGGGTTTGAAAAATCCCCGCTTGATAGGCTTTGGAATTTCGGATGCCAAGACTTTTGGACAAGCTTCACAATATAGCAATGGGGCCATCATCGGCTCCGCCTTTATCAAGAAAATCAAAGATTCAAAAGACCTGAGTGGGGACATTCGGGAATATATCCAAAGCGTAATTAAGCCATGATTATTCAGCTGCAAGCCGATATCACAGATTCCCAAAAGGGAAAACTCCTGGCCAAGGTCAACGAGATCGGATACAAGACCACCGAGGTCAAAACCCAGCTAGGGGACTACATTATCGGTATCGGGAAAAATGAGTTTGATATCCGTAAAGTCGGACAGATGGACGGGATCAAGGATATTCACATCGTTTCCGATGAGTACAAGCTCGTGTCCAAAAAGTGGAAGGCCAAGCCCACCTCTGTGGATCTCGGCGACGGGGTCTTCATCAAGGACGGGGAAATGGCCATCATCACTGGTCCATGCTCCATTGAGTCCGAGGAGCAGATCCGAAAAGTGGTGGCCCACTGCGTGGAAAACGGGATCACGATGATGCGGGGCGGCGTGTTCAAGCCAAGAACTTCTCCCTACGCATTTCGCGGAATGGGGATCGAAGGGCTGCAGCTTTGGCATTCCATTGCGGCCCCGGCCGGAATTAAGATTGTTACCGAGGTGATGCAGCCCTCCCAGATCGAGGCGATGTATCCCTATGTGGATATCTACCAGGTAGGTGCGAGAAACTCCCAAAACTTCAACCTGCTGGACGAATTGGGCAAAGTCGACAAGGCAGTGATGATTAAGCGTGGCATATCCGGGACCATAGAAGAACTCTTGCAGTCCGCCGAGTATGTCTTTGCCGGAGGCAATGAAAAACTCATCCTCTGCGAGCGCGGCATCAGAACTTATGAGCGCGCTTCGAGAAATACGCTGGATCTGAATGCAATCCCCATCCTGAAAGCCAAATCCCATCTTCCGGTAATCGTAGACCCTTCCCATGGGATAGGTATTCGTGCTTATGTGCCGCAGATGGCTTTGGCCGGCGTCATGGCCGGTGCAGACGGCATTATCTATGAATCCCATGAAGTGCCCGAAAAGGCCTATTCCGACGGGCAGCAGACGTTGGATTTTGCACAGAGTGCAAGGCTAGCAGCTTGGATCAGAGAGATTTTCGCGAAGAGAAAAACTTTTGACTTGATCTGAAAATAGTTGGTGCAAAGTAGAAACATCCTTAACTTCAAAGCATGAATCCGACACCAAGAACCTACGTGCATCATTCTTACCATCATCAAAGATGAAGGGATAGGATTGCTATGGTTTTTTGGTAAAAAAATAGACAGGCCTATTCCTTCTCGGAGTAGGCCTTTTTGTTTTCGTGCTTGGCTCGCAATGAAGGCCAGTCGAATTTGTTATGAGCTTGATGAGATATAAACCCAAATAAAATGCAGATGGAAACGAAACCGAAAAACTGGGTCTTTGAAGACCTGCGACTCCAAAAGCTGAGGCAGGAGTACGATCAGTATACCGAGGAAGACTTTAAGGTCTGGAAGATTCTCTTCGAACGCCAGATGCCCAATCTTCCCAAAGCGGCGTCCAAGGCCTACTTGGATGGCGTGAAGGCAGTGAAGTTTTCGGCTGACCGAATCGCCAACTTTGAAGAGCTAAACGCTATTCTGAAAGAAAGCACGGGTTGGGCGGTACAGGTTGTGCCTGGGCTGATTGATGACGACTTGTTTTTCGGTTTGTTGAATAATAGGCGTTTTCCCTCATCCACTTGGCTGCGGAAGATGGAGCAATTGGACTACCTAGAGGAGCCTGACATGTTTCACGATGCCTTTGCACACATGCCTCTGCTGACCAATCAGCCTTACGTGGATTTCTTGGAAAGCCTTTCGGGAATCGCCCTAAAGCATATCGAAAACCCTTGGGCGATCCAGCTGCTGAGCCGGATCTATTGGTTCACCATCGAGTTTGGGCTGATCCGAGAAGATGGGGAGTTGAAGATTTATGGTGCCGGTATCCTAAGTTCGGCTGGAGAGACTAAATTCAGCCTTTCGAACGAACCCGCGCATCTTCCTTACGATGTGCGGAGGATATTGAATCAGGAATACTGGAAAGATCGCTTTCAGGACAAATACTTTGTGATCGAAAGCTACGAGCAGCTTTACGAGTCGCTTCCAGAGATTGAGGAAGTACTGGAGGAAATATTGAACAAGAAATAGAAGTCCGATGAACGATGTCGGATGAATGCATCGGACATCGGTCATTCGACATTTGACGAAAAATGAAAACAGCGGTAATCAAATACAATTCGGGCAATGTGCAGTCGGTGCTTTACGCGCTGGAACGCTTGGGCGCCGAGGCTATTTTGACAGATGATCCGGACGAAATCCGCGGGGCCGATCGTGTGATCTTCCCCGGCCAGGGTGAAGCCAGCACAGCGATGAACTACCTGAAAGCACGTAAACTCGACCAGTTGATTCGGGAGATCAAGCAGCCCTTTTTGGGCGTTTGTCTGGGTTTGCAGTTGCTTTGCGAGCATTCGGAGGAAAACAACACCGGATGCCTCGGGATTTTTCCCGTCAAGGTGAAGCGCTTTATCCCCGAAAACTCCCAGGAGTTTAAGGTGCCACACGTGGGTTGGAATGAGCTGGAGAATTTGGCGGATAACCCGCTTCTCAGAGATTTGCCGGACTCCCGATTTGTCTATTATGTACACAGCTACTATGCCGAGCTCAGCGAGGCAACCATAGCCAGCACTCATTATATCCACGACTTCACTGCTGTCCTCCACCGGGATAACTACTGGGCAATCCAAGCCCACCCAGAAAAGAGTAGCACGGTAGGGGAGAAGCTGCTGGAGAATTTCTTGAGTATTTAGTGTGAGAGTTTGCCCAAATTAAAGGGCTTCGACTCCGCTCAGCCAGACAAGACAGTGGGCTTCCTTGCCACCGGCGAGCGTGTCAGGTTGAGCGGAGTCCAGACCAAGAAAATGACGTAAAACCTATAAACCCGCAAGTCTTGATATTTGATTCTTGCGACTTGATACTTCACAAATGCAAATCATCCCCGCAATCGACCTCATTGGAGGCAAGTGCGTCCGCCTTAGCCAAGGCGATTACAGCAGCAAAAAAGAATACCACGACGATCCGCTCGAAATGGCCAAACGCTTCGAAGGAGTTGGAATCCAACGTCTGCATTTAGTAGACTTAGATGGTGCCAAAGCCAAGAAGATCATCAACGGATCCGTGCTGGAGCGAATCAGCCAAGGAACGTCTTTGCAGGTCGATTTCGGTGGAGGAATCCAAGCGGATGAGGAAATCGAAAAAGCCTTTGAGCTGGGAGCCAAGCAAGTCACCGGTGGAAGCATCGCGGTGAAAAATCCGGAGCTGTTTAAGTCTTGGATCAAATGTTATGGTTCGGAAAAGATCATACTCGGTGCCGACGCCAAAGACCGGAAGATCGCCGTGGGAGGCTGGGAAGAAACCACTGCGGTAGACCTGATCCCATTCATCCAGTCCTATGTGGAGCTGGGTATTCAATACGTGATCTGCACGGATGTGGCCAAAGACGGCTTGCTGCAAGGCCCTTCAATAGAACTGTATGAGGATATCATTCGGGAAATCCCTGGTCTGAAGTTGATTGCCAGCGGCGGAGTTTCTTCGGTCAAGGATTTGGAAGCCTTGGAGAAAATCGGAGTTTACGGGGCGATCGTCGGCAAGGCTTACTATGAGGGAAGGGTGACGCTGGAGGAGCTAGCGACGTTTTCGTAAGTCAGAATTCTGACATCAGAAAGCTGAAACCTCGTCAATTTTCCAATCTTTCAATTTTAAAATCTTCCAATTCATAAATGCTTACTAAACGAATCATTCCCTGCCTAGACATAAAAGACGGCCGTACCGTCAAGGGAGTCAATTTTGTCGAGCTTCGGGATGCGGGCGACCCAGTGGAGCTCGCCAAGGTCTATTCCGATGAAGGGGCGGACGAGCTCGTCTTTCTGGACATCACGGCCACCGTGGACAAGCGCAAGACGCTGGCGGAACTCGTGACCAAAGTGGCCAAGGCAATCACGATTCCCTTTACCGTTGGTGGAGGGATTTCCACAGTCGAAGACGTGAAGTTTTTGCTCAATGCCGGTGCGGATAAGATTTCGATCAACTCGGCCGCGGTGAATAATCCAGACATAATTGACCAAATGGCTCGGGAGTTTGGCTCACAGTGTATTGTGGTGGCAATCGATACGCGGGATGTGGATGGGCTTGATTTTGTTCATACCCATGGAGGGAGAAAACCGACGCTGCTGAAGACTCAGGCGTGGGCGAAGGAAGTGGCTGACCGTGGAGCTGGGGAAATCTTGCTTACTTCGATGGATCATGACGGAACCAAGGCTGGATTTGCCAATGAGCTGACGGCTGAAATTTCCGCTGCACTTTCCATTCCAGTGATCGCTTCGGGTGGTGCTGGGACGATGGCGCATTTCAAGGATGTGTTTACCTTTGGTCAGGCCGATGCGGCCTTGGCCGCAAGTATTTTTCACTTTAAGGAAATCGGGATTCCGGAGCTGAAAGGCTATTTGGCGAATGAAGGGATTAGTATTAGAAAGTAAGAGATGAACAACAGAACGATAGATTTTGCCAAGATGAACGGCCAAGTGCCGGCAATTGTGCAGGACGCCCAAAGCGGAAAAGTCCTGATGCAAGGTTACATGACGGAAGAGGCTTTGGCAAAAACCAAGGAAACCGGAAAGGTGACCTTTTTTAGCCGGAGTAAAAATCGACTTTGGACAAAAGGTGAGACTTCCGGCAATTTTATGGAACTGGTTTCCATCACGGTGGACTGTGACGGAGATTCTATCCTTGTCAAAGCCAACCCTTGCGGCCCTGTTTGCCATACCGGCGCGGATACTTGCTGGGATGAGACCAATTCTTCCAAGACCGGTTTTATAGACCAGCTTCGATCCATCATCAAAGACCGGAAGAATAATCCTTCCGACAAGTCTTACACTGCTTCTCTTTTTGCCAAAGGCATCAACAAGGTGGCCCAAAAAGTAGGAGAGGAAGCTGTCGAAATTGTCATTGAAGCCAAAGACGACAACAAAGACTTGTTCCTCGGCGAAGCGGCAGACCTACTTTATCATTATTTGGTTCTGCTGGAAGCCAAAGGCTACGAGCTCGACGAAGTGATGGAGGTCTTGATCGCAAGACACAAGAAAAAATAAAATAGGCCCGAACTAGTTTCGGGCTTATTTAGTACGCCGGAAACTCCTGGCCCAATCCTTTAAACGCATCGATCATTTCCCATTTCGGTTTGAAATAAGTGTTAAGCATCCTGCCACTGACTGTTCCGTTTTCTAGATAGCTCAAGGCAGCCGCTAGTCGCAAGTCCCGCTCGTCTCCCCAAGGATATTGAGGTGAGTCTCCCACGGAAAAGTCTGCGGGAAAGCCGTCAAAATATTCGGCCTTTCCGGCGGAATTGGCGATCGCGAAAGTAATCGGGACGAGCTCTACATCGTTGTTTTTAAGCGTAGTGTTGTAGGATGAAAGCGGGAAGGAACCTACGGGCTTGCCATAGGTATTGTCGCCGATCAGAACTACGTCCAAATAGGGAGTCATGCTATTGATCACCAATTCAGAGGCTGAAGCCGAGCCTCGGGAAGTGATGATAATGATTCGATCCAAATCGATGGTGCCTATTTTGTAGAAATTTCTGGACGTGTTCAGCTTGGTCTTCAACGAATTCAACTTGTTGGTGTACATCAGCTTGTTTGAATTCGAACCCTGGATGAGGTAGTTGCAAATCTGTTCTGCCACCGCGACCGAACCGCCTCCATTGTAACGGAGATCGATGATCAGCTCTTGGATACCCTGGTTTTGGAAAAACTCCATGGAAGCGTCCACTTCGGTGCTTTTGGTAGGGCTGACACCGGCCGTGGCCTTGAAGCTTTGATAGACCCAGTATCCCACTTTTTTGCCCCCGAGGTCGAAGATTTTCTTCTCCAAAACTGAATTGGACTGATACTCAGCCTTTACGTTGGTGCGGGTAGTAGAACTGCCGTCCGGAAGCTTGAACATAAAAGTGTTTGAGATTCCGGGGTCTGGGTTTCCCAGTTTAAAGTCGTAGCTACCGGATGCCGTTTTATATTCAGCAATAGCCTTGCCGTTGATCTGTACGATTTCCCAACCTCGCTTCCAGCCGTCTTTTCCGGCAGGAGACTCGTCAAAAACAAATGAAATGTACAGCCTTTCGTCCGCGGCAAAAGCAAAGCCGAATCCGTGTCCTGCATTTCTCCCGACGAAAGAATTGTTGAATGCCTCCTGCGTGGTGAGATAGGAAAACCTATCCAATGGCTTGAACACGATAGCATCGAGCAGCGCTTCGTTGGAGTTGTATTTTGAATAGTCCACCGTCGCGGGAAGCTCCGCATTCCAGAAATACCATTCACTCATAGAGGCAAAGATGGCCTCTTTGACCTCCAATTCCGGATCGACAGGAACAGGATCCTCTTTTGGATCACAGGCGAAAGATCCGAAAAGGACAATACCGATGATCCAATAGGGGATTTTCATTTTTTCTGTTTTTTGGTGGATTGTCCTAAGGCAAGATTTGCCTTAGATGGCGATGTCATACACTTTCACCGTCTTCCACATGTGGGAATATTTCTCGATGAACTCCAAGTGAAGGGGTTCTTTTTGGTAAGCGAGTTGGTCCTCGAGGCTATCGAAAAATGCCGTGCAGCAAACTTGCCAAGAGTGGTCGACCACATCTCTCTTTTCTGTGTCTGCGGGAGTACCGGCGATGAACTTTCCCACAGTCGGGCATCTACCCAGCATGGGTACTGCCTCGGTCAAAAACTCTTGCGTGTTTCCTGCGTCGTGGAGCCAGAAGTAAACCTGGTGAATCATTTTTTGCTTTGCCATATTCTTAGCTATCGTATTAATAGGTAGGGCAGCAGCAGCGGCTGCGAGGCCCAGGGTTTGGATTGCTTTTCTTCTTGAGGTCATGTCATGTGACAATTGGAGGTGGCCAGTGGGATTCACCGGTTTCCAAAAGGCTATTAAAGATAGAAATATAAATCGCTTTTTTGATTTTGGAGTGTACTGGATGCAAATGAAAAAGACCGGGAAGCCGGTCTTTTTTGGTTTAGAGTACTACTCTGTTCGCCATGTTTTTGAAATACTTGTTTTCTTTCGAAATCAGGTAATAGTTGGTGATGGTCTTGTCGTTTCGCTCCATCAAAATGACTACGTCTTCTTCCGCCCGGATGACCTTCAGCTCTTTTGTTTTGCTGGGGATATGGGATGAGGATACATAGATTCCATCTTCTTTTTCCATGATTTTGTCAAACTCAAACATCAAAGGCTTTCGGCTTTTATCGTAAACGGTAGCAATCTCCCGAGTTGGATTCCAGTCGTTTCTGTTGAGCTTATGGGTTTGGTAGTGGTGGTACTTTTGACCGGTGATGATCTGTCTAACTCCCTCTTTGTCCAGTGCCTCGGTAGAATATCCGGTACCGCTAAAAGTGGTTTGGGTCGAGTTTCCGGGCTGGTTTTCTCCTCCGTACTGATTTCCCCGCTGATAGACGTTCCCGACAAAAACCACATTTGCGCCCAGCATGGCGGCTTCCGCTTTCAGCTTGTCCAAGGCTCTGTTTTTGACATTATTGATCGAGGATAGCGTCGTCACACCTGTAGCTTTGCTAAAGAGTTCTCCTTTCGGATTCAAACCGGCGATGTCTTCGGGATTGTAAGTGATGTAGACTAGCTCTGCATCATCCAGTCCCTTGACGGGTTTAAACGGGCTCTCAAAGGTTTCCTCCCTTCCGCTCGCATACTCAATCTTAGTTACCTGATGCTTGCTGACACTATAGACCGTGTTTTCGTTGGGATAGCTGTACTTGATCGTGTTGAATCCAACCTCCTTTACTTGAACCTCCTTCTGCCCTTCAAGAAGGTGCATGACGTCATTCTTGGTTTGTGAAAAAGAGAGTGTTGCAAGTGAAAGCGAGAGGGGTAGAATAAACAAAGCTTTGTGCATAGTGGATAATTTGGATTTAGTTTTATTGACGAAAGATTAGTGATAAGGTTTATATCTCAAACAGTTTCCTATAATAAAAAGCAAAAAAAAATCCCGCGATGAGAGTTGCGGGATTTTTTGGTATTGGAGGACTGTTTGTTAGGCGTCTTTTTTTGCCATTCTGGCTCTTTCGTTTTCGTCCAAGTAGATTTTTCTCATCCGGATGGACTTAGGCGTGATCTCCAGGTATTCATCCTTTTGGATATATTCCATAGACTCTTCCAAAGAGAATTTTTTCGCAGGTACGATTCGCACGTTGTCATCAGAACCGGAAGCACGCATATTGGTCAATTTCTTGCCTTTCTGCACGTTTACGACGATGTCATTGTCACGGGAGTTTTCACCAATTACTTGGCCTGCATAAAGCTCATCTCCTGGATCGATGAAGAAAGTACCTCTATCCTGTAGTTTGTCGATCGCGTAAGCGGTACACTGACCACCTTCCATGGAGATTAATGAACCGTTGATACGGCCAGGAATTGGACCTTTGAATGGTTCGTAGTCTGTGAATCTGTGGTTCATGATCGCTTCCCCTTGGGTTGCAGTCAAAACGTTGTTTCTCAGTCCGATCAGGCCTCTAGATGGAATTTTGAACTCCAAATGCTGTAGATCGCCTTTTGGCTCCATGACCAAAAGTTCACCTTTGCGCTGGGTAGCCAATTCGATTACCTTACCAGCAGTTTCCTGAGGAACGTCTACCACCAAAGTCTCGATTGGTTCGCATTTTACACCGTCGATGTCCTTGAAGATCACCTGAGGCTGGCCTACCTGAAGTTCGTAGCCCTCTCTTCTCATGGTCTCGATCAATACAGACAAGTGAAGGATGCCACGTCCGTAAACGAGGAATTTGTCTTCTGAATCAGTTGATTCTACTCTCAATGCCAGGTTTTTCTCAGTTTCCTTCATCAGACGGTCACGTAGGTGACGGGAAGTCACAAATTTGCCTTCTTTGCCGAAGAAAGGAGAGTTGTTGATGGTAAAGAGCATGTTCATCGTAGGCTCATCAATGGCGATACGTGGAAGAGGCTCTGGGTTTTCGGCGTTGGCTATGGTGTCGCCGATTTCGAAATCATCGATACCGGTAACGGCGCAAATGTCACCTGCAAACGCTTCGGTTACTTTATTTTTACCAAGACCTTCAAACGTGTGAAGTTCTTTTACCTTCATTTTTTTAATGGAACCGTCTGCCTTGCAAAGCGCAATCTGCTGGTTTTCCTGGATTGAACCTCTCTTGATTCGGCCAATTGCAATTCGCCCAACGAAGTTGGAGTAATCCAATGAGGTTATTTGCATTTGCAGCGTTCCTTCTTCGATTTTTGGCGCTGGGATGTAATCTACGATTGCATCCAGCAAAGGAATGATAGAATCGGTGGGGTTTTTCCAATCTGGCCCCATCCAGTTTTGCTTCGCAGAACCGTAAAGCGTATGGAATTCCAACTGCTCTTCAGTTGCGTCCAAGTTGAACATCAGTTCGAACACAGATTCGTGGACTTCGTCAGGACGGCAGTTTTCTTTATCAACTTTGTTTACTACTACAATCGGAGTAAGTCCGAGAGCCAAGGCTTTGCCCAATACAAATCGGGTCTGAGGCATAGGTCCTTCGAACGCATCAACCAATAGGATAACCCCATCAGCCATCTTCAGTACGCGCTCCACTTCACCGCCAAAATCGGCGTGACCAGGAGTGTCGATGATGTTGATTTTGGTGTCTCTGTAGCGCACCGACACGTTTTTGGAAAGAATGGTAATCCCTCTTTCACGTTCGAGATCATTGTTGTCCAGGATCAGATCGTCAAACTGCTGGTTTTCTCTGAAGATTTTGGATGCGTGGATGATCTTGTCCACAAGAGTGGTTTTGCCGTGGTCAACGTGTGCGATGATCGCGATATTCCGAATATTCTGCATGGTTTGCCTAATTGAAGGCGCAAAAGTACGAATAAAATTTTGGAGTAGGGTTATCCATCCGTGAACTTTCCTGCCCAGCTTGATGATCAAGCCCCGTAATCGCTAAAAGCCGGCGATCCATTTGATGCTGAAAGGGTTAGGCAAATGTCTGTTATTGATTTTGACTAATTTTCCTAGTTGACATCGCTGTCTCTATTATGTACCTTGAATGGACTTTTGGCAGTTGTAAAAATTGGGATTATGGCAAACCACCCAAATAAAATGCTTTTTAACAAAGTGACTGGACCAGTCGCTTCCGAAGATATGGCGTTGTGGGAAAGTTTGAAAAGAGGAAATGAACTCGCTTTCTCGTCCCTGTTCAAAAAGTTTGTCAACCCCCTGTATAACTATGGGATGCATTTTTTTCCAGACCAAGACCTAGCTAAGGATTGCATACAGGAGCTTTTTACTTCGATTTGGCAAAAGAAGGACTCGCTTTCTGAAGTGGTATTCGTGAAGGCCTACTTGTTCCGGTCTTATCGTAACCTTTTGTTTGCGAGGATCTCTGAGCGGAAAAAAGACCTGCATCCGGATTTTTGGGATGAGGAGATGCTGGAGCCTGAGAGCTCCAAAGAAGCCGAATGGATAGAGGAGGAAGAGGCGATTCAAACTTCCAGACTCGTGCAACACGCCGTGCGTGAGCTGACCCGCCGCCAGCGGGAGGTAGTGGTGCTGAGGTTTTACAATGGTATGGAGAGTAGGCAGATAGCCGAGGTAATGGGCATTTCGGTGGAGGCGGTGCACAATCTCGTCTCCAAAGCCATTTGTCTCTTGAGGGAGAAGCTTCGCAGCTAGTTTACTCTTCCAAAAATAAAATGATGGAAAAATGGTGAGTTTGAGGTTGGAGTTTGCTCTAGAGTGTACAAAGCCAAATTCAAGTGGACAGATTCTCAGATTCAGAACCCTCCTATCCTCTCCAGAGATTTTTGGAAGATCCCCTTTTTCAGGATTGGGTCTTGCGTCCGGACCAATCACTTGAAGACTACTGGCGCAAATGGATTTCCGAGAATCCCGCGAGCCAGTCCCAAATCAAAGAGGCTAGGAAGATTTTGCATGAAATAAATACCCCTCCTTTTCAGCTGGGTGAAGGGGATATCCAAGGAGTGTGGAAAAAGATCCAGCAAGACATCCATCCCCAATCCCTACTGGTAGTCAAGAAATCTGCGATTAGGCATTTCCGGCCTGCATCGGCTGCAGCTTGTTTTGCTGTTGTAGCTTGCATTGCCCTCTTTTTCTTTCTGGACCAAGGCCCAGGCAAAGTTGTCCATCAAACCGGCAACGGCGAGACACTTGCGATCATCCTACCGGATAGCTCAGAGGTCATGCTGAATGCCAATTCAATTTTAACCTACTCCAAGGACTGGGATGCAATGGAAATCCGGGAGGTTTGGGTTGAAGGAGAGGCGTTTTTTGACGTGCGGCATCTCGAGGGGCACCAGCCTTTCAAAGTCTATCCTGCTTCTGGAGTGGAGGTGGAGGTGTTGGGGACCCGGTTCAACGTCTACCACAGGAAAAATCACACCAAAGTCCTCCTCAGCGAAGGGAATGTGACGATGAACTTCACAGACAGTCCCAAACCCTCCAAGATTCTGATGTCTCCAGGGGATCTGGTGGAGTATGACCGGCAAAAGATCCAGAAAAAGCGAGTGAATCCAGAGCCCTATGTCTCTTGGACTCGGAAGGTTCTCCAATTGGAAAGCACGAGTCTGGCAGAGATGGTCAGGATGGCTGAGGAAAACTACGGCATGACAGTGAAAGTAGGGACAGGCGTAGACCTGGCCCAAAGCGCATCTGGATCGATGCCACTTTCTGACGGAGCCTCCTTCATGCAGCTGACGGCCAGGGTGTTTAATGTCCAGGTAGCCTACCGCGATTCGGTCTACTATATCGAGTAGAAATAGATAGTAAAGCGTACCAGTTAAAACAAAAACCCAATTTATCCTATGAAAAAGCTTTTACTAATTCTCTGTTTGTACGGAGCTGGTGCCCAATGGGCGCTTGCCCAGTACAAGGAAGTACTGGCGTCCTCTGACAAGTTTCAGTCAGAGGAAAGTGTGGTGCCAAGTTTTATGCTTAAGGATGGCCTGACCTTATTGGAAAGGCAATTTGACGTCTCGATCGCCTTTAAAGACGATTTGGTAGCCCAAAAGACCGTCCGGGCGTCCAAGAAGAAATTCAGGACGGTGGAGGAAGGGCTCGATGAACTGTTGAAAAATTCAGGATTGACCTACGAAAAGGCTGGTGACAGTTTTTTTGTGATCTACCCTAAGAAAGGAGAAAAAACAAAGCCAGATGGAAGTGTTATTCCGCCATTGACTGCCTCTCTTGCGGGTTTTTCAGGAGTCCCTACCTACTCAAGTATGACAGTTTCCAGTCGCTCGGACCGGACGCGCGGCTTTGACGTGACAATCACGGGCAAGGTATTCGACGAAAATGGCAATGGGTTTCCAGGAGTCAATATCCTGGTAAAAGGCACCAGTACAGGGGCTGTGACCAACGCAAATGGAGAATATACGATCAGCGTCCCCGACGGAAATGCCGTGTTGGTTTTTTCCTTTGTGGGCTACGTCTCCGAAGAAGTCGCCGTACAGAACCGCTCGGTGGTGGACGTCACAATGCAAGTGGACGAAAGTAATCTCGAAGAGGTGATCGTCACCGCGCTGGGTATAGAAAAATCCGCAAAGAGCCTAGGTTTTGCCACTTCAAAAGTAAAGTCCGATGAGCTGACCATCAACCGGACTCCAAACCTGATGAATGCTCTACAGGGAAAAGTGGCAGGGGTGAACATTTCTTCATTGGGAACTGGTCCGGGCGGTACTTCCAAAATCCGAATCCGAGGCCAATCTTCCATATCCGGTCAAAACAACCCCCTGATAGTTATCAATGGCGTGCCCATTGACAACACCAACTTCGGTACAAATCCAGGAAACAACGCTTCCGACAATTCGATTGGTGTACGGGGTGGAGGAAATACCTCTGATGGGGGAGATGGCCTCTCCAGTATCAACCCGGACGATGTCGAAACCATGACCATCCTCAAAGGCGCCGCCGCCGCTGCCCTCTACGGGTCTAGAGCCAAGGATGGTGTCATCATGATCACGACCAAAACCAAAGGCGATTCCAAGGGGATTGGCGTGACTTATAATCTCAACTACACTAATGAGGCCCCGCTCGACTTCACGGACTACCAGTATGAGTACGGCCAAGGGGAGCAGGGAGTGCGTCCTACTTCGCCCAATCCAACTTCCGGTCAGTGGTCATTCGGGGAAAAATTCCAACCTGGAATGACGCATATCCTGTATGATGGCATTGAAGTGCCCTATGTCCCTCAAAAGGGAATCATTGGCGACTTTTTTCGCAATGGTCAGAATGTGACCAACTCCGTCACCTTGACCTCCACGGGAGACAAGGGCGGACTTAGTCTTTCCTTCGCCAATCTGGACAGCAAAGGCATTGTGCCAAACAATACCTACAACAGAAAGACCTTGAACCTGGGCTTCAGCTACGACCTTACGCCCAAGTTTAGCTTTGGGGGGAATATCAACTACTCCCAGGAGGAAAACGAGAATGCGCCCAATGTCGGCCAGCAGGATAATACCATTCCCGTTGCGCTATACAATATGGCGAATTCCATGCCTTTGGAGATCTTGAAGGAAAATGCCTACAATGAGGTCGGTGACGAAATCGTCTACTCTAGATTCAGAAACCGGACCAACCCGTATTTTACCCTAGACAAGCAGTTTCAGAATATTCGAAGAGATCGGATTTTCGGCAACGTTTATGTCAAATACAAATTGCTTCCTTGGCTTTCCGTCCAAGGCCGTGTAGGTCAAGACTACTGGTCCAGAGACCAAGATTACAATAATTTCCCTACCGGACAAGCTTCTCGACCTCCAGCGCCTGCCGGATTTGTCAACGGTATTTACACCCAAGAGTCAAGAAGGTTTCGGGAAATCAACACGGACTTTCTCATTTCCGCCAACAAAACCTTCGGGGACTTCGGAACCAACATTACTTTTGGTGGCAACCACATGCAGCGCAGATCTGATCTCAACAGCGTGCAGGTCACGGACTTTGTCATCAGAGACCTATACACCGTGCAGAATGGCAGAGCCAAAGATCCAATCTACGATCTAAATGAAAGGGCGGTTAATTCCCTTTATGGATCGGCTGAAGTCTCCTTCAAAGACAGACTATTCTTGAATGGTACTTTAAGAAACGACTGGTTTTCCACCCTTTCCAAAGACAATAGAAGCATCCTTTATCCTTCTGTGTCTGCCAGCTGGGTTTTTACCGAGTCTGTTTCAAGTGGCTTGATCAATTTTGGAAAGCTGCGTGTGGCCTATGCTGAAGTGGGTAGTGATTCAGATGTGGGTGCTTATTCCAACGTCTTGTTTTATAATGTAAACGCCAACCTACTCAATGGTCAGCCCGTGGGTGGGCCACTGGGGGGAACTCTCCCGAATCCCAACCTGCGTCCCATGCGTATCGGGGAGACTGAAGTGGGCTTTGAGCTCAATATGCTCAACAGCCGAGTCAACCTGGATGTCGCCGCTTATCGCAAGATCACCACCGACCAAATCGTGAGCGCCCAGATTTCCGACGCTTCCGGATATTTGAACACTTCCATCAATAGTGGCCAAAGCAGCAACAAAGGCATCGAAGCACTTTTGACGCTGGTGCCAATTGAAAACGATGAATTTGTCTGGGAATCGACCTTCAACGTCGCCTACAATATCACGGAGGTATTGAGCCTACTGACGGACACTCCCGGTGAGCGAATCACGGTAGGTACGCACGTGTTCAACGGCGAGCTTCGACAGATCGTGGGAATGGAAATGGCGCAAATCGCGGGATTTGGCTACAAGCGCGACGAGCAGGGCCGAAGGATCTTCGCTGCAAATGGTCTTCCCATCCGCACACCTGACCTTGTCAACTTTGGCAGTGCGCTTCCAAAATGGATAGGTGGATGGAACAACTCCTTCAACTACAAAGGCATCGCGCTATCGTTCTTGATTGACTTCAAACTTGGAGGGAAGATGCTTTCCGGTACCAACTTCAACGCTACCCGCCACGGACTCCACAAGATGACGCTTGAAGGCCGAGAAGGCGGGGTAGTAGGCGACGGGGTAAATGAAGCCGGCGAAACCAATACCGCAGTGGCTCCAGTACAGTCCTATTGGGAAGTAGTGCGCTCGCAGGCGCTTGTCGAGCCGGTCATCTATGACGCTGGCTATTGGAAGCTTCGTCAGATCACCTTAAGCTACGATTTTACGAAGCACCTGCCTGCAGACCAGCCGTTTCGGGCTGTGAAGCTTTCACTGGTGGCCAACAATGTGCTCATGATCAAAAAATGGGTTGACAACATCGATCCCGAGTCGTTTGGCTACTCTTCAGACAATCTAGTCGGGATGGAATCTACCGGTTTGCCCACTACCAGGGGCCTTGGATTCAACCTGAATGTGAAATTCTAACGCTATCTATCATGAAATCGAGCATTACCGATGACTTAGCCAGGGATGGAAAAAATCGATGCGAGATTCCATGTGGCCTAAAAAAATCAAATAATAAACACATGAAAAAGACCTATATCTACCTGGCTTTCTTGACGCTTTGCGTTTTGGCCAGTTCCTGTGACGAGGGCTTTGACGAGCTCAATACCAACAAGGTGAGGGCGACGACCCTCGACCCCATCATCCAGCTGAATGCCGCATCGCTTGGTCTGGCTTATCCTACAGCAACCGTGATATACGAAGTGGGGGTAGTACAGCAGGTGATCTCTCCCAATTCCGGGGTGCTCACTGGAGCAAACTACAACCAGGACAACCGTGCTTCCACGCAGGTCAACTGGCAAAATTATTACCAGAACGTCATCAAGAACACCGGAGACGTTATCGACAGGACCAAAGATGATGCAGCCTATTCAAATGTGTACAATATGGCACGCATCGTCCAGGCTCATGCCTTTATGATTCTGACGGATTCGTACGGAAGCGTTCCTTTTACAGAGGCAGGAAGAGGTTACTCGGATCAGATTTTCTTCCCTTCCTATGACACGCAGGAAAGCATCTATCCCAGAATCATCCAAGAGCTGGAAGAGGCTGGGGCTGCACTGAGCTTAACGGGGAAAATAGAAACGGCTGACATCCTCTTCAAGGGCAATATTCCACAGTGGAAAGCCTACGCAAACTCACTCCTTCTTAGGGCGGGCATGCGTTTAGTGAATGTGGATCCCGCAACTGCCCAACAGGTCGTCACCAAAGCGGCTCCTGGGGTGATTCTTTCGAATGATGGCAATGCATTGATTGCTCATGATGCCAACTATACCAACCCGATCGGCTTCATGCTCAACTCTACGGAGGCATCCAACTTCTTTCTGGCAGAGCCTTTTGTCAACCATCTCAAGACAACGGGAGATCCGCGCCTGCGCGCCATAGCGGTCACATACGTTGGCGCAAAGTCCGGACCGGAACAAACTCCTGAAAACGCCAGTTTCGATCCAGCTATCCAAGTGGGAATGCCAATGGGCAACGACAATGCAGGTGCGGTGAAAGCCGCGGCTGATGCAGGATTGGCCAGCTTTTACGAGTTTAGCCAAGTGGATCGCAGGAGAATAACCAAGCTACAATCTCCCAGCTTCTTGGTGACCGCCTCACAGAATCTCCTTCTGCTTGCCGAGGCTCGAGTCCGGGGATGGATTACTGCAGGAACGGCGGAGGAGTATTATGAAAATGCGGTGGCCGCCCACATGAACCAGATCAGTTCCATTGATCCTGCTTCAACCATTCCCCAGGCAGCCATAGACCAGTATTTGGCCGCCAATCCTTTTGACCCGGCCAGAGCACTGGAGCAGATTAATACTCAATATTGGATTTCCTCGTTCTTGAATGGCCCCGAGGCATTTGCAAATTTTAGGAGAAGTGGCTTTCCTGTTTTGGAAGAAAACCCATTTCCAGGCCGTGAAGTACCATTTATTAACCGCTTGACTTACCCGAATTCGGAAATATCCGTGAACGGGGAGAACGTCGGCGCCGCGATATCCGCACAAGGACCGGACGATTTGGCGACCAAAGTCTGGTGGCATAAATAGAACAAGTGGCCCGGATAAACCGGGCCACATTTTCCTGTTATTAAAATCAGCTTTATGAAAAGAATTTTGCTTATCAGCTTGCATTTGCTGACTTGTTCTCTTTTGTCCTTTGCGCAGCAGATATCCAAGGAGGAACTTATCTATCTCACCCGAGAATGGACAGGAGAACGATTCGAGGATGGGCGGCCTAAGGTGTCGGATGAATTGCTAAAACGCATGCGCTTGGTTACCCACGATGAAGCCTGGGCGGTGATGAAAAATGCCGGATACTTCTATCAATATGCCGATGGCTGGGAAGTAATCAACCCAGATAGCATCCTGATAGGCCGAGCGGTGACTGCGACTTTCCTTCCTGGCAGACCGGACATCCACAATGCGATCGATGAGCGGGGCAAAGCAGCAGGCAAAAAAGGGCAAAACTCCTGGCCTGTCGATCTTTTGGTCAAAGGTGATGTCTACGTAGCCGATCAGTTTGGTATTCATGTGAATGGACCGACGATCGGAGATAATGTAGGGAATGCCATTTTTGCCAAATCCGGCAATGGAATCGTCTACGATGGAGCTGTCAGAGATATCGCCGGTCTTAAGGAGATCGGTGGGTTTACCTCCTATTACACCAGCTATCACCCTTCCCATCACAACCAGCAGGGCAATCTCAATACCATGCTGGTAGGCATCAATCATCCCACTAAAATCCGCCAAGCGACGGTCATGGCTGGAGATGTAGTCCTGGGAAGAGATGGAGGAGTATCTTTTATACCTGCGCATTTGGTTGAAAAAGTAGTAATAACCTCCGAAATCGTTCGCCTTCGGGATATGTTTGGCCACGAGCGCTTGAGAGAAGGGGTATACACTGCTGGCCAGATTGATACCCGTTGGTCCGATGAGATTGAGCGGGATTTTTCCAAATGGCTTAATGATCACATCGACGAGCTCCCAGTTTCCCGTGAGCAAATCCAAGAATTCCTAAAAAACCGAACCTGGTAACCCATAATCCACCTTCTGATGAATCAAAAAATGAAAAACAGACGAGAGTTTTTTCAAAAAAGCATTGGCCTGACCGGAGCAGCCTTTTTGAGCACTTTTGGATCCGGATTGGAGGCAGCGGTGGAGAGAACTCCCCAAGCATCCTCTCCTTCAGATCTCAAGATCACTGACGTGAAGTGCGGTTATGTTCGTGGCGCAGTGTACGTTAAAATCTACACCAATCAGGATGTCTGGGGATGTGGCGAAGCGGTAGATGCGATCCAGGGAACCTACTACATGGTGAAAAGGATGGGTGATCAAATCAAAGGGCAAAGCCCTTTGAACCCGAATCGTCTGGCGGAGCAGCTTCGTAAAGGCGCGTTTTTCGGCGGAGCTCAGTCTGGAGTTTACGTGGCGGTTTTGACGGCGATCGAAACAGCACTTTGGGACTTAACCGGAAAGGTTTTTGGTCTCCCAGTTTACCAGCTTTTGGGAGGGAAGTTCCGCGATAGAATTCGGGTTTACTGCGATACAGCACTTTATTCATCGACTAATCCCACCCCGGATGACTATGCCGCGGCCGCAAAAAATGCCGTGGGCAAAGGCTACAATGCCGTCAAATTTGACGTGGACAACGGCCGCGATCCAAATAAGTACGATCGGTTCAATTGGACTGCCAACCCGATGGAAATCGAGCGAATGTACAACTCCATTGCTGCCGTGAGAGAAGCGGTGGGACCCAATATCGATATCTGCGTGGACATGCACGGTAGATACGATGCGGTCACGGGACTGAAGATGGCCAAAATGTACGAGCCTCTAAATCTGATGTGGCTTGAGGAGCCAGTTCCGGCAGACAACGTCGATGTCTACAAGAAAATTACCCAAGAGACATCTACTCCGATCTGTGCAGGTGAGAATATCTATTTGGCCTATGGATTTACCCGATTGCTTGCCGACAATGCCATCGATATCATCATGCCTGATTTGCAAAAGGCCGGCGGATTGGGTGAGGCTCAGCGAATCGCGAACTTGTCCAACCTTTACTACGTGCCATTTTCTCCTCACATGGTCGCGTCCTTCTTGGGAGCGATGGCATCCTGCCATGTATGCGCTTCCGTTCCCAATTTCCAGATCATGGAGTGGCAGATTTACATGGATACAGATCAGCTTTGGCAGGATATCGTGACCTACGACGGGCCGAGGACAGAAAACAGCTTTATCACGCTTTCCGAGAAGCCCGGCATAGGTGTCGAAATCAATGAGGAAGGGATGAAGAAATACGCACAACCCGGAATTCCTTTTTTTGAATAAATAGTCAATGCTCAATTATCAATAAATCAATAACCAATTGTCAATAACCCAATAACCATGATTTCAAAAAAAACAACTCGCTTGCTCACCCTGGCCTGTCTCACCCTGGGTCTGACATCGCAGGCTTTTTCACAGGAAGTAGGGGCAAGCCCCGAATTTATCCAAGCCTTGACTTCCGAATGGAAGGGGGAGCGATTCCCCGATGGTCGGCCTAAAGTTTCGGATTCTATCTTGGAGCGACTAAAAAACATCTCCATCGAGGAGGCCTGGGGAGTACTTCGCAACAAAGGCTACAACAACCAGTACGAAGGCGACTGGCAGCTAATTTGGCCAGAGGAAGCTATGACTGGCCGGGTGGTCACCGCCCAATACATGCCCTTGCGGCCCGACTACCAAAACCAGATCAAAACCCAAGGTGTGGACAAAGAGGGGAGGTCGCCCAAAGGAGGGACCAACTCCTGGCCGATTGACATCCTGACCAATGGGGATATCTACGTGGCGGACGGCTATGGGAAAATTGCCGACGGAACGCTTATCGGTGATAACCTCGGCAACTCCATCTATGCAAAGTCCCAAAGGGGCGTCATTTTTTATGGTTCGGTCAGGGATCAGGAGGGCCTGTCGGAAATAAAAGGGTTCAACGCTTGGCACAAGGGGCAAGATCCTTCTTTTATCCGGGAGATGATGCTGACCTCGATCAATGCTCCCATCAGAATCGGTAGAGCTACGGTACTTCCAGGCGACGTGGTGTTGGCGAAGAAATATGGGGTGATTTTTATCCCGGCCCACTTGGTCGAAGACCTGGTGATTACCTCGGAAATCACCGGGCTGCGGGACGAGTTTGGTCATCAGCGACTTCGGGAAAAGAAATACCTCGCAGGTCAAATCGACTCAGAATGGACTGAGGAGATCAAAAAGGATTTTTTGAATTGGTTGGAAAACTACCCCGGTAAGCTTCCGATGACCAAGGCTGAGTTGGACAATTACTTTAAAGAGAGAAACTGGTAGCTGGACTTATCACCCGTTTTTTCCAAAAAACAAAAACCCAAAACAACTGACATATGAAAAACAGACTTCAAGAAATCATCGCCCAGCAGCGGGCGGAAGAGCAGCACTATGCCGCACAGCGAAAAGCGGAAATGGAAAACCCGCTCACCGGCGCTAATAGGAGGGACTTTCTAAAGAAAACTGCCCTGGGAGGCTTTAGTTTGGCAGCTCTGACTGGACTCACTTTTGAGGATACGATGGCAGAGACCACCCGCAATGTAAAGCGCGCCTCTGCCCCAGCGGATCTCAAGATCACCGACCTTCGCTACTGCGTCACCGCAGTCATGGGCAGGACTGCCATTATCAGAATTGATACCAATCAAGGGATTTATGGACTTGGAGAAGTTCGAGATGGGGCAGACCCTCGCTACGCACTTATGCTGAAGAGCCGAATTATGGGAGAAAATCCCTGCAACGTGGAGAGAATTTTTAAAATCATTCGCCAGTTTGGCGGTCCGGCAAGACAAGCAGGCGGCGTTTGCGCGGTTGAAATGGCCCTTTGGGATCTTTGTGGCAAAGCCTATAATGTCCCCGCTTGGCAGCTCTTAGGAGGAAGATATCGTGATAAAGTAAGACTCTATGCGGATACCCCCGAGGGGCGAGATCCGGAAGATCAAAAGCAAAAGATCAAGTACCGAATGGAAGATCAGGGATACACTTGGCTCAAAATGGACGTCTCCATCAATGAAATCAAAGATATTCCCGGCTGTTTGGTCAACACGGAGATTTTCAACAATGGGGGATCCAGTCAATGGCAGGGCGGATTCATGTCTTATTCTAATACGGCACATCCGTTCACAGGAATACAAATCACGGAAAAAGGCCTGGAAGAGCTCGAAAAGATCGTGCACAACGTCCGCGAAATGGTTGGCTATGAGGTTCCGATTTCGACTGACCACTATGGTCACATCGACATGAATAACTGTATCCGATTGGGTAAAGCTTTGGATAAATACCGATTGGCTTGGTTTGAAGACATGGTGCCCTGGCAAATGTGGCAGCAACACAAGGTCATTACCGACACCCTGGATACGCCAAATCTCACCGGAGAGGATATCTTCTTGTTGAATGGCTTTAAAGATTTGATCCACAACCGTGCAGTGGATATTGTTCACCCAGATTTGGCATCCAGTGGAGGATTGCTTGAAACCAAACGTATCGGAGACTACGCAGAGGAATTTGGAATTGCGATGGCGATGCACCAAGCTGGAACTCCGGTTTCCTTTATGGCCAATGTCCATTGTGCGGCTGCGACGCAAAACTTCCTCTCGCTCGAACACCATTCGGTGGATGTGCCGTGGTGGGAAAGTCTCGTGACCACTACAGGAGGAGACAAGCTCATCGACAAAGGCTATGCTCCCGTGCCGCTCAACGCACCTGGTCTTGGTATTGAGCTGAACGAAGAGGTAGTCAAAGAGCACCTGCACCAAACGGACAAGACATATTTCGCGCCGACCGACGAGTGGACAGAGAAGCGTTCCCACGACCGTACGTATAGTTGATTTATCGCTCACTCTCCGTCGGAATTCACCTGTTTTTCGGCGGAGATTATTTATCTTTTCTTCCACCCAAAATACCGCAGTCTTGAATTCTAAGCCCTATTTGTATTTTCTCTATAGCTCTTTCTTAGTCTTATTACTCGCTTTGCTTGCCTGGATGGGTGATTTCAACCCATGGGTTGGACCATTGCTCATCCTGTTTTTTGTCCTCCTGGGGATTGGGAGTAGGGGCTACGAGTCCCTAAAAGGCCTGACCTATTCGCTGATGATTTTAGCCGCGGTGACTATGGCCATGTTTTATCCGGCATTTTTTCAGGAGTATAAGGGATACAAATTCTCCAATCTGATCACTCCCTTGATTCAGGTAATTATGTTTGGAATGGGGACTTCCATGAGCATCAGGGATTTTGCCGGAGTGGTCAAAACACCACAGGCTGTTTTGATTGGCGTAGGTGCCCAGTTTTTGATCATGCCTGTGCTGGGACTTACGCTCGCATGGTTAAGTGGTCTTCCTCCCGAGATTGCCGCCGGACTGGTCTTGATCGGAAGTTCGCCGAGTGGCTTGGCCAGCAATGTGATGACCTATCTGGCGAAGGCGAATTTGGCGCTTTCGATCACATTGACCGCCGTGACGACGATGCTGGCACCGCTGATGACCCCTTTTTTGATGAAAATGCTGGCGGGAGAATTTATCGAGATTGATTTGGTGAAAATGATGTGGGACATCTTCAAGATGATCATCATTCCCATCGGCGCTGGCTTGATTTTCAACAAAATATTCAGAGGCAAATCAGGTTGGCTGGATAAAGCCATGCCACTTGTATCCATGATCGGGATCGGGTTGATCATCGTCGTAATCACGGCTGCGGGTAGAGATGCCTTACTCGACATCGGCTTGCTTTTGATCGGGCTGGTGTTGATCCATAACTTTTCCGGCTACGCGATCGGATATTGGTTTGCCAGGTTGTTCAGGATGAGTGAGAAAGACTGTCGTACCGTTGCCATCGAAGTGGGGATGCAAAATGCTGGATTGGCGTCTGGAATCGCCAAAGAGATGGGAAAGATCGCAACCGTTGGCCTGGCAGCAGCAGTATTTGGTCCGGTTATGAATATTTCGGGTTCGATACTGGCCTCTTATTGGCATAAGAAGGAGCCAAAAGAACGATAACTATTTTTTATAACGGTTACAATAAAACAATTCGGAGTTTAGTTATAGAAGTGGTTTTTCCATTTCCAATTCCTTCCTATGAATAAACATTTCCTATTTTTGGTTTTTTTCATCATTTCTTCAACCGCTTTTTCCCAAGTCCAGACCAACGCACTCAAGAAAGCTTCACGGCTTGAGAGAAAGGATACCTATCGAAAGCTGAGCGATGACGATGGCTTATTTTTGCAGCCTCAATTTGGCATGCGGTATGGTCAAAATCCAGATCCGCTTTTTTCGGGTTTGCAGGATCTAACCTTGTACTATGGAATGGGGGTTGGGTATAGAAAAGGTAATTTGTCCTTGGAATCGGGTCTTTCTTTATATCACCACACGTCCAGTGCGGTTTACTTTCCGATTTGGGAAAGAGAGGAATATGTGATGAATTCTGACTTGGCCGCTTTGGTGCTGCCCTTTACCTTTCGCTACGACATTCCAACCGGAGAAAAGGAGAATATCCGTTTGGGGGCTTTTCTCACCAGCAATTGCTCCTTGATTTTTCTGAAAGACGATGATTCACGAGCTGGGTCTATACGCGGTGAAGATGAAGAACTTAAGTATTCACTTTCGTCGGAGACTAAAAGTCCTTTTTTCTTTAAAACCGGAGTTCATTCCAAAATCCGCATGTTCAATTCGAGCTTTCTAAATCTTGAAGTAGGTCATTTTTTCGCTCTGGGTACCAACAGGCAGTACACGGTGGCTTTGGAAGATGCGCCGCCAAGGGAAATTTCGAGAAAGTGGGAGGGCATTACTTGGTCGGTAGGTGCTGTTTTGCCCATCGGCGTTTTGGAAGAGAAATTCCGGAAGAAAGAATGAAGTTTTGACGGTCTTGGAGGATTAAGGATTTTTAGTTGTAGGGTACCATGCTGGCTATTAGCTCATTCAATTTTACTGAAGAAATCCCCGAGCTGATGTCCGACATAGCATAGGGGATGATTAGGGTGTCTTGGTGGATCAGTCCGCCACAGGAATACACCACATTTGGGACATATCCCTCCCGCTCTTCCTCGTTGGGGGTGAGCAGGGGTTCTTCCAGCCGAGCGATCATCTTCGAGGGATCTTTCAGATCCAGCAGCACTGCTCCAATTGAATATTGCCTCATAGCCCCAACGCCGTGGGTCAAAACCAGCCAGCCTTCTTTTAACTCGATCGGCGAGCCGCAATTGCCAATCTGAAAAAACTCCCAGGGCAACTCAGGCTCCTGAATCATTTTTGCTGTGTCCCAGAAATGCATGTTGTCGGAAAACATGATGTAATTGTTTTCACCGTCCTGACGGGACAGCATCACATATTTCCCATCAATTTTTCTGGGGAAAAGTGCCATTCCTTTGTTTTGAACAGCTTTTCCGTTGAGTGTGAGGATGTCAAAGTTCAGGAAATCGGAGGTCACCAGCAGTTGGGGAAGGATGCGGATGCCGTTGTAAGCGGTATAGGTGGCATAGTAGATTGGTTCTTTGTCTTCTTCTATAAATCTGACAAATCGGGCATCTTCGATTCCTCTGTTTTCATTTTCTGAAAGCGGGAAAATCACCCGCTCGGAAATATCGTTTCGGGAGTCGAACCGGATAAAATAATTGGAGTCAGCCAGCCAATTGATGTTTTGCAAGATTTCCTTGTCTATTCCCTCCTTATTTTTTAACTGAAGGGATGAAATCCTGGTTCTTAACTCATCGAAGGTGAATTGGGCCGGCAATTTTTTGAAAACCCGGTCAATGGTATCACCATGAATTTTCATGCTTTTCAATTTAGTCTGAAACAAATGCGTGTCATAGGACTGGTCGTGCCGGATTGTGGGAGTTTCCAAATATTCGCTGACCGGATCGATCAAGAAGCTGCAGTCTTCTCTGAGTACACCGCTTCGGAATACAATTGAAGAGATATGACCTTCTCCGGTAGCTCTTAGACTCATGATGAATCTCAGGGCCCCACTTGCTAGGCCCGACTGATCGGGATGTGGCACCATCGAAGGATTAAATAACGCTGCGGATTCGATGGAATACTCCATGGTGAAAAACGCTCCGATCAGAAGTTGTTTCGTGGTGCTTAGCTGAGGCTCTTTCGTGATGTACCTGGAGATCTTGTCGTAATTTTCTCTAAAAACCGCCTCAATGTTTTTGTGTCTTGTAATGAAGTTGCCGTTAACCGAGTGGAGTATTTCGTCGGCTTTTTCTTCCGAAAGGTTGGCTACTCTGGCGATGATTTTTGGAATGCGAGCTATCTCCGGAATATGCGCTCGAGTGATTACCCTGGAGGAGTTTCGGATGATCTTGGTTCGGTTTCTTTTTACCAAGGGTTTTTTAGTTGGCATGGGTGATAGTTTTGTTTTGGTGAGTTGATTATTACATCCTGGGATTTTTGGAACAAGTCCATTTTTTTTCTTGCTGCCTGGAAAATGGTCAGCTCGGCAGCCAATCCGATTAGTCTATCTTTTCAATAGCTTACGGTATAGGCGCAGATAGTTGTCTGTCATTGTATTCTTACTGAATTTGGCAAGGGCATGGGTTCTGCAGTTTTCGCGCTTGATATGACTGAGGTTGTCCACTGCGGTGGCTGCTTCTTCTATAGTATTCACCAAGAAGCCCGATTGTCCGTCTTGGATCAGTTCCGGCATAGATCCGAGGCTGAAAGCGATCACCGGCGTGCCGCACATCATTGCCTCAGCCACACTGAGGCCAAACGGTTCACTGAAACTGATGGGGTGCAATAGAGCGGCGGCCTCTCCCAGCAGCTTGTTTCTTTCTTTTGGCCCCGAATTGCCCACATATACCACTGAATTGCCGTCAATGGATGGTTTTACTTTGCGGTCAAAATACTCCTGATCCTGGATCAGCCCTGAGATGATGAGTTTTCTCCCCGCTTTTTTTGCAATCTCAATGGATTCGTAGGTGCCTTTTTCCGGATGGATTCGGCCGAAAAACAGCAAGTAGTCCTGAGGTTTTTTCTGAAAGGTAAATTGATCCGGATTTATCCCATTGTACACTGTCCCTAGGTAATCCAGATCCGGATGGCGGTCGGAATTACTGATGGATACGAAGGCATTGGTACTGTTGTATTTTTTGTACACCGGGACGATTTTCTCCGAAGAAAAGCCGTGGATGGTGGTCAGCATCGGGGTCTTGATCAGACCGGAATAGGTGAGAGGCAGAAAGTCGAAATGGTTATGTATCAGATCAAATTTGCCGGCCTGTTCCATCAGATTACTGATATGGAGGCATTCCCAGACTTTGGGGTCTATCTCGGGGTTTTCAGCATAGCCTTCATGGGAGGCAGATTGAAGTTTGCCCGCTGTAATGGAGTTGCCGGTGGCAAACAGGGTAACGTCAATATTTTTTTTCACCAATCCCTCAGCGAGATTGGAGGCGACCTGTTCCCAAGGACCGTAGTTCAAAGGAGGCGTTCTCCAGGCAATTGGTGACAGAATGGCTATTCGCATGCGTTAGATTGGAAAGTGAAATTTGTCAAACAACTAGACAGACTAGCCGGTGGTAGAGTGGGGAGCCGGATCAAAAGGGAATTTTTGGATTTTTCGGTAGCGAGTAGCTTTCCTTTTGCGTTTCCAAAACCTACTCAATTTACCAGCTCTTTTTCTTCGATTCGTTCGAAAGCCTGCAAGACCGTCAAATAGGAAATCAGATAGGCCAGGGAGCTTTCAGCGCCTTGGTTTCGGTTGATGCCATAGCTTTCGAGTCCATCGCAGCAACCTTTGGTTTCAAAATCGAATAAGCTCATCCGGAGGTCGTTTTCTCCGAGAAACCACATGAAACAAGAAAACAACTTCCTGAGATATTCTTTTTCCCGGGTAATGTGGTAGGCCTGCTGGAACATCAAGATCATCGCCAAGGCATCCAAGGGCTGCTGGGCAAACATGGCTCTTTCCCCACCCTGCTTGTACCAGTTTTCATTGCCAATGATGGACAGATATCCGTCTTTCAGCGTGATCTCTGTTAGAAATTCCATCGATTGAATGCCAATCTGGGTTACTTTTTCATCATTCAAAAGCTCAGCGGAATGTAACAGTGCAAGGGGTAAGATTCCATTGTCATATGCAAAAAGCGATTCAAACCAAGGCCAGTCCGGTGTGCTGTTTCTTTCGTAATGCTCGATCAAAACTCCCGTCAGTCTTTTGAGAGTTTCTGTGATGGCGTCGTCCGAAGGGTTGGTTTTGAGGTAATAGCAGATCCCCAAGATGGTATTGGCGATGCCTCTGATCGACTTTATTTTCTCGAAATTGGGTACTGCATCGAAAAACACCAATCGGCCCGTTTGGTAATAGGCATCATTGGGCGCATTGGCCAATAAGTAACCCAGAGCCCAGATCGTCCTTCCAAAGGAATCTTCGGAACCGACTTCATCCAAAAAATCCCTGCTGAAACTGAGGAAATTCCGAAATGTTCCGTCTTTGTTTTGCATATAGTGGATGTAGCTCAGGTAGATAGGGGCCAATTTCAAAGCCTGTTTGTCCTTGGTCTGACAGTAAGACATGAGCACCATCAGTAAAGCTCTAGAGTTGTCATCCAAGCAATAGCCTTCCTTGAGGTTCGGGATGCCATATTTTGCATGCTGGATAATCCCAGTGTCATCGGTGAGCCGCACGATATGATCCAGGGAAAAGGGCGGAAGCAAAAGCGGGTCAATCAGAGTTTCCGGTTTGAAAATGACTTCAGGATTGGCTTTCAGCACCTCCTTCAGGAGGTTCAGGTACTTTTCACCGGACTTAGGCCAAGTGATGGTTCGTCCATAGTCGTATGCTTTTTTTCGGATTTGATTGAGATCTTTTGGATTGTCCAACAGTGAAAGGAGGATAGTTGAGAGTTCATCGGAATCGTTGAATTTGAAAAGCTTCCCCCTACCTTCTGCCAAAAGTTCCAAGGCATGCCAATAGGGTGTGGACACCACCGCCGAACCGACTCCCACGGCATAGGACAGCGTTCCGCTGGTAATCTGAGCTTCATTCAGATAGGGAGTAATGTAGATATCTGATGCAGATAGATATTTGAACAATTCCCTTTGGCCAATAAACTCATTCAGAAAAACCACATGGTCTTTGAGTTTATGGTTCTTCACCAACAATTGAAGGTAGGTCCGGTATTCTTCTCCGGAATGATAGAGCACATTGGGATGGGTTTTTCCCAAGATCATGTAGATGACTTCGGGATGTTTTTCGATCACCTTGGGTAAGGCCCGTATGACGGTTTCTATTCCCTTATTCCGGCTTAAAATGCCAAAAGTAAGCAGGAGTTTTTTATTGTCGAGTTTGAATTCTTTTTTGGAATCTTCCTGATTGAAGTGAATATCCGGGACGCCATGTTCGATGAATTCAATTTTTTCTCTGGGAACTCCATAAAGGTTGACCAAAAATTCGATGGCCTTATGGCTCATCACTACCACCCGATAGGCCATCTTGCAGATTTGCATCAAGACTGCCTTTTCGGTATAGGAACTTCTTTCCACGACCGTATGCAGGGTTACAATCAGGGGAATTTCCAGCCTGTGAAGGAGCGGAAGGATGTAGATGCCGTTTTGACCCCCAAAAATCCCAAACTCGTGTTCCAGAATACAAAGGTCCGCACCGCTTAAGTTGATGTATTTGACTGCCTCAAGGTAGTCGCGCTGGTGTTCCTGTCGGATGGTCAGCTTCACCTCTCCGGGATAGGAATAAGTGTTGTCATGATCATTCATGGCAACTACATAGCCTTCGAGGGGTTTAATTTCCGCACGTGAAGAAGTATTGGCAGTTGACGAATTGGGGATAATGGAGTCAAAAAGATTTTTGGTAAAAATCCCAATCCCGCATTCACGTGGTGGGTAAGTCCCTAAAAAAGCAATTTTCATTTCTTTTTAAGGTACGAAAAATAAACCGCATAATTTTCTCTGTGTCTTTTGCCGAAGAGAAGGGATCTATTTATAAAGGGATAAAATAGTACTAAAATGATTAAAGTCCAGACTTAAAAATCCTGTCCATCAGCACCCATTTTTCTCCGGGTTTTGCCCAAGGAATAGGCTGTTGGAACCCCCACATTAAATGCTCCCATTTGGCGATGATGGGGTTCGTGGCGTCCTGCTCCGCTTTTCTCTCAAAAGTGAATTCGTCGACCGTCTCCAAGATCATAAACATCCGGTTGCCGGTGCGGAAGATCTCGATGTTCAGGATTCCGAACTACGATTATTGGTCAAAGAACGCTCAAAAAGTATCGGTTGTCAGCCAAACAAATACCGAAAGACCTTAGACGGTAGAGTTCCTAATATTTCAGTGCCTACAAGCCTATGATTGTCAACGAAGATGTTTGACGAAATATTATTCTGCACATCTATTTATCTATTATTCTTTTTATCGGATAATGAATAAAATTTAGACGAATATTTACATATGTTATCGAATATGCAGCAGACTAAAGCGTAAATTTAATCAGAAGCCACATCTGCCATGAAAACCTACATTTTTTACTTACTGCTGGCAATCTGTACAATTACTACAACAGCCGCACATCAAACTGATGACAAATTTGCTTTCTTAAAATCAGACCGAGAAAAAGCCGATACGCTATTTCAGCTTGCTCTTGTACAGTTCAAGCGAGGGAAGTTTGACAGCACTAGATTTTTTCTAGACAAGGGCCAACCATTCGCTACAAAAACAGGTGACGACCAACTCATCGCCAACTATCTTATCCAAGAAGCCTATGTCTCTTTTTTCAAATTGGAATATGAAAACGGACTTTCATTACTGAGAGCTGCATCCCCCCATGCCGTAAATGCCAACTCGTATGAACTGAGTTATAAGTACCTGTATTTACTAGGCCGACTTTTTGACAACCTACATCAAACCGATTCGGCGTTGCTTTCCTATCATGAGCTGGAAGCTTTAAACAATCGGGAGAATCCCTACAAGAACTGGGCGGTGTACTACTCGATAGCACGCATGTACAAAAATGTGGAGGCCTATGGAGAATCGGAGCAGTATTTTTTGAAAGCCTATCAAATTACCAAACCTGTAGGCATCAGGATGGATCATGGAAGCTTGCTGAGCGAATTTGCAGATATGTACTTTCAATGGGAAAAACCTGAGCAGTTCGCGAATCTCTTGAATGAGCGGGCAGAAATGATGCAAAGCTCAAAACTCGATTTTTCTAAAGATCCGGTTCACAGTATGCTGTTTATTGATTGGAAGACAAAGCCATTGGACAGCAAAATCGCATTTATGAAAGCGGTAGAAGCGGAACTCAGAAACAATGGCCATAGCGTAAAGGCGTTGCTTGCTAACAACTACATCGCGAATTTCTACGAAGAAGCACAGCAACTGGATTCTGCGCTGGTGTACGTCAGGAAGAATCAGGATTTTTTCGAAAAAAGTAAGGATATCCACCAGTTTTATGCGAATTCATTGATCGCATATAGGCTATTGAAGCAAACTGATAGTGCTCAAGCTGCTCTCCGGGAAGCGGATAGGCTGTTTATGCTGAAGGACAGTATTATCCAGATGCAGCACAGGGAAAACTTGCTGGATCTTCAGGCAAAATACGAAACGGAAAAGAAGGAAAAGGATATCCTGATGCTCGGTGCTCAGAATGAATTGAGTGCTGTCAGGCTCGCAGAAGCCAAAGCAATCAAAGAGGCCCTAACAAGGGAAAACTTGTTGAAGGACTCTGTGGTGAATAGTGCCAGACAATACAATCGTCTACTAGCGAGCGAAAACCAACTCAAGAGTTCGCAACTTGCCAATGAACTTGCATTGAAGGAAGCTCTTTCTAGGGAAAATTATTTGAAGGAAATGCAGCTGGCGAAAGAAAGGAAAATCCGACTGCATTTGATTATTGGTGCTTCGCTGCTATTGCTGTCCGGTGTCTTGATCCTTGTACTGTATCGCAAGCAGACGGCAAAAAAACTGATCATCAAAAAACAGGCAGACCACCTTGAAGTGCTGATCAGGGAAATACACCATCGCGTAAAAAATAACCTTCAGGTTATTTCAAGTTTGCTTGATCTGCAATCACTGTCGATAAAGGACAGCAAAGCTTCGGAGGCGATCAAGGAAAGTCGAAACCGGGTTTTCAGCATGGCTCTGATCCATCAAAACCTATACAAAAAGGAAAACTTCGTCGGCATTGAAATGAGCGACTATATCGATAAGCTGGTACAGAACCTTTTCCACTCCTACAAGCCCGACGAAAATAGCGTTGAACTGGAAACTGATATCGATCCTCTGCTCCTTGATGTTGAGATGGTGATCCCCATTGGATTGGTCTTGAATGAATTGATCAGTAATTCACTCAAGTATGCGTTCAAAGACAATAACCACGGGAAGCTACAGATAGCTTTAAAGAGTTCTGAATCCGGCATTCTGTTGAAAGTAAAGGATAATGGAGTCGGCTTCCCTTTTGGAATGAATGTCTTTACCTCAGATTCTTTTGGCTATAAACTGGTAAAGGCATTTGCAAAAAAGCTGAAAGCAAAGCTGGAAGTGTTTAATGATAATGGTGCCTGTACCTTGCTCCATATTCGGAAAATGCGTCTTTCATAGGTCGGTTTCCGACACTGATTAAGGCCAGTTGGAATATCTAGGGGTAGTAAAGCGATTTTTCAGATGAGTGAGATTCAAGTCCTGATAGTGGAAGACGAACCTGTGATTGCAGCGCATATCGCCCACTACCTCAACAATCACAGCTTTAAGGTATGTGGAATCGCATATGATGACGAAGAGGCCAAAGCCATTTTAGAAACAGGAATTGCCGACGCAGCCATTCTAGATATCAATCTTGGAGGAGGAATGAATGGGATAGAAATCGCCGAATTGATTAACAAGAGGTATGCTATCCCCTTTGTTTTTCTCACTTCCTATGCGGACAAAGAGACTATAGAGCAGGCAAAATTGGTGAAGCCCTGGGGTTATATCGTCAAGCCGTTTAATGAGAATACAATAATGGCAACTTTGGAAATTGCTATTTCGAATTTTGCGCTTACTAACAATAAAGGCTTTCCGGATATCAGTTTGCAGGAGATAAACAGGCAACTCCAAAGCCATCTAAGCATCCGGGAATTCGAGGTTTTGATGCTGATCTATGACGGGAAAACCAATCAGCAAATCGCCGAGGAGCTTTTTGTATCGATCAATACCATTAAAAAGCACATCAATAATTTCTATCTGAAATTAGAAGTGGCGTCCAGAACTGCTGCTATCGCCCGATTGCGGGGGTTGATGAAGAAATAGTCATCGAAGGTTTCAAAGCCCGTTGTTTTTTCTGTCGTTTTCACGATTGCGGGATAATATCATCCAAAAGGATAAGAGAGCGCGCGCACTCATTTTTGACCTTTGGGATATAATTATTTTTCATCTTAAATATCAAGTGTTATGGCAAGTTGTCAAAGCGTCACCTCTTCACTCATCAAAGTGGCAGGTGACTACCTGGATAAATACCAGGATTTTAGAAAAGAAGCCGCGAAAGTATTCGTGGATACGATCATCCCCGGTACAGGGGCGTCCCAAGAGCAGTTGGAGAAATTAATTGATGGCGCAATAGATCTGCAGACCGATCTCCTGAAAAGCTATGGGAAAATAGCAGGAGGAAGCGGTGCTCAGATTGGCGCCCGAGATTTGGTGATTCCTACCAAAAAAGTAACCGGAACTTTAATAGTCACGGAGCGGACCTTTTTTGTTGCTCCTTCACCATTCGACAAAGTGATTGTAACGATCAAAAAAACTGATGGTAAGGCTGGAGCGGATATTTGTGTTTGTGCAAAGTACGCGAGCGGAGAGTATTTCAACAAAAAGGAAAAGTCAATTGACAAAGGGAGTGATTCGGATGGTGACGAAGCGAGATTTGTGCTTGCGGATATGGCAGAAAAGTTCACCACGATTCATTTGGTTCACAAAGGTTTTCCGACGGACAAGTTTGAATACACGGTGAAAGTGGAGGGAGAGTTCAACGAGGAAAAAATGAAGAAACTTGCTGGCCCAACTCCCATCAAGCATGGATCAGGAGCAATCAGGCCTGCGACAAAAGTGTAACAAGTGAGACTATAGAAGTCAGGCCAAAAACCAGAGATGAAAGCCAGCTATCCAAATTGGCTGGCTTTTTTCCTGAAATTTATTTCCCGTGCAAATCGCTAATAGCCCTAGCCGGACTACAAGCCAGATTTGAAAATCCGATCCATTAGCACCCACTTTTCCCCGGGCTTTGCCCAAGGGATAGGCTGCTGAAATCCCCACATCAGTTCCTCCCACTTGGCGATGATGGGATTTGCAGCGTCCATTTCCGCCTTTTTCTCAAAAGTGAACTCATCCACCGTCTCCAAAATCATAAACATCCGGTTACCGGTACGGAAGATCTCAATGTTCAGGATGCCACAGTCAATGTCGTGTTGGGTAACCTCCGGCCATGCCGCTCCGGGGGCGTGGTGTTGCTCATAAATGCGGATGGATTCGGGGTCGTCAATGAGGTCAAGGGTGAGGCAGAAGCGTTTCATGGAGGGGATTCTAAAATTGAAATATTGGAAAATTGGGATATTGCTGAGCCAGAAAGTTGCAAAGTTGTCGTCGCGCTAATTGGTACTTTGTACTTAATACTTTGTGCTAAAGTATTCCCGAAACGCCTTGATCGTTTGCTCCGCCGCCGCATCGGGATTTGGATAGGGGAAGGCCTCCGCGGACACATAGCCAGAATAGCCGATATTCTTGAGCGCTTCCGCGATCGGCGCCATGTCGGTATGGCCCATTCCCATTGGTCTTCGGTTGGAGTCTGCGAAATGCACATGTCCAATGTACTTTCCGAAATCCCGGATGGTCTGGGATAGATTTTCCTCCTCGATGTTCATGTGAAAGAGGTCTGCCAGCACCTTGACGTTGCGGGTCTTTAAGTAGGGCTGGAGGTTGTCAAAGACAAAGAGTTGATTGAAACCGTTGCACTCATACCTATTCAGCGGTTCTATAAGCAGTGGCACGCCCTCTTGGTCTGCCTGATCGCCAAGTTGCTCCAAGGCTTCGACAAAAAAGCCAAAGGCCTCTTCCATTTTAGGCCCGCTTCCCAATCCCCAGTTGCCCTGCATCGAACCAATAATCGCCGGTGCGCCAAATTTGGCTCCGAAGGAAATCATCTCTGAGATAAACGAAAGGGCATTTTTCCTGATCTCCAAATCGGGATCAGTCAGGGTGAGTCCATGGAGCACTTTTCCCGCCCCGGTACCCACAGCCGCGACTAGCAATCCGTAGTGATCCAGCCTTTGGCGCAGATGTTCGACATTCAAGTCATTTCCGGAGCGTGTGAAGAGTTCTACCCCGTCAAAGCCCAGTTCAGCGGCTTTTCGCAGGCTTTCCTCTAAGTCATGCCAATAGATCCATGGCCCGGAGCTCATGGTGTCAATCAAGTTGATGGTAACGGCAGATCGAATCATAGCTTATCGGTCAAAATCTATCATGATTTTGATAATTCCTTGTGGATTTTCCGACCAGGACTTTAGCGTTTCGGGGCCTTCGTCGATCGAGATGACTTTTGAGATAACTTCGTCGACGGGGAATTTGCCTTCCTCCAGATAGGAGATGACTTCCGGAAAATCCTCTCTTCCCACGCAGTTTCTGGACCCCAAGATTTCGATTTCTTTCTGCACAAATAGCGATGTGTTAAACTCCACGGGTGCCTTGGCGTAGCCGATGCACACCACCCGGCCTAGGAACGCGACTTCCTCAACGGCACTTCGATAGGTAAGTGGGCTTCCCACGGCTTCGATGATGACATCGGGACCGTCGCCATTGGTCAGCTCTTGGAGTTTTTCGTGAAGATCAACTTTGGAGGGGTTTATGGTGTGGGCTACGCCGATTTTTTTGGCGATTTCCAGTTTACTATCGTCGATGTCTATGGCAATCACGGTGGCTTTTCGGCTTACGGCCGAGGCGACTGCGCCGAGTCCCACGATGCCGCAACCCATCACTGCGACGGTATCTTCAGCACTGACCCGACCGCGGGCAGCTGCGTGAAAGCCTACAGTCAGCGGCTCTGCGAGGGCAAGTTCACGTAGGCTAAGTTTCTTGGAGATAAAGAGATCTTTCCAAGGCGCACAGATATATCGGGTCATGGCGCCAGGTCGACGCACTCCCATGGTTTTGTTGGTCTTGCAGGCATTGGGGCGGCCTTTTCGGCAAGCTACACAGTTGCCGCAGGCTAGATAGGGGTAAAGCGTGACTTGGTCGCCAATTTGGATGGTGTCCGGCACATCGGAGCCCAAGTCCACCACGGTGGCTCCGACTTCGTGACCGAGGATATTCGGATATTCCTGCAGCGGAAAAAGCCCTCTGAAGCCGTTCATGTCTCCACCGCAAAATCCGACCATCCCCACTTCCAGCAGGACTTCTCCTGCTTTGGGCGAGGGCTTTTCGATCTCGCGAACTTCTGATTTTCCGATTTCGGTAAGAAAAAGTGCTTTCATTTTTATTGACGATTTACGAAATACGATTTACGCGCTTTCCGGAAGTGTTTTGCCCCTTCCTCTTTGCAGCGTTCCTGCTTTTCCACCTGCATCTACTTACTGCTTACAAATTTTACCACTCACTTGAGTTTCTCGATACTTAGGTCTAGCTTCTTGTGTCTTGATACTAAAGTCTTGATACTTACATCTAGCTACTTGCCACTAAATATTGTTTTCCGCCTTTCCCTCAAACCACATGCGGTTTTTATAAGGTGCGACAAGCGCTTGAATTTTTTCCAACAATTCCGAAGGGATTTCAAAGTCCACCGCAGCAACGTTTTGCTTCACCACATTCAGTTCGCACATGCCTACAATCGTGGTCACGACATTCGGATGTTTCAACGCATAACGTAGCGCCACATCGCTTAGACGGACGCCATAGCTCTTGCAGAGCTCCAACATAACCGGTTGCAAAGCCTTGACCTCGTCCGGGGATCGGTGCCAAGGCGGCAAACTCCCGTCGGAGAGTATACGCTGCATCAGCGGCGCTGCATTCATCAGCCCGAAGCCCATCTCCTTCGAAAGAGGTACTAGTTCGTCGTTGATCTCATCTTCCAGAAGGTTGTAATGCCCCCAGGAGAGTACCGTGTCGGGATTGGTTTCTCTGGCGATTTGGGCGAGATAGCGAACTGGCAGACCGGTGATGCCCCAGAAACGGGCTTTTCCGGACTTTAGCACTTCCTGAATTGCGGGGACAGCTTCTTCAAGGATGATCCGTTTATCCACAAACTCAATGTCGTGTAACTGAAAGAGGTCGAGGTAATCGGTTTTCAGCCGTGTGAGGGATTCGTCAATACTCTGAAGGATTTTTTTTCTGGAGAAATCAAAGTCCTGTAAACCATATCTACCGCATTTACTGGCCAGGATGATGTCTTTTCGCGTTCCCTCTAGGGCTTTTCCCAATCGGCTTTCTGCTAAAGTCAAACCATAAAAAGGCGACACATCGAAGAAATTGACTCCATGATCCAGTGCGTAATGCACCGTCGAAATTGCCTCGCTTTCGTCCACAGGGTCAAATACATTGCCCATGGGAGAAGCTCCAAAACCAAGAATGGAGACTTCCAGGCCTGTTTTTCCAAGTGTCCGGTACTGCATAGGTTAGTAAATTGGGTTTTTGAGCTTCAGAGGACAAGATAAAAGAATTTCGAGAAGTCTTTGTCCTGTATGCTTAATTGTCGGGTGACCAAAGACCTACGTCGTACACTGCCCTTGGAACTTACTAGCGCACGTTGGCTATTGATTGTCAAAAAGGATTTATCACCTACAGATTATTCCCGTTCAGAATAGTTCCATCTTTTACAGTCTTGAGATAGGTGATGGCTTTGCCGTCTTCGCCGACTTCGCAGACGCGATAGCAGGGGAAAGGATTACCCCAGCTGCCTCCAAAGTGGCCGGACCAAAGGAAGGGCTTCTTCTTGTAAAGCATAATTCCGTCTACGTCGTGGTCATGGCCATGGAAGGTCGCGCGGAGATTTGGATAGCTGGCGATCAGATCAAGCATCTCCTCGCAGGCGATACCATGTCGGGTCCAGTCGTTTTGGGAGATGTGGACAAAAAGAAAGACATGGGAAAGGTCTTTGTAGGATTCCAGTTTTGATTTCAGAAAACCAGTGTCCGCGCAGAGGTACTCTCCCTTTTCATTGGAAGAGCTGGATAGTATGATCCCGTGGTTTTCCTTGCTGATCCAGCCAAAATTGTCCGGCCGCCCCCAGGTTTGCTGCCAAACTTGATCCGAAACCCGGTCATGGTTACCTCTTGTAGTGTAGTAAGGGACAGGCAGTCGGTCATATACCTTTTTCACCTCCGGCATCCACTTGGGATCGTCGTGGATCAGATCTCCGTTAAAAACCACAAAATCGACATTTTCCTCTTTGTTGATCGCTTCAATCAATTGGCTATGGGAAGTTTCAAAATCTGTGTTGGGTTGTCCAAAATGTCCGTCCGAGGCGGTGATGAATTTGAGACGGGTGGCTTTCGGGAAGTCCATCTTCCCGTAGGAGATAAAAGGTAGAGTCATTAGCGAGGTGCCAAGGAGGCTGATTTTTTGGAGAAAGGGGCGTCGATGCATACCGTTAAGTTATAGAATAGGCTTTGAAAATGGAAGGTAGGTATTGGGTCTCAAAGCCCTTTGCATGTTGAACGCGTTTTCCTCAGTCATTGCTTCGACACTTGCTTCTGGTCACGATGGGGTAGTGTTCACCCTTTGAGGAGTTGGCAAACCTAAGCGGTGGTCCAAATTTTTGATATGGACCACCGGTTAAGAAGGGCTAAGCGAGGGTCCGGTAGCCGTAAATCTTGTGATAGTTTACATAGGAGACAATCAGGATACCCAGTATGATTAGGGGCATGATGGTCTGAAAACCCATGCCATCCACTACCCAGTGGCTGATGCAGGCGAAGATAAAGTCAAAGGCAAATCCCGCATACACCCACTCCTTGACCCGCTTGGGAAGGCTGGGGATCATGATAAGAACGGATCCTGCGATCTTGAACACGACCAGTGCGAGGCCAAAGTAATCGGGATAGCCCAAATGGCGAACGCCTTCCTTGCCGAGCTCAGACTGAGAGTAGAGAGCGGGCATCACACCCTCAAAAAGGAAGATGAAGGTCGTGGCAGCCCAGTAGATAATAACAGTGGATTTGGATGGTTTCATAGCTTTTGTTGATTCGTTTGACCAAAATTAGAACCCTCAAAAGCAAGCAAGCGACACCAATCCCGACATTCTCAATGGGGTATTACGACAGGGCCAATTACAGGCCAAAGTCATTGGGGCTTGAACTCACAGCGTGTGACCAATTGGTTAGGCAGGATGCCTTGGAGACTGAGATCATCGGATAAGATTCCGCAGGAGCAGTTTCCTTTTGGAATATCTTCTATGATAAAAGCAATGCTTTGCCGTGACGCTTTTTTTAACATCAATCGAGCTAGGAGACTGGGATTGGTTGGAGATCGCCAATTCTGGCCACTCGATGCAGGTGATCTTGTATCCCCTTTCCAAAAAAAACTGGCTTAGGCCAATCTCGCCCTTGGTGATAATGTCACACCTGTCCGTCTCCTTTGCACCAGGGAATGCCGCTCCAAGCATGTTCATGAAAAATAGGGTGGACAGAAAGGAATAGGTTTGAATATGGGGCAAATCATCTTTCAAACTCCTGGACGGGTGATCCAGAAAGTTGATCGTACTGCCAGATATTGCCACATCCCCAAATCTTTCGAATTGCGTCACGAATCTCTTGTACCACTCTGTGCGAAAAGGACCGTAGCCGCTACGGTTTTGAAACAGGATGTAATCACTGGCTGTGGCCAACGGTCTAACTTTGTCCAAGAGCATTTGATAGGAACTAAAGTCCCGCCCAATATTGGATTTGCGGAAAACTTCCACAAGTGTGACGGTAGGATGATCTTTGAACATGGCCTTTGCCATTTTTACAAAAAGTCGGTCTATGGGATTTGACTTGCGAACATCGCTGATCGCCAGAAACAAAAACACCTGGTCAACTCCAGGATCAAGGTTTTTGATCCTTTTTAGATTTCGTAGATCCTTGTAGTAGAAAAATGAATCATTGGCTGTGGCATAGCAATGAAAGTACTTACGGGAGGTAGCGCTCATGTCGTCGTCGATCTATTTTCTTGGCCTTCGAACTTCTGTCGGATTTTCGGCCATTCTTCGACAAGACGTGTGCCATTGATTTTTCATTACAGGAAAGGGAAATTTCTCGGAACTATTCCGAAGTAGTCATGAATCTTATCCATTGAAGATCAATTTGAATGTCGTGCCTTCCCCGAGCTTGGAGCGAACCTGGATGTTTCCCTTGTGTCGACGCATGATCTGCTTGGAAAGGCTGAGCCCGATGCCGGAGCCTTTCTTTTTGGTGGTGAAGAAGGGTATGAAGATCTTCCCCAAGGCTTCTTCTTCTATTCCTTTTCCGGTATCGCACACCTCCAAGATGATCTTTCCGGCTTCGTCGATGAAGGCCTTCAGGGTGATGGTCTTTTCCTCCGCATCGTCCAGGGCCTGGATGGCGTTTTGGAGCAGGTTGATCAGTACCTGCTCAATCAGGTTCTGGTCCCCGAAGAGGATAAGCTCTCTAGGATTGAGTTCCTTTACCAGCCGGATTCCCTGGTTTTCCAGCTGATTTTGAAGCAGGATCTCCAGATGTTCAAAAAGCTTGGCTATTCCGATACTGGTGAACTTCGGAGTGGGAATATGGGCCAGACTGCGGAAGTCGGAGACAAAATTGATCAGTCCCTCGCTGCGTTTTTCGATCGTACTCATTCCCATGAGGAAGTCTTCGAGCTCTTCCTCTGTGGCCCGTTCGTTGTTCTCGATTTTGTGTTCTATGTCGGCCTTTAGCGTGCCTGCAAGTGAGGAGATCGGAGCGATGGAGTTCATGATCTCGTGGGTGAGGATCTTGACCAGGTTTTGCCAGGCTTCCATTTCCTTTTCCTCGAGTTCGGACTGGATGTTTTGCAATGATACCAACTTGAAGCGCTCGCCCCGCATCAGGAGTTCGATCACATAGACGGATAGCTGCATGATGCCGTCCGGATGGGCGATTTTGATCAGTTCGGAGCCGCCCGTCCGGAGGTTTTGTACCGCAAGGTGGAGTTCCTTGTTGATGCTCTCAATGTCTGAGATGTTCTTGAGGTCATCGATGTTTAGGATTCGCTTGGCAGCGACGTTGAGGATTTGGATTTCCCCATCCTCCCCAAAAGTGATCAGGCCGATACTCAGGTGCTTGAAGACCGAGCGAAAGTACTGGTAGTTGGCCTCTTTTTCCGCCTGGTCCTCCTTGAGCTTTGCCAAGATCGCGTTGAACTCAATATGGAGGTCGTCCGTCTCCGTACCGTCAAACTTGACTGGATAGAGCTGGGAATACTTGTCCTGTTTGATGTTGTCCAGGAAAAGCCGGACTTTTTTGAAGGAACTCTCCGAATATCTCACCAAAAAGATGATTTGGAATACCACGAAAATCAAAAACAGGGAAATCATAAAGACTCCCCAATCATCGATGATGGCGTAGGCTAGTAGAAACAGCGAGGCCGCGACCAGCGCGATGCGGCCCAGCAGGCCAACTCTATAGTCCATATTTTTCCAGTCTTCGGTAGAGCGAGGCGCGGGTTAGTCCCAGCTCCTTGGCCGCCTTGGAGATATTCCCGCCGTTCTTGTCGATGGCGCGCTGTATGGTGCTGCGCTCCATGTCGTCGAGGTTGAGGGTGATGGAGGTCGGAGCTTTGTCGGAGGCTGGCTTTGCGGAAAGGAAAAAGAAGTCCCTCGTGTCCAGTTCATCGCCTTCGGCCATGATTATGGCCCGTTCGATGGCATGCTGAAGTTCTCGGATGTTGCCCGGCCATTGGTAGCGCTGAAGCAATTCCATAGCGGCGGGTTTGAAGCCGACGAAGTTTTTGCGGTACTTCTGGGAATAGTTTTTCAGGAAATAGTTGGCTAGAGTAGGGATGTCATCCTGTCTTTCTCTGAGTGGAGGAAGGAAGATCTCCACGGTATTGATCCGGTATAACAAATCCTGGCGGAAGGTGTTTTCCATCACCATCTCATGCACGTGCATGTTGGTAGCACAGATCAGGCGGATGTCCACTGGGATAGCCTTGTTTGTCCCGATTCGGGTCACTTCTCTTCGCTGTAGGACAGTCAGAAGCTTGGACTGGAGTGGCATCGACAGGTTGCCAATTTCATCCAGGAAGAGCGTTCCCTTGTCGGCGATTTCAAACCGGCCTGCCCGATCGTCTTTGGCATCGGTAAAAGCGCCACGCTTATGTCCAAAGAGCTCTGATTCGAAAAGCGTCTCCGTAATTGCACCCATGTCCACGCCGACGAAGATTTCGTCTTTTCGGAGGGAACGTTCATGTATGGCCCTTGCGATCAGTTCCTTTCCGGTTCCGTTTTCTCCTAGAATCAATACGTTGGCATCGGTTTGGGCTACTTTGTCGATGATCGAAAAGATGTTTTTCATCGACGCCGATGCACCGATGATGTCCGCGTAAGGCTTTTTGAGATCGGTCTGCAGCTGTTTTTGTTTCTTTTGTAGCTTGTCCACCTCGTTATAGCTCTCTTTGAGCTTGATGGCTGCCGAGAGAGTGGCGATGAGCTTTTCATTTTGCCAAGGCTTGAGGATAAAGTCAGTCGCTCCCTCTTTGAGGGCCTGCACGGCCATTTCAACATCCCCAAAGGCCGTGATCAGGATCACTACCGCCTTGGGGTCAATTTCCTTGATTTGGCTGAGCCAGTAGAATCCTTCCTTGCCTGAGGTGGTGTCCTCACGGAAGTTCATGTCCAAGAGAATGACGTCAAAATTGTTATTGTTGATCAAAAAGGGGATTCGTCGGGGGTCTTTTTCAATTACTACTTCCTTGGCGTGCTTTTTCAAAAGCATTTTGGCGGCGAAAAGCAAATCCTCGTTGTCGTCGATGATCAGTATTTTGCCTAGTGTCTGAGCTTCCATGGTCAATTGTTTTGCAGGGTATTGGGAAAATGATGCCAAGTACAATTGAAGCACTTGAGCGGTAATTTTAACAAAAAAGTGTACGAAATTGTATGAATATATACTGTTTTCGGACAGTTTTGTCCGATTGGGCGAACAATTAATTATCCCTACCTTTGTATTTCACTAAATTAAAACTCATGCAAGCAAAGAAAGGAGATGCCGTCAAGGTGCACTACACTGGAAGACTGGATGATGGAAGTGTTTTTGACAGTTCAGAGTCCCGCGAACCGCTAGGCTTCACGCTGGGCGACGGAAATATGATCAAAGGTTTCGATGCGGCAGTGTATGGCATGGTCATCGGAGACAAGAAAACCGTGATGATCCCTGCGGCAGAGGCTTATGGAGAGCGAAGAGATGACATGATGATAGAGGTGCCTTTGAGTCAGGTTCCGCCCAATATTCAGCCGGAGATTGGACTTCAGCTGGTTCTGCAGGGCGGAGGCGGACAGCCCATGCAAGTGACCGTGGTAGATCTGACGGACGAAAAAATCGTCTTGGATGCCAACCACCAGCTTGCCGGAAAGGATCTGATTTTCGATATAGAACTGGTTGCAATCAGCTAAATGGCGTAATGCCTACGTGGCGGATGAAATATCCAGTACAACAACCGATGGAGTGGACTCTGTCGGTTTTTTGTTGCCTGGAGGGACTGGCTGACCACCGCACTCACTTCATTTGCCTCAAGCCTTGGGGAAGCGGATAGATACTGATCAGGTTTTTTTTGACGAGCGCGATGTGTTCTTGGCCAATTTGAAGGTATTGGACATCCTTGGAGGGAAGTGTTCCCAAGTCGAAGATGGCTTGTGACTGCAGGGAATACATTTTGAGGCTTCTGCCTTCGACCCAAAACAGGCTTTCTTTGTAAAAACACATTCGCTGATCGATCATCAGCGTCACTTTTTTCAGAAAGTTGCCTTGGTTGTCAAAGATAAAGATCCCACTGTCTGGGACATTCATAAAAAGTCTGTTTTTGAACTCTCGAATTTCGGAGACTTTTAGGTCTTCGGAGTCGAGGATGAGGTTGAGAGGCTGGGATTGTATGACCAGATTTCGGAGATAGTCTAGGGTTTTGAGGGAAAGATCCGACTCGTCCCACACCCAGATCACGTTGTTGTTGCCCAGTGTAGCCGCTTTGGGAAGAGTCACCTCATTAAGTTGAAAGTTGTTTTCGGCAATCGGGTTTAGAAATCTGTCCAAAACCCGGTATTCTTGTAGATCCGCCGAAAAGCCAAAAATATTCACAGTCCAGGAGGCTTCAAGTTGATGTAACCGAGCCTGGCGCGTGGGTGAATAGACGTTGATTTGTTTTCCTTTTTGATCAAAAAGATAGATGTCTCCGGAGGTATTGCTCGCGTAGATTTGGTCTTTGGTGTCCAGGGACACCAAGTCAAGAAACTCCACGGGGATTTCGGCCATCGGTGCTTCGAAAATCAGGACGTCATGAGAATAGATCGCCTTGGACAAAAAGCCGAAAAATAGGATCAGTGAGAGTTTCATGATTCAAATTTCACGAGCTTGGCTTCATTTCCGTCATATACGAGATAGGTGTATTGTGTGACCCATTCTCCTAGGTTGAAGTAAGTTGATTCCGGTGAAACTTCAAGCTGAAGAGGGAGGTGGCGATGGCCAAAGATGTAGAGATCGTGGTGAAATTTCGATTCGACTTCTTTGCAATATTGCCAGAGCCATTCGTCGTCTCCCAAAAAATGGTTTTCGTTCTTTTCAAGATTGGAGATGCGGCTGTGTCCCGACCATGCCTTGGCCAGTTTGATCCCCAAGTCCGGATGAACCCAGCGAAAGATCCATTGGGCAAAAGGGTTGGTGAACACACGTTTTAGCAGCTTGTAAAAGTGGTCGCCTGGACCCAAGCCATCTCCGTGTCCGACGAGGATTTTTAGTCCCTCCACGACAAGTTCAATCGGATGGTGATAGACAGGAATTCCAAGCTCTTCGGTGAAATAATCCTTCATCCACAGGTCATGGTTACCAGTAAAGAAAAGGATAGGTATCCCCCTGTCGCGAAGCTGTGAGATTTTCGAGATAAACGGAATAAAGCCCTTTGGAACTACCTGCTTGTACTCAAACCAGAAGTCGAAAATGTCACCGACCAAAAAGATTGCCGCAGCGTCGTCAGCTATCATGTCCAGCCAGCTGATGATCTTTCTTTCCCTAGCCTTGCTGGTCTCTGAATCCGGTGCTCCTAGGTGAAAGTCGGACGCGAAATAGAGTTTTTTGCCATTCAGGGGAAAATCCGGCGTGTTAGCTAGCATGTACCAAAGATAGGGTCGAGGGACAAAAATAAGAAAGCCCCGATTGGAGCGGGGCTTTCAGGACTATTTTTCTGGATTGGTTTCCGGCACTTCCGTCTTAGCGGGCTCGATGACCGTATCCCCGTCCTCTGCCTTCGTGTCCAGAGGAGGAGTTGTCTTCTTTTCCTTTTTGTTGGTAAATGCCTGATAGGTGGTCTCTTTGGCAAAAGGGCGCTTTCCGATCAGGTTTTCCAAATCTGCCTGGAAAAGGATCTCTTTTTCGAGCAGTTCCTGTGCGAGTATTTCCAAATGTTCGCGATGCTCATTCAGCAACGCAAGTGTTCTATCATAGGCTACCTGTATCAAATTGCTTACCTCTTGGTCAATCAGTTCAGCTGTGGCCTCAGAGTAAGGCTTGGTCATTTTGTAGCCATCGCTCTTGCTGTCGAAGAAGGATATATTGCCAAGTTTCTCATTCATACCATAAACGGAAACGATGGAATAAGCAAGTTTCGTGATTCTTTCCAAATCGCTCAGTGCTCCGGTAGAGATCTTTCCAAAGATGATTTGCTCAGCTGCGCGACCACCAAGCGTCATGCACATCTCGTCCATGAGTTGTTCGGTTTGGTAGAGGAATTGCTCCTTAGGCAGGTATTGGGCGTAGCCCAAAGCCGCTACCCCACGAGGAACGATACTCACTTTTACCAATGGGTCTGCATGCTCCAGGAACCAACCTGCCACAGCATGTCCTGCTTCGTGATAAGCGACAATACGCTTCTCTTCCGGTGAGATGATCTTGTTTTTCTTTTCAAGTCCACCGATCACCCGGTCCACGGCATCCTGAAAGTCTTGCATATCCACCGCAGTCTTATTTCTACGTGCGGCAATCAATGCGGCTTCGTTACATACGTTGGCGATTTCGGCACCGGCAAAGCCAGGGGTTTGAGCCGCCAATTTTTTAGGGTCGATGTCGTTGGATATCTTGATCGGCGCTAGGTGTACCTTGAAGATCGCCTCGCGACCTACGATATCCGGCTTGTCGATGGAGATCTGACGGTCAAATCGACCCGGCCTCAGCAAAGCACTATCAAGGACATCCGGTCTGTTGGTGGCAGCCAATACGATAACTCCTGTATCAGTCCCAAATCCGTCCATCTCGACAAGAAGGGAGTTGAGGGTATTTTCTCTTTCGTCGTTGGATCCAGGCATCTGGCCTTTGCCTCTGGATCGTCCGATGGCATCTATTTCGTCAATGAAGATGATACAAGGCGCCTTTTCCTTGGCTTGCTTAAACAAATCCCGAACACGCGCAGCACCAACTCCGACGAACATTTCGACAAAATCGGAACCCGAGAGGGTAAAGAACGGTACACCTGCCTCACCGGCTACGGCTTTGGCAAGCAAAGTTTTACCGGTTCCAGGAGGTCCTACCAAGAGGGCGCCTTTTGGAATCTTACCTCCGAGCTTGGTGAATTTTCCCGGATTTTTGAGGAATTCGACGATTTCCTGAATCTCTTCCTTGGCTTCATCCAAGCCTGCCACATTGTCAAAGGTGATCTTTACTTTGTTTTCGGCATCGAAAAGCTGGGCTTTGGATTTGCCCACATTGAAGATCTGCCCGCCGGGACCGGATGGGCCAGCCATTCTCCTCATCATAAACCAGAAGAAGACGAATAACAAAATCAGAAATCCGAAGCTGCCGAAGTAGCTGCTCCAGTTTTCCTCATTGGTGACGGAAGCTCCGATCCTATCTTCCTCAGGTACCTTTTCTTCCAGCGCCTGAAAATCCGTTTGGAACTTGTCCGAAGTGGTCACCTGAAGTGCGTAGTGCGGACCGGATGGATTGAAAAAGGAGGAGTTGGACTCCAGTTCGGTTTTGTACTTGGCGTTTTGCAGGGCTGATGGCTTCAATGTCACATCCACTCGGTTCATATTTCGCACGATCACCACTTTGGACACGTCGCCAGCCAGATACATGTCCTCGAAGCGCTTTTGGGTGATGTCGATCACCGCGCCGCGTTGCTGTATCCAGGTCAATCCCAGAAGCACAAGCACAGCCGCAATAATTAGCCAAAGCTGGAAATTGGGCTTTTGTGGCGCTTTAGGGACAAAATTTTTACTCTTATTTTTTTCGCTCATCGCATTTATGGTAATTCTGTAAACTTAAGGTAAAACGGCTTAAACTCTTGAAAGTTTATCCTTGATTAATTGATCAGCGTGGTTTTCGCATCTCCCCATAGCTCCTCCAAGCCATAGTATTCACGCTTGTCTTTGAGGAAGATGTGTACGACCACATTGACGAAGTCCATCAAGACCCACTCGCCATTAGCTTTGCCCTCCACTCTCCACGCAGGCTTTTCGCCTGACTTGTGCACTTCGTCTTCGATTGATTTGGAGATAGCCTCGAGTTGGGTGTCGGAGTTGCCGGAGCAGATCACGAAGAACTCGGTCACTGCATTTTTGATTTTTCTAAGATCTAGGACTAGGATTTCAGAAGCCTTTTTTTCTTCCATTCCCTTGACGATAACCTTGCTCAAAGCCTCTGCTGTCATATATTGATTTAATTTTACACGGCAATTAAATTACCCAAATCAGCCGAACAGAAAAATTATGTATAAAATTCTTGCCAACACGATTTTTTTGGGCAAACAGGTCCTTTTTCTGCCAGAGTGTCACTCCACCAATGACAAGGCCTTTGAATTGATCCGGGCCGGAGTGATTAAAGACGGCGCGATTGTCATCTGCGACCATCAAACGGCAGGAAAGGGTCAGCGTGGAAATAAGTGGGAGGCAGAGTCTGGACAAAATTTGACCTTTTCTCTGGTGCTGAAGCCTAATTTTCTGGATGTATCCGAGCAGTTTTATCTCAATATGATGATTTCAAACAGTATCAGGAGGTTGTTGCAGGATTACCTTCCAGATTTACAGGTGAAGTGGCCCAACGATCTGGTGGTGCCAGGGAGGGGGAAGATCGGGGGAATTCTAATCGAGAATATTCTCAGTTCTAATGTTTGGGAGTTCGCTGTGGTTGGCATTGGGCTCAATATCAACCAGTGCGGTTTTGGCTCGAGAAAAGCTACCTCACTGGCGCAATTAGCGGGGGGAAGGTACGACTTGGAGGAACTGTTCAAGCTGCTCATCTCACAAATCGAACTTGGGGTGATTGCGCTGAAAAAAGGCAAGCTTGAAGGAGTCAGACAAGACTATCTCCGGCACCTGTTTTTGAAAGACCAATGGAACATTTTCGCGGAAAATGGGTTAGAATTCGAAGGTAAAATCTCTGGAATTTCCAAGGAAGGAAGGCTTATGGTAAGCCTTCGAAATGGCGGCATACGGTCTTTTGGTCTAAAGGAAATTTCCTTTCCCGACGTTTGAGTAAGTTTTCAATTCACAAATTAAGCGGTAACTTTGCGGTCATTCCATGATTTTAATTCTTTAACTATCAATAATATGTCAGAAATCAAATCTGAAAAATTCATTCAATACAAAGTAAAGGACATCTCCCTGGCCGAGTGGGGAAGAAAGGAAATTCGACTGGCCGAGGCGGAAATGCCGGGTTTGATGGCTTTGAGGGCTGAGTTTGGACCTTCGCAGCCCCTCAAGGGAGCGAGGATTGCAGGCTGTCTTCACATGACTATCCAGACAGCAGTATTGATTGAGACGTTGGTGGCGCTGGGGGCCGAGGTGACCTGGTCTTCCTGCAATATTTTCTCCACCCAGGACCACGCGGCAGCGGCTATCGCCGCGGCGGGGATTCAAGTGTATGCCTGGAAAGGCCAGTCGGCCGAGGAGTTTGACTGGTGTATCGAGCAGACGCTGTTTTTTGGGGAGTCCAGACAGCCTTTGAACATGATCCTGGACGACGGCGGAGATCTGACCAACATGGTCTTGGACCAGTATCCGGAATTGGTTGCCGGAATCAGGGGATTGTCCGAGGAAACCACCACAGGGGTTCACCGCTTGTATGAGCGGATGAAAAACGGGACGCTTCCCATGCCGGCGATCAACGTCAACGATTCCGTGACCAAGTCGAAATTTGACAACAAATACGGCTGTAAAGAATCCCTGGTAGATGCGATCCGCCGTGCCACGGATGTGATGATGGCTGGCAAAGTGGCCGTCGTGGCCGGATACGGTGACGTAGGAAAGGGCTCTGCGGCCTCCCTCCGGGGCGCTGGTGCGCGGGTGATCGTGACCGAAATCGACCCGATCTGCGCGCTCCAGGCCGCGATGGATGGATTTGCGGTCAAGAAAATGGCTGATGCGGTGAAAGAAGCCGACATCGTGGTGACCGCCACCGGCAACAAAGACATCATCACCGGCGAGCACTTCAAGGCGATGAAGGACAAGGCGATCGTGTGTAACATCGGCCATTTTGACAACGAAATCGACATGGCTTGGCTGAACAAAAACTATGGACAGACTAAAAATATAATCAAGCCACAGGTGGATCTTTATGACCTGGACGGCAAGGAAATCATCGTTTTGGCCGAAGGCCGCCTAGTCAACCTGGGCTGTGCGACCGGACACCCGTCTTTTGTGATGTCCAATTCCTTTACCAACCAAACGCTGGCTCAGCTGGAGCTATGGGAAAATCATGGGGACTACCAGCCGGGCGTCTATGTATTGCCCAAGCATTTGGATGAGAAGGTGGCTTCACTTCACCTGAGCAAACTGGGCGTGGAGCTCGATACACTCTCCGAAGACCAGGCGCAGTATATCGGTGTGGAGATTCAAGGCCCATTCAAGCCTGAGTACTACCGATATTGATTTTGAGAATAAGTTGCTTATTAAAGTCCCGGAGAGATCTGGGACTTTTTTTATGGGTTTAATTGAAAGGTTCTCCCATCTGGGAGAGAAGAGGTCACAATGGGATTGCAGGTCTCCGTATTTTGAAAAGTCACCTCGTATTCCAATTCTGCAGTTCCTCCTCTAGATACCATCCATAGCTCCTCCCCGGATTGGGGTAGATCCCAGCCTTGCCCGTAGCACTGGAAAAGCTGGACCTTCGCTGTACTAGTAACAATGGAGAAATCTCTGCCTGCAGGGTTCATCCCAGTGATTTTACCCCTGCTAGTGATCGAAGAAGGCTTGAGCTCTTCACTGGAAATAACATAGGACAATTCACCATCAGCGGTGAAGCCAATTCCATTTGCCAATTCTATTCTTAAATTTTCAAAAATCTCTTGGCTCTCTTCTGGAGAAACCCCTTCAAAGTTTCGTTGCCCCTCGATCTTTCCGCCTCTGTAGGTGTAATCTTCGTAGGACAGCGACCAAAGGGAATTGGCCGAATCGGAAAGGGTAAAATCCAAGATGATTTTCCCTGTTCGGGGAATTTTGTTTTCCTGCTCACATACTTCGTCGGAAGAATAATCCAAGGTGATTATAAGGGAATCAAGGCTATGGGTGATACTTGGGCAGCCCGGAAGTTCTTGGGAAAGTATGCTGGAATATTCCGATTGGGAGATATTCGCAAGATAGGACGCTTCGCCTATTGCTTCGGAAAAGCGATAGAACTGCTCGGCCTCCTGTGTCAAGTCGGTATTGATGTCTCTACTCACCTCTTCGGTACACGACCAAAGGAGCGCTAGGATCGAAAAAAGGACTAAAGAATTTTTCATGGTATTTGCTTATTCGGGGTTCCTTTCAATTACCGCGCCTGATTGCTATCTTGGACTGAAACGACATAAATCAGAGGCATGAAATTCGACGAAGGGATGCTCCGGGAAGGAGCGCTCAAAGATAAAAATATTCTGGTGACGGGTGGAGGAACTGGCCTCGGGAGATCGATGAGCGAGTATTTTTTGAAGCTTGGAGCAAATGTGGTGATTTCGTCTCGCAAGCTTGACGTGCTTGAGAAGACTGCAAAGGAAATGTCTGCAGATAGTGGAAATATAGTAGTTCCAGTCGCCTGCGACGTCCGAGACATCGATCAAGTGGAGGCCATGTGGGAAAAAGCAAAAGGAGAACTGGGGCAAATCCACGTCGTGCTGAATAATGCCGCTGGCAATTTTATCAGCCCCACGGAAAGACTCTCTACCCATGCCTTTAATACAATACTAGACATTGTATTGAAAGGGACATCACAAGTTACCTTGACTGCGGGAAAAGACTGGATAGCCGAAAAACAAGCTGGCACCTTTTTGAATATTGTCACGACTTATGCCTGGACTGGATCCGGCTATGTAGTTCCATCGGCTGCGGCCAAGGCAGGTGTTCTGGCATTGACGCGCTCTCTGGCTGTAGAATGGGCCAAATACGGGATCCGATCCAATGCAATTGCCCCAGGGCCATTTCCAACTGAAGGAGCTTGGAGCAGATTGCTTCCCGGCGATTTGGCCAAAAAGTTTGATCCAGCCAAAAAAGTGCCCGTTGGCCGAGTAGGTGAGCATCAGGAGCTTGCCAATCTAGCAGCTTACTTAGTTTCTGACTTCTCCTCCTACGTCAATGGAGAAGTGGTTACTATAGATGGAGGCGAATGGCTCAAGGGGGCGGGGGAATTCAGCAATCTAGACCAGATACCTCAGGAAATGTGGGACATGATGGAGGTTGCCAGGGGAAAAAAGCGCTAAGCCCCAGTCTGATTTGGGGCTATTTGAAAGCAAAATGGAAAATCAGGAATGCATGATCATTCCAGATTGAGACCTCTTTCCCAGGATTGGTTTTGACTGACGGATTCTTTGATGCTTTTTTTCAGGGATTGGTCCAGTAGCTTGGATTCCTTTCTCAGAATGTCGAGAAGCTTTCTGGATTCTGCGGTATGGTTTTCAGATTCCAGTATTTGCAATACGCCAAGAATATTGGCGACTCTGGCCCTCAAGGAGTGAGACTGCTGAAAAGCCAAATCCTGAAGAAAATAGTGGTGGTCTCTCAACCAAATTTCCTGCTTCTTCTTCTCGGTGATGTCGATGAGCAAGCCTTGGATTTTTTTCGGGCGTCCCTCCTTATCCCATTTGACCGTCTTTCCAAAGCCTATCACCCAGATCGTCTGGTTGCCTTTGGAAATAATCCGGAACTCCCTTCGAAGCGGTAAATTTCCGGTCGATTTAAAATGCTGCAATAGATCACGCAAGATCCCCGGGTAGTCTTCGGAGTTGATATGGTTTTGCCATGAAATTTTTTTCAAGTCTTCGAGTTCTTCTGACCGGTAGCCAAGCATTTGGGCAAGACCGCTGCTGATGTAGTCAGTTTTGTTTTCCGGGTCAAACTCCCAAAATCCAAGAAGTTTATTTTCGAGAAGGATATTGAGCAACTCATTGTCGGATGAAATCCCATCTATGAAATCTCCCAATCCCAAATTGTAAGGACGAAGTGGCTCTACCGGATGCCCCAAGCCCAAGCACGTTCCAAAATCGTCCGCAATGAAAAAGAATTCCCATTTTGTCAGGATCGTGGTATTATCCGAATGGTTGATTTTTTGCAGATCGACCATGAACGATTGATGGCTGTTCTTCCAAGCTCTTATTCGGCTGGTTTCGAATTTTGCCCAATCAGTTGACAAAAAGCAGTCTTCAAACTGAAGGGTCTTTTCTTTATTGTCGAAAAATGAGGGGACAGGGCCAATACCCGAATCGGACGAGATCACTCGGCCCGATTTATCCAGGGAGATTTGGAGAAAATGTTCGGAAATATTGGCAAGTTTCCCAAAAACTTGCATTGAGTCCCAATCTTGCATTGCCAAAAATAGTCGAATTATCGGCAAATGTATTCAAAAAACAATTAAATTAATTTAAAATACATATATAATTATTTAAAATGAATAATTTAGCTCTGTTTTTAAATAGGTCAACCTTTGGTGATCCGATAAATTCGGGGAACACTTTGTCGGAACAGGAAGCCAATGTGCTGTTGGATGAATGGGTGAAAAATGAGAAGCTCAAAGTCCATATGAAGCAAGTGGCCCATTTGATGAGAGCATTTTCCGAATCCAAATCCTTCGGAAAAGAAATCGGCCACAAATGGTACCTGGCTGGCCTCCTACATGATGCCGATTGGGACCAATGGCCGGGTCAGCATTGCAAAAAAATCATAGCCGAACTGGAAGACAGAAATCTTGATCCTGATATCATAAGGGCTATTGCATCCCACGGGCCGAGGTATTTTGGAGTTGAACCAGTGACTGAAATGGACAAGATGCTGTATGCCTTCGATGAAATAAGTGGCTTTGTCCATGCCTATTCTCTAATGAGGCCCGAAGGCTACGTCGGGATGGAAGTCAAGGGTGTGAAGAAGCGCTTGAAAGATAAAACTTTTGCGGCGCAAGTGAGCAGGGAAGACATCAATGATGCCTGTGAACGAGCCGGAATTTCACTTGATTATTTAATCCAGTTTGTGATCGACAATCAGCCGGCCGCGAACCTAGGATAGTAAAATGGCCGCAGATCATCATTCTCGGCGGCCACTTTTTTCTATTTAGGATTCTTCCTCTGCTTGGTTTACTGGGCGAAAGTTGCCCGGAGGAAGCTGTTCGGCTACTTCGTCTTTTTCGAAGGGGAAAACTTCGACGATTGGACTCTCCGTAATGTCTGGAACCCGGAAACTTACCAGCATATTGCTGAGGCTTTCTTGAATTCTGTCATAGGCCTGGCGTACATCCTCAGCAGTCACGATCATGTATTGGGTGACTTTCTTTTCTTTGCCATTTTCCCCGTCTGCGATCAGGTAAGTGATCTTGCACTTGTGCCATTGGTCTGCGTCTTCGTAGTAAAAGACATCCACGATATTGCTTTTGCTGATGCCGGTCACTTGAAAGTCTCCCCGGATCTGAGAACCCAAACGGTCATATAGAATTGCCTCGGCTTCGGTGAATGACACCGCATCCACCAAGTATTGTTCGGAAATGCTCTTAAGGAGGCCTTCCTCATTTTCCTTTGCGTATTTGACTTTGCACAAAAACCAGGTTCTCATCTTTTTCACTTTTAGGGATTCGAAGGTACTTTTTCTAATCTAAAGCTGCGAACTGTTAAGCGAGATATCTTCCACGTGGGAGTGGTTGATTTTGGCAACATCTTGAAAATCAATAGGGAAAGTTTGCCGGCTTGGATCGGGCTTGAATGGTAAAAATGGGTATTTAAAAAAGAGTATCTTGTCCCAACAATATACCCATGCGCGAGAGGATTTTATACAGCTTTCCTGTACAGCTTTTTCTGCTTCATTTGAGGAAAAACCTGGCTTTGGTGTTGGTTTGGGTCGTTTTGTTGGGTGTGATTCTCGAGCACTTTGGTGTGGTTTTGGGGATTCCTTTTCTTTTTTTGGATCCAGAATACCTGCACCAAGTTTCCTGGTTGAGCTTTTTTTTGATCGGGGTAGGCATGGCCATCCTGACGATGGCATTTCACATGACCACCTATATCATGGATGGCAGGCAATTCAAGTTTTTGGCGGTCGTGCCCAAGCCCTTTATCCATTTCTGCATCAACAACTCCCTCATTCCGCTTATTTTTTACATAGTTTACAGTGTCAAGTTTGTCATTTTTCAGCTCGACAACGATCTAGCCTCGAACTGGGAGGTGGTCAAGTTCTATGCGGGATTCTCACTTGGTGGGCTCGTGAGTTACAGTCTGATCTTTGGCTACTTTGCTTGGACAAACAAGGATTTCTTTGTGCTTTTTGCAGGGACACTGGACAAGCGTCTACGAAAAGTGAGATTTACTCGGGCCAATGTCCTGAGCCAATACAAGGAACTGAAAATCGTAAAAGACGAGGTAAGCAGCTATTTCAACCTCGGTCTTAAGCTGGTGCCAGTAAGGCCGGACATTTCCAGGTTTGAGACCAGAAAACTCCTCCGGGTCTTCGATCAAAACCACTTGAACCTCTTTTTGATCCAGATTTTTCTGATTCTTTTTGTGCTGTTTTTGGGCTTTTTCAAAGAAAAGGAAATTCTGCAGTTTCCTGCGGCGATGAGCGTGACCCTGCTGCTCGCGATCCTGGTAATGCTGGTGGGGGCGATGAGTTTTTGGCTCAGAAGCTGGGCGACCTTAGTGGTTTTTTTACTGCTGATCACCATCAATTACCTCTCGAACGTTTCTTTTCTCAACCGTCCCCACGAAGCTTATGGAATCGACTATGGAGCGAAACCTGCCCCGTACACCTTGGCTCGATTGGACTCCCTGACCCATCCGGACACGTTGAGAAAAGATCGGGAAAACACCATCCGAATCCTCGAGAATTGGAAGGCGAAATTCCCGGCCGATTCTCTCCCCAAGTTTGTAATCGTGGCTGCGAGCGGGGGAGGGCAGCGGGCGGCACTTTGGACACTCCATGTCCTTCAGACCATCCATGAGAAAACACAAGGGCAAATAACCAAACACACCGAATTGTATACCGGTGCGTCCGGCGGGGTGATCGGCGAGGCTTTTTTCAGGGAAATCTACCTTAGATCGCTCACCGATCCTGCTTTTGACCCGAAAGACCCCAAGTACTTGGCGCAGATTTCCGACGACAACTTAAATCCGATCCTGTTTACCTTATTGGTCAACGACCTCTTGATAAGAAACCAACGATTTGAATATCGGGGATACAGCCATCTCAAAGATCGGGGCTATGCTTTTGAAAACCAGTTGAACATCAATACGAAAAAGATCCTTGACAAGCCCTTGGAATCCTATCGGACTCCAGAAGCTAAAGGTCAGATTCCCCTTTTGCCCGTCACAGCTCTCGTGACCAACGATGGCAGAAAACTCGTCATTTCTCCGCATTCCATGTCGTATTTGGGAAGTTCGATCATGGGCAAATCCGGAGCCGACGAGAAAAAACAGTCCATCGATTTTCTCCGTTTTTTTGTACGGCATAACTCGGGAAATCTTCGGTTTCTGAGCGCATTGAGAATGAGCGCGACCTTTCCCTTCATCACACCCAACGTGGAGCTCCCGTCGACACCGACCATGGAGACGATGGATACGGGCTTGTCCGACAATTTTGGCGTGCAGGATGCGCTTCGGTTTCTTTACGTCTTTCAGGATTGGATTTCCAAAAATACGAGCGGGGTAGTCCTGGTCACCATCCGGGATTCCGAAAAGTCGACGGAGATCCCTCAAACTGAACCACCGAGGATTTTCGAGAAAATCTTCACCCCTTTGAAAAACATATACATCAACTGGGACAATCTTCAGACTATCCAAAACGAGGTCTTGTTCAATTACATGAATGAGTCGATGCCCTTCGAACTGGAGCGGGTAGAGTTTGAGTATGCACCGGAGCAGGTCCAAATAGAGGAACTGACGGGCTCCCAAGAAACGATGCAGCGGGCATCACTCAACTGGAGGCTAACGGCAAAGGAAAAACGGTCGATCATCAACAGCATTGGTTCCTACAAAAACCGACAATCCATCGAAAAAGTCCAGCGTATTTTTCCGGCTAAAAATTGAACTGACCAGATTCTTGGTCAATAAGGAACCCCGATTTTCTTGTAGATAAAATGCATCAGCCAAGCTGGGCCTATCATCAGAAATTGCACGTCCTTAAAAAATGAAGGCTTCTTGCCTTCGATCTTATGTCCAACAAACTGGATGATCCAGGCCACGACAAAAATCGCCAGACTGACCAGCCAGAGCTTACCTGGCAGGGCAAGTTGGATGAAATTGGCCAATGCAAGACACAATGCCGAAAAGAAAAGCATGCCCAGAGTCAGTGGAGCCGAAAGCGAGATGTAGTAGACCAATACCAAGAACAGTACTATCGTCGCCCAGTTCGCGAAGTTGCCCAAAAACGGCAGAGCCTCAGGCAGAAAGCCTGTTGGGATACTAAAAATCAGTCCAACCACGCTGAAAAATATAGCTGGCACACAAAACCAATGGATCAGCTTGTTGGTGTGGTTACGGTGGCTTTCGCCATACTCCTCCAGGAGCAAATCAATTTTTCTCATAGTTTTTTGGGTTTAAATGCGGTAGTTTGAATTCAAATTAGATAACTCACTCCAGAAAATAAACGATATCCGAGCAATGTTGAGTTATTGGGAACGCAAAAACTTTTTCAGCTATAACCTGATTGTAGTCGGCTCTGGCTTTACAGGCTTGTCTACGGCAATAAATTATAAGAAGAAACACCCCAAATCGAGAGTCTTGGTCTTGGAGAAAGGCGTGTTTCCGACAGGGGCAAGTACAAAAAATGCAGGATTTGCCTGCTTTGGAAGCCTAACGGAAATCTTGGATGACTTCTGGAAGATGACGCCTGAGGAAGTGACCACTTTGGTAGAGATGAGATACAGAGGCCTCTGTCAAATCCGTCAAAAGTTTGGGGACAAGGCGCTGCGATATCAGGAAAGCCATGGCTTTGAGATCCTGGAGGAAAAAAACATCACGGCGGTAGACCAAATGGCTGAGGTGAACAGGATGCTGAAAAAGGTGTTTAACAAGAATGTTTTCTCGGTGGTCAAAAAGCCGGAAAAATTCGGATTTTCGCCCCGCGTTAAAATGGTTGTCGAAAACCAATTTGAAGGGGAATTGGATCCAGGCGCGTATCTGGCGGCACTTTGGGAGGAGGCATCCAAGCTTGGTGTCAAGATATTGACCGGTGTAGCCGTGGTCGAGGTGCAAAAGGACGAGGGCATTGTATTGGCTGAAAGCAGCAATAAAGAAGGTCTTTTTGAATTTGTGGGAGGGAGGGTAGCTGTCTGCACCAATGCCTTTACCAAGAAATTGTGGCCTGAATCGGAAATGGAGCCGGGACGGGGCTTGATACTGCTTAGCAAACCCATCGAAGGCCAGGTTCCTTGGAAGGGATCGTTTCACTTGGACAGAGGCTATGTTTATTTTCGGCAGATTGACGGGCGACTACTACTGGGTGGCGCCAGAAACAAAGACTTTGAAAAGGAGAAAACGCTGGAATTTGGAACAAACCCAAAGATCAAGTCCCATCTGGACAGTCTCGCAAGGGAAGTGATTTTTCCAGGCCGGGAGATCGAATGGGAAACGGAATGGACGGGGATCATGGCATTTGGGCCCAAGAAAACCCCGCTCATCCAGCCAATCGGAAAGAAGGTTGCGGTGGCGGTAAGGCTTGGTGGAATGGGAGTTGCCATCGGATGGCAGGTGGGCAAAGAGCTTTCCCGGCTTCTTTCCAAGATGTAATTTGATTTTTTTACTTAGATTCAAACCCTCCAAACAATAGGATTTACTGAATGAAAGGCCAGCCAAAAGCTCCCCGTATTATAGACGCCCTGATTCCCATACTATTCTTAATAGTCCTTCTCATTATCAATATCCAAATCTTTGGAACCGACAGCCTTTCCGGTTCTAATCAGATGGTTCTCATCCTTTCAGCTACCGTCGCGGCCTCCATCGCCGTGTTCAGGCTGGGGATAAATTGGGCAACGCTACAGGACGGGATCATCAAAAGTATAAGCTCGGCGATGAGTGCCATCCTGATCCTATTTTTGATCGGTGCACTGGCAGGCACTTGGCTTCTCAGTGGGATCGTACCTGCTATGATCTATTACGGGCTGAAGGTGTTGAGTCCGGAGATTTTCCTTTTTGCAGCTTGTTTTATCAGTGCGGTAGTTTCTGTGGCCACCGGCAGCAGTTGGACTACTGTAGCGACGGTAGGCGTGGCCCTCCTTGGGATTGGAAAAGCGCTTGGATTTGAGGAAGGAATTATAGCCGGAGCCATCATTTCCGGAGCCTATTTCGGGGATAAGATGTCACCTCTTAGCGATACCACCAACCTGGCGCCTGCGATGGCGGGCACAGACCTTTTCACCCATATCCGGTACATGGCAAAGACAACCGTGCCGACCATTATCATTACCCTGATCTTATTTTCGGTGATCGGGCTGAACTATGAGACAGCGGGAAGCGTGGAAGAAGTAAAGGCGATTTCGGAGGTAATCTCGGGAGCCTTTAATATTAGCGGATGGCTGTTTATCGTTCCATTGGCGGTGATTCTGATGATTGTCAATAAGGTTCCTGCCGTCCCTGCTTTACTGGTGGGAGCGTTGTTGGGAGGTGTTTTTGCTTTGATTTTCCAGCCGGAGGTCGTGGCTACCATCGCCAACGATAGCGGAAACTACCTGTATTTGGGCTTCAAGGCAGTGATGATGGCGCTTTACGGCGAGATACAAATCGTCACAGACAATGATGTGGTCAATGAGCTTTTGGCGACGGGAGGAATGGGCGGTATGTTGAATACCATTTGGCTGATCATTTGCGCGATGGTCTTGGGAGGAATCATGGAAGAAAGCGGCATGCTCCAGGTCTTGGCTGAGGCGGTGATCAGAAAGGTCCATTCTGTGGGCTCGCTCATAGCATCCACGGCGGCGACCTGCATATTTTTCAATGTGACCACCTCAGACCAGTACCTTGCGATTTTGGTGCCTGGCCGGATGTATGCCGACGTCTACCGAAAGCGTGGACTGAGGCCTGAAAACCTTAGCCGAACCCTCGAGGACTCCGCAACGGTGACGTCGGTCTTGGTACCTTGGAATACCTGCGGCGCGACCCAAGCCTCCGTCTTGGGAGTAGCGACTTTGACCTATGCACCCTATTGTTTTTTCAATATTATCAGTCCGATCATGACCATTCTGTACGGTTATTTGAAAATCGGGATTCACTATTATGAGCCGGAAGAAGAGTTGGTATGATTCCCTACAGTATTAGCAAAGAAGAAATTAACGAGTTGCCCTTGGGCCAGTTTGAAGGTGAGATTTTCCTGATTGACCATCCTGACCAGGTGGAAGAGGCAGTGGAGTTTTTGGCTAGCCAGCGGATCATCGGGTTTGATACGGAGACGAAACCTTCGTTCAGAAAAGGCCAGTTTAACCATGTATCGCTTTTACAGCTTTCCACCTCCCGCCAAGCCTTCTTATTTAGACTGAACAAGATTGGCTTTCCCGATTCCCTGCGTAATCTGATGGAGCAGGAGAATCTGGTAAAGGTCGGCGCTGCTGTTCATGACGATTTGAAGGGCCTGAAAAAGCTGACCGATAGTTTCTACCCCCAATCTTTCTTTGACCTGAATGATGAATTGAAAAAAGTTGGTTTTCACAATGTAGGCGTCCGAAATCTAAGCGGAATGGTGCTGAAGATCCGGATCTCCAAGACCGAGCAAGTGTCCAACTGGGAGTCTGAAACACTGACCGAAAAACAACAGCGCTATGCGGCCACCGACGCATGGGCTTGCCTGGAGGTGTTCAACCTATTGCGAAAAGAGGGATATCTGGATAGTTTATTCAGTCGGGATTGATCACTATCCCGTCGATTTCATTCAGCTTTCCCAAAACCTTTTCGGCCAGTCCTTCTCTCAGCGATAAGACCATCCTGCAATCCAATTCCATTTCTTGGGAAATAACTTCGAGTTCGTGGCCTTTCACCACTTTCATCACTTCATTCATCGCCGGGTAGGGAAATTTCAGTCTCACCGAAATTTTCATCCACTCTCTCACGACGACATTTTCCTCTATGGCTAGAGACGCCGCGGTCTTATAAGCTTTGATGAGGCCGCTCACGCCTAGCTTGGTGCCCCCAAAATAGCGCACAATTACAATCAGGACGTTGGTGAGCCGATGGGAGCGAATCTGCCCGAGAATGGGATCTCCAGCGGAATGGTTGGGCTCGCCGTCATCGTTTGCACGAAAAAACTGACCGTCTTTGCCTAATATCCATGCGAAGCAATGGTGGGTCGCGTCGAAATAATTTTTTCGAAGGTCCGCCAGATGGGCTTTGATGTCATCTTCGGATTTGATGGGAAAGGCAAAGTAGAGGAATTTGCTTCCCTGATCCTTGAAAACTCCGGCGCTCTTCCCAGCCAAAGTCAGGTAGGAGTCACTTTCGTCTGGATTTTCGGGGAAATTACTCATCGTGCCTGTGGGTATAGCTGGCCCGAAAATAGAAAATTAACCTGGGGCTAACCCCTCCATAACCTGTTTTGTCTTATTTTTAGTACTATAATGAAAGATTTGGAAGCAGTGAAACTCGCTTATCAAGCGCCGAGATTTATTGAAATACCCGGAAATACGAGTGATAGTAGTTCCGTGCATTTTTGGGAAAATTCGGGACTTTTTCCCGATGGTATTCTGCGTTGCTTCTGGATATCCCAAGTAAAAGTCGGCGAGTCGAGAGGTAATCATGCCCACTTGCGGGAGTCTCAGGTGATCGTCGCGATGAAGGGGAAGCTGGAGATCATATCGGAAGGGTTGGATGGGGTCGAGCGGGGATTTACGCTTGAGGAGCCAGGCCTTGGAGTTTTCGTTCCGCCTTTAAACTGGATTGAAATCCGTTTTTCGGAGGATGCGGTTTTGTTGGGGCTTGGAGATCATGCGTTTGATGAAGAGGATTTTATAAGAGACAAGAACTATTTTGGAAGCTTACAGAAAGGGAATTATTGATTCACACGAATTGGCTGTTTATTCCTCCATCGAGGAGTCCTTCCCCTATTTCCTTCGAAGCTGCCCGACGGTCGGATACCCAAAACAGCTTGATTTCCGATGGTTAAAGAAAGGCAAAGTCAAAGCTTCAATCACTTTTGCGATTTCAGAACGTGCCGAGGCAATATCACTTCCTCAGTCGCCGTTTGGAGGGATTTTCGTCGAGATTAGCCTTTCTTCTGCCGAGCTCGAGAAGTTCGTCAAGGCCGTAGTGGAGGAGCTGCGACGTCGCCAGATCTCCTTGGTAAAAATCGTCCAGCCACCCAAGCCCTATGAGTCCGGTTTCGATCTTATCAACTATCTCCTTTACAAAAATGGCTTTGCCCAGGAATCCGTGCTGAGTCACCAGTTCTTTATCGGGAAAAAGAAAATCAAGAAACTAGCGAAAAAGGAGCAGTCCAAATTCCAAACAAAGGCAAAGGAGATGGGGGCAAAAGTGCAGGCCGGCCCGATTCAAAACTTCGGATTTCTCCAGGAAATCAGGGCTTGGAATAGGGAAAAAGGCTTTGATGCGAATTTTGATGACAAAAGATTGATAGCCCATGTGTCGGAATATCCCGAACGATATTTTCTGATCAGTGTGCTGAAAGAAGACAAGGCGGTAGCGCACACGCTAGCGGTGCAACTTACGCCGGACTCTTTCTATTATTTTCTATCCGCCATTCAGCCGAGATGCGCTTTGAAAAACGTCGGGGAGTTATGTCTCTTTCAGCTTTTCCAGCTCGCCGCCGAGCACAATTCCAATTTTATAGACCTGGGCTCTTCGGATACGGATGCCGGGGCCAATCACAGTCTGATATTTTTCAAGTCCCGCTTCTCCAACGATGTCTGCAATAAGATCTCGTGGAGTTTGATGCTTTGACTATGGATGTTGCTGCAAAAGTCACCGTTATCTGCATCGCCTACAACCATGGCCAGTGGATTGAGGAAACGCTGGAGAGTGTGAGACTCCAGGATTACCATGCCAAAGAACTGATCGTCGTGGACAATGGAAGCGATGATGATACTGCGGAGCGGATCAAAAGTTGGGTAAATCAGACATCTGGAGAGTTGCCGGTTCAGACTATTTTCAACCAGACGATGCAGCCTTATTGTGGGCTGTTTAACCAGGTATTAGCCCAGGTCAGTAGTCAATACCTGGTCGATCTTTCTGGTGACGATGTGCTCTATCCGGAGCATTTGTCGGAGTCTATTCTCGAACTGCAGTCGGAGCCAGGAGCCGGTTTCGTTTTTTCAGACGCCTACATACTCGATCAACAGGGAGAGGTGAAGTCCTTCTATGATCGTGACCACGCAGGGGACTTGGTGGAGCCCGTAGAGCTGGAAAATATCTACCTGCGCTTGATCAAGCAGAGCTATATCTGCTCGGCAACGGTGGTATTCAATGTCGCCATCCTACAAAGTGAAGGGGGATACGATGAAACGCTCTTCTATGAGGATTTTGATATTATGATCCGTCTCTCGAGAAACCATCCAGTTCTCTTTTCGGATCATATCGGAGTGCTCAAGCGCAAGCACGGCGGCTCAATGTCTGCTGCACAATATCGCCCCTACCAGTCCCGGATGCTGCCAAGCACGGTCAAGGTTTGTTCAAAAATCTCCCAGATGAACCTCTATCCAGAAGAAAACCAAGCCTTGGCAATTAGGATTCTTCACGAGCTGAAGCACGCGCTTTGGTCTGCCAATTTTGAACCGGCCCGAGAACTCATCCAGCTGGGTGAAAACATGGGGATAAAGAATCTAAGGTTTACAATATATAAGATTTGGGCCAAAAAGGCTTGGGATATTTCCTGGCTGTACGTTTGGCTGAAGTGATCAGCCAACCAAAACTTCTATAAATGGAGGGTTTGAAAAATACTTCTCGCCGATTTGGATTATATCGGCTGCAGTGAAGGTTCTCAGGAATGCCAGCTTTCTTCTGTAAAAACCAAAATCCAAATTGGAATGGTGAACCGAGCGAAACCGGTCCATCAGGTCAAAAGACGAGCTGAATCTACCGAGCATTTGACCAATTAGGTAATTTCTCAACACTTCGAGCTCTTCCTCTGAGATTGCTTCTGTTGTCAACAGTTGGATTTCTTTATAGATCTCGTCCACTACCATCTCCCTTTGGGATTTTTGCACATCGGCCCCGATCACCCAGTAGTTGATGTTTCCGATTTCGGCAAGTGAGGAGGAGATTCCATAGGTATGGCCCTTGTCTTCCCGGATGTTTTTGATCAGGCGCGAGCCAAAATAGCCTCCCAAGACCGTGTTGAAGACCGACAACGCGAAAAAGTCAGGGTGGTCTTTGGCGATGGACCATCCGCCCATCCGAATGCTGCTTTGTAGTGCATCGGCCCGGTCTTCTATAACTTTTGACGTAGTCGAGGCAGAGGGCAAGAAAGGCTGGACTTTCTCTATCTGGCCGGGAAAACCTGCCAACAATGCGGCGGTCTGCTGAAGCTCCTGCTGGCTGAGATTGCCGCAGAGGAAAAACTCTGTGTTTGTCCACAGGTGGTCCTGATAGTACTCAGACAATTCGCTTCGAGTGACTTGGTCTACGTGGGCTTCCGTGATCTCATGGCCGTAGGGATGATTTTCTCCGAAAAGAGCCTTGCGGAATAAACCGCTGGCGCGGGAAGCGGACTTTTCTCGCTCGAATTTGATGGACAATTTCCTTTGGGCTTTTCTTTTTTCCAGACCTTCATCCGGAAAAGTCGCCTGGTCAAATAGCGAGGCAAAAACAGGCAAAACTTCAGAAAAATGCTTTTTGGTGGTGAGCAGGCTCAGCCCCTCATGGGAATAGGTGATCATGGGGTGGACCTCCGTAGCATGGAAGTCGAAAAATTCAGAAAGATCGGCTTCCGACAGCGCTGTGGTCCCTTCTGTAAGCATCTGAAGCGTAAAGGAAGGTACGAGGGACATTTCCAGTGGTAGGCCCAGCCTCTGACTTTTGCCCAAGACCTCCAGTTTGACCGCATCCAGACCAGGCGTCGGAATGAAGTACAGGCTTCTGCCTCCCTTAACCTCAATAACCTGGGGAGAAGTCAATTCAAAATCTGCTGGGATTACGAAATCTGGTGCCTTTGAGCGGTCAAGATGCATTAATTGCTTGGAATGGTATAGAGCAGGGAAAACCTGAGCGTCTCTGCCAAGGGGTGGTTTTGGACTTGGGGTACCAAATAGGAAAAATCAAATCCGAATTTGTTGAGATCCAAGCCAAGGCCCATGGTGAAGTATCTGCGCCCGCCCTTGTCTGGATTTTCGTAGAAGTAGCCCGTACGAACAGCGAATTTTTCTGCGTAGTTATATTCCACGCCAAACGATAGCGTAAATTCCTTCATCTCCTCCTCAAATCCTCCTGGAGCGTCGGCAAACGAACCGAACATGCCGGATATCAGGGCTCTGTTGGGATCCTTTCCTGCCTCTATGATTAAGTCGCCATTTGGGTCGGTCGCCAAAGATCCGTCTTCGTTTGTTGCGTACTGAGGTGGGGTAGGTACCAACAGCTTGTTTACATCAAATACAAAAGTCAGGGAATTATTCGGATCAAGATCTATGGAATAGGCTGTCCCCAATCTAAAGTTGGTTGGGATGTAGTCCAAATCTTCGGCGCTGTTGTAGGTGATCTTGGGTCCGATATTGGTGATCGCCACGCCCCAAGACCAGGTTCCGTCTTTTGCGCCGGCAAAAATTGGTTTCTCATAATAGAGTCCGATGTCTGTACCGACGCTGATTCCGGCTTTTGCTTCCGAGCCGGTCACTGATGAAATATTGCCGGAAAGATTGGAATAGATAAACCTGGCAGAGATGCCCAAGCCGAAGTATTGGGAAAGCTTTCGGGAATAAGTGCCTCCGATCGCGATATCCCTCGGGTTAAACTCGCCTAAAGGGTTGCCATTTTCGTCGGTCAACTGGATGTCCCCCATGTTGAAATATCGTAGGTCAAACCCAAAGGCGGAGAATTCGTCGATTTTTTTGAAGCCGGTGAGGTAGCTCAGCGACATGTCGTTCACTAGTTTGCCCAGCCAAGGGGAATAGGAAAGTGAAAAACCCAAATCATCCTCTATGAACGCAAGTTTTCCGGAATTCCAATGAGCAGAGTTGGCATCGGGTGAGGTCGCCACCCCCACATCACCCATCCCTGAATGTCGGGAATCAGGCGCGAAATTCAGAAACGGCACCGCGGTGGTGATTACCCTTCTGTTTGGATCCTGACCAGAGATGATTACGCTGTTCTGTGCGAAAGATGAGAAGCCAGCAAATAGGAAAATGGCAAGAAATACATTCCTTTTGCTTTTTTCAGCCTTTATGTTCATTGAATAACTAGTTTTCCGCTTACTGAGTCTGAGGTGAAATCGGATTCTGACTGAAGCGTTAATTTGTAAATATAAGTTCCTTTTGCTGGATATTTTGTCTGGCTTTGCAAAAAAGACCAGGACAAGTCTTGGATATTCTGTTCGGCGTTTTGGAAACGAAATGTCTCCTGAAATAGTATTTGACCCGAAAGGGAATACGCAGCCAAACTGATACTTAGGTTCTCCCCTGGGCGATTGTGCATGACTACAAAATTACTTGTTGTCGATGCTGGGTTCGGGTAGACTTTATGGTCTAGGATCTGTACCGTGGAGCTTCCCCGAATCTCCACGCCAAGGGTTTCCACAGACTCATTCCCCGCGTTGTCCCATGCCCGTACAGTGATCGTGTTGCTTCCCTCCACGAGCCCACCTAGAAAGGTGTCGAAGTACCCTTCCTGATAGCCGCCGTTAGTCGAGATGAAATCTTCGTTTAGAATCACAGGTGATTGTTCGTTGGCTTGTATGCTGAGGCTTTGCCCTGGGGTGAAACTGGACACATTGATGCCACTTGGGTCAGACAGCAAGCCTTTAATCTGTAGGTTGTTTGTCGGAAACACCAACGAACTAGTTTGTCCGTTGATAAGCAGTTGGATTGTCGGGCCGGCTTTGTCTGCGCTTTCAGCGGCTTGGCCGCCAATTTTCGGCTTTTCGAATCCTATTCCCTGCATGCCCGAGCTACTATCCCAAGCTCGAATTCGCAGGATGCCAGTTCCGATTTTTGGGTCTATACCTTTCGGGGTCAAAAACCTGGCCAGCAGCTTTCCTGATTCCACTTTTCCGGTGCCTTGGAAAAGCAGGATGCTTTCTTCTTCAAACTCAGCAGGGCTGCTTTCATCTCCCAAAGTTTGAATTTGTTTTGGCTTGTCCCGAAGCTCAAGTTGAAACTCTCCGTTGAACCCAGTCTGGAAGGCCCCGCTTATCGGGTCTATGATTTCAGCTTCCACCACTATCTCCTGCAAAGGCTTTAGTGTATCGGCCGGATTTCCTGTTTTGACATCCTCGATGGTCGTGACCCGAACTCCCAGCTCCGGAAGTGCAAGCTTTAGGCTAGGATCACCCAAGAGAGAAAAATTGCGGTTCAAAGCGCCATTCAAACTCTTGTTTTTCGTGTTCTTGAAAATTTCCCCCAGGTCCTGGTATTGCCCATCTTTCCTACGGAAAACTTCCTCGATGAAAGCCTTGTTCAGGGAGAAGTTGACGCTGCTGAACACCGGTCTTCCGGTGGTGAGCAGGCCGATCGCACCTTTTTCTTTCGCTGAAAGCAACTCCTCTGCGGCAGATCTCATGAAGGGGCTGTCGTGCCTTCCAAATTCACAGGTGGCCGTAATCCATAGCGCCAACTGTTGCTGCTTTCCCCATCCGTCTAGATCTTCGACTCGGAAAACCTCTTCGGCGCTAAGGGTGGTTTCGTTGCCATGGCCGATGAAGTTGAGAAGCAAGGTGCCATCATCCAGCGTCTTTTTGAGGGCGGCTTTGGTCTGTGGGGAGGTTTGGTTTGCATCGGATGTTTGCTGCTCAAATCGATCCAAATACAGTTTATTTTGTAAAAACTCCGGATGGTTTTCAGCCAAAAAATCGCTGTGGGATTCGGCATCCCTCAGGTGGATGTTGTTGTCTCCATCATCGACTAGGAAAGAAACGGTCGATGATTTGGGAGTGCGGATGGGATTGGTTTCGTATCGGATAATCTTCTGCACCATCTCATTAGCCTCCTCGTAACTGATGGCAGGAAGCCTGCCGACACCGATCCGGAGTAGCTCGTCACCCTCTCTGGATTCCTCCCATTCTCCCTGCCCAAAATCCACCAGTCCAAAATAGTCATCCGAACTGAAGGATGTGAGGGGATTGAGGCTCTCCCGACTGGTGTAAATCGGGATCAAATTCGGTCTGCCTCCTAGTTTTTTTTTGTAGTCAAAGGTGCCTTTGCCGAGGATCAGGACATTTTTAAGAGTTTGTGTTTTGTGATAGGTGTAGGCGATGAAGTTGCGGATTGCAGTCAGGTCGGGGTTGCCGTAGCCGAAAGCGTCATAGATTTCGCTGTCCGTAACTACCTGCGTCGCTACTCCTCGGGCGGTCTTGTGATCGCGCAGCTTGTTGGCTGAAGAAAGTAAAGTCTGGGAGGTGATGATCAAGAGTTCGGGTTTTTTAGTCGGTTCCCTGAGCGCCTGCGAGGTATTTTCGAATTGTTTAACTTCTACCGCACTTTCTTCGGAAAAGACCACCCATTTTTTTCCAAAGGCAATGTTTCCACCGGTAGCGTGTATTTCGATAGGGTGGAAAAAATCGCTGACTTCCCAAACTTGGAGGTCTTGGGGCAAAGTGAGATACCCTGTTTCCGCGGCTTCAAAGATGCCTTCTGGCAATTCTGAATTGGAGAAAGGAACCCCCACGACTACATGCTCTAGGTATCCCGCTGCATCCGCACCAGTCCCCTGAAAGGTGAATCTGAGCTGGGCGAGGGAATTTCTTGTGCTGATCTCCCACCGAAAAGACTCTTCCCTGCCCTTCACTCCATAGGTCGAATTTGGAATGGGGTCAAAAGAGACTTCTCCGAGTAGGTCATTTCCTGATAAGACCCGCATGGTAGTACTCGAAAAGGCGTGAGCCATCATGGTTCCGAACAAAAGCCAGGGTCGCCCGCTTCCGGTCTTCAAGTTGAAGTTGACATTGAGGCTCATGCCTTGCCGGATAGCTTCCGAATACCACATTCTGCCTGAGCTGATCAGATTAGTCTCATCACTCTTGAATGCGGTGAAACTGTACCAGATTTGCTCAGGATGGGCGTTTTTTGAGTCAGCTTGCCTTGTTTGAACTCGGCGAGGTGTCGATGTTTTCCCGAGCAGAAAACTTAGCGAATCGGAAAAAAGGTGGTGGGTGTATTTCAGTTCCTCGGTTGAAAAGCTGATCGTGTTGGGCCCTGAGAGAAAAAAGTAAAGATGGTCTTCAGAAACGAGGGTGGGGATTTCCTGAAGTTCCAGTTGTTGGGGATCAAGGCGCTGCGGAAGCATTCCGGGGAAGCCAAAAACTCCGACTTCTTCCAGACTTGCGAACCCCAGCGCTTTGGCTTGGCTAGTCGAGATTTTGTAGATGCCCTGATCTTTGACTTTGAATCGGAAGGACTGGGCCAAAGTCTGAAGTATCCCGGCCGAGAGACCAAAAATGACCAAAAGAATCCATACGACAAATTTTACCCTCATTCACTTCCCGTTGCGTTTTCGATCACGGAGAGTACAATATACATCAAAATCACCAGTGGAATGCCCGCTAGCTGTAGCACCGCAACTATCAACAAACTACACAGGATCAGCGTGTAGCGGAATTTGTTTTTGGCGAAAGAAAAACTCTTGAATTTCAGTGCAATCAAAGGAATCTCGGAGACCAGCAGGATTGCGAATATCCAAGCAATCCCGATGAGGCCTAAGGGATTGGAAAGCCATTCGCCCAACATTGGCCATCGGTCGGCCAAATAGGGGATTGCACTAAGGAAAAGTGCATTGGCTGGTGTAGGGAGACCGATAAAGCGCTCGCTCTGCCGGGTGTCCAAGTTGAACTTTGCCAGGCGGTAGGCTGAAAGCATGGGTACAATCAGCGTGAAGTAAGGAAGGTATGAGCCTGGAGGAGAGGCGGCCTTCGCCATCATGAAAAGGATCAGTCCCGGCAATACCCCGAACGAAACCATGTCTGCCAAGGAATCCAGCTCTTTGCCCATCTCGCTCTGCACTCGTAGCAATCGCGCTGCAAATCCGTCCAAGAAATCAAACCCCGCCGCAATAAGTATGAAAATGGCTCCGCTGAGAATGTTTCCATCGAGCACCCAAACGATCCCGATCACTCCCATCAGCAGGTTCAGGAGTGTCAACGTGTTTGGTATTTGTTCCTTGATTTTCAATAGACAGCCTTTTCCCCCACAAAAGGATTGTACACTTTTTCGAAGCCGATGTTGGTTTCGGGACCATGCCCGGGAAAGATGATTGTTTCGGGTGGAAGCGTAAAAAGTTGGGATTTTATTTTCTCCAAAAGCTGGTCGTGATTTCCGCCGGGAAGGTCGGTCCGGCCGATGCTTCCGCGGAACAGGGTGTCTCCTGCGATGCATTGTCCGCTACTTTTGTGGTAAAAGACTACATGTCCTGGCGCATGTCCAGGTACAAACAGCACCTTCAACTTTTCTTCACCCACCACGAACTCCTGTCCTTCTTCCAAAAAATGGTCAGCCTCGCTCGATTCAAAGCCTTGAAATCCATAATTGGGTGCATAAACTTCCACTGATTTTAAAACAGGGACTTCCTTTGGGTGAATCCATAGCGGAATGCCAAATCGTTTCTTCGCCCAAGCATTGCCTAAGACGTGGTCGATATGGCAATGCGTATTGAGTAAGTTGACGATTTTCAGGCTTTTTGATGCTACGTAGTCTTCCAATTCCCTATTCTCAACAGCCGTATGGCAGCCTGGATCTATCAGCGCGGCTGTCCCCAGATCATCATGAATCAGATAGGTGTTTTCTTCGAAGAGATTGAAGGTGAATGACTTGATGTGGAGCATGGCAAAAGTCTGCGGGATCGCAGCAAAGTAAGGAATAATGACTTTAATTTGGGACATGGAAATCGATTTTTTGATCATAGGACAGGGCTTGGCGGGTACGTCTCTCGCCTATAGACTGGAGCAGGAGGGGAAGCGGGTTATCCTTTTTGATCAGCCAGAAAACAACAAAAGCAGTCGGGTGGCTGCAGGCCTATACAATCCCGTCACAGGCCGAAAAATGGTCAAATCTTGGAAAGCTGAGCTGTTGTTTCCGGAGATAGAACCGTTTTACCGCGAGTTGGAAAAAGCAAGTGGAAGAAGTTTTCTGACCGGCGAGAAGATTTACCGGCCCTTTCTTTCGATTGAGGAGCAAAACGAATGGATGGGACATTCCAGCGATCCAGCTATAGCAATGTTCGTCGACCACATTCACACCGAAAGCCAGTATCCGGAAATGAACGATGCATTTGGCGGCGTCCTCCTGAAGATGTCGGGCTGGCTGAACATCAACGAATTTTTAGATGGAATGGCCGACTATTTCGGCGCTCGGATCAGGTTGGAGGGCTTTGAAGAGGAACGACTGGAGAAGACAGACGACGGATGGAGGTACGGGGACATTTTGGCTAAGAATCTGGTTTATTGCAATGGCTTGGGGGCGTGGAAAAGCCGGTTTTTCCACTACTTGCCCTTTGCTCCGGTCAAGGGAGAAATATTGGAAGTCGAGCAAGACTTCGACCCGGGTTTCATCGCAAACCGTGGAGTTTTTAGGGTTCGGCTGGACAAGGGAATCTATCGCGTGGGATCGACTTATACTTGGCATGACTTGGAAATCGGGCCAACGGAAGCTGCCAAAAACGAGATTCTCGGCAAGCTGCAAGAGCTAGTCAAAGTGCCCGTCAACTCGGTGAGAAGCCACAAGACAGGGATTCGGCCGGCGACCAAAGACCGGAAGCCTTTTCTTGGCAAACATCCTTTGGAGGACAGCGTTTACATATTCAATGGATTTGGAGCTAAAGGAGTTTCGCTCGTTCCGTTTTTCAGCAAGATGATGACCCGATTTTTGATAAAATCTGATCCAATAATTGCTGAAGTGGATATAGCTCGGTATTTTAAGTATATTTAAAACCTATCAATTCTGATCCGAATGCGATACACAGTCTTTCGACTTTTGGTCTTGTTTCTTGTTTTGGGAAGTGCCACCCGCGCTATGGCACAGTTTGACCAGGAACGATTCGGCAAAAACCGGGTTCAGCACAAGGAGATCGAATGGTATTTCTACTCGTCGAACAATTTTGAGGTTTATTACTACGACCGAGGCGGACCAAACGCCAAGATGGCCATAGACTACTTGGAAGCGGAATTTGACAAGCTTACCCAGATGATCGGCTATGTAGCCTACACTAAGCCGAAACTGTACATATACAATTCACCTGAGGAGGCGCTCCAAAGCAACCTCAATCTCAATGTGCAGGAATATTCCGAGGATGGACAGACCAAATTTTCACGGCTGATCGCTGAGGTGTCCTACAAAGGACGGATAGACCAATTCAAGGAAGACGTAATCGCTGCCACGACCAAAATTATTGTCCGTGAAATGCTCTATGGAGCTTCTGTGGCTGATGCATTTCAAGCCAATCTGGTCAATGATTTCCCGGAGTGGTATATAGACGGCGTCGCCCTGTATCTGGCAAAGGGCTGGAGCAGGGAGATGGATGACTTTATGCGTCAGTATCTAAAGGAGACATCAAATCCCAAAATCCTGAACCTGACCGGCATCGAAGCCGGGCTTGTTGGGCAGTCGATCTGGAACTACATCGCTGAAAAGTACGGGCGTCGTTATGTATCCAGCATCCTGAATCTTTCCCGAATAAACAGAAACGAGGAAAACAGTATCGCCAATACTATAGGGATCAATTCAAGGGCGTTTTTTGAAGACTGGAGAAACTATTACCTCAAAGTAAATGAGCCAGTCTATGCGTCATTCAAAAATGTAGACTCTGAATCCGCCATAGCCAAGACTTCATCAAGGGTAGACGGAGCAATCAGTGATGTCAAATTTAGTCCGGATGGCCTGCTTTTGGCCTATGTGCTCAATAATGCAGGCAAACATAAAGTGGTGGTCAGGGATCTTTCCACGGGTGCCGAGCAGACTGTTTTTCAGGGAGGTGCGAGTTACGATGAGTTGACTCCCAATCTTTACTCACCGATCATCGCCTGGAGGGATTCGGCTAATTTGGCAATTGCCTCTTTCAAACGAGGCTTTACTACGCTAAGGCTTCGTTCGATCGATGGAACCAATCAGGACAAGATTTTCCTCCGAAACATTACCCAGATCCTCAGCCTGGACTTCAACGAGTCGGGGAGGAATATGGTGCTTTCGGCAATTTCCAATGGCAAGACCGATATCTACACCCTGAATGTGAGGGGGCAGGGAAAGCGCCTTACCAATGACATCTTTGACGATCTGACCCCAATGTTTTTGAATGATTCGGTGATTGTCTACTCGTCGAATTTCACAGACCTGCCTGATTCTGTCCTGACCGATGCGCCAGATATCAAGGTGCTCCCAAACCAGTATAATTTACACCGGGTGGATGTGCTTAAGGATACCACCGTATTTTCCAGGCTTACCAACTCCAACAGCCGAAATCTCCGCCCAAGAAAGGTTAACAGCAACACCTTGCTTTATATGAGTGATCTCAGCGGCATTACCAATCTCATGAGGTTAAGTGTTGGCAATCAGGTGTCCAACCAAATCTCCGCTTTTGACAAAAGCATTGAGGTCTTTGATGTCACTAGCCGGATGAACAAGGTCGCCTATGCTTTGAGGAGTGGCAAAGAGTCCTATTTGTTTGTGGAAGGTTATACAGGGGTAGATCAGTTTACTCCCAGTACGCCAAGGATTCAGCTAGCCCAAGCGAAAGATCTCAATGAGAGACTGGCGGCCAGACGATTGCTGGAGCAAAGGTCCAATACCATTCAGCCTCCCGTACCTACGACTCCAGAACAACCTCAACAAGTGGAGGCTGCAGACACCACGACCACCAATAAAACCTCATCCATCAATCTGGATCGCCTGCGCTTTGAGTCTAGGAAAGGAATCAATACGGAAAATTATACCTTCGATACCGTTCCTCAAACTCAGACCGCAACAAATGCAGACAAGCCAGAGATGAGTAGAACGAACCTTCTGGAAGCTTTTCGTAAGCAGTCTTTGCAAAAGCGTGTCTCTGGTCCAAGGAGAATGGAGCAGCAGTTTTTCACCAATCACATCAACACCCGTTTTGTCGTAGATCCGCTGCGTGGTTTTGGCATCAACCTGGACGGAAAGATGACCGACATTCTAGACAACCATGTGTTCAAGGGAGGAATCATGGCGGCTTTGGATTTCAATTCAGGCGGAGACATTTGGTTTGAGTACGAATACCTAAAAAGCCGATTGGATTTCAGGGCGAGATTTGACCGGAAAACCGTCAGGATCGAGCAAAGTGATGTCAGCTTCCAGAAATACGTCCTGACACAGGTGGAGACTGGCGTATCCTACCCTTTGAACATCAATTCCAGGATTTATGCGGCTCCGTTGATTGCAAAATCCCAATACTTCAATCTCAATCCCGATTCCCTGATCTACGGTCAGATACCTGATCAAAACCGTTTTGATGTCAACTATGTCGGGGGAAAGGTGGAGTTTGTCTATGACCGCACCGAGCCTATGGGTTTGTACTCCTATACTGGGATAAAAGGGAAGGTGGGCTTCATGCATTATCAGGGACTGAATCATGGCGAGCGGTCTTTCAGTAATTTCTATCTGGACTTGAGAAACTACCAGAAAATACACAAAAATATCACTTTGGCCTCCAAGCTCTATGTAGGCTCCTTTATGGGCAATAATCCCCAGGATTACTTGGTGGGCGGAATGGACAACTGGTTGTTCAACGAATTTTACAACCCTCCATCCAACAGGCCGGAGCCATCTCCTGTTAGAAACCCGGACGGAGTGGAGAATTCAAACATCCTGTTTGCGGATTTTGTCGACCTGAGGGGCTATGACTACGATGAGATTCGCGGAAATAAGGTGATCACCTTCACGACTGAGTTGAGAATCCCACTTTTCTCCTACTTGACGCGAGGTAATATCACTTCAAATTTCGTCCGAAATTTCCAGCTGGTTGGATTTTATGATATCGGTTCGGCTTGGGATGAGTTTGCTCCCTGGGAGCGCGTCAATGACCAGAATACCGAGGTCATCAACACTGAGGGCTCTCCTTTTGTGATCGTATTAAACAACTTCAACAATCCCTGGCTCCAAAGCTATGGCGCTGGATTAAGAACCGTGCTGCTTAATTACTATGTGAAGTTTGACATGGCGCGGCCCATCCGAAATTATGAGAAAGAAGATCTGAAGTTTTACTTTACTTTGGGCTATAATTTCTAATACCCACACAACGTATGATCAAATCGATGACCGGCTTTGGAGTAGCCGGATTTGAGGATGAGCAGATGATGATCCAGGTCGAGATCCGTTCACTCAACTCAAAATTTTTGGATCTTTCCATCCGCAGCCCAAGGCAATTTTCTGACAAAGAGCCCGAAATCCGAACCATAGTGCAGACGATATTGGACAGGGGTAAGGTTGGCGTATCGATCGAATTTGTACCCAAGGGAGGACAAAGCCTTCCCGTCTCCATTAATCAGGACCTGTTCAAGTCTTATTTCGAGGAGTTCAGACACTTGGCCGAATTGGTCGGAGAGAAGCCCGCCGACCTGTTCAAGTTGGCCCTTCAGGCTCCCAACGTGATCAATGCGATTCCGGTTGAGCGGGAGGAAAGCCAAGATTGGGAGCGGGTCAAGCAGGTGTTGGCGGAGGCACTGAAGAAGTGCGACGGCTTTAGGAAAGATGAGGGAGAATCACTTTATTCCAAATTGGAAGAAAATATCGACGTTATCCGCTCAGCCTTTCAGCGAGTGAAGCAGGAGGAACCCCTTCGGAAAGAGCGGATTCAGCAGCGGATCCGAAACCACTTTTCCCAGTGGATGGACGAAAACTCATTTGATGCCAACCGCTTCGAGCAGGAGCTGATCTATTATTTCGAGAAAATAGACATCACCGAAGAGTTGGTGCGCTTGGAAACCCACCTAAACTACTTCATGAAGACCATGCAAGAAGACGGTGGACAGGGAAAGAAGTTGGGCTTTATCAGCCAGGAAATCGGAAGAGAGATCAACACCATTGGCTCCAAAGCAAACGACGCTGAGATTCAAAAGCATGTCATTTTGATGAAGGATGAGCTTGAAAAGATCAAGGAACAGTCGCTGAATGTGATTTGAGGCAATTCAAGGCCATGATTGTTGTCCCATTCTAGCCGGAAATAGGAAAGCCCGCACTACGAATGCGGGCTTTCTCATAAAAGTCAGTTGGTTTAGTTAAGCTTGAATTTGATAGGGATGGTCATCCTTGATCTAACGGCTCTGCCATTGTGTCGAGCTGGTTTCCATGCTGGAGAGTTTAGGATTACTTCCATAGCGGCCTCATCTAGGCTAGGATCGACTGAACGTGCAACCTCTACATCCTGGATGCTTCCATTGGTATTAACGACAAACCTCACGATTACTGTGCCCTCAACGCCAAGTCTTTGTGCCTGTTTGGGATAGGATAAATTGCTTCTGAGGTATTTGTACCAAGCTTCCATCCCACCTTGAAACTCTGCCCGAACTTCCGTGAAATCCAAGATCTCATCTGCGACCTCCTTTGTAGGAGGTTCAGAAAGCTCTATCACGGGAATCGGTTCGGTCGAAGAAAGATCCACATCGATTGCAATCATGTCGTCGATTACAATATCATCGTCGATCACCTCGATCTCCGGCGGGACGATGGCAGGAGGAGTCACTGGAGGCGGGGTTTGAATGGTTATTGGAATTATCTCGGTTTCCCATTCCGACGCTCCATTGGAAAGATCCAAGAGAGGTTTTACATCTTTTGCCTTCCATTCGAAGGCCACCAACACGGCTCCGACTGACATAGCCAGTCCAAGATTGAAAAATGTGCCAGACCATTTGCGGAGGTCTACCCGGCTGTTCTTTTTTAATTCCATGATCGTTAGAGTTTTGGTTGATAGAATTTAGCTACGAAAATCTGGAAATTCTATGTTTCTAACGTTTTTTAACTATCTAAAAAGGTGTTAAAAATTAGACAAAAAAAAAGACCCGAATGCTCGGGTCTTAAATTTATTAGCTGAGTTTGAATCGAATCGGAAGTCTCATTCGAGTACGAACTGGGCGGCCTCGTTGCTTGCCTGGTTCCCATTTCGGAGCTTCTTGTACTACTTTCACCGCTTCTTCGTCGCAGCCTCCGCCGATTCCTCTCAAGACTTCAACGTCTTGAATAGATCCATCAGTGTTGATTACGAATACCACGATTACGGTACCTTCGATGCCCATTCTCCTAGCTTGGGTTGGATATTTCAGGTTTTTGGAAAGGTACTGGTTCCAACCTGCCATACCGCCTGGAGGATTTGGCTGAGTTTCTACGACGTCGAAGATTTCATCTGCCTTTTCTTCAACAGGAGCTTCTGCGATTACCACTTCCTTGATGACAGTGGTTTCTTTCACGTCCACGTCGAAGTTTACTTCGATTTTATCCTCGATCTCTACCTCATCCGGAATTTCCTCAATAATCGGCTGTTCCATTGGTGGAGGTGGAGGTGGTGGAGGTGGCTGTTCTGTGATAGGCACATCAAGCAACTCTTCGAAGTTGTCAGTCACAGCTCCCAGATCCTTAAGGCCTGAGTCGTCGAAAGACTTATATTCGAAAGCAGCAAGTGTAAGCCCAACAGCTACTGCTAACCCCAAGTTGGTAAACATACCAACTGATTTGGTCAGATCAGCTTTTGGAGACTTTTTTGCTTCCATGGTGAAATTGGTTTTTACAGGTTAATCTTTTCGAAATCTGAATAACAAGTGTAAGAATTATCGGAGATTATTCCAAAATGTATTTAATGGATGGCCATTTAAAATAACCCAACAACCCCAAACTTGCACCTAGTCCGTTGACAATCATGTCCATTAATTCAAACGAACGAAAGGGGACAAATTGTTGCAATGACTCCAAAACTACTCCATAAGCCAGTCCAAAAAGGATGAAATTCCTCCAAATTCTCGGATGTTTGATGGATACATGTGCTCTGTCCACTCCTACGCCACTCCATAAATAGCCCTGAAGAAAGAAGCAAACAAGGTGAACTGCCTTGTCCTGAAAATCAAACAGGTCCACATCCGGTAGTTTAGTCCCTGGAGTAAGCATGGCGACGGCCAAAAACGCCGCCCAGCAGATCGCGAGAAATGGCCTAAATTTGCGGTGTTTATGCTCCAACCAGCTCAGCATATTCAGCCGCATCCAACAAGTCGGTTGGGGTTTCGGCGATTTTTACTTTTACCATCCAGCCGGATTCATAGGGAGATTCATTCACCAGTTCGGGAGATGATTCCAACTCGCCATTAAACTCCAGAATCTCGCCGCTTAGCGGCATGAAAAGGTCTGAGACCGTCTTCACAGCTTCCACAGTTCCAAACACCTCTCCGGCTTCAATCGTCTCGCCAACGGTCTCAACTTCTACATAAACGATGTCCCCCAGTTCTTTTTGGGCAAATTCGGTGATGCCGATGGTGGCGATGTCTCCTTCGATTTTAACCCACTCGTGGTCTTTGGTGTACTTTAGTTCTTGTGGAAAATTCATGATTAGTTCGATTAGAATGGCCAAAATTAAAAGGAATCGCCCGAGATTGAAATCTATTGCGATAAATTAAATCTGAGCTGTCCGCCAAAGGCCGTCGAAGTCCTTCTGTACGCTGTGGTGACCCGGGGCTCGTTGATAGTCCGCTCAAAATATAAAGTCAGATTTAGGTTTTGGTTGATGACATATCCGATGGTCGGTCGGATTTGAATATTGAGATTGCCGTTGGTCACCGTACTGCCTTCTTCGATCTTTCGCTGGATTTGGCGTACGTCTGTCACTTTGGAATCAAGTCTCAGCTGCAGGTCGTTTTTCAGGACTTTTTGGCTTCCTTGGATTTTGAAAGGCACTTTGACGCCGGCCTTGGTGTAAGCCAGTGTAAATCCGAAGTCGCTGCTTTTTTGCTCGGTCACTTGTGAATTGGAGAAATTCATTCCGAGCGTTCGCTCACGGCCATAGTTAACGACGACGTTTAGTCGGGATTTGGTCATCATATCCAAGCCAATGAGTGGGCCGAAGCGCTCGCTCAATATCACGTCATTGAGAATATAGACGGGGATAAACTGTCCGTCGTCGTTGGTGATGTCAGGCTGTCGCATCTCTTGGAGGGTGTTGTAAAGTTCCAGTCCCTGCTGATATTGGAGTGAGTTGGAGAAGTTGCTCACATCGTATGTTGAGGTATAGCTATGCGTCAGATTGATGCTGCTGAATTTGTCACTCAGTCCTTTGATTCTGGAAAGCCCTCTATAATCAACTCTCCAGTTGGGCAGTGGGGTTTTCGGAAACGGGTTGAGCTTGACCTCATTCGGATCTTTTCCCAAATATGCGGCAAGGAAAGAGGGAATCAAGACATCCTGTCCGTTAAGACCGTATTCTCCGGGAGCTGTAGCCTCTCCATCTAGCCTTGACTTTATGATGGAGCGGTAGTTTTCCAGGTTGGTGAATAGGGGCGAGTTGTTTTGGGAGTCATCTTTGCTGAATGAGGTGCCCAGCATGATCGTGGTGATGGAGTAGGAGCTTAGCCTGTTTGGACTGATGCTCTCGTAGTCGCCAGGATTGTCCACGGAGTTCCTGAAAATTTCCTGAAAGTCTCCGATTTCCCGTTTTCTTGCTTCAAGCGTCACCCGAAAATCCTGAATGGGCTCGACAATACCAGTCAGCCGGAGTGTCATTGCCCGGTTTTGTTTGAAAGTCTGCGTCAGTTCCGAGCTTGGCGCGATTTGTCCGCTTTGGGCGAGGTCATACCTCAGGTTTGGGTTTTGGCTACCAAAGACAAATGCCCAACTAGGATTTTCCCATGCCTTGTCCATGCCGAGCAGACCCGTGTTTGGCATATATCCCGGCAGAAATGTCCCCTCGATGACTCCATAGAAAAAGGTCAACTCCTTGGTCATCATCAGGAATTTCATCAGCCGGTTGGTGAAGGGAGTACCAATGGTGTCCTCTGCGGCTGTAGAGGTTCTTCCGGGGACCGGGGGCCGTTTTGGGGCATTCAGGGCCGCGAGTTTTTTGTTTTTGTTGTAGAGTTTGATGAGGTCAAGTTTGCCAGTAAGACTTTGGTCACGCGTGTTGAATATCACGTTACCCAATGTATCTCTTTGTCCGATAGAGCCGGTCTGCCATGTGTAGGTGGCTATGTACTTGTAGTCTGTCTGTATCCAATCCGTAACCGGTATCTTGGAGAGAGGGATGGAATAGTTTATCGACGCCACATGGTTATAGTTGGTGGTTCGGCCAAACCTCCAAGCATTGTACTTCACCGAATCCCGCTTTGCTTCGGTGTCAAGGTCTCCTTCGGGTTCGTCTACGATAGCGCTCGCTCTGGAAGAAAAGTCCACCCTAAGGCTGTTCGACAGATCCCAATTGACCGTAAAGGATCGATTCATGAAAAAGGATTTTTGGAACAGAGGATCTACTCCGGAGGTACTAAGCTGGTCATTGCGATACTGTGACCTCAAAAATCTCCTGTCCACGTCCAGCCTCGCCAACAGAAGGGTCGGAGCGAGATTTAGGTTGAAATCCTTCAGCAAGCGTAGGTAAGGGGAGTTCATCCCATCTCCTTTCTGAAAGGGTGCGATCCTTAGCTCCTTGGGCGAAAAACTGTAGGTGATATTTCCCCGATTAGTCCTGAAAACGTAGTTCTGTATCTGGGCGTTGGACTGGGTCACCGATCCTACCGCGTAGGAGAATGCAAGATTGGAGAGGTCGTAGAATCGGTTGGGTGAATCCGGATTGCGTTTGATCTTGCGTACGTTGTTGAAACTCAGGTTTCGCCTGTTGAGCTGATCCAAGGCGATATTTCTGTACTCATCGCGTTGGGCGTTGGTTTCAAATTTGCCCAAAGCCACTTCAAAGGGTACATCCGGATTCAGCGGGTCGTATTCTGGTCGGGTGCTGGAGTTTTCCACCGAGAAATACATCGGAATACTGACTCCCAAAGCTTCCGGAAGTAGTTTGTTCACTTCCACGTTGGTGGAAATATCGTATTGGGTGGTGGCTTGTCTTGCTCTTTGTGAAAGCTTGGTTTCCAATCCCCCAAAGCCGATGGAATTGTGCCGGATAGAGGCTGATACCACGGCAACATCGGCGATTTTCGCATTCAGGAATGCATTTGCCGCCCAGCCATTGCTTTTGGTGAAGCCCGTCACCCGAAGCTCGTTGGCCCACATACACAGGGTTTTGGAGGAGCCTATGCCTGTTCCCGGATTTCTGACGCCAATCATCATTCCTTGGACCATACTCAATTCGGGTCGTCCGACGACGGTCACATTATATTGGCGAATCGTCTTACTGTAGGGAAGGTTAAGTGGTGATTGGCTGTTGTCGCGATCCACTTTCACGCCGACGATTTCCTGGATGGCGATGTCGATTTCATTTTCCAGTGGCCAAACCGTCCTTTGGTCATTGGTTCCCAAAGGTGAGATGTAAAGCGGAACCTCAATTTCGTAGTAGTTGTCGGTATAGTCGGTTCCCAATCTAAGAAAGGCGGTTACTTCTCCATTTTGCGCATCTTCGCTATTCGCATGGAAAAACATCTTGATGCGCTCGTATTGCACGAGATCGTAGTTGAGATTTTTGAATACCGCCCGGGCGTCTTTGGGAGCCAGGTCTTCCACGCATAGACGCAGGGACTGCTCATTTAGCCTTCTTTCCACAGTAGAGGTATTGTCTCGGTCTCGGTTGATCCCCGGAGGCAACACATAGGGGCTTTGTTTGTCGTTGCCTTGTGAGTTTTGCTCGATGTTGACCACGTCCACGACTAGGTTAGAGACGTCTGGCTCGGGTATTTCCGAAAAGCCTTTTTCATACAAAGACTCCTGAAAAACCCTCCACTGGCTACCTACCATCCTAAACTCCGCCATTCGCAACACCACAGGTTGCTGGAAGTCGGTTAAATAGGTGCGTATCCAACGGATGGATTTGAAGCCGGTAATTTCCCCTTGTACACGATCCGGCTGACGCACCGGGATTCTAAACAAATACCAGCTGACCTCGTCACCGCCATCGGAATTGGTTACTTTGTCCACGATGTAGTTTTCACCTACGTTGAGTTGTCCTGGCCTTAAGTCTATTTCGTACTCGTAATAGTTTTCCAGCTCATTGATGGTGTTGTCTGCGTTCAGGTCCTCATTGTCCGGCATGTTGCTGCCCGAGGGTGTATAGGGGAGGTTAGGGTCAGCACTTACAGGAGTGTTGCCCTCCATTCCGTTGAATTTTTTGTAACGTTCGAGGATCTTGACGTCTGCTTGGTCAAATTTTTCATCCAGATAATACTGAAATGCATCGGCCGAAACGTCTTGCAAGATTGTATTTCTTGCGGCTTGGGATACGTTTATTCTGTCCAAAAATCTGTTTTGGAAATACCCCTGTTCGTCCTGATTTTTCAAGCCGTCCAAGCCCACGTCCTGATTGGGCCGAGATGACTCCGAATTGTCGAAAGCTGGAATCAAATATTGTTCTCGGGTTTTTCTTCCCCACTCATTTTGACTGGTTTCGGCAGGATCTCCATCGGCTGGGAGTCCGTTTTCGAAAGCATGGGAGCCGTCCCGCATCACATCTTCGGATATGTCCCCAAGATTGATGTACAGCTTACCTCCCGTGGTGTTGTTTTGGTTAAAAATCCCGTCTAAGACTCGCCCGTTTTCCCCTGAGATAAAGGGATCCATCAGCCAGAATTCGATGTACTCGATATTGGTGCGGTCAAAATCCACCTCCGTGGTGATTGCTCGGGTGACGCCACCATAGTTCAGGCGGGGACTGGGCAACAAGCCGTCAAAGTCAAGGTTGGGGTTGTAGTTGAACATCCCCCTTTCGCTCGGGAAGAAGGCCATCTCAAAAAGGGGTTGGGGTACGATGATCACATCACGATCCTGGTTTTTGAAGATTTCTTGAGGTATGACGCGCCTCACATAGTGGTTGCGCTTGTCCTGGGGAGTCAGATTCGTGGGAACACCGGGGCCGCTTTCCCGATAGAATATGTTGTCGATGTTGTACCAAGCCAATCTCGCCCTTCGGTAGGTACTGCCGAGATTGTCCTCTGTTTGGCTGCTCAGGTCAAAGCGGTCTCCCGGAGTCGTTGGAGTGGAAGATAGTTTCCAGTTTTGATTTGCTGCCGCTCCGAGGTAAAATGGGGTAACGGCTGCCTCAAAATCGTCGATATAGGAAGCAGCGTCGCCATCGACCGTGTTGGAGGTGCCGGGGATCAAGTGTGCGAATTCGGCATTGAACTGTACTTGGGACTTTTCTTTTGTGTCGGTGAAAGGCAAAGCATCCGCAAGCTTGGTCAGCCAGCGGGATTCGTCATTGAAATTCAAATCCAAACCCCAAAGACTGTTTCTCAAGGTCTCGTTTCCGGTCGCAATACGGCTCACGTTGGGGCGCTCGTTGAGGTACATGAAGGTGCCTCCGATGTTAAGTTTGTTGCTGGCGCGGTAGTCCAGTCTCGTCCCCAAGAGGCTCCGAGTCTGAAAGGACACGAGGTCTGCCTTTTCGAAGCTTACGTTGATTTGCTTGCCTGACTGCAAAATGGCGTCATTGATGATCACCAGGCGACCCACATTGTAGTCAATCGTAAAGTCGACGCCCTCCGTGAGTGGGATATTACCTGCCATCACGATGACCGAGCCCGGGGCGATATTCAATCCCGGAAGTTGGATTTCACTGGCGGAGCCTGCGGTTAGTCTGCCTTTGATGAAATATTTGTTGAGCCGGGTGACCAGCTCGGCGTCAGCTTGGGTAGTGCGGTAGAGTGTGTCGTAGACATACTTGTCCTTGTAGACCAGCTCTTGGGGGAGAAAATTCTTCTCCAAATTGGACCCAAATGGCTCCAAAACCGGAAAGATCAGCAGGCCACGATCGGACAGCATGGTGAGTCCCTCGATGTAGTCGAAGTTTCCGTCGGGAGCGGGATCGTTTTGAGGGTTGAGGTTATCCAAGCCCGTCAATCGGATTAAGGGTTTGTCTTTCACGTTTTCCCCTTCCAAAAGGGAGGGGTTGTCCAAGCCTGTCCTGTCGTCCCGGTAGATTACCTGCAGCTGAAAGCCCTCTCTCATGATTTGGCTTGCATTGAGGCTGTACACGTTTTTCATCATCAGATCCCAAGTAGGTATTCTAGGGTTGATGCGGTTAGGCCGCAGCATTTTCAGGAAGATCAATTCGTCCTCGCCGCGGGCTTGGTAGTCTTCGGTCAGCTCCCCAACCTTATACACTTGGCCATTGTAAGTGTATTCAAAGGAAACTGCCAATACCTCATCGTTTTGCAACCTTCTGAAAAGTGAAAGGTATCCCAGCTGGGGATTGAAGAAGTATTCGGTCGGGTCCAATTTTCTGGCCCCATTGATCTGTTCAAAATCCACTCCTTTCCGGATTCCCAGCGCCGATTCTATAGCCCTGGAACCCGAATCAAAGGGTCTGAAGGAAGGGTTGCTTGCAAGGTTGGAATAAAGCAGGTTGGCGCCGTTACCCGCCGGGGCATTCGGGTTTCCTGTTCCGATGTTTGGATTGCTGGGATTGTAGATTACTCTGCCCTCTCCCAAATCCATGAAAGCGGCAAAATTTCTTAGGGTTTCCGTGTTGGTAGCCCTGTTCATGATGTAGACCTCGATTCGAGTAACCGTGACCCCAGAAAGCACCTGAGGCAATCCTCTCAGCCATCGTTCGTAATTGTCCCGGAAGAAGTGGGCAAGGAAAAAGTGTCTGTTCTCGTCGTATTTGGATGCCTGAATGTCAAAAGATCTTCCTTGGCCATTGGCGTCAATGACCAGATTGTCCCGGCGTCCCCGCTGGGTGGAGGCTACAGCGGTGACATCGAGCTTCCCGAAGCGCATTTGGGTTTTGACCCCGAAAAGGTTTTGGGCGCCTTGGATCAATCGATTTTGTACCGGCATACTTACGTTGCCGATTTCAATGGATTGCAGGATATCCTCTTCAAATCCGTCGTATTCTACTTTGAGTTGGTTTTGAAAATCGAAGGAATTGTTGGAATCGAAATTTGCGGCGATTTTCATTTTTTGGCCCAGCGAACCGTTGACAGCCATTTGGATCTGCTGCTGGAAATTGAAGCCTCCATTCTGTTGCTGTCTAATGGGCAGGGTGGGATTGTCGACCCGCCGGAAAATTCCGCCAAAATCTAGGTTCACGTAGCCAGTGGGTATGATGTTGATTTCGCTGCCTCCGAAGATCCTGTCAAAGGAAGGGCTTACCGTAAGCGGGGGAATCAGGCTTCTCCCTTCCACGGCACTTTCTCCGTCCATTCCCCGGGCCCGAGTTCTCCAGTATTCTTGCCTGACACGGTATTCTTGCATCTGCGAAAACCTGTCAAAATCATATTCCTGCTCATTTCCCAATCGATTGGAATCCAGCTGGTCTACGATGTTGTACTTCAAAGTGGAATCTATCAATACCCTGATCTCCTGGTCCACCGGGGGAGCCGGGATGAAGGGTGACTTGGGCCTCAGAAAGGGGTTGCGGTTTGGATTCAGCGGATTGGTCCTCATGTTTTGCCAAAGCAGAAACGAGGGGGACAGCCTGCGGAGATTTAGGGAATCAATACGGGATTGGGCACTGTCTACTGCAACTTGTTGGGCACTGAGAGGCGAAATTGCAAATAGTAAGGCCAACAGGAAAACAAATACAGGCCCGTGACTTCTAAATTCGCTTCTGTAGAAAGTCAGTAACTCCTGAAAGTCCAATCCAGCTTCAAATTATAGTGTCTTTAAAGATGCTTTAATTAAATCTTCCAAGGAAATTTCCCCATTGCTTTTTTTGAGTACCTGCGCGATATTTTTCTCTGCCGCTGCTTTGGGAAATCCTAGGGTGATCAAGGCTTGTAACGCCTCCTCGCGGATTTTATTGCTGGTTTTCAGGAAGCCAAGCGGGGTGGACATTTCACCGCCACCCTGTTTTCCGACCTTGTCCTTTAGTTCCAAAATGATCCTTTGGGCAGTCTTGGCCCCTATGCCTTTGACCGCTTGGATAGTTGCCACATCACTGGTTAAGATCGCGTGCTCTACCTCCTCTGTGCTGAGCGAGGAAAGAATCATCAGCCCGGTGTTTGGCCCGACGCCGGTGATCGAAATGAGGAGGAGAAAAAGCTTTTTTTCGGACTCCTCCTTGAAGCCGTAGAGGGTATGCGCATCCTCCTTGATGTGCAAAAAGGTGAGGAGCCTGATCTGCTCCTCATCTTTGATTTTGCTGTAGGTCTGAAGGGAGATTTTCACCTGATAGCCCACACCACCGACGTCAATGATGACATAGGTAGGGTCCTTGAAGACAAGTTTGCCACTCAGGTATGCGATCATAGGTTTCCTTCAGAAGACTGGGCATCCACCACTGCGATGGCTACCATGTTGACGATTTCCCGGATGGAGCTCCCGAGCTGAAGAATGTGAACAGGTTTGCTCATCCCTAACAGGATAGGGCCAATGGCTTCCGCGTTGCCGAGCTCGGCCAGAAGCTTGTAGGCGATATTACTTGATGCCAAATCGGGAAAAATCAGCGTGTTTACCGCATTTTTCGCAAGTTTGGAAAAAGGATACACTTCCCGCTGGATTTCCTGGTTGAGCGCTACGTTGGCTTGCATTTCACCTTCTATGACCAAGTCCGGGTATTTGGCTTTTGCCAAAGCGGTGGCTTTGGCCATTTTGGCCGGGATCTCGCCTTGGGCCGATCCAAAGTTTGAGTAGGATAACAAGGCAATTTTCGGCTCCATATTGAAAAACTTCACGGCGTTTGCAGTAAGCCCAATGATGTCGCAAAGCTCTTCGGCAGTGGGGTTCACATTGACCGTTGCATCCGCCAGAAAGTAGGGGCCTTTTGGCGTATTCATGATGTACATCCCGGCGACCCTGTTCACGCCATCCTTAACCCCGATAGTATGGAGGGAAGGAAGGATGGTCTTAGGGTAATCTCGAGTCAAACCAGAGATGAAGGCATCCGCAGAGCCAGTCTCCACCATCAAGGCGCCGAAGTAGTTTCGCTCCCTCACCAGTCTTTTGGCATCGAAGATCGTCATGCCCTTCCGTTGGCGCTTTTTATATAGAATCTTGGAAAACTTTTCGATTGTCGAATGCTCCTCAACCGGATCGATAATGGTCACCTGGCTAAGATCCAGCGCATTCCCCTCAATCAATTCCAGGATTCTTTCTCGGTTACCCAGCAGGATGGGAACTGCGATTTTTTCGTCGCGAAGCGTCTGGGCTGCCTTGAGTATCTTGAGGTTGTCCGCCTCACCAAATACCACTCGTTTCGGATCTTTTTTGGCGCGGCCTATGACAATCGACATCAGGCGCTGGTCGATGCCGATTCTCTTCTGTAAATCAAGCTCATACGCTTCCCAGTCCCCTATCATTTTTTTCGCAACCCCAGACGCGATTGCCGCTTTGGCGACGGCCGGCGCGATGGTGGTAATCAGTCTTGGATCTACTGGCTTGGGGATCAAATACAACCTCCCAAAGGCTAGGTTGGAATCTCCGTAGGCCTTGTTTACAATCTCCGGTACGGGCTCTTTGGCCAGTTTGGCAATTGCATGTGCCGCAGCGAGCTTCATCTCTTCATTGATGGCTGTAGCTCTCACGTCCAACGCTCCGCGGAAGATGTAAGGGAAGCCCAAAACATTGTTGACTTGGTTGGGGTGGTCGGATCGACCTGTGGCCATGATTACGTCCTTCCGGGTGGCGACAGCCAGTTCGTAGGAAATCTCCGGGTCGGGATTGGCCAGAGCAAAAACAATCGGGTCCGGTGCCATGGATAGGATCATTTCCTGGGAAATGATGTTTCCTGCCGAAAGCCCGAGAAATACGTCTGCACCTGGCAACGCTTCTCGAATATGGTAGATGTCTTTGGTGGTGGCAAACTCTCTGTGGATATCCGTGAGGTCGGGGCGATCTGTTCTGATCACTCCGTCCTTGTCACAGGCTATGATATTTTCCCGTCTGACACCCAGACTGACATAGAATCTCAAGCAGGAAATCGCCGCCGCACCAGCGCCGCTGACTACGAGCTTGATTTCCCCGATATTTTTGCCGACGATCTCCAAGGCATTCATCAAGGCTGCTCCCGAGATGATCGCCGTGCCGTGCTGATCATCATGCATCACCGGGATATTCATCTCCTGCTTCAGCGTCTGTTCGATCTCAAAGCATTCCGGAGCTTTGATATCCTCCAGATTGATTCCTCCGAAGGTAGGTTCGAGGGATTTGATGATTTGGATAAGCTTTTTTGGATCTTTCTCATCTACTTCCAAGTCGAAGACATCGATTCCGGCGAATTTCTTGAAAAGAACCCCTTTGCCTTCCATCACGGGTTTGGAAGCCGCAGCTCCGATATCTCCGAGTCCAAGCACTGCCGTGCCGTTGGAGATGACTGCCACGAGATTGCCTTTGGCGGTATACTTGTAGATGTTTTCCTGATCGGATGCTATTTCTTTGCAAGGCTCGGCCACTCCGGGAGAGTAGGCAAGTGCGAGATCGATCTGGCTGGAAACTGGCTTGGTGGGGATTACTTCAATTTTTCCTGGTGAGCCTTGGCTATGATAGTTTAGGGCGTCCTCTTTTCGGATTTTGATCGTCATATTTGGGTGGAATAGATCAGGCTCCCTGGCTTTCTTTCCAACTTACATCGGTGTTGAGCAAGATAGTTTGGATTTCGCGAAGCGCATCCCGGTGTACCTCGTTTGGAAAATATACAAATCCCTCCATGTAGTATAGCTTTCCCTTCTCCGGATCGACCATCACGTAGCCAAGGTAAGTGCCGCCCATGCTGAGGTTGTTAGTCTTCCAGGTGCCTCTGATTTCGACGGTAAAATTATCATTAATCACCATGTTTCGGAATGCCGGCGGGATTTGTTTTTCGCTGGTCATAAATGAACGCGGATCTTCGGGATCGCCAAAAACGTGCGTTGCGGCGATGGAGTCTCTCAGGCTCAGGATATTTGCCGGAAAGGTTTGTTCCTCGGACGTATAGTCAGTCTCGAAAAAAAAGACGCTGATGTCCGGTCGCCGCTCGGTGGGAGAAGGTGATCTCAGCCAAAGGAAATCATCTGTAGATTTGGCGATCTGATAGGAGGCCGGCGCTTGTATTTCAATGCCCAGCTTGGTGCGGGCTTCGTGTTCCGCTGCTGAATTTTTCCTGGCAAAAAGAGGTTTTTCCAACCTTCCGCGCTCTCTTACCTCAAAGAGGTTTTGGAGCCTCTCTTTGTTTTTTTTGAGGTTGGCGACGAGCTCCTCTTCTGTGTTTCCAAAAAGGTACAGCACCTCTTGTCCGGTGGCATACTCATCCTCCATCCTCAGGGAATAGAGGCTTGGATCCGCCGCTGCTTTTTCTTTCGACTCTTTGCTGAATTGCGCATTGATAACCTGGCTGCCACCTTTCTTGTCATCGAAAGTGGTGACATAGACGAGATTGGTATACATCTTTAGCATCCGCGTCATGGCTCGTGGATCCACCCGATGCACCTTAAACATGCTTTCTGAGCGGATCATCCCGGGCAAATCTGCTTCGAAAATTTCCCTCAACTCATCCCCGACTGGCCCTGCCCATTTCGTGGAATCAATAGCTAGGACAATCTCCCCGACTGAGCCCCTTGCCTTAGGCTTGGGACTGTCGCCGAAAACGCCTTTCTCATTTTCTCCACAGGAAATGAGAATAGCGGAAAACAAAACAAGAGTGATATAGGATAAGAATTTCATAGTTGTCTAATTTAAGCTGCGACCTCAAGTTAATTACTAAAAACGAGTCTACTCGGTTTTTTTAAATTAAATATTGAGTTAATTAACTTTAATTAAGTTGGTTGGTGGTAAGGGAGCTTAGAAAGAAAATCTATCCAATGATCAACTTTTGTCCGGGCTTGATGTTGTTGGAGTTGAGGTTGTTCAAGCGCTTGATGTGCTCCACAGTGAGCGAATGCTTTTGGGAAATGATCCAAAGGGAGTCTCCGGGTCGGACGGTGTATGTGATCTGGCCTGATGAATTCTCGGCAAGACTTCCCGTAGCTGGAGCATTTCTGTTGTAGATGTACAGGGTCTGTCCCACTTTGATCAAATTGGAGCGGAGATTATTCCATTCCTTTACCTGAGTGACGCTCACCCCATGTCTGGAAGCAATCGAGCCCAGCACATCTCCTGATTTGACCCGGTAGGCGATCCTTTCCGCCTGGGTGGTCGCTACTGCTTTTTCGACGGAAACGAGTGAAGGAACATCATTGGAAGCGAGCAAAACTGCTGGCTGACTTCCCAAAGAATCGCCAATCCAAGCTAGATTCTCTTTTAGAAACATCGCCTTCGATTTTGGAATTCTGACTTGCATGCTTCTGTTTGACTCAGGAATAGCTCTTCGTTTGATTGAAGGGTTCAATTGTTCCAGGTCTGCGACGCAGATGGCCGTAAGCTCGGAAAGACGCTCCAGGTTAAATGCTCGATCAAATCTTATTTTTTCGTACTCGATCGGATAAGTAGGCTCCTCGAGGTTGAAGTTGTGTGCTTCGAGATTGTTGAGGATGTAGAGAAAGGCTTGAAATTGCGGTACGTAGCTTCGGGTTTCTTTAGGCAGGTAGTTGTAAATGCCCCAGAAGGTCTTTTTGCCACCGGATCGTCTGATTGCCTTGCGCACATTGCCCGGCCCACAGTTGTAGGCAGCCAAAGCCACTTCCCAGTCGCCAAACATCCGGTACAGTGACTTAAGGTATTTGGCGGCAGCTTCGGTGGAAAGCTCCGGATCCATGCGGTCATCAATGTCCATGTTCACATTCATGCCGTACATCCTCCCTGTTGCGGGCATAAACTGCCAGAGTCCCATGGCGCCGACTCGGCTTTTGATTTGGGGATCGAGCCCAGATTCCACTATGGAGAGGTATTCGATTTCCTCAGGCATTTCATGTTTTCTAAGCGTCGATTCAAAGAGGGGAAAGTAGATCTCTTTGCGGGCCAACACCATCTTCGTATAATCCCTGTTTCTGACGGTGAAATATTGGATGAATGAAAAAATCCTATCGTTTAGCTCAAAGGGCATCCCAGTTTTCATCGCCTTGATGCGCTGATCGACTTCTTCGTACGTAAAGTCCGGAATGTATTCGTAGTGGTAGTTGGGCAGTATTTCTTCGGAAATAAGCGCTGCTGCTTCTACGGGTTCTTCTTGAGAGAAAGCTTCGGTCAGGGGGATCAGACAAGTGAAGAATACTGGAATGACAGTGCTGCGCAAAGACTTTTTCATCAATTGTTTGTTTTAAGAGGTTAATTCAGTCAAGTAATTGCTGAAACTGTAAAGCTCAGCCTCCTTGAATGAGTTCGATATAATCTGTAGTCCAATCGGCATACCAGAATTGTCAACGCCATTTGGGATCGAGATGGCTGGAACGCCTGATACCGAGGCTTGTACAGTGAACAGGTCCTCAAGATACATCGCCACAGGATCACCGCTATGCTCGCCAAACTTAAACGCTGTCGAAGGCGTAGTCGGCATAATAATATAGTCAAAATCATCCAAAAGATTTTCAGTGAAATCTTTTATTAGCCTTCTGACCTTTTGGGCCTTGGTAAAATAGGCGTCGTAGTAGCTTGCTGACAAGACGAAAGTTCCTAGCATAATCCTACGTTTCACCTCTTCTCCAAATCCTTCGCTTCGGGTCAGCTTATACATGCTTTCCAGATTGTGCGCGTTTGGAGTGCGGTAGCCATATTTTACCCCGTCAAAACGGGACAAGTTGGAGCTGGCCTCGGCCGTAGTCAGGATGTAATATGTAGGGAGGAGATACTTTAGCAGGGGGAATTGCACTTCTTTGACTTCATGTCCCTCGGCCTTCAGCTTCTCAAGAACACTGCGTGTGTTTTGCATGATTTCGGGCTGAAGTGCCTCCGATTCCATCGTTTCCTTCAGGAAAGCGACTTTTACCTTTTTCTCGAAATGCAAAAGCTCGCTGTAGTGAAGCACCGGCTTTCTCGACGAAGTGCTGTCAAATTCATCATGTCCTGCGATGATCTCCATCACTAGAGCATTGTCCTTTACCGTTTTGGAAAAAACACCGATCGTATCGAAGGTGGAAGCATAGGCGATCAGTCCCCAGCGAGATACACGGGAATAGGTGGGCTTCATGCCAATGATCCCAGTAAATGCAGCCGGCTGTCTCACCGATCCGCCTGTATCGGTCCCCAAGGACACCGTGCAGAGATTGGCCTGAACGGCAACGGCAGAGCCTCCAGAGGAACCTCCGGGTACGCGGGACTCATCCAAGGCATTGAGCACCTTACCATGGGTGGAATTTTCGTTGGAGCTGCCCATGCCGAATTCATCACAGTTAAGCCTTCCGATGATGATGGCGTCTTCGTCGATTAGTCTTTGAACTGCCGTGGTGGTGAATTGGGCCTGATAGCCTTTGAGGATAGCTGAGGATGCGTTGGACTCGTGGCCGGCGTAGTTCAGGACATCTTTGATTCCTATGACCATTCCGGCGAGTTTTCCGGCTTTGCCTTTGGCGATTTTTTCGTCGATCAAGTCGGCTTGTTCCAAAGCGGATTGCCTATAAACTTCAACGAAGGCGTTGAGATGCGCCTTCGTCGTTATGTTCGTGAGGTAGTGAGTGACGATTGCCCGGCAATCAGTTTCCTTCTTTTCGAGCGATTTTTTGATTTCGTCGAATGAACCGAATTTTTCCAATGGTATTGGCTTAGGGGATTACTTTTTCTTGTCTTTCAGCCCATCTTCAAGATCGTTCTGAATTTCCTTGGTGGCGTCTTTGAATTCTCTGATGCCACGACCCAGTCCACGGGCCAATTCAGGGATCCTTTTAGCACCAAACAGCAAGAGGATTACGACGATGATCAACACGATCGAACCTCCGCCCATGTTTTGAATAAAACCTAATGTAGTCATGATGGTGTGTTTGTTTAAGGATATATAGGATTACAAAGATACAACTGTCACCCTCTTAGCCAAAAATAAGGCTAGTGACAATCGGTCTTTTTTATGAACATACGAAAATCATTGCTATCTGGATGTAATCCATGCTGCAGGGTCCATGATCTGTAGACCCTTCCAAGTTTGGAAATGGACTTCCGATTCGCCTTCGGCGGTAGTTCCCACCTGGCCAATTATGTCCTTTGCCTTTACTGTTTGGCCGGATTTGACACTGATGTTTTTCAGTCGGCTATACATGGTGTAATATTCCCCGTGTTTGATGATCACGGTGCCCCCGTATCCTGGCATGGTGGTGATCTTGGTGACCGTGCCGTCAAATACCGTTCGGACGTTGGAGTTAGGTTGGGTGCGGATGTCTATTCCGTCGCTGTCCAGCGTAATTCCTTTCAAGGTGGGATGAGGGTAAGTACCGTAGTTTTGACTGACAAATCCCGTCTCGACCGGCCAAGGCAACTTGCCCTTGTTGCCTGCAAAGGAACTGGACAAAGCGGCGGCTTCCGGTGTCATCGGCATGCTGGTACCCGCTTTTTTGGTCGTTGTACTGTTGGCTTTTTTGGCTTCGGCCTCCGCTCTTCTGATTTCCTCCTCGATCACTTGCTTGATCATCTTGTTGAGCTGATCTTGCTGTTTTTTGGTGGCGGCGATTTGGCGTTGGATATCCCGTTCTTTTTTCGAAAGCGTATTTACTACCCCTTGCTGGCTTTTTCGGAGGCGTTCGAGTTCCGCCTTTTCCTTTTGCTCCTCCTGGAGTACGAGCACCTTGTCAGCCTTTTTCTGGTCGAGCAGGACGCGTTGGTCAGCCAGTTCCAGGGAAAGTTTTTCGATTTGCGCCGCCTGTTGCTTTCTGCTTTCGCTGTATTGCTTGAGGTACTTTAGGCGCATGTAGAGCTGGTTGAAGTTACCGGAGCTAAATACGAAGGCGACGATGGAAAGTCCCCTGTTGATCTTGGATGAGGAATAGATCATGCGGGCATACTCCGCCTTGAGCTCTTTGAGTTGCGACTCGAGTTCGGAGATTTTTTTCTCGGTTTCGGATATTTCCTGGTTGATCAGGCGGACTTCCCTGTCCAGAGTGTTGACTAGGCGGTTTTGGGTTTGAAATTGACGTGTAAGCGCATTTAGCTCGCCAAGTGAGGTCTTTTTGTTGGCAGTGGTCTGCTTTAGTATTGCGTCAAATTCGCGCAGTCTCGCCTGAACCTCCGCCTTTTCCCGCTCAAGTTCTTCCCTGGTCTTTTTCGTCTGGGAGAAGGAGTCCGTCTGCCAAACGACAAGGAATAGAAATAACAGGGCAATAAATCTATAAATCCGCATGGAAATCAGAATCTGAAGGGGAAGCTCAAGGCTTGGGAATTTGGATCGATCGAGGTCCACTCTATGTGAATGATGGTGTTTTGGCTCCCCTCCGGCAGCTGATAGGCGAGTTTGAAGAGCACCTCCGCCGGAAATGGCTGGGAGGCTACATCTTGGAATTTGGGAAAGCTGGCCAACACCGAGCCCCGGTCGTCGAGGGAGTTGCTTACAAGCTCGGAGACTTTGCCATGGCTGGTCTCGATCTTGGAAAAATACCGCACGTTGTCTTTTACCTGCGTCAGTTCGAATTTTTTCCCGACCCGCACCAGTCTGTCCTCGTAGTCAAACTCAAACGGGATGTTGGCCCAAAGGACGTTTTGGAATAGCTCGAGTGAAAGTTTCAGGCCGTAAAATTTTTCAAATTCAGCGTAGGAAAGGTCGATGTCATCCTGTCCCACCCGATCCCTGATCTGAATACGGTCTTGCGTGAAAAATCCCCTGATCGCTTCCATCCCCATACCGGGTGACATAGTGAACCACAGGACGCTGTCCTTTTTGGCTCGAAGGCTGAGGCTTCCGCGGGTGATTTTACCGGATTCCTCTTCGATCACGATTTTTGCCTTGGCACTGAGATAGTCGTACTGGGCTTTTACGGGTTGGAATTCCTCCATTTGGCCATCGCTTTCGTAGAGAACAACTTTTTTGGCGCAGCCCGCCAGGCCTATGACCAAGAGTGTCAGCACTCCAGCAAAAAGTCTATTCATGGTATTTTCCGTCTTTTAGTTTTTGAGCCAGCTTTTCGGAGGCTTCGGTACTTCCTTCAGCCTTTTTCCACCAGGACATTGCCTCAGAAACTTTGCCAAGATGGAAAAGAATGTCCCCATAGTGCTCCAGCATCACTCCGCTGGGCTCGGGGTCATTGAGGATAGCTTCTTCCATGTATTCGGAAGCCTCCTCGTAGGCGCCCATCTGAAAGAGCACCCAGGCGTGGGTGTCGAGGAAGGTGGAGTTATTCGGGTGTTTTTTCACGACCTTTTCGGACATGGTCCGTGCCTTTTCCAGATCTTTCTTTTCCAGAGAAAGAAAGTAGGCGTAATTGTTCAAGACCTGTTCGTCGTTCGGGTTAAGCTTTAGCGCCTTTTCAAAATAGAAAAAAGAGGAGTCTTTCTCCCCGAGATTGTAATAGGAGCTGCCTAGGGAGCCAAACGCTACCTGGTCCAGCTGTGCGTTTTTGCCGGCATTGAGCTGGATAGACTTGGAAAGCGAATACACCGCCACAGAATCCTTTTTTCGGGCGGATTTCACAACCCCATCATAAAACCAGAACTCCGGAGCCTCGGGAAACTCGTCGACGCCCATGGTGGTGTAGGTTTCCAATTCGGCAAAATCGGGATTGTCTCCAAAGGAATTGAGAATCACCTGTTCAAGAAGCGGCGCGTTTTTGGGCTGGATCTGGAGTGACTTTTTGAAATAATCGATTGAAGCAGGGACGTCGCCCAGGGATTTTTTTCTTTCGCCTATCACTTCCATGACCATCGCGTCGCCGGCATTGAGTTCGAGCATCAGCGCTTCCATCTGATCCAACAGGGAGTCTCGCTGGGAGGTTTGCATTTCGGAAAGCATAGACTTGAAAGTCTTGGCTTTCACCTCTCCATCCAGGTCCGGGCTTCCGAACGCCGACATCAGATAACTGTGCGCTTTGACAACTTCCCCTTTTTCTTTCAAGAGGGTGTAGGCAGCCATCTGCAGCTCCGGCTGATTGGGATATTTCTCGATCTCTTCTGATACGAGGGCCAATGCCTGATCCAAGCGGGCATTGTTATACAGGATTTCCACCAGATTTAAAACATAGGCGGGGTTGCCGGGAAAGGCATCAATTAACTTCTCGCCCTCCTTGACCGCGTTTGGCAGATCATTTTTCCGAAGGTAAATCCGCTGCTTTTGGACTGTGAAGGGTTCCCTCACGCCATAGTAGTCCTCGGCTCTGTCCAAGACAACCAGTGCCTTTTCAAATTCCCCCGCATTGAGGTAGATGGAGGCCAGATCGAGATTGTACTGTTGGTTTTGCTCGCTGTCTGAGGTGAGGCGATCCAAGATCTCGGCAGCTTTCAGCGGCTGTTTGAGATTGTTGTAGATTTCCGCCACCATGAGTGAATAATATTTGTTGTCGGGATCGGCTTGGGCTGCCTTTTCCGCAAAAGGAAGACCTTTTTCCGCTTGGTCTGAGCGAACCAGCACCTCCGCGATCTTGTAGTTGATCGCAGGTTCGTCTGGGGCTAATTCCAGGGAGTGTTGGAGATAGAAGTATGCTTTCTCCAAGTCCCCAAGTACTAGGGCTTTTTCTCCTTCAATGAAATACCTGCTGGCCTTTGCCTGAATATCCTGACGCTTCGACTCTTTCCGAGAGAGCATTTGTTGGGAAAAACTGGCGGTATGACCCAGGCAAACAAGGGCTAACAGAAGTACGATCTGGGTAAATCTCACGGCGGTTTTGGAATGCAGCATCAATTCACAAACATAATGCCTTTTGCTCAAATTGGCGGGACTATTTCGTCTTTTGGAGAAAGCGCCTCTAGCGATCAGGATGCTTTTTTGCGCTGCAATACAGCGCCTAGCAGTTCCTTTTCCCGATACCCAACCCAAGCCAGGAACAACACTACAAGGCTGTTTTTGGCAAAAAAGTTTAATCCCGCAGAATCCAAATCCAGAAAGAAGCCCACGTAGCTCAGTACAAAGGCAATGACCAAATAGCCAACATCCTTGCCGGTCTGATAGGGGATGGGGAAATGTCGCTGCCCATAGTAGTAACATATCGCCGTCATGACCAGATAGCAAACCAGCGTACTCAACGCACCACCCAAATAGCCAAGGGATGGTACCGCGGTGAAAATAACGACCACGCTCACCACCGCACCTGCCAAGGTAATCCAAAAACTGTACTTGGTATTGTCGGTGATCTTAAACCAGATGGAGAGATTGAAATAGACTCCCAAGAGCAAATAACCCATCAATAGGATTGGCACGATGAAGAACGCGGTTTCGTAACCTTCACCACGGGGGAACAGGTATCCGACCACCTCGAGGTTGACCGAAATGGCGACCATGAGCACTGAACAAAATATCACAAAGGCATGCATGACCCTAGCGTATAGCTGCGGAGAATTTTTGTCGGTAGACTTGCCAAAAAAGAAAGGCTCCGCCGCATACTTGAAGGCCTGAATGACGAGATTCATCAAGATAGCGAGTTTCACGCTGGTGCCGAAGATCCCGGCGGCCTCCCTTGGACTCAGTCCGGGATAGAAGTTCTCCGGTAGAAGGTATTCAAACAACAAGCGGGAAACGAGCTCGTTGGTAACTCCCGCCAAGCCCATGAAAAGTAGCGGGATAGCGTACTTCCACATGGGTCTAATGATTTCTTTGTCAAGGGAAAAACGGAAGAAGCCAGCTCTCCACCACACGTAGGGAATGATCAGACCATTAGCAAATAGGTTGGCCAAGAGAATGTATTCTATTCCCCAATCGGACTGATAGCCCAAATATCCCTCTCTGATCGAACCTGACACTATCAAGGACGGGATCCAAACGATGAGAAGAAGGGTGAAAAAAACGTTGAGCAGCACATTGATGATCTTGGCACCAGCAAAAGCAAAGGCGCGATTGCTCAGCCGAAGCTTGGCAAACGGAATGGCCAAAATGGCATCAAAGGAAAGGATCAGCGCAGTCCAGCGAAACAGGTAGGCCTGTCCTGGATAGTCCAGAAGTTCCGCGAGCCAAGGAGCCAAAAGATAAATTCCCGTTCCCAAAAAGAGGGTAGAGGTGATCAGTAGCGACTGGGTGGTATTGTAGACCTGCTGTGGGTCCAGGTTTTTTCCGGTGGAAAATCTAAAAAACGAGGTCTCCATTCCGTAGGTGAAGACAATGTTGAGAAAGCCGATCAGCGCGTAGATGCCGGTGAAGGATCCCACCACCTCCTTGTTCAGGTAGGAAGTGTAGACGAAGATCATCAAAAAGTTGATGGACCTTGCCAGTATACTGCTCAGTCCATAGATGGCGGTCTGGCCGGCAAGTTTTTTCAGGTTACTCATGCGGGAGTGAGTAGCTTACTCGCCTTTGAATACGGGTTTTCTTTTTTCCAAAAATGCGGATGTCCCCTCCTTGTAGTCCCCCGACTTGACGCAGCGGGCAAAGCTGTTGGCTTCAGTTTGGTAGCCGTTTTCATCGCTTAGGAAGGCTGCGTTGACGCAGTCGATGATCATACCAATTGCCAAAGGCGCTTTGCTCATGATTTTAGAGATGATTTCTTCGGCTTTGTCTATGGCCTCGGCTTTGGTAGGCAACACGTGGTTGACCAGTCCCAGGCTTTTTGCCTCTTCTGCGCCTATCATGTCGCCTGTCATCATGAGCTCGTTGGCCTTGCCGCGCCCGATCAGCATCGTGAGTCGTTGGGTACCTCCGTAGCCCGGAATGATTCCCAGGTTGACTTCCGGCTGGCCAAACTTGGCGTTAGCGGTAGCTATGCGTATGTGGCAAGCCATCGCGAGTTCACAACCTCCGCCCAGAGTGTAGCCATTGGTGACCGCAATCACCGGCTTATGGCAATTTTCGATCATTGCAAAGATTTCCTGCCCGTTTTCGGCGAATTTTCTGGCGTTTACTTCGTTGAGGGAGGCAATCTCACTGATGTCCGCTCCCGCGATGAATGACTTTTCTCCCGCGCCGGTGATGATCACCGCTTTGATGGATTTGTTGTCTTCAGCTTCTTCAAAAATGCCCTTGATTTCCTCCAGCGTCGCGAAGTTGAGTGCGTTCATTTTCTCTTCTCGGTTGACGGTCAGGTAGAGAACGCCTTCCTTTTCTTCGGTCAGGATATTTTGCAAATCTGCCATAAGCGAATTGGGTGTGGAAAAGCAAATATACGCCTAGGGGGTACAAAGCCAAATTTGCCAACCTAGAAATATCCCGGGCCGAGACTCGGCAGGGTAGTTACTCTGAAGATTGTCCAGCTTGCTTTGGCGAATATTGGGCTGAATTCCGGTCGGCTTCGGGCATTTTTTGTACTTTTGGGCTTTCCAAAAATCAACTAAACCTCCTATAAAATATGTCTTCCAAGCGAAAGATTACAGTGGCCTACGGTGACGGAATCGGTCCGGAGATCATGACTGCAACTCTAAACATCCTCGAAGCCGCTGGTGCGCAGCTTGAGTATGATGTCATCGAGATCGGAGAGCAGGTATATCTCAAGGGTGTCAGCTCAGGCATGGAGCCAAAAGCTTTTGAGTCGCTCCGTGAAACCAAAGTTTTTCTCAAGGCACCGATCACGACTCCACAGGGCGGGGGATTCAAGTCTCTCAATGTCACCACGCGGACATCCTTCGGACTTTTTGCCAATGTAAGACCTTGCAAATCCTATTCGCCGTTTATCCAAACGCACTTTCCGAAGACCGATATGGTCATCATCCGCGAAAACGAGGAGGATCTTTACGCCGGAATTGAGCACAGACAAACCCAGGAGGTAGTGCAAAGCTTGAAGCTGATCTCCCAGCCGGGTTCTGAGAAGATCATCAGATATGCTTTTGAATACGCCAAAAAATATGGCCGTAAGAAAGTAACCTGCATGACCAAGGACAACATTATGAAGTTGGCCGATGGACTTTTTCACAGGACTTTTGACGAAATCGCCAAGGAATATCCGGATATCAAAACCGACCATAAGATCATCGATATCGGGACTGCGCTGATCGCGGATCGTCCTGAGGTGTTTGATGTGATCGTGACGCTAAATCTCTATGGAGACATTATCTCCGACGTCGCTGCGCAGGTGACTGGTTCGGTAGGATTGGGTGGCTCTGCCAACGTGGGTGAGGAAGTAGCCATGTTCGAAGCGATCCACGGCTCTGCTCCAGATATCACAGGGCTTGGCATTGCCAACCCTTCTGGATTGCTGAATGGAGCGATCATGATGCTCGTGCATATCGGCCAGCCGGAAGTAGCGGAGAAAGTAGCCAACGCTTGGATGAAGACTTTGGAAGACGGAATCCACACTGGTGACATCTATCAGGAGGGCCTTTCCAGCAAGAAAGTCGGAACTGCAGAATTTGCAGAGGCGGTAATCGCTCGACTAGGCCAGAGTCCGGCCAACATGATTCCTGCGTCTTTTGACAAGGAAGACACGACGCCGATGAACGTGAAGTTGAAGGAGCGTGCTCCAGAGAAAAAAGAACTGATCGGAGTGGACGTGTTTGTGGCTTGGGACGAAGAAGGACGTGATCCAAATGTCTTGGGCGAAAAGCTTCGTGCCGTCAACGCTAGCGGACTTCAGCTCCAGCTGATCACCAACAGAGGTGTGAAGGTGTTCCCTGCCGGAATGAAAGAAACCTTCTGCACCGATCATTGGAGATGCAGATTCCAGACTGCCGATCAGGCGGTGATTAGCCCTGCACAGATCCTGGACTTGCTCAAGCAAATCTCTGATTTGGGAATTGAATTTATCCAAACTGCGAATCTGTACAGCTTTGAGGGCAAGAGAGCTTACTCTCTGGCTCAAGGAGAATAACACTCGAGGTTTCAAATTTGTGAAAGGGCTGCTTCCTTGGACGCGGCCCTTTCTTTTTGATAAATCTTGTACTTTCTACTTAGGACATAGTACTTTGTACTCCCATGCAAAAACGAGTTCTCATCATCACCTATTATTGGCCTCCAAGCGGTGGGTCGGGGGTTCAGCGCTGGCTGAAGTTTGCCAAATATCTGCCAGAATCAGGCTGGGATCCTGTGATTTTTACCCCCGAAAATCCGGACTTTGACCTTCAGGATGAGAGCTTGGAAAATGAAATTCCAGCAAATTTGGAGGTGATCAAGTTCCCAATTTGGGAGCCCTATCAGCTTTTCTCCAAAGTCAAAAAATCCAAGACCCATCCTGGAAGGCTCTTGGAGCAAAAGGACAGGGGTTTTTTGGAGAAGGCGGCTATCTGGATGCGCGCCAACCTGCTGGTGCCAGACCCGCGTATTTTCTGGGTGAGACCAGCAGTGAAATTTCTGGCTGACTTGGCAAAAAGCGGGCAGTTTCAAGCTGTCATCACCACCGGGCCCCCGCATAGCATGCATCTGATCGGCTTGGGACTGAAACGCAAGTCAGGTTTGCCATGGATCGCGGACTTCCGAGATCCTTGGACTCAGTGGGAGTTTTTGGACGCGTTGCCCATGAGCTCTTTGGTTAAGAAAAGGCACCAGAAACTTGAGCAAGAGGTCTTGAGAGAGGCCAGTGCCGTGATGACGATTTCCCCGACTTTCCAGCAAGATTTGGAAAAGCTGGCTCATCGAAAAATCAAACTCCTAACCAATGGCTACGATCCGGCGGATTTGCCAGTGGGTTTTTCCCCGAGACAAAAAAAAGAAAACGAACTCCATCTGGTGTACTCCGGCGTGATCGATTCGATCCGCAACCCGATTCCGTTGCTGAAGGCGCTTAAGGAAGAGTTTACTGGGACCGGGGAAAAGGTGAAGCTGACTTTTGTAGGAAACGTCTCTGAATCCGTTCGCGAATATGTCAGGGAAAACGAGTGGTTGGCAAGTCGGGTTGAGTTTCCTGGTTACGTCAGCCACTCGGAAGTCTTCGGTTATTACGCTGCCGCCGATGTCTTGGTATTGATCCTGACAAACACCAAAAACGCGCAGGGAAATATTCCCGGAAAGCTTTTTGAATACCTTGCGGCTGGTGTGCCAGTTCTTGCCCTGGGCGATCCGCAAGGGGACTCCGCCAAGATTCTCACGGAGGCTGGTGGCGGAGAGGTGATACGCCATGAGGATTTTGTGAAAATTCAGATCGCCCTGCGAAAGCTGATGGACGGAGACGGCGAATCCAAATCCGACGCAAAAATCGACAGGTTTTCCAGACGGGCGCTTGCCCATGACTTAGCCGAAATCTTGGATGAGCATTCCCTTTCTTGATTTGAGTCGATGGGATGAAGCCTTGAAAAGAAGGCTTTGCCGGAAATTTTCCGAAGTCTTGGATGCGGGTCTTTTTTCAGGTGGGGAAGAGGTGGCAAAGCTTAGTGATGCCGTCAATCAATTTCTCAAATCGCGTTTTTCCATCCCTTGCGCCAATGGTACCGATGCCCTGGAGCTGGCGCTTCGTGCTTTGGGAATCGGTCCGGGCGATGAGGTGATTGTGCCTGCAATGACTTGGGTGTCCTCGGCAGAGGCCGTTGTAATGGTTGGGGCCAAACCGGTCTTTTGGGATACGGATGAAAATGGCTTGTTGAAAGACGACTGGGAAAATGCCGTAACTAAAAGAACCAAGGCCCTTATTCCCGTGCACCTGTATGGGAAGATGGTACGCATGGAAGCTTTGACGGAAAAGGCAAAGAACTTGGGTCTGAAAGTGATCGAAGATGCAGCACAGGCTTTCGGATCTTTTCAACATGGAAAAGCGGCTGGGACTTGGGGCGATGTCGGCTGCCTGAGTTTCTACCCAACCAAGAATCTCGGAGCGTTGGGGGAAGCCGGGATGTGTTTGACGCAAGATGCGGAGCTCGCACGACGACTTTGCTTGCTGCTTAACCATGGGCAGCCAGTTCGAGATGAACATGAACTGGTGGGAAGAAATAGTAGAATTGATACCATCCAAGCAGCCTTCTTAAATGTCTTTTTGGAGGATTTTGAGGCAAACCAACGAAAGCGTAAAACCCTAGCGAAGCGCTATTTGGACGAGCTATCGGCGCTGAGTGAACTGCGGCTTCCCGAAGGGATTTTGGAATCGGACCATAACGCCCATCTTTTTGTAGTTCAAACTGATCGCAGGGATGAATTGAAGAGCTTTTTGGCTAAGAATGGAGTTGGAACTGCGATCCATTATCCGACCGTCGTGTCTGATCTGGGGCCTTTTGAATCAACCGGTAATTTTGAAAATGCCAGAAAGCTGGCCGCAGAGGGGCTTTCTTTGCCATTGAATCCAAATTTGAGTGATGCGGAAGTCCTCCAAATTATTGCCTCTATCATTGGATTTTTTGGGCAATAGAAAAAAATGAGAAAAACTTCTTTGTTTTTCCTATTTTCCCCAATGTCCTTCACCCAAGAGCCTCTTTTTATAGCCGGAACACTCTGCGTTGCAGTTTTTTTTGCACAGTGGCTCACACGATTTTCTTGGGGGAGAACAGTCGGAACACCGATCTGGGTGATTTTGATCTGCGCGGTGCTCTCCAATCTGGGTGTCATTCCCAGTGCCATGGAGGGCAATGCAATATATGATGGTGTTTTCGTTTATTTGGCTCCCTTGGGCATTTTCATTGCCTTGCTTGGCGTGGATCTGAAAAGCTTAAAAAAAGCGGGCTTGCCGCTACTGCTCATGTTTTTGCTCGGTTCGGTGGCTACTGTGGTCGGGGTTTTGGTGTCTTGGTATGTGGTCAATCCAGCGGCTGAAATTGGCTCTTTGGCTTCTGCGGTAGCCGGGATGTATACAGGAACCTACATCGGAGGTTCGATCAATTTCAACGCTATTGCTTTACACTACCAAGTGAGCGAGGCAGGAAATCTGTTTGCGGCTGCGACTGTCGTGGATAATCTGATCGGTACGCCATGGATCATCGCCACCTTGATATTGCCCAAGTATCTGCAGAGAGTTTTCCCCAGAAAGAAGCTCAATTCTTCCAGTGATGGAGAGAAGTTGGCAACCATCGAGTATATTTCAATCGGCTCCTTGGCCTCACTTCTTGCTTTGGGCTTGTTGGGAATGACCTTGAGCAAGGTGCTGGCTTTTCATTTTCCGCAAGTACCCGAGATAATCTTCCTGACTACGCTGGCTTTGATTCTGGCTCAGTTTTCGGGTGTGCAGCAACTGTATGGGAAGCAGACGGTAGGCTTCTTTTTGATTCTTCTGTTTCTGGCGGTAATTGGGACCCTTTGCGACTTGGGGGCATTACAGGGAGTTGGTAGTCTGGCAGGCACTCTTGCCCTGTTTGTGGGGCTGCTGGTACTGGTGCACGGGTTAGTGATTTTCGGAGTAGGTGCATTGCTGAAGATGGACTGGGATGTGATCGCAGTGGCTTCACAGGCGAATGTGGGTGGAAACACGACGGCACTTGCTTCGGCCGAAAGCTTGAATCGTCCGGATTTGTTAATCCCGGGGGTGCTGGTGGGGAGTTTGGGAAATGCCCTCGGAACCTATATTGGATTTGCAGTGGCGGAAATACTTTGATTTGAGTCCCGAGTAGAAGATTTTCTTCAACTATCACCATAACCCGAAATACCATGCAAACCAGTTTGCTGACTGAACTCTTTCTCCCTTTGGCGCTTGCCCTGATCATGTTTGGTATGGGGCTAACCCTCACTCCAGCTGATTTCAAACGGATTTTGATCTATCCAAAGGCCGTTGCCATAGGGCTTTTCAATCAGATTCTATTGTTGCCTATCGTAGCTTTTGGCATTGCCAAATTGTTCCAGTTGTCGCCCGAGATGTCGGTGGGACTGATGATCCTATCAGCCTGTCCAGGCGGAGCTACTTCCAACCTGATCACCCATTTGGCCAAAGGGGACTCAGCATTGTCCATCACGCTTACCGCTTTTTCCTCTTTGATTACCGTGCTGACCATCCCCTTTGTGGTCAATTTTTCGATAGGTTATTTTATTCCGGGCGGGGAAGAACAAAAATTGGAGATTTTGGGCACCGTGATCGCGGTGCTCGTCATTACGATTATCCCGGTGGCAATTGGAATGTTGGTTTTGAAAAAGGCCCCCGCGCTTGCCTTAAAGTGGGATAAACCATTTCGGCGGATTTCACTGGTGTTTTTTATTCTAATTGTCCTTGCTGCGATTTTGAAAGAAAGAGAAAACATCGTCCAGTTTTTCATCGATGCCGGTCCGGCGGCTTTGGCCTTGAATATAGGCACCTTGTCACTTGGTTTTTTGGTGGGCAAAGCTGTGGGCTTGGAGTTTAAGCAGGGATTGACCATTGCCGTGGAGTCGGGCATTCAGAATGCCACCCTCGGCATCACGATTGCAGCCACCCTATTGGTCAATTCGGTCATGACCATCCCCTCAGTGATCTATGGTTTGTTGATGTTCGGTACTGCAGCTTTGATTATCTTCTGGGGAAGCAAAAAGGCGTGACTGTTTGCGCTAAGGGCTTTGTGTTTTTGAAATAAAAATTTGTTCTTCGGGGGAAGCAAGCTGTGCCAAACTGGAAAGTGGATTTCCGGAAAACACATCCCTCTGCAGTTCGCCAGTCTGTTTCAGAGGAAAAATGGCAGCTACAAGGTTAACAGAGATAAGAAACCAACATTTAATGGAGTCAATTCAAATTAGAAAGGCAATCCCTTCCGATGCGGCGGATTTGCTTCATATGGCACGGACGGCCTTTTTACAGACTTTTACTGCGGGGAACAAGCCGGAAAATGTGTCCGCCTACTTGGCTGAAGCTTTTACGCTTGAGCAGCTTTCCAAGGAAATGGAGAACTCAAATTCGGTCTTTTTTGTGGCGGAAAAAGAGGAGGAAATCATTGCTTTTTCCAAGGTGAATTTTGCCCCTGCCCAGACTGATATCCATGATGACGAAAGCCTGGAAATTGCGAGGCTGTATGTTTTGGAGGAACATTTGGGCTCAGGCTTGGGAAAACGGCTCCTGGAAATAGCTCTTGATTTCGCTAAGAAAAACGGCAAAAAGTATCTCTGGCTAGGCGTATGGGAGCACAACGCCCGGGCGATTCGTTTTTACGAAAAAAATGGCCTCCGAAAATTCGGAAGCCACCCTTTTCCTTTTGGAGATGAGGTCCAGACGGACTATCTCATGCGAATTGACTTTTAGTCTCCCAATTCGCCACGCTCGGCCATTCTCTGCATTTTTTTGTTGGCATAGATGGCCACTTCCACTCTTCGGTTGTGGCTTCGACCCACTTCAGACTCATTTGAGTCCACGGGCAAATTCTCACCGTGGCCCACATCGGTGATTCTGCCAGAACTCACTCCCAGTTCGGAGAGGTAGGAGGCGACCGCTTCAGCCCTTTCTTCGGAGAGCTCTTGGTTATACTCTTCCGTTCCCTTGCTGTCTGTATGGCCCTCTATCAGGATATTGGTGTCTTCGTACTTTTTCAGGGTGTTGGCCAGACTCTGGAGATTGGTCTCTGAAGCCTCGGTCAAATCTGCCTGGTCAAAGCCAAACAACAAACCCGAGTCAAAGGTGATCTTTATCCCTTCGCCCACTCGCTCGACCTTCGCTCCTTCCAAGTCCTTTTTCAGCTCTTCGGCTTGCTTGTCCATTTCGTGACCAATGATTGCTCCAGCGGAACCGCCTATTGCCGATCCGATGAGGATGCCTGTTGCTGTGTTTTCTTTGCCGGCGATTACGCCGCCGAGGACTCCCCCAGCCGAGCCTCCAATTGCGGCCCCTTTCACCGCATTGCTAGTTTTGCAAGAGGGTGCTGCGGCCAAGACTCCCAAAAGCCCTATTCCCAATAAAATTCGATTGGATGTTTTCATGGTTTTTTACTTTTATCTGCGAGAAGAAAGTCAAAGGCTGTTCCAGATGTTGCCTCGTGATAGCGGGTGCTTATAGTCTATGTCCTGCCGTGAGAAATAGGAGTACCTCCGTGCTGATAAAAAGTGCTGATAATCAATGATTAACGACTTGGATCGTTTGAGGTCTTCGTACTATCTACGACTGATGAACGCGAATATCAGATTTGGACTGACAGGTGAGTGGCGGACGATGTGGTAACGATACATTAGTTTTGGTGGGCAAAAATGTCCACACTCTGCTCCAATGTCAGTCTGTAGTTTTCATTTAAGCTTTTGCCAACAATGTTTGACCTATGGGTTGAATTCAGGTTCTAGGCGTGGTATTTTTGGCAAAAAAAAGATGCGGCAAGTCCTGGCTTTCTTTTCCCTCATTTTAATACAGTTTTTTCCCGCCTTTTCACAGGGTACAGCCCCTGATCCTATCGTGATTTTGATTTCTTTGGACGGGTTCAGGCATGACTATGTCGAAAGATTTCATCCGGAAAACCTCTCGAGATTTATAGCGGAGGGTACGGCGGCAGAGGCGCTGATCCCCTCATTCCCGACCAAGACATTTCCCAACCATTACACCATTGCCACAGGGATGTTGCCCGAGCACCACGGCTTGGTCGACAATTCTTTTTACGAACCCTTCAAAAATCAAGTATACAATATGGGCAATCGGGATATAGTCCAAGATGGATATTGGTATGGGGGGACACCCCTTTGGGTTTTGGCTGAAAATAACGGGATGAAGGCGGTCAGTTACTTCTTTGTCGGCTCGGAAGCACCAGTACAGGGGATTCGTCCCAGCGAGTATTTCGACTATGACGGTAGCGTGCCCAATTTGACCCGGATCTCCAAGGTTTTTGAGTGGCTGCAGTTGCCGGAGGCCGATCGCCCGAGGTTTATAGCACTGTATTTCTCGGACATGGATGATGTGGGGCATGCTTATGGTCCCAGCAATGATGAAAAACTCAAAGAGAGACTAACCAAGCTGGATCACGAACTGGGAGCGCTTTTTGAAGGAATCAAGAGCCTCGAGCTTCCTGTTAATGTATTCATCGTGTCAGACCATGGCATGGCTGATGTCCAAAAGGACAAGCTGATCAATCTGGACGAGCTCACCGAGGGCGTCGAAGCCCGTGTGGTCAACAATGGTGCTTTGGCCCATGTGCATTTGGCTGACAAAAATGAGAAGAAAGAGGCCATGGAACTGATCCAGTCAAGAAGTTCGCACGTCTCGATAGATGATTTGGAGACGAATGAAAACTACTCGGATATCTCGAGCTATCCCCAGCGGATCGGTGACTTTCTGATCCTTCCGGAGTTTGGCTACTATCTGGCAGACAATCGCGGCATGATGCGGTACCAAAACCGGGCGGCAATGCTGAAGACGGAAGTGTTTGGAGAGCATGGCTTCAGTCCCAAAAACAAAGAGGTATGGGGAATCTTCTATGCCAATGGCCCGCAGATCAAGGCCGGCTATCAGATCGATCCCTTTCAGAATATCCATATTTACCCATTGATTTGCCACCTGCTGGGATTGCAGGTTCCGAATGGAATCGATGGGAAATTTGAGGTTTTGCAACCAATCTTGAGATGAAAAAGGTAAAGATAGAAAGCAGGGATGACGTTGATTTTTTGGTGAGGAGATTTTACGATCAAGTAAGAAGTCATGACACGCTTGGACCTGTGTTTAACGGTATTGTGGAAGATTGGCAGAGTCATTTGGTACACTTGTCTGACTTTTGGGAGATGATCCTACTCCAAAGCGGCCCGGGCCGGGGGATGTTTAATCCGACCAAAGTACATCAGGAAGTGGACGCAAAGGCGGATCACTCCATCACCCAAGTTCATTTCGGAAATTGGTTGGAACTTTGGTTTAATACCATTGACACCTATTTTGAAGGAGAACATGCAAGCTACGCCAAAGAACATGCACGCAGGATGGCACATATGCTATTCATGAGAATATGGGAAGTGAGGCCAAAGCCTTGAGCGATAGGGTATAGGCCAAACAATCTTTGTCTTGCCTGTTTCTTTGCAAGATTTCAAGGGTTATATTGTTAAGGCTTACACAGATTAGGATCGGCTCTCTGATGTTTTGGATTTTTTTAGGGGCATGTCCAAATCTGATATTTGTGCATGGGGATTTATGGCTTCTAACTTCTAATCAGATGAAAATTCGATTCGCACGACGGCTTGTGATTGTGGTTCTTTTTCTCGGATTGGGATTTTCTGCACACTCCCAAAGTGGATTGTTTGATTCAAAGGAGCCCTTGGTCATTGAATTGGAATTTTCCATCAAGCAACTGAGAGCGGAGACCAACGATTCGACTTTCATCGATTCACAAATGATCTTTGAGTCGGAGAGTGGGCAGAAAGACACGGTCGATGTTGAGATTCGTACGCGCGGAAACTTCAGATTGGAAAACTGTTTTTATCCGCCCATGAGGGTGAAGATGAAGAAAAAGCAGGCTGAAAACACCCTTTTCCAAGGAAATAGAAACTTGAAGTTGGTATTGCCCTGCTCTAAGTCCAAGACAGCTGGAAATTACATCGGTAGGGAATATCTGGCGTATCAGCTGTATGAGGATGTAGCAGACTTCTCTTTCCATACTAGATTATTGAGAGTCACCTTGACCGATACCGATGACAAAAAAGGTGAGAAGGTTGAGCTATTGGGTTTTTTTATTGAAGATGATGATGAGGTCGCCGAGCGGTTTGGGGGAAAGATTCTAGACAACAAGAGGATAGTGCCCACTTTGATGGAGGATTCATCTACTGTACGGCATGACTTTTTTCAGCTAATGATTGGCAATACCGACTGGTCCGGACTGTTTCAGCACAATGAAAAAGTCCTGATGCTTGACGAAAAGACCATTGTGCCGCTTCCCTATGATTTTGACATGACCGGGCTGGTCAATCCTCCCTATGGACAGGTCAATAACAATATTGGGATCGAGAAGGTGACGGATCGGCTTTATCGTGGATTTTGTCGTGATCCGCAATTGATGCAGACGATCAGGAATGAAATTCTGGCAAAGGAGGAGCAGGTTTTTCAAACGGTGGAGGAAAGTAGCGCTTTCTTTTCCGAATCCGATGAAAAGGCATGCAGACTGTACTTGGAGGAATTTTTTGATATTTTAAAATCTGACCGTTCTTTTGACAAGAACATACTCATGGCCTGCCGTTCGGCATCAGCTGCCCAGAGCTTTTGAGACTTTTTTGCATTTTTTACTAAAATCCAAAGCCGCCGTGCTTCAGTTTGCAGAAGTTGAGAAACCGCTCTCTCTTTTTGCCGAGATCTGTCGTCTGATACTAAATCATATTTAGTCTGTAAGAAAGATCAATTGGTTTGGTAGGTAATAGGTGATTAACTTTCCCCTGTTCTTTTGATCCAATGATCCAATGGCTCAGAAAGAAAAAGATAAGGGTGATTTTTTAAGCAACATTTTTTCGTACTCAGCGACTAGGAAGAGGAGATCAGCTCCTTTGATTAGATTTTTAGTACATTTTTTAATCTTTTCACTTATCTGGTTTCTCCTAGAGCGGAATGGGTGGGTAGCGTCGCCCGAGAATAAATGTGTAGACGAACCCCAATTTGTTTGGTAGGTAACTTGACTCTATGATACTTAGAAATAAATGAGCAGCATCAGGGTTTGTTTATTCTTCAAAGTTTTTCAAAATGCTTTTTTCCGCTACTTTTAGGGCACATCTGACACCCAATGCGAGTTTCCCCTATTCTACTATTGGCCATGCTTCTATTTGCCTCTTGTGAGAAGATTTCTGATATCACGCGAGTGGAGGGACCCTGCAAAATCGAGCTTGTCGACGGGCGTATCATCACGACCCAAGATGATATTGAGATCCTGGAAAGTACCGGGACCATGACATACAGGGATGAAGACGGGAAGCTTTGGTCCTTCACAGATGAGGAATATCTTATCTATTCCTGCGGAAACAATTAGCGAAGGGAATCGACAATCAAAACCCAATCATTGCCTCGGCCGGAGCTGGGAGGCAAAACTTCCACTGAACTGTTTTTTACATCCCACGAGTCGGTGTTTTGGGGGATTTTTGCGCCAGTCCTGGGATCATACCAAGTAGCTTCGAATGCTGACCCTATCAGTGTATGAAGATCGATTGAGATTTTCTTTCCGTCTGGAAAATAAAATAAGGCAAAATCACCCTGCCTGCCTTTGCTAACGGCTACATAACTTAAGTCTTTTCGCTGCTCATCGGCTATCAGGGTTTGGTCGGGAATTCGCTCAAAAAAAGGTCTGCTCAGCATTAGGTTTTTCAAATGCTCCATCTGATTAGCGACCTCCAGGTCAAGTGATTTGTGCCATGGTCTTAGGGGGCCATTGACGGGAGTTTTGTCCAGATCATACATCTGCCAGACCGCGTGACAGCCATAAGTCTGACCTGCCGCTCCAGCAAATACATTCCAATATATGATCCTCCTGATATCAGCGGCTTCACTGTAGCCATTTTCTTTGGCGTTGAAACAATAGGGATGTTCCTCGTATAAGGGCTCTCCGTCGATAGTAGGTTTTGTGGGAATCAATTGGTAGTCATGGGTGATTTTTTTGAAATCATCCAATCCGGGACAATGTCCTGTTTGGTGCATATTGAAGCTGAGCCATTTCTCTTGATGAAACCAGTTGGAGCTGCCGCCCGGCGCTGTAGGCTGTGGATGGAAAGTGATCAGGATGGGATTTTCCGGATTTTGGCTTTCCAAAATTCCTTGGGCCATCTGATTCCAGATTTCAATGTCTTCTGAATTTTCTCTTGGAGTTCGGTCGCCTCCCAACACCCAGACCAGATTTTTGCGATCCTTGTATCTAGCCCCTATCCATTTGCCGTAGGAGTAGGCTGTGGAGGGCGTGAAGATTTCCGGTCCTGTTCCCCAAGTATTTTTGAAAAGCTTATCGCCCCAGGTGGGAAGGAGAGCGATATGCATTCCTCGCGTTTCCGCCAAATCCAAGATCAAATCCACATGTCGGAAATAGGCCTCGTTGTACTCCCATTTTTCAAGATCGAGAAAAGGCAAATCGCCATTGGCATTTGGAGTGTTGAGCCCGTCAAGTTCTGCGAGTACGACCGCCTGAACCACGTTAAATCCCTGTTCTCTTCTTTTGTCTAGATAGAAGACGGCCTGCTGCTCATCCAGGCGATGAAAAAGCTCCCAAGCCGTATCCGCCATCCAAAAAAAAGGCTCACCCTCCGAGGTCATCAGGTATCGCTTTTCAGGATGGACTTGAACTGGCCCTTGAATGCCTTGGGCACGGATTTCAATAACGGAACAAAGGGCAAGAAGCGGTAAAAGCCAAACTCTTTTCATGGCAAAGAAAAAAAAAGGCAGCCATTTGGCTGCCTTGAGATGAGTTAATGAGCGGCGGCAACGGCTGGTTTTGAGCCCTTTTGCCAGACAAAGAAGATGATGAACAAAACGATCAGAATACCTGGGAAGATCAGTATTTTCTGAAGCGTCTCCTGTCCAGCAGCCAGTTCCAAAGCAGCACCGGAAAGCCCTGCAGCACTTTGGGACGCCATTGAATTGTCAATCCACGAGCCGATAAATGGCTGGAAGATCGCCGTAGAAAACATCCCGATACCACCAATGATAGACATTCCCAATGCGCCGGAAAGCGGCACACGCTGGGCTACGGCGCCGACCATTACTGGCCAGAAATAGCATACGCCGATCGCGAATACAAAGGCCGCGACATAAGCCATTGGGCCGGTGACTGTGCTGAAGAGGAAAATACCCAAGGAGGCGAAAATCGCACCACCCAGCAAAACTCCAGTTTGACCCAGGGCTTTTACAACAGGACCTGCAAAGAAGCGACCGACGGCCATCACTCCAGTAGTCAAGGCCAAAATCAACATCGGACTAGCGCCACTTGCTCCCATGATCAAGCCCACCCACTGCTGAGGTCCAAATTCGGTAATTGCGGTCAGTGCCATCGCAAAGAACAGGAAGATGAATACAGGGCTAAACATAGCCTTGATGTTGGAGCCGATAGAAGTGGCTGCTTCCACATGGGGTTTGGGGAAAGTTTTGCCAAAGAAAAGCACTGCATAGGCAATGGTCGGGATCATCATCACCCATACTTGGGACTGCCAAGCGAAGCCTCCGTCCGTCATGAATTTGGATACTAAAGAGCCCAACACGATTCCGCCTGGGAACCACATGTGGAATCTGTTCAGCATTTTGTTCAAGGTGGTGCCGGAATACATGTCGGCAATCAAAGGATTACAGGCGGCTTCGGTACAGCCGTTGCCAAAGCCGATAAAAAGCGTTGAGATGAGTAGGGTGGTATATCCTCCTGCAAAGATGGTCAAAAGAATACCAAGCGTGTGGGTAATAAATGCGATCCTCATGATGTTTGCCGGACCCACCTTGTGGTAGAACAAGCCTCCCAAAATCATGGAAATCGGAAAGCCGAAAAACCACATGGAATTGATAAAGCCTAGTTGCTCAGCGCTTAGGCCGAACGAGTCGCCCAATTGTGGCAAGATGCCCGCACGTATTGAAAAGGAGAATGCGGTGGTGATGAGCGCCAGACAGCTTGCGTTGAACAGGGCGCCGCGGTTGATGGTTTGGGTCATATAAGAATATTTTTTTGGTTTTTGGGTTGAGTGAAACAATGCTTGAAACGGTCCAAAATAGAAAAAAAAAAGGATTTAGCTTCCCCGCACTTTAAAATATTCCGTAAGCGGAATCGCGCCTATTCCAGTACCAACAGCGATCCTGTTATTTTTTGCTCAAATTGAAAGAGGGGGTTCCGGCCGATGAGAACCACAACATAGGTTCCCGATGGAATATAGGTTCCATTGGTAGTGCCATCCCATTCCAATATTGGCTCGCCTACAACGATCTCTTCAGCTCTGCCAAAATGTATCAACGCTCCCTGCCGATTGAGGATGTGCAGTTCCACTTCGGTAATTCCCTCGCTCACGCGTACTTCAAAATTTCGCAAAGGATCTCCAAGGGTCATGGCATTGGGGAAAACGTAGTCAAAGCTGCAGGCGTCAAAGGTTTCGAAAGAGCCGGTAAATTCACATCCGTCCTCAGTCACTACTTTCAAGGTATAGCTTCCTGCGTCTTTTGGGGTGAAAATCGGATCTTCTGACACCAATTGGTCATCCAGATACCAGTAGTATTCGGCGTAGTCTCCAGGGTTCAGGTTTGGCCCAGTCTTTCCACTCGTGCAGACACCGTATCGTTCTTCCAAAACAGGTAAACTGACAAGCTGGCTTTCCTCTACCGGGATTAGGTTTCGTCCGATCTCGCAGCCTAGCTCGTTGTAAGCAACGACCTCGTAGGTACCCGGCGCATCTACCTCAATCTCAAATAAGTCATCCAATGAACCTAGCTCCTGACGATTGCCTTGTAGATCATAAAATATCCATTCCGTATCCGTAACCTCGTTTTCGTCGGTCGTTAGCGTGATCGTACTGGTATTGGGCTGAGGACAGAGTTTTTCAGTTTCCAATTCCATAGGAACAGAGGTGACTGGTGCTACCACCTCGAAGTCGATCGGCGCAACTGCGCAAAAACCGCTCTTGAGAGGCTGTACCAGAAGAGAATATAAGCCAACGCTTGGGGGATAAAATTCTTTCCCTCTGCCGACAATCTTCCCTTGATCATTGTACCAGCGTATACTTGCCTCTTCCAAGGGGATTCCTTCCAGATCGATTTGGTATCGGATCGGGTCAAAGCATTTTTCGACTGCCAAGACAGGAGCGAAGGTAATGTTTGAGGACAATGTCGCGTTGAAGTCCACTTGTTTTGGACAAACCTCGGAATTGGGATCAGTGCTTTCCCCGAGAATGGAGTAAGAACCTTCCTCTGTCAGCGTAATGCTTTCCCCCGAATTGAAAGTTTGCGTACTTCCATCAGGCAGGGTGAGGCTAAATATGAGATCTTGATCGGTCTCAGGAACCAGCGTGAACGTTTCGCAAATATTCAATTCGCTAGGAACGGTGAACTCGACTTGAGTAGCCCGTGGTATAGTGATGTATTCCGCATAAGAGTTGCAATCTCCGAGGGTGATTTCAAGCATATATCTGCCGCCTCTCAGCGGAAATTCGGCTTGTCCACTCGCCGGAATCGCTCCCCTTGTAATTTCTCCTCTTCCATCGACAAGTATTCTATACTCTCCTGCCGCAACCGGACCTCCGAAATCCAAAGTCACTTTACCGGGAGTGATTCCAGTCGGAGAGCAGGTTTCTTCCGTCAGCAAAACCGGATCTTGCCCCGGCGGACTGGGCAAAGTGGGGGGATTCTCCGCTTCCATCACCAATAATTTCGTCACTTGGCAGCCGTTTTTCTCCATCACCAAAGAATAGACTCTGGACTTGATGTTCGAATACGAGACTACCTCACCAGCATTTTTTGCTCCTTCCGAGACATTCAATTCCGGGATGTGAAAAGCATCGACGTCAGTGTCAAAGGTAATTTGAAGGAAGCCGCTTTCCTCAGCGCAATCGCTTGGTTGATTCGAAGCAGTTGCGGTGATTTTTGGTGCCTCGAGCAGTTCGAAGCCAACGATTTTCGAGGAGACGCAATTCGGGAAATCTTCGGTGGTAGCCTCAAAAGTCACCAAATAGAGCCCGGGTCCAGACAGTTCGGAGGAACTGATTTCGATTTCGAAGCCGGAGCCGATCTGACTTCTCGCACCCGTAAAATCCTTTTGGACAAACCAATCCCCGGAAATCGGAGTGTCGACGGAAACATGAATTGATTCTCCTTCACAGATCGATTGGCTTGAGGTGACTAGTTGAAAGTCAATCGGGGGGCCAACAAACGTCGATCCGTCGATCACGCAAGAAGAATTTCCAGAAGCATCAGTTTGGAATATTTCCACCAAATGATAGCCTTCACTGTAGGTTAGAAATTCATTTCCCGTTCCAATGACGGTATCTTCAATGTTTTTCCAAATAATGGTAAACTCAGAAAGATTCGGCGTATTCGGATCCAAAGCCGTCAAAAGGGTAGGAGCACCAGCACAAAGCAGATAATCGGGCTGGAGCGCCAATGTTGGGCCTTGTTTCACTGTTACCACGAGGGTTTCTTCATAAATGTAATCGGTGCCTCTTCGTACCTTAAGTTGAACATTGTAGGTTCCGATTTCCGAGTAGATCACTTGGATGGTTTCAGCCTGGGCCCCAGCACTTCTGTTGAAAATCACCTCGCCAGATCCGTTGGTAACCTGCCATTCGTAAAAATCCACATTTGGATCGCCTCCTCCGCTATAGATGCCCGATACTCCGCCAAACACAATGCATAAATTAGTCTCACCAACCAGCTGAGGTTCAGCAAATCGGGACACGGTGAGTTCAGTAGGAGCAAGGGAGGTAGCCGTACTTCCGCTAATATAAGCTAGCGGCAACAAGAGACTTGCCCACAGTAACAACGTCCCAAACTTCCTTCTTGGAAATTGAGTTTTGATCAAGGACTTAATGGAGATTAGTTGGATTCTTTTTTACAAAGGTAATTTTCCTGCGTTGCCGCGCGGACATGTTTTTTGACAAAAAACGTTCCACTATCAGAAAATTGCATTTCTACCTGACGAAAACCCAGTCGGTGTCGCTGCTCATGGGCGCCGAAAACTCGTAGCCTTCTACATTGAAGGCTTTCAGCTGTTCAGGATTTTCAAGACGATTGGTAATGGCAAAGTTAGTCATCATGCCCCTGGCCTGCTTGGCGAAAATCCCGATGATTTGGTACGACCCATTTTTGAATTCCTTGAAATGGATGTTGACGAGCGGAGATTTTAGGGTTTTCAGGTGGACGGCTTTGAAGTACTCCTGAGAAGCCAAATTCACCACAGGCATACCGGCAGCAGCGACATTGATGGCCTTGGCGATTTTTTTGTCCCAATATTCGTAGAGGTTTTTTCCCTTTTTCGTAGTCAATGAAGTTCCCATCTCCAGACGATAAGGTTGGATCAGATCCAATGGTTTCAGCAAGCCATATAGGCCGGAAAGGATCCGCAGGTGCTTCTGGGCAAACTCAAAATCTTCAGGAGTGTAATTGTCCACATCGATTTTGGTATAGACGTCTCCGTTGAAAGCCAAGATGGCTTGTTTGGAGTTTTCCGCAGTAAAATCTTTTTGGAAAGATTTATAACGCTGCTCGTTGAGGATGCCGAGATTCTCGCTTACATGCATCAGTTCGGAGATTTCCTTGGAGGATTTTTTCTTCATCACCGCTACCAGTGCCTTGATGTCGGTGGTGAAGTCTGGGAGTGTATAGTCCTTGTAATTAGGGGTGCTGTAGTCAAGAGATTTGGCGGGTGAAATAAGAATAAGCATAAAAGCTATTGGATGATCGTGATCGCTTTGGTTTCAGATTGGGTTAGATTTTGTGCACGGGAAGTATACTTCACCACCACAGCGTATGTACCGTTGGGGACAAATTTTCCGTTGACTACGCCGTCCCAAGGGCAGAAAGGCTGCCGGGGCTCCAGGTTTTCATGTTCGCAATAGAAGATAAGTTCCCCCCAGCGGTTGAATATGAAAACTTCGATATCGTCGATGTAATCGTTGGCATAGAGGATGAATCCTCGGTTGGGATCATTGAGTACCACTCCGTTTGGATAGGAGATCAAAAGACGGCAATCTTCATTCACGACAAATGACGCAGAATATTCACACCCCAGGTTGTCAGATACCAGCAATTCATAATTGCCGGGTAGGGTAGGAGTGAAAATGGCATCCTGGGAGACCTCCACGCCGTCAAGTAGCCAGCTGTAGTTGTCGTAAATCCCCGGGGCAATGCTGGTTGTGACACCTTCGACCGCGCAGATTGTAAGTTCAGTAGGTACTACCGGAGGAACGATTGTCGATTTGGCCACCACTCCATTGGCGCGGCCAAGTTCGCAGCCATGGATACTTCTCAGCAATGCCTCGTAGGTGCCTTCCGCTGACACCTCGATGATAGGCAGGTCATCGTATTGGAATAGTCTCGTGCGAGTACCACCCGCCACACTATACCACTCGATCTCTGCTACATCGGTGAGATCAGCGACGACTGTGATTGTCGTACTGGTCTGGTCCACGCAGAATGGCACGACATCCAAGCTTACCGTCACAGCCTCGGCGAGTGTTTCCGCGGTGAAGGGAATCTCCGTACTTGGACATAGTCCTCCGATAGCAGGCTGTACTTCAAGAGAATAATTCCCTTCCCGACTTGGTACGAAAGTTTGTCTTCGGCCGACAATCACCCCCAATTCGTCTTTCCAAAGGAATATCACATCGGCAGGGTCGGCATTGTTAAGGATCGCCTCATAGCGTATGCCTGTCTGGCAATCGACTATCGGCTCGGAGAGTTCGAAATCGATCGGCTGGGTGAGCGTGATCTGCATTTGGATCTCCCGGGGACAATCCACTCCGTTTGGATCTTCGCCTCTTACCGTATAGATACCGGATTGGGTGAAGGTAAATTCTCCGTTTGAATCGGGCGAGATTGTCGCGCCAGAGGAGCTTGTTGCGGTGTAGTTCAAGGGGTTTGGACCAACAGGGGCAAAGGTGAAGCTTTCGCAAGCTGTAACTTGAGTCGGAACGGAGAAAACCGTCTGGAATTTTTGGGCAATGGAATAGAGCGTAGGGTCAGGCACCGAGCAGCCCGAATTGTCGGCCACTTCTACGAGGTATTCTCCAAAAGGTACCTCGATGTCAAAAGTGGCCGAGGCTGGTAGTGGGCCGGTGAACACTTGGCCGTCACCTTGTCTGATCGCCTTGAAGGTCCCCACTTGTGGGGTGCCATTGTCAAAACTGATCGTGATTTTGCCTGGTTCGACTCCCGTCGGAGAGCAGGTTTCGTCCGTCGGGGTGGCGGAGAAGAAATATGGAGTGGGAGGGTTTTGGTTTTCTACGGTCACCGCCCCAGAGTAGAAGCAGCCGGTGGAGTTTTCCGCCTCTATTGCATAAACCCCCGGCAAAACCCCTGTGACCGGAATGACATCGCCTGCGTTGACATTGGAGAAAGTCAGGCTAAGTTCTGGAATCCGTACTTCAGACGCATCTGCGACCATTGCGATGTCAAAGGACCCATCGGCTGTGGCACAGTCCGTCGCGGGGCTGGTTTGTGTCGCAGTAAATACCGGGAGCTCGTTTACCAATAGATCGAGTTTTTTCTCGATGGTACAGCCTTCCAAGATTGGGTCTTCGGCTACGAAAATAATCTCATACTGCCCGGCTCCTGGAAGTGTGTTGACCCAAAGCTCCAACTCAAAAAACTCACCCAAGGCTACCCTTGTGCCACTGCCATTCAAGTCGTAAAACCATTCACCAGAAATGGGCGTGTTCGGAGCGAATGTGACTGAAATTTCCTCATAGCAGACCTCAGTGGCCGTCTGATCCATATCAAATTCGAATGCAGGGCCAACAAACACTTCTGCGGTGGCAGGACAAGTTTCGAACAACATTGCCTCGTCTTCGTCAAGCCCGCTTGGAAGTCGGAAGCTAACCTCCACGGTGTAGATGCTTTCCTCAGTCACCTCAATTGAGTTTGAATTCTCATCTCCAAATACCTGCCCGGCGGCATTGGTCCATCGGAAGTCATACAGCCCTTCCGCAGGATCATAGCCGTCGATGGCTGTCAGCGTGACTGGAGTGCCCGCGCAAAGTGTGATGTCGTCCGCAAGAGTCAAAGTCGGGGGCGCGACCACCTCGATTTCGCCTTCAGCGGTGTAGTAATCAGGGTCGCCGCATCGGTCCACGCGGAGCTCGATAGTGTATTTTCCAGGAGTGTTGAATATTTGATCCAAAGTTTGAAATTGATCTCCGGGCCCGCCGTAGTCTGCGCGGATGACCGTTCCGTCTTCATGGGTGATCGTCCAAAAATAGGAGTCAATGTCCGGCTCTCCCGCTCCTTCCAGCAAGGCACTAGCCCCCAACTCCGGATCCAAGCAAAGTCTTGGCGGAAAGGAAAGCGCAGGCTCGGGGATCGAACTTCCCGAATTTTGCACAAAAGAAGGCAAGCCTAGATTTGAGGTTCCCGGCATAGGTTCGACCGCATCCTGGTTGAAAGTGCTGGTGCCATTGCAGCCAGAGCCTACTTGTATCTGTCCGATGCGGTTGTCTCCGACTACTGCCACATAGATCTGTCCGTCGGATGCGATTTGCAGTGCGCCGAGATTCAGCCCGGCCGTTCCACTAACTGCCTTTTTGGTGGAAAGAATACAGGCCTCCAGCTGGGGTCTCGTGGTTGCAGTGCCGAAGCAGGAGGGACAGACAGCCGCATCCGGATCGTCGTTGTCGACTGCCTTGATATTGAACTCTTCGACCCCGGGGCCACCGTTTCTGTAGGATACTAGTAGCCGATCCGAGCTTTCGGAGAATTCAAGCCCATAGATGTCCCCGTCGCAGCCTAGGTCTAGTCTGGCATACTCAGTGAGTTCACCGGTTTGCTGGTCAAATTCGAAGATTTCGGTCTTATTGCACCCGCCTTCGGAAATGGTCACGGCGAGCTTAGTTCCGTCTGGACTGAATTTCATCGCTCCTACTCCGGAATTAAATCCATGACTGCTTCCGACTGAGCTCATGACTGGCTGGCCTATGCCCTGCCCAGACACAGGATAGGCTCTGAAGGTATTGTTTCCCAATTCATGATACATCACCCAGGTGGTATCGCCGCTCGAAAATGCCGCAGAGTGCTCTGTGGACGGGCTGAAGAGAAAATTGTTTTTCGTGACCACGTTCCCTACACCCGTTGGGTTTTCAGACTTGATATCCACCATTGAAAAGCTGACGCTGTTTGTGCCGCCAGCGGTTGCCTGGGTGGTGAAAAGGTAAAACAAGGTGGGTTGCTGCGGTACACCCACAGCAATGACGGATTGGCTGGAAGTATTGTCTCCCCCTATACTGTCTCCGTTTGCCATGAGATCTCCGTTGAGATCCCAGACTTTTTGGCCATCGGTAAAGAAAAGCACCTGACCCGCCTGATCAGAAATAGTAGTCGTACCGGCAGGGATGTTCTGAGGGTGTCTTTCCGCAATCGGTCTAGGAGTCGGAGCTGTGGAATCGTTTGGATCCGGGTTAAAGTCCAGTCCCGCTCCATCTCCGAAATACCAGATGTTGTTCGTTTGATCAGGAAGATCCCAGATTTTTACCCTGATCTCAGCGTAGGCATAGCACTCGGAACCCGGTTCCCGAACCAGCACCCAATAGAGACCCGGCAAACAAACCTCATTGGCCTCTTTGCCAATCCATCCCCGGTCCCGCTTGTTAGACCAGAAATACTCGTAAGTGTCCCCGCCACCGCCAGGCGCTTCCCCACCTTGATCTCCTTCCGCCGCCTGGGCTTGAAGAAGCGGATCAAGGTCAATGCAGCTCAAACAGAGCGTGGTGTCCGAAGGCGAAAAGTTTGCTTCTAGATTATTTTCAGTGAGAGGGATTGTCTTGTTGACATCTTGGGTGCTTCCATCGGCGAACTCTACCGTCAAAGTCACAGAAACGCTGGTGCCCTGGGCTGCGTCCTGGGGAATCAGGAAATGTTCCTGGGTATAGTCGGCTGGAAGCGGATTGCCGTCCGAGTCCGTCAGCGGTGGGGTAAATTCCCAATTGAAGGAAACCGGTTGGTAATTTTCAGGTGTGATCACACTTGTCAGCTGAACGGGATTGTTGGAGCAGGGAGCTTCTGGATCCCAGGTAAAATCAACAGTGGGAGTGATGTCTGCATTGGGAGCGAAAACAGGAAAGACGCGCCCGCAAAAGTCTGTTCCGGCAAAAGGATCTTCCTCCAAAGTCACAAGGGAAAGATCTATTTCGTCTGGATTGTTTACCCTGCCGATGAGTTGGGGCCCGCCCGCAACTTCCTCATAGATGTAGTATAACTGTCCGTCAGGCCCTGCTTTGACATCATAGATTTGGTTGAGCCCAGGAGTGAGTGGGATTTCTTCGGGGGTGGCGCTCAGGTCACTTGCCGGTACGCGAAAAAGCTGATTTCCCCTGGAAAAATAAATGAACGAATCATCTGCCGAGTAGTCCGCACCCCCGATATCGGCCGGTCCGCCTGATTCCGTGATTGGCGTAGGACTGCCAAAGCTCCCGCTGCTGCTGTCAAAAGGGATGACAAGAATATCATCTCCTGCATTCTCCGAAATAACAATCAGCTGGTTGTTTTCCTCATCAAATACGATGGCTTTGGGAGTAAAGGGGATGCCCTCTGTATCAGTCTGCGTGAAATCCCCCTGAGTGGATCCCAGTTGGTTTGCCACTAGATTGCCTCCATTGAAGCTGATCAGATAGGAAGATGAGGATGGCGTTTTTACGACCAGCAGTGCCCCGCTTCCGGGTCCTATCACTTGGTCTTTGACTATGACCTCGCCCAAGGGTCTCTCGTTTCCAGTAGCTTGGCCGGGAGCATTCATGTCGACGACAGCGTACTGAAGTTGGCCGCTAGGGGAAAGATAGAAAATATAAAAAAGCTTGCTTCCGTCGGGGTCGTATTCCAAAAAGCCCGTTGCTACTTTCTGTCTTCCGTCGATGTCTCCATTAAGGCCAGGGGCGCTTCCTTGAAGGGGATTGGAGCCATAGTCATAGACCAGCACGCCGTTGGTTGTGAAAAGCGGCTGACCGGTAATCGGGTCTATCGCAAGGGCATTGTTATTGGCTCCGATGATGACCGAACCCGGTAAGGTCTGGACATTTGCCGTACCGCCTTTTCCAAAGGACAGGTAGCTGTTTTCCGAGCTTGCGCTGCAGTATCCAAAAATCCATTCGTTTTCATTAAAGCTTTGGGAGTGCCCCAAACCACTTGTTCCTAAAAAGATCAGGGAAATGAAACTTGTAAAAATTAAAATGAACCTTATGGAAATAGGGCTGCTTTTCATATTTTTCGAACTGCTTACTAAAACAACCAATTGGGCTGGATCGTTTAGAAGCTAACTGAATACTCAAATAAACGAACAATTCCTTGTTACGGTCTCTGCTAAGTATGGTTTTTTTTACAGGGTTTTGTCTTGCTATGACCTCACCTGCCCTGGCCCAAGACCCACAATATAGCCAGTATTATGCGGCTCCACTTTATTTGAATCCGGCTATGGCTGGAGGAGAGCTTACCGGTCGGGTGGGCTTCAACTACCGAAACCAATGGCCGTCGATTGATGCCCAGTTTACCACCTTTTCAGCCTATTACGATACCTATCTCCCCGACTATAACAGTGGCATCGGAGTCCATGTAATGCAGGATACCGAAGGCGCGGCCAAGCTGCGTTCCACTTCCATTTCGGCCATTTATTCCTATGAATTGAAACTCGGGGACAATACCTACTTCCGTCCCGGATTTCAGGCAAGCTATATACGCAGAGAAATAGGGTTTTATGAAAATCTCGTTTTTGCAAATCAGATTAACCCGAACGATCCCTTTGGTCCGACTTTGCCGGGGACAGATATACCCGGCTTGGGAGATCCTATCGGGATGCTTTCCCTTTCCGTAGGGGGGCTTTTCTTTACCGAGAATTTATGGGCTGGCGTTTCTGCCCACCATGTAAATGAGCCCAATCAGTCCTTTATCGATGGGGTAAGCCCTTTACCCATGAAGCTTTCCTTTCATGCAGGGTACAGGATTGCACTTCCCGAGGGGGGCATGCGTGGCGATTTTACCCACATACGTAAGCAGCGTTCGCTCACTCCAACTGTCAACTACAAGCGGCAAGGGCCGTTTGAACAGCTGGACGTGGGGGCATATTTTTCCATTGAACCTATCGTTTTCGGACTTTGGTATAGAGGCTTGCCATACAAGCCGGTAGAGCAGCAGAGCAACCGCGACGCCATCGTGATGATGTTTGGCGTCAACCTGCTGAGTGGATTGAATATCGGCTACAGCTTTGACTACACTGTTTCCCAATTGGGGATTCAGTCTGGCGGTGCGCACGAGTTGAGCCTATCCTGGACGCTGCCCAACCAATATCAGGGAAAGCCTTCCCGCAGGGACACCATATTGCCTTGTCCAAAATTCTAAGCGTACAATGAATCCAGAATCGCTGAAATTCCTCTTGCTGGGAGTGGTAGTCTTTGGTTTTCTGCTGGACAAAGGCCTCAGTTATCTCAACGTGAAGCGGCCTGTTCCCCCTATCCCAAAGACGCTGGAAGGACACCTCGATAGGGAAAAGCTGAAAGAGGCAAAGGCTTATCAGAAGGAGATCTACCGTTTTGGACTGCTTTCCGGTTTGATTTCGTTTGTTCTAAGTGTTCTCCTGATCTGGAACGGCTGGTTTGGATCAATCGACCTTTGGGTGGGGACCTTGGTTGAAAATCCAATTCTCCATTCCTTGGGTTTTTTCGGGGTGATTTTCCTTGGTTCGGATATCATCAGCTTGCCTTTCGACTACTATTCGACCTTCGTGATCGAGGAAAAATACGGCTTCAACAAGACCATTATTGCTACCTTTTTCAAAGACAAACTCAAAGGCTATGCACTGGCCATCTTGATCGGAGGTGCTTTGCTAGGCTTGTTTCTCTGGCTGATTCAGTGGATGGGAAAGGACTTTTGGTGGGTGTTTTGGATTGTGGCGGCGCTGTTTATGGTCCTGGTCAATCTCTTCTATACCAGCTGGATTTTGCCCCTTTTCAACAAACTGACTCCACTCGAGGAAGGAGATTTGAAGCGGAAAATCGTCTCCTATACCGAATCTGTGGCTTTTCCCTTGGAAAATATTTTCGTGCTGGATGGCAGTAAGCGCTCTTCCAAAGCCAATGCCTTTTTCTCCGGTTTTGGCAAACGGAAGAAAGTCGTCCTCTACGACACCTTGATCGAACAGCATTCCGAAGACGAGCTAGTTGCTGTGTTGGCCCACGAGGTGGGTCATTTCAAAAAGAAACATATTTTGCTGGGTTTGATGATCTCCGTCGTACAAACTGGAATCATCCTTTTCCTGCTTGCCCAGTTTGTTTTCAGCGAAAATCTGAGTTTTGCCTTGGGTGGGAGTGCTTGGTCGGTACAGTTGAACCTGATCGCTTTTGGAATGCTCTTTTCTCCCATCTCCACCTTGCTGGCGATCGCGATGAACTCGCTGAGCAGGAAAAACGAATTTGAGGCAGATGCCTATGCGAAAACCACCTTTTCTGGACCGCCTTTGGCAAATGCGCTGAAGACCCTCTCAGTCAAAACCCTCAGCAATATCAATCCCCATCCTTGGTATGTTTTTGTAAACTATTCCCATCCTCCACTACTCCAGCGATTGGAGAAGCTGGAGAAATGAAATTGACAGAAAGCAAGAAGCCGCTGAATTTTCAGCGGCTTCTTGCTTTCTATAGACTTGTGTTGATGCCCTGATTCTAAACCTTGTAGAAATCTTCCCAACCTTTTCTCGGAGGCATGCCTGCGAGGATCTGATTGGCCATAGGGTTGTTGGTGATCTGACGGGTCTCCCGGTCAAACTCCAGCTTCAGTCCGCTCCATTGCGCCAGCACGCCCAAGCAGAAGACTTGGCTTAGCGGGCCTGCAATCTCGAATGGAGAGCGGGTTTTTTCCTCGCCTTTTGCCGCTTTTAGGAAGTTGGCGAAGTGGTTGGAAGGACTCGCCGGAACCTCCGGAAGTTTTGACTTCCATTCTTCCGCTTTGGCTCCGCCAATGATGGAGAGCGTGCTGCCGTGTGATCCGCCTTTGAAAATCAAGTCTTTGCTATAAATGATCTTGCCAGGATTGAGCTTTGCAGGTTGCATTTGTCCATTGCTTGGCGGCGGGATGTTAGGGTCGAGTTCAGAGACACCATAGCCCTCCGGTACAGCGGGGATGTTGTCCAGGCCATCCTGCCATGTGATGGTCAGTGGCGGCATGCTTCCTCTTTCCGGGAATTTGAATTCCAGGGTAGTAGACATCGGGAAAAAGAAAGGATTGTGGCCCGACAGCTTGGTTGGGTTGACCTCGTAAGGTAATCCCAGCTCCAGAAACTCATGTGCGGTGTCGATAATGTGTGCGCCCCAATCTCCCAAGGCACCCATCCCGAAGTCATACCAGCATCTCCACTGTCCGTTGTGGTAGTCCTTGTTAAAGGCATGGGGCTCGGCCTGCGCGGTCCATACATCCCAATCCAAGGTGGAAGGAATGGGCTCAGCCGCAGGGTAGGAGCTGATCTTTGGATCCCAATCATGCCAGCGTCTGCGGCTGTTCATGTGGGCGGTGATGGCCGTCACGTCTTTGATCACTCCGGCGTCCTTCCAGGTTTTAAACTGGAAATAGTTGCCTTCGGAGTGTCCTTGGTTTCCCATCTGGGTCGCCAGCTTGGGATATTTTTTTGCGGCGGCTATCATGAGATCGACTTCCCGGAAAGTACGCGCCATCGGCTTCTCCACATAGACGTGCTTGCCCTCGGCGAGCGCCATCATCGTGACTGGAAAGTGGGAAAAATCCGGCGTAGCGATACTGATCGCGTCAAACTCATTGCCTATCTGATCAAACATCTTGCGGAAATCCTGAAACTTCTTGGCCTGAGGAAACATGTTCATCACGTCCAAGGTCTGTTTGGCCCCCATGTCCACGTCGCAAAGCGCGACGACATTGCAGAGACCGGTCTTATGGAGTTCTTTGATGATCTCTGCTCCGCGGTTTCCGATGCCGACGCAGGCAAGGTTGACTTTGTCTGAAGGTGCGACATAGCCCATGGATTTGCCAAGGACCGAAGGGGAGATCACCGTGAGCCCCGAAAGTCCCAAAGCCGCTGTGGCTCCGGTTTTCAAAAAGCTTCTTCGATTGCTATTCATTGATGGGTTATTTTGGATGGACGAAACTCGGGCCGCATGCCCTAGGCACTTCAATTGAAGTATCCACTGTCAAGGTAATTTTCTTTTTTTCCAAACTAGGTAGAACGCTCCTTAAAATCAACGCAATCGTTATCGGTGGGGTATTTTTTTGGATAGCAGGATTCAACGCCGCCAAACTTTTTCTATCTTTTTCCCTCCCAAAAAAACCTAATCCAAATGAAAGATCTGGCCGATTTTCACCATCCCATAACGGAGCTTTTTCTCCAACCCAAAACCAAAGCAGACTGGGATCAATACCGGCTCAGTAGGGAACAGATAGACTTTTTTCATGAAAATGGCTTCCTCGCAGGCATCAAGCTGCTCGATGCCAGACAGATCGAAGCGCTCAAGGCGGCTTTGGACGAAGTGATGGATCCACGGCATCCCTTGCATCAGTTATTCCACGAGTTTCACAGCAACGAGTCCGGTGACCCAAACAAGGTTTTGTTTCATTCTTTGGGGCATTGGCGTATCGCCGAAGCATTCCACGACGTGATCTGGAATCCGGCTTTTCGGATGGTGACTAGCCAGCTTTTGGGAGATAGGGCGGTGAGATTTTGGCATGATCAGCTTTTTTGCAAGCCGGCCCATCATGGAGGAAATGTTGCTTGGCATCAGGACTACAGCTACTGGACCCGAACCGTTGAGATGCAGCATTTGACCTGCTGGTGCGGCTTGGATGACGCGACGGAGGAAAACGGTTGTCTCCAATATGTGCCGGGATCCCATCGCTGGGGCCTGCTGGAGAAGCCTGCCTTGGCAGGGGAAATGGATGGCTTGATGGCGATGATGAGCGAGGAGCAAAAGGCGAGCTTTAAACCGGTGCCGATTCCTTTAAAAGCCGGACATGCCGCTTTTCACCACCCTTTGCTGGTGCATGGCAGCTTTGCAAACTTTTCGCCGCGATCGCGGAAAGCTTTTGTGCTCAATGTTTTCGCGGACGGCACGGTCTCTGATTCCGATGAGCCGCTGCTCGCAGGTGTGCCGGTGATTTCCAAGGGCCAAAAGATGGGAGGGAAGTTTTTTCCATTGATTTTTGATCCGGAAGAGTTGAAAGTTTAAATAATTTGATCTGTAAGGTGGATAAGCGGCAAGGCTACTTTGTGCCCCCTTCATTATCTTCGCAAGTAAAGGCTTAGATCAAAAATCGTAAATCATAGATAAGAATGGCTTCTGGATTATTTGCGCTGTTGGATGACATCGCTACCCTCATGGACGATGTGGCGGTAATGAGTAAAGTGGCGGCCAAGAAGACCGCCGGGATTTTAGGAGATGATCTGGCGGTAAATGCGGAAAAGGCCTCCGGTTTTGTGTCGGACCGTGAACTGCCGGTTCTCTGGGCAATCACCAAAGGTTCTCTGCTCAACAAGGCCATTATCCTACCGGTTGCCTTCCTGCTCAGCGCCTTTTTGCCTGTTGCGGTGACGGTTATTTTGGTGATTGGCGGGCTTTATCTTGCCTATGAGGGGGCCGAGAAGATCTACGAATACATTGTGCCCCATCATCATCATGTGGCAGAAACGCTGGATGAGAACCTCACGGAGGAACAAATTCTCGCTTTGGAAAAGCAGAAGATCAAATCGGCCATCACCACTGACTTTATCCTGTCGGTCGAGATTGTCATCATCGCATTGGGGACAGTAGTAGGAGAGTCTTTGACTACACAGATCGCGGTGGTGTCGATTATTGCCCTGATTGCTACAGTCGGCGTGTACGGCATAGTCGCTATAGTCGTCCGAATGGATGAGTTTGGCTACAAGCTCATCGCGCTGAATGAGGCAAAAGACAGCTTTTCTGACAAAGTCGGCTTGCTACTGGTCAATGCCCTTCCTTACCTTATCCGTGGGATTGGTTTTATCGGTACGATCGCATTGCTGCTCGTGTCCGGAGGCATCTTCGCACACAACATCGACTTTTTCCATCACCTGCTCGAATCCTGGCCCGCGATCATCAAAGAATTCCTGATTGGATTGGCTGTCGGCATCATTGCCCTCCTCTTGGTTATGGCTTTCAAGAAGATTTTCAAAAGAAAATAACAAAACCAGCATCTGCGGGATAGCTTACTTGTCCAAAAGGCCTATTTTGACGCCCGCAATACAGACCATTATACTTCCCAAAAACCAAAATCACGATGTCTTTTCTATTCAAAAGTCTGGCTTTTAGTTTTTTAATCGCCTCATTCAGCTTGCTCGCCTGCGCCCAAAACGGGCAGACATTTCTTCAATACGAAGGAAAAGCCGGTCCCGGTAAAGGAAAGCACATTGTGCTCGTAGCCGGTGACGACGAATACCGCTCCGAGGAGTCCATGCCCATGCTGGCTAAGATCCTCGCAGAGCGGCACGGATTCAAGACCACCGTCCTTTTCCCAATAGAGCCAAGCAGCGGTGACATCGTCCCAAACTATCAAAACAACATCCCTGGCCTTGAACATCTGGAGACCGCCGATCTGATGATTATGCTGATCAGATTCCGGGAGCTTCCGGATGAGCAGACGAAGCATATCGAAAATTTTCTGAAAGCCGGCAAGCCCATCATGGGTTTGCGCACGTCCACCCACGCTTTTGCCTACCAGAAAGAAAAGACCTCTCCCTATGCCAAATGGACTTGGAATGGCAAAGACGCGGGTTGGGAGAAAGGGTTTGGCAAGCGGATCTTTGGAGAGACTTGGGTGAACCACCACGGGGTGCATGGCAAAGAAGGCTCCCGCTCCCTGATCAACGGTGTGGCGCAGATGAACGATCATCCCGTCCTGCGCGGGGTGAATGACATCTGGGTGCCGGAGGACGTCTATGGAATCCAAGGCCTCCCCGCTGAGGCCGAGGTGTTGATCTACGGACAGTCTACTGCTGGCATGGATGACAAAGCCCCCCTCATATGGGAAAAATCGGTGATGCCCATCGCCTGGACCAAACCTTACCAAATCGAAGGTGGAAAAGTGGGGATGGCTTTTGCCTCTACGATGGGTTCTTCTTTGGGCTTCCAAAGCGAGGATCTTCGCCGCTTGGTGATCAATGCTTCCTTTTGGCTTTTGGGGATGTCCGAAGCCATCACTCCAGAACTGGACGTAGCGATCGTTGGGGCTTACCAGCCGACGATGTTCGGATTCGATACGTTCAGAAAAGGGATGAAAGTGCAGGATTTTAAATAAGATTTTTGGTTAGCAGTCCACGGTCAACGTTCCACCGAAGCGCGGCTGTCGACGGATGACTGCAAGCCATTGACAAACAATAAACCATGAACAAAATAGGATTCAACGTGCTGGCCTGGTCAGCGGAAATGTCGGAGGCTTTGTTGCCCATCTTGGATCGATTGAAAAAAATCGGTTACGATGGGGCGGAATTTTTTGTGGGAGGTTCCCCCGAGGAATCTTTCAAATTGGTCGGAAAGCACTGTGCTGACATCGGCTTGGAAGTGACCACGGTGACGGTTTTAGGCCCGGATGAAAATCCGATTTCCCCTAATGCCCATGTCCGTGAAAAGTCCAAGGAAAGATTGCGCTGGGTTTTGGATCGGGCAGCGGACTTAAATTCTCAGGTTCTCTGCGGACCGTTTCATTCAGCTTTCGCGACCTTTGCCTCCCGAGCTCCCATCGAGGACGAATACAATTGGTCGGCGGAGGTCTTGCATGAAATGGGAGACTATGCCCAAAAATTGGGAATCCTTTTGACTCCTGAGGCACTCAACCGCTTCGAATGCTACCTAGCCAATACCATGGAGCAGTTAGATTACCTATTGGCGAAAGTCAACCATCCGAACGTGCAGGCGATGTTTGACACGCATCATGCAAATATGGAAGAGAAGAAACTAGGCGCCGCGATAGAACTGATTGCCCCGAGATTGGGCCATTTTCATATTTCTGAAAACGACCGCGGTACTCCGGGTTCTGGGCACGTAAACTTTGACGAAACTTTTGCAGCCCTGAAAAAAGTCGATTATTCCGGCTGGCTGACCATCGAAGGCTTCACCCGAAACGATCCTGCATTTGCCAATTCCATCGGGGTATGGAGAAACTTTTCCGAGCCTTGGGATATGGCAGAGAATGGGTATAAGCTGATCCGGGGTATGTTGGATAAGCACGGCTTTTAAGCAAGAGGCTGTCTCAAAAGGCCTGATTGTGTTGGCCTGAGCATTGGAGCTACGGGAGTAGCGTATATCGAAGGCCATTTACAGTGAATACAGCCGCATTTCGACTTCGCTCAATGTGACAAACATCAGTTATGAGACAGCCTCTTTTGGATTGACGACATCCACTTTTAGGCTTGTGGACTTTTCAATGAATTCTGGTGGAGTTGCCGCAATCGGTTTTTCCCAGAATCTAGATTGGACTGGCATTATCCAATCTCTCTCCTATCTTTGAATACTAAATAACAACAACGGGGTGCCTTACTGTAAGGCTGAGATCATACCCGAGAACCTGATCTGGATAATGCCAGCGTAGGAATTGTCAAAGGCTTATGCCTTTATACCTTTCTGGGATGCATTCAGGTCTAAGTATTAGACCAATGGGCAAACTAATCAAACAACAAAATTTCGAGGTGGCTCCGGAGGAGCTGCGAACCTGGCAGGGCAGAAAAGAGTGGTTTTTCAACCGTGACGACACCGATCACTACGAGCAGTACTACGAGGGGCCCTACAAATACCAGGAAGTCTGGCAGAAGAAAACTTTGGAAGGGCTTATCAAGCAGGATACACGGGTAAAGAGCCTCTTGGAGTTTGGGTGTGGGACGACCCGCTTTACCAGATGGTGGCACGAAATCGGATTGGAAGCGACTGGAGGGGACATTTCCCCTTTTATGCTCGCGCAGGGCGTGCAGCTCTTCGGCGGAGATCTGGTTTTGGCAGACTCCCACCACATGCCTTTCAAGGATCATTCTTTCGATGCATTGGCTTTTGTGACCACCTTTGAATACTACCAAAATCCCGTTCAGGTGATCCGCGAGGCGGTGCGGGTAGGCAAGTATGGGATCATTTTTGGGATGATGAATAGGAATACGCCCAAGCTCATTCGTCGTCGCGTCCAGCAGGCTTTTGGGAAAAACAACTACTACACTACCGCACATTTCTATACGCCCGGATCCCTAAAGGATTTGGTGGCAGAGGCACTGCCGGATCGCAAGTATGTTATCGATTGGAATGCCACCGGCTTACCCAAATGGTTTCCCAAGCAACAGTGGAAGATTCCCTACGGAGATTTCTTCGGCTTCCATGTCAAATTAACGGATGTGTGATGGCTGCTTTTGAGGATTTTTCCGGAAAGCTCAATGCACAGGGCTTCAAAGAGGAACTGATGGGGTTGTGTGGAGCGGATCGCTCCGAGGTACTTTGCGGCCCGGCTTTCGGAGTGGATACTTCGGTCATCGATTTGGGTGGGGAACAGGTTTTGGCGGTGTCCAGTGATCCGCTTTCTCTGATTCCGGGTTTGGGAATGCAGGTCTCGGCTTGGCTGTCGGTGCATCTTTTGGTGAATGATCTGAGCACGACTGGCTTTGCGCCACAGTTTGCCCAGTTTGTCTTGAATCTTCCTCCCGATTTGTCGCGGTCGCAGTTTCGGGAATATTGGGGACACATCCATCAGCTTTGCCATGACTTGGGGATAGCAATCACGGGAGGGCATACTGGGCAGGTTCCGGGCCAGAATTCGACCATTGCTGGTGGAGGCACGATGTTTTTGAGAGCTCCCAAGGACCAGGTTTTGACGAGTAACATGGCGAAGCCGGGGGACAGTATTGTATTGACCAAGTCGCCCGCTATTTCGAGTACTGCACTTTTGGCGATGGCATTTCCAAATGCGGTTCGGGACAGGCTGGGAGAAGAAATCCAGAAAAAAGCGAGCGAGAATTTTTGGAAGCTTTCGGTACTTCCTGAGGCACTTATGGCATCAAGTACCTTGAAGCCAAAGGAGGAATTGCGTGCCATGCATGATGTCACCGAAGGTGGAGTGATAGGGGCTTTGCTGGAAATGTCCGAAGCAGCTGGAGTCGGTTTTTTGGTTGAAAAAGAGAAAGTCCTAATTCCGGAGGAAATCCGTCAGGTAGCGGCACTTTTTGAAATCGACCCTCTGATTTCCATCGGGGCTGGAGCCATGCTGATGGCTGTCAAACCAGGGAAGGAGGACGCTTTGATCCGAGAGCTGAAAAGCCAGGAGATTCCTGCCACAGTGATCGGCGCGTTTACGGAAGATCGCAGCCGTCTCATTCGAAATTTGGACGGGATGGCCCAAGCCATTGCCTTTGATGGGAGAGATCCGTATTGGGAGGCGTTTTTCAAGGCTCTGAAATTAGGGAAGACATGAAAAGGCTTGGGAGATTATATCTCGTCTTGAACCCCACGAAAGACTGGGACGGGCTCCTTACTAGTCTGCATCAGGCGCTAAAAGGAGGTGTGGGAATCGTGCAGGTATGGGACCATTGGGCGGAGGAGGTGACCGATTCTGCCAAAGGAACCCTCCTTGTTCGGATAAAAGAACTGGCCGACAAGTTTCAGGTTGCGGTATTGCTCAACGAAGATTGGGAGCTGGCCTTAGCTTATGGACTGGATGGAGTGCATTTTGATCGGATTCCGGAGGATTGGGATAAAGCCAAAATCCAATTGCGGAAAAAGCTGATCGGAATTACTGTCGGAAACGATCTGGAAACCGTCCGTTGGGCCAACGAAAATCGACTCGCATACATTAGTTTCTGTTCGGTTTTTCCTTCATTATCTGTGGATACCTGCGAGATCGTGCTGCCGGGAACCATCAAGAAAGCAAGGGAAATGACCGACATTCCCATCTTTCTTTCTGGAGGAATCCGAGCGGAAAACCTCCCTCTTTTGGAGCGATACTCCTATGAAGGAATCGCGGTGATCTCGGGAATTCTCAATGAGGAGAATCCCAGAGAGGCTGCCAATGCCTATCTCAAACAATTAAAATCAAAACCATGAAACGAAGTTTGTTGGACCGCCTTTGCTGTCCCTTTGATAAAAATGAATTGAATGTCCAGGTCTTTCATGAAACCGAGGATCAGGTGATCATCGAGGGTGTATTAACCTGCTCCTGCTGTGAGCGATATTTTCCGATCATATACGGAATCCCCATTATGACGCCAGATCAGTATCGGGAAAAGTCACTGGAAATCTCCAGTATGAAGCGATGGGGGCTTGAGTTGGATGTGGACAGGGATTCCTTTCGACTGGAAAAGCCTTTGGCGCAAAAGGAGTTGGGGGAGTAGGTTTTTGGCTTTCGGACAGAACGACGTATTTTTCCAAGAAACAAACCAGCATCTAGCCGTGGGAAAAAAACTGGAATCGATCACCGAAGACCTGAGTGACTTTATTGCCGCCCAGAAGATATTCTTCGTAGGTACCGCCGCGGCGGATGGACGGGTGAACGTCTCGCCCAAAGGGACAGACTCCTTTCGGGTCATCAGTCCAAACAAGGTCGTGTGGCTCAACCTGACCGGAAGCGGAAACGAAACCGCCGCCCACCTGCTGCTTGATCCGCGGATGACTATCATGTTTTGCGCTTTTGAGGGCAAGCCGATGATTTTGAGGCTGTATGGACAGGCGAAGATCTTTCACAAAAGAGACCTGGAGTATAGGGACTTCATCGGGCTCTTTCCGCCCAATACCGGCTCCAGACAGGTCATCGAAATGGAAGTGGACCTGGTGCAGACCAGTTGCGGATTTGCCGTGCCCTTTATGGATTTCAGAGAGGAGCGAGAGACCCTCAATACATGGTCGTCCAAGCAGGGCGTCGATGGAATAGAGGCGTATTGGGAAAAGAAAAACACCCGAAGTATCGACGGATTTGAGACGCGGATATTTTGAAAGGAAGAAGAGATTCGGTCAACCTTACCTTTTTTAAAGGCAAAAGGAACAAATTCCAGAAAGGCTATTCGATTGAGTAAAGCTTCGACTCTCTTACCCCTTTTTTCAGACTAGCGATTTCATCGTTGTGCGATTGGTGGATTGGAAGTTAAATGATCGGCGATTCCTAACCTTGTTAGGTTTCGTGAAATGTCATAAGCTCACGCTAGACAGGTTTGGAAGCTCAATTTTGATGGCTGAGTATGGCTTCCTCCAAATCGATCTTTTCGTGATACCTGAAATATTTAACCACCTTACCTTGCGGGTCGATCAGAACCGTTGTAGGTAGCCTCGACATGAAGTATTTTTCCTGAAATCCAGTGCCCTCTCCCAGCCAAAGTATGGGGTTATATTTATCGCCAATTCCATTTCTGATGTTTTCCTCATTGTCACGCAGGCAGGTAATGGCGACCAGGGGGTACTTTTCATCCAAGGCATCCACCTGTGCTGCGAGCTCCTCGTAGTCCGGATATCTCTCAGATGGGTCTGGGCGTACCAATCTTTTTCTGAATTTGCCAAAAGTGGCCGAATGGATCCCGAAACATACCCTGGCGATAGCCATACTCATAGTCTGTGGTGGGATTGACCAAAGTGGCACCGGCTTGAATGGCCTTTTCCATCACAGCCTGCACGTCCTGCACAAATAATCCAATCACGCAAGTGACCCCTTTCGCACTGGCGGGTTCCAAAGCATCCCCATGGTCTCATGGATGTGGAAGGTCGCTCCATGAAACTCAAACTCAGCCACATGAATACTCCCGTCTTCATTTCGAAAGCAAAAAATCTCCCTAGCGCCAAATTTTCGGTAAAAGTCAAGCTCAAAGGTTTGCTTGGGAATATGTAGTTCCGGGGCGAAATGGGTGTGAGTCTCCTCCATGGTTTTAATAGAGAATAAATTACTTGGATTTCTAGGCGAAGGTCTTGTCCCTCAGGAGTCAAATTAGATAAAGGGCTTCAGTTTTGCACCAATTTTTTTAATTTGAAGAAACTAGTCACACATTGAATTTCCTTTTTCGAATCCAAGCTGAATCCTTTTCCCATGATGCGAACTACTGTTACCTCTTTCTCTTTCCTGCTCTACTTGGGCCTGATTACCTCTTGTCAAAAGACTGCAGAAAGTTCTCCTCCAGATCCAATGGAGTCGCTCGCAAAGCTGGAGTGGATCGATTTGAGCTATTCCTTTGACTCGACCACGCTCTATTGGCCGAATAATCCCACTGGCTTTGAGCTGCATACCGAGGCGGAAGGGATGACGGAAAAGGGCTATTTCTATTCTTCCTATAGCCTTTCTACGCCCGAGCATGGAGGGACGCATTTGGATGCACCGGTTCATTTTTCTGAGAAAGGGCTAAAGCTCGACGAACTTCGTCTCGATCAACTCATTGGAAAGGCCGTGCTGATCGATGTCAGTGAGCAGGCTTTGGCTGATAGGGATTATCTGATTGACACCGCTGCGATCATGGCCTGGGAAAGGAGAAACGGGCAAATCCCAGAGCAAAGCATGGTCTTGTTTCGGACGGGATATGGCAAGTTCTACCCGGATCGGGAAAAGTACTTCGGCACGGCCAAAACGGGCATGGAGGCGATTCCGGAGCTCCACTTTCCCGGGATTCATCCCGATGCTGCGAAGTTTCTGGCGGAGCAGCGCAAGGTCAAGGCCGTGGGTTTGGACACACCAAGTCTGGATTATGGGCAGTCCCAAGATTTTGCAAGCCATCAGGTGCTGATGGGCAACAATATCCCTGGCTTCGAGAATATGGCAAATCTGGATCAGCTGCCGGATTCAGGAATCTACATCGTAGCCCTTCCCATAAAAATCAAAGATGGCAGTGGGGGGCCATTGCGGGTGATTGCGGGGGTGGGGAGGTGAGAGCTAGAAGCTATCCAGCCAGTGTGCCTTAAAGTGAGAAATAAAGTTTCGATGGGGCTGGGTGGAATTTGTAGTTTCATCAGGTCTGCTGTTTTTCACTCATAAAACTCAAAAAGATATCGCTCGTCGTAGTTGATTTCAAACTTGGTGAGCAGGGTCATGTATTCCTCTCGGAAGGTTTGCTTCTTGTGGTGTTCGCGTTGGTTCAATACATAGTTGACCACCCGGTCGATTTGGGATCTGGAATAGGAAAACGCACCATATCCGCTCTGCCAGGAAAATTTTCCTTGGATATATTTTTTTTCATTCAGCCAATTGGACGAGCCTGACTTCACCTGTTCCATCAGCTTGGCCGGAGAGATTGCGGGGTGCATGCCAACAAAAATGTGGGTATGGTCGGGGTTGCAATAGATGGCATAGGTTTTACATTGATGATTAGAAACAATACCGCAGATAACTTTTTCCAATTCATCACGGAAGGATTCCCTGATTGAGTTCTCCCGTCCCTTGGAGCAGAAAACGAATTGGATATAGAGCTGAGTGTAGGTGTTTGGCATTCCTGTTTCTGATGGTGAGAATGTATCAATTTAACAATGGCGTATTGCTAAAACAATCATTGACGGAATGTAGATTTCAGCGCTACGCGCCTCTGGCCTTTGTGTGGTGTTTTTTCTACGAAGATGTCAGGGCTACGCCCCTGGCGCGATTCGGATGGGTGGGTGAATTAGCCAAAGGGTTGTATGCTGCTTTTTCGATACCGTTTTGTAATACCGGGAGCAGGCCGTAGGCTGGCAATCTTCGTAGCAAGATGCGTGTCCTGATTGTTGAAAAGGGGCGTAGCCCTGTGATCTGTGATATTGCCTCAAACCTAGCGAATCGATTTTATCGCTACGCGCCTCGTGCCTCGCGGTGTGGTGTTCTTTTTCTACGAAGATGCCGGGACTACGCCCCCATGATAGCTCTTTGGAGTAAAGCGCAATAGGGCTATGATCTGCCTTTGTTTTAGGTAACGGGGTAGTAATGTTAGGGCAGGCCGTAGGCTGGCAATCTTCGTAGCAAGATGCGTGTCCTGATTTCTAAAAAGGGGCGTAGCCCTGTGATCTGATGAAATGGGGAAAGATTGGCAGATCAGGTTTTGATTTCAGCGCTACGCGCCTCTTGAATCGAAATTGTTTTGTTTTCTACGAAGACGTCAGGGCTACGCCCCTCCGGCAGCGCTCTGGTGTAAAGTGCGATAGGGCTATGAGGAGCCTTTGTTTTTGATAGGGGATTAGTGATGTTGGGCAGGCCGTAGGCTGGCAATCTTCGTAGCAAGATGCGTGTCCTGATTTCTAAAAAGGAGCGTAGCCCTGTGATCTGATGAAATGGGGAAAGATTGGCAGATCAGGTTTTGATTTCAGCGCTGTTTTCTACGAAGACGTCAGGGCTACGCCCCTCCTGCAGCGCTCTGGTGTAAAGTGCGATAGGGCTATGAGGAGCCTTTGTTTTTGATAGGGGATTAGTGATGTTGGGCAGGCCGTAGGCTGGCAATCTTCGTAGCAAGATGCGTGTCCTGATTGCTAAAAGGGGGCGTAGCCCTGTGATCTCCTTGGTTTTCAGTCCACCTCTCTCAGTTTTCCTTTTAATAAAATGGAAATTTTGGTCTTCCCTCATTGCCTGCCCGCCGTTGCGAAATCTTCCAGCCCGAATGGAGAAGTAAAATCGATCATTTGCAAGATTGAGGATATATATCTACTTAAATAAGTTTTCCTTCCGCAAAAAGTCTTCTGATCTCTTTTTTGTCAAATTTGCCCACGCTGGTTTTTGGCACTTCGTCGAGATAGTAATAGTCTTTGGGAATCTGGTATTTCACAAAGTCCCGCGACAGAAATTCGATTAGTTCATCAGCCGAAACCTTGTCCTCCTTGTTCACCAAGACTAGGGTAGCTAAGGGCTTTTCTACCCATTTTTCGTCCGGTATCGCGATGACCGCAGCTTCCTTGATTTTGGGATGAGCCATCAAGGCAGACTCTAGAGCCACACTGGAGATCCATTCCCCGCCACTTTTGATCAGGTCTTTGGTCCTATCCTTGATTTCCATAAAACCATCGGTATCAATGGTGCACACATCGCCTGTCTTAAACCAACCATCGGCAGTAAAGCTTTCCTGATTGTTCGTTTTAAAATACGAGCTGATGACCCAGGCTCCTTTTATCTGAAGCTCTCCCATGGTTTTGCCGTCGTTGGGAGCTAATGTTCCGTCCTCGTTTACAATCCTGATTTCCACGCCGGGAATAGCAGTGCCCTGTTTGGCCCGCACGACCAATTTCTCACTCTCCGGCAAGTCCCCATGTTTGGTCTGAAGCCGACTTACCGTTCCCAGCGGCGAAGTCTCGGTCATTCCCCAGGCATGTGTTCCTTTGATTCCAAAATCCTTTTCAAAGCCTTCAATAAGACTTTTAGGAAGTGCAGAACCGCCGACCAAGTATTCTTGAAGGGCTAACTTTTCCTTCGGAGGGTTCATTTTCATCGCATGATATACTCCGAGCCAAATGGTTGGGACGCCATTGGCCTTGGTTATTTTTTCCGCTTGGAGCATACGGATGATCGCATCTGGATTGAGGTTTGAAGAGGGCATGACCATGGTAGCGCCAGCCAATAGGCACAAGTAGGGAAAGCCCCAGGCCATGACATGGAATTGGGGGACAATCAACAGTACAATGTCGGTATTGCCAATATTTGCCGCATTTGGCGCCATCAATGCAAACGCATGCAAAAAAGTAGACCTGTGGGAATACAAGGCTCCTTTGGGCAATCCCGTGGTTCCACTGGTATAGCACATCGCGCAGGCATCATTTTCATTCAATTCAGGCCAGTCAAAAGATTCCGACTGTTCGGCGATCAGCTCCTCGTAATGGATTGTGTTTGGTAAGGTGGTTTTAAAATCCTCTGGCGCATTGATCAGGACATAATGCTCTACCGTCTCAAGTCGCGGAGCGATCTTTTCCAAAAGTGGAACTAGGGTGGCATCAACAAAAATCACCTTGTCCTCCGAATTATTGATAATATACTCGATTTGGTTGCCGGACAGTCGGATATTAATCGTGTGGCAAACGGCTCCTATGCCGGAAATCCCGTAGTACAACTCCACATGGGCACCATGATTCCAAGCGAAAGTACCCACCATGTCGCCTTTGCTGATTCCGAATTTCTGTGTCAGAGCATTGGCTAGCTGTTTACAGCGCTTGTACATGTCACCGAAGCTGTATTCGTGGCGCGTGCCATTGGGTAAGTAGGTGATGATTTTTTTGTGGTGATAGACGCTGTTTCCATACTCAAGAATGGTATTGGTCGTCAGCGGATAATTCATTATCAAGCCTTCCATTTCTTCGGGTCTATGTTGCTATGCTTATTGCAGTCAGCTGGGTAACGTTTGCAAATCATTCGAATATCCTATTCAATTTGCTCAGTTTCATACAGCGCTGTGTCATAAGCAAATTACAAATTTGTATGGGTAGAAAGGTGTAGATGCAATCTCAGCTAGTCCCAATTCTATTTATTCTACACCCAGCGGGAGAGGTAGCTAGAAAGCACTATCGTAACTAATCCGGACGAAAGACCTGAAAGTACTTTGACACATGGCGGACAGGCGTTTGTTAGGCGTGTTTAATCAAATGAGATTTTGGTTTTAACTCCACCGTTTTCACGGTTGTTTATTTCGATGAGCCTGTTTAGAAGAGCTTCTTCATCCTGATCCACTCTTTTTAACCAGTCATTGAATTCTGATTTAACGGATGGGTTTAAAGTTGTAAAATCAAAAAGCCCATAAGTTATACCCCCATCAATGACAACAAAATAGTCACTCATTAAGTAGTCGATACAATTGTTAATTAACTTAAGGCCATTTTGGATATATTCACTGTCAAATATGATCTCCTCTGGTCGCCTGCAATAGCTGTGAACATATTGAGACAGTTCAGAACAAAATTCGTCTGATTTCTTCAAGTCAAAAGTTTTCAAAGTTCCACCTTCGAAGATAGCCTTTGTCGCGGCGCTTGAGAAAGATTGATAGCGATATTTTAAGCTGTTATACCTCTTGTTCGCTTTTTGTATTCCTAATCTTCCACATATTTCGTTCAAAAATTCTTCAGAATCTGTCCCTTTAGCTGCCATTGCTATCAGCTCAAATTCTAAGCGTTCAAATAAATTCCTAGTTTCAAGAGCTGCATATAACACTAAACTCGAATCTGAAAAGTTCTTTGCAGAAGTCATTAGTCGTTCTATCTGTCTCAAAATCCAGGGAACTTCTAATGATCTATTATATGTGTTGAACTCTGGCATTTTATGATGGCCTAATACGCGCTAACATCCATGTTAAATCCCACTGCCCGTTTTGGGCGAAGAGTCCTCTGGCTGTTGCTGGATTTAAAATAACCATTTCGTCGATTCCGGCAAGGGTAAGCTTCGTGATTCTATTGTAGTTCCAAGTATTTTCTAGCCTGCTGCTTGTTTTCAATCTTCCCGCGCTAAAAGTACCTTCCCAAAAATCGGTGCGACCGCGCTGCCTCTCCAGCCGGCGGAATAGTTGGCGGCCATATAGATGTCGATTTCGGGAATATAGATCACCTGCGTACCCCAGAATCCGGAATGGCAGTAGGCATCTAGGCCGTTGACCTGGACTTTGTACATGCCCATTTGGTAGTCCATGCGGGCTTTTTCGGCATAGGTCACGGGTTCCAGCATGAGTTCTAAGGTTTCGGGATTTTCGAATATTTTTCCCTGAAACAGTGCCTGAAAGAAATCGACCAGTTCCTGGGTGCTGGACAGGATTCCACCGCCACCATAGTAGTCCATCGTCGGGCTAAACCCATAGGTGTCCTGGCCTTGGAAATACTGGTGGATGCGCAGCTGGTCGGTGGCGGGATCGATGCGCTCGAAGTCGGTTCGGGCAAGTCCCAGAGACTCCAAGCCCAACAGTTCCTTGATACCTCCATCCAGATTTTTGCCTGTGTAGGTCTCGATCAGCTCCCCGAGTATCACATAGCCCGTATCCGAGTAGCTAAATTGCTGTCCCGGAGGGCCGATGGGTTCGCCTTTTTCCACACACATTCGGAATTGCTCGGTGCGAGTCCACTCATGAGGGGGCGTTTGTAGTACGAGCTCGAAGAACTCAGGCGCGTGCGTATGGTCAAAAAATCCCGCGGAATGCCGTAAAGTCTGTTGAATCGTGATTTCGTCCAGATCATAATCCTGAGACAAAATCTGGGCGTGCTCGGCAGAAAGATGCTTGGAGATCGGGTCATCCAGCTTCAAAACTCCCTTTTCCATCAGTCGGAGAATGCTGGCTGCTACATAGGTTTTGGTCACGCTGGCGATGCGGAAAGTCTGATCAGTTTTCAGGGAGTCGCCTTTGGACAGGTCATTGATGCCTGCCGCGCCGGAGCAAGAGAAATCCTCATCTCCCGATTCGATCGTAAAGAGAATTCCGGGCATGGATTCGCTGATTTCCGAATCCAGGATCTGTTGGAAGTTTTGGGCCGGAGTTTTTTCCCAGAGAAAGATGCTGAAAAGAATGAATGCAAAAGGCCTGAGGAGTTTCATAGGAATTAGGAAGATAGGCAACGAAAATAGTCTTTTTTGTCGGTTTTGGTTGAGTAGGGAACTTCGACTAGATCCCAAATTCATGACTCACCCGCTCATTGATTTTATCAGAAAGAAGTTCGACAAGATCCTCATCCATAAACTCATATTCATCGGGGATATGAAGGGTTTCTATTTTGGGTAGCTCCAAAAAGCGATAAAGCTCCTTTATTTTTGCGCTGTGGTCGGGCTCCATCACCAATACTAAATCGGCCCAATTCAAATCGTTTTCCGAGATTTTCCGACTGCTCTTAGGGCTCAATCCGGCAGATCTAACCGAAAAACGAGGCTCGTTTTTAAACATAAATTCGGCAGTCCGACTGCGTCTCTTATTCTTTCCACAGATCACAAGGATATTGGGCCTTCTTGAGATATGTTTCAAATTTGTGGGATTTTGGATTTTATTTTTTGATTCAGATTCCAAGTCAATCCAACCATCAGCACCAAAAACATCCCCAAGAATGTCAACAGAAAACTTTGTCCGGTAAAGGTTGCGATCTCTCCAAAGAGAAAAGGCATCAAGGTAATACCCACATAAGCGCTGGCCATCTGCAATCCCATGATACTCTGGGAGTGCTTTTCCGCAAAGTTGGCAGGTGTCTCGTGCAGCAGGCTGGGGAAGATAGGCGCGCAGCCCAAACCAATGGCCAAAAATCCGGGTAGGATCAGCGCGTCAATTGGTAAAACCAACAGCGCAATCCCCAGCCCGATCACGGCTTGGCCGAGATAGACCAATTGGCGGTTGCTGAAGTGGCGGGTCAAAAAGCCGGAAAGAAATCTCCCAATCGTGATGCCCAGGTAATAAAGCGAAGCATATCGGGCGGCAAGGTCAGCCTCGAAGCCTTTTTCAAAAACCAAGTAGCTAGCTCCCCAAAGCCCAAAACTCGCTTCAATCGAGCAATAGCAAAAGAACACCAACAGGGCTTGAGGCAGTCCGGGAAGGACTTGGATGAGTTGGAAAAGTCCCGGGCGTTTTTCCTCCGTAGACCTTGAGTCTTCCATCTGGTTTTTGACCCACAACGGCAGAGACGCGACCAAAACCGCCACCAGCGCGAGCTGAATCCAAGCGATGCTTTGGTAGCCATCGGACCAAGAGTGTCCCCGGGCCAACTGTCCAGCCAAGATCATCGGGCCGATTGCGGCGCCAACGCCCCAAAAGCTATGCAGCCAGTTCATGTGGCGGGCTTCATAGTGGAGAGCCACGTAGTTGTTGAGTGCGGCATCGACACTTCCTGCTCCCAGTCCAAGGGGAACGGCCAAAAGGCAGAGAAAAGCAAAGTGGTCGGAGAGGGAATAGCCCATCAGCGCCAAGGCCGTCATCAGGACACTGAAGGTGGTCACTGAGGCCACGCCGAATTTTCGAATCACTTTGCCGCTGAAGAGACTAGAGACCACCGTTCCGGCAGCGACGATCAGGGAAAGAATCCCGGCATAATTTACGGGAACACCCAGGTCGCCAAACATGGCCGGCCAGGCGGCTCCCAAAAGTGAATCGGGCAATCCCAGGCTGATAAAAGCCAGATAGATGATGAGTAGAAGGATTTTCTTTTTCAAAGCTGACAGAAAAAATAGGGTGGTGGTTTTGGACTAAAGTTATCAAAGCTGGGATCATTCTCAAGCCGATTGACTTCAGCTGAGGCGATCACAAAGCAGGACAGTTTTTCCAGAGGCTTGGTTTTATTTGACAAAGAATCATTCAATTTATGAAAAGTCAACTCATTTTACTTGCTTCCTTTTTCCTCCTGGGCGCAAGTTTTGCCCAATCCCATCAACCCAACATTATTTTTATTCTGACGGATGACCAGAGGTGGGATGCCTTGGGTTTCGCCGGAAATGAAATCATCCAGACTCCTGAAATGGATAAACTGGCGGAGCAGGGGACTTATTTTGAAAATGCCTTTGTCACCACGCCGATATGTGCAGCCAGTCGGGCGAGTATCTTGACTGGACTGTACGAACGTACCCACGGTTATACCTTTGGGCAGGGCGATATCAAGGAACCCTTTATGGCGCAGTCCTATCCCGTCGAACTCAAGAGGGCGGGATATCACACGGGTTTTTTTGGAAAGTTCGGGGTGAACTATCCCGGATTTTCGGGCTTGTTTGACGAGGGGGAAGATTATGACCGAAACGGAAAATTCAAGGATAGAAGGGGCTATTTCTTTAAGACAATTGGGGAAGATACGGTTCATTTGACACGGTATACCGGACAGCAAGCTCAGGATTTTATCCAAAAGGCTCCGAAGGATAAGCCATTTATGCTTTCGCTCAGCTTTAGTGCTCCCCACGCCCATGACCCCGCTCCGCTTCAGTATTTCTGGTCCCAGGAGTATGACGAGCTTTACAAAGATGTGGTGATTCCAGCACCCAAAATCGGGGAGGAAGGCTACTTTTTGGCGCAGCCGGAGTATGTAAGGACAGGAGAAAACCGGACCCGCTGGCATTGGCGATACGATTCGCCCGAGAAATTCCAGCATAGCGTCAAGGGCTACTATCGTATGATCTCTGAGGTCGATGCAGAAATCGGGAAAATTCGGGATGTTTTGGAACGGGAAGGATTAGCAGAAAATACAGTCATCATCCTGATGGGTGACAATGGCTATTTCCTCGGGGAAAGGCAACTGGCTGGAAAATGGCTGATGTACGACAACTCGCTTCGGGTGCCGCTGATCATATATGATCCCAGATCAGGTGGTGGGGAAAGGGTGTCTACAGCCGCGCTGAATATCGATGTGCCTGCTACGATTTTGGATTTTGCAGGGGTTAAAAGCCCTGCATCATGGCAGGGGATGAGCCTGCGATCATCTAAACTTGCCTACAGAAAGGAGATTTTGTTCGAGCACCTTTGGCAAACTCCCATTATTGCGCCCAGCGAAGCGATCCGTACTGAACAATGGAAGTATTTCCGCTATATCAATGATCCGGAACATGAAGAGCTCTATGATCTGCGAATTGATCCGATGGAAATCAATAACCTTGCGGATGATCCAAGCCATGCTTCCGAGCTCAAAAAGCTTAAAAAGCAGTTGGAACAGCAATCCCAGCGGTACCTGAAGGAAAAGGCGAGAATTCTAGATTAGTGTTATGTAAATAGAGGGGGAGAGAAAGCGCTTTTTTCCTCCTACTCTTTCTTCAATTCCTCATCAGGCACAGCCATGGTATGGTTCGCCAGCAGCTTGTATTCCCCATTGATCTTGGCGTAAGTTCTCATGAAATTGTAGGTTACCGGGCTTGGTGGGCGGTCGACTAGCGTAAAACCACTTACCACGGCGGTCTCTCCCAAAAACACGACTTTTTGGTCGCGGGAAGCTCTCCCTTTGGTATTGTCTACTTGGCCTCCCTGTATACGCTTGGCTCGGGCTAGGACTTGAGGTTTGCCATCGATAAGACTGGCATGGTTGTGCACCCAGACAAAGTCATCAGCAAGAAGCCTTTCCAAAAAAGCCGCATCCGAGTCCAACAGGGCTTTCTCCCAAGCCATATCCAGCGCAATCAGCTCCTTTTCCTGAGCGCTTTGGGCATGGGCAAATGAGACGGAAAACAAGACGGCGCAAAAAAGGATCAGCAAGGTTTTTTTCATGGCAAAGGGTTTTCTGGGCTTGGATATTCCCTGCCTGGGTTTACCAGAGCAGTTTTCTTAAATCTACCAATTTATCCGGCTTGGGCAGTTCAAAAGGAAATTCTTTGCCTTTCGAAGACTCCGCTCTTCGAATGGATCCCAGCTCCTGAATCCAGAAAGATTGTTCCATATAGCTTCTGTCCCGCCGTCCAGTCAGAGAGAAGTCCCGCTTGCCGTTAATCCTAAATTCAAGGTTTTTTCCTGGGTGCAACTCGCCGATTTTCATGGCATCCCGCTCCGGATCACCCACGCTGAAGTAGCTCCATTCGAAGAACACTTCCAGTATTCCATTTTTTGCAGAAAGGCTCAGCGGAGCCAAGTCCAGGGTTTGGTTGGGATGGATGCCGTGGATTTCGAGCTCTTGTGAATTCAGGTTCAGGCTGAAGACCAAAATGTCCGGAGTTTGGGCGAAGCTTGGAAAGTCAAAGTCTTTGCCCAGCTCCAATTTGTCTCCCTCGAGCTGCAAAGGCAAAGTCATTTTGCGGGGAAAGGAAAGCCAATCTTTCAGCACTTGGTCGGGCTGCTCGTGTTTGGTCCAGGCCAGTGTTTTTCTCAGCACCAGAATCAAGGGAACCTCCGTTGGGAAAGTCAATTGTATGCTAGTCATCGGGCTTAAAGTTTTAGCGGTATTTGTCATTTAGACCGATTCCCTGTAGGATCAAGGGAATGATTTTTTCCAATCGGGAAAGCTGAGTGGCCTCTCGCTTGGCTTCGGTGATGTACTCGACAAACTCCCTTTGCTTGAATGGAGTCAGTTTTTCAAATGCCGCTCTCAATTCTGCCTCTGTATCCAGCCTTTGCTGCAAGATGTCGGGAATCTCCAATGCTGCAGATTTCTCCGGTTTCCAAGCCATTCCTGCCTTCTCGTTTTCGATAGCTTCTTGGACATACTTCAGAATCTTGGCCTCATCGATTTCCCCGATCGAGGTGAATCTCCATTGGCGCATGGCCTTGGTCTTCCCTTCCTGTGCGTTGATCAGAATCCGATAGGGGTCGGAGAGGAAAACGCCATTGTAAAACCATAGTGCGAAATGCTCCTTCATGCCCACATAGCCGACCACATTTTTGCCTCCGTAGGTAAAAACCGGCACGCCCCATTTGATGGACTCAGTGAGCTCCGTCTTGGAGAGAATCTGATGGAGAAGGTCGAGCGCTTCGCCAAAATCTTTGTTTTGGGGCATGGGGTCTAGTTGAGGCTTAGTTTTTTGAAAATTTTGGACATACTTTCCGGATCAATGGCATCCATTTCCACCAGCTTGAGGGATTTCACCATGTGGAGGGTGGAAGTTTTGTATTGCTGGAAGTTGGGCGTTTGCAAGTGCGCTTGGTACGCGTCCTCATTTTGATAGATCTCTATGAGTCGGAGCGTGGTTGGGCTTTCCTTTTCGGACATGGGGAAAATCGCAAGCACGCCGGGTTCGAGTCGAATGGAGGCTTCCGCTTCGACTTTGAGGATTTCCAGGTAGGCATCCAGATGTTCCGGATGGATTTCGATTTCGGCGATCCTTATTTTGAGCTTTTCTAAGTCCATAGTGGCAGCAGTTTGTCCTTGGGTTTGAAAGGAAAAAAGTGTCGCCACAAGGAATAGGAACACCGTTGGAAAAAAGCTGCGCATGGGAGATTCGGTTTTCATGGAACCAGTCCCTGCAAAATAAAAAATGTTTCCCAATTGTATCGTCACAGATGCGCCAATGGGATAGCTAAGTGTTCTGCTTCTTCGCAAGTGAAGTGCAAGAGAGTTTGTATCTCGCAGAGACGCGGAGCCGCAAAGGGTTTTCTTTAGTTAGGTTCCTGAACCTGTGCCAAAAAACTCTGCGTCCTTGAGTCTCCGCGAGAGATCAAACTTAGGCTCCAACTCTTCCCGTCTGTACCTCTCCAGCCCGGTGATAGTTGGCAATGATCACTCCTTTTGGAGTCACGATGCTTTCTTTGAGTTCAAAAGCCGCCGGGATGGCCTGATCCCCAAACAGCTTTTTGCCCTTGCCCAGGGTGATGGGATGGATCATCAGCCAAAATTCGTCCACGAGGTCATGTTGGAGTAGGAGCCGTACAAGTTCGCTGCTGCCCCAAACATGCAGGTCGAGTCCCTCGGAGGCTTTGACTTTTTTGATGTCCTCGACGTCCTGGAGGAAAACGGAATTGTTCCAGTCTGAGCTGGTGCGGGTTTTGGAAAGGGCGTATTTGGCCACCTCGTTGATACCTGGCCAATATTGGGCATGCTCGGGCCAGTAGTTTTCCCAGATTTCAAAGGTCTTTCTCCCCAGCAACTGGTCAGAGGGTTTCAAAATCTTTTCCATCGCCTTGTTGGAAACCTCGTCATCATAGGGCGCTACCCATCCTCCGTACTTGAAATCTTCCGAAGGATCTTCTTCAGGGCCTCCGGGTGCTTGGATGACACCATCCAAAGTAATGAACTCCAAAACGACGATCTTTCTCATGGTTTCCGCTGGTTTAATGTAGGATAAAGCTCGGAAATTTGAAGGTTTCCCGGTTAGGCAAAATGCGGCAATGTGGATGGTACTTTCCGTCAATCGATTGGAGTCACGCGTGTATTATTCAGGTTTCTTTTCTGTCTTTTGGAGGCTGTCTCATTACTGATGTTTGTCACGTTGAGCATAGTCGAAATGCGGCTGTATTCACTGTAAATGGCCTTCGATATACGCTACTCCCGTAGCTCCAGTGCTCAGGCTGACAAAAAGGCCTTTTGAGACAGCCTCAAGCTTTGACCCAAAAGAATCAATCCGAAAGCACTCGGGACAATATTTGGCCCGAGTGGCTACCTTAGGTTTGTCAGATGGAAATAGAGGCGAATTTGGAATTGTCTTGGGCAGATCAGGTTTACCCAAAAAACCTCGGTGCTCTCTGTGGTAAAAATCCTGTTTCGATATCGTGGCTGATCTGTCAGGTTAGCCCTGTCTAGACCCTACTTCCCCTCTCGTTGTTGCAAGTTGAAGACTGTCCCGGCGGGGTCTTGGATCCAGTGCATATTCTCGGGTAGCTCTTCCAGTTCGTCGCAGGTTTCGACACCCTTGAACTGCAGGTACTCAGTGGCGGCACCCACGTCCGGGACGGTGAGCTGCAGCCAGGTCTCGGAATGGGTGTAGTTGTCTACGCAATCCAGCCAAATGACATTGGCGCCGAATTTCACTTCATGGGTTCGCGAGACGGTGGGATTGGTGATGGGCACTTCCCTTACCTCCAGCTTTAGGATATCCCGGTAAAAGGCTACCGTTTTTTCGTATTTGCTTTTGGGGATCTTGATGGCGATGTTGATGCCTGCTTGAAAGGTGTTGTCCATGTTGTTTTTGGATTTGTTGAAGGTTTTACTACTTCAGCTCCAGATGCAAAATAGGGTAGGGTTTTCCGGTGGAATCCAACTCGGAGCGGCCTACGACTGCAAAGCCAAAGTGTTGGTAGAACGCCAAAGCCTGTTCATTCTGTTCGTTTACGTCGACTTTTTTGACACTAAAGTGCTGGATGGTGTAGTCCAGCAGCGTTTTGCCTATCCGCTTTCCCAGATGATCCGGGTGGACGAAGAGCATCTCCAGATTCCCCTCGGCAACTCCGGCAAAGCCTAGGATCTTGCCGTCGCCGTCCCTCAGGCATCGCAATTCGACCGCATCCAAATAGTGGTCAAGGATCAGGGGTTTGAAATAGGCGATGTCCTCTTCCTTCAAAAAATGGTGGGTGGCTCTGACGGAGGCCTCCCAGAGGTCGACTATTTCCGGGTATTCTGATTTGTCGATTATATCTATGATCGGTTTCATTTTGGATAAAGGTAGTTGGGGAAGTCATAGTTTCTGACTGTGAAAGTTCAGCGGACACGCCTACTGGTCCTGGTATCCAGGTACATATTCCAAAATATCGCCAGGCTGGCAGTCCAGGACCCTGCAAATGGCTTCCAGGGTGCTAAAGCGGATGGCCTTTGCCTTGCCAGTCTTTAAGATGGAGAGGTTTGATAGGGTCAGATCCACTTTTGCCGAAAGTTCATTCAGCGACATTTTACGCTTTGCCATCATGACATCCAGGTTTACGATGATGGGCATGGCTTATACGGTTAGGTCATTTTCGGCTTGGAGGTCTACGCCTTTTTTGAAAATCGTCGCAATAATATAGATGACCGCGCCCATGAGGACAAAAGCTTGGCTATCCTCCCAAAATTGGTTAAGAGAGTCGGTGGCAATGCCTTGGTGCGTTAGGTTTTTGGCGGCCTGACGGGCGATGTAGCTCAGCAGTCCGATTGCAATGGTGTAGTAGCTGATCTGGAAAAATTGCTTGGAGACAAAGGCGTCAAAGGGTTTGGTCAAATCCATGGTGTGCATCAGTCGGATGACGGTGTAGAATAGTACCGCTTTCAAAATCGAGAGGGTTAGAATAAAACTGTAGATCCCGAAAAAGGCTATTTCACTGCGTTGGTACATTTCGGACAAGTCCAGCTTCTGATATAGGTTTTGGACTACTTCCGGTTTGAGCCAAGCGAAGAAGAAATTGACCAGCAAGCCTCCCGCCTCAATGGACAGGCCGACAAAAATGAGCCAAGCCACGATGTATAAGCCCCAAAACACGAAGTTGTTTGTTTTTGCCATGGTATAGAGATTTTAAATCCTTAGCTAAAAATGATAAATATTTATCGAAAAACAATAAATAAATATCTTTTTACAAAAATAATTCCTGCGTAGTCTGGCTTTTTGACTCTATCTATGAAGGCTGGGTGTGAAAAGATCGGGTTTTCGGGAGTATTGCAAATCCCGATTAGTGGAAGCATGGAATTGCAGATTTCATCAGGAGGCCTATGTCACGTGCAAACAATTTGTCTTTGAGCTTGTTAAGCTTGAAATACACTAACAAACTATCACAATGGGAAAAAATAAATTTCTGACACTGGCTATGGCCGTTATTGCCACTGCCGGTGTAGTCAGCTGCAGTTCTCCAAAGGAAGAAACTGTGGAAGAAGTGGAAGTAGTCGAGACTCCTGCGCCTGTCGAGACTCCGAAGACGGTCGTCGACATCGCCGTAGGCTCACCTGAGCACAGTACCTTGGTGACGGCGGTTACCGCTGCTGGATTGGTGGAGACCCTCAGCGGCAGCGGGCCGTTCACCATCTTCGCGCCGACCAATGCTGCATTTGAGGCACTTCCTGCGGGAACGGTTGAGACTTTGCTGAAGCCTGAAAGCAAAGATCAACTGACCGGAATCCTGACTTACCATGTGGTCTCGGGAAACGTGATGGCTGCCGATCTCTCAGACGGACAAAAGGTGCCCACATTAAATGGCCAGGAACTTACCGTCTCCATCAAGGACGGAGTGGTGATGATCAATGATGCCAAAGTGACTGCCGCAGACCTTAAAGGAAGCAATGGTGTGATTCACGTGGTGGACGGAGTGATTTTGCCAAAATAGGACTAGGATTAGGTTGAGTGTTTGAAATGCCGGATGCGTTGTCCGGCTTTTTTTTGTGGCTCTGTCAGGAGCGACCGATTTCTGTGGTAAAAGCCTGAAAATTTCGATTTGGGAAATGGGTGCCCATCTTGTTTCATACCAAATGGGTAGCAAATCTTCGTGGATGGGGGAGGGGGATTGCATTCTGGTAGCAACCCTCAGAAAATGGAAGACGATACCATGCTCAAACAATTGCCCATGATGTCTGACATTGCGTATGCGGCGCTATTTCTTCCTTCGGATCTGTCAGCCAAGATCACCGATGTGACGATCAATGTCACTGCGGGTACCACCGACGGATTGAATTATTAAATTCCAGGGATTCCATTCGTTTAGACACCTGGATATACCCAGGGCAATAGCTCACTACCCTCAGGTGGGAGCAGTGCCTTTTGAGGCATATCTTCTCCGACTCTTCTCCGACTCATCTTCGAGTCATCTCCGACTCATCTTCGAGTCATCTTCGACTCTTGTTCGACTTGGACCCGAAGATGATACGGAGTAAAAGCGAAGCTGAGTCAGCGGTAATATGGAGATGATAAGGGAAACCGACTGCATAGCCCCAGTAGTATTCAGTGATAAATTCGGTTTCACTGGTTTCCTCAATAGGGGAAGACTGCAATTCGGTGGTGACCTCAAATGATTGCCAAACGCTGTTCTTTTCCCATCGATACGCTACAGTCCTTTGTGAATCATTCTCTACCCAAACGTGTTGCATCGGCATCGTTTCATAGTTCTCGCCATAGGGTGTATTCGCCCCAAAAAGGCGCTGGCTTAGGCACAAACTCTTAGATGAAGACAACGCCGCGTTTTCATTTGTTGCCTTCCATGTGCTTGACATGGAATCTTAGATTGACTTCTTCGAAATCCCTGTGAAATGGTATCGGTGCTCCCAGCAGCTTGGTATTCACAAACATAAAGCCGACCAGACTGACAAAACATTTGTCCTACCACAGATCCAGTTCGGTGCCGGCGGGAATATATTTCGACAATAGACTGGGTGCGATCTCATAGTTTGTAATCGCCAGTTTTCTCCATTCTGCGTTTAAAAATCTCATCATCCAGTGTATTTCAGTGATAAAGCTTGTTTCGTTGTAGATGGTTGTAGCGTCGCTGATTACATCAGCGCTAGTTCGGTTGTCATGGTCCTTTCCGCTTTCATTCGCTCTGATCCTGACATTTTCAACAATTGAATTATAAATGGCTGAAGCCATTTTTTCCAATGGGTATCGACCCACGTAGCCCACCGTTTAAACGGTGGGCTATGGATCGGTTCCAGCCATTCCGAAAACCATTTCAATGGTTTTGTTAATCACACACCTGCCCCTTAATCACCCCAGCTCCTCCATTGTCTTTTCGATCAGCTTTTTCATGGCCAGAATACCATCCGAGTTGGAGAGGTAGCTGGTGTCGCCGCCCATGTCCCGGTAGAGGCCGCCCTCGTATTCGATGCCGATATAGCCGCCTGTCCAGCCCGAGGACTGGATGATCTGGAACATCCGCAGGTAGTCGGTCTCCACATCATTGCCCGCTGCGTCAAACTTATGCGATTTGGCGCTGATTCCCTTTGCATAGGGCATCATCTTGGCCACTCCCTCGTATTTGTCGTGTTCCTTGATGCAGGTGGTGCTGAGCAGGGCTTGGATGCCCGCACCCTCGGGTTTGCTGCGCTGTGCACAGAAGTTGCCGAAGTCGGGCAGGAAGCCTTTTCTGTCCGATTTTATTTGGCTCATGATTCCGACCAGCCAGTCTGGGTCGGTGGAGTAGCCGAAGTGGTTTTCCACGATCACGTTGATGCCGGCCTTTTCCCCATACTCCAGCAAGGAAGAATAGCCATCCAGGGCAGCTTTGGCGGTTTCCTCAGCGCTTCCTTCCTCGGGTTCTCCTGATAGGGCTTTGCTCGTGTCGCCCAAGTTGACTCGAATGGTGGTGCAGCCGAGGTATTTGGCGGCATCGATCCAAGGGTGGTGGCTTTCCACGGCCTTTTTGCGGGCTGCGGCATCAAGGGAAGCGAGGTTTTCCCCATCCACCATGATCAGGTGATTGGTAGCTCCCTCACCTTCGCAGATGTTTTTCAGTTCTTTGAGATAGGTGCTATCCGTATGCTTGTTGTTGAAAAAGCCAGAGACATACTCCAGAGCGTGGATCCCCAGCTCTTTGGCCCGCTTTGGGAAATCCAGCGTACTCATCTTGCCACCGTATAGTTCTGAGGCAAAGGAAAACTGGCCTAGGGAAAGGGTGGCGGTAAGTTTTTTCTTCCCTGAGTGAATGGAATGTAGGTCTATTGGCAGGAAAGGGGTAAAGGCAAATCCCGCAGCGGCTACGCCAGCTTGCTGGAGGAAGTTTCTTCTTGAAGGGCTCATTTTGGGTTTTTCGCTTAGGTTGAGAACGAACGAAGCAAAAGATAATCATAAAGCTTCGTTCATTTTTCCCTATTCGCCATTTTTTGTTCGAAAAAACAATCTGCAGCACAGGCATTTCGCTTGTGAAAAGGAGTTGACTTTTACTAGGATAAAGCTCTGCACCATCGGAGCTTACTCAGTCCAGCTTTCCAAAAAATATCTCCCCGCTCTACGAAAAAGTAGGCAGCTTCTAGAAGCGTTCTGAAGCCAGCGCGTGGTTGATCATGGCTCCGGTGAGATTGCCCGCTGCAACTGCTGAGGCGACCGAGCGCATCATCGTGGTGCAGTCCCCACAGGCGTAGAGTCCGGGGATGTTGGTTTGTTGAAACTGGTCCACCCAGATCCGTCCCGAATCGGCCAGCTTGCATCCAAGGTTTTGGACTAGAGTACCGGGAAAGGAGAAAGGCACATCGGCATAGATCGCGTCAAATATCTCTTCAGCACCGTCGGTAAACTGTACACTGTCCAGGTATCCCTTCTCGTGTCGAATCTCCAGAATTTCTTTGTCCAAAATCCTTATCCCTTTTTTTTCCAGCTTTTCCTGTTGTTCCGGAGTGAAGATTGATGGCTCGGGCACGATGATCTTTACTTGGTCGCTGAGGTTGGACACGAGCATCGCCTGGTGATAGGCCCGGTCTCCCGTGGCGAGGATGCCCGTCTTTTTCCCCCGGAACTCATAGCCGTGGCAGTAGGGACAGTGGATCATCGAGATCCCCCAGCACTCTGCAAATCCGGGAGTTTTGGGAAGTTCGTCTTTGATCCCAAAAGCCAGGAGAAGCTTTTGCGCACGGTAGCTTTGATCCGACTGCGTGAGGACTTCGAAGCCCGAGTCGATAGACGAAGCTTCGAGCACCAAATCCTGCAGGAAAGTGACGGTAGGATAGGCTAATACCTGCTCCTTGGCTTTTCGGGCGATCGCCGCGGGCGTCTCTCCATCTTGGGTTAGGAAATTGTGGGAATGGGGAGTTTGTCGGTTACAGGGCTGGCCGCTGTCGATGATGAGGACTTTGCGAAGCGATCGGCCCAAGGCCATGGCGGCGGACAATCCGGCATAGCTTCCCCCAATAATGATGACGTCGTACGAAGTGGTGGTTTTCATGAATTGCTGATAAAAGTGAGTTGTATGAAAAGCGGCCAAGCATTTTGAAAGGCCTGGCTTGAATTATTTTTGCAACATTGTTGCTAAAAATAAAGTTTCGGCTGCCGTGAGAAAATCCGATAGTCGGGCGTTTTTAAGCGTTTGAAAATGGGCTTTTCGAGCTGCTCAAAGCAGTGATTCAGACCATTGAATCCCTTCCGTTATTTTACTTTTTCCCACCACTTGGGGAAAGTCTGGGTGCTGTCATTCAGATCGACCAGCTGTCCGATGATAGGAGTCACCAAAGGGATGCCGGCCGTATTGGCCAATTCGGAGATCCTAAGATAAGGCTCGTCCCATGGATGGTTGGCTAACTTAAACTTGCCAGAATGCACAGGAAAAACCGTTTTTGCATTGAGGTCTTTGCTTGCTTGGATGGCGTCTTCAGGCAATACATGGATGTTTCTCCAGGCTACGTCGTACTGTCCGTTTTCTATGATTGCCAAATCAAAACCGCCGAACTTCTCAGCGATTGCGGCAAAGTGGGTATCATAGCCGCTATCTCCGCCGACGTAGATTTTCTTGCTTTGAGTTTCTATCACGTAGGAGGTCCAAAGGGTCTTGCCAGGCTGTATTCCTCTTCCCGAAAAGTGTCTTGCTGGAGTAAGATGAACTTTGACCTCCTTGTCAAAGGTGATTTCCTCCCACCAATCCCTTTCGATAACCTTCGCCGGATCATATCCCCAGGCCTCGAAATGGGCTCCTACTCCAAGTCCGCAGATGACGGTACCTACTTTGCCTTTTAATTTTGTGATGGTTTCGTAGTCCAAGTGATCATAATGGTCGTGTGAAATAAGCAGGTAATCAATCTGCGGGAGATCCTCAACTTGGTAGACATTACTTCCTTCAAAGGCTTTGGTGAGGAGGCTACTCGGAGATGCGTAGCCGCTCAGAACCGGGTCGACCAGGAAAGTGGTGCCGTCCAATTGGAGGAGGTAGGAGGAGTGTCCAAACCACACGAGCAGGTCTTGCTCCTTTGGCAGTGATTTCAAATCCGACTTGATGTTCGGGATTGGAGCACTCGGTGTCAGGTTTGGCGTGCGACCGAATAAATACTCATACATCACTGTGGTGTAGCTGTATCCTTCCACGAGCACAGGAGATGGGCTGATGTTTTGGAATTGCCCATCGCGGTAATTTGGGGATTGCTTGATTCGCTCCAGTCTTTCGCCATTCGGTTTTTGCCCGAATTGTGGGAACTGAAGATAAATGAGGCCGATTGCGGCAATCACCGCAACCACTGCCAATATGCCTATTGTCATGCGTTTGACTATGCTGAGGAGTTTCATTTTCAAGGTTTTGTGAACCTCTGGGAGATTTTGACGACCCAAACTTATGCCTTAGATTTGCATCGTGCAAGTATAGACTATACTCTATACTTTATGATTTTTTTGTTAAATCTCTTAATTGTCCAAAGAAATGTTGATCAATGAGCTGGCGAAACATACGGGTGTCACCATCCATACCTTGCGGTACTATGAAAACCTAGGCTTGATTCAAGGCTCTGTCGATGAAAGCGTGACCTCAAACAACTACAAAAAGTACGACGAGGAGGTCGTGGAGCGCGTCGAGTTCATCAAAGTCGGAAAAGAGGCAGGCTTTACCCTGGCGGAGATCAAAAAAATGTTGGACAAGTGTTTCTCGGGTTCTTTCACGATGGAGGAACAGCTGCAGTACGTGGATAACAAAATTGCGGAGATGGATGCCAAAATCCGGAATTTACAGCAGGCGAAAGTCCGCTTGTTGGAACTCAGGAAGGACATAGAAGAGGGAATTTGTTAAGCCCGCACAAATCTGCGTAAGCTCTTTATCCAATCTTTCACAGAAACCAAGCGGCGGGCTATTCTTGCTTTCATCTTCTGGAAATAAACTTCCCGGCGAAAAGATTTTGCTAGCTCGTTTTACCTTTGAAGTAGGCGTAGATGGCCATTGCGTGGCCATGTCCCAGATCAAAATCCTCTTTGAGCCAATTGGTGATCTGGGTTGCTTTTACTTCGGATTTGAGCTGACCATTTGCCAAAAAACCTTTGTCTTTCGCGAGTTTTTTGAGATCCTCCGGGCTTTTGCCGGTCTTGGTTTGGATGTTGTCGAGATAGGCTTGGAAGGACATGGCTTTAGTGATTGGGGTCGGTAAATCTTGCTTATTAATCTTCACGGTTAAAGTTAGTGAGTAGCTCAGCGAATCGTGGAGCGATTTGCGACAAATGATGCTGCCTTTGCGACATCCGAGACTTGTCGGATAAAGGGGATCGGTCTAACTTGCCTTCAAACTCCATCTTTCATGAAAAAAACTTTTGCATTCATCCTCGTTTTTTTAATGCTGTCCTTTCAGTTGCTGTTTCCCCAGCAGGCAAAAACAGTTTACCAGTCCGAGACGCTGGTGATCGAGCAGCTCAGCCCCAACACTTTCGTGCACATCAGTTACCTGAGCACGGATGATTTTGGAAAGGTTGCCTGCAACGGGATGTTGGTCATCGATGGAGGGGAAGCCTTGGTTTTCGATACGCCGGCAGATGAGGAAGGAAGCGCGGAATTGATAGCCTGGTTGGAAAAGGAGCAAAATGCCAAGGTGAAGGGCGTAGTCGCGACCCATTTTCACGACGATTGCGTGGGCGGCTTGGGAGCCTTTCACGCTAAGGGAATTCCCTCCTATGCATCCTTCAAGACCATCGAGCTTGCCAAGGCGGAGGGGAATTTGGTACCTCAAAACGGATTTGAAGAAGAGCTGACGCTGGAAGCGGGCGGGCTCAGTGTTGTCAACAGGTTTTTTGGCGAGGGGCACACCCGAGATAATGTCGTGTCCTATGTGTCTTCGGATCAGGTGCTGTTCGGCGGCTGCCTGGTCAAAGAACTCCAGGCTGGCGTCGGATTTCTAGGTGACGCCAATACTGCAGCTTGGTCGGAGACGGTCGTAAAGGTGAAAAATGCCTTTCCGGAAGTTCAGACAGTGATTCCGGGCCATGGGAAGGTTGGGGACGTGGCCTTGCTGGATTATACTATTTCCTTATTTGAGGGGAGATAATCGAAAATGTCCAAGGTAGAGGGGATACTGAATTTTTGTGGTATTTTGGAATCTGTCCGCTCTGCTCAAACGAACAGATGGAAACGCCCTAGCCCATGAAAAAGACCCTGAAAAGCCTATTGTTCCTTGTTTTGGCCTTGCTCGTCATTGCATTTCTTCTGGCTTACTATCCAGTGGACTCCAAAACCAATCACGTCAGCGTTTCCGAGGAAAGAGCGACCGAACTCAGAAATGAATACGCAGGCACACATCACTTGATCACAACTACCGATGGACAGACGCTTTTTCTCCGTCGCTGGAATCCTGACAGCATACCAGTTGGAAAGGAGCAAGTGGCGCTCTTGATCCTTCACGGGATCACGGCCTACAGCGGACCCTATGATATGGCTGGAAAGCCTTTTTCAGAAAGTGGCTACACGGCGTTTGGTTTGGACTATCGAGGTCACGGCCTTTCCGGCGGGAACAGAGGCGATAGTCCGGGCAAAGACCGATGGATAGAGGACCTCGGTGAAACGATCCGATTTATCAAAGGACTTGGGTTTTCGGATGTTGTGCTCGTTGGCCATAGCTTGGGTGTCGCGTCGGCGATCTGTGCAGCTAACTTGGTTCCGGAGGAAATTTCAGGTTTGGTGCTGCTATCTGGAGCGTATGAGGGTAAAAAAGGGGTAGGGAGGGAACCCTCGTTTATGGAGAAGGCAAGGTTTTTCTCTGGAGCCTTGGTTCGGCCCTCTTATCAGATTTATGAATATTACCGGGAAGGGATGACGGTGACACAAGACAGTTTGTTTAACCTGCACTACACGCCGAGGTTTTTGATGATGCTGGATGTGAAGGAACTGAGGCTGCCAGCCGACATGAATATTCCGGTTTTGGTAGGGATAGGGGATTCGGATGAGCTGTTTGATGTCGAGAAAGTGCGGGAGTTTTACGATTTGATTCCCGGTGACCAAAAGGAGTTTATGGTAATGCCAAACACCACCCACGCGGTTATACATCGGGAAAGCTGAATGATGGTCGTGGACTGGCTGGACAGGACCTACGTGGATTGATTCCTTGGGATTCGAAGGCTGCATGAAGGAAGACTAGAGCCCCTCTAGGCGATGAGCAACAGGAGTCAGAACAGCGTAAGTGTAGTGAGATGTCTATTTGGAAAAGATTTTTTATTTAGTTATTTGACAGGCAACTGAGGCGTTTTACAGCTGAGAATTTACTTCATTTCAAAGGCTGGCTCCTGCCCGTTTAGAATTTCAAGCTGTTTTTTTGGTTTGGTTTGGGACATTTTCGTCCGTTTTTGGGTTGGCTACTTTGACCAAAAAAACTTTTGAACCATGATTTCATTAAAAGGAAAAACAGCAATTATAACCGGGGGAGGCCGAGGATTGGGTAAGGCGGTGGCTTTGCTTCTAGCTCAAGAAGGTGTGAATATCGGGATTACCGGAAGAAATGAAGCGCAACTGAAGACCGTCTCTGAAGAATTAGAAGCTTTCGGGGTGAAGGCTGCTTATGAAGCTTTTAATGTAGCCAATGAAGCAGACGTGAAAACCGGAATCGACGCATTGGTGGGCAAACTCGGTGGCGTGGATATCCTGGTCAACAATGCCGGAATCGGCAAGATGGGCACCTTGGAAAACATGTCTCCGTCAGATTGGGAAGAAGTGATGCGAGTCAACCTGTTTGGCGTATACCATACCGCAATGGCCGTCTATCCCTATCTGAAGAAAAAAGGCGAGGGCGATGTAGTCAACGTGGCCTCTACCGCTGGACTCAAAGGTGGAGCCGGGATGTCTGCCTATGCAGCCTCCAAGGCGGCGGTCATTTCATTGTCCCAGTCCATGATGGCCGAATGGAGAAAACAAAATATCCGAGTTTTCACACTAACTCCTAGTACTATCGCCAGCGACATGAGTATCCAAGGTGGCTTGACCGATGGAAACCCGGAAAAAGTGCTTCAGCCGGAAGATTTCGCCGAGTGGGTGAGAGATATTCTGAAAATGAACCGTCGGGCATTAATTGCCAATGGCTCCATCTTCTCGACCAATCCTTGATGGAAAGGTGAGAGTAGTTTAGTGCATAGTTGCAGGGCGCTAAGTGAAATTTCAATTTTCCCAACATCAAAAGGGTGTAGCCAGAAGCTACACCCTCTAAAAGGACGGCCAGCTGCCGCTCAATTGCCCTTTTTTTCAGAACATCCCAAGAGGGGCTAAGAGCCTCAAGTGCCGAACGATGATTATTCGTTCGCTTTTTTTATTTCATCCAGCTCTCTGGGATCAAATCCCAAGTTTTGAAGTATGGAGAGTACGAAGGCTGTCTTGCTTTTCCAATACTTTTCTCTGTTCATACCTGTTTCATTCGCAAGTCTTATTTTCAATTGGGAATATTCGCCCACAAGTTTTTCGTCTTGTAGTAGCACATCCCTGAACTGAAGGTGGTTTTTTAAGGCCAGACTGTCGGAGAAACAAACGTAAAGGTGATGTTCCTGCCAAGTGTTTTTGCCTAAAGCATGCGGAACAAGGTTCGAAGTTTGTCGAAACGCAAAGCGTCCAGGAATTCCCTGTTCGCCTTTCGGCTCGTATCCAAGCTTCTCTAGGATTGATGAAATATCATTGAGAAGCTCATTGTTGAACAGGATGATGTCTACATCCAAAATTGGTTTGGCCCAAAGGTTTGGCACAGTGGTGCTTCCCACATGTTGAACGTCTATTTCAAAGCAATTCAACTCAGCCAGAAGGATTTCTCTAAGTCGTTTAAACTCATTTTTCCATTCTGGATCGTGAGGCTTGATAAAACCGTCCATTGCTCAATTGAGTTTCTGTGCAAAGCTTAAAGTCGAGATGTCAAAATGAGCGATGGAGCTCTCTTTATTTTTTTCACAGCCATCTGAACTGATATCCATTCCTACATCTCCCAGCCAGTTCTTACGGGCTCCTTGATGTATTGGTCAGCTTCAGATATGCCCTTGGCCTTCATGTTGTCGTAATCCCATTCGATCATTTTTCCTCCTAGTCGCAGGGATAATACGCCCAGCAGGGTGATCTCTGTCAATCGGGAGCCATATTCAAAATTGGATGAAGCTTGCTCTTTGTTTCGGATCGCATCAATCCAGTCCTGAAAATGGCCTGCAGAGCGCTTAATCGTTGGTTTGGGCGCTTTGATGTTGTTTCTGAGAGACTCGGGGAAAACCTGAGGTTTTCGGCCGCTGCCGTCGTTGATGATCACGCCTTTGCTGCCTACAAACATCGATGCTCGGGCAGGATACGCAAAGCCTGCCGGTAATGCAGGGTGCAAGTCCGGCTTCAAGCCACCGGAATACCAATTGATTTTCATGGCTTTTTGCTGGCCTTTTGCAGAAAAGTTGAAATACCCAACTTCTCCGTAAGGGGCAATCTTGCTGTCGGAATAGCCGGCAGGAAATACCTGAACCGTATCGGGATTCTTCAGGTCAAAAGCCCAAGTCACCGCATCCAAATCATGGCAACCAAAATCGCCCAAAGCCCCGCAGCCATAATCCCAAAAATCCCTCCAAGTGACCGGTACATAATCCTTGTGAAAGGGAACCATTTCCCTTGGTCCTATCCATTGGTCCCAATCAAAGCCGACTGGCATGGTGCTTTCGCCCTGGGGTAGCCCTTTCAATCCAGGCAGCCAACGGCCCGCCGGAACCCAGGCATGGCATTCTTTGACCTCGCCGATCACGCCTGCACGCAGGTACTCTACCGTCTCACGGATCCCATCGGTTGAGTGGCCCATATTGCCCATTTGGGTCATCAGACCGGTTTCCCAAGTGACCCTCGCCACCTCGCGGGCTTCCCAGATATTGTGGGTGAGGGGTTTTTCGCAATAGACATGTTTGCCCATTTTTAGAGCCATCAGGGCAATGTACGCGTGGGTGTGGTCAGGAGTGGAGATCACGATGCCATCCAGTTCGGATGCGTTTTCCATCATTTTGCGGAAGTCGCTGTATTGGGCCACCCGCTTGGTGTTGCCTTTTGCAGCTTGCTGACTCTCGATCATATCGACGACCGGACCCCTTCCCGCCTCGGATCGGTAATAAAAATCAGCCAAATTCCAGTAGTAAGCCGGGTCTGCGACTGCGGTGAGGTTTACATTTTCCAGTTTCAAAAACTCCCCGGCGTTTTGCTTCCCTTTTCCTCCAGCACCGATGATGCCCAAGTTGACTTGATCACTGGGAGCTGTATAGCCCGGCCCTCCAATGACATGCCTGGGAACAATCATCATTCCTGCGCCACTGAGCGCAGCGGCTTTCACAAAATCTCTCCTGGAAAAGGGTGCTTTTTCGTTTTTCATGGTTCGTTGGGTTCGATTGGCTCTAATTTATCGGATTTGGCACTTCGAACCCAACCAGTCGGGTTCTGAATTCGGCCCTTTAAGGAATTAATTAAGGCAGTTGATGGTAAGTATTTCAATTCTTGAAAAAAGGAATTGCAGATTCTGGAAAATAGAAATGCATAAGGGAAATCTAGCTTGGTCAAAGTCATCTATGCTAATCCGACGAGGGAAAGTCCATTTCAGTCATTTTTGCCAATACCTTTTTTTGGTTTGGTATTTTGTAGGCCCTAGCTGAATCAAGGATCGCTTAAGTTCGGATTAGAATAATCCATCTTAATCAAAAAGGCCATGAAAACTCTACTTCTAGTACTTTGGTTAGCCTTCCTAGGTGTTGGCTGCAAAGTGTATAAACCCATCGAAAAAGCGGGATACGTTACAGATCAGAATCTTTCTCATTTTGAAAATATTCAAAGGCAATTGATGCAATTAGAAACAGGACAAAAGCTTCAGGTCTTTTTGAAAAATGAAAAGCAGGTGGTGGTTACATTCCAAAAAACTGACCCGAAGACCCTATTTGCAAACTACAATTTGCCTAAAAACCACATGCCGGTAGAGATACCGATTCAGGAAATCGAATCCGTGAAAGTGTCCAAATTTAGTCTGCCACTCACTGGGGCCCTAGTAGCGGTCGGAGGTATCGTGGCCGTGCTTATATGGGACAACTCGAGTTCGAATTGGTTTGAGGGATTTACGATTCCTCTTCCCTAAACATATTGAGTACCGAGGCGACTAATAAAAAAGGGTTTGGTTTGTTTTTTCTATTTTAAGATTCTCAAAACCAAAAGTCCATGACCCGCTATTTGTTGCTGCTGACCTTCACCTTGCTTTTATCCTGTCAACCCAAAACCGAAAAACTTCAAGAATCCTCACCCGACCCCAAAAAGCCCCGCACCATCGTCACCACGGACGGTGAGATCGACGATGTGGATTCTTTTATCAGAATGCTGCTGTATGCGAATGAATTTAAGATCGAAGGTTTGGTCTATTCGTCCAGTATGTGGCATTATGCCGGAGATGGGAAGGGGACAGAGTTCACCTCAGAGATGGAGATGACTAAGCGGATGTACGGGGCGAAAACGGACTTGCGCTGGCCAGGAGTGGAATGGATGAATCCACTTCTCGACGCCTATGAAGAAGTTTATCCCAAACTGAGCCAGCATGCCGAAGGCTTTCCCGCCGCAGCCCATCTGAGGTCTTTGGTGCGCGTGGGCAATATCAAATTCGAAGGAGAAATGGAAGAGGATACGCCGGGCTCGGACTTTATCAAAGAAAAACTCTTGGACGCGACTACCGAACCTATTTACCTCCAAGTCTGGGGAGGAACCAACACCATTGCGCGGGCTCTGAAGTCCATCGAGGATGAACACAAAGACACTCCTCAATGGGATTCCATTTATCAAAAAGTCATCGACAAAGCGATCATCTACGCGATACTCGATCAGGATGCGACCTACCGAAAGTACATTGCGCCCAACTGGCCCGACCTGAAGATTTACTACAATTCCAGCCAATTTTGGTGCTTTGCCTATGCCTGGAAGCGGGCGGTGCCAGAGTCCCAGCATTACCTTTTCGAAGGGGAGTATATGGGAAATGAAATCATCAACAACCACGGCCCACTGCTCAAGCAGTATTACAGCTATGGGGACGGGCAGAAGCAGGAAGGTGATGACGAACATATCCACGGTGACTCTACCAAGCTGGTCAATGCGCAGTGGGGCACCTTTGGAGTGTATGATTTTATCTCGGAGGGCGACTCTCCGGCCTACTTGCACCTGATTGATGTTGGCCTAGACAATCTGAGCCAGCCTCAGTGGGGTGGTTGGGGAGGGCGATTGGTGCAGTCAGCCGAGCAGCCCAACCGTTGGGAAGACGGTGAAAATGTTCTGGACTTCAATCCATTTACCGATACGCTTGACGCAACCTATCCCCAAATACGCTGGGTGGAGGCGATACAACAGGACTTTGCAGCAAGAGCGGATTGGTGCGTGATGGACTATGCCGAGGCCAATCATCCTCCGGTCGTAGAGGCGAAAGGGGCTACCCAACTTTCCGCCAAACCCGGAGAAAGTCTGAGTTTGGAAGTGCAAAGCAGCGATCCGGATGGAGATCAGTTGAGCACTGTGTTTTGGGTATACAAAGAAGTGGGAACCTATACCGGAGAAGTTGGCCTCAGCCAAGCCGGTAATCGAGTTACGCTAGACCTTGATCCAAGCGCCAAAGGTCAACTGCATGTCATTGCCGAGGTCAAGGACAGCGGAACTCACCCGATGACGAGATATCAGCGGTTTGTGGTGGAGGTGGAGAAGTAGGTGGTTGGAAGCCGAAAGCCCGTATTTCGTATTTCGCGCCTCGTAGCTTACAGAACCTCGATCTGCTTTTTGGTCTTAGTGGGCAGCTTCTCAAAGACCAAGTGATAGGATTCCAGGATGGAAGCCTTCCATTCCTCGTCGCTGAGGCATGCTAACCCTTCGTAGTACACCCATTTGTGCCTAGCCAAGTACGGCGCGGGGGTGAGGCCGCTCCGAGCGATCAGTCCTTCGAAGTGTTCCGGCGTGGTTTTAAAAGAACCCGTGACGGGGACTTGGTCGGGACAGAGAACGAAAAACATCTTGTCGCCGACGCTGAAGCATAGGTGATCGTCCCATTTGATGGATTCGGTGACGCCTTTGAGGCCAAGGCAGTAGGAGCGGATTTCGGATGGGTTCATTTTTTATCGCTAGGTTGAGAAAAGTACTTTACAAAATCCGTTGGTTTTTTTACACGGCATACCTCCCATACGAATCTGTCCAAAACTATTCCGCCTTCACTTTCATTTTATAGAGGATGATGCCCTCGTCTTCTGTTTCCGACATCGCCGCCACTTTGGACACGACAAGCTCGCCGTCTTTATTGACCACATTGGGGTAGTTGGCGTTAATGGGGAAGGGGACGTTCGTCGCCAATTGGTTGAAGTCTTTGTCGAAGATTGCTGCAAAGCTGGGGTTCATTCGTTGCCTTGCTAGGTCTCGCTCGGTGGATTGCATTAGCTCCGTGGTCTGAGCTTCGGGCAGTCCTTTGTTATACACTGCGATGTAGTAGTCTCCGGATACAAGTATGTTGGTCAGGTTCCCGGGCATTTTCTTTCTGTTTTCTTCAAAAAATCGCTGCGCTTGGTCTAGCGGAACAGGTGTGTACGGAACCCAATCAGGGATATCCACTTCTACGGTCTTTTCGAAGATAAAGCGATCCCCTTCTTTGGCATAGACGTAGAATCTTGGCTCAAACCACATGCTGAGCAGTAGCCGGTCACCGTCCAGCGTATAGACCGGAACCGGAAAACCGTGGATCTGATCTCCGAGCAGGGAGGAGGTCTCTGGCAAACTGAGTACGCCTAAGGTGTCTCCCGTGCTCTTGTTCTGGGACTCGATGATGGGAAGTCGGTACATCGTCTGATAAAATTCCCCTTCTTCCATATTGACCGCGAGCGTTTCCGGCCAAGGCTTGGGGTAGTAGAGCTTGTTGCCAATTTCAAAAACTCCGAGCTTTGGACTCATGATTTGAACTTGGTAGGGGTAGGGGATTTTGATTTCCCCGACCTTGGTCGAATCTCGGAAGCGGTAGAAGCCTTTTGGAGGATTAAATACGGTTACATCTCCATTGAAATATCCCAATCCCATCGCTTGGCTGACTGGAGCTACTCCGTCTTCGCTAAATTTGTGATGATTGAGGATTTTACCCTGCCCATCCACCTCGAGGTATTCGTAGTACACTTCTGTCGTGAGCAAGTATTTGTCCGCTTTGGGATCGTAGTCCTGGAGCATCATCTCTCCGAGGAAATCTACCTGGACAGAATCGATGATCTCGAGTGAAAAATTTTGGGGACTGTTGCTGTTTTTGGAGGTTCCCCCGCAGGAAAGCAGGCTAAAAGTCAAGGTGCTAAACGCAAGTTGGATCAAAGTGGGTTTCATGGGAAAAATCAAGGGTTGAAAATAGGTTGGCGAAATACTAGTTTCTCAAGAATCAAACCCAAAAAGATAAATATGGATGAGAAAAACAACTAAATAATATTTTTTTAATTGGGTCATCCGCAGTGGTAGGAATCGGCTATCCGACCCTAATGAAATACTCCAAGATAAACTACCACATGCCTAGATCGACGACTTGTTTCCACTCCAGTCTGGGTCAGCGTGCCATTAGAGATGGAGCCGGTGAAGTCAAACCGCCGCCCTTCCCATTTCTGAGCTCTACGGTAGCCCAACTGTTGCCGACCAGACGTCATCGGCTAGGCCCTGCGACGAAATTTAGCTCTGGAGTCCTAGGCCTTGTCTCCGTTGGGATTGGAGTTCATTTTTTGGGAAATGCCCCTTAGGGCAAGGTCCAACTCCTGCGCAGATACCTCCAAATTCTGAATAAGGCTGGTTTTTTCGGTTTGTTCCAGGCTGTCGGGATCTTGGAGAATATTGGTGATTCCCATGATGCGGGCTAGCGGGGCCCTGACTAGATGCGATTGTTCGGATGCAAGTTCCTTCAATTGTGCGTTATGGGCCTCGAGTGCGAGCAAAAATCGAATTTCTTCGGTGATGTTTTGGATTGCCACGATGTATCCGGGAGATTCGTTTTTGGACGGTTTTGTCCTCATGCCATAGCCCCTGATGATGACTTCCTGACCATCCTTACTCAGTATATGCTTTCTGAACACAAAGTCGTCGTTTGGATTGGAGTTCGTGACCTTGGCAAGTTCAGCATCGTCCTCTTCTTTCCGATTTTCCGGGGTGTAGTGGTTGATGTGTTTCCCTACCAGTTCTTCGGAGGAATAGCCAGTGATCGTGGCGATGTTGTGGCTGACCTGCGTAAAAAGGCCCGCGGCATCGAGTTTTAGAATGCCGAGATTGGGGTTGGAAAAGAGGAGTTCGAGTTCCAGTTTGCGCTTGTTGATGCTTTTGGTCATTTTTCTGATCAGGAAATAGAGCATCAATGTGGTGATGCCTACATAGAAAAAGCCCTTGAACAATTGGAACTGGGACATCTTTCGGATGTCATCGCTGAAAAAATAGGAGGCAAGCGAGTCACTGAACAGAATCCAGGAAACGCCCACTACTAGGTAGCTCAGGCAGATGATTTTGGCATTGTAGCGCGAACGGTTTTTTTGCATAGCACCAGGACTATATTAAATGCAAACTGGGTCAAAATACGCGAAATCCCCTTGAAAGCGAGCTATGCTCCGAAAGTAGCTTATTTTGCCTTGAGAGCGTCCCCTTCAAAGCGGATTCCTTCCCAACCCTTGAGCATGAAGTTTCGGATGTTTTGATGGTCTGTGCCTTCCGGATTTTCGAGGACATCCTTGCGATAATAGTCTCCGAAAAGTGCCAGGGTCTGCTCTGCAGTAAGTCCATGGAGCTTGGCAAAAGAAAAAACCTTGCAGCTCCCGTTGTTTTGTCCAGCTTCGTTGATGGTGACTCCATTGACAAAGCGGGTTGGCGTAAACTCATAGTGTTCGTCTATGTAGGCGATGACTTCCTGGAAAGACACGGTTTCAGGATGTTCTTTAATGGCTTGCAGTAGTTTCATTTTACTAGGGGTTATGCCGCAAATTGGGATTTTTTCGTTTTCCGAGCTCAAGTCGCAGTCCTTTTTTAACGGCTTTAGTTTCAAAAAATCGAGCCGGTGCAATTCGGCACAGCCTGGTGGGGAAGTGAAATTTGACTGGCCAAAAGTTGGTTTTCGGAAGGGGGATGGATCAAAGGCCAGATTTCTAGTCGATTGTATGAAGGCTTCCAAATTGGGAGTTGGGTTTTGATTTTCATGATCGTGGAATAGTAAAAACTCACTGTTGTGGAATTGAGATCGGTGGCTATTTTTGCGCCACTAAACTCTTAAAAACAATGATGAAGTACCTTTTTGTTTTCCTGTTTCTTGCCCCTTTCACCGTATTTGCGCAGTTTTCCAAGGGAACCCTTGCAATTGGGGGGAATGTGTCCTATACCTCAATCTCAGCCAGCTCCAGTGACAATTCCACTCCGGCAACCCACTATTTTACCTTGAGTCCCACGGTCGCTACTTTTGTAGCGCCATCATTTTCCGTCGGCGCGTTCGTTCAGCTATACACGCAAAACTCGCCAACGCTAAATATTTACACCAACCTCTTCGAAGACCAAAAAACCGTTTCCCAGATTTATGGTGTTTTCGCAAGAAAGTACTTTTCTGTCTCTGATAAATTTCTCATCAGTTTGAATGGCAAAGTGGGCGCAGGAAGCAGAACTACGGATGGGGAATCAGACAGCAAAGTCAACCAATTCGTAGTTAGCGTCGGTCCCGTTTTGACATTTTTGCCACATGAGAGGTGGGGGGTAGAAGCCAGCTTTGGTGAAATCTCCTATTCAAAGAATTCCCAACAGAATCCTTATTACAATACGGACCATTTCAACGCCAGTCTAGGAAGCCTGAATTTTGGAATAAACTACTTCATCAACAGGAAAGCGGAATAGTTTCCCGAGAGTGCGAAGAAAAATGAAATCCTAGGCAGGAAATGCGCCTACCGGTTTTCCGATAGTGGTTGAAGATTTTTGAAGCTCCATCGCTTGGGGGTTCAAAACCAGGTGGATACTCTCTATCAATAGCCGAATATCTTCCGTTTATCCGTCTTCTTTTGGAAGAAGCATTGGCTTTATTTTACATTTCATCAATGAAATACTTCAAGAAGTTAATCCTTTCCTTTTTTTTGGCGCTTTTTTCCCTTGGTTCCGAGATTCTGGCTCAAGACAAAAAGCCGAACATTCTCCTAATTGTCGTGGACGATCTCGGATATCACGATCTTGGGGTGACTGGAAGCAACTACTACGAGACGCCCAACGTGAATCGCTTGGCCAGGACCTCCTATCAATTTACCCAAGGATACTCCTCGTCGCCGGTGTGCAGTCCGGCCAGGGCCAGTCTGATAACAGGACAGACACCAGCGACTCATGGCATAACAGATTGGATTGGAGCACCGGAGGAAGAGGCTTGGCGGGAGATGGGCAGACATACCCAGCTGCTGCCTCCAGCCTATTCCCACCAGCTCGATGCCGAATCCATCACCCTGCCAGAAGCTTTGAAGGCGGCAGGATATGAGACTTTTTTTGCGGGAAAATGGCATTTGGGAGGGGAAGGTTCTTACCCGGAAGACCATGGCTTTGATACCAATATTGGCGGATTTGAATCCGGCAGTCCAAAAGGAGGCTATTTTGCCCCCTATGACAATCCAAAAATGGCCCAAGGCCCGAATGGGGAAAACCTTACGCTGCGTCTTGCCAATGAAACTGCCAAATTTATAGAAGGGGAGCACCAGCAGCCTTTTTTTGCGATGCTGTCCTTCTATGCGGTCCATGGCCCTATCCAGACTACGGAGGAAAAATGGGCAAAATTCCGCGAAAAAGCCGAAAGAAATGGCTTGGCCGATCACGCTTTTGAGATGGAGCGACGGCTTCCCATCCGCATCGTTCAGGACAATCCAGTATACGCTGGGCTCGTGGAGACTATGGACGATGCGGTGGGCAGAGTGATGGAAGCATTGGAAAAATCGGGTTTGGCGGAAAACACCGTGATCGTCTTTACCTCTGACCATGGAGGTGTAGCATCGGGCGACAATTTCTCTACCTCTAATCTGCCTCTCCGTGGAGGCAAAGGCTACCAGTGGGAGGGAGGACTTCGCGTGCCTTATTTTATCCATCTTCCTGGCCAAGCCAAGGAACAAAAAGTAGAATTACCGGCGACAGGAATAGACCTCTATCCGACACTGTTGGGTTTAGCTGGTCAGAAATCAGGATCAAGCATTGAGGGAATTGACCTGTTTGATGCGATAGAAGAGAAGAAACTAGGCGACAGGGATCTTTTCTGGCATTACCCGCACTACGGAAATCAGGGAGGAGATCCGAGTTCCATCATACGCCGTGGAAAGTGGAAGCTAATCCATTATTGGGAGGACGGACATCGGGAACTTTATGACTTGGAGCGCGATCCTGGGGAACAATGGGATTTGGCCAATCGGGAAACAAAACTCGTGGATGAAATGGACGCTGCCTTGCTCTCCTATCTGGAGAAAGCCAATGCAAATATGGCCTACAAGGATCCTAAGTATGACATGCAAGCCGAACTCGAATATTTGGAAGGAGTCAAGAAAAATCGTTGGCCTGCTTTGGAAAACGAGAGGAAGGCGATGCTAGCGCCTACTTGGAAGCCCAACTCAAATTGGTGGAAAAGCAAAGTGACCCAAGACTGATGCGGGGGCAAAAATTATCATCTCTGGTCGTTTAGTTTTTTTTGGGGGTATCGTCTTTTTTTATCGTTGGGATTTTGCTTTGATGCCGTTTCGGTTTAGATCGGAGACGAAGACTATGCAGTGCTCCGTAGGCCATGAATCTTGACGGACGACTTAGTTTCCTAATAGTTTGATGTCCTCTATTTCCAACACCTGCTTAGCATAGCCCTCCGTCACGGTGCGGATCATGGCCCTTCCGACTTCGTGAAGGCTAAGGGTCTTTTTGGGCATGAAAAAAGGCAGGATGGCTATTAAGGGTTTGAATATGCCCTTGACGTTTTTTTGTCCTTTTACGGGAGTCATCAGTCCAGGTCTGAAGTTGTACTGACCCCGAAAGGGCAGCTTCATCAGCTCATTTTCAGTTTTGCCCTTTACCCTTGCCCACATCGATCGACCTTTTTCGCTGCTTTCAGTCAATGCACCGGTGACAAAGTCGAAAACCATTTCGGGATTGCATTTCGCCAAAACTTTGGCGAAATGCAATGTCGTGGTCAATGTGATATGCGTATAGTCCGCCTCGCTCATGCCTACCGAGCTCACTCCCGCACAAAAGAAGCAGGCGTCAAATCCCGTGAGCCGATCCTCATGGGAATCGATCTGCATGAAATCCGCGACGAGCAACTCGGAAAACTTCGGATGGGAGATAGGATAGGAGCGGCGGCTGATGCTGAGCACTTCGGAGACCTGATCGTTTGAGAGGCATTCGAGCAGGACGCCCTCACCCACCATACCGGTAGCTCCTGTGAGAATGATTTTTAAGCCCATGTTTTTTTGAAAAGGATATTCGTAAAGTCAATTTACGCATTCGATGAATAAGGATTGGGTCAGTCGTTCAGCCCCTTGCCCTCCAAGATATTGGGAACGCTTTTTTCGATGCGGGATTCTCGTGTTTTGGACTGCTTGGCTTGGGAAAAATAAAACAGATACGCCCGCTGCCGCCCGGGCGTAAGTGACTCGAAAGCCGTTTTGAGTTTGCAATCGGACTCCAATTTTCGCTGAAATTCCTCCGGCACATCGTATTCCCCGGTTTTCTTCAAGGCGACCTTCAGTCCGGCCTTTTCCACTTCAATCGCCTCATAGATGTGGGCTTTGACCCAGACTTCCTGATCCATGACTTCCTTCACGTGGGTAAACCGAATTTGGCGGGCGGCTTGCACATTCTCGGTTTGCTGGATCAGGATAGCGTGTGAATTCTGGAGCAACGCCCCTTTGAAAAAGAGCAATGCACAGTATTCCTTAAAGACATGGATCAGGACTATATTGGTCTTGTGAAAAGTGTAACAGGGGCAGCCCCACTTCAGCTCCTCAGTGAGGCCGCAGTCTAGGACTATCCGTCTCAATTGGGCGATTTCCTTTTCCCATCTTTCGTTGGAGGAAAAGTAAAAATCGACTTTTGGATTAGGGTTGTTCATTGGGCTCTTGTTTTACTTGGACAATATTCGAAAAAAAGTTAGGAAAGGGCTAGTGGTATTCTTTTCCTAAAATTGCTTTGGCTTCATCCCTTTTGCCGCCAATTCGGCAATTTCGTCGATCCGATTTTGGCGGGTTTCGGGTCGTCTTGCGAGAACAAGCGAGGCCAACATCATCTTCCGCACCGACTTGCTTTGTGCATCGAAAAACTCCCTCGCTCCGGCCTTTGCCCTGAGCGCCAGTGCCAGATCCTCGGGCACTATCAGTTCCTCGACTTCATCGAGCAGCGTCCAGGAACCGTTTTCTTTGGCGATTTCAACAGCCTCCAAGCCAGCTTGGGTCATCAGGCCTGTTTCGGTCAAGGTCGCGACCTTTTCCTTGTTGATCTTGGACCAAGTGCTTTTTGCCTTGCGCTTGCTGAAGAACTGATGGGAGGTTTCATCGTCTATCTTAACTTTTTTGCTGTCGATCCAGCCATAGCAGAGGGCGATGTCGACGGCGTCGCTCCACGAGATGGAGGGCTGTCCGGATGCTTTTGTGTGGAACGCCAGCCATACGGATGACTTGGACCGATGATGCTTCTCCAGCCAATCTCTCCAATCCTTGGCTTTTTTTGGATAAACGACTTCGACCTCTTGCATGGCTCTTACTAGGCTTTTAGATTTTCCCCGTCCCTGAAGTGGAGTCTGCGAAATACCAAGCCAGAAAAGATGGTCAGACTGCCGATCACCAAGAAGGTATAACGGAAAGCATTGTGGATTTCGTTTTGGATCAGTCGCACATCTCCTTCAAACAACTTCAGCACAATCAATCCAAATGCCACACCGAAGCCGATTGCCAACTGTTGGTTTACCGAAATTAGGGAATTGCCGCTACTCGTGTGGTACCCTCTAAGGTCCGCGATGGAGATGGAATTCATCGATGTAAACTGGATGGAGTTGAAGAAGCCGAGCAGCGCGATGATGGGCAGATGCCAATAGATCGAAGTATGGAGCCCGGGAATCGCAAATGAACAGATCAATACTCCTATAATCATGGTGTTGGCCATGAGGGTGTTTCGATATCCAAAGCGATCGAGAATCCGGATCACGACAGTCTTGCCAAAGATCGCCGTCAGTGCCATCGGGGCTACGATCCAACCGGAGACCACCGCGGATTCTCCGTACGCGATCTGGATCATCAGGGGTAAAAGCAATGGAACTGAACTAATTCCAAGTCGGGTAGCGAGGTTGCCCAGGATACCGACGCGAAAGGTTCGGACTTGGAAAAGGTTCAGCGGAAAGATGGGGTTGTCTTCTTTTTTTGCATGCCGGTAATAGAAATACAGCATCAAAAAGCCCAAGACCAAAGCTGCTAGGATAGGGGTGATGTGGACGGTGTTTCCCAACAGCTCCAGGGAAATGGACAGCAAAAACGAAGCAGCTCCGAAGAAAAGAAATCCCTTCAAGTCGAAGTCGAGGATCTTTGACCTATAATCCGGCATAAACTTCAGTCCCAACACAATCCCAACAAACGCAATGGGCAAGTTGATCAAAAAGATCCAATGCCAAGACAGGTAGTCCACCATATAGCCTCCGACCAAAGGACCAAGCACTGGGCCGATCAAAGCCGGGACGATCGCATAGTTCATGGCCTTGACGAGCTCATTTTTGGGATAAGTCTTGATCAGTGTCAGCCTGCCGACAGGGGTCATCAAGCTCCCGCCCACTCCCTGCAAGACCCTGGCAAAGACGAGTTGGGTGAGGCTTTGGGAAAGGGAGCAAAAAAGCGAGCCCAGTGCAAAGAGCAACAGGGCCGCAATAAAGACCTTTCTGGTGCCGAACTTATCGGCCAAAAATCCACTGATCGGCATCAGCAAAGCCAAAGTCAGCACATAGCTGATAATGGCGTTTTGCATGTTGAGCGGAGATTCGTTGAGATCCTGCGCAATGGCCGGCAAGGAGGTGTTCAGGATCGTCGAGTCCAGCATCTGCATGAAAATGGACGTGGCCAGGATGCCGGGAAGGATTTTTTTTACTTGTGGACTGACGTTTTTAGGATTCATTCAGGAATATCAAAAAGCTAAAGAGGCTGTTTCCAGAAGGTGTCGCCAAGAATTTCAATTTAGTCAAAGAACAGGGAAAAATAAGTGGAGGTTCCTATGATGAATTCTCCCTTAACCATTTTGGAAGCTGCTGCCTCTTCCGGTTTTTTTAATTTCCAGGAACTATTGAGGCAATGGAGACGGTTAATATGTGTATATACATTTAAAATGTCAGCATTCAACCAACTGTTATGAACGTAATCCAGAATCTGAAATGGCGCTATGCCACCAAAGCCATGAATGGTCAGGTAGTGCCACAGGAAAAAGTCGACTACATCCTTGAAGCTATCCAACTGACGGCTTCTTCTTCAGGACTTCAGCCCTATGAGGTTCTCGTCATCACCGATCCGGAAGTGAAGCAAAAGCTCCGTGCCGTCGCTTGGGATCAAAGCCAAGTCACCGATGCTTCCCATGTTTTGGTTTTTGCCGCTTGGGATCAATACACCGAGGAGCGGATAAACAAGGTCTTTGAACGAAGCAACAAACAGCGGGGCTTGCCAAATAGTGCCACCGATGCCTACCGGACTCGTCTGATAGGGATGATGGGCGTGAAGTCTGCCGAAGAAAACTTTCACCATGCAGCCAAGCAGGCCTACATTGCCTTAGGAAGTGCATTGGTAGCTGCTGCGGAACAGAAAGTGGACTCCACTCCCATGGAGGGTTTTGACAATGCCGCAGTGGATGAGATCCTTGGCCTTGCTGAAAAAGGCCTCAAAAGCGTGATCGTCCTTCCTTTGGGTTATCGTGACGAGACTAAAGACTGGCTGGTCAACATGAAGAAAGTGAGAACGCCAAAAGAGGAGCTGGTTACACTTGTCTAGAATGCCAATGCGCCCCATTTTGTGTAGGGTGGGGGCTTCGTAAGCCTTTTTACGGCTGTTGCGTTTGTATTCAACCGAGATTGAAAATGGCGACGGCCGCTACTGCCCTTCAAAAGTGTTTTTCAGTTCATTTCTTCTTTGGAGGGAAAATTTCGAAAGGAGTTTTCCCTTTTTGGTTTCAATCCTCTTATAGCGTTCGATGAGAGCTTTGGTCCGTGTCCTCGTCTGTTGGTTTTTTCGGATGGTGATTGAAAATTTGAATAATGCGGACGGATATTGCCGACACTTTTACGAGAAGAGGGTGAAAAGCTGTTTTTTTTGAGTTTAGCTCCCAGTCAAGTACAAAAAATAACTGAAGAATCTTGTAAAAATTTAAAATTAACTGATATAGCCTTCGGTTTGTGTAAAAAAATTAATAAAGATTTATTGTTTGGGCTAAAAATATCCGGAATTCATTTTGTAAGCAACAGTCATTTTTTCTAGCTTTAAGATAACAGACGAGCTGAACTCAGGAACGGTTTAGCGTCTGCCGCCCCAATCTGACCGTACGTGGGATGAGTTTTTGTTCATCCTGACATAGAATCATGTTGCGAGATATTTTTGGATCTCCGCTTCGTACATCATCCGTTTTCGGATAGCCTTTTATTTTATTTCTAACCATTTACTACCAGTTATGAGAAAGTTTTTACCGATTGCTTTCGCCTTGGCTGTGTTGCTGAGCCTGTCAAGCTCAGTTTACGGTCAACAGCGGGTATTGAGAGGGAAGGTTACAGCGTCTTCGGACGGCCTTCCTTTGCCAGGAGTGACGATCCTGGACAGGAGTAACCAGTCGGGGACCACCACTAATGTGGATGGTGAGTACTCGATCTCTGTGACGGACCAATCCGTGTTGGTCTTTTCGTTTATTGGCTTTTCGAGCAAAGAGATTACGGTGGGCAACCAAACTGAGCTCAACGTAGTCCTGGACGAGGAAGCTAGTGATTTGAGCGAAGTTGTCGTGACTGCCCTAGGTATCAGCAAGGAAAAGGAAACCTTGGGGTATTCTGTGACGGCTGTGGGCAGCGAAACCTTGACCAAGGCTAGAGAACCAAATGTCGCAAACTCCCTTGCCGGTCGAGTTGCCGGTTTGGTCGTGAAGGGAACCAATAGTGGTCCAGGCGGGACCTCCAAGATCACGCTGCGTGGTCTTCCAAGTATCAGCGGTACCGGATCTCCATTGTATGTGATCAATGGAATCCCAATGGACAACACCCAGCGTGGGTCAGCCGGTGAATGGGGCGGAGGCGACACTGGGGATGGTATTGGTAACCTCAGTCCGGACGATATCGAAACCATGACGGTGCTCAAGGGGCAAGCAGCTTCAGCGCTATATGGCTCCAGAGCGTCCAATGGTGTCATTTTGATTACCACAAAACAAGGCTCCAAGGGCAGCGACTGGTCTTTGGACTATACCATGAACTACATGGCTGAAAAGCCAGTGGACTTCACGGATTTTCAGACGGTCTACGGACAGGGTACGGGAGGTCTAAAACCCGCAACCGCTGCCGATGCCCAGACAACTGGGAGATTGGCTTGGGGAGCACCGCTCGACGGTAGTTCTGTAGTCGGTTTTGATGGAAACCAGTATCCCTATTCACCCACGGACGACCGGTACATCGACTTCTACCGCACGGGATCCAACTTTACCAACACGGTGTCTATCTCCAAGGGATTGGGAACGGACGGATCATTTAGAATGTCTGTATCCAATCTAAGCTCCAAATCAATCGTGCCAAACAGTGGAATGGACAGGCTGAGCATCAATCTGAATGTGGATCAGAACATCACCGACAAGCTGAATGTGTCTGCCATGATCAATTACATTGATCAAAACTCGAACAACATCCCGTTTTTGAGTGACGGTCCAAAAAACCCGAACAACTTTCTGATGTTGGCGCCAAACATTAGCCAGAGTATTTTCGCCCCAGGCTATAATCCTGAAACCGGCGCGGAAACTGTCTTTAGCGACGATATCTACGTCACCAATCCTTATTTCATTGTAAACCAAGGGGTGAACGATGCAGGCAGAAAGCGAACTATCTCCGCCCTCTCGACCAAGTATGCCTTCACCAAGGACATCTTTGCGATGGTCCGTCTCGGGAATGACGTCTCCAATGATGACTTTTTCAGTGTCGACCCCACCGGACTCGCCTATACAGCCGACCTGAAAGGTAATCTGGGAGGTCGCGGCCAGTCCCAGAGGTCAGAGTTCAACATTGACGGTATTTTGGGAGCCAAGTTTGACCTTGCGGAGAACCTTACCTTGGATGCGCTTGCCGGGGCAAATTTGCGAAACAACAAGTTTGAATCCGTCGGAGTTGGAGGGAGCAGATTTGTACTCCCATATCTTTATTCGCCCTTCAACGTGGAGACTTTCTCAAGATCCTATGAGTACAATGAGCGCGAGGTGCATTCGGCCTACTACTCTGTAGGATTCGGTTTCAACAATATCCTGACTCTGACCACAACAGGTCGATACGATGTGTACAGTACTTTGCCTACGGACAACAACAGCATTTTCTCTCCATCTGTGGCCGCAGCCTTCGTATTCGACCAGCTGCTGGATATGCCGGCTTTGGACTTTGGTAAGCTCAGAGCATCTTATGCGGTTACGAGCGGGGAACCGTTCCAAGCCTATCAAACAGCTTTTTACTACAGCTCTGCCAATGCGTTTAATGGCATACCGGCGGGTTCTTCGCCAACGAGCCTACCAAATTTGGATTTGAAGCCCTTTACCACTGACGAGATAGAATTTGGGGTAGACCTTAGCTTTTTCAACAACCGCCTGGGTTTTGATATCGCGTACTACGAAAAGGAAACCCACAATGAAATCATGAATGCCAGCTACAGCATCGCCTCTGGCTTCAACAGTGCAGTAGTGGCGACTGGATCTACCAGTAACAAGGGCCTGGAAGTGTTGGTGACAGGTACGCCGATCCAGAGTCCAAACTTTGTTTGGAAGACCTCCTTCAACCTTTCCAAAGTGAAAAATGAAGTACTGAGTACCGACAACAACAACAATCCGGTCAATCTTGGGCAAAACAGGGCTACGCTTGGCAATGCGGTGACTGCCTATGTAGTCGGAGAGGCGGGACCTCAGATCAGGGCTTATGACTATGCCTACAACGAGGACGGCAGCATCAGAGTGGATGCTTCAGGACTTCCGGTTCGTGGAGAATTGATCAACATGGGATCTGTTCTGCCTACATTATATGGAGGATGGAGCAACGAGTTCAGCTACAAAGGAATCATGTTCTCCTTCCTGATTGACTATAACTTCGGTAACAAGGTGCTTTCCGCCACTGAGTTTTATTCGATCTTCAGAGGCTTGCATCAGATCACGCTTGAAGGCAGAGAGGGCGGCGTCACTAACGATGGAGTCACCTCCACTGCCGAGGCCTACTACCGGGCGCTTGCGCAGAATGTGACCAGTACCAGTGTCGTTGATGGTGACTTCATCAAGCTGAGACAACTGACCTTGGGTTATGCGCTGCCATCCAAATGGTTTGGCAATACTCCGGTGTTGAAAGGACTGGAAGTTTCTTTGGTCGCCCGAAACCTCGCAATTTTGATGAGAAAGGCTGACAATATCGACCCTGAAGCAAGTTTTGGCTCCAACATCAACTACACCGGCATAGAAGGAGCCAATCTCCCAAGTACCAGGTCATTTGGCTTTAATCTCAACTTCAAATTGAATTGAAATGAAAAAATATATTAGTTTATTCCTTACGGGCGCATTGTTGGCCGTCTCCAGTTGTGATGGCGATTTTGAAGATATCAACACTGATCCCAACCGAGCCGATGGAGGCGTTTTTGATCCAAACCTGATCCTACCCACGGTTTCCTACAACTATGGGAACATGATGACCGGCTATACCGGGGCCATACTTTTCCAAAGCATGTGGGTACAAGTGATGGCCTCCACCTCCACAGGTGGTGCAAACTACTATTCCAATGCTGACAAGTACGTGGCATCCGGAAGTACAAACAGCTACATCCAGAGTGTATGGAATGATGGCTTTGCGGCAGCTTCAAGAGTATATCAAATGCAGAGTTTGGCGGAGCAAAAAGGCTTCGGCAATTTGGTCGCGGTGGGAGAAATCTGGAAGGTCTTGACCTTGTCCTTCGTTGCTGATGTCTACGGCGATATCCCGTATTCAGAAGCCTTGCAGGCGGAAGCGGGGATCACCCAGCCAAAGTACGATTCTCAGCAGGAAGCCTACACTGCTATGCTTGCTGATCTCGATGCCGCGCTTGCTTCCATCAACGATGCAGGGGGGGAGATCAAAAACGACGTATTGTACGGAGGAGACTTGGCGAAATGGAAAAAGCTTGGCTACTCCATTATGCTGCGTATGGCGATGAGACTCGTGGACGTCGATGCTTCGACTGCCCAGACCTATGTGCAAAAGGCAATCACTGGTGGGGTGTTTGCGTCCATCGACGACGAGGCCGTATTGGTGTCGGATCAGGTGAATGGCTATGCCAACTCAAGCGCCAATGCGCTCAACGTAATAGATGACGTGTATGAGGTAAGGTGGTCAAATAAGCTGATCGATTTCCTGAAGTCAAAAAATGATCCTAGGCTTCCAGTAATTGCGGAAGTCCCAGGAGCTGGATTGGCTGCAAACAGGAGCACTACTCCGGGCAACAACGATCCGAGCGCTCAGATTGGAATGCCAAATGGCTACGACATGAGAGGTGGATCCACCGATATTGTCAATGCTCCGAACTATCCAGGGCCTACCGGAACGGGCGCGGATGTGGCACCGATAGGAAAGTATTCTAGGCCAACAGCCATCTACCGGGACAGAGATGCTCCTGTTTTTATTCTGACCTACTCAGAAATCCAATTGCTGCTGGCCGACGCAGCCGCAAGAGGATTCTCAGTGCCGGGTACCGCCTCTAGCTACTATGCTGCCGGCGTGGAAGCGGCTCTAGTTTCCATAGGCAAGTTTGGCGGAGCATCCATCGCTCCTTCTGCTGCAGCGGCTTTTGCTGCAGCCAATCCATTGGATACCAGCAGTGCCGAGTCCTCGCTCAAGATGATCAACGAGCAAATCTGGGCTACCACCGGGATCTTTGCCAACTTCGTTGAGTCTTGGAACAACTGGAAAAGATCGGGCTATCCGGTATTAACTCCGGTGAATTATACCGGTAACTTCTCTTCTGGCCAGATTCCAACTAGACAACTCTACCCTGCATCCGAGAGCTCTACGAACCCTTCCGGATTGTCCAATGCGACCTCTCGAATGGGTGGCGACACTTGGACTACCAAGGTTTGGTGGGATGGAGGAAATTGATTTTTCTTTTAATCGAATCTAAAAATAAAAGGAGGTTCTGGAGTGATCCAGAACCTCCTAGTTTTAGGGGGTGGGGCGAAAACCAAAAGGCGCCTATTTTAGACCACCCAAACCCTGATCTATTTCCCCACTTTCTCCCAGATTGATTTGCCGATCTTTTTTCCCTGGGCAACTCCGTTTTCGATGGCGTCCCTAAAATGGATGCCTCCATACAGCCGAGAAATAGCAGCTTCCTCGGAAGCTTGATTGAAAGAGGTGAATTCCCGCTCAGGCAGGCCAAAATACACTTCTGAGCTGTCAATAAATCCGAATCCATCTCCAAAATAGGATGTGAGAAGGCTGGATGCAGCGCTGCTGACGACTGAGTGTCCAGAGGTATATTCCGGAAATGGGGGTGTCTGCAGAATAGGTTTCCAGGTTTCGTCTAGCGTTTGGTTGATCACTGTCTCAGGGCGGATTCGGTGGGTGTCATATTTGGCTTTCCAACAGGACACGAATGCATCGTGAAGTGCCATTCCCACCAGCGTATGGAGATAGGCAGTTTCGGCAAATGGCAGTCCGGCCTTTTGCGCAGCAATACCTGTAATGCCCATCCAGTGTCCCCCGGGCGAGATTTTTTTCACACCGATGGCCATATGGCCCGCAAATTCCACCTTGAAGGGATTGCAATCCCAGAAGTTTGCGATCAGACGCTCTTCCTCGCTGAGGTTTTTGACCCGCTCATACACTTCGGTCATTTGCCGCTCAAAGGAAGAACCCGGTTGAAGATCGAATGGGGCCATGGGAGCCGGATCGTATTCACTCAGGTTTTCTAGGAAAAATGTCTTCATGGTTTTCCATTCCGGCTCTATGGCAGCCATGTAGGCAGGAGGCGTTGGATACCAATAGCCTGGTCCCTCTTTTGGGGTGTAGCGTGTCAATGCGGTGAGTTGGAGATAGCCGTCCTTTTTGGCGATGGATAGGACTTGGTCCGCTACAGCCTGGGCAAACTGCAGATGGGTGTCTTGGTTCTTTTTGTTTATCGTTTTTGATTTCAGCCCCCATGTTTGCCAGACCTTCTGTTTTTCTTTTAGAAGGTAGCCAGAGGGCATGATTTTCTCCCCAACCAAAAGCATGGCGTAGATCGCGGCAAATTCCGGAGAGTCGATGCGCTGCAAAGACAGCGGAGCGCTTTGCTCGTGGATGTTGGACTGGGCTAGTAAGTCACCATTTCTGAATTCCACTCCTGACTCTTGCAGGACTCTGTAGGCGGCGAGGTTGACATAGGCATAGATCCTGGCAGCCACCGGTGGACTGGCCACATCGGTGACCATGACCTCGGTGATATGGAAATGCTGCTCCGCGTAGATCCGGGGCCAGTCGTTGACTTTTTTTTGCCCCAGGCTGACTTGGCAGTAAAAAAAACTGATAGCCAAGGCGACGAGGCATTTGACGACTTCTTTCATCTTCTTTGGTAAAACTCAGGTTGCTGTTGGTTTAGTCCAAATACCAAGGTCTTTTGATTTCCCAAGCTCAGCTCGAGAATGGACTTGATGTCCCCTTTGATCCATAGTCCAGACTCAGTTGGGCTCAGAGGCCTAAATTGTGCTTGTCCCTCATTGAGCAACACAAGCCCCAAGCCTGCATCTATCTTTCCAATACGGATTCTGTTTTGGCTCTGGTTGCCGCCCAAGACGAGATCAGGTTTTGAGTCCCCGTTGAGATCGGTGACTAGGATGGCATAGGTGGGGAAACTCTGCGCGATCCGGGCGAGAGGATGGGCTGCGAACCCTGTAGATGTATTTTCAAAATACATTGTCTCAAAAGTGTTTACTTCCAGCTTTTGGGCTTTGGCGAGCTCCTCGGTCGTGAAGAGATCGCCAAGCTTTGCCTTGGAGTAGGCGGCATAGTTGGTGAATTTGCTTCGCATGCCTGCCATTTGGTCCAGCAATTCATCCCTACTGGCAAAGGGATAGTAGTCGTCGTCAACGAAACACTCCATGATCGGATCGATGCTGCCATTTTGGTCAAAATCTGCGGCGTAGAGTCGTAGGGATTTGTCCGGTCTGGCGACCAGCTGGCTGTTTAGCCCAAAATTCCCGGCAATGAGGTCGAGGTCTCCGTCTCCGTCAATGTCTGCCTGTGCCAGACTGCTCCACCATCCGGAAAGTTTGTCTGGGAAATATTTTTCGGACTGATCTTCAAACCGTCCATTTCGATTGACTAAGGCTAGGGGGCTGAGGTATTCTCCGACTAGAATGAGGTCGTCGATGCCATCTCCATCCAGGTCTTGGGCTATTGAGGCGGTGACCATCCCGAGCTTTCCGTCATGGGGCAATGCGTCCTCTATCAAAGTGAACGCGCCCTTTCCATCATTGAGGAGTAGTTTGGAAGTGGGGATCTCAGGATATCGTCCAGGAATAATTCTGGCGCCCACAAACAAATCCAAATAGCCATCTCCATTTGCATCCAACGCGGCCGCTGCACCTGTGCTGATGCGGTAGTCGGGAAAACTTGCCTGGGGGACAAATACGCCATTGCCGTCGTTCAAGAAAAGGCGATCCCTCAAAGAGGCGTCTTCGCTGGTGTAGTCGTGATAGCCTCCGCTGCCGAGGAAAAGATCCATTTTGCCATCTCCGTTGAAGTCTTCGAAAAGGGCAACTGCGTCCGTGAATTCTGCCGCGGAGCGAAAGCCCCGATAGGGAGTCCAAGTGCTGTCTTGGTAGGCGTAGATTCTTCCCGGACTACCCTTGCTGCCACCCACGAACAATTCCTCCATCCCGTCTCCGTCTACGTCTGATTTTGCCATTATCGGACCTAGGTGGCTGGGCATGGTGAGCATAAGAGGTTGGCGTTTAAAGTCATTCAGAGTAGAAGTCGCCGCAGCGAAATCCGTCATGGGGGAGACTTTCGCCAATAAACCGGTCTTCTTGGCTGCTGATTGGTACCTGGGCAAGGTACTGGCCTTTTCTACTCGTAGTATTTGATTAGAGGTTGGCTTGAAGAGTGTTTGGATAGACTGATCTGGCCACAGGATTTGGAGGCTGTCCAACTGTGAGCTTTCGCCCAAGCCAAAATGAAGGCGATAGGTGCTGGAAGATTGAAAGCCCCGAGTAGGATAGAGCTCCAGTTTTTGGATTTTCTCTTTGGAAAAAGCCGTAAGAACAGCTCCCACGGCAAAGGTATTTTTTGAACTATCCCTCAATTCTACCTGCAGCCAATCGCCTTTTTCGCTTTTGTTTTCATATATGCTTGCGGTTTCGTTCAGGTGCGATACGACAAGATCCAGATCCCCGTCGTTGTCCAAGTCGCTATAGGCTGCTCCGGAGGAGAAGTTTTTCGCAGCAAATCCAGCCGATTCGGATCGGTCGGCAAACTGGAGGTTTCCCTCGTTTTCGAAAAAGTAGTCATGGACAGGAGTGGAACCCATGGAGGTGACCAAGTGGAGGGTGTCTGCTTTTTGTCCATCTATGGCCTGTTTGAAATAATAGTCGCCTTTGTATTTCAGAAAATCCCGGTTGGTGTAATCGCGGTAGTACCCATTGGTAACGAAGAGGTCCTTTTGGCCGTCGTTGTTCGCATCGAGGAAGAGTGCCGACCAGCTCCAATCGGTATTTGAAATACCCGCCATCTGGCCTATTTCCGAAAATGCCCCGTTGCCCTGGTTGAGCTGGAGCATGTTTCGCATGTTTTGGTGGTGAAAGCCCTGCTTCAGCATCAAGGCATATTGCTCATAATTTTCCGGGCCATAGAGAAGTTTTTGTCGCTCGTTGTCTTCGGGAAGCATGTCTAGGGTGAAGACGTCGGGCAAACCGTCATTGTTGATGTCCGCTATGTCTGCCCCCATTGAGAAGTGGGAGATATGTTGGAAGTTCTCCACGAGGCGGTCTGAAAAAGTTCCGTCGCCGTTATTGAGGTAGAGATAGTCGGGCTCGATGTAGTCGTTGGTCACCAGCAGGTCAGGCCAGCCGTCCCCGTTGATGTCGGAGGCCAACACGGAAAGACCGAAGCCTAATGCGATGCCCTTGATGCCGGACTTTTCGCTGATATCGACGAATTTCCCACCAATGTTTTCGTACAGTTTGTCGCCTGCGTAGGGATGCCTTTCCTTGCGCACGGCTTCAAACTCCAGGGTATTGATGACCTGGATATGGTGGTTGAGAAGAAACAGGTCCAAGTCTCCATCCCGGTCAAAGTCAAAAAAAAGCCCCTGGGTGGAATTGGAAGGATCGGCGATACCAAACTCCTCGGCCTTTTCCTCAAATCCAAAATCTCCCAAATTGATCCAAAGCTCGTTTTTTCGGCTTTCTGGATCGTCTTTTCCGGAGTAGCAAACGTAAATGTCCAGCAAGCCGTCGCCATTGACATCAGCCATGCTCGCTCCGGTGGTCCAGGCGGTTTTGCCTTCCACTCCCGTAGCCTTGGTCATATCCTCAAACTTCAGCCCACCAAGATTGCGGTAAAGCTTGTTGCCGGTCATGTTGCCCGTGAAGAAAATATCGTCCAGGCCGTCATTATCCAGATCCCCCACTGCGACACCTCCGCCATTGTAAAAATACTCGTAGCGCAGGATGTTGTTTTTCTGGTCTTCTATCAGCTGGTTTTTGAAGGTAACTTTAGTCTTTTTCGGAGAGACGGCTTCAAACTTGGAGTCAAACCCTTGTCCAGAAGCCCAAAGTGATAGACTGGACAGCGAGGCTATCAGCAGAATTTTGGCAGTAATTATTAAAACAAAACGCATATAGAGAATCAAGCGGAATACAACCGAGCTCAAAGATTAGACTTTGCGATCGGAATAGGTGCAAGTCTTGTCAGCAGACCTATGGTTTTGCGACAAGGGTTTTTTAGGGTTTCGGTTTTGTTGGGATCGCTGTTGACTTTTGCCGTATCTTCCATTTTGGAGCCTTGCTCCTTGGGGATTCTTGATTAATTGGGGCGAAAGTGTTTCCTGAAATAAGGTATTTTTCAGGTCTTATGAAAAGATTCGCGGTCGAAAGGAGTCAGGTTTCTCGAAGCTTTTTTGTTCCTTTTGAGCCCTTAGCGTATTTCTTTCTCAATCAAGATCTGAATATCCTCCAAATCCCTTAGCAGGGGAGCGTAGTGGGCGTTTTCCGTCGCTATGCTCGCTAGGATAAACATCAGCAGATTGTTTTCAAATTCTGTGGAGCTAAGCAGGGCGAGGTTGCTTGGGAGGGTTTTCTCCTCCATTAGACCTAAGTCCCTATATACGCCTGCTTGGATTAAGACGGTTTTCAGGCTGTTTTTGCCCGTCCGGAAGAGATCCAGCACCCTTTCCCTCTGAATTCCCAAATCCCGTTCCTGCCGTGTGATATCCTCCATAGTAGAGGTCCAGTTGGTTAGGAGAATTCTCAGTTTCGGATTGGAGATGTTTTTAAGATTCCCGGAATTGATCATTTCGATCAGGAAAGAATTGTTTGGATTGAAGGCTATGTCCGATGAAAAGGCTGTGTACATGAGTTCGGAAAACTCAGTTTCGCTCAGCGACTGGCTTGGATCTGAGCTGTAATTCAGGATTTTTTTTGCCGCTTCAAGGTTGTATTTGTTAACGGTTATCAGCTCAGTCAGCTTCAGCTTGCTGGTGTGAAACTCCTCCTTCAGACCAAGCAGGTAGGTCTGTTCGGTTTTGGCAAGGAGTCTATTTTGGTTGCCGTTGTTGATGGCAAGGGCGATCAGTATGCCGATCACCACCAGGATGATTTCGCCAAAGGCGTATACGAGATACCTGCTGAACTTATTTTCGGAAAGAAGTCCTTTTCGGATAGACCTGAAAAGTTTGAGCATTGGTTTAAGACGGATGTTCCGACTTAAGCCAAGTTAAAAAAAATGTCGGAAAGGTACTTCCAACCTCGCCAATGAAGGTGCCCGGTGACAGGCCATTGTGGTATCGCAGGGGATTCATTTTACCGTGATATTCATTTTAAAGCCATTGGATGTGTTTGAAAAGCTCCATTGGTCAGTCACAAATGATGAATGTTTGGTCTCAACCTGCAATTCGAATGCGATCGTCTTTGTGCTGGCTTGTTTGGTTCCGTTTTTCTTCTCCGGGTACCATTTCGAGTCCAGGCTTTGGGTCGTGGCGAGTGCCCTGTTGTAGATCTTTTTATTCTTGATCGTGTCTTCTATTTCAGTGATGTTTACAATTTTTCCTTTTTCATCAATCGTGAACAGAAAAATGATCATACCCGTATTGAGACTGATTGTATTGTTGCTCGATTGCAGGTAGGCTGGAAAATCGAATGTCTCGTTCAGATGTTGCTTGAGAAAAAACTCACCACCTATATATCCAGCTTCGATGTTTTCCAGATCGGCGTTGTGCGAGTAGACCAGAGAGTCGCTGTCATGATCGAACTGTTGCCTCAGAAAACCTGCTTCATCAAAGTAATCCCAGACCCCTCGCTTTTCCCCATTGCTGTAGTTGCCAGACTGTGCGGTCGTCGGGTTGGCCCACATCACCTGAAAGGAAGCTCCGTTTTCCGAGTCGCTGCTAAACAAATCCAATGGTTTGGTTTCAGGAAAAAAGTAGGTCCAACGGCCTTCCTTCAAGCCATCTTTATTATAATTTCCCTTGGATTTGATGTTGTTTCTGTTCGGATAATAAGTTTCCCAATAGCCGCTTTTTTTTCCTTGTGAATAGCTGCCAAATGACTCGATAAAGAGGCCTCCGTAAATTGGTCTATCCAACTTAATGTAGCTCCCATGTTTTGTTTTTTTATCCGATTTGAGGACGTAGTATTCCTCGTAATAGCTGTCCTTATCCTTTAAAATCGATATCGTCTCTTGTGCGAAGTTTTCAAGTGAAATGCAGATCAAAAGGAGGGTAAAGAATAGGTATTTCATCAGATCATTTTGGCTCAAATGACTGTAATAATATGCGATGGGGGTAAAAGATCAAAATCTTCGGTGAACTAACATGCTTCAAGGCTTGTATGCTCATGCCCCAATTAACTCACCAATTACTCTTGGGAAATGCGCGTGCTCTAGCGCATGGACTCTTTGGGCAATATCTTCAGGACTATCTTCTGGGCCAATGGGAGTGGAAGCCTGAAAAATGATCCTACCCTCATCGTAGTGCTCGTTGACCAAGTGGATGGTGATGCCCGTCTCTGCGTCGCCGGCGGCTTTGACCGCTTGATGTACATGCATGCCATACATGCCTTTACCTCCGTACTTGGGAAGTAGGGCTGGATGGATATTGACCATGCGATCCGAAAAAGTTCTGGTCAGTTCATCTGGAATTTTGAGCAGAAAGCCAGCGAGGATCACCCAATCGATGTTTTCATCGATCAACTTCTGGGTCAAAATTCCAGCTTCCATTTCCTTGCGGGAAAAAGTAAAGGTTTGTACTCCGAATTTCTTGGCGCGCTCCAGGACGAACGCATCTGTTTTGTTGGAGGCGACAAGGGCCACTTCAGCCTGATGGGAATGCTGAAAGTATTCCATAATTTTTTCGGCATTGGAGCCGCTGCCAGAGGCGAGGATAGCGAGACGTTTCAAAGTAGGTGGAATTTACGCTTCAAAAGTATCCATACTCGGCTGGAGAACCAAAACCTACGATATAAGAAGACCTGCCAAACTTCAACGTCCTGGCAGGTCTTGCTTCGCTCGGCGGTATTATTCCTCTCCCGGCTGCAGTGTATAATTGATCATCCAGCCTATGCCGTACTTGTCTTCAAAACTTCCGAAATATGCACCCCAGAAGGTTTTTTCGTAGTTCATCTCAATTTTTCCTCCGGCAGATAGTCCATTGAAGATCCGCTCACCTTCCTCCCTGCTATCCGGTGCCAAGGAGATGTAGTTGTGGTTCCCCTTGTGCAGGACATGGCCCATGGATGGACTGGTGTCGCTGGCCATGATGGCCACGTCTTCACTGACTTTGAGTGAGATGTGCATCACACGGTTTTTCTCCTCCTCGGGCAATTCCATGCCTGGAGCTTCTCCAAAATAGCTGACGCCGCCTTCAAATTCGCCGCCCAAGACGGACTTGTAAAAGGTCATGGCTTCTTCGGCTGTGCCGTCAAAATTGAGATAGGGGTTTACTTTCATGGTTTTGTTGGATTTGGGTTTCGGACTAATTTACGGATTGTCTTGCGGTTTTTCCCAGTGAAATCAAATCGACTCTGAAACTTAACACCGCGATAATGAGCCCGGAGCCTGCAATTGCAAAAGCCACGGGCACTCCCACAAACGATACCGGGACAGAGATCAGTTGCAACGCCAAGCCAGCTAGCCAAATCAGATGACCCTGCCAGGATCTCTTCTTCCTCTGAGCCAGCCTGCCGCCGTTTTCCCCCTCTTCTACCAATGGGAGAAAAAAATCCCTGTATTGCCATAGGAGGTAGACATCCATCGCCAGAAGTACGGCGAGTACGTAGGGCGTGCCTCGCCAGTGTTGGGAAATAGTGACCATCAGGATGTTTAGGATCATCGGGACCATCATGATGCCGCCGAGAAGTTTGTACCTGGTGGTAAGCAGGGCAAATCCAATTGTGATCTGGCAAATCGCGATAAAACTGGCGTATAGACCCAAGTCGTACTCCGCGAGACGCTCCACCAGCCAGGGAGGGCCGATCCAACCGATAAATTGGTGGCCTGCGTAAAGCTTGACCATTCCAGCAGTCCAAAAAGTGAAACCAAGGAATATTGAGACCAAATTGGGTAGTAGCTTTTTCATTTGAAGAAAAGGAAAATAGGGTTCGGGTCTTCGGACCTTGCCTAATTTGGGGATTTTTGCTGGAATCCAAGTGGATAAGAGCCAAATTCGGATTGGGCATTATTGGGCTTAGTTTTCTAAATCAAAACCTGCCATTTATTCTTATATTTCAATTCATGCCGGGTTGCAGGTAGGCTAATGCCTGTATTCCGTCTAAATTTTTTACAAAGTGGGAACAAGGCACTCTATGGACTCGGACAATCAGCTGGAAATGGATGGAAAGGGACGACTTCCCTCTGTTGCTTTCGATGAGCTGGCTACCTTGGCGGCAGATAGCTGCGGTGTTTCTTTTGGTTTGATTTTAACTTGGGAAGCGGGTAGCCCGTACATCCGTGGCATTGCCGGGACAGAAGAGTCCCATGCTGATTTTGATGCGCATTTGGGGTGGATTTTCGAATTGACAAGGGAGGGTTTCATTCTTATTCCGAGTCTCAGGACCGAGCGACGTTTTGATTCGAGTCCTCGATTTCGGGGAAAGGAGGCTTTTGGTCTTTTTGCCAGTATACCAATCGAATCTTCCGGCGGGAAGCGTGGTTCATTGAATGTTTTTGACACTTCTCCCCAGCATCTGACCGACCGGCAGATCGATGCATTGAAAAAAATTGCGAGACAAGCAGGTCGCCTGATAGACTTAGAGGATAGCAAGCGTGGGCAGCAGCGGGCGCGGCAGATTTTTGAAGAAGAAAAGAACAGGCTGCTCAGAGTCATCGATTCAGCGGAGATGGGTATCTGGGAAAGCAACCTGGAGTCCGGAGAATTCCTAGTAAATGAAAAATGGGCGGAGATAATAGGTTATTCGACGACTGAGTTGGGAGACCTTAGCCTACAGGTCAGGGATTCGCTTGTTCATCCCAAAGACCTAGCGGAATCGAAACGGGCGCTTGCAGACTATCTCGAGGGGAGGCTGCCTCGCTACGAATGCGAGCTTAGGATGAGGCACAAGAAGGGATATTGGGTATGGATTCTCGAGCGGGCAGAGCTCAAACTTACACCGGACGGAAAATCGGGGCCTTGGCTTTTTGGTACGCTTATCGACAATTCCGAGCATGTGATCGCCTACGAGCAAGTCTACCTGAGGGAAAAGAAATTCGAAACGCTCCTGGAAAACAGTGAGGATGCGATCGTGATTCTGAACCATGATGGCAGATCCCACTTTGAAACCGAGTCGGTATCGAGGATTCTCGGAAGGAAACTTGACCTGCGGGTAGCGGAGCCTATTCGGAATCTCGTTCATCCCGACGACCTGCGGTATTTTGACGGCTGGTTTCAGGAATCGCTATTGAGTCCGGGGAAAGCGGTCCGGGACAATGTATCGAGACTACGCCACCTCGATGGCAGTTGGCGCTACGTTTCGGGTACCCTTACCAATCTGTTTGATAATCCCATCATTAACGGCATAGTCTACAATTTCAAAGATGTGTCGAGGCAGGTCTTGGCAGAGGAGCGGCGCAAAAGCGCCGAAAATCGCTATAGAAAACTGGCTCAAGAGGGTGCGGATTTGGTGTGTGTCATCGATGAAGAAGGCATATTCAGCTATCTGAGTCCCAATTTTCAAAACTACCTTGGATTCAGTGTGGAAGAGCTGGAGGGGAAAAACGCTTTCGACTTTATCCATCCAAAGGATGCGACAATCATCCTAGTGGATTTTCACAGGATACGAGAGGAAAAGCAAGTCAGGGGACTTCCATTCCGTTTTCGGCATCAGGCGGATGGTTGGCGATGGGTACAGAGTGTTGCTACCAATCTGCTGGATGATCCGGATATACGGGGAATCGTCGTCAATTCTGTCGATGTCACGGCGATGGTCATCGCCAAGAAAGCACTGGAACAGAGCAATGATCGGTTTAGACTAGCACTCAAAGCCGGCTCTGAGAGTATTTACGACTACAATCCACAAACCCACAAGGTTTTTATCAGCGAGACCTTTGAGGAAGATTTTGGCATTAGGTTGGGTGACGAGGAAGAAAACTTCCAACTAATCCGAGACAGAATCCATCCCGAAGATCTCAAGCAGGCAGTGTGCGAATTTCGGGAAGCCATGGAGAATCCATCCGTCACCACTTGGACACGGGAGTATCGCCTTTTGAAAGGAGATGGAACCTACGCCTATATCCGAGACAGGTCGATCAAGCAAACCGACAAGTCAGGGAAGCCGATTCGGGTGGTTGGCGCTCTCATGGACATGAGCCGGATGAATTTTTTTGAAAAGCTCCATGACATCGAAAAGGAGTTCATCGAGTCCAGTCTAGTGACCAGTACGAATGAAAAGGAACTTTACCGAAGTTACCTTCTCCAGCTCGAATCGCTGATCCCGGGCATGAAAGCCTCTATACTCCAAGTGGAGGATGGCCGCTTGAAAAACTTTGTCTCCCCAAGTCTAGATTCGGAGTTGGTGCAGTCAATCGAGAGTGTGCAAATCGGGCCAAACCAGGGTTCTTGTGGTACGGCAGCCTACTATGGGGAAAAAGTGCTAGCAACGAATGTATTTCAAGATTCCAGATGGGAAAACTATCGGGAGATCGCCAGGAAGTATGGCATAGGCGCCTGCTGGTCTTTTCCCATACTCAACGCGTCGGGTAAAGTGGTGGGTACTATTGCTAACTATTACTCCTCCCCGAGGGAAGTGGGGGAAAAGGAGCTGAACACCTTGGAGCGCGCCCAGCGCCTAATATCGCTTTTGATGGCGCAGTATGAATACCTCGAGAAGATCAGGCTGGACAACGAGCGCTATGAGTTGGTCAACAAATCCACGAATGAAGCCATCTTTGACTGGGATGTCCAGAAGGATAAGTTTTACTGGGGCGAAAGTTTGACCCGTGTTTTTGGTCACCGGTATGAAGCAGGTGAATTCAACCTCGACACTTGGGCCAGCCTCATGCACCCAGTGGACAGCAGCGAGAAGGCTGAGGAATGGGCAAATTTTATGGCTGATCCATCGGCGCAAAAGTGGCAAAACCGGTTCCGGTTTTTGAAGGAAGACGGAACCTTTGCCTACGTGGAGGAGTCTGCCTACATCATTCGGGACGATCGGGGAAATCCCGTCCGGATGATTGGTGTTCTGAGGGATCAGACCGATCTAAAGAAAATGGAATTTTTGTTGGCCAATGCATCCAAGCTGTCTAGGGTAGGAGCTTGGGAAATAGATATACCCAACGACAGGCTTCTATGGTCACCCATCACTCAGGAGATCCATGAGGTCCCCGCCAATTTCACAGCTTCTACCGCCGAGGGGATTACTTTCTACCGTGAGGATTTCAGAGAGGCAGTGTCAAGTGCCGTGGCGCACGCGATCGAGAAAGGGGAGAAGTTTGACTTTGAGGCCCCGATAATCACCGCAACCGGAAAAGAGCGATGGGTAAGGGCGATCGGACAAGCGGAGTTTTTTTTGGACCGTCCTGTAAGGGTAGTCGGGTCCATCCAAGATATCCAAGAGCGGAAACAGATGGAAGAGCGCCTCAAAGGCATGTCGGATAGCATCCCAGGTGTGATATTCCAATACGTCCGCAAGCCGGATGGTTCGGATGAATTTCCCTATATGAGTCGCGGCTCCATCCGATTGTTGGGGCTCACACCGGAAGAATGCATGTCGGACAGTGAACTGGTGTGGTCCAGAATTGCGAGAGGGGGGGATTTGGAAATGCTCAGAGATAGCTTGGAGGCTTCAGCGTCTTCGCTTAGCTTCTGGAATTGCGAATGGAGAGTATTGAGTCCGGATGGCAGGATACGATGGAGGGAGGGTAGAGGCACGCCAAACAGAAAGGCGGATGGATCTATCGTTTGGGATGGCTTGGTCATGGACGTGACAGATAGGAAAAACCTCGAAAACCTCCTTGAGCAGTCCGCGAGAATGGCAAGAATTGGCAGCTGGGAATTGGATCTGACAGTGGATCCCCTACTGCTCAACTGGTCAATGTCAACCCGGTCGATACTGGGCTTGGACCGCCTCAGTGGGATGAAACTGGATAGGGTCTACCAGATGTTTGCCGGACAATCCCAAGAGACAGCAAGGCTTTGCATAGAAAACCTAATTCAATGCGGCCAGGGATTCGACGTGGAGCTTGAACTTATATCGGGTACCGGGGACCATCGCTGGATTCGCTGCATAGGCCAAGCTGTCCATGTGGGGGGCAAAACATTGAGTGCATTCGGAAGTGTACAGGATATCCATGCCCGCAAACTATCCGAGCTGGATCTCAAGCGGCTTCTTTTGGAGCGAAATACGATACTGGAAAGTATTGGGGACGGATTTTTTGCGGTGGATTCCGACTTTACCGTGACTTATTGGAATAAGCAGGCGGAGGCTCTGCTCAGCGTGCCCCGCAAGGAAATCCTGGGAAGAAACTTATGGGATTTCTTCAAAACCCAAGAGTTGGGAGAGTTTTCTTCAAAATTTCTGTTGGCACTGGATACCGGGCATGCGGTTCATTTTGAAAACTACTTGGAAGCCTTCGGAGTTTGGTTTTCCGTATCGGCATTTCCTTCGGATTCGGGTCTGACGGTGTATTTCAAGGATGTCACCGAAAACAAGAACGCCCAGGAAGAGATCAAAAAATCAAACGACCGTTTCGAGCGGGTTTCGGAAGCGACTAATGACGCCATCTGGGATGCCCAACTTGCTGAGGACAAGTTGTATTGGGGCAGGGGATTTAAAACGCTTTTTGGATACGACTTGGAAAAACTCCAGCCAACCTTTGATTTTTTCATAAGTAGGATCCATCCCGTGGACCGAAAGCGGATCAAAGCAAGCATGGAAAAATCCAATAAATCCCCGGAAACGACGAGCTGGAATGAGGAGTATCGCTTTCAAAGAGCCGACGGAACCTACGCCTATGTAATGGACCGCGCCATCTTCACCCGCCAGCCTAACGGTGTCCCGATTCGAATCATCGGCGCGATGACAGATATTACGGAGCGCCGGGAGTTTGAGGAATCGTTGAAAAAACTCAATGCAAAATTGAAGCGCCAAGCGAAGGAGTTGGCAATTTCCAACTCCGGCTTGGAGCAGTTTGCCTACGTTGCGTCGCATGATTTGCAGGAGCCGCTGCGGATGGTATCGAGCTTTCTTTCCCTTCTAGATCGAAAGTACCGGTACGAACTGGATGACAGAGCGCAGCAATACATTCACTATGCAGTGGATGGAGCGGTACGGATGAGGCAGATTATTCTTGATCTTTTGGAATACTCCAGGGTAGGAAAGGGGGAGAAAGTATTGGAGGAAATCAAATTGGAAGAATTGATAGGAGATGTCGCCCAACTGCAATCGCAACTGATAGAGGAAAAACATGCCCGCATCCAATTCGAAGGTCGGGCAACGATCACAAGCTTTAAGTCCCCGATACTACAAGTGTTTCAGAATTTGATCGGGAATGCCCTCAAATACAGCAAAAAAGAAGAACCACCCGTGATTTTGATTTCTTGCAAAGAAGAGAGAGAGCACTGGCTGATCGCGGTGAAAGATAACGGGATAGGGGTCAAGGAAGAGTACTTTGACAAAATTTTCGTCATTTTTCAGCGTCTTCACTCCAAGGAAGAGTATACCGGAACCGGCTTGGGACTGGCTATCGTCAAGAAAATCATAGACAGCCTTGGGGGCAAAATTTGGGTTGAGTCGGTTTATTCCAAGGGGACTTCCTTCTACTTTACCATACCAAAACCGACCAATAAGGGATCAGAAAGTTGATAATCGATAATTAAATCAAACAAAGCTTTTTGTAGGTAGAACAGATTTTGACCCTAGGACAACATACTAACTTTTCTTTTAAGCAATAGGCCCCAAGCCGTGCCTGGCTGGCCAATACTATAGAGGATATCATCTCGAGGAAGATTTTTTGATTATTTTGAGAGAAAATCAACACAGGATGTCAGCAAACGAACTCGGGGTGGGCAGTCGGATAAGCCACCCAAAATTTGGTTCAGGAGTCATCGTTTCGGTGGATTCCGGATATTACAAGATTTACTTCACGGCTTCGGAAGAAGTCAAAACGCTAGCTCGTGACTATGAAGGCTACACGGTCGAAGAGGCGAAAATGCCGGATTTCCCGATGTTGACGATTAGGGATGTGGAGAAGGCGATCCGAGAAGCACTGATGGCGACCTCTGAGAAAACACCGCTGGTACCGTTGGGAGGGAAATGGATGGGGGGGAAGCTGATCATGGAACCCTCGGACAAGAGCCTTCAAGCGAAGGAAGTGCCATTGGAGACCTTCTTTAGGAAGATCGTGATGGTGCGGGAAAAACTCCGCGTGTTGGAACAGAATATCAACAACCACCCCAAACTGGACGACGAAGACAGAGTCAATCTGCAACAGTACATTACCCGCTGCTATGGCTCTCTGACTACCTTCAATGTGCTCTTTGCCTATAAGGAGGACCAGTTTAAGGGGAGTGGCAAAGACTAGCTACGCTCGCCATGGCGCTGAGTTGAACATGTCGACTCGGGAGCCGATTATAGCGGCGGCCGACCTGCATTTGATTTTTGACTTCAATAAAAAAATATCCTCATGAAAAATTCCTCTCTACTTTGTGGCCTAGTATTGCTTTTTGCCCCTCTTCACACAACCCCTGATGCGGGACTAAAAGATCTGTTCGAAGAGGATTTTTACATAGGAGCCGCTCTGAACCTGGGTCAAGTCAATGGTTCGGAGCTCGGGGCCGACTCACTCCTTTCAAAACACTTCAATTCAATCAGTCCGGAAAACGGTCTGAAATGGGGGCCGGTGCATCCCAAAATGGGAGAATACCGATTTGAATATGGGGATGCCTACGTTGCATTGGGAGAAAAGCTAGGGGCATTTGTTGTGGGACACACCCTAGTCTGGCATCAACAAACGCCTCTTTGGGTATTTCAGGATTCAGGAGGAAAGCTTTTGGAAAAGACAGCCTTGATAGAAAGGATGGAAGACCACATCGATACATTGGTTGGTCGATACCGTGGAAAAATTGACGGCTGGGACGTAGTAAACGAGGCATTTGAAGATGACGGTTCCTGGAGAAATACCCACTGGTACACAATAGCGGGCAGAGATTTTATCAAAGCCGCGTTTCGCAAGGCCCATGAAGTGGATCCTGACGCAGAGCTATATTACAACGACTACAATGTCTGGATACCGGCGAAAAGAAGGGCAATCCTTGCCATGGCGGAAGAACTGCGAAGCGAAGGCATCAGAATAGACGGAATTGGCATGCAGGGCCACTATCGATTGGATTCGCCGGGTCTGGATCAGATTGAGCAGGCTATTTTAGAGATTCACGCGGCCGGATTCCAGGTCATGATTACCGAACTCGATGTCGACGTTTTGCCGAGGCCAGGTAGGGGCGAAGGAGCTGATCTCAATGTCAACTACGCGGCCTCCCCAGAGTGGAATCCTTATCCCGATGGGTTACCCCAATCCGTGGAAGCTCGCTTGATTGATCGCTATTCGTCTCTTTTCCAGCTTTTCAGCAATCATTCGGACAAAATCTCCCGCGTGACCTTTTGGGGTCTACATGATGGCAAGAGTTGGCTTAACAACTGGCCAGTCAGGGGAAGGACCAATTACCCGCTGCTTTTTGACAGGGAGATGAACCTGAAGCCCGGATTTGTCGAAAAATTGGAAAAACAGTGAGTTAATAGCTCATAGACAGATTGCTTTTGCTTCTTTTCTCCACAAAAGTGATCGGTACAAACTGTTCGGTCGGAGCACCGATGTAGTAGACGGTCCAGTTGGGATCGTGCTTGGCAAGCAACTCTGCAATGCAGTCTGCCCGGTGCCCCTGCGGATTTTTGCAATCGTCCCAGTAAAACAGTTCAACCTTGTAGTGAAGCGCTTGTTTTTCGTTGTTCACAGTGACTTCGATTTGGATGTCCTGCTTGCCGGCTTCGCGGGGGATGGGTATAGCGATGTAGCTCATAAAAGTGTTGTTTGATGCCAAAAGCTACTCGCAGTTTTTGTGCCATTGAAAATCCTCCAAAACGACGGAAATCAGCGGATTTTGGCAGTTGTTTTAGGCTTTAGGCGAACAAATTTGTGCGCAGAAGGACAAAAGCTAAATTTTATTCCTGCGGTGCTTTGTATGCTACACGCGGTTGATCAGTGGGAGACGACCTTAAGTCCGATAATCGAGGCTATCAGCGTGGTAATAAAAAACACCCTCCAAAAGTCGGCAGGCTCCTTAAATACGAAAATGCCTACCAAGACGGTACCGACTGCACCAATCCCCGTCCAAACTGCATAGGCGGTTCCAATGGGAAGTTCCCTAGTCGCACGAACGAGTAACACCATGCTGATCGTGAGACAAACGATAAAGCCGCCATACCAGTAGATGGCGGCCATTCCGGTACTTTCCTTTGCTTTGCCCAGACAAGCGGCAAAGCCTACTTCAAAAAGACCTGCGATAATCAGGATAATCCAGTTCATGGTTGAAATTTGGAGCAATTTACCATTGATTTGCTCATTTCCAGTTTTCCAACAAAGCGATATTGTCTTTGAGGAAATACAAGGCTTTGTTCATCGTTTCCACGCCATGTCCAGCTCGTAGTATTTGGAATGCCCTTAAATTGGGAAGAAGCTTGCGGCCATTTTCAAGTGATTTTTCAGCTGGAAATAGGAGGTCTTTCTCTCCCAAAATTAGATAAACACCGGATTGAACTAAGGTCAATTCCTGATTCATGAAATAGGGCTTTTGGGTTTTGTCATCGTAACGGGTTAGGGCAAAAAGTTCATAGTCCACCAACAGATTCCAGGCATTGGGGGAGATAAGATGTTCCGGATCTTTGAAAATCGCCTTTTTTAAGAACTTCTCGACATTTTTCCGCTTTGGGATAAGGATTGGCAGCAGATTATAGTAAAGATTGCTTAGCGCTAAGGAAAATGGCTGAAAACATCCCGGGTTAAAAAGAAAGACAGCTTTTACCCTTTCTGGGTTGGTAATGCAAAGCTTCATGTTAACCAAGCCGCCAAAAGATGCTCCTGCAATATAGCTCGATTGAAGGTCCAGTTTCTCCATCATTGGGCAGCCCAGTGTCCATAATCTAGGGAGTGGACGTCGGGGGTATCACCATCGCTGAGGTTTGGGAGACCGTTTGTTTCGACCAGGTAGATTCGGAATCGATCTAGGAGCAAATCGAGGTTGCGATCAAAGTCCCAAATCAAGGAAGTAGTCCGGGCACCGGGGAAAATCACAAGCGGTTCCAAGGTCTTGTCCGAGGTCTGAAGTCCATACACCATCGTAGTTCCAATTGTGGTTTTTACCTCGATTTTTTCATAGATCCGCCCATTGGTCTGCTCCAATTGACCGACCCAATTTTTGAACCAAGCTCGATCGCTTTCGGGCGATTTGAAGGAGGAGGAAAACTTGATTTTCATGTTTCGGACGAGTTGGGGGAGGAGGGTGGTAGTTTGAGTTTTTCCGGAGCCACTTGGTTGTACGCTGCGCAAATTATATCCTGAATTACGCCTTGGTCTAAAGCCTCAATTTTGGCCAAAGTCCAGCCCTGTTTTCCCCATTTATTTGGGACCGGAAATACCAAGGAAGAATCGAAAAGCGAGAAGAGATCTTGGTCCTTTTCGGACAGTTTGAAACAGGCAAACCGGGTGTCGAAATCATAGGTTACGAAGATCTTTTTTCTCACACGAAAAGACGTCTTCTCGAAGTGAGGTTCCTCGCTTGTCTCGGGTAAGGAAAGGGAAAAAGTTCGAAGGATATCCAGCATGAGATAAGGGAAAAATGACTCCTAAAACTACACAAAAATCGGCAGGAGGCCTAAAGCTAAATCCCAGAGGAAAAAGCAGGCTTACGTAATGAAAAATTCAAATCTTCTACGTAGCAATTCCATCACGAAAATCAGCATTTGCAAGATAGAGAGCTAGACTCATGATTTTTAGCCTTGTCTAAAAATAGGCTTACACTCTACTTGCCTAGAAAGTGTCATCCCTTGTTGAAGTAGCATGAAGAAGGGAAGGTAATGTAGCATGGAGATGCCTTACCAGCATATTCCAAATATTATTCTGAGTCTTGAAAATCAGAATATATATAAAAGTAAAGGTTGATTTTAAATTTTATAATATCATTGTAAATCAATTAAATATAATTGATTTATTTTCAGGTTTAAGAGGTTTTTTTTAAGGGCTTTTTTATCCAATCTCAGCTAAGGCGACCAAATACTTGTTCGGCAACTCACGTTTGTCTTTTACTCGTCTGACTGGTTTTGTGTACGATTGATTTCAGTTATGACAGCGATTCTCCATGGGATCGCCTAGGAATACTTTAAGACGATTGGCGATGGAGATCCCTTTAGTCAGGAATAGGGAAATATGGATGATTTCAGAAAACTACGTAGTGTATGATCCAAATTTTCGCCCTGCTTGATTAAGTCGCAAGGCGGGTTCAAATTCAGTTTTTCGGGAGGTGTTTTTTCCGAGGAGCTAGGTCCAGTTTGACTCCAGATTTTCCCAAGTCATAGGTTTCTTCTATGGTCTTTTTTCGAGTTTGATAGGTACCCTGACTTGCCAGAAACCCTCCAATCAAATCCGGAAAATTGAGGCGTTAAATCGATCTTTTTTTTCACCTACCTGATCTGGTTTTTTCCGACTTGAGCACGCCAAAAATTGGTTTGGAATTCGAGTATTTTCCCGCTTGAATTTTCTTGCTAAAGATGGATTTTCCCTGGCTTTTTTTAACGGAATTTTTCTCGGCTTTGCACTTGGTCTAAGCTTAGGTTTTTTGTGGGCCGGGGTGGCGTTTCGGATTTCTTTGTCGAACTTGTTTGAGAGAACGAAAGACTTTTTTGATAAAATGTCGTACTGAATTGTCCCACCAAATACCAATATTATGAATCCAACGAAGTTGCTTTTTTCATGCGTTTTGGGGCTTTGTTTAGCAGCTTCTTGCGCGGCGCAAAATTCCGATAAAGATGCCGAGGGATATTCGCTCAAGACACCCAGTTCGGGCGGAATAGGAAAGGTCTACATGGGGCGGGAGATCGCTGGAATAATGGACTTCCAAGGCAGGGCATGGCTGGAGCGCAGCAGCCGTGAGAACGAGGAAAACACCGGTTTGGCAATTCAAAATTTGCCCATCTCCGCCACTAGCGTAGTAGCCGACATTGGGGCAGGCTCTGGTTTCTATACTTTCCGCATTGCGCCGAAGGTACCGGAGGGGAAGGTCTATGCCGTGGAGATTCAGGATGATGCTATCGCATTCCTGAACGCCCGCAGCAAGGAGCTTGGATTCACCAACGTCGAAACCGTCAGAGGAGCCGTAAAGAGCCCCAATTTGCCCTCCAACGCCATCGACCTGGTGATCATGGTGGATGTGTACCACGAGCTGGAATACCCCGTCGAAATGCTTTCTGCGATCAAACAGTCACTGAAGCCAGATGGAAAGCTGCTCTTAATCGAATATCGGGGTGAGGATCCAGCCGTTGCTATCCGGCCACTCCATAAAATGACGGTGGATCAGCTGACAAAAGAATTGAGCGCTAATGGCTTCAAGCTGGCACAAAATGGACAGTTTATGCGGATTCAACACTTTTTGGTTTTTGAAAAAGAGGATTGACCAAAAGTCAGTTTCAGTTCCTTGGAGTCCGTCAGGGATTTTTTCGTAAAAAGAAAGGCGAGTTCATCTGTCTCGCCTCCCCAAAAGTAGTTTTAAACGCGGGTCAAAATCTGGTTTTTATTGAGCTTATCAGAATCGGTAAGCCTTGAGCATTTTGTGGAAGATCTCGTTGTTTTCATAGATTCCTGCAAAGGCTTCGGATCCCGGGCCAAAGGCGAAGACTGGGATCATTACGCCGGTATGGCTTCCGGTCGTAAATTTACCTTCAACCATCCCTGTCTCGGTGCTTCCCTTGTTGATGGTGAAGCCTCCGGTTTCGTGATCTGCGGTGATGATCACCAGGGTGTTTCCATCGTTTTTGGCAAATTCCAAGACTTTCCCAATGGCATTGTCAAAGTCGATCATCTCTTCCACGATGTATTGGGTGTTGTTGGCATGTCCTCCCCAATCTATTTGCGAGCCTTCGATCATCAAAAACATCCCCTTTTTGTTTGTCTTTAATAGATTCAATGCCACTTCTGTGGATTTTACCAGCTCATCTCCACGTCCTTCGGAAAATCTCGCCTGCTGCTCATCGGCTAGGAAAGCTGCCAGTTTACCGCTTTTCACCGCCTGAACTTCTTCGATGGAATTGGCGATCTGGTAGCTTCTGTTTTCTAGGGAATCGATCAAATTGGCGCCATCAGCACGGCTAGAGAAGAACTTTCTGCCACCGCCGATAAAGACATCGATGTCCGTACTGAGAAAGTCAAGCGCGATATTTTCGTCCAAGGACCGAGAAGATTGATGAGAGATAAAGCTTGCCGGTGTGGCGTGGGTGATGGAGCAAGTCGCCACCATACCTGTTGCGAGGCCGTTTTCTTCAGCGATTTCAAGGATTGTCGGAACGGGATTGCCCTCGGCATCCACGCCAATCGCACCATTATAGGTCTTAACTCCGCATGAGAAAGCAGTAGCACCGGCTGCGGAATCAGTGACAAAGGCATTGCTCGCTTGGTTTTTGTGGAAACCGACCACTGGGAATTGTTCCAGATTGAGGTGGCCATGGTTGCCGGTGAGGCCAGCGTAGATTTGGGCAACGCCCATTCCGTCGCCCACCATTAGGATGATGTTTTTTGGGGATTTGGATCTTTTCTGGGCAAAGGTGCTGCCGATGCTGAGCAATAGAGCAAAAACTAAAAGGACTCGGGTTTTCATGAAGTTTTGAGAATGGTTTTGTTGAATACTGGTCATAGGATGGATTTGGACTAGCACTAGGCGGGACAAATCGATCTTGTTTGTCTATAAGGCGGTAAACCTTATGCTCGAATGCCAATCATGGTGATCGAAGATAGACGAAAAAAGGGAAGCAGCGCTGACTGCTTCCCTTAAGGTATTGTTATCAATTTTAATTTATTCGATTTCTACAGGCTCATCCTCTTCTTCCTCCGCGATTACGTCCATAGTAGCCTCAGCCCATTCCACGATTGTCTTGCGCTGGGTTTCGTCAAGCTTTGCGGAAGGATGCATGAGTGTGTAAATGCCCAAAGGCATCTTACCCTCATCGACCTCCAAATAGATGTCGTCCAATTTTCCGAGTTGGTCCATCATATCATAGTCTTGCCAAAGGGAGAAATTTAGTTCCTCTCTTGCCTCTCTTACGTCCTTTGCGACAAGCCATGATGCCGGAGCAACGTTGGAATACCAAGGATATTTCGATTCGTTGCTATGGCAGTCATAGCAGGCATTTTTTAGGAGTACCGCCACGTCTTCTCCTACGACGCCGCTTTGGATCAGGTCGCCGGGATTGTTGGACTCGACTGCTGGCAATTCATTCGGGACCAGCTGTATGGCGAGCAGCAAAATAGCTGTTCCGCCCAAAACCCATTGCCAACGCGTCATTAGTTCCCGCCTTTCTTCTTGCTTGCACTCCAGTCCAGCAGCGTGGCAAGTTCGGCTTCGGACAGTTTGCCCTCAGGCTTCATTTCCAGGAATTTTGCGGGAGGCATGTCGCCTTTTTCCAATACTTCGGCGATTTTGCCCTTGGTCGCCATCTGTTTGGATTTTTTGGCTGCTTCAAAAGCATCCCAGTCGAGCTTGGCTTTGCCTTTTTCGTTTTTTGACTCGGCATTGTGGCAGCCATAGCATTTTTGGTCGACTATCGCTTTGATGTTGGCGGGCATGTCAGGAGCCAAAGCGGGGTGGACGGGATAGTTTTCGACTTCGGGCTTGGTTGTTCCCTGAAAGAACAATAGGCCGACAACAGCGGCCACCGGGAGTAGGGACAATTTTTTCATGGTTCGTTAGTAGGGGTTAAAACAGGAATTTCAAAAAGATTTTGCTTACCAGCAACCCGTTTGCATAAAAAACTGTAATCATTTCGGAAAACATTTGATTATATCGGAAAAAGTGCGATGTTAAGCATCTCTTGTCTGATCCCTTACTTTGGATCGCATGGGCGCGTTCTCTACATTTTGAGTAGTTTTTGTCGGGCGGTGGTTGGAGATATTCGCTTTTTGGCTTCGTTAGCCACTATTTTTCTTTGGTGAAGTTTTTGGAAAGTGTCACACATTGGAATCGTCTTACCGCAGAGGTTTGTGTCATTGTTAATCGAAATTTTTGTCATGATGAATCAAAAAGAGTTCAATTCAGAAAAATTCCTTGCACAGGGAGTTGGGTCCAAGCCCGTAATCCTTTGGTTGAGTTCCCAAAACGGGAAAACAGAAGTCTTCAGCACTGTCGTTACTCTCAAAAGCAAGGGGGTTAAGTCATTGTGCTTGGGCATAGACTGTGGTGAGTTTTGCTCCGATAATGGAGTAGAGTGGTACGACTGGTTGGTCCCCGAATTGGGAAAACATTTTGACCTCAAGCCCTGCTTCGATAATTTTTCCAGGAGTTCTGGCAAGATGTCGAGCCATCAATGTGGACTTGGCGAGATCGTCGAGCATTTTATTTTCAAGCATGGCAAGTATTTCTCTGTAATAGAGCTATGGAGGAATCCGTCCAGCAAGGTTAAACCAGAGTCGACTGAAAACATCTTTTCAGAGGATGTGGTTTTTGCGGCCACTTGGGCAAAATACTGGGGGAAAAATGTCGTGCTGAGGACGTCGAAGAATATAGATTCAAATTGGTTGGCTCAAATAACGGCTTCACAGGTGTTTGGCAGCGTGGAGTGGGAAGATCAGCCTGAAAACCTCGGCGGGCAGATTTATAAGAAAGACGAATTGCGTAATACCCTTTCGCTGATGGCAGCTTACTACCCAAGCCACAACGGGCCGGCAGAAACAACCGTTTAGGCAATTGTAATGACCGTAAACTTTATCCTAAAAGCTATGGAAACGCTCATCATAAGAAAAGCAGGTGAAAAAAATCCCAAAACCCACAAAACTGGGAATCCTGACCGATTCAATGTGATCAAGGGGGCAGGCAAACTCACCGATCTCGCGGAGGGCATCACCTCCCTGATTGCGGGCACCTACGTATTGTCGCTTGCGGTAACTAGCCGCAATATGGCGCTTAGAACTGCCTTGGGGGTCGCGGGAGGTTACCTTATCCTCAGGAGTGGAAGCAAGCTTCGATCGGGGAGCTTTTCGACAAGCTCCCTTTAATTCATTGGAGACTTTGCATCCGACACAAGCCTTGAGCAAAACGTCTTTTGGCGACAAGAGAAGTGACTCTAACTATGGAGTCACCTTTCTTCCTCGTCATCCGGGTTGCTATATAGATTGTTTTCCTCATCTTCGGAACCGATTGCTTCCTGATCGTCGTCGAGTTCACTTCCGGGAACGTCCAATTCCTCTCCCGCAAAGTCAACTTTTCTGCGTCTCCTAAGCAATTCCTCGTCATCACCACCGTCCTCTCTCAGGTTATCATCTTTGGGTCCGAGGGCCTGAAGGTCCTCTTTTGTCACTTTCGCTTCACGCGCCAGTTCTTTGTTCGATTTTTTCTGATTGGGGTCGGTTGTTGATATTTTGGCTTTCATTATTTTATAACATTTGATGTTCCATGCCTTACCTCAACAGCAATGCCTTTTTGACTCAATAGATCCATTGTTTGCTCCGAGTTTAGCGCTCCAGCATTTAAGAGGCTATTTTTTGCCATATGAATTTAGGCGGGTGTAGATTATCGGAAAAACGAGCCTATATCCTTTGGGTAACCGAGGCCCCAAGCTGGGTAAGACCGCCCGCTATCATTTTCTGTCAGAAGAGTTACGGGGTAGATAGAGGATGTTTTCATCCTGATCTTGAATTATGTCATAGTCGGCTGAAGTTCCCAGTCTTACGAAATCGTCCAATTGTACAGTCAAAGAGTCTTGAATAGATGGATATAGACTTGTCAGCGCTGTGGCGGAGATTGATGGCATGCTCGTAGAATCCGCTTCCCTTAGCAAGTCAATGGAAAGAAATCCCGCCAGACCGTCCGGCGTACGGATTTGATACCACCCGTCAGTGGCAGCCAGGACAAAAACCGCTTGGTTTTTGGACAGTTTTGCTCGTATTTCAGATCCCGTGGAAGGTGCGCTTCGTAGGTTGCCGCTGCTGACATCCAAGAGCATAACCTGCGAAAAGTCCCGATGTGTAAGTAAAGGCGCCGGGTCAAACTGGTCCGTAATGGCAGGCAAGGGATCGATGGCTCCGCGGTGGTATATAGCAAAGTGTAGATGTGGAGCGGTCGTTCGAGCGTTGCCAGTGTTGCCGACGAAGCCCAATGTGTCCCCTGCGGTGACCCGCTGTTGCCCTCTTACCATTTGACTGTCCAAGTGGGCGAAGTAGAGATGCCAGTTGCGTTCATTATCCCTTACCCAGACCTGTTTACCACCCAAACCCTGGTCTCGTACAGTGGTGACGACACCCTTGACAGGCGCGAGCACCGGAGTACCTCGACTTGCAAAAATATCGACGCCTTCATGTGATCTTCGACCGCCGTCGCGCGAATCTCCCCAGAAGCTTTGGACGGACTTACTGTCCTTTCCTTGTACAGGGAATACCGCGTAAGTGGGAACTCCTTGGATTCTCACCAAGAAATTGCCTTCACCCAGCAGTTCGGGCTGTATCCTCAGCAGATAGTTGCCGGATCGATCAGCTTCAAATGTGAGCGAGTCATTTCTGGCGGTAAAGGAATCGACCTCCTTCCACTCAGGACCAGCTAAGAAGTCTACGATCAGACTGCTGCTGTCCCGGGCCTTCCAGTGAACCGTGATATTGACCGTGGCCCCTTGCGCCAGATTTATCCGCCAAGCTCTCGCCTCTAGAGATTTTGCTTTAAAACTACCTTGTATCGCTAAGGGAAGCTCAACGATCGGCGCTTCCGCAATGGCTGCAGATCCACTTTCCTGCCAGGTTCTTCCCACTTTGGTTTCGATGAGTCCCGCGCTTTCCAAAGTATTCATGTACTGGACTCTTACCGAGTTCGATTTGAAAATCCGAACAGATTGTTGGTTGCAGGAATGGCAGACTATAGCCACCACACCGAAGATCAATAGGATAAGGGGGAATCGTTTCATAAGCGTGTCCTTACGGCTAAAATGAGACAAGGGAACTTGCTATGAAATTCTTGTCGTCTTTATTGCCTTTACCCATTCTTGGCCTGCACATACCGTGCAAACCTCGATCCGGTGAAGTTTTGCGGTGTTTCCGCAGAGCTTGCAGGCATAGACCGACCCATTAAAATCGTTCACAGAATGGTCATAGAGTTCCGGCAAAATGGGCAAGCCAGCATCTGTTTGCTGATCGGCAAAATAATAGATGCTTAGGTCACCGGAGGTCTCCAAGTAGGCTGTTTTTATTTGGCCCAAGTGGGAAACACTATGTTGTCTTAGCTGTGAAAAGAGTTCGTCATAAGCCAGACTTTCTTTTTTTAGAACGTGCTGGAGTATCCTTCCCTCCTCAATTAGCTTGATTGCTTTGCCTTCTACAAATTTTTCAATGCTTTCAAATTTTCCCGAGAGATAAGTCAGGCATTTGTAGAGCATGATGACAACGCACAATACCGCAATCGCAGGCAGAAGGCCGACCTCCTGATAGAACATGGGATCGCCGGCAGCGGAACCAAGGGATATGAGGATGGCTAGTTCGAAAATTGAGAGTTGTTTGATTCCTCTCTTGCCGGACATGCGGAGAATAACCAAGGTGACCATAAACATGATCGCAGATCTTGCCAGCACTTCAAGCAAAAAAGAATAGGGGATTTGTTCGCCAATCAGGAGACGCTTCGACTCAAAAAGTTTAAAAGTTTCTTCCGTTTCCACCTCTAAAAATATCGGTTAAATGATGGCGCCTCCTCTCGGCTATGGTTCATGCTATTTTCCCCGGTGGGAAATCTACTTTGGGTTTACTGTCCAGGGCATAGCCTCTTGCGAGCTACTATTTGGAATTTACCACAACGTTCCATTGCCGGTCAACGGAGGCATCATCATTTTCGTTTCCTTTGTCAATTGTATGAGCTCACCTTACCCTTTTCGTCGAATATCAACTTTTTGGTTTGGTCGTTTGCTGTCGCAAAAGTCACCTCGTAGTAGATTTGGTTGCCCTCGGCGAAGGACCTAGAGCTGACGATTTCCTCTGCTGAGACTGTCGAATCTTTCTCGATAGAGGCGAGTACTTCTTCCGGCAATGGGATGGAATCCATGAGATCCATCGTGCCGTCGAGTAGAGTGCCGTCCCTTTTGACTGTAACGGTGTCGTTTTCATGCAGCTCACCGCTCATTTCATTTTGGGCTTCGACGCTTTCGGACGTACCGTTTTTTTCACTGCACCCGGTAAGGAGCAGAGCCGTCATGAAAGGATAGATTATAACTTTCGTGTCCATGGTGCGGTTGGTTTTGAGTTGAAATGCATCTTATTAAATACAATATCCTGCCAATCCGAAAGCATACGACTTAAGAGGTTCGCTTGAGATATCGCCGTTCTTTTGCCCGTCTCTCACCATGTAGCAATAGCGACAAGGTTAGCGGGATTTTCCGCCATAATGGAGCATTTCGTCAAGTATCTTGGCATTTGGAACTTATACAAGCCGCGAGGCAGCCCTCCCAAACCCATTTTGGAAAATCCCCTGGACAATCCACAAACTGGAAAATAATTTCCCCAGGATGTGGAACTCAACATCCCGATCTGATCCAAAGACAATACCGCCTAATCAGAGCGCTGCGTGCCAGCCATTAAGATTATTAAATTTCGCGTTGGATTAAATCTATGGGCGGAATTTTGGGTATGTCCTTTGAATAAGGTTCGGTGAAAACGATGTACCACTATTAAGGGATAGCCCGCATATGCCTAATTACAGATTGCTAAACGAGTTCAGAGAGTTTGCCGTCAAAGGCAACATGATCGATATAGCCATAGGCGTGATTATTGGCGCCGCTTTCAACAAGGTGGTCGATGTATTGGTGAAGGAGATTTTTTTGCCTCCGCTGTCTTTTCTTACTGACGGGATCAATCTTGAAAACAAACGTATAATCCTTCGCCACGCTGCCACTGAGAAAGGGATCACCAAGCCGGAGGAGATTGCGATAGGCTATGGAAAGCTCATAGAGGCTGGGGTGGATTTTCTGATCATCGGCTTCACGGTTTTCTTGATTGTCAAGCTGATGAACACCATCAGAAAAAGAGCTGAGGATCCAAATGATTCGAGAGTCACAACCCCGAAAGACATTGAACTGCTAAGCAGAATGACCGCACTGATGGAAAAACAAGTGAAGCTGCTTGAGGGGCAAAAGAGCGAAGGCGGAACGTCTTCCTAGAAATATCCCCAGTTTTTTCGGACGATAGTTTTGAAAAACAGATCTATGCGATTAAGAACTTTTGAATCATTTTGGCTGGTAAAGAACGGGCTTTTGTACAGCTATCCCTCATTGCGGACATCCGCCGAAACCGAAATCCTGGTCGTTGGCGGAGGCATTACCGGAGCATTGATCAGCCATGCCCTGGTAGAGGCCGGGTACCAAGTGACACTCATAGACAAGCGCGATGTAGCAATGGGAAGCAGTGCGGCGACTACAAGCATGCTTCAGTATGAGATAGACGTGCCGCTGTACCGACTGTGCGGGATGATAGGGGAAGAGCCTGCCGTTCGATGCTATCGGGAGGGAATAGCGGCGATCCATTCTTTGGAGAAAATGGTGGTGGAAAAAGGCATTGATTGTGGTTTTCTGTCAAAACAAAGTCTTTTTATAGCCAAGACCAATAAGGATGCGGAATGGCTCAAGCAGGAATATGAGATGCGTGCCAAGCATCAACTTGGCGTGAAGTGGCTCAGCAGTGGGCGGGTGTTGGAAAAGTACGGGCTGATCTGCAATGGCGCGATCTGGTCGGAGACAGCTGCAAGCGTCGATGCATATAAGCTGGCTCACGAGCTTATCCATGCCAGTGTGCAGCGGAGAATGCGAGTATACGACCATACGGAGATGGCAAGTCTGGATACTTCCGGCCCAAGGCCTAGGGTCACATTGGGAAGTGGTGAGTTCATAGAAGCAGACAAGGTGGTTTGCTGCACCGGTTTCGAAAGCACGAAGCTAGTAAAGGAAAAGGTAGCCGACCTTTTCCATACCTATGTGAGCATCAGTGAGCGGGGTATCCGCCTCCCCGAAGGGTTGCATGATACATTGGTTTGGAATACGGAGGAGCCGTATCTCTACATGCGTACGACAGACGACGGTCGTCTGCTGGTCGGCGGGGAGGATTCCAGCTTTCGAATTCCTTTTTTTCAGCAACAAATCAAAGAATTCAAAGCCGACAAGCTCGTTGAGAAGCTGAAAGGGATCCTTCCCGATGTCGATTTTATAGAGGATTTCACTTGGGGAGGGACCTTTGGAGGGACCAAAGATGGACTCCCCTATATTGGTGAGAGCCCAGAGTATGAAAATACATTTTTTGTGCTGGGGTTTGGCGGGAATGGGATCACCTTTTCGGTCCAGGGAATGGAAATGGTCCTGGACTGGCTTGCCGGGAGAAAGCATCGACTTGCTGACTACTATCGATTCGGGCGCTAGGCTTCGTTCGCAGTCGGACAACTCTGTCCGATTACAAAGGGCTGGCTCTGAAGAGAATCGAATTTTCCGGCCTTAGATCGGGTTTTTTTATTCGGTATAGAATTGGAGCCAAGTAGGCAGTTTTTAGTTCCGACCTGTCAACAAAAAGCCCAATCCCATGCTCAAGAATTATTTTACGTCCCTTTGGAGGCATATTTCCAAAAACAAGGTCTTTACCTTTATCAATGTGGCAGGTCTTGCCATCGGAATGTTGGCCTGTATCCTGATCGCACAGTTTGTGCTCCATGAGCTGAGCTATGACAGTTTTCTGGAAAAAAACGAACGGATTTTTCGCATTCAGCTGGATCGGTACGACAAGGGAGTGCTTTCCACCCAATGGGCTGCCGGTGCTGCCGGAATCGGTCCCGACCTAAAATCCAATTTTTCCGAGGTAAAGACCTTCGCCCGGCTGACCAAGCGAGGTGCGACGCTTTCCAATGGGGACACTTTTTTTAGGGAAGAGGACTTGTATTTCGCTTCGGAGGATTTTTTTGAGGTGTTTTCCATCCGGCTGATTCATGGGGTGGATTCGCTGGTACTCAAGGAGCCATTTAAGATCGTGCTGTCTGAATCCATGGCAAAAAAATACTTTGGCCAGGAAAATCCCATAGGAAAAACCCTAAAAGCCAATGGTCAGACAGAGTACGAGATCTCGGGAGTTTTCGAAGACCTACCGGTCAATACACACATGAAGATAGATGCGCTGGGTTCTTTCATCAGCCTCGAAAAACTCTGGAACGATCCCATCACTTCTTGGAACTGGGATGGCTTCATGACCTACATCCTGCTGGAGGACGAGGTCGATGCCGAGGCATTTGAAGCGAAGTTGCCCGATTTTGTGGAGACCAAGATGGGAGAGGAAATGAAAAAATACAACGCTGGTATGACTTTTCACCTACAGCCGGTGAAAGACATCCATCTGGACTCGGACTATATCATGGAGTTCAAGGCAAACGGAAACCGCCAGTCCGTTTACTTTTTATCGGTAGTTGCGATCCTCATCCTAGTCATTGCCTGGATTAACTATGTCAATCTTTCCACAGCCAAGTCAGTAGAGCGGGCTAGGGAGGTAGGCATCAGGAAAGTCATGGGAGGATACCAGTCCCAGCTGGTACAGCAGTTTCTGACCGAATCGCTTTTTCTCAACTTGGTAGCCGTGTCGCTCGCTGCCGGATTTGCGATCCTGCTGACTCCATGGTTTAGCGAATTGACCGGACGGGAACTTGGATACCAGCTGTTTTTGCAGCCTGTTTTCTGGCTGGTTTTGTTGGTGTTAATCGTTTCCGGTGCTGTGATGTCCGGGATTTATCCTGCCTTCGTTCTTTCTTCCTTTCGTCCTGTGGAGGTGTTGAAAGGAAAATTTAAGAATACCGACCAAGGACTTTTACTTCGAAAAGGCATGGTGATCGCCCAGTTTATCGCCTCGATCACACTGATGGTAGGGACTTTCACGGTTTTCCTTCAGCTGCGCTATATGCAAAACCAGGATCTAGGCGTGGACATTGAGCAGACAGTTGTCCTGCAGTCACCCAGCGTGACTGATTCTACCTACAAGCAAAAATACCAGGTATTTAAACAGCGTATTTCCGACTATACGGAGGTGCTTTCGGTGACGGCTTCGACGGCCGTTCCCGGAGCCCAGCCTGATTGGAACGCGGGTGGGATTCGCAGACTCAGCCAAGGTGAGGACGAGCAAAACCAATACCGGGTGATCATGACCGACGGTTCTTTCGACGAAAGCTTCGGCCTGGAGATGGTCACAGGCAGGGACTTTTCCGATGAGGTGACCAATGAGTGGCAAAACGTCCTGCTCAACGAGTCTGCCACACGACTGATGGGCTTTTCGAGCCCGGAGGAGGCGATCAACGATCGCATTTTCTTTTGGGGCGATACCTTCAAAATTGTGGGAGTGATGAAAGACTACCATCAGGAATCCCTCAAAAAATCCTATGACGCCTTGATCTTCCGGTACAACGATGCGCCTAACGGATTTTATTCCGTGAAAGTGCAGACTTCGCAAATCCGGGATCTGATGGCGACGCTGGAGGAAGACTGGAAAGAAATTTTCCCCGGTAATCCCTTTGAATATTTCTTCCTCGACGAGCATTACAACCAACAGTACCAAGCCGACCAACAATTTGGCGCCATATTCGGTATCTTTTCCGCCTTGGCGATCTTCATTGCCGCGCTGGGTTTGTTCGGTCTGTCTTCGCTTACTGCCATTCAGCGGACGAAAGAGATTGGAATACGAAAGGTACTTGGCGCTTCTCTTTTTGGACTGCTTCGCTTGATCAGCAAGGAGTTTATCGTCTTGGTGGCCATCGCGATTCTCCTGTCCATACCATTGTCTGTCTGGATCATGGATACCTGGCTGGAGGATTTTGCTTCAAGGATCTCCCTGAGTTGGTGGATTTTTGCTGTGCCAAGTTTTCTCGTGATTGTCATTACTATCGTGACTGTCAGCGTACATACGATCAAAGTAGCCTTGATCAATCCAGTCACCTCCCTGAGTTACGAGTAGGTTTTTAGGCTATTGAAATAGTCTTGAGGACCAGCAAGAGGACTATGGAGGCTTGGTTTTTGTAACTTGACATGTAGAAAACCAGAAAAATAAACCTTCAAAAAACCAAAATTGCAATGAGACTGATCGCCAAAGCTACCATCCAGATTCAAAAACCTGCTTCGGAAGTTTTCGAGGGAATCGTCGACCACAAGAAAATGACCCACTATTTTATCTCCGAAAGCACGGGCAGAATGGAAGCTGGAAGGGAACTGTTTTGGAAGTTTCCCGAATTTCCGGATGAGTACCCTGTCTGGAACATTCAAACGGAAACGGATCGATTGGTGGAATTCGCCTGGGACAAAGAGACGGAAGTGAGGATCGCGCTGGAGCCTCAAGCGGATGGGAGCACGGTGGTCAAGGTCACCGAGGGCGACAAGGGGCTCAGCGAGCAAAACCTCCAATGGCTGACCAGCAATACCGAGGGCTGGGCTAATTTTTTGGCGTGTATGAAGGCCTACTTGGAATATGGTATTGAGCTTCGCAAGGGGGCTTTTGATTTTATGAGGAAATGAGAGTTTTTGAAAACAAAAAAGCCCCAAATCGCTAAAATTTGGGGCTTTTCGAAACATTTGATTATCTAAAAGCAGAGGAGGAGGGATTCGAACCCCCGGTACCTCACGGTACAACGGTTTTCAAGACCGCCGCGATCGACCACTCTGCCACTCCTCTGTGTTGTGATCTCTCTTTCGAGTGTGCAAAAGTAAGCGGATTCTGAATTTTTGCAAAACCCTTGTCCGCTTTTTCTTTTAACTCTCTGATTTATTATCGCTTAATTTTCTTCTGTCCGGCGGTCTTTCACTAAGCCCACTATTGACCACTTTCTTTCACCTCAGCGATCCACCGCTTCACTTCCTTTTCAAGAATGTCCAAAGGCAGCGCCCCGCTCCCCAATACAGTATCGTGGAAGCTTTTCAGATCAAACTGATCGCCAAGTTCAGTCTCCGCCAGCTTGCGGAGTTCTTGGATCTTCAGCATTCCTATTTTGTAGCCAGTAGCTTGACCAGGTATCACCATATAGCGACGGACCTCAGCCTGGATTGCTCCCGGGGCAATGGAAGAGTTTTCTGAGAAATATTTAATCGCGTCAGCTTCGGTCCAGCCCTTTGAGTGGAGTCCGGTATCCACCACCAGTCGGATGGCGCGCCAAATTTCATTTACAAGCCGACCGAAATCGTAGTAGGGATTTTTGTATCCACCCATTTCTTTGGCCAAAATCTCAGAATAGAGCGCCCAACCTTCTATATAGGCGTTGAATCCGATTTGTGTCCTAAACTTTGGTACCGTCTCCAATTCCTGGGCAATCGATATCTGCATGTGGTGACCTGGATTTCCTTCATGATAGGCTACCCCCTCCATGGTGGATTTGGGCATGGCGCTCATATCGGACAGATGTACATAATAAGTGCCTGGGCGAGATCCGTCAGGGGTGCCTTGGCTATAGTGCTGCGGTGCGCCGGGTTGCTCGCGAAAAGCCTCAACTCGCTTCACCACCAGATCAGCCTTGGGCAAAATGCCAAAGTAGTCCGGAAGCTTCTTCTTGATTGTATCCAGAAAGGCCGTTGACTCATCTAAATAAGCCTGTCTTCCATCGTCGGTATTCGGAAAGAAGAACTGGGGATCTGAATTGACAAATTTGAAAAAAGCCTTCAGATCTCCCTCGAATCCAACCTTGTCCTTGATCCCGAGCATCTCTTGTTGGATTCTGGCAACTTCATTGAGGCCAATCTCATGGATTTCCTCTGCGCTCAAACCGGTGGTGGTTGAGGCTTTTAATCGATGAGCATAGAGTGCAGCTCCCCGTTCATGGCGGCTAACTCCGGTTGGCTTTTCTTCCAAGTTAGGTAACTCTGCTTCCAGCCAGGCGATGAGTTCCTGGTAGGAGGGTTTAAAGCTATTGACTAGGGCCTCCTTCGCCTTTGTTCTGAATTCCTCTGCTTCGGCATTGGTGATCTTCCCTTCTTTTTCCAGTTTATCAATCTTGGCCTGTGCGTCGGTCCAAAGAGGTGCATCGGCTGGTCCATCGGAAAATGGCCTTCCTGAAATCAGCGCATTGGACTGCTGAATGACATATTCATAGGCAAATTTTGGCGGACGGACTCCTCCTTCGGTTTGTAGCTTGGCTCGCTCGAGCAATTGGTCGATCGCTCTTCCTACCTCCGTATATCTGGATATCAGGGCGTTCATGTCTGCAGCGCTGTCGACTTTGTGGTAGTTGATGAGCATGTTGGGGAGCTGGGTATGTATGCCTCCCATCTGGTTAAAGACGTAGTTCATTCGGCGAAACTCGACGTCTCCCTTTTCCATCTCGTACTGGTATTCCCACAGCTCATAGGATACTTTAGCCTCCGGACTGAGTTTGTCATAGGCAAATTTTTCCTTCAGCTCAGCGACACTGGACTCCATCCAGGCGAGTCTCTGATCCTCCGCGGCTTCACTCATGTCATCGATCTCGCCATAGCGGTCTTTTCTGCCTTGGGTGGTCATCTGAAGGGGGCTCATTTGGAGAAACTCTTCGTATTTGGCGTCAAACCACCCGTTTATCTCGGAATCAGGGATGATGGTGGATTCGGGTTCGCTACATGCAAAAAAGCCAAAAAGGCCCAGAAGAAGGAGGAGTCGAGGTAGGGAGCTGTACATAGTCTGAGATTTAGTGATAGCTCTGGCTAAAATAGAGAAAAATCCATCTCTTTCTCTTCCCAATAGATTCCGTCAGACCTTTGCCGGATTGCCCAGCATTTTTCTTCTTCTTTCGCGCTCTTTTTGTTTTTCCTCTGCCAGATCCAAGCTCACGTTCACTTCAAAGCATACCAGAATGATCAGTGAGGTGATCCAAAGCCAGAGCATCAATGCCAATACGGTGCCGATCGAGCCGTACAGTTTATTGTAGCTGGCGAAATTCTCCAGATAGTAAATGAATCCGTAAAAAGCTAGCGTGATCAGTAATCCGGCCAAGTGCGCTCCGGTGGAGAAAAAATGCCACTTGTCGTGGACGGCAGGAGCGAAGCGAAAGATGAAAGCGGAGGTGATATAGAAGACAAAAAGGAGAATCAAAAACTTCAAGGTGTTAAACAAAAAGATCATGAAGTTGCTGTTAAAGAGGTGCATCTCGTCCAGCGCGTTGATCAGGATGCTGCCGATGATCATGACCGAGCTGGCGGCGATGATGGTAAGTACCAGCGCAAAAACGATAAACAGTGCGACAGCCCTTGACATGAGAAATCCACGATTTTCTTTCGTCTTGTACACCGAGTTAAACGAAGTCATCATCGACATCACCCCCTGCGTAGACGCAAAGAGCGCAAAGAAGAAACCGAAAGACAGCAAGCTTTGCCTTGGCTTGGACACGATGTCCATGAGGGTGGTTTCGATATTTTGGTAGAGATCCGCCGGGATGATGTTTTGTACAAAATCCAGGATGTTGTCCGTGGTGACCACGGGAAAGAAATCCTGGAGGTAGGGGATGAGATTCAGAAGAAAGAGGAGGAGCGGGAAGAGCGCAATCGTGTAGCTAAACGCCATGGAGCCCGCCCTTTCGCTGATGTCGTCCTTCTTGAGCTGTTGGATAAAGATCCGGATGACATCGTAGAGATTTTTGTCGGGGTGACCGAAATAGATTTTTTTCAAATGCCTTGCCTTCAATTGCAAGCGTAGCCTCCATTTGAAAATTTGCTTTTGGATCACTGTGTCATTGGTTTACCCGAAAAAGGGTTTCAATAAATCTAACAAATTCTTGGGAGGGCGGGTAGGCAGGTGGCTTTCTTTTTTGAGAAAGGCGAGCGTGGTCCAGCCCTCGGTGATCAGGTCTCCCGCCTCGTTTGACACTTCGTATTCGAAACGGATCCTGACACCGGGAAGCTCGGGAATGGTGGTTTTGATGGTCAAAAGCTCATCGTATTTCCCAGGCTTGAGGTATCGGAAATGGCTTTCCAGTACTGGCATCATCACGCCGTTTTCTTCCATTTCCCGGTAGGAAAAGCCGGCAGAACGCATCGCTTCTACCCGAGCCACCTCAAAATACATCGCGTAATTGCCGTAGTACACGTATCCCATTTGGTCTGTTTCGGCATAGCGAACGCGAATCTGGGTTTCAGCCTGAAACATGTCAGAAGATGTTGGCGGCGTTGAGTGCGCGCTGATAACGTCTCGCATTGGCCATATGCTCACTGTAGGTGGTCGCAAAGGCGTGGTATCCCGAAAAGTCCTCCTTGGCGCAAAAATAGAGGTAGTCATGCTTCTCCGTATTAAGGACAGCATTGAGCGAATTGATGTCCGGGAGATTGATCGGGCCAGGAGGCAGCCCGGCGTACTTATAGGTATTGTAGGGACTCTCGATTTCCTTGTGGACGTTTAGGATTCTTTTCAGGGTGAAGTCGCCGGTGGCATAGACCAGCGTCGGGTCAGCCTGTAGAGGCATGCCGATTTTCATGCGGTTAAAGTAGACCCCAGCTATTTTGGGCCTTTCGTCAGATTTTTGGCTCTCAGCCTGGACTATGGAGGCAAGTGTACTGACTTCTTTTTGTGTCAGTCCGAGCGATTGGGCCTTTTGCTTTTTCTCCTCTGTCCAAAAGGCCTGGTATTCTTTGTACATTCGGTCAAAAAGCGCCTCAGGGCTGGTATTCCACCAAAACTCGTACGTGTTGGGGATAAACATGCTCATGACGGTTTCTTCCTCGAAATCAAACTTTCGAATATAGACTGAATCTTGGATCAGGTCGAGAAACTGCTCCTGCGTGACTTCCAAGTTGGCGGTGATTTTTTCGGCGAGATCCTCTTTGGTTCTCACGTTGTTGAAAGTCACCTTGACCGGAACTTGCCTGCCTGCGCGAAGCATCCTGACCAATTCGAGGTTGTTCATCTTGGGTTCGACCAGATAAAGTCCCGGTTTGACAGCTTCCTGATACCCAAGGACTTTCGATACAAAACTAAAGCTCAGCGCGTCGTTGATGACCTTTTCTTTATAGAGTTGATCCGAAACCTGTTTGTAAACTGCGTTGCTTGGGATTTTGAGCATGTAAGGCTGATCGGACTCCACCAGTGTATTAGGGCTGAAAAAGATCTGGTAGAAATAGAAGGTCAGCGAGATCAACAGCACGGAGGAGGCGATCAGGGCGACCAGAAGGAATTTTTTACGCTTTTCGCTTTGCATAGAAGGCAAAAATAAGAAAGGTTGGGGAAATGGTTTTCCGAAATCTGATACGGAAGCGAACTTCTTCGAAAATAGGTGATAGTTAGGGATTCGATTTGAAGCCTAAAAAACGATTGAATTGGTTTTTCGATTGTAATTTCGTAGGATTGGTCACTTATTAAATGACATTGCCATGAAAGTTTTTTACATCCTAGGAATGGTTTTTCTGCTCTTCAGTTGCTCCGCCCCACAGTCCCCCGAGGAGATCTTTGCGGCAGCTAGACAGAACCTGAAGAGTTCTGGACAAGTGCAGTTTCGGCAGGAGATGGTATGGGAAAGCCCGAGTTTGGAAGAGTTTGATACCATTCGATATACAATCGACTTCCGTAAAAATCCAAAGGCATTTTTCGGGTATGATTTCGTGGGCAGTCGAGATGGTTTTGAATCCCGTTATGTGGAAGGGATTGAATACGGCATTGATCACCAAGACAGCACGGTTAAGACTGCGGACGTCCTGGACTCGACTAGGATACAGTACAGTATGCTTCGAACATTCAATCCGCTTGTTCTTTTCGAGAACGATCCATGGAAATATATTGGCGACACCACTATCCAGCAACAAAAGCTGTTGCAGTATATGTGGGTCGAGATGGACACCGTGATTATGGACAAGAAAGTCTACCTGGAAAACCATCTCTGGATCAATCCGGCTAATTTGCTGCCCGAGTTTTATTCCAGAAGGCTCTACCATGATGGGCAAAGAAACCAACTGATAGAAAGTACCTACGAAGATTGGGTACTAGAGGAAAAGGCTGAGCCGTTCGTACTGGATTTTCCCAAAGGCTATCTAACCAAAGTCGAGGGCTCGACGGAGTCTCCTCTGCTAAAAGTCGGTACGCAAGCGCCCGATTTTGAATTGGAGGATGCGAATGGGAATCTGGTCAAGCTCTCAGATTTTCGCGGCAAAAAAGTATTGCTTGATTTCTCCATCATCAATTGCGGCTGGTGCAAAATCGCGCTGGAGCAGTTTGCCAAGGAAGACTACAAGTTTGCGGATGACATCGTACCGCTGTACGTCAACCCCGAGGATTCCTGGGAAAAGCTGAAAAAATATCAATCTCGCGTGACAGTGCCTTTTCCTATACTCGCGGATGCCAAAGAAGTTGGCAAAGAGTATGGAGTCAACGGTTTTCCCACTTTTTATCTTATAGATGAGACTGGCAAGATCGAAGAGGTAGCCCAAGGATACAGCGACGAGAAAATTTTAGAGTGGAAGAGGAAATCGGAATGAGGTTTACCTTTGGGCCTAAGCCGAAATTTCTTCCATGAAAACCATTCCCGTCACCTGCGCCCTGATCATTCACGAAGGGAAAGTCTTGGCAGCTCAGCGCTCCGAAAGCATGGACTTGCCCGGCAAGTGGGAGTTTCCCGGTGGAAAAGTGGAAGAGCACGAAGACCCAAAAGAATGCCTGCGGCGTGAAATCCGCGAGGAGCTTGGCATTGAGATCATCGTTGGTGAAGCATTGATGCCTTCCTTGTTTTCGTATCCAAGTAGGACCATCAGGCTATTGCCTTTCATCGCCAGGTGGAAAAGCGGGGAAATCCGGATGTCGGAGCATAGCCAAGTCCTTTGGTTGGAGAGAAATTCCCTATTGTCGGTGGATTGGGCGGAGGCGGATATTCCGATTGTTCAGGAATTGCACGAAAATTGGGTTAAGCTTGTAGTATCAACGAACGCTGAAGAGCATGGCTGAATTTATCAGGCTTTACCAAGAAAATCCCGACCCGCGGCGTGTGCAGCAGGTGGTTAACGTGCTGCGAAACGGCGGCGTAATCATCTATCCTACCGATACGGTCTATGGGATGGGCTGTGACATCACCAACCAGCGAGCTATCGAGCGCATCTGCAAGATCAAGGGAATCAACCCCAAAAAGCACAATTTCTCATTTATCTGTGCCGACCTGAGCAATATCGCCCAGTACACTCGGGTGATTGACAAGCCAGTGTTCAAGATGATGAAAAAGGCCTTTCCCGGGCCGTTTACTTTTATCCTTGAAGCGAGTACGCAAGTCCCCAAAATCCTGCACAGCAATAAGAAGACAGTTGGGATACGCGTACCAAACCACGGTGTGCCCCGCGCGATAGTCGAGGAGCTCGGGCAGCCTATCCTTTCCACCTCCATCCATGACGAAGACGAAGTAGTCGAATATTCGACCGATCCCGAACTGATCTATGAGAAATACCAAAACCTCGTCGATCTGGTAATAGATGGGGGCTATGGGGCCAATGTAGCTTCCACCGTGCTAGACTGTACCGGCGAGGAAGTGGTCGTAGTCAGGGAAGGCTTGGGAAATATGGATGATCTGATCTGAAAAGCCCAGGTTCTCCGAATTTCCATCACAATTCATTATCAATTCAATAAGTATTTTCCGTTGAGCAAAATTGCCATAGACCTGCACTACCTTCCGAACTTGGAATTTTTTGCCGCCATAGCCGAAGCGGAGGAACTGTTGGTCTTCCCTAGGGATCGCTATCAGCGCCAATCCTACCTAAATAGAACGCGGATACGCCTAGCCAACAAGGTCGAGACGCTCAGCATTCCCATCGTTGGCAGAAGGCCCCGCATACCCCTGGAGGAGGTCAAAATCGACTACAGCCAAAAGTGGCAGGCCATTCACCTCCGAGGCATTCAAAGTGCCTATGGAAAGGCGCCGTTCTTTGAGTATTTCTTTCCCTATTTTCAGGAGATTTTTGAGTCTGGAGAGGAAAGTTTATTGAGCCTTAATCAAAGATTTCTGACAGTATGTCTGAAACTGCTCCGCTCGTCTGCCAGAATTGCTATTGCTTCCGAGGAAAAAATACCTGATGGAGTTCGTGATATAAGAGGCCAAATTGAGCCTGGAAGGCCTTTTTCGGAGAGAGTCTTTTACCAGCCTGTGCCCTACACTCAACTCTTTGGCGTAGACTTTGAGCCAAACTTGGGCATTCTGGATTTGTTGTTTTGTACAGGACCCGAGGCGGAAAAAATCCTCCGGGAATCGGTAAAAAAACAATGAACAATACTTAAAAGGATTGTGTTTCTAAAACAAATTCGGTAACATACGTACAGGTTTATTATATAATCAGAAAGGAATTAAATGGAAGCGAAATTTTCGAATAGAGTCAAAGAGGTGATCTCTCTCAGCCGCGAAGAAGCGCTTCGCTTGGGACATGATTACATCGGGACAGAGCACCTCTTGCTTGGGATGATTCGTGAGGGAGAAGGTGTAGCTGTTTCCATTCTTAAAAAAATGGGCGTGCCTCTGGATGAGCTGCGCAATGCAATCGAGCGGGCTGTGAAAGGCACTGCCAACCACAACGTGAAAAATATGGCCAACATCCCCCTGACTAGACAGTCGGAGAAGGTGTTGAAGATCACTTATCTTGAAGCGAAGATTTTCAAAAGTCAACTCATCGGGACTGAGCACCTGCTGCTGTCTATCCTGAGAGACGAAGACAATATTGCGACGCAGATTTTGAATAAGTTTGAAGTCAATTACGATTCTGTAAAGGAGATGCTGGAGATGCAATCTGATGCAGGGCCTAGCCCACGCGCTAAGGCTGAAGCCGAAGACGGTGATGACGACGGTTCCAAATTGTTTGGCTCCTCGGGGAGCGGGTCTGGTGGGCAGGCCAAGCCAGGCGCTGAAAAATCCAGAACTCCGGTTTTGGATAATTTCGGCCGAGATCTGACCAAGATGGCGGAAGACGATAAGTTGGATCCTATTATTGGTAGGGAGAAAGAGATTGAGCGCGTAGCGCAGATTCTTTCCCGACGAAAGAAGAATAACCCCATCCTTATCGGTGAACCCGGTGTAGGAAAAACTGCCATTGCTGAAGGTCTAGCTCTGAGAATTGTTCAGAAAAAAGTGTCCCGGGTCTTGTTCAACAAGCGAGTGGTGACCTTGGACTTGGCTTCTTTGGTAGCGGGTACAAAATACCGTGGACAGTTTGAGGAGCGTATGAAAGCCGTGATGAACGAGCTGGAGAAATCTCCAAACGTGATCCTCTTCATAGACGAGCTACATACGATTGTTGGCGCTGGTGGTGCTTCCGGTTCTTTGGATGCTTCCAACATGTTCAAGCCGGCTTTGGCCCGTGGAGAAATCCAATGCATCGGTGCCACCACGTTGGATGAATATCGTCAATACATCGAGAAAGACGGAGCTTTGGCCCGTAGATTCCAGATGGTGATGGTGGATGCAACCTCCCCTGAGGAGACCATCCAAATCCTGAACAACATCAAGGACAAATACGAAGATCACCACAATGTGATCTACACACCTGCGGCTATTGAGGCTTGCGTGAAACTCTCTGACAGATACATCTCAGACCGTTTCCTTCCCGATAAGGCTATTGATATTCTGGATGAAGCAGGGGCAAGAGTCCATATCAACAATATCCACGTACCTGAGGATATCCTTAAGCTCGAAGCCGAGGTTGAAAATATCAAGGCGGAGAAGAACCGTGTGGTGAAATCTCAGAAATACGAAGAGGCAGCCCAGCTTCGCGATAAGGAGAAAAAACTCCTTGAGCAATTGGAAGCAGCCAAAAACCGCTGGGAGGATGAAAGCAAGTCCAAGCGCTTCACCGTGGAGGAAGACAACGTGGCCGAGGTAATAGCCATGATGACGGGAATTCCCGCTAAACGTATCGCCCAAAATGAAGGTGCCAAATTGCTCAACATGAATGAAGAGCTAGGCGGCAAAGTCATTGGTCAGGAGGAAGCCATCAAGAAATTAACCAAAGCAATCCAGCGAACGCGAGTGGGCTTGAAAGATCCTAAAAAACCTATCGGTTCTTTTATCTTCTTGGGTCCAACTGGGGTAGGTAAGACTGAGTTGGCGAAGATGCTGGCAACCTACCTGTTTGACAAGGAGGATTCTCTGATCCGAATAGACATGTCTGAGTACATGGAGAAGTTCTCCGTATCCAGACTCGTAGGAGCGCCTCCAGGTTACGTGGGTTATGAAGAAGGCGGACAGCTGACCGAGAAAGTCAGAAGAAAGCCTTACTCTGTGGTCTTGTTGGATGAGATTGAAAAAGCTCACCCGGATGTATTCAATATCCTCTTGCAGGTTTTGGATGACGGTATTCTTACCGATGGTTTGGGTAGAAGAGTGGATTTCCGAAATACGATCATCATCATGACGTCCAATATTGGCGTGCGTGACCTGAAGGACTTTGGAGCGGGAATCGGTTTTGCGAACAGAGCAAAGGCTGAAGGAATTGATGACATCATGAAGTCTACCATCCAGTCTGCTTTGAAGAAAGCATTTAGCCCCGAATTCCTCAACAGACTCGATGACGTGGTAGTATTCAATTCGCTGAGCAAAGAACATATCTTCAAGATTATCGACATCAGTTTGGGTAAGCTATTCCGAAGAATTACTGACTTGGGATACAAGATCGAACTGACCGACAAGGCAAAGGATTTCTTGGCAGAAAAAGGCTACGATCAGCAGTATGGTGCCCGTCCGCTCAACCGCGCCATTCAGAAGTATCTGGAGGACGCCATCGCAGAGGAAATTCTCAAAGGTGACCTTACCGAAGGCGACGTCATTACCGCTGATTACAGTGGTGAAGGTACAGAGCTTTCCATCGCGGTGACCAAAAAGGAAAAGGCAGAAGAATAAAAATTAGGTGAAATAAAAATGGGAGCTCCTGAGACCTTTGGTTTCAGGGGCTTTTTCGTTTTTCATAGAAATGCAAGTCTAGAAGCTTATCCTTGTTCTCTATGCTATCTTGATGTCAGCGGCCAGCATTCTTTGCTTCAGTTCTTCCATCGTACCCTTGTATTCCCAATACATCACCCGCTCGTGGGAGGATTTCACTAAGATATATTTTTCACTGATGGACTGGATGCGGTCGATTGCGACGATCTTTTTTACAAAATCATCCTCTTTGTAAACTTCTTCGATCTCTTTGTTTTCCGCGGTATAGCCATGGACAATAATGCCCAGTTTTACTTCTAGTTCGATAAACATTTGATAGATTTTAACTGCTTTTGTTCTGTGCTTAAATTTGTTGCGAAAGGTATAACTAAATTTTGTTGTTTTGAGATAGATGAATCTCTACTATCGTCGCAACGCTGTCCTTTGTAATTCCTTTTCTTAAGCAATATGGGCATTCCAGCCAGTGTTTGAGAAGTTTTGAGCCCTTGCTTGAGTTGCAGGAGCGGCAGCAAAGAGCAATATTATCCGAATTATTCAACTTGACGTCATTGACAATGTGTTCCCAAGTCGCTCTTGTTTTATGGGTTTGAGCTGAATTGGTAAATGAAGTTCCACAATAAACGCAACTCAGGTCTCTTTCGCGCACCTGAGTTTCTACATCTTTTGGAATACCCCATCGGTTGCCCATTTTTTTGGATTGTGTTTTCAGAAGACAGCCTGGTAGTTCACCTCAATATCCAGTAGCGTCCACTCATTTTCCTTCACCGTCACCGGCTGTACATTCCCTTCCCCGTCAAAAATATTGGCAAACAAGCCGTCTTCCTCAACCACGAACACGGAATAGCGGCCCGGGCTGAGTTGAACTGAATATTTCCCGTTTTCGTCAGTTTGGACTTCGGTAAGGGGCTTTTCGGCAATGGCGGTATAGAGTCCTTGTTCGACTTTTAGATCTTCAAACTGGATCAGTGGATAGATCCGTAAAGTTCTCTGGATCGGTTTCGCAGCTGGTCTTTCATCTGGATTTTCAGTGTCGGTAATCGTCGGCATTTGGTTACCTTCCAGCCATGTGATCGTTCCGGTGATGCCCTGGCCTTCAGGCTTGTAGGGTTTGCAGCTTTGGAAGGTAAGGGCAGTGAAAAAGAATGCGAGGACAAAGAATAGCCTATTCATACAGTAGGATCGTTTAGTTCTAGATTCCTTCGAATAGCACAAATGATTCCAAGTATTGCGGAATCACCGTATTCCAGCCCAATTCTTCTTTCAATTTAAAGGATAGGGCCTCCGCGCTTTCCGTCTCTCCATGCACGATGAAGACCCGCTTAGGGCTGTCGCTAAAGCCCTCCGCCCAAGCCATCAACTCGCTCTGGTCAGCGTGAGCAGAAAGTCCTTCGATGTGATAGACTTTTGCCTTGACCGAAATATCAGACCCATAGATTCTTAAGGTAGGCGCGGCGTCCAAGAGGCTTCTACCCCGGGTGCCCTCAGCCTGAAAGCCTACCATGATCACTCCATTTCTCTCATCCGGGAGGCGATGAAAAAGGTGATGTAACACCCGCCCGCCTGTTGCCATTCCACTAGCGGAGATGATGATTGCTTTTCCCCGAAATTCATTTAGGGCTACGGATTGCTCCTGCTTTTGGACATAGTGGAGTTGGGGATGCCGGAAAGCGTGCTCAGGCTCTTCCTCTAGCATGGCTGAAAGCCTATGGTCGGTGTGAAAGTCCAAGTAGAGCTTGGTTGTTTCTATCGCCATGGGGCTGTCCAAAAAGATCGGCGTTTTGGGGATCTTGCCCTTTTCCATCAGTTGGTACAGATGATAGAGCAAGAGTTGGGTTCTGCCCACAGCAAATGCGGGAATCACGACTAGCCCTCCGCGATCGAAAGTGTCCCGTATTGCTCGGGCAAGCTCTTCTTCAGGCTTGTTTGTTGGGGCATTTCGGTCGCCATAGGTCGATTCCATCCAAAGGATATCGGCTTTGGGAATAAGGGTGGGAGGGAAGAGTAAAGGGTCGTTGAAGCGGCCAAGGTCGCCGGAAAAGATCAGTCTCTTGGTTTGTGAGTCCCCTTTGATCACAATCTTTACGATGGCAGCTCCGAGGATATGGCCAGCATGAAAGTAGGTCAAATCTACTCCTGGATGGATAGAAGTGGGCTTGTCAAAAGGCTGGGGCACAAACAAAGGAAAGACGGCTTCCGCATCATCCATGGTATACAGAGGCTGAGGAATTTCGTGGCGGGAGTAGCCCTTTTTGCGGGCAAATTCGGCTTCTTCCTCCTGAAGCTTACCCGAGTCAAGGAGCAGGATTTTGGCGAGTTCAGCAGTGGCCTCAGTACAATAAATCGGTCCTTTGAAACCCTGTTTGACCAGCTTGGGCAAGTAGCCGATGTGGTCCAGATGGGCATGGGTGAGTACTACAGCTTCCAATTGATTCAGAGCCATCGGAAAGTCATCCCAGTTTCTTTCCCTGAGCTCTTTTGGTCCCTGAAAAAGTCCGCAGTCGACCAAGAACTCATAGTTTCCGAGGTCAATCAGATATTTGGAACCCGTGACGGCGCCTGCTCCGCCGAGAAATTTTACCGTGACATTCATGTTAGTTTGGGTTTGAAAAATAAGTTACAAAAAAAGAGACACCCGTGAAGGTGTCTCTTTTTATCTACAATTGGGCCTGCGCTCAGTCTTTCATAAAATAGGAGTCGGCAAACTTGGCCCGGGAGCTACTGTCCAGTTGGGCTTTTTGCAGGGAGTCCAACTCCGCTTCATCTTCATCCCACTTATCCCAGCCCTCGGAGTCGCCTTTTTCTCCGGGACAAGTCAAGCAGATCAGCCCTCCTTCGTTAAAAACCCAGACTGCTCCGGAGCTGACGTCTGAAGATCGGTAGCCATTGGCGTAGATGGTGTTTCTGAGAATATCCAGGAGAGATCTCTCCATGATGAAGGGGCGGTCATAAGGTACCTGAAGCGTTAGATTGACTTTTTGGTCACGGAATTGATCCACGCTGCTGATGTCAAAACCTTCGTTGAATGTCACCACGGAGTCCATCACGGTGTAGGAGTATTTGAATTTCTGGGCATTGGCAAGTGCTTCGGCCTTGGTTCTGCCTCTAGAGAAATACTCTTCCTGTAGGGTGACGATACTGTCTGCTTTGCCTTCTATCCTGAGATTGACATGGTTAAAGGTAGGCTCATCTTCCAAATTGTTGAGCGTAAGTACTAATGTGCCCGCAGAGACTGGCAGATTTGATTCGGTCTTGTACCAATTATCTTCCTTGAACTGCGCAATGATTTTCGGGATTTGGAAGATGGAGATTCCCACACACAGCAACCATAGTCCCAAGGCAACCAGTCCAAAGCGACCGCCAATCAGATTCTTTTGCGCCAGCACACTCAGGCCTAACAAAAGGATAATGATGCCCGGTATGATTACCAAGCCCATGCTGGAGATGACCAGCCACAGCGGTACCATATCGGTGAAAAGCTCGATTGGGAAATTGTCCATAAGCACGCGATAGTCTGCGTCTGTTACTCCAAAATAGGCAGCCAAAGCGATCAATGGCGTGATCGTCAGGGATAGACCGATAAAGAAGATAATGAGACCAAAGATGACCCGAATCACCGTGGCGATGAACTTTCCAAGGGGACCCAATGCCGATCCGATAGCGTCGATTACTTTTCCCAAAATGCGAAAAGGAGCCATCAGCAACCTTCTAGTTTGGGACTCAGGCGCCTGGGGGATGGGATTGATGCTTTCCTTGATCGTGGAGTCGATGCTGTCAAGGGTGATTTCTCCGCCCTTCATCTTGATACGCTCGGTGATGGAGCTGGCTACCGGAGTGATAATCCAGAGGATGAGGTAAATCAGGATTCCAGATCCGCCCGCGAAGGCCAGCAGCACAAATGCCAGTCGGACATAGACTACCTCTACGCCAAAATAGGCTCCCAGACCGCTGGATACGCCTCCCAATACTTTGTCATCGGGATTCCTGAAAAGCTTCTTGATTTTGGTGTCTTCCATCATTTCGTAGGATACTGGCAGGATGATCCACAGGACGATGTAGGCCACGATGGCGAAAAAGCCAAAGCTCAGGTTGACCCGGAAATTGTCAAACGGAAAGATGTCCAAAAATCCCGGACGGAAGTTGAGGTTGCCGCTGAAGAGCAGCAGGATGGCGATCAGTCGGGTCCAGAGCGGGTCGACGGAGAAATAGTTCGCAATGCCTGCGCAGACCCCGCCGAGGATTTTCTTGTTTTCTAGACGCTTGAGTTTTTTGTAGCCGCCAGACTCCGCACCGGGAGGGGCTACGTATTTGTAGAAGTCCTCCTGGGTGGATTCGCTGTCCTCCTTTAGGGCTTCTTCTTTGTCATCTTCCACAGCCGAAAAATCCGCGATGGTCCCCATCTTTTCGATGAGTTTATCCACGTTTTCGGCAGAGATGACCTGCTTGTTGTTTTTTAGATTGCTAAGAAATATCTCCGCGATGCGGTTTTCGATGTCGGAGATGATCTCATGGTTTTCCTTGTAGCTGGAAAAGTGCCTGTTGATGGCATCCAGGTACTTTCTCAAGGTGTCGTAGCCGTCCTCTTCAATGTGGAAGAGAATGCCGCTGATGTTGATGCTTATCGTCTTTTTCATGGTAAGTCTAGTTTAGGGTCGCTTCGGGATCAATTCTTTGAGGTGATTTCATTGGTGGAATTGACCAGGGAAGCCCAGGTGTCTGACAGGGTGAGAAGGAAGCTTTTCCCTTCCTCAGTGATCGAGTAGTATTTCCGAGGTGGCCCAGCTTCGGATTCAACCCAACGATAAGTGACGAGTTCGGCGGATTTGAGCCGATTGAGCAGGGGGTAGAGGGTTCCTTCTACCACGATCATCTGAGCTTGGGTGAGCTCTTCGATCAGATCGGAAGTGTAGACCTCGCCCCGGGAGATGATGTGCAACACGCAAAACTCCAGGAGTCCTTTGCGCATTTGAATCTGTGTGTTGGCGACGTTCATGGTATGGTGATTAAGTGCCCTTGCCGAGCATGAGATACGTTTCACTTGCCCACCATAAAAGAAAAATAGTACCAAAGTTTTCCAAGCTACCTTGTATTGCATAATTCCTTGCCAAAGCGAGGCGATTGGTATGCCATAGTTCTGGTAAAAGGGCCTAATTCGCTCCAAAAAGGCGATTCTTGGAATCGGCAAAAACGGGGATTTTTTTGGATGGGTTCTTCGGGAATTTTGGTCCGTTGCAGAAATGTCCATGTATGTGACATAAAAGTGTCCGAAGATGTACAGCAACGCTCCCTTAGTTCAATTAAAAATCGCAGGGAATGCAAGGGGTTTTTGAATTTGGATTATTTTGTCGAAGAAATGAGCCAAAACAGATTTTCGATCCTGCTTTCCCTTTTCATTTTCCAGGCTGTCTGGGTGGGTGAGGCTTTCTCGCAGGATTTGACTCCCAAGTATTCCAATGAGTTTTTGAGCATAGGCGTAGGAGCCAGAGCCTTGGGTATGGGAGGAGCTCAGGTCGGAGCCGTTCGCGATGTAACTGCAGCTTATTGGAACCCCGCCGCATTGACCGCGATCCGGCATGAGTACGAGTTTTCACTGATGCATGCCGAATACTTTGCCGGCATTGCCCAATACGACTATCTGGGATTCAGCACTCCGCTGGGCAACCAAAACCAGATTGCCGCATCGCTGATCCGATTCGGTGTGGACGACATCCCGGATACGCGCTTTCTCTACGATGCCAATGGTGCAATCAACTACAACAACATCCAGTTTTTCAACGCGGCGGATTATGCCTTGCTGTTGAGTTTTGCGAGGGATATCTCTGAAAAGCTCAAAGTCGGTGCAAATGCCAAAGTCATTCACCGCAATGTCGGCAAGTTTGCGCAGGCGTGGGGATTTGGGTTGGATGTCGGAGGTATTTATTTGCACAAACGGATGACCCTCGGCCTGATGGTGCGGGATATCACGACAACCTATAATGCTTGGACACATGACGCAGACTTGGTTCGGGACATCTACTCCCAGACTAACAATGAAATTCCGCTCAACACCGTGGAAATCACCCTTCCCAAAGCTACAGCCAGCATCGCGTACGATTGGAAGTTTGGAGAGAAGTTTTCTCTACTTACCGCTTTGGACTTGGAGACGACTTTTGATGGCGCAAGGAATACCCTCATTTCGACCTCGGCTTTCAGCATTGATCCCAGGTTTGGATTAGAGCTGGGATTCAAAAACTTGGCCTTTATCCGTGGAGGAGTCAGCAATTTTCAATACATCAAAGATTTTCAGGGAGACGAGTCGCTGAATTTTTTGCCTGCAGTGGGACTTGGGGTGATTTTGAGCGAGAGATTTCAGATCGACTATGCGCTCTCGGATTTGGGGGATGTGTCGGAGAGTCCCTATTCGCATATTTTCAGCGTCAAGGTTAGCCTTGAAAAGCTGGCCGATGATTTTAGGAAGTTTTATTCATGGGAAAGATGAGCCTAAAAAAGAGCCTGCTTGGTTTCCTCCTGTTGATCTTTGCGGTATCCTCAGTTCGGGCACAAATTCCGGTTTGGTATGACTATTCCCTGACTTACTATAAGATCCCGACAGCCCAAGACGGGATCTATAGAATCTCCGCCGAATCACTTCAGGCCTCGGGAATCAACACGTCCAGCGTGGATCCCCGGATGATCAGGGTCTATCACCGTGGACAGGAAGTGGCAATCCATGTGGAGGGCGAGAGCGACGGCAAGATCGATCCCCAGGACTTCATCGATTTCTATGGGATAAGAAACGACGCGGAGCTGGACAAGAAGCTGTATTCCAAATTGCCAGCCGTTCCCAATCCTTACTATAACCTCTATACCGATACCACAGCCTTTTTCTTGACCGTCACTCCGGGTACTCCCGGCAAGCGGATGAGCCAGCGTGCTTCGCCTGCCGGAAATTTGCCTCAGGCAATTAGTTTCGAGACGGAGCAGTTGCAGGTGCTATCCGATCAGTTTTCCCTTGGGGCAGAGTATGCGCTGGGTTTTAGACTTTCAACCTACGACCAAGGGGAAGGCTGGATGGGAACCCAAATCACCAAAGGATCCGCCCGGGACTTGGTCTTTTCCAATCTCGGTACGGTGCTAAACGCTGGATCTGCCAAGCTGGAGATAGGCCTCGTGGGCAGGTCCGTTCATCCGCACCTTGCTGTAATCAGCGCAGGACCGGCTACTGGCACACAGAGGGCGTTGACTCAGGCCAGTTTCACCGGCTACGAAAGCCTCCAGCTCACGCTTGACTTGCAGATGAGCGATTTCAATGCAAATGGGACTTTGGTGGTCAAAGTCATCCCTCAGGGCCCGGAATCGGTGGACAACCTGTCTATTGCCTATGCGAAAATCACCTATAGAAGGCCTATCCAAAACGGGGATTTTTCCGCCAGGCTCATGAGCTTTCCCGCTGGAAATCAACGAACAGTGATTGCCCAAGTCCAGCAAAACTACGTGGCCGTGGATGTTTCTGATAGATATAACGCCAAAAAGGTGTCGGTGTCGAAGTCGGGCTCAACCCTGAGTTTTACAGCATCCGTGCCGGAACAACCCAGCAAAATCTGGATTCAGCCTGAGCAAAGCCTGAATCTGGTAGGAACGATGCAAGCCGTCAAGTTTAGGAACTACCTTGCCCAGCCGGCAAATTATATTCTCGTGGGACACCGGGAGTTGGAAAAGCCCAGCTCGAAATATCCCAATCCGCTCAGGAAATATGCGGAGCACCGGGCCTCGGCTTTGGGGGGTGGATTTGACACGCTCGTGGTAAGAATGGAGGAGCTTTACGACCAGTTTGCTTATGGGGAAATGTCGCCGGTCGCGCTGCAGCAATTTTTGAAAGCCTACTATCCGGTTCACAAACCTACCCACCTGTTTTTGGCGGCGCGATCACTCGCGATTTATTCCCAAGCGAGGCTCAACAACCAAAATGTGTTCTACCGCAAGGCGCCTCAGGCTTTTGCTTTTCAGGATTTGATACCCGTCGGGGGGTATCCTTTCTCAGACAATGTGTACGTGCTGGATATAGATCCAGAAAACCCCGAGCTTCCTGCGATGGCTGTGGGACGCATACCGGCCAAAAATTCCCAGCAGGTTGCGGACTATCTGGACAAGGCCATTGAAAAGGATCAGGTCGGGGTCACCGAACCTTGGCAAAAGGAACTTGTCCATCTCAGCGGGGGCGTTTCTGAGTTTGAGTTGGAACGCTATTTTGGATTTTTGAATGGTTTCAAGGCCATCGCCGAGGGGCCATTTTTGGGTGGGAATGTGACAACCTATCGTAAACGATCCAATTCGGTCGTCGAGGTGATCGATATCTCCGGAGACCTCAATGAAGGCCGAAGCATGCTGACGTTTTTCGGACATGGCTCGCCTACCGTGATTGACATCGAAATTGGCTTTGCTTCCGACCCGACGCTTGGCTATGCCAACAAGGGAAAATACCCCGTCATGCTCTTCAATGGCTGCGACTATGGAAGCGCTTTCACCACGACCTACACGCAGGGGGAAGATTGGGTGATCACGCCTGAAAAAGGAGCCATCTCCATCATGGCAAACTCCTCGATCGGTGTGGATGTCTATCTCAGACGTTATTCCGATGCTTTTTATCGATACGCTTTTGGGGATAGCTCCATGATCTATCGCACACTCGGCGAGGTCAAGGTGAATGCGGAGCGAAATTTTGTGGAACTGTATGGAACCAGCCCGCTGAATTACTCGCACATGGAGCAGATGATACTTCTTGGCGACCCAGGAGTGCGGATATTTCCGGCAAACAAACCCGACTATGCCTTAAAGACGGAAGAGGTTACTCTGGGTACATTTGACGGTGCGCCGCTTTCTGCGATTTCGGATAGCCTAAAGCTGAGTTTTGTGCTGCGAAATCTGGGAATCACAAATCCAGATTCGCTGGACTTCAAGGTTTCCAGAAAGTTGCCCGATGGAACGGTAGTAGAATTTGAGCCCGTGAAAGTACCGGCCATCAGCCGAGCAGATACACTGTTCTTCTCCGTGCCCAATTTTCTGGTCGATGCTGCTGGGGACAACCAGTTTACCATCTCCGTCAACAACGAGAGAGTGGTGGATGAAATGACCTATGCGAACAATTCCATCGTCTATTCGGCCTTCATCCCACTTAGCGGCACCATCAATCTTTTTCCCATGGACTTTGGGATAGTCAGCCAAAAGGATATAAGTCTGCTCACCCAAGCGCCAGGAAAACTGACCGAGAACCGCACGCTGATCGTCCAGCTCGATACGACGATCAACTTCAATTCAGCCTTCAGAAAGGAAATCCGCTCTACGACCTCAGGACTGGTGGAATGGCCCGTGAGCCTGCTGGGGGGAAGCGACTCGGTGACCTATTATTGGAGGTCCAGATACGAGGAGCCAAAAGTGGGGGAAACAGATGCTTGGACTAATTCCAGCTTTTCCTATATCCCGAATTCAGGGAATGGCTGGACTCAGCGGGAAAATGACCAGTTGGACCAAAGCGGACTGGAAAACCTCCAGCTCGATGCCAGTCGCGCTTCTTGGCAATACATCCGCCAAAAGACCGGGATCGAAGTATTTACGGTGGGAGCTGGGGTGGATACGCTGAACTTCCGCAATACACAGTTTTACTACGACCAGATCCCGCAGATCATCGACAATGTCAACAATGCCAATAGCCGTCTCTGCCCCAACGGAACCTTGGGTTTGGTAGCGATTGACCAGAAGAGCCTCTTGCCCTATCTCGCGATTCCGGTTCCCGGTTTTGACATCCTAGATTCAAGAGCCTGTGGTCGCGTGCCCCAGATGATCCAAAGCATCCAAAACGCCTGGATCACCACTCCGGGCAACAACACGCTTCAGGAATATGTGACTGGTGTGAAGGACGGCGACTATGTGGTAATTTTCTCCGTAGGCAATGTCACCTTTGACGCTTGGCCAGAGCGTGCCTATCAAAGTTTGAAGGAATTTGGGGCAAACGAAGCTACGCTCAGAAACCTCAAAACAGGCGATCCCTACATCCTCTATGGTCGTAAGGGAATGCGTGCCGGAGAAGCGATCGAGATCGTTGGCAATCCAAATTTTGAGGTGCCACCGTCCCAACAGACGCTCAGCTTTGAATCCGAAGTCGAGGGCTACTTCACCAATGGGGTAATTCTGACACCAAAGATCGGCCCTGCGTCATCATGGGAGCGCTTTTTCCAGAATGTTAATGCCCGCAACTGGATCAATGAGGAGGAGTTTACCGGTTTTGATATTCTGGGCGTCCGGGAAAGCGGCGAAGAAGAAGTGTTGGTCGCTGGGGCTTTGGATTCGGAGATTGACCTGTCTTCTATAAGCCCTGCGAGCTACCCATACCTGCGTCTCAGGTACTCGATGGACGATCCCAATTCTACTCAGCCGGCCCAATTGGACAGGTGGCAGGTTAACTTTGAGGGGGTACCAGAGGGCGTGCTGTTGGAGAGAAATCCAGGCGAGAGAATCAGGCTAAGGGAAGGGCAAAGCGCAAGTATCGATTTTGTATTCAAAAATGCCTCGGTTTACAATTTCCTGGATTCCATCCAAGTGGACTGGAAAATGACCAATCTAAACACGAAGAAGACGGAGAACTTCTCGAAGAAACTCCCGGCACTCAAGGCAGGAGAGCAGATAGAGTTTGCCGTGGAATTCAACAGCATAGGCAGGTCGGGGGAGACCGAGCTGGAGGTCTTTGCCAATCCAAGAATTCAGTCCGAGCAAACCTATCGTAACAACCTCATAGACCTTGGTGTGGCCTTTGAGGTGGAAGGGGATAATTCTACCTCCCTGCTGGATGTCAATTTTGACGGGATCTATATCATGGACGGCGATCTCGTCTCGCCTAATGTGATGGTCACGGCCTTGCTTAAAAATGACCAGAGCTTGCTCTACAAGACGGACACGTTGGGCATGGAGATTTTCGTGAAGAAAAATTGTGAAACTTGCCAGTTTGAAAAAATCAATTTCTCCAATCCAGACCTGAGCTGGACTCCGGCTTCGGAAGATGAAGATTTCCGCGTTTCCTTTGTACCCGGTCCCCTGGAAGATGGACTGTACACCCTGCGAATCACCAATGAGGACTCACCCCAGCCTTATGAGATCACTTTTGAAGTGGTCAACGAGTCCCAGATCACCAATTTCTATCCCTATCCCAATCCTTTCAGCACCTCGGTTCGCTTCGTGTTTACTCTGACTGGATCGGAAATCCCCGACGAAATCAAGATTCAGATCATGACCGTGACCGGAAAAGTGGTACGTGAAATCCTTCAAAACGAGCTTGGTCCGATCCGAATCGGGAACAACATTACCGAGTATGCCTGGGATGGCAGGGATGAGTTTGGCGACCAGCTGGCAAATGGAGTATACGTCTATCGTGTTTTGATCCGAAAAAATGGGCAGTTTATGGAGCACCGACCGACAGCGGGAGATCGGGGATTCACCAAAGGATATGGTAAAATGTATCTGCTGCGCTAGGATTTTGAGCTCCGCCAGTTTCTATAAAGCCCCCAAAAACTGATAAGGAACAGTATGGCCAAAACAGCCCATTGCGTTGGATCTCCCATTGCTTTTCTCGCGTCCAGCATAGATCCCGCCACTAAGCCTGTTGCAAAGGCAATGAGTGTTCTGGGCAACATGCCTGGGATTCCGTAGAGGAGTACTTTTTTCAGGTCGATTCGGAGAGACGCAAAAAGAAAATTGGAGATGGCAAATGGAATGACCGGACTGATTCTCACAAAGAATATCAGACTCTCTGGGTGCTGTATCCGGCTATCGATCTGCTGTCGGAGTTCGGGTTTTCTGTAATAGATAAGCGCTAGAAAGTCCGCGTTTGTCGCCTTTCCCAAAAAGTAGCCAATGACATTGGCACAAAGGTATCCGAAGAACAAGCCCGGGAAGCCTATCCAGCCAAAATAGTAGCCCGTGGCCAATGCTGTCAGCGTCGTCGGAAGTAGTGCCAAACCCAAAAAGCCGGCAATGGCCGCGGCGAAGATAAAATGGTCGAAAGGATGGAGAAGCCGAACGCCATCTAGGATTTGGGATTTTGAAAGCAGGATAAGACTGCCGATTCCCGGCATGATCGCCACCCAAATCCAAGCCAAAGTCGCCCCAAAATGCCCCCTGAAGTACTCTCCCAATGCCTTGAAAATACTGGCCTTTTTTGTCATCTTTGGCTGGCTATCTCTTGTCGTGTCGCTTAATCCCGGCAAGTTTAGCATTCCTAGCCGGATTTTTCCCTAAACAATCCGATTCATCAGACAGTCCCTACCCAAAGAATTTAAACTCAAAGCCATCTATGAAATCGAGCATGTCGCGAGCGATACACGTTGGGATGATTATTCATCAGACGAGATTACATGTGGCCATTAAACAAATAATTGTAATCACATGAAATTTGGTACTAAAGCCATTCACGCCGGTGTGAGTCCCGATCCGTCGACGGGTGCGATCATGACCCCCATCTTCCAGACTTCCACCTACGTCCAAAAATCCCCCGGCGACCACCTCGGCTACGAATATAGCCGAACCCACAATCCCACGCGTACCGCTTTGCAGAACAGTCTTGCCGCCCTTGAAAACGGCAAGCATGGGCTTTGCTTTTCTTCAGGTTTGGGCGCGATAGACGCTATCGTTAAGCTCTTCAATCCCGGTGATGAGATCATCTCCACCAGCGATTTGTATGGTGGTACTTACCGGCTTTTCACCAAAGTATTCGAGCGCTATGGCATCAAGTTCCATTTTGTGTCCATGGCGGATCCGGATGCCCTGACCCAATATGTCAACGAAAAGACCAAAATGGTCTGGGTGGAGACCCCGACCAACCCGATGATGAACATCATTGATCTGAAGGCGATGGCGGCTTTCTCCAAAAAACATGGCCTTCTCCTCGCCGTGGATAATACCTTCGCCTCGCCCTACCTGCAAAATCCCCTTGACCTGGGTGCGGACATCGTCATGCATTCGGTGACCAAATACCTGGGTGGACACTCCGACGTGGTGATGGGAGCCTTGGTGGTCAAAGACGACGAACTGGCTTCCCGACTGGCTTTCCTCCAAAATGCCTGCGGAGCTACTCCCGGTCCCCAGGATTGTTTCTTGGTTTTGAGGGGAATCAAAACGCTTCACCTGAGAATGGAGCGCCATTGCCAAAATGGGAAGACTATAGCAGCCTATCTGAAAAACCACCCCAAAGTGGAGAAGGTATATTGGCCTGGGTTCGAAGACCATCCCAACCACTTGGTCGCCAAACAGCAGATGAGGGATTTTGGGGGGATGATTTCCTTCACGCTGGTGGGCAACCGACTGGAGGACGCCAAAAAGGTGATGGAGGGATTTCATCTCTTTTCGCTGGCCGAGTCTCTGGGAGGAGTAGAGTCGCTCTGCGGCCACCCCGCTTCCATGACTCATGCCTCTATTCCGAAGGAAGAGCGTGAAAAGGTGGGATTGGTGGATTCCCTAATCCGCCTGAGCGTGGGAGTGGAGGATGCGGAAGATCTAAAAAATGACTTGGCAAAAGCCTTGTCAAAGATCTGACCTAGACCATAATCTTGTTGAGCAGTTCAACAGCCTGTCTTTCGATCTCGGAGGACAGGCTTTTTTTCTCATCCTTAAGTTCCTTGATCCAGACCATGTACTTTTTGGAGATGTTGGTCTTTTCTGCCAAAAATCCCGAAAGCGCCTGGAATGCCAAATGGTTGGAGTACCAAGGTTTGAGGTTTTCCTTGAGCTGGTTGATTTCCTGATGAATTGAAGAGACAAAAATAGGGTTGAAGCCCAAGCCGATCAGCAGGTTTTCCAGCATGATGATCTTCCGGAGGCTCTCAAACAAATCCCGGAAGCCCTGACTTTGCAGCGGGATCTTCAGGTCATGGTGGAGAAAGCCAAGCTCTTCTTGTACGAATTGGTTGATGGCTGTATTGATCACCAGCGGCTTAATCCCGTTGCTGGATACTTGGGCCTTGACCAGGAAGTCATCCCAGCTTTTCAGCGAACTCCCGACCACCAAGTCAAAGGCTTCCTTTTGGATTTCTTTTTTTTGGCTTGAAAGATAGTCCTTGAAGCTGACATAGCTTTGTCCCAGTTGGGCTTCCCGCGCTTTGAGATGGCGCTCCACCAGCTTGATGTGGTGGGTTTTTCGCAGCGATTTTTTGAGCGGTTTGAAATCCAGGAAAAGATCCGAGCCTTTGCGCGTGTCATCAAAATGGACCTTACCCATGAGGTCGGTAAACAGCTCCAGAAACTCCAGCTTGGTCTGGAGCTCAATCGCCTTTTTGGACTTTATTTGTTTGCCGAGAGCCAAAAAAAGCGTTTTGGCCTCTTGGTGTTGCTGCTCAAAAATCCGATAAACCGGAGAAGTCTTCGCTTGCATTGGATCAGGAGATTCGTACCAAGGTAGCTCCATAGCCCCATTGGTCTTTCTGGGTGTCCTGAAAGTACTTAATATTTCCTAATTGGCTCAGACGCTTGTGGATTTCTTTTTTGAGGACCCCATTCCCCAGGCCATGGATGAAAGTGATCTCGTCCATGCCCGACGCAATGGCTTGATTGAGCTTGCTTTCGAAGGCCTCCAGCTGGATTCTCATCTTCTCGGAGTTGCTGAGTTTGCCTGGGTCGGCATGCAACTGCTCGATATGAAGATCGATTGAGCGGGAAGGTTTTACTGTTTTGATAGGTTCAGGCTTGGCGGCTATTTCCTTCAGTTCGGCATTCAGGCTCCGGATGTCCAGATCCTTTGTGGTCTGCTCCATGGCAAAGAGGTAGACGTTTTTCCCTAGGATGGGAGCTTTGCTTAAATGTTTGAAAAACTGCGTAGCCTTCATCTTCAGCTGACGCTCAAAAGGAGGAATGGCCTTTTCAAGTTTGTTTTGGATTGGGATGAAGCGAAGCAGGAATGCTGGCCATGCGTCCAGTTCCTTCAGCATTCTATCGTCGATTTTTTTGCTTTCACCCGGATTCAAAGTGCCGGCAAAGAGCGTACGCTGGTTGCCGCCATGGACTTCGGAAGCATGGGTCAGGTAGGGCTGGTGACTGTCGTTGATCAGATAGAGACTCAGGCTTTGGTCGTTGATAGGCAGGAATGCCAGATAGAGCCCTTGGTCTTTGGGTGCGGAGATCGGCAGCGGGCCATCCGCCTCTTTCGTGGCGTTGGCGTTTTCCCCGAAATAACTTTTTTCCGCTTCGGCGATGATGACCACTTCGGACTTGTGTGCCGGAATGATGAACCCATCCTCGATCTCTACTTCTATTCGGCCTCCAGAGGAGACTTTGCGTACTATGCCCTCTTCCCGTCCATGCAGTAATCTCACTCTATCTCCGATATTCATTTGTCCAGGGCTTTTTTGTAAGTGTCCAATGCTCTTTGTCTGGCAAATTTATAATCAACAATGGGTTTTGGATACTTATTTGTCTCTAATTCCGGAATCCATCTTTTGATGTACTCCTGATCTGGATCGAATTTCTCGGTTTGGGAGTCTGGATTGAAGATGCGGAAATAGGGTTGGGCATCGGTGCCTGTACCTGCAGCCCACTGCCAGCTGCCATTGTTTGCAGCCAAGTCGTAGTCCAACAGTTTCTGCGCAAAATAAGCCTCACCCCATCTCCAGTCGACCAGTAGGAACTTGGTGAGAAATGACGCCGTAATCATCCGCACGCGATTGTGCATGTAGCCCGTTTCGTTGAGTTCCCGCATGCCGGCATCCACGATGGGGAATCCCGTCTTGCCTTCACACCAAGCCTGAAAATCCTTTTCGTCGTTGTTCCAAGGGATTCGGTCATACTCGGGCTTGAAGGCATGGTCCACCACCCTCGGGTAATAGGCTAAGATGGTCATGTAAAATTCTCTCCAAATCAACTGATTGAGAAACGTCTCATTCAATTTAGAAGCCGCCTGGGCCAATTTTCTCACCGAGATCGTTCCGAAGCGCAAATGAATTCCCAGACGGGTAGTCCCCTTTTTGGCGGGAAAATTCCGGGTTTTGTCATAATCGCCAATCAGGCTTTTTTTGGCCGTTTTCGGAGGAATAGGGATGTGGGATTTTTTGAATCCCATTTCTTCGAGGGTGATTTCAGGTAGCGGTTTCGAAGGCATCAGGTTTTTCCACGCCGGAGTGCCGAGCTCCTGGGCTTTCCTTTGTTCGAACTTTTCAATCCAAACCCGTGAAAAGGGCGTGAACACCTTGTAGCATTCACCTGCGTTGTTCAGGACTTCTCCCGGCTCGAATATGACCTGGTCTTTGAAAGTCAGGAAGAGAACTCCCTTTTTTTTCAGAAGTTTTTCTACCCCTTGGTCTCTCTCCCGTGCGTAGGGCTCATAGTCGCGATTGGTGTAGACCGACTGGATGTCGTATTCGTTGGTCAATTCTGAAAAAACCTTCTCCGGGCTTCCGTACTTGAGCAGCAGGGAGCCTCCCTTTTTTTCAAGTTGGGACTTGATGGACAGAAGCTCAGAATGGATAAAATCGACGCGGGCATCCGCTCTTTCCTCCAGCTTGTCCAGGATGTTTCGGTCAAATATGAAGATGGGAAGCACGTCTTTCTCCTGCTGTAGGGCATAGAAAAGTCCCGTATTGTCTTCCAGTCGAAGATCCCTCCGAAACCAAAAAACGCTGATTTTTTTCATGAAGCTTTTTAGAGACAAAGTGGATTTAGACAGGGAATGTTTTGAAAAATCTCGTTTTCCCCGGGCTTGAAGCTTGGACAAGACAAGCAGGAAGACGAGTTTAAAGTTTGGTTTTCGTGAAAAGTCCAGTTTTAAGCTTTTCTCCAGAGGGTATTTTTACTGCTCCTCATCCAGACGCATGAAATTGTCGACATCGGGGATAGGTGGGGCTTTCCTTGGAGGAAGATCATTGAGGTCCAGAGGTTTCCATTGCTCGTCGCCTTGATACTCTCTCCTCAGAAAATCGTCAGTATCATTGACGTTCAATTGCTTTTCCTTCTTTCTGGTGATTTTTTGAAACAACTCGGAGAAGGAGTTAAAGGATACGTTTTGGGTGACTGATGCGCCGTAAGTGAGTACGTTTTGGGTCAGCGAAAGTGAAGTGAAGGTGTTATAGTTGTTTCGGTTGAATATCCGGAGCCGATAGACTCCATCTTCGGTGAGCATATATTCGGCCTGCCAGTCACCGATGACCGAGGCGGCGCTGGCATTGCCCTGGTTGTCCGTAAAGCCTCCGTCCCGCGAGACACGAAGTCTACCATCCAAAAAGGTATAAGCTACGCTCAGCTGGAAGTTTTCCAGGGTGTTTTGATCCAAAGTGGCCAAGTCGACATTTACTTCCAGGTTTTTGTCAAACTGGCCGATGAAGCTGTTTAACTGAGAGGACAAGAGACTTCCCAAGCTTGAAGAGATGGTGGCTACGCCGGAAAACTGTCCCTCGGGAGAGAAGTTTCGCGTCATGATCACCGAAAACACCTGCCTATTCATCTCCTGCTCATCGGCTGCTACACGACTTTGAAAGGCGGAGATCGTAGTCTGCACGTCTCCGCTGGATGGGAATTCAGAAAAATCAAAGGAAAAGCCTATGTCGGGGGAGAGCAGCTCGCCTTGGAGATCCATGAGTACTTTGAGCGGATATCTCCTTCGCATCTGGCTGTTTTCCGAAACCGAGGAAGAAGAGAGGAGAGGTTGGAGGGAGATGTTTTCCTCATATTCCGCTTTTAGGTTCATGACGCCTTGGTAAGGATCGCCAAACCAAGTGATCCGCCCACCGGGCTGTATGACAAATTGCCTTTTTACCACATTGTAAAGGGAGAAGTTATATTGTCCTTGGGTGATCTCGTAGTTGCCTGTGAGATTGAAGTTGCCTTGCGTGTCGATGTTCAAGGTCAATACCCCTCGTCCCCTAGCTTCGAGGCTTTCCTCCGTCTTTGGATCGATGATGATCTGTGCAAATGCATCGGGTGTGATGTCCAAGATGAAGTTCATTCTGACATTTTGGATATCGAGGCGGTTGATGTCGTCGGCAAGTTGCTTGATCCTAACGGTGTCCTGTATATTGATGATCTGGATGAATTCCTCTTGGTATTGGGTGTTGCTACTGGTCAGGGGGATGTAGATACGGGTGTTGGGCTGGGTGGTAGCGCGGGCGTTGATATCCAGGTTGGTGGTGCTGCCTTTGATCGCCAAGGTGCCTGTAGCGAAGGCAGTGCCGTAGAAGACTTCATTGTCCCTTGAGGTGGTGTTCATCACCTGGAAGTTGTTCAGATTGGAGTTGATGTCCAAGAAGATGTTTTTGAAGCCTTTGTGATTGAGTCCACCGGTGAAAGTCGCCCGGTTGCCGTTGACATCCCTCAGGACCAGATCCCGGAAGCTGATTTGTGTAGGCTGGAAAAGGATACTACCATCCGCGCGGTAAGTCGTGTTAAGGTAGTTGATGTGAAGTTTTCCCCCATCGATTCGTCCGCTGCCCAATACCTCAGGGGAGGTGACTGTGCCCCGCACTTGGAGATTGCCAGTGACGGTGCCGTCGAGATTGGTGATGTATTTGGAAAGAAAGGGCTCAAAGATCACCAGATTGGCTTCTGTCATTTTCGCTTCCAAATCCATGTTTTGGTAGGCAAGTTCGATGGATCCGCTGATGTCGATTTTCTTTTGTCCGTTGATTTCGTTCTCCAAGTTTAAGAGCAATTCGTTTTCCTGTAGGTCTGCGGTTCCCGAGATATTTCCGATGGGAAACTGATTGATTTCCGTATCGTCGATAAACAATTCTCCTTCGACCAGGGGCTGGTTGAACAGGTTTTTCAGGCGGAAAGCGCCATTTGCGGTACCCAAGAATTCCTGCGTCGTTACCGTGTTCAAAAAGTCTATGCCCACGTCATGGAAAAACAGGTCTAGGACTTCCTCTGGGTTTCGGCTGATCTTCCCGTCCACTCCCAGCCTTTGGTTTCCATGGAGGATGCTCATTTTGGTGAAAGAAATGTCCCCCTGGGAGATGAGGATCCGGTTTTCGGGATCAAAGTCCCAGTCTTTGTCCAGTACCCGCAACACGGAGGGCTTGAAGTGAAGACGCGTCCCGGTCGTGGAAAAGGTCGTTTCCGCATCGATTCTTGCCCGGCTCTGGGTAGAGTCTTGGTCCAAACTCAGCTTCAGGTCGAGGTTGTTTTGGTCCCAAATCGCTTCCAATCCGAGGTTGGCAAAGCCCAAGGTGTTGCCGATCTGCTGCTCTTTGGAATATATATAGAATGAGGCCAAGATATCAGCGCTGTTGATGATCTTCGACGTGTTGAAATCGATGTTGGTACCCAAGGCCGTATTGCCCTGGAAGCTGAGGGTGTCGATACTGGTGAAAAAGTTGAAGACGGTGTTTTCTGGGGTCTGGTAAAATGCCCCTTCCAAAATGGTGTTCTTGGAGATGGCAAGGTCAGGCTGGAACAGCTGGATGATAGGATTAAGATTTTGGAGGCGCACGTTGAGGTCAAGGTTGTAGCTCTCCGAAAAATTCTCTTCGAGATTGGCGATAGGCTGGGTTTCATTCAGCAAAATTGCCAAGTATTGTGAGCTGAGCATGTCCAGGTCTCTGAGCATCTGCTCGAGATCAAATTGCCCCGAGGCGGCCGCCACCAGATAGTCCGAGTTGACAGAAAGCGTGCGTGTACCTCCCGCAAAAAGGGACTGGAAAAAGAAGTCCCCGACGTCTAGGAAGCGGTCTTGGTAGCCCATCTTGATGTCGGTAAAGCGGGCGATTCCCTGAATGTCATCGAGATTGATACCCTTGGTGTCGATGTCCAATTTCCCGCTGACAAACATCGGCGTCTGAGCCAGATTGATGCTGTCGAGGAATAAAGAATCCACCTCCACCACCATGCGGACCGAGTCGACTGATTTTTCGAGATTGAGATAGCCGCTGGCCTGCGCTTTGAGATTGGGGTCGTTGATGGCAAGATTGCCGCGGAAGAGATTCAATCCGTACGTGGCGTCGGTTTGGATATCGGTGTAGGTGTAGTTTTTGATTCCAAATTTGGAAATATAGGCATCCAGATCTACGATGGCATTTTCTATGGAATTGCCCTTGAGGTCGACCCTACCATCCAGGCTGATTTTCTGGAGCAATTCCCTGTTTTCCGCCAGGATACCCAAGTCAAGATTGTCCACTTTAAGCCGGGAAACCACGGAAGGTGTTCCATTGACAAGATCAAAATTGACGCGCCCCTCTACGTCGCCGATGCTCGTTTTGAATTTTCCGTTGGTGATGAATCGATGAAGCAAACCCGTGAAATCCGCGTCCATCCGCACGAGGTTAAACTTGTTGACTTGCTTCTCCAGCTCCGGGCTCAGGTAAGGAGCGAGATCCCGCGCGGACACCACGGAGTTTTTCAGGGAAAGGTTGAGGTAGGTATTTTCGATGTCGGGCAGTCCGTCCATTTCAAATGAGCCAAAAAGTGCCGTCTTTTCCCCAATCCGGATCAGAAATTCCTCTGACTTCATGTCCGAGACTGGTCCTTTGACTTCACCGCTCAGGTAGATCTGGTCTTCAAAGACGGGCAGGGATGGGGCAAACAGGCGAAGGTCACGCAGGTCGATTTTGGTCTCATCCATGCGGGCGGTAAGCTGTACCTCATTGACAAAATCCGAATAGCCCTTTGGTCCGGTGAGATCTAGTCGGATGTAGTCTTTGATTTGGCTTCGCGCCGACTTGAGGTTGAGCTTGTCCAGTTCGATGAATTTTGGCGAGTAGGTCAGGCTGGTTTTGAGCTCTTGGATATCCAGTCCCGAGGTAGCCTCCACTCCGGACAGACGCTGGATGTCAATTCCTATTTCCGTGCCTTCCAGTCGAAAACTGGCAGCGCTGCCGGTGAGACCTTCGAATACCATCCTGTTGTAATCAAATCCCTCTATGATGGGCTCCTTGTTGGAGTTAACCAGGGAAAATTGGGTCTGGCGCAGCTCCACTTGGGTGATATAGAACTTCGCCTTGGTCGCAGTGGTACTCTTGGCGGTGAATAGGTCGCTGATCTCATCTACCCACCGGTTGATGTTCAGCACGGAGTCTCCCTTATGGACGAGCAGGTTGACTTGGGCGCGCTCCAGCCTGACCGCGTCGATGGTTGGATCTCCAGGGGGAATGAGGGACAGCAGGGCAAAGTCCGCGTAGAGCGTCTCGGCTCCGAGCATTACACTGTCCTGTGGGTCGCGGATGGTGACGTTTTGGAGCTCCAGCGCATCCCACCAGGTGAGCTTGATACGGCCGATTTCCGTGGTAAAGTTGGAGTTGGCGTTGAGATAACCGGTCAGACGGTCGACCATCCAATTTTGGACCGCTGTGATCTGCAGGGCTAGCGCCATCGTGATGACGAAAAGCATCAGGCTAAACACCACCCAGAGCAGCACTCGGAAAGCTTTATACAAAAAATCCGTAACTTTCGAGTTCTTTTCCAATGGGTACCAACGATATCTCTATACTAGCAATCGAATCCTCGTGTGACGAGACTTCTGCCTCCATTATAGTAAATGGCAAAGTACTCAATAATATTGTGGCCACACAATCAGTCCACGAAAAATATGGGGGTGTGGTTCCCGAGCTTGCCTCGCGCGCGCACCAGGAAAACCTCATTCCCGTCGTCCAGGAGGCCATTTCTTCTTCAGGCATCGCCAAGACACAGCTTTCGGCTGTGGCTTTTACCCGAGGTCCGGGACTCATGGGATCCCTACTGGTGGGCGTAAGTTTTGCCAAGGCATTTGCCCGCTCCTTGGACATCCCGCTCATCGACGTGAACCATATGCAGGCACACGTCTTGGCGCATTTCATCGAGGATCCCAAACCCGCTTTCCCATTTATTTGCCTCACGGTAAGCGGTGGGCATACGCAGTTGGTTTTGGTGAAAAGCCACCTCGAAATGGAGGTAGTCGGCGAAACCCAGGACGACGCAGTGGGGGAGGCTTTTGACAAGACTGCCAAGCTGCTTGGCCTACCCTACCCGGGAGGGCCGCTGGTGGACAAGTATGCCAAAGAAGGCAACCCAAAAGCATTCAAGTTTCCAGTGACCCGCATGCCGGGGCTGAATTATTCTTTCTCGGGAATCAAAACCGCGGTGCTGTACTTTCTTAGGGATCAGCTCCAGGAAAACCCGAAATTCATCGAGGAAAACCTGCCTGACCTGTGCGCCAGCATCCAATACACGCTGATTGAGATGCTGCTGATCAAGCTGAAGGAGGCCGTGAAACAATTTGCGGTCAAAGAGATCGCCATCGCCGGTGGAGTCTCCGCCAACTCGGGCCTGCGCAATACGCTGGCTGAGCTGGCCCGCCGAAAAGGCTGGAACCTCTACGTGCCAAAATTCGAATACTGCACTGACAACGCCGCCATGATCGCCATGGCGGCCCATTATAAGTACCTCAAGGGGGAGTTCGTCGGGCTCGACGTCACACCCTTGGCCAAAATGAAACTCTGATATGTCCAAGCCCAACCGCTTCGAGAAAATAGTCAACATCAAAAACAAGAAGGCTAGCTTTGAATTTGAGTTCATCGATACCTATGTGACTGGGGTGATGCTGACCGGCACCGAGATCAAATCCATCCGGGAAAGCAAAGTGTCGCTGACTGAGGCGTTTTGCATTTTTATGGACGGGGAGCTTTACATCCGGCAGATGCACATCTCGCCCTATAGTATGGCTGCCAGCTATAACCACGTGGCGGTGCGGGATCGTAAGCTCCTTTTGAAGAAAAAAGAATTGGAAAAGCTCGAAACTAAGTCGGCAGAGAAAGGTCTGGCAATCATTCCGGTTCGTATATTTATCAATGACCGTGGCTTGGCAAAAATGGAGATCGCGCTGGCCCGGGGAAAGAAAATCCACGATAAACGTCAGGACCTGAAGGAAAAAGATGCAAAAAGAGAGCTCCAGCGAATGGCCTTTGATTGATGCTTTTGGGATATGTCGTCAGACTGTCCTTCCTGTTTACCGCCAACCCACTTTTGATTCCGCCCTGGTTACCCAGCTGCTTTTCGGGGAATGCTACCAGATTAATGGCCTAACCTCAGACCGGCAATGGTTCCGAATCTACCACGAAGATACCGGTATAGGAGGTTGGGTTTGGGCCACACTCATCAAGGAGATAACGGGAGACGAATACCAAAAATTCCTCAGCAGGGATTTCCAAGTCGTCACCAGTCCCATTGCGGCGATCGAGTATCTTGGAGCCGCCCTCTACCTGCTTCCCGGCAGCCGTCTTCATTTTTCCGAGCTCGAGCTCTTCAACTGGCAGGATCACGTCGGCTTTACGGGCAATTCCCGCCCGGCGGTGGTCAAAGCCGAGAGGGAGACGCTGGTCGAGATTGGCCTCTGTTTTTTGAATGCGCCCTTTCAGGCGGGAGGCCGCAGTATCTTTGGGATCGACGAGGACCACGCCTTTGCCTTGATATTTTCAATCGGCGGCTACACTTGGAGATCGGGCAAAATTCCCGGCAAAAGTGTGGAGCCCGAAGCTGCACTTCCGGGTGATTTGTTTATTTTCAGGGACTTGGAAAAACAAAAGTCCCACTTTGGATTGTTTCTAGGTTCGGAGGAAATCCTCTGGCTCGACAATCGGATGAAGGTCTCCGACGTAGATGAGTGGGAGGATTTTTTGAGAAACAATACCGGGGATCGTGTCAGCATTGATACCCGGGCAATCATCACATAAACTATGGAAAAGCGCGTTTTGGTACTCAACTTGGATCACTCTCCGGTAGCTGTCGTGCCTGTCAACAAGGCCATTGTGCTCTGTCTCTTGGAAAAGGCCAACGTGCTCACGACTTATGAGCTACTCCGGATCCGTACCGTTAACCGCAGCTTCGAATACCCTGCCGTCATCCGCCTTAACCACTACAAAAACATCCCTTTTCGAGGTGTGCTGCTCAACCGCGTGAACCTTTTCCGTCGGGATAACGGCGAGTGCCAGTACTGCGGCAGCAAGCGGCACCTGACCATAGATCATATCGTGCCCAAATCCAAGGGTGGCAAGACCATCTGGACCAACCTGGTCACCGCCTGCAACCGCTGCAATGTGAACAAGGGAGACAAGACCCCAGAGCAGGCAGGGCTGGTATTGCGCTCAGAGCCTTTTAAGCCTTCCCTTTCCTATTTTCTTGCCGAATACGCCGAGCGCCAGGCTGAGGAGTGGCTGCCCTTTCTGCCCAGTCGGGTGAGGACGGATTGTTGAGGATGGGACGGTAGAAAAACCGTTGACATCATTTTCTGATGGCTTGCAAAAATCTCCGAAACGATTAATTTGAGACGGTTGTGGCCGGCATATGATATTCATCCTGAATGAATATACACGAAACTCAGCAAGAGAGAGGCTTATATAGATCTTATCGACGACCTTAAACAAACGTCAAACGTTCAAAAAATGGCAAAATCCAGAAAATATAATGAGCATTAAAAGCTTCTTAAATAAACGAAAGTATGAGCTTTTACTCATTATCCTAATCCAACGCCTATACACTGGAATCGTAGTTAGTGATATGCTTTTTTATCTAGAATTCTTTGGCCTATCAATATGGTAATCCTTGATTAGCCAAGTGTTGGAGTATTTATTGTGTAAGGTAAACTGAAAAATATAGTTAAATAATGTATTGATGGTTACTGTTATTGCTTTTCCTGTATTGCTTCCTTTTTTCAAAGATGTTTCAGAATTTATGCTTATGCTTAATTTACGCTTTTTGGTTTTCTTTTCCTTCATTTTTATAGAAGTTTTCAAATTCTTGATCAAACCCAGTTACATCGATATCTACATCATTTCAGCAGCAGGGTGTGGTCTTTTTCTATTGATTGAAACTTTTGTTTTTCTTTTTCAAATTTGGATTTATGCAGATCAAAGTTCTTTCAAAGGAATTGACTATTCAAGTCCGACGCATACTTTTATTGACTTGGTTTATTATTGCTCCATCATATTAACAACGATAGCCTATGGCGACATTACGCCCAGTGATCACTACAAAAGTGGTAGATTCACTGATTGTAATTACAGGTTGATTTTATTATGTTGTTTTGGTTGGTGTATTAATTAGTAAGTTTTCCAATCACTCAAATTCAAAAAATTATGCACATAGGAAATCATTATAAAATTTCAGAATTTTTACTGTGGACAAGACGAGATATTTATGTGTTATTGATAATAGCCGCTGTCCCAACTGTTTTATTTCAAGTGTTTGATTTAAAATGGATAGCTATTCCGTGGGTACCTGTCGCGTTAGTTGGAACGGCAGCAGCTTTTATTGTCGGTTTCAAAAACACCCAAACATACAATCGTTTATGGGAAGCAAGGCAAATTTGGGGAGCAATCGTAAACACTAGTCGGACTTGGGGCATCATGAGTAGAGATTTTGTAAAAGCAGATAAAGCTGATATAGAACAACTCATATACAGACATTGTGCATGGCTTACTGCCTTAAGACATCAATTACGAAAACCACAGGCTTGGGAAAATTCCAATAAGAAGCACAATATAGAATACCGAAACTATTACAAAGTGCCTGAATGGGAAAGTAAATTGGAAGACGATTTGAAAAAATATCTTTCAGATGAAGAACATAATTATACGGTTGTCAAAAAAAACAGAGCTACTCAATTGATTGCTTTGCAATCCAAACATCTTAGACAATTGAGAGAAGAGAGAAAAATTGAACATTACGAATATGTCGAAATGGAAAGACGTTTGGCAGACTTATACGACCATCAAGGAAAATGCGAACGAATTAAAAACTTTCCATACCCAAGGCAATTTGCAAGTATCAATCTATTTTTCGTTTGGCTTTTAGTTTTAATGCTCCCTTTTGGAATGCTCAATGAATTTCAAAAATTAGGAGAACATTTTGTTTGGCTTACCATTCCGTTTACAGTTGTCGTATCTTGGGTTTTTACATCTATGGAGAAAGTAGGTGAAGCAACCGAAAATCCGTTTGAAGGCGGTGCTAATGACATACCAATGGCTGCATTAAGCAGAACCATAGAAATTGATTTGAGAGAAATGATTGATGAGATAGAGTTGCCTGACCCTATTACAGCCAACAACAATATTTTAATGTAGTTTTGTAAGCCCCCCATAAAATTGCACCAGCCCAACTTGCTGGATGCTCTCAGATAGAATCAAAGCCTACTTTAACCTATCCAATTCCACCTCAGAGGCGATAAAGCCGAAGGCTGAGAAGTTTTTGCCTGCGACTACTTGCTGGAAAATCTCCTTGGCGCGGGTAGTGTCCCCCTGTATCAGATACCAGTTACCCACTCCATAGCCTTGGGTAGCCAATGCCAAGTCGGCATCGGCGCTTTCCGCATCGACGCTTAGCAATTCTTCGGCAGGCAAAAGACCTTTGTACATCTGAAGACGAAGGTAGTATGATTCGTTTTCGATGATTTCCATCCCTTCCGGAGAGATGAGTTCCAGCACTTGTTGGGCGTCCGCTTTCTTTCCGAGCTTTTGGTAGGACATGTAGAGCCAGTCGGCCGTGGCGCAGATCAGGTCGTCATTGTCCGACACGAGCATACACTGTTCGTAGGCCTTTGCGGCGCTTTCGAAGTTTCCCTGCAGGTAGTGGGCAAGGCCCAGATGATACCAGACGTTGAATTGGGTGGTGGAAAGAGGGATGTTAAGCTTGTTGGGAATGCCGTCGGGTTCGATTTCTAAGGGTTGTTGCGGCATCAGCGCCGCGGCTTTTTCGAAGTCAGCCGTAGCCTTTGCAAAATCCCGTGTGGTGAGGTAGCGATGGCCGCGGTGTCGGTATAGTTTGTAGGAATCCGGGAAATGCGTGAGTCCCTCCGTGAAAGTCTTGATTGCTTCGGCATAGTGATAGGCGTAGGCCTGCCGTCGCCCCAGCCAGATGTAATTTTCTTCCGTGGGATTGGATTCGAAGTTTGCCCTTGCGACTTGCAGGTTGCTGTCGAGCCTCGCCTGACTTTTTTCGCTGAGTTGGGGGATGGAAAAAAGCCGTCCGTCCAAGCCTCTAACAGTTGGTTCCGTGGCCACAGCTTCGCTGGTTTTTTCGGAAGTACATCCGGCCAAGATTAGTACAGCTAGCAGGAGAGAAGCTCGCAAGGCCGAGAGTAGAGTTGTATTCAAAAGATTCATCGCAGGAGAGCTTGATTGGACAGATTGTTTTGGAGATTGGTAAGATCGGATTTTTCGGAAAACTTCCGAGCATCTCGGTTCACGACGAGCCTCGGAGTAGACTTTCATCCCCTTTTCGCTCATTTTTTAAGAGGTCTTAGAATGCAAAAACGCTGGTTTCACCTAACGGATTTGGGCTGCATTCTTTTGGCTATCTGTTGAGTCTTATTTGGATATCGGTTATTTTTAATCATACTCCAGCCCAAGATGACTAGATTTTTTGCGTTTTGCCTTCGCATGTTGATTTTTCAAATGCTGGGCACGTTTTGCCAGGCACAAATTGCCTATCAGCGGGCGACCTATAAAAACTTCTACATCGGTACCTATGGGCGGGTGGGCGTTGACTGGTCCTTTGTAAACGAAGGCTCTATCGGTCGCCGTCTTAATCTAAACAACATGGGTAGCATAGGCGGCAGGATGGAGGAGCAGGACTATCTGGAGCTGGCCACGGGTATTGACTTTTCTCCGATGGTAAAGGGCGACAGCATGAACGTAACCGTGAATACCCGCTTTGCAGTCTGGTCCAACAGCCTTTCGCTCTTCGGCAACAGCACCACAAGCAGCCAAGGTGGGCTTACTTTTGCCATTCCGGAGCTCTATGTGGAGGCGAATGGCGTGGGAAAGAGGAACAATTTAAGTCTATGGGTAGGAAGCCGACTCTACCGGGGTGCGGATGTACATATAGCTGATCATTTTTATTTCAATGACCATTCGGGCCAGGGTTTTGGGGTGGAGTGGAAGAGTACCCGCTTTGCGACCCTCTTTGTATCTTCGACGGACACCTCGTCCACTGTACCGCCGTACTTTTACCTGAATATCAAAACGGGTACTCCCGCGCTGGCTTTGCGGCAAAGGACAGTGTTCGTGGCAGAGCAGGATAGAGTGCTCTCCGAAAATTCCAAACTTACCTTCCTAGGCGAATATCACCGAATGGGGAATCCAGATGCTAACGATTCCGTGCCCGACCTGGCTTACCCTGGCGATCATGGCTATGTGCTGGGCGCGAGATTTAACAGGATTTTGCCCAAGTTTCGCGTTGGTTCCTTCAATGATTTCACTCTCCGCTACGGCCGTGGTATCGCCAACGGAGGCGATGGAGGGGTGTCACGAACTTGGCTTACCTTTGGAGCGCCGGATCTGGCAAGCCAAAGCTTCCGCAATGCCTACAGTTGGTCGCTGGTAAACCACATCCTCTTGAATTTATCTGACCGCTTTTCGCTCAATGGATACCTGATCTACAACCGAAGCAAAGGCGCTGCCGACTCCGACGATATGGCGGAGACCTTCTTCGAAAAGGAAGTGTTTAACCGAAAGGAAGATTTCACCATCGGTAGCCGTGGCACTTGGTATATCAGCGATAATTTCCACCTGCTGTCAGAGCTACACTACTCACAAAGACGGGACGGCGAGCAGCCGCTAAATGCAATGGGTAAGCTCTCCATCGCTCCAGCCTTGTCCACTTCCGGCGAGCGCAGCGTCTGGGCACGTCCTCACCTTCGCTTTGTGTTTAGTCTGGCCCGCTACAACGAAAATGCTTCCAAGCAGCTATACAGTCCCTACCTGGAATTTGTTGGTGCCGAGCGCTGGGGATATTACATGGGGGTGAAGGGCGAGTGGTGGATTTTTTAGGGTTGGGTGTTCGAATTCTTCGGAGAAAGACCTTCGGAGCACAAAATATAAATAGGATAGGTGCGGTGGGCCGACGCAGCAGCGGGCCAGCGTTCGGCCTTGCGCGTGGAAGCTTTGCTGCGTCTTGACCTTTTGGTTCTTTTGGGTCAAGCCAAAAGAACGGAGAAAATGGTTGTTATTTAAAACGACACTTCGTCTATCTTATTCAGCCCGATTTAGCCAGCCCGGCGTTCACTTTGACGCGATATCGCATCGTTACTGTGAATATCAAAAATTCAAATTCCGAGCTCCGCTAAACCGGATAGTTTTCGATGACAAAAGCCTCTGCATTGTTGTAGCAGAAGTCGTCTACAAGTTTTTCCGCATCTTCCCTCGATTTGATGTGGGCGAGGTGTTTTGCCCCAGGGTTCTGGCGGGCTTTGTCGATCACTTCTACTAAGTCGTTTCCGAATTTCTCATATTCCAGTGCTGTCGGGTAAGCATTGACAGGATCGATCAATCCTTCAAAATCTGTCCCAAGAGTCAACGACTTCCAAATTTGGGGTTTTTGTATTTCTGTCAGATTTGGATTTTCATAGGCACTAAGCACGATTCCTTCGATGTTTTCCCAAATCAGCTGGATGCCATTGCGGGTGCTTGCCTTGTCTTTCCTGTCTTTTTTTGTGATTCCCAAGATCCGCTGGTCAAAGGAGATCCCAAACATGCCCCGTGTCTTGACGATCATCTCAATGTCCTCATCGCACATGTTGATATTCCAGGCATTGAATTTTCCGCTTTTCTTATCGCTGTAGTCGTCCTTTTCCTCTTTTTCGCAGCGGATGTGCTCTTCGAGAGACTCAATGCCGGAGTAGCCGCAATGGGAGGCAATGACGGGAATCCGGTCTCCTTTTTCCAGACATTCGTTGACCAGTTGGTAGTATTCCACTCTGGATTTGGCAGCCATATGCTTTACATCGATTAGGATACGATAGCCCAGCGCAGGATCTCGTTCATTTCGGGAATCCAATCCGAGAAACTCGCGAATGATGCGCTGTCCGTTTTCACTAAATCCGCCATTTATATTCTTACTCTGTTTCATCAGTATCTTTCCTTTGTCAGGAAGTGAGTGCGCATGGCCACAGAGGAGGTTGTCAAAGTGGTGGGAAAACGTAATGAAGAATATAGGCACTTCCCATTCTTGCTTAATCGATCTAACCCGGTTTGAGATCTCCTCGACCGTTTCGCAGCGGTCTGTCCCTACGGCATGAGCTCCCTCGATGGTGAGGACCATCGTGATTTCACTGTCATCTGCCAAAGAGGAGAGAAGTTCGGACCTGTTTCTTGGCACCCGGTAGCAGGCATTTTCGGCGACGTAGGATTTCGGGTCTGCTTTGGCTCTTTTTTCGGCCGCTTTATCATCCCCAAAAAGCGCCGAGGGCACGTGGATTTCATTTTTTTCGATCCTCTTGCCCGAGTCAAGTAAAACAAAATCTTTTTCACTGGTCAGTGCTTCCCAGTAGTCGTATTCTTCGGATTGGAAAAAGTCTATGATTTTGTCAGGAATCCGCATGAAGGCGGTTTGCAGGAGGTCTCTTCTCAGGCCGGAATGCCCCAACACTCCGCGTGCGGCAAAATGATACCACTTATCCTCCTTCACATTTGGGTCCATGCCGACGACAAACTGGCGTTCGAGCGGGTAGAGGGAATTGAAGGTCAGGCGTAGATTACCGTTCCAGCACTTGACCAGATCGATCTGGCTGTAGCTGGCACCCATCTTTCCCTTTTTCCTGTTCCTGGAGTTAGAGGCGATGACGGTCCAAGGACTGAATTCGCCTTTACGTTCGAATTTCTTCTGTTTTTCCTGCATATGGAAGTGTGCCCTCATGTGATTGTGGCAGTGCAGGTCTGAGAATTTCCGCTTCATGGGTTTTTTGTTGAAAATCAGTGAGACAAAGGTTAAAGACAGCCCGCTAAAAAACACGGCGGGTTTGGTGTTTTTGCCTGATGGTCAGTCGGTAAACACATTATAATTTCTAAATAAATCTCCTTAATATCAAAAAGCCAAAAATGCATTTTGCCGAGCAGTATGGATTAAGAAATTGAGAAGTTTGACGAATGGGCTTTTTGGTGTCGGCAGGCCCAGCGATTTTGGGGTGTAGGAAGCAGGATCTTTTGCTTTGCTTTCAAACCACAGCATATCGAAAGTCCAATGGGCAGCAGGAGAGACTTGCATCTCGTCAAGCCTCCAGCATGTCAAAACAGTATCGCAATTTTTAAACAACCAATAATCAATAACCAACCTATGTTCAAAAGAAGAGATTTTATCAAGAGTTTGGGCTTGAGCTCCGTAGCCTGGCTTGGGATGGGAGACGCTGTTTTAGCAGGAATCCAGAAGGAATTGCCGGTTTTGGATTTGCCATCCATGTTCAATCCGCTTCGGGTGCGGGGAAAGGTAAGTTCCGCTGGAAAGGGGATAGCGGGAGTGGCCGTATCCGACGGACGCATTGTCGCCAAAACGGACGCAAATGGTGACTTTGAGCTGATTTCAGGCAACGATAGGGATTTTGTCTTTGTGTCTATGCCGGCCGGATTCGAGCTTGCGAAGCAGGCCAATGGTTCGGCTTCTTTTTTTCAAAAAATTGACAAATCCAAAGCCGAGCAAACCTTTCAGTTTGATCTGAGAAAGTCCGCCAATCCGGACGAGAACCATCATTTTCTTCTCCTGTCAGACACCCAAATCCAGGATGATTACGATGCTGGCCAACTCCTGAACGTGGCTGCGCCGGACGTCCAAAAGACCATCGCCTCGCTCAATGATCCCAATCTCTTCGGAATAGGCTGCGGGGATTTGGTCTACGACAGACTGGAGTTGTTCAAGGAATACAACGAGTCGGTACAAAGCTACAACACGCCTTTCTTTCAGGTGGTGGGCAATCACGACCTGGACTTTGGCGGTAGATCCGATGCGACCACGACGGGTACTTTCAAGGGGCACTTTGGTCCGACTTATTACTCTTGGAACAGGGGAGAAGTCCACTACGTCGTATTGGACGATGTATTTTACCTCGGCCGGATAGGTGACGGGGCGAAGTACATCGGCCACATTCCAGAGGAGCAATTGGCTTGGCTGGAACAGGATTTGGCTTTGGTAGAAAAAGGCAAGACGGTGGTGATCTCTCTTCACATCCCCACCTATACAGGGGCGGTGACGCGCTATCCGGACCGGGACACGCTCGGCGGGACGGTTAGCAATCGAGAACATCTCTATCGCATGCTGGAAGGATATCAAGCGCATATCCTGTCAGGCCACACGCATTTCAACGACAACATGATCAGCGGCCATGTCTACGAACATTGCCATGGGACTGTCTGTGGAGCTTGGTGGTCAGGGCCGATCTGCTATGACGGCACGCCCAACGGCTATGCGATCTACGAGGCCAAAGGCTCCGAGCTGCGATGGCAATACAAGGGCACCGGCCTAGATATCAATGAGCAGTTTCGCGTTTACAAGACCGGATATCACAAAGACTTTCCAGACCAGATGGCCTTGAATTGTTGGAACTTCGATCCTGCATGGGAGCTCAGCTGGTATGAAGGTGGGATCAAAAAAGGAGCTCCGGAGAAAAGAGTCGCGTTTGATCCCTGGAGTGTGGAGCTGCACTCGGGGCCAAATCTCCCTTCGCGTAGAAGCTGGGTGGAACCGCAGTTGAACGACCACATGTTTTTTTTCAAACCAGAGTCTACGGACAATCTGGTCGTAGAGGCCAAAGACCGCTTTGGCAAGGTCTATTCCAAGCGGGTTTGAGGGACAGATGCCAAAATAGAAAGGGGATTGGGCTAAAGCTTGATCCCTTTTTGGCGAAAAAGCGAAAGGATTCGAGTGATAGCAAGTTGGGTTTTCGATCAGATGGGAGTTGATAGGCTTCGACGTTATTTTTGGTGAAAGCCAGTGTCCAAAATGTTTTCCGGCAACAACAAGCAGAGCTAAACTAAGGCCTCAAATCCTCAATTTTTCCTATATTCCTCGAATGAGGACTCTGTTAGTTTTCTTTTTTTGTATTTCCTTTTTGGCTCAGGAAGTTGCCGCACAAAGGGTGTTGCTACGACTGATTCCAGGGCAGAAAGCCGCTCTGGAGACGGAGTACCGCTACAAAGAGGTCTTTGACCACCGCATCAAAAAGTCTTCAATAGGGGAGGTTTTCGAGCGGGCTGGACACAAGCTGCCGGTGGTGATAGACGGAGATCTGGAGCAATCTGCCGCTCGGTTTTTCGAAGAGAGTATCCAGCCCAAGGACTCTGCCGAAAAAGAAATACAGGTTCGCATCTATAACATAGACTTATCCGAGGTCTTTAATCCGGAGACGAAGCTTTATGAAGGCCAATTGGAATTGGAGATCGGTTTTTTTGTCGTCGGCAGCTTCGATCCTGTCCATTTGCTGGACTACTCCGGCGCCATCCAGTACCAGCGATCCGGCTTCAGGATGAATAGAGTGGAGGAGGTGCTCAACCGTCTATTTTACAATTCTTTGGTTTATTTTGATGCCTGGATCAAGGGCCAGGCCCTCAGCAACCGCGCCTTGGCCAAGTCCTTTCGGTTGGATATAGTAGAGCCAGATCGAGTTTCCAAGGTGGACAAAGTATACTATGATCCCGATCGACCTTTGGTATGGAATGATTTCAAAGCTAGGCCCAACCCGGGCAGTAAAAACAATGCCACCATCTTTACCAGTTTTTCGCTGGGGGGCGTCTCGCTGATGGATTCAGGTTCGGTGGTTCAGACTTTGGAGATCAATGTGTACATGCTTCCCATGCAGTCTTGGGTCAAAGAGCCCAGTGCTTATGGGCTCAACCATGAGCAGCGTCACTTTGATGTCGTGCGCATTGTGGCGGATCGCCTGATCCACCGATTGGAAAATATGGATCTGAGTCTGGATTTCTATCAAGCCCAGATCAACGAAGCGTATTTGGATGCCTATCGCGAGATGAACCGGCTGCAGGAGCTGTACGAGCAGGGAGTCAACCATGGCCTTGACCTTGAAGGCCAAGCGCAATGGAATCAATGGATTGACGAGGCCTTGGCAGGGGATTGGAAGAGAATAGAAGGGCTATTGGCGGGTGTAAAACGGTGAGTTTGGCAAGCTGCAAAATCACCTAGCCCCTAGAAACCTACTTAGGTTTTCATTTAACTCGGACAGCTGGTAGATCTCGGCGTAGCAAGTAAGCAGGCGTGGAAGCTGTGCAGGCCCGGTAAAGTATGCACATTCTCCAAAGCTTTCTTTCGCCTGCGCAAAGTCTTCGATGCGCAGACTGTACAAAAACAGACGGAATTGGTAGTCGGGGAAGTTTTTGAAGTAAATCGCTTGCTCAAAAAGGCTCCTAGCTTCCTCCCAGCGCCTTTGTGCGAGAAGCACGTCGAAGCTATCCAATACATCAGTTAATATGGCCCTGTGCTCCGTGCTCAAATTGAATCGAACCGGATAGAATACATCTTCAAGCTTCTTGAAATCATATCGGTTCTCAATTAGACTGATGGTATTCTCTTTTTTGAAAAAATCCGTTACCCCTCCTTCTTCCACCAATACCGGCACCAGACACATTCTTCCCTTATTCACCAGTGAAATGGCCTGTTGGTATTCGTCAAAAATCCAACTTGTTTTGCCGGTTCGCGCTGTGATGTAGTCGGCAGTCTTTTCGGTGAGAACCAGAAGGTAGTACTGACAGTTGGCAACATTGGAAATGAACTCTGGCACCTCAGTACAGGTGTCCGCATCCTCTGGAAGCTCATTTCTGTCAAAGAAAACAAAGTACCCCAGAGCGCTCAGGTAATCGTGTATCTCCTGAACATAATCCCTCGAGTCGGGGCCGTTCCATTTATAGGAAAGGAACACACCGGGCGGACAGCCTACCCAATAGGGGTTGAATAGCTTTTTGAGACTTGCGTTGGCCAGCAAGGCAATCTTTACCGAAAGACTGCCGTAGAGCTTGATCATCTCCGTAATATAGGATCGATCAGACTCTCTGCCTTCAAGTTTCTTTCTGATTTCCTCATAGCTGAACATATAAAAGGGGAATATCTCAAAAAAGATAGTCAACTTTTTTGGAGCGAAGCCAATGGCTTGTTCGCAAAATGTTGAAATATAGTCTGTTAGTTGAAGTAAAAAGTAAAGTTTGCCATCAGAATAGCGGATAAAAATGGTATTTTCATTTGAATTTTTTAACAACACAAGCAATGTCAAAACACAAGGTTACCGCCGATGCGCTTCGAATGAGGAGCAGTCCAAATTCCGATACCAACCGCAATGTTATTGCGGTACTTTCCAATGGTCAACTAGTCGAAAAAATTGCCGATTCGGAACCGGGTTGGTGGGTAGTGAGGCTTTTGTCGGGAGGGGACTCATCTACAACGGGATTCGTCGCAAGTCGCTTTTTGCAGGCAGTTCAGCCTGATGCGGCTCCAAATGCTCCATCCATTGCGGCTTCAGTCCTAGCCAGTCTGGTGACGGCCGTACATCTCCAGGAAAATCGGACGAGCGTCACTCGGAAAGTGGAAACCGGCAGGGCTTATCCACTCGGGGAGCCCAGTCGTCCTACGCGTGACCGCAGTTCCGAGGCGGCCGCAGCCGCTTCGATCCATCAGATTGTAGATTGGCTCAATGTGGAGCAAAGCGCCCGATATGCCCCCAACTCCACCAGCACCTATTGCAATATCTACGCACACGACTACTGCTACCTTAACGGCGTTTATTTGCCCCGTATTTGGTGGTCGGGCAGAGCACTGATCGAATTGAGCAATAGAGTTTCGGTGCCGGTACAGTACGGTCAAACCGTCAATGAATTGAATGCGAACAACCTGCTTCGCTGGTTTTTTGAATGGGGGGATGATTTTGGCTGGAGGAGGGTTTTCGATCTCAATGAACTTCAGGCAGAAGCGAATCGCGGAAAGGTGTGCATTATATGCGCCCGCAATGTGAACGAAAACAGGTCAGGCCATATCTGTGCGGTGGTGCCTGAGAGCAATTCACAAAAAGCCACCCGCAATCCCGACGGAAGCGTCAAGATTCCACTCCAGTCCCAAGCGGGACGAGTAAACAAGAAATACTCCAGCAACAGCCTTTGGTGGCTGGGCGCTACCTTCGTTGACTTCGGGTATTTTGTACATGAATGAGTATTGATGTCCAGCGGGTTGTAAGTTGGTTCATTTAAAGGGTTTTCAAACGCTGTACTTAAAAAGATTACTATGATAGATTTTTTGGGTATTTGCAACATTGCATAGCACTTTCCTAGCAAGTTGAAATAGTTGAGGTCTAAGGATTTGGATAGACTGAATAGCGGTTTTCTTTGTTGATCAGATCGTTTTCGAGTCGCTGTAAATTTGTATAGTTCTTAAGTTTAGAATCTTTTTTGATCATATGCATCAACATTTTAACGTGTGAGACTTCGCTTCCATGGAAGCCATCTAGAGTTTCATCGTCATTAGAGTTGTATTTGGTCAAATCTGACATATCCCACAATTCAAAATCATAAAACGAAATTACTTCGTTGGCTTTGTGGTAGACGCTGTCCATATAGGTGTATTTTTCTGATTGTCGTAGTCTTGAATTTACACTATTAGCAAAAGGTGGTAAGATTGCAACTACATAAATGTCATTTTCTTTGCAGAATAGGAGCAAGTCATTTAGGGCCTTCAAAGACTTTTCATTTACTTTTTTGCCATATTCAAAAAATCTATCCCCATCTTCTATTCTTGAGTAAGTTCCTCGATAACCGAAGTCGTCAGCTAAGCTGTCCTTTTCAATCAATTTGGTTATTTGATCACCGTAAAACATACTCCCGTCTTTTCTAAATCCCCTATTCTTGACTATAGCATTCAGTCCAAATTTGGATTTGTTGGATTTATAATTTGAAAGAATGGTTTCAATCCCGTATTTCCTTTTGAGTAAGTCAGTCCAAACGTTGGATAATGTTTGCATTGACGCGTTTTTAGTGTATTCGGCGCGCCATTGCCTTTCTGTTTTATCATAATTTTCTAGATTGTCCCAATTTTCATTAAACATCCATTGATCCAAGCCGATAAGTAGTACATCCGGTTTTTTGCTTTTAAAGTTTGTTTCAATAAAAGGAATGAAATCGGAAATGCTTGAAATGGTGAATCCGGCGTTGTAAAAGGAGCTTGTGAACATTTTATCTCTAAACTGCAATACCCTGGAAGATCCCAAGGCTATCACAGTAGGGGTGTTTCGACTAGAAAGTTCTTTCTGTTTTAGGTATCGATAATTTTCTTCGCTGTAGGCGTAGCCGATCAAATAGTTCTGCCTGTTGATGATGTCATCTAAGTTTCTGAAACTTTCTCCGGAAATATACAAGAATAGCCAAGGAATTAAAAAGACGGGCAATAGTGATGCGCAAAATGCAGTTGTCTTTGTTATAAATCTCTTCATGGCTTAAAACTGAAAATAGATAAATTCTTGTTTGTTGCCGCCAAACCAAAATATGGCAATAGCTATTGCATAGTACGCTGCGTATCTCAGAGGCCTCTTCCATCTCAAGACTATATCAGCAATTGCATATTGACTTTCTCTTCCCTTCCACTCAATCAGTATAAACAATACAATAAGGAATATCTTTGCTAAGTTCTTGGTTGTTGTCGGGAAGATTGGTGTTTCAAAAATAGATGTTGAAAAAATTTCTGATATATAGCTGAATGCGTGTTGCATGTTTTCCGCTCTAAAGAAGATCCAAGCAAAAACAGTTAATGCAAATGTAAAGAGTATTTGGAAAAATTCTTTAAGAGACGGCAGTAAACGTCCCTGTGCTACAATATCCAAATTATTTCTGTTGTTGTTGGTTAGTAAAAGGGGTAAGAAATAAATAGCGTTTAATGCTCCCCAAACGATAAATGTCCAGTTTGCCCCGTGCCAGAATCCACTAACAATAAAAATTATAAAAATGTTTCTTATTTTCATTAGAGTTCCGCCGTGACTTCCTCCCAAAGGAACATAAAGATAGTCCCTAAACCAAGTTGAAAGGGAAATATGCCATCGCCTCCAGAATTCTGCAATGTCTCGGGAAAAATATGGAAAAGCAAAGTTTCTCATTAAACTAAAACCAAATAATCTCGCCGTTCCTATTGCAATGTCGGAATAGCCGGAAAAATCACCATAAATCTGGAATGCAAAAAATAATGCGCCCAAGAGTAAAGTGCTTCCATTCATGTCAGCTGAATTATTGAATATTTGGTTGGCAAATTCAGCGCAATTATCTGCAATGACTATCTTCTTAAATAGTCCCCACAGTATTTGACGCATTCCATCTACCGCTTTTGAATAATCAAAAACTCGCTTGTTATAAAATTGCGGGAGAAAATTTGTTGCCCTTTCGATCGGCCCAGCGACTAATTGTGGAAAGAAACTTACAAATGCCGAAAATGCAATAAAGTCATTTGCTGGTTCAAGTTTTCTTCTATAGACATCAATCGAATAGCTCAATGTTTGAAAAGTATAGAAACTAATTCCAACTGGCAGAATGATGTTCAATGTATTTGCTTTGATAGGCAATCCAAAAAAGGAAAATGCGGTAATAAAGTTGTCAATAAAAAAATTATAGTATTTGAAGAAGCCTAAAAACCCAATATTAATTAAAATGCTAGTCCATAAAAGCGCCTTTCTTTTGATTTTGTTTTCCTCGCTTTTTAGTGCCAAGCCAATAGAATAGTCAACTACTGTGCTGAAAATAATAAGGGAAAGAAATCTCCAGTCCCACCAGCCATAAAAGAAATAGCTCGCGGCTACAACTAGTAGATTTTGAAGTTTTAAATTGTTATTTGTGACGAACCAATATAGTATAAAAACTATTGGTAGGAAAATTGCAAAATCAAGTGAGTTAAAAAGCATTAAGTCAATCTGTTACTTTAAGTTTTTTTTACGAACGGTTCTAGTGTGAGGCATAACTGAGGTGTTTTTCAAAATACCCGTGTATTTGGATGCTCTTAGGTAGCTTCAGGTGTTTTTGGAAAGGTTTTCATCTTGATCCTCCTAAGTGTTTCCTTAGATTCGTCAATTTGGGTCTTGTCTTTGACATGTTTCTGGTGCGAGCTTAAAAAAGCGGCTGCTTAATTCTTGATTAAAAAACCTATAGTTGAAATCATTTTATAAGGGAGTCAGGTGTGGATTCGGAAGCGTGAAATTGTTGGCTAGGGACTTAACTTTCTCTTTCATAGTTTGGAGTTACTATTGTTTATTGGGAATACCTAAATAATGTTTCTTTTACGTAGTCAGTTAATTGCCGTTTGCCCCATTAAAATAAGTCTTTATCACGTAATTGTTTTCTTGTATGGCCATAATAATTAAAAATGATAGAAAGAGCTGTGAAATCAACACTTTTAAATCTGGTATTTTTCTATCAGGAGTGCCGTTCCGAGATTGCTTGGGGGATAATAGGTCGCTGGGCGCTACTTTCGCTGACTTTGGCTGTTTTGTGCATGAATGAGGGGGAAAAAGGAGATGCCATGGATTTGCAAGTTTCTCTTCGAACCGAGATAGAGAGCTATTCGACTTTCGCACAGGGCACTGGATGAAAAAAAAGTGGCTTTTCTAAAAAAGCACAATGTCTGGATCTCGCTGGAAATCAGAGAATGTGGTAAATTGATAGCACCCATCTTTTTCTACCATGGCAGATCTCGAAACAGGAAATGGAGCGACCGCTCAGGGAAGTCCGGAGGGCTTTCGCCTAACTGAGGCCGAGAAGGAACAGTTGCGTCAGTCCATTTCCGATCTGCTCCACAGCTTCCAGTCTGATAGTAATTTGATCTATCGATTTCTTGACTCTCCGTATCGCTATTTGCAGGAGTACCACTCGGTCAGCATTCTGACTGATATGGACATGAAAATGCCAGCTTTGGTCATCTCCTTCGATCGCGCGGTCAGACGACTAAAGCTGGAGTTGTTGAGTTTGGGTGGAAACTGCCTGGCTTGTATTCTGAGCGCTCTAGCCTTGATCTATGCGTTTCTGCTGCATGTGGGGCTAGGAGCCGAGCTTCTGAAATCCGTCATCGCGGACGTAGTGGTGGTTTTAGCCGATTTTTTTAAGGTAAATGAGAGGATTGCAGGAATTCTCGAAGTGATTGGTGGCCTTGCTACCACAATTACGCCGCTTGGCTTGGCAAGGAATTTTTGCAGGAGAATGGGCCTTTGCAAAAAGGTGCTCACCAAAATCGATGTCGATACTTTGCAGTCCCTTATTCGCGAGAAAAGCGGTTCAGAAGGCAGCCCTGACTGGATCGAAATCAATAGGAAAGGGCGTTCTTTTGATCTGTAAAGAAGAAAAGACTGACTTTTCGGGGAGACTTTTGCTAATAATCCAGTACTTTAAGAAAGGCCTTTTCATACCCCGGCGCAAAGCCCTGTCCACGATGAATTCATTCAGATACCTAATTGCCATCCTTTTTTTGTCAATTCCGCTGCTCTCGATGGCGCAGCAAGCCATTCATTATGACGAGAGCAAAGTGCCGGATTTGGTCTTGCCGGATGTCCTGGCGGGATATGCCGGAGAGCTGGTCAAAAGTACCAATCGCTGGGAGGGTAAGAGAAGGCCCGAACTGGTTGCGAAGTTTGCCGATCAGGTTTATGGGCAGCTTCCCGGTGACTTTGACGCGATTTCTTTTCGGAGCGAATTGCGGTCCGATCATCCCCACTTGGCCTATTCTAGACTGAAGGAGGTAACCATTGACATCTTAAGAAATGGCAACAAACAGACCATGCACCTAAAGCTCTATCTGCCGAAAGGTGCATCCAAGCCCATGCCGGTGTTTGTGTTGATTAGCCATAGGAATGTCGAGGAGGTGACGGCTGATATTGAAAACCGGTTTTTTCCGGTGAAGCAAATCGTGGAACGTGGCTACGCTGCGGCGATTTTTGACGTGGAATATGTCGCTCCCGATGACGCACACCGCTATACCGATGGCATCCTCGACCAGCTTTATCCAGAACAAAAATCATTTCCGAACGGCATGAAGGCTCTTTCGGCCTGGGCTTGGGGAGCGATGCGGGTGATGGATTATCTGGAAAAGGAGTCCGAAGTAGATGCCTCCCGAGCGGCGGTAGTTGGGCATAGTCGTGGAGGAAAGGCGGCTCTTTGGACCGGTGCCAATGACACTCGCTGGGCCATTACCATTTCCAATGAATCGGGCTGTGGAGGGGCGGCCTTGTCCAAGCGTATGTTTGGCGAGACGGTTAACAGAATCAATACGGGATTTCCTTACTGGTTTTGCGACAATTTTAAAAAGTACAACGATCAAGAAGACCAGCTTCCCTTGGATCAGCATCAGCTTTTGGCGAGCATAGCTCCCCGGGCGTTGTATGTGGCGAGTTCCAGAGATGACCTCTGGGCCGATCCGAAGGGAGAGTTTTTATCGCTCAGGATAGGGAGCAGGGTATATTCAGAGATCTATGGAGTCAAACTGGAGTTTCCGGAGCATTTTACACTTGAAGTGAAGACCATCCATCAAGACTATGTGGGCTATCACCTGCGGGAAGGCAAGCATGATCTGACCGCCTATGACTGGGGCAAGTTTCTGGATTTTGCGGATGGGCAATATGGGTTAAAATAAAGACGGTATAGGAGCAAAATCCCTCACTAGTTGCCTAGGATTTCTAAAGGTATGGATCTCTGTTTCAGCCTTTGAAAATTACCTGTTTGCTGTTTTTGCGAAAGTCAAACCCAACACGATGGGATTGATTTCGCAAAAACAGATGCAGGTTCCTCTCCGGAACTTCAGCTACTCAGAAGTCTGATGCGCATTTACAAGGCGTCTTTCCTCTTTTCTTTGCATGCTTTTGCATGGTCAAGATGGGTTTTTAAACCCGGAAGCTTAGAATTTGCCCAAGTTTTGATCGCTGGATCCTCTGAATCGGTCGATGCTTTCTCAAACAGGTCTATCGCATCCTCATGATGTTCGACCATCATTTCACTGTAGGTTTTGTCAAAATCATTTCCCGTCTTCTCCTCCAATTTGGTGTAGACATCTTTAGAATCTTCCGTCACCGAGGTGGGAATCGAGACCGCCTTAGATTGTGCCAAAGCCGATATTTCAGTGAAGGATTGGGTATGGTCAGCTTCCATCATTTTGCCCAGTTCTTTCACATCGGAGGCTGTACCTTTTTTTTGAGCCAATTTTCCCAGGCTAATCTCTTCCAGTTGCATTTCGGCCGCGTCCATCAGGAACTTCACGCCGCTGTCGTTATCGATCACAACGATCGTTTGATCATCCGCTGTGAGTTTGTCGACATTCTCATTCTCGGCGACTTCTTTAGAATCCACGGTCTTTTCGGAACAAGAAGAAGCTAGAATTAGGGTCCCAGTCAAACCAATGGAGAAAGCCAGGATTGATTGAATATTGATAAGATTTTTCATAGTTGTGTTGGTTTTCCTTAAATGATTGCAAGGAACCCGTTAGAGTTCCTTGCATTTGTTGAGTTTGGGGATTTTACCAGTGAATCTCCTCGCCACGGTTAGATCTCCAGTTGTTCTCCAAATATTCGGCATCGGCTTCATTTCTTGGTGTTACAGAAATGACGACATTACCTTCTTTGATCCCTGATTCATAGAGTTTTGCCCTTGCCTCCGGGATGCCAGAACCGACCAATGCACCGATAATACCACCGGCAAGTCCCCCGGCACCAGCACCTGCCAATCCGGCAACTATTGGTCCGGCGATCAACACACCCAGTCCAGGGATTGCCACGCTCGTACCAATCGCAGCTATTACACCGGCGATAGCTCCTACCGTGCCGCCGATCGCGGATCCCTTGCCAGCATGTTCTGCGGCCTTGGTTCCGATCTCGGTAGCCTCAGCAGCATCTTCAGTGTAGTGAGCTTTCCGGGTGTCATTAGACATGACCAAGTTGATCTCGTCCGACGTATAACCTCTTTCGTGCAATGCGTTGTAAGCGTTTTCAGTACTTTGACGGTCGCGAAACATGCCAGTCAGTACTCTTTTTTCAGAACCGGTGTTCGCCAGTCCTTCATTTTTATCTCTTGGAGTTTCCATTTTTTAGTTAGTTAGTTATGGTTTTGGCAATGGCCGCTACGCGCATTGAGTGAGCAGCGTATAGATGATGATAAAGACAAGTATTGTCCCAACACATCCGCCTCCCAGTTTTTTTGCACCGTACCCAGCTATCAGCCCTTTGAAAATATTATTCATGTCTTAAAAATTGTTTTTGTTTCTAAGTCTACATGGTACCCCATGATCCGGTCGCTATAGTGGCTAATAGCTGGGCCACGGGAATATCGGGAATATGTCGTTTGAATTATGCGGTTTCTTCAGCAGCATCCACGTTGATCGCATCCATTGCGACCTCAGACAATTTTAAGTCGGCTTCTTTCTCTTCTTGAAGGGTAGTTGCCAACAATTTCTCAACCTCCGTTAAGTTCATTGTTTCGGCAAACTGGCGAAGTGTGCCGTAGGTGGCAATTTCATAGTGCTCAATCTTTTGAGCAGCAGAGATAATGCCTGCATCACGCATGGATCCTTCTTCCGAAGACTCCATGATCTCAATACCTTCTTTGATCAGTCCGTCCATTGCATCACATTTTTTCCCCTCAGCCTTTACATTGATCAAGCCGAAGACTTGTTCCAACCGGGCGATTTGCTCTTTGGTTTCGTCCAAATGTGAAGCCAAGGCCTGATTCAGATCTTCTGAAGTTGCATTTTTGATCATCTTTGGGATTGCCTTTAGCAGGGCGTTTTCTGCCCAATAGATGTCCTTCAATCCATCTTCGAACAATTGCATGAGTTGCGAAGACTTCATGGAAGCTTTTTTGCCCGAGCTGGATTTCTCTGATCCTGATTGGGGCTTCTGGGAAGTGTTTTTTTGGTTTTGCATATTAATATGAATAGTTGTTAATGGTTAAACTGTAATATTATTTCCCATCCTACACTTTCAAATAGTCATGGTCTTTCACCCCACTATTGGATGTATGACTGTATTGTGTAGCTATATTTATTGAGTTGTCTATTGAAAACATCAATAGTGGCTATATGTGTCTTGTGTTGAATTCTAGTTTGCTGAATACCTTGCTTTTATTTGATAAAAATGAGATACAAGGTTTGAGATAAATGACAGATTTTGTTTTAGGTAGTTATTGGAATCGTTGCCATTATTTCTGTCTTGTGTTAATCATACTGGCTAAATCCATGCCATCGCTCCAGCGGCTTCTTAAGCTATAAAGCGCAAAAAAAATGATAATCCTTGAGAAGAATAATCCTCAATATGGGGTATAAAAATGAACGGCCTGCAAGAGTGGCCTAGAGGAGTCTGAAGAGTAGGCGACTGGTTTTTTTGCATCCGCAGAAGACTACCGCGGGCACTGATCCTTGAGTTGGCCGATACACGTCTGAAAAATGCGGACTGGTCTCTGGGGCAATTTTTTGGGATTGCGACGATTTGAGAAGCGGCCGGTCTTGGTCCGGATAAATTTTTTTGAGGTGGACTCGAACTCGGTCCTAGAAAAACAAAGGAAGGTATTCTTCTGAAATCCAGCTTTTTAAACAGTCAGAGAGAATCGGCCGCTATTGTTATTATTTAGCGTACCTTCAGACGTTTGCTTTTCAAGCCTGAAAGACTGAATTCTGAGAGGATCACCTTGGAGATTGAAATTTAAAGAAGTTGTAGAGGCACCGGAAACGGCAATAAACAGCCGGCAAGGGCAATTATTTGACTTGAGCGTCAAATAAGAGAGTATTATCCTGCATTTCAACTCCTCGACACCATGAAAAAAAAACTAAGGCAAACTGTAGACAGCCCTTTCATTATCGCTATCGGGGCCTCAGCAGGTGGAATGGAAGCCATTCATTTGCTTTTTGACCACACTCCTGAGGATGGGGTTGCTTATGTTATCATCCAGCACCTCTCCCCCGATCACAAGAGTTTCATGGCCGAACTTCTTGAGAAACACAGCAAACTGAAGATATCGATTGCTGAAAATGAAATGTTTGTGGAGGTAAATCAGGTTTATCTGATGCCTCAGGGGAAGAACATGACCATCAAAAACAGAAGGCTGTTTCTGAGCGATATCAAACCGCTGCAGCGCAACACGTCCATTGACATATTTTTTGACTCTTTGGCAGAAAGCCATAAAGGAAAAAGCATAGGAATTATCCTTTCTGGCACTGGATCGGACGGCACCAAAGGAATTGCTGCCATCAAAAGAAACGGCGGATTTGTAATCGTTCAGGACCCCGTAAGTGCAAAGTTTGATGGGATGCCTAGCAGCGCGATCGATTCGGGCAATGTGGATGTTATCCTTCGTCCCGACTTAATTCCAGAGGAAATTATTACTCATTTAAAAGGAGACATATTGAAAAATCGTTTTTCAGACCAAATTGACGACAAAAACGAGGAAGTACTACTAAAAATACTCGGGCTAGTAGAGAAGCGTACTCCTCTGGATTTTTCAGATTATAAACGTCCCACGATCATCAGAAGGATTACTTTGAGAATGGCTAAAAACAAAGTAGCTACATTGGAAGACTATGTTGATTTTTTAGAAACCAATCCCGCTGAAATCGGTATTCTTTCCAAAGAATTTCTGATCAGTGTCACGAAATTTTTTAGAGATACGGAGGCCTTTGAAGTAATAAAAGATAAAGTCATCCCGGAGATTGTCGATAACAAACTGCAGGTGGATGCTTTGAAAGTATGGGTGGTCGGATGCGCGACAGGAGAAGAGGCGTATTCACTTGCTATACTTATCCTGGAGCGTCTTACGGAGCTCAAGAAGAATCTGGAAGTAAAGATCTTTGCAAGTGATATTGACAAAACAGCGCTGCTGCAGGCTTCAAAAGGCTTGTATCCTAAAAGTATAGCAAATGATGTTTGTGCCGATAGGCTAAATAAATTCTTTGTTAAACAGGGGGATCATTATAAGATAAAGGACAACATCAGAAAGATGCTCATCTTTGCCGACCATGACATAGTAAAGCAGCCTCCTTACGGGAGAATTGATTTGATAAGCTGTCGTAATTTACTCATCTACATCAACACCATCTTACAGAGGAAAATCCTCACTTCCCTGCATTTCTGCCTCAATTTAGGAGGCTATTTAGTTTTGGGCCCCAGCGAGAGTTTGGGAGATCTGAGGAAATCGTTTGACGAGGTAAATAAGAAGTGGAGAATATTTAGAAGCAATGAGGTAGTTCGGAATTTCAGGGATACCACGTACAGTACTCCCGGCTTAGAGAGGCAATTGGTAAATCAAAGTCAGAATCCTGCTCCCCAAAAAAACACCCAAAAAAGCAACCTTGGCGAGCTCACCAAACGCTCGCTTCTGGAAGTATCCGGCTATGAAGCTGCAATCTGGGTAGATACAGACTTCAAGATCTTACAGGCTTTCGGAGACTTCGAAAAGTACCTCCTTCCGAAAATATTCAATTACAATTTGATTGAAATGCTGCCCGAGGAGCTCTCCATCGCTGCTTCCACCACCATACGGAAATCGGTCAAGAATAAGAAAGAGGCGACAATCCTGGAAGTCAGATTCAAGAGAAACGACGCCATTCACTCGGTCAATGTCCTTGCCCGTCCTTTTTTGGCAGAGCCTGGTTTTGGACAAACCATCATCCTCATTTTGTTCTGTGACAGCAAAGTGAAAACCGTCAAAGGGAGAGAAATCGAAAACTTCGGGATGGAAACGCATACTTCCCAGCATCTTGAAGATTTGAAAGGCGAGTTGGCAGAAGCAAAGCAAAAGCTGAACGAGGCAAACGAAGCCTTGGAAGTGTCCAACGACAACATTTCTTCCTACAATGAAGAACTGATTTCCAGCAACGAGGAAATGCAGAGTGTCAATGAAGAACTGCAATCCGTCAACGAAGAGTTGCAAACTGTAAATAATGAATATAGCTGAAAATTAAAGAGCTAGCTGAATTGAATGACGATCTGAACAATTACTTCAATTCGACAATCAACGCGCAGCTTTATGTGGACAAGAATCTTATTCTCAGGAAATTCACCCACTCCGCCATCAAGCAGGTCAACATCAAAGATTCCGATATAGGGAGAGCTGTGAGCGATATATCTAACAATATTCGGTTTTCGACTTTGATGGATGATATCGGGAAGGTCATTGCCAGTTCCGTTACGATTGAAAAAGAGATTCAGACTCTGGATGGCAGATGGTATCAAATGATGGCTTTACCCTATGTCAGGCAACAGGACAACCGCAACGATGGAGTCATTATTACCTTTAATGATATTACAGAAATCAAGAAGGTGCAGGAAAAACTGTCGCAGATAAACGCTGACCATACTACCTTTATATATGCGGTCTCCCATGATTTGAAAGGTCCTATAGGCAATTTGAGTATCATTATTTCTCTTCTGAAAGATGCGATCGATCTCCAGAACGACGAGGTCGCAGAGCTCATAGGTTTGATTGATCGATCCACCAGGAGTATCGATAAGATCATAGAGGAATTGTCAGATATTGCCAAGATAGAGGGCGAAATTGACGAGCAGGACAGGGTTGATGTGAAAGAGCTATTAGCCGAAGTTGAAATGAGTATGACGGATAGACTCGTTCTAACAAATGCGAAAATCAGCTATGATTTAATTGAAACGGAGATCCAATTTTCAAAAAAGAACCTTAGAAGCATCCTGTTTAATATTTTGAGCAATGCCATAAAGTACAAGTCTCCTGACCGGGCTCCTCAAGTAAACATTAGGACGGAGAAATCTGGAAATTTCATCCTTCTTACAATTCAGGACAATGGGTTGGGAATCCCTGAAAATGAAAAACACAGGATATTTGGAGCGTTCAAACGTGCCCATGAGCATGTGGAAGGAAGTGGAGTAGGCCTCTACCTGGTAAAAAAAACAATCACCAATGCCGGAGGCGATATAGAGGTCGAGAGTGAAGTTGGCAAAGGGTCGGTTTTCAAAGTCTATTTTAAAAACCATGAGGTTTCTTGAAAAGCCATTGAGTGGGTCAGGCGGGGAGAGCAGTATAGACAGAAATCCTGGTCTCCCCTTTGATTCAGAAGGCAATCCTCTAACCGCCAGAGGGAATTAACCTACTGGCCTGGTGAGGGGGCAATTTTGCTGAGCTCAGCTTTCAGTCACTCCACCTATTTGGATGCAAGGAACTTGTTTACATCCAGCCAGTGGATAAAGGCATCAAACCAGCGGTTGCTTGTACGGTTGGGATTGCCAAGGCCGAATCCGTGTCCACCATTTTGGTATAAATGGAACTCGACAGGCCGGCCTGCTTTATACCAAGATTCTATGATGCCGGATTGGCCATTGAATAGAAAGTCATCCGTAGCGATCACATTGAACATCGGGGGAGCATCCTTTGGGACTTCTACCGGGCCCATGCCTCCGTAGATTGGGCCGATGAAGGCCAGCTTCATGGTTTTGGAGTGGAGGGTAGAGTGCATTGTCAGCCCGGCCCCGGCTGAAAAGCCGATCATGCCGATTCGGTTGGTGTCCACTCCCCATTCTTTTGCCCGACTCACAATCATGGCATAGGCAGCTTCAGCATCTTCCAACTGGTTGGAAAGGTCGCGCTGGGGTGGTCGTGGAGCAGGAGCGGCATTGCCAGAAGCCTCAGAAGAAGGTGCAGGCGCTGTGCGGGGACGGTTCATCCAGGCGGAAAAATCTTCGAGCGAAGGCGGAGTAGGGTTGAGGCGGTATTTGAGTACGAAAGCGGCGATACCCTGCTTGGCAAGCGCTTCTGCTACTTCCCAGCCTTCATTTCCCATAGACAGCCAACTAAAGCCGCCTCCGGGTGCCACGATCACTGCGGTGCCATTCCCTTTTCCGGGTTCGGGAAGAAAGGGTGTCAAAGTAGCCGTGGAGATGTTTCTCGCCATGGGGTCGCCCCATTGGCGAAACCAAGTCTCCGGTGCGGGTTGATTGTCCACCCCTCCTGTATTGAGCAGGATGGCATTGGGTTCTGCTGGTGCCTCAAGTGGGTAGATGGTGCCGTCTTGGGCAAAGGTCTGTGCAGAAAGAGCCAGAAAAAAGGTAAAAATGGCGAAACGGGATAGTTTAGTCATGGGTTAAGGTTTTTTGGGTTTGAAGAATGGTTAATTTATTGGTTTTCTGGAGAAATGTAATGTGTTTTTTTTGAGATGGATAAGGGAATTTTTGGAATTCGGCAATACTCAATTCAACTTTCAAAAACCTGTGCTTAACGATAAAACACAGGAAGTGCCATCCTTCATTTTTCAGATTGCAGCTAGTATTGAGTAAATTATGCAGAGGTAATAGATGGAAAGATGGATGAATTTAAAACGGCGGTATTAGCCCTTATTGAATCAGATGAGAGTGAGTTGAACCAGTTGGTCTCTTTCTGCAAAACCAAAAATTTCAAGAAAAATGAAGTCCTGAGTCAGCCGGGTAAAGTGCCGCAAGAGGTGTTTTTTATCGTAAAAGGAATTTTGAGGGTGGTGGTAACAGATGCCAAAGGGGTGGATCATACCATTCATTTTGCTTCCGAAAATCAATTTGTAGCCGACTATTCGAGCTTCATGCTTCAGCAGCCTGGGATGTATACCCTTCAGGCTTTGGAACCGATGGAAGTGGTCTCCATGTCCCGACAAGCCATTGATTGGGGTTATCAGTTCATGAGGCAGGGAGATAAATTTGGGAGAAAAGTGGCGGAATTTTACTTTTTATATCAAGACAACAGGGTGAAAAATTACTATTCCAGAAGTCCATTAGAGCGGTATGAGCTTATGGAGACCATCTTTCCCCAGATCCATCAGCGGGTACCCCAGCATATGATCGCCTCCTATCTAGGAATTACCCCTGTTCACCTGAGTCGTTTGAGAAAAGAGCACTAGCAGCTTGACCTAAAGTCTAAACAAATGTTATCGTGCTGAGGCTGAGGTCAAGGATACCTTTGAAGGGTAAACTTATCCTTCTATGAAGACTCTCCTTCTCACCTTTTTTCTTGCTTTGGCTCTTGAGCCATTGTTGGTAAGGGCTCAAACTCAGCCCAATTTAAACTGGCCCTCCGGATTTTCTCCCGAGGAATCCTCCTTTTATGTCGAAAATCAAATCGGAATATTCGGCTCTCCCGCTGAGGTTTGGAGAGAGCTTATCCGGGCAGAGGACTGGTCAAGTTGGTATTCCGGAGCCAGTGACGTTCAAATTCAGGGAGAATCAAAGGAAGAAAGCTTGCAGGCCGAATCCTCTTTTTTCTGGAAAACTATGGGATTGGAATTTATTTCTGAGGTTAGGGAATTTGTGCCTGAGTCAAGGCTGAGTTGGATTTCCTGCAAGAAAAGCATCCAAGGCTATCACACTTGGCTGATTATCCCGACTAGAACTGGCTGTAGGGTAATCACTGCTGAAAGCCAAAATGGCTGGCTTACCACAATGGAAAAGCTATTTCAGCCTAAAAAACTCTACCGTCAGCACGAAGACTGGCTTCAGCAACTAAAGGCTCGCGTTGAGAATCAACAGGAATTAACCGTGTCCGAAGTCCCAAAATTCAAATGAATTTAGTAGAGAGAAATTCCTTTTTAGGAAAATATGGGCCTGTCGCTGTAGTTACAGGGGCAAGTTCGGGAATCGGAAAGGCCATCGCCCTTGAGCTTGGCAAAACCGGATTTGAAGTGATTCTGGTGGGAAGAAATGAATCCTCGCTTTCGAAAGTAAGTAAGGAAATCGAGACCAAGTTTCAGTCGAAAACCAAAATTCTGGTAGCGGATTTGGGTCAATTGGAGGGCAATCAGCGCGTCTTGGATCAGACAATAAATTTGCAAGTTGGGCTGATAGTCCTTTCGGCAGGTTTTGGTACTTCGGGCTGCTTTACAGACAGCGATTTGGAGGAAGAGACGGAGCTGGTACAGGTCAATTGCCTTTCTCCATTGCGGTTAAGTCACGAATTTTCCAAGCGCTTTTCCGATCAGAAAAGAGGCGGGATAATCTTTTTGAGTTCAATTGTGGCATTCCAAGGGGTTCCTTTTGCTTCCCACTATGCCGCCACCAAGGCCTATGTGCAATCCTTCGCAGAGGGGTTAAATCGGGAACTGAAATCAAACAAGATGGATGTGCTAGCCGCAAGCCCCGGACCGGTAGCAAGCGGATTTGCAAGCCGGGCCAAAATGGTGATGGGAAAAACCCTGAAGCCAGAAGATATAGCGTTGCCGATTTTGGCAGCATTGGGAAAAAAAACCACCGTCTTTCCCGGGTTTCTCACCAAATTTTTGACCGGAGCTCTTATGATTTTGCCCCGCTGGGGGAAAGTTCGAGTAATGGAATTGGTGATGGGTGGATTCACCAAACATCAAAGAGTCTAGGTCAATCTCCATGTCCCTGAAAAACCCGGAAAAAAATCCGCAACCTTTTCCGAAGGGTGGTTAAAGCTTGAAACAATCGAGACTCCTAATCGGTAATGTAAGATGTCGCCTAGATGTCGTATCCGAGTCGTTTTAAGTCCTGTCTGTAAACCTCAATTTTGACCAGTGAATTACGGAGCACAAATTAAATCCCAAAGAATCTCCCAAGGATGGACCCAAAGCGAACTTGCCGATCGCTGTGGCGTAACCCTGAGGACTATTCAGCGACTGGAAAAAGGGGAGGTCAGGCCAAGTCTGTTTACCCAAACCAGGCTTCAGGATGTCCTTGGAGTTGGATTTGAGGAGGAGGAAAAAGATCCGGAATTCATGGTAAATGATTCCGTTCAACAAAACTTCTTCAAACGTATGCAGACAGCAATTCCATTCCTTACTTCAAATCGCCGGGTATGGGCAGGCCTTTTACTCCTTGGGCTTGGTTCCTTTTTCTGGAAAAGCCAATTTCAAAACTCCTTCCTCGAAAATGAATCTTACAAATCCATTTCCAAGGGTTTTGAAATCCAGACGGTAAACTGCGGGTCGGAAACCGAGTGTGATATTCAGGTAACCCGAAAAAACGAAAATGGGGAAATCCTTTGGCAAAAGGCTTTTGGTGGGAGTAGCTATGACAAGGCTACAATGGTGCTTGCTACTGCCGACCAAGGGGTCTTGATTTTAGGCTCGACCAGTTCCTTTGGTCAGGGGAATTATGACATTCTGTTGATCAAAGTGAATCAAAATGGCGAGTTTCTTTGGCAAGAAACCTTCGGGGGCTTTTTCAATGAATACGCCAAAAACATTTCCTACCTGGAGTCTGATGCGCAGTACAGGATCGAAGGGAGTCAGCAAACCTGTACCACCCCCAATGTATCGGAGGATTGCGAAATGACTAGATGGAGCTTTCTGATTGACATGAGTGGGAAAGAAGTGGGTAAAATTGCCGGGTAGCCCATGGCAAAAGGAGAAGGATTCTTTTGGTCAAATTGTAAGTTCGACCTAGTTCAGGAATTTTACTCGTCACAGTTGTGCAAAGGTACTTTTCGAATAGCTTAGCCAAGTTGTAGTAGGATTGTTGCCCCTGACAGGATGCTGTATTCCCCATCGGCATAAACATATTTTGGTGGGTGTCATTTTTGTGCGATCAAAAACTACTGAGAATCAAACAAATCATGGTCTGGCCAAGTAGGTCTTGAGTTTATTTCGTCGAAAACAGCTTTCCTTAATTCCACAATTGTGGCGTCGAAGTTTATGGCATTTCCATTGGCAAGAATAGAAAAGCTGAAATTGTCATCTGCTCTCTCCAAAATTGCGGATGTTCCAGCCATTCCACCGGTGTGAAACCAATTGGTAAATCCAAAATACATTTGGGTCAGGTAATATTCATTCAGTAAATCCTCTTTTTGGCCCAATCTGTCGATTCTAGCCATGAACCTGAGTAAGTCTGTCGCTTTAGCTATCCAACCACCTCCTGCATCCATTCGCTTTACATCGATTTCATAAGGAGAGAATTCAGAAGCAGGATTGTAATAGTTCACTTCATTCTCATGTTTTTCTGACATGAACTTTCTTCCAACCTGCATGGAGGTGATGCCGCATGGTTCCAGGATATTTTTCTTGATATAGGCTTCATAGCTTTCCCCACTCACAGCCTCGATTACCCTTCCTAAAATGCAATATCCAAAGTTCGAATAGATCACTGTTGTCCCCGGTTGCTGACTTGGTGGTTTGGTGTCAAGAATATGGCCTATAAGCTGATCCTGTGGATAGTAGATTGGTAGGAACATCGGATCACTCCCGTCGTTAGGCCAGCCGCCAGCCTTGTGCTCCAGCAAATGTCTGACAGTGATGGACTTTATTTCATCCGAATATGGTTTGGTGCCAAAAGTTGTTCCCAAGATCGCTCCTTCCCCAAAAACCTTGCTGTCCAAGTCTAAAAGCTTGTCTTGGGCAAGTTTGTATATTCCGATTGCAGTTATTGGCTTGGAAATACTGGCTATGCGGAAAAGGCTATTGTTTGATACAGGCGTAGAAGATTCAACATCAGCTAACCCATAAGATGCCCGATAGACCAAACGTTCCTCTTTCATTATAGCCAATTGAGCTCCAGGAAGACTATACCTGGTAATGATTTCCTCGATTTTTTTATCTAGTTTTTGAAATTCATTTTCTGATTTGGGCTCAGTTTCTTCTTCGCATCCCCAAAGAATGGCTAGGGAGAGCAACGCAAACGAGAGCTTGAAAAATTTCATCATGATGATCGATTTCTTGTGTAAGGATTTGCACTGAAAAACTGAAATCATTTGAAAAGAAACCGGCATAGTTGAAATCCGGTTTTACCTTGAAAAGCCAATGCGTCATTCAAATTATTGATATTCAATAGATTAATTTACAATATTTACTTCTTGTTATTTGAGTTTTTGCAAATATTATCATCTTGGCTACAATCTAAGACGAAGCCAAAGGGAATTTGGCGCCTACCAAAGCGTTTACAGTGGAGAGGGACCTCTCCTGGTTTTCTAAAGTAGCGACTGGGCTTTTAAGCTGGAGGATTTTGAAAAAGGTAAAGAAACTGGGCTTGGATCGTTTCTTTTCATGAGATCAAGCGGGCAGCAATTGGGCGAATTGACCAAGTTGATCGAAGCCGGAATTATCCTTCCGGTGATGGACCAAGTGTTTCCCTTGAGCGAAATCAACGAGGCAATGAGCTATATCGAGAGTGGTAGAGCCAAAGGCTAAGTGGTGGTGAAGGTGAAGTAGGGACACCCAAAAATGGCAAGGTGAATTTTAAAAATCAGCTCAGAATTTCACCAATCCGCTTCGTCTGAGAACAATTCAGCAGGTTGTTCCCCGGTTTTCATTGGCCAAACACTAGTCAGGATAACGTCCTTATCCACCACTTCGTAGCCCATAATCACTGTCCCCGAACTGCAAAATTCATATTTCAGAAAAAGGTTTTTCTGGTCGTTGTCTCCTAATTTTCTGTACGTTTTAAGAAGCTTGAAATCTTTGGAATCGTCACATTGCCCCTTAAAATATTCCTGAAGGTTTTTTATGAACTTAGCTTTGTTTTGTTCTACGATTTCTTCAGGCAAATTAGTGGGCAAACTCACCAGGTGGGCGGATAATTTTTCGAAACTATCCAGATTGCTGAAAAAGGCTTTTGAATCATTCTCGGCCAGTTCTTCATAGCTTTTCGTCTGACAGCCAATGCTGGCGATAATCAAGCATGCGCAGATCAATTTTCCAAAGGCGATTTTCATGTTCAGATGTTTTAGAATTTAAAAGCAAAAATGGCAAGCAGACTAAGTTAATAATTCAGCTGGGTATAGTCTGCATCTGCACCAAATTATTGCAATCAATTTCTAATTAGTTTTACAAAAAGGATCTTTGATAATCAAGGAGCTCTATTTGTAGCTGGTTTGTTGTAGCCGGAACCTGTCGGGGCAGTCAAAAAAATCTGTCTTCGACCTTTTCCGAAGAATTGAACCAAAGTAAGTAGTGAGGAGTGTAAAAACACTTCTCGTGGGTTTTGATAGGCAGCTAAATTGACGAAACCAATTGCAGGAAAAGATTGTGTTTTAGTTTAGGGCTGAGACAATGAGACATGTGGCTGAATTTACTTGATTACTTTTTGACGGTGCTTCACCTGCTGATAATCGGGTTAAATCTTTTGGGATGGATTTGGCCCACTACGAGGCGATTGCATCTTTGGTGTGTCTTGATGACTGCCGCTTCCTGGCTCGGCTTGGGAATCTGGTTTGGTATAGGATATTGTCCCCTTACCGATTGGCAGTGGCAGGTAAAGTCCAAACTGGGAGAAACAGATTTGCCCAATTCATTCATCAAATATTGGATAGATAGGATGGCTGGCATAGATGCCGATCCGGTGACGATTGACGTGGCGACAGCTATCTCCTTTGCGCTTGTATTCCTGATTGCTATCTATCACAACATCTTGAAAAAACGGAAGCCGAAATCCAGCTAATTCCTTTCCTTCTTAATTATTCCCGGAAGACCCGAAAATAAACTGACTGATGGTGTGACCGAGGCGTTTGGCAAACTAAATCTAGTTAAATGCCAAACCATGGTCAGGCTGGAAATCAAACAGTAGAGGAGTCAATACTTAGACTACGCCTAGGTGGGAGACCTAAGCAAATCTAATGTTAGGCAATGCAAAGGGCTATAAAGATTCCTACCTTAATTCCCTTACCAGCCGAAATCCGACATCATATCCGTTTCCCGGGCCTGCCCCATGAAATAGGTAAGTCGCATTGGTGACGTCTGAGGTAATACTACCGCCTTTTAAAACATGAACCTCGCCTTTAGCGGGTGGGACGGGGCCAGCAAAAATCTCGTTGTTGTAAAAATCTTCCACCCATTCCCAGACATTGCCCAGCATATCATGTACTCCCCAAAGGTTGGGTTCTTTGGTGCCCACAGGCTTTGTGGTTCCTTTATCGGTCTGTTGAATCCAGGCTTTCTCGCGGGTTTCCGTCCAAGATAGCAATTCCTCATTTCCTGCTCTGGCCGCATATTCCCACTCAAATTCTGAGGGTAATCGGTATTTGTAGAGGGTATCCATCGAATTCAGCTTTTTCAAAAAATCCTGGACCATCTCCCAAGTGACATTGTCTACCGGGTAGGATTCCGTAGGCTCTCCCAATTTTTCCTCGTTGAAAAGAGAAGGATTGAAACCCATGACCTTTTCCCATTGCTCTTGAGTCACCTCATATTTTCCAATGAAATAGGGCTGATCCAGACTTACCAAAAAACCTGGTCTGGAGTCCCGTTCAGCCATTTCCTGGCAAAGCTTAAATTCATTTTCAGTCCATTTGCTTTCTTCAGGAATATCCCGGGTATCGGGGAAGCTTGGACATTCAATTTCGATTTTCCCTACCAGCATTTTACCGGGTTCGATCCGGACGAATTCCATCTCGATGCTATCCGGTGCTGAAGGCACGGTCTTTTCGGAAGGAGAAGAACCTGAGGAAATCACCCCCGTTTCCGGTTTGAGTTCTTTGATCAGGATATTCCTAAACTGGTGCGATGCCTCGGGCCGCCAGGAAAAATCACAGCACCGTCCACCCGGAACAGGCTGCAAAGTGGCACTCCAATGCAATTGAAAGGCTATCATTCCTTCCTTCGCATCCCCAATCAAATCGTTCCGCTCCCCTTCTGCATCCCACATTTTTTGGCTGTTTATCCAAAGGGATATTTTGGGTGTATCTCCAGTGAATCGGATCCGAAAACTATTCCAGTCTCCCTTTTTCCAAACTTCTTCGAGATTTTCTATCCGGGCATTGGCAGTCGTTCTTTGCAGTTCCCCGATTAGATTTCCGGTTCCCCGCTCTCCATCTCCGGCCAATTCCAACTGATAGGCCGTCCCACTTTCACTGGATCTGAGGAATATTCCCCCGTTCGTGCCGGGATAGCCTTTAAACTCAAGGGATAACTCAAAGTCCCGGTATTTTTTATCCGTCAGGATAATCCCACCCTGTCCGTAAGGATATTGCTTCATAACCAATGCCCCATTCTCGACAAAGAAATTGCCCATGGTGCCATGATGGTTGGTTTTGCTGATGTGCCAACCGGCTAGATCTTTCCCGTTGAAAATGGGGCCAAATTCTTGGGGATTGGGTACCTGTTGCGCAAAACAGAAATTGCAGACCAACAACAAGCATAACACCACTGACATTCTCCCGATCAAATTCGGGCTAGGAAGGGAAATAGGAAGCTTGATTTGCAAGGGTAGAGTAGTTTTCGCCATTAGGATTTATTTGATAAACTCGATTCCCGTCATCATAACCAAGGCATCGCTTCCCTTTGCCGCGGGATTTTTTACTACGATGTATAGGTCATGGATTCCTTCTGCCTCTGACACATCGATAATGGCAGGAGCGCCCATTGCTTCCCCAAAGAAAGGGCCTTTTTCACCTTTTGGTGCTGCAGGTATGGTAAATGGCTCACCAACCAAACGTCCATCGGGACTTCCCAATCTGATCTCTATGGTGGCCCCCACAAAATGGGACCAGTGCCAAAACCTGTTCGGAGCACCGATTTTTACCTGATTGATTCCCGTCAGGTCAATCTTGTTAAATCCAATGTAACCGCCTTTTCCTGTAAATATGAATCCCGGATCATTGGTGGAAGGCGTATAGGATATCCCGGTTTCTGAGAAGAGATCTGCATCTTCGGGCGCCAAAATAGGAAACCTAAGCAGAAAGTAGTCGGCGCCGGATAGCTCCAGGCCTTCTGTCTCATTTGAACCTCCGTCCGTATAGCTTGCCAAAAATACATAGGAGCCCATCTCCAAAGGAGTGCGGAAATAAGAATCCAGCCTTCCTCCGCGTCCCTTCTTTTCATAGGCTTGGGTCTGGTATTTTCCCGAGCTTCCCAAACGAATGCTGGTCGCGTCTTCAATATTGATCTCCAATATATAATCGATGATTTGAGAGATTTCAGGGCTACTTAGGGTTGGCTGGGGAGGCATTGCGATATCGCCCCATTTGCCCGATCCACCTTCTGCAATGCTTTTGGTCAGTATTTCATAGGCCTTTGGATTTCCTCGATACTTCAGGGCAACATCCTGAAAAGCTGGACCGACCAATTTTTTGGTCTCAGTATGGCAGGAGACGCAATTGTACTTTTGTACCAAGGCTTTTGCATTTAGGTGTTTTAATTGGGTGTCAGTATTCAGCTCACCTTGCTTGTTCAGGCGCTCCAATTGCGGATAACCCATGCCGGAGGGAATGTATTGGGCCGTGACTAGGACTTTGTCTTTTTCGATGCTGCCATCGGGATCTGTGACAGAAACTTCATAGCGGATGATGGCATCCGGGAAGTAAAAACTTTGGTTTCCTTCCACTAGCTTGAATTTTACCTGGGGTTTGCTGTTACCGACAGTGACAACGAAGGAATCCGAGGAAGTAAGCCCGCTGGGATCAGCTATTTCCAGTTTGACCTCATACTTCCCTTCCTCTTCCAGTTTTGATGTAGGGTTGGCTGTTTCGAAAGTCTGTTGAGTATTACCATCGATCTTTTTGACAGTCCATTGATATGTCAGAGGATCACCGTCCAAATCAAGGCTTCCTTCTGATGACAGTTGTAATTCCAGGGGAGCCTTTCCATCCATTGCAGATGAACTGGCTGCTGCGATGGGTGCTCTATTTCCGGCATTGTATTCAATTCTGGATATTTTCCCCGATCCTCCTATCCCATATTCTACCAAATACAAATCCCCGTTTGGACTGAAATCCATATCCAAAGGCTGGCTGTGGGTGTGCATTTCCGCAGGAAGAAACCGCTCAAGGGAAGTTACCTTGGAGCGATCTTCATCCATTTCTATCACCATGATAAAATTGCGGACGTAATCGGTGACAAACCACTTGCCTTCAAAGTACTTAGGAAATACCCTTTCGGCCGTTTCAGAAAAATCAGCCTTCCTAAATATTGGTCCACCCACCGCTGAACGTGCTGCACTTCCAAGAATTGGCCACTCTTCTGACACCTGATAAGGATAGGCGATCAGTGCCGGCTGAGCAGGAGGGAGGATTTTGAGTCCAGTATTGTTGGGGGAATCGTTATAGCTGGAGTCGGGATCATAGGCTTTTCCATAATTCCCGGTGCTGTAGTCATAACTCTTGTAAGCTCTGTTGTAGCCAATAAAGTAGGGCCAACCAAAATTTCCGGCTCTTTTGGCGACGTTGAACTCATCATAGCCCATCGGCCCTAATTCCTCCGAATCCACTCCTGCATCCGGTCCAACCTCCCCCCAGTGCAGGTATTGGGTTTTGGAGTCAATGGATACCCGCCATGGGTTTCGGTTGCCCATGATATAGATCTCAGGCAATGTATTTGGGCTACCCTGGGCAAACAAATTGCCTTCGGGAATGCTGTAGCTGCCATCGGATTGAGGCTTTATCCGAATGATGGTTCCCCTCAGATCATTCGTATTCCCGGCGGTACGTGCTTCATCTTGCCCTCTTCCACCTTCATTAGTAAATGGAAGTGGGGAATATTGGGTAGCATGCGAGTCTGCTCCGATGCTGAGGTATAGATTTCCCCCATTATCCCAAGTCATTCCGCCCCCGAAATGCGAACCATCCGGCTGTTCCCAGGGAATTGTCAGGATGATCTTTTCAGTGGCTATATCCAGCTTGCCATCATTTTCCAATTCAAATCTGGAAAGTCGCATGGCCTCTCCCTTGTCCGCTTCCGCCGAATAGAAAAGATACAGCAGTTTACTTTTTTCAAATTCCCTGTCCAACAATATCCCGATCAATCCGGGCGCAGGCGCTTTGGCAAGATTCAGTTTTCCCAAGAGTTCAACAGATCCGGTGTTTTCATTGAACCTTTTGACCTGACCAATTCGCTCAATCCAATACACCTGTCCACTTTTGTCAAATTCCAGTTGCAGGGGTTCTTCCAAGCCTTCCACCACCACTTTCTGGGTGAATCGACTCTCCTCAGGCCGAATAGCTTCCTCGTTCGTGGGTGTTTCTTTACAGGCAATTCCCAGTCCCAAAATCAGGATCAACACCAACTTCAATCCTGGATACGAATGGGGCGACGGTGACTTGGACATATTCATTGAGGAAACCTTGGCAAATGGGAATAGGTGTCAAAGGTCGAATTTGTGATTGGAATAGAAAAAGGATAACTGATAGCCGGCAATTTGTTGAACCTGCTTCTATATCAGTGCTTGTGATATTTCGACGCACCCAATTTTTGTTTGGCTAATTTTTTATCTCTAGCGAAAAGCAAATTCGTTTTGAAATAATAAAGGCAGCATCGAGCATCAGAGTAACTTTAATAAAGCTTTTTAACCAAAGGCAAGCTTGCAGCACGGACAAACCACGATCAGACACGTGTCCTTTTATCTCCCCTATGCCTGTTTTTTCAAAGATCTGGGGGATAGGAGCCCCAAAGATGCTTCGTCGCGATTACCTCACTTTTCCAAGTATTATGATTCAACAGGATTGGATTTCGATTTTATTAATCTCTGGCTTTCAAAATCACCCTAGATATTTCAATACTGCCTGAGCGGCATGATAGCCACACATCCCATGAACCCCACCACCTGGAGGGGATGATGAACTGCATATAAAAAAGGAGGTATCAGGAATTCTATAAGGGTCAAAAAGATTAGCCGGTCGAGTAAAGAGTTGTCGAAGATCTTGTATGCCACCGTTTATATCACCTCCAATATAATTGGGGTTATAAGCCTGCATCTCTACAGAATTCATCTTTTTACGGAAAAGAATCAGATCCTTAAAACCTGGTGCAAATCGCTCGATTTGGTCTTCAATAGGCTGGGTCATATCCCTAGTTGAACCGTTGGGGACGTGGCAATATGCCCAAACCGTATGCTTCCCGTTAGGTGCTCGAGTTTGGTCGAAGAGGCTCTGCTGTGCCAGCAGCACAAATGGTTTTTCGCAATGCTTACCTTCAAATACCTGTCGTTCAGCCTGGGCGATTTCTTCAAATGTCCCGCCAATATGGACGGTGCCTGCTTTTTTACAATTTTCATCTTTCCAAGGAATGGGTCCATCAAGGGCTATATCAAGCTTAAATATTCCTGGACCATAGCGGTAACGCTTTAATTTTTTCACATAAAAATCAGGTATTTTACTTTCGGCAATGGCTAGGATTTGCTTTGGCGTAATGTCAAAGAGAACAGTGGTGGCATCTGTCAATTGCTCCACAGATGTGACCATATTCCCTGTTTCTATTTCACCTCCCAAAAATGTAAAATGGTCAGCTAAAGCATTGGAGAGTGCTTGGGAACCACCTTCTGGTAATGGCCAGCCTACCACATGACCTGCGGCTCCCAAAATCAATGTTATGGCTGATGTAGCTATGTTGTCAAGCGGCTGTATGGAGTGGGCTGCGAGACCTGCCAAAAGTGCGCGGCTTTGCTTTTCTTTAAATTTTGAATTTATAAGTGACTCTGCGGACCTAATGGCATTCAAACCAAATTTTGCCACCTTAAGTGGATTTTTAGGCACTGGATTAAAGGGGCCTAGTAAGTCCGGCAGTAAGGCGTTGAAATCCTTAATGATCGGCTTGAATAGCTTTAGATATGCGTCTCCATCTATGCCTAGTCCGTTTGCAGTCTTATGAATGTCAAGATCCATAATGACGGCAGGTAGATCATCTAGAGGATGAGCAACTGGAAAGGGAGGCGTAATCCATTTGAGGCCGTATTGGTGTAAAGGCAGGGAAGCGAAAAAAGGCGATGCTAGAGCCATGGGATGAATGGCAGAGCACACGTCATGTTTGTATTCCGGCAGTGTCAGAAATTTTGTTCGGGCACCCCCACCAACGCTATCGCTACCCTCGATAATTTTAACCTTTTTCCCTTTTTGAGCGAGAACAATTCCAGCAGCAAGCCCATTTGGACCCGATCCTACGATTACTGCGTCGTATTTCTTTGTTTTATTTACAGCTATCAAATGCTTTTTATTTCTACTGTTGTTGGGATTTTTTTTGACCATTCAGTTCTAAGCTGTCTGAAAATAGCATACACATACCAAATAAAAATGCATACCATAATTACTAAGCTAGTGATGTTTGAGTCAATATTTAGGATGTAAGCGAGACCAACTATATTTAGAGGAATCTCATAAAAAAACCATAGTATGAAATATAGTCCGAAACTTCCTATTAAAATCATCAGCCAATTCGGATAAGTCCATTTAAGGTTGATCTTTTTCTCAAAAATATAATCATAGGGCAAGAACAATAGGTAAATCGGCAGATTGCCAGAAAAATTAATGTTCATGATTAGCAGATTCATAATGTGAAAGAATAATGCGAGAACGATGTACCAAGAGAGAAATCTCTTTTTAAAGAGCAGGAGCAAGAACGCTAGCTCAAATAGAACGCCCACGTAATCGAATAATTCCCAAATGAATACAGATTCGATTTCTAAAAACAAAGGAGCTAGGAGCTCTTGACGCTCGCTTATGAAATAGTCACTTATAAAACGAGCTCTCACCGCTTGTGTGTCTAAAGAAAGCCAATCACTAGTCAACTTTGGCATGCCAGCAGCGAACATGCCAAATACCAGAATACTTGCTAAAATAAAAATGGGCCATCCTGCTAGATTGATTTTCCTTTTTTTAAGGGCTTTATCAATGGAATATTCAGAACCCCAGCCGGCTATTCCCAAGAGCAGGGGGATCCAAAGCGTCACCATCCAAGAATGGTCTATTTTGCCAAACGAAAACTTTAATGTAAAAAGGATAAGGTATAAAATAGTCAATCCTATTGAGCAGAACCTTGTAAATAGGCCGAAAAGAACACAGAAATGAAAGAGAACAAGCAAGGATGAAAAAATACCAAAAATATAGGCGGGCGGTAGGCCATCAAGCAATTGCGCATAGCTTAAAGCTGGTGGCTGAAAGATCAGATCAGGATACTGTCCAAGATATCTAAAATCAGGAATGCCGAGTACAAAAATTATCAGTATGCTGAATACTATTCTGTAAATCCCCAAGGCTTTTGGATCCATTCGATATTCATCGAAAATCAAATGATCAATATGATAAAGTATTTTATTCATTGGGATTCAATTCTATGTTGAAATAGTTGATCAAAGTCCTATCATTTTTTAATTCGTTCGTCTCCAGATTATAGCTGTGTTGAACCTCTAATATTGAGATTCTTGAGAATTCTTTGTCTGGGATGTTTTTGGCCAAGTTTTTTGAAAGCCATTCTTCAAAATCTTTTTTTTCAGGCGTTCGTGCTTGATCATTTTGGTACTTATCCGCTATTAAATCGAGTGTTGGCTTTTTGAAACTGATATCTGGGAGGAATTGGTCTAGTGGATACATGACGCTATCCCCTTTTCCACTACTGTGAAGATAAATTTCGTACTGGTCGAAATTTTTTATTCCCCCTGTTTGAACTTTTCCTCCGAAGCCGGGAAATCGAAAAGTCGGATAGGGCTCGATTTTAAAGTGAAACATGAGCCCGGCCTGAACAAAAAGTGCGGCCCAAAAAAGTAGAACTATGGATCTTATCGTCGCCTTTTTCATTACGTGGAAATTTGAGACTTATAGGACTTTATTTATGGTTTATTAGTCTACCTCTACCTAAATTAACCGCTGTTGTCTGATGAAAAAAAGTAGCTGCAGGGGAGTGGTTAGTTTGAAAATGAATTAATGGCGATGCAGCCAATAATTGTTTGGGTGATATTTGAACGATAAATCCCCTTGGTTCACAAGTCGTTGAGAGAAACTGAGCGGGCTTGTAAGCCATGACTGGGTTCTATCGGAGATGATGTCGGAAACGCGTTTAACAATTGTTTAATCAGACAAAAAGACAGGTCAAAGAGCTAAAGCTTAGTTTGAAACGAATATACTAACGAAAATTCAAAATCCATCAAAAAAAACGTATTTCATACTATCTTTTTTGAATGAAACTCTTTTCAGAATCCCCAGCCCCTTGCCTCAGCCTACTTGGGCGCGGGACGAAGTATACCTTAGCTCTTTTTTTGGTTTGATTTAAATATATGGGGTGCTGTCTTTCTAAGCAATAGATCATACGGATTTTTCGCCTCTGAAATATTACTGTAGAATGCTCGAACTCTGGGGTTTTTGAGGGGGCCGACATTAAACTACGCTCGGATGGGGGAGCAGTGCTCAATCATCTTTTTGTTTTTCATTCAGTGCTCAGCAAAGGACTTAATCTGCCCCAAGATATTCACCAGGGAATTTTCTGAGCTCGATCTGCTTTGCTCGTCTACAAAGCCTGTTTGGCTCCAAGTGAGTTTCGAGGCCTTGCTGTCAATTTTTTCGATGTGATAGCTGACGATGGAATAGTTTTCGGGTTTGTCTTCCAATCCACAGAAGCCACTCCAATAGCGGTATTTCAGGGATTCCGGCTCATTGCATTCGACGACAATACCCTTGTCAATGAATACCTGGTTATCAAATTTGATCCTAAAAAGGATAGCGCTGCCGGGTTTCCAGTCTGTGATCGTTTCTGCGCCAAATAAGTACTGACTTATCCAGGTCGGATCTGTAAGTATCCCCCAAACTATCTCAGGACCAGCATTGATGGCTATGGATTTTGAGGAAATCAGGTTATTGTCAAGTTTCAAATCGTTCAATTGAATCATTGTTTATTGAAAACCAAAATCACACCCTACCAAGATACACTGAATCGGAAAGGATGGAAGTCTGGGTCTTTCCATTCGTTTGACTGAAAGCAAGATAGACGTGCCAGGACTTAACCGATTGCTCCGAAGTCAATTCGAGTACTGCCCGGCCGTCATTTCTGCGGAATTTACTTTTCGGCCAGATATGTGTTTTTTCCTCTGGGCAATAGCACAAAATAAATGTCTCGTCTGATGCCCGGGCTTTTCCTTCGGTGGAGTTGTCCGACCAGGTGATTTCAATCGAATTTCCGTTTCTATGGACTTGGGGGTTTTCAGGCCCAAGCAAGTTTCCCTTGCTAACCCTCAGAAATGCCGGATCGATTCCGGGATCCCGCGTGTGATTATAGCCCTTGTTGTTAATTTCAGAATAGGCCCAGTGCATTCCTTTTTTGCTTTGGGTAAGGAATTCCTGATAGCCAAAGTCCAGCGCCTGTTTGATGGGTTTGAGGAAGGCGTTGATAGTTTTGAGTTTTTCCCGCTGAATCAACTGAAGAGGACTTGGATGATTCTTGTTTTTGTGATTTGAAGCTGGTCTGCTGCGAACCACCGTTTTGCCATTAAGGGTGTAAAAAACCAGATTTCCGATTTTGCCCTTGGGCAGGATCACGTTGGAGTTGGGTAGAGTAGCCATAGGCTTAAAAATCTATAGGTTAAACAAATCCAGAATCAAACTAAAGAAAACAATCAAAAAAACAAAATACCTCACATTATAATGAATAGATATACAAGGTGTTAGCCTAGTGTTTGTTTAGGTTATTAGCCTAGGTAACACCTATCAGAAACCTAAAAGAAAACTATCGTAACCCTAAATAAACCAACTGGACTTAAATTCACTTTTCGGGCTTTGTAGTTGATGGGATGTTTTCCGAAAACCAGTTCCAAAGTAGCTCAAAAAAGAATAGTCGGATGGCAGGATCTTCGCCTTCCATGTGCTCACTTAAGTAGCAAATCCAACCTTTATGCATTTCCCACAGATACTTCTGGATAGTTTCGGGATCGTGAAGTTCAAAGAGCTCCTTGCCGGGAGTAGGTGTCAAAGGCTTCATGGCAAGTGGGATTTGAGATTTTGGGTTGCAGAGAGTTCCAGTTTTTTGTTCTCCTGGATCAGAAGGGTAACATGATCTATACACTGTTCTTCCGTTTCCCATTCCTTACTTATTGCTTCCACCAATTTTCTGTTCATTTCCAGGGCCTGAAGAAGCAGTTCGGTGATCACTTTTGATTCAGAGGAGTATGTGACATTCACCTCGCCGCCAAAGGACATCACAGAATTGTTGATATTAGAGATGTGGATGAAACTCATGGTGTTTTTTAATTGGTTCGCCCGAAAATTGGGCGGACAAGGACTTCTATCCCATTCTGTGCGGGGATGAATTAGAAAAAAGGCGGAATAAAATATTCGGTTTGGTTCCTACGTCATTGCGAGGGATCGTTTTTGACTAGCAAGTTATTTTTGAGCCTTTCGATCCCGAAGCAATCTTTTGGTAGGCATGGGATTGCTTTCAAAAAAAGGGATTGGAAGCCGTACCTCTCGAGGATATTGGGTTATGCTGATGAAATAATATCCTCCCTACGGGACTTTCCCCAATTTATCGTCAAACTTGTCTCCAGAGGTTAAAACCTCTGGCTAGGAGATGGGTCGTCCCTACGGGAGGGGCGAGCGTTAAGGATTTGTCCGGTGGACAAATCTAGCGAGCAGCTAGCTTGCAGGGTGGGGGATTTACTGTAGAACAATGCCGTAGGCATTACCGATCAGGTAGCCAGCCATGGGTGGTGAGCGGAGTCGAACCATTAATGGCTGGTTTAATGGATGTTTTGTGTTTTGCCAAAATGCCGTAGGCATGGCCGATATAGGATTTAAAATATCAGGATTTGTTTAATAGCGTTTGAATGGATATCGGCCGTCCCGATGGGACTTTCCCCAATTTATTGTCAAACTTGTCTCCAGAGGTTAAAACCTCTGGCTAGGAGATGGGTCGTCCCTACGGGACTGTAAAGGATTATTTTTTAGTGGACAAATCTGGCGAGCAGCCAGCTTGCAGGGCGGGATAGGTCAATTCAGAATTAATGCCGTAGGCATGACCGATTATCTAGCCAACCATTTCAATGGCTGGTAAAAAGGAATGAGGAGTTCATAAAAATGCCGTAGGCATGGCCGATATTGGTTAAATTAGTTTTAGAATTAACGATTAAACTACCATGCCGAATACCTATTCAAAGATGTATTGCCAGGCAGTCTTTGCGGTTAAATACAGAAAAGCAGTTATTGAAGATTCCTTCAAAAGCGAGCTGTACGGAGTAATTGGAAATCTGATCAACGAGACTGGGGCAAAGACGCTAATCGTCAACGGACATTTTGACCATGTTCATTGTCTTTTCCGGTTTTTCCCGAAACATTCTGTTTCCGAAATAATGAAGAATGCCAAATCCAAATCATCCAAGTGGTTAAACGAATCAAAGTTGCTTGAACACAGATTTGAATGGCAATCGGCTTTTGGTTCCTTTACCTACAGTGAAAAAGAGATTGCTACTGTTTTTGACTATGCGAAAAATCAGGAAACCCATCATCAGAAAATGACCTTCAAAGAGGAATATCTTATGATGTTGAAGGCCCATAATGTGGAGTTTTTGCCAGAATATCTCTTTAAAGAATTGGAATAGAATATCGTCCGTCCCAATGGGAATGGCGAGCGTTAAGGATTTGTCCGGTGGAGAAATCCGGCGAGCAGCCAGATTGTAGGGTGAGATGTGTCTATTTAGATATAATGCGGATAAAATTATTTCGTCCGTCCCTACGGGACTTTGCCAGACTCTATTGTCATTTCAAATTCCAGAGGTTGAAACCTCTGGCTAGGATATCGGCCGTCCCTACGGGACTCTGTCTGGATATATGGCCAACCTAAATCCAACCGTTAAAACCTCTGGCTAGGAGATGGGTCGTCCCTACGGGAGGGGCGAACGTTATGGATTTTTCTACTGGACAAATCCAGCGAGTAACTGCTTTCAGGGCGGGGTATTATCCGGAAAAAATGCCGTAGGCATGACCGATACTTTAGCCAGCCATTTTAATGGCTGGTTTAATGGATGTTTTTGTGGTTTTCCAAAATGCCGTAGGCATGGCCGGTATAGGATTTAAAAAATCAGGATTTGTTTAATAGCGTTTGAATGGACATCGGCCGTCCCGATGGGACTTTTCCAGAGGTTAAAACCTCTGGCGAGGAGATGGGTCGTCCCAATGGGAATGGCGAGCGTTAAGGATTTGTCCGGTGGAGAAATCCGGCGAGCAGCCAGATTGTAGGGTGAGATGTGTCTATTTAGATATAATGCGGATAAAATTATTTCGTCCGTCCCTACGGGACTTTGCCAGACTCTATTGTCATTTCAAATTCCAGAGGTTGAAACCTCTGGCTAGGATATCGGCCGTCCCTACGGGACTCTGTCTGGATATATGGCCAACCTAAATGCAACCGTTAAAACCTCTGGCTAGGAGATGGGTCGTCCCTACGGGAGGGGCGAACGTTATGGATTTTTCTACTGGACAAATCCAGCGAGCAGCCAGGCTGTAGGGTAGGGAATATTTCTCGGTGGACAAATCCAACGAGTAACTGCTTTCAGGACGGGATATTATCCGGAAAAAATGCCGTAGGCATGACCGATACTTTAGCCAGCCATTTTAATGGCTGGATTTAAAAGATGATTGAATGTTTTTGGAAAATGCCGTAGGCATGGCCGATATCAAGAATTTAGAATTCAGAAATGGCTGTCAAACTAAGCAGTAAAGACGAAACCCAGCGTCATTGCGAGGGACCATTCTGATTATCAAGTCATTTTTTCGGATTTTGATCCCGAAGCGATCTTTTGAGGCTTTTCATTTCTTTGTTCTTTTTTCTTGATAAAAAAGAACGAAAAAATCAAGATTTGCCCTGCCCTGCAAGCTGGCCCCTCGCTAAATCAGTTCACTGAACTGATTCTTAACGCTCGGTCCTTACCGCACGAGGCCGGTCGCCGGCGCTCCCCTTCAAGCTGGCCCAAGCCTAAAAATGTCCACTGGACATTTTATTGACGGCTTGTCCCATCAGGCCACCGCGCCCTTCTTATCAATAGTTTGTGCTAGGAGGGCGAACTCAGACGTAATTTCGGAACTTGGCGGCTAATCAATGGCAAAATCCTGCCATCTCTAAATTATTACTAACAGCAATGACGCATCACTCTTCCCGACACTTTTTTCCTGAAAAAATGACGCATCCCGGCCATTCCCTTGCCGTTCTCTGTCCTAAGGAATAAATTAGTCCAAAGACTTTGGGGAGATTTTCCTAATTTCCCTTTCTAATACTTCAGACTATGAACGAAAAGATCCACCACGGCCGGAATATCAAGCGATTCAGAGAGATGATGGGCATCAAGCAGGAAGCCTTGGCACACGAACTCGGAGAAGACTGGTCCCAGAAGAAGGTCAGCCTGCTGGAGCAAAAGGAAGAAGTGGAGGAGGAGCTCTTGCGTCAGGTCGCCGAGATCCTGAAAGTTCCGACGGAGGCGATTAAAAGTTTTAATGAGGAAACCGCCATCAATTTTTTTAATTCGTCATTTAATGGTCAATTCAGCGGTGTTAATTATCATACCACATTCAATGTGAATCCGATTGAAAAATGGGTTGAGGCACTTGAAGAAAATAAAAAGCTTTACGAGCGACTGCTTGAATCTGAAAAAGAGAAGATGGAATTGTTGAAGAGGATGTTGGAGAAATAAAGACCAATAATCTTGGGGAAAATGGCCTTTCTGTTATTCAGGTAGGCTTTTTTGTTTGAAAAGGGTTTGATCCCCTTTAGGGTATATACTACAACACTACATCCAATCTGAATGAAATCATATTTTCTTAGTTTAGATGTATGATCCCCACAAGCCAAACAATCGAAATGATAATAGATTTTAAAGAAATACCAAAGGCAAATTCATTTGATGGTAATCAAGATGTTTTTGAAAATTTTGCAAGAGATTTTTTTGAAGCAATTGGTTATCAAATTATTGAGTCACCTTCTAGAGGGGCTGATCGTGGTGTGGATCTGAAAATTAGAGAGTTAAGGAAAGGAATAAGTGGTGTGACAGAAATTGTCTGGCTAGTAAGTTGCAAACATTATGCTTACTCAGGAGCTTCAATCAGCCCAAGGATAGAACAGAATATTTTAGACAGAGTTAAATCTAATTCATGTCATGGATTTATTGGGTTTTATTCCACTATAGCATCAACTGGTCTTAATCAGAATTTAAAAGGCCTAGCTTCACAGATTGAGTATCAGGTGTTTGATAGGGAAAAAATTGAAAGGGAAATTGTAGGAATACGATGTATGGAAAATTTATTTTTAAGATATTTTCCAAAATCATATAAAGAATGGAAAAGTGTTTATTATTATACTGAACCTGTTGGTTTACTCGACTACTTTTTAGATAAAGAATTCTCAAGCGAGAAAGAATTATTTTTAGAAATTTGTGGTTCAACTGGGAATATTTTGAAAGATTTCCGAAGTAGTAATTCTTTAACAGAGTTTGTTCAGAAAAAAAGTATTTCTATTATAAATATTGATAATCTTACAGGGATTCTATTTAATTCTACCATTCCATTCGGACAAGTTGTGGATTTTGTTTTGCCAGATTTAGTTAAAAGAGCCCATGAAATTGACGTAATTGGAAAGCCTTTATTATTAAGTATTATGCTTAATGATAAAGGTTCCTATATTCTTTATCCTAGCTATTTAATGTTGGATGAAAATAAATTGAAAATTCTAAATAGACTCTTTTCTAGAGTTAAGGAATTAATGGGTTAGTCTTATTTCAAATCTCACGAAGGTTAAATGAATTTTATTTAATTCTCAGGTTTCACCTCAGCACTGCAAAAGCTGTAAAAAGTAGTGCCGATCTAGTCGGCACTACACAAGGTAAACATCCAAGTGAACGATCACTGTATGCTTCCTCTCCGGTATCGTAAAGGTAAAAATTTTCAGAAAACTCTTGGTTTGAAAGATAGTACCTACGCCTAGGCAATCGCTCAAGTGGTCACTCAACGAGAAAGTAATAGACTACGCCGAGGTGGGGATTTAATAGAGTTTCTATGTCAAACGATTCCATTATAATGTTTCCAGAAATTATAAAAATAAATAGCGCTTTCTTTATTCTTCCAAATTTCGATTTGTGGAAGGGTTTGGAATTTAAAATCCAAATTCCCTTGTTTCTTTATAAGTTCTAATGCGCTAAAGCCTCTCGAATCGGGTGCAGGGAGCATAACACTTACATAATCAGTTATTCCGTTTAATGTAAGAGGATAGCTGACAATTATTGATGCAAATTCTTTCGGGTCTGTAATTATAGCAACTCCATCAAACTTTTTAACTCTTGATATTTCAAAGACAATTGGTATGATTTCTTTATCAGAGTTTAAGATTTGTTCTCTTACCTTCTTATAGTTTTTATTATAAATTTCTTTCGGGCCAAAACACAAAATATAACCAATGCTCTTAAATGCATGAAGGTATGCAATTTTTAACAGAATGTTTTTTATAGCTTGATTGATTTCCTGAAGTTTGAACTCAAATTTAAATTGATAATCATTTTTCAAATCTGATTCACCTATATGGTCTTTTAAAGTAATATTATTAAAAATAAAGTTTAGTCGATTTTCTGAATCAATATGAAACTTAGCTTTTGGTGATTTTAACCTAGGTAAATTGAGATTCATCCTAGTCATTATGGTGGATTCTCCTCGTTTAAACTGTGTTGTTTCAATATATCTAATCAGAGCTTTGTCATTTTCATGTCCTGATTTATTATTCAGGTCTTTTCTCACAAGACAGATGGCTTTCCCTCCCAATGACCTTGGAGGTGCGTGTTCAATGGAAAGCTGATCTGAATAGGTTTCGTTAAGGCCTTCAATGGAATGATTGGTAAATCCAATTGGGCAAATATAATTTCCTTCAGTATGTTTATTGACTAATCTTACTGGTTTATTAAAGCTTGATAACACTAACTCAAGGTTTTTAGAATACTTTAAAAATTGATCTTTTTTGTTCATTTTTAAAAATTTTATTTTTTTTATCAAAATATTTTTTGCGTGGTTAGAATCCAATCTTATATAACACCAATTTTTATGCTGAGTAATATTTCTTAGATGTTCGTTTTTTAGCGAATTATAAATTAGTTTAGATGGTCGAGCGTAGTTACAATCTACGCTCAGTCCAACGTCAATTTGGTAAACAGTCGAGAAACTAGATGACTACGCTCAGAGCAGCAAGCTCTCATTTGATCACAGAATGAGAAATAACTAGACACCGCCTAGAGGGGTCAAACTTTTGGATAGCGGCTATATATGGTTTGTTCCCCGGACCGGAAACGAATAGTGAGTGCTTTGGTGAGGGTGATTTTCACAGCTCTCTAAATAGTCTTTTTTTGTCAGCCAGGTTGACGTTTTCATAATCATTCTTGTCAATAATTACAATCTCATTCTCAAAACTTCTTAATTCTTTAGCAATTATTCTAAAGTAGCCATTTTCTTCAAGTTTTTGTTTTGGTAAGTTTAAACGAGCAGAGGCTATGAAATTAATTTCGTGACTATACTTTACAAGTCTCGATGCTAAATTTATACAGGGTCCGATGCAGTCAATAGTGCCATTTACTTCTGTTAACTTAAAAATAGTTCCCTGTGCAATTCCAAACTTTATGGAATTTGGCAAATCACCAATTGGGATTGTTTCATTAAGTCGCTTATTGATTTTATCAAATTTCAATTGAATATTCCATAGCCGATTAATAAGGTCTATCTTTATATCTGGAACGGAGAGAATTCCCTCATCATTATCTTCCCAGACATACAGCATGCCATCACCTAAAAATTTTCTTAGTATTGGTTTAGCATCAAGTGCATCAATTTCGTCTTCCTCTTCGTTAGACCAAAAATCTAACCCTCCAAAAATATTTGTCTCAACACAATTTATGATTTGATTAATATAATCCGTCACATAATAGTGAATATCGGGCTTGTTAAAAAAGTTTGTGAACCCAGAAATATCAAAAACTAATGCTAAACCAATTGTTGGTCTTTCTGCACTTTTAAAACCCTCAAATTTTTCCTTTATCTCCATATAGCACTTTTTAATACGATTAATGTCTGCGGTGACGAATTTTGTTTGATATGGCATCCCTATCGAAATAAATTCGAAAATATTTTTTAGCACTTTTCAATTTATCCTCACTTCCTCAACCCCGCCAGATAACTCACTAGATCCACCAATTCTTCTTCGGTTAAGGGGAACATAGGCATGAGGGATTCGTCGAGCTGGGTGATGGATTCGATGTCGGCGAGTTTGTAGATGGTTTGTTCGCCCATGCCGACGAGCTTCACGATCAGGTCGTTTTCAGTTTTGGAGTTGACGATGCAGCGAATTTCCTTACCGTCTTTGAATTTGACCAGTTGGGTTTCGTAGCCGAAGCCCATGCCTTCGGATGGATTGATGATCGAGTTGATCAGGGCTTCCTTGCTCAGCTTGTCTCCGATCTCACTTAGGCCCGGACCGAAGTCGATGCCTTCCGTTCCGATCTTATGGCAAGCCACGCAGTAGGTGGCGGCGATGGTCTTTCCTTTCTCGATGTCTCCGGTTGCGGCCAGCATCTTGGGGATGTCATAGTTGGTATTCAGGCTGCTGCCATATTTCTCGGTGGCAAGTTGGCGGAGGTTGGAGTTCCAGGTAGACATCAGGATCTTCTGAGCGATGGGAAGTAGCTCTGCAGGGATTTGATCTTTCTCGGCATATTCCCATAGTGTCGCCTCAGACTGATAGCCTTTCATCTCCTCCATGGCTGCTGTGCGGACTTCGGCCGGGGCATTTGGATTGTTCCAGAACTTGCTCAGGAGCGTGGCCATCTCTTTGTTGTCCACCACGCCAAACTTGCGGATGGTAGCTACAGCTTTGCTTTCGTCCTGATCTTTCATGGCTTTTTCCACTTCTCCCAAACCGTACAGGTTGGTGAAGATATTTGCTGCGGCACCAGCCATTCGGCCGTCTTTATCTTGATAGACGATGCTTAGCACCCGATCCTTTTGGTCTTTGAGTTGGTATTTACGGACGATATCGAGGAAGTCCTGATCGTCGGCGATTTCACCGGACTTGGCTTTGGCCAGGTTGAGTAGGGTAGCATCCGGCTTTTGGGTATCGAAAGCCGCTTGGCGAAGGATAATGACCTGATCTTCGTTTTGACCTTTGGCCAAGAGATTTTTGAGGGTTTGGTTTTTTAGATCCGCATTCTGGAAGTCCAGCGCACGGTAGTAGCGGTGATCGGCAGGGCTATTTTCCGCCAGGATCATTTGCTCGAGCAGTTCGGGAGTTTGCGTTGATCTGGATCTCCACACAAGGTCTTTGGCTTCAGGGGATGCGGTCCAGTTTGCGCCAGCTTTCTCCAGATAGGCCGGCAAATAGCTGTCCCATCGGTATTCCGCCGCGATGCCAAGCGCCTCCAAGTACCAGCGGTCCCCAGATTGGTAGGACTCGGCCAGTTTTTGCCAGACCGCAGGCTGATCCTCGTAGCGGATCGCTACCGCCACTTCTCTTCGCACTTGGGCCGAAGCATCTCCAGCTAGGGTCAGCAAGAAGTTGGTGTCCTTCATTCCGTTGATTCGGGAAGCACGGACAGCAGCCACACGGATATTTTCATCCGAGTCGGTCGCGGCTTTTTGGATGTAATCGTTGCCATTTGGCAGCTTGCTCAGCAACCAAAACGCACGGGCTTTCATGCGGGGATCCTCGGATTCGTAAAGTTTTTCCAAGGCTTCGGTTGCCTCAGCTCCTTTTTCCCTAAGGGCCATAAAAGCCTTGAAATGAATCGCTCGGTTGGGATTTTGCACCAGCTCGATCAGGGATTCGATGGAGGAATAGTCAGGAGCGGAAACCTGATATTTTGACTTTTTGGGAGCAAGTCGGTAGACACGGCCTTTGTCCTGATCGCCTACAGCATGTCCACCCACGCCCGGATCGTACCAGTCGGAGATAAAGATCGAGCCGTCAGGTGCCACGGTCACATCGGAAGGGCGAAACCAGTTGTCGCGGGTATTGCCATCGAGAATCGGTGTGACCGAACCGGTAAAGCCCGCGCCGGAAGTTTCCACCGGATACATGCGGATCACATTGGGGCCGGCATCGGCATGGATGACCTGGTTTTGGTATTCGGCAGGGAGGAGTTTGCCCTCGTAGACGAGGATGCCGGTGGGCGAACCTGCATAGTTTTGGATCAGGTTTGGCACTACGCCGGGATCGTTGAGGTGCCAGTGCTGCTGCCAGACGGAGTCTTCCATATTGATGCGGCGGGTTCTCCAGTCACTTTTGGTCATTTCGTCCTTGAAGCCGTAGTTGCCATAGTCCATCACAAAGTTGATCCGGGTGGAGCGGTTGCCGTCGTCGTCGTTGTCACTTTGCCACATGCGTCCGTAGCTATCGACGGCCACTTCGTAGTTGTTTCGGAAGTTCCAACCGAGGATTTCCACGTTGCTGCCATCCGGATCGCAGCGGAAAACCATTCCTTCCTGATAGGGTGCGGTTTCGGAGTTGACCGGTCGTCCCATCGGGTCGAGGATCGGCGAACCGTCACCTTTGTGCAAGCCTTTGCCTTCATTTCCATAGTTGAAATAGAGCTTGCCATCCGGCGCAAAGGTGAAGGCGTGCATGCCGTGATCGTGCTGCACTCCACCCACTCCTGTGAAAAGGACTTCCTTGCTGTCCGGCACGTCGTCCCCGTTTTCGTCCGTGAAGACAAAGACATTCGGGCTGACGGAGACGAAGATTTTATTGCCAAAAACGGCGATGCCCAAAGCGGCATTGATGTCAGTTCCCTGATAGAAAACTGTGGATTTATCGGCTTTGCCGTCTCCGTCCGTGTCTTCGAGAATCAAAATCCGATCCCCTTCGGCTTTGGTTGGGTTTTTCGGATTGAGTTGCGTGCGGTAGTTGTAGGCTTCGGTAATCCAAATCCTGCCCCGGTCGTCGATGTCCATATTGGTTGGATTGGTCATCATGGGTTCGGAGGCGAAAAGTGTCAATTCCAGACGATCATCCAGTACTTTGATGCCGTCGAGGGCATGCTCCACGGAGCGTTTTTGCTCGTCGGTAAGTGCTGCATATTCCTCGTCGGAGAGTTGGGGAATGGGTTTTTCGCAGGAAAAAGTCAGGGCTGAGACAAAGAGCAGCGCAAGTAGGGGCTTGTTCATAGGTTGAGGTTTTTTGGGTTGGCAGGCAAAAAGTAAGACTGCAAAGGCAAAATAGTTGATAAGGGGCTGTTAACCAAGTGGCAGACTTGGACTTGCGCTTAAATTCTACGCACCCAGACCTTGGGGAAAAGGAAATTATACTCAGAATACTACTTAAGGGCCCAAGCTTCTTCACAAATCCCAGCGGCTTGCGGAAACATTAGCATTTGCTTAGAAAGGATCAATCCTCACTTTAGTGTTTCGAGCAAGGTCCTGGCTTGGGTTTGATAGGGGTTGGGTTTGGCAGCTGTGACCTGGAGTGCCTGTTTTCCTTTTTCTAGCATATCCAGCTTGAAGTAGGCAAGCGCTGCAAACCAGGAGGCCACTTCTTTGGAAGCGGTAGTTGAGTTGGACTTCACCAAGTTTAGCAGAGGGATTGCTTTCTCCGGCCTATCCAATTCGAGCTGACAGATGCCGTGATACAAAAACACGTATTCCGAGTCCGGCCTCGAAGGAATTCGGTCAAACAGCTGTGCAGCTTTTTCAAAATCCTTTGCCTCATAGGCTTGAAAGGCCTGTGCCTTCAGATCTGCATTGCTTTGGCCATAGCTGCTGGCAGTGATCTGATTGGGTAAAGTCTCGTAGTGTTTTTTGAAGATTTTCTCCCCGGGACTCAGCCCCAGTGTCAGCCAAAGCAATGCAGCAGCCAAGACAATGATTGCTCCGACACCTACGGAAAAAAGCCAAGACTTTAGGTTGGCGGTTTTGCTGCGGTGACTCTGTCCAGCCAAACGCAGCGCTGCCTTTCCGCTTTCCTGCTGGGCAAGCTCGGCTTGGTATCGAGGGTTTTCTTCGATCAGGTTTTCAAAAAGTCTCCTGTCCTCGGGGCTCATCCTGCCCTCTAGATAGTCATCGATTAATTGTTGCAGATCCATTGCTCCATTGTTTGACTGAATAGCCACGCCAAAATGGAAAAGGCGCGAAGCCCAGGCTTCCAACCAGGAAGATGGGATAAAGCAATATTAATGAAATTTTCCAGCCTCTTTTCTTATTTCCCACGGCCTGAAAAAGTAAGGTAAGATAGCTCCATTTTTCTTTGAAGTTTGATTTTGCGTTGGGCTTGATCAGTAGAGTAGGTGGGAAAAGGTAGATTGGCTCGAGTGGAGCAAAGTAGCTTGATTCTCTCTAGTTCTTCAAGAAGTCGATAAAGTCTGCTAAGCTATTGAATTCCATTTCCTTGTAAAAAATGGCAAACGGCTCCCGTTTGATGTGCGCCGTCTGCGTCAAATGAGCTATTCCCGCTTTTTCAAGGGCTTTTTCTACCCAAAGCCGAAGGCTGGGATCTGCCTCTATCGTCCAATTTTTGGTTGCAGTGGATTTCTGTTCCACTTTTCCCCGATCTAGGTTAAATCCGTATTTCTCTGTAGGAAGAAGCAAGTCTATCTGTCCGGAGAGGATCAGATCCTCGGGAAGTCCACTAATCAGCGCCCGATCTCTCCCCATCAGCCAAAAGCGATCTGCAGTCTCCAGTGCAATATCCAGATCGTGTGTCACGACCAAGACCGACTTCCCTTGCCTGCATGCAATATCCCTTAACAAATGCATGATTTCCAGTCTGTTTTCGAGGTCGAGATGGGCTGTAGGTTCGTCCAGGATGATGAGCTGCCCATCTTGGGCCAGCGCACGGGCGACCATTGCTTTTTGTCTTTGGCCGTCACTGATTTCGCTCAGTCGCTCGTCCCGGATTGCGTTCGTTTTGGTGTCGGACAGTGCCTTTTCGACGATTTCGCAATCCATTGAGGTCAATTTTCCGAGCCAGCCGGTATGTGGAGTTCTTCCCAAGGCGACCAGCTGCCCCACAGTCATGTTGCCGGGGAAAACCGGATCGGTCAGGACGACGGAAATCCGCTTGGCGAGCTGTTCCGGTTTTTGTCCCTGAATGAGCTCTTCGTCAATCCTGATTTCTCCCGCCCAAGGCTTGACATGTCCCAAAATCGCCTTGATCAAGGTGGATTTTCCAACCCCATTGGGTCCAAGAAGGCAGGTGAGTTCGCCTTGGAAAAGCTGAAAATCCAGATTTCGAAGAACTTCTTTCCGGGAGTTTTTTCGGCGATAGCCGAGCGTTAGTCCCTTTCCTTCCAGTGCGATATGTGGCTGGTGTTTTCTCATTTCTTAAAAGTCCCGACTAAAGTTGCGCTTCAGAATCAGGGCAATCACGATCGGAGCTCCTACCAGGGATGTTACCGCGTTGATGGGAAGTGTGCTGGCCATGCCAGGAAGCTGCCCTGCTGCATCACAAAGGAGTAGCAAGATCGCGCCAATAAGGGCTGAGCCGGGAAAAAGAACCCGGTGGTCAGAACTCTTCCAAACTATTCTCGCCAGATGGGGCACGGCAATGCCTACAAAGGCTATCGGACCACAAAATGCCGTGATGCCTCCGGCCAGAATACCCGTGCTGACGATCATCAGCCAGCGCATTTGGGAGGTGTGAATACCCATACTCTTGGCATAAACTTCCCCTAGCAAAAGCGCATTGTAGGACTTGATCGAGCCAACTACCGGGATAGAACCTAATAAAATCAGCAGCCCCACAATGCCAACCTGCGACCAGCCCAGGGCACCGAGGCTGCCCATGGACCAGACGGTAAACAACTTTAGCGCCTCAGCTCCGGAAAAATAGGAAAGCACCGAAATCACGGCGGAAACGGCGGAGCCAAACATCAATCCGACGATCAACAAGGTCATGCTGTCCTTGACCCGCCAAGCAACCAAGCTCACTCCGGAAAGTACCAGGCCTGCACCCAGGACCCCTGCCGTTGCGATGGCCCAGGAGTTGATTCCGCTGATGACAAGGCCAAATGCGCTACCTGCCAAAATCAACACTGCCACACCAAGTCCCGCTCCCGAGCTGATGCCCAAGACGAAGGGGCCCGCGAGCGGATTTCTGAAGAAAGTCTGCATCTGCAGCCCGCTCACACTCAATCCCACTCCTGCAAAAACCGCCACCAAAGCCTTAGGTAGTCTGTAGTTTAGAATGATCTGCTCCCAGGAGTTTTTTGACCAATCGCCAGATACTATCCCCGAGGCGATTTCCCCAAAAGGAATCATGACGGATCCCAGACCTAGGTTGAGCAGGAAGCTCAGTCCGAGGACTAGGAGACCGATAGGAAAGAGGTAGGGGCGCATGCTGGTATGGTCTGGATCAGTGTAAACTCTGACTCCGACATTGGTTTTGGTCTAGTTCAATTTTTGGTAAAAGTACATTTCGTAATCCGGCAGCAGGTCGGGATGCAGGATTTTTATCAGATCCTTTAGGATCAAGTCCGGCCGCACATACCCCAACTCAAAATATTCCAATCCGCCGGTGGCACCTTTTTTGGCGGTGTAGGTGAAAACCTGCCCGTTTTGCCAAGCCTGAAAAGCTTGGTAGCGAGGCTCCGAAGTTCCCATGGTTTTTAGATTTGGAAAGTCAGCCGAACCTATCCAAAAGTCGGCTTCCATACCCCTGTCCAGCACAAATTCGTAATTGAGCTGAAGGCTTCCAGTCCCTGCCTGATCGGCGAATAAGTAAGCTCCTCCGGCGTTTTCAAGGATGCGTGCACCCCAGCTCTCCGCTCCCGGTGCGTACCAGATGTCCTGATACATCACTCCGCTGAGCACTTTTGGTTTTTTCTCCGATGGAATCGACGCGGCTAGCTTTTCGGCATCTTGGTAGGCTTTTTCTATTTCGTTGAAGACAGTTACAGACTCCTCGTATTTTCCGAGCAAAATTCCCGTGAATTTGATCCATTCCGCTCTGCCAAGGGGATTTTGCTCCACATATTCCCCGTTGATCAGCGCGGGTATGCCTGCTTGTGTCAAAAGATCCAGGTAGCGCAAGTCCTCGCCCAAAGTGGAGATCATTATCCAGTCCGGCCGAAGGTCTATCACCATTTCGGGATTGGCGGAGGGACCACTGCCCAGGTCGGTGACTTTTTTCGAGTCGACGCGAGTGCGTGCGGCGGGGGAGGAGATCAGGTCAGTGTTGGGGAATCCAGCCAAGAGATCTGTTTGACCCAGCAGGTCGAGGTGGGGAATTTGCGTGGTGGATGTCATCACCACCTTGGCTATCGGCAGCTGTACTATGGCGTCAAAACCGTTTCGTTCAGCCCTCGAATCCTCTTCCAGAACCAGGTAGCGATAGGTTTTTTCCGCGCCAGTGTAGCCTTGAGTCACATGGATTTCCCAGAAATCTTCACCGCGGAAAATCTCGAATCCCTGGGCATATTCCAGGATTAGCGGTTTTTTCTCAAGGGTGTTCTCTGTTGGTTTTCCGCAGGAAAGAAGTAGGAAAATACTCGATAGAGCCAGTAGGTAAGTGCTTGGATACGAGGGTAAAAAGTGTTTTTGAAATCTTGCAAACATGGAATGATCCGAACGAAATATTCTGCCAAGGTAAAAGAGATCTTGGCTGTTTTCCAAAATTATTGATCGTCTCTCGCTTTTCTGCCAAATCAAAATCGCTTTACTTTGCAGCGATTTAGGTTCCCAATCCGTCCCGTCCCGATAGTTTTCGGAAACGGGTTCGGCGCTTGGGATGAAAAGGGAATCCGGTGCAAAACCGGAGCTGTCCCCGCAACTGTAAGTCTGTCCCTTACCGATAGCCATCGGGATCGGGAAAAAGCTTTTGCGCCACTATGCCATTTTTCCGTCCCGTCCCGATACCTATCGGGAGTCATCGGGAGGAGAGAGAAGGCCGGCAAAAGTCAGACGAGCCAGGAGACCTGCCTCGATCGTTGGATTCTGTGCTTTCGGAGGAAAAGCAAAAAGGATTTGTCTATTTCCCTTCCCACGCGTGGGTTTGGATAGTTTTCAATTCTTTCTATTTCTCTTCAAGCCCGAATCGAGTTGCAACAAATTCGATCTGGCATGACGCTGCTGCTTTGGGTAGTTACGGTTTTTGGTTTTGTTCCGGTGCAGGACACGGTTTCCCTGCAGCCTGTGGAGGTGTATGCGCCAGCTTTGGATCGCTACGCCCAAGGGCAAAAGGTTGTCGACTTTGAGGTAGAGACGCTCAGAGCTTACTCCGCCCGATCGTTGGGGGATCTTCTGCAGGAGAAAAGCCCCCTCTTCATCCGTCAATACGGTGCGGGAATGTTGGCCTCGCCTTCTTTCCGGGGCACTTCCGCCGGGCACACCGCGGTCTTTTGGAACGGGCTTCCCATCAACAGCCCCTCACTTGGCCAAAGTGACCTGAGCATCCTGCCAGTAGAGGCGATGGATCGGGTCCAACTTCAATTTGGCAGTGCAGGGGCGCTTTTTGGAAATGAGGCCATAGGGGGAAGCCTTCACCTTTCTTCGGAAAGTGACTTTGGCAAAGGGTTTCAAGCGGCACTTTCCCAGACAGTCGGCAGCTTTGGATTGTTCAATACCTCGTTTTCTGGCGGTTTTTCTTCGAAAGAATCAACCCTCCAAGGGATTGAAACCCTTCGAGGGTTAGGCAAAAGCTTCAGCGCCAAAACCCGTCTTTACCGCCAGTTTGCCAACAACGATTTTCGCTACCAAGATCTAGCCCAGGCTGGAACTCCGGAGGTGCGCGAAGACCATGCACAAGTCGAGCAGATCGGGCTGGTGCAAGATATGGCTTGGAACCTCAGTACGCAGGATCAACTCAAGGCTGCTTTTTGGTGGCAAAAGTCGGATCGTGAGATCCAGCCGCCGATGGGATCCCATACACAAGATCGGCAATCCGACGAAAGCATCCGGGCGGTGCTTGACTATTACCGTTTTGGAAGGCACTCGACTTTGAATCTGAAGTCGGGTTTCATCCAAGATCAGCAAATCTTTAATGGTAGTTTAAACCAAACCCGCCAGTTTTTGCTTGCAACGGACTATGATTTTTCACCGGGCGAGGACTGGAACTTTAAGGCAGGGGCAAGGGCTACCCTCGTCCGGGGGGACTTGAGTACCTATAGCGCCACAGATCGGCGCTATGAATTTTACCAATCCGCACGCTGGTATGCTGGCGAAGGTCTGTCGGTCTCCCTGAATCTTCGACAGTTGGCCTATCCCGAGAACTTTGAGCCTTTCTTGCCGAGCATAGGGGCAGATTGGAAGTTTTGGGAAAATGGAAAACATCAAGTCCTGCTGAAGGCTTCGTTGGGCAAAGGCTTCAAGGTGCCGACGCTCAACGACCGATTCTGGGAGCCAGGCGGCAATCCCGACTTGCTACATGAGGAGAGCCTGAACGGGGAAATTGGGGTGAGTTGGGAGAAAAAGGCCTCTTTTTCATGGGAGCAAAGCCTTACCTACTATCGAATGCAGGTAGATAACTGGATCATCTGGCTGCCAATGGGCTCTGTTTGGACTCCTCAAAATATACGGGAGGTCAAAAATCAGGGCATAGAATACCAGGGAAAGGCAGAGTGGAAAACGGGAAGATTGGAATGGGCCTGGATGATGGGCTATACTTTTTCCCAAGCTTTGGACTTGACCACGGAGCCCGAGAATCCCAAACAGCTGCCCTATACGCCCGAGCATCAGGCAAATGGAAACCTCAGCGCTACTCGCGACTGGATCTCCCTCAATTTGTCCTCCTTTTTCGTAGGCCAGCGCTCCATCGGTACGGGCGGCGCCCGAATCATGGACGCGTACCAAGTTTGGAATGCGGGCCTCTTATTTTCCAAACTGCACTGGGGCAAGACCAGCTTCCCGCTCAGTTTTCAGGTGCTCAACCTGCTGGACAAGAACTACCAAGTCCTCTATCTCCGAGCCATGCCGGGCAGATCGTATCAACTTAATTTAACCATACACTTATGAAGTACATTTTCAAAAATCAACTTTGGGCGCTTGTCCTGCTAATTTTTGCTTTTTCTTGTAATGATAACGGCGGCGAAAAACCCCTAGGAAAATATGACACGGGAATCCTGATCATGAATGAAGGAAACTTTGGAACGAATGATGGAGAGGTTTATCACTACGATCCATCTACCGAAACGCTCACGAAGGATATCTTCGAGTTGGAAAACAGCCGGCCTTTTGCAGGATTGGTTGAAGATATGGTGCTGGAACAGGATAGACTTTACTTAGTCGCAAATACCGGAAAGGTGGAAATCGTCAACCCAGGCGACTTCAAATCCATCGGCGCTGTATCGGCAGACTTGGATCAGCCAAGGTCCTTGGCTACGGCCAGCGGCAAGTTGTTCATCTCGGATTATGGACCTTATGACGCCAGCTATGCAACTCCGGATTCCTATATCGCTGTTGTCTCCGGCTTGGATGGAGGCACCGTGAAAAAGAAGATCGAGGTCTCCAACAAACCTGAGGATCTTTTTGCTTTCGGCAAATATGTGTTTGTCGCAGGATCCGAGGAAAGCCAGATAGAAATCATTGACGCTGAAAAGGAAGAGGTCGTCAAGTCATTAGAGGTAACTGGACGTCCCGTGCAATTCTTTGAGCAAAATGGTGACCTATGGGTTTATTCTTACGATTCCGACCATGTTTATTTTCAGTCTTTTCATAGGGATAACCTGACCAAGAAAGAGTTTCGAGAGCTGCCGGTTGGCCAGGCTACAGGAAGAATCGCACTTGGCGAGGATTCGAAGATCTACATCGTCACCAGTAGTGGATGGCCTGAATACCAAGATGGAGTCGCGGTAGTTTCAATCTTTGATACAACATTGATTCCTGACTGGACAAGCGGTTCGGGATTTTATGGTATCGGCTATGATCAAATGCGACAGGAAGTCTACCTAAGCAATGCAAATGATTTTCAGGGAGCAGGAACAGTCACCGTTTTTGGCAAAGACGGAACCGAAGTAAAGAGCATGGAAGTGGGGAGAGGGCCGTCTGGATTTATGTTTAGGTAGGCGGATTTCGAAGAAACTGGATTTACTATATAATAAAGGTGCCGTGGGGGATTCCCGCGGCATTTTTTGTTTTTGGGGGGAAAATGAAATCAGAGCTTGTGGCCCTTGATGAGTATTGCCGCCTGGATGGATTGTTCTTTTAGGTGTAGAAAGCGCTTTCTTTCGTCGTCCTTCATGAAGTTTTCGAAATCCCCCTCCGAGTCGAACTCGACCAGATGGATCTCGTAGGGTTTTTCGATGGAGGATTCGATGAAAGCGCGTTCCTCCGGCCTGATCCTGAGGAGAAGTTTGCCATTGTATCTTGAAATTGTGGGGATGGCAACGTCCTCAAACTGATGAAAGACCTCTTCTTGACCCGCTTTGATGTAGATGAGTTGAGTGATCAATAACATGGAATCACTCTTCGAGGCGTTTGTTCATGTTATTTTCGAATTTTACAAAAAGCGGCAGATAGCGATGCTTGATGTTATCCAGGAATTTTTGCTGCGTATCCATGGTATAGATGGGGTTATATTGGATTCGGTCGATGATCATGTCCAGCCAAGTTTTGCCATCGTCGATCAACTCGGCATGGAAGGCTTCCACGGTCGTATCTCTGGATCCCGAGAAGGGCCCCTTGCCCATCGTAGCCAAATAGGCCGAAATCACGTTGAGCGCAAGCTCGTGTGTCGTTTCGAAACTTGCAATCAGCTCCCGGCCCTGTGGTTCGCTTATGCTGTTATTTGGGCTGCGGTTGGCGAAGGCATTCAGGTCGTCCAGTGCGATGGCAAAGTCGGACAGAAATTGTTCGCATGATTGGGGGATTGTTCTCATTTTTGTTTTGAAATTACAGATTTAGTATATGTTATATTCTGTTTTTTTATAGTTAGTGTACTTTTTGTTTTTATCGATATATACATAACGTAAGTTACTATTTAATACAAATTGTTTCCTATTCCGGTAGGGCTTTTTGCTTTGATATTTATCAAATGTTTAAAAAATGTTAAAAAATCATTAACCGTTCATCACTTAAATGGCCCACCAGTAACACTGTTTGAGGCTTGGATGTATGATTTTTAGGAAGGTAGCCAAATGAAAAGTCATATTTAAGGCTATATCTAACCAAATTTTCACTTATGAAGAAAGTATTACTAGCTGCCTTACTGTTAGGCTGTTTTGTGCAATTTACTTTTGCACAAGACAGAACTATCAGTGGCACCGTTTCTTCGTCAGAAGACGGAGGGCCCTTACCGGGCGTTAGCGTTTTGGTCAAGGGTACAACCCTTGGCACGATCACCGGGATTGACGGTGAGTATTCTATTTCACTTCCTGAAGGAAAGAACATCATCCAGTTCTCCTTTGTGGGTATGGTAAGCCAAGAAGTGGTGGTAGCCGAGTCCAATGTCATCGACGTGACGCTGGATCCGGATGTGAAGGCACTGAATGAGGTAATCGTCACCGCCCTTGGTGTGTCGCGTGACGAGCGCTCGGTAGGTTCATCCATCCAGTCTGTGGACGGAGACAAACTATCAGCGGTTCGTGAGCCAAACTTGGTAGGTTCGCTTGCTGGTAAAGTGGCCGGTGTACAGGTAATCGGTAGCTCCGGCGCCGCTCTGGGAGGTACCCAAAACATCCGTCTTAGAGGGATCAACTCTCTGGGTGGTGGTTCGCCGCTGTTTGTGGTAGACGGTACCCCGATTGCCAACAATTCATTCTCCCCGGACAATGACGGAGCCGGCCGGGATTACGGGAACTTGGCGTCTGACATCAATCCGGATGACATCGAGAGTGTCTCGGTTTTAAAAGGCCCAACTGCTGCGGCGCTCTATGGTAACCGTGCAGCCAACGGTGTGATCCTGATCACCACCAAGAAAGGAAATAAGAAGAAAGGTCTGGGAGTAGACATTAACCAGAGTACTTCCTTTGAGAATGTGTACATTCTGCCCAACTACCAGAATGAATATGCAGGTGGTTACACGCAGGATTTCCTGACATTTAACTATGATCCGGCCATCCATCCAGAGTCATGGTCGAGCTTTGACGGCCAAAAGATGCTGAACTATGCAGCTGACGAATCCTGGGGCCCAAGAATGGACGGTACTCCTGTTAGACATTGGGATTCATGGTTGCCAGGCGAACAATTCGGAGAGCTAAGACCACTGGTTGCCCAGCCGGACAACGTCCGTGACTTCTTTGATACTGGAATTACTGTGAACACCGGTGTTTCTTTCTCAGGAGGAAACGACGAGGGGAATTTCAGAATTTCTGCAAACAACATCTCCCAGAAAGGTGTGATGCCGGGTAGTGAGCTGACTAAGAATAACCTGAGCTTTAACGGTTCCCAGAAATTTACAGACAAGCTGAATGTAGGTATCAACTTCAACTACACAGGAACCGAAGGTTTGGGCCGACCTGCCTCTGGATACACTGGACGTAACCCTACCAACTCCTTCAACCAGTGGTTTCAGCGTCAGATCGACATGGATCGTCTGCGCCAGTACAAAAACCCTGATGGAACTTACCGTTCTTGGAACATCAGAAGTCCATTGGATGCCCGTCCGCTGTACTGGGATAACCCATTCTACGAGGCGTTGGAAAATGCTCCAGAGGACCGCAGAGACCGTGTTTATGGAAACATAAGCGTAGGCTACCAATTTACGCCAGAATTCAAAGTGACTGGATTCGTCCGCTCCGACTTCTACAATCAGAAAATCGAAGACCGGATAGCTTCGGGCGGGTTGGACTTGGACTTCTATGGAGTAAGCCAGCGATTCGGCAAGGAAGACAACTATGAAATCTTGCTTCAATACGACAAAACCTTCGGTAACCTCTCTCTAAGTGCAACCGCTGGCGGAAACATTCGAAAGAATATCTACTCCTACCTGTATGAAGGTACTGTTGGTGGACTTTCCGTACCAAACTTCTATAACATCGACGCATCGGTGGATAGACCTACCACCGACTCCTATAAGCAAAACAAAACCGTACGCTCTGTCTATGGTAGTGCTTCCCTAGGTTATCAAAACACCATCTTCTTGGACGCAACCCTGAGAAATGACTGGTCTTCTTCACTTCCAGTGGCAAACAACAGCTACCTGTACCCTTCCATCGCGACTTCTTTCGTGTTTACCGAATTGATGGGATCCAGCGACTTCCTGAGCTTCGGTAAGTTGAGACTGAGCTACGCGCAGGTTGGGTCTGATATCGATCCTTATGAGATTGCCCAAGTGTATGAGGTAGGCACGCCGTATGGTTCATTCCCAAATTTGGGAGTACCCAACACTTCACCTAATCCAAACTTGAAGCCGGCACTTTCCTCCAGTTACGAAGCAGGTCTGGATCTGAGATTCTGGAATGGCAAGCTCAACTTGGACATGACTTATTACAGAAACAACAACAAGGATCAGATCATGACCCTGACTGTACCGGGATCCAGCGGAGTGACCGGTGCCATCGTCAACGCGGGTAACATCCGAAGTGAAGGTTTCGAAGTTTCCCTCAATGGTACTGTACTTGAGAAAGGCAATTTCTCTTGGGATATGGCGCTCAACGCTGCCAGAAATACTTCTGAAGTAGTGGAACTGGCAGCAGGTATCGACAACAGACAGCTCCAGTCTGCCTACTGGGGAATGACCCTAAACGCGAAAGTAGGCCAGCCATGGGGTACCCTGATCGGTACTGGTTTCCAGTATGCTGAAAACGGCAAGCCAGTGATAGACGAGGACGGATTCTATGTTCAGCAGACGAACAAAGAGCTCGGAACGACTCTTCCTAAGTTTACCGGAGGTTTCAACAATACCTTCCGTTACAAAAACTGGGATTTGACCGCATTCATCGAGTTCCAGGGTGGAGGTCAGTTCTACTCCGTGACCAAGATGTTTAACAACTACTCTGGTCTGGGCGAGGAAACTGCCGGTCTGAACGACAAAGGAAATCCTGTCCGTGATGCAGTAGCTGACGGTGGTGGGGTTCGTGTTGACGGTGTATTGGAAGACGGTACAGATGCGACAATCTATGTGGACGCCTATGATTACTACTCTTCGTTGTTTGGTATGCACGAGCGCTGGATCTATGATGCATCCTATGTGAAGTTCAGAGAATTGAGATTGGGTTACAGCCTGCCTGCGAGCCTCTTGACCAAGACTCCTTTCCACACCGCAAACATTGCATTGATCGCAAAAAATCTTTGGTTGATCCACTCCAACGTAGAAGGGCTTGATCCATCTGAATTTGGCGTCGGAGCAAATGGCTATGCTTACTTCGAGTCTGGTCAGCTGCCAGGCGTGAGATCTTTTGGTTTTAACATCAAGCTTGGCCTCTAATTGAAACTAATCATGAAAAAAATAAATAAACTAGTAATGGGTTTGTTGGCAGGATCTATACTGCTAACCTCCTGTAATGATTTTGGTGATCTGAACACGGATCCCAACAGACCTTCGAATCCGTTGACGTCCGGCCTTTTGACCGGAGCCCAGAGATCTGTCAGCAGCGTTGTCGGTGATGCCACCAGCGTACTGTACGCGCAGCAGCTTTCAGAAAAGCAATATACGGAGGCCTCACGCTACCAGACGATTTATTTTAACTTCAACGATTTCTACTCAGGTCCACTGATGAACCTGCAAAGAATCATTGAGTTGAATACCAACGAAGAGACCAAAGGTGACGTACTGAGCTCAGGAAGCAATGAAAACCAGATTGCCGTTGCCCGAATCCTGAAGGCTTATTTTTTTGCCACGCTGACTGACAGATGGGGAGAGCTTCCTTACACCGAGGCGCTCAAGGGCGAGCTCGATTTCTCTCCGGCTTACGATTCCCAGGAGTTTATCTACACAGACCTGTTGAAGGAGCTGAAAGAAGCCGCCGCTCAGATCGACCCTGGTACGGCAGCTGTGGAAGGTGACTTGCTTTTCGACGGCAACATGGAAAGTTGGAGAAGATTTGCCAACTCCCTGAGAATGATCCTTGCGCTGAGAATCAGCGATGTATCACCTCAGGCGGCCCAGACAAACTTCACCGAAGCCTATTCCGGAGGAATTCTCCTGACTGATTTTATGTATCCATATCTGGGTGAGGCCAACAACCAAAACCCTTGGTATGGCAGATACCTGACACGGGTGGATTACGCGATCAGCGACACGATGCATGACTATATGAAGCCTCTGAATGATCCCCGTCTGGAGGTTTACGCTGATACTACTGCAAGCGGAAAAGGGATAGTTCCGATGCCTTATGGAATTTCCAACGCTGAAGCCGGATCAATCACCAATGCGGATGTTTCCTATTTGGGAATGGCTATGCGCGAGCAAGGTGCCGAGCTGCCTATCCTTACTACTGCGCAGCTGGAATTCAGCTTGGCTGAAGCAGCTCTCAAGGGTTGGATCAGCGAAAGTGCAGAAGACCATTACCTCAAGGCAATCGAGTCTTCGTTCAGACAATACGGTGTTTACACCCAAGCTGGTTTTGATGCTTTTGTAGCTCAGCCGGACGTGGCTTGGTCTGACGCAGCAGGAATCGAAAAGATCGGCTATCAGAAGTGGGTAGCGCTGTTTCTTCAGGGGTTTGAAGCTTGGGCAGAATGGAGAAGACTGGACTATCCGGCCTTGGCTCCGGCCACGGCTGCGCTTAACTCAAGCAAGGAAATTCCTGTAAGACAGGCTTATCCTACCACTGAGCGTGATATCAATACAGACAACTATCTGGAGGCTGTATCCCGTCAGGGTGAAGATGGCCTGGATACCAAACTCTGGTGGGATGTGAAATAAGCAAAAGCTTATTGATAAAACTTTTAAAAGTCCCGGGAGTGCTCCCGGGACTTTTTTTTGTGTATGTGGCTAGTCCTGGAAAAAGTCGGCACCAAACCTCACTCCGTCCATTTCTTCGCGTTTTTTGCGGTTAATTTTTGCCGCCAAGGGCACAAAGGTTTAAGGGATTAATGCCCAGAGGCTGCCAAGAATCTCAATCCGAGAACTATCGCCAGCCTTTTTGAGGACGCAAAGGAAAAAAGCTTCGCTTTTTCTTCGTGTTCTTGAAAAAGGCCCCCAAAAGTCAAGTGGTCAAAGGATCAATTGGCCCAGAGTTTACTCCTTCCATTCCTTCGCGCTCTTTCCGGTTAAATTTTGTTTCTCAAAACCAACATTCCTCCTGTTTTAAAGGCGGTAAATAAGCCTATTACCTCACATTAAAGCTCTGCAAAAATGGCTGACCATTGGGACCCACTCCTTCGAGTCTGAGACGGCCGCTATATTTTTCCAAGTACTTTCCAACTTCATCTGGATCTTTTGCAGGCATTTGGTTGATATGGGTGATCACGTAGCCGTCCCTGAATCCCAGGTCTCTCAGATATCCACGAGTCAGCGAAGTGATCTTCACTCCATAGGGGATCTTCAGCCGGTCTCTTTCAATCGTGTTGACAGCCTCTAATCTGGCCCCAAGCAGACCAGAGCTGTAGAATTCCCGCTTGATGACGCCGGTTCCTCCCTCAAGGTTTTGTAGGGTCAGTTCCGCACTTTGAAGGCTTCCGCCCCGCATGAACTCCACATTCACCTTGTCTCCCGGATAATAATAGGAGATCGCTTCTTCGAAACTTCCCTTTCCTGTGATTTTCCAATCTGCTACCCGGGTGATCACGTCGTTTTTGAGAAGCCCGGCTTCCGCGGCGGCTCCCTCACCCAGGACATGGGTGACGATTACACCATCCAAACTTTTTATTTTCATCTCCTCGGCAAGTTCTGGCGTCAGCTCGACCACGTCCATACCTGGGATGGCTTTTTGTACCTCTCCATATTTGATGAGGTCGTTTGCGACTTTTACGGCGATGTCTACCGGTACCGCAAAGCCATAGCCAGTATAGGTTCCTGTACGGGAAAGGATGGCGGTGTTGATGCCTACCAGTTCGCCATTGACGTTTACCAGCGCACCTCCGGAATTGCCCGGGTTGATGGGCGCGTCGGTCTGGATGAAGCTTTCCAGTGGGAATTCTCCGCCCAGGATATTGATTTGTCTTTCCTTGGCGGAGACGATTCCGGCAGTGACCGTAGAGGTAAGGTTAAATGGGTTGCCTACGGCCAGTACCCATTCGCCGATTTTTAAAGCTCTGCTGCTTCCCCTCTTGATCTCCGGGAGATTGCTGGCTTCAATTTTCAGTACCGCGATATCGGTGTTTTTATCGGTCCCCACGAGCTTGGCCGGATAGGTTCGCTTTTGGTGGACCACCTCGATGGTTTCGGCACGCTCGATCACGTGGTTATTGGTGACGATGTAGCCGTCTTTGGAGAGGATGACTCCTGATCCAGTACTCACCTGCTGGGTAGGCCCTGTACCAAAAAAGAAGTCAAACATGCTGTATCGGCTCGGGTCTGTTCCGCTGAAATTTTTGATGAAAACCACGGATTCGGTGCTGTTTTGTGATGCTTCTACAAAGGAAAGCGGTGGATCAGTCCTCAAGGGAAGTGGGGAGTTGTCCGAGGCGAGTTGGGTTGGGAGTGCTGAAAATCCATCTCGGATAGAGTTCTCCAAGGGAATGCTTTCCGAATCTATGTTGGTCCAAAGTGCCGCTCCTCCCAGTCCCGCAGCGAATGGAATTGCTATTGATTTGATCAGAGTTTTCATAGGAGTGTTTATCGAATGTGCTTTATACAAGTTGTTTACCTTGGCTATGCTTTACAAATTTTAAGAAGTATTTGATGCATTTATTTTTTTCAAAGACCGCCTAGAACCCCGTCTTCTTGATAGCGGTCCTAGTGTGTATAGCCTTCGACATGCCCGATTTCCTCCATGGAAACGGCAATAATTTTTCCAAATCCCAAAATCTGACGGATTGTACAAGGAAAAGTCTTTCCAATTGGTAATTTTGTCAGCCTAAGCCTGAAATCTACCTTTTGAAAAGGTGTTTTTTTTGGGCGCTAATCCCATTGAATGACAGAATCAAAACGTGTAGCCATCCTCGGTAGCACCGGAAGCATTGGCACACAGACATTGGAGGTAATCCGACAGCACCCAGACAAGTTTACTGTGGAGGTGCTTACCGCACAGAACAACTGCGATTTGCTAGTTGCCCAGGCGATTGAATTTCAGCCCAACGCCGTCGTGATCGGCAACGAGGCCAGTTATCAGCTGGTAAAAGACGCGCTCATTTCACATGACATCAAAGTCTATGCTGGCCAAAAGGCAATCACCCAAGTGGTCGAGATGGAAACCATCGACGTGGTATTGACCGCATTGGTCGGCTATTCTGGCCTGATCCCAACTGTCAACGCCATCAAGTCAGGTAAGCAGATCGCTCTGGCAAACAAGGAAACCCTCGTGGTGGCTGGAGAGCTCATCACAGCCTTGGCCCGTGAAAATGGAGTAAATATTTACCCAGTCGATTCGGAGCATTCCGCGATTTTTCAGTGCCTCGTCGGCGAGTTTCACAATCCGATTGAGAAAATCATCCTCACCGCATCTGGGGGGCCTTTCCGAGGCAAGGACCGGACTTTTCTCGAAACGGTCAGCCGGGAGCAGGCGCTACGGCATCCCAATTGGGATATGGGGGCAAAGATCACCATCGACTCTGCCTCCCTGATGAACAAAGGACTCGAGGTCATAGAGGCCAAGTGGCTTTTTGGACTAAAAAAAGAACAGATTGAAGTGGTGGTCCACCCACAAAGCATCATCCATTCCTTGGTGCAGTTTGAGGATGGATCGATCAAAGCACAACTCGGGCTGCCCGACATGCGTATCCCCATTCAGTTTGCGCTGAGCTATCCCCATCGGTTCAAGAGCGATTTTGAACGATTTGACTTCACGAAATATCCTCAGTTGACCTTTGAGCAGCCCGATTTGAAGACTTTCCGTAACCTGCAGCTTGCCTATGACGCGCTTGCTCAGGGAGGAAACGCTCCATGTATCCTGAATGCCGCCAACGAAATTACCGTGGCTGCATTCTTGAAAAATGAGATTGGATTTCTTGAAATGTCTGATTTGATTGAAACGACGATGGGCACCGTGGCTTTTGTTGCAAATCCATCCCTGGAAGACTATGTCGAGTCAGACAGGGAAACTAGAATCATAACCGAAAAATTAATTAAGTCGAAAGTATAATGGAAACATTGATTATGGTGGGCCAATTGCTCCTGGGATTGTCTATCCTGGTCGGGCTACATGAGTTGGGCCACTTGCTTACCGCCAAGATGTTTGGCATGAGAGTGGAAAAATTCTCCATCGGATTTCCTCCGAAAATCGCCGGATTCCAGTGGGGAGAAACAGAATATTCCATAGGCGCAATCCCTCTGGGTGGCTTCGTGAAGATCTCCGGAATGATAGACGAATCGGTGGACACCGAACAAATGGCCGGCGAACCGCAGCCTTGGGAGTTTCGTTCCAAGCCTGCTTGGCAGCGTCTGATCGTGATGCTGGGCGGGATCATCGTCAATGTGATCACTGGGATTCTGATCTTCTTTGCCTTGGTGTACCACAATGGTGAAACCTACTATTCCAGGGATCAAGTCGTAGAAAACGGGATTGTAGCCTACGAATATGGAGAAGAAATCGGTTTGAAGACCGGCGACAAGATTCTAGACATCAACGGCGAGCCGTACCAGAGTATCACGGACCTTACCAGTGGGTCGGCTTTGTTGAGCGAAAATGGCTATTATACCGTAGAAAGAAACGGGGAAACACTGAAGGTTGAAATTCCGAGGGGCTTCATCAATACCTTCAATTCGGAAGACGCGTTTACCAAGTTTGTCGGACTTCGGTTTCCCTTTGAAGTAGGGGAAGTCGACCCGGGCAGCAGTGCGGAGAAAGCCGGTATCGCGGTAGGGGACAAGATTCTTTCGATCAATGGGCAAGAGATCCAGTATTTTGACCAGATGCAGACTTCCCTGAAGGACTTGGTCAATGGATCGGCACAAGTTGTCAGGCAACAGGGGGCAAAAGTCGATACCTTGAGTATTCCAGTGACGGACGATGCGCGGATTGGAATTACCGTGAATCCACTCATAGAACCAGTGAGGAGAGAGTACGGATTGGTTGAGGCGTTTAAAAAGGGCACAACACGAGCTTTCACCGTGGTGATCGTCAATGCCAAGGCCATGGGCAAGATGTTTACCGGGGAGGTCTCCGCCAAAAACGTGAGCGGACCAATCGGCATGGCCAAGATTTACGGAGCCGAGTGGAGCTGGACGAAGTTTCTTAGTATCACCGGTTTGATTTCAATGATTTTGGCATTTATGAACTTGCTTCCGATTCCCGCTTTGGACGGAGGTCATGTGATGTTCCTATTGTATGAGATGATTTCTGGCCGTGCTCCTTCGGACAAATTCCTGGAAAATGCCCAGAAGGTCGGGATGGTCATCTTGCTCGCGCTGATGGTGTTTGCAATTGGGAATGATATACTGAAGCTTTTCAACTGAGATTGATTCTTTCTTTCCAAAGTTTTGAAACCGGGTTCTTTAGCCCGGTTTTTTTGTTTGAAATCAAAAAATCCAAATCGTCAAAAATAAATGTATTGATAACCATTAGCTTATGAACCGCGGTCCTTTCTGTGTAGCAAATTAACAGTTTAAGCATTAACTCGAATTGCAATTCTAGTTTTATGTTTAAAAGTATCTTCCGCCTTGCCATTTTTGGCTGGCTTTTCTTTGGCTCGCTTCCGGTTTTTTCTCAGACTGACAGGCTGTCCGAGTTTGACTGGACCAATGTAGATCCATCCTCTGGGCAAGAATCCGACTTTGTAATTTTGGTGTCGGGGGAAAAGGTCTTCGGAAAGATCGTGAGAAAATACAACCAGGCTTTCTATGAAAAGATCGTGATGGAGACGGGTGGGACTCGAAGTGCGTACGTTCCTGGAGATTTGAAGGGTTTTGGGCTGGACAATGGACAGCTATTCTTTTCTAGGCCCTTGCCAGACTCCATCGAGCCGGTGTTTATCCAGATCCTTGTGTCCGGACCTATAGAATTGAGCGGCTATAAAGGCAAGCACTTCCTCGACGACGGGACGTCGTACCGCCAACTGAATGCCTACTATGCGGATGTGAAGGTGGACGGCCGTCCTCGGAATAAATTTGTCAAGCCATATATTTTTGTGTTCAAGTCGGCCATGAAGGGAGAATGTGGGGTTGCACTTTATTCGAAAATAGACCGTCTCCCGGATCATGAAGAGGCTTTTATCGATCTTTTGGAGAGCTATTACAAATGCCAAGGGGTCGATTATCTAGTGCACGTGGAGAAGGTGCCCTTTTTGAAATTATCTCCTACAGCTGGGTTGGGATTGTCTTACTTTTCCATCCAGTCCATCCAAAAAACCGAGGGGAGGAATGATCAGCTGCTCAACAATGTAGCGTATCAGGGCTTCATTGGCCTAAGGCTGCATGATTTCAGAAATCTCCCGAGACTGAGTGCGGACTTCAGGTTTGGCTACTCGATGTTTAGCACCACCTTACTTTCCAGCTATGAGGGGGCGCAATTCCTGCGGACTGCCTCTGAGAAACTCGAAGAAATGGCGATTTACCTACCGGCAAGCCTTAACTATAGCCTCCTTAAAAACCAACGATCAGAGATCTATCTAGGCATCAGTGCTGGGGTATGGATCAAGCAAGTGACTTTTTCCGAGGGAATGATTGACCAGCGATTTTTGGGGTCAGGGGAAACGCTTATCCAAGAAACCGAAATAGCCGAAGTGTTCGATTCCAATTTTCTCCCCGGTGTCAAGCTGGGGTACAATTTCAGTCTCAATACCAAACTTCGTCTGCTCATGGAATTGGAGGCGAAGCGGCAAAAGGAATACTATCAGTTCAGCCTTTTCTCCAACGAATCGGAATATTCGAGGTCGAGCATTTCATTTCAGATGGGCCTAGAATTCTAAAGTGATGATCAGAAGAATAATAGTAGCGGTCTTTTCGGCGTGGTTGCTGATTTCATGTGCCGAAGATGAGGTAGTCCCGAGGACCAATCCGAGGTTTAGTGTGGCTTTGATACAGGGTGTGGATCAGACGGGAGCGGAATTTTCGGCAAATATCTACGACTATGGTTCGGAGGAAATCCTAGAATATGGATTTGTGTACGGCGATGTCGCGCAGCTGGGAAATATCAACTCGGAGATCATTTCCGCAAAAGGTAATCCGCCAATGGAATTTAAGCTGCGGGCAATACATGGACTCGCCAAGGGCAAGAGCTATCAGGTCGCGGCATTTCTCAAGACCGAGTCAGGTGTAGTCTATTCGGAGAGCCGGCAGTTTGTTGCCGATGGTTCCATTGGATTTATTCTCAGCCAGATTATTGCGCCGTCCGAGGTTTTTTTTGGTGATGAGCTCATTTTCCAAGGGGAAAATTTGCCAAGAAATCCAGCATCGATCCGTGGAAAGTTTGAAGGGGTCGAGATGAAAGTCACCCAGGTAGAGGGAGGCCAGTTCAAGGCTGAGATCCCCCAGATGTTTGTGTTTGATCCAGAGCGGGCCGTGGAGGGTCGGTTTCTGATCACCATCCTAGTCGGGGCAAAGACGCTTGAGGTGGAGAAAGTACTCAATTTCCGCAAACCTACATTTCAGGTTTCCAGCGCTCCCGAAATCGCATACGACGAGCTCATCCAGATCAGGGGGAGGGATCTTCAGGATGCTGGTGTGGCAGTCAGCTACACGGACAATACCGGCAAAAAGACCAAGCTGGACTTGGCGAGCTCTACCGATGAATTGATCGAAGTGAGCCTAAATGCCCTGTTTACCGAAGGAAAACCCAAGCTGACGGTATCAATCAGAGGCATCGCGTATGAGCTGGCCAATGTGTTTTCGTTGAAGCCAACGACGATCACCGCAGGTCAGGGAGAGGAATATGACGGATGGTACCGATACCTGGAAATCCATGGGGAAAATTTCAATCCGATCAGTCCGGACTTCAACAGGCTAGTTCTAGAGGGAGTGGTGTCCCACTATACCGAAATTACCGAAGCGACATCCACCAAACTGCGGGTGACCCTGACTCCCGGCGCGGGAGTCTACTCCAGGCAGATTTCGATTCGTTCAGAGATGGGGCCGGGGAAAAGCGAACACGGTTACCTTCTGAAAGTGACTACTCCCGAATTGCCGGTGGAGGAGTTGCCATACGGTCTTTTTGGCTTGAGCCACGCGCTGGGGGTGAGCTACCAGGGAAAGGGCTACTTGATAGCTGGAGAGGGTATTTACGAATATTCCGCTTCCGATTTCTTTCCAAAAAAGATCCATGGCCAGATACAGGTGCCGTATTTCAGCTTTTCCAGACTGGCCTTCGCCACGGGCGGGGAAGGAAGCTTGTTTGTCTCGGATGGAGAAGTGCTGTTTAGCTTTGATTTGGCCAGCAGGCAAGTCCGACTACATCCCGATCTGCCAAACATCGCGGCAGAAAACCTCGGCTTTTTCGTGGAAGGGGGATATCTCTACGTAGAATATGGGAATTTAAGTGGTTGGGGTTTTACTCCTACCTGTAAAAGACGGTTTAGGATGAACCTGGCTTTGAACGTTTGGGAAGAGCTCGAAGCCGAAAGCCGGGATCGATACTATATCTCCAACAAGCCCTTCCGGGTAAACGGAGTATTGTACTCTTACAGGATCGTGACCGAGCAAAGTGGCAATAGTTCGGAGATTGTACGTTTCAATCCGGCAACCAAAAACTGGGATTTGGTAAAGGTGCTTTCAAGTGATTACATAGAGGTATGGACCAACGAAGTGTATGTGATAGGAGACCTGGTTTATTTTCCCGCGAATGCAAATTCCTTCGTTTTGGACTCCAAGACTTGGGAGGCCAGATTTATAGACAACTTCTTTTTTGGCACAAGGCCAAGAGAGGGCGCCCAAATAGGATCGTATTTTTATCAGTTTAAGTCGAATGCGGACCACTTCTACCTCTACCAAATCGACCCCTCATACTTCGTCCTTAGCAGGAGGGAGTAGGCTAGGGCCTACTTGACCTGCCATTCTGACCCCATTCCTTTTTGGCACCTGTCTTGAAACAATAGGAAGAACCTTCTTAAATTGAAGGTTCTTCTTTTATTTTGGCTATTTCCTGACAGTCCGGCTGTCATTCTGTCCCATATGAACCAATTCGAAAATTCCCTATTCCAACACCTCATGACCGGCGACTATTCCGGAGAAGGAGACTTGATCCAGTTGATTACAGATGAGGAAGAGGAAGACCAGGGCAAAGAGTCCTTTGGAGAGGAGATTCCCATTCTTTCCGTTCGCAATACCGTCCTATTTCCCGGAGTGGTCATCCCGATCACCGTGGGAAGGCAGCGGTCCATCCGACTCGTGAAGAAAGCCCACAAAGGGGATAAGCTGATTGGTGTCTGTGCACAGATCAACCCCAACAATGACGACCCTACCTGGGACGACATCTATTCCGTCGGCACGCTGGCCAAGATCATTAAGATGATTGTGCTGCCGGATGGAAATACGACGATTATTATCCAGGGTAAAAAGCGCTTCAAAATCCGCGAGCAGGTCACCGACGATCCCTATTTTATGGCAAAGGTGGATTACTTGGACGAAAACTTTCCGAAGAGTTCCAAAAAGATAAAGGCTCTGGAGGAATCGCTCAAGGAGGCGGCAACCAAGATCCTTCACTTGAATCCAGAGATTCCCCGCGAAGCACAGGTGGCCTTGGACAATATTGACAATACCACTTTTCTGACGCACTTTCTTTCGTCCAATATCAATGCGCCAGTAGAGTCCAAGCAGCGCCTGTTGGAGATCAACGACGGTGTCGAGCGTGCGACCCTTCTGCTGGAGTACATGATGAAAGACATACAGATGCTGGAGTTGAAGTCGGAAATCCACAAGAAAGTCCACACCGACATAGACCAGCAGCAGCGCGACTACTTTCTGAGACAGCAGATGAAGGTGCTCCAAACCGAACTCGGCGAGGAAGGCCCAGAAAAAGAGGTAGAAGACTTGCGGGAGAGGGGAGAATTGAAGCTTTGGCCTATCGAGGTGAAGAAACACTTCGAGAAGGAGCTAGACAAGATTCTTCGCATCAATCCGTCTGCCGCTGAGTACCCTATTGCGCTGAACTATGCCGAAACGCTGGTCGAGCTGCCTTGGAATGAGTTTACCCAAGACAATTTTGATCTGAAACATGCCCGTGCGATTCTCGATGACGACCATTTTGGCTTGGACAAAGTCAAGGAGCGTATCATCGAATACCTAGCGGTGTTAAAACTCAAAAACGACCTGAAAGGGCCCATCCTCTGCCTCTACGGTCCTCCGGGAGTTGGGAAGACTTCTCTAGGCAAATCCATCGCCGCAGCTTTGGGCAGAAAATACGTCCGGATGTCCCTAGGAGGCCTGCATGATGAAGCAGAGATCCGCGGCCACCGAAAGACCTACGTAGGAGCGATGCCAGGCAAGATCATCCAGAACATGAAGAAGGTGAAAATCTCCAATCCGGTGTACGTACTGGATGAGATTGACAAGCTTTCTTCTGATTTCCGGGGTGATCCTTCTTCCGCCTTTTTGGAAGTGCTCGATCCGGAGCAAAACAGCACCTTTTTGGACAACTACCTCGAAGTGGAATACGATCTGAGCAAGGTTCTCTTCATCGCCACGGCCAATTCGCTTGATACCATACAGCCAGCCTTGCGCGACCGTATGGAGATCATCGAGGTCACCGGATATACTCAGGAGGAAAAGCTTGAAATAGCCAAGCGACATCTGGTGCCAAAACAGCGCAAAGAACACGGGCTCAAGGCCAAGGATGTCTCTTTTGAAAAAGCTGCTCTAATTAAGATCATCGAAGACTACACCCGCGAATCGGGCGTCCGAGGTCTGGAACGCGCGATTGGCAAGGTGGTACGAAACATCGCCAAGTCCATCGCCATGGAGGAAGAGTACAATCATAAAATCGGCGTGGAGGCTGTGCGGAAAATCCTCGGTGCGGAGATCTTCGACAAGGAAATCTATCAGGACAACAGCGTGGCGGGGTTGGTGACCGGCCTAGCCTGGACGAGCGTGGGAGGCGAAATCCTTTTCATCGAGTCCAGCCTGAGCAGAGGTCGGGGTAAGCTCACACTCTCAGGTCAGCTGGGTGAGGTGATGAAGGAATCGGCGATAACCGCACTTTCTTATCTCAGATCGAAGGCAGAGACCCTGGGCATTGACCACCGGGTATTTGAGCAATACGATCTTCACATCCATGTGCCAGCGGGAGCGGTACCAAAGGACGGACCATCGGCTGGCATTACCATGCTGACCGCCATGGCTTCAGTGTATACCCAGCGAAAGGTCAAATCCAAAGTAGCCATGACGGGGGAGATCAGCCTGATCGGGAAAGTAATGCCAGTGGGAGGGATCAAGGAGAAGATTCTAGCGGCAAAAAGAGCCGGGATCAAGGAGATCATCCTTTGCAAAAAGAACCTTAGGGATATCGAAGAGATCGATCCACAGTATATCAAGGGCATTGAGTTCCATTTTGTAGATAGAGTAAAAGAAGTGCTGGATATTGCCCTTACTAAAAGCTTGGTGGATCAACCGCTGAAATTCACCTTCTCCTCGGAGACGAAACAACCACAGGAATAAATTCAAGGACATCATTGGGAAATGCTTCTGAAGCTGTCCTGCTCTTTTGAAACTAAACCACATTCACTAGACCACAACATTTCCATGAACCAAATAGAATCATTGACTCCAAGGCAGATCGTCACGGAGCTGGACAAATACATCATCGGACAAAAAGACGCCAAGCGAAACGTGGCGATTGCCTTGCGCAACCGCATTCGTCGCATGATGGTGAAAACGGAAATCCAAAAAGATATTGTGCCCAACAACATTCTGCTGATCGGAAGCACGGGGGTTGGTAAGACCGAAATTGCCCGCCGTCTGGCAAAAATTGCACAAGCACCGTTTACTAAAGTGGAGGCCTCCAAATTTACCGAAGTAGGCTATGTAGGCCGCGATGTGGAAAGCATGGTACGTGACCTGGTAGAGCAATCTGTCCATCTCGTCCGAGAGATTAAAAACGAAGCGGTAAAGGTAAAAGCTGCAGAAGCGGTAGAAGAGGTAATCTTGGATATTCTGATTCCTCCGGTGAAAAGCGCAGGCTTCACGCGGGCAATCCCTGTGGACACTAATCCTGAAGCCGAGCCTAACTCTGACGAAGAACTCAACGAACGGACTCGGGAGCGGTTCCGGGAGAAGCTCCGCAACGGCGAGTTGGATGATCGAAAGATCGAAATCAATGTCAAGGCCAACAACTCGGTAGGCATTGGCATGATCGGCAACGGCATGATAGATGACGCCAGCATGGCTGGTCTTCAGGACATGATATCTGGGATGATGCCCAAAAAGACCAAAAAGCGCAAGCTCAGCATCTCCGAGGCCCGCAAGGTTTTACTCGAGGAGGAGGTTTCCAAGTTGGTGGACTTCGATGAAGTCAAAGAAGAAGCGATTCGGCTGGCCGAAAACAACGGCATTATTTTCATCGATGAGATTGACAAGATCGCCTCCAAATCCGGAAAAGGAGGTAGTGGGCCGGACGTGAGCCGTGAAGGCGTGCAGCGTGACCTTCTGCCTATCGTCGAAGGTTCCGCCGTCAATACCAAATATGGCGTGGTCAATACAGACCACGTGCTATTCATCGCTGCCGGCGCATTCCACGTAAGCAAGCCTTCAGATTTGATTCCTGAGCTTCAGGGGCGTTTCCCTATTCGCGTAGAGCTGCAAAGCCTCACCCAAGAGGATTTCTCTCGAATCCTTCGTGAGCCGAAAAATGCTCTTACCAAGCAATATCAGGCTTTGTTTGCGGCTGAGGAGGTCTCTTTGGAATTTTCTGAAGATGCAATAGAAGAGATTGCCAGAATCGCATTTGTGATCAATCAGGAGGTGGAAAACATTGGTGCCCGAAGGCTGCATACCGTCATGAGCCATTTGCTGAATGACTTCTTGTTTGAGGTGCCGGACGTGATCGAGGCAAATTCCAAGATCATGATTACCCGGGAGATGGTGCTTGACAGACTCAATTCCCTCGTGAAAAACCGGGATCTGTCCCAGTACATTCTTTAACCCTAAAGGCACCTCGAGTGCCTTTTTTTCTATGAAAAAAACACTGCTCATACTCACAGGACATTCCAAAGGACTTGGAAGGGCGATCTTGGATAGGTTCCTCGATGCTGAAGGGACTGAGGTCATTGCCATTTCCCGAACAGCCCTGGGCTTGAAGCGGGCCAATCTCCGGGAAATTCAGTTGGATTTGGCCGACCTGGAAAGCCTAGGAATTAGACTTCCCGATATTTTTCCAGTTGGCGATTTTGAGAGATTTGTCCTGATCAACAATGCCGGATGGATAGGAGAAATAAAGCCCGTTGGAAAGCTCGATCCAGGCCACATTTCAAAGTTGATGAACCTGAATCTCTTGGCTCCCATGATTCTGACGGATGCCTTTGCAAAAGCCTACTTCCCTCTAAGCGCGGAAAAGTTGGTTTGTAATATCAGTTCGGGTGCCGCTTACAAGCCTATGCCAGGCTGGGCGGAGTATTGTAGCAGCAAGGCTGCTCTGGCGATGTTTTCCAAAGTGGCGGCTGAGGATTTGGCCAAGAATGGAGTTCGGGTCTTCTCTCTGGCGCCGGGGATCGTAGACACGGAGATGCAGGCCGAGATCAGGACAGCCGCGCTCGAGGATTTTCCGGCCTTGGCGCGTTTTGAAAATTTCAAACGGGAGGGTAGCCTTTCACCGCCAGAGATGGTTGCAGATAAGGTCTTTTATCTAGTTTCCCATTCTGAGCGTTTTTCTGACGTGGTCCAAGACGTGAGAGACTTCGAATTGCCCTAGTGGTGCTTTTTTGGGTAGTCCACAAACCAAGGTTCTACGTTTTCCGGCTTCAGATCTTTCCAAAAACCAGATTTTAGCTTAAATCCAAACTGGCCGGAAGTAGGGAGGTTGTCAATGTCACCTCCCAAATAAACTATCAAGTCAGTGAAGCCAGGATTGTGGCCAAATACCAGCACAGTTTGGTGGCGGTCATCCTGACTTTGCAGGTATTTCAAAATGGCGTGCGGAGAGGCATGAAATAAACTTGGTTCAAGGATGATTTTGTCTTTTGGGTAGCCTAGTTCTTTGGCGATGATTTTAGCGGTTTCCTTTGCCCGAAGCGCAGAGGAGCTGAGCAGTAGGTCCGCATGGATTCCGCGATTTTTTAGCCTTTTTGCCATTCTAGGGGCGTCATTTAGCCCCCTTTCCGCCAATGGACGGTCATGATCGCTCAAATTCGGGTTGTCCCAAGCTGATTTTGCGTGTCTTACCAAAATTATTTTCTTCATATCGCCGGAAAAAAAACGATTATTTTGTTTTTTTCGATCAAATATTTACTTTTAAAACACTTTCAAATACAATTTATCACAATTAATTATGTTTACCGGAACAGTAAAATTTTACAATGAAGCCAAAGGTTTCGGATTTATCGTTGATGACGAAACTCAGGGAGATGTGTTCGTGCACGCTACCGGGTTGGTTGACAAAGTCGCCCAAAACGACAAAGTGACCTACGACATCAAAGATGGTAAAAAAGGACCCAACGCCATCAACGTCAAAAAGGCCTAAGAAATTCAAGAGAATGTTTTAGTGTGCATTATCCCCCGGATCTGTTTTCGGGGGATTTTTTTTGTCCCCCAGATTGGCTGAGTCGTCGGGAAGGCTTTTGATGTAAAGGTCTCGCTTGGGGAATGGGATTTCTATGTCGTTTTCTTTGAATGCTTCGAAAATCGCATTCATGACCTCGTTGCGCATCTCCAGCATCAGATCCATGGATTCGATCCAGAAGAGAACCCTAAAATCCACGGAGCTCTCGTTGAAGGTTTGCATCAGAACCCTCGGGACGGGAGTTTTTAGAATTCGGTCTCGTTTCAATACTTCCTCGATGAGCGACTTTACTTTTGTCATGTCCGCATCGTAGGCCACACCGATGATCAGCTCAATACGACGTCTTTTATCAGAGAGCGTCCAGTTGATGAGGCTTTGCGACAGCAGATCGCCATTCGGTATGACCACCTCAGCACCGTCGTAGGAGAGGATTTTGCTTGCACGGATGCCGACTTCTTTGACTTGTCCGCTGTTTTGCCCCACTTCAATATCATCTCCGATTTGTATGGGTCGCTCAAAAGCCAAGATGACGCCAGATACAAGATTGTTAATGATCGTCTGCAGGCCAAAACCTATGCCCACCGAGAGGGCACCCAGCACGATGGTGACTTTGTCCAGGGGGATCTCCGCTGCCGTAGCGGCGATGATAAACCCCACGATCAATACGCTCAGTCTAATCAGCAGGATGGAGCTCCCCAAGCGTTTGGTTCGATTTCCGGAATACTTCTGGTCCTTAAGTGAGGCAAAGTAGGCAATGTTGTTCGCCAAGATATAGGAGGCGTAGATCAAGAAGCCGAAGAGCAAAATGCTGCTAAAGGTGAAGCTGGTGGCTCCGAGTTTTCGCTCTTGGGAAAGAAAGCCGGAAACTGTGTCGTATACATAGTCGCTCAGAGCCAGGTTGTGGAGAAAGATGATCACCCAAAAGAAAAGTGCCAAAAACATGAAAAAGCCACGGATTCTACTTTGAATTGCCTTGTAGTCTATGTAGGTGGTAAATGCGTCTGCGTCCCGCTTGTTTTCCACTATTGCGTAGATGATTTCCATGATCACCTTGACGAAAAAGTAAAGGGTAATCGCATGGACAAACCCTACCACTCCGGCTACACTGAGGATTTTGGCGAGGCTAAACCGCCCAAAGATGTTTGCTACGATTCCCAAAATAAGGAATACCATTGTCAGGGTCCGGAGCCGCTTTAAGAAGAATACTTCATTGGGATCTTCCGACTTGAATTTTTTGGGGATCTGCCAGAGAAGTATCAGCACTGTCAAATTGCCGATCTGAAAGTAGATCCGTTCCTGGTACGCGATTTCCCAGTATAGATTGCTCACGGAGAAAAAAAGGAATACGGCCACGACTATCAACCACTTGACGAAGACATTTGTCGGGAAGGCTTTGTGTATCAAAATCGTGGAGAAAAAAACGAGCAGATACATGAAAAAGGTCAGTAGCGCTACCGACCCGGTGTCAAACATGAAAAGTACCAACGGGAGCAAAGCCACCATCACGCTGGAAAAAGTTCTCTCGGATAGGAATTTGATCCGGTCGAGGATGACTTTTCCATATTCCTTGTCCTCTTTGATTTTTTTGAGGGTTTGTTTAATCATCAAAAAGCTGACTGCCAATATCAACACCGCCAACACGGTGGTGAACAGATCCAAACGCAACTGTCTTAAGAGAAAGAGGTAGTTGATTTTTAAGGAGTCCAGCGTAATGTTGAAGATGCTCTTTGGGGAAGCGATTTCATAGGATTCCCAGATAAAATTGATTTCCTTTTTGAGTAGGTTTTTTTCCAGAATGGTCCGGTTGATTTCAACATAGCGCAGCAATTCCATGATGCCTATGGTGATGGAGCTGAGTTTGGACTGATATCGTGCGGCCTGCAGTTCCTGCCGGTAGATGGTACTGTCCAGTTGATGGATGTTGGCTTTGAGATTTTCTATTTCTGAAGAATAGGTGGGCAGCAAAAGTGTATCCCTGATTTTGTAAGTGAAAAAATCGTCCGCCTTAATTGCTCCCAACAGGCTGTCAAGGTATTGCAAGCGATCCAGTCTCACTTGCACAATCCTATCCAGTTCGGCGTTGTTTTCTTCTGTTGACTTCAGGACTCGCAGCAAGGCTGCTACGTATCTGAAGTTGAATTTGGAATTGGGGTTTTTCGCCCTTTCCCTAATGGAAGCAATGTACCCTTCCATCATGGGAATCTCCTCGGCAAATCTGGAGGTATCCAGCTTTTCCTCAAGCTCCAGCATGATCTCATTGGCCTGAAGGCTGTAGTTTCTTCCTTTGTAGATTAATTCTTCGAGTGAGGGGGATTTGAGGGATTCCGGGACCTCAGGTTGGATAAGCGTGGAGTCTAAAAAAATCAGGCTGTCCTTGGAAGACATCAAAAGACTGTCGGCATTGCTTTTCAACGGACTTTCTTGCGCAAAAGCTGCCTGGACAAGCAAAAGGAAAAAGAAGAACGGGATCGAAAAATAGTTTTTCATCGGGTTGCGATAGGTAACTAAAATTAGGGATTATATCGAATATAGAAGAAAGGCAGAGAGGCTTGTTTTACTTTTTGGCTAGCCTGGAATAGGACAAATTGACCGTATTTGGTAAAGATGAAGTGGTTTGTGAGACAAAACGGCCGAAAAATCCTTTTGGAACGAAATTTACAGCTAGGGAGGATGAAAACATTTAACCACAAAAACAATGAAACTCGTGAGATACAATCAACTCGAAAACGAAAGTCCTATCACTTTCAGCGCTATGCTCGACAGGCTGTTCAATGAATCCCTTGGCTCGTCCTTGAGACAATTCAGCCCCGCCGTGGACATAGCAGAAGACGAAAAATCCTATGAGATCCAGCTCGCATTGCCGGGGATGAAAAAATCGGATTTCAAGATTGACCTGGTAGATCGCAAGCTCACCGTCTCTGGCGAGCGAAAGCATCAGGAGAAAAAGGAGGGAAAAAACTTCCATAGCGTAGAAACCCAGTTTGGTTCGTTCAAGCGCTCCTTTTTCCTCCCCGAAGATGTGCTGGAAGATCATGTAGAAGCCAGCTATCAGGACGGATTGCTTACCTTGGTTCTCCCGAAAAAGGAGAAAAAGAACAGCAAAGCTGTCATCGAAGTGAAATAGATTGGAAGTGGGTTCGCCCACTTCTTTTTATTTAAGGATATCCATTGAAAATATCCAAAAAGCGGTTAAATCTTGTTAATTTGAAGGATTGGATTAATCGCGCGGGTATAGAATTGAGTCTATACTTTAGAAAATTTGTATTGACAAAATCGAAAATCAGAAAAAAATTATGAGCAAAAGACAGTTCTTTCTGGGCATGCTACTCGCCGCTATCATCGGTGGAGTGGTGGCCTTGGCGGGTGTAGGTTTTCTGATCAAACCACAAAGCGCCGGAAGTTTTGATGAGAAACAACAAGCCAGTTTTGTAAACCTCCTATCTGGAGAGGATTTTACGATTCCTGACGGGATCAATTTCGTTGCCTCAGCACAGGTGGTCACCCCAGCGGTCGTCCACGTCAAAAGCCAAATCGCTTATACTTCGCGCTCGGAGCGGGATCCCGTTCAGGAGTTTTTTGGATTCCCGGATCCAAGAGGCGATCAGGGTGGCCCAGGCGGCAATATGCCGGTAAGCTCCGGCTCAGGGGTGATCATCTCCAGCGATGGCTACATCGTCACCAACAATCACGTGGTGGATGGCGCGACCAAAATCGACATTTCGCTTGAAAACAATAAACGCTATGAAGCTGCAGTAATCGGAACCGATCCGACGACCGACTTGGCCCTGTTGAAGATCGAGGCAAACAACCTTCCCTTCGTCAGATTTGGCGACTCGGATGAGACCAAGATCGGCGAATGGGTGCTGGCAGTGGGGAATCCATTTGATTTGAACTCCACCGTCACTGCAGGGATCATCTCCGCAAAGGCTAGAAATATCGGTATTCTTAGAAATGTGGAAAACAACCTGCAAATCGAATCTTTTCTCCAGACTGATGCAGTGGTAAACCCTGGCAATTCGGGAGGTGCATTGGTGAACTTGGCCGGTGAGCTGATCGGTATCAATACCGCAATTGCAACCCGCACAGGTACATTCTCGGGATACTCTTTCGCAGTGCCGAGCACGCTGGTGAAGAAAGTTATGGACGATCTGATGAAATATGGAGCTGTGCAGAGAGGTCTTCTAGGAGTCCAGATTCAGAGCTTGAGCCCAGAATTGGCGGATTACCTTGACAAAACCTTCCCCGTGGAACAAGGTGTCTATGTCGGTGGCGTCAATGAAAATTCCGCTGGTCAAGAGGCTGGTCTGAAAGAAGGCGACATCATCATCGCTATAGATGGAAAGAGGGTCAACAACGTAGCCAACCTTCAGGAATTGGTGGCACGAAAACGACCTGGTGACAAAATCGAGGTTGAATACATGCGCGATGGAGATACGAAAAAGGCCAACGCGACATTGAAGAATTTCTCCGGAGACACCAATATCGTCAAGCGGGAGGTTCCCAAAACCTATACCTTTGAAGGCATCCAGTTTGAGGAGCTCAAAGAGCAGGTGAAGGATGATCTGAAAATCTCCGGTGGTGCTGTGATCAAAATGAACAGCAATGAAAACTGGAGAAAGGCTGGCGCCAGAAACGGATTCATCATCACCTCGGTCATCTCTGACAGCGGCAGAACCCGAATCAACAGCGCCCAGGATATGATTGATTTCCTCGAAAGCAACAACGGAGCGGAGATCGTGATCTTGGGGATGTTCCCTGACGGTACGGAATATTACTTTGAAGTAGAGGGGAATTGATTCGTCAAAACTTATGGGAAAGCCGGAGTGATCCGGCTTTTTTTATGCTCGCTTTTTTCTAGTTTAAGGGCTTTTAAACCTAAAATGACATGAAGAAACGAGTTTTGTCTGGATTGGCCCTTCTTGCAGTAGCCAGCCAGCTTTCCTTTTCACAGACCCTATCAGACCCAGGCAAAAATCCAGTTCCGGGTATTTCCCAAGAGCGGGTCGCTAGACTGGATGCTATGCTTGAGGAAGCCATGCAAAAAGACCAGGTGCCCGGTATGGTCGCCATGGTAGTGAAGGACGGAAAGATCGTCTACCACTCTGCGAAGGGGTTGGCGGATGTGGAGTCTGGCAAGGCAATGGAGAAAAATTCCATCTTTCGCATAGCTTCCCAGACTAAGGCTATTACCTCCACGGCGGTCATGATCCTTTGGGAAGAGGGAAAAATCAGGCTGGATGAACCCATTTCCAAGTATATCCCAGAGTTTAAAAACCCCCAGGTTTTGGCCAATTTCCGCTACGCGGACACGACCTATGCCACCAAGCCCAGCAGCAAGGAGATTACCATACGTCATCTCCTGACCCATACTTCCGGCTTGGGCTATGGGGTGATAGACGGAGACGAGCGGATGAGGATGATCTACCACAAGGCAGGCGTGGTTGATCTTTTTACTACCGAAAAGGTGACCATTGGAGAAAGCGTGAAGCGTCTGGCCAAGCTCCCGCTCCATCACGAGCCGGGGACTAAATACACGTATAGCGAGGGACTGGATGTATTGGGCTACCTTGTGGAGGTAGTGAGCGGAAAACCCTTTGACGTCTTTTTGAAAGAAAGGATTTTTGATCCCTTGGGCATGAACGATACCAGGTTCTATCTGAGCGAAGCCCAAGCGCCGAGATTGGTGACCGTGCATACCAGAAAAGATGGCAAGTGGGCTTCCTATCCCGTGACTTTTTACGATCCGGCTTATCCGAAAACCGGAGCAAAGGCTTTCTTCTCTGGAGGAGCAGGCCTATCGAGTACTACAGAAGACTATGCAAAATTCCTTCAGATGTACCTCAACGGCGGCGTGTATGACGGCAAGAGAATCCTCAGCCCAACCACCATCAGCACCATCATGAGCAATCAGGTCGGAGACCTACTGGGAGATGGTGGAAAGGACTATGGCTTGGCCTTCGGACTGGTGGATGAAAAAGGCGTTGCTATGGGTGGCTTGGGCAGCAAGGGCACATTCGACTGGGGAGGCTATTTCAATACCCAATATTTTGCAGACCCGCAGACCAAAGTGATCGGCCTGATCTTCAAGCAGACTTCCGGTGCCGGCAACGGAGACGAAACTGGCTGGAAATTCCGACAGATGGTCTTTTCGCTGATAGAATAATGAGAATAAACTAAAGGGGGCAAGCGCTCCCTTTTTCTATTTTAACATAGGGATTATTTCAGTGAAATCGGAAAACGCAGCCGTGCAGCCCATTTCGATCAGTTCCTTTCGGGTATGGGATGTGGCGATACCGATTACCGTGAGTCCCGCCGCCAAAGCCGAGCGGATGCCTCCACCCGAATCTTCAAAAACAAGACATTCCTCTTTTTTCAAACCTGTTTTTTCCAAACACTTAAAGAAAATCTCGGGGTTCGGCTTTCCTTTGAATACCTCATGCCCCCCGGTGATGGTTTGGAAGAAGTCGCGGATGCCAAGCCCGTCCAAGGTAAAATCTATGTTGTTTTGATCCCCCATTGTAGCCAGGTGGATGGATATTTTACGGCTTTGCAATGCTTTCAGAAAAGCAGTTAGGCCTGGCACTTCCCTCAACTGGGATCGACAGATCGTTCGATAGATGGTTTCCTTTTCCTCACCCAGTTCCGCTCTTTTTTGCAGGGACTTTTCATGCGGGAAAAATTTTGCGATCATTTCATGTATGGTGCCGTGGTTTTGGGCATGAAAGTCTTCCGGACGGAGATGGATGCCGTGGTTTCCCAAGAACCGCAACCAAGCTTCCTGGTGAAATGGAATACTGTCTGTCAAGGTGCCATCCATGTCAAATAGTACGGCTCGGACTTCTTTGGGAAAAATCATGAATGGGTAGTTTTAGAGCCTCGTGAGGCAGGAAAAATCTAAAAATACAAAATCAGGATGGACTGAAAGATTCCTTTTCGGATTTTGGGATGCAATGGCACAGGCGTTCTGAATATATGGGGATTGAATCGGATAGCTGCTTGATTTTCAGTAAATTTTAGAATGCCAAACTCTAAAACATCATGAACAAACGTGATTTCCTAAAAAAGACCTTGGCGAGCTTTGGCTCCATTGTCGCGCTGCCGGTGTTGGCTGGGACAGGGTCCTCCGTCAATAACGGCGATGAATCCATAGCCTGCGAAGTTTCGCCACGCGAAACCCGGGGGCCGTTTCCGATCAAGTCTCCCGCGGAACTCTTGCGGGCGAATATCGTCTCTGACCGGCAGGGCGTCGCTTTATTGATCAATCTGCAAGTGCAAGCCCAAGGCGACACTTGTACGCCACTATCCGGCGCACAGGTGGATATCTGGCATTGTGATGCCGAAGGGCATTATTCGGAATACGGCGGTGTCCGGCTTCAGGAAAAAGACTATACAAAGGTATCATTTCTCCGAGGGAGACAGACCACTGATGAAAATGGCCAAGTTTCGTTTATCAGCATCTTTCCGGGATGGTACCCTGGACGTGCCCCGCATCTCCATGTTGATGTTTTGAAAAATGACGAAATCCTTCTCAGCACCCAGATAGCCTTTCCGGAAGAAAGCACGGCGGCAGTCTATGCCAGTCGGGGATACCAAGGCAAAGAAGATACCCCAAATGAAAGAGATGGAGTGTTCAGGAACAGTCTCGCTGGGAATATGGCCGACTCAGTCACTGGTAACGTACAAGATGGCTACACGCTTAGCAAAGTGATCACCGTGGGCTAAAGTAGGGATTACTGAGTTTTTTCTCGACTCTTAAACCATTTTACGTTTTTTTGCCTAAATTTTACGCTTATGAAGCAGGCCATTCTATTGATTTTTCTAATTGCAGTATCGAGCTGCACTGACTTGGATGGAAGCCCAACGCTCAGCGAATTGGAGGGCAAATGGGTGGATCAGGAGACCAAAACGGATACACTTGAGTTTATCCGGCTGGAGGATGGAAGTGCTCTATTGCGGTTGGGTAGGGGACGTGAGCTTAGAAACGGATACGATCTGCCTAAAATTGGTGCGGGGCTTTACCGATTTGAATTGAAGGTGAAAAGCATTTCTCTTCACTACTCGATTTCGAGCGACTCGAGGTTTAATGAATACTTTTTCGAGCAAAGGGGCTCCAGACTAGAAATCGGGAGATTCTATGAATCGGAAAACGATGATCCAGTCTTGACTTTCAAGAAGATAGATTGATAGGTTGGCTCTTCCAACTCGGGAGATCGTGAGTTCAACTAGCAGGGATGCTGTCAATTGCTAGATTATTGTCGCAAAGAGGGACTTGAGCACTTCAACTTTTCGCTTCCTTTGGTGTTCTAGGAGCCTTTTTTTCCTAGCCATGCCAATACAAATCCCACGAGAAAAATAGTAAGAGTACCCATCACGATCGCCATGTTGGTATGAAGGGGATTTGCGAGCGTCTCAGGAAGCCCATTTTCGATCAGGATTTTAGTAAGGCTCATCCAGCCGATCACCAGCACGCCCAAGACGACGGCCAGCACAGCCTGGGGATTTTTTGCTTTCGAAAGCAAGCCCAAAAGGAAAAGGCCGAGGATTCCCCCGCTAAAGATTGAGGAAAGCGCCCACCATGCATCCAGTGCGCTGGTGACTCCATTGAACGCCAGGCCGACCAAAATGGCCAGTAGCCCCATGCCCATGGCGCTGAGGCGTAGCACGAGCAGGGAGGTTTTATCAGAGGGATCTTGGTCGATGTATTTGCGGAAGTGATCGGAAAGAATCACCGTAGCCGAGCTATTGATGCTGGTGGAGATGGTACTCATTCCCGCTGCGAAGATGGATGCGATCAACAATCCCGTAAAACCCACTGGAAGCTGGTTGACGATGAAATAGGGAAATACCTTGTCACCTGCGGTGCCGGCAGGTAAGAGTTCGGGCTGAGCTTGGTAGAAGGCAAACAAAGCGGAGCCGATGAAAAAGAACAAGAGCGACACTGGCACAAAAAGCAAGCTTCCGAGCCAGGTGGATTTCTTGGCTTCCTGCTCCGTTTTCGCCGTGAGATATCGCTGCACATAGCTCTGGTCTATCCCGAAATTCTGTAGGTTGATGAACAGGCCGTAGACCAAGATCATCCAAAAGGTAGAGGTGGTGAAATCCATCTCATAGCTCCCCAAACTGAATTTGTCCGCTTCATTGGCTAGCCGGAAAACCTCCGATGGGCCTCCCGGGATCTCAAAGAAGATCACCAAGATACAAGCCAAGGCACCACCTATGAGGATAATACCCTGAACGGCATCTGTCCAGATCACGGCCTCAATACCTCCCCACATCGAGTACACGACCACGCTGATGCCGGTGATCACGATGATTGAGGGGATGCTCATGCCCAAAAGAGAATTCATAGGCAAAGCGAGGAGGTAAAGGATAGCGCCCATTCGGGCAAGTTGCGTGAGCAGGTAACATATAGAAGCGTAGATCCGGGCCCAAGGGCCGAAGCGCTGCTCGAGATAATAGTAGGCCGATTCGCTTTTCAGTTTCCGATAGAGCGGTACAAAATACTTTACTGCTACCCAACCTGCCAGTGGGATCGACAAACTGAACACAAAGCCATTCCAGTTGGTGCTGTAGGCGTTGCCTGGATAGGCAAGGAAGCTGATGCTGCTCACGAAGGTCGCGAAGATCGACATTCCGATCGCCCAAGCTGGAAGTCGGCCGCCACCGGTGGTATAATCCGATGAGGATCTTTTTCTGAAAGAAAAAGAAACCCCAAAACCTATGATAGCAACCATGTAAAGCAGGAAAATCGCAAGGTCTAAAACAGGCATGGGGTTAAGTTTCGGTGGGTTGGATTGAATTAAAAGAAGAAAAAGCAAAGGTGCAAAGATGGCCAAAAGTAAACTTGACCTCCGTTCTTTGCTTAGTTTGATTGGTGTTTTTCTAGATGGCGGCCAATAGCGCTTGCTCCACACGGTCTTTGACCGCGCTAAAACGATCCCGCAGGGCATACTGCTCTTCCTCGGAATAGGAGTAAAGCGGTAGGGCCAGTGTGCCATCGCACAGGTCTTCAAAAGATAGGGATGCTTTCAAGCCTTTGAGATAGCTGGACTTGTAGGTGCCATTTTGGTAGATGTTTTCGCTCAGGAAAAGGATGGTCTCCTGGAGGTTTTGGACCTTTTCGTCTTCTTGTTTTTGAAATGCTTCAAATAAGCTCACATAGAGTTTTGGGAAAAGATTGCCTCCTCCGCATACGCCCCCGTGTCCCCCCATTTCCAGGCTTTCGGCGAGGATCTCCTCCGGGCCTATGAATAGCCTGAAGTCCGGCTGGTTTTTGAAGGCATCGCAAAGCGCCTTGAAGTTGTCCTTGTTTCCCGTGCTGTCTTTCAAACCGATGATATTGGGATGCTCGGACAGCTTCACCGCCGATTCGATTTCGATCTTTACCTTGGTGTGGGAGGGCATATCGTAGAGGAAGAGTGGCAATTTTACCGCATCCGCCAGCTTTTGATAGTAGTTGACCACCTCATCCTGATCGATGTTGATGTAGAAGGGCGTAGCGGCCACCAGTGCGCTAGCCCCTGATTCCAGGGCCACCGCCGCCAGATCCAAGCTTTGCACGAAGGAGCTTTCGGTGATCCCAACGAGAACAGGAACCCTCCCAGCCACCTTTTTGCAGGTCAGGCGGATGAGATCGTTTTTGACATCCATGCTGATACTTGCTGACTCGCCTGTGGTACCGATGATGAATATGCCGTGAACCCCTCCATCGATCAGGTATTCGATGAGTTTTTCGGTATGTGCCACATCCAGGGAAAAATCGGGATTGAGCGGAGTAATCATGGGAGGGAAGATTCCCTGAAATATGTCGATTGGGTTCATAGGTTGGAGCAAGTAAGATTAGACTTTAAGATGGATGTATTTCACCTTGACCCGGTTGTAGGTATAGCTGATGTGAACCGTACCATCCTTTGCCTCGATGATGGCCGGATAGCTGAATTCGCCCTCGCTTTCGTCTTCCAAGACCAAGAGTTCTTCCCAGGTAATACCATCTGGAGAGCCAAAGAGACTAATCTTGTTCCTCCCTTTTTTTATGGGATTGCAAACCAGCAGGTGATAGCCATTTTTCAATGTGACTGCATCGATGCCCGAATTGTTGTGTGCCAATCCTGTGGATGCCATTTTGCTCCAGGTGTTTCCGTTGTCTGAAGACGAAGAAGTCGCAATTTCCCCCTGCTGGGTACGAAAAAGCAGCTGGAGTCTTCCGTTTGGGTGACGGAGGGTCGTGGGCTGGATGGCACCAAAACCGTTGCCGTCAATTTCTGATTTTCTCCATGTTTTCAGTTGCGGATCGGTGATTTCAACATGGCTGGTCCAGATTCGGTTGATCTCAAAACTACTTGGGTGCAGGAGTCTACCGTCGGGTAGGACGATGGATTTGTTTTTGACCGGGCCAAGAAAGCCCGGTGGCGTTTGGATTTCTTCAGACCATGTTTTTCCCTCGTCCTCTGAGATTTTGTAGAGCCCCCACCATTCTCTGGGGTTTGGCCCTTCTTTGTAAAAAAGGACGATCTTTCCGTCCTCCATTCGATGTAAGACCGGATTCCAAGTCGGATTTCGAAAGTTCTCGTTTTCCACCCCATCCGCTACCATTTGAGGAGTGGACCAAGCACCCTCGCTGAGCTTGGAGGTGTAGATGCTGACGTCGGGATGTCTTTCGTGGGTCCCCCCAAACCAGGCTGCCATGATCCCCGACGGAGTCTCCAACAAGGTGGAGGCATGGCACTGTGGAAAAGGCGCGGATTCATAGACAAAGCCGGAGGCTAGAATTGTAGGTTTGACAGGGTTTTTTAGTGAATGAACGAGTTGAAATAAGCTAAGAATCAGAACGAATAGGTTCATGGTTGATCGGAGATTTTATCGGTTTAGACATAAAGATGCCTTCGAATACAGGGGTGTCCATACTGTGCTCACCTGTAGGTGATTGGGATACCTGCGGTAGAGGTGTTGGAAACGTACTTGCAGGATTTAACCCAAGCTCATTTGGACAACAAGGTAGACAAGCCTAGATTATGTACCGTTTTTTCGAAGACAAAAGGCGTGTCATTTGCAAGGGCCCGTAGATAGGACATGGCAGCGAGTACCTCGCTAGAAGGGTTTTTTGGGTTGGGTTTCATAGGTGGGAAACAGGGTTTTAGGTTATTTAGGTTTCGGCTAGACCGCTGGGATTTTATTAATGCACCGCAGGAGTGCTTGCTTTTTTTGACACAAAAGGCTCAAAAGGATATGTCCTGGGCAAGACTTCCACCCCGGTGGTGACTTTCAAGGGGCTTTCTCCCGCATAAGTCAGCTCGACGAAATAGCCCCGGAAGCCTTCATCCGGTGTTTTCAGCAGGACTTCCAGCTCACCGCTCTCCGGCAGCCGGATTTCCTCCGCTACCCAGTTTGGCCCAAACACATCAATGCGAAAATCGCGAGAGAGGGGATTGAGTGCTGACCATAGCTTGACGGAAGCTGGCCGGTTGCTGGGGTCGGTCTTCACGAGGATTTTGTCTCCCTCGATTTTCCATTCGTAGTTTGGCCGAGTGGTTTTGTTGAGGATGGAGCCGTAGAAAGCAATCATATTGGGCAGGGCATCGGAATCCCCTATATCGTGGCCAAAATTGGGTACATACATCAGGTGCTTTTCCCCCGGCAGGCTATCCCAGTAGAAATTCCAGCTGTCAGGTTGGAAAAACTCGTCGCCAGCTGCATTGATCAGCAGCTTGGGCATTTCGTAGTCCTTGCGGAAGGAATAGGGCTCCGTGATCTCCATCATCCGGTCAAACTCAGGAGTGCCGACCCATTCCATCACTTCCTCCCGCACATAGTCTCCTACGGCCGGCGCCCAAAATCCATAGTTTTGCCAATGGTGCTCAAAAGACGGCACCAGATTGAGCAAGTCAATCACGACCGGGACGATGCCAACAACCCGATCATCCACCGCTGCGGTGGTCCAAGTGGTCCAGCCTCTTTTGGAGGCTCCGCCGACCACGTAGCTATCAAGGATCTTGCTGTATTTCGTTTTTGCCATATCGCTTACGGCATCCATGGCGAGTTTAGCGGCTTTGGTCATAGGAAGCCGAGCCAGCCAGATCGCGTCCTTGTCTTTGGCTCCTCCTTCCAGAAATTTCCTCCAGCCATAGGAAATGATCTCATCTTCATAGCGCTCACCAAAGGTGTCGTTGGCGAAAGTGATGGGCTGGAAGGGCACGTTGTGGATCTTGGCTACGATGGAATTGGTCTGCGTGGCGGCCGCCAAGATTAGCGGATCCGGTTCCTCGGGCATTTTCGAATTCGTGCTGCCACCGGAGATCCAGAGCATGCCGGTCTGATGAGGCGTGTTTTTTGGGACGACCGCGGAGACCCAGTGCCACCATTCGGTCTTATCCACGATATCGGGCGTGAGCCAATGCTGGGAGTACATTTTCAGCACGACATAGTCAAATTCTTCTCCCGGTACGCTGTGGACGATCTCATAGCGGTAGGTGGAGTCGGCTGCGTGAACATAATCTTTGAGCAGGGTAGAAGAGCTGAGTTCCGCTTCGGCGGCTTTTTCTGCTGGCTTTTGGCAGGAAAAAATTAGGCTGGTGCCAAAGACTACAGCCACCCAGCTGAGGGCGAGCCAATATCTTTCTTGGTTCATAACAGGTTCGGTTGCTTTAGGTTTCCTAAAATGTAAGCAGAAAAGACTTTTGCAACAAAACCTCCGGTTAAGCAAATAGGACTATCCTTCGTTGACGAGATTATTCTCTGTTCCAAACCACAGGCTTGAAGACGATTTCCTGATAGTTGTTTCTTTCGTAAAGGATGCCCAGTGTGCCGGTGTCTAGCTTGACCAGGTCGGAGTATGCGGTCCAAGGAAGCTTGGCGCTGTCTCCTGTGTAGTCTATCGGCAGCGTGAGTTCCCAGTTTTTACCCCCGTCAAAGCTGACTTTGACAGTAAGTTGGTTTCGTTCGGTTTCATTTGCGTTGTTGGAGTGTGCGAGGATGGTTTGCCCGTCGCTTGTTCCGAGGTCGAGGATGGAGCCCTGGCAGACTGGGTCAGGCAGACTTTCGTCGAAATAGGCCTCGTCCCAGGTCTGTCCACCATCCGAGGAGTAGGCTAGGATTCGCTGTCGGATATCGCCTTTTTGGTTTCGAATGCTCATGATCATCCTGTTGTCGCTGAGCTCAGCGGCGATGGATTCATTTGAGCCGGGAATGTCAACTGACTCGGAAATGCGGAAGCTTTTCCCATGGTCGTCGGTGTAAAAACCGTGGGCTTGGTATTCGGCAAAATTTTCCTGGGGAGCTCCTACAGAGTGGTTAGCTGCGACGTAGATCCGGCCTTTGTATTTTCCCTCTTTGAATTGGAAGGCATGGCCGGGCGTATTGGCATAGTGCCTCCAGTCCGCCGGGTTTTTGTATTCGGGATTGAAAGCCGGATTGTTGGGCTTGTGTACTTGAAGGGTGATGTTTTCCGGCTTTTCCCAGGTTTTGCCAAAATCGAAAGACTTGATCATCCATACCTCTCGCACACCTCTGTTCATACGAATGTCGTACTCGTGGTTGTTGCCGGTGTTGTAGAAGAGGTACACAAGGCCCTTGGGGTGTTCTGGGTCAAAAAGATCTACGACAGGAGCCGGATTGCCGGCTTGGAGGGAGTCGTAATCGACCAAGGTCTGAAGGGAGGACCAGGTTTGGCCCTGATCTGCACTTCTTTTCATCACCAGATTTACGTCGCCGAAGTCATCGCTTCCATTTACCCTGCCCTCGGCAAAGGCCAACAGTTCACCGTTTGGCAGGTCTATGATGGCAGGAATCCGATAGGTAGCGTGGCCTTCCTCGCCGCCTTGAAAAACGATCCTCTCTTGCGCGGCGGCGAGATGGACGAGAGAAAACGCGAAAAAAATCGCTAAGGCGAGTTGGTTAGGTTTCATGGGTTTATTGTTCAGGTGCTCAAACTAGCACAAGCAGCCTGATTTTCAAACCAAGAAAATCCCGTTGAAAAAAAGATCCGAAAAAATGGGAGTCGTCGGGAACCAACTTCGGCAATACGTGATTGAACGTTCATTCACTCATTCCCATGGAGCAAAACCCAAGCAAAAAGGTTCAGATTCTCGAGAGCGCGCTAGAGCTTATCAAGGAAAATGGATTCCACGGTTGCCCGATCAGCCAAGTAGCCAAGCAGGCCTCTGTCGCAGCCGGATCGGTCTATACCTACTTTGAGAGCAAGGATGAAATGATCCTTGAACTTTATACCTATGTCAAAACTGAAGTCGCAAAAAAAATCAGTGAAAAAGATGACCCCAAAAAGAACTTTGAGGCCCGCTTTTTTGATTTGTGGAATAATGTGACTTCACTCTATCGGGAAAAGCCCGCTTTTCAGAGTTTTTTGGACCAGTTTAGCAGTAGTCCCTATAATACCGAGGCAGTCCAGCTGGAATGCGATCCTTTGGGGCAATGGCTGGAAGCATTCTTCAAAGAGGGTGTAGAATCCGGACAGCTGAAGGCCTTGAATCCCAAAATCATTTCCATCATGGTGCTGGGCAGCCTTATTTCTTTGGTTCGTTTTACTACTTATTTCAAAGCCAAGACCGCTTCGGCAGCCCAAGACCTACACTTGATTCCCCAAATGGTTTGGGACGGGATCAAATTTCAATCGTAACATTTTCAAACCAACTATATTTTAATGAGACAAAGACGATTCCTACTTTGTGTTTTTTGGCTGCTTTCTGCGTCCGCCCTAAAGGCTCAGGAGCAGCCGGAGGACAGTACCCAATTCACCGTCGAGGAGATGGTGAAATTTGCCTTGATCAACAGCCCTCTGGTGAAGATTTCCGAACTGGATGCCGAGATTGGCGACAGGCAGATCAAGTCCAGTCTATCGGCTTGGCTGCCCCAAGTCTCCGCCAATACCCAATGGAGCAATAACCTGAAGCTACAGACCCAGCCCATTGGCGACCAACTGATCACTTTTGGGCAGCCATATTCGGGCAACCTCAACTTCACCGTAGACCAGACGATTTTCAACCGGGACGTTTTCTTGGCTTCCAAAGGCTCCAGTCTGGCTAGAAACCAACTGAGCCAAACCATGGAGACCCAGAAAATCGAAGCGGTGATCACGGTGGCGAGGGCTTTCTATGACTTGCTGCTGAGCCTGGAGCAGATCAAGGTCTTCGACGAAAACATTGTCCGCCAAGAGAAGCAGTACAAAGACGCCAGAGCGCGATTTGAAGCTGGTCTGGTGGATAAGACCGACTTCCAAAGAGCGAGCATCAGCCTGGCCAACATCCAAAGCCAACGAAACAGACTGGTATCTTCCCTTGACGCCAAATACTCCTACTTGAAGCAAGTAAGTGGCTATCCCCTTGATCAGGAATTGACTCTCCACTACGAGTATGGAGAGATGGCAAAAAGGGCGGAGCTGGACGTGGCGCCGGATTTTATCATGGAAAACCGGGTGGACTATCAGCTGGCCAAGACCCAGTATTCCCTGTCAGAGCTGGAGACCAGCTACTCCAAATGGGCTTATATACCGGCGATCAAGGGTTTTTATAATTACAACTTCCTGTTTTTCAACCAAAATTTCTCCGGCTTATTGGATGAGTCCTTTCCCACTTCAGCCTTGGGCTTGAGCGCATCCATTCCTATTTTCCAAGGAGGCAAGCGCTCAGACGAGGTGAGGCTGGCAAGGCTGAAACAGGAAAAATCCCTAGTCTCCCTAAACAATTATGAAAAGCAGCTGAATACCGAGTATGAGACGGCTCTGGCGGATTACAATGCCAACTATTTTGCTTGGCAGACGCTTCAAGATAACCTAGATCTGGCGGAGGAGGTGTACAACACCATCAAACTCCAATATGACGAAGGGGTCAAAGCCTATGTCGATCTGGTCGTGGCTGAGTCTGAGCTCCGCACCGCGCAGATCAATAATTACAATGCGCTTTATAGTGTCCTTTCCAGCAAGTTGGATCTCCAGCGCGCAATGGGACTTATCAATCCATCTTCCATAGAATCTTCATTCTGATTTCAGCTGTCCATCGAAAATAAATTACTACCAGATGAAAAAATATTTTAATCCAAGCATACTATTCTTTGCAGCGCTAGGCGCGGTACTTTATGGCTGCGGAAATGCCGCCCAGACACCGCCTCCTCCTGCTCCGGTGGCCGTGTCCGTGTACAAAGTAGCCAGCAAATCCGTCACCGGACTGGATACCTATCCGGCCACGGTAGTCGCCCTCAATGAGATCGAGCTCCGTCCCCAGGTCAGCGGCTACATCACGCAAATTTTTGTCCAGGATGGACAGCAGGTGAAAAACGGCCAGAAGCTCTACCAAATCGACCAAACCAAATATCTGGCGGCAAGAAACCAAGCGGCGGCTTCTTTGGCTTCAGCCCAAGCCAATCTCGCCAGAATCCAGAAGGATGTGGATCGCTACGAGCGCCTTGACCAAAACGAGGCTATTGCCAAGCAGACCCTAGACAACGCCAAAGCGGAGCTACTGGCGGCTGAAGCGCAAGTTCAGGCCAGTGAAGCCCAAGTGGCGGCCGCCGAGACGGATTTGGGATACTCCCAGATTACCGCCCCCTTTGATGGAAGGATCGGGATTTCCCAGGTTAGGTTGGGAACGCAAGTCTCTCCTGGACAGCCTTTGCTCAACACGCTTTCCTCGACGGATCCGGTGCAGGTGGACTTTGTGATCAACGAAAAGGAAATTCCCCGCTACTACAAGCTGGTCAATGCTCCCGACGCACCGGATTCTCTTTTTACCCTCAAGCTCAGTGACGGAAGCCTTTATCCACAGCCGGGAAAACTGGCGACAGTGGACCGGGCGGTGGGAAGACAGACCGGTACGATCAACATCCGAGTGGAATTTCCCAACCCCGACAGGATGCTGGTGCCTGGCATGACGGGAGTTTTGCAGGTGATCAACGATGACCACGGCGACCAGTTGGTCATCCCATACAAAGCGGTGACCGAGCAGATGGGCGAATACTTCGTCTATGTGGTCGGGCCGGATAGCTCCGTGGCGCAACAGACCGTCAAGCTGGGCACAGTATTCGGTGCCGAAGTAGCGGTGAGGGAGGGACTACAAGCCGGACAGACTATCGTGGTGGATGGACTTCAGAAGCTACGCCAGGGAGCAAAAGTTCAGGTTCAGTAAAATTTTTTCCATACCAAGAATCCCAAGAAATGATATCAGAAATATTCATAAAACGCCCCGTCATGGCGATGGTGATCTCCATCGTCATCGTCCTGGTGGGCGCTCTGGCGGCGTTCAACCTGCCCGTGACCCAATATCCCAATATCACGCCGCCGGTCGTATCGGTGTCCGCGATCTATTCCGGGGCGGATGCGCAGACCGTGGAACAGACGGTAGCTACACCCATCGAGACTCAGGTCAACGGTACTCCGGGCATGTCCTATATCAGCTCCAACAATACCAGTACCGGACAGATGCAAATGAACGTGACCTTTGATGTGGGGACGGACATTGACATCGCGACGTTGGATGTGCAAAACCGCGTGAGTATCGCGGAGCCGGTCGTACCTGAAGCGGTTCGCCGATTGGGGCTGACCGTGAGGAAAAGAAACCCGAGCATCATGATGGTGATCAGTATCTATTCACCCAAAGGCACCCATGATCCGAAATTCCTCTCCAACTATACCAACATCTTCATCAAGGATGCCTTGGCGCGAGTGGCAGGGGTAGGGGACATTAACGCCATCGGGCAGGACTTCTCCATGCGGGTATGGCTGAGACCGGACAAGATGGCCCAATACGGTATCTCCACTTCCCAAGTGAATGCCGCTATCCAAGAGCAAAATCTCCAAGTGGCTGCAGGTACTGTTGGCGGCATGCCGCAGTTTACCTCCCAGGCTTTCGAATATCCCATTACGGTCAATGGTCGATTGGTAGAGCAGGAGGAGTTCGAAAACATCATCGTCCGCACCAATCCCGAGGACGGCTCACTCGTGTACCTGAAGGACATCGCGCGCGTGGAACTAGGCCAGTTCGACTACGGCCGATACTCCACGGTCAATGGTCAGGATGCAGCAATCCTCCTAGTCTATCAGGCTCCTGGCAGCAACGCCTTGGAAACCGCCGAGGGAGTATACAAGGCGCTGGACGAGCTGAAGGCTTCCTTCCCGGCTGACATGGACTACGTGGTGCCTTTCGAGTCCGTCTCCGTGGTAGAAGTGTCCATCAACGAGGTAATCAAGACATTTGGCGAAGCCCTGCTCTTGGTGATTGTCGTCGTGTTCCTGTTCCTGCAAAGCTGGAGAGCCACACTGGTTCCCATTCTCGCTATCCCCGTCTCTATCATAGGGACGTTTATCTTCTTTGTACCGCTAGGATTTACCATCAACACCCTGACCATGTTTGGCTTTGTGCTGGCAATCGGGATCGTGGTGGATGATGCCATCGTGGTGGTGGAAGCGGCTCAGCACTACATTGACCGCTTTAAGCTTTCTGCGAAAGAAGCGACGCGAAGGGCGATGAAGGACATCACAGCTCCGGTAATTGCGATCGCACTGATCCTCGCCGCGGTATTTATTCCGGTAGGCTTCATCCCGGGTATCGTGGGAAGGATGTATCAGCAGTTTGCGATCACCATCGCGATATCTGTGTTGATCTCAGCTTTTGTCGCGCTTACGCTGACTCCAGCCCTGTGTAGCATTTTGCTTAGACCTTCTGAGGTAACTCCAGAGGGAAAAGGTTTGAATAAGTTCTTTTACCGATTCAATAACTGGTTTGAGCGTGTGACCGGCTCCTATTCCAATGGGGTGAGATCTTGGATCAAAAAGGCTCCCCTGGTGCTTGTGATCTTGGTCTGCATCTTTGCAGGCACTTTTGGGCTGTTCCAAAGCAAACCAACTGGCTTCCTCCCGACTGAGGATGAGGGACGTCTATTCGTATCCGTGGAGTTGCCAGAGGGTGCCTCCAGCTCCCGAACGCGCGAAGTAATGGCGGAAATGAACCAGCTGATCCGCAGTACCGAGGGAATCAACAACGTGACCGGTATCGGCGGACTTAACGCGATCAACTTCTCCTTCAAGCCCAACTCGGCGACTTTCTTTGTGCAAATGCATCCTTGGGAAACGCGAAAGGATCCTTCCTTGCAGCTCTTTGGCATCATCGGTGCGCTCAACCAGAAGTTTACCGCCATCAAAGGCGCCAACATAGTAGTTGTTCCGCCACCAGCAATTCCGGGTCTTGGCCAGACTGGCGGTTTCAGCTTTATGCTGGAGCAGCGGGCCGGTGGAAATGTGAAGGAATTAGAGGGCGTGCTGGGACAATTCCTCCAGGCAGCCAACGCCCGTCCTGAGATCGCCATGGCCTATAGCTTCTTTACTGCGAAAACCCCGGGCTACCATGTCGAGGTGGACCGGGAGAAAGTGAAAAAACTCGGCGTGTCCATGACCGATGTCTTTGCCACGATGTCCAGCATGATGGGTTCGAGCTATGTCAATGACTTCACCAAGTATGGGCGTAACTTCCGCGTCGTGACCCAAGCGGATACCACCTTCCGCAGTGGAATAGAGGATTTGCAAAAGTACTACGTGCTCAACCGGCAGGGAGAATCCGTGCCGCTGAGTGCGTTGATCAACTATAAAATCACGGAGAGCGCGCCGGTGATCTCCCACTACAACCTCTTCCGCTCTGCGGAGATCAACGGTAACGCCGCTCCGGGATACAGTTCCGGTCAAGCGATCGCGGCCCTTCAAGAAGTGGCTGCCGAGGTATTGCCGGATGGCTATGGCTATGACTTCTCCGGTCTGAGCCGCGAAGAGATGGCGGCTGGCAGCAGCACCATCCTGATCTTCTCACTGGCCATCATCTTGGTTTCCCTCTTGTTGGCGGCATTGTATGAGAGCTGGTCGGTGCCGTTCTCGGTCTTGCTGGCGCTTCCTCTGGGTGCATTCGGAGCGATCTTGGCTTTGACCTTCCTGCCTAAGCTGGACAACAATGTCTATGCGCAGATCGGTTTGATCACATTGATTGGTTTGGCTGCGAAAAACGCCATCCTGATTGTGGAGTTTGCCAAGGAGCGGGTGGACAAGGGTATGCCGCTGGTGAAGGCGACCCTGGATGCGGTGAAGCTCCGACTACGTCCCATTATCATGACTTCGTTGGCCTTTATCCTCGGCGTGGTGCCGTTGGCGCTGTCCAACGGTGCCGGAGCGGTCGCGAGACAGACCATAGGCTGGACGGTGATCGGGGGGATGCTCTCGGCTACCTTCCTGGCGATCTTCTTCGTGCCCGTGCTCTATGTGGTGATCACCAAGATCGCCTATGGTAAGAAGGAGCTCCAACGCCTCGAAGAAAACGCCGACCTCAGCGGGTTTGAGGACCATCACTAAATAGAATACTAACCCAAATAGAAAAAGCTACCCTGGAGACGGGGTAGCTTTTTTCGTGGTTTGGGAAGTTGTCATCAACGCCTACACGGGGGTAATAAATTTGGATAGACAGTGAGGACGGTTTTCTGTCATCAGTTATTTTATTTTTAGCTTTTCCAAGCTTTCAATAAAGTCGTACTCTTTTTTGTGAATTTTTTTGCTTGTCATGTCAATTTTTACTGTTTCTAGAAACTCTTTGAAATCACTATTCATTGCTAACTTATTGATGGTTTCAAAGTCTAGATCTTTTTTATGCTTCGCAGGAATTAATATTTCCGATGAATCCGGATCTTCAATATTTAGTTCGATTACGCCAATTCCAAATGATGTAGATAGTCTTGAAAGCTCGTCAGAAAAATCTTCGTTTTCGGAAATTCTAGCAGCTACCAAATACGATTCGTTTGCCCAAGAAGAGTTTGATACGCATTGAAAAAAGCTCTCTCTCAAATTTGAAAAGGATAATTCTCGTTTTATCTCAAATGAATACATTACCGTACCACGTACGCCAATGGAACTACTGAAGTCATAAACTTCTTTCTTCCAATCATCCATTCTGAAATAGCAACCTACCATGTCAGGGTGTACCCATTCCCCAAATTCCTTCTTGTTCGATATATTGTGTTTTATAGTTTTTGTGTAGCATTTGAGATGATAATAGGCAAAATATGTAAGGTATTTATGTAGGTCTTTTTCAAGGTAGTCGAACTTTTTTTCTTTCGTTTGTACGATGTCCTCTGGAATAGAATTGTCTTCCAGATTGATTTGGGAGGCCATTGACTTTAGGTAGAATTTTTTTGGCCTTGAATCAGTTTTCCCAAAAACGGACTTTAAGTCATCTTTTGCACTTACATAAATTTGAGCTCCCAGTGTTGCCCAAGGTGTTTTTCCTTGTGAATTCAGTTGCTTGTCGTAACCTTTTTTAGTTGCGATATTCCAAATCTCAATTGAAGTTAGAGGCTTGTTTTCCTCTTTTAGTGTTCTTTCTGCAAGTTCTAGGAATGTCATGTCTGATTCACTGAATGTGTTAACGGGCGTGTAAGTTGTTTTTATATTGAGGATCTAGCTGATTCGTAACTAAATAGAGTATTTTTTTTCAGCAGGTTAACTTAAGCAAGCAACGTGCTCGGTATCTGCCTTACCCAATTGCGCTGTACAGTTTTGTCTGCCTCTAAAGTTGACCAAGTATTGACTCTAACTTCCTGACTAAAATTAAGTGATTCGGAGATTTTTGCAAGGACTAGGACTGACTTCGCTGTGAGTTTTCTTTTGCCTACCCTAGTCCTGTCATCCGAGCGGTAGTCACCAACTACTCCGTGAAACCGGTAGTTCTTCAGCGGGCTCACACACGGGGCGCAAGCTATCTCGGCCCCTCGCTACTCTTTTCGCTTGTGGATCAGCTTGGTGTTCTCTTTTCTTGGATGCCCGATTCCAGTCCAGATAGTTTGGTTTTTGTCGAAGGCGACGCTCCACTCGCTGTCGTCGTCATCCACGTCGCTGTCGATGTATAGTATGGACGCTTCATTGTCGGCAGTCCAGTAGCCGGTGTTCCTGCCGAAAGGCTTTCCTTCACTTACGAAGGAACCGTCGGATTTGAACTCAATCCATCTGTCCTGCGCGGGATTGTGCTTTTCCGTGACATCGTTTTCGTATTCGTAGACCTTCTCCATAGTCCAGGTTCCGATAATTTTCCGGTCGAGCTGGTCGGATTGCCCACAGGAGGATAGAAATAGTAGAAGGAGGATTTTCAGGTGTTTAGTCATTGTCGGTGTGTTTAATCCCATAGCACATCGCCTCATCCAGAATGTCGAGTTTGATGTCTTTGACTGTTTTGAATTTGATGCAGTAGCCGGTGACGCTTGCCTTGCCGATGCGATTCCCGAAAGTCTCCGGCAAGTATTTCTTGTCTTCCAATCCCATGACATAGACCGAAATGCCCGTGCTATTGCTGCTGATGCCGATTTGATAGAATTCTTTCGTCGAGCCGTCCTTGTAATGGATCGTGTACTGCCCGTAGCCTATGCTGGGGTTGGTAACCACTTTGCCTGTTTCGTCTTTGCCATCCAAAAACCACAGTTTGGCTTTTGGAAAAAGTTGGAGAATGTGGGTATGCAAAACTTGCATCTCAGCGCATTTGGGCTCAGAAAGGCTGTCGAGAAAAGCTTTGATTTTTTCAGCTGTGTCCATGGCTCCTTAATATACTATAAGTGAGGTTTTCGCAGAAGGGATTTAGGGGGATGCTTTCTCCCTTACCTCAGGTATTTTCCCATAAAATCATCCTTGTAAGCCCGGCCGAGGGGAAGTTGGGTGCCGTCGTGGAGGAAGATCGTGTTGCCGCTGACCTTGTCGATCTGGTGGATGTTGACCAGGTAGGACTTGTGGATGCGGAAAAAATCCCAGCCTTCCAGCAGTTCGATCCACTTTTTCAGGGATTCGGAGGAGAGGTGCTTTTTGCCTTCCAGGAAGATCTCGCAATAGTCACCGTCCGCCGCTAGGTAGAGGATGTCCTCAAAGGCGATGCGGATGTGCTCATATCCGATTTTGACAAAATGTTCCTTTCGGGCTGGTGCAGCAGGTGAGTGACTTTCCATTTGGGGCCGGCGGACTTTGGACACGGACTTCAGAAAGCGCTCAAAGGAAAAGGGCTTGAGCAGGTAGTCCACCACGTCAAGCTCATAGCCTTCAAGGGCATATTCGGAATAGGCGGTGGTGAGGATGACTTGGGGTTTTTTCTGGAGGGTTTTGAGAAAGGCTATGCCGCTCAGCTTGGGTAGGTTGATGTCCAAAAAGAGCAAGTCCACGGGATGCTCCTCCAGAAAGGCCATGGCCTTCAGCGGGTCGCCAAAGACCTCCAAAAGCTGAAGCGTGCCCAGATCCTCTATGTATTTGCGGAGGATGCGCTGGGCGGGTGGCTGGTCTTCTATGATCAGGCAAGTCACGGCGTCTGGAGTTTGATCTGGAGCGAAACGCGGTATTCTTTCCCTTTTTGCTCGATTTCGAGGCGATGCCGCTCGGGATAGAGGAGGGCCAGTCGCTTTTTCACGTTTTTCAAGCCTATGCCCTGGTTTTCCCCGTTGGAAAAGTCGGTGGGCTCGAAGTTGTTCACACAGCTAAAGTGCAGCGTCCCGGTGTCGTCCACGGCGAGGGATATGGAGATGCGGATCTCGTCGGACTGTCCAGATTGGCTGTGCTTGAAGGCATTTTCCACAAAGACATTGAGGATCAGCGGGGCGATTTGGTAGTTGTCGCTGACATTTTTGGTGGTAAAGTCCACAGCGCCCCGCTCTTCTATTTGCAGCTCGTAAAGCTGGATGAAGTTGCGGAGCTGCTCGACTTCCTTGAGCAGGGGGACAAATGCTTCCCTGCATTCGTAGAGCATGTAGCGCAGCACCCCGCTCAGACCGAGGATGATTTCGGGGGTTTTCGGCGACTGCTCCACGGCATAGGAGTAAAGGTTGTTGAGGTTGTTGAAGAGAAAATGCGGATTGATCTGGGAGTTGAGAAAAGAAAGCTCGCTGTCTTTGACCATGAGCTTGAGCTCGTCAATCTCCCGCTGCCGGTGTATGGAATCCCAAGCGAATTTTACCCCAGTCAGGGCTCCCAGGACCGACAAGACTTCTCCCAAACTTAGTATCGCTCCCTGGAAATCGGAGCCCCGCGTGTTAGGAAAGAAGATTTTCTCCAAGACAAACTCCTCGATCAGGATCACAGCCACCACGATCAGCAGGCAATAGACGGCAAACTCCAAATATCTTTTCCGATACAGGTAGCGTGGTAGCAGCACGTAGCTAATGAGCAGGTTGGCGCAGACGTAGTTGGCGAAAAAGGCCAGTTGGTACCAGTCCAGCTCATAGACCATTTGTCCGTGCTCGTGGTCGATGATCACAAAGTGGAATACCGTCAAATGCAGGATGAGCTGGAAGATCCACTCTTGCTTGGCAGAAGTATGGGCGCGGGACTTGGAATCCATGGACTGAAAATAATGGGGAAAGCGGCTGTGTTGCTAATCCTGTGGATGAACGACCGTTTTTTCCAGTCAAACGACCCGGGTGGCCGGACCTTGCCGTTCGTCTGGAAAGTCCCGTCGTTCACCGATTATATTTTTTAAGGTAAGCATTCCTCGGCAGTTTTGGAGGGTAATCAACAACCTCCACAATGAGATTTTCGCTTACCTGTATCCTGTTTTTTGGCTTGGGCCTGAGTACCGTTTTTTCACAAAGTGTGGAGATCACCGGCAAAGTGGTCGATGCAAAAACCCAATCTCCCATCGAGTTTGCCACCATCAAGCTGCTGGACAAAGCCAGCGGGGAAATGCTCGCCGGTACGACTACCCTGCCGGACGGTACGCTGCTGTTAGCCACCGAGAGTCGGAGCTTCAGCCTGGAGGTAAGTTTCATGGGCTTCATTACCCAGGAGTTTTCAGAGTTTGAAATAGTGAAAAACCAGGTAGACTTGGGTACCATCGCTTTGGCAGAAGATAGCAAACTCATGGATGAGGTCGTGGTGCGGGGCGAAAAATCCACCACGGAATTCCAGCTGGACAAACGGGTCTTCAATGTAGGCCAAGACCTTAGCAGCACCGGGGCCAGCGCCCTGGATGTGCTTAACAATATCCCCTCCGTCAATGTGAACATCGAAGGCCAGATCCTGCTCAGGGGTACTGGCGGGGTACAAGTACTGATCAACGGAAAGCCTTCTGTTTTGACCAGCGACGGGGGGAATGCTTTGGGTACGGTGACCGCCGACATGATCGAGCGGGTGGAGGTGATCACCAACCCCTCGGCAAAATACAATGCCGAAGGGACCTCTGGGATCATCAACATCGTCCTGAAAAAGGACGAGAAGCGCGGAGTCAACGGCTCGGTGACGCTCAACACCGGTGTGCCCAATAACCACAGCCTCGGCTTTTCGCTGAACAAGCGAACGGACAAATTCAACCTCTTCAGCCAGCTGGGGGTGGGCTATAGGACCATGCCGGAGGACTTTGAAACCCGCAACAGCAACCTCATCGACGGCACCGAGGTGACCAGTCTGGGTGAGGCCGAGAAGAACGAGAAGTTTTTCAATCTTATCCTCGGTACTGACTACTACATCAACGAGCGCAATGTGATAACGCTCTCGGGAAACTATGCTTTCGAAGGCGAGACGGAATATTCGGACGGGGCTTTCAGCTCCTTTGATGCCTCGCAGGTGATGGTATCAGGCTGGAACAGGACGGAGTCCACCGAGGCCACCAATCCCAAGTGGCAATATGAGTTGCAGTACAAAAGCGACTTTTCCGACAAGGACGACCATTTTCTTCTGATCAGCGCCTTGGGAAGCTCTTTTGCCAAGGATCAGCGTTCGGAGTTTGACAATTCGCCTACTTTTGGGGAGGGAGCCCAAACGGAGCGCCAGTTGGCTGACAATGACTTCAGCCAAGCTGAGTACACCTTCCAAGCCGATTACACTCAGCCGTTTGGGGAGAAGTTCACGCTGGAGACCGGGGGGCAGTATTTCCTGAGCACGGTGAAAAACAACTATTCCATCTCCGATTTTGAGGAAGGGGAGTGGGTGGTGATCCCCAATCTTACAAACGATTTCCACTATTCCCAAAATGTACTCGGACTCTATGGCACGGGCGCCTACGAAGGGGACAAGTTTGGGTTAAAACTGGGCCTAAGGATGGAAAATACCGACCTTCAGACCGAATTGGAGCAGACCGGCGAGGAGAATAAGCAGAACTTCACCAATGCTTTTCCCACCGTTCACGGATCCTACAAGGTGGCCAAGAACTTTTCTTTACAAGGAGGCTACTCTAGAAGAATCTCCAGACCAAGGTTTTTCGACTTGAATCCCTTCTATAACATCCGAAATCCTTACAATGTCAGCACGGGTAATCCCGACCTACTCCCTGAGTACACCGACAGCTACGAGGTGACGGCGATCTTTGACCATGCTCTGTTTTCGCTCAGCGGCTCCGTTTACCACCGTTACATCACCCAAACGATCGAGGATGTGACCACCGTAGAAAGCGGTGTCAACATCACCAAGCCCATGAACATCGGTACCAACAACGTCACCGGATTGGAAGTGAATGGCAAGTTGACACCCAGCGACTGGTGGTCGGTGAACGCGGACTTCAACTACAACTACTTTGACCGGAGCGGAACTTGGGAGTCCACGCCCTTCGGCTTCACCTCTAGCCAGTGGTCAAGCCGACTGACCAACAAGTTTGAACTTCCGGCGGATTTTGCATTGGAGGTGGTAACGGACTACCGGTCTTCCTATCAGACCTTCCAGCGGAGCAACAAGGGTTTTGTCATGGCAGACCTTGGCGTCCGTAAGAAGATCGTAAATGGCAAGGCCATCATCAACCTCAGCGTCAGGGATGTATTTGCGTCACGGGTGACGGAGAGCGAAAGCTATTCACCTGAATTCAGCCAGTACAGCTTTCGCCAGCGGGGAAGATTTGTGACGCTCGGTATCAGTTATGGCTTTGGCAAGGGCGAGGCCATGGAGTTTAGCGGAGCCAAAAGATTCTAGTAAGACAATCAACCAAAAAGTGCGGAAAACAGGGAGGCAATCGCCTTCCTGTTTTTCTGTTTCAGCCGCTTGAGCCAAACATCAACCATTCAACTTTTGGAGGCTAGTTCACTTTAACCTTCGATTTTTTTCCTAGCTTATTTGATAACCAGGATAACCCTTCAATTATGAAACAGTCGCTGCTTTTTCCTCTCGCTTTTCTTTTTTTGTTCTATGGCATCCAATCAGCCCACTCGCAAGACAAAGGGTCGGATAGGCCGAACTTCATCATCATCTTCACCGATGATCAGGGCTATGGAGATTTGGGGGTATTTGGCCACCCCACGATCAAGACGCCAAACATTGACCAGATGTCGGCTGAAGGGCAGAAATGGACCAACTTCTACGTAGCCGCCAATGTCTGCACTCCCAGCCGGGCGGGGCTGTTGACGGGAAGATTTCCCGTACGCACCGGAATGTATAGCAATGTGCGCAGGGTTTTGTTTCCAGATTCTGGAGGCGGATTGCCCGCCTATGAGCTGACCATCGCAAAACAGCTCAAATCCGTCGGGTATGCTACCGCGGCGATAGGCAAATGGCACCTCGGCCATTTGCCGCAATACCTACCGACCAGTCATGGTTTCGATTCTTACTTTGGCATCCCCTACAGCAATGACATGGATAGGGTGAACGATGTCTCGGCAAAGGAAGCTTTCCAAAACTCCAAGATTGAATACTTCAACGTTCCCTTGATGCGAGATACCAGCGTAATCGAGCGACCGGCAGACCAGCGGACGATTACCAGAAGATATACCGAGGAGGCGGTGAAAATCATTGGGGAGAATAAGGGCGAGCCGTTTTTCATTTATCTGGCGCATTCCCTACCTCATGTTCCGCTCTTTGCTTCGGATAGTTTTTTGGGGCAAAGCGAGCGGGGACTCTATGGGGACGTGATCGAGGAGATAGACTGGAGCGTGGGCCAAATCCTGGCGGCGCTCCGCCAGCATGGCTTGGAACAAAAAACCTATGTGGTCTTTACTTCGGACAACGGCCCATGGCTGACATTCAACGAACAGGGCGGAAGTGCTGGTTTGCTTTTTGGGGGAAAAGGGACCAGCTACGAAGGCGGAGTCCGCGTACCGACGGTGATCTGGGGTCCGGGAAACGTAAAGCCAGAAGTCGTGTCCAAAATGGGCAGCACCCTCGATTTGTTTCCCACGATTACCTCTCTTGCCAGAGTGGAAATGCCAAGGGACAGGATTTATGATGGCTTTGACTTGAGTCCGGTGTTCCGGGGACAAGACGAGTCGCCACGGAAGGAGATGTTTTACTACCATGGCGATCGGCTGTTTGCGGTGCGAAGTGGCGACTTTAAGCTCTATTTCTACAGCAACAATCCCTCGGGATACCCTGCGAAGGTTGAGGAACTAGACAAGCCGAAGCTTTTTAATCTTGCCCATGATCCATCGGAGAGATTTGACGTGATAGATCAGCATGCAGACGTGGTGGAGGAAATCATGCTTGGTGTCAAAATCCACCGCGAGAACATGACCTTTGGCCAGACCCAGCTTGAGAGCCGGATCGGTCAGTAGGCTAAATCAGTACACCGTTTATCGCGGGAAATCAGCCAAGCCTGGCAAATAATAAACAGGAATGGCGCAACGAGCCCGCCTAGGCTACTTTGCTTCTTTCAAAAAAGAGAAGCCATGAAAACATCCTTGAAGTACCTTCCGATTTGGATTTTAATCCTTACCGTATTTGCCGCCTGCGGGGATGGTGGAGAGGAACCCCAGCCCCAGTCAGAATATTTTTTCCGGTTCAAGGTGAACGGTATGCAAAAGGAATTTCGTGCCAACCTCCAAACGCAGGGTATGGCGATGACCTACGACACCTCGGGTGAGGTGTATATGGCCACGGCGATAATTCTCGGCGATGGCAGTGACGGAACCAAAAACTTTGTGTCTATGACGGTTTTGAACGAGGAGCCTTTCGATACCGGCATGAGCTACGAGATGCAGGACGCGATCGCGTATAGCGGAGTGCCCCTTGTTCGGATTCAATTCACCTATGCCGACGAAGACGGTGACTTGTACAATGCCGTGCTTTTTCAGCGAAACGATCTTTCCATGAAGATTACCGATGATGCCAGCGTACGTTTTTCCTCCCTCAGTCAAAATCTAGTCGAGGGAACCTTCAGCGCCACGGTGCTCGGCCCGGTATCCACTCCATTGGGTCGGGCAAACGAGGAGATCAAAATCACCGATGGACAGTTTAAGCTGGTTCTCTATCGCTCGGGCCTATAGTCATTGGCGATACCTAGTCGGAAATGATAGATGGAGGTCGTTGCTTGGATCTAGCCGGAATATTTTGCTTCAATTTTTTCTGTATCTCGCTCTAGTGTTGGCTTTTGAACACCTCTTTTTGTAAATAGGAAGGGTGTTTTTTAAGCCCCGCTCATGTGTCGTTTGACCCTGATTCTTTTTCTGACGCTCGTCGCACCGCTGGTTTTTGGACAAAAGGTGGTGGATTCCCTAAGAAGCGAACTGACCCGTTCCAGCCTGCCCGACTCTTTGCGTGTAGATCTTTACAATGAACTCGCTTTCACCTATGCCGGGATCAATCCGATTTTGGGCCATGCTTATGCGGATTCAGCCTTGGATTTGGCTAGAGAAAAAGGGATGTCTTCACGAGCCATATCTGCCATCAACTACCACGGAGTCAACTATTGGTACCAAGGAGAGGATTCCTTGGCGCTGGTTGCATACCGGCAGGTCCTGGAAGCGCACCGAGAGAGTGGCAACCGAAAGGGTCAAGCGAGCGCAACCAACAATATTGCCCTGATCGAATACCGAAATGGCAACTACCGCGAAGCACTCGAAGCCCACGAGGCGGCAACGAAGATCTTTGAGGAATTGGGACTGAGAAAAAACATGATCAACAGCCTGACCAATACCGGAGTGGTGTTTTTGGCTTTGGCAGACTATCCCAATGCACAGGAATATTTCCTGAAAGCACTGGGAAAGACGGAGCCCGAGGATATCTGGGAGCGTGCAAACAGCTTCAATAATCTCGGCTTGATCGAGAAGAACCTGGGCAGCTATGAGGAAGCAGAATCTAACTACTTGCAGGCGCTTGAGCTCTATCGGCAGACGGAAAACGTCCAGTCCGAAGCCTCTGCCCTCGGCAATCTGAGCGCAGTGGCGCAACTCCAAGGTAAGTTCAGGGAATCCGAAGCCTACATCCGTCAAGCTCTGGCACTGAACAAAACCATCGGCAACTCCCGCCGCATTGCCTCAGACTATGCCAACTGGGGAACGCTCGCGCTGGAAATGGACCAACCCCAATTGGCTGACGCCTATTTGGACAGCGCCAGAAGTCTGTACCTGGAAGCAGGGGAAAAACTCAGCCTCTCCACCGTCTATCTCGAGCTGGCCCGGGCAAAAAAAGCCTTGGGTCTACCTGCCAGTATCTCTCTGAGTCTGGAGCGGGAGGCACTTCGCTATGCAGAAGAGTCAGGTTCGCTTGATGCCCAGCGAAGTGCTTGGGCTGCATTGTCCTCCTCGCTGGAGCGTTCTGGGGATTTCAGGGAAAGTCTTGCCGCTTTCCGCAAGTTCAGCCAATTTCAGGACAGCATCTTCAATGACGAAAACGAGCGGAAGTTGCTGAGGTCCAAGATTGGGTATGAGTTTGAAGCTCGGGAGAAGCAGCTGACGGCGTCTTTTGAAACGGATCGCAAGCTGTTGGAAGCCGAGCGGGAGCAAGAGAGGTTAAAGGCAGGACTTTACTTGGCGTTGGCAATCGGCATAGTGCTGGTGGCCGTGCTGGTGATTTTCCTGCTGCGCATGCAGGCCAAAAGCAAACGCGTCAAGCTGGAGTCCGAGTTTCGGGCAAGGTCAGCGGAGCTGGAGTTGAAGGCACTTAAGGCCCAGATGAACCCCCATTTTATTTTTAATGCACTCAGCTCCATCAGTAGTTTCTTGCTCAAAAACCAGCCAGAAGAGGCGGACCGCTACCTCACTCGCTTCTCCCGGCTGATCCGCCGAATTCTCGAGTATTCCGACAGGGCCGAGATTACCTTGTCCGAGGAGGTGGGGCTTTTGAAGGATTATATCGCCATCGAAGCTCTGCGGCTGGGCAAGAAAGTAGATTTCAGCATCGTGCTGGAGGAGGGGGTGGATGGAGACAGCCTGCTGATGCCGCCTTTGATCTTGCAGCCATTGGTGGAGAACAGTCTTTGGCATGGCATCGCCAACACCTCCTCGGATGGGGAGATAATCCTTAAGGTTTTCCGTCAAGAATCCAGCTACTTACTCGTCTTGAGGGACAACGGAGCTGGACTCAGGGAGGCTGTCCAAGTCGAACAAAAGCACCAATCCATGGGGATGTATCTGGTGGAGAGCCGCCTGGAAAGCCTCCACAGGGACAGGCCGAATTCCGCATGGTCACTGTTGAGAGAAAGTTTGGCATCCGGATTTGAAGTTAGACTGACCTTCACACCCCGAGAAAAACTAAGCACGATATGATTCAAAGCGTCATCATTGAAGATGAGCCCACAAGCGCGGAGCGCTTGCGTCTGCTATTGGAAAAATATCATCGGGATGAAATTCGTGTCTTACGATGGATTCAGACCGGGGAAGCTGCTGAAGAATTCCTCGCTCACAATCCCGTCGATCTGGTCTTTTTTGACGTGGAAATCGGCAAGATGACGGCTTTCGAGATTTTGGCCAAACTTTCCAAGCCGGCTTTTTCCATCATTTTCACGACGGCCCACGAAGAATATGCCCTACAGGCGATCAAGCATTCTGCGCTGGACTATCTGCTAAAGCCAGTCGATGCAGATGAGTTGGATCTGGCAATTTCCAAAGTCAAAAATCCCGGCCGACAGGTTCCCTCCGAGCAGCTTCGCCAGTTGTTGGACTATGTCAATTCCGCCCGTAGGCATCACCGGATTCCCATTCCGATGCAGGCAGGGATCGAATACCTGGAAATCGCAGAAATCATCCGCTGTCAGGCCGACGTGAACTATACCCACCTTTTTTTAAAAGGCGGAAGGAAGATAACCGTGGCCAAGACACTCAAGGATTTTGAGGAGATGTTGGCTGGATCGGGATTTTTTCGTATTCACAATTCGCATTTGGTGAATCTCGGTGAGGTCAGGATGTATCATCGGGGAAAAGGTGGATATCTTATACTCCGCGACGGATCCGAGATAGAGGTAGCTTCCAGAAGGAAAGAAGAATTGATCAAAGCGCTCGACAGATTTAACTAGTGCCCAATTTGGAACTGATCTTTTTTAAAATAATTTGTTTAGAATTAGTCTAAGTAATAATTTCGCGTCATCAGGAAAGGTTTCTAAGTCTTCATGTCCTTAGCATAGGACGGCTTGCTTAGAGACTTCAGATGTTTAACTCATTGACGCCGGCTGCTTGTGAATCTTAAGAAATTTTTGGGAAAACTTCATTTATGGCTTGGGCTCAGTTCTGGGCTGGTGGTATTTATTGTGGCAGTCACGGGTTGTATCTATGCATTTCAGGCTGAAATACAGGATTTGACGCAGTCTCATCGCTTTGTTGAGCCAAAGGCGCAAGCGATTTTACCCCCAAGCAAAATCAGTGAGATAGCACACCAGGTATTTCCGGAGGGGCATCTCCATGCGGTGCTTTATCCGAAGCCAGACCGATCGGCGCAGGCTATTTTCTTCAGCTATGGCGAGGGACATGACCACTACAAAATAGCCTATGTCAATCCCTACTCCGGGGAGGTGCTGAAGGTGAAGGACGAAAACAAGGGATTTTTCCCCTTTATCTTGGACGGTCACTTTTACCTTTGGCTGCCGGATGCCATCGGTCAAAAGGTCGTCGGTATATTCACGCTGATTTTTCTTTTTATGATTATCTCCGGCTTGGTGCTATGGTGGCCAAAGGGCAAAAACCTGAAGCAAAGCCTTACTGTCAAATGGAACGCCCGCTGGAGAAGGAAAAACTACGATCTCCACCAGGTGTTGGGCTTTTACGTGATGGTGTTCGCTTTGGTCTTTGTGGTCACGGGCTTGGTCTGGAGCTTTTTCTGGTTTAGAGATGGATACTATTCACTTTTGACGGGAAAAGAACAGTTTGTAGAATATTACGATCCGATCTCGGATTCCACGCAGATTTGGACGGAAGCGACTCCGGCCTTGGACAAGGTCTGGCTGAAGATGCGTGAAGAATACCCCAACGCGGACTACATCGAAGTCCATCCTCCGGAGCTGCCCCATGCCGCCATCGCGGCCAATGCTAATCCGGATGGGGATACCTATTGGCAGATCGACTACCGTTACTTTGACCAGTACACACTCGAAGAGCTGCCAGTTGAGCACATGTGGGGAAGAATAGACGAGGCCTCGACGGGTGAAAAACTCTTCCGAATGAACTACGATATCCACGTCGGTGCTATCGGAGGGTTTCCAGGCAAGCTTTTGGCCTTCTTCCTCAGCGCAATCATCGCCTCTCTTCCAGTCACGGGATTTTTGGTTTGGTGGGGGAGAAGGAACAAAGTGAAAAAGAATTTGCCAAAAAAAGAGGTTACCAGTTCGGAATTGGCGAGGATTTAAGCTAAGGACCAGCGCTGGACTCGGACCGATTTCCAGCTAGGCTGGAATTTGCAGTAGCCTGACGTCAATCAAAAACCTTGAATAAAGTTAGTAGGATATTAGAGCCAAAAAGCCGGAGGGACATTCCCTCCGGCTTTTTTATGCGGCTTATGGTCCTGCATCGCTTGGCTATCTCTAAGTGCCGGTCAGTCAACCCCAAAATACCTTTTCAGGACATATTCAGGCTGCCACTGATCAGGTTTTCTCTTAGGATTAAGGGTGTCGGGATCGTACAGCATGGGTTTGATCGATGGCGCAGTCAGGGTGGTGGTGTCACCAAATTCGGCTTGCCATTTTTTCATCAGACCGAATAGCTCTTCTTTTTTGGTAGCCATTTCAGGCTTTTCGGCAAGGTTGTTCAACTCCAGCGGATCGTGTGCAAGGTCGAATAGCTGGGTGTAGTCGCGCTCGGGATAGCGGACAAGTTTGTACTGCCCATCCCTGACTGCACGAACGGTATTTCGATAGGAGGTGAAAAGGCTACTTCGAACAGCTTCCTGATTTCCTGAGAGCACGGGGACTAGACTCAGGCCGTCCAGTTTTTCGGATTTTGGCAATCCTGCGAGTTGTGCCAAAGTCGGGTAGATGTCATGGATGTATGCGAAGGCATCGAGCTCCTGTCCCTCAGGCACGCCAGGCCCTTTGATAATCAAAGGCACTTTCGTGCTGTGCTCGTAGAGACTCTGCTTGCCGAGCAAGCCATGGCTTCCCGCCGCCAAGCCATTATCGGCCGCATAGACGATGATGGTATTTTCATACTGTCCAGTCTCCTTCAGCGCTGCAACGATCTTCCCGATCTGTTGGTCCAAGTGAGTCACGAGGGAATAATAGTCCGAGAGTATCATCTGGATTACTTCGGGTTTGCGGGGCCATCCGGTCAGGTTTTCGTCCCTGACGGTCAGCTGGTCAAACTCGAAGGGATGGAAAGGCATATAATTTCCCGGTAATGGAAGAGAGCCATCGGGGTAGAAGTCGATAAAACTGGCCTCGGGGGAGTAGGGGTCGTGAGGTACCGTGAAAGCCACATAGCAGAAGAAGGGTCTTCCGTCCTTTGTGGCAGCCTGCTGTTTGATAAAGTCGATGGCAGTCTGCGCAAAGACTTCCGTGGAATACGACTTTTTGGTGGGTTCACCCAGTTTTCCATCCGGACCGTAGTCTCGGAGCGGGATGCTGTAGTGGTTGGCCATGCCGCCCAGATAGACGTTTTTGGCTTGTTGGAAGCTGGCTTCAAAGGCCTCCTTTTCATTGTGCCACTTGCCTGTACCGAAGGTGGTGTAGCCCGCAACTGCAAATGCCATGGGCATCGTATGAACGTCCTTGAGCTTGTCATAGACGCGAAAGAGGTTTTGCCCGCTCATAAGCATCGCCCGACTTGCCATGCACACAGCGCCGTGGTTTCCGCCCATGACGTAGGCATTGGTGAAACGGCTGCCTTCCTGGGCGAGTTGGTCTAGGTTTGGTGTACGGATGTACGGATTTCCAGAAGCTCCCAGAGCATCTGCGCGTTGGTCGTCTGCGAAGAGAAATAGGACATTGGGTTTGTTCGGTATATTCTGGGCCTCGGCGAATGCCGCAAGCTTTAAAACAAGTAGGATTGGGAATAAAAAGGACTTGTATTGCATTTTAGGATAATTTGGTGTCGAAAGATAGCCCTTAATGAAGGCAAATCTGAAACTGGAAATGAAAAAATAGGACAGGTGTCCAAATATGTAAAATCTCGGCCCTTCAAGCGGAATAGATTTCCAGACCATTGATTTTGTCTTATCCTTGTAATTCCAATAATCCCAATCGCTATGTTCTTCAAAGTCAAACCTCTCATTCCGGTACTTCTCGGCGCAATGCTTTTTTCCTGCGGAACGAAGCAGGAAGAGGAAGTCAAGCGTCCGAATATCGTGTTTATCATGTCGGATGACCACGCGTATCAGGCGATTTCGGCCTATAGCGACAAGCTCATCGAAACGCCAAATATCGACCGAATCGCCAAGATGGGCATGCTCTTCACCAATGCCACGGTGACCAACTCCATTTGCGCGCCTTCCCGGGCGACCATTCTGACTGGCAAACACTCGCATATCAACGGCAAGGTGGACAACCATTTTCCATTCGATACAACCAATGTGACTTTTCCCCAACTCTTCCAAGACGCGGGTTATCAGACAGCGATGTTTGGCAAACTCCACTTCGGCAATAGTCCCAAGGGATTTGACCAGTTTAAGATCCTTCCCGGTCAGGGGAAATACTACAACCCGGATTTTATCACCAAAGATGAGGGCAATATCACTGTGGAGGGCTATGTGACGGACATCATCACGGATATGACTCTGGATTGGTTGGAAAATGGAAGGAAAAAAGACGATCCTTTCCTGCTTTTTTACCTGCACAAGGCTCCGCATCGGGAGTGGTTACCCGCAGAGCGCCACATCGCCGAGTTTACCCAAAGGACCTTTCCGGAACCTGCGACGCTTTTTGACGACTACTCTGGCAGAGGCCGTGCGGCACATGAAGCTGAAATGAATCTGCTGAAAGACATGCACTGGGCCGGAGACTCCAAGATCTATCCCGAAGTCATGGACGAGCTGGGCATCCAGCCAACTTCCTCTTGGGACAAAGCAGCTTTCGAGGGGGAAGTGGGTCGACTCAACGCCTCCCAACGTGCCAACTGGGATGCTGCCTATGGCAAGGTCAACGAGGATTTCAAAAAGGCCTATCCGACCATGAGCGAGGAAGACAAGATGAGATGGCGATACCAGCGCTATATGCAGGATTACCTCGGCACGATCAAAGCTGTGGACGAAAACGTGGGACGCGTTCTGGACTATTTGGAAGCAAATGGCCTGATGGAAAATACCATCATCGTCTATACGTCAGATCAGGGATTCTATCTGGGAGAGCACGGTTGGTTTGATAAGCGCTTTGTCTACGACGAGTCCTTCAAGACACCGCTCTTGGTGGCTTGGCCGGGCAAGGTAGCCGCAGGATCTAAGTCCGACGAAATGGTGCAAAACCTCGATTTTGCCCAGACTTTCCTTCAGGCTGCAGGCATAGAAGCGCCATCAGACATGCAGGGTGAAAGTCTTTTGCCTCTCCTCACCGGCAAATCGGATCAATGGACCAGAGACGCTGTTTACTATCACTACTATGAATATCCTTCGGTCCACATGGTGAAGCGACACTATGCGATCGTGACCAAGGAATACAAGCTGGTGCACTACTACTTTGACACGGACGAGTGGGAACTGATAGATCGGATCAAAGATCCCCAAGAGCTGAAAAATGTCTACGACGACCCCGCCTATGCGGAAATCAGGGCAGAACTGCACCAAAAACTCGATGGGCTGAGGAAAAAGTATGGCGACAATTCGGAGATTTCCCAAAAGTACCTGAACGAGTATTTGGACTACCTCGAAGGAAACAACTCGCGCGCTGGCGCCAAGGACACTGCTTTGTTTAACAAGATTTTTAGGGATAGGGCCAAACAGTAATTTGCCCTGATTAAAAGGTGCTAACCATCAGAGATAAAGAAGTCCGGCTCCAGAGAGTCGGACTTTTTGCTTTTTTTAAGAGCTGGGGGAGAAGATTGCCACTCGCTAACTCGTTTGAGTTTTAAGTCCATCGCTTGAATGCCGCAAGAGGCCAAAAAAAAGACGAAAAACTTTTCAAAAAATCGATAAAAGCCTTTGTCAGCTTAGGCGTAAGGGTTAGATTTGTTTAATTTAAAATCAATCTAAATAAGAATAAGCGGGATTGTAATATTGACCTTGCTACTACTTCCAGCACAGGCTATGATCCGATACGAAAACATTTAAGTCCTGGGAGAATTGCGAATTTGGAAACTAAACCTACTACGCGTCATATCCCAGGCACCAATTGACCCATCCAAAGCCATCTACCTATGTCTGCCTGCCAAACTGAGATCATCTACCAAAACGACGGCTTTGCTTTCACCCGATGCCAGGTCTGCGAACGTATGGGCTTGATGTACCAGCAGGCCATGATCGCCTTTGACGAGCCGAACTTTGACGCATTTCGGAGGTATCTGCTCCGTTTGGATTTTGAGCAGGAGAAGTATCCTTTCTTTGACGGACTAGATAGAGTAGTCATCGAGACCTATCATCCGGACGTGCAGTTTACGCTGCTGGAGGAGGAATTTTATAGACTCAAAGCCTGTGTGATCGAGGCAAACACGCAACTTCGGCTCCTCGACATGATCAGAAAGTTGTGAGTTTGGGGGACATGCTTTCAAACTTCAAGCAAAGACTGTCTACTGTTTGAGCATCGGGAAAAGTCGCTTCAATTCTTCCTGGTCGGGTTGGGTTCCATACTCACAGATTTCAAAAGCCTCCGCAAACCGCACCTTGGAGGCTTTGTCCTTGCCATACCATTTTTCCAAGGTTTGTTTCACGGCTGGGCTTGGAGCCGAAGTGCGCTTGGTTTTGAGCCAGGCTTTGCGCTCTTCCCTTCCCTCCGGAATCACATCGGGGTCATTGGCGATCCATGGAAGCCACTCATAAAACTGTGAAACGTGTGCATCCAACGAGTCAAATTTCTTGTCGATCACGGACGTGATATCCACGGCGATGTCCGGTTCAAATGGATTGGGTTTTTGGAAATTGTCTTGATAGTAAAGGAAGACAGGATTCTTTCGTAAGGGTGGAGTGTCGGCAGCAATGTTTGGTACGCCAACCATGAAAGCAGCGTCCTGCACTAGAATCCCGGTATAGCGATGGTCGGGATGGTAGTCATTGCTGCGGTGGGAAATGACCACGTCCGCATCCCACTCTCTGATTTTCCGGATCACATCCAGACGGATCTCCAAGGTAGGCAGGAGCTCCCCATCATGATTGTCCAGGACATCGTAGCTGATGCCCAGTCTTTTGGCCACTTCCTGGGTTTCGTCGTACCGGCGCTTTGCAAGCATCCCTCCGCCCATTTCCATATGACCCGCATCCCCATTGGTGACTGAGAGAAATTTGACCTGATGCCCCATCGCGACAAATAGTGCAGCTGTTCCACCCGCCTTGATATCGCAATCATCGGGATGCGCTCCGATCATCATGATTTTGAGCGGCTTGCTTTGGGCGAAAGCAAAGAGTGTAGCTAGAAATAAAAGTGTGCTGAGGGAAAGTGTTTTCATCGTCTTGAAAATTAAAGCCTAGAAATTAGGGACTTCATTTGGAAATATATATGGGATTGCAGAATAAATGGGTTTAAAGGGATTGGCAATTGCTTGTTTATTTTGAGAATCGCCGGTATAGATTTATTGTCTCATTTTGTTACATTGAAAAAATGATGCTGGTGAGCTGCGTAAAAACCTAAGGGACGATCCCATGAAATTCATAGCCTTTCTTCTGCTGTTATCCTTTTCGACGATCAGTTTGGCCCAAGAAGTCATCAAACTCTATCCAGGCAAAGCTCCGGGTTCGGAGTCTTGGGATTGGACTGAAAAGATAACCAGCCCTTTTCCGAACAATAGAATCCTGTACAATGTCACTGAACCAGTTTTACTGTACTATCCCGCGCCTGTGGACAAGGCAAATGGCACTTCCATCATTGTCGCGCCGGGTGGAGCGTTTCACATTCTGTCCATAGACAATGAGGGGATCCGGGTGGCGGAGTGGCTGAATTCCCTGGGGATTTCTGCCTTTGTCCTGAAGTATAGGCTGGTGAAAATCGAAACCGACAATCCTTTTGAAGCGCTGATGCCTCTGATGAGCGATATGGACAAGTTGGACTCCATCAATGCCCCCGTGGTCGAGTTGGCTAAGAACGATGGGATAGAAGCCATGAAATATGTGCGAACCCATGCACCAAAACTGGGGCTTCAACCGAGTAAGATCGGGTTTATGGGCTTCTCTGCAGGAGGCACAGTGACCATTTCAGTGATGCTCAGTGCAGAGGATCAATGGAAGCCGGACTTCATCGCGCCAATTTATCTCTACAAAAAGGCGGTTTTGGGAAAGGATATGCCCATAAAGGAAACCCCGATTTTCATTGCTGTGGCAAGTGACGATGGTTTGGGCTTTGTGCCGCACAGCATAGAACTCTACCAAGAATGGCTTGCCGCAGGACAGCCAGCCGAACTCCATGCCTATGAAAAGGGGGATCATGGCTTTGGCTTTGCCCCAAAGGGGACCACTTCGGACATGTGGAAACAAAACTTCGAAAACTGGTTAGCCAAACGAAAACTTATCCCCTAAACCTCCAACAGGGCAGGATAGACAAGAAAACAAAAGGGGCTAACTCCCAGTAAAATCCGATCTTATGAAAAAGTCAATCCTTCTGATTCTAGCGTTGCTGGCTGCCTACTCAGCCCATTCGCAGCAAGATCCTCTTTTTACGAAATTCCAGACGCCTCCTAACGAAGCCAAACCACGCGTGTGGTGGCATTGGATGAATGGCAACATCACCCAAGAGGGCATACGCAAGGATCTGGAATGGATGGAAAAGACCGGAATCGGAGGTCTCCAAAACTTTGACGCCAACCTGTTTACTCCAGTGGTCGTTCCGGAAAAGTTGGTCTTTATGACACCAGCTTGGAAGGAAGCCTTCAGATTTGCCACCGATCTCGCAGGTCAAAAAGGACTTGAGATGGCGATTGCGGGTTCGCCGGGATGGAGTGTGACTGGAGGCCCCTGGGTCAAGCCAGAGGATGCCATGAAGAAATATGTTTGGTCCGAAACGGAGATCGTAGGCGGAAAAACCTATCAGGGTAGACTTCCACAGCCCTCCGACCAGACCGGAAAATACCAGGATGCTCATTTGGAAGGCGGGGGTATCAGCGGGGGATTTATCGGTGAGGTGCCGAGCTTTTATCGCGACGCGCTGGTCGTTGCTTACAAGATCCCAGATTCAGAAATAAACCTCAAAACACTGAACCCAACCATCACAAAAAGTGGAGGGGAATTTGACCACCAACTACTTCTGGATGGTAGCATAGGCGCAGCGGGTTTTCTTCCGCCCATGGAAATAGGGGAGGATATGTGGGTCCAGTATGCTTTTGAACAACCGCAGACTTTCAGGGCTTTCAGCATCTCGGGAGCGATGAATGGGCCTTTGGCAGAATTCAACGGAGGCCCCGAAAACCGCCGACTCAAAGTATCCGACGACGGGGTCAACTTCCGAGCGATAGCCACGGTGTCGGGCAGCACGGTTCCTTTCAATACGGTAGCGATACCGCCCACAACGGCGAAGTACTGGAGAATCACCTACGAGACGCTGCCGCCCCAACCAAATATTTTTGCCGCCATGGCAGGAATGCCGACAGAAAGCAAACCAGATGGCGTAAACGTATCCGAGTTTCAACTCTATACCACTTCTCGAATAGATCAAGTGGAAGACAAGGCTGGTTTTTCGCCTTGGACTGAGGACAGTCGTCTAGCTACCGGTCTAGAGACATTCGGGATGGAAGGGGTCATTTCCTCGGAAGAGGTCGTAGATCTCACGTCAAAGATGCAGGCAGACGGAAGCCTGAGTTGGGAAGCGCCCGTTGGAGAGTGGAAAGTCATTCGTCTTGGCTATTCGCTCACGGGAAGGCAAAATCATCCAGCTTCGCCGGAAGCCACAGGCCTGGAAGTAGACAAACTGGATGCGGAAGCCGTCAGAAGATATATTAACCATTACTTGGATCTGTACCAAAATGCAACTGGCGGAAAGTTAGGCCCGGGAGGCTTGGAATACATGATTTTGGACAGCTATGAGGCTGGTCACATGAACTGGAGCATGACTTTTCCGGAGGAGTTTCAAAAGCGGAGAGGCTATAGTTTGATTCCATTTTTACCGGCGCTTACCGGCCACGTGGTCAATAGTTTGGAGGAAAGCGAGAAGTTTCTCTGGGATTTTCGCAAGACAATCGGCGAGCTTATCTCGGACAACCACTACGACGTGATTGGAGAAGAGCTTCACAAGCGCGGCATGAAGCGTTATACCGAATCCCACGAAAACAAGCGGATTTATCTCGCCGACGGCATGGATGTGAAGCGGCATGCCGATATCCCCATGTCGGCCATGTGGACACCAGGAAGTTTGGCAGGAGGAGCAGATGAGGAGGTACGCAGCGAGGCCGATATCAGGGAGTCTGCCTCGGTTGCCAATATCTATGGGAAGCCCTTCGTGGCAGCCGAGTCTATGACCTCGGTCGGTCGGCCTTTTCAGGAATACCCCGAACGTCTCAAGCGAACGGCTGATCTGGAGCTGGCCTCGGGGCTCAACCGTTTTGTGATCCACACCTCGGTTCATCAGCCTTTGGACGACAAGAAGCCCGGCTTTTCACTGGGTCCATTTGGACAATATTTCACCCGACAGGAGTCCTGGGCGGATATGGCCAAACCTTGGGTGGACTACTTGGGCCGAAGCTCCTACCTGCTTCAGCAGGGGCGAAATGTCGCCGACATCTTGTATCTCTATGGAGAGAACACCAACATCACTTGGGTCGCCCGTGAGAAACTACCGGCAATCCCCAAAGGTTATGAGTTTGACTTTGTGAATTCGACTGCTTTGAGGGAAGCGATATCTGCTGGGGAGGGAAAGCTCAAAGCAAAAAGCGGCAATTCCTATGAGGTCTTGATGCTGGATGAAAGCACCAGCTTGATGACTTTGTCGCTCTTGAAAAAAATAAAGAACCTGGCTGACGCGGGTGTGAAAATCATCGGCAAGCGCCCGGTAAAGTCTCCGAGTTTGGGCGATTCCGACACGGAGTTTCAACAGCTTGCGGATCAGATTTGGGCAAAAGAAAATGTGGGAGGCGATTTGAAAATACCAGTTCCCGAAGATGTCATGATCACCGGGACGGCCCATAATATACTCTTCCGACATCGCAAGACTTTAGACGGGGACATCTACTGGCTCAACAACAGGAACGTCGCACCGACCTCGGCTTCGGTGAGTTTCCGCGTCACCGGCAAAAAGCCGATGCTCTGGAATCCGATCGATGGAAGCATACGGGAGCTTTCTTACGAAATCAAGAATGGGCGCACCCAGATACCCTTGGTCTTTGAGTCTTGGGATGCCTTTTTTGTCGTTTTCCTAGAGCCGACTGATCAAGCTTCGCTTACCCTTCCGGTGAAGAGAGAGCTTGTTGCTGTCGACATTCAAGGAACTTGGAAGGTTTATTTCGGAGGCAAGGAGGCGGATTTTGTTTCGCTTATTTCCTGGTCAGAGCAGGCAGACACCGATGTCAAATATTTCTCGGGTACGGCTAGGTATTCCAAATCCTTTGCGCTTCCAGCAAAAGACAATTCCGCCACTTATCAATTGGATCTCGGAGAGGTTAAAAATCTGGCAGAGGTCATAGTCAATGGCCAAAGCCTGGGGATTGTTTGGAAGATGCCTTTCCGAGTCGATATCAGCAAGGCGCTCAAGTCTGGAGAAAACCAACTCGAAATCCGGGTGGCAAACACTTGGGTCAATAGACTGATAGGCGATGCGCAGCCCGATGCCGAAAAGACCACTTTTACCACCATGCCGTTTTATAGGGCCGATTCGCCTTTGGTTCCATCGGGTTTACTAGGTCCTGTAAAAGTGATCAAACTGGAATGAGAAATACGGAAACCGAATGAAGAGAGGGAACCTGCTCTGACAAAAAGAGCAGGTTACTTTCTTTCTCCAAGCCAGTTTTTGGTCTCTAGGAATTTTCGGGAAGGGGTATGGCAAATCGATCAAATCCATCAAAAACTGAAGAGAATTTTCGTGCGGGTTTTTCGCTAGCGAAAAGTTTTTTTTACAATTGCGATCCAATAAAGTGATATTCACGTGAGACATCCCTCGAAAATGGCGTTCTTGCGACTTGAAAATGCCCAAAGCGTTATCCCTTGAAAAAACTCCTCATCCTGTTCAGCTTTTTGATGGCCCTGCATTTGGTGGCATGCACCTACTATGGCTGCATCCAACTGACTGCTGAGGACCTCGTCGAAAACAACCCCATCCAGGAGTTTTTGGAGAAAGAGGTGAAGATGCTTCATGACTACATGATTCCCTCATTCTCCTTGGAACATCCTTTTCTGAAGGCTGACAGTACTTTTTATTTCGCGAAAAACTCAAACGGATTTTCCAGCTACGTGCAGGAAATCCATGTACCCCCTCCCAACTTTTTCCAGGTTATTTCCTGATTGCCAGCTCCAGAAGTCCAATCTGGGGTATTATTCTCATTTAACATTTAATGTATGACATCTATATTTAAGCATGTCGGCAAGGATTTGTCGGCAAGCATAGTTGTGTTTTTCGTCGCGCTTCCCCTTTGCTTGGGCATTGCCCTGGCTAGTGGCGCGCCGCTGTTTTCAGGTCTGATTGCCGGAATCATCGGCGGGATAGTCGTGGGCAGTATCAGCGGGTCTGCACTGGGAGTGAGCGGCCCGGCGGCTGGACTCGCGGTAATCGTTCTTACTGCCATAGGAACTCTAGGCAGTTTCGAGGATTTTCTTCTTGCTGTGATTCTTGCCGGAGTGCTGCAGTTGATCTTTGGAGTGCTCAAGGCTGGAGTGATTGGCTATTATTTTCCAAGTGCAGTGATTAAGGGTATGCTTGCTGCGATTGGGATTATCATCGTGCTGAAGCAGATTCCCCATGCATTTGGTCATGATGCCGACTTCGAGGGAGACGAAAACTTCGTGCAGGCGGACGGGGAGACGACGTTTTCCGCGCTTTCCGCGATGCTGGACTCACTGACTCCCGGGGCCATAGTGCTTTCCGTCATTTCTTTGCTGATCTTGATCCTTTGGGACAAAGTGCTGACCAAAAAGCACCAGATTTTCAAGCTAGTTCCCGGCCCCTTGGTGGCGGTGGTCGTTGGAATAATCTTCCAAAGCTTGGTGCCAGAGGGATCGTTTCTCTTTATCGGAGCGACTCACCTGGTCAATGTACCTATTCCGGAAAACGTCGACATGTTTTTGGGACAATTCACCCTGCCCAATTTCGGTGCGATTACCAAAGTAGAGGTTTGGACTGTGGCCTTGACGCTTGCCATCGTGGCCAGCTTGGAGACCTTGCTCTCCGTGGAGGCCGCTGACAAGATCGATCCGGAAAAGCGCATCACGCCGACCAACAGAGAGCTGCTTGCCCAGGGAACAGGAAACATTCTCTCCGGCCTGATCGGTGGACTTCCTCTGACGCAGGTGATCGTCCGCTCGTCCGCCAACGTGATGTCTGGAGGCAAAACCAAGCTCTCCACCATCATTCACGGTCTATTTCTGCTACTGGCTGTGATCCTAATCCCTCGATTGCTCAACAAGATTCCGCTCGCCGTGCTTGCAGCGGTATTGTTGATGGTGGGCTTCAAGCTGGCAAATCCCAGCCTCTTCCGATCCATGTTCCGCTTGGGCAAATCCCAGTTTCTGCCTTTTATCGTGACCGTGTTGGGTGTAGTGTTCACGGATATCCTCGTGGGAATTTCTCTGGGTATGGCCGTATCAGTGCTGATTATTTTGATAGAAAACTATAAGAACTCCCACTTCCTGCATATCACGAAGGGAGTCGAGGGCGAAAATCATATACGAATGACCTTGGCTGAAGAGCTCTCATTCCTCAATAAAGGAGCGATTTTGAGAGAGCTTAGCAATCTTCCCGAAGATACTCTGCTAGAGATAGACGTGCGGAAGACGATCCACATGAATTACGATGTTATAGAAATTTTGGACGATTTTACCTCCAAAGCCAAAGAGCGAAAGATCAACATCAAACTTATCACTTCAAAGGGGACCATTGAGAACCCTGAAAGTTACCTAGCACTCTTCGGTGCGGGTGCCCCTGTTTCATCACATTAAACTTCAATTACTATGAGCAATTCCTTTTATAAAAGCCTACTTGACAACAACAAAAAATGGGTGGAGTCCAAGCTAGAGTTGGATCCTGAATTCTTCCATAAGCTAGCCAATGGACAAAAACCGCCTTTGCTATGGATAGGCTGTGCGGACAGCCGCGTTCCGGCCAATGAGATTATCGGTGCCCAGCCCGGCGAAGTTTTCGTACACAGAAACATCGCCAACATGGTCATCCACTCGGACATGAATATGCTGAGCGTGCTCGACTATGCGGTCAATGTCCTTAAAGTGCAGCACATCATCGTCTGCGGACACTACGGCTGTGGAGGCGTAAAAGCCGCAATGGGCTCTGACGCCATCGGCTTGATCGACAACTGGATCAGGCATATCAAGGACGTGTACCGTTTTCACCACCAGGAGTTGGATACCATCGCTGACGAAGACGAGCGATTCAATCGCTTTGTGGAGCTTAACGTCATCGAGCAGGTGCATGACCTGGCCAAGACATCGATCGTGCAAGGGGCTTGGAGAAGCAAGCAAGAGCTGACTATCCACGGCTGGGTATATGGTGTGGGATCTGGGGTGGTGAAGGACCTCGGCGTGAACATCGAATCCAACGAAAGTCTGGATCAGGTGTACCAGTTGAATATCAAATAAACCTAGCGAGTATCACGCAGATTGGCTCAATAGGGGCTGCTGCTGATTGGAATCGGTGACTCCGGAAATGCAAGTTTCCGGAGTTTTTTATGACTGAAATATTAGGGGAGAGGTAGTCCTTGGAGAATCGGAACGAATGCGCCCAGTGTTTTTTTTGTAGGCGCTAGGAGTCATGCCAGTGACGTTTTTGAAGTGTCTATAGAAATTGCTCGCATTTTGGAAACCACATTCCGAAGAGATGATTTCGAGGGGTAGCCTGTCCTCCAGGATACGCTTGCAGACATTCGAGATTCGGACTTCGATCAAAAAACCGAAGAAGGACTTGTTGGTCATCTTCTTGAAATACCTGCAAAAACTGGTGACGCTTAGATTGGACAGGGAAGCCATTTCTTCTAGGCTGATGTTTTTTGGATAGTTCTCCATCACGTGGGAGTAGATCTTTTCCAAGCGTGCCATCTCGGAGACGTTGTGGAGGTGGCTAAAGGAATAGCCCGGTGAAATGGCTTCTACTTCCTTGCTTTCCGCCAAAATGTTGAGGATCTGGAGCAAAAGGATCAATCGGTCTAGTTGGGATGCTGCGAGCAGCGCATGCAGAAGTTGGGCGACCTGATCTTTGGTTTTTCCGCTTACTTTCAAGCCCTTTTTTGCCTTTTCAAACAACAGGGGGATAAGCTGGGCTTCTGGGAGCTCCAGGAAGTCTTTTCCCAAACAGGTGGGGGAAAAATGGAGAACAAGCGCCTCGGCCACAAGGCTTGGATCACCCCGGAAATATTCTTGGCTACAACGCCAGGAGTGGGGTAGATTTTCTCCCAGCAGGATTAAGTCTCCGTCGGAAAAGCTGCTGACGGTCTCGCCGATGTATTGAATGCCCTCGCCCTTGATGATGAAATGAAGCTCCAGCTCAGGATGGTAGTGCCAGAGTGTTCCAAAATTGGCCTTTCGATCATGCCGAATTCCAAATGACTGGGTCAAACCTATGGGAACTTTATGGTAGTGGGGCTTCATCGCGCTGACTAGTTTCGTGGAATACTGTCAGTTGTGACCTTTCGGACTACCTTTGGCGGGAATATTAGGATAAGATCCTACAGTATTTTGGCAAAAAATGGGAGATCCCCGCTTCCGTTTTTCTCCATCTTTGACAGATTCAACAAGATATCCCAAATCGCTGTGGCATTGCATAGAAAAATTCAGTTGGTAGCTAGTGGGGACCTACGCCTCTCTGCCAATCGTGTAGGATGGAAATTTCAGTCCGAGATGGAGTCCAAACTTGAAGCCGTTCTTAGCGGCCTTGGTTTTGACGTCGTCAGAGGCCATGCCTATGATCCGGTGAAAAAACACGGCTTCATCGACTCTCAGAAGATGGGACTAGAGGTATTCCGACAGCTGGATCCGGAGATGCCGATCATCGTCGTGGAGAGCGTCTGGCAGTATTCCCACCATGTCTTGCCGGGCCTGACCACGCACCTCGGGCCTATTCTGACGCTGGCCAATTTTGATGGAGCCTCGTCCGGTTTGGTTGGTTTGTTGAATCTCAACGGCTCCCTGACCAAGGCAGGAGTTGCGTATAGCACCCTTTGGAGTGTCAATTTTGACGATGGGTTTTTCTTGGGAAAGCTAAAGGAATGGTTGGAGACAGGCTGGGTGAAGCACGACGAGTCCCATGTTTTGCCTTTGGAGCAAATTTCCGTAGAAGCTGAATTGCAGCAGGAAGCAAGGCTTTTTGCAAGAGAGTTTCGGCGAAGAAAAGCCATCATGGGAGTCTTTGATGAGGGCTGCATGGGGATGTTCAACGCCATCGTACCGGACAATCTGCTAAATGCCCTGGGTATTTTCAAAGAGCGACTGAGCCAGTCAGCCCTCTATGCCGAGATGCTAAAGGTGAGCGAAACGGAGGCGGAGGAGATACTCGACTGGCTGATTGAAAAGGGCATGAAATTTAACTGGGGGAGCGATTCCGCCCTGGAGCTAACTTGGAGCCAAAGCCTGGAGCAATGCAAAATGTACATCGCAGCACTTCGCATGGCGGATGAATATGGATGCGACACCATCGGAATTCAATATCAACAGGGACTGAAGGATCTGGTCGCGTCTAGCGATCTAGTCGAGGGTCTGCTGAACAACGTGAATCGTCCGCCCGCTTTTACGGCCGAGGGACGGGAGCTATTCCCCGGCAAATCTATGCCTCATTTCAATGAGGTGGACGAGTGCGCGGGCATCGATGCGCTGATCACCACGCAACTTTGGGAGAAGCTCGGACTGGCGCCGGAGAACACACTCCACGATATCCGCTGGGGTGAATCCTATCATCTCGACGGCAAGGAGGAATTTGTTTGGGTCTTTTTGATTTCTGGAGCGGCACCGCCGGAGCATTTTATCGGAGGCTATGCCGGAGCCAAAAGCGAACGCCAGCCGCCTATGTATTTCCAAAAGGGAGGAGGAAGCCTCAAAGGAGTCTCTAAGCCCGGACCTATAGTTTGGAGTCGGGTCTACATCGAGGACGACCAGCTCTGCTGTGACCTTGGGGTGGGAAAGGCCGTGTATCTGCCAGAGGGGGAAACGCAGCGAAGATGGGAAGCCACCACTCCGGCTTGGCCGATCATGCACGCGGTACTACCGGGCATCTCGCGAGACCAGATGATGGGGCGGCATAAAGCCAACCATATTCAAGTGGCCTATGCCAGGGACCATGCCTCGGCCATTCATGCCGCCAAGCTGAAGGCAGAGGTTTTTGCCGCCTTGGGCATGCGCGTGAGTTGGTGTGGGGAGCTTGGATGACGGCAAGAGTTGGGAGGGATGATCCAGACCAAGGACGGAAAAGGGAAAAAAACAGAGTATAAATCGCAAGGAAACGCGCCGCAATTCAAAAATCATCTAGCGTGAACTAGCCTTTTTTCTACCCCGAAACAGTTATCTGGCAAAGGGCTGCTTGCCCGCTTCGAGCTATTCTTTATTTTGCCAGTAGGCAAAGCCCAAAAAACCTGTTCCGATGAAAAACCCAAAATCTCCCAGCGTTTTACTGGGAATGCTTTTTTTGATCTTCCATCTAGGAATTGTAAATCTCTTTTCTCAGGAGATCGGGGAGTTCAAGATCGTCAAATACAATAATCCGGAGGCGACTTCCTTCATGGGGGTAGGGCTTTGGGCCTGGCCACTGCCCATGGATTACGATGGGGACGGAGACATGGATTTGTTGGTGTCCTGCCCGGACAAGCCCTTTAATGGACTTTATTTTTTTGAAAACAAATCAGGAAATAGCTTTCCCGATTTTGAACCGCCAGTCCGACTAGGACCGGCAATTTCGCAGATTCAGGTTTCACATACTTCTTCTGGTCCAAGGTTTTTGATTCCCGGAACTGAGTTGAAAAATTTTGTGACCAAGCTAGACCAGCAACCAGAGCCGCTCTTTCCGAAGGAGCAAATCCTAAAAGACTTCCAGAAAAACCCCCGCTTTAACCAGTGGAAGATGGTCGACTACGATGGAGATGGGGACGAGGATATCCTAGTGGGTATAGACGACTGGAGCGACTACGGCTGGGACAACGCCTTCAATTCCGAAGGGAATTGGACAAACGGTTCTCTTCACGGCTATGTGTACTTGCTTGAAAATGAGGGCGGGGGCTATGAAAGCCGCGGCCGATTGCAGGTGGATGGCCGGGATTTGGACGTGTATGGCGCCCCTTCACCCAATATGGCGGACTTCGATCGGGATGGAGATCTGGACTTGATCACCGGAGAGTTTTTGGACAAAATGACCTACTTCGAGAATATCGGCACGCGCACGAACCCTGAATTTTCCGAAGGCAAACTACTCCAAAGTGACAGGAGCATCATCAAGATGGATCTGGAGATGATCATCCCGGTGGCGGTGGATTGGGATCATGACGGGTGGATCGACTTGGTGGTAGGTGACGAAGATGGCCGAGTTGCCTTGGTCAGAAATATCGGCAAAACTCAGGCGGGAAGGCCGCTTTTTGAGTCTCCTCGATATTTTCGTCAAAGGGCAGACAACCTGAAATTTGGTGCCTTGGTGACTCCGGTCTCCTACGATTGGGACAGTGACGGCGACTTGGATATCGTTGCGGGGAACTCCGCAGGCCATCTTTGTTGGATAGAAAACCTTGAGGACGGCGTCGCACCGAAATGGGCCGAGCCCGTACTCCTTAAAGTGCAGGGAACTCCTTTTCGGGTGCAGGCGGGAGACAAGGGCTCCATCCAAGGGCCAGCCGAGGCTAAGTGGGGGTATACCACCCTTTCGGTAGCAGACTGGGATGGAGACGGCGTTGGCGACCTGATCATCAATTCGATCTGGGGAAAAGTACAGTGGCTGAAAAACATGGGGAAAGGAGACTTACTCCCACCCCAAGCGGTCGAGGTGGCATGGGGAAACCTGCCCGTGCCCTCTCCGGCTTGGAATTGGTGGAAGCCTGCTCCCACGGAGCTGGCGACGCAGTGGAGGACCACCCCCGTGGCGGTGGATTGGAATCGCGACGGCTTGATGGATCTGGTGATGCTGGACCATGAGGGCTACCTGGCTTTTTTTGAGCGAAAAATGACAGCTGGGAAGCTCATGCTGACACCTGGACAGCGAATCTTCTATGGCGAAAATGCCTCTGTCTTCGGCAACAAGAATGAAGTAGTGGATCCGACTCCGGGGCTCTTGAGGCTGAACAACCGGGAAGCTGGGGGGAGCGGCAGGCGAAAGCTGAGTTTTTTCGACTGGGATCAGGATGGAGACTTGGACCTTTTAGTCAACAGCATCAACGTCTCGCTTTTTGAACAGCTGAAAACCGAGGACGGCAAGGTGTATTTTCGCTCCCGCGGACAACTAGCCCCAACAGTCCTGGCTGGTCATACCACCAGTCCGACCTTTGTCGACTGGAACAAAAACGGTATTTGGGATGTACTCGTCGGTGCTGAAGATGGACACTTTTATCATTTGTCGCGTTGATCCGTATGGAGAGAAATATTTGGAAAATTTCCCTTTCTATGAATCCCCCAGCCCGATTTGGGAAAGGGGGAGTTTGCCACACGGACGTCCAGTGGAATTCTCCGCTCAAAAAACATAAGGCTTTCAACTTGCCTGTCTTAGCGAGCACGCAGGTTGTGCTCGCCTTTTTTGTACTTATCCTAAATTCCTGTTCCCAACCTTCAAACCAAACCGCCGTGACTTTGACTCCCAATCCAAACGCAGAAGAAAGACAATTGACCCAAGGTCTTCAGGGACACTTCCTTAACCATCGCCAGGCCTTTTCCCCGGACGACCAGTGGGTGGCTTTTGACGGTAGGGGCGAGGATCCCAAGATGGGTGAAAACGACCTGATCGGCATGGTGAATCTTCAAAGCGGAGAGATCAGGGAATTGTATCGGGTACCGGGTCAGCAGCCCTATGGCCCGGGATCGGGTGCCGTGAGCTTCAATCCCCAAGGTGGGGAGGTGGCTTTTATCCGAGGCCTGCTTTCCGCAGATGAAAACCATCCCTACGACCTGAGCCGGAGATCTTGTATAGGTTTGGATCTTTCACGCTTGGATGATATCCAGGTGAAGAACCAGGACGCGCGGGATATCACTCCGCCCTACACGCCGGGTGCCTTGCGGGGAGGGAGCCACGCCTACCTCTACTCCGCGGACGGGGAGTGGATCAGTTTCACCTACAACGATGCCGTGCTGGCAAAAACCGCCCAGAATGACACAAATGTAAAAGATATCCGCACAGTGGCTTTTTTGGTGAGAGGAAAGAATGTGGAGGTCGAGACTGAGCTGCCGGGACAAGAGTTTTCCGGGGCGGGATTTACGGTAATTGCTGCCGAGGTGTTGCCATTTCCAAAGCCGGGGACGGACGAGATTCAAAAAGCCTGTGAGGAAACCTGGGTGGGAACTGAGGGTTTTATTCGATCCAATGGCGAAAAAGTTTATCGAGCCTTGGCCTATCTCGGAGATGTTGTGACCGCAGAGGGGAACGTGGTGACGGAGGTATTTGTGACCGAAATCCCGGAAGACTGGGAGCAAAGCTTGGCGGAGACTGATCTGGTGGGATCGGAAACCCGGATGCCCGAGATGCCGAAAGCCTTCCGTCAAAGAAGGCTGACCTTTACTGCTGATAGAAAGTTTCCGGGTGTGGAGGGGCCGAGGCATTGGCTCCGGACCACCAAAAGCGGGGACAGGATTTTCTTCTATGCCAAGTCGGATGACGGAGTGGTACAACTGTTTTCCGTGTCACCTGAGGGAGGCGAACCAGCACAGATCACACACAACGACTTTTCTCCTGACACCGGCTTCAGCCTCAGTCCGGATGAACGCTGGATTGTTTTTGGTCATCAAAACCGGATTTTTCTCACGGATTTGCACTCTGGCAAAACCGTGCGCGTAGGCCCGGAGCCAAAGCCCAATGAAAGCCAAATGTGGAACTTCAACTGGTCTTATTCTGGACGGACACTGGTCTACAACAAGCGGGTAGAGGAAGAAGGTGGCTCCTTTTTCCAGATTTTTACCCTGAATCCTTTCCAATAAAAAGCAGCAAGTCAATCGCAAAGCAAAAAGTATGGATAGCAACTATGTGGTAGGAGTGGACTTTGGCTCAGATTCCGTCAGGTCGATTTTGGTAGACACGAAAGACGGTAGGGTTTTGGCTACCTCGGTTTTTTCCTATCCCCGCTGGAAAAAGGGGGATTTTTGCGATCCCTCGAGAAGCCGCTATCGGCAGCATCCCTCAGATCATCTGGAAGGATTAGAAAAGACCATTTCCTCTGTCCTCCAGCAGTCTGGTGTAGATCCCCAAAAGGTCAAGGGCATCGGTGTCGACGCTACCGGCTCTTCTCCATTGCCGGTGGATGAAGCGGGCGTTCCTTTGGCTTTTTCGGAAGAGTTTTCAGAAGATCCTGATGCGATGATGATTCTTTGGAAGGACCACTCCGCAATTGCCGAAGCGGAGGAAATCACCAGTCTCGCCAAACTCTGGGGAGGTGTCGACTACACCCGATATTCAGGCGGAACATACAGCTCGGAGTGGTTTTGGGCCAAAATCCTCTTTGTGTCCAAAAACAATCCGGCAGTGCTGGCAGCGCAACCCAACTGGCTGGAGCATTGTGACTACCTAGTCGGGGAATTGACCGGAAAACTGAAGCCCGAGCAAGTTCTGCGAAGCCGCTGTGCCGCTGGGCATAAGGCGATGTGGCATGCGACATGGGGAGGTTTTCCTTCCCAGGAGTTTTTGGGAAGGCTGCATCCCGAGCTCGCCCTTCTTTCCCAGAAAATGAAAAGTCAAACGCTGACATCGGATGAGTCGGCGGGATATCTTTCACGGAAATGGGCTGAAAAACTTGGCCTCTCTTCCCAGACGCTTGTCGCGGTCGGGACTATCGACGCCCACGCAGGGGCCGTGGGTGCGGGGGTGAAGTCGGGGACACTCGTGAAGGTGATGGGTACGTCCACCTGCGACATGCTCGTGGCAAACAATAATGAAGTCGCTTCGGAACCCCTGCAAGGGATAAGCGGTCAAGTGGACGGTTCCATCCTTTCCGGCCTTGTTGGGTTCGAAGCTGGACAGGCTGGATTTGGGGATTTTCTGGCGTGGTATAAGCGCTTGGTTACTGAGCCAGCCATGGAGCTGATCCGAAGCAGCGATTTGCTGGATCCCCAGTTGAGGGAAAAGATGGCCTCGGAACTTTCGGACAAAATGATGGGCTACCTCAATAAGCAGGCTGCCAAGGTGCCCTTGGAATCAGGGACGCTTGCTGTGGACTGGATCAATGGGAGAAGGTCGCCCGGGCTGAACGAAACTCTCAAGAGTGCGCTGCTAGGCCTCGATATGGGTACTGGAGGAGGAACAGTTTTTAAAGCCCTTGTCGAAGCCCTTTGTTTTGGTTCCAAGCGGATTATCGAATGGTTTCGGCAAAATGGAATTCAGATAGAACAGGTGATAGGAATAGGAGGTATCGCGCAGAAATCCCCTTTTTTGGTACAAACTATGGCTGATGTGCTGAATATGCCGATTGCTGTCGCAGCATCGGCGCAGACACCGGCATTGGGTGCAGCCATCTACGCTGCGGTGGCTTCGGGGATATACCCAAGCCTCGAATCAGCGGCAAAAGCCATTGCCAGTCCTATTGCAAAGGAATATTATCCAATTGCAGCGAATGCGGCCTACTATCAGCAGAAATATCAGCAATACCTAGCTTTGGGTGAGTTTGTGGAATTTGGCAGGATTGGCAAAGTCTGATGTTTCCTTCAGAGTATTTGAAAAGCTTGGAAAAGCAAAAGCCTGCCAGGAACTTGTTCCGGCAGGCTGCCCGGAGTAGCTTTAGCTCCGGTGTCACCCCAAAAAATTTCTTTGAGTAAGCTAGGTTCCTTGTTATTGACCTACGCTTCTCTTTTTCTTTTGATTCTTCTCGTGGATCTCATCAAAGTCCTCCTCTCTCGGCGGTCTGGCTCCTTCTGGATTCCAGGGACTTTTGCGGTTCGTCCCCTTATCTACGTCCTCTCGTTTCTTGGTCATATCCAGTCGCGGAATGATGTATTGAACTAGGGTAGTTTGCATGTTGGTTTTTGGTTGGTGGTTGGCAGTGATCATGGTATTGGTGGTTTTTTGGTTGTTCTTAAGTCGGTCTATTCTAGCGTTGCCACTCGTCCAACTCTTTCATTTCATCCACAGGCACACGCTTGATGAACTCATTGTAGAATTGGTTGTCTTCGTCCGAGTAGGTTCCGTAGGCATTCAGGATAAATCCCTTTTCTCCTGATTCACTGTGCAGCAAGTAGATCACCGCCATGTCGGAAGGGTCTGAATCTCCCTCAAATCGGTAGGTTTTGACAATCTTGAGTTGCTCCGGCTGTAATAGCTCCGATCCCTCGTCAAACTTTGCCCCAGCTCTGGTGATATTCAACTCTTTGCCGTAGCCTTTTTCAGGAAGCTTGTTCAGCACCTGAGAGTAGGTAGTCATTTCTTTGGATGTACTCATGATTTCCGGGGTTTAAAATTCATAAAACCTGAATTCGTACTTGTTTAGTGCAAGTCTGGTTCCAAGCTCTAATTAATCGGCGGGAGGTCAAGCTTAACATCGTGAAAATGGCTAATGGGGATCTTGGGACCACTTTTTATAATTGTGCCTTTTTCAAGAAGTCGTTTTGCGTCCAATGGATCAAGGGGAATAAATACCCCGAAGTGGGGCATGCGGATGTGGTTCACACCTTCCGACCCAAGATTTTTGCTCTTAACTCCATGCCAGGGATTTCTTGGGATATAACACCCGAGTAGCTAGGCTGTTGGTGATTTTGGGGAAGCATGACTTTGGATCTTTTTGAAAATATTACCCGGGATTTTGTGTCCTGTTAGAAAGGCATCTAACAAAAGAAACCTGACAGGATCGCTTCCGCCAGGTTTCTTTTCAAAATCAATTATGTCTTAGACTACATCCGGCACCTCAAATCCTTTTCTGTAATCACGGGTCAGCATCTTGTCTGCCTCTGGATCGTTGACGAAGGTCTCTGTTTTTGGGTCGAATTCCAGCACTCGATCCAGTCTGTAGGCGATATTTCCCAAGTGCGCCAAGGCGGAGGAAAGGTGGGCTGTCTCTACAGGACCGTTCAGGATGGAGCTGTCGCGGGCGCGCACTGCCTTGATGAAGTTTTCGAAGTGGCCATCTGTACCGCCAAGGCCTCTGTCTACCCCGTCGGCTACAGGCCCACCGTCGGATTTTGACATTCCAGGCTTGTTGTCTTTGCCGAGAAAAGACGTGTATTTGTCATAACCATCGACGACGATATAGCCTTTGTCACCATAGAAGATATTGCCCACAGTGGCTCCCCCTTCGTTGTTGGTCAGCCAAGGACGTACCTCAAACTGGATGATTTTTTCCTGCTCGGGATAGTGATAGATCGAGGTCAGCAGTTCAGGAGTCTCCTTGCTGTCTTTCCATAGAAACTTGCCGCCCATGGAGGTGATCTTGGTAGGCAGGCCTACGTCCAAGCCCCACTGGCAGAGGTCGGTTTCGTGTATTCCCTGGTTTCCCACGTCACCATTTCCATAATCCCAGTGCCAGTGCCAGTTATAGTGTACCAGGTTTTCGGTAAAAGGCTCCATCTGAGCCGGACCAGTCCAGAGGTCATAGTCCAGTCCTTCTGGTACAGGAGAAAGTCCTTTGTCGCCGATATCTCCTCTCATTCGGAATACGAGCCCGCGAGCCATGTAAACCTTACCGATATAGCCGTCCCGCATCAGTTGGACGGCTTCCTGCACGGCCGGAGAGCTTCTCAGCTGCACCCCGTGCTGGACGATGCGCTTGTACTTGTGCGCGGCTTCGATCATCTTGCGTCCCTCGGCGATGTTGTGGGAGCCGGGCTTTTCCACATAGACGTCCTTGCCTGCCTGGCAAGCCCATATGGTCGCCAGAGAGTGCCAGTGGTTGGGCATCGCGATGCTGACCACGTCGATATCCTTGTTTGCAAAGACTTTGCGCAGGTCCTGCTCGATGGCCACATCTGCATTGTACTTTTCCTTGAAAGCGGCCTGGCCTTTTTTGAGCAATCGCATGTCCGGATCACAGAGCGTGGTCACTTGGAGATCCTTTTGGGCCATAAAGCTGGAAATGTGACTTTGTCCTCTTCCGTTGATGCCCAAGACGGCGGCGTTGATTCTGTCATTCGCGCCGAATGCCGAGGAAGGGATGAAGGTCGGGATCGCAACCGCCGCCGCACCGGCAAGGGCGGTTTTCTTCATGAAGGTTCTTCGGGATGGATTTTTTGCCATAGTATTCGTTGTTAGGTTATTGTTTTTAGTTTGAAGTTTGTTCCTCAACACCTGCTTGGCATTTTCGGAGAAAACCGGGAGCGGTGTACCAAAATGGGTTATTGTCCAATCGATTGAAGTTAAATTTTAATTCTCTAAACATCCCCAACAAAGTGCTCAGTGGCAGAAGTTTTCACTCAATCGATTTCGGAACAACTTTTCCCCGAAACAGAAGCAATTGGCACAAATCCGTCTGATCTTAATTGGCTGAAAAGGTTTTATTTGCCTAGAAGATTGGGTCTGCAACGCGATATTCTTTCTTTTCTAAAACTTGCATCTTAGCCAAAAAGACTAGTCCAAATCCCACTTTTTGGCGTACCCAAAAGAACTTTGGGAAATCTAAACCTTTGTGTTCTCGGGTCTATGTCAAAAGTTTACTGAAGTGGGGATTTGTTCATTTATCCATGTAGTGACGACTTCGTGCGGAATCGGCGGATTGCATAAATTCGTGCCATGCCGTATGGCGTCAAGGAAAAAGAAACTACATGAAAAACGCTGAGCATAGATTTGGGGAATTTTTGATCAGTACTGACCGGAGTAAGTTGGATCTGGTGGCCATTCACGATTTTCTCTCCAAATACTCCGGCTGGAGTGATGGCATTCCTTTCGAAAGGGTGAAGACATCTGTCGAAAACTCGCTTAATTTTGGACTCTTTCACGGCGAACAGCAGATCGGATTTGCCCGGGTGATTTCCGACTTTTCGACCATAGCCTACCTCGGCGATATATATGTACTCGAAAAATATCGTGGGCAGGGGCTTTCCAAAAAACTGATGGATGCGGTGATCAGTCATCCCGGATTGCAGGGGCTGAGGCGTTGGATTTTACTGACATCGACGGCGGATTGGCTGTATGAAAAATACGGGTTCAAGAAACTGCCCATCCCAGCGATCTACATGGAGCGCTACGATCCCGATGTGTACAGGCATATTACTCCAGAAAATAAGTAAAGATATCCAGTTCCTCTGGGTAGAAGGCAGAAAGGGAAAGAAGGTTTATCAAGACCCTTTTCTTGTCCGACCGAACGGTGACGTTGGAGTTTTGAGTTGTCAAAAAACTAGAACTGCAACCCGGTGGAAAAGAGGCTGTCTCAAAAGGCCTGATTGTGTCAGCCTGAGCTCTGGAGCTACGGGAGTAGCGTATATCGAAGGCCATTTACAGTGAATGCAGCCGCATTTCGACTTCGCTCAATGTGACAAACATCAGTTATGAGACAGCCTCGTTTCTTCGCCGCGCCCAGAATCACTTACTGGCGCATGGATTAAAACAAATATTCCTCGCCTTCTTTGCCTAGACTCGGGCCGATGTTGTCTTTCTCGATATCCTTGAAATATTTGTAGGTGCTGACTTTCAGTTCGTCAGTCGCAGGTTCGTCACAGACGATCATCGACTTATTGTGCAGCTGCAGGGCACTCAGCGTCCACATATGGGAGACGCCACCTTCTACCGCCTTGTGAAGCGCGCGGGATTTCTGATGCCCGCTGACGATAATCACGACTTCCCGTGCATCCATGACCGTGCCCACGCCTACCGTCAATGCCAGCTTGGGAACTTGGTTTATGTCGTTGTCGAAAAATCGGGAATTGACCATGCGCGTCTCCGTGTTCAGCGTTTTGACGCGGGTGCGGGAGTTGAGGGAAGACCCGGGTTCGTTGAAGGCGATGTGCCCGTCTATACCGATGCCGCCGAGGAAGAGATCAATGCCCCCAACCGCTTTGATTTTTTCCTCATACTGGAGGCATTCCGCTTCCAGGTCGGGTGCGTTTCCATCCAGGATGTTGATGTTTTCCGAGGGAATGTCGATATGGTCAAAAAGATTGCTGTACATAAAGGAATGATAGCTCTCGGGGTGGGATTCCGGTAACGCCACGTATTCGTCCATGTTGAAAGTGATGACGTTTTTAAAGGAGACCTTGCCGTTTTTGTTCAGTTTGACCAGTTCCCTGTAAGTTCCGAGAGGAGAGGAGCCTGTAGGAAGTCCAAGCACAAAGGGTTTCGTGCTTTTTCCCTGATGGGCTTTGATCTTGCCGACAATGTAGTTTGCCACCCATTTGGAAAGCAAATCGTAGTGTTCGTGAATGAGAAGTCTCATCGAGTGAAAGGTTTGATTTGATAGTTGGCCAGCAATTTCAGAAAAAGTCCAGACCGCACGGCAGCAAAACCACTTTCTTTTACTTGGACAGCCATAAGCAATACCTCGGGTTGCCCCAATAGTACTAGCTGAGCCTTGGTCCATTTCAATATTTAGATGTGCGCATTTCCTGCCGCTCATCACTCCCTAGAGAATCGTGTGGATGACTTTGGAAGTATTTTTTTTACTTAGCGGCTTCAAATGAAGACTCAAAAGCCATGAGATTAAAATCATTAGTGGTGATTGCCCTCCTGATGCAGGGAGTGGCTCCTCTTTTTGCCCAAGAAAAATGGGACGTAAGCAAAGGTGGAAAAGGCGATGCGCACCAGACTGTCGATCTGCAGACCGACGAAGGAACCTGGATGTCGCTGGACATAAGCCCGGACGGCAAAACTCTGGTCTTTGACTTACTCGGCGATATTTACACCATGCCGGCTTCTGGAGGCAAAGCCACTGCCCTGCGCTCAGGCTTGGCCAATGACCTACAGCCAAGATTCAGCCCGGACGGGAAGAAGGTTCTTTTCACGAGTGATGCCGGAGGTGGAGACAACATTTGGATGATGAACGCCGATGGATCGGAAGCCCAGCAGATCACCAAAGAGTCCTTTCGCCTGCTGAACAATGGAGTTTGGACGCCTGACGGCCAATACATCATCGCCAGAAAGCACTTCTCGTCGGGCCGCTCTCTCGGGGCGGGGGAGATGTGGATGTACCACATCACCGGAGGCGCCGGCTATCAGCTCACCAAGCGCAAAAACGACCAGCAGGACGTAAATGAGCCTTCGATTTCACCCGATGGGAAATATGTGTACTACTCCGAGGATGTCTACCCGGGAGGGTATTTTCAGTACAACAAAGACCCAAACAACCAAATCTATGTGGTCAAGCGCTACGATAGAGAGAAAGGTGAATCCGAAACCGTTGCTGGCGGCCCTGGAAGTGCCTCTCGTCCGGTAGTTTCCAGAGATGGCAAGAAACTGGCGATGATACGTCGCGTGCGTACCAAGACGGTTCTTTTTGTCAAAGATCTTGATTCCGGCGTGGAGCTTCCTGTGTACGACCAGCTCAACAAGGATCAGCAGGAGGCTTGGGCGATCTTTGGCACCTATCCCAATTTTACCTGGCATCCGGACAATAGCAACATACTGGTATGGGCGGGTGGCAAAATCAAAAAGGTCAACACACAGACTTATGCAGTCTCAGAAATCCCTTTTGAAGTCAGCAACCAAATCCAGGTAGCCGAGGCTGTGAGATTCGAGAATCCCGCGTTTGAGGAAGAGTTTACCGCAAAGGCGGTCCGGCAGGCGGTGACTTCCCCAGATGGAAAATGGCTTGTTTTTAACGCTGCTGGACATCTTTGGAAAAAAGCTTTGCCAAATGGTACGCCAGAGCGCTTGACTCAGCTTGTAGACTTGGAGTTTGAGCCGGCGTTTTCAGCGGACGGTAGCCAAGTCGCTTTCGTGACCTGGAATGATGAGCAAAAGGGAGCGATCTATCTATACAATTGGAATGCGAAAAATGCCGTGCCGAAGAAAGTGTCTGCCAGCAAGGGGATTTTTCGCACCCCGTCGTTCAGCCCAGACGGTAGCAAGCTGGTCTTCAAACGAGACGGAGGGAATGGGCTGCAGGGCTCGACCTACACGGGAGAGCGTGGGATCTACTGGATGCCAAGTCAGGGAGGAGCCGAGACGCTAATCACCGAGAGTGGGGACTTTCCTATGTTCAATCAAGCCGGTGACCGCATCTTTGTCCAGTCTGGAGGCTATTTCTTTGGCTCGAATACCAAAACCCTCAAGAGTATGGACCTCAGCGGCAGCGACGAACGGGTGCTGGTGTCCTCTAACTATGGCAACAGGATTTTACCGAGCCCAGACGAAAACTGGATCGCTTTCATCAACTTGCACAAGGTGTATTTGGCACCTTTTCCAAAAACCGGACAAACCGTGGAACTCGCACCGAATGGCTCCTCGGTTCCCGTTACACAACTCACGCGCGACGCAGGCATTAACATCCACTGGTCAGCAGACTCCAAAAGGATCCACTGGACGCTTGGAGAGGAGTACTTTACCAACGAGGTGGCAAAACGGTTCACCTTCCTTCCAAATTCTCCAGATAGCCTTCCGGCTATGGATACCACCGGGATCAAAATCAACTTGAAGATCCAATCGGACGTGCCCACCGGAAAGATCGCCCTCACCGGAGCTCGCATCATCACCATGAAGGGCGATGAGGTGATCGAAAACGGAACCATCCTGATTGAGGGAAATAGAATCCAAGCAGTTGGAAGCAATTTGGAGATCCCATCCGATGCCAAGGTCATTGACGTCGAGGGTAAGACCATTATGCCTGGACTCATCGATGCCCATGCGCACGTAGCGCAATCTTATTCGGGCCTCAGCGCCCAGAAGCACTGGCAATATTACACCAACCTGGCCTTTGGAGTGACCACGACCCACGACCCTTCCAGCAACAGCGAATTTGTCTTTAGTCAGGCGGAAATGGTGAAGGCAGGATACATGGTTGGACCCCGTATTTTCTCTACAGGAATCATCCTCTATGGAGCTGATGGCGACTTCAAGGCAGTCATCAACAGTCTGGAAGATGCCCGAGCGGCCATACGCAGAACGAAGGCTTTTGGCGCTTTTTCTGTAAAAAGCTACAACCAGCCCAGAAGAGACCAGCGTCAGCAGGTGATCCAGGCAGCACGTGAAAATGGAATCATGGTGGTGCCGGAGGGCGGATCTAACTATTTCCACAACATGTCCATGATCATGGATGGTCATACAACGATTGAGCACAATATTCCGGTTGCACCGCTTTACAAAGACGTTCAGACACTCTGGAGTAACAGCAAGACGGCTTATACGCCAACGCTGATAGTGAATTTTGGAGGACTCTCCGGGGAGTATTTTTGGTACCAAAAGGACAACGTTTGGGAAAACGAGCACCTGCTGAAATACACCCCAAGATCCATCATCGACAGCCGCTCCCGCCATCGAATCATGGCGCCGATGGAGGAATATGAAAACGGACATGTCCTTGTCTCCAAATCGGCTAAGAAGCTCTCTGACCTGGGAGTCTTAGTCAATGCGGGAGCGCATGGGCAGATCCAAGGCCTTGGTATGCACTGGGAAACCTGGATGATGCATCAGGGCGGCATGAGCAACTTGGAATCCTTGCGGGCGGCGACGCTAAACGGTGCCAAATCCCTCGGTTTGGATCAACAAATCGGTAGCCTCGAAATAGGGAAATTGGCTGACTTGATCGTGATAGACGGCAATCCGCTGGAGGATATTTATCAGTCCCAAAATGTCCAATACACCATGATCAACGGACGTCTCTACGACACCGCCACGATGAACGAGGTAGGTAATCATGAACATGTCCGAACGGCTTTTTGGTGGGAATTGGCTCCGTACAACGATACCTTCAACTGGCATGAGGAAGGCGAGGCTTTTGGTCTGACCGTGCCGCACTGCAGCTGCGGAAGATGAGTTTGCAGTCGCAGTGGCCAGTAGGCAGGACTAGCCGGCTACAAAAAAGGGTCGCTTCAAGCAAATTGAAGCGACCCTTTCTATTCAGGCTTGCGGCGGACTTTTGACTTTCGCCTGTCGACATTATTGTCCTAAAGACTCCCCATGCTGGGAGAGGTCAAGGCCGATTTCCTCGTATTCTTCCCTTACCCTTAGCGTTACAAATTTGTTGAGCACAAAGAAGATCAGATAAGACATCACAAAGGAAAACACGACCACACCTACCAACACGACCATGTGCGAAGCAAAGATCGTCCAGCCGCCGTGCATCAGGCTGGAGCCCTCTTTTCCGGCAAAAATTGCGGTGAGGATCATGCCCATGATCCCGCCGATGCCATGGCAGGCGAGCACGTCCAGCGTGTCGTCGGCTTTCTTGAGAAACTTGGCATGCATCGCCAGATTGGAGGCAATAGCCCCTATCGCTCCGAAGAAGAAGCTTTGGGGTACAGTGATGAATCCTGCGGCTGGGGTGATGACGACTAGTCCGACCACTGCACCAATACAGGCCTGGAGGGCGGAGATTTTTCTGCCCTGAATCCTATCAAAAAGCACCCAGGTCATCATCGCCGTGGCTGAGCAGATTGTGGTAGTAGCAAAGGCTAGTGCAGCGGTGCCGTTTGCAGCGAGGGATGAACCTGCGTTGAAGCCAAACCAGCCAAACCAAAGCATTCCCGTGCCGAGAATGACATAGGTGATATTGGAGGGAGCGTGGTTGGGATTTTTTCTTTTTCCCAAGAAAAGCGCTCCTGCTAGCGAAGCCAAGCCAGCGCTGATATGTACCACTGTGCCGCCTGCAAAGTCAAGTACTCCAAAATAGGAGCCGATCAGGCCGCTCGGATGCCATACCATATGGCAAAGCGGGGCATAAACGAACACACAGAAGATCCCGATGAAAAACAGGTAGCCGATGAATCGCACACGCTCGGCGAAGGAGCCGGTGATGATCGCCGGAGTGATCACGGCAAATTTCATCTGAAAAAGTGCGAAAAGTATGAACGGCAGTGTAGAGCCCAGCGTGTGATGGGGGAGCGTGCCCACTTGGTCAAAGAACATATATTGGAAGGGGTTGCCGATAATGCCGTATTTGGTGCCGGCGATAGTGATCCCGATCAGCGGGTCGCCAAAGGCCAGGCTAAAGCCCACCACCACCCAGAGCATGGTCACCACACCCAGAGAGATGAAGCTTTGGAGCATGGTCGAGATGAGATTTTTCTTGCCCACCATTCCTCCATAGAAAAGCGAAAGACCCGGGGTCATCAGCAGCACGAGACAGGAGGCCGTCAAAAGCCAGGCAATGTCCGCGAAGACCAATTGGTCATCGCTGCCAAAGTTTTCTGCGATTGGAGGACTTTGTGTCCAAAAAAGACCCAGTACTGGCGCGGCAATAGTAATCAGGAAGGCGACTTTCCACTTAAATTTCATTCCGTTTTTTTCCATGTGGCAAAAGTAAAATAATAAATGTTTTATTCTGTTTGTGTCAGAAAATACAGAATGAAAAATCATCTCCTCTGGTAAAGAGGATCAAAAAAACGGTGTAACCTCTTTGGAGGTGGGTTTTGCAAAGTCTTCTTCGTATCTTTTTTGCAGCTTCGCCAAGCCACTGAGCAACAGTATTTTTCCGCTTCGAATTTTTAATCCCATCTGTCAATGAAAGCATATCGCTTGAGTCCAAAATGCAGCCAAGTCATTTTTCTTATTGGCTTGTCCTCCGCACTGGTCGCCTGTGTCAATCTCAAAACCGTCAGCGATTTTTCCGCGACCTCTCTCAAGGGTATCCAAAACTTCGAGCAGCTGGATTACACCTTTCAGGATCACTGCGTGGACCGATGCGAGCATGAGGCGGTCCAGAGGTTTGAGTTTAGCCGCAGCTTGGATTGCGACTGTGGCTTGTACTTAAAAGCGGACAGCGTCATGCTGGCGATGTATCAGACGATCGGCGGCTACTTCGAAGCCTTGGGCAAGCTTTCCCAAAATGAACTGACCGAATATAGTACGGATGCCATGGTCACCTCCCTGACGGCTGAGCAGCTTGGCCCCCTGACCATTGACTCAAATCTCGCGACTGCTTATTCGACGATCTCCAACCTGATGCTGAGGGCTACGACGGATTTTTATCGACGTAGGAAGATCGCAGCCTACATCGAAGAGGCAAATGAACCGATTCAGGTTCTACTTGACGCCTTTCAGAAGACAACCCGCACCAATCTGAAGGGAGAGTTGAGGTTCAAAAAGGAACGCTTGTATGCCTACTACATGGACATGAAGATGAATAATACACTGCAGTCCGACTATGAAAAAGGAAAGGCGGCGACCGACTACTATCAAGCAATGGAGGAAATCCAGAAAAAAGAATTGCGGATGGACCTTTTTGCGGATGCCCTGCTCGAGATAGCGGAGGGACACCAAGAACTTTACGATAGGCGGGATAAACTTGTCGCCAAAGATCTTGCTCTTGCCATGCTGGGCTATTCTGGTCAGGTCAAGATCCTGGTATCCGAATTCAACAAACTTAACCAATAGGGGCTATGGGCAAATTGACATCAGAACAAGCTAACCGTCTTTCCGATGATTTCTTTTATTATGGGAATGGCTATCGGGGATTTCCGATACCAAAATTGGGAGAAATTGAGCTTCGAGGAAAACAAGGAACTCAGCGATATGCAGGCCGCTGTGCTGCGTTGCGGGGAAGATATCCTGGCCTATTCTACCACACTGGTCATGGATGAGGTGGCTGACTCCTTGGCCAAGATCAGCTCGGTTTCCAAGGAGATACGGGATACAATCAAAAATCTGGAATCGATTCAAAAGGGACTCGACACCGCAGCGGCGATATTGGTATTGGGTGCGGCAATACTGAACAGAGATCCGATGGGGATAGGCAATTCGATCAAGGACTTATTTGTCGTGTGGAAGGGGCCTTTAGGTTAATGGGTTAAGACATGATTTTTTTGCAGAAAAGCTTTTCCCATTTTTCACGCAGTAAAAAACGGGAGACATGTGGCATTTTGAGAAAATAATTTGCAAAAATTACTAAAATCCCTTAGCTTAGTTCAGCTTACAACTCGCAATTTTTGATTTAAACCGTAGTCCTTCTTTGATTTCGAATTTGGACTTTTGATTTGGTACTGGAGACTCCCCTCATTGTTGGAATTCCTAGTTTGTGATCGAGTGGAGGTATTGTTCAGTTTCTCTTTGTTTCGCATATCGCCGGTATTGGCACTGTCCGTCTTTCATGCCTTTTTGATTGGCGAACCCTAGCTTCAGGCTTTTAGGATTTTTGCTTTAAGGATTTTTCTATGCCATTTCAGAAGATGATTTGTGGCCCAATTCTCCGTCGAGTGGAGAAAAACAAGGTTTCGGTCTGGGCTGCGTTCATGGCCAACAACCACATTACCCTTAAGATTTGGGAGGGTGACAACATTGAGCATTCCAGCGGGACACTTTTCAGCAATAGCAATACACCACTGGCGGAGGGTGAGAGCCATACCCTTCAGTTTGGAGCAAACCTTTGGATTACGCTGGTGACAGTCGACATTCCGAGTCCCGGCCTTGACCCTACCAAAGTGTACAGCTATAACATGGTGTACCATGAGATCGATGATCCTCAGGAATCCGATTTCTTAAAGGACAAATTTCTGGAAGATGGGAAGACGGAAGGTGAGCGGCCCCAGCTTGCGCTGGGCTATAAGAAAAACGTATTGCCCTCTTTTTGTCTGCCGGGGGAGACTCCCGAAAAGTTAAACATCGTACACGGAAGTTGCCGAAAGATGCACGGCCACGGGCAGGATGCCCTGGCACTATTGGACAAAAAAATCAAAGAAAATGTAGGAGACCCCCTCAAGCGTCCCCAGGCTCTATTCCTGACAGGTGACCAAATTTATGCGGATGAGGTCCCAGGCTTCTTTCTCAGGAGCTTAGGAGCGATGGACGGCAGCTCGATTTTTGGTCCCAACATCGAAAAAATGAAGATCAGCGCCGATGGAGGAGCAGCTCAGGAGCATGAGGCTGACGTGGTGAACTATCCGCCCTTTTTTCGTCAGCGCCTAGTTAACAAGTTCGCTGGGTTCTCCAGCCAGGCTGCGGCCAACCACTTGTTGAGTTTCGAGGAATATGCGGGGACCTACTTGAAATACTGGAATATCCGGTCTTGGAGCGGCGATATGGTTTCGGAGATCAAAAAGATTGCCGACGCCAGTCCGGAGCAGCTTTCCGCGAAACTGGATGAAGTAATCACCAAGTTTGTCGACGACCCCAGTCCAGCGGCCGATACCAATCTGGTCAACCTGATCCGGGCTACACGTCCAACGGACGCATTTGTTTTTGACGAGGATTCGATCACCAGGGCCCAATTCAGCGACCCCAACTCTGATAAATACAAGAAATGGCTCAAGGAGACCAAGTTTACCTTGAAGCATGAATTGAAGGATATGGCGGCGTTTATGAAAAAGCTTCCGGAAGTTAGCCGGGTGCTGGCCAATGTCCCGACTTATATGATCATGGATGACCACGAGGTAACCGACGATTGGGCAATTACCAAACGATGGAACAACCAGGTCCTTTCCAAACCTTTTGGGCGTGATATCATTCGCAATGCGATGATGGCCTATGCGGTATTCCAAGATTGGGGAAACAGTCCCGAGGATTACAAGGAGGCAATCTCCAAGATCTTCGACGAGATGACACCCAGTATGCACAAGAAGGCCCAGTTTCTTATGTACGCTGGGGAGTATGCCTTCAGATATGCCAATAACAGCAATCTCAACACACTTCGTACCGATGTGATCGAAAAGATGGAAAACCTGCTTGGGATGGGCAGCCAACCAAGTTCTCTGAGTTGGAATTACGGTGTGAAACTGGGCACTTCCCAAGCTCTTGTACTGGATACCCGTACGCAGCGACACTACGAAAGCCTCAATACCGTTCCCGAGCTGATTTCCGAAAGCTCACTTTCTACCCAAACTCCAGATACGCTGACCGACAATCCCCCCTTTGTTTTCGTCGTTTCTCCCTGCCCGGTCTTGGGCTTGCCCAATTTTGAGGAGCTGGTACAGCCCGCGGCGACTGCGGTGATCGCATTGAAGGGAAAGAGTGAAGCCAACCCCGGAATCATCGGTGGCAATCTTGGTTTTGACTTCGAAGCCTGGGGATTTAGCATACCGGGATTTGAAAGGTTGATGGCGAGGCTGGACAGCTACAAAAATGTGGTTTTGCTCTCGGGGGATGTACACTATGGTTGTACCACGGTGATGGACTACTGGAAAGGCAATGCCGCCGTACCCACCAGCCGAATTGTTCAGCTCACATCCAGCGCGCTGAAAAACGAATGGCTTCCCAATGTTCTTATCCTTAAAAGCGCAGTCGTACAAAAGATCTTGACCAGCTTCTCGGACGGACTCTCAAAGTTTGGATGGAAGGACAAGCTCGTGTCGACCAGCGGCGATGTGACCGCCCGCAACAGACAAAGACTGAGAAAGACCACCGCGACCATTCCAATCGAGGGATGGACCCCCGGCGCTACAGTGAATCCGGCTCCGGACTGGAGGTGGAAAGTGCAGGTGCTGAAAGACAAAAAAGGCTTGGAGGAAGACCCCGTAGGCACAACAGATCTGGTAATCGGTGATGCGGCAAAAATGAAAGAAGGGTATTTCAATGTGGTGTCCCGGCACCAAAAGGCATATGTGGATGGGAAATCGCCGAGGATAGCCTGGAACAGCAATATTGGCGTGGTTACCTTTTCAGCAGATGGAGACAGCTGGAAATTAAAGCATGAACTGTTGGGAGCGAAGATGGAATATGAAGTACCACTCAAGACTCCTGCGACTGAACAGGCAAAACCAGAATTGCCGACCTAGCAGGTTCACACTCGGGAGGTGAAGTCAATTTCGAATAAAGCAGAGTTTGAAAAAAGAAATCGCATGTAAACTAAAACAAGATGGCAGAAGACGATAGCCAGGATTTTTTCCAGAAAGTACTCAAGCTCTTTTATGAGATCATCAAGCCAGGTCTGGATATTTTTTCGGATGATCAGGCTAGGAATGAGCTTTTGGGTTCCTTGGGGCTTCCTCCCTCGGGCTCTGCTCCCAATATACCCATAGGCACCAGTCTGGAGGAGTACGTCAACAAGGCTGATGACGAAGTGCAGCCTTTCAAGCTCGCCGGGGCGATTGCCGATATGACGGCCATCGTAGTTGCGATCGAGGGAATCGTACAGGCGGCGATTGCTGCCAGCGGTGGGGATGAAAAACGGACAGCGAATGAAATCGTAACCGCAATCTTGAATCTGCTAACGCTGGAATATCTGAGGCGACGCATGCCGGCTGTCCACTCGGTGATCAGTCTGCTCAATGCCCTTGATACCAAGATGGCAGCTGCGGGAGGTTCATCCAATTTCATCGTCGATGATATTGGGGGCTTTTTGAAAAGTTTGGGGAAAGGGCTGGAGGACGAGGATTCAGCCGATGCGCTATCCGATTCGTTGTTCATGGGGATAGCAGGCGGGCTCTTTTTGCTGGATCATTTTCTGAGAAAAGGCGGGGTAGAAGATCTTACCATTGGCTCCAACTACGGATATGAAGGAGTTGAGTCCAGCACCACTCCTATTGCCGACCGGATTTCCAACCGGACTTTTACCTACGGCGTGGATGCGACGATCGCGGGGGAAGTTCCATTGAAGCTTTACAACACCTTGCTTTTTGCCCCTAAGTCCCATGGGGGAGTAGCCTTTGTCACCAAGCTCTTGGGTAGAAGTGCCCGGACTTTTAATATTGGAGAAGGAGACAGACATTCGGTAGGCTATGACGTCACCGGGGATGCCCTGTTTAGGATCGGAACGCTGCCGGAAGCGAAAGGCGGCCCGGCCAACAAATTCATCGTTTTCTATAGCTACAATACCCCCAATCCCACCAAGATTGCGCTGCTTGACAAGCCGGTGATCAAATTTGCCTTTGGCACGGTCAAGTTGGGGGTGATGGTACAGCCTGACGACTTGCTTGTCAAGGGCATTCTGAATATACATTATGAAGTTGGAAAGGGGGGGCTGACAGGGTTTCCCTTCAGCCTTATTCCAGACTTGAATGACAAGTTTCCCCTGGGAATAGGCTATTCGCTGAAGCACGGATTTATCGTCGATGGGAATGGAAACATCGGCATAGACGAAAAGAAAAAATCGGATTCCGGGTCGGGTGGTGATTCGGCAGCGGCATCTACCCCTGCTGGAGATTCTTCGTCTACGCCAGCGGCCTCTGGCGGAGACGCTGAGCCATTGGCTAAAATCCTTACTACCCTGCTCAATGCGCTCAACATGCGCCTTCCAATTCACAAAAACCTCGGGGATATAGTAGGTTTGGAAGTCCTCACGATCAAGGTAAACGTTAGCGAGGACATGAATACGATCGAGCTGGAAGTTTCATTGGACTTCTGGCTCAAGTTCGGCCCGCCTGTCACCCTGACTATCAATCGGCTTGGCCTCAACCTGCAGGCTAAAAAACTGGAGGGGAATGGTGGCGTATTTGGCTACGATCTTGTACCCGCGATCAAATGGCCGACGGGAGCTGGAATCAGAATCAATGCCGGCGTGGTGACCGGTGGTGGCTTCCTCTATCTGGATCCTGACAAGGGAGAATATTTCGGTGCACTGGAGCTTTCCTTCAAAAATCTTTTTGATCTCAAGGCGGTAGGTATAATCAATACGAAAATGCCGGACGGCACGGAGGGCTTTTCTCTGCTAATTATCATTACCGCGGAGTTTTCCCCTGTCCAGCTAGGTTTTGGTTTTACGCTGATTGGCGTTGGTGGCTTGCTGGGAATTAACCGAAGAGCTGAGGTCGAAGCGCTTCGCGTAGGCCTGAAAACCAATGCGCTGAAAAGCATACTTTTCCCTGAAGATGTGGTGGGCAATATCTCCCGAATCATCAGTGACATCAAACAGATTTTTCCCATCAAGGAGGACTCCTTCTTGATTGGTTTGATGGGCAAGATCGGCTGGGGCACGCCGACTCTGATTTCTGTGGAAATCGGGATTATTCTCGAACTGCCAGAGCCCAAGATCATCATTATCGGGGTAGTCAAGATGGCCCTGCCTACCGAAGAGACCGCTTTGGTGAAAATCCAAGTCAATTTCCTTGGCGTAATCGATTTCCAAAATGGCTTCGTGTATTTCGAGGCCAGGCTGTTCGATTCCAAACTGGTCGGCTTTCCTCTGACCGGAAGTCTCGCTTTGGTCGTCGCTTGGGGCGGGAGCGATGCCTTCGGGTTGAGTATAGGTGGATTCCACCCCGACTTCAAGGACTATCCGACAGTTCCGACTCTTCCGGGAGCATTTAGGGATATGGACCGAATCAGTCTGCAGCTGCTGAGCGGGGACAATCCAAGACTAAGTGTGGAGTGTTATCTGGCGGTGACCTCCAATTCGGTTCAGTTTGGTGCCAAAATCGAACTGCTGGTTGAGGGACCGATGAGTTTCAACTTGTATGGTGCACTGGCGCTGGATGTACTGTTCATCTTTGACCCCTTTAGCTTCATTGTCCGTCTCGAAGCCACGCTGGCGATACGTCAGGGTACCAGCGTACTTTTTGGAATCCATTTCATTGGAAGGCTTTCCGGGCCAACGCCTTGGAATATTTCGGGGGAAGTCTCTTTCGGTTTGCTCTTCATCACGATCACGATCAGCTTTGACGAAACTTGGGGCGACCCTAAGCCGGACGTGGAAATAGAGACGGAAGATCTTCGCGCTCTGCTAACCGCAGAACTTCAGAAGTCCGCCAACTGGCGACCGATCATTCCCGAAAACAACCATCTCCATGTCAGTCTTCGGGCAATACCTGAGGACCAGCAAGTGGACCTGTTGATCCAGCCCTTTGGATCGATCACATTTAGCCAGCGTACCCTTCCGCTGAATATGGATATCAAAAAGTATGGAAACAGAAAGCCGCTCAAAGCTGACGAGGCCAACTTCAAAATATCGCGTGTGAATATTGGAGAGTCGGCTCCCGACTTTGCGCCAGCCAAAGAGCTTTTTGCGATCGGCAACTATCAGCCTCTCTCTGAGGACGAGAAGCTATCGAGGAAGTCCTTTGAGCAACTCGAAAGTGGCATCACGATCAATGATACCGGAGAACTCCGATTGGCCAAGGACGAGTTGGATTCCGTGACTCTAGATTATGAGTTGGACTATACTTATGATGACGATTTGGTTCCTCCTCGACGATTTATGAAAATACCTCTGGGTGGATTCAAGCATCTAGCAAGGGGAGCAGGTGTAGCATCGAGTAAGCTCGCATGGAAAAATGAGGCATCCAAAAACCTTAACGCTCCAGAAAAAGTGGTCTTGAGAACTACAGGTTTTACCATCGCCTCAACCGACGATCTTAAGGAGCTGAACCCTTCCTTTCGTGCCGAAAGCTATGCCGAGGCGCTGGAAACACTGCAAAAGGAATCAGAGAAAAATAAGACAATTAAGGCTAATTATCAGATAGTGGGCATGCACGAGTTGGTTTAGAACTAAAAAACGGAATGTTATGGATTTTGGGCAGTATAATTTCTTCTCTTGGTCTAGGCGGGGAATCTCGGCGAACGTAGCGGAAAAGGACACCCTGGGCGTGTCACCGGGTACGGCGACCGAGCGGGCTTCCATCCCTGTGGATATAGTCCTCAATGGTGGCATTTCTGTTCCTACGATGAATTTTACGCTGCAGGGCCCTGGCGATATCACCGGGATCAATGCGGACATGGTGGTGCGAACCGAGCCCCGGGATGGGATTTCCAATTTTGAGCCCAATTATTTGGCTTACATCGAGTTTTATGACGAGGATTTTCCCTGGCGCTATACTCCCGCCTCGGCCACCGATGACGAGAGAAAACTGCGGCCATGGGTGAGCCTGATTGTGCTCAAAGAAACAGAGTTTGAGGATACCAAAAGACAGAAACCCCTTCGATCTATCAAGGTTTTGGACGCGGCAGCATTGCAGCCTCACGACGAAATCCATCTCTGGGCACACATGCACGCCAACCTTCCCAAAACAGGAAATGTCTTTGAAAACAACATCGCCGCATTCCGGCAGGGAGTGAAAACCGATCCTGACGGAGTTTATAGCCGGGTGATGTGTCCTAGAAAACTGGATCCGAATGTGATGTACCATGCATTCTTGGTGCCTAGCTTCGAGACCGGGCGCTTGTCGGGGCTGGAGCGTGAGCCTGTTGGGGTGATGGCCCAGCAGTCTTCCTGGGGCATGGGTTCCGATCTTGAATTCCCCGTATACTATCGTTGGCATTTTCGCACGGGAGCCAACTTTGATTTCGAGTCTTTGGTAAAGTTGATCGAGCCGCGCGTGATGGACGAGCGTGTTGGATCACGTCCCATGGATTGTTCCGCCCCAGGTTATTTTCGTGCAGATTCAACAGAGGAGCTTCCGGCGCCAAATCCCAAAACTGTTTTGCTCGAAGGAGCCGTGATGGCACCGACCGCCGTGTCTACCACGATTATTTCCAATGAATTCCAGACTGAAATAGGCAAGCTGATTAACTTGAATCGAGGCCAGGAGGAAAGTGAAGAGGACCCGATCGTAACGATGCCTTTCTACGGGATGTACCACGCAATGCGCAAAGATCTGAGTAAACCGGGGGAAAAAGTGATTCCCGTATTTGACCCGACATCTGATATTTGGTACAATGACCTGAACAAGGATCCGAGGACAAGAGTGCCTGCTGGCTTTGGAGTACAGGCGGTGCAGGATGACCAGGAAAACTTCATGGATCAAGCCTGGAAGCAGCTCAACGACGTGCTAGAAGCAAATCGAAAGATGCAAATGGCCCAACTTATGGCCCAAACCTTGGAGCGGGGCTACGTCAAAAACGTCCTGCCCCAGCCAAAGGAGAACGTCCTTTCCTTCAGCCGCAACCTGTCTTCGAAAATTGTCTCTGGAGGACTGACGGTAAAGAAAACTATACATCAGGGTAAGATTCCCGATGCGGTAATGATGCCGGGCTTTCAGAAGATCATCAGGCCCAACACATCAATAGTGCGCGCCATACAAAAGCAGGCTGCTGTTCCTTCTTATTCCCTTTTGCTCCAAAACACTAACAAAGTCGGGGGCCTCACGGCTGCATCGATCGATAAGTTCACTGGACTTACCTCCCTCAGCAATATCACGGTGGTGACAGCGCCTCCAAAGCTCGAAAATGTGCAGGTTTGGAGCCTGCAGTCCAACTTGGACAAGAATGCAATTTTTTATCAGAAAAACTTTGAAGGCGGACTTCCGGAAGTCGCTGCATGGGATAAACTTCTCAACAAGGATCTTGTCAAAGCGGTGAGTGTACCAAAAGCAACAGTGCCGATTGCCGCGCCGGTAGCTCTCAAAAAGACCACTCCTGCGTCTCGAATCCGACTGGATTCCATCGTTCTGAAAGTTGACGCGGTGTCGGCAATCAAGCCCATCAACGTGGTAAAAGACACTGGATTTGTAGCTAATACGGCATACAAAGCGGCTTTTGAAGACTATGGGATACGGTATACATTCCGTGACGTGCCAGCCACGCCTCCGAGTGTCGATACCAACAAGTTGGCTGTAGATAGCCTGCAGACATTCAAACCTTTGAATGCCTACAAGAAACTTTTGAATTCAAGGATTGTCTGGAGCGCCGGCACGAAAAAACCGAGCGTGGATCCCGATTTTCTTCCGGCTATGGCCTATCCCGATTTCCCGGCACCTTCCTACAAGTTTTTGGTGGATCGCGACAAGGAGCTGCTGCTTCCCAACCTTCACCTGATCCAGCCCAATACTTTTTCGCTCCTGCGAACCAACCAGAAATTCATAGAATCCTATCTAGTAGGCTTGAACTTCGAGATGGGCAGAGAGCTGCTATGGAGAGAATATCCTACCGATATGCGGGGCAGCTATTTCCGGCAGTTCTGGGATGTAAAAGGATTTGTCACTCCCGACAGTACGCCGACGGATGCCGAGTCACTTAAGGACATCGCGCCTATACATAAATGGCCGAAGGAATCTCCCCTTGGGAAAAACAACGCCCGGGACAAAGAGGGAGACTCCGAGCAGTTGGTGTTTGTGATCCGGGGCGAACTGCTCAAGAAGTTTCCCAACACGGTCGTCTACGCCCAAAAAGCTTTCAAAAAGGATGGAAAGTGGGTGATCACCCAGGAATTGGACGAGAGCAAGTTTAAGAAGGAGGTGCGCTTCCCGATCTACCAGGCCGAGTTACCACCTGACATCAAGCTCTTGGGATTTGATCTTACGATAGATGAGGCAGCGGGAAATGATCCTGTGACCGATTTTCCAGGCAACAAGGAGGGCTGGTTCTTTATCATCGCAGAAGTCCCCGGGGAACCCCGCTTTGGGATGGATATCAGTTTTGACCCAGTGAATCCGACAACGTTCACTTGGAATGATTTGTCTTGGGAGAATTTTGGGACAGAATCCATCCCGTTTGCTAGCGCTAGCTTACAACCCAACAAAAAAGATCCCACGGCTACAAAAGGAGTATGGGGCAGAAGCTCCGCCGATATGGCTTCCATCCTGATCCAACGTCCCGTGATGGTCGCCGTGCATGCCACGGAAATGCTGGACAAGGAGATCAGTGATACAAAAGTAGGCCCAAGGGGTAGCACCAGCTTGATGAAGCACTATGGTGTCTACAAAGCTGATTTTTGGAAAAAATAGGATTGTCTAACCGGTAAAAACTTTTCGATATGCCAACTTTTCAGGAGCAGATACAGAAAATCAAGCAACTGCGCGAGTCCTACAGCTCCGCCGAAAAAACCAGCTACGAAAGCAAGCTGGGGGTAGCGGCCAAGGCCAAGAAAAACATTCCCCTGAGCACAGACAGGTCTTTCAAGCAGAAGGAATTGCTGTTTAGGCAAACGGAGGTTTCCCTGAACAGCGCCATCGCCGGACTCCAACTGATCAACCACCGGACACTTACCAAGGAGTTGAATGGCAATCTGCCGATTGTGATGTTGCCTGTTAGGATCGAGACTCGGTTTATCACTCCAGCAGGGGGAGGGCCTGAGCTTTGGATCAGGATTTTTCCAGATGACATCCACACGGATACCCATGAACCTTTGCTTGCAGAAAAAGAAGTCGCCGCAGGTGAGGAGTATTGGACAAAAAGAGCCGGATTGCACAGTCTCCCCCCAGGTGAGAAAGCAGAGTCTGAAAAAAAACTGGCTTGGGAAAAGCTGAAAGCTTTTTCTATTAGCCCACAGCGAGCGATTTGGATTGCCAAGGCGACTAGACCTCAGAATTGGGCTAAGACGGATTCTACGCCGCCGCCAAACTTGGATTTTCCGAAACATGCCGTGTTCAAGGAAAGTACTTGGACCAGGGCGGCGAGAACCCAGGCATTGCCGGACCGGTTTGTGGTAACATTTTTTGCCCATGGCAAAGCCGTTCATGAGCAGGTAGGAGCGGTGATTCCCGATACGGTTTTTCTCGGGCCAGATCCCTTGGCCACAGAGCAGCCCTTCATGAAGGCCGAGGATGAGATTGTTTTTCAGGAGGAGATAGCCTGGCTGAGAAACTTTGACAAAGCGGTCGCAAACGGACTCGGGATGAAGGTGAAACTCAATCAGAACATGCGGCTTTCTGACGGTTCCATCGAGAGGATTACTGTGTTGGGACTTTTGCATTCCGCTGATCCCGTATCTGGGAAGAAAATCATCGAGGACCTTTTTGACAACCACCACTATTCCTCCAAAGGGCTTTCTTTTTTGCCTCAAGGCACGGCCACCAACAATACTGAAACCGAGACCTCGGGCTATTCCCGAAACGAAGACCACCTTGCGAAGGGATACTATGAGGAAAGTACGCCGGCGGTGAATTCCCAATCGGATCTGGACCTGTTTGCACAGGCTTTTGGAGTAGACAGAAATGTCCTGAAGGACCTGAGTCAAGCTGGCCAGATGGACCATTTCAACAATCTGATGATGAATCGGGCACTCTATGCTGCCACACTTTCCTACTACTTTGAAGAGCTGATGGAGCCAGCGATCAAAAGTGCCGATGCGGCCCAGATTCGCAGCTTTTTCAACTCCTTCGTGTCTGCCAGAGGTCCGCTTTCGGCCATTCGGGTGGGAGATCAGCCCTATGGGGTCCTCCTGACCAGCGACTTGACCCGGTGGAATGAAGCTTCCTCTGGGAAGTTTTTTGTGGGATTGGCTGAGGTGCTGAAGCGATTGCAGACTGTCTGGGATCAGCTAGCGCTCAAGGTTCCCAGAGTGGGGATGCCGGGGGATAGTTGGGAAATCCTGCTGAAGATTCTAGGACTGCAGCCCGGCTCTGTGGCTTTTCGCCAACGCCTGGGTAATCTCCCGGACTATAGTCTGGCCTCACCGGCGGTTAACCAGTCGTTTTTCAATGTAGAGATCAAAAACCTCAATCAGCGTATCGTCGAATTCCTTACCAGCCTCGGCTTCAACCCTCTGGCAAAGGGGAATTTTTATCCGTTGATATCGAATATGGTCTTTTATCAATGGACTAATCCCATCGGCTCCGACAAGCTGATCCTACCCAATGTCGTCGCTTCGGATTCCGAGTACCTTCCAAAAATGCGCTCCTCTGGACTCAATTATGCCGAATACATGGGGACCAAGTGCACCCTTGGCGATCTGGAGACGCTCAACTTTGGAGGAGAAAAGCCGCCTAGATCCCTCCTGTCCCTGCTCATGCGCCATTCCCTGCTGACCGAGCTAAAGCAGGTCGGGACGAAGGCTTTCCAGGAAAACAAAATCACCGTCAAGTCGGCCATGTTTGAGAAGAGCTTCTTCAACATGGACAAAAACAACCAGGACCTCACTAGTTTTGAATTGCTCAAGGGCGATCCCAAGAAGATCAATTCCACCGCTTTTGCCAATGTCAACACCAGTCTTGGCGACTACCTATTGAATCCAAAAATCCATCTGACATGGAATCCGAACATAGGCCCCATGAGAAGTGCGATGAACTACCTTGGAGGACTTTCGACGAAAACGCTGGAGCGGAACTTGGCGGATTTTGTGGACCTGTGCTCGTACAGACTGGATGCTTGGCAAATGGGCTTATTTACAAGACGGCTACAGCAAAACAGGGCAAAGGCACCTACCGGCGTGTATATAGCTTCCTATGGTTGGGTGGAAAACCTGAAGCCAGAGCCCAAAAAACTGTTGGACAAGCGAAATGTGCCAGAGGAATTATGGCCGAAGGATGGGACTGCGCCGATGAAGCTCAAGCAAAACGCCGGATTTTCCCATGTACCTTCCCTCAACCACGCAACGGTCATTGGCCTTCTTTTGGCAGGCTATAGGAACCACTCCAGTCCCGCCAATCCAAGCCTCTTTGCCATGAACCTTTCCAGCGACCGGGCCAGGCGGGCGATGGGCCTCTTTGAAGGCATCAGGAATGGCCAAAGGCTTGAAGTTCTGCTTGGCTACCAGTTTGAGCGGGGACTGCATGATGCTACAACCAATAACCCGGCAAACAACCTCAACCGGTATATCCTGGATTTTAGAAACAAGTATGAGATAGAAAATCTGTCGATACCTCAGCAAGGCACCACCGAAGCCCAAGAAACCATCGACAGCTACCCAGTGGTAAATGGGCTGAAGATACTCAAGGCCAGTGATGCGGAAGTAGGCAATCTGGTGTCATCCTCAGACAGAGCCATGGTCTTGGCATTAAAAAAAGAACTGGCAAACACGCTCGACGCTTGCAATGACTTGCTAGTGACTGAGGCTGCTTTTCAGATCACCCAGGGAAACCGGGATAGGACTGCGGGAGTATTAAATGCTGCACTTTTTGCGGACGTTCCGCCTGAAATCCAAGTGCTAGATACGCCCCGGTCAAGCTTGTTTACCTACACACATCGAATTGCTGTGCATCTGGAAACCAAGAATTTTTCTTCTCCGGGAAGAGGATGGCCTTCCTCGGCCTCGCCCCGCGCGAATTTTGAACCGGGTTTGAATCAATGGATTGCCGGCTTGGTAGGGGATCCCCGCAAAATCATGTGCAGAGTCACCTCCGTTGCCGAAGAAGGTGAGAATTCAAAAACGGAGCTTGTTTCCCTGGCAGATTTGGAGCTTCAGCCCATAGATCTGATCTATCTTTTGTCGGAGGACTTATCGGCGGGAGCGACGGAGTTGGAAAGCAGAATTGCCTTTTATTTCAGAAAGTCCAAGAGCCTTCTTGCATCCGTGCAGGTGAAAATTGAATTCTCGCCAGAATTAAAGAGCCCCGACAAGACGTTGGCGTCCGCGTTTCCTCTGCTTCGGTGCATCAAGATGACGCTGGGGCAGACTCGAGTGGCTGACGCAAGGGACTTCGCCAGCAAGACAAAGACGGTCGTCAACTCCCAAGGATTGACAGGGGTCGACTTCGAAGATCTGCAACAGCGGATCTCTGTAGCGTTGGACTCCCTCCGTGCTGTAGCCAATTCATTCGGTAATCTCGTGCCGGGCCCTGTCGAACCCAAGGACGAAATGAACCCTGCGACCTTGGCGGACTTGTTCGATCTAGCGGGTTCCAGTCCAGATCCGTCCCCCTTGTTTCATGGAGTTGTTCTTTCCGAATCTACCCTGCTGGGGATTGTTGGATTTCAGGAGGTGTCCACTCTATTTGGCGTTCAGTTGGCCTATCCGCAGAGCCCGGGGCCGGAGATGCTGGAAAGCCAAGAAGATATGCTTTCCAGAACGGCAAGCCTGTGGAGAATCATGAAGTCAAAAATCACCGCTGGAGGGGAAAGACTTTCAAAAGCAGAAGACGAAGCAGAGTTGAACCCGAGACTTAAACTGTTATCCGATGCTGCAAAAGCTGTGTTGGGAGATGATTTTCTGCCAATTCCCCGATTTTCCTATTCCAATGGCGATGTGTTGAAAAAATCCTTTGAAGAAGAAGCGCAACTTCTGAAGCACATCAATTCCCTGAGTGGCCTGAGCGGAGCTGTGAACAAAGAGTCATGGCTTCAGTCGGTGGCACGTGTGAGGCCTGCAGTAGGCCGTTTTGAGACCTTGCGTTTTATGAGTGAAGCATTGGAAAATGATCCCTTGGATCTGTCGGTCAGCCAGGTGCCGTTTCGTCCCGAGGACAGCTGGCTGGGGTTTGAGTTTCCCAAGGAGTATGACGGAAAGCCCTTTAATATCATGGAAGATACAGTTTCTCTCGCCTACTGTGGGGAGCAGGCGAAGCGTACGGAAGATTTGCAGTCAGTGCTGATCGTGGATGAATGGACGGAAAAGATCCCGCTTGACGAGGAGATCACCGGCGTGACCTATCACTACAATCAGCCCAATGCCACAGCGCCGCAGGCGGTACTGCTAGCTGTGGAACCCACCAACAGCGGCAAGTGGGATTGGGATGTGCTGCAGGGTGTCCTAAATGATACCATCCGAAGAACTCGGTCTAGGGCGGTAGAGCCGGACCAGATCATGGAGCATGACGTACTCAAGATCCTGCTTCCGATGACTATCGCTTCATTTGATGTCAAGGAGGCCAATGTGTCCCTAGATTACCTTGTGTTGAATGACAAGTTTATGAAGGTCGCCAAAGCCTCGAATATGCAACTGTACACCAAGTGGGAAAAAAGCTAAAACGAAATGCCAACTCTAAGTGAATTTTCAAAGCTAAAGGCGAATGCCAACTTGGCAACTACGGCCTTGGACAAGCGTTTTTTTGAACCCTTCATCTCTAATAGAAACCGGCTTGAGGGCTTGCCTCGCCAAGCAGAGTTTGAAAAAAGCCTAAGGGCGGAGACCGCCGATCCGATGTGGATGTTGACTCGGCAATGGCAGCTGGGGGAATTTCAGGGTGAGGATGCCGGGACAGCCTGTCAGGCCAAGATTCTCACAGAGGAGCAGGCTCCAAGGGTATTGATTTTTGGCAAGCAAGGCTCAAAGGCATACGATGCATTCGCCAGCCCGCTAGAGCCAGAAGTGGAGAGTGAGGCGGTGGAGGTGAACCTGCATCTTCAAGTGCAAATGGGCCGACAATTTTTGAGGATTCTTGCGGAAAATGGGCAGTCGTCGCTGAAGGAGGTTTTTCTCGGAAAATATCCGCTAGATACAAGTCCCAAGGCGGAAGACCGAGAGGGCCTGCTGTTTGCGCAGACGGTTAATGGGAGGTTTCCAGATGGGCATGCGATTCTAAGGGACATACAAAGCGGAGCTTATGCCGATTGGGTAAATAGTGATGCTGAATTCGACGATTCGGATCGTCTTGTATTGACCAAAGCGGTTCCATCTTTGTTTGAGACTTGGTTTAAGAAGCTTTACCATCAGATCGAATCTGGACAGAATGCTTGGATTCCCGATCGTATGGAGTACAACTTTAGCCTTGAAATGCCGCAAGCCGAAGGAGGGAAGACAGTCGTCCTCGAAGCTGACCAGTATGCCTCAGGCAAGCTTGAATGGAGCAGTTTTGATGAAAACTTAAGGAGCTCATCCGCTGGGGTCGAGCAGCCGGACCAGTTGAAAGTGGGCGTTCAGACGTTTATTCCCGCACCGCTTCAATATTCAGGAATTCCGAATCCCCGGTTTTGGCAGATGGAGGATGGACAGATTGACTTTGCGAAGATTCAGGTCGGCACGACCGGTTTGCTGTCCATGTTACTTACCGAATACGGAATCACCTATTCCAACGACTGGTTTGTACTTCCCTATCCGATGAAAATCAATTCCTACTGCGAAGTGAAAAACATTCTCGTCACGGATGTTTTTGGCCAGCATATCCTCATCGAACCGACTTTCACAGACCCCGAAGTGGCCTGGCATGAGTTCGCGGTATTCCGGCACACCGAGAGACAGAATTTACAGTCGCCCAGAAACCGGTTTTACTTGGCCCCCTCCATTCTCAAACTTCAGCAAAGTGAGCCTTTGGAAAAAGTAAATTTTATGCGTGATGAAATGACCAACATGGTTTGGGCAATCGAAAATACGGTACCTTCTAACGCAGGCGGGGGCAGAGAAGTAAAGCTGAACAGGCCCCGGTTTGACCCTCTCGAGGCTCCCGACAATCCGGAATCAAAAATCCGCTATCTAGCTGGTACCACAGTGCCCGAAAACTGGATACCGTTTATTCCAGTGCATAAGAGTGGCAGCGAAAAAGAAATCCGCCTCCAGCGCGCCAAGATTCCGAATGCTCCGGCTCCGCAAAGTCTTTTGTTAAAAGAGCATCAGCCTGTCCATTTCATAGAGGAAGAGGAAGTGCCAAGAGCGGGGGTGATTGTCAAGCGAACCTTCAAACGGACACGCTGGATTGACGGGAAAACCATTCTTTGGGTAGGAAGGACCAAGACTACCGGAAGGGGTGAAGGCTGGAGCGGATTGATGTTTGATCGCCTGCTTCCGATAGAAAAAAAGAGTGAATGAGCGGCTTACTTACTTCTCCGATCGGCTAAGTGCTCTCCTTAGCCTATATCGAGTTCTTTTGGCAAATTTCCTCCAGGTGACAGCCGTCAACACAGCGATGCAGGCCGAGATTCCCAGCGCTCCCCCAAAGCCTTCAAAAAAATGGCTAGATCGGGTGAAGATAACTCCAAAGATGAGTGAGGCCAGCAGGACTGTTTCTAGGCCTTTCATGGTCTTTTTAGTGCTCATCCCAATGAAGGAGCCACCAATCGCGGCGTAGGGAATCTGCTCGACCCATTCTTGGGAATGGCCAAGCGATGACACGCCCAAGGCAAAAGCCAAAGTGACAAGAGAAGACGCCATCACGGGATTGACCCGGAAACGGGTATGAATCCAGTAAGTGCTCCATGCGGCGGTTACTCCAGTGCTTATCCAGACGAGTTCTTGGATCATATTAGGTCGACGCTCTGTTGGACAAAATAGGCGAATACAACCCCGATGAAGGCCATGGTGCCCAGCCTGCCTCCTATGCCTTGGAGGATGGATTTGCTGGCAAAAAATAGAAGGCAAGTAAAGACTGATGCAAGCAAAATGAAACCAGGGTCGTTAGTGAGGTTGGTCATCGATATGAATGCACCACAATAGATCGCGGAAGGAACCTGTCTGAAGTTGCTGTTAGACTTAAAGGCTGTCTGCAGCAGAGCGCCAAATAAGCCGACCAAGGCTGTTGCCAATACGGTCTCTACTCCGAATTGCCTTAGTCCGAAAGTTGCGAAAGACCCGAAAAACACCCAAATCGCCACGCTCCACCGATCAAATTCAAAGCGAAGTTTCATGCATACGTAGGTTTGGAAGTGGGAAGCCAGTATAAGGACAAAAATCAAAGTGAATGTCCCCACTTCCAGATAGTTTGCCCGCTCAAAGATGATCGTGCCGACAAACATGCACTGGATTGATGCAAAGAGTAGCAGGAGTGAGGGGAGTATGTTTTTGCGTTCTTTCATTTTTTTGGAAGTGCAAAAATAGCCGTCCCCTTGTTTTTTTCTTGGTTAAATAGAGGGAAAAGCCTGATCCAGTGTACTGTAAACAGGATGGTGTGCGGAATCCACTGAGGTTTGATACTGTTATTTTCGGCCGTGTTTTCCAGTTTTGAGATTGAAATTTCAAGATTTGGTTGAATTTGACTCTGTAAATGCCAGCCATTCATCCCAACCAAGTGTTTTTTGGTTAAAAAAAATACCGAAAGAATTATTGGGAAAATATCACTTTGGAAAGCATGAAAATTGGGTATTCCCAAAAACAAAAAAGCCCTCAAAAGTGAATCTGAAGGCTTTTGCTGCTCCCCCTCTAGGGCTTGAACCTAGGACCCCATGATTAACAGTCATGTGCTCTAACCAACTGAGCTAAGGAGGAATTTTTTTTGTATTTCGTGATCCCTTTCGGAAAACGTGTTGCAAATGTAGAGGCATATCCCATTTTTTCCAAATCGCTTTCTGAAAAAAACTTGGGATTCTAGGCAATTGGGTTTTTTCTGATTCTGTTTCAGGTACTTATTTTTCTGAAAGAAAACTCCTTTTTTTAAGTTTCCTCACAAGATTAGGATTTATTGCTGTGCCTTGAGCGTATTCAGACAGAGAGCTCTATTTTACTTTTTTTGATTAAACCTCCGTCATTTTCTTTTCCAAGACGATCGATTCAATCGTGTGAAAAATAGAATCATATGTTTGAGAAATTTTATTACAAGTAGCGGTTTTCTGTTTTTTTGCTTGTTGGATAATTCAATTCCCAATTTATTTTCAAGCCCAAATTATTAAGACTTATTCTAGGTTAACACATTGAAAATGAAAAAATTGGTTTTGTCGTAAAATGGGGTGAATTTATTGACTGAATTGAATAGACTATGGAAAAATATGTGATCAACGTAAATGGTAAAGATCGTGAGGTAAGCGCCTTGCAGGATATGCCGTTGCTGTGGGTTCTCCGTGATCTTCTGGATATGAAGGGGACCAAGTTTGGCTGCGGTCAGGCTCTTTGTGGAGCGTGTACCGTTCATTTGGATGGCGAGGCGGTGAGGTCTTGCAGCTTGCCTGTGTCTGAGGTCGGCACCGGGAAAATCACAACGATTGAAGGTCTCTCTGAAGACGGGAGCCACCCGCTTCAGAAAGCTTGGGTAGAACACATCGTGCCTCAATGTGGCTACTGTCAGTCAGGCCAGATCATGAATGCTGCTGCCTTGCTTTCGAGAAATCCCAGCCCGTCAGAGTCGGAAATTGAAGCGGCTATGGAGGGTAACCTCTGCCGCTGTGGCACCTACAATCGTATCAAAGATGCCATTGTCACCGCTTCCAAATCCCTTTAACCCTCCAAAACAGCAAAAATATGATGCCTAATCTTCCGTTTTTGAAAAAGAAGCAGCCTGAAGACCGCAGTGAGATCTTTAGGGCTTCGAGAAGGGATTTCCTGAAAATCGGTTCCCTAGCCGCCGGAGGCTTGGTATTGGGAGTGAACTTCCAGTGCAGTGGACCGAAAGGAGAATTAGTGACTTTTGCCCCAAATGTCTTTGTGAGCATAGGTTCTGACAACTTGGTGACTATCCTTGCGCACCGTTCCGAAATGGGCACGGGCATACGCACCTCACTACCGATGATCGTTGCGGACGAACTCGGCGCTGACTGGAGCAAAGTGAAGATCGTCCAAGCCGAAGGCGATGAGAGCAAATATGGAAACCAAAATACGGATGGGTCTTTTTCAGTCCGGATGTTTTACGAGCCAATGAAGAAGGCCGGTGCCACCGCCCGCCACATGCTCATGCAGGCGGCTGCCAAGGAATGGGGTGTGGACGTCGCAGAATGCGACACCGAAAATAGTCATGTGGTTTTAAAGGGAGGCAGTAAAAAGATTCCATTTGGCGACTTGGTAGCTCAAATACAGACTATGGAACTGCCAAAGGCTGAGGATGTGCCTATGAAGGATTTTTCCAGCTATAAGCTTGTGGGAAAAGATATCCCCATCTATGACGTAAAGGATATAGCGACGGGCAATGCGGTATTTGGTGCGGATGTGAACCTTCCAAATATGCTGATTGCGGTGGTTCAGCGTAGTCCCGTGGTCGGCGCCAAGGTGGTTTCCTATAACGATGAGAAAGCCTTGGCTATTCCCGGTGTAAAGAAAGTGGTGAAAATCGAAGGGCCAGGTCTTCCTGCAGGTTTGGATAAACCACTGGAAGGGGTTGCCGTATTGGCGGAAAATACCTGGGCAGCTATCAAAGGAAGCCGGGAGTTGGAAATCGAATGGGACCTTGGCCCAAATCAATCTTATGATTCAGCTGTTCAGCTAGAGGAGATGGTGAAGAGTACGACAAGCAACGGAACGGCAAAGCGTGAGCGCGGCAATTTCAGCCAAGCAAAATCTTCCTCTGGAAAAGTAATCGAAAAGACTTATCTGGCCCCATTCTACGCCCATTCCACGATCGAGCCTCCTGCGGCCATTGCTGACGTGAAGGCTGACGGTTCTGTCGAGGTATGGGCTCCAAGCCAGCATCCGCAGTGGGCAAGAGACGCCGTGTCAGCTGCTTTGGGAATTGATGTGTCCAAGGTAAAGATGAATGTCACCCTTTTGGGAGGTGGGTTTGGGCGAAAGTCCAAGCCTGATTTTGTTGCAGAGGCGGCCTTGCTGTCCAAGGCTGCAGGCGTGCCCGTGCGAGTCCAATGGACTCGGGAATGTGACCTGCACCACGACTACTACCATTCCCATAGTGCACAGCGGATCGTGGCCACTTTGGACGGATCTGGCAACCTGACCGGTTGGAATCACCATACGGTTTTCCCAGCCATTGGTTCGGGGCTTGATGCCGCGCCTCCTTCTGATGGCGAACTGGATTTGGGCTGTCGGGATTTTCCCTACGAGGTGCCCAACATCCGGATTGAATCCCACGAAACCACGGCGCATACCCGCATCGGCTGGCTGCGTTCTGTAAGTAACATTCACCACGCATTTGCCATTTGCACCATGCTGGATGAGATTGCCGAAACAAAAGGCGTCGACCCCGTGGATCAGGCACTTCAGCTTTTGGGTGAAGACAAGAACCTTACTTTTGCAGGCGAGATGGTAGGAGATTATGGCAACTACGGAGAGAAAATTGAAGACTTTCCCTGGAGTACCGCCCGGATGAAAAAAGTGATCGAAACAGTCGCTGAAAAGTCAAACTGGAAATCCAATCTTGCCGCCGGAAAAGCAGTGGGTTTTGCAGCGCACAAAAGCTTCCTGACCTATGTGGCATGTGTGGTGATGGTGGAGAAGGACGCAAACGGAAACCTGGTTATTCCAGAGGTTCATTATGCGGTGGATTGCGGAATCCCGGTGAACACAGACCGCGTTCGTTCCCAGTTTGAGGGAGGCGCGCAATTCGCCACCAGCTTGGCCACGACCTCGGCGATTACCTTGGAAAACGGACGGGTGAAGCAAAACAATTTCGACACCTATCAGATCATCCGCATGTCACAGGCACCCAAGAAAATTCATGTGCACATCATCCCGAGTATGGAGAAGCCTACCGGAGTCGGCGAGCCGCCGGTTCCGCCTTTTATTCCAGCCTTGGCCAATGCGGTGTATAAATTAACCGGGAAGAGAAACTACCAACTGCCATTTCAGGTCTAGCTATCCCCGCGAAAATTAATTTTGACAAGCAAAGCCGTCCGAAATTCTGGACGGCTTTTTTTGTGATTTTTGGCCGTTCGACGGCTCACCTTCGTATTTTTAGCCATGCGATTTTTCCGATCTCTTCCTTGCGGCTTGGCTTTTGGCCTATTGCTCAGCTTGCCTTCCTTTTCCCAATCCAATTCAGACACGGAAGCGGCTGTCCATGCCGCAACGCCAATCCGTACCATTGAAAACCCCGTTTTGCAGGAGATGAGCGGGCTGGTTTTTTCAAAAAAACATTCTGACAGATTCTATACCCATACCGATAGTGAAGGGGAAGCGGCTGTGTATATCTTAGATTCAGCCGGAAATGAGCTGGGAAAAATCCGGCTAGAGGGTGTGGAAAATCGCGATTGGGAAGATATTGCAGTTGGGCCAGGCCCCGAAGGGGAGTCCTACGTCTATGTTGCCGAGATTGGCGACAATTTAGCTATTCATGAGACGGTTCAGATTTATAGGTTCCCGGAACCTGAAAGGCTGTCTGAAGGAGCGTCTGTTGCGCCCGAGATTTTGACGTTTACGTATCCGGATGGCCCTATGGATGCGGAGAGTTTTATGGTAGATCCAATTTCGGGGGATCTTTTCATCGTGTCCAAGCGGGATAAGCTAAACACCCTTTTTCGCTTAAAACAGTCTGATTTTGGGAAAAGTGGAGTATTGGCGGAAGAGTTGCTAAAGCTGCCTTTTACCAGTGCCGTGGCTGCCGACATTAGTCAGGATGGTTCTCAAGTGCTGATTAAGAATTATTTTAAAGTTTATCACTGGAATCGAAACCTTGGAGAGTCGGTTGCGGAGGCTTTGACGAGGAAACCCAAAGAACTTCCGTATGTGCCTGAGCCGCAGGGTGAGGCAATTGGATTTCAGCCAGATGGCAAGGCATATTATACGATCAGCGAAAAGAGATTTAACATCCTGCCTGTTTTATATCGTTATGCATTAGAAAACTAAGTCATGCAAACCAGCGAACACATCTTGATGGTCCGTCCTGCAAATTTCGGATTTAATACCGAGACGGCGGAAAACAACTTTTACCAAAAGAAAGATGGACGATCGGCATCCGAGATTCGGGAGCTGGCTCAGCGGGAATTTGATGTTTTCGTGGCTTTGCTCAGGGACCAAAGAGTAAATGTCATCGAAGTGCAGGATACGGCAAGTCCTTCAAAGCCAGACGCGGTTTTCCCCAACAACTGGTTTAGCACACATGGAGACGGAAAGCTGATCCTCTATCCGATGTATGCTGAAGTAAGGAGGCTGGAGCGTAGAAAGGACGTTGTGGAGCTTTTGATCCATTCGGGCTTTGAGGTGAACGAGATCATAGATTTGAGTTTTTTTGAAGAAAGCGGGCAGTTTTTGGAGGGGACGGGCAGCATGGTGATGGACCATGGTGCGAAGGTGATCTATGCCTGCTATTCCCCCCGCACGCATCCGGTTCCCTTGGACTATGTCGCGAAGCTTCTCGGCTATCAAGTGGTAGGATTTGATGCGGTGCAGGAGGTCGATGGGGCCGTCAGTCCGATCTACCATACCAACGTGATGATGCATGTAGGCACGGACTTGGCTGTGGTTTGCCTCGAGAGTATCGCGAAGGCTTCCGAGAGGCGTATGGTTCAGGAGTCCTTGACTAAATCAGGGAAAAAGCTGATCCCAATCACCCTGAAGCAAAAGTTCAATTTTGCCGGCAATATGCTGGAAGTAACAAACGATGGCTGGGAGCGATTTACCGTGATGTCCCAAGCCGCTTTTGATTCACTTGGAGTTGGACAGATTCAGCAAATCGAAAAGCACACGACGATCATCAGTCCGTCCATCCCAACCATCGAAAAACTAGGTGGAGGCAGCGCAAGGTGTATGATGGCGGAGATTTTTTTGGGGAAGAGTTTTTAAGTGTGCGGGAAAAAGTCGGTCGCCCAAGCGAGTGTCGCCACTCGCTTGATGAGTTACTCAGACCTTTTCCAAATCAGTGATAGATCGGCTTAAGCTGATTTAGGCGATAGGGTAGAAAGCCTTGAGCGGAGATACTCAAGGGGCTTAGGCTTGCCCCTGAGACGAGTATTTCCATTGTTATGAAAGAGCGCCAAGCGGATTAATTTCTCTCGGTGTTTTTAGCTAAATTCTCAAATGACTATGGAGTTGAATAAAGTCTATTTTTTCACAGCGACCATCCATCATTGGATTCCAATTTTCGAGCAAGAAGGATACAAGGAGGTCTTGTTGTCCAGTTTAAGATTTTTGACAGGAAAAGGCCTTTTAAAAGTCTATGGTTTTGTCATTATGCCCAATCATATACATCTGATTTGGGAGTTACTCGAAATGAATGGAAAAGAGTTGCCACATGCCAGCTTCATGAAGTTTACCAGTCACGAATTTCTTAAGAAAATGCGATCAGGAAATACTGAGTTGCTTAGACATTTTGTCGTCGATCAGGGTATCAGGGCCCATTTGTTTTGGCAGCGAGACTCGCTTCCCATCGAAGTTCATTCTCCCAAAGTCGTTTTTCAAAAACTCGACTATATCCATCGAAATCCATGCAAGGGAAAATGGATGCTTGCGGAAAATCCATTGTTGTATCCTTACTCTTCATATGAGTTTTACGAGACTGGAGAGGATCGATTTGGATTTTTAACACATGTCGGAATTGCGAGGAGATTATAGCTATTGCTGGCAGTTTACTTTTATCCAGTGAGCCCTCAAAATGAAAAGTTTATGGTTTTGGATAGAAATCTCTAAGCTCTAGTTTTCATATTTTTATGACACATTTTCAATAGCTTATGATATGTGTAAATTGAAAGAGATTATGGAAAGAAGAAATAGAATACTGCTACAGATTTTAATAGTAATCTCTGTAATCGTCAGTTTTTTGGTGTTTTTGGCCGTTTTTGGATTAGGTGAGAAACTGGGTAGATTCTTGGCTGGGTAGAGAGTAGGCGATTTGAACGAATGTGTTCAAAAAAATAGTCAGCCGGACGGCTGACTATTGGGGTGTAAAGTTAAGTTGTTTGCCAAGCCACTAGTATGTTGGCTTTTTGACAAACAATTAATGTCAAATGATATTGTTTTGAATCTGCAATCAAATCCCTGTATAGTTAAACGGCGTGATTGCTTTCAACTCGGCCTTCAGTTCCCCCGAGATCGGCAATCCGTCCACAAATACGGAGATGGATTCTTGGGTGATTTTGGTATTGGTTCGAGTTAGGTCACGGAGAGCTTCGTAAGGTTTTGGGAAACCCTCTCTTCTCAAAATAGTCTGGATCGCCTCAGCAACTACCGCCCAGTTTTCCTCAAGATCTGCGTCGATGGCTGCGCGGTTGAGTTCCAGTTTGCCAAGGCCTTTTTGAAGGGATTCCAAGGAAATGAGCATGTGCGCCAAAGGAACGCCGATCACGCGCAGCACGGTGCTGTCAGTGAGGTCGCGCTGGAGTCTGGAAATGGGGAGCTTTGCGGCAAGGTGTTCCAAAAGCGCATTGGCGATACCGAGGTTCCCTTCAGCATTTTCGAAGTCGATCGGGTTGACCTTGTGAGGCATGGCGGAGGAACCTACCTCGCCGGCTTTGATTTTTTGCTTGAAATAGTTCATCGCCACGTACTGCCATACGTCCTTGGATAGGTCCAGCAAAATGGTGTTGATTCGCTTCAGCCCATCGAAAATCGCCGCCAAGTTGTCGTAGTGTTCGATCTGGGTAGTCGGGTATGAGCGCTCTAGTCCTAGGAAGTTTTCCACGAAGGTAAAGGCAAACTCATTCCAATCTATCTCTGGATAAGCTACTTGGTGGGCGTTCATGTTGCCTGTCGCTCCGCCAAACTTCGCAGAGTAGGGAACCTGTTCCAGCAGTTCGAGTTGTTTTTTCAGACGAACGACAAAAACGTCGATCTCCTTTCCCAATCGGGTAGGGGAGGCTGGCTGGCCGTGGGTTTTGGCTAGCATCGGGATTTCGCTCCATTCGTCTGCCAGGTCATCGAGTCGTTCGATCACTTCGTCCAAAAGCGGGAGGACTATCTCTTGGATGCCGTTTTTCAGCATCAGCGGCGTGGCGGTATTGTTGATGTCCTGGGAGGTGAGACCAAAGTGGATAAACTCCTTATAGGCATCCAGTCCCAGTTGGTCAAACTTGTCTTTGAGGAAATATTCCACGGCCTTGACATCGTGGTTGGTTGTTTTTTCGGTGTTTTTGATCCACTCCGCATCGGCCATAGTAAAGTTTTTGACTAAGTCGCGGAGCTTTGGGAAAAATGCATGGTCAAAATCCGCAAGTTGTGGCAAGGGGATTTGGGCGAGGGCCACGAAGTATTCCACTTCCACGTGTACCCGGTACTTGATCAGGGCGAATTCAGAGAAAAAAGCGCGTAAAGGGGCCGTTTTGCCGGCATAGCGTCCATCCACTGAGGAGACGGCTGTCAAGGCATTTAATTCCATTCTGGTTTGATTTGTCAGGACAAAGTAATCTTGGGTCCGATTTTCGGAAGGCGCAAAGTTAAGCTATTGCCCTCAAAGTCGGGGTCTGGGGGCAACAATTATCCTGTCGAGGCAAACTAGTTTTTCGCTTTTGGGGTTAGAAAGGGAAAATCGGAGGGCGATGCCGGTTTTCCCAGTTTTGGGCTTAATTTTGCAGCCAATTCACCACAAGTCAGATGTTCAATTTCTTCAAGAAAAAGAAAGAAGAGGTAAAAGTCAATCCGTATTTGCCACTTAAAGTAAGGGAAGTAGTCAGGGAAACAGCCGATACGGTTACCCTGTTTTTTGAACAGCCTGAGCCATTTTTGGACTATAAGCCCGGCCAGTTTTTGACCTTGGTGATGGATTTCGAAGGGAAGGAACAGCGTCGGTCTTACTCGCTTTGCACCTCGCCTTTCGTGGACCCATTTCCCGGTATTTCGATCAAGAGAGTGCCTGATGGCCTTTTTTCCAATTTTCTCAACGAAAAGATATTTCCGGGGAAGACAATCAACGTGCTGAAACCTCTCGGGCATTTTACCACAGATTTTCATTCAAAAAACAAGCGTCACTTCTTCCTCTTAGCGGCTGGTAGTGGGATCACACCCCTGATGGGGATACTTAAGTCTGTGTTGGTCAATGAGCCAGATTCCATCGTGACGCTAATCTATTGCAGCAGAAATGAGGAGCAGATTATCTTCAAAAACCAACTCGGCCTGCTCGAGAAGGCAAACCCAGATCGGCTAAAAGTAATCCATAATCTGAGCCAGCCTTCAGCATCCTGGACTGGGTTGAAGGGCAGACTCTCCGCGGGCGTCTTACGGGAGCTCTTTGCTAAAGCGGAATATGAACAGCGATACGAAGAAGTTTACTTCATGTGTGGACCGGAGGAAATCATGAACATGGCCAAGGGAATTCTGAGTGACTTGGGCGTGGACAAAGAACGAATTCACCAGGAAAGCTTTTATTCAGCGGCGGCGCACATCGCGCATGATGAGGCACTGGCAGGGATCAGTCATGGGATCCTTTCCCGAGACGTGACGATCATACTCGATGGAGAAGAGGAGCTGGTGACTGTCGATCCTTCCAAAACGGTTTTGGAAGCCGGTTTGGCAGCGGGCTTGAATATGCCCTATAGCTGCCAGAGCGGACTCTGCACGGCATGTCGTGGTAGGCTCTTGAGTGGGCAGGTGAAAATGGATGAGGACGCGGGACTGAGTGAAAAAGAACTTGCGGCAGGCTACGTCCTTTGCTGCGTTTCCAGACCTTTGACCGACGACATCAAGATCACCATCGAATAAACAGCAAGCTTTTGGAACTCCAGCAAATCCGACAAATCTACCGTAGTACCGAAAGGCTTACCGTTCTTCTTTTGGTGCTTGCCCTGCCTGTTTTTGGGCTGGTATACCTTTACCAAACCTCTGGGACGTTGGATTGGAATCTACCGGAACTGCCAGCGTTTGGGCTGTGGATTTTGGTGGGTGTTTCGTCTGCGATTTTGATAGCACAGTACGTGGTTTTTCACAATAAGATCAAGTTGACTTTTGCTGAGTCCGCCCTTGTGGGTAAAGTGAAAATCTACTGCGATGCAACGAAGAACCGATTTTTGTATCTTTTTGGGGTTTCGATTTTGACTTCAATTGGACTGCTATTGACCCAAAATCCTCTTTTTACCTTGATCTTTGCGGTGACGATGGTGTTCTTTTCCTTGGCAAAACCCAGTCCTGACCGAATGGCTCGTCTGATGAAGCTCAAAAAGGAAGACCGGGAGCTTATCAGAGAAGCGTCCCGGCCTGAATAGGTTTGAGGTTGAAAATTGGGGTTTGAAATCAAGCTAAAACTCGAATTTCAAATCCGCGATTTTTAGTTCTCTATGGTGATGTTTCCCGAGGAGATATTGCCACGGATCCAGCTAGAAGAGCCATTGTCTATCTCCAGCGTTTTCCCGGTGTTGATGCTACCAACTTTCAGATTTCCTGAGGAAGCTTTTAGCGAGAAGTTGTAGGCTTTTAAGTCAGAGTTGGTTTGCACTCGGAAGTTGCCGGACGTACCGCTGAATTTGGTGTTGGGACCAAGTCCAACATTGGAGGCGCGTACATTCCCCGAAGTAAACTGGAGCATTCCCAAAGTGCCAGAGTTGTTGATCTTGGCATTTCCAGAGGTGAGTTTGACGTTGATTTCTCCTTCTACCCCGTCTGCGTCCAAGGAACCACTTGTCGATTGGTAGTCGAGATTCCCCTTGATTCTGTAGAAGTTGCCGTTGCCGGAGGTGACCCCTGCCGACACATGTCCCGTCACGCCGTCAGCAGTCAAATTTCCGGAAGTTGCCCCGATGGATAGATCTCCATTAATGTTGGTCGCGGTGACATTGCCAGAACTGACACGCAAGGAGGTTTTGTCACTGGAAATTTTGTCGATGACGACATTTCCCGAGCTTCCTCGCACATCCAATGCGATACCTTCAGGGCCCGTAATATTGAGGTAACCTTTGTTTTTGGTATTCCAGTTGTAATTGTTTTGCTTGCGGGTATGGCTGATTTTCAGCACGTCACCTACGGTGACAAAGACGATATCCTGTTCTGTGTTATTTGACTCCAGGTAGGCTTCTACATGCACATCGCTGCTGGTGCCACCTTTGTAGTTCACGTTGAGCCAGCCACTTTCGATTTCTATCCTTTTTATTCCTGGGTAGGACTTTTTGGAATCTACCAATACGTTTTGGGCAAATGCTGCGATGCTTAGAAGCATCAGGGTTAGCGCGAGGCTTGATTTTTTCAGTAAAGTGTTCATAGAGAAATGAGTTGGGGATTTTTAATCTACTCTGATTCCAAAGCTCATGGCTTGGAGTTCTGGACCTAATCCGGCTTGGAAGAGGTCGTTTAGGTCATAGTTGAAGAAGAGGGTGACATCACCGATGCCGATCTCGGAGCGCAGGCCGTAGCGGAAGTTTTCGACGTACATGTTGGACTTGGTAAAGTCTTTTACCTTGTCGCCGTCGGAATCATAGACAAACTTGCCGCGGCCGCCCAATCGATAGCCAGCGTAGCCCCCCGCTCCAAAGCGCATTTTTCCGTTGCTAGTTCGAACTGTCGGGATGACGGTGAGTGTGGCATAGGAGGCGGAGATCTTGGACTTGATCGGATCCGCATTGGGGTCGTCGATCACTTCGGTATAATCCACAAACTCCAATCCGTCAGGAGTCTTGAGCGCATAGATGTTTTCGTCCTCAAATTTGAAATTGTACCAGCTAACGCCAAGCGTGGATCGGAGATGGAAATTTTTGCTGGGCTTCCAGGTGCCGACCGATTGCAGGGAGACAAACCAGCTGCCCCAGGGCTTCACTTCGGGAGCGGCATCGTCCTCTGGCCATATGTTGATCCCAACCTCTGATTCGAGGAAATTGTAGACGAATTTGGAGGATTTTTCAGAGTGGTAGTTGTAGTATTCTTCCTCGTCGATTTCCCATTCGTAGGCTTTGGAGCCGTCTTCGTACTTGGTCACCTTCCAGGATTTTCCCATGATGGTGTACTGTTTTTCCTTGGAGACGGTCTTGGTGCTGTCTGTATTTTGGGCAAAAAGTCCCAAAGAAAAGAGCATCAAAAAAACGGCAGTAAGGTTGAGTTTTTTCATAGTTGGTTTGCTTTAAAAATGTGGGAAGGGGGAGAGAAACCTCCCCCGTTGGCAATTAGAAAACTATTCCGAAAGTAATGGGATTGAGCTCGGGGCCTTTTCCTTCTTGGAAAAGCTCGTTGAGGTCATAGGTGGTGAAGAACTTCACCCTTCCGAAACCGATCTCGCCGCGGATACCGTAGCGGAGATTTTCCAAATAGAGGCCGGTGTCTTGCTTGTCTTTGTGTCTGCCCGAGCCTTCGAGTTCGCGATAGACATACTTGGACTGGCCTCCCAGGCGATAGCCTACATAAGGCCCCGCGGCGACCCGCAGCCCGCGTCGGCCCTGGTCATTCATCTTCCCAAAATCCAGCTCCAACATGGTCGTGGCCGTCAGGTAGGAGGAGGAGATTTTGCTCTTAAATCCGTCTACGTCTGATCTTTGGATAAACTCGATCTCGTCTTCACCGCGCACGGCTTGGTAGTCCCTGTTTTCAAACTTGAAGTTGTAGAAATGGAATCCGATGCCGAAGTCCCAGTAGAAGCCTTTGGAGATTCTTTGGGCTGCCATCCAGTTGAGGCCGACCATCCAGCTTCCCCAACCTTTGACCGCGTAGGGTTTGTCGGATGTGGGGAAGCTTCCACTTTCATCCAGGTAGTTGTTTACACCCAGATCAAGGTTGAAATAGGATCTAAATGGCGGATCCGAGTTTTTTCGGGTGCCGGTCTCAAATTTCACCCGGGTGTTGTCACCGGATTCATCTACGTAGACCCGCATGCCGGCGACGTTCACTTCCGTCTGTCCAGAGTCTTCGTAGACCTTGACGACCTCCTTGATCGTGCCGTCCTTTTTGCGGATTTCCACGATGGTGAGCTCTCCAGTCTCTTCATTTTTCTCAAGGTCTAGTTCGCTGATGATCTGGTTGATGTTCATTAGCTTGAGCTTGTCAAAGTCTTCTTTGGAGTCCACGATGATGACAACTTTTCCGGACTTTCCAAATTCGATCACGACGCTGTCTTGCATCACGGTGCGCTCGGTATGGATGGGGAAATCTTTCAGGTTATTGGCAAATGCCACCTGAACCAATGCCATCAGGCAAAATAAAAGCAGGTATTTTTTCATGTGTAGATGCGTGAAAATAAGTGGTGTTGGTTTCGTTTTTTTTATCGCTCGGCTCGGTCTTTTTTGATGGAAATACCTCCGGCAAATAGGTTGTCTTTTCTGTCCTGGAGTTCGGCAAAGCCTTCATCCACCTTGCCCAGCAAGCCTTCAACCTGTCCGACGGTCTTGCCCAGCTCGGTGATCAGATTCTTGTCCGCGGGTTCGCCTTTTTTTATCCCGTTGGAATAGATGCTGACTCGGTAGAGGGGTTCGTCTTCGTTACTGGTGTTGGCCTCAGCCACCGTCCGCTCGATCTGGGGAGCCTTGAGTTCGGGAATCGCTACCTCTAGCTCCTCGGTCTGGAGTGGGGGAAGCGGTGCTGTGATCGGGGACTTGGTGTTTTCGGGCTCTGTGGTTTTGTTTTCTGCCTCTGCGATCAGGTTTTGTGGAATCTGAGTTTGGGCAGGAGTGGGAGTTGGTTTAGTTTTCTGGGCAGGCTCTTGATCTTGCTCAGGTTGTGTCGCGGTATTGTTTTTTTCTATTGAAGCTGCCTTTTCTTCCCCCTTAATAGTTTCAGCAAATGCTTTCGTTACCTCGGAGCTATCCTCGTTTGGATTTTCGGTGGTGATCGCTGTTTGATCCGCCAAAAACTCTCCTTCTGAAACCGGCTCTCCGCTAGGCCAAAACGCATAGCCGGCCACGAGCAAGGCGGTCACCGAGGCGGCTACGGCCCACCAGATTCCCAGTCTTGGTTTGGAACGCTGGGGCAACTGGCTTTCGAGTCTTTCCCAAGCAAGTGCGCTTGGTTTTTCCCGATGTCCATCGAGCTTTTCTCTGAAATGCTGGTCGAATTGTTCGTTTGTCTTAGCCATGGTTCGTCTTGGTTTTGGGTTGCAGACTGGCAATTTTTTCTTTGAGGGCTGTTCGGGCCCGGTTCAGCTGGGACTTGGACGTACTCTCAGTGATTCCCAGCAGATCGGCGATCTCCTGATGAGCATAACCTTCGATAGCGTACAGGTTGAATACCGTTCGGTAGCCGACTGGCAGTCCCTGTACCAGTTCCATCAGTTCGGCTGCCTCCAAGTGGGTCAACTCGTAGTGGTGGTCACTGTATTCGTATTCGTGTTCCAGATTAACTTCCATCATCAGGTGACGGTTGCTGCGCAGCGTCATCAAAGCCTGAGTGACTACGATCCGCTTCATCCAGCCTTCGAAGCTTCCCTTGTACTGAAACTGGGAGAGTTTTTCGAAGATCTTCATGAAGCTTTCGATCATCACGTCCTCGGCATGTTCGCGGTCTTTGAGGTACCGCATGCAGATGGCCAGGAATTTCCCCGAATAGGAATCGTACAAGTGGCGCTGGGCGGACCGATCACCCTTGAGGCATCCCTTGATTATTCCTTCTTCGGTAGAAAAATTGGATCTGTTAAACATTCCGGTTGGCTTTCATAATTCTAGATGCGAGGCTGCAAAAAATGGTTGCTCAGCACTATGAAAAAAAGTTAATTTTTTTATTCCATAAAAATAAAAAAGCTGGAAATGAGTTGGTTTGGCTGCTGGACGTCGGGCCTTCGATGATCGATGAGACGAAAGACCGGGGACGGAAGTCTGGAAGAATGAAGTTTGGAGGCGTCCCGTATTGTGATTGGGATCAGAGGGTGTATATCGAAAATGGGAAAGCGTAAAGTTGTAGCCCGTATCGACTGCGCCTAAATCGAAAACAGAAATGGCGAGTGGATCTATCTACTTGCTTCTAGCTATTAGTCAACGATCTCAAAGCGAAAATAGAAAGAATAGAAGCGCTACGGTCTGGATTAGAATCAGCATTTGTGCTTTTTCCTTGTGCTCTTTTTCGACCTTCCTTTTTCTCAACACGAGTATAGCTGTGCCCAAAGCAGCCAGTTGCAGGAGAAAACTGACTCCATTCAGCGGGCCCATGGGAGCTTGCACCAAATGCCAGGTGGAATTGAAAATAGACAAGGTGCCCAAGACAATCCCTGTGATTCCGAAGAGAAAGGAGCGTTGGAGTAGGACGGGTTCGGGAAGTTCAGACCATTTCATGGAGGTGGTATTGGGAATTTAATTTGTGGTTTTTGGACGTAGCGTCACGGTTTCGAGGAGGCACTTCCAGATACCAAATACCACATACGGATTGGTTGATTTCAAATGCCTTTCACTTCGATCTCGGCTTTTCTCCCCGCAAAGTAAGCAGCAATTTCCTCCGCGCTGAGGGTATTGAGGGTCATTTCTTTCGTAAGCCCGCCTTTTCTGCCCACGAGTACGCCATATTTCATGTCGCCGTAGCCTTCCATCTCGTGAGCATCTGGATTGATGGATAGCTTCACTCCCTGCTCCATAGCGTAGCGAATCCATCTCCAGTCGAGGTCAAGGCGCCAGGGGTTGGCGTTGATCTCAATGACTACATGGTGAGTTGCGCAGGCATCGATGATGGTCTTGTGGTCTATGGGATAGCCTTCTCTTCTTAGCAAAAGTCTCCCTGTGGGATGTCCCAGGATAGTGGTGTAGGGATTTTCGATGGCCCTTAGCAACCTGTCAGTGGCCCTCTTGATATCCATGTTGAGGATGGAGTGGATCGAGGAGACGATGAAGTCAAAGCTAGCGAGCACGTCGTTGCTATAGTCAAGGCTGCCGTCCCCGAGAATGTCGCTTTCTATGCCTTTGAAGATTTTGAAAGGTGACATTTCCTTGTTCAAGAGGTCTATTTCGGCATGTTGCTTCAGGATTTTTTCGACATCCAAACCTCCCGCATAGATCGCGGTTTGGCTGTGATCGGAAATACCGAGATACTCATATCCCATTGCCCGACAGTGTTCGGCCATCTGCCGAAGGCTGTGTTTTCCATCGCTGTAGGTGGAGTGATTGTGCAGGATGCCTCTGAGGTCCGATTCTTTAAGCAGATCGGGGATTTTGTTTTCCCGAGCCTGCTCCAGTTCCCCATATCCCTCTCTCATCTCCGAGGGAATAAATTGAAGTTGGTTTTGTGAGAAAAAGGCCTCTTCGGAATCGTAGTCTTTCTTGATGAGTTTTTCGGCGACAGTCTCGGTCTCAGTGATCAAACTCAGCAAATGCGCTTTGGACGCCGTGAGTGTAAGTTTTTTCCACGTAAAATCAAGAGCACTGCAAAAATGGAGGATGACATTCAACTCAAGCTCCTTGAGCTTCCCCTTCCAGGTGTTTGGTCCGGATAGTTTCCAGTTCCACTCGATTGGTTCAAATACTTTTAACCCTGTCTTGACGTCGGGCAGCGCATCTGAGCCAATCAGGAATTCCGCTGTAGCGACGATTTCCATATTCCTTGCAAAATCCCCCACTATGGCCAATTGCGCGTCTCCAGCGTTATTTTGTAGGGAAGTTGCGAGGCCATTGATTACCGCCTCGATGTCCGCATAAAGCCATTTTCCGGTATTGGAGGCTTTGAATTCAAGGTTTTGGATGATGGTCTCCTGGGTTTTCTGGCCAAATCCCTTGATCTGGGCGACTTTTCCCGACTGGCAGGCTTCCATCAGCTCGTGGGTCGAGGTGATCCCGAGTTCCTCCCAGAGTGTCTTGACTTTTTTCGGGCCGAGCCCTTTGATCTGCAGGACTTCGAGTATCCCTGTCGGTGTTTTTTCCAAAAGCTGCACGAGCAAGGGAAAGGTTTCGGAAGTCTTTAGGCTTTGGATCACTTCGACGACGCTTTTCCCGACCCCGTTGAGTTTGGAGAGCTCCTCGTCGCTGAGCTCCATAAGGTCCTGATCTATACGCTCGAGCGATATGAGCGCACTTTGGTAACCGCGGATTTTGAATGGATTCTCATCGTGAAGCTCCATCAACTGGATTCCGAGCTTTAGCTTTTTTAAAATTGTTTTATGATCCAAAACAGTTAGTTTTTCGTGTCAGAAGTTAGACAAATGTCTTCAATTATTGTTTCAATTTAAAGTTTGAAGGGGTAACTTATGTTCAGTCGCAGTGATCAATGGCCAGTCGCAGTGCGTAGTGATCGGTCGAAGCGTGGAACTATCGACTCAACAACTAACTCAATAACCAAGTAAGCAACGATGAACTACTGGATGGTCAAGACGGAACCGGAATCTTATTCCTGGGAGGATTTTGTAGAAAAGGGAGAGGATGTCTGGGATGGTGTAAGAAACTATCAGGCGCGGAATTTTCTAAGGGAAATGCGAACGGGTGATCCGGTGCTGTTCTACCACAGTGGCAAGGAAAAGGCAGTGGTGGGAGTGGCTGAAGTGTCCAGGGAGGCTTTCCCGGATCCAAAGGACGAAGCCTGGGTCGCAGTGAGCCTAAAAGAGAAACTGCCTCTTGCCAATCCTGTGAGCCTCGAATCCATCAAATCCGACGACCGCCTGACCGGGATGCTGATGCTGCGCCAGTCCCGACTTTCCGTGATGGCCGTTTCCAAAGAAGAATTTAACGTAATAATAGCCCTGGGGAAATGAAAAGTCTGCTGATACTAATTCTGTTTCTTGCTGGAAGCATCTCTCCGCTCCTTGCCCAAGTGAAGTTTATAGAGCGCTTTGAGGTTCTGGAGGAGCCCAACGATCCCACCTTTGAGATGATGCGGATAGAAGATGGCTTGGTGTCTTTTCGGACTTATCAGGGAAAGGGTTTTTCCGCCAAAAAAGTCTTTCAGTTTTTTGTCTCTGACCTGGACCTCAAGAGCAAAGGGCTGATCGAGCTGGAGATGCGGCCCGGCTACGAGATGGTTGGGTATGACACAGATGGGAACAATTTGTTTGTTCTCATGGCGAAAGGGTATGCCAGTACTTCCGACAAATACATCTTGCAAGTGAATCTGGAATCCAACCAGGGCTTCGAATTTCCTGCCGAAAACCTACTTTCCATTGAACTGGTCGAGTTTCTGGTGCAGAATAGAAAAGCCGTTTTCATGGGCAGTTCGGAGGGTAGGCCAGTTCTGCAGATTTTTGACCTAGACACGAAGAGCATCCATACCGTGCAAGGAGTATACGGAAACAATACGCAAGTTCTCCAAATCCGCGAAATGCCGGAATTGGAGGCCTTGGAAGTGGTAATCAGTCGCCGGGGACAATACAAGGACCGCGAAACTTCCATCTTGACCTTTGACATGCTCGGAAATCTGGTGCGGGAGATCAAGGTGGATAAGTTTGGGACACAGGACCAGGAGATCCTCGACGGGATGCTATTGGCTGACCAAAATTACCAGCAGGTAATGATCGGCTCCTATGGTTTGAATGGACGCGCCGCTTACCAGGGGATGTATATTATGGAGATCAATGAGTTTGGGGAATATGATTTCAAGCTCTACACCCTGGAGGATTTTCCCAACTTTTTCAACTATCTCTCAGAAAAACAAAAAAGCAAAAGGGATGAGGTTGTAGTCAAAGAACTTGAAAAGTCCAAGATTCCACTGATTCGAAACACCTATGCCGTCCGCGATGTTCGACAGCAAGGGGATGCCTATTATATTTATTTTGACCAAGTGAATATTGTGAGCAATGGAGGAAGGCGTCCCAACGGCTGGACTTCCACTAGCAACTATCGCTATGACCGGATCAACAGGATGGGTTATGCCCCCTATTACATGGATCCTTTCCTCTCGCCCAGCACCAACCCCATGCAGACATTCACTGCGGTCAATGAGTACCAATACGAGTCAGCGCATTTCCTGAAGGTTTCCAAAGAGGGTAATGTGCTTTGGGACAACGCAGCGACCTATGGGGGTTTTATCACCACCTACCCTGAGCCTTTCGGAGAGATCGCAATCGTGGGTGATGACCTGTACCACCTCTACGCAGAAAACGATCTGATCAAGGCCAGTTTTTTCAGAAATGGGGAAAAGGTGTTTGAAAACCTGGATTTTGAGCTGGAATTGCCGAACGAAAACGAGCGCATCGACTACACGGATTTTGAAACACTGCGCTTGGTCCATTGGTATGACCGATACTTTATCCTCACGGGCCAACAGACGGTCAGGGGACTCAACCCCCAAAACCAGACCCAGGAAAGAAGAGTGTTCTTTATGAGCAAAATTTTGGTGGATGGGGATTTGTACCAGTCTGAGGAGGCCGGAGACTAGTTTTATTTTTTATATTTACGCCCAAATCCACTCCATGCAAAAGCGGCTTGTACTCGATCAGCAGCAGATCGCCATCACTCTGAAGCGGTTTTGCTACCAACTCATCGAAAATCACGACGATTTCGAAAATACCGTTCTCCTTGGACTTCAGCCACGAGGTACCATACTTTTGGACAAGGTCGTCGCATTATTGAAGGAAATCTCAGGGGTCGAGGTGCCCTCAGGTTACTTGGATGCGACCTTTCACCGGGATGATTTTCGCCGAAGGGACTTTCCGCTCAAGGCCAACGAGACCAAGATCGATTTTTTGGTAGAAGGGAAGAAAGTCATTCTTATCGACGACGTACTGTACAAAGGCCGGTCTGTGCGTGCGGCTATGGATGCGATGATCGCCTTCGGTAGACCGCAGAAGGTAGAACTCATGGTGCTGGTAGATCGCAGGCTGACGCGCGACTACCCCATCATGCCGGACTATTTTGGGACAAAAGTCAATACCCTGGACAGCCAGCATGTGGTAGTGGAATGGGCCGATCAGGACCATGCCGAAGATGCAATTTGGATCACAGAGAAAGTTAAAAGTTAAACATGTCGCAACTCAGCACCAAACACCTGCTTGGAATCAAAGACATCACCGAGACAGATATTCGCCTGATTCTCGAGACAGCGGCCAATTTCAAGGAAGTGATCAACCGGCCGATCAAGAAAGTACCTTCCCTCCGCGACATTACCATTGCCAATATTTTCTTCGAAAACTCCACCCGTACCCGTCTATCCTTTGAGCTGGCGGAGAAGCGTCTCAGCGCCGATGTGGTCAACTTCTCCTCGGCCAACAGCTCTGTGAAAAAAGGGGAGACGCTCGTGGATACGGTCAACAACATCCTGGCGATGAAGGTGGACATGGTCGTCATGCGCCATGCCAGCCCAGGCGCGCCGCACTTTCTCTCCAGAAATATCTCTGCCAACATCGTCAATGCCGGAGACGGGACGCATGAGCATCCGACCCAGGCATTGCTAGATGCCTTCTCCATGACGGAAAAGCTTGGTGATCTTACGGGGAAAAAGATCGCCATCATTGGCGATATCCTACACTCCAGGGTTGCGCTTTCCAATATTTTTTGCCTGCAAAAGCTCGGTGCTGAGGTGATGGTCTGCGGGCCGATCACCCTCCTGCCTAAATACATCTCCAGCTTGGGCGTAAAAGTGGAACTGGATGTACGCAAAGCCCTTGAATGGTGTGACGTCGCCAATGTGCTCCGCATTCAGCTGGAACGCCAGCAGATCAAATATTTTCCCAGCCTGAGGGAATATTCTCTCTACTATGGCATCAACAAGAAAATGCTCCAAGCTCTTAATAAGGAGATCGTGATCATGCACCCCGGACCGATCAACCGAGGCGTGGAATTGAGCTCAGATGCAGCCGACTCCGAGCACTCCATCATCCTCAACCAAGTGGAAAATGGCGTTGCCGTTAGAATGGCGGTATTGTACTTGCTGGCTGGGGTGAAAGGATAAGTCAGGGATAAGATTTTCATGAATAGCCCTCGGTAGGTGAGGACGGATGGTGAGCTTGTGGAACCATGTTGAACCTACCAAAAGCTATTTATTTTTAGTTTATTCCAGTGGTAGGAACGTGTTCGGCATTAATAGAAGCTGGCGATTTTCTTGCGAATGAGAAATTCAAACGGAGAAAGGGGTGTCGTTTCGAGACGGGCCTTCTAGGATGTGACACTATCCAGAAAAGTGTGTAAATAGATTTCAGGACTAGTTAACCTTGCCATCCGATTTTTCAATTTTCAAATCCCCCCAACCCCCTTTAGACCGAGTTTTACATTCCAAACAGCATTAGAAACCAAAGGGGGAGTTGGCCGTCCGTTTTCCGTTTCCGGTCTTCCGACTCGTCCGACATCCAACATCGAACACCTTACATCCGACATCCTCTCCATATTTCTCTCCGTTTCCTTGCAGGGTGCCTATATTATGCTGAAAATCGCAAAAGGAATTTTTCATGCTCACAGTTACCAATCTGATCAAAAAATACGGCAAGCAAAACGCAGTCGACGACATCAGCTTTCACTTGGATGGGGGAGAAGTGGTCGGTTTGCTTGGCCCAAATGGCGCCGGGAAAAGCACGACGATGAAGTGCATCGTTGGATTGCTTCGCAAAACCTCGGGAGAGATCACCATCGGCGGAAATGACCATCTCAGCGTGGAGGCCAAGCGTTTTTTCAGCTACATCCCCGAGACTCCTTACGTGTATGACCTACTTACCGTGAAGGAACACCTGCAGTTCATCGCCCAAGCCTATGGAGTAAGAGACTGGCAGGGCAAGGCAAAGGAACTTCTGGAGCTGTTTGAATTGGATGATAAGGCAAACAAACTAGGCAGAGACCTGTCAAAGGGCATGCGCCAAAAGGTCTCCATCTGTTGTGCGCTTTTGCCGGATCCTCAACTCTTGTTCTTTGACGAGCCGATGATAGGACTGGATCCAAAGGCGATCAAAAACACCAAGAAAATCTTCAAAACACTCAAAGAGTCCGGCAAGACCATCTTGGTCAGTACCCACTTGATCGACAGTGTGGAAGCGATCGCGGATCGCATCATGATCCTAAAGGATGGCCGGATCATCGGCAACGACACCATCGCCAACCTTAAGCAGCAAGCTGAGCAGGCCGAAGGAGCCTCGCTCGAAGACCTGTTTCTAGAGATGACCAAAGATGTTTGAGATCCAGCTTCTGCTCAAAAAAGATCTTCGGATTTTGGTCAACAACATCAAGCTTATAATCCGAAATCCCCTTCGTTTGATTCCCTATGCGGTGATGGTGGGATATATTGTCTTTGTCTACTCCAAGAGGACCAGTGTCAAAAGTTCGGAAGGGCTGCAGCAGCTCCAGAACATCGGGGCGGGCGAACTTCCTGAGACCAATTTTACGATGCAGAACGTCGTGGGAGCCGTGACCATCCTAGCGTTGGGATTTTTGGTGTTTCAGTTGTATCGGGCGACCAAAAACAACGTGAGCTTTTTCAAGATGGCGGATGTCAATCTGCTCTTTACGGCGCCGGTCAAGCCGCAAAACTTGCTATTGTACTACATGGCTCGCTCCATTCTTCCAGCACTTGGGGGATCTATTCTCTTTGTGCTGTATGGCACGGGTCAGTTGACCGACCAGTTTCAACTGACTCTGGGAAATTCGGTGTTTATCGTCTTGGGTTTCGCGTTGTTTTTTTTCATGGTTTTTCCTATTCGCTTCCTGATCTATACGCTTCACACGAAGTATGGTATCATGGACTACATCAGGGGAGGGGTGGTTGGCTTGGGGGTCGCTCTGGCACTGATGATTCTGATTCCGGGGATCCTTGCCGATAAGTTCTGGCAGGGCATGTTTGCTTGGGTGGCCTCACCGTGGTTTGACCTTTTTCCGCTGGTCGGTTGGAGCCGAGGCATTGTGGGCTTTGCCTCACATGGCAACCTACTTTTGGCGCTGGCCTATATAGCCCTCTATGGCTTGGCTTACTATACCGTGGTGAAGCTGGTTATCCAGTTTTCGGGCTACTACTACGAAGACGTGCTGGAGGCGACCAAGACTAACGAAGACAAACTCGAAAAGGCAAAAGGCAAGCAGGAGATCGGTGAGGATACCTACAGCCTCAACGCAAAAAAGCAGCTGGCCTTGCCGGACTTCGGAGTAGGTGCCAAAGCCCTGTATTGGAGAAACTATGTGCATAGCAGTCGTCAAGATTTTCATCCGCTTTTCGGGATTTACTCGATGGGGATGGCGGTGATCGGGATAGTCTTGGCGGGCCTTTCCAACTTTGACTGGTTTTCACACAAGGTTTTCTATTTCTACCTGTTGTTCTTACTTTTCTTCTACTTCATGGCGGGAATTGGCCGCGCAAACATCGGGGATTTGAAAAAGCCTTTCTTCATCCTGATACCAGCCTCATGGACTTCCAAGTTTTGGAACATGATCAAGCTGGATCTTGTCCAAACTCTTTTGTTCGCAGGGATCTTGATCGTGCCGTCGGTTTTTTTGGCTCACGTCAGCGTGGGATTGATTCCGCTGTTTTTGGCGGGAATGGTGGTATGCTACCTGATAGGCTTTGCAATCAATCTGATTCCACAGGTAAGTTTGGATGAAGGCTGGGACCGTAAGTTGATCAAGCCCTTTATGATCGGGGGAATTTTTCTTTTCGGCATCATACCCACCATTATTCTGAGTGTGATTGTGTTTGTGATCACTTCGCAGTTTGTATGGACGCTGATGACCGCTGTGGTGGGACTGTCTTTTGTAGCGGCCGTGTTACTCCATGTGACTCTGGATGTGCTGCAGCGGATAGAGTTCAAGGAAGTGTAGCGTGCTGCCATTGGCCGACGGTCCACAGTCGACCGCAGAATTGAATTGGTCGAAGTTTTTTGGAAAACATCGACGACGAATGCCAATTGAAAGCCATTGAAAGTGAGATTACACGATGGGATGTCTTAGACGAGTGCAAAGTCTAAATCGGATAGGCGCGGGGGAGGATTTGCCATCGGGCCGGCGTTCGGCCCTGTGCGATTGGAGCTTTGGCAAATCTTGATTTTTTCGTTCTTTTTTATCAAGAAGAAAGAACAAAGCAGAAAAGCCGCGAAAGATACTCTGAGGTTTCGTTTGTTAGCGTGACTGAACGACAGAGAGCCTGCGAAATATAATTTGGCTTAAGTCGGTCAGGTACAAGGCGGGCTGAAAAAATCCTTTAATTTTGGTCTATCCAAATATAACTGACCATGATCTACAATTCCATCATCGATACCATCGGTAATACACCGATGATCCGACTCAATAAACTTGCACAAGACATCCCCGGTCAGATCTTGGTAAAAGTGGAATACTTCAATCCGGGCAACTCCATGAAAGACCGGATGGCCATCAAGATGGTGGAGGATGCTGAGAAGGCAGGGATTCTACAGCCAGGAGGCACCATTATCGAGGGTACGAGTGGAAATACCGGGATGGGCCTGGCCTTGGCTGCAGTGGCCAAGGGCTATCGGTGTATCTTCACCATGGCAGACAAGCAGTCCAAGGAGAAGATCGACATTTTGAAAGCTGTCGGTGCTGAAGTAGTAGTCTGTCCGACGAATGTCACCCCGGACGATCCAAGATCATATTACTCTGTGGCGCGTAAGCTCAATCGTGACATTCCCAATTCATTTTACCCAAACCAGTACGACAACCTGTCCAATTCCTTGGCGCACTACGAGACTACCGGTCCCGAAATCTGGAAGGATACCGAGGGGAAAATCACCCATTATGCCGCAGGCGTAGGCACAGGCGGTTCCATGTGCGGGACGGCCAAGTACCTGAAAGAGCAAAACCCGGCTGTAGTGACCGTGGGAATCGACACCTATGGTTCGGTGTTCAAAAAATATAAGGAAACAGGCATATTCGACGAAAAGGAAATCTATCCCTATCTGACTGAAGGTATCGGCGAGGATATTCTACCTAAAAACGTGGATTTTAGCCTGATTGACCATATCATCAAGGTGACCGATAAAGACGCAGCCGTGATGACTCGTAGGCTTGCCCGAGAGGAAGGCCTTTTTGTGGGATGGTCTTGCGGATCGGCAGTACATGGTGCGTTGGAGTGGGCCAAGGGAAACCTGAAAGAAGGCGATGTGTTGGTCATCATCCTGCCTGATCACGGCACGCGCTACCTCGGTAAGGTGTACAATGACGAGTGGATGCGCAACCACGGCTTTCTCGAAGACAAAACCTTCTCCACCGCAAGGGATATCATTGCGCTTCGAAATGGAAACTATCATCTTCTGTCTGTCAACAAAAATGACTCCGTGAAAGAAGCCATCGCTCTGATGAACGAACGCAGCATCTCCCAAATCCCGGTAATGGAAGGAGATGAAGTAGTCGGATCGCTGACAGACAACAAGCTCCTTTCCAAGATCATCGAGAATCCCACTTTGAAAGACGGCGCGGTGTCGGAAGTAATGGAAAATTCCATGAAGTTTGTCGCGCTGGACTCCACTCTGGATGTGCTTTCATCCATGGTGGAAAAGGAAAAGGCCGTGCTTGTGAGGGATAATCTTGATAATATCCACATCATCACCAAGCACGATATTTTGGAGGCGTTTACGAAGTGAGGGCGCTGGGAAGTTGGATGTGGGAACGTCTGAGTTTGGCCGTTAATCGCCCTGAGCGGAGTCGAAGGGTGGTTGTTCGAAATCCCAATAGAGAAAGCTTCGACTTCGCCCAGCCTGACGCAGGTCTTTCCAGTCATGAGACTCCCGGCCTGCCTGATGCAGCTAGATTCTTATGTTCCAGTAAATCCGCTACTGACTAAATTGCGGATGATTTTATTAGAGAATAATGACCCCTATACAGATTCAAAAACTGTTTCAGCAATTCCCCGAGTTTAGTATCCAAGACAGTATCCAAAAAGGCTGGGAATATTTCAAGGCCCAGCCGCTCAATTCCCTTGCTTTTACGATGCTGATTTTCAGTATTCAGGCTGTTTCGACATTCTACCTAGATGATTTTAGTCTATTGATTAGCATCATTGTTTCTCCACCCCTTACCGCAGGATTTTTTCTGATTGCGAACAGGATCAGCAGGGGAGTGGAGGTGCAGTTCTCCCACTTTTTTGAAGGCTTTTCCTATTGGGGGATCTTGATAGTAACATCCCTTGTTTCGGGGATTTTGACCTTTCTAGGAATTTTGGCACTGGTAATACCGGGAATCTATTTAGCAGTGGCATTTACCTTCGCAGTACCCTTTGCGCTATACTCGGGGACTGATTTCTGGACTTCGCTTGAATTGAGCCGTAAGTTAATCACGATGAATTGGTGGAAGTTTTTTGGCTTCATGATTGTGTTGGCAATTTTCAATATTGTGGGTTTGCTGTGCTTTTTGGTAGGAATTCTGGTGACGATTCCAGTAAGCTACTATGCGATCTATGCGGTTTTTGAAGAATTGACTCGAGATGCCCTGACCGAAGCAGATGTCACTCATGCGCCACAATCATAGCCTCCAGACGATTTCTGCTTTTTTCCAACAAATCGTTGACTGCGGTCTCTGACGGAGTGGGAGGGCTGATCGGACTGGAAAAATAGACCCTGACTTTTCCCGGACGCAACAACAGAGATCCCCGCGCCATGACCTTGTCCGCTCCGAGGATCGCCATGGGCAGGATGGGAACCCCGGTGTCTACGGAAAGGCGAAAGGCTCCTTTCTGAAAGGGGAGGAGGATTTCTCGGGAATCGTTTCGGGTGCCCTCGGGAGCGACCACCACCGACTTTCCTTGGTTTAGGAAGCAGATCAGTTTTTCCAAACTCACCCGTCTCGATTCCGCATCGCCGCGATCAACCCAGACGGCTAATCGACCGATGACCGTACCGAACACGGGGATTTTCGAAAGTTCTTTCTTTCCAATTGCTCTAATTTCTTGGGGGATTACCATAGGAATGACTGGGGCATCTACGAATGAGCGATGGTTGAAGATGTAGATGTAAGGTTTGCCAGGGAGAATGTTTTCCCGCCCATGCACCTCATAGCGTATTCCGGACAGAAATGACCAAATACTTGCCCAAGAGCGTAGGAAGAAAAAGGCGACCTTGTCCCCCCTTTCGCTAACCAATAAAGGGACCAAAACGGGAAGGGCAAAGGTCAGCATGAGAGCGATGAAGAGAAATGCTGAATAAAGGGTATAAATCCACTGGAAGAACTTGATCATCCGGAATATTCGTTATTTTTGGGTTCGTAATTATCCTTTAACTCTTTGCTTGCAGGTCCCGCTTTGGCGGGACTTTTTAATTTCTGCCAAGCCAGGGCTCTCGAAAAGGAGCGTGGTAGATTTAGTCAACCCGAATTGGTTTCGTTTTTTCGGATATTCCGTTTTCACTGAATGATTCGATGGTAAAATAATAGGGTGTATCGCGGTCGAAGTTTCTCATAAAAAGGGAGCTTTCTCCATAGATCTGCCAAGAATGGTAAAGCTTGTCCGGGGCAATTCCCCAGCGGATATTGTAGCCTTGGGCACCGTCTACTGGCTTCCATTTGAGCGAAGCGTCTCGGCGATCAGTCTGCCTTTCAACTTCAAATCCTTTGACCAATTCTGGCTTTTTCCCCATGCCAAGTCCGAAGACCCGAATCTCAGACAAGGCCAGGTTAGCGCCGGGAACATTCACATTGCTGTAGCGGACATACTTAGCGGTCACGGGTTTTGCTAGAGTCAAGTAGGCGTTGGGTGCATCTTTGTAGCTGTTGGTGCGATCTACTATGGTTTGCCAGTTTTGACCATCCATAGAAGCTTCCAAAGCAAAACGATGGCGCAATCCCTCAACTCGGGTATAGATTCCACTTTCTTGGTCATGGAAGTTTAGCTGGATTGCGTAGATCTTTCCGGGAGCAAGCATCTCTATTTCCACCCATTGTGCATCGTCATTGGCTTCGGCTACCCAGAATGACTTCGGGCTTTCATCCGTCAGGACCTTAGAGGTGATTTGCCCCGCGTCGTTTTTCACGAGGGGCATTTCCGTGATCTCAAACTGGTCATCGGTCGTCGTGCTTTTCCGAACCTGCATTTTGGAAGTAGACACGGTGGTTTTACCCAGGTAGGAAAGCAGCATCCAGCCGGTATGTTGACCTGCCTTGTCAGGGTGGCTTGGCGCGAAGCGGGGATAATCGCCATAATGGGTGTCGGTGTACATCAAGCCATCTTCGTCAAAGTAGGCTGGAAACATGCAGAGGCGCCGTTCCCAGTGGGAATTTGAAGCCAAGGCCATGGTCGCAAAATGCCAGTATTGTCCATTCGTCTGCTTCACAGTCATGCCGTGGCCAGCCCCCGTACTGAATCCGCCAGGTTTGAAGGACATGGGGTTGTTTTTCATATAGGTAAATGGCCCGAGTGGCGTTTCTCCGACATAAACTCCATCTCCATAGACATTGAATTGGGTGCCGGGAGCAGCATACTGGAGGTAATATTTACCGTTGTGCTTGATCATGGCAGCGCCCTCCATGTAGCCTTCCTTCAGGGTAGGGTGGAAGTTGTTTTCCCCAAAACGTTCCCAACCGTGGAGTTCTTCGTCTAGATTGATAAGCTCGGCTTTCACGCCGGTTTCCAGCATGCGATCGTCTCTATTCAGTTCTTTTACCTGAATGGGGTAGACGTTGGAGGATCCCCAATAGAGATAGGTTTTTCCATCGTCGTCGATGAAGAGGTCGGAATCCTGGATATTGTTGGTGATGGAGGCTGTGGGAGTCCATTTGCCACTTTTGGGATCATCGGTATAAAGGATGCTGCCATAGCCTGCCGGATCCCCCGCGAAGTAGACCAAAGAGTCTTTGTAATTGAAGGCGGTCGGCGCATTGCTCCCTTCAAAAAACCATTGCTGGGGTTTGATGAAAGTCCAGTCCACCAAATCTTTGGAGTGCCAATAGCCAAAAGACCGAGTGACGAAGAGGTGGTATTCGCCCCGGAACTCCACCACCGCAGGATCTGCACCCGAGCGATAGGAGATGTTTCGGGCGGAGTTGTACACCATATAGGTATAGTCTATGTCCAGGGGATTGACGTAGGTTTTTGGGACGATTTCTTGGGCACTCAAAGAAGCGCTCGCCAGAAAAAAGAGGATTATCGCCTTAAGTTTCATGGGTTCTAATTGGGTTTATGCGACTTCGGAAAGATCCGATCAATCTGAGGCGTCTTTCTCGGATTAAATAAGGATGCAAATTTAAAGATCTAAGGTTTGGGATGCGGGAAATTTTGAAGGTTTGAATCTCCGTTGGAAAAGAATCGTCACTTAATGTTCCTTTTTGGAGGATATTCAATCGTGAACGTGCCTTAGGGTGAAGGAGAAAGCTTTGAATATTTTCTCGCGTAGTCGGATAAAATTCCTACCTTTGCAGTCCGTTCGGGTGAGCGGCGTACTTTGGAGTGTCCAAGGTGCTGATTTCTAACCACAAAACTTCAGTCCAATGACTCTAGGACTGAGGCTAATCAGAGTCAAAACAACTATGTCTAGTACAAAAGAATTCGACTGGGACGCGTTCGACACCAAAGGTTTCGGCGAAGGTTACTCCAAAGACCAAAGAGCTCAAATGGAGGCCATGTATGCCGGTACCTTGAACGAAATCACTGAAAAAGAGGTGATCAAAGGTGTGGTAGTAGGAGTAAACGACAAGGATGTAATCATCAACATCGGCTTCAAGTCAGACGGTCTCGTGCCTCTTTCTGAATTCCGTGACGTAGCAGGTATCAAGCCAGGCGACGAAGTTGAGGTATTCATCGAAGAGCAGGAAAATGCTTTGGGTCAGTTGATCCTTTCCCGCAAAAAAGCCAAGATCGTTCGCGCTTGGCAGGACATTGAGAGCGCTCTTGAAAATGACAGCGTAATCGAAGGTCTTGTGAAGAGAAGAACTAAAGGTGGTCTGATCGTGGATATCTACGGTGTAGAAGCCTTCTTGCCAGGTTCTCAAATCGACGTGAAGCCTATCAGGGATTTCGACATCTATGTAGGTAAGAAGATGGAAGTGAAAGTGGTGAAGATCAACCACGCTAACGATAACGTAGTAGTTTCTCACAAAGTCCTCATCGAGAAGGATTTGGAGAAGCAAAAAGCAGAGATCCTCAACAACCTGGAAAAAGGCCAAGTACTGGAGGGTGTGATCAAGAACATGACCAACTTCGGTGTATTCATCGACTTGGGTGGTGTAGACGGTCTCCTTCACATTACAGATATCTCTTGGGGTCGTATCAACCATCCAGAAGAGGTATTGCAGCTTGACCAGAAAGTTCAGATCGTTGTTCTTGACTTCGATGACGATAAGAGAAGAATTTCTTTGGGTATGAAGCAGTTGACTGCCCATCCTTGGGATTCTTTGGCTTCTAGCCTTGAAATCGGCTCAAGAGTACAAGGCAAGATCGTAAACGTAGCAGACTACGGTGCGTTCCTTGAATTGGCTCCTGGAGTAGAAGGTTTGATCCACGTATCCGAAATGAGCTGGTCTCAGCACTTGAGAAACCCAGCTGACTTCGTGAAAGTAGGTGATGAAATCGAAGCAGTAGTATTGACTTTGGACAAGGATGATCGTAAGATGTCTTTGGGAATCAAGCAATTGACTGAAGACCCTTGGACTAAGCAAGACATGGTGACCAAGTACGCGGTAGGCACCAAGCACAAAGGTGTGGTAAGAAACCTGACCAACTTCGGTCTTTTCCTTGAATTGGAAGAGGGTATCGACGGATTGGTTCACGTATCTGACCTTTCTTGGACTAAGAAAATCAAGCATCCATCTGAATTTGTAAAAGTTGGAGATGAGCTTGACGTAGCGGTACTTGAACTGGATGTGGACAACAGGAGACTTGCTTTGGGCCACAAGCAGCTGGAAGAAAACCCTTGGGATACTTTCGAGACTGTGTTCCCAGTAGGATCTATCCACAAGTGTACTGTCAACTCCAAGAATGACAAAGGTGCTGTTCTTGAGCTTCCTTACGGTCTGGAAGGTTTTGCTACCTCCAAAAACTTGGAGAAAGAAGACGGTTCCCAAGTAGAAGTAGGCGAAGCTTTGGACTTCAAAGTGACCGAATTCTCCAAGGATGACAAGAGAATTGTTCTTTCTCACACTGCTACTTTCAGAGAAGAAGCAAAAGCTCCTAAGAAAGCTGCTGCTGCTCCAGGTGGTAAGAAGAAAGAAGATGCAGTAGAGATGCCTGCTCAAGCTGAGAAATCAACTTTGGGTGACATCGACGCTCTTGCTGAATTGAAAGAGAAAATGGAAGGCAAGAAGTAAGAAGCTAGATTTGAGATACAAGAATCTAGACTAATTACTCTTATTGATATGGAAAACGCCGGCTGCAAAGTCGGCGTTTTTTTTACGCGAACTCTCCAAGGGCTTTTCACCCATTAGACAGTTTTTAAAATAGGAATTCTAATTGAAGATTGCTTCACGGCGTTCTCAATGAGGTTTGCATCGGAATCTGTGTCGGTCCGAGCGGAGTCGAGGACTCTTCCGGCTATCCCTTTCTTCAAATAGCTTGATTTTATGAAAGCTGCATAGCTATCAAAAGGCATTGTAGCATTTTCCCTTTGTATTTCGTTCAGGCATATATATTTTACCAACTAAAGCTTAGTTATGAAAACAGGTGTTTTGTTAGTTTTTCTTTTGCTGTGCGGAGTGTCAGTTTTTGCCCAGAGCGGCCTGGAGGTGAGAGGATATTTTGGGGTTTCAAGTACCCTTTTAGGGCCAAAAGCTGGTGTGGTGGGAGCAGGCTCTTCGGAAATGGATGGATTCAGGGAATTTGGCGTGATGCTTTCCAAAGGGATCGGTAGAAAGTTTCGAGTAAATGGAGGGTTAAGTTACTCTTACGGTAAGGTGGAATTCCAGTGCGATTTATGCAACCTGCCAGATTTACCCTATCCTTACAATCAGGATTTCCGAATGCTTTCCATTCCATTATATGCAGAATATGAGTTGACTAAATTCCTTTTTGTTGCAGGTGGTCCTCTCTTGGATTTTCAACATTCAGAAAGCAATAATTTTGACGACCAAAGTGGCGTAGGCTACTTAGTTGGCTTAGGCGGTAAAGTACGTGCGGAGAAGTTTACTTTTTCACTGTTTCCCAATTACAAGCGGCACGGAGTCATTCCTTTTGAGAACAATGGAGAGGCAAAAGATATTCTACAGGAGTTAGGAGTTCAAGCTGGGGTGGGATATCGGTTTTAGGAATTAATCAGTCTCAGTCTGCGGTTAAAAGGGGATACGGCCTATTCTTTCAATCAGAACCTCTTCCTATGAAATACATTTGGATTCTAGTATTGGTTATTTTTTCTTCATGCAATAGAGAAGATGATCAACCTTTTGAGCTGACTGCCGAGGGACTAATTGGAACTTGGGAGCACTATCAGTCTCAGGGCAACACTGGCGGGGGTGACTATTGGACGCCCTACGAGGCTTCCGGCCGGACGATTACCTTTTTCCCAGACGGAAAGTTTAGCGCTGTCGACTATTTCGGTTGTACTGAAGGTGAGTTCACTGTCGCGGATAAAAGTGTTACTTTTTTCTTTGATTGTGAAGAGGAAATGCCTGACCTGACTTACGCTTTGGGGACAAAAGAAAGCGACCTGGTTCTATCTCCAATCGCACCCTACATTTGTATTGAAGGGTGTTCATATATTTTCAAAAAGATTGAATAAGCGGCTTTGACTAGCTGATTGCGTCCCAATCAATCTTTTCGGCCTTCAGCGGCAAATGTCTGATCCTACTGCCGGTTGCGTCAAAGATGGCGTTGGCGATGGCTGCGGCAACAGGCCCCATCGCGGCTTCTCCGGCTCCCATGGGTGAAGTGTCCGGTCGATCGATAAGGTGAACTTCAACTTCCGGGGCGTCTAGCATGCGAATGATGGGGAAGCTTGTCCAGTCTTTGCTGACAATTCCACCCTGATCGTATACCACCTCTTCCATCATCGACCAACTCGCAGATTGGATCATGCCTCCTTCCGTTTGGTTTTTGAGTCCATCGGGATTGATGACCAAGCCGGAATCGATTACCCCTGTGAGTTTTTTGAGTTTGTAGGCTTTGGCGCCTTTGTCGATTTCCACCTCGGCCAAAACAGCAAAGTAAGAAGTTGAATTTTTGTATCGGGAGTAGGCAATTCCAAATCCATTACTTGTGGACTTTTGCCTGGTTTTCCATCCGGACTTTTCAGCGAGAGTTTCCACCACAGTCTTTGCTCTTGGGTCTTCCAGGTTTTTCAAGCGGAACTCGACAGGGTCTTTTTCTGCCTTGTTGATCAATTCATCTAGGAAGGACTCCATCGCAAAGGTGTTGCCATAGGCTCCCAAGCCACGGAGGGAGGAAGTTCGCAGTGGGCCAGAATAGTTGTAAAGCAAAAGTTGTTTTGCTGGAATGCTGTACTCGGGAATTCCGTTGCGATAGGAGCCTCCGGAAAAACCTCCTTTTCGGAATTCTACAGGTGGCTCGAGGTGACGAGCGGAGACGAAACTTCCTGCTCGGCCATTTGGGCGGGTGCTGTGGGAGTCTGACCAGATCTTGGTTTCCCACGCGAGGAGATTTCCGTCTGCGTCCATTCCCGCTGAAAGCTGGAAAGCCATAGCCGTCCCGTAGGGTTCCCATTGATGCTCGGATTCCCGCATCCATTGCAGGCGAATAGGTTTGCCGGGGAACTCTTTGGCGATTAGTGCCGCTTCGCCGGAAACGTCATCGGCTCCGTTGTGCCCATAGCAGCCCGATCCCGGCACTCCGATGCAGCGAATTTTGTCTTCGTCCAATGAAAAAAGATCTGCAAGTGTAGCCCTCATCGGGTAGACTCCCTGCGTAGCAGTCCACACCGTCAGCAGGTTTTCTTCCCAAAGTGCCACAGAGCATGATGGCCCCATGGACGCATGCATATGATAGGGGCGAAAGTATTCAGCTTGGTGCTTGAGGGGAGCCTTTTCGATCTTCTCAATGATTCCTTCGGACATTTGGACCTCTTCAGGAGTTCCTGAAGTGTTTTTCATCGAGTCCATCAGTTGGCCGGGTAGCGTTTCGATAGGTGATTTTTTCCAGGTAGCCAAGGATTTCATCGCTTCCCAGGCTTTCACTGCCTGATATTCACGCTCTGCCACGACGGCTAGGAAGCTCCCATTGCGGATTACTTTAATTATCCCCGGCATGGATTCAACCTGATTGGAATTCAGGGAATCCAATCTCGCGGAGTAGGAGGGCGGATGAAGCACTCTGGCATGAAGCATCCCGGGTAATCGCAGATCATGGATGAAGTGAGATTCGCCTTTTGCCATCTTCTCGATATCATCCCGCTTCAGCGCTTGTCCGACGTATTGGTAGTTTTGGAAGTTCTTGGGTATAGCTTCTCCCGTGACGGCACCTTCGATGATTTTTCCTTCCAGAAGTTTCCAATAGCTGATCTCGTCTCCGGATGGGGATCTGATTATGCCATCTTTGACCGAAAGCGAATTTGGCTCGGTACCCCACCGTTCGGCTGCCATCTTCAGCAGGCGAAGCCTTGCCTCGGCCGCTGCGTTTCGGATGGCTTTTCCGCTTCCTTCAACTGAGTTGCTTCCGGCTGTAAATCCCTCGTTGGCCGTCTGCCCGGTGTCGGAGTTGATAATACGACAACGATCCGGCGATATGTCCAACTCCTCCGCTGCAATCTGGATCAGGGCGATTTTGATTCCCTGTCCCAGTTCCTGCTTGCCGGACAGCACAGTCAGATACCCCTCGGCATCCAGCCGGATCCAGGAATCAATGAGCTTGTTGTCAATATGTGGACGAACCGGGATGCCGGGGTATCGAGGGGACTCCTGTTGGGCTCCTTTTGTCTGGCAAAACGCAAGAGGCAACAGGTTAAAACCTATCATCAGATGCCCGGCGGTTTTCAGGAAAGACCTACGTCCTGTATCTGTGAGATGTTGCTCTTTCATTTTGTCGAGTTTAGCTTTTCTGAAGCAAGCTTGACGGCCTGGATAAACCTCGAATGGGTACCGCATCGGCAAATCACGGGATTGAGGGCTTCTTTGATTTCGATTTCTGAAGGATTGTTGTTGGCGGTCAAAAGAGCGACTGCGGAAATGACCATTCCATTGAGGCAATAGCCGCACTGCGCAGCTTGGGTTTCGATAAATGCTTCCTGAACAGGGTGGAGTCGGCCGTTTCTTGCTAGGCCTTCCAACGTGGTGATTTCTGTGTCTTCGAAGCTCACGCACGGCCTTAGACAGGTAGCTTCGGCCTTCGAGTCGGCGAGTACCATGCATGCTCCGCACTGATGGAGTCCGCACCCATATTTTGCGCCGTTGACCGCAAACTCTTCTCTCAGGATGTAGAGAAGGGGTTCCTCAGGGTCTGCCGAAATGGTTTGTTTTTGACCGTTGACTCGCAAGCTTATACTTTGGGTCATGATATTCAGTGGTTTGAAAATCAAACTAAGGAATGTCGGCCTGAAATGCAATTGGGTTTATACCAAAGGCAGGCTATCGGATCTGCCGGACTAGAAAATTCGGCTTGGTCTTGGGTAGAAATAAAAAAAAAAGCACCCTTTTCGGGGTGCTTATTTGGAGGTCGCGAGCGGATTCGAACCGCTGTACGAGGTTTTGCAGACCTCTGCCTAGCCACTCGGCCACGCGACCATTCGCTTTTCGGAATGCAAATGTAGGATTAATATTTGCCAGACCAAACAGCGCTTTTAGAAAATTCATCCAGTCCTCAAATAAAATTTGCTTTCTACGGGATAATTTTCATGGGGTTTAGGCAGGGAAATGCTGATAATCAGCATGGTGCGAAAATGGGGCAAAAAACCATTTATTTATAACGATTCTAAATTGAAAATTCTTCATTTTGATCTCTATAAATAAAAGAAAGTCAGCTAGTTAAATGTTTAAAAATCGGATAGCGAGGCAATTTTCCACTCCTATATTCATATTTGAAAAATTGGGTTCCGATAGTACCTTTGCAGGGGTTAAAGAGAACCTTAAAAACTATTTAATTAGCTATAATATGTTATCCAAACGCTCGTTAGTAGGGATTCGATTGAGTTTCCAGACGCTGGCAGTGCTGCTTTTCATGCTGATTGGGGTTTCGGCTTATGCCGCAGATCCGGCGGTGGCAAGCAGCGAAGAAGCGATTGCGGCAGGTAAGACTGTCTTCAATGCCAATTGTAAGCAGTGCCACAAACTCGATGCAAAAAGTGTCGGTCCTGCTCTGAGAGGTGCCACAGACAGACAGCCGCTTGACAAAGTGAAGAGCTTCATTAAAAATTCACAGGCACTCATCGGTTCTGGAGATGCGTACTTCTCGGCGCTTTTCAAGGAGTACAGCAACACCGTCATGCCTGCTCACGAATTTTTGTCGGATGACGATCTGAACAACTTGCTAGCCTATATCGAGCATGGGGACAAAGTGGACCCGGCAGCCGCGGCGGCTACAGCAGGTGGTGAAGCGGGTCCCGCAGCAGGTGGAGGTATCCCGAGCGAATACCTCTCTATTATTTTGGGAGTTTTGGTTGTCGTGTTGCTGCTGATTTTGGTGGTTTTGGGATTGATTATTTCAGTTCTTACCAAATATATCAACAAGCAAGACCTTCCTGAGGATGACAAGGAGTTCGTTTCCCAAAAGACTGACTTTGCCAAGATTTTTAAGAGTGACGCCTTTATTATAGTGGTGACCGCTCTGGTGGTTGCACTGGTTGCCAAAACTGCGATTGACGGATTGTACTCAGTCGGTGTTCAGCAAGGTTATGCGCCTACACAGCCTATCGCTTACTCCCACAAGCTTCACGCGGGCGATCTTGAAATTGCCTGCCAATATTGCCATACCGGTGCGGAGATTGGCCGGTCTGCAAACATTCCTTCTCCCAATATTTGTATGAACTGCCATACCCACGTTCAGAACGTGCAGGGCAAGGAGGGCATTTCTCCGGAAATCGCCAAGATCTATGCAGCGGTGGAAAACAACCAGCCGATTGAGTGGGTAAGGGTACACAACCTGCCTGACTTGGCCTATTTCAACCACTCCCAGCACGTAGCGGTAGGCGGCATCGAATGCCAGACGTGTCACGGTCCGATCCAGGAGATGGAAGTGGTGGGACAACACAGTGCATTGACCATGGGCTGGTGTATCGATTGTCACAGACAAACTGAGATTGCTACCGAAGGCAATGCTTACTACGATAAGTTGGTTCAACTTCACTCTGACTCCAAGGATGCCCTTAAGGTGAAAGACATCGGTGGTCTGGAGTGTGCGAAGTGCCACTATTAATTCCTTATCCTTTTAGCTAATTCATTCCTAGAAATAAAAATGAAGGAAAATAAAAAAACCTACTGGAAGGGGCTCGAACAACTCAGCAACGATGCGGGGTTTGTAAAGCATGCCGACAAGGAGTTTGCGGAACTTCCGACAACACTCAGCGAAGATGGCAATTCCTCCCGAAGAGATTTTCTCAAAGTGATGGGTTTCAGCTTGGCAGCAGCTACTTTGGCAGCTTGCGAAGCTCCGGTGAGAAAGGCTATTCCATATGTGAACAAGCCGGTTGACATCAACCCTTCCATCCCCAACTATTACGCTTCTACTTTTGCCTCAGGTGGGGACTATGCCTCCATCGTGGTAAAAACAAGAGAAGGACGTCCTATCAAGATCGACGGCAATGAACTATCTCCTATTAGCAAAGGTGGTTCCAATGCGATCGTGCAGGCGGCTGTCCTTTCCCTATATGACAAGCAAAGACTGGCGGCTCCTATGGTAGGTGGCGCCAAGTCTGATTGGAAAACAGTAGACGAGCAGGTGAAATCCAAACTCGCCTCTGCGGGAGCGATCAAGATCGTGACCAACTCACTTTTCTCCCCAACTACAGAGAAAGCAATCCAGGAATTTGCCGCAGCTTTTGGAAACGTGGAAGTAGTAACCTACGACCCTCGGTCCAACTACGGTATCGCAAAAGCTGCCGAGGCCACTTACGGCCAAGCAATGGTTCCTGACTATAGATTTGACAATGCTAAAGTGATCGTTTCCTTTGGGGCAGACTTCTTGGGAACTTGGATTTCTCCAATCGAATTCTCTCAAGCCTATACTTCGAATAGAAAAGTAACCAAGGAGAAGCCTGAAATGTCCCGTCACTATCAGTTTGAGTCGAATTTGTCTCTTGCTGGTGCCAACGCCGATTACAGAACTCCAATCAAAGCTTCCCAAAGCGGACTCGCAGTGCTTGCCCTTTACAACGCACTTGCCAAGAAGGCTGGTGTTGCTGCAGTTTCTGCTCCTGCAGTAGAAGTTGCTCACTTGGAGCAAGCTGCCAATGACCTTTGGGCTGCAAAAGAACTAGGTTTGGTGATCTCCGGATCAAACGATCCAAACGTTCAGATCGTGATCAATGCAATCAACGATCTTTTGGGTGCAAACGGTTCAACCGTTGACTTCTCAAATCCAGTGAACTACAGAAAAGGTGACGATGCCAAAATGGCTCAGTTCGTCGCTGATTTGGGAGCTGGAGGAGTAGGAGGAGTGATCTTCTACAACTGTAACCCAGTATACGACCATCCTCAAGGAGCTGAGATTGCTGCTGGAATCGCTAAAGCGAAGGTCAGCATCGCTACCAACGGAACTTTGGATGAAACTGCTTCCTTGGTGCAGATCGTCGCTCCAGACCATCACTTCTTGGAATCTTGGAATGACTACAATCCTAAGAAAGGATTGTACTCTTTGGCTCAGCCAACCATTTCCCCACTATTCGCTACTAGACAAGCTCAGGATTCCTTCCTGACTTGGTCAGGAAATACAACTTCTTATTACGATTACCTTCAGGCAAACTGGACGCAGGCTTTCTTCCCTGCTTACGGTGCAGATGCCGCTTCATTCCAAGAGTTCTGGGATAGAGCACTTTACAATGGTGTCGTAGGTAGTACTGCTGCTTCTGTTGCAGTCGCTGCTGTAGCCGATACTTCTGCTTCCGCTGCCGCGGTAACAAAAAGCTATGCCGCTGACAATGCTGGTGCCGAATTGGTAGTTTATACCAAAGTCGGTATGGGAGACGGTACCTACGCCAACAATCCTTGGCTTCAAGAAATGTCCGATCCTATTACCAAGGCTACTTGGGATAACTACCTGACCGTCTCCCAGCGATGGGCAAACGAAAATGGCGTAAGCATGGTGGAGGAAAACACCAAAAAGGCTCAACTGACCGTAAACGGAAAGTCATTGATCGTTCCGATCTTGATCCAGCCAGGTCAGGCTTATGGAACTTTCGGTTTGGCTATCGGATACGGTAGAACTGCAGCTGGCAGAGCCGGAAATGGAGTAGGGGTTAACGCCTATAACCTGCTTGATCTTTCAAAAGGCTTTGTTCAAACTGACATTACCGCTGGAGTAGAAGTAGCTGTGACTGGTGAGTCTTATAAGATTGCCCGTACTCAGACTCACCAGACCTTCATGGGACGTGAAAACGTGATCCAAGAGACTACACTGGGAGAGTACAAGCAAGATGCTTCTGCTGGCCGATACAAGCCAGAAATCTATAAAGACGGTGAGTTTGTAAAACCGTCCAAGATTTCTCTTTGGAGTGGTCACAAATACAGCCAGCACCATTGGGGCTTGGCGATTGACATGTCTTCCTGTACAGGTTGCGGTGCTTGTACCGTTGCTTGCCAAGTAGAAAACAACGTCGCTGTAGTAGGTAAGCAGGAAGTATTGAACAGAAGAGAGATGGCTTGGATCAGAATTGACCGCTATTATTCTTCTGATGCTCCAGCAGACGATCTTTCAGGAATGGAAGTAGCTGCCGAGAATCCTGAGGTAACCTTCCAGCCGATGATGTGCCAGCAGTGTAACAACGCTCCTTGTGAGACTGTTTGTCCTGTGGCTGCGACAACCCACTCTTCTGAGGGGCTTAACCAAATGACTTATAACAGATGTATCGGTACGAGATATTGTGCCAACAACTGTCCGTATAAAGTACGTCGATTCAACTGGTTCAAATACCACGACAACAAAGACTTCGCTGTAGCTAACATGGCTCAGAACGATGATTTGGGTAAAATGGTACTGAACCCAGACGTGACTGTACGTGCTAGAGGTGTGATGGAAAAGTGCTCCATGTGCGTGCAAAGAATTCAGGCCGGTAAGTTGGAAGCCAAGCGTGAGAAGCGCAAGGTGAAAGACGGCGACATCAATGTGGCTTGTGCTCAGGCATGTCCAGGTGGCGGTTTGGTCTTCGGTGATTTGAACGATCCGGAAAGCCGTATTTCCAAGCTTTTGAAGATCGAAGAATCTGATGCGGCTCACAAGGAAGTGGGTGAAGAAAGAGCTTACCACGTATTGGAAGAGATCAACGTGAGTCCTAACGTTTGGTACTTTACCAAAATCAGAAATAAAGAGAAAAACGAAGCGTAATCATAATTTTATAAACTATGCAGGTTACTTCATCCGTACGTGAGCCGTTAGTTACCGGAGGGAAATCCTACCATGACGTAACACACGATGTGTCGCGCCATGTGGAAGCAAAACCAAATATCAAGTGGTTTCTGGCTTTTCTTACCTCAGCCGGTGTATTGGCACTTGGATTTATAGCCGTTGCCGCGACCGTATGGGAGGGCATCGGAATGTGGGGATTGAACAAAACAGTGGGCTGGGCTTGGGATATCACCAACTTCGTATGGTGGGTAGGTATCGGTCACGCCGGTACACTGATCTCCGCAGTATTGCTTTTGTTCAGACAGAAATGGAGAACGTCAATCAACAGAGCGGCGGAAGCGATGACCATCTTCGCGGTAATCTGTGCGGCGATGTTCCCGGTACTCCACATGGGACGACCTTGGCTGGGAGCTTATTGGGCTCTTCCCTTGCCAAACACTTTTGGTTCCCTTTGGGTAAACTTTAACTCTCCGCTTCTTTGGGACGTATTCGCGATCTCTACTTATTTCTCGGTTTCATTGGTATTCTGGTACATCGGTTTGATTCCTGATTTTGCCACCATCCGTGACAGAGCTACGGGTTTGAGAAAGACCATTTACGGAGCGCTTTCTTTTGGATGGGATGGAGCTGCAAAAAGCTGGATGCGCTACGAGTCAGTTTCTTTGATTCTTGCAGGTTTGGCTACTCCACTCGTACTTTCAGTTCACACGATCGTATCGTTTGACTTTGCTACCTCGGTAATTCCAGGATGGCACACTACGATCTTCCCTCCATACTTCGTTGCCGGTGCGATCTTCTCCGGATTTGCGATGGTGTTGACCTTGATGATTATCACCAGAAAGGTTTACAACTTGGAAGACTACATCACCATCGGTCACATCGAATTGATGAACATCGTAATCATCATTACCGGATCGATCGTAGGTATCGCGTACATTACCGAGTTTTTCATCGCTTGGTATTCTGGTGTAGAAGCTGAACAGTACGCCTTCATCAACCGTGCTACCGGACCTTACTGGTGGGCTTACTGGTCAATGATGACTTGTAATGTAATCTCTCCACAACTCTTCTGGTTCAAGAAAATCAGAACCTCAATAGTCGCTACTTTCCTACTTTCTTTGGTAGTGAATATCGGGATGTGGTTTGAGCGATTTGTGATCATCGTGACTTCCCTTCATAGGGATTACCTTCCGTCTTCTTGGGCAATGTTCTACCCAACTTGGGCTGATGTGGGAGTTTACATGTTCACCTTTGGCTTGTTCTTCACACTGTTCTTCTTGTTTGCCAAGTTCTTCCCGGTGATCAATATGGCGGAAGTGAAATCCGTACTCAAGTCTTCATCCGAAAAAGTGCATAAATAATCATGGAAAAGGATACACATTTTATTCTGGGAGTCTACGACGATGAGGACGTATTGCTCCATGCAGTAGAGAAAGTAAGAGGCACAGGTGTGAAAATCCACGAAGTATATTCTCCCTATCCTGTTCACGGGTTGGAGCATGTCTTGGGGTACAAGAGAAGTCGCCTTCCTATCGCCGCTTTCCTTTTCGGGATGCTGGGAACGACCCTCGCGCTGACTATGCAGTTTTACATGATGAGATTCGACTGGCCGATGATCATTGGTGGTAAAGACTACGCTGCTTTCCCTGATTTTATTCCGGTATCGTTCGAGTTGACGGTGCTTTTGGCATCCTTCGGTATGGTGGCGGTGTTTATGATCGTTTCCAATCTCAAGCCTTGGGCCCAGCCTAGAATCTTCGACCTGAGATCTACAGATGACAAGCATGTCATGGCAATCGACATTGCAAACAACAGTGCAGTCCAAGTGGAAGAGATTAAGGAAATCCTGAGATCCTCCGGCGCAACTGAGGTAAATAACAAAAGTTTTGAATAGAAAATCCGGATATATGAAAATTGCAAAAGCATTGATTTTCGGAGGTTCTGCACTGGCCATTTCTCTTCTGGCCGGATGTAAGGCCGGTGGCGACAACCAAGGTCTTGAGTATGCACCTCAGATGTATCATTCCGTAGCCTATGAGCCTTTGACGCAAATCAAGGACGAGTCGATGGGCAGTTGGCTTTCCAACCGCGAGGATGGCAAGGGGGAGTTTTTCAACTCCAACGTTTACAACCCGCATGGCATGAACATGAGAGAGCCAGTGGCTAATACTGTTCCAAGAAACAAGCAAGGCTACCTGCCTTACAGACTCAAGGCGTTTGAACTTGAGCAAGCCGCCCTGATCAAGAATCCTGTGGAATCTTCTGAGGAAGTCCTAAAACGTGGAGAAGTGCTCTTTACACAATATTGCAGCGCATGCCACGGAAAGACTGGACAGGGCGATGGAAAAGCCGGTGAGATCATCGGTGGTGTCGCCAACTTGACAGGAGGTGCCTATGTCAACCTTCCTGAAGGCCACATCTTCCACGTGATTACCAAAGGAAAAGGCCGAATGGGGGCTCACGGTTCCCAGATTCCTGAGGAAAGCAGATGGAAAATTGTTCACTATGTAAAACAAGTTATCCAAGGTCAGGCTGCAGCCGCTACTCCGGCTCCTGCTGCAGATTCCACCGCGGTAGCACAAGTAACCCCAGCTAACTAATCATGGCGCATCACGGCGAACAACACTATAATCTGGAGCAGCGATTCGACTTTACTGCTGCTACCAAAAAATCCATCATGACCGTTTTGGTTATTGGTGCGATCCTCTTGGGTATAGGCATCATCCTGGCAATGACAGGTGGTGGACACCATGAGGAAGCTGGGGAAGCAGGAGGGCATGCCTTCCACTGGTACGAGCGTCTTTATGCCAACCTTTGGATCAACAACGTATTCTTCACCGGTATCGCTCTGGTGGGGGTATTCTTCTTTGCGATCCAGTTTGCTGCGCAGGCAGGGTGGTCAACTCCAATCCTTAGGATCATGCTTTCCTTGGGTAATTGGTTGCCAATCGCTGGTGTATTGATGATTGCTACGTTCTTCATCGCAAATCACGACCTCTTCCACTGGACTCACGCTTATCTGTTTGATAAAAATGACCCCCAATATGACAGCATCATCGACGGAAAAGGGGCATTCTTTTACTGGCCTATGGAAAAGGGATCTTTCCCGATTTTCTACATCGCGAGAATGATCATCTTCTTCGTATTCTGGGTGTTTTTCTTCAATAAGTTTAAGCAGATCTCCGAGCAAGAAGACCAATTGGGAGGTACCTCCCACTGGTTTAAGATGAGAAGCTGGTCAGCCTATTTCTTGGTATTCTTTGCGGTATCTTCTTCCATTTCTGCGTGGGATTGGGTAATGTCCATCGATACCCACTGGTTCTCAACCCTGTTTGGATGGTATGTATTTGCATCTTGGTTGGTATCAGGCCTTTCAGCAATCACGCTTTTGACCATCTTCCTCAAGGGAAGAGGCTATCTGGAGATGGTTAACCAAAACCATATCCACGACTTGGGCAAGTTTGTATTTGGCTTCTCTATCTTCTGGACCTATCTGTGGTTTTCACAGTTCCTCTTGATCTACTACGCCAATATTCCTGAAGAATCAGTTTACTTCATTGAGCGACTTTCCAGTGATGTATTCGGACCTTATATTTTTGTCAACTTGGGCTTAAACTTCTTCCTGCCTTTCTTGGTTTTGATGACCAGAGATGCAAAAAGACATGGCATCTTCCTAAAGGTGGTATGTAGCATCCTTTTGGTCGGACATTGGGTGGATTTCTTCCTGATGGTTCAACCGGGTACATTGGGACACAATGGAGGCATTGGATTCATCGAAGTAGGGATGTTCCTGGTTTACGGCTCTGCGGCGACATTAGTGGTGTTGGGAGGCTTGGCCAAGAAAAACCTGGTTGCCAAAAATCATCCAATGCTTGAGGAAAGCTATCATCATCACATTTAATTAATTATCCGAAAAGACTAAGATATGTACGGATTTCTGATTGGAGTAGGGGTTCTTCTGGTGCTGTCCATAGTTTGGATGGTGTACAGAATTCAGACCTTGGTTTCTGTAGTAAAGGGTTCAGATAAGAAGATTGCTTCTGGAAGCAATAAGGTAAATGCCATTCTCTTTATCCTGTTTTTGTTGGGTACCGGCATCTTGATGTTTTGGTATTCCATCAAGGAATTTGACAATTATCAGCTTCCTATTGCGTCCGAGCACGGTGTCATCACCGACAGTTTGTTCTGGATTACGATGGCGGTCACTGGCGTGGTGTTTTTGATCACCCACATCCTGCTTTTCATCTTCCCTTACAAATACCAATACAAGGAAGATCGCAAGGCGACTTTTTATCCCGACAACAACAAGCTTGAGATTATCTGGACTGCCGTTCCTGCGGTAGTGTTGGCGGGATTGGTGATATCTGGATGGGTAGCTTGGTCTGATATCACAGCTCCAGCTCCTGAAAAGGCACACGTGGTCGAGATCATGGGCTACCAGTTTGCGTGGGAGATCAGATACCCCGGCAAAGACAATGTGTTGGGCGACTACGACTATCGCCTGATCACCGCGTCAAATTCCCATGGGGTTGACTTCACTGACAAGAATGCCTTGGACGATTTCCCCTCCCCAAAAGTGGTGATACCAAAAGGCGAGCCAGTTCTCTTCAAAATCAGAGCTCGTGACGTGTTGCACTCAGTATTCGCACCGCACATGAGATTGAAGATGGATGCGGTACCAGGTATGCCGACTCGCTTCTGGTTTGTCCCTACCAAGACTACCGAGGAAATGCGTGCAGAATTGAACGATCCTGAATTTGAATATGAAATCGCTTGTACCGAGATCTGCGGACGCGGACACTTCGGTATGAGAAGGGTAATCGAAGTAGTAGAGCCGGAGGCTTATCAAAAGTGGTATGCTGAGCAGAAGACCTTCATTCAGCAAAACCCTGCTTTGGCAGAGGGCCTGTCTACTGAGGTGAAAGAGCTGGCGGAAATTCAATTAAGAGAAAGTAATAAATAAAATTATAGGTTATGGCTACAGCATCTGCGGCACATCATGACACGGCCCACGATCACCACGATCATGAGCATCATGATAATTTTATAACGAAATATATCTTCTCCCAGGATCACAAGATGATCGGTAAGCAATTTTTGGTTACCGGGATTTTCTGGGCGTTGATCGGGGGGTTTTTATCCGTCCTTTTCAGATTGCAGCTTGGTTTTCCTGATTTGAGCTTGGAGTTCCTGCGCCCTTTGCTGGGTGGCTGGATCGACGAGGCGGGAAAGCTTGATCCGACGTTTTACCTTGCGCTCGTCACGATGCACGGTACCATCATGGTATTCTTTGTGTTGACCGCTGGCTTGAGCGGGACTTTCTCCAATTTTCTGATCCCTTTGCAAATCGGTGCCCGTGATATGGCATCTGGTTTTATGAACATGCTTTCTTACTGGTTCTTCTTTATCTCCGGTGTGATCATGTTTATCTCCCTGTTTATCAAAACTGGCCCTGCAGGTGGTGGTTGGGTAATTTATCCTCCATTGTCCGCATTGGAGCAAGCGATTCCGGGATCTGGTTTGGGTATGACCTTGTGGTTGGTGGCAATGGTATTCTTCATCGCTTCTTCATTGATGGGCGGCATCAACTACATCACCACGATCATTAACCTCAGAACAAAAGGGATGTCTTTCTCAAGACTTCCTTTGACTATATGGGCTTTCTTCCTTACTGCTGTGATTGGACTTTTGTCTTTCCCTGTACTGTTTGGAGCAGCTTTGTTGCTGGTATTTGACCGAAGCTTCGGTACTTCTTTCTACCTATCTGACATCTATGTGGCAGGTGAAGCTCTTCCAAATACTGGAGGTAGCCCAGTGTTGTTCCAGCACTTGTTCTGGTTCTTGGGACACCCTGAGGTTTACATTGTGTTGTTACCAGCTTTGGGTATCACATCCGAGGTGATCGCGACCAACTCAAGAAAGCCGATCTTTGGCTACAAGGCGATGATCATTTCCATGCTGGGAATCACCATCCTGTCCTTCATCGTATGGGCTCACCACATGTTCGTGTCCGGTATGAATCCATTCTTGGGCTCTATCTTCATGTTCTTGACCCTGATCATTGCGGTGCCTTCTGCAGTGAAGGTATTCAACTACCTGACTACGCTTTGGAGAGGTAACTTGGTATTCACGCCTGCGATGCTGTTTTCGATCGGACTGGTATCGTTCTTCATCTCTGGTGGTTTGACTGGTATTTTCCTCGGTAATTCTGCAATCGATATTCAGTTGCACGATACCTATTTCGTCGTGGCTCACTTCCACTTGGTAATGGGTTCTGCTTCCTTCTTCGGAATGGTGGCTGGTGTCTACCACTGGTTCCCCAAGATGTTCGGACGTATGATGGATGCCAAATTGGGCTACGTGCATTTCTGGTTAACTTTCACCGGTGTGTACTTGGTGTTCTTCCCAATGCACTACATCGGTATCGCTGGATTCCCAAGAAGATATTATTCATGGACCAACTTCAGCTTTACAGATCTTTATACTGATTTGAATATGTTCGTGTCTGCGGCCGCAATCATCACCTTTGCAGCCCAATTCATCTTCTTGTTCAACTTCTTCTACAGCATGTTTAGAGGAAGAAAGGCTACACTGAATCCTTGGAGATCCAATACCTTGGAGTGGACTACACCACTCGAGCCTGGTCACGGCAACTGGCCTGGAGAGATTCCAGCAGTTTATAGATGGCCTTACGATTATTCCAAGCCAGGTGCTGCTGAAGATTTCATTCCTCAGACTGTGCCGCTTTCACAGACTCCAGAATCCAATCTGCCACACGAGCAAGAGATGGTCAAGCTTGAGCTTGAGATTATGAAGGAGGAGGCTGAGGTTTTGGTAGCAAATGAATCAAAGCACTGATAATGCAATAAACAGCTTTCGCCGCTTTTCCTTTTGGACGGTGATCGCTGTTTATTTTCTGATCTTGGTCGGTGGAATAGTACGTAGTACTGGCTCAGGAATGGGCTGCCCCGATTGGCCGAGATGTTTCGGGAATGTGATCCCTCCCACAAATGTAGAGCAGCTTCCTGCCAATTACCAGGAAATCTATCTACAGATAAGATTGGCTAAAAACGAACGGTTTGTAGCTACGCTTGAAAGGCTAGGCTTTGACAAAAAAGCCCATGAGATTGCCAATGACAAATCCATCCTCGTCGAGGAAGAGTTCAATGCGACCAAAACCTGGATAGAATACATAAACCGTCTGGTGGGGGTGTTTATTGGGATTCTGATCATTATCACGGTTTGGAAGTCATTCAAGCTTTGGAAATTGAACAGGCAGATCACAATCTATTCGCTGATCGCCTTGATATTGGTTCTGTTCACGGGATGGATAGGCTCCATTGTGGTTTCCACGAATTTGCTGCCTTGGATGATTACCTTCCACATGCTGCTTGCTTTGGCACTAGTCGCCGTCCTGCTGTATGTAAACTATCTTTCCGAGCGTCAGCAACCTGGACACGGAGTAAGGTTGACCGTTCCTCGCAGGGTAAGGGCTGTGCTTACAGTAGGAATGGTATTGACGGTAATACAAGTCGTCTTGGGAACCGAAGTTCGGGAGCAAATTGATCGGATCTCCTTTTCTCTTGGAGATCTGCTGAGAGACGAGTGGGTAGGCAGGTTGGGACTGGATTTCATTGTCCACCGTTCCTTTTCCCTGGTCCTTCTTGTAGTGCATTTGCTTTACTTCTACTGGGCATTTCGATATTCGGCGCGGCGTTCAAAAGTCAATCTCCTCTCGCAAGTTTTGATGCTTGTTCTACTTTTGGAGATTGCATCGGGGATGGGAATGGCGTACTTCGGTATTCCGGCATTTCTTCAACCAGTACACTTATTACTTGGCTCATTAGTCTTAGGGATCCAGTTTACGCTATTCCTGCAGCTAAAAAACCAAGTGCAGTTTAAGTTAAATACAAATTGACAATGAGGACAGTTGACGTAACTGACCATTCGATTTCCACTTTGATCCTCGCGAGGATCAAGGCCTATTCTGACCTGATCAAGCTTAGGCTATCTGCATTGGTCACATTTTCGGCAGTTTTCGGCTATATCCTAGGCGATACAGGGCTGAGCTTTGGCTGGTCTGGATTTATTGGTCTTGCTTTAGGCGGGTTTATGATTTCTGGTGCATCCGGTGCAGCCAATGAGATCATGGAGCGGGATCTGGACAAGCTCATGAAGCGTACCCAAAACCGCCCGCTTCCGCTGCAGATAATTTCCCTACAGGAAGCTTATTGGTTTACTTCTCTTGTGGCCATAGGGGGGATTTCACTCTTGTGGATCTTTACCAATCCCTTGACGACATGGCTCGGCATCCTGAGTATGGTGCTGTATGTTTTCGCATATACTCCGCTAAAAAGGGTAGGGCCGATCGCGGTCTTTGTGGGAGCTATTCCCGGAGCCATGCCTCCGCTCTTGGGCTGGACAGCGGCTACTGGAGCTATCACCTACGAGGCATTGATTATCTTCGGAATACAGTTTATCTGGCAGTTTCCCCACTTCTGGGCTATCGCGTGGGTCAGTGATGAAGACTACAAGAGGGCAGGATTCAAACTGTTGCCGAGTGGGGGAGGTCAAGATTTGAACACAGCAATTCAAATCATGATCTATACGCTTTTCCTGTTGCCTTTGGGCTTGTTGCCTAGCTATTTTGGATTGACTGGGCTTAATTCAGGAATTGTAGCTACCGTTTGCGGAGTCCTGTTTCTTGCACAGACTTTCTCTCTTATGAGGGATTGTTCTCGCAAATCAGCCTTGAAAATCATGTTTGGTTCATTTCTATACTTACCCATCGTACAGATTGCCTATCTGCTCGATAAATTACCCTAAGCCATGGAAAGAGAATTGAAATACATCGATATGGTGGAGCAACCCATCTCCATGCACCCAAAGAAATTCGCGCTTTGGTTGTTCATGGTGACAGTGGTGATGATTTTTGCCGGATTGACGAGTGCCTACATCGTAAGACAGTCAGAAGGAAACTGGCTTGATTACGACTTGCCAAACATATTTTGGCTGACCACTGCGATTGCAGTGGCAAGTAGTCTTACTCTTCATTGGGCCTATTACTCTGCCAAAAAAGACAATTTTGTCAATTTGCGAGTGGGTATGATATTGACCGTTTTGTTGGGAGTAGCCTTTTTGGTAGGACAGTGGTATAGCTGGGTAGCAATGGTGGATAGGCAGGTGTTCTTCGTGGGGAATCCCTCCGGATCGTTCCTGTATGTTTTCACTGGATTGCATGCTGCCCACCTGATCTCTGGTGTGATATTTCTGATTATTGTGTTAATTTCGACCTTCCGACTGAAGGTCCATTCCCGGGCGATGGTTACCATGGAAATGGCCACTACTTACTGGCATTTTCTTGGGGGCTTGTGGATCTATCTGTTTATGTTTTTGCTTCTGAATCATTAAAATAAAACCTGGTACAAATCAATAAATTATGTCTGCGCATTCTACTGCTATTGGAATAAGCTCGAAAAGAGGCGTTTGGGGTGGAGGTAATGAACCCCTAAAGGCCAGCTATGGAAAACTCATGATGTGGTTTTTCCTTCTTTCCGACATCTTCACTTTTGCGGCTTTCTTGATTACTTACATTTCCATTCGGGTGAGCTACCCGGCTTATGCAGGACCCGCAGATACATTCGTCGGTTCTAATGAGTACTGGCCTGTACCAGAGATGGTATTTGAAGCGCTCCCTTTCATGCACGGTGTACATGCACCTTTGATTTTCGTAGGGATCATGACCTTTATCTTGATTGCCAGCTCTGTTACCATGGTATTGGCAGTGGAAGCAGGGCATAGAAACGACCGCAACGATGTTGTGAAGTGGATGCTCTGGACCTTGGTCGGAGGAGTAACTTTCTTGAGCTGCCAGGCTTGGGAGTGGAATCACTTCATTCATGGCACTGATGGCGGAAGCGTATTGACTTATGTGAATTCCTTGGGTAAGGTAGTTCAAGAGACGGTCTTCGGCGCTAACCTCCATGTGAACGAATACGGTCCTGCCGGCTTTGCCCAATTGTTTTTCTTTATCACAGGTTTCCACGGATTCCACGTGACTGTAGGTGTTTTCCTACTTTTCCTTTGCTTCTACCAAGCAGCGGTCGGAGTTTACGATAGAAGAGGCCACTATGAAATGGTGGAAAAAATCGGACTCTACTGGCACTTTGTAGACTTGGTTTGGGTATTTGTATTCACCTTGTTCTATCTGATCTAAGCATCTAAAATCTTTGAAATATGGAAATTCAAGAAAACAAATCAACGCTGGTAGTTGAGGCTCGCAACGATGAAAAGATCAAGAAGATCTGGAAAACTGCCGGGATACTCCTTGCGATTACGGTTGTGGAGTTTATCATGGCCTTTACAATGGGCCGTGGTATCCTGTTATACGGTGCTTTCATGGCATTGACCGTTTGGAAGGCAAAATATATCATGATGGAGTTCATGCACTTGGGTGACGAGGTGAAGCCTTTGTTTTACTCGATCATCGTGCCGTTGATCTTCTTGGTATGGTTGATTATTGTGCTTGTCAAAGAAGGTTCTGAGATCTTCTTGATGCGTTGGTAATAAATGTAATTCGATGGAAAAGAAGGTTGAGGTGAATCACTTCAACCTTCTTTTTTGTCAACAAATAGGATGAAAGGATTGAGAATATTGCAGGGTTTGGTGTTGGTGTGCATCTTGTTGATCCCTGTTTTGGTTTTTATGTTTTTGAGAGGCTTTGGGAAAAACGAGTATGATCTTCCCATCTATTTTCAAAACGGCGTGGACAATCCCTTCTTGGAGTGTCCGGTGAAGGATTCCACCCAACATCATATTCCGGAGTTTTCTTTTACTGACCAAAATGGCCAGTCCGTAGGTCGGGCCCAGATGCAGGGGAAGATTACCATCGTGGATTTCTTTTTCACGTCCTGTCCGAGCATCTGTCCGGTGATGTCCAAAGAAATGGAGCGGGTAGACGATATGTTTCGGGAAGAGCCAATGGTTCAGATTATGTCCATCAGCATAGATCCAGAGTACGATACTCCGGAGATCCTGAAGGCTTATGCAGAAGAGCACAACGCAACCTCAGGCAAATGGCATTTCCTCTCCGGTCCTAAAGAAGAGACCTATCGCCTGGCCAAATGTGGCTTCATCATTCCAACCGTGGACGGCAATGGGGTGCCAGATGACTTCGTACACACCGATAAGTTTATGCTCATTGATGAGCTGGGGAGAATTCGCGGGTACTACAGCGGAACCAACCGGGAAGAAGTGGACTTGTTAATGCTAGAGACTAAAGTATTGTTACATGGGACAAAGTAAATCATCCTTGCTTCAGCAGGAGGCAAAAGTAAAAAATTGGATCATCGCAATCTCTGTTGTGATTCCATTGGCTGTAGCGGTGCTGCTCTTCATGCCCGCCAAAATCACATCCATGGGTGAATGGGTTTATTTCCTTCCCCATTTGAACGCAGTCATTAATACGGCTGCCTCTTTGGCCTTGATTCTTGGCTTGGTTTTCATCAAAAACAAAAAATACAGCTATCACGGCGCAACGATGACCGTGGCGTTCGTGCTGGGGGCACTTTTCCTTGTTTCTTACGTGGTTTATCACGGGGCGGCGGAGAGCACCAGCTTTGGGGGAGAGGGAGCAATTCGGACACTCTACTACGTTTTGTTGATCAGCCATATTGTGTTAGCAGCAGTCGCTTTGTTTCCGATCCTGTTCGCATACTACTATGGCTATACCGACCAGCGGGAAAAACACCGAAAAGTGGTTAAATTTGCCTATCCTATTTGGCTGTATGTTTCGGTTAGCGGCGTGATCGTTTATCTATTGATCAGCCCATACTATACACACTAGTTCCTTGCGAGGGATTTTCGCCCTAAGTCCCCTTTGGGATGAAATATCGATTACCAAAAAAGATTATCCTATGAAACTCAGACTTTCCCTTTTGGCATTCTTGATTTTTGGACTGCAGCTCAGTGGCTGGGCTCAGTGTGCCATGTGCAGGGCTTCTGTGGAAAACAACGTCAGTAACGGCGAAACGACAATCGGGGCAGGCTTGAACTCGGGGATACTTTACCTCTTTGTCATGCCGTACCTGTTGGCAGCTGTGATTGGGGTGTTGTGGTATAGGGCTGCCAAAAAACGAAAAGCCAAACTTTCGATCCGATAAGAGAATAGAAAAGCAAAGTTTGATACGAGACTTTGCTTTTTTATTTTTAGGCTGCATGAACTTCCAAACCCGCAGGCTGGTCATATTGGTCAGCATAGTCTTCCTTCTGATAGTTCTGATCTTGAATTTTTTCGTTTTCCAGAAAAGCGAGGAAGAGAAGTACTTTGAAGCCATACAGCACAAGATCCAACGTGTTGACGCGCAGTTTGACGAGGATTTCATCAGGGTTTTGATGGAAGTCAGACCTGAGGATTCGCTTTCCTTTGAGCGGATAAGTAGCCCTGATCACCAGCACCCTTTCTTCCTTCTCGAAAACGCTGGACGATTGTTGTTTTGGTCGGACTTCACGCTCACGCTGGATTTTTCCCAATTGGATCTCAGTAAAGAATACCAGCTGCTGGAGGATCCTTTTGGGACATTTTTTGTAAAGATCCGAAAGGTCAAAAGGAACAGCTCGGATTATTATCTTGTCCATGCGCTGCGCCTAGTCTGGCCTGGTTCCATTGAGAATGATTACCTCAGGACTGGACCAAATCCTGATTTCTTTGGCAACGACAGATTTCAGCTGTTCGCTGAGCCTAGTGACGGGGCTTTTCAGGTGAGCTCCAAGGCAGGAAAACCCCTCTTTGGAATCAGCTTCCAACTAGGATACGAGCCCGTCGGTAGAATCGCCAATACCGCATTGCTTGTATTCATCTGCTCGGTTTTTTTGCTGTATTTTCTGCTGAGCTTTGACTTCCTAAGGACCAAATGGCGAAAAGGATATCCCTGGCAGGCCATTGGATACGGGATTTTGGTTCTGGCAGCGATTCGGGCCTTGATGTTATACTTCAATTTCCCCGGAGATTTTTTCGAGTTTTCCCTCTTTGATCCTGTGAACTACGCGTCGTCTTGGCTCAATCCTAGCCTCGGGGATCTCCTGCTCAACACTTTTTGCCTGAGTTTGATTTTGGGATTGATTGTCTCTCAGCTTTATTCCAGAAGCGCTTTTCAAAGGGCTCAAAATCTCGGAAAGAAAAGGGATTTTAAAGCGGCCTTAGTAGCGACTATCTTGGTGAGCACGGTGTTTTTTATACTGATTTGGTATTTGCCGCGCAACTTGATCTTCAACTCCCAGTGGGTGCTGGACATACGTTCGATTCCGACTTTCGACTGGTTTAAGGGACTTAGCTTTCTCATTCTGTTCTTGTTTGGATCTTTTTACGTATTGATTTCCCTTACCCTCTTTGGTCTGTTGCTCAGCGTGAGGAGTGACAAGCGAATCTATTATAACTGCATCCTTGTCATAGGCCTGCCTATTTTGGGGATTGCCCTATACTTCAGTATCTGGGTCGGTTTGGTCTGGTCCATTCACCTGCTTTTTCTCTTTAGCATCGTCCGTTTCCAACTATTCCAAAATATCTTCCGATTGGGATTGAATACCTTTTTGACGTTTTTCTATGCCTGTCTTGTCTCGGCTATCGTGATGGGGATAAGTACGCTGAAATCCGAGCGAGAGAGACTAATCGTCTCCAAGACCAGATTTGCCAATCAGAACCTCATAGAAAATGACGTGATGACGGAGTTTTTCCTTGGCGACATTTTTGGCAGGGTAAAAGAAGACCTGTTCATCCAAAATCGAATGGCAGATCCGCTATTGTCCAAGGAGCCGATCGAAACCAAGATTCGAAGGATTTACCTTGACAACTACTTCGACCAGTTTGAAGTGGTGATCCGGATTTTCAGCGCCTCGGGACAGCAGATCCACGGGCCGGCCGAGGGAACGGAATTGAAGGACTTGCAGCAGCAGTTTGTGAAAAGCGACTATGCCACAGGCGTGAGGGACCTCTATTTTGTCCGTGGGAAGGAAACTACAGCCAGTAATAAGTTCGTGGCATTTATTCCGGTTTTGCGGGAGGATAATCTACTTGGAACTTTGTATCTCGAGCTGAACCAACTCCGGATTCAGCCGGGAAGTGTTTATCCAAAGCTTTTGTTGGATCGGAAGTATGCGGACAAACTGGATCCGCTGAACTATGACTATGCAGTCTATAGAGATGGAGAACTGCTCCGTAGCTCAGGCACCTTCAATTTCAACCAAAGCGAATTTGTCGAGCTTCTGGGGCGAGAGCAGTTGTTTGTGGATGGGGTCCATTTCCAGAGATATCATCATTTCGGTTTGAGAAATGGGGAAGAGGTGATTGTTCTTTCCTCGCCGACCATACCTGTATCCCAGTTTTTTGGCAATATCTCCCTCTTTTTTGTCGCCTTTGTTTTTCTGACTTTCTTGGCTATTTCGCTCAATGCCCTTTTCAAAGGCTATCGAGACTTCGAGTTCAACTACTCTACAAAACTCCAGCTGTACCTGAATTTTGCTTTTTTCTTCCCGATTATCATCATTTCCATCATCACGATAGGCCTGCTAGGCGGCAGCTATCGCGACGATCTCAATAGACAGTATATTGAAAAGGCAAGCCTGATTCGAAGCAACCTCGGGGTGTTTTTTAACAACCAAAATCCCGCAAGCGTCGACCGAGACCTTCTCAACGAAGAAATCAACTCCCTGGCCAATACCATCGCCAGTGACATCCATCTCTATACTCCGACCGGCTACCTGGAGTCTACCAATCGCCCGAATATCTTCGACAAGAAAATCCTCGCCCCCTGGATCAACCCCGCCGCAATGGCTGGGGTGATGGAGAAAAACCAGATCCAACTCCTGCTGGATGAGAAGATCGGCAAACTCCGGTATCAGACCGTCTACCTGGCTGTCCCTTCCCAAGTAGACCAATCTAACATCGGGATTCTTGCGGTGCCGTTTTTCGAATCCGAGACCGAGCTCAATTCACTTATATCTGATGTCTTGAGCAACATCTTCAATGCCTTTGTGGTCATATTTATTCTTTTCTTGATCGTCTCGTCCTTCGTCTCCAGGAATCTTACACTGCCGTTTAAGCTGCTCACGCAAAAGCTGAAAACGACCAATCTGGAAAACAACGAGCCTATGTACTGGGCATCCAAGGATGAAATCGGGCTCTTGGTCAACGAATACAACAACATGCTCTACAAGCTCGAGGCGAGTAAAAAAGTGTTGGCTTCCACGGAAAAGGAATCTGCCTGGAGGGAGATGGCGAAGCAAGTGGCTCATGAGATCAAAAATCCATTGACCCCCATGAAGCTGACATTGCAGCACCTTCTACGCTTGGAGCAGGAGGGTAAGCTGGAAGATCAGGATAAGCTCCGAAAATCACTGGAAACACTGATCCATCAGGTCGATGCATTGAGTGGGATCGCTTCGTCCTTTTCCACTTTTGCCAAGATGCCCTTGCCCAAAAATGAGCCGATGAATTTCAAAGCGGTGGTAACCAAGGTGCTTGACCTCTTCAAAAATGACCAACGGCTGCAGCTGGATTTTCAGGATGACTCCTTTACCGAAAACATTCCAATCATGGGAGACGACAAGCTTTTCGGTCGTGTTATCTCCAATCTGATCATCAATGGTATTCAGGCAGCTAAAGCCGATCAGACTCCACAGATCCGTGTTTGGCTTTGGCTGACAGAGCAGGCGGTATTTCTGGAAATCACCGACAACGGAAAAGGAATTCCTCCCGAACTCAAGGATAAAATCTTCATACCCAACTTTAGCACCAAAACTACCGGCTCCGGCCTCGGATTGGCTATTGCAAAAAGCGGGGTGGAAACCGCCGGCGGCAAGATCTGGTTTGAAACTGAGGTTGGAAGAGGCACGACCTTTTACCTTACCTTCCCATTGATTCAATAAAGGGGCTTTTTGCTACCTTCGGAAAAATAGGCAACTGCTCTCCATGCGTTTTTGGATCATTTCCTGGATTTTGTATTTAGGCATCACTTGGTCTGTCCAGGCTCAAGAGCAATGTCGTTGGTACCCGGTCGCCCACTTTGAATCAGATCGGGAGCTTGATTCCCTGTCTGTTTTACAGGAGAGCATCCGGGTGACCGACCAGGCCGGAAAGGCCTATTCCTTTACTTTTGATTTCTCAAAGCGCACGCTGAGATTGGATTTGGCACAGTCAGAAAAACCGGATTCCGTTCAGGTATGCTACCGGACGCTGGCAGTGAGGCTGGATCAAAGCTTTAGCAAGAGGACGCTTTCGGCAGACTACGATTCCACGGCGATGTTCAGGGATAATCGAGTGCAGGTCGAGCCAGGTTTGGATATCCGCGAGGAGCTCTTTCCCAGCAGCAATCTCTACAAGACCGGGAGCTTGACCCGTGGTGTTTCTTTTGGAAACACCCAAAATGTCTTCGTCAACTCGGCACTTAACCTTCAATTGGAGGGGGATATCGGAGAAAACCTGAAAATCCGGGCGAGCATCACCGACCAAAATGTCCCCTTTCAGCCCGAAGGAAACACTCAGCAAATCCAGGACTTTGACAACGTATTGATTGAGCTGTACAACGAAAACTTCAGCCTCGCTGCCGGGGATGTGGTTCTTCAACAAAGACAGTCGGAGTTTTTGCGCTACTACAAAAACGTGCAAGGGCTCCAATTCACGTCAAAGTATAAGCTGAAAGACAACTGGGAGGCGAGCTCCCAAGGCTTCGTGTCGGTGGCAAAAGGAAAATTTGCCTCGATTCAGCTCCCGATTTTGGAGGGCGTGCTGGGGCCCTATCGAATCAACGGGCCTAACAATGAGCGATACGTCATCATCATGGCCAATTCGGAGCGCGTATTCCTAGACGGGAAACAGCTTCAGCGCGGCTTCAACGCGGACTATGTGATCGACTACAACCAAGCTGAAATCACCTTTACCCCCAAAGTCCTCATCACCCAATATTCTCGGGTGAGGGTTGACTTTGAATACGCAGAGCGAAACTATTCCCGATCGATCCTAGGAGCAAACCACCTTCAGACCAACGGAAAGGTCGATTTCTATGTCAACTACTATCAGGAAAAGGACAATCGAAACAGGCCGCTTTTCACAGAAATGACACAAGGAGAGCAAGTTCTTTTAGCCGCCGTCGGGGATTCGGTAGATCGGGCGGTGATCCCGAGGATTGATTCGGTGGCCTTCGATCCGACAAGGATTCTCTACGAGCGGCTGGTGGAAGTGGATGAAGCTGGCAACTCCTTGACTTACTATCGCTATTCGACCGATCCGGAGCTCGCGCATTATGCCCTTTCCTTTTCCCAAGTCGGCATGGGCCGGGGAGACTACCGCCGGGTCAATCAGCTGGCAAACGGAACAGTTTACGAATACGTACCTCCCTTGAATGGACAGCGCCAAGGCGAATATTCCATTTTGACTCAAATCCCGGCGCCGGATAGCAAGCGGATGACCACCGCCGGCACCAGAGTCAAGCTGGGAGAGCACGAAAAAGTATATACGGAGGTGGCGCTCTCCTCTGTGGACAAAAATCTTTTTTCGTCCCTGGACGATGAGGATAACCAAGGCTTAGGGTTGAAAGTAGGCCTGCATTCTGAAAACCGTGAACTGGGGCTTTTCAAAGGCTATCGTTTTCAGGGGCTCACGGAGTTTGAGTACAATTCGACCAATTTCAACTTCATCGACCGCTTTCGATATATCGAGTTTGACCGGGACTGGGGACTCACGCCCGAAATGTTGGAGAGGGCCGCCGCAGAGCGTTTTTTTCTTGCTCAGATCGGATTGGAAAAAGATGCACTGAACGCCTTCAACTACAAACTATACCTTCGAAATCGGGAAAACATACTCAACGGCTCGCAACATACGGCGTATTGGAATACAGAACTTGGCCAACGATTCCGGCTTAGACAGGAATTTTTCAGGCTGCAGAGCGATCAGGATACACTCGCTACGGACTGGACTCGCTATCTGGGCAACCTAAATTTCCAGTCAAAGGTACTGGTGCCGGGCTATCAGTTTTCGCTTGACAGGAATGCGATGAAATACGCGGAAACGGATTCAGTGATCAGCACCGCGATGAACTATCAGGAGCATTTGCTTTATCTTAAAAGCAATGATTCTCTGAGTTATGCCTTTTCTGCGGATGCGGCTTGGCGTCAAGATCGATTGCCGGTTGCCGGAAAGCTAATGGACGACACCCATGCTTTCACCTCCAACTTTACCTTTCGAAAGCAATGGACAAAACACAGCCTGAGCAGCACCTTCACTTATAGGGAGCTGGAATACCTCAATCGCGACCTGCCTACAGAATTGACTCTTTTGGGAAAAGTCGATTACTCCGGCAGTCTGGGTAAAAACCTGATCCGAAACGAGATCAGCTACGCCATCGGCAACGGTCGGGAACTCCAACGAGAATTTGTCTATTTGCCGGCTCCAAATGGAGACGGAACGCACACTTGGCGTGATGATAATGGAGACGGTATCCAGCAACTGAATGAGTTTTATATCGCGATCAATCCCGAGGAAAAACAGTACATCAAGATCTTTGTGCCGACGGATACCTATGTGCAAGCGTATACCAGTTTGCTCAATTACCGTATCCAGGCAAAGTTTCCGGATACTTGGAAGGAGTCGACCGGATTCCGGCAGTTCCTGTATCGTTTTTCCAATACTTCCAGTCTAAGTGTGGAAAAAAAGGTGACATCGGAGGACTTTTGGGATCGGATAAATCCCTTCATAGGTTCGGTCGATAGGGATCAGATTCTTTCGCTTCGGCAGATTATCCGTACCAGCTTCTTTTTCAACCGGGCTTCGGCAAAGTATGGCTTCGATCTCTCGCTGTTTGATTCGCAACTGAAACAATTGCTTTCCGGAGGTTTTGAAGATCATGTGCAGCAGGACTGGAAGCTGAACACCCGCTACAATTTCAATTCCTTCATGACTCTGCGGGTTTTGGGAAGCGTGGGGGAGCGAATTTCAGCCTCGGATTTTTTGGAAAACAGAAACTACAAGGTCGAGCAAGCCACGATCGGGCCTGAGCTGGCTTGGCAGCCGACTCCATTTTTCCGGACTACGGGATCTTACTCTTTTACGGGAAAAGAAAATGCCCAAAACCTGGAGTATTTGGAAAACGCCCAAGTACACCAGCTGGGCTTGAATCTGCGCTTTGCGAAAGCCATCAAGACCACGTTGACCGGCAATCTAAATTTTATCCAGATCGACTATAACGGGGAGGTGAACTCGCCGGTGGGCTATGAGATGCTGCAAGCTCTGACGCCGGGCACAAACGTCACTTGGTCGCTCAGCTGGCTGCAGCGAATAGGAGAGGGCTTGCAGCTCAATTTAGTCTATGAGGGAAGAAACTCCGAGGGGCTGGATCGGGTCGTCCATCTGGGGCGTATGCAAGTCTCCGCACTGTTTTGATAAAAAAATGTAACTTTGCTCGCTGTAGATAGTTGTCATACTAACTATTAAACTACTAATCAAATGAGTAAAAGTATCCTCGTCACGGGAGGCACAAAAGGGATAGGTTGGGCGATCGTTGAGCGCTTTGCCAAGGAGGGTTTCGATATCTTCACCTGTGCCCGAAGCGAACAGGATCTTAAATCGCTACAAGGACATTTGGAGGAGCGGCATCCTGGAATAAAAGTGCTGGCAATGGCGGCGGACCTTTCGAAAAAGGAGGAAGTGTTCCGGTTTTCCGAAGCTGTCAAATCAGAATCTATCCCCGATGTGCTGGTGAACAATACCGGGATTTTCCTCCCTGGATCCCTGCATGACGAACCCGATGGTAATTTCGAGTTTATCATGCATACCAATCTCTTTTCGGCGTATCATCTGACTCGTGCTTTTGCCAAAGAGATGATTCAGCGCAGGTCGGGGCATATCTTCAGCATGGGATCGATCGCGGGATTGACGGCCTATCCCAATGGTGGTAGCTATGCGGTATCCAAGTGGGCCATGCTCGGAATGACCAAATCTTTCCGCGAAGAGCTGAAACCCCACGGGATCAAAGTAACCTCGATTCTTGCCGGTGCTACGTTCACGGACAGTTGGGCCGGAGCGGGTATTCCGGAGGAAAGATTCATGAAATCCACCGATGTGGCCGAAAGCGTGTGGGGCGCTTACAACCTTTCCCCTCAAACTGTTGTTGAAGAACTAATCGTACGCCCCCAACTTGGAGATATATAAGCTATGGAGTCACTGATCAAATCCCTCGATTCCCTTTACTGCGATAGTCTGACTGGCTATTCCCGAAGGAAAACCATTCCCGTAAGAGTAGGTGATGTGCTCATCGGAGGGGAAAACCCCATTGTGGTTCAGTCCATGACGACTGTGGACACCATGGATACAATGGGTTCGGTGGAGCAAAGCATCCGCATGATTGAGTCTGGATGCGAGCTTGTCCGTATCACTGCTCCAAGTATCAAGGAGGCTGAAAATCTAAGAAACATCAAGGCGGAACTGCGCAAAAGAGGCTATAAGGCTCCTTTGGTTGCAGACATCCATTTTACCCCAAATGCTGCCGAACTTGCAGCAAGGATCGTTGAAAAAGTCCGAATCAATCCAGGCAATTACGCTGACAAAAAGAAATTTGAAGTCATAGACTATACCGACGCCAGCTACGCCGAAGAGCTGGATCGCATCCGCGAGCGTTTCTTGCCGCTGGTGAAAATCTGCAAGGAAAATGGCACTGCGATGCGCATCGGAACCAACCATGGTTCGCTGTCCGACCGAATCATGAGCCGCTACGGCGACACTCCTCTGGGAATGGTGGAGTCGGCCTTGGAGTTTTTGAGGATTTGCGAAGACGAAAACTTCTTTGACATCGTCATCTCCATGAAGTCTTCGAACACCCAAGTGATGGTACAGGCTTATCGTCTTTTGGTGCAAAAGCTGAACGAAGGCGGATTCAAACCTTATCCGCTTCATCTCGGAGTGACTGAAGCTGGGGAGGCCGAAGATGGCCGTATCAAGTCGGCAGTGGGTATTGGAACGCTGCTCGAAGATGGCTTGGGAGATACTGTCAGAGTATCTTTGACAGAAGATCCTGAGTTCGAGGCTCCTGTGGCAAAGGCACTTATCGATCGCTACACCGGACGCGAAAATCATGCGGCGATTCCAGAGATCCTGCATTACCCAATCACTCCTTTCGAACACAACAAGCGCCATGTGACCGAGATCTACAATTTCGGAGGACACAATGTGCCGCGAGTGATCACCGATATTTCGAAAATCGACAAAGTCTCGGATCGTGAGATGAAGGCTGTAGGACATTTCTATTTGCCTGAGCTGGACAAGTGGAAGATGAACGACCAAGGCTGCGACTTCGTCTATTCCGGCTCCAATCCTATTCCTTTTATGCTGCCAAATGGCATGAAGGAAATCCAAGATTTTCCGGTTTGGATTTTGGCACCTGATCAGGTCAACAAGTTTCCGCTTTTCAAGCTGGAGGAATATAGAGGCTCCGAGCGATTCCACGCCGAGCTGAATTTCCTGGAGATTTCCGACATGGAGGTGGAGCCGGCTTTACCCCTACTTTCTGGTAGAAAAGACACTGTATTGATCTTAAAGACAGCCAACACGCATTCGATGCCAGCATTGCGTCGGGCGTTTGTAAGCCTATTGGAAGCAAGGTGCGAGATTCCTGTAGTAGTGAAAGTGAGCTATCCAGACCAGTCTGCGGACATGACCATGCTCTACGCCGCGACCGATGTGGGAGGATTGCTGATTGACGGCTTGGGCGATGGTATCCTGATTTCATTGGAGAAAGAAGCCGAACATAGCCGTGCGGAAGTGCTGGAGCAGATCAAGTTGCACAATACTGTGAGCTTTGGGGTACTTCAAGCCGCTCGAACAAGAATGTCGAAAACGGAATATATTTCCTGTCCTTCCTGCGGCAGAACGCTCTTTGATCTTCAGGAGACTACGGCTATGATCCGCAAGCGAACCGACCACCTCAAAGGTGTAAAGATCGGAATCATGGGCTGTATCGTCAACGGTCCGGGTGAAATGGCCGATGCAGACTATGGATATGTGGGTTCGGGAAAAGGGAAAATCACCCTCTACAAAGGCAAGGAAGTGATGAAGAAATCCGTTCCTTCTGAAAAGGCCGTGGACGAGTTGATCAATATCATTAAGGAAGACGGCATGTGGAACGAGCCGGAGACGATTTTATTTCCGGATTCAAGAGTTTAGGCAGAAAAATCAAGTTCTGATGTGGATAAGGCGGGGAGAAATTACCTCACTTTTACACTCATCCATGAGGCTTCCATCAGTTTAGATTCACCCATCATGGCTGTGCCTGATTGCTTGATAATGCTGCTGCTGATCCTCCGGTTTTTGATCAAATACTTTATCTGTTTTCCATAAAGACCTCCTGCAAAAAACTGGACATGTTCAATACTTGTCAAAGCAAATATTCCTTCGGCAATGCCGAGAAGTTTGATGCCTGCACCACCACATTGTGCCATGGATTCGACCAGTATCATTCCAGGTATAAATCCTGATTCAGGAAAACTGCCTTTTAACCACTCGTCTTTTTTTGAGAAAATCTTTGTTCCAATAATTTCCTCCTCGGTTGATGACAAGATCTTGTCAACGAATAGAAATGGATCTCAATGGGGCAGTAATTCGGAAATTTCAGCTTGTTGAATACTCATAGACCAATTCAAATAATTTAATGGAGATACATCTGAATATAGCATATTTAGCCTTTATCTCAAGAAAACAAATTCACGAGCTAATGCTCAAAATTTTGTAAAGAGTGTACCCTGACTCTAGTGTTTTTTCTTGAACCAAGTCAAACCTCAACCAGTTGAAATACTATCAAAACAAGCAATCATGTCAGAGAAAAATAAAGTACAGGAGTTCTTCAAACTGGGAGAATTTGGAAACTACTTCACCAGGGTGTTTCAGAAGCCGGACCCCAACAAGCCCAGCAACTTCAACCTGCGTATGATGCATGGGATCAACAAGATCTCCATTGTGATGTTCTTGATTGCGATCATCGTGTGGATCATCAAGCGGGTAATTTGAATGGAGCTTCCGGCCTAATCGTCGAATGGAAATCACTTTTTAGGCTGAAGGTCGTGTTTCTTGCCAAAAATCCGATGAAAGGGTTCTGTGTTTTGTCTGATAAAATCCTCCGGAAAATGCTCTTCATCCGGTAGTCCAACTGGAAGGTTTTCGTCATCGGAAGGCCAGTAATGCGTGCGGAAAATGAAATCCCAAAGACTAAGCGAAATCCCGTAGTTAAATCCATTGGGGTGGCTGTCAGGAAGATGGCGAGCATGGTGCCAAAGGTGCATCTGCGGTCCGTTGAGGACGTATTTGAAAGGCCCCAGAGGGATTTTTAAGTTTGCGTGACCTAGCTGCCCCAATACCAATGTGAAAATATGGACGATGAAAAAGTCGGTGAGCCCAACGCCGATCATCGCCAGGGGTAAGTATTCCAGCGTCCGGTAGATCACGTTTTCCATCCAGTGAAATCGCAGCAGCGCCGCAAATCCCATCTGCCGCGTGCTGTGGTGTACCTTGTGGAATTCCCACATCCAGCCCACATGGTGGTACATTCGGTGGATATTCCATTGCATGAAGTCCCGCACCAGGAATATCATTAGCAGCTTTGCCCAAAAGGGCCAGGTTTCTATTTCAATTGCTACAAGATTCGTGATCCCAAACAGTCCCAAAAAGTCGTTGAAGAGTTCGACAGCGACCATGGATAATGCGTTGTATGCGATCAGCGCAAAAAGGAAATAATTCCAAAAGAGGTAGAATAGATCCAGCCAGAAGTCTTGTCGGATCGCCGGTTGGTCCTTTCTCCAGGGAAACAGCAGTTCCAAGATCCAGATCACTAGAGACGCTCCGACTAGCCAGTAGAAGTAGTTGTGCCACCTGGGATGTAGGATTTCGTCCAGCAAATAATTGGCGTAGCCATAGTAGCCATCCCAGATTATCCTGAAGTATTTTTCCATAGCCCAAAGATGAAAAATCATTGTATCTTATTTTTAAAAAAATCAGGTCCATGATCTCTTCAATACTTCCATTTTTCATTGTCGCACTGGCTTTTTTGGTACGTGAGGAGAATGAAGCGTTCTATTCCTTAGAGGATTTTTTCAAGGTGAAGAAAATCGATACCCACACGCATCACAACTCCGAAAACACCGCCTTGACGGAGGCTGCGATTGAAGCGAATTTTCACTTGCTCACTGTGAGTGTGGATGTGCCGGACTATCCTAGCCTAGATGAGCAAATCCGGCTGGCTTTGCTGCAAAAAAGTCAAAACCCAAACGCGATAGATTTTCTTGCGACCATTTCCCTTGAGAATTGGACCGACCCTGGCTGGGCAGAACAGGAAATAGCGCGAATAGAAAAGGCATTTGAACAGGGCGCGCTGGGGATTAAGATTTGGAAAAATATAGGCATGACCTACCGGTATGAAAACGGTGACTTCATCATGGCGGACCATCCAAGGCTGGAGCCGATATTCCGTTTTATACAGGCGAAAGACAAGACGCTGATGGCTCATCTGGGCGAACCGCGAAATTGTTGGTTGCCGTTGGAGGAAATGACTGTAAACAATGACAGAAGCTACTTTGCCAGACATCCTGAATACCATATGTACCTGCATCCCGAGTTTCCCGGCTACGAGGAGCAACTGGCCGCGAGGGACAGACTCCTGGCAAAGTTTCCCGATTTAAGGTTTGTTGGCGCGCATTTGGGAAGTCTGGAGTGGAGCGTGGACGAACTTGCCCAGCGCCTTGACCGCTATCCCAACCTTTCAGTGGATATGGCTGCTAGAATAGGACATCTTCAATTTCAAAGTCAGAAAGATCACGAAAAGGTCAGGGACTTCATGATCCGCTTTCAGGATAGGCTGATATACGGTACGGATCTGGAAATCTCGGGGGAAGTTGATCCAGAAAAAGTCAAGATCAATGCACTGGCCGTCTGGCAAAAAGACTGGAAATACCTGGTAAGTGAGGAATGGATGGATTCAGGGGATGTGAATGGAAGTTTTCAGGGACTGAAACTTCCCCAATCTGTCGTGGACAAGATCTATTTTCACAACGCACTGAAGTGGTTCAAGATCGCTTCGACTCCAGGATAGTAGGCTTGGATTTTCCAGACTGGGAGAAATCAGAAACTCAAACCTACCCGCAACACCATGCTTTGCAGCAAATAGTTTGTCTCCGTAAGGTAGCTGAATCCTGGGGGAAGGTTCGAATTGGCAATTTGTAATGCTGGATTCACCTGGTCATAGGTGCCGTTATACTGGAATACCTCCTGTCGCTTGTAGGCGACGGTGACGGTCAGCGATGTTTTACCATTTTTTCCGGGAAAGAAGCCACCGACCGACGGGCTCAACATCATTCCACCTTCCCACCAGCTTTCACCCCACTCGGTTTTTTCCTCGTCCTGCAGTATCGTGGAGCCGCCACCGATATCAAATCCTCCGATTAATTGCGCTTTGCCTTCATCTCCAAAAAAACCTCTCCAGCCGAAGGCGACGGGGATGATCTTGACACTCTCATAATTATCATAGCCTAGAGAAAGTCCCACCACATGATATCTGGCTACCCATGCACCGTGGAAGGTTAGCATACTGAAGCCGACGCGGTCTTCGGTGGTTCCGCTCCATTGGTCCTCTACCTTGCCAATCATCACGCCCAGCTCGGTCTGGTTGTAATAGGCTTTTTCTTGGGCGTAGCTTGTGGTGATGGCGAGGAAATAGATGAACAAAAACAGGAACTGAACTTTCATTTTCGGACTCTTCGACTGCATGCTGGATTGATCATTTGACTACGACAGGGTTTTTCACATCTATGCAGCTTAGCTTTTTCAGTTTGGAAGGTGTGCTATAGTCAAACTGGCACACGCCATCCGGTCCGATTACGATTAGGGATTTTGGTCCAGGGATCAGATCCACTGACTTCATCGATTCCAGAAATTCCATTTGGTTTTGGTCAATCGCCATCACGTCACTCACTTTGAAGCTTTTTAGGCCATGTTGTCCTTCTGCAATGTAGAGGTTGTCGCCAGCCAAGCCGAGACCGTGGGGATTGAGCATGGGATAGGACGTCATCATATAAGGTCTATAAGGATCTTCGATGTTAATGACCTGGAGTTGGTTGATGTTGTTGACACAGAAGTTGCCGCTGCGTAGGGTGACAAAGGCGAAGTCCTCATTGACTACGACGGGATCACAGGCCACGATGTGTTCGTACACAGCCATTCGCGTGGGGCTTGCCGGTGTAGATGCATCGTAGATGTGCATGCCCCTGTTGGAACCAATGAACAGTTTGTCCTGAAACGGGAAGATGGTCTCTATACCCCAGCCTAGGTCTATGGGCTTTATGAATTTGGGATCTGCGGGACTCTTCACGTCAAAAACCCGCATGGTACTCTCATCAACCGCATAGAGATGTCCACTAGACAGCGTAAATCTCGCCATCGAGCCTCCTGTGCCGTAGCTCTGCGCTGCTGCGGCGTAGTTGGCTGTGAAGCTCAAGCTGGCATTCATGGTATAAAACTCGCAGTTGGCGCATCCTCCCCAGTAGGGATTTTCGGTAGTGAGTACGGTGTCCTTGTACGTGATGATCTCACCGGTATCGTGGCGATAAAGGTGGGTAAACACGTCCTCGACCCGCTTCACCAGACGGATGTTGCTCAGGTTGCTAATGTCAAAGGCCAACAAATCAACATAGTTGTCTGCATAGAGGATGTTGTTGTTAATTGCCAAATCCACATTTCCCTCGATGGGGATAAAGTTTTTGTTGATGGGATTTGAAGGATTGGTGTTGTCCAGGATATGGATTCCCTTGGTGGGTTCATTGATCAGCAGATAGTCTCCGTAGATATAGATTTTGCCAGGATTGTCGAGGGGTTGCGCAGGTTCGATCTCGATGGTTCTGGCCCGTATATCACTCATTTCGAGATAAACAGGGACCATGGTTCGAAAGGTGTGGGTGGTTGTGATTTCGTCTTGGCAGGAAAACGAAAGAACCGAAACCACCAAAATCCAGAGAAGGGAATGTAATCCTGAAGTTTTCATAAGCGAAAGGTTTGGTTGTTGGAAAAATCCTAGCTTACTGTCCAGACGGGAGAAATTTATCCATTGCTACAATCAAGAAATAATATTTTGAAAAAAAGTAAGAATTTCCAAAAAAGAGTAAGCTTCAGGATGAAATTGAAGTACAACTGAACATTGCGCTACTTCAAAAAATGGCAGGCGAGCCATTGCCGAGAGACGAATTTAAACCTCTTCCAGAATGGATTTGCCGTTTGAAAGGTCACCAGACGTCCAAAGCCAGGTTTCGTGTAGGCGTATTTTTCCATTGGGCAGCAGTTCAGGAACGGACTGGCAGATACCTGTCATCAACTCATTGCTGGAGTTGACCTGATGGTAACGCATCTCGATACGACCCTGTTCATCCACAAGACCGATCAGGTGTCCTGCTTTTATTCTTCCCCCTGAGTATTCGGACGTGAGGATGTTTCCTTTTTGAACATAGTGAAAAACCGTCTCAGCCGAGGTCTCTCCATTTACGGAGTTTTGGACAGGACGGAAGATTTTGCCGTGATAGTCGATCATAGGGGTGAAAAATACCGGATTTTGCGAAAGTACAAAAAGAAAAGCTTTCTCGGCGAATCCTATTGGTCGCCATAAAATGGGATGTTGCTCCCATTTCCAATCAATCCTCTAAGCAAAAGCAATGAACAGGCCTTTGAATCAGCAAATTCAAAGGCCTGTTGTCACTTCTAGTTTAGATTTTCCGGGACTTGTTTTTCTCGAACTTGCAGCGATTTGGAAGCGAATAACATCCCCTGCACCATCAATCCAATCAAGATCACCAGCCCTATTTCAAATTGTGAAATGAGCGATCCCGAACGGAATATCTGCGCAGTTTTTGTTAGGAGGCTTTGTGCTTCGGAGACCTGGATTTCCGAAAGAAGGTGCAGGTCCCTCAATGCAGCATCGATATCGGATATAGCTCTTTTATGCTTGCCTTCTCTGAGCGATTTTGTGATTTCCCAAGTGAGCGTTTCGAAGTGATCGAAGTGCCTCTCTTCGTCTTCAGTCAGTTTGGTGTCCAGGTAAAGGAGGTTGATCCGGTCGATTTCCGAAAGATTTTGTTCCAAGGCCTTGTCTTTGTCAGCAGGGGATGTCTCCAGCAATTCTTGGATTTGGTGCAGTTGTTCCGAAAGACTGAGAATGTAGCTCTCAGCCATCAGGCGGTCCGCATAGATCGACTCAAATGCCGTTTCGAGCTGTTTTGAATTTGAACGTTCCCTAAGGTTGTTGACCAAGACTAGTGCCAATACGACCATCAGCAATAGGGAGGTGCCAAGTTTGTTCGGAATACGGTAAGTCCATTTCATGTTTTCGATGTCAGCGTAGGAAGATAATCAGAATTTGGACACCTGAGGACTGTTGTCCACTTTCAAGATCTTTAGTCTTTTAGGACCGCCGGGCAATACCCAGTCAACAAGCATCCCTTCTCCAAATCCAATCAAAGCCACGCCTAGAGGACTGAGGATCGAGATTTTTTGCTCGGCAAGGTTTGCCATTTTGGGCATGACGAGCCGAAGCTGAAAGGTTTTTCCGCTGTCGAGGTCCATCACTTCGAAATAGGAGTTGATTCGGATGATGCCAGCTTCGAGCCCTCCATCCGGAACTTTGGTGGCGGATTCGATCTCATTTTGCATTTGGCCCATTTCTTTGGTGCGCTGTGAAGCTGGCAGGTCTTGGATTAGGGAATAGATGGCTCTATAGTCGGTATTTGAAATGATAGGTTTCATAATGTGTAGATGTAAATGAATAATCACTTTCCGGGGAAATCAGAAAGCGTAATAATTGAAAAAGACGGAAAGGATGCCCTCCGTCCAAGATCCCAACGGAGGGTTAGTTGATAAAGGCCTTGCTATGGGATACAATTCTCCCGCATGCTGTCAGGCCGGTTTTACCTGCAGGTTTCAAAAATTCAATGGATGGGAGGCTGTACGTGAAAATCATCGTGTTACCTAATGTAGGCAATTTGCCGCACCAGACAAGTAAGTGACGTTTAATAAGGGGAAATGGTTCCAATATGGGTTTTTCTCAGATTCCACGGGATGTAGAGGGAAGAAAAAAAATACGGCCCGCATTGCTACGGGCCGTGATCTAGGGTAGGTGGTCTATTGGGTAAACTTTGCTATTCAAACTTTTTTGGGTCCCAGTTGAAGAAGCGAATGGCGTTGTTGAAGAAGATGTCCCGCTTTTGGTCTTCGCTGAGGTAGTTGGCGTTTTCGATCACGCCAATGGATGTCTCCAGCAGCTCAGGCCACATCATCAGGTCGGTACCGTAGAGTATTCTTTTTCCAAAGCCTGCCTGAACCAAGCGACGCAGATACATGTGAATCTCCTCCAAAGGATAACTCCAGATAAAACCCGCCAGATCCACATAAACATACGCGTTAGCTCCCATGAGGGCAATCATCTCGTCTATCATGGGATAGCCGGCATGCATCACCCAGATTTTCAGCTTGGGATGGCGCGCCAACACGTCTTCCAGCAAAAAGGGATTTCCCATTGAAGCCCTATACTTGGGAGAGGTTAGGTTTGCCATGCCGTTGCCACCGGTACCCATGTGGATGCCCACCGGGATTCCCAGCTTTTCAGCGACCCCGAAATATTCGTCCAGCGTCATATCTGCGGGTGACATTCCCTGGTACTGTGGGGCGATTTCTCCCATTACTTGATAGAAACCATTGTTTAAAGAGTCCTCAAAAGCCTGTACACTCATGCCGGGACTAACACCAATCGAAGGAACCACGCGTTCCGGTGCGGCATTTTTCCAGCGGTGCAAAATCTCTGCGTCCCCGGAGGCCACAAAGGTGATGTTTAGCCTTTCAGCCGTCTCCATCAGTTTCTGCTGAAACTCCTCGTTTGATTTGGCGGCTTTCAAAGGACGTGCGCAATCAGTGTTGATAAAAGATGGGGCGTCAGCTCCGGGAATGCTTCCCGGCATGCTGCTGAGAAACCAAGGGCACAGATCGGCTGAGAAATTCGGGTTGACCTTCATCGCGTGGACATGGACATCGATGATGGGCTTGGGCTTCGGTTTGTCTTGGGCGATGGCGAGTGTCGCCTGAAAAATAAGGGTTGACAATGTAAAGAAAGCCGTCCAGATGTGACGAGAAAGGATAGGTTTCATGGGCTGAGGTTAATGACCAACTATGATTTTGCCTGTCCAAAATAAATCAGAAATTCTATTAATCCAAATTGAGACAATAGGATGACAGGTATCACAACTGTCGAAAAGTTTTTATGGGAGGCTATCTCTGGAACTACTTTTTTATCAGCTAAAATCGAAGATTAGCACAGAATATGAAATTTAATCAAGTAGCACGCTGCAAAAAGCCGCTCTCCTAATCGTAAAGCGGCGCTGAGGCAAAATTCCAAAATTGTAGAGTGTGTCTTAGCTGGTCGGATTGAGGAGGTTCGCATCTAAAATCATCGGCGTGTCGAAGCTTTTTTTAAACCTAAAATTTAAAATAGAGCCCATGAAAATCTTATCTAACGTTTTTTTTAAACCTGTTTTTTTGATCGGGCTCCTTTTAGTATTCGGTGGCTGTGATCTGATTCAGGATACCTTTCCCGAAAGTGATGCTAAAGGAAAAATTTCCTGCAAGGTGAACGGGGAGGCATTTGAGGCTGCCGGCAACAAAAGCATCGCTGCAATGGATTTTGTTGTAGCGGAGATGGAGCGGGAGGGCAATACTTTTTTGTTGACGGTTGTCGGAGTCAGTCAACACGACGGAGGAGGGGCTTTGGCAGTTGGCTTCAAGCTAGGCGGCTACTCCTTGGCAGATATCCAGGCCGGCACGACACTGACTCAATGGAACTATGACGAAAGCATCATCGGGGACTTTGAGGGCGTGATGGGTGGTGTGGAAGAAAGGGCTTCGGCCAATTCTGACGAGGCGAAGTATAAGGCGAGCTCCAACCATGCAGACCTGATGAGTCTGACGGTGACGGAATTTGATACACTCCAAAAGAAACTCTCGGGTACTTTTTATTTCAAAGCCAAAGATCAATACAACGGGACAGAAGTAGAGGTGACCGAGGGGGAGTTTTTCAACCTAAATTGGACTGAAAAGGGATCGGTAACAGATTAAAAATCAAGAAATACAAGTCAAAATTCAAACGATTACTAACCAAAACTATCTACCATGAAAACAATGAAAAATTGGAAGACAATCTTCCTGGCAGGTTCTGCCGCCGCAATGCTTATTTCTTGTACGGAGAACAAAGACGATCAACCCTTCTTAGGTGAGAGTGAAGTAACTATCTCTGCCACCGTCGGCAACAGCGAGGAAAGTCCTAATGCACGTACCAATAGTCTGGTGTATGGCAATATTGCCATCACGGATGTACGACTCTCTGTAGACAACGTTAAGTTGCACCTGAGGACAAAAAGTGAGGATAACAAAAAGCCCAATATCGCTCACATCAAAACCAACCAGCCGATCACGCTTACCTTGGTCAAGGATGGTCAGGTCTTGGTAGCTCCTATCGCGAGTAGCATGGTTGCGCACGGTATCTATGGCAAAGTGGATTTTGACTTGGTCAAGGCCGCCGATGTGCCCGAGACAGATGAGATGTACGGTTATTCGGTGATTGCCAAGGCAACTTGGTTTAATATTCCGGCAGTGATGTACCTCGATCTCGAAGACGAAGTGAGTATGCAGTTCAATAAAGGCTTGGAAGTGAAGGGTGCTCAGGAACTCTTGCTGACGCTATACATGGACAAGTTTCTTGAAGGAGTAGCTCCGGCCTTGGTTGCCGATGGCAACAGTGATGGGCTGATCGAAGTCGGCCCTAACAATGAGGACGGAAATGCAGAAGCCTATGCTGCTATCAAGGCAAATATCAAGGAAGCCTTGGTCTTCAAAAACGGAGACTTCAAAAACAATTGATAAAAAGTGCTGAATTTTGACAGTTAAGGATCCGACAGCTTCCGCTTGTCGGGTATTTTTCAGATAGCATCGGGAGGTTCTTCCGGTGCTATTTTTTACACAGGTAAGAGCTCGTGGGATCTTCGCTATTCGGCTTGATTGAAATTCCAATTATTTACCACATTTGATGCTCCTGCCCCTGTGAGTACTCCTTGAGCATCGACATATCCATCTGCGACCAAGGCCGCGAAAAAATCCCCTAGCAAATTTCCGGTTGGTGCAATTGTTCGTTGTTCGGCAGTTGGCATGTCAGTCATCTCAGCCTCTGTCCAGCTTTCTCGATTTGTGAATTTAAAACATTCAGCAATGACTTGCGGAAGGTCTGCCCATTGTACAGGGATCTTCACTGTATTTCCGAGAGTTGACAACTTAATTACTTTGAGACGTCGATTATCAAGTGAAAAGATCCGTTCTTCATCATCCGCTGGGTTTTTGATGCTGAAGACTCTTATGCCCTTAATCCACGCGGGCAGCGCCTTTCCTTTGTCTATCTCAGCTGCTGCTGCTTCGAGTTTACCCAGTCTTTTGTGGACTCCCTCCGGAACGCTTGTGAATGAGGCTCCTATTGATGCCTGTGTAAAAGCTATTTCCCAAGCTTCCAGCTCGTCTCTTCGCATTTGAGCGACCTTGTTCGCTTTTGACTGGATCAATTTCTTCTGTGGCGTGGAGTTAGCGCCAATTTGATTGGAATTAGGAGCGGGGCCGGCCGAAACTGCCCTTCCTCCCATGACATCCGCTTCTTTCTCCAGTGTGGCATCGTCATTGACCTTTACTTTTTCTTTTTTCAGCTGCAGCGTAGGCTTAACCTTTCCCTGCTTTTGTTGCACCACATGCCAAGCCTCATGGGGCAGGTGCTTCTCCTGTCCTGGCGCCAGGTGAATATCCCCGCCTTGTGCAAAGGCATGCGCTTGAAGCTGGGCAGGTTGGTCGGAGTTGCGGTGTACTCGAGCGTCATCCATGGAATAACCCGAGAGGTTTTCGATGCCTGATTTCAATTGATCCGGCAGACCGGTGTTGTTTACCTTCATCTGGATGGGAGGAGGAGTGGCTTTGTTGGAAAAGGCCCTCAGAGAGTAGGAGGGGCTGTTGGCAAGTCCGGCAAGCTTCCGCTGCAGGGCTGTTTCCGTCCGATTGTCCACCAACGGAAAACCTTCCTTTTCTTGTCTTTGCGCGGATGCGGCGTTGGAACTTGCTGCGTTTTTTTTGCTTTCAGTAATCGTGAGGGCGTGGCTCGACATGGTGGCTAGAGTTTGATCGATGTGCCCCCAACACTGCTGGATCGGGGGGGAAGGAACGCTAAAAATCAGGCCTCTACACCGAAGTGTCCGAAGCTATCCTCAATATACCAAGCACCACCGAAAGTTTTGCATTGGAGCTTCTCTTTTCTAAATCGCCTTGCTGTCAGCTCTTTGAAATTTATTTCGCGCTAAACCAATCCATCCCATCAGGATTCTGAAGGTCAGGTATTTCTTTGATTACCGTCATCGAGTCGGTGTCAATCACGACCAGCTTGTTGCCGGCGCTGACCGTATAGTAAGCGCGGGGACGTACCGGATCGATGTAGATGCCTTCACCACCGGCACCCACGTCAATACGTTTGACCTCCTGACGCGTAGCCACATCCCAAACACGCAGCTCATTTCCCTGAAGTTCATTCATCAAGACGTATTTTCCGTCCTTTGTAAACTTGATGCGGTTGTTCAGTCCTCCTTCAAAAGAAATGGTGTCCACCAGTTTTTTCTCCCGCACATTGATGATTGATATTTTCTTTGCATGCATGTGCAGAGCCCAAAACTCGTTTCCATCCGGTGAAAGCGCCATTCCTTCCATGCGAGTGTCTCCGGGAAATGTAGTGAACACCAAATTTTTCTGGCCTCGATCATTGGTTACTCTATCGATGATGGCAATCAATTGGCCATTGCTGCTGGCGGTAAAGATCCGCTGCTCGTCGGGAGTGACGATAAGCATATGCGATCCTCCAGGAAGTCCGATGATCTCGTCAAACTGCTTGGTAGCCGGATCATATCGTGAAATCAGGCGGTTAGTCTCATGGCCCACATAAAGATGACTGCCTGCAAAAGTAATGGCATGACGATCCCCAAATGCACTGATGTCAATGGGCTCCACCCGCCTTTGCGTTATCACATCCACAACCGTAATTCCGGGAAGATTGGACCCGATGTACGCGTACCGCCCGTCGGTTGCCAATTCATGAAGATTTCCTCCTGCCGGAATACGTGCCACGATTTCAAGCGTTTCCGGATCTATGATTACCAGGCGGCCCGCTGCCTTTTCTCCCACAAGCAGGGCCTCCCTAGGTGTGGGTCCAAAGCTTACTACCGGTGAATCAGGATCAACTGCCCGGTTTTGCCCTTGGGCAAACAGCGTATTTACTTCAAAAAAGAGAAGGGTAATCAGCAGGTGTAAAAAAGGCCTTGCGTTTGGCATGACGGGAGTTTTGGACAGCAAGAGTTATGCAAACTGCTTCTAGAGATTGTCCTGTGCTGTCTTGAGACTCAATCAAAGCCGTTTTCCCAGCTATCCATTGCAGTTTTGTTTCCCAGATGCCAGCGGAATTCAATTTGTTCGTACATAAAGGATATTTCTTCAGTACGCTCATATCTGGTGAGTTCTGGGTTTTTGTTATTCAGCATGGCACTTTTGATTCCCACAATTCTGGCATTGGTTAATGTAATGCTGTATGATAGCATTTCCTTCCCAGTTCCACCGGCTGTTCCCAACTTATTAGGGGTAAAATTCTTCAGTTCGACCGTTGTGAGTACTTCATTATCAATTAATGCCTGAAAAAAGGCGATGGTGCTCTGGTCGATTTCCTTCCACACAACCAGGGGTTGATGCTGTCTTTTACCTGTAGCCAACCCGCTCGATGTATCGAAAGGCGACAGAATTTCGTGGTTGTAGGCAATAATTTCAATCCATCCCTCCCGGCCTCTTTGGATACTTCCTCCTCTGATTTGCCCCTGGATTTGTCCTTCTACGATGAGGTAACTGCTAAGTGCCATAAGTGAATTTTTCTATTTAAGTTAGAAAAGGTACGCTCAGAAAATGCATTCTATGCAATATTAATTTCTCGGATTTTTGTGTTTCACACGCCGGCTCAGGCCGATTTTGGCAATACAAAGGTGAATCTACTTCTTCCGCCCGAACAGTGATGGGACTCCCTCCGGTAGTAGAAAATCTCGCGGTTCCGTCTAGTAGGTCTATTGAGTTTTTCCGAAAAAAAATGCTGCCAAAAGTCTCAACATTTAAGAAAAGTAACGACAACAAAACCACCAGTATTAATATCCGAAACCCCTGATTGAAAATTACCTCGCTGAGGTAAATGATGGATTTTTTTCGGCCAGTTTGATTTGATCTTCGAGAAACAAGATCATGTCCGATGCCTTATTGAACACTTTGGAAATGGATCCGTTTTGGTCCACGATCAAGTGGGTAGGGTAAAGCTGCAATTCCAGCTTTTCCTTGATAAGCTCTTCTTGTGACGCGACTACCTGATAATCAAAGTTCTTCTTCTTCAAAAATTTCTCCAATTCAGCTTGGGAATCCAAGGCGAGGCTGATGAACATCAGGTCATCCTGATTGCTGTACTTTCCAACTAATTCATTTAGCTTGGGAATCTCCTCCAAACAGGGTTTGCAGGCAATAAACCAAGTTTTCAGGACCAGGGTTTTGCCCTGAGTGTTTTGGCTGGTGTAGTGATTCCCCACCAGGTCGGTAAAGTCAAATTCAGGAAAAGGCGCACCTTCCATCGTGAAATAATTGAGGTTGGTCTTCGATTCATTTTCAATCGTTGGTCCAATGCCTTCATGGGCAAACCAGTCAAGCCTATAAAGTTGATAGGTATCACGTCCCTTGTCGGAGGCCAGCTTCAGAGGTATGTATTTGCCTGTTCCCAATTTTTCCAAAAAACCCTTCTTTCCAATCGTGTCCGAATGCTCGTCAAACCCCACGAAATCCGATGAGAGAGAAATCGAACGTGAATGGTAAGTCCACCATTTCATGAAGTCGGATTGGAGTTCCTTGACATCTACGTTCGGAGCAAGAATCCCAACCGTTTCTGGGCTTTCGCTGTCCTTAGACTTTCCCCCGCAAGAAACCAAGGCTACCAGGAGAAACAAGATGAAAATCGTCTGTCGGTTTTTCATGGATTTAAAATAGTTAGGGTTTGTAGAAGGTCGAAGCTGTGAAAGGGAATGTATGTGCTAAAGTGTTCTAATGAATTTAGGTTACTGCTATCTCAGCCATCAAAAATTGAAGTGTAACCATAGCTTACGGATATCAGTTTGGGTATGGCAAAAGACGGGAGTTTTGCTGCATGTGCTAATTCCTAGGAATTCATCGGACAAATGAGTTTGTTTGCCAGCTTGTTCCAAGGTCTTTAGTCAAGATAGGTTTCGACAGTCTTTTTGCCAAGCCATTCTTTTAATTTGCTCCGTTTATTTTAATTTGACGATCATTTGATTAGGATTCTATATTGAATTCTCGAAAATTAGGCAGATTGCTTCGGTCATTTGGATTTCGCAATGAAGTGAAATCAGAAACCTGTGCTGACACTTCGACTCCGCTCAGTGTGACATTAATCGAAGCATCCAAAATCCCACATCCGATATCGATATGACCCTAGACTACTTCCGCGACTATTGTCTTGCCCTGCCCAATGTGACCGAGGATACGCCCTTTGGGCCGGATGTGCTGGTTTTTCGGGTGGGAGGAAAGATTTTCGCCCTGATGGATCTGGAGACTTTTCCCTATGTGAATCTAAAATGCGACCCTGAGCGGGCCATAGAGCTTCGGGAGCAATATCCGGGGATCACACCCGGCTACCACATGAACAAGAAGCAGTGGAACTCGGTCTCCACCAAGGGCAATGTACCGGATCCCCTGATCCTGGAGCTCGCCAGAGATAGCTACACGCTGATCTGGGAGAGCTTGCCGAAGAAGGTTCGTGACAGTCTGCAATGAGTAGTCTCAGTTGGCAGTCTGGGTGGTCGGCAGGTAATCTGCTAACTGCGACTAGCTACTGATCACTTTCAACCTTCCGGTTTTTCCATTAATATCGAATCTCGGTTCTGCCTACTGATCACTTAAAAATGTCCTACTTTTCCCTCCGCAAACTCACCAAGGCCTACGCTTCCCAAACTGCCCTGCATGAATTTTCCCTGGATTTGGGGAAAGGGGAGATGATCGCCGTGGTGGGAGAAAGTGGTTCGGGCAAGAGCTCCCTTTTACGCATCGCTGCCGGACTTTTGACCCAAAGCAGCGGCGAGGTTTGGCTCGGGGATACACGGATTCTGAATCCCAAGGAGAAGCTGGTCGCGGGATACGATGAGATCAAGCTGATCCACCAGGACTACCAGCTCTCGCCCAGTACGACGATAGAAGAAAACATCGCACGCCCGCTCTTGCTCTTTGATCCGGGATATCGAAAAGCTCGGGTGGAAAAGCTGCTGATGCAGTTTGGGCTGGATCGCTATCGGGATCGCCTGCCCCGAAACTTGAGTGGTGGGCAGCAGCAAAAGGTGGCGATTGCCCAAGCCTTGGCGGTGGAGCCGGAGGTGTTGTTGCTGGACGAACCCTTCAGCCACCTGGACACGATACAGAAACACCGGCTGATCTTTGAATTGAAAGAGCTGCTGCAGGAGTCTGGAACGACGGTGATCTTTGTGACCCATGACCTTGACGATGCCCTACGCCTCACGGACACCATTTTGATTCTCCAAAAGGGGAAGGTGGTGCAAAAAGGCAATTCTCGGGAGCTGTGTCTCCATCCGAAAACGCGCTATGTGGCCCGGCTTTTTTCACCGATCAATCTGATCCCTGGCCGTTTTGACAGCTATATACGCCCAGCTGACGTGCGGCTCCGCACCAAGGGGGAGCTGCTGGGACATGTGGTCGACCAGCGCTTTTTGGTGCATTATAATTCCTTGCTAGTTCGTCTGAAAGATGGCGGGGATGTATGGGAAGTTGATGATCCCTTTCGCAAGTATCAGGTTGGAGATCGGGTTTACCTGCATTTTGATGAGGAAAAGGTGCTGGTGCTGAAAGGGTGATACTTTAGATTGAAGGAAATACCCAGCACCCCTTCAGGAAAGGGGGAGTCTGGAAACGTCAAGAAGTTAAATGATCACTCTCTGGTAGTGGCGTCCAATTCTGCATGTAATTGATCGAAGTAACGATCAATACAACTCCACCTTCTCAAAGGAGCTAGAGCGATTTGTTTTAAGCGGGTCGACCGATAACTGAGACTTCCTACCGAAAACTGCTCCGCTTTTCTATCTTTACCCCTCATTTAAGATTCCGATTACCCTTGAAGTATGTCCCGTTTTTTCTGCTTGCCCTCCTGATCGGATCGGCCTGCAGTCCAAGTGCCCAGCCCGAAGTGGCCGTGGTGCCCCAGCCCGCCCGGCTGGAAGTCAAAAAAGGAGCGTTTAAGCTCAGTTCATCCACGCAGCTGATCGTCTCGGACGAGGGGCATTTTGGCAATGAAGTAACTTTTCTCCAAAGTACTTTGGAGGAAATGCTCGGTTCCGAATTGTCCAGCACAGAGGGACCCAACCAAATTGAGCTGATTTATTCCGCTGAACTCAGCCAGCCTGAGTCCTATCAGATGGAAATTACCGAGGACAAGATTTCCCTGAAAGCCGGTGATGCACAGGGGATCTTTTACGCGATTGAGACCCTGAGACAGTTGATGCCGGCGGACTTGGAGGGAGAAAAATACGCCACTGAAATCCCGATTCCCCTGCTGGCTATCTCCGATCAGCCGAGCATAGCCTGGAGAGGGATGCACTTGGACGTTTCCAGGCACTTTTTCTCCATGGACTATCTCCATCGCTATGTAGACCTTTTGGCGCTTTACAAGATGAATAAGCTTCATCTCCACCTCACCGATGACCAAGGCTGGAGACTGGAGATCAAAAAATACCCTCGATTGACCGAAGAAAGCGCCTGGCGGACTTTCAACAACCAGGATTCGGTCTGCATAGAAAAAGCAAAAGAGGATCCCCGCTTCAACCTCGAACCCAAACACCTGCGAGAGCGCAACGGCGTGACCGAGTATGGTGGATTCTACACTCAAGAAGAAATGCGCGAGCTGGTGGAGTATGCGCAGTCGCGACACATAGAGATCATTCCCGAGATAGACATGCCGGGCCACATGATGGCTGCGATCAAAGTCTATCCAGAGCTGGCATGCACTGGCAGCGCGGGCTGGGGCAAGGTGTTTTCGACCCCGCTCTGTCCCGGAAATGAGAAAGTCTATGAGTTTGTGGAAGGCGTCCTGATTGAGGTGATGGATATCTTTCCTTCCAAATACATCCATATCGGAGCCGATGAGGTGGAGAAGTCCACTTGGGAGGAGTCCAAAGCTTGTCAGGACTTGATGGTAGCCGAAGGCATGAAAAACGTGGAGGAATTGCAGAGTTACTTTGTAAACCGGGTGACGGATTTTATCAAAAGCAAAGGCAAAGAGGTGATCGTTTGGGATGACGCCATTCATCCGGGCGTGGATTCAAGCCTTTATGTGATGTATTGGAGAAATTGGGCCGGAGGAGTACAAAACCGCGTAGCGAAAAATGGCAATCCCATGATCTATACACCGGGCAATCCCATGTATTTCTCCAGACTGGACGCCCAGATGTATCCGATCTACCATTTCGAATTCTTTGGCAACCACTATCCTGAGGATAAGAAGTACCTAGCCTATGGACTTCAAGCCTGCGTATGGACCGAAACGGTTCCTTCGGAAGCTTTGGCCGATGCGATTATTTTCCCGAAGCTTCTCGCACTTTCCGAAAGGGCTTGGTCACCAAGAGAAGTTCACAATTGGGATGGCTTCAAGGAAAGACTCCAAAGCCAGCTGCTCCGCTTGGATCAATTGGGCGTAAAATACAGCTACGAGGTTACCAAGGAACTAATGACCTTCTTACAAGTAGACACGGTCAATCAGCAAATCGGGGTTGTTTTGGAAAGTGAGCTGGTCAAGCCGACGATCTACTACACGACGGACGGGACCGAGCCGACGACCGAATCCAACTTGTATACCGGGGAGTTTTATGTATCAGGAAGCGCTGAAGTCAAGGCAGCGATCTTCGAGAACGGTCAAGCTAAAGAGCCGATTCTCAGCAGAAAGGTGGATTACCACAAGGCTATCGGCAAGAAAGTCACTTACCAAACTCCCTGGAATACGGCTTATCCTGCGGGGGACGCGGGTAGTTTTACCGATGGGCTTCGTGGAGGGAAAGAGAATGGAGATGGCAAGTGGCAGGGCTTTACCAACCATATTGACGTGACAGTTGATATGGGAAAAGTGCAGGAGCTACACAGCTTCTCGGCCAGTTTTCTTCAAAATATCGGCCCCGGGATTTTTATTCCCGATTCGGTGATCGTGTCGGTATCGATCGATGGTGAGAACTTCCAACCCGTGCTCCAGCTTGCCAACGATATCCCCAGAGATCAAAAGGGCTTAATCTTCAAGGATTTTGCGGGAAGCCTGGAAAATACCCAAGCGAGATATGTCCAGGTCAGGGCGATCAATGGCCGGCGGGCATTCATCTTTACTGACGAGCTGGTGATTAATTGACCCCAAGGGAATCCGATTCAAGTGGGTGGTAAATTGAATTAGTAAAAGATTTGCTACCCCAATTTTTTCTCAGACTTTGTTTGCAGCTCTTTTCCTAAGCTGAAGGGAAATCCAAAGTACGGCGACCAGCAACAGGAAATCCGTTAGATGGGCGACTTCTATTTTTCGAAGTATTCTTCCGAGTGGAAAGGCAAGGCCGGAGGAGGAAAGCAGTAAGCCTGAAACCCAATTGACCTTCTTTTTGTAAGCCAGGACTATCCCCAAAATCAACAGAGACAAGGGGAATGCGGGTCCACTTTGGTACATGATCAGATTGAGTGCGAGCGGAAAAGATTCGGACGCTTCTACTCCTGCCTTTTCGCTGAGTCCGAATACTTCTATAAAAAGTCCTTCCATGGCAAAGGCAGAGCCCCCAAATGCGCCATAGAGCGCATAAAGCAGTCCTATTCTGGAATAAATGGGTAACTGGGAAGAAAGCTGTCCGAAGAGTCCGACGAATCCCAGAGCCCAAAAGACCATGGAAAGGAACATAAAGGTGGCGGAATTGACCGAGTAGGTGCCAGACTCGGTCCAGAAGAAAGTGGAACATGAAAAAAGCAGCTGGCCTAGTATCAGGCATGCGAGCTGGAAGTTTAAGTTGGATTTTTCCTGCATTGAATGTTTTGAGGTGACTAGGGTTTGATGCTTAGATGCAAAGCAGGGGGAATGGGTTACAGTTTGTTGAAAACCAGGCCATGTAAAAAAGAAAAGAGCCTTGGTCGCCTGTCTGGGTCTTTACATTCACTGTTTCTTTGTTCAAGAGTTTTATGTAGGTTCAGGAAGTGTGGATAGCATTTTGCTCCTCACTTTAAAAAGGAATACGATGTATAGAAGGTTTATTTTGACCATCCTTATCGCGTGGATTGCTTGTCTATCTGGTTATTCCCAAGAACAAGTCTTATACAAGCAGATTGATTCGGTTAAGTTGTTTATGGAGGTATTTCGTCCAAAAACCATAGAAGCCGCGGAGAAATATCCTGCGATGGTTTTCTTTTTCGGAGGTGGTTGGAATAGTGGCTCGATCAAGCAGTTTGAGCCTCAAGCCATGTATTTTTCCCAAAGAGGGATGGTTTGTTTTCTCGTGGACTACAGAGTAAGAAATCGACAGCAAACCACGCCTTTTGAGTCCCTGAAAGATGCCAAATCGGCGATTCGGTTCATTAGGGAAAATGCAGGGGAATTCCATATTGATACCGCAAGAATTGTAGCTGCCGGCGGTTCTGCGGGTGGACATCTGGCGGCAGCCACCGCATTGATAAAAGATTTCAATGAAGAGGCCGATGATATTTCGGTGAGCTGTGTCCCAAATGTCCTGGTGCTTTTCAATCCGGTCATTGACAATGGGCCGGGTGGCTTCGGGTATGAGCGAATCGGAGATGCCTACAAGAGCTTTTCGCCGCTTCACAACATAAAAAGAGGGGCACCACCGACGGTTTTATTTCTGGGGACCCATGACAATCTGATACCGGTCGAAACTGCCCATTGCTATCAAAAAGTCATGGAGAAAGTGGACAGCCGCTGTGATCTTTATCTGTATGAAGGACAAAATCACGGGTTCTTCAATTACAGCAACTTTGAATACTATAAAAAGACTCTTTCAGAGGCCGACAGGTTTTTGCAGTCACTCGGATATCTAAAGGAGGAACCGATAATAGAAATTGAATAGTAGGAGGCGGTATTCCAAATTACCAATAGGACTCCGCAACAAGTTCGCGAACCAGTACCTAAACTTCAGGTTGGACATAAGCTTTCCGTCGAATTTTCGCCTGTCAGCTTCCATGGCTACAGCCGACTTGCTGATTTCTTAGAAATCGGTCATAAGGGTGCAGAGCTCTCAAGCCAGTCTTTAAAAAAAAGAGAAAACCGGACGACTACCCGTCCGGTTTTTCTGTTTCTGGAGTTGAGTTCTAGTGTTTGTTAAGCCAGCCTGCAAACTCCCTAGCCTTGTCAGGCTTTCAGCTTTCAAAGTTTAGCTTTCAGACTTTATGCTCACTGACCATTGCAAACTGCTAGTCATGCTCCCCATACTCGCCGTGCACATGGCCGTGGGCGATTTCCTCTTTGGTCGCTTCGCGTACTTCGATGATCTTTCCTTCGAAGTGGAGGTCGAAGCCTACCAGGGGATGGTTGAAGTCCAGAAGGAGGTTTTCTCCCAGGTCTTTTAGGACTTTGGCCTGCATGCTGTAGCCATTTTCGTCCATCAGGGGAAGGAAATTGCCTTCCTCCAGCATTTCTGGAGAGAAGCCTCTTTCGCCGGAAAACTGGCTTTTCGGAAGTGTGATGACCAGTTCATCGTCCGGTTCACCATATGCTCCGTCCACAGGGATGGAAAAGGAAAAGTCCTCTCCGTCAACTTTGCCGGCAAGAAGCTCCTCGAATTTTTCCGGAAGGCCACTCTGCCCGAATAGAAAGTAAAAGGGATCGTCTTCTTCGCGGATTTCCACGCTAAATGGAGCCGACTCAATCTCGTCCTCCAGCTTGCTCACCTTGAGTTCGTAGGTCAGGCCTACCACTTTGTTTTCCTGTATTTTCATGGTTCTCTGATGTTATTTGGTTAGGCCGTATTTCAGGCGTATTTGAATCCGCTCTTTTAACACGGTCCATTTACTGCGTGGAGTGGAGCTTTGGAGGGGTTTTGCTGCGCGGAAGACAAAGTATTGATAGTCCTTTTCTTCATAGAAAAGGGGATAAGTTTCCATCTTTTCCAAGTAAAAGCCATTGGCGGTGATACTCTTGATCAGGTCGCCGGAATCTAATGGCTGGTCAATCACCTGTAGCTTTTGGGGTTCGTTGTCTATCATCCACTGCAGGTATCGCGGCGCGGGGATATGGATAAAGATCACCGAATCGGGATGGGAATGCTTTTGGATATTTTGGAAGAGGCGGAAATGCTGGTCTACGGGAATGTGCTCCAGCACATCTGGAAAAACGAAGAAGTCAAAGGTTTTGCCCTTTTTGTCAAAGTCCGACATATCCGACACTTCGAAATTCAAGTTGGTTTGGGACTTCCAAAGCACCTTGGCTTTCTCTATACTTTCCGGGGAAATGTCCACGGCCAAGACTTCACCTTGGGGTACCTGGGTGGCCAAGAGATGCGATACCGTGCCAATGCCGCAGCCCACTTCCAGGATTTTGTGTTCAGATTTTAGTCCTGCCTGCTTGACATTGTCGAGGATACTCAGGTGACGGGAGTTGATTCCGGTCTTTTGCTGCTTCTCAGCAAACTGGTCATAGAAGCTCACCACTTGGTCTTTTTGGTCTTCCTTAGGCGCTTGCATGGGATTCTTTGTATGATAGGTAAAGGCCAGCCAGAAGCGTCAGCACGATGAGGTATTGGAAAATCACCATGGGCGTCTTGGTTGCATAGTAGCTGGAAGGCGCAAAGGTAAAGACTACTTCGTGATCTCCCGCTGGAATTTCCAATCCGCGCAGGAGATAGTCCACGCGAAGGATGGGAACTTCCTTTCCATCGATAGTCGCAGCCCAGCCCTTGGGGTAGTGGATTTCTGAAAACACGACCAGTCCACCCTGTGTCATAGAAGCTTGGTATTTCAGCTCATTCGGAGAATTGGAAGTCAAAGTTACTTGTCCAGCTCCCGCTGAGACGTTTCCAAATTCCCCCGCATTTAGCGTCGCCTGTGCTTTAGTGTCGATCTCTCCTAGGAGCGCGATTTCCTCATTGTTGGACTGTACGGGGATGATTTCCGAAGGCACCCAGGCAGGGCCGTTGGCTTCGGGGTTTTCAAAAACCGTGTTTGCTTCCGATCCTGCGATGAGGTATTTGGTGTTGAGCATGTTCATCACTCCGACATTTTCCCAGTCAAAGGTTCCCTCTTGGGCCTTGGCGATAAAGGCTTCCAGCTCAGGTTGCAGGCTGTTTTCCACCAGATCCTGATAGCGTCTGAGCTTGGCACCGTGGTAGCCTCCGAGGCTGTTGAATCGGTAGGCGGTGCGTGCACCTGTGGTCAGTCCCTCGGTGAGCGGCAGGACGCGGAAGTAGCCATGATCGGCCGCGATGGATTTTTCAGCGGGCGTCTCAGCGAAAAACTGTCGGGAAGGATTGCCTTGGAAGGAGTCCCCGTTGAGATATCTTCTGTTGATCGTCCAGACGTCGAGGGTAATAAGCGCGATCAACGCCGTACCGAGGATGAGGTCGGATATTTTTCCTTTGATATAAAAATAAACCAAGCCTGCCGTCACGGCGACGAAGGCGAAGCTTTTCCAAGCGGACGCGGAAAGCATGGCTTTGCGGTCGCTTTTCAAGGCGGTCACCAGCCATTCGGGGAGATTGGCATCACCAGCTCCTTCAAAGCGGAAGAAAGCCCCGGAAGCCACCGCCAAGATGAGCGTCAGTCCTCCGACGATTCCCCCAGCGTAGAGCAGAGGCTTGAGTTCGCCTTTTTTCGCCAACCTTTCCAGAGAGATCATGCCCAAAACCGGAATGGCAAACAGCGTCATGCCCAACGCCATGGAGACTGCACGGAACTTGTTGTAGCCAGGCAAAATGTCGAAAAGCAGGTAATTGAACCAAGCCAGGTTTTTGCCCCAGCTCAGCATTAGGGAAAGAATGATGATGGTGCCAAAGGTGATGAGGCTTTCTTTTGGCGCAGCCCAAATCCCCAAAATGGCGAGGAAAACCAAAATCACACTGCCGTACATGGGGCCGCCGGTGAAAGGTTGGTCGCCCCAATAAGTTGGCGCGCCCTGTACGAAACCGTTGACTTGGGCGGCGTCGATTCCCTGTCCGCGGAGGGCCTTTTCCGAAGCGGAATCTTTGGGAAGGGGCGTATTGCTGCCACCTCCGTAGAAATCGGGAACGATCAATGTCAGAGTTTCCACAATGCCATTGGACCAGCCAAAGGCATAATCCCGGTCGAGCCCGGCAGATTGGGTTTCCAGCGTGGCATTGCCCCGGGTAGAATAGGGGCTATATTCCAAAGCGGTTGCGAGTCTGCCGATATTGCCGCCTACTGCCAAGATTGCTCCGAGCACGAGGAAGGCCAAGGACTTGGAAAGGCTGGCAATCCCCTCTTCTTTCCAATCAAAAACCAGTCTGACTACCACATAAATCACCGAGATAATCAACGTGTAGTAGGTGATCTGCAGGTGGTTGAATTTCAGCTGAAGCAAAAGCCCCAAAGCGAGCAGGGCTGCGCCGAGGATTCTTTTTCGCTCAAAGGCCAAATGGATACCGGCCAAGATCAGCGGAATCAGGCAGACTGCCCAGATTTTGGCATTGTGTCCAGCCTCCAGAGAAAGCAGGTTGTAAGTGTTGAAAGAAAAGGCGATAGCTCCGGCGATGGAGAAGACAGGCCGAACTCTGAAGCTGAGCAGCAAAATATACATGCCTAGCATTCCGAAAAACAAGCCATTGATCGGGTGGGGAAGCCCAAATGTCAGTACTTTGATCAGCGCATTGGTCAGGTCTCCGGGGAATTCCAAGCTCACGAAGTAGGAGGGCATTCCGCCAAACATGCTGTTGGTCCAGAGCGCTTGTTCCCCAGTCTCCGCGCGGTAGTCGAGCACGGCCTTGGCCGAGCCTTCCCACTGGAGGATGTCGCCTTGGAAGATGATCTTGCCGTCGAATACCATGGGGGAGAAATACAGTACGACGATGAGGTAGAAAAGAAGTATTCCCAGCAGGTGGGGAAGCAGGTCTTTCTGAAAATTGAGCTTCATGAACCGGTTTTCAAAATTTAGCCTGCAAAATAGGGATTTCGTAGGAAAGGATTGGCTGGGGGGCTGGGAAGTTTGGGAGCTGGGATGTCGGGAGACTAGAAAATCGGGATGCTTCGGCAAGCTAAGATGCACAGCCCTCTACATCGGACATCAGACATCCGATATCGAACTTCCAACACCATGACCTCCCGTTCTCCATACACGGATAATCCCATTTATTTTTCATTCCAAACCCCCAAAATCATTACTTTTGCAGCAAATAGACGCAGAGCCGAATGTTTGACAATTTAAGTTTGAAGCTGGACCGGGCTTTCAAGACCCTAAAGGGAACCGGGAAAATCACCGAAATCAACGTAGCATCCACCGTAAAGGAAATCAGGAGAGCCCTGATCGATGCCGACGTTAACTATAAAGTAGCCAAGGAAGTCACCGACAAGATCAAGGACGAGGCCATGGGCCGCGACGTATTGATCTCTGTCTCTCCAGGACAGCTCTTGGTGAAGATCACCCAAGAGGAGCTCACCAAGCTCATGGGCGGCTCCAAGGTGGACATCAAACTAAGCGGCGATCCTGCGGTGATTTTGATCTCTGGTTTGCAGGGTTCGGGAAAGACTACCTTCACCGGCAAATTGGGAAGCTTGCTGAAAAGACAGGGCCGACAGGTGTTGTTGGTTGCTTGCGATATCTATCGACCTGCGGCGATTGACCAGCTGAAGGTTTTGGGTGAGCAGATAGGAGTGGAAGTCTATGCCGAACCTGAAAACAAAAACGCCCTTCAGATCGCTAATAATGCGATTGCCTATGCCAAAAAGACAGGCAAAAAGACCGTAGTGGTCGATACCGCGGGTCGTCTGGCCGTGGACGAGCAGATGATGAAAGAGATCGAGGAGCTGAAAAAGGCCCTCAATCCTTCCGAAACTTTGTTTGTGGTCGATTCGATGACCGGTCAGGATGCGGTGAATACTGCGAAGACCTTTGACGAGAGACTGAACTTTGACGGAGTCGTACTGACCAAACTCGACGGTGATACTCGCGGTGGTGCGGCCATTTCCATCCGCCACGTGGTAAACAAGCCCATTAAGTTCATCTCCACAGGCGAGAAGATGGAGAATCTGGACATTTTTCACCCGGATCGTATGGCCCAGCGTATCCTCGGCATGGGTGACGTAATCTCCCTCGTGGAGCGTGCCCAGCAGTCTTTTGACGAGGATGAAGCCAAGCGAATCAATGCCAAAATCCGCCAGAACAACTTCAACTTTGACGATTTCCTTTCCCAGCTCGAGCAGGTGAAAAAGATGGGGAATATCAAAGACCTGATTGGCATGATCCCGGGCATGGGCAAAGCGATGAAAGGCATGGATATCGATGACGATTCTTTCAAGCCTATCGAAGCAATCATCCGCAGTATGACTCCAAAGGAGCGTCAGAATCCGGATATCATCGATGGAAGAAGAAGAAAGCGTATCGCTGATGGTTCGGGTAGAACAATCATAGAGGTAAACAACCTGATGAAGCAATTTGACGACATGCGAAAGCTCATGAAGCAGATGAACAAGATGGGAGGAGCCAAGCAGGCGATGAGCCGCATGATGCCTCCCGGAATGGGAAAACGATAAACGAAGAGAGCGGAAGTGATTCCGCTCTTTTTGTTTGGGCTATTCTGAATTGGTCTGTCAAGCTTTGCCGCGGAGCATCAGATTCCAATACATAAAAGGAAGTCCATATTTTTTAAGGAGCCACATGCTGTATTGCTCTTTGGTGGTGTCCACAAATTTGGAGATCAGAGGATCGCTGTCCCGGACGTTGTCGTACTTAAACTCCGCCAAAACCATTCGCCCGTATCGGGTGACTATGGGGCATGAAGAATACCCCTCGTAGGATTTGTGTCCCACTGTTCCGGTCTTGATCAGGGAAAGTAGGTTTTCTACCAAGACTGGAGCCTGTTTTCGGATTGCCGCTCCGGTCTTTGCCGTTGGGAGATGGGCGACATCGCCGAGCGAAAAGACATTGGGGAAACGCTTATGCTGCATGGTGTGGATGTCCACATCGATCCAGCCTTTTCCCGGACCTTCCTGAATGGAGAGTTTGGATTCCTGGACAAATTTGGGCGCCGTTTGTGGAGGCGCGAGATGCAGCATGTCATAGTGGACTTTGATTTCCAGTGCCCCGATCAATTCTTCTCCAAGTGGATTCCCTTCCATGATGGTACAGTTGCTTTCCCCAGGTTTAGAGTATTTGAATGTGATCTCCTGCTTTTCAGAATCGATTTTTTCAGGGGCATAAAAGGGCTTGAAGATGATGTCTCGATCATGGATGATCTTGTTCAGCGTCTTCGCGAAGTCAGGTACTCCGAAAATAATCGTGCCCGGCGTCGCGTAGAGTACGTTTGTTTGATCTCGGATTCCTTTTTTTCTAAAATAGTCCTCCGCCAAATACATGATTTTTTGCGGAGCTCCCCCGCACTTGATTGGTGTGGTGGGCTGGGTAAATACCGCGTTACCTCCTTTGAATTTTTGCAACACGTCCCAAGTATGCTCTGGGTTGGTATAGATAGAACAAACCACGCCTTTGTCTAGGATCTCAGTCAAACCTGGTAGCAGCTCGGGGGCCATGAATAATCCAGGAACGGGAATCAAGAAGTCATAGGTGAATTTTCCGGAATTTTTGGTCCCAACACAATTTTGATCTGGCTCTATAGCCGTGGCTTTGTCCTGTATCCAGGTTACGCCTTTAGGGATATAGTCCGCCTCCTTTCTTTCCGTGTCTTTGAAATCATATGTGCCTGCTCCAACCAAGGTCCAAGCTGGCTGGTAATAATGCTTGTCTGAGGGTTCGATCAATCCGATGTCAAGAGAGGCATCCTTGAGCTTCAGCTGGGCGGCGAGGGTGATGCCGGCGGTTCCTCCGCCAATGATGAGGATCTGGAAATGGGTTTTCACGGTAGGGCAAGTTTGGATCAATCCGAAGCTGCTCTTTTTCCCAGACAATAGCTGTGATATTAGTCACCCAGGACTTTGGTATGTATTGGTCGGATCAAGATTCAATCCTTGATTTCAAACTCCAGACGCTTAATGTCCGAGGGTAAATCGGATTCAGAGCGATTGAGAAGGTCTGTTTCAAAAAGGCGATTGAGGTTGTTTCCTGCTAAGTCCTCCAGTCTGCTCTCAATTTCGATCACATATTGCCCTCTTGACCAGGGGTCTTTTGGGATAAACTGGATGCTTTTTTCCTCAATTCCGATTTTCCAATTCCCCTGAATGGCTCGCCCTGCGGCATTCTTGATGGTGAAGACATTGGTTAGCAAGCTGAAGTCCAATGCTTCCAGAAAATCTAAAGTGAGGGCTGCATTGGTGTCTGCCTTTGGAATGTCCATCACCCAAGAATCAGGTTCAGGTGATATGCTGTCTCTCGCGCTTGCCGTAAATTTCTTGCTAAAGCTTTGGCCAAGTTCTCCTCCATTTTTGCCTTTCCAGCGAGCCGATATGACGAGGTTGTAGGATTCTCCCTTAGTCAAAGGGGCTCCCATTTCTAGATTGGGGATCAGATCACGTTTGATCCGGCCTGGATCCAGCCATAGCGTAAGCAGCGTTTGATCCTCGTTCCAAAGCTCGGGCTGCAGGTCTAAAAAGGCACCTTCAAGCGTGTCTTTATTACTGTCCAAGAGGAACACGTTAGTTGACGACTTCCCCTCTCGCATGGGCTTTGAAAATTTGACAAAGAATTTAAGCAGGTTTTCTGGGAGGAGGTTTTGGGTAGGATAGATTTCCATTACCTCCAGCTTTGCTCCCTCCTCGGACAATTGAGGGATAGAAATTTGTCCGATTGAGGCACCTTCGTAGCGTACTTCGTAAGTCTGTCCTCTCGTAAGGGGGATAAGTGGGGTAAAGAGGAAGCCGCTCTCGCTTTGGATAAGGTCTCCCAGGATTGGGGGATTGTCACTGTTTCCAGAAAGATGGATGGTAAAATAGGCCTGTTCGGGATTTTCTACCAGGCCAGACGGCAGGATCAGTCCTAACGCTCGCTCGTCCTCCCAAAGGATGGAAATCTCATCCTGTGGTTCTTTCGTACAGGATAGGCTCAGAAATATGCCAAAAAAAATCAGGCTGTTCGCAAAAAACAACCTGATCGAAATGAGTTTGAAAGCCATTATCTCAGTAAATGCTCCGCTTTTTCGCTAGTCCAAAGATCCAAAGAACCATTGGATTTGCGTTGCAAGATCACCATGGTATCGTCCGTCATCTTGTCCAGTTGCAATACATTCGTCATCGGCATCGAAACGAAATCCACTCCATCGGTGGCAAAGTTGGCGGTGACAGGCTCCGTAAGAGAGCCCTCAAAACTTTCTATATCCTCAAAGTTGACGCGGAATACAGGCCGATTGGAGTTGGACATCACTAGGTAAGATTTGCCGTCTTTCTCCATATTTACAAGATCCAAAGGCTGGTTTCCACTGCCCATTTCCGCGATGGTTCTGCCCTTCACGTGGGTGCCGGCTTTCAATTCATCCATAGGGAAGAGTACTAAAGGGGTGCAGGTGTAACTCGCGATTAGATATTCTTTTCCGTTTACCTCAGCCGTGGTGAAAGTCTTGATCGGAGAGGTAGTTTCGTATCTGCCATGTGCGGCATGGAAAATTTCCAAGGAGGCGTAGTCTTCTTTGCCGGTAAAAGGAAAAGGAATGCTTCTGAAAGTGGAACTAAACTCCTGATTTGAGAGGCCGCTCACAAGTAGTTTGCCATCTGCATATCCCAAGTCGGAAATCGAGGAGACGCGCAAAGGTCTTCCTCTTCCATCCTTAGCATCTTCGGCTGGGGAATTGTTAAGCACGACGGCGTCAAATTCAACGTCTTTCAAGGGAACTGGCGAAAAGGTATCACCATCCATTCTGAGCAATACCGGAGTGCCATCCCCAGACTGTATAGCCAAATAGACGTTTTTTGAGATTGGGTTTACGGCCATGTCCAGGATGGAAACGTTATCCGCGGTCGTACCAAGCATTCCGGCAATTTTCTTGTCTATTCCTGCTACTTCTATTGCTTTTGCCTCTGAATTGCCGGCGTCTTTCGTGTTGACGGCGAAGACAGAAGCGCTCTTAGAGTCACCGATAAACAGAATTCCGTCTGGACCAAAGGCAAGGGAGGTAATGGATTTAATCTCTGGTGTGCCCACTTTCATTCGATAGGGCGACTCTTCGGTACGAAATGTGAATGCGGCGATCACCGCGATCAGTGCGCCTACTCCAAAAATTGTCAAATACTTTTTCATGGTATGCAGGGTTTATGTTTTATCTAATTGTGAATAAGGAATTTATGCAAAAAATGCCTCGATTCAAAGGCGAATTGGATAAGCGGGGCCAGGGCAAGTCTGTTGGATGGGCATGGGGATTTGCAGTTTTTTGCCCATCGTCTAGGCTGTGGATTTCGGCGTGTTTGAAAATGTAGGAATGATAACCCTGAATCTTCAATGTTCTGTGAAATACAAAATGAGGTAGATAGTATCTGTGTCACCTTGAGCGTAGTCGAAAGGTGATCTTTTGAAATCTTAGTTAATTAGGCTTCGACTAGCTCAGCCTGCCCCGAGCTACTGCCCGTGATTGTTAGCAACTTCGGAGGGAGGAATACCTAAATCAAGTTTTTGAGTTTTTTAGCCAACTCCAAAGCACAGCCCCAGGCGACGGTAAAACCTGCGCCTCCATGCCCATAGTTGTGAAAGACCCCAGGATAGTTCGCATCAAACTCAAATCGAACTTCTGATCTTCGGGGTCGGAGACCGACCAGGATTTCCAGGATTTTTGGATCTTGAGAAATTCCGGTGTCTTTTAGTCGATCTAGGATCAATACGGTATCAGCCGGATCCGCTTTCTCATTCCAATCATTTTCATAGTCGGTTCCGCCGATGACGCTGTCTTCACTTCTGTTGATCACATAGCTCAGTGCGCCTTTTTTGGTGGGATTTGCAAAGGATGCGACTGGTAGTTTTTCGCAGCGGAGGATTTGTCCACGCATGGGATGAAGGTCTTCGTCCTGACAGATTTCCTTCGCACCCAAGCCGGTACAGTTGGTAACCAGCTCATCCAAAGCCGCCAATTGTTCCATGGACGAAATCTCCTGATTTTCAAAGGAGCCTCCATTTTCGATAAATCGCTGGTAAAGATGGGGCAGGTATTTGGTCGGCTCCGCTAAAGGAACAATCGAGATAAATGCTGCCTCCATTCCCTTTGGCAACTCTGAGGATAAAGCGTTTCGAACCGATCCTTCTGGCAGTTGATTGGTCCAATCGTTATTGCTCTCAGCCGTGTATGCCGTCAAAAAGGGAATGAATGAAACTCCTTTTGTAGGGTTAGCTTCCTGATGGTAGCGTCTATAAGCCAGAGACGCCCAAGTATTCGCCTTTTCCTTCGGCTCTATTTCAAAAGGAAACCAGATAGCGCCGACCTTGCTGGAAAGGGTGCTGTCGTATTTTTCTTTGGCAATTATTTTGACTTGAAAGCCCTGCTCTTGCAGCGTGATAGCTGAGGTCAAACCTACAATGCCGCAGCCAACGACTGTCGCCGATCTCATGGAAAGTTTACTTTTTGGTAGCGGTGAAAGTTCCGTTGGGCTGAATCAATACCAGGTTGAAGGCCGTGTCGCTCTTTTGGAACCTCGCCTTGTAGCCACTCAGGCCTTTGATCACAAATTCATCCTGCTTGGTCGGGATGAGCGTGTACTCTGGCTGGCCCGGGACCAGAAGCATCAGCTGCTTGTTTTTGACAGATACCTGCAGCTCCATTCCGGACAGGAGGTAGCTGCCCACGTAGTTTTTCCAGTGTATCTTCAGTTACGGTAGCCGTCTCTGGGCTTCTTGTGAAGAAGAGGGGATCGAGGGTAGGCTCGGCTTTGATATCCGCGCCTGCTATATCCCCGAGGTCATTGGTTTGGAAGTTGACGTTGATGCCCACAGTGGAGAGGGTGTCTACCTTGCCGTCTTTGACCGGATAGAGCGCGAATACATCGTAATGCGTATGGCTGAGATAGGTTCTTTGCCGGGTAAATTGCGCCCAAAGCGAGTCGTTGGCCAATTCCACTTTGAAGGCGCCGTAGCCGGGATGCTCGTATTTTCCGGTGTACTCCACGAGGCTGTGGGATGGCCGGGTGTTTGGGATCTTGCTGGACTTGTCGTCTTCTTTGGACTTGGCCTGTTGTTCTTTCGCCTTTTCCACAATTTTTTCATAGTGGCTCACCCAGTCCGTTTTCGTCAGGCCAAGGAGTTCATCAGAGATGGTGTTTCTGACCAGGGTGGGCAGTGCGGAGCCGTTTTGGTTGCTTAGCACGACGATGCCGAGGCTGTCGCTGGGGAAGATGGCGACGTTTGCCGAGAACCCGTCAATGTTTCCCCCGTGCTCCATGCGGTAGTGGCCCTTGTAGGAAGAGGTAAACCAGGCATAGCCGTAGCTGTTGAGGTGTTGGTCGGGGAATTTGGGATCCGATATCCCACCGCCTACGAGCATGAGGGGATTGGCCGCTTTGGCTACATAGCTTTTTGGTAGGATTTGGGTCTCACCAAGCATTCCATCATTCAGCCAGATTCGCACCCAGTTGGCCATGTCCTTCACGCTGCTGTTGATGCTGCCAGCCGGGCTGATCGCGGCGATGTTGTAGTAGGGGGTGACTTTGCTGCTTTCGAAGTTTTCCAAAGTGTAGCCCTTAGCGCTATTGGTTTGCTGCTGCAGCTCGGCGATGCTGAGGTTGGAGCGCGTCATTTGCAAAGGCTCAAAGAATCGCTCACGGATGTTGTCCTCCCAGCTTTTGCCGGTGAGTTTTTCGGTGATCAGACCTTGGGCGAGGTACATGAAGTTGTTGTAGTACCACTGTTCCCGGATTCCGGTAAAAGGTTCCTGGTATTTTACCCTAGCGAGGAGGCTGTCCTTGCTTTCCGTGGGGAAGAGGTACCAGGACAGGTCGTGTCTGGGAAGTCCCGTGCGATGGCTAACCATGTCCAGGATGGTCACTTGGTCGTTTAGTTCGTCGTTGTAGAATTCCAGTTGAGTTAGATATTTTCTGGGACTGTCGGTGAACTTCAGCCCCTTTTCCTCCTCCATGATGCCCAAAAGCGCCACGGTGAAAGCCTTGGAAGAGGAGCCGATGGCATACAGCGTGTTTTCGTCGGCATCCACCTTGTTTTCCAAGTCTCGGTAGCCAAAGCCTTTGGAATAGATCACTTGGTCGCCTTTGACTATGGCGACCGAAAAGCCCACGGTCTTGGTGGCCGCCTGAATGGCAGTTAGTTTTTCTTCCAGTCTTTTGGTATCGAGAAGTTTCTGAGCACAGCTCAAAGTGGAGGTGCAGAGTAAAAGAAGAGCAAAGAGTAGTTTGTTCATCAGAAGATTGGTGGGTTTGGATTAATGGCTCGAAAAAGTCACGTCAGATTTGCTATTAATTTCTTCTTCCAAAATAGCCCAATTGCAGAGTTTTTGGACGGGTGTCTAGCAGTTATTTTCGCCATAATTTACCAGTATGGAAGAAAGTTGGCTTTTTTTTGGATCGGATGGCCTAGCAACTAAGCCGAAGGTGCTAAAAAAAAGCTAGGCGTACTTGACTACGCCTAGAAAAATTTGATCTGCTAAAATGTGTCGAATCTTGGATTTGGAGCGATTCAAAACTTAAAATGGCCTCGGTAGGGATAGTTGCCTGCTTCGATGTCGTCTTTCATATCCAAGCGACCAGAGACCCCTTCGAAGACCCCTTCACCACTGCCTTTGACTATCGGGTGCTGGCAACGTCCAAAGATCTCCAATCCCAAGTATGATCCGTCCTCAGCGCACCCCTCATATTTTGCTTCAAACTTGTAGGTAGTCCAAAATGAGCCAGTTTCCCCGCCGTAGGTACCAACGAATAGTTCCCGACCCTCTTCATAGTAGACACCGCTGGGTCTGCATGTATAGCTGTCTACAAAAATATAAAGACAACCCTCGACGTCGCCGGTCATGGTAACCGCGAACGTGGCACCCAGAGCTCCAGAATCGCATTCGTCGGCCGCGTCATAATAACCAATTCCGGAAACCTGAATTGCACCATTTACCCTCGCTGCTGGAGATGACGATTCGTCCCCTGCAATATCCGCGGAGACAGGCAGTGCTGTGTCAAAGTCATCGGACACAGGCAGTTCTGTGCAGCCAAACTGGAGTAGGCAAAAGCACAGAATCAAGCGAACAAAGTTTTTGTTTTCCATCACTTTTTTTGGGTTTTATTGAATAAATAAGAAAATGTACAATGCCCCGGAGTCTTCCTGAGAAGTTTAAAAATCTCCAAGGGGAAATCTGTGGTAGAAAAATAAAGTTTTACTAAGGAGTTTAGTAAAAGAAAATTTACGGCGTAATCAGATGATTAGCTAATTGATTTTTGCCAAAAAAATAATATTTAGTCCGAAAGAAGTTTGCTCGGTTTTTGAAGGATGTTAGTTGTTGTAAAATATTGATATTTAATAATATATGATTCTGACCATGTGTTCTGAGCTAGAAAAGTGATTTTTTTATACCCTATGAATCAATTGCTTCAGTTTTTTATAAGATCTGAAATTGGATCGAAAAATTTAATGCCTTTTGCCAGTTTAGATAATACTTAAGTAAGGTCAAATTGGGGATATTTAGTACAGTCCCTTAGTATATTTTATTAAAAATAATTTATGCATTAAGTGCAGCGTGGATTTAACTAGTAGCTAACAACTGTGTAAAAACTGCAGTAATACTTTTATTGTTGGATCCTCGGTTTTCTGGAAAGTGCTTTCTGCCGAAACGGGTTTCGCTTTCAATCCGGAAAAGCCAAAAAAGCCACTTGCAACTCACCCAATTTCTTGTATCCTTCCGCATTCATGTGGATGGGATCGACGTAATAGAGGTCTTTGTTGTAGACATTGTAGCCGCCTAGGGTGAACTGATCCAAGTAGGGGATGCCGTGAAGTTCACAGATTTGTTTTTGGATTTCCACGTAGCGAACCATCCCATCAGATACGGCTGGATCGTAGCCCCCGCGTTCGTTGAAAGCTTTGCTTGAGGTGAAAAAATAGATCTGTGCCTTGGGATTGAGCTCGTAGATTTTTTTGATGCAATAGTTGATGCCTCCGGCTTGGGTGATCAGTTTGCTGCTGTCGTATCCGTCAAATTCCGTGAAGTCGGTATAACTTCCATTTTCCCGCTTGTTGGTGTAGTCATTGGTGGAGGCCCAGAGGATGTAGATGTCAAATACTCCAGCTTCGTCGACCTGCTTCTGCAGGGATTTTCCTTGAAGCGAGGAGAATCCCGCCCCCGGTACGCCGTAATTGGTAATGCTCATGCCCAGTCGCTCCTTCCACAAGATCTTGGCACTGTCGCTAGGAGGGATCACCGAGACAGAACCACCAAAAACCGCCACAGATTTACCATAATTGAAAGAGGCTTTTAAGTCTTGCTGGGCAGAAAGGCTGGAGGAAAGTAGAAGGAGAAAAAGGAGGAAGAAGTGTTTTATTGGTTTCATTTTGTGAGTTTTTATTGGAGGAAAGATATTGGCAAAAGGAGCCTTACACCGCTCTAAACAAGGTGATTCGTAAATCAGAAACTCTCAATATAGCGTCTTGTCCCCCTTTTCTTTCCAAAGCTCAAATGCCTTCATGCTTTCTTCGCGGAGTATGGAGAGCATCGGGATCTTGCGTAGTTCGGGTTGCACTTCTATTTCTTGGTATATGAAATCGTCGTCGAAACCTGCTGCCGCCGCGTCCTCCTTGGTGCAGGCGTAGTAGACTTTGGCTGGTCTCGCCCAAAAAATCGCTCCCAAGCACATGGGGCAGGGTTCGCAGGAGGTGTAAACCTCGCAGCCCTCAAGCTGGAAATGGTTAAGATTTTTGCAGGCATCGCGGATGGCCACAACCTCGGCGTGAGCCGTCGGGTCTTTGGTGATGAGCACACTGTTGCTTCCGCGACCGACAATTTCACCGTCCTTTACGATCACACATCCAAATGGCCCACCGTTGCCAGCTAGCATTCCGTCTTTAGCCAATTCAATAGCCGCACGCATGTATTTCTTTTGGTCCTCGGTCATAGACCAAAAATAGGGAATTTGTTAGAAGGGGATGCGAAAGGCGCTGCTTACCATTGCTGCAAATGCTTACCGAGACTGCTTTCCCGAAGGATGGGGACAGGCTGTCGTGCCTCTTTGCAGTGAAAGTGTTGCTGACCTTAGGACCGCTTCGTCGTACTTCCTCGCAGTGACGATACAGCTGATCTCTGCGACTGCTTACTGACCACCGCAATTCAACTCATCCACTTAGCCAAAAACTCCAGGAATTGCTCCTTGTAGTTTTCGCCGACGGCAATTTGATGGTCACCGATTTGGATGACGTTTTTCGCCACAGAATCAATCTGGTCGAGCGCTACAATGAACGATCGGTGCACTCGCATGAACTTGTCGGAGGGAAGGAGTTCCTCCATATTTTTCATACTCGTTAGAGAGAGTAGGGGGTTTGCCTTGGATCTCAGGTGAACTTTGACGTAGTCCTTGTAAGCTTCCACATGCGTGATGTCTTTGAGCATTACCTTGACCAGCTGGTATTCGACTTTCAGAAAGATGTAATCCTGCTGTTGCGCGGGTTCAGCGGCTTTCGCGGCAGGCGCATTGTTTATCCGTTCGAAATACTGGTAAGCCTTGGTCGCAGCGCCTAAGAAATCCTCGTAACCGTAGGGCTTCAACAGATAATCCAGCGCTTCAACTTTGTATCCTTCGATGGCAAACTGATGATAAGCCGTGCAAAAAATAATTCTCGTCTTGTCGGAGTTTTTCTTCCCATCTAGGATTCTTGCCAGCTCCATGCCCGATAAGTCGGGCATTTGGATATCCATGAAGATCAACTGAACCTCGTTTTTATTGATAAACCCCAAGGCCTCGATAGCACTCGAAAACTTTGCCTCAAGCTTTAGAAAGGCCGTTTGGCTAATGAATTTCGCCAATAGCTCGAGCGCCAGGGGCTCGTCATCGATGGCGACGCATTTGAGAGTCATGAGAGATTGATGGTCAGGTTTACCCAATACTCCTGTTTCGCTTCGTCTTTACCAAATTTGAGACGGTGTTTATTAGGATAGATGAGGCTAAGTCTACGCTGGGTATTGACTAGGCCAATCCCGCTTTCGTGTGCTTCCGGGCTGTCCGGGTTGATCGGGAAAATATGGTTTTTGGTCTCGAAAAACAGGGTGTCTCCCATGATTTCCACCTTGATCAGGATTTCACTTTCGTGTTGGGAACTCACCCCATGCTTGAAGCAATTCTCGAGAAAAGGAAGCAAAAGCATCGGAGCGATGATCAAGTCTTCTTTTGGCTCCTCTATCTGGATGTTGAGCTTGACTTTGGAAGAAAGCCGCATTTTCATCAATTCGATGTAGTCTTCGATGAAGCGAACCTCTTTGGACAGGAGGGTTTCATTCTTCTGGTTTTCGTAGAGCACATAGCGCATCATTCTGGAGAGCTTGAGCAAGGCCTCCTGCGCCTTTGCCACGTCCAGATTGGTGAGCGCATAGATGTTGTTGAGCGTGTTGAAGAAAAAGTGTGGGTTGATCTGAGCCTTCAGGTAGGAAAGTTCAGTGTTGACGCGTTGACGATCGAGTTCTCTTCTAAGACTTTCATCCTTTTGCCACTTCTGCACAAGCGCGACGGAGGTACTCAAGCCTATTGATATCACGTAGAGCAAAACCTGAAAAACGTCTCCGGGTATCCATCGTTTTTTGGGATCCCAAGGACGGTCGGGATTGAAGGTGTCGTGCATCGCCTTGCTATATCCGATAAACTGCTCGAAATAGACGACCAATCCGTAAAACAGCACCGCACCTATTAGGATGCCCAGTAGGTAGATATAGTTTTTTCCCTCGAGTAGTACCCGTGGCACGAGCACGGATGCGTTGGAATAGAAAATCGCGATAAGGATTCCAACTAGGAAAATCTGCTTAGCCCAGAATTGCGTTGGTAGTTCCACTTCCCCCATTCTCCAGGAAAGCGGGGAAAGGAGCAGGAGCACCACACAGAGCATGATCCAACCGAGCAAGTGTACGATCAGTGAAAGGTTCTTTTTGGGGATGAATAGTGCCATTCCGTTGGTTTTCAGTTTCCAAACTAAGGGAAATTACTTTTTACTCTCAAATCAAATCTACAAACCTGAACATTCCACCCACAAACATCCCTTTTGGCCGGACGAAGCGGCTTTGTCGTGGCTTTTTGGGGATTTGTCCCGATGGATAGGGCATTTGTCGACACGATGCACCCGCTGGTCTATTAGATTTTCTGGAGCAAAACATTGAGGGCAACTTTGGGGTATCAATTGGCAACAGCCCTTTTTGAAAACAAACCCATGAAAAATTTACTCAATCTAGCACTTGCTTTTTTCTTCGTAGGAACGAGCATGGCCTTTGCCCAGCAGCCACAGGCTGGCGCAACTTCAGGCCGAATCATCGGGATCGCCAAAGATCTCAAAACTGGCGAGCCCGTAGGTTACGCGACTGCCGCTCTATATAAAATAGGTACGGATGTCAGTACTTCTGGAGCCGTGGCCGATGGAGACGGGGTCTTCTACATCACCGGTTATGATTTGGGTGAATACGAACTCCATCTGACATTTTTGGGATACGAAACCGCCAAAAGAACTGTCAACATCAATACTTTGTCCTCAGAAATCAACCTCGGAGAAATCGGAATGAGCGACGAAGGCGTTGCTTTGGAAGAAGTAACGGTGCAGGGTCAGCGAGAACTCATCGAGGAGCGCGTGGATCGAACGATTTACAAAGCAGAAAATGACAAAACAACTGCCGGAGGTGACGGTACAGATGTATTGAGAAGAGTGCCGATGCTTTCTGTGGACTTGGACGGCAACGTTTCCATGAGAGGTAGCTCTAACATCCTCGTATTGATCAACAACAGACCATCTGCGATTGCTGCTTCTTCCATATCTGATGCGCTGAAGCAAATCCCCGCCGACGAAATCAAAGCCGTGGAAGTGATCACCTCGCCGTCTGCGAAATATGATGCGGAAGGTACCTCCGGTGTCATCAACATCGTGACCAAGAAAAACAACCTTCAAGGAGCTACCCTCAATGTCAACACCGGTTTTGGCTTGAGAGGATCCAATCTGGGACTTCAGGGAAGCGCCAGAAAAGGCAAATTTGGATTCTCCCTCGGTGGATTTGGTAGAGCGGGCTACAATATACTTGGTGGCTTCGAAAACACCCAGTTGACCAATAGAGCGGATACGTTGTACACAACTCTCCAGTCTGCTGACACCGAGCGGAGAGATGTTTTTGGACGGTATAATTTCGGTGTGGACTACGATATCAACCAGTACAACTTCCTGACCGCTGCGGTGAATTTTGGGCTAAGAAACTCAAAGAACTGGAGAACCAATTTTCTTACCGAAAATTATAAAGAAGATATTCTGTCGGGAATCCAAAGCCGAGAAACTTACACCTTGGACAATTCCAATTCCATTGATGTTAGCTTGAACTATACCCGGACTTTTGAGAAAAAAGGAAGGGAACTGAGTCTCCTGACACTATACAGCACCAATGATCGGGAAAATGAGTTTACCAATACGCTGTTTGACAACCAAGACTTAGAGGAGATCTTTTCGAGAACGAAAAACATCAACCCGAGCAAAAACGAAGAGTTCACGGTTCAGCTGGATTATGTGACGCCCTTGGATGAGAAAGGAAACAAAATCCTAGAGTATGGAGCTAAGAATATCCTAAGAAAAGCCTACTCTGATTTCTCGTACTATCTGGCCGAAGGCGCCGATGGTGAATACGTGGAGCTGGAGGATGCAGACCTTAACAACGAATTCAGCTATGATCAAAATGTGACCGCGGGATATGCTTCCTACACGACTCCAGTCCTGAAAAATTATACATTGAAGGCTGGCGTGAGATACGAATACACCAATATCAATGCGGATTTCAAGACCGAGTTTGAAGCGGATATTCCTTCGTACGGTACGTTTGTGCCCAGCTTGAATGCCAGCAGAAGATTGAAAAATGGCAACTTGATCAAAGCGGCTTACAACCGTCGAATCCAACGGCCTTCACTGAGATTCCTGAATCCCAATATAGACACCTCCAACCCGCAGCAAATCTCTAAAGGTAACCCAGAATTGGATCCTGAGATGACTGACAACTACGAACTGGGCTACAGTACCTTTATTAAGAGCACCACGCTTAACTTTACCGGTTTCTATAGAAATACTACCGGATCTATTCAGCCTATCAGAACTCCGCTGGCGAATAATGTGGTTTCCACTGAATATGAAAATATCGGACAGGAACAAGCAGTTGGTGCAAATATTTTCTTCAATATCAACATCAGCAACAAGCTGTCCCTCAATGGGGGTACTGATCTCTACTACGCAATGCTGGACAATGGATTGACAGATCCTCAATACGCAGCAAAAAATGATGGATTCGTAATCAGCGGTAGATTGTTCGGTAACTACACCCTTCCTAAAAATTGGCAGGTTCAGGTCTTCTCCTTTGCGAGAGGCCGTCAGGTACAGCTCCAGGGCAGCTCAGGAGGATTCGCCATGTATGGCCTGAACTTCAACAAACAGTTTGACGAGAAGAGAGGCTCTATCGGCTTCGGTGCGGAGAACTTCCTGATGAAGGAGTTTAAGATCAAAAATGAGATTGTCACTCCTACAATTGTGTCCAACGACATCAACACTATGCGCAACATGAACTTCAAGGTGAACTTCAGCTACAGAATCGGTAAGATGAGCATGGATCAGCGTACTCGACGCAGAAAATCCATCAACAACGATGATATGAAAGAAGGAGGAGACGGCGGAGGCCAGATGGAAGGTGGACAGACTGGGGGAGGAGCGCCAGTTAGAAACAAATAAACAATGAAAAGATGGCCGGTGACTAGTCTATTTCGTCACCGCTCCCGTCTTTCATACAACATAAATAGATAGATTGGGTAACAAAAAATCCGGCCACTTTGGGGCCGGACTTTTTTTTGCCAATTCCAATTTTCCTATAAAGCGTAGGGGTAGAAAAAAAGCCCGGTACAATTCCGAGCTTCTTCACTAAAATTAATCCATTCTTAAATCGTCAACCTTTTTGGAGCACATCACATTGAGTCGGGCTTTTCGATTTATTGGGTGCGCCTGTTAGGCTTTGTACATTACTTTTTTGATGGCTTCCACCGTGCGCTTGATATTTGGCAGAGTCGCCTCGATGTAGGTTGGCGAGTAGCTCAACGGGATATCCATGGAATTAACTCGGATTACCGGAGCATCCAAGAAGTCGAAGGCATGGCGCTGGAAGTGGTAGGTCAGTTCGGAAGAGATGCCAGCGATTGGGTTGGCTTCTTCCACGATCACAACGCGATTGGTCTTTTTCAAAGATTCCACGCAGGTAGCATAGTCGATTGGGCGTACAGTCCTCAGGTCGATTACTTCGCATTCTACGCCCTCTTTGGACATCTCCTCAGCAGCTCCCAGAGCTACTTTCATCATTTTTCCAAAGGAGATCACGGTGACATCCTTGCCTTTTCTCTTCACGTCCGCCACTCCGATTGGAAGAAGGTATTCTCCTTCAGGTACTTCGCCCTTGTCGGAGTACATCACCTCGGATTCCATGAAGATCACCGGATCCGGGTCGCGGATCGCGGCTTTCATGAGGCCTTTCGCATCGTAGGGATTGGAAGGGACGATGACTTTCAAGCCGGGAGTGTTGGCAAACCAGTTTTCGAAGTTAGAAGAGTGGGTAGCGCCCAACTGACCGGCGTTTCCGGTGGGTCCGCGGAAGACAATGGGCACGGAATAAGCGCCGCCTGACATGGAATACATTTTGGCGGCGGAGTTGATGATCTGGTCTATAGCTACCAGAGAGAAATTGAATGTCATGAACTCAATGATTGGCTTCAGTCCGCTCATCGCAGCGCCCACGCCCAAGCCAGCAAAGCCCAACTCGGCGATAGGGGTGTCGATCACGCGCTCTGGACCGAATTCGTCCAACATCCCCTGGGATACTTTGTAGGCACCGTTGTACTCGGCTACTTCTTCACCCATCAAAAAAACGTTCTGATCACGTCTCATTTCCTCGGACATCGCTTCTCTCAAAGCTTCCCGAAATTGTATTTCTCTCATTGCTTAAGACAAAATTTTGGCTCGTAAAAATAGAAAGGAATCGGGCAAAAGCAAAAGCCGCCGGATTCTTTATCCGGCAACGATTTCAGCCCAGATACACGGTCTTGGTGTTGACAAATTCGAGGATGCCATTGCGGCCCAGTTCCCTTCCAAAGCCTGATTTTTTGATCCCGCCAAACGGAAGCGCGGGCTGAGAAGCCACCATGGCGTTAAGAAATACTGCTCCGCTGTCGATTTGGGCAGCCAATTTTTCCCCTTTTTCCAAATCAGAAGTCCAGAGGGATCCCCCCAAACCAAACTCTGTCGCGTTGGCTAATCGGATCGCTTCTTCCGTCGTTTTGACTTTGAAAACCAACGCAACCGGGCCAAAGAGTTCCTCCTTAAACGCAGGAGATTCCTCGGGAATATCTGTCAAAACTGTGGGACTAAACTGTGCACTTCCTTTTTTGGGCTTCTGTCCGCCCAGGAGAACGGTCGCACCGAGATCTACCGACTTTGTAACTTGAGCATAAAGCTCTTCCGCCAGATCCGGCCGGGCCATGCAGGCAAAGTCGGCGCTTTCGTCCAAAGGATCGGCCATCTGGAGCAGGTTGATCTTTTCCGTAAATGCCTCCATAAAGGGCTCGAAAACCTCTTCCTCGATGATGAATCGCTTGGCGGCGATGCAACTCTGACCAAAGTTGACCATGCGGCCTTTGACGGCAGTCTCGGCTGCTTTTGCTATGTCTGCATCGGCCAGGACGATAAATGGATCACTGCCGCCTAGCTCCAAAAGTGACTTTTTGATGTTTTTTCCAGCTGCTGCCGCTACTGCGGCGCCAGCTTTCTCGCTTCCGGTCAAGGAGACAGCCTTGATTTCATCATTGTCCAGCAGAGCCAAAGTGGCTTTAGAATCGATGAGGAACGTTTGGAAAACGCCCTTTGGAAATCCTGCTTCCGCAAAGATCGACTCAATGGCCAAGGCGCATTGGGGAACGTTCGAGGCGTGCTTTAAAACACCCACATTTCCAGCCATCAGCGTCGGTGCGGCAAAGCGAAACACCTGCCAAAAAGGGAAGTTCCACGGCATCACCGCCAATATCGTCCCCAAAGGCTGGTGGAGGAGTTTGGCTTTTTTGCCATCAGGTAGATTGATGGTTTCCGGAGCGAGGAAAGTTTCGGCGTTTTCGGCGTAGTAGTCGCATGCCCAGGCACATTTTTCGACCTCGGATCGGGACTCGCGGATCACCTTGCCCATCTCGGCGCTGATGAGGCGAGCGTAGTCTTCTTGGTTTTTGCGAAGGACTTCTGCCGCCTTCTTCATCAAAGAAGCCCTCTCTGCAAGTGGCACTTTTTTCCAGCTTTCAAAGGCTGAGGCGGAACCTGCGACTTTGGCGTCGATTTGTTCCTGCTTCAAAAGGTCATATTCCCCGAGGAGTTCTGAGGTCCACGGGTTGATCGATTTGATTTTGCTCATTTTTCTATGGGTTTTCCGGCGTCCTTCCACGCGGTGATCCCTCCATCCAGCATGTGGACCCGCTTGAAGCCAGCCTTTTCAAGCAAATCAGCGGCCGATCTGCTTTTTTTGCCGGTTCTGCAGTAGATGAGGTAAGTGTTCTTTTTGTTCAAAGCTTCGATTTCGCCGGCGAAATTTTCACTGAGAAAGTTGATGTTCAAAGCGCCATCGAGATGCCCATCAGCGACCTCTTCCGGAGTTCTCACATCTACCAGCACCACGTTTTTCTTGGTGAGTTTTTTCTCAAAATCCGTTACAGAAAGGACGCTAATGGAGTCTTTTTTAGCCGATTGTGCAAAGGTCGCTGCGCTAATCAACATCAAGGCGAATAGAAATAACAGTCGGATTTTCATGGGTTCGGGTTGACTAAGCGGTCTAGGTCTGCCATATTGAACCGAAAATTTACCCCCTTTCGTTTCAAAAATGCCCCAAAAGATAGGATTGATTTCAGATTCCCACAGTTACATCGATCACACAACGCTCTCCCACCTGCAGGATGTAGATGAGATCTGGCACGCGGGTGATATCGGGCTGAGCTCGGTGATGGCGGCCTTGCCGAGCGGTAAAACTATTCGGGCCGTATTCGGAAATATCGATGACCTGGAGGCACAGCAGGCCTATCCGGAGTGGCTGGACTTTGAGCTTGAGGGAGTGCGGGTGCAGATGACTCATATTGGGGGAAAACCACCCCGTTACGCCAAAGGCGTGAAGGAGCGAATCCTGTCATCTGGTGCCCGACTTTTCATCTGTGGTCACTCGCACATCTGCAAGGTGGAATTTGACCCGGCATTAAACTGCCTCTACATGAATCCCGGCGCGATTGGACAGCAGGGCTTTCACCACATGAGGACGATGTTGCTTTTTGAACTGGAAGCTGGAAAAGTCCAAAACCTGCGCGTGGTCGAACTTGGGAGAAGAGGTGTATAAGGAAGCTGCTTTTTCAAGTCAAAGCCTTTATTTTAACCTCAAATCGAAATGTCGGGTAAATGTCGGGTGAAAACCGAGTCCCGTACGTCCTTTGTCAAAAATCGATAATAGAACTTGCCATGGTTAAACAAAACCTATTTCATATGAAACAACCAGAATTGGGCAAGAAGATCTCTGAACTGAGAAAAGCCAAAGGACTCACGCAGGAAGAACTCGTGGAGAAATGCAATCTAAACGTGCGGACGATTCAGCGTATCGAATCGGGAGAAGTGACCCCGAGAAGTTATACCGTAAAGGCTTTGTTTGAAGCCTTGGATTACCGTTGGGAAGAGGTGAAAAGCGGCTTTACCGATGAAGAACGCAAAGTCCCCACCTACCTCTATTTTACCTTCGCTGCGGGCTTGGTTTTTTTCTTTCTGGCTTTTTTCGAGATAGGAATGGAGTACGAGTGGATCGAGGAGGGGAAAGTTCAGAACGCCAATTCTTTCCTGTTGGTGAAAATCGGGACGTTCCTGACCTACGCGGCCTTTATCTACGGTTGGATCCGGCTGGAGTCTTTTATCCCCAACCAAGTCTTGAAAATCGCCCTTTGGACCATGCTGGGCGCTAATGTGATTTGGTACGCGGTCGACTGCTTCGGCCTGATCACCGGACAGTGGGTGATGGAAGACTACTATCTCGTCAAGCTGAGTTCCTTTGGACTGTGCTATGCCTTTTTGGGAGTCGGTTATCTTTGCTACAAGCGGCTTTGGTCAAACATTCCGCAGATCATCGGGGCGCTGGGTGTGATAGCAGGGATCCTAATCTTTTCGGGAATTGGCGTGATCTTCGGTTTGATTCCCTTGACGCTATTTGAGGTCGGTCAGCTCGGGATGATGATCTGGGCCATAAACCATATCGGGAGAAGCTCTTCTCCCGATTCTGCCTTTTCTACTGAATTGCAGTCTTGATTTTCTCCTTCACCACTTTTAGGATCGCAGGATTTTTTGGTTGGCAGTCGAGGTTTTTAAAAATGGGATAAGGAGGTATTGCACACTAATGCTTAAGTTTATTTTTCTTGTTTCAGTCTCAAGGCGGAATGGCGGGTAAATGTCGGGCCAAATTCAGGATAGTTTCGTCCCAAGTTAAAATACAATTGAAGATATTGCCATAGTCGATAAAAAACAGCAACTTATGAAACAACCTGAATTGGGCAGAAAGCTCGCAGAGATGCGAAAGGCAAAAGGATTGACCCAGGAGGACTTGGTCGCAAAGTGTAACCTAAGTGTCAGAACCATACAGCGTATTGAAGCAGGAGAGGTGGTACCTAGGGGATATACGATTCGAGCCCTGTTTGAAGCCTTGGAAATGGATTGGAATAAAACGGGAGTTGATCAGCAGCCTTTTTTTCTAAAGGAGCTTCCTTCTTCCCTGAAAAGCTCGATTTATTTTTCGTTTGGGGCAGGGGTGTTATTTCTATTGGCTCTGATTGTCCAAACTCCTTTGGATTTCAAAATCACAGCTGGATCCAAGGACGTTGGATTCGAGTTGTATTTTTTGATTAGGCTTGCCGCTTTAGTTTTCTATTCGATTTTCATGACGGCATTTGTGAAAATTGCCACTCATTCAAATAACCTTCCTTTGAGAAATGCTTTTTGGCTGATGCTTGTGAGTTTTTTTGTCGGCTCGTGTGCCGATGTCTATCTATATTACCTTTCGGCTTTGCCCTACAATTTGGTTGGTGGAATTATCGCTTCCGTCGCTTTTGGAGTAGTCTATTTGTTTTTTGGATTCAGCTTGACAAGGTTTGAACTGACCATGAAGTCAGTCGCACAGCCATTGGGAGTTTTGGGGATTGTCTCTGGTTTCCTTTTTATAACAGTAGTTGGGGCGGTTTTGGGTGTTTTTACGATGATCGCCCTCTACATCGGTCTTTTGTATTTCCTGATTTGGTTTGTGAAAAACTCTAGTGAGACTGCTCGTCCCGATTCTGCCTTTTTTACTGAATTGCAGTCTTGATTTTCTCCTTTACAAGTTTGAGAACTTCCGCATTTTTTGAACTGGAGGTCTCGATTTCCAGAATTTTTGGGAAAAGACTCGGTTCGTAGAAGTTCTTCAGTGCGGTTTCTAGTTCTTCCTGATTTTTTGCCAAAGTATATCCAAAACCAAACTCCTGCGCCAGATGGGCAGCGTTCAGCTTTTGTCTGGTTTCGAAAAACTCCTCCAGTTCAGGTTGCTTGGCCGGTCCGTCGATGAGCCGGAATATGCCGCCCGCGTGGTTGTTCAGCAGGACGATCCGTAGATTGGGCATCGCGTAATTGTGCCAGAAGGCGTTGCGGTCGTAGAAAAACGCCATGTCTCCTGTGACTAACGTGACCGGGTCTTTGGTAGTGAAAGTACAGCCGACTGCCGTGCTATTTGAGCCATCGATACCGCTTGTGCCACGGTTGCAGATGATTTCTTGGTCCCTTTTTCCGAGAAAATTCACATAGCGCACAGCCATGGAGTTTGCCAGATGGAGTTTGGAGGCTGCCGGGATTTTTTCCAGCAGAAAATGCAGCGCGGGGTACTCCCCAAAGTCCGAGGCTTGGAATATGGCGGGAAGTGCTGCTTTTGATTTTTCCTCGAGGATTTTCCACTTGTTTGAATAGCCTTCATCTTGGATAGGGAGGTGTTCTTCCAGCCAAGCGAGAAAGTCTATGGGCGCGCAAGCCAAGATCCGAGTCAAATGCTGGAAAGTATCCCTCGAATGACCGTCCGATTGGATATGCCAGTGTGAGGCATCCGATTTTCTAAGAAACTGTTTGAGGCTTTTGGAGATGACCGATTGACCAAAGGTTATGATCAAGTCGGGAGCGAGGTCGACCTGCTGGCTATCGTCACCTAGCCAATGGTCGTGAAGTGTGAGGGTATGGTCGCTCTGCAGGTTGGAGATCACATCCGTCACGACAACAACGTTTTTACTGCTCGCCAACTGGTCCAGGAGCTTTTGGATCCGGGGATTCGGGCGCTGTTGTCCCGGCACGATCAGCAGTCTTTGGACATCAGTAAGCCGGTTTTTGATATGCTTTAGACTTTCTTCAGTGAGCTGGCTATAGCTGGAAATCGGCGTGAATTCGCGGGGATGTTCTGGATATTCGAATTTTTCTCCCTCCAGAGGATAGAAAGGCTCGCGGAGCGGAATGTTGATATGGACCGGGCCAGCTGGAAATTGCTTGGCTAGATTGATGGCTTCGTTGACGATTCGTCCGGCATGCCAAGTCTGCTCAACAGCGACAAAGGAATCAGGAAAGCGGAAGCTTTTCTTTACGTGCTTTCCAAATACTTCCTCCTGATGGATCGTCTGTCCGTCCCATTGGTCTATCCACTCCGGGGGCCGATCTGCAGTGAGAATCAGCAAGGGCACACGCTGGAAATACGCTTCGGCAATCGCCGGATAGTAGTTCAGTGCTGCGGATCCGGAGGTGCAGACTAAGGCCACCGGCTGTCCGAGTTGCTGGGCCATGCCGAGTGCGATAAAGGCCGCTGAGCGCTCGTCAGAGATCGTGCGCGAGTGGATGTCCGGATGCCTGACAAAGGCCAAAGTCAAGGGCGCACAGCGTGAACCTGGCGAAAGGATGGCGTTTTCGATTCCTTTTTTGGCGCAGATGGCCACTAAGTCGAGGATGGGTCGGATGATCAAGCGCTTGGTTTTTGGATGAACTTGCCGATGATCTGACACTTGAGCTCCGTTTCTTCCCATTCTTTTTCAGGATCAGAATCTTCGGTCACTCCCGCTCCCGCATACAGCGTCGCAAAGTCCCCATTGAGGGAGGCGGTTCGGAGGTTGACGTAGATGGAAGTTTCTTCCTGAATGTTGACCGGACCTATGAATCCGGCAAAGAACGAACGATCAAAGTCCTCATTTGCTTGTAAAAATTCATGAGCCTCTTTTCTCGGCATGCCACACACCGCCGAAGTCGGATGCAAAAGATCCAACATCACGGAGCCCAGCTGGGGAAATCCAGTGGCCTTCATGTCCACTTTGAAATCTGAGCGAAGATGGAGGAGATTTCCGGCCATCACGGTTTTTGGTCCATGCTCTTCGTACTCCCTGAGTCGGATTTTCTTGAAACAGTCCACAATATACCTACAGACCAAGGCTTGTTCTTCAATTTCCTTTTGTGTCCAAGCAGCCGATTTTAGAGGGTTTTCGCCCGATGCCGGCTGAGTTCCTGCCAAGGCCATCGTATAAAAATGGTCTCCTTTGGTCTCAATCAATACTTCGGGGCTTGCTCCGATCCAGGTGCCACCATGGGGTATGTGAAAAAAATTAACGAAAGAATTGGGATAGGCTTCGAGCATTTTGAGAAAGGCCTTAGCCAGATCAAAATCTTCGGATACCGAGATCCTCTTTGTCCTAGCTGGGACCACTTTTTCCAAAGTTCCCGCCTCAATTGCAGCTATTCCGTCCTGGACGAGTCTGATAAAATGCTCTTTGCTTTGTGATTCGATTTCGCTGGCGTTCTTCGACTCGGACTGTAGCCTTATTAGCTGGGCTATTCGGGATTTGGCGGACTTTTCAGTTTCGCCAGCTTGACTTTTTATCCACTGAGGTGAGTCTTCTGCGTCAAACTCCTGATCGAGTTGCAGGCTGAAGTAGTAGCTTGACTTGATGAAAAAGGCCTTTTTGTCCTCTTGATCCGCGAAAGGATGGACGATAAATCCCGATGGAAGATTTTCGAAATTTAAGCTGACCCGCTCAGGTGTTTCACTGTCATCCAGCAAAAACTCCAACTTTTGGGACTTGGGTTTCCGCCAGATGGCGAATGAACTGCCCGATTCCAGACCTTTGAGAAAAAGCAGGTCGAGGAATTCTGACTGGGAGGTGGGTGTTGAAGCTTCGGTGTAATTCATTTTTTCTCCAAAATAGCCATGGTGATCCGGCTAATGCAGCACAATTTTTCGCCCTCGTCAAAGATTTTTATCTCCCAGATTTGGGTGGATCTACCTAGATGGATAGGCTTTGCAATTCCTTTCACTAGTCCATCATTCACAGCTCTTACGTGGTTGGCATTGATCTCCAAGCCTACGCAAGTTTGTTTGGATCGGTCCAGCGTGAGAGAAGCTGCAAGGCTGCCCAAGGTCTCCGCCAGCGCTACACTAGCACCGCCATGTAACAAGCCCATGGGCTGCTTGGTTCGGTGGTCAACGGGCATACTTGCTTCCAAATAGTCCTCACCAATGGCAGTAAACACTATTCCGAGATGGTTGATCATGGTATCCTGCCGCGTTTGGTTAAGCTGGTCTAGGGAAGGACTTGAAAGAAAAACCATTAAAATTCGGGTTAAATGAAGTTTATTTGGGTTGCGGACAAAAATAAAGAAACTTGAATCGAAAAAAAATTTACCTGGTAAGACACGGACAAACCGATTTTAATCTTCAGGGGGTGGTGCAGGGCAGTGGCATAGACGCACCGATCAACGAAACCGGCCTCGCCCAGGCCAAGGCATTTTTTGAGGCCTACAAGGATACCCATTTTGATCAAGCCTATCACACGGCTTTGATCCGAACTCGACAGTCCATCCAGCAGTTTATTGATCTGGGTATTCCTAGCCAAGCTTTGCCTGAATTGAATGAGATTTCGTGGGGGGACTACGAGGGCACTCCTATGACTCCTGAAGAGGGAGAATATTACCGCCATATGCTACATCAGTGGCAACAGGGAAATCTGGACTATGCCATTGCCGGTGGCGAAAGTCCGAACGTAGTGGCAACCAGAATGAGAAAGGGGATAGAGAAAATCCTGACTGGCCCAGGGGAGACGATTTTGGTCTGTATGCACGGACGGGCGATGAGAATTTTCCTGAGTCTGATCCTGAACTATGACATGCGTCTGATGGATCAGTTTGAGCACAATAACCTATGCCTCTATGTCTTGGAACAGTTGCCCGATGATACTTTCGTGGTTAGGAAATTCAATGACCAGACGCACCTCGCTGCTCTGAGTCAGCTTTGAGTGCTTTTGCTGCCTTCTTCTTGGCTATTAAGCTTTCCTCATACATCGCCAAGTATTGCTGATGAAGGGCTTGGTTTTCGGTAAGGTCAAAAAGGCGAAATGCAATTTGTTGAAGCTGGACTCGCTGCCCATTTTCAAGTTCAATCAAAAATTCTCCCAAAAAACACGCGTCGAAATCGCAGGAAGGGACCTCGATAAGCAAAGCCAACTCGGAATTTCCTGTATAGTGTTTGGTGTCGAATGCAGTGGCGAAGTGGGACTCAATATCCCTGATATTGGTTTTCAATTCTTTCAATTCCTTGCTCTTGAAGAGCACCAGAAAGGTCTTGGACTCGGGATCATTCGCAAATGCCGAGCTGAAGCTAATCAGAAACAAAAGAAGAAATGCCAATCTTTTCATCGTCAACAATATAGTGGAATTAATTTCCTTATTGCAAGTGGCATGCCGATAAAAAAAATCCCTGAAGGGTCGCCTCAGGGATTTTTCTATGGAAGGGAGAATATTACGCTTTCGCTGTCCTCTTTTTGGTTTTTGCGCCCTCTTCTTCGATCTCATCTTCGACTCCGGCGAGGATTCTTCCGCAGTGTTCGCAGACGATCAATTTTTTCTTTTCACGAATATCAGCCTGTCTTTGTGGCGGAACGGTGTTGAAGCAACCTCCGCAAGCGCCTCTTTTTACCATTACTACCGCCAGGCCGTTTTTGGCATTTGCGCGGATCTTGGTGTAAGATTTAGCAAGTCTGTCTTCTACTTTTTTGATGGCTTTGTCACGCTCAGATTGGAGCTTTGACTCTTCTGACTCGCTCTCGGCAACGATAGTGTCCAGTTCGTCTTTCTTCAAATCCAGATCCTTCTGACGGTCTTTCATCAAGTTGCTCAACTCTTCCAAATCGGCCTTTTTCTGCTCGATCTTCACTCCGGATTCAGCAATTTTCTTTTTCGAAACCTGGATTTCCAAATCTTGAAGTTCCAATTCCTTGGTGATGGCATCGTACTCACGGTTGTTTCGTACGTTCATCTGCTGCTCTTGGTACTTCTTGATCAGCTTTTCGGATTCCTTGATGTTTTCCTTAAACCGCTTGATGTCGTCTTCGAAAGATTCGATGTCGTTTTGGAATTTTTCGAGTCGTGTTTCGTAGCCTGCTATCTCATCTTCGAGGTCTTGTACTTCCTCAGGAAGCGCTCCTCTTACTTTTACGATGGCATCTAGTCTTGAATCTATAAGTTGAAGGTTGTAGATAGCTTCTAGTTTTTGTGCTACTGTACTTTCCATGTACTATCGGTAGGATGTGGGATTAGTAACTACTTTTGTCAAATAGAGTGCAATATTAGGGAAATTTTGTGACAAAAACTCCCCGAGTAATTCTTTTGTGAAAATTTCACTTTCGTAATGGCCTATGTCACAAAGTATCAACTGCCCCTCTGCATCGAAAAATTCGTGGTATTTGACGTCTGAGGTCACAAACGCATCGGCCCCGGCACGCTTGGCGTCCGAAAGCAGAAAGATCCCAGCACCCCCGCACACTGCCACTTTGCTGACTTTTTTTCCTCTCAGGGCGGTGTGCTTGATCGTGCCGAGATTCATTTTTTCCTTTAAATAGTCCAAAAAGTCAAGCTCGTCCATTGGGCTTTCCAGCAGTCCCACCATACCCGCTCCGACCTCCTGGTTTTCATTTTCCAAAGCGGACAGGTAATAGGCAACTTCCTCGTAAGGATGCGCTCTTTTCATCGCGCTGATGACTTGCCTGCTCAAAAAAGAAGGTAAAATCACTTCTATTCGGATTTCTTTTTCGGATTGGGGAATACCGCGCTCGCCTAGGTGTGGATTTGCTTGCTCAGATGGGGTAAAAGTTCCCACTCCTTCCAATTGGAAAGAACAGTCTTTGTATTCTCCAATCTGCCCCGCACCAGCTGAAAAGACTGCGGAAAGGACAGCGTCTTTGTTTTTCGGTGGGACGAAAAAGACCAGTTTGTTGAGTATCTGTTTTTTCGGTTGGAGGATCTTCGTTTGACTGAGGCCTAAACGATCGCAGATCCGCTTATTGACACCGGTCGCGACGTGATCAAGATTTGTGTGTATGGCATAGATCGCAATGTCGTTTTTGATAGCCTTGATCACGGTTCTTTCCACGTAGTTGCGTCCGGTGAGGCTCTTCATTCCTTTGAAAACGATGGGGTGGTGCGCGACGATAAGATTGGCTCCAAGTGCGATCGCTTCTTCGACGACCGCTTCCGTGCAATCCAGGCTGCAGAGGATTCCGCTGACGGTTGCGCTCCTTTCCCCGCAGATTAAGGTAGCGTTGTCATAGCTTTCCTGATAGGCTAGGGGTGCCAGCGCCTCCAGACAAGAAATCACATCCTGAATCCTGTATCCCATAATTTTTCTTTTTCTTTGGTCAAAAATAGTAAATCCTGCCAATGCCTTGGTATGCCTTTCTGCTTGCTCCATTTGCGCTGATTTTTCGGATAGTCACCGGCATTCGTAATTTTTTGTACGATCACGGCTTCTTCAAGAGTTCAAGAGCACCTATTCCCACCCTCGTCGTCGGTAACATCAGTGTAGGCGGTACGGGCAAGACGCCCATGGTGGAGTTTTTGATTCGCCATCTGATAGGTGATGTCTCCTTGGCATGCCTTAGTAGGGGCTATGGCAGGCAAACCAAAGGGTTTCTCAAGGCTAGTCTGGACAGCAACGCCTCCGATATAGGGGATGAACCCCTTCAGATATTTCAGAAATTCGGTGGAAAGGTGCCGGTGTTTGTGGGGGAGGATCGGCTAGCAGCATTGAAGAAGATGGCTGTGGGCTCTCCCGGATTTCAACTGGCGGTATTGGACGACGCTTTTCAACACCGAAGACTAAAAGGAGATGTCTATATGCTGTTGACTCCTTTTTCAAAGCCCTTTTTTCAGGATTTCATCATGCCGGTAGGTCGGCTTAGGGAGAGTAGGTCTGGAGCCAAAAGAGCGGATTTGGTCGTGGTGACCAAATGTCCCGAGGAGATTTCTTCCAGGGCAAAGGCGGAGATAAAGCGAGGCCTTAACCGTTATTTGGACCGGAACGTGCCTGTTTTGTTCTCAAAAATCGCCTATGGATCCGTCTATCCGGTCGGTCATACGCATCCCTTTTCCGGAGCGGTGATCCTGCTTTCCGGGCTGGCCGACGAGTGGCTTTTTGTCAGCTACTGCAGGGAAAAGTTTACTGTGCTGGAAGAGCTCGCCTTTCCGGACCACCATGATTATGGAAATACGGAACTTGAGAAAATCGCAAGTCTTGCAAAAAAACATTCGGCCCAAAGTCCCGTTCTGTTGACTACAGAAAAGGATGCCGTCAAACTTAATTCTTTCGCAAATCAGGGTTTTTTGGGGGAAATTCCGATTTTTGCCCTGCCTGTGGAGGCAAGATTTGAACCAGAAGACAAGCAAATGCTCCTGAGCTATATCCGCGAAAAATTCAGAAAAAAGTGATCAGAAGAGGTTTAGTTTTCGGGATTTTATTCGGGTTGCTGACGGTTCAGATGCTTTTTGCACAGCGACCTATCCCGAGAGGGCAGACGAACAATGGGACGGGCCAAGCCGAAAGGCAGGGAGCAGATCCTGAAGAAGAGGAGGTCTCGGACGGACGCAGACCGCTTTTGGACGACAGCACCCGGCAGGTTTACGGACCCAAAACCTCTCTTTTCTACTTTGAAAGGGACTTAAAGCGAAATCGGCTACAGCTCTACGAGCAAGATACTTCCCTTACGAATTTTCACAACTACGATCCGGTAGCCAAAGGGGGCTGGAAATACCAGGACTTGGGAAATATCGGAAGCGCAGCGAAGCCCGTTTTCTACGAAATACCAGAGGTCATCGGCCTTCGATCCGGATTCCAAGCCTATGATCTCTACTATCACGATCCGGCAAAGCGGAGGTATTTTGACACCAAATCTCCTTTTACCGAGATGTCGGCTTTTTTTGGCGGGGGCAATCGAAACATGTTGGACATCGCTTTTGCCCGAAATATCAACCCGAGGTGGAATGTCGGTTTTGAACTGCATACCGAGCGTATCAGAAAAACCCTCAACCCAGTTCAGCGAGATGACCACATGGCTGAGCAGAATGCCTACACCTTTCACACCAACTATCGCTCTGAGAATGGAAAGTACTGGCTCCTGGGGGGCTTTTCCAGGATGCGGCATGTGGTGTATGAGATCGGGGGGATCATTCCTCCAGAAGTAGACTCTACTTCTCTCTATTTTACTTATGAAGACGCCAAAGTCTGGCTTCACAACTCCAGAGCGAGGGACCTAAGGCAAGATTACCATATCTATCATGAGTATAAGCTGGGCAATGGACTCCAGATCTATCATACCTTTGATAACCGAAACCAAAACGTAGTCTTCGGATCGGACCTCACTACTAGTGATTCTTTGTTTTTTAATCAAGAGAGGCTAAATGCTCAGGAGGATACCACTCGAAACGAGAGTGACTTTGCAGAGTGGAAAAATGAATTTGGCGTCAAGGGTTCTTACAAGGGTTTTTACTACAATGCGTTCACTCGGGTCAGAAACGGACGCATGGAAAGTCCTTTTTTTCCCGATAAAAGGGAGACATTTAACGAAGTCTTTATCGGAGGGGAGCTGATTGGCAAAATCTCGGACAGGTGGTCTCTCAGCGCTGATGGAGAATATTTGATTCCTGGGGCCTTTCGTATCCATGGGCTTTTTGTGTCGCCGTGGCTGGAATTAGAATATACCAAGGCGCTCTACAAGCCGACCTCCCAGCAGCAGATCTATTACGGCAACCATTATCGTTGGGAAAATAACTTTGACAACATCGGAGTCGACCAGATCAAGGGCCGGATCAAGTTGGACTTCAATAAAATAAGTCTTAGACCCAATCTGACGATCAATCGGGTGAATAACTACGTGTATTTCAACGAGGACAGAATCGCGACCCAGGCTAGTGGCGAAGCCTATATGCTCATGCCAGGTTTGATTGCCAATTTCCAGATTGGAAAGAAATTCCGTTGGGATTCCGAGGTGATATTTACTGAGATTTCGGGAGAGGGTGCGGACAATTTCCGCATCCCACAGCTTTATGCCAATACCCGGTTTTACTTCGATAGCCCGATGTTCAATGAAAACGTGTTCGTACAATTGGGCATCGATGTCAGATATAAGTCCTCTTATTACGCGGAGGCTTACAATCCTTCTTTCCAGCAGTATTATCTGCAGAATACCTTTGAAGTTTATGCCTACCCGGTGGCGGACCTCTTTCTTGATTTCCGCATCAACCGAACCCGCGTGTTGTTCAAATACAACCACCTGAATGCAGGTCTGATGGAGCAGGAGGGCTATTTTGTCACGCCTGACTATACCGGATATAGGTCCTTTCTGGATTTGGGAATTACCTGGTATTTGTTTGATTGAGAAAGAGATTCAAGACGCTAGATTATGAGATAGAGAAGTCGAAAATCAGAAATCTAAAGCCTGAATTTTGAAATGTACTCCCACAAATTTTCGGTAGCCAATAACCATAACCTAACCAATAACATGTCTTGGGAAGATAGCACCAGACAAAAAATGCTTCATCTGAAGCTCCCTACCGACCCGAGATGGGTTGGGATCGCCGAGATGCAAATCGAGGATATCTTGGTAGACCACGCCTATTGTGAGCAGAAGGCTGCTTCCTCTTGCATCAGTCTGATTCTCCGGTTCAATGATTTGGATGATATCGTGGATACGCTGACCCCGATTGTAGCCGAGGAATGGGGACACTTTGAGCGGGTGCTTGCCCAACTGCGGAAGCGGGGAATGAAATTTGGCGCTCCCAGAAAAGACGAGTATGTGATTAAGCTGAATGAATTTGTAAAAAAAGGTGGGAGCCGAATTCAACAGCTCACCGAGCAACTTTTGCTGAACGCTTTGATCGAAGCACGCAGCTGTGAGCGGTTCAAGCTTTTGTCAAAAAATGTCGCAGATGAGGACCTGCAGAAGTTCTACTACGAACTGATGATTTCCGAGGCAGGACACTATGTGACCTTCATTGAGCTGGCGAGAAAATATGACGATGTCGAGAAGGTCAACCGACGTTGGCAGGAATGGCTGGACTACGAATCGGAGGTACTGAAAAAACTGGAAGTCCGGGGTGACCGCATGCATTGATTGGGACTGCGTTGACTTCATAAAAAATGTCAATCATCCACCCAATTATTCCGTATTTGTGTATTATTAATCTGATTTCCTGACGAATTTTTAATTAGCTGTTCCAAAACGAACAATCCATGAATCTGATCGAAAATGTCCGCGAGGCACTCAACTCTGTAAAGGTCCATTTACTCCGCACGGTGCTCACCGGGGCGATCATCGCCATAGGGATTTCCTCCCTGGTTGGAATGCTGACTGCCATTGACGGGATCAAGGCACAGATCGCGGAGAGCTTTGCCGGGTTGGGGGCAAATTCCTTCGAAATCCGCAACCGCGGATTCAGCGGGGGCAGAGTGGTACAGGAGGGAAAGAAAGAGAAGACCTACCCCAATATCACTTATAGAGAAGCCGCTCAATTTAAGAAGGACTACGGATCGATAGGGATCTCGACGATTTTCACCTCGGTCACGGGAATCGCTGAAATTAAAAGAGGATCAAAAAAGACCAACCCAAATACAAGAGTGCGAGGTGCGGATGAAAACTACCTCGCTATCAAGGCGGTAAAGCTGGGCAAGGGCCGTAATTTCAGTAATATGGAAGTTCGCTATGGCAACTCGGTGGCTTTGATAGGGAAAGAAATTGAGGAGACGCTTTTCAACCCAGGCGAAGATCCGATCAACCAGAAAATCACTGTTTTGGGCAGACCCTACACCATCGTGGGTGTCTTGGATAAGCAGGGCGGAGTAGGCCAAGACCAAGGTGCCGACCGACAAGTGCTGATCCCAATCGAAAACGCAGCCCGCTTGGACAAAAACGGGAACTTCTATTACCGTATCACTGGGGTGGCTTCCGATCCGGGAAAGATCGAATACGAAATGGGCCAGGCCATAGGCATGATGCGAAAGATCCGACAGGATCGGGTCGCGCAGGAGGATTCTTTTGAGCTCACCAAAAGCGAGTCGGTGGCGGAAAGCCTCGAAGAGGTAGCCGGCTATCTTAGAATAGGTGGTTTCGGGATTGGCTTTATTACCCTTTTGGGAGCGTCCATTGGTTTGATGAATATCATGTTGGTATCGGTGACGGAGCGAACTCGTGAAATCGGAATCCGAAAAGCTCTTGGCGCTACTCCACTCCGGATCCGTCAGCAGTTTTTGATCGAAGCCATCGTGATCTGTATACTCGGAGGCATCTTTGGGATGTTGCTGGGCTTGGCGATAGGCAACGTGATTGCCAATTTCATCGGCCCGGGAGGATTCCTCGTGCCGTGGGTATGGATGTTTATCTCCTTTTTGATCTGTATCATCGTTGGCCTGATCGCCGGATATATCCCAGCGTTCAAAGCCAGCAAGCTCGATCCCATCGAGTCGCTGAGGTACGAGTAGGTTTTGAACAATAGTTGATAGTCGATGAACCAAGGCCCGTTAGAATAGAGGGAATCAGAGTTCAGGTACGTAGTTCAGTCCAATAGACTGAAGAACGCTTTGCGAAGAACCAGTTAGATGGATATCCAAAAAAAGTGATACATGAGAAATAGCCGCAATTGCGGCTATTTTGATGTTTAAAAACAAGGAATGCCCATAGCAAACCACGGCTTCGTTCAACACAGTCTAATTCCAATCCGGGATGCCTTCTTCTCACTAGCTCTTTTTTTTGCGCGGATTGCGTCTAACTCTTTACGTTGACCGCAATGCCGTAAGAACTATTTTTAAATTTTAATACATAGAATTTTGATGTATCATGTTTCTATGTAAATTGGCGTTATGAATTCAACAGAACTGATAAAAGGAACTCTTGCAACCATCCTACTTAAATTACTTGATGAAAATGGGAAAATGTATGGCTATGAGCTAACTCAAAAAGTAAAGGAACTATCAGACAATAAAATATTAATCAAGGAAGGTTCCCTGTACCCTGCCTTGCACAAGCTTTTGAGTGACGGTCTTGTGGAAGTTGAGACAGTGAATGTAGGAAAGCGGATTCGAAAATATTATTCTATAACGAAACAGGGACAGGAAAGAAAGATTGCTTTATATAATGAGCTCAGTGAGTTTCTTAAGACAATTCAGCACATTGTATTTCCTCACCAAAAAGCTTCATTTTTATGATTTTAGAAGACAAGGAGGTATCATTCATAAAAGGGGAAATTGAAAAAAGTAAAATTTCCATTTCAGAACTTAAAGATGACTTGCTTGATCATTTTTGCTGCTTTATAGAAAACGAACTAAATAAAGGGAGATCATTTGAATCTTCTTATGTAAAAGCCTTGAATCACATATGCCCCGATGGATTTGATGAAATTCAAAAGGAAACTATTTATTTGTTAAACTCTAAAAAGATAATTGCTATGAAAAGAATTATGTATTTAATCGGTCTTTTGGCTTCTATGAGCATGACCCTTGGGTGGTTGTTTAAGTATTTAAACTGGAAAGGTGGAGGAGACATGTTGACTTATGGGATGATTTTCTTTTTAGTGCTTTTTTTGCCAATGCTAGCTATTAATAGATATAAAATGACACTGAGTGGAGTTTTGTCCGAAAAACTAAAAATAATTTTTGGTTTCAGTGGTGCAATTGTAACCGGTTTAGGTGTCATATTAAGGACAAGCGGAATGCAATACGGAACTTTAATAGTTATTGTAGGAGCATTAATAATTGCATTCGGATTTCTACCTTTCCTGTTTTTTCGAATGTACCGAAAATCAATAGAGCAGATTTAATTAAATGGAAATATTCAGTGTAGACATGGTTAAGAGTAAGTGTACGGAAAGTGCTAAATTTGAAAGTAATTAACTTTGGTTGTGACGCAAAGTGAATCGGTTTTAATGCCCACCTGCTCTTAGACTTCTCCGTTTACGGAGCGCTGTACACGAGTTGACTTTCCGAATTCTAGAACTTTCCGTTGCCGATAGAGCTGTTTTCCCTATCTTCAAGCCATCATTTAAGGGGTGCCCCAAAATAAAGGGCTGAGATCATACCCATCGGCAGCATGCTGTCGTGCACCTGATCCGGGTAATGCCGGCGTAGGGATCGAAAATCAAGGTTAACCCTTATTTGGATAAAGGATAAATTTATTCAAATGGAATTTTCATTCGACGCGGATTTGCTCCTCGAGCAAATCCAAAACACCCGCTTGCTGGAGTGGGTCGCCGTGGCTTTCGGAGTTTCCGAAGTGCTCTTGGCTAAGAAAAACAACATCTGGCTCTATCCCACCGGAATCGTCGGGATTCTATGCGGATCGATCTTGCTGCTGGACTCCAAGCTCTACGCAGAGACACTTCTGCATTGCTATTATCTGGTGATGAGCGTCTACGGATGGGCCAACTGGAAAAACCGTTCCGCAACAGGAGCTTCCCAGATCACCAGAAGTGATTCGAGGGACTTTGCGATAACCCTCGGAATAGCCGGGTTGGGCTGGGTTTTCCTCTATTTTATGCTAACCACCTTCACCGACTCGGATGTCCCGGTCATCGACGCTTTCGTGTCATCCACTGCTTGGGCAGGGATGTGGCTTTTGGCCAAACGTAAGCTGGAAAACTGGATTTGCCTCAATATCTCCAATCTCGTTGCAATTCCTTTGCTGTATTCCAAGCAATTGTACATGTTCTCATTTTTAACCCTTTTTCTCTTTATCGTCGCTGTTTTTGGCTACTTGGATTGGAGAAAAGAACTCGATAGCAAGGATGAAACGCTCCGATCTGTTTGATTCAAGCCATGCCAAAGCCTCCGAAAAGATGGGGCGCCTTTCAGATGAGTGGCTAGAAGTCATTTATGAAAAGAAATGGTTCAAGCTCTTCGTTCCAAAAGAACTGAAAGGATTGGGTCTGGATTTGACAGAAGCGCTTCGTCTCGAGGAGAAGCTGGCTGAACTGGACGGGAGTTTGGGCTGGACGGTGACTCTTTGCGCCGGAGCAGCTTGGTTTGTTGGGTTTTTGGACAAGGAGCTGCCCCAAGAGGTTTTTTCGGATCCCAGGGTTTGTCTTGCCGGAAGCGGCTTCGTGGGAGGGAAGGCAGATTTGGTGGATGGAAAATGGCGGATCTCCGGCAACTGGACTTACGCTTCCGGAGCTTTGCATGCCACACATTTCACGGCTAATTGTGAGATCCTTGAAAACGGCGTTCCACTTTTGGACAATAAGGGAAACCCGGCGGTCAAGGCATTTATCCTCAAAAAAGAAGAGATTGAGATCCTCGACGGCTGGAACTATATGGGGATGATCGCGACAGGAAGCCACGCTTTCAAGGCTGACGGAATTTCTATCCCTAATAATAGGGTTTTTGAGATCCATCCCGATCAAGCTGTACTTGCTGATCCGGTTTTTCGCTATCCTTTTTTACAGTTTGCTGAAGCGACGCTGGCGGTGAATATCTTGGGAATCACACAGCATTTGGCAAGGCTTATCGAGCAGTCTTTTTGGAAGAGGCACGAGTACAGAAAGTACAGCAAAAAGCAGTTGATGTATTTTCAGAAAACTCTGGAAAAGCAGTCTAGAAAGCGCGAGAAATTCAAAAAGGAATTTTATGCCCTAGTCAAGGGATCCTGCGACGAACTGGAGTCAAAAAGAGAAATTTCCAAGTCGCTGCTCAAAAAGATCAGCCAGATCAGCCGAAAGCTGACCCAATTCTGCCGCGAAAGCAATGGTAAACTCTATCCTTTCGCAGGCTTGGAAGCTGCCAAAACCCATACCGAACTCAACCGGGTGTGGCGGGATTTCAATACCGTGAGTCAGCATACGCTTTTGATTTTTCCTTTTTGAAATAGTCAGTTCCCCTTTTTTCGACAATTCTCGTCACATGTTTTTGATTTTCAAATCGTTCTGTTAATATAATAGGAGAGGATTTGACAATTTTATTGACATGGAAGGGGATTATTTCAAAGGGCGGGGAGCGCAGATTCAGTCGGGCAACCGTTTTTTGGGGAGCAGGGTCGTAGCAGAGCATATCGAAGGCTTGGACGAGGAGCTTTTGATTTCTCCCAAAACTGAGGTCCGCGTAGAACACGCCAAGACGATCGTAAATCCAGTGAAAAGTCCGGACCTCGGCTTGATGTTTTCCTTAAATCCCTATCAGGGCTGCGAACATGGGTGCATCTATTGCTATGCCCGAAACTCCCACGAGTACTATGGTTATACAGCGGGCTTGGATTTTGAGACCAAGCTGATGGTCAAACCCAACGCGCCGAGTTTGTTGGAAAAGCACCTGCTGAATCCCAACTGGAAAGTAGCCCCGATCTCGGTGTCGGGAAATACAGACTGCTATCAGCCGCTTGAGAAGGAAAAGGAAATCACCCGAGGGCTGCTGACGGTATTTGCAAAATATCGCCATCCGGTGGGTTTGATCACCAAAAATAGCCTAGTTCTGCGTGATTTGGATTTGCTGCGGGATCTGGCGCAAGACAGACTGGTGCAGGTATACATTTCTATTACCACTCTGGATGAAAGTCTGAGGAGAAAAATGGAGCCAAGGACGGCGAGCGCGGTGAAGCGCTTAAAAACCATTGAAGCTTTGGCAAAGGCTGGAGTGCCTGTCGCGGTTATGAATGCCCCGATTATTCCTGGATTGAATAATCAGGAAATACCCGCGATCCTAAAAGCTGCAGCGGATCACGGTGCGCTGAGCGCCGGGATGACAGTCGTTCGTCTCAACGGTAAGCTGGAAGAGATCTTTTCCGATTGGCTAGAGAAAAACTTCCCGGACCGTTTTCAGAAAATCATGCACCAAATAGCCGAAGTTCACGGGGGACAGGTCAACGACAGCCAGTTTGGAAGGAGGATGAAGGGTGCCGGAGTACTTGCGGAAAGCATCCAGAATCTCTTTCGTTTTGCGCGGAAAACGCATTTTGTCGGGCGCGCCATGCCTCCTTTTGACTTGGCGAAATTCCGGCGTGGGGGCAATCTGAACTTGGAATTTTGAGTTCTCTAAGCGATTGATTGGTCGGAGATATGCTCTTTTTTATACAAGCCATCGAATATTTCGGCCACTTCCTCGGCGGCAAGAGTGGGCAAGAGTGAGGTGTCCGAAATGCCGGAGACTACGCGGGTAATGTCATGGTCCACCTTCCCTTTTTCACTCCATAGGGCCACGGGCGCAGCAGTAATGTACGCGGAAAAAGCATGATGGCCTGAGCCGGGTCTCTCCCCGATGACGTGGATGATACCTTTTTTCTGTTTGGGATCTTTCAGGTTTCCAAAGAGTTCTTCCCCAGTGGCATAGCCCGCCCTGACCCTGCCGTGGGTGAACACGGCATGCTGTGGGGCTAGCCGATAGCCTTTGGATTTGAGCTGGGTGCTAAGATTTTCCAAAAATGGAAACAGATGACCTTCATCTGTCAGCGCCAGCGCGTTTAGTCCGTCGGAGATCACGATCTGAACGTCAGGAGCGTCGTTTTCCCATCCCGCTTGCATGGCTTTTAGCTGTTCTGTCGTCTTTGCGCTTAGCTTTTCGCCTGTCTCAGGATGGTATACGTAGTCCTTGCGGTCTTTGCTTTGGGTGATCAAGGGTAACGCTGCAGGAATTGCTTGGACAAAAGTACTTGGCATTTCTGCCCAGAGACTCACCTTGGCATCCTCATAAAGCTCATGGATTTTCTTGTCCAGTTCGGGGTGCAGATCCCAGACATTCTCGCCAAAGCCCTGCGCAATAGGCACGCCTCTCGCTTCGATTTCTGCGATGGTTTTTCGTCCTTCTGCCAAAATCTCTTCTTTGGTTCGAAGGTCTTTTTTCGCAAGTCGGTATTGATAGTAAACCCATGTCGGATCCCCGAAGTGCTCGGTGGGCCGATTGTCTGCACCGATGACTTCGATCTTTTTGAAAAAGTCCCACATCGCGTCGTTGATCTTGTAGCCAAACTGCTCGCGAATTTTGACGTGGTTATAAAAACCTGTAGTGAGATAGCTCAGCATGGGGTCATTTTTGGTTGGCAAAGCCATTAAATAGGCTGGGTTTGCCGGCATTATCTGTTCTATGCACCAGTCCAACTCATCAAGTGATACGTCCATATGGAGGGTGGAGCAGACATCCAATCCGATGGTAAGTCCGTGAAGTTTTCCCATGACGGTGTCTTCCAGGCAACACCTGACTAATTGTTCTTTGGTTTTGAAAACTTCCGGGCCAATAAAGCCCGCTACGTCATTTACATGCACCCAGGGAGCTTCCTCGGGACTTTTTCCCCGGGAAAGCTGGCTTTGAAGCGCACGTACGAAGCCGTACTTCCTTGACTCGTGCACGAGCATGTCAAAGCCTTCACCGTGTCCATTGGTGAAGTCGGCTCCTTGTCCAGTTTCTGCATACAAACCAAACTGGCCCGTGCGGCTTTCCATGTGGGCTTGCATTTTTGGGATCGAGACGTCAAAGGTTTGGTTGGCCTTGACTGTGCCCGCGATGCTTTGGAACCAGATGCCCGTGGTACCCGGGTGGATTTTCTCCGCCTCGGCTTGCACGTCGATATGGGAAAGCACACAGTTGGAGATGGTTTTTTCCAAGCCAAAAGTTGTGATTAGATCGTAAAGTGCTTTTTCGATCTCAGCCACCGACTTGGGATCACTGGAGACGGGATTGGTGCCCAGGACCAAGTCTCCGACCCCATAGGACCATGCGTCGAAAACCTGCCAGACGATGTCCGTCGGGTTATCGGTTGGAGAGTTGGGTTGAACTCGGGCGCTTAGATATCCTTTGCTGCCGATTTGCGTACCCGGAATTGGGTTGAAGACTTTTTGTCCAACTTGGATCAGTTCTTCGTTGCTCATCATCTTGACCAGACAAGCGATCACGTCGCTGCTCAGCGCGGGCATGATCGCTTTGATTTCTGCCTCGGGCTGGCTTAGAACGAATTCTTTCAGTTCTCCCAAAGTCCAAGTATCCAGTTCCTCGTTTTGTGCTGTATTCTCCGCAATCAGCTCGTAGATCTCATCGGTAAATAGGCTGTGTGACTTCAAGTCCCTAATCCGGGTATTTGCCAGAAGCGCCCTGGCGTTTATCCTGGATTGCTCGGATTCGGCAGCAATGCCTAGCGTGAGATCGCCTTCTTTAAATTCATTGGCTGCGCCGACGATTTGCCTATAGAGTGTCAGATCGTGATCGCCGTGTTTCCTCTTGATATAGGCGAAAATATCCTCCGAGTCGGCAGGTTCTGCAATGACCGGGCTGACGCCCATGACTCCTTTGTTGGCGGACTTGAAATCGCAGGCTTGAAACAGGAATGCGGAAGTGCCCAATACGCCCACTTGGGTTAAAAATTCCTTTCGGCTGATCTTTTGGAGCATGGTGATTTCTGAGGGTTTGTTTCTGAAATCTTGGGTCTATTGCCGATATGCGGTTTTGTTCAGGCTTAAGTTAAGGGAAATTTGCCATGATTTTTCGCAATGTGGGTATGTAGGTTGCTTTTGACTAATAATTTTTTAGCGCTTTAAAACCGGATAGGGGACAAACTCCTCCTCGTCGCCAGGTACTTTTTCAAACCCGCCCGCGATCCATCTTTCCTTGGCTGCTTCGATAAGTTCTTTGCTGGAGGAGACGAAGTTCCAGTCTATGAACCGCTCTTCGGGGAAAGCATCGCCTCCAAAAATGTAGATTGTGCTGTTGGCTTGGATCGTAAATTCGCAGAGCGTGCTGTCCTTGGCTACTAGGATTTGTTTTGGGCCGAAGGTGTTTCCTTCGCTTTCGATCCCACCCTCCAAAATGTACAATCCACTTTCGCCAAACAGCTGCTTTCCGATGCTGAGATTTTGTTTTTCGCTGCTTTTGATCTCCAGCATATAGAGTTTGCTGTAGACGGGGACAGGTGATCTGTGTCCCAAGACCTCACCAGCCACCAATTTGAAGTCCACACTTCCTTCGGTCCAAGCAGGGAGCTTTTCAGCTTCGACGTGGAAAAACTCTGGGTCCATTTGCTCCAATTTTTTTGGCAAGGCCACCCAGATCTGCAGTCCATGCATGAATTTGTCTTCGTGACGCATGTGATCTGGAGTGCGCTCGGAGTGAACGATTCCCTTTCCTGCCGTCATCCAATTGACCGCTCCAGGGTTGATTTGAATTTCGTTTCCAAGCGTGTCTCGGTGCATGATGCTGCCTTCGAAAAGGAAAGTGAGCGTGGAGAGTCCAATGTGCGGATGGGGTCGGATGTCCATCTGCTCGCGCTCGTTGAGTTTGACCGGTCCCATGTGGTCGAGGTAGATGAAAGGGCCGATCATCCGTTTTTGGCGAAAGGGTAGTAGTCGGCCCACCAGGAATTTGCCAATATCGGCGGCGCGTTCTTCGATGATGAGGTTGATGTTTGACATGGAAATGGTAGTTGTACCCTTTTGGGAAACGCTGAAAGTCGACAGGAATTTAATGGATATTTGCCGTAAGGACTAGCCAGGAATCTATGAAAAGGGAAGAGGCTGTCTCATAACTGATGTTTGTCACATTGAGCGAAGTCGAAATGCGGCTGTATTCAATTTAAATGGCCTTCGATACGCTACTCCCGTAGCTCCAGTGCTCAGCCTGACACAATCAGGCTTTTTGAGACAGCCTCATTTGCTCAGTTTGTATTTGGGATATTATTCTATCGGAATTCTTTTCGCATTTTTCTTTAGCCATTCTTCGAAGGATTGCAAGTCTGGATTGAGCTCTTTGGCGGCGGCAATGTCCCGCGCGTCCGTAAATTCTTTCTCAAAGACCTCGTAGTACTGAAACATGTTTCCAAGGTCTTCCGCGCCAGGAAATCCAAAACTTCGGAAGACTTCGGCGGGAATGGCATTGTATCTGACTTCTTCCCCCAGGGCTTTGGTCAGCGCTTTGGCCATGTCCTCGCAGGTGATGTGCTCTCCGGCAATTCCGACGGTTTTCCCGACCATCTCCTTTCCTTTCTTGAATATGCCGTAGGCGCATTTGCCGATATCTTCTGCGGCAATGCCGCTCAGTTTATTGCCTCCCATTGGAAAAGTGATCGCCAAAACTCCGTCTTCCCCACGCTTGGGTCCCATGCCGAAATAAATGAGGTTTTCCCAGTAAAACGTGGTGAGCAGGAAAGTCGTCGGCACACCCGCCTCAATGAAAAATTTGTTGGATTCACCCTTTGCGTCAAAATGGGGCACTTTATATTTTCCCATAAGCGTGGGCATGGTGTCGTCGTGCAGCGGTACGAGCAGACGCGTATCTTCCAATGTGGACCAGATGACATGCTGCACACCAGCTGCATTGGCAGCTTCAGCCATGCAATTAGCCTCATCGGCTTCTTTTTCGGGCGAAAAGTGGTCCCAGAAAAAAGTAACGCAAAATGCTCCATAAGCACCTTCCATAGCGGCACGTACCGTTGCAGGATGGGCGAGATCCGCTTCAACTACTTCTGCTCCCAGCTTTTCCAGGGCCTTTGCCTTTTCGGAAGTTTTGTCACGGGTGACGGCCCTGACCGAAAAATCGCTGCCGGGATCGTTCAGGATAGCTCTTGCCAATCCCCCTCCCTGAGCGCCTGTTGCTCCAAACACGGTAATAATCTTTTTTTCAGACATGGATAGTTTATTTATAGGTTAAAAGTTGTTTTTGATTGGACGGGGTAGAGAGTCGATATCCAATTTTTCGGCCTTGGCTTTTTCCTCTTAGTGTAAACTTGCAAAACCCCGTTTGGTTCTTAATGGACTTCCAGTTTCAATGCATGAACAGACAATTTCGCCTAAGTGGCAGATCTCTATGTCGGCTCATCATTTTCATAGTTGAAGTTTTCGATGATCTTGGATCCAGTCAGCAGCCTTTCTTCGGTGAATTTCACTTGGACGAATTCCCTGCCTTCTTTGCAAAATTTGCTTGTCACCAGATACTCTTGCAAAGATTCGCGCTTGCCTTTGATACAGCTCCAAGATCGATCGGGGTTAACGCGGTACCATACTTCGACCAGAAACTCGATATGCTTCTCGCTATTGGAGACACATTCTTTTTCCCAAACCGGATCATACACTTCATCCCAACAGCGCTCAAGGTAAGTGACTTTGAAAAGGCCCTCATTGGGATCGAAGACCGTGCTCACCGCTCCGCCATAAACTACCCTGCTGAACCCCTCTGCTGAGAGCCATTCCTCCGGCGTACTAGAACTGTCCTTGACGGTATTCATGGGTTTGTTTGTTTTTTGTAAAGCCAAGCTGAAGCGAAAGAACAGACCTCTTCTATCCAGGAATCACCTCTACCAAAATTTCATTGCCTGATCTGTCAAAATAGGTGCAAGTCATTTCATCCAGAAACACCGTCCATTTTTCGATGCCTGATCTTGCCGCATCGTAGCAAAAGGTAGCATAGTCTGTTTCTCCCTCTTGGTGCGCTTTTAGATCTATCTCAAATTGGGATTTGTCGGGTGCATTTGCTACGGTGATGGTTTCGTACTGCGCCGGGGTGGAGATGCGGTATTGGTTTGCGCCGAAATAGATCGTATGTCCATCTGCCACAGCCGTCTCATAGTGGCTGACTCCAAGTTCAATCAAGTCTTGGATAAATGCCGGGAAGTCAGCCCCGGACTTTACTTTGTTGTGGGCGGCTTTGATTTGGTTGAGGGAGAACATCGTTGTTTTGGGTTGAAATGGAATGACTCGCTGGCAAAAGTGACTAAACCGGACGATTGAGAATCTCCGCCTCGTACCCTCCTTCCTCATATCTGAGAACCATCCTTTTAAATTCGAAGCTGACGGTTTCCCGCTCGCTAAGATCGGGCATGTCCGTCGAGGCCATTATCTGCTCGATCCTGACGATGCTGGCATCGAAAAGTTCTACTGAGTAGTCAAGCGCAAACACGCCCGAAGATTTGGGTCTGTAGTAGCCCAATTTAAACTGGCTGATTCTATCGTTGAGCCTCCAGCAGAGAAAAAGCATGGGGCTGGTTTTGTCTATTTTTTTGTGGATGACAAACGGACCAACCGAAAATGCGGACCGCGACCTTCCTGTGCTGGCCTGCACTTTTTCCACTTCATGATGGGTGCTGTTGATGGGGATTTGGTCTTCGAAACCTCTTTGCTTAGCCGTCCCCGGAAATTCTCCGTGACTGGCCGAGCTTAGTTTTAGATAGATGTGGCTGGACATTCCTGGGATGTTTAAAGTGTGAAAAAATCTTAGGAATATAAAGAAAATCAAGGTGTTTAGCCAGCGTTTTTCTGCCTCGACACTTCTCTATTTTGGGATTACATAAGAAACGATGGCCTTCACTTTTCTAGATCCCGCACTTGTAAACTCATAGAAGTCCGCAAATCCATAGTTTTTTCCATCCTGCATTTTCATCGCCCCGTGCACCGCGACAAACTTCCCATGGCTGAGGATCTGATATATCCTAAGTTCTTCGGCCTTGTTGTCGCTCATCTCGCCGAGGGTTAACAGAAATTGGTCTTTTCCAGCGATGGGAGTGTCGCCTACCAGCGTCCAGACTACATCCTCAGCCAAATGCTTTCCTATTTCATCTAGATCATAGGATGCAAAAGCTTTGGTGAGGCTTAGAACCAACTCCTTTTTGGGTGCGTTTCCGCTGTCAGATGGGGCAAAAGTTTTCATGGTATTTGACTTTTTTGATTTTCAATCGTCAATGGCTTCGATGCCTTGCTCATTAAGTCGCTGCAGGTGATCCTTCATGGCTTGAAGTTTATCGGGAGCATGACCTTGCCATTCTTCGACTTCCCCAACTACCTTCAATGCTTCCCGCGTACGGTAAGATTTGGTGGGATTGCCTGGGAATTTTTTGTCGGTGAGATTGGGATCATCTTCAAATTTTCCCTTGGGTTCCACGATATAGATTCGTTCCCTTCCTTCCCCTTGAGCCAATTCTGCTCCCCAAGTTGCGGCGTCTAGCGTGGCGGAGAAATAAACAAACTTGGCTTTGCGTTGCGAACCGTAATTGGATGAGAAGCCTGGCTCGATAAGGCTTCCGATCTCCAAATCCACTTTGGTTCCATGGTAAAAGACCGTCTCTATTTGGTCGGTATCCTCTTTCATCCTCATATCAAGTTTGAAATTAATCAATACAAATTGCTCAAAGTGCCCGAGAAAACACAGCGAAAGCCTTTTTCTTCATGCTTTATACTCGGGTAATTACCAAGGCGCCGGGCAATTCTTGTGATCGTGGGAGTGGTGTCAAAAGCTCCTCCCCGGAGCACCTTTCGAGTGCCAGCCTCAGGGCCTTTGGGGTTGATCGAAAGACTGTCTGTTGGGTAGCTTTCACTGTACCAATCGTCGCACCATTCCAGTACATTTCCCGCCATGTCATACAGCCCAAAGGCGTTAGGAGGATAGGCTTTGGCCGGCGATGCGGTAGCGTATCCGTCACTATACTGATCGAATCCATGGAAATTTGGATGGTCATAGTATCTCGATTCCAAAAATGTTTTGTCGGCAAGGTTGGCGATAGACGTGGAGGGAAGTTGGTCGCCCCAAGTGAACACGGTGCGTGGATTTCCTCTCAAGCCGGTATTCCCAGCTCTTGCGGCATATTCCCATTCCGCTTCTGTAGGAAGTCTACCACCTTGGCACTCACAGTAAAAGCTAGCTTCCTCCCATGTGACATTTACGATCGGATTGTCATCTTTCCAACCGTAGGAAGGAGGCTCAGGTAAAGAAAAGTTTTTGGATTGGGCGAAAGCGCGATACTGGGCTACACTCACCAAAGTGCTATACATCCAAAATCCATCCAAACGAACCCGATGCGCGGGTCGCTCTGATCGGGTAAAGTCCAGTTCCTCAGGGTTCCAGTCAAATTTTTTCCAGATTTGCGCCAGTTCGGCTGAGTCACTACCCATGATAAATTCTCCGGATGGAATGTAGACCAGCTCGGTGCTATCCAGTGGATTGAAACGGATCACGCTTGGGGATTTGTCCTGAGCTCCAGCCTCCATGACTACGAAACAAGTCAATGTCAACAACCACGAGATAAACGTCCAGTTGCGAATTTGTGGATTGCTTGAAAACTCAGAGTATAGGCGCATGGGTTTAGTTTTCTTGGGTCGAGTCCTGCCAAGTCCTTCTCAATTTGATTACATTCTGAAAATCCAAAGCTGGTTGATTTTCAGAAACGCGAGAAATGAAAAGGTACAGACAGTTCCTCCTAAGCTAATAAGGTTGACATATTTGCAGATCTTTTCCCTGTTTTTAAACACAGATACCGTCCCTTTAAATATTGTCCAGCCGATTATTCCTCCGAGGGAATTGTTGATGATGTCTGTGACATCAAAAGCGCCAATTCCCAAAATGTACTGGGTCGCTTCCAAAATAAAACTGCTAAGGATAAAAAGCGCAAGAGCTTTTGAAAAGCCCCATTTTTCAAAAAGTGTGGCCAAATAAAGTCCGAATGGAATGAATATCAGAACGTTCAAGAGGATTTCGCCATAGCTCACTTTACCATTCAAAACCAAGGGTCTTTGGTAGGGGATTAGATTGAACTCATCACGCTGTTCGGTGTAAGTGATCTCGATGCCAAACTTGAAAACGATGATCCAAACCAAGGCTGCTGCATAAACCGCAAAAAGGGCAAGCGTAAGATGCTTTGACTCAAAAAAAGACGAAACAGGGACTGGTTTTTCGGAGCTATATTTTCTCATATTGAAGCAAAATAATGCCGCTTGGGAAAGTGATGGACGTGATCAGCTTTAGTCGTTGCCAGTCGACCAGATTATCAAAAAGAGCAGTGCCATGCCCGATGGCAATGGGATTGATGTAGAGGTGAAACTCATCCACCAATCCAGCCTTGACCAGATTGGCTACGAAGGAACTTCCACCATACACGATCATGTCTTTGCCTTCTTGCTGTTTCAATTGCCTGACCTCTTCTGCAAGGTCGCCCTTTGCCAAAGTCGTGCTTTCCCAGATTGACTCATCTTTGGTCTGTGTAAAAACCACTTTCTTTTGGTCGGCCTTGATCTCCGCAGCCTCGTACATAGGGGAATCTGGCTGGGAGAGAACGTTTTTCCAAAAGGGCAAGTAGTCTTCCGCCAGACTTCTTCCAATCAGCTCCGTATCGCAGGAACGCGCCAGATCCAACACATGGGATTTGATCTCATCCCAGGCCCACGTCACCCATTGTTGTTCATCATTGGGACCGGTGGAATTAAATCCATCAAGGGAAAGCTGCATTTGAAGTTTTAGTTTTCTCATTGGGCGAGTTTTGGGACTTAGTCACAAGAGGTGTTGTGTCCTATTCGGATGATATGACCATCAGGGCATTCTACAAGCATTTCCCGCATATTCCACTCTTTGCTGTCCGGTTGGCTTAGGATATTGGCGCCAGAGTCTTTGATGAGTTCGTAGTATTCATCCACGTTGTCTACCACCAGGGAAATCCACGTGCGGGGATTGCCTTGGTCTTGCTTGCAAAAGAAAATTTCCACTCCATCCCGATAGACGCCTCCAAAGGTCGGCGGACTATCCCATTCCCATTTATTTTCGAATTTTAGTTGCTCGGTAAAATAGGCGATGCTTTTGGCCACATCCGTGGAATAAAGAATCGGGATGGCTTTGTCGATTTTCATGACAGGGACATTTTGGGAGGGATTTATAGTCCTGATTTAGGACGGCTTAGATTCGAGTTTATTTCATTATTCTTTTATTTCCAAAAAACTGGATGAATCAGCGTGCCGCGATTTCACCTTTCGTTCAAGAGGAATATAAGGGTTTTGAAGCTGCCTTTTTAAAAAATCAACAGGGGCGGTTTCCGTAGTTTTCTCATTCCCTGAAAAAGAAAAAGGCGGAGAATCTAGCTCTCCGCCTTTGGTGTGACAAACACTTGCTAGCCCTGGATTAGGAGACAAAGCTCGTGACGGTTTCGGCCATCGGTGTGGTAGGCCTTCCGATCAAGCTGGAAAGCTGTTTGCCATCGTCAAAAAGATCACCCTTGGAAGCAGAAACATCCCATCCGGCAATAGCTGCTGCCAATCCTTCTGGCAGACCAAATTGAGTCAGGGCTTTTGCATACTCCGCTTCTGGAAGGTCCTTGTAAGGGACGCTTTTCCCGCTCTGCTTGCTCACTTCTGCCGCCAAATCTTGGAGGGTATAGGATTCGTCTCCGGCAAGTTCATAGACGTTTCCTTTGTGCTTTTCATCCAAAAGCACCACAGCGGCAGCTTCCGCAAAGTCGGCTCGGGCCGCGGAAGAAATTTTGCCGTCTCTCGCACTTCCTATCATAGCTCCCGCTCCCAGGGCTCCCGGGATGGATCCCGCGTAGTTTTCTGTGTACCATCCATTTCTCAAAATGGTATACTCGATTCCGGATTCTTTCAGGATTTTTTCGGTTGCCAGATGCTCTCCCGCTAAGCTGAGGCTCGAGCGGTCTGCATGAAGCAAACTGGTGTAGATGATCCATTTGACTCCCGCAGACTTGGCAGCATCTATGACATTCCCGTGCTGAATAGCTCTCTTTCCCACTTCAGAACTGGAGATCAAAAGCAGTGTGTCGATACCTTGAAGACTTTTGGCTAGCATATCAGCATTGCTGTAGTCAAACTCCCGGGCTTCGACGCCCAGTTCCGAGGCTTTTTCGACATTCCGAGCCAAGGCTACGACTTGATCGGTAACTCCTCTTTTTTTCAATTCATTTAAAACGATACGTCCCAATTGGCCAGTGGCGCCACTTACTCCGATTTTCATGTAGTTAAACTTTTGGTTATTAAATAATTGGTTGTGTGTTTTTTTGATTATCCGATCTTCACGGAAGTCATGGTCAGCGACCCCCCAAGGGGCTCGTCATTGAAGAGGCTTACGTCTTCTCCCTTGCCCTGTAGGCCTAAGGTGTAGAGCAAAGGGAGGTAATGCTCTGGAGTCGGAATTGCCAGGTCGAAGGCGCGTCCGAGCTGCCGGAAGTTGATCAAGTCCTTATGATTTCCGTTCAGGATATTTTCCTTGATTTTGGTATTGGCTTCGATGGCCCAGTCGTAGCCATAGGGCTCGTTGAGCTTTTGCCAATGGACCATGCGAAGGTTGTGCACGACATTGCCGCTGCCGACGATCAAAATGCCTTTTTCTCTGAGCTTGACTAATTCCCTGGCCAAGTCATAGTGCTCACGTGGCGACTTGCGATAGTCCAAACTAAGCTGGACCACCGGGATATTCGCTTCGGGATACATGTGACGGATGACTGTCCATGCCCCATGGTCCAGTCCCCACTGCTCGTCAAGGTGCACTTCCATGGATTGAACTGTTTGATGTATTTCTTTGGCCAGCTCGGGACTGCCAGGTGCAGGGTATTGAACCTCGAAAAGCGCCTTTGGAAAGCCTCCGAAATCATGGATTGTCGGAGGATTTTGCATGGCGGTCACGCGCGTGCCAGACGTTTCCCAGTGGGCCGACACTACCAAAATGGCCTTCGGAACTTCGATTTCCGTGGAGATTTGTCTGAATCCTCTGACGAATTGGTTGTCCTCGATAGCATTCATGGGACTGCCATGGCCGAGGAATAAAACGGGCATCTTTGGCGTATTTTCCAAAGGTCCCAAAATCGAGTTTAACGTGTTTAGATTCATTGCTCCATAGATTGAAGTTCCCCCAATTCCCAGAATAGAGAGGAAGGATCTTCGGTTCATAGCATAAAGGAAATCGCCCAATTCACAGTTCCTTTTTTGGTCGGATGTCACTTTCTCTGGTTGACGGAACAAAGTTACCGCCGCGAATTGGGGCAAATACTTGATGTATGTTAAGAAAGCTGGGAGCGACGAGCTTGGAGTTGGGGCTATTCCAAAATTCAGCTTTTTTTCTTCCTGATGCGGCTGAGACTTTCGGGAGTGATTCCCAAATAGGAAGCGATATAGGCTTGCGGGACGCGCTGCAGTATGTCGCAGTTTTCCTTAACCATATCCTGGTAGCGTTCTTCCGCGGTCGTCCACATCGTGGAATTCAAACGCTGTAGGGCGTTGATGTAGGCCTTTTGGAACAAAATCCGAAAGTAACGCTCCAACTTGGGAACCTCGGCATAAAGCTGCTCCAGCCTTCCGTTCGAGATCTGTAGGACTAAAGAGGCTTCAAGCGTCTCGATGTAGAATTTCGCAGGATTCTGAGAGAAAAAACTCTCCAAATCACCGATCCAGCCGTTTTCAAGCCGGATCTGGTAAATGTGCTCCACTCCTTTTTCATCTACAAAATACGACCTCAATACGCCCTTCACTATAAAATAGATATGCTTGGATATTTCCCCGGGCTTGAGGACGAGCTTTTTCTTTTCCAATTCCACGGGCTCAAAGGCGCTGAGGATCTTCTCTTCCTCTTCTGGCAAAAGATCGACCCATTTCTGGATATAGGGAATCAGCTTGTGTTCGGGGATTTGCATGGGTGAAATACGCGGGATTATAGAATAATTGGTTTGTACCAACAAAATTTAGCCGGGGCAAGGTTCGGATATCTTCGACTTTTACACAAATAGCCGTCCCAATTGTGATTTTTGCCTTACTTTCCAATCCCAAAAGTACAGATCACCGGTATTTTTGATTTTAGTACTTATTCCAATCCCTATAACTTATGAAGAAAACATTGACGTTTTTTCCGGCTTTGCTTTTTGCCGGAATGCTTATGGCCCAAGAGACCATAGACTTGGCCGCCATCGAAAAAATCAAAAAAGAAGGTCTCGAAAACTCCAAGGTTGAAGAGATTGCCTTTGAGCTGGTGGACAGAGTGGGCCCGAGACTCAGCAATTCTGAAGGCTACGAGCGAGCGACGGAATACACCGTCAAGCAACTGAGCGACTGGGGACTTTCCAATGCCAAAACCGAAGCCTGGGGAGAATTTGGCCGAGGCTGGGAGATGGAGAAAAGCTACGTCGCCATGACCAAACCCTATTACATGCCCTTTATTGCCATCCCAAGGGCCTGGACCGAAAGTACTTTTGGAGAGGTAAAAGGCAAAGTCATATTTCTCGATGTACAGAAAGAGGAGGATTTGGAACAGTACAGGGGCAAACTCAAAGGAGCTATCATCGGGATCAAGCCTACAGGGTCCCAGGCGCCGACCTATCAGGCCGATGCCTTGCGCTTTACCGCGGAGCAGCTGCATGGCATGGAGAATCCCACTCCACAACAAAGCAGCTTTACGCCCGAGATGAGGGCGCAGTTTATGGCAGCAAGGGCTTTGGCGGAAAAGGTCAATGCCTTTCTGGTGAGTGAAGGTGCTGCGCTGATCATCAAAGGGGTGAATGGCCGTCACGGAACCCTTTTCACCTCTAGCCCAAGAGGCTATTTGAAAGATTCGCCAGTTGGAATTCCTGAGTTGGAAACCGCCCCAGAGAACGTCAACCTTCTGGCAAGATTGGCTGAAAACGGAGTTGAGGTGGAAGTCGAGGCCGAGATCCAAGCGAGGTATATCACCGATGACCTGCAAGGCTACAATGTGATTGCCGAAATCCCTGGCACAGATCCAAACCTAAAATCGGAAGTGGTCATGCTCGGTGGCCACTTGGATTCTTGGCACGGAGCCAATGGCGCCACTGACAACGCCGCAGGATGTATCGTGATGATGGAGGCTGTCAGAATACTGAAAGCTACCGATCTACAGCCAAAAAGAACAATCCGAATTGCGCTTTGGGGTGGGGAAGAACAAGGTCTCCACGGCTCTAGAGGCTATGTGAAAAACCATTTTGGCGACCGGGAAACCATGAAAATGACGCCGGAGCATGAAAAAATCTCGGCCTATTACAACATCGACAACGGAACCGGCAAAATCCGTGGGATTTATCTTCAGGGAAATGCAGCGGTAGAACCTATCTTCAATGCATGGTTTGCACCGCTTGACGCGATTGTTCCGGATCGCACCATCACGATCAGCAATACCGGAGGCACCGATCACCAAAGCTTCGACGCGCTTGGGATTCCAGGATTCCAGTTTATCCAAGATCCGATCGAGTATCGCAGTAGAACCCACCATACCAACATGGATACCTTTGAGCGCTTGGAGATGGACGACCTTAAGCAGATGGCCGTGGTGGTGGCCTCTTTTGTGTACAATACCGCCCAGAGAGCGGAAAAACTCCCAAGGAAAGGGCCTGCCAAAACGAATTAATCAGGCTTCACTTTTACAATGAAAGGCTTGCGAATTCCGCGAGCCTTTTTTTATGGCCAGTTCAGATGCTGTGCCTCAGTTTTTAAAAGTGGATTTACTTCGTCTTTTCCCTAATCGGAATCCAGATTTCCTCCTCCGATTCAGGATCGTTGTTTCGGTACTTGCTTCCCAAGACTTCAAAATGAGGTCGCTGATCCAATTCAAAATCGGATTGGGGAAGCCAGCTGCCAAATATATATTGATAGATGGAAGTGTCTGTGGAGGAACCTTTGTACTGAAATACCGCATATTTTCCTCCCGGAAGCCACAAGATCTCCAGACCGTCGGGTATGTTTTCCCAATCGGAGACTTCCACGGATGCCCATTTTTCAAAGCTCCTATTCGGATCGAAATGCCCAAAGTGCTCTGGCTGATAGATGGCTAGGGAGATCGCGTCGGAGTTTACCGGATTTTCGATAGACTTTCTCAAAGGCCTAAAGGCCTGCCAAAGTTGTACGAGCTCAAACTTGGCAAAGCTCATCGTTCGGCACAGACCTACCAGTTTCCGCTCGGTAATCGTTTCTATTCTTGGGATCAGGATTGAATGGTTCAATGGCGTTTCGGTTTTCAGAGTGAAAAAGATATAAATGTTGGGCTACAAAATTTTCTTTTTTGCTATTGCCGCCCGGCCGGGGTGTTTTCCAAAATCAAAACGCTGGGAATTTCCTCTATGCCTTGAATGCGAAGCTTGGTGTATTCCAGTGTGTTGTGCAGATAGGCCCCAAGGACGATATCCGGATCTCCATCCCCGTCCAAATCCCCGATATCCATGGTGAGCCATTTTCCCATGGCTGCTTCCGAAAGGTATTTTGGTGCGAAATTCAGGTTGCCTTGATTTTCAAAAAGCAAGAATTGTTGCTCGGGATTTTGGAGCTCGTCGTAGAAGGCGATTGTCGCCAGATCCAAATCCCCATCCCCATCAAAGTCCAGGGCCATGGCTTTGGCGGCCCCATATTGGGGATAAAACCAGGCTTCTTTAAACCTGCCGTCGCCCTCGTTTTCATAAATGCGAAAGCCATGGTAGGGCTTGCTGACCGATGAATAGTCCCAGTTGTCCCCATTGCTGACCAATAGATCCAGCTTGCCGTCCCCGTTCATGTCCCGCATTTCAAAATAGCTGGAGCCCATGAGCGGAGAAAACCTCAGAAGGATTTTTTCGGAATCGAATTCCCCATTGCCCTTGTTGTAGAAAATTGACAGGCGCTCATTGCCCTGGCAAAACAGCGCGATGATATCCGGCTTACCGTCCCCATTGAGGTCTTGTATTTCCATTTTCCTTGCCCCGGCTCCCCCGAGCTGGATCGGGGTTATGCCTAGGATACCGTCTCGATAGACAGATAGGTTGCCGCCATGGTGGCCATAGTTGCTGATCAGCAGGTCGGGTTTTCCGTCCAGCTCCAGGTCTTCCCAGATTGCATCAACCGGCCTTGGAAGTTGATCCAAAATCTCACTCCAAGAGCTGGAATTCAGGTCCATTTCATAGAGCGCACCTTGGGAGAGGTCACTCGGAGCGATGGAGCCTACGGTGAGGAAATCGTAGACGTTGACTGCCCTTTTCACAAAATGTACCGCGGGACTGCCGATGGGAGGGAGTGTAAACAGCTCGTCGTTGATGTCCTTGGCGTAGAGCTGATTGGTGCTGGCGTCGGAGATCAGGAGCTCAGCCCGTTCTTCGTTTATCGCTACAAGGCTGGTTTTTGGGCTTTGTATCCCTTCAATGAAAAGCCTTTTTGGGCTAAAGCCGACAAGGGGCTGAGGTGCTTCTTTTGTATTCTGGTCAGGAAGCGCTGACGGAGCTTCCGCGGCATAAAAGTCCACGATGGACTTGAAGTCTACCTCGGAGATTTGGCTGGTAGTGGGGTAGACGTTTAGCCTTTTCAGGATGGCGATCTCTGCGGCGCTTTTTTCTTCCCAGACACCCAGACTGTCTTGGGCCTCCTTGACTCCCATGTAGGCAGCCATCTGGGGCAGGACTTTTTTAGTCCAAATTTCCTTGGGCAAAAGGGAAGGAGCCGGGTAGGCGTGGCAGGAGCCACAGTAGCTTTCGGCGATTGTTTTTCCTTTCAATGCGCTTTGGGCATTCGCAAAAAGGCAAACCAGGCTCGCTAGACTGAAAAGAAGGATGGGCTTAAAGTGGTATGACATTAGGCTCCAGGTGAATAATTCTGCCATGAAATCGATCCAAAGCTATGGCATTTCCAGCGCCAAATTTCCTCAAAAATTCCATAGGATAGACAGGTTTGGTGTTTTCGTTTTTTGAATCACAGCTTGGCCTATTTCTGCACCGAAAACAATTCCATCGCCTCATCTTTTCCCCTCAGGTCGTTGAAGCCTTTGGATATTACTTTAAACTCCCCACTTGGCTTAAGCAACTGGAGTAAGTCCGCGGAAATCAGCAGATCTGCTCCATAGGAGTTGCAAAGTCCCTGGATGCGGGCGCAGGTATTGAGTACGTCTCCAGTGAAAAGGATCTCTTTTTTGATGATGCCGATCTCTCCGGCGGTGACTTTGCCGCAATGTATCCCGGCTTTGAAGGCCGGAACTTCCCCATAGAGGTTTTGATAGAAATCCTGCTTCCTTCCCAAGGCTTCCTTCATCCAAAAAAAGCAATGCAGACAGGTCTGGTCTTTTACGCCCTTGTTCAATGGCCAAGACACGATCACCTCATCCCCGGCATACTGGTACACTTCTCCAGCGCTCCGCAAAATAGGGGCAGAGAGATCCTCGTAGTACTTTCGAAGCATGGCAAAATAGCGGCTATGCCCTAGCCTTTCGGCGATACTGGTGGAGGACCGCATATCTAGAAACATAAACACCCGCTCTTCCACAACTGGCTGATGATATTTTCCCGTGAGAAAATGGCTTAGCGCTTTGGGGCCAATGTAGTCGCTGATTTCGAAGTAAAACAGGGAAAGCAGCAAGGAAAAAGAAAGCTGGACCATGGTACTTAGATGGGTAACGCTGGCTAGGTAAGCAGCAAATTTGCTCCAGACCTCGGCGCTGAAAATCGGCTGCCCCAGTTCTATGCCCGCCGCGATGGGAAAGCTGATCAGGATGATGAGGTGAAAGATCAGGCTATAGGCCAGCAGTTTGAAAATGATCCTGAGCACAAAGCGCTGACGGCGGAATAGCCGACTCAAAAAGCGGATCTCCACCCAGCCGGTGAGCAGGCCGAAGACAAACACGGCAAGGCTGGCCATGAGGAATACTGGGAAAGTCACCCGAATGGCAGTGTCGGGTTGATTTTCGAAATTTCCGGTGACAGCGGCTTCCGAAAGCAGAAATACCCAACCCGTGACTAGCCAGATCAGCCCAAACGGGAGCATGTGGCCCCAGATTCTTTTGTTGGCCGGGGAGAGCATCTAGGGGAGAGTTGGATGGAGAGATCTGCGAAAAAGACGGGGAGATCCCTGATTTGGCTTGCGCTGCATGGCAGGATAAGGACCATTCTTTCCCCAACTTAGGCATCCTGTCCGAAAAAGTAAAGGAATAGCGGATAAATGGACTGAGGCTGGGATTGTTGATTGGAGAGCGAACTCCAAAGTATTCTGATCCCTCAGAAGAGCATCATTTCACCTCAGAGCTGAAATTCTTTACTCCGGAGCCAAACTGATTGAGGTCTAGGTTGGCTCAATTCCAGATTGCGTTGCTTTTGGTCAGGATGATCGGTTCACGGTCGGTGATCAGAATGGTGTGCTCGTGCTGAGCCATAAAACCCCCACGGTTACCCACCAAAGTCCAGCCGTCAGCCAGGGTGTCTGCATAGGTTGAATCGGTGGCGATAAAGGTCTCGATGGCTACGACGGAGTTTTTGCGAAATCTCCGCTGATCGTATTTGTTGCGATAATTGAGCAACTCGTCAGGCTGTTCGTGTAGGCTGCGGCCGATGCCATGCCCGCCCAGGTTTTTGATGACTCGATATCCCCGCTTTTTGGCTTCCGTCTCCATCAGATGGCCGACATCGGAGATTTTCACCCCGCCTTTGAGCTGTGCCAAAGTTTTCTTTAGGATCTCCTTGGACGCTTCCACCAAAGGGCGATGTCCGTGAATGTCCTCACCGATGACAAAAGAACCACCATTGTCCGCCCAAAACCCATCCAACTCCGCGGAGACGTCGATATTGATCAGGTCGCCTTCTTGTAAAATCCGCTTGTCCGAGGGGATGCCGTGGCAAAACTCCTCATTGACGCTGATGCAGGTCCAGCCCGGAAAGCCATAAGTCAGAAAAGGGGCTGACTTGGCTCCAAAATCCGCCAAAATCTGGGCGCCGAATAGGTCGAGGTCCTTGGTGCTGATTCCCGGTTTGGCATATCGGGTCATTTCTTTGAGGGCGATGGCCACGGCTTCGCTGGCTTTTTGCATTCCTATCAACTCGGATTCTTTGGAAATGGACATGGTGAAAAGGATAATGTTGAGAGTCTAACTTGGAGAAGGGGAAAGTAGTTCCGGGCTTAAGTATGGAGCAACAATCGGAATTCCAAATTCCTGAAAATATTAGGGTGGAATTACAAACTTCGCCCAGTTGAAAGTTTATTCTGAACTCAGTGGGATGAGTTATGTTACAAACCCAACTGAAAACGATTCGGTCAAAAGCTCTTTGACGGAATCAAATTCCAGTAGAGCGATATTTATTTCTTCCTCTCCATCACCATCACCACCCGATTGGGGATATAGAGATGCAGGTGATGATTGGCATCGGTGGGGTAGTCTATGGATTTGTCCAGTCGCTCGAAACCTCCGAAGTCCTTTTCGTCGGAGTGGAGTAGGATTCGATAGTTGCCTTCTTGGTCGATGTGTATGGGAAATCCGAAAAAGGACTCACTGGGATGAAAGGAAAACACGAAAATAAGTCCGCCCCGCTCATACGCCAGTATTTTCTTGTCTGGATCCAAGTGGAGCTGCTGGGCAGGTGCTGCCGATAGGAGGCGGTACTGGATAGCTAGGTGAATCATCGCCTCGTCCCACGCGCCCATTTGTCGGTAGCGGAGGAGTGGATCGTCCACGAGAGACCACTGCCGACGGGCGTATTGGTAGCTCCAGTCGTTGCCCAGACGGGGGAAGTCCACCCACTCTGGATGCCCAAATTCATTGCCGATAAAGTTCAGGTAGCCTTCCCCGCCTAAGCTCAGCGTGATCATGCGGATCATCTTGTGCAGGGCGATGCCGCGGTCCACCACGAGGTTTTGCTCCAGGACGGTCATCGAAAAATACATCTCCTTGTCCATTAGCCAAAAGGCGATGCTTTTGTCTCCGACCAGTGCCTGGTCGTGACTTTCCGCATAGGCGATGGATTTTTCCTGGGCTGGCCGGTTGGTCAGCTCATGCCAAAGCTCAAACATGTCCCATTGCTCGTCGGGCTTGTGTTTGAGTGTTTTGATCCAGAAGTCGGGAATCCCCATAGCCAGGCGGAAGTCAAAGCCTATCCCCCCGTCTGACACCGTGCGGCTCAGCCCCGGCATCCCACTGACTTCCTCCGCGATGGACAGAGCATTTGGTTTGAAAGAGTGGATCAGCGTATTGGCCAGTTGGAAGTAGAGGAGCGCTTCCTCGTCCACTCCGGCGTCAAAGTATTTCTCGGCGGAGTCAAACGACACATGACCATGGTGGTGGTAGAGCATGGAGGTTGCACCGTCGAACCGGAAGCCATCGAAATGAAATTCTTCCAACCAATAGCGGATGTTGGAGAGCAGGAACTGCTGTACTTCCCATTTGCCGTAGTTGAAGAGCTTGGAGTCCCAACCCTCATGATAGCCCCGGTCTCCGGAATGGAAGTATTGGTCATCCGTCCCGTCAAATTCGTTCAGCCCTTCGTTGACGTTTTTGACCGCGTGGGAGTGGACAATGTCCATAATCACCGCGATGCCCATCCGATGGGCGGCATTGATCAGGGACTTCAGCTCCTCCGGCGTCCCAAATCGGGAAGATGGCGCAAAGAAATTGGAGACGTGATAGCCGAAGGAGCCGTAATAGGGATGCTCCATCACGGCCATCAGTTGGATTGCATTGTAGCCTCCGGCTTTGATACGGGGGAGTATGTTTTCTTCGAATTCTTTGTAGGTGCCGACTCCGAGTTTTTCCTGCGCCATGCCCACATGACATTCGTAAATCAGTGGCATTTCGAAGGTTTTTTGAAGAGAAAAATTCTGGTCAGTCCAGTTGAATTTTTCCTCCGGAAACCAAAGTTGCCCAGAAAAGTCGTGGGTCTCTTCGTCTTGGACTACCCGGGTGATATGGGCTGGAATGCGGTCCAGATCTGTGTCGTTGGCGCCGATGATGCGAACTTTGATCCGGCTTTGGTGGACGAAGTTGTCTTTATAATCAGCATAGGGCAGAAAGATCTCCCAGTCACCCCGGTGGTTTTTGCGCAAGGGATGGGAATTGCGGTCCCACCAGTTGAAGTCTCCCGTGAGGAAAAGCCCCTTGGCCTCAGGCGCCCATTCCCGATAGATCCAGCCATTTCGGAATTTGTCGAAATGGACCCCATAATACTCGTGCATCCGGGCAAACTCCAGGATGTTTCCCGAGAAATCATTGATCGCGTGGAGGGTTGAGCGAAACCTTTCATATCGAGCCTCGATCACCGGGGCGAAGGGTTCGAGCCAGGTGTTGTCCTGAATGAGGGGTAGAGGCTGTTGAGTCACAAAAAGTCAGGTTTTGGAATAGTTGAAATTAGGGAAAAATGGGAGTTCGGCAAGCTCACCCGCCGGAGTTCGACAAGCTCACCCGCCCGAGTTCGACAAGCTGGCCTAGATAAGCTCGGCCACCGGTGAAACTATTTTTACTTTTACTCAGCTTACTTAAAAGATCAAAATCACCATTTATCAATGCATCTTTTTTTGCGTGGGACCAATTTTGAACTTGCTTTTCCCTGAAGAAAGCCTCGTCAATGCGACTGAATTTTTCAAAATAAACCAGCACTACGGGAAGGTGCTTTTTGGTGAAATTAGCACCTTCTCCTTCCTGATGTTGGGTCAATCTTCGATCAAGATCTTTGGTGCTTCCGGTATAATACTGCCCATTGGCGCAAATCAGAATATACATGAAGGCTTCCATACAAAAAATAAGAGTTCAAAAATTGACCTCGGCAAGCTCGGTCACCCAATCACGGCCACCGAGCTTGTCGAAGCTAGTGTTTCTCATACACCATCTCCGGTTCAAGGACTTCTACATTGCCAAAATCATTGATTTGGTCCAATTGAACCACTTTCAACTCATTGATGAGCATGGGGTCATACTTCGCCGCGACGCGGATATAGTTTTCGGTGAAGCCGTGCATTTTGCCATTTTCCACGTCTTCTTCGAAGAGGACGGTGAAGGTCTTTCCTAGATTTTCTTCGTAAAATTTCCTTCTCTTTTTCTCGGAAAGGATGCGCAGCATCTTGGAGCGCTCGTTACGCTTTTTCATCGGCACGACACCATCCATTTCAACTGCACGGGTGTTTGCCCGCTCGGAGTAGGTAAATACGTGTAGGTAGGAGATTTCCAAGTCATTCAGGAAATTGTAGGTTTCCAGAAACAGCTCGTCGGTCTCGCCCGGAAATCCCACGATGACATCCACTCCGATACATGCATGAGGCATAAGCGTCTTGATCTTGGATACGCGGTCTTCATAAAGCTCCCGAAGGTATCGTCGGCCCATTTTTCTCAGGATTGTATTGGAGCCGGATTGAAGTGGAATATGGAAGTGGGGGACAAACCGCTTAGACCTAGAGGCAAATTCGATGATCTCGTTCGTCAAAAGGTTGGGTTCGATGGACGAAATACGGAAGCGGTCAATGCCATCTACTTCATCCAGCGCGAAAACGAGGTCTGCAAAACGTTCGTTTCTTTTTCCGTCGACAATCCCAAAGTCACCGATATTCACTCCGGTAAGGACGATTTCCTTGACATCCGTTGCCGCGATCTCCCTTGCCGAGGCCAAAACGGACTCGATGGTATTGCTTCGGCTTTTTCCCCTTGCCAAGGGAATGGTACAGAAAGCACAGCCGTAGTTGCATCCATCCTGGACTTTGAGAAAAGTCCGGGTTCTGTCGTTGATGGAATAAGCGTTGTTGAAGGATTTGGCTTCGGTGATCTCGCTTGCCAGAACTTTTGTCTCCTGTACTTTGGCAAAATCATCCAAAAGCTCAATCAAACGGAATTTTTCGGCTGCGCCGAGAACGGCATCGACTCCTTCTATCTCCGAGATTTCGGTTGGTTTGAGCTGTGCGTAACAGCCGATGATGGCTACATAAGAATCCGGAGAGATCTTTTTGGCCTCTTTGACGATCTTCTTGCACTTCTTGTCGGCATTCTCGGTGACCGAGCAGGTGTTGATGATGAATATGTCGGGACTTTCCTGAAAATCGACTTTGAGATACCCTTTTTCTTCGAATTGTCTGCCAATGGTGGATGTCTCAGAGAAATTCAGCTTGCAACCGAGCGTATAGAAGGCAACTTTTTTCATGTGATGGTCTTTGATTTTTAATTGCCAAGCGGAATCCCGCATGGCTTTTAAAAACTTTTGTGAAAAACGATGTTATTTCGCCCGATTTCACAAATCTCCGGATTTAGACGGTTTTGCAAAGGTAAGTATTCCACTGCTTTTTTCAATTTTCCAATTTTGGGGATGGAAATACACTTTTTTTGGCCTTTTGGCTTGAAAAACGCCATGAATTTTTGAAAAAAGTGGAATTTTTTTCAAAAATGATCTCAAAAATAGGTCGATCTCTTTTTCGAGTGCATATTTTTCTATTTTTGTGGGTGTAATATTAAACCACTTATTGTAGAAATGGCAACACTTAGACAACAAGCCCTGGGAATGGTTCAGGCGAGACCGCGGGTCAACGTAACCCCACCGTCTTCTAAAATTTCGGATTATTTTGGCACCAACGTCTTTGGATTGGGACAAATGAAAGCCTCTTTGGCGCCTTCTGCCTATAAGAAGGTGATGGAAGCGGTGGACAAAGGAACCAAAATCGATCCTGCGACCGCCGAAGAGGTGGCAACTGCCGTGAAAACCTGGGCGCTTGCTAAGGGAGTCACCCATTTTACGCACTGGTTTCAGCCATTGACCGGCTCTACAGCCGAGAAGCACGATTCATTCTTTGATATGTATGCAGGGATCGAGAAGTTCAAAGCTTCCGCGCTAGTACAGCAAGAACCTGATGCTTCCTCTTTCCCCAACGGTGGTATCCGTTCGACTTTTGAAGCACGAGGCTACACCGCATGGGATCCTTCGTCTCCGATTTTTATCCTCGAAAAGACGCTTTGCATCCCGACCATTTTTGTGTCCTATACTGGCGAAGCACTGGACTACAAGACTCCACTGTTGAAGTCTATGGAAGCTGTCAATGACGCGGCGGTAGAAGTCTGCCAGCTTTTTGATCGCAATGTGAGAAAAGTTTCCCCTTCATTGGGTGTGGAGCAGGAATACTTCGTGGTGGACAAGGCGCTTTTCGCTGCCCGTCCTGATCTCGTGATGGCTGGCCGCTCTGTATTCGGTCACAGCCCGGCTAGAGGGCAGCAGTTGGAAGACCACTACTTCGGTTCTATCCCTACCCGCGTGAAAGATTTCATGATGGATTTTGAGATCGAGGCGCACAAGTTGGGTATTCCTTTGTCAACTCGTCACAATGAAGTGGCTCCAGGCCAGTTTGAAGTGGCTCCTATCTACGAAGAAATCAACAAAGCCATCGACCACAACCAGCTTTTGATGGACGTGATGGACAAGGTGGCTGAAAAGCACGGCCTAAAAGTGTTGTTCCACGAGAAGCCTTTCGCAGGGGTGAACGGTTCCGGTAAGCACAACAACTGGTCTCTGATCACCGACACTGGTGTCAACCTTTTCCAGCCAAGCAACTCTGCCCGTGAAAACCTTCAGTTCCTGACCTTCTTGGTAGCGACTGTTAAGGCGGTGCACGACCACGCTGACCTCCTGAGAGCGAGCATCGCGTCTGCAAGCAACGACTTCCGTCTAGGCGCCAACGAAGCACCTCCAGCTATCATGTCCGTATTCTTGGGCGGCACTTTGACCGACGTATTGGACGAGTTGGAGAAAAACGGCAACATCAAGATCGAGAAAGGCGACAACATGTATATGAAATTGGGTATCTCCAAGATCCCCGAGATCATCCTGGACAACACCGACCGAAACAGAACCTCTCCATTCGCTTTCACTGGAAACAAGTTTGAATTCCGTGCGGTAGGTTCCTCAGCAAACTGCGGCCTTCCAATGACTACACTCAACGTGATCGTGGCCGAAGTACTGAGAGGAATGTACAAGGATATCGAGAAGGAAATGAACGCTGGCAAAGAGAAGAAGATTGCCATCGTCAATGTCCTGAGAAAATACATCAAGGAGTCCAAAAAAGTAAGATTTGAAGGTGATGGCTACTCTGAGGAGTGGGCAAAAGAGGCCGAAAAGAGAGGTCTTTCCAACCTGAAGTCTACCCCTGAGGCATTGGATGTCTATGAAAGGAAAGCTATTAAGGAGCTTTATGAGCGTCATAATGTACTGAACCACATTGAGGTGCACGCCCGACATGAAATCATGCTGGAGGACTACATCAAAAAGGTGCAGATCGAAAGCCGCGTGATGGGTGACCTAGCTTTGAACCACATCATCCCTACCGCGATCCTTTACCAAAACAAACTGATCGAAAACGCAAATGGCTTGAAAGGCCTGGGCTTGGATCATTCTGCGGCAGTAGAGACGATCAAAGACGTAGCGAGACATATCGAATCCGTTAAGTCCAACGTGACCGCCATGGTGGAGGCTCGCAAGAGACTCAACAAGGAGGAGGACATCGTGAAGCGAGCAAAAGGCTACCAGTCAGAGGTGAAAGCAGCTTATTTTGACAAAATCCGCTATGCTGTTGACAAGCTTGAGCTTCTGGTGGACGACGAAAGCTGGCCACTTGTGAAATACCGCGAAATGCTTTTTATCCGCTAGTTCTCAGCGAATAAACTATCTAACAAAACCACCTGAAAGGGTGGTTTTTTTGTGCCCGCATCTGTGTCGGAGAAAGTTGTCAAGCCGGTGCAGATATCCCGTACACTGGCTAGCGCTGCTTTGGTCTACGCTGGCTCGAAGACCCAGCTAGATTTGTCGATAAAGTAACTAATGCGCCAGACCTACTCGCGGGCAGTCTGACTTTATTCAAGCCGTGGCTGCTTCCCACCTATCCACTTAATGAAAGTCGCGGACTTTGCACAGTCCCTTCGAATAGGGGTTTTTTATCGATGTGGATTAATCGCCTCAATCTATGGACATTTTGTATGTTGCCAAGAAAGCGGGGTAGAGGGCGGTGTTATCTCGCGCGCTGATGCTGGTCTAGCAGAGACTGGGCAAGTGTGAATTGAAGTTGAGAAGCTTGTTTGTGCTGATATTTTCAGGGGTGTTTTTTGGATTGCAAACCCTTTCTGGCCCAAACTTTGGGTTTGGAAATAATGGGTTAAATTTGCCATGCCTGAATCATCCCGTTACAATCGGAACTATGCGAAATCTGTTAATCATCCTTTTTCTATTTTTTTTCGGTCATTACTCTATAGCTCAGGGACTTCCTCAGGAATACCTGAACGCTAAGAACATCTTGTTAGCCAAAGATTATTGGGGTGCGATCAATGCCTTCAAACCATTGACTGACTCCGAAAAATATGGGAATTTGGCCAACTATGCCGCTTTTCATTTGGCAGAAGCGGCGCTTGCCGCCAACCAGCCTGCGCAGGCAATCAGTGCCTTACAGCCCATGTATGGTAAAAACTGGAGCAAGTCTGATGAGGCGAAATACCTTTTGGCAGTAGCGTATTTTCAAAACAACCAAAACTCTGAAGCCCTAAGGGTTATCAAGGGCATCAAAAACGAATCGATTCAGAGCAAAGCTTACAACGCCACTTTCGAATACCTGAGCAAGGCTACAGCGAGCTATCTGGTGGCCAACTTGGATGAATTCAAAACCAATGAGGGGTATACTGCTGCTTTGGCCGCTGTACTACAGAAACAGACCATCATGTCGGCAAGCGAGATCGCAGCGCTCAAGCAAATCAAGTCCAGCTCTCCTGCCAAAAACCAGCCCAAGGATGATATTTTAGATCTGGTGGTGATTCTTCCGTTTACCGGATCGGGTACCTCCAGCGTATCCCAAGTGAATCCGTCGGATTTCATCTTCGAGCTTTATCAAGGTATAGCATTTGGAGTGGATCAGCTGCGGTCGGAGGGGAAAAAGGTCAAAATGATCACGTTTGATTCTAAGAGAAACCTCGATCACCTTACCAATCTTTTGAACGATCCGGAGATCAAAAGTGCGGATGCGATCATCGGCCCGATCTACCCCGAGGAGAGTGAATTTGTCAGTGCTTTTGCCGAAAAGGAAGAAATCCCTTTCATCCATCCCCTGTCCAATCTGGGAGAAAGATTTGAGGAAACAGAATTCAGCTACCTGTTTAGGCCATCGGTCATTTCGCTTTCTGCAGGAATTATCTCAAGCCTCAAGTCCCAAAAATGGGGTAACCGCGTAGCGATTGGATATAGCGGAAGCTCCAGGGACGAGAAATTGGGACTTCTCCTTAGTGAGGACCTCCAAAAGGCGGGATTTCAGGTGGCGAAAGTCCAAAAAATCGACCCGAGAAACGCTTCAACCTTTCTCCAGGGAATGGGGGTGAGTAGGGGTAATTCGCCGTCAGTTGATCAAATCATCATCTTGGCAGACGACCCGGCGATAGGCCAATCTGTTTTTTCATTAATGGAAAGCATCACCACTTCTGTCCCCGTTTTAGTCATGGATTCTTGGCTAGGTTTCAACTTTGCCAACTTTGAGATGCTGGAGTTTCCCAACTTTTATTTCATCTCCAATAACACACCGAAGTTTGATTCGGAGTATATGACAAGCTTTAGGAAACAATATTACGAGCAATACCTGGCATACCCGATGATGAATACTGTGTTGGGTGCAGAGCTTGTCAATTGGCTGGGAGCCAACGTTACATCCAGCTATTCTTTTGATCTTCGAAGAGGATTGAACCAGCAGGCTTTCCAGCAAGGCAAGTTGACTTGGGGATATAATTTTCAAAATTCGAACAACAACAGTTATACGCCTGTGTTCAAGCTTGAAGCGGGCGAACTGATTCCTTTACAATAAACCATGCAGATTTCTGAAAGCAAGCGGCTTTTCGCCCATGCAAAGACCGTTATTCCCGGCGGTGTAAACTCTCCCGTTCGTGCATTTCGCGCGGTGGGAGGAGACCCGATATTCATTTCCAAAGCAGACGGAGCCTACCTTTACGATGCCGACGGCAATGCTTACATTGAAATGATCAATAGCTGGGGTCCCATGATCCTGGGGCACAACCATCCCCTGATCCGCGAGGCTGTGATCAAAGCCATGGAAAGCGGAACGTCATTTGGAGCACCTACGGCGAGGGAGGTGGAGATCGCGGCGCTGATTGTGAACATGGTGCCGTCCGTGGAGAAAGTGCGCATGGTCAACTCGGGTACCGAGGCTACCATGTCCGCTATTCGGGTAGCCAGGGGATATACCGGTCGGGATAAATTCATCAAGCTGGAAGGGCACTACCATGGCCATGGAGATTCGTTTTTGATCGCCGCCGGCTCGGGTGCGATTACCATGGGAAATCCAGATTCTCCGGGGGTAACGAGCGGCACGGCCAAAGACACGCTTTTGGCTCCATACAACGACCTTCAGGCAATTGAAAATCTCGTTGTGGCCAATGATGGGGAGATTGCCGCTTTGATCCTGGAGCCTGTGCCGGGAAATATGGGGCTCTGTCTCCCTGACCCCGGATATCTTCAGGGATTGCGGGATATCTGTACGCGAGAGGGAATCGTTTTGATTTTTGACGAAGTGATGACAGGTTTTCGCTTGGCAAAAGGTGGCGCACAGGAGCTTTTTGGAGTGATTCCGGATATGACCACTATGGGCAAAATCATCGGAGGAGGTATGCCGGTGGGTGCCTATGGAGGAAAGAAAGAGATCATGGAATTCGTATCTCCTGCTGGGCCAGTTTACCAAGCGGGGACGCTTTCCGGCAACCCAATTGCCATGGCTGCCGGATTGACCATGCTAGATTACTTGGATACCCATCCGGAGGTCTACAGCCGACTAAACGAGATCGGAATGCAGATCGCATCCGGTATCTCGTCGATCAACCAGAGTCTTGGGCTGGATTTTACGATCAATCAGCTGGGAAGTATGTATTCCCTCTTTTTCACCCAGGAATCGGTGACGGATTTTGAATCTGCGAAGACCTCTGATACGGCCTTGTTTGGCAAATACTTCCAGGCCATGCTGCACCGCGGCGTGTATCTGGCGCCTTCCCAGTTTGAAAGCTTATTCCTTTCCACTGCGCTAAGCGATGACCTAATCGGAAAGATCCTCCAGGCGCACGAGGAGAGCATGAAGGAGATTATTTCTTGATGTCCTAAAATGATGGGAATCCCTCGAAAATACCCTATGGAGGGTATTTTCGAGGGATTTTTTTTGTCTGATCTTGTCGATGAAAACTCAATAGCCTCCCTATGAAAATACGTTTATCCCTTCCGTCTTTTATGCTGATCCTTTTGGGGCTTACTGCTTGTGCCGATACGGAAGATCAGAAGCCTGATGACCAGATACCTTTCGAGTATTATTTTAAATTCAAAGTCGACAATCAGGAGTATTTCTATGGATTCAACGAGATCTGGGATCAATTCAATCCTAAAGAAAAGTATGAAGGAAGCCTCACTGAGAATGTTATCCTCTACAACTCCGGCAATTTGTACGCTAGTGTGCGCGAGGGCTGTGGGGATCAACCTGAAAGAGATTGCATTTGGGGGGTGTTTTCAATCGGCGGAAACTCGCCTGGGACCTATGAGGCAAATCCTGTACAGGTCATTGGAACAAACGAAGTTGTTTATGTGCCATTTTTGAACGGCAATGCCAAGGATGGAAACTTAACTGTCACAATAAAGAAAATCGATCCAATAGGTCGGTATGTAGAGGCTTCTTTTTCAGGTCAGCTATATAGTGAAACCACCAGGGAGGAAGTGCTGAAGACAATCGCTGGCGAGTTCAGAGCCTATTACAATCCGGATTGAGCCAAAGGCAGGCGGTTTCACTGTCCAAATAAGAAAAAAGGAAGATTGAGCTTTCTCCTCCGAACCGTTGCGCCGGTGTCGAAACCGCCTCGATCCATCATTGGCTAGGCAGGTGCTGATTAATTTGAACAAATTGGAAAAATAAGAAAGGACGCGGTATTTTTGCACCTCGTTTATTCGATTGATTAAAACAACAAGCTTAGCATGTCCATTAAAGTATACGGTATCAAGAGCTGCGATACCATGAAGAAGACTTTCAATTTCCTAGAGGAAAAAGGAGTGGATTACGAGTTCACCGACTACAAAAAAGAAGAAATAAGCCCCGAGCTGTTGGAGGATTTTTTGGCAAAAAGCTCACTCGAAGCACTGGTTAACAAGAAGGGGACAACCTATCGCAAGATGGACGATGTCCAGAAAGTAGCGCTGGAAAAGGCGGAGACGGCCATTCCTATCCTGATCGAAAATCCCAGTATGATCAAGCGCCCGTTGATTACGTATCCTGACGGAAGCTTGACTTTGGGCTTCAACGAGGAGAAAATCGCCTCGCATCTCGGCTAATACACGATGGTGTCTGTCGGCAGGGGAGGGAGTTGATAGTTTCCTTTCTCCAAAACGAAGCTGAAGGAAGCGTTGCTTTCCTCGGAACTGGCAGGACTGTCAAATACAAATACCTTGCTCAGACTCGGGTGATTTTGGAGAGGTCGCAATTGTTCCAAGGTCACCTGTGTTTGGTTCAGGTAGAGATTCTTCAAATTGGAAATGGACTGGAGTTCGCCAAGCTTTTCTCCTGAAATGGCCGTTTGGTTGAGCTTGAGCACGGTCAAGTTTGGAAGGGTCTGTATGGAATCCAGAATCTGGTCCGTCACCTGCGTCCCTGAAAGATCCAAAAAGGCAATTTGTTGGCTGGCTATCTTGAGCTTTGCCCAGTCCGATTCCGAAAACTGCGGAAAGTTGACGCATGACACCATGAGCCAAGACGATTCTTTTTCCACCAATTCTGCAAAAAATCCATTGGCTTTGAGCTCTTTGAGTTGCTCTTCGGAAAGGGGAGCTACGGATACATTCGGATAAAATGGGATCTCCACTTTTTCAAAGAAGGGCTCCAAAAGCTCGGCATGGATGTCTGCATCGCCAAGCTTTGAGTCGGTTTTTCCACCTAGGTCGATCCAGGCTTTGATCAGCTCGATTTCTTCTTTCTGCAATTGCCGCTTTTCCTTGGGAGGCATGTGGTCTTCGTCATCTTTTGGAAGTATTAAGCGGGAAAAAAGCGCGCTGGCTTCTGAATTTCCACCCGTAAGTATGCTGCCGTCTTCCCCTCCAGTGAGAAGGGTTTCATAAGAACTGAGGTCCAGATCACCCTTTTTGTTTCTAGGGTTGTGGCAGCTTTTGCAGTTTTGATTCAGGATAGGCTGTACCACCTGCTCAAAATAGGCTAGCTCTTCCCAGCCTTGAACAGGCAAAACTAATCCCTTTGCTTCCTCATTACTATAGCCTAGCAGTTCTTGGATTCCAGTCGGCAGAGGCTCAATCAGGTAGGTTTCTCCATGGGTGATATTTCCGCCGAGATGTCCGGTGAACATGAGAAGGACTACGAGAGCAGACGATTTGAGTCTAAAATGGTCTGGGAATGCAGCATTCTTCCTCAACTCGTAATAAAGCCAGAATGAGGCCGCGGTCGTGGTCAAGCCGAGAATGAAATGGAACTGAACGGAGTCCCAAGCAAAGCCTTCGTATTGATATTGCAGAAATCCCGAAATAGAGGATAAGAGCCCTGCCAATCCACCCAAAAGGAATGCAAGCCGAATGGATTGCAAATGAGCAGTTTCTCGCTTTTTGGAGAGAAAAACCAAAACAACCCCGAAGAGCAAAATACCGATAGGGAGATGGACCAGAATCGGATGAAACCTTCCGAAAAGCGGAAAAACAAAATCAATCATTGCAATCTCGCTTTGATGGCTTTCATGATGTAGAGATTCGCAGCCCATTGGTCTGCAATCGGCTCGTTGGTGAAGGGGACAGTCGGCAAGTAGGGTGGAGGGCCGAACTCCGTGGTGATGGTGAAGACCTCGTCTTTGGAGCTACGGATGATTTTTTCCCAAATCTCGAGGTGGACCTCAACGGCCTTTGCCCACTCCGGCGCTTCGGGATTGTTGATCTGTGGGCCTTCGGCAAAGCCAACTCGGGAGTGGATATGCTGGACGGCAGGAAGTATTTTTTGTAGAAAAGGATCATCTCCGCCTATCAATCGCTCATGCACCACCATCCAATGGCTGATATCAAGTGTCAGTTTCAGCCCGGGGAATTTTTCCAACATTTCCAAAGTCATCGGCAGAGAATAGGAAAATCTAGCACGGTGAGTCTCGTGGACCAAGGGAATTCCCGCTTTCGCCGCCATCTTTTCCCCGACTTCAAGGAAAGCGAAATTCTGCTCCAGTGTCCAAAAATCACTTCCTGTATGGCTATTGACCTTCACCGGATTCCATTTTAGAATTTCTTGCAAGCCAGGTTGATAGGCTTTTAGAGACTCATTGTATGGCAAGCCGTTATTGGTGCCGTGGAGGAAGATCACTTTCAGCCCATATTTCTTGAGGCCTTGTTTGAGCTGGGATTTGGCTTCCTGAGAACCCGGCATCCACACTTCCACACCGTCGTATCCGTCAGCTTTGACTTTGGCGAGAAACTCATCCATCGGAAGCTCATTGCCCCAGTCGGTCTGGAAGAAAAGGATTTTTTGCTGCGCAAAGAGAGAGGTCGATCCAACGAGCAAGAGTATCAAAACCAGTAAAGCGTAATTTTTGGGCATGTTAAGCGATAATTTTTCTAATCAGTTCCCCTTCGACATCCGTAAGTCTGAAAGGTCTACCTTGGAAGTCGTAGGTGAATTTTTCATGGTCAAATCCCATGAGGTGGAGTAGGGTAGCGTGTAGGTCATGGACGGAAGTGCGTTCGTCTATTCCAGAGAATCCAAAGTCGTCCGTAATTCCATAGCTGGCTCCTTTTTTGACCCCGCCGCCAGCGACCCACATGGTGAATGCATCCACATGATGGTCTCGGCCTTTGAAGCCCTGGACTTTGCCTTCGCGGTTTTCTTGCATGGGGGTCCTGCCAAACTCCCCACCCCATACTACCAGCGTGTCTTCAAGCAATCCCCTTTGTTTCAAATCGAGCAGAAGTGCGGACATCGGGCGGTCGATCTTTCGGCATTTGTTGCGCAGTCCCATATCTATCGAACCGTCTTTGTCCGTGCCATGGGTGTCCCAACCCCAATCGTAAAGCTGTACCACTCGGACGCCTTTCTCCACTAGTTTGCGAGCCAAAAGACAGTTGTTGGCAAAGGATTCTTCGCCGGGTTGGGTTCCGTAGAGCTGGTGGATGTAGTCTGGCTCATCGTTGATGTTCATCACCTCAGGCACCTCGATTTGCATGCGATAGGCCATCTCAAACTGGTTGATACGGGCGAGGATTTCGGGGTCGCCGATGGATTCAAAATCTTCCTGATTGGCTTGGTTGATCGCAGAGATGACTTTTTTCTTCAAATCCCGCGACATACCACTTGGATCTTCCAAATATAGAACGGGGTCACCCTTTGACCGGCACTGAACCCCCTGATAAACAGATGGTAAAAAGCCTGATCCCCATACGCTTTTACCTGCGTCGGGAGTCTTGCCTCCAGAAGTCAGGACGACAAAACCCGGCAGGTTTTGGTTAATTGTCCCTAGCCCATAAGTGACCCAGCTGCCAAGGCTTGGGCGACCGAGTCTAGGGGAGCCGGTCTGCATGAATAGCTGTGCGGGACCGTGGTTAAACTGATCCGTGTGCATGGCCTTGAGAAAAGCCACTTCGTCCACCACTTTGGAAAAATGCGGAAGATAGTCCGATACCCAAGCTCCTGATTGCCCATGTTGGTTGAATTTGGCCTGAGGGCCCAGCATCTTCGGCACGCCCCTGATGAAGGCAAATTTTCGCCCTTCCAGCAAGCTTTCAGGGCAATCTTGGTCGTGTAGCTTAGCCAATTCTGGTTTGAAATCAAAGAGCTCCAATTGGGAAGGTGCTCCAGCCATGTGGAGGTAAATGATGGATTTGGCCTTGCCTGCAAAAGGTGGAGGGAGCGGGGCGAGCGGATTGAGGTCGCGTTCGCTGAGGTTTAGCCCATCTTTGGCCTGTCCGTTTTTGCCGATTTCACAGCCAAAGAGCAAAGGAGCTAAGGCCAATCCGCCGACCTTGCTGACACAGTCCATGAGAAAATGCCGTCTGGTCTGGGTTTGCAGTTTTTGCACCTGCAGTTCGCTCAGTAGTTTTTCCAGATTCTTCATTAGGGCTTGGTTAAAAATTCATCCAAATTCATCATTGCGTTGGCGACCACGGCAATAGCCGCCAATTCAGCATCGGCATCGGGGTAAAACTCCATTGTAGCTTCAGGGCTAGCTTCAAATTCTTTTCTTGCCTGGACAAAAAGGTCTGACATGGCTTGTTGCTTTGAAGGGGAGATAGGCTGCAGCGTCAGCGTTTTGTAGATTTCCGCGATGGCTTTGTCAGGTATTTCTCCTGATGACTCCCATTCTTTTTTGCCCAAGACTTGAGCCGCTTCGACGTACACCGGGTCGTTGAGTGTGACCAGGGCTTGCAGGGGAGTATTGGTCACGATCCTTCTGCTAAGACATACCTCGCGACTTCCGGCATCAAACGAGATGAAAGAAGGGTAGGGGCTGGTCCGCTTCAGAAAAGTGTACACGCTGCGTCGGTATTTGTCCTCACCTTCACTTTCTGTCCAGGATTCCCCGTTGTACACGGTCATCCAGATGCCCTCGGGCTGCACGGGTTTGACCGATTTTCCATACATTTTTCTGCTCAGCAAGCCGCTGACCGCTAAAGCTTGGTCTCGGATCTGTTCAGCCGAGAGCCTAAATCTTGGGCCTCGAGCATACCACTGGTTTTTCGGGTCTTTTTGAAAGGCTTCTTGGGTAATGTCGGACGATTGCCGATAAGTGTCTGAAAGGACGATCTCCCTAATCAGGCTTTTCACACTCCATTTGTAGTTATTCATGGTTTTCCAGGCTAGATAATCCAGCAATTCCGGATGGGACGGCGGATCGGATTGGGTACCCATGTCTTCAATGGTAGAAACAATTCCCCTCCCGAATAGCTGATCCCAAACCCTGTTGACCAAGGTTCTCGCAGTAAGGGGATTGTCTTGGGAGGTGAGCCAATAGGCCATTCCGAGTCGGTTTTTGGGCCATTTGTCGTTCCAAGTTCCGAGTTCCAAAGGGGTGGTCGATTCCACCTTTTCTCCCAAAATCATCCAGTTGCCGCGCTCGAATACATGGGTCTCCCGCGCCATGAAAGGAGGATTCTCGATCAGGATGGGCAGGCGTGTTCCGCTGAACTCCAACAGATCATCCCACTGCTCTTTGACTTGGGCAAAGCCGGGTTTGTCTTTTCCTCCCAAAGTGGGAACAAAGGCAAACCACACGATGGTAGAGGTATTTTGTTGGGGTTGTGCCTTTGGGTTATTCGCCTCAATGTAGAGGTCAATCGACTCGTTCAGTACTTTAAAAGCTATTTCGCGGACGATATCGCCTTGGGTCTTGTTCATCACGAAGCTTGCCAAGATTTCCCCCTCAGCGTTGGATCTTCGGATGGTGACCTTGGTGCCGTCAAGGCCCGTTCTGTAGCTCATCAGCATTTGATCGGAGCCTTGGGTGTCGATGTTTTTGTAGACTGCGGACCCGCCAGACCTCAGACCCAGCCATTTGGTGTCGATGAGCTCGGCATTTTGGAAATCCGTGGCTAGGTGGGCGGCATATTTCGGCTCGTAGAATCTCAGGAAGTCGTATCTTAGTTTGGCTGATTTATCGCCCCCATTGGCTGCTACCCAATCTAGGATAGTGTTCATTTTCGCTTGATCCTCTTCGGGGTAAAACCTCAACTTGGGCTCCTCATCGTGGGTGTCTTCATCCCGGGAGTTGTTGAAGAAGGCAAGAGATTGGTAGTACTCTTCGTGGCGAATGGGGTCGTAAGGATGGCTGTGGCATTGGACGCAGGCCATGGTGGTGCTTTGCCACACCTCAAAAGTCGTGTTGACTCGATCCAATACCGCCGCTACTCGAAACTCTTCGTCTTCAGTCCCGCCTTCGTCATTGTTCATCGTATTTCGATGAAAGGCCGTAGCGGTCAATTGATCTTGGCTTGGATCGGGCAAGAGGTCACCCGCCAGTTGCTCTATGGTAAATTGGTCAAAAGGTTTGTCGTCGTTGAACGAGCGGATGACATAGTCCCGATAAGGCCACATGGTGCGGGAAACGTCCCGTTCATAACCCTTGGTGTCCGCGTAGCGCGCCAGGTCCAGCCACCAGCTTGCCCATTTTTCCCCATAGGCCTCGTCTGCCAAAAGAGAATCCACAAGCTCTTCATAGCTGATTTTTCCCGCGCTGAAATCGGACACCAGTTCTTTGGACGGCGGTAATCCAGTCAGATCCATGGAGACTCGACGGAGGAGCTTTAAGGGGTTTTCTGAGGGAGACGCATGCATTCCCACTTCTTCAAGTTTGGTCTGCACGAAGTAGTCTATTGGTTTTTTCGCGGCAGAATTGTCTTTGGAAAAGCCAGCAGTCTGGATTTCGCTTGGCAACTCAGGTTTTGTAAGAGGCTCGTAGGCCCAGTGCTTGCCCCATTGCGCACCCTGTTTGATCCACTTTTTCAATAGCTCAATTTCCTCCTCAGTAAGCGGAGTCCGCTTATAGGGCATGCGAAGTTCGGGATCGGAGTGGGTCAGCCTTCGAATCAATTCGCTGGATCCGGGATCGCCGGGGATGATGGCTGGATGGCCCGATTCGGTTGGAGCGAAAGCCTCATCTTCAAACAAGACGCTGAATCCACCGCTCTTTTTGACCCCGCCGTGGCACGAGATACAATGTTTGTTGAGAATCGGTTTGATCTCGGTGCTGAAATCCACCTTTTCCTCACGGTTCCAAAAAAAATATAGAACCACAACACCAGTTATTAGAGTGATCCATATGCTTAGCTTAGACTTACTCATCGAGGTTTTTTGGGACAGAAGTCCTAAAATATGGAAATCCCCTTTTGAAAGAAAATTTCAAAGTGATGAAGGGTCGAAATAAAAAAAGCCCGAAATCAATCGGGCTTTGGAATGCTTATTTTTTCGGAGGAAAGAAATCCGGAAGATTCTTCAGGATGTCTGCCGTCATGGCATCCAGGTTATAGTCTGGCTTCCAGCCCCAGTCTTGCTGAGCGCGGCTGTCGTCTATGCTGTCTGGCCAAGAGTCGGCGATGGCCTGACGGAAGTCCGGTTGGTATTCGATCTCAAAGCCTGGTACATGCTTTTTAATGCTTTCGAAGATCTCTTTTGGAGAAAAGCTCATGCCTGCGAGGTTATAGCTGGAGCGGATTTTCACGGCTTCCCGGGGAGCGTTCATGAGATCCAAAGTAGCCTTGATCGCGTCCGGCATATACATCATCGGCAGGTAGCTGTCTTCGCGGAGGAAGCAGGTGAATTTTTCCTTAGCCAAAGCCTTGTGGTAGATGTCCACGGCATAGTCGGTGGTGCCGCCGCCAGGAAGCGATTTGTAGCCGATCAGGCCGGGATAGCGAAGACTTCGCACATCCACGCCGTGCTTTTCAAAATAATATTCGCACCACCTTTCGCCTGCCTGCTTGCTGATGCCATAGACTGTGTTGGGTTCCTTGACGCAGAATTGCGGCGTGTTGATCTTCGGAGTGTTTGGCCCAAAGACCGCAATGGAGGATGGCCAGTAGATTTTGTCGAGCTTGAGGTCTTTGGCCAGCTCCAGCACGTAGAGCAAGCTCTCCATATTGAGGTGCCAAGCGAAAAGTGGGTTTTTCTCCCCTGTGGCCGATAGCACCGCGGCCAAATGGTAGATCTGCGTGACGTTTTCTTCCTTGACCAAATCGCGGATGGCCTCTTTGTTCATTGCGTCGAGCACCTCAAATCGACAATAGTCGAAAGCGGCTCTGGCGGAATCCCGGAGATCGGTGGCGATGACTTGCTCTCCGCCATGCTGCTCGGCGAGGGCTTTGGTGAGTTCCGAACCCAGCTGTCCGGCGGCTCCAATGATGAGGATTTTTTCCATGCGGTGATCTTTCAAAAATGCCCAAAAGTCGCCTAATGGGTTTTTGCTTATATTTGGGTTTGCTTGCGCAAAAGTAGTAAAATTCACCTCTCCGCATAGGTTTTTTGATCAGCGGATGTCCCGAAAAAGCCAATCAATTTTAATCTATCCCATATGTACGACCAGTTTAGGCCCAAATTGCAAGAAGAGTTAAAAGGCATCGAAGAAGCCGGACTTTTCAAAAGAGAACGCATCATCACTTCCCCCCAAGCCGCCGAGATCACCGTGGCCGGAGGCCAGCAAGTGCTCAACTTCTGCGCAAACAACTACCTAGGCCTGTCTTCCCATCCCCGTGTGATCGAGGCTGCGAAGGCCGCCATAGACTCTCACGGATTTGGCATGTCTTCCGTGCGCTTCATCTGCGGCACACAGGATATCCACAAGGAGCTGGAGCGAAAGATCTCCGAGTTTTTGGGCACAGAGGATACCATTTTGTATGCTGCGGCATTTGACGCTAATGGAGGCGTGTTTGAACCCCTTCTCGGTCCTGAGGATGCAATCATATCTGATGCGTTGAACCACGCTTCGATTATTGATGGGGTCAGACTTTGCAAGGCGATGCGCTATCGCTACGAACACAACAATATGGCTGATCTTGAAAAGCAGCTGCAGGACGCCGTGGCGGCAGGAGCAAAGCAAAAAATCATTGTAACCGACGGTGCCTTCTCCATGGACGGAACCATTGCGCAGTTGGATAAGATCGTAGAACTGGCTGAAAAATACGAAGCGCTTGTTATGTCCGACGAATGCCACTCGACCGGATTCATCGGGAAAACGGGCCGGGGAGTGCATGAGCACTGCGGCGTGATGGGAAAGATGGACATCATTACCGGAACTTTGGGCAAAGCACTCGGAGGCGCGTCAGGAGGTTTTACGTCAGGAAGAAAAGAGATCATCGAACTTCTTCGTCAGAGATCCAGACCTTATCTCTTTTCGAATACACTCGCTCCATCCATCACCGGCGCCTCGATTGCCGTATTTGATCTACTTTCGGAGACTACGGCCTTGCGGGACAAGCTTGAGGAAAACACCAAGTACTTCCGCGCCAAGATGACTGAGGCGGGATTTGACATCAAGCCGGGCGAACACCCAATAGTCCCCATCATGCTCTATGATGCGGTTCTTTCCCAAAAGATGGCTGAAAAAGTGCTCGAAAAGGGAATTTACGTGATCGGATTCTACTATCCGGTAGTGCCGAAAGGACAGGCGAGAATCCGTGTACAAATCTCGGCTGGCCACGATAGACATCACCTAGACCAAGCTATCGCAGCTTTTGTGGAAGTCGGAAAAGAGCTGGACGTGATCAAGTAAGAAGGTACGTTAAGTAGGAAACAATAAAACCGGCAGGAAATTACTCTCCTGCCGGTTTTTTGCTTCAGAGCGTCCGAATTTTAGGTCTTTCCGGAAATGGCCAAGTTGCGCCTGGTGGTGAGGTCATATTCCGAGAGGTTCTCAAACCGATCATCCAAATCCTCGTTGTTGAGGTAGTCATTGATTATTTCCCTGATTTCCTGGAATGAAAGGTTGTGGAGCACTTTCCCATTTTTCATCATGGAAATCTGACCGGTTTCTTCCGAAACTACCAAAATCAAAGCATCTGTGGCCTCGGACATCCCGATTCCCGCACGGTGCCTAAGTCCGAATTGCGCCGGAACCTCCCGCTCGGTGACTGGCAAGATACAGCGGGCAGCCTTAATGCGGCCTTTATAAACGATCACTGCTCCATCGTGCAGCGGACTGTATTTGTTGAAGATCGAGATGAGCAGACGCTTCGAAAGCTCGGCATCGAGTATGTCCCCACTTTCCGCATAGAATTTTAGCTCAGTGCTACTGGAAATGACCATAAGGGCACCGGTATTACTTCCTGCAAGATTTTTGGCAGCATCGATGATCGGACTGATATTGAAGGAGGTGTTTTCTTTTTTTCTCCAAAAGAAAAGGATGTCCTTTAAGATGTTGTCGTCGGAGAAGATGGAAGAGCGCCCGACAATGAGAAGAAATTTTCTGATCTCAGGAGCAAATATGATAATCGCTGCGATCACACCCACACCCATAAACTGTCCTAAAATAGCGGACAACAATTCCATTCGAATCGCCCTTACGAGAAGGTAAATCAGGTAGAGGGATAGGAATCCCAAGAAGATTTTGATCGCGACGCTTCCTTTGAGCAGCTTATAGACTTGGTATAGGAGCGCCGCAACGAGCGCGATATCTATCATGTTGACGATAGAGATATCCAAAAATCCTATTTTGAAAAGCAGGCTCAAGGGTATAATTGTTCAAATAGTTTAATTGTTTCTTTAGCTTCCTTAACGTCGTGAACTCTCAGGAGGTTCGCGCCCTGAGTGAGCGCAAACATATTCAATGCCGTAGTACCATTGAGTGCTTCAGAGGCTTGGATTGCCAAGTTTTTGTAAATCATTGATTTCCTCGAAATCCCCACCAAAAGCGGTAATTCCAGAACCTCAAAACTCCTAAGATTTTTCAGAAGAAAGTAATTCTGCTCGATCGACTTCGCAAACCCAAACCCGGGATCGATAATTACATCTTTGATGCCAAGTTTTTTAAAAAGATCCACTTTTTCCGAGAAATAATACAGTATTTCTGCTAAAATATCAGAATAATTGGTTTGGTTCTGCATGTTTTTAGGATTTCCACGCATGTGCATGGAAATATAGGGAACTCCTAGCGTGGCGACCATCGGCAGCATGTCATCGTCAAGGTCTCCCGAGGATATATCGTTGATGAGGTCCGCGCCTGCCAAGATGGATTCCTTTGCGACTTTGGATCTAAAGGTGTCAATGGAAATAAGGATCTCCGGAAATTCGGCACGGATAGTCTCTACGGCCGGAACTACGCGATCTAGCTCTTCCTCCACAGAAACTTCCGCCGCTCCTGGCCGTGTGCTGTAGCCTCCCAAATCCAAGAAATCAGCACCGTCTTCTATCATTGCTCTGGCTTTCGATAGAATGCGATCCGGATTGCCATCTAGGCGACTTCTGGCAAAAAATGAATCGGGAGTCAGATTTAAGATCCCCATTATTTGGGGTTTGTCCAGGCCAATTAGCCTTCCCTTGATTTGAATGGAATGTTTTTGGGAAAATAATTTATCTTCGGTCGAAGAAGACGGACTGGATCCGGAGAGCATTAAACTAACTTATTTTGGAGACGAATACCAGCAACGAATATAATCAAGTAATCGACCGATGTAAAGATTTGTTCCGAAAGAAGACCCTAGACTACGGGACAGCCTGGAGGATTCTGAGGCTTCCTTCAATCACCGATCAGATTTTCATCAAAGCCCAGCGTATCCGATCCATCCAGGAAAAAGGCAACCAGAAGGTAAATGATCCAATTGTCGACGAGTTTGTAGGCATTGTGAACTACTGCATCATCGCGCTGATCCAGATTAGCCTGAAGGATGACCTGCGGATGGAAATTCCCTATGCTGAGCTGGAGCCGGTGTATGACCGGTGGGCAAATGCCACAAGAGGCTTGCTTGAAAATAAAAACCACGACTATGGGGAAGCCTGGAGGGATATGCGTGTGAGCTCAATGACGGATATTATCCTGATGAAGCTGTTCCGGGTGAAGCAAATCGAAGACAACCAAGGCAAAACAATCGTCTCAGAAGGCATTGAGGCCAACTATCAAGATATGATCAACTATTCGGTCTTTTGCCTCATCAAACTAGGATATCATGAGTAAAAACACCGTGCTATGGGTGCTCCGGATTTTGGTCGGGGGCCTTTTTATCTTCTCCGGTTTGATCAAGATAAATGATCCTGTGGGAACTGCTATCAAGCTGGAAGAATACTTTGATGTGTTCTCCAATGATATTGCGGGCTTTTTCACGTATTTCAAACCATTTGCCCTGCATATAGGAGTCGTCTTGGTGGTCGCGGAAGTGGTGCTTGGGGTAATGCTGATCTTGGGCGTGAAGCTGAAGCAAACCGTTTGGGCTTTGGCCTTGATGATCTTGTTTTTCACATTCCTCACCTTTTATTCGGCGTACTTCAACAAAGTGACCGATTGTGGGTGCTTCGGCGACGCGATTAAACTGACTCCTTGGGAATCCTTCTACAAGGACATCATTTTGCTGATCATGATTTCGGTCCTTTTGTTTTTCCGCAAAGACCTTCCCGAAGAGACTCCAAAGTGGGCAGCTGTATCGGCACTTGTCGTCTTGGTCCTTTCCTTTGGAATTGCAGTATGGGCGATCCGCAACCTGCCGTTTATTGATTTCAGGGCCTATAAAAATGGGGTCAGTATCCCGACGAACATGCAGCCGTCCTCCCAATTGGAATATACCTATGTGATGAAAAAGGGAGGAGAAACCTTCACTTTTGACCAGTATCCTACGGACGAAAGCTACGAATTTGTCGAGATGGTTCTCAAAAATCCTGAAGCGCTGCCCAAGATCTCCGACTTTGCCGCTTGGAATGCGGAGGGCGACCAGTCCGAGTTTCTTTTCGCAGGGAATAAAGTCATCATCCTCAGTAGCAATATGGCCAAGATGAGCGAGGCGAACCTGGATAAGCTGGCGGTCTTGGTCAAATCCCTCGAAGGAGCTCCCGTGGACGTGGTATTCATGGCTGCGGCTACCCAAGAGGAGATTGATGCCTTTTTGTCCAAGCAAAACTGGAGCGTGATTGGACTTCAGGCGGACGCCACGGTCGTGAAGACCATCATGCGTGCAAACCCCGGGGTCATGATCTTGAAAGATGGTGTGGTGATGGAAAAGTACCATCACAACAATACCCCGGAAGCCACCGATGTCTTGGATCTATTTCTATGAAAAATCTGAAAGTTGTTTTGGTAGGCTTGCCTGGTTCGGGGAAAAGCACCTTTGGGCGACAACTTTCCCATGAGTTGCGATTCCCATTTCTGGACCTCGACCACCAAATTGAAGAAAAGTTCGCCATGAAAATTCCCGAGATTTTTTCAATTCATGGAGAGGGCAAATTTCGGGAGTGGGAGACGGAAACATTGGCGGGGCTACTTCAAAAAGACTCTTCTTTTGTGCTGGCAACAGGCGGCGGTGCGCCTTGCTTCAATGATAATATGGACCTAATCAATGCCTCTTCTATCTCGGTATATTTGGACGTTCCTTTGGATTCCATTTCTGAAAGGCTGAGAGTGTCCAAAGTCCAAAACCGCCCGATGTTCCAAGGACTAGGCCAGGGAGAAATCACACTAAAGTTGAAAAGCCTCCTCGCCGAACGCGATGCGTTTTACAGCCAGGCAAAAATAAAGCTCAGCGGGGAGGATTTTTCCGCTGAGCTGCTGATGTACGAGCTGATCAATCAGCTCAAAAACTAAACCCGACCGTCAACACCCCGGAGGTGATGTTGTTTTCCATTTCGGTCACTGGGCCATAGTTGTTGCCGTTCTCATCTAGGACCTGATAGCTTCTGTAGAGTCCGTTGTATTTTTGGTTGAACAATGCAAAATCAATGGAGAAGGACTGGAGTTTTACACCAATTCCCCCGCTGATTTGCTGCGTGCTTTGGTCAACCCCAGGAGAATCCGCATAAGGATCCCCAAAGTAGGCATATCCCGCCCGCAGTCTCAAGGCATTGAATCTGGCTTCCCCACCGACGCGATAGTTAATCGTGCTGGCATAGATGCTTTGGATGACTTGGTTGTCCGGCCCCTCGTCAAAATCGTTGGAATTAATCCTCCCAGCGCTATAATCCACCCAATCCACGTCAGCTGAAATGAATCCGTTCTTGCCCAGGAAGAAGGTCGCTCCGCCGCCAACTTTCAGCGGAGTATTCAATCCGTAATTGCTGATGACAAGGTCGCTGATTGCTTCTTGGCGGCCCAAAGTGATATCCTCTTGCTCGTAATAGTAGTTGTTGTAGTTGGCTGTCATGCCTGCTTCATACTCTTCATTCAAGGAATACCAAGTCGGTGTCTGGAAGGTAAAGCCAAGGTTCAGGTAGTCGATAGGCTTATAGATCAAACCAAGGTTCAAGTTTACCCCGATTCCGTTGATGTACAGGTTTTCTCTCAAACTGGAATTGGCGAGCGGTTGATCCACGAACTCCTCATTGTAGGTTTTGAAGGAAGAAAACGAGAGCGATCGTATTCCCAGCCCCCCCCCAACAAAAAACTTGTGGTTGAAATTCGCGCCGTAGGAGAAAGACATCTGGTTGGCGCTACCCTCTTGCGTGATGTTTTCATCTTGGAACGGGAAACCCAGAACAAAAGATTCGTAGGTATCAGGATTTGAGATTGGATTCCCTTGTTCGTCGAACGCGATCGGATTGATCTGGTAGGTTTGATATGCCAAGCCTGTCAAGCCGTAATTCTCGATCTGACTTTCCGGGATGCCAAATGCATCCTGCAGATAAAAATCAATGATAGAGCTCTGACCTAGATCGTCGGAGTAATAGCCGAACTCAGTGTTGAAATTGGCGATCCTTTGAAAGCTTATCCCGAAAGCGCCGCCTTTGAAGGCCTTGGATTCCAAATCACTTTTTGGGCTTGCCATTACATAGCTTGCATTGGGTAGGGAGAAATTTGTGGTATTGTAAGTCCTGCTTTGATCCAGATAGCGGGTGTCTACTTTCCAATCCGCATATCCCAAGCTAACGCTTGCCTCTGATGTTCTGAAGAAACCCAAGCCAGCGGGGTTGCCGGCAATATTGGAAACATCCCCGCCCAATGAATATTGCGTTCCGCCGATTCCTATTATTCTTGCTGAACCTGAAGGATTGGATCTGCTGAAGCGATAGGCATCTTCATAGTAACCACTTTGGGCGAAAGCTCCAGCGATGGAGAGTGAACTGAGGGTGAGAAATACTGTCAAAAACCTCATTAAACTGAATGTTTGATTGTAAGAAATAAACGGTTGGAAAGCTTTTTTGTGCTGAATTGTCGAAAAAAAAAGGGGAAATTAATTTCCCCTTCCTCCTCTGGATCCGCCGACGCTACCGCCGGAAGATCCGCCCGAGCTTCTGCTGGGAGAACTCATGCTGCCACCGGAGCTTGACCTACTAGGCGAGCTGAAAGTGGATGAATTGTTGGATCTACTTGGAGTTACCGATCTATTATATGATGGACTCGTGCCCCTGTTATACGACGGAGATGTAGATCTGGTGTTGTACGATGGGGAACTGCTTCTGTTGTATGAAGGGATACTTCCCCTGTTATAAGAAGGGCTTGTAGTTCTTGTGTTATAGCTTGGATTAGAGCTTCTTGACGGACTTCCGTAGTTTCTTGAGCTATTGATCGAGTTGCTATTAATACTTGGTCTAGCAGAGGGAATCGTGCTTCTAGATCGGGTGCTAACAGTTCGATCCGCAGCTGGAGAACTGATATTTCTCGAAGTTGCAACTCGGCTTCTGCTGGAGCTGTAATAGTCGTTTTGGGAGCTGCCAAAATCTCTGGTAGCTACTCTCGAATTACCAGTTGAAACCAGTCTTCTTGCGGAAGGATTGCCAGCGTTGGCACTATTTCTAGCTTGTGCCCTAGCCGTACTCGGCATCACGCCAGCCGTAGAAGGTCTGATTCCGGTGTTGGTGATGGATGAACCTCTGGTTGGTCTTGCGCCATAAACCACTCTTCTGTCACCATATTCCCCTCCTGGGAGTATGTAGGAAGGATAACCGGGATATACAGGATAGCCGTAGCCATACATAGGATATCCCCAACCATAGCCTGGATACATTGGATATCCCCAGCCATAGCTAGGAAACATTGGGTACCCAAAACCGAAGCCAAGTCCTATAGAGAACCCGGGCATAAAGCCCCAACCATAGTTGAAACCCATGTATGGGGACATGCCCCAGCCGAACGGACTGTATCCAAAACCCAGACCAAAGTTGAAATTAACATTTGAGAAACCATTGCCGGTGGAAGTACCATTGCTGGACGCGGTATAGTTGTCATATGCATTGATATTTCCAGTACCAGCTTGAGATTCAGCCGAATCGTCAAAATAAACAACCCCATCTTCACTGGTAGTTGTACTTTCTGTAGCCTGGTATCGGGATATGTATTCTGGGTTCACATTTCTGGAGCTGAAATTCTCCTCTGCCAATGCAGGCTCCTCAGATATGTTTTTGAATGACTGGGGATTGTTATTGGCTACTGCATATTCTGTAGCAATTTTCACATCCGAAGCCATGAAATACAGATTGTCATCCGCACCACTTGCGGCCATTTTATTAGTAGTGCAGGAAGAGATGACAAGGGATCCAACTAGAACTGAAGCGGTAATGAGGGTGAATTTCTTCATAGGAGAAGTTGATTGTTGTCTTGTTATACGAGCTGAGAATCCTTAGGTTATTCTTTTTGGATTATATTTGCGAGCCCTAATTAAGCAAATTTAAAGACATTTTAACATTCTATCCAACCTAATGAGTAAAGGACTTCCAAAACGCAGTGAGGATTATTCCCTGTGGTACAATGAATTGGTGAAAAAGGCCGACCTGGCGGAAAACTCCGCTGTGAGGGGATGTATGGTCATCAAGCCGTATGGGTACTCGATCTGGGAAAAGATGCAGGCGCAGCTTGACAAAATGTTCAAAGAAACCGGCCACACCAATGCCTATTTTCCGCTTTTCATCCCCAAGTCCTATCTCAGTAAGGAAGCAAGTCACGTGGAGGGCTTCGCAAAAGAATGTGCAGTCGTGACCCACTACCGCTTGAAAAATGCCGAGGATGGCTCCGGCGTTATCGTTGATCCTGAGGCGAAGCTGGAAGAGGAGCTCATCGTGCGACCTACCTCCGAGACGGTGATTTGGAGTACCTATAAAAACTGGATTCAGTCTTACCGCGACCTTCCTTTGCTGGTAAATCAGTGGGCGAACGTTGTGCGCTGGGAAATGAGAACCAGACTGTTTTTGAGGACTTCCGAGTTTCTTTGGCAAGAAGGGCACACCGCTCATGCGACTGCAAAGGAAGCGATGGACGAGACCGTTCAGATGATGAATGTCTACGCCCAGTTTGCTGAGGAATACATGGCGGTGCCGGTAGTAAAGGGCAGAAAAACCGAAAACGAAAGATTTGCGGGCGCCGACGAGACCTTTTGCATCGAGGCAATGATGCAGGATGGAAAGGCCTTGCAGGCTGGAACTTCCCATTTTCTGGGACAGAATTTTGCAAAAGCTTTCGATGTAAAATTTGCTACCAAAGAAGGAGGTTTGGAATACGTTTGGGGAACTTCGTGGGGTGTAAGTACCCGATTGATGGGCGCCCTAATCATGGCTCACTCCGACGATAACGGTCTGGTACTTCCTCCGAAACTGGCGCCAATCCAGGTCGTGATCGTACCAATCTATAGAGGTGAGGCTGAACTCGAGGCGATCTCCGTGAAGGCAAAAGAAATTATGGGAGAGCTTCGCAAAGCTGGAGTTTCTGTGAAATTCGACGATCGTGACACGCAGAAGCCGGGTTGGAAGTTTGCTGAGTACGAGCTGAAAGGTGTTCCGGTGAGAATTGCCCTTGGTCCAAGAGACTTGGAAAATGGCACGATCGAAATCGCTAGAAGGGACACATTGACCAAAGAGACCTTTGATCTTTCCTCGCAGCCTATCGTCGATAAAGTGACTGGCTTGCTGGAAACTATTCAAGAGAACATCTATAAAAAAGCCTTCGACTTCAGGGCCTCTGTGACTTCTGAAGTCAACACTTGGGACGAATTTCAGCAAGTGCTAGAAGAAAAAGGCGGATTCGTCTCTGCCCACTGGGACGGAACCTTGGAGACTGAGGAAAAGATCAAGGAACTGACCAAAGCGACAATCCGATGTATTCCTCTGGACAGAAAGGAAGAAGAGGGCGCCTGCATATATTCAGGTAAGCCCTCAGCTGGCCGCGTCTACTTCGCGAAAGCCTACTAAAATCTAAAGCCGGAAATTCACTTCCGGCTTTTTTCTTTTATTCTAATAGGTTTGATCCCCGAAAGCCGTATTTTAGGCCTGATTCTATCTCCCATCGCTCAAGCCATGACTATTTTAATACTGACCAGCTTGCTTTCCATCGGGTTGATTTTAATTCTCATTGAGGTTTTTCTGATTCCCGGGACGACCATCGTGGGGATTTGTGGTTTCTTAGCCAGCCTGTTGGGAGTGTATTATGCCTTTCTGGTTTTTGACAGTGGGACTGCCCTTTGGGTAGCTGGTATTGCTGCGATTGCAAATCTTGCCGCGATCTGGTACGGGTTTACATCGGGAGTTTGGAAGCACTTTTCCTTGAAAGGAACCATGAAGGGAGGAGCCTTCGACGGGCGCACGCTTGGTTTGGCAGCCGGTATGGTTGGGAAAGCAATTTCAGACATTAAGCCCTTTGGCAAAGTTCTCTTTGGAGACCAAGTTTACGAAGTGAAATCCGAGGAGGGTTTTATCGAAGTAGGGAAGACGGTCAATATTATTAAAATTGAAAACAATAAAATTCTAGTCAAATAAAACTTTATGGATCCCAATAGTTCTTTGTTTTTGTTGATTGCGGCGTTTTTAGGCATAGTCGTCCTATTTATCTTCCTGTACTTTGTGCCGGTCGGTCTCTGGATAACGGCTATATTTTCCAATGTACGGGTAGGATTGCTGGAGCTGGTAGGAATGCGGTTTCGAAAAGTACCTCCCAGTGTGATTGTTAACTCCCTCATCACGGCTACCAAGGCTGGGCTGCATCTCACTACCGGAGATTTGGAAACCCACTATTTGGCCGGGGGCAACGTGCCCAATGTTATCAGAGCCTTGATTTCTGCAGACAAAGCCAACATCAGTTTGAGCTTTAAGCAAGCTACTGCGATCGATCTTGCCGGACGTGACGTGTTTGAGGCGGTGCAGATTTCCGTCAATCCCAAGGTGATCAATACCCCCAACGTCGCCGCGGTGGCGGCGGATGGGATACAGCTGATCGCAAAAGCCAGAGTGACGGTACGAGCGAATATTGCCCAATTGGTCGGAGGTGCCGGAGAGGACACCATTCTTGCCCGAGTGGGAGAGGGGATTGTCACTTCGATTGGTTCTGCGGCGACCCACAAGTCCGTGTTGGAGAATCCTGACAAAATATCCAAGCTGGTTCTTCAGCGTGGTTTGGATGCGGGAACAGCTTTCGAAATTCTTTCCATTGATATTGCGGACATCGACGTCGGAGCAAACATTGGTGCGAAACTTCAGATCGATCAGGCATCTGCGGACTTGAAAGTTGCTGAAGCAAAAGCCGAAGAGAGACGTGCTATGGCGGTGGCTTTGGAGCAGGAGATGAAAGCTAGAAATGTGGAGATGCGGGCGAAGGTAATAGAAGCCGAGGCGGAGGTTCCTAAAGCTCTTGCAGAGGCTTTCCGTTCTGGCCAACTTGGTGTGATGGATTACTATCGAATGGAAAACATCAAATCGGACACCTCGATGAGGGACTCGATCGCCAACTCAGATAAGGATTCAAAAGATTCTGGCTCGGGGAAATCCGAGAAGAAATAGAAAAAGGGAACTTTTAAGCTCCCTTTTTTCTTTTTCCGGCTTCAGACTCTATTTCTTGAATCACGACTGGTTTATAGAGTTCTTTAGCCAAAAGCTGGTTGCCTGACCAATCGGTGACGATTTCCTGGTAGTTTACAGGTACGATCACTTCGCCGCTTGGGGTGATAGCGCCTGTGAGGCCGTCTTTTCTTACAATCAGAAAGTCGGTACTTTCGACCTGGATGTACTCAAATTCGATGGGGAGCATCTCGACACCCGAATTGTCCAACAGCCCCTGTTTTCCGGCCTTTTCCACCAAAAAATACCCCTCTTTCAATCTGCAAACCTTGTCAAAACCATTCTCATTTAGCACTTGCCCCTGTTTGTTTAAGAGATGGAATTGCCCGTTGGCTTTTGCTATGGCAATCCCAGCCGAAAAGTCTTTGATATCATCCCATTTGGCTTCGCTGATAATCTTCCCATCGATTCCGATCAAGCCCCAAGCAAGCGTGTTTCGGTATTTGGCGATCTGCTCCGAAAAAGTCCCTGTTTCGGCAAATTGAGGTTCTATTACCCAGGTGCCTGATGAATTGACAAATCCCGTCATTCCCTTCTTTGCCGCCGGAAAGAGCCCTTCGCTACCTGACTTGATCCAGTCCAGGTCGACCGTCGGTTGGACCTCCCAGCCTTTTTTGCCCAATAAACCCAACTTGTTTTCCCTAAACTTAACGTTGTATAGATTGTCCTGCACTAGACTCACGGACTCCATCCCCACGGCGTCGAGCAGGATTCCGTCTTCTTCCATCACGCGGCGGAGCTTGCCGTGGATGTATTCTAGTAGAAGGCCGCCTTCCTTGGTGATCTTGTGATAAGAGTTGTAGGCTACATCGGATTTCACCTCGTCACCCTTGATCAGCAGGTATTGGCTTTCGTCGAATCCGTAAAAATAGTCGCCCCGGTTATGTTCCAGTTCGTCGACAACCGGATCCATCACATAGTCGCCTTCGATATTGATGATTCCGAAACCTGTGGATTCCTTTGCGAGAAGGTAGTTGCCTTTGTTTTCCAAGAGAAGTTGGAAAGGGTGTTCTGGATCTTTGGAGAGCGGGAGATAATAATTTCCGTTTTTCTGGGTGATCAGCATCCCGTGATGGGTTAGTCTGGCATTGTCCAGCCTGCCGAGCGCAGTGGTTTTTCCGTTTCCTTTTTCGAAAAGCCAGTATTCTTGCCCCTTTTTTCCCAAAAGAAAGTTGAAATAGGTCTGGATTTCATCGTATTCGAGCGACATGGCTTGCTGACCGTATTCATGGAATGCGCCGATTCCTTTGGGGCCTTTTACCAAAATCCAAGGAGAAAGGTATTGATAGATTTCGTCGCCTTGGAGGTCGACGACCGGCCTCAGATCTCTTGAGAGCATGGCCAATCCATTTTCATTCTTGCCGATGATCACCGATTCGCTAAGCACTTCGATTTTGTCATAGATAGCCCGGGACTTAAGTTTTCCCTGCAGGTCGTATACTTCCCAAGTTTGGGAATAGACAGGGGGGAGAGTCAGGAATAAAACAAAAACGACAAGCAGGAATCGGACGCGAGGGGAAATCATGGAGGAAATTCAATTTGGCCTAAATATAAAATGACCAAAGGACTCGATGTGGGCCTTTGGTCATTTCTCTGGAAAATATTTTCTTATTTTTCGGTTGTGATCTTTTCCAGGTCGAAGAGGTCGGTAATAATCTCGATCAGCTCCTCTGCCTCGTCTCGCTTGCAAGCGGCCCTGAGCTGTACCACCGGCACTTTCAGTATCTTCTGCATCATGCTTTTGGTGATTTTGTCGATCAGCTCGTATTCCTTTTCGCCGACATTTTTCAGGTGTCTGCTCAGTTCTTCCTGACGAATTTGTTCCAGGGACTGCTTGAGTTTGTTGATGGTAGGGAACACCATCATCTCTTTTTTCCAGCTGTAAAACTCGACGATGCTTTCTTCTATGATGGCTTCCACCTTTGGTACTGCTGAAAGTCTTTTCTCCAGGGCTTCAGAGGCCTTGCTACGGATATTGTCCACGTTGTAGAGTACGACGCCTGACACGTCTTCTACTGATGTCTCTATGCTTCGAGGCACCGACAGATCGACCAGTAGCTTGTAGCTTTGAATGTCAAACTGCTTAACGAGCTCCTTGGTGATGAAGGGTTCGTTTTTCATGATGGAGCAGACGATCACATCGGCTTCATTCATTGCTTCTCTGCAATTCTCAAAAGGAACCACTTCAAAGCCCAACTCCGCCGCGATCTGTTCAGCCTTGGATTGGGTGCGGTTGGTGATCTTTACTTTTGCGTCAGGCAGGTGAACCATGTTTTTGGCCACATCCTCACCGATTTCACCAACGCCGATCAAGAGAATCCTAGGTTGGAAAATATTAGAGGTGAGGCTGTCTATGAGTTCAATAGCCGCATAGGAAAGGGATGCCGCACCATCGCGGAAGCTTGTCTCTTGTACGATTCTTTTGTTGGTGAAAAAGATCGTATGCATCAGGCGGTGCAGGAAGGGCCCGGCCATATCCAAGTCGGCCGCCGTCTGATAGGCTCTTTTTACCTGATTTGAGATCTGGATGTCTCCGACTACTTGCGCTTCCAAGCCCATTGAAACCCGGAACAAATGGGAAATTGCCTCCCTGTCCTCATTGAATATTTCAAAATATTCCAGGTAGTTGACCACATCTGCCAGCCCTTTTTCCATCCCGACGAGCTTAATGATCTCGGTGCCCAAGTCCAGCGCGTGGCTATAGTAGACCTCGGTCCTATTGCAGGTAGAAAGAATCAGGACATCTCCGGGATTGAAAAACTCTTTGATTTTCAGGAGAATGCTGTGAATCGACTCTTCATCCAGAGAAATCATTTCCCGGATCTGTACAGGTGCGGTTTTGTGTGATAAACTTATAGCCCGAAACTTGGTGTGCATTTTTACAAGTTTTGCATTGCAAATTTAACAGACTCTTGCCCCTCAAAGGTTTCTTTCTTGTAAATGCCGGTTAATTTAGAATTCATCTAAATAAAATAATCGGGTCACACTCTAAAAACATGTCATAGGAATTCGCAGGCAATAGTATTAACTTATACGTTGTTTAATTTTTTAGCCATGAAGGAACGTGTTTTTTATTGGATGAAGTTCTACTTGGGCTTTTCGGGCAAGGAATCCCGAGGCTTTCTAGTTCTGATTCCGGTGTTGCTTGTTTTCGGGCTTTTGCCAAATGCCATAAGGTATTACAAAGACAAACAGGCTTCCGGCATCCTCACAGACTACCGATTCTCGCTGGATAGCATGGAAAATCTCGACTTTAAGCTGACTGCTTCTCCACTTCCCACTTTCAATCCAATGGATACCGTCAAGTCCTCCCGTAATCAGAGACAGCTGGAGAATATCAACCGGATACCCTTTTCGCAAGCGGACTCGGTCACCCTGCAAATCGTGCCCGGGATTGGCCCTGGCACAGCATCCAGGATAATCAAATACCGGCAGCAGTTAGGGGGATTCCACAGTCAGGAGCAATTGTTGGAAGTGTATGGCCTCACCGAAGATTTAGCTTCGACTCTTTGGGAGTTTTTTGAATTTGATAGTTTGATTTTCAAAAAAATCCCAGCCAACAGTGCTACAATCGAAGAGTTTTCCGCTCACCCTTATATCAGCTACGGGGAGGCCAAAGTGTTGGTGGCCTATAGGAAGCAACACGGCGAATTTCTCAACACTGACGAATTATTGAATATCAAGATCTTCAAACTGGAATGGGTACAAAAGATCAAACCCTATCTGGATCTGAGCGGGAATTAGCTACTTGGTTTTCCAAGAGATGTTAGTGCTGACTGATGGAGTGCCTAGGATTGGCCTATTTATTTCCATGTCGCCCTGCGTTTTGTCTGTTGTCCGAAGATGTTTTTTTTGCACATCTTTGAAGCATGACTCGTCCCCAGGAGCAAAAGATTAAACTTCCCGGATTGAATCTTCCGCATTTTGAACCCGTCTTGAAAAAAGCGGAGGATAAACTTTGGATTTTTGACTCGTTGCGGAAAAAGTATCTGGTGTTGACTCCCGAGGAATGGGTTCGACAGCATTGGGTTAATTTTTTGATCTACCACCACGACTATCCGCAGGGCCTATTTTCATTGGAAAGAGGACTAACCTACAACCAGCTGAGCAAGAGAACTGATTTAATTGTTTTTGACCGTGAGGGTTCCCATTATTTGCTCATCGAATGCAAGGCTCCCAGTGTCAGAATAGATGAAAAAACCTTGCGTCAGGCGATGGTTTATAACCAACAGCTAGATTGTCAGAACCTTGTGCTATCCAATGGATTAAGCCATGTTTACCTTGCCTATTCCGAAAACGATGGCAAGTTCATCCAAACAAAAAATCTTCCAGGACCTCCGAAATAACAAGTTTATTTATATGATATAAATCAGATTTTCTATAAATTCAACAAGCGATTTTTACCGATATATGATGACTAATCATCCATCCAACACCCCCTGTGCCGCTTGTACGAGCAGAAAGTTTTCACTTTTCTCTGATTTGCCTGAATCCCAGATATGCGTCATTTCAGATCATAAAAATCTGATTTCCCACCGTAAGGGACAGATCCTTTATTATGAAGGAACTAAGCCTTTGGGAATATTCTGCATCAATTCTGGAGTGGTCAAGATTTATAAAACTGCCTCTAATGGCAAAGAGCAAATTATTCACCTGGCCCAAAAAGGAGACTTTTTGGGCTATGCTGCACTCTTGGGCGAGGAAAACTATTCCAACTCGTCCATGATCATCGAGGACGCCAAAATCTGCTTTGTGCCCAAGGATGTTTTTTTGAGCTCTTTGCTCCGCAACTCCGAGTTTTTCCGCAAGGTGGCCAAGTCCCTCAGCCATGAAATCGGCGTGATGGAGGAGAAGTTGACCAATGCCACCCAAAAGAGTATCCGTGAGCGACTCGCTTATGTTTTGCTTCAGCTTGGAAACACCTATGGAGTAGAAGGTGGAGGCAGCCAAAAAATCGACGTGACACTGAGTAGAGAAGAGCTAGCCGGTATAGTCGGCACAGCGACCGAATCCGTGATCCGTCTGCTCTCGGAGTTCAAAAAAGACAAACTGATCGAACTTGAAGGAAAAAAAATCATCATCAAAGACCGAAGGGGCCTAGCTCGGCTGTCGGATTTTTACGGAGGTTAGTTGGATAATGTTCATACAATACCCGACCTTTGGAACGTGAGTTGTCCTCGGTTTGTACATTCAGTCTTTCGCCTAGTGCTTTTTTTCATCCCTTACTATTTCATTGCAACTCCTTCTTTTTCGCAAAATCTGGCCTTCGAAAAGCTGCTGGAAAGTCTTTATGACGAGAGCTTTCCCATCGTGATGCCTAGTCAAATAGCCGAATTGTCAAACTATCAGGTCCTGGATACCAGGGAAAAAAGCGAGTTTGAAGTAAGCCATCTTCCCGGCGCGCAATGGGTTGGCTATGACACCTTCAAACTTTCCAGCCTCTCAAAGTTAGAAAAGGAAATGCCCATCCTCGTCTATTGCACGGTCGGTGTGAGATCGGAGGATATCGGCAAGAAGCTCCGTGAGGCGGGTTTTACGCGCGTGTACAATTTGTACGGAGGCATCATCAACTGGGCAAATGCGGGAAAGGAACTCGAGGCCAAAGGCCAGGCGACAGAGCGAGTCCATACCTATTCCATGGCTTGGGGGATTTGGCTCGAGCAGGGAGAAAAGGTCTATTAGGCCTCCAAATGTCTTTTTGCAGACAAAACGCCAATTTCATTTACCCTTTCTTGGACCCACTTCGTTTATGCATACCAAATAAGATCTTATGAAATTACTTCAATCGCATCTTTTCGGGCTCATTTCGCTGGTGCTTTTTTCCTGCCAAAATCCAAGCTTGGGTCTCGCCGGAACCACACCGCCCAGTCATCTGCTTTGGGATCAACTGGTCAAGGCCCATGTGAAATCCAATGGAACGGTCGACTACAAAGGCTTCGTCCGGGATAAAGCCAAACTTGACCAATACCTGAAACTCATCTCAACGAACGCTCCTGACCGGAGAGCCTGGTCAAAAAATGAGCAGTTGGCCTATTGGATCAACGCATACAATGCCTTTACGGTCAAACTTATCGTCGACAACTATCCGGTGAAAAGTATTCGAGATTTGGGACCAAGCCTGAAGATTCCTGGATTCAAGGATGTATGGCATTACGAATTCTTCCAGATTGGGGGAGCGGACGCGAGTTTGGATGAGATCGAACATGGGATTTTGAGAAAGGAGTTTGATGAACCTCGGATACATTTTGCGATCAACTGCGCTTCGGTTTCCTGTCCGCCTTTGTTGAACGAAGCTTTTGTTCCCGAAAAATTGGACAGCCAGCTGAACAAAGTGGCGGTGGCCTTCGTCAATGATCCTTTGCGAAACAAGATTTCGGCGGATCAGGCTCAAGTTTCCTCCATCTTTTCCTGGTTCAAAGAGGACTTTACCAAAAAGGGAAACCTGGTCGATTTCCTGAATTTGTATTCCAAAGTGAAAATCAAACCATCAGCAAAAATCTCCTTTTTGGACTACAACTGGGCATTGAATGAATAGAGACAGACACGTGGTCATCATCGGCAATGGAATCTCCGGGGTCACTTGCGCTAGAACGCTCAGAAAGCTCGACTCCGATATTCGCATTACGCTGGTCTCAGGGGAATCCAAATATTTCTTTTCCCGCACGGCGCTGATGTACGTGTATATGGGGCACATGAAATTTGAGAATACCCAGCCCTACGAGAGCTTTTTTTGGGACAAGAATCGTATTGGGTTGAAGGAGGCTTGGGTGGAAAAAGTTGATTTCGATGCCAAGACGCTTTTTTTTGTCTCCGGGGAGTCTTTGTCCTATGATACTCTTGTAATAGCGACAGGTTCCAAACCCAACAAGTTTGGCTGGCCGGGACAAGATCTGAAAGGTGTACAGGGACTTTATTCTAAGCAGGATTTGGAATTGATGGAGGAGACGACGCACAAGGGAGTCGCCCGAGCGGTGATCGTGGGAGGTGGCTTGATTGGGATAGAGATGGCGGAAATGCTGTCCTACAGGAAGATTCCAGTGACTTTTTTGGTTCGCGAAAAAGGCTTTTGGGACAATGTGTTGCCAAGAGAGGAGGCTGATTTGGTGGGCAGACACATCCATGAACATCATATCGATCTTAGGCTGGAGACTGAATTGAAGGAAATACTTTCTGATTCCAATGGCCGCGTACGAGCAGTAGTTACATCAACCGGTGAAGAGATTACTTGTGAATTTGTAGGGTTAACGGCAGGTGTGAGCCCTAATGTGGATTTTTTGCGCGGATCTAAATTGGAAGTCAATCGTGGAGTGAAAGTTGATGAGTATTTCAGAACCAATCTTCCCGATGTTTACAGCATAGGTGACTGCGCGGAGTTTGAAACTGCTCCAGCACAGGATCGTAAGAATATCGAGCAAGTGTGGTACACTGGACGCATGCACGGAGAGACTTTGGCTCAAAGTCTTTGTAACAAGCCAATTCCATATCGTCCGGGCGTCTGGTTCAATTCGGCCAAATTCCTCGATATTGAATATCAAACCTACGGTGTTGTGCCGCCGACGGTCAATCCGGAAGAGATAAAAGATTTTTACTGGGAGCATAGGGGAGGAAAGATAAGTTTTCGGATGCGGATGGATTCGGAAAGGAAAATCCTTGGCGTCAACGCTTTCGGAATTCGGTTGAGTCACGAGTTTTTTGACAAGGCTATCAGAGAAAAATGGAAAGGCGAAAAAGTGATCACCCAGCTCGAAAAGGCCAACTTTGATCCGGAATTTTTCGAACCACACTTTATTGAAATCCAAAAGGCCTTTCTGGTACAGTTTGGCGGTGATTTCCGACCAGCCAAAAAATCATTTGTACAAAAACTATTTGGAGCAAAGGCATGAGAGGAATTGAGAAAATAGGACTCGGTTTGTTTTTGGTGGGCTTGATCGCTTTTCTGGTCATCCCGTTTTTGGGTTCCTATAGACTTTCTGAAGAATTGGTTTTGGAAAATACCAAAGAAATTCACCGTGAAAAAATGGCCGAACTCCTATCCCCTCTTTATGGCAAAGAGTATGGCTCCAGTTTTTCTTTTCTTGCAGCTTACCGGGATCAATTCAATCCCTACAACGACGACCTGAAGTCGCAACAGCTTTGGGATGACGTGATTTGGGACGACTACACATTTCCAATTGCAAAGGCTTCACTCCAAAGTCCTGTGAAGGAAAATCCCTGGATTTATTTTGGCCTGTCGATAGGGATGGCGGTTTTGGGCGGCTTCTTGAACAATTTTAGAAAACACGCTGACCAACCCGAGGGCGTCAAAAACAACGGTATCTTCCATTCTTCCATGAAAAACCGGGGATGGATGGGGATAGTTAGCGGTACGCTGTTGATCCTTTTTTACGTGGTGCTTTACTGGTTTCCAGCCTATCTGGTGAATCTGGTGGCGATGGTCGATCCGATTTCCCGTTTTCTCTCGGGCAATCCAGCCAGCCAATGGTTTCTCTACGGACTTATCTATACGCTGGCGATTTTGGTAATGGGCATCCGTATGTTTCGCAAGTACCGAGGCAATCGCTACCAACAGCTACGGACCGCTTCGGTCATGTTTTTCCAGACCGCCTTCGCCTTTTTGATTCCGGAAATCCTGGTTTTGCTCAACCAGCCCTATTTTGATTTCAAAAATATTTGGCCTTTGGATTACGATTTCTTTTATGAATACCAGATTTCCACTTTCCTTTCCGCAGGAGGGGTCGGTATGTTTATGCTGGTGTGGGGGATTTTGTTGATTCTGGTAGGCGTTCCTGTTTTTACCTATTTTTTTGGCAAAAGGTGGTATTGCTCTTGGGTCTGCGGGTGTGGAGGGTTGGCTGAGACCGTAGGGGATCCCTATCGGCAGCTTTCGGACAAGTCGCTCAAGGCGTGGAAATACGAGCGGTGGATAGTCCACTCTGTGCTGGCTTTGGCAGTGGTGATGACTGTTTTGACGATTGCCAACTACTTTTCGGGCTTTTCCCTCTTGGGAAATGTGACCAACCAACTACATTCGTTTTATGGATTTGCCATAGGGTCAGCCTTTGCAGGCGTGGTGGGTACGGGCTTTTATCCTTTTATGGGAAATCGCGTCTGGTGCCGATTTGGTTGCCCTTTGGCGGCTTACCTCGGCATAGTCCAGCGGTTCAAGTCCAGGTTTAGAATCACCACCAACGGCGGACAGTGCATCTCTTGCGGCAATTGCTCGACCTACTGTGAGATGGGAATCGACGTTCGCTGGTATGCTCAGCGTGGTCAAAACATCGTTCGCGCCTCATGCGTCGGCTGTGGGGTATGCGCTTCAGTTTGTCCCCGAGGAGTGCTGAAGCTGGAAAACGGCCCCGAGCAAAACCGAATAAACGAGCTGCCGATCCTCATCGGCAACGACTCCATCAGAATCAAACAATAAATGGTTTTTCTTTATTTTCTATGTGTGCTATATGGCTTGGCGATGCTCTTCATCTTAGCATATAGTCTGGCTCAGGGACACTTGCTGTATCATTTCCTGAAAGCCGAGAAAAACAAGATCCAAAAGGCGCCGGAAAGCCCCGAAATTTGGCCGAGCGTAACCGTACAGCTTCCGATTTACAATGAGCTATATGTGGTAGAACGCTTGATCGATGCCGTCGCAAAGCTGAACTATCCAAGGCCACTACTACAAATCCAGCTTTTGGACGATAGCACAGACCAGACATCGGAGCTGATCAGGAGGAAACTTGCCGAATATCCAAGCATTGATTTTCAATACATACACCGAGCGATTCGAACTGGCTTCAAAGCTGGCGCATTGCGGGAAGGGCTGGAGAAGGCCAAGGGGGAATTCATCGCCATTTTCGATGCGGACTTCGTGCCTGATGGGGACTTTCTGCTTCGGACGATTCCCTATTTTACCTCGGGAAAGGTCGGCATGGTACAGACCCGATGGACTCATCTCAATCGCGATTATTCAGTTTTGACCCGCTTGCAGGCTGTAGCCTTGGATGCCCACTTTCTGATCGAGCAGACCGGACGTAATCATCAGGGGGCATTCATCAATTTTAACGGGACGGGAGGAATTTGGCGAAAAACCTGCATCTATGACGCCGGAAACTGGCATGATGACACGCTAACGGAAGATCTTGACCTCAGCTATAGAGCGCAGCGAAAGGGTTGGGAATTTGTCTATCGCCCGGAAATCGAATCGCCAGCCGAATTACCGCCAATCATGTCTGCTGTCAAGTCCCAACAATTTCGCTGGACGAAAGGTGGGGCAGAGTGTGCGGTGAAGCATTTTGGACAGGTGAATCGGGAACGACATCCCTTCCATGTCAAATTTCATGCGTTTGCCCACCTCTTTAATTCTGCGATTTTCATCGCTGTTTTGCTCGCAAGTTTGAGTAGTATCGGAGTTTTTTGGGCCGGAGAGATGGGGCTCATTTCTCCAGTTTGGCTGAAGGTCTCAGGAATATTTCTGGTTGGCTTTGTCCTGATCGCCTTGACCTACCTCGTTTCTTTCTTTTTCGAAAGCAAAGCTTTTCTCAATTCTGCTCTTCGCGTCGTCTGGCAATTGCCGCTATTTCTCTCGGTTTCCATGGGATTGGCACTGCATAACGCCCAAGCAGTTTGGGAAGGGCTGACGGGGAAAAAGTCTCCCTTTGTCCGCACTCCTAAGTTTAATCTGGAATCGGGAAAAGAGCGACTCTCACTCAATCGATACCTTATTCATCGTATGCCCATGACCACTTGGGTTGAGGGAGTTTTGGCGCTGGTTTTCTGGGGGATGGTTGCTCTTGCCTTTTCCAGGGAAAACTTTCTCTTTCTCCCTTTTCACGCCATGCTAGCCATTGGCTATAGTATTGTATTTATCAAGTCTTTCAATTCATACGGCCTCGGCCGCTGATTTTCCATGTCCCAATCTCCCATCATCGATGTCATCATTCCAGCCTACAATGAAGAAAAATCCATTTCCAAAGTGATTGCTGAGATCCCTGGCATAGTAAGGCAAATCGTGGTGGCTGACAACAACTCCTCGGACCGAACAGGAGATGTGGCCAGAGCAGCTGGCGCGCAGGTGGTCTTTGAGCCCCAGAAGGGCTATGGCAAAGCCTGCCTTTCGGCAATGGATTGGATCAAAAACCAGGAGATTCAGCCCGATGTGGTCGTGTTCCTCGATGGTGACTACAGTGATTTTCCGGAGGAAATGAAAAGCTTGGTTCAGCCGATCTTGGATGGTAGAGCAGAGCTGGTGATTGGATCCAGAGCGCTAGGACGGCGGGAAAGCGGATCGATGACCTTTCCACAGGTGTTTGGGAATTGGCTAGCGACGACCATGATGAAGTACATGCAGGGTGCGAAATTTACGGATCTGGGGCCTTTTCGGGCAATTGTCTGGAAAGACCTGCTCGCTCTAAATATGGTGGACCAAAACTATGGCTGGACCATAGAGATGCAGATCAAGGCCCACAAGGCCGGGCTCCGTTATGTTGAAGTCCCCGTCAACTACCGGAAGCGAATTGGCGTTTCCAAAGTTAGCGGGACGGTCAAGGGCGTCTTTGGGGCGGGGTATAAGATTATTTTGACCATCTTTAAATATTGGTGAATAGGTGGTCGGTATTCAGTCGCAGTTGGCAGGTTACCAATGTCGACTTGGCTGATGTACAAGATTTCTTAAGAAATTTCCCTTTTTGTCATCAAGAAATCAGACGCTATGTTTCGAAATTCAATCTTCCCAACTCGAAATTTCTATCCTTTAGTTTTGCTTTCATTGCTTCTTTTCTCCTGCAATTCTTCCAGCAGGGAAGGTGTCGATGAGACACAGTTTGCGGGGTATTGGTATCAGGGAAAAGCTGAGATCAATGTATTTGATCTCCAGCAAAGTCGCTATGGGGAAGTGCGTCCCGGTAAAGCAGTAATGATCTTTGTGACAGAAGATTTTTCGAAAAAGAAGCAAGTCAAGCTGGACAATCCTGAAGAAAATGCCTCCGATGCTCAGAAGGTTATGAAGCTCAATATGACTCGGGATTTTGTGACCGGTATCTATCCTTACCATACCATGCTTTCGGTATTTACGCCAGTGTATGAAGAGGTTTACTCTCCAAAAGTAACCGCCTCCGTGACTGAATGGTGTGGACAATCTTTCACCCAGCTCAACTTCAAACGAGGAAACTACCAAGTGAAGCAATTTTCCTACTTCGAATCGGAGGGTGATGGGGAGTCTAAAATGAGCGCCATGCCTGAGGACGAGTTATTCAACCGCATACGCCTGAATCCGGAACTAGTCCAAACCGGCAATCAATTGCTCATTCCAAGCCTGATTTTTCAGCGCTTTGCTCACATTCAGCTGAAGCCGGAAAATGCGAGTATTGCGAAGCGGGATTTGCCAAATAATCAAACGGAAGTTGTGGTTGAATATGCAGGGATAGGACGCAGATTGAGCATACAATTTGAAAAGTTTTTCCCCTACGAAATCCTATCCTTCGAGGAAACATGGACTCGGGAAGATGGAAAAAAAGAAACCACAACTGCGACGCGAACTCACATGAAAATGAGTGAATATTGGAAGCAAAACGGATCGGAGTTTGAGCCATTGAGAAAGGAATTGGGGCTTTGAATCCGACGATGAAAACTGCGGTGCAGGCGCTGCTTGTCATCTTGATGCTAGCAGTTGTTTATTTTCTTGGGAACCTCATTCCACGTTCCGATTTTCAATCCACTTTGGGACTTTTTGTGATCCTCTTTGGAATCATGTTCCTGATTTTTGCGCTTTCGCAAAACCGAACTCCCTGGTTTTTTATTTTCATCGCGGGCCTTTTGATGAGGTTTTCGCTTTTTCTTGCGATTCCCCAATGGTCCGAGGATTACGCGCGATTTCTTTGGGATGGCGAAGTTCTACGACTTGGCGAAAACCCCTATTCTGAAACTCCGACGGAAATTCTCCAAAACCATTCTCTGGAATCTTCTCCCGTCCTCCAGCAACTCTTTCCCCTGCTCAATTCTCCAGAATATTATTCGGTCTATCCACCTTTGAATCAGGGACTGTTTTGGCTGGCTGCCAAAGCTTCAGGGGGACTGGTCGCTAACGGGATCATCAGCCTGCGGCTGCTTTTGATTTTGGCGGAGATTGCGGTTTTTATGCTTTTTTTGAAGCTTCTCAAAGCCTTCAATTTGCCTGAAAAAATCCTTTGGCTCTACTGGCTCAATCCTCTCGTGATTTTGGAGATTACGGCAAATCTTCACTTCGAAGGATTGGTCTTGCTTCTACTTTTGGCGGCGGTATTAGCTCTTCAAAGAAAGCAGTTTTCTCCGGCTGGGAGCTTTTGGGGACTGGCTATTGGACTTAAGCTTTTGCCCTTGATTTTAATTCCTTCCTTCGCTTATTATCAGGAAACCAGGAAGAACATTCTGTTTTGGTTGGGTGCAGGAGTTGCCATGATCGTGAGTTTTTGCTGGCTGCTAATCGACGCTTCCTGGACCAATTTCATGACAAGCGTAGCCCTTTATCAAGGAAAATTTGAGTTCAATGCCTCCATCTACTATCTGCTCCGCGAAGTCGGTTTTTGGATTTATGGCTACAATACCATTGGGACTCTGAGCAAGTTGTTGAGCCTTTTGACCTTGGTTCTCGTGGTTTTTTTCTCCTGGAAAAAGAAGCCGACAAATCTTCAGGAAATGTTAGACTTGTGGGTTTTGATCTACCTTATCTATTTGCTGCTGCAGCCGGTGGTCCACCCATGGTATCTTATTCCGGCTTTTGGCTTGAGTCTGCTGACGGGCAGAAATGCCTTTGTCATCTGGTCCTTTGCGGCGATATTTTCCTATCAGGCCTACGGTACTGACATCGTGAAAGAAAGTGCATTAGTTTTGTCGCTGGAGTACCTCCTGGTTTTCGCAGGTATTTGTCTGGATTATTTCGTTCCAAAATCACACTCGTTGTCGAAGCATGAAATCGCGGCTTAGTCTTTTGTTGCTTTTATGCCTATTTTCTCTTTGGTCTTGTGAACCCAGTCCTGAGAAAAAGGCAAAAGAACTCATAGAGAGATCCATTGAGGCTCATGGTGGGAGTGAAGCTTGGGAGAAAATTTCCATTCTGAAGTTTCGAAAGAAGACCCGCCTTTACAATGAGGATGGGACAGTCGAAAGTGAATTGGATCAGGAGATGGAGTTTCGGCTCAAGCCGCGTCTTGAGGGGAAAATCACTTGGGAAAAGGACAGCATCAAACACGTGCTCTCTTGGGATGGCGTGCAGATGCGATACTTCATGGGGGAAAACGAAGTGAAAAATCCTGCTTTTCTCGCCTCAAAAAAGAAAGACTTTGACGCTGCATATTACACCATTTCTCAGCCATGGGGCTTATTGGGCGATGGAGCGACTCTCACCTACGAGGGTCAGAAAACCCTCGAAAACGGCAAAACGGTCGAATCGGTCAGGGTTGACTACGGGTCGGACACGGACCTTTGGTTCTACTATTTTGATCCTAATAGTGTGGTGATGGTCGGCAACGAAGTACATGCGAAGGATCACCGGAGTTTGATCTACGACCTTAGCTTGGTGGAGCACGACGGCCTGAAATTTCATGGGCAACGGGACAGTTGGCGGATAGATGAGCGAGGCAAACGGCTTTTCCTCAGAGCTGAATATGTATATTCCGACTACGAAATCACGTATTGAATTCCGGGGCTTGCGAGGCAGGGTGAACCTGTCCGCATGTTTTCCAAACCAGTTTTTATTTTATGAAGCTACATCACTACCTACTGATTCCTTTCCTCGCCATACTGTTCTCCGGATGCGATCAGCGATCCAAAGCACAAAAGATCGTCGATGAATCCATTGCTGCCCATGGGGGAGCTGCGTTTGAAAACTCACTGATAGAATTTGACTTTAGGGAGATCCACTACACCATTTTCAAAACACCCACGGCCTTTGAATACATCAGGGAGTTTAGTGATAGCACAGGGTCGGTCAAAGACGTGCTGAACAATTCCGGGTTTACCCGAATGGTAAACGGTGTCAAGATTGATACGCTCACGCAGGAGCGGATCGGGGCATTTTCCCGGTCTGTCAATTCGGTCGCATACTTTGCTTTTCTTCCCTACGGGCTAAATGACGAAGCCGCGGTAAAATCCTATTTGGGGGAAACCAAGATAAATGGTAAAAAATACGAAATGGTCAAGGTGACCTTCGTCCCAGAAGGCGGAGGAGAGCACTTCGAGGACGAATTTTTATATTGGTTTGGAAAGGAAGACCACCTGATGGACTTCATGGCCTACAGCTACCATACCGACGGGGGAGGCGTGAGAATGCGTGAAGTAAGCTCAGTGGCAGAGTTTGGGGGGATACGCTTCCAGAACTATCTGAATCTAAAGCCTCAAGACAAGGAAACGCCGGTCGAGAAGATGCAGGAGCTATATCTTGCGGGTAAGCTGGAAAAACTTTCCGAAATTAATCTCGAAAACATAAAAGTCACTCCACTAACCGATTGAGCTTTTAACACTGACCCAAATGCCCGTGGTACCGTCTTTCAGAAAATATCTTTTCAGTACCCTGGGCTTGCTGGCGTTGGTATTTTCTGTTTGGTACGTCATCCCTTCAGAGCCACTCGTGACTGCGTCAGAGAAGTGGAAAGGCGTAAATTGGGAGGGGAGCCGGCGCCCGCTTCGGGGAGGGGAATTTGATGCGCTGAAGGCAACTGGGGCAAATGCGCTTTCGCAGACTCCCTTTGGCTGGCAAAGCAGTAAAAACGATCCCCATATCGGTTGGGATCTCGACAATGATAAGCGATGGTGGGGAGAGTCGCCACAAGGCATTCAAGTTACTTTGGATTCTTCGGCCAAGTATGGAATGAAAAATATGCTCAAGCCACACCTTTGGGTGAGGGGAGCATGGGTTGGTGAGATAGAGATGCTCTCTGAGCAGGATTGGCAGACGTGGTTTGCTAACTATACTGCTTTCATCGTTGCCTATGCAGAGCTGGCAGAATCTCTTCATATCCCCATGCTATGCGTAGGGACAGAACTAGAGAAAACCTCTTACCGAGAAAAGGAATGGAGAAGAATAGTCTCCGAGGTTAGAAAAGTCTATTCGGGAAAAATCACCTACGCTGCCAACTTCACCGAGTTTGAACAGGTCAGATTTTGGGATGCCTTGGACTACGTGGGCATCCAAGCCTATTTTCCTTTGTCCAAAGACCATAATCCCGACTTGGAGGAATTGAAATCATCCTGGAAAGATCACCTCCGAAGCATAGAAAAGGTGGTCAGAAGATACGAGAAGCCGGTACTCTTCACTGAAATAGGCTATTGCAATACCGCCGATGCAGCCATTGAGCCTTGGGTCTGGCCAAATGAGCGCCAAGAGGCAGAGGTTTCGGAAGACGTTCAAGCGCTATGTTACGAAGCATTCTTCGAGACTGCTTGGAAAAAGGAATGGTTGGCAGGTGTGTTTTTTTGGAAATGGTCGCCTGAAAATCAAGGGCGTCAGCCCGACTTTACTCCCCAAGGAAAAGCTGCTGAACGAGTGATGACAAAGTTTTTTTCTTCATTGTGATTAGCGCCACCAAGGGTATTAGGGCGGAATCCCTATTATTTGTTCGGTTTATCCAATTGATCAGGGACTTTATTGATTTTTTTGTTAAATAGCCTTCGCAAATCCAAAATAAGAACATAATACTATGAATCGCAGAAGAGAATTTTTGAAATCCACCGGTTTGGCTGGTTTAGGCCTTTTTGGAGCTGGAAGCACACTTGCTGGAGATTTTCAAACCTTGCCGCATGAAGCAAAATATGGGGCGTCCAGAGTACAATCTTTCAATATGTGCGGATTTGCCGCTCCCAAGATCGATACCGTGAGAGTAGGCGTCATCGGCTTGGGACAAAGGGGGCCGGGAGCAGTAACCCGCCTCAGCAAGATCGAAGGGGTAGAGATCAAGGCTCTTTGTGACCTCCGTCCGGAGCTGGCTGAAAAAGCAAAGAAATCCCTGGAGGGCACTCCCCACAATCCGGAACTTTATTCGGGAAGTGTTTATGCTTGGAAAAAAATGGTTGATCGTCCAGACTTGGATTTGATCTATATCGCCACTCCTTGGGATTGGCATGTGCCGATGGCCGTCTACGCCATGGAAGCAGGCAAGCATGCAGCCGTCGAGGTGCCTGCTGCAAGAACTTTGGAAGAATGCTGGCAGCTGGTTGAGACTTCAGAGCGTACGAAAAAACACTGCATGCAGCTGGAAAACTGCTGCTATGATTTCTTTGAGCTGATGACATTGAAGATGGCGCGCGAGGGTTTCTTCGGAGAGGTATTGCATGTGGAAGGGGCCTATATCCACGACCTCCTCGCTCTTAATTTTGACAAAGAAGGCTATCAGGACATGTGGAGACTTAAAGAGAATTTCAGAAACGGAAATCTCTACCCGACGCACGGCTTGGGACCGATCTGCCAGATCCTAAACATCAACCGGGGAGACCAGATGGAGTATTTGACTTCTCTTTCTACCAATGATTTTCAGATGAAAGCCAAAGCGGAAGAACTGGCAGCAAGCGATTCTTTCTTCGGGTCTTTTGCCTCCAAGTCTTTCCGTGGAAATATGAATACGACAGTCGTGAGAACGAAACATGGCAAGTCCATCATGATCCAGCACGATGTCACTTCTCCACGTCCTTATTCCCGACTTCATGTGGTAAGCGGTACTGAAGGCTATGCCCAGAAGTATCCTGAGCAAAAGGTAGCCAAGGGCCATGGCTGGATGAAGGAAGAGGAGATGAAGGAATTGCAGGCAAAGTATACTCCAGAGATCGTGCAGAAAGTCGGTGAACTTGCCAAGCAAATCGGCGGTCACGGTGGAATGGACTTCATGATGGACTGGAGGCTGATCGATTGCCTGAGAAACGGTCTTCCTTTGGATCAAGACGTATACGACGCGGCGACTTGGAGCTGTATCACTCCGCTGAGTGAATGGTCGGTGGCGAATAGATCCAACTCTATCGATGTGCCTGATTTCACCGGAGGAAGCTGGAAGACCAACAAGCCAGTCCCCATCACGCTTGAGGGCGGAGGGACGACCAAGGTTAGAGTCTGATCAAAAACGGATATGAACAAAAAAGGAGGCAGAAGCCTCCTTTTTATTTTAGTTCCCTGTCAATGCTTGTTGGACAGTTGACTTGAGCTTTTTTGGGTCGTCCTTGATTTTTGAGAGATCTACCAGAGCTACTTTTCTGAAGTCGATGGGGTGGCTTTCGCTCTGTAGGGAGATGTAGCCTTCCTTCAAGAGCATGCCATCAATCTTTACCGCCGGATCAACAGGGCTCACATTGCCGCCGCCAATTTGTGGTTTGAAATAGGAGAAAACGGTGTCTGTTCCGACCATATGGTGAACTTCCTCATCACCCAATACGATAAAATTGGCGGTTACCCATTGCTCACCGTGGTAGGTCTGGGATTTGGAATTGATGCAGTGGGGAGTAAAGAGGGTGTCAGCCAAGACCACGTTGGTTCCCGGAGTGCAGAGGTTACAGGTAGTACGGGGATCTTTTCCATTGCCTCCCAGAAACTGCGCCTCGATGGAAATAGGGAAATCCTGATCCTTCAACATCGTTTTGGGGTCTTGAGAATGGAGCATTGCGCCACTGTTTCTCAAAGCCCAGCCCTCGCCACCGGGACATTGCTCGCCTACAAATCTATATTCGACCTGCAACAGGTAGTAGGAAAATGGCTTCTTGTAGAAGATGTGCCCGTACTGGCGATCAAAAGCTGTATAGCCATCGTAGCGAACCTTCATCAACCCGTCTTCCACCCGGAAGGTATTTGCAAAATTATCATCCAAGTCATGGGTTCGGATTTTGACCGACCAATCCTTGATATCTTTTCCGTTGAAAAGTTGGATCCATTTGGTCTTCGCTGGCTGATCGGATTTCCAAGCGGTAAATCCAAATACCGTCAACAACAACAGTGTCGCGACTGGGATGTAGAATCCTTTTCTATTCATTCTGATTTTCTTTTTTTAGTTTGAGAACGGCCCAGACTGGGTAGTGATCAGAGTAGGCGATGTCTTTAAGAACTTTGTATTCCACGAGCTCGAATTTCCTCGAATCGTACCAGATGTAGTCGATTCGGCCGCCATCCTCTTCTGTACCGTAGGTGTTTTGGAGATTTCCGGCTACTGATCCGGCTTCTTTCCAATGAGTAGGGATTCTGGCATACTCCGGAGAATCGGGCGTGAAGTTTAAATCCCCGACCCACACGACCGGCTTGTCCATTGAGTCAGCATAGGCTAGGATGGAGTCGACTTGGGCGATACGATTTTCCTCAAACTGATGACAAAGGTGGGTGGCCCCAAAGTAAAACTCTTCCAAAGTTTTGAATTCGGCTTTCACCCAAGCCATAGCGCGAGGCTCACCTCCTTCAGGATTTGGGAGATTTAGCGTGTGATAATCGTAGCCTTTTTTTACCAATATACCCTCGCCGTAGCCACCTCCATCGTAGTCCATTGCCTTTCCGAAGTAACCATTGTAGCCGGTTTCATGGCTTAATTTATGGACGTAGTCGATAGGTTTGCCGTTGATTTTGGCGGAACGCTGCGTCATGCTGTCTACCTCTTGAAGGGCTATGGCGTCGGGCTGAAGTTGGATGAGTAGATTGGCGATTTCGGGTATATTGGAAACCGATGGTTGATCGGCCCGTTCTCCGTGGAGGATGTTGTAAGTTAGGATTTTGATTTCTTGGGCCGTCAGCGGCAATGCAAGAAAACAGCCTGCAAAAACGGCAAAAAGGAATTGCTTCATTCCCAAATGTATCAAATTGTGTTTGACTCTCTCTGGTAAATATGACGAAGGGAGAAGATAAAATAGATTATTGGCTTTAGATTGAGGGAGTTTAATATGAACATAAACCCGTAATAAATGCGGAACTATATTTTCGAATCCAGAGCAAATATCTCCCTTCTGCTATCGCCGGCAGCTTCCCGTGGATTTTTGCATTTAAGCCTGGCCATATGAGATTTCTGAAGATAGCGATCATCGTTTTCGTCTCCATTTTTGCCTTGGGGGGCATAGGGGTATTTTTTGGGGTGAAATGGGTCAACAACAACCTTGAATCGCTGATCAACTCCAATCCCGACAGGACCTACAACATCAAATTCCAAGTGCTTGATTTTAACTACCTAAGCAGGGTCATTTTCATTTCGGAGGTGACCATCAGTCCGGTGGGGGATCAAGACGGCGTATTTGTAGATGGTCGGGTGGATCAGGTCGAGCTCAACCAGCTCAATCTTTGGCGGCTTTTTATACATAGGGAATTGGTGCTGAAGGAGCTTGTCTTTGTGGAGCCGCTGCTGGTAGTCTATGTACCGGAGGACAACCCCGATGAGCAAAAAGCCGGAGAAGGCCTGAAGAGCCTGTTTGGCGATATTCTTTCCCGGGGAAAAATCGAAAACTTCAAGCTGGGACAAGCTGGAGTCCAGGTGATGAGGAACGGAGACCAAATCGGTACTTTGAGCAATTTTAACATCCTTGCGACCGAGCTTGAGACTGACTCGCTAAAGTGGAACAATCCCATCCCCTTTGACTACGGTCGGATCTTGGTTTCAATCGACAGCGCTGATCACAAGCTCGCCAGCGGGCAGCTTTTTAAGTCCGGGAAAATCGCCTTCGACAGCAAAAGCCAAGAACTGAAAGTGATCTCTCCTTCGATGAAATATGGAGAGAGCTTGATCGAGGCTTCTTCCAAAATGGAGTTTCAGGTGGATTTGATAGAATTTGAGCTCGATTCTCTCGTGTTTTCAGGCTTGGAAGCCAACAGCAATCTGTATTCCTATCTGGATATCCGGGCCAGGAGGCTGGAAGTTTCGGGTTTGAAGCTGGATGATTTTCGAAACAAAAACATCTCAAGACCACCGGATGAATACAAGCCCCTGTTTCAGGGTTTGGTGCAGAAAATTTCCTTTCCCCTCAAGCTCGATACATTGAGACTCCTCGATGGAGCCATAAGCTACGGAGAGGCTGTGGCTGGCAAAAATGAAACCTGGAAATTTCAACTGGATCAAATAAATGGAACCTTGGTCAATGTAACGTCTATCCCGGAATACCAAGAAAGCTTGGAATATGCAAATGCGGACTTTACAGCCAAGATAGACGGGGAAGGGGAGATGATTATCGATATCGACATTCCTTATAACCGCGATGAGTTTGATTTGAATGTGGTTTTGACGGATTTTCCTCTGGTCAAGATCAGTGAAATACTGAACCCATTGATGAACGGCAAAATCGAAACCGGAGATCTGCGAAGGTTGGAGCTCTTGATGCATGCCGATTCGACGGGTTCAACCAGTCAGTTCACTTTTGACTATGCGGACTTGAAGCTCGAGATGTTTGGCAAGAAGGGTGGACAGAAGAATGGATTAAAATCCTTGATTGCCAATGTTTTGTTGAATCAGTCCAATCTCCCTGGAGAAAAGAACTACCTCCGAGCGGAATTTTTTACAGTTAGAAATCAATACCGTGGGCCCTTTCACTTGATCTGGAATAGCACAAAAGACGGGATGATGCGCATCGTCCCAGGCAATGCGGCCAGAGAAATCATGAATTTGGATTAAAAGCAAAAAGGCGACGGAAAAGGCTTTTTATACTTTTTTAGTGGGACGAGTTGCGAATTCAATGATGCCTAGAATTTCGTGTTTTTTTCACCCTGAAATATTTTGCGTTTCGGTGTTTTTCAAGGGAATAATGTTCGCTTAAAATACTTATTTTCAATTGAATATCTAACCAATACACCTTATGAGAAAACTATATTCTTTGCTGTCTTTCTCTGCCCTGTTGGGCATGGCAGCGTCCTGCGGGGACGTGATCGAAAACGAAGTTGCGGTGGGCGACGCCGTTGAAGTCGCGCTTCAAGAGGCTTTCGTGCCGGGTCAGCTTTTGATCAAATACAAAACGTCCCGCCAAAACTCGAGGCTTTCCCAGGATGTAATGACATTGATCCAAGGCAGTGTAGTAGAGGAGATCTCCACTGGAGCCATGCAGATGGCTAATGCCCGAATGGGAGTACAATCAGGCGACTTGCTTCTAGTAGAGTCCAAGCTAGGAACAATGGAGGCTATCGGGCTACTCAAAAACATGCCTGAAATCGAGTATGCTGAGCCCAATTGGATTTATCAGCACCAGGCCATATCCAATGATACGTACTTTGTGAGCGGTCAACTTTGGGGAATGTCTGCCGGCGGCAATCAATTTGGATCGAGGGCAAATGAGGCTTGGGCCGCAAATAAACTGGGTTCAAGTTCCGTTTATATCGGGATTATCGACGAAGGCTACATGTACACCCATCCAGATTTGGCGGCCAATGCTGGCACAAACCCGGGAGAAACTGCGAACAATGGCGTTGATGACGACGGCAATGGTTTGGTGGATGATGTGTATGGATGGGATTTTGACGGAAGGAACAACTCCGTGTTCGATGGTACTGGCGATGACCACGGCACGCACGTAGCTGGCACCATTGGAGGTGTAGGGGGCAATGGTACCGGTGTCGCCGGAGTGGTTTGGAACGTCAAGTTGCTCAGTGCGAAATTTTTGGGAAAAAGGGGAGGAACTACTGCCAATGCCATCAAAGCAGTCGATTATTTTACCGACCTCAAGGCCAATCAGGGTTTAAATATCGTCGCCACCAACAACTCTTGGGGAGGAGGCGGATTTTCCCAAGCCTTGAAAGACGCGATTGACCGGGCTGGCGCCGAAGGCATTCTGTTTATAGCAGCGGCTGGTAACTCGGGAACCAATAACGATGCCTCGGCTAGTTATCCTTCAGGATATACTTCTTCTAACATCATTGCCGTTGCTTCGATTACCAGCACGGGCGCTTTGTCCTCTTTCTCCCAATACGGAGCTACGACAGTGGATATCGGTGCACCAGGATCTGCGATTTGGTCAACAATCCCTGCCAGCTCCAAGGGAAAGGTAGTCGCAAGCTATGCCAGCTATAGCGGTACATCTATGGCGACGCCGCATGTGTCCGGCGCCGCGGCCTTGTATGCATCGCAAAATCCCGGCGCATCCGCTGCGCAGATCAAAAACGCGATTTTGGGACAAGCTACTCCGACAGCGTCCTTGGCTGGTAAAGTCGTCACGGGAGGCAGATTGAACGTTTCTGGGTTCTGATCTCAGCAATTCACAAACAAAAAGGAGCATCAATTCGAGGCTCCTTTTTTGTTTTATCTGGATTGATTTTCAAAAAATCATCGTTTTTTCCGCATTTCGGAAGCGACTTCTTGGTCCAGATGGCTTGGGCTTTGGTCCAGCATTTTTATGATGTTTTGGTAATTGACATCGTCACGGTTTTGGGAAAGCTTGGCACTTGCATGAACCTCGGTGATTTTCACTTCCAGTCCCACCAGGGCACGAACCTGACTTTGGACATAGGATTCCGACATGGTTTCCACGCTCACCCGGTTTGGGCGACCTGACTCATAGACATCGACCAGAGTTTTAAGATGGGTCATCAGCTGCTCACCTTCTATGATTCTGATTTCTCCGTACACATGCACCGCCAAGTAGTTCCAGGTCGGTACATTCTCGTGGTTGTACCAAGAGGAGGAAATGTATGCATGTGGACCTTGAAAGACCACCATGACCTCATCCCCATCTTTGATGGATCTCCATTGGGGATTCGCTTTGGCAATATGCCCGCTAAGGCTCGCATCGCCCTCGCTGTTTTTGCCAAAAACAAAAGGTAAATGCGTCGCCCAAGGCCTTCCATTGACTTGGCTGACCAGTGTGGCGAAGGCGTTTTTTTGGATAAAGTCGATCACTTCGGGTTCATTTTCCCAAGCGTTGAGAGGGTGGATATACATCAGGTAAAAATTGGGGTTTAGGAAGTGGAAATTTACGAAATCGGAAGGTAAATGTTGGATCAGGCGGAGTCGAAGGATTGCCTTTGACTCAAAAGAAACTAATTTAGTTGGATGGAAAATCAATCCACCGACAGGCTGTCGCTTGCAGCCAAGTTTGTCAACAGCACGGGAGCTCCGATTTTTTTGACCGGAAAGGCGGGGACTGGCAAAACGACTTTTTTGAGGGATCTGGCCAGGCATACCCACAAACGCTTTGTAATTGTGGCACCCACCGGGATTGCTGCGCTCAATGCCAAGGGGGTGACAATCCATTCCCAATTTTTGCTTCCATTCGGCTCCTTTCTTCCCACCCGAGAGGCAGAGGGACACTATTCGGATCAGCACGGGTTTTTCACCCAGCAGACCTTGGCGCGCAAGCACCCGCTCAATCAGCTGCGGAGAAATGTGCTCAAATCCATCGACCTTTTGGTGATTGACGAAGTGAGCATGCTTCGGGCGGACATTCTGGATGCCATAGATTACCGAATGCGGAGTGTCAAGAGAAATTACAAAACCCCCTTTGGCGGGGTTCAGGTGCTGTTGATCGGGGATTTGCACCAGCTTCCGCCGGTAGTCCGGGATCAGGAGTGGGCTGTGCTCAGTCGTTTTTACAACTCCATTCATTTCTTTGAAGCCAAAGCCTTGCAAAATTCGGGCATGATCTATCTCGAGCTTGACAGGATTTTCCGTCAGCAGGACGAGATTTTTATTCGGATCTTGAACAATCTGCGGGACAATCGGGCCACACCGGAAGACGTCCGCATACTCAACCAGCATTTCAGGTCTTTGGATGAAATCCGCGATCTGCCGCCGGCAATCACCCTCACGACGCACAACTACAAGGCCGACGAACTCAATCTCAGGGAACTGAGGCTACTTGACTCGCCCTCTTATTGGTATGAGGCCGAATTGGAGCGGGATTTTCCGGAGACGTTGTTTCCGCTTCCCCAGTCGATAGAATTGAAAGTGGGCGCCAGAGTCATGTTCATCAAAAACGACACCTCCGGAAATGCGAACTATTTCAACGGAAAGCTGGCGACTGTCGCGAGCTTGGCGGAAGGGGAAGTGATCGTCGAGCTCGACGGTGGAGGAGGCGAGTTTCAGCTTAGAAAAGAGCTGTGGGAAAACAAAAAGTATCGGATTAATCCTGACACCAAGGAGCTGGAAGAGGAGGTGATTGGAACTTTTGCCCAGTTCCCCATCAAGTTGGCTTGGGCGGTGACCATTCACAAAAGTCAAGGACTCACATTTGACAGGGCGATTGTCGACGTCGGTCAGGCCTTTGCGCCAGGCCAAGTCTATGTGGCTTTGAGTAGGCTGCGAAGCCTGGAGGGGCTTATCCTGCGGACGCGCGTACAAGCTGATGTGATCTATTCGGATCCAAAGGTGGTGGATTTCACACAGGTCGTGGGGCAACAGCAGGATCTTGCCGAGCTGCTTTCGCAAAACCAAAGTCACTATCTCAGCAATCTCATCCAAGACACGTTTGGGTTTGAAAGCCTGCTCAGATCCCTTGCCCAATTTGACAAAGACCAAGAGAGCAGTCTGGAGTTTGAGGAAGAAAGCCTTAGGAAAGATCTGCCCTTGATTTATGAAAAGCTCGAGTCGGAAGGGGAAAATACCCGCAAGTTTCGCAACCAGCTCCTCACCTTGCTCCATCATGGCGAAGAGGGGCGCCTGCTGGAACGACTCGAAAAAGGATCGGACTACTATTTGGCGCTTCTCGAAGAGCTGATCGAGCGCCTCATGCTACATCAGGCCAAGGTCGCGGATTTTTCCCGCATCAAAACTTACCAAAATGGCTTGGAAGAATTGGAGTTGGAGCTTTTGGGCAAATTCCTTGACCTCGCGAGAGCAGCTCGGCTAGTCCGGGCGATCTTAAAAGGTGAGATCACCGGTAGAATGGATGATCTTGAGGGCCTGATCGCGCTGAAGAGGAAGGCCATCCATGCTCGAGTTCTAGAAAAGTTGCCGGAAAAGACCAAGAGCTCTACCAAAACCGGCCGGAAAAAGTCTTCTGAAAAAGTCAAAAAAGCCCCGAAGGAGAAAAAAGAAGACTCAAAATCTGTCAGTGTGCAGATGTTTTTGGATGGAAAAAGCCCCGCAGAAATTGCTGCCGAAAGAGAGTTTGCCCTATCTACCATCATGGGACACCTCAGTGCTGGAGTCAAATCCGGCAAGCTTACGCTAGAACAGCTGGTGTCGGATGAGGCGATCAGGGAGATTCAGCAGCTGGCCGGAAAATATGAGGCGCTAAAACCCTACTACGAGCACTTCGAAGGGAAATACGACTACGGTACGCTGAGGCTGGTGTTGTTTTCCGAAGGCGAACCCAAATAGCCGAAAGCGGCATTTAGCTCGGCAGGTTGTCTCTTGGCTTTGGAACGCATTAGAAAGACTTTTCCGTCAAGATCGCCATGACCGTTACGATTCCTTCCTTGTAGTTTCCCAGCCGAAGATTCTCATTTGGACTGTGTTGGTTGTTGTCGGCATTGACGGTAGGAATGACAACAGCAGGAATCTTTAAGGCATCGACGAAAGGCGAGATGGGAATGGACCCACCCGAAATTCGAATTTCCACCGGGGCTTTGTCGAATGCGCGGATCATTGCTTTTCGAAGCCAAGCTCCTGCCTCGGAGTCTATCGGGGTACGGAAGGCTTGGTAAGAGATGGATTTGTCCAGCTTTACGATTTTGGGAAATTTCATCCTCTCTTCATCCGTGGGATCTTGGCTCAAGATTTGGAAACCTTCAGCTTTGATGTGGGTTTCGATCAGTCCAAAGAGCCGGTTTGGGTCTGACTCTGGTACGAGCCTCATGTCGAGTTCCGCGACAGCTGTAGCCGGGATGATAGTGGTCGCCTGAGCGCCGGTATATCCCGAGCTCATCCCCCTGATATTCAGCGAAGGATAATTGATGCTTTCCTGATAGGTTTGCCCCACTTTGTCCGTCCGCCCAATTCCCAATCGCTTTTGAACCGCTTGTTCGTTATCCGGCACGTTAGAGAAGATCTCCCGCTCCGCATCCGAAAAGTTGATGCCGTCATAGAATCCGGGAATCACGACCCGACCCTCAGCATCCTTCATAGAGGACAAAAGTTGTGCTAAAAGAAGTGCGGGATTTGGGGAATAGTTGCCGTAGTGCCCGCTGTGCTGGGGTAGTTTTGGCCCATAAGTGGTCAGGGTCATATCGGCTATGCCCCGCGCACCATAGCTCAGGGTTGGCTCGTTGCTGGTATGGCGTGGACCGTCCATGATTAGCATGAGGTCAGCATCCAGTTTTTCGCGGTATCGGGTTACGGCAGCAGGCAGCCTCGGCGATCCTTGTTCCTCTTCAAAATCTAGGATGATCTTTAGGTTAAAATCCGGGTTTAGTCCTGCGACCGTCATGGCATCCCAAGCGGAAATAAACATAGCAAGCGGACCTTTGTCGTCAGAGACCGACCTTGCAAAAATCCTCCATTCCGGGTCATACGCCGATTTCAATCGTTCGATGGGTAGTGGTTCCCATTTCGATGAAGTGTTGAGAGATTTCAGGACAGGCACATACGCGTCTTCCTGGTCCCATTTGCTGATGTCCACTGCTTGACCATCTACATGGAAGTAGAAAAGTATTGTTTTGGATGCGCCTTGCCGATTTTTCCCGACGAGAAGGAGCGGGATTCCGCCGGTATCCAGCCGTTCGTGAGTCCATTTCCTAGCGGCAAATTTATCCTCACACCATTTGATATTGGTCTCGATTTGATCAGGATAGACTGCGTCGTTTGGCATAGAGACAATATCCAATAGCAACTCCAGGGAAGATTGCCATTGTTTTTCTGCCATGGCTTGCAACTCGGCTTGATTTGGGGCTTGGGCCTGGGCGGCAAGGCTGAGGAAAAACAACGCTGCAACGTAAGATTGTCTCATCAGGAGGTGGTATTACGAAAAGTGAAAAAGATGCATTCTCGGTTGGTACGATGCTACAAGCTAAGCAATGCACGGAAGCCCCGCGCTGCATAGTACGAGGAGGCGCCGTTGTGGTACGTGAACACGTGATCGTAGCGCCAGTCGCAAAAGATCGCACCTCCGAGTTTTCGGATGGCAGCGGGAGTTTTTACCCAACTGGAAGTTTTGGCGTCAAACCTTCCAAATTGCTGAAGACGTCGATATTGGTCCTCGGTGAGCAGCTCAGCACCCATCTGCTCTGCCCACTCCACGGCGGCATTTGCAGGTTTGTTTTCCTTTCTGGCATCGAGGGCTGCTTGGTCGTAACAACAGCTGCGACGGCCCGTCGGGCTCTCTGCTGAGCAATCGACGAAACAAATTTTTCCGGAATCGGCTTCATCGATTGCCACAACGTCGGGTTCGCCACCGGTGATTTCCATTTCGTGTAGAATGTCGATTTTGTCGGGATTGGCCTGGAGCTTTTGGATCACTGTGGACCATTTCAATCCTGGGTGGCGTTTCGTGTTTTTCTCAAAGCGAGTCTCCAAAACATCGAGGAGTTCTTCTTTGGAAAATTCTTTTTTGTTGCCGCTCATGAACACTTTTGGTTTATTACGATTTGTCTAAAAATAGACTATTGTTCTGAATTTTTTGAAGCCAATCTTCATCAAGTCGAACGAAAAACTACAATCTGGAGGGCAAAAAACGCACTTTTCCGGCGCTTCGTCGGGATTTTGTATTGCGTTTTAACCGATTGGAATTCAGGGCTTACAGTTGGGTTTTTCTGGCTACCTCTACGTGTATTTAAAAAAATAGGCACTTCACCCCAATCCAATTGCGAGTACAGCATCGTAAGTCCCTGCAGAGCCAAGATTCGAATGCTTGATTTTGGGTCCAATTTTTTTTCCATGGAAAACCTAAACCGAATTATAAACCTAAAAACAAACCAAAATGAAAAAGGAATTGATCAGGCCTCAGGGTTTGATAAAAAACGAAAACAGACGCCACTTTCTCCGGATGGGGACGATGACCGTGGCGGGTGCTGGTCTGCTGCTGATGGGTTGCAATGACGACGAGGATATGGGGCCAATCATGCCGGGCGCGGTAAGTCTTGGCTCGGGAGATTTGGGAATTTTGAACTATGCCTATGCGCTGGAGCAGCTGGAAGCGGCTTTTTATGCGGAGGTAATGAAAGGCAGCTACTTCGCAAATGCATCCGCGGAGGAAAAGACGATCATGGGTGATCTGGAAAAGCACGAAAGGGCCCACAGGGAGTTTTTCAAGGCGGCCCTAGGCACTAATGCAATCGGAGCGCTGGAAGTAGACTTTAGTAGCATTGATTTCGGAAATAGGACTTCTGTTTTGGGAGCGGCAAAGACTTTTGAGGATTTGGGAGTTGCTGCCTATAATGGAGCTGGCCAGTATCTGGAAAGCGCAGATTTGTTGTTGATTGCCGGGAAAATCGTATCCGTGGAGGCGCGCCATGCCGCAGCCATTCGGGATTTGATCAATCCGGGTTCGGCGGATTTTGCTGGAGATGACATCATCGATGCCAACGGCCTCGAGCGCACACTGAATTTCACAGAGGTATTGACTGCTGCCAAGACCTATGTCAAGACGGACATCGACTTCAGCCAACTACCGAGCTAATCCACTATTTAAACCACACAAGACATGAACCTGATCAAATTATTAGATAGCATGTGTCCCGACACCAAGAGTGCAGAGGACAAAGACAGATTTTATTCCCGAAGAGACGCATTCCGTGAGTTTGGGAGTTTAAGTAAGAAAGTAGCGATCGCAGCTGTACCGCTTGCGGTTTTGAATTCCATTCCTCATGTGGCCAAAGCAGATACGGCCAGCTTGCTGGGCGTATTGAATTATGCCTTGACGCTGGAGCACCTAGAATACCGCTACTACCAGATGGGCTTGGATTCAGGAGTGATTGATTCTGCGGAGCGGGTCATCTTCCAGAAAATCCGAGATCATGAATTGGCCCACGTTAATTTTCTCCAGGATGTGATCAGCAATGTGCTACAGGGAACGCCAGTCCCAGAGCCTGAGTTTGATTTTACCGCTGGCGGAAATTTCTCTCCGTTTACCGACTACCCGACCTTTTTGGCACTTGCCCAGGCATTTGAAGATACAGGAGTGAGGGCATACAAGGGACAGGCCGCCAATGTGCAGGAAAGCGATGTGGTGTTGACGGCGGCTCTGTCTATCCATTCGGTAGAGGCGAGGCATGCCTCCATGGTGCGCCGACTCCGAACCAAAAAAGGCCAGGATACGGTGAAAGGCTGGATCACAAACGCCTCCATCGGAACCTTGCCCGCAGCAACTATGGCCATCTACGCAGGCGAGCAAAATCTGACCCACGCCGGTGTAGATGTGTCCAACTTGACTGGCATCGATGCCGATGCAGTCTCCGAAGGCTGGGACGAGCCACTAAGCAAAGACGACGTGCTTGGAATTGCAGGTTTATTTTTAGGGAGTTCCAACTGATTGCTGGGTCGTAAATTGGAACTTAGGCCATCTCCGACAGGGGATGGCTTTTTTTTGTTTACCAGAAATCTCGAAGGCAGCGACTTTCCTGTACCACTTGCTAAAGCCTGATTCGGTACAGGCTACAGCGCTGGATCTTGGGAAAGTCCGCGAGCTCGGAGTGGTCAAAATCTTTCCAATACTCCATTCCAATTTTTTTCATCACCTGGATGGACGCAGTGTTGCCCACCGAAGCCATGGAAAGCACCTCGTTGACCCCCTTTTGCTTGGCAAAGTCTAAGCAGGCTAAGGCCCCCTCTGTGGTGAGGCCTTGGTTCCACCATTTTTTTCCAAGCCTCCAGCCTATGTCCACACATGGCGTGAAATCTGCCTCGAAGGTCTTCCATCCGAGGCCTATCGTCCCGATCAATTCCTTGGTCTCCAGTAAATCTACTGCGAAATAGCAAAAGCCCTTTTCCTCAAAAAGCCAAAGCATCCGATCGATCATCGCTTGGGTTTCTTCCCTGGAAAGCGGCTTTTGAAAAAAGCGCATGACCTCTTTGTCAGCATTGATAGCCGTGAAATCGTCCAAGTCAAAGGGCTGCCAAGTGCGAAACCCTAGACGGGGAGTGGAAAAAAGATAGGCGTTCATAGTGTCGAAAAAGGCGGATATCTCAGTGGGCGTCGAAAATAGTCAGATTTCGGCCAAGGTCACAAGCCCGCACAATCTTCTTTCCGAGAACTCCACTGGGGATCGCCTGTTGATTCTAAATCTCCATGCCGTTGAAGGGATTGAAACGGCGGCGGTCGAGTCCCAATCCCACGGCTCGGCATACCGTTTTTTCGCCGTATTTGCCATTAAGTCGGTCAAGGGCCTGGTAGAGGTTGACCCGTTCCTCCGTGTCCTCAAACAGCCTTATTTGATAGTTGCCATGCACGAGCGAACTAAGGCGTACTCCGATTAGACGAAGTGGAAGGGGGTGTTTGGGGCTGTAAATTTTGCGGAAAAGATCCTTGACGACGGGGATCAGCGAATGGTCCGCAGAAGTGTAAGGGATGTGATGCTGCAAGGTATGTGTGTCAAAATTGGAATATCGCACCTTGATGCTGACGCAGGAAGTCATTTGCTGCCTCTTCCTCAGCGTGCTGCTAAGCTGCTCAGTCATGGTGACAAGTGTGGTTTCCAGCTTTTTGATGTCCATGGTATCCTCCCCGAATGTGTTTTCCGAGGATACCGATTTGGCCTCGGAGTAAGGTATGATAGGCGAAAGATCGATTCCGTTTGCTTTTTTCCAGATCATCTTCCCATGTTTGCCAAATGCCGTCTCCAGCACTTCGATCGGCATCTCCTGCAGACTGGATACCTTCAGAATGCCCATTTTTTGGAGTTTAAGACAGGTTTTTTCACCGATCATGGGGATTTTTCGGACGGGGAGGGGAGCGAGAAAAGACTTTTCCTCACCGTAGTGGATCTGGATTTCGTTGTTGGGCTTGGCCTCCCCGGTGGCAATTTTGGAAACCGTCTTGTTTTCTGATATTCCCATTGAAATATTCAGGCCACTCTGTCGAATGATTTTCTGGCGTAATTCCTTGGCCAATTTGACGCTACCAAAGAAACGGTCCGTCCCAGTGAGGTCGATATAAAATTCATCTACGGACGACTTTTCAAAGAGAGGAACGCTGTCTCGGATTATCTCGGTGACTTCCTTGGATTTTTGGCTGTATTTCTCATAGCTCCCCGGGACTATTACCGCATCAGGACAAAGTTTCAATGCCGTTCGCATGGGCATGGCGGAGTGGACTCCGAATTTCCTTGCCTCGTAGCTGCATGATGCCACAACCCCTCGGCCGGCCGATCCTCCCACCAAAACTGGTTTTCCGATGAGACTGGGGTCATAGAGTCGCTCTACCGACACAAAGAATGTATCCAGATCCATGTGCACGATACATCTTTTTTCATCCATTAGTTTGTTTATTATATTGACATTTTAATGTTTATAAATTAATCAATTTCTTTAAATTTGATTTGTCATGAAGACGGGAATTGTCGTGATAGTAAAAAACATGAATCTCAACTCGAACTTAAAAATCCTTAGAAAGAAGCGGGGAATCACACAGGAAAACATGGCGGATGGCCTGGGCATTAGCCGGTCCAAACTTGCTGGCTATGAATCCAGCATAAACCCGCCCTTGGATACTTTGGTCAGGATTTCGGATTATTTCGGCGTGTCCACGGATATCCTTCTCCGTGAAGATCTCAGCTCCTACTCGGAATTTAAGCTGAGGGAGTTGCTTGAAACCGATCAGTTTCTGAGGGGAAGAAAGCTGAGAATCCTGACAACGACGGTGGACCAAGATGGGAGGGAGCTGATCGAGGTGGTGTCCCAACGTGTGAAGGCGAGCTATATGGCAGGCTTTTCAGATCCGGAATTTATTGCGGAGTTGCCCCGTTTTTCTCTGCCTTTTCTCCCGACAGACAGAAAACATAGGGTGTTTCAAGTGGATGGAGATTCCATGCTGCCAATCCAAGATGGCACTTGGATCGTATGTGAATATGTGGACGATTGGACATCGATCAAAGACGGCGAACGCTATGTCATCTTAACGGAGCAGGACGGCGTTACTTTCAAGATCGCCTACAACCGAATCAAAGAGGAACAAAAACTTCTGCTTTGCTCGGCGAATCCAATCTATGTCCCGTTTGAAGTAGGGGCGGAGCAGATCAGGGAGGTGTGGAAATATAGGTTGGCAATAAGCTGATCTTTATCCAGCTCCAATACTCGGCTTGACTTTGTCCCTGATGTCTAAAAAAATATGATTTTCCATGCCTGTAATCTATTCTCCCATTGGCAATATCCGCATCAGCTCACAAGACGGCTGTCTGTCCGAGCTGAGGTTCACGGATCAGCAACCGGATGGGATTATTTTGGATCAGGTTCTCTTGAGTACTGTTCAGCAATTGGAAGAGTATTTTGAGGGAAAAAGGAAGATCTTTGATATGCCAATAGGCTTGGGAGGCACTGATTTTCAGCGGAGGGTCTGGATGGAGGTTGCCAAAATACCCTTTGGGCAAACGACCACCTATCTGAAAATTTCCCAAAAGCTCGGAAATCCAGCAGCAATCCGCGCGGTGGGCGCCGCGATAGGAGCTAACCCTATTTTGGTGATTCTTCCCTGCCATCGAGTCTTGGGAAGGGACGGCAATCTCACTGGCTACGCTGGAGGTTTGAAAAGGAAAAAAGCCCTACTCGAAGTCGAAGGGCATGCTTTTCAGGGATCCTTGTTTTTGTAGGCCTCTTCAACAGCTAGTCCAATATTCGAATTTCACCAACTTTCCCCTTTCAAAATAAAAATGGCAGCCATCGTCTCTGTTTTCAAAAGGTAGGCCTGTCCACTCCAATTCTTTTGTCTCCGAGGTTCTGATGGGCGAAGATTTCTGGTCGAAGAAGTTTTCCAGTTCTTTTTGGCTTGTCTTGCCCGAGAAGGAAAAGTTTTGGTAGTGAAGGATAATTTTTCCTTGAGCGTCAAAGTTCAGTTTGTTCAGATAATAGCCATCCGTACCGTTTCCTATCCAAATCGCATCCGGATAGCGCAATTCATAGAAAGCCATCCCCTGTTCATCTTCGGAAAAAAAGCCACATTCGTAGTAGACCGGAGTTTCCGTTGTTTTTCCCAAGACCTCCCAGATCAAAGTTTTGTGAGAGTGGAAAGGGAGATCCCCAAACTTCAGTTGCGCTGGATCAATGGACTTTTGCATACTTGGATCTGAGGAGAGAAAAGCTAAGACAAGAAAGGAAATGGGGTTCATCTTTAATTTTCAAGTTCCACGATGACCTCTATCTCCACAGCCATATTGTTGGGCAGTGCAGCCACGCCGACGGCCGATCTCGCATGCTTGCCTTTTTCTCCGAACACCTCCACCATCAGATCTGAAAACCCATTGATGACAGCTGGATGCGCCGTGAATTCCGGAGCCGAATTGACCATTCCGAGGACCTTCACGAATTGCTTGACCCGACTAAGGTCCCCTGTCGCCGCTTTGATCACGGCGATTATGCCAAGGCCTGTTTCTCTGGCTGCGTCATAACCCTGTTCTTTCGTCAGGTCGGCGCCGACTTTCCCTAATACGCTTGGACCGCTGCCGGAGAGGTAGAGTAAATTGCCGACTTGTTTCCATTTTACATAGTTGGCTATAGGTTGGCTTACTTCTGGGATTTCGAGGCCTAGCTGCTTGATTTTTTCCTCAGGGGTCTGCGCCATAGCGGTTGAGAGGAAGCCGGTCAGGCAAAGGATTACGGCGGCAATAAGGGTGTTTTTCATTGGGGAAGGAAGTAAGATCTAGTTTCTAAGCTAAGGGATTCTCGCTAATTTTGATAGTCTTTTAAATCCGTGGCGATGGCAAACCTACAGATTGTTTCCTATTCATCTGAATTAAAGCCTTATTTCGAATCGATCAACAAAGCTTGGGTCAGCAAGTACTTTTCCTTGGAGCCTTTTGATATAGAGCAGCTGGAGTATCCCGAAGAAACGATCTTGGCGAGGGGCGGAACGATACTTTTTGCAAAAATTGGAGAGGAGCCGGTCGGGACGGTAGCTCTGATTCCGCTGGACAAGAAAACCTGTGAGATGATCAAGATGGGAGTGGATCCTGCTGCCCAAGGAAAGGGTGTGGGACAGGCTCTTGGAGAGGCGCTCATCGAACATGCCAAATCCCTCGGTTTCGCCAAAATGGCACTTTACTCTAATTCGGTCTTGGATTCAGCTTTGAGGTTATACCAAAGGATTGGTTTTAAGGAAGTTGAATTGGAATGTGGCGCTTACGGGCGATGCAACGTCAAAATGGAGCGCTTGCTCTGAGCGATCGGGAATTCCTAATTTTAATCAGGTTTTCGCCTGACAATTCACCAGTTTTATTTTCGGATAGAATCGGGAAATTGAAACTAAATACCGCTAATTTTATGAAGATTGTTTTAGTTCCATTTGATTTTTCTCCGCATTCCCTTGCCGCTCTTCAGACAGCTCGGCGAATTAGCGCCAAAAACCAGGCAAAGATCATTTGCGTGACGGTGATTCCGTCCGAGGTGGATTGGGATTTGCTTTCAGACGAGGCAAAGGCAAAACATCCCGACCTGATCGAGCAGCAACAGGAAGCATTGGATGTCCTGCCGGGTTATATCAAATCTGTGGCCCCGGTCAAATCCCAATTTGAGCAGGTGATCAAGATCGGCGTGCCCTATGAGCAGATACTTAGAGTAGCAGAGCAGATGGCTGTGAATTTGATCGTGATCGGCGCTCACGGCAAAGGCTATACCTCCGGGAGTTTCGTCGGGTCCACTCTCCAGCGGGTGATCCGTTTGGCATCATGTCCCGTATTGGCAGTGAAGCAGCCGCTGGATGGAAATGCCTTTCGCAAGATCGCCTTTGCCTCGGTTTTCAATCCACTCGGCAAATCGGCCTTTGAAAAAATCCTTCCGCTAGCCAGGGTATTCAAATCATCCATTCACCTTCTTTTTGTTAACACACCGGAGCATTTCACGACGTCAACAAAGTCCGATCAGGACATGGCAGAGTATTGGCGTGGTCATGAGCAGTTTGTGATTCACCGACACGTGGTCAACGACGTAGACGCAGAGCACGGGATCAGAAGTTTTTGCGACAAAGTCGGCATCAAGCTCGTAGGCGTAGCATCAGGGGACCATCTTCATACGCCAGCCTACCAAATCGGCACCACGGAAACTTTGATTTTCAAGTCAGAGCTGGGCGTGCTGAGCCTGAAGGCATGATTACCAGAATCTGAACCTCTTCTCGTAGACTCGGTTTCGGAAGATCCAGTTGTCCCAGATATCCGGAGAAAGGTAGATCTCCAATCCCAAACTGACAGTCATATAGCCGTCATAGCGATGGGTAAGCCCGGAGCCGCGACGTACCCGTCCGTTGTTTCTGAGGATGGCGTCTACGTCTGGCTCGCCGTTGTCCAAGACAAATTGGGGATTTCGAATCGCAAGCCGCAGCCGATCAGGGTTGGTGCCGGAGGTGTAGTCTTCCACCAAATCCAGATAGAAGTCCTTGACGTTGTAGGCCGAGATGTCATCCATGTAGTCTGTGAGCGTAAATCGGTAATTCCCCTCAAACTTCATGTCCATATACACATTGAGCTTGTACTTGAATCCAAGTCCCATGGGGAAAACGACGACGTACTTTTCGTAGGGATTATTTTCCAACTGTAGCGGGCGTAGATCCACCCATGTTCCATTGAGCTCTGCCTTGGGATTGTTTGTTGACATCCCCAGACCAAAAAATATGTAGGGATTCCAGAGGTGGCGTGTGATGTTGTTCACTTTCACCGGATGCCAGTAGTACTCAACAAGTGTTGCCACTTCAATATTGGATGCCTTGAAATGAAGATTTCTGGGAGTACGGTAAGCTCTTGGATCCGAGGGGGGGTCGGAGCCGGACATTTTGTAGTAGGTGCCTTCGAGTCTGGCCTTCAAGTGGGTGCCAAAAATGTAATTGACGGCGAAGTTGGCGTTCCAGTCTGGTTGTATGCCTTCGCTGTATTTCCAAAACGAATACAATTCTCCAAAATATTGCGTGGGCCCTATTCCCGCAGAGATTGACCAGGGCTCTTCAAAGCGATAGCGGTAGAAGCTTTGGGAAGAAGCTTCCCAAACGACCAAGCACAAAAACAATGTAAGGGCTCTCTTCATCACGCTGCGACAATCCTGACAGGAAAAGTCCAAATCTGCTGGGAAATTACCCTATTTCTCCAATTTTTCAAATCCGGATTTTAAATGCAAATCTCGCTGTGGAAAGGGGATTTCCACTTTTTCCTCGGCGAATCTTCTAAATATCTCATAGTACAACTGGCTTTTGAGAACCCGAGGTTTGTCCACATAGACCGATGACCATACTCTCAGGATGAAGTTGAGACTGTTTTCCCCATAGCTGTCAAAGAGGACATCACTGGGGGCATTTTTCAAGATACCGGGATTGGCATTGGCGACTTCGAGCAGTATGCGTCTGATTTTATCTGGATTTTCCTTGTAAGCTACTCCCACTGGAAAATTGAAGCGAATCCGGCGCTCGCTATGCGACCAGTTGATCACCTCGCTGTCTATGAATTTACTGTTGGGGACTATGATGCTGATATTGTCATTGGTGAGGATAGTTGTAGATCTGGCGGATATACGGATCACGTCACCATCCACGTCTCCTACCTCGATACGGTCGCCTACTTTTATCGGCTGCTCAAAAAGGATAATCAGGCCTGAAATGAAGTTGTTGGTGATATTTTGGAGGCCAAAACCAATACCTACACCGATCGCTCCTGCCAAGACCCCAAAGGCAGAAAGGTCTATGCCACTGGTCTGTAGAATTGAAAAAATGCCGGCGAGGATTAGAACATACTTGACGATGGTGCCTATGGATTCTCTAGTGCCGATCTCAACCTGTTTTTTGTGGAGGATGCGATTCACCAGGAATTTTCTGATCCATTCTGATACAATAAACAGCAGGGTAAAGGAAACCGCCAACGTCAGAACCAAACCAACTGTTAACTTTGAGTCACCAAGCGTAAACAGACTTTGGTTCAGGATTTTTTCCAGCCATTCCAGGAATTCGTTTTGGTCTTTCATTGAATTCAGGTGGGTTAGGGATATTTGAATGCAGAATATATTCAAATTCAGGACAAAGCGTGGATGGATGACCGCATTAATTTGAAGATTGTTTGTATTCAGAATATAGTTCTGAATCTTATTCCCTCAACTCAGGTTTTTAGAACAATTGATTGGATTCATTTAGATTTGGGCTATGAGTAAGCAAAAAGAAGAATTAGAACACCGCCTCAGACTCAGAAATATAAAGCTATCGGACTATGATGATATTAGGGATATCATGGTGTCGATCTATAGAAACCAAGGTGGCGCTTGGACAAAAGCCGAGCTGAAAAACCAGCTGAAGGCCTTTCCCGAAGGACAAATCTGCATCGAGGATAACGGTAAAGTCATCGCCGCTGCCCTAAGTATCATCGTGGACTATTCAAAGTTTGGCGACAACCATACCTATGATCAGATCACTGGCTTTGGCAAGTTTGACACCCATGACGATGACGGGGACACGCTCTATGGCACCGATGTGTTCGTCCACTTTGACTATCGGGGCATGCGCCTCGGCCGTCGTCTGTATGATGCGAGAAAGGAGCTCTGCGAAAACTTGAATCTCCGCTCCATCATCGCCGGAGGCCGTATTCCGGGCTATTCCAAATACGCCGACGAAATGACGCCCAGAAAGTATATCGACCTCGTCAAAAACAGGGAGATTTTTGATCCGGTGCTTTCATTTCAGCTGGCGAATGAATTTCACGTCAGAAAGGTCATTACTAAATATTTGCCTTCTGATACGGATTCGAGAGCCTACGCTACCTTGCTCGAATGGATCAATATCTACTACGAAAAAGACGAAAAGCTCATCGGAAACAAGAAATCCATCGTACGACTGGGGCTCGTGCAGTGGAAGATGCGCCGCTTTTCCAATGTGGACGATTTGATGCAGCAGGTGGAGTTTTTTGTGGATACGGTCTCGGGATACAAGTCGGATTTCTGCCTTTTACCCGAATTTTTCAATGCCCCGCTTCTCGCGGAATTCAATGATATGGATGCCTCTGAGGCGATCCGTAACCTCGCCGACTACACGGACGAAATCGTGGGAAGGATGAGCGAATTGGCCGTGTCGTATAACGTCAACATCGTGGCAGGCTCCATGCCTGAGTATGACGGCAAAAAGCTCCGCAACGTCTCCTACCTCTGCCGCCGCGACGGGACGCAGGACAAGCAATACAAGCTACACATCACACCAGATGAGGCTGCTTATTGGGGCTTGCAGGGAGGAAATGGAATCCATGTCTTTGATACGGACGCTGGTAGAATCGGTATCTTGATCTGCTACGACGTCGAATTTCCAGAACTGGGGAGAATCCTTGCAGAGCAAGAAATGGACATTCTCTTCGTCCCTTTCTGGACGGATACCAAAAACGCCTTCCTTCGTGTCAACACCTGCGCCAAATCAAGGGCTATTGAGAATGAATGCTACGTGGCGATTACCGGTTCGGTAGGCAACCTGCCAAAAGTCGAAAACATGGACATCCAATATTCCCAAGCGGCGATCTTTTCCCCCTCGGATTTTTCTTTTCCTCACGATGCGGTGGTAGCACAGGCATCGGAAAACGAAGAAACCATCATCGTGGCGGACGTTGACCTAGACCTCCTGACTAAGCAGCGCAAAGCAGGAAGTGTCCGGAACCTGGAGCAGCGTAGACTCGATCTTTACTCAGTACAATGGAAACAGAAAAAATAATCGGCGAATACTTCGCAAATGTGCCAGAATCGATTTTCGAGAAGGCAAAAGCAATCAAAGTCCTGATCACCGACATAGACGGTGTCTTGACGGACGGCGGCATTATCTACGATGACAATGGAATCGAGTACAAAAAATTCAATGTCAAAGACGGCTTGATCGTACAGCACCTTCGTAAGGCCAAGCTTTTGGTTGGAGCGATTACCGGGAGAAACTCACCCGTGGTGGAAAATCGCTGCGAAGAGCTCAAGTTTGACTTTCACTATCATGGAATCAAGGACAAGGGGAAAAAACTCGCAGAGGTGTTGGATATCATGGAAGTGTCTTTGGAAGAGGTCGCTTTCATCGGAGACGATCTCATCGATCTGCCCGTCATGAGCAAGGTAGGCTTGGCCTTTGCGCCATCGGACGCCTTGCCATATGTGTCTGCTGCGGCCCACTACACTTCCAGATTCCAAGGCGGCAGGGGAGTGTTTAGAGAAGTTGCTGACATCTTTCTTCATGCCAAAGGCCAACTTGTTCCCCTGATTGACTCACTATCCCAAAACGAATGATGACTCGCAATACCCAACCCATGACGATCCGGGAAGGAATAGTCCTGGGCTCCGACAAACCCGTACTTTTCTCCGGCCCCTGCGCCGTAGAAAGCTATGATATCTGCATCGAAATCGGTACTAAGGTCAAGGCCTGGGCCGACGAAAACGGTTTTTCTTACGTCTTTAAGGCTTCTTTTGACAAGGCCAACCGGACTTCTTCCGGCTCTTTTCGGAGCATAGGGATGGACAAATCCCTAGAGGTACTGCAGCGGGTGGGCAAAGCCTTGGACGTTCCCTTGGTGACCGATATTCACGAAAGCTACCAGGCAACCGAAGTAGCCGAGGTCGTGGATGTGCTGCAAATCCCCGCTTTCCTCTGCCGTCAAACTGACCTGCTTTTGGCCGCAGGAAACACCGGGAAAGCAGTGAAAATTAAGAGGGGTCAGTTTATGGCGCCAGAAGACATGCAGTATGCCGTCACCAAGATTCGCTCTACAGGCAACGACAACGTATGCCTGACCGAAAGGGGTTTTTCTCTTGGTTACCACAACTTGGTGGTGGATATGCGTGGATTGCCGATCATGCGCCAGTTTGCACCCGTGGTATTTGACGTCACCCACTCGGTGCAGCAGCCAGGCGGACAAGGGGGGACTAGTGGAGGCCAGCGCGAGTTTGCGCCGATTTTGGCTAGGGCAGCAGCTGCGACTGGCATCGACGGGTTTTTCATCGAAACCCACCCGGAACCTGCCAAGGCACTCAGCGATGGACCCAACTTGATCCCATTGCACCGCATGGGAGAGTTCCTAGCCATGTTGAAAGAGGCTTGGTCTTTGGGAAGAAAATATCAGGATTTTAGCGTTCAATAAACTGTATAGTCTATGCAAAAGATATTTTTAGTTTTATTGTTTTTTATTGCTTCTTCCGCAGTTTTTGCCTTTCAAAGTATTGAATCTGATCCCATTGCCGCCCTTTTAAGGACGAAGCTTGAGCTTGAGAATCCGACCGAAAAGTTGGAGGTTTCCGGCAGGGTGTTGGAAAGCGACGTGCTCGTCCATAGATTTTATGCGGACAGGGATTTCGAGGAGGTTTGGTCTAGAAATGGAATTCTTTTGGAATTGGCTTATGAGATGCGGTTCGAAATTCGGCAGGCGAAATTTGATGGTCTGGTACCGGAAGATTACCATCTGGCGTTGATTGATGCCTACTTCCAAACCTTTGAAGCAAACAAAGCCGCGAAGAAACCCAACGAGGCTGGAGAGCTAGTCGCCTTGGAACTGCTCCTGACCGATGCCTTTTTTAAACTTGCCGAAGACCTCGAGCTGGGAAAGGTAGATCCTGCAAAATTAAACGGCGATTGGGAGATCGCACGCAAGACATCCCGAACAAGCTACTTGGATCTCTTGAACGAGGCTATTGCAAAGGGAGAGGTTAGGCAGAATCTGGAAAGCCTTTATCCAAAATTCACCATCTATAAAAAGGGACGAGAAGTACTGAGAGTGATGGACGAGCGCGCCAAGGCCGATACGCTGGACTGGAAGGCTGTCAAACTGGACAAGGCAATCAAAGTAGGCGAAAGCCATGCCGCCATTCCGGTTTTGCGCGAGCGTCTCAACTATTGGGGCTATGCCAAAAGCCAGTCGGTATTGGATCCGAAGCTATATGATTCGACCATGTTTCTGGGTGTCAAAGAATTTCAATTGAGAAATGGCATGGAACCCGATGGGGTGATCGGCAAGAATACGGCCATTGGCCTAAACGCCTCACCGGCGCTGTTGATGGAAAAGGCCGCAGTAAATTTGGAACGTCTTCGCTGGCTGCCAGACACGGTTCAAAACCTGGAATTGATTTTGGTCAATATCGCCAATTACCAGTTGGACTACGTGGATAAGCTGGATACCCTGTTTTCGGCAAGGGTGATTGTAGGAAAACTGTATCACGAGTCTCCGATCTTCACCGCCCAAATGAGCTATATTGTTTTTAGCCCATACTGGAATATTCCTCCTTCGATAGCGAGAAAGGAAATTATTCCCGCTGTCCGAAGGAATCCCAGCTACCTCAGTCAAAAGAACATGGACGTGGTAACGTTTTCAGGAAAACAGGTGGATCCTGCCAGTATCAATTGGTCAGCGAAGAGTTTTCCGTACATGATACGGCAAAAGCCAGGCGGCAGCAATTCCCTTGGCTTGGTCAAGTTTATGTTTCCTAACAACCACAACGTATACATACACGATACACCTTCGCGCTCGCTTTTTTCCAGGGAGGACAGGGCTTTGAGTCATGGGTGTATCCGGTTGGAAAACCCGGCCCTGTTTGCCCAGACCTTGCTCAAAGCCGATCCTAGCTGGACGGCGGAGAAAATCGACCAGGCCATGCACCAGAACAAAGAGCAAATCGTCAGCCTGCCACGCAAGATTCCCGTAGTGCTGCTTTACCTCACCTTTTGGGCGGACTCCAAGGGACAAGCGCACTTCAGACAGGATATCTATGACCGGGATGCGGAGGTCTTGGCGGCATTGAAGCAATAGACCGTCGGCATTTGCTGTGGAGTTTTTCTCATTGTGGGAAAAATTGACCTCGTTTTCTAGCCTCACTTCTTAATGGTTGTCGAGAATGGATTTTCGTAATCGGCTGTGGTCTAATGTATTGTGTCTTGTTGCTTACAGTTCTGTCACCTTGTGTACGGACTTTGAAAGGGAGAGCGTGATACCAAACAGCCTTTTATGAACAAGAAGATTGTCATTCCGATCGCAGCCGCCATTGTTTTAGTTGTCGGACTTTTCTGGATTCTGGGAAACTCAGATCCCGAAATATCTGCCGAGCTGGAGCAGAGTCTCCTAAGCGAGGATACGAACTTATTGGAGTCGGGACAGACTGACCAAATCCGATCCTTCTACGCGTCCAGGGAATTTGAGAGCATCTGGCTTGACGGAAACGGTCTCTCGGCAAAAGGGAAGCATCTCCTGGAGCAAATCGAGGATTCCAAGTACGACGGACTTCAGCCAAGCGACTACCATTTGGAAGAGATCATTGCACTCTCGTCCAATCCCAAAAAGGACAAAAAGAAGTTTCGCAACCTATCTGATGGAGAAAAGGTGAGGTTGGAGCTTCTTCTAACCGACGGTTTTTTCATGCTTGCCCACGATTTGGAAAAGGGGAAAGTCAATCCCTCGGCATTGGATTCCAGCTGGAGATTTGAGGAGAAAAAGACGGACTCTGATTATCTTAAGTTGCTGGAAGATATAGCGGATGGAGGATCTGTGGACAAAGCCTTTGCGAAGCTATATCCCACCTCGGACCTCTACGCCAAGGGGAGGGAGGCTATCAAAGAGCTCTATGAAATTCAACAAACCGACACGCTGGAATGGGACTTTGCGCGGGTGGATGGAGCCATCAAAGTGGGAGAAAAGCATCCTGCGATACCCATATTGCGGAAGCGTCTGGTATTTTGGGATTTTCTGAAGCCTTATGACGCTGATGAGCCGACGCATTTTGACTCGACCATGTTTGCAGGACTTCAAAAGTATCAGGCCTCAAACGGAATGAAGCCCGATGGGGTGATCGGGGCCTTGGTCGCCGAGTCGCTCAACAAATCCCCCCAGGATTTCATAGACATCGCCTCGGTGAATATGGAACGTCTGCGCTGGATGCCGGAGATAGACTGGGCGCAGGAAATGGTCTTGGTGAATGTAGCCAACTATCAGCTGGACTATCTTCAAGATTCTGACACGGCATTCACTGCTAAAGTCATTGTCGGCAAAGAATACAACGAGTCTCCATCCTTTGCTGCGCCGATGAGTTATATTGTATTTAGCCCTTACTGGAACGTCCCGCCATCCATCACCGCTGATGAGATCGTCCCAGCCGTGCAAAAAAATCCCGACTACCTCTCCGAGAAGAACATGGAAGTGGTCGACGAGAAGGGAGAGCTTGTGAAAGCTTCTAGGGTCAATTGGTCCAAATCGGAAGGCTACCGCATCCGTCAAAAACCTGGCGGGGACAATTCCTTGGGATTGGTGAAGTTTATGTTTCCCAACGAATACAACATCTACATTCACGACACGCCGGCTAGAAGTCTTTTTGAGAAAGAAACCAGGGCTTTGAGCCACGGCTGCATTCGGATCCAGCATCCGGACCAATTTGCTAGGGTTTTGTTGGACGATCCGGAGTGGAGCGAAGAAAAAATCCTGGAAGCGATGAGTAAAGGCGAGGAGCAGACCGTGAATTTGGACCGTAAAATCCCAGTAGTCTTGCTCTATATGACCTTTTGGGCAGGTAAAGACGGAAAAGCCAATTTCAGATCGGATGTCTATGGACGGGACGCCACGCTTCTGAAAGCTTTGCGGAGCAAAAAATCAAGCCTTGATCAGGCTTGATTTGGAAAGGTAGTTTTGGTCTTTTCCAAAGATGAAAAGCAAGGACCCATCTTTGATCAGGTTGATAGCTTTGGCAGAGAGCTCGCTTGGAAGCGCTGGGCAACCCAGACTTCGGCCTAATCTTCCCACCGATGCCGCAAATTCTTCCCGTGCGTAGTCGGCTCCATGGATGACTATTGCGCGGTTTCGGGCTTGGTCGTTAAAACCTTTTTCCAAGCCGTCAAGTCGCAGGGAATAGCCATGCTTGCCATTGTATGTCTCTGCGGTGGTATAAAATCCCAAACTGCTTTTGTACGATTCCGGTTGGTTGGAAAAGGACTTGGCCATCAGCTCGCCTGAATTTCTTCCGTGCGACACCACCGAATGGAGGAGGATTTCACCCTTTTCAGGATCGATTATCCACATGCGCTTGGTCGTCGAGGGTAGGCTAAAGTCTATTACCGTCAGGACTTTTGATTTAAGATTTTCCTTCATTTTACTCCAGCCCTGAATCGCAAGGGAAAAGACTTCCTTGGACGGTAGACTGGCGTTTTCGCCCTTCAATCCCTCATAGATAAGGGTCGCTGGATCGACGTCGGGACTTGTATTGGGCTTGTCTTCCGAGAAGTTCGGTTTGGGGAAAATGCTTATAAATAGCAAGAAGGTAATAACCAAGGACTGATAACTCATACGCTAATAGGGTGAATCTGCAAATTTAGGATCATATTCCAATGATTCAAACGAGCTAGTTGTCAAGTTCTTATAAATTGGCATTAAAAGATGTGAAAACCTGTGGGGAACCATCCGGCACTAGCTTTCGGTTTTCATGTCGGCAGGGTAGATTTTAATACACAACATTAATTCTGTAATTTTGCCGTTCTCTCTTCCGCAGAACCATAAAAGCGGACAAAAATTCAAAATCGAAAACAAAAGTCGAAAGACGGTTGTTTCACCCATTCATGAAAGTATCGGTATATCGGAAGGAACACTTCAACGCTGCGCATCGTCTTTACAATCCCGTTTGGTCTGATGAGAAGAACGAGGCCGTTTTTGGCAAGTGCAACAATCCCAGTTTCCACGGCCATAATTATGAATTGGTCGTAAAACTCAGGGGAGAGATCGATCCGGATACCGGATACGTGTTTGATATGAAGGTGCTCAGCGACTTGGTCAAAGAGCATGTTTTACGAAAGTTTGACCATAAAAATTTAAACCTGGATACCGATGAATTCAAGAATCTCAATCCCTCTGCCGAAAACATTGCAGTGGTTATTTGGAATATTTTGAGGGAAAAAATTGATCGGAAATTCGAATTAACAATTCGGCTCTATGAAACAGAAAGGAACTTTGTTGAATACGATGGGAATTGACCTGACACGTACTTCCTTCGATGAAATCGGTGAAGAACACGTGGGTTCCTCTCTCGAAACCCCCCTTCGGGAAGATGCTTTTGCAATGACTGACGAGCTGAAGATCGAACTGATCGAGAAGCATTTCAGGGAAATCATGAACATACTCGGGCTGGATCTTTCCGACGACAGCCTAAAAGGCACTCCCCATCGCGTCGCAAAGATGTATGTGAAAGAAGTGTTCAGCGGCTTGAATCCAAAAAACAAGCCCGCGGCCAAGCTTTTTGAGAATAAATTCAAGTACAACGAGATGCTGGTAGAGAAGGACATCACCTTCCATTCCCATTGCGAGCATCATTTCGTGCCGATCTATGGCAAAGCCCACGTGGCCTACATCTCCAATGGACATGTGATTGGGCTTTCCAAAATCAACCGCATCGTACAATATTACGCCAAGCGTCCGCAGGTACAGGAGAGGCTGACCATGCAGATCGGTAATGAGCTCAAATCTGCCTTGGGAACCGAGGATGTGGCGGTGATCATGGATGCCTATCATATGTGTGTGAGCTCCCGTGGGGTGCAGGATACCAACAGCACCACAGTGACATCCTTCTACTCAGGCAAATTTGAGCGGGAGGAGCAAAGCCGAAACGAATTTTTGAATTATATCAGTCTTGAAAAATAAGGCTGAAGCGATAAGAAGTAAAACCGGGCTAGAAAGCTCGGTTTTTTTTGCTCCAGCGCCATTAAAAATGGGGAAAGCGATGAAGTCAATTATGTGAATCAATTGATCCGGAATCCAATATTTCTTTAAACTGAAATAGGTAGATTTAGCCATGCGATCTAGATGTCTGTTCTCTCTTTTTTCCATCCTTCTGGTTGTCTCTTGCACCCAGACAAAATCCCACGACTCCTACTTCAACACCGTCACCGGCAGTTTTCCCATCGATTCCATGGGATTGACCCTGATCCATGAGCACATGCTGGTGGATTTTATAGGCGCGGATTCGGTCTCCAATGAGCGATGGAACCGGGATTCGGTGGTCGCCAAAGTTTTGCCTTACCTTTTGGAGGTGAAGCAATATGGAGTGAAAACCATCTTTGATTGCACGCCTTCCTACTTGGCGAAGGATCCGCTTTTACTCCGGGAACTCACCGAAAAGTCTGGAATCCGCATCGTGACCAACACAGGTTACTACGGTGCGGTTGGAGGAAAATACCTTCCTCCCCATGCTTTTTCCGAGACAGCTGAGGAATTGGCAGAAAGGTGGGTGGACGAGTTTGAGAATGGAATAGAAGGAACCGGGGTCAAACCGGGCTTTATAAAAATCTCGGTCAATGAAGCCGATACGCTCAGAGCGGTTGATGCCAAGCTGGTTCGTGCTGCGGCCCTCACGCATCAGCGAACTGGCCTTCAGATCGCCTCCCACACCGGGACTTGGGCGACCGCTAGACAGGAGGTCGAGATTCTGGAGAAGATGGGAGTGAAGCCCTCAGCTTTTGTTTGGGTGCATGCGCAGGCGGAAGCGGATTTTGAAAACTATCAAAAAGCTGCTGAAATGGGAGTTTGGATAAGTTTGGACGGGATAGGTTGGGGAGTGGAAGAATACATGGATCGCTTGGTCTATGGAAAGGAAAAAGGCATTCTCCCTCAACTACTAATTTCCCACGATGCAGGCTGGTACGATCCCTCCAAAGCTGGTGGAGGCGACTTTCAGCCCTTTACCAACATCTTTGAAAAACTGATCCCAGCCCTTAAAACCAAAGGTTTTTCCGATTCGGACTTTAAACTTTTGCTGGTCGAGAATCCCAGAAGGGCTTTTGAGTTGGTCCGATAGAAATGTTTTTTTTGCTCGCAAAGACGCGAAGGCGCAGGGAAAACTTTGCGGTTCTATTCGCTTACCTTTACCATTGTGGCCGAGTGAGCGCGGAGCAGAACTTTCGCCATCTCAATCTTTTTCTCCGTCTTTTCATCTCCCTCCGGCACCAGATCGCTGACCGTGTCAATCGCCTTGATATAGTAGTCTAACCAGATTTCCAAAATTTCTTGTTCTGCATCGGCATTTGCCCCGGCAGCTATGGCAGCTTTGCTAAGTTGGCTTTCGATAGTTAGTCGATCGGTCGCTTCTACTACCAGCATTTCCAGCATCTTTTCCGCAGTTTTATTGTCAGCATTGAGTAAGGTGTAAGCTGAGACCAAGGCTGCGGCACCTACATTGACCATCGTTTTTTGTGAAACCTTGTCCAGACGGTCATTGTCGGTGTGATAAAACTGGTCGGTAAAGTGCCAAAGCAAGAGTCCCGGAATGTTTGCCTGAAGGAAAGGCGTGTGGTCCGAACCTCCCTCAAAAGGGTTGGTCTTGACCACCCAATTGGCAAATTCTCCTTGGGCTTTGAAGTTGGTAAGGATAAAATCGTTGAAGTAATGCGGCTTCATCTGTTCTTTGGTCAGTGGTTCTCCGCCCCATTCGCTGTGTTTTTCCTCACCACGAGTCCAGACCGCGCTCGGGTCTGGCATTTTTTCAATCAAGAAAGTGCCTCCAGTGACATCCGTGTTTTCACCCACCATGTCCAAAGAAATACCCCATTTGATCTCGGGTTCCCGCTTTTCCTCTTCTTGGATATACCGTCTTGTCGAAATAATCTCGTCTCCCCAAAGGAAAGTCAGTGTGCGCTTCAGATCCAGTTTGCCTTTTTGCATTAAGTAAGCTGTGATCGACGCCATCTCCAGCTGGGTGCCTACGCCGGTTGCGTTGTCATTGGCGCCGGGCTCTTGGATATGCGCGGAAAAAACGAGGCTTTCCAGTGGTAGCTCGCTTCCTTTCACGTTGGCGACGACGGTGAGTTCCTCCGAATCATAAATCTTCGTTTGGACCTTTGCTAGTACTTCAACTTTGCCTTTTGCTAGAGCAGCTTTGAGTTTTTCTTTGGCTTCGAAAGAGAGCGCAATCGCCCAAGTTGGATGCTCTGGATCGTAACGCAGCCCGCGAAACTGGATAGAAGTGGTGTTTTTCTCCGGCTGCAAGTAGCTGGGCATGTCGTAGGACAATATTCCCAAAGCGCCTTTTTCCTTTACAGCGGCTTGGAGGTTTCGATAGGCGACCTTATCGGAAAAGACAATTTTACCAGACAGCTCTTTCGAATCAAGCTCTTCCTTGGATGCTATGTAGACCACTTCTCCGCGTACCCCCTCAGTTGGAGTCGAACTGGCATACTGATACGTCATGTTTCGATTGGTCTCGGAGGAAAGCAGCACTTCATCGCTTCCAAGAATCTTCAGAGATGCGGAGACAGGCTCCCAAGTCGGCCGATCCATCTTTCGGGTTTCAATTTGGTAGGTGAGGCGATCTGAGTCTTTCGCTTTTTCCTCCAAGACAAACCCGGCAGTTTCCAGCTTTTCGGCGATGCGATAGACGGTCTCGTTGAAGCCGGTGTTTCCTGCCACTCGCCAGTATTTTTCCACAAACCCCACGGTCTCATAGGCCAAGTCGCCTTTGAATTCTGGCCTTACAAGCTTGAAATAAGGCTGCGTCACTTCATCAATCGGGGATTTCTGGGCTTGAGAAAAGAAGCTTAGGCTAAGCGTAAGAAGGGTTAGGATAGCTTTGGTTTTCATGCAGAAAGTGTAGAAACAGTGGGTTTTCGTCGCTAGTTACGAGTTTGATCAGTTCTTTCCGAGCGCGAATCGTATTTTGTAGGTGGCGTGTAAATACCAAGGAATAGCGTTGTCGGCCCCAAATGCGGAGAGACTGACCGCATTTTTTCGGTTTGGATTTTTGGAATTCCATTCCGCTTCCATTTCCACAAAAAGGCCAACGCGCCGGTATTTATTGGTGACATAGGTAGGGTATTCCGGTAGCGTTCCGTCAAAATTGTAATTAAAAAGAAAAGTCTCTCCTCCGAGCTGCAGCGAAGGACCGGCTGAAAAAGCCAAGCTAAATCCCGATGGGCTTTGGACGACGTCGTATTTCAACGAAGGGGTTACAAATAGCCCAGAGGACTGCTCCAAGTTCTTTTGTCCCACTTCCAATTTTGAATCTCGGTAACTGCCTAAAGATTGGTAAAGGGAGATTCCGGTATTGAATGAAGTTCGCTTTCCAAGTCTCACGTTTAGTTCGTTGGTAAAATTTGTACCATAAAGGAAATTCATGGCGTCAATGGAGGACCCCAGTCCCACACTGTATTGGAGTTTGGGTCTTTCCTGGGCAAAGGAAACGAATGGAATACTGACTAGCAGGAAAATAGCCAGTGAGAGTTGAGTTGCTTTCATGATAAAAAGAGTTTAGTGTTGGAAAGCCTTAACATAAAAAGACTTTGTTCGGTCAAAAATTTGCTTTTTGTTCTTTAACAAAAAAATTGTTAAAAATAAGATTTACAGTGTCTTAATAGATGTGAAAAGCCAAGAGTCATCGAGGATTATTGATTTTTGATATGGGGTTTATTCATTTCGTATTCAAAACAATTTCCAGATTGTAAATCTTCCACCCTTTGGGTATGCTCTTCGCCAAACATTATTTTGAAATATTTCGGGAAGGTTTCCTCATTTTGGCTGACCTGCTTACCTTTGCGCATGGCAGAACAAATCCTCATCCTAGATTTCGGTTCCCAGTACACCCAACTCATCGCTAGAAGAGTCCGAGAACTGAACGTTTATTGCGAAATCCACCCCTATAACAAAGTTCCAGAGATCACCGCCGACATCAAAGGCGTGATCCTTTCCGGCTCCCCATGCTCGGTAAGGGACGTCGATGCACCCAATTTGGATCTTGACGCGCTACGTGGGAAGTTACCCCTTTTGGGAGTGTGCTACGGAGCACAGCTTTTGGCAAGCAAATACGGGGGAGAGGTGCTGCCATCCACCATCCGAGAATATGGTCGCGCTAATCTGGATCACATCGATCTTCATCACGACCTGCTCAAGGAAATGACCCATGGTTCACAGGTTTGGATGTCCCACGGAGATACGATCAAAGAGCTTCCGGCTGGATTTGAAGTCATTGCAAGTACTTCTTCCGTCCGTGTGGCGGCTTTTAAAATAGAAGGAGAAAAAACCTACGGTATCCAGTTTCACCCGGAGGTGACCCACTCCCTGGAAGGCAAGAATCTGCTCAGAAACTTCGTAGTAGGCATTTGCGGTTGCGCTCAGGATTGGACTTCCGATACCTTTATCGATTCCACGGTTGCAGCTCTGAAGGAAAAAATCGGTTCTGACAAAGTGGTTATGGGTCTTTCTGGTGGCGTTGACTCCTCAGTAGCTGCGACTTTGATCCACCGTGCGATCGGAGATCAGTTGACTTGCGTTTTCGTGGACAATGGACTGCTGCGCAAAAATGAATTCGAAGAAGTGCTTGATTCCTACAAGCACATGGGATTGAATGTGATTGGTGTAGATGCTAAGCAACGCTTTTATGATGCTTTAGCGGGCTTGACCGATCCGGAAGCGAAACGAAAGGCAATTGGTCGGGTTTTCATTGAAGTTTTTGATGACGAATCACATAAGATAGAGGGCGTAAAATGGCTCGGACAGGGCACCATTTACCCAGACGTAATCGAGTCTGTCTCTGTCAAAGGACCTTCTGCCACCATCAAATCCCACCACAACGTGGGTGGTTTGCCGGATTTCATGAAGCTTTCCGTGGTGGAACCGCTAAACACCCTCTTCAAAGACGAAGTGCGTGAAGTAGGCCGTGCCTTGGAAATCGTTGAGACTATCATTGGCAGACATCCTTTTCCGGGCCCAGGCTTGGCAATTCGGATTTTGGGAGATATCACCGAGGAGAAAGTGAAAACGCTGCAGGAGGTAGATCATATCTTCATTAAAGGATTGAAAGATCATGGACTCTACGATCAGGTTTGGCAGGCAGGGGCTATCCTACTTCCTATTCAGTCCGTCGGCGTGATGGGTGACGAGAGAACCTATGAACGTGTCGTGGCCCTGAGGGCGGTAGGCTCTGTGGACGGCATGACTGCCGACTGGATTCACCTTCCCTATGAATTCCTTGGCAAAATGTCCAACGAAATCATCAACCGGGTAAAAGGAGTCAACCGCGTCGTCTACGACATTTCCTCCAAGCCACCAGCAACGATCGAGTGGGAATAGAAGACTTAATGATTTGGGATTTTTGATTTACGAAGATCCGAGTTAGCCCTCCAAGAGAATCTAAATCCTTGGAGGGCTCTTTTTTTGGCAGAAAAGCTTTGAAAGAATTCTTGGGGAGTCTATCAAAGTATCTGAAAAATCATGCCGGTTCGATGTGGATCAGCACATGTCCCAATTCCTTCAATTCTTTTCGTAGTCGGTCTTTGAGATTATGGGATATGCTATGGCCTTCTTTTACGGTCAGATCGCCTTTGACCGTGGCGTGCAGATCCACATGGTACTTCATCCCGGCTTTGCGGATAAAGCACTTTTCTGTGCCTTCAATCCCTTTCACCTGCAAAGAAATCTCCCGGATTTTTAAGGTGAGTTCTTCGTAATTGTTTTCATCCATCACTTCCCCCAAAGCCGGTCGGAATATTCCATAACAATTGTAAAGTATAAAACCGCAAGCAACCAAGGCAGCGTAGTCATCGGCAACTTCAAAGCCTTCTCCTCCAAAAATCGCAACAGAAATACCCAGAAATGCTGCGATGGAGGTGATGGCGTCCGAACGGTGATGCCAGGCTTCAGCCTTCAGCGAAGAGCTCATGATCTTCTTGGCTCTATTCATCACCAACTGGTAGCTGATCTCCTTCCAAAGAATAATCGCTCCAAGGACTATGAGGGTCCATGACGAAGGAAGCGTGTGGGGAGTTCGGATGTTTTGGATCGCTTGCCACGCGATAGTGAATGCTGATATTATCAGGAATGCGACAACCAAAAAAGTAATCAAAGGCTCGGCTTTCCCATGTCCGTAGGGGTGATTTTCATCTGCCGGACGCGCGGAATATTTCAATCCCAGCAAGACCAAAAGAGAAGAAAACACATCCACAGTTGACTCGATTCCGTCGGCGATCAATGCATAGGAATTGCCAAAGATCCCCGCCAAAAATTTAATCCCTGCCAGGACTGCATTTCCCAGCATGCTGAAAAGGACCGTTCTGATGGCAAGCTTGCTCATGGAGATTAGTTTAAGATCCGAATTTCGACCTTTTGAACCGAAATCTTGATGTAAAGAAATGGCTAGGAGTTGTTTTGCTTTCTGCCCAACCAGAAAAGGCCTGCTCCCACTGCAATGAATATTGCGGTCATCCAGATGGACTGCGAACTAACCTGTAGCATTAGCCAGAGGCAGGCGAGGGTACCCAAGACCGGTATGGCATAGCCTCCCTTGAGTATAAATCTTCCTTTCTCCCTGAATTGAGGCCGCAGCTTCGGTATCGCGGCGCAGCTCATAATGTAGAGAAAAAGCCGGGACAATACCGTCATTGCCGCTAACACGGTAAAGGTTCCAAAGGAGGAAAGCAGGAAGGCAGAAATGCCGAAGAAGACCACGGAGTTGGCGGGGGTGAGAAAGCGGGAGTGTACCTTTCCAAACCACCCAGGGAGTGAACCATCCAAAGCCAGTGCATAGGTCACCCGGGTAGCCGAAAACATTGATCCAATCAGGTTCGCAATCACAGATGCGACTACCCCAATCATCAATACCACTGCACCAAGTTCTCCGAAAAGCGATGCGGAAACATCCAGCAATGGGGTTTTAGTGTCCGCCAGATTTGGAATGGCAGCCTGGGAGACGAGCTGTATCAGCATGTAGAGAACGGTGACGACAGCCAATCCAAACAACAAGCCAAGGGGCATGTCACGTTCGGGAGTTTTGGCTTCACCGGCAGGCACGACGGCACCCTCGAAGCCTACAAAAGCATAAATCAATAGCAAGGCCGCACTTCCCAAATCGGATGTGCTCGGGATTGGCGAATCAAAGGAAGGGGTCACATCCCCGCCCAAGACAACAAATCCGCAAATAGGCAGGAGAATCAGCACGGCAAATTTGATGATTGTGACCAGTGTCATGGATCGTATAGACTCCAGGGAACCCAATACGTTGACCAGGCTCAGTCCAATGCATACGAGTGCGAGCGTAGCCAGTCTGCCGGTACCGATTCCAGCGGGAGTAAAGAAGTAGGCGATGCTGTCAGTAAGCAAAACCGTGTTGGCGGAAAATGAAATCAACCGAGCAAGGTAGTAGAGCCAGCCACCCTGAAATCCAATAAAGGTTCCAAATGCTAAGGTTCCGTAGCGAATGGGGCCGCCTGTGCCTCGGAAGTAGCTGCCCAATTCCGCAAAGCAAAGGATCACGGGGAGCATCAGAAGCGCACAAAAACCGTAGATAAAGATGCTGTATTCGCCGGCAAGGGCGTAAGCGCCGCTTGGAAGACCAAAAATCCCAGCGCCGATCAGCCCATTCACCACCAGCATCCAGATTCCCCAAAATCCCAGATTCCTGGGCAGTTTTTCAACTTTTTCTTCGACGTTTTTTTCTTGGATCACGCGGGCGGGTTTCTTGGAGTGACTGTTTTTGGGAATATAGATAGAAAGTTCAAAGAACAAAATCCGGTTTGTGGGACTGGTAGCGTGACTCGAACAAAAAAATGGTTTCCCCTACTTAGATTCTGGCCGAGGCATGCCGTGAGAAAAAATAAGGGAAGGCTTTATTTTTTGATTTTCCCCCTGATCCATTTTTCCAATTCCACTGCATGAAAGACGATCAGGGCCATTCCTCCACAAAAGACCAATTCAATTAGGTCCAGAGGCTGGGTGCGGAATATTTCATTGAACCAAGGAACGTAAATCACCGCAAACTGGAGAGCCAGGGTAAATGCTACTGAAAGGAGCAGCGGCTTGTTGCTCAGCAGACCCTGCTTGTAGAGAAAGGTTCGATCACTGCGCACCGCCATCACGTGGGCGAGCTGGGAGAACGAGAGCACCGAAAAGACCATCGTCTGCCAATGCCAGTCTTGGCGGATCGCCCAAAATTGGGTGAATAAGGTAACAGTAGCCATCAGTATCCCAACCCATACAATATGATAGCCCACGCCTTCGGCAAAGAGGTTTTGCTTCGGCGGTCGTGGCGGGCGTTTCATCAGGTCTTTTTCGGGTTTTTCGCTTGCCAATGCCAGTGCGGGAAGTCCGTCAGTAACCAAGTTGATCCAGAGGATATGGATGGGTAGGAGCGGATTGGGCAAACCCAAAAACGGGGCTAGTCCAATGACCCAGATCTCCGCTCCGTTGCAGGTCATGATATACTTGATGAATTTGCGGATGTTGTCATATATCCTGCGGCCCTCTTTCACCGCCTTCACAATGGTAGAAAAGTTGTCGTCCAGGAGGATGAGGTGGGCTGCCTCCTTGCTCACATCCGTTCCAGCTATGCCCATTGCGACTCCAATCGTGGCGGCTTTGAGAGAGGGGGCGTCATTTACCCCATCTCCAGTCATGGCCGCAAAGTGCCCTTTTGCCTGCAAAGCCTGTACAATTCTCAGTTTTTGCTCAGGGGCCACCCGGGCATAGACGGTGACTTTTTCTACTTTGTTCGCAAACTCCCCGTCGTCCAGCTTGGCAAGTTCAGTTCCGATCAGTACCAAGTCGCCTTCATGCCATATTCCCACTTCTTCCGCAATCGCTTTGGCAGTCGCGGGATGGTCTCCAGTGATCATCACGGGCTTGATTCCGGCTGTTTTGCATTCCTCAATGGATTTCTTCACCGCTTCCCTGGGAGGGTCGATGAGTCCCGTTTTTCCAAAATATTCCAGCTCTGTCTCGAGCTTTTCCCACTCGATCTCAGTCGGAAGCTCAGGGATCACTTTTCCGGCGAAAGCCAGCACGCGTTCGCCTTCCTGAGCCCATTTTTCGGAAGAGGTCTTTAGCTCCTCGGCGGAATCCTGATTTTTCAGAATAGCGGCAATGGCCTCGGAGGCGCCTTTACTGAGAACCAGTACTTGCTCTCCAAACTGATGCAGCGTGCTCATTCTCTTTCGATCGGAGTCAAAGGGGACTTCGCCTACACGAGGAAATTCCTGGGCGATTTTCTGATATTGATCCATAGACGTTTCACGCAACAGGTACTCCACCAGCGCCAGTTCGGTGGCTTCACCCTCCGGCATTCCGCCCTTGTCGAGAAGCACGTCGTGGCATAGCGCCATTCCAAGTTGGAGATTGGATATGTCGGGCGAGAGAGGCTTTTCACTTTTTTCATCCACTTCGACGACCGTCATTTTGTTTTGGGTCAGGGTACCTGTCTTGTCCGTGCAGATGTAGGTGACAGAGCCAAGGCTTTCTACCGCGGGAAGCTTGCGGATCAGTGCATTTTTCTTTGCCAATCTCCCTGCGCCCAGGGATAAAGCAATGGTGATCAGCGCGGGCAAGGCTTCAGGGATTGCTGCGACGGCTAGACTTACAGACAACAGCAGGACCTGGTAGATATTTTCTCCCCTGGCCCAGCCAGCCAAAAAGAGCAGCGCACAGATCCCCAAAATAAGGTACGAGATCACCTTCCCAAAACGCGCCATCCGTTGCTGCAATGGAGTCACAGGGGTTTCTTCTTGCAGCAGGCCGGCGATCTTTCCAATCTCCGTCTTCATGCCTGTGCCGACGACCAGGCCTGTTCCGCGGCCGTTGGTAATGAGAGTTCCCTTAAATGCCATGTTGACCTGGTCTCCCGCCGCCACATTTTCGGCGGAGATCGGGTTGGAAGATTTGTCAATGGGCACCGACTCACCCGTAAGTGAGGATTCGTCAATTTTCAGTGAAAAGGTTTCAAAGAGTCGGATGTCTGCGGGCACCATATTACCGGCTTCGAGTAAGACCACGTCACCTGGAACCAGCGATTTGGACGGAAGGGATTGGGAATGGCCGTTTCGTATGGCTTTGGTTTGGATTTCGGTGAGTTTTTTGAGCGATTCCATCGCCTTTTCCGCCCTAAACTCCTGCACAAAGCCCAGTACCGCATTGAGAAAGATGATAACGAGGATGATGATCGTGTCAGTGAGGTCACCCACCACACCCGAAATCACCGCCGCTGCGGCGAGAATCAGGATCATGAAATCCTTAAACTGATTCAGAAAAAGTAGCCAAACCGGCTTTTTCTTCTTTTCCTCCAACGAATTTGGACCAAGCTCCTTCAGTCGGTTTTCGGCCTCAGCGTCGCTCAGCCCGTCTTTTTTTGAGTTGAATTCCTTAAACAGTTGGTTAATCGGCAGTTGGTAAAAAGTCATCCTGGCTGGTCATTGTAAGCCTTAAAATACAAAGGACTAGCGAGATGTGGGAAGCAATTTCCATTAGCGTCTGGATTTTTTGCCGACAAGCTCAGGAATCGAGTCAGCAAGCGCTCAATTGGGAGACATGAAGATCCGTTGCTGGTAGTTGAAGTTTAGCAGGCTGAGCACTTCGCCAAAAGCCTCGGCGGCCTTGAGGCGTCTATCTTCCACTTTTCCACCCAAAAGCCTGTTTAGCAAAAGCCCGTACACGCCATTCAGGCAAATCTGTATCTCATTCCCAGGGTCTACCCCATTGGCTTCCATGATGGCATCAAGGATAAAAGGCTTTGCTTTATTATAGGTGTCAAAGTAGGCCCGGTCAATCTTGAGTAGCTTCCAGTGTAGGTTCGCCAGGTTTTCCACCAGATCATTGAGCTCCTTCAGGTGTCCTTTTTCCAATATCTCCTGGTTTTTCATCTTTTCCAGGATGGACTCTAGCCAAGCAGTGATCTCTGATTTTTCATCGTCGGAAACCGGATAGTGCGACACCACGTATTGACGAATTTCGTCCATGTTTCCACGATAAGAGCGAATCAGGTCTTCCATTTGGTACATGTAAATCAGGTACTCGCCTATATTTTGGGACTTTTTGCGATCAGCGACGGATTTCATTTCTGTGGGATTTGGCTGCGCAAAGTTAAGGCGATGATGGACTCAGGGAAACGAATTTTCGGCCTTTGTTGTGGATTGACTTTGAAATCACTACTCACCTGCGATTGAAATGCCTGGGAATACGCAGATTGGGATCTGCAGATCGCGCCTTCTTGCGAGCACGAAATACCCTCGGTCACGCCAAAATAGCTTCTGATGATCCTGTATTTTTTACTACTTTTGCGCCACGAATGCTTATGAAGAACATCAGAAATTTCTGTATCATCGCCCATATCGACCATGGGAAGAGTACATTGGCGGATAGGTTGTTGCAGACTACCAACACGGTCTCAGACCGTGAAATGCAAAATCAGTTGTTGGACGACATGGATTTGGAGCGTGAGAGGGGCATCACGATCAAGTCGCACGCGATCCAGATGAAATACGACTACAAGGGCGAAGAGTATATTCTCAACCTGATAGACACCCCGGGACACGTCGATTTTTCCTATGAGGTTTCCCGCTCGATTGCGGCCTGCGAAGGCGCGCTTTTGATCGTCGATGCTTCACAAGGCGTGGAAGCCCAGACTATTTCCAACCTGTATTTGGCGCTGAACCATGACTTGGAGATCATTCCGGTTTTGAACAAGATTGACCTTCCTGGGGCGGATCCCGAGGTGGTGGCTGATGAGGTGATCGACCTGCTGGGCTGCGACCGCGAGGACATCGTCTTGGCTTCAGGCAAGGAAGGAATTGGAATAGAGGATATTTTGGCGAAGGTGATCGAAAACATCCCCCCGCCAAAAGGCGATCCCGCCGCCCCGCTGCAGGCGATGATTTTCGACTCTCAATTCAACTCCTTCCGTGGTGTGGAGGTAATCTTCCGAATTTTCAACGGCACGATCAATAAAGGCGACAAAATCAAATTCGTCAACACAGGAAAGGAATATTACGCAGACGAAATCGGCATCTTGGGGATCAATCAGATTCCGCAACAGACCATGAGTGCCGGCAACGTAGGCTATCTGATCTCTGGGATCAAAGTGGCCAAAGAAGTGGCAGTGGGTGATACGATTACGCACGTGAAGAACCCCTGCGCTGAGGCTATCAAAGGTTTTGAAAACGTCAAGCCAATGGTGTTCGCGGGAATTTATCCGGTGGATACCACTGAATTTGAAGAGTTGCGCGCTTCGATGGAGAAACTCCAACTGAATGATGCCTCGCTCGTGTGGGAACCGGAAACTTCCGCCGCATTGGGTTTTGGTTTCCGTTGCGGGTTCCTAGGCATGCTGCATATGGAGATCGTACAGGAGCGTTTAGAGCGAGAGTTCGACATGACGGTGATCACTACCGTTCCATCAGTTCAGTTTCGGGCACTGATGACCAACGACGAGTATCAGGTCATCAACGCTCCCTCCGACATGCCGGATCCTACGCGGTTTAAGCATATTGAAGAGCCTTTTGTCAAAGCCTCGATTATCACCGCATCCGAATACGTTGGTCCTGTCATACAGCTGTGCATGGACAAGCGCGGACAGATCAAAAACCAAGTTTACCTGACTTCCGAGCGGGTGGAGTTGCAGTTTGACATGCCTTTGGCTGAGATTGTCTTTGACTTTTTCGACAGGCTGAAGACCATCTCCCGAGGATACGCATCGCTGGATTACGAATTGAAAGGCTTCCAGCAGTCCCACATGGTGCGACTTGACATCATGTTGAATGGCGAGGCGGTAGATGCCTTATCTGCCATCGTTCACCGGGACAAAGCCTATGAATGGGGCAAGAGACTCTGCGAAAAGCTGAAGGAACTCGTGCCACGCCAGATGTTTGAGATAGCCATACAAGCGGCTATTGGCCAAAAGATCATTGCAAGGGAAACTGTCAAAGCGCTTCGCAAAAACGTTTTGGCCAAGTGTTATGGTGGCGATATTTCCCGAAAGAGAAAACTTCTCGAGAAGCAGAAAAAAGGCAAAAAGCGAATGAGACAGGTCGGCAACGTCGAAATTCCTCAGGAAGCGTTTATGGCGGTGCTAAAATTAGATTAGAAGTACGAAGAACGAAATACGGTATTACTCGGATAGTTGAGCGTATGAGCCAATCACTGAAAGACAGAACAAAGAAGTTTGCTATCGATGTTTGGCTCTTGTGCTCAAAGATTCCCAACAGTAGGGAGTATAACAACTATGTCAACCAACTGCTGCGCTGTTCAAGCTCAATTGGAGCAAACTAAAGAGCAGCGCTCAGGGGGAAGTCCAACGCCGTTTTTATAAACAAATTGAAGATTGCGGAGGAAGAAGCTGACGAGAGCGAATATTTTCTGGAAATATTGCAAAGAGTGAATAGGGATCAGACCCTTGTAGAGGAATTTAAAACGTTGTTGATCGAGGTCAATGAATTGATTGCAATCTTGGTCGCAAGTCTCAAAACTGCAAGGACGAATTTTCCAAAATGAGGTTTCATCATTCCCCGTATCTCTAGTTTCGTAGCTCGCATTTATTGAAAAACATCCAATATTGAAGATATGCCAATCCTAATAGACGGAAAGAAAACATCTGCCGAAATCAAAAATGAGATAGCTGCCCGCGTATCAGAAATCAAAGCTGAAGGCGGTAAAGTTCCCCATTTGGCAGCGGTGCTTGTGGGAAGTGACGGAGCCAGTCAAACCTACGTGGGCGCAAAGGTAAAGGCTTGTGAGGAAGTGGGGTTTAAGTCCACACTTGTTCGTTTGGACGCTTCGATTTCTGAGGAGGAACTCCTCAAAGTGGTGGAAGACATAAACAACGATTCCGACATCGACGGCTTGATCGTGCAGCTCCCTCTTCCCAAGCACATCTCCGTGGACAAGGTCACCAACAAAATCAAACCGGAAAAAGACGTGGACGGCTTCACTCCCGCCAATGTGGGACGAATGACGCTCAACTGGTCCGCCTATGTTGCCGCAACACCCTACGGCATCATTGAGCTTCTGAAAAGATATCAAATCGAAACTGCAGGAAAGCACTGCGTCGTGATCGGCCGAAGCCATATTGTGGGAAGTCCGATGAGTATCTTGATGGGCAGAAATGGCTATCCCGGCAATGCTACGGTAACTTTGACCCACAGTAAAACCCAAAACCTTCCGGAGATTTGCAGGACTGCCGATATTCTAATCGTGGCGATTGGGAAGCCGGAGTTTGTGACAGCAGACATGGTGAAGCCTGGTGCTGTCGTGATTGACGTCGGAATTCACCGAATCGAAGATGCGAGCAAGAAGTCAGGATTTAGGCTGATCGGTGATGTGAAGTTTGACGAGGTCGCCGAAAAGGCCTCAGCCATCACTCCGGTACCCGGTGGGGTAGGGCCAATGACCATCGCCGCGCTGCTGTACAACACGCTGCAGTCTGCGGAAAAGAAGGTTTTTGGATAAAACTGAAAAAAAGTCTAGAAATCCTTGATTAGCGTTTGCATCGATTGAATTGGATTTCTACTTTTGCAGACCCTAAAACGCGCATGTGGTGAAACTGGTAGACACGCCACTTTGAGGGGGTGGTGCCCGTTCGGGTGTGGAAGTTCGAATCTTCTCATGCGCACAGAGCCTGGTCGTATTTCGATCAGGCTTTTTTGATTAAATGCCCTCTGCAAGCTTTATTTTTAATTACTTTTCAAAAAATTCTCATCCATGAAAAAGGCTTTGAAAATGACCCTTATTGGGGTTTTGATGATTTTCACTTTTAGCACTTACTCCCAAACCGCCCAATTTCCAATTGTCAGGGACTTTGGGGGGATTTATGAAATTCCTGAGGCGACCGAGCGTCCCGATTCCACGTTGGAATATAGGATTCTGGTGGATCTTTCTACTGGAGCGGAAGACAACAAGCAAGTGTCCAGATGGGTTGATAACATAGCCCGGATGATAAACCTACACGGTCTGGCGGGAGTGCCGAAGGAAAATATCAAGGTCAAAGTGGTTGTACACGGCGGTGCGATTTTCACACTGCTTAATGACAAAAACTATCAGGGGAGGTTTGAAGTAGACAATCCCAATACCAAGGTGTTTGAGGCATTGAAGACTGTAGGGGCGGATATCATGGTTTGCGGGCAATCACTCCGGGCCAGAAATCTGACCCAAACCGACCTTTGGCCCGGTGTGCGGGTGGCGCACTCTGCGTTGACGACGATTACTACCTATGTGCCCCAAGGCTACATTTTGTTGAAGTTTTGAGTCTTTTGGAATAGTTGTTGGGCTGGAAGAAGCTCACATTTAAAGTACATGAAGCCCTTTACCTCAATCACTTCCACAGGCAGAAAAGTTGCCGCGGGTTTTTTTGTCGCGGTGTGCGTTCTCATCAGTGTAGCTGGGCTCACCTATTTTACCCTAAACCAACTGGAGGAATCTGTCAGGCAGCTAGCCCAGCCCAACCATAAACTGGATTTGCTGAACAACCTACAGACCGAGATTTTTCGAATCACTCGCGTAGGAGGGGACAGTCTAAAGGCTGATGTCAGGGTCAATGACTCGACGATTTCCCTCCTCCAGGAAAAGCTGGACGAACTGGACCAGCTGGCCGCGGACACGCTCGAAAAGCAGAGTGTCCAGACGATTCGTGATAACCTCGCTGTTCTCATCAATGGCTATGTGGATCTCTATGAAGTCAAAAGAAACCTTGCGACGAGGAATTTCTCCCAGGAAGCGCTGAACAGGGTGGAACTTGGGATAAGGCGGAGAGCCCAAAGTATGGAATATAGGCCGCTCCAGGAGCTTAATCCCAAAAACTACATTTACAACGAACTGCAGCAGCAAACTACCAGTCGCCAGGATCTCAGGTCGGGGATGATCACCCGGGACGAGGAGCAGCTGATCACCAACATAAGAAGGCTGCAGGAACAAAACGCGCCGCTATCGTCGGCAACAGATGCGCCCGATCCAGACAGCGTTTTGTATTCGCTGAGAGGAGTGATCAGTAGAATCTATAGAGAAGAAACTTCCCAACGCCAAAAATTGGCAAATTTGGAAGCGGATCTTTCCAGGAAACAAAATGACATCGGAAATACGATACAGACGCTGATTGGAGACCTGCAGTCCAAGGCGATTCTAGCCTCGAATGAGCAAAGCAGTCAAGCTTCAGGACTCGTATTTGAAGTGACTTTTTTCTTGGTGATCGTCGTCGCGATCGCGGTCTTGGGGACGTTGTTTTTGGTGTTTACAGTACTCAAGGAGATCAAACTCAATTGGACCTATCAAGAAGACCTGCTCGAATCGCGAAGAAAATCTGACCGGCTTGCCAGATCCAAGCAAGAGTTTTTGGCTAACATGAGCCATGAAATCCGCAATCCCCTGCACGTCATCCAAGGCTATCGAGCTATACTCGAGAAATCGGACATGGAATCTGAACACAAGTCACATTTGAAAATGATTGGGTTTGCATCCGACACCCTCATGGAAATCGTGGACGATATTCTTGACTTTTCCAAACTAGAGGCGGGCAAGCTCAAGCTGGAGAAGCATCCCTTCGATCCCATTGAACTATTTGGCTCGATCCAAAGCTTTTTTGAGCTTACTGCCAAAGAAAAGAAGCTTCGGTTTCACTGGAGGCTGAATCTTCCCGAGGAAAACTGGTTGGTCGGCGATGACCTCCGACTCAAGCAGGTTATGAATAACCTGTTGAGCAATGCGTTCAAATTTACCCAAGAAGGCGCCGTCGATGTGGATGTCGCCTGGATCAATAACCACCTTGAAATCAAAATCCGGGATACGGGTATAGGAATGAATGCTGACGAGTTGAAACGAGTCTTCCATGAGTTTGATCAGGCTGACACCTCCATCTCCAGGAAATTTGGAGGGACGGGACTGGGACTGTCCATCGTCCAACGCCTAACCACCTTGATGAACGGGGAACTTCGTGCAGAAAGCAGTCCTGGTAAAGGCACAACCATGCGACTGAGCATACCTATGGACCTGACTCCCGCTTTGGAAACGGTCAAGGCACCAGAAGGGGAAGAATTTATTGACCTCAATGGATTGAATATTCTCCTGGTGGATGACGATCGGATAGGCCTGCGCTACTTGGAAACCGTACTGCTTTATTTCGGTGCAAACGTGGTTTCGTTTCCAGGGGGGCAGTCATTCCGGGACGAGTTTCAACCGATTCCATTGGACTTGGCGATGATCGACATACAGATGCCCGAATTTTCGGGGTTTGACGTGGCCAAAGCTCTCAAGAACTATGAGGAGTACGAAAGTTTGCCACTTCTTGCCATGACTGCAAATGTGTTTGTCGAGGAAAAGGAAAGACTTTTTGCAGAGGGCTTTGACAATCTGATTCTAAAGCCTTTCCAAGAAAACAAGCTGATTTCCGTTTTGGCTACTTTTTTTCCTTCTCGATTGGAGCTTGCCGCTGATCGGGAGGCTGAGTTGGAGCAGGATACCGATGAACTCTATAGCCTCTCGGATTTGGAGAAGTTTTGCATGGGAGACCAAGAGCTTCTCACCGATATCGTCAGGGATTTGATCCGTGACACAGAAACTGACTTGCAGAAGATCACGAGAGCAAGGCTTAACAACCGCTGGTCGGAAATCCTCGAAATCTGCCATCAACTGGGAAGCCGCCTTGGACAAATCAAGAGCAAGGCGGGACCGATGGCAAGAAAGGTTGAAAACAGCCTAAAAATCAACAACTACCATGGCGTGCAGGAAGCGCTTACATCACTTGATAGAGAGACGCATAAGATCTTGACAGCGTTAAAGGAAAAGATAGCAGAAGTGGCCTAATCCCTTATTCCAAACCGTATTTTTCAAGCTTGCTATACAAGGTCTTCCTGTCCATGTTCAGGATACGCGCTGTTTTGGATTTATTGAACCTGGTGTCCTGTAGCACTTTTTGGATTAGTTCTTTTTCCTGTTCTTTCCACTGCGACTTGTAGTCTTGTCCTGGTGCGGAGGCTGCGGAGGGAGTGCTCGTGATCGCTTGGAAGGTCGGGGCCGCTGTGGGAAGCGGTCTTTCTGAGAGAAATGCCGTGTCATATAGTTCCAGCGGTAGTGCCTCTTTTTCGATCTTGTCGCCGGAAGATAGCAGTACGGCCCGTTTGATAATGTTTCGCAGCTCCCGTAGATTGCCCGGCCAGTCATAGTTGTAGAATATGTCCCATACTTCGGGACTTAGCCCTTTGATGGACTTATTCAGCCGCTCGTTGCTTTCGCTCAAAAATCCATTGACAAAAAACTCGAGATCGGCTTTTCGCTGACGGAGAGGTATTGCGTACAAGGTGAATTCGTTGAGCCTATGGTAAAGGTCTTCTCTGAATACCGCATCTCCAGACTGGGAGGTAAGGTTTTCATTGGTCGCGGCGATGATGCGGACATCAATGTCGATTTCTTTGTTTCCTCCGATTTTTCTGATTTTTCTTTCCTGAATCGCTCTGAGGAGCTGGATTTGCACGTCGTAGCTGAGGTTGCCTATTTCGTCCAGAAAGATGGTTCCACCGTTGGCGGACTCGAAGTGCCCCGTTTTATTGTCCAACGCGCCGGTAAAGGCTCCCTTCACATGGCCGAAAAGCTCGCTACCAGCTAGATCTTTAGGAAGAGCTCCGCAGTCAATCGCTACAAAAGGTCCGTTTTTTCTTTGGGAGAATTCATGGATTCTTTTGGAAATCAACTCTTTGCCTGTTCCGGTCTCGCCAAGGACTAGCACGCTCAGATCAGTTGGGGCTACGAGATGGATGTGTTTTTCCAGCTTTTCTGCTTCTTGGGATTCCCCCGTAACGTAGGTTGAGGCGGCACTTGGTTTCTGAACTTTCGAAGTGACTGCTTCTTTGGGAGATTCCACCGTTTTTTCCACGGCTTTTTGGGAAAGGGATTCCTTGACGGTAGCCAAGAGTTCGTCAGGATTGATGGGCTTGGTAATGTATTCGAAAGCCCCCAGCTTCATCGCTTTAATAGCGATGCGGATATCTGAATAGTGGGTGATGAGAATAACCTGTAACCTTGGAAAATGAGCTTTGGCCCATTGTAAAAGCTCCATTCCCGTCCCGTCAGGCAGGCGAAAATCAGCGATGATAAGATCAAACTTTCCGGTATTTAGGATATTTTGGGCTTCTTTGACTTTAGTTGTCGTCATCACGTCAAACGAATTCTTTTCCAGGAAAGTCTTTACAATCCTGGAATACGTCAAGTCATCTTCAACCAATAGTATCTGAGGCATTCTTTTTTTGTTTAATATACAAAATGAACAAAAAAAGCACCAGACTAATGTCAGGTGCTTTTAAAATAAAGGGGATCTAGCAACTTACTCTGTAATTTCCTTACCCTGTGGGTCGTACGTTTTCCATAATTTATCGGCCGTGCCGTTGTCGAAGCCCACTTTGTAGGTGACTTTGCCACTAACGCTTTTGATTTGCCACGCTTCAGCTACGGGATATTCTTTCAATGTTTCGTCTGAAGCGATCGTCTGTTTGACTGGTGTGGGCAGGTCGTCCGGTTTGATCTGGATCTGTTCTTCCTGCATCGAGACTTCCGTCAATGCGCGCGATACATCGGCAGTCGCGCGGACAGCCAATGAAAGCCCGGCCATCATCATTGCGGACATTAAAACGGTCTTTTTCATGGTCTTGGTTTTTGGTTTTGTTAATCGTTAGAACCCGAATTTTTATTTGAAAAATCGAGTTTCTGTTGGGAAACACGCTGCGAAGGATATGCCAAGCCGGATTTTGGCCTTTTGAAGGCATTTTTGCAAAAAGCAGAATTGGATTATTGGGTAGACTTTCCCCGACTTGTAGGCGGAAACGGGTCAAAAAGGCAGTCAAATGCAGAATTGGGTTAATGATCTGCTGACCATATAAAATTCTACAAAAGCGAACTTTTTATCGGAAATAAATCTTTTGAAATCTCTTACCTTTGATGTCTCAATAGAACATTCGCCCCTCCATGAGTGATGCTATAAAACACGAGTGCGGAATAGCCATGATCAGGCTGCGTAAGTCCCCTCAATATTACATTGACAAGTACGGAACTGCTTCATTTGCAGCAAACAGGCTGTACGTACTGATGCAAAAGCAAATCAACCGGGGCCAGGACGGAGCCGGTGTTGCGAATATCAAACTCAACACCCAGCCGGGGACGCGCTATATTAGCCGTTATCGCTCCATTGAGCCTTCGGCGGTGAATGACATCTTTGATAAAATTGCCAAGAAGTACAAGAAGGCCAAAAAACTCGGAGGTCACGATGCCCTTTCCGATGCTGAATGGCTCAAAAACAATATTGCGTTTACCGGTGAAGTGTGGCTAGGCCATTTGAGGTACGGCACACACGGTGAAAATAGCATTGAAACTTGTCACCCGTTTCTCAAGCAAAACAACTGGAGAAGTCGGAATCTGGTCATGGCTGGCAATTTCAACATGACCAATAACGAGGAGCTGTTCAGTAAACTCGTTCAGCTTGGACAGCATCCCAAGGAAAAAACCGATACCGTCACCGTGATGGAGAAAATCGGACACTTTTTGGACGAAGAAAATCAGCGGATTTTCGACAAGTACAAGCATCAATATTCCAATGAGCAGATTACCCATGTGATCGAAAATGAATTGGACGTGGCTAGGATTCTACGCAGATCCTGCCGTGATTTTGACGGTGGCTATGCCATGGCTGGCATGATTGGCAACGGGTCTTCTTTTGTGGTAAGGGACCCTTCAGGCATCCGACCGGCTTTTTACTATGCGGATGATGAGGTCATCGTCGTGGCGTCTGAGAAGCCGGCGATCAAATCTGCTTTCAATATCGATTTCAATTCCATCAAGGAAATCAAGCCGGGCCATGCGCTCGTGGTCAATAAAGATGGAAGTTTTGAAGAAGCGGAAATTTTGCCAGCTAGAGAAAAGAAATCCTGTTCATTTGAGCGAATCTATTTCTCCCGGGGTACTGATCCAGGGATTTATCAGGAGAGGAAAAATCTCGGAAAGGCCCTGATTCCACAGATCCTAAAGTCAATAGACTTTGATTTGAAAAACACCGTGTTTTCCTACATTCCCAATACCGCCGAAACAGCTTTCTTGGGGATGATTGAGGGCTTGGAGGACTATTTGGTGGCAAAGCGTAAAGAGATCTTCCTTGACGGCAAACCTCACATGGGGGATTTGGGCGAATTGCTCAGTTTCCGCCCTAGGGTAGAAAAGTTGGTTAGCAAGGACGTAAAACTGAGAACCTTCATCACCAGTGACGACGAGCGCGACTCCATGGTAGCCAGTGTCTATGATACCACCTACGAGGTGATCCGGCCAGGAGTGGACACGGTCGTGGTGATCGATGACAGTATTGTAAGGGGTACTACTTTGGAAAAGAGCATTCTGACAACATTGGACAGACTCAATCCCAAGAAAATCGTCATAGTATCCTCAGCGCCTCAGATTCGGTTCCCGGATTGTTATGGAATCGATATGTCAAGGATGAAGGAATTCATCGCTTTTCGCGCGGCGATAGCTCTGCTAAAGGAAAGGAAAATGGAGAACGTGCTAGATAGAGTGTACGAACAATGTGTGGCACATCCCCATGATTTTGAGAATTTTGTGAAGGAAGTATACAGTAGTTTTACCGACGATGAAATATCCGCAAAGGTCGCTGAGATCGTCACCTCTGCGGAAATCAAAGCGGAGGTTCAGGTGATATTCCAAACTGTCGATAACTTGCACAAGTGTATTCCAAACCACACTGGTGACTGGTATTTTACAGGGGATTATCCCACTTCCGGAGGTACCCGAGTGGTCAACAAAGCATTTGTAAACTATATGGAAGGCAAGACCGTCAGGGCCTATTAGCCATCGGCCGATTGGCTTACTTCCAGAAGGCGCAAAGTCCAACACTTTGCGCCTTTTTACTTTTTTTGGGGCCGGCAATGCTCCCAAATGTTTTAATTTGGGCGAAAATTGAACAATAGAGAAATGGAAATAAACGTACCCCTACTAAAGCAAATCTGTGAAGTTGCCGGAGCGCCCGGCTTCGAAAAAAGAGTGAGAGACCTTGTGGTGGAATTGGTGAAACCGCTGGCCGACGAAGTGAAAACCGACAACCTCGGCAATGTCATCGCGGTCAGGAAAGGCAAGAGAAATCCAGATGGCAAGCGGGTGATGGTTGCAGCCCACATGGATGAGATCGGATTTTTAGTCACGCATATCGATGACTCCGGCTTCTTGAGGTTCCACACTTTGGGAGGTTTTGACCCCAAAACCCTCACGGCCCAGCGGGTGATCGTACACGGAAAGAAAGATTTGATCGGAGTGATGGGAAGCAAACCCATCCATGTAATGAGTCCTGAAGAAAGGGCCAAACTGCCAAAGACCACTGACTTTTTCATTGACTTGGGGATGCCTAAAGAGGAGGTTGAGAAATTTATTTCCATCGGTGATCCGGTGACCCGGGACCGTGAACTGATAGAGATGGGAGAGTGTGTCAACTGCAAGTCGATCGACAACCGCGTGGCGGTTTTCATTCTTATCGAAGCGTTGAAAAAGCTGGAAAATCCTGCCTACGACGTCTATGCAACTTTTACAGTACAAGAGGAAGTAGGGCTCAGAGGGGCCAATGTAGCCGCCCACAGTATCAATCCGGATTTTGGAATCGCCTTGGATACCACGATTGCCTTTGATGTGCCTGGCGCCCAGCCACATGAGCGTGTCACCGAGCTCGGAAAGGGGGCTGCCATAAAAATCATGGACGCTATGACGATATGCGATTACCGGATGGTCGACTTTATGAAGAAAACTGCCGAGTCGTCCCATGTAGTTTGGCAGCCGGAGATTCTGACCGCTGGCGGAACTGACACGGCCGGAGTCCAAAGAATGGGCAAACAAGGCGCTATCGCGGGCGCGATTTCCATTCCAACGCGCCATCTGCACCAAGTTATTGAGATGGCCCACAAACACGATATAGCTGCCAGCATTGACCTACTCGTCGCTTGCCTCGAGGAGGTTGATCGCTACGATTGGAAGCATTGACACAAGTCCTTTATTTTAGAGGAGGAAAATTTCGGCCTTTTTGTTGCCATCTACTTTCAAACGATTGTATTTTTTATGGCAACAAAAAGAAGAAGTGCTTTGCGCGAAGCGGATAAGTTGGACGAGGTCAGCATTGAACCCTTTCTGGCCTTTGGAAATGGCAAAGAGCTATTTGTGAAAGGGAGGGTCATCTCTCCCTACAAGCAGAGCAGGCCCCGTTCCAAAAACAACTGGTTGAGAAATGTGCTCGCTGCCGTGCGCCGGTATTCCGTCGTCACACTTCCGGGGCTAAAGGTGAGGATCAGCCTTGGGGAGAGTGAGTGGGAGGTTGAGACAGATCAGGACGGCGTATTTGAGGCTATGATCCCTGAGCCAAATGAGCGAATTGACCAGGTGACATTTCAGCTCGAGCCGATACCCCGCACGCGCGTAAAAAATGGCTTTCTGGAGATCCAGCGTTTTTTTTCAGAAAGGGGAGTGATTTCCGATATCGACGATACGGTACTGATCTCCCACTCTACGGATATAGGAAAGAAACTTTGGCTCTCCGTTTCCAAAAATGCATACACCCGCAGGCCTTTGCCAGGCGTATCGGCCTTTTACGAGAGACTGACGCGCAGAGGAGAATTTCCCCTCTTTTACGTCTCCAGCAGTGATTGGTCACTTTTTGACCTCATTAGGGACTTTCTTCGATACAGGAATATTCCACAAGGCCCCATTCTGCTCAAGGATCAACACATCAACCTGAAAAATATCTGGAAGTCGGGTGGAGGAGGACACTATCACAAGCTGGAAAAACTTCGACTGCTCTTCAATATGTTTCCGGCTATGCGTTGGACACTTATTGGAGATAGTGGGCAGCACGATCCCGAGATTTACCATGAAATATCAAATGAGTTTCCCGGAAGGGTTTTGGCCGTGTTTATCCGCGTCGTCAACCCTAGCAAACAGGAAGATCGAATCAAGCAAAGGCTTGAAAAGTACCCCGAGTTCTTTTTTGTGGAAAATACAGAAGAGGCAATAGACATAGCAGAGAAACAAAATCTATTTTGAAAATGGCAGGGCAAGCTCTTTTGATCGTCAACCCCAATGCGGGATCCGAGGCAGTCGATGCCACAGACTTGGCTGCTGAAGTCAAGGCAATACTGCCCGGATTGGAATTGGACGTATTTGAAACTAAGGGAGAATGGGATGAGGAGTCGTTGAAAAGGAGGTTCAGGGCAAGCCAATATCAGCTGATCTTGATCGCTGGAGGAGATGGCACAGTAAAGCTGGCTGCGGATTGCGCTTGGGAGCATTGTCCGATGGCGATACTTCCGCTTGGTTCAGCCAACGGGCTGGCGAGATGCCTCGGCATAAATTCTCTCGATGATGCCTTGCAAGCCCTGGGCAAAATGGAGACTGTAGGCATGGATGGCATTATGATCGGAGATCACTTGTGTCTGCACCTTGCCGATTTCGGATTCAACGCCAATCTTATCCATCGCTTTGAGGAAGGGGATTCCCGCGGAATGATTGCTTATTTCAAAAGCTCTTTGGCCGAGCTCTTTTCCACGGAAATTTCCCAATTCGAGCTGGAGACAGACCGGGGGAAAATCCAAATAGAGGCCCATATGCTGGTCATTGCCAATGGCGACCGTTACGGAACTGGTGCAGTCATCAACCCCCAAAGCTCGCTCGCAGACGGATGGTTCGAGGTGATAGCGGTTCATGTTCAGGATGTGGAAGATCTGATCCAGCTTTCTAAAGGGCTGATTTCCGGCGAAAAGGTTGACGGAAAAGCATTCCGTCATTGGACTTTGAAAAATTGTAAAATCCGAAACCTATCGAAAGCCAAGTTTCAGATCGACGGAGAGTTGATGGGCACTCCTTCGGAGATCGTGGTGCGCATCGAACCAAAAATATTCCGCTTTGTCGTGAACGCGCAGAATTTGAAAGCTGAGCTTGATCTTCGTGTAGAAAATCTGGATAGCTGATAGTATTTTTTTAGCTTTCCTTTTTCTAAACATTTTTACCATGATCAAAAATCTACTTGCTCTGCTATTTGCGGCGGGCATTGCGGTCTCATGCTCTAGCGAAGCGAGTAAAGTCGGCAAAACCGAAGCGCTGGAAACTCCCGCTCCCATCACCTCTGAAGAGTGGCAAACGCTTTTCAACGGAAAGGACCTTTCCGGCTGGATTCCAAAGATCCATCACCACGACGCAGGGGAAAATTTCGCCAATACATTTCGGGTCGAGGATGGAGCGATCTTGGTGAGTTATCAAGACTATGGCCCCTTCGAGGAGCGTTATGGGCATCTATTTTACGAAAAGCCGTTTGCCTCATTCCACCTGAAGTGGGAATACAGATTCACCGATGAGTGGCTGAAAGATGCCGCCAGTTACACCTACCGTAATTCCGGCATCATGTACCATTCCCAATCTCCAAATTCTATACTAAAGGAGCAGGACTGGCCGATCTCTGTGGAGTATCAGATGCTGGCTGAAGAGAAAGTCGGAGTAGCCCGTCCCACCGGCAACATGTGCTCACCCGGAACTGATGTCGTGTACGAGGGAAAGATAGATCCACGCCATTGTATCAACTCCAGCTCGCCTACTTTTCAGTGGGATGAATGGGTGAAGGCGGAGCTGATCGTGTACCAAGACTCCATCGTACATCACTTGGTCAACGGCGACACCGTGTTGACCTATAGTAAACCTCAGATCGGTGGCGGCGTCGCCAACCGCTTCGACCCCGAAATTAAGGTGGACGGTACCGCGCTGAAGTCCGGCTATATCGGTCTCCAGAGCGAGGGGCAGGGGGTGATATTTAAGAATCTTGAGATTCGGGAGCTTTAGCCAGTATATGCTTCTAAGGTTAAAGGCAAGTTCGGTTAAGGCATTTCCACTATAATCTCAAAGTCTTCGAAATTTGCTTCTCCTTCTGTTCCAGGCATCATCACTGCAAAAGGGATCAAGTGGATGGTTTTTCGGGAGAAATTGGAAAAACTGACTTCTAGATTTTTCTTGTTCAAAACTCCGTTAACAGGAGTTGCCTCTGTGGAGAGGACAAGCGATTCCCTGGTAATTGCTCCCGTATTTTCGAGTTGTGTGTCATATACCCTAAGCCCAATGGCTGCACCGGGACCATTAAGTCCGGCGGAGCTGACTTTGGTTCGCAAGGTCACCTTGGCGCCTTGAGGGATGTTTGGTGAATTAAGCTGTCTGAACCAGTAGCCCGTTTCGGTGGAGGTTTTCCCTGGCACGGAGCTGATTGCTAAGTCATTGTCGGGTAGTCGGGTTCCAGTCATTGTACCCTTGGAGTTATAGAAATTCCAGCCTTCTTCCCCAGTTTTATGCCTTCTGAAAACTGGATTAATGTCCCAGTCCTGTCCAAAATCGATGCATTTCGTATTCGCAACCAAGCGGTCGAAAAGTTCATCTACATAGTACGTTTTGCTTTCTGAGGGACCGTCGAAGAAATTTAAGGTAAGAATATTACCGTTCATCAATGTGGTCGGTTTTCCATCGCAAAGCAGACTATTGTCGTGCTCAAGGTTGAGAAAGGCATGCCCAATTTCGTGGAAAAAGAACTGCTCACGCTTCACATCTGACAGTGTAGCCCATCCACAATTGGGTGATTTTGAAATTAAGATTGTTCTTTTGCCAGTTTCAGGGTGAGAACTCCAGCCATATCCGCAGGAGTTTGTTCCGTTGGAAAATTTTATTTCGTCCGCATAAGCGAACTCTACGCCTGAAAGGTCAATTTCTAAACCACGAGCCTTCGCTTCCGCTTCAAAGCGATCCATAAATATGGACAAGTCAGGGTAGGGAGGAGGAGTCGGGACAGGTTCAGCTTGTTCGTTGCAGGAGATAAAACCTAATGTGATAATAACGGGGAATAATCTTTGGAAGTATGGGTTTTTCATTGAAGAAGAGTTGGGTACTAAGGGTGATGTTAACGGAAGTAATTTTTCAATATAGCAATTAGTTTTATTCTATTGGGATAAGGTTGGATTTATTTGGCCTCACAAAAAATCCGGAGTCGAAAGGCTCCGGACTTAATTCTCATCCCAACTTCGCCAGGCTTTCTTCCAACGCCTTGATTTTGGCTTCGGCGTCAGCCTGCTTTTTCCGCTCCATTTCGATGACGTTGGCCGGGGCTCCTGCGACAAAACGCTCGTTGCTGAGCTTTTTTAAGACAGAGTTTAGAAAGCCTCGGGTGTATTCCAGGTCTTTCTGGATGTTGGCTTTCTCCTCTTCGATATTGACCGAGTCTCCCATTGGGATAAAGCACTCGTCGGCCTTCACCACAAAGCTCATGGAGTTGTCTACCTTATCGGCAAAATTCAGGGAAGACAGATTCGCCAGTTTACTCAACACTGTTGCGAATTGGGTGTAGAGCTCGGGATTCTTGGCGTTGATGCTGAGGTCAAGGGCTTCTTTGGGAGACATTCCTTTGGAAGCTCGTAGGTTTCTTACCTGTGACACGACTTCAAAGACTTGTTTTGCTTCTTCGATGATTTTCGGATCAAAGTTTTCGGCCTTTGGCCAAGTCGCCAAAATCAGGGATTCCTCGACACTTCTTTCCTTGATTTGATGCCAAAGCTCCTCGGAGATGAATGGCATGAAAGGATGCAGGATTTTCAAAATGCCTTCGAAAATCTCAATCGTTTTGTCATACGTTTGCTGGTCAATAGGATGCTGGTACGCGGGCTTGATCATCTCAAGGTACCAAGAACAGAAATCGTCCCACACCAACTTGTAAGTTGCCATCAGGGCATCGGAGATCCTGAATTTTTCGAAATGCTCATTGATCTCGGTGAGACCTTCGTTGAAGCGGTTTTCAAACCAGGCAATGCTTGCCTCGTTGGATGAGCCATCCAGAGAGGGGTCGATTTCCCAACCTTTGACCAATCGGAAGGCGTTCCATATTTTGTTGGCAAAATTTCGGCCCTGCTCGACCAATTTGTCGTCGTAGGGCAGATCGTTTCCAGCAGGGGAGGAGAAGAGCATTCCTGTCCTTACTCCATCCGCTCCGTACTGCGCAATCAGTTCCAGAGGATCCGGGGAATTCCCCAGGGATTTGGACATTTTGCGGCCCAGCTTGTCCCGAACGATGCCGGTGAGGTATACGTTTTTGAAAGGTTTTTCACCCAAATATTCATAGCCTGCAATGATCATCCTCGCCACCCAAAAGAAAAGAATCTCAGGCGCTGTGACCAAGTCATTGGTTGGATAATAGTATTTCAGCTCTTCGTTGGGCTTGCCAGTGGCGAACACGTCGGTGTCAAAAACCGAAATCGGCCATAGCCAGGCGCTGAACCAAGTGTCGAGCACATCTTCGTCCTGCGTCAGATCCGTTAGGGTATAGTTGCTTCTAAATTGTTCGTTGGCAAGCTTCAGAGCCTCTTCAGCTGTTTTGGCTACAACAAATTCTCCGTTGGGAAGGTAGAATGCCGGAATCCGGTGACCCCACCAGAGTTGGCGCGAAATACACCAGTCTCGAACATTTTCCATCCAAGCCCGATACATGTTTTTGAATTTGGAGGGGTGCAATTGGATGGTGTCTTCCATCACAGATTTCAACGCCGGTTTGGTGATTTCCTCCATGTTGAGAAACCACTGCAAGGAAAGCTTCGGCTCGATCACTGCATCAGTACGCTCGGAATGGCCGACGTTGGACTTGTAGTCTTCGATTTTTTCAAGTTGCCCGGCTTCATCCAAAAGCTTTCCGATTTTCTTTCGGGCAATGAAGCGGTCTTCCCCGACTAGGATCTGGGCCTTCTCGTTCAGGGTGCCGTTATCGTTCAGGATGTCGATGACCTCCAACTTGTGCTTGAGGCCGAGCTCGTAGTCATTGATGTCATGCGCTGGAGTCACCTTGAGGCAACCCGTACCAAATTCCATGTCCACATACTCATCCTCTATGATTGGGATGGCTCGGTTGATGAGAGGGATGAGGGCCTTTTTCCCTTTCAGGTGCGTAAATCGCGGGTCGTTGGGATTGACACAGATGGCCACGTCGGCCATGATGGTCTCCGGACGGGTGGTGGCGATGGTCAGGAATTGATCTTTAGTTCCCTCGATTTTGTATTGGATGTAATATAGCTTGGAGGCAATCTCCTTCATGATCACTTCGTCGTCCGAGAGGGCGGTTTGTCCTTTTGGATCCCAGTTGACCATGCGTATGCCGCGGTAGATTTTTCCTTTTTTGTACAGATCCACGAAGACGGTGATGACTGAATTGCTGAGTGCCGGATCCATGGTGAAGGCAGTTCTATCCCAGTCGCAGGATGCGCCAAGTTTCTTCAACTGTTCTAGGATGATTCCCCCGTACTTTTCCTTCCATTCCCAGGCGTATTTCAGGAATTCCTCCCGGGTGAGCGATTTTTTGTCGATTCCCATCTCTTTGAGCATGTTGACTACCTTGGCTTCAGTGGCGATGGAAGCGTGGTCGGTACCGGGTACCCAGCAGGCGTTTTTGCCGAGCATTCTGGCACGGCGAATGAGTACATCCTGGATGGTATTGTTCAGCATATGGCCCATATGAAGCACGCCGGTGACGTTAGGCGGAGGAATTACAATGGTGTAGGGTTCCTTGCTGGGATCGATTTTGGAGGAGAAAAGCTTGTGCTCCATCCAGTAGGCGTACCATTTGGCCTCGGCTTGGGCCGGATCGTATTTGCTGGCGATAGACATCTCTGGGTGTTTTTTGAGGTGCAAAAATAGCAGAAAAAGGGGAAATGGCTTCCAAAGTTCTTTTCCCTATGCTTTTCAAGGCGTGACGTTGATCTGGCTTTTCCGGAAACGATGTTTTTTATCGTCCTTTCAGACAACTATTCGATGCAAAACTGAGTATCTAAATAGAAATTGACCTTTCCTCACCCGCCCCCTTCGGCCATCTTTTGTATCATTTCAACTAAAAATCAATGTTATGCCTTTTTTGAAACACAACGAGGGGAAAGAACCCGTGCGGATTTTCTATCAAGACTATGGAGATGGAAAGCCGGTAATACTGATCCATGGCTGGCCGCTGAGCCACCAGGCTTGGGAAGGACAGGTCCAATCACTAGTCGAGGACGGATTTCGTGTGATTGCCTACGACCGACGAGGATTTGGGCGGTCTTCCCAGCCGTGGGGAGACTACGACTATAGTGCGTTGGCGCAAGATCTGCGTCAGCTCATTCTCCACTTGAAACTGGACGACGTAACGCTGGTTGGTTTCAGCATGGGTGGGGGAGAAGTGGTGCGCTACTTCACTGATTATGGGGGGGAGCGAGTATCCAAGGCAGCATTGGTTGCCTCGATCATTCCGCTGGTCGCCCAAAAAACAGACAATCCAGAAGGAGTGCCTCAAAAGAATTTAGATGGCATCTTGGCCACCTTGAAAACGGACAGAATCGGTTTTTTGAAGGACTTTCACCGTAATTTTTATAATTACGATGAAAATACCGACAAGATGAGCGAGATGAATTTGGATTATGATTTTTCCATCGCCTCCCACGCTTCGCCTATCGCCACGATCAAGGCAGCGGAGGCTTGGGCTAGCACCGATTTCAGGAATGAGCTGAAAAACGTCAACGTACCGACGCTCATCGTCCATGGCGACGCGGATAACATCGTGCCCTACAAGTCCTCAGCGGAGCAGGCTGCTAAAGGAATCGCCGATAACACCTATAAGCTTATCAAAGGTGCGCCTCATGGCCTGAACCTGACCCACCGGGAGCAGCTCAACGAGCTTCTGTTGGAGTTTATTAGAAAATAATCTTAGGTATAGTCAATGGAAAAGCCGCGCCTCCAGGTTGGAGAGGCGGCTTTTTTTGTGAGAAATTGAGTTGCGTTTCGCTACCTGAATCTGAAAATTTATTGACAATCTTCTCAATTCCTTAGCAAATCGACATTTAGGAGAAAAACGGACTATGTTAGCTCCCCAACGCCGATCCTTTCCAGGTTTTGCTGATCGTCCCCGGAATAATCTCGTCGGCCTTGAGTATGATGAAGCCAGCCGCCGCACATGCAGCCATTCCCACCACCATGGGAAGGGCGGTGCCGTCATGGAAAAAGCTGATCACGGCAGATACCACACCGCCCATTGCCATCCTCATACTGCCAAGCAAGGCCGCAGCGCTCCCGGCATTTCTTGAAAAAGGAGCCAAGGACAACGCGGCTGTGTTAGGGCTGTTGAGGCCGTGGGCGGTCAGGAAGAGAAACATCAAGCCGACTAGGGTATAGACATTCAATAATTGGGCATAGATGCCGATGATCAAGAGAATGCCTGTGAACACCTGGTAGTGCATTGAAAAGTGGATGATCTGCTGGCTTTTGTATCTTTTCAAAAGCCAATGGTTGAGCTGGGTCGAGCCTATCATAGCAAAAGCCAAAATGCCGAAAATCCATCCGTAGGTCTGTTCGCTCACCTGATAGATGTTCATGAAAACATCCGCTGAACTCGCGATATACGCAAACGGTGCCGCTCCGGCCAATCCGCCCACAAGCATGTAAACCAGAAACTGGCGGTCTTGGAGGACGATACCATAGTTTTTCCAAACTTTGGTTGGTTTAAGGGAAATTTCGGGATCTGGATCGGCGCCATTTGGAAGCACCGTCACAGCGCCCAACCAGATTAAGGATGTCAGTCCCGCTAAGATGATGAAGTTCCAATGCCAATTGTAGTAGGCAGTGACAAATCCACCGACAGTGGGCGCTATCATAGGCGAAACGGCGATTACCAAAGTCAGCAGGGACAGAACTTGCGCGGTTTTTCCCACCGGGAAAATATCCCGCACTATCGCCTGGGCGGATACCATGCCGGCACAGCCCCCTATCGCCTGCAAAAATCGCATGACGATTAAGTTTTCAACCGACTGTGAAAGCGCGCAGCCGATCGAGGCCAGGACATAGATGCCGAGGCCAATATATAATGGTTTTTTCCTACCGTATCTGTCCAATAGAGGCCCGTAGAACAGCTGTCCGATTGCGATCCCGACCAGATAAGCGGTCAACGAAAGTTGAACATTGGATATGGAAGTGCCCAGATCACGCGACATTTCCGGAAAACCCGGAAGGTACATGTCAATTGAGAATGGGCTGATTGTACACAGGGCGCCCAAAACCAAGACGATCTTAAAATATTCCCACTTGTTAAACTGACTTCCCAAAACGAAAAAAGAAATTATGAATAATTGATATGTGTAGTGAACAGGGGTGTTCCTTGTAAAGTTCGCAAATAGACGGCAATATCTTTGCCATATTTAAAATGTTGATTTACAGGATTTGGAGAGATTCCGTTCCGGATTTGAATTGTTTTGGAAGCTTAAGATTTGCGATCCGGAATATCGTACGTTAGGGAAGACCGGCAAAGAAGATTTTGTTTGTTTCCAACCTGATTTTAGATTCGATTAAGCTGTGATGGTTTTAGGTAATACACTTCGGAGAAGCTTGGCTCCGTGACCCTATCCGATTTACAAATCTATCCCAAAGTCACGCCAGCTAGTCCATTCCGCACTCTTCATGGTAATTTAATCCCAAGCGTAAGGACGATTTCTTACTATCCTTCTATTTTTAAACCCATGATTGAATCCAGAAGAGAGTTTTTGAAAAAAGCCGCTTTGTTAAGCGGTGCCGCGGGAATGTGGCAAGTGTTGCCCGGCTCGATCGAGCGGGCTTTGGCCATCAGTCCCGATCCGGGTACGACTTTTTACGATGCCGAGCATGTGGTGATGCTCATGCAGGAAAACCGTTCCTTTGACCACTGTTTCGGCACACTGCGTGGCGTGAGGGGTTTTGGCGACCCTCGGGCCATATCCATCCCAGACCAGTTTCCGGTGTGGATGCAGCCCGATAGAGAGGGGACTCGTTTTCCGCCGTTCCGATTGGATATCAAAGAGACCAAGGCTACTTGGATGAGCGGCGTGCCGCATTCTTGGACAGATCAGGTAGATGCCCGCAACCATGGCAAATATGATGGATGGATCGAGGCAAAGCGTCCCGGCAACAAAGACTATCGCCATATTCCATTCACGATGGGATACTATACGAGGCAGGACATTCCGTTCTACTATGCCATGGCGGATGCCTTTACGGTTTTTGATCAGCATTTCTGTGCAGCGCTGACCGGTACGACAACCAATCGCAGCTATTTCTGGTCGGGTAAAACTCATGGGAAAGACGGAGAAAAGGCAAAGGTCAGAAATGGAGAGTTGACCTATGACCGAGAAGGGGATTGGGCGACTTTTCCAGAGCGATTGGAGAAACTTGGAATATCCTGGCGTGTCTACCAAAACGAAATCAGCCTTGACACCCTCGTAGAGGATGATTCCCTTTTGGCCAACTTCACGGACAACAACCTGGAGTGGTTTAAGCAATACCATGTGCGTTTCAGCCCGGCCTTTTACGAGTTTTTGGTTTATAGGAAAAAGGAGCTTGAGACGGAATTTGCCCGCATCGAAAGGGAGGGCTTGCCTCAAGACGCGGACGAGAAGTACAGGACAGAGCTGGAAAAAAGAAGGGCAGAACTTCCGCAGGTGATCAACTATTTGGAAAAATACGATCCGAAAAACTTTGACAAACTCCCCGAATTTGAAAAAAGCCTTCATGCCAAAGCTTTCACGGTAAACAGCGGGGATCCAGACTATCATAAGATCGAGAAGATCCGATATACCGAAAACGGAGAGGAACGAGAAGTGTCCGTGCCTAAAGGCGACATCCTGCACCAGTTTCGCTCAGATGTGAAGGAAGGGAAACTGCCAACGGTTTCCTGGCTCGTTGCCCCGCAGAAGTTTTCAGACCATCCGAGCGCGCCATGGTATGGAGCTTGGTACATTTCGGAGGTTTTAGACATCCTGACCCAGAATCCGGAAGTTTGGAAAAAGACGATCTTTATTCTCAATTACGATGAAAATGACGGCTATTTCGACCACGTTCCGCCTTTCGTGGTGCCTAACCCGCGGGATAGGGAAGAAGGCGTCATCTCCAAGGGAATGGATGTGACAGGCGAGTATGTGACGAGAGACGAAGAGTTGAAAGCTGGATTTAGCGAAAAAGATGCAAGGCAAAGCTCCGTAGGTTTAGGCTACCGAGTGCCTTTGATCGTGGCTTCCCCCTGGACTCGCGGCGGTTGGGTCAATTCCCAAGTGTCGGATATTACGTCCACGATTCAGTTTTTAGAGACTTTCCTCAGCAAAAAAACAGGGGAGAGTGTGTCTGAACCCAATATCAGCGGCTGGCGCAGAAATATTTCCGGCGACCTCAGTTCCGCTTTTCGGCCGTATTTAGGCGACGCCTTGGAGCGCTTGGAACCCCTCGACCGCAATGCGTTTATGGAAGAAATCCACAAGGCTCAGTTTAAGGGACTCCCGGAGAATTTTGTCAAAATACCAGCTTCACAGGCCAGGGACTGGACTGCGGCCAAGTTGAGAAGGGAGGGCGCTTTGCCTGTTCAGGAGTCGGGAACACGGCCTTCCAATGCGCTCAACTATGACCTGAGGGTTTCTGGCAAATTGCAGGGCGGCAAGTTTTCGATTCTTATGGAGGTCTCGGAGGAAATCTTTGGAAAAGATGCCTGGGCATCACCTTTCCAAGTCTATGCGCCAGGAGGCTATAGAAATTCCAAAACCGGGAAATGGGAATCGGCCCGATCTTGGGACTTTGCAGTGAAAGCCGGAGATGCGCTTGAATACAGCTGGCCCTTGGAAAACTTCGAAAATGGGGAATACCACCTGCGGCTGCATGGTCCAAATGGGTTTTACAGGGAATACTCCGGTAATGAACAGAATGCTGGACTTGAGTTGAATCTCAAACCCAACTTCAAATTGAAAGGAAAGCGTGTTGGCACACTGGACTCTGTTTCCAATCAAGGAATTCAAGCCAAGTTGACCGAAAATGCCTATCGAGAGCAGCAAAAAACGATAGCGATCAAGCCCGGAGTTATAGCATCGGAGCAATTGGATTTTGAGTCCTCGCAGGGCTGGTATGATTTTACGGTTACAGGAGATGGGTTTTCATGGTCTTTTGCGGGAAGGCTGGAAAACGGTCTGGACAGTATTTCGGATCCACTCCTGGGGAGGCAGGATTAGACCTTTACGACAAAAAAGAAGGGAGTGAGGAGCTCCCTTTTTCGTAAAACAATTTTGCGAAACCCTTGCTTTCCCTTTCTTTGGGGCGATTTCCCATTTAATATAAAAGGTTGATGAGTTCGAACGCACCCGCGGCCCCGATTCCGAAGACTTCGCCTTATGCCAAGCTGAAGTCCATTTGCTACCTCGAGTCTAATCCGAACTATCACCAGCATTTCGAGAAGTACGTGTATGAACAGCCAATCGAAAAGGTGTGGAATACCTATGTGACGATTGATCCGGGGAGGGCTTGGTCCGGACGGATGATCCATTTTAGGCAACTCTTCTCTAGGGAGACGGGCGAGGTGGTATTTCCCGGCCAGAAATATCTTGGAGGAATGGGAGTGGGGCAGGTAATTATTTTGGATCTCCATATTTTGGGCGGAGTAATCCAGCTTACAGTAGGCCACGAAGTCATGGAAATCGACCAACGCAAAGGGTTGATCAGGATTTGTTATTTGGAAAACTCCAAGTCCCAAGGGAGTCAGTTTATTCGCTTTACAGCCTTGGAGAATGGCAAAACTGAGGTCTCACACCATACCTTTTACCGCAGTGGTTCATGGTTTAGAGACAAGGTCGTTTACCCGTATTTTCATACCAAAGCCATCAACGAGTTTCATGCCAATGTGAAGAGTGCGATGGCGGACAGGCCACTAATTGGATGAATCGAGCAAACTTAAAGTGATTTCTAGACGTGGCTTTCAATTTGAAATAGGTTGATAATTCGAAAGATGGTGTCGAATTGATCTGCTTCTAAGTTTGAAAGAGTGAAAGTCGTTTGAAACGGGTTGTTATTTTTTTAATTTAATGGTAATCAAAAGCTTCTCCCGGAATATATGTATAGGGATTTTTTATTGGATATTTTTAACAAACTCAAATCGACATGATAGAGACATTGATTTTAATCGAAGGTAGGAATGTGACGAAAGATTCATTGAGAAGTTTGTCACTTTCGAATGCAAAACAATTGGTGGTGGGAGATGCGCCGGGGTTCGGAGTTATCTTGCATTTGGCAGCGACCACATTGAATGACGTCAACGCCGCTATGCTGGATTTTAGCAAAATAGAGGGAGTATCGGGTACTACTGTGCTAATGCTTCGCTCTTAGGTTATTGAAGTTATTTTCTTGGAAGTCGCTTGATCTTCCTTCAAAGGTACTTTTTGATTGAGCCTGCTTAATTTTTTCAGACTTTGGATCCATTGGTTTTGAATGAGCGTGGAAGTTCTATGTCCCACCCTCATTCGAACAATTAAAACCAATTTTATTTTTGACTTCTTTACTTCCTTACCATGGGCAAGACAATCCTACTCAGGCTTTTGCCGCCGTGGTGGATGGAGTTGGTGGCGATCAAGCCTTCGGTTTCATCATAGTTGTTTCCTCCGGTATTTAGATTACGGTCAAATCTAGGGAAGTTGGAGCTGCTGACCTCTATGCGGATGCGGTGTCCTTTCTCAAAATAGTTGGATGTACTCATGGGGGTCATTTTGACCTCGTAGACTTTGCCGTCTTCCATCCAGACTTCCTTGTCGTATCCTTCGCGATAACGTACGCGCTGTATGGTCTCGTCTAGATTGTAGGCTTTTCCGTCAGGATAGACATCGATCAGCTTGATGGTGACGTCGGTGTCTTTGGCGTCCGATGAGAGGTAGAGATAGCTTTCGATAAATCCCGAAATTTCCACGCCCTCTTCCAGAACCTCGGAGGTATAAACCAGAATGTCATCCCGCAGCTCCATCTCGCTTTGGTCAAAGGAACCGCCTGTCACCGCATTCCCGGTACAGCAGACATTGCCCCCGTAGGAATTAACAGGATTCATCGGGTCATATTTGAAAGTGTCCTGATTGGCTTTTTTGGGAGCCTTGACTAAAAGTTTTCCATCACCGTTTCTGGTATTTGCTTTTCCTTCGGAATCCAAAAAGAACGGAGTCATCACCGCTTCGGCAGGTGGCCATACATCAGAGGATTGCCATTTATTACTTCCCATGGTGTAGTAGGTCACTTTTGGCATCTTGGCGATCGTGCCGTCGTCTTTTCCTTTGAGCCAAAGGTCAAACCAAGCCGTGATAATCTCGTCGTAATTCAGTCGGGCATCTCCCACGCTTCGCTCTCCGATCATGGTGTTTTCCGTGGCGCGGGTATAGGAGCAGTGAAGCACTGGTGCAATGATCAGGTATTGGTTGTCGCGGGCTTGCTGACTCAATGCATTTTGACGGACGTGATTGTATAAGGCGATGTTAGGTGAGGAGGAAACGTCATACCAGGACACAAACCAGAAGCTGGGCTTGTCAAATGGCATGTCGTCGTGGTAAAGTCCGCCCTGATACCACTTGGGATCGTTGGGCTTTCGGGTGATCATCTCTTCGTAGATGCCCATTGGACCACCTGCATTCTTAATGATATTCTGTACCGGCAAGTGAGCCAGACTCTCTTTCCAATCCACACGAGGGTATTCAGGAGCCATATCATAGAAACGCTGGAGGCGGAGCAGGTCTTTTTGCTCGATCCCAAGCGGGAGCTTCGGCGCCATGGGGTCGTGCTGGGTTCCGTATAGCCAAGCGGTAAAAAGCATCTGTCCAGCTCCACCGCGGTACCAGTTGCCCTGCTCGTAAAACTCCCCGATGCGCCCCACGCCGGCGCCATAGCCTTGCGGTACCAAAGCCGCCAAGGCTGGATGATCCAGAGAAGCAGCAGCCATTTGCCATTCGGCAGTGGAGGAGCAGCCAAGCAGGCCGATCTTTCCATTGCTCCAAGGCTGCTTGGACATCCAATCAAAAGCATCGTAGCTGTCGGTCAAAGGCGTTCCGAGAATGTCCCAATCCCCTTCGGAAAAGAATCTGCCACGCTCATTCTGCACGACGTAAGCATAGCCCTTGTTGACCCAAGACAGGGCTGTTTCGAGAGTGCGGGTATTCATTTCGCCGTTTCCGTAGGTGTTGAAGTTGTAGGGCGTGCGGGAAAATACGATGGGAGATTTGCCGTCACCCTTGGGACGGTAGATGTCGGTAGCCAGTCGAACGCCATCCCGCATGGTGATCATTACTTTTTGGTCCACGAGGGCTACCTCTTCCAGACGATCCAGGATGGGTTTTTCTTGGGAGAAAGTGTCAATACTCGCTGCCATTAGCATGCCGACGAGCAAAATTTTTATTAGCGCTTTCATTTGGGTTGGTTTTAAAATAACAAGTTAGGAAGATCGTTTTAGCTTGCCCTTCCTTTTTTACAAATGGTCTGAGGGAAAAGATCATTCGGTGGCGATGGAGTGCCTATTTCCCCCCGGGTTTTTCATTTCAGCCAATCGGGTTAAATTTGCCTCTTCAACAATTTTTGAACATGAGCGACAGCCCAATTCCCGCCCTGAGTACCTGGGTGGAAGTACCCAAAACCTCCGATTTCACGATCTACAACCTCCCTTTCGGTATTTTCAAAAACAAAAAACTGAGCCCCAGGGTCGGCATGGCCATCGGGGACAAAATCGTCGATCTGAGCGTCTTGGACCAAGAGGGTTTTTTTGCCAACCTGTTTTTGCCAGAGGGCATCTTCCTCACAGACTCGCTAAATGGGCTCATTTCCCTCGGGAAAGTACAGACTCGGAAGATCCGCGAGCGGGTCCAAAGCCTGCTTTTGGAAGATAACGGTGAGCTTCGCGACCATTCTGCCAGAGGCAAGGTAATGGTCACTCGCAAAGAAGCCGAGATGCTGTTGCCGGTGAAAATCGGAGACTACACGGACTTCTACAGCAGCGTCGAGCATGCCACCAACGTTGGCAAGATGTTCCGAGATCCCGAAAATGCGCTTCTCCCTAACTGGAAGCATCTTCCCGTGGGCTATCACGGAAGGGCCTCCTCGATAGTCGTCTCCGGTACCCCCATCCACAGGCCCAAGGGTCAATCGAAAAGTCCCAACATGGATACTCCAATGTTTGGGCCAAGCCGCAAGCTGGACTTCGAGTTGGAGATGGCCTTCATTACGGGGAAGCAGACCCGATTGGGCGATTCCGTTTCGACAGCGGAGGCTGAGGACTACATTTTTGGATTTGTGCTGTTCAACGACTGGTCTGCCCGGGATATCCAGGCTTGGGAATATGTGCCGCTTGGTCCTTTTCTGGGGAAAAGCTTCGGATCATCCATCTCTCCATGGGTGGTAACGCTGGAGGCTCTGGAGCCATTTCGTACCGCCAGCCCCGTTCAAGAGCCTGAAGTGCTTCCTTACCTGAAGTGTGATCGGGAGCATAGTTTTGACATCAACTTGGAAGTATTGATTCAGCCCGAAGGAGGCAAAGCAAGCAAGGTTTGCACTTCCAATTTCAAACATCTATACTGGAACGTTGCCCAACAGCTCGCCCATCATACCGTGAATGGGTGCAATATCAACGTGGGCGATATGATGGCCTCAGGTACGATATCAGGTACTTCTCCCAATTCGTTCGGCTCCATGCTGGAATTGAGCTGGAATGGTTCCCAACCGTTGCCGCTGGACGGAGACGGAAAACGCGCCTTTATCGAAGACGGTGACACCGTGATCATGCGTGGTTTTGCGGAAAAGGACGGAGTTCGCGTGGGCTTTGGTGAAGTCAAAGGGCAGATCCTTCCAGCCAAAATCTAGATACTGATGAGCATTAAGCCAATCCCGATTTCCCTGAGTTGGTCCGGGGGCAAAGACAGCGCTTTTGCGCTTTTTCACCTGCTTCGGGATTCCCGCTACGAGGTGAAGCGCCTGCACACCACCCTAGGCGAAAAGACCCGGCGGGTTGGGATGCATGGCATCGCCGAGGAGCTCGTTGAGCTACAGGCCGAGTCCTTGGGCCTTCCTCTGGATAAGATCTACTATCCTGCCAGTGGAGACAACTTGGCCTATGAAAAGGCAATCAATGCATACCTCGACCAGCTAGCTCAGGATGGAATCAGGCATTTGGCCTACGGGGATATTTTTTTGGAAGATTTGAGAAAGTACCGGGAGTCCAACCTTGCTTCGAGAGGATTTTCAGGAATATTCCCCTTGTGGAAATGGAACACGGCAAAAGTAGCCCGGGAATTCATAGAGGCTGGATTCAAAAGTGTCATCTGCGCAGCGGACGCGGATCTGATCGACAAAAATCATGTGGGAAAGGATTTTGACCTAGAGTTTTTGGCAGGATTGCCAGCCGACGTAGACCCCTGCGGAGAAAACGGGGAATTTCACAGTTTTTGTTATGCAGGGCCAATTTTTGAAAATGCCATTCCTGTTTCAACCAAAAATGTTGTAGAACAATCCTATGACATCACGCTTGCAAACGGAGAAAAGGGAGAGAAGTTTTTTTGGTTTGCGGAGATTGTTGGGGCTGGATCCTAGACTTCTTCGCCGATTAGTTTGGATATCGAGATAGTTAAAACAAATCTTTAATAAGTCATAGACGTGGCAATTTATTTTTGTTTTATGGTGTTTTATCTTTTTTAATACTTAATTTAATCCTCTGATTGCTAGGCGGTTTTCAGGAGTTTTGTCTCCGCGGCTGCTAGAAGGTTCCCTTCAGGTTGTTTTAGGGATTGTTATAGTTAGCGACCGGCTCCGGACTTTTATTGAGGAGCCATTTTTCATCTTTTCATACTTTTCTAAACCCAAAAAAACATGGCAAAAGTTGTAAAAAGCCTTTCCATTACGACGCCCATCTTATTCGCATTTCCCTTCAAAAGTGAGTGGGCACAAACACCGATCGACATCAACAAACCTTTGAGCTCAGGCGATTGGGAAGATGCTGGCACACTGAAATTTTCCAGAGGAGTTGTGTTGGCAAAAAACGATGCAAATTTTCTCTACCTCGCACTTGATCTAACTGAAGACCATGGAAACGATGCAGGGACTAACGATTACTTTTGGCTGAGCTTTGACGTCAATCGAGATCGAGCCATTACGGCAAACAAGGATGTGAACTACGGACTTTATCCTGGGCAGCCAAATAAATTGGGCAAGCAGTTTTATCTCGGTCCAGCTACGTGGACAGGCTTGCAGCCCGACCCCTCGCTCAGTGAAGTCCGGCAGGAGTTTGGTGCAAGCAGCAACTCGTCTTCCTCCCACAGGATATGGAAATTCCAGATCGACCTCAAGGAGATCAATGTGGCACTTTCCTGGCCGTTGAGCACGCCTTATACCTATTTTGGATTTCGGGTCAGGTCGTCCAATCCGGCTTTTACCACGGATTTTCCGGGGAATTTTTACAAGGATTTCACCAAGCTTCGTCAGCTGATTTTGTCCAGAAAGCCTGTAATTCCCCCAGCCGACTTGGGTCCCTTGGTCGGCAGCGTAGGACTGATTCCAACGACCAAAATCAATGCATCGGGGAGGGCCACTACTGATGCGGGCTATTTTGTTTTTGTACAAAATGCGGCTTTTGGCGGGACACTCAATCTGATCGGCAACCGGACCAAAATCCAGCAGCTTTGGGACAATAGTATCAAGAAATACAAGGTGGAAATCACACCTCCTGGAGGGTCAGCACAAAAGCTCATCAGCAACTGGTCCAACTATCGCTGGAACGGAACTACTTATGTGCTGGAGACTTTCGCGCCAAGCGCACTGGGTTTCTATGAATTAGCCAATCCCGGAAATGACTATTCCATCGATGACCTATTGATCCAGTTTCCTACCTCGGCTTTGCTTCCTGGGCTTTATCAGATCAAGGTCACCTTTTACAAGAGAGTCCTCGCAGTGGAGGTGCCAGATGCTACCCAGACGCTGGGGCTCTATATCGACAACCACCTTCCTGCCATCAACATCGATAGCATCAAGCACGGAGCCAGTGAGGTTTCGGCCTGTGCCATTGAGACGATCGGCGCGGCTCCCGACGGATTGAAGTTCAAAGTAACGGGACATGACCCTGAGGGAAATCTTCGCCAAGCGAGTTTTGCAGCGACCTATGGCTCCGGACTTTCTACGGGCATTTACTCCGAGGCCTATGATCTATCCAAGGGGAACTGGCAGGGTTTCATCGCGAAAACAATTCCTGAATCCGGAAACTGGCGACCACCCCAATCCTGTGCCTACAGTTTTATCGTCACGGCTTGGGCCCGTACCACCAACGGATACGGCTATATCGGGCACATTTCAACACATCGCAACTTGACGCTTTTGCTGGGTTGATATCACCTGTTTTTTTTAACTGAAAAGCCATTCTGCACCTGTGGGATGGCTTTTTTTGGATCAAGTAATTTGTTTGGTGAGGTTTTTAAATTCACTGATATCTTGATTAGTATGGTGTTTTTACTAACCTTTTGATCTAAAGGGATTCCGATAATCGAACTTCGGAAGCATCGAATTTGCGCATTGCTTCGTTTTAATACTCTAACCAAACCTAAAGCCCTATGGAGACTACCGTAAAAATCTTGGAGATCACTCCACTTACCCATGACGTCAAACAAGTTCGGCTGAAGCGGCCCAAGGGGTTCTTCTTCATACCTGGGCAGGCGACGGAGTTGTCGATCAACAGGGAGAAATGGAAAGACGAGAAGCGGCCATTTACTTTTACCTGCCTTCCCGACGCGGACTATTTGGAGTTTGTGATCAAGTCCTATCGTGACCACGACGGAGTGACGAATCAAATCGACCGATTGGTGGCTGGTGACGAAGTAATCATAGACGATGCTTGGGGAGCAATCCAATATAAAGGGAGAGGGATTTTCATCGCAGGAGGAGCAGGTGTCACGCCGTTTATAGGCATCATACGCCACTTGGAGTCTCAGGGAAAATTGGCGGGGAATCGCCTGTTTTTTTCCAACAAAACCGGAAAAGACGTGATCTTGGAGGATTATTTCCGAAAGGTTTTGGGCGAGAACTTTTTATCTACGCTGACTGAGAGGGAAGAAAAAGGCCACGAATTTGGCATGATCGACAAGGAGTTTTTGAAAAAGCATGTCAGTGACTTTTCGCAGGAATTTTACGTCTGCGGTCCTGACAAGATGGTCAAGGCCATCAGTGGGATATTGGAGGACTTGGGTGCGAAACCCGATGCGATTACTTTTGAGAAGTAATCAACCGAAATGAATTTGAGACTGAGGCTGCCGAGTAGCTCGGCCTGATGTTTTTTAAACCTCGTGATATCTCCTCGGCAGAGTTAGTCTGCGCGGAATACTGCGACCGCTTTGCGATGGCGGAGAGAGACCTGATCTGACAAAAAAATAAAAGGGAAGCTTTTGGGCTCCCCTTTCATTGTCCTTTTTTCAGTTTTCTGCTTACTTGAAGCCAAACTTTTCCAATCCCTCATGGCTGATTTTGATGGCTTCCAGCGGATCCAGGCCAAAGGTATTGTCCTGCTCCACCAGATAGAACTCCATACCTGACTTCTTCTTCGCATCTAGGATTCGCTTGAAGTCGATATGGCCTGTCCCCACCGGCGCAAATTGCCCCTCGTCGTTCATGTCCTTGACATGCCATGCAATGAATCTTCCAGGGTATTTTTCAAAGTAAGCCAGCGGATCGACTTCGGCCTTGGTTACCCAGAAAAGATCCATCTGGAAGTTGACGAATTTGGGATCGCATTTTTCCAGTAGTACATCTTCGATCACGGTGCCATCAGGCAGGGGCTTAAATTCGAAATCATGGTTGTGGTAAAGGAGCTTGATCCCGGCATTGTAGCATTTTTCGCCCAGCGTGTTCATAATTTTCACAAGCTCGTCGGCAGTGCCTTTCATCGCCATGGATTTGGTGGCCTGGTCAAAGGTGAACATGCCCATCGGAGGTACGGGAATTACGAAATAAGATATGCCGGCAGCCTTCACGTCCGCGATGAGCTGGTCCGCATTTTCCATATTGACCATTCCCATGTGGGCGCTCTTGGCGGTGAGGCCAAGGCTCGCGAGATAGGACTTGAATTCTGTCGGGGTCATTCCGTAGAATTTGCCATCTGAATAGTTGGCCGCTTCGACATAGGCATAGCCCGCATCGGCTACCGCTTTAAGGGTTCCTTTGGGATCTTTTCCCATCGCATCACGCACGGTGTACAGGGCCAGGCCTCCAAACTTTTTGGCTTTGGCAGCGGGGAATTCTGTGGAATGCCGGAGGTCTAGAGTCGCGCTTTTGGGACTGAAGGCCATGATTCCGATCGCAAGAGCTGCGAGAAGGGTAATGGGTCGTTTCATTTGGTTTTGGGTTTTTGAACGAAGAAAGATACCCAAAAATACCCAAATCGAGACAGGAAAAACTCTTATTGTCTCAATTATGAGAAAATAGGATGTTGCCAACAGCAGATGAAATCGCAGACGGGACCGAACAAAAGATCGCTCATTTGTTTAGCTTTTCCGGTTATTGCATTTGCTGGCTGCCTCGCATGCCTACTTCTCGTTGATAAGCTCAAAGAGTAATTCCGGTTCATCAGTGGTGATGAAGTCGACCTTCTGATCAAGAAGCCACTGCATGTCCTCTGGATTATTGACGGTCCAGACATTGACTGTCAGACCCAATTCTTGTGCTTCCTTGATCCATTCTGGCTTTGCCTTCACGACGCGGATATTGTAGTCGAACCCGAAAAAACCGTCCGCCTTTAGTTCTGCTGGGGATTTTTCCCCATTGAGGTAGGCGACGTTTGCATTAGGATCGTGTTCGATCACTTTTTTGCCCGCATCGTAGCTGAAGGTGATATAGTCCACCCACTTTTCAGCCTTCATTTCCCTCACAAGTTCCACACATTTTTCGGCCAGTTCTTCGCTGCGTTGAACACTGATCTTGGACGGCTTGATTTCGACTATCAGTTTGGTCCCCATTTGCTTCATGCCACGCTTCAGGTATTCTTTGACGGTAGGGATTTTTTCGACGTTCGGGAGTTTTTTGCTCCTCAGGTCTTTGAATGTCGTGGTTTCGATGGGCATCTCCAGAAAGTCCGCATCGTGGTTGACAACAGGCACGCCGTCGGCTGTCATCCACACGTCGAACTCAGCGCCTTCGCACTGCAATCGCACCGCTTCGTCAAGAGAAGCGAGGGAGTTTTGGGGAAGTCCCTTGGCTTTCCATGCTCCGCGATGGGCGATAACGCTGTTTTTGTGAAATGACTCTTGGGAAAAAGAAAGTGAGGTGGTCATGACCAAAGCTAGGCTGGCAAGAAGTAATCTGAACATGATTTTGATTTTAAAAAAGAAAGAAGGAAAGCCGAAAGTAGAAAAACATCAGAAATAGCCTATCCGGCTCCGACAATTTCACATAAACTTCATGCAAAAGCGCCGATATCCCTAGTATCGAATCAGCCAAACTTCTGATACCAAGGTGCCCCAGCCGCCGGAGTTTCTCCATTGCTCCACTGTGACTCGATCCCCGTTGGCTACATCTTCCGCTTTCTGGAAGTGGATCACCAGTTCTCCGTCCTCTGTGAGTTCCGCGGGTATGTTAAAGGTGAAAAAGTCGCTCATCTGGAGGGGAAGCTCTAAGTTTTTTGCAAGAATCTTCCCATCAGCAAAGACCGTCTCCGATTTCTGGTTCATCCGCATCGCATAGCGCTCCTGATACCAAGGCCTGACCAAGGTCATACGAACTTTGTAGCATGCTGTGGGATCGAGGTTGCGGTAGTGTAGCGTGACGCCCCGTGCCTCGTCTTGGGTGAAGTGCATAGAGCGCTGGCTCGGACGATTCCCCTCCGATAGCATCTCCTTCAGGTAGGGCTGCCCGTGGTCGTAAGGATATCCAAAAGTGACATTGGGGGCATGGTTGGCTGTTCCGAGGTTGTCGTACTGGCCGCCTTCACCCGGATTTTCGTAGTCGGTGATCAGGACGATGAACTCTTGTCGCTGGATTCCTTTGGAGGCGAGGGCGCGGCGAATCTGGCGATCCATCCATCCCAAGCCGATAAAATCGTGATTCAGGTTGAAAAATCCTTCGCTTCTCGTGCCAAAAATCCTGTCGCTTTCTTCCCCCAGTCTTTGGGCTTCAGCCTTTAGGATTCTCATTTCCTGGCTTTCGTCATTGGCTTTTCCGAGTAGGAGAAGAGCTTCCTGAAGACTTTGGTCTGAAGCGTTTTTCCGGATTATATCTTCTATTCCGCTTTGCGTACTCACTTGCTGGGAGACCATTAGCTGGATGTAACGGTCCAGGGCAGCTTTCTGCATATACATGCGCCAAAGCCAATTGTTTTGACGCCAGTTTTCAGGCATCAGTTTTCCCGACTCTGCGACCAGCTCATAGTAGTGTTGAATTCCCTCCTTCTCCGGGAGAGGATTTCCGGGGATTTCTTCCATGTTTTCCTCCAACTGAAAGATGGCCTTTGCCATAAGTGGAGCAGCCTCCGGACCAAACCAATTTTTGGCGTATTCCTCCACCATTTCCTCGACCGAGGCCCGGGGATTCCAAAGCAAACGCTGCCACATCCACTGGTTGAAGTGATCGTGGTTGCCGGATGAGTGCGTGATGTCGCCAACGCCATAGCGAAGTAGGTCGTTGAATACGCGGTGGTAATGCCTTGGCCAGGCAAAAAAAGTCAGTCTATTGTAGACCTGCGTCAAATACTGGTCGGGCCTGCGTTCATAGACGTCGTGCCCCCAGTGGGGTGGGAGGTTGCCATTTTTGTCCGCACGGGGGTACATCTGGATGTAGGCGTGCTGGGCGTATTTCCAGTGTGTGATTTCGTTGTAGTAGACCAATTGGTGTCGGGCAGGCATTTGCCGGGTGATTTCTTTGGGATAAAGCCCATAGGGCCCAAAACCCGGGTAGCGGAAGAGGTCCATGCGGTGGGTCTGTCGGTGACCAGGCTGCCAAGTGGTCGCATCCGAACCCGGACCATATCCCCAGGCCCAAAGCCATTCCCTAGGCTTCTCGTTGAGGTAGTCGAAAATTGCTTGGTCGTCGGCGTTGTCAAACTTCTGGTTGGTAAAATAGATCCTCGTCTGCGGATGGTAGCGGTGGAAAATCGTCGCCATATCCTCGACCAATCGGATAAAGGTCAACCCATAAGGATCACATCTGTCACATTCGCAGCCTCCTCCGTCCCCTCCGTGGAATTTGAGCAGGTCATAGTCTGGAGCTTCCTTGGCAAACACTTCAAATTTCTCTAGCATATAGGATCTGGCCTCTGGAACTGATGGGCAGATATAACCTTCCCTGCCTATGGACTCAAACGCGCCCCATTTGGGGTTTTTTGCTTCTGGTGCAGTATTGGCGCCGAAGCCCCCTTGGGTCATCAACCCATAGGACTTGATGAACTCGTACATCGGGCCCTCATCCACGCTAAAAATATTGGCGCCCGCAAGCGCATAATCTAGGATTACACGCTGGGTTTCCTCTTCGGTCCAGCTTCGGACTTTTGCCAGGTTTTTTGCTACGCCGCTCTGCCCAAATTGGGTTCCGCGAATTTCAAAAGCGGGTGCGCTTCTGACGAGGAGATTTTCGGGGAGCAGAATTTGATCTTTTCCGTACCTCAACTGGCGCAGCAGTTCTCCCACGGCGTAGAGATTCCCCCTTTCATCAATTCCCGCGGCGAGCAGAATGTTTGTTTCCGTGTTTTGAAGTAAGAATCCCTCCGGACCCGGTGAGAGTTCGGTCAAATTCCGGATGCGATGCTTGACAAACTGGGCCTGTAGTGAGGTGTGGTTTTCTGGCCTGCCCAACAGAATACTTAAACCATCGGTTTGTTTCTCTGACAAAGCCTGATTGATGGTGATACTGATAGGCGACTTTTCTAGGATACGGTCTTTGAGCAGCTCGGCCACCCTTTTTTCCGCTTCACTCGGATTCTCACCCAAGACTATCGCCAGTCGGTCAAAAGCAGCAAAATCCTGGATTTGTGCATAGAGTTGGACAGGGCATAGCGCTATAAGGCAAAAAATGGCTAGCAGGTGTCTGGGGGAGATTTTCATACTCGGGGGAAAGGAAAGGCTTGGCGAAGTACAGGATTCCAAAATGAATTACTGATTTGCAAGAAAAATAGGCTATGGACTAGCCCAAAATCAAGATCGCTTGGTATTGGAGATGAGAAATTCCAAATCACCCGGAGGAATTCGCCTCCTCCCAATTTTCGTTTTTCCATGCGAATGAAATTCACCTTACTGTGCAGTATGCTGATCTTGGTTCTGAACCTTGGGCAAGCTGCGCCTGTCAATCTTAACAAACTTAGTGTGTTGATTTCCCAGGATATCAAGCCGCAGGTAAGGCAATCGGCCTTGGAGATTCTGCGGGAAGAAATCGGAAAGCGCAGCAAAATCAATGTTAGCCCGATTGCCAATTGGTCCGAGGGGGGGAGGTTTACCATCGCCTTGGTGCTCACTGGTAGCGGAGAGCTGGATGGGAGGGAGGTTCCGATACGCTCCGGTACAGAACTACCCGAGCAAAAGCCTGAGGGCTACCGGTTGCTTTGGCAGTATAATGTGTTATGGATTATCGGAGCAGACTCCAGAGCCTTGATCTTCGGGATCGGGGAGCTGCTCAGGACTGCTTCCTTTGCCAAAGGACAATTCCTCATCGACGATCAGCTGGATATTGCCTCTGCTCCGATGTTCCCCCTGCGTGGACATCAGATAGGCTATCGCAATACGGCCAATTCCTACGATGCCTGGTCGGTGGAGCAGTACGACCAGTATATCCGTGAACTGGCACTTTTCGGCACCAATGCCATTGAAAACATCCCTCCTGATGGGGGCAATGACAACAGTCCCCATTTCAAAATCTCCCGCGAGGAGATGAATGTGAGAATGAGTGAGATCTGCGAAAAGTACGACTTGGAATATTGGATCTGGACTCCAGCCACGGTGGACCTGACCGATCCGGTCGTCCGGGCGAAGGAACTGGATATCCACGAGGCCAACTATCCGAAAGTGCCCCGACTGGACAACATCTTTTTCCCAGGTGGCGATCCGGGACACAACCATCCCAAGGAGGTCTTGCCGTTTCTGAAAGACCTACATGCGAGACTGGTCAAGTACCATCCCAATGCCGGAATCTGGATTTCCCTGCAGGGATTTAGTCAAGAGCAGGTGGATTATTTCTACCAATATCTGGAGCAAAACAAGCCTACCTGGCTACGAGGTGTGGTCTCCGGACCGAGCAGTCCGGCGATTTCCGAGACGCGCTTTCGTCTGCCAAAGCAGTACAAACACCGAAGCTATCCCGACATTACCCACAATGTGCGCTGTGACTATCCCGTCCCGAATTTTGACCAAGCGTTTGCGCTGACCATAGGCCGAGAGGGAATCAATCCCATGCCGGTATTCTATGCAGGAGTGCATAACAAATATGCACCGTTTACCGATGGTTTCGTCTCTTATTCGGACGGTTGCCATGACGATGTCAATAAGGTGGTCTGGAGCCAAATGGGCTGGAATCCAAACAAGAGCGTCCGCGATGTATTAAGGGAATACACCAATTTTTTCTTCGACACCAAAATAGAATATGCCGCTTCCGAAGGCATACTGGCACTGGAAAGTAACTGGGACGGTCCAGTCATTGACAACGGAGGCATAGAGCCGAGCTTGGCCTATTGGAAAAATCTGGAAGCTACAAATCCTCAGCTCTCCGGAAACTGGAGGTGGCAGATGCTGGTGCTGAGAGCCTACTACGACTACTATATCCGCCAGCGAAAAATCTACGAATCCGGGCTAGAAAAGAAGGCGAACCAGGTGTTGGTGAACTATGAAAAGCACGGAATCGATGCGGCGATGGCGCAGGCTTTGGAACTGGTAAACGAAGCCGATTCTCGCCCTATCGAGCGTGAGACCAGACGGAAAATCGATGAATACGCCCAGGCACTTTTCGAATCCATCGGTCTTCAGACGAGCGTGGATAAATATCAAGCAAGCAATTCCCAAAGGGGCTGTATCCTGGATTTTGTGGACTATCCGCTCAACAACAGGTGGTGGCTAGCGGACCAATTTGACTCTATCCGCAAGATGGATTCGAATGAGGCCAAAACCGCCCAGTTGAAGCTGATCGCCAATTGGGAGAATCCCGGCCCGGGAGGATATTACGACGATATCTCGAATATTGCCAATAGCCCCCACGTCACCACGACTGTCTATGACGCGGTGGATTTCGGCTGGTGGGACAATGGCTACAGCCGTTGGAGGCTTTCCTCCCAAGTCTATCAGGTAAATCCGGAGTTGGAGTACGAAGACCTGGACCCCAATGCACGCTACCTGATACGGGTGACGGGTTCGGGAGATGCTCTGATCCGCGTTGATGGCAAGCGCTTGGAGCCTCTGGTTTATGAAAAGGAAATGGGTGGTTTCAAGGAATTCATCATCCCTCGGGATGTGGTAGGCGACGGGAAAATCTCGGTGACCTTTGACCGGCCCGAGGAATCGCACCTGCGATGGAGAAACTACTCCCGAATCTCAGATGTGTGGCTGATCAAGAGGTAGGGATGTAGGATGTCTGCTGTTAGGTGTTTGAAAACTGCAACGAAGATATAAGCCGGAGAAGGTGAGAAGAATTTGAATATTGGAAAATTCAATAATCCGAAAATTGGAGTCTGACTGAAAGGAATCGGCACTGAAGCGGGTGTCGTAAATCGTGCGCCTTGGACCCTAAGTCCTTTTTAAAAAGAATAAGATGAGAAAATCGATTTTGCTTGCTACCCTCTTTGGAGTGCTGCTGACGGCTTGCCAAAAGCCTGAGCGTCTGGCCAAGTCCAGTCAGCCAGTCTATGAGGATGTGGCCTATTTGCAGGACTATGCGGTGAAGTACTATCCAGAGGAGGAAGATTTGGAGCTTAAAAAAGTCTATTCAGACCGAAATGAAGTGGTCCAGATCTTGACTTCCAAGGGACTGATGAACCCGGACAATGGGCATTTTCAGTATCCCGGGAAGATCCGAATGGATCAGCGCTACATCCTAATGGGCAACAAAAACATCTCGGATTTGGCTCTATACCAAAACCAGTTTGTCTATTTGGATGGAGAAGCCATCTTTAGCAATGCCTGGGCTGGAAAGCTGTTTTCCAGACATGGTAGCTCCCAGCCAGGTTTGGTCGTGGGAGGGAAGGACTTCAGCTTTTTGATAGCCTCGACCAATGCCTATTCCTTGGTTAAAGATTCCAAGACCTTGGCAAAAGCTGAGGTTGATGGGCCGATTTTGGATGGAAAATACGATTCCAAATCGGGAGCATTTTACATTCTGACAGAGAATTCAATACTTCAGATTTCGGAACCCGAGGGAGCAAGCAAGGCTATTTTTCGTGGTGAAGGACTCACTGCATTCGACTTTTTGGACTCGGGAGAGATCGTGGTGGCGAGCAGGGAAGGTTTCTTGTTTCTTGATTCTTCGGGAAAAGTGACCCAAGATCTGAATACCACGTTGCCTTGGACCGAGCTTACCGCCGTGCGTGCGATCGATGGTAAACTTTGGTTTGGTTCTACCCGAGGAGCCTTTATGCTCAAGGAGGACGGGAAGTTCAACTATTATTACGGTGAACGCTGGCTGCCTGGCAATCAGGTTGTCGATATAGAAGCTGGGCCCGAAAACTCGGTTTTGATCCTCACGGATAAGGGCCTTGGTCAGATCAAGTTTGAGTGGATGACCTTGGAGGAAAAAGCCCTGCGCTACGAAAAACAGGTTCGGCATCGTCACATCCGCTATGGCATCAACAGCAACCTCAGCCGACTGACTGATCATGACCTAGCCACTGCTGAAAATGGATTGGCTGACTCCGACAATCTCTGGACTGGGATGTATATGGGCAGCCAGCTGTTCCGGTACTTGGTCACCAAGTCTGAAGAGGCGAAGCAAAATTGCATTGAGACCTTTGAGGCCATGGAACGCCTGCACCATATTACTGGTGTGAAGGGGCTGTTTGGACGAACCTTTGAGAGAAGTGGGCATTACGAATTCCGGACCGAATACCGGGATTATGTGGAGGATTTTTGGTACGAAGGCTACAACAATAACGTAAGCTGGAACCATTCATCTGATCCCGAGTGGGACTGGAGGGCCAGTGCAAGCAGCGACCAGACGGTAGGGCAGATTTTTGCGCTGATCCTGATGGGAGAATACATGGACGACGGAGAGTATCGCCAGCGGGCCATCACGCTACTTGACGACATGATGGGCTACATCGTGGCTAACAACTACACGCTTGTGGACGTGGATGGCAAGCCTTCGCTCTGGGGCTATTGGAATCCAGAACATATCAATCGCTTCCAAACCATGGTGGGAGACCGTAAGATCTACTCTTCCAATCTCATCGCTTTTTTGCAGGCGGCCTACAAGCTGACTGGCAAGGAACTATACAAAGAAAAAGCCCTAGATCTCATGCAGAATCACGGCTATCTGGAAAACCTGGCTCGTCCCTTCAAAGAAATTGGCCAAGCGCCTGCCGACGCAGACAACTGGAGCAAGATGCTGTCCCAAGAATGGAACCACAGTGACGATGAGATGTATTTTCTGGCTTATTGGGGCCTTTATCCCTATGCCTTGAATGACACACTTCGGGAAGTGTACCGGGAGGCTATCAAAGACCATTGGGAATTTGAACGTCCTGAGAAGAATGCGCTTTGGAATTTTTGCTATGCCATGACAGGTGCGGAGGACTTTGATCTGGAGGAGTCGGTATGGCACCTGAAGGAGTTCCCGTTGGATATGATTGAGTACAAAACTGAAAACAGCCATCGCAAGGACATCGTCCACGTTCCTGTGAATTTTTGGGGACAAAAAACCTCGGAGGTTTTGCCTCCCGACGAGCGTCCGGAGCTAAAGCATAACAAGAATCTCTTCACACTCGATGGTCCAGACCGAAAGTCAGAATTGAGCGCGGGAGACACCTTCCTGCTTCCCTATTGGATGGGCAGGTATTTGGGAGTCATCAGCGCACCGAAAACAGAAACAGAGTAGTAAAATAGTTAATGGGTAGTTTAATTGGTTAAGTCCTTTCCCGCGTGGGAAAGGACTTTTTTCTTGGACATCGGGCCAGATTTTGCCACAGATACACTTGAAGTGGATGCGTCGAAAGGTTTTTTCCGCTTATTCAAACCCAAACAAAACTGGCAAAACAAAGACAACTACGGCACTCCAAACCATATAAACAGGAAGGTAGACCACGATGGATTTTCCGACTTGGTTCAGTTCTTCTTTCTTGACAGCACTTTGGTATAGCTTCCAAGAGACGATCAAAAGGTGGATCAGAATCAGGATATTGCCACCCAGCACCGCTGTTCTATTTGGGGTAAAGCCCCACTCCGAGATCCGGAAAATGATGGCCGAAAGCGCTACCCCGTTGACTACGATTGTGACCAGGGAAAGTAGAAACAGGATCCAGATTCCGAAAGGCTGCCTTTGCTTCGAGGAACTCTCGGCTACGGAGAAGAAAATCAGCGCCATGACTCCCACCAAAAGGGCATTGAAGAGCAGTAAGAAATCCCGGTCGTTGTAGGGGTCTTTGCCTGTAGCAGCTATGGCTATCAAGTAGGCGACGAGCATCACAAGCACCAAAGGACTGAAGATCTTGGCGATTATCGGGGAGACTTTGTTGACCAGCTGCGGATTGTTATGGGCGAGATAGGTACCGAGAATAGGTACCGCTGGTAGCCCGAAAGCGGCGACATAGTGCGACCAAAAGTATTCTATTTGTATCTCGATGAGGGAAAACAGGCTAATGGTGATCGCACTGAGCAGGAATCCTGCGATGCCGATCAGTACCGATAGGACCGCCGCTTCGCCGTTGAACCGCAGGTAGCCGAGGCGCTTTTCCCAATCGAGAAGACTTGGGCCAGAATAGGCAACGCCAATCAGTCCCCAAAGAATCAAGGGGAGATGGATGCAGGCTAGGATCAGTGTGTCCGTTTCTCTGCCTGGAAGGGAGTTGATATAGACCAACAATAGTCCGGAAATGCCGATCAGGACCGATTTGGCGTTGAGTGGAAGTTGGTTTTTCCAAGCGAAAAACGCTGTGATCAGCGGCAAGACGATGAAGCTGATGTTTCTGGGATAGAAAAACTCCTCGTCGATAGAGAAGATCTCGGGGATCTTGGCCAGGATGCCGGCAATGAAAATGCCGAGAACCACCCAAAGGAGTTCCTTTTGGCTGCCCCAGGAGATGCCGTCGGCCTTGTCCTTTAAGCGCTCATGCCAGAATTCGGCGATACCTTTGCCTTGGAGCGTTGGGTAGATCTGTTCAAAGGATTTTTTGAAGCCGGATTTGTTCCTTCTATAGAGCCTTTCCAGATAAGCTGGATTCTCAATGTGGTTAATGATGTCTTCTGTCATGTGTTTATAGGTTAAAGTTGAGATTTTGGGTGTGGTTTTTTGTCTTTATTGGTTGACTTGGCGAGGTTTCATTTGGTCTGCTTCAAACTGCTGTAGACATACGTCGAGGGGATTTCCATAGCTATGGATGCATTCACAAAATGAAAACCCCGCTTGCCCATGTTCTGTGTCGGCAAATTGTGATTTGCAGTCTTGGAGCGAGTTTCGAGGCATCACCTTATAGCCAAAATTTGCAAACCAAACTACTATGCCGATCATGGACACTACGCCTACAAAGAACAGTAGGGGAAAATTTCGCTCATATTTTTCAGGCTTTGGCAGGCTTACTTTTTTTGAATGAGAAAGAAAGGGCAGGATGTATTTCAGTTTGTCATAATGCCATGCCAGCAGGTAAAGGTTTGCCAAAACCATCAAAGGTGAGGTGACGATAGAGCCTTCAAAGCGTACCGCGAAAGAGAGAATCCATATATTGACAATGATGGGCAGATACAACAATGCTCCCAAAAGCACAGTGTTTGGGATGAGCAAGAATATCGAGGCCAAGACCTGGCCGACTCCTATAAATGTGTAATAGTAGCCTGTTTGGTGCAAGGCTTCCAGATAGGAGCCCATGGGATGCAGATCCGACAATCCGCTCGCAAATCTTTCCCCAAAAATCTTAACCAGACCTGCGACCAGGAAGGCATAGGCAAGGAGAATTCTGCAGACAACATACAATATCCAATGCCATCTGTTGCGCTTGATTTTGAGGTAATATTTCTCCAAATCGGCGGAAATATTGAAGCTTGCCATTCGCTTTTCGTATCGGTGAAAATTTGGACAGGTGTTTTGTAGATAAGGATCAATCCCAATGACCCGTGATGGAAAAGGCCAGTACCGAGCTAATCCACAGCGCTACGAAATACAGTATAGTGCTGATGATGACCGCAAAGAGTTTGTTTTTTCCGGAAGGAAACCAAACAAAGCCCATTAGATAGAAGAACACACCTCCAAAAGCGCCGCCCAAGGGAATGATGGTGAGGGGTGCTAGCATCCAGGATTCGAAGACGTCTTCTTTGGTGAGAATGACAAACAGCAATAACGCGAATGGGGGGAATGCCCCGAGGAGCGCGGGCAGGGAGAGGCTCTTGACGGGCTGGCCTGGTAGGAAGTCGTTTAGTTTGTTCATGGTTTTGGGGATTTTGAGGTTAGGTGTTGGTTAGTCTTTGTACCAGTCGATTTTTCTGGAGATAAACATCGTGGTAGCCAATGCGACGAACAGCCCTATGCTGCCGATGAGGAGGGCGTATTCCTGCTGCTTGACGATCACGAAGATGAAGGAGTAGAACACGATCAAGATTCCGGCGAACAAGGCCGTCGTCTTGAGGTTTCCAAAGAGGCTTTTTGCATAGCCTGCCAAAAGACCTACGGTCGCGGTACTCGCCAGGAAGTAGGCTAGCTGGAAGCCCAACTGCTCTGAAAGAGCGATAAGCAGGGTGTAATACAGCACCAGAGAAAACCCGACTAGGGTATATTGTAGGGGATGAATGCGTTTTTTGGTGAATACTTCCATCAGAAAAAGCGAAAGGAAACTTAGGATGATGATCAGTACTGCGTATTTGGACGTCCTGACGCTTTGCTGGTATTGGTCGGCAGGAAGCTTTAGCGAGAGCCCAAAAGCGCTGTTTTCGACCACTGGAATCTTTCCGATAAACTCTTGACCAAAAGGCCGGTTGAAATGGAGTACCTTCCAATGGCTCGAGAAGCTTTCCTCCGTCAGCTCTCTGAACTCGGGCAAAAACTCGCCTTGGAAACTCGGGCTTGGCCAGTTTCCACTAAGCTGCATTTGGGTGGTTTTCCCCACCGGTGCCACTTGAAATTCCCTGCTTCCCTTCACTTTCAGCTTTCCGGAGAAGTCAAATCCCAAGTTGGCAGAGTCGAGTTGCAAAGGGATTTGAAGACCTTTTAGCAGCGTTTTTTCATCGGAAAAAGGCTCTGCTGCGAACGTGGTACCATCGATCTTGATTTGGGGATTTTCGCCAATGCCCCGAAGATCTGAGAGCCCTAGGTAGAGAGCAGCCTGATCCCAGAGCATCTGATCTGGCTGGAGGCTGAGTTTTCCCAAAGGGAGAGGCTGGAATTTGGCATTGAGCTCCAAGTCTCCGGAGTAGACCACCACGTCAAATATTCCCCGGTGAAGACTCTGGGCTTCCAGTTTGCCCAAAATGGCCAGATCTTCCGGAAAGAAATAGGCAGTTCTGAGTTCCTTTGTCGTTTTGGTTTGACCGGCGGTTTCGGTCTGCTTGATTTGGTAGAAAGGCACACCGAGAAAAGGCCCAGCCAAAGTCTGGGATCGAGACCATTTGCTGCTGACGTCTTCTTCTGCCTCTTCCATGCGGCTCTGTCGCTCTTGGATTAGGTTGAGGGTCATCGATTGGGGGATGAGTAAAATAGCGACGATAAATCCTATGACCAACAGCTTGATGCTGATCGATTTACTTACCAAGTGCTGGGTTCGATCGATAATAGAGGAATTAGACTGGATTTCCATGGTTATCTTAAAAGTACTTTGATTTTCAAAGTGAGTGGATAAATTTTTTTAGCTTTTGTTTTCGTTGATCAAATTTTCGAGAAACTCAAGATGAGCCTGGAAGGCATTTTTTCCCTCAATCGTCGCAGAATAGTTGGTCATGGGCTTTCTCCCGACGAAAGACTTTTCTATGCTGATATATTGGGCGTTTTCGAGGTGCCGAAGATGCGAGGCAAGATTGCCGTCCGTTACCTCGAGGATCTCTTTGAAGGAATTGAAGTCGTACTGCTCATTGACCATCAGGATGGACATGATGCGCAGTCTGACCACGTTCTCAAATGCCTTGTCGTAGTTTCCCTTCACTTTAGCGGTCGTATTTATAATACATCATCGAGCCATAGATCACATGTAGGACGCCAAATCCCAGCGCCCAGCAGATCAGCCCATACTGGGGAAAGAAAGCGGCGACCAAGCCAAGTGCCAGCTGCCCTATGCCAAGGTTTTTGATCTCTCCAAGCGTAAAATGGGAAGCACTGATCAGTCCCAAGCCATAAAAAGCAAGGGTGGCGGGTGCTATCATTTCAAAATGGGATTGGTGGAGGAGCGCAAATGAAAAAGCCCCGCCTGAAAGTACTGGTATGAAAAGGGCAAGCAAAAACCTTCTGCTCGCCGGTGACCAAAACTTATGGAAGTTTTTCCTGCTTTTTTTTCTACTCAGAAGGTAGCCCGATCCAAGCGCGAATACCATTACCACTAGGCTGAGGATCAGCAAATCTTTTATTTGCACGGATTCCTCGATTGGGGGCTTTCCCTCCGCAAAAGAGGAACTGGGGAAGTAGATCCAATACCACGCGATTCCCGCACCGATCAGCGCGTAGATGCCTGCCAGTACTCCAGACAGACCGCTCAGGGAAAGGAAACGTGTGCTCCGTTCCATCATGGATTTGATTTCGGCTAATTCTTGCTCCGGTTTTTTCATTTTCAAAAGTACTTTGTGATGCAAAGTAAATGAAGTTTTCTATACTTGGTTAGAGGGTGGAAAAAAAAAGAGATTTTTTTCACGCCCTATTTGAAAAATTTGTTTGAGGCCTCCCGTCAATTTTGCGGGGGAGGCGTTTACTTGGGAAAAAAATGCCCGCATACCTCGTGCATTTGCCGTATTTGATAGGATTTTGAAAAAGGATTTGCGTTCTTTTTGAGCTTGTACAGGTTGCATGTTTTTAATAATCGAAACAAGGATTTTTAAATGGGCGATAACAAAATACCTAGTGGTCTTTCCAATTCCGAATGTCTGGAGTCGGAGTTGGCTTGGTTCCAGGAACTTCTCATTTTGAGAGGTAAGATCACTTTTGAGCAAAGTGCCGAGGAGTCCCAGATTGAGCAATTTCGGTTGCCGGACTTTGCGGATTCGGATTCACCCTATGCTCGTCTGGTCAAGCGGAACGCTTTGGGGATTGAAGAGCGATTGGTTTTGGTACTTTCGCTTTTACCCCACATCAAGCCCCATCTGCTGGATGTCTTGCATATCAAAAACCAAACGTATGATACGCCATTCACCGAATTTGGCGGGATAAAGGGAGAGAAGCATCGGGGTTTTCTTCCTACTGGGGAGACTGCTGTTTTTCTTTTGGCGGGCTCCAATCTGGAGAAGCGATTTCGTCTCTTGCGCTTGTTTGAACCAAACCACTTTTTCGCTAGGGAAAAGATTCTCTCTCTGGAGAGCACTTCCAAAGATGAGCCCTTTCTTAGCGGGATTTTGAAAATTTCGAAAGAGTACTTGAGTATCCTTACTACCGGGGAGGTCTTCAAACCAGATTTCGATATGGATTTTCCGGCCAAAAGGATTTCAACAGACCAAGAATGGTCTGATCTGGTGATAGGAGAGGAGGTTTTGCAGGGAGTCAGGGAGATTCAAAACTGGCTCATCCATGGGCATAGGCTGAAAAAGGACTTCAAGTTTGGGAGAAGGATCAAGCCGGGTTTCAGGGCGCTGTTCACTGGACCTCCGGGAACTGGCAAGACTCTTACGGCTACTTTGCTTGGAAAGGCCTGCCAGCTAGACGTGTACAGGATTGACTTGTCCATGATCGTTTCAAAGTATATCGGAGAAACCGAGAAAAATCTTTCCAAGGTTTTCGATTTGGCTGAGAACAAAAACTGGATTCTGTTCTTTGACGAGGCAGATGCGCTTTTTGGGAAGAGAACCCAGACATCCGATTCTCATGACCGCTACGCCAACCAGGAGGTTTCTTATCTCCTGCAACGGATAGAGGATTTTGATGGGTTGGTGATCCTTTGCTCCAATTACAAAAACAACATCGACGAGGCTTTTTTCAGAAGATTCCAGCTGGTAGTGGATTTTGATCTTCCTGACTATTTCCAAAGATTGAGAATATGGGAATCTGCACCGCTGGGTGAGTTTGAATATGAAGCTGGGGTCAATCTAAGTTTATTGGCTGAGAAGCACGAGTTGACCGCGGCGGCAATCGTGAATGTGCTACATTTTTGTCTTTTGAAAACGATGGAAAGAGGGGATGGGAAAATCAGACAAGAAGACATTCAGCAAGCCATTCGTTTGGAACGGGTAAAGGAGGGAAAGAGCATCGTCCGCTGACTAAAAGGGAGTGTTCAATCTTTGATAAAGTACTCAACCACGATGTCTTCGTTCTTTGAGTCCTGCTTTTTCTGAAGGGCGTCCATGAGGTTCCGGAGAGCTTCGTTTTCCTTTTCGGATCGCTCAATTTTTTCCGTGAGATCCAAAATCGACTTATGCGATTCGGCAAGTTCTTTTTCCCGCAGATTGAGCACTTCATTCTTTTCTTTTAGCTCGTTGGCAAGCACTTTTTTTTCCATAGTTAGTTGTTCTATGGAGTTCAATAAAAAAAAATCCTTCTTGCTATAATATTTTTTTAAAATCAAAAATCCTGCTAACAGGATAATCGATAGTGCGAAAAACATAATTGGGTACATGAGCTGACGAGGTGCTAGATATTCGAATTTTTTCTTTTGGATAGGGCTAATTGCCTGTGGTTGAATATACTTGTTTATCCTTTCAAATTTTTCTAGTTTAAAAACAGCTTGTTATATGCAGCCATTTTTTTTACCAAACTCTATTTCATCAACCCATGATCGATGTTCTGCTGATTCACATCAGAGACTTATTGAATCAATATTTTAAGAATCAATATGGATTCTCTGAAAACAAGGTTGTTGTTTCAAACCTTTTGGAGAACTCCGGCACTTCACCCGTGGAGTTGGAGGATCGCATGGTGTGTTTTATGTTGTCATTGGATGAGGAGTATGCCTTAAAAAACAAGGCAACGAGACTTCCTGCGCAGGGGATGGGCTATCTGGATAAAGCAACCCCGCTCTACCTTCATCTGCAATTGGCATTTTGCGCCAATTTCAAGAGCAAAAACTATCTGGAAGGGCTAAACTACCTTTCCCAAACGATCAATTTTTTTCATCAAAACCGGATTCTTAATCCTGGGAGCATTCCCGGGATGTCGAAAAGAGTTGAAAAGATCACGTTTGAACTGTGTACCCTGTCTTATGATAACCTCAGCCATATCTGGTCGGCGATAGGATCGAAGATCCTGCCTGCCGCTTTCTACAAAGTAGGTCTTGTAATATTTGATGATACGCCTGTTAAGGGGATTATTCCGGCGATTACTTCTACTGGCTCTGAGAATGTCAACTAGCATGCGCCAGCAATTTTATCATATCGCCAGCATCGGATTTCATCACGAATACAGAGGGGACGGTTTTTTTGGAGGACTTTCTGTGACTTGGTCTACCGACTCAAAGAAAGGGATGGACAATCTCGAGGTGCTGGTAAAGCCCTTCACAGGCGGGATAAATGTTTTTTGCTCCGACCCAGAGCTTTTGAAAGAAGAACGCGAATCTATAGTGCTACGGCTTTCTCCAGCCGATCCTTATTTTTTCAACTTCACCGATCTGGGCAGCGAGCACAAACCCAATACTAGGGTTTTTGTATTCTCCGACCAAGGCCTGGAGCCACCGAAGTCCACGCTCCATTCGGGAGAGTTTGCGACTGCAGTCGATAGCCTTGAGATTCTAAGCCAAAAAGTCTTGGGCCAACTGCTTCCCCGGCTTAACGATGGGGAGATCTTCCTTTACGACAGTTGGGGTAATCAAATGCCGATCCGCGACTATGCCCGGTATTTCACCGAAAGTGGCGAACTGGTTTTTTATGCTGGAGACGAACAAAAGAGAGTAGGATATTTTAAGACAAGCCAGGCGATGGAAAGGCCGCCTTTTGGGATTATATGTCTTATGCCACATATACTTTATGAGCGATTCCGGCTCAAAGGGGAAGCGGTCTCATATCGGGTCAGGTTTAGGGCTCGAAGGACTTATTGGAAATATATTCTCTCGGACAAGACCTTGGATAAGTTTTCGAGACTGTCAGTCATTGATATCCAAAAAAAAGAAATCCACTTCAAGGAGGGCGAGTTTGAAATTCAGCCGGAATGGAAGGTTCGGAGTTTTGAGTCGGATGTTGAAATACCTTTCAATGCCGATTACGATGCTAGGTTTCAGTTGATCGAAAGATCTAGAGATGAGAATCAAGCGGGAAAAGTGATATATAGACATCTCCCACAAGCCAGCCCGGAGCAGCTTTACCCGCTCCCCACCAATACCGATATTTTGTTCTCCCACATTTTTATTTAACCAATTACTCACTTTAACAAACGTATAATTATGGCACAAAACCTCATGACCCCCGGAGTCTACATTGAAGAAAAAAATGCATTCCCGGGTTCCGTTGTTGAAGTCGCTACTGCGATCCCCGCTTTTATCGGGTATACGGAGCGAGCTTCCAAGAATGGGAAATCCCTGATCAACAAACCGACGAGGATTACCTCCTTTGCAGATTACATGGAGCTTTTTGGCGGGGCCTTCAATCCCCGATTTACATTGGCTGATGCCCAAAATGGAGACAAAAATCTCGTCGTCGTAGGAGGGAAGGAAAAATCCATTCAATACAAGGAGAACAATCTCGTCTACCTGTTCAACAGCATCCGCTTGTTCTTTACCAATGGGGGAGGAACCTGCTATATCGTCTCTGTCGGCACCTACGCTGGCAAAGATTCAATAGAGATCAAAAAAGACGATCTTCTAGGCACAGGCAAGGACGCAAACGACAAACCTGTAGAGGGTGGCCTGCTAAAGCTGGTAAAAGAACTGGAGCCTACCATGGTTGTCATTCCCGATGCTGTGGCTTTGGGCTTGGAGGCTTACGAAGTATACAAGCAGGTGCTCGCTCATTGTGCCAAAATGCAAAATCGCGTGGCGATTTTGGATGTGTTTGACGGATACAACAGCCGAGAAGACGGGGAAGAGGACAATATCAAAGTCTTCCGTGAGAAAATTGGGACGGAGTACCTAAGCTATGCGGCTGCCTACTATCCTTGGCTCGACACCAACGTGGTACAGAAGGGTGAAATCACGTTCAAAAACTTTGATGAGTCAGTAGTGCTGGAGGAAATCCTTCCCGAGCAAAGGGCAGTTACACTTGTAAAGGCATTTCCGAAAACTGCGGATGAATTTAAGGCTATGCTGAAGGCAGATCGGCCGGAGCTTACCGACGAAGACTTGGACGCTCTTTTGCCCGGATATATCAAAAACAAAGAAAGCAACCACCATCTCGGACTATTGGCTACTAGCCCGACCTATTCTGCCCTCTTGGATGAAATTCGCGTGGTGATGAATTTGCTTCCAGCAGCCCCGGCTATGGCGGGCATTTATACGATGGTGGACAACAGCAGAGGAGTTTGGAAAGCTCCGGCAAACGTTGGTCTGAACTCCGTAGTCAAGCCAGCTGTCAATATCACGCACGATCAGCAAGAGGACCTCAACGTGAATGCACTTTCCGGTAAGTCCATCAACGCAATCCGGACATTCCCCGGTGTTGGCACGCTGGTTTGGGGTGGAAGGACACTCGATGGCAATAGCCTCGACTGGAGATACATCAATGTGAGACGCACGATGATCATGCTTGAGCAGTCTATAAAGTTGGCCTTGAGAGCTTACGTTTTTGAACCCAACGATGCCAATACCTGGGTGACAGTCAAAAGCTTGATCACCAATTTCCTCGTGGAAAAATGGAAGCAGGGCGCGCTAGCCGGTTCGTCACCCGAGGACGCATTCGACGTTCAAATTGGCTTGGGCTCCACCATGACCGCCTTGGATATCCTTGAAGGCAAAATGCTGATTACCGTGAAGTTGGCAATCGTGAGACCTGCCGAATTTATAGTGGTCACCTTCGAGCAGCAAATGCAGAAATCTTAATTCTTTCAATACTTACATCTTATATCTAGCAACTAAAAATTTTAGAAATTATGGCAGGAGAAGCACAAGACAGCAACTGGCCGTTACCCAAGTTTTACTTTTCTGTTGACTGGGGAAGCACTACCAACATTCCTTTTCAAGAAGTGAGCGGTCTGGAAATTGAGGCGCAGCCAATAGAATACCGCCATGGAAACAGCCCGGTTTTTTCGACGATCAACATGCCGGGAATAATCAAAAATAGCCATGTGACCATGAAGAAGGGTGTTTTTGTCAATGACAATGCATTCTGGGATTGGTACAACAAGATCAAAATGAACACCATAGAGCGCCAGAATGTCGTCATCAAGCTTCTGGATGAATCAGGCTCACCCACCATGACTTGGACGCTCAACAACGCCTGGCCTTCCAAGATCAGCTCCACTGACCTGAAGTCAGACGCAAATGAAGTGGCGGTAGAATCCATCGAAATTTCACACGAAGGACTGACGATCGCCAACGGTTAAGTGGAATGGGGGATACCAGTTTCTTTCAGGACGGATATACTCCACCAACCGCTTTCTATTTCAGAGTCACATTCAACGGTTTTCCGGAGATGGACAGCAGCTTTCAGGAAGTTTCCGGCTTGAAAGTCACGGTAAAGGTCACCGAAAAAATGGAGGGGGGAGATAACAATTACATGCATTATCTCCCTTCCCCTCCTAAATACGCCGACCTCGTGCTCAAGCGATGCCTGCTCCAAAACTCCAGCCTGGATACCTGGTGCCGCAATGCACTGGAGAATTTCAAGTTCCAGCCTCTGGATTTGCAGGTGATGCTGCTGGGGCCCGATGCCGCGCCTCTTGCTTCTTGGACTGTTTTCAGGGCAATCCCGCTTTCGTGGGAATTGTCGGCATTGGGCAGCACCAAAAATGAACTGGCAATAGAAACGCTTACACTTAAGTACAAGCACTTTAAAAAAGACAGCTAAGATGACGTTGCTTATTAAGCAGTTGATAATCAGGGGTGAAGTGGTGGAGGATTCTGAGCGATCCAATCGCGGCGAAAAAATGGACTATGAGGCGATAAGGCAGCTCGTGGAATCGGCCAAAAGGGAAATCGTGAAGGAGTGCCAAGAAAGGATCTCTGAAATGATCGAAAACAGCGTTGCAAGGTGACTATGGATTCTGGAAACTTAACCAAAATGAAGTTGGTGGCTTACAAAAAGCCCGATTTCACGGACAAGGTTGGGGAATATGATGTTTTGGTAAATCCCGACAAATACAGGGACAAGTCCGAGTTGAAATATTCGACCAATTCATCTCCCTTGGGAGTCTCTGCCGAGACTGTGAAGTTCCGCAGTGTCGGGACCAAAACCTTCAACATGGACTTCTTTTTTGACAGCACAGGAGTCATGACCACCCAGCCCGTGGATCAACAGATCAACGTGGTAAAAAACCTGATCTATACCTACAACGGGGATATTCACGAGCCGAACTACGTAAAAATCCTTTGGGGCACGCAGTCCCTTTTTGAAGGAAGGCTCAAGGAATGGGACATTCTATACTCCATGATGGACTTGGATGGAACACCCCTTCGGGCGGAGATTAAGGCGGTATTTATCGGGTCGGTATCTGTAAAAAAGAAGGCGCTTGAAGAACGGAGAAATTCCTCTGATCTCACGCACATCCGTATCGTGAAGGCCGGTGATACCTTGCCGGCGATGTGTTTTAAAATCTACGGCGATAGCAAATACCATATCCAAGTGGCTGACTTCAATTCCCTGAACAATATCCGCGCGATTTCGCCGGGAGATCAGCTTGTTTTTCCACCATTAGTATAGGTTCAGCATGGCTGAGTTGATAAAAGAAAATGATCTTCCCGTCTCCTTTGAGATCACTGTTGATGGTACCGTACTCTCCGCGGAGATTGAGGTGATTTCCATCGGGGTGGTTTTGGAAGTAAATAGGATAGCTTCGGCAACGCTAAAGGTCTCCGACGGCGGGGCGTTTGGATTGGAAAATGAACCGTTTTCGAATAGCTCTTCCTCCAATTTCGTTCCTGGAAATGAGATTGAAATCAGTTTGGGCTACGGAGACGATAGGGCTCTTGCCTTTAAAGGGGTTATTGTTGGACAGCGCATGATCGTGCGGGATACTACCTCCTGTTTGTTGGTCACTTGCAGAGATAAGTCTTTCAAGCTTACCAAGTCCCGAGCGAACACCATTCTTCAGGAGTCCAAGGACGATGACCTCTTCAGTACACTGATATCCGGAGCGGGCCTGACTGCCACGGTGGATTCTGCTACGCAGTTTTCCTATCCTCTTTTTCAGTTCAATTCTTCGGATTGGGATTACCTGATGATCCGTGCGGAAGCGAACAATTTCTACGTTTTGACAGACCAAAATGAGGTTAGTGTCAAGGAATATGACTTTTCCGCTTCTCCGGCATTTGCTGTAGATGCCGCATTGACAGCCATCGAAGTTGACCTAGAGCTCAACGGAGAAAATGCCTATCCTGAGTTCAGCTTCACCTCTTGGGATTTCAAAGGGCAGGCGAGTGCTGTGGTCAGCGCAAGCATGGCTGACCCGATTTCTCAGGGAAATCTGACTGCTCAGAATATCGCGTCCAAGCTTTCGATTCCGACTCTAAACAAGTTTTCCTCAGCGCCACTGTCCTCAGAGGAGTTGACATCTTTTTCAAAGAGTTGGATCAGCAAATCCGCGCTGTCCAAAATACGCGGGGTGATCACGATTCCTGGATCAGTCAGTCTACGTCCTGGGAATTTGGTGGAGCTGAGGAACTTTGGGGACCGATTCGATGGCAATGCGTTCGTTTCAAAAGTTGTACAAGATTGCCGGGACGGGAGTTGGACGACACAGGTCTTTGTGGGGATGCAATCCCGCTGGCATTCTTCACTTCCCGATGTTCAGGAGCAGGATGGACTTGGACTATTGCCCGGAATCAGGGGAACCCACTTGGGGAAAGTCAAACAGATCAATGAAGATCCAGATGCGGAGTACCGCGTTTTGATCGAGTTGGGTGCATTTCAAAACTCCTCCAATTCCAACACGATCTGGGCGAGGCTAGCTGCGAACTATGCCTCAAACCAAGCCGGCTTTTTCTTTTTCCCGGAAGTGGGAGACGAGGTCTTGGTGACCTTTATCAACGGAGACCCGAGATTTCCGGTGATTATCGGCAGCCTTTACAGCTCCACGGTAAAACCAATGTTTGAGCCGGACGCGGAGAATTCGACCAAAGCCATCCATTCCAAAACCGGAATTGCCTTAGTGTTTAACGAAAAAGACAAAATTCTGACAATACAAACTCCAGGAGGCAATACCGTAGTCTTGGATGATAAAGAGGGGCAGATTACCCTTAACGACAGCAACTCCAACTCGGCTGTCCTAAACAAAGACGGGATAAGCTTGTCCAGTCCCAAAGACATCGTACTCGATGCCAAGGGAAATATTAACCTCAAAGCTGTTTCAGGGATTACCATGGAGGCTTCGGGGGGAGATCTTACAGGAAAAGGACTGAACGTTTCGCTGGAAGCACAAGTCTCAATGAAGGCTGCGGGAAATGCCTCAGCCGAATTTTCAGCCTCTGGCCAGACCGCCCTGAAGGGCGCGATAGTCATGATAAATTGATGGAATTATGCCAATGGCAGCAAGATTGACAGATATGCACACCTGTCCCATGCAGACGCCGGGGACACCACCCATTCCCCACGTAGGAGGTCCTATAATAGGGCCTGGAGCCCCGACCGTGCTGATCGGTGGGATGCCCGCTGCGGTGTTGGGGGATTCCTGCGTTTGCGTAGGACCGCCCGACTCGATCATCAAAGGTTCGGCCACTGTAATGATTGGTGGAAAACCTGCCGCGAGAATGGGCGACTCTACCGCCCATGGCGGCTCGATAGTCCTAGGATGTCCAACAGTAATGATCGGTGGCTGACATGGCAGACTCCTCCAACGCATTTTTGGGAATGGGCTGGGCATTTCCCCCGGCATTTGAGATCGACTCAAAGTGGGTGGAGATGGTCTCGGCTGAAAAGGACATTCAACAAAGCATTCGGATCATACTCGGCACAATTCCTACTGAGCGCGTGATGGATCCCAAGTTTGGCTGTGACATTCTCAGCTATGTGTTTGAGACCAATGACCCAACATACCTCACGCTGTTGCGGGACGCGATCAGTGATGCATTGCTCTACTACGAGCCGAGGATCAAGGTCCATGATATCTTTTTCGGCAAGGAGAAATTGCTCGAGGGCATTTTGCATATCCATATCGAGTACACGGTAATTATCACCAATTCAAGAAGCAACATGGTTTATCCATTCTATTTCAAGGAAGGAACAAACCTCTGACTGACAGCCAAGTGCTGATCCCTTATGAAAAACGGAATTAACCAATCTGGTAGACTACTTCCCTCACTGGAACCCACCTCCATCGTACCTGATGAACGGACACTGTTGGATTTGGTCCAGTTTACATTGGACTATTCCGACGCGGTTTCTTACTATAATTTTCAAAACAAGCCCCTTGGTACCTGGAGACCATTTTTGCTGGACGATCCGGTATTCATCACGGGGCTGGTCGCAGCGGCGTCTTTCGATTCCTATAAGCTGCGACAGGACGACCTAGCGGTCAAGGCAGAGAATAGGACAAGGTCAAGGAAAGAGCACCAGGAGGCGATGGCGGCCAATTTGCTTTCCATGGTCAAGCATCTCCTGCATTGGGAAAGTCTTTTTAGGGACTGCAACTATTCCGGTCCGCTGATGAAGGAGATCATGAACAGTAAGAAGTTTCTTGAGCCGATGGTTCAGGGGGTATTCCACTACCAAAAACGGTTCAATGCGTTCGAATTTTCTGGAATGCTAATTTCCGAAAAAAGAGAAACCCAAGAGGTCAATTTCAATGAGAGCTTCAAGGCGGTGTACAAAAATCTGGTTTTTGTCGTGGAGTTAGCAGGCAGGCGCTTCAATGAGATGATCGAAGATAATTCCGGAGGCCACCAACCCCACATTGGCCTCTTGCTCGCTGCCTTGAGACTGTTTAAGGAAGTTCAAGCGGACATGAACTCGTTGACCCGTAGACATTTGGATTTTTACTACCAAAGAATTCTTCAGCAGGTACCTAAGTCTCCCACTATGCTTCAGGTTTTGATTGGGCTTATCCCAAAATCCGGAGCGGACCTTCTGCCAAAAAACTCGACCTTCAGCCTTCTCTTTCCCTCCAAAAAGGTGATCTCCATGCGTACCCAGCTTGATACCGAGCTGAGCCCGGCGAGAGTTGTTGACATAAGGACGCTTTATAAGAGCAACTACTTTCCGTTTTCCTCAGGGCTAAAAAATGAAAAGTTTGCGCTAAACGGGGTCTACAGCACCGTTTTGTATCAGGGGCAGGGGAAGAATGAGATCGTGTTTAGCGGCGATACTTCATCGGATTTTCCGGTGGTGATGGGGGAGGATCAGAGTCAGAAGGGCCTTAACCAAAGAACCATGGGGGCCACGCTCATCGGACTTGTTGTGAGTTCCCCTGTCTTGTTTGTGGAGATGGGAAAACACTATTTTCAGCTGACTTTTGAGCTCACTCGCCAATCCTGCAGCGCCTTCAAAGACATGCTGGCGAAACTTCTACGCGAAAAGGAAGTGGCGATGGGGTCTGGACAGCAACGCTCCGACCATGCACTGAGGAGCTTTATCTATAGTTTTTTAAACGAGGCTTTTACGGTCGCACTGACCACCGCGACCGGATGGAAGGCACTTGAGTTTGTCCAGGTTAATTTTCTTGAAGCTGAGTCTCGGCTTGAGTTCAAGCTGGAGCTCGATGGGATGGAAGATTTTCCCGTGGCTTATGACCAACAGCTGCACGGGGGAATTGCCGGGACGGATTGGCCTTGTATTCGATTGCTGCTAAACAACGCCGCCCACTATCCTCCCTATCGTCCGATTCAGGAGCTGGAAGTGGTGGAGGTGGAAATTCTTACACTTTCAAAAGGCGTAAGCATGGGGTTCGAGTGCAGCAACCAAATTGGGAAGTTGGACTGTTCGAATCCCTTTCTTCCGTTTGGGGCGCTGCCAAGCAAAGATTCCTATTTGAGGGTTTTTGATCCTTTGATCTTCAACAAATATCTCTTGAGGTTATCGGTGAAGTTGACTTGGCTTGGATTTCCGGATGAGCGTACGGGGTTCACAGGTCATTATAAGTCTTATCCGGAAGAAATAAACAATCGGAGCTTCCGCGCGACAGTATCCATCGATTCCTTCCTTGTGGAGCAAAGTGATGTGACGCGGCTGCCGGAGCAGAAAGTATTGCTTTTTGGAACTAAGGAAAAATCCGATGGAGAATACCTGCTGAAAAGCAAAGTCATAGACTTAAACCTGGACTTGGTCGATCGGACTATACTGGGTGAGCCCTCTCCGAAAGTCCGCGGACGGGACAACCCGGTGTATTTTGAACTTAAACTATCCGATCCAAGCCCGTTTGCCTTTGGCCATGATAAATATGCGCAGCTGTACGCAGAGACTTCTTTTCACAACAGCAGATTTCCCAAAAGACCCAGGGAATTGCCCAAGCCAGCGTATACGCCCCAAGTCGAGAGAGTTGAATTTTCATACAGCAATTATGCCAAGGAAAACTTGGGCAGAAAAGGAAGCGAAAACAGCGGCAGCATCAAAATCTTCCACTTGTTTCCTTTCGGCTTCAGTCAGGTTTTTCCAGCCTCAGGCAAGGCATTGTCCTATTTGGTGCCGCAGCTAAACAGAAAGGGAAACCTGCTCATCGGACTGACCGACGTATCCGAAAACCAGTTTTTGAACCTTGGATTCAAGCTGCATCCGGCATTTTTCATCCATACCGTGACCCATCCGCCAAGAGTTGCCTGGGAATATCTGGAGAGAAACACCTGGGTGCCCTTGGGAAATCTGATGCTGGAGGATTCGACGCATGGAATGCTACAATCAGGAATCGTGAAGATCAAGCTTCCATCGAGAATGGATTTCAACAGCACACGCCTCGACTCTGGAAAATTTTGGCTGAGAATCTCCAACTCGGGATACTCAGATATCAATAGTCGCCTAATTGCAATTTTCACGAATGCAACATGGGCCACACAGGTGCCGGATGAATCGACAATGCTCAGCCCTCACGAGCTACGTGACGAGTTGACGGTGGTTTCTAACGGGAACCCTGCCATCAACTCGGTCGCAGGCCCATACCATATCAAGGTTCCAACCTTCAAAAAAACTCCGGCACAGGATAGAAGCAGGATCAGCGAAATGATGAGACACCGAAATCGGGGGATCAGCACTTGGGACTTGGAGCGGATTGTGTTGGAGACCTTCCCTCAAATCGGTAGGGTGATGGTCTATGGCCGGAGCGACTTTCCTCTTCATTTGGTCAAAAACAGCAATGTACAGGTCGTGGTAATCCCTCATTCCCCATTGGAATCCGAATTTGGGAAAGAGGGTTTTCGGGCACCGTTTGAGTTGCTTCAGGAAATTAAGCAATACCTCCATGCTTTTGTTTCGCCATTTACGAGACTTGAGGTATGCAACCCAGTCTTTGAGAAATTGAAAATCCGCGCCGCGGTCAAGTTCCATAAAACCCAGCAGTCAGGCTATTACAGAAACCTGCTTGAGCGTGAGCTGATTGAGTTTCTGTCGCCCAATCCCGGGGATTTTCAGGAGGAAAAAGGATTCATCAATTCTGTGTTTAAGGCGGAAATTCAGAGTTTCATTGAGTCTAGGCCATACGTGGACTTCATCACCGGTCTATCTGTCCTCCAGATCGTCGAAGTCCAGGGCAGCTACAAGATAATCGATACGGCGGATACCAAGTACAGGATCGAACAACTACGCACGATCAGTCCCTATGCCATACTTACCTCTGCGGAGAGCCACCAACTTGAGGTCATCCAAGACAGCAGGCTCCTGGATCCCGAAATCGCAAGCATAGGCGATCTGTCGATTGATACAGATTTCATCATCAAACAATCCAAAAAATAACCACTGGTCTAACCCATCCATGGCAGAAATAACCGGAAATAGCATCATCATAAACGACAGGGAGCAGCTTAAAAAGTACTTCAGAAGTGGGATGCTTCCTACCGAAATCCACTTTGCGATCCTGATCGATTCGATGTTCAACAAGGTGGACGACGGGATCAACAAAAACGAAGAAGACGGGCTGATGGTCTTTCCCTCGGGGGACGAGGAAATCCTGCTAAGTTTTTACGATTCGCTAAAAGACAAAAAATCGAGTTGGGTTTTGGTCAATGGCCAAGGGGAAACCAAGGGGATCATCCTGAGGGAGAAAGGAAAGGAGTATCCCACCATTTTTTTCCAGAAAGGGGGGAATGTAGGGATCGGAACAGACAGACCGTCCCAGAAGCTGGAGGTAGCGGGTCTGATAGCTTCACACGGCAGGGTTGGTGTTTACCAGAAGGGTCAGGTGCCAGCCGACGGCAACTGGCATGACGTGCTTACCAATCTCACGGGATGCCAGGGTTTCGAAATTGTCGCCCATGCAGGCCGAAAGCAAAAGGGGAAATATTCCCTCTTGCACGCCACTGCCCTTAGCACTTTCGGAAATTCTAAGCCCAAAATCACCAAGACCTGTGCTCATTTCGGCTTTTGGTGGAACAAGATAAACTGCCGATGGGTAGGGGATACCTTCAATTATCGCCTGCAAATCCGAACGGGAAGCAATTATGGCGGAGACTCCAAGATCACTTTTCAGATCGGGAAATTGTGGGACGATGATTTTTTGGCTGAATTCTGAGACACATGCAAAAGGCAGGATCAATCAAAAAAGACAAACAGCTAAGCTCCTCCCAAGATTTTAATGTCTTGATGGAAAGAGGGCTGGCCTATGTCCAGGGGTATAGCGGGGATATTTGGACGGATTACAACGCCCACGATCCTGGAGTGACTATCCTGGAGCAGTTTTGCTATGGACTCACCGAACTCGGATATAAGGCTGCCTTTCCGATCGAAGATCTTTTGGTGGAAGAGGCGGACGGCAGGATCAATTGGAGAAAAAATTCCTTCTATTCACCGGCTTTGGTATTCAGTTCCCACCCGTTCACCGTTTCCGATTTCCGGAAGCTTCTCATCGATTCCTTTCCGGAGATCCAAAACTGCTGGTTGGAGTTGGTCCATGCTCCTGCAAAGGAGTCCGGAGTGAATGGCGTGTATCAAGTGGAGGTCTTGCCGGCATTGGCATTTCAAAAGGAACTGAAGGGCAAACCCGATTTGTCGAAAGTTTTCTTAGGGAGACTTCATCGGTTTCTGAAGGAAAATAGAAACCTAGGGGAGGATTTTGACCCGCCCAAACTCCTGGCTCCCCATTTCATCTTCATGCAGGCAAACGTGGAGATCTCCGATGAAGAAGATCCGGATCAGATATTGGCCGAGATACTCTTTGCACTCGAGGTCCATCTCTATCACCCCGTTGCCTACACCAATTTGGAAGAGCTCCAAAAAACTGGGATTCGACTGGAGGACATCTTTGTCGGTCCCCGGCTTGCGGGCGGCTTTATACAGGACAAGGAACTCAAGGAGCGGAGCAAAACCCTCTATACCGAGAAATTTATTCTTCTGATCTCAAAGATTCCCGGAGTCAAAAAGTGCTGGGACGTGGCAATAGACCGAGAGGGGAGGGCCAAGTCACTTGCCTTGGGGGAACACGCCTATGCGGCCATTAATACCGATCCAAAGGATCCGCAAAGCATCTTTTCCACGCTGAAAATCTATGTCAACGGAAACCTGCAACGGCTAGACAAAGCTAGGGTGGCAGATCTGCTGCTGGACTACTGGTCAAGACACTACCGCGTCTATCAAGAGGATCTCTTTAGGGACGACGTGTGGAGTGGAGAATTCAACGGACGATATCGAAATCCGGGAGCGTATACCTCGATCAGGGAACATTTTCCGGGGATCTATGGACTGAAGCCGGGGGAGATTTCTTCTCATGAGCCGGAGGAAAGGCATGCAAAAGTCAAGCAATTGAAGGGGTATCTTTTGCTTATGGAAAAGCAGCTGGCAAATTTTTTGGCTCAGCTCGCACATCTTCCAGACTTTTTTGATCAAGATATAGGCTATCAAGGGACGTATTTTTCCCAAAATCCTGATTTGAAAGCTGGAGATGTTAATTTGGAAATCCCCTCCAAGCTGGTCTCTGGTTTTAATGGTGCGGGTATCAACCCGCAAACGGGTGAATCCAGAATCTCTTGGCTCAAAAGGAAAAACAGGGTTTTGGACCACCTGCTGGCCAGGTTTGGTGAGTCCATTCAGGATTTGCCTTTCCAGCTTTCCCTGAAGTTGAATCTTTTGGGGAACGAGGAGGAAATGTACGCTGCTCTTCTGCTTCAAAAGTCACGCTTTCTAAGACAGGTAGGCGAGCTGAACTATGGAAAGCATCGGGCTCAATTCCAATCCCCAGACCAGCAGGGCGATTTTTCGACGCTGGAGAAAATCCTGCGACTGGTCACCGGAATCGGAGATCAGCCTGAATCGCTCCTTCCTAGGTTTTTGCCCAAAAACGTGACGGAAAAAGAGAGTGCGTCCACTGGGGGATTTCTCAAGTCCCAAAGTTCCTATCTGGATTTGTTGGAAAAATTCAGGCAATTATCGAAGCAGGAAAGGAATTTTCCCCAAATCCCCAACCCGACCAAGTCAGCCTATTCTTTTGGAAAAGTCGGCATCAAAAACCTTTTTTCCCGGACCTTGGAAGCCGATTCCTATTGGATCTCCCGAGAGCCTTCCCGCGTGGGGACCGTAGAGGTGCTTTTTCAAAAATCCGAATCCAATTGGGTAGGTATTTGGGAGGGCAACAGCGAAAGCGACGCAATCCAAGCCATCGCAAACAATATCCAATACTTCAGAGCGCTGAATGCCACTGCCGAAGGGATGTACCTGGTGGACCATATCCTAATGCGCTCGATGCTCGATGGAGGTGATTATGGATTTGTGGTGCTGGATGAGTGGGGTCGACCCACGTTCAAATCAGAATGGAAGTCCGCGGAGTCCGAGCGGAGAGCGCTTTTGGCCAAGTTTTATCAGGCCGCTACAGAGCAAGAGGCATTCAGAATGTCTGGCGACGGTCTTGGACTTTATGGAAAGGAAGGAGAATTGCTGGCGACTTATCTTGACTATTCGGATTCGGACTACACAGCAGTCATCGAGTCCATGGGCAGTCTTTCGAAAATGATGTCTGGCGATGATGAAGTCTCGGGCCTGTTGTCTCTGCATGAAATTGAGGGGTTACGGTATCGGGGCACGCTCCACCAAGAGGGAGTTTTTCGCCAGCGCTCGGTTGTATTTCTCCGGAAGCTTGAAAACGGTAAAGAGGTCAGAGAGGACTTCTTTGACTTGAAGGCATCTTTGGTGTTGCCGGATTGGCCGTCCAGGTTTCAGGAGAGCCACTTCCGGTATTTTCTGACCAATGAGGTACGAGACCGGGTTCCCGCCCACATGGAGGTGCAAGTATATTGGCTTAGTCTGATTGAGTTTGGCTCATTTGAAAGCTGCTACAAGACTTGGTGGGAGCATTTCAAATCCCAAGCTCCTCGGAAACAGCTAGCCGAAAGTGCCTATAGCCTCTACGAAAAACTGCTCAATCTGAAAGGAGTAGAAAATGGATAGAACACGTGGACATATTCTGGAAGATTTGATGTTTTCCTTTAGGTATGCTGGCAGAGAGCAAGCATCCCGTTGCAACACGAAGCTAGAGCAGCTTATGGAGCATTCGATTTTCCCTGAACTGGGGAAGTCCTTTGATCAAGTCGCTTTTGGCGAGATCAACCTGGAATTGGAGCGGATGGAGATCGACCTTGGGATGCTATCTGAAGCGGATCTGTCCGAAGAGCTGGGAGAAAGGATTAGACCCTTATTGATTGAAGCACTGAAAAAGGCGATAAAAGCAAAAATTCTGGGCGAAAACGATGGCTTGGAAAGTGCCGCCAATTCAGAAAGGATAAATTTTAGTCTATTGGCTTTGAAGGTTTTTTTGCTGAGGGGATATTTTCCCGCTTGGGCCGATTCCAAATTAGACCTGCATGCGCTGCTGGACTTTTTACTTTTATCTCCCAGCGTTTCGCTGGCAAAAATGATCAGGGACGTCTCCGTCAGGAGCGAGTCGGCCAGAAAACGCCTTGCATATCTTGAAGCGGGCTATTTTGATCGGATTATTAAACTGCTTGTGCCCGAGGATGCCGATTGGATAATTGGGTACCGCAACACTTACGTCGAGATCCATCAGACAGACCGTGGCTTGTCCGCATCTTCCGAAAATCTTGAAAAGGCCCTAAACCTGTTTATTCTCACGTTCATTAGCCAAAACCAGAGTACCAAATTCAACCGATTCAGCTTTTCAGACAGATTTCTCAAGTCCATCGCGGCACACTACCATCTGGACTTCAAGGTTTTTTTGCGGCAAATCACGGAGATACTTGCCCAGGATGCGGTCGAAAACCAACTGTTTAGAGAATTTAGAGAGGCGGTTATCTGGGTCGGAAGGAAAAACGATGTTTCTATGCAGGAGGCGGACGATGTCTTTGCTCCCACATCCGAAAGCCTCATCACATGGCTGAACAACGGGGGAGAGGCGGAATCGATTCAGTCTTGGCTGGACGAAATCGCCAGTACAGGGATGTTATTCACCATACTCTCCCGAAAGTTTTCAGGGTTTTGGAGATCGCTCAACAAATCTGGGCTGACCCGACTGATAAGACTGATGGGCGGCGATGAGCACAGACAGTGGCTGGATACGATTTATTCCTATCTAGCCTGGTCTTCTGGAAAATCCCATGGTGAGGCTGTCGAGCAAATTGCCACGGTACGCGGCATTTTTGATCTCGCACAAGGACGATCGATGCAGGGAAAATATGAGCTGACGGACTTAGACAGTTGGTATTTCTTTCTTGTCGTGCATGGGATGAAAAGCTTTGGGGCTGACATGGTCATTTGTCAGGAGCTTTTGGAACTTGGTTTGAGGGCTGGTATTTCCGGCTCCCCTTTGCTGGTTCTTACCGCTAGGAGTCAAGTGTCGGCGGACGAGGGAAGGGCGGATGAGCGGGAATCAGGTAATGGTCCGGAATTGACTCTGGGAGGACTAACGCCAAAGACCGATACTACTTTTGATTTTGCGCTGGCGTCCAGGCAGATACTCGTGAACTACTTGCGTTCCGGGACTTTGAGACTTTCCGTCGGTGCCTTGAGCCAGTCCGATCTTCAGACGATTGTCACTGAGATGATCAAATCCCAAGACGCCTCTCTTTTGAATCTTCTAAAAAATGCGTCTTTTGAGGATTTCTCCGCTTTAAAGCACCGCTTGGCGAGCCTGATGACCGGGGTGAACCGCGAGGAGATTTATGGTTACATGAAGCGCTTTGCAGGTTCTGAGATACTTCGTTGGCTTCGATTCAGTGAAAATCTGATTGCGTCTGAGCTAATCCCACCCAAACTTTCGCAGCGCATTGACCGCATGGTTTGGGAGGTATTTCTGAAGGAAATCTACTTCCAAGGAAAGGATGGGAAAGTGTCTACAATCTCATCTTATTTCTATCCAATCGAGTTGATTTTGAATGTTTTGAGCGATATGGGAGGATCACTGGTTTTCGGTCAACAGACAGTATCCGAACTTCAAAAGAACCTCAATTTGGAAAAAACAGCGCTCATCTCGCTGGGCTTCCAAGCCGCGGATATAAGGCTTTTGCAGAGACTGGCTAGTGCCAAAAACGCTTCTATCCAGGGAATCGATTTGCTGCAACCCAAATACCGAGCTCTCACGGCCCATTTGAAGCAAAAGGAAGTCTGGAATTTGTTTTTGAAAACTAGTGGAAAATCCGCTTCGATTCTGGATAAACTGGTATGGAGGCTACACCGGAGCTCCTTCCTGGCACGTCTGCAGACTGGGCGGTTTAATGGTGCGGAATTGGATGGAAAAGTCTCTGCTATTATTGGCCAAGATCTCCGAAAGTTACAGAGAATCAGTTTGCTAAAGCCCTTGGGTGCATCGGGGAAGGCTGACCTTCAAAGTGCCGTTCGCAGGATTCTGATGTTTTCGAAGATCAAGCCAGCAACGCTCGTATGGTTCCTAAAGGAGAACGAAGATCGCCTCCGTCTGATTGCTTCCAGTTTAAGAATGAATCTGGATAGGGCAGAATGGGAGGCACTCGTCCATTTTTTTGGTCGAAGCGGTCTTGCTGATTTAGAGCGGTTGAGTGGTGAAATTTCGAAATCCGATGATCGGAAGGCTCCAGTATTTGTCATGGGAAAAAGCGCCCTCGTCAATTGGGAGGAGATCCGTTTGCTCGTCGAGGCTCCATCAAATGACAATGCCCGCGCAAGGGAAGTAATCGGAAGGCTGCTTCCAAATTATACTTTGCTTTCTGACCAGATTTTGTACTTGCTGGAGATTCCCTCGCGTTCGTTTTCCCGGAAATCATCAAGCAGGCTTTGGAGAAGGCTGGTCTTGCTAAGCGTGTACCAAATTCGACTTTCGAACCGGCCGGGCGACAAACTCAATCCGACGATTTTCTGGAAGGCTTTTTTGCCATTGCTCAAAGACAACAAGACAGCATTCGGGCCGGAAAAATTGGATTGGAGCAAGATTGTTCGTTCGAAGCATCTAGATTTTACTTCCAAAAAACTGCTGCGGCAATTCTACAAAAAACATTACCACTCGAGCCATTTATCGTTTGGCGAGCGCCTTTCCTCAGCAATCCAGTATTGGAAAAAAGAGGGATTTCTGCCTTGGTGGAGCCCGATCAAATCAGGGGAAAGGTTGATTGCCACGATGGTTTTTGCAATCGAAAATTCAGTCAAGGGCGATGCGCTGTTGATGATTTCGGTTTTTTCAAACGGTGGTATATCCCGATTACTGGACAATTTTAGTAAAGCCCAGTTGCGACGTTTGCAGGCCCGCCTTTCGGGGAGTGCGTACAGGAAGCAATTTTCTTCTGCGATAGAAGAAATTCAGCGTACGCTTGCCAAACTCGAAAACGCCTCCCACAGGTCGATTTTGGAGTCCGAGGTGGACTTACTTTCAGGATTGAACAGTCAAAGCGACCTTCGGACACCTCTTAGGGAGGATTTGGAAGTATGGATCAAGAGCCAAATCAATAGCTCCAAGGAAATCGAAATCCTCGATACTTGGCTCGGTGGAGACAACAGAATCTTTCGGCAGATGGAAGAGCTTATGCAATGGAGCAGGTTTATGTTTTTTGGAAATCTGACTCCGGGCAAATGGAAGCTTTGGTTGTTGAGTTTTGGATTTGACTTTTATGTCGATCGAGCAAACAGCTTTTCAGCTTCTTTTTTGAGCCAATTTCTCCGGCATCTGTACCGAACTCATGCGGCGGTAAATTGGAGATCCGTGTTTCACCGGCTTTTGAAAAACAAAGGTTTCCAAGACGTCCTCTCGACACAGGACAGGGAGGAGCTCGGGCGTTTTTTTCCAACTCGGCAAACAAAAGAGGCAGAAGAACCTGCTACTGGGGATCAGGTAAAAGTCTCCAACGCGGGATTGATTCTTTGCTGGCCATTTATTTCGGCTCTTTTCTCGAGGTTAAAGTTGAGCTCGGGGGGTATAATTCCGCCGGAGTCACAGGGAAAGGCAGTCTACCTTTTGCAATACTTGGTCTTTGGACATGTGGATTTCCCAGAATATGAGATGGTGCTCAACAAGCTGTTTGTCGGCATGAAAGCTAGCCAGCATTTGGAACAGACAGAATTGAGTGAAGAGGAGATGCAGATGGCGCTTAGCCTTCTGAATGGGCTGAAGGGCAATTGGGAGAAAATGAAGAATGCTTCTGTCGACGCGATAAGGCAGACTTTCCTGCAAAGGGAGGGAACTCTGGAGTTCGGTGCCGCAAGAAATATCCTGAAGGTGCCCAAGACGGGTGTAGATGTGCTTTTGGATTCAATATCCTGGAACATTTCGGTGGTCAAGCTGCCCTGGATGGAAAAATCATTGGAAGTCAAATGGCGATAAGATGAAGAAATCAATTATTCTTTCAACTGGGAAAGGCTATAAGGTATGGCGGAATGGGATTTTGAGGCCGCTGGCTTTCTTTCTGGTGTTTTTCAGCTTTTTATTGGCTAAAGCCCAAGACACAAAAATCCCTCCATCGCAGCTTGTCGTGAAAGACACCATCAACTTTGGTGACAGCACCAAGGCAGGCTTGATCAACAAGATTCTTCAGCCTATTCGTTTCCGGGAAAACAAAATCAAGCGTGAACGGGAGCGTATCGTCGAATTGATTCGAAAGCTGGCAAAAGAGGGCGACGTAAGTATCGATTCGGCGACGGTTAATGCTATCGCCACTGACCTGATCGCATTGACCGAGGGTCTCGCTGCAGCTCGTGACACCAGCACCCGTCTACAGGACGAGATAGAGCAGTTGCTCTTAAACTTGGACACCAAAGCTCCCAAGCAGCTGGTCGACTCTGTCCAAGTACAGCTAGGCAATGTACTCCAAGGGCTGCTCGATGATTCAAAGGCGGAAAACGTTGCCGCCAAAAAGCAACTTTCCGAGAAACTGATGGCATTGCGAGAGATACAGTTTTCGTGCAGTTCGGAGGAAGCGCCTGTATTTGATGCCACATTGGGAGATACACTCCAGGTCAGCTACCACAAATGTCTGAGCGCCCGTACAAGGATTTTTGGCTGGCATTTGGCCTCGATGGGGGACAGATATCAGAATTACAATCTCAACTACCTCACAGACTTGGTGCTCTATGGATACGAGCTATCTAGCAGCGGAAAGGAAAACAATCCAAAGTCACTGCTCGGGCTGTTGGAAGGTGGGATTTTGGAGAAAAACCAAAGCTTTGGCAAGGCGGTGTCGCTTTCAGTCTACAGCAATTCTCTTTCGACGATTAGTGCTTTTTTGAACCAAACCTCAGCCCAAGACCAGTTTGTTTCCCGGGTGAAAGAGTTGATTTCCAACTACAGTTTGAAGGGAATCAACATTTATTTGAGCGAGGTTTCTTCCAGGGACTCCAAGAAGTTTACCCAGTTTGTCAGCAAGCTAAAGGCAGAGCTGGCAGCCTTGGACAAAAATATCATCTTGACTTTGAGCATTCCTCCAATAGCAAACTCCAGATCGATAGCCAACGCCAATGCGTACGAGTTTTTGTTTCTCAATCCACTGGTCGATTTCTACTTGATCCAAACCCAGAAGCTGAACATCACCGACACGAGGATTCCATTTTCGCCCGGCGCACTATATCCGGATGCGGCCAACTCAAGAGGATCGATCGAAGGGACTTTCGCTTTCTACGCGAATGGAAAAGTTCCTGTCGGAAAATTGGTATTGACTGTAGGATATCAAGGCATTTCTTGGCCTATGCCTGACTTTGTACCCGGTACACGGGCGATTGGTTTTGGCTCTTCCTTGGATTATCGTACGATACAGCAGACTTTGGTCTCCACTGTGGGACAACCGGAAGGGGCAGTTTTGGGATACGATCCGGAGCAAGCTTCTGCCTATCTCAACTATGGCGAATTGGGAGATCTTCGGCAGGTCTGGTATGAGGATGCTAAGAGTCTGGCCGAGAAATACAGCTGGGCCCTAGCGAACTCGACGGGAGGGGTAGCGATATGGGGACTTGGGGCGGATGAAGGCTACACGGAGCTTTGGGACGCATTGGGTGCAACTCTGGTGAGCGTAGATTCTGTCGTGATCAGCTCCAAGTCCCTTGCGCCACCAAAAACACTCGGCCTAATGGACTACCTATGGACTTACATGCAGGACATCCAATGGGCCGGTCTGAACGACATCTATATTGGGGATCCAAACAAAAAACCGGAGGCAGACTATTGCTATTTTGTGACTTATCCGGATCGCGACAGCCTACAGAATTTGGCAAAAGCCTACGACATTTCGAGCTTTTGGCAAAACCGAAATGAATTTGTAGCCTATCAGGACACGGACTTTTATTCGATAAACTCCTATAAAGATTGTATATGCATGATAGGCCGTTGGAATCGATATGCGGAGATCAACATGTTGTTGTCTATTATCCTATTTGGGGTGTTGGGACTTTGTATTCTGGTTACGCTGCTCGGTGTCAGGAAGCATGGAGATGAATGGACGTTGAGGGGCCTCTTTACGGGGATCTCTATCGCAATAGGCTTATTGGCCTTGATCGCGTTGTTTTTCTACCTGTTTTTCAATACACAGGTGGGATTTATAGGTGCTGGCAGCAGCGAAGTGACAATTTGGATGCTGATCCTGATTTTTGGTTTTGGGATAGCCGCCGGATTGCTTATCAATAGGTTAAGGTCAGCTAAGAAGTTTGCTTATCGGGAATTACCTTAAAACTCAATCGAAAACACTTTTCATCATGGGGAATTTTTCAAAATCAAGTCTGCCTCCTGCCTCCAAAAAGCAGGAGTCTGGTTCAGCCAAAGGGAGCAATCCGACCGTCCAGCTAAGGGACAACCGCGCCGAACATGCCGCCCAGCTCAAGTTTGCCCAGCTAGCAAACTCACGTAGGGCAGACGAGGCGGTACAGCGAAAGGAGTTGCAGGAGGAAGAAGTTCAACTGGCTGGGATCGAAGAAAAGGAACTCCAAATGAAGTCGGTGGATGAAGAAGAGGAGCTGCAGATGAAATCTGTTGAGTCTCCGACGGATCAGTCTGAAACACCAGTCCAGCGTGTTGAAAACAACACCGGGCTGCCCGACCAGCTCAAGTCCGGGGTGGAAAACCTCTCCGGCTACAGCCTCGACGATGTCAAAGTTCACTACAACTCGGACAAACCTTCCCAGCTCCAAGCCCACGCCTACGCTCAGGGAACGGATATCCACGTTGCGCCTGGTCAGGAGAAACATCTGCCCCATGAGGCTTGGCATGTAGTGCAACAGAAACAGGGGCGAGTCAAGGCTACCCGGCAATTAAAGGGCAAAGTCAATATCAACGACGATGCGGGCTTGGAGAATGAGGCGGATGTCATGGGCGCGAAGGCTTTGCAGCGAAGGGAAAAGGGAATCGTCCCACACCAAACCCCAATCACCTCGCAGGTAGTACAGAGAAATGAGGATACGGATATGACTGATAGCAGAATGGATGTTCTGGTAAAGCGTGTGTTGGCGATATTGGGCACACTGGCTGCGAACGGAAACGACTGGGAAAAAACTTATGGAGACAAAGGGAAAGACCTTGGAAAGCAAGCGGTCAAGAAGGGAAAAGAAAAGCTGCTAGGTAACAGAGATAATCAGAAGCCTTCAATCAAGGAGAAAATTGTTAAGGAGGGACTGAAACGTTGGTGGGCAGCGCTCGAGCCAGAGCAAAAGGCAGAAATGCTGAAGGAAAGTACCAGCATTTTTTCTGGGTGGTTTGGTGGCAGTTCTGGCGGCAAAGAAGAAGAACAAAGCACGGCACCACAGCAAGAGCCCAAAAAGCAAACCAGTAAACAGGAGAGGTTTGAGTTAGATATTACCTCGCAGGATCTTGAAACGCTCTACGATACCTACAAAGGGTATAAAGAGATCAAGGATCAAATCGAGAAAATTGAAGAAGGAGCTAGAGAGCTGGCAGGAAGGATCGGCTCTGAAGTGGGCATGAAAGTCGGTGAATTTAGGGACGAACGTGAATTTATATCCAAGTTTGAAGAACAAAGGGTTCCCTTTAAAGTCGCCAAATTGGAGTTTGCATTTCTGAAAGAGACCATCTTAACCAAAAATGTACAAGCTCGGTATAAGGCGGAGCTGGAAGCCCTGGAAGATGCATTGGATCCGAGTTTACAAAAGCCAAGTGCGATGATTAACAACCCAGGTCTTTTTACAGCCAACAAAGAACAAATGGCGGGTGCTGTAGAGACCTGCTCAATTGCCTATGAAAATCTCAAGCTAGCCAATCTAATCCGCAACGGCACTACTTCCCTCTTATCCAATATTGGGAAAGTCATCGACTCGGTCGTCGAGGGCGGCAAAAAAATCCTTGGGGGGATTTTTGGAAGCTCATCTGAAGTCGAGCAGGTGTCGCCTGAAATCGGCAAAAAACAGAAAGAATTGGTCACTGCAATCCAAACAGTTTGTGGTAAGTCATGGTACTGGCATACCAGTGGGATACTTGCCTTCAAGCCGACGGGGGTAACTGAGGTAGGAGAAAAGTTGAAGGGGGTAAAGCCCGGCAAAGAATTGGCTCAGATCAAAGCTCATTTGACCAAGCCCGAAGAAGATTTGATACAGACCGAGAGTGAAATTTCCTCAACCGACGAACAAATCGAAACCTTAAGTGGGTCACTTCAAAAGGATGTCACAATCGACAAAGTATTGTCGGAAACCCGAACGAAAAAAAGCACGGAAAAATACGGCGGAAAACAGGTGGACAATTCGTCCAAGCTCGCTGAGCTGGGTATTGAAAGGGCAAGACTCGCTTTGGAAAAGCGTAATCTGAAGAAGAAAATAAAAGGGGAAAACAGAAAGCCTCTTACCCAGGTTTTCTATAACGCAATCAAAGATCTTCAGCCGGACAATGTAATTAGCCTCAATAAAACCATCGCCGTGATGAATCAGATTGCAGGAGAACTGGACAATCAGAATCATACCAAAAACTTATAGGGAATCGAGACGGCAAACAATGGTCGCCTAATAGGCGTTGGTGATTATTTTTCCTTTTTTCTCAAAAACCGGAATAAAATCTGTCATTTTGAAAATATGTCGGTTGGAAACTTGTAGAAAATCTAAATTTTGTTCTAAAAAATGGAAATTTTATTAATTTGCCTGACCTATTAAATCCGACCCTGAATGTACCCTATCTATGACACTCAAGTCGCCAAGCGATTTACCATCTACAACAGCCTATTTTTAGACTTGCCTTTTGACGATATCTATGTTACGGGCACCTTACTTCCGTTTTTGGGCAAGGCTTGTGAACGAGGTTACGCTTCGGGCAAGTCTCCCCGGGAGATCATCGACGGTTTTTTTGAGGAGATGATGCCGGGGGAAAACGAAAAAAAGCGGTTCGACTTTCTCTTTGAGATGATTCAATATGTCGAGCGCCAGGTCGTCTTGTTCGACTCGATTGAGGACGCCGCCTACGAGAAAATCAACGATATCTCGGGCAAAGGTTCCGTGAAAGCGCTAATCAACCGGGTGGAGACAGACCGAAAGAAAGAAGCTTTAATAGAAAAGCTGAAAACATTTTCTGTGCGATTGACGCTCACCGCGCACCCAACCCAGTTTTATCCCGGCAATGTGTTGGGGATCATCACTGATCTGGAAAACGCGATCCGACACGACGATTTGGAAAGCATCAACCTTTTGTTGCAGCAGTTGGGCAAGACAGGATTCATCAATAGAGAGCAGCCCACTCCATTCAACGAGGCGGTTAGCTTGATTTGGTATTTGGAAAATGTGTTTTATCACAGTATTCCGGACATCATCATTCGTTTGCTCAAGGGACTGGGGCAGCCCCTTCATACCTGGGAAAACCCAGCTATCCTCAAAGTCGGATTTTGGCCTGGGGGAGATAGAGACGGAAATCCATTTGTGACACACGAGACCACTATTCAAGTGGCAGACCGCCTGAAAAAATGGCTGATGAGATGCTACTACCGAGACCTGAGGGCTCTCAAGAAGCGTCTCACATTCAAACATGTAGAGGAGCATATAGTGAAGGCCGAACGTGGGATTTACTATACCTTGTTTGAGAACAAAGAAATGTATTCGTCCAAGGATGACTTGTTGGCAATACTTTTTGATGCCAGAGAGGCCCTTGTCAAATATCACGACGGGCTGTTTTTGGATCTGCTCGACCGCTTCATCCTCAAAGTTCGGATTTTCGGATTCCACTTTGCCCACATGGATTTGCGCCAAGACAGCCGCAAGCATGACGGACTGTGGGAGGAGGTCTTCAATATACAGGGAAAAGAGTACGTCGGGACAGAGGATGAATTGATCGACAAAGTAATGAAAACCAAGGCTCTTCCTTCCCTGGAGCATTTTGAGGAGCCTTTCCATAGGGAGATCCTGCAGTCTATGGCGACCGTGAAGTCCGTCCAGAAGTCCAACGGAGAGGAGGGGCTACACCGCTATATCATCTCCAATTGCCAGTCGGTACTCCACATCCTTGAGGTGTATCAGATGGCCAAGTTGACCATGGGCGTTAAGCCCGGCGGCTTGCCGGTCGATATCGTGCCGTTATTTGAGACCATCGACGATCTCAAAATGGCGCCCGAGATCATGACGAGGCTTTACAATATGCCAGAATACAAAACGCACTTGAAAAGTCGCGGAAGCAAGCAAAGCATCATGCTCGGATTTTCGGATGGAACCAAGGACGGTGGTTATCTGAAGGCTAACTGGTCTATTTTGGTGGCCAAAGAAGAACTCACGCGCGTATCACGGGAAAATGGTATCGAAGTGGTCTTCTTTGACGGTCGCGGCGGACCCGTTGCAAGAGGTGGAGGTAATCTGCACAACTTCTACGCTTCCTTGGGTCAAAAAGTGGAAAACTCCGAAATTCAGGTGACCATACAGGGACAGACGATTTCCTCCAATTATGGAAAGCAGGTTTCATGTACTTACAACTTTGAACAGCTGCTCAGTGCGGGCCTCGAAAACCATCTCTATCCCGATGCTGAGAAAAACCTGAATGATGAGCAGCGGGCGCTAATACAGCAACTGGCAGACTCAGGGTATGAAGCTTACAAAAACCTAAAAAACCATCCGAAGTTTGTGCCGTATCTCGAGCACGTGGCTCCGCTGAAGTTCTTTGGCATGACCAATATCGGTTCGAGGCCAATGAAGAGAGGTGGGGGTGCTGGATTGAAGTTTGAGGATTTGCGCGCGATCCCATTCGTTGGATCCTGGGCGCAGATGAAGCAGAATATCCCGGGTTTCTATGGTGTGGGTTCGGCGATATCACAGTTGGAAAAGGAGGGAAAGATGGATGAACTGAAGAAACTGTATCAGGATAGTCTGTTCTTCCGCACCTTGCTCGGCAACTCCATGCAATCCCTGAACAAGTGTTTTTATCCGGCGACAGCCTACTTAAAGGACAATCCTGAGTACAGCGAGTTTTGGAAGATGCTTTACAAGGAATTCGAATGCTCGGTTAAAAAATTGAAGAAAGTGGCGGGAATGGAAGAATTGCTGGAGGACAATCCGGTATCCAAGGCCTCCATCGAGATTCGTGAACGAATCGTCCTGCCTTTGATCACAATACAGCAGTACGCGATTCAGATAGGCTTGGAAAAAGGCGCGTCTGCCGAGATTTTGGACAAATTGATTCTGAGGACAATGTTTGGAATCATCAATGCTACGCGAAACGCGGCATAAAAACAAAGGAGGCTGTCTCAACCGAGACAGCCTCCTTTGTTTTAGCCATTAGCTTAATTTACTTTTTGCTATCTGCCTTGGCGATAATGCCATCCTTAACCATCAGATCTACCACCACTCCAGCGAAGGTATGCGAGAACGATTCGAGATTGCTCGGGTTAGTTGTCTCTGACTGGGAAGACCACACTAGCGCCTCTGATTGTGCATCGTATAGGTTTACTTCGATGTAGTATAGCTTGTCAGTGGTATAGTATCCAGGATCATAGGTCATCGGTCCATAGTACCCATAGTATCCTCCAAATCTGCCATAGTAACCTCCGTAGCCCATGGGGGCATAGGTGGTGGTGCCTTGAACATAGCGGGTTTCTGAAGTTTGGTCCAATAGAGCTACCGTCAAGATGCCGTCATGGCCAGCGGCGCGTACGGCTTCGAGAGCCTTAGCCATGCCTTCTTTATCCTTAGCAGAGCCGAGAGGAATCAAGGTCAAGCTGCTGGCGGCCTTTACGCCGTCTTCTCCCAGAGTGGCAACCAATTCCTCTTCAAATGCCTGTCGGTTGACCAAGTTGCTGCTCAGGCCCGTCACCAAGATGTTTTGGTATGGAGTGGAAGGTTTCTCAGGGCTAGACCAAGAGCCGATGATTTTGGTGCTTGGAGAGCAAGCGGCCAGAATAGACGCTATGGCTAGACTGGCTAAAAATGAAAGCTTTTTCATAAGGATAAAGTTATTTGTTGTTGATGTCTAAGTACTTAAAAATTTGATTTATCGCATTCTCTATAGATTCGTTCTTCTTTTCCTCTTTTTTGGGCACAACTTCCGAAATGGTACCTGCCCAGACCAACACATTGCCGGGATTATTGATGAAGTGTACGCTTAAACTACCCTCTCGATACGTGTTTACGGGAATTTCCCTGACCTCCCAATAATAGTTGCGCTGCCCAGCGTAGGTAAAAGGATCGGTGGTCAGGTTGGTTTCCCTGGTTTGCACCTTGTCTTGGACTACCACACCAAAATTAATACGCAAGTCTGGATCTGTCGCATCTCTCTTCAAGCCGCGAGCCTCCATTGCTGCAGTGAAGTTTTGCTTTAGCTGATCCACAATTTCCTGATAGGGCACTAAACTGTCGTTTGGAGTTTCGATCTGCGCAAAATCGAATGACGAATAGTTGCTGAGTTTGAAGTCTTCGTACTTGTTTTTTTCAACTACCACCCGAGTCGGGGAGCAAGAGAAAAAAACACCCATGATGAGAGTCAAAAGGATCAGGTTCTTTTTCACGGCAATTCGGAATTGGTTTGCTTTCTCGATTTGAACAACCAAAATTCAGCTTTTAAGATAGTGGTTTTTAATTATTCATGATCACCAAGCCGAAATGAAAACTTAGGTTGGACTGGCCTTCGAGTCCCCCTCCTTTGATCGTTCCATAGTATTTGGCTCCAACACGGAAGGCGACATTGTCGCTGGGTTGGATCAAAGTGCCAAGTTCGGGCCTGAAACCAAATTGCCAATGCGTCTCTTCGGACTGGTACATGCCCATTTCAATCGTCCGTTTATTGGCAATGGTACCCAAGCCGAAAGAGACGTAAGGGCGAAACAGATCCGTAAACGAATGATAGTAAGCCCCAGTAGCCATAATGGGGTAAGAATATTGGTACCGATACTGAATCCCGGAAAGCGAGGCAGTCTCTCGGGTATAGACTTCGTTTTCCGTCCGCTTAAAGATCGTGGCATGGCCCACTTCTCCACCTATGGAAATGTGGTCTTTGATGAATTTTTGATATTCAAAAGCAAAGCCTCTTCCGGAAGTGACGTCGATAAAGTCTGCCGTGTTTCCCGTTGGCACCGTCACCACATAATTGAAACTATAGAGAGAGCGCTGCGCCCGGGCAGTAATTCCCAAACCTATGAGCAGGAGAAATAATAGCAGGTTTTTTTTCATGATTATTTCTGAAGGTACGGAGATTGGGTAAATGCCTGGGTCAGCGTGCGGTCGATCCGGTTGGCGGCGTTGCCTTCTCCTTCGAGCAATCCGTTTACGACGGCAATCCAATTGACCGGGATTTGGTTGGAAGTATCGATGCCTTTAGGGCTTGTCATCTGGATAAAAATACTCCCAGTCCTGACAGAAGTCACCGTCGGCGGATAATACCCTGGGTAGTACCAACCCCATCCTGGCCCGTATCCGGGATAATACCAGTTCCAGTACCACCAGTCATAATAGTAGTAGATTTCTGTAGTCTGCAGTGCAGAGGGCAATACGATCAGATCCGGGTCGGCCGACTCGGCCACTTCCCGGTATCCCATTGCGTTCATGTTGCTTCTGAGGGTAGCCAGTATAGGATTGGCAAACTGTGGAGGCAAGTATTCCGGCCCATCGGAGTCGCCTGGAAGCCCGCCATTGGAAATACTGACGACTTGGTCGGGAAGCGCATAAGTACTTTGCGCAGCAAAATCAAAGGAGGGATTGTAGTTGGTATAGACGACGTCTTGCTCTTCGACGAAAGTAGCTCCTTCCGGCGAGCAGGCGATCGAGCCTATCGCCAGAAGGAGTACGGTACCGGACCGTTTCAATAAACTAACCATAAAGGGTGAGGGGGTATTAGATGTCTCCGACAAAGGGCAATTCCTGCTGGATTACGTTTCGGATGGTATTGGTAATGTAAAATTCTATCTGGATAAACTTTGCGGCATCCATGGCTGAGGTTGCTTTTTTGAACTTCGAATAGTAGGTGCTGTAAAGCTTGTTCAGTGCGGCGTCGTTTTTTAGCGATCTCGTGGTCAGTTCATCAGCCTCAGCATCTCCAATATGGGTAAACTTCTCGATGTACTCGTTGATGATCAGGATTCGTTCTTTGCCGATTTCCTTTCTGGCGGCCTCAAATTCCTCATAGACAGGCCAAAAAGCAGCAGCCTTTTCTGGGCTGAGATCCATATAGGCCTCGATTAGCGACTTTTTGTCTTTGCCAAAAGCTTCCTGTACGAGTTTGATTTCTTCGTCCACAGACTGGGCTAACGCACCGGCGATATTGATTGTAAACAGCGCCAGGATAAAGAGTAGTGATTTTTTCATTGCTTTGGAAAATTGTATTGAGAAAAGAGTTTAGACTAAAGGTTCGGAGGTAAAACTGGGGTTTTGTCGAAAGATAATTCATGATTAAAATCAGCTTTAACCTTTATTTTGAGGCAAGTTTTTCTCAAAAACTCTCGTTTACATTCAGGTAAAAACCGGAATTTCCCTTTTGGCCAAATCCATAATCCGCCGAGATCGTAGTTCGGTTTTGCTTGTTGATCATCACTCTTAATCCCAAGCCGTAGCCCGGATTGAATTTTTCAAAAAGTCGTTCCTCGGTGGTTTTGCTACTGAAGCTTGCCGCGTTGACGAAGACGGTTCCGCCGAAGGTTTCTTTGTTTTTCTGAAGGGGAAAACGCCATTCAGCCTCGGAATAGACCATGCTTTCGCCCCGAAACCTGCCCTGGGCATAAGCTCGTCCCGATCTCCCAAACATATCCCAGCCTATTCCCGGTAAGTTCATATAAGGCACTTTTCCCGAAACCACAAAATTCCCGAAGCCCCATAGCGCAATCAGGTTCCTTTTTCGACGCTCACTTAGGTTGACATAGTGGCGATAGTCTAGCAAAAGCAAACTGGAACTTTGGTCGGAACCAAGGAAGCTCGGATTGATCTTGTATTGAACCCATCCGAAATTCTTTTCATAAGGCGACACAGAGTTGTCCCGATTCTCCATGACCATGTTGAAGCTAATGCCTGAGACCGTGTATTTGTTGACATCAAATCCCATATCGACGTTGTACCTGTCGTGGGCAAACTCAAGTTGGCCGGTGATCTCATCGTCCTGGAAGTTCTTAATCTTGGAGTGGATATCCAGATGATAGCCAGCGCCGAGATAGAACTTAGAATCGCCAATGCGCTTCAAAATAGCCTCGTAAAACCTGATCAGCCGGAAGTCCATCTGCTGTTCGCCCCACCAGGTTCCTGGTTCGCTCGGGTTTTCGGTAGGTTCATTTGGAGTGCTGCTTCCCAGTCCATACGTAGGCTGGGAGGTGATGAAATAGCGCCAATCGCCGATTAGGATAGTCTTGTTTTCATTGAGGAAAATGTTGCTTCGTGAGCTGAAGATCCACTGTTTCTTGGTCGTGTAAAGGAAGTTTCCGACAAAGTTGGACATCTTGGTGGTGCGTGGGTCACCCATGTACCAAGTGGCAGAAGGCGCCAGGCCAAACAGCCATCCATTGGCGGGATTGGAACCGACCGCGGGGAGGGGGACCAGCTTAAATTGGTTGACCTTATTGGGTTGGTAAACCGTGGAATCCGACTGAGCGGAAACGTTCAGGGCGATGAGGAGGAAAAGCCCGAGGAAAAAGCCTGGTTTCATTGCGTTGGATTGGTGTTTGGCTAAGCGGATATTTCGAACCAATCTAAGCTTTAAGAAGGATTTCCTCGGTTAATTTCTGCCAATCCGAAAAAAATAATTGGGATTATTCAAAGGAGTGGGGGAAGTTGGTGCTTCCCCCGGAAGAACTATTGCGGAAATCTAAATACCAAGCCGCCGTCAAATGCAAACTGGTAAATCGTCGAGTAAGTCGATACGCCGGCTCCGGCTCCACCTGTCCCGAAATACAAGCCTCCGCCTGCACCCTGTACGGCGGACATGAGCGAAGCTTGGATGCGGATGCCGACCTTTTCAGCCAGCCAAAAGTTGGATCCACCTCTCAGCGCCCAGGCAAACTTGGTCGCTCCGTCATTGTTTCCGTTGTCTGGGTTGGTGATGTCTGAGATTACCATCCCGATACCGAATCCGAAAAATGGCTCAGCCACTTCGCTTACCGGAAAGTAATTTGTCCCATTTAGCATGATCCAGTTTGCTGCCAGATCAAACTCTGTATTCTGGATTTGGCCGCCGAGGATACCGCCGTCTTGATACACGATGGGTGCGCTGGTGTCCTGTCGCAGATATTGCAGTTCAAAAGCCTTGGTCGTATTGGGAAGCTGATATTCTATCCCTGCTCCCCAGCGGAATCCTCCCAAAATCTTTCCCTCATAATAAGAGGAGGAGGAGTAATAGCTATCCACCTTGTCGTCGAAAACGTAACCCGCGTAGGTGTTGACGCGGACTTCTTGAGAGTATGCGGCTCCGGCAATCAACACCAAAGCGAAAAGCATCGTGATTTTTTTCATAGCAGGATTGTTTGTTTTAGTTTTCAAAAATCAGAAATCATCCTAAACAAATATGAGACAGACTTTTCCTCCAATTCATGATAAAAGTCAGTTCTCTGTTTGCTTTCGAGGAGATAATTATTTCGGGAATCTTCCTTTGCGAAAAAGAATTGGAGTTTTCGACAGTGAGTTTATTCCACTTGGCCACAAGTTTTGCCTAAAATACAATCTCTATTCAAGAAAATGAAGACTTCTGCTTGGCGCTTTTGGACAAGAGCAGGATTGTATCTCTGGGAAAATCCGGTATTTTCTGCGCGGCAAACACCTAACACCTAGACTATGGCCCCACGCTATCCGTATAATCAAACCTACATTTGGCTGATCAGCATGACCGCCGCCTTGGGCGGGTTTTTATTCGGATACGACTGGGTGGTGATAGGGGGAGCCAAGCCTTTCTATGAGCCCTATTTCAACATCACCTCGGTGGAAGATCAGGGCTGGGGCACCAGTTCGGCCTTGGTCGGCTGTATGCTTGGGGCGATGCTGTGTATCTTTTTGAGTGACAAATTTGGCCGAAAACGTCTACTTATCTTTTCGGGCTTCTTGTTTTCACTTTCCGCCATCGGGACCGCGCTTGCGATCACATTTTGGGGTTTCAATTTTTACCGCATACTCGGGGGCATAGGAATGGGCATCGCACTGAATCTTTCCCCGCTCTATATCTCTGAACTTGCGCCGCCGGAAAAGCGCGGAAGACTTGTGACCATCAACCAGTTTTTGGTGATGCTTGGGGTACTTTTGGCCCAAATCGCCAACTGGCAGATTTCTTTGATTGACACTGAATTGCCTGAAAATGCGGACTTCGCGGCGATAGCAGCAAGCTGGAGCGGACAGGTGGGATGGCGTTGGATGTTTGGCGCGGAGACTATCCCGGCTGCTTTGTTTTTTGTCCTGATGTTCTTGGTGCCGGAGAGTACCCGCTGGTTGATCAAAAACGGTCAACAGGACAAGGCATTCCGGATTCTTGCCAAGATCGGGGGAGAGGACTATGCAAGAGACTCTGTTGCGGAGACGCGATCCACCTTGAGGGATGGGGATGTGGGAGAGGTTCATTTGGGCGAACTCCTGAAAAGAAACGTTTTGAAGCTCCTTGCCATCGGGATTTTTATGGCTTTCCTCCAGCAGTGGAGCGGCATCAATGTGGTGATCTACTACGCAGCGGATATCTTTCAGGCGGCGGGCTTCACGCTGAAGCAGATGATGCTCAATATCGTGGTGATCGGGGGCGTGATGGTGCTCTCTATTTTCGTCACATTTGCCTTGGTGGACAAGTACGGTCGGAAATCCATCCTTCTCGTATGTCTGGCGGCGATGACTTTGCTCTACGGGGGCTTGGGTTATTCGTTCTTTGCAGATCTTGGGGGAACTCCCGTTGTCGTGCTCGTACTTTTGAACGTGATGTTTTACTCCATTTCGCTCGCCCCCTTGCTCTGGGTAGTGCTGTCGGAGATCTTTCCTACCAAAGTCAGGGGAGCGGCCATTTCCATTGGAGCCTTGGCGCATTGGTTGGGCAATTTTACGCTGACCTATTTTTTTCCAGCCATCAAGGAGAACTTGGGATGGGCGAACAACTTCTGGCTCTATGGCATGATCTGCGCCTTGGGGTTTGTAGTGATTTGGAGGATTTTGCCTGAGACAAAAGGGAAAACGCTGGAGCAGCTGGAGAAGGAACTGGCCTAGCTCGCTTGGAAATTGGAGTACGGGGGGCGCTAATTTCTCGGTTTTTTGGCCGACGATAACGCCTACTTCAGGGCCTTTTTGATCAGTTCCCTTTTGACATAGACGATGATAAACCAAGAAATCCAGGCAAAGGCGGCTCCTATCAGCGCGCCAATTATCACGTCCATGGGATAGTGTACGCCGAGATAGATCCTAGAGTAGCTGACAACAACCGCGTAGAGGTAAAGCCAGGGCAGGTATTTGATCTTTCCTTTCAGCTTTCTGTTTAGGAAAACTGCAACGCCGAAAGTATTGGCAGCATGCGAGGAGACAAAGCCATATAACCCTCCGCATCGCTCGTAGTTGAACATGATCCCTTCCCAGCGGGGGTCATGACAGGGTCTGAGTCGCTCCACGAAAGGCTTTAAGAATCCCGAGCTAAACTGGTCTGTTGCCAAGATTGTCAAAGCCACGCCGCCTAGTACCCACCAGGCATTTGCACGGTCTTTTTTGAAAATAAGATAGATCAGCCAAGCAAACAATGGAATCCAGGTAACCGTCTCCGAAATCCTATACATGATCGGATCCAGCCAGTCCACGTGCTGGGAATTCAGCCATAGAAATGCCTCTTCATCCCATTTTTTTAGAGTTTCGATCATTGCCCAAATGTTAGCCAGTCGATGTCCTTTTTCAGATGCCTTTGGGTAAAATCCTCGGCGCTGCCTTGTGTCGGTTCATGCATATAGGTCCACTCCGCCTGCGGAGGCATACTCATCAGGATGCTTTCGGTGCGACCATTGGTGTCCAATCCAAACTTGGTGCCTGCATCCCAAACCAAATTGAATTCCACATAGCGGCCTCGGCGAAGGTTTTGCCAGGCTTTTTGATTTGGTCCAAATGGAATCTTGGAGTTTTTCTCCATAAAATGGGAATAAACTCTCGGAAAAAGTCTTCCAATCTCGAGGCTAAAATCCAGGATTTGCTCGAATCCCTCATCGGTCTTCGCACTCAGGCGATCATAAAATATCCCGCCGATTCCGCGGGTTTCATTTCTATGCTTGACAAAAAAGTAGTCGTCTGCCCAGGCCTTAAACCTAGGGTAGTAGCCCGGATCAAACCGGTCACAGACCTCTTTTACTTGGCTATGGAAATAGCGCGCATCTTCGACATTGATGTAGTGCGGAGTTAAGTCGATACCTCCTCCAAACCAATGGGTGCCATTTTCCATCTCAAAATATCGGATGTTCATGTGCATGATCGGTAGCATGGGACTATGGGGATGAAGCACGATGGATACGCCCGTGGCGAAAAAGTCGGCTTGTTCCAAGCCCAGTTTTTTAAGGATTTTTTCAGGCGTGGGACCATGTACAGCCGAGAACGCAACCCCGCCCTTTTCGATGATCGCGCCGCCTTCAAAGATCCGGGTTCGTCCGCCTCCACCTTCTTCCCTTGTCCAGCGATCCTCTTTGAATTTGCCTTGGCCGTCCCCAGCTTCGAGTCCCGCACAGATATGGTCCTGCATCTCACGGTAAATCTCGGCGATCTCGGTTTTTGTCTTTCTGCTCATGTTGCGGTTAGAAGGGATATCCAATCCCAAAATTAAGTACTGTCTGGCCTTTTACCCCAAACGGCCGCTTGAAATTGATGTTGTCCAGCACCCAGCGCTGACCTTCGGGCTTCGACGGATCTACTGCTTTGGTTGCTAGGTCAAGTCGGACGACGAGAAAATCGAAATCCATTCTCAAACCAAGCCCGGTGCCCACGGCGAGTTCTTTGTAGAAACGGTCGTACCTGAAATCAGCCCCAGGCCTAGCGGCATCGTAGCCGATTACCCAGCTGTTTCCCACATCCACAAACAGCGCCATGTCGAAGTAGCCAACCAGTTTCCTTCGGTATTCGAGCATGCTTTCCAGGATCATCTCGGCCGGTTGTTCGTTGGTGTAGTCATACTCACCGCCTTCGCCAGTTTCCGGGACGTAGCTGCCTGGTCCAAGCCGTCGAGCCTGCCATGCTCTGACACTGGTACCGCCGCCTGCGAAGAAGTATTTTTCGTAGGGAAGGATGCCGGCGCTGACGCCGTAGGGTCTGGCCCATCCGAAATTGAGCCGGTAGGCAAACTTCTGGTCCTCATCCAGCGGGTAGTAGCGCCTAAAGTCTATCTGGGTCTTTACCCACTGGAAGTTCGCGTATTCGATACCCGGCTCGCTGTTGCTTCTGACGTCAAAGAAGTTGAGGGAGGTTCCACCGCTTTCTGCGAAAAGCCGGAGCAGAGAGGCTTTGCTTGAAGTGAAATCACCGTATTTGTTGAAGTTGATGACCGTCTGCCCAGAGATGCTGCTGATGAAAGAAGGCAGGAATGACCAAATCAGGTTGTTGCCTTCATTTTGCAGGTCTTCCAGTATGTCCAAAAACTCCTGCTGAAGCTTTGGTGTCCGGATATAGCTGATGTCTGCTGCGTTCAGGGTATAGTGAATGCGATTCGTAGAGGTTGCCCAAGTGTAGGACAAAAGGCCATTGACCGCATTTCTGGTGTATTCGGGGCGATTGGTGTAGATATAGCTCAGCCGGGTTCGTGTATTGGGATTGTAGCGCCCGTATTTTTGGAGAGATCCTGGCGCGAACGGAATCAGAAACCGTGGAAAAATAACCGTAACACCCGTGCTGACTTCGGAGCTTTGGTAGACCCCCTGTCCTGTGGCCGAGGCGACCCCTTCCAGTCCCGCCCGAAAGTTGAATTCGAGGATTTCACCCGCCCTGAAGAAATTTCTGTTTCTGAGCGAGGTACTGAAAAATGGTCCCGGCAGCTGCTCTGTGATGGTCATGCCGAGCTGGTTGGTCAACTGGTATTTTTGGTTAGGCTGGGTGAAAATATTGGCATTGAGGGATGTGCCCAATGTATCGAATGTAATGTTGACAAAGCGGAACAGGTCGAGATTGCTAAGCTGACGCTGGGTTTCGATCGCTGCGGTGCGGCTATAAGGCTGGCCGGTCTCCAGGAAGATCCTCGATGCGAGCACTTTTGCAGAGTAGCGATCCCTATAGAAGGAAAAGTTGACGTCCCTAAACCGCTCCTGTACCCGTCGATCGGCAAATTCGTTGCTCGGTGGGTTGATCCGAAAGACGATAGAGTCGATGGTGTAGACTTCGTGTTTGTCGGTAAAAGTCGGCTTCTGGATCACTTGCTCCAGATCTATCGTCTTGGAGGCGGTGTCCTGATAAGCGATATAGTTGATGTAGGACTTCGAAAACATGTAGAAGCCGTTGTTCTTCAAGAGCTCTTCGATCCGGTTTCTTTCCATCACGATGTTGTCTTGGATATAAAGATCTCCCTCTGACAAGTGGGAATCTTCGGAACGTTGCTTTAGCAGTTTGATTATCTCCGGATTGTCAGACTTGGTGTAGACCGAGTCGATGATGTAGGGAGCCCCCTCGGAGATTCTGTAGGTAACGAAAGCCTTCTTTTTTTTGGTCTCTACCTCAAAGCCAACTTTTGAGTCAAAAAATCCATTGTTGGCCAGATATCCTTTTAGGTTACTTACTGTAGTTTCCGTCTCAGCGCTGTCTAAGACCACCAAAGGGTTCCCGGTACGCATGACTGCATTGCCAAATTCCAATTTTTTCTCCAAGCTCTCGATTTTGGAATTTAGCTTGTCTTCTTTTTTCCTGAGCTTCTTGTCCTCCGGCAGCGAGTCCCTGGCGCTTTCGATCGCGGCGAGCTTTTCCTCGGCGGTCTCCAGTTTAGTTGCCACTTTGATGCTGTCATAGAAGTTTCTTCCTATCCTATAAATGGTCACCCCTAGCGAGCTTCCCAAAAATCGGGTGTTGGGTTCCTGCTCGATCAGTCCATAGAGTTCGTCTTTCTCGGATTTTTGGATGCCTTCGATGTTGTTTTCGTAGACGGCGTATTGTCCTTCCTGGAGGTCTTTGGTAAGTGAACAGCCGATGCAAATCCCGAGGAGAGCGATAAAAAGTATATATTTGGACGATTTCAAATCGGAATAAGCTGAAGGGATGCTGAGCAAAAATACGGTTAAGTTTATTAAATCCTTACATCAAAAAAAATACCGAAGCGAGAGCGGAAGGTTCTTTGTAGAGGGTGAAAAAAGCGTTTTGGAGGTATTGCAGTCGGATTTTTTGGTAGATCTTCTTGTGGTAACGGAGGCTTTTGAGGAACGGTATTCTGACCTGTTGAGATCCTTTGGCGGCCAGCTGATACTCGCCACCCAAAATCAGCTGGAGGATTTGGGGCAATACCAATCCAACGACTCCGCATTGGCTGTAGTACAGATGAAGCCAAACTCGCCCTTTGAGCCAGGCGACGAACCCCTCATCTTGGCGCTGGACGATGTGAGAGACCCAGGTAACCTTGGCACAATCATCCGCGTGGCAGATTGGTATGGCATCGGCAAGTTGGTATTGTCTCCGCAGACCGCGGAGTTTTATAATCCCAAGGTCATCCAATCCACGATGGGTTCATTTACCAGAGTTCGGTTTTTCTACGAGGACTTAGAGACTGTATTCGACCGCTGGAAGCTTCCTGTCTATGGTGCATTTCTGGATGGTGAAAACGTTCATTTTCTCCAAAATCCAACTCCGGGAATCCTCCTGATGGGCAATGAGTCCAAGGGGATTTCTGCACGCCTTGAGCAAAAAGTGACTCAAAAGGTGACAATTCCCGGGTCAGGGAATGCTGAGTCCCTCAATGTGGCCGTAGCCACGGCCATCCTCTGCGACAACTTCAATCGGCTGATCGGCTCATGACGGGGAAGTTGGCTCAAACGCTCCAGCGGGTTGGCATAAACGGGTTTTTACTCGGGCTATTTGCAGCAATAGGTTTGGCGGCGATCTTTCCTGAGGTAGGAGCTGCCGATTCTGGAATTCCCTGGAAACCGGCGATCAATTTGGGCATTGCCTTTGTTTTCTTTTTCTACGGAGTCAAATTGGACCCGGTCCAGCTCAAATCTGGACTTTCCAATTGGCGGCTCCATTTACTCATACAGCTTTCCACTTTTCTGATTTTTCCGCTTGTAGTCTACCTGCTTCTCCAGGTTATGCCTTGGATTGATCCTGATTTTAAGCTGGGAATCAGTTATTTGTCCGCCTTGCCGTCTACCGTCAGTGCTTCTGTGGTCATGGTGTCAATCGCTGGGGGCAACCTGGCAGGGGCTATTTTCAACGCCAGTATTTCGAGTCTCTTGGGAGTGGTTTTGACTCCTGCTTGGATGGGTTTTCTTGACGGTGGTGTTGCCGGGGAAATTGATTTTTGGTCTACACTGGGCGAACTCACGATGAAAGTGATCCTGCCGGTTACGCTAGGGGTTTTGGCTCATGGTATCTTGTTTCCAAAGCTGCGGACTATCCTTCCCAAACTCAAATATGTCGATCAGACGGTGATCATGATGATCGTCTTTACCTCGTTTGCAGAGTCCTTTTCGCAGAGGATTTTTTCTGCCTATCAGGGCTCTACGCTTCTTTCGGTGAGTGCGACAATGCTGGGAATTTTTGTTTTGATCTGGCTTGTGTTGGAGCTGATTAGCAGATTTTTGGGATTTTCTCTCCAAGACAGGATCACGACGCTTTTCTGCGGATCCAAAAAATCGCTAGTGCATGGCGTCGTAATCGGGAAGGTAATTTTTCCGGATGCGGCGGTTTTGGGTTTGGTCTTGTTACCGGTGATGTTATATCACATTCAGCAGCTCATTCTTGGAAGTATAATAGCGGGCTACTTCGGGAGGAAAAACCCGCGGTGAACGTGTGTTTTTTTTTTACTTTTTATCCCTTTAGCTTGAAACTATTCCGGTTTGTCAGTTTCTTTTGGATCCGCTACTTCAGGAATTGACTTGAGGTAAAGGTCTCGTTGTGGGAAAGGAATTTTGATTTTATTTTCCTTGAAGATTAGCGTGATCTTGCTGATCAATTCGCCCCTAACAAAAGGATAGTCCATATAGTGGGTCAACCAAAACACCACCTCCAGGTCAATGCTGCTGTCGGAAAACTCCAACGGAACGACTCTCGGTGAGGGATTCTTTCGAATTCTATCCTCCTCGCCGATGATTTCCTTTAAAAGTCTGATTGCCAACTCTAGATCAGTGCCGTAGGAGACTCCGACCACTAGTGAGAGCTTTCGCCCTTTTCCCGTCGTCCAGTTGACCATCTGCTTACTGATCAAGTCGCCGTTGGGGATCACGGCGGTATATCCCTCAAACATGTTGACCACGCTGCTGCGAAAGCCGATGGATTTCATCACACCGGGTTTTCCTTCGACCTCGATCAAATCGCCGACTTTCACCGTGTTTTCAAATGCGATGATTAGACCACTGACTAGGTTGTTTACCAAACCTTGCAAGCCTAAGCCAATACCGACCGATAGTGCGCCCAAGATAATGGTGATCTTGTCAAGAGGAATTCCTGAAGCGGCGAATGCCAGAAAGAGACCTAGAGATATGATGAAGATCTGTACCAGCAATAGCCAGCTTCCGAAACTAACGCGAGTCCTTTTTTCATCGGATATGCTTGCCTCCGGCTCTGCCGAAAAGATGGACAAAAGCCGTGAGAGCATTACCGAGACGAATAAAATGATCAAGAATACAAAGAGTCCATTGATTGAGAACTGATAGGATCCGATCATTCTCTCCTCAGTCAAAAACGCGGTAATTGACTCCGAAACTTGGGTAAAGCGATAGAAGTTTTTGCCTACCAAGATTCCCCAACCGACGATCAAAAAGGTATAGAAGATCCCAGGGGCCTTGTTTCCAAGCTTGTTGAAGTTGATGAAAAACAGTTCTCTTTCTTGATTGTGGTAGATCTTGCTGGCTATAGAAAGTCCTTGGTTGACAAGCCGTACCGTCCATAGCAGTAGTATTCCAATCACGATGCCGATATAACCCGCCAAAAGGAAGGATTTCGACAGATTGAATCGGCCAGTGAGATTCAATACCAAAGAAATAAACTCGAAAAGGCCCATCAAATAGATAAAAAAGACGATCCGCTTCTCTTTGAGTTGATTCGTTTGCCTTTTTGAAATAGTAAAAATAAGAAACAGGATCCCAAATAGAGACAGTCCAAGCATTAGGTAGCGCTCTGTGTCTGTAGGAAGCAGGATCATATTGACAATTCCAGCTGCCAGAAAAATCAGCACCGTAAATGCCCAAAAAAACATCCAGAATCGATTAAGGTAGCCGATGAAGATGAGGGTAAGGGAAAATGAAGCAACCAGCCAAATTAGCCAGTAAAAAATAAACGGGGGATTCAAAAAGAAGAATTGAAAGAAGCCAAGACCGATGACCAAGGCGGATAAAAAGGGCGATCTCAACACTATTTTCCCGTCGTCGTGTTCGTCGAGATCATGGAGTTGGAGGGTTCTCTTTTTGAGGTTTGCCAAGAAAATCCAGCTCAAAAAGACCAGAATACTCAGAATGACCAATCTTGGTAAATGAAGTTCGACGTAAAAACCCAAGGCATACCTTTCCTTCGCAAAAGAATATTGAACGGCTTCTGCAAGGGTTCTGGTGTAATAGGTGTTGCTTTTGTCAGTGGGGATTTCGTTTTCCAAGTTTAATTCATTTAGCCTTCTTCTGGAGGTCTCTACGTTTTCTACCCTACTATTCAGCTCGAACACCATTGCATTGATCGTAGTCTGAAGGCTATCAAGCTTATTGCCGAATGTCTTGAGCGTGTCCTCTATGGGCTTTATTTCTTTTGAAAGTTCCACCAGTAAAAAGGCATATTGCCTAACCTGAAGGGAATCGGAAGGAAAGAGATACAGGTCTTTCTCTGCGTAAATGGAGTCAATCTTGTATTGAGATTTTCTAAAGGTGGCAGCAAATTGATCGACCTTTTCTTTTTCCACATTCAATTCATCCAGCATTTCCCTGAATATGGATGAGGATACTGTGAGGTTTCGTTCTGTTTGGAACTCTTGCTGGTCTGAGGAGATCCCTTTGAGTACAAAGGGGATCAACTCCTGAAAACGAGCCAGCCTTATTTGGATTTGATTGTAGGCAATTCCCTTGGTCAGTAAGCCCTTCAGCTTGAAGTTCTCATTCTTTAGATAAGAAAGCAGTTGATGTTGACGAAGATAGGCTTGTCGATTTTTTAATTTTTCCTGACTTTTTAGATATTCTATTTGTCCAGCTTGCTGGATGCGCTGTATAAATTCCGACTTGGTGGTGTCTGCTTTTTGAATTGAGTCATTTACTGCGGGTTTTTCCGAAACCCGAGAAGTATCGTTTTGCTGACTTAAAACTGGCGTGAGAAAAAACGAAAAAGCCAAGATAAAAAGAGCGGCGTTTATAACTATTGGCAGACCGGCTTTGGCTATTGTAGACTCTAGAACAGTGGGCTTATCCATCTTAAAATCGGCTTGCGAATCTTCCAAACTAAGTAAAACAGGGACAACAACCAAAAGTACTAGCTTGAGGTTCTTTTTAGTGTTTTTTGGAGTGAGTGTATTTGCAAAAACATCGAACAACTTCGTATTCTTACCGAGAGGTTTATTTGGGTGTTTTTTATTATTATTAATTACTCAAAAAATATAAACGTCATGAAACAAATAGTAAGATTTTGCTTGTTGCTGTTGTTTGTTTGTCTCGGGTTCGCACTGCATGCACAAGAAAAAAATGATGTTTTGGTTCTTTTAAGCGGAGAAAGAAAGGAGGTCAAAGTAACCGGAGTCAACGATACCCATGTCAAATTCAGGTATCCTGGCGAGGAGTTTGATAACGAAATCTCCAAAACAACACTAGCTCAGGTTGAATTTGGTAGCGGGAGAGTGGAAAAGTTTGGAGATTCCACACCCGTAGGCGCGACGCCGATCAAGGCTGTTGGTTCTGACAATCATGGAAGTGCTCCTGATCGCCATAATAAGATTGCGGTGTTGCCTTTTGAATTTGTCTCCAATGATCCGGGGATGTCTCCCGAATCGATGAGCAAGGTAGTGCAAAATGCAACTTCGAATTTCGTTAAGAACGATTATCGGGCGTTGACCCTGCAGGATCCGATGACTACCAATGCGATTTTGGCTAAAAACAACATTGATCAAATATATCGGGGTATACCCCCGATGAACTTGGAGAAATTCTCGGAGTGGAATATGTGATTTTTGGGACTGTCAATATCACCAACAAGGGAACGTCTACCTTCGGATCTGCCGGAACGACCTATAAGGAAAAAGAAACCAACACCTATTCGGGCAACAAATCGGAGGACAGAACCAAGGGAAGCGGCTATACGACCAGCAGCTCATCAACCACCATCGAATATGATACCTCCGTGGACTTTCGGATGTTTAATGATCGGGGAGACAATTTGTATAGTGAATCCCGGCATGTGTTTGGTACGTCAATGGATTCTTACAAGGGAGGCATTGAGTACATGGTAAAGAGAACGCCATTTGGATCGAAATATGGGAAGAAGTGAAAGCAGCCCCTCGTTTGGTTTTTTTTTTTAGATATACTTTTCCGCTAGTTTCTCCACGAGTCCCATGTATTCTTCAGCAGCTTCGGCTTTGCTTTTTCCCTTGAAGGCCAGCCAGCTATTATACTTGGCCGCTGCTTTAAAGTCAAATCCTCCGGGTCTTTCAGCCTCATTATCGCCTTCGGTGGCCTGCTTGTAGAGACCGTATAATTTTAGCAATTCTTCTGTGCTTGGTTTGGATGTAAACTTCTGGGTCAGTGCTACTGCTTCTTCAAGCTTTGATGGTTTCATATGAGGCAAATTTTGAACGGGAAATATTCAAAAATCGAGGCCTATTTCCAATACGCTTGGTATCATTCTATACAAAAAAAGCCATTCCAGATCGGAATGGCTTTCGATACGAGAAAATGCGTGCCTTATCGTTTGTTGATAAATACATAGTCACGCTCCGTGGCGCCCACATAAACTTGTCGAGGTCTTCCGATCGGTTCCTTGTTTTCGCGCATTTCCTTCCACTGAGCAATCCAACCTGGCAGTCGACCTAGTGCAAACATGACCGTAAACATATCGGTAGGAATACCTAAAGCCCTGTAGATGATGCCGGAATAGAAGTCCACGTTAGGATAGAGTTTTCTGTCGATGAAATATTGATCATTCAGCGCAGCGTATTCTAGTTCTTTTGCGATTTCGAGTACAGGATCTGTCACTCCCAATCTGCTCAAGACCTCATCCGCGGCTTGCTTGATGATCTTGGCTCTTGGATCAAAGTTTTTGTACACCCGGTGGCCGAAGCCCATCAAACGGAATGGATCGTTTTTGTCTTTTGCCTTGTCAAGGTATTTTTTTGCATCGCCGCCGTCTGCTTTGATTGCTTCCAACATTTCGATCACGGATTGGTTTGCACCACCATGAAGAGGGCCCCAGAGCGCATTGATCCCGGCAGAGATGGAAGCGTAGATTGAGGCTTGTGAGGAACCCACCATGCGTACGGTGGAAGTAGAGCAATTTTGCTCGTGGTCCGCGTGAAGGATCAGCAGCTTATCCAGCGCAGTGGCTACAATAGGATCTGCCTCGTATGTTTCGGCAGGTAGCGCAAACATCATCTTCAGGAAGTTGGAGCAGTAGTCAAGCGAGTTGTCCGGATAGTTCACCGGATGCCCCATCTTGTTTTTGAAAGCCCAGGCCGCAAATGTCGGCATCTTGGCAAGTAGCCGAACGATGCTTAGGTTGACTTCTTCTTCGCTTTGGTTTGGATTGAGAGAGTCAGGATAAAACGCAGATAAGGAGCAAATCAAAGAGGAAAGCACGCCCATTGGGTGTGCATTGGAAGGGAAACCCGCCAAGATCTTTTTGATGTCTTCGTGGACCAGGGTATGGAGGGTGATTTCCTTGGTGAATGCGTCGTACTGGGATTGGGTGGGGAGCTCTCCATAGATCAAAAGATAAGCTACTTCCAGAAAAGTGGATTTTTTCGAAAGTTCATCGATTCTGTATCCTCTGTACCTCAAAATTCCCTCTTCACCGTCAAGAAAGGTGATGGCACTTTTGGTTGCGCCTGTGTTTTTGTATCCCGGATCCAGGGTGATCAGTCCAGACACATCGCGTAGCTTGCCGATTTCGATTGCACTTTCATTTTCAGTACCTGTGATCACAGGGAATTCATACTCCTGTCCCTTATAGGACAACTTGGCGGAATCAGACATATATCGTTTTTGGATTACGTATTTTTAGTAGAAAACATCAAAAGACGCCCTTAAGTTAATAAAATCGAATGTTTTTTAAGGATATTATTATAGCGGTCGGTTGTATATTATTTCGGAAGCGATTTCGTAAATGTTTTTTGCCCCCTGATTTTTAATTGGCAAATGATTTTCTGCCTGGGAGCTTGTGCTTCCAAGCGAGCCGATTCTTTCTGTACCGGGGTAAAAAAAAAGCCCAGAAGGGCCTTTTTTTCAATCACAGAAATGCTCGAATACTTCCACCAGATGGTCGCCGATCATCTTGGCATTTCTACCTTCGATGTGGTGGCGCTCGATGAAGTGAACCAGTTCCCCGTCCTTGAATAGGGCCATGGCAGGAGAAGAAGGGGGATAGGGAAGTACCAATTCTCGGAATTTAGCAACTGCATCGCGGTCATTGCCTGCGAATACCGTAGCAAGTGTGGTAGGTTTTTTTGGGGAATTCTCCACTGCATATCGCACGCCTGGTCTAGCAGCTCCGGCCGCACAGCCGCATACGGAATTCACCACTACCAGCGTGGTACCTTTGTGGTTTGGACCCAGATGTTCCGCTACCTGCTCTGCAGTGCGGAATTCCTCGAATCCAGCGTTGGAAAGTTCAGCTCTCATAGGAGCGATTAGCTCTTCAGGATACATATTGTTGTGTTTTGATTTTTAGGTTTTATAGAAATCCAAGTTCGAGTTTGGCGGCTTCGGACATCATGTCTTGGGAATAGGGAGGGTCGAAGGTTACTTCTACTTCCACATTATTTATCCCCTGAATCTGCTGGATCTTGTCTTTGACTTCAGTGGGTATGTACTCGGCAGATGGGCAGTTGGGCGAAGTCAGCGTCATCAAAACGTACACGTTGTTGACAGGGTATACTGTGATCTCGTAGATCAGTCCCAAATCATACACGTCCACGGGGATTTCCGGATCGTAGACCTGCTTGATCGCCATAATGACCTTGTCTCTTAGGCTGGTTTCTTGTCCATTTTGGGAGGTGTTGCTAGTTTCCATTTTTCAGGCGTTTTGCTTGGTTTGAAACGCAAACGCGTACAGCTTCATTTGCTTGATCATCGATGCGAGGCCGTTTGACCGCTGACTGCCGATGATGCTACCCATTCCGATTTTCTCGATGAAATTCAACTCTGATTCCAAAATTTCCTCAGGGCTCCGGTCGTTCAGTACTCGGATCAAAAGGGAAATCAAGCCTTTGGTGATGTCGGTATTGGAGTCGGCTTGGTAGTGTACCTTTCCTCCAACCTCATCGGCTATCAGCCAAACTTTGGATTGGCACCCCTTGATGAGGTTTTCCTCTTTCCTTTCTTCTTCAGGAAAAGATTCAAGCGAGTTGCCAAGTTCCATGATGTAGAAGATAGTCGACTCCTTGTCATCGCCAAGGATTTCAAATTCGGATACGATCTCTTCTTGTGTTTCTTTGATGCTGCTCATTTATTCTTGAATCTCGCGATTTTGGCGATACCCTCCGCCAGTTTTTCGACTTCGTATTTGGTATTGTAAACCGAAAAGGAGGCCCTAACGGTTCCTTCGATCCCGAATCTTTTCATCAGTGGTTGGGTGCAGTGATGGCCAGTCCGGACGGCGATCCCATTTGCGTCCAGCATTTGGCCCACATCAAAGGGATGCATGCCGTTGATGTTGAAGGACAAAACCGAGACTTTGTCCTGCGCTGTGCCCACGGGTATGAAGCCCTTGATGTCCCGAGTCAGTTCTTCGGAGTAGGCCAGCAGTGCGTCCTCGTGGCGCTTGATTTCGGCTTTTCCCAGGGAATTGACAAAATCCAATGACGCCTTGAAGGCGATCACATCGGCAATATTGGGGGTTCCCGCTTCAAATTTGAAGGGGATGTCATTGTACGTCGTTTTCTCGAACGTGACCTCTTTGATCATTTCCCCACCGCCAAGAAAAGGAGGCATGGATTCCAGAATTTCCCTCCTTCCGTACAATACTCCCAATCCGGTCGGGCCGTAGATCTTATGGGCGGAAAAAGCAAGAAAATCGCAGTCCAACTCCCGCACATCAATCATAAGGTGTGAAGTAGACTGGGCTCCGTCTAGCAGGACTTTTGCACCCACTTTATGTGCGGCATCGATGATTTTTTTGACGGGGTTGATCGTTCCAAGTGCGTTGGAAGCATGGACGATGCTGACCAGTTTGGTTTTGGGAGAGATGAGTTTTTCGAATTCGTCGAAGAGAATTTCCCCAGCATCGTTGATTGGGATGACACGGAGAATGGCACCCTTTTCCTCGCATAACATCTGCCAAGGCACGATGTTGGAGTGGTGCTCGAGTGTGGAGATGATGATTTCATCATCTTTTCCGATGAATCTTCTCCCAAAAGTCTGGGCTACGAGATTGATGCTTTCGGTAGTTCCTTTGGTAAAGATGATCTCCGCCGATTCACCCGCGCCAATAAAATCCCGTACAGACTCCCGAGTCTCTTCATAGTATCTAGTGGCACGGTCAGCCAAGGCGTGGGCGCCGCGATGGATGTTGGAATTGTCCAGCTTGTAGTAGTTGGTCAATGCATCCAATACGGCTTGGGGCTTTTGAGTGGTGGCGGCATTATCAAAATAGATCAAGGGCTTGCCGTGCACTTCCTGGTGAAGTACAGGAAACAAGCCCCTGATCTGTTCGATGTTCAAACTCATTGGTTGGGATTAAAATTTACTTCCCAGTCGCTCTTGGATGAGAGAGTCGCAGTATTCGCGGAAGCTTTCAGTCTCAATTTTTTCCAAGACTTCTCCGGCAAAAGCATAAAGCAACAAACCTTTTGCTTGGAGTTTGTCGATTCCTCTTGTCTGAAGATAAAATAAGGCTTCTTCGTCCAGCTGGCCCACGGTACAACCGTGGGAACACTTCACGTCATCTGCCCAAATCTCCAACTGGGGCTTAGTGTTGACAGTCGCATCTTCCGACAGCAGAATGTTGTTGTTCTGTTGGAAAGCGTTGGTTTTTTGCGCGTCTTGGCGAACGAATATTTTCCCATTGAACACTCCTCTGCTTTGGTCTGCGAGGATGCCTTTGTACAACTCGTTGGATTCAGCATGGGGGATGGTGTGGTCCACGTTCGTGTGGTTATCCACGTGGGATTTGCCATTGAGGAGGTAGATCCCGTACATGTTTCCCTCGGAGTTGCTTCCTTTCAGGTTGAGGTTCAGGTTGTTTCTAACCATGTCTCCCGAAAGGGAAATATTTACGGAACTGAATCTGCCGTCCTTTTGTATGTCCGTTTCTATCGTGCTGACCTCAATGGCATTTTTGCCTTCATTTTGCAGTCTATAGTAATGGATCTGGGAGTTGATGCCTCCTTTCACCTCCACTACTTCGTTGACAAAATAGGTCGATTCTCCCACACTGACCGTCTGGTCAATAAAGGTTACTTCGGCAAAATCGCCCACTTCAATCCAAACGCGCGGCTGGATCACCTGGCCTTCGTTTGCTTCGTCAAAAGACAAAAGAAGGATGGCCTTGTCTACCTGTGTTTTTTTTGGGACGGAAATGAAAAGTCCATCTTGGAACGAAGCTTGGTTTAACGCCGCAAAGACGTCTTTTTTCGGGTTGGCTATCGAGCCAATGGGTAAATCGGCCTTTTCGGAAATCAAAGAAACTTCAACTTCATCGATTTTGGAGGATAGTCCTGGAATGAACTGCCCGTTGGAAAACACTAAAACGCTTCCTTCAAAACCTTCGTGGACCGCCGCTTTCACTTGCGCATCGGTGAGAGGTAGCGGCTTCGCAGTAGAGAAGTCTGTCAGATTTTGCTCAAGCTTCTTACTGATGTTTGTAAACTTATATTCTTCGGCTTTTACGGCAGGAAGTCCCTGGAAGACATAAGCTTCTTTGCCCGTTGCCCGAGCCGAGGCAAAGTTGTTTGGAGCGGCTTCGATCAGGCTGCTGAACGTATCTTGTTTGGTCAAGGTACTCATGATTGTTGGGTTAGAAATCAGACGGTGGCAGCGGAATCAATCTCATCCTTGATCCAATCGTAGCCTTTTTCCTCAAGTTCCAAAGCGAGTTCTTTGGTGCCTGATTTTACGATTCTGCCCTTGTATAATACATGTACAAAGTCGGGCACGATATAGTCGAGCAAACGCTGGTAGTGGGTCACTACGATGGTCGCGTTTTTGCCTGATTTTAGTTGGTTTACTCCATTGGAGACAATCCGAAGTGCATCAATGTCGAGACCGGAATCAGTTTCGTCCAAGATGGACAGGGTCGGCTCGAGCATGGCCATCTGGAAGATTTCATTTCTTTTCTTTTCGCCGCCAGAAAAACCCTCGTTCAGTGATCTGCTGAGCAGTTTCTGGTCGATTTCTACCAGTTTCATCTTCTCCTTCATCAAGGTCAAAAACTTCACGGCATCCAGTGACTCTAGGCCTCTGTACTCCCGTACTTGGTTGACCGCAGTTCTCAGGAAATTGGTGGAAGAAACTCCCGGGATTTCCACAGGGTATTGGAAAGCAAGGAAAACGCCTTCTCTGGCGCGGTCTTCTGGAGCGAGGTCCAACAGATCTTTCCCTTTGAAAGTCACTTCACCTTCGGTTACTTCATATTCTTCACGACCTGCGAGTACAGAAGCCAAAGTTGACTTTCCGGAACCGTTTGGTCCCATGATAGCATGTACTTCACCAGCCTTTACTTCTAGGTTAATTCCTCTCAGGATTTCATTTCCCTCGATCGATGCGTGCAGATTTTTTATTGATAGCATGATTCTAATTTTTCAATTTCTATATTTTCCAATCTTCCAATTGGATTAACCGACGGAACCTTCCAGCGTCAGTGCCAGCAGTTTTTGCGCCTCCACGGCAAACTCCATCGGTAGTTGGTTCAAGACTTCTTTTGCATAGCCGTTCACGATCAGCGCTACTGCATCTTCAGTTGCGATTCCACGCTGGTTGCAGTAGAAGATCTGATCCTCGCCGATTTTGGAGGTAGTAGCCTCGTGCTCCACTTTGGCGCTTGAATTGTTGATGTCGATGTAGGGAAAGGTATGTGCCCCACATCGATCACCCATCAAGAGCGAGTCGCACTGGGAGAAATTCCTGGCATTGTCTGCGCGCTTCATTACCTGCACCTGACCTCGGTAGGAGTTTTGTGATTTCCCGGCGGAAATACCCTTGGACACGATACGTGACTTGGTGTTTTTCCCGATGTGGATCATCTTTGTTCCGGTGTCTGCCTGTTGGTAGTTGTTTGTTACCGCTACGGAGTAGAACTCGCCGATGGAGTGGTCTCCTTTCAGAATGCAGGAAGGATATTTCCAGGTCACCGCAGATCCGGTTTCGACCTGGGTCCATGAGATTTTGGAGTAGTCTCCGGCACAGATCCCTCTTTTTGTCACAAAATTATAGATTCCTCCTTTTCCATCTTTGTCTCCTGGAAACCAGTTTTGCACGGTGGAGTATTTGACCTCAGCATGGGAAGCTGCGTGGATTTCGACTACTGCAGCGTGGAGCTGATTCTCGTCACGCGAAGGCGCAGTACATCCTTCTAAGTAGCTGACATAGGATTCTTCGTCTGCTACGATGAGTGTTCTTTCAAACTGGCCAGTATTGGCAGCGTTGATTCGGAAATAGGTGGAAAGCTCCATGGGACATCTGACACCCTTGGGGATGTAGCAGAAAGAACCGTCGGAGAATACCGCGGAATTCAACGCGGCGTAATAGTTGTCGGTCATTGGGACCACCGAACCCAAATATTTTTTGACGAGTTCCGGATGCTCTTTCACTGCCTCGCTGAATGAGCAGAATATGATTCCCAACTTAGAAAGCGTGCCTCTGAAGGTCGTCGCCACAGAAACGGAGTCAAGGACGGCGTCTACGGCGATGCCTTGAAGCCTTTTTTGTTCATTGAGGGAAATGCCCAAACGTTCGTAGATCGCGATCAATTCAGGGTCTACCTCATCCAGGTTTTTGGCTTTCTTTACTTGCTTGGGAGCGGAATAGTAGCGTAGCGCCTGGAGGTCGATTTTCGGATAGGTGACGTTGGCCCACTCCGGCTCAGTCATGGTCAACCAAGTGCGGAAGGCCTTCAGTCTCCACTCTAGGAGCCATTGAGGTTCTTCTTTTTTAGTAGAGATCCAACGAATAATGTCTTCGTTCAGGCCAATCGGAGCCTCATCGGCTTCAAAATTGACTGACCAGCCATGCTCGTATTCTTTGGAGGTTAGTTCTTCTAAAATTGAGTTGTCTTTGCTCATGGGCTGAGTTATTTAGACTAATTATATTTTGACTGCGAAGGTACAACATATAATTAAAATAATATGTTCGCAGCCATTTGAAATATCTATGAGTGATGGGAAAAGCAAATGGAATATGCCTCAAAAACGCTTGATTTTCAATAAAAGGCCTGATAAAAATAAAATCCGGCCGCAGCCGGAAATCATCGGTTGGACAGATGCCAAGCGCAAAATCATTTATTTGTTTTTAATCTAAATAGAGCTATTTCTCCTTGTCGAAAAACTGTATGGGCCTGTTGATACTCTCTTCTAAGACAATCAAAGTTTCGGTGCGGTCAATCCCGTCTACTTTTTGGATTTTGTCCAAAACGAGTCGAAGGTGGTTGGTGTCCCGGCAAATGATTTTGGCGAAGATGGAGTAGTTGCCGGTGGTGTAATACGCGCTCACGACCTCCGCGATTTCCTTCAGTTTCTCTATCACATTGTCATAGAGGGAGCTTTTCTCAAGATAAATTCCCAGGAAAGCGGAAATGTCATAGCCCAATTTTGAGAAATCTATATTGAGTGTCGCGCTTTTGACGATTCCCATATCCTCCAGTTTTTTCATCCTCACATGGACGGTTCCCGAGGATACAAATACCTTCTTGGCAATTTCTGTATATGGGGTTTTGGCGTCTTCGTTGAGTAGCGAGATGATTTTGAGGTCTATGTTGTCGATATCTAAAATTTTGTCCATTTTCCTATAGAGGATTTAGATGATTGTTAATGAAGGATGCGGTAAATTAGAGATTGTTCAAAATATTGCAAAATTTTTTTTTCAATTTGTAATTAATGCCAAAATCCATTTACTTTGGGCGTATCAAATAAATGCAATTGAAAATTTGGTTTAGCTTACGTTGGTTTACAGATAAATCTGACAACATTTAAAAAACCAAACAATTGGTATTCAGATCGAAACTTTTAATCTCTAAAGTTATATTTGGGTTTATATTCTGAAAAGGGTCTTGCCAGTGGCGAGACTTTTTTGTTTAATCGGCTTGGTTTCTATCGGACAAAAAAATGCGCTTCAAATTCCCAAAGGGCGGTTTTTGGGTTTGCATTTGGATTGACGCCGACCCTGAGCCTCCTTTCCAAAAATGTTAATGGACACCCTTGTAAGGCTTATTCCGAGCCGAAAACAGTCCTGTTGGTTGTGTACTCCAAGGTAAACCAATGCAGCGCTATTGCATTTACTTTCCGGAAAAATTTGGAATGACTGTCTGAAAGTGAACCGGCGGAGATGCCTGTCTTTTTTTTTAAGCGGTGGCATGTGCTGTTTGGAGCATGCTTATTTTTAAGCAACCAACCGCCCATCTTATGAGAAAATCCACTCTTTTGATCTTGGCTTGCCTTACCTCAGGTATGGCCTCTGCCCAGGTCAGGTCATTTGAAGCTGCGAAGCTTTTCCCCGAGAAAAACGAAAAAGCGAAATTTCATACTGTTTCCGGAGAAAGACACGGCCCATCTTTTTTCAAAAAGTTTCAGTTTCCAGAAGTGGAATATACTCCGGGTGAAGCGCTTTCTTTCGACAAGTACCATACGGTAGAAGTCATGTACCATTGGTACGAGACTTGGGCAAAGCAATATCCCGACATTGTTGACCTTTACGTAATAGGCCATTCTTTTGAAGGCAGGCCTATATATCAGATGACTTTGACCAATAAAAAGACTGGCAAAGACACCGATAAACCAGCTGCCTATTTTGAAGGAGGTAGGCATTCAGGCGAAATTACCTCCAGTGAATCGATCCTTTGGCTGACGCAGCATCTCTTGGAAAGCTATGGCAAAGACCCGGAAATCACCGCACTCATCGACTCCAAGGCGATATATCTCCGTCCCCAAAACAATCCTGATGGTTCCAATCTTTATCTCTACACCGAGCAAAGAAACCGAAGCACGGTAAGGCCAACGGACAATGATAGAGACGGCCTATTGGATGAGGATCCTGAGGAAGACATGGATGGAGATGGAGTAATTTACCAACTTCGAAAAAAGGCTGTCACCGACGAGGAAAAGGAAAAGGCAAACTTCATTATAGATCCAAAAGATCCCAAGGCGCGCCTGATGAAGCGGACCTTTCCAGGAAAAGGCGAATACCTCATGTATACCGAGGGATACGACAATGATGGAGATGGCAGCTACAACGAGGACGGGATCGGAGGACTGGATCTCCATCGAAACTATCCGGAAAACTGGAGGCCAAACTCCGGAGGAGACCTCACTGGCCGTGGATATACGCAAGGCGGGGCAGGCGAATACCCGCTAAGCGAACTTGAAACCCGGTCGACAGCACTCTGGATGCTAAGTCACCCAAACATTTCCGTAGTCAACTCCATGGATACTCGGGTGCCTATGCATCTCCGCCCACCTTCTACCTCAAAAAGTGAGGAGCGAATGTATCCAGAGGACTTGGCAATCTATAAAGAGATGGATCAATTGGGACTTTCTTTTACCGCCTATCCATGGGCCGGGGATGTCTATGAGACCTATTCCACACGCTACAAGGTGAATTCTATGACAGGTGATCCTCTGAAGCCCGAGCCGCTTTTTGGACACGGGCCAGATTTCGGATACTTCTACTATGGAAGCATCTGGTATGGGGACGAGCTTTGGAACAACGGCGCCATGAAGGACTACGACGGGGATGGCGTCTACGACGAATACGATGGATTGATGTGGGATGATGAGGCCAACGGAAGCAAGGGCTTCAAGCCATGGTCCCCTATCACCCATCCCGTTTTGGGAGAAGTGGAAATAGGCGGCTTTCATCCCAAGTTTTTTGGGCAAAACGGTCCGCCTTGGCAGCTGGAAGATTGGGCGAAAAAGCAGGCGCTGTTCAATCTAGCCATGGCTAAAAAATTGCCCCAGATTTCCATTTCGGACCTGAAGGTCATTAAGCTTTCCGACGGAGAATTTGAAATCTCGCTGGAATGGAGCAACACAGGCCAGCTGCCGGTGGCCCTGGAGCAGGCCAAACTTGTCAAGATCGTGCAGGAAGACCGGGTTTCGTTGGATTTTGACAAAGAACTAACCAAAGGCTATGAAGATGCCAAAGTGAAGATCACTACGCCAAGCCTATACGACAAGACTATCTACGCCGGATACACAGGAGTGGGAGAGAAGAAGACGGCTACGTTTCGCGTCAAGGTAGAGGGAGACGAATCTGTCAAAGGCAAGATCAGACTTTCTTCTACCCGCGGAGGCTATTTCGAAAGAGAATTTACCTTAAACCAATAATTGATTACGATGAATAAGAAGTACAGGATTTGGCTGAGTCTGGCCTTGCTTTTTGCGGCGCAACTGGGTTTTGCACAGCAGAAAAGATCCCTGACCCATGCCGACTACGACGGATGGGAGAGCCTCGGCTCAGAACGGATTACCAAAAATGGACAGTATGTTGGCTATCAGATCAGCCCTCAGGACGGCGATTCGCGCCTAGAGATTTTTCCCTATGCCAAGCCTTCGAGCAAGACGATCATCCCGCGCGGTGTGGGATTTTCATTTTCCGCGGATGGCGCTTTCGCGGTCGGGAAGATCGCACCGCAAAAGGACTCCGTCCGCGTCTTGAAACTGCAAAAGAAAAAAGCCGATGATTTGCCAAAGGACAGTCTGTTTATCCTTCAGCTTCCCTCCGGGAAAATCGAGAAGCTTGCCCGCGTCAAGTCCTTTTCCATTCCTTCGGAAAAAGGCAGTTGGATAGCCGTGCATTTTGAAAAAGAGCTGGCCAAAAAACCGGATCCTACCGACACCGTCAAGTCAGATTCCACCAAAAAAGCCGAAAAGCCGAAGAAAACCGATGGAACCAAGCTTTTGGTACGCTCGCTTGATGGGTCAAAGTCTTGGGAGTTTGACCGCGTGAAATCCTATGGCTTTTCACAAAATGGGGATTTTCTCCAGTATACTCTTGCGGAGGAAGACACGCTGGATAACGCTGCCTTGCATGTATTGGATTTGGCCACAGGCGAAAGCAAACTCGTGCATGAAAAGATGACGGCTTACTCCGGCCTGACCTTTTCCCCTCAGTCGAAATTTCTTAGTTTCATCGCTACCGATGACTCGGCTAAACACAAAAAGCCGGAGCACAAGCTTTTTTTGTACCAAATCTCCTCTGGATCCATAGCTCAGGAAGTTGGCAAAACGACCGCTGGAATTTTGGAAAATGGGCGGATCAGCCCGGACAGGAATCCGAGGTTTTCCGAGGACGAGAGCAGGATGTTCTTTGGGGTTGCCAAGGACTACTTGGATTTTGCCTACGAAGACGATACCACCATCTTGGACGATGAGCGGGTAAGCTTGGATATTTGGGGTTGGCAGGATGCAGAGATCCAGCCCATGCAGCTCAAAAACAAATCCCAAGAAGAAAAACAAAACTATCTGGCATTGATGGAAACGGGATCGGGAAAGGTCATCCAGCTGGCCACTCCTGAGCTGGAGAATGTCTGGCTGGAAAATAAGATCACGCAGGACGTCGCGTTGGCTTGGACGGATCAGGCCTATCGAAGAAATTTCAGTTGGGATATACAGACCGGCAGAGATGTGTATTGGGTGGATATGAAAACCGGCAAGTCCAACTTGATCGAGAAAAACGCGTCGGGAAATCCACGGCTATCTCCCGCGGGAAAATATGCCTATTGGTATGATGGTAGGGACAGCTCCTGGGTGTCGTTTGATCTGGCAAGTAGCAAGAAGATCAACTTGACCATGGCACTGCCTGTTGCCTTTTTTGAGGAGCTCCATGATTCCCCTTCATTGCCGGGAAGCTATGGGGCAGAAGGTTGGCTGGCTGACGACTCGGCTATCTTGATCAACGACCGTTATGATATTTGGAAGATTGACCCCCGTGATCCGACGTCAGCGGTTAATCTTACATTGGGGGAAGGCAGGAAAAAGCAGCTTACCTTCCGCCGGGAAAGCTTGAAGCCCGACGAACGTTTCATCGATACCAAAGAACCGCTGATTCTCTCTGCATTCAATGAAGTGACTAAGGAAAACGGTTATTTCTCCACAAGCTATGAAGGGAAGTCCGCTCCAAAGGTTCTATTGATGACTGCTAACCGATATTACGGCCTGACCAAAGCCGAGGAATCTGCGGAGGCGATGGTAAGGAGAAGCACTTATCAGGAGAACCCCGACCTTTTCCTTACGGATCTGACCTTTAAATCCCTGACCAAAGCCTCGAATCTCAATCCGCAGCAGAGCCAAGTGAAATGGGGAAGTGTGGAGTTGGTGAATTATCTAACGTTGGATGGCGATGAGCTGCAGGGATTGCTTTTCAAGCCGGAGGGTTTTGATCCTGCAAAGAAATACCCGATGATGGTGTATTTCTATGAACGAAATAGCGACACTTTCCATAGCTATCGCGCTCCTGCGCCGAGTCGCTCCACGATCAACATCCCCTATTTCGTAAGCAATGACTACCTGGTCTTTGTGCCGGATATCAAATATAAAATCGGGCTTCCCGGCCAGAGTGCGCTGGAGTGCATCGTGCCCGGAGTGCAGGCTGCGATCGCAAAAGGAGGAGTGGATACAGAGAATATGGCCATCCAAGGCCAAAGCTGGGGCGGATATCAAGTGGCCTACCTGATCACCCAAACAAATATGTTCAAGGCTGCGGGTGCAGGTGCGCCGGTTGTCAACATGACGTCTGCCTACGGGGGAATCCGCTGGGGGACAGGTATGAGCCGAATGTTCCAATACGAGCAAACCCAGTCCAGAATCGGAGGTACACTTTGGGAAAAGCCTATGTACTATCTCGAAAATTCGCCGCTCTTCATGATGGATAGGGTGGAGACGCCTGTGCTCATCATGCACAACGATGCAGACGGAGCAGTGCCTTGGTATCAAGGAATAGAAATGTTTATGGCCCTGAAGCGTCTGAATAAGCCTGCTTGGTTGCTTCAGTACAATGGCGAAGACCACAACCTGACTCAGCGAAAAAACTCAAAGGATCTTTCTATCCGGCTCAGTCAGTTCTTTGACCATTACCTGAAAGGCGCTCCCGCGCCGCTCTGGATGACGGAAGGCCTGCCAGCCGTGGAAAAAGGCAGGACACTCAAATACGAGCTCGGTAACTAAAGAAAAAGCCCCGAATTCCAGCGAATTCGGGGCTTTATTCAAATCATGGGCCCTTGTCAGGTATTCCCATTGACTACCAGCTCATAAAAGAAATCCTTGAAGCTATCGCCGATCAGGAGAAATTCCTCCTTGGCCTTCATCTTGACTCGATTTCGGCTGATGTTCTCTATTTTGTTTATGGATACGATGTATCGCTTGTGAATCCTTACAAATCCCTTGGAAAGCAAGACAGCTTCGTAGTGTTTGATGCTGTTAAGCGTGAGGAGAGGCTTCGACTCATCGATGAGGTGAATTTTAACGTAGTCTTTATAGCCTTCCAAGTAGGCGATGTTTTTTAGATCCACTTTGATGGAGGAGTATTCCGCCTTTACGAAGATGTAGTCAAGTCCCTCGCCCAGGGGCGCAAATCCTTGTGACAGCGAAGATTGGTTTGGCAGCGCCTTGTTGAGCAGCTTGCTGATCGCCTGGAAAAAACGCTCAAAGCTGATCGGCTTAAGCAGGTAGTCGACCGCGTTGATCTCAAAGCCTTTGACCGCAAAGTCGGCATAGGCAGTGGTAAAGATGACCGGGGGTTTGAAAGGGAGGTTTTCATAAAAGGCGATCCCATTGATGTCCGGCATATTGATGTCCAGAAAGATCAGATCCACACCCTTGGACATTAGCATTGGCATGGCCTTAAGCGGGGAGTTGAAGCTGCCCACATGCTCCAAAACTGGAAACTTGGTGATGTAGTCTTCCAATACCTCGATCGCCAAAGCCTCGTCGTCTATGATAATACACCTATAGTTCATTTTTTTATCGCCAAGAAAGTTTTGAACAGGCTGTTTTCAATCTTTTGGGTGAAGCTGTACTTGCCTGGATAGCTGAGATCCAATTGTTTTTCCAGGTTTTTGTTTCCTAGTCCCTTTTGCTCGGTTTTCGGTTCTATAGAGGCTCTGCGATGGATGCTGTTGACGACCGAAAACCTGACCTCCCGATCGTTTTCCTCGAGTGAGATCAGGATAAATGATGGCTGGACATAGCTGATGCCGTGTTTGAAGGCATTTTCCACGATTGTCATCATCAATAAGGGGACAATGGGATAATCGGCGTTTTTTACATAAACCGTAAAATTGATGTTTGGCCCGTTTTCCTCCGAGAACTTCAGTTTCTCGAGATTGATGTAGTTTTTGATAAAGGTGATCTCATCGCCTAGGCTGATCTTGCTCTTGCCAGATTCATAGAGTACGTGTCTGAGTAGATCCGACAATAGCAGGATCGCGCGAGTAGTGTCCTCGGACTTTTTGCGGGCAAGCGAGTAGATATTGTTGAGGGAATTGAGCAAAAAATGCGGATTGAGCTGGTTTTTGAGAAAATTGAGATCGGCTATGGCTTTTTGTTTTTCCATGGCATCGTTTCTTTTGCGCTCAGAGTCATACAGGAAAAGCAGCTCGAGCGTGGTGCCCAAACCCAAACCAAGCAAAAGGCGCAGATAATCCGGGAAAAAGAAAAAGAAACGAAACCTTTGCCAATCGATCACTCCATCCCCGGGGCCCGGTAGTTTTTCCCGTACTGGCCGCATCCGAAATTCTTCGGAAGGTCTGTTTGGGGGCGGGCTTCCAGTCAGCGGCAAGGCGATGAAGGTTGCGGACATCAGTAGGATGCCTAGCGAATAGGCCCTGTAGTTTCGGCGGTAGACGTAGCTTGGGATTAGCCAAAAAATATTTGCCAAGTAAAAGATGGTCAGCACCGAGTAGGATACCAGCGGGTTGACCGGGGGATAAAACCGTTGGTTTTGCTCAGCAAATAAATACAACAGGGCCGGCGAGACGAGGATTCCTATGATCAGGAAGTGAACGATGCCCTTTAGGATTTTGTGTTTGTCCATGGCCGGACTGTTTGATAGGAGTGGCAAAGGACGGGACTTCTGCACTTTCTTATTGGGAAGCCCCGTCTCGATTTAAGATTCTTTGGCTTTGTTTAACGACTTTTAATCCTCTTCATCATATTCCTCAAAAGGACGGAACTCATAGATGTCGTCAAATCGGAGACTGGAATTTCGGCCCAGCAGGACGAAAGCCCGGTCATTGGCATAGAATACCGAGGCGCCTGTGCGTAGTGTGCCTTCAAAGGCCGTCCTCTCCTCCCAGCTATCGAGGGACGGGATATACTCCCAAGTCGTACCCAGCAATTGACCATTGGAACCCAAAGTCACGTAGCCATATCCGCCCAGTGCAAAGGCTGCCGCTTCGCTCCGGGACATGGTATAGTCGTCTTCCTCGTCTAGCGCGGTCTTTTGTGTCCAGGTGAGATCTGTGCCATCCAAAGCCCAAAAGTCCGATTGGTACAGACCGTTGTTGATACCGCCACCCAGATAGGCCTTTCCGTCGAGGACGAAACAAAAGGCACCTTGTCTTTTCGCGCCGCCAAAGCTGGATAGGGCGGTCCAGCTTTTGGAACCCGGATCGTATTGGAAAAAGTCCTTTTGCTCACTCCCGTCAAATCCGGTTCCTACATAGCCGCGTCCGTTAAGCCCAAAGGCAAGGGCATTGTAGCGCGCGGTGCCGGGGAACGACTCGATTTGGTTCCAGGAATTGTTTGCCGGATCGTAGGACCAGAAGTCCGATAGACGGTTTCTCCCGTCATAACCAGTGCCATAATAGGCAATCCCATCGATGGTAAAGGCCACAGCATTGCCTCGTGCGGTACCGGGGAAATCAGCTCTTTTTGTCCAAGCGTCTGTATTTGGATCATATTCCCAAAGGTCATTGAGGTAGGCGTCTCCGGTATATCCTCCTACTATAAAGTGCCTTCCATCGATGGTGAACGCTGAGCTGTTGGCCCGGTTGCTGCCTTCGAAATAGGATCTTCGGATCCAGTTACCTGTATCCTCTTCGGTATCATCGCTGCTTACACAGGAAGAAAAAATCACCAGGGTGAGCGCCAAGGTAAAACCCAGCAGTTGGTTTGTACTTTTCATGAAGTTTAGTTTAATGGAATTAGTATGATTTCTAGTCTTGGTTTTTGGGTGGTAGAGTTGGTGCCTAGGGCGAGGTAGCCGGTGTTGAGTGCCTCGCCAGCCATGAGTTCCATCCACAAGTTGCTGCCTGGGTCGGCGCCCCTGATTTTTTTGTCCACATAGGAAGTGGCGTCCAGGAGGAAGAAGGTGTTTTCCTGAAACTCGTTGTCCAGACTGTACAAAGTGGCTTGGCTGAGATAGGTGTCCAAAAGTCCGATTTTCTTGATGGCGTAGATATCCATGCTTTCGGCCACGGGATTGAGCACAGCGTCGTAGGTCAGCCGTTTGACAGGCAAAAACAGCTTGGCCTCTGCGATGTAATAGCCACTCGGAATCTCCCCGATGCTACTCAAGCTGCCAAGCTTGAGTCCGATGGCGGAGAGACCGAGTTCGTCTGCAAGTGCCATATCCCCAGTTTCCTCTGCGGAAATCCAGGTTTTGGACTGCCGATTGGCAAAGAGCGTCCCATCTCGGTTGAGGTCGATGTGGGTAAAGATTTTGGAAGGATACAGAGTATTAGTGACGGAGATTTTCATCTCCTCGCTGCTTCGATTAGTCTCGTTTTTTTCCTGGTAATAAATGAGAAGATAGGTCTCCGTGCTCAGCTCGATCAGCGGGCTACTGCCCTCGACTTCCAGTTTGAGGCCATGAAATGCGTCCCGGAAGTCCTCTATGCTTGACAGAATGGTTTGGGAGCCTTTGAGTTTCCCGAAAAGCTCGCGGCCGAAATCCATGGGTAGCGTGACTTTTACCGAGTCAAAGGCTGGGAAGATTTGGATTTGCGCAGTGGTGATCGGGCTGGCTTTGCTTTGCAGAGATTCGAAGTGGTAGAAGACTTCGTCTTCATTGGGGTATTCAAAAGCTTCAGCTATTTCACTGATTTTGAGTTGGAAGCTTTGTAGCGTATCATAGCGTGTGCTGGAGTATTTCAGTACCAAGACCAGCGAGTCCAGCTCTTTTGATTCGTCTATCGCGGCAAAGCTCTCGGGGGCAAACTCAAAGTAGGGGATTGCTTGAATATGTCCTCGAATAGGATCAGCATAGGAGCCCAAGAGCATGGAAGTCTTGCCGCTGGTGACTAGACTGTCTAAAAAGACCGTCCCGAGCTCCAGTTCGCTGTGGACGATTTTCCTGATAGAAAAGTCGTCTTCCAAATCTACCTCTGGAATTTCTTCCAAATAGCTGTTTTCAAAACAGGAGGTAAGCAGACACAATAGGAGTATTCCCGTCAAATGAACTCGCATCTTTTTTTTCTGCAAGGCTAGTACAGTGCGGCAAGATTTGGAGGCAAAGTAGACCTGGGAGTGAAATCCCTCTGCGAAGCGGACTTTTTTATCGAACAAACGGCACTTGGTTCAGTTGGCGAGTCCGCTCTCTTGGTGGAGGATTTTTGGCACTTGCTCCATGTGATTTCCTTGTTGGTCTATTTCCGGCTCTCAGCTGGAGGTCTCGCTTTAGGTTTGGGGAAAAATCATGAAGCGTACGAGTGTCATTTTGTTTTTAGCCTACATAGCCTCGGCGATGCACGGATTTGCCCAGCGCGGACACGGCTCGCTATACTCCTATTTTGGCGCGGGTACCTATACCTTCGACAACTTTGGGATGGCCAAAAGGCTGGGGGGAGTCGGTTCGGCAGTCCGCTCCCCTTATTTTCTCAACCCAATAAACCCCGCTTCCCAAAACAGCCTCGAAGTGGGGTTTACCTTCCTCTTCGAAGGAGACATGAGCTACAACTACCAGGTGCTTGAAACTGAGTCGGAGGTCCAAAAGAACAACTTTTCCAACCTCAATGCCTTCCAGTTTTGGTTTCGCACCTCAAAAAAATCGGCGTTTTCACTGGGCCTGACCCCGGTGACGCTCCAAGACTACAGCTTCTCGGATGTGGTCACCTTCGAAGGGATGCAGGAGCGGTATATTCGGACTTATCGTGGTTGGGGAAACACTAGCAAAGCCTATATCAATTGGGCATTTGGGCTGACAGACCGGATCTCACTCGGCGTACGCCCCTCTTTTCTCTTTGCTAACTACCAGAAAGAAAGCACCTATTTGGATGCTTCCGAAAGCGGCTACATCACGGATAGGACCGGCTCCAACTCCGGCTTTGGCTTGGAAGCGGGGGTACAGGCTGAACTTCTGGCCACGCCAAAATTCAAGCTCACTTGGGGTGCAAACGCGCAGTACTACTCCAAACTGACGGGGACCTTCAATGAGGAGATTGCCACCTCCACGGATCGCCTGGTGCTGTATCAAGCCGATGAAAAGACGTCCAGCTTTAAATTGCCCAAGACGCTGCGCTCCGGTTTGGCCTTCCAGTCGGGGAAGCTGCTGATCGCAGGCGACGTGCTCTACAATTTTTCGACGGAGTCTTTTGAGAATAGCCAATCTTCCCAAGTGTATTCCCTCGGTGCCGAGTTGGTGCCGGGTTACTTTGCCCCTGAGGTGCTGAAGTCCATGAGTTTTTCGTTGGGAGGCCGGATGGACACGGGTTCCCTGGCGCTGGATGGACAAAGGGTGAAATCTTACGCCGTATCATCGGGGCTGGGCGTTCCCCTCAACCGCTCCACCAGAGTCAACCTTAGCTATCAATACCAAAAAACAGGCGAGGTGCAGACTCTTGCGTCAGAAAGCCTCCACACCATCACACTCCAATTTTCCTTTGGAGACCGCTGGTTTCAGCGGTATAAGTATGAATAAATTTTAGTTATGATGAAGATCTACTTTCTCTGGACGGGGCTACTCCTTTGCCAACTTCTCTGCCCTGTGAAAACTATAGCACAATCCGCCGCTCAACCGAGAAACAACAATACACCACGGATCAGCACCTGCACACCGGAAGAACTGATCGGGCTCATCAAATACGATCACCAAGAAGCTGCTGAAAAAATGGGGATATCACGAAGTTCGGCAAGTTTTGACAAATTTGACCGATTACTTCAAGATCACGATGCTAAGGTGGATGGCATTGTCAAAAGTCATCAGGACCTATTTGAGGGGTTATACGCTCTTAAGGCTCAATATGAAGAAAGGGCGACTCTGTTGCAGGATTTTCAACCTCTGGTCGAACTGATCCATTTGATGTATGAAAAGCTCCGGCCCATCGCTGATGAAGTGGCAAAGGAAAGTGAGTACCTCGACATATTGGTGGCGCACGTGCTTCAGGACAAACAATTTCGAAAGTGGAAGCGTTATCGGGTCAAGGTCAAAAAACGACGCGGCCCGCGCTATCCCAGACCGATGGCAGGACCATTGGTTTGGGAGTAGAAAAGGGAAAAGCCCCGAATTCCAGCGAATTCGGGGCTTTTTTCAGATCATCGATAATGGCGTCATACCGCCACCGCAGCCTTGATATGCGGATGAGGATCGTATCCCACCAGCTCAAAATCCTCAAACTTGAATCCAAAGATGTCCTTTACCGCAGGGTTGATTTTCATTGTCGGCAGCGGTCTGCACTCACGACTAAGCTGGAGCTCTGTCTGCTCAAGATGGTTGAGGTAGAGGTGCGCGTCGCCAAAGGTGTGCACAAACTCGCCTGGCTCCAAGTCGCAGACTTGCGCCACCATCATAGTGAAAAGGGCGTAAGAGGCGATGTTGAATGGCACTCCTAGAAATACGTCGGCGCTACGCTGATAGAGTTGGCAGGAGAGCTTTCCGTCTGCCACGTAAAATTGGAAAATCGTGTGGCAAGGGGGGAGGGCCATGTCGTCCACATCGGCCACATTCCAGGCACTCACGATATGCCGGCGGCTGTCGGGCTTGGTTTTGATCTGATGGATGAGGTTTTTGATCTGGTCGATTTCCCCGCCTTTTCCATCAGGCCAGTGCCTCCACTGGTACCCATATACTGGCCCAAGGTCTCCATTTTCGTCGGCCCATTCGTCCCAAATCGAAACACCGTTTTCCTTCAACCAGGTGATATTGCTGTCTCCTCGGAGAAACCAGAGCAATTCGACGATGATGGAGCGTAGGTGCAGTTTTTTGGTCGTCACGACTGGGAATCCCTTGGACAGGTCAAAACGCATTTGGTGTCCAAAGATGCTGATCGTGCCAGTGCCGGTGCGATCTGTTTTTTTCACACCTTCATTGAGAATCCTTCTCATCAAGTCGTGGTATTGCTGCATGGTATCGGGGTAAAATTCTAGTCCGGCAAGTTAGGCCATTGCTTCAAAATTTGGTAGTAAAAGATTCAAATCTCCGGATATTGTCGAGACGATGGCGCTAGATTGGGCGGGGGGGACTATTTCATTCCCTCCCAGGTAAAGGTCGCAGAGACTGGATAGTGATCTGAATAATCCACTTCGCGATGGGTGTTAAAATAGACGGGTTTGAGGGATGGATCCGCGAAAATATGGTCGATCCTGAGGAAGAAAAGTATCCGGTTGTACGTGAATTCAAATCCTCTTCCGGCTTCTTCAAAGGCATTGTCCAACTTTTCACTTAGCCTGAAATAGACATAAGAGTAGGGTACCTCATTCAGATCGCCCATGAGGATCACCGGATGAGGACTGTTGTTGATGTGTTCGTAGAGCATCGATAGCTGTTGCGCACGCGCCAGGCTTCCCCTGTGCAATTTGCCCAAAGTCTGTCTATATACCTGCTGAGCCCGATCATAGTCGTTGAGCGAGCCCGTCTCTATGGCCATGGACTCTAGGTGAGCGTTATAGATCCTCAGCGTATCATTGCCAACCTGAATGTCAGCGAAAATCGCTCCGTTAGTAACTTGATTATCAAATACAACACCGTGGTTGAGGATGGGATAGCGGGAAAAAATCGCCATTCCCTGTGACCTTTTCTGGGGATTGCCATCGACGATATGATAGACGTGTTCGTACTCTCCATCCTTCGTCAAGAATTTGAGTGCATTTCTGGTAGAGGAGGTGTTGTCTTGATAGAATTCTTGGAAAGATTTGATGTCTGCCGGGTGTTCGGCCAGCCAAGTGAAGACGTTGGGATCAAGTTGGTCTGTTTTCTTTTTCCGATAAAAAAAGCTGTGGGCATTGTAGGTCAAGACTTTCAGTCCTTCGGCGTCTTCGTTGCGCGGATGGATCTGAAAGCTGATTAGCAGAAATTTGTATCCTATCAGCAACGCCGCTAAAGGGAAAAAAGCAAGTCTTCTCCAGGACAATGCCAAGACGGCAAACAGGAAGATATTGACAATCAGGATGACTGGGATAAAGAAGGGAAGCAATCCCGCAAAACGGAATATCTCAGGAGAAACAAAGACACTGGAATAGAGAACCAGCGATAGCAAAAATACCGGAACTGTAATAAATTTCATCTAGGTTGGGTAGAGAGCAAAAGAAACAAACCCGATTTCAAAAGTGGTGATTTTCGCGTCATTTTCAATATTGTTCAGTTTCTGGTTGGACAAATCATTCTTACTCAAAGTTCCTTCCAAGGGTTACAAATGCCGGGTCCAAAATCCTGCCAAGCGGCTTAATCAAATTTTGACCCGACACTTGGAATCACGTGATTTAGTTTAATTTTACGTAATTACCCAACAAATTAATCATCTACCTCCCATGAAAAAGTTTTCGAATAGTTGGTTGACAGCATTCATTTTCGCATCGATCTTGGCATGCCAGCCCAAGACTGCGGAGACCAGTGCTGAAGCTACCGCTGAAGAGTCCACGACTGCCGAAACGGCTGAGAGTGAGCAACGACCCAGCCCTTTGATGGTCGAAGAAGGGCAGATCGCCGGGAAATCCATCGCAGTTCACTATGGTGCCCCATCGGTCAAGGGAAGGGCCATTTGGGGGGATCTGGTACCCTACAATATCGTTTGGAGAACCGGAGCGAACGAGGCAACCTATGTCGAGATACCGCAGGATGTCAACGTAGAGGGGCAAACCTTGGCCGCAGGCAAGTATTCCCTTTTTACCATCCCAAAAGAGAAGGGGCCATGGACCGTGATCTTCAATTCAGACTGGGAATTAGAGCACGGGCACTTTCAATACGATGAAAAGAAGGACGTATTGAGAGTAGAATCTTCTCCGGTTTGGGAAGAAACCTCAACCGAACAACTCAGTATCAAGATCGAATCTCCCGGCTTGGTAATTCGCTGGGACAAGTTGAAGCTTCCTATTGTAATTCAATAATTCAAACGCAAAAAAATCCTTGGACGAACATCCGGGGATTTTTTTGTGCTTGACCATGGGGCTGACAACTCAGTAGATTTTGTGCGACACCGCATTACATTTCCCTTTACCACCATGACTGACCTTTGATGAAGTATTTTTCTTTCCTTCTGGTGTTGGGTGTTACGATTGCCCTCGCCGTATTGGTTTCCATCCCGATTGGCCAAATTCCGCCCATTGCTCCTTTGCTGGACCCAAACCACGGATTTTGGCAGAATAGCATCAGCGAGGATGAGCTAGCTGCGGAGGAGTTGACGCTGGAAAACCTTACTGCTCCAGTAGAGGTCGTTTATGACCAAAATCTCATTCCTCACATTTTTGCAGAAAGTGAAGCTGATCTCTATCGGGCCCAGGGATATGTGACCGCCCAGCATAGGCTTTGGCAAATGGAGTTTCAAACCATGGCGGCCGCTGGAAGGGTCTCCGAAATCGTGGGGCCGATAGCGCTTGATCTCGACCGTATGACCCGGCGAAAGGGGCTGGCTTTTGGAGCTGAGCTAGGTATGAAATTCCTCCAGGAAAACGACCCGGAGACACTTGCTCTCGTGGAGGCCTATGCGGACGGGGTCAACCAATACATCGCCCAGCTGAGTGACGCCAGACTCCCCGTCGAATATAAAATCCTCAACTATAGACCGGAACCTTGGTCAGCTTTCAAGTCTCTTTTGCTCCTCAAGTACATGTCCGACATGCTGGTGGGAGATAGGGATTTGGAGTTTACCAACCTTCGGAAGATCCTCGGCGAGGCTAAACTGGACAGACTTTATCCTGAATTTCCTTCGGAAAATGATCCAGTCATCGAAGCCGCCCATGTCTGGGACTTCGAGCCATTGCCAGTTTTGAAGCCCGATTCTATGGCTTATCCGGATGAAGAGCTTTTGATATCCCCTCTTTCCCAGCCGGAAGAGGGCACGGGCTCAAACAACTGGGCGGTAGCTGGGAAAAAAACCAAGAACGGGAACCCTATCCTTGCCAATGATCCACACCTGAGTCTAAATCTGCCCTCTCTTTGGTATGCCATGCAACTGAGCACCCCTTCAAATACCGTGAAAGGAGCAACCCTCCCTGGAGCGCTTGGTGTAATATCAGGATTCAATCAGGATATCGCATGGGGAGTCACCAATGCCACTCGGGATACGAGAGACTGGTACAAAATCACCTTTCAGGATGAAAGCAGGAAGGCATATCAATATGGAACGACATGGAAGCCCGCCGAGAGACGTATCGAGGAGATCAAGATCAAAGGGCAAGAGGCATTTATCGACACGGTTATTTACACCCACTACGGGCCTATTGTGTATGACCGGTCTTTCAGAGCTGAGAGGCAGGATATCAACTTTGCGCTGAAGTGGACTGTGCATATGGGCTCAAACGAGCAGAAGACTTTTTTGCTCATGAACAAGGCGAAAAACCACAACGACTACAATAGGGCGTTGGATCACTATACCGCACCAGCGCAAAACTTTGTGTTTGCCTGCAAATCCGGTGACATAGCCATGAGGATCCAAGGTAAATTTCCTCTGAAATGGCCAGGGCAGGGGAAGTTTTTGATGGACGGGGCAGATCCAAAAATGGAATGGCAGGGATACATTCCCAATGAGCAAAATGCTAGTACTCTGAATCCCGAACGGGGATTTGTGTCTTCGGCAAATCAGCACCCGACCGACTCGACGTACCCCTACTATGTGTTTGACAACAGCTATGAGCACTACCGCAATCGACGCTTGAACAGGAAGCTTGGTGAAATGGAGCAGATCACGGTGGAGGATATGATGGGGTTACAGTTTGACGATTATAATCTCCAAGCGGCGGAAGCGCTGCCAATATTGATCCGACTGTTGGGGACCTACAAGGCCGACTCGCCGGAAGCGGAAAAATACCTGCAGGAGTTAAAGTCATGGGATTTCTTTGCGGATCCCAATCAAAAAGGGCAAACGCTGTATTCTATTTGGTCAAGCGAGACTTTTGAAAGTATCTGGCGGGAGCTTTTGGAAAGCAAGGCAGCAGTCGTCCGTCCCTCAAGCTACCAAACTGTTGAATTAATGGCCAAATCCGAACAGGATTCTATTTTCGAAGTGAAGTCAGTAGACGGTGTGGAGGCTGCGGATTATCACGTCAGGTTAGGTTTTGACTCTATGCTCGTTGTGATGGAAAAATGGGAGGCCGAGCAGGGTGACTATTCTTGGGCAAACTACAAAAAAACGACAATCCAGCATTTGGTGCCAACTTTCAAGTCTTTCTCGGTAGTCAATGTGTATACAGGAGGCGGATCGGGTATTTTAAATGCAACCGGCAGCCGACATGGGGCCAGCTGGAGGATGGTGGTGGAGCTTGGATCACAAGTTCAGGCCTTTGGTGTCTACCCAGGCGGACAGTCCGGCAATCCCGGCAGCAAATTTTATGAGAATTTTATCCCTGTTTGGGCGAATGGGGGGTATTTGGACTTCGGCTTTAGAATGAAGGGAGATGTAGATAATGTCCTCTTTAAAACCACACTAAAATAAACTGACATGCGATTTATCTTTCTTACCATACTTGTTGCCCTGCTTGTGGTTTTTCTCAATTCGGTTGGACCATTTTGGATGGTGATGATAGGCATTGCTTTTTTGAGTGCCTTGATTTCTCCCAATGGATTTGGAGGGTTTATGGGAGGGGGACTAGGAATGGGACTGGCTTGGCTAGGGCAATGCATTTATTTGGGCATCAATACGTCAAGTCCTCTGCCAGACAGAATGGGTGAATTGATGGGTATGGGCTCTGGCATGACCCTGATCGCCATTACAGGAGTCGTTGGTTTTTTGCTCGGGGGATTTAGTGGGTGGACGGGTATACTATTCCGAAAAATGTTTCAAAAAACACCTGAAAACGTCTATAGAGGATAGTTTTTGGCGGAATCGGCCATCCTTCTTTTTTTGCAAAAGCGCATATTTATTTTTTCAGTTGATCGGAATGAGTACCTTTGTTACTCATTATTTGCTGACTTTTTATGCTTGAATCGTTAATCACTTCAAAGACTCGATTGCGTCTATTGATAAAGTTTTTTGTCAATTCCCAAAATCACAGTCACTTAAGGGGACTCGCGGACGAGTTTGGGGAATCTACCAATGCGATTCGCAAAGAACTGAACAACCTCACTGACGCGGGAATTCTGGTCAAGCATTCCGACAAGAACAAAATCGAATATCAAGCCAATACGCATCATCCATTCTACACGAATATCCGGGACATCATCAGAAAATATCTGGGATTGGATATGCTTTTGGAGCAGATTTTGGAAAGAATGGGCGATGTGGATCAGGTAGTTCTGATAGGAGACATAGCAAGGGGTAGCGATACCGGTACTATTGACGTATTGGTAACTGGAGACAGTCTCAATGAGGATTATTTCCATCACCTCACCCAGCGATTGGAGCAATTAATTGACCGAAAAGTAATTTTCAACTTGGCTTCCGGACGTTTTTCTTCGGACGGGCTGATCCTGTTTGACCGTCAGGCAGGGGTTTAAGGATGTTATTGCATACTAAATCAAACATGCTAGGCACAGGTGTTGTGACTGAAAGGGCGAAGCTGTACAAGGTGTGGCGATTTTCAATAAAAGATGCGACTTTAGCAGGTCGAAAAATTGAACCCATAATTTTCAAGGAAAAATAGTGAAGCATTTGCTAACCCCAGTTTTTGCCAAAAAGGCACTTCTGTCGATAATTTTTGTCCTGTTTTTTAGTTCGCTATGGGCACAAAATCTCAGCGATTTGAGGAATCTGAAGGTGGACAACCTCTCCGATGCCCAGATTGAGCAGTTGATCAAACGGGCTGAATCTAGTGGACTCACTTCTTCCCAAATGGAAGCAATGGCAAGAGAGCAGGGGCTTTCTCCAATTGAGGCGAATAAGTTGAGGACAAGAATCATGGGGCTGCAAAGAACAGTCGGCTCGAAGTCAAGTACAGGAGGATTTGCAGGTAATGAATTGAGAAGTATGGAATTAGAAGACTCGGATGACCTCTTTGATTCCATCCGAAAATCGGACCCCTACTACGACTTGACCCCATTTCAAAAGAAGATTTTCGGGTACAAGCTTTTCCATAACCGAAATTTGAACTTTACTCCGAGTTTAAATCTCCCCACCCCTCAAAGTTATATAATCGGGGGTGGTGATCAGTTGCTGATTGACGTGTATGGAGCTTCTCAAGAGTCTTATGACGTCACAGTCTCCCCAGAGGGGCGTATTCTTGTTCCCAATGTAGGGCCTATCCAAGTAGGTGGGGCAACGATAGAGGCAGCGACGGCACGGCTAAAATCCTCTTTGGGAAGGATTTATTCTGGGTTGATGGGAAGCAATCCCAACACCTTCCTTCAGGTAAGATTAGGAAATATCCGATCCATTAAAGTATCTATGGTCGGAGAGTTGTCCAAGCCGGGCACCTACACCTTGCCCTCATTCGCCTCCGTATTCAATGGCTTGTTTGCGGCCGGAGGGCCCAATGAAAACGGTTCATTCAGAAATATCCAAGTTTACAGGGATAGTCGACTGGTGACAACGGTGGACATCTATAAGTTTTTGTCCAAGGGTGAATCCGAAGCAAATATCACCCTCCATGACAACGACGTGATCATCGTCCCGCCAGTTCAGTCTCGTGTGGAGATCATCGGACCAGTAAGGAGAGAGGGATTTTTTGAAGTACTTCCAGAGGAGACCCTTTCTGATTTGTATATCTACACCGGGGGATTTAAGAGTGAGGCTTACACGGATAGACTTACGATTAGGCGAGTAGAGAATAATGAGCGAAGAATCATTGATGTAGCACAGGCGGATTTCAAGAGCTTCAATCCCAAAGACGGGGATGAGATCCTGATCGGAGAGGCTTTGGATCGGTTTGTCAATCGGGTTCAGGTTTCCGGCGCGGTACAAAGACCCGGAGAATATGCACTTGAAAACGGGATCTCCGTAAAAAGTTTGATTGAAAAGGCTCAAGGCCTGAAGCCAGAAGCGTTCGTGAACCGGGCAACGCTCTATCGAACAAGTGACGACCTCACCTTGGCTGCAGAGCCCTTGGATTTGAAAGGTATTCTCGATGGGACTGTGGAGGACGTGGTCTTGAAGAATGAGGACTTGCTATATATACCAAGCCGCTACGACATCCAAGAGGATACTTATGTGAAGATCTCAGGGGAAGTAAATTCACCTGGTACATTTCTTTTTGCGACTTCCATGACCGTTGGCGACTTGATCCTGCAGGCGGGTGGGCTGTTGGAATCGGCCTCCAACTCTTATATCGAGATTGCAAGGAGAGTGCGAGATGCTAGTTCTGGCAAATTGGCTGAGTTGATCACTCTTTCCATTGATCCAAACCTGCAACTGACTGAGGAAGAGAGAAATCAACCACTATTGCCATTTGATCACGTATTTATTCGAAAAAGTCCGGGATTTGAGCGGGAGCTTTTGGTGACCATACAAGGTGAGGTGAACTATCCGGGACAGTTTGCTATCTCTTCTGCAGATGAGCGAATCTCGGATGTAATCAAACGTGCGGGCGGACTGAATCAATTCGCCTATCCGAAGGGAGCCAGCTTGGTCAGAAGAACCGTTTACTATAAAGAACCAACGCCTGAGCAGGTTAAGGAGAAAACCTTGAGAGATATTCGGGAGAAAGTCGATCCCGAAAAGCGGGATCAAATCAACCAAGCGGAGCTCATCATCTTCGAAAGGCTTGAGCAAAAGATCAACGCTATAGAAGAGGAGAAACTGATACAAGAACAGAAGAAAATCTTGGAGGCAAACAAGGACTTCATGATTTCGGATTCTCTTTCAAGGGACTCTTTGTTTAGTGAGGTGCGATTCAAACAGCAGGATGTAATCGGGATTAACCTGGAGGATATCCTTCGAAATCCAGGTTCGGGAGAAGATTTGATCTTGCATGAGGGTGATATATTGCGGATTCCCAAGGAACTTCAGACCATCAGGATGGTGGGAGAGGTACTGTTGCCGACTACGACCCGATATATCGCTAATGCAAGCTTGCGTAGGTATATTTCTCAAGCGGGAGGCTTTACCGAGGAAGCCAGAAAAAGCAAAGCCTATGTCATCTATGCAAATGGCGACGCCAAGAGAACGCATTCTTTTATGATGTTTAAATTTTATCCCCATTTAGAGCCAGGGGCTGAGATTGTTGTCCCGAAAAAGCCCGAAAGGGAGAAATTGGGCGCGGCAGCTTGGTTGGGTATCGCTTCAAGCTTGGCCACATTGGGGATCCTAGTACAATCATTAATAAACAACTAAAAACTAACAACTAACAAAAGTCAATTTTTATGAAAATCACAGTAGTCGGAACCGGATATGTAGGCTTAGTATCAGGAGCATGTTTTGCAGACGTGGGAATTGAGGTGACCTGCGTCGATATCGATCAGAGAAAAATCGAGAATCTCAAAAATGGCATTATGCCGATCTATGAGCCAGGCTTGGAGGAAATTGTAATTCGAAATTTCAAAAGTGGCCGCCTAAATTTTAGCACGGATTTAGGAGAAGCGATCCAAGGGGCGGAAGTAGCTTTTATCGCGGTTGGAACGCCTCCAGGTGAGGACGGTTCGGCTGACTTGAAATATGTACTTGCGGTTGCCGATGAGATCGGAAGCAAGATGACCGATTATATAGTTGTAGCTACAAAAAGCACCGTTCCTGTAACTACAGGTGAAAAAGTCCGGGCGGCAATACAAGCAGCGCTCGTCAAAAGAGGTTCCGACCTTCCTTTTGCGGTCGCCTCCAATCCGGAGTTTCTCAAAGAAGGTGCTGCGGTGGAAGACTTCTTGAAGCCGGACAGAATTGTGATTGGCGTGGATGACGAGCGCGCAGAGCAGATTATGCAGCGGCTGTACAAGCCTTTCCAGCTAAGCGGTGACAGGATCATTTACATGGACATACCTTCGGCGGAGATGACAAAATATGCCGCCAACGCGATGCTAGCTACCAAAATTTCCTTTATGAACGACATCGCCAACCTCTGCGAGAGGGTAGGAGCGGATGCGAATATGGTCAGAAAAGGGATTGGATCAGATCCAAGGATTGGCAATAAATTTATATATCCGGGTGTCGGCTATGGGGGTTCTTGCTTTCCCAAAGACGTAAAGGCGATCATCAAAACTGCCAAACAATACGGATATAACCTTCGTGTTCTCCAGTCTGTGGAGGATGTAAATGACGATCAAAAACACATATTGGCAAGTAAGGTCAAAGCCCATTTCGGTGAAGACCTAAGCGGATTAACCTTTGCGATGTGGGGACTTAGCTTCAAGCCCAATACTGACGACATGCGGGAATCGCCGGCTTCTGTGATTATCGACGAACTCAGAGCTGCTGGTGCGAAAGTCAAGGCCTATGACCCGGTTGCGATGAAGGAAGCCGAGGCTCACTATATTTTTGACAAAGTAACCTATTGTAATGATGCCTATGATGCGTTGGTCGATGCGGATGCACTTCTTTTGGTGACCGAATGGTCAGAATTCCGAATTCCTAGCTGGGAAGTTGTCGGCAAGCTACTCAACAACAAGGTGATATTCGATGGAAGGAATATTTACGACAAGAAGTATCTAAATTCATTGGGCTTTACGCACTTTGGAATTGGAAATAAATGAAGCAGTCAAAGTAGGGAAGATAAAAGCGATTCAAGAATTGTGATTTCTGTGGTTCATTGAAAAGTTGGAGTTAACCTAACAAAGTTAAAAAAGGCCGAGCAGGGACACTTTTCTAGTAAAAGTGTCCCTGTTTTAGGTAGCTAGGCAACGTACAGATATCGAATAGGCCCAGCAAAAAAAATCTCCCAAAAATAACAGTCACTTTGGCAACAGAATTGAATTCATTTGCCATCTCTTCCGACTGGATTTTGTTTTTTTGAAATTGTTTTGCAAAAAGCTTGTAGTGTATCCAATTGATCTCATTTGGTAATTTAATAGTTGTATGTCGGAAAACGTCTCAAAGTCTCCTTTTGAAGAACTCACATTGAGCGGCCTTGCAACGGTTGTTTGGAACAGGCGCAAAGTAGTTTACAAGGTTACCCTCCTGTTTGTTGTTTTGGGAATTGTTGTTGCACTGGTTTCCCCCAAAAGGTTTTCTGCTACTTCGACCTTTATTCCCCAAATGGGTGAATCACCTGGTTCTCAAGGAGCATTGGGTGGATTGGCCTCTTTGGCAGGGTTCAATCTTAGCGGAGTGTCAGGCAGCTCAGATGTGCCGCCTGCTTTATATCCAAAGATTGCCTTGTCTGTAAGCTTTCAAAAGGCACTGCTGAATGCAAAAATTCACGTGGACGCTTTGGACAGTGCCATTAGCTATCAAGAATATTACGATCAGCTTTATTCGCCAGGAGTAATGGAGTATGTCAAAGACTTTACCGTTGGCCTACCTGGCAAGGTGGTGAAAGCTTTGAAAGGGGAGCCAGAAGCCGTATTAGTACAAGAGATTAATGGGATTGTCAGGGTGAGTCAGGAAGAGTACACCCACTTCAAGAGGCTTAATGCTCAACTGAAGGTCATTCCAAACGAAAAAGACGGCATCGTCACCGTCCATTTCGAAATGCCTGAGCCTTTGATGGCTGCCGAAATGACCAAATTCTCGGTAGATTTGCTGCAGGAAGAAGTGATCCAGTTTAAGATAAAGAATGCGAAAGAACAGTTGAGGTTTACCGAAGAGCGTTTTTTGGAGAGAAAGGAAGAATTCGAGGATGCCCAAATGAAATTGGCCAACTTCAAAGACCGCAACCAAAATTTGAGTTCAGCCTATGCAATCAGTCAGCTTCAACAGTTGGAAGCAAACTATAACTTCTATTTTGATGTGTACACCGAGCTGGCCAAACAAGTAGAGCAAGCAAAATTACAAGTGGCAAAGGATACCCAAGTTTTTTCTATTCTTCAACCTGTTACTCTCCCTATAGAAAAGTCCAATATTCGAGGATCTCTTGTCCTGATTATTTTTTCCATGATCGGATTTTCATTTTCGATAGTCTACATTTTAGCATCTGAGTATTTCAAAAGACTGAAATAGGGATTGTAATTGCAATGATACCATATCGATTGGAGAGGCGCTTTATAGACTATGTGCCTGTTTACTTTTATTCTTTCTACTCAAAAAAGCTAGATTAAATATTACACTCTTTGGGTAGAGAAAGTCTTTTTTCAAATATTTTCAATTTACTTCTCCTACAGGGCATGAACTATATTATGCCCTTGGTGACTTTTCCATATTTGGTCAGGGTTTTAGGGGTTGATCAATACGGTGTACTAGCCTTTTGCTTGGCGGTTTCATCATATTTTACCCTAGTTACCGACTACGGATTTAATCTTTCTGCCACCAGACAGGTTTCAATAAATAGGGATGACTCCCAGAAGATCAGTGAAATTTTCGGTTCAATCCTCTTTATTAAGTTGTTGTTGATGGCCGCCTGTTTCTTGGTGATGGTGTGTCTTGTTTTCTGGATCGAGAGGTTCAACCAAATACAGGATCTGCTGTTTATTTCATTTGGGATGGTGTTCGGACAGGTTTTATTTCCTATTTGGCTCTTTCAGGGGATGGAGAGAATGAAATATATTACCTATCTGAGCATTTTAGCTAAGTTTATTTTTACTGTAGGGATATTTCTTTTTGTAAAAAATGAAGCGGATATATGGCTGGTTCCTCTGCTCAATTCCATTGGCCTAGTTTTTATCGGAGTGGTATCGGTTTTTATAGTTGTTAGGCAGTTTGGAGTGAAGTTTTATATTCCAAATAGGCAAGTTTTAGGTTTTTATCTCAAGGACGGATGGGATCTATTCACATCCAATTTGGCTATTTTGGGGTATAAGAACAATTCGATATTGCTTTTGGCATTTTATCTCGATCCAATAATTTTTGGGTTTTACTCTATAGGCAAGAAGATTTTTGAGGCGATCAACGGATTGAATGTCGTTTTGTCCCAGGCCTTTTTTCCGAGTGTCTCGCAGGCCCAGAAAGACAGAGGTTTGGCCATTTCAAATAGATTAAGAAGTCTTTTCTCCATTTCGATGATTCTTTCTACTTCTATTTTTCTTTTTACCTTTTTCTTTGCCAGATACATTTCGCTGCTTGTGTCAGGCAGTCAAGAGGCTGTCGTTATAGAAATTCTTAGAATGCTGGCAATTGCCTTGTTTATCATAGGTATAAATGTTCCTGCGGTGCAGTATCTTTTGACAACAGGGAATTCCCGGAGATTTAGCATCATTGTGTGGTGTGGTGTCCTTATTGACTTGATTCTATTGTTTTTACTTGTTCCAAAGTTTGACTATAGAGGTGCTCTTTATGCAACACTGGTTTCTGAGATGTTGATTACTTTGTCTTTGTACTACTATAGCTATTCGATATTTAATAAGAGAAAATATGTTTGATGAAATTTTGAACCAGTATCAGAATAAGTACGGCAAAAGTGTGCTGGAATTAGGACCTGGAGAGACCAAGCAATTTGAGTACTGTATTGGTTTGGATATGGTCAACAAGGATAGTGTGGACTTTGTTTGTGACTTGTCTGAGGGTTTTTCTTTCATACAGGATAGTTGTATAGACGAAATTCATACAAGCCATTTTTTGGAACATATTGATAATTTGCCTCTGTTTCTCAAGGAGGTTTTTAGGGTCTTGAAGCCTGGGGGTAGGATGGTTAATGTTGTGCCCCATTTTTCAAACCCTTACTACTATAGCGATTATACCCACAAGGCTTTTTGGGGCCTGTATTCTATTTCTTACTTCAGTAAAAATTCCTTTTTCAAACGGAAAGTGCCTATGTACTACAATGACATTGACTTCGATATTTTGGATGTCAAGTTGATTTTTAGGTCTGACTTTCGGCTTAGAAATCTCTTCAAGAAGGTATTGACGTCTATTTTTAACTCTTCCAACTACATGAAGGAGCTGTATGAGGAGACATTTACATATATCTTCCCTTGCTATGAGATTCTATTTGTCATACAGAAAAGCAAAGGTTGAAATCGAGTCGGAAAACAATTATGCTTTAAAATAGATTGGTTTGATTAAAACTATTGCGGTAATTGTCACTTATGGCGACAGGTTTGTATTCCTGGAGCAGGTGGTTAGAGCGGCTGTCAAGGAGGGGGTGTCCCAAGTTTGGATAGTGGACAACGCGTCTGCCGTTGAATCGAGAAAGCAGATAAGTTCACTAAGATCGGAGCTAGGAAATGTGACGGTTTTCACAAACGAAGCCAACTTGGGTACGGCAGGCGCATATTCTCTTGTTCTTGATTATGCCTTTCGACTTCGGGAAGAGATTTATTTATGGTTTTTGGATGATGACAACTGTCCCAGATCGGGCTGCCTTAGAGCTTTGCATAGTGCGCATTCGCTGTTGTCAGAGGACTTTGCTCGTCCTGTTTTGTATTGTTACAGGGGAAACTGTTGGCGGGATGATTTGCTTGCAGTGTCGGCGGGATTAATCAAAGCTCCGGTGGCCAACGGTTTTTGTGGGTTTGACATTGCGAGCTATTTGGGTGGCAAATTGGGCAGAAAGGCAGCTTCTCCCGATAAAAGCGATGTTAGATTCCCTATCATAAAGGTTCAATATGGTCCGTATGGCGGGCTTTTTAGCCACGTAGACAATTTGAGGGAAATTGGTTTACCGAAGAAGGAATTTTTTGTCTATGCCGATGACCATGAATACACGATCAGGTTTTCAAAGCTTGGCATAAAACAATTTTTGATCTACTCCAGCCAGATTGAAGACTTGGATATGTCCTTCAAGGATGGAGAGGATATTTTTAGCCAGAATGTATCACTATTTAAGTTGTTTTATTCTTTTAGAAACACCGCATATTTTTACAATAGTATAAAAACCAATAGCTACAGATATCGCTTAAATCGGATTTCCTTCTTTTTGATTATTTGCTATTGGGGGTTTTTTAAGTTTTTAAAGAAACCGGCCTTTATATATAACAGGATTAAATTTTTGTTTTCTGCAGTTAGATTGGGAGAAAAGGGTGTTTTTACAATTGTCCCCAATTCTTTTGAATAGTTGTTCTGTTCGTTCGATTTTCCTTTTGAAAAAGTAGCGTTATGTGTGGAATAGCCGGATTTGTCGATCTGAATTTGTCATCAGATGAAAATGTGTTGAAAAAAATGACCGATGCCATGTTGCATCGGGGTCCGGATGACTCGGGATATTATTTTCAAAATGAGTCATCGTTTCAAGTGGGGGTGGGGCATAGGCGTCTTTCTATTTTGGACTTGTCCCCACAAGGCCATCAGCCCATGGAGTTTGGGCAGTATCAGATAATATTTAACGGGGAGGTCTACAATTTTAAGGAGATCCGCACCGATCTGGAAAAGGAGGGTTTTTCCTTTAGTTCAAATTCCGATACGGAAGTCATATTGAAGGCCTACAGCCAGTGGGGCAAGGAGATGGTTCATCGCCTAAATGGTATGTTTGCCATAGCGATCTATGATTACATCGGGGAAAAGATCACGCTTTTTCGAGATCGCGCCGGAGTCAAGCCAGTGTACTGGTATTTCAGGGATGGCTTGTTCATGTTTGCGAGTGAACTCAAAAGCTTTCATGAGCACCCTTGTTTCAAACGGGAGATTAGCGAAGAGGGGCTGAATCTATTTTTTCAATACGGATACATACCGCAACCGTATACGATTTTCAGACATACCCATAAGCTGAAGGCAGGCCATATACTGGAATTTGGTGTTTCCAATGCGGATATTAAGGCCTCAAAATATTGGGATGTCATATCATGCTACAATCAAGACAAGCTTTCCATCAGCGAAGAGGAGGCCAAAACTGAGACTGAACAATTACTTAAATCCGCTTGTGAATATAGAATGGTAGCGGATGTCCCGGTAGGGATTTTCTTGAGTGGGGGTTACGATTCCTCTGCCGTAACGGCTTTGTTGCAGAGTTCTCGAACCGAAAAAATCAAGACCTTTTCAATTGGCTTTTTGGAAGAAAACTTCAATGAAGCCCATCATGCGAAAAAAGTCGCGGATTACCTTGGGACTGATCATACTGAATATTATTGTAGACAGGAGGATGCAGCGGCTGTTTTGCCTGATTTAGCCTTTTATTTTGATGAGCCATTCGCGGATAATTCGATGATTCCTACTATACTGGTGAGCAAGTTGGCAAGGGAGAAAGTAACTGTCTCGCTAAGCGCTGATGGTGGGGATGAGCTGTTTGGAGGGTATGAAAAATATCTGATAGCGGGAAAATACCATGATAGGTTCGGTCAGTTCCCCTACAGAAAGCAGATGTCCGGCGTATTGGAAAAGCTGTCACCCCGTAGGCTTCGCCTCAATACTGTTTTTCCCAAATCCAGCGAGCGGTTTTACCGAGCGGTGTCCTTTTTGAAGTGTGAGTCCCCGGCCGATTTTATGGGCAGTTTTCAGAAGTTTTTCACTTCAGAAGAAGTGAATGAGCTGGTTCATTCTGGATCGGGACAGGTATTCACAGGTTTTGACGATTTGGAATACTTGTCGGGTGGATTGTCGGATTTGGACAAGATGATGGCGATTGATTTCAAGACTTACCAGCAGGATGATATTTTGACAAAGGTGGACCGGTCCACGATGTCGGTAAGTCTAGAAGGGAGGGAGCCCTTGCTGGACTATAGGCTGATTGAATTTGTCTCCCGCTTGGACCCAAGCCTAAAGATCAAGGACGGGAACAGAAAATACCTGTTGAAAGACATTACCCACAAGTATGTTCCAAAGGATCTGCTCGACAGACCAAAAATGGGTTTTAGTATTCCCCTGGAAAGATGGTTGGTTGAGGGATTCAGGGATCATCTGGAGTTTTATTTTCAGCCTGAGAGACTGAAAGAGCACGGCTTGTTTGACGTTTTTGAGATGGTCAAGATAAAGGAGCTGTTTCTCGACGGACATTCTTATTTGTTGGGAAAGGTCTGGACTGTTCTTGTGTTCCAAATGTGGTATGACAAATGGATGAGGTAAGGAAGGGTCGCTTGGTAGTCTATATCGCACTTTTTGGTGACTATGATCGATTGATAGATCCGATTGGAAAGTTTGATCGAGTTGATTTCGTCTGCTTTACCGACCAAGTCGATTTGAAGTCGGATATTTGGCAGATCCGACAGGTCTGCAATACCGAGCTAAGCTCACTGGAGCTCAATAGGATGTATAAGTTTTTTCCCCATCGGTTTTTGGGAGAATATGAAATAAGCTTCTATGTGGATTCCAACATCCGCATAAAAAATGCGGCCAATAGGCTGTTTCGCCAATTGATCGATAGCAACTATACGTTTGCTCTTCCTGATCATTTTGGCCGACGATGTGTCTACGATGAAGCTAATGTGATCATTCTGTCCAGAAAGGGCAATGAGGAGGTCGTGAACTCCCAAATGAAAGGCTACGAAGCGGAAGGCTTTCCGGTGGGGTTTGGGTTGACGGAGAACAACCTTCTTTTCAGAAGGCACACTGACCCAAAGGTGATCAAGACGATGGAGCTCTGGTGGGAGGAGTTTCAGAATAAAAGCAAAAGAGATCAGCTTTCATTAATGTATGTGCTGTGGAAATCGGGCCTGGACTTTACGACAGGCGTATTTTCATCCCGACGCAGTCCCTACTTTTCGATGGAGCCGCACAAGGGTGCTGTCACCCGATTTACCAAGCTGATCGGCTACGTCAGATTCAAAAGATTCTATGACTCTAACCAGCCGCTCCCTCGCGTTTTTGACTATCTGGACAGGATTTATGGGAAAATTGTCCGGATGCTTTAGTGTATATGTTTTCCAAGTGATTTGAAGACTAGGTTGACTACAGTCGTTTTCGCTATGTATGAGCGGAACGCCGCACTGAGGGAGGATGTGATCGCCTTCTTGGACTGGATTTCCCAAGAGTCGGATTTCGAGGTGTTTCTGGTCTATAACGGCGAGCTGTCTAATCTGGACAGGCTTCCCAGCAGTGTACGATGCATTCCAAATCCTACCCAAGGATACGATTTAAATTGCTACATCAGGGGTTTTTTGGAGGCTAGGCTGACTGGCAGAGCGAGATTTGTATTTCTGAACAATTCTGTTTTTATCTCAAATCCCGAGGTGTTCATGCGCACCATTCTCTCGATGAGCCGAAAGCTGGAAGACAGCCCATTTGTTGCCTTTAGTCTGAGCCATGAGATCAGAAAGCATTTCCAGTCCTTTCTGTTTGGGATTGATTTCACAGGCCATGAGCAGGTGATGGAGACGGTCACAGACACCTGTGTTCGGTATGACCGGGCCTTTACCCGGGAGGAAGTGATTGGACTTTTTGAGTTGAAAAGCTATGACTATGTGGTTAGGGATTTCAAGTTGGGCTTTTCTGTTTTGTTCCAGCCTGGTCTATTGACCAAGCTAAAAGGATACGCCGCTTTTTTGCTTCGGCTGGGATTTTTGGACAATATGCGGGGTCTGATCCATTTGGATAGGGTCAACTTCAGCCTTTTTCTCAAAAGTGACATCGAAAGGCAATTTGGATTCAGAAAGATCAAATCCACGACTGTATTAAACAAGCTGAATGAAAGTTAAGGACATCCATCTGACCAATTGGATTTTCTCTGTTTGGCCTTTGTTCCTGTTTGTCAGTCAGAAGGCGCTTCTTCCTTTGCAGTTTCTTTCTTTTTTGATTTTGAAGAAGGAAAAGCTCTTGGTCTACTTTCTGGTGTTCTTTTCCGCCTTTGCGTGTTTTTTGATGCTTTTCTGGATAAACAACTCGATGAAAAATGACTTCGGCTTTAGTCATTTTTTGGGATTTGTGTTGTTTGTCGTTTCGGTTGTCCTGATCGGGCACTCCTGTAGGATAAGTTTCGACTTGGATCTGAAATGGATCACGATATTCAATTTCGTATCCATCGTATTGGCAATTGTATTCTTTGTACTGAACCTCGATTTCAGCTTTTTTAGGGGCTTGAATTTCATCCGGGGTTCAGATGGAGCCATCCACCGGGTATTCATCGAGACTACCCCATTACTTATACTCAATGACTACAGCTTGTTCAAAAACAAGCTGCTCAACATCTTTTTGTTTTTGCTGACCTTCGTCTATGTTTTTGTACTGTGCAAGAGTTTTTTCATCATCATTTTCTTTGTATGGAGGCTGTGGGTTGACCATAGCGATTTGATAAAGAGAAAGTTCTGGTATTTCTTTCCGCTGATGTTGGTGGGGGTGGTTTTTATGGGCGTCGAGCTGGTGTCCTATGTGGTGAGAGCGGATCTTGCGTTGAGCATTGTGTTCAAATACAATCAACTGCTGGGTATTTTGGAGTTGATTAGCGGCGATTTTTTGTTTTTCGGGAGAGGATTTGGATTTGTTATTGAAGAATATGTCACGGATTTCAGCCAGCCCTACCAGATAGAGATGCAGCTTCCTATGCTGTTTCTCCAGTTTGGGTTGATTGGATTTCTCCTGTTTGCGACCTTTATTTTCTCGATCTTTTTTATCAGCGGAATACACAAGCCGCTGCAAAGCACCCTGATGTATTTTTCTGTAGGTTTTGTCAATCCCTGGTTGTTTTTGCCTATCTGGTTTTTGACCTGTTGTTACTTCTTTAGAAAATAGAATGTTGAAAATTGCCTTGATTTGTTCCCACAACGGGGAGGACTTTATAGCGCAGCAAGTCGAAAGTATAGCCAAACAGTCTTTGCCCGTGGATTTTATCATTGTGCATGACTACTTGTCTACCGATTCCACTCGGGAGAAGATCAAAGGCCTGAGCGAGACCTACTCCAATCTTTCTTTTGTTTTTTTCGACTTCGCCAAGTCGGCTTGCCATTCTTTTCTGAATTCGATAGCTGTAGTAAGAGAGGCGCAAGCCGGCTCGGACTATGTTCTTTATCTCTGTGATCAGGATGATGTCTGGACCTACAATAAAAATGAGCGGGTATATGGGGAGATTCAGGGAGGTGCGGAGTTCGTATTCCATGACGTGATCATCGCAGACTCAGACCTGAATCCGATCAAAACGTCTTTCTACCACAAGTTTTGGGAAGTTCATCGGGACTTTGTATTGCCCAGCTTGTTTTTGTCCAACTGTGTGATCGGTCACACGATCGCCTTATCCAGTGGTTTTTTGAACCAATTGGATCTGGACTTTGACGAACGGATCCCGATGCATGACTGGTATATTTCCTTGACGGTACTCCACCGGTCAGTTTCCTATAGTTTCATTCCAGAACAGCTTAGTTTCTATAGACAACATTCCAGTAATGTGCTAGGCGCTTCGCAAGCAAATCCCTTGTCGAAAATTAAGAAGTCCCATAGACATGGTAAGGCACTATTGCTCTATCAAGAATTTCTTTTGTCCAAAGGCTTTCCGACAACCACGAATCTGCTGAGACTTTTTCGCAATTCGCTTAGTCTGAGGCCATTCAGCAAATTGGGTTTTATAGTTCTTACCTTGACTTTTTCGTCGTATTTCAAGGCGACAAGACAGATCAAGTAGTCGCTCTCTCCAGAGCACGATATTAAAATGGCAAAACAAAAGTTAGCAATACTCGGTACAGTAGGCGTTCCGGCAACCTATGGTGGGTTTGAAACGCTAGTTGAAAATCTTCTGGATTTCCTCCCAAAGTTTTATGACATAACGATTTTTTGTGAAAGTCGATCCTATCCCGATAGATTGGAGAAGTACAAGAGCGCCAATTTGGTCTACCTCAGACAGAGGGCAAATGGAGCCAGCAGTATCTTGTACGACTCCATATCGCTACTCAAAACCTACAAGAATCAAGACTACATCTTGCTATTGGGCGTCTCGGGAGCTTTTATGGTTCCTTTGATCAAGCCATTTACACGTGCCAAAATCATCACTCACATAGACGGGCTGGAGTGGAAGCGTGAGAAATGGGGGTACTTTGCGAAGAAGTTTTTGAAGCTTTCGGAAGCCTTGGCAGTTCGCTTTTCCCACGGAGTAGTGGCGGACAACAAGCATATTCAGGATTATGTCCAAGAACAGTACCGGAAGAGCTCCTTTTTGATTGCCTATGGAGCAAACCACGTGGCTGCCGTCGCGCCGGACCATTATTTCAAAAAGTTTTCCTTTCTGGGTTCCCCATATGTATTTACTGTTTGCAGGATCGAACCGGAAAATAACGTGGAGATGCAACTCAAGGCATTCAAGGAATGTGAGATTGGAATGCCCTATGTCGTCGTGGGCAACTGGAACGCAAATGAATATGGGATGAAGCTTTATCAAGACTATTCAAAAGTCAAGAATATTATCCTATATAATCCGATTTATGAAATGGAGGAGCTAAATGTCCTCCGATCTAACTGTTATTTTTACCTTCACGGCCACAGCGCTGGAGGCACTAATCCCTCTTTGGTGGAGGCCATGTATCTAGGTCTACCCGTGATAGCGTATGGTGTGAACTATAACCGTGAGACGACCTTTGGCAAAGCAGTATATTTTGATGACTCTGAGGACTTAAAGAGGCTGCTGTTTGAGATTCGATCACTGGGTAGGGAAGAGATGGGGGAGGTGCTTTTTAAGTTAGCTAAGAAGAATTATTCTTGGCGGGCGATTAGCAAGAAATATGTCGCGATGCTGGAGTCATTTAGATGATTAACTTATGGATTAAGCGAGTAGCACTTTTTGTGTGCGGACTCTGCTGGGGCATTCAAGGGATTGGTCAAACAATACCTGCGGGATTCCCGGTGCTAGAAGAAGTTGCACGTAGGGAAAACTTGCTGGATCTGGGACATAAAAACTCTTCCTTTGCCCTCAGACCGGTGCGGATGCTGCAAGACGACGAATTCACGTCGACAGACTCATTTCCACAAAGGCGAAAGCATACAGACTTTTCCATTCTGCCATTGCTAAATACTACGATCTTTAACTCAGATCGCCCATTTGGCTGGGGTAACTCGGCCTTGCTCAATGGTGCAGGTTGGCAAAACCTTCTGTCTCCGGGAATTTTTGCCCGATTGTTCTTCTTGGAAATTCAGCTGCGTCCGGAATGGGTGCGGAGTCAAAACCAGTCATTTCAAGGTTATAAAGGGAATTTTTCAGACAATATGAATTCCGCAAGGTTCCGATACTGGAATTTTGGCGACAATCCAGAGTATTTCGGAGATGGCTATGGCAACTTCATTACGCCGGGACAGTCATACGTATCGCTGAATCTTGCGAAAATAGAAGCTGGCGTAGGCACCCAAAACATCTGGTGGGGGCCTGGGCAGTTTTCAAGCCTCATATTCTCCAACAATGCTCGAGGTATTCCCCATGCGTTTCTGAGAACTTCTGCGCCTATTAACATCGGAATCGGTCATCTCGAGGCTGAAATAATCGCTGGACGGGCGGAGGATTCGGGCATTCCACCAACCCAAGATGATGCACTAAACCAGCAATATTTTAGGTATTTTTCGGGTGACTGGCGATATGTGACTGGCTTTTCAGTAGCCTATCAACCAAAGTTCTTGAAAAACTTCTTCCTTGGACTTAACCGGACCTTTCAGCAATACGAGGAGGACGTGGAGGATAGTTTCACTGGCAGACTTCCTATTTTCGAAGCCTTCCAAAAAGAGAAATTTTTTGAAGATGGGCATACCGTCGTTTACGATGGTCAAGCCCAAGACCAGCAAGTGTCAGTGTTTTTTCGATTGAAGGCTCCAAAGGCAAAAGCGGAAATCTATGCTGAGTTCGGCAAGCATGACCACGCCTACAACTGGCGGGAATTCATCCTAAATCCTGAGCATGCCCGAGCCTATCTTTTTGGCTTCACCAAGTTGGTTTCCCTCCCCAAGTCTGATCAATACTTGCAATTTAGAGGTGAGGTTATTCAACAATCTGAGTCAGTTAACCGACATGTGAGATATCTTCAATTGGGGGTGTTGAATGCCAGTTGGCATACACACTATCAGGTCAGGGGATTTACCAATTATGGGGAGCCGATGGGAACGGGAATTGGGGTGGGGTCCAATGCGCAAATCCTAGAAGTCGCCAAAATTACCAGCCGGCAGAAATATGGACTATTACTGCAGCGTTTGGTAAACCACCAGGATTTTTATTATCTACTCTCAAGCGAAAAACCTGAGAAGAGGCCTTGGGTTGATTATAGTTTAGGTTTACTGTGGAATCAGCAATGGGAGCAGCTAGTAGTGAGTAGTAGTGCTCAGTTTATCCATGCCAGCAACTACCAATGGCAATCTGGAACAAATAGTAGCGTTGATTTCCCTAACAGCGAGGACAAACTTTCTTTTCAGGGACAGATTTCAATCATCTTTTTATTCAATAAATAGACGAATATCTCGTCTATAGATGCAATGAACCAATTGACTAGTTCTATTGGTTTAAAACACCGCTTAGCAAAACCGAAATTTATATCAAAAAGAAATGACTCAGAGGACGTCGTTCGTTCGCTCAAAATATACAATATGAAAGGAATCGTTTTAGCAGGAGGATCTGGTACTAGGCTGTACCCCATCACCAAAGGAACTTCAAAGCAGCTGCTCTCGGTGTATGACAAACCGATGGTGTATTACCCGATATCTGTGTTGATGTTGGCGGGTATCAGGGAGATCCTGATTATTTCTACCCCGGATGATTTGCCTAATTTCAAGAAGCTTTTGGGAGACGGAAAGGAATTGGGGTTGAGTTTTAGCTATGCAGAGCAACCCAGTCCAGATGGACTGGCTCAGGCTTTCATCATAGGAGAAGAGTTTATTGGTGATGATTCTGTTTGCTTGGTCTTGGGTGACAATATCTTTTACGGTCATGGCTTTACAGAACTCCTTAAGAAATCATTGAAAAATGTAAAGGAAGACGGCAAGGCGACTATTTTTGGGTATTATGTCAATGACCCCGAGCGCTATGGAGTTGCTGAATTTGATCGCAACGGAACGGTAATTTCCATTGAAGAAAAGCCAAAGGAGCCCAAAAGTAACTATGCGGTTGTGGGACTTTATTTCTATCCTAACTCGGTGATCCAAGTAGCAAAAACGATCAAGCCGAGCCATCGGGGGGAATTGGAGATAACGACGGTCAACCAAGTCTACCTCGAATCGAAAGACCTGATGGTCGAGCTCCTCGGTAGAGGCTACGCATGGTTGGATACAGGCACTCACGAGTCCATGCTGGAGGCGTCAAACTTTATCCACACCATCGAAAAAAGACAAGGACTAAAGGTTGCATGTCTGGAAGAAATCGCTTTTGAACTGGGATACATTGACGGCGATCAGCTTCTCGCACTTGCCGATCCTTTGAAAAAGAACGAGTACGGACAATATCTGATAAAAAAGGTCCAGCAGAAGAGGAAATAGGATTTATTAGAACCAAAAAAAAACCGATGTGGTGGAAATTGAGCCTCAGCTTTTGGAGACCAAAGAGAATGTTTTGCTGTCGGAAAAATGAGGCTTCGATTGGTTCTACAGGGATTTGTCCAAGGCTTTGTCAGCTTGTGTGAATCTGCAGTGGTCCACCACAAAGTTAACGATTGCAATTGTTCCCAATCGGATCGCGGAAATGGGTTTGGCAATCCTTTGCTAGATATTGATGGGGCTCTGAAAAAGGAGCCAATGAAGCTATCCGAGAAAGACAAGAGGCAGCCTCTTTTTGTATATGCACATCTTTTCACAACCAAAACAACATTGTATGAATAAAATATTGGTCACTGGCTCTAACGGGCAGCTCGGCTCTGAAATCAAATACATCGCGTCAAACTATTCCTTTGAATTTGTATTTACCGGTGCTGCCGAATTGGATATCACCGACAGGTCGGCGGTTTGGAGTTTTTTTCAATCCAACCAATTCGATGCAGTAATCAATTGCGCAGCCTATACTGCAGTTGATCGTGCGGAAACCGAAGTAGAGCGTGCGGACAGTGTCAATCACTTAGCCCCAAGGTATCTGGCAGAGGCAGCCAAAGAATTCAATTTGAAATTTGTCCATGTTTCGACGGATTATGTCTTTGACGGGGAAACCTTCCGTCCTTATTCGGAAGATTCAATTCCCAACCCGAAGAGCGTCTATGGATTGACTAAGCTAAAGGGAGAAGAAGCGATTCTGCAATCAGGACTTACCAATTCGGCTGTGATCAGGACCTCTTGGGTGTACAGCACATTCGGAAACAACTTTGTGAAAACTATGCTCAGACTTGGAGCCGAGCGTCCAGAGATCAACGTTGTGGTCGATCAGGTCGGCACACCAACTTACGCCAGAGATCTGGCAACGTGTATTTTGGATATCTTGCCGAAGCTGAGCAATTCCAAAACAGAGATTTACCATTTTTCAAACGAAGGGGTCTGTTCATGGTATGATTTTGCAAAAGCGATCATGGAAATGAAAGATCTCGTCTGTAAAGTGAATCCGATCCCATCGATCCAATATCCGACTCCGGCTAAGAGACCCTTTTATTCCGTGCTTGACAAAGCGAAGATCAAGTCTGACTTCAACGTGGAAATTGCCTATTGGAGAGACTCGCTAGCGCAATGCCTTCGGCAAACTAGCTAACAGATAGATATACAAATGGGATTGACTAAATTGATACTAACCCAATTTTTTAAGTATCGCCTACCGTAACGACTGATTTTTTTGGCAGGGGTCGTTCTAATTGGCGTAAACAAGAATTGCTGCAGCTGTACCGTCTTTCCTAATCTCCTAAAACTTCATTTTTTTTAAGCGCTTTTCTGTTACTTTTGCCACTTGAATAAAGTGAGCAAATAAAGTACTCATTTTTTACTCCGTCCAATGTTTAGTTAGTAGACTGATAATGAGTTGGATGGGGTTAAAGATGAGTTTTTCGGCATTTAGTCATCATTTTTCTTAGCTCTAATTTATAGCAAGGCTAAGTCATCATTGTGACCGAAAGGGCGAAGCTTTCTCATCTTTATCCACACTAATATTTATTCTTAAAATTTAGTCATGTTGACTCTAGTTCACGATACCAAGATTGCAGTTATCGGACTCGGATATGTCGGACTCCCACTAGCGGTAGAATTTGCCAAGAAATTTCCAGTCATCGGATTTGATATCGACCAAAGGAGAATTGCAGACCTTCATGCGGGAAAGGACTTCACTTTGGAGATAGAAGATGAGCTGCTGCAATCGGTGGTAGTACCCAAAGCACCCGCCTTAGGTGAGACTGGACTTTTTCCCACCTTTGATCCCGAATCGCTCTCAGATTGTCAGGTGTATATCGTCACTGTACCCACTCCAACTGATAAACACAACCGCCCAGTATTGACTCCAATGCTGAGGGCGTCAGAAAATATAGGGAGATACATCAAAAAAGGCGACGTTGTCATTTATGAATCGACTGTTTACCCAGGTGTGACCGAGGACGAATGCGTGCCTGTCTTGGAAAAGGTGTCGGGACTAAAATTTAACGAAGATTTCTTTGCCGGTTATTCACCAGAAAGGATCAATCCTGGAGACAAAGAGCATACCGTCTCCAAGATCTTGAAAGTGACGTCAGGAAGTACCCCTGAAGTGGCAGAGTATGTCGACCAACTTTATCGGCAGGTGATCACAGCCGGTACCCACAAGGCATCATCCATCAAAGTAGCGGAAGCGGCTAAAGTGATCGAAAACTCGCAGCGAGACATCAATATTGCGTTCGTCAACGAACTCTCCAAAATCTTCAATTTGCTGGGCATAGATACTCATGAGGTATTGGAAGCTGCCGGCACCAAATGGAATTTCCTGAAATTCAGACCTGGTTTGGTTGGTGGGCACTGCATCGGAGTTGATCCGTTCTATCTGGCGCAAAAAGCGCAAGAAGTAGGCTACCATCCCGAGATTATCCTCGCAGGTCGCCGCTTAAACGACAGCATGGGAAAGCATGTGGCCACAGAGGTGATCAAACTGATGATGCGTAAGGACCTCAAAGTGATTGATTCCAAGGTTTTGGTTCTCGGCTTTACTTTCAAGGAAGATTGCCCGGATGTGAGAAACACGCGAGTAATCGACATTTACAGTGAATTGAGGTCATATGACATGGACGTGGATGTATATGATCCATGGGCGAATCCGGCAGAGGTGAAGCATGAATACGGCATAGACATTATAGCCGGACAGCAAGCCCCTGAACTAGATGCATATTCCGCGGTCATTCTGGCTGTGTCACATAAGCAATTTGCAACTTTGGAAATCCAAAAATCCGCTGCACGGGTAGTTTTTGACGTGAAGGGTTTTCTGGATAAAAGCACAGTGGATGCCCGATTGTAATTTGAGACTTAGCCTGAGGCGACAAGTTTTTCTTTCGGCGAAAAATCACTTTCTTCACGCGAAATTTAAAAAAAACTAGTCATGTCAAAATATTCTATCAGTATTCTTGTACTTTTTTTGTTGTTTTTTTCTTCTTGTGTTTCCAACAAAAAACTAATTTATCTTCAAGATCTAGATTCCCAGTCTCCACAGGTCTTCTCAAGTGAAAAATTCCCCTACAAAGAGGAACTGTATCGCCTCCAAAATTATGATATCGTAGATATTACGATCAAAACAGCCAGCGAGGAGCTCAACAAAATATTCAGTATCGTCACGGGAGAGACCGAGAATACTAGTATGACTATGGGACAAAATGGTGGTGATCTATTTTATATGAACGGATACACCCTTGATGAACAAGGCAAAGTGGAAATACCCTTGGTTGGAGAGGTGACTTTGGTTGGACTGACGATGGAAGAAGCCAAAGTCTTAATTGAAGGGAAGGTCAAGCAATATGTGCCGGATGATTTTTTTGTGAGAGTGAGATTGGGAGGAATCAGATTTAGTGCTCTTGGGGAATTTAACTCGCCGGGCAAAGTTACCATTCTGCAAAACCGCGTTACCATTTTTGAAGCAATTGCCGCCTCTGGAGACATGAATACTATTGCCAAAAGAGATGAGATCACTATGCTTCGTCAATACCCGGATGGGTCGCAAATCCACAAAATCAACCTAAACGATAGAAATTTACTTTCTTCTGAGTTTTATTTCATCAGGCCAAATGATGTTATCTACGCGGAACCGCTAAAGGTGAGAGAAATAGGAGCAGGTACCAACTTTATCCAAACACTAGCTTTGATTACCTCGACAGTGTCGACCATTGCGTTAATAGTAACCTTAGTTCAATAACTTTCTTTATGAATTTTGAAAACAATGAGAATGATTTTTTGGTAGAAGATTCCTCTTTTGAGTTAAAAACCGTCTATCGAAAGATCGTCCAGAAATGGATGTTTATTGCCGCATCTATTCTCATTTGCCTAGTATTAGGATGGTTCTATACAAAGATTTCCAGCCCACTTTATCGGGTAAACAGCTTGTTTTTCATCAAGGAAAAAGAAAGCCCTTTGGCGATTTTTGGATCTCCTTCACTTATAGAAAATTCCGGAATGGGGCTTCAAAATGAAGTGATCATTCTTAAGTCCCGCCCTGTAGCTTTGAGAGTACTTCAAAAACTTGACTTTCAAGTGGAGTACTTCAGGGAGGGCTCTTTTTCCAATACGGAAATCTATGTGAATACCCCAATCGTCGTAGAGGTCGACTGGAAAAATGCCCAGACCATAGACGGTCACATTAAAATTTCTTGGACTAATGATTCGGACTTTGATTTGGCCTTTACCGACGAAGCATACAACAAGCTTTTGCCCGACGGCAGCAAGGTTTCCTTTGGGTTTCAGCCCGGGCCTATTATGGGAAAATTCGGCGAATGGCTCGAAAACAACGAGCTAAAAATCCGCGTGTTGAAGGTTTCGGCGGATTCGGAAGGATCGATTTTGGTGAAATTGAGAGACCTGAATTCGCTGTCTAGGTCTTATGCAGGATCGCTGAGCGTGGAACCGTACGAGCGAGGCGCTTCGATTATGCAGCTATCGCTGGTTTGTTCGAACCTTAACAAGGGAGAGATTTACCTCAACACCCTAATGCAGACGGTAATGGAGATGGAGCTCGAGCAGAAAAATATCTCTGCGAGCAAAACTGTTGACTTTATAGACTCCCAAGTAGCGGGTGTTGCGGACTCATTGAGATTTTTTGAAAATCAACTTCAGGATTTCAGATCGGCCAATAAAATTTATAACCTAAGTTCGGAAAGTAGCTCCGTATATGAACGACTCGTTGAATATGAAAATCAACTAACCCAAGAGAGATTTAAGAGGAATTATTACCAGAATCTTAAGAAATATCTAACCAGTGAAAATTATTCCGAGGTAATTGTTCCCTCGGGTATCGGGATCGAAGATCCTTTTCTAAATGGACTGATCAAAAACCTTTTGGAGCTTCAGTCTGAAAAATCCAGGATGCTGGCTACCCAGACTGAAGCGTCTCCTGCCGTAGTAGAAGTGAACAGGAAGATCTCGGACTTGAACAGGTCCATCATTGAGAATCTGGAAAATGTGGATTTCAATTCCCAGACTTTAATGACCGACATTCAAGACCGGATTTCAGAAATCGAGCGGTCCTTTAAAAGTTTGCCCGAGACAGAACAAAACCTCATTCGGATTCAACGAGAGTTTTCCCTCAGTGAAAATATCTACAACTTCCTTATGGAAAGGAGGGCTGAGGCGGCAATATCCAAAGCATCTAACGAGGCAAATAACAAGGTCGTCGAAAATGCTAAAGAAGGCATCCAGATTAGTCCGACACCGGTAAAGAACTATTTGATTGCGCTGATGGTGGGCTTTTTCGTACCGGTGCTGCTTATCGTAATTAGCGAATTATTTCGGACAAAAATTGAGGATGCCCAATATTTGGAAAACAAGCTTAAAATTCCACTCTTGGGTACCGTTCTGAACAACAAGGCGGATACCGAGCTAGTAGTTTTTGACAAGAGAAAGTCAGGGATTTCTGAATCGTTCAGGTCTCTCAGGGCCAACATGAAATTCGTATTGCCGAAAGGCAAACAGTTGACCTTTTTGGTGACCTCCACGATTTCAGGAGAAGGAAAAACATTCTGTGCGATGAACTTGGCTTCCGCTTACAGTCTTACTGGCAAAAAGACAGTCTTGGTAGGCTGCGATATGAGAAAGCCCAAGATTTTTGCAAGCTTTGACTTGACAAACGAGACGGGCCTTTCGTCCTACTTGAGCAACCAAGTCGACACCTGGCAGGAAATTGTGACAAGTACGAAATTTTCAAATCTAGATATCATTGTTTCTGGTCCGATTCCTCCCAATCCGGCTGAGCTTCTGTTTACCGAGAGATTTGAGTTTTTGATAAAGCAACTCAAGCAGGAATATGATGTGATTATTCTCGATACGCCTCCCGTAGGCCTTGTGAGCGAGACATTGGATATCATGGGAATGGTAGATTGCAGTCTTTTTGTGTTTAGGCAAAACTTCTCCCAGCGGGCTTTTGTCGATGCAGTGAATGGCCTAAAGACCAACAGAGGGCTTAAAAATATCTTTGCTGTTTTCAATGGAGTCGATTCTACCAATGTGACCTATGGCTACGGTTATTCATATGGGTATGGCTATGGCTACTATGATGAAGAGAAGAAGAAGTAAATACTGAAAATTAAATAAAAAGGGAACTCTTGTTTTCCCTTTTTAACTCTCTATGCTTCTGAAAAATATAGTCGAAAAAAACTTCAAGTATTTTAGTTACTTTTTTTCTTACCTAGGATACAATATTTTTCTCCTGATTTTTCTGAGTGTTCTGGTGGGGGTGTTCGACGGTTTCGGTCTGGCACTGTTTATCCCACTTTTTGAGGTAGCCGTTGATCCTGCAAAGAGCTCAGGCTCGGATACTCTTGGGGAATTTTCATTTTTGATTGACTTTCTGACAAATGCCGGGATTGAGATCTCGATTGGCAACATTTTGACATTCATGACATCTCTTTTCGTTTTAAAGGGTTTTTTTAAGTTCATGGATAGTTACTTCAAAGTGTCGTTGCAGATTTCATTTGTGAAAAGGTTGCGATTTCAGATGCTCGATGGCCTCAGCCATGTAAGCTACCAGCATTTTGTTGGACTTGACGCCGGAAGGATACAGAATACGCTCTCTGGCGAAGTTTATAAAGTCACTGGGGCCTTTATTAGCTACTTCAATACCCTTCAGCATGCTGTTTTGTTGTTTGTTTATACCGGTCTTGCTTTGATTTCGGACTGGAAGTTTGCGCTTTTGGTCAGTATAGGAGGCTTTCTTTCCAATTTGATTTTCAAAATACTTTTCAGGAAGACCGAGACCGCTTCGATCACGATTTCCAATAAAGGACATGCATTTCAGTCCTATTTGATTCAGGCTGTACAGCATTTTAAGTACTTAAAAGCAACTTCGTATTTTGCAAAGTACCAGCGCAAGCTAGTCAACCAGATTCACGAGATTGAGAGCTTTCAACGTAAAATCGGCTTTTACAATTCCCTTCTTAATGGACTGAGAGAGCCAATGATTTTGGTGATCGTGGTATTTGTCATCATTATCCAAATCAATTTTCTGGGCGGAACATTGTCGAGCATCATGTTGAGTTTGATGTTTTTTTATCGCGCATTGAACTACGTGATAAGTATACAAAGTAGCTGGCAAATGTTCATCTCCCAGTTTGGAGGGATTGTTGCCACTTCCGAAATGATAAAAATGTTTGATTCGGGCAAGGAAGAAAATAAAACAACGAACTCAATGGGTGATTTTGGCCAGATTCGGCTGGATCAAGTTGGTTTTAGATTCAAAGAAAACGGGGATGTCCTCAAAAACATCACCTTGGAGGTCAATCCCAAAGAGGCTATCGCGTTCGTCGGCCCGAGTGGAAGCGGAAAGACGACATTGGTCAATATTATAGTGGGGCTTCTTGAGCCTACCCAAGGAAATATAAGAATCAATGGTGTAGAGCGATCGGCGTTGGATTTGAGTGTCCTCAGGGGGAAGATAGGCTACATCACCCAAGAGCCCGTGATTTTTAATGATACTGTATTCAACAATGTTACTTTTTGGGCTGAGAAGAATCCTGAAAACCTTAGAAAATTTAATCAAGCTATTGAGCTTGCCAATTTGTCTGAATTTGTAGCCAAGCTGGACCAACGGGAGAATACTCCGCTTGGCGACAATGGAGTAAGGGCTAGCGGTGGACAAAAGCAGCGGATTTCAATTGCCAGAGAGCTGTTTAAGGAAGTAGAGATTATAGTATTTGATGAAGCTACTTCGGCACTTGACAGTGACTCTGAAAACGTCATCCAAGAAAACATCAATTCCCTTCAGGGAAAATATACCTTACTATTGATTGCCCACAGGCTTAGTACAATAAAGAATGCAGACTGCATCCATTTGATCAAAGATGGTCAGATTAGCGCTTCGGGAGATTTTGAAACTCTCATGAGCCAGAACAACTACTTTAATAAGATGGTTAAACTTCAAGAATTCTAGGTTGGCAAAACGAATTCTACTGGTCGGCCCAATCAATTCGCAAGGCGTGGGAGGGAGGTTTGAGGAAATGAGAGTTTGGGCTACTTGCTTGTCTGCAGGCCAATTCGAGGTAAGCGTATTTACGATGTTTAACAGTGGATTTACACTTGGCGGAGCCAAAATGAACGAATCACTATCTCTCGCTTGGCCCCATCTGTGGAATATCTTCCCTTCTCTAAGAGGAGTTTTGCTTCGGCTTTGGGGCTCAAAGTGGCTTAAAGGCGTAAGGGATGATTTTTATAACTCCCAGCAGTGGAAAGATTTTGCTTCTTACTTCGACCACATCGTTTTGTTTATCACGTATAGTTCCCGCGAGATGGAGATTTTCGAGTCTGATCTTCCGGTACCCGTTTCAGTTCGTTTTACGGGCACTATTCATGATTTTTCTATTTTGAAAAAGCATGCCACTCTGCCAGCCCATTTATCCAGAAACTACGTATTTCACTCTCCGTTTCAGATAAAAAGCCTCACTAACTCCATTCCAAAAGTCTTTATCGATCAAACGACTTTGGCCGAGGGAAAGCTTCTGGACATTGAAATAGACTCCCAGTTGAAAGTATTTGGGATGATTGGGCTTTTTATGGAAGTCAAACAGATGGATACGGTGATTGAGATTTTTCAAGAATTCCCGCAATTCAAACTTCTACTATTCGGCGCAGGCGAGCTGCAATCCCGGTTTGAGGAATTAATCCAAAGACTGAAATTGAAAAATGTTTCTATTGCAGGCTTTGTCCCGCCTGCAAGAATAGATGAGATCTATTCATTAATTGATTGCTTGATTATCAACAGCTCTGAAGAGACAGGTCCTATGACTGGGATAGAGGCGATGGCAGCCGGTAAGTTGATCCTTTCTAGGGAAATTGGCGCCATGCCTGACAGATTGGAGGGAGAAGAGTTGATCTACAAAGACGTGGAAGATTTAAGAAAAAAACTTCACGACATTCCCCGATTGGACGGGCCAAAGATAGTGGAGAGGAAAATGGCGCTTAGGGCGAAGTATTTGGAAAGATACTCTACCGCCATACTCAAGTCGGCGATTGAAGCTCTTGTTGCATAGTTGATAGCGAAATGAGACAAGGAGAGAACCCCTCAAAGCGGAACAATAAAATTAAGATAGACTCTATTCACAGGATCATTCTGTCGGTTTATATCCCAAACTTGCAGGATCAATACTTTCAGCATGCGCTAGAGGTATTCAAGCTTTGCATTGAGTCGGTGATTCACACCATTCACGAAAAGACACGTATCTCGATAGTTATCAATGGCTGTTGTCGTGAGGTTGAGGATTTGATTTTTTGGTACAAAGACAACTACTTTCCAATTGATCAGGTTTTTTATACCCGGGAGAACGTGGGTAAAATCAACGCGATATACTCGGTCGTGAAAAGTAATCTCGAACCTTTGATCACCATTTCAGATTCCGATGTGCTTTTTCTGAAAGGCTGGCAGGAGGAGTCTGTCGATATATTCAATAGTTTTCCAGAGGCTGGGATGGTTTCTCCTGTACCGAGCAGCAAAGGGTATTTGTACAGTACAGGGTCGACTCTCTTCTATGGATTGCTGAAGGGAAAAATGAGATTTGCGGATGTCCAGGATCCTGAAGGAATGGATAACTTCCAGAAAAGCGTCGGTTCTAAACTATACGATCCCATCCATCTGAGAAAATACCTGGTTGTATCTAACCCATCAGGAGAGGCGGTCATCGGATGCGGGCATTTTGTGGCTACGTTCAGAAGGGAAGTATTTGAGAATAGCCCTAAAAAGGTTTGCGAATTCCGAGTTCAGGGCGGAAGCGAGGAGGCTTATCTTGACGATCCCAATGACCGTTCTGGCTTCCTACGACTTGCGACTTTAGGGAATTTCGCTTACCATATGGGGAATTCTCCGGCACAGTGGATGCAAAATAAGCTTGAGGAAATCAAGAGTGGAGCTTCCAATGGCAAAAGTGAATATCAGCTTTCTAAGGCCAAGCCGCTTTCACGAGTTCAGATGCTTGTCGGTCAGTTTTTATGGGTCAACCTATTTTATAGATTCAGAAGGCCATTTTTTAATTGGTTGGGGATGAAGGAGAACTATTGAATGGGCTTGGGTACCAAAATCAGAAGATTTCTGCAGCGCATCTCGCGTCCCTATTATTCAGTAGAGCCGGGCAGCAAAGTTTCCTTTTGGACGACTGGAATACACCATGTTGTTTTTGGAGGCGGAAATGGAATTCCGGAAGATTGTGCATTCGCGGATAGGACAAGTTTGGGGTATAGGACGACGCTTGGGACCAACAACTATTTCGGAGGCAAAGTGACCGTGGGGAAATATTGTCAAATAGGAAGGGATGTGGCCTTTCATCCTACGAATCATCCGACTACCCATATTACTACCTACATCAATGCCCAGCTTTTTGGAGGCGAGATGAAGCAATTCAAAACAGAAGCTGAAATATTCCTTGGCAACGATGTATGGGTGGGGCATGGGGTCATTGTCCTTAGCGGAGTCAATGTAGGCAACGGAGCGATTCTGGCAGCAGGATCAGTGGTGACCAAGGATGTTTCCCCATATAGCATTGTGGCGGGCAATCCAGCCAAGGAAATTCGAAAGCGTTTTTCGGATCGGGTTATTGCCGAGCTGGAGAACTTGAACTGGTGGGATTGGAGCGATGATGAATTATTGAAAATTAAACCTCTCTTCCTTATGGATCTTTCGAGCCTAAATTCGATTCAACCGATTCTGGAGAGTCTATTAGTTAAAACTTGATGAAGATCTGTTTTTTGATACCAGACGGTGTCGGTATAAGAAATTACCTCTATTCCCCGATTTTGCCCTTGTTGGCCGACAAGGGGGCCGAGGTTGTTGTTTGGCATGGGCTGAACCCCGAGGTAATAGACCAAGCCAAAAAGCTTAACCCATCAGTTGCGCCCAAGGAATTTCCATTTCAAAATTACCGAGAGGATCCGGTGGCCCAAATTCTCCGAGACAGCGTTGGTTTTGCAAGACTGGTGGTGAACTCCAAGCTGACCAAAAACCCTACAATACTGGACAATTGGCTGCCAAAGAAGACTCGAAAGGGAAAGGTTTCGAATGTTCTGGCCAAAAGCATGGGCAAGATGCTGAGTAATTTCAGACAAATCGAGGCGATGGAGGCATACATCGATCAGAGATATCGAAAGTCACAGGCCTATCATAAGTACAAGGAAGAGCTCAAGCAGATGATGCCCGACATGCTATTCTGTACACATCAGCGAATTCCACATGCTGGTATTGCGATGCTTGCAGCCAGGGATATGGGAATAAAGACAGCGGTTGCGATCTTTTCTTGGGACAATCTGCCGAAAGGAAGGCTACCTGTCAGGGGAGATCATTTTTTGGTTTGGTCCAAGTACATGAAAGACGAAATGGCGCTTTACTTTCCGGATATAGATCAGAGGAATGTCACGATTGTTGGCACGCCGCAATTTGATTTTTATCGAAATCGTGATTTGCTTGAAGGCAGGGAGGATTTCGCGAGAAAACACAACCTTAGTCCGTCTAAAAGTTGGATATGTTTTTCCGGAGATGATAGCCTCACTTCTCCCCGTGACGCATCTTACCTTAGGGATCTTGCTGAAAGGCTAAAGCATAGGGAAGACATTCAGATCCTGTTCAGGCCGGTTCCTGTAGAGGGGCACCACCGTTATCAGGACGTATTGAATCAATATCCCCAAATTGTCCTAATGACTCCAAAATGGAAGCATGGTAACGGATGGAATGCCTTTTTTCCCTACTTTGAGGATGTGGCGATATTGATGAATTTGGCCAAACACTGCTCTACGGTAGTCAATGTAGGCTCCACAATGGCCTTGGACTTTTCCCAATATGACAAGCCTGGTCTCTACATCAACTATTGCATTGATCCCAAACATCCATGGGATATCAAACGGACCTATCAATTCCAACACTTTAGAACCATGGATGGGATAGATCCTGTGGGCTGGATCAACTCTGCGGAGGAAATCGAACCCAAGATTGATCTCGCTATACATCATCCTGAGAAAGTTGGCCCTGACCGATTGAAGTGGCGGGATAAAATTGTCTTTGACGGGGACGGATTGCTAGCTTCAGATCGAATAGTCAATTGGCTGGTAAACAATAGATAGTAGATTTACCATGAAGTTGTGTTTCCTCTCCCATGAATACCCAAAGCATGGTTTGAATCCAGGAGGCATAGGGATTTTCTTGAAGACACTCGCGCCCGAGCTTGTGAGATTTGGGAATAAAGTGACTGTATTGGGAGCTAACAACAGCAATTCGTATGAGGAATATTGGGATCAAGGTGTCCGAGTGATTCGAATACCCAATCCAAAAATCCCCGTTGTCAATTGGTGGGTGTTGTCTAGAAGACTGAAAAAGAAAATCATTGAAATTGCACCGGATATTGTGGAGGGATCTGAACTTTCGTTCGCATTCCTATCGAAAATACCAGGTGCCAAGAAGGTGATTCGTCTTCACGGGGGGCATCATTTTTTTGCGGAGGCGGAGGAAAGAAAAATTGACGCATGGAAGGGGTACCAAGAAAAAAGATCCTTTAAAAATGCAGATGCCTTCATCGCAATCTCAGATTATGTGAGAAACCATACTTCGAGCATGCTGAGTTTCCACGGCAAACCAGTCGTTTTGATCAGAAATATCGTAGACACGAATCGATTCTATTTTTCGCCAAAATCCTCCAATCCGAATCCAAGGAGTTTAATCTTCTTAGGCACGGTGTGTGAGAAGAAAGGAGTTGGAAACCTGGTTAAAGCGATAGACCTCGTTCGAGCTGCCTATCCTGAGGTACATTTGGGTATATATGGAAGGGATTGGGAATTTCCCGATGGAAGATCCTACAAAGCCCTGATTAGAAATCAGATCCGGGGAGATTTGGAGAAGCATATCAGCATCCATGATGCGATCCCACACGACCAAGTTCCGGGGATTTACCGAAGTGCGGAGATCTGTATTTTTCCCTCGTTCATGGAAACCCAGGGATTGGTCGCGCCTGAGGCAATGGCAATGGGGAAAATCGTTATTTTCACCAATAAAGGCCCAGGGCCAGAAACAATTCAGCACGGTGTCAATGGTTACCTTTGTGATCCCCATGACGTGCATAGTATCGTAGAGGCCATAGAGGAAGCTTTTGAGTCAAGTGACCGAAAAGAAGAGCTAGCGGGAGCAGCCAGAGCAAGAGTCTTGGATCTTTTTGGCATCGAGAAAAACCTAGACGAAAATATTCGATTCTACAGAAAGATATTGCATGGATAGCCTTCTGATCATCACATGCGTCCAACACATCGAAAAGGATGGGATATACTATGCGTATGGCCCCTATGTTCGTGAGATGAATTTGTGGATTCAGTCCAAAGAGGTAGTAACGGTGCTCGCCCCTGTAGTCCATACCAAATCTCCTGGGAAAATTGACATTGCCTATTCGCATCCAAACCTAAGGTTCAGGGCAGTGCCTGCCTATCATGTCCAATCTTGGCCTGCAAGATTTTGTGCGATATGGCAAGTTCCTTTGATCCTTTTTAAGATGGCTTTGGAGATGTCGAAAGCTAGTCAAATTCATATTCGCATTCCAGGCAACATGGGCCTTCTGGGGATGTTTGTCCAAGTGCTTTTTCCCAACAAGCCAAAAGTCATCAAGTATGCCGGAAACTGGGATTCGGAGTCCAGCCAGCCCCTGACCTTTAAAATCCAGAGAAATATTGCCAATTCCACGTTTCTCACCAAGAATTCGAAAGTTCTGGTATATGGCAATTGGCCGGATAGCTCTTCAAACGTAGTGCCTTTATTTACGGCTAGCTACAGAGCGATTGAAGCAAAGCCTGTTGCGAAATCTCCTTTAGGTGAGAAAGTAAAATTGGCGTTTGTCGGAGCTATCTACTCGGGTAAAAACCCAGAAACTGGAATACACCTAAGTAGACTGCTGAAGGATAGGGGGATCGACTTTGAATTTACCTATTGTGGAGACGGAGTAATGCGGGAGGAGATGGAAAAGCTTTCGCAGGAACTTGGAGTTTCGGAGCAGGTGGTTTTTCTGGGAAACGTTACGGCTGACGACATAAAAAGAATCCTCGGTGAATCCCATTTTTTGATTTTTATTTCTAGGACTGAAGGGTGGCCCAAGGCTGTCGCGGAAGCGATGTTTTGGGGATGTGTGCCCTTTACCTCAGCGGTTAGTTGTGTCCCCGAAATGGTGGGAAGAAATCAAGAACGTGGCGTGCTCTTGGAAAACGATCCAGCCAAAATATTGAGTGCTATGCTGCCTTTTTTAGAAGATGAAGAACTCTATCTTAAAACCAGCAGACAGGCCATGGAATGGTCGAGGGAGTTTACGTTGGAGAAATTCCAAGAAGAAATAGCTAAGCTGGGATGAGGGTACTTCAACTGATCGATTCTCTGGATGTTGGGGGAGGGGAGCGCATGGCTGTTAATTTGGCTAACTACTTCTCGGAGAATCAAATTCCCAATCTTTTGATTTCCACACGCAAGGGTGGGCCACTGGAGAAATTGATCAAGAGTCCGAATAGCTTGGAGGTATTTTCCAAATCCAACGTGCTGGATCTCGCTACTTTTATCCGAATACTGAGGAAAGTGAGGTCGTTTGATCCGAGCATCATTCACGCGCACGACTCCTCCATATTCTGGGCTGCGTTGATCAAACTACTCTACCCCAAGGCCATGTTGGTCTGGCATGCGCATTACGGGGGTTTTTCATCTGCGAATGGGCGCTTTGGAAAGAAAATCAAGTTTCTACAGGCTGCTATAGATCGGGTGATTGTGGTCAATTCGGAATTGCTAGCATGGGTGAAGTCTGATTTTTCCATGATTCCCAAAGCAGCCTATATCGGCAATTTTCCGGATAGGGTTTCGGAATGCCACGTCGAGCGAGAGAAGTTAAAATGGATTATCTCGGTAGCCAACCTGAAAAAACCAAAAAACCACGTGGTTTTGGTTAGGGCCTTTTCGGAGTTTATCAAGTCGCATACTGGCTATAAATTGGCACTAATCGGAACTATGGATGATCCCGAATATGTAGAAGAAGTGAATCGCGTCATTCAAGCCGAAGACGTGCAAGAACATGTTCATTTGCTTGGCCCAGTGATGGAGCTGAAGGAATGGTTTGACAAAGCAAGAATGGGGATTCTTTCGTCCCATGTCGAGGGGCTTCCTGTGTCCTTGCTAGAGCTTGGACTTAGTGGCGTTCCTGTGATAAGTTCTCGGGTCGGAGCCTGTGGGGATTTACTGGAAGCAGGACGGTGTGGGTACCTCGTTGAACCAAACGATTCTGGTGAACTCAGCATGGCTATGCGTAATCTCGTCGACAACAAAGAGGAAACCAGAGTCAAAGCGATGCGTTTTGAAAATAAAGTAAAGACCGAATTTGGGGGGGATAGCTTTTTTAGAAAGTATAGTGCCCTGTTAGGAAAGTATTGAACGAATGAGGATTTTTCTGTCAGAGTTAAAGAAACATAAGTATTCCTTTTTCTGGTTTGCCGTCCATGTTCTTGTCGGAATTTTGGCTACGTTGAGCGCTTTGCCGGTCGTGGGATTTTTTTACGTTGTTTTTTTATACTCATTGGTCAATGTATTCCAGGTTTCAAGCCAGGATAGGCCAAAATTGCTGGCCGAGATAATTATTTATTTTGCTTCTTTTGAATCCATTGGAAGGTTGGCGCAGGCTGATCCATTCCTCCCTTATGAGTTGGGTAAATATATCCTTTTACTACTCAGCCCACTTGGAATACTTCTTTCGAAGGGCAGGACAATAAAAGGTGCCCTGGGTTTTATGATCCTTGTTCTGGCCATTCCTGCGATCTTTTTTGATGAGAGCGGACGAGTTGCGCCTATTGAAGTGAGATTTAATATACTTGGATTGCTGAATATCGGCTTTGCAATATGGTTCTTTTCATCTTTGAAGATAAACTTGAGGACTCTTGTTGGTTGGTCGAAGTTATTGATTTATCCTATTGTCTCGGTTTTGGTATTTACGATTATTCGTACGCCTGATCTAGATAGTGTCGACTTTTCACTCGGGGCAAATTTTTCAACTTCAGGAGGATTTGGCTCCAATCAGGTTTCCACGATTTTGGGCTTGGGAGTTTTTCTGACTGCCGCATGTATCCTGCTCAACTATCGACTCACAGGTTTCAGGTGGATGGATTTTGTGCTTTTGCTACTTCTAACCACCCAGGGTCTGTTGACATTTTCTAGGGGTGGGATGATTGGAGGTATTTTGGGTGTTTTGGTGATGATATACTATCTCACCAAGCTTTCGATGGCTGAGCGGAAGAGGCTTTCGATTCCAAATTTCAAGAAATTTGTTCTCCCACTTGTGGTGTTTCTATTTATTGTCGCAGCGGTAGCCAATTCCATCACTGGAGGAATGCTTTTGCTTCGGTACATGGGCGAGACGCAAGGGACATTGACTGGCACCGCGGACAAAAGCTTGGACAAAATAACAAGCAACCGGGCTGGCCTTTTTGTAAAGGATATTGAGCTATTTGTCGAATATCCCGTGATGGGTGTGGGTGTGGGTGCCTCTACGTATCTACGGGAAGATTTCAAAGGCTATGCGCCCCACATTGAACTTTCACGCTTGTTGGCGGAACACGGGATCTTGGGGCTTCTTATTTTTTCAGTGTTCATAGCAGTATTCATCCTGAATAAAAATAAAGCCCCCGAAAATATCAGCAGGGGCTTTCTGTTGGCTTGTTTTATCATTGGCTTTTTGGCGACTTTCCATTCCGCAACCCGTACCTACATCACTCCTTTACTGATGGGGATTTCTTCGGTATTGATGGTCAACATGGCAAAAAGAAACGTAAAGCAAGCGCCTGCAGGTAACCCTAAGCCAATGCCTTTATCCTTCGGTCAAGAAGAGAATTCTCGAGTCTCTTATTGATCTATTCTGATTATTGATTTACTCCCATGAGAATTTTCGCATACAATGACTTCATCTTGACGAAAGAAGATGGGAATATCTACGCGGATGATTCCCATATCTTATTCATCAAGTCGACTTGTTTGAAACATTTCGATGATTTTTGTCTAGGCTCGAGGTTGTCGCCTATTTCGGGTAAGGGACACTATTTTTTCACAGCTCAAAATACCCATCTTTTGGAGTTGCCATTTTATTCAAGCGTTTCGGATTTTTTGGCGAAACCCAGTCTTTTTTTTAAGGCTTTCAAAAAGTTGAAATCCGAATTGAAGAGATTTGACATATATTGGATTACCTGGCCTCACCCGGTCAGTTTTTTGATTTTGTTGATGGTTGGTAAGAAAAAACCTGTTGTCCTATTTGTCCGACAAAATATTGAGGCGCTCATCAACGTGCGATATTCGGGTGTAAGAAGAAGTATAGGGATTGCTTTTGCCAAACTGGTTTACTCATACGCTTCCGTATTTAGGTCCAACGCAATGCTGGTGACTGTGGGCAAGGAAATGTATCAGTCGCTTTCCTCGGACTTTAGAAAATCCAAGTTCATCAGCGACTCGATCGTGTCGGAAGAAGTCTCTCGAAACAGGACGTATTCCATCGGAAAAACCTTGAAGCTGCTGTTTGTAGGGCGTCTGGAGCCGGAAAAAGGATTGTTAGATTTGATTCGTGCGGTTGATCTTGTAAATATAGAGCTTCCAGCAACCCTAACCATAGTGGGGGAGGGGATATCAAGAATCGATGCCGAACTTTTGGTAGAGAGACTCCAGCTTACCGATAGAATTTCCTTCGCGGGCTATGTCGCCTTTGGGGATAAGCTTTTTGACATCTACAATTCCCACGATATACTGATGATTTCGTCTTACAGTGAAGGGCTTCCCAAAATCATCAACGAAGCTAGGGCATTCTCCATACCGATAGTATCGACCAAAGTCGGCGGTATTGCAGACGAACTTCGTCATGGGGAGACCTGCCTTTTTGTAAGCCCAGGCAAGCCTTCGCAATTGGCTGATGCCGCAGTTCTTCTTGCGAGGGACCAAGGACTGTACAACCGCATTAGTGGGAATCTAGCTGAGGAGTTTCCAAAAAATTCGCTTCAGTATTGGTCCCGGGAATTCGCTGATTTTGTAAAAAATGAAAATAAATAAAGAAATCCGATGAAGCAAAATCCATTGGTTTCCATTGTTGTGCCTGTTTTCAATACTGAGAAGTTTGTTGGAGCTACGATCGAATCTGTACAAGCTCAGTCCTATTCCAATTGGGAGCTCATCTTGGTGGATGATTGCTCCAGAGACAGATCTGTGGAAATTTGTACCGAGTATAGACAAAAGGATCCCCGGATAAGGATCGTGGCCATGCCAAAAAACAAAGGGGCACTGGAAGCCAGAAATGAGGGGATCAGAAATGCCAGGGGAAGATTTTTGTGTTTTTTGGATTCAGATGATACCTATGAACCCGAGAAACTCAACTACCAGGTGGAGTTTATGATGGCGAAAAACGTACCGGTTTCCTTTACCATGTATCAGAGAATTTCCGAATCGGGAAATGTGATTGCATTGAGCAATACTTTTTTTCGCAGTGAATTCAATCATCAGCAACTTCTCGGGAATCCTGCTTTTTCCATTATTACTCTTATGGTGGACAGGGACAAAGTCGATGTACCTATCGTAGAGGCGGGGGTGATCAAAGCGGAAGACTATGTTTTTCACCTAATGATTTTAAAACAGGGATTTGTGGCGCATGGAATTCCAGTCGTGCTTTCCAATTATCGCATCCGAGAGGGCTCTAGGTCGAATTCTTTTTTTGGCTGCGCAAAGGATATGTGGAAGGTGCTGGTTCAAATTGAAAAGCTGTCTTTTATTGAAGCCTCCTTTTACTTTTCAAGATACTTGCTCAAGGGTGCTTGGAAAAGACTGGCGTTGTCAAAACAGCTAATTCTTTTAGGCGACTATTCTAAATGAAGTTAGTTGATAAAATACGGATGAAGCTTGGAAACCTTTGGTTTGCGCTCGAAAGCAGAAGTTTTCGCTATTTGGATAGGCTGTTTCCACGAATTTTCAATACCGAGGAAAGGTCAAAGTATATCCATCCACTGGGATACTCCTATCCCAAAGAACTCTTTTTGAAGGAGAATCCAACAAAGGCCCAAATTTGGGCTGAGGTAATTCCTGGTTTCAAGGAAACTTATCGATTTGGTAGTGAACTTGAATACTACCAAATGTATCAGGCGGCAAAATTCGGTTTCACTTGGAAAAAAGGGGGGTGGGATTGCTTGAGGCACTACGAGATTATTGCAAATGGTGCTATACCAGTTTTCAGGGATATTGATCACTGTCCAGAAAGCTCATTGACAAACCTGCCAAAAAATCTTTTCAAGCGGGTTAACAGCGAGTTGATCCCTTGGAGAAACATGGAAGAGTCTGAGAAACTGTACCAAACGCTCTTAGGGCAAATAAGGGAATACTGTCTGGAAAATACCACCTCTGAAGCAACTGCAACGAAAATATTAAAAATACTAGATCTTTCGTCTTCATGTAGTGTACTTTTGTTGACCTGCGATCTAAGGGTTAATTACTCCAGGGAGTTCACATTTATTGGACTTAATAGAGTACTCAAGGAGAATGGTGGCGTTTGTGTTTCGTATCCGGAATTAAGTCCCGCCTACCGGGACTTTCCGGAAGATGAGTCGCTCAAACTATACGGAAAGGGCTTTGGATATACGAGAAGACTTGAAAGGTCTCATCCAAGTGAATTCCGAAAATGGACAGATGAACAAATCCGCAAATCTATTATCGAGAAGGAGTGGGATTACGTTTTGTTTGGGAAAGTAGGCTATGATGAATTCGCCCAGGGCCGCATCCCAAGTTTGCCCTTTTGGGATGAGGTCAATTCAGTCTACACTAGGGATCAAATCGGCTTTTTGTATGGAGGAGACAGTATGCAGGATTTAAGCGACAAGGGAAGTCGTCATACGAGGCATCTATTGAAGCATGCAAAGTTTGGAAGTTGTTTCGTGCGGGAATTGGCTCCCTGAGGCTTGAGTAAAAAGTTTACTAAATAGGAGAAAAAAAGATGGCAATATGCCATTGTACTGATAGAATGAATAAGATGGACATGAACAAATCGGGTAAATTTTCAGAGTTTAGAAAATTAAGCAGCGAATTCAAACAAAGATATTATGCTTGGCATACTGAGGGACAATACATTGGATCAAAAGAGAGCGAACTCTCCATTGAGCAAATATGGAATGCGCCTCCGCCAAGGGAGTCCGATGATTATTACCTGACGGAGGTAGAAATCATCGACAAATACTACAGACAGTTGAAGGATTCTTCGGTTCTGGAAATTGGATGCGGTGATGGTAATTTTACCTGGAAGTTGGCGAAGCGGTGCAAGGTGCTAGAATCTTGGGATGTTGATCCGGGCGCAATCGAGCTTACGCGCATGAGAATGCGGGATTTGGGAATGACAAATGCCGATATCAAGCAATTTGACATTAACGATATCGATCTGGAAAAACCTGCAAAAAAGTACGATGTTGTATTTTTTATCCAAGTTTTGGAACATATACCCGGATGGGACCAAGAGGAGTACTTTAGGAAAGTGTTTTCCTTGGTCAATGAGGACGGAGGGGTCTTGTTCATTAGCACGCCCAACAGGTGGACCATGAGAGACAATCATGATACCGGCAAGTTGTTTATTCACTGGTTCCCTAGGTTTATTAAGGTACCTATTGCCAAAGCCTTTGGATTTGGTATACCAGATCACGATCCATCATGGCCGTACCCCCCGGTACTGCATGACTATGTTTCCTTTGGCTGGATGAAGTCCAGGGCAAAAAAATTTGCAGGTAATGGCTCGGTAAAACTCTCTAGGATGGAGTATTTCCCCACCATGGATGTGTGGTACGAATACAAGAAAAACAATGCGATCGGTACTAAGCAGCGAATCTATAAGTTCGTTTTAGGCCTAGGTAAATTAGTCAATTTGAACTACTACTTCGGAGCAAAAATAATTATCCAAAAAAACAGAAAGTAAGTTTAGCTATCAATGTCCTGAGGCGATAGATTAGGTATTATGCCATTTTTGTTCAGACAAGAAGTTGCTTATAGTGATTTCTTGGTTTGATATTACGGATAAATATACGTCCGTATCATTCTGGAATGCGAATGAACAAGTGGTTTAAATAAAGTACTATTGTTAAATATATTTAATTGAATTTAACCGGCTATTTCAGACGATCAACCAATTCTAGACACTTTATTCCAGAAATTGACGGGCTAAGGTTTTTCTCTATCATTACGGTTATGGTCTTTCATTTGAATACAGCGTATTCTAGGGAAATCGGGATCGGTCTCGAGGGATGGAGTCGAGAAGTGGGCATCGAAAACCTCATTCAGCTGGGCTGGTGGGTCACCCGACTCGATTTGGGGGTTAAAGTCTTTTTTGCAATCAGTGGCTTTATACTCGGAATGCCATTTCTTCGATATCTCTTGTTGGGTAAAAAAATGGTTGGTATGAGGGAGTATTTCTACCGAAGGATCACGAGATTGGAACCTCCATTTGTTCTGACTTTGATAGGCTTTTATTTTGTGCATGTTTTGATACTCAATGAGTCCGCAGAGGATTTGTTTCCCAATTTGGTTTCGGGGTTGGTATATTCCCACGTTTTCGTATTCGGTTTTCCAAATCCCATTAACCCGGTTACGTGGAGTTTGGAGACTGAGGCCCAGTTTTATATCATTCTTCCATTGTTTTTTTGGTTGGTCGCTCGCCTTCCAAAGAAATTTGGCTTTTGGATTTTATTGATTTTGTTGGCCTTGGGTTCAGCCTATTTTAGGAGTTTTTCTTTAGAAGTTGGACTTGGAAGATTTTCCAATTCTATTTTTGCCTATTTTGTCAATTTTGCTGTTGGGTTGATGTATTCGTTTCTATATATCAAACACCCACGCATTTTTGCAGAGGGGAAGTCTTATAAATTCGATTTGGTCGCACTTGTAGCTTTGTTTGGTTTGTTTTATTTCTACAAGCCACAGTACTTGATTTTCAATAATCTTTTATTTAATACTTCGCTATTTTTCTTTTTTGTTGGAACCTTTAAGTCGAAAGCTGTTAATTGGTTTTTCACTCGCCCGGCGGTTTACCTTGTTGGAGGCATGTGCTATACCATATACTTAATACATTATGCTCTTTTTCATTTGATTGTTAGGTTGACCGCTGAGATTGATCTCAGCTTAGGCTATTGGTCGAATTTTTTTGTCCAGATTGTCTTCGCATTTCCGATAGTGCTTTTGGTGTCAGCAGCTTTTTATCTATTGGTCGAAAAGCCCTGTATGGACAAGAATTGGCCCTCTCGATTGAAGAACAATTTATTTCCCAGAAGTCTATTATGAAATACCTGTTAACTGGCGCCTATGGATTTTTGGGACGTCATATCTTGGGGTCGCTGCAGGGAGCGGACGTGATAACTCTTGGTAGACGGCCGGAAAATGACATCGCCTGTAGCTTAGGCGAATCAGTCCCAAGTTTGCCAGTGGTTGATGTTGTTATTCATTGTGCTGGAAAAGCGCACGTAGTCCCCAAAACTGCGGAGGAAGGAGAGGAGTTTTACAAAGTAAACACCGAGGGTACCAAGAACCTGTTAAAGGCGCTCGACGCATTGTCCGAGAGGCCAAAGCAATTCATTTTGATCAGCACAGTTTCAGTCTATGGATTGGATTCGGGCCAATTGATAAGCGAAACCCATCCGCTATTGGGTACTTCTCCTTACGCAAAAAGCAAGATTTTGGCTGAGAAGGCAGTTTTGGCTTGGGCTGCAGAAAACATGGTGCCGATTGTCGTTCTTAGGTTACCACTTTTGATCGGAAGTAATCCGCCAGGTAATTTGGATAAGATGATAAATGGGATTAAGAATGGGCGCTACGCATCGATCAATGGCGGCAGAGCTAGAAAAAGTATGGTTTTGGCGGTTGATGTAGCAAACTTAATCCCAAATCTAATTGGGCGAACTGGTATCTATAATCTGACGGATCGCTGCCATCCTTCATTCAACGAGTTGGAGAGGAAAATCTCCGATATCCTAAAGACAAAGATTCATTTCAAATTGCCTTTGAAATTGGTGTCAATTCTGGCCGTGATTGGCGATAAGTTCTCGTTTTTTCCCGTCAACTCTGCCCTGATTGACAAAATGACTCTTGATTTGACATTCGACGATTCCAAAGCAGCCGATGAGTTGAAATGGGCACCAAACAAAGTGTTAAACGCCGATTTCCTCTGATTCCGGTCAGAAGAATGTTTCCAACCAGGTCCGGGTGTTTCCAATCAAGTGTATATAAGCGAATATCCCATAGATAGATAGCGCAGTCAACACGATTTGGTTTATGAAGTCAACTTGGGCTTTGCCTTCTCGGCTTTTTAACAATAGGTCCATACCTAAGATCCCGAGGATAAATGCTGGTGCTAGCCACCGAATTTCTATATAGGAAATAATGATGGCCGAGAAGACAAGCATTTGGAGAAGTTGACCGAATCCAATTAGCCTTATAGCCTGGTTTTCTTTTGTAGGAGTAATGAACATGAGAAATGGAAAAAAAATCACAAGGCCGACTTGTCTAAAACCGGAGTAAATTAAGTATAGGAAATCCTTCCAAAATTCTTTCCAAGTGAAGCTGATATCGAAAACGAGAGAATCGAATGTGCTGGAAGGCAAAGAATCTTTTCCGTTTTTTTCCAAGTAAGAACGAGTTTCCTCCCAGCTTACGTGGGAAAGCTCGGGGATTATTCCCTGAGTAGCATAGAGCTGAGAGAGGTATTGACGTTGGGGCCAAGTAATTCCATTTTGTTTAGCCATTTCTTTGTTGTCGAAGCTCAGGCTGCCGTGGTGTGCTATTGATGGGATATTGAGCACAATCCAAAACGCCACACTCCCGATCACAAGTCCCGCTTCCTTTGGTCTGAATTTGCTGGAGTTGAAAATGAAAAGTGTCATGCAGGCGATCAGGGGCAAATAAACGACAGCCATTTCTCTCGTGAAAAAAGCGGAAACCAAACAAAACCAGGCAAATCCCGAAATGCGGTCACTTTGTCTGGAAATAAAAAGAACCACTTCAGAGAAAAAGACGACCAAAAAACAGACGAACAAATTGTCGTTCGTTCCTAAAAAAAATGAACCGGAAGCAAGGTAGAAAAGGAGATGGGTGACGATGGTGTTGCCTCCAAGCTGGTGTTTTCGTTTCAAGAATAATAGGATGAAAATCGTGCCCAAAAGACTCAAAATCCTCAGGGAAAGGTAACTGGGCATAAAGAACGTTAGAGGAAACACTAAAAAAGCGTGCGGAATTGAAAAATTTCCAGATTGAAGTAGCCAATAAAATCCCCTATCTCTGGCCTCGTCTAAATACTGCGCCATTAAGCCCTCATCTCCCATTCCAGGTTCAAGAAAGACCATCCAATACAAAATCCCCAGCGAGGAATAGACCAGAATCGGCAGTCGAAAAAGAAAAGGGGAAATCTTAAGGCGGGAAAGCATCGGTAATTTCATGTAAAATTTTGTCCACCGGTGGACTGAATCAGCTTAGACTTCAAAGATGAAAATTGAACATTTGTCCGATCTAAGCGCTACAAATCTCCTTCAAATTTTCGTTTGAACAAATTAGAGTTTTGAAATCAAAACATAAAATCCTTGTATGTGGCGTTGGATCAATTGGATCTCGCCACATTTCCAACCTTCTTACTCTCGGAGAAGACATCCTTTCTCTGGTTACAAAAAGAAAAGAGTTCCCAGAAAATTGGCCCAGACTGGAGGTTTTTGAAAGCCTTACAGATGCGTTGGATGGGCGAAATTACTCCCACGCGCTCATCTGTACCCCAACCTCCCAGCACCGAGAAGAGTTGTCAGCACTCATTGAAGCGGGGGTTGCCAATATCTATCTTGAAAAACCGGTCGGCCACAGTATCGATGGCTTTGAAGTGCTTCTTCGGCGAATAGGTGAAGGGCAAAGGATCATTGTTGGATATGATTTGAGATTTGACCCCGGACTAAACTTTGTGCGGGAGTTGATTGCCTCAGGACGATTTGGGCGGATACTGGCGGCTAATGCATTCGTCGGCCAATACCTTCCCAATTGGCGGCCTCACGAAGATTACAGGAAAGGTAGCAGTGCGCTAAAAGCAAAAGGTGGGGGAGTTTTGCTGGATCTTGTCCATGAGTTTGATTACCTGTATTGGTTGCTTGGTCGGGCTAACGCCGTTGGTGCCTTCTACCAACAAAATCCGGAACTGGACATCGAAACCGAAGATCTTGCAGATGTTCTGATAAAGTTTGATTCGGGGGCGACTGCAACGGTACATTTGGACTATCACCAGCGGATTCTGGAACGGTTTTGCGTAGTAACATGCACTCGAGGGTCAATCCGATGGGATCTCGCCCAAAGAAAAGTCGCTTGGGTAGAACACTCGGGTGAAGTCGGAGAACTGGATTTTTCCGAAGCTGAGCGCAATGAAAGGTTTGTCTCGATCATGAGTGCGTTTTTATCAGGTGTCAGTGACGAGAGGATGGCATCCTTTGAGGATGGGATCGCCAGTTTAAAAATGGTTTTGGCTGCAAAGAAGTCTTCAGAATCCCATACTTTTGTCGCATTGTAAATTTTCCTATCGAAGAGGTGATAGACACGGAATTTGCAATCAGACCAAAACTGAAAAAAGGCCGATATCCTAGTTCATGATTTTAGCTACCATTTGCTGCAGGGGAGGATCCAAGGGAGTTCCCGACAAAAATATTAGACCTCTCAATGGAGTCCCGCTCATTGATCATACGATTCGGCAGGCCCAGACTAGTGAACTGATTGATGATTTGATCATCTCCACAGATGATGAGCGCATAGCAAAAATCGCATTGGAGGCGGGGGCCAAGGTGCCTTTCATCCGTCCGGCCGAATTGGCTTCAGATAGTTCCAGCAAATGGCCCGTCTTTGTCCATGCCTTGGAATTCTACGAAAAGGAATTGGGAGTGACCGTCGAATATTTGGTCGATTTGGATGTGACTGTGCCGCTAAAAACGGCGAATGACATTGACGGTGCCATAGGTTTGGCGCTGGATAATCCAGATACTGAAGTGGTGATCACCGGGTACGAGCCGGAGCGAAATCCCTATTTCAATATGATGGAGATTCGCAAGGATGGCTTGGCGGAGCTCGTAAAACAATCCGAAACTCCCATCGTGAGGCGACAAGATGCTCCTCAGGTCTATAGCTTGTCCCCGGCTGCATTTGTCATCAAGCGATCCGCGCTCTATTCCTATCCCCATTGGAGCAAGGCTCCCTGCATGATCTACCCCATGCCCAGGGAAAGGGCTCTTGACATCGATACTGCTTTGGATTTTGACTTGATTGAATTTTTATTGAACCGAAAATGAACCAAGATTTATTTGACTTGACCGGAAGGGTGGCATTGATCACCGGAGGTGCAGGTCTTTTGGGCCCCCAGATGGCTAGCGCACTTCTTCAAAAAGGGGCTAGGGTAATTTTGGCCGATCTTTCCCTGGAAAAATGCCGAGCCGAAATTGAAAAGATGACGGTGGCTCCCGACCGTTTGGAGGGAATTTGCCTTGACGTCGCTTCCTCGCGGTCATGGGGAGATGCCCTAGGACAAATCGAAGCCAGCCATGGGAAAATCGATATTCTGATCAATGGTGCCGCAAGTACCAACCAATCCAAAACCGCCAATTTTGAAGCCGGATTTGAGGATTTTCCAGAGGAAGATTGGGATCGAATCATGGACATCAATCTCAAAGGAGTCTTTTTGGGCTGCCAGGTCATAGGGAAACACATGCTGCAAAATGGCGGGGGTAGTATCATCAATATCGCCAGCCTTTATGGAGTGGTAAGCCCAAACCACCGAATTTACCCGGGTACGGGGATTTTTCAGCCTGTTGCATACAGTGTTAGCAAGCATGCCGTGGTCGCCCTCACCAAATACTTGGGGACACTCTGGGCAGACAAGAAAATCCGAGTCAATGCACTTACCCCTGGTGGGGTTTGGAACGGACACGAGGGCTTGTTTTACGAAAGATACAAGCAATTGAACCCATCCGGTGATATGGCAGATAAGGCGGATATGAACGGAGGAGTAGTTTTTTTGGCATCTGACGCATCCCGACACGTAGTAGGACATAATTTGATTATTGACGGCGGGTATTCCGTCTGGTGAAAAAATGATTATGAAAAATCCATATATAGAAATTGCCGGGCGCAAAATTGGCTACTACTTTCCCCCTTTGGTGATAGCCGAAATCGGAATCAACCATGGCGGCTCACTTGCCGTCGCAAAAGAGATGGTTGATGCCGCAAAAAGAGCTGGAGTGGAGATGGTCAAACATCAAACCCACATCGTGGACGATGAAATGAGTCGTGCAGCCAAGAATACCGTTCCGGCGCATACTAAAGAGAGCATTTACGAAATTATGCAATCCTGTGCTTTGTCTGAGGAGGATGAGCTGCAGCTCAAAAAATATGTGGAGGGGCATGGGATGATTTTTATCAGTACTCCATTCTCAAGGGCCGCGGCAGATCGGTTGATCGCCTGGGATGTACCAGCCTTCAAAATCGGATCAGGCGAATGCAATAATCATCCCCTGCTAGAGCATATAGCATCTTTTGGAAAGCCGATGATATTGAGCACCGGCATGAATGATTTGGAAAGCGTTGCCAAAGCAGTGAAAATTCTGGAAAAGCATGGTGTTCCTTTCGCATTGCTGCATACGACAAATTTGTATCCAACACCAAATCACCTTGTAAGGCTGGGTGCGATGCAGCAGCTCCAGCAGGCTTTTCCTCAGGCAGTGGTTGGGCTGAGCGATCACACCTTGAGTAACCTTGCATGCTTTGGAGCAGTTGCCCTTGGTGCCTCGATTTTGGAAAGACATTTTACGGATCACATGGACAGAGTCGGTCCTGACATCATTTGCTCGATGGATGAGCAGGCCTGCGGGGAATTGATAGAAGGAGCGAGAGTGTTACAGCTCCAGCGTGGTGGGGAGAAAAAACCAGTCGCGGAAGAGCAGGCCACCATCGATTTTGCATTTGCCACGGTGTGTACGATCCGCTCCATCAAGGAGGGGGAGGTATTTTCCAAAGACAACATTTGGGTGAAGCGGCCAGGTAAAGGGGGGATTTTGGCTGAGCATTTTGAATCCATACTAGGTAGGAAGGCAAAGGTAGACTTGGAGTTTGATATTCAGGTTCTTTGGGATCACATTCAGTAACTGATTATTAATTGTAAATAGATATTTGATGAAAGTATTTGTACTCATAGAGCGCAGAGCAGATTACAGCAGGTACAAGCCGATTCTAGAAAAGATGAAGGCTGATCCTTTTTTTGAAATTCATCTGGTAGTAACAGGGATTTGTCTTTTGGATCTGCATGGAAAAGACGTCAACTACATCGAAGATGACGGCTTCACCATCAATGCCAAAATCCCAATGTTTGACTCCAATGCTCCGGATTCCGGTGCGGAGATGGTTCGCTCTATGGCAAGAGTGCTCACGGATGTAACTTTTGAATTAGAAAAATCCAAGCCTGATTTAGTGCTTTCAGGCTTCGACATAGGGGGCAATTTTGCTGTGACCATTGCAGCTGCCCACATGAATATTCCAGTAGCACACATCCAAGGAGGTGAAGTGACAGGCAGCATTGATGAAGCAATTCGCCATGCGATGTCCAAATTTTCCCACATCCATTTTCCTGCGACCGAGGATGCCAGAGATCGACTTGTGAGACTTGGAGAAAATCCCAAAGATATCTACGTTGTAGGTTGTCCTTCCATCGATGTTTTGGTCAATACACCTTCCTTGGACGCTAAAGAGTTGGAAATTGAGTTTGATCTGGATTTTTCAAAGCCTTTTGTCTTGGTTATCCAGCATCCAGTGACCACTGAGGCGATGTCCTCCATTGATCAAATAAGGGAGACCATGAAAGCACTGCAGCAAATTGACGCACAGGTCGTATTTCTTCTTCCAAACAATGACGCGGGGCATTCCAAGATCATCGAGGAAATAAAGGCATCGGGTTTTAAATGGATTCCTTCTTTGCCTACGCTGAAGTTCGTCAATTTGTATAGAAATGCATGGGCGTTGGTAGGAAACTCCAGCTCTGGAATCCATGAAACGCCGACGCTGAAGATCCCTGCCGTCAACATCGGAAACAGGCAAATGGGGAGAGAGCGTGCTGCCAATGTAATCGACGTCACCAATGACGCTTCCGAGATCGAAAAAGCGATTAATAAAGCGTTGTTCGACGGAGATTTCCGTAAGATGGTCAGCGAAATCAGGAATCCTTATGGCGACGGGAATTCCGCTGACCAAATCGTTCAAACACTAAAAAATCTGGATTTAGCCCGTGTTAGCATTCAGAAAATCTTTTACGAAGGAAAGTAAATTGCTTCTTTTAGGGGGTAGTGGGTATATTGGAACCCACCTTTCCCGCAAGTTGAAGTCAAATGGGTTTTCGAAAGTGTTTGTGGGATCCCGTAATTCTTCGGGTACCGGCGGGGTAGGGCTGGACATCACTGATGTCTCATCTGTTCGGCAAATCAAGGCGGGCAACTTCGATTTCATAGTCAATCTAACTGGTCAGATTTCCCGCCCGATAGATGCATGTCTAAACCAAAACACGCTGGGAATTCAAAACCTAATCGCTGCCTGCGGGGAGCACAGCACTTTGGTACATCTTTCCAGTGTAGGGGTATATGGATCTGGCGAAAGCGTGGATGAATCCTCTCCCTGCAATCCCGAAACCCCCTATTCCGCGCTAAAACTGGCTGCGGAAAACTTGCTGGTGAATGGTCTGGACCAACATCAGCGGTTGATAGTTAGGCTTTCAAACATTTACGGTTCCTCTCAGCCAAAAGGGGTTTTTGCTTATCTGAAGAAATCCGCTCTTTCGGATGCCTTCCTTGAGTTTAACAATGACGGGACGTTGGTGAGGTCTTTCCTTCATGTCGAGGACTTGGTATCCGGACTGCTGGCACTTCTTGAAAAAAACGAGGAGATCCAGTCACCAATCGTAAATATTGTCGGGAAGGATCGGTATACTGTAACTCAACTTATCGAATTATTCGAAGGGAAATTCCATGTAAGCTACCGCAAGCAATTTGATCCCATAAAACCCTATGACAATATGTTGTCGATCTCTGACCGGATTTTTAGACAGATGACCGATTTTAAGGAACAATATTCCTTGGACACCTACATTGACGAATTGGTAGATCATGCTAATTGATAAAAACAAGATAAAAGAATATACCGCTCAATCTGACAACACGGTGCGAGAGGCCATGAGACAAATAGAAGGAAACAAAAAAGGCCTTTTGTTTGTCTTGGACAAGGACGGTAGGCTGGTGGGTTCCATAAGTGATGGTGATATCAGGAGAGGAATACTGAATGGATCCCAACTTGAAGATCCTATCCACACGGTGATGAACGAAAGTCCCTTTTTTATTACCGTAATCGAACAGGCCTCGGTTGACCTTAAATTTTTCGAAGAAAAAGGATATAGAATGATTCCAGTCTGTGGAGCCGATGGCAAGATATTGCAGTTGCTTAGTGCAGATCCCGAAAAAAGCTTTGCCTCGATCGAAAATCCAGTGGTGTTGATGGTGGGGGGAAGAGGCATACGACTTGAGCCACTCACCCAGAACATCCCTAAACCTTTGCTAAAGGTGGGCAATAAGCCGATTTTGCAGACAATATTAGAAAGACTCCATCTTTTCGGGTTTAGAAACGTTTTTCTTTGCACTAATTATCTCTCGGACCATATCGAGAAATTTTGCGGGGATGGATCAAGATTTGGCCTCAAGATCCAATATTTCAAGGAGGAAACTAAGTTGGGGACCATCGGAGCAGTGAAGTACTTGGAGGAGGATCTCAACCTGCCCTTTCTGGTGATGAATGGGGATTTATTGACATCTCTGAACTATAAGACGGTTTTGGATTTTCATTTGGAAAATCAAGCAGAACTGACCATTGGAAGCGCTTCCTATAAAACCAAAGTACCTTATGGCGTATTGGAAACCGACGGCCATCAGGTGGTGTCGATACTCGAAAAACCGACTTATTCCTTCCGGATCAGTGGAGGGATCTATGCCCTTAGCCCTTCAGCATTGGAGCTGATCCCAAGAGGAAACTTCTTTGATATCACCGATCTAATGGAAGGACTCCTAAGGAAAAAAAGGAGTGTTGTAGCCTTCCCCATCGAGGAATATTGGCTGGATATCGGACAACATCAAGACTACGAAAAAGCCAACATCGACTATAAAGATCTTTTCAATTAGAATCTGACATGAATTATCAAGGTAAAAAAGTACTAGTAACCGGTGCCGGTGGGTTTATTGGAAGCCATCTTACAGAGGAGCTCGTGAGGGCAGGAGCGGAAGTGACTGCATTGGTCCACTATAATTCCAATTCCAATGTCTCCAACCTCGCCTATTTAGATTCGCCGCTACTTGCATCCGTTCAAGTAGTGTTTGGCGATATTCAGGATACTTTTTTGATGAGTCGACTGTCAGAGGGGAAAGATGTCGTGTTTCACCTGGCTGCGCTCATTGGAATACCGTACTCCTATGTGGCCCCATCCGCCTATGTAGCCGCAAACATCACTGGGACACTGAATATGCTGGAAGCTGCTAGATCTCACAAAGTCGGCAAATTGGTCGTGACCTCTACTTCGGAAACCTATGGGACCGCTCTTTATGCACCAATTGACGAAAAGCATCCGATGCAGGGCCAATCTCCCTACTCGGCCACCAAGATTGGAGCCGACAAGATAGCCGAGTCGTACTTTCTTTCTTTCGAGCTCCCCGTTTGTATTTTCCGCCCATTCAATACTTTCGGCCCAAGACAATCTACCCGTGCGGTAATACCTACTATTATTTCGCAAGTCCTGAGTGAATCAAAGGAAATTCGGTTGGGATCCTTGGATCCGGTCAGGGACATGTTGTTTGTAAAAGATACCGCGAGAGGCTTTATGCTGGCAGGTTTGTCCGACAAATCTTCCGGCGAAGTGATAAGCGTCGGGACTGGTAGGGGCGTAACGATTGGGGAAATTGTGGATATGATCCAACAAATCTGCGGAACCAATAAGGCTGTAATAGCACAAAACGAACGAATCAGACCGGAGAAGAGTGAGGTGATGAAGTTAATATGTGATTACTCAAAAGCGAAGCAACTTTTGGGCTGGGAACCCGCCTACTCTTTGGAGCAAGGACTTAATGAAGCCATTGAATTCATGAAGGTCAATAAGCCTTCATGGGATGCGGTTAACTACGCGATTTGACTTTCATGGAAAGAAAAAAAGGTGGCTTCCCAATATTCAAATCATAGGCTTGAGAAGTGAGTAGTTGAGATTGAACTCAAATTACTACCCGAAAGAGAGGCTGTCTCCAAACGAGACAGCCTCTTTTTTTACCTGAAAATGTTAGGATTCAATTTTGGTAGACTTCATATTTCTTTATCAGTGGGATTTTTATACTCGAATAAACCACTGCGGTTAGTACTAAAATACCAAATCCAAAGAGATCTTCTGGAATTGCTTGTGGGTAGATAAACAGGAAAAAATTGAGCCCAAATTGGAGGATTGAGTAAATCAAGGCAATCGTAACATGATCTATCCCCACCTGATTTGCCAGAATTTGGTAAAGATGAGTGCGGTGGGGAAGCGCTACATTCTCTCTTCGAAAGAGTCGATGGGCAAATGTAATCAAGCTATCCGCCCCATAGATTAGCAGGAAAAGAACAATAGTCCAAGTATGGGCGGAGAGGTACCACTGCACCAGAAAGTAGATTATTAGATAGGCCAGCGAAATGCTTCCAATATCGCCGGCGAACATCTTTGCATCCTTGCGGAAATTAAATACCAGAAATACACAAAGCGCCAATATCACATATCTAATTAGACTTTCGGAAAAAATAGGCATATAGATATTTACAGCAAGGAGAGACCCAAGAAAGACCAATCCATATAGACCGGTGATTCCATTGATTCCGTCCATGAAGTTAATCGCGTTGATGACTCCCAAGGCGACAAAATACAAAACGGGCAGCGCCCACCACGACTCCTGGTCAAACACCCCCAAATCATAAAATGCCATCGAAAGGCCTAAGAACTGTATGCCTAGCCGAAGCTTTCTCGAAATGGTGTAGATATCATCCAAAAAACTTACCACAGAAATCCAAACAATGCCCAAGACCATCCAGGTATTTTGGAAGTCATAAGACATCCACCAAAACACCACTGCCAAAGGAAAAAGAATACCCCCACCTCTGATGGTCGTCGCCGAATGAGACGAACGGGAATTGGGCTTGTCCACTATTCCAAACTGTCTTGCCAACCGATAGTAGATCAGACCTGCAAGTAGCAAAGAGAGGAATACGATGGTGTAGCTAAGGATCATTAGCGGTTGAAGAAGTGTTGGTAATTCCCTTTTTGATTAAATCTTCAGGGTAAGAGTTATGTTTTCTTTGGAACTGCTGGTTTCAAAAATAGGCCTAATTCACAGATTTCATATTAGTGGAGATTCAGTTTTAGTAATAGAAAACGTAAATCTGCGGTGGAATACCCGATTTGCATATGAATCTAGGCGGACTTCTCGCGATTTTAAAAGAGATCAGATACAGGAACTTGAAACTTCTGGTAGTTCGTAGAAAAAAGGAAGACGAAGCAGAGTGTCTGCAAAGATTTCCGCATTAGGGAGGGGAGTATTATCGATTCCTTGGTACGCTTTGATGAACTCACTTTGGTGGAGTGCTTGGTAGTGAAACACGGACAAAATACCCTTGCTTTTCAAGCTTTCCGAGAATTTGGTACGAGATTCCAGACTTGGAAAAAGCATATAAAACATATGGTAATTTCCAGGATCCTTTTGAAGGACGATTGGAGAGAATTCTTCCTGTATTTTGTCAAGCTCGTTTCTTAGGAGCTCTAGGTAGGGCAGGTGTTGAATTTTAGGTATATAGCTTCTATCAAGGGAAGCGAGAAATCCGGAATAGTCGTGCCATATTTGGCTGCGACGGCTTTGGATCCTCTGTAGGTTCTCGAGTTGGGCCCAGAGAAAGGCTGCCGTTACCTCGGAGGGCAGGAAACTGCTACCCAGATCTACCCAGCCGTATTTGTTTACTTCTCCCCTGAAAAAAGCGGCTCTATCAGTTCCTTTTTCCCAGATGATTTCCGCCCTTTTTTTTAGCCCAGGATCATTGATAGTCAGCATCCCACCCTCGCCGCACTGCAGGTTTTTAGTCTCATGAAAGCTGAAAGTCCCCAAATGTCCGACACCCCCTAGAGCTTTTCCCTGAAATGAAATGTCGATCGCCTGTGCCGCGTCCTCGACTACTTTGATACTAAAGCGATTGGCTAAGTCCATTACTTTCGCCATGTCCACCGGAACTCCGGCATAGTGAACTACTACAATTGCCTTTGTTTTTGGGGAGATCAGCGACTCAATCTTATCCACGTCCATTCCAGGATGATCTTCTAGGCTATCCAAAAAAACTATTTTTGCTCCCCGAAGTACGAAGGCGTTAGCAGAGGAAACAAAAGTATAGCTAGGGACGATTACTTCGTCTCCAGATTTGATGTCTAGGAGGATTGCCGCCATTTCGAGCGCATCGGTACAAGATGAGGTCAGGAGACATTTGTTGAATCCGAAATTCTCCTCGAAAAATTGTTGACATTTTTTGGTAAAATACCCGTTGCCGGAGATTTTTCCCATTTTGACGGCTTTTTCAATGTAAGAAAGCTCATTTCCAGTCAAATAAGGTTTATTAAAGGGAACGTTGATAGTCAAGCAGATTAGGTTTAGTCTTGAACGAAAGATTTTTTGCACAATATTAACTGATCCCAGGCGATTTCTCGAATTTGATATGCCGAGATATTACTCCTTGATACAACACGGTCATTCCAATGAGATGCAGGATAATTCATCTGGCAACTAAGAATTGTCTTGGAGCCCTAGCGGATTAAGACAAAGGTCCCCGCCTTTTCGATGTTCTCACCTGACTTGGTACTAAATACGACTTTGTAAACGTAGTTGTCAGGCGGAGCAGGCTTCCCATTGATATTGCCGTCCCATCCTTGGCTTTCAAGCGACTGGGTGCTAAACAGCAATTCACCCCAAGCAGAAAACACGTAAAATTCCATTTTAACTATACCCCTGTGTTGAGGCACGAAATATTGATTTTTTGTGCCGCTTGGGGTGAATGCGTTAGGAACCATCAGCAAATAGTCGTCCTTTGCTTGGATTGTCTTTTGTATTTCTGCAACACATCCAAACTCATCAATAGTCGTCAGTTTGACTATATAGGTCCCGGTTTGTATATATTCGTGGCTTGGGTTTTGGCTGGAGCTGGAGGTGCCATCTCCAAAGTCCCAATTCCACACGAGAATTTTACCTTGGGATTGATCATAGAACACGACGTCTTCAAGGATCTGAACATCGGAATCGGAGACTATTACCCCGCCTCCAAGGTCAGCTTCATAGCGGAATTCAGGAATAAGCTCGGCGTCGGAGACTATCACCCGAATACTCTGTTCTCTATTCCAGCAGCCTAAGCCTTTATATGCGCTGGAAACTTTATAGTCACCTGTCAGATTAACTTTCTCGCTTTCCGGCAAGGTCATGGCCGAACCGTTAGGGCTGATGATCTTATAGTCGAAGACTGAGGGGTTGAATCCTTCGATAAACTGCGTCAAATCCACCGTTTGGTTCGGATCGCATACAATCGAAGGATTGGATACTTTCAGATTTGGAATGGAATAAACGCTTGCCTTGACTTCCAGCAATTCAGGAGGACAGATGTTGTCCCCGGATATTTCTAAGTAATACAAGTAAGGATTTGGACTCGCAGGCAAGCCTGAAATGGAAAGTGTTCCGTTCGATGCTATCCTATAGGTGACGCTGCCTTCGGTTTGTCCGTTCAAAATAGGCCGTGTGCCGCTTGTGTCCTTGAACCAACTCCAAACAGGAGAGACACCAGTTTGACTCGTGTAAGGAACCAGCTCAATAACGCTACCAAAACATACTTCTACGTCGTTTGCTGAAATCGGCGTCGATGTGCCGGTAAGTTGAAGTAGTGGGGTGCTTACTTTGCAGAAATCGTCCGTTATTTCCAGTTCATAGTCTCCAGCTGGAAGCTGATCAAAAAGGAAATTCGTTCCATCGATTGTTTCAGTCCTGAAGACTTCATCCTCCTTTTTCAAGTTCAAAGTATAGGTATCGCCATGTCCGCCAGAGAAGGTAAAACCAAGTTGGCCGTCAGAATTGTCGCAGGATGGATTTACGATTTGCGAGTTTTGCACAACGAGAGCGGCATCTGGAGAAAGGACTTCAATATTTGAGAGAGACGTCACACACCCTCCGCTTTGGGCATAAGCCGTGTAAATGCCCGGTTGTACCTCAAATTCCCCTGAGCTTTGGAAATTGAGCCCATCGAGGCTAAACAAATAGCTGCCGTCACCTGACGATGCGGTAAGTGTGATTGTTCCCAAATCGCCAAAGCATGCCACTGGGTCAACCTTTGATGATAGGATGGGCGCCTGCTTGACGGTTACTTTTGGACTTGCTGTGAAACCTGGACATACACCTACTCCTGAAACAGCCGAATAATAGGTTTGCGTACCGTCGCTAGATTTTAGCCCACTGACCGTAAGCACTCCCTGGGTATCAATCTGATAGATTTTGCCGTCGGAGGTGGGGTCGGGAGAAGAGATGATCGGCTGTGACTTGTTGGCATCGAAATACCAGGAAATGAGAGCTCCCGGAGTTGCAGGTTCCAGCTCGGGGATTATTTCGGCTACTTCGCCTTCGCAAATCTCCAAATCTTTAACGTCTATTCGGGTTGGTCCAGGTAACAGCGTGACAAGAGAGGAACTGATGCTGCAACCTTTCTGGTCGACGACTTCAACTGTGAAGTCTCCGGGAGAGAGGTCCCCAAAAGAGAATTTTCCGTCTTCACTGCTCAGTGTCGTCAATTTTGTATTCCCCTCCAACAAGCTGATTTCGTACCCTGGCCAACCACCCGAAATCTCGCCTTCTATTTTGCCATTTTGAGCCCCACATCCTGGATCTAATGGTGAGATGTCATTGATGCTCAAGGGAGATGGAGCTTTTAGGATTTCCACTTCCACTGGTGCTGTTGGACAGCCAACCCCATCCCGGGTGACCACTATAGAATACTTGCCTGGCTCAAAAAGCTGGGCTTCCAGTATTGCTTGGGTAGTCTCAGGGTTTCCGTCTACGCTATACCTTAGATTAGGCTCAGCCCCTTCGACGATTTTGATTTTTCCGTCCGCAGCGTCGAAGCAGGTTTCAGAAAGTGCGCTAAACTCAACCTTTGGAATGGGAAAAATTTCGACTTTAGAGGAGAGCTCCACTCCGGTACACTCCACGTAGAAGTAATAATTGTGAACGCCGACTGGCAGACCATCTACTAAGAGTTTTGGGTTGAGCCAATCCGAGTCGTCTATGGTGTAAACAACTCCAAGTTTCAATGGATCTGGACCGTTTTGAATTGGATCAACTTGGTTTGGCTTCTTGTACCAGCGAACCTCTGTAAAGGCTGCCGGCGGCAAGTTCGGGGAGGGCTGCAAATGGACAGGGCGAATTTCAACTTGACTACCTTCACACACATCCATTGTTGGCACTAGCGTGTACTCTGGATCAGACAAGACCCCCAGATTGAACTGGAATATTTCGGTGCAGCCTTTTTGATCCGTCACGGAAAGGAAATAATCTCCAGGGAAGAGATTGCTTGCTCCTTTTTCATCCCCCGCTACAACTGATCCGGAAGGAGATCCCTGTGTCCACTTGATGGTATATCCTCCCCACCCCCCGGTAATGACAAGGTTTTCAAACCCACCATTCCCCAAGCCGCAGGACGCCCGAATTTGGTCGGGAACATTTGTTGAAATTGGCTCCGAAGAACCGGCTACAGTACCTGAACTTGAAAAACCACATCCATTTTGACTGCGCACCTCGACCGTGTATGTTCCCGGTGCTAGGCTGGAGAAAAGTCGATTTGAGGTGAAAGTCCCTCCATTCAAACTGTACTCATAGCTGCCGTCCGCTCCGGTTGCTATGACCTCGATGTTTCCGTCCTGCGCACCAAAACAGGTTTCATCGGAAATTGCCAAGGTTGCTTTCAATGGCTCATAGACCTTGATTTTTGCGGGATATGCTGGACGGGGACAAAGATTAGGGCCAGAAACCACCATATAAACCAGCTGATCACCAACAGGCAAGCCTTGGATCTTTAGCGAGCCAGCAGCAGCGTCAACTGTGTAGGTAACGCCACTAGGGTTGGGGGTACTGGTAGTTTTGATTTCCTGGGTAGCAGCGGCGTCCTTATACCAGGTCAGTTCAAAAGTTCCTGCAGTTGTAACCAAAGGTGTGATGGTTGCCTCGTCGCCCGCACATATTTCCAAATCATCAATGGTAACCGAAATAGGATCAAGTGGCTCATTGGATAGAACTATCGGGGAGCTGGTCAGCGCTTGACAAGATTTGGAGTCGATGATTTCAACGACGTAGTTGCCTGGCCCAAGCGATTGCACGGTATAGGCTCCTCCTGTTTCAGAATAGTTGAATTCGTCGATGGGCCTACTGTCGATCAAAACCGAATAAGCAGGAGTTCCTCCCGTGATTGTGAAAGAAATGAAACCGTTGTCTGAGTCACAGGTAGGATTTTGTTGATCAAGTACTTCGACTCCGAGTAGCGCCGGTTCAGCAATTTCAACCGATTCGGATACCGTTTCACAGTTGCTGATCTTGTTCACCACACTGATCTCATAGGTGCCCGCAGGCAAATTTTCAAAGATGTTAGAATCTTGAGGGGCTGAAACGCCCACCAACTCAAAGCTATGAGCAGCTGGATCAAAGGCAGGATCCAAAATCACCTCCAAACGACCATCTTGTTGCTGAAAGCAGCTGGCGTTAAGTTTACCTATATTTGCGATGATTGGCAGCGGTGTTACCGTAATAGCGACAACCTGGTCGGGTTGATTACAGGTATTGGCCCCTGATATGCTCAACGTGAAGTCATAGACACCGGCTGAGAGACCCTGAACGAGCAGCTCCATAGGTGTTGCAGGATTTCCGTCATCAACAAAAGAGTAGGTGACGCCACCGATAGTAGTATTGCTGCTGATCGCAACTCCATCGTGGTTTTTCCATGAGAAAGTGGGCTCAGAGTTGCTTAGTTCTACTATTAGGGGCTGAAGGCTGGCAACCCCACCCTCGCAAATTATAACATCGACTACTTCAAATTCAGGAGCTGCTTGGACTGACAAAGACACTGGAGAGGAGGTTAATAAGCACTCATTCGCATCCTTGACATTAAATGTATAGTCTCCTTCGATCAGATTTGTGAATACAAAATCACCCGCAGTTCGGGTGAAACTTGGTGAAGGCACCAATACGCCATTTCGCTCAAGCGAGACAAAAGAATAGGGAGCTGTACCCTCCGAGGCTCGCCAGTGTATCGAGCCGCTATCCGAAATCCCACAGGAGATGCCATTGGATTCTACAAGCGCAAGGTCGAGTTCAGAAGTTGGTCCCGTAATCGTAGCAACGTCTGTCAGAAGACATAACGCAGCAGATCTTACTTCTATATCGTAGACGCCCTGAGGTAGGAGGGAGAAGATTGCTTGTCCACCGGCTATGGAGCCTGGGGCAATAGAAACTCCGGTTGTCTGGTTGATAAGGTTAAAAGAGTAGGAGGTAGGACCATCGCCGCCTGATGCGTTGAGGATGATTTGCCCACCACTGCCAAAGCAGGATTCAGGCGTCACCACGACGGAAGTGAGCTGTAAGGGACTCTGATTGGGAAGTATGGTGAAGGGCATCTCATGACGATAGAGCGGAGTCCCGTCACTGCCGGGTTGTCCGGAACGATATTCGTCTCCGATCAAAAGCACATATTCTCCGGCCTCAAGCCCCGTGTACATGATTTCGCTTTGCCCTTGAGCCAGAAAGGTCCAGTCTTCAACAAGTTCGCCTGCGGAGGTGACTATTTTCCACTTTTCATTTCCTGGAGAACCGTCGGAGGCGACACCGGAAATCGCCAGGTCATTGATCTTTACTTCTATTGAGCCTAGGCCGGAACAAGTTTCCGGTTCAGGTGATTGCTGGAAATTTGGCCCTAAATCTCCGACCAGCTCTACAACTACTTGGTTGGACTCCCCATAGCAACCCTGAGGAAGGGTGACGGAGATGGAATATTCTCCTGCCTGAGTTGCTAAATAGAATATTCCGGTTGCGCCGGCGATAGCAGTCCCATCTCTAAACCACTGATAGTTATTATTGGTATCTGTGATGCTGGCATTGAGCAATACGCGGATTTTGGAGGTTTCCTGTTGCTCCCAAACCAAAGGATCCAAGGTTGTAATCACAGGGACAGGCTGTGGCAGAATATTAATGGTGATTTCCTCTGGTTCAGAAATCTGGCCAAAATTGTCAGTGGCTGTATAGAAGATGGAAGTTTGTCCAAAATATCCCGGCTCAGGAACAAACCTCACCTTCGGTACTTCCACTCCGCCTATAAGCTCAACATAAACCTCAAATTCCCCGGCTTCCTTGGTTGGATCGGTCGAATCATAGGCGGTTCTTTGGGTTCTTTCTGGAAGACAAAGCACATCCACACAGTTACCTGTTGGACAAAGGCTGTTTACATCATTGGAGGGAGGAAAGGGGATAGAAGTGCCACCTGCGGTGATGACATCAATTGCCTCTTGTTCGGAATAATAAAGTTGGATACACCGGATAAACGCATTGTTTACGTCATTTCTTAATTCGACATCCAAGTCGAACGTTTTGGTTTCATCCGCACAGACCTCCTCACTTATTGGACCCACTAGTGGCTTTTCTAGTTCGTCCTCGTTGGAAACTTGTACAGTGACATTGCGGATTTCGTGAAAATTGGTCTGAGCGCCAGTCGAAGCGGCAAAGCCTACTTTTAATAGTTCAGGCGCTGCAAAATCGAAATTTATCGGGCCGTCAAATACATTGATAAGCTTTATGACCCCGCCAACGTTGACCAGCATTTGAACCTCAACTGTATATCCTTTGCTTCGGTCATTGACATCGATAGGGTTTAGGTCAATAAAGACCTTTCTAAACCCCTCGTCCAGGCACGCATCTGCGAACGCATCGGTATCGAGTGTCATTTTTTCGCTATGCAGATATTGGCTCACATCAACCAGATCCGGCGGATTGGTACTAATGGTTGGAGTTTGAACGGGGTCAAAAATTCTGCCATCAATAAATTTATAGGAATCCCATCTTGGTCCCGAGCCCGGCGTTCCTGACATCCAAGCGTTTTCCCTGTCACGATCGCTCAGTGGAATAGCTGGGTTACCATCGGAAGGTCCCCTGACTACTACAGAATGCTTGAATAGCGGCCTGTTTGTCCCATCGGGGCCATCTGAGGGATCTTCCATCCCTCCATTTTTTCCGTTAAACGAGTTCCCAAAATTGCCCAGCTCATCAAAGCCAATCCCCAAATATGCACCTTTCAACCCAGGACTGATCAAATTCTCTTCATCAAAGCGGGCCCTCGTCGCAGTATAGCCCAGTGCACCACCCGTACCGCCAATCTCAAACGTAGTGGCGTCAATCGAGCCATCAAACATAAAGAAGCTAAACCCATCCGCTCCGTCACCTCCCCAGCTAGAAAACTCAAAAGAAACTTTTAGACCGAAAGCCGATGAAAAAGGAATATCCACGAATACATAGCCATTCTCGTCTGTTGCGTTGGATGTTAGTTGGAGTGAGTTTCCGGTAAGCTTGACGTTGGGATTAGGTGCCCCACCGGCAAGGGTTCCATCCCAGATGGCGTTTGGCCGGGGGTCAAAGCCAATGAATGTCTCGCAAAATGGAAATCCGGTTCGGATAGGAACTACTTCTGCCGTATTTGTAAACCTGAAAACACTCTCGTTTTTTACTGTGTCCAAAGAATTTTCTGGCGCCGCTTCGGAGAAAATGGAGATATGGTCAGCAAAAAGATGCTGACTCAACTTGGGGTTTTCCGCAAAGATGAATTGATACACCCCAAGGAATAAGGCAAGGGCGATACTAGTACCTATATATGTCTTTGCCTTCATGCGAAAATAGTGGGGTACTGCTGTTCTCCAAAATGGCGAGTTGTTTTTTTCGACCTTTAGCAAGTTCAAAAATAGAACCAGATTAAGAGGAAACCTTGTAAACTAGCCAGAAAAGTGAGAATAATTCAAGATGGGACTAAAATGAACCAATCCTAATCTGCACTAGATCACCAATTCTGGGGCTCTGAATGGGTTTTCCTTCAGATCGGAAGATGCCGGGAATGCTGGTCTGCAAACTAAGGTGAGTTGCATGTGTCGGGTTGGGTTCGTTATGCCCGTTTTTTCGTTAGCTATTTGGTCGATACGGCTTGAAAACAAACGCTTAATCGCGAAAATTAATACGGAAAGGAAGCCGGGAAATTCCAAAATGAAGGCAGCATGGAAACTTGGCGAGGGGAAAAAGAATTGGCATGTAGAAACTGAAAGTTCACATGATTAATTAGATTTGCGCACGAAAAAATACACGAGTTACATAGATGAAAACAATTTTGATTACTGGCGGAACAGGGTTTTTAGGCAGAAATCTTGCTCTCAAGCTTAAAAACGAATATAAAGTAATTTTAACCGGAAGAAACAACAAGCAAAATCTTTTTGCCTCCAAATACACCGGATGCCAAGTGGCGCCTCTAGATATCTGTAGCATAGAGTCCGTCAGAGATGTATTTGTAGAATTCAAGCCAGACATTGTCATCCATGCAGCTGCTACAAAATTTGTGGACCTTTCGGAGAAATATCCCATGGAATGCGTGGATGTTAACGTATTGGGCTCACAGAATGTCGCCAGGGTCGCAGTTGAAAGAGAAATACCAGTTGTAATAGGGATTTCAACCGATAAGGCCGCTCCTCCTGTCAGGAACATTTACGGAATGTCCAAAAGTGTCATGGAGCGGATATTCTGTGCTATGAACGGAAAGACCAAAACCAAATTTGCTGCTGTCCGATATGGCAACGTTGCTTGGTCTACCGGGTCTGTGCTAACAATCTGGAAAAAGATGCATGAAGAAACCGGTGTATTGGGCACCACTGGGCCGGAGATGCGACGTTTCTTTTTTAGCGTCGAGGAGGCAGCACAACTGGTGATCACCGCGATGAATTCCATCGATTTGATTCAGGGGAAAGTCCTCTCAAGGCATATGAAGGCTGCCCAAATGGAGGATATCTTGCAAGTTTGGGTTGAAGAAAAGGGTGGAAAATGGGAGAAAATCGATGGCCGACCAGGTGAGAGAAATGATGAGTTTCTTATCGGGGATCTTGAGCTACCTTATACCGAAGAACTTACCCTTGATGGGATCAAACATTATCTGATTTCCTTCAATGACAAAGTAGCAAATCCGGTGTCGTTCGGACTTTCTTCGGCAAATACTGACCGACTTAGCAGGGAAGAAATCCTAACGATAATTAATAATCCTCCCATTGAGGAAAAATAATCTCTCATGGGCACAATCCAGCACGCACTCATTATGGCCGCCGGCCGCGGAACAAGAATGTTTCCGCTGACCCAGGTAATCCCCAAACCAATGGCCCCACTTTGGGGATCCACACTCATTGCCCATGGAATCGAAAAATTGTTGCCGCATATTCCTAATCTTCATATCACAGTAGGATACAAAGGGGCCGAACTCGCCAAGCACGTAATCGAACTTGGAGTGCATTCCGTCTTCAACACCGAGGGAAAAGGTAACGCTTGGTGGATTTTCAATACCTTGATGAACAGACTGGATGAACCCGTACTCGTTTTGACTTCAGACAATGTCACAGACCTGAATATTGACATGATATTTGCCGAATATGTGCGACTAGGATCACCAGCCTGCATGGTTGTGCCGGTGGAGCCGATTGAAGGATTGGTTGGCGATTTCATCCATCAGCACCACAATATGGTCGAAAAATTGGATCGCAATGATCCAGCGCCCACCTACTGTTCTGGAATACAGGTGATCAATCCCTCCAAAGTAAACCAGATTGTTGATGCAGTTGAAGATTTTGGGGACCTTTGGTTTCAGTTGATTGGCCAAAAACAACTGTTTAGTTCCTCTGTTCTGCCTGACAAGTGGTTTACCGTCGACACGCTAGAGCAACTTTCGAAGATGAACGATTCGAAAGTTTAGTTACACCAAACTTTGTCGCTTCTAAAAAGAAAAGGCCTCCGGAATCCGGAGGCCTTTTGGTTTTTGGCTCTCGCCTGATTTAAAACTTAACACTAGTCAAAGTTGGGTGAAAAAAAGTGGCAAAAAAATACCCTGTACAGGGTATTTTTTAGTGTTTTCCCTGAATAAGGGACGGTTTTTTTGAAATTTTTGTGAAAAAAATCCGTTTCGGAGCAGGACTTCTGCAAAAAAATCAATTTTGAATACTGTCCGTATCAGCAGTTCGCAGCCATCCTAAATTCGTTGCAAAGACAATAGTGTAAACGGACTTCCACAAAATGTGTCCGCACTAGTCAAATGGTCTCGGGCCCGCTACTTGTTGGAAATTTCGCCAATGGCCATTTTTGCGGCTTTTTTGTTCAATCTGGACGGTAAATGCGACTTCTTTTTGGGATTATTAACCTGCTCAAAAAATAACGCTTCCGTTTAGGAATAGCGTTTGCTTTAAAGTGCATAGTTTTTATTTACTTTGCACGCAAATTAAATCGCCCCAATTCGGCAATCTTTAGTCCAATTCTTAAAAAACTAATTTATTAAAAAGATGAAACAATCCTTGTTCGCTTTTTCACTCAGAAAAACCCTGTTCCTGGCACTGCTTGCCATGTTGGCAATGGGTGCTTGTAAAAGCAAAAAGAAAGCCGTACAGCCCACTCCAACACCAGCTCCGGTAGAGGAAGTAGTACAGCCTGCCCCTGCACCAGCCCCTTCAAGATCTGCCGAAGAAGTGGCTGCCGAAAAGCTTGAAAATTACTTCAATGCAGTAGCTGCTGCGGGAAACACCAATTCAGCAAACCAGTCTATTCAGGAAACGCTGGCGATGTTCTCCAACCAGGAGACTCCGGTCCTTATCGTAATCCACGAGGAAAACGGTATCAAAGACTACGATGAGCCGACTACCATCAAGAAATATCTTGATTACCTGAAGGATACCAAGAAAAACCTCAATTATATCTCCGACATCAGAATGGACGCCAGCGGCAAAGTATCTGAATTGGAGCTGAGAAGAAAGTAAAAAACCACCCGAAAATCTGATTTGACATGAAAAATAAATTTATTCTCTTCTTGGGCTTGTTCCTTTCCGCTTCAGTAGCGGTCATGGCTCAGGACAATATCAGCCCAGCTAGAAAGCAGGCAATTGACTCCTTGGCTTTGGAAAAAGTGAAGGATCTCTCCAAGTATATCTCCATCATCGGAAGCAAGGAGACACAATTCTCGGAAGCCAACCGCGTTATGGATAGGGCTGAGGAGCTTTTCGCGCCAGGAGCTGAGATGGGTGTATCATCCATCAATACCCAGGAAATCGCATATTACAAGGTAAGAAGATACTTTGAGCGACTGATGGCTCTCAACTACGACCGCGTCAACATCACTTGGTACGATATCCAATACATTTCCGATCTGGAAAGACAGCCTGATGGCCGCTATGTTGGTGTGATCACCGTCTATCAGAGATTTGAAGGTACTTCCATCGAAACCGGCATGAACTATAAAGACACTACCAAAAAAGATATCACGATCTACGTAGAGAAAAAACAAACTCAAATAGCTGGTCGTACCATCGAATTTTGGGACGTCATGCTTGGTGACGTGAGAGTGACTGAAACCTCCGCATGAGAAAAATCTTTCTGATTATTGCATTTATTACTGCAATCATATCCAATGTTCCGGGGCAAGGCATAGGCAGCCCCGGAACTATTAAAGACGATGGCAGATTTACAGCTTCCACGAAGCAACTCAACCAATTTTTTAGACGATTCAACGGCGAGGAATCTGTGGACGGAACGGTCCGCTATTACCCGGGAGATTCCCTCTACAGAAATATCCCCCTACGCAAGGGCTTTCTGAACATCCTGTTTGACAACCAGACTTCTTCTTTATCCCCTGATCTGAAGAATCAGTTCATCCAAACCACGCTCTCAGAAGTATATCCCCACTACCTGAATTTCCACAGAGAGGGCTGGTACGCAGAGGTAGAGACTATTTTTGTTTTCAAAGGGAAAAGGGAAAAGGCCACTTTGATCATGAAGATCCAATCCGAGGGATTGGGATACGAGTGGGTAATAGACCAGGTCATCTTTGAACCGTTCAAAAACCTCTTTAATAAACCCGTGGGGGAACAAAAGGATTTTCTCCATCCCCTAAGTCATGAACTCGGATTCATGAACCTCAGGCGTGCGTTTCAAGATTCCAATTTGCCCGAATCTTTTACCGCCAATTCCTACAAGCCGGATTATCTGGCAATCTTCTTGTATGAGATGAAGCAAAATAATCTTCGATTTGAAACCGTCTCGGGATTGAAGTTTCACTTCTTCCAGATTCAAGGCTGGTATTTCGAGGTCAATCAATTTAACCGTCCCGGCTTCAATACCGGTTGGCTTATCTCCAATTTGGTAAGACTCGGCCCGGGAGACAAGGAGACCATTCTCAAGTACATTTATGATCAGGAGTAGACATTTACTTTTCTCAGCACTTTACTTTCTGCTTCACCTTTCGCTCAGCGCCCAGACCATCAAGGGCTATAGTAAGGAGCAGGTGGAAGAATTTTCGGCTAAGGTGGAAGACCAAGTGAGGTTTTTGGAATACCTGCTCAATACGGTCGGCAGTGCTGAAACCTCCGCAAGGGATAAAGACATCATCATTCGCGAGAGCTACCTCAAGATCTTCCGTGATGAAAAGGTGCAGGTGGAGGATGACCTTTTGCTTGACCGCAAAGTGGTGACCAACAAAGACGTTACCGCCTACATCAAGGACATCGAGTTCTTCTATAAAAACGTCGAGTTCAAGTTTAAGATCCGGGACGTAAAAGCATCCCAGAAGGAAAATGGTGAAGTTTACTTTTTGGCATCATTGGATAGAACTATCACAGCAACTTCGGTTTCAGGCGAGAAAATCACGAATACAAAGCCGAGGTTCGTAGAAGTCAATCTACAGGACAAGTCCCAAGAACTGAAAATAGTCAGTGTCTATACCACCAAAGTGAGTAGGGATGAGGAACTGACGGCATGGTGGGAGGGACTTGATTCCCCATGGAAAAATTATTTCCGAGGCAGGTTTGAACTGGCACCGGAGGATTCTATTTCCTTGGACTGGCTATATCGCTTTGTGAGCGTCGACTCTCTGAACATATCGGGGCGACGGGAAATATTCGGCCTCCAGGCCCTCTCCGAACTCCGTGACCTAAAGGTGGTAGACATCTCCAACACTGCGATCACAGATTTGGGGCCGATTTCCAACGTGACTTTCCTCGAAAGCCTTAATCTGACCAATACCCCTACTTCGGACATCCAATTTATCAAATACTCCGACCGGCTGAAGCACCTGGATATCTCAAATACCGGAATTGAGGACATTTCCCAGCTTCTCAATCTCAAAAGTCTAGTTTCGTTGAAGGCTGAGAATACCCCAATCATGAGCTTTGCCGTTCTCAACGAGTTTAAGAATTTGATCGTGCTTGATCTGGGAAGCTCGGGTTTCAATAATCTGGAAAATATCAAAGATCTCAACATGCTGGAAAGTCTAGACTTGAGTGACAACTACATGATCAACTTTTCGGCGCTTTCAGGACTTGTTTCCCTGAAGAGTTTAGATCTTTCCAATACAAATGTTCAGGATGTAAGCTCGTTGGAGGGGCTTAGCAATTTGGAATCGCTGGATATCTCAGGCAGTCAGGTGGCAGATATTTCCCCACTCGAATCCCTTCCAAACCTGAAGAAAATTTCAGCCGATGAAACCCAGCTCACAGCTGAGGCTGCGGATAGTTTTGTTAGGAAAAAGCCCAGCGTGCTGCTTATACACCATGTCAAGGATTTGGAAAGCTGGTGGGCGGCGCTTTCCCCAGAGTGGAAAGCAGCGTTGAAAAAGAACAATCCCAGAATCACAAGTGATGACCCTGGCATCGAGACTTTGACGCAGACGGTGACTATGCCAGAGCTGAATCTGGACGGTGACAGCATTTCAGATCTAGTTCCGATAACGAGATTTGTAAATCTTGCCAGTCTCGACTTCTCAAACAATCCAGTGGCAGATCTCTTTCCTTTGAGTGAGGTCAAAACCCTTACTAAGCTTACTGGAAAAAACACCCAAGTGGCGGACCTCTCGGCACTCCGGGAGAACAAAGTTCTCGAGTACATCGATCTTGAAAATAGCCCTGTAGCAAGCATCACGGATATCGTTGCGTTGCCGAAGCTAGTCTATCTGAATGTCAACGGAGGCGACGTTTCCGTAGAGGAAGTACCTGGGATATTGGCCCAGATGCCAGACCTCAACCTTGTGTATCGTACCGATGAGCTCAGCGCTTGGTGGGATGGACTAGATCCGATTTGGAAAGATGTGTTCCGCGAAAAGTTTTCCTTGGGAGAAAGCCCAGAAACTGAACAACTTCATCGTTTGGCCAGCCAACCGGAACTGAAGTTTGAGCGATTGAGTATTCCTGATCTGAAAGCGCTTAGCGTATTTGACAATTTGAGGAGCCTAGAGGTCTTTGATACGCCAATCTCTTCAGTGGCACCGCTGAGCGGATTGAATTTATTGACCAAGCTTAGGCTTTCCCAAGTCGCCGTAACCGATTTTCTGCCTATATCAGGACTGTCTTTGCTTCAGGAGCTGGACCTTTCCAATACCGGGATAGAAGATTTGTCGCCAATTAGCAACCTTCGTGAACTGAAAAAGCTGAATATCTCCGGTACAAACCTGAAAACATTAAAAGGACTTGAGCCGCTTATAGCACTAGAAGAGCTGGATGTAGCCAGCACAAACCTGAGGTCTCTAAAGCCTCTGGATGGCATTACCAGTCTTAGAAAGCTTTCCTGTTTCAATACCAACCTCAGTTCAAGGGCAGTGGATTCCTTCAAATCTTCACATCCCGATTGCGAGGTACGCTACTATTGAGGACGCAACCACTAGTTAGCTCGTAAAATCAAAAAAAACTTGTTTACAAACGGGCCACGTGTCTCAACTATACGGGGTGCTAAAGAAAAAAAGTGTTACCCGGCTAGGCTGGGTAACACTTTTCGTACTAACCGGATCTTATCCGGTACATGCGGCTAGGCTTTATCAAAAAACAGGAAACCACCTGCACGCCTTCAAAAAATCACCACTACCATTTGTGGCCTGACAAAATAAAAGGGGAAAAAAAGTGCTGAAAAAAATCCCTTTGCTATTTTCCATAAAAAATGATGAGAAAAGTTGCTTAATCACCCTGATCAAAAATACATCCTCTGCTTTTTTTATAAATACCCTGTATTGGGTATTTTTTGTTTTTTGCCCCTTAAGTTTTCCACAGATTAGTACATTTTCAATACGGGTTTTGATTTATCTAATTTGACTTTCGCTAGTAATACCTGTTAGTTTAGTAACTTTCTCGTCATTCTTGATGGTATTCCTTCTTTGTTTTATCGGAGCGACCTATCAGGGCAATTTTCGTTTGCGAGACAAACTTTTAGAGCAGAATCTCCTTAATTTCGGGCATGGTCAAACTCCTTGTAGGCTCTTCTTTGGTGGGTATTCTACTGGTTTTATTGGGAGTAAATAGAGGCTTTGACCTCTCAGACGAGGGATTGTACGTGCTGCTCGCTGACCCTGTCCAGGACAATGTTGCCGGTGTTTTTAATTACGACCTGTTTTTTAAGCTCTTTTATAAAATATTTGGTCACGCATTTTCCCTTTTCGAACTCAGGCTAATACGTTTGCTCAGCTATTTCGCGGGTGCTTGGGCATTGGCGGAATTTTGGAAGTATCTCAAGGCTGAGTCGCGGCTCCGTCCTGAGATTTTCTTTTTGGCTTTACTGGGCTTGCTGGCCGGATATGCGTTTCTGCCTCCTACACTTTCCTACAATTCCCTAACGGTAGTCCTTGTATGCTTCTGGCTTAGGTCGGTCTCCCAACGTGTGCAGGGTTACGATACCAATCTCTGTTTGGGGTTGATTGTTGCGCTGTTCATTTACGTTAAAGTTTCCTTTGCGCTGCTGATAGGTCCAATGACGTTTGTGTTTGTGTGGAAAAAAGGGACCTTTCGAGATATGCTGATAGCGTTTGTGCCATTGGTTCTGACGGAGTTGATTTTTCTTGCCGTTTTGGGAGAAAATGCCTCTTTGCGTCTGACTGAGGGAATCCCCCAAAATAGTTTGAGGCCGGGTTATCAATTTGGCCAAATGCTGAAAAGTATCGCAGTCGGGGCCTTGTGGATGCTGATTTCGGCAGTCCTATTTTACTTTGTAGGATATTTGAAGAAGGCTGAAAGAGATCACAATAAGATGCTCTCGGTTCTTGCAGTTTTGACCATTTCGGGGATAGTTTATATTACCCATATCACGGAGGAGTGGAATCATACCTTGATGGTTTTCACGGCCGGGTTTCTTGGTTTTTGTTTTGGGGCATCCAAACGTCCACCAGAAATCAACATCAGTTGGATTTTACTCTTGCTTATTTTGCCTTTCATTATTCATTTCGGAAGCAATGTATATTGGCTCAGAATAGGCATCCATTATTGGATTTTTTGGGTTTTGGCGTTTTTACTTTGCTTTGAAAACTTGAAAAGAGAAACCTCAATTTTAGTCTCAGGGCTCTCGCTGTTATTGGTCTTTAATGGACTTTGGTGGCATCCTTTTGGACAGGAAAGGCCTTTGTGGACTGCAAAATATCCATGGAGTCTGAAGGGTAAGGGGACCGTACAACTTGACGGCGAGCTGATAGAATCACTCAGCAAGCTGGAACAGGCTCTAGAGATGGACACTTCCAAATCCATTTTGGCAATCTATCGTAATCCGGGAATCGTGTGGCTGATCGGGAGGCAAGTTCCCCGATCTCCTGGGATTTGGGATAAGCGGCAGTTGGAAGATGGAGTCATGGACAAGCCTGAAAAGATAATCTTTAACGATGTTCAAACCCTGCCCGCTGCCTGGAAATTTCGATACAGAATGGATCTGGGAGTTTTTCAAGGGGACAGCCTTAGCTTATTATGGGATTGATCCAAGAAAAGTTTTTTGTACAATTTTGGGGGCTTTTGGGAGGATTGGCAGCTTTGCTGATCTGGTATTTGCCATGGAGATTTCAGGTCAATGACGATGAGGTGATGATGTGGTTGGTTTCAGGCGCATATACCGGCTCCCCTGAATCCTATGCTGTGTTCCTTCACCCGCTGCTAAGCTGGGGCTTTTCCTTGCTATACAAATTTGCTCCGGGTGTTCTTTGGTATCCACTAGTTTGGTTCACTCTCACCTATTTAAGTTTTTTGGTTTCTGTGACTCAGGTTAAAAAAAAACTGGGAGCGACCCTGTCTGCGCAAATTTGGGCACTCTTTCTATTTGCGTTATACGCGCACTTCCTTTTTTTTCTCCAATTTTCAATAGTTTCTGGCTTTGCGGTTTTCTCAGGTTTGATTGCCCGATTTGGAAATCCAGCGGAACAAAATGATCGGTATTCAAGACTCCATCGAACCGATCTGCTAATATTGTTTGGTTTTCTCGTCCGTCCAGAGGTACTTTTCCTTTTTCTGGCGGGGGCAACATGTATCAATGTGCTGGTGTTCAAACACACCTTCTTGTACAAAAGAAGTGCCGTGCCACTACTTCTTGGCTGCATAGGTTACGGCATATCCATTCTGTGGATTGCTAACGCGGATCTGTCGAACTTCGAGCAACTTAACCGACAGAGATCCGGAGTATTTGATCATCCAACCTTACAGTTGAATAAGGAAGCTTTTAGGGCCAGGAATCCCGAGCTCTATTTCTTCTCACATGGCATGATTGATTTTGGGAGTGACGCGAAGCTTGTCGAAAAGCTACCCATTTGGAAAAAGGAACTGGACAACATGAGATGGGATTGGATAAGCCCCGACGCTGTGGTAAAAAGCTTTTGGACCTACGTCCAGCACGAGCATTTTCTATTGGCACTCATGGCGGTTTTTTTTGCATTTTCTCTCCTAGTCGATTGGAGTAAATCCGTTCGGATCGCTGCTGTGCTGGCTTTTGGGATGTTGGCGCTGAGCCCCTTTTTCCTGATTAAAGTTCAGATTTATGCCTTGGTGTTTTGATCTTTATGATGATAGTGTTTTGTTTTTTTTCAAATCGATTTCACCGACTCGGTGCCGATTTTTTGTTCATTTCGGTTCTTGTCGTTGGAATCGCATTTCACTTTTATGCTTTTTTTCACAGTGCGGGAAATTGGGTTCCCGTGGAGAACTTAAAGTCTATGCTGGACAGACTCAGACAGGATGGGTACGATGAAGTGTTCGTCGTCGGTCCAAGCAATCTGTATTCGGACTTGTTGTTTGAGCCTGCCCCTGGTTTTAAGGTGCTGGGTTGGCCGACACTTTTGGAAAAGTGTAAGGGGGTGCCACCTAGTTTAGGCAGGGCTTACCTGGTTGACTCGGCTACCTATAACTACAACAAAGCTTACTTTAATAATGAAGAATTGTTAGGGTATCAGTCTGGGCTTTACCTTTTGGTGTCGAAGCAATGAGGGGAAAGTTTTTGCAATCTTGGACGCTAGCCTACGATCTGGTAGTCGTCTGCTTGTATTTTTTCACATTGGCTTACATGATCAAGTACTTTGATGTCCAATCCTTTGATATCAAGGTTCATAATTTTTTGCTTCAGGACTATTTGAAGGAGGGGGCGTTTCCGGCACCTCCTGGATACTATGCCATCCTTTATGTTGTGGATCTGATATTCAGATACAAGTATCCCTTTGTGTTCAGCGCATTATTGGTATTGACCTTTTTCTTTTGGCTCAAATTCAGCATCACCTTTCGATGGCTGTCGAAGCAATTGCATATTAGTACTTTTCAGGTCGGGCTTCTTTCGGCCAGTCTGCTGTTTATCAGTCCAATTTTTATCCCCGCTATAGACGGTTCATTTTGGTACTTGGGGAAATTCACCCCGACCATTTGGCACAATTCCACTTTGATTGCAGTGTTTCCTTTTTGCCTTCTGCTTTTTTTTGAAACGCTCAGGTGGCAAATAGGTGGCTTCAATAAGGCGCTCTATAGCATTTTTTTTCTCGGACTGGTGATTATTCTGATCAAGCCCAGTTTTATGTTTTGCTACATTCCAGCGCTTCCGCTGTACTCATGGAGCCAAAGCCTCCGATTTGACAGGCGATTTTGGACTTCTTGTGGCTTCTCCATGTCCTTTTTGGCAATGCTTTTTTTGGAAAAGGCCTGGATCTACGATTTGGATCCGATGATCAAGATCATGTACACACCCGAGGAAAGATCGACTGTAGTTTTGGATCCGTTGGTGGTTCATCTGCATTTTTCCAAAGAACCCATTTTTGATTTGTTGTGCAGCTTTCCGAGTACTTTGGTCTTTATGCTCTTCTGGGGGCGGGTCGGACTTAAGGACAAGCCCTTCGTCTTTTCATTCTTGCTTTTGGTTTTTTCCCTGATGGTCTATCTGCTTCTTGCTGAGACTGGCTTCAGGAAATTCCACGGGAATTTCTATTGGCAAATCCCCATAGCGATGTTTTTGCATTACCTGTGTATGGTTGTTGTGGTAGTTAACCAATTTGTTAAGGAAAAAAAAGTCGGCATCCGACCCTTCTTGGTTTTTTCGCTTGTCTACCTCATACAAGTCGCCATGGGAATCGCCTACTGGCATAGAATATTTGATGGACATGCCCTTAATTGACCCGGAGAGATTAGACGGTGGCTGGGGGATTCGATATTGAGCTCGTAGTAGGGGAGGATATACCGAATAGACTTGCCTTTTTCATTTTGCACCGGTAGTTCATAGAGTGCCAGCTTATCCAGTGTTTCGTGGTCAATATAGACGAGCGCGGCGTTGGTTTTCAACAATTCTTGCCTAAGATCGACCGGGACAGAGGCTACATTTGGTTGGTTTCTGAGCCTGATATGGGTTTTTACGACCGGAAAAATCAGGATAAATGCAAGTATATTCAGAAATGCGAGGCCGTAGGAAAACTTCCGGAATTTTTCCTCATGAAGCATACTCAGCATGAGAAATAAGGCCATTGGGGTAAGGATCCTTAACTCCACCCAGCCATAATTTTTATATAGTATGAGATTAAAGCCGAGCAAAACAACAGAGACGGTGACCCCATATCTTACCAGAGGACTGCTCCTGAAATAAGACAGTGCAAAAAGAAGAAGTATTGCAAATAGCGCTTTTTGAATAGAATAATACCATCCTTCCGAGTAGTACAGTGAAAAGTAAACATTACGCTTTAGGTTAAAAAACAAGTGCTCCATTGCTGTCCCTGCAGCGCCGTCTTTTGCCAAGCGAAGAGCTTCGGAAAAGGCATTGCTAACCTGCTCGTGAAGGAAATGCTGGTGGAAAAAGGCAAGGAGTATCGCAGAGACCACAAACAACAACTTTAGGTAGCCGTTCAATGGACCGGGTATAACCAACATGCCAAACATGGCCAAAAACCAAGTACTTCTCAGGAAACCCAAAATTAAAATGGAGGTCAGCAGAAGTAGGTAATCCGGCTTTGAAAGGGTATCAAGGTATTTTTTGGTACAAGTATAGAGCAGTATCCCCCCCGCCAGGTGGATTAATTCCGGCATAAAGGTGAATGAATAAAATAGGGTCACCGGGCTTCCTAGAACAAATATCAACTGAAGATTGACCGTTGATTTCGCTTTCTTTTCCGATAAGAACATTACCAGAATTGCAAGCGAAAACACCAGACCGTTGATCAAGGGAATTATTGGTCTATGCCAGCCGACCAATTTGGCGGGCAGTCCGTAGAGTAGGGGATATGCTGGGCCATGGGCATCTGCGCCGAGTAACTTTGCCCCCGCACCTGTATAGGTAAAACTCGCATTTAGACTGCTGTTCTCTGCAAAACTCTTTGAGTTCTGAAAGTAAAAAAATTCGTCTCCGTAGTAGGGAGAAAAGCCGCGATCCGCCAGTAAAAAACAATAAATATATATCCCAACAATAACCACCAGATTTGTGGCCACTATCCAGCCTAGTACTTTTGCGCCATTCGTTTTTTCCACTTTTTGCTTATTGTTTGGCCGGCTTTTGCGTGTTCAGACTGCTGTAAAGATTAAGAATAAAATTACGCATTCCTAAAGTCAATGCGCTTCCCTATTGGGTCAAGCCAATTTGCCTTCGCTAATGTACATCGTCAAAAAAAAGCACCTATGCCCCCGTCTGACAAGACTATCGATAATTCGTCCATATTTTGGAGAAAAAGTCAATTCCCTTATTTTTGATTTACCGAGTAATTTTTTTACTCATTTGCCTAGGTTCCATCTGTAACTGAAAGGGCGAAGCTGTTTTTAGGCTGAACTACCGATCAAGAATTAATGATGTAACGTAGGCCCGACCATTCCCTATTTGTTCCTATTCTGCTAGACTCCCTCGTCACATCCAAGACCCGCGTTAAGCTGCTTTTAAAGTTTTTCGCCCATGCCAATTCAGGTTATCTGCGCTCACTCGCCAAGGAATTTGACGAGTCGACCAATTCTGTCAGGGTAGAACTTAATCGCTTGACTGATGCCGGTTTGTTGTTGGCTGAAGATGAGGGGAAAACTAAGGTTTACCGAGCGAATAATTCCCATCCCTTCTTTTCGGAAATCAAAGGCATGGTGACCAAATTCCTCGGCTTGGACGAATTGATGGAGAAAATCGTGAAGCGAATGGGGAATGTGGAGAAGGCTATTATTGTGGGGGACTATGCGCATGGAGTGGACTCAGGGACTATTGATCTCATTTTAGTGGGGCGGGACTTGGACTTGGTGTACCTTGACTTTATTGTAAACAAGACTTTTGAAAAAATAAACCGGAAAATCCGGGTTCGGGTGCTGGAAGAAAGTCCTGAAAATTTAGCCGGTATCTTGGTATACGGAAAGTAAATTTTGTTTCTCTCCCAGATACCTGGCCGTATGGCTTGACTTCCAGATACTCAATTGCTGACATTTGAATTCTAAAGATTGTTGAACACGGACCAACCAACCCATTACAAAGTCATTGAAGCCAGCTCTGGATGGAAGATGGTGGACTTCAAGGAGATTTGGAAATACAAGGATCTACTTTATTTCTTGACTCTCAGAGGGATCAAAGCAAGGTATGCCCAGTCTGTATTGGGAGTAGCCTGGGCGATCATACAGCCACTTTTCACGACGTTGGTTTTTACCTTAGTTTTTGGGGGCTTGGCCAAGGTAGATTCTGATGGAATGCCGTATATTCTGTTTTCCTATTTGGCACTGTGGCCTTGGAACTACTTTTCCGGTACACTCACAGAGTCCGCAAACTCCCTTATCCAGAATGCCAACATGATCACCAAAGTGTACTTTCCCAGGATGGTACTCCCGCTCTCAGCCATCCTGTCGAAGCTTCTGGATTTCACGATCGCCTTTGTCGTTGTATTGGGAATGCTATTATACTTCAAGCAAATTCCCGGCTGGGGAGTAGTCTTTTTGCCTCTTTTGATTATCCAGCTTTTGCTATGCAGTCTTGGGATAGGCATGTTTCTATCTGCACTGGCAGTGAAATACAGGGATGTCAAACATGCACTATCCTTTGTCGTGCAGTTATTGCTTTATTCAGCTCCCGTGGTTTACAGTACAAGTGCGGTTCCCGAACAGTACCAGAAATTCTACATAATTAATCCCATGGTTGGAGTGATTGAAGGTTTTCGGGCGGCCTTTCTTGATCGTCCGATGCCTTGGGACTGGATTTGGCCGGGAAGTATCGCGGCAACGATCTTCTTTGTCTTCGGTATGTTCTACTTTCGCAGAATGGAGCGAATTTTCGCAGATGTCGCATAGCCGGGGATAACATATGCCAGCAATCTGAAATAATTGACAAGCAAGCTTCAATGCGCTTCTGTATGTATCCGCTGATAGCGCAAAATTCAAACAACCTACCTATTATTTGTAAATGACGCTTTCCATCGTATCTCCAGTATATCGGGCCGAAAATATCCTCGACGAATTGGTAGGCCGAATTAAGGCGTCCGTCTCCGCCGTTGACTACGAGATTATCTTGATCGATGACTATAGTCCGGATAAATCCTGGGAGAAAATAGAAAAGCTGTCAGCACAGCATCCCGAGATTAAAGGAATTAAGCTTTCCCGCAACTTTGGTCAACATTATGCAATTACCGCGGGGCTGGATGCAGCGATGGGCGATTGGGTGGTGGTGATGGACTGCGATCTGCAGGATAGGCCGGAGGAGATTCCAGCCTTGCTTGCCAAAGCGCGTGAGGGTTTTGATGTGGTGCTTGCCAGAAGAGCTGATAGACAAGACGGTTTCGTTAAAAGGCTTTCTTCCAAACTGTTCTATCGTACTTTGGCGTGGCTTACTGGCTCTCACCAGGATGAGAGCATCGCCAATTTCGGGGTATATAGCAAAGCCGTGATCAAAGAAATATCCGGCATGCGCGAGAGCATTCGATACTTCCCAACTATGGTTCGTTGGGTGGGATTTCGACAAACCGCCATTGACGTTATTCATGCTGCAAATGATGGGAGACAAAGCAGCTACAACTTCAAAAGATTGTTCAATCTGGCATTGGATATTATGTTGGCCTACAGCGATAAGCCAATCCGCCTCACCATCAAACTGGGTTTGGGTGTAGCCCTTTTTGGATTTCTTTTTGCCGCATACACTCTATTTCGATACTTGCAGGGTGATATCATTGTGGCAGGATACGCTTCCCTGATCATTTCACTCTGGGTTCTCACCGGCTTTTTGCTGGTTACCTTGGGGATGGTCGGACTCTATGTCGGCAAGACCTTCGAAGGGGTAAAAAAACGACCGATCTATATCGTGGAGAAAAGAGTGGGAGGTGAAGAATAGATCGTGCTTCAGCGCACAGTCAATAAAATCCGGCGTGAAAGGATATTCCAAATTCCTTGGCATAGATGACACTCCGTCTTGCATTTATTCAATACTGTAGTCAGAAAATTTAAGGCTCCTAGGTCGCAGGAGGTCTTGTATTTACTATGAAAACTATTTTTAATCTGCCTTGATACATCCACTTAACTTCGACTCCTTGCTTTTCGGTTACCCTGTGGGAAAGATTAATGTTGACCAATCTTGGGACGAACAGGGTTTTTTAGAGGAGGCCAAGACCTTTCAGTTGGTTTATATCTTTTCCCAATCCGAGCTGAAATACAGTTCCGAAACTGTCCGTCTGGTTGATATTAAGGCAACCTTCTTCAAGCGGCTAGACCAGTCGGCGGATGGATGTTCTAGTCTGGAAAGACCCAATGGTGAATTGGACCAAAGACTTGTGAAACTCGCATTCGAAAGTGGGGCTTATTCGAGGTTCAAAGTAGATGAGCGCTTGGACAATGAAGAGTTCGAAAAGCTCTATCGCCTTTGGATACAAAAAGCTTGGGAAAATCGTGAAATTCTGTCTCTTCCAGAAAAGGAGGGTATGGTGACAGTGTCGATTGATGGGGATTCAGGAAAAATTGGGCTGCTAGCTGTACATCCCGATAGTCGAGGCAAAGGCTGGGGTAAAAAGCTTGTCAAAGCAGCCGAAATGCAGGCTAAAAGGGAAGGTGCCCAAGGGCTCTACATTCCCACTCAACTAGACAATCTTCCAGCCTGCCATCTTTACCAATCCACTGGATACACCCTTTCTCAAAAGGAATATATTTACCATTATTGGAGGAATTGAGTTTTTGGGATATGCCTATATCTGTTGCCAATAGGTTGTCTGAGCTTTCGTTAATCACTACTACGATTATAATTTTTACATATCCCAAACTACTCTTTTAGCGATGATTATAGCTGGCGCAGGCGGACATGCCAAGGAAGTCTTGGATATCTTGGTCTCGACAAGTCCTGGCATCACTATGTCTTTTTTGGATGAGAACAAGAGTGAAAGGTTCTTTTGCCAAAACTATCCGATCATTCAAAATGAAGAGGAAATTCTGGCAGCCCTTCAAGAAGACCCTCGCTTTGTCCTGGGTACCGGCAAGCCCGAGACTCGAAAAGCATTTTATGACAAACTGACCCGCCTAGGAGGAGAGCTTTTTAGCCTTAGGGGAATGGGGCTTGTCCTCAGCCCCAGCTCCGATTGTCTGGAAGCCGACATTTTCAGCCTCTGTTTTGTCGGACCCAACACCCATATCGGTAGAGGCTGTTTGGTCAATACTGGAGCCCAAATCCACCACGAGGTAGAGATTGGTGACTTTGCCGAAATCAGTCCAGCCGCCGTGATACTCGGTAAGGCTAAGATAGGGTTCTCTTGTATCATAGGATCCAATGCCACTATCCTTCCCAAAGTCAATATTGGAAGCCGCGCAATCATTGGGGCAGGGGCTGTTGTCACCAAGGACATTCCCGAGGGAGCCACTGTCGTAGGAGTACCAGGCAGAGTGATTAAGTTGGCGAATAGGTGATTGCCATATCCGTCCCATCCCCGTTCCGTCTTTTTCGAAAGTGGCCATGGCCTCAAAGATTAATTAAATATTTAGTTTTTAGGTAAGTTTTTTTGACTCCTGCTTATTTTTTCCTGCCTAAAATTCTTCGATAATCTAAGTAGCAGGTAGTAGCCCCTTTGGACAATCAAACTCCTTCGCCAAACAGGCGTTTGCCTGAACGTACCTCTCCCCAAACAATAGTGTTTCATTTCCTGTGGAGCTGATTTTAGCCTCCTTTACAGAAATCTCGTTTTTCTGTTTTGAGTTATCTTGTACTGGAAAGTATCCGTTTGTCGATTTTTAGTGATTTTTTCTCCTACCGAGAAGAGATCACCTTTCAAAAATGCAGTCCAATAAATACCTTTTCTGGACAGTGGCCTATTTTTTTCTAAGACTCTTGAAATCTACAAATGATCAGTGTAGCCTTGGACGATTAAAACATAGGAGTTTTTAGCAGCAATTGTGAATAGATGCGCTATCGTAAAGTTGCAATGCCATTTTTTTGTGAAAATAGTCTTCCTACTCCGAAAACCCGTTTTCAAGAGTTAATTTGGAATATGAGGCCAGTAGCTTGACTGCGTAAACATAAATAGGATGAAACTATTGATAAAAGATCTCTTTGCATATAACCATCAGGTCAACCAAACACTTGAGGAAAGATTTAGGTCCTATGACTACAAGCTAGACTTGGAGACTATGCGACTAGCTAGCCATATGTTGAACGCGCACCAGATTTGGGTAGACAGGGTCGAGGGCAGAAGTTCATTGAAAAGTCCCTGGGAGGATTTCCCCCTAGATGCCTTCGGTTCGAGAAACCACGAACTCCATGTTTTGACGGAGAACTTGCTTGAATCCAAGGATCTGCAGGGTACTGTCCGGTTCAAGACCTTCGCAGGAGTGGAATTTGAAAAGAAGATTGCGGACATCCTCGTTCACGTCGTCAACCATTCCACCTATCATCGAGGACAGATTGCCTTTCTGATGCGCAAAGGCGGTCTCGAGCCTGTTTCGACTGATTATATCAATTGGGCCAAATGAGCAAAACCTGCCCTGAGCATGATGTTGAAGACGTGTGCAACTTTGGAACTTTCTGAAAAACATGAACTCCGAGATACCTAGACAAACATTAGGGCCAAGTATTAGACTGACCGGATTAGCCAACACTTATCGGAGTTAATTGAACTCTAGATCGCCAATTTTTTTCAGGTGTTCGTTTGCTGCCAAGCCGTTGGGATTGCAGCCAGGCTGCCCTTCAGGAACGTCCATTCCTAGGTTTTTATAGTACGAGGCCCAAAAGGAGTCCGTTTGGCCTGTTTTGGGATCTTTGAAAGTCATCGGCTCCAAGCTAAACAGGGCAGCATCCCGAAATGCCCGCTCTACAAAATCCGAGCAGTATAGCGAGGAGTCATTAAGCACATAGCTCCAGTTATAAGGTTTGCCCAGCATCGTTTCGGCCCGGTCGATTGCGGTGGGAATTGAAGCCTGGGCGTCGTCAGAAAGCCTATAGACAACCATCCGCTTGTTTTTTTCTCCTGCTCGGCTAAGCACGCTATCAAGTACCTCGCGTATAGATCCGTCTGCAGGACTGGCGTGGAGGATATAGATAGTGGAGTCGGAAATCTCGAGGAGGCCAACGTGGTCAAAGGAGACCTCCTCCTGCCGTTGGGTTACCCGGTTAATAGCTCCCGAAAGCTGGTCAGTTTTGGCGCCGAAAAATAGCAGATCGCCCGTCTGCAGTTCCAGCTGTCTATAGAATGCCCTTTCCTGTGCATTTGTCGATAGAGAAAAGAAAAAGGCCAGAATGAATAGAATGGCGGCGTTGGATAACAGATTCTTCATTAGGCCAAAGATACTAAGGGAACGCAAGTGTTTTTTGAAGCGATACTCTCGTTGGGGTTGAAGGGCGTTGGATTGCTTAATAAAGAACCTTTTCATTAGTCTGAGAAGAGTATCTTATCCTGTACGCGTATGTCAGCCAAGCTGAAGGCGAATCGGGAAAAGAGAGGCAAGTTCTTCATATTGATCACCATCTTCTTTTGACAATCCTGCAAAATAAACTCGACAAAAGCTGTGGTGAGGTCACCTTTTAAACTTTGGCTTTAGCCCTGGACTCCTATCCCATGTTAAGAAAAAGCATTGCCTCAGTCCATGTTCTTCTTTTCCACTACCCAGCCAGCTGATTTCGCAAGTGCTGGGGGATTGCCTGTAAAAAGCTTTCCAGCTTCCTCATCTCCCTTGAGTTGCCACATGTACCAGTTGAGTGCTACCCTTGCAAATTCGCCTCCATGTGGCTGTCCATAGGTGCCACCGTGACCCACGTCCAGGTTACCGACAAATACGGGGACATGATTGATACGCCTAAAATCGTCCATCCCATTTCCATAGGCGATGTCGGATTCTCCACCCAGCAGGTAGAGGGTCGGGACTTTGATTTTTTGCAGATGTTCCTTGCTTACTTGGGGCATTCCGGGCATACCAGCTCCGGGATTTCCCAAGACCCCACTGTTGAATACCCCAACCGTTGTGATCCTGGGGTCTCCCGCGACTTCGATGGTCTGCAGTCCCCCGCAGGACATGCCGCTCACGGCAATGTGTTTGGTGTCTATTTTTTGGTAATAGGGGCTGTTTGGATCTGCATTTTGAGCAATAGCCCAGTCTATGGCGTCCAGCAGCTTTTGGGACTTCGAGCGAACGTCGGTTTGTTTGGGCATGGTGCCAATGGCAACGACGAGAAATCCATGGGAAGCTATTTCATTCAGGAAGTTAACATGCTCCCAGGGAGAGTCGAAGCAGGCTCCATTGCCCCAGGCAATTACTGGTAGCTTATTTTCTCCGCCAAAAGGATCAAGGTCTTGAGGTTTAAATATCGTGTGAGTCGGAAGACTGCTCTCTGAGCTCATCACAGCTGGGTATTTGCCCATACCGCCATTTTCTATGATTTCCGAAATGGGGCTTTCCTGAAAGGCAAGATGCTCCGAAAAGAAAGGCAGCGCTTTGGTTTCTATGCGTTCCGCGATGCGGTTGAGATGGTCGCCCTCGTAGCTTTCGTAGAGATGTGCAATCTGGTAGGAGTCCAAAACTTCATGCAGCTTTTTGGTAGCCTCGCTGATGCCCCGATCCTGGGTGCCCGCATCCATACCAATCGCCTTGAGTCTTTTTATATTGGGGATGTATTGATCTATGGTAGTTAGTGTTCGGTTGGCGATGATCTTGTTGATGGCTTCCTGTCTCGGACTACCGTCCTTCGCGGGCAGATCCAGATAAAAAGGCGGATTTTGGGGGTTTGGCGCAAAAGCTGCGGAAGTGGCGAGCGCAGCAATCTCGAAAAAAGAAGCCCCCTGCAACTGTTCCGGGGTGAAAGCCTCAAGTTTGGAGACCATCTCGGGATTGGTAGCCGCTCCTCCTTCCATGCAGCAAGGGCTCAGGGCATAGATGGCCGCATAGACATCAGGATATTTCATGCCCAGGCGAAGTGTGCCATAGCCGCCCATGGAGTGCCCGGCCAACCCCCGGCTTGCCTTGTTAGGTAGGGTACGGTAGTTGGAGTCGATGTGGCGAATCAGCTCTTGGGTGATGAAGGTCTCCCAGTCACCTATGGTAGCCGAGCTTGCGTACATGCTTCCCTTAAACCTGTTGAAAGCATTGGGCATTACCACGATCATTTCTTTGGAAAGGCCCGCGGCGAGAGATTGCTCGATCACCGTCTGGAGGTTGATCCAGTGGTCTTCCCAGCCAAACCACTGGGAATCCGAGTCTGTAAAGCCGTGGAGTATGTAGAGCACAGGGTAGTGCCGCTCAGGGTTGGATTGGTAGGAGGGAGGCAGATAGACGGTTACGTCGCGGTCGGCTGGGTCCCCGCTGAGATTGCCCTCTAATGCTTTGCTGTGTACTTTGATCCGCTCTTTGCTTCCTGTTTGTGCATATGCCAGAGTCAATCCAAAACAGATTAGTAAGGTGAGTAGAAAAATTCTTTTCATAGGTCAATGGGTTTAGGTCATTTCTAAAAATAGTCCTTATCCAGAAGCCATCCAATCGTCTCTTCTTTCTTTTTACCCACTAAACTTTTTATTTTGTGTTCCCAGGGTTGAGGAAAAGGTGTGAAGTCATTTGAGCCAAGATTTCGGTCAAGCAGGAAGAACTCCGCAATGACTCCCGACCAGATCTAGACCCATACCGGTAACCAATACTCGTTTCGTTTAGCTCTTTTTAGGTTCTGTCTTGAACAAATTGGAGTGCCCCTTCGCAATCAGCCTTGTCTGGCTTGCATTCCAGATTTCGCATTCTGCGTTGACAAACTGCCTTCCTTTTTTCAAAATCCTGGTCTTGGCAACTATGGTTTCTCCTAGGGTAGCCGTGGAAAAATAGTCTATCACGTTATTGATCGTGGCGTAGAAGTAGGGTTCGTCATAGGTGAAAAGCGTGGCCCCTAACACGTCGTCTATTATCGCCGCCGTGACTCCTCCATGCAGATTCCCAACGGGATTTAGCCATTCCTCGCGGATTTGGTATTCAAATTCCAAGGAGCCCCTCTCTGCTCTTTTTACCGAAGGTTTCAGCCAGTGCATAAAAGGCGAGGGCGATGCAGAGAATTCCTTCCCTATCTGGGCTTTTATCGATTCTAATGCACTCATTTTTTCGGTATTAGAAGATGGACCAGTTTTTCTACTACCGGGGAGATCAGCAGGATTGCGGGAATCACAATAATGTAGGCGACGGCCCAAGATTGCAACCAGGCGTCGATGTAGCTGAGGGGCCATCCTAGGTTAAGGGAGACCAAGACGAAGGAGATAATCCCCGTCGTGACGATGCCCATCAGCAGGGCAAAGGCGATTTTCTGTTTCATTGCATTCTGGTTTTCGTATAGGTTTGAAAGGTGGCTTCAGGTTCTGACACCTTGCATCAGTTGGAGCGCTTCTTTAGGCGAGGACAAATAGAGACGATACAGGTCTTCGGTATTTCCTACCCGGATTTCATAGTCGTCATTTGCCAAGGCATTCACAAATTGCTCGGCGACCACCGTCGGAGAGATTCCGTTTTTTCCCCCTATCGGTGCGGACAATTCCGTATCCACGAGCGGTGGCATCAGTTCGAAGACCTTCACCCGGCTATCCTGTTCCAAGGCCATGCGTAGAGACTGGGTGTAGGAGTGAAGCGCAGCTTTGCTTGCCGAATAGGTGGCCAATTTTCCCGGCACAAAAGCCACGATGGAAGAAACGTTTACAATTGCGGCGCTTTCCTGTTTTTTGAGCAGAGGCAAAAGTCTCTCGTTCAATCGGATCACCGACAGGTAATTGGTCAACATTTCTTTCCGGGCGATTTCTGACGCATTGGTGTTTTCCTCAGTCAGGTCGTGGAGAAAGGCTCGGCCCGCGTTGTTGACGACTAGGTTGAGCGTGGGGAATTCCACCATGATTTCCGCTACCAAGAGGTCCATGTCATCCGGGTCAGCTATATCCGAAACGATCGGATGGACGTTTTTCAGCTTTGCGGAAGCCTGCAGGAGCCGTTCTTGGTTTCTCCCGGTGATGATGACGGTGTTTCCCTTTTCGGACAGCAATTTCGCCAGCGCAAAGCCTATTCCTGCACTTCCTCCTGTAATCAAGACGGTGTTGTTTGTAGTGTTCATATGTTAGTTGTTTGAGTATTAAAATACCGATCGGTATATTATGGATTAAAATTTTTTCTACTTGGTCAATTCTTCGTCGATAATTTTCAGCACCCTGTCCAAAGCCTGGTTGAGATGTGCTGGATTTTCGAATGTTTTGGACAAAAGGATCCCGCCTTCGATCAGCATGATAAAAAGGGAGGCATAGGTTGCGCCGTTTGCGTTTTCCCTGAATTCCCCTTCCGTTTTGCCTTGCTCGATGAGGCGTTCGACTCGGTCGCTAAGTCTGGTAAATGAATGCCGTACCGTCGACTTCATAAAGGGCAGCGCATCATCCATTTCTGTCGCGGTGTTGAGCAGGGGACAACCACCTCTTTCAAGCATCGAGGCCCAGTTATTCCGATAAAACTCCGTGAATGCGGTCAATTTGCCGTAGAAGCTGCTTTCCAGGCTCATCGCGGTTTCCATTTTTTTGGCCAACAGGCCGGAATTGTGTTTGAAAACTTCGATGGCTACCTCTTCTTTGTTTTTGAAGTTCCCGTAGATGCTGCCTTTGGTCAGACCCGTAGCCTTGGTCATATCCGATAGGGAGGTACCAGAGTAGCCATTCTTGTTAAACAGCGTTGCCGTGCTTTCTATGATAAACTGCCGCGTCTGGTCTGCCTTGGACATTTTCTTTAAGATTTGGTATGGGAGGATGGTCGCAAAGATAGAACTTTTATACCAAACGGTATATTATTGTTTGGGTTTCAGTTTGTGATAAAAAAATGGCGTTGTAGTGTTTTTACGATCGATGGTTTGGTCGCAAGTCTCGCTGCGTTTATTCGGAGGCTGGAAGAATGCCCACAGAAAATCACCCACGCAAGTACTTTTTTTATCCCAACTGATTTTCCTTTCTTGGGAGACGCTTGGAAAAGCTGCCCGGCTCAGCCTGATGCAGCATGTGCACTGAAATCAAATCGAATATCATATCAAATGGGACTGTTTAACAAAATACTGGGAAACGCGAGCGAGGTATCCGTCGAGAAGTTGAGGGAAAAGTATGGTAGATTGCTCTGCGAAGGAGAACAGATCGAACTCGGATTTCAGCTGATTCGGGACACTTTTATGTTTACCGACAAGCGGCTGATCCTGATCGATGTACAAGGGATCACGGGTAGCAAAGCCGAGTACAAGTCCATGCCTTATAAAAGCATCTCCAGGTTTTCTCTGGAAACGGCGGGAACTTTTGACCTGGATGCTGAACTGAAAATCTGGATTTCTAGTGAAAGTCTTCCCTCCATCAGCAAGAAATTCAACAAAAGCATAGATGTGTATGAGGTCCAGCGATACCTAGCAGGCAAGGTGCTTTGAATTTAAAACAAGGGATTCCCACGCTGGAGACCCGGCACCAATACAAATCTGGTTTTCCAGAGGAAGGCTGAAACAATCCAAATTTATCTCGGGAAAAAAAATCTCGCCTCTGCAGGTGGAGAACTCCCGGAAGAGAAAAATCAATGCAGCATAAATTCTATTCAAAATCCCAAAAACAACAAAGCCGTATTCAATTGTTGATTGGGTTGGCAGCGTTTTTAGTCGTTCTATTTCTTTTTATGCTTTCTTGGCTCACCGGCTACTATTTCTTGGTGGTTCTGGTGCTTCCAATCGTCTTGTCCCTTATAGCTCCCTTTTTCGACACACCATCCCTTGTCAAAAGCGGAAGCCTCAGCTATCACTCTCTGCTTTTTCTATCCGAGAAACCCACAGATAATACAATAAAAATACATGGAGGCACACTGCTTGACTATGTATTCGTCATCAATCGTAAGCTGAATGGCAGGCAGCGAAGGGATTTCATCGTCCAGCAATACTTGGAAGGCCTTTTGAACCTGATGGAAGAAAATGAAAACAAATGGCCTAAAGGCGTCAAAATTAAGGGAACCAGCTACATCATCAACGAGAGAACTGCCCAAAGAATTGGTTTCAGGCCAGTCAAAACTGACTATCTCCAAAAACTGCTTTTGACGCTTAATTATTTCAATGTCTTGACAAGCTATTCGATAGCAAACGCCAAGCTGTCATTTCCAAAACTGGGTGGCACGAGATCCTTTGAAGCAAATTTGGAAGAGCTTCTGGAGCGGAGAGAACTTATCAAAGACTTAAATGGAAAGTTAAAAGGCAGGATTGAGAAGAGCCAAGTGGCAGCATTGGTGAATTAAGAACTGAGCGTTAATAGGGTATTGCCAAACGACATGTAAACCAGCGCAAAGGCTGCTGATTAGAAAAAATATAAGCGCTTGTTGCTCACGGACGACCCGTGCATTCCCTTGAGCAATCAAGATCATTCTTGAACGGATTGGGAATTGCTGGAGAAATAATCCCAACCAAAGGACCTACGGAGGATGGGATTGCCATCTTTTTGGACAGTGGTGAAGCGTTCGTAGGAGATTTGCTCCAAGAGCATGAAGCGAGTGAACTGGATGACGAAAAAGCAAAAGACGACTGGGAAAACCTGAGAAGAATGGGCGTAAGCAAAGTTTTTCCCAGCCACTTTAGTCCCAACGAACTGGAAAGAAAGAAGACATACCCAAAGTCTATTTGAAAAGGATATCAATAACTTCCTACTCAAATTTGCAACCTTTCAATATTTCGGTATTCCAATTCTTATAAATCCCCGATCCTTTCTCCTATCTTAAGCCCATGGATTTGGGAAATATCATTTACATCGTCGCGGTAGTGGCCTACTTCATCTATCAGGCGACAAAAAAAAAGCGGGATCAAGAGCTGCCTGATTCCGCGGGGCCTAAACCCGAGACTCCCAAAAAGGGCATGTCGTTCGAGGAACTGCTCAAGGAAATCAGAGACGCGCAAAATCCCATTCCCAGCCCAAAAAGTCCAAAACCCACCAGTGCTTCTCCTATTCCCGTGCCAGTGGAAATTCCCAGGGCAAAGCCTATCGTGCGAAAGCCGACAAGATTGGAGGAAGACGACGAGGAAGCTAGATACTATGAGGGAGCCTACCGATCGAGCCAAGCCAATCCCTATCAGTCTTTTCGTGAGACTACCCCTGCTGAAACAGCCCCCGCTGTGAAATTCGACTATGCTAGCCTAGAGACGAAAAAGATAAATCCTTACGCTGAACTCCTCAAAAATCCCAAAACGCTGAAACAGGCGGTAGTCGTAAGCGAGATTTTGAAGCCCAAGTATTTTTAGCCAAGAGATTTTTCCGTGATATCATCCAAGAGCGAGAGATAATTCGTTTATGTCTTAAAGAACGAAAAAACATCGCTATGGAAAACTCTACTCAGATTGTCAGTGGACGGCTATCCAAATCCCGTAGGGATTTTTTGGAAGAGGCTGGCTTGGGATTGGTCTACGGAACATTGGGACTGACTTTTTTCACTTCCTGCTCCAGCACTGAAGATGCGGATCCCGTCCCTAAAACTCCCAGTGGCAATACCGGAAACGCTGGTGCAGGTACGGGAATCACCATTTCCGGAAATACTGTGACCATAGATTTGACGATTCAAACAGGTCTGGCTGCCTCAGGGGGCTGGTTACTGATCGTCAATGCAAAGGTCTTGGTCGCTAATGTAGGCGGAAGCTATACCGCCCTCACTTCGGTGTGCACCCATCAGGGATGCAGCGACAGCTGGACTTTCTCTAGTGGTCGATATACCTGCAACTGCCATGGCTCGGTATTCAATTCCTCCGGTGCGGTCCTGAGCGGTCCGGCAACCCAGAATCTTGACCAATACAGCGCGAGCGTCTCCGGCAATACTCTTACCATAGTCCGATGAAGCCTAAGTTTTTGATCTGCTTCGGACTTTTGCTGTGCCTTTGCGCCGGCAAGTCCCAGGCGCAGGAGGAAGTCGAAAAGGAGGCAACCTCGGCTGAGACGGTAACGATTTTCCATGCGCCCCGCCATATCAATCTGCTGACTGTGGAGCCCTTACTCAAAAAGACCATGCACTTTGCGCTCATGCATACCTTCGGCACCTTGGATGGAGGAATAGAAAACCTCTTCGGCCTCGACAACGGTGCCAACATCCTTATCGGTTTCGAATATGGTTTGGGTGATCGCGTCTCCATTGGACTCACACGGACAAGCCAGGATAAGGTCTATCAACTCTTTGGCCGTTATCATTTGCTCCAACAAAAATCAGATGAAAGCATTCCGCTTTCCCTCAGCTTCGCCGGTGGTGCAGGTGTGATCTCGGGCGACTATTCCTATTTGCCTACTGAGGAGCAACCGGAGTTTTCGGATCGAATGGTGTATTCCGGACAGGTGATGATCGCCAGGAAGTTTGGTGAGAAGATCAGTCTCGCACTTACCCCCATGTTTTCTTATTTCACCAATCCGCTTGAGATCTATCAGATAGAAGGCACGCAAAACTTCTATCTTGCCCTTGGCATGAGCGGTGCTTGGCACGTAACAGAAAGCTCCTCCCTGACCCTTCAGTGGATTCCTAATCTCAACTCAGATATCAAAAACAACTTTGGGATTGGATGGGACATCAAAGCTGGACAGCACGTGTTTCAGATGTACTTTGTGACTTCTTCTTCACTCAATGAACCCTATCTCTTGGCGGGCTTCAATGGCGTTCCTGGAGAGGAGTTCCGCTTGGGATTCAATGTGAATCGCCTCTTCTTCTTGGGCAAGGACTGGTGAAGCTTTGGGGCACCCAACTTACTTCATCCGAAAAGACCGAATCCAAACCCTTTGCTGTTGCGATTCTTCCTGCATTTTGCAATTTTCTTTGAGGAAAAGTTCCAGTCTATCCACGTCCTCCTGCTCTTTGGGATAGGCGTGCAGATAATAATCATAGAGCAACACTCGGAAGCGGCCAGGTAGATGGGGCTTCAAGGAGTCCAACTTCTCGATCGGAAGCAGGAGATTCTGCGCCTTGTAACCAATTGGCAAGAGTACCTCCCGGCTGAAATGGACAAAGTTGTTGGTGAGGATAGGGCTTTGGTCATCTGGATTTTCAGCTTCGCTTTTTAGCGTTTCCAAAAACTCGGAATAGCCCTTGAGCTGATGCTGGTAATAAACCGAAAACAAGGCCGGGACAAGTAGTATTATGGCAACAGCCCATTCTTTCATCTTTAGTTTTTTCCATTCTACAACTGGGATAAACAAAGCTTGAAATCCAGCCATCTTCCAATCCTGCTGGAACAAACTGATCAGCACTCCTAAAGTAATGAGGGCAACCATCGTTTTTCTAACGCGGGAATTTTCCTCCCATTCCCCCCATCCCTCACTTATCAAAAGTGATAAGATTGGCACCAGTACGATCAAATGCCGTGGATTGAGGTAGAGGGGATTGTAAAACTGGGAATTGGTGCTCATCAGCCAAAAGCAGGTCACTAGACCCAGTGCGGCCAAGCCAAATTCTAGGCTGGGAGAACTGGGATTTTTGCGAAGTTTGGCGAAGGCAGGAAGGGCAAAAACTAGCCAAAGCCAATAGGAACGCTCTACAAAAGTGATGATGGGAGAGATGGTCAGACGCTTGAGCATCACCCAAACAGTCTTGTCTGCGTAGGTGTATTCGGAGACATAGTGCCCGCCCTGTATGGAATGAAAGCGGTAGAGCGGGTCGCCAAACTTCGCCCAAAAGTAAGTCAGATAGGCTGTTCCGAAGAGGAAACCGATTTGAAGCAGGAATATGTAGAAGCGACGCGCGGTTTTCCGCTTTTTCCAATCCCAGAGAAAAAGCAGGATGGGGAGTGGCGCCAAAAAGACAATGGTCTCCTTGGTGAGAAAGCCAAAGAACAATCCCACCATTACCCCCAAGGCGGATAGGCGGGGGCTCTTGTGCCGATATACCGCGGAAAAGATGACTAGGCTTGACCAGAAAACAAGCAGGGAATCAGGATAAACCTTGGTCAAAAAATGGATAAAATAAACCTGCGTGCAGGACCAGGTAACCAATATCCAGGGATTGGCTTTTTGGGGCAAAACCTTCAGCAACATCGCCAAAGTCCCGAGATAGCTCAAGAGGGAAACGAGTGAAATCCTATGCGGTTCAAAACCCAAAAGCGCCCCCATCAATCCACTGGGCACATAGGCTCCCCATCGGCTGGAAAAGTGGTAGGAGCCTGTCTCCATTGAGCCTTCCCAAAACTTTTTCCCAGCAAGTAGGTAATACACATCGTCAGAAAAGGTGATGCCGTCGAAGGAGAAAAGCCAATAGCAAGAAAGGAACAACAGGCTAATAAGAAATGGGGTTTTTCTGGATTGGCATTGGGCTAATTCGATCATGGGCATGATGTAAAAATAGATGATTCTGCGCCATGGCAAGCGCATGTTTTCTGACAATATGCGTCATCGGGTGGGTGGTGAGAGAATCTTATCCCTATTTTTGGACGGGAATCGTCACATCGCCATGAGCAAGTCAGGACAAATCGAACAGCAAAAAATCCTTCGCGTCTTCAAATTGATCAACCTCCTGCAGGGCAATATCGGGAAGCCCGTGCACCGTCTTGCGGAATTGCTGGAGACGGACGAGCGTACCATCTATCGCTATTTCAAACTGCTGGAGGCTTTGGGTTTTGAAGTGGTCAAGGAGTTTAGCAAATACAAGATCAAGCAGCGCCCGGGACAGGATAGCGCTTTGTCCTACAGTACCTTTTCTCCGGAGGAGAGCAACTGGCTAAAGTCCCTGATCGAAAGCCAAGGCAAAGCCAACCTTTTGAGAGATGCCGTACTCCAGAAACTCCAGCTTCGATCAGAGGTCAAGCAGGGTACTGAGCAGTTGTTTAAGGCGCATTTGGGAAGGTTGGTGGATCAGATCGGGCAGGGGATTTCAGAAAAAAAGCAAATCTGGCTGAAGGACTACTACTCGCTCAGCAGCGAGACGGTGTCGGATCGATTAGTCGAGCCGGTGGGATTCTCAAGTGACTACGAAAACATCCATGCTTTTGAACTCGAGAGCAAAAGCATGAAAGTCTTCAAAGTGGAGCGGATAGGAGAGGTAGTCCCTGCTATGGAAGCTTGGAAACATGAAACCAAACACGAACTTCCAGGTGAAGCTATCTTTGGATTTACGGGGAAAAACAGATTCTCCGTAAAGCTGAAACTCAGCAAGCGAGCTTATCAATTGATGCTGGAAGAACACCCAAATGCTTTGCCCTTCATGTTTATCAAAAACCGCAACCAATATTATTTCCAGGGGGAAATTCCCCAGCTTCCCGGCTTGGCAAGATTTATTCTCGGATTGCCGGGAGAGATCAAAGTGGAAGAAGGCGAGGAACTGAAGGCCTATTTGAAAGAACAGCTTGCGAAGGGAATGTTTTGAGAGACGAAAGGCTGGATCCAAGTAAATTGAACAGAGCCAAGCATGGAGAACGTTCACATCTCCATACTTGGCTCTTCTGTCTAGCGACTAAAATCGCTATTGATGCTCGTCTCGCAATAGATCGTTGACGGTTTTCACGGGATTGAAAGTGATCAATGGCACCTCTACAAACAAGGTGTTCCAGCCCGCCATCGCACCGTTCCACAGGCCCGGCAGCTCAAGGGCTTTGAGATCACGCCCGCTCTTGGACTTTTCTGTGATGAAACCCGTCTGCATATCCCGGTACTTCATCAGGTCAAAGGAGTTCCCCGTATAGTCCTTGGTACCGCATACCAAGTCCACCGGGTTGAAGTGCGTGGAGCCTTGAAAGTGCTTTTTTGACTCAGGGTCACCAAGGTCGATTTGGGCTGTTTCCAAAATTTGCAGGGATTGGGATCCATCAGCTTCCTGTATCCAAAAAGGCCCGCCTCCTGGTTCTCCGGTGTTTTTCACCATTCCGCAAACCCGAATAGGGCGGTTGAGTTTGGCTTTCAGGAAATTGGCCTTTTCGTTGGATGAATAAGTCTGAAAGTCGGCGGGGAGTTTCCCTCCCAAATCACCCGTAAAAACTCTTTCGGCCATTTCCGCATACGCGTCTCTATATTCGCTTTCCATCCCCCTCAGGGCCTGAAATACCTTTTCCTGCACTTCCAAGAGGAGCCCGGCTATGGCCATTTTATAGACTTTAGTAGTGCCCTTGATTCGGTCGGGCACCACATTGTCGATGTTTTTGATGAAGATCAGGTCCGCTTCGATGTCGTTGAGATTGTCCAAGAGCGCGCCGTGTCCAGCCGGTCTGAAGAGCAGACTGCCGTCCTCTTCCTCGAATGGCGTGTTGTCCATATTCACCGCAATGGTATCGGTGGATTTTTTCTGTTGGGAATAGGTGACTTCAAAATCAACCCCGCTAGCCGCTTTTAGCCCGGGCAATACTGAAGCGATTTCCGCCTTGAACTTTTCCTCGTGCTCTGGAGACACCGTGAAATGTATCCTCACCTTGTTGTTTTTGCCTACCGCGTATTGCAGTCCTTCCACCAAATGTTCCTGCGCTGGGGTCCGGTTTTCGGTGTCGTACCTGTGGAATCTGAGCAAGCCTTTCGGCAAGTTGCCGTAGCCCAATCCATCTTCGCCCAAAAGCGCTGAGACGATTTTTTTGGAATCCCCCTCATCTAAGCTTGCTTGAATACTGCTTCCTTGTGCTTTCAAAGCTGCGTCAAGGTCTGAGTAAAACGCAAACTTGTCGATGTTGGCGATGAATTTTTGGGTGAAAGCACTTTTTGAGAGATCGCCATCGCCATCCAAAAAGCTGAAGAGATCCTTGAACATCCGCGAGGCAGCTCCCGATGCCGGTACAAATTTTACCACATCAAGCTGGGCTGCTCTCTTGGGATAAGTTTGGGTGAAATGGGCCAATTCGTCTTCGGAAAGTACCCGTATGCCATCTCCCGGTGTGGCTGGAGCGGTAATTTTCAGAAATGGAAAGCCATTCTTAAAGTTCTCAATTTGTTGGGCGACAGTCCCAGGGGTCATTCCCTGGGACTGAATCTTTTCTTCTAGGCCTGCATCCATGGTCGTTCGGGTTATAAAAGTTGTTTTTGAAAGATAGCAGGTGATCGCCCTTTGCTCAAACCGCATTGAAGGTTTTTTGATAAAACGGCCGATTAATTTTATTCCTTAGGCTGCAATCTGACTCAGATTGCCTTATCGGACGTGCTCGAAAGCCGGAATCGAATCTGCTCGGCGGGTTTTTTTTGGGATATAGACCATTGGCTCTCCTCGTCAAGAAGCAAAATCCTCGGGTAGCCGCCAGTCACTTGGGCATCCCTGAGTAGCACAAGTAGCTTTCCTCCGGAAGTCAGTTGGACCATCCCCGGGAAAATGGGGTTGGTAGCAATCTCCGGGACTTGGTTTGGAAGTAATTCCAACAGCTGAATCCCCATCCGATTGCCGAAGTTGGAGACCGTAAACGACTCGCTTACGATTTTTTCCCGGGTTTGAAGGTCAAGCAGACAAAAATCGGGGCCAGGATAGGCCGTCAAAATCTCCTTGGCATACCAATCAGGCGACCATCTTGCTGCCGCATTGTGTCCAGTCACCGGAGTCGGATTGGGAATGTAGCTCAATTCTGCACCAGTAGATAGTTGAGAGATCTCAGTCAGGCCTTTGTAAAAACTTTTGGATCCTAGTACTGACTGCGATTGAAATCCCCTGCTGATGCCGAGATAGATTCTTGCCCCAAGGTGAAAAGTGCCGATTTCCAAGATGTCTCCCGATCGGATTGAGATTATACCGGTCCTTTGGATTTCTCGGCCTTTTAATTTCATGTGGGCTATTGCCCCGGCAAGGGCAATTTGGGTCGGGGAATTGAAACGGATGGCAAATCCGGGTTGGGAGATCTCCAAAACGGCATCGTTTTCGTCATTTTGTAGCAGGTGATTAACCCAGCGAAACGACCTTTGGTCCATTGCTCCAGAACTGGGGACTCCAAATTGTGCGAATCCCATCCTTCCCATGTCTTGAATGGAGCTTCCAGGTCCGGTTTTGAGCAAGATTGCCTTTGCGGATTGGCCATTCATAGGACTTTGGGAGGAATGGGGTTTTGCAATAATCTTTCCATTTCCTCCATTCCAATTGGCTCAAATCTGACTAGGTCACCGGGCTTTGCCCATACAGGTGGGCTCTTCATTGGATCGAATAGGGGCAGCGGACATCTTCCAATCAGGTGCCAGCCCCCTGGACTTTCTGTGGGATAGATTCCGGTCTGGGAACCGCCGATGGCCACCGATCCTTCCTCGACCTTTCGATCAGGTATTGCTTTGCGCGGAGTATGAAGTCGTTCGGATAGGCCATTGAGGTACATGAAGCCGGGGAGAAAACCGAAGAAATGCAGTCGATAAGTGGCCGAAGAATGAAGCTCGATCAGCTGGTTGGCGGTCATACGGTGAATGAGCGCCAAAGAGCCCAGATCTCGACCAAACGCCGGATCGTAGCAGACGGGCAGCATCCAAACGCTTGAGGGAAGCTCGTGTTTTTTTACCTGTAACCGGTGAATGCTATTTTGGAATTGTGTCTGATTTTCAGTGCTTTTCCAGTATATACTTAAAGCTGTAAATCCCTGTCTGATCTCCAAAAATTGCTCGGCAAATTCGACATTCAGTAGATCCATCCATGCCAATTGCTCAGCTAAGAGTGCATCTGTGGGGACTTTATCCCACTGCAACTCCCCGAGGTATGGACTAATAAGGGTATAGCTTGGCTTCATGTCCAGTATCGTTGTCGAACCTGTGGCAAGAAACCCAAAATTCCGGGATTGTCCCCGTGGAAACATATCGTATCGGCGTGAATTGGGAGTGTCTGGCCCGATACGGTTCTTAGTAGCCCATTTGAAAACACAGCATCCAAGTGCGATACCACTTGCTCTAAATGCGTTAAAAGCGAATTCTCAGCTTTTCGGCTGAGTAGCCTGTAGTCATCTTGGTATGCCCTATCACCAAAGATCTCAAGTCTGATCGGGTGATTTTTTGCAAGCGCAGCCTTTTCCAGTTGGGAAAAAGGAGGGACAAGCAGGGGGACATTAGCGTAGTTCCTTTCCAAGAATTCCAGCAGCAATTCCGCCAAGTCGGCGTTTTCCGCCGCATCATTGTACAAGGCTCCGTGAAACTTGATGTGGTCGACGGATAGATTTGCGGCTTGAGCCATGTCGCTAAACAATCCAATCTGGTCCGATAGGCTCGCCACCAAATCCTTTGGGGAGATGTCCAGGGATTTCCTTCCGAAATTTGCCCGGTCAGGATAGGAGGGATGAGCTCCCGCACTCTTCCCATGGGTCTGGATCAGGTCCAAGGTAGTTTGGATAGAACTTCGATCGCCGAAGTGCCCACCGCAGGCCACGCTGCCTAGATCAATCATTGGGATGATTAGCGCTTCATCCGGAATTCCTTCGCCCAGATCACAATTGATTTTATAGCGGCTTCTTTGACTCATCCTGAAAAAGTGCTCCGTGTGCGATAGATTTGTTACGTATTGTTAAAAATAGTCGACTGGGGCCAATTTTCCCCTTCTGGGGTTGACCTGATTTTAGGCGTTTTTTATTTTGGGGCATTGTTCACTTAAATCTGAAATATAATGGGAAAAGGAGACATCAAGTCCAAAAAAGGCAAGGTTCACCGAGGGACGTTTGGAGCTAACCGACCAAAGAAAAAGCAGAACAAGGCGGCAAGAAAAGAAAAGTTGAAGCTTCAAAAAACCTGACCAAATAGAAGAGGACCGAATTTCGGTCCTCTGTTCATTTATTGGCGTGGGAGTATTTCTACCACTGTGCCCGCTAGTGGATCGACTACCACCCGGATGTCTCCCAAAGACGCATCGGTACTTTGGAAGACCACCAAATAATATCCATCAACCCATGCTTCCACCTCGGCCTGTCTCCAATCGCTGATGACGGTTGCTTTTTCAGCACTGGAAAGGGCATTGTAGGCGATTTCGCGATAGACGTCCAAGGGATCTCCTTCTTCCGAATTCGAGCATGCGGCAGCCAAAAACAAAAGAGTCAAAAGAAGGAGGGTATGTATTTTTTGCATGGTTGTTTTGGTTTGAAAAGGTAACGTCTGTCGAAGGATTTTTGCTACCCAAAGGGACTTCAAATCTGGTAGTTTTTCATTTAATATCAAGTCTTTTCTCCCGTCTCCTTACGCATTGGCGTCAAAATTCATCGAAAATTTTATCCTCTAGAAGTTAAATACATGGAAAGTTATGCATGAGATGTTATTACATAAAAATCAGACATACAATATGTAATGGCTATAGATTGTTGTAGTGTTTAATCCAGATGTTCAATTGTTTGAAGTCCAACTTTCCTTTGGCCAACTTGAGGTGGTGTAGGATTGCCAGTGATTTTCTCATCCTGGAATCCGGGTTTTTGACCGTAGTCACGATGTAGATAAGGCTACGTTGTTTGCCGGGAGTCAGCTTTCGAAAGAAACCATTGCCTTCTTCGTCCTGATCGAGGAGTACCGCGAGCTCTTCGGGCACCTCATGGCCAAATTCGCTGTGGTCCCGCTCAATCCGAACAGCAAAGGATTTTTCATGGTCGAGATTGAGCTTTGTCCTCAATTCTTGGTTGACCAAAAGATACCAATAGTCTTTTGACTTCATCAAGGCCATGTGATAAGGTCCTGAGTTTTTGATCCAGACAAGCACACGCCGGTGTTTTTCGTCCATCATCTGGGAAGCATTCTCGTCGGATACAGGAATGTGATAGCTCCAGTGGTTGAAGTCAAACCTCTCTAGTCTACCCGGGAATTCGAGCTGATTCATCCGATCAAGATAGAGAAGCTGCTATTTTCAATCAAGACCAAGCACCAGCGCTTAAGTGCAGTTGGTCGGCTTTTCAAACAAAAACAGAGAAATGCCCTGGTAGACAGATCTCTCAGGCAACGCATTTTGAGTTTTGTTTTGGAAAGGGGCCTTTTTAATGTGGAAAGATTCCCCATTGTTGGCCAAAGAAGTCTCGGCAAGGTTATCCTGTATTTCGGACGGGAATGCCCAAAATTGGACATGTTGGGCCTTTTTTGACATTTTTGCGCGGTAGGCATGGCGATTGGGTAAAAGTTGTTGAATCGGTTTTTTTCGGTCTTTGGTGAATTTTCGGGTCATGTGTTTTAGGCGGAAGATTTATTGAAAATTCTAAAACCTAAAATCTTTTGATCCGTGGACAAGAAACAGGGTGAAGTTCAATTCTCCGCTTTTTCCGACTCCTCATCAGAATCGAAAAGCCGGTTCACCACATTTAAATTTATTGTTTAACCACTAAACACTAATACCATGAATACCTCGAAACAAACGATGACCTACTGGTTGGCAGGTTTGGCTTCTGGAGTCGTTGCCGGATACTTCCTCTATCAGAACAGAGAAAAGCTCGGGCCGCAAAAAGAGAAGCTTGTAAAGCTGCTTGGAGAACTACAGAAAGCTAGCGAAGACATCGGCAAAAAACTGAAAGCCGTGGGCATGGAAGGTTTGGAAAAGGGTAAGGCCCTTGCCAAAAATGCCGGAGAAAACGTGAACTAACCAGCTGGAAATAGACTACCCCTTTAGAGAGCCGCAAATTATTGCGGCTTTTTTCATGTCTTTTCTTTTCGAAAAAAGTGTTTTCTTGAATGTTGTTTTATGACCCAGACTAGCCATGGCAATAGGCTCCAAACTTCCCCATGTAGGTACTACGATCTTCACCGTGATGTCACGCATGGCCTCAGAGGAGGGGGCCATCAATCTTTCCCAGGGATTTCCAGGATTTGGAGCCGATCCTGTGCTTTTGGAATTGGTGGGAAAGTACACCCGGGATGGCTACAACCAGTACCCGCCTATGTCGGGTATTCCCCAGCTGCGTCGAAGACTTGCGGAGAAGACCGAGCTGACCCAGATTTATTTCCCGGATCCAGAGACTGAGGTTACGATTGTTTCTGGAGCCACTGAGGCTCTTTTCTCGGCAGTTACCGCCGTTGTGCGGCCAGGCGATGAGGTGGTTTTGTTGGAGCCCGCCTACGACAGCTATGAGCCCGCGGTCACACTCAATGGAGGTGTACCGGTATACGTCCCGCTCAATGCCGAAGACTTTTCGGTAGATTGGGAAAGGGTAGAAAAGGCTCTCAGTCCTAAAACCCGCCTGATCATGGTCAATTCACCCCATAATCCCAGTGGCTATGTCTGGACGGAGGAAGATATTGACAGCTTGGCGACCTTGGTTAGGGATAGGGATATCTATCTGGTAAGCGATGAGGTGTATGAACACATCACCTTTGACGGCCGAAAACACATTTCTCTGGGTTCGCATCCCGAATTGAGAAATAAGACCTTTGTCTGCGGCTCTTTCGGAAAGACATTCCATGTCACGGGTTGGAAGATAGGGTATTGTATCGCTCCTTCGGATATGACCGTGGAATTCAGAAAGATTCACCAATTCCTGACTTTTACCACGGTGACTCCCATTCAATATGCGCTTGCCGAGTACCTGGAAGAACCCAATCGCTACCTGTCCATTCCTGCCTTTTACCAAAGCAAGCGAGATTTGTTTGCGGGAGGTTTGACCCGGACGGGTTTGATTTTTACCCCAGCCAGGGGAAGCTTCTTCCAGCTTGCATCCTATGGACACCTATCCCAAATCGGCGATCGGGAACTTGCGGAACGAATGACGCGAAGGCTCAAAGTCGCCTGTATCCCCGTATCTGTATTCTACTCCGACCGGCGAGACGACAAGTTTATCCGTTTTTGTTTTGCTAAAGAGGAGGCTGAGCTGTTTGAAGCCTTGGAGCGACTACAGGGCCTGCCGGAAATACTTTGAGCCATCCTTAAAGACTTAATCCGCTGATATTTTGCCATGGGCTGGAGGTCCATATCGATGCTCAAAGCTAGCTCCGGCCAAGCCATTTTTAATTAAACCTATAAATCCTATTAAAATGATAGGATAAATAATTTTTGTTCTTAAGTTTGCAAAACCTACTCGGCAAACCTTGAGAATCTTTATGGAAAAACTGATCCTTCGCCTGCGGAACGAACCCTTCTGGTCGATGTTTTTTGCCTTTGCAGCCGTGATCTTCGCTCTTTTAGTCACGCAGACCCTTACAGAGTCGATCAAGAGCTGGGAGTTGGACATGGAAATGTTTCTCTGGTTCTTGTTAGTGGGTTTTGTAGCCCAGAGTATTGACGGTGCTTTGGGTATGGCCTATGGAGTGAGCTGCAATTCCATCCTTTTGGGAATAGGGATACCTCCCGCCTCGGCTTCAGCTTGGGTACATTTCGCGCAGGTGTTTACGAGTTTGGCTTCGGGGATTTCCCATTGGAAGATGGGTAATGTGGATTGGAAGCTCGCCAAAAGGCTTTTGATTCCCGGCGTGCTGGGATCGATTCTCGGCGCATTTTTGCTGTCCAATGTAAACGGGGAAATGGTCAAGCCGGTAATTGCACTTTACCTGTTTGTGATGGGAATCGTGATCTTGAGAAAAGTGAAAAAAAAGCACGCTTCGAAATTTAACCGGGACAGCAGAAGCCTGCCTGTATTGGCGACAAGTGGGGGCTTCGCGGACGCAGTCGGCGGAGGCGGCTGGGGTCCAATCGTAAACAGCACGCTGGTCAGCAAAGGGAAGATCGCAAGGTATGCGATCGGTACAGGGAATTTTGTCGAGTTTTTTGTCTCCCTTGCCAGTGCTTCCACTTTTTTGTTTTTCGTCAAGGAACTGAGCCTTGCGCCGGTGTTGGGGCTGATCCTCGGCGGTGTGGTAGCGGCTCCCTTCGCAGCCTACATTTGTAAACTCATCAAGCCAAAGCATCTGATGGTTGGCGTAGGCGTGTTGATTATCCTCTTGAGTATTCGCACCTTTTATCTGGCGATAGCGTAAGCGCAGTACAGGTTGGTTTTTGTTTGATTTTTTGTCCCCTTCACCAAACAGTCGGTCTCGCTATCGGGTTGTTTTTCTCTAACCTAATTTCTAAAGCGGCATGAAAGCACTCATTTTTGAACAGACTGGCCTCCCAAAGGACGTCATTCAGCTCCGTGAAGTTCCTACTCCCGATCCCGGGGAAAGTGAAGTGCTGATCCGAGTAAGCGCCCGAAACATCAATCCTGCCGATATCATGTTTGTGCGGGGGATGTATGGAATTACTCCAAATCTTCCCAGTAGTGCTGGCTTTGAGGCGTGCGGAGTTGTCGAAAAAGGCGATCGTGACGGGGCAGTAAAGCCTGGCACTCGCGTTATGTTCACGGCGCTGGGCACTTGGCAGGAATATCTTTGCCTGCCGGCTTCTGCCGTCATTCCCGTACCCAACGAAATGCCGGATGAGGTGGCTTGTCAGGCCTTTGTGAATCCGATGACTGCGTATGCGATGCTCGATAGAGCGAGTCTGAAATCCGGTGAATGGCTGCTGGTGACAGCCGGGGCTTCGGCTTTCGGGAAATTTACACTGCAGATGGCCAAAGCCAAGGGAATCAAGTTTGTCGCAACAGTTCGACATGATTCACAAAAAAGCCTGCTGGAAAGCTTGGGGGCAGATTTGGTCATTAACACGGAAACAGAAAAGCTGCAGAAAGTCATAGGTGAAAAGGTCGGTGGAGGAGTACACACTGTTTTTGATGCGGTTGGCGGGCTACTCGGCGCCAATGCGCTCGCCTGTCTCAGGCCAAACGGCAAGATGATGGTCTTTGGTGGCCTGGCTTTGGAAAACATGCCGATAAACAGCGGACAGCTCATCTTCAAGAATCTCACCATCGAAGGGTTTTGGTTGTCGAATTGGATGGCGCAGCTCAATGGGGAGGAGAAAAAAGCAGCCTTCAGCGAAATATTTGATTTTTTGACGAAGCAGGATTCCAAGATCGCAATCGACGGAAAATACAGATTGGAAGACTTTGCCCTAGCCTTGGAGGCCTACGAGAAACCCGGCCGAAATGGAAAAATCCTTCTGGTGGGTTAATTTCCATGAAATTTTTCGGTGAAAAAAGAAGTATTGGTCATCTTTGCACTTTCAACAAATCAACTAGTCAATGAATTGGGAACAGCTGGATCAGCAACTCACCGAAATCGTAAAAAAAAGGAACCAACTCGCAGCAATGGACTATAGCGATGCAAGCTATGACGATCTGGAAGAGGAGCTGCACGATTTGGAAGACGATTTTAACGAGGAATATGAGGGGATTCTTGAGCCCCAGCTTGAAAAGATCTATTCAAAACTTAAGTCTGATACGGATGTATTGCTTCCATCGGCTTACTTGGCAAACGCATACCGGGAAATGCTCGCCGACGCTAACGGAGTAGTTACCTACGAGGTGAGTGGAAAAGTGGGAGTTCCCATCGAATCGGACCAGTTTGACAAAATGGATGTACGAATCGTCCTGATCCCAAATCCCGCAAGATTTGTCCTGATAGTCAATGGAAAGCAGCTGAAAGATCTCTGGAAGAGCAGGTGATCTGGCCTCTTGGGCAATCTCGCCGTAGACTGAATCCTAGGGCGGGACAGGAAGATCTAAAAAAGGAAAGGCTAGTCCAATGTGGCTAGCCTTTCTTAGTTGTAAGGTTTGCATTCGGGCACATCAGATGGCCTCCTTTTCCTTCACCCAGGCTTTGATTTCGGCAAGTATTTGGTCAAGCTCACCACGCGAAAGGTATTTTCCATCTACGACAACTGCCTCAATGGACAGGGTGTTGGTGATGTTTTCCAAGGGGTTTTGGCTTAGCAGCAAAAGACTAGCCCGTTTGCCCGGTTCGATAGCGCCATACTCATTTTCCAAGCCAAAGTATGCAGGGCCGTTAATGATTGATGCTTGAAGTGCCTGCAAGGGACTCAGGCCGTATTTTACCATCAAGGCCAGCTCCCGGTGGATTGCCAGCCCGGGAAAGTCAAAGGTGTTCAGATATCCTGCATCGGTTCCCGCCATGATTTTCATTCCGGATTTCAAGGCTAGGGGAAGCAATCTGGCAGAGGCCTCAAATTGCATTTTTCGGGTACGTCGGCTCGCAGAATCCTCCTGGGCGTAGCGCTCTATCCTCCATTGGTAGCTTTCCTTCAGTTTTGGTCCTAGGTAGTCGATGATGGTGTCTTTCGAAAAATCCAGGGAATCCAGGTAGGCGATGTTGTAGCTGATCAATAGTGTGGGGACGATGCCAGTGCCCTGTTCCGCAAACTTTTTGAAGTTTAAGGAGGCAACGGAGTCATTTATCGTGCTGAATTGTAGCTTGTTGGCTTCACTTGCCGAAAGTGTGTTCGTAAACCTTCCATCTCGAATTCGATTCTCTTCTGCAGTAGCCGCGCGTAGCAGGTAGCCTTGGTGCTCGATTGTAGTCAAGCCCGCTTTGGAAATTTCATCCAAGGTTATTCCCGGGTGGACGTGTCCGGAAACTGACCATCCACGGGCACGAGCTTTCTTGGTTGCGGAAAGGAATAACTCGGCTGAAAGCGTATTGTCCGTGATTTTCACAAAGTCCACGTCAAGTTTCTCCAGTGAATCCAGGGCCCTGTCCAATTCCTCCTCGGTGCCTATCTCCAGATCTCCAGGCCAGACTGAATTGATGCCTTCGATCTTTGGACCGGAGGTGAAGATCCTGGGGCCCAAACGTACTCCGGAATTGATCTCGGATTTCCATTCCAGTACCTCAATGGGGATATCTCCGGCAGCATCGCGGACAGCGGTCACGCCATAGGCAAGGTAGAGCGGCAAAAGTTGTTCGTTTTCATCCACGTATTCCGCGCCGCCAAAATGCACGTGGTTATCCCAAAGACCAGGCAGTAGAAACCTGGATTCGGCATCGATCTCGATTCTTCCCTTGAACTCTCCAAGCAGGCTGTCGCCTCCCGTCAGATAGATCGAGTCGCCTTCAATCAGTACTACCCGGGAGGGTAGGAGCGCTCCGGACTTGAGGTCGATGACCGTTGCGTTTTTGATAAGCAGTCCAACTTCCGTTTTTGGCGTACAAGACAGTGCTAGGCAAATCGAAGCTAGGGGCAGTAAAATTTTCTTCATTAGGATTAGAAAAGACTGGTCTGGACGATTGCCGGTCTGCTTGCCTGAATAGTGCCTCTGAGCATATCCTGCATCAGCTTGGTGAAGCCGGGTTGCCAAGCTTCGGCGCTGATCTTCGCCTCTTTGCTCTCATATCCGACCGGTCCGCTTATTTTTTCAAACCCGATGATCATCGCCCACACGGTGTAAAAAGTAATTTCTGGCTGAAGCTCGGGTCTTATACTTCCGTCTTTGATCCCTTGGGAAACCATCTGTATTCCCAGCTTGATTGGTTCGTGATGGATCTCCAACAGTTTATGAAAATGGACGGAGTCCAGAATTAACGGGTCTATTTCCTTTCTCAGCGCTGGTTGGTTGTATTTTTTCAACACCTCGAGAAAGTTCAGCACCGCTTGGTAGTAGACGGGCTGTTCCTTGGCAAAATTGACAAGCTTCGCCAAAAGATCACAAAGCATCTCCATGCCGTTTTTTCCCTTTGAGCGGAGTACTTCCCTGAATTCTTCCTTAAACTGGTCGAAGGCCTTTTTGCTCAATGCCATGAACAGATCCTCTTTGTTCTTGTAGTAAAAATAGGTGAGGCCCTTGCTGATACCCGCTTTTTTGGCCACATCCTCCATTCGGGTCGCCTGATAGCCCTTGCTGGTGAACAGCGCCACAGCGGAATCCAGAATTAGTTTTTCCTTGTTTTTTTCTCCTGCCATACTGATTTGTCCATGGGTTAAAAGTCTCTCCCAAAGATATTAAATCAGGGTCAAACGCTCTCCTTGTTTTTTGGCCAAAGGGCACAAAAAAGGCCCCAATTCTGAAATCGAGGCCTTTTTTATCTGGATGTCAGGAGTTTATTTGACTTCCAGTATATAATAATTTTTCTTCCCTTTTTGGATAAGGAGATACTTGTCCTGCAGGAGCGTGAAATTCGGATTGGCATTGGGGTCTCCGAGTTTTTCCTTGTTGATGCTCACACCTCCTCCTTGGATCATCTTTCTAGCCTCGCCCTTGGATGGAAATATTTGAGCTTGCGTTTTTTCACCGAAGAGGTCCAACACTGATTCCATGCCTGCAAACTCTTCTTTGCTGATCTGCACCTGCGGCACGCCTTCAAATACTGCCAAGAAGGTCCTTTCGTCTAAGGAAGCTAGATCTTCTGTCGAGGATTTGCCAAAAAGAATCTCCGAGGCCTTGAGGGCCATTTCGTAATCTTCCTGGCTGTGCACCATCACCGTGACCTGTTTGGCGATTTCTTTTTGCAGAAGTCTCAAATGAGGCGCGGCAGCGTGGTCGGATTCGAGGTTTTCTATCGTTTGCTGGTCAAGCACGGTGAAAATCCGAATGTACTTGCTGGCATCCTCATCGGACACATTTAGCCAAAACTGGTAGAAGGCATACGGCGAGGTCTTCTCTGGATCAAGCCATACGGAGCCGCCTTCCGTCTTGCCAAACTTGGTGCCGTCTGCCTTGGTGATCAGCGGAACGGTCAGGGCATAGGCACTGCCACCACCCATTCGTCGGATCAGCTCAGTGCCTGTGACAATGTTACCCCATTGGTCGGAGCCGCCGAGCTGGATCGAGCAGTTGTTGTTTTTCCAAAGATGGTAGAAGTCATAACCTTGAATCAGCTGGTAACTGAATTCGGTAAAGGACAAGCCATTTCCATCCTCCAAACGACGTTTAACACTGTCTTTGGACATCATGTAGTTTACGGTGATGTGCTTTCCTACGTCTCGGATAAACTCCAGGAATGAGAATTGCGAAATCCAGTCAAAATTGTTGACGAGCTCTGCCTTGTTGGTCGTGGCACCGGAAAAATCGAGAAACTTGGAGAGCTGTTTTTGGATGCAGGCGACGTTGTGGTCGAGCGTGGCCTTATCGAGGAGATTACGCTCGGCTGACTTGAAAGAGGGATCGCCGATCATGCCGGTTGCACCTCCTACTAACGCAAAGGGTTTGTGGCCGGCACGCTGAAAATGCAGCAATGTCATTACACCCACCAAGTGGCCGATGTGGAGAGAATCCGCAGTAGGGTCAAAACCCAAGTAGGCGGAGGCCATTCCTTTGTTCAGGTGTTCTTCGATCTCCGGTGTCATGTCCTGGAGCATTCCTCTCCATCTCAGCTCTTGTATAAATGAATTCATTGGGAAGGGTCTTTTTTATCAGGGGGCAAATATAAGCCTTCGCAAGGGAGTATCGAAGCGGCTGACAGTCTTTCCTGAAGAAAGCTGGTCCGTTGATCCCATCCACGATATGAGGGATAAATCCCCAACGCATGTACATATCGCCTAAAAAAGAAAAACCCGGTCAATTTGACCGGGCTTCTTTACTCTTTTCGATGATGATTTTTTACTGATACTGTTTGGTGTTCAGCGATTCATCATTTTTGAAAAACTGACTCATTTTCGCAAATGAACTGTCGAAATATCCCTCAAGCATTCGTTTGATGATAAATGTCCTGTATTCATCCTTGGACACAATCGGGAAATATTCGTGGCTTTTACCGTAGGATTTGTGGCTTACAAATCCCTTTCTTTCAAGGATTCTTACGATCGTTGAAACGGTGTTGTATGCAGGCTTGGGTTCTGTCATTGGAGTTAGGATATCTTTCACGAATCCGCGCTCGATATCCCAAAGGATCTGCATAATCTCCTCTTCCGCTCTTGTTAATGGTTTCATAAGGTGTTAAGTTTTAAATCAATAGAAAATTATTCGTTTAGTTCCTTAAATCCAAAAGAATTAAGATAATATTTATACTATTTAGTTGGTGTTTTTCACTAAAATACTGACAGTAAACTATATAGACTTTTTCCGCGGTATCCTTAATTACAGACTGTTTTTCTGATAAAAGAGAAAGGTATACCCAGGGAGTCAGCAAAAATCTTGAAACACTACTAGCCAATAAGGTGCCAAGGAAGTTTAAAAGTCTGTCTCTCCTAGTTAAAATGATGCTAAAAGCGGAAAAAAATCTGTAAAAATCCCATTTATTATAAAAAAAAAGACCGCTCGGAAGCGGTCCTGGTAGCTTGGTCAGACGGACTAGGCAGTCCTTAGTCGTATTATCCCCGTGGCGTGAAGCAACTTCACAATTGGGTAGGTAGGATCAAACTCATACCATTTGACCGCAAAGTTGGGTCGGTTCGGCAGCTTGTGGTGATTGTTTTGGAAAAGCTCGCCCAGCATCAGCACATCGAGCAGCAGGGAGTTTTTTGATTTGTCGTTGTTGTCAAAGTTTGCATAGCCATACTTGTGGCCGCTCCAGTTGACAATTGCTCCGTGTACAGGCCCCATCAGAAAGTGGATAGGGAGCAAAAAGTACATCCACCAGTGTGTGCCCGGCAGTTCAAATACGGAAATGCAAAGGACATAAATTAAAACGTAAATCAGAATCCAACCCACTCGGATCGTCATATTGTCGGCAAATTTGTCAAAAGCGTTCCAGTTGGGGATATCCTTCGAGAAGCGCTCCTCGGGCTTGAGCTTGAAGCTGAAATAGTCGTTGTAGATATTTTTCGTCTTCCACATCATCGTGAACAGGTTTTCGGTATGATGGGGACTGTGTGGGTCTTTAGGTGTGTCGGAGTAGGCGTGGTGCATGCGATGCAGAATCGCATAGGCCCTTGGCGATAGGTAAGAACTGCCCTGCCATATCCAGGTGAAGAAATAGAAGAACTTTTCCCAAAATTTGCTCATGACGAACATCTGGTGGGCAGCGTATCTGTGAAGGAAGAAACTCTGGCAAAACAGGGAGAAATACCAGTGAAGCAGGAAGAAGACGATTATAATCACTCAGGTAATTTTTATATTCAGGCTACAAATATAAGGCTTGATCGGGTTAGATTCTTAATTGGCAGAAGAATACGGCCAAATTGGTCGATGATTTATGTCAGGTTTGGCCCTTTTTGAGTCGGATCTTAATTAGAAATACTATGGGGGAAAAAAACGCCGGCACTTCCGTCTTGACCAAGATCGTTCTAGGGGGCATTTCCGTGCTGATCGCGGATTACCTGATGAGGGGAGTGAGTATCGACACTTGGACCACGGGATTTATTTTGGCGGCGGTGATCATCCTGATCAATTTTACGCTAAAGCCGATTATGATTGTGCTCACTTTTCCCATTACGCTCATCACCTTGGGACTTTTCCTATTGGTCATCAACGCCGCTGTCATCCTGATCGCCGCTTACGTTATTCCAGGATTCACGGTAGACGGCTTCTGGTGGGCCTTGGGTTTTTCGCTCGTGCTGAGTCTAATCAACGGTGTTTTTGGAATCAGTCTGGGGTCTGACCGCTAGGGTTTGGTCCGCAACCCGTATGTATGTTTTGTGGTCCCCGTTTTTTCCCCTGCAAACAATCTTAGGCCCTTGGCTTCTTTTTACCTCAACCACCAGGATTGACCTTTCAATGTCTTCGGATTTATCAGGGTTTTTTTCATCATAAAACTTGATTTCCTCAACGGTCAGGGAGACTCTTGGGAAGCAAAATTCCTCATTGGCCGACTCTACCATGTAGCGCTCTTCTTCCGGATCTATGCCGACGACTTTTCTTCCATCAGAAATGCCGACCAGAATAATACCACCCTCAGTATTGGCCAAACCCGCCAATGTTTTTGCGATTTTTTCCCTTGAAGTTATTTTCTGTTTGAAATCCAATTTTTCGCCCTCTTTTTGTTTTATTAGGCCTTTGACAAATTCCTCATCAAATTTTGCTGATTTCATTTTATTCGTTTAATTTCTTATCTGAATGTAAACTGAGATTTGGTCTGTTTCGTTATCCTCCAAGTCAACATTCTCAACCAACCAGTAAATTTTCAATATGACTTTTTCCAATCCAGGCTTTGATCCACAAAACGTCGATACTCTAAAGGCCGAACTCAAGCAGTCCGGAAAAAACTTCAAGATTATCCCAGACGACGAAAACTCGGATGAGTTTGTCAATTTTTATTTTGTCGGAATGTTTGAGGGCAAAGAAGCGATCTACGACGCGGCGCTTTACACGTTGAGGCTTCATCATGCCAGCGAAGTATATGAATTGGCCGAACATGAGGCGGCCAAGAAGTTTCCCAACTTCAAGGGAATCAACTACGAAGAGGATGAAAATGGCAACATGAAGCCGCTGAGCAGCGAAGAAGAGGAAATCGGCTGGTTTATTACCGAGATCATCATGGAGTTGGAGGAAGAAGAAGCGGTGAAAGTCCAGGAGTTTGTGGACATAGATACCAATCACGACTATGGCGTAGGATTGGATGCGGCGCTCAATGTCGACGAAATCACGGAAAAAGTGATCTCAAAGTTTGTGGCGGAATTCAACGACGACACGCTGGTGCTGGACGATACGCTCTACGCCTTCCAGACCGAAGAGGACGAAATCTAGATTTCTTTTTCCCAAAAAAACTGCCTAGACACAACCATTTAAAATATCCCAAATTCCGCACTGGCATTTGCCAGTGCTTTTTTTATGCTCAAAGTTGCTTGGTCAGAATCCTATGCACATCCCTTGCCTGAGGGGCACCGGTTTCCGATGGAAAAGTACAGCCTCTTGCCGGAGCAGCTGCTTTATGAGGGGACTTTGTCGCCGTCCAATTTCTTCTCCCCGGAGTTGATCAACGAAAAATGGATGCTCAATACACACACCTGTGGTTATTTTGCCAGGCTCTCGGCACTCCAGCTAAGCAGGGCCGAGGTAAGGGCGATAGGTTTTCCGCTTTCCAAAGGGCTGGTAGAAAGGGAGAAGTCTATCATGAGTGGATCGGTGCAGGCTGCGGTCCATGCACTAAGCCATGGAATAGGAATGAACATAGCAGGGGGGACACACCATGCCTTTTCAGATAGGGGAGAGGGCTTTTGTCTGCTCAATGACCTCGCGATCACAGCTAACTACCTGCTGGAAAACCAGCTGGCAAAGCGGGTCTTAATCGTGGATTTGGATGTGCATCAAGGGAACGGGACCGCAGAGATTTTTCGGAATAGAAGGGATGTTTTTACGCTCAGCATCCACGGGGAGAAAAATTATCCCTATCGGAAGGAAAAGTCCCATCTGGATATTGGCGTGCCAGATGGAACCGTCGACCTGGAATACCTCATGATTCTGAGACAGAGCTTGCCAATGGTAGTGGATGCGTTTGAACCTGACTTTATGATCTATCAAAGCGGCGTGGATGTTTTGGCATCGGATAAGCTGGGGCGACTGAGTCTAAGTCAAAGCGGATTGAAGGAAAGGGACAAAACCGTGCTGGCCCTGGCAAAAAACAACGGGATTCCGGTGATGTGCTGCATGGGCGGAGGCTATTCACGGCAGATAAGGGATATCGTCGAGGGCCATGCCCAGGTTTTCAGGCTTGCCCAAGAGCTTTATTTTTAGAGGCTTAACCGAATTTAACTGACAGATTTCCCTCTAATTCTTGCAGAATCAATACTTTCTATATATTTGCGGCCAGTCAACCTTAACGTATTAAAAGTGAAAAAAGGATTAAAATTCTTAGGAGTACTTGCATTTGCCTCTGTGCTTTTCTATTCATGTGACCAAAAAACCGCTACGACTACCGAATCAGCTTCTTCCGGTGAAGGAATGGCTGCAGAGGATATGAAAGTGGCTTTCGTATATACAGATTCTGTGATCAATAAGTATGATTACTTCAAGAAGATGTCCGAAGAGATCACGTCCAAGGGAAAGAGATTTGATTCTGATCTCCAGTCCAGAGCAAGAGGATTTGAGCAGGAAGTGGCCACATTCCAGCAAACTGGCGGAAACATGACGCCAAACCAGGCCAGAGCCAAGCAGGATGAACTGATGCAGAAGGAACAAAACCTCATGACCTACAGAAACAACCTGATGCAGGAATTGTCTGCGGACGAGGCGAAACTGATGAATGACGTATACGAACAGGTTCAGGTGTATATTAAGGACTACGCCAAAGAAAACAATATCGATATCATCCTTAGCTACACTCGCGGTGGTGCCATGTGGTATGCTACGGAGGCCATCGACGTGACTGCGTCTGTCGTTGATGGTTTGAACAAGAAATATGCTGCAAATCCAGCCGGAGCTGCTCCAGCTGCTGCGGATTCTACCGCAAAAAAATAACGTCGACCTGCAGTCGATACCTGAAACCCGGATTTAGTCCGGGTTTTTTTGTGGGTAAAAATTGGGTATTTTTGCGGCACTATCGAAAACCCGAACGAAATGAAAATCACGGAATTTTTAAAACACAACTACCGACACTTCAATGCCGCCGCCTTGATTGACGCCGCTGAAGGGTACAAGACTCACCTGGACCAAGGAGGAAAGATGATGGTAACCCTCGCTGGGGCTATGTCTACCGCCGAACTGGGCATTTCCCTTGCAGAAATGATCCGCCAGGACAAAGTGCAGATCATATCCTGTACTGGCGCCAACTTGGAGGAAGATGTGTTTAATCTCGTGGCCCACGATTATTACGAACGAGTTCCCAATTACCGCGAGCTTACCCCGGCCCAAGAGCAAGAGCTCTTGGAACGTCATATGAACCGGGTCACCGACACCTGCATTCCAGAGATGGAGGCGATGCGCCGTATTGAAAACGTAATATTGGAGGAGTGGATGAAAGCCGACAAGGCAAATGAAGCCTATTTCCCCCACGAGTTCTTCTACAAAATCCTTTTGTCCGGCAAGCTCGAAGAGTCCTACCAAATCGATCCCAAAAACAGCTGGCTGCTGGAGGCGGCCAAGAAAAACTTGCCGATAATCGTTCCTGGATGGGAAGATTCCACCCTTGGTAATATGTTTGCCGGCCATGTGATCTCCGGAGACGTGAAGAAAGTGCACACCGTCCGTACCGGTATTGAGTACATGATGTTTTTGGCTGAGTGGTATACGGCAAATGCTTCCGAAGAAAGTACAGTCGGATTTTTCCAAATTGGCGGGGGAATTGCAGGAGATTTCCCAATCTGTGTGGTACCGATGTTGCACCAGGATCTGCAGCGCACCAATGTGCCTCTTTGGGGCTACTTCTGCCAAATCTCCGATTCTACAACTTCTTATGGTTCGTATTCAGGAGCAGTTCCCAATGAAAAAATCACTTGGGGCAAGCTTGGCCAAGATACACCAAAGTATATTGTCGAATCTGATGCAACCATCGTGGCGCCACTGATTTTCGCCATTGTGTTGGATCAATAAGCATGAAAAATTCAAACCCACATATTCTGAAAGCAAGCGGCTTAGTACTGCTTGCTTTTTGTTTTTTCCTCACGTCCAAAGCTCAGGAGCTCCGCTCGCTTTCCGGCGCCAACAGCCCAAACGATGACACCAACCCAGTTTGGATTGGAAACAACACACTGCTGTTTACGCGGGCCTTCCATCCCTTGAACCTTGGCGGCGCGACTGACCCAGGAGATATCTGGGAAACACGCAAAAGTGAATCAGGCGAATGGGGGCAAGCGACCCATCGCGCGGACTTGAGCTCCGTAGGCTACGATCTCGCATTGGGCTTGGAGGATGTATTGACGCTCTTGGTTTTGAGAAAAGAAGGGAGCGAATTTTCCATCCACCAGTTTTCTAAATTTGGGCAGGAGTGGAATTACTTGCGAAAAGTAAATTTCCCGGATTTGAATTTATTTGAGGGTCTTGTTACCGGAAGGGTGGCAGAAGGAGGCAAGCAAATCTTTCTCGCAGGCAAGCGAAAAGGAGGTCTTGGTAACGAGGATATTTATGTTTCGGAGAAAAAGGCGCCAGCCGATTGGACAGAACTGAAAAATCTTGGCCCGGCGATCAATGGCTTTGGTCAGGAGACAGGCCCATATTTTGATCCAAAGACAAATCAGCTGTACTTTTCCTCCAACTCCTATCCTGGGGCAAACGGCAAGGATGTCCTGATTGCGAAAAAGTTGGGGGAATCTTGGGGAAGCTGGAGCAAACCCGAAAAGTGGGAGCAGATCAGCTCCAATGGCTCAGAGGCGTCGATCACTTTTCTCAGTGCCGATGAGATTGTCTGGACCAGCACCCAAAACAGCGACGGGTTTGCCGACTTGATGACGTTCGCAACACCCGTGCCATTGGTGGTCCCTACGGAATTTGTGGCGCCGGTTATTTCGGATACTAAGCCAGAACGAGTAAGTACGCTTTCAAGGCAGATTTCGCAAGCCAAGGAGACAAATAAGCCTGAAACTCGAGCCATTCCGCTTTCGGATACCACTGAAGTTTATCTTCCCGTTTCTCCAATTACGCCTGTGGAAAAAGCCGCTGAGATAGTCGAGCAGCCCATTTCTTGGCTTGTTATAGACGGTAAAAACAAGTTGGAATTGCCTTATGTTCTTTCATTTATCAGAGGTTCGGAGATTGTTGATTATCGGGGTGATCAAATGGTTTCGGATTTGAGGAAGCAGGGCATCACTGTGGTAAAAGTTTCGTCACAAGGATATTTTCCAAAGCAGATTTTGGTGGAAAATCTTGGCTATCGAGACAAGACGGTAGTCTTGATGACCAAAGCCGAGCCGGGGAGTTCAGTCCTTTTGGAAAACGTGAACTTCAAACGGGGTACTGCGGAACTTGAGGGCGAAGACACCGAGGCAAGTCTTGATGATCTGGCGGATTTTCTCAGGGAAAATCCAAGGATAGTTATCAGAATCAACGGGCACACGGACAACGCCGGCGATCCCGGACTAAACAAGCAACTTTCGCTTGAGCGAGCCGGGAGTGTCAGAGACTTTTTGGTTAGTAAAGGGGTCAGTTTCGAAAATCTCAGGATATCAGGTTGGGGTGGTACACGCCCTATAGCATCCAATGCGACCGAGGCAGGCAGAGCAAAAAACAGGAGAGTCGAGTTGGCAGTGGAATAAACAGAAAGGGCTTTCGGAGATTCCGAAAGCCCTTTTTACTTTTTTGGTCTTTATCTAACAGTTAGAGCGAGTAGTCTCCTCGATAGTTGCGTTTTACAAATTGATTTGCCGGGTCGAAGTTGGTGATTTTCATGTTTGTGCCATCCCACAGTAGTTTGATGCCTCTCCCAGGGTAGTCAAATTGATTGTTTCCTCCCTCTCTTGGCACTCTATAATCGTAGCTTCTGATCGCCAGATTGCCCATCAACACAGACTCCGTCAGAGGGCCCGCCACCGAGAATGGTGAACTGAGTCTCTTATATTCTTCTGAGCCATAGCCTCCGATGCAAGCCTCTACCCAGTTGTTATAATGGCCACGGTCTCCACCCGGTACTCTGTACTCAGTTTGTGGCACGCTGACTTCGTCGGTTCTTTTGGTTGGCAGAAGTTTGGGATTTGCTCCATAAGTAGAACACATCATTTTGCCTTTGGTCCCCTCGATGATCACACCGTTTCCTCCGTCGCCCATCATTTCGTTGGGCTCGAGCTCTTCTGGGCGTGTCGGCTGTATTCCTCCATCCATCCAGTGAAACTCAAGGTCTGATTTTCCTGGTCGGTCAAATCGCAGGGTAATGTGAGAGGAAGGAGGGCAACTTTCTGGGAAATATCCTCTGCTAAACTCGCCCACGTACACCGATCCTACGGAGCATTCCGCTGATTTGGGATAGCCTAGGCCGAGCACCCGGAATGGTGGCTCCATGATGTGGCATGCCATATCCCCCAAAGCTCCCGTGCCGTAGTCCCACCAGCCCCTCCAGTTGAAGGGGACAAGATTTCCGACGTAGTCCTTGTACGGAGCCGTGCCCAGCCATAAATCCCAGTCAAGATCGGCCGGAGGTGCTATTGGCGTTTTTGGCCATTCGATCCCTTGGGGCCAGACGGGGCGGTTAGTCCAAGAATATACTTTGGTAGCTTCACCGATGACCCCTGCATTGTACCATTCCACCATTTGTCTTACGCCGTCGCCGGAAGAGCCCTGGTTACCCATCTGGGTGACAACTTTATATTTGTCGGCGGCCTCGGTAAGCATTCTAGCCTCATAGATGTCATGAGACATCGGTTTTTGGACGTAGACATGCTTTCCCATCTTCATAGCCATCATGGCTTGCACCGCGTGCATATGATCAGGGGTAGAAACCGAAACGGCATCAATGTTTTTCTCCTCTTTTTCGAGCATTACTCGGTAGTCCTTGTAGTAGGCAGCCTTGGGATGGGCATCGCGGCTTTGCTTGGCTCGTGTGTCATCCACGTCGCAGAGTGCGATCATATCGACTTTGCCGGAACTGAAAATGCCCCGTACATCACCACCGCCCATGCCGCCAACGCCAATGCTGGCCACCCTTAGTCGGTCACTTGGTGCTACATAGCCCGGACCACCCAGGACATGCCTTGGGACGATCGCAATACCAGCCAAAGCCAAAGCTGAGCCCTTGATGAAACTTCTTCTTGAGGATTGCTCTAGATTGGAATTTTTATTTTCCATGGTTATTTCAGGTTTTTAAACTAATCAGGTTGAAATTATCAAAAGGATGGAAATAATATACCCTCTAGTCCAAAAATTGATGGTTCAGCTTCACCTTCATCTCGCCGATATTGGACTTTGACCAAAGGATATTTAATCTCTGAATTTGATCGGGCCTAATATCAAAATTTATTTGATTTGTGGAAAATAGATTATTGAAAATTTCAATTAAGTTTATCGAAAATCACGTAAAATGAAAAAAACAATCTGGACCCTTTTGCTTGCAGGCACATTTGCGGCAAGTGCTTGCAAGGAATCACCCTCACTTTCTGACTCAGCGATCATCCCTCTCCCGCAGGAGATCAACAATGCATCAGGAAGCTTCAATCTGACTCCGGAGACAGGGATCAAAGTTGTTGGAGCTGGGGTCAATTTGACTGAAATAGGAGAATATCTCGCAGAAAAACTTCGTCCGGCTACATCCTTTGATGTGCCAGTGTCAAATGAGGCGGGCCAAATTGTTTTGGAACTTGCCGATGGTGACGCTTCAGAGGCCTATGAGATCCGAATTTCGGAGGAGGAAGTGAAGATCACTTCTTCGGGTGAAGCTGGCTTGTTTTACGGAGTCCAGACTTTTTTACAGCTTTTGCCAAGGGAAATTGCGCATGCATCTGCACAATCTGTCGATTGGGCGGTCCCTGCGGGAACGATCAAAGACAAACCGACTTTTGGGTATCGTGGATCGATGCTGGATGTCGCCCGGCATTTCATGCCCGTCGAAGACGTCAAGTACTACATAGATCAGATGGCAGTCTATAAACTGAACTACCTCCATCTTCACTTAACTGATGACCAAGGATGGAGAATCGAGATCAAGTCTTGGCCAAAATTGACCGAGATCGGCGGCAGTACTGAAGTCGGCGGAGGAGAGGGCGGTTATTACACCCAAGAAGAATACAAGGAAATCGTTGCCTACGCGGCCGAACAATTCATCACTATCGTCCCTGAGGTGGATATGCCGGGCCATACCAACGCTGTTTTGGCTTCCTATGGCGAGTTGAACCCCGGAGTAAATTTGCCGGACGGTGACCTTACTACCGTAACCAAGGCTCCCTTGGAATACGAGATGCAGCTCAAAGTTCCCCAAGCGTCCGAGCTTTACACGGGTATTGAGGTGGGTTGGAGTACATTTAACACAGATTTTGAACTGACCTATGCCTTTGTGGACAGCGTGGTAAGGGAGATTTCAGAAATTACTCCGGGCCCGTATTTCCACATCGGCGGAGATGAATCCCATGTGACCGAAAAGGACGATTACGTCTATTTTGTAGAGCGTGTCCAAGACATTGTTTCCAAATATGGAAAGACCAGCATAGGCTGGGATGAAGTGGCGACTGCCAAGCTGCTTCCCGGCAACGTAGCCCAATTCTGGGCAAAGGAGGAAAACGCCAAGCTCGCTAAAGACCAGGGCAACCAGATACTGATCTCGCCTGCAAAGAAAGCTTATCTGGATATGCAATATGACAGTACCAGCAGAATAGGCCTCCATTGGGCAGCATACATAGAGTTGGATTCAGCCTACATCTGGGAACCTACAGAATATACGTCAGGAATTACCAAGGAGAATATCCTAGGCGTGGAGGCTCCACTTTGGACCGAGACCGTGGCCAACCGAGTAGACCTTGACTATCTCGTGTTTCCCCGACTTACGGCAATCGCAGAAGTGGCTTGGACCAAAAAGGAAAGGAGAAGTTGGGAAAGCTACAGCAGGAGGGTTTCCGCGCATGGAAAAAGATGGGACATCCAAGGTGTCGGTTTTTATAGGTCGCCAAAAGTAAACTGGTAAAAATCAGTTGGAAAGACAGCCCGGAGCCCAATCAGGTTCCGGGATTTTTTTGCCCGATGACATTAATTTTTGATTTTGGGGAAATTGGGCCTATTATCGAATACTAATCAGAGAGCGATCTTTTCATAGGAATACATAAAAATCAATGGGAGACATCATCATAGAGTTTAGCAATTGGATCTGGGGACCGCCGATTTTGGTCTTGCTGTTGGGAGGTGGGCTTTACTTTTTGATCCATTCCGGTTTTGTCCCTTTTCTAAAAATGGGTCATGCGATCAAGCTTTTGACCGGGAAATACGACGATGATCTGGCTGAGGGTCAGATCTCCTCGGCCCAGGCGCTATCTTCGGCAATCGCTGCGACGGTGGGGTTGGGCAACATCTCCGGGGTCGCAATAGCGATCAATATGGGCGGCCCGGGAGCATTGTTTTGGATGTGGGTCGCTGCCTTTGTCGGAATGGCCACGAAATTCTACACCTGTACTTTAGCAATAATGTACCGTGGAAAAGACAGTGCAGGAGAGGTCCAGGGAGGTCCTATGTATTTCATCGAGGAAGGTATGGGTAAGAAGTGGAAGTTTCTTTCGGTCATCTTCTGTGTGGCTGGCGTCATTGGTCTGTTGGCTATTTTCCAGGCCAACCAATTGACTGCAGTGCTCCAGGCCGTATTGATCCAACCGGAAACTATGGAGGAGACCGTCCGAAACCGCTGGATAATCGGATTTGGAATGATGGGTTTGACGGCGGTAGTAATCCTGGGCGGTATCCAGAGAATCGCGTCGGTCGCTTCCAAGATGGTTCCCTTCATGGTCGGAGTGTATATGGTGACCGTATTGATCATCGTATTTCAATACATTGGCCAAGTTCCAGACATGTTCAAATTGATCTTTGTCGATGCATTTACAGGCAATGCCGCACTTGGTGGCGCGGTCGGTTCCGTGATCGTTATCGGGGCGCGGCGCGCGGCTTTTTCCAACGAGGCAGGAATCGGTACCGCACCCATGGTACATGGAGCTTCGAAGAACAGAGAACCGATCCGAGAGGGTTTGATTGCCATGCTCGGACCTTTTGTGGACACCATCGTGGTTTGCACACTGACAGCTTTGGTGATTTTGCTTACGGGTGTATGGCAAACCTCTGAAAATGATGGTGTTAGGCTGACGCTCGAAGCCTTTGAACTGGGTATTCCAGGATTTGGCAAATACCTTTTGATGCTCTCGGTGCTGGTATTTGCGCTGTCCACCATGTTTACCTATTCCTACTACGGGCACAAGTGTACCAATTACCTTTTTGGAGCCTCCAAGGCACACTACTACAACTACTTCTATTTGGCCACGATTGTCGTTGGAGCTGTTGTGAGCCTCGAAGTCGTGGTTAGTCTGGTAGATGGAATGTATGCTATAATGGCATTTCCAAATATGATTGCTGCTTTGTATTTGTCTCCGAAGGTCAGAGCTGCATCCAAGGACTATTTTGCCAGGATCAAAGCTGGAAAGTAATGCAATACCTGATTGCTCCGAATGCATTCAAAGGGACAATCCCGGCATGGGAAGCAGCAAGGCTCATCGCCTCGAAAATTAAAAATATCCCTGAGGCGGAATATCTGATCCAGCCGATTGCGGATGGGGGAGATGGGACTTGTGATTTACTGATAGAGTCCATGGGTTTGGAAAAAGTCCCGGTCAGAACGCTAAACGCGGTAGGACAATCTGTTTTGGGATATTTCGGTTGGGATCCAGACTCGAGGAAGGCATTTTTGGACATCTCGACGGCTTCAGGGATAGGTATCTTGGATAAATCCCAGCGCGATCCATTCCTTACCTCTACCTTTGGTACCGGCCTGGTGATACGAAAAGCCATCGAATATGGCGCTCAGGAAATAGTGCTTGGCTTGGGCGGAAGTGCGACCGTGGACATGGGCTTAGGTATACTAGCGGCGCTCGGAGTAATTTTTCTGGATCAAAACGGGCGCGAACTGCCAATGTTTTCACCTGGATATATTGGCAAAATACACCATATCCAACGCTCGCCCCAAATGCCAAAGGCCAGCTTTACTTTTCTTTGCGACGTCAGGAACACCTTCTTTGGACCAAATGGGGCGGTTTACGTTTTCGGTCCTCAAAAAGGTCTTTCACAAGATCAACTGCCTGTTTTCCAAGAAAGCTGCAGTCGGGTTTTCGAACTCCTATTGGATAAATCAAAAAGAGGTTGGATCGACCAGGCCGGCTATGGCGCGGCGGGGGGAGTCGCTATGGGCCTGCAGTTCTTTTTCCCGTCAGTGATAAAGTTTGGTGCGGGCCATTTTTTTGAGCTTGTAAATCTGGAAGAGAAAGTGCGGTGGTCGGATTGGATCATCACTGGCGAGGGACAGTATGACACGCAAAGCGATCAGGGAAAAGCCAGTTTTGAGATATTAAGACGGGCAAAAGCCTATGGAAAAAAAGCCGCTTTGATTACCTCTGGCCAAGGAGGCAGGGACTCTGCCTTTGACTTGGTTTTAGAGCTCCCCGACCTGGATTTCAAGGATCCAAGATTTCGCGAAATGGCGAGGGAGAACCTCCTTAAATCGCTTGATGAGGCAATAGTGCAGAGAAGGCTTCCTTAAACTCTGCGGTAGTCTCCTTGCCAGTCTTGGATCCGTTGTTTTATGTCTTTTGGGCTCAGTTTCTCTTTGATGGTTTTTTCAATCAAGGGTAGTAGTTCCTCGTCCCCAGCAAAGCGCAAGGCGATAATTTGGCCCATGCGAAGTAGCTTTTCTTTAGGGTAAAATGGTTCACCAGTCAGATGAAAATACCGTAGCCTCATCTCCATAAGGATTATCCTGTTTTGGGTTTTCAAGGCATAGATCCTGGCCAAAAGGGGAAGCATGGCGAGTATCACCGCGCCCAACATCACATAGACACTGTCCCAAATGGCTTCAGCGGTACTGAAATTCAGACGATAAACAGTCCATCCCAGAAATATCAGGGTCAGGGGAGTGATGATGAGATGGTGAAATGGATAAATCCGGGCGTGGTTTTGATAGTTTTGTGTCTTCATGGATTCCAGACGGTAAAAAAAAAGGAGGCAAAGCCTCCTTTAAACGTATCGTAAATCAATCAATGATCAGCTTTTTTCTTTTTGGAAAATGTGCTTCTCGCATCCATTGCAGAAAGTCCTGCGCCTAGTCCAATAAGAGTACACACGATCAAGAGAAACAGCTGTGCTCCTGACATGATAGGTGAGCTGAAAATATCCAATAGTATCATTTGTTGTTTTTTGAATTCAGGATTGAACTGCGAAGATAAAGCGGAACGGCGAGTTTACAAAGCCGAATCAGCTCTATAAGAGGATTTTGAACTGATTAATCTAAATCGTCCTCGAAGTCATCATCTTCGAAATCCTCTTCATCATCGAAGTCTTCGTCCTCTTCATCAAAATCTACAATATTGTCCAGATCGCTCTCTTCATCCAGATCATATTCGTCTTCAAATTCATCTTCGAACTCTTCTTCATCCTCGAAGTCATCAATTTCATCGAAATCTTCTTCAAAATCCTCCATGGCTGTTTTAAAGGGGTTTTATTGGTTTAATCGTTACGAAATAAGGCAAAAAATTAATTCCACCAATACTGGAAACTTTAATTTTTTTTCCTCGATAAATCGATTTTTTTTCTCCCGTTATTTATTCCAATTGTTTCTGGGATTTTTTCCAATCGACCTTCAGCACTAGCTTAAGATAATCAATTTTGGTTTCTTTTTTTTAACAAAAACTTAAGTTTGGCGCTGTAGAGACCACTGGCTTGGAGCTAGCCGGCTGAAGATTTTTAAAAAGCCTCTTATTTTCATTTCCAAAAAGTACAGAGTAGACTTTTTGATATTGTGGAAATGTGGGGGGTATTTCATCAAAAATAGCCAACTATACCCATGCCAATAAAGTTGGTATTGGTTTTAAAAAAAAGTTGGATTCAGTAATCCTGTCAGACTTTTTCTAACGCCGGACATCCGGACAACTATGCGGCAGTAAAGATATTTTTATTTTGAATTTCTAATTAGTCAAAAAACTGGCCGTCGTCGGCTCAGCTGAAGATGGTTTTGATGTACTTCTTAATTAGAGGTTTCGAAAGGTACTCCTTGACAACCTGGTACTGGCTGGCTTTGGAAATATCTCTTTCATCTACTGAACTGCTCAAAATATAAATTTGAGGGTCTTCGTATTCGGGCTTAAAGAGATCCAAAAAATCCCAGCCATTCATCTCAGGCATATTCAAGTCCAGAAAAAGGTATTGAGGCTGTATTCCGTTGATTTCTTGGAGAGCTAATTTTGCACTTTGATACTTGTAAAACTGACATGGCTCTTTCACATTCTTGGAAATGAGTTTTTCAGTCACAAATGTACTGATAGGGTCATCGTCTATTAAAACAATCGTCAACATTAAAGTGCAAAATCCATGTTTTGAAATACATTAATAACTACACAAAAGTATAGCATATTTTAAGCTTTGCAAATTCTTTGCCATAAATCTGCCCTATAATGAAATAAAAATTCGGTCAGCGGTAAATTTCTTTTCCAGCTAGCCTATTGAAATAGAGAATTTAGTCTGTCGACAGACTAAACAAAGGATATCAACGAATTCCGGAATCAGTTTTTTGTAAAAATAGCAGGAAGAGAAAAATACTAAATTCACAGTTTATATGGGGGTGATCCGACGTTGAATTCCGGTAATACATCAACACTCCCAAGGCGAAAGAAGTCAGCGCAATTATCTGAAATGTGCTTTTTTGAGAGAAAAACTACTTTTTTGGCCGTGTTGATAACTTAAAGGCTCTTCGAACGTTTGGTTTCAAGCTTACATCTACTTTTGAGTTTGGGTGCTTTGACTCAAAAATGTGCTGAAGACCGTATCTAGTGTTTTTCTAACCTTTTTTTCCTTGTACTTTGGACTGCTGACCTCGGTCACGCCTGTGAGCGTCATCAGGAATTTATCCTGTACTGGATCTATAAAATCTACAATCACCTGCAATAGCTCATAATTGCTGGTAGTAACCCGGGGTGTGTTATAGGGATTATACATCCATGGGTCATAGATTCGGTAGCCCCAAAAGGGATATGGGTTTGGATTGTTGACTGTCTCCCGCTGGCGGGGATCTTCATTCGAGTTGTACCGTATCACGAGATCAGGCTGCTTGGCATCGTATACTAGGCCTGCCTCCTCCAAGGTTTCTTGAATCTGGATCTGAACCAACTCATCCAAGAACTGGGAGGAAAATCCCCTCATCCCAACCTCCTTGTTGATGATGACAAAGGTCTGATATGGCTTAGCAATCGGCAGCTCGGTGTTCTCTTTGAATACTTCAATCGAGCTGCAAGAAGTTAGGACCAAGGCTCCTACCAAGAATGCAAAACGTTGGGTTTTCCGCTTCAATTCCGAGTAATTTGGGATCTGAAAACTCATAGATTGTTGAATATAGTTTTTCTTACTTAACGGGGAAACAAATCCCTTTATTCGCAAATCTTTCAAGACAACGGACAGGATTGTTATTTTTGACAAATTTATTTTCATGAATAGACCTGATTTTGATGATATTTTCATGGAGTTGGCCGTGAATCTTGCCAAGCGTTCCCATTGTATCAAAAAGCATGTAGGGGCAGTGCTGTCCAAAGACACTCGGATTATTTCCATAGGCTACAACGGCCCACCTGCCGGTACGCATAATTGCGACGTCGAGTTTCCGGAATCTGGCTGCGCCAGAGACAGTAAGGGTAGTTGCTCGCTTGCACTTCATGCGGAACAAAATGCGATACTCTATGCGGTAAAGAACAATACATCGGTGGATGGCTCCACACTCTATGTGACCTTGGCGCCGTGCCTTGCCTGCGCGAGAATCATCTTTTCGATGGGGATTTCCAAGGTGGTCTATCTTTTCTCCTATGCAGAGTACAAGGGGATAGGAAGGGATGAAGGGGTGGATTTCCTGAGGAAGTTTGGCGTGGAAGTCGAGAGATATTCCAAAGAACTCGAGATCCTCGACCAATTGATCTAGATGAAATTCACCTCGGGATGGAGTTCTATCCCGAATTTTTCTTTTACCGACAATCTGATTTTTTCGGAAAGCAGCTGGATTTCTCTTCCGCTTCCTTTCCCGAAATTGACCAAAACCAAGGCTTGCTTGGAGTGGACTCCCACCTCGCCATCACGATGTCCTTTCCATCCTGCCTGTTCGATGAGCCAGCCTGCGGGCACTTTCACACCCTCTTCATTGGGATATCCTGGAATCTGCGGAAATGCTAATCTCAATGAGTCAAATTTTTCTCTGTTTATCGTCGGATTCTTAAAAAACGACCCAGAATTACCGATTTCCTTCGGGTCGGGGAGCTTTGATTTTCTGATCTCTATTACGGCCTCGCTCACTGCCCGAAGCGATAGGTCGACTATGCCTTTTTGATTCAATACATCTTGGATCGCTCCATAGTCAACTCGGAAATTCGGTTTTTTTTCCAATCGAAAAGTAACTGAACAGATGACGTATTGGTCTTTCAGCTTATTCTTAAAAACACTTTCTCTATATCCAAACTCACAGGCTTCGGCCGTGAATGTTTCAATTTCCAAAGTCGATCTATTCAGCGCCTCCAAGCTGTCGAAGACTTCTTTGATTTCCACTCCATAGGCGCCTATATTCTGCATGGGAGAGGCACCAACCGTACCAGGGATCAACGAAAGATTCTCGATTCCAGCCCAGTTATTGTCAATGGCAAAAGAGACCCAGTCCTGCCAGATCTCGCCGGCTCCGACTTTGACCCAAACCAGGTCTTCATCCTCGCGAAGGGTCTGTATGCCTTTTATATCCACCTTGATCACCAACCCGCCAAAATCCCTGGTCAAGAGAATATTGCTGCCACCGCCCAAAATCAACACTTCCAGCATGTTTTCCTTAGCCCACGATAAGGCGTCTATCAGCTCTTGTGCGGAGCTGGCTTTTAGGAAAAAACGTGCCTTTTGATCAAATCCGAACGTGTTGAGAGATTTTAGGGAAATGTTTTCTTGTATATTCATGTGCCTTTGACTGTCCTGCGAAATAAGCAAGATTTTGAGCCAATGCGAAATGAAACCCCAATCTGCCATCCCCATCAATGAAAGAAGTTCAGATTAACGGAGTTCGGGTACGCCCGGGCCAGTCTGTCAACATCGAATTGCCAATAGCGAAACTCCCCACCCATACCTTGATCGATTTGCCGATTTTTATCCGCTCTTCAAAAAATGAAGGTCCGGTGGTGCTCATCTCCGGCGGAGTGCACGGAGACGAAATCAACGGGGTGGTGACTGCCAAGAAACTTCTCGAGGAATTTGACCAAGGCTTGGAGCTTCTAAAGGGGACTCTGATCATTATCCCGCTGGTAAACATCTATGGCTTTCTGTCCAACAGTAGGACATTTCCTGATGGGCGAGACCTGAACCGCAGCTTTCCGGGGAGCAAAAAGGGCTCTCTTGCCTCCAGGATAGCCTATATTCTAAACGAGGAGGTAATTCCCCAAATCGACTTTGGAATAGATTTTCACACGGGTGGGCGTATGCTGTCAAACCATCCACAAATCCGGGTAGACTTCAAGGATAAAGTCGGCTTGGAGTTGGCCAAAGCCTTTGGGACGCATTTTGTCGTCAATTCCAAACACATCGAGAAGTCATTTAGAAAAACGGCGTACAAGGCTAGAAAGCACTTGCTGGTGTTTGAAGGAGGGGAGTCGATGCGGCTGGACAACTACGCTATCGAAGAGGGAATCGTCGGTACTAAGCGCTTGCTCCATCATTTGGACATGATTGACGCGCCCCAGTTGCCACAAGAAACCCTCATCCTTAAAGAAAGCCAATGGACCAGGGCAAAGGCTTCGGGGATTTTCTACTCCTCGGTCAAACTTGGCGATTCCGTAAAGAAGGGCCAGATCATCGCGAGGATTTCCGATCCCTACGGCCAGGTAATCGTTCCGGTAAAGGCGGCGACCAATGGCCACGTGATCGGGCTGAACAATAACCCCGTGGTAAATGTGGGGGATGCGATCCTCCACATCGGAAAGGAATAGCAAATCCGTTAAGCTGAAAAAAAGAAAGCACCGACTTGTCGGTGCTTTCTTTTTTCGGTATTGGAATCAGCTTAGCTGAAGTAATTTTTTAAACCTTCCAGTCTTTCAGCGAGTAAGGCTTCGACATTCCGGTACTCAGAAGGCGAGGAGAGGGGGGCATTGACCGAGAAATAGTACTTGATCTTTGGCTCTGTACCGGAAGGGCGGGCTGAAATTTTGCTTCCATCAGCGAGATAGAACTGCATCACGTTGGACTTGTCCATATCGAGCTTTTCCACTTTGCCAGACTTCACATGAGTCACGGTAGAGTTTTTTACGTCCACGACGCGCTCGACATCCACTCCGTTCATTTGAGAAGGAGGATTGGTACGGAATCCATTCATCAGCGCTTGGATTTGTTCTGCGCCGTCTTTTCCTTTTTTAGTGACCGAAATCAAAGACTCCTTGTAGAAGCCGAATTTGGAATAAATCTCGGCCATAAGATCAATCACACTCATGCCTTTGGTTTTATAATAAGCGACCAGCTCCGCGAAAATGGCTGCTGCACTTACGGCGTCCTTGTCACGCACAAAGTCCCCGACTAGATAGCCATAGGACTCCTCGCCGCCACCTACGAAGGTCGCCTTGCCTTCCAAGTCACGAATGATTGCCGCGATGTTCTTGAATCCTGTGAGCACATTGTAGCAAGTGACCCCGAACCCGGCCGCAATGGCGTTGATGAGCTCTGTTGTCACAATCGTGTTGACCATAAATTGGTTGCCGTCAAGCTTTCCTGCTTCCTTCCATTTTGAAAGCAGGTAGTAGCTGATCATCGCCCCGGTTTGGTTGCCATTGAGCAGTTCATATTCTCCCGTCTCGTTGGGGACGACCGCCGCGTAGCGGTCTCCGTCGGGATCGCAGGCGAGTACAAGCTCCGCGTTTACCTTTTTGCCAAGTTCCACCGCGAGAGTCAAAGCTTCCGCTTCCTCAGGATTGGGGTAGATCACGGTCGGGAAATTGCCGTCTGGCTCTGCCTGTTCCTTTACAATGTGGACGTTTTCAAAGCCAAAGGCTTTTAGCGCTGCTGGTACCATTTTGCCAGATGCTCCATGGATTGGAGAGAAAACGATCGGCATAGACTTTTGGGCCTGGACGGCGTCAGGGGAAAGACTCAGTCCCTTGACGAGATCCAGGTAGATTTTGTCAAAATCGGATTCGATGTATTCGAGCAGACTGTCATTTTTATTCCAGTTGACTTGGTCAAAGGAAGTAATCTTCTGCACCTCTTTGATGATGTTGGTGTCGTGGGGAGCGACTACCTGCGCTCCGTCTTCCCAGTACGCCTTGTATCCATTGTATTCCTTGGGATTGTGGGAGGCAGTGATCATGACGCCGCTTTTGCATCCATAGTGTCGCACAGCAAAGGAGAGCATAGGGGTAGGTCTCATTTCCCTGAAGTAAAGTACCTTGATTCCATTGGCGGTGAAGACATCTGCGGTCGTTTTCGCAAACACTGTGTTGTTGATCCTACAGTCGTGGGTAATCGCAACTTTGATTTCCTGTCCCGGAAAGGACTGAAGCAGGTAGTTTGCCAATCCCTGTGTGGCCATGCCCACGGTGTAGACATTCATGCGGTTGGTGCCGACTCCCATCAGCCCCCTCAGCCCTCCAGTACCAAACTCCAGATCCTGGTAGAATGAATCTACCAACTCGGTGGGGTTGTCGCTTATTAGTTTTTTGATGGACGCCTTGGTGTCAGCATCCACATTTCCATCCAGCCAGCTTTGAGCTTTGCCTAGGATAGCAGGGTCGATTGAACTCATCTCGTTTAAAAATTTCAGTGTGGTTCTAAGATATAGAAAATGTCAAAAAATGCCATCTTGCCCAATAAATGATCGCAAAGTATTTCCGTGCTTGTACGTACTCTGCTTTTTCTTTGCATTGCGTTTGGTCCATCAAAGCTTCAATTGACCCTAGCCAATCGGCGGTTCCTTGGAAAGATTTGGGGCGAATTGGGCAAGACCAAGGTGGGAAGCCTTGAAAATCAGGGTTCAGAGCTTCTTTGAATCAGCTTGAGTTAGGTTTTTTTTTTAATCCGATGGAGCCATCGTTCAGAAAGCTGCCGTCCAGGCAAGAGGGAAATAAGCAGCTCCTTCAATCCGATTCTTTAAATCCGCTTGTTCTTTGGTTTCATTTTCAATAAGTTCAGCCATCACAATTCAGATTTTATTTATGAGAAAGATTTTCTTTTTTGCGCTGATCGCTCTGAGCTACAGCGGTTTTTCCCAGACAATCCTCAAAACACCCTGGGCTGACGACCTCAATCCAGAGAATCCACTCCCAGAATATCCCCGTCCTCAACTGGTGAGGGATTCCTGGCAAAATCTCAATGGTCAATGGGATTTCGCCATTTTGCCCAAAGGCAGCAGCCCAGAAACGGGCTTCGCCGGGAAAATCACCGTGCCCTTTGCCGTTGAATCTTTTTTGTCAGGTGTCCAGAAGCCAGTGGGACCAGATCATGAGCTTTGGTACGAGCGTACCCTTGACCTGGGGCTGGACCGAAAGGGCAAGCGAGTCTTGCTTCATTTTGGTGCGGTGGATTGGGAGGCCGAAGTTTGGGTAAACGGCCAGCAAGTTGGGAAGCATCAGGGAGGATTTGATAGCTTCAGCTTTGACATTACCGACCATCTCGTAAAGGGAAAATCCCAGAAGATTCGCGTGAGGGTATGGGATCCAAGTGATTCTGGGCCCCAGCCACGAGGCAAACAGGTCAAGGAACCCAAAAGCATCTGGTATACTCCAGTCACCGGAATCTGGCAGACGGTTTGGCTAGAAACGGTTCCCGAGTCTTTCATAGCATCCAGCTATTCCCAGACGGATTGGGAGAATTCTGCACAGGTTTTCTACCCTGAAATCAAGAATTCCCAAGAGGGCCAAGAAGTGGAGGTAAGTCTCCTAGAGGGAGGGCAAGTTGTCGCATCCTTCAGATCCCAAGCCAATAAACCTGCTCCCTTAAAAATCTCAGGTCCCAAAGCCTGGTCGCCCGATTCCCCTTTTCTCTACGATGTTTCGATCAAACTTTTTCAGGGGAAGAAACTGATCGAAGAGGTCAGGTCCTACGCCGCATACCGGGACATCCGAATGGCAAAAGGCGAGGATGGTTATCAGCGAATGTACCTCAATGGAAAAGCACTTTTCCAATACGGTCCGCTTGACCAAGGCTGGTGGCCAGACGGGCTCTATACCGCACCCACGGACGAAGCGCTGCTTTTCGATATCGAAAAGACCAAGGAAATGGGATTCAACATGATCCGAAAACATGTGAAAGTGGAACCTGCCCGTTGGTATTACCATGCGGACAAACTCGGTATGCTGGTATGGCAGGACATGCCAAGCGGAGATATGGGCAACCGTTGGGAAGTCCGCCCGGGAATCATCCGTGAGGGAATGAACAAGGCGAGAACTCCCGAATCTGAGGAAATCTTCAAGACAGAATGGAAAGAGATCATCAATGAGTTTAGGTTTTTCCCCTCTATCGTGGTTTGGGTTCCCTTCAATGAAGCGTGGGGCCAATTCAAAACCACGGAAATTGTCAAGCTGACCCGGGAGCTGGATGCGAGCCGATTGATCAATAGTGCCAGTGGAGGCAATTTTGAAATGGAGGGGACAAAGATAGTGGGCGACATCATGGATCTACACAACTATCCCGATCCAGTGATGCCCGATCCTGCAATTTTCGGAGCTAGCACCGTCTTGGTTTTAGGAGAGTTCGGCGGGCTGGGCTTGCCAATCGAAGGACATACCTGGCAGCTCAAGGATAATTGGGGGTATCAAAGCTTCACAACCTTGGATGAGCTCAAAGCCCGCTATTCCATTCTGATCGAAGATTTGTCCGAGTTGATTCCCAAAGGGCTCGCCGCAGCCATCTATACCCAGACCACGGATGTGGAGATCGAGACCAACGGAATAATGACCTATGACAGAAAAGTCATCAAGATTCCGGAAGGGGAACTGAAAAAGCTTCATGAAAAACTCTATAAATAGGAACTGAAAAAAAGCCTCAGTGGCTATTAATTGGCCTTTTCGGATTAGGAATTCCGGAAAGGCCTTCTTGTTTGCTCTGCAAAAAGCGACTTTGATCCCACCCCCAGTTTTTTCATGATGGTCATGATGTCGCCAGGTTTTAGCGTCGATTCCCTTATCTGAGATCTTTCGAAAATCACTAGGCTACCTTCCCACGGGCTGGGGGCAGAGGGCACGAAAACCATCACTTCGGTTTCGTTGATTTCTTCGACCAAAAATGCGATCATCCATCCGTCAATGGGTACCAAGACGACGGGGTATTCCTTTTGGGAGTCTAATCCCACCTTGGACTCAAAGGTGTTTTTCATGAGCTGGTAGCCAGGAAACAGCACGAGAAAATTCTCCTCCAACAATAGGATGAGCTTCTTGGCAAACCCTAGTTTGGCCAGCCAACCCGCAAGGAAGCAGATCAGAATAAGAAAAATGACGCTCAAGGCCATAGCTGAAAACGGTAGGGCAAAAGGCACCCACCCATTGACCACGTGGGCCAAGGGGAGGATCAGCTCGACTGCTTTTTTAAGCAGTATGATGACAATGACCAGAGGAAGAAGAAAAAACAGCCCTCCTTTGACTGTCTGGGAAACAATGGAGACGAAAACTTTCATAACGTTGATTTTCAATCAAAATATCCCTTTTTCTGCACAATGGAAACAAAAAAGCCAGAGCAGCAGGGCTGTCTGGCTTCTTTGGAGATTTATGGAACTCTAGAGATTTCCGCGTAATGCCTGTTCCCTTTCGATGGCTTCGAAGAGGGCCTTGAAATTTCCCTTTCCAAAGGACTTTGCCCCTTTGCGCTGAATGATCTCAAAGAAAAGCGTCGGGCGATCCTGCACAGGCTTGGTGAATATCTGTAGCAGGTAGCCTTCCTCGTCGCGATCCACCAGGATGTTGAGGTTTTTCAGGGGTTCGATCGCCTCATCGATTTTGCCTACCCGATCGAGAAGGTCATCGTAGTATGAGGCTGGTACTTCGAGAAACTCCACGCCACGATTTCTCAATTCTCTCACCGTATGGCAAATGTCATCGGTGGCGATAGCCATGTGCTGCACGCCGGGGCCACCATAGAAATCGAGGTATTCCTCGATCTGCGACTTTTTCTTGCCTTCAGCAGGTTCGTTGATGGGGAATTTGATGTAGCCGTTTCCATTCGATACCACCTTGGACATGAGTGCGGAATATTCGGTCGAAATGTCCTTGTCGTCGAAGGTCAGCAGGAGCTTAAAGCCCATGACATTTTCGTAGAATTCCACCCAGCGATTCATCGCTCCGAGTTCTACATTGCCGACGCAATGGTCGATGTATTTCAGTCCGATGCCTTGGCTTGCAAATCCACTTTTTCTGGGCTGAAAGCCGGGTAAGAATACACCGGAGTAGTTTTTTCTCTCCACAAAAGTGTGAATCGTTTCGCCATAGGTTTTGATCGAAGCGACCTTTACCTCGCCAAACTGGTCCTTGAGCGTCGCGGGAGCGGAAGCGGATTCTGCGCCACGGGAGGTGGTTTCCCGCCAAGACTTCTCCGCGTCATCCACCCAAAGGGCAAGGACCTTTACTCCGTCCCCGTGTTTTTGGATGTGCGCGGCTATAGGATGGTCGGCAGTCAGGGGAGAGGTGAGAACCAACCGGATCTTGTCTTGCTTGAGGACGTATGATGCACGGTCACGGACACCCGTTTCGGGTCCGGAATAGGCAATCAGCTCAAAACCAAATGCATATTGATAGTAGAGGGAGCTTTGTTTGGCGTTGCCTACATAGAGCTCCACGTAGTCTGTTCCGTTGAGCGGGAGAAAATCTTGGGTCATGATCGGTTATATTTGGGTTGTTGCTTCCCAAAGTTAAGAACATTGCCAAAGATTATTTGGTGTCCGCCCATTCTTTTTTGAGGTTCAAATCTTGGATTTGCCTACTCTTGGGGGTTTTTGTTTTTCCACAATGTGATCCAAGCTAGGATCAGAAAGGTCAGACCCCAACTTCCCACTAGCGTGTCCATTGTCAGCCAAAGCAGGAAAAAATAGTAGGGGATGGCCAAAGTAAACCCGATCAGAAACTTCCAAGTGGAGCTGAAAACCTCGTCTTTAACTCCTGGTCTTTTCAGTAGCCACAGCCAATAGAGGGGAAAATGAAAGATCTTCATCACTTTGTTGCCAAGACCGGTGACCGAGCCTACGGGCTTGGCCACGACTCCTGTTTCCAAAAAGGTTTCCACGTCTTCCCTAGAAGTAAGGTCGACCTCATGCTCGATCAAGCGTGCTAGTGTGGAGTCGTAGTCTGCGTCAGGAATATCCACGATTAGGGCCTTCAGCGCTCTTTCCACGCTTTTGGTCAGTTTTCCGGACTGCGATGGCGGCATGTCGACTGGGATGGTAGCCCCAAAGGTGATCCTAACACGACTCCCTGATCTTTTGTGCGCGCTGAATCCTATGCCCACCGGAAGGATGACTGGTTCGAGATCGGGGTATTTTTCCTTCAGCCCAAACGCCATCCGCGTAAATCCCTTGCTGAGAGGCCGCAGATTTCTGACCAAGCTGTGGCTGCCTTCGGCAAAGATGACCACGGTGCCGTTTTTGCGCAGCACTTCGTAGGTGTCGTCGAAGGTCTGTTGGTTTTGCTGTATGGTCGAAAATCCATCCCTCAGGCGATATACGGGCAGCATGCGGATAAAATGGAGCAACTTGCACACGACGGGATTGGTAAAAACGGCCGCCCGTGTCAAAAACCAGGGGTTGAGACGGGTATGGGTAGCCAGCAGCAAAGGATCGATGAGGGCGTTTTGATGATTGGCAACTAAGATTACCGGCCGATTTTTGGGGAGGTTTTCCTTTCCCTCCACGATGATTTTATTGAAATAACCGTGAAGAGCAACCTTTACAAGGAGTCGGAGTATCGCATTGAAAAGGTCTTTCATGTGCTTGGAATCACTCTTTTTTTAGCCATACTGATATTCCTTTGATCAGAAGTCGCCTGGGAATGTTGTGTTTTTGGTATGCTCGATTTCATGTGGTTTTTTTCCAAAGGGCAACGAGGGAGATCCCGGAGATCAGATGCCAGATGCCCCACCAAGCGGTGATCAGGGCCATGCCGCCGAGGCCTTCAAAGTAAGTAAAAATCAATACCAGCCCCAAGCCGGAGTTTTGAATTCCCGTCTCAATCGTCAGGGTTTTGATGTCGGAGAGAGGTAGCCTGCCGAGCTTTCCAGTGAGGTAGCCTGCCGATAGGGCAATGAAGTTGTGGGCCATTACCCAAAGGAAAATGACTCCGATATACTGAAGAAAAAGCTCAAAATTGCCCGCAAATGCCAAGATGATAAAAGCTGAGAAAATTAGGATACTCAGCGGTTTGAGGATTTTTGAGGCCTTTTTTGCGAATTCAGGAAGCTTTTGATGGGTAACTATTCCGAGAATCAGCGGGATGCCAAGAATGATTCCCACCGTGAAAAATACCTCCGCGATATCCAGTCTGATCTCCCTAAGTAGAAGGGAAGTGGGCTCATACAATCCTGCCCAAAGCGCAAAATTTAGAGGTGTGATGAAAATGGCAAACACCGAGGAAAAAGCAGTCAAACTCACCGAAAGGGCGGCATTGCCCTTTGCTAAATTGGAGAGGAAATTGGAAACATTGCCTCCAGGACAGGCAGCAACCAGCATCATCCCCAAAGCCAAACTGGGTGGAGGATTGAGCAGGGAAACCAGACCCCAGGTTAAAAAAGGCAAAAGGATAAATTGGGAAAAAATCCCCAGAATGAATCCCTTGGGATTTTTAAGCAGATATCTGAAATCCTCCCATCTCAGATCCAGGGCGACTCCATACATGATGAGAGCCAGGGCCAGATTGAGCGCGAAAAGATCGCTTTGCGAGAAATTCAGACGGATCGAATCCAGAGGGTCAGGAGGCATTGACCGAAAATGAACGGATTTGATGAGATAAACAAACAGCGGATTGCCAGAAGCTGTTAAAGTTTTTCTTTATTTTTTTCGCACCCCTGTAACGAACTCGTTAAGTTGGCCGTCAGGTTACAAAAAGGCTCATGAAAAACCTCATCTACCCCTTCGTATTTTTGGGACTGATGACTTCCTGCTCCGATGATCCCGATCCCTCTTGTAATGTGGGTAATGTGGTGACGGATCTGCCATGGTTGGCGGATTTGTTGGCAGAAGAGGAAAATCACTTCATTGGCCAAACCTATTCCATTTTGTACACGGGAGCCTACAAGTCCAAGACAGTTTTTGTGATTGGAAATTGTTGTCCCAATTGCTCGATGGCCCCTCCAGCCGTCTATGATTGCACCGGAAGAGTGTTGGGCTACATGGGGACTGATGGGATTGAATGGGAAGATATCAAGGATTCCCGGATAATTTGGAGATCTTCCAACAACCAGTGTGGTGGAGCCTAACCCGTAAACAAAATATGATGAAAAAGTTACTTTATTCTCTCTCCTTCTTAGTACTCTTAACCGTCTCCTGCTCGGATGATCCCGATCCAATTCGGGCGTGCAATGTGGAAAACGCGATGGATCTGGTTTGGCTACAGGAGCTGATAGTGGAAACCGAGGAATTTGAAATCGGCAGAGACTACTCTTTCATTACCATGGGAATCTATGATTCTCAGACGGTTTTTGTACTACAAAATTGTTGCCCTTTGTGTAATTCGGTTTATCCGGTGTACGATTGCAGCGGAAATTCCCTAGGGGTAATAGGGTCGGCGGGGGTTCCATTTGAAGAAATCACCGACAGAAAGGTGATCTGGAAGTCGTCCAACAACTCCTGTAATATCTAGAGGATGGCCGGAATGGGCATAGATGAGTTCTAGTTTCTGCTCACTTTCCCAATCCCGTTGATTTCCTCTTTGATTACATTTGGGTTTCCCACATAGCTGACCGCTCCGATGCCGTTGACGGTAATGGAGAGGTTGCCGGTACAATGCACGGCCACTTTTCCGATCCCATTGCTGGTCAAGGTCATTTCCTGGGCGATAAGGTCGGAGGCTTCGATATTCCCGATGCCCTCATTGGCGAGATTGATTACGGTTGCGCTTCCCTTCAGAGTCATGTTGCCCATCAGATTAAACTCGGCGTCGATTTTCCGTGCGTCAAAGTGCAGCAAGATATTGCCGACCCCGTTGCCTTGCAGTCGTATGTCTTCTACTTTGAAAGCCCCTTGGGACTTGATATTGCCGACGCCGTCAAATTCCAAACGCTTCAGGTCGCCGAGCGTCAGATAGACGTCTGGTCTTGAACCCCCAAAAAAATTGTTGTTGATTTCTTCAAATTTCAACTCCAGGCTTTCCCCGTCCTGGTTTACTTTGAGCTTTTTGACCATTTCTTCATCGCCCTCTATGCGTATCGAGGGCTTATCTCCCTGCAAAAGGTACAGGTTGAAGATTCCGTTGACATACAGTTGGGTCACCTGGCCCAAATCCCGCTCGTCAGTGACTTGGTTGTCGGAGTCCTTGGAAGAGAAATTGAGCGTGCAGGAAGAGAGGGCCAAGGAAAGTAGAAGGCTGAGAATTGCTGAATTGAATTTCATGGTATGGAACGGCTTGTTTTTCGGCTGCCGGAATGTTTTGCCGTTTTGAAGTTAGCCATGATATCGCGAAAATCATAGCATTTGGAACCGTCGGACAAAGTCAGTCGTAGTCCATCCAGTCGCAAGCTGGCTGGGGGTCGGGCATCGCCAGTGCCACGAGTTCCCGCACGGGTTTGAGTCCTTTTTCGCTGTTGGTAAGATAGACTACCGCATCGCCGGTTTCTGTGTTGGCTGTGAAATAGCCCCTGAAGGTATAGTTGTCCCCCCACTGGAAAATCTGTTTACCCTCTGATGTTTGCTGAATCCCTATGCCCAAGCCCCAATAGAGTTCCTGAGGTTTTCCTTCTCTATAATCTACCGGAACCTGCGGGAAAAACATCCTGTCACGAAGCTGGCTACCAATAAGTTTTCCGGAAAGAAGTGCTTCCAGAAAGAGTCCGAAGTTGTGGGATGTGGTCTGCAAAGACGCCGCGGCATTTCCGCTTTGAATTCTGTTTTTTGCCTGCTGCTCTCCGTTTTTCTTGAATGACAAACTGTGGTTTTCTTCAAACTCATCCAAAAAGATGTAACTGCTCCTTTTCATTTCCAATGGCTTAAATACATACTCCTGAGCCAAGTCTTCAAGCGGTTTTTCTTTCAAATGCTCGACTACACGTTGCAGCCAAACGTATCCCTCGCCTGAGTAGTTAAATCGCTCTCCCGGCTTGTATTTGAATTGGAGCTCCTTCGTTCTCCAGTTAGGCAGTCCGCTGGTATGGCTGAGCACCATTCTCGCGGTGACCAATGGATAGTACGGTTCTTTCTGAATATCCATGTAGTCGTAATACCTGGACAAAGAACTGTCCAAATCGATCAATCCCTCGTCCACCAGTTGCATGACCAAGTAGGCAAAAACCGGTTTACTTAGGGATGCTGCGGAAAAGACGGTTTCCCGATTGATCGATTCTTCAGCTTTAGAACCCACCCCGAGGGCAAAGTCCTCCTTTATCCGCCCGCTGTCCAAATAGGTGTAAGAGATTCCCGGGATCCCGTTCTCCTCTATTATCCGTCCAATGCTTTCGCCAACAGACTGGTTTTGTGAAATGTCTGGGTATACTGTCAGGCAGATAAGACCGAAAGTCAAAAAGAGTGATTTCATGGGATGCTCGCTTTTTTTCTGAAAATACCGAAAATCTTTTTCAGAAATTTCCCAAGTGTATATGCTTGCTTTTCCCCCGCTTGTTTAGGCCAGCATCCGTTTATCCACTATCGAGTCAGGAAATTGAAAAAGAGACGTTTTTCTCATTAATTGGCCTTTTGCCCCGATAACCTATGAGAAGAGCCATATTTTTTCTCTTGATCCTGTTCCATCCGATTGCCAATCCGGCGATTGGACAGGAGACTCATTTAGATGCTGAACAATTGGCCTGGTACCAGCGGACTTTACCTCTGTTTCAGGAGGCAGTCAGTGGAGGACAATATGTCGATGCTCCAGCGGGATATCTGGGATCGCCTTACTACGAGTCGCAGCAATTTGACTTCGGTGAGATCTGGATTAACGGGCTTAGATACCCCAAGGTGCAGCTGCGCTATGATGCCTGGCATGATGAGGTTCTGGTCGTCCATCCGCTTTACAACCAAATGGTTCAAATCAAGGCAGCCAAAGTCGAGAAATTCGTTTTCTCAGATGGAGTCGTTTTTTTGAATATCGAAAACAACCCCGGGTACGGTCGGCACAAACGGGGATTCTATCAGGTAGTGGCAGTAGGCGAGCCCATGCTTCTGAAAAAGCACTATCGAAGTATAGAGTCTGTGAAGGAGCCAGGGTTGATTACCCGGGAATTTAAGCCAGGACAGGATTTCTTCTTTTGGTTTCAGGGAGAGTTTTGGCAGGCGGGCAGCAAGAGTGAGGCGATCGCCGGATTGGGCCTATCCAAGAAGGAGGTAGCGGGCCATTTCAAAGGAATGAAGCAGAACTTCAAGCACGATCCCGAGGCCTATCTCAAGGAGCTGCTCCGTCTGAGGGAAGAAAAAGCCGAACCCTTCCAAAGCTTTCCATCGAGATGAAGTGCGTGCTTGCAATTGTGGTTTTGCTGTTTTGCGGCCTTGGAGCGGTAGCACAACAGGACTCCGTTCGGGTATCCGGGATATACCGTGAAATGCCATTTTTCCGTTTTGTCCAGTCCATCGAGTTCGAGACAGGGTATCGTTTCGTGTTTCGTGAGTCAGATACTCAGGGATTGATGGTGAACTTGCAGGCCCAGGATGTGGAGCTGCGTACGCTTCTTGGCCAAGTGTTGGCTGGAACCGGCCTTTTCTTCGTCATTGATGGGGACAGGAAAGTGTGGATTACCAAGGGGAAGCCGATTACTCTGGGATTTTCCACAGGCTACTTTGAGCTGCAGTTTGACTCCATTCCACCTCGGACTGAGGATGGATTGGGTGCTTTTGCGAAAAACCAAGTATTTGCCATAGGAAGGGAGACGGACAATCCAGAATCCAAAAAGGCAACGCTCAGCGGCATAGTCTCAAGCGTGGAATATGGCAAGCCCATGCCCGGCGCTGTGGTGGTAGAAAAGGTGAATTTCACACAAACCGTTGCTGACCGGGAGGGAAGGTATTCCATTACACTGGACAAAGGTCGGCACACGCTCTATGTGCAAAGCATAGGCGGATATCAGGAACCTCGGCATATCGATCTCAAAGGAGACGGCATCCTCAATGTGGAAATCCCCGAGAGTGTCCTCTCTCTGGACGAAGTGGTTGTAAGTTCTGGTGCACTGTCGCAGGTCAATAAGCTTGAAATGGGGGTGCAATCCCTGAGCATTGCGGAGGTCAAGCGTCTTCCCGCTGTAATGGGAGAGGTGGATATTTTGCGCGGAATCCTCACGGTTCCCGGCGTCAATACTGCTGGAGAGGCTACGGTAGGATTCAACGTCCGCGGTGGATCCGCCGACCAAAACCTGATCCTGTATGGCGCTTCCACTGTATTCAACCCTTCCCATGTTTTTGGCTTTTTCTCCGCATTTAACTCCGATATGGTTTCCGGAGTCGAGCTGCACAAGAGCACGGTACCGGTGAACTATGGAGGACGACTCTCTTCCGTGCTGGCGATAGAGCCACAGTTTGGCAGGAAGGAAAAAATCGGGGGATCCGGGGGAATCGGCATACTCACCAGCAGACTCAGTGTAGATGGGCCGCTGGGGGAAAACACCACTTTTGTGGTCGGCGCTAGGGGGACTTATTCCAATTGGGCCTTGGACTTGTTGGAGGAGAATGCCGAGCTTTCGGGCAGCCAAGTCAATTTTTACGACTGGAACGCCAACTTACGGCATCAGATCAATGAAAAAAATTCCCTGGAACTGACCAGCTATGGAAGCCGGGACCAGTTTCGATTTGATCCAGACACATCGTATTCCTATAAAAATCTCAACCTTGCGCTATCATGGCGGAGGTACATCAGTGAGCGCCTGGAGGGCAAAATCACGCTGTCCCGAGACGCCTATGAATTCAACATAGAAGGCCTCGACAATCCTCTCAACTCCTTTGACTATGGATTCGATATCGCCCAGCTCCAGCTCAGGACTGACTTTGAATACCGAACCGAGAAACACTTGCTTGACTTCGGCTTCCAAGGCATACAATACTTGCTGAATCCGGGGCATATGAGCCCGCATGGTGCGGAGTCCATCGTGACGGACAGACAGCTGGACAGGGAAGAGGGACGGGAATTTTCACTGTTCATCGGTGATGAGTTTCAGTGGACTGATAGGCTGGCGTTCAACTTTGGAGTACGTTACATGCTCTATCAGCTTTTGGGACCGGCGCAATTCAAAACCTACGCGGAGGGCATGCCCTATAGTCCGGGAAACGTATCCGGAGAAGTGGATTTTGGACCGAGAGAGGTAGTCCAGACCTACCATGGCCCTGAGTTGCGATTTGGAGGGAGGTATTTGTTGGACAAAAAATCCTCGCTTAAACTGGGTCTCAGCACGATGAGGCAGAATATCCACCTGCTTTCCAACAGTTCGGTAATCACCCCCACAGACAGTTGGAAGCTGAGCGACCGCTATCTCAAGCCCCAGCTGGGACAACAGGCCTCGGTAGGTTATTTTAGGACGATCTTCAAAAATTCAGTCGAAGTGTCCACGGAATTTTTCTATCGCGAAATGGAAAATCTCCTGGACTATCGCTCTGGAGCCTCCATTATACTCAATGAGCATTTGGAGCAAGATGCGCTCAACACGGATGGAAAGTCCTATGGCGCCGAGTTTTTGATCAAAAAAAATATGGGCAATCTCCGGGGCTCTTTAGCCTACACCTATAGCCGCTCGTTGCTGAAAACCTCCGACGAGCCCAGTGTCGAGAAGATCAACAAGGGCAAGGCGTATCCAAGCAACTTTGACCAACCCCACAACTTGGTCGTGGTGGCCAACTATGAAGCCACCAAAAGAATCAACACCACAGTCAATCTTAGCTATAGTACCGGAAGGCCAATCACACTGCCCGCGGCGGAATTTGACTACGGTGGATCAGAGCGCGTCTACTATACCGATCGCAATGCCTATCGAATTCCGGATTATTTCCGGATCGACCTCAGCCTCAATCTGGAGGGAAGCCACAAAGTCGACAAGTTGGCCCATTCCTCTTGGTCTCTGGGCGTGTACAATCTTTTGGGTAGAAGCAATCCCTATTCGGTGTATTTCGTGCCAGACCAGGGTCAGCTGAGAGGGTATCAGCTGTCGATTTTTGCACGGCCGATTCCCTATGTCACCTATAATTTCAGATTTTAATGAGAAAGGGGATAGTGTTTCTTTTTTTGGTTCTTTCGCTTTTCGCATGCAAAGAACCATTTGAGCCCGAACTATCAGAGGCGAATCTTCGCGTACTTACTGTGGAAGGATATCTGGATACGGAGGGTAAGCCGAGTGAACTCTACCTGGGCTATACACGGAGAATATACGGCGACAATCTGGGGCCTGGTTCGACGCCTGCGGTCGGTGCCGAGGTCTTTCTGGAAAGCTCCGAAGGCAATCGCTATCCTCTCGTGGATGTTGGAGACGGCTTTTATCAATTTGCACAGGATATAGAGGAGGAAGGGAGTTATCGCCTGAAGATTCTGTTGGAGGGGGAGGGCTACACATCCGAATCGCTCCACCCCCTGATCTCCACGCCGATTGAGGATATTGGCTTTGAAAAAGATGAGCGTGGGGTGGAAGTCTACATCACCACAAAGGGTTCCGGCACGGTTGAGGACTTTTTGTGGACCTTCACAGAAACCTATGCCTTCTCCCCGAAATTTGTCTCCCCGTATATCTATCGTCCTGAAACAGGGGAAGTGGACACCAGGCGTCCGGAGGAGACTATCTACCTTTGCTTTCGAACGCTGAATAGCTCGGATCTCATTTTGGAGACTTCCTCCAACTTTGACGAAGGTGTGATTTTTAAGAAACCCATTACCCGCATCATTCCGGGAGACGAACGGCTTTCTACTAGGTACAGCATTTTGGTTTCCCAGATGGCACTGTCGCCGGAGGCGGCGGAGTTTTGGGAGACCATGCGCAAGAATACCGATGACATCGGGACTATCTTCAGCCCTATGCCGTCAAATATCACCGGCAATGTCAGCAAGGACCTGGATCCATCTGCCCCGGTCATCGGCTTCGTCAGCCTAGGCGTGATACAGGAGCGCAGAATGTTCATTGGAGTGCAGGAGGTGAGCCCTTGGGTCAACAACCTGGAAGCATATTATGATTGTGAACTGGATGCCGACACGGTTTCGGCAAGTGGTTTTGAGGAACGCTTTGGCACGGGAGTCAAGTTTCCGGCGATGGCCGTCTTTGTGGAAAGCTCAATCATTGGATATCGTTCGGCCTTGAGAAGGTGTGTTGACTGTACGCTCAGGGGAAGCAATGTAAAACCAGATTTTTGGGAGGATTGACCATGAAAATTATCCATGCGCTTTTTGGATTTTTTCTCCTTGGCTTGGGGGAAAGTGCCCTTGCCCAAATCCAGCCGAACTTCGAAGAGACGGTCGGTTTTTCCATTCCGAAGACGGTCTATTTCACGGGGGAGAAAATTTGGCTTTCCATCGACGTAGCCATTTCCTCTGGACCCACGCCTTCCCGCGTCGTCTATGCCGAACTCTGGAATCGCCACAGCGAATCTGTCGCCCTGGCAAAGATCCCACTCCAAGACGGTTTGGCTTTCAATTATCTTGAGATCCCGAGCGGTCTGCCTTCAGACCATTATCTGCTGCGGCTATTTACACGGGTGAGTCCCTATCAAAATCCCGATATCGGACTCGTGCAGGAATTTGTGACGGTGTTCAACCCACATATCCCTCCAAAGGTGGTGGAGTCGCGAGAGGTTTTGTCGATAGAGGAGGTTCCTTCCGAATTTTTGGAGTTTTCCCATTCTAGCCTATCGCCCGGAGAGCAGCTTCGCGTGAACTACATTGGATCGGACAGCTTGATAGAGCTTTCTGTCGCCGTTGCCAATCCTTTTCTGGACAGTCGAGGGCGGCATTTGTCAAAAATCCTCTATGACAAGTTGGAAGCAAAAGCATTGGTACCCGAGTTCTTTGGGCATATCATCGAAGCGAAGGCCCAAATAGATGGGAGAGACTCTAGCGGTTCTGGACTTTATTTTCTTTCTCTGCATGGCAAAAAATCCGCCCTGTTTACTGACAGGAAAAACGGGAAAGGCAATTTGTTAATTGATGCCGGAGGATTCAGACACTGGGATTACCTAATTGCGCAGCGAGATGAAAATCAACCCCTGGGCGATTTTGAGATTGTCGCGCCTAGCCCGCCAACCAAGTTTCGACAAGATTTTAGTTTTCCGACGCTGGAAATCAGCCCGTCCGATTCGACCTTCCTCAGAAAATTGCTCCTAGGAAGCCAGATCGGTGGCTACTTTGCGCAGGAATTTGAACAAAATGATATCCCGGTCGTGGAGGGGTTTGTTCCGGATCGCACTTTTTTGCTGGACGACTACATCCGTTTCGAGGACGTGGAGACGCATATCAAGGAGTACGTACCGGAGGTATTGGTTAGGACCCGAGACCGCCACAAGGAGCTTCGCGTACTAAATGCTCTGCAGGAAAGGTCCTTTGAGGAGAGCCCACTGATATTGCTGGATGCCATGCCGGTTTTTGAGCCGGATCGGCTGCTTCGGTTCAATCCCTCCAAGTTCAAGCAACTGGAAATTTATTCTCGCCCGTTTTTTCTGAACGACGCAAGGTTTGCTGGCGTGGTCAGCTTCAGTTCTTTCGACCATGAATTTGGCGGTTTTCCACTTTCCGAGAAGGCTGTTTTTATACCCTATTCGGGGCTGCAGCCTCCGGTCATGGAGAAGGAAAGGCTGTTCGAGGTGCCTAGGGAATATTCGAAGGAAACGGACTGGCGGACCGTTTTACATTGGTCGGAAGTCTTCGGGAGACGTGCCTCAGTTTCTGGCGTAACGGTCACGGCATCCTGGGTGAAGGGCAGATATCTGATCGAAGCGACGGTCATGGACTCCTCGGGAAAAATCAAACACGAAAAGGCTTGGTTTGAGGTCAAATAGCACTGGGGACGAAAACCTGGACTAAATCGGTGTTTCGTTGGCCTTGTAATAAATGAGAAGCTTTTCCTGATCCAGTACCTGTCAGGCATTTGCGATTTCAGGGATAAAAAAAATCCCGCTCAAAGCGGGATTTTTTTGATCTATGCCTTTGGATTAGTTACCTGTGGTATCTTCTTCCGTTGCTGTGGACGCCGCAGTGTCAGTTGATGGAAGTAGGCTCTCGTCACCAAATGCCGGAGCTACTACTTGCTGCTTGGCGCTTTCAATGTTTGGGGAAGAGAATTGGTTTGGCTGACTGTTGGTATAGAAAGCGGACGACACCAGTGACAAAGCCAAGATTGAAACCGCAAGGACCCAAGTGGCTTTTTCCAATACATTTCCTGTTCTGGTCACTCCCATGATCTGGGAAGCGCTGCCTCCGAAAGCCGCTCCGGCTCCTCCTTTTGAGTTTTGGCCCAAGATCACCAAGATCAGCAACACCGCCAAAATCAAAATAATTGTAATCAATACTGTAAACATATCTGTTAAATTATTCTTTCAGTTTTTCAATCAAGTCCGCAAAGTAAGCCCTTTTCTCGGGAAACTTCAAAATCAGCTTCTCATAAATTTCCCTTGCCATGGCTTTTTTTCCTTGGTTGATCAAAATCTTCGCAAAGGACTCGGAAAGTAGGTTGTCGTTAAGTTTGGTACTCGACTCAGCTAGGTTTTCGGTGTTTTGGTTGGCTTCTATTTCTTTGATCGTTGCCAGCTTGATGTCTTTTTTGCTGAATGCCTTGATCAGGTCAATCTGCTCTTTTTTCTTAGCATCTAGAATAGCCTTTTTTTCCTTTCGCTTGATCGTCTCAATCAGGTCGTCTTTCGGAGGCTGGCGTCTCTTTGCCGTGGGTTTCTCTGCTTTCGCTTCAGCCCCATCTGGATTCGAGGCTTTCAGCTGCTGTCCCAATTTTTTGAGGGATTCGGTTCTCTTTGACGGATCAGAAATGTTTTCGGGGCTTTCCGGCAGGAAGTCTACTTTAATTCCGTCCGATGTGGATTCTATGGCGAGAGGCTTTTCGATCAACGTTTTCAGCCATATCCGGTCTGGACTGGTAATAGCAGCTTGACCCAGTGCTTTGCTTTTTTTTGCTCCGTTTTTCAAATACTCATACCTGGCAGCGAGAACGTGCGGAATCTGGAAATAGGGGAAGTTCTCCTGGACTTTTTTGAGCTGCAGGAGATCGGCCTTTTCCAAGAGATCGGCTTTTTGAATGAGATCAAGGAATTGAGTGGCGTTCACAGGCTGGGTTTTGATTTTGAATATAGCAAAATTACCAGTTGGCTACCGTCGCGGTGAAGATATCCTGGATGATGACTTCGAAAATTTCCTCCACGAGTTGGTTTTCCACGTCCAGCAGGGTTACAGTCCTGGGATCGTAGTCCTTGAAGAAGCTAAATGGCTGTGTTTTGCTTTCTTCTTCGTTGGCCAGGTTGATGTATTCTACTTCCACGGTGATGGTAAGTCGCATCTGGCCGGCCCGGTCCGGCAGATTGGGATCATTGCTCGAGACGGCAGCTTGAGGGGTAAGGGTGTATCGGCTGATGGCACCGGAAAATTGCAGCTGCCCATTGGTATTGACCAGCTCCAGCTGCGTGTTTCGCTGGTAATATTCCTTGAATGCTTCCGTGAAGCGTTGTTCCAAATTTGGGGGGCCTCCGCCGGAATCGTTGAAGAAGTTCTCCACCGAGAAGGTTTTGACCAATTCATAATTGATATTGGTGCCGGTAAAACTATACTTCACTGAGCAGGCCTGAAGGGCCAGAAAAACCAAACACAGCAAAGGGAAAAAACGCCTATTCAATCTCATACTGTTTGATTTTTCTGTAGAGCGTCCTTTCAGAGATCCCCAGATCGCTTGCAGCATACTTTCGTTTGTTGTTGTGCTTGCGGAGGGCTCGGAGTATCATTTCCTTTTCCTTCTTTTCCAAGGAAAGGGAATTGTCATCCTCCTCATGTATAATGTCCTCTATGGCATCTTCCTCGTAGTCATCATTGTTGAGAGAGCTGTTTTTTTGTGCTTCCAAAACGAGGGGGACTTGGTAGGAAGGACCGCTTTCCATGTTTTCCTTTTGGGAAAATCCCGAATCCATATCTTCGAAAAGGCCTTGGTGTTTCTGCATGATAGAGGAGTTGATTCCTCCATTTTGGTAGGATTCAAGAACGAGCTTTTTAAGGTCGTTCATGTCCTTTTTCATGTCAAAAAGGACTTTGTAAAGCAGGTCACGCTCGGAAAAGTCGATGTGGTCTCCAGAACTTCCGGATCCCAAAGCCATGGGAAGGCGTGTGGTGTCAGCAGGCAGGTATTTGGAGAGTGTTTGGGCATTGACCTCGCGGTTTTCTTCCAAAAGAGAGATCTGTTCCGCGATATTTTTTAGCTGTCGGATATTACCGGGGAAGGCATACCGCATCAATAGTTCTTGCGCCTGAGCATCGAGACTGATGGGTTTTACGTGATATTTTTCGGAAAAATCGCCAGTAAACTTTCTAAAAAGCAGCACCACGTCTTCACCTCTTTCCCTCAAAGGAGGTACATAAATTGGGACAGTGTTAAGCCTGTAATAGAGATCCTCCCGGAATTTGCCCTTCTCGACAGCCTTGAGGAGGTTGACGTTGGTTGCCGTGATGACGCGGACGTTGGTCTTCTGGACTTTTGAGGATCCTACCTTGATAAACTCGCCGTTTTCCAAGACCCGAAGCAGGCGAGCCTGCGTGCCCAGTGGCATTTCGCCGATTTCGTCCAGGAAGATTGAGCCGCCGTCAGTCACCTCAAAGTACCCTTTTCTGGCTTCATGTGCGCCGGTGAAGGAGCCCTTTTCATGGCCGAAAAGTTCCGAGTCTATCGTGCCCTCCGGGATGGCTCCACAGTTGATTGCGATGAACTTGCCGTGTTTGCGCAGCGAAAGCGCGTGGATGATTTTGGAAAAGCTCTCCTTACCACTGCCGCTTTCTCCGGTGATCAGCACTGTCATATCAGTTGGAGCGGCCTGCATCGCAACGAGGATTGCCTGATTGAGAAGGGGACTGTTGCCGATGATGCCATAGCGCTGCTTGACGCTTTGGATTTCCGATGGAGTAATCATGCGAGAGCAGGATTTACTTCAAGTACCTCTCCGAACAGCGTGGCTTGGGAGACGTCGGTAATTCTGACCTTGACGTAGTCTCCTTTTTTAGCGCGGTCGGCTGGGATGATCACGACCTTATTGGCGGAGTTTCTTCCTTTCAGCTGTTGGTCTGATTTTTTGGCGGTTCCCTCGATCAGGATCAGCTGCTCTTGGCCCAGATCGAGCTGATTTCTCTCGTACGAGAGAGAGTTTTGCTTTTCGATAATCTCGGCCAGCCTTCTTTTTTTGATTTCCAAGGGAATGTCATCTTCAAATTTTTTCGCCGCCAGCGTACCTGGACGCTCGGAGTAAAAGAACATGTAGGAGAAGTCGTACTTCACGATGTCCATCAGGGTCAGTGTGTCTTGGTGCTCTTCCTCGGTCTCTGTGCAGAAGCCAGCGATCATATCGGATGATATGCCGCATTCATCGCCGAGAATCCTGCGAATTGCCGCCACCCGATCTAGATACCACTCCCTGTCATATGTACGGTTCATCAGCTCGAGTACGCGGCTGTTGCCACTCTGAACAGGAAGGTGGATGTATTTGCAGATGTTGTCGTACTTCCGCATTGTGTAGAGCACCTCGTCTGTAATGTCTTTGGGATGGGAAGTGGAAAAACGGACGCGAAGGAGAGGGCTCACTTTGGCGACCATCTCCAGCAAATGGGCGAAATTGACAACTTCGCTTACTTCGCCTTCTTTTTTGTTCAGACGGGCTTTGTTGTTCTCTTCGGGCGACCACTTGTAGCTGTCTACGTTTTGGCCCAGTAGGGTCACTTCGCGGTAGCCTCTTTCGAAGAGATCGAGTGCTTCAGCCACGATGGAATGGGGGGCTCTACTCCGCTCTCTTCCTCTGGTGAACGGGACCACGCAAAAAGAGCACATGTTGTCACAGCCACGCATGATGGAGATAAAGGCGGTGACTCCGTTGGAGTTGAGGCGGACTGGCGCGATATCGGCGTAGGTTTCCTCCCGTGACAAAAAGGTATTGACGCCTTTTTGACCGTCCTCGGCTGCGGAAACGAGGTTGGGTAGGTCCCGGTAGGCGTCGGGGCCCACGACCACGTCTACGATTTTTTCCTCTTGGAGTAAATTTTCCTTCAAGCGCTCAGCCATGCAGCCCAACACACCTATGGTCAGCTCAGGCTTGTTTTTTTTCACTTGGTTAAATTGGCTAAGGCGTTTGCGGACAGTTTGCTCCGCTTTTTCGCGTATCGAGCAGGTGTTCAGGAAGATCACGTCGGCTTGCTCAAAGTCAGAAGTGGTGTCGAAACCGTTTTCCTTCATGATTGAAGCGACGATTTCCGAATCGGAGAAATTCATCTGACAACCGTAACTCTCGATGTAAAGTCTCTTGGATTTTCCGGTGTTTTCGTCCACCGTGGTTTTGAAATCGCAGGCTTGCGCCTCTTCGGCACTAATGATATCTATGTCTTTTATCAAATCCATGAACTGGAGTTTATTCTGTGGAATTAGAAGGAAGCCTGACGGATTCGAAAACAATCAAACCCAAAAATCGCCCTTCAGGTTGCAAAATTAAGAAAATGCGGACAAAATGGCAGGAGTACTGCGTTTATTTCTTGGCTGGAGGAAGATTGAAGGGAATCTTCAATTGCTCTCCAAAATGGGCCTGCTCCTCGGTGACGTTAAGATTGGATAGCCCAAGGCCCAAAAGGCGCACGGGCTTGGTGATTCCATCCTGATGGAGGAGTTCCAGCGCTACTTCCCAGATTTGCTCTGGGTCGGGATACTGTTCCAAGGTCTTGCTTCGGGTTTGTAGCGTGAAGTCTGAATGTTTGATTTTTAGCGTGACCGTTCTGCCTTTGATGTCGCTTTTATCAATACGCCGAATGAGTTCCTCGAAGATTGCCATAAGGTTTTCTGCCATTTCCTTAGGGGAAACCAAGTCTCTTTCAAACGTGTTTTCCGCGCTCAGGGACTTCCGGATGCGGTTGGGTTGCACCGCAGACAGGTGGATTCCCCGAACGATATTATAGTAATGGAGTCCCGACTTGCCAAATTTCCTGGTCAGATACTGAAGCGAGAATTGCTTTAGGTCGGCACCGTTGTGGATTCCGAGTTTTTGCATTTTTTCGGCAGTGACTTTTCCGATACCGAAGAATTTTCCAATCGGCAGTCCTTCCAAAAACGCCTCGGCTTCTTCTGGCAAAATCACCGCCTGTCCATTTGGTTTGTTGAGGTCCGATGCTGTTTTTGCCAAAAACTTGTTGTAGGAGACCCCCGCGGAAGCATTGAGCCCGGTTTTTTCTTTGATCTTGGCTCGGATTTGCCTGGCGATCAGAATGGCAGACTTGAGTCCAGCTTTGTTTTCGGTGACATCCAAAAATGCCTCGTCCAGCGAAAGCGGCTCAACTAAGTCGGTGTATTCGTGGAAGATCTCCCGGATTTGGAGTGAAATCTCCCGATAGCGATCGAATCTAGGCCTGGCGAAGATCAGGTCGGGGCATTTTTTTGCTGCCAAAACCGAAGACATGGCAGAGAAGATACCGTATTTCCGAGCTTCGTAGCTGGCCGCCGCGATTACCCCCCTTGCCTCGTTTCCCCCGACCACGAGGGCTTTGCCCCGCCATTCGGGATGGTCCAACTGTTCGACTGAGGCGTAGAAAGCATCCATATCGACATGGATGATTTTCCGAATAAAGAGGGATTGGTCAGGTATGTTTTCCACTTAGCAGTTCCAGAATGGCTTCAGCCTTGAGTGCACATTCTTCGTATTCCTGCGCAGCAGAAGCATCGATGGTGATGGCACTTCCCACTCCAAAATAGAGCTTTTTTGCATCCAAATCCGCGATGATGGAGCGAATGACCACGGAGAAATCGAAATCGCCTTCCTCATCCATCCAGCCGAATGCTCCAGAAAACCAGCCCCTGCGAAATGTTTCCTCCCGCTCGATGATTTTCATCGTGCTGATTTTTGGAGCTCCGGTCATGCTTCCCATCGGAAAGGTCGCGTCGATGATTTGCCTAAAGGTACTCTCCGGCCGCAGCTCACTCCTAACTGTGCTAATCATCTGAAATACCCTCGGCAGAGGGTAGATTCCAAAGAGCTCCTTCACTTGTACTGTTCCCGTTTTTGAAACCCGGGCCAAGTCGTTACGGGTCAGGTCAGTGATCATTAGATTTTCCGCCCGCTCTTTTTCGCTTTCCAGAAGCAATTTTTGATTCAAAGTGTCTTGGGCCTCGTTTTGGCCCCTTTTAGTCGTTCCTTTGATGGGTTGGGCGATCAACTGATTCCCACACTTTTTGAGATAGCGCTCCGGCGAAGCGGAGACCAACCATAGGTTTTCTGCTTTGAACAAGCCGGAAAACGGCATTTTAGAAAGTTCGTTGAGCCTGAAGTAGGCAGCGACAGGATCCCAGGACTCAAATTCTCCAGAGTAGGCCTGGCAAAAGTTCGCCTCGTACGTATTGCCCTCCCGAATTTCATTTTGGATAATTTTGATTTTCTCCAAATAGACGTCTTTGGGAACCTGTGGAGCGACATCGCAGGTTAGGTTTCCTCCTTGCGGCGGAGCAAAGGCCTCCAGTTCTTCTAACCATTGATCCGAAAGCTGATACTTTGAAAAGACACCATTCTCTGTTAGCTGGATGGAAATTTCAGGTTCAAAAAAGCACAGTTCCGGTAGGTGAAAGAATTCGGTGTTAGTGCTGCTCAGGTTCTCGATTTTGTTTTTGAAATCATACGACAGAACCCCCACTTTTTCCTTTGGGTAGTTTTTTTCAAAAAGCTCTTGTTCAGTCAGTCGGGTTTTTCCGGCAAAAAACAAATTGTCAAAAGGACCCTGCGGATAAGCATGACTATTTCCCTCAAAGTAGGCCATGTAGGGGAATTTTTTTGCCCCCCAGTGAAGCAGCGTCGGCAGCAGACGAGATTTTGGAATTGGATAAAAATGGGGATAGGACTTCATCGGAAGGCAAAAAAAAGAGGAATTCCGCGGAATTCCTCTTTCTAGCATTGTGGTTTTGGTTTTATTTGGCAGTTACATCCAGTTCCAAAGAGACGTTGTTGTAGATAAACTGGTCTTTGGCTTTGTTTGCAGGATCAGATTCCTCACCATAGGACAAGCCCCAGTCGATTCGATTGATATTAAATCCGGCTTTCGCGGACACTTCTCCTTCAGATACACTCACTGCTGCTGGGAACTTAATGTTTTTGGTAGTTCCGCGCATAGTCAGATTGCCGCTTATCCAATGGGTTGGATTGGCTGGAGTCAATTCAGAATTGTGCTTAGGAGCGTGTTCTGAGGCATACTCTTCGGTGTCGGCTATGGAATCTCCCGAATGAAATGGTTCGACAGAAGTGATTTCAAAGCTTGCGGTTGGGAAATTGGCAGCGTCGAAGAAATCAGGAGATTGCAGGTGACCATACAACTTGCCGTAGTTTTCGTCAGTTGCCGGGATGTCTTCGATTTTTAGGCCTGGAACGTCAAAGGTGAATGAACCTCCGGTAATCTCATTTCCGGACACGGTCACTTCGCCACTCGCGGCGGGAATTTCACCATAGTGCTCACCTGCAGGCTTATATCCTCTCCAGCCTATGGTGGATGAAGCAGTATCCAAGGTTAGCGTTTTTCCTTCTCCGACAGCGACTTCTTGGGCTTCGGAGGTTTCCACTGTGTTGCTCGGGCCCCCACAGGCAAAGGTGATCGCTGCAGCGGCTACAAATAGTCCTAGTTGGTTAATTTTTGTCATTTTTTAAATGATTGAATTGGTTGAAATTATATGTATAGACACGTAAACTGATTCTGTGGCAAAAAGTTCACCATAGAATTAAAATCTTTAATTTTCTGACTGAAATTTTTCTACAACATCTACCAAAAACCTATGGCTTTGATCCTCAGTGTGAAAGACAAGACCCCCGAGTTTGGGGAAAAGTGTTGGCTTGCCCCCAATGCAACAATAGTGGGGGATGTGGTTATGGGAAAAAACTGTACGGTATGGTTTAATGCCGTAATCCGAGGGGACGTTCACCAGATCCGAATCGGTGATGACACCAATATCCAAGATGGAGCGGTGATCCACTGTACTTATCAAAAAGCGCCAACCTTTATTGGAAATCAGGTCTCAATTGCACACAACGCAATCGTCCATGGGTGTACCATCCACGATCGGGTACTGATCGGAATGGGAGCCATTGTGATGGATGGAGCAGTGATTCACTCCGATTCAGTCATAGCAGCTGGCGCTGTGGTTTTGGCGGGCACCGTGATAGAGTCCAATACGATCTATGGAGGTATGCCTGCAAAAAAGCTAAAAGAAATAGGTGATGAAATGCGTGAAGTAATCATGCGGACAGCCAGAAATTATCCCATGTATGCTCAATGGTTTACGGATTCAGAAAACTGATGTCCGTGGATGTAAAAATGATTTTCAAAATAAAACCAGCAAAGCTTTTGACTTTTTTTCTTCTTTGGTACTTTAGCCCCGCTGAAATTTTTTACCATGAAATCACTTTTTCAATTTCTCAGCAGATGGAGAAATCTCCTGTTGCTGTTTTTCCTCTTCGTGTTGTTCAATGGCCTCCTCAACTCCATTTTGCCTAAAAAGCATGCTTTGGATTTGATGTTTGCTTATTCCGCGGACGATGCTTATGCTGCCTTGGCCCAATTGGATAGAGATCAGCTAAGTGTCTATAGCGTAGGAATCTGGGTATTGGATATGCCCTACATTGTGATTTATGGACTCCTTTTCACAGGACTTCTCCTCAAAATCTGGAAGCGCACGGTCGTCGTTTGGCTTCCGCTTGGCATAGCTACAATGGATCTTTTTGAGAATTTGTCGATATCGAGAATTTTGTATCTCTTTCCGCTCAGACAAGAATTCTTGGTGACCGTTGCTTCATTTTTCACGACAAGTAAATGGACAATGGTGGGTTTTTTGGTATTGTCGATATTCTGCGGTTTGATTTCAAGCATCGCTTATCGGAAGCGTTTTTTTGCAAAATCTGCCGGGCTTAGGATTTGACCATTTCTTCGTCGTGGCGTCAGTGAGATCTTTCATCTGATATTCTGTTCGAATTTGGCGATTGTTCGAAGTTTGCCGTCCAATTCCAATTTGAATTCTATTTTCCGCGTGGTAGTTTCTAGCCAATTTTTGATAGGCTTCAGTCTGCCCTTCCGGACAATTGTTTCCAGCACGGAGTGATAAGCAGGTGATTCTCATAAAAGGACAAGTTTGCGAAGGATAAATTCTCAAACGTGTAGTATTCGTGAATACGGCGAATGCTTACATTTACTGAAAACAAACCTAACTGCGCCGTGGGAAGGAAGAAAGTAAATCTGGCTATTCTGGACATGTATGATGGCGAACCCAATCAAGGCATGCGGTGTATACACGATATTTTGGGCAGGTTTTCGGATGTAATCAGCTATAGGGAATTTGACGTAAGGGGAAGAGCCGAGCTGCCGGATATTAGGAATTTCGACATTTTTATCTCTACTGGTGGGCCAGGAGATCCTCGGGAAGGCGACGGAAATTGGGACTTGCTCTACAATGAGTTCCTCGACCAAATCTGGATTTGGAATCAAAACCATTCACAAAAAAAGCAGCTTCTGCTGATTTGTCATTCCTTCCAGATGGCCTGCAAGCATTTTGGACTTGGGCAGATCACCCAGAGAAGGTCAACATCTTTCGGAGTCACCACGATACACAAGACCCCAGAAGGATTGAATGATCCGCTTTTTGCGGGCTTGGACAACCCGTTTTGGTCAGTGGACTCGAGGGATTATCAGGTCGTACAGCCAAACGGTAGAAAATTCAAAGCATTGGGAGCTAAGCTAATCGCCCTGGAGAAAATACGAAACCACGTTGAATTTGAGCGGGCGATCATGGCAATTCGATTTTCCGAAGAAATAGTGGGTACCCAGTTTCATCCTGAAGCTGATCCGGTTAGTTTTCTCGAACATCTGAAAAAGCCTATGGTCAAAGAGAAAATCATAGAACTCAAGGGCAAGGCCAAATTCAGATCCATGCTAGAGGATCTGGTGGACCAGGAAAAAGTGTATAAAACCAACGAGACACTGATCCCCAATTTTCTGGAGCAGGCCATACGAAAGCTGAAAGTGGCAAGCGCGCCTACCTTGATCTGATTTTTCCGGCTTTGCAAAAAGGTCATCCTGTAATGCTCTTTTATCCCGGATTAGGTTTCAGGAAGAAAAAAAGCCGGATTTCCGGCTTTTTGCTAGTCTTTCATCCAGTTTCCCGGATCCTTACGCCACTCAGATAGCGAGTCCAGCGTTTCGGAAGTGATGTATTTTTTTGCGACTGCGCGGGGAAGAAGTGCGTCGTAGTGACTCAGACATACTAGCTTGATTCCTGCATTGGTGAAGTTTTCGTCGGCTATCGGGAACCCGTAGCTGAATATGGCCACCATGCCCAAGACTTCAAATCCAGCCTTTTTAAGATCTTCGGCAGCTTTCAGGGAGCTTCCTCCGGTGGAGACCAAGTCCTCAACTACCACGACCTTTTGACCGGGGACTACCTGCCCTTCGATCATGTTTTCCATGCCATGCCCCTTGGGTTTGGATCTCACATAGATAAACGGGAGCCCAAGCTCGTTGGCGATGAGTGCACCTTGAGGAATCCCTGCAGTGGCTACGCCGGCGATGGCTTCTGCATTTTGGAAAAAGTGCTGGATGCTTTCTACCAAGCTGTCTCGGATGAGGTTTCTGACAGGGGGGAAGGAAAGAGAAAGCCTGTTGTCGCAGTAGATTGGGGATTTCCAACCCGATGCCCAGGTGAAAGGCTTGGTGGGTTGGAGGCGTATCGCCTGGATTTCCAGGAGTTTGTCGGCTACTTCGGCCGCGATGCTTGGGTCTAAGATTTCCATGGCTTCAAAATTAGTACAATCATTTACCTGAAGATTGTACTGCCTGTTTTTTTTATGCATTTTTGGCCAAGACACCATTATTGTTGGATTTTAATCATGAAAATCTTCGTCAATGACAAGCCGGTAGAGTTGCTGAGCTATGAGGAACTCGATCCCGCCAAGTCTTTTGATTATACTTTTTCCAATCTTGAGGAGCTGCCTTTGGATATCCATTGGGAAGAGGATATACTTTTCCGCGAGCCAAGCCATGACATTATCATCCGGTTGCTGTATCTACTTCGGACCAGAAAGATGAAGGAGCTGGACTCAATAACGCTGGTGACCAAGGACAAAAAGGCGCTGAAGGATTTTATAAAAAGCCGGTTTTCGATCATCAAGGCAGCGGGAGGAGTTGTGTCCAAGAAAGACAAAGTCCTGATGATTTTCCGATTGGGCAAATGGGATTTCCCAAAGGGGAAATTTGACAAGGGAGAGACTCCGGAAGAATGCGCAAAGCGTGAGGTGGAGGAGGAGACCAATGTCAGGGTAAAGCTGGGGCCCCACATCTGCAACACTTGGCATACCTACACCCAAAACCGAAAGAGCATCCTTAAGAAGACTTATTGGTTTGCGATGGATTCAGTGAACGATTCTAGTATGAAGCCTCAGGCGGAGGAAGGGATTGACGACATCGTTTGGCTATCCGAGGCAGATGCAAAAACAGCCTTGATCAATTCCTATCCCTCGATGCGGTATTTGTTTAAGCACTACCTTAAAAACCACATCAAATCCTAAACCGGATAGGGGAGAAACTCGCTTACGTTTCCGCCATAGCGATGTACCTCACGAATCACTGTCGAGCTGATAGCGGCGAATTGCGGAGAAGTGATCAAAAATACGGTCTCCAGTTCCTCATTGAGATAGCGGTTCATTTGGCTGATTGTATTTTCATATTCAAAATCAGTCGTGTTTCTCAGCCCCCGGATCAAGAATTGGGCACCGTAGGTCTTGGCCAGTGTCGAAGTCAGCTCATTGTATACCACCACTTTTACCCTGTCTTCCCCCTCATAGACTCCCTTGATCTTGGAGACCATCAGGTCAATATCGAAATACCTGTTTTTTTTGGTAGAATTGTACCCTATTCCTATGATGACCTCGTCAAAAAGATTGAGACTCCGCAACACGATGTCGTGGTGGCCCATGGTGTAAGGATCAAAAGATCCAGGAAAAATGGCTATCTTTTTCATGTGCGTATAATGATTTTGTTATGGCAACATGGAACCTCCCATGATGGATAATCGCCCTATTTTTTGTTGCCTGAGACATGCTCGATTCTCCCCACTATTCGTATTGCCAGTAAGACTCCAAGACGTTTTCAGACTTGAGATGCTTGAAGCCGTGGGAATAGTTTTGGTTGGAGTGCGGATTTACGAGACGGAAATTTTGGAAGTAATCTCTCCCCCAAGCTTCCGTGATGTCGCTTTTTTCTGTAGCACCAAAGAGGCTTACCCTCACATGATTCCTGTCGTATGCCAACTGGTCGATGGTAATCAGGACATACTTGAGGATGTCGTCCCTCCCGCTGATGTTGAAGAAATTGAAAACGCTGAGATCCTGATCGGTAAATGCGGCAAGGTAGATATGGCTGTCGAAATAGTTTACCAGAATCTCTTGGCCGATTAGATTAAACCGTTCTTTGAAAAGATAGGAAAGAAAAGAACAGCTGCCGTGGTGCAAAGTGATCTCAGAGAATCTTGCGTCGAGATTTTTTCTCAGTTTGGATGAGATGAAGCTGAGTACCTGAAGGTTGTTGCTGTCCAGTGGGGTAGAAAAAAAGTGAGGATCGGCAGGTGGATTTTCGGCAAACTGAAGGTATTCCCTTTCTTTTCCCGGCTGAAATAGCACCCCTGGAACGAGGCTAAAACCCGGCTGATGAAAATAGAACTTGGAAGGCACGTCGTTTCTCAGCAGAGGATCTGTACTGAATAGCCCCTCAAGATTTTGTAGCTCAAAATTGCGGTAGTGGTGGATGACGATATTCGCCTGGTTTTTGTCTTTGGCAAATATGAAGAGCGATCGGGGGTAAAGAAAAAGTGATAAGCCCGCTGTGTCCTCCACATCAAACTTATCACTTCTATAAACCTTAAGGTTGTTTTCCAAAATCCAAAGGGATTATTTCCAGTTACCTTCAGTAGAAGCGTCGGTTCTGGATCCAACTCTCAAGGCTTTTTCGTTGTTGTTCATTCGTCTTGCCGGATTGACTGGAGACGGGTCGCGGATTTCGAATACGTTTACAGTGTAGGCACCTTCATTTTTCTCGATCTTGCTGGCAAAGAATTCAAATTGTTTTCCGCCGGTGCCAGGCACGACAGGAAGAAGTTCCACGTTGAAATCAGGATGCTTTCTTTCGTTGAACAAGGAGTCCATCACACCCACAGAACCCAAGGTGTCAAACTTCACGGTAATTTCCTCAGCTCCATAGTCCAGCAACTTGGTGGTTTCAGTCCTTTGAACGATCCAGATGGTACCGCTTTCGATAAAGGTCTTCAATGAATCCCAAGTGCTAGCGTACTTCCCATTAGATGCCTGGTAAGCCAGTTGGGCATCGCGAAGCATTTCCAGCTTTTCGATGGTAGCAGCTTCGAGCAAAGCGATTCTTTTTTCTTCTTCTACTACGTCATCCACGCCTTTCCATAAAAGATAGCCGAGGAACGCAGCAACTGCAAAGAATACTAATGAGAGAACTTTTGTAAGATTCATTTTGATAGAGATTTAGAAATCTGGTTAAGGTTGAAGGTTTTTAAAACGTGCTATTTTATAGAATTATTTCCAAAATTAAAATATCCCTTCCACAATCCCAGCTCAGAAAGGGATTTAATTCCCCAAAAGATCTGATGGAGTGAACGGGCTGGAAGGGAGCGGATTTCGTCAATGGATTTCCATGAAATCTCTTGAAGAATCTGATTCCCTACCGAAAGCTCGGGGTCATTTCCCAATTTTACACTGCCGTTTATCCTTTTTACCTCAAAAAAATGCTCCATCGCATGCAGCGGCGGATCGAGGTATTCGTGCACAAAGAGATACGGGCCAACGAATATCTCCAAGTTGGTTTCTTCCAGAAATTCCCTTCGGAGATTCTCTGCAGCATCGGTACCATAGTGCATCCCTCCTCCGGGCACTGACCAGAGCATGCGTCCATTTCCCATGCGATGTTTGACCAGAAGGATGCGGTCATCTTCGATCAAAATCCCATTGACTCGGGTTCTAAGCTGATTTCCGAATTTTGCTTTTATTTCCTTGCTGATATTGTCTTCTGACATCTACATTCGTCTCTATGGGAACAGATAGCCGGGCAGAAATTAAACCATCGAGACTGCTAAGTAAGTATTTTCCGTTTGCCCCGACTTCCGGTCAGGCGGTTTTTTTCAAAAGGATGGATGATTTTCTGATCAAAAAACCCGAGACAAAGCCGGTATTCATCCTCAAGGGCTATGCAGGTACCGGCAAGACTTCGCTGGTTTCGGCCTTGGTCAAGGTTTTGCCCCAGTTGGAGATGCGCTCGCTCCTTTTGGCCCCGACAGGTCGCGCGGCAAAGGTCATGAGTAATTACTCGGGCCGGGGCGCCTATACCGTACATAAAATCATCTACAAACCCAAAGGTGATCCGGGAACTCTCGGAGGAAGTTTCACCCTACAAAAAAACTACTACAAGGACACAGTGTTCATAGTCGATGAATCCTCCATGCTTGCCGATGATGGGGGCATGTCGGGGAATCTACTATGGGACTTGGTCCAGTTTGTTTTTTCCGGCAAGGACAATAGACTCCTCCTGATAGGGGATACTGCTCAGCTTCCCCCAGTGGGAAGTGAATATAGCCCGGCGCTGGATGCAGGCTACCTTCAGCGGCACTATCGGCTGGAGGCTGACCAAATAGAACTCTCCGAGGTGATGCGCCAGCGCCTGGAATCTGGAATCCTTTTCAATGCCACAGATCTCAGGGATCAGCTTGCGCTACCCGAGCCGAAAGTCAGAATTCAGACTAGCAGTTTCAAGGACGTGTTTAAGATGACGTCGGAGAGGCTGGAAGATGGGCTGCGGTATGCCTATGATAAATACGGTACCGAAAATTCAATCATCGTCACCCGATCCAATAAGGCCGCGGTACAATACAACCTTTACATTCGAAGGGTGATCCATTTTTTCGAGGATGAGATCAGCACCGGGGACCTTCTCATGATTGTCAAAAACAACTACACCTACATGGCAGACTCCGAGAAAGTCAACTTTCTTGCCAACGGGGACATGGTCGAGGTGATGAAGATCCGGAGTTTTGAAGAGATGTACGGACTGCGGTTTGCCACGTTGGAGCTGCGATTGCTGGACTACCCCGAGGAGCCTTTTTTTGAGGCCAAGGTGATACTCGATACACTTTACTCACCGAGCCCTTCCTTGTCTCGGGATCAGTATCGGAGCCTCTATGAGCAGGTCGCGGAGGACTATGCCGATGTGGCAAACAAAACCGAGCGGCAGGAACACATCCGGAAAGATCCCTATCTCAACGCACTTCAGGTCAAGTTTGCCTATGCGTTGACCTGCCACAAGGCACAAGGAGGGCAGTGGAGAGCGGTTTTTGTGGATCAGGGATTTCTTAATGAGGATCAGATTGACAAGGAGTTTGTGCGATGGCTCTACACGGCCATTACCCGAGCTACCGAAGAGCTGTTTTTGGTGAATTTTGCTCCCTCGTTTTTTATGAAAGCGGTAGAAAACAAGCCAGAGTAAAAGCTTCTAGGTTGAAATCTTTCATATTTTTTGAGCCCGTGATCTTTTTTTTTGGCATGTTTTTTTCACTTTTGATGCTGCGAAGCTTGGTTAAAAGAAGTTTGACAGTTCGCTGAAAATCGAAATATTTGAAAATCAATTCTGATAATACCATGAAAAAACTAGGAATTCTATTGAGCCTGTTTGCTTTTGCCCTGGTGTTCCGGGCATCTGCCCAAGAGCAGGCATCGGGCGCCGTGATTACATTCGAGGAGAAATCCGTGGATTTTGGTGACATCGTGCAAGGCGCCAAAGTGGAGCATACTTTCGTCTTGACCAATTCGGGAAGCGCCCCCTTGGTCATTTCCAATGTAGCCGCGACCTGCGGATGTACTGTGCCTAGCTGGCCCAAAGAGCCTGTTGCTCCAGGGAAGTCAGCAGAGATCAAAGTCTCCTTCAATTCCACGGGAAAGATGGGAAAGCAAAACTCGGTAGTGAGGATCTATTCCAACGCTTCTGAGCCCATCGAGAAAATATCACTGATCTCCAACGTTCTCCCCAAAACAAACTAATCGGTTTGTTTTCATATCCTAAGCCTGTCATGATTTGACAGGCTTTTTTTTTGCGCATCGGGCAAAAAAAAAGGGGGATGTCCTCACTCACTGGCCGCTCTTTCCGCTCATTTGCGTCGCCCTAAAAGAAAGAAGTAAAAAAGGAACCCCCGAATCGATTCCTGGGTTTCCCATTTTAGTTTTTAAGCAACATGGCAAAATCAAAAGAGCGTCGGGTCACCATCCGACAAGTATTCACCACCATCGTTTGGCCCAGAAGAAAACACTTGTTTTTAGGCCTCTTTTTGATTGTCATCAGTAGGTTGGCGAGCTTGGTTTTGCCGGGGGCGAGCAAATACTTGGTCGATGACGTGATTCCCAGCAACGACCTCAACATGCTAAAGTGGCTGATACTTGCCGTTGTTGCGTCCATTGTCGTCCAGTCCGTCACATCCTATGCCTTGACCCAGATCCTGAGTGTCGAAGCCCAGCATTTGATTGCCAAGCTGCGCTCGCAGGTTCAGAAGCACATCATCAAACTCCCCATCCGCTACTTTGACAATGCCAAAACCGGAGAACTGGTGTCAAGAATCATGACGGATGTGGAAGGAGTGAGAAACCTCGTTGGGACGGGTTTTGCCCAGATGGTTGGCGGGATTCTTACCGCCATCATTTCCTTGGCTTTGCTGATATCGATCAGTCCGATGATGACCTTGTATGTCCTGCTTCCCGTAGTGGTTTTCGGATTGGTTTCGCTGAAAGCTTTTGGCAAAATCCGTCCGATCTTCAGGGAGCGGGGCAAAATCAACGCCCAAGTGACAGGCAGGCTTACTGAAACGCTCGGTGGCATCCGCGTCATTAAGGGATTCAACGCCGAGCAGCAGGAAATCAAAACCTTTGAAAGGGGCGTAGATGAGCTTTTCCAAAATGTAAAGGCAAGCCTGACCGCCACAAGCGTTGTCACTTCGGCAGGGGCACTTCTGCTCGGGCTAGCCTCGGCGGGCATCATGGGAATAGGCGGATATATGATCATGGAAGGCCAGATGACATTTGGCGATTTCTTGGCCTTTACCCTCTATCTGGGATTCATGATCGCCCCAATCGTCCAGATGTCCAACATCGGAAGCCAATTGACAGAAGCGTTTGCAGGACTGGACCGGACGGAGGAGATCATGAATACTCCCCTGGAGGCGGATGATCGGACGCGCACGGTCTCGCTGGACCGGATTGATGGCGATGTTGAGTTTCGTGATGTGTCTTTCGCCTACGAATCCGGCAAGGATGTCGTGAAGGGAATTAGCTTCACCGCGCCGGCGGGCTCTGTGACTGCCTTGGTTGGTTCCTCCGGCTCTGGAAAGACCACTATTGCGGGGCTTGCAGCCACTTTCCTAAATCCCGACGCGGGACAGATTCTTCTTGATGGGAAAGACCTCCAGGCTGTCACACTGGATTCATTCCGATCCCGGCTTGGGGTGGTCTTGCAGGATGACTTTTTGTTTGAAGGTACGATCCGGGAAAACATCCTTTTCCCGAGGCCTGATGCTACTGAAGAACAGGTGAAAAGTGCGGCCCGGGCAGCCCATGTGAGTGAATTTACCGACAGGTTTGAAAAAGGTCTCGATACCCTGATCGGTGAGCGTGGCGTCAAGCTCTCCGGTGGACAGCGACAGCGGATTGCCATCGCCCGGGCGATACTGGCAGATCCGAGGATCTTGATTTTGGACGAGGCTACTTCCAATCTAGATACGGAGTCCGAGTCTTTGATCCAGGCCAGTTTGAAGGAATTGATGAAGGGAAGGACCACATTTGTCATCGCTCACCGCTTGAGCACTATCAGACAGGCTGACCAAATCCTGGTAATCGAGCAGGGCAGGATTGTAGAGCGGGGACAGCACGAAGAGCTAATCGCACTGAAGGGCAGATACTACCAACTCTACACTTATCAAGCTAGGATTTAAGCTCGCCAACCTTAGGGTTTCGTCTTCAAGAAATAATTCGGCTTAGTGTCATTTTTTTAGTTTTAGATTCTTATTTTTTCATAGGATTGGCTAAATCACGTCCGAAACTCTCATGAACTTGATTATAGCGGGAGCAAACAAATTGGGAGAATACCTAGTGAGAAATTACTCGCAATTTGGCCTGCGTTGTGATTTATTAGGGTTTGTAGACGACCGCAGCAGGCTGAAGGGGAAAAAGTGTGCGGGATTACCGGTTTTGGGGTCTTTTGATGCGGTCATGGAGGTGGAGAAGGCGGCGGTGGTGTTGGCCATAGACAGCCCGAGCCTTAAGGTGGATATCGTACGGCGGCTGCTCTATCACCCTTCCCTCAACTACCCCAATCTTTTTTCCAAAAATGCCTGGGTCTCCCGGGACTGCATCTTTGGCAGGGGGAACCTCATACTGGAGGGGAGTTTGATCAATTTTGGAACCCAAATCGGTGATTTTAATACAATCGACCGCCACTGTTCCATCGGGCACGAAGCCGTCATCAGCAACTATAGTTATCTAGGGCAATCGGTGAATGTGGGCGGTTATAGCTTTTTGGAAGATTCGGAGACAATAGGTAATGGCGTCGTCATTTCCCAGGGAGTCAGAATTGGGCGGGATACGGAAATCGGCCCCGGTGCCCAGATTGATGGGGATCTTCCCACGGAATCCAAGATCAGGGCGAAGCCAAGGGCTACTTGATCGGGAAGGAAACAAAAAATTCCGATCCGATTCCAACGCTGCTTTTAAACCAGATTTCGCCATTAAGTTTTTTGGTCAGTTCCCTCACGATGTTGAGTCCCAGGCCTGTTCCTTTGATGTTTCCTACGTTTTTTGCTCGGTAGAAAGATCCGAAGATTTGCTCTTGCTCTTCCTTGGGGATCCCCAAGCCGTAGTCTTTGACGGAGACTTCAAAATAAGATCCTCGCAGCTGCAGACTAACCTCTGGCTCGAGGGATCCCTCGGAATACTTCAGCGCGTTGAGGATCAGATTTCTGAAAATATGTACCAGGAGGCTTGGGTCTGTCCAGACGGCGACGTCTTTCTCCGGCATAGAGAAGGCTACAGTCCTTCTTTCGAAGTTCTCCCTGTTGATCGTGTCCACCAAATCCTTCAAAAATTCGCCGATGAGGATTTTTTTCAGCGAGATTTTCATTTCGGGCTGTATGCTTTTTTCCAATAGCAGCACATCGCTGGTGATGTCGGTGAGGCGGTTGGTTTGGGTGACGATCTTGTCCACGTGATTCAGGACTTTGGCCTTAATTTCTGGAGTGAAATCTTTTTTCAGTAGCATATCGATCAACAGCGCGCTGCTTAAAATAGTGGCGAGGGGAGTCCTAAATTCGTGGGAAGCCATCGATACAAAGCGGGATTTGAGCTGGTTGAGCTCTTTTTCCTTAAAGGCGATGTCCTTGAATTTTTTGAGGGAAACTTCCCGCTCGGTCACGTTTCGGCCTATCGCGATGATCGACTGCACCGCTCCGGCTTGCGTAAACTGTGGCTTGAATTCAAATTCTATCAGGAATTTCTTTTTCGTCTTGGGCGTAGTGACGGGAATGACCATTTTCTGATTGGGTTTCATCAGAGGAAGGGAGGGGAAATTTTCCAAAATCTGGTCAACCTTTTTACCAATTGCCTTCTTCACCGGAATCTCCAGGGTGTTTTGGAGTGACTGGGATACAAACTCCACTTCCATGGAGGCATTGGTCAGGATAAGGATGTCTTCGGATTGATCGAAGATCATCTGTAGGATTTCCCGCTCGGAAAAACCAGAGGGAAGAATGGGATCGAGGGAAGATTGGTCCGAAAAGTTCAATGTAGCGGGGAACAAGGTGGAATTTACCTGATAATTTTAGAATACCAGCGTGCTGTTGTGAATGCCGACCAAACCGTCTTTATTTTGATGGTGCGCCTTTGGCTACAAAGGACGCTCGATCTGGAACAGACGCTAAATTAGACTTTCCAACCACCTTCTTCAAATCCCTGGTTGGTCACTACGTTTACAATTTGAAGCACATGAATCAAATTGGAGGGATGTCGCATCAAGGTGAGAGAAAATTAAGCTGATGTTTCATAAATTGAAAACATGAAGAAGATCCTGATTGTCGAAGATGAAGCGGAGTTGGCCAACAATATCGGCGAGATTCTGTCCAATCTTGACTACAAGGTGGCGGCAATAGTGGACAACGCTTCGAGTGCACTCGAATTTTTGGAAAAGAATGAGGTCAATTTGATCTTGTTGGATATATTGATTCACGGGGATTTGGACGGGATCGATTTGGCCTACCAAATCAGGGAGAAGTACAATCTTCCGATCGTCTTTAGCACTGCCTATTCCGGCACGGAGTATTTGGAGAGAATCTCCTCGGATATCCATGAGGGATATTTGCTGAAGCCCTTTACCATGGACAGCCTGAAAACAGCGGTCTTTTTTGGGCTGAAGCGACATGAGGAAAAATCGACCAAGGAAACCAAGGCAAAAGGTTCGCTAAAGATCATGGATAAGGGGTACTTGGTGCCTGTGCCGTATTCTGAGATTGTTTATCTCCAAGCGGACGGTCTCTATACCAAGGTTTTTACCAAAGCCAAGTCGTACTTGGTCAGGGATATTTTGAAGAGCTTCGAGGAAAAACTTCCCTCCGAGCAGTTTTTGAGAGTCCACAAGTCTTTTCTGGTGAATATTTCATTTGTGGCGTCGTTTAACGCCAAAAAAATCAATCTCGGTGAGACGAATATTCCAATACGTAGAGGCTTGTATAAGGAATTGATCGACAAGCTGAACGTTTGAAATAGGTCTACTCCAGGGATGGAGCTAAATTCTGGTGAAATTTCGCATCTTTTTTGAATTGCATTTTTATTCAGTCAGTATATGAAAAGGTTTAAAGTTTTGATGATTGAGGACAACCCGGGGGATGTTCTGTTGACATCGGAGGCACTGGGGGAAAGCAAATATGTCATCGACATAGAAGTCGTTCACAACGGCGAAGAGGGAGTGGATTTTTTGTTCCAAAGGGAAAAGTACAAAAACAGCACACGTCCTGATTTGGTCTTGCTGGATATCAATTTGCCATTGAAGACTGGACATGAAGTTCTTCAGGAGATCAAGGCCAACTCGATGACTCGGGAGATTCCGGTCATCATGCTTACCACATCCTCTACCCAGGATGACATCATGACCAGCTATCAGGAGCAGGCTAGCTGCTACATTGTCAAGCCTTCGGAGGCGGACCAATACTATGATTTTATCAAGGTTTTCGACCGGTTTTGCTCCACGCTTAGTTAGGATCTGTGGTCTTGATAGACGGATTAGCCCAGCATCAGCTAGCCGGGAAGGTGGATTTGGCTTTCTTTTCCTTCTTTTTTCTTCCTTGTACCCAGCGCAAGGAGTACAATGGTCGTCAGGATGAATAGCGTTCCCAGCCAATCCATTGGACCGAAATAAACGCCCAGCCAAACCACCGCCACTCCGGCCGCAGCCAAAGGCTCAACGCTACAGAGCAGACTAGCTGTAGAAGGTCCAATCAAAGTCACGGATTTCAAGAAGAAATAGAAGGATATCACACTTCCAAACAAGATGATGTAGGAAAAAGCGATCCATGCCTCCAGATCCCAAATTCCTTCGACATCAAGAGGCTTGCCGAAGAATGCGAAGACCAATCCTCCCACCAGCATGCCCCAACCGGTCACGGTGGCCGGATCAAATTTCCGGAGCAATCCTACTGGCTGAATGGTATAGAAGGCTAAGGCTAGCGCGGAAAGCAAGCCCCAAAAGAGCGCTGCTTCGGAGATGACCAGCTGGTCAAAGGAGCCGTGGGTCACCAAAAGAAATGTACCAATCAATGCGAGTGCTAGCGACGCATATTCCGCCAAAATGGGCCATCTACGATATTTGATGGCATAAAAAGCCACCACCAACAAGGGGCCTATGTATTGCAAAACCGTGGCTGTCGCCGCATTGGAGAGTGAGATGCTGTAAAAATAGGTGTATTGGACGGCCACCATCCCCAATATTCCAAACAGCAACAGGTTTAGCGCATCAGTCTTTTTTTTCCAGATCCGAAGGGTGTCGTTGTTTTTCTTCGTCGACGAAAAGGTCACCAAAATCACTCCGGCGGCAAGCAGTCTCCAGCAGACCAACCTTTCCGGGTCGAAGCCTTTTTGTTCGAAGAGAAACTGCGCGCAGGTCCCCGAAAGCCCCCAAAGTGCCGCCGAGGTAATTGCCATGATCAGACCATAGATTTTTTGGCGACTGCTGCTTGGGGACATATGGCTTGAATTTGCCTGCGAAGATATCTCGATGTGGACATTAATTGAAGTGTAGTTTCGGGAATTTTTATCCGACAGATATAGCGTGAAGGACCCTTGAATCACGAGAGCTTCAAAGCTAAGGAGACAAATTTTTAAGAAAAGTTGGTTCTTTTTTTTGAGAACTAACTGAACCAAATTATCTTTGTGACGTTAACAATACAAAACCCACCGAAGATGCTGACCGAAAAACAGAAAGAACTGATTGAGCGAATCGGAGTATTCCATGAGCATAAGGGCATGCAGCCCTTAGTCGGGCGTATTATCGGACTTTTGCTCGTGAAGGAAAATGCGGAGGCGACTTTTGAGGAAATCGTAGAGCAACTCGGGGTGAGTAAAAGTGCCGTGAGCAACGCGCTCACCTTTCTCCAAGCCAAGGAGAGGATTACCTACCACACCAAGCCTGGTGACCGCAAAAGATACTTTACTATGAAGGTAAATGATTGGAGGGCCGATTTCGAAAAGGAACTGATGAACATCGCCGAGATCCAGCAGTTTATCGACGAAGTATTGGATCTTCATAAAAACCAAAACACGGAATTCTGCTGCCGAATGAAGGACTTCTCCAATTTTCTCGAATTTTTCCGGAAGGAAATACCGGCAATGTTTGAGCGGTTTAAGAAACAGTACTCCTAAAAAATTTTCCCAATTAGTTCTTTTAATACAGAACAAACTATTAGTATCAAAATAAACTACTGACAAACAAAATGTTTCGAAAAAGCCTGATTTACGCATTCACTTTACTGATTCCAGGGGTGTTGTCGGCGCAAAATTCCGTTGCGGAATTGTCGTTTCCGGAGCCTTTGACTCTCAAGGAGACAATTCAGATCGGATTGGAAAACAACCGCAACTACCAGAAAGCCCTTTTGGATGAGGACAAAGCCAAGTATCAACGAAATGAAATCAGGGGAGCCGGACTTCCTCAGGTTTCCGCTTATGGCGACTACAACAATTTCATCGATGTCTATCCGCAGGCGATCCCTGGCGGCGGCTTTTTTGGCGGCAGCCCAGAGGATATCAACGTCATCGCCTTTGGCGTCCCACAATCCCTTAAAGCTGGACTTCAGGTCAATCAGCTAATCTACAGCAACTCCTATTTGATCGGACTGAAAGCTGCCAAAACAGGAGAGGAGTTCTATAGACTTTTGGCACAACAGTCAGAAGAGGACGTGATCCATGAGATCGCGATGAACTACCTGGGCTCGATCCAGCTGGAGTTGCAAAAGGAAAACCTGCTGGCTACGATCGCCGAGCTGGAAGGCTTGGAGAAAATCCTCCAGGCACAATATGAAAACGACTTGGCCCGAAAGGTTGACCTGAACCGGGTCAAGGTAAATCTCACCTCAGTCCGCTCCGAACTGGAGAATCTGGAGATCGCTATCTACCAACGCCAAGGCTATCTAAAGCTCGTCATGGGGATCCCAGTGGACACAGAGATCAGCTTGGATCTGAAAGTAACGGACATGAACCACATGGTGAGGGAGTTTCAGATCGCCGACTTGAACATCGAGGACCGAATGGACATCCAGATCCTCGGGGTGCAGGAGAAACTCTACGAATACGAATACAAAAACATCAAGGCGGAGCACATGCCCCAATTGGTCGGGTTTGCTGACTTCAACAAAAGCGCTTTTTCCCAGGAATTTGATTTCGTTAGCAGTGGCCACAACTGGTATCAAGGCTTTTTGGTCGGCTTGAAGCTGGAGATCCCCATTTTCAACGGGATGCAGACCAAGTACAAGGCGGCCCAATCCAAAGTCAATGCGGAACAGTTGCAACTGGACAAATTCCAGGCGACCGATGCTGCCGAGCTGGAGTACCAAAATGCGCTCAAGCAGTATTACAACTCGCTGAGTACGCTCAAGTCGCTTGAAGAAAATCTCGCCCTTTCCAATGATGTTCTCAACGAGACCCAGCTGCTCTACAAGGAATCGCTCAGCCCATTGACCGACCTCCTGGCGGCAGAGGCAGCCAGTAGACAGGCGCAGGGCAATTACAACAACCAGATCATTCAAGTACGCCTTGCTCAGCTGGAAATCCTTAACTCCACTGGCAAGATCAAAAACCTCATTCTGTAACGCCAACACCTACCTATCATGAAAAAATTACTTATCGTCGGATTTTTGCTCATTGGCGTCAGCGCCATTGCTTACACACTTTACAACAACAAGACCGAACTGGAAGAATCGGCGACCTTGGCCATGAAGTCCAGCGAATACATCTCCGTGACAGTGGAGAAAGTAAGCGAGAAAGAAGTCAACCGGAATTTTGAAGCGAACGGGGTATTCGAGCCCTCACAGGAGCTGAAGCTCATGTCCGAAACCTCTGGTACGATCGTCAAAATCAACAAGAGAAAAGGGGACTATGTGAAGAAGGGGGACGTCATCGTGCAGGTCGATGACCGTCTGATCCGTGCCGACTACACCATCGCCCAGCTCAACTTGGAGCAGGCCGGCAAGGATGTCAAACGCTATGAAAACCTCGCCAATACCGACGCGATCACCAAAAAGCAGCTGGAGGACAACCAGAAAGCCTACAATATCGCGGAGGCGCAATTTTCCGCCTTGCAAAAGAGACTCGACGATACCCAAATCAAGGCTCCAATCTCCGGGTATATCAACGAGGAGTATTATGAAATGGGTGCTTTGGTCAGCCCAGGAATGGCGATAGCCGACCTGATCAATACTTCCCAGCTAAAGCTGTCCGTGCACGTGACCGAAAACGAGATTTCCAAGGTGAAGCTCGGCGACCAGCTTTCCATCCGGGTCAACGCGATCAAAGGCGAAACGTTCACCGGCAAGGTGGACTTCATCTCCAAAAAGGCAGATGGTTCATTCAAATACGAGGTCATCATCATCATGACTGGCTCCAACTTGGACAAGATCAGCCCTGGTATGTTCGGTACCGCCGAGTTTCAGTTTGCCCAGGAAGGCAAAGTTCTACAGATCAGCAGAAAGGCTATCGCCGGAAGCTTGAAGGATCCAGGGGTCTATACGATCCAAAACGGCAAAGCCGTATATAGACCGATCAAAGTTAACCCGCTCACGGAAGGTTCCATCGAGGTGCTCGAAGGTTTAGATTCCAACGATGAGGTCATCGTGTCAGGTTTGATCAATGTGAAAGAAGGTACCCCAGTCAAAGTACAGTAACCATGCAGATTACAAAACTATCCATACAGCGGTCGTCGCTAGTCGTCGTCCTCTTTACCGTACTGACCTTGTTGGGGATATTCTCCTACACCCAGCTGTCCTACGAGCTGCTTCCCAAGATGGAGACCAACATCGTCACCGTAACGACGGTCTACCCCGGCGCAGCGCCATCCGAAGTGGAAACATCCGTCACCAAAAAGATCGAAGACGCCATCGCCTCGCTCGAGGGGATCAAGTCGATGAATTCCATCTCCCAGGAGAGTATTTCCATCATCACGCTTGAGCTGGAGTCCGGCATCGACGTGGATATATCTCTTCAGGATGCCCAGCGAAAGATCAATGCCATCCTCGGCGATTTGCCGGAAGGCGTGGATCCGCCCAGCTTGGGAAAATTCGATTTGGACGATATGCCAATCATCCAGATGGCGGTCTACTCCAATCTCGATCCGGCGCAGTTTTACGATTTGATCAAAAATAAGATCCAGCCCTCCTTGGCACAGATCAACGGGGTGGCTCAGGTCAATATGCTCGGGGGAACCGAGCGTGAAATCAAGGTGAATCTGGACCGTAACAAGTTGGAAGCCTACGGGATTTCCCCCTTGATGGTGATGCAAAAAATCAACACCTCCAATCTAGACTTTCCTACTGGTCGCTTGAAAAACAACGAGGGACAGGTACTGATCCGTTTGGCGGGAAAATTTACCGCCGTGGACGAATTGAAGGAGCTCGTCGTTGCCTACCGAAAGGATGAATCGCCCATTCAACTCAAGGAAGTAGCCGAAGTGGTGGATACCTTCAAGGACGAAGATATCCTCACCCGTCTCAACAACAACGACGCAATTGGCCTAACGATCCAAAAACAGTCGGATGCCAATGCCGTGGAGCTGTCGGAAATTATCCACCGCGAGCTGGAGAAACTCGAACAATCTTATGCGTCCGACGGACTTTCCTTCCAGATTTCACAGGACAGCTCTGATTTTACCCTGGAGGCCGCCAATGATGTAATCAAGGATTTGATCATTGCGATTGTCTTGGTGGCCCTGATCATGTTGCTCTTCCTGCATAGTATCCGAAACGCGGTGATCGTCATGGTCGCGGTACCTGCATCTATCATCGCCACCTTCACGGTGATGCTGCTGATGGGCTTTACGCTCAACTTGATGTCGCTTTTGGCGCTGTCGCTAGTGGTTGGCATCTTGGTGGATGACGCCATTGTGGTGATCGAAAACATCTACAGACACCTAGAGATGGGAAAATCGATTGCCCAGGCTTCCTATGACGGGATTCGCGAGATTGGTGCGACGGTCGTTTCGATTACCCTAGTTATTATCGTGGTATTTGTGCCTCTGGCGATGACTAGCGGCTTGATTTCCGGGATTATCCGCCAGTTCAGTATTACCGTCGCCGTGGCTACCTTATTCAGTTTGCTGGTGGCATTTACCTTGATTCCACTGCTGACTTCGAGATTTTCTAAGCTGGAGCACCTGAACAAAAACTCCTTTTTCGGAAAGCTGGTCTACGGCTTTGAAAGAGGCTTGGATGCCTTTGTGGACTGGCTGGTCGATATTCTCAAGTGGGGATTCGCCCACAAGTTTGTCATGCTCGCGACCACCTTCGTGTTGTTTATTGCCTCTTTCTTCCTGATAGCAGGCGGCTGGATTGGAAGTGAATTCGTGTCCCAAGGTGACCGGGGTGAATTTCAAATCAGGATGGAATTGCCCAAGGACGCCACGCTGGAGCAGACCAATTTCAAAACCCAGGAGGTGGAATCCTACCTAAGGACTCTGCCAGAGGTGAGCGAAGTGTTCACCACAGTGGGTAGATCCAGCGGACAGTTTACCGGATCCCAAGCCTCGCCGTTCACCGCGGAGATAGCGGTGAAGCTGGTGGATAAAAAACACAGAACCCAGACTGGGCCGGAGTTTGCCCGGGATGTCGAAAACTATCTTGAGGAGAATATCCCGGGTGCGGAATACACTTCCGTGCCGATCTCCATCATGGGCACAGCGGCCGATGCACCTATTCAGGTCATTGTATCCGGTCCAGATCGTGACTCCGTGGCGGTGACCGCTCAGAAGATCGAAGAAATCTTAAGGGGAATACGTGGCACCAGAAAGATCGAAAGCTCCTTGGAAGCAGGCAACCCAGAAATCCGGGTAGAGGTAGATCGGTTCAAAATGAACGAGCTGGGACTTTCCATGGACCAAGTGGGTGGTACCTTGCAGGTGGCGTTCAACGGTAACGACGATTCCAAGTACTCCGACGGGGACTACGAATACGACATCCAAATTCGATTGAATGAGTTTGATCGCAGGGAAATCTCCGACGTCGAAAGCATTACTTTCCTCAATGACAAAGGGCAGCTGGTAAAACTCGCTCAGTTTGCCCAGGTGCTGCAGTCCGAAGGACCGACAAAGCTTGAACGAAGAGACCGAGTAGGATCCGTGAAGATTACTTCGCAGGTCGCTGGTGTGCCTTCCGGTACTGTTGGAGCTCAGCTCACTGCCCAGATCAACGAGCTCCAGCTACCTCCCCAGGTCCAGATCAACTACGATGGGGACATGAAAAACCAAAGTGAAGGCTTTGGCAGCTTGGGTATCGCCTTGATTGCATCCATACTACTGATCTATCTGATCATGGTAGCGCTGTACGATTCATACGTGTATCCGCTGGTGGTGATGTTCTCACTGCCGATGGCCTTGATCGGTTCATTACTTGCTTTGGCACTGACAAAGAGTACGCTGAGTATCTTTTCCATAATGGGTTTGATCATGCTGATGGGGCTGGTTGCGAAAAATGCGATTCTCTTGGTAGACTTTACCAACCAGCTGAAAGAAGCTGGCGTGGAAGTGAAGAAAGCCTTGGAAAAGGCCGTGAAGATCCGATTCCGTCCTATCCTAATGACCACGCTTGCGATGGTGATCGGGATGCTCCCGATTGCCTTGGCAGGTGGCGCAGGTGCGGAGTGGAAAAACGGTTTGGCTTGGGTAATCATCGGGGGCTTGATCTCCTCCATGTTCCTGACCTTGGTTGTCGTGCCGGTGATTTACTACCTCTTTGACCGCTTCTTGGCGAAGATAGGTAAGTCTGAGAAAAAGGAAATCGCACTGGATGACACTCCAGTGGAGGAATTTGAATCTGAGGCCGCCGCTTACGTCTGATCCGAATTGGTTGATGATGAGGACGGAGCAAGGGCCTGATTCCCTCGACTGGGATTCGGGCCCCGGCCCAGATTTTATGGAAACGGATAGAAATAAAATAAAACCAACTAAAGCGCTGTGATATGAGAGGAGTCAATATTGCCAAAAAGCTGTACAAAGTATTTGAGTCATATGGAATCAACTACGACGGAAGACAGGGGAACCTTCACCTGAAAAACGACCTGCACATGGATGAGGTCTTCATCAACGGGCTGATCTTTGAGCTGGAATATGTGTCCCAGAAGAATCTTGAGAAGGACTTCGCGGACCTAGAACTCCGTCCCGCAAAATTGATAGCCGAATTCGTCTCTTGACTAGGATCTAGTAAACAGTTGATTTAATTGCCCCCGCCCGGATTGGTTTCGAGTCCGGGTTTTTACTTTTACTTTGACAAGAAACACTGACCACAATGCAGACAATGATTTTTCAGACGGCAACTAGGGAGGATTCTGATCGGCTATGGGAAATCATCGAGCCCATCATACGGGCAGGAGAAACCTACGTGTTTTCGCCTGACTCATCTAGGGAAAAGATGCTGGACTATTGGCTCGACTCCGACAAAGACACCTACGTGGCGAAGTTGGATGGTGAGATCCTGGGGACTTTTTACCTCAAAGCCAATCAACCCGACCGTGGCTCACACGTCGTCAATGCAGGCTATATGGTTGCGGCAAAGGCGGGAGGAAGGGGCATTGGCAGAGCCATGGCCGACTTTTCTTTTTCCGAGGCCAGGCGCTTGGGCTACACGGCCATGCAGTTTAATTATGTCATTTCAAGCAATACAATTGCTGTGAGTCTTTGGGAAAAGCTGGGTTTCAAGATTGTGGGGCAGGTTCCCGATGCGTTTATGCATCCCAAACTCGGGCCCACGGATGTTTATGTGATGTATCGTAAACTGTGATGGAAGTAGCAAGACGTGAGTATCAAGAATCAAGAAGCTAGATCGAAGAGATTTTTGATTTGCGATTTTCGAGATTAAAATTGGGGTTAGGTCAAGGCCCAGATGGGCGTCCGAGGTGCGGGACTTTCCAACGCTCGTACTGAGCTTGTCGAAGTATGCCACTTTCCAACCTTCGACTTCCCGACTTCCTGGCTCCCGCCTCCCGTCTTCCCGCATTCCCTCATATTTCTTTTGCCGCTTTCGTCATTCGGAGCTAATTTCCGCCCCAATTAATTTCCCAAAGTTTTATGTTCTCAAACCGAAAATCGATTTGGATGGGAACGGCTCTGATTTTTTCGGCCGTGTCCGTCCAAGCGCAAACCAAGCTTCAGCTGGCTTCCTTCGAAAACAACAAAGGAAGCTGGAGTGAAGTCGCAAAGGTCTGGGTTGATCCTACCCAGTCCAGCCACGAGCTGCTTTCCGAAGGGAAGGGCAGCATCCTCCTCAACGCCCCCACCAAAAAGAAACCCGGGACAGACATCGTCTCTACCGAGAAGTTTGGCGACGGCGAATACACGCTGGTGTACATGATGGCGCCCGGCTCCAACTCCGGCATCTACCTCCAGGGCCAATATGAGATCCAGCTACTCGACAGCTGGACCAAAACCCAGTTTAAAGCAGGAGACAACGGTGGCATCTATGAGCGCTGGGATGAGTCCAAGCCAGATGGACAAAAAGGCTACCAAGGATATGCCCCACGCCTCAATGCCAGCAAGGCTCCTGGAGTATGGCAAACCCTCAAAGTTCAGTTTAGAGCCCCTAGGTTTTCAGAATCAGGAGAGAAGGTCGAAAACGCCCGCATCGTATCTGCCACCCTGAATGGCGTAACCATCCACGAAGATGTGGAACTGTTTGGTCCTACCCGTGGCGCACTTCCCGGCGGTGAAGTGGCCGAAGGGCCCATCCGGATCCAAGGCGATCATGGTCCGATTGCCATCCAGTCTTTGGAAGTGAAGCAATACGATACCCCAGCTCCGGAATTCAGCAGTATTTCTTATCAGGTTTATCCGGGTTCTTACACCACTTTGCCTGAAGAATCTACCCTGAAATCTTCCTCTACCGGCAAAATCAAAACGTTCGATGAATTTGTGGCGGGTCTAACCTCTGCCTCCCTGAGCAAGTTTGAAGGGACTATCTCAGTGAAAAAAGCTGGAAACTATACCTTCAGAATGGCCGTGCCCAACAATGGATTGGGGGCTATCCAGATTGGAAATGGCTCAGAGCAACTCCAATTGAGGCAGGGAATGATTACTTCTGCAAAAGCTCTCCAGCCTGGAGAGGTTCCCTTTGTAATCTGGGTGTCCAAGCCCACAGACTGGACTGCACAGGGATTTTACCTCACGGCGGAAGCAGAGGCCATGTGGCCAACTACCTATAGCAATCCTGCTGGCATGGATTCTTGGTCCACTGACCCAATTCTAGTCGATACCCGTGAGACTCCTGTGCTAAGATCATTTATTGAAGTGCCGGGACGGAAGAAGATTTCCCATGGGATTTCAGTTTCTTCTGCTGCCGGAGCTAATTATTCTTACGATCTGAATTCCAACCAGCTCCTCAGAGTTTGGAGAGGTGGATTTTTGGATGCTACTCCGATGTGGGACAGTCGAGGCAACGGAGTATCCAGACCAGTGGGTGTAGTGACCGAACTGAACCAAGGATCACCCTTGCTGCACAACGCGGACTTTAGCGCAGCTTCCAAGGAATGGCAAGCCAAAGGCTATCAGATTCTGGGTGATGGTGCGGTAAAATTTATGTCCGTTTCCAAAGACGGAATCCAGCTGAAAGACCAGATCCAGGTAAAAGCCGACGGAAAAGGCATAGACAGAATCCTGGAACTTTCAGGCAACAGCGCATCGATGCTGGTTTGCGTCGCACCAGGCAAGACACTCACAAAAGTGTCAGACAACACGTATTTGGTCGAAGAGACCGGCGTATTTCTGGTTTCAGGCCAGGCTCCCAAAGTCGGTACCGATGGTATCTACCTGCCTGTCACCACCGCGTTGACCTATAGTCTGCTGTTTTAATCCTGTTTAGAAAGAAAAAGATATGTTTCGATTGAATTTTAATTTGAAATCCTTGACTCTGGGTGCCTTGGCATTCGGAATGAGCCTTTCTTTGCTAGCTCAGGAGTCACCCAAAGAGGAGGACTTTTTCAAGATCCTCAAAGTCCCAGCGCCGGAAGGCACCCTGCTTGAAGTAGGGGGATTGGCCATGATGCCAAACGGCAATTTGGCTGTTTCTACCCGCCGTGGCGACGTGTTTATCGTAGAAAATCCTACCTCCCAGAGACCCTATTTCAACAAGTTTGCCTCAGGCCTTCATGAGATCTTGGGCTTGGCATACCATGAAGGTTCACTCTACATGGTGCAGCGGGGAGAGCTGACCAAGTTGACGGATCTGAACTCCGACGGTAAGGCAGATTGGTACGAGACGGTAGCCAGCTGGCCGCTATCCGCTCACTATCACGAGTACAGCTTTGGCCCCAAAATCGCCTCTGACGGCAACTTCATCGTCACGACTAATGTGGCTTTTGGTGATCAGGAATGGTGGAGAGGCGAAAGCAAAGTGCCTTTCAGAGGCTGGACGCTCAAGATCCATCCGGACGGTACGATCGAGCCCTATGCCACGGGGATGAGATCTCCGGCAGGCCCAGGTATTCTTCACGGGGAAGTGTTTTACACTGAAAACCAAGGTGATTACATGGGGTCTGGCGGTCTTTGGCACCTGGAGAAAGGCGACTTCTCAGGCCACCCGGCGGGTCTCCGCTGGTCGGACTTGGAAAACTCACCAATAAAGATGACTCCTTCTGAATTTGACGCGGTGGTGGATCCGATGAAAATCAAGGGTGCAAATGGCAACTTTATCAAGCCCGAAAACGATGTCAACGCTCCCTTCATCACTTTGGCGGAAGCTGAAAAATCCCTGCCGGCCATCAAACTTCCGGCGGTTTGGTTGCCTCACGGCATCCACGGGATTTCCAACTCCGAGCCGATCATGATTCCTGAGAATTACTGGGGCCCCTTTGGTGGACAGATCCTGGTCGGAGACCAAGGACAAAGCAAGATCATGCGCATCATGCTGGAAAAGGTAAATGGAGTGTATCAGGGGGCTTCGATTGACTTCAGGGCTGGGTTCCAGTCTGGAGTCTTGAGAATGGTTTTCGCAGAAGACCAGTCACTCTTTGTAGGTGAAACCAACAGGGGTTGGGGTTCTGCGGGCGATGCCAATGAAGGCTTGCAGCGTCTGGTGTGGAACCGCGAGGCTCCATTCGAGATGAGAACCGTAAAAGCAAAACCTGACGGATTCGAAATCGAATTTACCAAGCCGGTGGATAAAAAGTCTGCGGAGGATCTGACCTCTTACATGGTTTCCAGCTTTACCTACAAGTATTTTCCAGTCTATGGTAGCCCCCCTGTGAAGGCGATGGATCACGAAATCTTGGGCGTAGAAGTATCCGAGGACGGCCGAAAAGTAAGAATCGCGATCAACGATCCTCAGCAGTACCATATCCACAAAATCAGCCTTCCGGGCATCCGTGAAGCGGTTAACTCGCACGAGTTGGTTCACATGGATGCTTACTACACATTGAACCAGATTCCTTCTGGAGACAAGATGGTTATCAAGCCTAAGCCTGCTCCGGTAGCGCCAGCACCAGCGAAGGCTACTGCGGCAACTTCCAAACCAGCTGCAACCTCGCCTGCCAAACCTGTAGCCAATGCTGTTCCCAGCGAAGCTGAGATCAAAACTTTGTTGGCCAAAAACACCTGTACTGCCTGCCATCAGACAGACAAGAAGGTGGTTGGTCCACCGTTTGCAGAAATCGCTAAGCGCAACTATACGCCTGAAAAGATTGTGGACCTGATCTATAATCCCAAGCCGGAAAACTGGCCTGGCTATGCGACGCCTATGGCTCCCATGCCCCAGGTACTACGTGAGGAAGCTCTCAAGATCGCCAGATGGATCAATTCTTTGAAGTAAGAATCTGGCTACATCACATCAAAAAACCGAAGTCTAGAGCTTCGGTTTTTTTGTGTTCTTTACTTGTGAAGAAAAGCATCGCAAAGAAGGACGTCACTGATTTCGCGCCTGCTCCCCACGTCCTTGTTGGCGAATTGAGTGGTGGTTTCTGTCAGTTAAGCTTCAATTCAAATCCAAGGCTTTAGTTTGGAAAACATACTATCTTGAGCTTGAGATCTAACCCCCAAAAAAGCTCCACAGCTCGAACAAAAATGAGATACATTTTGCCCACGATTGTCATTGCACAGTTTTTTTGTACATCACTTTGGTTTGCGGGCAACTCAATTATAGCTGACCTGGGAAAGGAATTGGAGCTGGATCAGGGTTTTTTGGCACATCTTACCAGCTCGATCCAGCTTGGGTTTATTGCAGGTACTTTGGTGTTTGCAGTGTTTACGATTGCCGACCGATTTTCGCCTTCATTGGTTTTTTTCCTCAGTGCAATCTTTGCGGGACTTTTTAATCTTGGGATTACCCTAGACGGGATTGGCCCCGCCGAAATCCTGGCATTCAGATTTTTGACAGGTTTCTTTCTTGCAGGAATCTACCCTGTTGGAATGAAAATCGCTTCCGATTACTATCAAGCAGGCCTGGGAAAATCGCTTGGTTTTTTGGTTGGTGCATTGGTTATGGGAACTGCTTTTCCGCATCTTCTGAAATACCTTACCCTCGGCCTACCCTGGAAATTTGTAATGTATGGCACATCTGTTCTGTCGCTGATTGGTGGGATGGGCATTTGGTTTTTTGTGCCGGACGGTCCCTTCCATAAATCCGGACAGGGCATTAAGCTCACTGCCTTTATGAGAGGGTTTAGAAACCGGGATTTTCGGGCATTCGCTTTCGGCTACTTCGGCCATATGTGGGAGCTGTATGCCTTTTGGGCTTTTGTCCCGGTGATGCTATCAACCTACAACAGGTCCTATCCCGAGCTTGGGCTAAATGTTCCCCTGTATGCTTTTCTGATCATTGCCTCAGGCGCATTTGCCTGCATTTTAGGTGGGGTTCTTTCGCAGTATTTTGGGGCAAAGAAGATAGCTAGGTTGTCTCTGCTTATTTCCTGTATCTGCTGTTTGGTTTCGCCTATCTTCCTGTTATCCAGTTCGCCAGTGCTGTTTTTGACTTTTCTGTTTGTTTGGGGACTTTCTGTCATTGCCGATTCTCCCTTGTTTTCAACATTGGTCGCAACGCATGCTCCTGCGGAATCTCGGGGTTCTTCCCTTACCATCGTGAATTGCATAGGATTTTCGATCACCATTGTCAGCATTCAGGCGATCAATCTTCTGTCGTCACGCATGGGCTTCCAATACCTTTATCTCTTGCTGGCAATTGGGCCATTACTGGGATTGCTGGCGCTTTCGAGAAGTGGCGAGGCATCGCGCGGTCGATCGATCGCCAACCAATGGTCATCCGGACCGCTAGGGGATAATCTAGGAAAATAGGGCCATGGGGGTCAAAAATGGAAGAAATTTTGGATCCTCGGGCTTAAATTCCCAAAGCCTTGTGAAACCAACCACCAAAGAAAATTCCACCTAAAAGCGAAAAGCTCGCAGGGGGAATTTTGATACTTGGACTGGTTTTGGGCTATTGTTGCACAAGCTGAAAAAATGCAGTGTTAAGTTGTATTGAGCTCAAAGCAGCTGCTCTCTCAGCATCAGTTTGGCTTTAATCAGGTGGTTTTTAACGGTGTTTTTTGAAATCATCAGCTTCTCGGCTATTTCCTGGTAAGAAAGGTTTTGGAAGTAGGAGAGTTCGATTACCTTTTTGCGCTGAACCGAAAGCCCTTCCAGTGCATACTCCAGGTTGGTGAAGATCTCCTCCTCCTCAGCGGCGGTCATCGAGTCGCCGGATTCAATCCGATTTTTGTAATAATCCTCGATGCGTTCCCTGTCTTTTTTGAGTTTTTTGAAGTAGTCGATCACTTCATTCTTCGCAATGGTGAACACGTAGGCGTTGATGCCGTCATCCGTGCAAAGCTTCTCCCTTCTGCGAATGATCTTCATGATCACTTCATGGAAAATGCTTTCTGAGTCGTTGGTATCCTTGACCATGGATACAATAAATCGCATGACAGGCGCTTTGTAGAAGGTATAGACCGCCTCGATGGCGTGCTTTTCTCCGTTCCTGAATGCTTCAAAAATTGATCGATCAAGTGGGTTCATTTTTATTGTGTTTTTCTTTCGGGTGAAATTTTCAAAAAAATAAACACAAGTTCTTACGCATATCACGCATATTAGACCTCAATTTGCGAAAAGTTTGTCGGCCCAAGATTACTGGTATATGTCTTAAAAATCAGAAGGTTGGCGTCGTTTTACCAAGAAGTTATCATTCTGGGAATTTTTGGATGGTTTTGTTGGTGAATTAGCAAGGATAGACCGAAATGTTAACGGGATGTTGTCTTCTGCGACCTCTTGGCAAAAAGTAGAAATCATGGTTCGGGCACCGGCCAGTCGACGTCACCTCTAGGTGTTTTCAGAAGAAAAAAAAGGAAGACAAGAAACCCGTCTCCCTTTTTCGATAGTTAATCCGCCATAGTTATTGGATGACTTCCAAGTATCTGCCCATCCAGTAGGGAAGAAGCCAGATATCGCCTGGACTATATTCGACCCGTCCATCATTGCCGCCATCTAGGGCAAAGCGGTTGGCATTGTGTCTTGCGATGCGTGCCTCGCTAGGCGGAAGCACCTCCTTGGTCGTCTGGTTTCGAAAGTTCGGCTCCATCAATTCTATGTCTTTTCTGTGGCTGTTTTTGACATTCCAACTGATCAGGTCGATAGGATGTCTTTCGAGAAACCAGATCGCTTCCTCCAAGTCAAAGTTTTCGGGCTGAACTAACGCAGTCATGATATTCCAAAGCCCTTCCTTTTCCGGACGTTCTGCTTCCCAATGATCTACGATGCTTTCCTTGTACTTTGCTTTGAGCTTTTCATCAAAGGCATAGCGGTACAAGCCCCAATACCCGACGTAATACATTTCATCGTCTGAATGGTTCCAGCCGTCTGATAGCATTTTGCTCCAGTCATCGCTGCCCTCGCCGGATCTGCCGATGCCAGCCATCGGACGCATCATGTTTTCTAGATAGCCGTACTTGTCCATCAGCTCAAAAGCCTTGTCCTTGTACATTTGTTTGCCGGTAAAATAGTAAGCGGTCTGAAGCATACCGGTGATGTTGGAGGAATTGAGTTTGCGGTCGCCTACGCTTGTGGGGAAGCTGTTGACGTAGTCCGGGTTCCACTTACCCCAGAGTGTTGGCTTGCCGTCGTAGTCGATGAGGTACATGTCGTTTTTCACGATGTGGGTCATGAGCGCGTCAAGAAGCTCTATAGATTTGGCTTTGACCCAGGGGTCATCGACTACCTCAGCAAGTACTCCGAAAACAAATACGTGTCCGATGGCCTCATCCGATGAAGTGGTAGCCTTCCAATCCCACTCCGGGTCAGAGGCATGCTGCCATCTCTCCGGATCAGAAAGCTGCTCGATATAGCCTCTGCGCTCAAAGGATCTGGAGGGAAAGCCCTCGACTGGATTGATGGTGAACAAGCGCTCCATTGCCAAGAGGGACTCTTTGCAGTTCTGCAGGGCTTCAGGAGATTTGGTGACCGCATAGCGGAAAGCTTCTCCGGCAAGGTACATCGTGGTCCAAAGACCGTCGTTGTCGGAATCGGTCAGTCGGGCGGTGCCAAGATTCCCCGGCTCCAGGAGGTCTATGGAGGAGTTGAAGCCATGGCGGATATGGCGCTCCCGCATCTGTCTGTCGAGGATGGCAGCTTTTTGTTCCAGAGTCATTTCCTCAAATACGATAGTTCCAAGGCCATTTTCGGTCAGCACGTGGGTCTTGTTGTCTTGGACGATGAGGTCTTTTACCTGCTCGCCGGGCATCCATCGCTTGCCGTGGTAGTAGCTGAAATGACCGCCCGCATCCATTTTGAAAGCCCCCATGCTGGAGCCAAACCAGATGTCGTCGCCATTGCTCTGCACCGTGGTGATCTCCGTCCACGGGAGTTTTTGGTTTATTTCGCTTTGTTTTTTAGCCTTGACGTCGTAGGTAAAGTAGCCGTTTTTCGTGCCTACGACCAATTGGTTTTTGGCAGGGTGAAAAGCCAAGGCAGTCATCCTCTCCGCGCTCAGGGCTTTGTTGACCGTTTTTCCGCCAGGAGAAAAGGAGTAGATCTCTTTCTCGGTCAGGATCCAAAACAGGTTTTCGCCAGCGTCAAAGACAATGTCCAAGACTGTGAAGCCCGCAGGCAGCTCAAAGGCGTGGGGTGCTTGGTCTTTTTGGAGAAGCTGCAGTTTGTTTTTTGCGGCAGCCAAGAAGACGAAGTCTTTTCCACCGACAAAGGCAGTAGGAGCTACGAGACTATGCTGAAAGTAGACTGACCCAGCCCAAGCATTGCTGAACACAGCCTTGTCGTCCAGATAAACCAGTTGGTCTTGGTAGCGATCTATCGCCAGGACCTTTTTGTCCTTCATGGGAAGGTAGGTTTTGTCCGGGACAAGTTTGCCATCCAGCTGGAAATACCCCCCATAGGGCATCAGAAGTTGGTTTGCCTCCAAGACTTGCACTACTCCGTTGCGGTCAGCGGCGAGGCTATACTGGTGGGCAGTGCTGAGACTTGCGTTATTCTTGACCGCATAGTCCTGCAAAAACACCCGGTCTTTGTGAACCTCTTTTGTGGCTGCATTCTGTGCCGAGGTCTGCATCCCAACTTGGGTAGCCAGAGCCAAGGCCAGCATCAGTGGTTTTTTCTTCATCTTACTTTAGTGATTCGGGATTGATACGCTTATATACAATGGTTTTGCCTCCAGGCTTATGGCTGGAGTAGGTGATGTGGATCGTCCCAGACACGTCCTGAATGAGGGACGGGTAGGAGAAGCCTCCATTTTTGGTTGTGTCATTCTCCAAGTAGAGGGGCTGACTGGACCAAGTTTCCCCTTCGTCGGAGGATATCCAGAGGGCAAGTTGGTAGCGCCCATCGGGAATGTCATTGCCCACAAGTATCCACCTGCCATCCGCAAGCCGAAGCAGTTCCACGCTTGCGGTGTTGGGCAGGGAGGTTTTGGTAGCGGGTGTCCAGCTTAGTCCTTGGTCTTTGGAAATACTCTTTTGGATAAAGTTGGGGCCGTCACCCGAGTCCCGGAGCATGGCTACGATTTCGCCGTTTTTGCGCTGGGCCAAAGCTGGCTGGATAGGGCCTCTGCCAACCAGTGGCAGACTGGGCTTCCAGGTCTCCCCATGGTCTTCCGAGATTGCCATGAGCGAAAGGTTGAATCCGTCGGAGTAGAGCGGCAAGATGATTTTTTCTCCCATCACCAAAGGCTTGATTCGCGTCATCCATCCAATGCTGCGGTATTTGGGATTTTTGGAGGCCTCGACCGTGAGTTTGTCGTAGTCGGGCGCATAGGCTGACCATCCGTGGTGGCTGTCGGGAAGTTGTTTCAGTTTTGTCTCCACTTCTTTTGCAAATTCCTCACCGGGCTTAAGAAGAATATTGTCCTGCCAGTTCCAGATAGGTGCTCCGGCTTGGTCGTAGTTGTTGCTTTTGCGGGTTCTCAGGATGGACTGTTCCCATTGGTTGCCCAATACGGCGATCCAAGCGAGGGTCAGTTCGTTTTTGGAATTGAGAAATAGTACCGGGTTGCAGTCGGGGATTCCCGGCGTATCGGCCATTGGGAAAGGAGCGGACCAGGTGGAAGCGCCTTTGCTTTTACGCGCGCCCAAAATCCGTACATCATCCGCTGTCCGTTCTCCCGACCCTTGGAACCAAGCTGCAAGAAGGTCTCCATTTGGTAAGGCTACAATGCTGCTGCCGTGGGCATGCTCAGCCTGGGGGGTGAAAATTTGCTGGCTGACCTCTGTCTGGACGACTGTTTGTGCCGCGAGTTCCCCAATTGCTACCATGAGAAAAAGGATTGGTAAGCATCGGGTTATTGTGCGCTTGAACTGCATCTTTTGATTTTTTTGAGACAAATCCGCCTAGCCCCCTTTGATTCCGTGAGCATGCGGGAGGGGAGTGCGGTACTACAATGTTGAATGTTGTTTCTTTACTTTTCAGCCAGCGGTATCCGCAGCTGAGACTACAGTCCTTCGACCTTGAATTTCCAGAAGGCGACTTTCTGTCGGTTCCAGGTGTAGGTCATGATCAGATTTTCACCATCGAAAATGATGCTGGGGTAGGAAAACTCGGTCTCGGGATCTTCGCCTTTTTCAATGGTCTGGTCAATGGCCCAGGTTTTTCCGTTATCCAGGGAGATGGCGAGGTTGATCGGGTTTCGGTCACCCCAGTTTTCACCAACGGGGTTGTAGATAAGGGCGATTTTTTCTCCTCCAAGATGAGCGACATCAATCCCGCTGTTGTTGTTTGGCAGGTCGGTCAGGTAAATGGGTGACCAGGTTTTCCCATAGTCTTTGGAGTCGGTGCGGGCGATTTTTCCACCGGACGTTCTGAGTAGGGCGTGGACATTGCCAGGAGAGGATTCCCAAACCGTAGGCTGTATGACGCCTTCTTCGGGAATGAGTGTTCTGTCCAGTTCGATGAAGGGTGTGGCTTCCCAGGTTTTTCCGCCATCAGTACTTCTGTCCATAAAGGCATTCCAGACTTTGTTTTTCTCGTTGGAAGCTGGAGCTAGCCAAGTACCGTCCGACAATACGATATTATGATTTCTAACAGGGCCTCTTCCGCCTTTGTCACCGGGTACCAGTTCCACGGGTGTGGTCCAGGTTTTTCCCTTGTCTTCGGAGGTTTGCACCCAGGTTTCCCAATCGTCGATTTCCTTCCCGACTTTGAAATACAGGTAAATCTTTTCGTCGGGAGCGTTGAAAAGCACCGGATTCCAATGCGGGTCGTTTCGGATCTTGGCTACTTTCCGGGGAACTTCCCAGTTGTTTCCATCGCCTTTTGCCATCCAGATGCTCACATCGTCGTGCTTTTCGTGTGTGCCTCCAAACCATGCCACTAGGTATTCTCCGGGATTTGCCTCTATAATCGTGGAGGCATGTCCTTGGGCAAATTCCGGATGGCTGTCAAAGATCTTGCTCGAGCTGACCTGGGTCAAGCTCAGGGAATCAGAGGCCACAGCATCGGATTCTTCGGAGCTGCTGGAGCCAGCACAGCAGACAAAAAGTAAAGAGCTCGCAAGGGCGCAGCAGACTACGGACAGCAGGCGAAATGGAAAAGGTGTCATTCGTTTCTTTATTTTGGATTAAATACTAGATGAGCTTCAATTAGGACTAATCCGCCCACATAAAAATGGGTTTTTGCCAAAAAATATTTCCCCTTGCAGTATGAATAATTAATAGAAACGAGTCATTATTGGAGGTCTAAAAAATCGCCCGTCCCCCACCCATGAAGAAAAGAACTTCCTTACTTCTTCTGATTTTCCTGATCTTCTTTGTAATCTCCCTCATGTCCAATATCCTGGGGCCGATCATTCCGGACATCATCAACAGCTTTTCCCTGAGCCTCTCCCTGGCGGGATTTCTGCCCTTTTCCTTTTTTGTTGCCTATGGGGTGATGTCCCTTCCATCGGGGCTTCTGGTGGAAAAGTACCGGGAAAAACCCGTCCTTCTTCTGGCTTTCGGGCTGGCCGCGCTTGGGGCCTTGGTTTTCGCCTTCAACCCGCAGTTTAGCTTTGCACTTATTTCCCTGTTTGTGATCGGCTTGGGCATGGCCATGTTGCAGGTCGTGATCAATCCCTTGCTGCGTGTGGCAGGAGGTGAGGAAAACTTCGCCTTCAACTCGGTCTTGGGACAGCTGGCTTTCGGAGCGGCCTCCTTCCTTAGTCCCTGGCTCTACAGCTACTTGGTTCAGAATCTCCACACGGGAAATGATGCCTTCCATTTTCAGTTTTTGGAAAGGCTCGTGCCCGCCGACTTGTCCTGGGTTTCGGTGTATTATCTCTTTGCCCTGATCGCCCTTTTGATGTTTTTGTTGATCCTGGGGGTGAAGTTCCCCAAAGTCGAACTCAAAGAAGATGAAAAAGTCGACCTAGGACAATCTTTGAAGGCCTTGATGGGACAGCGCAAAGTCTGGCTGTTTTTTATCGGGATATTCTGCTACGTAGGATCCGAGCAGGGAATAGCCAACTGGGTGAGCAAGTTTCTTCAGGAGTATCATGGTGCCGATCCGGCGACTACCGGCGCGCAGGTCATTTCCTATTTCTGGGGATTGCTTACTATTGGCTGTCTGCTGGGATTGCTATTGCTCAAGCTGATGGACAGCAAGCACGTGTTGATGCTTTTTTCCCTCGCTGCAATCGCCGCGTTGGTCATAGGTCTCACTGCCGGGGGAAACCTCGCCTTGATTGCTTTTGCACTGACCGGATTTTGCCTTTCCGTGATGTGGTCCATCATCATTTCCCTTTCGCTCAACTCGGTGTCTTTTGCCCACGGAACCTTTGCGGGGCTTCTGTGCAGCGGGATCATCGGAGGAGCGGTCGTCCCTTTGGTGATCGGAGCAATCGCGGATTTCACTGGGCTGAGGGTGGCAATGTTTTTCCTGCTGATTCCACTGGGCTATATCTTTTCTATCGGGATTTGGGCGAAACCCCTGATCTCCAATGCCCGTGTGGGATCATTAAAAGAGCTTTTCTCCTAGCGCCACATGTACAAAGTCATCCTGCTACTCGATTTCGGGGAGGAATACAGCAAAGCCCTGCTAAAGGGCATTAGCAAGTATTCTTCTGAAAACGGCAACTGGAGCTTTTGCCGAATGCCGCTCTACTATCGGGAGACTATGGGCGTGAAGGGCATCGTCGAATGGGCCAAGGAATGGAAAGCCCACGGCATAATCGGGCAGCTGTACAACGAAATGGAGACCGAGTTTTACGAATCCCCGTTCCCAGTCATCGCACAGGACTTCAAGGAACGATTTAAAAAGCTTCCCAACATTACCGGACTTTACCGACAGACGGGAAGGATGGGGGCGGAGTATTTTTTGAAGAAAGGCTACCAAAACTTTGCCTTTTATGGCTTCAACAACATCGTGTGGTCCCGGGAGCGTGCGGAGGGTTTTGAGACGGCGGTGAACAAAGCCGGCTATCAGGTCCATTACTTTGAGCACAAAAAAGCCCGATCCACAGACATCTGGTACTACAAAAGCAAGTCACTCAGTAAGTGGCTAAAAAGTCTTCCCAAGCCGGTCGCACTGATGGCTTGTGACGACAACCAAGGTGTACACATCACCGAGACCTGCAAGCACAACGACATTCGGGTGCCACAGGAAGTGGCAGTGCTGGGCGTGGACAACGACGTGATGCTCTGTGAGCTCTCCGACCCGCCGCTGTCGAGCATAGAATTGGATATCGAAAAAGGCGGATATGACGCGGCCCGGGCCTTGGACCTGATGATTCAGGGAAGGGTGAAGTTCTACCGGGATATCCCCGTGCCACCGCTGAAGGTCATCACCCGCACCTCGACCAATATCTACGCCTCCTCGGACGACCATGTAGCCGACGCGCTGGACTTTATTCACCGCAATATTGAAACCAACCTGCAGGTGAGTGACATCGTCAAGGAGGTTCCCATGTCCAGGAGATCCCTTGAAAAGCGTTTCCTAGAGGTGACAGGCATGCCCGTGTACAAATACATTTCCAATCTGAGAATAGAGAAGATGGCCGAGAAGCTGATCAGTTCCGACCAGACCATTTTTGAGATAGCCCTGGACATGGGCCTACAGGACAGCAAAAACATCGCCCGCCAATTCCGACAAGTGATGGGCTACACACCGGTGGACTACAGGAGGGTTTTTGGGGAAAAGAAGGCGGTGGGGACGAAGCAGTGATCAGTAGTACAGTATGAAATTTAGTGGAAGGGATAAAATGCGAAAGTCGTCAATTGAGACCTCGACTCCGTTCGGTCTAGCAGAAAGCTATTTCAATGGCATAGACTTCGACTTGGCTTCGGCAAACTTCCAGACAGATAGCTTTGAGACAGGATTGACGAAACTCTCCCTTACCCCTACTACTTCCCATTAGCTTTTCTACTCCAAGACAGGATTTCAATGGTCTTGTGAGGCAAGCTTAGGGTAGTAATTAGCAGCAGACAGGAATATTTTTTTGATAGGGGTAGCTAATAGGAGCTCAAAAGACAGAGGATTAGCCCTGCTACATTTGATGGGGGGATCACACAGCCACGCTCTCCTTAAAAACGGATGTTATATCTCGTTAATAGCCTTGTTTATCATTGGGGAGAGGCGGGAATTAATCTATCTTCCTTGAAACATTGGCATGGATTCTTAATTTCTCATTGGCCATTGCTCCCGGACAAAGATGTCACGGGGATCAACAGGAGTATTTCTTCGGGATTGTCTTTTTGGATCTGGTTTATTTATTGAGTCTTTAAAATCGAATAGAATGAAAAATTTATTTTTTACCGCCATGCTGTTTGGTTTTTGGGTAAACCTGGCTCTTGCCCAATCTTTTGACAAAGCGAAACTGGACAGATACTTTGACGCGCTGGAAGAGAGCAATAGGTTTATGGGGAGTGTAGCGGTTTCAGAGAATGGACACGTGATTTATTCCCGTTCCCTCGGCTATGTGGATGTGGAGAGAGCAGTTAAGGCAAATGAAAACTCCAAATATAGAATTGGGTCCATATCCAAGACTTTTACGTCAGTTTTGGTCCTAAAGGCTGTAGAGGAGAATAGACTGGGTTTGGACCAGACGATTGAGAAATATTTCCCTACTGTTCCAAATGCAGAAAAAATCACCTTGAAGCAATTGCTGTCCCATAGAAGCGGCATTCATAATTTTACCGATGACCAGAGTTACATGACTTGGTTTACCCAGCCCAAGAGTGAAGCGGATATGGTAGCTATCATCGCAGCTGGAGGTAGTGATTTTGAGCCTGAAAGCAAGGCTTCCTACAGTAATTCCAATTATGTCCTCCTTACCTATATTCTTGAGAAAGAGTTCGGAAAATCCTACGGAGACCTAATTCAGGAAAACATTGTACAGCCCATCGGATTGAAGAATACCTATTTCGGTGGCACTATAGATTCTGCTGATAATGAATGTAAGTCCTACAGTTTCGATGGAGCCTGGGTGCTACAACCTGAAACGGACCTCTCCATTCCTTTGGGAGCGGGAGGGATTGTTTCCACCCCGATAGATTTGAATAAATTCAGCGATGCCTTGTTTGGAGGGAAGATACTTCAGCCGGAAAGCCTAAAACTGATGACCGCCATGAGAGACAATTTTGGATTTGGCTTGTTTCCGATTCCTTTCTATGAAAAGATTAGCTATGGTCATACTGGGGGCATTGATGGGTTTACTTCCGTGTTCTCACATTTTTCGGATGGTAGTGTCAGCTATGCCCTGACTTCAAACGGCAGCAATTACAATGGAAATAATATTACCATTGCGGTGCTGAGTGCTTTGTTTGACAAGCCCTACGAAATCCCAACTTTTAACATCTACGAGGTTTCTTCCGAGGAGCTGGATTCTTACTTGGGAGTCTATGCTTCTACGCAAATCCCCTTGAAAATCACGATTACAAGGGATAAGAACTCTCTACTTGCCCAGGCAACCGGACAATCAGCCTTCCCACTGGAAGCTACGGAAAAGAACGTGTTCAAATTTGATCCTGCGGGAATTGTCATGGAGTTTGATCCGGAAAAAAATGCCATGATACTCACGCAGGGTGGTCAGCAGGTTCAATTTAAAAAAGAATAATTCGCCCTGCTACATTTGTTTAAACACCCACACTCTTCTCCAATAGGGAGATAACCAGCTCTTTGCTTAGCGGCTTGCCTTGCGCCTTTTGCCGAAGGGTGTCAAAGGGATACCGGAAGCCACAGCCTTCCTTGTAAGCACTGCAGCCAAAGGCTGTCTTTCCCTTGATTATGGTGCCTTTCCGGCATAGGGGACAGGGGATGACAGGGGGAGTGTCTTTTGATTCCCGGGGAGTCGCTTCTTTCTTTTCTTCGAGTACGAGTTGAAACTGCCCATCGAAACGGAGCAACCCTTCCTTGTCGCCCGACTGGGTTTTAAATCCCTTCAAATTGACGGTAGACCCTTTTTGGAGCAATCGCAAATACTGGTTCCCCGAGATTTTCTTTCCTTCGAAAGAAAAGGGAAGTAAAAACTTGCATCCCTTTTTATAGCCGCTGCATCCATAGCTGGAATTGCCTTTTAGCAGCGATCCCTCCTTGCATTTCGGGCAGGTATATCCCACCACGGCTGCGGCTGTTTTTTCTTTTTCCACAGTCTTGGTCTTTTCGGCAACCTTGATTTCAGTGGGAGGGGCGATGGTCGTTTGCCTGTTCTCCCGGATTACCTCATAGACCAGATGCTCGACCATGAGCTTCATGTTTTTCACAAAGGAGCCCGCGTGGTAATTCCCCTTTTCTATCTCCCTCAGTTGCTTCTCCCATTGTCCGGTCAGCTCCGCAGAGGTAAGCAGGTTGTTGTTGATGATATCGATCAGTTGAATCCCGGTTTCCGTCGGCAGTATCAGCTTTTTGTTCCGTTCGATATACTGCCGTTTGAAAAGCGTTTCGATGATGCTTGCGCGGGTAGAGGGACGACCGATGCCGTTCTCCTTCATCAACTCCCGCATCTCTTCATCATCTACCTGTTTGCCGGCAGTCTCCATCGCCCGCAAAAGGGTCGCTTCCGTGTAGTGTTTTGGAGGACTGGTTTCTTTCTGGAGAAAGGAAGGCTCATGCGGCCCTTTCTCACCTGTGGTAAAGACAGGAAGCTCCTCTTTCTCCTTCTTTTCTTTTTCCAAGGATTCAAACACGACCCGCCAGCCCTTATCCAGGATTACCTTTCCGGTGGTCTTGAACGGAACGGTATCCACCTTTCCATGGACGATGGTATTGGCCACAGAGCAATCCTCATAAAATACCGCGATGAAGCGTCGGGCGATGATGTCAAACACTTTCTGGTGATTCCCATGCAAGCTCGCCTGTACGCCCGTGGGAATGATGGCATGGTGGTCGGTTATTTTTTTGTCGTCGAATACCTTGGCAGACTTTTTTAATTTCTTCCCCAAGATAGGCTGGGTCAAGACCTGATATTGGCTGAGCTTCTCCAGTATTCCAGATGCTTTGGGGTAGATGTCGCTTGGCAAGAACGTGGTATCCACCCTCGGGTAGGTGATGACTTTCTGTTCGTAGAGTTGCTGGGCAATCTTGAGCGTTTCATCGGCGGAAAGCCCGAGCTTGGTGTTGCAATACACCTGTAAGCCCGTCAGATCAAAAAGCTTCGGCGGGGATTCCCTTCCCTTTTTCTTTTCTACGGAGACGACTTCAAAATCATGCGCCTTTACCTGGTTGGCAAAAGCCTCCCCGTCTTCCTTTCTCTGAAATTTCCCTTCTTCGCAATTGAAGGTGGTCTCCCGATAGACGGTCTGCAATTCCCAATAGGGTTGGGGCTGGAAATTTTGGATTTCCCTGAACCGGTTCACGATCATCGCCAGCGTAGGCGTTTGGACTCGTCCTATGGACAGTACCTGTTTGTATCCACCGTATTTGACGGTATAGAGCCGCGTGGCATTGATGCCCAGCAACCAGTCGCCTATAGCTCTGGAATATCCCGCATAATACAGGTTGTCGTATTTGGAGGAGGGCTGGAGTTTTTCGAAGCCCTCTTTGATGGCCTCGGTGGTCAATGAGGAAATCCACAATCTTTTGACTTCTCCCTTGTACTCGGCCTGCTCGATGACCCATCGCTGGATCAGTTCCCCCTCCTGGCCGGCATCCCCGCAGTTGATCACCAATTTGGCCGTTTCAAATAGCTTTTTGACAATATTGAATTGTTTCTGTATCCCGGCATTTTCCACCACTTTGGTCTTGAATTTTTCGGGAAGCATGGGCAGGTGGCTCAGACTCCAGCTTTTCCAAAAGGGGTCATAGTCATTGGGCTCAAGCAAGGTGCAAAAGTGGCCGAACGTATACGTGACTATGTAGCCATTCCCTTCGTAGTACCCGTCGTGCTTGGAATTCGCTCCAAGGACAGCGGCGATCTCACGGGCCACGCTAGGTTTTTCGGCAATGCAAACTTTCATCTGAGGCGAAACTACCAAAATTTACATCAGCCTACCAGACCGCCGGAGCCATCAGCCAATATGAAATGAATGATGCGCTGTGACCCAAAGGGATAGATTCTGTTCATTCTATCCTGGCGACCTAATTTGACTACTGGGGAATGTGCCGCAGGGAATTTAGGAGCCTAATCCCAAAAGTCCCATCGGGACGGCACTTATTCCGTTGATGGCTTTGGTTCAGGTTGAGCCCATTTCGGATTGGGCCAGATTCTCCCTCACCAGCACCAGGCTATCATTAAATAGCAGCCACGAACTCCACCTGGTGATTAAGCTCGACGGGGGAGTGCATGATGGGGTAGAGCAGCAAGTGCATGACCTTTACCGGGACTAAGTGATCCAAGAATCTGAGACAAAAAAACACCCGAGAGAGTCCGGGTGTTTTTTTAAGTCCAGCCATACGATTTTTCCATTCCTGAATTCTTTGTCAAGATAGTCCATTGGGCTCCGGGCGACTTGAAGCTTCCGGCATAAAGCCTCTTGCTTTGCGGCGCTTTTTATTCGTTTTCCTTCGAGTCTTGATCGCCCAATTCATTGTTCCACAAAACCAAAAAAAGATCATGGAGACTCAAGGAAAAGTCATTGCTTATGAAGTAGCTGAAATCGCGCTGGGCTATTCGGTAAAAGTGAAGGGCATTCAACAACCCAGGGTATTTGTTAGTATTGTTGGCCTTCTACTCATTGGCTGCCACTTGAAGTTAAGCCGCTTGTAAAAGAGATAAATACACCGAATGAAGTGGTGGCTATGCTAGAACGCTCCTGTTTTTCCAGCCATTCCATGAGACTGAATTGGCGGCGTAGGATATAGTTTCGATCCTATCTGAAGATAGCATTTCCTATTTCCGGGGAAATCAAAGGCAGTTCACCAAAAAATATAAATTTATATATTTGCAATCTCCAAAGGTGTAAAGTCAAGAAGCACTATGTGAAAATTAATTTCTTTCAGACCATTTAAAGACAGCTAACCGCCAGGCAGTTAGTTGATTGTTTTCTCTTTAAAGAAAGAAATTATGTTGACCTTCCAACACCTTTCCTATACACTTCCCAATCAGGATTATCTGTTTACTGATCTTAATTTAACGGTAAACACCCATGAAAAAATCGCCTTGATAGGTAATAACGGATCCGGAAAATCCACTTTGCTGAAAATTATTGCAAAAGAGATCCAAACCTATGAAGGGCAGTTAATGCTTGAATCAGAGCCTTATTATATCCCACAGATTTTTGGACAGTTCAATCACCAGACAATTTCCCGGGCATTGCACATAGAGAATAAGCTGGAAGCGTTGCATCGCATTTTGGCGGGAGATACCTCTGAACAGTGCTTTACCGTTCTAAATGATGATTGGACAATTGAAGAGCGTTGCAAGGAAGCCTTGGAATTCTGGAGACTTGGAGATGTGGACTTTTCTACCCCACTTCAGTCACTTAGCGGAGGGCAAAAAACCAAAGTCTTTCTCGCGGGAATTTCCATTCACCAGCCTAAATTGATTCTTTTGGATGAACCCAGCAACCATCTCGATCTGTCCGGTAGAGCATTGCTTTATGACTTTATCAAGTCCACCAAAAGCACATTGATCGTGGTGAGCCATGACAGGAAATTACTCAATCTGTTAGATTGCATAGCTGAGTTGAGCAGAAGCGGTGTAAAACTCTATGGTGGCAATTATGAGTTTTATGTAGAGCAAAAGCTAATCGAAAAGAAGGCGTTAAGCCTAGATATCCAACACAAAGAAAAGGCCCTTCGGAAAGCCAAGGAAAAAGAGCGGGAGACAGCAGAGCGTCAACAAAAACTGGATAGTCGAGGAAAGGGAAAACAGGAAAAGTCCGGCGTTTCCCGGATTATGATGAATACTTTACGCAACAAAGCGGAATATAGCACCTCAAAATTAAAGAGTGTCCATACCGAAAAGATCGACGGGATTTCCCGGGAATTAAAATCTTTACGTGCCGCCGTTCCGGGAGTTGATAAAATGACTTTTGGGTTTGACAATTCTGACCTGCATCAGGGGAAAATCCTCTTTTCAGCTGACCACATCAATTTCAGTTATCACTTGGAACGTCTTTGGAAAAACAGTCTGAAATTCCAGCTTAAAAGCGGGGATCGCCTGGCTCTAAAAGGCAAAAACGGCACAGGTAAAACAACCCTGATTAACCTGATTTTGGGAGTTGTTGAGCCCACCTCCGGCTCAGCATACAGGGCAGATAACAAGACAGTTTATATTGATCAGGATTATTCTCTGATCGACAATACACTGAATGTTTTAGAACAGGTCCAACAGTTCAATGCCTCAGGACTTCAGGAACACGAGCTAAAAACCAGGCTTAACAGATTCTTGTTTACAAAAGAAGAATGGGCCAAACCCTGTGGTTCACTCAGCGGAGGGGAAAGGATGCGCTTGCTCTTGTGTTGCCTGACGGTATCTAGTTCTTCACCGGATATCATAATTCTTGATGAACCCACCAATAACCTGGACATCCAGAATTTAGATATTCTGACCGCGGCCATTAACGAATACCAGGGGACGTTGGTAGTAGTCTCACATGACGAGACTTTTTTGGAACAAATTAAAATTGAGCAGGTACTTGAATTAATCTAAGCAATCTAAAATAATGAGACATAAGACTACAAATTCAGGATTATTGCCAAATCCTCCTTCGGGTGGGATTTTTGTGGATTTCCAACCCTTTTCAAAAGAATTTCAGGTGCCCGACTACCGTTTTCGACAAGTTGTTGATTCATTGCAGCAGGGGAGCGAATATTTTGAAGATCTGAATAAACTGCCCAATGAACTGCGCGGTAAACTGGTTGATAGATTTGGTGGATCACCATTGCCATTGAAGCCAGCTTTCATCCATTCAGCTGAATTGGTTGACAAAGTCGTTTTTGAAACCAAGTCAAATGCAAAAATAGAAACGGTGTTAATAGCATCCCCCAATCCTTAGAACAGGTTTTGTCCCGTAACCCACTTTCAGGAACCGACGCATGAGGGAAAACCTTAGCCAATGAAATCACAAAACTACCTTGAGCAAAAAGGAGACGCGAGGGTGGTAAACCCCGGGTTTTCTTTTCCCGGAAGCCTGATAGGTGGCATATCCGCTATCATTGGCCCTTTGCTGCTCCTTGTCGGAGTGCTTTTGCGACTGGGATTTGATTTTTTCTTCCCCCAGCAGCTTGCTGCTTTTGAAGAACACCCCACGCTCCTGTCGAACTCCTATAATGTATTTGTCGCAGGAAACATTCTGTTGTGGCCCGCCATTGTCACGCTTGCCACGGAAATCGGAAAGAGGGGGAGCTCACTAGCGCTCTGGGGCGGCTGCTTTACGCTGTTTGGGCTCTTTGCCCGTGTTTTTCACGGGGGAATTGATCACCTGGCTTTTCAGTCGGTCCAGTTTATGGGAGTGGAGCGGTCCACGGAATTGGTGGCTGAATCCTACGGAGCGTTCAGCATCGTTTCCACGCTGAATGGGGCCATATTTGCGGGCTGGATTCTTCTGGCAATCGGGGCCTATCGGACACAAACCCTGAATATGACGTCGTCTGTTGCGCTGGCGCTGATGTCCATGCTGATGCTCGGGGTGTTGAAGGGGAGCTCCTGGACTTCGGTGGTGGCTGTTCTGGGATTGGTGGTGGCGATGGTGCCCTTTGGCGTCAGGTGCATCAGAGAAAGCCCGGCCATGGGGGTAAGGGGTATTTTAAAATGGCTTCTGATCATGCTGGCTACCCTTTGCGTATTGTATTTTTTGGGTCAGCAGGGCTAGACCGGGCAAAGTCACACGGGATCACCGACACCGTTGGATGCACATCTCCACCGAAAGGCCTCTTTCAGCCATGAAGACTGCCGAGCTACGCGCAGTTTAGGGTCGGTGAAAAATCAACTGCTCCGAGGGTATGGAGGGACTGCCCAACAAAACAAACAGTTAGTTGCAATTCAGCCGCCTATCTGCTACTTTTAGTAGGGGCATCTGGAAAGGTCTGAACATCAGGCCCGGGAAGGATAAACCCACTAACCGATTTTTTTTATGCCTTTACATGCAGCGGGGCAACCTGCCTCAAAAACATCCACCAAACCGGAATCGATAGGCAAACAGGACCTGGCGAATTCTCCTTTCCAGTTTGAGGACAATCGTCCCGAGACGGCCATGCAACTAAAATTTGGCTACATCGCCAACGGTGACCCTGTCCAGAAAAAGGAAAACAAAACCGGCCTTCCTGATGCGCTCAAGTCCGGAGTGGAGAGCCTCTCGGGCTACTCCCTGGATGATGTGAAGGTTCACTACAATTCCGGCCGGCCCGCCCAGCTTCAGGCCCATGCCTTTGCCCAGGGTATCGACATCCATATTGCCCCGGGGCAGGAAAAACACCTTCCCCACGAAGCCTGGCATGTGGTGCAGCAGAAGCAGGGACGGGTAAAGCCGACCATGCAGATGAAGGCTGGAGTGAATGTCAACGACGATTCGGGACTAGAGAGAGAGGCGGACGTGATGGGAGTGAGGGCCTTGAAGACCGAAAAACCGGGTAGCTCATCAAATCAAAACAAAAGCAAACCCCAAGCCTTTGAAAAGGGCATCATGCCTGTTTCACAAGGCCAGTTCATTCTTCAAAGGAAGGTGATTGCCCGTATCCGCACAAGGAAGGAACACCAGGATTTGCCCCGGGTTATCTCGGAATTGCGGATTGAAGGCAGGGCCCCAACCACCGTAGCTGGAGCTCAAGGTGACCACACGGTCGCGGAAACTCTCATAAACGAATCCGTAAAAAGGGAAGTTATGGATCAGCAGCCAAAAGTGGCCTTAAACAACTTGATGGTTTTGGCGAGTTTGACTTTGCCTGAAGAAGGGGTGCAAGAACTTAATGGCGATTTCTTTTCCCGCTACTGGAATATGATGGATGGTATGGAAGGAGAAGATCAAAACACGGTCATAGAGGAGATGATCCAGAGATACATCGAGCTTGCCAATAAAAGGGAAGGGACCGCTTTTTTGAGGGACGAAGAACTGACCCGGGGCAACAAAGGAGAACGAAAAGCGATTGGGGGAGTGCGTGAGCTTGCTGATAAATTAGAACAGGGAGGTCGGGTAGATACCTCCGACCTCGCCCAAGTAGCCAGCAATTTGGCTATTTTGATAGATATGCGGTATTATCCTGAGGAACATGATCGTTATAAAATGGTGGTAGAGCGTGCCGTGCAACATGCTGTATTGTCGGTTTTGCCGCAGCTGGGACCGGATCACGTACATTTTTTGCTCGCCAGGTTGATGAGCGTTGAGTTGGGGCCTAGGGACGGGATAAATTCCGAAAATCAGAATAGAATACTAAAGGAGATCATGGATGATCTTCGGAATTTGTAGCCTAATGGACTTTTAGCGATCCAATGGGTGGTAAGATGACGAAATCGCAGAGTTTTGGTCTTTGATTTAGGGGGTCAGAAGGGAAAAAGTGAAGTCTGGACGATTTTCAAATATTCCCAATCAATTATCATCGTGCCACTGAGATAGCACAGATCAAATCCCATGTCACTTTAGCAGTAGATTCATTGTCAACTTATTTGACTACAGATTTTTTGTCACTTATTAGACCCTGACCTACTCCGACAACCTTTTTTACGGTGCTTCACTACTAACTCGTCAAAGAGGAAGGGGCTCACACCAGCTGAGCGGATGCTTTGGGAAGCTCTCAAAAACAGGCAGATGGAAGGATACAAGTTCCGCCGCCAACACCCGAACTTTCGCGATATATCCGACTTCTACTGCAACGGACTCCACCTGGCGATTGAGCTCGACGGGGGAGTCCATGATGGGATAGAGCCGCAAGAGCATGACCTTTAGCGGGACCAATTGATCCAAGAATTCAGCATCTGGATTCTGAGATTCAAAAACGAGGAAGTTGTGAACGAGCTAGAGAAGGTATTGGAGAGAATAAGGGCGGTTCTGCCTTGATTTACCCCACCCTAACCCTCTCCATGTGGAGATGGGGGACAAGCCGTTAAGAAATCTTCCTGTTGAGGGCCGAGCGTAAAAAATCTTACCTGAGGAAAGATTTAGCAAGGAGCCAGTCTGCGGGGAGGGGAGGCTTGGGCCAGTCTGTAGGGTGGGCTGTGGTGGGTGAGGTATAGGAGGGGTGAGGTAGAATAGGCAGCGCCACCACCAAGGCAGTCTCCCGGTGCTCTCGAAAAGCATCGGCTGGAAGTAGCTATCGCTGGCAGCATGCGGGGTAGAATCATAGACCAATCGCTCCCGCCGATAGCACGGGACGGCGAAAACAAGAGGGAGGAATTGTTTCCTACTGCTTTACAGCCTTCCAACCAGCGGATATAGGAATTCAATGGTTTGGGACCTTTAAAAGTAGGCTTTGTAGGTGGTTTTCAATACCCTGTTGTAAACTGAATTCGGAATTTGGCCTACCATGACAAAGCCGTGTTCATAAACCAACTGTATTTGAAATCGATTGGAATTGGAATACCCCAGACCAATGACACCTGCAAAATCACTATCCTTCCATAATCCTTTGGCATCGGATCCCTTTATGACAACTTTATTGTCCCCTTCTCCAAGAACTCGCGTAGAGGTTAACAACAGGGAAGGTTGAGGTCCTCCTATAACGCTAAACTTTTCCGTCATTTGGAAATTGAAAAGCAGAGGGATATCCATGTATCCATTTCTATAGATCGTGTTGATCAGATTTAAATACTCTGTTTTGGCACCTTTGCTATTAAAGTCAAGGCCTGGCTCAAAGCGTAATTTGGATGTAAGGGGAATAGATGAAAAGGCCCCCAAGGAAAAACCGTTCCTGAAATTTGTTTCACCTCCTCCTATTTCATCCCCGCCAAAAGTAGCAATTGAAAATCCAATTCGAAGTCCATATCTGATTTCTTGGGCAGTTACTGAGGTAGCGATACCAAATGCAATTGCCAAAATAATGATCCGTAGCATGTCCTTTGAGAGAGGGAGAAAAGATAGGTTGAAACTGAAAAAGATTGCCATTATTATGCGGGAGTAGCTGTGGTTATTTGTAAACGATCGGTGAATTGAATGAAGATCTATCCTTTGATTCATCTTTCAATTTACATAGTATTAGCGTTTGACTTAGTTCAATATAGGGATTCCTTTCCGAAAACTAAAAGCCTACTGGATTTCTCAAGTAGGCTTCTCAATTCAACACCAAAAACTCATTAGGACTGGGGAGAAACCCAGATCGGACCCGAATTTCTGAGTCTAATACCGCTTGCAGCAGAGGTGCGAAGCAATCGAGCGTGGAGGATTAGACCGCCGCGGCGGGCTAACCTAGAGAGGGGCCAGGTTGCAGGGTTAGTTTTCTCCTAACTAATTCTTTTCTTAGCCCTTACCAACTCACAGCCAACCTTCTGCAATCCATTACTCCATCCGATGATCTCTGCATTGCGGCCTTAACCGATTTTTGAAATTTGCTTTGTTTTCACCGATCACAGCATAGCTTTCCAGAATGTTTATTTTATTGACAATTTAAAGTTAATAAAAACGACATTTCTTGTCTTTGGCCATCCACCTTCCGGCTTTTTTGCCATAGCTTTGTGGGGTACCCAACGCAGCATGCCATGGATCTTCGCCTGAAACCTTGCCCCGCGATTGCCCTTTTTCCAGCAGATACTGCCAGTACGTTGGAAATCCCGTTTTTCCGGGAGGGCATCAGCGCGGGCTTTCCCTCCCCGGCCATGGATTTTGAGGATCTGAAGATTGACCTCAACAAACACCTGGTCCGGAACCCCTCGGCAACCTTCTTCGGGAAGGTGAAGGGGCAGTCCCTGAAGAATGCCGGGATTGACGACGGAGACCTGATGGTGATCGACCGCAGCGCAGTCCCGCGCAACAACAAGATCGCGGTGGTGTTTTTGGACGGGGAGTTTACCGCCAAGCGTATCCAGAAGAAGGGGACTGAGGTCTGGCTGATGCCGGAAAACGAAGCCTATCCCCCCATCAAAGTCCACCCCGATAACCAGTTTCTGGTCTGGGGCATCGTCACCTTCGTGATCAAAGCCTTTTAGCCCATCCGCCATGTACGCCCTGGTCGACTGCAACAACTTCTATACATCCTGCGAGCGGGTGTTCAGGCCTGATCTGAACGGCAAGCCCGTGGTCGTGCTGAGCAACAACGACGGCTGTGTCATCGCCCGCTCCAACGAGGCCAAGGCCCTGGGCATTCCCATGGGGGCACCGGCCTTTCAGTACCAGAAACTTTTCGACCAGCATTCGGTAAGTGTGTTTTCGGCCAATTTTACCCTCTACGGGGACATGAGCCGCCGGGTGATGGATATCCTCGAGTCCTATGCCACCGGGTTGGAGATCTATTCCATCGATGAGGCATTCCTGAAAATGGACGGGTTGAAAGTAGGCGATCTGCTTCGCTACGGGAACGAAATGCGGGGGAAGGTCTTCCAGTGGACAGGCATCCCCATTTCGGTGGGCTTCGCGCCGACCAAGGCCCTGGCCAAGGTCGCCAACCGGATTGCGAAGAAATACCCCGAGCATACCGGCAACGTCTATGCGATGGACAGCGAAGAGAAAAGGGTCAAGGCCCTGAAGTGGCTGGACGTCGCGGACGTCTGGGGAATAGGAAGGCAGCATGGCAAAAGGCTGGAGAAACTTGGCGTCAAAACAGCCTATGACTTCACCCGCATGAAGGACGACTGGGTGAGGAAAAATCTTTCCATTGTTGGGCTGAGGCTGAAGCGCGACCTGCAGGGCATCTCCGTGCTGGGACTGGAAGCTGTTGTGGCAAAGAAAGCCATCGCCGTGACCCGGTCCTTTGACACCAACTACACCGAGCTGGAGCAGATCAGGGAGCGGGTGTCGACCTTTGCCTTTACCTGTGCGGAAAAGCTGCGGAGTCAGGGAAGCAACTGCAACGCGCTGACCGTGTTTGTCTACACCAATGGCCACCGCCCGGATCTTCCCCAGTATGGAAAAAAGATCACCGTGGACCTTCCCTTTCCCACCAACTCGGGCATGGAGCTTTCCAAGTTTGCAATCGGGGCGCTGGAACGGATTTTCCGGCCGGGATTCCATTACAAAAAAGCGGGGGTGATCGTCGAGAAGTTCACGGCCGAAAAGGAGCCCCAACTGAACCTGTTCCACAACCGGGATCCGAGGCAGATCCCGCTCATGAAGACAGTGGATCGGCTGAACCTGCTCTATGGGAAAAAAGTCCGGCTGGCCTCGCAGGACCCGGGCAAAGTCTGGAAGATGAGGCAGGAAAAACTTTCCCCCAGGTATTCGACAGACCTGGACGAGGTGATCCGGATTATGCTGTAGGCTCGGCTACTCGGCCTTTTCCGCCTCCAGTTCCGGGGGCGTGGCCACATCCAGTTCCCCGGCAAGCCAAAGGTCGCGCTCGGTTCTCGATACGAGCATGGGCATGCGGAGTTTGGTGTTGTGGATTTCCCGCATGATCCCTTCCGCCTCCCGGGTGACGATGGAGAAGGTGGGGATGATTTCCCCGGTATCGGGGTCGGTCCAATTGCTGTAGATGCCGGCAAAAGTAAACCAGGGCTCGCCTTTTTCCCGGATGCGGTACTTCTGTTTGGTCTTTCCCTTGGGATCCAGCCATTGCCATTCCACAAAGCTCTCGGCAGGGATCAGGCAGCGGTTGCCGGTGTAGGAGCGGAAGCTCGGCTTCTCCTCCAAAGTTTCCAAACGGGCATTCAGCGTGTTTTTCTGGAAGGATTTGTCCTTGGACCAATGGGGAAGCAGCCCCCATTCCATCTTGGCGATGGGTTTTTCGAAGTCGTTGGTCAACACATCCAACCTGGGATGGGCAAAGCCTATATTGTAATGCTCCCCTTCAAAGGCATCCAGTTGCTTGACCCAGGGGCCGTACAGCTCATCGGTCGAAAGATCGGCCAGCCATTTGTCATCAGAGAAGAAGTAGAAGCACATGTTCGATTCGAATTGGTTCGCCGAAAACCGACAACCCGTTTGAAGTAGCCTTCGAAAGATTTTATATGGCTACAGGCTGGCAGTAACGAAAAATAGGATTTTTGAAGGGAAAAGACAATGTCAAAAAGACGTTGATGGGTTTTGTCTAGCAATCCAGCAAGCTAGGCTCAGTGTGCTTGGGTTTTCAACAGTAAGCCACTTGATTGGTGTACTGTTCAACAGGTTAGCGATTGTGCAAGAATTTTTTCATTACCTGCAAATACTGTGAAATTTCCATTTAGCAGCTTGGTCTACCTTTATTGATATGGTTTCCACGATACAGATCAGTTAGGATAAATCATTTTAAAAAGCTCTTTCTATCAGTTTAAAATAACCCAAAATAATATGGAAAAGAATATTTACTTGCTAACACTAAGGAAGATAATATTATCCTTAACTCTTGCGCTGGTATTAATTTCAAGCAGTTCAAGTTATCTTATTGCATTCGAAAATCCCGCTCTCCCAAAGCCAATAGGGCATGATATTGATATGATTTATCAGCCTAATATTAGAATGGAATATGACTTAAATAAAGTCGGCGATGGGCTCTTTGAAATTGCCGTTTCAGGGGTGGTTTTGGATGATCTTGGGGCGGCTTTGCCTGGTGTTTCGATCCTTGTCAAAGGAACGACCACAGGTGTGGTCAGCGATTTGGAGGGAAAGTATTCCCTTGTTGTTCCGAATGAAAACGCCACGCTGATATTCTCTTTTATCGGTTTTCAGACGCAGGAGGTACAGGTTGGAAATCGAACGGAAATTGATGTTAGGCTGAGTGCCGACACGTCCAATTTGGATGAAGTGGTGGTAATCGGATATGGAACTACCAAGAAATCCGATTTAACGGGCTCCGTGATTTCGGCTCCCTTGAAGAATTTTGAGGAATCACCCAATACCAATATCCTCCAAGCCTTAAGCGGTTCGACACCTGGTGTAAATATAGGGCAGGTAGCAAAGGCTGGAGAAGACCCTTCCATCGAAATCCGTGGGCAGACTTCGCTGAATGGTAACCAACAACCGCTGATTGTACTCGACGGGATTTTTTACCGGGGCAGGATTTCCGATCTCAATCCAAAGGATATCCAGTCAATAGATGTGCTGAAAGATGCAAGCAGTAAAGCCATTTATGGCGCACAGGCAGCAAATGGAGTCATCATCATCACGACCAAGACCGGAAGACAGGCACAAAAACCAGTCATCAGTTACTCGGGCTTTGTGGCTACACAGACACCGTCGACGCAACTCAAGCCACTTGGAAGAGAGGATTATTTGAAAAGTGCCAGAGATGTTGACTGGCAAAGAGGGTACCTCGCGCCTGACTACCTCACCGAAGATCCCGATTGGACGCTTCAGAACAATACCGGTTTTTTTCCTCCACTAATCGAAGGATTGAATAACGGCACCGATTACAATTGGTATGAGGAAGTAACTGATCCGGGATATATCGTCGACCATCAGATCAGTATCCGGGGCAACTCGGATAAGACTTCTTATTTCATCTCGGGAGGCTATACAGACCAGACTGGCTGGATGCTCAACGATAAGTTCAACCGGGTTACTGGCCGAATTAACCTGGATACGGATATCACAGAATGGCTAAAAATCGGGGTTAACACTTTCGGTTCGTTTACCGACTATTCCGGAGACAGCCCTGACTTTAATGTACTGCCTACCATGAGTCCATTGGTGACTCCCTATAATGAAAATGGGGAGTTTATTATCAATCCTTTGGGGGATTTCAGGCTAAATCCTTTTTTGATCGCCCAAGCAGACAACCGGGATTTGAGAAACAATATATCCGGGATCCTGTATGCTGATGTGAAAATCCCTCCTATTGAAGGACTTTCCTATCGACTTAACTTCAGCAACAACTATAGATGGTCAAACTTCAGTACCTCGAATCCCTACGACGGAGGTTTGGCTGGAAGAGCCCAAAAGAACAATAGCTGGACCAACGATGTGTTGTTCGACAATATCCTCACCTACACCAAAGAAATCAACGGCGACCACAGGATAACCCTGACGGGATTGTATGGTATGAACAAAGTCAAGTATGATGAAACCAGAGCCGTTGGTGTCGACTACTCCAATTTGATTTTGTCCTACAACAGCCTTCAGCAGGCCCTGATCCAGCGAATCGGGTCAAGCGCCTGGGAAGAAAGCTTCCTCTATCAGATGGGAAGATTAAGCTATGACTTTAAACGGAAATACCTTTTGACGGCTACCATAAGGAGAGATGGCTTCAGCGGTTTTGCGGAGAACAATAAGTTTGGAACCTTTCCCTCGATAGGCTTAGGATGGGTTCTGTCTGAAGAATCATTTCTACGTGATGTGGAAAAGATTGATTTTCTGAAGTTCAGAGCTTCTTATGGAATTACGGGAAATCTGACCAATCGCTATAGTTCATTGGCGACCGTGACCTCCGGACCGGCTTCTCAGTATGTTTTTGAAGATGGTGGATCAACTGTCAATGGACAGCGTATTACCTCTCTTTCCAATCCGGACCTATCCTGGGAAAGGACCTCCGGTACAAATTTTGGATTGGATTTAGACCTGTTCAACAGCCGCGTTTCTGCCAATGTCGACTACTACTTCTCAACAACCAACGATCTCCTTTGGAACTTCGTCCTGCCCAATATCACCGGGTTTTCCAGCATTTCCTCAAATGTGGGAGAGATAGAAAATAGGGGATTGGAGATCGTATTGAACACCCAAGCCATACAGTATTCTGATTTCTCCTGGGATATAGGGGTGAATTTTTCGCGAAATGTGAATGAAGTTGTCAGTCTGATTGGGTTGGACCGAGATGGTGATGGAAGAGAGGATGACCTGATCGCCAATAACTTATTTATCGGGCAGTCCATAGGAACCATCTACAACTATGAAGTGGAAGGTATTTGGCAGATCGGTGATGAAGTGCCAGCAGGTTTTCAGCCGGGCTTATACAAGCTAAGGGATCTGGACGGAGACGGGTCCATCACACCTCAGGGGGATCGTAGAATCTTGGGGAGAACGGAGCCTGCGTACCGATTCGGGATTCAGAATACCCTGCGTTATAACGAGTTTACCCTACGTTTTTTCATCAACTCCGTCCAGGGCGGGGAAGATGGATACCTCGGTCTCAACAATCCCTGGGCGGGTGTCAACTATGGATCAATAGGCACCGCTCAAAGCAGCAATTGGTTTTCAGAAGTGGATTACTGGAGTCCATCCAATCCCGACGCCACGTTCAGAAGGCCGGGGCCTGATGCGGGGATCGCCGGCCAAAGGTATTTTTCGAGAAGCTTTGTAAGACTTCAGGACATATCGCTGTCTTACTCGCTAAAAAGCGAAACCCTCCAACGAATTGGAATGCAAAATTTCAAATTCTATGTCAGTGGAAAAAACCTTCTGACTTTGACGGACTGGGTAGGATGGGATCCGGAAACAGGTCAGGGATTGGGCGCCGAGTCCGGCCAAAGTTTGCCAGTAATGAAAGGATTTTCCGTGGGTCTTGATATTTCTTTCTAATTCTTAAAACGAAACCAAAATGAAAACCTTATTAAAAAATATAAGCATTGCCATCTTATTTTTGGTTGTTCTTACTTCCTGTATGGAGGAGGAATTCCTGAAAGAAGTCCCCCTTGATTTCTACAGCACGGATAACTCCTTTGTGACCTATGAAAATTATCAAGCGGCATTGGTGGATATTTATGCACAGGTCAGGGACATGAAGTTTAATCCAGGGGAAATTGGATATGCCCACCTCTATGGGACCGACATGATGTTTAATGCGAGGAGAACAAGCGACGGCCTCAGATTTGGGAACTATGTCGTTGCGCTCAACCCAACGAGCAGTATTCCGGCATACCATTGGGACAGGCTTTACAAAATCGTCACCAGTGCCAACAGCATCATTGAGCGGCTTGAAGAAAACACGGTTTTGACGGATGAACAGAAGGTCCAGGTTGATGCCGAAGCAAGGTTTTTTAGGGCCTTGGGGTACAGAAATCTGATGTACCTTTTTGGTGGCGTCCCATTGCTTCTCAATGAAGTCACCTCCCCAAAGACTGATTTTACGCGTGCTTCGAGAGAAGAAGTGGTCAATCAAATCGTGTCTGACTTGCAGGTTGCCGCCGCCAATCTTCCCGAAATAAACGAGGTGGAAGATGGACGGATTTCGAACCTTGTTGCTAATCATTATCTGGCTGAATTGTACATAGTTCAGGGAAAATGGGAAGAAGCTATCGCTGCGGCTTCCATAGTTATTGATGACCCTGGTACCGCTTTAATGACATCTCGTTTCGGGTCCCTTGCCAACCAGCCAGGCGATGTATTCTATGATCTTTTCAGAGTGGGTAATCAAAATAGATCCGGTGGAAATACAGAAGCGCTTTGGGTGGCTCAATTTGAAGTGGATATTCTGGGTGGAGTGCTGACCTCTACCGGATTGGGCGGGAATATTTTCGAGCGGGTGCATGCACCGGCAGTTTTTACGCTGACGGATCCTGACGGAAAGACTGCATCTTTGGGGTCCAGATCCAATTTGAATTCCGGAGGCAGAGGCGTTTCTTTTATGAGGCCGACTTCCTATATGGAACAGTTCGTTTGGAAAGAAGATTTCGAAGGGGACATGCGAAACTCTGAGTACAATTATGTCCGGGACTTTATCTATGATGATCCCAGATCCGCATGGTTTGACTCCAGTGCCGTGAAATACCCGGGCAAAAACCTGGTGGCTGAGAGCTGGAGATGGTATCCCTGGATTTCTAAAGTGACTACGCCCGGACAACATCCTGCAAATTTGATTGCCAATTCTGATACGGGTTTGCTCACCAATGGTGCGGGATCAACTTATAGCGATCAGTATTACCTGAGATTGGCGGAAACTTACCTGATCAGAGCCGAGGCTTTTCTCGGAAAAGGCGACCTCCAGAGTGCGGCAAACGACATCAATCAATTAAGAACCAGAGCAAACGCAAAACCTGTCTTGGCAGGGGAGGTGACCATAGATTACATTCTGGACGAAAGGGCCAGAGAATTATCTTTTGAAGAAGATCGGAGACTGACACTCGCGAGGCTGAATAAAGTCGTCGAACGCGTAAGAAAATACAATGACCTGAGTGGACCGACAATCTTGGATCATCACGGACTTTGGCCAATTCCAGCCCGGGAAATTGAGGCGAACATCAACGGAAACCTCGAACAGAATCCGGGATATTAACAAAGTATTGGGTTTATGTCAATTATAAAGGGGGAAGAAATTCTCCCTTTTTTTTAGCTTACCAAATGTTTTCGCTGGTATTGTTGGGGCGTGATTCCTAGTGAATTCTTGAAGACCCGGTTGAAATAGGAGATATTTTTGAAGCCGCATTCGTAGCCAATCCCGGATATGTTCAAATCCTCATGCAACAGTAGGCGGCATGCGTAGCCTATACGAACTTCGTTTAAAAACTGGGTAAAAGTCTTCAAAGTAGTGGATTTAAAATATCGGCAGAAAGCGGTTTCGTTCATGTTGGCGATATCAGCCGCTTCCTTGAGCGTGATGTCCTCCATGAAATTGTTCATAATAAAATCATGGACCTTGTTGATTCGGTTGGAACCTTTCGACTGGTAGGAATCCACAAATCCAACGCTTGAAAGTTTCCGGTATTCCTTCGTCTTTGCAATGAAATACAATATCTGAATGAATTCCAGAAGCTTCTCTCCGCCTTCCATGGCAACCAGCTTTACCAACCGTCCGGAGACAATGTCCCTAGTTTCCCCCAAGATCTGCAAGCCTTGATTGGAATCTTCCAGAAGCTCCTGAACGGAGATCATTTCAGGGAGTGAAAAAAAGTCCTTTCCGGCAAAATCTTTAGTGAATTGGGTCAGAATCAGTTCTGCCTGAATTTCTGGGACACCTTCATAATAGATTTTATCCGATCGCCATACATGGGGGAGGTTGGAACCCACCAATACCAAGTCACCGCTAGAAAAGGATTCAATGCTGTCTCCGATAAACCGGGTTCCACTGCCGTGCAAAACATGTAAAAATTCAAGTTCTGAATGGTTGTGCCAGATATCGTAGGTATGGTTCACGCTGAATTTCCCGATATAGAATGACTGCTCAAACGATCGGGTATTTTTCTTCAGAAAAAGCGGTAGCATCGGTTCCTGGATTTGGGTTTCTTGTTGTATTGGTTGAAATATGTCCAATTCTTGCCAAACAATGAAAAATATTCTTTCAAAATGGTAAAATAATACTACTTCTCGCAAAATCCGGAGAATTCCCTTTTCTAAATCCACCCTACTTTAGCAATGCTAACCTCCTGACAGAATTGTGGTAAGGGCGTTACGATTAACCGCTTTCTTGTTTCGATAGACCCAAAATCAATGAAAAACATATTCTTCTTGTTGCTGCTATTTATGGGCAGTAGGCAGCTTTTTGGACAGGCAATAGACACTTCTCCGGACCGGGTATGGACACCCTTAAGAATAGATTTTGAAAAAATAGGAACGATTAAACCACGGTCAACCCATGAAATCAAATCATCCCGAATCACCGTGGGATGTGAAACCATCGACAGGGATTTGGTGATCTGGGACAATTACAAAGGATACTTGGCACCTTTGGGCGTTAAGAAAATACGGCTTCAGGCCGGATGGGCAAAGTGTGAAAAAGTAAAAGGAGAATACGACTGGGAATGGCTTGATGAAATCATCGACTATGCCGTGGCAAACAATCTTGAACCCTGGCTTCAGCCTTCTTATGGAAACCCAATCTATGAAGGCGGAGGGGGAAAAGGCCTGCTCAACTCACTGATGACTTCGCAAGAGGCCTATGAGGCTTGGGACAGATGGGTGGCTGCTCTGGTCACGAGGTATCAGGATCGGGTGACCGAGTGGGAGATATGGAATGAGCCGGATCACCCTATGCAGGAAATCAGTCCTGAGACTACTGCCCAATTAAATATCAGAACAGCTGAAATCATCAAGTCCATCCAACCCGATGCTGAAATCGCGGGATTGGCTTTTGCCTCAAACAGCGATAAAGAATACCTGGATCGGTTTCTGAAAGTCATTTCAGACGAGGGCAAGCTGGATCTTTTCCATTGGATCTCTTACCATAGTTACACGATGCGGCCGGAGGATGCCTACTCTGACAATCGGGTATTCGGACTGAAGAAAGTGATTGATCAATATGATTCTACCCTACTGTTGCGTCAGGGTGAAAACGGTGCACCTTCCACTTACATTCCAAGTTTTGCTTTGTCCGAATACTATTGGACAGAATACACTCAGGCAAAATACAATATGAGAAGGCTGTTGGGTGATTTGGGAAATAATGTCGAAACATCGGTTTTTACCATAATCGATATTTATTGCAAGCCGGTGCTCAATACCAAGGGACTGATTCAATCGGACATTACCCAGGCAGCCGTCCGGCCCAAGGTGGCCTATTATGCCGTGCAAAACCTCGCTTCGATTTTTGACGATGAATTGGTCCTTCAGCCTGATGCCGCCTATGTTTCCAAATCCGATTTTGAAATGTCGGTGTACTGCTACTGGGATTCGGAGAATGAAACACCCCTAGTCGCACTTTGGATGGATGGTCAAGAGGTCACCAATTCCTTTGAAACCCAAAAAGCCGACCTTTCATTTCCGGGCTTGGAGTTTACTGAACCGGTTTGGGTGGATCTGATCACGGGAAAAGTTTTTGAAATTGATGCTTCTAGCTGGTCGAAAACGGAGTCGGGCACAAACTTCCAAATACCACTCTACGATTCTCCGGTACTGATCGCAGAAAAGTCCGGAATTAACTTGCAGTAAACCTAGCTTAGAATATACGCTTAGAATCAGTTTGGGAATAGGCTTTCACGAGCTATTCCTTCCCACACCCAATACCTAAATCCTTGATGGAGAAGTTACAAGCCTTAGATTACTATTCGTTTTTGATTTACATGCTCTTGATGGCGGGGGTAGGAGTGTTTTTTGGATGGTTTGTGAAAGACATCTCCCAGTATTTCAAAGGCGGGAATACCATTCCATGGCTGATTGGTGCAATCAGCAATTACATGGGCTTGTTTAGTTCATTTGTTTTTGTGGCGCATGCGGGCATTGCTTATCAGTACGGGCTGTTTGGAGTCATTATTCTTTGGAGTACGGTTTTTCCCTGTCTTATCGCCGCTAAATTTCTTGGTAAAAGATGGCGTAGGTCAGGTATAATTACTCCTGTGGAATACCTCGAAACGAGATTCAATTCCGGTGTCAGGCAGACTTTCAGCTGGATAGGATTGGGCATCAGGTTTTTGGATAATATGGTCAGGTTGTATGCCATCGGTATCTTTATAACCACCGCCACCTCGTTTTCTTTCTTCGAAGCTATTCTGATTTCCGGTTTTGTGATTACCGCATTTACCATAGTTGGCGGGGTGTGGGCAGTGGTGGTGATGGATACGCTGCAGTTTGTGATCCTGATTTTTGCCTCACTCTTGCTGGTTCCCCTTGCTTTGGATGCTGCTGGCGGGCTATCCAATCTGGTGGATAGCCATCCGCAACATTTCAACCTGCTCAATGGTCCCAATGCCACGCCATTGTGGATACTGGTTTATTACCTGCTGATCAGTCTGAAGTATAATGCCAATTGGGTGTTTATCCAGCGTTTTTACAGCGTTAAAGATGAGTCTTCCTCCCAAAAGCTGGGATATTTCACGGCGGCTTTGTTTTTTGTTTTTCCCATTTTCTTCCTGATACCTGCTATAGCTGCTCAGGAGATTTTGCCTGGACTCGACAATCCTGAAATGGCCTACGTTGGTGTTGCCGTCAAATTGCTTCCATCGGGATTGATGGGGCTGATGTTGGCAGCCATATTTTCCGCCACCATGTCTTCGCTCAACTCGGAGTTTAATGTCATGTCCGGAGTTTTGACCAGTGATATCTATAAGCGGCTGGTGAAAAGAGACGGTAGTGAACGACATTACATCTGGGTAGCGAGACTGAATATTGTTCTCGTGGGAATCGTGGCCACTACCGGGGCCTTGTTTGTAGGAAGATTGGGAGGGGCTTTTGAAGCCAACAAACTCCTGACTGGGATATTTTCCATCCCTCTTGCCATTCCCCTGATTTTCGGCATTCTTTCCAAAAGGCCAAGACCGATAGGTGCTATTGCCACGGTAGTTGTGGGGATTTTCCTAGGGCTGATTCTCAATGGAATGTCCGGAATAAGTTGGGAAATGGCAACCTTGATTGAAATCACCGTCTGCTTTGCCATATTCTTCGGATCAGGATTTTTTGTCTCCAAAAGCAGGGAATACATTGACCGGGTCAATGCCTTTTTCCTATTGCTGAGGACCCCCTTGACCAAGGATGAAATCCCCGTCATTTCCCCGGATTTTTTGCATGTCTTGTTTTTGGTATTTGTCGCCGCTTTGGCGATAAGCGGGGCATTGATCCTGGGAATGGCTCTCCTTTCCATCGGTACCATGGGTAGTGACATCGCCCTGGTAGGATCGGTTTTCCTTTTGGTGCTTTCTGCCATCCTGTTCTTTTTCTCTAGGAGATTCAAACCTAAAAACAAATCTATAGCATGAGTGAATTCATCCATCCCAACTGGCTGATCAGGAATAAAATAGGAGAACATCTTTTTCATAAGGTGGCTTCCGTTCTGCCTGTAATTGATTATCATAACCATATTAATCCGGGACTTTTGGCTGCCAACAGGAATTTCGAAAATCTAACGGATGTCTGGATTTCCGAGGATCCTTACAAGCATCGTGCAATGCGTATCGCAGGGATTCCCGAAGCCGGGATTACGGGCGTTTCTACGGCAAAAGAAAAGTTTGATAAATGGGCCCAGACACTTCCGAAGACTTTGGGAAATCCGCTTTACCATTGGAGTGCCCTGGAACTGAAACGTGTTTTTGGAATCGATGAATTGTTGACTCCTTCCAACGCCGATAAAATTTGGAACCAATGCAACGAACTTCTACAACAGGCGCGGTTTTCTCCATCGGGAATTGTGGAAGGCTACGGCACCGAGATGTTGGTGACCTCGGATGATTTGCTTGATGAGCTGAAATCCCATCAGGAGTTAGAGGTTTCCCAACGTTCGTTTAAGGTGCTCCCTTCATTGCGGGCGGATTCGATACTTGATTTCAACAACCCGATATTTCGGGAATGGATCACCTCGCTTTCCGCAAAAACGTCCGTTTCAATTCATTCACTTGAAGATTTTCAGGGCGCTATAAGCCAAAGACTGGATTTCTTCAACGAGAATGGTTGCATCTTTTCGGATCATGCCGTCGATTCTGGCTTCAGGTTTTTTCCCACAGACCAGTCGGAGGCAGCCGGATTGTTTAACTCCCTGCTTTCCGGGGATTTACTGGAACCCAAAAGCCTGCTAAAGCTCAGATCTTATCTGATGCATTTTCTGGGTCTGGAATACGCGCGCAGGGGTTGGATCATGCAGCTGCACATCGGTGCCCAGCGCCAGACCAGTGTCCGTCTACGCCATTTGGCTGGGGCTGCGGGAGGATTTGCCAGTATAGGCAAAGCCTGTGACATCAATTCAATCGCACTTTTCTTGAATGGCATGGAGCAAGTTGGGTTACTGCCTGAAACGATACTGTATACGCTCAATCCTGCGGATAATGCCGCGCTGGCAAGTCTTACTGGTTCCTTTGCCGAGGATGGTGTGGTAGGGAAGATCCAGTTTGGCCCTGCTTGGTGGTACAACGACCATTACGCCGGAATCCGAAAACATCTCAACGACATTTCAGCCTACGGCCTTCTCAGCACCTTTATCGGTATGACTACCGATTCGAGAAGTATTCTTTCGCTCTCCCGTCATGAATACTTCCGGCGAATTCTTTGTGATCAGATCGGGGCATGGGTAGGGGAGGGAAAGCTTCCTGATGACCGCGAATTGCTTACCCAACTGATTGCGGATATCTCCTACAACAACATTAAAAACAGAGTCCAAAACAGAAAAACTATATGGCAGTCCTAGACAAAAACAAAAAGATCGCAGTAGTGACAGGTGCGGGTGGGACCTTGTGTTCTGCCATGGCTCTTGCTTTGGCGCAGCAGGGAATCGCAGTAGCCTTGTTGGGAAGGGATTTGGGAAAGCTGGAAGATGTAAGGGAAAAGATACTTCTCAATGAAGGCTTTGCGATTGCCATTAGCACGGATGTGACCAGTGAACGTGAAGTTTTGGCCGCCAATGATCTGATCCTAAGGCAGATGGGAGTGCCAAGTATACTTATCAACGGAGCAGGGGGAAATCAAGCTGCTGCGGTGACTGACTTCACTACCTATGAACCTGAGGAATTGACCGAAGAAACGGAGAGGACCCGGGGCTTTCTGAATATGGATCTAAAGGTCTTTGAGTCGGTCCTCCAGACCAACACCATGGGGACGGTGATCCCCTGTCAGATTTTCGGAAAGGAAATGGCGAAAAAAGGTGGAGGCGCGATCATCAATATCGCCTCGATGAACAGCTTTCGCCCATTATCGAGGGTGGGAGCTTACGGGATGGCCAAAGCCGGCATCGCCAATTTTACGCAATGGCTGGCTTCTTATTTAGCTCCCGCAAATATCCGTGTCAATGCCATAGCACCGGGATTTTTTGTCAATGACCGAAGTAGGAGAATTCTGTTTACCGAGGATGGTTCCTATTCCGAGAGAGGAAACAGCATTTTACGGCAGACGCCTTTGAAGCGCTTTGGTGATGCAAGTGAACTGATCGGTTGTATGAACTGGCTGGTCAGTGAGGAAAATGCAGGATTTGTAACCGGAACTGTGATTCCGGTTGATGGGGGATTCTTGGCCAATTCCGGGATATGATGAACTGGATTAGACTAACGGGCTTGATTTTGTGGCTTTCCGGATCTGTCTTGGCACAGGAAGGATTTCCTTTGATTGGAAAAATCAAGCCAAGAAACGCCAATGAAATCGAGGCTTCAAACTGGCTGATTGGTTGTGAAACACTAGACCGGGATTTCACTGACTATGATGAATACAAATCCTACCTGAATCCGCTTGGTATCAAGCGCCTAAGGATGCAGGCAGGCTGGGCCAAAACGGAGAAAGTCAAAGGCCAATACGACTGGGCTTGGCTCGATCATATCGTTGACGATGCCAACGCACGAGGACTGGAGCCCTGGCTGCAGTTCTCCTATGGGAATAGCATCTATGAAGGAGGCGGTGGGATTAATCTTGCCGCGGGTGTACCGCATTCGGAGGAGGCCTTGGAAGCGTGGGATCGCTGGGTGGAGGCTTTGGTCATGCGATACAAGGATAAAGTAATCAACTGGGAAATCTGGAATGAACCCAACTTCGGCGACAACCTGGAAAACACCGCTGAAAAAGCAGCCGCTTTGAATAGCAGGACAATAAAGATTGTCAAACGAATTCAGCCGGAATCCATTGTTTCGGGCTTGGCTTTCGGACACATTGACCTGGAATACGCGGACCGGTTTTTTATGGCCCTTGATCAAGCCGGTACGCTTTCCCTTTTTGACAATATGACTTACCATGACTATGTCTATAATCCTGACGAACACTACCCCAAAGTCATGCGCTTGAAGGATATTCTGGAAAAATACAATACCGTGATTAAGTTGAGACAAGGTGAAAACGGTGCACCGTCGTCTGGGGGATTTGGCCGGGGTGCGATAGGGGATTACGACTGGACGGAACTTTCTCAGGCAAAATGGAATACCAGAAGGATGTTGGGGGATCTCGGACACGATGTCGAATCGAGTGTGTTTTCCATTATTGACATGGCTTATACCGCCGGCCCGATAAAGCGACTCAACGTCAAGGGGCTAATCATGTCCGATTCTACCAAGAAGGCTATCCGGCCAAAGATGGCCTACTACGCAGTCCAGCACGTTGCTGCAATCTTTGATAATTCTCTGGAGCGAATCGTAAATATCAAACAGACGCATAACCGAAATTATGTGCCTGAAAGCAAACTGGATATTGCTGTTACAAAGGGGACCGACCGATCATTTGCCATCTATGGCTACAGACATGTCGATTCTGACTTGCAACTCTACACGATCTGGAACAGCGATCAGATACCGAACAATAGTATGGAGAAAAGGGAACTGGACTTCAGCTTCGCCAACGGCCACTTCCTTGACCCGGTGTATGTCGACATCATCTCTGGTGATGTCCATGAAATCCCCAAGGAAAATTGGAGTAGGGAAGGGGAAAAGTTTGTGTTCAAAAATATTCCAGTCTTTGACGGCCCGATTCTGATCGCCGACAAAAGCCTGATCCCAATCATGCAAAATTGATTATTCAACCAAAAAACAGAAAATTATGAGCGTCGAAAACTATAGAAAGGAAGTGGGGATGATGAATCTTGAGAAGCTGATCGAAGTCCGAGAAACCATTTCGAGCGTATCGTTTCCCGTTTCGGATGAAGAGTTGCTTTCCCGATATGAAAAGATTTATACGGGAGCCATCAATGATGTCCTGAGGGAGTTTACGCTGCTTGATCAGGCTCTTCCCATACGCATCAAAGCTTTGAGGGAATATCGTACGGTAGCGGGTTTTGCTTTTACCGTCAAGAGTTCCACCAGTACCCGTGTCAGTGGAGAGATGGAGTTTCGGACCAAGATGCTCGATGAAATGCATCCCAATGCTTTTGTGATCTATGACACCAGCGGCGATGAAGAATCCACTTCTTGGGGAGGCGTCATGACAGCGACTGCCAAGGGGAAGGGCGTAAAAGCAGCATGTATTGACGGGGGAATCCGCGATACCCATCAGATTTTGGAAGCTGATTTCCCGGTTTTTTACAAATACAGATCTTCTAACGGAAGTTTGGGAAGATGTCTGATCACCGACTATCAGGTTCCCATCCAAATAGGAAAGTGTTTTATCAAACCGGGAGATGTCGTCATGGGCGACGTGGACGGAGTTTTGGTCGTGCCAAGGGGAATCGCCTATGATGTGCTGGTAAGGGCGGAAGAAATCAAGGAGAATGAGAAGAAGATCTTTGGGTGGGTGAATGAAGGGCAGACCGCTCAGGAGATATCGGACAAAGGCGGCTATTTTTGAGGTAACGGTATGAAGTTTTCAATGCTATTACCGGCAAAAATCGACGAGAAAAAGTGGACACTTGCCAAGCAGATTGGTGTGGATTATGCCATCACCAAAGCAGCTCCGGAGTTGACAGGTGAATTGCCTCCCTATGATTTTGGGACATTAAAAACGATCAAGACCAACTTCCAAAACAAAGGCCTTCAATTGATCGGCTTGGAGGGAGACCAGTTTGACATGTCCTCGATTAAGCTTGGCCTACCGGACCGGGATCAATGGATTGAGAAGTACATCCTTATGCTTCAAAACATGGGTAAGTTGGAAATTCCCCTGCTCTGCTACAATTTCATGGCAAGTATTGGATGGTTTCGTACCCGTGTTGATATTCTGGAGCGGGGAGGAGCGCTGGTAAGTGGTTTTTACTCGGAGGATGTAGCCGGTCAGCTGGTAGAAGAACGTCTTCGGGTATCTGAAGAAAAACTCTGGGACAACCTTTTTTATTTTTTGGACGCGGTATTACCGGAAGCTAAATCGGCAGGGGTTAAAATGGCCCTTCATCCGGATGACCCTCCCGTCAGTTCTTTGAAAGGTGTCGCGAGGATTCTGACCTCCGCATTGGCTTTTGAAACGGTGTGGGACAAATTTCCATCGGAAAGTAACGCCATCACCTTTTGCCAGGCCTCTTTTCTTTCGATGGGTGAAAATGTTGCAGAGCTGGCTGAAAGATGGCTTGCTCAGGAGCGAATTGCTTTTTTACACATCAGGGACATAGCAGGCGACAAAAACAGTTTCAGAGAAACCTTCCATGATAATGGACCAACGGACATGGTCAAGATGTTCCGCATTTATGGAAAAGGTGGATTTACCGGTCCAATAAGGCCTGACCACGCACCGGCTATGTATGGTGAAACACAGCACTCCTTCGGGGGAAGCACTACCGTGGGCTACGAAATAACAGGGAAAATTTTTGCGGTCGGGTATATGAGAGGGATTTTGGAGGCGGTCAAAACTGAGGGTTAAGAATATCCTCAAAGTTCTTGTTTGACTTCAGTTATTAAAATCCCTTTCCCATTTTAATTGCCTATTTGGTTCCAAGCCTTTCATTTTTGGCTTCAAGTATTAATTCTTTGATCGCAACCTGATCGATGTCTGCTATTTGTTTAATTTTCAAATGACGAAGAAGTGCGCCAGAACCCTTGAGAAGCCTGTTTTTGTCAGACAAAATCGCTCCTCTAAAGAAACCGAGATTGACACTGTCCTTGAAAGGTGCGATGTAAATAATCAGGTCTTTATCGGATCTGCTCTCCCCGGTTCCATAACTTACATTTTTCCAACCTTCATACAGGATTTCCTCGGCATCAGGAAGAAGTTCCAAGGCTAATTTCCTTACCTGGAGAAAAATACCCTGAACTTTTGGATCATATTGATTTATAAATTCTTCAATAGTCACAATGATCTGTTTTTATCATTTTAATAGCGTCAATTTCCGTTCCCGATCAAATAGCTGATATTATATCTTAATTATTTCCAGCAGCTCTCCCTCATATTCCTTCAAAAGCTCAATTTCAAAACCCTTGGTGGCAAGATCATTTCCCGTCATGTCAGCTATAGGTTTGCCATCATGGGTCAGTATTTGATATACTGCTGTGGGGTCAAGGTATTTGACCAAAATTCGCCTTTTTGAGTCTACAGAACCATGTCTGAAAACCCCGACGATTCCCCCGCTTTTTGTTTCGGTATTGATCCGCTGAAATCCATCCCATTGTCCCTCCATTGGCTCACCAAATCCATATAAATCCTGTCTATAGCTCATAAATCCATGTTTTTCTTCCATGGCTTGTAGCCAATCCGCATAAGCACGATACTTTTTGAGATCTTCCAAATTCAATTGTCTCGGATCTCCCAGCATGATTGGTAGTGCCCCTGCAATGGACTTAATGTGCATTTCCCAACCCTTGTCCTGCATTTGTGGATTACCGATGACCAAAGCTGTTGCAGGCATTGCTGGAGATCTCCACCAAGCCATGTTTCTGACCCGCATGTCTGTTTTTTCGCCATTTGTACCTTCAAAGTTGGACATCCAGTTGCCTTCTGCATGCTTGAGCATCGCAAAATCAATAAGCTGTAAACCTCCCATCGCCTCAAAAGTGCAATCAATGAACAAGTCAGGCTTTGCAGCATGCAGTTCGTCGAAAAGCTCCCACATCCGCTCATAGTTTGTGTACATGGATTCATGATGGTCCCCGTGATGGTCATGGTCTGTTGCATAGCAGCCTGAGATTTCGGGGTTAAAAACATAGGCACTCGTTACCACGGCAAAGTCAAGTTTGAGGTATTCCAGACCATAATCCAAGCTCAATTCCAACAGGATATCCTTAATGTAATCCTTCCAGCCTGTGCTGAAGCAGGCGGACCTGATTTCTGAATTATCATCTTCGACATGTAGATTGCTAAATTCACCGTCCTTTCCTTTCACAAACCACTCCGGATGCTCATGGTAAACTTTGCTGTCAGGCGCTGCGCTGCCTACACTGATCCATAATCCAGGTTTCATACCCAGCGATTTGATGTAGTCAAAAACAGGCTTGAGTCCATTTGGGAATTTGGTTTTGTCTATTCCCCAATCTCCGTAATTGTTTTGCCAGCCATCATCGATCACAAACTCCTTCATCCCGGCAGCAGCGGCCGCATCGGCCAATTCCATGATCAGCTTTTCATTGATGTCCTTTTTGAAGGGATTCCAGGTGTTGTACACAAAAGTTGGTTTTTCTTCCAATTCCGAAAGCCTGATTCCCATATGTTTCCTTACAAAATCCGGAACTGTTAAATTGAGAATATCATGGGGTTCTCTTTGGTTATTGTAAACCATGCTGAATACCTGTGGCGTTTCAAAAGACTCTTGGGGTTTGATCCATTTCCGGAATGGGAATCTGGCATTTTTGTGCGTAAGTCCTGCGGATATTTCAGGGGATTCCCAAAAAACCGATGTTCTTTTCAATACTCCCGTGGCTTCATTTCCAATTAGGATTCCCGCTTCCCAATCCATATTGTGCACGATCAGCAAGGCATCCTGCATATTTCCTTCATAAGGGCCAATAGATCTTCGCCGGCCATAATCACTGTAAATCCAACTAAAAGTCGATGGTTGATAGCTAGTGACCGAAAATCGTTCCACATCGACAGCTTCCAAGGCTGATTCATCAATGCCCAGATTTGTTACAATCAGGCTTTTTCTGATGACAGGGAGGTTGGGGTAGAGAAGGAACTTGATAGCAACCTGAAGTTTACCATCGCCGCTTTGAAGAGAAACTACAGCACCATTTCCTTCAAGCGAATCTTTGGCTGCTTCGATATTGAGTAGTTTCCAATCGCTCTTTCCAGAATATTTTTCACCCCCAAATTCAAATTGAAAATCAAGATTGTTTGAAGTGAAATAGGAGAATTTCCCTTCAAGGGGTTTATAGGATGTAGTGATAAAATTTCCTCTGCTGGATGGGAGGGCAATAGTTCTCTCGACCACACCATTGTTCAAAATCAATTCACTATCAGTCCATTTGGCGAATTGAGCTCTGGATTCAAGGCAAAAAAAGAAGGCTATAAAAATGATTGGCAAAAGCTTTTTCATTTTACGGAGGGTTAATATTTAAAATTCTGTTTCCGTTGAAGTATCCACACTAAACAGATGGGAATATCGCTTTTTGAATAAATTCATCATCCACATATTTACGTCCCATTGAGAGGCTAGTGGCTCTCCACTTTCAGGATGATTTATCAGATAGGGAGGAGCGCCGAACTCCGGTGTCACGGTGAAGAATTCCTTTTCTTTGTTCACCTTGATTAGTCGATCCCACCACTCTAAATGGAAGTTTAAAGCCGATCCCCAATCCGGAACACGAGGGTCTGGCACCTGAGGACCTTCGGTATATCCAACTCTTGCATGAAGATGTGCTGTTGATCCAATGGCTTTATTCACAGCCTCTTTTTGATCCTGCAAGAATGATTCAGCTGTCACACACCAATGGGAAATGTCCAGTGTGATTTTCAGATCAGGTAGTCGGTCTAGGTATTCTTTGGTAATGTGGGCTGCAAAACTCCATTTGCCCCGATGGGTTTCATGGATGATGGGAACACCTGTTTCTATTGCGATTTCATTTGCCAAATTGAACAATTCACAATTTTGGTCAAAAGTATAATAGTCCTTACCGGTCTGGGAATTAATGAACAGGGGATTTGTGGAGGCCAGATTTCGGAGTCGCTTTTCAAAATTATGACGATGAAGTTTCGGATCCTTATCCACTGTTTCCCAATGTTGCGCGATGAGTTTCAGCCCCAATGAATCAATGAGTTTAGCCTTTTCATTTCTTTCTTTTTCGTTCAAAGGAAAACTCATTTCAACCCCATCGTATCCTGCATTTTTCGCCTGCTGCAGAAACTGCTCAAAAGGCATGGTTTCAGAACCCCAAAGCGGACAGAAATACAGCAAATTCATAAGTATTGGTAATTGAGGATTTTCATGATAAGTGTTTTTTGATTAACTGAATCTCAATCTCTTCAAGGGACTTTCCTTTGGTTTCAGGAATGTTCTTTTTCACAAAAAGAAAATAGACAAAACAAATCCCCGCATGGATGGCGAAGGTCCCAAATAATCCAAACTGTGACTTCAATATCGGAAAAGAGGCTGTGGTAAAGAAGTTGGCAATCCAAAGACACAAAGTTGCCAAGGCCATGGAGTTGCTTCTGATACGATTGGGAAAAATTTCCGATAGAATTACCCAAGTCACTGGACCCAGAGTGGCGGAATAAATGCCAATGAATCCCAAAACAAAGATTAAAATTAGCAAACCCGGAGCTTCTATAAAAAAGCAAAATGCCAATGCCAGCGCGTCGAGACAAAGCAAAACTGAACCGTAAAGAAGCAGTTTCCTTCTTCCGATTTTATCGATGAAATAGATGGCAAAAAAGGTGAAAATGAAATTAACCAGTCCGATGATTACCGATTGAAAAAATGCTGCCTCAGTAGCCACACCAGCCTGCTGGAAAATGACCGGAGCAAAGGAAAAAATCGAATTTTGCCCTCCAGCTTGTGAGAATATGGCAACCATGGCTCCAATGAATACGATGTGTCTCACATCCATTTTGAAAAGGTCAGCAAGGCTTTCCCTTACCTCTGACAAAAAGCTGTTTTGTATGTTGCGTGCCTCGGTTTCCCCATATTCCTTTCCCCCGATTTTGGATAACACTGCTTGGGCTCTGGTAGGAATACCCTTCTTAATAAGCCATCTTGGGCTTTCTGGAATGAGAAATAGCCCGAAGAAAAACAGCGTCGCAGGAATAGCCTGAGAGGAAAACATCCAGCGCCAGTTGTTGATTCCAGAATCAAGGAGAAGGTAATTGGAAAAATAAGCCAGTAATAAGCCGGATACAATTGCGAGTTGGTAAAATGAGACCAGCCGTCCCCGCATCGGAGCAGGAGCAACCTCTGCGATATACATCGGACAGACCAAGGCCGCTATCCCCACCGCTATTCCGCTTGACAATCTCGCAATGATAAACCAAGTAAAATCACCTGCCCAGCCTGTCGCTACTCCGGTGACTGCGAAAAGAAATGAACAGAATAGCAGTACTTTTTTTCTTCCTATGGCGGCACTGAGTTTTCCTGCTGCCAAAGCTCCAACTGCAGCACCCAGATTGATGCAACCTACTGCCCATCCCGTAGCAGCTTCGCTGAGTCCGAAATGCTCTGTAAAAAATGGTACTGTACCAGAAATGATGACTAAGTCAAATCCAAACAGGATTCCTCCCAAGGCTACAACTGCGCTGATTAGGTAGACAAATTTCCGGTTATACTTGATTTTTGTTTCTGGGTAGACTTGAGAATGCGATAGTATGATTGCCATTTATGAAGTGAAGGTTATTTGATAGGTAGAGGCTATCGATTAAGAACGGTGTGCCACATTGAGCGTAGTCGAAATGTAGTTTTCTACTAAAAGGAAATGGCCTTCGTACTGCCCAACTCACGTGGGTCAGGTCAGGCTGACACCGAATTGCATTTTGAGACAGCCTCTCTGGTTTTTGGGTTTACTTAAGTACTGAAAGCAAATGTTAGTAAGACTTTTAGGAGGATTTTACCTCTTTTTCCCATCCGGTTTCTTTCAGGGCAGGGTCATTTTCCTTTTTCAAAAAGTCAGCTGAAGAAAGCGAATCTGTCTCCCAAGTCAGAATCGCCTCATCAGGCACTACGTCCACGGGAGTTTTCCAGGAAGTCGAGGTTTCGTTGTATGCCAGGTTAGACTGGGAACTGTAGCAGGAAATGATGGACCATCTCGGATGATCAGAAAGGTTAGCTTCTGATCTGTGAAGTAGGTTACTATGAAAAAACAGGGCGTCACCGGGCTGGATCTCGCAGTAAACCAACTCCATGGTTTTGAGGGCATTTTCGACCATCACTAAGTCTGCGCCGACTTGTTCGCCGGAAAAACCATGATTGACTCTGCCCAATTTATGGGACCCTTTGATGACCTGGAGGCATCCGTTTTCTTTTGTTGCTTCAGTCAAGGCAACCATGACGCTGATCAATTGATCCGGAAACATAAACTGGTTTTTGTACCAGTATCCATAGTCCTGATGCCATTCCCATGCACCGCCGACTTTTGGCTCTTTTTGCATGAGTTTGGAGTGAAAGTGGCAAACCGGTGCATCACTGTCCAGCAATTGAGCCACGGAATTGATCATTTTCTTACTTCTCGTCAAGTAGCCAAACACGTCATTTCCAGGCTTAAACCACAGCGAAAGTTTCGTTTTCTTTCCAGAAAGGTCATTAAGGTCGAGCGCATTTTTCCTCATTGCATCGTCCTCAATTGCTGTACGATACATTTTTGTGACTTCCTCTTTTGAACAAAAACCTTTGATCAGGATATAACCATCTCTGTTGAAATCAGCTACTTGGTTTGATGTAAGTTTGGGATCGTTCATGGTTCTTTGTTTAATAATGGAAAATTACCGTTCATCCTTCAGGGGCACTACATTGTTTTTGCTTTAAAATGATACTTTTTATTCATCATATTCTTATTTTTGGCTTGATCCATATCAAAATAAGTAGATTTTGAAAGCCGTATTAGAGCATTTACCTCCAGAACCTGAGGAATCCTTTGTGGTCAAGGCTTTTGAATATCCTTTTTTCCCAACTCCATGGCATTTTCATCCCGAGTACGAAATTGTCCTGGTACAGGAGAGCTCCGGAAAGCGTTTTATCGGGGACTCGATTTCCGATTTTTATGCAGGTGATTTGGCATTCATTGGACCAGATCTTCCTCATTTATACCGGAATGATGATTCCTATTACGAAAATGATAAAGCAAGTTCAAAAGCTGCAAAATCCATTGTGGTTCACTTTCTTGAAAAATCCCTCGGCCCAAATTTTCACACTCTTCCGGAAGCCAAGAATATCAATATCCTGTTTGCCAGATCCCAACTTGGATTGGACATTCATGGTCACACCAAAACGGAATGCATTGAAATGCTTCAAAAGATGCTTTCACTCAAAGGTTTGCCACGCTGGATAAAACTGATTGAAATTCTGCTATTGCTATCCGAATCCACAGAACTCACACCCATTTCCCAGTCTTATATGGTGGGGAAAAATGAAGCTGAATCTGTCCGGATGAACAGGATTTTTGAATTTGTAATGCACAATTTCAAAAATGAAATCTGCATCGGTGAAGTGGCTGATCTGGTGAATCTATCTCCCAATTCCTTTTCAAGATATTTTAGCCAGCGGACCCGAAAGTCCTTTATCAATTTCGTCAATGAAGTGAGGCTTAACCATGCGACCAAACTACTTCAGGAGAATACCAAAAGTGTGGCAGAGATCTGTTTTGAATGCGGATTTAATAATCTTTCCAATTTCAACCGTCAATTCAAGAACAAATACCAGATTAATCCTTTGGCTTACAATAGGCAATTTCACAAGTAATTTATTTCTAGAAGCTGAAAGAAATAAAATGCCCGAATTGAAATTCAATCCGGGCAAGTTGGTAAATAACCCATTAACTATCTATTTGATCTCATAAATCCTGAGTGAGATTAAGGTTGTTTTATGCTGGTTTTAAAACTCAAAAGCTCCTAAATCCCATGTGTCCGCTCCTCTGTTTTTGCCATTGAAATCCGTGGTAAATAGCGGCGAACCATCAGGTAATTTGAATGGGACTCCTTTTCCAATGGCTGGGGATGCTGCCTGAAGGCTGAAATCCTTGGCGCCAATAGTTGAAAACAATGGATCTGCCTGTACATCAGCGGCAGTCAAATTTGCCTGACTGAAATTGTTTTCTCCACCAGCCCAACCTGGCTTGAAATCAAAATAGAGATTATTGGAGATTACATGTGGTGCTGCAATGTTATGAAAAATGGAGAATCTATAATTGGCCGTCTTGTTATAGAAGATGTTGTTTACAATTTGAATATTTTCATTCAGCCCATTTTGGCTGAAGTTTGCAATATCTCCAGCAAAACCTGCTTGGCCATTGTTATATAAAGTGTTGTTTACAATATAGATATTGCTAAATCTTCCATTTCCGATGTTCTGAAAAAGTACACCGGATCTCGTGTTCTCCGACAATAAATTGTTGTATAAATAAGTATCTTTCAAATGTCCTCCCAGTTCTCCTGCCACGGACAACCCGCCACCGCTTCGTTCTACTTTGTTGCTGTATACACGGATATTATAAGATTCATGACTACCTGCGTCCACATAGATGCCCACACGTGCAATATCGTGGATGTAATTGTAGGAAATCTCTCCGTTGAAGCATCCGCCTTTGGCATCAATTCCTTCGCCACCTTCACCTTGGAGAGGCACATCCCATATCTCATTGTGGCTAATCAGGAAATTGTCAGTTCTTCCTACTGTGATACACTCTTGGGTTCCATTCCCGGCCGCATCTCTTTCCTGGCCTTGACAGGCTCTTCGAATCTTGTTGTTTGTGATTTCAATAAATGAGGATACTCTGGCGTAGATTCCGGAGGCAATAGTATTGTCTGTAGAAAGGCTGTCAAACTTGATGTGCTTAGTCTGATCAGCACTGAACCCATACCACACACCGTTAGTAGCTGAAAGACCTTTTATAGTAATATGTTCAGCATCAGTGATTTTCAACAGACTTTCCCATTGAGAACCTTCATTTTTTCCATCGAGAATTACTGTCTGACCCGGAATATTTCTGATCAAGGTTGGCTTTTGGGCAGTTCCGCTAGCCGATCCGGTAATTGAAACCTTTTCGTAATAGGTGCCTCCTGCGATTAGGACAGTATCACCTCCAGAGATGTTATCCACGGCTTTTTGAATGGTTTTCCAAGGGGTCAAAGGGTTGTTTGCCTGTTTTGGAGTTCTGCTGTCGTCGCCATCAGGCGAAACAAAAAATCGCGTTGAAGTAAGTTTTGCTCCACCCACCCCTGGCGGTATCTTGTCAAAGTCCGGAAAATAAGAACACGCGGAAAATAGTAAGGCAAATAAAATAATGGCTGTGAATTGTTTGTTGATTTGCATAGTGCAAGTTGTTTTAGGTTATTGATAGATTGAATATTCTTTTGGATTTTTGGTTAGAGGGCATAGTTATCCCATCTATTAATTGTTATTTAATTTTTAAAGTAAGAGATAGATGAAAAATAAAATCGATTAAATGATTTTAGTAGGTGGCTTTCTTGAGTCTGTTGTAAAGTGATTGGCTATTTGTTTTGTCAAAAATTCGGAATATAATCTTGTGCAGAACTTTCTGCATTAGTTCTTTTGATTATCATAAACAATCACGAACTCCACGCTTGCATTTTTGTTGAGATGGATCTCTTTTTTGCAAATACTTCCTTCAGAATCTGTAAGAGTCAATTCATACTTTCCGAAAAATCCCCTGAAGTCCACTTGGCCATTTTGATCAGATGTTAATTGTAGCCCTTTTGTCATCCAATCTTCTTTGATCAATTTTTTCAACCGGTGGTAGACTGGCTTTGGATTGAAATCCCGATCGATTAATCCCCCGCTTTTTAGCCAAATGAACCGATCGGACAATCCCCACCAATGGATGGAAGCCATGGCAGGATGGCCAAACGCCAGTGTATAAAACTGTTCGGCAAATTCTGCCTGGGCTTCTTCAGTCCAAACCCCTTCTCTCCATCCCGTGATTGTTTTTCCGGAAGACTGGGGCGTGAATTCGGTAATGTGGAGAGGTAAACCTAGCTCCTGGAATTTATCAAAAGTTGCAACAAGCTCTACTGGGGAAAACCACATTTCCCTCGGTTCATGCCCCTGAATGCCAATCCCGGTGACCGGAACTTCTCTTTGAAGTAATTCCGTGATGAGGTTAAAATACTTCTCCCTGATCTCCGGTTTGGCAATGGTATAGAACTCGTTGATTATAAAATCACCATCAGGATTTGCTTCATAGGCCCAGCGATAGGAATTTTCTACCCAAGGGATAGTCTGATTCAGGGTGATTCCATCCACCTTATACCTGATCCCATCGTCGATTTTATTCTGACCTCCGACTGTGTCCAGCAGTGCCAATTCCCAGGGAATTGTTGTGACCGGTTCATTGATAACATCCCATGAAGTGATTTGATCCCGGAATCCACCCACCAGATTTTTGATCCGGGCTTCATAGAGTTGAGTGGCTTCCTCGGGAGAATAGTGATACAACCATTCTGGAGTACCCGCATCGTGGGTCCAGCCAAGGGTATGTCCCTTAGGAACCACGCCACTTGCAAAACACCAGTCCAGCTTTTCCTGAAGTTTTTCCCACTCCGGTTTTCCTTGCTGAGGTTCGTAGGGAGCCCACTTTACAGTCAATTCGGTGAAATTGAAAAGCCCGGTAAACATCTCGGTGAACTTGGTACGCTCTGAATCAGTCAATTCAGGACGGAATACTTCCTCGCTCAAATTTCCAAACAGAAAATCGTGCGAAATCTGATTGATTTCGATTTTCATATTGCTTTCAGGTTCGCCTTGTGCATTCAGCACAGTAATCTGAGCATTTCCTTTCCTGTGTTTTTCAATATTGGACTTGGCTTCCAACAACAGCTTTTCTTCGATTTGTCTTTTGTTCTCCTCCTGAGAAAAACAAAGAAGTGCCGGCACAAAACATATCAGGAACATAACTCCGGTTCTCGCTTTAAGAACCGGATTTATCCTTTTACTTTCATCAATGACAAGGTTCTCAGTTCTTGAATTTTTACCGGTGAAAAGTCTACCCATCACACTAACTCGTCAACACTTTCCACCCGTTTTTTGTAGATATCGCTTACCTGGTCCATCCCTTTCTTTAGGTATCCTTGAGCAGTTGGATATTCCGTCCAGATGTTTCGAAGTGAATCTGTAATCTGATTTCCGGTGGTTTCTTCGATTTCGAAAATCCAGTCGTTGAAACCCAAATCATAGTACATATTTCCTTTGATTGTATCTTCCGGCTGCCGGAGGTAGAAGAAAGGTGTTCCGTTTACAGCTGCGATGATAGGGGAGTGGCATTCGAAACTCAGGACTGCCAGTGCTTTTTCGTAAACTGATGCTGCCTCGTCGGGAAACCAATAGCCTCGTTTCACCACATGGGGTTTTATTTCTTCCGGTAGCGGATCGATCAGCAACTCATCCATGATGTCCACTTGGTAGGTCATCTCCGGGCAAACCAGGATTTTATTTCCCGTCTCCTTGACATAGGCAATCATAGCCGCCCGGAGCTTGGCATGATCTTCTTCCTTCTTAGCGGCATTGACAGTCTCGACTTCCTTGATTTTTTCATCAGTCCAGCCGTTGTTGTTAGCGTTAAATTGATGGTAGGGGGTGTAGCGCAGCCTGGGAATCACGCAAATGAATTTTTTCTCTTCCAGACCTTTTTCGGACATGAAGTTGCCAGCCAGTGAGTCATTCTTGATATCCATGAAAAAGGTGGCATCGGGCGCAAACTGAATGTGGTCGCCTTCAATTCCCACTTTCTTTAGATGTTCAATGGAAAGTGTTTCCCTGGTATAAATGAAGCTTGCCTTTTTGAGAATACTTTGGTGGTACTCGCTCGGACTTTGAAGTGTGGTGCCAAAAACGCCAAAAGGTTTATCGGTATTTTTCATCCAAAATGCCAGATTATCAGCGCCTACCAATAGCGGGCCAGATCCGTGAACCATCAAATCGGCCTGTTGTAAAGCGTCTAAAATTTCCGGATTGTCCACGTTTTTATCCTGGTCCACACTTCCGTAAAGAATTTCCACTTTTGGGAAATTCTTCTTCAGGAGTTCCCCGACCTCGGTTCCTTTGCTTCTTTTCCAAAGAATGATTTTTGCTTCAGGCAGGTAGGTTTGGAAAACATTCAATAGGCCCGGGGTATGGGCGATATCACCGATGTTGACGTCTTGCCAGCCGGATACCAGCAAGATGGTTTTGGCGGATTTTACTTTCTGGGAAAAACCGGAAAAGGGATTAATGATACCGGCCAAAACCACTAGTCCGGCGTTTTTTATAAGTTCTCGTCTGGATAGATTTTTCATGTAGTTTTCAGAATAGAGTAATCAGGCATGCAGCCAGGGCATGCCTGAAAAGTGAAATAAGCGATATTAGGCGCCGGGATAACCTGGATTTTGTGGGATCTCAACCTGATTGTTGGCGTCAATAAATGCCTGGGGGATCGGCCACACCTCGTTAAAAGGCTGTATAGTGCTTTGGGACCTGGCATTGTATTTTTTGGTTCTTTCGTACAGCTTGTTGAGTCTCGTCAATGTTCGTCTTCTCGGTTCCTCTATGATCAACTCCCTGGCTCTTTCGTCCAAAATAAAATCCAGCGTAACGTCCTCTGCAGCGATCGGATACGCATTGGCCCGCTGACGAACCACATTTAGATCTGCAGCTGCGAGAGCTAAATTTCCTTTGTGTAAGTAGGCTTCGGCCCGCAGCAAATAGGTCTCCGCCAAGCGCATTCTGATCTTGTCATTGGAAGTTCTTCCCGAATTGGCTCCTGCGGGATATTCTCCTTCGACCTTCCTGATCATCGGAAAAAACACCCGGAGCGTATCGACGGCGATTGTACTGGGACTGCCGTCTGGCTTGGCCGCATAGAGCTTTCCGTCTGATCCCTTGACGGTCTTGTACTCTTGTCCAAAAAGACTGGAGGCAGGATTATTCACAAACCACTTTCTGCGAATGTTGAACTGGGAGTTTCTCATATCATTTGCATCATCCCAAATCTGATAATGGAAGTAATCCGTTCCTCGATTTCCTCCCTGGGATCTCCCTAGACTGTCAGAAACGAGCAGCGCATTTTTGTTGTTCAAATCCTTTGCATCCTCAAACTTGGGACCCCACCAACGGACATGGGTATTTTCCATCTCGCCTCCCCCCGGAGTTCCAAACTCAAATTGAATAACCCAAATCGTTTCCAGGTTTCCCGAAGCCCGATTCTGTTGGTTTGTCCAAAACAAGTCGGAAAATACATCCCCTGGACGGCTGAGATTTCCAAATCTTTCAGTCATCAGTTTGTACTCGCCTGCGGAACCGTCTATAACATCAGATGCTGCTTCAATAGATTTGTCGTAATAGGAATTATCTCCTGTTTCCTGACCCAAACTGATATATACTTCAGACAACAGATGGAGCCCTGCAGCTTTGTAAATCCTGCCATTGGAAGAAGAATTGGTTACGATGGGCAGATGAAGCACTGCAAATTCCAAGTCTTCCTTGATGAAATTCAATACTTCCAACCGAGTGGCTCTTGAAAAATCAAAGCGGGGCTGAACCAGTTCCTCATCTATAATAGGTACTCCGCCGAATAGATTGACCAGCGCGTTATAAGTGTAAGCTCTGAAGAATTTTGCCTCGGCCAGTATTTTGTTCTTTTCCTCTTCAGTCCATTTTACTTCAGGATTTTCGGCTCTTGTAATGATCAGGTTGCTGACCTTGATCATCTTGGTGTAAGCCCAATTCCACATGGCGTTTATTTCTCCCGACTGAGCATTGATCAACGTATAGTCGGAAAAGAATCTGCCATCAGGAACTCCACTCATACTTACATCAGTCCCATTGCTCATGGCATCCGGTCTGTCTTCAAAGTTCTCTTCCCGGGCGAACCTGTGAAGGGAAACGATATAAGCTTCAAAGCCCGCGTAGTCAACAAGCGAGTTTTCTGGGCTAAATCGGTCAAGAGGTTCTTCTTCCAAAAACTCGCTGTTGCAACCAACCAGGAGAAGAAGTGCAAACAGATTCACCAGGATTAATTTTATATAATCAGTTGTCTTTTTCATGTCAAAGTGTCTTTTAGGGAAAAACTTAGATTGTGATATTGAATCCAAATACAATGGATCTCAACAAGGGACCGGAAAGCTCCGGATTGAATGTCCCAGCTTGACCATGCTCGGGGTCAAATCCCATCCAGTCAGTCCAAGTCTTTAAGTTTTTGCCGCTAACATAAAACCGGGTCTGGGATAACTTAAGCTTGGACATAAGGGTGCTCGGAAGCGAATAAGACAAGGTCACATCCTGAAGCCTGACATAGTCCCTCTGCTGGTAAAATCCATAGCCGTAAGGATTTGGATAACCAACCGCAGGACGGTCATTCAGCGGATTCTCCGGTGTCCAATAGGGCAGGTCGATGATGTTAACCCGGTCGTAAAAATTGGTGCCCGGATTGATCATTGAATTGGGAGAAATTCCACCAACTCTGCCATTGACCAAAAAGGAAAACATCAACCCTTTGTATTGAACTGAATTGGTAATCCCCCAAAAGAAATTTGACTGATTGTTTCCAACTATCTGTCTGTCATCAGGCGTTATTTTCCCGTCTCCGTCGATGTCCTTGAAGCGAAGATAACCCGGCTTGGCAGTTGGGTCGATTGAGGTATCGTCGCCTTCTTGCCAAACTCCGTCAAAAACATAATCAAAGTAGGTGCCCAGGGGATGACCGATAAACCTTCTACTTGCAATGTCATCTTCTTTTCCATTCAATTCTACAATTTCGTTTCTGTTCAGGGAAAAGATCAGTGTGCTATTCCATTGAATGCCGCCCTTGTCGATGTTTACCGTATTGAGCGTCAACTCTATGCCCTTGTTCTTCATTTTGCCGACATTGGAGAAGAATTGGCTATAGCCATTTACATTTGGGACAGAAAGCTGCAGTAGCAGGTCGGAGGTATTGTTGTTGTAGACCTCAAAGGAGCCATTGATACGACTTTTGAAAAAGCCAAAGTCTAATCCGAGGTTGGATCCAAGTGTCGTTTCCCAACCGAGGAAAGGGTTGGCGAATGAAGTTGGGTAAAGCCCGATACTCGGCGCCGTTCCGTCACCATACACATATTGCGTCACGGCGATGGAGCTTTTTGAAGCATAAGGGTTTACACCCCTGTTCCCATTTTTGCCATAGGAAAACCTTAGTTTCAATATGTCAATGACATTGGAATCAAAGAATTCTTCATTGGACAGAACCCAACTTGCGCCTGTCGAAGGGAAAACGGCATATTTTTTATCATCTCCAAATGCGGAGAATCCATCTCTTCTAATCGTAAAATTGAACATATATTTCTCCTGAAACCGATACCCAAATCGCGCCATACTTGATACAGCTGAGGATTCAACCGCACTGGTTTCTACCTTCTGGTTTTCACCGATTCCCAAACCGTGATAACCCAATGCATCATTGAAAATATTGTTGGAAGAAAGCTTCGAAGAATTACTGTTGGATGACTCAATTCCATATAGGAAAGTCAAATCAATGTTGTGGTCTTCAGCTATACTCTTTTCATATTTTAGAATGTTTTCAAGAACAAGGTTGTACGTCTTGCCATGAGATTTGCTACCGGATGCCAAAATGTTAAAACCTTCTCTGTTAAAAGAGGGGTTGAAATTAAAAGCCTCATTTTGAAGTAAGGTATTTCCGTTGCGAATCATATAACTCAGACCTTCTATAGGAAATTTTACCTCTGCATAGATGTTGCTGAAAAGATTATTTCTTACGTCGTGATTTTGGTTTTGATAGGCATTAAACAAGGGGTTGACAACCAAGCCATCATTCATCGGCAGTCGATAGATTTGGCCTTCCTGATCAAAAAGTTGGGAAAACGGACTTAAGAAGTTGACAGCAGAGATATCCGCCTCATTTCCAGAGTAGTCTTTAACGGTGTATCCTGTGTTTGTCCCTACTTTGAGCCAATCCGTAACCTTGATATCCAAGTTAACTCTCCCCGATATTCTGCTGAATTCATCACCATACAGTGGTGAGGATTGATTGGTATAACTTCCTGATAGATAATAGTTCACTTTTTCGGTCGATCCGGAAATGCTCAATTCATGGTTTTGCATCGGAGCATTTTGCTTGATCGCTTCCCATGGATTTATCGTCCATCCGTTTTCAAGACTTTCCTCTTCTAATGGATTCAGTTGAGTCAAATCCCTTCCCGTGAAAGCACTTGCGTCTTCTTTCAGCTTCAAATATTTATCTGGTCCCAAAGAATTTGGAACAAAAGCAAAATCTGAAACCCCGAAGTACCCGTTGTAGTTAAATTTCGGTTTGTCATTCTTGCCTTTCTTCGAGGTGATCATAATGACCCCATTGGCTGCCCGTGAACCATAAATAGCAGCGGAGCTGGCATCTTTTAGAATGTCAATCGTCTCAATGTCATTGGAATTGATATCTGATAATCCGCCATAATAAGGAATCCCATCCAATACGATGAGTGGGGCATTGCTGCCGCTGATTGATGAAATCCCCCTGATGATAATGTTTCCGTCGGATCCGACTTTTCCATTGTCGGTTACGGAAACACCCGCTGTGGTACCTCTCAGTGCCTGAACAAAGTTTACATTGGGTTGAAGTTCAAAATCCTCCATTTCCAAATTGGATACAGCTCCGGTGAGATCAATCTTCCTTGAGTTTCCATATCCTACAACCACGACTTCTTCCAAGGAGCTGGTATCTTCCTGGAGAATGATTTCCAATTCAGTTTGATTACCCACAACTATCGATTGTTGTTCATATCCGATGAATGAAAATCTTAGGGAACTTCCCTGTGGGGCGTCCAGAGAAAACTTTCCGTCTATGTCGGTCACCGTTCCCGTGGTGGTTCCTGATATTATGATGGTTACTCCAGGAATGGGAACCCCTTTGGCATCCTTGACCGTCCCTGATATGGCAACACGATCCATTACTGTGTGCTCTGCAGGCGAGGGAGTGTTTTTGACGTTCTCGCCGACAAAGATTGAATTGTCAACTTGCTTAAATTTTAAGTTGGAAGATGTGGCGATGTCTATCAAGATGTCCTTTACAGACTGCCGTCTTTTTTTGACTTGGACGATGGAAGGGTTTTTTAAGATATCCTCAGTATACACGAACTTGTAGTCCGTCTTGCTTTCGAGATTTTTGAACAATTCCTCGAGTTCCCAGCTATCTTTTTGGAGAGCCACAATCTCTTTGTCAATAGGTTTGACTTGGGCTTTTGTTCCATGAGCCATTGCTGCCGTCAAAAACAGGCATTGGGCAATGAATCCATACATGAGGTTCTTGGATACCATTTTTATTAGGCACTGTAATTTTATTTCCATAATTTGAATTGGTTTTAGGGTTTACGCTTTAAGACTTTAGGGTAAAGGATTTCATTTGGCGATGGAGACTTTACCCTTTGTAGTTTTAGATCATTGGGATGGGTTTTTTACATGGACATTTTTTCCGTTTATTTCAAAGTTGAAGTTTAATGAGAAGCTCAAACCGGTGAGCATATCCTCAAGGTTTTTGTTTTGAAAAGTGCCGATCACTTTTTTGTTGACATCTACTCCTTTATCAATCTGTATATCAACGGAATACCACGCGGCTAAATCTTCAAGAATATCACCAAAAGGCTTCCTGTCAAATACCAAGTTGCCTTCTTTCCACGCGGTGACCCTTTCGATGTCAAATGATCGAACGGCAAAGTCATCACTTCCTTCTTTGGAATTCCATACAGCCATCAGTCCTGGCGTCAGCTCTATCTGGTTGTCAGTCTTTCCCACGGCTACTTTTCCCTCGACCAGCGCTATTCTGTGGTCCCGATTTCGGGAATAGACATTGAATTCTGTACCTAACGCAGTTGTGGTCACCTCTTCTGTAATCACCTTAAATGGTCTGGAAGGATCGGAGGCTACATCAAAAAATGCTTCTCCCTTCACTGTGATGACTCGGTCTTTTATACCATAATCCGACGAAAAACTGATTTCAGATTCTGAATTGATTATAACTTTAGTCTTGTCGGAAAGTATCATTGTCAGTTTTTCCCCAGGCCCAGTCGTCCTCCTGGTATGTGTAAGGTGGGCCTGAATCTCATCGGTTGCCGGAGTTCCCCGATCTCTATAGCTTTCAAATAGGGCATAGGAGCAAAGCATGAACAGTAACAAACTTGCCGCGACTCTTAGACCCCTGTATAGGAAAACTCTCTTGGAAGATTTGATTTCATGTGGAGGAACTTCCATTCTTTTGTGAATAGCGTCCAGAATTCCACTGTAATCGACATCATTAAGGGTGCTGGGTGCAGTTTTTTCCCAATAGCGTTCCATCAGTGAATCAAATTCCTTTCTAGATTCCTGGAGTTTCAGCCATTCCCTCACCTCATGCTCTTCCTGAGATGAAGCGGTTCCTTTCAAAAATTTTATGATTTTATATTCTTCCAAAGCAGGCATTATTTGCTTTAGAAAACAAAACGCAGAAAAATTACTTAACGGGAGAGTAAAAAAAATCTAAAAAATTCAGAAAAAGTGATTTTTACAGAATTGATGAGAGATGAGTAAGAGCTATTGCAAGTGAAATCCGATAGGAAATTCGGGTTTGCATCTCCTTTTTTATGGTCTTGGAAGCTAGGTAGATATGATGCTCTATGGTCCGTTGGGACAAGTTCATTTGAATCGCAATCTCAGTTGCTGAAAAGCCTTCCAACTTATTCAACTTATATACTTCCTGTTGAACTTTCGGCAGCTTTTCAATACAGGAATTTGTTATTGACTGAAGATCCCGAAAGTCCATGTCACTCTCCACCATGCTCTCGTTTAGAATGGCATGTTCGGGAACCTCTTCCAGCGTACAGGCACCTCGCTTGTCCCTGGCGTAGTTGTACATATAGAACTTAACGGCCTGGAACAGGTAGGTCTTAAAACTTTTGGAAGAATCTAATTCAGCGCGATTAATCCATATTCTGGTAAAAATGTCCTGAACCGCATCCTTGGCCAATTCTTTGTTCGGAAAAAACGTGAGCGCAAATGCCATTAGTTTTTTCACATAGCGAAAATACAGCTCATCAAAGGCGGGGACATCACCCTTTCTTAATCTGATCAATAATTCTTGGTCACTATGATTGCTCAGGCTACCCATGTAATGGATTGTTTGGCTACTTAGCTTTAAAACGAGTCCAAGAGAGATAGAAGACTTTTCAGTCCAATTTTGAACCGGTTTTAGGGTTTATTGTCAATTGTGAGGATACTACAATCGATTAATAGGCCATTAAACATATCACTAATTTTCGGGAAATTTATAGGCTTACCATTCCAAAAAAATCGTTGACGAACTTTGGCAATTTCAAAAAGCCCACTTTTTCAAGGTCAACTAAACTTTGCTTCGAATCTAAACTTACCCATCGTTTTCCTAACAGCTACTTGGGCAATTTCAGTCGAATATAACCCGTTCATTCGACCCTACGAGGGATTACCACTGGCCGATTCCCTTTACAGAAATTGACCTGAATCCGACTTTGGAGCAAAATCCAAACTAATGATCAAAAAAACTAACGAGATTTTGAAGCATATCCTTAGCGCTGGTTTGCTGGTTTTTTCCGAACGTTCTTCTGTTCCGTCTTCGCGCAGGACCATGGCAAATCCTTTCTGGTTTGCGGGGATACCATAGTTTTGTTGTTGACTACGAAAAGTCCACCAACGGGACTCCATCCGTTGTGTGGAGTTGGGATGCGGCAGAAGCCGAGGATCTCCCTGAGGATTAATTCCGGACGATGGATGATTGCAAACTTGACCATGGTGGCAAGTCCTTGCTGGTTTCATCCTCATCCGGGGGGCCAGAAATCCAACATCTACTTGCCATTGATGGCGACGCGAAAATCCTGTAGAGCCAATGCGATCTGGTTTTCCACGGTTTTGGGCGAGATGCCCAGTTCCTTCGAAATCTCCTTGTGGCTGAGCCCTTCCAGTCTTGACAACTCAAATACCTTCCTTCGTTTTTCCGGTATGTTCGCCATCACTCCTCTGATGGTCGATTGGAGCTCTCGGTAGTTAAGCGACTCTTCGATGTCATTAAATCCTGCGTCCAGAAAACTCATTTGGTAAGCCCTTGCAGCTTGCTCCCTGATTTTTTCCTTGAATCGGTCAACAATGGTGTTTCTTGTAATCGTCAGTAGATAGGATTGGAAATTGCTCGTCGGATCCACCTTGCTTCGCACTTCCCAGATTCTCACAAATACTTCCTGTGTCACTTCTTCTGCATCGGAGCAGTCAAGTCCATATTTCACGCAAAACCCATAGACCCGCTTGTGGTACTGGAAATAAATCTCCTCGAAGGATTTTTTACATCCTTTTCGCAGATTGTCGGTAAGCGTCTGCAGTGCAGTACTCATTTTAAAAAACGTATGGGTTTAAAAATAATTTGTGTAATCTATTAAAGATCTTTTAAAAATTTTCCAATAACACTGAAGTATTTGCTTTTATTCGAAAATTTAGATGGTTTAAAGTGGAAAATATTTTTTTTCTTCTGGGGTTTGGGGGATGGGCTTTCTTTTTCAGTATTACTGATAAACACAGGCATGAATCCAGAAATACTCCGGAAATTTTTCAAAGGCGATTGTAGTCCCGAGGAGGTACATGCGATTTTGCGCTGGATCAACAGTGAGCAAGGTAAAACGGAATTGGGGAGATTTTTTGAAAAGCACGACGAAGACTTTCCGCTAGATCCCGACAAAAGCAGGGAAATGTTCGAACGTATATCGCATAGCGTTAATTACGGGGAGGAACTGGAGCGCCGTGTAACGAACCCCATTGAAGTGGTTAGCCCGAGATATTCCAACACTAGAGTTGGCAGCTTTCGAATGGGAATTGTGGCTGCATGCCTAGTGGTCTTGGCGATGGGTTGGTTTATTGCCCACAGCTTTTTTGGGAAAGGCGATACGGTTCCCACTATAGTTTACCATTTGGAATGGATCGAGCGCTCGGTTGCTGCAGGGCAAAAGCTCAAGCTGACACTCGAAGACGGAAGCGAGGTTACGGTGAACTCGCTCAGTACCATTAGATTTCCAAAGAAATTCGCTCCACAGTCCCGTGAAGTTGTTGTCGAAGGCGAGGCCTTTTTTCATGTCACTCCAGACTCAAATCGCCCTTTTTTGGTACGTTCCGGGCAGGTGGTGACTCGTGTGTTGGGAACTTCTTTCTTGGTTAAGTCAGGCGAAGGGGGGCAGCCTTCCCAAGTGGCCGTGCTCACGGGAAAGGTGCAAGTCTCCCTAGCGAACACATCCATGGCAGAAAAAAGCGTGTTACTAGGGGCTATGGACGGAGTGTCGGTCAATGGGGATGCATCATTTCAGAAAAAACAGGTGGGATACGACGACATATTTGCCTGGAAGGATGATGTCATCAGCTTTAACAACTCAACTTTTTCCGAAGTGGTCACCCGCCTGGAAAAATGGTACGGGGTGAAAATCCTGCTACCAGACCATTGGGAGCCCCAAAAACAATATTCGGGGAGGTTTCAGAGCCAAAGTCTAGAGGAAGTCCTGCTTGGGCTTTCCTTTGTTTATGATTTTCAGTTTCGGATTCGAAATGATACCGTCACTATTTACCACTAACCTTAAATTCTTCTGCCTATGGGAAAGGAAACATAAAAAAACAAAAAAGACCATCGATCAAAGCTGGATTTGGCCGTGCAGCGATGATCAATGATCTGATCGTTTACAGACAATAAAAATTATCCACAAACTGCATTAAAATGACAACAAAGTTACGTAAAATAATTGTAACCATGGGGAGACATGCCTTGTTTGGAATAATAGTACAGTGTTTTTTTTACAGTACTATGTTTGCCGAATCCAGTATGGCGCAGTCTCGGCTAGACGAGACTTATCTATCCATGGGAAAGGGGAGGCTTTCTCTCCTGGAAGTGTTTCAAAAAGTGGAAGGGGAGACGGAGTTTAGCTTTTCCTACAGCCACAGCGACATCCAAGGGGAGAGTTACACCCCGGCCAATGCGGGCAAAATCTCCTTGGAAAGACTGCTGGAGGAAATCTCCCGAAGTACAACCCTGAAGTTTCGCCAGGTCAACAACCTCATCCACGTGGGTGTCAAAGATCAGCTGGCTGCTAAAGTTCGGGACGAAAAGGAAATCACCGTGACGGGTACCGTCCTTGACGATGCCCAATCCCCCCTGCCGGGTGTCACAATTACTGTGCAGGGCACCACCAGGGGGACGATCACCGATGTGGACGGCAAATACTCTATCACCGTAGAGGAGGACGCGGTACTCGTGTTTTCCTTTATCGGATACGAGAGCCAAACAGTCGAGGTGGGCAACAGAATCGTCATCGATATCACCATGGGGGAGGATACCCAGGCATTGGATGAAGTGGTGATCGTCGGATACGGCACCGAGAAAAAAGTAAACTTGACTGGAGCCATTACCCCAGTCAAAACCGAGGATATCAACGAAATTCCAGCCACCAACCTTTCCAATACCCTCGCTGGACGCGCGCCTGGCGTAAATGTGACGGGTACTTCGGGCCTGGCCGGAGCGTCTTCTTCTATCCGAATCCGGGGTAGTTTCGGAGATCCGTTGTACGTGATCGACGGAATCGTGCGTGACAAGGCTGCTTTTGATGCGCTCAATGCCAACGAGGTAGACCAGCTGTCCTTCCTAAAAGATGCGGCATCCGCTTCGATCTACGGATCACGCGCCGGAAACGGGGTCGTGTTGGTCACCACAAAGACCGGCACCAAACAAAAGATGACCATCGGTTTCCTGTCCACCTTCACAACCGCTAGGCCCACCCAAGAGCTATTGTCCGACAAGACTACTGCGACAGACGAACTGATCTACCAGAATCGGGTGGCCGAATACCTGGGGACCAGCCTGCCAAATGGCCCGGAGGAGTTTGAGTATTTTGCTAACCGCAGCTACAATGTCAATGACTTTATCTGGCAAAATCCCTTCAGCCAAAACTATGCACTGAGCGTAACCGGGGGAAATGACGATGTGACCTACTATTCTCTTTTGAGCTACATCGGCGAGCGGGGTTCATATAAAAGCGTTGAACACGGAAAGTTCAACTTGCGGACGAATGTCTCGGCCAAAATCACCGAGCGAATCCGGCTGGACCTCAATGTCTCTGCCACGCAGCTAAACCATGACCGCTTTTACTGGCCATTCTCCGGAGATGACGACTACGATGTCTCAGATCTATATCGGGTGAGCTTCAATTGGCCAAAAGTCTATCCCTATTATCTGGAGGCCGACGGAACTCCCGCGGATTACGTCACTGACTTTCCTGTGCAGACCCCGATGGGAAGCTGGCAAGCCTGGAGCGTCATCGACCAAATCGTCGGTGATCGATACATTAAAACCAGAAAACGCCAAGCCAATGCCATCCTCGCGCTTAACGTGGATCTGGGAGATCTGCTGGAAGGACTTTCTACCCGCGTCTCAGGCAACTACCTAGCCGACGACTACATGCGCAAAAAATACCTGACTTACCAGAAAAATTACGTTTTCAACCAGGCGGATCCCGACGGCAATAGGTTTCTACCCGGCCCGCCGGATCCAAACAAAACCAATATCTTCAACTTCAGCCAAAACCAGGAATTCCTGAGCTATGAGTTAGAGACGGCTTGGAGCTACCAGTTTAACTGGTTTTTGAACTTCCAGCGGAATTTTGGCAAGCATGGCATCAATTCCATGCTGGTATATGAACAGGCGGAAAATGGGCTGTACGGTGCTTTTGCCAAAGCAGAAGATCCGCTGACCCACTATGACCAAGATTTCGTGTATTCCCAAGACTCCGAGCGAAGATATGGTCAAGGATGGGAGGGAATCGGAGCGAGAAGGTCGCTCATCGGCCGGGCCAACTACAACTTTGACGAGAAGTACATCGCCGAGTTTTCCTTCAGATATGATGGAAACACACTCTTTCCCAAAGAAAATCGTTGGGGCTTTTTCCCATCGGTGTCGGCGGCTTGGAGGATCGCCGGGGAGGAATTTATGTCTGGTACTTCCAGTTGGCTGGACGACCTGAAGCTTCGCGCTTCTTACGGTACCACGGGAAATGACTTGGATGTAAACAACAATCGGATCAATCCCTTCTCCTATGTCAGTACGTATAGCAACGGCGGCAGCTACATCTTTGGCGATGACTTGTATAGTAGCATAGCGCCGGGAGCCACACCCAATCCCAACCTGACTTGGGCTACTTCCACTACGTTTAACGGGGGCTTGGATTTTGAGCTGATGACAACCCGCCTCTCGGGCTCCTTGGATGTCTTTTACAAGAGAGAAGTGGATATCTTGGGTTCGAGATTGGTCACCCTTCCGGACAACTATGGACAGGCCCTCGCTCCCGAAAACTACGCCGAGAGGTCTTGGCGGGGTGGGGAGTTTTCCCTGCTATGGAGAGACCGCGCCAACGGAGGCAGGATAAGCTATTCCGTGTATGGTAACGTTGGATTGGCAAAGGACCAATGGGATGTGCTGGATCAGGACCCCATTTTCCTTGAGGGAGGCCTGCGTGCGACGGAGTCTGCGATAGGTCAGCCGGTCAACCGCATCACAGGGCTGCGCGCGCTGGGAATCATTCGAACTCAAGAGCAGCTCAACGAACTGCTTGAGGCAGGATTTACCCAATATGGGAGACAGCCCTATCTCGGCGGCCTCTATTTTGAAGACATACGCGGCGATGGTTATTCGCCAGGTCCCGATGGCAAAATCGATGGCAACGACTTCCAGCTGCTGTCTTCCAATGCAGCGCCTCGATTAAACTATGGCTTTGGCTTCAACCTGGATTGGGCTAATTTCTCCGTCGACGCACACTTTCAGGGCGTTGGCGTGTACGACCGTATCATCAGCAATCAAGAGGGGCCGGGAATGAGACAGCACGGGGGATCTATTCGTCCCTACTATCCCATCTGGGCGGATGATGTGTGGACTCCGGAAAATCCGGACGCAAAGTACCCCAGACCCATTGGCCAAAACTGGTACGAGTCGGGGACGGGTGCTACCTCTTTCTGGATCAGAAACGGCGCCTACCTCAGGTTGAAAAATCTGAACGTCGGGTATAATGTGCCCCAGAAGATCCTCTCTTCCATGAAGATCACATCGGCGAAGATCTTCTTCAACGGCACCAACTTATTTGCCATCTCCGAAGTGAAAGAGTTTCACGACCCAGAGCAGAAGAACTACGATTCCTTCCCACTCATGAGAAGCTTCACGCTGGGCTTGGATGTTAAATTTTAAAAGCACTGCACTATGAAAAACTTACTATATTCTCTCGGTATCTGCTTCGTGTTTTCGTCTTGTGGGGACGTGCTGGATATCGAAGACATCAACAACTATAGTCCGGAATTGGTCTGGAACGATGAAAATCTGGCCAATGCCTACATGGCTAATCTCTATCCCATGTTTGGCAACTGGAATACCGGTGCCGACCGAACCAGTCAGCAACTCGCGGGTATCCACTGGTATGACAACCGTATCAATACCACCAATGGCGAATACAAAAACTGGAACTATGGACGGATTCGCCAGATAAACCAGGCAATCGTCGATGTGCAGGCCGGATCATTGCCTCAGGAGATCAAGGACAACATCATCGGGCAGGCGCTGTTTATGCGGGCCTATACCTACTTCGACATGGTCGTTTATCATGGCGGTGTTCCCTACATCACCGTACCCCAGGATCGCTACGAAGACGATTTATATGTCCCGCGAAACTCTACTGCGGAGTGTTTCGAATTCCTGATCAGGGATTTGGATGATGCAATCTCACGTTTGCCGGAAAGCATTGCCACCGGATCATCGGATTTTGGCAAAATCGACGGCAACTTTGCCAGGGCTTTCAAAGCCAAAGTGCTTCTCTATAAGGCTTCCCCACAGTTTAATCCATCCAATCCTTGGGACAACGCCTACTGGCAAGAAGCCCACCAAGCCAACAAGGCCGCATACGAGTCCCTGCTTGCCCAAGGATTTGGACTGGTCGAGGATTATGGATCGGTGGCTTTGGAGGAAAGAAACCGGGAAGTCGTGTTCTCCGTGATCAACAGCTACCCAGACAAGTCCGCCAATTGGGACTTTGGGGTGCGTCCCGGCTCGGAGAGCCGGGGGCCCGCTTCTGCCTGTCCGACCTGGGAATTTATCAAGGACTATCCCATGCTCGACGGGAAGAACTACGATGATCCCACGGGGGCATACTTCCTCGAGGAGGAGGACTTTCTGCAGAACTACTGGAAAAACCGCGACCCCAGATTTGGGAAATCTATCGTTTGGAACGGCAAAGTGTATGAGGTGTCAGGGAAGTCCGGCAAGCGCCAGTACACATCCCTGGGAATTGCCCATGAGCTGGATGACTTTGGCGTCAATCCCAAAGCGGCTACCAACTCTACTAACCTTGACCGGTACACCGGGTTTTTCATCCTAAAACACAGCCTGCTCGATCTAGCCCAGCCGGAAGTGCAGCAGTATGATGTAGACTATGTCGTGATGCGTTTTGCCGAGGTGATGCTGAACTACGCCGAGACAGCCAACGAAACCGGCGATCAAGCTGCGGCAATCCAGATCCTGAAGGAAATCCGCGAGCGGGCCGGCATACTGGCGGGCACCGATGGCATGTACGGATTGGAGGTCGGGTCAAGGGAGCAGGTGCGTGAAGCCATCCTGGCGGAGAGAAATATCGAACTGAGTTTCGAAGGTCGGCGTTTCTGGGATTTGAGAAGACTGAGAATGCTGGACAGGCTGGATGGTGCAACCAAGCATGGCGTGGAGGCTATTGCCATCAATCCGGACGGCAGTGAGCAATCCCTGGCCGCGGCAAGGGAAAAGGCGAATACCTACAGCTTGGTGGAGGAAAATTTCAAATATCAGATCCTCCAAATACCTCGGTCAGGGGTGCAGGTCAGCGTAGTGCCGGAAACTTACTATTTTTTTCCTATCCAGACCTCGGTTATAGACAAGAATCCCAACATAGCCCAGAACATCGACTGGGGCGGGACGTTTGACCCTACCTTGGAATAGACGGCTTATTTTGACTTCAAAGGCCTCGGGGATCATCCCGGGGCTTTTTTTGATTTGGCGCCTAGCCTATCTTCAGCTTTTCCAACCGTTAAGCAGCGCAAAAGCGAATGCGGAAAGCGGCTCAAGACCGGTTGGCCCAAGCCAACCGCTCGCCTTGGTCTTGAACCGCTTGGAGTATTCACGTACCTTCACTTACCTTCGCTTATCGGGTGAAAAGTAAACTTTTGACTGGCCCAATTTTCGGGGGAGCTTACAATTGAAATCAAGTTGGCTTTAGCTGACTAACTATCATCTTTGCAAAAAAAGCATCATGTTGACAGACATTATTCCGAAACTTCCCATGCGTAGCAAGGCTGCGACAAGAGAATTTTATTTAACCCAGTTGGGTTTCATTGACATTGGTAGTGAAGACTATGAAGGCTATTTGTTGGTTAAAAGGGACAATGTGGAAATCCATTTTTTTGAGTTCAAAGGACTTGACCCAAAAGAGAATTATGGACAAGTCTACATTCGTACTGATGACATTGATGCACTTTATCAATCTATGCTGGACACCAATAACAGCATACATCCCTCAGGACATTTGCAGATTAAGCCTTGGGGACAAAAGGAATTTGCAATGCTTGACCCAGACAATAACCTGCTAACATTTGGGCAGCGGATTTAATGTGAATTTAAACGGCTAAAGATTTCCACGAGGATTTTCGATAAGTCCGCAGGACGAAGTGATGAAACCTGGTTGCACGATTCCAATAGCTACAGGTATGAGGAGTTTCCTATGGGATTGTGAACACTTAAGCTCAGAATTATCCTTGGTCGAATCAAGGGTGTTTTGATCAAGGGTGGTGACATGGGAAAATGATTTGGTGAAGTTTGTTCTGACACAGAATTCGATCTATCCCTTCGGTCTCCTGTCTTCCTACTTCCGACCCTCCAGACTTCCCCACTTCCTACTCCGCATTCCCCAATTCCCAATTTTGGAATTAGATTTGGGAGCTTGACGGGCAGATAGGGATTCCGATTTAAGCGGGAAGAGCTGAGATTCCATACCCTTTGTTTCCAAAGATCTCTGCTGCCTTGATTGCCGATAGAGAAGAAATCAAATGGAGATTGACTTTAAGAAACTAAACATTTCAAGCCATGAATTGAAGATCGTCAGATCTGACAGGTCATCGGAAAAGGTAGTGCTTGATACCAAGACTTACTTGCTACACGACATTTGCCACTTTTTCGTCGAGAAGGAATTAAACACGGTTGATGGATTTTGGGGAATGCTCTCCCAAGGCTATCAGCTGGAGCAGCTTTTTGGGAAGACCAACCCCCTGACCGAAAAACTCAGAAGTATTGAGGGGATTGTTGGGGGGACTCAGTCGGTCTACTCCAAGCATATGGATGAGTCAGCGTTTTGGAATTACCTCGATGCCCCTGGTTTTGGCATAAAAGACTCCAATTTTCTTGACAAGGTGATCCCTCAGATCGAGGAATTTATGAACCATTGGCGCTTTTTGCCAATCGGGAAATCGATGACCTTAAAGTTTTAGCAATGGAGATTTTTAATGTCGGAAATAACGGGGTGAACCTCTACTTGCTTAAATCAGCCACCCACAATCTGCTGCTTGATTCTGGTTTTCCGGGGACCTTGCATGACTTGGGAAGGGCATTGAGGAAGACAAACACCAAAATCTCAGAAATAGACTTTTTGGTCGTCACACACTTCCATCCAGACCATGCGGGACTGGTACAGGAGCTGAAAAACAAATCGGTAACATTCGTGATACTGGATTTTCAGGTTCCATTTATAGCTAAAATGGAGCATCAAAAAAAGAGGCTGCTCGAGAGTCGAAACTACAAGCCCCTAATCCAAACCGACAACCGCTGTATTACACTCCCCCAATCGAGGAGGTTTTTGGAGGAGCTGGGAATCCACGGCGAGATCATCTCTACCAAAAGCCACTCGGAAGATGGACTGGCGCTGGTGTTGGACAGCGGGGAGGCATTTATTGGAGACTTGCTCTTGGAAAATATGGCACTCGAACTGAAGGATCCAAAATCCTTGCAGGACTGGGAAAAGCTAAAAAGCTTGGGTGCAAAAAGCATATTTCCAAGCCACTCCAATTAGTTACATTCTCAAAAGTACGGTGCATCGCAGGAGTGCCCTAGCAGGAAAGCAGAGCTACAAAATATTTTTTGATTAATTCTACAAAAATAAAAGATATATATTACTTTTACTTTCGTAGAACATATAAATCAGACCAGTGAAGGGATCTTATCTCGGTGAATTAGAGGAACTTATTTTATTGACTGTTGGCGTTTTGTTTCCGGATGCATACGGTGTTGCCGTGATGGACGAACTCAAAGCTCAGGCTGGTAGATCCCTTAATATCTCCGCTGTTCACGCTGTATTGACAAGGCTGGAGGAAAAAGGGTATGTAAAATCCGAAATGGGACAACCCACAGAAGAACGGGGTGGGAGAAGAAAGCGGATTTTTACCTTGACCGCTGCGGGAAAAAATGTCTTGGAAGAAAGCCAGGCCTTGAGAAATCAGCTCTATGCGATGATCCCAAAGCCGGCATTTGAGTTTAAACTGACCTAGGCCATACCTATTGTATGAAATCCAGACCTCCCAAATGGGCAGACAATTTCCTTAGTTGGTATTGCAGGGAAGATCTCCTCGATGAGATTCAGGGCGATCTATACGAACTCTACGAAAGGGAGTCCAGGGGAAGCAAGAGGGCAGCCAACTGGCAGTTTGTGTGGAATGTGATTCGGTTTTTTAGGATCAAGAATATTAAAAAGAAAAAACCAGCGCCCGATACCAACTTAGTTACTGCAGCTATGCTGATGAACAACCTACTTGTCTTTATCAGGAATTTCCGAAGGAATCCTGGACATTCCATACTTTCTCTTTTTGGCCTTTCCATTGCATTTGCCTGTACTTTTTTGATAGCCTTATGGGTGATCAATGAATTCTCTTTTGATCGGTTCCATCAAGACTCTGATAGGCTTTATAAAGTAATATCCCATGTGGATGCAAACAGTTCGATTCAGACTGAATTTGTAGCAGGATTTAACATCAATACAGAAAGCATCCCGGAAGTAGAGGAGGCGACCCATATATCTACGGGCAGCAGGTGGCCCCATGAACTATGCTTCTGGCCTGAAAACGAAACTGGTGATTGCGTCTATTTCAATGGCGTATATGCTAGCCCTAGTCTATTCAGTACATTTTCTTTTCCAATTATCAGCGGAGATCCAGATCCGCTAAAAGATGTTGCCCAGATTGCCATCTCGGAGTCCATGGCTAAAACTTTATATGGCGAGGAGAGTCCATTGGGTAAAATCATTAAGATTGACGGCACAAAAGAGGTTGCTGTTGCCGCTATCTTTCAGGATATCCCATCCCAGTCTTCCATTACTTTCGATTTTGCCCTTCCGTTCTCTATTCTAAAGAGGCAGTGGGGAATCGATGACAATGCCCTACAATCCCAATTTTTCAATGTTTACCTTAAAACATCCACTCAGATGCCTGCAGGGCAACTTTCAGAGAAGCTCAATCAACCCACAGTGATAGGGGAAGAGTATCTGGCCAATAAAATTACCTACGAGGCAGTACCATTGACCGATTGGCACCTGAACAATTCCTATGAAAACGGAAAGTCTGCCGGTGGAAGAATTGAATATGTCAGGCTATTCATCCTGATCGCCATGTTTGTATTGGCGATGGCGGTCATCAATTTTGTGAATCTGTCCACAGCAAAAGCAACACTCAGAGCCAAAGAGATTGGAGTGAGAAAAGCCATAGGTGCGGTGAAAAGCAGTCTGGTGGTTCAGTTTATGAGTGAATCTTTTATGATGGTGATAGCCGCCTTTTTATTGGGGCTGGGATGGACTATCCTAATCTTACCAACATTCAATACGATCATAGATGACCATGTAACACTTTCTCTTATCGGAGGAATGAATATCGTTTACCTCCTGATTTTCTTGGTTACTGTTGCTGTCCTTGCGGGAATATATCCTTCTGCAGTTCTTTCTTCCTTTCAATCATCTGAAATAATGAAGGGGTTGAAAAATACTGGCGGATCGCTGAATATCCGCAAAGTGCTCATGGCCGTTCAGCTTTGCCTATCTCTGGGAATCATCTTGTTTAGCACAGTGATTTATTTCCAACTGGATTTTATCAAGGCAAAAAATCTTGGTTTTGACAAGGAAAATATGATCAGGGTTGAGCCAACTTATAACCTTCTGAAAACATATGATGCGTTCAAAACTGAGGCACTTAAAAGTGGGGTCATCACGAATATGACTGTCACCAACGCCAACCCCATGGTGATTGGAAGCAATACCATTGCGGTCGACTGGCAAGGAAAATCACCTGATTCCCAAATCAGCTTCCAGACTATAGGTACTATCCACAATTTCCCGGAAATGTTTGGCTTGGAAATTCAGGAGGGGAGGGACTTTCTGCCAGTTCAACAGACGAAAGATTCTCTTGCTTCAGAGGCATTGATTTCGAAAACGGCAGTTGCTTTTTTCGGTTTTGAAAATCCCATCGGACAAAAAATCAGGATTCATGATTACCTGGATTGTGAGATTGTAGGCGTAGTGAATGATTTTCATACCAGCTCCCTGAAAGAGTCCATGCAACCTGTGATCATCTATAGAAATGTAATCACCCAACTTTCCGGGATCTATGTCAAATATAAACCCGGAGAAGCAGAGGCAGCTTTGAAAGCCATTGCGAAGTCTTATGAAACTTTTGAGCCCAACACCACCATAAAGTACTGGTTTCAGGACGAGACTTTTGATAGTCTCTACAAAACGGAGACGATTGCGTCTAAACTGGTTTTGGCTTTTTCAGGAATCTCTATCCTGATAGCAATCATTGGGATTGTTGGATTGGCCACTTTCAATACGATGAGAAAGACCAAGGAAATCGGTGTGAGAAGAGTCTTTGGTGCTTCTCACTCTGAATCCCTTCTGGTACTCCTGAAAGAATTTGTTTGGGTATCCCTGCTGGCTATAGTCGTGGCAGTGCCGTTGGCTTGGTTTGCTTCGCAAAAGTGGCTGAATACCTATGCTTATAGAACAGCAATGCCCTGGATGGCTTTTCTGCTGATTAGCGCATTGGCAGTAGTATTGATCGTAGGAATCATTTGGATTCAAGGCCAAAAAACCATCGCCACAAACCCGACCAAGTCACTACGTTCTGAATAGCTTGGATATTAAATGGATTAATGAAGGTGTTTGCGCAATTTCAGGATTGAATAATTTGAATCGCTTAAAATTACATTTCTGCCTCGTACACTTCGTACGGTACGAGGGGTACGAGCCATACGAAGTGTACGAATCCAGGAATGTTTTTTCCAAAGAATTCAAACACTCACTTGTGTAAGCTCCCCCGAAAATTGGGCTTAGTCAAAAGTTGAATTAAAAGTATCCCTCCGACGAACTGCATCTTGGTGTGCTTTGCTAGTAATTCATTTCTTCGCCAAAATTGGGGACGACGGGCGGTGTACTGGATTTCTGTCTCTGGTGGAATTCAATTTCCAGACTTGTTTTTGACTAGTTTTCCATCTTTCATGATCACGTGGAAATTGTCCTCCGGCTCGGCCAATATCGACAAATCGACCAACGGATCCCCGTTTACCAAAATCAGGTCGGCCAAAGCCCCTTCCTCTATCGTTCCCAGTTTTCCCGGATAGGGGCTTCTCAGCCCGGAAAGTTGCAGAAGTTCGGCATTGTCGTGGGTGATCATCTTGAGGATTTCCGCATTGCCAAACCATTGCTGAAGGCGAAGGATGTAGCGGTTTTGCTGCTCGTTGAGTTCGGGCTCAAAGAGGAAATCCGTTCCCCAGGCAAGCTTTACCCGGTGTTTTTTGGCCATATCCCAGATTCTTTCCTGGCCTTCCAAAACCGGTTTTCGCTTTTCCCTTCGAAGTGGGTCCATATTGGGAGTATCGGCCACGAGATTTTGCAGGCTGAGCCATACGCCTTTTCTGCGCATGAGCTTGAGCGTCTTTGGGTCCAAAAGCTGACCGTGTTCAATGCATTTTACACCCGCTTCTATTGCTCTCTGTACGGATCTCGGGGTATAAGCGTGTACCATCACGTAAGTACCCCAATCCTCCGCCGCCTGCACCGCGGCCCTCATTTCGTCCAAAGTATACTGCGTGACATCAAGCGGATCATAGGCGGAGGAGGTACCGCCGCCAGCCATCAGCTTGATTTGGCTTGCCCCATAGCGGAGATTTTCGCGTGTCGCCGTCAATACCTCGTCCCTGCCGTCGGCAATAAAGGTGGCATGGTATAGCTCGGCCCTGCTCGGCAGGCCGAAAAAGCGCCGTGAGCGTTCTTCGGGAGTCCTAAAATCACCGTGTCCACCTGTTTGGCTGATCGTAGCCCCCGATGGCCAAATCCTGGGTCCGGACACGCTGCCTTTGTCTATCGCAGCTTTCAACGGGAAGATTGGACCACCCGCATCCCTTACGCTGGTAAATCCCCTCATCAGCATTTGTTCCGACCCGGCTGCGGCTTTTTCCAATATCAGCTGCTCGGTCAAATCGGGGGACAGCATATCCTGCATGGAAAGGGAACCGAACACAAGATGGACATGCACGTCAATAAGTCCCGGAATGAGCGTTTTGCCGTCTCCGCGGATAACCTGGGTGCCGTCTTGATTTTCGATGGGAAATGCCGTAATGGCTTTGATGACGTTTCCCTTGACCAAAACGTTTACTGGTTCGGATAGCCTTGGACTTTTTCCGTCAAAAACCCTGACATTCTCAAAAATCACGGAGGCACTGTCTGTCTGCGCGAAGGAAAGCCTGGTGCAGAGTACCGCCAAGAAAAGCGAAAAAGGCATTCGTATATTCATCGTTAGGGGATCATTAACGTGTAGGTCATTCTCACCAGCGCTCCCAAAAAGGAAAAGATGCCCCCTGCCAGAACGTAGTTCAGGGTTCTTGTGTAGTAGCGATCGGCGTGCTCCCTATCGTACCTATTGTCAAGGATACGGTAGAGCGACACGACAAGCAGCACGATTCCTATCAGGGTCGCGACCAAGATGGATATCGAAAAAAGCCCTCCCTTTTTGTCCTGCCTGACCAGGTCTGTGGCAAAATTCAGGACAAAGCCAAGAATGATCCCCGACGCGGTGACCAAAGGCTGTCGAAAATTGAAATTCTGGTCTCTTTCCATTTTCCAAAATATGGTGGATGCCCATCGGGACTGTCGCTATTCCTTGTCGGGCAAACTTGGTCCAAGTCTTAAAAAAGTGGAATATACAGTTTTTTTTTCAGTCAGTTTTGATTTCTGGGGAAAAGAAGCAGTCCCCGAGTTCCGAGGACGGGGGGGGAGTTAAGTCCCGAATTTTCAATGGGTGTTGGAACTGGGGGCGAACCCTGTGGCGATTTTATTGTGTATATTCCGAATCAGAAGTAGTTGATAAATTAGAAAATCCATGTGTAAGTTTTTTGCTATTGTAGGTGTGGCCCTGATGTTTTTTTCATGCGCCACCGAGACACAGTCCTTGATTACGGCCGATAGTGATGAGGCTGAAAGGATCGCAAAGGAAGCCTATGTCTTTTCCTATCCCCTGTTGATGGGGTACCAAGCGCAGTACTACACCGCAATGCCCCAAAGCCCGGGTTATCGCGGACCACTAAACCAGGTTTCCAACGATACCATCCCAGCAGACGATACTCGGAAGGATGTGGTCACCATGAACGGAGACACGCCTTATTCGGCATTCGGTCTCGATTTAAGGGCCGAGCCCATGGTTCTATCGGTTCCCGAAATTAGCGATCGGTACTACGTGTTTCAGTGTGTTGACCTCTTTACACACAATTTTGCCTACATCGGCACCCGTAGCACGGGAACGGAACCCGGGAATTACCTCTTTGTGGGGCCGGGATATCAGGGCGAAATTCCAGACGGAATGTTCTCGGGAATATTTCACAGCGAAAGCCAGTTCATCACCATCATAGGGAGGACGCAGCTCAAGGGGAAAGATGACCTTCCCAAGGTGCTGCAGATACAAAAAGGATACAAGCTCCAGACCCTGAGTGAATTCAACGGGAAAGAGCCCGTACCCGTACCCAAAATCGACTGGGTTCCGCTGGACCCCAAGGAGTTTTTGGACGCCAGGTTTATCAAATACGTCAATTTTTACCTGACTATGGTAAAGCCCTATAACCCAGAGGACCTTGCGGCACTTCAGCGGTTTGAAAAGATCGGTATTTCTGCAGGGGCGGAGTTTGATTCCTCCAGGTACAGCCCAGAAGTTCTTGCCGCCATCGATAGGGGAGTCAAAGCGGGGATTTCGGAAATACAGAATAAAGCCGAGAATATCTCCCAACGGGTAAATGGCTGGAATATGATGGACGCTTTTGGACCTAGGGAATTTTACAAGGGCGACTGGCTCCTGCGTGCCGCAGCGGTCATGGTGGGTATTTATGCAAACGACAAAGCCGAGGCCTTCTATCCAATCGCCTATGTGGATGCGGATGGGGAAACCCTGGACGGGAGCAAGCATCGCTACAAGGTCCGGTTCACCAAAGACAAGATGCCTCCGGCGAAATATTTCTGGTCCCTTACGATGTACAACAAACAAGCAGACGGGGTAGCGGGGTATATGGTCAAAAACCCGATCAACCGATTTTTGATCAATTCGACTACCGAGGGACTGGTGTACGACCGGGAAGGTGGGCTTACCGTTTACATTCAGCCAAATGAACCTGCTGATTTAAACGAGCAAGCCAACTGGCTGCCAGCGCCAAGCGAGCCATTTTATCTGGTTTTGAGGGTCTACGGCCCGGAACAGGCAGCCCTGGATGGATCTTGGGAGCCTCCTGCGATCGAGAAAAACGGAAAATCGGAATAACTGGATTGGGCATCAAGCCTGGTTTCCCGCTGGCTTTTAGAGATGGTCGGATGTTTGTCGCTCCAGGCGTTTTCTTGAACTAAAGGGCTTGTTTTCCGTCATTGACAAGGATTTGTTTATGGGCTGAAAGTCCCTTCCAACCTATTTCTTGGGCAATTTTCGTGTTTGGGTGTATGTTGTCAAAAGAATTGGAATTTCGAGCTTAACATATTTGGCCTTTTTTTGTTTCATCTCTGGAAGCCAACAATTGCTTTTTCCAATCGCCTACGTTTTGGGCGCGGGGTTGAAAGCCAATGGAATTCCTGCCAGCATCACCCAAAAATACAGGTATAAGCGATTTGTTCCGAGTAATTGGCCATCTTCAGAAGGTTGCCGTTTTTACGGAATTATGGCTTGGTATAATCCTAAAGAAAAGAATGTTTAGTGGAGAATGGCATTGATCAAAAGGTATGGTCAAAAAGGTTTGCCTATGGGCAGAAAATGCGAATAGAAATACGGGTGGGCTTCATTGTAACCGCAGAATTGATTTCTACACCCATTGCAGGAGTGGCATAAAAAAAGTCGAAAATGAAGGATTTTAGTTGGTTGGAGACAAACCGTACCATCATGAGGAAGCTCACTTTTAGAGATGCGGAGGATTTCTATACCCTGAATTTGGATCAAGACGTCATTAGATTCACTGGGGACAAACCATTTGAAAGCGTGGAGGCTGCCAGGGATTTTCTCGACGCGTATGGGCAGTACAAAAGTTTTGGTGTTGGACGCCTTGCCGTGGTTGAAAAGGCAAACTTGAGATTTTTGGGCTGGTGCGGACTCGCGTATCGTCCTGAGTTGGATGAATACGATATTGGTTTTAGGTTTTACAGGCGATACTGGAATAGGGGATTTGCCACGGAAACCGCCGGAAAATGCCTCGAATTTGGATTTCAGGAATTGGGGATTCAAAAAGTCGTCGGAAGAGTCATGGAGAAAAATGGGGCTTCGATCAGAGTCCTGGAGAAAATCGGAATGGACTTTAAGGACAGGTGTGACTTTGATGGAAATCCCGGCTTACTCTACGAAATCTTCAGCAATGGCCTATCAGGTGGCAAGGGGACTATCAGTCCCCTAAAGGCGGCCCCTTCGAGGTTCTTGTAATTCACTGCCACTTTTGAAACCTGAACGAAGCAAAAGTCTTTCCCTCGGCATGGAATGTAAAAAGACTGGGGCCAATCTAAAAGACCTTGATCGAATGGAGGAATCTCCCAAGGATGGATCACTGCTCCATTGATGCGTTTGCGAAGTCATTTGTCACTTGTACAAGCTCCCGGCAGCTGCTGTCCAAGGTTGCGGCATCACTCAGTTAGCCCTCCAATCCATCTACCCAATCATACCTCATCAAAAATCCGCATCGCCAGAAGTCCGTTTCCCACGGCTCCGCCTGCTCGGATAGCGGAGGCTATGAACACGGTTTCGGCAACTTCCTCCTTGGTGGCACCGGCCTTTTTTGCGTTTTGGATATGGGATTCCATGCAATAGGCACATTGTGTGGTCAATGCCACGGCAATGGACATCAGTTCCCTGTATTTGACGGGTATCAGGCCATCTGTGCGTTCGGCGGTGTGTTTTAGCTGCCGACTCTCTTGGTGCAGATTCCAGTAGTTCTTTGGTGTAGGTTCGGTCTTTTGGGTTTGATGATTGGAAGGATGCTTTCCGGGCGGAGTATTCCAAAGAAGTATTTAAGATGAGCCTGAAAGAACTGGAGGGATTTCCGCACTATGCCTGCGTGTATTTTGATGAACAAGAGGAAGATATGACCCTCAGCGCCATGACCGACTTTGGGTACGACAACTTGGTCAAGGAACTGGTCAGCATGGGAATTGACGCTCCAACCGAGCCGGACATTCGCTTGCATATCTCCATGAAATCAGCCATCCGCGAAATAACCGGATGAGATCCCGAGTTGCTCCCTTTCGAAAGCTATTTCGGCCAGGAACCTGTTGAGGATAAAAACAGTCCGGAGCTGGATGCGTTGAATGCGTTTTTGGCAGAGCTGATGCCCGCGATCAACTCCAAAGCAGAAGTCGATCTGGATGAATTGATCCGTAAAACGGGGGCAGACCCCGTTGCGGCGAGGGCGATTAATGGGGATTTGATGAGAAAATTGAATAGATGAAGGTGACAAGTGACAAAGTGGCTCCGTTTCCTGAGCATGTCAAGGCTGCCCAGCTATTGTCTAATTAACCATCCAATAACCACTTTCCCCAAAACGCTTTAATCTCCAACAAACAGGCTTCGAGGGGTATTTTTTCAGCTTCACTTATTTTTTTTTTCCGAATCTAAGGCCTGACTTCAATTTGGTGGCATCAAACATTTCCATGGAAAGATGTCATACAACCATTTGCGCCAACTATCCCTTACTTTAATTGCCTTATTTCTCGCTGTAATCCCGCTGATGGGGCAAAAAGTCTCCGTCCGAAATTTTGGGGATATTTTGGACTTTGCCTATACCCAGTCCGATGAGAAACAGCTATGGGAGCTCCAGCGTCTTCAGGAAGAATCCTCCCAACGGGAATCCAAATCCGAGCTTTTGCCTAGGCTGAGGGCTTATGGCAACTGGGACAATTATCTGGAGCTTCCCGTTCAACTTCTCCCTTCGGAGTCAGTGGGGGGAGAACCTGGAACTTTTACCGAAATCCGATTTGGCACCAAGTATCAAGTCAACCTCGGGTTGGAGTTTTCCATACCGTTAGTAGACCTGGAACTTTGGAATCGAATCAAGACCGACCGCCTCAAGTATGAAGTAGCCAAGGAGGATATTTCCAGTCAGGAACATGCTTGGGTAGAGCAGCTCGCCAGGTCATATTATCTTCTTTTGCTCCACAAGGAAAGTCTGGAGTTGGCGAAAAATCGGTACGTCCTATCTGATTCGATTTATCGATTGGCAAAAGCAAAGTTTGAAATCGGAGAGCTGGAGCCTCTTCCCTTTCACAGGATCGAAGCGTCTGCACGATCCGCCAAAAACCAGGTTTTCAACCAAGAAAAACAAGTGAAAACCGCCTTGAACAGTCTTAACCGGCTGATAGGTGCAGATCAAACGTCGGAGTTTGAATTTCTGGACCAACTTGCTGATCAACAACCCGAGATACTTACAGCCGACTATGATTTGGAGCAATTGCCCGAATGGAAAATGGCTCAACACAGAGTCGACTTGAATGAACAGGCTCTCAAGCAATCCAGAACAAGCCATCTTCCGACCCTGATGGCCACTGGGAGCTTTTATCAACAAACACTCGGTAACCAGTTGAACCTTCAGGATGCGAGTTCTTTTGAGGTGGGCGTTTGGGGCCTTCGGCTGGAGTGGGATATTTTCCAAGGGGGTAAGCAGAAAACCAAAACCAAAACTGCGGCCCTTGATTACCAAATCGCCCAAAAACAGCTGGAGGTGACCAGGCAAGCTCTGGTGCAGGAAAAACTGGATCTGGAAGCTGAAATAGTCCACAATCAGGCTTTAGCAACCGGTTTTCTGCCCTTGCTTTCGGTATACGAATCCAACTATCGCCTTGCGGGAATTCAATGGGCCGAAGGTTTTATCCCTGTGGATGAATTGCTGCAGGTAGAAAATGAATGGATCGACCAACAGCTGGACTACCTACTCGCCTTGTCTGAACTCGCTACTTCCAAAGCATTGGTTTCCATTCGCAACCATTCCTATTCTCAACAACCCTGAATCCTATACCCATGAATAAATTACGCCAAACAATCGGCCTCGCATGGATTGCCACTGCAGTTTCCTGCGCAAATCCGGAAACGATCCAGCCTGAAACCAAATCGGTAATGGAAGCTGTTTATGCCTCCGGCTTTCTGGAAGCCATTGGCCAAGTTGAACTTAGGTCCCAGACCGAAGGCGTCTTGCAGAATGAATTTGGTACGGAAGGGGAAAAAGTCCAAAATGGGCAGGTTCTGTTTACCATTTCAGGTTTAGCCTTGGATAGCAGACTTCAGACTGCACAACAGCAATTCGAACTTGCCAAAATCAATGCCTCGCCTTCCAGCCCGGTATTAGCAGAATACCTTCAGGGAGTCAAAATCGCAGAAGAGCAATATCGTGCCGATTCGTTGACGTGGCTACGCCAGTCAAGACTCTACGAGCAAAAAGCAGTTTCCGTCTCACAATTCGAGTCGGCGGAAACGGCTTTTGAAAGCTCCAAACAGAATTGGAAAAGAAGCCAAAGCCAACTGAAAAGCAAAAGGGACCAAGTCCTGATGGATTTGGAATCGACCCGTAAAGACCTGCTCCTGCTTCAGGATGAGTTGGACCATTACAAAGTCCGAAGCGACCGGGATGGAGTCTTTTTCCATTCTGAAGCCGAGATTGGAGAATTCATCAAAAAAGGCGACGTCTTGGCCACCCTTGGTACAGACCGTGGATTTATCGGAAGTCTCAAGATTGACGAGCAGGACATCAGCAGAATCAGCTTAGGTCAAAAAGTACTGCTGGAAATGGATGCTTTTCCCGGAGAGACCTTTCAGGCAGAGCTCACCAAAATCTACTCCAAAGTCGATCCGATGGACCAGATGCTCCGAGTCGATGCCCGCCTGAAAGACACCTTGCCTTCCAGGCTGATCGGATTGGCTTTGGAGGCAAACATCCTGGTGCGGGAGAAAAGTGAGGCATTGGTGATACCCGGAAGTTTGCTTTTGCCAGGGGACAGCGTGCTGATACTCCATGATGGAAAAACCCGGAAAGTAAAAGTAAGCCCCGGTATCAGAACATTGACAGAAGTGGAAATTTTGGACGGGTTGAGTAAAGACTCAAATCTGATCAAGCCATGAATGTCATCCTCACGATAGCCAAAACCCACCTGCTTTCCAAGCCGAAGCAGACCCTGGTCGCCATGCTGGGTGTGACTTTTGGCATTGGCATGTTCATCATGATGATCAGCCTGATGACGGGGCTAAACAATTTCACGGAGGATCTTACCAAAATTTCCTCTGCCGATATCCGGTTGTACAAGGATGTCACCGAACCCCGATCGACGATTTTGGATAGAATTCATCCAATTGGGCTAAACCACGTCCACAGCGTAAAGCCAAAAAACGAGTCCGACAAAATCAGAAATGCCCGCCAAATCGCGGAGATATTGCGGGAGGATCCGGAAATCATTGGGGTAGCACCAAGACTAACGAGTCAGGTATTCTATAATTTCGGACCGGTAAAGCTGAATGGATCTGTTGCAGGGGTGGATATCCTGGAAGAAGACAAGCTTTTCAACCTCAGCTCCAAAATGAAGGCAGGATCACTTTCTGCCCTCATTACCACTTCCAACGGTTTGATCATCGGTTCGGGCTTGGCAAAAAAGCTTTCCGCCAAGCTTGGTGACCTGCTTATCCTGACCACGCCGCAGGGTGTTACCTATTCGATGAAAGTCGTGGGAATCTTTCAACTGGGATTGGGCGAGATAGACAATGTAAGAAGCTATTCCAACATCTCCACCGTCCAAAAACTCCTGGGAAAAGACGCCGGGTACATCACTGACCTCAACATCAAAACAACCGATTATCGATCTGCCAAACTCAAGGCAGAGAAAATTCAGGCGACTTTTGGAGAGAAGGCTGAAGACTGGGAAACAGCTAATTCTACCCTCCTGGCCGGAGCGATCATCCGGGATATCATGACCTATTCCGTATCCATCACGCTTCTGATCGTCGCGGGATTTGGAATCTATAACATTCTCAACATGACGATTTACAATAAAATGAAAGACATCGCAATTCTAAAAGCGACAGGCTTCGCAGCCAAAGATGTGACAGCGATATTCCTGACCCAATCCTTGATTATCGGGCTTCTGGGAAGTCTGATGGGACTGATTATGGGATTTGTTTTCTCTCTTCTCTTGGCACAGGTGCCTTTTGATGGAGGGGAATTACTTGCATTGGATTCCCTTCCGATCAATTTCGACCCCCAGTATTATGTCATCGGAATTGTCTTTGGCGTATTGACTACCGCATTGGCGGGCTGGATTCCCTCCCGGAAAGCCGGATACATTGATCCTATTGAAATAATCCGAGGAATCTAACCATGAAAAGTGTCTTACTTAAAACCCAGGGGATTACCAAATACTTCCATGATCCATACACCTTCCAAGTCTTGAAGGATATCGATATGGAAGTCTACAAGGGCGAATTTCTCAGCCTGGTTGGCAAATCGGGCAGTGGAAAGTCCACGCTGCTTTATTTGCTGAGCACAATGGATATGGATTTTGGAGGCAAACTTAACATCAACTCCGAAGAACTGACCGGTAAATCCCCCGATTACCTGGCGAGGTTTCGAAATGAACATATAGGTTTCGTTTTTCAGTTTCATTTTCTTCTTCCTGAGTTTACCGCCCTGGAAAACGTGATGATTCCTGCACTGAAGCTGGGAAAATTCTCCGAAGCCAAGATCAAAACCAAAGCCATGGAAAAGCTTGATCTGTTGGGTATAGCCGATCAGGCATCCAAGGTATCCTCCAAACTTTCGGGTGGACAGCAGCAAAGGGTGGCGATTGCAAGGGCACTAATCAACGATCCTCTGATCATCATGGGCGACGAACCAACCGGAAACCTAGATTCAATAAATTCGAAGATAGTTTTTGATACCTTTAAACGCCTAACACGTGATTTGGGCCAGACCATTATCGCCGTGACACATGATGAGGATTTTGCGTCCAGAACCGATCGAACCATTGAAATGAAAGATGGAAAAATCACGAGTTGAATCTGGGTTTTGGGAAGTTGTCATCTCAGGCAGGTTTTATCAAAACATCGCCTTTATCAAAGGTTTCGACAGGAGTATTGCACGATTGGAGCAAATAGAAAAAGACCTTAAAAAGACAGGCAAAAAAGAGGGTGATGAAGCTGAGAAAAAACTTCGGGATCGAGTATAGCTTGATTATCGCAATCACGCTGATCAGCGGTCTGGTTCGCTATTCCATTTGGGACAAGCTCGAGGTCATTGGCCCATTTCCGGCTGAGTCTATCTTATACACATTTCTGTTTTTATCGTTTACGTGGGAGTTTTTCAGGGGAATGAATGCCTATCTGAACAAGGTTATCCCATTTACGGATCGGTTTCTCCTAAGGCTGAATACGCAATTGGTGTTAGGTGTTGCATATATGCTTACCATTAACCGCCTGCTTTTTTCATTGGCGGGAAAATACTTGGAAGGGGCCATGTCGGTCATGTTCAGCCTGTCCACAAATGCTGTGTTTATCGTTCTGTCATTTCTGATCAACAGTATATTCGTAGGGAAACACTTCTTCGACGAATGGAAAAAAAGTATTCTCCGGGCTGAGCGATTGGAAAAGGAAAAGACCCAGGTACAGTTTGACAATCTCAAAAACCAGCTCAATCCCCATTTTCTGTTTAATTCACTCAGTTCGCTTCACAGTTTGATTTTTGACAATCCTAACCTTGCATCGGAGTATGTCAACAACCTTTCAAAAGTCTATCGCTACGTCCTCAAATATGAAAGTCAGTCCCTTGTTTCTATTCGGGAAGAACTTGATTTTATCGGACACTTCATCTTCTTGCTAAAAACTAGGTTTGGCAATGCGATTGAGATCCAAACGGATATTTCTGAGGGAGTGATGGATCAGGGAATTGCTCCTGTTTCTCTTCAGGTTTTGCTCGAAAATTGCATTAAACACAACGCCATAGACCCGGAGCATCCCTTGAAAATCGATATTTACTCCAAAGAAAATTACCTTGTCGTAAGAAACTCAAGGCATCCTAAAGTTTCGGTTATTGCATCAAACAAGCAAGGTCTCGCCAATCTGGAAAAGCTGTATGGCTTCCTCTCAACGCATCCGGTTCAGATCAAAATGACGGATGAAAACTATACAGTAGCGATCCCTTTAATCTCAAGGTACTGACCCAGCGTTATGAGTAGCTATTTCCAAAACGAAAAACCCAAAATCCTCATCCTTGAGGATGAGCCGCTCGTAGCGGATGGGCTGTGCAAGCACATCAGGGATTTGATTCCCGGCGCTCAGTTTTTGGAAATCCTTTCCAGTGTGAAAAAAGCGTTGCATTGGTTTGAAAAGTCGGCTTCTCCTGATCTGATCTTTGCGGACATACAGCTTTCCGATGGTATTAGTTTTGATGTATTCAAGCAATATGAGCCCGCTTGCCCGGTCATATTTACCACTGCTTTTGATCACTATGCCATTCGGGCTTTTGAGGTTAACAGCGTGGATTTTCTTTTGAAACCCATAGCGAAATCGGAGCTTAGAACTGCCTTGGAAAAACTGCGAAAGCGACGGGAGTCCTTTGCATTGCCGGATTTCCGGACGGCCATCGAGAAGCTAACCTCCGGAAGGATCTATTTGGAAAGACTTCTGGTCAACCATCAGAACCGTTTGATTCCAGTGGGAGTTGAGGACATATCCGGTTTTCAAAAAGCTGAGTTAATCTACCTGATCCACCGAAACGGAAGCAGGTTCATTACTGATTTTCAAACCATGGAGGAACTGGAGAACAAACTCGATCCTTCGTTTTTCTTTCGGGCGAATAGGCAGTTTCTCATCCGGATCGACGAAATCAGGCATATCAAGAGCACCCACAAAGGACTGGAGGTATTTCTCAAAAATCCCCAATTATCCCAGGTAGAGATCAGCCGTGAGCGCAGCCCCATTTTTAAACGGTGGATTCTGGGAGGGAAGTGAGAGAGAAACCTGACACACAACTCTGATACCAGACATTTTAATAGCCACAAGTCCGGTTCGGGCTTGTTTGGCATTGGAAATTGCTTCAGTTGTAGGTACTTTTAGTTCGAAACGATTGACGATTAGGAAGAGCTTCCTCCAACGCTACGCGCAGGCCATGTGAGAAGACAGTCCCACGGACGATTTTGTGGAAAGGTGAACGTGTAATTCCCTTGCCTGACTGATCAACAGGATTTGAAAGCGAGCGGTGTGCTGATGAAAAAAATCAAAAAAATATGAAACCAAGCATCTCAGTAATAACATTGGGGGTGTCTGACTTGGAAAAGGCAGTTGAATTTTACCGGGACGGACTTGGCCTGCCGACGCAAGGAATCATTGGAAAGGAATTTGAATTTGGAGCTGTCGCTTTTTTTGACCTTCAAGGCGGACTCAAATTGGCGCTTTGGCCAAGAAAGAGCATTGCCAAGGATACGGGGTTACCCGATCAGAATATTTCCTCGTTGGAATTTACTTTCGGACACAACGTCGCAAATAGACAAGAAGTGGATGCAGTAATGGAAATGGCAAAAAAAGCCGGGGCTACTATCGTCAAACCTGCCTCGGATACTTTTTGGGGAGGTTATGCAGGATATTTTAAGGACCCCGATGGGCACCTTTGGGAGATTGTTTATAATCCTGACTTTATACCTACTGGCTGAAAAAATAGAAAAGTTAAGACTGCTATTTTGGATAATCCCAAAATAGGCAAGGTTCTTACTAGCCTATCCACGGAAAACGATCCCAGACATTTTCCGACTCACAGCTCGAAATGACAATCAAATCACCATAGCTTTGTTGGTATAATTGACATGGCTATGAAGATTTCCGAGCATCAGTTTCTTTTATTGGGACGGGAGCTTGATAGGCTTCTGGAGCGGGTAGCCCAGCGGATTCGTGACTTAAACACCCTCTATTTCATGGACAGCAATAAGTTGACCGCCAAGGGAAGGGCAATTGAATTTGAGCTCAAACGGGCAAAAGAATACTATGGGGAACGGGATCCGAGGCTGTGGGATTCGCTTTACTACCTCACCAAAAACGGAATCAGGTTCAAGTCCTTTCTGCTACCCCGGGACTTCGTTCCGTTGAAGGAACAGATGAAAGACCTGAATGAGAAAAACGTTCCCATGAAGATCAACCGGTAACTGGAAGATATATCGGTTCCGTATCGCGAATGCTGGAAATGGCTGTTGGATTAATGCTGAAACAAATCCCCTTACATGGTATTGATCGCATGATTTGCCTTAATCCTGAAAAGGAGGATTCAAATGCCCTTGCAATGATTTATGAATTTCAGACAGCTTCGTTTAAGCGGTTTCCCGAGTTTCGGATTCGTTTGGGAAGTGAAATTTATGCTAACCGGCAGAATGGATTCAGCCTCCATCTTTTTGCGCTAAAGGACAGGGTGCTCAAAACGGCTGGCAATTTGGGATTTCGTGTGGTTCCTCTTTTTTTTAGTCAAAGCTCCACACTCGATTTTCTGCCCGCCTCATGAGCTTTGATCGCTTTGACGATCTGCGTTTCTGTGAATCTCGATTTTTTCATAATAACCATTTAAAGTTGATGATTTCAATTCAACTTTCAAATGGCTGACTTTTAGGGGAGCTTACACTCGGGTAGCACCCGTTGGAACGCCCACCTTTTTGGTCTATATTCATCATTCAAGGCACACACAAAAACTATAAGTCATGGCGGCCCCTTGATATTTAATTTTTATATTTCGGTGTGTCGCCACGCCTTATAGCTAGTCGTTACCTGCAATCTTACACCCAAACCATGCAAATTAGAGATGTTCGAAATTTTCAAAAAGCATATAGCTAAATTCGCAAAAGTATCTGATGCTGAATTTGAAGAAATTAAAAAATTCTTTGACATCAAAGAAATCGCCAAAAAAGAAAACCTATTAGAAGAGGGACAAATTTGCAGGTGTCATTTTTTTGTTTTGAGTGGCTTGTTGCGAAAGTTTTACATCAATGAAAAAGGCACTGAACAAACCACTGAATTTGCCATTGAAACCTGGTGGCTTACAGATAACTTTGCCTACGAAAACCAAGTTTCAACGGAATTTTATATTCAGGCTGTAGAAAAATCTTTTGTGCTTTATATCACTCAAGATAAACAGGAAAAATTATTGAATGAATTTCCTGTGATGGAACGCTATTTCCGTTTTGTTTATCAACGAGCTTATGCAGCAGCTCAAAAGCGCATCAAATTTCTTTTTTCGTTTTCAAAAGAAGAATTTTATTTCCAAGCTGTGAGAAATCATCCCGAATTTGTACAACGTGTTCCGCAATACTTAATCGCTTCATATCTCGGATTTACTCCCGAGTATTTAAGCGAAATACGAAAAAGACATCTTTCTTAAACCAGTTTAAGTTTTTTCACTTCCTTACTCTCCAACTTTGCATTAAACAATCAAACAATAAATACAATGCAAAAACGATTTAACTTTAAGGAAGTTGCACCAAATGCACTAAAAGCGATGGTTGGTTTAGAAATGCATCTTTCAAAGGCTTCTATCTCTAAATCATCCAAAGAGCTTATAAAAATCCGAGCTTCACAAATCAATGGTTGTGCCTATTGTATCAACATTCATACTCAAGACGCAATTAAAAATGGCGAAACAAATCAACGGATTTTTTTACTAAATGCTTGGAGAGAAACTGAAGACATTTTTACGGAAGAAGAAAAAGTAGTGTTGGGGATAACGGAAGAGATAACATTAATCCATCAAAATGGATTGTCAGATGAAACCTATTCAACCGCATTACAGTTCTTTAGCGAAACTCAAATTGCAGATATTATAACTGCCATAATTACGATCAACCTCTGGAACAGGGTCGTATTAAGCACCCACTTACCAATAGGACAAAGTCTTGCATAGTGGACAATTATAAAAAAGAAGCAGGTTTAATCACCTGCTTCTTTTTACACGAAAAGGATATCTTTGTAATTTGGCTTTGCCAAACAACCAGGATTCCGTGCGGCTTGCAAAGCCAAGCATGAAATGCAAAGCATTCACCGAATGCCCTTGAAACCAATTTCACAATGAGGTAAACCGCTATTGCACTGCCCATCCCGACTTTTTCGGGAAAACCGGTGAGATTCCTTTGGGCGTTGAGTCGAGTCAGGTACCTGCTCCGATCGAACCGAAATCTCCAAATCTACCAATGTTATAGCTCCCTCTCCTAGAGGAAGCCTTTCCCGATGAGCGCAGCGATTTCGGGAAGGGCTAGGGGTGAGGTAAAAAAGCCAATTCCTCCCAGCTACTTTTCGGGAAAGTAAGGATATCAGGGTAGAATTTCCTGCCCGTTTAGTAGGCGGGCTTCCGACAGCTGTACTAAGCCCACCCTATCACAGCGAAAATTTGACTGCATCCATCTTGGGGCTTCCTTTTTAAGCTACTTTAAAAGGCGATCAAGCTGATCCTTAAATAATTTCCCGATAGGTACAGTGTAATTGTCAATAGTTATCTGGTTTCCTTCTATGCTCTTTATGTGCTGTCGAGCCACCATAAATGAGCGATGCACTTGAACAAAATCGCCCGTCGGAATGTGCTCTGACAGTGAAGATAGTGTTCCTCGGAGGGTGATCACCTGGTCCTTCAGCACAATTTTGATGTAGTTGCCGGAAGCTTCCACAAATAAGATGTCATCCAGCGCGACTTGTACATGTTTGTTGTTTGTCCTCAGGAAGATTCGTTCCGGCCTTGTCTCCCGAACTTCATCTTTCAGAGTAGGAATCGGTTTGGAAGGTTCTATACTCGCCTTATTGATAGCCTTTAAAAAACGCTCGAATGAAAAGGGTTTCAATAAGTAATCAACAATATTGAGTTCATAGCCTTCCAAAGCATATTCTTTGTAAGCCGTCGTCACGATTACCCTGGGCGGATGAGGCAGTGTTTTTAAAAATTCAAAGCCCCGAAGCTTAGGCATATTGAGATCGAGAAAGATCAAGTCAACCGGGTTACCACTGAGGTATTCAATGGCTTCAATAGCATCATAGCAATCCCGCATCACCTGCAGATTGGGGAGCAGCTCGCAATATTTTCGGATGATGTCATGGGCGACAGATTCGTCATCCACAATGATGCATTTAATACTCATAGTCTAAGTCTAAGTCGGATCTTGTACAAGCCGGCAGGCTCAGTGGAAATTTCAAGTTCATGCCTATTCTGATAGACTAATTCCAGTCGCTTTTTCAGGTTTTTCAGCCCAATACCTTCACTTCCATCCATCTCCTCCGCATCAAAGTTGTTCTCGATTTCAAAATCAACCAATTGCTTTGTGGCTTTTAAGCGGATGTGAACGAATGCATCGGCTCTTAGTTTTTCCACGCCATGCTTGAAGGCATTTTCCACCATAATGATAAACAGCAAGGGCATAATTTGGATGCTGCGGTCTTCCGCGTCTACATCAAAGCGAATGGAAATCTCCTTATGATACCTCATCCGATGCAGATCCATGTAGTTGTCCAGATAGGCGATTTCATCAGCCAAAGTCACCCAATCATTTTGTCCTTCATAGATACTGTAGCGCATCATGTCCGAGAGCTTGAGGATCAACTCTTGGGCTTTTTCGGTGTCCTGGCCGACCAGTCCATACAGGTTATTCAAGGTATTGAAGAAAAAGTGTGGATTTACCTGGCTTTTCAAATGCGTTAATTCAGCCTGTTTCTTTTCGTTTTTAAGTCTTAGGATGAATTTTATTTGAATGACCAGCCATCGGATCATCCAAATTGCCATGGAAGTGAAAAACAAAAGAGAGAAAACTATTAACTCATCCGTCTCTCCAAAAGCATCATTGAAAACCAGAATTACAATGGTGGTTGTAAGGAAAAAATAAGGTACTAGCCTTTTGAGCAATTGCTTATTGAAAGGTTTTTGAAAGAAAGTCATTCGGCGAAATTAATCAAAAACCGATGGGCACCCAGTCCTTGTTGCAGACGTAGCCGGTAGCGTGACGGAATGCCTGAATATTGGTTTCAAGTGCTTTCTTCCCTGAATTCCAGTGTTTCAAAACTCCTGCAAATACGTCTGTCCCAGTTCTTTTTTTCGGTCTTTTTCACCGACTAATCTTGGGTCAAAACTAGCGACTCATGGACAACCTGATCATCACTGACCTCTCTAAAACCTACAAAAACGGAGTGAAAGCACTTCAAAATATTTCCTTGCAAATACCTAAAGGCATGTTTGGACTGCTGGGCCCCAATGGTGCCGGCAAGTCAACACTCATGCGTACCATAGCCACACTTCAGGAAGCTGACCAGGGGGAGATTTTGCTTGGAGGCCTTAACATCCAATCCCAACCGAATGAACTGCGAAAAGTATTGGGCTATCTGCCACAGCAATTTGGTGTATATCCATCATTGTCTGTAGAGATGCTGTTGAACCATTTGGCGGTGTTGAAGGGGATTATAAACCGAAAAGAGCGAAACGATATTGTGCATGCACTTCTTCATAAGGTCAATCTCTTTGAAGTCCGTAAGCAAAAGCTTGGTGAGTTCTCCGGAGGAATGAAGCAGCGCTTTGGCATTGCCCAGGCCTTGCTGAATAATCCGAAGCTATTGATTGTGGATGAGCCAACGGCGGGCTTGGATCCTGTCGAGCGCAACCGGTTTTATAACCTGCTGAGTGAGATAGGGGAGCAAACCATCGTGATCCTCTCCACGCACATTGTGGATGATGTGAAAGAACTATGCACCAAGATGGCCATTATCAACAAGGGCAATGTGGTAATTCAGGGAAATCCCCTCGAAATTATTGAAAGTCTAAACGGGCGATTGTATGAGAAGACCATCCACAAAAGTGATTTGGAACAATACAAAAAAGAGTATCAGGTAATCAGTGACCGATTGTATTTGGGAAAGCAACTGGTACATGTGGTGAGCGACACCCACCCTGGGTCAGACTTCAAATCTATTGAAGCCAACCTCGAAGATGTTTACATGTCTCAAATTTTTAACGGCTAAGCTGAACACGTCATGCTATACGAATTTTTCAAATTCGAATTAAAGTACCGATTGAAGCGGCCCGAAACCTATTTCTTCTTCCTGCTTCTGTTTTTGTTCTCCGTTGTTGGGGTCGAGTTTGTCTTTCAGGGGATAGATTTAGGATTGGTGAAGAAGAATTCTCCACTGGTGATTGCCAAATCCATGGGTGCCATAACGGGATTGTCCATGATTATTGCCTCGATGATCATGGGTGTTCCGGTTCTGCGAGACTTTCAGTACGACATGGTTTCCCTTATTTACGTCAACCCGATCTCCAAAAGGGATTACCTAGCAGGCCGATTCTTGGGATCCTTTGTGGTGTTACTCTTTATCTTCAGTGGGGTGCTCTGGGGAATGATGATCGGAGAATTTTTGCCCTGGAATGATCCAAAGGAGTTTCTGCCGTTTCAATTCATAAATTACCTACAGCCATTTCTGTGGGTGGTCTTACCCACCGTGTTTTTTGGTTCTTCTGTGTTTTTTGCAGCTGGGGCGCTCAGCAAAAATCTGATGGTCGTGTACACTCAGGGTGTGGTCATCTTTGTTTTGTTTATGATCACCAAAGGGATCACGAATGAAACTTTTCAAGCCTTGCTGGATCCATTTTCCCTTACCACATTGACCAAAGCAACTAAGGAGTGGACGGTAGCGGATAGGAATGCTCTTCTGATTCCTGTATCGGGGATCATGTTGCTCAACAAACTCTTCTGGATAGTTTTGGGCATATCGGTTCTGGCGATCGGCTACACCAAGTTTCATTTGATGGTGGTAAATGAAAAGGCTTTCAATAGAAAGCAGGCACAAAAAGTCAAAACCTTAACGGACACCATTACCAAGAACCTACCCTCGGTTACACCAGTCTTTCACACCAAGGCGCAGTCTGCACAGCTACTTTTTAACACCTGGTTTCATAGCGTATCCATTCTCAAGCTCAAATCCTTTTGGGCGATTATTCTGTGCTGTTTCATCATTATTCTTGTCAATTCGGTGAGCTTGGGCACCTCCTATGGAGTGGATAGCTATCCAACCACCTATCTCATCATCGAAGAATTGCGCGAGATGTCCATTTACTTCTTCATGATCATTTTGGTTTTTTATTCAGGTGAAATCATGTGGAAGGAACGGGACGTGAAACTTGACCTCATTCATGATGCCACGCCTATTTCAAGTTTTGTTAATGTGAGCAGCAGGTTCCTTGCATTACTGCTTATCTATGCCATTGTCATGCTTTCACTTATCGCTGCCGGTGTGCTGTTTCAAACATTGAATGGCTACCATCATTACGAACTGGCGGTCTATTTCTTTGGATTCTTTTTGGAGTTATTTCCATTCCTGGCCTTGTACACATTCGCGGCGATCTTCTTTCAGGCACTTACCGGAAACAAGTTTATGGGCATGCTCGCCACCATCGCATTCGCCATCATCAATGTAGCCATTGGCGTATTTGGCTTGGAACATGCCTTACTCAACTTTGGTGGACATGCCTTGGCTACCTACTCGGATATGAATGGTTATGGACACTTCCTGACTGCCTATCTCTGGGTGAAAATCTATTGGGTGTTGTTTGGTGTGCTGCTCTTGATCTCCGCCAGCATTTTGATGGTAAAGGGGAACGAAACGGGCTTGAGTAAACGATGGAAAAGCGGACTAACGCAAATCGGGAAGCCGCTAGCGGCATTTGGTATAGTTTGCTTTATGTTCTTTCTGAGCATAGGAGGGTATGTTTTTTATAATACCAATGTCCTGAATGAATTCTGGACCAAGGCAGAACAAACTAGTTACAGAGCGGAATACGAAAAGTCGCTGAAGCAGTTTGAATATTTTCCTCAACCAAAAATCATAGATGTCAAACTGAATATTGATCTATTCCCATCACAAAGGGCCTATGAAGTAGCAGGGTATTATGTGCTTACCAATACATCACAAGAACCCATTCGGGAAATCCATGTACAGAAACTGATAGAGTCAAACGTGGACTTGATGGATGTGACCTTCGATCGAGAAGCTGCGACAAACAACACGTATTCCAACTTTCATTATACCATTTACGAATTGAGCCAATCCTTGGCTCCGGGTGATACCCTGAAAATGAACTTCAGACAAAGCCTACAGCCGGAGGGTTTTGAAGCGGATAATTCCGGTACGGATGTGGTGTATAACGGGACTTTCTTTGACAATGCAGAACTACCGGGTTTTGGTTATCAGAAAAAATACGAACTGCAGGACGAGGACGATCGGAAAGATTTTGAGCTGGCTCCACGACTTCAAAAAGCCAAACGTAATGATGTAAAAGAATTGGTGAACTCGCGCAGTGGAAGCGATTCGGATGGTACCACTTTAGAAGTCATAATCAGTACCGAAGCGCCACAAACAGCGCTCACCTCTGGAGATTTAGTGGCAACATGGAATGAGGATGGTCGCAATTATTTTCACTACAAAACCAATCAACGAATCATCCACTTTTATCCCATAGTATCAGCTCACTATGAGGTGCTAAGAGATTCCACAAATCCTTCGGGCAATACTGCAGACGAGTTTGTTGATTTGGAGATCTATTATCAGAAAGGTCATGAATACAACCTCACACGCATGATGGAGTCGATGAAAATGTCATTGGGCTATTACAGCAGGCAATTCAGTCCGTACCAACACAAGCACCTTCGTGTCGTAGAGTTTCCAAGGTATCGGGCTTTCGCCCAGTCTCTACCGGGAATCATTCCTTTTTCCGAGGCAATTGGTTTTATTATGGACATTGATGATGAAAAAGATGTGGACATGGCATTTTATGTTACTGCGCATGAGGTGGCTCACCAATGGTGGGGCTTACAACTCGAAGCTGCAAACGTACAGGGGCAAAACATGATTTTGGAAACCTTGGCCCAGTATTCAGCCATGATGGTGCATAGGGAAAAATACGGTGATGAAAAAGTTCGACAATTCCTTAAGCTCCAGTTGGAGAACTACAAGGAAGCTAAGATAAAGTCCAGCAAGGAGGAACTACCCTTAGCCTTGGTTGAAAATGAGGAACATATTTACTACAACAAAGGGGCTTTGGTCATGTATGAATTGCAAACGCAGATTGGAGAAGAAAATGTAAACAAGGCCCTGCAGAATTTTCTGAATGATTGGCATTCCTTCGATAATCCCCAGAAGCCAAGTCGCTATGCAACCACTTTTGAGTTGATTTCCTGTTTTCGGGAAGTAGCACCTGAATCGGAACAAGGCACCATTACCGATTTATTGGAGAAAGTAAAACCCATTGGCGAAAACTAGTTTCGGCAGATAAGTGAAACGGCGACAAATTACTGATTTGAACTACTTAAATACAGCAAAATGCAAGACATCAATTCCATCAACATTCTGGACAAATTTTTCATGTTCGAAAAGCTATGGACACCCCATATCATTGGAGAACTCAATGGACAATATGTGAAGCTTTGTAAACTTAAAGACGGCTTTGTTTGGCATAGTCATGAAAACGAAGACGAACTTTTTATGGTGTTTAAAGGGACGCTCCTAATGGACTTTCGGGATGGTCGTACCGTAGAAGTGAAGGAAGGAGAAATTCTCATCGTCCCCAAGGGAGTCGAACACAGACCGCATACAAACGGAGAAATTGTATTTAACCTGCTCTTTGAACCCAAAGCAACCCTGCACACAGGGAATGTTGAAAATGAGATGACGGTGAAAGAACTTGGTTGGATCTAATTTAAATGGTTTTGACCCTGTTAAATCGCACACCTGGATTTGCAACAAAAAACTGGACATTAGGTTAACACGGCCTTCGGTGGCCCCCGTTTGGGGATCCGCTGGCTGCTGACCATGGATTCCTTTTGGCAGCAGGGGCAGTACCTTGGGTTGTAGAGGTCCAGAATCCTAGGTTCCTTTTCCGGGATCAGCTGGACCAGAATCTCCAAGTCATCCACTGCTCAAATTCCCTCTCCTCAAGGAAGCCTGCCCCGATGAGCGCAGCGATTTCGGGAAGGGCAGGGGGAAAAACAGACATTGAAAAATGAAATCCGACGACTTACAGGAAAAATGGCTAGCAACAACTAGCTACCCTTTGGATCGTGGTGTGTACTATCTGCCTGGCTATTTCTAGAAGCCGGAAAGGTTCATATGGGGATAAGAAGCCTGAAAAGTCCCTAAAAGAGGAACCGGTAGCAGCTCACGGGAGGGATGAGTAAAGCGTGATTCAATTAAACTCTTTCAATTCCGCTCAGAAAGGGTTTTTTGGAGGTTATGCCTCTGCCATTTGGCAAACAAGTCGGGAATAACCTATTGATCAGGTTCTTTCCAGGAGTCACGCTGGTCTGATGAGATTCCTAACCAACATTCTGAGCAGTATCAGACCAAAAAATCTTTTCTGAGGAATGATTTGGCGAAGGGGCCGGCATGCGGGGAGGGGAGGCTTGGGCCATAAGAATTTGTTCTCCGTTCCAGCAGCCTTCCTGAGACCACTATTCCATTTCCAAAAAACAATCCCCCAAGGGGGTCAGTTTGCTCCGGCCAGCGGGGGGCACTTTAGTCCGGCTAATGGAGGCAGTTTCGCCGGTTTTTGCAGACAATAGCACTGAACAAGGACTGTGAAACTCTCACAGGTATACATATTTCGAAGCATCTTTTTTCATGTGTTTTTTGTATTAATTCATTCTACAAACGGACAGGACTTGATTCTATCCTATGTCTAATCATTTTTTTTTCCTTTTTAGTCGATGAGAAATTCCTTTCCGTCGCGCTCTACTTTTTATACTCCCCCTTTGAATTCTAGGTCGACCAGGTCATTATAGACTAATGGAATAACTTCCTTTCCACTTTTATCTATAAATCCATACTTCTCTTTGATTCGTACTGCAGCCAGTCCTTCCGAAAAGTCAACTACGCAGTCGTATTTAGGTTAGATTACTATATCTCCTACTTGTCTTATAAAGCCATAAATCCAATCGATCCTAACAGCCGCCATACCATCGGAAAATCCATCTAAATCCTCATAAATAATTGGGATGACTTCACTTCCTGTTTTGTCAGTGAGAAATATACTGTTTGATATTTATCACTATTTGATCGTTCGCTTCTTATTTCTCATAGTAGTAGCTCCTTGTCAAACTATATCCAGTTTGTTTATTGTTTTCTTTTCCCCACTTCTCAAAATCATTATGGCCAGAATTTTTAAAATCAAAGTAATTTTTCACAAGCTCTGAGTCTTCATCAATTTCTTTCGTCCAGTAATCTCTTAGATCCGGTGAGGACAATTGTTTAATTTGCTCTCTGATCTTTTCTTCAAGCTGTATGTCTTCAATCGGATCTCCTATATAAAACTCCGGTAAATGATGGATTGAATAGTTGATTCGATTAGCCCACCAACCTAATAATATTTGCCTCGCCAAGTCATCTGCAGGATTAACTTCTAAAGCCTTAAATATGTGTTTTTCACTATGATAGTATTTTCCATACCATCTGAAAGGATTGTGGTCTTTTTGTTCTGTTGAACACCATTCTTCCAAAGCTGGTTTTACTAGATCTACGTTTAGTGGCTGAGGAAAAGGGCCATAGTCTGCATCTTCTACATTTTCAAAATAGTGAAATAGAAATCTGACGAATTCTATTTTCATGTCAAAAGACCAATCTTTGGATGATTTTAAGAATTTGTCAAGACTTTTAAAGGCTTCTTTTCTTAAGCCTTTTTCTCTCATGAAACAGTAATCTGCGTAATATTTCCAAGCGCTATTTTCTGAAGCGGCTTTCGCTATTGCTAACAAAGCTAGATTTTGGTCCTTTGTAATCACTGAATTTATCGTTAGAAATATAATGTCTCCACAATCAAGGAGTTGTCTTTAGGTTTTAGTAGAATAGTGACTTAAGTAAATTTTAGTATGAAAACGCTGCTTAATACTGGAAGTAATTGGTGTTTTATATGTTACCTACTTTCTTGCCATTTTTGTTAATGTAGATTGCCTTTCCTTTGAGATATACTGGAGCTTTTCCGTCAATGAATTTACATGCTGAACTCATTGAAGGGACATCTTCAAATTGTGGAGTGATTACCATTTCTCCCGATTCATTAACAAACCCCCACATCTCACCTACTTTTACAGCTGCCAAGCCTTCAGAAAAGACAGCGGCATTTCCGTATTTTGGTGTTATTACTTCTCTACCTGATTTGTCTATAAACCCATATCTGCCATTCAATTTTACGATTGCTAGAGATCCTCTATATGGGAAAGAGTAAATATTGTCATATTTAATCGGAACAATTATTTGATTGGAGATATTGACAAATCCCCACTTACCGGACTCCTGCACCATTATTGCTCCTTCTATCTCAGCCGAAAAATCGTCCAAATAATCATATTTAATAGGAATAACGACCTCACCTGCATTATCGATAATTCCCCGTTTGCCATCTAATTCCACTACAGCTAGTCCATCTGTAAACACGAAGTTATTGTCATATTTTGGAGGAATTAGCTCTTTTCCTGTTAAGTCCAGTGCTCCTCTTTTGTTGTTCACCATTACCAAAATAAAATTTTCCATAGGTAATATTCCATCGTATTTTAGAGGTGTCACTTCTTTTCCTTTCTTGTCTATTAGACCCGACTTTCCATTTGACGTAACCGCTGCAAGATCAATATTAGGCAAAAAGGCACTTCCTTTGTCGTATTTCGGGACAACAATTTCTTTTCCAGACTCATCTATGTAACCTAATTTGTTGTTTAATAATACCCTGGCAAATCCATTTTCGAAAGGAGACATAATATCATACTTCGGAGCTACGACTTCATTTCCATTAATGTCATTCAATCCAAATTTTCCATTCCTTTCAAAAGATCTTAACTGTGCGAAGCACGTAAAGTGGGTAAACAAGAGTATAGCCATAAACAGAATTTTTAATCTACTGACTAAGTTGTCCTCTTGTTTTGAAGGTATAAAGCAAGGTGATTTTTTAAAATATATCATCGTTGTTGTAGTAAATTGATTTTTTTAGTTTAATGATTGCGTTAAAAAATCGGGAGATACTTTTTCAGCTACATTGAGCTTATTCAACTTTTCTTCCATTTTTATCGATAAAAAATTCTTCATCTCCAAGCCCAACTTTTATGACCCCTCCCCTGAAACCATCGTTGACCTCGTAAACTATATAGTCATAGATTGGAGGTATAATCCAGGTGCCTTTTTTGTCGATGAATCCAAATTTGTAATTAAATTTTACGGCCGCTAAGCCTTCTGAATAGTCATTTGCTCTCTCATATATGGGGGGTATGACTATCTTTCCGGTTTTATCTATAAATCCGAATTTGTCATTGAGCTTTATAGCTCCCAAGCCCTCTGAAAAACTATATGCTCCTTCGTATTTAGGGGGGATGACTTCCTTTCCTGTTATGTCTATATAACCCTGCTCCTCATCTAAACTCACTTCAAACAACCCCTCTCTTTCACTACCTCTAGTAATTTCTTCATACTTAATCGGGGTTATTTCTTTTCCTTCGTGATTTAGTAATCCTTTTTTTCCTCCAATCCAAGCGCCTACGATTTCCCTTCCGCCTATCGTTACAATTGCCAATCTGTTAACATAGTCTTCGGCATGATCGTACTTGATCGGTGTCAATTCTTCCCCATTTTTGTCTATGTAGCCGTATTTATCGTTCAATTGAACAACTGCCCTTTCATCTTTAAAGGCTCGGATTTGGTCATATATAAAGCCGGATAGTTCTTTGCCGGATTCGTCAATCAATCCAAATTTTCCATTCATGTAGGCAATTCCTACACCTTCCTGAAAATCCAGATAATCGTATTGTAAGGGAGTGATTTCTTTACCATTCTGGTCTATCAAACCGTATTTTCCTCCGATGTAATTGCCTTCTGAATTTACTACAGCTCCTTTGTTTACAACTGCAACGCCATCAGCAAACACTGTTGCATAATCGTACTGGGCGGGGATGATCTCTTTTCCTAACTTGTTAACAACTCCTAATTTGTTCCCTACCTGCATTATCGCTACCCCTTCATCGGAAATATAGCTTTGGATGCCGTCATAGTTGAGCGGTATTACTTCTTGGCCCTCTTTATTGATATATCCCCACTTGGTACCAATCGCAACAGGTGCAAATCCTCCACTAAAAGTTCCAGCACCATCATATTTCAAAGAGATCAGCTCTTTACCAGTCTGGTCGATGAACCCTCTTTTGTAGTTCAGGTCCACCAGTGCCATACCTTCTGAAAAGTTTGAAACGAAATCGTATTTCAATGGAACCACTTGATCCCCGGAAAGCTCTATGAAACCCCATTTGCCATTTAAGGAAACCGCTGCCAATCCTTCATTGAATTTCTTGACTTGGTCATATTGCAGAGCAATTACTTCCTGACCCTTGGTGTCTATAAAACCAAATTTGTTGTCAATTTGTACAGGGGCAAACCACTCCGAAAATTCACCTGCCCAGTCATACCTTGGCTGAATAACTATGTTGTGATCATAATCTTCATAACCCCATTTGCCATTATTGCCTTCAATAGGCTTTGGAGAAAATCTGTTCACATAATCCATAATATTGAATTCAAAAAATACGGAGTCAATATATACAGGTTCAATCTCCTGTGCAGAAGAAGGTGGGCTTGGCAGTCCTAAGAAAATCAGGGTTATTATGCACAGTTTGACAAGTGGATGATAATTTGTACGTTTTCTCATTTGGAAACTTTAAATTTATTTAGTGATTATCCGCTTTTATTCCAGTAGGTAGCCTTGACTATCCGAAAGAATGCTAAAACTTTAGGCTTTGCCCAACTTTTGTCTTCCGTCATAGGTCTACCGTCGCGAGTGAAGAAGCAATTCGCTCACAGGTGAGATTGCGGATATACACAATTTGTTTTTTCAAGATCAGGTGTTGGTTTCAGCGTCAAATCTGCTTGCAAAATACCACGGGAAGAAAGGGACAGTCAATAGCCCTTTTGTGTCATTTTTGAGCAAAAAAAGACCATTCGGTTTTACCCAATATCAATTATCAAATCGGCGGAGGGATATTGTGCCTGCCACTTTTCTATCAAGCCAAATTCTTGGCTGCCAACTCGGGCAAGAAGGGTGTCAAGTTTCGGGAAACTTTCGAGTATAATGGAAATGCCGTCGGCAGATACTCCGGTGGATATGATGTCCAAGTACTCCAAATTTTCAAGATGGAGAATGCAATCCAGATTGCCGTCTGTTAAGGGAACGCCCCTAAGGTCTAGATATTCAACCGCAGAAAGTTTTTTCAAACACTCCAGCCCTTCTTCCGAAACCAGTGTTCCTCCAATAGCAAACCTGTCTATCTTGCTCACATATTGGGTGACAAAAAACACATCTTCATCGGTAACCTCGCTATCGCGACAACCAAACTGCTTTAGATATGTCGGAATTTTCTTTTTATTATCGGTATGGAAATACATTTTCAAAAGGTATTTCTCTCGGGCTTTCGAAAACTTCATCGTTCACACAATAAGCAATTATAAGAGACCACTCACCATACTCTCTTTGATCAATTGAGCCGTGCTGGTCACACCAGCTTTTTTAAGGATGTTTCGTCGGTGATTTTTTACGGTATCGAGAGCAATGCAAAGTTTGTCTGAGATCTTTCGGCTTGTCAGACCAGAGGCAATGAGTTTCAGTATTTCCTTCTCTCTCTTTGAATACACCTTAGTTTCCAATTGCTTGCTAATAACATCCATCTCTGTGTAAGAGCATTCTCCATTTAAGCCTATAAGGGATACCTTATAGTTGTTTTTTGAAGTAATATGGCTGATGTCGGTGTGAATGTTAAGGGATTTGGCATAACCGCCTTTTTCATCGAGCGTGAGGACCAGGTTTTGGTGCAATAGCAGTTTGTAGGAGCCATCAGCCATTCGCGTACGGAAGCAATAACTTCCCTTGTACAAAAGCAATTTGTCCCAACCAATTTTTTTGTCAAACATCTCTATGATTTTCTGCTCGGCCTTGGCCACAAAGTCGAGATCGTCCGGATGCATCAATTCCAAAATGTCATTGAATGTTGTCGCCGCTGGGTCCAAGCCGTGCACGGCCTTGATGGCCGAACTAACTTGTGATACCGACATGTCAAAAAAATCAAGTACGAAATAAAATGAGGGCCCAGCTGTAAACACAGCACTGACTATTTCATCAAAATTTATGGGAAGTTTAGTTTGGCTAACGGTTTTCATTTCATGCTGCCAAACTTTATGCAAGTTTAAAATTTGTTGATCCATTAAGGTTTTAGACTGAATGTTCGCGATCAATTGCATGTATGGGTGATACAGTCGCATTGATCAAATGTTCTATTAACTCGAACCCAAAATATCCGCAACTGCGCTTTTAAACAAAAAAAATGAAGTAATTCTCGATCTAGTTGCATGCTACCATATGATTTTTCGAAGGGTTTGCCGCTTTCGCTTACGATTGCCTTGGGTAAGCGGGCCTGGTGCCTCTTACAACTTCACTCATGTAGCTGCCAAAAAATCATTTAGATCAACAAACTTAGAATAGACCACCCTATGATCGGTTCCCTCCGATCGTCAAGAAGTGATCCCTTTGGAGGGCTGAGCGTTGAGGATTAATCTAGCGAAGAGCCAGACTGTAGGGGAGGTTTAGCGAGAGCCTGTCCCGATGAGCGCAGCGATTTCGGGAAGGGCGGGGGTGAGGCAGGAAAGAACCTGTCCCGAGCAGCGTATCGGTAGGCTAGCATGCAAAGTGAGACGAATGGACTGCCTCAGCGTTCACAAACCACCCGATTCATAACGAATCTAAAAGTCAAAACCACAGCAAAAAAGAAAGTCTCCTGAATTGGCAGCGACCCCGTTGTGTCCGGCGCGGTCGGGGGACAAACCGTTAGGAAACAGCCCGCCGCGGCGGACTGTTTTAGGTTTGGGCCAGCTTCCAGAGCCTGTCCCGATTGCATTTCGGGAGTTGGAAATTCCAACTAATTCCATTTTCTTAGGGTACCAACCCTCTACCACCGTTCTGCAACCCGTTTAACCCCGATGATCCCCGTATTCCAGTCTTTACTGAATTTGGAAATTCCCTTCGTCTACATTTCCGTTTCTCCGCAATCCGAGACAAAAACCTGGTGGACCATAGGTATCGAATAGTCGACAACAAACGCTTAAAATCGGATAAACGAGGAATGGGCTGCCGTATCGGCGATTATTATAGGAAAGCATCCCACAGGGATAATGGAAATACACGACACTCGGTAGGGGCGTGGGACTTATACGGTTGTTGTAGTGCATTTAAGAAAACCTAACAATCGAAATAATAAACATGATTGTATTTGAAATCATTGGAGAGATTTTAGGACGAATTTTCGTTGAAGTAATATTTGAAGGAATCATTGTTGGAACTTTTCGACTTATAAAAAAAGGTGTTGAGTGGATTAAAGTGAACATTTTTGGATTTCAACCAAAATCAATTGACCCGAAAAAATCACTCGAAAAAAAATTACTTTATAAAAAGATTGAATTGACCGAAAATCTGAATTCTGTTCTGAAAGCAGGACAAAATGGAGCAATCTTGGAAGTAATCAATCAGGATAATGTTTTTGCAGAATTCTATGACAGAAAAGGAAATCAAATAGAATGGAATGATGAATTGGTCTTTAAAATTAATATGAATCAATTCAAATTGAAAAAATAGAAAAACGCACTACAACAACTCATATAGCTTATGGCGGCTGAACGGATGCCAGCAAGGTTTTCGCCTTGTAGCCAGCTTTGGTTTCGGTGGACAGAAAAGTGCCTCGAAACCGCCACAAGCCAAATGCAAAACGTTAGCCATTTTAATGACAACCATCGATACCAAAAGACATATCGAAATTAATGAAGGCTTTCAAGGTATAAACTTGACAGAATTTGCCATTGGGGTTGACGAACCAATTAGCAACGACCAAATTGTTGACACCTTCATTCGCTCAAAAAAATTCTCATTTGACAGTTTGCGTGACTGTGTAAAAGCTGAACCAAACAAGGGTTATTTAAGACAAGCTTTTGACGTTGACAAAATAAAAATCACCGATTTCAAGAAAACAGACAAACAAGGGGTATCAAAATTCCTTATTGACTTTTTATATGAGCCAGACTGGGGTGACGATAGAAACGAATTTGCTAAACTTCTCGACAGATATTTTGAAATTCACAATGAATTTGGGGACAACGAGTTTTATATTTTATCAAAGGACTGGTTCGACAAAGAAGATGAAAGAGTAATTGAACCCGAAAGTTGGGTGTATACCTATTATTTTTTGATTATTTCGGTAGACAGGAAATTAAACTTATTGACATTGACAGAATGGACAAACGATTAACCAAATGACACAAAAAACGGCTCATAGTAACTAGATTTCCGTGCGGCTTGCAAAGCCAAGCATGAAATGCAAAGCATTCACCGACACCTTGTAAATCAATAAGAATGGAGGTAAACCGCTGTTGCACTGCCTGTCCCGACTTTTTCGGGAAAACCGGTGAAGTGCTTATGCTGATCAAGTCGGAAATTTGTGGCAGTATTTCTCGCTACTCTGTCCTCTGTAAGTTTTGCTTCGACGTAGAACAACTCGGATCGGGCCACGACCTCCAAGCCGACCACTGCTCAAGCTCCCTCTCCATGTGGAAGCCTGTCCCGATGAGCGCAGCGATTTCGGGAAGGGCAGGGGTGGGGTAGAATCTCGATATGCGCAGCGATATCGGGAGGAGGTGAGCTGGGTTACCTGTGCTGGTGAAAATCCCAACTATTACAAGTACAATTTCATAATTTCCAAGCGCTGCCACTTTAGCAACAGTATTATTGTCAGTCAAACAGCTTGACGACAGATTTTTTGTCACTTCTTAGACCATGACCTATTCCGACAACCTTTTTTACGGCGCTTCAATACTTACTCACCAAAGAGCTCGAGAGCTTCGCAAATCACTTACTCCTGCTGAGCGGATACTTTGGGATGTTCTCCAAAATAGACAGATGGAAGGGTACAAGTTCCGTCGCCAGCATCCAATCTACCGATATATTGCAGATTTCTACTGCCACGAGCTCCGCCTGGTGATTGAGCTCGATGGCGGCGTGCATGATAAGGTTGACCAACAAGAACATGATAGCAATCGAGACCTAGTGATCCGCGAATTTGGTATCCGTATCCTGAGATTCAAAAACGAGGAAGTGGTGAACGAGCTTGAGAGGGTTTTGGAGAGAATAAGGGCGGTTCTGCCTTGATTTACCCCACCCTAACCCTCCCCTTAAAGGGAGGGGACTAGATCCGTGTTGCATGGAATAACCTTCTCCAATTTTCTTTTCTCTTGTGAGATGCTCCGATTTCTGTGACCTTCTAGCTCTACTTTTAGCAGAAATGATCGCCCTCTCCTTGAGGAAGCCTGTCCCGATGAGCGTAGCGATATCGGGAAGAGGGCATCTGATACTGGACAGTTCGGTATTTTTCGTCCATTTGGATCTCTTGCAAACTTCCTTTCGGATACGACTTTTCAACCGGACCACTACACAAGCACCTTCTCCTAAAGGAGAAGGCGGGGGATGAGGTATATTGAAAAATACCCAATACAGGGTATTTTTTGTTTCAACTAATTCCCTTTTCTTGGGATACCAACTGACTGCCACCGCATTGCTATCCTTTATCCAATCTAAATGATTTCAGCATTTCGGGGTCTTTTTATCTTTCTATTCTTCTTAAGGACGATTTCTGTATTTGCACAGACAGAGTTTAAAGTCTACTTGACTAAAACCGGAGCAAAATACCATCGCTCAACCAGCTGCTATGATCAGACAGGTGACCAGGATCCCCAAATCTACCACTGCTCAAGCTCCCTCTCCATGTGAGCCAGTCCCGCAGAATTGCGGGAAGAGGGGTAGGGTGAGGTAGAGGAGGCACCACCACCAATGCCGGTTCCCGATGCTCCCGAAAAGCATCGGCAGAAAGTAGTTATTGCTGGCAGCATGTTGGATAGAGGATTGGGCCAATTGATCCCGGCAACTGTACTGGATGGTATGGATGGCAGGTGGAATTGCCTTCCCATTCCGCAGGCGGGCTTTCGACAGCTATCCGGAACCCATGCAGTCCAAAAGACAATTTTACTACTTCCAGCAGGGGTAGACAAATCCCATCTAGCCTAAACGATAATTTTGCTGCTCCTAGATAAAGGAAATTAAACTTCAAAAGATGAAGTACTTTTTGTTCATAGACGAATCCGGCGATCATGGATTGACAAGTCTCAATCCGGATTACCCGGTGTTTCTGCTTTGTGGGATAATAGTGTCCGAATTGGATTATCAGCAAATCAGACACAGCTTTAATCAGATTAAGACTGGACTTTGGGGACGAAAAGAAGTGATCTTTCACAGTCGGGATATCCGAAAATGTGAGAAGGAATTTTCCATACTCTTTGATCTGGAAAAGAAAAAGTGGTTTTATGATCACTTGAATCTACTCATGGTGGAGCGGCCATTTACAGTAATTGCCTCTGCCATTCGGAAAATCGAATACATCCGGCGATTTGGTAGACTTTCCAATGATGTCTATGAGTTGGCGCTGTCTTTCATCATCGAGCGTTCGGTTTTTTATCTGGATGCTTTGAAAATGCGTGATATTGAACTTGAAATCATTATTGAGAAAAGAGGAAAGAAAGAGGATAAGAGACTGGAAGAACATTTTCAGCGCTTACTGGCTAGAGGGACCGGCTATGTACCAGCAGATCGCCTAAAAGGGTATGGGATTAAAATTATATTTAAGTCCAAGCTAGAAAACACCAATGGATTGCAATTGGCTGATTTGGTGGCATATCCTGCAGCTAGGTATGTCATTGAGCCAAATCGGGCTAATCCAGCATTTGAACTAATTTACCCCAAGTTTTATCGGAAAAACGGAAAACTTTATGGACTTAAAATTTATCCTTAAAAAAAAAACAAAGAGCCCAACTTTCGCTGAGCTCCTTGCCGATCGGGGACACCCCGGTCCAAATGTTTCTCTGAGGTATTCATCAGATTTAACGCAATTTTAATCAATTAGGTTAGATAGGCCAAGTTTAAGGTCGAATTATTTCAAGATCATGAGTGATAGCACTAAATAGCATTAATAATAATCAGAAAGACAAGCAACCCCACAGTTTCATTGATGATCATATTTCACAGATATCTGCTATTTCCTAATTCTATAAACTGGGATTTGAGTACCTCTCCATGAGGGATTTGATTTTTCAGTACCATCATACCCCTTCAAAAAAACCTCCCTTCCCCTCCCTTTTCCCACTTTTCTACCAAAATACCCACTACCAGGTATTTTTTCTTCCCCAATAATCCCTTTCTTGGTATGGAGAAGCTTTTGATAATCAGCCAAAGTAAGCGCTTAAGGTGCCAAGGGATTACCAATCTTGGATTTTCTGCTGAATGATCGCCATGACTTTAAAAGCCTGTCCCTCAGGATTACGGGAAGGGACGGGCTTCCTCGGTGGTAATGGGAATTCCCTAAATCAATCCGGAAGGATACCTATTCCTGGATCAAAAAAGAAAGTTGGGATTAGTTAAATGGATAAAGAAGCAAATCGATAAATTCGGTCTCACCGAAGACGATTTGGGCCTCAAAACTGCTGAATTTTAAGGGTTTTGGATGCCGTTAGTCAGAATTTGAATAGGCAACACCTTATGAAAATAAATACTCACGCTGACAAGACATCGGAACCCATAAGTCAAGCCGTTGTGAATAGTTTACCCAAACAGCAAAGTAGTGGCGAATCAGCTTTTAAGCTTGTGGACAACAGACCAGAGGCTATTGCACAAAGGAAACTACAAGAAGCGATTAACAATAACCCTCGTCGTGTTCAGCAATTGAAAGCGAATCCGCAGGTGGCAAAAAATAACCCTCAGATAAAGCAACTAAGGGATTACCAGGCCATGGCTGATAATTTCGCTTCTCAAACTGTACAAGGAAAAGAAAACTTGGCAGACGGCGGGTGGACGGGGGACAAAAACACGCAATTGCGTCAATCGCCGGCCGCTTCCGGCAATATCGTTCAATGTTATGGGCAGATCCGTTTTGCCAACCTGGCCAGCGATGCGAAATATCAGACAAAAGGAGCCGCCATTATCGCGGCTTTACAGGCAACACCGAATATCCAGAACTTCCTGGCCAATAAAAATGCAGTGATCACGCTGGAAAGCGACCCGCAACTGGCTTCTGTACGTGTGAGGGACGATCAAGTGCAAATCACGCTTTCCCCCTGGTTTTTCGAACAGGAAAGCCGGGGCAGGATTCTCGGCATGCTGGCGCATGAGTTCGGCGTCCACCCACTTGCCGACGAAGCTTTGACAGGGCCGGAGCAAGCCCAGGAAACTCTGGACATAACGAATAATACCGCTTTCCCTACCGGTATTCCCGGACATCCTGGCCACACGATCACACCGGGAGCAGCGGGGCAAACAGATCACGTCTTTGCCGCCGTTGCCGGTCAGCCACGTTTTATTTCTTATCAGCAAACGGCCTATCAGATGGCCAATGCCATGTACCTGCGTTCCCTGGCCCCTGGAGGCGATGTAACTGGGGCGCACGTCACCGACCAGATCATGACCTATCTATCGGATATCGCCATGATCCTGGCAACCAATGATCATCGGGGCCAGATTGTTTTGGAGCCTCAAAGGACCGCGGATGCCTTCAACCACCTGCGCACGGGGTGGCTTGCATTTGTCGGGGGACAACCGAATGGTGCCGCTCTGACGGGGCTTACGCCTGGTGCGAAATCCAAAGGCGATGTGCTGGGAGAGGTGACTGGCATGATGGGTAAATTCATTTTGTCGATCGGCACCGGCAGCAAGGATAACTCCCAAATCGAGCAAACCAAGACCGGCTTGTTCAATCCCACATATGCGGATCTCACCAATGCGCAAACAGGAGTGTTGGCCGATCATAACCTTAATTTACAGCCTAAAAATTCAGGGGCACCTACTCCTTCCTTTTTAGATGCACTCGATGACGTTACCGGCAATGCAGCAGGCCACAACCGGCTGCAGGCACGTGCGAATATTTTTGCTCACAGGCCCGATCCAGACCCGGCAACAGATGCGGCCCTTGGCCGGTTATTTGTGAACTTGACGAATAACACACTGGAGAGTCCCATATCTTCCGACAATCTGCATTACCTTGCTGTTTTCCTGAACTTAAAGATCCGCATTGTAAAAGCAAACGGACAAATGGAAGTGAAGGGAAATGGAGTGCGATGTACCCTGCTAGAAGTCGCCAAGCCCGCGCTACATTACCGTTTTGCAACTTGAGACCGGCTGCAATGAATAAAACTGCCAGTAACCACTAGGCTTTCGTTGCGTGTGAAGCACCGCCTGTCCGAATTTTTTCAGGAAACTGCTGAAGTTCTTATGGGGATTGAGTGGGGTAGTACCCAATAAAGGATTTGTAATCCCAAACCCACCTTTTCCCACCCAAAAATCCTCGGTTTCTACCCGATTTTTTTCTTTTTGTCCAAAAAATACCCTGTACTAGATATTTTTTAGCTCCAAATTTTTCCCTTTCTTGAGGAACCAACTCACTATCATCCAATTGCCAACCTTTAATTACTCGAATTATTCCTGCATTTCGGAGATTTATTGATTTTCCGATTTTTCCAAATGCTATAATTCATGAAGATCTCAGTCGGAGCGGACCAGGATCTTTAAGACAGGGATTTGAGGTGGTAGGGTAAATCAAACCGGTAGTAAAAGTTGCGAAAAAGGAACTTGATCACGTTCATGATATTGATTCATTTGTAAAATAAAAGCTGCACTAAAACTAAAACGCTAAAATGGAATCTTTTGACAAACTCGGTGAAATTTATGATAGGTCAGGGCCTTTTGGAGATGCCGAGGCTTCAAATGTTGATTTCCGAAAATTGAGAAATTCTTTCATCAACTTAAATTCGTTTCAGAATCAAACGATTGAAGAAACTTTAGATACCTCTACTCGAGTAATTGTCGGTAGAAAAGGATCAGGAAAAACTTTATATTTGAGGTTTATTCAAGATCATTATAGAAGGCTAAATTCAGAAAATGATAATACTGTATATATTACAGATATAGATAATAAACCAACAGATTCAGAGCTTATTACGAAAATCAATTCGTGGTTTGATAAAGATGATAGTAAAGCAGATGAAACGTGGAGAGGAATTTGGAAAATGGTTATACTAAGGACGGCATATACGCATTTATTCTATTCTAAAACTCTTGATAAATATATAACAAAAAAAGAAAAATTGGAGTTTTCTTCTAAGTATTCAAAAATATTGCCTAAAATTAACTCTCCAACTTCAATCTTCAATCAGTTAACTAATATATTAACTAGATTTAATTCTCTACAGGATTTAAATTTTTTTATGTTTGCAGATGAATGGGGGCATTTTGAATATGATATGAATTTGTTGATTAAATCAGCGCCTCCAATTTATTTCTTTATTGATCAACTGGACGATGATTTTTCACACGCGCCATATGATTGGTTAAAATGTCAATATGGCTTATTTTCTGCTATGTTTCGTTTTATCAGAGGCAATACTCTTGGGGGTAGACTGCATATAATAGCATGTATTAGAGAGTTGGTTTATGCCTATATTTTAAGTACTCAGCATGGAAGTAAGTACCTAAGTGAGCCTAAGATTAAAGTTATAAGATGGGATTATAACTTGGCAAAGCATTTTTTTGATAGAAAAGTTGAGTCTCTGGATGATTCTTTTTTTAAGAATCCAAGAAATGGAAAAACAATTCAAAATTTTTTCGGACTTTCTGAATTAAAACTTTCACGAGGTAAAGGATTTAATGAAGAAATCCATTCATATATACTAAGGCATACAATGCTTATGCCAAGAGATATTATAAATGTTGGCAATATATTTAATGAAAAATGCAATAATAGTTTGGGCTTTATTGAAAATGAGAATGCGTTGAAAGATGCTGTAAAATATGTTGCAAGACAAATTGCAAAGGAGCAAACTGTAATTGCTTCAATTTTAATTAGTACAAGTTGGATTTATAATGGAGTAGTAGAAGATGGTGCATTGTCAGTGTATACTGATGAGGTGATGGTGAATTCGATTAATGCCAATTTGTGTAAAATGATTAGATATATTGGGGAAGATAGGTTTTCAGGAAGAAAATTTAGTAATATCAATAAAAGCCTGTCTAAATTTGGATTTAAAGAGTCCGACCGGCCATTTAATGCGCTTTTCATTGCAGGTTTACTGGGGTATATAGAGTTAGATTCTAATAAAAATGAGAGAGCTGTATTTTTTTCCGAATCAAGAAATGCACTATTCGAAATTCCAAAACATAGAAAAAGCTATGTGTTTCATTCAAGTTTAATAGATTATTTAAATATAAAAGCTAAAGGAAAACCCGTGTATGCATAGTCTGACATTTAAAAATTGGGATGATTTTAAATCAAACATGATAAAAAAACTTTTGATTAGTTCTGGTAAATCCTCTATTAATTCATTTTTGTTTAGAGGCCAAGCAGACTCGAAGTGGGATTTAATTTCCTCTTTTGATAGAAAAGAAAAGAATAAATCTAAATACGACTTGCTATTGAGAAATTTCGAGTCTATTTGTAAGATATATAACTTTAATGAGGAATTGTTTAGCAAATCTAGAAACGAGCCTGAATTAATAGCAGCTTATGCGCAACATTATGGGCTTCCGACAAGACTTTTGGATTGGACAACAAGCCCATACTTCGCTGCTTTCTTTGCTTTCTCTGATGCGTATTCACTTAACATCAAGTCCAAGTCTTGCGTTGTTTGGGTAATTAATAGAGACTCAGTTTCACTTAATACGGCGCAGGGACTTAAATTTGTAAGTCTTTCAACTAATAAGTATAACTACAGGATAAAAAATCAACTAGGTCATTTTACCTTATCTCAACACTCAGAAAGTTCAATTGATGAGTTCGATAAAATGCTTTGTTTTAAATATCAGAGTGATGACTTACTCTGGAAAATGGAGATTAATTATAGTAGTATAGAAGAAGTTTTAGCTGATTTGGAGATAATGGGAATAACACCTAGTATTGCCTATCCTGATATAGAAGGGTATATAAAAGAAGCAATATATAAAACTGGTATTGGTGTTTATTTGTGAATTTGATGTTTAGAATTTTTTACAATGTGTAAGGTTGTATTTATGTAATAAAATTTATTTTGTTCACATAAAATCAACTGTTTACGGAATGATTGTTGTTTTGCTTACTTGATTTTCCATTTCCACCAGTCTTTCTCAAAGGTGATGTAGCTTCTGGTGTCCCCAAATCCCACAAAAATATCGTTTCCCAAGACCTCCAACACTTGGCCTGTGAAGGCGTTTCCGGGGTACTCGCCGATTTCTTTCCAGCTTTTGTCGGCGGGGTTGAATTGCCATATTTCCTTGAACTGCCGATCTTCGCCCGAGTAATCGCTTTCCTTTCCCCCAAGTATATACCCAAAACCATCATGGGAAAATCCCACGGCACTGTATCGTTTTATCCCAGGGAAATCCGCCAAGGTTTCCCAATGATCTGTAATCAGGTCATAGCTATAGACTGATTTGGTTCCCAATCCATTCCCCATTGGACAGACAAAATAGACCTTACTACCGATCCTGAAATTCGCTGAGAAGACTATAGGCGCTTGTGGCCCTGATTTTTGGATGTATTGAAAGTCAGCCAAGTTGATTTCGTAGGTTCTCATATCCAGGAAGAGAAAGGCCCTGTCACCTTCTACCTTTATCGTTCCATAGTCCATACCCTTCAGATTGGGCAATTCGGCTACTTTCTCCCAAGTGTCCGAAACTGGATCATAGGCGTGCACCGCGGAGTAGTAGATGTGGTCACAGGGTGAATTTAATTGGCAATTCAGCACACCTCCGGCGAAAACGTAGCCTTTTCCCTTGTAGGACATAACCTCACCTCCAATGAAGGGGCCGAGCGGAAATGGGGCTTTCTCGGCCCAGATGTCCGTATTTGGATTGTACTCCCAAAAATCCCCGTTATAGGTGGCGTTGGAGCCAAAGCCAGTGCCCATGTAGATTTTGCCCTCGATCGTAAAAGAAAAGGCTCCCGTTCGACCCTGGGTGGGAAATTCTCCCGCTTTGGAGAAGTCCAGAATGGCTTCCTCCCCATCGGGACTTTGTAGTTGCGGTTCCTCAGTTCCGGTACATCCAGAAAGCATTCCCAGGATCAGGACGACAGCAATATAGTGCTTCATCAATCTTAGTTTTAGTAGCAAAATGTGATTGGAAAGGTTTGAATGCCTTTTCCATTTTTTGATCGGATCTTCATTTCCAGACGGTTTGTTAAAAATGGAAGAGGCTGCGTAAGATTGGATATTTTGTGATCATGAAAAATACCCTGTACTGGGTATTTTTTAGTTTCAGATTTTTCGTTTTCTTTAAAAACCAACTTCTCTACCACCGCTTTGCAACCTGTTTATCCCTCCGATGATCCCTGCATTCCGGTTTCTTCTGATTTCCATTCTTCTCTTTGCATCCGTTTCCGCTTCGGCGCAGTCGGTGAGCAATGTATTTGTCACTAAGACAGGAGTCAAATACCACCGGGCTACGCAGACAGGTGATGAGGATCTCCAAGTCTGCCACTGCTCAAACTCCCTCTCCTCGAGGAGAGGGTTGGGGTGAGGTTGAAAGGAGGGGTGAGGTAGGAAAGCCAATTGAAAATTGGTTTGGATATTCAAGTGAAGTTGCAAACTTCACTCAGTCCCAATAAAATTTACCTACTCCCAGAAGGGGTTGTGCTGACGGATTTTTTTTCTGATAGGCTCTGACTATTAGTATTTTACACTCATAAATTGTAGTTTTAAGAATTAGCGTGTTTACGAATAACTCTGAAATATGACCGGCCGACTTATTCTAACATTTGTTTTTTTGATTTTCTGCATTTATGCATTTTACTCCCAGTGTATGCGCTATCAAAAACTCGGCAATGATGCGCAGAAAGCGGAAGATCCGGAGGAAACAAAAGCTCTAAGAAAAGCGCAGATTAGAATGCTGCCAAACATGATTTTGCTGGCCATCGGAATTGCCGGAAATTTGATCATAATCAAAATGATAATGTCTGGGCCTCAATGGGATGGTTAATTTTCATACTACTTGTCTGCTTCTTTTTGGTATACTTCACTAGGAGAAAAAAGAGGATAAAGGTCGACTACGAAAAAATTCATAGACAAAGGGAGGCTGAAAACGCACCGAAGATCCTATATCTCCGAGCTTTTGACGTAGACGGCGATGATGGTAGCAATGGCAATATATCCTTCCTTAAACTTTTGCCCAAGGAAATGGACTTGGCCGAACAGTTGATCAACCTTCCATATCATCTCGTTGCAGTTGGAAGGCCAAATGAAGAGGTTCCAGAAATTGGTTTTGACCGTAAGAAATTTTCAGACGACAAATGGCAAGACGCTGTGTTGCGGTTCATGAAGGAGAGTGAAATGATAATCTGGAGGCCTGACACTTCCCATGGTCTTTTTTGGGAGCTTTCAAAAATATTTGAATTGAATTACCGTAATAAGTTAGTTGTTTGGACGGAAATGGGCTATGAGAACCTGATTGATGTGCAAAAGACACGTTATGATATTTTTGCCCGAAAGGCTAACCAACAGTTCGAAGAAATCTTCCCCCCTTTCAATAGATATAAACAATTCATTGTGAGCAAAGAGAAAGATCACTGGGAAGCATTTATGTTTATTCAACATACCCCTTTGTTTAATAAAATATCAGGAGAAAAATAGTTGCTATATAGACAGGAATAGATGCATTTTTAGATGAAAGTGGACCGTGGGGACACCCTATCGGGAGGTACGTGGGAGAAGGGGCAGTGTACCAAAATGATCATTAAAGTATCATGTATGGATTGTAAAACAATATTTAATTCAATAGGGTTGCTTCTTACAATAATTGGAATTTGTATTATGTATTTCAACTCACCATTAAATTCACATACTATAGATGGGGGTGGGGCTGATACAGACTTTTCTAAAAGTGAGAGAACTACAAACAGAAAAAATAAATTATTGAAATTAGGGGTCTTCGTCGTGATTTGTGGGACATTTTTACAATTAGTAAGCAATTTTTTTCCGTAGTTATTTTAACCATAACATAATGGGCAATAAAAACCATTGGAGGCAATAGAATAAAAATTATCAGATGAAGCAATCAATTAGTGTATTTACTAGTTTTCAGTCGACAGTTGGTAGCTGGATATTCCGGCGCATATTGACACCCTAGATCCGGAGGAATTTCAGTTTCGAAAAGTGCCTTCAGGCGCTTCATTCGACTGACATTCCGGCGGATAGCCTGTCCCGAGTATCGGGGTTGACCCCCAAAGCGGGATTTCCGTCTGGATTCCGGAGTATATTTGTCCACCCTATGATCCCTGCATTTCGGCTTCTTAAGCGGGAAAAAATCATTTTGGATCTGCAAATGTCTCCTATTCCACTTCAGATATGTTTTTTAGTCGATTTTTACCAGCTCAATAAAGGATTCTTTCAAATGAACAAAGTCATTATCCTTTGTGAATAAGGTGGCATTGACCACAGAAGCTGTGGCGGCAATCCAAATATCATTTTGACCAATAATTTGGGACTTTCCTGCATTTAAATGCGGATGGTTGTTTTGGCAATAGGCCTGTATTGCTGCATAGGCTTTCATCAGTTTTTCATCTCTGCCATCAATAGATAATATGATGGATTTCTCCAAAAGCTTTCTCCAGCGTTGAGTCTGTTTTTCACCGTAATTTTTTCTCAGGAAAAAACCCTCAATTTCCCCAATGCTGATCGCAGAAAGTAAAATAATGGAGCCTGCATCAGTCAATAAGTGATGTTCCTCCTCTATCTTTCGGAAGGTTGCATCTCCTCTCATATAATGTAGAATCAAGGAGGTGTCGAGGAGGACTTTTTTCATAAATCCAGATCCTTTAGTAAAGCTTCAAACTCTTCGTCAGTTTCCGAACCGGGCCAGGAACCAACGATCAGGTTCAGAGGGTTAGTTTCTTTTCCTTCTTTTAATTGTCTGCTGATCTGCTCCTCCAGACTTTCATGCCTGGGTTTCTTGGAGAAAAAAACATCTCCATCAGCCTGATCAAATATCTGCTCTATTTCTATGGCGAATCTTTTTCCCGGCTTATAGTGTTTTGTTCCTACTACGGTGGCCTCTTTGCCCCACCAATCCTTGATTTTATCGGTGTCAAGCTTTTCCGACAAAAAAGCATCCACCAGTCCCTCCCTGGTCAAAATCCTTACTTTTTGCGTGCTGAATTTCAACTCCTCTATTCTTCCGTTGATTATAGTTCCTTCTGAGGCAGGGATTTCTTCTTCTATTACCTGAATCTGTTTGAAATCAGACTTTTTAAGTGAAAATTCTGAAATGGTCCCCTCATTCTTTATAGAGAAAACTTCCTCATCACCCTTAAACGATTTTTTAAAGTTTATGAGCTCCTTCAGGAGAGGTTTGTCCAGTAGATCACTCTCCTCAGGACTTTGCAAAGCCGCCATGAAGGATTCCACTACCAGACTTATTGGGGTTTTTTGGGGCAGGTCCTGTTGATGCTCTATTCTGAACAGATCTGTTTGAAAAGAGGGTAGGGTCTTTTCGAAGGTCTCGCTTTGAAGGCATAAAATGGTACTCCCTTTTTCTATGCCTGTCAGAGTTACTTTCAGTGCATCCTCCAGTTTCCATATCTTTTTGGCTTTGCTCAGTCCTTTTAGCCTAAGCATTAATGCCCCTTCCGCTATTTTTCTCAAACTTTCTGAGATATTGGAAAGCCTCTGGAGATCAATGCTGCCATCGTTATCCGATGCATGCGCTATTTTTAGTTCATACTTCATGATTTATTTTTTATTCCAAGCTGCTCTTTATACCTGCCTTATTCTCAGGAGTGCAATGCTCACTTCCCCTCCAATATCCTCCGTATAGCCTCGTTCATCTGCAGCATCGTCTCCATCATCTTCATCATCACCTCGGTTTGTTTTGCATCGGTAGCTTTGTAAATGCTGTTTGTTTGAATTGCAATATTATTTGAGCCAGTAATCGCTTCAACATAATTACTTGGCTGAGCTGAAATCAAATGAAGTGGATCCACTTTAAAAAATTCAGAGACCTTTTGGACTAGATCCACAGTGATTTTGCTTTCTCCCCGTTCGTATTTGGTGTAAGTGGCTTCCTTAATTCCAAGGTAATCAGCAACCTCTAAAGCTTTTGTGTCTGTTAGTTTTCGATACAGATAGAAATTCCTGCCGATTTTTTTGTTCTCCAAGACGGTGAATCCTGATTCTTCCTCTTCTCTCATAGTAATGTGGTTTGTCCAAAAATAGAGTTTTTAAGCCTATTGAGCCTTGTTTTATGTAAATAGTAGTTTTAAACTACTTTTTATCGATTTTATACTACCGAATTTATTCTTTTTTAGGAATTCATCCTGTTAAAATTGTCTAAGAATCATTTCAAATGGGAAATTTCGCGACAATTACCGCCTTTCTTCATTCTTCTTCTCTCTTTCAGACGAAGGGCAATGTCTCTTATTTGCATTTGGAGTGTCTCTATTTGACAGATTTCCAGAGAGGCGGTCTGTCGATTTATGACCGCCTGTATCCCCTCAAGCCCAAGCAGCCTGTTTGAAAAATAGGCTATGGCATTTCGCAGTCTAGTTTGTGCATAGAGATTACCATGAGACGTCGAATTTCTAATTCTTCGGTCTTCGGTCTTCGGACTTCCGACCCAATAGACATTCTTAGGTTCACGTAGTTTCAGACCTAGGCAAGCTGCAGTTAACCATAGCCACCTAGCACACTTTTTCTCCCCGATTGCCCGACTAGGACCTTGTACCCTCCGGTTGGCATACCACCACTGATCCGGGAGTGACGCATCGATAAGCTCTTTCCACTGCAGGGGAATCTTCGCTTATCCATTCAATCTATTTCTTAACCTGAAGCTGGCCATTTGGAGGTCGGGTGGGAGACTTGTGCGCCGTGGCGTAGGATTGCTTTTGCTGTACCGTTGACCCAAGGATGAGATCTCTCCTCCTGGGTCGTCGAAATGACGTCTCCGGCATTGGGAATCGTACTCGGCCCTCGACCGCGGTCGCTGAGTATAGTGAACCATGGCCCGCTTGGTACTTTGGACTTGGTACTTGGTACCCCATACTAAATACCTAGTATCACCTACAAAGGCACCAGCTTCAAAACAACCTAAAAGCATATGGAAAAATTCCTACAAACATGCTTCCTGGCATTGCTATGCCTATTCGGAAGCACCTTCTCAGCCCAGAGCAAAGTTGCTGAGTCACCCGGGGCCGATCTTCTTCATAGGTTCGCCGGCCCCACCGTCTCCCCGCATTCAGGAGACACCCATCGGGGAGGGGAAACCCTCTCCGATACTTTCTTCCCTAGCTATTCTGCATCCCCCGACAACCTGACAATCAGGCAAGCCAGTTTCTCCCCCTTCAGGGGGCCGGGGGGTACAACCGGACAACCGGACAACCCGACAACTCTACCGTCTTCTGTCTCCCGTCTTCCGTCTCAACGTGGAGTTATTCCCTCTGATACCATTACTGGTCTAATTCGGGATAGTGGAACACTCTACCTAGAGCTGGCCACCTCCGTAGCCACAGATTCCCTTGACCTCCGATTCTGGGACCATCTGGTCAGCCAGCGCAAGTCGGTCACCCCCGGTACTTCCGTCGCCATCCCCGCGAGGGAAGGGAATATGTTTGAAGGGAGCAGGAATTATTACGTGTTCACCACCCCCTTTCCCGACGCGGACTCGCATGGCTTTTTCTCCATTGGAAAGGGGAGAAATGCCCTGGCAAAGCATTGGATCTATTTTCCGGGTGATCGGCTGCGTATCCGAACCGACCTGCTTGCGGGTTCCTTGGTCTTTGGGGGCCCGGACGCGGACTTCTACCGCTTGCAGTACGAAGTGGATTTGGCTTTCCGAGAGGAACAGTTCAATACGGCTCCAGTCCTGCTTTTTACGGATTCTGCCACCTTTCTCCAAGACCCGGTCAAAGCCGGCCTTTGGACGCAATCAGGCACCCGGCCCCAAGACATTTTTGTCCGCTTGAGGCTGGTCGAAAGCACCGAGGAGGCCTGGTCGGAATTTGAAGCCTTCGCCAATAACTCTTGGCTGGACCATCCGGCCATGAAGGTACTGGAGCGCTATGTCTCGCTCCTTCCGCCGGAGCGCCTGGACTTGGTGGAAACCGCCATCAAAGGGCAGCTCTTTTACACCGGCATCAACAAGGCCGAAGCTGCCTGGCCCCATATCCAAAAAGACCCGCAGAAAGTGGCTAGGCTTCGGGAATGGGTCGCTGGATTTTGGCTGACTGATAGTCCTTATTCCCATCCGCTTCTCGCGCAGGGGCTCTACCAATGGTCCATCATGGAGGCCATGGCGGGGCAAAAGCCCATTTCGGAGGTCTTCGCCGCATTGCCCAATCCGCTCAGGGAGGAGGTCATCGCCTTCTACATCCTGGACAACTTCAACCGTATGGAAGACCGCCTTCCGGGGATCATCGCCCAAAACCTCCCGCTGGTGGAATCCCCGTGGATCAGAGAACGCTTGGAAGCACTGGCGGATTCGGATAGCCGGATGTTCTCCGCAGCCGGGATGTATCTGGAGGACGGTTCCATGCTGAACCCCAAAGCCCTGGAAGGAAAGACCCTCCTGATCCACTTCTGGATTTCGGGATGCAAGTTTTGCCTCTACGACTACCAGACGGTGATGCGCGAACTCAGCGCCACCTATGCCGACGATGACCAAGTCCAGATTGTGACCGTCAATGCGGATGCCAGTCCCGACACCTGGAGAAAAAGCCTGGCGACGGGAGACTACACCTCGGAATCGGCGCTCAACCTCTGGGTGCCGAAGGGGACGGGATTGCTGAAGAGCCACCGCATCCATTCCTTTCCCCAAAAGTTGCTCGTCAGTCCTGACGGCCACATTCAGCTCCAGACCATCAACCACCAAAGCGTCGATGAGCTTTCCACTAAGCTGGAAAGCATGCGACCCGCGAGTACCCCTGCCTTTTCCCCACCTCAAACCACCGACCTATGAAAACATTCCTGATCATCCTTCTTGCACTGACCGGATGGATAGCACCCGCGCAGTCCCGTCAAGCCGCAAAGGTGCACCTCTCTGGAACCGTGTTTTCCGACGAAGGACTCCCCCTCCCGGGAGCCCTGATCTACCTGATGGATACCGATTTCCGTGTGATTACCGACGGGGAAGGCGCGTTCCGTCTGGAGGCACCAGCGGGAGATTACACGCTGACGGTTTCCTACATCGGCATGCAAACCCATCGCGCCGATGTTGTCCTCCCCTTGGATAAGCCGCTGCTTATTCGGCTGGAGCCGCAAGCCCTGGAGCTTGGGGCCGTGGAAATCGTGTCCACAGGCTACCAAACCCTCCCCAAAGAACGGGCGACGGGTTCCTTCGTCTTTTTGGGCAGCCAGCTGGTCCAGCGGAAAGTGAGTACCAACATCCTCGAACGGCTGGAGGACGTGACCTCGGGACTGATTTTCAACCGGGGGCCACAGGCCGCTGGCGATCCCATCACCATCCGGGGCAGGAGTACCATCTACGCCAATTCCTCGCCCCTGATCATCGTGGACAATTTCCCCTACGACGGGCCCATCGAAAACATCAACCCCAATGACGTGGCCAGCATATCCGTTCTCAAAGATGCGGCAGCCTCGTCCATCTGGGGAGCCAGGGCGGGCAACGGGGTGATCGTCATCACTACCCATCGCGGACGCACGGGGCAGCCCCTACAGGTGAGCCTCAATGCAAATGTGACCCTGACCGAGCCTCGGGATTTGGGCTATGTCCCCCAGATGTCCATATCGGACTTTGTGGACATAGAGCAGTACCTCTTTGGCAGGAACTTTTACCGCAGTCAAGAAAACAATGCCAACAAGCCTGCCTTGTCTCCCGCGGTGGAAACGATGATCGCATTGAGGGACGGCATGATCAGCCAGCAGGAGGCGGATGCCAGGATGGCCCTGTACCGGCAATCCGACATCAGGGGGGACATTGCCGACCATTACCTGCAACCGGCCCTCAACCAACAGTACTCCCTAAGCCTAACTGGGGGAGGGAAGGCCTCGGCCTACCAGATCTCACTGGGCTATGACCACAGCCGGGCGGATATTGTCGGCAACGGCCGTTCCCGCTGGACCCTTGCCACGGGCAACAGCTGGAAAGCCTGGGACGATAGGCTGGAGGCGGGGATACAGGTCAACCTTGCCCACCAAAACTCCAGCACCACGACGGTATTGCCCAGCGGTTTTCCCTATGACCGCCTCTCGGATGAATCGGGCAGTCCCCTCGTGATCACCAATACCTATAGCACACGATACCTGGAATCGGTCAAAGACCAAGGACTGCTGGACTGGACCTACACTCCCTTGGATGAAATCAAGGGCCTCGACTACCAGACGGAGGCCTATGACCTCCGGATCACACCCCACATCCGCTATGCTTTTGGAAGCCGTCTAAAGTTGGGTGTCTACTACCAGTTTTGGAGGAATCTGGGCAATACCGCCAACCGGGATCCCCAATCGCTATTCTATACCCGGGACCAGATCAACAAATACACCCAGAGCGATGCAGACAAGGCTTTGTCCTACCCGGTACCGGTTGGGGATATCCTTTCGGCCTCCCAGTCAGGTTCGTTTTCCCATACCTTCAGACCCCAGCTTGAGTATCAAAACAAGTGGAAAGAAAAGCACTTCCTGAACCTGCTTGCCGGAGCGGAGATTCGGGACTTGCAGGGCGAATACCACAGCACACGGTACTATGGCTATAGCGAAGACATGGGCACCAGCCTTCCCGTTGACAGGGTGGGGAGGTACCCCTTCTACTACAATCCCGGCCAGCAGGGAGCAATCCTTTCCGGGGATTCCCATGGCGGCAACACAGACCGTTTTGTGTCCTACTATGCGAATGTGGGCTATGACTTTGAGCACCGCTACTTTCTAACGGGCAGCATTAGAAAGGATCAGGCGAATATCTTCGGGGTGGAAGCCAACATGCGGGGCGTACCGCTCTGGTCGGTAGGAGGGGCTTGGATCATTTCCGAGGAGCTGTCCGCAGACAGGCCCAAGATGCCCTTTCTGAAACTGAGGCTCACCTACGGTTCAGCCGGAAACGTGGACAAAGGGCTCTCCGCGGCCGTGACGGCCCAGTACGTCAACTTCCAGTTTTACGACGTGCTTCCCAGCTTGGTGGGAGCGGTGATCGTCAATCCCCCCAATCCGGCATTGCGATGGGAAAAAGTCAACACCGCCAACCTGGCCCTGGACTTGGAAACCCAGAATGGATTTCTTTCCGCTTCGGCTGAATACTACCGCAAGCATTCCAGGGACCTCTTGGGTGAATACTCCGTCCCTGCCTCGAGTGGCATGACTTCCTTTACCGGCAATTTTGCGGAAACCCAAGTCAGGGGAGTGGATCTGACGCTGTCGGCACGCTGGTTTCGGGGGGCTTTTGGCTGGACCTCGATCCTGCTTCACAGCAGCCTCGGGGAAGAGGTGCTGGACTTTGAGAAGAAGCCCACCGTCAACAACCTGCTTGCTACCGCATCAGGCCCCAGTGCGCAACCCATCGTAGGCCGTCCCCTCTATGGAATCTATACCTACGAATGGGCGGGATTGGATCCCCAGACCGGAAACCCCATGGGATACCTCAACGGGGAGCCCAGCATGGACTACCTGGGAATCTCCAGGGCTGCGACCATAGACAATCTCCAATATCATGGGCCCGCCAGACCGACAAGCTTTGGATCCCTGAGAAACGAGTTGTCCTACAGGGGCTTTGGCCTTTCGCTAAACATCTCCTACCGTTTGGGATACCACTACAAAAGAAAGTCCATCGATTATTTTACCCTGTTGAGAGGGGAGATTGGCCATGGGGATTTTGACAAGAGATGGCAAAATCTTGGAGACGAAGCACAGACGCAGATTCCATCCCTTCCTGCTACCGCAGATACCCGCAGGAATGCCTTCTATTCCAACTCCGCCATCTTGGTGGAGCGGGGCGACCATATCCGTCTGAACGACGTGCGCCTGTCCTATACCTGGGATAGGGGAAAGTATCCCGGACTTCCTTTTCGATCCCTTCAGGTTTATGGCTATGCGGGAAATCTCGGCCTGCTCTGGAAGGCTTCCAACGATAGCCTTGATCCCGATTTCCAAAGTTCCAAAGCCATGGGGACCTTTTCCTCTGGCCTCAAAATCGACTTCTGAAACAAACAATCGGGGTAAAAGGAGGTGCTTTCTTCATAAGGTTAGTTGATAAACCCAAATATCCTCCCGGCGGGTGCTACCCGCCACCCCTTTTCAAAACGGCATAAACATGAAAAATCCAAACCAATTCATCCTTTCCCTGATGATCCTTTTCGTCACTATTTCCTGCGACGGTTTTTTGGAAGAAAAGCCCGAGAAATCCATTCTGGTACCCAGCACGACCAAAGACATCCGTGCACTGTTGGACTATTACACTTCCCTCAATGCCAATGCCTTGGTCAGTTTCGTGCTTGCCGATGACTGGGAGACCAGCTCGGCAAACTGGGAGACCCTGAGCCCTTGGCAGCAAAATGCCTACCTCTGGCAGGAAGAAGTGTTCAACCCCGACGAGCGGTCCACGGATTACGTACTCTTGCACAAGAAGATTTTCTATGCCAACGTCTCCCTGGAAGCCTTGAAGGACATGTCCGCGGAGGGCGAAGCGGGGGAGCTGATGGGAGAGGCCCTGTTTGTCCGGGCAATGGCCATGTACCAGCTCGGGCAGCTCTTTCTTCCCCATCCAGCCAACACCGCAAGTGGGGACATCAGGATCCCCTTCAAGTTTACCGCGGATATGGACGATCCGGGAAAATGGCTTGATGTTTCCGAACTGTTGGCAATCGCGGAGAAGGATCTGGAAGATGCCTATGGGCTGCTGCCGAAAAATGCCGCATATCCAAACCGTCCGGAAAAGATTACGGCGAAAGCCCTGCTTTCCAGCCTGTACCTGTACAGGGGCAACTATGGCCAGGCCTTGGAAGCTGCCAATGAAGTGATCGAATCAGGCCGGGCATTGATGGACTACAGTAAGCTTGATTCTGATGCGCCCTATCCCTTTGCGCTTTTCAACGAGGAAACGCTGTATTATGGAGTGACCAGTAGCTTTTCCGTCACCGCCAGCTCCGCTACCTACATCAATCCTGTGCTTTACAGCCTGTATGGGGACAATGATCTGAGGAAAAACCTGTTTTTTACTCTCGATGCGGAGGGGCTGCCTTTGTTCAAAGGGTCCTACCTGGGCGATTACAATCTGTTTTCCGGAATTAGCCTGTCAGAAGTTTTTCTGAACGGAGCGGAATCCGCTTTTCGTCTGGGCGATACACAGAATGGGACTGCGCTGCTGAAGGCATTGGCGGTGATGCGCTATTCGGATCGGGACCTGTGGCTGGAGGAGCAGGGAGAAATTGATTTGGAATCTGCTTTGGAGGAGAGAAGGAAGGAATTGGTGTTCCGCGGTACCCGCTGGTCGGACATGAAGCGGCTGGCAGCGAACGGGGAATTGACCCTGCCTTTGGCAAGGGAAATAGGAGGGACAGGCTACCTCCTGCAGGACATGGGGCAGTTTACATTGGCCTTGCCTGACTTGGAATTTGGTCTGGAGGGGCTACACTAAAAAAAAGCCCGGGAGCGACCCGGGCCCGATTGTTCAAGATCCAATCAATTGGCGGGAGGGAGAGGGCCTCTTTTCACGAATTCCCTGTCTTCCCCAGGATTGATGGGATTGCCGTTGACGTCGTGCAGACATTCGACGTCCTCTTCTTCATCACAGGTATAGGTCGTCGGGCCGGGAGTGATCCCGGTGACGTTATACCACTGTCCGGCGGATTCACCATAGACATTCATTGCTGAATCCTTGGGTGAAAATGCCGCCGCCGCAAACGCTGCCAGCACAAAGGCCAGCAGCGGTAATCTCTTGGTTATTGCATTCATGATTTCATTTGTTTGTGAGGGTTGTCCCTCGGTGAAACATAAAACAGGCGGTACTCAGGACCTCCGGCGCGGGAGTCCCTTCCGTGGAAGTCATCCCTAGTAGGGAATCCCTCCAAGGACTTTGCGCCAGAGGCTGAACCGTCCGGGGTACCCCAGTCAGGGAGCCGGTTCCGCTCCCTGCACCGCCGAGAGTTAGCAGGCCTTTCAACTCCCTGCATTAGAAAGGGACGGTGCAATTTTGTTCTTTTCCATCTTGGGAATGACAAAGGCCAACATGAGGCCGATCTTGTATCTTTTCCCAATAGAAGCCCGCGGGAGATTAGGGCCTCACAATTTAAAACCCACTCAATCGGCAGGGGGAAGAGTTCCCCTGATTACGAAGATTTTGTCTTCCCCATGATTGATCGGGTTGCCGTTGACGCCATCATAGAGACACACTGAGTCTTCGTGATCGTCGCAGGTGTAAGTAACTGGTCCGGGAGGAATTCCGGAAAGGGCGTACCATTGACCACCGGATTCTGCATAGTAATTCATTGCAGAATCTTTTGGTGAAAACGCCAGCGCTGCAAATGCCGCCAGCATAAAGGCCAGCAGGGGCATTTTATTCAATAATTTGTTCATAATCATTGACCCTTTTTTAACCCATCAAAAAGGGACAAACCGTTTCATCCACCGCCTACTCTAATAAGGGTTTTCGGCATCGCCCTACAGGGAATTTATCAGCACCGGTCCGTCTCGAGCTCGGGTCGTTTCGAGGGATGAAGTTCCCAATGTCATTTTTTGCAGTCGGTACTTGCAAGGTTTTGACTGCGGAGCAGTGATCCCACCTCACTGCTCCATTTTTTTGACATTTTCACTAAGGATCTATTGATGTTCTGTCGGCTATTAGTTATATTTCTATATGAGAAGTTGAGAATCTCCCTTAAAGCCCTATCACCTCAAGCCCAAGAAGCCCTCTTGGGCTTTTTTTACATCGCGTGGTCAGTGCCTGCCTCGCCGCTAGGCGGGTCCCCACGGACCATCGGACCATTTGGCGTCACCGCTCCGTCCTCCAGCATTTTTTCTTCTGCTGTCACCATGTTTCCTGCGCCGGAGGCAATGGATTGGGTTTGTCTGATGCCAAGGGTTCCGCTGCGCTGCACCCCTGCCCGCCCGCCGTGGCGGGGCTACAAAGATTCCGCTCCTACGGAGCTGCTTCCAGTTGTCCTGCTTCACCAGACCCCGAAGGGGTCAAACTTCTAAATAACCGCGGGTGAAACCCGTGGCAATTCCCAAGGAAACTAAATCCCGACCCCGTAGGGAGTCGAACTGCTTCCCGCTGTCCTGCTTCTCACACGATTTTATCGAGGCCGGACTATTTCCCAACAACTCACCACTCACTAATTACTACTTACCCCTGACCACTGCGACTGCCAACTATCATTTCAGCTTTCATACTTCATCTTTCTGCCTTCCATCCATACTCCGTAAACCGAAATACCAATCAATCCCAGATTCATCCAGAAATGCTCCGCCCATCCGAGACTCTCCAACACCCCGGCACAGTTACACGGCACCCTCGGAAAAGCTCCTGCCCAGATCAGCCCCACATAGGTAGTGAAGATGGTAAGGAGGAGGATGCTTGAGAGAAACCCCCACCATCTGGTGGCTGAAAAGAGCAGGAGCAGGGCAATCAGCAACTCGACTCCAGGAACTAAGTAGCTCAGCACTTCGGCAAGGTCGGGCGGGAAGGTCTGGTTGTGAAAGGCATTTCGACTGTCCCTAAAGCGGATCAGTTTGTCCAGTCCGGTATATCCAAAAACAAGTGTTAAAACTGAACTCAATACGGTATCCCATCCCTTCATAGCTCCGCGAATTAGTTATTCAAATTTCACGGCACAGTGAGGATTAAAACAATTCTTAGCTATATAAACCCCTTCTCAAGGTATAAACACCCCAAATAAAGGTACGGATCCTCTATTTCCCAGTGCTTCATTTCGCTGATCCTCTAGACGATTTGAAATCCCAATCTTGAATCATAGGATCAGTAATCCGATTAAACAGCGACGGTCGGCTATTTGCATCAACTCATACGTCTGCTTGCTAAAGGCAGGACATTTCACATCTCACAAAAAAATATCAAGGGCTCAAACTGTCAAAAACCGTTACGCCTTTCCGTCTTTGTGAGAAAATAACTCCTGGAGAGGATTTGATATCCGGTCCAATTTTTTTTCGTGATTTTCAATCTCAACTATACCAAGGCTTAGCCTTAGGCTAGCATAAGCCGCAACTTTGGCGCTCATCCTATCTAAATTTAGAGGAAACTTCTCCATTCATCATTCGGCCTTGGTTATTCGATATTTTTATCATCTCAGATTTCATACTTCATACTTCAAACTTCAAATTTCATACTTCATACTTCACACTTCATCCTTCATACTTCACACTTCACCCTTCAGGCTCCATCCTTCTAGTTTTTCATCTGCCTACTGCCTACTCTCAACCTCCTAATTTTATATCCTACTCACTAAAAGAAAATAGTCAAATTATTTTTTCATTAATACAACTTATTTATATTGAGTCGTTTGGAGCTCCAAAGCTGTACATAATCAGGCCTGTAATTGGTGGGTGATCATTTTTTTTGACTCGCCTAGAAAGTATCGTTTGTAATCCAATGCTGAACAATAGAAAAACAATCTATGCTCAGGATATCATGATTTTCACTGGCAGAAGTAGATCTTATGCTTATAAAATTTTAAAGCAAGTGAAAGAGAGTGTGGGAAAGAAAAAGCATCACCTGATTACCATTCAGGAATTCGCCGATTTTCATCATATCACAGTCACTGAAATAGAAGAAGTGATCTTCTATAAACCCCGAAAATGAAAAGGACCTGCCTTTGAATTTGACAGATCCTTTGATTTGGAGGTTATCTCCGCCGGAATGACGATCCGGATTGTATGGCCTTTGTTCGGCTAAGAGTTAAGAAGTAAATACCAGGCTCCTAAGCATCCCCTTTTTGCACATTCAAGATGCTCGATTAGCCTTACTGGATACTCGTAATTGTTGTTGTAGGACACTCACTGGTAATGCTGGTCATCAGTTTTTTTCCATGAGTCCTTTCCTTGTTCAACTTCTTGATTCTAAATCTCTTGATTGCTTCCATGCAATCGTTTCTTTCCTTCTGTGTTAGCATAGATCCTTGATTTGGTATGTATGAAAACTATTTTTAATCACCTTGAAAATCAAATTGAGGGTACAGAAACCCTTCCTGAGGGTATAGTTCAGCTGAATGAGGGTACAGAGCGCATCTTTACGCTGATGAAAAATAGACCCAGCCTGGTCATTTGGTTGATCTGGATAGTTATTACAGGTGTTGATTTGATCATCAGACTTATAGGAGCAATCCCCTTGGCTTCTTTTCCTGCAATCTTGGTCAATTTCGCCGGTGGGGTTGCAATTAGCCAATTCCTGTTTTTTCATTTCCTGCCTCGGGTTTTTCTCAAAAAAAAGTGGCTTCTGGAATTTGTTCAGCTTATACTAATCCTGGTTGTATATATGCTGGCAAAGTATTTCATCCTGATGCCAGGGCTTGTTGATGTGCCTTCTATTAGAGCTTTTTTCGGGAATGAGGCGACCCGGTTTTTTCATTTTTCTGTCTACATTATAGTCATTTGGTTCTTTTATATAGACGGAAAAAGACAGGAGCTTCATAAGAAAATGGAAGTCGAACACCTTAGACTGGAGACCGAGCACAAATCATCTCAGCTAAGCCAGCATTTTGTTCTCAATTGGATTAGCACATTCTTGATTGAGGTGAAAAATGTTTCCCCTGACCTAGCCCATAAACTTTCCAAGTTTACTGAAGTCCTGTCTTACAGTTACAAGGACCCAAATCATCCCAATTCCCTTGGTCAGGAAATCCGCGTGGTCAAAAGTTATCTTGAAAGCCAACAGTTTCGCTTCAAAGAAAAACTTAACCTCAAATTTTCCATCAATCTAAGAGGCATAGATCCGGGTGAATTTCAGCTCCCGAAATGGATCTTGATGACTCTGGTGGAAAATGTCTTCAAACATGGCAATTGCCTAAATTCCCTACATCCATGTTTGATTTCCATGGATATGTTTCCGGCTGAATACAAGGGCTATTCTTTTGCCATTTCCATTTCAAATGATTTGAATAGGGCCGACCCAGTGAGACCATCCGGATTCGGAGTCAAAACTGTACGGCGGATTCTCAATTACTATTTCCAAGATCGATTTCAGCTTTTTACTGCTAAATCCGAAGCTGAATTCAACCTTTTCCTTCAAATTCATTACGGTCAAAACCATGCCAGTGTATAGGGAGATTTGTGCTTTTTGTTTGGTGTATCAGGATCATATAAGAGGGTCTCCAGGTATTTTTGGTTGACCTTATTGATCAATTCTTTAACCCGTTTTATGCTTTAGGATCCCTAGTAGCCTGTCCCGTCCGCCGCAGCGGATTGGCTCGGAACAGGAATGCTCTTGCATTTGGCGGGTTTGACCTAACCCAGCTCAATATGTCGGATAAAATATATAAACTCGGAATCATCGATGATGAAGATTCTAGCCGGGAGATTCTGGCTGGGATCCTTTCCTTTATCCCTGGATATGAAATTTCATTTTCAATAGGAGATCCATTCCAAGCGTTGGATAACATCGAAAAACACAAAATAGATATCCTGTTTTTGGATATGGAAATGAAAGGGTTTGGCGGACTGGAAATAGCCAAACGAATAGAAAATAAAAATATACCGATAATCGCCTGCTCTGCCTATTCTAAATACGGAGTTCCAAGCTTCAGATATAACGTCGTTTATTTCATACTAAAAATTGCCAACGACTATGAAGTTTCCTATGGTTTGGATAAAGCCAAAAAAATGCTCGAAGGCACCTGCTATAAAAAGGATTTTTCATTTAATGACAATGTCGTTTTCGTGAAAGTCATTGGTGAACCTAGTCTCGTTTCCGTCAATACGCTTGACATAAAATACATAGAACAAAAAAGGAAAGTGTCTTTTGTTTACATGGAGTCCGATGAAATTCTTCGGATCCCAAGTCCTTTATATCAGACTTTGGAAACATTCAATCGCCCTTTTCTGTGTAAAATCCACCGCTCATTTGCGGTTAACTACCTTAAAATCAAATCGGTATATCCAAATCACTGTCTTCTGGAAAAAGGGATTAAAATCCCAATAGGGGAGGACTATCACCAATCATTCTTTGAATTCCTCAAAAAAAACTCACTGGATTGAGCCTTCAAATGATGGATCCACTCGCTCCGGATATTAATCCTAAAAAGCTCCATCGGAGCGACCTATAAGTAGCCTGGGGTTTCAACCCCAAGATAAGCGAGCCACGCATGCCCCACTGCTTACTGCACACTGAACACGGCTTACTGCACACTGAACACTGCCGACTGCCCCACTCGCTGGCGCAGATAGCCAGTTTGGAAACGGAACCTACCTGCCAGCGAAACGGAGATGGAATTCCCCGCCGCAACCAATTTGCAATCCGACCTTCGTTGTGGTCCCTTGCCATATCAGACATATTGC
>NZ_JAFKCW010000001.1:1105062-1735082 GCF_017254835.1 Algoriphagus aestuariicola
CAAAATCATTCCTCCGCAACTCCCCCTTTTATCTCAAATTAACGAAAAGAGCTAAAATTCTTGACAAAGGGGGTAGGGGGATTTTTCCTTACAGTGAATCGCTATTTCCCACTGCCTACTGAACACTGCCTACTGCACACAGAACACTGCATACTGCATACTGCACACTGAACACTGAACACTGCCGACTGCCCCGCTGGGGAGAATTTGCAATCCGACCCAATTATTTTTAGGGATTCGCAATCCCAATTCGTGCCCACTGGCACTGTATGTACCAAAAAGAGAGCGGTTACGAAATAAGGCATTATCCTCTATGCCTAATCGTGACGCAGTGGCCTTTGATACAGGCGGTTTTTTGAGCCGAAAGTGAGGCGTAAAAAATTCGGCTAGCTCGTGAGCCACGAGCGAGATCCGCCGAATTTTAGCCGAGATAAGGCTCAAAAAATCAAACTGAGACGAAAACATAGAATGTACCCCGCAATCCACCAGTTTGAAGCCTGGATCACGGCCACAAGTTTTTTGGTTACTTTTTGGCTTTCAAAAAGTGACAAAGGAAAAAATCTGCGAGTTCGGTCAATTGGGGAATCGAGGTTCACTTACCCTCAACCACCCCTCCCTCAAAAGTCTATTCAAGCCAAACCTACTCTAGGTTCGGAACACTTGATTCAGGTGCACCTCATAAAGCTATACAGTTCATCAATTAAACAATTAATCAATCACAATCCCTCTTCCCAAAAATCCTTCTCCCCAATTATTTTTAGGGATTCGCAATCCCAATTCGTGCCCACTGGCACTGTATGTACCAAAAAGAGAGCGGTTACGAAATAAGGCATTATCCTCTATGCCTAATCGTGACGCAGTGGCCTTTGATACAGGCGGTTTTTTGAGCCGAAAGTGAGGCGTAAAAAATTCGGCTAGCTCGTGAGCCACGAGCGAGATCCGCCGAATTTTAGCCGAGATAAGGCTCAAAAAATCAAACTGAGACGAAAACATAGAATGTACCCCGCAATCCACCAGTTTGAAGCCTGGATCACGGCCACAAGTTTTTTGGTTACTTTTTGGCTTTCAAAAAGTGACAAAGGAAAAAATCTGCGAGTTCGGTCAATTGGGGAATCGAGGTTCACTTACCCTCAACCACCCCTCCCTCAAAAGTCTATTCAAGCCAAACCTACTCTAGGTTCGGAAAACTTGATTCAGGTGCACCTCATAAAGCTATACAGTTCATCAATTAAACAATTAATCAATCACAATCCCTCTTCCCAAAAATCCTTCTCCCCATTTCCTTATACAACAAAAAATAAAGCCAGTCCTCCATGAATTTTCTGTCCAAAGAATAAAATCGGTTTACCTGCATATGGAGATGATTACTGATGATCTGCCATTTCATGCGCTCTTCCTTCCAATGATTTAAATGAGTCATCAACTTTTCCTTATAATCCTTTTTCCAGGCCAATGGCAGTCTTCTGCAACGGTTTTTTTCATTCGATTCTGCAGAAAATCGCCGCTTTGACTCATATGAAATTCTTTTAACCCGAATTCTAAGCATCTTAAATCCATGGGATTCCATTCCGGAGGAAAAGATCAAATCTGACCAGAACTGACTCAGACACTCGATGGAAATAGTACTCGACCCGCTTAGTCGAACCGTTTTTCGGATAATTTCACTGACCAAGGAGGACTCCATCCAAAACAATTTCTCGGAAATCAGATAGGTAATATTGCCGTATTTTTTTACCTCTGGGTAATAAGGACGTAGCTCAAATCGCAGTCGATGAAGGTTATTGACTAGGCGACAAAGTATCTCTTCTCTTTCTTCGGTTGAATTGGGACAAAACCTCAGTCTTACCTGTATCTGCTCCCGGTCCGGATAAACCAAAAAATACCAAAGAACCCGTTTCCTTTTAAGCAAATCGATCAGATAGAATGAGAAAAGTAAAAGCATGGAGTCCTCAAAATCCTCCTCAGAAACCCAAAATACCAAATAAAGCCACTTTGGATCTTCATGGTCGATCGAATTCAAAAATCCGATCCACGGCTTTTCTTCTATCGTTTTTCGATGACTTAGCACAAGTTGTGGATAGATTGATTTTCCATTACGAGAAGTATAAGGACTTTTGTCTTTCCAAATAACTTCGCTGAGTACACACTTGGAGTATTTCCTTAATTCAAGCCATAGAATCTCAAACCCTTCCTCACTTTCCCAGTTGACAAGCAATTCCCGGTCATAGATACCCACCAGAATTGTAAAAGGTAAGGCCTCCTCAATCAGCCATCGTTTTAACTCTTCTTGCAATTCAAATTGGTGGGAATTAATCATCCATCTCCTTGATTGCAGGACGATTTTACCCCAGCAAAGTCTTGGAGAATAGGTTTTTGATGAAAAAATTGGGGCTTGGTAGTGAACCAAATTGAATGACTTTTGATGATCAAGCTCCCAAAGAAGTCGGATCAAAGGATGGCTTATTTCTTTGCCATTCAATGGATGGGTAATTACTGGAATAATTCTTTTCCCTGACTTATTGTGAACAAGTAAAAATTCACTGTCACGTAATCCCATCTCAATCTCATCGAAAGGAATACAATCAGGGTCCCCTTGATTGAAGGGAGTAATATAATTTTCAAAAACCGGGCGGGTAGCACAAATCCCCTGGACTACATGCGTTTCAAAAACACGAACCTCAGTATAGAGTAGGTCATCATTTGGAAAGACTGATGACTTGATTTCTTTTTCAAATGCATAGATCTCTTCATTTCTGTTAAACCTGCCTATAAAAACAAAAGGCCGGTTACAAAGTGCATTGTCCACGACAATCCTGTCATCATCTAGGGCCTTAATTACCAGATCTATATGGTAAATCTGAGACGGCAGAGGAGCTTCCTTTATAACCCCTTTTAAATCCACCTCCTCACACCCCCAAAGAGAATCAGGAATTTCCAAGGATCCCAGTTGACTTACCCCATTTGGAGCTAACTCCAGAAAATCTGAATTGGTGAACTCCTGATAGTTCAGCAGTAAGGGTAAAGGGATAAATCGATCATCGAATTTAACGTGAAACCATTTTTTGAGTCCCTCTAGGTAGTCCGAAGATAGCTCCCCAAAAAGATTGCCTGCGGTTTGAAAAAAATCATCGACCATTTGCTCGATCTCATTTTTGATTCCCAATTGATCTTTGACAACAACGTCCGTATAGACAGAAGGAGTTATTTGGGTTTTTAGCCAGTCCTCGCTGTGATACAAAATCCCCATCTTGATTAATTGCCTCCAAATCTCTTCAATAGGATCTTGGCTCCCTTCCTTAAACCACGATCGAAACTCTGCAAATCGTATCCTCAAATGAGCTTTACAATGATTCTCCAATAGACTGATTACCTTGTTATATGGAATACTTAGTAGAGCCCAACGTTCTTCCTTGACTAGATAACTTAAAAATACCTTGCGGTGAAACTGGCTAAAACTACTGACACTCAGGTGCCAATCCGCGTAGTGGGATTCCGGATTTTCTATAGTGCAATCTGATATAAGCTCGTCTACTTGACTTAGATCAACCGAGAATTTTTGTTGCATATACGTGCCCAAACCAACGGCGGCAAATTTGCCAAAAGGAGTAGACCGGTATCGGCCTCTTAGAATGTACTTTTTTACCTTTAGCCTAACTGGCTTGGCTAAATCCTCATATCCCTTATTTCGGATTTCATGTGCAAGACTTGGGGAGGAAATTGAGATGGCTTCAAGGATTTTTACCCAGTTTTCTCGGATTTCAGATTCATTGTCGGGATCAAAATCAAACAGCGGCGTTCGAAACAAAAACTTCATGTCTTTTTGTTTCGATTCTAAATCACCGAGGGTTAAAGGTCAAAAAAAAGCCACATAAGTACCTTTTTAGGGTACGTACACCTGCTTTTGAGGTACAACCTCGGTTTCTTAATGGTGACGACGCAATAACCTGACAACCTCCGGCTGTTCGACATCCGCGACAACTGACGGGAGCGACTCCCGTGGCCTGTGCCTGCCTCGCCGCTAGGCGGGTCCTCACAGTCCATGGCTTTCAATCCCTTGGTCTGTGTCCTCACAGACCATGCTGTTTCTGCCGTCCTTTCACTGAACTGGGACATACCGTCTCCGTCCTTCGGCATTTTTTCTTCTGCTGTCACAATGTTTCCTGCGCCGGAGGCAATGGATTGGGTTTGTCTGATGCCAGGGGTTGCGCTACGCTGCACCCCTGCCCGCCCGCAGTGGCGGGGCTACAAAGATTCCGCTCCTACGGAGCTGCTTTCCTTCTGGGTCATGACTTCGAACCCCGGCCTTTGGCGGGCACAAATCCCAATTCGGATAGGCGCGTGGGCCGACGCAAACCTGTCCGCCGCAGGAGGAAGCGGGCCGGCGTTTGGCCCTGTGCGGTAGGAGCTTTTTTGCGTCTTGACCTTTTGGTCCTTTTGGGTCAAGCCAAAAGGACGAAGAGAAAGAAACCATTGAGGTTCCTAAGTTCTCACCCAAGCCTCGTCCTGCTTCTCCGCAAGCCGACCATCTCGGTACCTCGCCATTTTCCGTCTGCTTCTCAATTCCACTCCACCAGTCAGTGCCTGCCTCGCCGCTAGGCGGGTCCCCAATCCCTTGGTCTGTGTCCTCACAGACCATGTTGTTTCAGCCGTGCTATCACTTACCTGGGACATACCGTCTCCGTCCTCCGGCATTTTTTCTTCTGCTGTCACCATGTTTCCTGCGCCGGAGGCTATGGCCTTTATGCATTGTTACCCCGGATTCCGCTGCGCTTCACCCGGGGCTACAAAGATGTCGCTCCTACGGAGCTTTGACTTCGCTACGTTGTTCGGCATTTGCAATGGCCAACCAATGGGTATTTCTAATTTTTGAATTGCGATTTACGACCGCCTCGCCAGTACCGAGCTGACTTTGCAACCTTGCGACCTTCCCACTGCATGACTTCAGTTTCATCAAACATCCGACATCCGACATCCAACATCAACCCGTCTCCGTCCTCCGGCATTTTTTCTTCTGCTGCCACAATGCTTCCTGCGCTGAGGCAATGGATTGGTTTTGTCTGATGCCAGGGGTTCCGCTGCGCTGCACCCCTGCCTACTCGCCGTGGCGGGGCTACAAAGATTCCGCTCCTACGGAGCTGCTTTCCTTCCGCGTCAGGTCTGTCGAAGCACTAGTGCTAAGCTTGTCGAAGAATCCGAAATTTCCCATTCCCCAACACCCGTGGTGAGCGGAGCTGAACCATCCAACACCGGACATCCAACTTCCGGCATCCGACACTCGCACTGAGCTTGCCGAAGTGTCCGACATACAACAACCATCCTCCCTAGACAAAGGCAGGATAAAGGCATGATACCCCCTAGACTAAGGCATGATAAAGGCATGATACCCCGTAGATAAAGGCATCTTACTTGGGGTTTTGTCCTTATTTTCCATATAATCCACATATTCCACAAAGTCCACGGAATCCACAGTTTCTCTAGAATCCACAGAATCCATAGATTCCACTTTCGTTTTGATATCCAGATAGATACATCCAGATTTCTGCCATGTTTCACATTTAAAACAACTGAACATATGGCAAAACAAGCTGGTTATATCAAACTCGAGGGCACGATCGGAGATCTGTCCTTCTATAAAAACCGGGACGGGAATTTCATCGCCCGGCGCAAAGGCGGAGTCACCAAGAAAAGGCTCCTCACGGACCCCAAATTCCAGAGAACAAGGGAGAACATGCAGGAATTTTCGCGGGCGGCCACCGCTGCCAAATTCCTCAAAAACGCTTTCCGAGAAATCGAGATCAAATCCAATGGAGGCAGGCTCCACAACCGGCTCTATTCCCAGTCCATGAAGGTGATCAAGTCCGATCCCACCAGCGCAAGAGGGGAAAGAAAGTTCGAGCTGGGAGATATGTCAATCCTCAGGGGATTCCAGTTTTCCGAAAAAGCGGTATTCGACCAGGTCTTCAAAAAGCAGTTGACTATCGTCGATGATCCCGCGTCTGTGACAGTCACCGTTCCCGAGATGGTGCCTTCCAAGTACTTGGTCTATGCCCAGGGGACGACCCACTACCGCTTCTCACTGATCCGGGCGGCGGTGAATGCAGTCGACGGAACTTTCTACACCGAGATCAATGCCTCTGAAAATTTGGTGGTCAATTCCCAAACCCATCCGGAATTGGTCTTGACCCTGCCCAAACCGGCGATAGCTGGAGAAAACTACTTCTTCGCAGTGTCGCTGGAGTTTCTCATGGAGGTCAACGGAGGTCAATACGATTCCTTTGACGTCTCCATGAATCCGGCAGTCATCCTGGCTGTGGTCTGACGATGAACTTCCTGCTCACACGGGAATACTGGCCCGGTGGCACCAACGGATCCCTTGTCCATGAGGGCAACATCCTATGCGCCACCGTCGAACTGCCCTCAGCATGCTTCAAACCTCCCCTTTCCTGCCTGCCAGAAGGGAAGTACGAGCTTCGGGTGACATCAAGTTCTCAGGAACCTGTCATCGGGATATTTCGGCTCCCTTTTCCAGTCGTCGGGGAGCAGGAGGCTAAAGCGGAACTGGGAGCCAGGCAACTGCACCGAAACATCGTCCTGGTGTCTGAAATTACAGGGGAGGGGAGAGGCGTTCCCAGTAGGGAAACCGCCCAAAATCTCGCTTTCCTGATAGGTCAGGCATCCGAAAAAGGGGAAAGGGCATATCTGGAGATAAGGAGCTATCCAGAAGCCGCCCTGAACCTGACTTACCATCAAATCCGATGGATGGACTGATGTTTCAGGCAGTTACGGGAGGAGTCATAGCACTCCTCCTTTCTACCATCGCTTACTTCTTGAAGCTCCTCGTCCAGGATTTGAGACAGATGGGTAAAGAATTGGGAAAGTTGAAGGAAGTCGTGGTTCGGCTACAAACCGAACAAGCCCTGGTCAAATCGCTCTTGCAAAAAGCCGATCTGGTCAACAAAAGCCGAAAATCCCGGCCCTGTGCCTAACTCCTTCAAACTAGCAGATCATTGAACACTGGCCACTGCCAACTGCTCACTAACCATTTCCCAAATAATCCAGACACGTAAATTACTAACTATGAACCTACTAAATGAAGTAAAATTCCGGGCTACCGCCCCAACCCCGCCCTTCTTCCAGTTTCTGAAAAAGGCGGGATTGCTCATCGCCGCGATTGGCACAGCCATGCTGACCGCTCCGGGCGAGGTACCTGACATCCTCCTGGCCTATGCGGGCCATGCGGTCACCGCAGGCACCATCCTGGTAAGCATCTGCCAGCTAACGGTCGATGAATCCAAGCTGGAGGAAAAGCTGCTACAGGCGGTGAAGTAAATATCGAAATCAGTTCAATGTCAAAGCCGGGCGGGATTCCTGTCCGGATTTTTTGGCTTTTTAGGTTTGAACTATTTTTTTTGCTAAATGCATGGTCGTTGATTGGTAATCTCTTTTAAACCAACTACATTAAAGTGATTTTTGAGCTATGATTTTTGACTCTTGACCTTGCCCATTTTGTTGGAAACCCTACAAATCCAATCCTTGGAATTGGTGTCGCCCGGTACCGATGCACAGGTTAATAGGGCTTTACTCTTTTTCCTCCTTCCTGTCGTGATCGCATTCACCTTTATTGTGTTTGTGATTTATCGTTCGAAACGAGAGTCCCACTTCAAACAGAAAGAAATACAGCTAAGGCTAAGCATAGCTGAGGGAGAGCTAAAGGCCCTGAGGGCACAAATCAACCCCCATTTTATCTTCAATTGCCTCAACTCCATCCACCATTATATCCAAACTAACAATTCCCAGCTGGCCGGTACTTATTTGATCAAATTTTCACAGCTGGTGCGATATGTTTTGGAGAGCTCTGCCAAGGCAATCGTGGAGCTCCAGGATGAAATTATCCACAACAAGATTTATTTGGAGCTGGAGCAGATGAGGGTCAATTCCACTTTTCAATTTGTGTTTGAAATGGAGCCTGAATTGGATGGGAAACAAATAGGAATTCCTCCCATGTTTATTCAACCTTTTCTTGAAAACGCCGTCTGGCATGGACTATCCCAAGGAAGCATGCTGCATGTACATTTTTCATTTCATGATGCGGATCACCTGTGTTGTAGAATAAGGGATGGCGGAAAGGACAAAAAAGAGGCAGATGATTATGACTTGGGCAAGTTCGTCAAAAAAAACTCTATGGGCGTTCAGCTGATGAGGGAGCGCTTCGACTATTACAATCAGCTTCACCACACCGCAGCGTCCTTCACGTTCCACGAAAACCCAGAACAGCTTGGTGGGAGGGAAGTGCGCATTCTGATTCCTTTTGAAGAATAGGGCTATGGCTTACAAGACAATTGTCATCGAAGATGAAAAACATGCTCAGGAAAATCTGATCAGTCTGTTAAAACAATATCCTGAATTTGAGTTGGTAGGCCTGGCGGATTCCGTGGACTCAGCGGAGAAATTGGTAGAACAGACAAGTCCGGATTTGGCCATCTGCGATGTGATGCTGAAAGATGGCACTTCTTTCGATTGGCTTGGTCGAAGATCCAAGATCGATTTTGCCTTGATTTTCAGTACCTCTTTTGAGGAATACGCGGTCAGGGCCTTTCGGATGGCGGCGGTGGACTACCTGGTCAAACCCATAGACCCAATGGCCTTTGCCGAAGCCTTGGAAAGGTTTAAGTCCAAAAAAGGGACTGGGGTGGAACATATCCAACAGCTGCTAAGCAATCTCTCCAGAAATTCCGAACGGCCAAAAGTCGCGCTTCCGAGTTTTACGGGGTACACCTTCGTCCATGTGGCAGATATCGTCAGATGCGAGTCTGACAATACCTACACCACGTTTTTTCTAAAGGATAAAAGACAGATCATCGTTTCCCGCACGCTAAAAGACTGTGAGGATATGCTGGAAGGCTATCGATTCTATCGCATACACAATTCCCACTTGATCAATCTGGACTACCTAGCGGAATACATCAAAGGGGAAGGGGGGCAAGTCAAGCTGATCGATGGGACAGTATTGGATGTATCCCGCAGGAGAAAAGAAGGTTTTTTGAGTGCTTGTCGCTAAATGTAGAGCCTATACTCCAAAATCTAGAAGAGAGGCACCGAATTCTAGTGCTGACTAGGAATAGGATGATGATAAGTTGAGCTTGGTCAAAGATTTAAACATGGTCAAGCTAGTAGTATCCACATTTGCATTACATGGTAAGATTTGGCTTTTCTTGGACGAGGAGCTCATCTCTACCGGCAGCTCGACAAGAGAGCTGGAATTGAAGATCGGCGAAAGCTATGTTTTGCATTGGGTGATCAAAGGGAATCCTGGCAGCACCTATTCGATCAGTGTCTCTTCCCCCCGGGAAGCACAGTATTTATTGACCAGAGTAATAGGAGTGGGGGAAAAGGAATTTGGAGGATATAAATTTTCAACTTAACTATTTAATAATATGAGCTACACGATTTCATTAAATAAGGCAGCTAATCTAGTTTTGGCGTTTCTAAAAGAGCCGGCATTAAAAGAATTGGCAGTTACTGAGGCAATTGGAGGCACGGTTTCAAAAGATGCCATAAAGAAGTACGCACTTGTATTTAAAGGATCTATGGGTTGGTACTGCCGCAATCTTACGGGAGATACAGCCTTTCCCAAGTTATTTATGGCCTTTGAGGATGGTGAATACGAAGTGGCAAAAGTGCCCAGCTCGCCAAAGAAGGAAGAGTTGACTTGTCCGGAAAATACATTTGTCTTTGAACGTGGTCATGACTTAGCATCTGTAAAAGAAATGTTGCTAACAGATGTTCACGCTCCGGTTGTTGATAAAAGTATAACTCGAGCCGAAGTGAATCAATTTACGAATCTGATGCCACTGGATAGTGCAAAAAAGAAGTATAATGTTTTTCCCTGCAGCTTTTTTGAAAACAGGGTTAATCAAGATATGGACGCTTTTTTTGCCGACCCTAATGTCCATGGGGTGAGATATTATTTTGGGTATGATAATAGTCCCACTTACCAAGAGTCGAATAGAATTCGAGTTATATTCGTTGGTGTGGACGAAGCTGGTAGGAATATCCTATCTGTCGATGACCCTGATACGAAGACGGCTCAGCTTTTACAAAACTCTTGGCCGCCGCCGCCGCCGCCATATACATAAGTCACTACCTGGCCGTTTCGGATATGGTTACAATTCAAGAGATTTCATCCTTTGCGATTTTGATTCCATTGGCGATTGCAGGAGCGAAACTAAAAACAGGCGATTTAAAACTTCGCCTGTTTTTTCTGTTTCTGCTTTTTGGGGCCTTGGTGGATGGGATAGGTTTTGCAGCTTATAAGACAAATTCGGTATGGAGAATACACGGATATCTGCTGGTCGTTTACCTCGTCTATGAGGCATATTTTTTTCTTTGGCTCACTAGCTCCAACTTACAGTCGGGCATTAGAAGCAGTATTCGAATCCGCATTGGAGCTGCCTTTCTACTCTGCTTTCTCGTAAAGTTTTATTTTGATTTTATTGGGGTGGATTTGCTCTACTCCTCGGTAATACAAATGTTCATTCTTGTTACGATTGCATTTCTCTCGGGATTTTCACTCCTGCGCATGGCCGAGCAGCATGATGATCTTTTGTCTTATCCATGGTTTTGGATTGTGTCCGGAATATTTCTATATACTTTCGGTACCTTTTTTATCGACGCACTGCTCTATTCCCAAATCATCAACAAGATCTGGTACACGAGAAACCTGATCAACATCATCCAATACGGATTTTTTGTGGTTGGCTTGTTGTTGATTCCTTCGTCCAAGTAGAGCCTTTCCAGTTGCTGTCTGGAGCATGAATAATGGGTTTTCCGATTTTTGGGCATTTGCCTCCGGCTACTAGCCAGGCCCCTCCATCTTCTGATTTTGGATATTTTTCAGGCGTTAGCCTATCTACCTTTTCGCATAAATAAACAGAACGGGCTGTTTGTTAAATGCTTAAGGTTATGAGAGTTGTTTTGTTTATCCTGCTGATTTTATTGTCTTTCCAAGGTTTCGCACAAGAAGCAGATTCGCTGGAAGGGCAAAAGGCCGAGAAATCTGTTCAAATACCAGGCGAAACTGACAGTAAAGATGCAGAGACAGCAGAAGACCAAGAGCCTAAAAAAGAAGATGAGTCGGATCTGAATTTTGGTTTTTGGCTATACATATTGATGCCGGTAATCCTCACCTTCTCGTCTGCATTCTATTTTATCGGATGGCTGAAGAAAGAGGGTTTTAGAATCAGCAATGCCCTATCAGATGATGTACCTGAGGAGCGCCTTCAGCAAGCCCAGACCGTACAGGCTAGGCTAGTTCAGGCTAGGGCTAACATGATAGCAGCCAATGCCGCCGATCCGGGCCAGGCCCAACCAGTTCCTCCGATGCCTTCTCCTGAGCAGAGTACGATTCCGATGAACCGAAGCAGTAGTCGTCTGATCGCTTTTTTGAGTTCGATGAGTGCCTCCATCCTGGCGATCTGTATCTTTTCCTACTACATGTATTTCGCGATTAGGGGTATGACGGTTCCCGAGTTCGAAGATCTCTGGCCTATTTTGACCGCCCTGGGCTTAGGTATTGTGCCTTATGGTACTAAGGTGGTGAGTGGGAAGTCTGCTACTTAGGGTTATTCAAGACCAGCGCTTTGTGAAGGTGTCTGGTCTCTAAGTGGAGGATTAGTCCCTGATAGTTTATGAGTGATATTCTATTGCCTTCTGGACCAATAGTCTATTAATTATGAAATTATTTTAATGTATAGTTTAAAGACAACAACATGAAAAATATTTTAGCAGTTTTGTTGGTGGTAATCATAGTTTCTGGAGCATATGGCCAAAACGATGATGGTAAGAAAGTTGAATTGCAATTCAAGAAAAGAACCTCTTTCTTTTCCGTAACTGATAGATATGAGTTGATTGGAGACACTATATATCATGCAGATGATGGCTTTAGAGTGTTTTCAGGCTATGATACTGAAATAGCTCAAAACGGAATCGAATACGTAATATTTCGATATCCGAAATGGAGAGAAAATATGCAAGACCGTGAAGTGATAGAAGGCCAAGAGAATACATTTGATTTTCTGTATTTATCAGATAAAATAGGAGACCTATATCAGAACGACCCAGCGAAAGCTGAAATTTATAAGGAAATTTTAGATTCTCTAGATGTACTTGCAAAAGCCGAATTAGCTCAAAAGCCAATACATGTTGATATCATAGGGAGAAATGGAATAAAATTGGCTTTGCTCAAGTCGGATTTTGAAAAGATGACAGATAAAGATATGGTTGAAGACGTCTATTCACTCAAATGGAAACATTCTACAAGAATGGCTTCTGGGTTTATGACAGTTCCTTTCAAACTCAGGCCGACCCAAGATTCTGTAAATTTCAATATGACAACTGATATTACTTTGGGTGCTTATATAGGTGTAAAAAAGCGAATTTCAAGGCAAGGGAATAATTTTATTGTTATGCCTGTAACACTTGGTTTGTCTTATATAAATGTTGGAAATAGTGAAACGTCTAATGTAAATGTAGATAATAATTCTAGCGTTGTGCCAGGTTGGACTTGGAGTACTGGTTTAGTGTTTGATTTGAATGGTTTTAATGTTGGAATTGTATTAGGGCAAGACTTTGCAAGTGGAGTTGGGGATGACTGGCTCTATAACAAGAAGATATGGTACTCTTTTTCTATTGGTTACTCTTTCTTTAGTAATAAGGATAAATAGCGTTTTGGACTGAGCGAAAAAAGAACAGAAATTTAGCAATTATTAATGATTAATCAGTTGTAACAATTAAACATTGGCCCAATGGTACGAGGATATTTAGACAAAGATTTTTTTCTTTCAATTGACGGAGAAGATCTATTTGAAATGAAAGCTCCAGAGAAGATCAAACATCGATGTGTGACTGATGAGGCGGTAGTGATAGAGAATGGAAATGTTCCAAGCTCTTCTGATAAAGGAGGCAGGCCTTTTGAGCTTGTCGTTGGATTGGGAAATCATATTCCTTTGTGGGAACAGAATGTAACTTTAAAATGGAGGCTAAATTCTTTGTTTGACACCTATACTAACTCTGATAATGTAAAAGACTATATTAGAGAATTAGTGAAAGATGCATTGTCACAATGGGGAGATGCGTCACCGGTAAAATTTGAAGAGTCATCAGCTGATTGTGATTTTGAGGTCATTATGAGGCCTGATGACTGTGATATTAATGGTTGTACTTTAGCAAGTGCTTTCTTTCCTAATTCGAATCTAAATATATTGACATTATATCCTAAGATGTTTACTCAAAGTAAGTTTGAGCAAGTTGAGACTCTGATTCATGAGATCGGTCATATTTTTGGCCTTAGACACTATTTTGCAAAAGACAGAGAGAGTTCATGGCGAAGCGAAATTTTTGGACATCATTACCCGTTGACAATTATGAACTATGGGCATCAATCAACAATAACAGAACAAGATAGAATTGATCTTAAGAGACTCTATTCATCGGTTTGGAGTGGCAAATTAAGTGAGATTAATGGGCTGAAAATTGAGCTGTTTAAATCTTTGACGTTGAAAACCTGAATATTATATCAAAGACGCTGTTGAGAAGTCTTGAATAGCATTGCGAAACCATGCGTGCACCAATTATCTGATAGTGCCCAATTCATTTTATATACATTATTTCCTTCTGATTTTAATTAGTCTATATTTTCATCCATGGGTACCGTTCTTATAATTGTTAGTATAATGTATGTATAATACTTTAATTTAATTACAATGGAGAAAAGTGAGTTTCATTTTTACCCGAATCCTAAATTCAGAAGACTTAGAGGCTATGCTTTTGATCCCAGTATTTCTTTAAAATTAGATACGTCTTCGGTTAATTTGGTTGAGTACAAAATCAAATGGGAAAAAATTGAGGTGGGTCCGGTAGGAGAATATATAGAAGTCATTGATTTTGATCCTACGATAGGTCAATTTTACAAAGCTGTTGATTTGGACCACCCAAATGTTTTAAGTCAGCATGGGTTGGATCCAAGTGAAAGCAATCCGCTTTTTCATCAGCAAATGGTTTATGCGGTCTCCATGACAACTATTGAAAGATTTGAGAAAGCGTTGGGCAGAAAGATCCTCTGGTCGTCAAGACTTTTAAACAGGGATAAAGGTAATCCGGAGTATGCGCAGTACGTAAAATGTCTAAGGATATACCCGCACGCCATAAGGGATGCAAATGCCTACTATAGTCCTCAGAAAAAAGCCATCTTATTTGGATATTTTTTGGCAAATCCAATAGAAGATAGCATCATGATGCCTGGATCTATGGTCTTCACATGCCTAAGTCATGATATTATTGCACACGAAGTTACCCATGCGATTTTGGATGGAATGCACCGGTCTTATAGTGAAGCAACGAATCCCGATGTATTAGCCTTCCATGAAGCTTTTGCAGACATAGTTGCTTTATTCCAACACTTCACATTTCCTGATGTATTGGCACATCAGATTTCCAAAACAAGGGGGGATTTATTGAATGAAAATCTCTTGGCTCAATTAGCAAACCAATTTGGGGATGCAATTGGCTTTTATGGTAGTCTAAGGGATGCTATTGGTAAAGTCAATGTAAAAACAAAAAAATGGGAAGCCCATCAGCCTTCTCCCATGGACTATCTTACAGTCTTCGAACCGCACAAGAGGGGCAGTATTTTGGTAGCCGCGATTTTTGAAGCTTTCAATAATATTTACAGGCTTCGAGTCGCTGATTTATTGAGAATTGCATCAAATGGGTCGGGAATTCTTCCTCTGGGGGAGATTCATCCGGATTTGGTGAAAAGGCTTTCTATTGAGGCTTCTAAAACAGCTAGTCACATTATGAATATGTGCATCAGAGCCTTGGATTACTGTCCCCCAGTCGATATTACTTTTGGAGATTATTTAAGGGCGATTATAACGGCAGATCTCGAATTAGTTCCTGAGGATCCTTACAACTATAGACTGTCTTTTATTGATGCCTTTAGAAGACGAGGGATTTATCCCAATGGTATTAAGAATTTGAGTAATGAGAGTTTAAGACATCCAATTCATGAAAATTTAGGTAAATCCGGCCAGGGAATAGATAGTGATTCAGATGATTTGTTTAGAATTATCGCTGAATTTCTTACAGACTATGCCGATGCAATAAAATATACAAGTAATCGAAAAGAAATTTATGAGATCACTAAGGATTATATCTCAGGAAAATATGAAGATGAGGATGGAATAGATCTAGAAAGTAAGAAGAGAATTCTTGGCCTGCATAGAAGAATCGAAGTAAAGTTCAATAAGTCTCCGGAATTCTCAAAATTAACCGGTTTGGTATTTGGTTCTGACTATCATCTACTTGGAATCAAAACCTCGAAAAAAGGGAATTATAAAGGTGCTGCATTCCAAATCCAGAATTTGCGATTGGTCAGCAGAACGGGTCCAGATGGAAATCAACTTAATCAGGTTGTGTTTTCAATAATACAAACCTCCAGATACAAGATTGTTGACGGGAGTTTTTTGCCGATTCCGAGTGACGAGTCTGAAAGTAAAAATCATTCTCTTTTCAGAGGAGGATGTACGCTTATTTTTGATCTGGATTCTAAGAAATTAAAGTATGCTATCTCAAAACCGCTGATAGGTTTTGGTGAGATTTTTTCAGACAATTATAAAATTGATGAAAAAAGGCTAAAGGCCGAATATGATTTTCAGTCGGATATGGTCGAAAAGGTCGAGTCTGAATATTCTAGATATTTTGGTTCTAAAGAAGCAAAATTAAATGAGCCATTTTCATTTTTACATCAGCATTAAAAGTTATGTCTTCTCCAAAACAAAAAATAAGTCACGTCGAAGTTCGGATGTTTAAATTAGGCACCGGAGACTGTTTCGTTATCAAGTTCTTTTCAGGACAATCCACTAGTTTCAAACTGATGATCGACGCAGGATGTTGGAGTGGAGATTCTGACAAAATCAGTCCCTATATTATGGCATTGAAAGAGTATGTGCAAAACCAAATAGACCTTTTGGTGATTACCCATGAACACAAAGATCATGTTCATGCATTCGATGTTTGCCAAAAGTTGTTCACAAAAGATTTTACCATTAATGAAATCTGGATGGGATGGTCTGAAAATGATGATGACCCAAGAGTTAGCGATTGGAAACGTGAATTTGGGGAAAAGAAAAAGGCTTTATTTAAAATTACCAAAAAACTTAAATCGATAAATGAAGATCCCGAAACAAGAAGCCAACTTAGTTTTGAAAAAGGCGGTGATGAATTGTTCTCAATCAAGGAGAATTTCTTGGCGAGTCTTTCGGCATTTTCAAATTTACATTTTGATGATGATCCTGTTGGATACAAAGGGTTGCTGAAAGGAATGGAGGTTGTTAAAAAATTAGGTAAGAGCGGAGGGGTAATCAATTTTAGGACTCCTGGTGAGATTATCGAAAAAAAGGTGAATCTACCCGGTGTGAGATTCTATATTTTGGGTCCGCCATCTGTGTGGGAAGAAGTAAAAAAAGAAAAAGGAAAAAAAGGAGAAAGCTATGAACATAATAATGATCTTCCAATCAATGAAGGATTTTCAGCCGCCGCTTTGGCTTTAGACAGCCTTGATAAAAGTAATTTGTGTCCATTTAATCCAAAATATGCTGCTGATAATAAGGTAGAAAGCTATAAAAATCAAGATAATTACTGGAGAAATATCGATAATGATTGGTTGAATAGTTCTGGAATGTTGGCCTTGCGGATCAATAGTAAAACAAATAATTTGAGTCTTGCCATCGCCATTGAGTTTGAAGAAAGTGGAAAAGTACTTCTTTTCCCTGGAGATGCAGAATTTGGAAGTTGGGAAAGTTGGCATAAAATAAATTGGGGAGTGAAAAGTAGGACATGTAAGGGATATTTAACCACTGAAGAATTGCTTAACAGAACCGTTCTTTATAAAGTAGCGCATCACTTAAGTCATAATGGAACTGCGAAAAAAATTGGATTGGATATGATGACCAACAGTGAATTGGTGGCAATGGCGACTTTGGATTACCACAATATAAGTTCACATTGGAAATCAACTATGCCTAATATGGCGATCATTGATGATCTTTTGGGAAAAACTAAAGGACGGCTTTTAGTCTTGAATGAGAGAGATGTTCCGTATGATCGAAAGAAAAATATTCAATTGACAGATGAAATAATTAGACACAGATTAACAATGTCTGAGGATGAGAGGAATTCCTTTATTGAAAATTTAAACTCTGATAATCCTCTTTTTATTCAGTTTCGAATCGAGGTTTAATTTATTTTATACATTGCTCATTTTTGAGCTGAGGAGTATATTTGAATCGAGGTTTGATTCATTTGGAAGGATTAAAGAATTGTTCGTAGTTAGAAATCCTAACGAGAAATCATCTATTCTGCATTTACTCCTCGCAAGGCAGTCAAGCCAGCTCCCTCAGATCCACCGGCATCACCCTCGACTCCCCAGGTTCGATCATGGTAGTGCCATAGATGATATAGGTGCTGGCCATGGTGCGCTTGTTGTGCGTGATGATGACAAACTGTAACTTGACGCTGAACTTCTGGATGATCTGGTTGATCTTGTCGATGTTGGCGTCGTCCAGCGGGGCGTCCACTTCATCGAAGATACAGAAGGGGGCGGGCTTCAGCAGGTAGAAGGAGAAGGATTTGGCGGTCAGGGATTTTTGGGTTTTTTACCCACACTTTGGTTTGTCTCCCCACAGACCACGGGTTACCTGACCACGAATATGTTGACTTTTCTTAAAGATCACTGACCTGCAATTTGGCGTCTCCGTCCTCCGGCAGGTTTTTTTTTGTGCCCTCCCAACGGTTTCTACGCCGGAGGCCATGGCCTGTTGGTCTTGTCAACCCGGGGTTTCGTCCTATCGGACTTTACCCCGGGCTATTCACCTTTGACCCCTTCAGGGTCAGGTTTCGATATGCGTTACACCGTAGCCCCAAAGCCCAACCTGACATGACTTCGGTCTCCGGTCTTCCGTCTTCCGTCCCGCTGCTATTCGGCATTTGCAATGGCGAACCATTGGGTATTTCTGGTTTTTGAATTGCGATTTTCGGCCGCCCCGCCAGCACCGAGCTGACTTTGCAACCTTGCGACCTTCCCACTGCATTACTTCGGTTTCATCCAACATATAACATCCGACATCCGACAACCAACATCAACCCCTCTCCGTCCTCCGGCAGGTTTTTTTTGCCCTCACGATGGTTTCTGCGCCGGAGGCAATGGATTAGGTTTGTCTGATGCCAGGGGTTCCGCTGCGCTGCACCCCTGCCTGCCCGCCGTGGTGGGGCTACAAAGATTCCGCTCCTACGGAGCTGCTTACATTCTGGTTCATGACTTCAACCTCGGCCTTTGGCGGACACAAATCCCATTTCGGATAGGCGCGGGGGCCGACGTGGCAGCGGGCCAGCGTCCGGCCAAGTGCGGTTAGGACTGAGCGTGTAGGATTAGCCCGCCGCGGCGGGCTAATCTAGCGAGAGCCTGTCCCGATCGCGCAGCGTATCGGGAGGCCAGCTTGCAGGGCGGGCCACGTCTTGACCTTTTGGTCCTTTTGGGTCAAGCCAAAAGGACGTGAAAGAAAACAACCGTCGAGGTTCCTGAGGCTTCACCAAAGCTCTGTTGCTTGAATGCTGGATTGTTTACCAAATCAACCGCCTTTTCCAATCCATATCCCTGTGCTGAGGTTGAAACTTTTGATCCATTTTACCTAGTGTTAAAACCCCAGGCTACGGTACCGGCCGTACCTACGGCACGCATTCACCTATTCTGGGTCCTGACTTCGGATCCCGGCCTTTGGCGGACACAAATCCTCCTCGCACGGCCTGTGCCTGCCTCGCCGCTAGGCGGGTCCCCACGGACCACTGAACCATTTGGCGTCACCGCTCCGCCCTCCGGCATTTTTTCTTCTGCTGTTACAATGTTTCCTGCGCCGGAGGCAAAGGATTAGGTTTGTCTGATGCCAGAGGTTCCGCTACGCTTCACCCGGGGCTACAAAGATGGCGCTCCTACGGAGCTTTTGATGCATGACTTCGGCTTCATCAAACATCCAACATCCGACATCCAACATCAACCCCTCTCCGTCCTCCGGCAGTTTTTTTGTGCCCTCACGACGGTTTCTGTGCCGGAGGCAATGGCCTTTCCGCATTGTTACCCCGGATTCCGCTGCGCTTCACCCGGGGCTACAAAGATTCCGCTCCTACGGAGCTGCTTATATTCTGGTTCATGACTTCAACCTCGGCCTTTGGCGGACACAAATCCCATTTCGGATAGGCGCGGGGGCCGACGTGGCAGCGGGCCAGCGTCCGGCCAAGTGCGGTTGGAGCTTTGCCACGTCTTGATTTTTTCGTTCTTTTTTATCAAGAAAAAAGAACATAAAGAAATCAACGATGGAGGTTCCAGAGCGCCTGCCTCAACGGTTTTTTTACTTCTCCCACACGGCTTGTGCCTGCCTCGCCGATATGCGGGTTCCCACAGACCCCTGGACCACTTGGCGTCTCCGTCCTCCGGCAGGTTTTTTGTGCCCTCACGATGGTTTCTGCGCCGGAGGGAATGGCCTTTCTGCATTGCTACCCGGATTCCGCTACGCTTCACCCGGGGCTACAAAGATGTCGCTCCTACGGAGCTTTTGATGCATGACTTCGGTTTCATCCAACATCCGACATCAACCCGTCTCCGTCCTCCGGCAGGTTTTTTGTGCCCTCACGACGGTTTCTGCGCCGGAGGCCATGGCCTGTTGGTCTTGTCAACCCGGGGTTTCGTCCTATCGGACTTTACCCCGGGCTATTCACCTTTGACCCCTTCAGGGTCAGGTTTCGATATGCGTTACACCGTAGCCCCAAAGCCCAACCTGACATGACTTCGGTCTCCGGTCTTCCGTCTTCCGTCCCGCTGCTATTCGGCATTTGCAATGGCGAACCATTGGGTATTTCTGGTTTTTGAATTGCGATTTTCGGCCGCCCCGCCAGCACCGAGCTGACTTTGCAACCTTGCGACCTTCCCACTGCATGACTTCGGTTTCATCCAACATCCGGCATCCGACATCCGACATCCAACATCCACCCGTTTCCGTCGTCCTGTACGTTTCTCTGCCCGCACTAGGGGCCCTGAGCCTGTCGAAGGGTGGCTTTTTACCCTTGGCTCAAACACCTCAAAACAAAAGACTTAGGCATGTCCTGCCCAAATCTGATTGCTCCTCTCTTGCAAATCCCAAATGACCGAGTAATTTTATTACTCAGTCAACCGTAGGTTCCGATGGGACTCAAAGGGCGAAGCTGTGTGCGGTGATCAAATGGCCCAAACTTTCTTCAACTTTGCGGCTTTTGTTGCTTAGGCCTCGACTCCGCTCAGCCTGACACAAATGCCAACTACCCCCTGCAAACTGCCAACTGCCCACTGCCCACTGCAAACTGCGACTGCCAACTGCAAACTGCCCACTGTAAACTGCCCACTGCAAACTGCACACTGAAGACTGCAAACTGAAGACTAAAGACTGCCCAAACACTAAACCCCATCAACCTTTTTGAAACTAGTTGTACTCATCGCCCTTCTTGCCTTAATTGCTTACCTTCAAATCAACGGAGAGCGCATACCAGTCCATGAAGGTGCCTATGGTGACGGGGTATTCTACCGGGATGTAGGCAGGTTTTTCCTGGACGATATCGAAACCTCCAGTTATAATCTCGTACAGCTCACCCGCATACTTCCCTTTGCATTACTTAACCTGTCCTTCTCTGCCTTCCATATCGTCAAAGACGATGAGGGACTTGGTAACGGCATGCTGATCTGGCAGTTGATCTACCTGGCGCTTGCCGTTTATTGGTATGTGAAGATCACCAGAAAGCTAAGGTTAAAGGCCGCTCCGGCGACCTTGGGTTTTGTTCTCTTTTTCTTCAATTTCGCCTGGCTCAAGTCCGTGTGGTTTCATCCCTTCTCTCCGGATTTGTTGGCCTTTGCCTTGGGGATGGGCCAGATGAATTATTATCTCCGCTACGAAAAGTTTAAGCTGGGCATGGTCTCCATACTCGGAACATTTGTCTCTCCATTGCTTCTAGTATCGGGTTTGCTGATGCTTTTTTTGCCGGGAGACAAGCTGCCTGTATATGAGGAGGAGCGGCCAAAGTCCCTCCTTCCCGTGCAGGTATCTTTTTTTTCAGTGATCATCCTAGCGGTTTTAGGATGGGTGTTCTGGGGATGGAGTGAACTGCCCCTGCTGCAGCAAAGTGTCCATGCCCTAGCCCTGCTCGCCTTGCCCTGCTTGATCATTTATGTGGCGATCAACAACCCCATACATTGGGATCATGCCATTTCCCAGATAAGAAAGAAGACCCGATCGGCCCGACTCAGCCGGGGAATCATGGGCTTCACCGGAATTCTGCTTATTCTGGTCATGCTCTCCGGCAACAACCAGTCTTTAGGCATCCTGCGATTCCTCACCGATCTAGGCATAGGCGTGTTCCGCTTTCCCATGGATTTTGTGCTAAGTACCACCCTGCACTGGGGGATCATCTGTCTCTTAACACTGGTCTTCATCAAACGTTTCCTTCAGGAGTTGGGCAACCTAGGCGGGGCAATCGTGCTGGTTTTGCTGATGGGAGCTGTCTTCCTTCCTTTCTTTAAGGCGCCGGCCATGGCGGCATGGATCCCGATCTGGGGTGTAGTACTGCTCAAAGCCCTAAAGCGCTACCGCTGGACGGAGCGTGAACAATACGGCTATGCCGCCTTGGCGCTTCTGCTATCTCTCTGCTGGCTTCCGCTCAACTCAAATGCCTTGACCGAATTTCTAAACGGGGGCAGCTCCCAACTCTTGGATACCTGGGCGGTTCAAAAATGGGCCATACACCATCCCCAATACACCTCCCTGCCCAGCTACGCCCTTGTATTTATCCTCCTTGCGGCAACCACCTATTGGATCTACCGAAGAAGGAAAAAATACGTAAAAATGTTGACGAATTAAGAAAGCTTGTTTATCAGTGTGGATGTCAATTATTCTTTTGTTGAAAAAAGATGCAGAATATTATCTAATTAGAATTTTTGGCCTTGATAAATCAAATATTATCCAAGCCAATAGAGGTTAAAAGCTAGGTGATTTTCAACAACTTTGGAGATATAAGGATTTGCTTTGTTTCCTTACCGTTCGTCGCATTGGGCCGCTAATCCTCTTAGGAATAGGCTGTGCGATTGTTCAACCAGTCTTTACTACACTGTGGCCTTGGAATTATTTTTTCGGTACTACGAAAGAATCGACTAATAGATCATTGGGAAAGATTCCATTTTTCCCAAAATATGAATTAGAAATCAAATAATCTTATGTTCGGGTTCTCTGGTAACTTAGGGTATGTAGGATGGAGTGACGGTGATGGTATTGAAAGGAAATGAAAATGGATTTGTAAAATAAATGATGCGATTTTTTGAATTTGTTCTTAAACTTAATGGTAAGTTTCCTAGGATAAGAAAAATATCACAATCATATGTAAAAAAAACTATTTTGAATCCTGATAAGAGGAGAAAACTCAACAACCTTTATCACAAACTTTCCTATTACGAGAAATCAATTTTTCATGGACTATTTTCAAGAATATTTAGAGATGGTAAATCTCATGAAATTGATGGTGAGTGGATATTGAAATTTGCAGGTCAGGAAGTAAGAATTCCGCTAACAAAAGAATCTCTTGGACTGGATTGGGAAACAGCTGTTTCTGTGCTAGGTCATGACTACGAAATAAAATCATTTTATGAAGAACGAATATCTTCCAAATGTGCCCCCAAATGTTTTTTGGACATAGGAGCAAATTACGGAACTCATTCCCTGCTCTTTTTGATATCAGGGATTCGCACAGTTTCCATAGAACCAAATCCGGAATGTAAACCCTATTTTGAAAAATTAGCTATTCACAATAAAGTAAAAGACGAGTGGGTTGGGATTGCTTTGGGAGAGGAAGATGGGAAAGCTCAGATTCAATTTCCTGATGGAGAGACTTGGTTGGGATCGTTAGTGAAAACTGATTTCAGCAAACGAAAAGAGAGAATTAAATCCTATCCTATTGAGGTAAAAACATTAGATGGGTTCTTGAAAAAAAATCAGATAAAGCCTGATTTAATTAAAATTGATACAGAGGGGTTTGAGGAAGGGGTTATTAAAGGCGGTCAAAAATTTCTAATCTGTAATTTAACAAATGTTGTTTTTGAAGCCAACTCCCAAAATGAGCTTGTTTTGATGATGAAAATATTCCATGCTTTGAATTATCGAATTCTAAGCTTAAAAAAATTTCATGAAGTCAATGGAGATAACTTCTCAAGCTTCAAAAAGGAAAATAATTTTTTAGCTATGAGAAAATAAATAAAATAATCTATTTATCAGTTTTTTGATATAATAGATTATATAGGTTGAATTTAAATTTAATATTGATGCTATTCTAATAAATAAGTACTATGTCAATATTAACATATCTAGTTTATTATTTAAAATGTTTAATGTGATTCTTTTAAGTTTTTACAATTCTTTAAAAAATTCTGAATTAGAACGAGATGAAAGTGAATAGAAGATATGTGTATAGTTTGGTTCATCGAATTGTGTCAAAGGTACAATCTAAAGTTGATTCAACAATACCAAAGTTTGACCTTCAAAAGAAGCACTTAGCCAATGTTAAACTTCTTCCGAATAGAACAGTTTTGCTTGAGAGTTTACCCAAAAACGGATTTATTGCCGAATTGGGAGTAAATCGAGGTGAATTCAGTCAGCAGATCATGCAGATTTGCAATCCTTCAGAATTGCATTTGGTCGATGCCTGGAGTTCAGAACGCTACCATTCAGGTCTCAAAGATGGTGTAGAGTCAGTCTTTAGGAAAGAACTTGATCTGGGTAAAGTATTCATTCACCAAGGGTACTCTACTGTAATGGCAGTGGGATTCGAGGATAGATTTTTTGATTGGATTTACATCGATACTGATCATTCCTATTCAGTAACCAAAGCTGAGCTCTATGCCTATAGAAATAAAATCAAGCCCGGAGGAATTATAGCAGGTCATGATTACATCCAAGGCAATTGGCCAAAGTTACTCCGATACGGCGTAGTTGAAGCTGTGCATGAATTCTGTGTGGATGAAGATTGGGAGTTGCTGTATTTGACTACTGAACTAACCAATAGTCCCAGCTTTGCTATTAGGAAAATTATATCCTGATGTACAATAAGTACTTTAGACACTTTTCATTTTTCTACAATTACCTACACCACAGGATATTTGTTAATATGGGGCTTAATGTCGCTGTAGGTCTTTTGGATGGATTTGGGATAGTCATGTTTTTGCCATTGCTGAAGATGGTGGATGGAAGTAGCCAAGTCAGTAGTGAAGAGTTGAGTAGTCTTGGTTTTGTTATTCAGGGCATAGAAGGAATGGGGCTTAGTTTAAATTTGAAAACGGTTCTACTTTTCATGCTGTTTTTTTTCACCCTCAAGGGAATTGCTAGGTTTTTCGAGTCCTATTATCGAACAAGTGTACAATATTTTTTTGTTAAGAATCTTCGCATGGAGGGGATTTACAGTTTGAAGGATTACTCGTACAAGCATTTTGTCAATTCCGACTCTGGGAAGATACAAAACACCCTTTCTGGAGAAATTAATAGGGTAGCGGCTGCTTCTAGTTCATATTTTATGGCCTTACAGTGTGCTGTGATGGCAACAGTATACGGTATTTTGGCATTTATGGCTAATGCTCAGTTTGCGATAATGGTCATGGTGGGTGGACTTATTTCAAACCAATTGTTTAAAGTCATCAATCGAAAAACGCTAGAGGCTTCTCGAAAAATCACATGGGAAGGCCATGAATATCAGGGTCTTTTGATCCAAAAGGTTGGTTTTTTTAAATATTTAAAGGCCACGGCGCTTATCGATGCCTACACTGAAAAGATGACGAAGTTGGTCGAACGGATTGAGACCAATGGTAAAAAGATTGGGTTTTACGGAACTATCCTGTATGCCAGTAAGGAGCCGGTTATTATGGCGGTAGTTATTTCCGTGATTTTTATTCAGACTAGTGTGATGAGTCAAAGTCTTGGACTGATCATACTGAGTTTGTTGTTTTTTTATCGTGCATTGACTTACCTGATGAGCTTGCAGACCTTTTATAATGGTTTTTTGACAAATTCCGGTGCCTTGGAAAACATGCGTGAGTTTCTGGATGAACTGAAAGCGAATGCAGAACCTACCCAAAACGGTGAACAGGTACGGTTGAATAGAGAGATCCGTTTGACTGACCTATCTTTTGCTTATGGCGAGAGAACCATTCTGAAAAACATTAGTTTGGAAATCCCGAAAAACCAGTCGATTGCTTTTGTCGGAGAGAGTGGGAGTGGCAAGACAACCTTGGTAAATATTCTAAGCGGATTAATCCCCAAACAGAAAGGCAAATTTGAGATAGACAATATTTCTATAGATAGTATAGATCTTAAGTATTATCAATCCAAAATTGGATATATCACTCAAGAACCAGTGATTTTTTCTGACTCGGTATTCAATAACGTTACATTTTGGGCTGAAAAAAGCGAAGATATTATCAGGCGTTTTTGGGCGTCTTTGGAGCGAGCCCACATTGCGGATTTTATCAGGCAACTTCCAGAAGGTGAAAATACGCTTCTAGGAACCAATGGAATTCTAGTTAGTGGTGGGCAAAAGCAGCGGATATCAATAGCTCGTGAACTTTTTAAAGATATAGATATCTTAATAATGGATGAGGCGACTTCCGCACTTGATTCGGAGTCTGAGAAAAGCATTCAAGAAAATATTGACCAGTTGAGAGGAACCATTACCCTTATCATCGTCGCACACCGCCTGGCGACCATTAAAAACGTAGATCGAATTGTGCTTTTGTCCGAAGGTAAAATAATTGGTTCGGACGGATTCGGAGAGCTTTTGGAACATTCTGCCGTATTCAAGCGGATGGTTGACTTACAAACCTTTTAAATTTTTCAGTTAGATAAGTTATTGTGAGCTTTAGCCACCACCTTCATAAAATCAAATCCTACCTTATTGACCGGCGCCCGTTTGGTCATGGACGGATTCTGAAGTTGATAGATCGGGTATTTTTCGATAAAATCCCGAGCGGTGAAATTCTCACCAAAACCCTTTACGGATTTCCACTTTTTATTCAGCCATCCGTAGATAGAGGTTTAGAAAAGAAAATTTTCTTTACCGGGACTTATGAGAAGGGACTACTCCATGTTTTGGATTGTTTACTTACCCGAGGAGACACAGTTGTTGATGCGGGGGCGAATATTGGCCTGATATCAGTGTTTTGTGGTTTACGTGTTGGCAAGGATGGCATGGTCATGGCATTTGAGCCTCACCCGGAAACCATTCCAATTCTCAGGCGAAACATAGAAGTCAATGGATTAAGCCAAGTGGCGATTTATGAGTGTGCACTGGGTCGTTCTTCAGGCACTGCCAAGATTTACTCTAACCTCCAAATCAATCGAGGTGCAGCTTCAATGGTCGATTTTGTCAAAGGCGCTCCATCATTTGATATTCGAGTGGCTGTCTTGGATAATATTTTGTCAGAACTAGGACCGAAACGTGTCAGGCTGTTGAAAGTCGACGTAGAGGGTTTTGAGATGGAAGTGCTGAAGGGAGCCAAAATGCTTCTTTCTTGTGCTGACGGGCCAATTTTGGTGATAGAGTGTTCCTTGACGAGGCTAAATTTCCAGTACTCTATTGGAGACCTCTTTTGGTTTCTAACGGAAGTTCACCACTATAAAGTATTTAGATTTTCAATTTCAAAGGAACGCATATCGCGTCTGGTACCCGTTCATTCTGCTGACGATCTACCCCACCATGACAACATTTTCGCCTTCAAACAGGCCCATTTGTCCACCTTGCACAACAAAAACGCAATTTTTTGAAGCCGGAAAAGATTGCTTTTTTGCTCAATGAATTCCCAACTCTGACGGAAACATTCATCCTCAACCAGATTATTTTTCTAATCCGACAAGGAGTTGATGTAAGAATTTTTGCACTCTACCCTGGTGATTTCGATAGGCTGCACCATCAGTATCATGGATATGGACTCGAACATAGGCTCACGACGGTCGCTGTTTTACCAAAAAGTTACTCTGGAAGGCTCGCAGAAGCGTGGAGATTCTTTAGATCTAATGGATTTTTACGTACTCTCCCAGGCTTCCTTAAATCAATAAATCCCTTCAATTTTGGGTCTTCGGGTTTGAAATTGACTCATTTTTTGCATTTTACTCGCCTCAGTACGATTGAGTCTTGTGAGTTGATCCATGTACATTTTGGCCAGGTGGGCGTATTTTTGTCAGCATTTACTGAGATAGGTTTGCTTAATTCAATTCCAATTATTGTGAGTTTTCATGGATATGATTTGGTACCAAACCAATACCTAATTAATCGGAAGCTATATCGTCCAATGTTTAGGGTTGCCAAGGCGCTAACAGTCAACTCCCAATACACTGGAAATTTACTTAACCAAGTAAACCCCGAGGTAAAGTCCAAGGTTTGGCTCTTGCCCGAGAGCCTCGATACCAAGCTTTTTGACCGATCAAAGGATGAAGTTAGTAGGGTATCGGATCGAAATTTCCACTTAGTTTTTATTGGGAGGCTCGTGGACTGGAAAGGTCCTGACACTGCGGTTATGGTTATGCGACATATAGTCAAGGAGATTAGATTTTCGAATGTTAGATTGACTGTTATTGGAAAAGGTCCCATGGATTTCCAACTCAAAGCCATGGTTCAAAACTTGGGGCTTTCAGAGTATGTTAAATTATTGGGAGGCCAAGAGCAATCAGTAGTGAGGTCTGTTTTGGCTTCGGCTGATTTGTTTGTTTACACTGGGCGGGAGCAAAAAGATACCAAACGTGCAGAAAACCAAGGTTTAGTATTGATGGAGGCGCAGGCAATGGGAATACCCGTTGTTGCATTTGATGTGGGGGGGGTTGGCGAGGGAGTAAAAGATGGCGTTACAGGTTATTTGCTGCCTCCCGGAAGTGTTCATGAATTTGCCTATCAAATAGTAAATCTTCTCCGGAATGAAGAAAGGCTTAAGGAGATGGGGCATGCATCAAAATCATACGTTAAGAAAAATTATGACATAGATGTGCTAGGTGAAAGGCTACTCTCATTGTATAAACAGGTGGTAGTATGATCCTTATATCCGTTATTATTCCAGTGTTTAACAGTGTCACTACGCTTGAGCGGGCAGTGCGCTCGGTAATTGATTCTGCCTCTGTCTTGGAAGTAATAATCGTGGATGATGGGTCATCGGATGGCTCGATCGAACTGGCTCAGGACTTGTCGCGCAGATTTGAACAAGTAATGCTTGTGCAACATCCCAACGGTAGAAATCGAGGTGGGTGTGCTTCTAGAAACCTTGGATTGGCCTGTTCCAAAGGTTCTTGGATCCAATTTTTAGACGCTGATGACGAGATTTTGGTTGACAAAATTGCAGGTCAAATCGAGCTTGTTTCGGAGCATAGTCCGTTTGTGGTCGGCAACAGCATCCACGTTTTTCCGGATGGTCGCAGGCATTTTAGAAAAGCCGACCGAGACGTTTGGAAAGGGCTCATTCGCGGAAAGCTGGGAGACACATGCGCCAACCTCTGGAACAGGTGTAGCTTGGTCGAAGTCGGTGGTTGGGACGAAAGTCTTTCTAGCAGCCAAGAGTATGATTTAATGTTTCGTTTGGTCTGCATTAACCCAAATGTCATATTTGATAGTAGATTCATGACTTTGATACATAAGACTCTGAATTCAGTAAGTACAAACTTGGAAAATGCGAAATTTCGGAATTTCAATTGGTTGAGCCTGAGGGAGCGCATCAGACTTTACCTTGTGGACCAAGGAATTTTTGATTTGAGGAAAAAGTATTTTTGGTCTGGTGCGGTTGGAAACTTTTGTCGAGAACAGGGTGCTGTTCTTCCAGAAAAAGTCAATTTTTTCTTCTGTAAAATCTATTACATAGAATTGCAACTTCGGAGAAAAGCCTATCAAATTATCTCGTCAAGTCGGTGAAAAAAATATTCCAGCATTCCCTGCTTCATATACATTTATGGTTTTTCAAGGAAACTATCCGTGCGATTATCGCAGGTACATCAGTTCACAAGATTTTGCCCTTTTACAGTAAGTATATTGAATCGAATCGGGATCGTAGCAAAACACCTTTAGATCTTGGAATGCCCTGGATTACATACGGAGCAATTAAGAAACTGGAGAACATCCTGCATAAAAATATGAGGGTTTTTGAGTATGGCAGCGGTGGTTCAACAAGGTTTTTTGCTGAGCGTGCGTCGGAAGTTTATAGCGTGGAGCATTATCACTCCTGGTACTTGAAAGTAAAGGAGGAGTTGGCCGAGTTTTCCAACCTGCACCTTTCTTGGAAGCCTGGGGTCCAATTATCAGGTTCTTTTGAAAGAGCAGTATTGGATGAGGCAAAAGATGGCATCGATTATCATGAATATGTAAATAGTATTTTAGAGTTTCCCGCAAGCCATTTCGATCTTATCCTAATAGATGGGCGGGCGCGTAATGCTTGTATACAAAATGCTATCGGGAAACTAAAGCCTGGAGGTTTTCTCGTACTTGACAATTCGAATCGGAGGTCTTATACGCCTAGCTTGAATTTGTTGGAGCCATGGTTTTACGAATGTACACTGGGACCTTCTCATGGTTCCAAGAAATTCACCCAAACAAGCATCTATAAAAAACCAGATCATGGACTTTAAGCATATACTGTTCACCAGATTCAATATCTACTACAAAACAAAAATGGCCCAGAAGGGCTTTGATCCTGAGTTCTGGCTTCTAGAAAGGTTTGAAATATTTCGCAAATACTGTTTTCCGTCGGTCGTTAAGCAGTCCAATTTGAATTTCACTTGGATGATATATGTGGATAGTGAGACTACGCCAGCAGTTTATAACTCCTTAAAGGAATTGATTACCCCGTACCCATTTATTCTTCTTGTCAAGCGTAAGTTTTCCCACTTTAGCCTCAAATTGGTAATAAATGAGGACATTCATCAGTACTTCGGTCAGGAATTTGGCTATCTGATTTCCAGCAGAGTGGATACTGATGACATGCTCCACTGGGACTATATCCAAAGTGTGCAGCAGCGGTTCAATTTCCAGGATTATGAGGCCTTAAATTTCAATAAAGGATTGGTTTATGATATCGAAACTGGGGTATCTTCCACGAAATATCATTTTTACAACGCATTCATTTCGTTGGTTGAAAAACGTAAAACAGACGGGTTTTTGACTGTTTTTTACAAACTGCACATCAACTACAGCGATGACCCCAAAAAAACGGAGATCAAGAATCAAATCCCGATGTGGTGCGTAACCGTACATGGTCTAAATGTCAGCACAAGTTTTTACGGAGAGGTTTTCAAGTTTAGCCAACCTGATCTGAAGGCTTTATTTGGCTTTGAATTTCAAAAAAAACCGAAGCAGATTAATGTCCTGAAATTCACAATCAGGTCTTTTAGGCGAACATTTGAAAAGGTTAAAGTGAGGATTTTTGGTCCAAAATTGATTGAATGAGTTTAGGTTAACCTTAGGTGTTAATTAATCATTAGCCATGCCTAAATTACATGTAATAACAAACTGTGCTAGAGATTTTGTATAAGCATGCTGTACAATAAAACTTATGTAATTACAATTAAATTTAATAATTTAATCAATTTTGTACTCTATCATTTTTTCTTGGCATCTTAAATTTAAACTCCAGCCTTGCTAAAGTGCAGATAAGGAAAGAGATTTTCAAACTTGTCATTTTAGTCAACTTTGATAGAGCCTTTCTCTCAAACTTTCGGACATTTGATGTATTTAGGTTCCGTAGTCAAACACCTAGGCTACAAAAGATTATTGGTATGGCTTAGAAAAGATATAAATGTTATAGAGATAGACAGCAGGATTGCCTTTCATATTGGTAAATCAAGAAATTGTCGCATCCATCCAACGGATGTTTCGAAGTGTGTCTGCTGGTAAAAATCTACGTTTCTAAGATCATGGCGTATACATTCAAAGAAAGACTAAATTCCACATTTAATATCATTGATTCGATGATTCTTTATTCATTAAAAAAAATAAGAAATAAGATTTTTGGAATTAACGAACTAAATAGGGTTATTCGAGAAAGTAATGATAGTTTAGCCAGAGTTTTCGAGTTTCGACAGAGGGAAACCAAAGCAATATTGCTTTTGAAGGAATACTTCCCCGAAAAGTTTGTTCCTGACACATCTTTTTCGATGTCTTATCAGGCTATCCAGCATATTTTAAATGATATTTTGGTAAGTAAGCCAAAAAGAATTTTGGAATTTGGGACTGGTATTTCTACAGTCATCATAAGTAATTTTTTAAGAAAGAACTCTTTAGACACATCCTTTATTAGTGTAGATAATGATTTGAATTGGGTTAACCTCATAGAGAACCATATTTCTGATTCGAAAAAAGGGATAATTTTTCCTTTTGAATTAAAGATAAACAGTGAGTTTTCTCTGGGAAATTCCGGGACCTGGTATGATATTCCGGATGATCACTTGATTACCCAAGAAGGTTTCGATTTGATAATCGTTGATGGGCCATTCGGTGGTATTTGCAAGCATTCTAGATATGGCGCACTTAAGTTTTTGAAAAAGTTTGACCTAATTAACCAAAAAACAATTGTCTTCGTCGATGATACGAATCGGCCGGATGAGCTATTCTTGATTGATTCGCTTTTTAGTGAACTTGGATTTACGGAAAGAAAGGATTTTATGCGTTACTCAAGGTTGTCTTTTGGAGACCATTGTTTTACAAATCCTTCTTAATTATTAATGCACAAGGTCTCAATTCTTATTCCCAACTTTAATAAATCAAAATATTTAATTGAGACCTTGACTTCCATCCGATGTCAATCCTACATTGATTGGGAATGTATCATAGTTGATGATTGGAGTACAGATGATTCGTGGAACATTATTTCACTCTTTTCAAGGTTGGATTCTAGATTTAAGACTTTCAAAAGACCCGATAGCGTCCCAAAGGGTGGCAACTCTTGTAGAAATTTTGCACTGCAAATGTCCTCTGGGGACCTAGTCAACTGGTTTGATTCAGATGATTTGATGGATATAGATATGATTAAATACAAGGTTGAGGCTTTTTCCATAAATCAAAATGCTGATATCGTATTTGGGGATTGCCGTCTATTAAATACCAATAATAATGAATCATATATCGACTCATCCCACTACCTGGAACTTGATCTAAAAAAGTATATTTCCCTTATAGGGAAAATCTGGATTCCTACCCCTGTTCCGATGTTCAGAAGGGATTTCCTTAACGCCAATGATCTGGATTTTGACGAGACATTAAAAAAGGGACAGGAATCTGAGTTCTTTAACAGAGTTTTACTTTGTTCGCCAAAGGTTATATTCGAGAAAACATCTCTATTTTTCTGGAGGCTTGATGACAATGCTTCCTTAACAAATAGGTTCAAAGGTCTGAGCAAATCAACGAAGTATAAGGAAATGCTTCCATACTATTTTAAGATTTACTCAAACTTCAGAGGCCATGCTCTTTTGGTGGAGAGTGTCAAAACATATTTTCGGAACGAATTTTACAGGGCCCTAGTTTATATCGATATCCGTTCTTCAAGTTTTTGGTTGGTATTGGCTTTTGTCTTTCGGAATGGACTTTCCCCTGGTATTCTTTCACTTTTTAAGATAGTTCCTCTCAAAGTCCACTATTTGATTAAAAATAACCAATCAAAAAAGCACTGAAGATTCTAATTATACCGTCTTGGTACCCCACTCCAACCAGACCTTTGCATGGATCCTATTTCCAAGAGCAGGCACAATTTCTCAATGGGAAACCGGGATTAGAAATACAATTGCTTTATGGAGAGAAGAAATCCCAGCCCCTACTTGTTTGGATTTGGATTTATATCGAGTCATGGTTCAGGTCTACCTGGCCGTTATCTTCAGAGATAGTCGAGCAAAACCCTCCGGCTTTCGGATTTAGGTTTCCGGCCAATAGGCGTGTTCCAGATTTCTTGCAGATCGGTTTGGAACGGAGGTTATTTTGGAAAGCCTACCAAAGCCTGATTCGGATAGGATGGAAAACGGACCTGATCCATGCCCAAAGTGGGATGGATGCTGGGATATATGCATGTTATATCAGCGGACTCGCCAAGATACCTTTTGTTATCTTGGAGCACCAGGTTTTTGTGTTCCACTATTACTCCAAACTGCGCTCTACCCTTATCATGGATGCTTTTAAGGCAGCGAAAAAAACTGCCGCCGTCAGCTACGATGAGCGGAGACAGGTGATGATGAATCAGCCAGCATGCAATCCCGAAGTGATTTGGAATCTAGTGGATGAGGGTAACTACAGAATTGACCTCGAAAGAAGGAACAATACATTCACCGTTGCTACCATTCTCAATTCCCTGCCCATCAAAGGCGCTGTAGAATTCTTAGAATCAATGGCACTGGTGGTTCAACATAGTCCAAGTGTCAGGTTTATTATGATCGGAAAGGGTGCGGATGCAAAATCAACAAATGCGTCCGAAAACCTATTTGTGAAAAAAAGCCGAGAGTTAGGTATCTATGAAAATGGGGACTTTTTTCCTTTGATTACTCGAGAAAAGGTTTCAGATGTGCTTAATCAAGCCCATATATTTGTTTCACCTAGCATCCAAGAACCTCATGGTATCGCCCTGAGGGAGGCGATGATGTGTGGGCTTCCAGTAGTCAGCACAGCCAACGGAGGTGTAGAGGATACCATCAACTCCCAAACGGGTTTAGTCGTGCCGGTGCGGGATGCGGAGGCCATGGCTGAAGCAATTCTTCATTTGAAGGATAACTATCATAATTATGACCCAGGTGTCATTAGGGATATGGCGGTTGAACAATGTGGGCGGAAGGCTTTTCTCGATTCCATGTTCAAATTTTATCGAGTCTAATGGAGAATCAAACGATGGTCAAGCCTAAGTTAAGTGTTTGCATGATTGCTTATAATGTAGGAAGATTCATTGGCGATGCAATTGACGGGGTATTGAATCAAAAGGCTGATTTTAATATTGAATTGGTGATTTCCAACGATTGTTCGTCAGACAATACGGAGGAAGTTGTCTTGAAGTTTGCTCAAGACCATCCGCAAGGAAATTGGATCAAATACAAACGACAGGAAAAAAACCTAGGCTCAACGCTGAACTATTTGTGGGCTTTGGACAACTGTACGGGCGACTTTATTGCAATTTGTGACGGGGATGATTATTGGACGGATGCCTTTAAGGTTCAAAAACAAGTTGATTTTTTGGAATCCCATCCACAGTACATTGGTTCATTCCATAACCGCCACAAATGCGACATTAATGGCAAGATAATTTCTAGTTCTATCCAAAAACACGAAAAACGAAATTGGAGGTTAGATGATTTTATTTCTGAAAAACCTGAAATCCCATCAGCCTCAGTAATTTTTCGCAAACCTTTGATTTTTAAACTTCCTATGGAGTTTCAAAAAGTGGTAATCAATGGAGATACTTTCCTTTGGGTCTATACCTTAAAGTTTGGAGATTTTTATTTTGATGCAAACATTGGCCCGTCTGTATATCGAATCCACCCGCAGGGACTTTGGTCTTCTAAAAGCAGTTATAGGAAATCACAACTCTCGTTGAATACTTACCAACTGTTGGATGCTGCATTTCCAGGTAGAAACAGTGTCAAGTCACAGATTTTCAATATTCGTTTCCACCTGTTTTACTATGCGATGAAGGAAAAGGAATTGGCAGCTGGACTTAGCTATTATTTCTCGAATATTTTTGGCTTACTAGCCTATCCAAGGGGGTTTAAGGTTTTTTTGTCGTTCCATAAGTCAATCGTGTTCAAAGGCAGGAGATAAATGTTTATTTCGATTATTATTCCTCACTACAAAAATTTTGGCGGATTACTGCTCGTTCTTCGATCAATGGAATCCCAAACACTACCGTCGGATAATTGGGAGGTAATTGTAGTCAATAACGATCCCGATTTACCCTTGCTTTTGCCTGAAGGCCTGTCCCTCAGATATAGCTTGACGGTTTTTGAAGAACCCAACCCCGGTTCCTACGCAGCTAGAAATAAGGGAATTGCAGCAGCCAAAGGAAATATTGTTGCTTTTACCGATTCGGATTGTCTACCGGATATAGAATGGCTGAAGCACGCTTGGGAAGTTTTTTCCCTGGATTTCAAGAAGGAGATCGGGATTTTGACGGGCCCGGTTTCCATTTTTTTTAAGGATCCAACCAAGCTGAGCGATGCAGAGGTTTACGAGAAATATACTGGATTTACTACCAAGGTTTATGCTTCCGAGGGGCACGCAATTACCGCCAATTGGTTTTCCTATAAATCCGTTATGGATGAGTTTGGACGGTTCAACAGTACTCTTAAATCCAACGGAGATTCAGAACTCTCGGGAAAGATCAATACGAAGTATCCTATTGTTTACCGGGAAAATATATTGGTAAAGCATCCAGCGAGGTATCGTACAGAAGACTTGGTCAATAAATACCGTCGTTTGCTTGGGGGTACTTTTACTAGGAAATATCAAAGAACCCCCAAAAAGTTTAAATGGCATATTTTGGATTTTATCGTCAGGAGATATCGTTTTGCCGTCAAGAGATTTTTGTCCGTTTCTCCAAAGGAATCTTTGGCTATTTGGAGGGTTTGCCATTCCATTAATAAAGGGGCTGTTAAGGAGTATTTTGATTTGAGGAGCGGGGTTGAAACAAAAAGATAAAAGCAAACTATGTTAAACCGAATTAAACAGAAGTTTTTTCAATACTATACGAAGAGGCACCGGTTGATCCAAAAGCCTCGATTTGAATCCATGCCCATTCCAGAAATTGGATATCAGCATGTTCAGCATGCAAGCCTGTTGGCAACAAGAGAACAAATGCTGTCTTTACTCCCCAAAAATGGCGTTGTAGCCGAATTGGGGGTAGACTATGGTGACTTTAGCCAAAAGATTTTGAATATCAATAAGCCTTCCAAGCTGCATTTGGTGGATTTATGGCATAGCGATCGCTACCCGGAGAAACTTTTTCACGAGGTCAGTCAACGATTCCAGCCAGAGATCAAATCTGGAAAAGTCGAAATTAATCGAGGTCTATCAACAGAAGTGGTGAAGCAGTTTCCCGACAATTATTTTGACTGGATTTATATAGATACAGTGCATGATTTCAAGATCACGCGACGAGAACTTGATCTGTATTTACCTAAGGTGAAGCCGAGAGGTATTATTTCAGGGCATGACTTTATCGTGGGCGAGATCGAGGTGCCTTGGAAGTATGGAGTGATCGAGGCAGTGTATGAATTCTGTACTTTACATGATTGGGAAATCATCTATTTGACTATGGAAATGAGAATTTCTCCAAGTTTTGCTTTAAGAAAAATCGATTCTTGAAAATTGCGCGTGTCGTTTTTGAATTGGATTTTGGTGGGGTAGAGAAGGTAACTGAACTGATTTTGAAGGGTTTCCGATCTATTCCTACTATGAGTATTCAGACGATATCATTGGGAAAAGGGGGAAGAATATCTGAAAAATTGACAGGTGAAGGATATTTGGTTTTTGTGCTCAACCAAAAAGCCAAAATCCCGGATTTTTTTTTGATCTATCAGTTGGCTAAGCTTTTTCGCAAAGAGGGTTTCGATGTGGTACATACGGTCGGGGCAGAGGCTAATTTTCATGGACTTTTGGCCGCAGCGATTGCCGGAGTACCTCTGCGCATAGGAGAGGAGATAGGGTTCCCTAAACATCATTTTTTATACCGATGGATATTTAGTTTCACTTATCGCTTAGCACATCGGGTTATTTGCGTTTCTGAAGCAGTTAGGAGGCAACTTTTTCAAATAGGAGAACTACCCCTGCAAAGATCCCAAGTAGTCTATAATCCTATCGAACTGCCTGAAGTAAAACAAAAACTAGTTCAGGAGGGGGAGGCTATTGAATTTATTACTATTTCGAGATTAACGGAGATCAAAAATATTTCATCGGTGATTCAGGCTTTGGCAGCTATTGTTCATGAAACTGATTTCCGCCCGCACCTTAGGATTGTAGGAGATGGGGAGGAACGTAAAAGTTTGAAAAAATTGGTCCAAGAGCTTCAGGTTGACAGATATGTCACGTTTCATGGGTACCAGGCAGAAGTTTTTGATCTCCTCACAGAGGCGGATGTATTTGTTTTGCCCTCTTTCACGGAGGGGTCTTCTTTAGCCTTGGCAGAAGCCATGCATGCAGGTTTACCTTCCGTAGTGACAAGAGTTGGAGGGGCATCAGAGATCTTGGGGGATTCAGGTTCGGGGGTATTAATTGATCCAACTAGTTTAGATGAATTAAAAAAAGCAATGCTTTTCTTTAAGGATCTTGATCTTTCAGTTCGTCAGGAAATGGGAATGAAGGCCAAAAAGCAAGCGGCTAGATTTTCAGTTGATCATTACTGTCAAGAATTGTTTAAGCTGTATTCTGATGAACTTTCCTTAGAAAATAGGTCATGAATCATCCCTTGGTATCCATTATCATCCCTGTGTATAATAAAGCTGACATTGTCCGCGAAACCCTTGAATCGGCTTTGGCACAGACCTATTCCAATACAGAGATCGTGTTGGTGAATGATGGTTCTACAGATGGATCTTTAGATATTCTGAAAACCTATGCTAGAGACTTTCCCGAAAAAATTCAGTTAGTTACCCAAAAAAATTCAGGCGTTTCCCAAGCAACCAATAAAGGTATTCAAGTGGCCAAGGGCGAGTTTATTCAATTTTTGGACGCTGATGACTTATTGTTCCCAGAAAAGATTGAAAATCAAGTTGGGTTGTTGATAGGAAAAAGTTCGGGTGCAATTGCGACCTGTGAGTGGGTTACATTTTCAGATATGCCGGAACAGAGTCAAAGATGGAGTTTAAATGTTTTTAAAGATTATCCAGATTCAATTGATATGTGCCTAGATTTTTTCAACCATTCAGAAATGATGGCAGACTCTTCCTATTTGGTACCAAGAGATTTGATCGAAAAAGCTGGTCCATGGAATGAAGCTATTACGGTAAATCAAGATGGGGAATTTTTCTTACGTGTATTGGTTCACGCCAAAGCCGTACTTTTTGAACCTTCAGGAAGAGTGTTTTATAGAAAGCCTGGTCAATCCAATGTTTCCCAGCAAAAATCCTATCAGGCATCCCAATCACTCTTGGAGAGTTACCGTTGCTATGAGCGAGAGCTACTCAAAAGAGAAAATTCTAATCGGGTGATAGAAGCTCTTGCGAAAAATTACTTAAGGTTTATATACGTTACCCATCCTAAGTATCCGGATTTGATCCGGGAGGCAGAAAAGGAGATCGAAAAATTTGCCTTTTCCAATCCAGTTCTTATCGGCGGACCCAGATTTCAGCAAATCTCAAAATGGATAGGATTTAAGAATGCTGTGCGGTTAAAGAGAATTCTGAATTCATAATTAAAAAGTATGTTCTCCATCATCATCCCCCTATATAACAAGTCCAAATACATCAAGAGAGCGCTTGACTCGGTGATGGAGCAAACTTTTCAGAATTATGAAGTCATCGTGGTCAATGATGGTTCTACAGATGGCGGAGAGAAAATTGTATTCGAATACGGAGAAAGAGTCAAATTAATTTCTCAAGAAAATCGAGGGGTTTCTGAAGCCAGGAACCGGGGAATCCAAGAATCTAGGCATCCTTGGATTGCGTTTTTGGATGCAGATGACTTTTGGCGGACTGACTATCTGGAAAACATGCAACGCGGGATTGAGAAATTTCCCACATCAGGTATTTTCGGATGCAGCTATGCCCAAAAAATGGCAGAATTTGGCAAGCTGCATCCTGAAGCTTGGTTTCAAATGGATGATTATTTCAAACGCGCCATTATCAATACCTTATTTTTTACTTCTGCTACTGTAATCAGGAAATCTTTTTTTCTTCATAATCCTGGATTTGACAAAAGTTTGGCAAGAGGTGAAGATTTGGATGTTTGGTTTCGTGCGGTTTTGTTTTTTGAAAGACCTGTTTACAACTTTTCCAAATTGGTGTTCTATAGCCATGAGGATGCTGGACAGGCTACTAATAGGGTATTTCCATTGAGAAGATCTCTTTCTTACAAAATCCTTAGGAATAAACTCTATTCGGGATATGGGGACAACTTCCCGGCGGATTTTGAGGTGTTCCGGAATCGGTATGTTTATTTTAATCTTTTCCCATACCTTATAGATGCCCAAAATAATGATGATGCAAAAGAGCTCCTAAAGAACTTAAAAAGGGAGGATGGATTACTACGAATTCCTTACTGTCCACCTTTTGGCCTTTTACGAAACTTCATGAAATTTTCCGGGGGGAGGGATCTGATTAGGAATTACCTGAAATTTTGTCTTCGATATATTTATAAGGAATGAAATCGAGCATTTCGGCGGCAACAAACAGGGAAATAATTATTTGCCAAGCGAGATTCAATCTGGCCAATTAAATAAACAAAATATAAACAGATGAAAATCATCCGACTGTGCACTCTTCTGGATTTTGGAGGATTGGAACAAAGACTAGCGACTATTTCCAAAGTGGATGATTCCAATGAATGGGTTTTTTGTGCCTTGGGAACAGGAGGTGACGCTGCAAAGCAAATTGAGAAAAATGGGAAAAGAGTGGTATTACTGGAAACGAGTTACACAATCCCAAGTCTTCAGGCAATTTTTGAGTTGTTGCGATTTTTTAAAAATGAGCGGCCTGACATGGTACATACGTCTGGTGCTGAGGCTAATTTTCATGGCATAATTGCAGCCAAAATTACAGGAGTAAAGAAGCTGATCTCAGAAGAAATCGGAATTCCCAACCAAAAATTTTTCCATAGATTCGCATTCCGACTTCTTTATAAATTTCCATCCCACATTTTGGGCAATGCCTTTCCGGTCGGAAAGTATTTGAGTGAAGTTAACGGAGTCCCTTCCGATAAGCTTAAAATCATTCCCAATCCCGTAGATTTTTCTTCCATTAAAGACATTGAAAGATCAGAGTCCTCAGAATTTCATATCCTTACGGTGTCAAGACTGAAAGCCGTTAAAAATATTGAGGGAGTTTTGCGGGTAATCGCATGTTTGAAAAAAGATGGGAAGGCTGTGCGATTCACGGTTGTAGGGGAAGGGGATCATTTCCCTGTTTTGAGAAACTTGGTCAATGAATTGGACCTTAAAGAGCAGGTAGATTTTAAAGGGTATTTACCAAAGCCTTTTTCTGTAATTGAGTGCGCTGATATTTTTGTTCTCAATTCCTTTACGGAAGGGTTTTCAAATGCCTTGGCTGAAGCGATGGCTGCGGGGATACCATCCTTGGCTGCAGATGTAGGAGCGGCTAGAGACCTGATTACTGAAAGTGAAACTGGTTGGCTGGTGAGTGCGGGAGATGACGATGGCCTGTATGGGAAGTTGAATTTTATAATGTCTCTTGAAAAGAGTCGTCGGGAAAATGTTGGCAAAACTGGCAGGATATCCATAAGGGAGAAATTTTCACTGGAACGACACATGGATCAGTTGATGGAGCTCTATCATAACTGAAATGGATAAAATCAGAGTCCTTCAATGCATTGAAACCATTTCTTCCGGGGGAGTTGAACAGACTCGCTTAACCTTGGCGAAAAATCTGTCCAAGGTGCGCTTTGAAATCAAGATGACTTGTTCCTTTGCTTCTGGTCCTATTGCGGAGGCACTTCAAGCGGAAGGTGTGGAGTTGATTCCTTTGGGTTCAATGAAGCATCCTTTTGATTGGAATATTCATCGACAAGTGCAGGCGATCATCCGTGAATTCAATCCGCACATCATGCATGGAGGTGTATTTGAAGGTAATAGTTTGACAGCACTTTCGGGAACTAGGATGCGGGTTCCGATAAGGATTATGGAGGAAACCTCCGATCCACAAAATCGATCGCGCAAGGCAAACTGGTTGCTTCGACAGTACAGTAGGATGGTGGATAAAGTGACGGCAATCTCTCCGAATGTGGAACGCTACTTACTGGAGACTGCTTGCATAGCCAGAAAAAAAGTGCTGCTGATCAATAATGGAGTGCCTATCCCAGGATTTATTTCTGAGACGGAAAAAACCGCACTTCAACATGAACTGGGTATCGACACGGATACAGTTGTAGTAGGTTTTGTGGGTAGGTTTTTCAATGACCATAAGCGGATGACAGATTTGTTGGATGCGATCAGTTTTCTCAAAAAATACAGTTTCAAGGTGTTGATGGTGGGAGATGGAAGAGACCGCCTTTTAGTAGAGCGAAAAATAAAAGAATTAGGAATTTCTGACAGAGTAGCCTTGGTAGGATACCAACCTAATACTGACCGATTTTACTCCGTAATGGATATTTTTTGTGTACCATCAATTAGAGAAGGATTCGGACTGGTGGCTGCGGAAGCCATGCTTCAGGGGTTGCCGGTAATTGCATCAAGAGTGGGGGGCTTGCAGGATATTGTCTTGGACCGAGAAACCGGCTATTTGATACCTCCTATATCACCGGAATCTCTAGCAGAAAAAATTCGGATCTTAATTGAACAGCCCGAACTTCGTCAAGAGATGGGAGAAAAGGGAAGGGAGCGAGCTTTAGCCCATTTTAGTGCAGAGCGATATTGCATGGAAGTAGAGAATCTTTACCTGGAGTTATTGGAGAAGAAGGGAATAGGTAAAAGAGAGTAGGGATTAGGTAAATCTTGAATAACTAGGCTCGCCTTAAAAGGAATAATTGAATGCTTGATATACTAGTTATCCTATTGGTAATTCTCGCCCTTGTCAACTCTAATGCGAGTATGTCGAAGCGGTTTGGCTTGCCAAAGAAGTATGAGTTACAATTACAATACCTTTTGGCCTACCACCTGTTTTTTAGTCTCTTTTTTACCTGGTATATATTGAATTTTGGAGGAGATTCCCAAGGATACTGGAGATTTGGAATGGAACAGGTATTGATCAAAGGAGAGAAAACCTGGTTTTCCTATTTTGGCGAGGGGACAACCTTTATTTTATGGATCTGCTATATTCCAAGCCAATTGTTGGGTTTGTCATATGTGACAGGGAATATAATTTTTGGGGCTTTGGGCTTTATTGGGATTCGATACATTTTTATAATGACTGCCGACTTATTTCCTACCAATTATGAGGTCTTGGGTGTACCGCTTTTTCCTACGGTATTTTACTTTCTAAACCTTCACTTTTGGTCGGCTGGAGTGGGAAAGGATGCCATTTGCTTTTGGGGAATAGCTTGGTTTTTGTTTGCGATACAAAAATACAGTAGCCGATGGTGGCAAGCTGTAATCGCATTATTTTTTGTCTATTTGGCAAGACCACATATTGGACAGGCCTTGATTTCAGGGGCTGGTATTGCAATTTTATTAGGATCTGAAGTTAAGATCGGATATAAGATTGCATTGAGTGGTCTTGCTGTTGTAGGAGCAATTTTTCTTTTGCCAAGTACCCTAGAGGCTTTAAGGTTGGAAGATCTTTCATTGCAGTCTATGGAATCTTTAACCAATGCTACTGTAGGAAATTTAAGTTCTACACATGTAGGATCAAGGGTAGACATTAGTAGCTATTCTTGGCCTATAAAACTATTTACCTATATGTTCCGGCCTTTGTTTTTTGATGCGCACAATTTTGTGTCTTTTTTCAGTTCATTCGAAAACATACTATATCTCTACTTGAGCTTTTTTATCTATCGTAACTGGACTCCAGAAGCATTGAGGGACATGCCTTTGTTTTTAAAGGCAGGCATTATTACTTGGATTCCGGTGACCTTGGCCTTTATGAATGCCCTTAGTAATCTCGGCGTGGTGATGCGCATGAAAAATATGACCATGATCTATTTTCTGCTCTTTTGTTTTTTTCTGATTGCCTACAACAAAAAGCTAAGAATCCAGAAAGCGATGGAGCGAGTGAAAGACCTGAAGCTGAGAGAGGAGATTAGAAGGAGAAAAGGAGTTGTTGGGAGAGCTAGAGGGTAGGAGAATGGGAAATGGAGACTGGGAGAGCAAATAATATTAAAATAAATGGGTTTCGTCCTGAGCTCGCCGAAGCGAGACTGTTCAATTGGCTGTCTCAAAATTTAATGTTTTGAATTTTGAATATGAAAGAAGACAAAGAAGAGTATGAATTCAAGGCTTTTGCCAAGTAAACGGGTGGGACTGTCGAGTGTCTCAATCTCCCAATCACTCAATCACTCAATCCCATATCAAATGAAAACATCGGAAAGCTTTGAAGATTTGGTCTGCTGGCAGAAGGCGTATCAATTTAAACAACGGATAAGGCTGGAGGTGATGCCTCAACTACCTCCAAAAGAACAGTTTGAACTCAAATTCCAAATTATGCGGGCAGCACGTTCCGCTACTGCCAATGTTGCCGAAGGATGGGGTAGATTTCACTTTCTCGATTCCAGCAGATTCTACTATAATTCACGGGGTTCTCTTGCAGAGATCATTGACCATTTCATCGAGGCGAAGGATAAGGGATATAGTTCCGTTGATCTGTATGAAGGCCTCAAATCCCAAGTACTGGAATCGATCAAGGTGCTAAACGGCTTTATCTTCTACCTGAAAAGGGAACATCTTAAGACAAATGCCAAGAATTAATCCAGCTCCCAATCATTGATCCCCCCTGCATTCTGTCCCCAAGCTAAAAATGTCCACTGGACAAATTATTTACGCTCGGTCCTTCCCAATCTTCCAATGACCCAATCTCTTAATCACTTAATCACCCAATCACTCAATATCTAATATTTATTCCCCATTTTTTGAAAAGCAAGCAAGCGAAATCCAATATCCTCTTCCTGCCCAAGTACCCGCGTATGGGCGCTTCCAGCCGTCTACGCACCTACCAGTACTTGGATCTTTGGAAAGAGGCAGGCTTTGGGACAATGGTTTCTCCCTTTTTTAATGAGGCCTATCTCAAGCAAGTATATAGCCATCAAAAACCGGCTCTATGGAATGTATTGCAGTGCTACTTCCGAAGATTTTTCGTGCTTTTTTCTGCTTTCCGATACGACTTTATATGGGTGGAAAAGGAGCTCTTTCCCTTTCTTCCTGCCTGGGGAGAGCGCTTTCTCAGGGCAGCGGGACTGCGCCTGCTGCTGGATTATGACGATGCCGTCTTTCACAATTACGACCAAAGCCCCAGACCCTTGGTCCGGGCCCTGCTCTCTAACAAGATAGACCAGGCGATGAGGGCCGCAGCCTGCGTCTTCGTGGGCAACGAGTATTTGGCCGAACGTGCACGGAAAGCTGGGGCTCAACGAATCAGCTTCCTGAGAACAGTGGTAGACCAAGAAAAGTACAGCTGGAGTCCTCGGCAACAGGAGGCTCCAGTAGCAAAGGCTGGCATAGTCCGAGGAGCTGAAGACGACAGTCTTCCAAGGCAAAAGGATCTGCCGACTATCGGTTGGATAGGCTCTCCTAGCACCCTGAAGTATCTCTCATTGATGTCCAAAGCCTTGGCAGATGTATATCAAAAAGTACCCTTTCGTTTCGTTTTGGTCAATAGCGAAACTGCCAAATACAGAAATCTCCTGCACTTGCCTGAGGGAGTAGTCGAGCACCTAGTCTGGTCAGAGGATGAGGAGGTATCACAGCTTCACCGCATGGATATCGGGATAATGCCTCTGCCTGATGATCCCTGGGAACGTGGCAAATGTGCCTATAAACTTATCCAATACATGGCCTGCGGACTTCCGGTGGTGGCCTCTCCCGTGGGGATGAACAAGGAGCTCGTTTGTCATGGGCGGAATGGCTTTTTGGCACAGTCAGACAAAGACTGGGAGGAGAGCCTCCTACAACTTCTCGAAAATCCCGAAATTCGCCAAGCCATGGGAAAGGAGGGGAAGGGTCTGATAGCAAGGGATTATACCTTGACAGGGAATTTTCAGAGGATTAAAAAAGAGCTAGAGGAATTGGAGTTTTTGATTCCAGGTGATCAGTAAACAGCCGGAGTAGGTATTGGCGTTTTATAGTGGGCAGTTGCAGTAGGCAGTGACCAGTCACAGTCGCCCCGAGTCTTGAATATTCGGTTCCATACAATGGTATGACGAAATTCCTGTCACCTTGAGCGTCTCCGCAGTGAGTCGAAGGTATTGTCACCGGGAGCGAAGAGACGGGAGTCACGGATATCGAAGTGTCAGTATGACGCAAGCGACTCCAATCAGCCCGATACGAAATACCTTGTTCAGCTCGATACAGATAGCTATTTCTGGAGCAGCTTTCACTCGCACCTAATGCTTAGCCCTCGAAGTTGAAATATAATATACCGTCCTCCTTGACCAGCTCGCGGGCCTTAATCTCACCTCCAAACCTCCCAACTTCCAACCTACCAACTTCCAACCTACCAACCACCACAGTCATAGCAACTAAAAAACTACTCTTTATCACCTGGGATTCCGATAAAAGCAATTATTTGGAAACCCTGTTTTTCCCAATCCTGGCGGGTCTGCAGGCCCGGGGAGAGATCGTTGCCTACGTCTTTCAGTTTTCTTGGGCAGACCGGGAGGAGGTTCGAAGACTGGAGGCCCTTGCGGCAGGACAGGGAATCGCCTACCAGCACTTGCATATCCCTCGCAAGCCCCATCCGACTTTGGGTAGTCTATGGGCAGTCGGGAGGGCGCTGAAACCATTAGAAACCCTCATTGATGAACAGAAAATCGAGGTTCTTATGCCAAGGAGTACCATGCCTGCCTGGGTCGTACTCCGCATGGTCTCTCGGCTGCGGCATTTGCCGGAAATCATATTCGATGCAGACGGACTCCCCATACAGGAGAGGCTTGACTTTGCTGGAATGAAAGTGGGCGGACTGATGCACCGCCTTCTCAAGGGGATCGAAGACAGGATATTGGAAAAGGCCGATAAGGTCTTGGTCCGGAGCAATCGGGCCACAGCCATCCACTTAGAAGGAAATGCACGTCTCTGGGCCAGAAAGTTTTACAAAGTCATCAACGGAAGACCTGAATTGCTTTTTTTTTCATCGTCCTCCACCCGCTCGGCCACTCGGGTGCGGCTAGGGTTCGGCGAGGATGAACTACTCCTTGTCCATGCGGGATCTCTGGGCGGCGGCTATGAAACCGAGCGGATGTTTGAACTGCTGCAAAGTTTGGATGAATATGGACTTCCCGCTAGACTTCTGTTGATGAGCAGAAATGAAGAAAAGGCACATGCCATGGTACCGATGTCTCTCAAATCTATCGTATCAGTAATTTCCTGTGAGTTTGAAGCCGTGCCGGAGATTCTACGCGCGGCAGATATCGGGATCTGTCTCCGGAAAAAGGCCAAGTCCATCGCGGGCATTGCACCTATCAAACTCGGGGAATACCTGATGTGCGGTCTTCCTGTGGTTTTCAGCCAGGGAATTGGTGACCTGGACGAAATGCTGTCCGGTTTGCCCTTTGCGCTGAGAATAGATGGGGAATACAGTGCCCAGGGATTTCTGCGCTGGGCGCGTCGCATACCTCAAATGGAAAGGTCGGAAATTGCGGAGTTCGGTAGAAGATACTTTTCCTTAGAGTCGTCTTTAGAATCGTATACTAAGGCACTGAAGGAAGGATGGAACTAGGTGATGGAGCGATCGTCCTTGCCAGCTTACTTGGGGGGGGCACCTGGGTATACTGCAGAACTCGACGATTCCAGGGCCTGTTGCCAAGATTGGGCTACCTTGTCATTTACCTCTTACATCTCGGGATGGGACTTTATTTTTACAACTATATCTCCCGGCATGGCGGTGACTCCCTGTTTTATTGGCAACTACCCAGCTATTTCGACTCGGATTTGCCGACTTGGATATCCGCTTACCGATACGGCGACCACTTTCTCCAATCCCTCAATTCTCCATGGGTTTGGGGAGGAGTAGGGTACATGGGGGGGACTTTCCTGTACAACTTTCTTTCTATGCTTGGAATCGGGTTGATCTATGAGAAGGTGTATGATAGTTTTGGCGGCAGCGAAGTCCCTGGGTGGCTGTTAGCGCTATGTGCGCTTTTGGTATGCCTGTCTCCCGGTTTGCATTTTTGGACCGGAGGCGTGTCAAAGGAGTCTTTGTTGGTATTGGCGCTGGCCTTGGTGTTCAGGTATTTTGAAGCAGTGGATGCCAAGTCTTTACTGTTGGTTTTCTTGGGCTTTTTTCTCGCACTCCACACCCGATTGGTAGTTGGGATAATCTTGGCTATTCCCTGCTTTCTGCCGGTGTTTTCATGCACTTCCGTCTCACGAAGGCTGCGGCTTATTGTTTCTGGGATTGCAGGGTTGATGCTCTTGCAGGGATTTATATTCTTACGTTTTGCGCTTTTTGGGGAGGACGATGTAAGTATAGGTGCCATCAGGGAAGTCAGTGAGCAGCAGCTCGAGTTTTTGGGAGGTTTTGGCGCAGCATCGCAAATCGATTTTTCAGGAATGGGTTTTTTCGGACGTCTTTCCACCATCCTTTTTAGGCCCTTTCCTTGGGAAACCGCTGACATTCACAGCTTGGTCTATTCTTTGGAAAATACATTTCTGGTATTCGTACTTGTCGCTGGAGGAATTGTTTTGGTTTTGCTCGAAAGTAGGCCTCCAAGGACAGCCTTGGCCTTTTTTGCCATTTCCTTGGCGATGGTGATCATTTACACCTTCACTCTTAATAATTACGGGATCGTATATAGGATGAAGTCTATTTTTTCGCCTTTTTTGTCCTTGCCTTTCATTTGGGCGATCTGTCGTGAAATTGCTGATAGAGGTAAGTTTAGTGCATAGGATTTGACAGCAGCTAGAATTATTATTTCTCTGGATTTTGAACTTCATTGGGGGAGGTTTGACAAGTACGGTCTTACGCCAAACATGAAGTATTATCAAAACACCTTGAATACGATCCCAAGGATTCTTTCGACGTTTGCAAAAAATGGCATACACGCCACTTGGGCCACTGTAGGCAGCTTGATGGCCGAAAGTCGGGAAGAATGGGAGGAATATTGCCCCGGTCAGATTCCCGAATTCAAAAACAAAAAATACTCAGGCGTTCACTGGTACCGCAGTAGTGGGCAACAGGACCGAACTGGGCTTTTTGCCCCTCACTTGGTCAGTGAGATACTTGATTCTCCCAATCAAGAGTTGGGGTCCCATACCTTTACCCACTATTACACCGCTGTGGCGGGCGCTGATGTCGACAGTTTTGCCCATGAGCTTCTGTCTTCAAAAAGAATCGCCAAGGATAAGTTCGGTGTGGATTTGAAGTCCCTTGTGTTTCCAAGAAACCAGTACAGTCCGCGCTACCTGACCACTGCCTATGACGCTGGATTTGAAGTTGCAAGAATCAATCCTGTCGATTGGTTTTGGAAGGCCTCGGCTACAGATTCTTTTCTGAAGCGTATTTTTCGAACCGGCGACACGCTGATTCCCATCGGTCACAAAACGAGCTTTGGGCCTACCCAAGCCCGTGAGGGGGAAATTGTGGAGATCCCAGCATCGCGACTGCTCAGGCCATATCGGGAACATTCAGTGTTTAACGAGCAGAGAATTGCGAGGATCAAAACCGAGATTGACCACGCCTGTGCCCATGGGGAGGTGTACCACCTGTGGTGGCATCCGCATAATTTCGGGCATTTGCCGGAAGAAAATATAAAGGTATTGGGAAATTTGCTAAACTTCGTTCGGAACAAAATCGAATCAGGACGGCTAGTCAGTCAAACGATGTATGAATTTGCAAACTCATTGGACAAAATTTCATCTCAAAGCAGGGAGGGAGCCTATTTTGGCGAGACCAATAACAAAAGAGCCTAGGATGAAACCGGCGTTGTTAGTGGTAGTCTTGGTGGTGCTCTCTGCCAGTTCCTGTATCAGCAACAAGCGTATCACTTATCTCCAAAACCTACCTGGCAACCCCGAAATCGGCTTGAATGAATATATACCCTTTGCACAGGTCGATTACCAATATATCCTTCAGCCCTTTGACATCGTGGATATTGATTTTGCCTCCTCTGACGAGGAATTGACCCAGGCCTTCGAATTTCAAGGCTCGAGGTCCATGCGCCAAGGTGGCGGAGGAGGAGGGGTCAGCGACCTGTTCTACTTTACTGGATATTCTATTGATCAAATGGGATTTGTGGAGATCCCCAAATTGGGCAAGCTCAAGCTGGCCGGGCTGACGGAAGTGGAAGCCCAAAATGTGGTACAAGCGGAAATCAACAAGTTTTTCAAGGAGGAAGTATACGTCAAGCTAAGGATAGGAGGCATTAGGTTCACCGCACTCGGAGAATTTTCTAATACTGGCACCCAGATCATACTCAAGAACAGGGCGACAATTTTTGATGCGCTATCCGTTGCGGGGGAGTCCAACATCCTGGCCAAAAAAAACAAGTTGTTCATCATCCGGCAGTATGACAAGGGGACCAAAATACACCAAATCAACCTCAATGACCGTCAGCTGCTGGCTTCCCCCTACTATTTTATCCAACCCAACGATATCCTTTACCTCGAGCCTATGGCGATACGCCAGTTTGGAAATGCGGAAAATCTGACCTCATCTCTAGGCTTGATTATCTCGGTGACTACGTCCATTATCCTTATTGTAGCATTAGTGACAGACAACCTATGATAGACGGGAAGCAGGATTTTTCGAAGTTTCAGGATGAAGTCAAGCCGGTAGACATCAAGTACTACCTGATCAAGTATTCCAGGTATTGGCCTCTATATGTGACCAGCATATTCTTGGGACTCATCCTCACTTTCCTTTTTCACAGATATGCCGTGGAAAAGTATGAGGTTCAAGGCTCCATCTTGATCAAGCAAAACTCTAGTCCAGAAATGAAGATTTTGGACCGGTCAAATATTTTTTCCGGGATGTACAATTTAGAAAACGACATCCTCTTGCTGACGTCCAGAAACCTGGCGGAAGCTGCATTGAGCAAACTGCACTTCAACGTCACCTACTATGCATCCACCAATATCAAGGAGGTGGAGATGTACGACCAGTCGCCCATCTATGTCGAGGTAGACCCCGACTTCCCGCAGATGGAAATGGGGGAGGTGACCTTTACCATGCTTTCGGATACCGAATTTATCCTTACTCAGGAGGAGTCGGGATTTTTTGACTTTCTCAGCGCCAAGCCATCCGGCCCTGTTGATAGGGCTATTTTAAACCGGGCTTACAAATTTGACGAGCCAATCTCCTCCGAGAACAGTCGCTTTACCATACGGAAAACCAAGCATCTCAAGGCAGGAGACAAACTTTCCTTCGTCATCCACAATCCGGTACAGATCGCAGATAGTTACGCCGCGGCGCTTATGGTGAGACCGGTTACTTCCTACGGTACGGTATTACAAATATCCATGGTGACCACCGTAGTGGACAAGGGTAGGGACTACGTCAATGCCTTGATGGATTCCTACATCGAGTATAACCTGAAGGAAAAAAACCAGATGACCGAAAACACGATCGCTTTCTTGAAGAAGCAATTGTTTGTCGTGGAAGACTCGCTCAAGTCAGTGGAAAGGAAGATGCTCAACTTCAAGGTGAACAACAAACTCCTCGATATCAATTCGGAATTTGGTGGAGTCTTAGGCAATATTCAAAACCTGGAAGCCCAGATTCAGGTGGTGGACTTTCAGTTAAACTACTATCGGTCGCTGAAAAAATATCTGGAGGAGAAGGGCAGGGACTATTCGGATATTCTCGCTCCCTCTCTCGTAGGCATAGAGGATGGCACGCTCAATAGCCTCATCGGCTCGCTCATTGATATCTCCCTTCAGCGCAGAAGACTGCTTGCGGTGGTCAATGAAAACCATCCCAATGTGGCTGAGCTGGATGAGCAAATCGCAAAACTGAGGGAGAATATCTTTGAAAATATCAAAAATCTCGTAGAGAACACGGAAAATAGAAAGGCCCAGGCATTGGCCAAGCTGGAGGATGAGGGGCTGGAATTTTCCAAACTTCCTCAGGCGGAATCAGACTTTATGAGCCTGAACAGGGAGTTTAAGCTGCGGGAAAACCTCTACAATTATCTTTTGGAAAAGCAGGCAGAGGCCGAGATCGCCAAAGCGTCGAATATCTCGGACAATTCCATTCTTGACCGTGCAAGAAGGGGAAGCCAGATCTTTCCAAAAAAATCGCAGAACTATGGAATGGCCTTTGGCTTGGGGCTGGCCGTTCCCCTGGTCTTATTGCTGCTCTATCACTATTTGAACAACAAAATCGTTGACCAAGTCCAACTAAAAAACGTTCTCCGGATACCTTTGCTGGGTACAATAGGGTTCAGCACCAAAGACACCAACCTACTGGTGCAAGAGCATCCCAAGTCCATGGTTTCCGAATCCTTCAGATCGCTGAGATCGGCCCTCTATTATATTTCCAGTGAGAAGGCCTGCAAAAAGATCCTCGTGACGTCCTCGGTTTCGGGTGAGGGAAAGACATTTGTCAGTATCAACTTGGCTTCCGCGATAGCGATGAGTGGGAAAAAGACTGTGTTGATAGGCTTGGATTTGAGACGCCCAAAAATCTCGGAATATCTGGGTGTGGAAAACACCGTCGGACTTTCTAACTATTTGGTAGGTAAGGCCGAGCGTGAGGACATCGTTGTCAAAACTGGATTCGACCAATTGTATATCGTTCCCTCCGGTACCGTTCCCCCCAATCCAGCTGAGCTCCTGCTCAAAGATAAAATGGACGAATTCATCAAATCTCTCGAGTCGGAGTTTGAAGTAGTGATCATGGATACCCCGCCTATAGGCTTGGTATCCGAGACCATGGATTTGATGCGGTTTTCGGACGTTAACCTGTATATCATCCGTCAGGATTTTACACACAAGAGATACCTTTTGATGATCAACGACCTATTTGTCAACGATCAGGTGGACAATATCTATGCGGTATTCAACGGGATGAAGGCAGGTTTGGACGTTTACGATTTTGGCGGATACAACTATGGATACGGCTACAATTACTCCTATATGCGAAAGAGTGAGTACTCGGGCTCTTACTATAATACCGAAGAAGGCGAAAGACCGAGCGGATGGCTAAGCCGACTGCTATCACGCTTTCGGGTTTAGACTTTTTATTCAGTATTAGATCTTTATTTATGGGATCCGCCATCCTGTTTTGTTTTTGGCGAAGCTTTTAGAACTTTTTTTGAGTTGAAAATTGCTGTTACGAGGTAATTCCCACTTGATTCTCGAGGTACATCCTGGATCCTTAATAGTAAATTCTCAACAAAGTGCTAGACGAGCTCAGCATTGCCTTTCTGAGTTTGTGGAAAGAGCTTGAAGTTTAGGCTTGGTAATGGTTTGCTTGTAATGAAGTAATAGTATCTAGTCCTCCCGATACGACCCATATACCGCATCCCGGAATCTTTTATGTACTTGGCCGGCAAAGGGCATGACCTGGACAAATAACACAGCTGTCAGTTCATTCTCTGGGTCCACCCAAAAGAGGGTGCTGGCCGCTCCATCCCAGAAAAACTCACCCACGACACCCATATTTTCCTCAGGCGAAGCCGGCTCCCGAAGGCGTACCGCAAAGTCAATCCCAAACCCTACTTGGCCCTTGCTGGGGAGCCACATCCTTTCGGTGATGTTTTCATCGAGCTGACTGGTTGCCATCAGCTTCACCGTCTCTGGCTTGAGTATGGTCGTGCCCTTATACGTTCCCCCATTTACCAGCATTTGGGCAAACTTCATGTAATCATCCACGGTGGAGGTCAACCCAAATCCTCCAGGAGTAAGGGGCCACTCTTGGGTATTAAAGGAGTGGGCTAGTGAGTCTGGCACTTGGCTGAGGCTACCATCCTGCTCTTTTCTGTAGACCGCAGAAATCCTGTCCCGGTCTCCTTCAGGCACAAAATACCTACTCTCTTTCATACCCAGTGGATCCAACACATTTTCCCTCACATACTCCCCATAGGGTTTACCCGAGATCCTTTCCACCAAAAATGCCTGTACGTCAACGGACGGCCCATAGGCCCACTGAGTGCCCGGCTGAAACATGAGAGGTACTTTTCCCATTTTCTCAGCCATCTGGACTAGCGTATTATTTCTGTTGCCCGCATCCGCTGCCTTTACTAATTCTCCCAAACCCGGCTGATTGGGGTCAATGGCAAAGCCCGCGGTATGGCGGGTGATATCGCGGATAGTGATGGGCCGAGCCAGTGGTTCAAGCTTGATCTCTCCTGTAATTGAGTCCACGCCGGCAAAGACCTGCATGTCCGCAAATTCGGGGGCGTACTTTTCCAGGGGATCGTCCAGTTGGAAAGCCCCCTTTTCATACAGGGTCATCAAGGCTACTCCGGTTACCGGCTTGGTCATGGAATAGATGATGGCAATGGTATTGCGATCCATGGGGTTCTGTGCTTCACGGTCTGCGAATCCTTCGGCCTTGAAATAAACCTCCTCACCCTTTTCATAGATCAGGGCTGAGACTCCAGCCACCATGCCGCTTTCCACCATGTCTGTCAGCGCAGAGTCCAATCGGGATTTAGCGGCGTCTGTGACTATTCCGGTTTCTTGTTTTACCGGCGCGCTACACGCCAGGACACATGCCGATAGGAGGAAGATCAAGAAGTTTGGGGATTTCATAATGGAGCTGAGGTCAATGGGTTTGAAATAAGCGTATTGCTGTAGCTTAAATATAGAAAAGTCAAGGTCAACTATTCAAAAAAGGGCTCGGAGATTGAGTGGGAATTGCTTAGTAATCCATTGAAAATGAAAGCGTGTCGCGCCTGTAGATGATTGGCAATTTAGGTGGAAATGTATGGTTGGCAGGCTCCAAAATACCCGCTTTGCCTTAGCTGGATTCTTTTGTCTGCCTATTTTTCAACCAGCTCTTTTTCCGCTTTGAATATTCGCTCCCGATGCTGAATTCCCCATTCTGCGAGTGCTTTGAATACCGGATCCAGGGAATGGCCGTAGTCGGTCAGGGAATATTCCACAGTCACGGGGAAGGTGTCATGGATTGTGCGCTTGACTAGTTTGTTGGCTTCCAATTCCCGAAGTTCCTTGGAGAGCATGCGGTCGGTGATCTTCGGGATCTCCTTGGCTATCTGCCCGAACCGTTTGTTTCCAAATTGGAGGGAGATCAAAATGGGCAACTTCCACTTTCCATTCAGGACATAGAGGGCATCGGTGACCGGCTGTATCAAGCGCATACAGTTGGCGTGTGTCTTGGGTAGATCGAGTGGGTTTTCCATGGGATTGTGATTTACTATACTCAAGTATAGTACTATACAAGGGTATAGTACTTACAAATGTATAGCAAAAATACCGAGGTTTGAGCGGTAATCAAAACAAAAATCCCATGAATAAGAACAAGATTATTTTCTGGACCACCACTGCCATCGTATCGGGGATGATGCTATTTAGCGGATTCCTTTACCTGACAAGCCCTGATTTGAAGGCTGCATTTGTCCATCTGGGCTTTCCGGACTATTTCCGCATCGAATTGGGCTTGGCCAAACTCATTGGAGCCTTGACTCTCCTCATCCCCGTCACGCCCTACATCCTGAGGCTGTTTGCCTACTTCGGGTTTGGCTTGACATTTATCTCGGCTATAGTTGCCCACTTCGCATCTGGAGATCCGCTTAGTGTAGTAATTCCACCCTTTATTTTCTTGGCGCTACTGCTAGTCTCCTATACTTATTGGGGAAAAACTGAGGAAAAGAAAGCGGTGTTTGCTTAAGCAGTAAGAGCTTGTCTCGAAGGTCTAATTTCTGTCTGCTTGAGTCTTCAATATTAGGATAGATGAAAATTAGCTGTGAAAGGGTTCTGTTCGCTGGCAAACCATCAAATCGATAAATTACCTTGGAGGTTTGCCAGCGAAATACCAAATAAAATAAGTGCGGTTTGGGCCAGCGTCCAGCCCCGTGCGGTAGGAGCTTTGGCAAATCTTGATTTTTTGGTCCTTTTGGATCAAGCCAAAAGGACATAGAAAAAGAATCGACGAAGATTTCTCGACGGGTTAATAGATAAGGTTACAAGTCTGGCCTAATTTTCAATGATGCTGACATCAGGGATGAATCTCCACATCATGATTCTACGCCAGCGCTTAAATTCTTGTATTGTTTCTCCTACCAGGGGTTAAAACCCATGGCTGTCGACCTTCGATCCATACTGGTTCAGATACTGATTCAGACCTCAACAAGATCCCTAAATGCTAGCTTCCCACCGTCACGGTCAGAGCTCCAAAAGCCTACAAGGCCGATTACCGCGTTTAACCCAATTAAACGCCTCAGAAAGATCTGCAACAGAAGAGTTTCCAACTTGGCACAAAATTCAAAAGGGATAGGCGCGAGGGGAGGATTTGCCAGCGGGCCAGCGTCCAGCCCCGTGCGGTAGGAGCTTTGGCAAATCTTGATTTTTTGGTCCTTTTGGATCAAGCCAAAAGGACATAGAAAAAGAATCGACGAAGATTTCTCAGACGGGTTAATAGATAAGGTTACAAGTCTGGCCTAATTTTCAATGATGCTGACATCAGGGATGAATCTCCACATCATGATTCTACGCCAGCGCTTAAATTCTTGTATTGTTTCTCCTACCAGGGGTTAAAACCCATGGCTATCGACCTTCGATCCATACTGGTTCAGATACTGATTCAGACCTTAACAAGATCCCTAAATACTAGCTTCCCACCGTCACGGTCAGAGCTCCAAAAGCCTACAAGGCCGATTACCGCGTTTAACTCAAATAAACGCGTCAGAAAGATCTGCAACTGAAGAGTTGCCAACTTGGCACAAAATTCAAAAGGGAAAGGCGCGAGGGGAGGATTTGCCAGCGGGCCAGCGTCCAGCCCCGTGCGGTAGGAGCTTTGGCAAATCTTGATTTTTTGGTCCTTTTGGATCAAGCCAAAAGGACATAGTAAAAGAATCGAAGAAGATTTCTCAGACGGGTTAATAGATAAGGTTACAAGCCTGGCCTAATTTTCCATGGTGCTGGCATCAGGGATGAATCTCCACATCATGATTCTACGCCAGCGCTTAAATTCTTGAATTGTTTCTCCTACCAGGGGTTAAAACCCATGGCTGTCGACCTTCGATCCATACTGGTTCAGATACTGATTCAGACCTTAACAAGATCCCTAAATACTAGCTTCCCACCGTCACGGTCAGAGCTCCAAAAGCCTACAAGGCCGATTACCGCGTTTAACTCAAATAAACGCGTCAGAAAGATCTGCAAACTGAAGAGTTTCCAACTTGGCACAAAATTTAAAAGGGATAGGCGCGGTGGCAGGATTTGCCAGCAAAATAGTGAGAGAAACAAATGGCCTTGTTAGAGTATCTCTATGCTGTATTTTTTGACCTCTGATTTCCCCGGTTCAAGCACCCGAATACCTTCCTTTTCGGCAAGTATTCCCGAATGGTCTACCGAGTCGGCGATACCCAGCCAAGGCTCAAGACACACAAAAGGGGCACCTGGCTTGGCCCAGATGCCGAGGTAGTCGAAGTCCCCAAACTCCATTTTAAGTATTGGACCCTTGTCCCTGTGGCTCAGGGATACTTCCCTTGATTTCAGCTTTTTGAAAATCAAGGCATCTTGGTCAAAGATGTGCGCGTGCAGGCGGATTGTCCGTGTATTGTCCAGTAGCCTTTCGCCCATCTCCCCAATGAGCCCCTGCGGGCTAATCATCCAGGTATGGTCCGTTTCCTTTTCAGTAAACTCGATTTGGTAGTCTTCCCATTTTTCCCCCGGAAGAAGAGGACAGTTGAAGGCAGGATGGCCGCCTAGTGAATAATAAAGGTCTTTGTCTCCACTGTTGAAGACTTGATGAGAAACCTCCAACCTGTTGCCCTCGAGGAGAAAGGTAACCTCAAAGCTGAAATCGAAAGGGTACACTTCCAATGTCTCTGCACTGGAATCGATTTGGAACACCAAGAGGTTTTCTTCTTGTCTGGCCAGTTTGGGCAGATCGGAGTTTCGGACAAAGCCATGCTTGGGAAGGGCATAATCTTTTCCCTCGTAGCTGGTTTTTCCATCTTTCAATGCGCCAATAATGGGGAAGAGCACAGGGGCCTGGCCGGTCCAAAATTGAGGATCTCCCTGCCAAAGGTACTCTTGGCCGCTGGCCTTGGATTGTATGGAGCTGAGTTCCATTCCCTTTAAGTTGACCTGGACGCGGAGCGATGTGGATTCAATGGTGTAGTGCATGGTGTTTTCAAAAAAAGATGCCGAAAGATAGGGGGAACCGGGCAGATGGTCTCGGCCGAAGAGTTCAAAAATCTGGTGTCTCGGCAAGAAGTTCGGCAAATATGGATAACTGGTATTTAATAGAGGCTAACAAACTTCCTCCCACGGCACGTAATGGGAAGAATTTTACTCAACCTTCAGCTTTTAGCTTTCAGAATTCAAACTTTGCTCTCTACCTCCGACCTCCCGACTTCCCATTTTTTTCAGTATTTTAGACCAAAGCCCAATAACCATGCGACCCCTACTATCCAGATTTGCCTTCCTTCTCTTTCTACTGCCTTTTCTATCCTTCCAGGGTAGAATTCCTTTGGAAAAAAGGGCCCTTTTTGACGGAATGACATTTCAAGGTTGGGAAGGCGACACGACTAAGACCTGGCGCATCGTAGATGGGATGCTTGTTGGCGGATCGCTGGAGGAAACGGTACCACACAATGACTTTTTGGTGACGGACAGAGAATATGGAGACTTTATTCTGACCCTGAAGATTAGGCTTCGTGGTCAAGAGGGATTTATCAATTCCGGCATTCAGTTTCATTCCCAGCGCTTGGCAGATCCAGCCTACGAGATGACGGGCTACCAAGCGGACTGGGGTGAAGGGTACTGGGCTAGCCTCTACGACGAATCCCGAAGAAACAAAACCCTGATCGCTCCTGACTCTACACAGGTTCTAAAGTGGATCAAAAAAGGGGAGTGGAATGACTATAAAATCCACGCTGAAAAGGGAAGAATCCAGCTTTTCATCAATGGACACCAGACTGTGGACTACAAGGAACCCGACTCCATGATCCCTCAAAGCGGACTCATAAGCCTGCAAATCCATGGCGGAGGAAAAGCTGAAGTCGCGATCAAGGACATTTTTATTGAAGAATTGAATCAAAAAAATAGATAAACATGTCGATGCGAAAGGGCACCGGAGGTTTAAATGGCATGGCTTTAGAGCGATCATGACAACAGGTTCCGCCCCGGATGGGGCTCTATTGTGGTAGCTTATCACTTTTTCTACAAAGTTCCCGCTCCTACGGAGCTGTGTATACATGGAACCGTTCTAGGCGACAAGGCCCAGAGGGCCGAAAGCTTTGTAGCCAACAAAAGCGTATTCACCAGGAGCCCCAGCGGGGCGACACCTTATTTCTAAAAAGATCCCTCTCCTCAGGATCTGTATCTGTAATCCACCGTTTTTTTCCGACAAGGCCCAGCGGGCCGGAATCTTGGTGGCCTCAAATGCGAAAGGGCACCGATGGTTCAAACCGCATGGCTTTAGAGCAAATCAAGACAACAGGTTCCGCCCCGGATGGGGCTCTGTTTTGGTATCTTATCCTTTTTTCTACAAAGTTCCCGCTCCTACGGAGCTGTGTATACATGGAACCGTTCTAGGCGACAAGGCCCAGCGGGCCGAAATCTTTGTAGCCCCAACAAGCGTTTTTACCGGGAGCCCCAGCGGGGCGACACCAATTTTAGAATGTCAGCCCCAAATAGTGTCCCTGCGGGATATTTTTTCATTTCTTCTGCAAAGATCCCGCTCCTACGGAGCTGTATATACATGGAACCGTTCTAGGCGACAAGGCCCAGCGGGCCGAAATCTTTGTAGCCCGAAATGCGTTAGGGCGTCGATAATACAAAAAGCTTGGCTCTGGATCAAACCTGGACGTCGATGCGTTCCGCCCCGATGGGTTTGGGTGGGATGTTTTAATCTTTCTCTCTACTAAAGATGCCGCTCCTACGGAGCTGTGCCTGTAGTTCATCGTTTTTCCGACAAGGCCCAGCGGGCCGAAATCTTTGTAGCCAGGAAAAAGCGTGTTCACTAGGAGCCCCAGCGGGGCGGCACTAATTTTAAGGTTGCAGCCCCGAATAGTGTCCCGGCGGGTTGTTTTGTTATTTTTCTACAAAGATCCCGCTCATTAAGAGCTGCGTCTATTATCCATCGTTTTTTCCGACAAGGCCCAGTGGGCCGAAATCTTTGTAGCCCGAAATGCGTTAGGGCGTCGATAATACAAAAAGCTTGGCTCTGGATCAAACCTGGACGTCGATGCGTTCCGCCCCGATGGGGCTTGGGTGGGATGTTTTCATCTTTCTCTCTACAAAGATGACGCTCCTACGGAGCTGTGCCTGTAGTTCATCGTTTTTTTTCGACAAGGCCCAGCGGGCCGAAATCTTTGTAGCCCGAAAAAAGCGTATTCACCAGGAGCCCCAGCGGGGCGGCACTAATTTTAAGATTGCAGCCCCGAATAGTGTCCCGGCGGGTTGTTTTGTCATTTTTCTACAAAGATCCCGCTCATCAAGAGCTGCGTCTATTATCCACCGTTTTTTTCCGACAAGGCCCAGCGGGCCGGGATCATTGTAGCCCGAAATGCGGTAGGGCGTCGGTAACACAAAAAGCTTGGCTCTGGATCAAACCTGGACGTCGACGCGTTCCGCCCCGATGGGGCTTGGGTGGGATGTTTTAATCTTTCTCTCTACAAAGATGACGCTCCTACGGAGCTGTGCCTGTAGTTCATCGTTTTTTCCGACAAGGCCCAGCGGGCCGGAATCTTTGTAGCCAGGAAAAAGCGTATTCACCAGGAGCCCCAGCGGGGCGGCATTATTTAAAAACGATTTTTTTAAAATATCTCAATGATAATCAATAAATTATTCGTTCTATAGATTTCCCCAAATCACAAGACTTTTTCAATTTCAATCCAACTTTTTACCTCGTTTCGCTACTGCAATATCTCCGCAAACCATGGCAAATACCTACACCCAACTTTTGATTCATTTTGTTTTTGCGGTCAAGGGACGGCAGAACCTGATTTTGGAAAAAAACCGCAATGCTGTTGAAAGATACATTTGCGGTATTGTTTCGAACATGAATTCAAAACCCCTTGCTATCTACTGCAATCCGGATCATTGCCATGTACTGATTGGGCTTCACCCTACTATATCCGTATCCAAAATTGCGGGGGATATGAAAGCCAATTCCTCTCGGTGGATCAACGAAAACCGCATGATTCCCGGGAAATTTGAGTGGCAGGAGGGTTTCGGAGCTTTTAGCTACGGCAGATCTCAGTTGGATGCAGTTGTGAAATACATTCTAAGCCAGCCTGAGCACCATATGAGATATTCGTTTCGGGACGAATACCTTGAATTTCTTGAGAAATTTCAAATTGATCACCACGGTGAATATTTGTTTGACTTTTTGGAATGATCCTCTTTCTCTGCGTAGGATAACTACTAAGGGTCGGAATGTTGAAATGGAAGAAGCACGACCGGGTGTCTAATGCTTAGGGCATTGCTCAATTCTGATGAACTGATTGTATTATAAAGTGGGCTTGTGGCAAAGAAGCTGATAATAATTACATCAGTTTTTGATTAAGCGCACTTGCGTTATGCTTTAAATTTTAATTAACGCGCTCCCAATTTCTTGTAAGGAGACCAAGGGATTAATATCTTAAACCTAATTTAATCTGGAGGTTTGCGTTCATGGTGGAAGAACGGAATTGCGACCGATAGCCATTGATATTCAGTTTTCGATAACCCAAAATACATGAAACCACACCACCTACCGATCCTGATCGCCCTTTTATTTTTTGCCTTTACTGCGAAAGGCCAAGATGCCCAGGCCGACAAAGAATTTCACCTTAAGGCTACCATGCTGGGATACTTTGCAGAAGACGGAACCAGAAATCCCACGCTGAGGGCAATGAAAGGACAGACCGTCCGCATCACCATCACCAACGGGGAGACCATGACCCACGACGTGGCGATGGAAAAACTCGGGGTCAAAAGTGAAACTATCTTTGACAAGGGCATGAGCACCAGCCTCACCTTCGTGGCGGTGGAGGATGACGTCTACTATTGCACCATCCCGGGCCATAGGCTTGCGGGCATGGTCGGCGATTTTGAGATCTTGGAAGAGGGAGAGACAGAGGAAGTGCCGGGAGGAATGCTACCCATGAAAGACGGTGTGCCTCTGAACTTCAATTTTGAAAAAGGCAGCTTGGAGAATTGGACCGCGGAAGGGGAAGCCTTCCAGGATCCGCTTATTCATTCTGATCCCTCACCCTTACATGGGGAGGAAGGACCCATCTTCTTCGAAGGGGAGAGTTTTCTAAGCAGCGGAGGTTTGAAAAACTACCAGTTGACCGGAACGCTGGTTTCCGAGCCTTTTGAAGTTACCGCGCCTTTTGCGGCCTTTCGGGTCTCTGGCGGCGCCTTGGTGGATACCCGGGTGGAGCTGGTCTTGGCCGGAACCGATGAGGTGATCTTCAAATCCACCGGACAGGGGAGGGCAACCCTTCAGCCTGTAGTAGCTGACTTGACTCCTTTTTTGGGCAAAGAAATCCAAATCAGAATAATTGACAACGAAACTGGCATTTCTCAAATCCCCTATATCCAAGATGATCTCTGGGCCCATATCAATTTCGATGACTTCCGCTTTTACCCATCCAGGCCCAATTTCCCCAACGAACTCGACCAAGAGGATATCATTGTACTGCCACCCCTCGACCCAGTATTGAACGCGGGGCTTTCCGGAGTGGAAGCTGCAAAAGCTATGACTCCTCCTCCCGGATTTAAGGTTGCCCTAGCTGCCTCCGAACCTGAAATTATCCGGCCGATCAGTTTCACGATCGATGCCCGAAACAGACTTTGGGTTGTGGAAGGACATACCTACCCGGTTCCCGCTCCGGAAGGAGAGGGCAGGGACCGAGTGCTGATTTTTGAAGACACGGATGGGGATGGTACGCTGGACAGCAGAAAAGTTTTCGCGGAGGGCCTCAACCTAGTCAGCGGCATAGAAGTGGGAATGGGCGGAGTATGGCTGGGAGCAGCTCCCTATTTGCTCTTCATTCCGATAGACTATGAGACCGACAAACCTGCGGGCCCAGCCCAAAAACTTCTGGATGGCTGGGGAACCCAAGACACCCACGAGGTTTTGAACAACCTGCGTTGGGGACCTGATGGATGGCTGTATGGTACTCACGGGGTCTTCACCCATTCGAATGTAGGCAAACCCGGGGCGTTGGATTCCGAGCGGACCAAGATCAACGCCGGGGTGTGGAGATACCATCCCACCCGACACGAGTTTGAGGTTTTTGCCGAAGGCAGCAGCAATCCCTGGGGCATTGATTTCAATAGCTATGGCCATTCCTTTATTACTGTCTGCGTGATTCCCCACCTCTACTATGTGGTGCAGGGGGCGAGATATCAGCGTCAGGCCGGTAAGCATTTTAACCCCTATACCTTTGACGACATCAAGACGATTGGGGACCATGTGCATTGGCTCGGAGACCGCGGGCCACATGCGGGGAATTTCCGATCTGCCGCTGCAGGTGGTGGACATGCCCACGCCGGGGCGATGATTTACCTGGGTGGGGAAAATTGGCCGGAGGAGTACCGCAATGCCATTTTCATGAACAACATCAATGGAGCGAGACTCAATATCGACCTCTTGGAAAAATCGGGTTCGGGCTATATAGGCGGACACCACGAGGACTTTATGGCCATGAACGATTCCTGGTCCCAGTGGCTCAATTTCAAATACGACGCCAGCGGGTCGGTTTTTGCGATCGATTGGTATGACAAAAACCAATGCCACAGCCCCAACCCCGAGGTTCACGACAAATCCCTGGGCAGGATTTTCAAGATCAGCCACGAAAATGACCAGATCGTCCAAGCAAACCTTTACGACGCCTCTGACCTAGAGCTGGCCCACTACCAAACCCACGACAACGAATGGTATGCCCGCCAATCCCGTATGATCCTGCAGGAGCGGGGGGCAAGCCGCAAGTCCCGTAAAGCCCTAAAGGCCATTTTAGCCGATGATCCAGATATCACGCACCAACTGCGTGCGCTGTGGACGCTGCATGCCGTGGAAGGTTTGGATGAAGAGGAAATGGTGGAGCTACTTTCCAACTCCAACGAGTACATCAGCAGCTGGGCCATACAGCTATTGGCGGAGGAAAAGTCTGTTTCTTCGCAGACCTTGGCCAAGTTTGCCGAAATGGCAAAGGGAGACCAATCGGCTATGGTGAGGCTTTATCTGGTGTCTGCCATGCTTCGGCTGGAGCCAAGCCAACGCTGGGAGGTCTTGTCGGCATTGTCCCAGCGGGCTGAGGATGCGACTGACCACAACCTGCCGCTTATGCTTTGGTATGCTCTCGAACCGATGACCGACTTGGACGCGGCACGAGCCTTAGCATTGGCGGAAAATTCTAAGATCCCTATCCTCCTGCAATACACCATGGATAAGCTGGGGGAAAAGAATGTCTCAGCGGCGGAATCAGGCACGGTTCACCATTGATTCGCTTTCCCAAACATTTGTGCGACTGTGCTGCTTTTCCGAAAGCAGCACAGTCGCATTAGGAAGCCGCTATTCATTTGCTATGGTCTTTTATTCGCTCCGATCATTTTCACCGTCACCAGCAGTTGTCCCAAGTGGCGCTGGGCATGCTCTGCTGCGTGAAACAGCAAACCTCCTACCGTTGAGGGTAACTTTGCCCTCCCAACCGGGCGAAAATCCGCCAAAGTGCTGGGGTCGATCTGCGTCACGATGCGCACAAAGTGTTCAATCTGGCCATCCAGATTTTCGAGGAGGATGCTTGTAGTCAGGTGCTCCTGTCTGAGCCCTTCCCGCTTTAGCGCGTCAAATTGTTTTTCGCTTAGAATCTGGCTCTGCGCGTAGCTGGCCATGCGATCCATGACTCCGGCAATATGCTGGAGGTGGAAAGCTGGACAGGCAACACCGGCGGGCTTTTCCCACAGCATCTCTGAGGGAAAGTCTTTCATCAGTTCATGGATTTCTTCCTGCGCTTGCCTGATGGAATGTACCACCGGCTGCAAAAGGGGAGACAAGCCGGCAATCGGGCCTCGTAGCCATACTTCGGGTTGTTTGGTCATGGTAGAAAGTTAGGGGTTTGAAGAATTATAAAGCAATCGTTCTGTCGCCGCTGCCTAGCTGAAGCACAGATTAGATTTGCAACTGATCACCTTTCGTAGGATTCAAATTTGATTAAAGCCAATAGTTGATTTTTTATGCTAGACGGAGTTGGGAGTGATTGAATTAATTAGTTATTTATCGGCATAATAACTGACAAATGAAATCACTATTCCGATGCCTGGTTATGGGCATTTTGTTTTTTTCCTGTGTGGGAAATGAAAGTCCCGACAAACAAGTCGAACAAGACGGTAAACTCACGATCAGCCTTGTTCCCGGCTATCCTGCTTCTGCACTTGACTTTTGGGTAATCGTCCATGACTTGGATGGCAATCCCATTGCCCACCAGCAAATTTCGTCTGGCGGAGCTATGACCGTGGAACTAGATGACTCCAAGCGTTACCATCTTACTACCTACATGAAAACTGAAAACGTGGGTTATCAAACGGAATTGTTTGAAACCTACGCCGACCTTTCCGTTGTCGAGGACATTACGCTAGGATTGGTTCCTATACCAAGCCCAAATCCCACAGTAAACGGTACTTTTCAAGTAGATTTTTTAGAAAATGAACTTCCCTTTGGCGCTTATTTGACAAGCAGTTCTGGAGGCTATAATTCAGAGGCAAATCATTTGGGTACTCGCTTGGAAATGACGATGAACAGGTTTGAAGGAGTGAGTGATTATTTGCTGGTTGCCAAACTAAATACCGGGGAAACACGCTACAAAAAGCTAAAGATCACTGAGCAGGGAATGAAGCTTGCCTATAAGTTCTCTGATTTGGTCGACTTTGACCAAGTATTCAAGTTTAAGAAAAGCGATTTTAGCCAGTTCTATTTTACCTCGACAGCGCTAAACAAGGTCGACGGAGATTTTAGACCTAGCTATATCGTCAATAGCAATAAGATCGGAAATAGCTTTGATCCCCAGTCGGAGCACGAGATGGGGTTCCTCAATGGTATAGAGTATTTTGATATTCAAATTTCGGGGCGTCGATCCGCCAATTCCAAGACCTCTTTTTTCTATTGGAGGATCGGAACATTGCCGAATTCCATCACTCCGCCCGTAGAGACAAGCATTCAGGTTCAAAGTCAAACCATCGCTGATTTTCGATTTAATGCCCCAGTGGGTATAACGAATTGGTCAGCGGTTTGGGACCATTCAGACCCCTTTACTGGAGAGCCTTTTAAATCCCTGCGTTGGTTTGTCAATGGAAGTGAGACATCTCTAAAGCTCTCTTTGCCAGAGGAGATTGTCGCGCTCAATCCAAAACTGCAGAACCTGGACGACTTCAGGCTGGAATCTACCGAGATAATCACCCATAGTATGTCCTACGATGAGCAGATGAGGGTCAAGTTGGTAGAACCGGCTAAGCCCCAAGCCATGGAGCGTAGTTCAATCTGGCAGAGTTTTCGATAGGTTTGGAAAAATGGGGAATCTAAGGAGTTACCCTTCAGATTCTCCAATAATGTTTCGGTTGGATTTTCTCAGAAAGCTCGGAGGATCGTCCACTATTCGAGTTTTATCCTATCCGTTCTGGAGCAACAATGGCAAAATCCTGATATTGACACCATGTCGGAAACTTTGGAATCACTCATTCAACGGGTGCAGCAATGTAGGATCTGTGAAAAGCATCTTCCCCTAGGGCCAAGGCCGGTGCTTTCGGCCCATCCGGACAGCAAAGTCCTAATCATCGGTCAGGCTCCAGGCACGCGGGTGCATGCAACCGGCATTCCCTGGAACGATCCCAGCGGAGACGAGCTCAGGCGCTGGCTGGCGGTGGATAGGGATACCTTTTACGATCCGAAGATCTTTGGAATCATCCCCATGGGCTTTTGCTACCTGGGTAGGGGAAAGGGCGGGGATCTCCCGCCGAGGAAGGAATGTGCACCAGCTTGGCACGAGCCGCTCCGCCAGCACCTGCCCAAGCTTAAGCTGACCTTGCTTATCGGCAGCTATGCCCAAGCCTATTATTTGGGAGTTCAGCGGAAATCCACACTCACGGAGACGGTCCTGAATTTCGAAAGCTATCTGCCCCAGTTTCTCCCATTGGTTCATCCCTCGCCGAGAAACAGGCTGTGGATGCGTAGAAATCCATGGTTTGAGGAGACGGTAGTTCCTCGGCTCAGACAGCTCGTGTGGGAGTTGATTGGGAGAAAAGAAGAATGAGGCTCTTTTTACCTAGGCGGTAAATTGGTCCCTTGTTTTTCATTTCCGTCATGCCCTCAGGATTTACAGCAATGGAGTTCTAGTTGTGGAGAGTCTACAGTAGCAGTCTGGGAGCTAGCTTGCGGGGAATATTACCCTTTTCAAAAACGAAGACCCCAAGCTTTTGCCCTGGGGTCTCCTGATATTGAATGTACTGACTGCGATTCTGGTTTTGCTAAGCCGTAGCCAGAGTTTGTGAGATGGAAGGATTCTCCTTTCCGCGCAATTTAATCTGGTGTTCTTTTGGTCGAGCGTGCGACAGACAAGTTGCCAAGCCCGCGCGCTTCACCCAATCGTCTAGCTCCTTCCTTTCTGATTCTTGAAGCAGCTCCTTGGCCTTTCCATATTCTTTTGCAACAAGGCGGCTGTCGAAGCTCACCTTTTCGAGCACGGTTTTGTAGTAATCCAGAAATGAGTTTTTTGCCATCGTCAAAATATTTTTTGGTTTTATATCGCCATGCTTTCATGGCATAAGTGGCCTTCCTCATGAAAGGTGTTAAGGGGAGGTGGAGTTTTCCCTCGGCCCGATAGAACCCCTTGCGTTTGGAGGAAAAAGTAAACAGCCAGCCAATGGCTTGGCAGGCTGTGTTGATTTATGAAATTTCTATGGTTTTTGGAGGTTTTTGCCTCGCTTCCTCCCGCTTCGGTATCACGAGTTTCAAAATACCATCCACATAAGTGGCTTCGATTCTGTCACTGTCGACCGTGTTGGGGAGGTCAAAGGAGCGTCGGAATGCGGAATAGCTGAACTCCTTTCGGGTATACGTTCCGACTTCCCCGCTTTCAAACTCCTGGCGATCTTCCGTCTGGATGATCAGGGTTCCATTGTCGATTTCCACCCTGAAGTCGTCCTTCTTCATGCCGGGTACAGCCATCTCCACCCTGTAGTCGGCTCCCGTTTCCACAATGTTCACCCTTGGAAGAGTGACGCTTTCGGAGGATCTCCCGATCCTCATGTCGTCCAGCCAGTCAAAAATGTTTTTGCCGGGGAAATCGTCAAACAAGCTTGGATAGGCAGCTTTGCCATTCCTTTTCATCAGTGTGTTCATTGTTCTGTCAATTTAATGGTTAAACAACTAAACAATCTCGGTCTGGGGCAATGAAGGTCTACGCCACTGCACGCAAGACCAAGAAACCGAATGAATCGCGATTCTTCGCAAGGCCAAAAACAAGGAAAATGCCAAGCCCGTTGGGTGTTGTTTTTGGCAGATTTTTTCTGAAAAATTGTCAGCGTCAACTTTGTTGTCGATCTCTGTTCCCGTTTTTCTGACGCTATTGGGACTTCCGCTTGGCAGTCTTGGCAGAAAGTTATTCTGCGCACTCAAGGCCTCTCTTTTTTGACACTTCTAAACTAGACGAAAACCTAACTGAGCTCCTCCGAAGATATCGGACTTTCGCGGTGAAAAGGCAAGGATGCCGGAAACAGGAACGTACTATCCTGTCAGGGCGGCGTAGTCGGTAGGACTTTGCCTTGTTTCCAGAGAGGGATTTCCAGAGAGGGACCGTGCACAGGGCTGGTTTCTTGGAGAAACGGGAACACAATGGGGATTCTTTTTCCCTGCAAATTAGGGCGGAAAGCGGCAGCCATCGTAAAAAAACAGCGATTAACGCATAAGAATGGGGTTTTGGGGCATTGGTACGGGGTTTGGGTAAAGTTGGATGAACTAAACCAATTATAACCATGGAAAGTACAAAAAATAAGATCAAAGGAAACTGGAACATTATCAAAGGCAAGCTCAAGCAGGAGTATGCCGAATTGACCGATGATGATCTGACTTATGTAGAGGGACAGGAAGATGAACTCCTAGGACGAATCCAAAAGAAAACCGGGAAGACCCAGGCGGAACTTGAAAGATTCTTTGATTAAGGATGATCCATCTGAAAAAGGTAAGAGGTGCTTCGCGGCACCTCTTTTTTTTGCGATTGGGTTTGGAAAGTGTGTAGGGATCCATGCCAGTGTACAGGTTCCTTGCCCACAACTATCAGAGAGAAAGCCCAATGCCCTCTGAGCATTCAAACTTTGTTGATCGTCCATTGAGCTTTTTTTCCAATTTCAATCAAAGCTAAGCTAAGTCAACTTTGGGGGCGAGGGCTTTGTTTTGCAATAGCTTCCAACTCAAAGTCCCGCGCCACTGGCACTCTAGGTTTTACTCGCATAGTCCTTTGGGTTCACCTCCAAAACCCGGCTGACTTCCTGTACGGTGGCCGGAGCATCGAGCTTGAACAATCCCGGAAGCCCCCGTTCCAATCTGGAAGCCCGAATTGCGGACTTGATGGCAAAGAAAACAGAGCTGGCCAATACCAGCGGCGGCTCACCGACTTCCTTTGAGGAAAACAAGTCGTTGGGGTTTTCCGGCACTTCCGAGGAGTTGTTTCTGGGATATAGGTAGGTATTCATTTCCAAGGGAATGGTGGTTGTTGCCGGTGGTTTGTACCGCCAGGTATTCAGGGTGTTAAGTCTCCCTTTTTCTTCTCCCTCCGGTTCAAACACGAGTTTCTCAGTCAAGACGTAACCGATACCCTGCACAAATGCACCTTCGACCTGACCGATGTCTATGGCCGGATTCAGACTCCAGCCCATATCATAGACAATGTCCGACCGGAGAATCTTGACCTCGCCGGTGAGCACGTCTACTTCTACTTCCGAACAGGCAGCGGAAAATGTAAATCCGATAAAGGAGTCCACTGCGCCGGCCGTAGATACGTCATCGGCGATGGAAATACCGGGAATAGCCTTGTTCTCTTCCAGAGATTTGAAGGTCATGGCTGGTATCGGAGTGGTGCCGCCGGGGATGGGTGCGGTAAAAGACGCAATCAAATCCACCCGGTACTGATAGGCCAGGGCAACCAAATTTTGCCAGATAAGCTTGGGATGCACATCAATAGGCCTTTTGACGGCAGCTGACCAGCCTGCTTTGCCGTAGTTCCAAAAATCGATTCCCTGCTCTTTGCACCATTCTTCTCCATTGTCTTTCAGGAGTTTGTATCCAAACTCATTTATCCTGCTGCGCATTTTTTCGCAGGCTTGCTTGACCGCTTCCCCATTGTAGGCGGTGCCGGTCGAGCCTCCGGTGCTAGTTGGATTTGGGATCACGCGGGTGCTTGGCCCATGAATCTGGATCAGATCCATGGGAACATTGAGAACATAGGACGCAATTTGTTCCACCTTGGTCATCATTCCCTGCCCCATATCCACACCTCCCTGGTTGATGGAGATGCTGCCGTCTCCGGAATAGACCGAAACGATGGCTGCAGCCTGCTCGATCATGACCAGGTTGTAGCCGGATCCATACTTGACCGGGAGCATGTAAATACCTCTTTTCTTCCACTTATTGGCTCTGTTGAAGGCATCAACATCTTTGACCCGATTTCTATAGTTGCTCTTTTCCTCCACATAGTCCCAGACATCCCTCATGTAGCAATAAGAAAGGGCCTGACCGAAAGGCGTGACGTCTCCCCGTCGGTACATGTTTTTCATTCGCAATTCCGCGGGATCCATGCCGATGGAAAACGCCGCATCATCGATGGCATTTTCCAAGATCAATTTGCCCTGAATGTCTCCAAAGGCCCGCATAGCGGTATTGGGAGCTTTGTTGGTTCGGCAGACATCCAATTGGCTTTCAAAATTCTGGATCTTATAGGCATTGTCGATCCGCAGCTGTACGCAGTTGCTGACGATATAGGAGCAGTCATAGAAAGCACCTCCATCTGCCCACATTCTGACAAAAAAACCGCGTATGATTCCGCGGTCCTCGGGTCGGATATCTCCCTGGTCAACAGCGATTTGATATTGTCCATAGTAACCATGTCTTTTTCCGATCATTGCGGTATCATGTTCACGCTTCATTGCCAGGCGGATGGGAAGGTTTAGCTTCTGCACAGCTACCACCACAGGCGCGACCACAAATTTTGCCTGCTCGGTCTTGCCACCGTATCCACCCCCCAATTGCCGGATTTCAACGTTTATTTTGTTGTGCTCTGCGGCAAGCGTGCTGGCAACCGTCTGGTGCATCTCCAGCGGGCTTTGGGAGGACGGATGAACGAGAATCTGATTGTCATCCTGGGGAAAAGCCACACAGGCTTGTGTTTCCATATAAAAGTGAACCTGCTCTCCGGATATCTGGGTATTTTCAACAAGCAGGCAACTTGCCCCATCAATCTTGGATTTCCTGAGATTTGGCTTTTTGTCCAGCGGGTCTTTGGATTGATCCGCCCAGTACAATTCAGTGCCGGGACGTGTGATCTTCCAGATGTGGGTCACAAAAGGCGCGGTGCTGGGGCAATCCGGAAAGATGCTGCCTATGCGTATGGCATCGTCAATGCTGATGATCGGTTTCTGCCATTCCGAACTGAAGTTTTCTCCTCCCGTAGACCAGACGATGGGAGAGTAGGCCACGCAGAATTCGGAAGCATATTCTCCGATTTCGATGGCGTTTTTTTCCGTGTTAGCGATTACCATGGCGATCACCTGACCCGGATAAAGAACTTGGTCTTTCGCTAAAATCGGTTGATCCGAGCCCATTCCCTGGAGCTGAAGCCCGCCAGCCGGGATGTCTCTATAGGTGATGAGCTTGTAAAATGCTGGGAATTTTGTGGCTAAAACCCCTTCCAATTCGTCGATATCCAGTTGTTTTGCCGTATCGGGATGGATGAAATGGAAATTGGCCAGGGACCGCTTGGATTGGATGAACGCGCCGTTTTTTCCCATCGGGGGGATCTTGATCTCATGGGTGTAGTGAACCTGACCCATGGCTTGATGAAAGGCCATTAGTTTGATGTAAGGCTGAGATACCGGAGCTTTCCAGTCCTGATTGACATAGTGTTGGGTGCCGTTGCTGAGACCCCAGTTTCCCCAGTTGATTTCCGCCGCAGATTGCAATTCTTTCGGTACCATGCTTTTGTCCTTTTCGACCAGGGCCCTGATGACCGCCTTATACAAAAATGAGCAGGCCAAATTGATCCTATAAGCATCGGTAAATCCCTCAGAGGGGAGGGTTTTAGACCTTTCCCGTGCTAACCAATAGGCTAATTCTTTGCTGAGTTCCCGTCTGAGAATTCCGATTAGTCTGGGCAGCAGATCCAAACTCAGTTGCTTTCCAACAAGCCACTGCTCGCAGTTGGACGCATGCCAGGTAATCGGGGCGATACCGCCATAGACAATGCTCGCCTCGGTGATTTTCAGGTCCTTTTCGACTTTTATTCTGGTGCAGTTGTTTACAATGGAATGGGAGTTCACCTCGCGAAGCGCTACTTTTTGTGAAAGTACCACTTCGTCTTTTTCTCCAAACGGCAGAAAATACCCCAATACAATCAGATCTGACGCTATCTCCGGACGCTTAAGCAGTTGACTGACCAGTGTAGAGATCTTTACTTCGGAGGTTTTTCCGGACTTGATTCGGATGATTCGGATCATCGCGTCACTGCCGTCCAAGGCCGTGAAAAGATCGGATGGAAACGGTTCGCCTTGGATGATGTGCTTCAACACCAACATGGTATTTCCGCCCAGAGAGGCAGCGTTTCTGACGATCATGCCCGCGGTACGATGGCACATAAATTCCAGCGCGCCGATTCTGGAAACTGGTGACAAGCTTTTGGAGGCCATTAGACCGTCCAAAAAATCCAACAATTCGGAATAGGTGACTGACGCGCCGACTTCCAACCCTGACTCCGTAGCCTGGATTCCGTAAAGGTCTTGAACCAGCTTGATGTCGATAAATAACTCGACATCAGGAAACTCGTCTGCGTAAATGCCAAAAGAGGTGTTTCCAAATACCATCCTTGATTTGTCCCCCGGATTTTTCCGGAGAATGCTTTTCAGTTCTTCCAGACTTTGGGGTGTGACCCATTTTTGGCGGGTGTTAAGGACCCTCACTGGGGGAAGCGGAGCTTTGGCACCCTCAGGGAACGGGATGTGAATGGCATCGTGCACCATGACTTCATTGCATTTTTCCTCCGTGATGCACTTCATGCGGTTGGCTTCGTCCGCCTTGGTCCAGTCCGAGGCAAAAGTTTTCATGCCTGTCAGGATGGACCTGTAGCCAGTACATCTGCAGATATTGCCGTCGAAGATCTCCTCAATCTGGTTTTTGGTAGGCGAGGGGTTTTCTGCAAGAAAAGCGGTCATATTCATCACGAAGCCAACGGTACAATAGCCGCATTGTGTCCCATTGTTGATTGCCAGACGGTGTGCTACCGGGTTCATGCCCTCATGGGTATCGCGGTGCTCATCTTCAGAAAGGGATTTGACAGAAATACCATCCGAGAGATCGGCGTTAAGGCTTTTTAAGGCCGTTGAGATTTTTTTCTCCTGATGTCTCAGGAGCTTGCTTTTGGCTTCATTCCATGCGGGAGGTGGAGCGGAAAGCGCAGGAGCTCCTCCCCTCGATGCGGAGGGGGTGAAGGTCAGGTGTTTGTTTTCAGGCCGCTCTACTCCGCCAGTACCTTCAACTGTAGTTATGCTCATTCCTCCCAAGGCACAGACGGGGCGGAGGCAGGAGTTGATGGATTTGTGGTCTGCCTTCTGATTTTCTCCATCCCAAGTGGAGAGGATTACCGTACAGGCGCCGCAGCCGCCCTGTCCACATCCCTTTTTGGCACCGATCAAACCGACAGATTCGGATCTCAGATAATCCAGTAGATGAAGGTCAGGAGCAGGGTTTTTTAGGGTGACTTGTTTACCGTTTAGAAAAAATGAAACTGTATTTTCCATAATGTTTAGCTGAAAATTGGGCTTGTATGGCAGATCGTCTGCCGGGATTTATGTTCTAAAAACTCTTTTTGAACGACAATTGGGATTGTCCATCAAAAGCCTTTTTTGGTCACGTTTGCGACCCACATCAATTTTGGCAAGGTTCGGTGCATGTCAGTGTACTCGACTACCGCCAATCTGTGCAAAAGCATCAGATCTACAACTTTCTGATTTTCGGGTCAGTGATCTTCTTTGATCGGGAAGATGCCGCCTTATTGCTGTGGTGGAGAAGCTTGTATTTTTGGCGATCCGTCCCTGTTCATCGGGGTTGGCAATCGCTCATATTCCGAGTACCAATACCCGGCTACATTTTCGTCCTTCCATTCCGTGATATAGCCCAGTGCCAGAGAGACCTGAAGGGAAAAATCGCAGGACGTCGCATCCGCGGTATAGGGAGTGGCGCATTCGAGATTTTCAAAATACTTTTTGAATTCAGCGGCTTGGGTCTCAGTTAATTTGGTCAACTGGCCTAAGGCATTGGTGTCACCAATAAAGGCCTGCTTTGGAACCAAAGGGGCGATCTGGGGGAATTCAGCGGTTGCATGGCAGGACATACAGGAGGACGTATTCAGATCAACAGGACCATCCAGTCTTCCTCCCCAGCCCAAGTGCTGTGGAGGCAGGCGGGTTGAATCAGGGTTGATCTTGGTCTGCTTAAGGTTGGGATTAATGATGGTTCGTGAGACAGGATAGGGGTTGATGAAGTTGGTGGTGTCCTGGGGATCATTGCCAAACTGTATTCCAACCGGGACCAGATTTTCGGCGCGGTAGGCCCCCTCCTTCCCGTCATTCAGCTTTCCATTGTAGCAAAAGGTGCCAAACACCCAGCCGGTGCCGTATTTATCGGCTCTGGAGTCCCTCACCATCACGTCCATCTGGATGAGGTGCATGGGCTTCACCACTCTTCCAGTATCCAGGCCATTGTTCCAGGAAGGCGTAATGTACGCATTCCAAGTCATCGGGTTTACCAGATAGTCTGCGTCTGTTTCGTCTGCATCGGTAAACAAAAGCTTAAAGATCACGGTCCCCACGGGAAAACCATGGGGTTTTTGGGTTGCGTAAGGATCTGGGTTGTCCCCGTCTTTCCACATTTGCGCCAAGGTGTAGCCTGCAAACTCATTGTAAAAGCCCAGGGCATAGGTTTGATGTGGCTCTGTCTGTTTGGGTCCAAGTTGATAGGGGCCAATCTCCGCTTCCTTGGCCAAACCATGAAAGCCCTCAGAACCCTGGGGGCCCCAGTGCATCCAGGGCATGTGGTACCATTTCCGTGTTTTGGACTCCTGAGCGACAAAATTTACGTCGATCATGCCTTCGAAAGAATAGTCACGGACGGCGTTGATGTATTCCATCCAACGCTCATCTTCGTCAAAGGGGATGTTTAGAAATTCTGGGAGTTGGTCTTCACCGGGCATCTCCAGGGGATAGTCTTGGCTGAGTTGAAAGACTTTCTCTCCGGGATACATGCTGTGAAAATCGGCCGGACTGATCATCCTTCCGAAGTCTGGAAAATTGTTGTTGACCGTATTGCCGTGAGCAGTTTCTTTTCCATTTTCATCAGGTTCTGGACTGCCGCATGATGCAAACAGGGAAATCATTAGAATGGGGACGGCGAATTTCAGCCTCTTTTTGGATAGGGTAGGAGTCATGATAAAAAGGATTGGTGTTGGAAAAAATAATCTTAAAACGTATCCTTAATTTATCAATTTAATTACTTGAAAATTAGATATTTACTACTTTTTTATTAAATGCTTTTTTTAAGTGATCAACTGAAGATTTATATATTTTTTATCGGCTGGTGAGTACTGTGGTCGGTGAATTCCGGGCTGCACGGAAGTCACTTCACTAGTTCGACAAAAGGTCTATGGCAGGTGTTAGAATCTGATAATCATGGTAGGATTGTCGTCCTTGTAGATTCTGACGGTGCCGACATTGGCCAATTCATTTTGTGAGTCCCCTGTCTTTGCCAACATGACCATGCATTTGGTGACATTGGACAAAGAATTAGCTGCGTTCACTCCGTCGACCAATCGATAGGTTCCTGAGATGATCCACAACGCATCGTAGTTTGTTGTCCCATATTTTCCGTTTTCAACCTTTACAAACGACGTAAAATCATTTCCTGCTCCAGAGACATTGCCAACACCAAATCCGGTATCCAGACTATCCGGATATTGGGGGAAGGACTGATCCGCCAATGAGAAATACCCCAGAAAAGACCAGTAGGTGCCTTCTTCGTCTTTTTGTATCAAAAAATAATCTTCGTACCTGCCGAAAACGGAATCCCGGTAGCTGGGATAATTGCCGTCAAACACACAATCATGCTTGATATGGAATTTTTGGCCATCACGTAAACCAGTTTTGAAATCTATAATCCTGTAAATCTCAGGCGGACTATCGCCTTCATAGATCCTCATCCCGTTTTGTTGAATCAGATCCAGAAACGGCTCTAAACTTCCCGTTATCGCCAGAACTTCATTTGTGAAGATCTCTGAAGCGACCTCTTCAGGTAAATCATACTTGCCCAATGCGTTGGACGGTGGTTTGTCGTCCAGATCGCAGGAGATCAGGAAACATATCCTAGCAAAAAGGCCGATTGCTGTGTTCAAAGTTTGAAATGTCGTTTTCATAGCCGTTAATTTTTGATGGATGCTTGGCGAAGAGTTCCAATCATTCCCGGTCACTCGGCACCACGCTAAATTTCCTCGATCAGTTTCTTGGTGGACTTCCCATACTTGGTCATCAGGATTTCTATAAGGACAGAGATCAAGGCGACAAACAGAATGACGATCAGACAATACGAGGTGATCAATTTCATCCAGACCTTATTGATGGAATCTTGGGTCCATACTTTGTCTTTCTCATCTGGCGAGCCAAAACCTTCCCGGATCAGGTCCTCATCAGAATGGATATAGGGATTTTCCAGTTTAAAGGCTTTGGCTACGGGCGTATATTCAGTCCCCTTGATGTAGTAACTGACTTGGCCTTCAAAATCTTTGTAAGGAAACGTACCTTCCAGAAAATACCGGGTGTGGGTATATAAGATCAGAATCAGACCCGCAAACAGAAAGAGGCAAACGGCCTTTAAGGAGTATTTTACATGGGTGTTCCATCTGCCTTTTAACATGAAGGAAACCATCAGATTGACCACCAGCGCGATGATGCTGGCCAGCGCTGTATAGTAGAAGGTCAATTCTTCGATCTTTAAAAGGTGGGAAATCGCCCCGCCAAACAGTCCGAATATCACTGCGATCAAGGCTGCCCTATACTTGAGTAATGAAATCATGGGCTGATTCTCAAGGGTACTACGATCACTTGGTCTTCATTATAGAGCTGGGGCTTCGCAAATTCCTCCCTAAAATCAATCGTTGGATATTGGACATTCATGCGGTTCCCATTCATGTCTTCCACGACAAAGAACATCTTGGCTGGAGGAAATGCTGCCACAGCGTAAGTGGCTGGCGTTCTAATCGTGTGATAGGCATTTTCGAAATCCTTCAGGGCCGGCAATACATACCTTACGGTAAATTTCCCCTCTACTTTCGGCCCCTCGGTAATTAGTTCTCCGTTTTCTGAATACATATAGACTGCAAATGCAAAGTCCATGGTATTGCTCGGTGCCATAGTTTCAAACCGTAATAAAGAGAGTTCGACGGAGGGAAGATCAGTTTCATTCAGACGCGTAGACAGGTAGGTGGGATAGGGCTCTTCCAAGTCAGGAGCTGCCAAGGCCAACAAGCGATCTTTTTCCATCCTGAAAGTCAAGATTCCGGTTTCCGAAAGCAACTCCGAAAGGTTTGCTGCAATTCCCTCCAACAATGCGAGCTGCGTTGGTTCTATTCTCTTGGCAACGGTAATTTCCTGCAAAGTCTGATCGAATGCAGCAACAAGATCCTTTGTCAACAGCTTGGTAATCGTGTCTCAACTTTCGAAATGAGTGCCCGGATTTCTGCACTATTTGCCTCAGCTGCCAGATTTGGGTTTTGTGAGATCATCTGCTCAAAACCTCCTTTTGAGCGTTGAAACTGATCCATTTGAAGTTGTAGTTCGTCGGCAATACTTGATCCGCCTTCTGTCGCAAGATCTTTCGCAGCATCATGATCCAAGGAAGGGAAGCTCGGTAGGTTCAGCTTTTTACTACTTCGAATTACTTCGATGTTGTTTAGGGAGGGATTTAGCGCATACATCAGTTCAAGCGCATCCGGATTGGGCATGATCTGATGGGAGCGTAGGTAGTCAGGTAAATGACTGGCAACCGAGATTTTTGGGCTGCGGGACTTGATGTAAAAGTAGGATGCCGCCCCTATGGCCACCCCTCCGACGATGAACACTGCTGGACTGACACCATTGTCTTCCACAGGCGCTGCTCCTCCGGTAGGTGGGCGCTGGGCCAAAGCCTGATTCCCTTGGCACAAACAAAGATTTGTCACCATTACGATCAACAGCCCTCTCTTCACAAATCGGAACATTGTTTTTTTTGGGAGTCGTGACTAAAAAAATCTCCAAAAATACTGAATAGCTTTTCTGCCGCCAGGCTCCATGTTTTCTGGAAATTGGCGTTGGAGCCCTATCTATACTAAACATTAATGGTCTAAAATCCAATGATCTAGGGTTTTTTCTAGGTGCTGATACCCGATTTAAAAAAAGTTAAGTACAAAGCACTAATCTTGCGGATAGGCACACTTTCAATTCACGGGCGGCCAGCAAGATGTTTATGTAGGGTGGGCAAGATTAGGCTTGATAAATGCAAAAGCCATAGTTTCAGGTAGAATTTCTATAGCCAAACGAAAAATAGCATGTTTCGACATCAGGGCAAAAGTAGAACCCTCGTCCATAATCTCCGGATTGCAACGGTTCTGTCCTTTGTAGCCGGTTTGGTAAATGTGACCGGTTTTTTGGCTTTCCAACAGCTGACAACCAACGTGACAGGACATTTTGCGCTGTTTATCAATGATGTGGCCGATTTCGAGTTTTGGAGAGGCACGGTGTATTTCCTTTACATCTTTTCATTCTTATTCGGGTCATTTGTTGCCAGTTTCCTGATCGAGAAATTTAGGGAGAACAAGCGACTGAATGTATTTGTCTTGCCTACTCTGATCGAATGCCTAGTACTGTTGTCCATCGGAGTGCTGAGCAATATTGTCGAGCTAAAATCGCCTGATTTGATTGTTTGCCTGCTTCTTTTTGCAATGGGTCTCCAAAATTCTTTCGTCACGAAGATTTCAAATGCAGTGGTAAGGACTACTCACTTGACCGGTCTTTTTACGGATCTGGGGATTGAAATTTCTCAATTATTATTTCCGAAATCCCATCCAAACAGATCTAAACTGATGACCACGATTAAGCTCCGAACCAGCATCATACTTTTCTTTTTTATGGGCGGATTTGTCGGCGGATTCTTATATTCGAAAGTAGACCTCAAGTTAAACACGTTGATTTTCGGAGCTTTGACTTTGCTTGTTAGTTTATTCTACGATGATTTCAGGTATAATTTTATCAGAACCAAGAGAAGATACAAACAGCAGAAAGCGGCATAGGGTAAGGGGTAATGATCCTTGATGATGGTCATGTTGAGCAAATTCGAAATGTGGTTATGAATCTCTAGATATGGCCTTCGATATACGCTACACCCGTAGCCCAAGGGCGGGGGCATTTTGATCTATTGTCTAGGAGGCATATAATTAGTTTCAAGTAATCACAAATTCTATAGTTCTATTAACAACAACCCACAAGCTATGAAAAATCAACGCAGGGAATTTCTGAAAAAAGCGGGAAGCACGCTGGCTCTCGCCTCCGTGGGAACCGGGCTGGCGGGCTCGGCATCGGCCAATACCCTTCTTTTGAAACCCGGAATGAAATCCCAATCCAATGACAAAATCCGAATTGGACTAATCGGAGCGGGGATTATCGGACACTATGACACAGATGCTGCGTTGACCATCGATGGCGTAGAGTTGGCCGCTGCCTGTGACCTTTATACCGGAAGGCTGGAGTATGCGAAAGAAAAATGGGGCAAGGATCTCTTCACCACCAGGGACTACCGCGAGGTATTGGCCAAACCGGATATTGATGCAGTATTGATCTGTACACCTGATCACTGGCACCAACGGATAGCAATCGATGCGATGAAAGCAGGCAAACATGTCTATTGCGAGAAGCCCATGGTGCAGCGAATAGAAGATGGACAGGCGATCGTTGATACCCAAAAAGCAACCGGTAAAGTATTGCAGGTGGGTAGCCAAAGAGCCAGTTCCATTGCGGTGTTGGAAGCCAAGAAAGTGCTGCAATCCGGTGTGATTGGGGATTTGACCTTTGTGTCGGCCTATTGTGACCGAAGTGACACGATGGGAGCCTGGAATTATTCCATCCCGACAGATGCCAGTCCGGAAACAGTTGATTTTGACACGTTTTTGGGATATGCCCCCAAAGTACCCTTTGATGCAAAACGGTTTTTCAGATGGAGAAATTACAGCGACTACGGTACAGGCGCTGCGGGAGACTTGATTGTTCACCTCCTGACGACCGTTCACACGATCACTGACTCAAAGGGGCCAAATAAGATATTTGGAGCAGGAGATTTAAAATATTGGAAAGACGGACGCGATGCCTACGACGTCATCAATGCGCTCATGACTTATCCCAAGACCGAACAGCATGACTCATTTCAGGTGACTACCCGCGTCAATCTCTGTGACGGGGAAGGCAAAGGCGAATTCGGCTTGAAGCTGGTAGGCACCAACGGCGTAATTACCATTGGCTGGAATGACTTTACGGTTTCTACGCTGAAAAGGGGCAACGCGCCAGGATATGGCGGGTATGATTCCTACACCAGCTTTTCGGCGGAAGAAAAGAAGGACTTCCAAAAATGGTATACCGACACTTATGGGGCAGACATGGGCGGCATCGCCAAAGGCGAACCGATGAGATTTGAGGCACCTGAAGACTATGATGACCGAGTGGATCATCTGATGGTCTTCTTTAATGGGGTTCGAACTGGTTCTCCAATCCCCGAAGATGCCGAGTTTGGCTTCAGGGCCGCGGCTCCCTCTCTTGCTTGCAACTTAAGTATCGCCCAGGAAAAGCCGATTCTCTGGGATCCCGTAGGGATGAAGTTGCTATAGGCATTCCCGGAGGACAGCGAAGGGCTTTGAGGCATCCTTAGTTAGATTCAACCGATGCATCAGCGGCTAGGGTAATCGGGGGCATAAATCTCAAAAGAAAGTTGGTGTCCTCACTGGAGGTAGTTATGCCATTGGCTTGGAGATGGTGCAGGCCTCGTATTTGATCCCATGCGGTGACCGAACAAATTTTCCCCTGAGGAATATGAAAACCAACAGGATCCGAGATCTTAAGATGGGAAAAATTGTGCTACGGCTGGAACAAGGACAAAAGAAAGGATGATAGAAAGAAATACAAGCAATGAAAAGCGTTCCTCTTCCGTCTCCAGAAAAGAAGCGAATAGGGATATATTGGAAGCGACTGGCAAAAACGGAAGTAGAGCCAATATCAGATAATCGTCGGTTTGCAGATTTTCCCAAATCAAATACTCTCCTCCAATAATCAAAAGTGAAAGAAGGATTGCCGAAAGCGTCCTCAATCCCAGTAATTTTCCAAAATAGGGAACGGGGACTTTCTTGAGGTCAACGTCGCTCAGATGCACTCCGACGATCATCATTCCCAGGGAAGAAACCACCCAAGCCAACGCATCCATGATAGGGGCTGCCTCCTCCGGGATTTTTACTCCCCAAATCTTGATGATAATAGCAGCTATGAAAATATAGATAAAAGGCACCTTGAGGATTTCCTTCAGAGCATCCTTAGTGGAGAGCTTCGTCTTTGCCACTTGAAAATATCCAATGATATCACCATATACGGCCGTGCCCAGATACACACAAATCAGCACGCTGCTCGCTTCCCTTCCAAATAATGCCGACACAACTGGCAAACCAAAAAACAGGACATTAAAGAAGGTGAAGGAGCTCTTTAGCAGGTTGATGTCCTCCTGCTTGGCAATGGTTTTCTTCGCCAAAAGCGCAGGTAGGTTCATGGCTAAAGAAACCAAAAAAGCGAGGATAGGGATAAGAACTATTTTGGAAGTATCGGCCTCAGAGACATTGTAGACCACCAGCACAGGAATAAGCGCAAAAACCAGGGGAGTGGAAATGACGCTTGGATTTATTCTGAACCTTCTTTTAAAAAAATAGCCGACTCCAATAAAAGCCAATAAAGGCAACAGGTTTTTGGCTAGTTCAAGAAGAACCTCCATGTTGTATTTTTTTTGTGATGTGCTTGCAGAGCTTGGCAATGCACCTGACATTAAACCAAACGGCGTTTACGTCCAGCAAGATTCCATTGCAAATATGCCCCACAGCATAGAGATTCTTATGGGGATTTTTTTGGCTGATGACCTCCATCTGATCAGGGTCCACTAGGATTCCCCCAACCGGATAGTCTTCTACCACTCCGCTTTTCAACAGGTTTTGCATCAGGGTGGACCTCATTTTTTCGATTTTGGTCGCAGGACCTGTTGCGTTGATTAAGTAAGCACCTTCATGCCGCTGTCCATTGCCATATTCAAAAACGAATTTTTCCTTATCCCTGTCGTAGCGTACCTGATGCATGGGGGAGTTGACTTCCAGTCTTCCGCTTTTGAATAGCCCACTTAACCGTTCCGCATTGACCAAGGGCATGGCATGGCGCGTTACCGTCCAATAGGCGCCATGCCACTGTTTGAACCGTTGTTTCTCAGAAATAGAAAGCCAATCCCAAATCTGGGATGACTCGTAGCGAAGATCGTAAAGAATGTTGATGAAGGCATCGCCACCCGTTTTTGCAATTCGGATATCTTCCTCAAGAAGTCGATCGGCGGGAATTCCCTTTCTCCTCGTGTTCTTCCAATCTATGGAATGGCCAGCATAGTTTTCTACTTCCTGCTGAAACAAGCGGAACAATTCCTTGATTTTAGGCTGTCTCCATGCCGTGCGCCGAATTTGATGTATTCGGGATAGCGTCAAAAACTCCCTTTGATAGGAAGATTCATCTTTGGGCTGAACCCTCGGCAGCAATCCATCCAGCGAAAAAAGACGGATCTTACCGTGGTTGCCGCTATCCGTCAGCGTCATGATCGTGTCAATGGCGCTGAGACTCGAACCGAGCACACATACCTCCGCATCCTTGGGAATGCCGTTGATTATGGGCTCGCTTGGCCAAGGGAAGCCAAAATAGGAATTCAGTTCGTCAAATTCTGAAAAGTCTGTTGGCTTGGGCGTTCCGGGTGCCAAGATTACATGATCGACCTTTTTAGCTGGGCCACTTGTAAACTTAATCAGCCATCGGTCATTCTCAGAAATTAGATCAATTGCTTCGTCATGGACAATTGTCACCTCTAAGCCTATTTCTTTGGCTTCTTGTAGGTAGTGTTTGCCCTGTTCTTTTATGTAGTCCCCATAGAGACGACGTGTGGTGTAGGACTCATCGATAGGGTTTCCTCCTTTCACCTCGCTTTTGATCTCTTCCCCATGTTTTTTGAGCCATAGGGAAAAGTGGTTTGGCTCGAAGGAATGGATACCCATAAGATCAGCCTGCGTGTTTAGCAAGTGACCTGGTTGATCGGTACTGAAGGCCAATCCTTGCCCCAGCTCTTTCCTTTTCTCTATGAGTAGGATTTTTGTGGTTTTATGTTTGTCTGCGATTTTCAGCTGCACCATTAGCTCCGCCAGCACAGCAACGCCGCAAGCCCCTCCACCGATAATACCTACAGTGATGTCTCTCATTCTTCCGATTTAGTTATTCTTAACTGCCCATTTCGGCAATAAGTTTACCAAGCAAGTATTTTCATGGGGAATGCTCAGGCAGACCGGTATGAGCACGGCTTAGTATTAATTAGGTTGTGGCCAGATTGACCATTGAAGTCGTGGTTCAAATGGGATTCGTAAATCCCGCCTTTTTCTAAGGGGTTTGGGGATTCAAATATTCGAGCGGTTTTTTGCTTTTCTAAAAATAACCAAATAGCTTTCTATGGTAGTTATTCAGTTGGATACAGAATGTTTTGACTGAGGCTCGGAGTTTTTTTAAAAAAGGCGACAAGGATTTTAAGGTCGACTGGACCGAATCGGTCTTTTTTCTTCTGAATTGAGTTTCAGTTCCGTTTGGAGGTTTTTTTTAGTTAGCAAGCCTGTCCGGTTTAAAAGCAAGGTAAGTTGCTTTCCGTTTTCGGTAAATTGTAGTGAGTCAATCAAGACTTTTAAGTTTTTCGTCGTCCTATCGAGGATGTCAGTTGTTAATTTTTCGTCCATCAAAACCCAATTTATTATGCCAGGTCCAGCAATGCACCACATGATCGCCCAAGCGCTGAAACAAAAAATTCAGGCTGGAGGCGGATTAGGCAACAATGCCGACTATGCCAAGCTTCAGGCGCTATTGTCTGATAGCAAGAATTTCCCCTATCTGTTTTTAGGCTGCCAGGGGCCGGATTTTCTCTTTTTTAACACAAAGGATTGGAGTTCCCTGCCGATTGGGGACGCGGTAAAACTGTATTACGAAGTCTATGACTTCCTCGACGACTTCAAGGAATCCCTGAAGTCTCTAGTCCCCCAGCCCGTTATCGATGCCATTGAGGCCTTGGGAGCTGCAGCTGATGCGGTTGTGGAGAATTCTTCGACGCTGAGTGAACTTGAGGACTTGTTCAAGGATATGCAGGCGGTAGTTGATGCACTTTTGGCTAGCCTGATTGAGATGGTTAAGAAGTTCATTACCGACTTCAACGTTTTTGACGTCCTTGGGCATCCTTACCGGGATGGTCAGCCCAAGGGTGAGTGGTGGTGGTTTGATGCCATGCACTATCGAAAAACCGGACGGTTTGCAAAGGCATTACTCGAGAAGACAGATCCCGGCTCACCCCTTCACCTCTATGCGATCGGGTATCTAACCCATGTAAGTGCCGACACGGTAGGACATCCCTTTGTAAACATCAACGATGGAGGTGCATACCGCACTCAATCACAGCGGCATAAGACCGGGGAGAATTACCAGGATGTATTCAACCACAAGGCCCATGCCGCGGAGGACTGGAACCGATCCCAACTGCATGCCTTCTACAATTTCAACTTTGACGGAACTATTACCCCCATAGGGGAAGAGGATCCAGTACCGGATACCCACACGGTTCTTCCGGGTGACTTGGCCAACCTGATATCAAAGACCTTGAATGAGGTGTTCGAAACGGGAGCATCCAATGACAATGAGTACGGAAGGAAAATTTCGGCTGATGATGTAGACGCGGCTTACCGACTTTGGCACAGATGGCTGAGGAGCGCTACGGAAACGGGCACATTGCCTGATCCGGTTCCATACTCCCTGACTGCCGAGTTGGAGGAAGTCTGGGAAACCGCAATGGATAACTTGGGTGACATAGGGGACTTCCTCGAGGATGCGGCCGACATTGCGGGGGATTTTAACATTTTGGCAATCTTTATCATCCTGGCCGCCTTGGTCATCGCGGCTGTCGCTGCCGCGGCAGCCCTAATTGACGCCGTATTGGGTGCATTGACTACACTGACGACAGCTGGAATACGCTATGCCGCTAGCCTAATCTATGAACATTTGTATGGGGCATTCCAAAATTTCCGGTTGGGGGTTTCCCTGAACGGTTTGGCGTTTCCCATGGCCGAGCATCTGGATGAACCGCGATTCGAACAGTTTAAGAATACCTCATTTAACGATCCTTTTGGCTTCAATGCCGGTGACCTGAAAAATTCACTCCCGAAGCTGAAGGTGCTGTTGGATGGAGGAGGGCCTCTGGACCAATTGTTCCACAGGGAAAAACACCTGGCGTATCCCCCGGTGGATCCGGCCGCTTCCGAGCCGAATTTCGCGGTAGCGGGGCCTGATTCGTATTTTGCGCAGACCCCCTTGCATTATGCCTTTGACAATATTCCCCTTGATAAGGAGTTTTTGGAGTTTCTGGTCGATCTGGAAGGAGATGAATCCAAACTCAGCGACTACTTGGCGGAGGTTTTTAGGAAAAGGAAACAGATTCCAACTTTGGGGAATAGCCTCACACTGGCCGAGTGGCTTTATGCGAGAGTCCAGGAAAAGGGCAGGATACCCGATTTTAACCTGGATGCTGACCGGGGTTATGGATATGTTTGTTGGACCCAGAAGGATGCCGGGGGCTCAAATTCACTCGAGGAGCCCAAAGAGCTGATACAGCATAACCAGCAAAAGAACGGGTTGCCAATCACCCCGGTGCAGCTGGATTTTATAGGACACTAAAGGGGTCCGAAAGTATCATTTTTCAAATTTAAACCGCACGATAATGTCAAAGAATATAGAAGCAGCCCGAGAATTCATCCAAGGGCTCACAAAGGAAAAAACGGCATATCCCAAGGATATCGCCAAGCGCCTGATAAAAATTTATTCCGGCAAAAACGACAAAAGGCCACGGCCAGAAACCTTCAAGGAAAGCTCGTTTCTCTTTATCCGTTCCTATCACGGAGATATCGGCCTAAGGCCTTTTTCAAACATTGCCTTTTGGAATTCACCCGATATCAATATCAGTCCAATCAATAATATTGGGGCTTATACTACTTTGCTTGAAGGAGGGAAATCGTATAGTATCCGGTGTAATCTGCACAACCGGGGGGACTTGATGGTTCCCTATCCCAAGGTGGAGTTTTTCCTCACCGATCCAACACTTGGATTCAACACCTCCGTTGCCCAACAGCTGGGAGTTACCCAAATGACTGGCCTTTTGTTGCCTGCGAGCAATGGGGTTGCGGAATTTATATACCAAGTGCCAGCCAGCGAAGCGGGACACAAGTGCCTGTTTGCCCGAACATGGTCATTTAGTCCCCTTGATAAGCCTTTTGATCTTTTTGCCTTGGATCCACGCATTGACCGTCACATCGCACAAAAGAACTTGAATTTTGTTCCGCAAGCCAGCCCATATATGTTTAATGTGGTCCATCAGCCCAATGCCTTGGAAACCATCGAATTTAGGCCGATGACGGCAATGCAGGTAATGGCCTTGCAACATCCCGGGTTGTTGGATTTTAAGATTTTGGAACTTGGGAAGTCTGAAGCTTTGGCACAGATAAAATTGGAACTGGCCAATAAAGAGAGCGGGGAGTTTTCCCTGAAGGGAAGCAGGGGAATGTGGGAAATAAAGTCTGTTTCCAAAGAAGGGATGGATCTGGACAGGCAAGCAGGCATATTGAAGGAAATGGATGCCATTGTACACAGTGTCTATTCAGAAAAAAGCAGCTTTTCAGATCATAAAAAGTCACTGGAAATGTTTCGGTCAATGAACAAAACCGTAAAAAAGACAACACTTCAAATGACAATGCCTGGCTTTGGTCTTGAAAAAGGCCAGGCGGTTGGTTTTGAAATAGTAAACACCAATCAGGTAAATGGCCAAGTAAAAGGCGGAATTACGATTGTTGTAACCGGATAGTGGGAGCCGTTTTAATCAGTCTGTGTTGAAGCATCGAATTTATCCTATCATTCTACGGTACCGTAATGGAAGGGAAACACTTGATTTTTAAGTTTAGGGGGATGGTGTTTCTATCCCTCTTTGCTTTTTCGAAGCACGTTGGCACCTATTCTAGAACGACAAGTTCATCTTATCGATTTTCTAATTATCAATTCAGTCGGAAGACTGACGAATTCACGCGGTATTTCAGGATTCTCAATTTGATTTAGCAGAATCTGAGCAGCTTTCGCTCCCATTTCAAATGGTTGTTGGTTTACTGTACTCAACGTGGGTGTGATATACGTGGATATCGGTTCGTCTGCATAGCCGATCACAGCTAATTGGTCAGGAATATGGATTTTGAGTTGGCTTGCGACTTTGTAAATCTCAAAAGCCAGGTAATCACTGTATGCGAATGCTCCATCAACGAGGTTTGTCTCTAAACAGGATTTGATTTGTTCTTCCAAATCAGGATTACTTCCTTCAAGAACCAAATCTTCTTCCCATTCAATCTCATGTTTTCGAAGTGCCTCCTTGTAGCCCATAAGTCTATTAAATGTAGTGGAGAGGTTATCGGGGCCTTTGATGTGTACAATCTTTCTGCACCCAATCTGACATAAATGGTCTACCGCTGAAAATGCTCCCTGAAAATCATCGGAGATTACATAAGGAGCCTCGATTTCTTCCGAAAATCTATCAACCAAAACCAGTGGAGTATCGTTGTCCATCACTTCTTGCAGATGCCCAAACGTATCATTCACCTTGGAAATGGTGGCTATGACTCCATCTACCCGTGCGTCCAAGAGCGTATATATTGATTTGATTTCTTGACTTTGGTCCTCATTCGAGGTACATATCAGCAATTGGTATCCAGAATTTGAAGTGATGCTTTCTATTCCAGCCAACATGCGGCTATAAAAATGATGGGTGAATTCCGGAATGATAAGACCGATCGTATTGGTGCGGTTTTCCAAGAGACTTTTTGCTATCGGGTTGGGTCGGTACCCGAGTTTTTTAGCCAAAGAAATGATTTCCTGCTTTTTTTTCTCGCTGACTTTTCCGCCGCCATTCAGCGCTCGGGAAACCGTCGATGGAGTCACCTGTACCGCTTTGGCAATGTCTGAGATATTCGTTCTCTTCTTTTTCATTTTGGAAGCTAAGGCTAAACCTCAACTCTAATTTAGCAGAAAAGAATGTGCTCAGGATCTTGTTTGACGAGATCGGCTATCGTTAAGGTCAATCGTTTGACCAACATACTCTTCATCTTTTTCATAATATTGAATTATTGTTTTGAATTGGGTTTTTTATTCCAAATAATATTAGGTCTAATACGTGATAAAGTCCAAGAGTAGTAGCATGATATTAGGAAAAACGGGGATACAGTTAGGTTCCATGGTTGTTGGGACTAGTTCATTGGGAAATCTCTATGAAGCTAGATCTTATGTTCACAAGCTGGAATTAGTTCGAACAGCGACTGAATGTTTTCCAAATGGGGCAGTTTTCGATTCGGCGGGGAAATATGGTGCTGGATTGGCTCTGGAGACCTTGGGACAGGCGCTTTTCGATTTGCAAGTCCCAAAAGACAAGGTACTTATCAGCAACAAACTGGGATGGAAACGAGCTCCTTTAACTGGTCCTGAACCCACTTTTGAGCGGGATGTTTGGAAAGATTTGACTCATGACGCAGTTCAGGATATCAGTTACCAGGGGATCCTAACTTGTTTCGAGGAGGGAAATGAGCTGTTGAAAGGCTATGAAAGCCAGTTGGTTTCCATACATGATCCCGACGAGTATTTGGAGGGTGCGGATTCGCCAATAGAATATGACAAGAGATTTGCAGATATTCTGGAGGGCTATGAGGCTTTGGAGGAGTTGAAAACTGCGGGGAAAGTAAAGGCAATCGGAGTTGGGTCCAAAGATTGGAAGGTAATCCAGAAGATTTATCAGCATTTCCCACTCGACTGGGTGATGATAGCCAATAGTATGACGATTTACGATCATCCTGCGGAGCTGTTTGAATTTATGAGGTTACTGGAAAAGGATGGCGTGGGGATAGTCAACTCGGCGGTTTTTCATTCAGGATTCTTGGTGGGGGGAGATTACTTTGATTATCAAAAAATGAATTCCGATGCCGCCGCCTTCAATGAAAGATTGCTCTGGAGAAAGAGGTTCTATGCCATCTGCGAAGCCTATGCGGTAGATCCTGCCCACGCCTGTATCCAATTTGCCCTTCAGCTTCCAGGGGTCAATTCCCTGGCTCTTAACTCCACGTCAATGCATAGAATAAGGACTAATGCGGAGTTTTGTCAAACTACCATAAGGGATTCATTTTGGAATGCTTGTAAGGAAAAAGGCTTGATCGCCGGGTATTTGTCAGAATATAACTTGAACCAAACAAAATGAAACTATTAAGCTGCACCTCTCCAGGTCATTTTGAATATCAAGAAGGGGAAAAGCCACAGGTCTCCGAAGGACGAGCCATTGTCAAAATCAAGAGAGTAGGTATCTGCGGTACAGACTTGCATGCATTTGAGGGAACCCAACCCTTTTTCTCTTATCCAAGAATTCTGGGCCATGAGCTTGCGGGTGAAGTCTTGGAAATCGGGGAAAGTGAAGCCATTCGCAAAGGAGATCAGGTGACTGTGATTCCATACTTCAGTTGTGGAGACTGCGTGGCTTGTAGAAATGGAAAGCCCAATTGCTGCCAAAAAATCAGTGTATTTGGAGTTCATGAGGATGGCGGGATGCGGGAGTTTGTATCCTTGCCTGTTGCCTCCTTGGTGAAAAAAGAAGGTTTAAGCTTGGATCAACTTGCCTTGGCGGAACCATTTGCCATCGGGGCTCATGGGGTGCGCCGGGCAGGTGTGAAGCCGGGTCAATTTGTGTTGGTAGTCGGAGCTGGACCAATCGGGCTTGGTGTAATGGAATTTGCGAGGATCGCCGGAGCTACTGTGATCGCGATGGATATCTCTGAGAAGCGACTGGAGTTTTGCCGTGATGTTTGGAACATCCCACATGCAGTGAAAGCTGGAGCAAACGCTCAGAAAGAGATTCAAGAAATCACCAATGGGGACTATTGCGATGCAGTAATTGATGCTACGGGTAGCTTGGCAGCAATCAACCAGGGATTTCAATATATAGCCCACGGAGGATCTTATGTGTTGGTCGGCCTGCAAAAAGGAGAAATTGCTTTCACCCACCCCGAGTTTCATAAGAGGGAAGCGACGCTGATGAGTAGCAGAAATGCCACTAGGGAAGACTTCGATCAGGTGTTGGAAGCTATGGCAACTGGAAAATTGTCAGTGGAAAAGTATATCACTCATAAAGTGAAATTTGATCGGGTGAAGGATGATTTTCAGTCCTGGCTGGTTCCGGAAACCGGCGTGATCAAGGCTTTGGTGGAAATGTAGGGGAGGCGGTTTTCAGTGGTCAGTGGTCAGTTTTCAGTCGGGAGACAGGAGACGAGAGACGAGAGACAGGAGACAGGAGCAGCCTAAAATTCTGGGCGTCATCGGGATTATTTAAAAGCAAAATAAGATATGTTAAACTTAAGAATTGAGGCCACTTCGGTCTTCGGTCATCGGTCTTCCAACCTGAAAAGCAAAGAATCTAAGGTGACTGGCATCATTGCGGATAATCATAAAATAGAATTGAAAAATAGTAAAACACCCAAAATGCTTAATAGTAAAAATTGTTTAAAAAGCTTATTTGTAGTCCTCTTTGTGGCTTTTTCTCTAAATGTAAAAGCCCAGGAAAGCTCTCCTCTCACCCTGTGGTACAAACAGCCAGCAGCTGATGTATGGACAGATGCTTTACCGATCGGAAATGGCAGATTGGGAGCAATGATTTTTGGAAATGTGGAAAATGAGTTGATTCAGCTCAACGAGCATACCGTTTGGTCCGGTGGGCCAAATAGAAATGATAACCCAGATGCTTTGGCATCCTTGCCGGAAGTCAGACGATTGATTTTCGAAGGGAAGCAAAAAGAAGCGGAACAGTTGGCCGCCAAAACCATCCAAAGCAAGAAGTCCCATGGGCAAAAGTTTCAACCAGTTGGAGATCTGAAAATCGCATTTGAAGGGCATGGTACTTTTACAGATTATCGTCGGGAACTGGATATTTCGCAGGCAATTTCCAAAGTGAGTTATGTAGTCGACGGCGTGACCTATACCCGTGAAGCTATTGCTTCCTTCGCTGATAATGTCATTGCAATTCACCTGACAGCCAGCAAACCTGGTAAAATCTCCTTCATCGCTTCCATGGCTACTCCTCAGCCTAATGCTACAATTGCCCTCAATGCAGAAAAGGAATTGACTATCTCTGGTACTACGACTGATCATGAAGGCGTGAAAGGTCAAGTGAAATTCAAAAGTATTGCGAAAGTCAAAAACCAAGGTGGCGAGATCAGCTCATCAGAGAATTCAATAGAAGTAAAGAATGCTAACGAAGCTACGATCTATATTTCCATAGCCACCAATTTCAACAACTACCTTGATCTCACAGGTGATGAAAATGCAAGAGCCCAAGCTTTTATGGCAAAAGGTTCAACCAAATCTTTTGCTGACTTATTGAAGACAAATCGGGTAGATTATCAAAAATATTTCGACCGAGTGAGTTTGAATTTAGGAGAAACAGAAGCCTCCAAACTCCCAACAGATGAGCGCCTTAAAGGCTTTCGAGAAGGGGATGACCCCCAGTTGGTAACGCTCTATTACCAGTATGGACGATACTTGTTAATCTCATCTTCCCAGCCGGGAGGACAGCCGGCAAACCTACAAGGGATTTGGAATCAGCAGATGTCTCCGCCTTGGGATAGTAAATACACCATCAATATCAATGCTCAGATGAACTATTGGCCGGCTGAGAAAACCAACTTGGCTGAGCTTCATGAGCCTTTTCTGAAAATGGTGTCTGAAATGGCAGAGGCAGGGGAGGAAACAGCTAGGGTGATGTATGGAGCAAGAGGTTGGATGGCACATCATAACACAGATATCTGGAGAATTACCGGCCCAGTGGATGCGATTTTCTGGGGAATTTGGAGTGGAGGAGGAGCTTGGACTAGCCAGCATCTTTGGGATCATTTCCAATACAATGGAGATATGGATTATCTAAAATCTATCTATCCGATTTTGAAAGGCGCTGCGATGTTCTATGTTGATTTTTTGGTAGAGCATCCTGAGAATAAGTGGTTGGTAGTCAATCCAGGAACATCTCCTGAAAACGCTCCTGCTGCTCACGATGGTTCCTCCTTAGATGCAGGAACTACCATGGACAACCAATTGGTTTTTGATGCATTTAGTGCAGTGATTCAGGCATCTGAGATGCTGGATAAAGATCAAACTTTTGCGGATTCTCTTCGTGCGATGCGGGATAGACTTCCGCCAATGCAGATCGGAAGGCATGGGCAACTGCAGGAATGGCTGGATGATATTGATGATCCTAATGATCATCACCGTCATATTTCACATTTGTATGGCTTATTCCCATCCAACCAGATTTCCCCGTTGAGAACTCCAGAATTGTATTCTGCTTCCAAAAACACTTTGATTCAGCGTGGAGATGTATCCACTGGTTGGAGTATGGGTTGGAAAGTGAACTGGTGGGCAAGAATGCTCGATGGAAACCACGCTTATAAACTGATTCAAAACCAACTTTCTCCTGTAGGTTCCAACCGAGGAGGTGGTGGTTCTTATAACAACCTTTTTGACGCACATCCACCATTCCAGATTGATGGAAACTTTGGTTGTACTTCCGGGATTACCGAGATGCTTGTGCAAAGTGCTAATGGGGAGATCCATCTTTTACCGGCCTTGCCGGATGTTTGGAAAGAGGGAAGCATCACCGGAATACGTGCCAAAGGTGGCTTTGAAGTAGTGGAGCTGAAATGGAAAGACGGTAAGATTGAAAAAGCAGTAATTAAATCTACCATTGGAGGAAATCTGAGATTGAGAGTACCAAACACCTTGGATCTAGAAAAGGGTAAAGGACTGAAGGTAGCGAGTGGAGAAAATCCTAACCCATTCTATCAAGTGCCAGTCACTGCAGATCCAATCGTGTCGCCAGAGGCTGAGATTATTCCCGCGGATCTAAGTGATATGAAGTTGTTTGATATCAAAACGACTAAAGGAGAAGTAATTACATTGGTTGCAGGGAAATGATTTTGGCTGCAGATAGCATTTTATCTTGTAAAAGTTATTAATAGAATTGGGAAGGCAGTAGTATAGATATTATTGATCAAAAATGAATTTTAAGAAAAGATCTTATTCATCAAGACTTGGTTTGAGGCGGGTAGCTGTGCTGATCGCTTTTGGTTTGTGTCTTTTTATGAGCGAGAATCTTTCTGCCCAAACACAGCCAATTTACAGGGCTTTAATTGTGGATGGATTTAGTAACCACGATTGGAAGCAGACCACTGAAGTGATCAGATGGATTTTGGAGGGAAGTGGAAAGTTTAAAATTGATGTAAGCACGGTGCCTATTGACAGTGTTGAAAGGCAGAAATGGAATCCGGATTTTGATCCTTATGCTGTAGTCATTCAAAACACCAATAATATCCATGATTTGAAGTTAATGTGGCCTGAAGCTGCCCGGAAGAGTCTGGACGATTACGTGAGGCAAGGTGGCGGTCTGTACATTCTTCACTCAGCCAATAACGCATTTCCGGATTGGAAGGAATATGATGACATGATCGGGTTGGGTTGGCGCTCAGCTTATTCAGGTATAGCTCTAGAGGTGAGTGCTGAACGGCAATTGATCAAGCATCCCAAAGGTGAAGGAAAGGGAACGAGTCATGGTGATAGGTTTGATGCACTGATTCAAATTCTGAATCCTCACCCAATCAATGAAGGATATCCAACAACATGGAAGACAGTGAATACGGAAGTTTACAGCTATCCCCGTGGTGCCGCTGAGAATTTGACAGTGCTTTCCTATGCATTTGACAGTACAGACACCAAAAAAATGTGGCCAGTAGAGTGGGTGGTAAAGTATGGGAAGGGAAATGTTTATAATTCCAGTATGGGACATCTTTGGAGAGGAGAGACATACCCTCCAGCTTATAGATGTGCAGGATTTCAGACTACTGTGATCCGGGCGGCAGAGTGGTTGGCTAGTGGAAAGGTGACTTATCCTGTACCGGATGATTTTCCTACCCCTGAAAAATCCAGTTTGCGTCCAATGGAAGCAATGGGTTTGAATGAAAATGAATAAGGTCTTTTTAAGAATTATAAGATGATAAACCCTACAAATTCAGATAATACAAATTGTTGCAGAAGGCTCAAGTTTAAACTGTTAATGTTGAGTTTGTTGACTTGTATTTATTCAGCGAACAGCTTTGCCCAAGATCCCAATTTTTACATTTTCCTCAGTTTTGGCCAGTCCAATATGGAGGGGCATTCCAAACCTGAACCTCAGGACACGGTAGCAAATGAGCGGTTTAAAGTATTTCAGGCGGTGGATTGCCCGGATTTAAACCGGAAAAGAGGTAATTGGTATACAGCTGTTCCACCTCTTAGTAGATGTAATACCGGTATTACACCAGGAGATTATTTCGGAAAAACTTTGGCTGAAAGCCTACCTGATAGCATCAAAATCGGCATTATCAATGTGTCTGTAGGTGGTTGCAAAATCGAGCTTTTTCAAAAAGATAGTTACGAATCCTATGTGGAAACTGCTCCGGGATGGATGAAAGGAATGATCGCTCAGTACGATGGAAATCCATACGGGAATTTGGTGGAGCTCGCTAAGCTTGCCCAAAAAGACGGAGTAATCAAAGGGATATTACTTCACCAAGGTGAATCAAATACAGGAGACCAATCCTGGCCAAAGAAAGTGGAAGGAGTTTATGATAATCTATTAAGCGATTTAGGATTAGCTCCCGATTCCGTCCCGTTATTAGCTGGTGAATTGGTAAGCGCGGAGCAAGGAGGCAAGTGTGCCAGTATGAACCCGATCATTGCGACCCTTCCTGATGTGATCCCAAATTCATATGTGATTTCATCAGCAGATTGCGAGGCGATAGCCGATGGCTTGCATTTCTCCGCTGCAGGCTATCGATTACTTGGTTCACGCTACGGTGAGCAAATGGCTCAGTTACTAATGAAATAGTAAGCTTAAAGTCTCGTGCCCAATCAATTTATTTCAACCCAAAACAACCTATAACCTATGAACCGCTCAAAAAACCTATTACTCCTATTGTTCCTCTTTGTGGGGCAGCTTCAAGCACAGCAACTAGAAAAAGAAGCCCCAGCTGGTTTTGACCAAGCGAAAGATGGAATTTCCCATGGGAAAATTGATTCCATCAGCTATTCATCAAAGACAGTTGGCGCAACTCGGAAAGCTTTGGTTTATACACCTCCTGGCTATTCAAAAAGCAAGAAGTATCCAGTGCTTTACCTTCTGCATGGCATCGGAGGAGATGAAAAAGAATGGCTGAAAGGCGGTCATCCTGAGATCATTTTGGATAACCTCTATGCTCAAGGAAAGCTAGTGCCCATGATTGTGGTGATGCCAAATGGCAGAGCGATGAAAGATGATAGCGCAAGCGGAAATATCATGGCTCCTGATAAAGTGGCTGCTTTTGCCACCTTCGAACAGGATTTGTTGAATGACCTGATTCCCTATGTGGAAGAAAACTTCCCCGTGCTTACCGATAGAGAAAACCGTGCAATTGCGGGACTTTCCATGGGTGGAGGCCAATCTCTGAATTTTGGCTTGGGCAACTTGGATAAGTTTGCTTGGGTGGGAGGTTTTTCCTCAGCTCCAAATACCAAAGCACCTCAGGAGTTAATACCTGATCCTGCAAAAGCCAAGGAAATGTTAAAAGTACTTTGGATTTCCTGCGGAGATGCAGATGGATTGCTAAGATTCAGTTCTCGAACTCATGAGTATTTAGCAGAAAATGATGTGCCGCATATTTACTATTTGGAGAGTGGTGGACATGATTTCAAGGTTTGGAAAAATGGCTTGTACATGTTTTCCCAGTTGCTTTTCAAGCCTGTGGACGAATCCAAGTTTGGTTTATACAGTCCGCTAGATATCAATGCAGCCAAGTAAACTATAATCACCACGATTCCGTCCAATGGCGAGATACGCAATCAAATCATGAACTGAAGTTGGGAGATTACGTTCGGCAGAAACGTTCCATTTTGAGGATGGGTATAATCGTTTGGAAAGACAGCCCTTCGCCTACTCCATCGACCGGGATGCGAAGGTAGATGTATCTTTAGTCTGATTTGTTTCTTTGGATTGCTTCAAAAAGAAGAGCAAACCGAAGCTTTTTCCAGTATGAAGCGCTGGAAATACCGGTAATTGTGAAAATTTTTTGGGTTTAACCATAAAAAAGCCTGTACAACGTGAACGGTCTTGCAGTTCTTTTTGTCGAATTTTAATCTGTTTAGGCTATATCCGAATTGGGATGAATCGTTGGAACCCTGATTCGGCCTGAGTGTTTGGTTTCTGTCAAAAAAGCTTGGATAATATGCTTGGCTTTTTGCACGCAAACGGCAGACATTTAATTCCAAGGCTGGGTTAACACAATGCAAAAGTAACATTCTGGTAATTTTTGGATTCTAATTTTGTTGCAACTGGTCATTTGCCGGTCCTAACGGGATTTTGTTCATGGGGATTGTTCTTGCTGTCGTCACCCTTCAGGCGCTCACTACCGCTTTGTTGATATATTTCAACAAGCGATATAAGGGAGAAGATCTCTTTCTGAGCTTGCTATTTGGGGTGATTTTTATCCATCTGTCTTACAAAGGAGCCATCCTGTTGGTATTTGATAGTGAAGAGATTTTTGATCGCCTGCATGGCTCATTTTCATTGCTTTATGGGCCAATGCTGTTTTTTTACATTCAGTCGGTTTTAGGAAGAACTTTGACCTCCAGGGCATTTTTGTTGCATACCGCCCCATTTCTGATGGGATTGGGAGTCAATGTGTTGCTGACGATTTCTTTATTGATCGATGTCAATCTGGATTTATTTATGGATATGTACCATTATTTTATCCTGTATTCTCTGATGTTTTCTTCTTTTGGATATGGACTGTATCCGTTTTTTGCTTTTTCGGGAGAAAAGAAGGATCAGGTACTCAAATTGAAATCACTGATTGCCAAGTTTATCGGGGCGGCCTACCTGTTTCTTTTTGGCCTGATTATTTTCGGCTTTTTGATCGAAATTTTCCAACTGCCGATCAATCTCGGATCCAGATATACCTTTTATGGATTGATGCTGGTTTTGTTTTTTGCCGTCATCAATGTGAGGATGAGACTCCTGTCGATCAATCAGCAAGAGTCAGCTGGAAATACACTGAGTTTGGAGATTCACGAAAGGGAAAAGTATAAGACTTCCAGGTTGGAGACCGAGGAGATGAGATCGATCCTGGAGGCACTTGCCCTGTATTTCGCAAAGAAAAAGCCTTATTTAAATCCGGATTTTTCGCTGGATGATCTGGCTCAGGAATTGGAAGTGCCCCGCGTAAATATCACACAGGCTTTGAATCTGGAACTGGGGCAGAATTTTTACCAATATCTCAATACGGCGAGGGTGGAGGAGTCCAAAAAGCTGCTCCAACAAGTCGGTGAGGATAATCTCACGGTAGTGGGCTACGAGAGCGGATTCAAATCCAAATCGACTTTTTATAAGTATTTCAAGGACGCTACGGGCTGTAGTCCCAGCGACTATCGCAAAAACTGGGAGCTTTCCCACTAAAGTCCCGGCAGGATAGTTTTTCATTTTTTCTTTTTTCTGACTTTCTCTCCCGCATCCCGAAAAGCCATTCGGCTTTGTCGCTGGTATAGCCAAGATGATTTTTGCAGATTTCGGAGTGTTTTGTTTAGATCGCTTTTCTTGGAAAGCCCTTTTAAAAATCGATTTTGACTGCTTCTCTGTTATTCGAATCCTTGGGATGGTTTTTTAAAAAATGAAGATCCAGCTCATCGTCCTATCATTTAATTCAATGGATTTATTCTTTGGATCCTTCCGAATTGAATTTTAATTCAGGCCTGGAAAGAGAAAGAATGAAGCCCGATTTTTTTGATTTTCATTCAAGTCCAATTCCCTTCGCGTTTTGGGTTTTTTCCTTTTTCAACGATAGAAAACTCGACAAAAAGTACGGGATTATCGGCGGTTCATTTTTTGATAATTATTTGTTAATACGCTTTAATGTACTGTAAATCAGTGCAATGTATTTCATTCCGGCCTAAGAAGGTACGGATAAATTTATACGGACGACTGGAATAGGGGCCGGTAACTAGGTTTGTCGAAAATTTATTCGAAATGAAAAAACGGCTACATCTAATGTTAGTATTGATGCTCGGGTTTGTGACAGCATATGCACAAAACACCGCATCGATCACGGGAAAAGTATCGGACGCGACGGGATTTCTTCCCGGGGTGAATGTGTGGATTGATGAGTTGGGCAGAGGTGCCGCGACTGATTTGTACGGGAAATTTGAACTCTCTAATCTACCTCTTGGCAAAGCGACACTCCGCTTTAGCTATCTGGGTTACGAGACCATCTCTCAAGAGGTAAGCCTCGCAGCAGGCAGCAATTCTCTGGGGACAATTACACTTCAGGAGACTGCTGAAAACATGGAAGAATATGTGGTGCAAGGCACCATGATTGCATATGCCGATTAAATTGACCCCCTGTCGCCGCTGGAAATTGACCCCCTAGAGTTGTCTGGATTTTTGGGTCAGAAAAGTGGAATTCTGGAAGGCGAAGTTAGAGGTTGGCTTGGTTTATTTTTCGCTTTTTTCGTAGGGAGTCACCCTGTAGTTCCAGACGGTGTGCGTCATGGACAATCCTGTCGAGAATGGCATCTGCCAGCGTCTGATCTCCGATGACTTCATACCATGCGTTAACAGGAAGCTGTGAGGTGATGATGGTGGATTTTTTGCCGTGTCGGTCTTCGATGATTTCCATCAGCAGCATTCTGCCCTGTACGTCTAAAGGCTGGATTCCAAAGTCATCCAGAATAAGTACATCCTGCTTTTCGAGCTTGATCATTTCTTTGATCGAGGAGCCTTCTGCCTTTGCCATTTTCAGTTGGGTGAGCAATCGGTTGGTATTGGCGTAGAGGACTTTGTGTCCTTGGGCGCAGGCCTGATTTCCCAGTGCACAGGCGAGGTAACTTTTCCCGGTGCCCGTACTTCCCGTGAGCAGGATGTTTTCTCCCTTTTTGATGTAGCCGCCGTCTGCCAGACGAAGCAGCTGGTTTTTGTCCAGCATTCTATCAGGATGGAAGTCAAGTCCTTCCACAGTTGCTTTGTAGCGGAATCTGGCGTTTCTCAGGCTTCGCTCCATACTCCGGTTTTGGCGTTCGTCCCATTCGTTTTCCACCAGCAGGTGGATGAGCTCGTCGGCCGTGAGGCCGGCCATCGACTGGGTGTGGGTAGCATGTTTGAAGCTGCGGAGCATGCCGTAGAGCTTCATTTTTCTCATTTTCTCAAGCGTCTGTTCGATCATGTGTTTTGGTTTTAACTGTAATATTCCTTGCCCCGGATGTTATGGTGACGGGGTGTCAGTACGGTATCGTCCAGCTGCTCTTCAGATGGACTGAGTGTGTCAAGGTTCTTGGACAGAATATCCTCGATGATGGGATAAGTGTAGATTCCGTATTCAGAAGCCCGTTTGCAGGCTAATATCAGCCGTGAGTTCCCCACTTTCTTGGCCAGATGGAGGATCCCTGCACAGGACTTGTAGCCCTGTTCGGCATGGGGCTTGGTCTCCATCAGCGCAGCCAGGTAGTCACCGACTTCCCTGCTGATCTTGCTTCCTTCTCCCACAAAATAGTCATAGCTCCAACTGGACACATACCGCTGGCTTGCGGCCAGGTGATCGGCTGAAGTAGTGTACTTGTGTTTGCGGCGGTCTCTTTTGTGCTGGGCAATACGGTGGTATCGGTAAAAGATCTCCACCCGGTCGTCGTTGTAGAGCACTTTGACTTTCTTGCCGATGAACTGATGGGGAACGCTGTAGTAATGCTTGTCCACGGCCAGACAGATGTGTGTATTTTTCATTACCGTGGAGATCTTGACCTCCATCAGCTGGTAAGGCAGGGCGGGAAGGGGCTGCAGACTTTCCCGTTCGAGCTGTTCAAACTGTTCCCGACGGCTTTCTTCTCCCCTGAGAGTCCGGTCATTGTAGGATGCAAGAAGTGGCCTGATGGCCTCATTGAGTCCTTCCAGTGAAAAGAATACCTTGTTCTGAAGGTGAATATAGATCCGCTGGTAAACCAGTTTGACAGCTCCTTCCACCAGGGATTTTTCCCTGGGCTGGCGTGGCCGGGTGGGGAGAATGCTGGTGCCGTAATGCTCTGCAAAGGATTCAAAAGTCTCGTTGATTACCGGGGAATATTTGCTTCCCTTCTGTACCGCTGGCTTGAGATTGTCCGGTACAACAGCTCTTGGGACACCTCCATAGTACTCAAGCATTCTGCGGCAGCTTCCTGTAAAATCCTCCTGCTTTTGGGTCAGGGTTGCTTCCATGTAGGTGTATTGGCTGCAGCCCAGCACTCCCAAAAATACCTGTACGGGAATATGCTCGCCGGTCTCCGGATCGGTGATGTAAAGGGGCTTTCCGGCATAGTCAATGAATACTTTGTCGCCCGCTTTGTGCTCAAAATGCATGGTCAGACTCCTACGGTTCAGGTATTCGCTCAGGTAGGCTTTGAACTGGCTGCAGCGGTAACCCTGAGGGTGTTTGGCGATGTAATCTTCCCAGAGACGCTGCTGGGTCATGCCTTTGCGACGGAGTTCTTTGGAGATCGTAGGCAATAGCGCAGATAGGATTTCCTGTCGCTTATTCTGCTGTTGGGGGGCCGGAGGACCGAGAAACAGCTCAGAAAGCCCTTCATCGGACAACTGTTCTGCGTCCTGATAAGTAAGTCCAGTCTCTTTGAAACGCCTTAGATAGCCTTTGACTGTATTACGGGCTACCCCGGTAAGCTGGCTCAACTGTTTGGAGCCTCGGCCTTCAAAGTGGCCTCTCAAAATCTGTCGTATCTTATTCATGGTTAGGGGTCGGTTAGCCATCGGTTCAGGGTAGTTAATCCTGATCCAACAGCCTTCGAAAGCCCACTATTCCAATCCCAAAAAATATCCCCCCAAGGGGGTCAGTTTGCTCCGGCGGACGGGGGTCAATTTGCTCCGGCCGGAAGGGGTCAATTTACTTCGGCTAGCGGGGGTCAGTTTGACCGGTTTTTGCATTTTCCCACCAACTCTGGCATGGAACTGTCCAAGTTTGCCGTGGAAGCGCTGAAGCGGATTTTCCGTCCTGGATTCCACTATAAGAAAGCCGGTGTGATCGTGGAGAAGTTTACAGCGGAGAAAGAGCCACAACTGGATCTCTTCAAAAACCGGGATTCCCGGCAGATTCCCCTGATGAAAACGGTAGACCGATTGAATCTGCTCTATGGAAAAAAAGTCCGGCTGGCTTCCCAGGATCCGGGTAAGGTCTGGAAGATGAAGCAGGAGCGTCTGTCGCCTCGCTATTCCACCAATTTGGACGAGGTGATTCAGATTATTCTTTGAAAAAACCTACTCTGCTTTTTCAGCTTCCAGTTCAGGAGGCGTTGCTACGTCGATCTCACCCGCGAGCCACAGATCTCGCTCAGCCCGAGAGACGATCATCGGCATACGTAGCTTGGTATTATGGATTTCCCGCATGATTCCTTCTGCTTCACGGGTAACGATGGTGAAGGTCGGAATCAGTTCGCCCGTCTCCGGGTTTGCCCATTCGCTGTACAGTCCCGCGAATGTGAACCAGGGCTCTCCTTTTTCCCGGATGCGGTATTTCTGTTTCACTTTGCCCTTGGGGTCAAGCCACTGCCATTCCACAAAGCTCTCTGCGGGAATCAGGCAGCGATTGCCGGTGTAGGATCGGAAGCTGGGCTTTTCCTCCAAAGTCTCCAGGCGGGCATTTAGCGTATTTTTCTGGAAGGATTTGTCCTTGGCCCAGTGAGGCATAAGACCCCACTCCATCTGGATAATGGGATGTTCCGGATCGTTGGACAGGACATCCAGCTTGGGATGGGAGAAGCCAACCACATAGTGCTGCCCCTCGAAGGCGTCCATTTGCTTCACCCAAGGGGAATAAAGCTCATCTGTCGAAAGTTCAGCCAGCCATTGGCCATCGGAAAAGAAGTAGAAGCACATCTGCTTGGGGGCTTGTTGTGAAAGTTATCTTTTGGGAAAAGGTCAAAGAGGTTCGAGAGCACCTATCCATACTCCACTTGGATAAGTGCTTATTGCTAAAATCGCCCTAATCCGGAAGCTATGCAATTGGATTTTACAATAACTGACACCTGGATTTGGGATTTTTCCGAAAATACCCACTATAGGGTATTTTTTATTCAGATCTACTTTCGGAAATTTAAGTAACAATCTGACTTCCAATCCTTTTAGAGAACCTGATTTAGAAATTGTCGCTGTATTCCTTTTGTTTTAATCATTTTGATTTGTCGTGTTTAGTACAACAGGCAATTGTTTAGCTCAAAAGTGGAAAAAGCTATCACATTGTGTAGAATTGAGCGAAAGCAAGCGATATCCGACAACAAGTGCTTACAAATACTTAAAATCGGCAAAAGGCGATTGGAACAATTTCAGGCAGATTATATCGAACAAAGCATTGCATACATTGGAGAAATACACGCAACTATTGCGTATATATATTGTGCGTCATGCTTGACGACTTCACAATTTAAAAGTGACTTGCAAAATTTATCAAGAATGAAATACGGAGTAAGCCGAAAAATCCGACAAAGAGTAGGCATAAATTTTAGACTTAAATAAAATGAAAAAAGTAACAAAAATTTCTTGGCGTATCCAAACAGGTAATCAGTGGTGGAGTGGCACTGACACAGAAATTAAAATGGAAATCTATCGGGACGGAACTCTGCTGCAACGATTGAGATTAGAACCGGGTAGAACATCTAGATTAAACCGCAATGAAAATGCAACTTACTTTTGGGTATTCCAAAATAACTCAAACATTGGTGTAAGTTATTCTGGATTTACTCCTCCTTATTATGAAGAATTTCCCAATGGAATCTCTGGTCATCTTAAAGTAAAATTTATTGCAGTAGGTGATGATGCTTGGGAAAAGGTTTGGATATTTAGTGCTGTATTAAGCGGTGAAATGCGTCATGTGCCAGGAACTATTGACTCACTTTATTGGGAAGAATATAGGGATGAATTTGACTTTACTCGAGACATTGTTCTAAGTACTGATAGGAGCGAAGGCTTTACTTCTCTAACCTTAAATTACTAATCAAATGCTATAAATCCCAGTATTGATTTTGATGTCAGAACTGGCACGAACGCACAACACGTGGTTGACAAAAGTGGCGGTTCAGTGCTCCGCAGAAACATTTGTAATTCTATTGGGCATTTGTGCAAGTGTTGGGCTGACGTTTTTCAAATGCCCCACCATCGCCGATACGTGAACCGTTGTGCGTTATTCCGTCCAAAGAATACTAAGTTCCAATAAAGACTTTATGGAATACTTCTTATAGGTTATTGCAAATCTTTAATTTAATATTTAAACTTATAAAAAATGAAAGTGATTTCAACAAAAAGGGTCGTTCATTTAGCGCCTTTCTCAGTCATACTTTTCCTAGTCACATTCTGCAACGGCTGCAAAAATAAAATTGACTTCCCTCAGAGTGACGCAACTCCTCCAACGTATAAATGGGTTGTACAAGTTCAAAATAATAACAATGATCAATTCGAGTTTACCACGACAGGTCAACAGTTATCTTTAAATAAAAATTACAATTATAGAGTATTTTTTATAGCCTATGATTATAACGGAGGAGTAAAATCAGTTTCGCTTAAAGGAGAAGGACTTACCGCTTGTCCAAGAAGCAATGTCGCAAACATAGGATCAGTTTCTTATAATGACAATGCTGTTCTGTGGCCGGATGTAGACGGCCAAGTTCAAACTAGTGCTTTTCGGCTGGCTACTTTTGATATAAGTTGCCGTTACTTGCAAGGGTCTATTTTCCCTCAAGCTTTTACCGGACCTGGGGGTAAGGTCGTTCTAATGGGTAATGCTGAAAATTATCATGGTGGCCAAACGACGTCTATATTATCAATAATAAATATTCCGTGACTCAATTATGTTATTAAAGAAATTATTATGTGATTTTACATAGAACGAAAAATAGTCACAACGCAACAGGCGTTTGGCTCAATGGCGGGCGAAGTGGTTAATTGAACATTCTACCTCACATCAACTTTTGTGGTTAAATGAAAGTTTTGTACTCCGAATTCCGCTACTTAGCCAAGCGACAAACCGTTGGCCAGGAGGTAGTTGTCTGCCCGGACCTGCCAAATTTCCGCAAGCTTTTTCAACTGTTCTTCGAAGCTGTAATGCTTAGTCTTCTTGGTAAACTGTGAGTTACTGAATCTTTGGGCTTTCCTTCGGCCAGGCTATCCACTCCCAATCTTTCTTGATGTGAAAAGATTTCCGCTTCTATCCCTAAGCCTTTTTCCCCGCGCAAACCACTCTTCGACTTCCGCTCCGCTCGCACTATTTTTCAAATGACTGCTCGCTTTGCTTCCGTCTTGGATAGGTTTACTACTCCCCGCGATCACAGACTCACTTCATTTTCCTTTACCCATTCCCGACAGGTCTGGAAATGGGACGGTCGTTCAGATCGACAGTGATCCAATCCTACTATCTCCACCTCCAGCACTTTTCCTTTCCCTCCTAGCCTAGGTTCTTTCAAAGAGCTTTCGGCTCCCCAAGGCCACATGTTCAATTCGCTAAGATTTCTTTGAGCCAAAAAGGCGGCTTCCAAGAAATCCGCCCTTGGAATAAGTGGCTTTTCCTTTTTTGGGGGATGAATACTTTCCGACATTGGCTTTGGGCTTTGCATGGAAAAATGAAAACCCAATCTCCCGACTTATCGGGGATTGGGTTTTTGAACGAAACAGGATGGAGTTATTTGATCTGGTTTTCCATGGTCAAGACTTGGCCATCTGTCAGTAGCTGGCCTTTCAGCGTTTCGTAGGAAAGATCCTGCACAGGGATTCCTTTGTCCAAAGCCATCACCGCGGCGGTAGCGCCAGATTGCCCCAAGATCATAAATACGGGCTCCATCCGGATAGAACCGAACGCGATATGACTGGCTGACACCGCCACGGGAACGACCAGATTGGTGATTTCTTCCTTTTTCGGAATGATCGATCCGAAGGCAATTTCATAGGGTCCGGGCAGCCCGACGCCGATGTCACCTTCGTTTTGGACATGTCCATTTTCGTCGACATACCGTTGGATATTGTGGGAGTCGATGGTATAGGAACCCATGCCCACAGATTCCGGTGTGGGTCTTCTCCGGAGCAGTTCATTCTCTGTCATTACATAGTTGCCGACCATCCGTCGGGCTTCCCTGACATAGATCTGGTGTGGCCAGTTGCCGTTGTCTATGAATTCATCCTTGGCCAAGCCCCAGTTTTTGAACTCCTCCTGGGTCTTTTTTGGTACCCTCGGGTCGTTTGCCACGAAATACAAAAGGCCTTTTTGGTAATCCTCGTGCTCCTTGATGATTTCCTTTCTTCTTTCATAGCTCGCTTCGGGGTACTCGTAGTTCATCCCAATGTTGTCAGAGCTGAATGGCCCGTGGTTGTTGGTGTCGGTTTTCCTGTTCGGAATCATGTCAAATTTGTCGAACCATTCATCCCAACCCGCATCAAAGATTCGCACGAGTAGCTCGTATTGGGTAGAGTCGTAGTTGTCTGGTCTGGGGAAAGGGACGCGGTTGTCAGGATGGTTGGACATACAGGTACGAAAGCAATATGCCTGGATTTTACGGTCTCCTTCACCTTTTACCCCCGGGTCTTCTCCGCTGATTCTAGGCAAAAGTCCAGAGGATGGGTCACCGGGAATGACGTAGGGGTCGATCTGCTTGTCAAGTACCTGGAAATGGTGGCGGTGGTGAAATACACCTGTTTGGATGCCATTCCACTCTTCGTTGTACACGCTGGTGGCTTCCCTTCCCACATGGTAGCTGACTCCCGCAGCGGCCATCAAGTCCCCTTCATATGTAGCGTCAATGAACATTCTGCCCTTGAATTCCTTTCCGCCCAAGGTTCGGATAGCGGTGATTTTTCCGTCCTCGATGGTCACACCGCTTTCCCTGTCCAGCCACTCGTCCCGGTAGAGTTCGATTCCCAGTTCTTTGACCCATTCGTCAAACACTTCCTCTGCTATGTGTGGCTCGAAGATCCACATGGTGCGGAATGCCCCATCTATCGCCGGTGTCCCTTGGCCTTTGTTGCCAAAGTCCGCTTGATCTTCCCATTTCCAGGCTCCTTCCGCTTGGTATTTGTCGTAGACACGTTGGTAAAATTCCCTTGCGAGGCCGCCGATGACTTCTTTTTTGCCGGTGTCAGTCCATCCCAAGCCTCCTGCGGTCAATCCTCCCAAATGGACGTCGGGGGAAATGAGCACGACCGATTTTCCCATTTTTTTTGCCTGGATCGCGGCAGTGACCGCTCCGGATGTGCCACCGTAGACGACTACATCTATGCTATTGTCCTCTTCAGCGGCGGGTTTGCAGGAGCTGGAGAGATAGCCTATGGCCAAAGCCAATAGGCACAGTCTTATATGATTGCTGATTTTCATGAGCTGTTCGATTTTTGAAAGTAAAAATGGAAAGACGAAAGCACCCTCGCCGAAACCAGATGGGTTCGATGTGCATACTGGGGTGCTTTCGATAATTTTGTATCTATTCCAATCGTTGTTTGTTGGCTGTCAATTCTGACTTTAACCTTTCATAGGGTAAATCCTGCACAGAAACTCCCGCGTCAATAGCCAAAGAAGCCGCAATCGCAGAGGATTGACCCAATACCATGAAAACGGGCTCCATACGGATCGAGCCAAAGGCGATGTGGCTTGCGCTTAGGCATACCGGTACAAATAGATTCGTTGCTTCAGTCTTTTTAGGGATGATTGCGCGATAGCTGATCGGGTAGGGGCCATCGACATGTGCTTCTACATTTCCTTCGTTTTGGACATAGCCGTTATGATCGACATATCTCTGTATGTTGTGGGAGTCCATACCATAGGCCGCCAGACCGACGGCATCGTCGATGACTTCTATCCTTTCGCAGTGCTGTTGGGTCATCACCAGATCACTGACCATACGCCTTGCTTCACGGATGTAAAGCTGGTTTTGCCAGCCGTCGCCGCGCTCAAACTCGTCCTTGGAAGTTCCCCATTGGGAATAGACGTTTCGGACTTTCTCTGGAATCCGCGGATGGTTGGCAAGTGTCCACATCAAGCCCTGCTGGTAGGTACGGTGTGCCTCGACTATCTTTTCACGTTCCTCATAGCTGGCTTCCGGGTAGTCATGGTTTTGCCCCACAAAATCGGTCGAAAAACCCTGTCGGTTGTTTGTGTCCGTTTTTCGGTTCGGCATAGTTGAATTGATCCAGGGTAACACTGTTTCTCCGGCTTCAAAATTCCGGAAGAGCAGCTCGTAGTTTATCTCTTGGTATCCTTCCGGTTTTTGAAAAGGTATTCTGTTGTCAGGGTGATCGGTCAGGCACATACGAAATCCGTAGGCCTGGACTTTTTTGTCACCGGAACCGTCTATGCCCGGGCCGCCTTCGATGATGTAGGGGAGCAGGCCGCTTTCCGGGTTTCCCTTTTCTACGTAAGGGTCTACACCGGGTACAAAGTTGTGGTTTTTGGCGTTTCTAGAGGCTTTCCCTTTTAGGGTCACACTCCAATAGTTCGCTTGGACTCCGTTGAGTGATTCTTTGTACTGGGCATTGCTTTCTCTTCCCACGGTGTAGCTGACTCCGGCGGTCGCCATGAGGTCGCCTTCGTAAGTGGCATCCATGAACATCTTGCCTTTGAAGGTCTTTCCGCTCTCCATTGTAATGGATTGGATGGCTCCATTGGATTTTTTGACACCGGCTTCCGATCTCAGCAATCGCTCTCCATAGACGATGTCAATTTTCTCACCTTCGAGCATTTTGTGGTATACCTTCAGGGCGGCGGAGGGCTCAAAGGTCCACATGGCATCCTCTCCGGCTTGGGTTCGGGTCTGTCCACCATCCATATATTCGGACTTTTGCTGCCATTTCCAGTTTTCAGGCTGGTTGTAGTAGGCTTTGATTTCTTGATAGAACTCACGGGAAATGCCTCCTATGGCCTGCTTTTTGCCGATATCCGTTTGTCCGAGACCTCCAGTGGTTAGGCCGCCAAGCCTATGGGTAGGCTCGATCAGTACGACGGATTTATTCATTCGGGATGCTTGAATCGCCGCCGCAACTCCCGCTGAGGTGCCTCCATAGATCACGATGTCATAGGACTGGCCATGGCTGTGATGGGATAGAATGCCGGATATTAAAACACATAAAGTGACTAGTATTTTTTTCATTGTATCAGTGGTGAAATAGACGAAATAAAAATTGACAATTCTCCGCTTGCGAGGAACTCCTTAATATCATAGTAGGAGCTCCTTGCGCAAGGGAATGTCTATGTAGGAAATCAATAGCCAGGGTTTTGGGTTAGGGCCTTGTTAGTCTCGAGTTCGATCCGGGGGATTGGCCAGAGGTAGTCCCTGCTTGGGTTGAAAGCCCTGGTTTCGATGACTACCATTTCGGAGGCGTTGCTGATATGGTCATAGCTAGGCGTGCCCATAGGGTCAATGATAGGTGGCTCGTTTAGCCATCCTCCAGCGCCGTAGCGGTTAACCCTTCCCCTCACCGGGCCGGGGATCACATCTTCGGCGATTTTCCATCGCCGGATGTCAAAGTATCGGAACCCTTCCATGCCCAGTTCACTTCTTCGCTCTTTTCGGATGAGATTTCTGAGCTCATCTTGGGTTTTGCCTTCTGCTATCGGTGGCATATTCACGGATTCCCTGGTTCTGATGGAGTTAATTGCTTCATACACAGAAGCATCGATTTCGTTCATCTCTACCTTTGCCTCCGCATAGTTCAGCAAGACTTCCCCGAGCCTGAAAATCGTCAACGATTGTTCTGAAGCGCCGACATTGGTTGGATAGTCAGCCACATCCACATGTTTGCGAAAGAGGTAGCCGGTGAACGAGGCATAGGCATGTTGCGCCTCGATGTTGGGTACTCTTACTTTTTCATCTCCTCTAAACTCCCATGTAAGAGTACTGTCTCGATGGGTCTCAAAGATCCAGTTTACCAATCGGCTACCCGGAACTACCAGGGTATAGTTCATCCTCGGGTCTCTATTTTCGAAAGGATGTTGGGTATCATAGAGAGGGGACTTGTCAATTGGCAACCCGTCAATGCAGTCAAATGTGTCCACGAAGTCCTGTGGTGGCTTTTTGTTGGAGTGTCCCAGCGACATCCTGGACAGAAAATCCCTCGGAGTGTTGTGGGTGGTGACACCCCGGAGGTAGTTGATTCTCATGATCACCTCAGGGGATTGGTTTCCAGAAAAAGTGAACATTCCAGAGTAATTCGGGTCGATTTGGTAAGCACCGGAGTCCATGAGTTCCTTGGCGGCGTCAGCAGCCTCTTGCCACCTTTCATTCCAAAGTGCTACTCTTGAGATCAATGCCAGCACGGTGCCTTTGGTGACTTTTCCTTTGTCGTTCGCGTTCATCGGAAGATATTCCTTTACCTCATTCAATTCAGCAAGTACAAAGTCTATGACTTCGCTTTTTGGCGTACGGGGCGTCTGGGCTTCATCTAGACTGAGGGTCGTGATCACCAGCGGGACATCTCCGTACAGTTCTGCCAGATAGGCATAGAAATAGGCTCTAAGAAACCTCGCTTCGCCCACCAGCCGGTTGTATTTCTCGGGATCCATCTTTGCCTTTAGTTCCTCCGAGCCAGACGTGATGAAGTTTACCCGGTTGATCGCCCGGTAAAAGGCCGACCAGAATCCGTTGGTGTAGCCGTTGTCTGCGTTTTGTTCTCCTCTGCCCAAGGCCTGAAGCGCGCTGCCATTTCGATCCCAGCCATCATCTGAGGCAAAGTCAAACGATAGAAACCAGACCGCTCCCTGTGTGGAATACCAAAGACGGTTGTAAACCCCCGTGACGGCCATTTCGAGTTCTGTCTCGTTGGCAAAGAAGGTCTCGCTGGAGGGAGAGTCGAGCGGCAGTCGATCCAAATATTCATCGTTGCAAGCTTGGGTAAACAGCAACAATGAAACGGCACATATATATTTTATCAGCTTTTTCATCGGTTGGTTGTTTAGAAGTTGAGGTTTAATCCCATGGTATAGGTGGACATCTGAGGATACCATCCGCCATCACTGACAGGAGCCTCAGGGTCATACCCTTCATAAAAGTCGGTCACGGTAAACAGATTGCGACCACTGAGATAAACCCTCAAGTTTTGAACCTTGAGTTTTTTCAAAATAGGTTCTGGAAAAGCATAACCCAGCTGCACGCTTTGAAGGCGTAAGTAAGAAGCGTCGCTCATCCAGAAACTGGAGTTCTGCTGGTTGTTGGTCTGGTTCCAGGCCAGTCTGGGGTACCGGGCATTGGGAGTTTCTGGTGTCCAGCGGTCTTTGTGCTGCTCTTGGATCGTGCCTCCTAGGTAGAAGGGCATAATTCCCTGACCAAACAAATAGCCGTCTGCTTGTCCCACTCCCTGAAAGAATATAGAGAGGTCAAAACCCTTGTAGCCACCATTGAGTTTTAGACCATAGGTGTATCTGGGAATGGGACTCCCGATGATGGCCAGGTCTTGATCATTGATTTTTCCGTCTTCGTTGAGGTCTTTGTATTTGATGTCACCGGGCGCGATCATGCCGAATTGCGTAGCATGATTGTCCACTTCCTCCTGTGATTGGAAAAAGCCATCGGCAACGTAGCCAAAAAAAGATCCGATGGAGTGGCCTTCCCTGTTGACAGTCAATCCAGTGTTTTCTATACCCTTCAGATCGATGATCTCATTTTTCACATCGGAAAAATTGGCCATGATTCCGTAGCTGAACTCGCCTATTCTGTTCTGGTAGTTCAACATGATTTCGTAGCCCGTATTGAGTACTTCACCGGCATTTTGATAAGGCGCGGTCAGTCCCAGGGTGAGGGGAATGTTCAGTGTAAGCAAAATATCACTGGTTCGTCGCTGATAGTAGTCGAAGGTCACATCCAGCTTGCCCCACAGATTGGCATCTAACCCAAAATCGATGGTTTCCGAAGTCTCCCATTTGATGTCTTCGTTGGCCATATTGTTCAGCGCAGCCCCGGGCGATATCACCCCGTCGAAGGTGTAGTCCTGTGCAGTTCCCCCCAGCGAAATAAACGCTGCGTAGGGATACAGTCCGATGTTTTGGTTTCCGAGTCGCCCCCAGGAAGCCCTGAACTTCAGCTCATCGATCACATTGCTCGTTCCGGCCATAAAAGCCTCCTCGGACATTCTCCACCCGGCAGAGAAAGACGGAAATAAGCTGGCGCGATTGCCGTCCGCAAACCTCGAGGATGCATCTCTTCTGAGGTTTGCTTCAAACAGGTAGCGCTCGTCAAAATTGTAGGTAGCACGTCCAAAAACAGACTGAAGAGCCCAATGGGTTGCCGATCCACCTGTTTGTTCGTTGAGCCGGTTTCCGGCATTGATTTGCTGATAGTCCGGCAGAGGAAAGACTTCTCTGTAGGCTGAGATCCACTGGTTGGTTTGGTCTTCCTGCTGATAGCCACCGGTAAATCCTACCATGTGAACGTCATTGAAGGTCTTGTTGAAGTTGATAAGTGCTCGGAAGTTATTGTACCATTCTCGGGTGTATTGCTCGGTCAATGAATTGCGCTGAGGGACAAAGAATGTAGGGGTCTCACCGTCCCGGGCATAGGTCTGGGTGATATTCGAAAAGCTTTTGATGTGTGGGTTCCACAGTTTCGGAGCGTACATAACCTCTGCTGACAGCCAGTCAGTGAAGTTGTAGTTTGCCCGGAAGTTGAGGATAGCATCAAGATTTTCCTCGACCCGCAAACCGCCGTCCTGGGCTCTAGCTAGCGGATGGTCGCCATTCCACCCTTCTCCATAGCGGCCGTTTGATAGGACACCAACCTCATTTGCCGGGATTCTCCTCATCCAGTGAAAAACATAGGAAGTGCCGCTTGAGGGCTCTGTCTGGGTGGCTTTCCGCAAAAAGATGTCTGCAGACACCTTGAGCTTTTCTGTGACTTGAAGGTCAGAATTAAATCGTAAATTCAGTCGTTTAAAGCTGGTATTGGGGATGATACCATCTTGATCCAAATAGTTGAATGAACCCAGGATCTTGGCTTTTTCGCTTCCCGAATTGATACTGACATTGTGGCTTTGCATGAATGCGGAATTGGCCATAGTCAGCTCCTGCCAGTCGGTGTCCGGATATTGGTCGGAAGGCATCCCTGCTTGGTAGTCGGCCAGAAACTGCTCAGAATACTGCGGATCGTTGCCAATGTTTGTAAATGCCTCGTTAGCCAACAGCATGTGGTCCATTGCCCCGACGATTTCGGGCTGTCGGGTTGGCACTTGGACGCCTGCATACATGTTGTAGCTGACGCTTACTCCTTCTTTTGCTCTTTTTGTGGTAATTAGTACTACACCATTTGCAGCCCGAGAACCATAGATGGCTGCCGACGCTGCGTCCTTCAATACGGAGATGCTTTCGATTTCATTCGGGTCTACGTTGTTCATATTGGTTTCCACGCCATCGACCATAATGAGGGGATTCGAGTCTCCGAGCGTGCCGATTCCTCTGATTCGGATATTTCCGCCATCCTTTCCAGGTTGTCCGCTCCTCTGGGTGACGGTGACTCCCGGGGCTACCCCTTGGAGTACCATGGAGGACTGTCCGACAGGTTGGTTTACAATTTGGCCGGATGAAATAGCACTGACGGCGCCGGTCAGATTGACTTTCTTTTGGGTACCATATCCCACTACTACGACTTCTTCTAGCGCCGATAGATTCTCCAGCATCGTAACGTTGATCTCGCTTTGATTGCCGACTTCGATCACCTGTTGTTCGTAGCCTATAAAGGAGAAAACTAATACGCCGCCAACTGGCACATCCAGCGAATAGTTGCCGTCCACATCCGATACGGTCCCTTGGGTAGTGCCTTGGACGATAATCGTCACCCCTGGAATCGGAGCTCCAGATTGATCCTTGACCACCCCTGTTACTTGTATCCCGTCCTTCTGAGTAGAGACTGAAATAAAGGGTAGTTTCGGGTCTTCTTTTACATCTATGCCATTGTTTACCTGTCGGAATCTCAGGTTGGACTGGAGAGATACTTGTCGGAGAAAGTTTTCCACAGAGCCTGCCTTGCCCTGTAGATGGACTACTGTGGATGGATTGATGAGTGAGTTGTCGTACAAGAAACTGAAAGGAGTTTGCCTTTCGATGGATTTGAAGAACTGTCCTAAGGTGATGGACTCTTGTTCAATTTTCACTTGCACTTCCTCGATCGATCTGTACTGCCCGCTAGCACTTGTGGCTAACACGAAGTTTAGGGCCATCAGCTGTATTATGAAGCCATACAAGAAGTACTTGGACAACATGTATATTGTCTTTTGTAAGTTTAATTGCATAATTTTGAGTGGTTTATTGAAAATTTCATTAAACTAGGTCTGGTGGGTTTTTCCTATTCCCCAATAGATTATCCACCCCCAGACTGCAACTAAAGCCAACTGGTTTTCCAGTTGGCTTTTCTGTTAAGAATCATCTATGTAGCTAGAAGTCATGTGTAGATGGGTTATTAGTTGAAAATTAGTTTGACTGTCTTGTGGTCTATGCTATAGGTGAAGTTTTCGATATTGGACATGCTCTTCAATACATTGTCGAGCGTTTGGTTTTCAAACTTTCCGTTGAATTGCCACTCTCTGTCGGGACGACCCACCAGGGTGATCTCCACACCGTACCACCCTTCTAGGTCTTCCTTCACCTCGCCGAGGGTGGATCTGTTGAAAATCAATTTTCCAAACCGCCAACCCAATACCTGATCCTGAGAAAATGAAGTGACTTTGGATTCTCCGGTGGTTTTTTTATAAGTAAGCTCCTGCCCAGGATCGAGATACACGTACCTGCTATCCTGTGTGCCTATTACCGAGACTTTTCCGGTTACCAGTGCGACGTGGATTTCATTTCTGTGTGTGATGTTGATATTGAAAGTGGTGCCAAGAGCAGTGGTGATCAAATCGTCGGATAAAACCTGGAAGGGTTGCTCTGGATTTTCGCTGACCTCAAAAAATCCCTCTCCTTTTAGTTTTACCAATCGAACGGTAGAATCAAACGTCTCAGGGTATTCCAGACTGCTTCCTGAATTGAGCCAGACAATGGTCTGATCGGGAAGTCTGAAATTGAGCTTTTCGCCAGCGTTGGTGGATTTAGTCACCCAGCGAGCACTTGTCTGGGTGGGTTGTTCTTGATTTCTGGTGCCAACTTTTAGAAGAAGAGTGGAGAGCAGCGCTACGCCAACCAGTATTGCCGCAACGCGTGAAAACTGCCAAATACCTTTCGTGCCGGAGGATGACTCTGGCCGCAAACTGTGGGAAGCGATAAGCTTTTCGGCCTTTGTCTCCCGGAGAATGCTGTTTAGTACTTCTCTTTTGGTGGCCTCGGACGCAGATTTGGAGGGGAATTGCAAGCCTAGAATTGCCTCCCGAGCCAGCTTCACATCCCCAATCCGGCCTGGATTGGCTTCCATCCAGCTTTTCCAAAAGGTGGACAGTTCATGGTCGGGGTTTTTTACCCACCTGATGAATTCTAGATTTTCCAGCAGGTCGTTGATTTGACTCATTCAGACTAGTGTTAAAAATTGGCTACACTAGATAAAGGAGGAGAAGGTCAAAACAACGCCAAAAAATATTGACTATTTTTTATAAATGTCGAAATATTCAAGATGCTGGAGACTGGAAGGTGGCGGTAATTATGGTTAAGTCAATGAAAAGGCAGAATAAAAGCAGGTAGAAATCCCAAGGTGTCTCGAAGGCACTTTAGCCCTTTGTAGACCAAATCCCTCGCGGACTTGGCATCAGAGAGCTCCATCAACTCCGATACTTGCTGATAGGACATGCCCTCGTAAAAGACGTAGTAAATGGCTTCTCTTTTTCTTGGGGACAGCGTTCTGATCGCGGCGTTGATTTCTTCTGTTTTCTCCCGGTCAATCTGCTTGTCGATTAGCGTCTGCTCATGGGAAAATGTGATCTCAAAACTTTGCCGCATATCTAGGTTCTCCCTGAGATTTGCCCAGTTTTTAACCTCTCGAAAAATCCTTCTTTTTAGGCATTTGAATAGATAGAACTTAATGGAGTCGGTATCTCCCAGAGAACTACTGTTTTTTTTTAGATCCAAAAATATATCGTGAATGGCATCTTTGATCAGATCTTCGTCGCTGTTGATCCGCAGTCCATAGCTGTATAGACTGTCAAAGAATCTCTCATAGATGAGGATGAAAGCGGAGTTGTTGCCAGACTTGAATGCAGCCCACAAGTCTCTTTCCTCGGCAAGCGGTATTGCTTCCTGTTTTTCAACAATGTTAGTCTCCCGCGCTAGCGTGGGATTTGTCAGGTTATCAATCATTTGGGCCTCTTGTAGATTCAATAAAGGGATTTTTTTCCAATAAAATGCATGTTGAAAAGCTTTATGAAAATCAAACAGTATCCGTGAACTTGAATATTCAAATTTTCTTTAGACGTTTTCGCCAAGAGCTTTCAACTTCACACGGCCATACATTCAATCCGCTTTATTTTTCTGTTCTGCCGAGTCTAAAACAGTGCAAAACCACACCCGGATCGCGCTCCGTTCCTACCTTTTTCAAATGACAGCTTACTTTGCCGCAGTCTTGGATAGGTTTACTACTCCCCGCGATCACAGTCTCACTTTATTTTCCTTCACCCATTCCCGACAGATCTGGGAATGGGGCGGTCATTCAGCTCGACAGTGATCCAGTCCTCAATCCCCACCTCCAGCACTTTTCCCTTCCCTTCCCTTCTAGCGTTGGTGCGGTTAAAGAGCTTTCGGTTTCCCACGGCCACACATTCCATTCGCTAAAATTTCTTTAAGCCAAAACAGTGGCTCCAAAGAAATCCGCTCTTGGAAAAAGTGGCCCAATCCTCCTTTAGGGGGGCAAGCCATTTTTCGCTTTTCTGCTCCTTCCGTCTGGGAGCGTTTTTCTTCCAAGTGGGTTTTCTGATCCGTTCCGGTTTTTTTTTCTGGTGTCAATTCCGTCCAACCAAGCAAAGGTGAAAACCTGATGCTGGAATCGTCAAAAATCCGCTTCGCCCTTCCGCAAAATGACGGTTTCCTACGGACTGCCTCCGACATTTTTCTTCAGGTTTTTGCCATATCCATCTCCAGCTTTTCCAGAAAACGCTTGTCGGTCGGTACCTCAACACCAGTGGATTAAAAAAAATGTCACTACTCAGCCAAATATCCCCACTCTCCCAGAAAAACCAAGCTACCCTGACTCCAGGGAAAAGCTCTGGATTTGTCGGGTCGATGTTCCTTACATCCTTGGATATGATGGGGGATTCTTTGGCTCTAGCTGGCTCTTTTTCAACACTTAAAACACCATCAAAATGACAGCTTGGGAAAACTTTAACAAACTAGCGGAAACCGTCACCAACGAAATCATCGAAGGTATCCAAAATGAAAACCTCACATGGGAGCAAGTCTGGAATCCGAAAAATGTACCTAAGAACTTTGCATCAAACCGTCCTTATCTAGGCTTCAATGCGCTATGGCTTGCCTGGGTGACAATCTCCAAGAAATTCAGCCATCCCTACTTTCTTACCTTTAAACAAGCAAAACAGCTGGGAGGAAATGTCATCAAAGATCAAAAGGGGACAAAGGTAGTTTTCTGGAAGATCTCCAAATTCGTCAAAGGGCAAAATACCAACGAAGCCGGAGAAGACGAAGATGTCTACCGTCGGAAATTCACCCCTTTTATCTGGACGGTCTTCAATATCGACCAAATCGAAGGAATTGATTTTTCTTTCATAGAAACAGCAGAGCGGGTATTTTCACCCATCGAAAGCTGTGAACACATCATCTCAGGATTTAGCGATTGCCCAAAAATTGTCCACGAAGGTGACGATGCCTTTTACCATCCTGTCATGGACTATATCAATATGCCAAACAAAGAATCCTTCAAAGGAGACGAGCAGTACTATTCTGTTCTTTTTCATGAGGCAGTCCATTCAACTGGCCACACCAGCAGATTAGGTCGTTTTGCTGAAAGACCGGCTTTGGTAGGTTTTGGCTCAGTGGAATATTCAAAAGAAGAATTAATCGCGGAAATGGGAGCAAGTTTCCTAAATGCCTATACAGGAATCAAAGATACCAACTTCAAAAATTCTTTGGCCTACTTGAAAGGGTGGATGAAGCCATTAAAAGACGATCCAAAAATGCTGATCTATGCCGCCCAGAAAGCACATAAAGCAGCAAATTACATTCTAGGAATTGAATCAGAAGGGGAGGGGTAATTCCTCCTTTTTTTTGGCATCTAAGATTTCGTAAATTCAACATTGATAATCCTAAACCGTTAAGCCTAGAATGATAAACTCTTTGCTGACTGTAGCCTTTTTTCTTGGAGTTGGATTTTTACTTTCCCTGATCCAGGGTGCTCATTTGAAAAAGCCCTTCCTTTCGACAATGGGCTTTCGGCTGGTTAGTTTCGCTTCGTTCTGCTTTTTTCTGCTCGGATCTTTTGCTTCGTTGAAGTTCCTTTTCGGGTTCTAGAGTTTATCGAGGATTTCCCGAATCAGCCGCTCTTTGTCCAGTTCTTTTTTTCTTTTTGACCGCAAGCTTAGCACGTAAAGAATCCAAATCCCCCAAGCTACCGCAAAAAGAGGAAAAGGGTTTTCCGCACCCAACGCACCGATCATCGCAATGAAGCTTATGAACACGGTTCCCAAAAATTTGATTACTGACCACATATTCAGATGGTTTTGTGAATAACTAATATACTCATTAACGGGTAATAGCCGAAACCGTTGTCTTTTTAAAGAGTAAATAAGTAAAGATGTTTTTATATAAAAAATAGAATGTGTTTTAGATGAATGAAAAAGTTTGATGGTCTTAAAAATTTTGCTTTCTTAAGCTTCTATCAAAATCGAAAATCGTAATTCAATATCCAGAAACGTAAGAAGCTCAAATTAAAGCTGCAGTGTCATTTGGAAAAATTTGATTTGATTGAATTCATATTTGTTTATTAATATCTCATTCAAAATATACTTTTCCCATTTTTTCATGCTGCTTCTGTTCTATAAAGCTATAAGTTACAGTCAGTAGTTTGTTTTTCCTGCCTATAAAAATCTCTTCTACCCCAAACGATTTCGGTATTCAGTGGGAGTAAACCCCAATATTTTTTTTACATATCGAGTGAAAAAAGACCGGCTGGAAAATCCCATTTCATCAGAAATCTCTGCAATATTCAATTTTTCATTCTGCAGCATTCGGACAATTCGCTCTCGCGTAAACCTTTGAATCCATTCCGAAGCGGTGACACCAGAGTTTTGCTTGGAAATGGCATTCAGATATTTGGCGGTGATATTGAGCTGATTGGCATAAAACTGAACTTCTCGCTCTGTCATGCAATTATCCTCAATCAACTGCCTGAATCTTTCATAGAGCGTTCCGGTTTGTAAACTGCGTTTCCTGCGTTCATATTCATTGACGAATGTATGCCACATTTCGAAAATGAAAAGTCGCATTTGAAGTTTTAAAGCTTCTTCATAAAAGTGATGTCCCTTGTCCTGGAACTTAGCATTCAGCAATTGGAAATTGGTTAAAATGCGTTTCCGGTCCTTCTTATCATTCAGTGCTTTAACAGGGTATTGTCTGGAATGCAAGGCGGCATCAATCCCCCAGTTTTGGTCTGGGATATTAGAATTAAGAAAATGATTTTCTACGAGTAGAACCGTGGCATTGAACCTCTTTGAAAATTGTAAATCAGCCAAATTACTTCTTGCAAACCAAAATAAAAATTCACCTCCCTTGCAACTCTGATTTAAATCATTGAATTTAAAATCAACCCTACCCCGATGACAAAGTAAATGGGTATGGTAATTTAAGCCAAAGTCACTTGGAAGATCTTCTCTCTTATATACTTTTAGCATGATAATGCGCTGAGGTCTATCTACTTTTTGATTTCCCTGATTCATGGTCACAAGATAAGTGATATTTGACATTAGTCAGGTGATTCGTGTAACAAATGTATTTTGTAGACACTTTAAATTTGCAAGGTCAACCTAAAGCAACTCAAGAGCATGGAATCAAAAACTGTCTTTCAAAGATTAGTACACGGAGAAGCAATTTCACCCAACGATCCGGATGCCCCGAAATTGAGGGAAGCTTCATATAAAACAAAAGAGCTATTGCTCCAGATGAACAATACATCCGATCCTGCAGAAATCAGAAAATTTTTGAGCCGAATAACAAGTAGCGAAATTGATGAAAGTGTTACTGTCTTTACTCCGCTTTATATCAATTATGGGAAGAATATCAAAATAGGTAAAAACGTATTCATCAATTTTGATTGCACCTTTTTGGATTTGGGAGGGATAATCCTCGAAGACAATGTAATGCTAGCCCCTAAAGTATGTCTTCTTTCTGAAGCTCATCCTATCTCCCCAAAGGAGAGGCTAACACTCACATCTGGGAAAATCCATCTTAAGAAGAATGTTTGGATTGGCGCAAATGCTACGATTTTGCAAGGTGTGACCATTGGGGAAAATTCAGTTGTTGCAGCAGGTTCGGTTGTTTCCAAAGATGTACCGAACAATGTTGTAGTAGGTGGAATACCTGCAAAAGTTATCAAAGAAATTTAAAATGGATATAATGAAAACAATAAAAATACTCGCGGTTGCTGCCATACTTCTATTAAGTCATGCTTGCAATACACAAGTTGAGAAAAAAGAAAATACCAAATCATTAATTCCGGAAGAAGCAATTTTCCCAAAGGGTGAATTGGGACCTGCAACAAACTTTACAGGTAATGCTTACAACTTTGGCTTAGTAGAAAATGATTCTGTCTATAATACACTTGCAGGAAATGTCTATTTCGAAAAAGGTGCTAGATCTAATTGGCATGTACATCCAAGTGGGCAAATTCTAATTGTCCTTGATGGTGAAGGATATCACCAACTGGAAGGACAGCCAAAACAAACCATGAAAAAAGGAGATGTAGTTGAGTGTCCGCCTAATGTAAAGCACTGGCATGGAGCCACTGAGAATAACAGTCTTACTCAAATGTACATTTTACCGAAGACGGAAAATGGAATTGTAACCTGGTTAGAAGCTGTGACGGATGAACAATATATCTCCAACTAATTCATGTTTTCCTAAGTAATAATTCATTTCTGTCTATTAGGTGGAAAATATTTAAATCGTTTAAAAATATGTTTATAGAAATAACCAAAATTAGTAGGGCAACGGCAACGGTCTGTTTTGCTCTTATCTCCATGTTTTCTTCAGCACAAAACCTCAGAACAGTTGATGAGAAAAATGATGAATTTATTAATGGATTAGCAGAGTTGATGGCACATTCACTCCGCACACCAATTTTGCGGACGCCAGACCAATACGGAATGGAATACGAAGACATTTTTTTTCCCGCAATAGACGGAGTGGCTTTGGAAGGCTGGTTTATCCCTGCAAAAAATTCCAATAAGCTAATTATATGTAATCATCCAATGCCCGCCAACCGTTATGGTTATCCAGGTCATTTGGATCCTTGGAAAATGTTTGGAGGTTTTGAAGTTAATTTTTTACCCGAATATAAAATTCTCCACGATGCAGGTTACAATATTATTGCTTATGATTTTCGCAATCATGGACGCAGTGGAGAAGGTAATGGTGGTATTGTAGCACATGGTATCGTGGAATATCGTGACATAATCGGTTCATTGCAATATGCCAGGTCAAGACCAGATACAAAAGATATGCAAATAGCACTGTACAGCCGATGTGTGGGTGCGAATTCAACATTTGTAGCAATGGATAAATATCCGGAAGAATTTAAAAACATTACTTCAATGATTGCCTTGCAACCTTCGCCTCCTCGTGCCTTCGTAAAAACGGCAATGGACAATGCCAACATACCAAACGGATATGAATTGTTCGATGAGGCCTTAAAGAAGAAAACCGGCTATGTGTTGGATGATTTCAGACCGATGGAAAAATCCCAGGCTTCCACTATCCCTACAATGGTTGCCCAGGTAAAAGATGATTCTTCAATGCCATTTCATTACGTAGAGGAAATCTACAATAACATATCTGCAAAAGATAGAAAGCTCTTTTGGATTGAGGGAACTGACCAGCGTTTCCAAGGCTATAATTATTTTGGCCAAAATCCAAAGGTGATGTTGGAATGGTTCGATAAGCATTTTAAATAAAACTATTGTAAGTCACTGTAAATGAGTCTACTAAGTGACAGGAAACTGCTTTTTCAAAATGACTTGAATAGTTAGGAGATGAACAGTTCAATTGTAAATATTAATTCAAATGGAAATAAAAAGGTTAGGGTCTCAACCATCAGTAAAAGGTCCAGCAGATTGGTTCACTGGATCTGTTCGTATTAACCATTTATTTCAGCCAAATGGGTATAGACGCGCCGGTGCTGCCGAAGTAACATTTGAGGCAGGTTCACGAACGGCCTGGCACACTCATCCTCTTGGGCAAACCCTAATTGTGTTGTCGGGAATAGGGCTAGTTCAACGTGAGGGCGGACCAATTGAGGAAATCAGGCCTGGTGATGTCGTTTGGTTCGCTCCGGCTGAAAAACATTGGCATGGGGCATCGCCAACCATGGCAATGACACATATAGCCACGCAAGAGGAACTGAACGGAAAAGTCGTGGACTGGATGGAGAAAGTAACAGATGATGAATACGCGGTTCAGAAGCAGATGTCTTAGCATCACTTTGTTTAGAAGCTGTCGCAACAAGCCAAACCTACAAGTAATCAAACCTCTTAAGCGATAATCAACAATGGAAATAAATAGAAAGAACCAGCCAGAAAATAAAGCTGGAGATCCAACCGGAAGAAGAAGCTTTTTAACAACTGCCACCTTATTAGGGTTAGGAGCAATTGCGTCCGGGCCCGTTAAGGGCTCTGAAACATTTTCTCATCCAACTAGAAATATCAAAGCATTAGGTACAATCTTAACCAAAAAGCGCACTCTAGGGTCAAAGAAAAATCCGCTCAATGTTTCAGCCTTACAATTTGGATGCATGGGAATGACTACTGGACGTGGTCTGCATCCTGATTCCAATAGTATGATCAAATTAATCCGGGAGGCGGTAGATCGTGGTTGCGACTTTTTCGATACGGCAGAAGTTTATGGTCCATATGTAAATGAGGAATTGGTTGGAGAAGCACTTGATCCCATCAGAAATCAAGTGGCTATTTCTACTAAGTTTGGTTTTGATATTGGCGGTAAAAATGTATTCAACAGCAGACCTGAGCAGATTCGAAAAGTTGCGGATCAATCCCTAAAACGCCTAAAGACCGACCGTATTGACCTTTTCCTTCAGCATAGGGTTGATCCCAACGTGCCTATAGAGGATGTGGCAGGTACAGTAAAAGATCTTATTAAAGAAGGCAAGGTGCTCCATTTTGGACTATCAGAAGCAGGTGCTGAAACCATCAGAAAAGCACATGGGGTTTGTCCTATAACGGCTGTGCAAAGTGAATATTCCCTAATGACCAGGCTGCCGGAAGATTTTATCTTTTCCACCTTGGAGGAATTGGAGATAGGCTTTGTCGCATATAGCCCACTTTGCCGCGGTTTGTTAGGGGGGACTCTAACCGAATATTCCGATTTGAACACGAATGACATACGGGGCGCATGGCCACGTTTTCAACCGGCAGCAATCAAATCAAATATCCGGATAGTAGAAGTTTTGAATGAGTTTGGGAAGACAAGAGGCATGACTTCTTCTCAGATTTGCCTGAATTGGATGCTTTCAAAATATCCTTTCATCGTACCATTGTTTGGTACAACCAAGCTTTCGCATTTGGAAGAAGATTTACGAGCTGCTGACTTCGAATTATCCGTAGACGAAATTAATGAGATTGAAACCAAAATTGAGGAAATAGGTATTGTTGGTGATCGCTATGATGCGCTTCAACAATCAAGGGTTGAATACTAGACAGTCAGTAACAGCAATATTTATAAAAGATTAACTGAAATTCACCCCTTGACGGGGTGTTTTCTAATAAAGCCGCTATTGATATCTGATTAATATGGCGTAATACTAAACATATATAAAGACCAAAAATGGAAAGTAATATTGAAGGAAAAGTGATAGTAATTACAGGAGCAAGTAGTGGTATGGGCGAAGCTGCTGCAAAACACCTAGCAAATCTTGGAGCGGTAGTAGTATTGGGTGCCAGAAGATTCGAAAATATTGAGAAACTAGCGAAGGAGATTCGGGAAAATGGAGGCAAATCGCTTGCCATAGCTACAGACGTGACGCGGCGTGATCAAGTAAAAAAGCTCGTTGATTCAGCTGTTGAAACATTTGGTCGTGTGGATGTACTGCTCAATAATGCTGGTATTATGCCGCTGTCACCAATAGATCGTTTGAATATGGATGAGTGGGATCAAATGATAGATGTGAACATCAAAGGCGTGCTCAATGGAATCGCAGCCGTACTTCCCCATATGAAAAATCAGAAATCTGGTCATATTATCAACACTGCTTCTGTAGCTGGTCATAAAATATTCAGTGGCTCTGCGGTGTACTCAGCTACAAAATTTGCAGTAAGGGCATTGTCCGAAGGACTTCGAATGGAAGTAAAACCTTATAATATCCGTACTACCATAGTTTGTCCTGGGGCTGTGAAAACTGAATTGTTGGAGCACATTACTGAGGCGGATGTTCAAAAGGCCAACAAAGAATATGTAGGCGCTGTAGGGTTAAATCCAGAGAGTTTTGGTCGTGTGGTAGCCTTTGCAATAAGTCAACCTGAAGACATGGATATAAATGAAATCATCTTTCGTCCAACTGCTCAGGAGCTGTAAATAAGGATGAACTAAATCAACTATTTTTATCAAGATTTAAAAATGGAAAAACGTAAATTAGGAAACAGTGGGTTGGAAGTTTCAGCACTTGGATTGGGGTGTATGGGTATGAGCTTTGGCTATACCCCCATTCCAGATCGAAAGGAGATGATTGCTTTAATTCATAAAGCGGTTGAAATGGGGATTACCTTCTTTGACACGGCAGAAGTTTATGGACCGTTTACAAATGAAGAATTGGTAGGCGATTCACTGAAATCCTTCAGGGGGCAAGTAGCAATCGCGACAAAGTTTGGCTTTAAAGCTGCCCAAGACGGGAAGTGGTCTGAACTGGACAGTCGACCAGAAAATATCAGGCGGGTAGCGGAGTCGAGTCTCAAAAGATTAAAAACAGATGTAATTGATTTATTCTATCAGCATCGGGTAGATTTAAATGTGTCCATAGAAGATGTAGCAGGTACGGTAAAGGACTTGATTCAGGAAGGGAAGGTGAAGCACTTTGGCCTTTCGGAAGCAGGAGCTGAAACCATACGGAGGGCACATGCTGTCCATCCTGTAGCAGCATTGCAAAGCGAATATTCATTATGGCACAGAAAACCTGAACAGGAAATCATGACGACCCTTGAGGAATTAGGCATCGGATTCGTTCCATTTAGTCCATTAGGCAAAGGTTTCCTAACCGGCAAAATTGATGAAAGTACCCAGTTTGATAAAGCTGATTTTAGAAACACACTACCCCGGTTCCAGGAGGAAAATCGAAAGGCCAACCAAGCGATGGTAGATCTGGTTAAAGCAATTGCAATTCAGAAAAATGCGACGCCCGCGCAGGTAGCATTAGCCTGGCTTTTAGCGCAAAAGCCGTGGATCGTACCAATACCCGGCACGACTAAACTACATCGTTTGGAAGAAAACTTAGGAGGAGTGAATGTCGATTTGAATCTTCAAGATTTACACCAAATTAACGAGGCTTCATTACGAATCACAGTTCAAGGAGCCAGATATACTGAAGCTGGTGAAAACCTAACTGGTCGGTAATTGTAAAAAAAAAGGCCATTCTTTATTAAATGGAATGACCTTTTTAATGTTTCCAAAACACTACTTTTTATTTTTAGCACTTTTCCCAACAAAAAGGTAGCACATACATCATTTAATTTTTTTAAATAATAAGGTGAAGGATGGTTACTTTTTATTGAATCGAAATTGTTTTCAAAAGAGTATATCCATCAGTAGTATTTCCTGTAAGGCTGTCAGCCATATTGTGGTCTAAACTATCTGAAAATATTCCGTCTTGGGCATTTGACCTATCCGGAGGTCCATTGTATCCGGCGGTTTGGTAAATTGTTGTATAGTCAGAAACTGGGAAAGCGATTTGTGTTACCAAAAGTGAAATTCCTGTTTCAGATAATACCTCTACATGAACATGCGGTGCTCTACCTGGGTACCATCCCGGGAATATGCTAATGAAAGAAACATGCCCATTTGAATCGGTAGTTTGCCTTCCGCGAAGAAAATTCTGGGATCTGTAGTCTGTAGATTGAAGTTGATTTCCTCCATATTGAGAATAGTTACCTTCACGGTCACAATGCCAAATATCCACCAGAACTCCTTCTACAGGATTGCAATTATTACTTTGATCATTAATAATCAGGTTGATTAATAAAGGAATGCCAGTTCTGTTCCCAATGATATTCGCCTGCGCGAGTTGTGCCGGAGATTGAATAGGAAAAGGCCCTAAAGTTTCTGATGGAGAAACTTCACAGTTGGCCGAATCGAGGTTGTTTTCATCTTCATTTGAGCAGGAGAAAATTGCAGTAGGTAAAGCAACTATGGCTCCTAAACTCAGTGCCCCTGATTTAAGAAACTTCTTTCTTTTCATTAATACGAGATTGGATTCTGATTTTCAAATTGTGGATGGAAGCTAAACTATTAATTTAAATAGTAGCAGCATCGATAACGTATCTGTATCGAGCATCCTTATTTACAACTTTTTCCCACGCATCATTTATTTCTTCTGCTTTAATGATTTCTATTTGTGGATAAATTTTATTTTTAGCACAATAATCCATTACCTCCTGTGTCTCAGGTATTCCACCAATAAGTGAGCCGTTGAAATTTACACGATTGAAAATCATATTGAAATTGTTTATCGTCAATTCACCGTTCACCGGTTGGCCTACTTGTGTAAAAGAACCGTAAGGTTTTACACAATCAATATATGGGGACATTTCATAAGCATAAGGAACTGTAGAAATCATGTAATCAAGCATGCCTTTCATGGGCGTTAAATCTTTTGAGGAATTCACAACAATAACTTCTTTTGCCCCAAAACTTTTGATGTCTTCGATTTTTGATGGGGATGTAGTAAATGCATATACTTCAGCACCTTTTGAAACAGCTAATTTTATAGCCATATGACCTAATCCGCCAATGCCTACAACTCCTACCTTATCTCCCTTTTTGAAGTTAGCTTTCATCAATGGAGAATAGGTGGTAATCCCTGCACATAGCAATGGAGCTGCATATTTCAAGTCAATACTTTCGGGAATTTTTATTGCAAAATGCTCAGTTACCACAATATTGTTAGCATATCCACCCTGGGTAATGCCTGTAGGTGATGTTTCTTGAGGTACACCATAAGTGCCAACCATTCCTGTAGTTTCACAATGATGTTCTTCACCATTTTTACAGCTGTCACATTGCATGCAACTGTCTACCATACAGCCCACACCTGCTTTATCACCAACTTTAAACTTGGTTACATTTTTACCAACTGCGGATACAATACCTGCAATTTCATGTCCAGGAACCTGGGGATATTTCTGTGGTCCCCAATGCCCTTTGATGGTATGGATATCAGAATGACAAATTCCCGAAAATTTGATGTCGATTAAAATATCATTGTCACCTACTGATCTACGTTCGAAATTCCAGGAAACCATTGTTCCATTTACATCTTTTCCTGCGTATCCTTTGGAAGCTATTGTGTTGTCCATATTGGTTTTGGGTTGACTTGTTTGACCGAATAGAGATATGGAAGGGGCCATGAATAAACCTGCTCCTATTGCTGAAGATTGTTGAATAAACGTCCTACGTGCTGAAGTTTCGATTTTCTTTTTCATGTCTTTCTTTTTTGAAGTAGTTTAGCTAAGTATTTGAAAACACTTTTAGGTAAAATGAATAATTGAATTGTTGTTTTCACCAGATTAGTTTAGTTGGATTCAATCAATATCTATTTTGTAGAGTCTTCCTTGGTCAGTTATTGCGTATAAAGCAGCATCTGTTCCTTGGGTTATGTCCCTAAAGCGCTGGTTTTCTCCGCTGAGTAAGCGCTCTTCTCCTATTATTCTGTCATTTACGATAATCAGCCTTATGATATGCTGACCGGAAAGTGAACCGATAAACAAGTTGTTTTCCCATTCTGCAATTCGGTTTCCTTTGTAAAAAGTAATTCCACTTGGTGATACGACGGGATCCCAGTAATAAACAGGTTGCTCCATACCGTCTTGCTGCTGGATTCCTGCTCCTATTGTTTGTCCCCCGTATTCAATTCCGTAGGTGATAGTAGGCCAGCCATAATTCGCACCTGGCTTCACAAGATTAAGTTCATCTCCACCACGTGGGCCATGTTCAGTTTGCCATAACTCTTCGGTTACCGGATGAATTGCAAGTCCTTGCGGGTTTCTGTGCCCAATACTATACAATTCAGGGAGGGCGTCAGCATCACTAAACTGGGGATTGCCCGGAGCAGGCTGACCTTCAGTAGTAATGCGGATAATCTTACCTAAAGCAGCATCTACATCTTGGGACAAAGGACGAGTAGCTATTCCGGAACGTTCGCCAGTACTCACTAAAAGGTTTCCTGTTTGGTCAAAAAGGATTCGCCCTCCGTAATGCGCGGTGCTGTTAGCTGCTGGATTTGCGCGGTAAATAACTTCTGAATTTTCTATGGTTGTTTCTTCGGATGAAAGTCTACCCTTTGCGACTGTCGTTACAGTTCCCCCAGAAATATTTTCCGAGAATACCCAATAAACCATGCGGTTTGCAGAAAACTCGGGGTCAATACAAAGCCCCAAGAGACCGCCCTGTCCTCCGGAATTTACAACAGGAATGCCTGTAATTGGGCTTCCAGTTTCTCCTGTCTGGGAAACAATTCTCATAGTTCCAGCTTTTTCACTGATAAGAAGCCGTCCGTCAGGAAGGCTCGTTATTCCCCAAGGTGAATTTAAATTCGTAGTAAGGACAGTAGAGTTATAGGAAGCTGTAGTCCGAACGCCATTTGCGCGTGTTTGACCTGCAAATGCAGGTGAATAAGTTGTGTTTGGAGCATTAGTTTCCAAAGGAGAGACGGAGATTGGATTTATAGCTATTTGCCCATCACTGTCTCCACATGCAGTTAATGTCAAAATTAAACTTGCTATTATTATGAATTTCATCATTATGCTGATCAGTTGAATAGTTAGGTGCTTTGATTTTGTTGAAGATTTAAAAGAGAGCATACACTTAATAGTATACAAAAGATTAAGGCTGGTTATCTGATTTACTGTTATGTTTATCAAAAGCAATTAATCCCATGCCTCCCGTAATAAGAAAAACATATCGCCAACTCATATGAGCTCCTAAAAAACTCCCCATTGGTGCAGCTATTACTGTAGCAATGGACACTGCTCCAAAGATGATTGAAAGAGCTTTCGGTATTGACTCAGCAGGAACCAAGCGCATTGCCGTAGCTGCTGACATAGCCCAAAATCCTCCGATGCCTATGCCCAATAATACACGTCCAATTAACAAAAGGGGGAAGTTTGGAGAAAAATATACTATTAGGCATGAAACAATCTGAAGAACACAAAATGATAAAAGCACCCAACGTCTGTCCAGACGCCGGGTGATCGGGGTGATTAAGCAACTACTGATTAATGCAGCGTCGGCTGTGGCTGAAATGGTTTGCCCTGCTAGACCTTCAGTGATACCCAAATCATTGGCCAATGGTGTCAGTAGACTTACCGGAAGAAATTCTGCGATAATCAAACTAGCTACCCCCAAGGCAATTGCCCAAATAGCTTTCCAGAATGCTTTCATGGGTATTTCTTCCTCAATAGTATGGCTGATACCCGATATCATAATATTAATTTGATTAATTCTAAATCCGGATTTTAAAGGAAACTCTTGTTTCAACTCTTTTTATGAAGAGCATCTATGAGCTTTAATATTTCCAAGTATCCTATATTACTCCAATTCAAAAGTTACCAGTACGTTGCTTGAACCTAAAGCAGTCTCAAGTCCGGAGGGGTCATCTATACTGCCAAGTTTGGTGTAGCTGTAGGAAGTGGAAAAGGATTTGTAGAAAAGCACAAGCGTTCTTGATCCATAAAGCATCAGGTCTCCTGTCTTAATAGCTTCAGGACGTGATGCATCTGTGGGCAAACTGTCGGCAAAGTCAAAAAATTTTTCATTTCGATTCAACTCTGACATAGTTATGGTTAAAGGAAGCAGATCTAAAAATGCATGTACAGATTTATTATCAATTAAAGTTGCAGTGAATGTTTCCTGACCAATGATAATTTTTATCTGAGTAGAAATAGTATCTGCATCACTTGGATTTTGGACGTCAGTTCGATCTGTCATAGGTATAGTGTCTTCATTACAGCCGGCAAAAAGAGGTAAACTTATTAATGAAATGAGAATAATAATTAAATAGCTAGGTCTTTTCATTTTTCAATTGGTTGAATTTGAAAATTTATTACAGGGGAATCGCCTCCTTTATTTGGCAGGATTTAGTTTTTTATTTTCCAAAGTTTTGCTCCAATCCATGAAAGCTTTATTTAAAATGGAGCAAACCAAAACCTTGAGGATTAGATTTAACCCTAGTATTTAAGCCAATAAGTTTATTTTAGTGATCTCCCACTTAAAGCACATACAAATTGAAAAGCTGGATTTTTATTAAGCCCAACATGACATTTCCTTATTAGTTGTTGTAAGTATTTGCCTTAGAGGGATCCAATTATTTGACTTATTACCTTATTACAAAGGTCAATAAATCAAGTTGGGTCTAGCTAACGATAATCAAATCAAAAGATAAGAAATTCAAACTTCTAGGTTTCGAAATGCTTTTGGATTAGTTCCAGTTTGTTTTTTAAAAAAATTATTGAAATAAGTCGGATATTCAAAGCCTAGAGAGTAGGCAATTTCGCTGATGTTCCAGTTAGTGTGCTGTAGTAAAGCTCTTGATTCGCTTAAAATCCGCTCTGAAATATGAGTTGTGGTGGGTTTGCCAGTTACCTCCTTTATGGCTCTATTGAGATAATTCACATGGACTGATAGATGGTTTGCATAGTCCTGCGCAGTTCTCAATTGTAAGGGTTTGCCTGAAGTTTCGATTGGAAACTGACGTTCCAAGAGTTCCAAAAATACAGCGGTAAGTCTGGAAGCAGCATTTTTATGTTGATCATAATTTTCAGAAGGTTGCAACTTCATCGCTTCATGAAGTATCAACTGAATATAATTTCGTATCAAGTCATCTTTAAATGCATAATCAGATTGCTGTTCCTCAATCATCTTGGTAAAAATCCCATTTAAAAACTCCCTCTGGGTTTCATTGATTTTTAGGATAGGCGTTCCGCCAAGTTTAAATAGTGGTGACTGCTGCAGACTGTCAGATCTTTCCGATTGCTTTAAAAAATCTTCTGAAAAAAGGCAGGTATAACCTACATATTTGGTAGATAATGTTTCCCAAGAATAAGGTATATGCGGATTACCGAAGAATAGAATCGTGTCATGAGCCTCAAAACTTCGGTCAGCATAGTGAATGATGCTCTTCCCTGTAGTCAGACATATTTTATAGAAATCCTTACGGCTATAGATTTTCGTGGCATTTCCGTCTTTCTCAATTTGAAATACATTAAAGCCTTTCAGTTTTAATTCATTGTTGAATTCTGAAATGGGACGTTCTCTATTGTTAGTCATTATATGAAGTTAAGGTATTCAAACTTACTGTTTGTGATGTTTAGTAATCTTGGAAAAGTTTTCTATTGATTTTCCTTACACTTTTTTAGGCTATAAATTCCGATTATACTTTTCCAATTGCTCTCCAGGTAGCCAATTCCTCACTAAATCTATTTTCTATAACTTCGCAGGTAGCATCAATCCGCATTGTCGGTCTGGTTTGTAAATTATACGCCGGCCAGGAAGGAGCATTTGCTGAAGGTGTTCCGGTTTTGGCGAAATTTGTCCATAACTCAGCGAAATTACGGGATGCCTCAAAGCGGTCTACTTTGCTTCCCCCGAATCCCATCCGGGGAGTTTCACCATCCTTAGGTGGAACTTCATTGTTGAATTTGAATGAAATGTCCATCGCATGCGGAGTTCCCATCTCATAGTCCGTTCCTGGGATTTTCATGTTGGATTTATATCCGAAATTATATAGATATACTGGTGCAGCGCCTTCTTGAGCTTTCTTTTCTGCAATCTCAATCGAACCTAAGCCCATCATATTGATCGACGAAATAGCCACAAAAATATCAGGAGCGGTAGCTTCTGGTCGGGCATGTCTATAAGATTCGACCAGTTTCTTAGCATCTTCTCCGAATTGGCCAGAAAGCCTTTCAGTGATTTGGTCGAAATCCATACTGAATGGTGCTGTGTCTTTGCGCTCCCACGCAAAAAAGGTGTATTCATCCTCATTCCAGCCCACTAGCAAGGGTTTGTCTTTGGATATTTTGGCCGCAATTGGATCGAATGGATGAGTAGGTAGGATAACATCGTCCACAACCGGCCCAAATCCCAAAATAGGTGAATCAGACTGGTTTCCTTTTTCTTTGTTTTGAAAAGGAGGTACGAATGGAATTTTAGACTGGACTTCCAAAAGCTTACTTGCAGGTACTTCCAGAAGTTTTTTCCAGTCTTTTGGATCAATGTTCAATTCTTCCAGAACCAACGCTGTTGTTTTTGATGCTTGGGAGGTAGTCAGCATTCTTACCCCGGGTCCACTTTCAATAGAAGCTTTGTTAAAATAAGGAGCAGCTTCCGGCATAGCATATAATGCCGATGTTTTCCCGCCGCCACCAGACTCACCAAAAATCATGACATTGTTGGGATCTCCTCCGAAATTTGCAATGTTTTCATTTACCCATTTCAAACCTAAAGCAATATCGGCAACACCCATATTACCGGACCCTTCATATTCAGCTCCTGCGATTTCGTCCAAATAAAGAAATCCCATCAATCCCAAGCGATGATTGGTCTCTACTACAACCACATCAAAATTCCTTGCTAAGTTTGCTCCATCCTGCCCTCCGGATCCACCCGAACCGCCCACATATCCACCACCATGACTGTAAAACATAACAGCACGATTTGCGCTGTCATTTGCTGGAGTCCACACATTTAGGAACAAACAATCTTCCGAAGGTTCCGGCTCACCTCGTCTGGGGTTTTGGATTGCTGGTGCACCAAGTGTCAAGGTGTCTTTTACGCCATCCCAAGGTTGTAATGGAGCGGGTCTTTTAAATCTTCTGTCACCGGAAATTTTCCCACCATAAGGAACTCCCTTAAATGTGTTTACTCCATCTATGCGTTTTCCTCGGATTTTCCCGTAGACTGTATCTGTGTTGATGAACTCATCAGGCAAATTAATTTGGGAGAAGCTAAGCGTTGGGAAAGCACTTATGGCGGAGATCATACCGAGCCTTGCAATAAAATCTCTTCGGCTTTTGAGAGCGTGATTCATAATCGGGGAGGTTAGTTTTTGGGATGCAGATAAACAAGAATTTAAGATTGGAATTTAAAATCATTTATCATTTATGAAGTTTGATATTCTTAGGAATAAGTTTCAATTCATTAATAAATGCATCATTTTCTAGGAGAGATTTAATGTCCACATTATATCTCCTAACTAAGTAAGTTTCCATTCACGCTCAAAAAATTGAAAATTATAGCTTATGGTTTGAATATCTTAATTGGATTAATTAGTTAGATTCTAAATTTATTGTTTATCATCTTTTCCTGTTTCTAAAGTCAAGTTCCCACAAAAATCATATTCACAATGCCGAATTACTCTCTCTCTGTCAATGGCAAAACCATGTCAGTCGAAGCTGATGAAGATACCCCACTTCTGTGGGTGCTTCGCGACCATTTAAATCTTTTGGGAACAAAATTCGGCTGTGGTATAGCACAGTGTGGTGCCTGTACTGTGCATGTAAATGGCAGTGCGATGCGATCCTGTGTGTTTCCAGTATCGGCGGTTGCTGATAATGAGATCACCACGATAGAGGGTCTTAGTAATAAAGGGGATCATCCTCTTCAGGAGGCTTGGATCGAGCTTGATGTTTCACAATGTGGGTATTGTCAAGCGGGTCAAATAATGGCCGCATCATCCCTATTGAAAGATAATCCTAATCCCTCAGATGAAGAGATTGACGCTGTCATGACAAATATCTGTCGATGCGGAACGCATGTACGAATTCGAAAAGCCATTCATTTAGCCGCAGAAAAATCAGTCTAACTATGGAAACCACAATTTCAAGAAGAAACTTCCTAAAAGTATCTGCGCTTACAGGAGGCGGAATGCTACTTAGCTTTTCGATGTTTGCCGAGACTAAAGATCCAATGCGGGTGGTGGAGTCAATTTTCAATCCCAATGCTTACATCACCATTAACTCAGATGGGTCAATCATACTATTAGCTCCCAATCCAGAAATCGGACAGGGAGTAAAAACCTCTCTTCCAATGATAATAGCTGAGGAAATGGACGTTGACTGGAAGAAAGTAATCGTACAATTTGCTCCCACAGACAGCAAATTTGGCAGACAGACAGCGGGTGGTAGTGGGTCTATCCGAGGGAGATTTGAAGAACTGCGAAAGGTAGGTGCCACTGCTAGGGAAATGCTTGTCAATGCAGCTGCAGAGACTTGGAAAGTGTCTCCTTCAGAATGTTCAGTCTCCGATGGGATTGTGACTCATTCATCAACCGGCAAAAATCTTAGCTATGGTGAATTAGCTGCAAAAGCTGCTTTGCTGGACATTCCTTCAGAACCTATATTAAAAGATCCCAAGGATTTTAAGATTTTAGGCACGCGGGTAAAGGATGTAGATGCACTGAAAATAGTCACCGGAACCCCACTTTATGGCATCGACACTAGACGTGAAGGAATGCTCTTTGCCATGGTATCCCGTGCCCCTGCCTATGGAAAAACCCTGGAATCTGTGGATGATAGCGAAACACTCAAAGTAACAGGAGTTAGAAAAGTTGTGAAACTTTCCAATTCTGTGGCTGTATTGGCAACTTCTACCTGGGCTGCGAAAAAAGGTAGGGATGCCTTGAAGATTCAATGGAAAGCGACAGAGAAACTTGAGAATTCCTCCGAGCATTTTTCGACCTTTGAAGAGATGCTTGAGAAAGGAGCTACTTCCCCATCAAGAAATGACGGGGATGTTGACGCTGCTATCCAAAGATCCTCAAAATTGCTTGAAGCAAGTTACGAGATGCCAACTTTATCTCATGGACAAATGGAGCCGCTTAATTTCTTTGCGGATGTTCGGGCAGACAAGGCTGTACTTTTTGGTCCTACACAAGTTCCAGCGGCAGTACGGAAAGAGGTTTCCGAACAGCTAGGTATTCCAGAAGACAAAATTCAGATTGATTTACCACGTCAGGGAGGTGGATTTGGAAGAAAGCTGATGACAGATAATGGAGTCGAAGCCGCCTTGATTTCCGCTGCGGCACAGAGTCCAGTGCAGGTACAGTGGACACGTGAGGATGATATGCAAAATGATTTCTACAGACCTGCTGAAATGTACACCTATAAAGCGGCACTTTCAGAAGACAGTCTTCTTGCATGGCATCAATCTGCAGTAGGAATTGGTCGAGGGGTAAATGGGGACAGCTATGTAGCGGGTGCCTTGACAAATTACCGATCAGAAGGGCAAGGATTACACAGCAATACCCCTACAGGATGGTGGAGAGCCCCGGGAGCTTGTACAATGGCATTTGCGGCTGAAGCTTTTATGGATGAGGTTTGTACCGAACTAAAAAAAGACCCCGTACAGTTCCGTTTAGATATTTTTGAAAAAGCAAAACAACAGCCGGTTGGAAGGATTGGATACGATCCTGACAAATACAAAAGCGTGGTTGAGCTAGTTGCAAAGATGTGTGACTGGGGAAATACACCACTAGGTGTATTCAGAGGGATTTCAACTTGGTTCTCCTTCGGTTCTTATGCTGCTGAAGTGGTAGATGTCAAAATGGTGGATGGCAAACCACGCGTTATAAAAGTGTACTGTGCAGTTCATTGCGGTAGACTTATCAACCTAAGTGGAGCTGAAAACCAGGTTCAAGGCGCAATAGTAGATGGGATTTGCCATGCCATGTTCCCAAAAGTGACTTTCGTAGACGGAGCAGTTGTGGAGAAAAACTTTAACTCTTATAAGTTTCTCAAAATGGCTGACACTCCTTACGAAATAGAGGTAAAGTTTGTAGAATCAGGTGACGCACCGACTGGCTTGGGAGAGCCCGCCTTACCGCCTGTTGCAGCTGCACTAGCAAATGCAATCTTTGCAGCCACCGGAAAACGAATCCGAAAAATGCCTTTTGCAGAACAAATGGTTTAACATTTCATAAAAAGCTGAAAAAAATATTTTTATTTATTAAACTCCAATTTTAACTGACGCAAATCAGATATTTGATCGTTCTAGTTTGAAGTAATAATTGGAGATGTTTTTTTCAAACAAAACCTTACCCATTTGCGGCTGTTTTAGGTCTTCCCTTTTTTGAAATTTGGAATATTTGATTTTTATAAGGATTGGTTTGAATTGATAGCAGCGAAAGATTCTAAAATTTGATCTTTGTACATCATCATATTTCTACTAAAAGGAAACAACCCACAGATAGAGAGCGAATGGATAAGCCGGATACATTACGGGATTTCTATAAGAGGAAATTCATCTGGATCCCCAAGACCCTTAAAAATGACTTGGGGCATGTTCATGTTTTCCATCTAGAACCTCAAGTGGAAGGGAAAACAATTCCTTATAGGCGAAGGGATTTTTATAAAATTATGCTGGTCAGGGGTGCGAGTACTGTGCACTACGCTGATCGGATTTATGAGGTGAAAAAACAGGCTTTGATTTTTTCCAATCCATTGGTTCCGTATAAATGGGATCAGGCATGCGAGGAACTGAAGGGTGTCTATTGCATTTTCAATCCTAGCTTCATTTTGGACTTTGGGCAGATCCACGAGTATGAAGTATTTCAGCCCAATGGTACCCATATCTTTGAGCTGAGTGAAGAGGAGGCGGATGAGCTCCAAAAGTTATTCGACAAGATGGAGGCAGAATTCAATTCCGAATACAAATACAAGTATGATGTGCTGCGAAATCAGATTTTTGAACTGATTCACTTCGGTATGAAGCTACAGCCGACCTCACAGCAGCAGATCCAGCGTGGAAATGCCGCGCTACGGATCGCATCTATCTTTTTGGAACTGCTCGAAAGGCAGTTTCCCATCGACGAAAGCCATAGCTCAATCCAATTGCGGACTCCGACGCAGTTTGCAGATCAGCTGAATATGCATGTGAACCATCTGAATCGTGCGGTCAAAGAGATGACTGGAAAGACCACTTCCCAATTGATCTCCGAGCGGCTGTTACAAGAATCCAAGATTCTCTTGAAGCAGAGTGACTGGAATGTGTCAGAGATCGCCTATTCTTTGGCTTTTACTGAGGTGACGCATTTCAATAATTTTTTCAAAAAACATTCAACTATGAGCCCAACACAGTTTAGAAAATCAATGCATTAGACAGAACATAGATAGATTTGGTAACGAAAAATGCCAAGTCCTAGTGGGCTTGGTTTTTTTGTTCTTCGTACTGTATGAATTGTATGAGGTTAAAATTAGGATCTAAACCATTCAAATGGATACCAAAATGACTAAATACTTTCAATGGTAGTTTGCGCTAAATGGGTTTGAAGGGGAAAATTAAAGCCAGCAAAAGAAAAAAAGCATCTTCAAATCGTACCCCTCGTACGGCTCGTACCCCTCGTACCGTAGGAATGGTACGAGGCTGAAATGAGATTCGAAACCCTTCAAATGAATTCAATTCTGAAAAACGCGAAAACCTTCAAGTTTCCTGCAATGGTTCTGGGTCAATTTGGGTGTTAAGTTTATCATATAAAAATGGAACAGGTGAAATGTGACATCATTATAGAGAAAAGTGTAATAAATGGAGTTTAAGATATTCTAATTTTACATCGCGGTGAAAGTCAGTGGCTAATCACGTTTTTTAAGGGTCTGATGAAGTTTTGAAGGCGATTAGAGACCAAATGAAACTCTACCGAATCGGACAGTAAACCCTTTACTTTATGATCAAAAAGCTCTTCCTTTATTTTGCCCTGCATGTGTCAATTCTCAATGGGTTTTCCCAGGAAATGAAAAAAGACATAAGACAACGATCTCCGGGAAAGCATCTATAACCAACAATGGTATTTCTTTTATACCTAATTTTTCCTTGGAACAGCCAGCGGTAATCTTCAATCTTTCCTTGGAAAATGGACGATTCAGTTTTGAGCCTGAATTAACATTTTCTCTGGAAGAAGGCCGGGCTTGGTACCAGGTATATTGGTTTCGCTATAAAATTATCCAAGAAGGAAAATTCAACCTTCGAGCCGGGGGGCACTTGGGTTTGAACTTTGCAAAGACTTTGGACTCCAGAAACAATGAGGTAATACAAACCGAACGCTATTTGATCGGGGAAGTGGTCCCTACTTATCAAATTTCAGATAATGTGATGGTCGGAATGAACTATATGATTGGCAGGGGATATGATATCAATACAAATGAACTCCAGCACTTTATCTCATTTTTCGGTAATTTCCGAAACATTGAATTACACAAAGAGATTGGACTGGAGATCTCTCCGCAAGTATTTTATCTCTCCTCATTTAATTTCGGAGATGGTTACTATTTCGCTATTGAGTTCAAGATCTTAAGGAAAAATTTCCCTTTATCACTTTCCTCTGTTATGAACCAGAAGATTTCTAGTTCAATTCCTGGGAAAGACTTTCTGTGGAACATGACATTATCCTATTCCTTTGGAAAAGGGACAGTAAGTAATTCAAATTAATTAATAAAGCACTTTTGTTGAATCTAATTGAAGGCTGTGAAAGTAAGAGTATCAGTACCTAGGGAAAAATAAAATTGACAACAAAAGAAAAAGCAATCTCAAATTCGTACGCTTCGTACGGCTCGTAGCTATCGTACCGTACGAATTGTACGAGGCTAAAAAAACTTCGCCAGAAGTTGTAGGAGAAAGACCTCAATTCAAAAATCCGACGATTTCGCTACTATATTCGCTACTGATTTCAAAAAATAAACCCTAACTATCAATATTTCAGATAGTTAGGGTTTTGTCTTGCAGAGAGTGGGGGATTCGAACCCCCGGTACAGTTTAACCCGTACGACAGTTTAGCAAACTGTTGGTTTCAGCCACTCACCCAACTCTCTAATCCTGTTTAGCGTCTCCGCTAAAGTGTTGCAAATATAATCCAATTGGAAAGATTTAAACAAGTATCTGCAAACAATCGGCCTTAGTTTCCGATATTCTCAATTAAACCCTTGGAAATCAACTTGAATATTTCGGCGTATTCGATGCATTTCTGCATCATGGATTTGGATTATGAGCTAGAGTCTATTTTTGAGCAGATTCGAGAATATACAATTAGCCGAAAAGGCTTGTATGTTTCGGAAAAATCCATGTTGCAACTTGCAGCGTCGGTAGTTTTTGGATTAGATTCGCCAACTCTTGTGATATGAGCGTAAGTGTCGTGGGACTTTCCTCAAGGTTTGGCTTGATCATTTAAGGGATATATATTTGGTGGAGAAAATGGTCACATTTTTTGGCACCTAATTTGAAAAATACCCTGTACTGGGTATTTTTCAGTTCTTGCCGAAGCCTACTTTTATGGAAATTCTATCTCATTATGATTATTCAGACTTCTAAATGCGATTTTTTAATCGAAGAATGTGGCAGAAAGGATGGTTGTGTATTTATCTATTCCGAAAACTTGGAGGAAATACAGCGGCTGTTTGGTTCTTCTGAAACAGAGTACGCTTCAAAAGGGGATTGGAAATATAGGGTTTCAATTTGCAAACAGGACTTGGCTAATGCACTGATCTTGATGGTCAAGGAGGTAAACTATCAAGAATTTTGCCCCAAAAAATTTCAGCAGGCTTGATTTGAGCAGTTTAGCCCATATTAGGTTCAGAAATGCTTTTTAATCCATTTTGGGATGAAAAGCATTTTTTACTTTAGCTTCTTCTTTTTTGTGCTTGTTTTGAAATTTTATCCTGAATAAGACGAATTATTGGTATTAAATTTTATCATACGAATCTTTTTCGTGATAAAATTTTTCGTGATTTTTGAAGCCATCCCGCATAATACCTGAAATCAGTCTTGATTAGTACAAAGAATCTCGAAAATCTCATTCCGGATTTCCTAATGGAATCCGGTTTCTTTCACGTGGTGATCGTCGATGTCGAAGGGCGGGTACTGATGCATAATCGGGATTTTGCAAAAGTTGACGGATTGCCTGGTCAAACCCAATTTGCCGACATCTTGACACCAAATTCTGCGGCAGAATTCAATTATTCCTTAGAACTTTTGCTTTGCTCACCAAAGACTAAAAGAGATTTGATGCTGGAGCATTCTGTTGGAGGTGGGGGCAAGGCCTCCAGGGTGTGGTGGGAATTTTCGGTGATCACCAACCCGGAGATGGATTTGTCGGGAATTCTCGGCATCGGAGTTGGGATGCAGTTTTTGGAGCAGGAGATGCCGTGGGACAACCTTGTCGATGTCCTTGGGTTTGGCAAAATTGCGCTTGACAAAGACTTTCGGATTTTGAATTGGGATGATCGGATCCTGCAATGGTTTGATGCGGACGGAGAAAATTGGAAAGGAAACAAACTGATGGAAGCGCCCGCCTTCAAAGGATTGGCTCAACTCAATGAGATGCTTGGCCAAGTATCCAATGAGAAGAATCCAAAATGCTTGATGGTAGAATCTCACACTTCTCCCGTGCCGGCATTTGCAGCTCTTCTTACAGCGAGTACAGAAGGCTACCACTTGTTTTTAGTTCCAAAGGAAATCCAATCCCAAAAACAAACCGAAAAACCGGCTATCCCAACCAATGTTTTGGCTTGCCTGCCAGGAGCGGTTTTTGTTTTGAACAAAGCTGGCAAGCTTTCCCAAATAAACCAAGAAGGGAAGAACCTCGGCAGGATTTGGAAGGGCAGGGCCTATTCAGAGGGTTTTTCTCTCACTTTCCCATGCCAGCCCAATCGTTTTTCCAAGCTCCTAAGGGCGATAGATAGTGCGAACAACGGCTTGGCAACAGATTTGGAGTTGAAGATGCTGATGCCAGATCAGGAGTTTCAATTTTGGGATGCCTATGTCAGACCCATTCAGGGCGGAAGCGACTCGCCGGAGGGTGTATTGATACAGGTCTTCGATTCAAGCAAGATCAAAAAGCAGATATTCCAAGTAAACCGCGAAAATGACAGGCTGAGAGATTTGGCTTTAAGCCCCTCACATATATTAAGAGGCCCACTTTCCTCCATGATTGGTTTGTTGGAGCTGATCGATTCAAAACAGCTTGATAGGGAAAATCAAAAGCTTTTTAACTATCTGAAACCGCTATCCAAAGAACTGGATCAGGTCATCAGAGATCATGCAAAAAAAATGAGCACCTTTACCTGAGGTGCTCATTTTTACTTTAAGATTTTCAGTCCAACAGCTTCCAGTCCAGGGAGATTCTCTTGCCTCATGTATTGGATAAACCTAACTTCAGAGGTATTTCCCGATACCTCGAAAGGCAAGGTGTCATACATCGTAAACGTGTTTCCAAACCCTTTTCCCATCGGTTTTCCTGATTTTGAATCGAAAAGCGGGACGTTTATCAGTTTGTTATCCAGTTCCAGTCCGCTTGTATCACTGCTGATTACGCGGATGTAGCAATTGGAAAAGGGATATTCTTCGTTGTACCGGACTGCAATGAGCTTTTTGCCCGACATCGCCTTTACTTCTTTTAAATCAAAAGTCGCCGTATCCGCTTCGCTCCAAGAGTTTGATTCGAACGAGTAAAACTCCTCAAACACCCGATCGCCATCACAGGAAAAAAGAAAGGTCAGCAACAGGATTCCAAGCCAACTTTTCAAATTATTCATTGCCTCCATTGTTTGGGCCTTGATTTTTTCTTGGTGGAAACCGGCGTTTTCCATCTCCGGATTTGTTTCCCTGGTTTTCGGATTTTGGACTCGGGCCTTGGTTTTCCGTTTTGGGCCCTGCATTAGGATTTGGAGCTGGTTTGGGTCGGTTTCGGTTTTTGCTCTTTTTCCGTCTGGCCTCATTGCCTTCTTTTTGCTCCGCTCTGCCAGTCGCCTGGGTGTCTTGGGTCTTTGGCTGAAGAGGGGTGGTAGAGGGCTGATTCTGTCTGTTTTGAGGCTTTTGACCTTGGGGTTTTGCTCCTTGGGGTTTGGCAGCGGGAGTTCGTGGCTGTTGCGCTGGCTTGGCTGCAACTTCTGTGGTGGCTTGATCTCCCTGAGGTCTGTTTCTTGGTTTTTTCTTCTTTTTCTTTTTGGAAAACTTCTTGTCCAAAAGCTCAAGTTCACGTGTGGACTGCGCGGCTAAGTCTTCCAAATCAGTTGATTTGTCGACCTGAAGGTTGAATACCTTGATGCCTTTCTCGTTGAGTATCTGAATTTCCCGAACCCTGTCGCAGGTGATACTATGCCAGTCGTTGTCGTTATTGTAGCTGAACCACATCAGTCTTCGGAAGATGTCAGTCTTTTGGAGTTTAGCAGGCCCTGCTTCAGTTTGCAGCGGTTTGTCCACCTGGGGAATGTCTTTGATCGCATCCATATAGGTGTCCAATTCATAATTGAGGCAGCACTTCAGCCTCCCGCACTGCCCGCTGAGTTTGCCTGGGTTCAATGACAGATTTTGATAGCGAGCAGCAGAGGTTGTCACGTTTTTGAAATCTACCAACCATGTGGAACAGCATAGCTCCCGACCACACACGCCAATCCCGCCCAACCTACCTGCTTCCTGGCGGAGCGAGATCTGCCGCATTTCCACCCGGATCTTAAACTCTCCTGCCAAGGCTTTGATCAGTTCCCGGAAATCCACGCGGTCTTCGGCCGAGTAGTAGAAGGTTGCCTTTGAATTGTCTGCCTGATATTCTACATCCGACATTTTCATCTGAAGCTTGTATTCTTCCACGATCTGCTTGCAGCGGTAGAGAGTTGGGATTTCGCGGTTTCGGGCTTCTTCCCACTTTTCCAGATCCTTTTGATTTGCTACGCGGTAGATTCGGGTGATGTTGTCATCATCACGCACCTTGCGTTTTTGCATCTGAAGGCGCACCAGTTCGCCTTGGAGGGAGACATAGCCGATATGGTGGCCGTTTGGCACGTCTACGACTACCGGGTCTCCGGTATGAAGGGTCAAGTAGTCGACGTTTCGAAAGTATTCCTTTCGGCCTCCTTTAAACTTGACCTCTACAATATCAAAATTGTCGACCTGGGGAATCCCCATGTGGGAAAGCCAGTCGAAAGAGTTCATTTTATTGCAATCGCTCGTGCCGCAGCTGCCATTGTTTTGGCAGCCGCCGGTACCTCCTGAGGAGGTGGAGCAGGTAGTACATCCAGCCATAATATATTTACAGGGCTTTCGCCTCGGTTAGTTCTTTGGGTTTAATTCGTCAATTTCAGGATATCCTGACCGATATCCCTGCGATAATAAGCCTTGTTCCAACTTATTTTCCCAACGGTGTCAAAAGCGTTTTCCAGCGCTTCGTCGAGCCCTTTTCCAAAGCCCGTCACGGCGATTACCCTGCCCCCTTGGTTGACTATTTCTCCTTGGGAGTTTTTGGAGGTGCCTGCGTGGAAGATCACACTCTTTTCGATATTGTCGGGCAAAGAAATCGGGAAGCCTTTTTCATAGGATCCGGGATATCCCCCGCTTACCATGACCACCGTGGTGGCATATTCAGGTGAAATCTCCAGCTCGTATCGGTCCAGCGTACCAGTGGCGATTCCTTTGAGAAGGCCCACAAAATCGCTTTTGATTCGCGGCAGGACCGCTTCCGTCTCAGGGTCGCCCATGCGGACATTGTATTCGATGACCGATGGCTCGCCATCCTTGTTCATCAGGCCGATGAATAGGAAGCCTTTGTAGTCGATTTCTTCTTTCTCGAGTCCGGCAATGGTCGGCTTCACGATCTTTTCCTCGACTTTTTTGATGAAGTCCGCATTTGCGAAAACCACCGGGCTTACGGCACCCATTCCCCCGGTGTTCAATCCGGTATCGCCCTCGCCGATACGTTTGTAATCTTTTGCCTCCGGCAATATCTTGTAGCTCTTTCCATCGGTGGCAACGAATACGGAGAGTTCTATTCCAGAGAGAAATTCCTCGACCACGACTTTGGAGGAGGCATCACCAAACTTTGCCTCCAACAGCATTTCTTTCAGCGAGGTTTTAGCTTCTTCCAAGGTCTGGCAGATTAGCACGCCTTTTCCGGCAGCAAGCCCATCGGCTTTCAATACGATTGGAAGGTTTTGTCTTTCGAGATAAGCCAATCCCGCTTCTATCTCATTGGTGGAAAAGGTCTCATATGCCGCTGTAGGAACTCCGTTTCGCTGCATAAACCTCTTTGAAAAATCCTTGCTGCCTTCCAGTGTCGCTCCAAGCTGGGAAGGGCCAACAATAGGGAGTGTGGCGGTATCAGGCTGGGATTGAAGAAAGTCCACTAGTCCCTTGACAAGTGGTTCTTCAGGGCCGACCACGACTAGATCTACGGATTCGCTCATGACAAAGCCATGTATGGCCTCGAAGTCGTTAATCGAGAGAGGAACATTTTCGGCGATGTCGGCGGTACCGGCATTTCCCGGTGCCACGAAAAGCCTCGAGCATTCTGGGCTTTGTACGATCTTCCAAGCAAAGGCATGTTCTCTGCCTCCGCTTCCCAATAAGAGTATATTCATTGACTCGTTTCTTTTTTAGTTGGCATGTTCGGAGATGAACTTGATCCGGTAGACCCGCAGTTCGTCTTCTGCAAAGTCCTCGTCGCCAAGTTCTTCCAATGCCGATTTAATATGATCGCTTTCCGCATTCATGAAATAATCATGGAGAGTTTCTTCCCGCTCCTCGTCCATGATGTGCTGAATGTAGTAATCGATGTTTAGTTTGGTTCCGCTATAGATGATCTGCTCGATTTCCTGGAGCAGCTCACCCATTGAGATGTTGAGATTCTCGGCGATCTCATCCAGGTCGATCTTGCGGTCAATCTGCTGGATAATCGAAATCTTAACCTTGGATCGGGTTCCGGAGGTTTTTACGACTACTTCAGTGGCAGTCTCAATTTCGTTTTCCTCCACATAGGCAGTAATCAGCTTCAGGAACGGAGCCCCAAATTTGACAACTTTTCCCATACCTACACCATTTATCTGTGCAAGTTCTTCCCGGGTGGTCGGGTATACCGTTGCCATTTCTTCGAGGGACGGGTCCTGAAAGATGACATAAGGTGGGAGGTTCTTAGTTTTTGCGACGCGTTTTCGTTCAGCCTTTAGGAGCTCGAAGAGCTTCTCGTCATAGGCAGGGCCTGTGCTGACTTGGACCTCCACGGTTTCTGCATCCGTGAGTTTTTCATAGTCATGATCCTTATACAAATCCACGGAATACGGCGCATCCATAAACTCCAAGCCCTTTTTGGTGATCTTGAGAATGCCATAATTCTCGATGTCTTTTTCCAAAAGGGCCGTAATCATCGCCTGGCGTATGACCGAGGTCCAATGCTTTTCCGATTCGGCTTTTCCCTTCCCAAAGACTGGCAATTGGTCGTGCTGATAGCTCTTCACATAGTCGTCGGTCTCGCCACGGATTACCTTTACCAGATGCTCTAGGCTGAATCGCTCGTTGGTTTGTTTTACCGCTTCCAAGGCAATCAAAAGATCATCCATGCCTTCAAACGTCTCTCGGTTCCGCTTGCAGTTGTCACAAAAACCGCAGTCCTCGTCCAGTGTTTCCCCGAAGTAGTTCAGGATAAACTTGCGTCTGCAGACACCTGTCTCCGCATAGGCTGCCATCTCCTGTAAAAGGATTTTGGCATTTTCCCGCTCGGTGACCGCCTTGTCTTTGTTAAACTTGTCCAACTTGATGATGTCCTCGTATCGGTAAAACATCAAACAATGGCCTTCCAAGCCGTCCCGCCCGGCGCGGCCAGTCTCTTGGTAGTAGCCTTCCAGCGACTTTGGAACGTCGTAATGGATGACGTAGCGAACGTCCGGCTTGTCGATTCCCATTCCGAAAGCGATCGTGGCGACAATGACATCCAATTCTTCGTTTAGAAAGTCATCCTGGGTTTTGATGCGCACTGACGAATCCAGCCCCGCATGATAGGGGGCGGCATTGATCTGGTTGACTTTCAACAGCTCGGCGATCTCTTCGACCTTTTTTCTGCTGAGGCAATAGATGATTCCCGACTTTCCCTTGTGTTGCTTGATGAATTTGATGAGGGACTTTTTGGACTCATTTTTTACCTTCGGCCTTACCTCGTAGAAAAGGTTGGTTCTGTTGAAGGATGACTTGAACAAATCAGCCTCTTCCATCTGCAGGTTCCGCTGTATGTCCTGCTGGACTTTGGGCGTAGCTGTGGCGGTCAGTGCTATGATTGGTAGGTTTGGAGCGATTTGGCCGACTATGCTCTTGATTTTGCGGTATTCTGGACGGAAATCATGTCCCCATTCAGAGATACAGTGAGCTTCGTCTATCGCCACAAAGCTCAAGTGCGCCGACTTCAGAAAGGCGATATTGTCTTCCTTGGTGAGCGATTCAGGAGCAACGTAGAGCAGCTTGGTTTTTTTCTTCAGAACCTCGTTTTTCACCTTGGTCGCTTCTGACTTGGTGAGAGTTGAGTTGAGAAAATGGGCGTTGATCCCCACGGCGTTCAATTGGTCCACCTGGTTTTTCATCAGAGCGATCAGGGGCGAGATCACGATGGCAGTGCCCTCGGTCACTACAGCTGGCAGTTGGTAGCAGAGCGACTTGCCCGCACCGGTCGGCATGATCACGAAGGTGTTGCGATGGTTGAGCAGGTTGTCTACAATGAGCTCTTGGTTCCCACGGAACTGGCTAAATCCGAAGATTTTCTTAAGATCTGCTTTTACTTTTTCCTCCACGCGAAGAAGCGGCTTAGTGGGTGATAAATGCCTGTAAACAGGAATGAACGATTAGTTTTATACCTTTGTCCAAAATTAGTGATTAACGCAGGTAAAATTGAATTTAGCTAAAAATATTAGAAATACAGCCACCCGGGTTTTGCAAAATGAGGCAAACGCGGTCCTAAAATTGGTCGATTGTATAGATGGCGATTTTGAGGCTTGTGTGGAGAAAATATTGCGTTCCAAAGGCCGCGTCGTCATTACCGGTGTGGGCAAAAGCGCCATCGTCGCAAACAAGATTGTGGCTACCCTGAATTCCACGGGTACGCCGGCGCTTTTCATGCACGCTGCTGACGCCATCCACGGGGATCTGGGGATGATCCAGGAGGAGGATATCGTGATATGTATTTCAAAATCGGGAAATACTCCCGAAATCAAGGTGCTTGTGCCCTTGTTGAAAAAGCTGGGTTCTGTGTTGGTTGCCCTCGTTTCCAATAAAAATTCCTACCTCGCCGAGGAGGCGGATTTTGTCCTCGACGCGACTATAGGTGAGGAAGCCTGTCCGCACAACCTTGCGCCGACGACCAGCACCACTGCCCACATGGCTTTGGGGGATGCGCTCGCCGTCTGTCTCTTGGAGGCGAGGGGTTTTACTTCGGATGATTTCGCGAGATATCACCCTGGCGGATCGCTTGGAAAGCAGCTCTACCTAAAAGTCGGTGATGTGCTTTCAAAAGGGGTGGTGCCGGTCGTTTCGGAAGGCGCTGATGTCCGCGAGGTGATCATAGAGATCTCAGGAAAGAGACTCGGCGCTACCGCGGTAGAGGATGCTGAAGGCAGGCTCACCGGTATCATCACCGATGGGGATTTGCGGAGGATGTTGGAGAAAACCCTGGACATCCATAATCTCACCGCAAAGGACATCATGACGGTAAATCCCAAAACAATATCAAAAGACGAATTTGCCATTCGTGCCCTCAATCTGATGCGCAATCACAATATCACCCAATTAGTCGCTCTGGATGGGGGAAAAATCGGGGGTTTTGTCCATATTCATGACTTGATGAAAGAAGGCATAGTTTAACTCTCATGCAAGATAGACCCTATATCGTGATTATGGCTGGAGGAATCGGATCCAGATTTTGGCCATATAGCAGAAACAGCCGCCCCAAACAATTTTTGGATATCCTCGGGGTTGGCAGAAGTCTTCTGCAGATGACTTACGACAGATTTTTGGAGATTGCGCAGCCAGATCGTTTCTATGTGGTGACCAACCAGATGTACCACGATCTTGTAATGGAGCAATTGCCGGATCTGAAGCCGGAGCAGATTCTCACCGAACCACTACGACGAAATACTGCCGCCTGCGCAGCTTATGCGGCATATAAGATAAACGTCGTAGATCCGGAGGCGACGCTGATCGTTACGCCTGCGGACCAACTCATACTCCAGGAAAACAAGTTTATCGCCACCATCAAGAAAGCCGTGGAAGCCGCCAAGGTCAAGGGTCGATTGATCACCCTGGGCATCAGGCCCAACCGGCCGGATACAGGCTACGGATACATCCAATACCATGAAAATGAAGATGGCGACTGTGCGATGAAGGTCAAGACTTTCACCGAAAAGCCGAATATCAAGCTGGCAAAAACCTTTTTGGAAAGCGGTGATTTTGTGTGGAACTCGGGGATGTTTGTATGGAAGGTAGCCAGCCTTTTGGATGCCTTTCATGAGAACATGCCTGACGTGGCTGATGCTTTTGAGGAAGGCAGGCACCATTTTGGCCAGCCCACGGAGCAGGAGTTTATCTTCAGGGCCTATTCATTGGTGAAAAATGTGTCACTTGACCTCGGCATCATGGAGAAGTCCGACAACGTCTACGTGATTTTGGGAGACTATGGCTGGTCTGATGTAGGATCTTGGATTAGCCTCCACGGTTTGCGGGAAAAGGATGAAAACTCGAACGTCATCGAGGCAAATACCTTACTTTTTGATACAAAAAACTGTTTCATCAAAACCGACAGCGACAAGCTAGTGGTCGTAGAAGGCTTGGACAACTACCTGATCAACGAAACAGAAAATGTGCTTTTGATCTGTAAATTGGACGGCGAGAAAAAGTTTAGGGACTTCGTAGCAAACGCCAAGAAAAAAGGGGAGGACTTCATCTGAAATCCCCCCTTTGCTTTATGCAGCTAACAGTAAGCTTCGGCCTCCAACTTTGGGCCAAAACTTGCTATTTTTTTCGTTGTCTGATGGCTTCGTAGATTGCCACACCTGCTGACACTGAGACATTCAAACTTTCGATGTTTCCAGCCATAGGGATTTTGACTTTGTCGTCGACGATTCCCATGATTTCCTGTGAGATCCCATCTTCTTCAGATCCCATCACCATAGCTACGGGAGAGGAAAAGTCAGCTTCGTACATGGACTTTTCTGTTTTTTCGGTGATCGCCACCAGCGTAAGCCCCATTTTTTGCAAGTCCCTGCAGGCATAGAAAAGATTGCGAACGCGGGCTACAGGAAGGAAGTTCAGCGCTCCGGCTGAGGTTTTGACGGCATCGGAATTGATCTGCGCGCTGCCTTTCTCGGGGATCACTATGGCATCCACGCCAGCGCATTCCGCAGTACGGGCGATCGCACCAAAGTTTCTTACGTCCGTGATATGATCCAAAACAAGAACAAGAGGAGATTTCCCGATTGCAAAGCAGTTGTCGATCACGTTGTCCAAGGAAGCGTAGGCGATCGAGGACATCTGTGCGATCACACCTTGGTGATTCTTTCTGGTGATTCGGTTAAGCTTTGCGTCCGGTACACGGACGACTGGGATTTTCTCTGACTTGCATAGCTGCAGCAATTCCTTGATCAGGTCGTTGTTTAGTTCTTTTTGAACCAAAACCTTATCGATTTCTTTGCCAGCATGGATGGATTCCATCACCGCGCGGGTACCGAATATAAAATCTTTGTCAGTGGCTCCTTTTTCGATCAGAAAGCCATCCTTCCGCTTCTCCATTGGGAAATGTTTTTGAACCAAACGGGCTGATAGGCTCGGGATCGGTTCAGGGTGTAGAAATGTGGACTGAGTATGGTCTTAGCCCGCGCAAAGGTAAACCTAATTTTCGAGCTCGCGTCCATTCCGGCATAAGTCCACACTTCCCGGTCCAGGTAGAAGTTTACCTCCTGGGGAGGACCCATCACGATGTAGACCATTCCGCGGTCCGTTTTCCAGCCTTCCTTGAAGTCGGTGAAAAGGATGTTTGCAAATTCTACCATTCTAAAATAGTTGCGGATCAATTCTTTGGCAGTCTCCGGATTGCGCGTCAAGGAGATCCAATACTCATCCAGGGCCTTTTTTTTGTCCTCGGCCAAGATCAGTGCTTCATGCTCCTTTCTGGTCGATATATAGGTCACCATCTGAATCATTTCCTCCCAATCCTTGACTTTGGGAAAGGATTCATGGGTGGTCTTAAGGAGAATTCCTGATGAAGCTGCAGTATCGGTCTGGAAAAAATAGTATCCCTCCTCATTGAGTTGTTTTGGGATATTGGAAAGAAAGTCTCCCATTTTGATCACGTTCAGTTCCTTTGGAATGTCTGATGGGCGGGTTTCCATGGGGGGAAAGGGAACGTCGAAAGACATCGGATAAAAGAATGCGTGAATAGAGGGAGAACTCACAGTCTTGAACAGCAGGGATTCCTCTTTGTTCAGGTAGTTTTGGTCAAAAGGCACTTCGTTGGCATAGTAGGCACCGAAGTCCGGCTGGCCTAAGACATAGGCGCTCTTCAGATCGATATGGTAGACATATTCATCTCCTTGTCGTGTATCCACCACCGTCAGCATCGCAATGGCCGTCTCTTGGCTTGCAGGGATATCCACCTCTTGGTCAAAGATCCAATGCCTTTCGGTATCAGCCCTCAGATCGTCTTGGCCCAAAGTCTTGGTCTGCTCTGCTGTGATTTCCTTGTCGTAGGAGTCCAAGATGGCGTAACTGAAGGTGAAATCGGAGAAATTTGGATTTTCTTCGATTTTCTCGACTACAAATTGGACTTTGAACCGGTCAGGGGCGGTTTTTATTGGGATTACCTTTAGCCCCAAGCGGGAATAAAGGGAATACCTGAGTGCCTGGTCGGTTGAGGCAAGCGTTTTTTGAGCGTGTGAAGTTTGGTATATGGATAGAAAGCAAAGGAAAAAAAAGAGGTGTAGGGGGGTGATTCGATTCATTGGGTCTTAATCTCGGTTTTTAAAAATTAGACTTACTTTTGCCAAAATACTAAAATTCCGAATGGCTACCTACACTACGGAAATTGCTTCCGACAAGTTGATCAGCGACAATCCCATCCATCAAAGATTGCTCAAAGCCTACATCGCCGCGAAGCCATGGGTATCCGGCGACCTGCTCGAAGTCGGCTGCGGTGAGGGGCGCGGAGTTGAAGAACTCCTTCCCTTGGCAAAAAGCTATGTCGGTTTGGACAAGATCGGTGAAGTGATTTCCATGCTTCAGGCCAAGTTTCCCGGCGTGGATTTTCGCCAGGCCATCATTCCCCCGTTTGTAGGATTTGCGGATCGCTCGTTTGACACGATTGTCAGTTTTCAGGTAATCGAGCATATTGCCAATGACCGACTTTTTCTTCAGGAAATCTACCGTATGCTAAAGCCGGGCGGCAAAGCAATCATCTCTACCCCAAACATCAACCACACGCTTTCGAGAAATCCCTGGCATGAGAGGGAGTACACGCCACAGCAGCTGATCGATCTTGCTTCCTCGATCTTTGACCGAGTAGAGGCAATGGGAGTAGGCGGTAACCCAAAGGTATGGGACTACCACGAGGCAAACCGAAAGTCTGTCAATAAAATCATGCGCTTTGATATTTTTGATCTGCAACACAAGCTGCCCGCTTCAGTGTTGAGAATGCCCTATGAAATTCTTAACCGTTTCAATCGAAACAAGCTTCATAAACAGCAAGGCAACTCAGTGGTGGAGATCACACACGAGGACTTCCCGTTGGTAGATAATCCGGCTGAGGGATTGGATTTGTTTTATGTGCTTTGGAAGAAGTAAGGGGTCAAAAAATCTAGGGGCGAACACCTGAAGCTAAGTCACTGTGACAAATGGCTAGGCCAAAGTAGGAGGGCAAAGCTAGGTACTAGCGATTTTCTCTCCGGAATTTGCTTTCACCGATCAATGGTTGCGCCTTGTTGGAGACGTGGCTGAGAGATTCGGCCGGAACAGAAGTGGTCAGTGTGAGGACGGGTGAGCCATCATCATCCTTCAACAGGATCCTGATGCTGCTGAGATACCAAGTCCATTCCAAATCCGGACTTTTCCTCACTTGCTGATAAAATGAAACGACTTCATCGTCATTGTTCCTGGCCAACAGCCCAAATATTTTGGGGACATATTCAGCGGAGTCTTCCGAATTAAAAAACTTCGTATGGTATTCCTGTTTCATTGCGATCAATTCTTCCATGGTAACACCAAGGCCATCCAAAGCAAGCTGACTCATATAGCAAACGCTGGAATCTCGGATGTCATGGACCACCATCACTGTCGGAAAGTCTTTTTCCAAGGATTTGAGTTCAGCGATTTTCGAATCTATTCTTTCTTGTAGATTCATAGTTGACAAGTTAAGTGTCTGATAATTTAACATTTAAATCCTGTATAATAAGGAAGCTTTAGCCGGCTTACCAAACAAAAAAAGGCGAGAAAGTCAATTCTCGCCTTTCGGATACCCGCGGGTTTCAGAACTACCGCCTCTCTAGCATGCCAGGTGAAGCGCTCTCTGCGCCTATGAGGCTTTCCAGTCTTAGCTTGAGGTTTTGGGCTTCTTCCTGATAGCCCCTTTCCTCCAGAAGCGGTATGAAGTACTTTACCATTTCGATGGAAATCATCATCTCGCGATCGTATGCCCGGTCTTCCCGGGTGTAAAACTCTATCATGTCCAGAGATTTCTTGGAAATCTTGTCAATGATGTCCAGTGCTTTTTCATCTTCACCCACTTCGAAAAACAAAGGCACGGACTGTCCGCTGCTCAGGTCGTAAGGCACTGCTTCATTTGGAATGGTTTGCAGCCCATAGTTGAGTAGGGTGGCAGCCTGCTCCATTTTGTTTTCATCCAAAAGCGCCATCGCGATGCTGTTCAACGCGCTTCGGTGATTGGAGGTGAAGCGTCTGTATTCTTCGTCGTAGTAGGCATCGGGGTTGTCCATACCTCGGAAGGCAAATTTCTCCATGTAGTTTTTGTACGCGATGTCGGTATTGACCAACTCATCACGAACGTAGTCTGGCTTCCTGATCGGAAGAAGACGGTAGGTCATTCCCTCCATCACCACATGCTCTCCTATGTTTATCCCAATGGTAGACAAAGAAGTGTTGTTGAAATAGATCGGCCTGTCCCAGTTGTTGCTTACGATCAAGTCGATTAGCATCAGCGTTCCCTTGGTGACATATTGCCCTTTGATTTGCAGGTTCATTTGGGGAGCGAAGAACTCGCGGAACTGGGCTGGTACGATCTCCTCATTGGCAACGAAGCTGCTGTCCACCTCTAGGATCAGGTTGCGGGAAGGCACCATATTGACGACGCTTTTGCCACTGGTCTTCATCTTGAGGAGATCTGAGCCTGAATTGAGGAGTTTTAGGTATTCCCTGGCTGAAATGGCGTTGAGGTTTTCCTGCTCCATGACATAGAGAACATCATTGGTGCCCTTTTGGTAGCGCTCTTGGGGCAAGGAAAACGGAAGCGGATCGGATTCGTTGGCTTGGCTGGTCATCTGCTGCACATACCAGTCCGTGTCGAAGTAGCTAAGTACAATTACCCTCACATCGGTGCGGAAGCCCTCTACCTCCTGTACATACCAAAGCGGGAAGGTGTCGTTGTCCCCGCCGGTGAAGAGAATCGCGTTGGGTGCGCAGGAAGCCAGGAAGTTCCTTGCCGAATCTACGGAGAAGAACCTTCCTTTTCTGTTGTGGTCGTTCCAGTTTTGGGCGCCCATTAGTCCTGCTACAGGCAGCGTGAGAAGGGTGGCAATGATCCCGGCAGTCCCGAGGTTTTTTGTGACTTTGGTCAAGCCATGAGCGATGGCGAGTACGCCGAGTCCAGCCCAGATCGCAAAGGCATAGAAGCTACCGACATAGATGTAGTCCCTTTCCCTCGGCTCCACGGGGGGAGAGTTGAGATAGAGTACGAGCACCACGCCCATCATGAGGAAGAGCATCAGATTGACGTAGAAGTATCTGGGATCCTTTTTGGCTTGAAAGAAAATCCCAACGAGCCCGAGAATCAGGGGCAGCATCAGGTAGTTGTTGTGTCCCTTGTTTTCGGTGATGTACTCGGGATACTTGTCGCTGAAAGCGTCCGTAATCCCCATCCAAGGGGCATCGGTGAAGTCGCTTTCCCGGCCGGAAAAATTCCACATAAAGTACCTCCAATACATGTGCCCCAGCTGATGGGACAGCATGAAGTAGATGTTGTCTCCAAAGGTCGGCTCTTGTCCTTCGCGTAGCCCGAGCTTGGATCGGTAGATGCGCTTGTGGTTTTCCTGGGTGGAGTAGATTCGGGGTAGTATGGTGGTTTTGCTCGGATCGTAGGTGTTTTTCAGTTCGTAGTCCACGATCTCATACTTGTCTTTGCCCTTCATGTAGATCGGCGCACCTTCTTCCTGATCCACCAGCTGCGCAGTAAAATATTGCCCGTGAAGCAGTGGACGATAGCCATACTGCTCTCTCTTCAAGTAGGATACATAGCTGATGATGTCCTTTGGAGCGTTTTGGTTGATCACCGGATCCTGGTTGGCGCGCACGATGATCAGCGCGTAGCTCCCATAGCCGATCATGATAAAAGCAAGAGAAAGCAGAATGGTGTTGACCAGGGTTTTTTGCTGCTTGATGGAATAGCGGATTCCGTAGATCAGGGCACCCAGGAAAAGGATGAGGAATACGATAATCCCGGAGCCGAATGGCAGCCCGATGCTGTTGACGAAGAAGATTTCCATCGATCCGGCCAGGCTTGGCAGGCCGGGGATGATCAGGTTATTGATGATGACCAAGGCCACTCCTCCGAGAAACATCGCGTAGATGCCGCCTTTGAGACTTGGATTCGGGTACTTTTTGAAGTAGTAGACCAAGGCCAACGCGGGTAGTGTCACCAAGTTGAGCAAGTGGACCCCGATAGAAAGACCCACCAAATAGGCGATGAAGATCATCCATTGGTTTTCCAGCCTAGGGTCTTTGATCACGTCCCACTTCAGAAACGCCCAAATCACAATGGCGGTAAAGAAGGAAGACATGGAATACACCTCGGCTTCCACAGCCGAAAACCAAAAACTATCCGAGAAGGTATAGATCAGCGAGCCCACAATAGCAGACCCCATCAGCGCGATGGTTTGGCTTTTTGTCTCGTGGCCTTCTTGGATGGAGAAGATTCTCTTGCCAAAAAGCGTGATCGACCAAAACAGGAATAGGATCGTAAAGCCGGAGAACAAGGCACTGCCGATATTCATCCAATAAGCCACCTGCAGTCCGTCGCCCATCGCCAGAAACCCAAACATCCTATAGACCAAGAGAAAAAACGGAGCACCGGGAGGGTGGGGAACCTGAAGCTTATAGGAAGAAGCGATAAACTCACCCGGATCCCAAAAACTGGCGGTTTGTTCTACGGTCAGGATGTAGACCAGCGTGGCAACAGCAAAAATGACCCAGCCGGTGAGGTTGTTGATCTGCTTATAATTGAGCATTAAGAGGGTAAATTAGTCGGGGCGAAAATATGAAATTTTACTCCAAGTCCGGGTTTTTTAGCACTTTTTAAAAGCTTGGGGAGTTAGTCCCAATGCAGGTGTGACAAATATTACTGTGTCGGAGGGGAAGAGGTTTCTACCTTTGTATCATCCAAAACAAAAAACTATGAGTACGCAAGCCAAAACATTTCAAGAGTTGATCGATGGAGACACTCCCGTGTTGGTGGACTTCTTTGCGGTGTGGTGTGGGCCTTGCAAGATGATGCAGCCCATCCTCGAGGATACGAGCAAGCAATTGGGAGGACAAGTCAAAATCATCAAAGTCGATGTGGACAAAAACCCCCTGGCAGCGAGCAGATTTCAGGTAAGGGGAGTGCCCACCCTGATTTTATTCCACAAAGGAAAGCCTGTCTGGAGACAGTCAGGAGTAGTACCAGCCCACCAGTTGGTGCAGATCGTCAAATCCAATCTCGTAACTAACGCCTGAAGCCAATGTGACAAAAGTCGTTTTCAGCAATGAAGCGCTTGCCTAATTTTGACTTGAAATAGTGAAGAAACCTAAAAAGACAGCCATATGAAAATCGAACAAATCTATACCGGATGCCTCGCCCAAGGAGCCTACTACATCGAGTCCGATGGGGAGGCAGCAGTCATCGACCCTTTGAGAGAGGTGCAGCCCTACATCGAAAAAGCCGAGCGTAGAAATGCCAAAATCAAGTACGTTTTTGAGACGCACTTTCACGCGGACTTTGTGTCCGGGCATAAGGATCTGGCGGAAAAAACCGGTGCCAAAATCGTGTATGGTCCCACTGGAATGAAGATGGGTTTTGACGCCATCGTCGCCGAGGACAATCAAGAGTTTACATTGGGTAAAACCAAAATTCGCGTACTCCACACACCAGGCCATACCATGGAGTCGGTTTGTTACCTTTTGATCAACGAAGAAGGAAAAGAGGAAGCGATCTTTACCGGAGACACCTTGTTCATCGGTGATGTCGGTCGTCCCGATTTGGCCCAAAAGGTGGTGAAAGATCTGACCCAAGAAAAGTTGGCCGGGCACCTTTACGACTCCTTGCGTAACAAGATCATGTCCTTGTCAGATGATTTGATCGTCTATCCTGCCCATGGTGCGGGCTCTGCCTGCGGCAAAAACATGAGCAAAGAGACCTCGGATTCTTTGGGCAACCAGAAGAAAACCAACTACGCGCTCCAGCCCATGAGCAAGGAGGAATTCATCAAGCAGGTACTCACTGGCCTGACTCCACCGCCCGCTTACTTCCCCCAAAACGTCATGATGAATATCCAGGGATATGACAGCATCGACGAGGTGCTGGAAAGAGGGGAGAGACCCTTGTCACCGGAGGAATTCGAAGCCGCGGCCAACGAGACCGGTGCGCTGATCTTGGATACTCGGGATGCCCAGACCTTCGCGAAAGGCTTTGTCCCCAACTCCATCAACATCGGCATAGACGGAAGCTTTGCCGTGTGGGTAGGGGCGATGATTCCCGATCTAAAGCAGGAAATCCTCGTCGTAGCCGAAGAGGGAAGGGAAGAAGAAGTGATCACCCGACTGGCGCGAGTGGGTTATGACTACGCCATCGGATACCTGAAAGGTGGTTTCAAAGCTTGGGAGAAATCTGGAAAGGAAGTGGACTCCATTACTTCCATCACGGTGGAGGAACTTGCGAAAATCAAGGAAAACGATCCGGATATCCATATTCTGGACGTCAGAAAGAACTCTGAGTTTTTGTCCGAACACGTGGTCGATGCCGAAAATGCGGCTTTGGACTACATCAACGATAGCATGCTCCAAGTGGACAAGGACAAAACCTACTACGTGCACTGTGCGGGCGGATACAGATCCATGGTATTCAACTCCATCCTGAGGGCAAGAGGCTATGACAATCTGATCGACGTCTCAGGTGGATTCAAGGCCATCAAAGAATCCGGCAAGTTTGAGGTGTCAGACTATGTTTGTCCGACTACGCTGCTCTAAATCCAGCAGAAGTAGACCTGATAATTGGAAATGGTAGACCGGATGGTCTGCCATTTTTGGTTTTAGCCAATTCACTGTGACCAAAGTCACGGCTTTTGGGGAGGTTTTCTGACCAAATTTGTTGCTGAAAGTAGGCTGCACCTCTGGACGGCCAGAAAGTGATTCGAAAAACTTAAATTAAAATATGGAACAATTTATTGAATGGATTAAGCAGCCTTGGCCTTGGTATGTGGCCGGGCCAATGATCGGGCTTACCGTCCCGGCATTGCTGATTTTGGGAAATAAAACCTTTGGTATCTCCTCCTCCTTGAGGCACATCTGCGCGGCCTGTGTGCCAGCGGGAATTCCCTTTTTCACCTACAACTGGAAAAAGGAAGCGTGGAACCTGCTCTTCGTGCTGGGTGTGGGGATCGGCGGATTTCTGGCGACGAATTTCCTCGCCAACCCAGACACTATCGTGATCTCAGTCGATACCCAGAATGATTTGGCAACTTTGGGCATCACGGACTTTTCCGACCTGATGCCTGCTGAGATCTTCTCTTGGGAAAATCTATTCAGCGCCAAAGGATTGCTGTTTTTCGTCTTCGGAGGCTTTCTGGTTGGTTTCGGCACGCGCTACGCGGGAGGCTGTACTTCCGGGCATGCGATCATGGGGATCAGCTCCTTGCAGTGGCCTTCGGTCATCGCCACGATCTTCTTTATGATCGGTGGATTTCTGATGACTCATGTGCTGATGGAGCCATTGATGAAACTTGTAGGATTTTAAAAAACTGAACATCATGTCAAAAGTAGCAGTAAAAAATATAGTGGCTGAGGATCCGAATTGTGTGGCTCCCAATCTGCGGAAAGACCATGACAAAGGCCTGGAACTCTTAAAATACCTTGTTTTGGGAACGCTTTTCGGGATTGTATTCGTGAAGGCTGAGATCATTTCCTGGTTTAGGATTCAGGAGATGTTCCGCCTCCAATCCTTCCACATGTATGGGGTGATTGGTTCGGCGGTGGTGACGGGGATGATTTCCGTTCAGCTGATCAAGCGTCTGAACATCAAAACCATCCACGGCGAATCCATCGTCATTCCAGATAAAGTCTTCAAAAAAGGCCAAGTAATCGGAGGGTTTATCTTCGGATTGGGCTGGGCGATCACAGGCGCTTGTCCCGGACCACTCTTTGCCCAAATAGGCAGTGGTTACACGGTGATCTTGGTGACCCTGATCTCCGCTTTGGCTGGAACTTGGGTGTATGGCAAGTTTGCCGATAAATTGCCGAATTGATTAATCTATTGCGGTGAACTTTTCCAAAGTTTAGGTCTTTGGAAAAGGTTTGTCTAAGCGCCTGAGCGAGTGTCCCCACTCGCTTTTTTTGCTTTCAGTAGTCGCAAGTGAATTTACTTGCGGGGAGTAGACGAGGGGAGCTTTGGCCAAATGTATATTGGAAAGAGTAGGAGGGTGGATTTGCTCACGACGCTTGTCGAGGATTCCAGCCCGTACTAAACCAATATTTTACGCCTAGCAGTAGCCATTTTTGTTCTAAATATTATAAGTTCCTTTTGTTGCTCTCAATCGATATGAATTCCGGTAAATAATCGGGAGTACAGCCTTTTGAAACCATTTGTCCTTTATAAAGGCCCGTTTTTTCGCCAAGAGCTATGCAACGATTTCGGTATTTTTTCTCATACACGCCAATCCAACCTGTCGTAAAATTCATTGCCCATTGCACTTCTGGTTCTTCTTTTTCTATCCTATTTTCAATTTTAGAGAGTAGTATTTCGCTGTCGGGTGGCGTTTGTCCTATCCAGCGCAAACGTGCTTGATAATACCAAAAAGTTCGTCTTTTTAATGACGCTTGGTTGTCTTCCCAACTTTCTATCAAAGCAATTGTCTTTTTGTCTTTCATAAGTTGGTTTGCCATTAGCCAATCTATAAGCTGAAGTTTCTCATTATCAGTGTGTCGGTTAATGTCGCTTACTAAATCGTCAATCATTTCTTCCGAAAGGAGTTTTTTGTCCATTAGGAGAATTGACAACTGTCGGGCAAAAAAATGTTCAGTTTCCCAAAGTTCCATTGCCAAGTCGTGGTCCTTTTTAATGACCCTTGCTATGGCTCGTAAGTCCCCGAGTTTGGTTTTCGTTCCGCTGATTTGAGTCAATATTTTTTCGGCTTTTGTTGATATTTTCATTTTGTTCAGCGAGTTGTGTAACTGTTGCTTTTTCAGATATAGCTAACATCAATAAGCGCACTCTTGGGCCAATTTTCGTGTATTTCCATTTTAAAGGGATCTGATTTTCGGCTTGGGTCTAGTTCAAATGCCTTTGCCATCGCTTTCCAATCCGAGTCTTAATCTGCAGGAGTGGGGCTTCCACGCATCTCCCTAAAGATATTAGACTTCCTGAAAACGAAAACCTATTTTTTTTTCGAATAGATGAAGATTTTTGCTTGGCGATATAGCTTCGGAGGATACAGAGGTACCTTTTTTGGGTGGAGATATACCCCCGGAAGGTACTGCTGTACCTTCTTTGCCTACCGCTGTACCTTCTGAGGGTAGTCGGGTACCTTATTTTGGTACAGGTTGAGCTTATTTTGAGACAGCTGTACCTTTTTTTGGAACAGTTCGAGCCTTTTTGGGGACAGCTGTACCTTTATTGGGAACAAGTCGAGCTTATTTGCTGACAGTTCTACCTTTTTTGGGCACAGGACTAGCTTCTGAAGGTAGTTTTAGAGGCTCTAAATTTTTAAAATAGCCGAAGCCCACAACTTTCCCCTTTGGACCATTCTTCCGTCTTCTTTCTCACCCAATATCCAACATCCAACTTCCAAACCTCCCGACTTCCACTCCCTACCCAAAAACCTTCTTGATTATAAACCTGATCAGCAGAATGATGGTGATCAGAATGGTACCCACGATGACGAACTCCATTTCTTTTTTTGACAAAACTACAGTCTCTAGACAATAGTTTGGCCCGCTGCCGATTCTTTCCTGTTTTGCGGGTCAATTTGGCTATCTTCGCAGCGCCATCAAACCTACCCAGCTACCTCATGAATTATCTTTCCAAACGCCGTGTGGCCGTCGGAGCGATGTTTTTTTTCGTCGGCCTCTGCTTTTCCACTTGGGCTTCCCGTATTCCCGATATCCAGACCAAATTCGGCCTCTCTGAGGGACAACTGGGCACGCTGCTGCTCTTCCTGCCTATAGGATCCGTCATAGGTCTGCCCATTGCAGGCTGGGCGGTCCACAGATTTGGTAGCCGCGCGGTGATCCTGACCGGAGGTGTAGCCTATGCGCTCACCCTGCCACTGATCGGTTTGAGTCCCTCTACTTGGATACTGCTACCCGTACTGGTATGCTACGGCATGCTCGGCAATGTGATGAACATCTCCATGAACACTCAAGGGCTTGGGCTGGAAGACCAGATGGGAAAGAGCATCCTTGCTTCCTTCCATGGCCTCTGGAGTCTTGCGGGATTTACCGGAGCGGGACTGGGTGGGGCGCTTATCCTGCTTGGACTTAGCCCCGCGCAGCACTTTGGGGTGGTTTCGGTGATTTCCCTGCTGATCATTTTCTTTTCCAAAGGCCTCATCGTGAAGGAGGAAAAGTCCTCCGAGGGGAGTGGGCTGGTGCTGAAAAAGCCCGATGCTTTGTTGCTGCGTGTCAGCTTGATTGCCTTTCTCGGCATGATGAGCGAGGGCTGTATGTTTGACTGGAGCGGCGTGTATTTCAAGAAGGTCGTGCTGGCCGATCCCGAGCTCGTCGCGCTGGGCTATGTAGCCTTCATGGGCGCCATGGCCTCGGGTCGCTTTGTCACCGATAAGCTGGCAGCTCGCTATACCAAGGTGGCGGTCATCCAAGTGAGTGGCTTTCTGATCTTTGTGGGCTTGATGCTGTCGGTGATCTTCCCGACCGTGTGGGCTGCGACTGCGGGATTCCTGCTGGTGGGGCTGGGAGTGGCCTCGATCATACCGCTATCCTATGGCATTGCGGGCCGATCCAAACTCTACTCGCCGAGCGTGGCCCTGGCCTTGGTATCCACGATCTCCTTCTTTGGCTTTTTGCTGGGTCCTCCGCTGATCGGATTTGTCGCGGAATTATTTGACTTAAAAACTTCATTTGCCTTGGTGGCAATGTGTGGAATGGGTATTTTGGTGCTCTCAAGCTTTCGAAAGAAAGTGTTTTTGATCCCACCCAAGTTCCCAAAGAAAGCCGCCGTATGATCTTAACTGACAGCTTCCAGTTTACCAAATCATTTGAAGTAGGTTCATATCAAGTAAAACCCGAAGGAAATATCCGGCTAAGTTGCCTGGCCGATTTGTTTCAGGAGATCGCTTGGGCACATGCCGATTCGGCGGATTTTGGAAGAAATCTCAGCGAAATCAATTTGATGTGGGCCTTGGCGCGGTTGGAGATAGAGATTCTTGAGTTTCCCAAGTGGGGCGATTCGATCCGTTTGTTTACAGGTTCCAAGGGCGCTGACAAGCTTTTTGCTTTTCGGGACTTTATGGTGGCGGATCAAAATGACCGGATCCTGGTTCGTGGAATGTCCTCTTGGCTGCTGCTTGACACCTCGACCAAGCGCATCCAAAAAGCCGAATCCGTGCTGCCTGCGGCACTCTACGATCCCAATATGAAACCCGATCACCAACCCCAAAAGTTGGTCGCCAAGGGTGAAGTAGTGGCCAGGGAGCTGGTCAGGGTGCGCTTTTCCGACCTGGATCTCAACTACCATGTCAACAATACGAGCTACATCCGCTGGGTGGAGAACTTTCTGGCCGACCGGAAAATTTTCCCAAGTGAAATTGCAATCAATTACCAAGCGGAGTCCTTTGGGGGCGACCAGGTAGAACTGCGGCTCTATGAGGGTTCATCCAAAAGCTTCGTCGAAGGTAGAATAGGGGAAAGGCTGGTCTTCATCGTAGCTTTTTGAACAACAGCCTGCGATGATTACTTTTTTTATCTTCACCGATGTCTGATTTTTTGTTTTTGGACAAAGGGTGAGTGATCCTTGTCACAGTTTTCAACGGGGGTAAATCGGATTTTTGTACCTTAACTTGATGCTAGTATTGAGATGAAAGGTCCTTTTGTCAAACTGATTTCACTGTTGGCTGGATTGCTAGGGCTTACCGCAGTCATGACGGGAATAATCGGTGTCATAGTCTACCTGGCCTACTTCGGGATTGGGCTTCCAGAGAAAAACACAGAGCAGATAAAGGAGCCAATTCCCGTTCCCACCATTGTCTCAAAAGCCCTTTTGGATCCCCTGGGACTTTGGCATGCACCTGACTGGAACACCGTAGAGTCGGAGTCCAATGCTGCCGAGATCAAATACGGCAGAGAACTCGTGGCAAATACTTCGGAGTTTTTGGGCCCCAAGGGTAAGGTGAAGGCTATGTCAAACGGGATGAACTGCCAAAACTGCCACCTCAACGCGGGTACAGTCCCGCTCGGAAATAATTACGGATCTGTCTTTTCGACCTACCCCAAAATGCGGGCTCGTTCGGGGACCGAGGAAGATATCGAGAAGCGTATCAACGATTGCTTTGAGCGCAGCCTCAATGGCGAAGCTTTGGAACGGGACTCGAAGGAGATGAAAGCCATGGTCGCTTATATCAGCTGGGTAGGAAAGGAAGTTCCCAAAGGGCAATCGGCAAAGGGAGCTGGAATCTATGAGGTTCCCCTCTTGGACCGGGCGGCAGATCCCAAGAGAGGCAAGCTGGTGTATGACCAACATTGCATCAGCTGCCATCAGGCAGATGGGCAGGGAGTGGCCAAGCCGGACGAAACGGGCTACCTCTATCCACCGCTTTGGGGAGCGCGCAGCTATAATTCCGGGGCTGGTCTTTTCCGACTTTCTAGATTTGCTGGCTATGTCAAGGCAAATATGCCGCTTGGGGTAACTTTCGAAAATCCCATCTTGAGCGATGAGGAGGCGTGGGATGTGGCAGCTTTTGTGAACAGCCTGGATAGACCAAAGAAAGATTTGTCAAAAGACTGGCCGGACATTTCCAAGAAGCCCATGGATCATCCTTTTGGCCCATATTCAGACGGATTTACTGAAGAGCAGCACAAGTTTGGCCCGTTCAAATCAATTCAGGAAGCAAAAGCCAAGTCCAAATGAGTTTGAAGTGGCTTGGTTTCGTCGTTTTCCTTCTGGGGATTCAAATTCCTTTGTTTGCGCAGGAATCGGAGCCTAAACTGGAAGTTCGCCCCGATCTGCATTTCCGCAGTTTTTGGATGAGCACATCCTATCCAAGTGAGGATCTGAAGGACGACTATGCGCTGGGCATGAGCCTGAACTTGGGAATGAAGCTCACTTATCGACAGCATTGGAGATTTCACGTGGGCTACAGGACTTTCGCTAATGTCGCCAGCACCGATATTTGGAATCCCGACCCGACGACGGGCCAAGGCAACCGCTATGAGACGGGCTTGTTTGACTTGCGGAATCCGACAGATCGTCTTTTCGGAAAATTGGAGACCTTTTCCTTGGAGTACTTCGCCCAAAAAATCAGCATCAAAGCTGGAAGGATGGGGATCAATTCCGACTGGGTCAATGCACAGGATGGAAGGCTTTCACCTACGGCAATTGAAGGGTTCTATCTGAAATACCAGCCTGATTCCAAGTGGGACATCCAGACTTGGGTGATTGGGAAAATGAGCATTCGGGGAAGCAGCGAATGGCTTGGAATCGGAAATACGCTCGGCATTTTTCCCGTTGGAAGGAATGAATCGGGCACCGCATCAAAGTACTATGGAAATACGGATAGCGACTGGCTGGGAATTGTCGAGGTCGGTCGCTCCCTAGGCGATGAGGCTGGGCTCAGCTTTTCCCAGACGCTGGCGGACAATCTATTATCGACCACCAGTCTGGGATTTGAAACTACTCGCAGCCGTGGAGAGGAGAAATGGAATGTCGGTGTGACGGGAAGCCTGCAGGCGGGCGTAGGGGACGGCGGCAATTCAGATCCGCAATTGCGCTATAAGAATCCCGAAGACTTCAACTATGCCGTTTCCGGAAGGATTGGATGGGCAAATTCCCGCTGGACCACCCACTTTAACTATACCCATGTAGGCGGAGATGGCCGCTGGCTTAGTCCAAGAGAATGGGGTAAAGATGCTTGGTACACCTTCATCCCCCGAGAAAGAAACGAAGGATACGAGCAGGTAGATGCCTTGGTGTGGTATGGCGAATATAGGATGGACAAAGTAAACACGCTTGTCTATGCCCATTTTGGTTTGCATTGGCTTTCCGATGTTGCGGATGCTCCGGCCAACAAATACAATTTCCCCAGCTACCGTCAATTGAATCTAGGGATGAAATACCAGCCCAAGGTGATCAAGAGAGTGGACATCCATGTTTTGATGACGGCCAAGTGGCCGATTTCCTCTCAAGGCCTAGCGCCAATTCAGATCTACAATAAAGTTGACATGATGCATATCAACGGGATTTTGAACTGGAAATTGAACTAGACGATGCCGCGGCAATCGGCTAAATCCTCGGGGATTGAAAAAGCCAAGGTTTTAGCGGAATTAGGAATTGACGATTGAATTCGTCACCTTTGTCACGTCGAAGAAATGTTTTCGATACTTGACATCCAAGTTAGCATCGGTGATACGCCTGCCCAAGTAGCAAATCAAGAGTTCTCCAAAAAAAGGTTTTATTCTTCTTCTTCTACTTTTTTGATTCAGCAAATGGCCCGTCCATTTCAGGAATTGAAAACTGCAGTTAATAATCCTTTCGAGAATCCAAGATTTCCTTTTACTTAAAACAAGCCATTATCAAGACTATCCGGTTTTCGGAATCAGAACTTTCTGATTTCTCCCTCACTCTCAGAAGCAGAGTCAATTCTTATTTCAAATCTTCCCAAAAGTCAAAGTTTGCAAACCGCGAAATGTTCATCAAGACAGTCGTCATGATGAGCCTTTACCTCGTTCCCGTCATTATGGTGATCACCGGCGTGGTGGATCAGACCTGGCAGCTCTTTGCATGTTTTGTGCTTAGCGGTTTTGGCATGGCCGGGATCGGAATGGGAGTGATGCACGACGCGATTCACGGTACTTATTCCAAAAATCCTCTGGTCAACAAACTGCTGGGCTACACCTTGAACATGGTCGGCGCCAACGCGACGGTCTGGAGGATACAGCACAACGTCCTGCACCATTCCTACACCAACATCTCGGAAGCCGATGATGATATCAATGCGCCGTTCTTTCTGAGGTTTTCCCCCAATGCGGAGAAAAACGCGCTACATCCCTATCAGCATTGGTACACCTGGTTTTTCTATGGACTGTCGACCCTGTCGTGGGTTACTTCCAAGGATTTTATCCGCTTTAGACGCTATCACAAGATGGGCTTGTTTAAGGGGAAAAATATCTACAGAAACACGATTTTCAAGATATTGGCCTGGAAATTGGCGTATTATGCCTTTACCTTGGGAATGCCCATCGCATTTTCCCCATTTGGTCTGGGTGAGATTTTGCTGGCCTTTTTGGCGTTACACTTTGTCACAGGCTTGAGTATTTCCCTGGTTTTCCAGACTGCTCACATCATGCCTGAAGTCAATTTTCCGCAGGCAGATGAACACGGCATGGTGGAAGGCGAGCGCTTGCTGCACCAATTGGCCACCACATGCAACTATTCCGAGAAAAGCCGGGTTTTCTCCTGGATGATCGGCGGACTAAACTATCAAGTAGAGCACCACTTGTTTCCGGACATTTGCCACGTGCACTACCGGGAGATCGCCCCGATCGTAAAGGCTACGGCCGAAGAGTTCAATATTCCTTATCATTCAAAAAAGACATTTTTTAAAGCTTTACAGGCTCATTTCAAGATGCTGTATCTCCTGGGTAACGCAGAAATGGTCCCCGCTAAAGCCTAAACAACTTCCTATGAGTACACCTAGAAGAAATACCAAGCCTTCCAGTCCTGGCAGAAACGGGACTGTGGATAGAAGGCAAGTGAAAAAGAAAAAAGAATCCACCTTGGATCCGAGGCTTTTTGTGAAAAAGGCCAAGCCAAGTGGACAGGCGGGATTCCGCACAGAGAAGTCTTTTCAGGATATCAAGCTGGACGAGCGACTTCTTGCTAATATTCTGTCCAAAGGTTATCAGACGCTGACGACGATTCAAGATCAGTCCATTCTGCCCTTGTTGGACGGAAGGGACATGATGGCCATATCCAAGACTGGCTCCGGTAAGACTGCTGCTTTTTTGATTCCGATCATCGAGCATGCGCTGAAAGATCCCAGAAACTACACCGCTTTGGTGGTGACACCTACCCGCGAACTCGCCTTGCAGATCGAGGAAGAGTTCAAAAGCCTTACGGCTGGGTTGCATCTGTATTCTGCTACGTTCATCGGCGGCACCAATATCAATTCGGACTACAAGCAGCTGGAGCGAAAGCTTCAAGTAATCGTAGGTACTCCGGGAAGATTGCTCGATCTTTCGGATCGCAAGTTGTTGAAGCTGAACCAAGTGAATACGCTCGTCTTGGATGAGTTTGATCGTATGCTGGATATGGGATTTGTCAACGACGTGAAGAAGTTGGTCAACCTGATCGGAAGGCGTGAGCAGACGTTGCTGTTTTCGGCAACTCTTGAGCCAGGCCAAAAACAGTTGATCTCTTCGCTTTTGCACAATCCTATCGAAGTGATCGTGGAAAATGCTGGAGGTACCAATGAAAATATCGAACAGCAGACGGTCAAGGTGCCCGAAGGGGCCGAAAAGATCGATATGCTCGTGTCCATGCTGAAGAGCCCCGATATGGAAAAGGTCATACTCTTTACAGAAACAAAGCGGCTGGCCGACAGGCTGGCAAAAAAACTGAATCAGGCCGGCATCACCGCAGGGCAGATTCATGGTGATAAGTCCCAGAACTTCCGGGTCAAGATGATCGACGAGTTTAAGAAAGGGAATATTAGGGTGCTGGTAGCCACCGATGTTGCTGCCAGAGGAATCGACGTAGCTGATGTGACCCATGTGATCAACTATCAGCTACCGATGACCATGGATGCTTACATCCATCGTATCGGCAGGACTGGACGTGCCGGCAAAGTCGGCCACGCCATCACTTTTGTAAATTAAATCACGACAAATGTCTAAAAACCAAAACACGTTTATCAAAAAACAAAAGGCAGAACTGAAGAAGCGGAAGCAAAAAGAAAAACTCGAGAAAAAGCTGGAGCGCAAAGCCCAGCCGAAGGATGGAAGCCTCGACAATATGATCGCTTACATCGACGAGTTTGGAAATATCTCCGATACTCCTCCGGCGCCGCCGATTGAAAAAAAGACAAATTCAAATCAATCCAATCAAAACAGAGTAAAAACAAATCAAAATTTCAGAAATCATGAATGAAGGAACAGTAAAATTCTTTAACACCACCAAAGGTTTTGGATTCATCACTCCTGCTGACAACAGCGAAGACGTATTTGTACACCACAGCGGTCTAGTACACGAAATCCGTGAAAACGACAAAGTAAAGTACGACCTGGTACAAGGTAAGAAAGGCATCAATGCCGTGAACGTAAAGGTGGTTCGTTAATAGAAGCTCCTATAACATCAATCCCCGCGGGTTACCCGACGGGGATTTTTTTTTGATCTAGGATGAACAACGGATTCCTGCCTTTGGGCCATGTACTGAAACCTGTTGCGGGAACTATCCTTTTACCTCGTTCAGCAGCTCTTCGCCTTTTTCAAAGGCTGTGATATTGGCCAGGGTAGTTGCTGAGATCTGAGCCAAAGCTTCTTTCGTTAGAAAAGCCTGATGGCCGGTCACGAGCACGTTCGGGAAGGTCATCAATCTTGCGATCTGCTCGTCCTGCATGATTTCCTCAGAGAGGTTTTTGAAGAAAATATTCTCCTCCTGCTCATACACATCGATACCCAAAAAACCTATTTTCTTGGTTTTGAGCGCTTTGATTACTGCTTTGGTCTCCACCAAAGCACCTCGGCTGGTATTGATCAATGCTACGCCGTCTTGCATCTGTGCGATGGTCTCCGCGTTGATCAGGTGGTGGGTCTCCGGAGTCAGGGGACAGTGGAGCGAGATAATGTGGCTGTTGCCCAATACCTCGTCGATAGGCTGGTACGTGACTCCGAGCTTTTTCATTTCTTCGTTTTCTACCACATCATAGGCCAATACCTTACATCCGAAACCTTTCGCGATCCTGCAAAATGCCCGCCCGATCGCGCCTGTACCGATTACCCCGATAGTCTTGCCGTGGATGTTGACCCCAGTGAGCCCCTCGATGGAGAAATTGTTATCCCGCACGCGGTTGTAGGCTTTATGGGTTTTGCGCGCAAGGGTGAGGATTAGCGCAAAGGCATGTTCGGCGACTGCTTCGGGGCTGTAGGCGGGTACCCTCACAATCTTGATTCCGTTCTCGACGGCGGCTTTTAGGTCGATTTGGTTGTATCCAGCACAGCGCAGTGCAATCAAACCAATCCCCATTTTTGCCATCTTTTTCATCATGGCCGCGTCGATATGATCGTTGACAAAGGAGCAGATGGCTTGGTGCCCTTCTGCAAGCGACAGGGTATGGAAGTCGAGCTTGGCTTCGAAGTAGCTAAAACTATGGTCTGATTCGGGCAATAATCGGTCAAAACTACTCCTGTCGTATGATTTGGTGCTAAAGCAGGCGATTTTCATAGGCTTGAATTCAAATATATTGGGCTAAAATGAGGACCATCAATTAATAATTGGGGATTTAAAGTTGATTTCTTTTTAGTTTCAGGGAAAAATTTCTCTATGAAAAAGCTAATCTATCTCATTCCTATCGCGATTTTTTGGTCATGTAACGGACCAAAACCCGCCGAAGAAACCACTGAATCACTTTCTCAAACCCCACCAGCCCCAACCGAAGTCGCCATGCCAGATTCCGTACTCCGCCACGTAGTTTTATTCGGATTCAAAGAAACCACCTCACAAGAGGAGATTAACAAAATCGTAGACGCCTTCAAGGCACTTCCTTCGCAAATCACCGAAATCAAAAGCTTTGAATGGGGTACCAACAATAGCCCTGAAGGACTCAATCGGGGACTGACCCATGCCTTTACGTTGACCTTCCACTCAGAGGCTGACCGCGATGCTTACCTTCCCCATCCGGCGCACAAGGCATTCGGAGAGGTTTTGGGATCTAGCCTGGAAAACGTAACCGTGGTCGATTATTGGACTAAGCCCTGATCAGCGATCAATAGGAAGCGTTCCGCCGTCAGTTTCAGCGGATTCTTGAACGTTGATCACTTCGGTCACCACGAATTCGCTTGTCCCTCTCCAAGGCAGCATGCCGTTGAATTCCTGGTAGCGCAGCTCGAGGTGTTTGCCCGAATTGCGCTCCAGGACGGCGGCGACTTCCGGGTCGGTGACGCTGAATCGAAACTCGTTGCTTTGCAAGGCGCCGGATGTAGGGCTCTGGAAGCCCTCTTGGACCATCCTTCCTTCCCAGGTTTTGAACACCACGCCTTTTTTCACAAAATAGTTGAGGCTACCGGCTTTCACGCCTTCGCCAAAGACAAAATAGAATTTCCACCAAAAAAGGACTCCCAATACCAGGAATAAAATCAAACCGGCGATCCAAGCGAATTTTTTCATATTTCCACAAAATGTTTGATTAAATATAGGCAGTGGACAGCTTATAATTTATCTAGTGGATGAAAAAACAGACTGGAGACGATCCAAAAAAATAAGCGCCATCTGGCGCTTATTTTTTTGGATCGTTATTTCTTGATGTGTCAATTGCGAACAACTCCGCTTTTAATCCACAAGCCATAGATAGTCGCCATATCCGGCGGCTTCCATTTCGTTTTTGGGGATGAATTTCATTGCCGCTGAATTCATGCAATACCTCAAATTGGTGGGCTCTGGACCATCATAAAAGGAGTGTCCGAGGTGGCTTTTGCCATACTTGCTTCTGATCTCTACCCGAGTCATTCCCGCTGATCTATCAATTGGCTTTTCAAGTGCCCGGGCATCTATTGGCTTGGTAAAGCTAGGCCATCCGGAGCCCGACTCGTACTTGTCTTTGGAACTGAAAAGCGGTGCTCCTGAGACGATGCATACATAGATCCCTGATTCCTTATTGCCGTTGTATTCGTTTTGGAAGGCAAATTCAGTTGCGTCTTCCATGGTCACCTGGTACTGGAGGGGAGTGAGGGATTTTTTGAGCTCTCCCTTGGATTTTGCGGGATATACCCCTTCGCTAATCACCGGCCAGTTGGTCAGAATACATTCCTGGCGACCACTCCCAATTTTATAGGCCTTGTACTCGTCGGGATTCTTTTCGGAATAATCCTGATGATATTGTTCGGCGGGATAAAAATTGGAGTACTTGATAATCGGCGTGGCAATTGGCTTTTTGAACTTCCCTGACTTGTCGAGAAGGGATTTGCTTTCCTCCGCAACTTTACGTTGGGTATCGTTGTGGTAGAAAATCGCAGATTCATATTGTGTACCTCGGTCGAAGAAAGATCCACCTACATCTGTTGGATCAAAGGTTTGCCAAAAAATGTCTACCAACTCCGAGTACGAAATCACTTCAGGATCGAAGGTAATCTGCACCGACTCTCTATGGGATGTTTTACCCGAAGATACCTCTGCATAGGTAGGATCTTTTTCCTTGCCTCCCGAATAGCCTGAAACTACCGAGATCACCCCATCAATATCTTCAAATGGTGCCTCTACACACCAAAAACATCCTCCGGCAAAAGTCGCCTGCTGAGTTTTTGAGGAAAATGCTTCCTCGGTTTCAATCTCGCTTCCAAGATCTTTTGCTTCTTTTTCGGTGGGAGAACTGCTACAGGCCATCGCCAGGCCAACTATTAAACCGATCATAAGCGTGTGGATTTTTTTGGATAATTGCATGGTATTATAACTGCCGTGTAATAAAACTGTTTTTGTCTTTCTAATGGTACTTTGTGTTACGCCTTGCTTCTGTGTTGGTTGCAGGTACATTGTTAAATGCTGTTAGCACAATGTTGGCTAAAGTACGCAACAAGACGGAAATCGGATTGACTTTTGAAAAACGGAAAGGAAAAGACATTCGACTTAAGTTGGCCTATGAGAAAGGGGCAACTTAGACGAGGTGCTTTGAAAAGAACGCTTTCAGTTGTTTGGCTTCGTCGTCGTCTACCTTTTCGTCTTCCAGGACGCGATCTATCAGTTCGAATAGCTCATCAAACGGCGCTTGCGCTTTGAGTTCACTGTTCTTTTCCAGCCATTGTCTCAGCTTATAGATCTCGTAGGTATTAACGTCGCCACTGGCCAGCACTCCCTGGAAGAGGCCGTGTAGAAAGTGCAGGTTCGAACTGTCTGTCCGCCCACCAAACTGCTCCAGGAAGTTGCCCAGAATAAGGCGGATTTGCGTGAGTTCTTCGGAATTTACCTGTCCGTTATCAATGATGGGTTTGATCTCTGTGTAGAGCGTTTGGAAAGCTTCCATTTCGCAAAGCGGCTCGTAGTCACGGCACCAGTTTTTCAGGGCCTGAAACTCGTTGCGGTTGACTACTCCGTCGAGTGAGATGCCATAGATCAGTCCTGAAAGGTGATATGCCGCATTTTTTCCTTCGGTTATTGTTGGGGTTTTCATCTGGGTGTTTTTCCAGAATTTACGATCAATCTTTATAACATGCTCAAAATCAATGTATTTTTTTAATTCCTACCTGATGCCTATCGGAAGTTGAGTGAAAATACGGTCCGTTCGTTTGGTGTAGAAGTCACCTGAAGACTTCCCCGGTGCAGGTTCATGATTTGGCGCGAAATCGCCAAACCGATCCCGGATCCGGTCTTCTTGGTGGTATAGAAGGGCACAAAGATCCGCTCCAATGCTTCAGGAATGATACCCGCGCCATTGTCCTCTACCTGTATACTGGAGCCAAGGTCTCCCTGGCCAATTGCCCTGAGAATGATAATTCTGTCTGCCTGATTCTGCACAGACTCGCTGGCGTTCTTGACCAAGTTGATCAAGATCATGGTGATCTGGTCCTGATCACAAAGGATCTCCAGCTCGGGTGGTACGATATCGAGTTGAATGTCGATTTGATGGGATTTTAGGTCCTCCTTCATCAATCCGATCACGTTTTCAAAAAGAGATCTGACGGGAACGAGTTCCTTTTTCGGCTCGGGGATATTAGTGTAGTCCCGGTAGGCGTTCACAAAAGTCACCAAACCCTTGCTTCGGTTGGCGATAGTGTCGAGACCCTCTTGGATATCCTGAAAGCCGTCCTTTTTGATCAACATGCCTTCTTTTTGGACATAGCTGTCTTCATCCAAGATGGTACGAAGCGACTCCACCAGACTGGAAATCGGTGTGATCGAGTTCATGATTTCATGGCGTAGCACCTTGGTCAGGTTTTGCCAGGCCTCCAATTCATTGGATTGAAGTTCGGCGTTGATGTTTTGTAGGGAGAGCAGCGTCCAGCTTTGGCCTCCCATCTTGAGGTAGGCGGATTGGATGATGAGGTGAAGGCTGCTATTGACCCGAAAGGAAATCCGCTGTCCTGGCTTTAGCTCTACCACTTCTTTCAGCAGTTTGGGTGAGAGCCGTCCCAGATCGGTGATGTCGCGAAACTGCGGGATCTGGAGGAGATGTTTTGCCGCATTGTTGATGACTCCGATTTTGCCCTCTGAATTGAAGGAAATAATGCCGGTGGTGATATGCTGAATGATGACCTGAAGAAACAGCATCTGCTCTTCCTTTTCTGCTCTGGTTTGCTTGAAGACATCCATCACCTCATTGAAGGCTTTGTTCACCTCCCTAAAAGACCCGCCCATCTTGCTGTCAGAAGTGAAAGAAGAGGAAAAGTCCGTGAAACGGATGGAGTCCAAAAAGCGGGCGAGCTTATGGTTGATCGAGTTGACGTAGTAGACCATCTCGCCCGTGAGGGAGAAGACAATCAGCGCCAAAATACCGGGAGCAAGCCACAGTTCCTGGACGTAGTACAGCCAGATTCCCAAAAACATGCAAATGGCAATCAGGATGATGCGGATGGCTATTCCGACCGAAAACCTCCTATAGACCATATTTTTCCAGTCTTCGATAGAGCGAGGATCTAGTCAGTCCCAATTCATCCGCAGCTCTTGTAATGTGGCCATTGTGTTTTTGGAGTGCCTTCCTGATCAGGATGCGCTCGACATCTTCGATGTTGAGGTGCTCCAAGCTTACGGATTCTTCCTTTTGGTCTGGCTGGGCCATTTTTTGCAAAAAAAGATCCTCAGGCTGAAGCACGTTATGGTTGCTCATGATTACTGCGCGTTCGACGCTGTGCTGGAGTTCACGGATATTGCCGGGCCAGTGGTATTTCATCATCCGCTTGACGAGAGGCTCGGAGGCCTTCCGGATGTCCTTGTTGTATTTTTTGGAGTAGAAAGAAATGAAGTGATCCGCTAGGAGTGGAATGTCATCCACTCGTTCTCTTAAAGGAGGTAGTTGTATTTCTATCGTATTGATTCGGTAGAGAAGATCCTGGCGGAAGGTATTCTCATAGACCATGCTGTGGATGGGCATGTTGGTTGCTGAGATCAAGCGGATATTGACATCCACGGGGCGGTTGGCGCCGACGCGGGTGACCTGGCGATTTTGGAGGACGGCGAGAAGTTTTGCCTGTAGGGGAAGGGGAAGATTTCCGATTTCGTCCAGGAAAAGCGTACCCTTGTGAGCCTGTTCAAATCTTCCTGCCCGGTCGTCTTTTGCATCGGTAAAGGAGCCTTTTTTGTGGCCAAAGAGCTCTGATTCAAAAAGTGTTGTCGTGATCGATCCCAAGTCCACTCCGACAAATGCCTCTCGGCTTCGGCGGGAATGCCGGTGGATAGCTCTGGCTATGAGTTCTTTCCCCGTACCGTTTTCTCCCAGTATCAGGACGTTGGCATCGGTCGCCGCTACCCGTTCTATGGTTTCAAAAACTTTTTGCATCGTCGCGCTCTGTCCAATGATGTCTTTGAACTTGTTGTCGATGTCTTGCTGGAGCGTTTCTTTTTGGTCTTTGAGCAGATTGACCTCGAGTTTTTTCTGGCGGAGTTTCAGCGCCGAGTTAAGAGTCGCCAGGAGTCGCTCGTTTTCCCAAGGCTTCAAGACAAAGTCGGTGGCTCCCTCTTTGATTGCCTTGACGGCCAGGTTCACGTCTCCATAGGCGGTGATCAATACGACGACGGCGGAAGGGTCCAACTCCAGAATCCTGTCTAGCCAGTAAAAGCCCTCCTGACCGGAACTCACGTCTTTGGTAAAATTCATGTCGAGCATGATCACGTCATACTGCTCGTTGTGGGTGAGGATGGGAAGCAGGTCAGGGTTGGTTTCGGTATCAACCTGGGCAAAATGCCGCTTGAGAAAAATCTTGGCTGCCTTAAGAAGGTCCTCGTTGTCATCTACGATGAGAATCTTGCCGAATTTTTGATCGTTCATGGGTTTTTATTTTGAAGACGGGAGCCGGAAGACCTAAGACTGGGGAAACAAGTGCTTCTCACAAGACAGGGACGTAAGCTGTTGAAAGCTCGCTTCCCTCTTTGCTTTGAATCTGTCTACTGCCGGTGGTCTACTGCTTTACAGATGCTTTCCAAAAGTCTGCCGATTTTCGACTTTGGCCGAATTCGTTCCAAAAGGGCCGTTTTCGGACGAATTAGGCAGATTTTGACTTCAACTTTTTCTTGAAGAAGGTAATAAAAATAAGTCGCCTTTGATTCACTTTTGTTCGGTGGCGGACGAAAATGTTCGAGACTCGAAAAACGGATTCTCGGTAAATCGTGATTTGGAGTTCCCTGAGGCAATTTTTTGCATGGCACAGCCTTTGGCACAAGGAGGAAGCCAAGTAAGGCATTACCACACAATGGATAGAAAAATAGAAAAGAAAACCTGGACTCTCCGAAGGATCGCCGCAGTAGCCGGCGGAGTCATCCTGTTGGGGGGAATTGTCTACCAGATCGGTTTTGCAGACCACCGATCCACCATGAATGTCGAACAAGACCGACTTAGCATTGCGACGGTCAAAACCGGAGAGTTTACGGACTACATCCTTGTTTCGGGACAAATCGAACCTTCCCGTACCGTCTATCTAGACGCGATCGAGGGAGGCGTAGTCGATCAGGTCGTGCGTGAATCGGGTGCCTTGCTCAAGAAAGGTGACACCATTCTGGTACTTAGCAACTCCAATCTACAACTGGATGTGATGCAGCGCGAGACCATGCTATATGAACAGATCAACAATCTGCGCCAAACCAGACTATTGCTTGATCAAAACGACTTGAGCCAACAAGGTCAGCTCGCTGAGATCGACTACCAGATCAGCCTGCTGGAGCCCCAGTATGAAAGGTTCAAAGAACTCCACGAAAAGAAACTGGTGTCTGACCGGGAATTTGAGGAGGTCAAAGAACAATACGAGTATAATGTCAAGCGCAAGAAGCTTACTTACGCCTCTTACCGCAACGACTCCATCGCCCGCTCCATCCAACTGACCCAGCTAAGACTTTCTGAAAGTAGGATGAACGCTTCACTGACAGGTGTCGGAAACATTCTTGACAATTTGGTCATCACCGCACCAATCGGAGGGCAGTTGGCCACTCCAGAGCAGCTCGAAATTGGACAAGCGATCAATCCGGGCCAGCGTTATGGACAGATTGATATGCTGGACGAGTTTAAGGTACGCGTGCCAATCGACGAACTTTACCTTCCAAGGGTGAGCACCGGACTCAGAGGCAAGTTTACCCTGAGTGGCCAGGACCATGAACTGGAAATCATCAAAAGCTATCCCACAATCACCAACGGGCGGTTTGAGGTAGACATGGCCTTCACCGGTGATAGTCCCGAAGGTATTCGTAGAGGGCAGAGCGTGCGGATTCGTCTGGAACTTGGCCAAAGTGAGCAGAGCTTGCTGCTTCCAACGGGAGGCTTCTTCAAGGACACCGGCGGTAATTGGGTCTTTGTACTCAATCCAACCACCGGAGTAGCCGAAAAACGAAATATACGCTTGGGTAGAAAAAACCCAGAATACTATGAAGTCCTAGAAGGGCTGGTGGAAGGAGAAAAGGTCATCGTCAGCGGATATGAGAACTTCGGGACGAATGAAGTTCTTCAGCTCAAATAGTTAAAAGCAACCTTGTGAGTAGGATATGCATCTAATTAAGGGACAGAAGACGGGAGACAGAAGTTTTCGAAACAGACTCTAAAATTGAAATCAAGTTCTTGAGACTGAATATATGGAGTACGAATAAGGTTTCAAGTTTGAGACTTTGATCATTTGGCAAAAAGCAATGCTTCTCGGAGAAGAGGTGAATTTAAAGGTTCAACTATTTCCAAAAGAGGAATTGTATAATCTGTCTTCACAGATTCGTCGAGCGGTGGATTCTATCGCCTTGAATATTGCGGAGGGATCAATTGGTCAAAGCAACCCTGAACAAAGAAAATTTATTGGTTACGCACTAAGGTCCTTGGCAGAAGTAGTAACCTGCTTACACAAAGCAAAAAGGAGGAGTTATATCGACGAAGAAGCTTTTCAAAAGCTGTATTCGGATTCCTTCAACCTAATGAATATGATAGTCGCATTTCAGAAAAACATAAAATAATCACTGACACCGGTCATCGGGGAAAGAGGTCTTCGGTCTTCTGCCTTCGGTCTTCCGACTTAAAATTCAACTCTATGCAAAACGTCATCAAAACAGTAAACCTTCGCAAGCTCTACGCTACCGAAGAAGTGGAAACCACCGCATTGGATGGGATTCAGATCGAAATCAAAAAAGGTGAATTCGTCGCCATCATGGGGCCATCCGGCTGCGGCAAATCCACGCTGCTGAATATCCTCGGGCTGCTGGACAATCCGGATTCGGGCGAATACCACTTTTTGGACAAGGAGGTAGCCAAATTTTCGGAACGTCAGCGTTCTTCCCTGAGAAAAGGGAACATCGGGTTTGTATTCCAGAGCTTTAACTTGATCGATGAGTTGACTGTGTTTGAAAACGTGGAGCTGCCACTTTTGTATCTGAAGATCGCGTCAGACGAGCGCAAGAAAAGGGTAGAGGAAGTGCTCACCCGAATGAACATCATGCATAGAAGAAACCACTTTCCGCAACAGCTTTCCGGTGGTCAGCAGCAGCGTGTGGCCATTGCCCGTGCAATCGTCGCCAAGCCGTCCGTGATCCTCGCCGATGAACCTACAGGTAACTTGGACTCCACAAACGGGGAAGAAGTGATGAGGTTGCTGGAGGAACTCAACAACGAAGGAACCACCATCGTGATGGTGACCCACTCTCCTCATGATGCCAACTACGCCCACCGTGTGATCAACTTGTTTGACGGAAAAGTGGTGACCGAGAATATCCGGGAGCAGTTTCACGTCTGATAGTATCGCCCGCCAGCGAACAAAACGTCTAGCAGTCGTACAGTATATAAACCGTCGAAAAGGCCTGGGAGTCGTTCTCAGGCCATTTTTATGCTAAATGGCATATTGTATGCAACCAATGGATGAAAGCTTGCATCTAAAAATTGAAAGCTAAACCAACTCTTTACAGTTATCGGATCTCATTTTAACCTGATCATGCTAAAAAACCATCTACTCATCGCGATCAGAAATCTGAAAAAGCACAAGTTCTACTCGCTTATCAACATCCTTGGGCTGTCGGTGGGAGTGGCTGTTTGCATGATTATTTGCCTATTTGTGATCCACGAGCTCAGCTACGACAAGCATTTCAAGAATGCGGATCGGATCTACCGCGTCCATAGCGACATTGTCTTTGGGGGAAATCACTGGGATATGGTCTACGCTCCAGCTCCGATGGCGGCAGCCATGCCGGAGGAGTTTCCCGAGGTGGAATCTGCTGTACACTTCAGGCAACGGGGATCATATTTGGTCAAGAGAGAAGACCAAAACATCAAAGAGGATCATGTGATCTGGGCAGGAAAGGATTTTTTCAAAGTATTTGAGGTGCCACTGATTGCCGGAAACGCCGAAGGCGTACTCGCCGAGCCCAACACCATGGCGATCAGCCGTACCATTGCCGAGAAATACTTTCCTGGTGAAAATGCCATTGGGCAATCCCTGATTTTGGACAACCAGGACAATTTCCGGATCACGGGGATTTATGAGGATATTCCAGAAAACACCCATTTCCATTTCGATTTCCTGCTTTCGATGGAAGGACTGGAGGAAGCCAAAAGAACAACCTGGCTGAGCAATAATTTTCAAACATACATCAAGCTGAGAGAGGGGGCTGACCCCGAAGCCCTAAACGCGAAGTTTCCAGCTATGATCAAAACCCACATGGAGCCTGAACTCAGCCAGATATTTGGAGAAGGGGCCACGGTGGAGGCGATGACCAGCAATGGCGGCAAACTGGAGTTTGATGTTCAACCCCTGCTGGATATTCATTTGAAAAGTGACTACATGGGCGAGTTTGAGCCCAATTTCAACATTACCTACGTCTACCTTTTTGTCGCTATCGCACTGTTCATCCTGGTGATTGCCTGCATCAACTTCATGAATCTAAGCACTGCCCGGTCATCGAATCGGGCGAAGGAAGTGGGTATAAGAAAGGTGATGGGGTCGTATCGAGCGCACCTGATCCGTCAATTTTTGATGGAGTCGATTCTGCTCAGCTTGATTTCCTTTTTGATAGCCATTCCTCTGGTAGCATTGCTGTTGCCAATATTCAATGACTTGGCGGGAAGGTCTTTGGAAATTCCATTTTCCCAATGGGACTTCTATGGAATATTGATTTTAGGTGCCTTGGGCACTGGGATTTTGGCGGGGACTTATCCATCCTTCTTCCTGTCGGCATTTAAGCCTGTCAGTATCCTAAAAGGCCAAGTGGCATTGGGGATGAAGAGTGGCTTGATCAGAAGTTCACTGGTCGTCTTTCAGTTTGCCATTTCGATCATCCTGATCATTGCCACCATTGCCGTCTTCAATCAGCTCAACTATATCCAGTCCAAAAAAATTGGATTCAACAAGGAGCAAGTCATCACAGTTGAGGATATCTATGCCCTGGGTGAGCAGGCCGAGACCTTCAAAGCGGACGTCTTGGCAAACAGCATGATGGAAAGCGGAACCATTTCCGGCTACTTACCGGTGTCGGGCACTTGGAGAAGCGACACGCCTTGGTGGGCTGAGGGAAAAGACCCCAAGCAGACCGAAAACCTGGTCAGCATCCAAAACTGGCAGGTAGACTATGACTACATCAAGACGCTAGACATGAAGATCCTGCAGGGGAGGGATTTTTCCGTCGATTTCCCTTCGGACTCCAATGCGGTGATCCTCAACGAAACCGCCGTCAAAAACTTCAATTTCGTCGGAGATCCTATCGGACAGCGTATCCTGACCATGGCCGGAGATGGCGATGAACTCAATCTTGAAGACCAAATCGGAAGAACCGTGGTCGGTGTAGTCGAAAACTTCCATTTCGAATCCTTGAAGGAAAACATCGGTGCGGTCATGATCTTCTTGAGCGATAATCCTAGAGGGATTGCCTCCTTTCGATTCCATTCTGAAAACACGGACGAAGTAGTGGCTTTCATCGAGGCCAAGTGGAATCAGCTTGCCCCCGGGCAGCCTTTTACCTATTCCTTCTTGGATGACCGATTTGGGGAAATGTATGCGGCTGAAACCCGTCTAGGCAAGGTATTCGGGATCTTTGCCGGCTTTGCGATCCTAATCGCATGTTTGGGACTATTTGCGCTTACGGCATTTACCGCCGAGCAGCGAACCAAGGAGATAGGCATCAGAAAAGTGCTGGGATCCAGCATAGGCAGTATCATCGTACTGCTATCAAAGGAATTTGCCAAGTTGGTTTTGATTGCTTTTGCTATCGCCACCCCCGTTGCCTGGTGGGCGATGAACCGCTGGCTTGCCGACTATCAGTTCCGTCAGGATTTGGGCTGGCGGGTCTTCCTGGGAGCGGGAGCTTTCGCAGTACTCGTAGCACTGGTCACCACCAGTTATCAGTCCGTCAAAGCGGCAACCGCCAATCCTGTCAATTCCCTGAAAAGCGAGTAGGATAGAAATATTCACTACTCAGTATCCAGTCGCCGTAACAAGCTCCAACTAACCAACTTTCTGCTACATGATCAAAAACTATTTCAAAATCGCTCTTAGAGGCTTTGCCAAACATCGACTCACTTTTTTCATCAACCTTTTTGGACTGACCTTGGGGCTGTGGGCTGCCATCCTGATTGGTCTCTGGGTGGATTCAGAACTTAGGACGAACCGGGAATTTGCGGATTTGGATAGAATCTATCGGGTGATGGAGCATCAGAGCTATGGAGCGGATATTTTCACCACCAGCTCTACGCCGGGAGTCTTGGCTGAAAGCATGAAGGAAACGCTTTCAGAGGTCGAGTTTGCGTCTACTTACACCTGGAGCCAAACCCAGCTTTTCATCCAAGGAGACAAGAGGATTCGACTGGAAGGAATCTACGCCATGCCAGATCTTTTGAAAATCTATCAATATGAGGCAGTCCAGGGGAATTTGGACCACATGCTAACCGAAAACAACCACGTGGTTTTGACTGAAAAGGGAGCGTTTTCCCTGTTTGGAAGGACGGATGTGGTAGGAGAGGACGTGGAAATAAGACAAGGGACGGATTCCAAAAATTTCATCGTTCAAGGGGTCTTGAAGGATTTGCCTACCAGCTCTTCTCTTCAGTTGGACTACATCTTGCCCTATGCGCTCTTTTTCGCCGAAAATGACTGGCTCAGCGATTGGGGCAACAACGGTCCAAGCACGATTCTGAAACTCCGTGCTGGAACAAATGGAGAGGAGTTTTCCCAGAGTATCGTCAACTACATCGCGGATAGAAACGAGGAATCCAATGTGAAACTCTTCGCCTATCCTCTCGGAGATCTTTATTTGTATGGTCAGTGGAAAGACGGTCAGCTGATAGAAGGAAGGATCAAAAACGTCAAGCTCTTCGCCATGATCGGAATATTCGTATTGATCATCGCCTGCATCAACTTCATGAACCTCAGTACGGCAAAATCCCAGAAAAGAGCCAAGGAAGTTGGTGTGCGCAAAGTGGCTGGTGCCGACAAGCAATCGCTGATATTTCAGTTTTTGAGTGAATCAATATTGCTCAGCCTCTTTGCAGCTATTTTGGCTGTTTTGCTGGTCGCGCTGACATTACCGATCTTCAATAGCCTCACCGGCAAAGAAATGAGTGTACCGTTTTTATCCGGGATTTTCTGGCTTCAACTTGCTACGGTACTCCTGATTACAGGCCTTGTTGCTGGAAGCTATCCGGCTTTCTATCTGTCCGCAACCAAAGTAGTTTCAGTCTTCCGCTCTTTCACCAAAGCCGGAAAGGGAGTCGTAATGGCTAGGAAGACCTTGGTGCTTTTCCAGTTTATCTTGGCTACCATCCTGATCGTTTCCACGCTGGTGGTCTATCAGCAGATCAACTTTGCGATGAATCAGGATCTGGGTTATTCCAAAGACCAGTTGATTCAGGTGACACTTGAGGGAGAGCTCTTGGATCGCTTTGACATTTTCAAAGCAGAGCTGGAGAAAAACGAAGATATCCTAGCGGTAAGCCGATCCTCTTTTGGTTTTCTTGGCAGAAACTCCAACACAGGAGGGGTATCCTGGGAAGGGAAAGCACCGGACAATTCCGCTCTCTTCGAAATCATCCGAGTGGACTATGACTTTTTGGAAGCTTCGGGCTTGCAGTTGGTGAAAGGAAGAGGGTTTGACCGAGTGAACGGCGCGGATTCCGTTTCAGGAGCTATCCTCAACGAAACCGCCTACAAACTCATGGAGCAAGACCATGCCGGCAGCGAGTTTTTCAGGCTTTGGGACACGGAGCGGTCCATTACCGGCATAGTGAAAGACTTCCACTTCGAGAGCTTCCGACAAAACGTCGCTCCGGCAATCCTACTGTTGGACCCAAAAAACACCTGGCAGGGCTATGTGAAAGTCAACACCGGAAAGATCCGGGAAACCGTCGCCTTTCTGGAGTCCACTGCGCAAAGGCTAAACCCGGAATTCCCCTTTGACTACAGCTTCATGGATGAAAACTATGCAAGACTATATCAGGAGGACGTTCGCTTGAGGGACTTGGCGCAATACTTCAGCATCCTGACCATTTTGATTTCCTGTCTTGGACTCTTGGGATTATCCGCTCATATCGCGGAGCAGAAGACCAAGGAAATCGGCATACGAAAGGTCCTTGGCGCGTCCACGCTGTCCATACTTCAGGTGATCAACCGGGAGTTTATCCTGATTGTGATTTTGTCGGTGACGATAGGTTCGGGCATCGCCTTTTGGCTGATGCAGGATTGGCTGTCTGGCTACCAATACAAGATAGATTTTGAATGGTGGTTTATCCCAGCGGCGGCTATGCTTATCCTTGGCATCGCCTTGCTCACCGTCTGCCTACAATCCTTGGGCGCAGCTCGCTCCAATCCCGTTCAAGCGATCAAGTCGGAGTAGGACCTGCGTTTTCCTCGGGATTTGCAATCCCGAGAAACTATCGTAGGATTTCCAATCCGAAAAGTTGTTAGAGGTTGCAGGATTGCAAATCCCGAAGAGTGGAGAAATTCTTACTCTGCCATTTTCATGTAATCATTGAGCAACCCGACAGTCGCAGCCGCTACCAAAAATTCGGTGAAGGAATCAATCTCATCGGAAAGCCAAATAACAAGCTGCTTTTTGTTAGGCCCCAACTGAACGGCACCAATGGACTTGGCATTTTCAAATAATTCAAACCCTTTGTGCCAGGCATCGCCGCCCATCATCAGGTCGACCATGCTTTTTTTTCCTGGTTTCTGGTAGTTGTAAACTGCCTTAATGTCGATTCTTCGATTTCCATCAGTCATCCAGCCATAAAAATCAGCATCATTTTCAGCTCCATTTTTTTGGGTGACTACGAGACGCCATACACTTTCTGTCGGGCTGGTCTCTATCAATGCCACATAGTTGTCGTCTGTATCCAATACCTCTTGCTCCGATCCAATAGTCCAGTTGCCATGTGGGCCTTCGATCACAAAGCCCCGGGCCTCAAGTCCCTGATAGTCGAAGTTTCTGGTGAAATTTACCACTGCTGAGTCACCTGCTTGCGAGGCAATCACATAAGAGCCGTTCTGAGAAGTATTAATTGTTTCCAAACGGCTAAAAAGCTTGGAGTTGTACTTGGATTTGGTCCAGCCGGTCTTTCCGGATACTACTTGGAAAGTGTGGAATTGAAATTTGGGAAAAGTCGACATTCCTTTCCACGTCACCGGATAGGCAGTTCCATGACTTAAAAGGTTGTCGGAAACTGCCATCAGACCTTGTGCGAATCCGAAACTTGAAATAAAAAACAAATATATAATGGGCAGCAGATAGCCTAGGAAGATTTTGGGTTTTGTTTTCATGGCTTTGAAATTTGGGAAAGAATGCCTTATTGAACGATAACTACCTCGCTAAAAAGGTCATTTTTCAGCCGGATTTTCGCAATTGCCAATAATTGGTTGAATTGGTTTGGCAAAAAATAAGAAGGGAGATTGTGGAAATAAGGTAGGCCTGGACGGTTCCGTACAGGTTGGTCAAGTCAAACGATTTCCAACTTTTTTCACCGTTCCTCGGGATTTGTAATCCCCTGGATCTATCGTAGGATTTTCAATCCCGACTATGCGTTTGTCGGATTACAAATCCCAAAATACGGCTTCGGAATTGCAAGTTCCGAAGAGCGATTAAAAAAGGGTGACCCAGAATGGGTCAAATGTTTATAGCTGGAGCCGGTCGGGTGTAGGTACGACCCCATCGGGGTCGAATGTTCTTTGTCTTGATTTTTCTATTAACATCCAATCCCTTCGGGATTGTCCTAGGACAGTTCTTTTTTGCAGCTGCTAGAGGTTGAGCGCCGAAGCAGTACGGGATAGTCATCGGGAACAATATTCCCTAATATCCCGACCAATTTCTAGTTGTCTTTTGGTCTCACGAATTGCAAATTCGGATTAATAGAAAGACGTAGTTACGAACTACGCCTAGGTATACGGCAAATCATAAGAGTGGAGGAGCTCGCCATCCACCCTCAGGGTTTGGCTTAGCGTGACACTTCCCAACCTCCACTCTCCAACTTTTTCAAAAATCCCCTGCAACCTTTTTTCCTTGACTAGCATCTCATTTTCAGAAAGCTAAGCCAAATATTTTTCCTGAATCCTAAACCAACAACCCAGTAGCCATGTGGAAAAACTATCTGAAAATCGCCTGGCGCAATATTAAGCGCAACAAGGTCTATTCCTTCATCAACATCATCGGTCTTAGCCTTGGAATGGCGGCAAGCGTGATGATTTTTTTGTTTGTCTTGGATGAACTGAGCTACGATCGCTTTATCCCCAATTCGGATCGAATCTACCGCGTCAATGTATCTGGAAAACTCAACGGAAACGAGTTTACCTCGACCAACTCCGCCACTCCGGTTGGCCCCGCGATGAAGGCGGAAATTGCCCAAGTGGAAGATTTTGTGAGAATGGGCGTGATGCGCACCTATCCGCTGATAGAAGGGGAAAAGGCCTTTACCGAACCCATCGTCATGATTGCCGATTCGAATTTTTTGGACTTTTTCAGCTTTCAGTTACTCTTGGGAAAACCTGAAACTGCCCTGAGTGGCCCCGACAAGATCATTCTCACCGAGACCCTTGCCCAAAAGTATTTTGGAGACGATGACCCGATCGGAAAGACCATCTTCGGAGGTTCGGACAAGAAGCCGCTTGAGGTCACCGGGGTGATGGCAGATTTGCCCTCCAATACCCATTTGGATTTTGATGCGGTGATTTCTGGAGAGAATTGGTGGTATTTTGAGCAGGAAAACTGGACGAGCAATAATATCCTGACCTACTATCGCATCTCCGAAGGTGCTGATCCGGCAACGGTCCAAAATGCCCTGAACGGATTGGTTTTGAAGTATGTGGGTGCGGAAATTCTACAGTTTTTGGGGATTTCGATGGATACATTTTTGGAACAGGGCAATGCCTATGGGCTGATTTCTATCCCCATGCGGGATATTTATCTGGAGTCCCACAATTCGGATGAAATCAAGGCTCCAGGAAACGGGCAATACCTTTATCTCTTTTCCGGAATTGCCATTTTCATCCTATTAATCGCCTGCATCAACTTCATGAACCTGTCAACGGCTAGGTCTGCCAATCGCGCGAAAGAAGTAGGCGTGCGGAAATCCATTGGTGCGCAACGCCAGCGTCTGATGGGGCAGTTCCTTTCAGAATCCATGGTGTACGCCGGATTGGCCGGTATTCTCTCCTTTGTGCTTATTCTGATCTTTTTGGAGCCTTTCAACGTGCTTTCTGGAAAGACCTTGGAATTTGGGCTGCTGTTTCAGCCTCAGTTTTTGCTGGCATTTTTAGCCTTTCTAATAATAGTAGGCTTGCTTGCTGGTTCCTATCCTGCATTTTATCTGACTTCATTTTCTCCGGTGGCCGTGCTGAAAGGGGAAATACGCTCCGGAGTCAAGCGATCCACTTTGCGCAGCAGCTTGGTGATCTTCCAGTTTTTCATCTCCATTGCTTTGATGATCAGCAGCCTCGTGGTATACAAGCAGCTGAAGTTCATGCAGGAGAAAAACCTGGGCATCGACAAGGAAAATGTTCTGGCGCTGCTCCATGTTCGTTCTTTGGGCAACAACTCCCAAGCTTTCAAGCAGGAAGTTCTGGCCCAGTCGGGATTTACGGCGGCTGCTTTTAGCAATGTCCTGCCGCCGCGGATGGACTGGACTTCGGTGATGCGTACCAAGGACAAGCAACAGGACGTGCTTTGCTACCAAAACTATGTGGACGAGGACTATTTGGATGCCCTCGGATTCAAGCTTGCGGCTGGTCGCTTCTTTTCCAAGGAAATCCCCTCAGACACTGGAGCCTTATTGATCAATCAAACGGCTATGGCGCTGATGGGCTGGACCGAGCTCGACGGCACCCAAGAAGTCGGAGGCTTTTGGAACGAGGACGGAAGCGTCACCTATCGCAGGGTGATCGGGGTGATCGAGGATTTCAACTTCGAAAGCCTAAAGCAAAGTGTGAGGCCGCTCGTTGTCATGAATGGATCTGGAAACAACTTTTACGAAATGGCTATTCGGGTCAGCCCTGGGCAAGTCACGGAAAAAATCGGTCAGTTGGAAGCGATTTGGAAAAAGCACTCCGGTGGGGCTCCTTTTGAATTTTCTTTTTTGGATGAAGACTTTAACCTCCTTTTCCAAAAAGAGCAAAAAATGAGTCAAATCATTTTGATTTTCACAGTCTTGGCAATCGGAATTGCTTGCCTCGGACTGTTTGGCTTGGCGGCCTATACCACCGAGCAGCGATCCAAGGAAATCAGCATCCGCAAGGCCTTGGGAGCATCCATGGCCAATTTGGTTACCATCCTTTCCAAGGATTTTACCTTGCTGGTAGTGATCGCATTTGTGATTGCAGGCCCGCTGAGCTATTTCCTGTTGGAAAAATACTGGCTGCAAAACTTTGCCTATCGCACGGAGATCGACCTGATTTTAGTCTTTTTGGCTGGCCTATTCGCCATCGTGATCGCATGGCTAACAGTGAGCTATCAAAGCTTTAAGACGGCCGCATCCAATCCGGTAGATTATCTAAAAAACGAATAAAACAATATCACGCAGAATCGTCCGCCTTCGGTCAAAATGGACTTTTCTCGGACATTTATTACCAAGAAAAACCGCTTTTGAGGGTGTGAAGGTCTGTTTTAGCCTTGGCACAATCTCTGGCACTTAAATAAATCTGGAAACTATTACACACCAATTATCATGAAAACCATTAAAATTTTTGCCGCAGTTTTTGTCCTGTTTCTGAATGTATCTGTAGCAATGGCGCAGAGATCGGAAACTCGTACCCCAGGATCTTTCAACCAAATCGAAAACAGCGGAAGCTGGGATGTGGAGATCACCAAGGGTTCAAAAGATGAAATCAGGCTGGAGTCCAACGGCTTCGACCTCAGCAAAGTGATCACCGAGCTGGATGGAAAACGTCTGGAAATCAAGCTGGAAAAGGGGAATTACAGGAACGTCGATATCAAAGTATTCATTACCGTTCGCGAGCTGGAGTCTGTTGGCAACGGCGGCTCCGGGGATATGCGCATCAACTCCGATTTTGGTGCAGACTCCTTCAATATTGGCCTTTCCGGATCAGGAACCATCACTGCCAAAAACATCAACGCCGGCAAAATCAACATCGGTATGAGCGGCTCTGGTAAGATAGTCATCGAAGGTGGTAGAGCCGAGGATGCAAATATCGGGCAGTCTGGATCTGGCGACTTGGAAGCGATGAACTTCGTGGCGGAAAAAGTGAAAATCGGCAAATCCGGATCAGGAGACACCTCCATCACTGTGGTGGATTCCTTCACGGTCGGCTCCTCTGGATCGGGAAATGTGTACTACAAAGGAAATCCCGAAAAGCAGAGTATTGGAATCTCAGGCTCGTCGAAAGTGATCAAGCAGTAGCAAATGAATGGCGGTTGACTGCTAAAGTCGACCGCCATTTCTGGTTGTGGTGTCCTCTTGGTGGTGTTTCACCAAGCGAGTTTTCACCACTAACGATTTGAGTACTACATGGCAGTTTGGCGGGCCTGTAGCAGGTATTGATTTCTTATTTGACCTTACAGATATGTTTAAAAATTACCTCAAAATCGCCTATCGGAATCTGGTGAAAAACCGGATCTATACCGCCATTAATATATTTGGACTCACGCTCGGGCTGACGTGCTGCATACTTATTTTTTTGCAGGTCAAGGACGAACTGGGCTACGATAGATTTTGGAAAGATCATCAGCAGATCTATAGGGTGGCGCTGGAGCGCGTCTATCCAGATCATATCAACCTCTACGCGATCATTCCGGATGGCTTTGCGCAGGTTTTTAAAAATGAAATCCCTGAAGTGGAGGATGCGACGAGACTTTTTGGTGGGGGGAATTTTGCCAATACGGTTTTGGTCGGAGAGGATGTCTATGAGGAAAAACAAGTAGTATTCGCGGATTCCAATTTTTTCGAGCTCTTTCCGCTCCATCTTGTCGAGGGAGATGTCAATACTGCCTTGTATAAGACAAATGCCTTGGTTCTGAGTGAGAAAACGGCAAGAAAATACTTTGGGAATAACGAGGCTGTTGGAAAACAGATCAAGTTAAACGGTCAAGATGTGGAGGTGACTGGGGTGATGGATGACTTGCCGACCCATAGCCACATGAACTTCGAGATTCTCGCGACCACCGCGGGGCAGCCTTTCAACCGAAATCCCACCTATGCCTCTTTTTCGGCAATGACTTACTTGAAGCTTGGGTTGCAGGCCAAGCCTGAGGCGGTGGAAGCTGCTATTCCATCTTTGGTAAAGAAGTATGCCGCTGGGGAGATCGAGCGAAATACCGGAGTAAACTTTGACGACTATACCCAAGCTGGAAATGGTTACAAGTATTTCCTCCAGCCCTTGGCAGGCATTCACCTGAATTCCCAACTTCAGGCTGAAATGAAGACGAACGGCGACATCCGCTACGTCTATATTTTCATTTCCATCGCCTTCTTTATCCTGTTGATCGCTTCGGTGAATTTTATCAACCTAGCCACGGCGCGCTCGGCCGAACGGGCCAGAGAGGTGGGGGTGAGAAAGGCCATGGGCTCTGATCGTGGCCAGCTGATCGCCCAGTTCCTACTGGAGGCAATTGTGTTGGTGGTGATCAGCCTCGCACTTTCCTCAGTTTTAGTCGGATTGTCCTTGCCATATTTCAACGAAATGGCGCAAAAGAACCTAACGCTTTCTTTGGACAAGGCAATCGAACTTTTGCCATGGCTTTTGGGCATGGGAGTCTTCGTAGCTTTGGTCGCAGGCTACTATCCTGCCTTCCAGATTTCCAGCATGCGTTCGGTCGAAATCATGAAAGGCAAGCTCAATTCATCCAGAAAAGGGCAGATGCTAAGAAATGGTCTGGTAGTCTTCCAGTTTACCATTTCCATCATGTTGATCGCTGGGACCTTGATCATCGACCGCCAGATTGACTTCATCCATTCGAAAAATCTGGGTTTCCAGCGTGAGAATGTTTTGGTGGTGGAGCGTTTTGGACAGCTGGAGAACCCCAATACTTTCCGGGAAGAGGTGCTGAAGTTGCCAGGAGTACTAAATGCAGGTGCGGGTAGCCAGATGCCGGGGAATTCCTTTTTCGGAGTGCAGTTCACCGCCGAGGGCAACTCAGAAGTCATGACAGGCAAGGGGTTTTCCGCCGATGACTTTTTTCTGGAGGCTTTGAAAATCAAGATCACGGAGGGCCGGAGCTTCGGAGAGGAGTTTAACGACAGTACCTCTGTCATCCTCAATCAAGCCGCGGTACATGCTTTCGGTTTGGAGGACCCCGTAGGAAGCAAAATCTACAGCTCAGCCGATATTAATGGGGAGCGGGTCAACATTGCCTATACCGTCATAGGCTTGGCGGAGGATTTCCATTTTGAGAGCCTGCATCTACCGATCACTCCGTTGGCAATATTCAGCACGGAGTCCCCGGTTGGATTTCAGGCGTTTTTGGCTCTGAATATTTCAGGCGAAGACGCGCAAGCGACCGTCGCCGCAGTTGAGATCCTTTGGGATAAATTTGGTCAAAATCAGCCCTTTACCTTTTCGTTTTTGGAAAATGACTTGAATAGGCTCTACAAAAGCGAGCAGGTGTCGGGCAAGATCCTGACCTCCTTTTCCATCTTAGCTATCGTGATTGCCTGCATAGGTTTGTTTGGCTTGGCTGCCTATACGGCCTACCAAAAGACCAAGGAAATAGGCGTCAGGAAGGTCTTGGGCGCATCTACCTCCAACCTGGTCTGGATGCTGACGACCAACTTCAGTCTGCTGGTGATGTTGGCATTCCTGATCGGCGCGCCGATTTCCTATTGGGCGATGGGGCGCTGGCTTCAGTCCTTTGCCTACCAGACCGAGCTAAACCCCTTCTTGTTCCTGTTGGCCGGAGTGATTACCATGGTGATTGCCTTGCTGACGGTAAGCTACCAGGCGTTTTCGGCGGCTAGGGCAAACCCGGTGAAAAGTTTGAAAAGTGAATAAAGTATCAAGAAAAAAGACCTAAGTAAAAAGATGCCAGAAGCTAGAATAAAGAGCCAAGAATTTACACTTTACGATATCAGATTTACGAGGCTCAGTATGACATTGACTTCAAAACTGAATTTGATGGCTGGGGCGCCGGACCTTGCGACGTTGGCACTTAGCAATATTACAACTTAACGACACATCATTTCCAAACCTTCCCTTTGACAAGCTAAGGGGAAACAACTTCCCACTTCCAAACTTCCGACCCCATGTTCAAAAACTACTTCAAGATTGTCTTCCGGAATGCTAAAAAGCATCCGATGTATGTGCTGATCAACCTGGTTGGGCTCGCGATCGGGATGGCGGTGAGTATTGTGATTTTGCTTTATGTACAGTTTGAACTGAGCTATGACAAATACCATCCGGATGCGGATCGGATCTACCGGGTTTCCCGAGCATGGTACAATGCCGACGGGGAGGAAAGCCTGCACTTGGGGCATTTGGCGCCGCCTTTCGGGCCGCTGATGCAGTCTGATTTTCCCGAGGAAGTGGAGGTGATGGCCAGACTCTTCAACGTGAATGCCCTGATCAAAAACGGCAACAATGCCATGGAGGAAGAGCGCTTTTTCTTCGCGGATCCGGAAGCTTTTGATGTATTTTCATGGAAGATCATCGAGGGCGAAGCGCAGCAGGCACTCACCCAAGCGGATGGAGTCATCGTCACCGAGAGTACGGCCAAGCGCTATTTTGGCAACGAATCGGCCGTCGGCAAAGAGCTGCGAGCCAACCTTGCCGGGCAGGAGTTTACCTTCCAAGTGCGGGGCGTGATGGAAGACATGCCGGAAAACTCCCATTTCCATGTGGATTTTCTCGGCTCCATGATTCCCGTGGTCCAGTTTTACGGCGGACAGGAAGCCTTTATGTCCAACTTTGGCTCCAACAATTTCTCCACCTTCGTCAAGCTTGCCGAAGGCGTGGACTACAAGGCTTTCGAAGCCAAACTTCCCGCAATGATAGACCGCCGCATGGGCGAAAACCAAGCGGGTATTCCGATGTCCAAAGGAACCGCATTGACGCTTTGGCCGATTACCGACGTGCATCTTTATTCCAATCTGGCTTCGGAGATCGAGCCAAACGGCAACTTTGACTACGTGATCGTCTATTTGGCAGTAGCCCTGTTTATCCTTTTGATCGCCTGCATCAACTTCATGAACCTATCCACCGCTCGGTCTTCCCTGCGTTCCATGGAAGTGGGACTGCGCAAGGTGATGGGGGCAGACAAGTCGGTACTGGTTCGGCAGTTCATGGGCGAATCCTTCGTAATGACCTTTTTTGCCATGCTGCTGGCGATCGTGCTGGTTTATCTGTTTTTGCCGATCTTTTCTGATTTCACAGACAAGCCACTCAGCCTGAATTTCTTCCTTCATCCCGAGTATTTGTTGGCCATTTTTGGGCTGGCTGCATTCGTAGGCTTGATTTCGGGAAGTTATCCTGCTTTGTTTCTTTCCGGTTTCATGCCTGCGAAAGTGCTGAAGGGAGCATTTAAAGCTGGAAAAGGCCACGAGAATTTTCGGGCTTTTTTGGTCGTCGGCCAATTTGCGATCTCTGTGATGCTGATCGTTGCAGTCTTGGTAGTCGTCCGGCAGCTGGACTTTATGCAAAACAAGGATTTGGGCTTCCAAAAAGAAGATATTGTTGTCCTGCCAAACAGCGGACAGATCACGGAAAATTACCTGATTATCAAGGATCGTCTGGAAAACCATCCCGGAATCAAAGAGGTCAGCATATCAAGCCGGGTTCCTTCAGGCAGATTGCTGGACTCCCAAGGATCGACCGCTGAGGTTAATGGGGAATTGACCCAACTTAATGTGCGAATTGCCGACATTCACGTCGCGCACAACTTCCTGCACACCTACGGTATTCCTCTGAGTGCAGGAAGGGATTTTGACTTCCAGCGGGCAAGTGACTCCACGGAGGCCTTTATCCTCAACGAAGCCGCGATCCGTGCGGTGGGCTGGTCCAGTCCAGAGGAGGCTGTAGGCAAACAGTTTTTGTACGGGGGCAGGCGTGGATTTGTGACTGGTGTGATGAAGGACTTTCATTTCGAAAGTTTGCATCAGCCCATCGTTCCCATCGTCTTTATGATCTCCCAAGACAGAAATAACCAGGTTAGTATCAAGATCGATGCGGCACAGCGGGAGGAAGTGTTGGACTACCTGGAAGGAGAATGGAGCCAACTCAGACCCGATTATCCCTTTGAGCCGATCTTCGTAGACGAGGGCTTCAACCGACAGTATGAGGCAGAGGCTAAGGTCAAGACCATCTTTACCTTTTTCTCCGCACTAGCCATTCTGATTTCTATCCTCGGGTTGCTCGGATTGGTGACTTTCGCCACGGAGCAGCGTACCCGTGAAATCGGCATTCGAAAGGTGATGGGGGCGGAGACCGGCAATATTTTGCTGTTGCTTGGAAAAGATTTCCTGAAGCTTGTAGCCGTTGGTTTTGTCATCGCAGTTCCGATTTCCTGGTTTGGGATGAATAGCTGGCTGGAGGATTTCGCCTACAAAACCGGGATCACCTGGACGATATTCCTGTGGGCAGGACTGATCGCCGGGGTGATTGCTGCGGTCACTGTCACCTCCCAGACACTCAAGGCTGCTTGGGCTAATCCAGTGAAGAGCATCAAGAGTGAGTAGGAAGTTGGGAGGAGTCAGCCTGAGCGTAGTCGAAGGCTAGAAATTGCCACCTTCCAACCCAATTTTAGAATTCTAGAATATTCCAATATTTCAATAAAACACCATGAAAAACACGACAAAAATCTGGGCTTTCGGATTAGCCCTTTTCACCATGGTTTCTTGCTCCATCACGCAGGCACAGGAATCAGAAACGAGAACTCCCGGACCATTTACTAAGGTTCACTCAGGCGGAAGCTGGGACGTCATCTTGGTAGAGGGCAACAAGGAGGAAATCAGGATCGAAGCCAAAGGAGTGGAGCTGAGTAAAGTAAAGACGGAAATTGATGGCGACGTCTTGAAGCTTGGTCTGGAAAACGGAAATTACCGAAACGTGTCCCTGAAATTCTACGTGACCTATCGTAGCCTTGAAGGAATCAAATGTTCAGGTTCAGGCAAGATGACGGTGAAATCCGATGTCATTGCCGACGAGTTTTACATCGGCCTTTCGGGTTCGGGAGACATCATTATGCAGGATCTAAAAGCCGACGAATTGGAAGCTTCGATCTCTGGCTCTGCGAAGGTCACGATCGAATCGGGTGCTATTGGAGAAGCGGAAATCAACCAATCCGGCTCCGGAGACTTTGTGGCCGAAAACCTCGCTATCGAAGAGTTGGAAGTTTCTAAATCGGGTTCGGGAGGCACGTACGTAGGAGATTTGGGCGAAGTATCGCTTCATGCATCCGGATCAGGAGATGTCGTGTACTCCGGTTCTCCCCGAATGGGCGACATCAAAGTTTCGGGATCTGCCAGCATCAGGAAGAGATGATTTTATTGTCAACAGACGACGGACTACGGTCGACAGCATGGCATTAAGTGCTTGCTTCCAATGAATTAGCTTAGCCGACGAGCGTGTCTAAAATTTCAACTCTCCAAGGAAATAGAAAGCCTTGGAGAGTTTTTTTTGTTTCTAGGCCTTCGGTATCATCGAAGAAAATAGAGATTTGAAGGTCCTGTCGACTGATAACCGTAGACTGTTGACTAAATTTCTTCTACATCAAAAAGCCATTTTCCACTGGATAAGGCTTAGGAATATCCTTTTCCTCCAGCATTTCCAGCAGATCGATTTCTATAACTCTCGAAATGGAAGAAATAGGCACATCGTTGTAGGCAGCTTCGAAGGGGTTTTCGGAGTAGTCGCCTATGCGATCCACCAAAAAGAAAATCCAAATAATAATCGTGGAGAAAGGTACAGTTAGCCAATAGTGAAGGCTCTCGGATTGGGAAAATATATCCAACAAGCCAAAAGGAATCAGCGCGCAGAATATATAATTAATGAAAAGGCCGGTGGAGGCGTATTGACGGGGAAAGGGGAAGTTTTTAATCCGTTCGGACGCCCCTTGATTGTCTATCAATCTTGCCAGCAGTTGCTGTAGCCAAACATGCTTGTACTCGGTGATCCCGCCGCTTTCTTCAAGTTTTTGCAACGCCAAGCTTTGGTCTTTCAGGATTTGAATGGGAATGTTGTTATAAGACTTCAGCTTTTTGATCTCCTCCGAATTCAGATACTTTTCCAACTCCGCGTCCATGCCTTTTAGGCCTTCTTCTTTAAAATAAGGAGTAAAAACCAGTTTTTCGATCTGGGAGTTGTGTTCCCAGGATTTTCCCTTTCTCATGGTGTGCTTTAAGGCCATCACCCAGGCAATATGCCGGAAGACAAAATTCTTTTTCCATTCAAAGGGGACTTGGGCTGAAGGGAGGCTCAAAATTCCTACAGTCAGAGATCGGCTATCATTGACGATGGCGCCCCAGATCTTGCGAGCTTCCCAGCCGCGGTCGTAGGAGCTGTTGTTTTTGAAACCGAGGTAAAATGCCACCGCAATACCGATGACGGATATGGGTTGCCAAGGAAGGGAAAAGGGGATGTCCGTAATCTCATAAAGCACGATGATCGCCGCAGAGTAGAAAAGTGAATTTACGAGAGGTTTTCTGGACCAACGAACTGTGCTCCAGATGTGATAGTGCCGGTTTACGTACATGGTTGTTTGGTTTCCATTAAACTAAATAAATGCGCTGAAAAATAAAGGGTTTGTGGAAAAGAGATTTTGATTTTGGGGAAGTGGGATGCTTCGGCAAGCTCAGCAGGGAGGTAGGGAAGTTAGGGAGTTGGAAGACAGAGGAAGGAAGTAAGATGAGTGGAAGTTAGGAAGTTCGGAAGCTGGAAGACCGAAGCAAACTTACACTGTGAGGTATTACATCGAAGTTTTGCCAGCCTAGTTCCCGACATATTTCGGATGGGTGCGGGAGGGTCGACGCAGCAGCGAGCCTGCGTTCGGCCTCGTGCGGCCGAAGCTTTGCTGCGTCTTGATTTTTTCGTTCTTTTTTATCAAGAAAAAAGAACATAGAAAACAGGTGGCCGAAGCAAGCGTTGAAGCGGTGTTTTTTACACTGTATAAGTTTGACGTATATCCAGTTAGATTTCAAGGATTTCAAATCCTGCTATACCGCTTCGGAATTGCAAATTCCGAATAGCGAGAACAGAGCAAGAAATTCAATCCATATTCAACTCATTGTTTTTATTCCTAAGATCCAAACCTCCCAAAAGAATGGACTTTAAATTCAGCAGATAAAAAGTCCAACCGGTCTTGCAGCCTACATGGAAGTTTAGCTTTGCGTCTTCATCGATAGGAATTTGTTCCTGAGTGAGTTGTAGAATTGTTTCAGATCCTTTTTGGCTGGTTTTCACACTGACTATCCCGGCTTTTCCAAAAGTAAATCGAATGATCTCACCATTTTCAGGTTTCAGGATTTCCCCGTTTTCAACGATTTCATCAGACCATCCATGCCAGATCCATTTGTAATGATCGCCTATTTGAATAGACTCATTTCGATCACGAACCGTTCCCTCCGGAGAGCTGAATTCTGCCAATCTGAGAAACCAGCTTTCCAATCCATCCTGAGAGGTCCATGCATTGGAAATTGCATCACCAGGCATATTTATTGGCATGCTAACAATGAAGCTACTCCAGCTGTTTTTTTCTTCGATTTCCATAATAATTGAGGCTTTCAAGCAAGTCACTATTACTCATTTTCAAAACAAGTGTGACGAGAAAGGAATTGACTTTTATTTTCGCCTGTCCTCAATTTAAGCATTTTGGCTCGATCCGTTTCTTGGGATTTGCAATCCCAGATATCTATCCTCGGATTTCCAGTCTGTAACAATCAGGTTCTCGGATTTCAAATCCAGCTATACCCCTTCGGAATTCTAAATTCCGAAGAACAGAACCTACCTGTTTTCGATAAAATTCTGTTGCCCCAAATCCCCAATTCCATACCGCTTGAATTACCTGAAATGGTTCTGGGAAGTTTTGCCGTTTTTACGGTAGCCTTGCTGATGATCGGTTCTCAGGCGCTTAAAGTCGTCCGTACCAATCCTGCCAATGTTTTGAATCGGGAGTGAACGAAAAAGCTGACTTTCAGATAGCCTGTGGGTTTTTGGTTTGAAATATTAGGCGGCCGTGTCACCGGATTCAATGCTATTAGAAAAAATGCGTTTCTTGGCCAAGACGTCTGACGGAGCAAATCACCTCCGTTGGACGTATTTTTTTGGATTGGAATAGCGGCTTTTTTGAAGGCTGTTGGTTCAGGATTAACTCCCCTGAGCCGATGTTTAGCCGAATCCTAACCGTAATGAAAATACAAGTAATCTGAGAGACCATTTCGAAGGCCGAGACTCCAAACAATTGAGCCAACTCACCGGCGTAGCCCGTAAAACAGTAAAAATTTCCTGAGGCGTTTCAGAGTTACTAAACTTTCTTTTCAGGATGCGGAAAAGTTGTACCATGATAGCTTTATTTAGCCAATCCTTGGACGTCGTTTACCCTCCCTACAGATTGCTGTACGGGATTGGTGAGAATATCAGGGTGGAATTGCTAATTCCGCCCAGCATACAGCAAAACTTAGAAGGTGCTGAGACGGAACTACGCTGAGAGGGGATTCCGTCGCCTTTTAATCTGTCCTTATTTTGAGAAAGCTTACACCAGCTGTCCCTAGGGGCTTAGATAGTATTCAAAGAAGATAAATTTAAAATGAAGAAGACGGGTTATTTTCTAATTGACGGAATGAAATACTCTCAACTCAAAAGTGTGATGTTCGTTAAAAGGAAGGATTCCATGGTTTTCAGCTACACTCACAACTATCATAGATTTGAAAATGGGCCGCAAGGCAGGATAATGAAAAGGGGGTGAAAGGAGATTTGAAACGACTACAATTGACCATAGCTTTACTGTTGAAACTGTTAACTATGATAGATAAGAACTCCAGAAATCGCGAAAATTGTTATGAGAAGCTTAAGTAAGAGGCTTTAAAAGAAAATTTGTGTGTTTGTTTTAGTTGGGTGTCTACAACGTGATAATTGTAGAATTAGATGTTTTAAGCCAAATGTCGTGAAACCATTAGGAAAATGAAATAAGCACCTTTTTTTCTTCAGAAGTAATAAAAATGCCACTGATATTTGTTATTAATTACGTGTTATAAATAGTATGAATGCTAAAGAAGTTTTACTCCAACATATTATTAAAATTGTGCCATTATCCGATGAGCAGATTGATTATGTCTTTTCACATTTTAAACCGATGAATTTTAAGAAAGGTCAGGCTGTAATTAGTGAAGGAGATAAAGTTGATTATGAGTATTTTGTGGTTTCTGGATGCCTAAAAGCTTTTTATATTAATGATGAAATCAAAATGCACATACTTCAGTTTGCCATGCCTACTTGGTGGACTTCTGACTTTTGTGCTTTGTACAATAATACACGAGCTACAATTAATGTCGATTGTATAACTGATGCAGAGGTACTTTGTATTTCAAATGAGGATCGGGAGAAAATCTGTAGAGAAATTCATGAAGTAGAACACTTTTTTCGATGGCGGACCAATAGAGGATATATTGCTTCCCAAAAGAGACTACTCTCTTTAATGAATAATGACGCCAAAACACGTTATGAGGAACTTTTGGCTATGTATCCCCAGCTATACAACTTGGTTCCTAAACACTTAATTGCCGCCTACCTTGGAGTTACCCGCGAAACATTAAGCCGCCTCTACTCAGCACACTAGTCTACGTCATTTGCCCTAACTTCTGCAGTTCTGAAGAATGTGATGTACATCACGTAACGATCTTTGCATCCTGTTTTTTCTTTGTACCATCAATTTTAAACCAAAGAAAAATGGAAACTCAAAGATTTGAAATCGTACCTGCACAAAGTCAAATAGACTGGATTGGCAGAAAAGTGACTGGAGCTCATAACGGCACTATCAAAGTTAAACAAGGTTCAATAGTACTGACTGAAGGAAGCCTAACGGATGGAGAGGTCACCATTGACATGTCCACAATTAACATTTTAGATGTAACGGATTCTGCATTGAATGCACAATTTGCAGGGCATCTCGCATCTGATGATTTTTTCTCAATTGATAAATTTCCTACGGCTTCATTTGAAATAATTTCGGCACAAGAAGTAGGCAACAATCATTACCATATTGAGGGAAATCTGACTATTAAAGAGATTACTCATGCAGCTGGATTTGATGCTACTGTGAATTACTATGGAGATTCCTTGACCTTAGCCGGAAAACTAATTGTTGACCGTACTAAGTATGCTATCAGATTCCGTTCTGGCAACTTCTTTAAAAATTTGGGCGATAACTTAATCTACAATGATTTTGAAATTGGCATAAACGTAACCGCAAATCTTAAAAATTAAAGCCATGCCATTCGTAACCATTGAATTGACTCGTGAAGGGGTTACCCGCGAGCAAAAACAGGAATTGATCAAAGGTGTTACTGACCTTATTACAGAGGTTTTGAACAAGGATCCGCATCTCACTCATATTGCCATACATGAAATTGATACAGACAATTGGGGGTATGCAGGAGAACAGATATCTGTCTTACGTGAGAAAGGAATTACAGCCGATAAAAAATAAGACTATGAAAAAGCAAACGATAATTATCACAGGAGCAGCTTCTGGTATCGGAAAAGGGATTGCCAAATACTTTCTGGATAGAGGCGATAATGTGGTCATCAATTCATTGACAGCAACCGCATTGGAAAATGCTTATAACGAATTCGGTGGAGGAGATAACCTGGCTATGGTTTCTGGTGACGTTAGCAATAGGAAAGTCGGGGAGCAGTTGGTAGCTACAGCGATAGACAGATTCGGTACTGTGGATGTACTTGTAAACAATGCTGGCATCTTCGATAGTAAACCTTTCTTGGAAGTGGATGAAGCCTATCTTGATAAGTTTCTGACGACCAATCTCAAGGGGACTTACTTTACCACGCAAGCAGCCGTTTCTCAAATGCTTAAACAGAACAATGGTGTCATAATTAATATTGGAACACCATTAGTAAACCACGGTTTAGGAGGCTGGCCGGCATCAGCTCCTGTAGCTAGTAAGGGAGCTATACATGCCTTAACCATTCAGCTTGCCGCTGAATTTGGAAAACAAAACATCCGGGTCAATACGATTGCTCCGGGTGTTATCCGAACGCCAATGCACGGCGATAAAGTTGATTTGAATGCAGGCCTTCACCTTTTAAATAGAGTAGGTGAAATTGAAGACGTGGCCGAGATGGTTTATACCGTCGCTAAAAGCAATTTCATCACCGGTTCTATCATCAATGTGGATGGTGGAAAAGGATCCGGGCATAATCTAAATTAATTAAGCAGAAGTATTAATCGCTTTTTTACAGGGTAACCACAATGTAAAAAACATAAAACTAAACACAATGAAAAATACAGTTAAATCATTAATAGTTGTTCTAATTGCGATAGCAAGTTTTTCAACGTATGCACAAAAAGCACAAAAAGAAAAAGTGCTATTTGTTTTAACCTCGCACGACAAATTGGGGGACACAGGAGAGGCAACGGGTTCATGGATTGAAGAGTTTGCAACACCTTATTATTTCTTCATGGACAAAGGAATTGAAGTAGTCATTGCTACACCAAATGGCGGTCAGGCTCCTATTGATCCAAAGAGTAACGATCCATCATTTCAAACCCCTGCCACTAAGCGTTTTTATGCCGATAAAAATGCACAAGAGGCCTTGAGCACTACAGTGAAAATCACATCGGTTAATCAAAAGCATTTCAAAGCTGTATTCTATCCTGGAGGACACGGTCCAATGTGGGATTTAGCTAACGATACCAATTCAATCAGCCTTATTCAGGATTTTTACAATCATGGTAAACCAATTGCTTTCGTGTGTCATGCACCAGCGGCTTTGGTAAATGTTAAAGACAAAAAAGGGAACTATCTCATCGCTGGGAAAAAGGTAACTGGTTTCACTAATACTGAAGAAGCAGCGGTTGGATTAACCAAGGTGGTGCCTTTTTTATTGGAGGATAAGTTGAAAGAGCGCGGTGGGGAATATTCGCAAGGCTCAGATTGGAGTTCTCATGTGGTGGAAGATGGGCTATTGTTGACTGGCCAAAACCCGCAATCTTCAGAAGAAGTAGCCACTAAACTATTGTCAAAAATAAAATAAGCAATCTAAATTGTAATGAAAAGATTTGGTATGGTTTGAAAAACAGCTGTATCAAATCTTTTTTATTAAAGTAAACCTTATGAAAAAGAACGTTTTCTTAACACTGATCATGGTTTTCATTGGTCTACATCTAAGTGCTGCACAAGGATTATCTTCTAAAGAATTTAATTTTTTAAATTCTGAAAGTATTGTCTGGAGGTCATTTCCGGCTTTTCCTGAAAATGTGAAACTGGCAATTTTAGTAGGAGACCCAGCGAAATTCGAACCTTTTATTGTTCGGGTGAAAGTACCGTATGGAGAAAAAATTATGCCGCATATACATCCGGAAGACAGAATCTATACGGTGATCTCAGGCGTTTTTTATATCGGAATTGGGGACCAATATGATGAAACTGAATTACAAGCCTATCCCCCCGGTGCTGTAGTGGTATTGCCAGGAAACACACCGCATTTTCATTTTGCTAAATCAGGAGACTATATCACTCAAGTTTATGCCATTGGGCCTCTCGGATTAGAGTATGTAGACAAGCAGAATGACCCTAGGGTTAATTCCAAGTAAGAGTCTAATAAATGTGAGGTAGATCACATGGATGCTATATTGTTTTTTTTGAAATTTATTGTGTAAGCATAAGCTTCTAATAATAGAAACCACTAAGGTTAAGACCATTAGTGTCAAAAATATTTTTAACAACCGCTTTTATGCATTGGGATTTTTAGTGTATGAAAGCACAAATAGAACGATTATGAAAAATCAAAATTTAGACACAGCAGACATTACAAACGTATTGGAAAAGATATATTTTAAGGGGATCTATGAAGGCAATGTAGATTTGCTTGGAAGTGCTTTTCATTCCGGATCCTTGCTTTTTGGAGATGTCAAAGGTTTGCCCTATGCTAAGACATTAGAACTTTATCTTGAAGGTGTTAAAAACCGTCAAAGCCCTAAAGATTCAGGAAAGCCCTACAAAGGAGAAATACTATCTATTCATGCCGTTAACTCCATTGCTGTAGCCGAGGCCAAAGTGATCATGTATGATTTCATTTATCATGATATTTTATCATTGCACAAAATAAACGGCCAATGGCTAATTGTAAATAAAATGCTAACGGACACCAATTCTTAAACTGTAAAATTATGTGGTACGAAACAAAAGCATCAAAGATGATGGGGATTGATTTCCCAATACTGCAAGGACCTTTTGGTGGCAAACTGTCTTCCGTTGATTTAGTAGCTACAGTATCAAATTCTGGTGGGTTAGGGGGGTACGGTGCCTACACCTTAAGCCCGGAGGAAATTTTTGACGTGGATAAACAAATCAAAACAGCCACAGATAAACCGTATAATATCAACCTTTGGGTTTCAGATGGTGATGCTCCAAAAGAGGGAGTCACCGATGCCCTATATGAGCAAACTAAAGCCGTCTTTCAACCTTATTTTGATCGACTTGGAATTCCGGTTCCAGATAAACCGGCACCTTTTCAGTCACGTTTTGAAAACCAAGTGCAGGTAATATTGGACGTCAAGCCCAAAGTGTTCAGCTTTATGTTTGGTGTTCCATCTCGGGATATCCTGGAAGAATGCCGAAAGCGTGGTATAGTAACTGTTGGGGCAGCCACAACTTTGGATGAAGCCATTTTTTTGGATTCTGCAGGTGTAGATATGATCATAGCTTCGGGTTTTGAAGCAGGTGGACATCGTCCTTCCTTTTTAGACAAAGCAGAATCATCTACCACAGGTTCTTTTGTTTTACTCCAGCTAATTAAAGAGAAAGTAAAAGTGCCCATTATTGCTGCTGGAGGTATAGCCTCTGGGAAAGGTGTGGCTGCGGCATTGGCTTTGGGAGCTGACGCCGCACAGGTAGGTACCGCTTTTTTAGCAACCGACGAGTCAAATGCTTTGCCTATTCACCGACAAATTCTGTTTTCGGATGCCGCAAAATATACCACGCTTTCACGTGCATACACTGGAAGGTTGGGACGTGGGATTACCAGTACCATTGCAAAGGAAATGCTGGGACATGAAAGCGAGATTTTACCTTTTCCGTTGCAAACAACATTTATGTCATCTTTGCGAAAAGCAGCTATCGATCAAGAAAAATGGGATATGGTTTTGTTTTGGGGTGGGCAAATTGCTCCTGTCCTAAAACACACCAAAGCCAAAGAACTGATGACTTCCTTGATAGAAGAAGCAACTTCATATTTCGATAATTTAAAAGCTTGATTAAATTATAATCCATAAAAAAGCCTAATCAATGATTAGGCTTTTTTGTTTAGTACATTTTTACTTTTGTGTTAATTTCCGTGTGCAATTTCTGATACTTCTGCCCACTCTTCCCAAACCGACAATCGTTGAGCGTAATGATGTTTAACAAAAGGTAAACCTACTTTTCCTAAAAGTAGACGTAAGGGTGGATTTTCAGTCGCTACTAATTGCAAAATTGCATCGGCTGTAGCCTCTATATTGCCAAAGGAACCGCTGTTACCACTTTCAGAGTTGATTTTTTTAATCTCATCATAGGCAGCTATACCTTGGGAATGGGTTTCATTTTTCCAAATATCCGAAGCATAGCCATTAGGTTCCACTAGGGTGATATTGATTCCAAAGTCTTTAACTTCTGCGGCTAAAGTTTCGCTAAAACCTTCAAGCGCAAATTTAGAAGCATTGTATAGACCTAAGAAAGGCAAAGTAATTAAACCCAAAATACTTGAAGTCTGGATAATATGACCGCTTTTTTGAGCTCTCATAATAGGTAATACCGCTTGAGTCATCCATAATGCACCAAAGAAGTTAGTTTGGAATTGGTCCTTGGCTTCCTGCTCACTTGCCTCTTCAATAGCTCCAAATAGGGCATAACCGGCATTATTGATCAAGACGTCGATTTTTCCGAAATGATCATGCACTTTTTCTACCGCGGCAAACACGTCTTCACGGTTATTGACATTTAAAGGAAATGTCAGGAGAGAATCACCATATTTTGAAACCAATTCGGTTAATGGCTCGATGTTTCTTGCAGTAGCCGCTACCTGATAACCTTGCTGTAGAAATGCTTCTGTCCAAATTCTCCCGAATCCTTTTGAAGCACCTGTAATTAAAATTGTTTTTGACATTGCATTAGTGTTTAAATTAATAATTGGGACTGTTTTATATATTAATGTGACCGATCGGTCATTTATTGAAGAAAAAAAAACTACAGCATTTGTTCTGTAATCATTTTTTTCAGATTATCATTTATCACTTTCATTTTAGAATTGTCACCGGCCACTCTACAAATAAGTATACCGCCTTCCAGCATGGCAAACATTATGGTGGCAAATTCATTCGCATTCCAATCGGCCTTGAACTCACCATTGGTAATGCCTTGTTTGATGATATCGGACAATAATTTTTGACTTTTGTTGATTAAGTTATTGACTTTTAATTTTATTAATTCATTGGTGTCATCGGCTTCAGTGCCAAAATTTAACATCGGACAGCCTCCAATTACTATTGGTTTAGTAGTTTCAACAAAGAAATCCAAGTACCCAAAGAGTTTCTCCCTGGCTGTTTTGAACTGACTTAACTCGATTCTCAATTTGTTTGAAAGCTGTTCCATGTTGTAATCAACAGCACAGGAAGCTAGTAGGTCTTTGTTTTCGAAATGCACATATAGTGTGCCTTTTGAAAGCTTTGTGGCTTCCATAATATCGCTCATCGCTGTGGCCGCTATTCCCTTTGTATTGAATATAGGTGCCGCTTTCTCGATGATGTACTGCCTTGTTGCCTCTCCTTTTGACATGTGAATATATTACTGTGCAAATATATGACCGATCGGTCAAATAAAAAAAAAATGTCTGCAATTATTTTTTGGATTTTTTTTTCAGGCCTGATTTCACCCACTTTTCCTTCAGCTTAATAGGGGCTTGTTTTGTTGGCGACTTATAGAAATAGCTAGCGGTTCTATAAAATGTGATGTACATCACGCAATCCATTTTCGCTTCCTACTGAACTTTGATGTGTAATTTGAATATGAGGTTTAGAACACAAATCATATGAAGATATGATGAAAGAATCAATCATTTGGTTCGGCTACGATTCTTTAATCGATTGTAGATAATTCTTCTATTTTAATAATAAAGGAAAAGAAATGAGAACTTTGGAACAAAACCATCAAGGATTTAGTACACTGCTAGCCTTGGCATTTATCCCGCTTTCTGGCTTTGCTACGGACATCTATTTGCCATCACTGCCTTCTATGGCTAATGATTTACATGTTTCAGCAGGAGCCGTTCAGCTATCATTGGTGATATTTATGTTTAGTGTTGGTGTTAGCCAGTTTTTTATCGGGACCCTATTGGATAGTTTCGGGCGTTATAAAATTGGTCTTGGATCATTAGCCTTATTCACCATGACCAGTATTACTGTTGCAATAGTACCAAATATCCATGTAATTTATACTATGCGCATTATTCAGGGCATTACGATCGCTCTTATTGTAGTTGGAAAGAGGGCTTATTTTGTGGACCTTTTTTCTGGAGAACAACTTAGAAGTTATATTAGTTTGTTTTCTATTATTTGGGCTAGTGCACCTATTATCGCTCCGTTTTTAGGTGGCTATTTCCAGGACAGTTTTGGATGGAGGTCTAATTTTTATTTCTTGGGGGGATTATCTTTGGTTTTTCTAATTTTAGAGCTGTTTTATAGTGGTGAATCCTTAAAAGAATTCCATCCTTTTAAAGTAAAGCCAATTCTACAAAACTATACAGGAATGCTTAAAACTGCTGATTTTACTTTGGGACTGCTTATCATTGGAATTTGTTTTGGTATGGTTATCATTTATAGTTTGTCAAGTCCCTTTATCATTGAACGCGTTTTGGGCTATTCTGCTATCACTACTGGATATAGTTCTTTGCTTTCCGGTTTATCACTTATGACCGGTGGGATAATTGCTAAGAAATTGATTAGAAAACCGTTGGAGAGAAAGATATTTATAGCCTTTGGGATTCAATTTTTCCTGATAACACTTATGATTGTAACTTCCTATTTTGAAAATAGTATTTATACTTTAATCGGGTTTATAGTCGGAATTCATATTGCTGGAGGTTTTATATTTAATATTCTTTATGGCTATTGTCTCAGTCGTTTTTCAAATAATGCCGGAATAGCAAGTGGGCTTACCGGTGGAGTGATGTATATGGTCAGTTCCATTACTAGTTATGGATTCGCTAATTTGTTTAAAGTAAAAAGTCAATTGTTTCTTGGTGTTGCTGACCTTTCAATGCTTCTGATTGTCATTGTTCTTTTTGTGTTTTTTAATAAGTACAGAAGGATATATGTGACACTATCAAATTTATAAGAACTGCTGGAACGATGAACAGCATCTTCTTCCAATACTGCTCAATGGACCCATTCTTATTAGTGACATCTTTTGGAGGTCAGCCAATAATATAACACTGACTTTCATTCAGAAGTAAGACGATTCCAATAGAGTGCCGTATCCCGGTCCTTCAGCTCACACCGCTTAATTTTAAGGGAAATACACATGTAATACACACAACGCCCGCATTGGATACTATCAGCTTTAAGAAGAGGCAAAGGCCTTTGCAGTTGCCATTTTCGAAGCCATTTAATGAGCCTATAATGAATTTAATAGCATTAAACTTAAATTATTATTGTCATGCAAAAACAAATTGTATTAAAAACAGAAAATCAAATTAAAATCGGTAAGGTATTGTATACAGGAAACGTTAATACTATGGGTGGTCGGGAGGGATCTGCTAAAAGTGATGACGGAAAACTTAACCTCATTTTAACACCTCCTGGAAGTATTGGAAATGGGACGAATCCCGAACAATTGTTTGCAGCTGGTTGGTCTGCCTGTTTTATAGGAGCAATCCGACTTAATGCAGTACAGATGCGCGTGTCGCTACCAGAAGAATTATCGGTTGACACTGAAGTTGATTTAGCTTCAGGTCCGGATGGTTTTAATTTACAGGCACGTTTAACCATAAACCTTCCTGGGGTTTCCGTGGAGCATGCCACAGCGATTGTAAAGGCTGCGCACGAAACCTGTCCTTATTCCAAAGCTACACATGGAAATATCAATGTAACCCTTAGTATAACGGTATGATGATTCGCTATCCCGCAATTTGGTTTTATTGGTAAGCGAGCGGTAGCTATGAGTTTTAGTGCCGGTTTTCTAGCTTAGAGGAACGCACCTTTTGCCGAGAGATTTCGAGAAAAAGCTAGTTGTCCATTGAATAAGACTTGTAAATGTGACTAGGCTGCGTTGACAACCTTCTTATTTAAATACACCCAATACTGGCGGGCCGAGCGGAAATATTCTTTCCTGTAGGACTAAACTTGAAAGGTGCTGGGACGGAACTACGCTGAGAGGGGGTATGAGTGGAAGTAAGGGCGTCTTAATTCTGGAAGTTGGAGGCTTGGAAGCTGGAAGACAGCAGACCGCGGGCGGAAGTGGGATGCGTGGAAGTCTTAAGCCGGGAAGTTGGAAGAACGATATAGGATCTTGAAGACGTAAGATTCGTTCCTCTAGATTTCAAATCCAGCTATACCCCTTCGGAATTCCAAATTCCGAAGAACGGAATACTGGAGAAAAATAGTCTAAACTAGGGAACCAAGCAGCCTGCAAAAGCGTCAATGAAGTAGTCAGTTTTTTAGCACTTACCTTATTTTGCAATAAATGGAAGACCTACTCGCTGCCCGTTGGCAGATGGCCGTTTCACTTGGCTTTCATATCATTTTTGCCTGCATCGGGATGGTGATGCCTTTCTTTATGGCAACCTCCCATTACCAATACCTCAAGACAAAAAAGCAGCTGTACAAGGATTTGACCAAAGCCTGGAGTAAAGGAGTGGCAATTTTCTTCGTAACCGGCGCGGTCTCGGGCACGGTGCTTTCCTTTGAACTCGGCCTGCTTTGGCCCAAATTCATGCTTCACGCAGGGCCCATTTTCGGGATGCCTTTTTCACTAGAGGGCACAGCCTTCTTTATCGAAGCTATCGCTTTGGGCTTCTTCCTCTATGGCTGGAACAAATTCAATCCTTGGTTTCACTGGTTTACCGGAGTCATAGTTGGTATCAGCGGACTTGCATCTGGGATTCTGGTTGTCGCGGCCAATGGCTGGATGAACAGCCCCGCGGGATTTGACTTCGTAGATGGAGAATATCGGAACATCGATCCTATTGCAGCGATGTTTAATGACGCTTGGTTTACGCAGGCTTTGCATATGACCCTGGCGGCTTTTGTTTCCACGGGATTTGCTGTAGCAGGCATTCACGCGTACCTGATGCTCAAGGGAAAAAACATTGCCTTTCACCGCAGCGCTTTCACCATCGCCTTGGTGTTTGGGTCGGTAGCGGCACTCCTGCAGCCGATTTCCGGTGACCTTTCTGCCAAAGACATAGCCGTTCGTCAACCAGCCAAACTGGCTGCGATGGAAGCCCATTTCCAGACTGGCGAGTCCGTTCCCTTGATCATCGGGGGAATCCCGGATGTCGAGAAAAAAGAAGTGAACTATGCAATCGAGATTCCTGGAGCTTTGAGCTTTTTGGCCCATGGGGACTTCGAGGCTGAGGTGATTGGTTTGGATCAATTTCCAGAGGAAGACCATCCACCCGTGCTGATTACCCACATTGCTTTTCAGATCATGGTTGGCTTGGGCATGGCTTTGGTCGGTTTGAGTTTGCTGTTCCTTTTTTCTACTTGGAAAAAGAAGGTTTGGCTCGATGCACGTTGGTTCCTTTGGCTTTTTGTAATTGGGACGCCGCTGGGATTTATTGCTCTGGAGGCCGGTTGGACAGTGACAGAAGTAGGACGTCAACCCTGGATCATTTATGGGATCCTCCGTACCGAGGACGCCGTGAGTCCCATTCCCGGGATTCAGTATTCTTTTTACCTCTTTACAGCTGTTTATCTTTCCCTAGCGGTGGTGGTCACCTTCCTCTTGATGAGGCAGATCGGGGCAGTGCCAAGTTATCCTTCCCAAGACATCCCGTCTTCCGACACTTCCACCTCCTCAACCTTCTGATCAGCCATGCTCTACGTCGTCATCGTCTTTCTGATTCTTGCCGTCCTGATGTACATCCTTTTGGGAGGGGCGGATTTTGGTGCGGGAATCCTCGAATTGACCACCCCGAACCGGATGAAGTCTAAGATCCGCAAGCGTACCTACGAGACGATCGGTCCTATATGGGAAGCCAACCACATGTGGTTGATCATCACCATCGTCATCCTGTTTGTCGGGTTTCCTGCTATCTATTCCCTGCTGTCCATCCATTTGCACATTCCTCTTTTACTGATGCTGTTTGGGATCATCGGCCGTGGAACAGCCTTTGTCTTTCGGCACTACGATGCGGTGGAGGATGAGATGCAGAGGGTTTACAACTGGATTTTTGCCTATTCCAGCTTTGTGACCCCGTTTTTCTTGGGCTTGATTTTTGGCGCAGCTGTTGGTGGGAGCATAAATCCGGATGCCCCAGATTTCTTGGCTTCCTACATTTGGTCTTGGCTGAATGCATTCAGCGTAGCCGTAGGATTGTTTACGGTGATGATTTGTGGTTTTTTGACGGCGGTTTTTCTGGTAGGAGAGGCAAAGAATGATGCCGAGAGACGATTTTTTGTTACCCGCTCCCGGCTTTTTATCTTAGCGACCGTGTTGGCTGGTGGGATTGTGTTCCTCGCGGCAGAGCTCCAAAATGTCCCGCTCGTGGAGCTGCTGATCACCGAATGGGTTACCTTGGGGATACTCTTTTTGGCAACTCTCGCCATGATCTTGCTTTGGCTTAAACTGCCGACGGCCACCAAGTCATTTTCGCGTCTATTGGCTGGAGCGGTGGTGACGGCGATTCTATTGGCTTTTGGTTACCACTATTTTCCGGACATGGTGATTCTCCAGGGAGGAGAAAACTTGACGCTCTTCAACTCCGCTGCTTTAGGCAAACCCATTGAAACCCTTGCCTGGGCATTGCTAATCGGAAGTATTTTTATTTTGCCTTCGCTCGGGTACTTGCTGTATAGTTTTCAGAAGGAAAAGGCGGAGTATTGATTTAATATTGACCTAGGAAAAGGACCGCGGATTTTTGAAGGAGCAATGCGCGTGATTTTGCCCACAGACGGACAAAATTGTCCGAGGATTTAGCAAGTTTTATTTTGGAAATGCCGCTGAGCGCGCCATAGACGATGTTTTTGCTGGCACGGAAGTGGTTTTTTTTGCCTTGAAAAGATCCCAACCAAAAAGCCTATGCCACTCAGATTTCTCAAGATCGCATGGAGAAGTATTCTCCGCAACCGCTTTTTTTCCCTGATCAACGTCACCGGTCTCGCGCTGGGAACCGTCTGCTGTCTCTACATCATGATCTATGTCAACGACCAGTTTGGCTACGACCGCCATCATGCCCATGCTGACGAGCTATATCGGGTGACTACGCTCCTAAATGCACGCGGTAACGAGACATTCATGGCCTCCTGCTCGCCGCCGATCGGTCCGGCTCTGGAGCGGGACTTTGGTGAGGTAGTGTCCTTTGCCAGGGTGGTGAGAATGGAAAAGATGGGCATAGCCCAAAGCCTGATTTCCGCCGGCGAGACCAAGCTCTATGAAAAAGAGGCCGTACTGGCAGACTCTTCCTATTTCTCGCTTTTTGACTATCACTTTATAGAGGGAAATCCCCAAGAGGCACTCAAAAAGCCCTTTACGGTGGTTTTGGAGAAAGGCCTTGCCGACAAACTTTTTCCTCCCGGCGAGGCGAGGGGTCAAACGATCAAGATCGAAAACAACAACGGAATCAGCGAATATGAGGTGACTGGCGTGGTGGACAGAAGTCTCGGCAAATCGCATCTGGAAGCAAGTCTTTTCATCTCCATGAACAGCAATGGTCTCGGAGAATACGTCCTTCAAAACAATGTTTGGGCGGGAAACAATTTTACCTCGACCTATATCCAGCTTATGCCTGGGACAGATCCAACTGCTTTGGAAAGCAAATTGCCCGCTTTTCTGAATAAATATGGGGAGGAGGAATTGCGAAGCGTGGGGATGTCCAAGAATCTGATCTTACAGCGGGTAGATGCGATCCACACCTTCATGGGTTACGATGTGGAGATGGCCGAAGTGGTGAGTCCCACTTTCTTGTATGTCCTATTTTGCATTGCGGTGCTGATTCAGGTCGTCGCCTGCATCAACTTTATGAATTTGGCTACGGCCAAGGCTACGAAGCGCGGCAAAGAAGTTGGCGTGCGTAAGGTCATAGGAGCAAGCAAGGCCAATTTGGTCACACAATTTATGGCCGAATCCCTGCTTTTGGTATTGATCAGCTCCGCAGTGGCTGTGGTGCTTTTTGGTACCTTGTTGCCTTTTCTGAATAGACTCACTGATGCCACGATCAGCAACAGCATTTTTCTTGACTTCAGCAGCTGGCTCATCATAGCGGGGATCGTACTGGCTACGGGTTTGCTGGCAGGGCTTTATCCCGCCTTTTACCTGACCTCATTCAATACGGTGAAGATCATGAAAGGCGATTATTCCAATCGCATATCCGCCACTCGGATTCGCCAAGTGATGGTGGTGACCCAATTTGTTTTTTCTATCGTCCTCATATCGGGAGTCACAGTGATCCAACAGCAGATGAACTTCCTCAACGCAAAGGATCTTGGCTTTTCCAAAGATCAACGTTTGATATTCAGTTTCTATTCCACCGAATCCAAGGCTCAAATGGATGCTTTTGTCGATGCCGTGAGGCAGCTGCCGGAGGTGGAGCATGCGAGCAAGACCAATAATTATCCCAGCCAGTTTGTCTTCAACGATGTCGGAGTATATCTGGAAGGCGGAGATATGAACTCCGCCAAAAACGCTCAATTCATGGTCAGCGATCCATATTTTGTCCCGGTAAATGGGATCAGTTTACTCAGCGGCCGGGATTTGCGGGATGGGGACGAGGGTAAGGTGCTCATCAACGAAAGGCTGATGTCTGAACTCGGACTGGACGCGGAAAGCGCATTGGGAACCAAGCTGTACAGCAAGTATGGGGACGAAGCCACCTATGTGGAGGTCGCCGGAGTGATGAAGGATTTCCACTACAATTCCCTTCACCAGCAGATCCGACCCTTCATGATCCAATACACCGAAAATGCCGACCGCCTAAACCATCTAATCCTGTCCACCAACAGCGATGCGTACGGGGAGATTTTAGCCAAGCTGGAGTCGGCGTGGGACCGACTGATGCCGGAAACGCCATTTGACTATGCTTTTATGGACCAGGAAGTGGAGCGGCAATATGCTAAAGAACAACTGCTGTCAGGGGTGATTCGGACTTTTACACAGATGACGGTTTTCATTTCCTGCCTTGGGCTTCTGGGGCTGGCGGCATTCAGCGCTGAACAAAGAAGAAAGGAAATCGGTGTTCGGAAGGCTTTGGGAGCCTCTGTGGGAGACATCGTAGGACTACTATCGGGCGAGTTTGTCAAACTGGTATTGGTTGCCTTTGCGATTTCCATTCCCTTGGCCTGGTGGGCCATGGACCGTTGGCTGGATGACTTTGCCTACCAAATCACCGTGCAATGGTGGATGTTTGGGCTGGCTGGCTTGATCGCCCTAGTCGTTGCTTTGGTGACCGTGAGCTCACAAGCGTGGACGGCGGCTTTGGCAGATCCGGTAGAAAGCATCCGCAATGAGTGAAATAAGCTGGCCTTCACCTTAGTGTTAACGCTGACCGCTTGCGGACAAAATTGTTCGCGAGCGTCTCCGACATACTAATAGAATCCCCTTTCAGTGTGCAGAATCTAGCTTTTTACTGGCACAATAGTGGAAACAAGTGATTGCATCAACTCTCCAACAACGTGTTTAATCATGAAAAGCGTAAAAATATCCCTCGTCCTTGTGAGCTTGTCACTTTTGGTAACCCAGCTCCAGGTTTCTGCCGCGGAGTATAGAGCAGATCCCTATCTCACCAAGCAGTTTACACTCAGCGGTTCTGGCCAGCTCGAGGTGGAAACTTCCGGTTCCTCTGTCTCGGTGACCGGCGGCAGCAACAAGGAAGTCGTAGTCGATATGTTTGTGAAACTCAATGGACGTGAGATCTCTTCCGAAGACCCTGCGGTGGAGAAAGAACTCGAAAACTACGACCTCAACATCAGTCAAAGTGGAAATACCATTTCCCTGATCGTGAAAAGAAAGATGAACAGCGGCAGAAGCAAATTGAATCTTTCCTTCAAGATTAAAGCACCGAAAGAGATGTCCTCCAAATTTCAATCCAGTGGGGGTTCGATTGCCATAGATGGCCTGAACGGTACGCAAGAGGTTGCGACCAGTGGCGGAAGCATCCAAGTGCTTAACAGTAGCGGCATGGTGGATACTCGTAGTTCAGGAGGTTCATTCAGGCTGGAAAACTTCGAGGGTGATGTGGAGGTGCAGACCAGTGGCGGTTCTATCAAAGTAAACGGACTTACTGGAGATATCAGGGTAGGCTCTTCAGGAGGAAGTGTAAACCTCGAGGAAATCAACGGAAGGATAGATGTGAACACCAGTGGCGGATCGATCCGCGCTCAGCTTTCGGATTTGGAAAAGGAGCTGACCATGAAATCCAGCGGAGGAAGTATCACTGCTATCGTGCCCAAAGGTTTGGGCCTAGACCTGGATCTCAGCGGAGGACGGGTGAATTCCTCATTTTCCAATTTTGACGGAGAAATCAAGAAAGACCGAGTCTTGGGCAAGATCAACGGAGGAGGAATCCCTGTCACCATGCAGAGCTCGGGCGGCAGTATCAATCTGGAGTTTAATTAAAGTATCAAGTATCTAGTATCAAGATGCTAGACTTTGGAATCAAGAAAAAATAAGACGGAAGCAGGGAAGAAGCTCCTCTCTACCTCCAACCTCCTCTTCGACAAGCTCATAGACCGCTATGCTCAAAAACTACCTAAAAATCGCCTGGAGAAACCTCTTGAAGTCAAAGGGTTTTTCGCTGATCAATATCTCGGGTCTGAGTATCGGGATTGCCGCTTGTATTCTAATCGCCGTGTATATCCTCCACGAGACCAGCTATGACAAGTATGTCCCCAACTCGGAAAACATCTACCGGGTGGTGGGCCGCTTGGAGATGGATGGGACGACTGATTACACGACACATTTTTCAGCAAATCTTGCAAGGACGGTAGACGCTGATTTTGATGAAATAGAGCAGGCGGGCAGGATCATGGACAACGATCTTTTCTACGGAGCAGGCTCCAATGAAATCCAGATCGATGACGAGCCCATGCAGCATCATGAAGAAGGCTTTACGTATGCCGACCAGGCAATACTGGATATTTTCAGTATTCCCATGGTTTATGGCGATCGCCAAACCGCCTTGTCCGAACCGAAAACCATTGTGATTTCGGAGTCTGTTTCCAAGAAATTTTTCAAAGACCAAAACCCCATCGGGCATGTAATTTACCTCAATGGCAACCGGGAGGATCCCCGTAAGATCACTGGAGTGATGGAAGATTTTCCGACCAACTCACATCTGCACTATGACTATTTTTTGACCTTAACAGGGGTTGAGTTTGGTAAAGGCGAGCAGGATCGCTGGATCCAAAGCAACTATAAAAATTACGTATCTATCCGGCCTGGGACGAGCGTGGAGGTATTTGGCCAGACCCTCGGGTCGACTGTAGTCTCCAAATACCTGAAGCCAGCAATGGCAGCAGCTGGGCTGGCTATGGCTGAGACTATTGAGAAAAACGCCAAGATTTACCTGCAGCCCTTGGAGGAAATTCATCTGTATTCAGCGGCCATTGAGACTGAATCCCCATTTAGAAATGACATCAAAATCGTCTGGATCTTTGGCACAGTCGCTTTTTTCATCCTCCTGCTCGCCTCGATCAATTTCGTGAACCTGTCTACCGCCAAGTCTGCCAATCGGGCCAAGGAAGTCGGCTTGCGCAAAGTAGTGGGGTCGAGTCGTACGCATTTGGTATTTCAGTTTTTGTCTGAGTCAATGCTGATTACCGCGATTGCGTTTGTGATCGGACTTGTGCTGGCGCAGGTCTTTATGCCTGTATTTCAGGAGATGACCGGAATCGCCTTGGCCCTGCCTTGGGACTCTCCGATTTTTGTTCCCATCCTTTTACTCTCCGCTTTGGTGGTGGGAGGAATTGCCGGATTTTATCCCTCGGTTTACCTATCGGCTTTTTCTCCGATCAATGTGCTGAAAGGCAAACTTCGCCTAGGTAGCAGGTCAGGCGGTTTTCAAACCAGTTTGGTGGTCTTCCAATTCACCGTTTCGATCATCCTGATCATTGGCACACTCGTGATCAACGAGCAGTTGTCATTTATCCTCACTTCCAAAGTAGGATTTGAAAAGGATCAGGTGATTCAGCTCTATGGCACCAATATGCTGGGAGATAAAGACGAGATATTCAAAGCCGAACTTGAACGAATCAACGGGATCGAATCCGTCACGATCAGCGACTACCTGCCTTTGGAAAACACCAAACGAAACGGCAACTCCTTTGTCAACGAAGGACGAGAAAATATCGATCAAACCGTTTCCGGCCAGGTTTGGCAGATCGATGAAGACTATCTGGAGACATTGGGCATCGAGCTGATTGCCGGAAGGAACTTCGATAAGACCATCACCACCGATCGCGAGGGGATCATCGTGAATGAGAAGATGGTCAAGGAGCTGAATATTACAGATCCGATTGGCAAAAAAGTCTCCCGGTTTGGCCAACTGAATGAGATCATCGGAGTCGTGAAAGACTTCCGATTTGACAACATGAAAGAGCGTGTTGAGCCTCTTGCCATGTTCTTGGGAAAAAGTAACACCATCATTTCGGTCAAAACGAATACCGCAGATATGCCTGCATTGCTGGTAATCATAGAAGGCAAATGGGATCAATTTGCTCCAAACCTTGCCTTCAGATACGCTTTCATGGATGATACTTTCGCTCGGATGTATGACAATGTGCGAAGGATCAAAATCATCTTTACCAGCTTTGCCTTCCTTGCCATTTTGGTCGCTTGTCTGGGTTTGTTTGCGCTCTCGGCCTATATGGTAGAGCAGCGAAGCAAAGAAATGAGCATTCGAAAAGTCCTGGGAGCTTCCTTTAAGGGGATTTATGGAATGCTGACGCAAAAATTCATCTACATGATTCTGGGTTCTCTGATTTTGGCGAGCCCAATCGCTTACTATTTGCTAAATAATTGGCTCAAAGACTACGAATACAAAATCGATATAGGCTGGCAAAGCTTTGCATTGGCTGGAGTTCTTGCGGCCGTGATGGCAATCGGAACTGTCAGCTATCATGCGATCAAATCTGCGAGCATCAACCCCGCAAATACGCTGAAGGGGGAGTGAATTGGAGTACGATGTGCCTAGTAAAAAGTAGCAAGTCGCTAGATATAAGATATAATAAATAGTTGTCAGGAAGTATGGAAGTAGGAAGCAAGGAGGAAACGTCTTAAAACCTCCTGACCTTCCGAGTTCCAAACTTCCCGACCTCCTAACTTCCAATGCCATGCTCAGAAACTACCTCAAAATCGCCTGGAGAACGCTCAAAAAGAACAGGCTCTATACGCTGCTGAATGTCTTTGGATTGACTTTGGGGATTAGTGGATTCTTGATGATCCTGCTTTTCATCCAGGATGAGGTTAGTTATGATCGGCACTTCCAAGGTTCGGAATCTGTTTTTCGAGTTAGTTCACATTGGGGCAATTTCAGCTCGGCTGGATATGCTACAGCCCCTCCCGCTTTGGGGTCCAGAATGGAAGAGGATATCCCTGAGGTTGAAGCGGTCACCCGACTCCTCAAATGGAATGATTTTACCATTCAGCCAGCTTCAGGACCGAATCAGGATCAGGTTTTTCGCGAGTCAAAGGTCTTCTATGCAGAGCCCAACTTCTTCCAAGTTTTCAACCTAAACCTGAAAGCAGGAAGCAAGGAAGTGGCGCTCTCCAGTCCCAATCAGGTCGCGCTAACTGAATCCATGGCCAAAAAATACTTTGGAGATGTTCACGCTCAAGAGGTCATTGGAAAAGCCGTTCTGATCGGTAGTAATAATCCAACTCCGAGAGAAATCGCAGCCGTGATTGAGGATTTGCCAAGTCAAAGTCACTTGCATTTTGACATGCTCGTGTACGAGCCTGGAATGCATCAGGAGATTTTCCAGATGAATTCTTGGTCTTGGTCGATCTTATACACTTATGCAAAATTCCCTCAGGAAAAAGCATCCGTGGTCAAAGGGAAACTAGACCAAATCGTCGAGAATTACGCTGTTCCAAGCTTTACCACTGAAGAAGGAGGTTCTGATTACAACCTCCAGCTGATGCCGATTCGGGATATCCATCTGAATTCCCATTTGCTCCGAGAACTCGAAGCCAATAGCTACCAAAGTTATGTCTACATTTTCTCTCTGGTGGCGGTTTTTGTCCTGTTGCTTGCCTGCATCAATTTCATGAATTTGGCTACGGCCAAAGCCGGGCTCCGATCCATGGAAGTGGGGGTGAGAAAAGTGCTCGGTTCAGGAAAATCTCAGCTGGTAGCACAGTTTCTTACCGAAGCATTTTTGTTGGTTTTGCTGAGTCTCTTACTTTCTCTAGTGGTGGTTGAGCTTTGCAATGAGCCTTTCAATAAGATTTCCGGCAAAAACATTGACTTCAACCTGATCAAAAATCCACTGATTCTGGGGACAGTTCCAGCCTTACTGCTGATATTGACTTTGCTTTCTGGCTTTTATCCAGCATTCTATTTGTCATCTTTCCGTCCGATTCTGATTTTGAAAAAGCAGTTGAGCGTAGGAAAGAACTCCCATACTTTTAGAAATGGATTGGTGGTGTTTCAGTTTGCTACCTCGCTGACTTTGATTATTTGCACGCTCCTTGTACAGCGCCAGCTCAGCTTTATCCAAAATTCCAACCCGGGATTTGATCGGGACCAGCTCGTGATCATCCACAACGATGGGGAGATTCAAAACCATCAACGTGAGGACTTCAAATCCCGATTTGTGGGAAGCACCAAGGTTCAGTCAGCCAGCTTTTCCACGGGAATTCCCATGGCCGAGCAGTTTCAGATGCGCTCATTTGATTTACCTACTACCAATAACCAGCAGGGTATGAACTGGTACGAGGCGGATGCGGATTATTTGAACACTTATAAATTTGAACTTTTGGATGGAAGAAGCTTCTCTCCAGTGGCCGGAGCGGACAGTGCCAAAGTGATCCTCAATGAGGAAGCTGCGCGCCAGTTGGGGATTTTGGAAAATCCAGTCGGACAGTTGATTGTCAAAAACAAAGGAGCGAATGACGAAGCGACACTTGAAGTCGTCGGTTTGGTCAAGAACTTCAACTTCGAGACTTTTCGCCATGAGATCAAACCTCTTGTACTGGAGTACATGCATGAATATTATTTGCGAGATTATATCAGTGTGAGAATTCATGGCGGAGCCATAGAATCGACTATCGCTGAATTGGAAACTGCCTGGAAGGCCTATGAGCCTCGAGTCCCGATGAATTATACCTTCTTGGATGAGGATTTTGCTCGGGTTTATCGGGCGGATATGAAGATGGGCGATTTACTGAAAGTGCTGACGGTAATTTCCATTTTGATCGCTTGTTTGGGTTTGTTTGGGCTGACCTCCTACACTACCCATTTGCGAACCAAGGAGATTGGAATCCGAAAGGTTTTTGGAGCAAGCATGCCAGAGATTTTCCTAATGCTTTCCTCTTCCTACTTGAAACTATTGGGATTGTCGGCCTTGATTGCTATCCCGACGGCGATTTATTTTATGGATCAATGGCTCGAGGAATTTGCATTCAAAACAGGTATCGAATACTGGGTCATTGCCGTGTCCGCAGTGGTTTGTTTCGGTCTGGCGCTGGGCACTGTTTTCTTCCAGTCCTACAAAAGCATCAAAGCCAATCCGGTCAATAGCCTTCGAAGTGAGTAATGTCGAATGCGACAAAAAATGAAATAAGAACTAGCAACTTTCTACTACCTAACCTAATGTTTCAAACCTACTTGAAAATTGCCTGGAGAAATCTGAAAAAGAACAGACTGGTTTCTGGAATCAATATCCTCGGTTTAGCGATCGGAATAGGCACCTGTCTGGTGATTTCCTTGTATGTCTTTGATGAGCTGAGCTATGATCGTTACAGTGAACATTCGGATCGACTTTTTCGGGTAAATCTGGAAGCCAGTCTAGGAAAGGAATCGCTGAATGAAGCCAGTGTAATGGCTCCGGTGGCGAAGACTTTTGCCGACGAAGTGGCCGGAGTGGAAGATGCCACCCGCATCGGAAATGTCTTTTACAACACCAAACTCAAGGTCGCTGACCAGGAAATGAGGAAGGGGAAGACGGCTTTTGTCGATCCGAATTTCTTTGACCTTTTTACCCTAAATTTCCTTCAAGGCAATCCGAAGGCCGCCTTGGCCAAACCTAATTCTCTGGTGATTACTGTTGATCAGGCAAAGGCCCTTTTCGGAGAAAGAGACCCGATTAATCAAGTCATAGAGTTAAAGGAAATTGGTTACTATAACGAGGGTTACAAAAGCTTGGCGGGAGACTACACCATCACTGGCGTGATCGAAAACGTCCCATCCAATTCCCATTTTCACTTCGATATGTTTGCCTCTCTTCTGGGCAATCCCGACTCGGAAAATACAAGCTGGATGTCCGGAAGCTATTCGACTTATGTGCTGCTTGAAAAAGGTGTAAAAGCTGAGCAGGTTCAAGAAAACATTCCAGCGATTGTAAAGAAGTACATGGACGGGCAGATGAAAGAAAGCATGGGGATGAGCTACGATGAGTTTTTTGCAAAAGGCAATTTCGTCTACCTCAATCTACAGCCTGTGACCGAGATTCATCTCAGTACGCTTTTCAAAGGATCTGGACAGTTTGAGTCGGGAGGCGATCTCAATACCGTGATTATCTATTGCGTGATTGCGGTGTTTATGCTGCTGATCGCCTGCATCAATTTCATGAACCTGTCCACCGCTGGAGCATCTCAACGACTGAAGGAAATCGGAGTCAGAAAAGTAATGGGCTCTGACAAGCGGAATTTGATCTATCAGTTTTTGGCGGAATCCTTGGTTGCCATCGTAGTGGCAATGGCCCTCGGCTTGGTTTTTTGTGTCTTGGCTCTTCCATTTTTCAACGAGTTTTCCTTCAAATCACTTGAGGTTTCAAGTTTGTTTTCTCCTTTCTATTTGATTTCTCTTGGTGTGCTTTTGGGCTTGGTAACACTTTTGGCAGGAGGTTATCCGGCATTTTTCCTATCGGGATTTAAGCCCATTGATTCCCTGAAAAAGAAGGTGCTAGTTTCTAGGAAATCCGGTGTTAGAAGTGGGCTGGTAGTTTTTCAATTTGTGGTTTCCTCGGTCTTAATTGTGGGGACTATAGTGGTGGCCCAACAGATGAATTTTATCCAAAACAAGGAATTGGGCTACAAGCGGGATCAATTGATCGTGTTGAGGGATGCTGGCCGTGTGGGTGAGCATTTGGATGTTTTCAAAGAGAAAATCAAAAGTGATCCCCGCGTGGTGAGTGTGTCCACTTCAGCATATATTCCAGCTGGACCTACCGACACGAGTGTTCAGGCCTTATACCTGGATGACTCTCCGGCAAATTCCATCCGGCTGATGCGCTTTGGGATCGATGAAGAATATATTCCTACACTCGGAATGGAACTGGTCCAAGGGCGGAATTTCTCGCTGGAATTCGGAAATGAGACGAATAATATTATCATCAACGAGACCGCTGCCAAAGAAATGGGAATTGCCGATGATCCGATTGGCCAGACCTTCGATATGATGACGGACAATCAGGGCGGGAGGGAAGCTGTAAAAGTGATCGGAGTGGTGAAGGATTTCGTGGCGAGATCCCTTCGCGAGCCAGTCAGTCCGCTGATGATGGTCTATAATCCGTATTATAGCCTTATTGTAAAAGCACAGCCGGGCGATCTCAATGGTTTGCTTGCGGATATGGAAAAGACCTGGAACGAATTTGAGTCGGGTGAACCTTTTACCTATTCGTTTTTGGATGAATTGTACAACGAAACCTATGTTCAGGAATCTAGAATGGGTTCTTTCTTGAGCATTCTTGCCGTGCTCACCATCTTCGTCGCCTGTCTTGGATTGTTCGGTTTGGTGACTTATACCGCAGAGCAGCGCTTCAAAGAAATCGGCGTGAGAAAAGTTCTTGGATCGACCTCGGGACAAATCGTTGGCCTATTGACCAAGGACTTTGTGAAGCCTGTCGCGCTTTCATTTCTGTTGGCTTTTCCAATCGGTTATTTCGCCATGGATAAATGGCTCCAGCGTTTTGCCTACCGGGTCGATGTAGAATGGTGGGTTTTTGTAATTGCTGGTATCGTGACTTTGCTGATTGCCTTGGCGACAATTTGCTCCAGAAGTCTGAAAGCTGCCCTAATGAATCCAGTGGATAGTTTGAAAAGCGAATAAGAGTCGAAGAAATTGACAGTCAGCGGCTATGAAAGGCTCAGAGTAGATTCTGAGCCTTTCTTTTTTTTAAAAATATATACGTTTGGTTGTTAATTGTTTGTAACCTCTTGCTTCGATTATTCATCTAATCGATATGCTTAGAAATTATATCAAAATCGCTTGGAGAAATTTGATCCGGAATAAGTCATTTAGCCTGATCAATATTTTGGGTTTGGCCGTCAGCATGTCGGTCTGTTTACTGATTATCATGATTGGAGTGGATCAGTATAGTTTTGACTCCTATCATACCAAAGAGGATAGGGTCTATCGGATTCACACTACTCGATATCAGGAAAATAATGGTGAAGTGGCGAGTTCTGCTTTGCCCTTGGCAGAGAAGTTGAAGTCAGACTATCCGATTATCGAAGAGACCGCCGCTCTGAATAGTGAAATCGGAGGCGATGTGATTTATGAAGATCGCTTTGCGACCGGAGGCGGGTATTTCGCAGATGGGAATCTCTTTAAGATTCTGGATTTTTCTTTCAAGGAAGGAGATCCAAAAACTGCTTTGGAGAAGCCATTTTCTTTGGTGATCACGTCGGAGATGGCTGAGATTCTTTTTCATGGAGAGTCTGCTCTTGGGAAGACGGTGGCTTTTCATGACAAGGATATCCGCGCGGTAGACATTGAGGAGGGAAATTTCGAGACGGACTTTGGCTATTTTACGATTACGGGAGTCCTACACCCCAATCCGGGGAAAACCCACCTTCCCTTTAAGCTTTTGGCCTCCCTGAGCACCATGAAATCATTGCCAGAAGGAGCGGTACGATCCAGTATGGAAAATGACTGGGAAAATGTCTGGTCTAATTATACCTATGTGCTCCTGCAGGAGGGACGCGAGAAAGCTGAGCTGCAAGCGGCTTTGGATGAGGTGTCGGAAGGTATTTATTCTCAGAAATTTGAAAACAAGCATTCCTTCAAGGCGATGGCTTTGGGTGACATTACCCCCATGGAAATGATCGGCAATACCACTCACGTATCGATGCCGAAAGTGGTATTGATGATTTTGGCCGTCCTGTGTTTGATTGTGATGTTTTCGGCTTGTCTGAATTACACGAACATGTCAGTGGCTCGTGCCTTGACTCGGGTGAAAGAGGTAGGGATCCGAAAAGTCTCCGGAGCAGATAGGAAGCAGATTTTTGCACAATTTATCACCGAAGCGGTCGTGATTTCGCTGTGTTCGTTGGTGATAGCCTTTAGTCTCTTGCAGATTTTACAGAGTGGATTTGATCAGCTGACTTTCAATCAATATCTGAAAATTTCTTTCCGGCAAAGTTTGCCTGCCATGATTCTTTTTTTGGGCTTCAGTCTGATGGTTGGAGTCGTAGCGGGTTTGCTACCAGCTACCTATGTAGCCAAATTGAATCCCGTCAACCTATTCAACAAGCTTTCTGGGGTCAAGCTTTTCAAAAGCATGGGCATCCGAAATGTGTTGATGGTTCTACAGTTTACGATATCCTTGATCTTTATTATTTCGGTGGTTTTGATCCAGTCGCAGGCTAAGCATTTGCTAAATTTCAATTTTGGGTTTGACAAGGAAAATGTAGTGACGGTAAAGCTCCTCAAGACCGAAAATTACGATCGATTTGCTCAAGCGATTGCATCCAATCCGATGGTCTCCGAGGTGGGGGCAAGCTCCTTGATTCCCGCAGCAGGGTATAATTTCGGAACCGAAGTAGTCAATCCTGAAAACCCGCTGGATAGTATTTCTACCAACTATTTCGATATCAATTCAGGGACTCTTGGGGCATTGGGACTGGAATTAGTAGAAGGAAACAACTTCCCGGCTGAAGGCAGAGAGGACTTGGTGTTGATCAATGAAACCGCTGTGAGCAAGTTCAATCTTGGAACACCAGCAGATGCCATTGGTAAACCATTGGTGGTCTTGGATGGGGAAGAGTTTAGGAATGTTCAGGTGTCTGGGGTGGTGAAGGATTTTCATTTTCTCTCTCCTGATCAAGCGATTAGTAGTCTGGTTTTATTGAATCGAAAATCAACGTTTGGTTTTGCTTTGGTGAAAGTAAATGGTTCAAATTCCGCAGAGACCATTGCCTCTCTCGAAGCTGCCTGGAAAGAGGTAAATCCTATGTCCAAGTTTTCCTACAAATACTTGGATCAGGAGCTATTGTTTATCCATGAGGTGCTTGGCGATGTGTTTGCGGTGATCGGTCTTATTTCCTTTCTGGCAATTTTTGTTTCCTGTTTGGGTTTGTTGGGTATGGCCACCTATACTGCACAGACTCGAGTAAAGGAGATTGGGATTCGCAAGACTTTGGGGTCCAGCGTTCCCCAGATTATTTACTTGCTTTCGAGGGGATTTTTGAGATTGCTAGGAGTGGCCATTTTGGTGGCAGTTCCGGCAGCTTATTTTATCAATAACCTTTGGTTGGAATTCTTTGCATCCCGTGTCAGTATCGGAGTCATTCCTATCAGCATCGGAGTCGGATCGCTGATGCTGATCAGCTTGGGGATTATATTTTCCCAAGCCTATCGAGCGGCCATGGTCAATCCGATTGAGAGCCTAAAAAATGACTAAACTTCTGAAAAGGGAGTAGTAAGAGTACTATACTTTGACCGCGAGCGGACGAAAATGTCCGTAGCTCGAAGGTGTTGCTGAATGAAAAGCTCTAAATACGAGTGTATTAGGGTTTTATTTCATGGCACTATACTGGAATAAGGGATGGAAATCGACTCGACTATGAAATTCCATTCCTTATTCCTCATTGCTTTGGCTTTTTTTCAAGCAGGCTTGACAAATGCCTATGGCCAAGAAAACAAAACTCCGTATCAGACCAAAGAATTCAAGGTAAGTGGCCAAACCAACGTGAAGTCTGAGCTTTCGGGAGCTTCAGTTTCAATCAAAGGTGGGGCAGGAGATGCGCTGAAGGTTCAGATTTTTCTTAAAAAAGACGGGGTTTATCTAACCGAAACTTCCAAAGAAGCCCAAGACTTTCTGGAAGATTTTCAAGTAGAAGTCACTCAGACTGGCGAGACCGTGATGCTCATCGCCAAACAGAAATCTCCGGGTTCTATAAACTGGAAAAATCGACCTCAGGTGTCGTTTGAGATTTCCTCTCCCATGAATCTAAATACAGATATTCAAACCAGCGGCGGCTCTGTTTCCTTGGAAAGAATCGCAGGTACCCAAACTATACAAACCAGCGGTGGATCCATCCGGATTCAAGACAGCGAAGGTTTGGTGAACACCCAGTCTTCAGGAGGTAGCTTTAATCTCAATGGGTTTCAGGGAAATGTGGATGTACGAACTAGCGGTGGCTCGGTCAAAATCTATGGCCTGCAGGGTGATTTGGAAGCGCATACTTCGGGTGGAGGTATGACTTTGGAGAATATCAAAGGCAGTGTCGATGCTCAAAGCAGCGGAGGGTCGATTCGGGCCATCTTGTCTGAAGTAAATGAAGAGATGAATTTCAGCACCAGTGGGGGTAGCATCAGCGCAGTGATTCCCAAAGGACTGGGACTTGACCTTGAAATAAGCGGATCCAGAGTGAATTCGGCGCTGTCCAATTTTAGTGGAGAAATCAAGAAAGATCGTATTTCCGGTAAACTCAACGGGGGTGGAATTCCTTTGAAGATGCAAAGCTCCGGTGGTAGCATCAACCTTGAGTTTAATTGATTTTATCCTAGAATAATTTCTCCGAATAAATTCCTTTTGATTTTAATGGCATGTGGAAAAACTATCTAGTAATCGGCTGGAGAAACATAATCAGAAGTAAGGTTTTTTCTCTGATCAATATTGGTGGGCTGGCCTTGGGACTGACCTGCTGTATTTTGATCCTCCTATACGTCAAGGATGAGACAACCTTTGACCGCTTTCAGCAAAACGGAAATGAGCTGTATCGTATCAAGGTGACCATGACTTCATCCGAGGATGAGAAAGTCATCGCGAGTACCAATTCCATCCACGGGCCATCCTTTAAAGAAGGAATTCCCGAGATCAGGGATGTCATCCGAACCCAAAACCAACCTTTCGTAGTCAAAAAAGGAGAAGACTTTCTGAGTGCGAACGTGCTTTTTGCCGACCCTATTTTTTTCGAGGTTTTTTCCCTTCCATTGCTCCACGGTGATCCGAAGACAGTCCTTTCGGACATCGGTTCGATCGTGCTGACCGAGGAAATAGCGCAAAGCTATTTTGGAAGCACGGACGTTGTCGGCAAGGTCGTTGAGCTCAAAGTGAATGATCAATTCGTTCCGTTCACCGTTTCTGGAGTAGTCAAATCCATCCCGCAAAACTCCACCATTCAGTTTGATAGTATGATTTCTTTTGAATGGCAGGTGGCCAAGGGGTGGACCAATGACGAATGGCTGGGCTTTTACATGAACACGTTTGTCTTTCTGAACCCGGATGCAGATCCGGCCCAAGTTGGATCGAAAATGGATCAGATTTTTGAAATCAATGCAGCCAAAGAGCTTGCGAATTCACCCGGATTTAGGGAGAGGGTCAGTTTCAGCTTGCAGCCCTTCATGGACATCCACTTGGACAATGGGATGGATAACGACCGAAATGGAATCACCCGAACCAGCAATCCGGTTTATTCATACATCCTTGGAGGTATCGGGCTTTTCATTCTGATCATTGCATGCATCAATTTTGTTAATCTGGCAGTTGCCAGATCGTTGAACAGGGCCAAAGAAATCGGGATTCGCAAAGTCATCGGGGGGCAGAGAAAACAGCTGATTGTTCAGTTTTTGACGGAATCATTTCTACTCACTTTTTTCGCCTTTTTGCTGGCTTTCATGTTGGCACAGCTTGCACTTCCGCCTTTCAATGGGCTTGCAACCAAGAAATTGTCACTTTCTTATCTGCTGGACACAAACCTGATCCTCGTTTTCGCGGGCTTGTTTGTTTTGACTGGCTTGGTGGCGGGGTTGTATCCGGCGTTGGTGATTTCGGGTTTCAGCCCCACCAAAAGTCTCTACAAACGCGATAAGCTTGTGCAGCGAAACTTCCTGACCAAAGGCTTGGTCGTATTTCAGTTTACGCTTTCGATCTGTTTGGTCGTCGGTACGATACTGATTTTTTCCCAGTTCAACTTCCTGACTACGCTGAATTTGGGATACAATGACGAGCGGTTGATGAAATTGAATGGCATGCGGGGAAACCGTGCGGGAATGGAAGCCATCAAACAGGAACTTGCTAGCATGTCAGAGATAGCGGCTGTCGCAGGATATAATGGGAATTACAACGGAACTATCGCCAAGGTAAACGATGAAACAATTGAATTCGGGTACATCGGAGTAGATGACAATTTCTTGAATACGTTGGAAATCCAGCTGGTGGAAGGCCGAAACTTCTCTTCGGAATTTGCGACTGATCCGGAAGAATCCATCCTCGTCAATGAGGCTTTTCTCAAGGAAGTTGGCTGGACGGAAGGAGTGGGGAAGGAGGTCGACTTTGAGTGGAAAAACAAGAAAATGAAAGTGATTGGCGTCGTAAAAGACTACCATTTCGCTTCGCTGAAAGAGAAAATCGCCCCATTGGTATTGACCCAGGATCCCAAATACGGACTACAGACGCTCTTTATCAAACTCAATGAAGGCAACACGGCCGAGACGGTCAAGAAGATCGAAGCTGTATTTCGAAAACATGTACCCTTTATGCCATTTGATTACAGTTTCGAAGAGGAAAACAACCTGAAACGCTACGAAAGGGAAGCGCGCTGGAGGCAGATGATTACTGTCGGTGCCATGCTTTCCATCTTCGTATCCTGCATCGGCCTGTTTGGCTTGGCCGCCTTCAATGCGGAAAGCAGGGTAAAAGAGGTCGGCGTGCGAAAGGTAATGGGAGCTTCTGTGGGAAGCATTGTGACTTTGCTGTCTACAGACTTTGTGAAATTGATTCTGTTGGCAGTCCTGATAGCAGTTCCGATTTCCTACTATGGCGGCACGGTTTGGCTAAAGGAATTTGCCTATCAGATCAGAATCGAGTGGTGGTTTTTCGCCGTAGCTGGAGTATTTGGGATAGGCATCGCGATGCTTACAGTCGGCTTTGAGGCCTTCAAAGCAGCGATCAGAAATCCCGTAGAAACGCTGAAGAACGAGTAGAAAGTATCAAGTGCCAAGTATCAAGAGTCGGTAAGAGAGGAAGAAGAGCCTCGAAGCCTCCTGCTTCACGACCTGCGTGCTTACTATTTCAATTTTCCAATTTTACACTATTTCAATATCGCCATGTGGAAGAACTACTTTAAAATAGCCTACCGTAACCTTCTGAAAAAGAAGGTCTACTCCTTGATCAATGTTTTGGGGCTGGGCATTGGAATGGCTTGTTGCGTTTTGATTTTTTTGTTCGTACAGGACGAGCTCTCCTATGATAATTACCATGAAAAAGGCGACCGAATCTATCGTCTAATCCACGGTTCAAGATCCCCAGAAGGATTGACCGAGGGAGCTGAGGAAGCGCCGTTTTGGGTTTGGCACAATGCCCCGGTCGGGCCTGCATTAAAGGAGGAATTTCCCGAGATAGACAAAATCGTGCAGTTTTCCGGTAGGTCTGATTTGTTGCTGAGTTATGGGGAAACTACCCTGCAGGAAGATGGCGTGTTTTTCATGGACTCAACAGTTTTTGATGTGTTTTCATGGAAACTGCTTCGGGGAAATGCCAGAACTGCTTTGGTCGCACCCTTTAGCATCGTTTTGACTGAAAGCACGGCGAAGAAGTATTTCGGAGACGAGGATCCATTGGGCAAAACACTGAAGGGTAGCGAATCTGCCGGGAGGGCCGATGCGGGTGATTACACTGTCACAGGGGTGATGGCCGACGTGCCTTCCAACTCGCATTTTACGTTCAATGCCCTGCTTTCCCTGAGTACGTTTAAGCAGAGTCGCCCAGACGTCTTTGACGCTTGGGGATATGTGGATTTTTACACCTACTTCTTGGTCAACGAGGGCTTTGATCCTGTGGCTTTCGAAGCCAAACTCCCAGACTTTATTCAAAGAAGAAGGGGAGGAGGAGATGACAAATATGCCATCAAAGTAGAGGCGTTGAAGGACGTTTACCTTCGCACCACTGCTCAGCGTCTCCCCGGAGAGACAGGTTCATTGACCAATATCTATGTCTTCTCGATGATTGGAGTCTTTATCCTAGCCATCGCCATGATCAACTTTATGAACCTGTCCACGGCGCGATCCATGGAGCGAGCCAAGGAAGTGGGGATTAGGAAGTCGATTGGTGCGGATCGGGAGAGTTTGATCTATCAGTTTCTCGGGGAGTCACTGATCATCGTCATTCTGGCTGCGATGGTAGCTGTGGTTTTCGTGTCGGTGGCCTTGCCTTTGATGAATGACTTGACGGGAAAAGAGTTCTTGATCAATCAAGTCATCAACTGGCAGACAATACCATTTTTTGTGGGAATCATCTTGATTGTCGGCCTTTTGGCAGGCTCTTATCCGGCTTTCGTCCTTTCCAGTTTTCAACCGGTTTCTATCTTAAAAGGTCTTTCCAAGGCAAACCCAAAAGGCGCGCTTTTGAGAAAAGGCCTAGTCATATTCCAATTTAGCTTATCGATTGCGCTGATCGCTGGAACAATGATCGTCTACACCCAGATGGGACATTTGCTGGACAAAGACATGGGATTTGACAAGGAGCAGATGCTAGTCTTGGACTACAACTATGATGAGCAGGTTAACTTCATGTCTTCGGCTTTGAAAAGCGAGTTAGAGGCTTTGCCATCCGTGAATTCGGCAGCCTTCTCTCGTAGCGTACCGGGAAGCTATTTTCCAAATGCCTACACCACGATTGAAAATGCGGATGGGGAGATGTTTGGTCAAGCTCAGCCTGTTTTTCAAGTCGGGATTGATTTTGTAAACCATTACGGCCTGGAATTGGTGGCTGGCCGCTCGTATTCCCGTGACTACCCTTCAGATTCCAGTTCTGCTTTGGTGCTTAATGAAGCAGCGGCAAGACAATACGGATACGCCAACCCTGCGGATATTGTCGGGAAGAAGTTTGACCAATGGGGCAGGGCAGGGACTGTCATTGGAGTGGTGAAAGACTTCAACTACATCTCACTACACCGCACGATTGAGCCTTTGACTTTACCATTTGAAGCCTATGCTAGTAGGTATTTGTCCCTGAAGGTAAGCTCTGAGGACCTTCCAGCTACGATTGCCCAAGTGGAGCAGATTTGGGAAAAACTTGCGCCTCACCGGCCATTTCTGTACAGCTTTCTGGACGAGGATTTCAACAATCAATACCAGAGTGATTTCAGGTTTCGAAGAATATTTACCACGTTTTCGGTACTGGCAATTTTGATAGCCTGTCTTGGCTTGTTGGGCTTGGCTACCTATACCGCAGAGCAGCGCACCAAGGAAATTGGAGTGCGAAAAGTATTGGGCGCAAATGTGTCCAGCATCGTTGGATTGCTTTCCAAAGATTTTGTCAAGCTGGTTTTGGTTGCCATCGTAATTGCAACGCCGGTGTCTTGGTATGCGATGAACAAATGGCTGGAGGGCTTTGCCTACAAGGTCCCGGTACACTGGTGGACTTTCGCGATAGCGGGGATTTTGGCTGTCGTTGTGGCCTTGGTCACGATCAGTTTTCAATCCATCAAAGCCGCATTGATGAATCCAGTGAAGAGCCTGCGGAGTGAATAGTCCAAACTGATACCTAACAAACTGAATTTCAATCCTTCTGTATATGTTTAGAAATTACCTGAAAATCGCCCTAAGAAACCTGCTTAGAAACAAGGGATTTTCAATCACCAATATCCTCGGGCTTACGATTGGTTGCGCAAGTACCTTGTTTATTCTCCTTTGGGTTCATGATGAATTGACTTTCAATAAGTTTCATCAGAACTACGAGAATATCTATCAAGTAATGGCGAATCGCAATTACAACGAGGAGATCTTTACTGATCAAAATATGGTTCTTCCTTTGGCAAACGCCATCCAATCGGAGCTTCCCGAGGTCGAACAGGCGGTAACTGCCACTTTTTCTGAGTCCCATATTCTTGGTAATGGAGAAACTAAGGCGAGAAAAATTGGGATTACAGCCAGTGATAATTTTTTCAAAGTCCTCTCCTGGGAATTTCTGGAGGGAAATGAAGCAACTGCCCTGCCTGATGCAAGTTCCATTGTCTTAACTGAATCTACAGCAAAGTCGCTTTTTGGTACCGAAGATCCGATGCACAAAACAGTCAAACTTGATAATGCTACCGAATTGACTGTGACGGGTATTCTGAAGGATATCCCGTCCAACTCTACCTTCCAGTTTGACTACATCCACGCTTTCAACTATTCAGATGAAGGCTTGCTGCGTTCGCTGACCAACTGGACCAATTCGTCTTGGAATGTCTTCTTAAAAGTTCCGCCAGGGACAGACGAGAAGGAACTTTCTGAGAAAATCACCGCACTTAAGATCCGAAATAGTCCGAATGACAAAGGCATCAGTGAGTACTTCGCATTTCCGATGAGTAAGTGGAGACTCTATGCGGAGTTTAAGGAAGGCGTAAATACCGGAGGCATGATCCAATATGTGAAGATGTTTTCGATCATCGCAGTGATCATGTTGCTAGTCGCCTGCGTCAATTTCATGAATCTGTCCACCGCTAGGTCAGAGCGTAGAGCGAAGGAAGTCGGCATCCGAAAGACCTTGGGTTCAGACAAAAAGCAATTGATGTTGCAGTTCTTTTTTGAGTCTATGTTATTGACCCTGTCTGCATTTTTTCTTTCCCTCCTGGTAGTTCTTTTGTTAATGCCCTATTTCAATGAATTGGTAGTTAAAAAACTGACTCTTGATTTGAGCTCACCAATCTTCTGGATTATTTCCGGAGTCATCGTGGTATTCACAGGGATGGTGGCTGGAAGCTATCCAGCTTTATACCTTTCTTCTTTCAGTCCGGTGAAGGTTTTGAAAGGTACCTTTCTGGCCGGAGAAAAGGCTGTTTTGCCAAGAAATATCCTCGTGGTAGGCCAATTTGTCGCCTCGATACTACTAATATCCGGCACCCTGATCGTCTATCAACAGATCCAGTACATCAAAAACCGTGATATGGGCTACAACCCCAACAATCTCGTCATGGTATCAAGCTCAGATGATATCCAGAAAAACTTCTCGGTGATCAAGGATGAGCTACTCAAATCTGGGAAGATTCAAGGAGTGACGAGGACATTTTCCCCAATTACAAGCGTTTGGTGGAGAAGTCCGGCTCCAAGCTGGGAAGGAAAGCCAACAGACATGAATTTGCTGATGGCGGGACTTTACACCGACGTGGGTTTTTCGGAAACTATGGGCGTGAAGATGATTCAGGGAAACGATTTCACCGGGATGCCTTCAGATTCTACTTCATTAATTCTAAATCGTGCCGCGGTTGAGGCGATGGGATTGAAAGAGCCTGTTGGTACCCAAATGAGGTATAACGGAGAGACTTACAATGTCATTGGCGTAACGGAGAATGTGGTGATGGATTCTCCATTTAAGCCTGTTGAGCCCATGATGATATTCTTTTCCCCAGAAATCACCTATTCCATTAGCGTTCGATTTAAGGACGGTATACCGGTGCAAGACGGTCTGTTGGCGATGGAGGAAGTGTTCAAAACCTATAATCCTTCGGTTCCTTTTGAATACCAATTTGTGGATCAGGAATTTGGGAGAAAATTCGTGTCCGAGGAGCTCGTCAGTAAGCTCACCAATATTTTTGCCGCACTCACCATATTTGTTTGCTGCATTGGTTTGGCGGGGTTGGCTTCTTATACTATCGAAAAGAGATTCCGAGAAATCGGCATCCGGAAAGTACTGGGAGCATCTGTCCCCCAAGTGTTGTTGCTGATTTCTTCTGATTTCCTCAAGCTGGTTCTTATCGCATTTTGCATTGCAGCGCCCTTGGCTTACTGGAAAATGGGGGAATGGCTGGAAACCTATACCTATCATGTTACCATGAATTTTTGGCTATTTATCGGAGTGGGCGGGCTGGTTTTATTCTTAGCCTTAGCCGTAGTTACAGCCAATACCATGAAGGCTGCATTGGCTAATCCCGTGAAGAGTCTGAAAAGCGAGTAAAGTACCAAGTATCGAGTAACAATACGCTAGACATTAGACATAAGAATTTATGATTTGGGATTTTCGATTTAAGAGATCAAAGGATTGTTGATGTTGGAGTCTGAGGTTTGGCTTTTGTGGCCCTAAACCTTGCAACTTTTCCACCTGACAGCTTACCACCACTATCCCAAAATTTTCAAATCTTCCAATTTTCCAATCTTTCAATATCATGTGGAAAAACTACCTGAAAATCGCCTGGAGAAATATCCTTAGAAAAAAGGGCTTCGCAATGATCAACATCGGAGGACTTGCGGTCGGAATGGCTGCTTCTGTATTGATCGTCGTCTGGATCCAGTTTGAGCTTTCGGTAGACAGTACTTATGAAAAATCCGACCGGATTTACGCCGTATGGCGCACCAATGTAAATCAGGGTGAGGTGACGAGCTGGGATTATACTCCCACACCCTACGCCGAAGCTCTGAGGGAGCAATATCCCGAAGTGGAGGCGGTGACGCACGTGACGGAATGGGATCCAATGGTGCTTTCCGTAGGAGATTTGAGCTTCTATGAGCAGACCTCTTTTGTGGATCCAGGCTTCTTTGAGATGTTTAGCTTTAAAGTGCTGGAAGGAAACGCGATAGATGCCCTTGACTCACCGGACAACATTGTCCTCACCGAGTCGGTGGCTAAGAAACTGTTTGGAGAGGTATCGGCGATCGGCAAGTCTGTCAAGGTGGAGGCCGAACTGGACTTTGAAGTTAGGGCGGTGATCGAAGACCTGCCTGAGACCACTGCCTTCCGTTTTACGGCATTTTTGCCCTATAAAAAGCTCGAAGCAATGGGCTGGGTAGGTGATTACTGGGGAAACAATAACTGCCGGACTTTTGCGATGCTTGCCCCCGGAGTGGATCTGGGGACTTTCAATGAGAAACACAAAGATTTTTCCCTGCGAAACGCGGACATCAAAAATACCAGCGATTTCCTTTTTCCAATGTCCGATCTGCACTTGAGAAGCAAGTTTGAAAATGGAAAATCGGTAGGAGGAAGGATAGATTTGATTCGCATGTTTGGCTTGATAGGTATTGTGATTTTGCTGATCGCCTGTATCAACTTTGTCAATCTTTCAACCGCTCAAAGTGAAAAGAGAGCCAAAGAGGTTGGCATTCGAAAGGTTTCCGGAGCGAACCGCAGTATGCTGATCGGACAGTTTTTAGCTGAGTCGACATTGATCTCGCTAGCTGCCTATGGATTGGCGTTACTGCTGATTTCGATGACTTTTCCCAGCTTCAATGCCTTGATAGGAAAAGAGCTAATTTTGCCTTTTGACCAAAATTATTTCTGTTTTTTTTCCTTGGGGTATGTCTTGTTGACTGGGGTTTTGGCGGGTTTGTACCCAGCCTTTTTACTGAGTTCATTTAGACCTGTTCAGGTGTTGAAGGCCCGCGTGAACGTTGCCCGGAGCTGGTTTAAACCAAGGGAAGCGCTTGTTGTATTTCAGTTTGCGATAGTTGCGGTCTTGATTGCTAGCACTTGGATTATTCGTCAGCAGATGGATTTTGTACAAAACCGAGACATAGGCCTCCAGCCTGAAAACCTGATTTTCCACCCAATGGCAGGGCCACTCAAGGAGAACTTTTCCTCCCTTCGCTCTGAGGTGGAGGCGCTGCCAGGGGTCCTTTCCATATCAAGTACATTTTCTCCTTTCACTGAAGAGTACAGTGATACCAATTTGATCAATTGGCAAGGCAAAGACGAGGCATTCAAACCCAAGGTAAACCGGATGGGAGTGGATGCCCATGTGGTAAAGACGGCTGGACTGGAGTTGATTGCCGGTAGGGATATCGACGTATATACCTACCCAGCCGATAGCTCGGCCGTACTGATCAATGAGACAGCGAGGAATTTTATGGGCTTTCAGGATCCCTTGGGAGAAGTGGTGAAGGATGACGATCGGGAGTATCGAGTAGTTGGGGTTGTAAAGGATTTTATTATCGACTCTCCCTTCGAGAAGGCGGAAGGGATCATGATCTTTGGTCCAAAAATCCAGCAGAATTTCATCCATATCCGTCTTTCAGGCACGGATATGAGCGGGACCATGGCTCAGTTGGAAAAGATATTTGCAAAGTTTAATCCCGGGTCACCTTTTGAGTACCAGTTTGCGGACGAGGTTCACGCGCTCAAGTTTGCCAGTCAGCAGCAAACTGGAAGACTGACCGCAGTCTTTTCAGTCTTGGCGATCCTGATTTCCTGTCTGGGACTGTTTGGTTTGGCGGCTTACATTGCGGAGCAAAGAAGCAAGGAGATTTCAGTGAGAAAAGTGCTGGGAGCATCAGTTCAGGGTTTGGTAATGATGCTATCCGGGGAGTTTACCAAGTTGGTGTTAATTGCGATGCTAATCGCAGTGCCGGTTAGCTGGTATGCGATGGGGGAATGGCTCGCTGGATTCGACTATCGAATCGACATAGGCTGGAAGGTTTTCGCAGGCACGGCATTGATTGCTTTCCTGATCGCCTTTCTCACCGTTAGTTCCCAAGCGATCAAAGCTGCCCTGGTCAACCCCGCTAAGACGCTCAAGAGTGAGTAGGCTAGTTTATTAGGAATTTGACCAAGAGAATCGATTTTTACTGGCTGGACTATTTCCTAAAGCTTTGACAAAAGGCTGTCGATTCGTTCATTAAGCAGGGTGTTGCCGGAAGCTACGTTGCTGTGGTCTCTTTTTTCGTAGATGAAAAGCTCGAACGAATCCTGTTTACCCAGCCGTTGCATCTCTTCCTTCAGCAATTGCCCTTCTGAAACGGGCACTATGCGGTCATTTTCCGCCAAATGCATTTGGGTTTGGGGCAATTCATCGGCAAAGTATAGAGGAGAACTGGCGATCATTTTGCGTCTGGTTTCAGCGATGGTGCTTGTTCCATTGACTAATTCATTCAAAAACTGGCATTGGTAAGTAGGATCGTTTTCGTGTTTGGCAGTTAAGTTTAGAAGATCGACTGGGCCCGCAACAGCGAAAGCCATCTTCACACGCTTGTCTCGTTCAGCCACCAGCAAGGAAACCGTAGCACCCCGACTACCTCCTCGCACCGCCGTTCTGTTGATATTGACGCGATCTTCAGAGTTTTCTAGTAGGTTTAGAAGTCCGATGACGTCATCCGCGGCTCCGTCAAAAGCGTCGCAATGGACTCCATCAGAAACTGGCGTGACATAGGTTTTACCATCTAAAGTCACCCTCAAGGATTGTCCACGAAGTGCGGGAATTGCCAAAACCCCTTGAAAATCGGAGGCCGGAACAGCTGCGATAGCAACGGAATTTTCTGTTATGCCCAAACCAAATCCTCCAACATAAACCCTGACAGGAAGATTGTCGCCAGCCTTTGGAAGGATTAAAGCAGCATACTCACGAAGGCCGTCGATTCGGTAAGAGATGATTTTGAGGAGCATTTTTCCGTCCGAAAGCTCGACCGCTTCCTCCTCTTCATAGTCGGTTGGTGTGAGTTGTCGGGATTGCCAATCTGCCTTTATTACTTCCAGTTCTCTTTCGGTCGGGGCAGCAAAAAGTGTTTTCGAGTCATAATCTACCAAGAAATCATCCTCCTGCACACATGCTCCGCAAAAGACGAGGATTGCTGTAAGGAAGAAAAGGCCTGGCTTCATGGGGTCCTGAGTTGAGTTTAGCGGAAATGCCGATTTTTGATTTTCCGGGACAAAATTAGTTCGAAGGTCTTGTTTTTTGCTTAGCCGATAAGATGATTTAACTTTTGACCCGCATTTAAAGCGGTCCGTCTGATGGCCTAAGAGAGTTATCTCAAATAGAAAGTTGACAAGGACTTTCAGGTGAATACAGATGATTATGTAATATTTGTTCTTCTGCCGCTTTGCCCACCAGCGGACAATAATGTCCGTCCGATTTTTGTTCTTTTGCCTAAAATCCCCAAAACGGGCTGTTATTGGCGGATTTGCGTGGCATGAAAAATGGGATTGATTGGATAGCTGATAAAAGCCTAGCTTGATCTGTCGATCGAACAAGCCAACCGTCGTAAAAACCACTAATTACCCCTAAAATGTGGATCAACTTCCTCAAAATCTCGCTCAGAAACCTTCTCAAGTATAAGTCGCTGACCCTGATCAATGTCTCGGGAATGGCCGTAGCGCTTGCGGCCTGCATGCTGATCGGGTTGTATATCTACGATGAACTTCAAGTCGATCAGCGGATTCAGGATGGAGACCGGATTGTCCGCATTGCGACGAAAATGCCAGACATTACTTGGGTAGGAACTCCCGCTCCCGTATCCATGGCGATCAAACAGGATTTTGAAGAAGTAGAGGCTAGTGCCCGGCTGATGAAATTTCCCGAATTGGATCAGATGCTCCTTCGCTATGAGTCAGGTACTGAGGTGAGACAATTTTACGAATCCAAGGGCTACTACGCAGATTCGACGTTTTTCGACGTAGTATCTTTTCCGATGCTCAATGGCGATACTGACCGGGCATTGCGGACTCCCTCGGGAATTGTGCTTTCGGACAAACTGGCCAACAGGATTTTTGGAAGTGAGGAACCGTTAGGCAAAGTTGTTACAGTTGGCATGCCACTGGGGGATTTTGATTACACCGTCACGGGAGTGTTTGACGCCCAGGCCGCCAATTCCCATATAGATGCCAATTTCTTCCTGTCCATGGAAAACCAGGATTTTGGCAAAATAATACAGAACTGGACCAACTGGGCTTCCAACAATATTTTTTACACCTATGTGAAGTTGATGGATGGGGTGGTCCATGAGCTATTTGAGCAGAAAGTCAATCAATATTTTATTGAAAAGGCAGCCGAGGATATGAAAGCTATGGGGGTTCAGAAAGAGGTGGTTTTTCAACCTTTTCAGGACATCTATCTCAAATCTCATGGAGACTATGAACTCGGCAGAATTGGGAACCTGAGCAATCTCTACATTTTTGGAACGATTGCGCTTTTCATCCTTTTAATTGCTTGTATCAATTTCATGAATCTCACCACTGCTCGTTCAGAACGAAGGGCTAGGGAGGTCGGCATCCGTAAGCTTCTGGGAGCCAATCGACCTGCGTTGATGAGACAGTTTCTGGTTGAGTCGGTGATGGTAGCGCTAGTGGGATTTATAGTTGCGGCTGCTTTGGTGAGTTTCGTGTTGCCTTACTTTGGAGAGCTCATCGGCAGGAATATCACCGGGCACATCTCATGGGTGCCTTGGGTCGGGGCTTTGATGCTATGCTTCGCGGCGGGAATGTTGGCAGGGATTTACCCTGCATTTTTTCTATCCAACTTCAAGCCGATATCGGTATTGAAGGGCAGGTTTGTAGGACGGATTTCCGGTGTTTCGCTTCGCGAGGTTCTAGTGGTCGTTCAGTTTTGTATTTCTGCCTGTCTGATCCTGATGGTTTTTGTGATCAAAAGCCAGATGAATTTTGTGCAAACCAGAGACTTGGGCTTTGATAAAGACCAGCAGATCGTTGTTCCCTTGAGGAGCGAGAAGGCGATTGAAAGTTTTGATGCGATGAAAAATAGCCTCATGCAGGGATCCCAGTTCAAGTCCGTGACCATGGCTTCAACTTATCCTGGCGTGGAGTCTTTGGAGGATATGTTGTACTATACCGATGGCAAAAGCAGTGAAGAAGTCGTTCACATCCGACATTCGTATGTCGGAAATGATTTTATCGAAACACTGGGTTTTGAGCTGTTGGCTGGAAATACCTTTACGGAGGCTTTGACCACAGACCGTCCCCTGATCATCTTAAATGAATCAGCGGTTCGCGCGCTGGGATTTGAGGTTGACGACGCCGTGGGGAAAAATATCCATTATGATTGGCGTGGGGAAAAGATCACCTTGGAAATTTATGGCGTAGTGGGGGATTTTCACTTCGAGAGTTTACACAAGGAGATAGAGCCTTATGGTTTCCGAAATGGCGTAGGAGGGGGCTATCTGATCGCCAAGTTTTCCCCCGGGGCCACAAACGAAGTTTTGGCCACTGCCGAGAATGTATGGAAAGCCGCGGAAATCTCCGAACCTTTTACCTATTCTTTCCTCGACCAGGATTTCCAAAGAAACTATGAGCGCGAAGAGCGTACGGCCAAGATCATCATTTCCTTTGCGTTTTTGGCTCTCTTCATCGCCTGTTTGGGACTGTATGGGCTGACCGCGTTTATGACCGAATTGAAAACCAAGGAGATCGGTATCCGCAAGACGCTGGGAGCGAGTGACTGGAGTATCGTCAGTCTGCTGTCCAAAGACATCGGAAAAACTGTCCTGCTGGCAATCGCGATCTCCGTTCCTATCGGATTTTACCTATCCAAGAGCTGGCTTGCCAATTTCGCTTTTCAGATCGAAGTCGCTTGGTGGTATTACCTGCTGACTGGCTTGGCTGCACTGGGCATCGCAATGCTGACCGTCAGTTTTCAATCAGTGAAGGCTGCCATGATGAATCCGGTGGAGAGCCTAAAGAGTGAATAGCCTATTTAATAAATGGCATTCGTGATACTGAACCGCTGGGATTGCAAAAACAGATGGACCGGAAAAGCATCTCTAACAAGGAGATGCTTTTCTCGTTTTTGATAGATTTTTTGCGTCTTTTTTCACCTCAAATAGGGGTTCATTCTGTTTTGGTTGTCGTGAAGGTAGGTCCTGTTTCCCGGAATTTTGGAAAGGGACTGGCCAGAGAATAAGGAAAAAACTAAACCAACATGAACAAGTACGGCGAATTGAGAAAAATCTCCAGGGTCTTTAGGAATTATGGAATTGTACTCACTGGGGGCAGAAAGTATGACCATTTTGTTAGAGACCTACGCATGGATAGAATTTTTGTGTCCGGTTTGATCTTCGAGCTTGAGTATGAGCTCCAGAAGGAAATCGACGAAGAAAAACTCTTGGAAATCCAGGCTCCCGCCCAAGTGATTGCACTATTGGTGACCTAGGCTGTAGGAGATTTGGGATAGATCTAGTAGGCCAGTAAACGCCCGCAGGAAATCACTCCAGTCCAAAATAGGATGGAAATCAATGCGTGAATTTTGTACGTTGGAGGGAGACCTGAGCCGTTTTGCCGCAGAGATGAGAACTTGTGGAATAGGAACGCGTTCAGCCCGGCCAAAGTGAGTAATGCCATCTTTAGCCAAAAGATCGGATCAAATCCCAAGGCTCCCGCATTGGTGATAAACAGGAGCAGTCCCGAGGGAATTATCAGGATTAAACCGCGCCGGGACCAAGGCAAGAGGTAATGCGAAAGGGAGGCGATGGTTATTTTCTGGGAAAAGCCAAGGAGGCCTAGGTCAAACAGCCATGCCGAACCTACTAGAATGACGATTCCTAGAATATGTACTATCTCCAGCGCTGGATACAGCCAAAGGGATTGCCGTATTGAAGCTGCAAGTGTGCTTTGCTCAAGCCAGTCAAGGTATTCAGACACAGTTACCTAAGCTCGTACTTCTTGCCATCAACATAGATCCTTTCGGCCCTCATTTCTCCCTTTTCGGTCTTGTGCGGATAGGCGACCAGCCTCACCTTCGTGCCTTTTTTGATCATTTCGGCGGACAATCCACGATCTGTCATTCGGCTTGCCGGAGCCAGATAGACGGTCCAGGGCTCGTCCTGATAATTGACTTTGGCCATCGTATGGGGATTTCCAAAAGTTGATTCATCAATGGTGGTCTCAAAGTCCAGGACTTTGGTCTGGTCGTAGTTTGCCCAGCCATGGTGCAGTGGCCCAAAGGATACACAGAGCAGAAAAAGCAGGAGTAGGCAGGAGTTTTTCAGGTAAATCATAGCGGTTTTGTTTTTGGTACTAAGCCAATTTAAACAAATACTTTTAAAGCTGCTGGTATTCAGTTATTTAATAGTATGTATGGCGGGATTTGGATTTCGCGATGAAAAAAGAGCGAGATGCTCTCACTTAATTCTAGGTGTGCCTGAGCTGAATCAAAAAGCGCAGCTACTTTAAACTGACTAGCTATAGCCGTCCTGGAGGATTCAGACCATTCGACCGCCTACGGACAATGTTGTCCGCGGATGCTTTTGGCTAGAAGTGCGGATGCCTGTTTTTGAGACAATTGATGGCATTTTTAATGGCATAATAAGTGGAAAATCAAAATTGGGTGCCATCCGTCCCCACCAAACATTCTTTCTTTTTTGCAATTTGACTCTCCGCGCAGCACTATGTGGAAAAACTATCTGAAAACTGCACTTCGAAACCTGAGGAAAAACAAACTTTTCTCTGCATTGAACATCCTGGGTTTGGCTATAGGAATGGCCGTGTGTATCCTGATTCTACTCTTTGTGAACTACGAACGGGACTTTGATGCAATCCATACCAAAAATATTTATCGTCTGAACGAAGTCCAAAAGTGGGAGGGCATGGTCGCTCCTCAGAATGTGGCGCTGTCTATGTTTCCCATGGGGCCAACCTTGGAAGAAGAGTTTCCCGAAATCCTGAATTACGTTAGGGTGAGACCAAGCGGAGAGATGAAGTTTCGTATAAATGAATCCACCTATACTTTGGCGGAGACTGTCTGGGCAGATTCTTCTTTTTTTGAGATTTTCGACTTTAAGTTGGTGGAGGGAGATCCCAACACCGCCCTTGCCAAACCAAGAAGCCTAGTGCTAACCGAGTCTGGTGCTGCGCAACTCTTTGGTACCGAGTCGGCCATGGGAAAAGTACTCGAGGTGGCTGAGGAAGACAGCGCCTATTTTACCGTGACGGGCATCCTTGCCGATATCCCGGCAAATTCCCACTTGAAGTTTGAAGGCATCGCCTCTTTTAGCACCTTCGTGGGTCCAAGAAACATGGAAAACTGGGGAGGGAACTGGCTTACGACCTATCTCGAACTGGTGGATGGCACAGACATCTCCGCGCTGGAGGCCAAGTTTCCAGCCTACCTGCTTGGCCATATGCCCGAAGACCGCGCCAAAGGCTACGAGCTTTTTTTGCAGCCTCTGAACCAAGTCCATGCGGGCTCTACGGATATCACCCACGATTACCTCAACTATCAAAAGTTTGACGGAGCGTACACCAGGATATTTTTCTATATCGCCTTGATCGTGCTGTTTATCGCCGGGATCAATTTCGTGAACCTGTCTTCTGCCAAGTCCATCAGCCGGGCGATGGAGATAGGTGTGCGCAAGGCCTCCGGAGCGTCCCGAGGTCAGCTCTACTTCCAGTTTATCAGCGAATCGATCCTGATCAGCTTGATCGCCATGGCTCTTGCGGTGATGATCGTTTTCCTCACGCTTCCATTTCTCAACGAATTCAGTCAGCGGAAGCTGGAGTTTCCCTTGTTTTCCGATCCACTCTTTTTGGTTTCCATTGTTTTTGGAGCAATTGCTGTAGGGGTGGTTTCAGGGATCTATCCAGCGGTGTATTTATCAAGTTTTCAGCCGGTCAAAGTTCTTAAAGGTTCTGCCGAATCGGGAAAAAAGAAGTCCGATTTCAGGAATGTGCTGGTGGTTGTTCAGTTTAGCTGCGCCATATTCCTTATCATTTCCACCTTTTTTGCGACCCGGCAGGTGAAGTATATGCAGGAAAAAGACCTCGGTTTTTCGCATGAGCAGGTCGTCACCATTCCTATTGGCAGATATTCTGATCGATACGGGGTGCTCAAGGACAAGATGCTTGCCAGTACCTTGATCGAAAACGTCACGGCTTCGGGACAACGACTGGGCAACAACTTACACCAAACTTCGGTGACCTACCATGGGGAGGGCCCAGCGAGAAGCCTTGCTACTTCTCAGGTAGTGGTGGATGATGATTTTTTGGACGTCTATAAAATTGAATTGATAGCGGGGAGAAATTTTGAGGATACCGAGGCTGACTACGGTCGGGCCTATATCGTCAACGAATCGCTTGCCCATGAGCTGCTGAACGAGGAGGGAAGTGAGACGCCTTTGGAATCCCTAATTGGCCGCCAGTTTGGTTTCAGTGGGATGGATTCCGCCGCCCATATCGTGGGAGTAGTCCGGGACTTCAACTTCAATTCCCTGCATCACAAGATCGAGACGCTCACGCTTTTCAACCAAAAGGACTGGGGCTACGACGAGGTCTCCGTAAAAATCAGTGGAGAGCGGGTAAATGAGGCACTTGCCCATTTGGAGTCTGTCTGGAATGAAGTCGTGCCGGAGCGGGAGTTTGAATACGAGTTTTTGGATGACCACTTCACGGAACTCTACCGAGCCGACCGCACGGTAAACGCCATCGTAGGCATGTTGACGTTACTGTCCATCCTTGTTTCCTGCTTGGGGCTTTTTGGTTTGGCGACCTTCACGACCGAGCAGCGGGTCAAAGAAATAGGAATTCGAAAAGTGCTAGGCGCTTCGGTAGGCGGCGTAGTCGCCATTCTTTCCAGGGATTTCATCAAACTTGTTTTGGTGGCAATCGTGATCGCCGTCCCGGTATCTTGGTACGTGGTGGACAGGTGGATCGAGGATTTCGCCTATAGAATCGACATTGACTGGTGGGTGTTTGTCGTGTCCGGCTTCCTCGCGGTACTGATCGCTTTGGCGACCGTTAGTTCGCAGGCGGTAAAAGCAGCACTCATGAATCCGGTGAAAAGTCTGAAAAGCGAATAGCCAAACTGCGAAACACAAAACAAGAGAGTGCTGAGATATTTCGGCTTTTGATTTTGGAAACTTCACCAACTTAGGAACCCTATCATTTTTCATTTCTGAGATTATGCTGAAAAACTACCTGAAAATCGCCTGGAGAAACCTGATTCGCCAGAAGACCTTTTCTCTGATCAATGTCCTTGGGCTCTCGCTGGGCTTAGCGTGCTGCTTGATTCTGTTGGCTTTTGTAAAGTTTGAACAGTCCTTCGACAAGTTTCATCCAGAACCAGAACGCCTCTATCGCGTGGTTCAGCGAGTTAATTCCGACCAAAAATGGGCTTGGGCAGGTGGGGCGGTAGCACCCATGCTACGAAAGGAGTTCCCGGAGGAGCTTTCGGAAGTCGTAAGCGTCACGCAGATAAGCACGTACCTCCGTGCGCCTGAGGGAGCTGCGCCAGAGGAAAGCTACCGGGAAGACAGGTTTATTTTTTCAGACGCGGGCTTCGACAAAATTTTCGGATTTGAACTTAGCAAGGGCAGTTGGGCAGGCGTGCTGGAAAACACCTACCAAGTGATCATCACGGAGGAAATGGCCCAAAAGTATTTCGGCAATCAGGATCCTGTCGGGAAAACCTTGATTTCCACCGGTGACTTTGCTTTTGAAGTAAGAGGGGTGCTCAAACCACTCCCCAAAAACACCCACATGGCCTTCGATTTCATCGCGTCGATGAGCACCTTTAAGTCCTTCAATGACTTTCCCCTCACTGCGGATTTTGGAAGTTTTTGGTGGCCCCAGACCTACACTTATGTGAAGGTTGATCCGCAAACAGAGGCCGATAAGATTAGTAGCCAAATTCCGGAGGTCAACCCCAAGTACCGCAACGAACAAGAAGCAAAGTCCTATGTTCATTTCTTTCAGCCCATTGGCGATATTCATACGGACGCGGATTTCCAGGGAGATTGGACACCGCCTATGTCGCGACAGACGCTCTTTATTTTTCTTTCCATCGGAATTTTTGTGCTCGTACTTGCCTGTATCAACTTTATCAATCTTGCTACTGCCAGGGCGCTCAAGCGGATGAAGGAAATCGGGATCAGGAAGGTAAACGGAGCGAAGCGTGGACAGCTGCTTGGGCAATTTTTGTCTGAATCCTTCTTGATCAACGCGGTCTCGCTTGCCTTGGGGCTGCTCATCGTCTATCTCGTGACTCCGGTGATTTCGTCCCGCTTGGGATTTGTCATCCCACTGGATCTGACTGGGGATAGATCTTTGCAGACATTGCTACTTGTAGTTTGGGTGGGCTCGTCTTTGTTCGCGGGGATATTCCCAGCCTTCTATCTCTCCGGCTTACGTCCGGAGCTTATTCTGAAAAATGCTTCTTTGACCGGAGGCAAATCCATGCTTCGCAAAAGCCTAGTCGTTTTTCAATTTGTCCTGTCTGCATTGTTGGTGTTCTGCGCCTCTGTAGTTTATTACCAGCATGATTATCTGAGAAACACGTCCATGGGCTTTGATTCTGAAGGTCTAGTTTCGGTGAAAATGGGGAATCTCGCCAAAGAAAAAGGCGACATCCTCAAGCAGGAGTTGGTCAAAGTCCCCGGCGTCGTCTCGGTGAAATTCACTAGTGACAGACCCGGCATGGACACTGGCTGGAATCCTACGGTGGACTACCCTGGCATCAAGGAGGGAGAAACTAAGAACCTCAATGTCCAATACGTGGATGCTGGCTACTTCGAAAGTCTGGGTGTGTATATGGTGGCAGGTCGAGAATTTAGGGAGGAAAGTGCAGACAGAGGAGTTTCGAAGCTGATGAGAGGACGCTTTCCCGACTTGGAAAATGTTGCAATGATTGTCAATGAATCCGCGCTGGACTGGTTGGGAAAAAGTGCCCAGGAAGCAATTGGCTCTGATCTACGGGTGTTTACCGAAGAAAATGGCGAGCTTTTTTCCAATTATAAAGGGAACATTGTCGGGGTAGTGAAAGACTACCACACCCGTGACCTGCGCTATAGTCTTGCACCAACGGTGTATTTGCCTGCCAAGAATGCGGCTTTCGACGGGACTAGCTACACGCTTATTAAGGTGGATCAAGGTATCAGTCCTGAGCTCTTGACCCAGCTGAAAGAAACGTGGAAGTCGGTCAATCAGGGACTGCCTTTTGACTATAGGTTTTTGGACGAAGCGATTGCCATGCAATACGAGCAGCAAGCCAAAACAGGCTATCTGCTGGGCTTATTCGCGTTTTTGGCGCTGTTGATTTCCTGTTTGGGACTGTTGGGCCTATCGATTTTCACGGCCGAGTCCAAAAGGAAAGAGATCGGAATCCGAAGAGTGCTCGGAGCGTCTGCGATGGGAATTGTCCATAAGATAACCGCGGAGTTTATTGTAATGGTTTTCCTCTCTCTGCTGTTGGCGCTTCCGCTGGGCTATTGGCTGATGGATCAATGGCTGGAGCAATTTGCAAACAGAGTACCGATTTCGGTTGGATTTTTCCTGGTGACAATATTGGTCTCTGTGGTAGTGGCCTATGCGACCGTGTCTATACAATCTTTGAGATCTGCCCAGGCCAATCCGGTGGAGTCGATCAAAAGCGAGTAGCACTTCAACAAGCGCAATGACCGATAGCAGGCATGTAGTAATAGCAAAGTGATCTAGGAACTGCTACTTGAAGCAAAGCGAGTTGGGTAAGAGGGGTTGGCCGTTGATTACTAACTCGCATGCTGGTAAAAGTTTTCTCAATTGTGCCAGCTTTTCGACGATATTTTCGGGATCATCCTCTGAAAACATCAGCGTCTTGAGTTGAGCTTGGTCAGTGAGCTGAAGCAATCCATCTATCGTCACTCCACTGTATCGCAGATGGAGAAACTCCAGAGACTTAATTTGGTTGAGAAAAGGGACACAGCCGTCGTCAAGATTTTTGCAGCTTTTAGCCCGAATTTCCTTCACATATTCCATTCGGGGCAGCAAGGCTATGCTCTCGTTGCTGATGTCCGTTTCATTTAGGTCGAGCATGTTCACCCCTTTCACTTTTTCCATCAAATAGGCAAAAGCATCATCGTCGAAATCGTCGAAACGTCTAAAATCCAAGTGATGGTAATAGGGTTCCATACTCGCATACAGCTTTCCAAAGCGTTGCTGGAGTTTTTTCAGAAGTTTCGCTTGGGTTCGTTTGGCCATGTAGGCTAAAATAGAAATCCTCAAGACAAAAAAGGGTGGGAAGACGAGATTTTCAGCATTTAAGCCTCCTCACTTTTCGAATCCCAGTTTTTCCAGCCCAGCTTGGATTTCCGGAGCGCCCATGAAAAGCTTCCAGCCCAGTTCAGTTCGATGATTTTCGATCATTGCCACGATGGGGCCTTGGTCGATTGCCAGGTATCTTTGGGGGTAATAGTTTTCTTCAGGGCTCATCGCATCGTAGAATCCATAGCGTCCAAAGACTTTTTCCCCATAATTGTAATAGAGATTTTTGAGCACTTTCAGGCTTTCTTCGGGAGTGTAAGGCATGGAGGACAGGGCCGCGGTAGGAGAGATGACGCCCAAGTCTTCGCCCGGTCGGTGGGCTGCGTACCCCTTTACAGAGTAGCTGGCGGTCAGACCCCAAAGGTCTTCACCGTATCCCTTGTGGCCTTCTTTGTTTTCCACACACCAAGCCCGGTTGATGAGGGTATGGTTTCGGTTTTCTTCCCAGTAGTCCGCATAGCGATCTTTCAGGCCTTTGGGATTCAGTCCCAAATAGGAATAATGCGCCCAAAAAAGCGGGCCTCCCATCGCTTCAGATCCATTGTGCTTAAGTCTCAATTTGTGGCCAAAAGCTTCCACGTTAGTATTGATACCGCCGCTTCTTGCCCAGCCTTGGTGATACACTTCCGGTGAAATTGTATGGGTGGGCGATGCAGCCGCAAGGATGTAGGTGATCAGGCACTCGTTGTATCCCTCGAGGGCAAAGTTCATGACCCACTCCTTGTCCGGAGACCAATGCCAGTAGAGGACGTTTTTTCCCTGGGTATACCAATCCCACTCCATTTCTTTCCAAAGCTGATCGATCTTCGCGACGATCGCTTTTTCCTGTTCACTGCCATTTTTATAATATTCGCGCACGGCCAGCAATCCCTGCATCAAAAAGGCCGACTCTACCAGGTCACCTCCATTGTCATTTGGACTAAAGGCCTTCACCTTACCGCTGTCTCCATGCAGCCAATGTGGCCAAACCCCGTGGAATCGGTCTGCCTTTTCCAAAAAGTTGACCATCTTTTGGAAGTGGTCGGCCCCTTCCTGTCTTGTGATCCAGCCTCTTTCTATTCCCGCCAACAGGCCAAAGATTCCAAACCCGGTCCCTCCTGTAGTGACGACGCGCTGATCATTTTGCGGATAGTCTCCATCGATGTGGATGCGTTCCGGAGCCATGCCGGAATTGGGCTCAGCTCCTTGGTAGAAATAGCGGAAAGTATAGAATTCCACCATGTTGATGAGTTCCTCGTCACTAAAATCACGGGTAGTGGCCTGCACGACACCCAAGTCGGAAGAGCCTCCGGTAGGATCTATTCCGACGATTTTGTATTGGAGATTCAGATTTTTGCCCAAGTCATTCACAAAATCCATGTAAATCGTGTCTGCGACAGTGCCCCGTTTGGCAAACTTGTTGTTTTCTGTGCTGACCCAAACTTCGTAGGAGCTGATCCCTTTCTGCTTGGGCCATTGGAGTTCCACATGTCGGTCATAGCCTTTGGCTACGATGGGACTGGATTCCTGCTTTTTGGGAGCGCTGCAAGCCCAGATTAGGAGTATAAATATTCCGATTGGGAGTAGCGGCTTTTTCAGGTTTGTGTTCATCATTTGGTGGGGGGGTTAGCGTGGGTAACAAGGTGGGGCTATTGATAGGAAAAGCCTAGCCTATCCAAGCCAGCCTTTACCTCCGTATTTTTCATAAAGAGCTCCCAAAGCAAAGCGCTTCGGTGATTTTCGATCATCAGGATTATCGGACCTTGGTCGATGGCCAAATAAGAGTCCGCATACCAGCTATCGGTTAGGTTGTAGGCGTCATGAAAGCCATACTCACCCCAAATCCGATCACCCAGGGAATAATAGAAGAAGCGAAGGGCTGACAGAGATTCTACCGGCGTATAGGGGAAGGAAGATAAGGCAGCCGTTGGGGTGATAACTCCCAGGTCGTTGCTGGGCGAGTGGGCGCTGTAGCCCTGCTGATTATCACTGGCGGTAAATCCCCAATTAGCTTCCGAATACCCCACAAAGCTTTTTGGATTGGCGACAGCATGGGCTTGATTGATCAGGGAGTGCTGGACATTTTGCTCCCAATAATCGGCGTATTGGTCTCTGAGCTTGCGAGGATCAAGGCCGAGAAAAGAATAGTGGGAAAAGAACAAAGGGCCTCCATAGTCCACTCCTAGGGGTAGCGTCTTACCATAAAAGCTTTTTCCATTTTTGATTCCTCCGTTTTTCGCCCAGCCTTGATCATAGGTAGATTTTGCGATAGGATGGGTGGGTGAACTCGCGGCCAGGACGTACACGATCAGCGATTCGTTGTAGCCGCTGATGGGCAAATTCATTTCCCATCCAAAGTCAGGAGACCAGTGCCAATAGAGTACTCCGCTGTCGTTTTTGGTGTACCAATCCCACTCTACTTCTTGCCATAAAGTAGTGATTTTGTCGATCAGGGATTTTTCCGCTCCGACTGATGGGTCCAAATATGCTTGAACGGTAAGAAGTCCCTGAACCAAAAGTGCCGTTTCCACGAGGTCGCCTCCGTTGTCTTTGGCGCTGAAAGGAATGGTTTTGCCAGTTTCTCCATTTATCCAGTGGGGCCAGGCTCCGTGGAAGCGATCAGCCGTTTCCAAAAATCCGATGATCTGGGTCCATCGGGCTATGGCCTGCGCTCGGGTGATAAATCCCCGATCGACCCCGACAATCAAGGCCATCAGGCCGAAGCCACTACCGCCTGCCGTGACCGTATTTCCGGAGGTGATTCGCTCCCGAGCCATGCCACTGGCCGGGTGGGCAAAATCCCAGAAATACCGGAAGGTGTATTCCTGTACCTTGGTCAAAAGGGCTTCGTCGGAAAGAACAGGAAATTTCGGATCGGGATCCACAGCCGTGTAGAACTCCTGCTCCCAACCTGAAAACTTCTCTCCATTTGCTCCGGAAAGTGCCTCAGTAAGCTGCAGACGAAACTTGGAAAGGTCGAGAAGCGGAGTAGATGACCGGATGCGCAGTGTTTTTTGGTTTTCTAATAACTCAAAGGTGAGTACGGGGCTATCTGGTCCGGTTAGTTTGACGGCACTTTGTAGGTTGTTCGGATCAAGTGGGAAATTGAAATTCAGTTGGGCCTCAAAGGCCAAGTTGACGTTTTGAATTCTTCCGTTGGGAAGGGTTTCGCCTCCTGAAAAGGTCACGGATTCGACTGTCAGTGCGCCGCTTTGGGTGGAGAAGGAAAGTGTCTTGCCGACATAGCCAGTTCCGCGGGTGGATTTGAGGGAACTGAGTATTTCCAATTGATGTATTTGGCCGCTTTGCAGGCCGCCAAGTGCCTGCACGGCTATGGTTTGACCGGAGGCCAAGTTGGTGTTGATTTGGAGAGCCTGTCCTTCAGCCGACAGTCTAATCGAACCCGCCACGGTGGCTGGGTCGAGATTTTCGGAAAAACGAAGACTGATGGTCCGGTCTAGAGGGACTTGTTCGAGAACAGTTCCGTCCAAAGGGATTTCCAGATTGCCTACAGAGGCTTCCAGAAGCAATAGTTCTGGGTTTTCGTCCTCCCTACAAGCGGTAAAGAGGAACAAAAGTCCCAAACAAAAAAGTAATAGTTTCATTATGGGAAAGTCATGGAGCCGAAGCTGTCGGCAATGGTTTTCACGAGGAAAGCCAAAACCGGCAACTCCGGCTAATGAGGTGATTAAGGATTTTCTGCAAAAATGATAGCTTGAATTTCTTGCTCAGTTAAGGCTTTGTTGAATATCCTCAGCTCATCCATGAAGCCCGGATCTGAGACGTGGTCCCAACCTGTGAAACGAGGTGCTCCGGACATCACCGAGAGAATGTCGCAGCCTTCCCAGTCCACACCGGAGAACGATCCTTCTTTGACCACCTCACCATTGATGTACACGACTGCCTCGCTACCGGAGATTGTGAAAGCGATGTGGATCCAGTCTCCGTCAACACTAGGATTGATTGAGGCGGCCGCTCCGCCATCAAACCAGGAATCCGCTGTGCCGTTGCCGACGTTCAGCTTGAATGTCTGATTGGTCGCAGACCCTTCGCGGAATAGCCTAAAACCAGAGGTGCGGTTGTTAGGTGCGGATGGGGCTGCGGTATCCGGTGGGCCAATTACCAGGATGCCGGCACGAGTGGCGCTTACATTGATCTTGTACCAAAACACGGCACTGAATTCTTCGCTGAGCAGTCCTGCGGTCGGGAAAGTCAGATATGCCCCCGTTGCGCCGGAGTAGGCGTTGGTTCCGCCCACTCGGTCTTGGGTAAATCCAGGCGAGCCGACGACTTCGGCCTCGGTCAGGGTGACTAGTTCCAGATTTTCTCCATCAAAAGGAGCATAGAAAATCTCTCCGTCGTATTTAGGCTGGTAAGGTTCGGCTTTTTCGAAGTTGACCGTCTCCTCCGAGGTTTTTCCCGACAGATCCGTAGCGCTGACGGTGAGGATATGCGCTCCGTTGTCCAGCTGGTCGTAGGGCAGGGAGACCACCGCTCGGCGGTAATCTTTAAATTCGTCATAAGATCCTATCTCCGTACCGTCCATCTGAACTTTGATCGAGCCGATCTCGATGTCGTCCCTTACTTCAAATTTGATGTCGATCGAGGTGACATCCTCCGTCACCCGAATCATGGTTCCCTCTGAGGGAAAGGTCACCGTCACCTCAGGAGAGGCCTCGTCTGCGCCAGGCGCGACGGGGGTGATTTCGTCGATATAGTTATCCTTGCAGGCGAAACTCAGAAGCACCAGGGCTGCAAGTAGAAAATGTGAGTTGCGTTTCATCTGTTTGTAATTTTTATTAAGGGCAATTCGAATCGCGCAGGGCTGATTGCTTTCGCCAAGTGTGAAATTCTTCATCATGTGCGATTTCATTGCTTTTGGGTTTGACTGTTAGAGAAAATCATGGTTTAGAAACTTCCTTCAACTGTGGCAGGATGTCCACTTGCTCCAGCGGATACGGCAGGAAGCGATCCGCCTCGGTGTAGGTTCTTCCTTCATAGCTTAAAGGGGCGATTTTTCCATGACGGACTAAGTCGAAGAATCGAATACCCCACTCAGTGGCGAATTCGGCAAATTTTTCATCCAACACATCGTCCAAAGTCACGCCCGATAGCGCGTCCATACCCACTCGACTCCTCACCGCATTGACCGCCTCATCTGCACTCATCACGGAGCTGTTGGCTCCACTGGTCAGCGCTTCTGCGTGCATCAGGAGCACTTCCGAGTATCGGATGACGGAGAAGTTTTTGTTTTCTCCGTAGCTAAATCTTCCCGGAGTCAGCTGGGTGGAGGGGAGATAGAATTTCCCGCTCAGGAATTTGTACCTCGGGTGGTTGTTAAACACATCCCCGTCTTTGGACACGTTGGTAATCCAGGAAGGTAGGTTTGCATAAGCTGGATCGGATTTGATCTGAGCTATGCCGTCTGGGGTAAAGAGTACTGTAGCTTCCAATCTTTCACGCTCTCCGCGGTCCAACATGAATTTGACGTAGGTTGCGGATGGCTCCCAGAATCCCCATCCTCCTCCTGCACCCGCTACGCTAGGTGTCCAGCTGGCCGGGCCAAAGAAGTCCCAAAGGTATCTGTTCACCGTGCCGGTTGCAGTGCCGTAGTCGGAGTACTGGAGCTCCATCAGGCTTTCGCTGCTGAGCTTGCCCGGGATTTTGAACAGCTGATAGTAGTCGTCTTGCAGGGTAAAGTTCCCTTCCGCAATAATCTCTCCGGTGGCATCGGCGGCAGCTTGGTAGTTTCCGATTTCAAGATTTGCCATGGCTTTCACAGCCAACGCGGTAAACCGGGTGATCCCTCCAGGCACGTCGGTTCGTTGATTGGGACGAACCGCAGCCAGGTTTGGAATGGCCTCGTCCATCTGGGCCGAGATATGTTCCATGACTTCATTAAAGCTGGAAAGCTCGACGTTGTACAGATCTCTGGGCTGTGAGTTGGTGGGGATCAGAATGTCACTCCACAGCCTTGCGAGCTGAAGTAGTTCAAAAGCTCTCATCACTTTCATCTCGGCGATGTACTGATTAGTCAGAGCAGCGCTGGCGCCAGCTTCTTGGTACTTCATCAGCTCCTCCATCGCTCCATGCCAGTAGATGATGTCGGAGTAGAGATTGAGCCAGGTCGAATTATAAAGCCAGAAATTGCGATCGTAGACGAAAAGGTCGGTTTGGATAAGGGGCTGCTGATCTCCCGCGGGATTGACATCGTCTCCCCTCAATGCGATGGTAGGAAAGCTTTCCCACTGCAGGTCATTAAGCTGAGCGTAGGCCCCATAGACCAGCAGCATCATGTTTTCGGTCTGGGTATAATCCGTCTCTTCTACTTTCTGGACGTTTTCCAATGGATCGTCCAAGAGTCCGGTGCAGGCCATCGGCAGGAAAAATGCCGAAGACAGTGCCAGTATCGATAGTTTATTGAATAATCTCATGAGTTCTCGGTTGTTTTGGGATTAAAACTTGACGTTCAGGCCGAAGGTGTAGACAGCCGGGATAGGATAGGTCTGCCGATCGATGCCGTTAGCCACTTCTGGATTGAAGCCGTTGTAGTTGAAGACGGTCAGCGGACGTTCAGCGGTGAAAGTCAGCCTGGTAGCTGGAACTTTGCCTCCGAAGATATCCCGGATGGTATAGGCCAGCTGAACGTTTTGGATTCGGAAATAGGAACCGTCTTCGACAAAGTAATTGCTGAAGTTTTGGTTCCAGCCCTTTCTGAGCCCAGCTGCCGAAGGATACTTGTCAGATGTGCCTTCCCCTCTCCAGAGATTGGTAGCTAAGTCTGCATCGATGTTGGTATCGTTGGTAAAGATGATTTCTCCGCGCTTTCTGTTGAGAATCTTGTGGCCGTTTTGTCCTTGGATGAGGGTTGAAAACTCCAGGTCTTTCCAAGAGAATCCCAGATTGGCACCGTAGGTTAGCTTAGGCAGGAAAGAACCCAACACCACTCTGTCCTGGTCGTTGACCAAACCGTCACCGTTTTGATCCTTGAATATCAGGTCGCCTGGTACCAGGTTGTTCGTTTCGATAAATTCCTGGGTGTAGCCGCTGTTTTCGATCATGGCCTCGTTTTGGAAAACACCGAGGGTCTCATACCCAAAGAAGGCCTGGTACGGTTCTCCTATGATGGAGCGCTGTCTAAATTCTGCCGAGCCCGCATCCAGACTTGTGGGACCGCCGAGGCTTTGCACGGTGTTTTTCAGGGTGGCGAAGTTTGCCCCGATGAAATAGGAGAAGTCGTCGTTGATGTCATCAGCCCAGGATAGGTTTAGCTCAAAGCCTTGGTTTCTGATTTCTCCAACGCTCCTTCTTTCGGTAGAGCGGAATACCGGCGGAATGATGCTCACGGCCAGGTTTTTGGTGTCGCGGATGAAGTAGTCTGCGTCAATCGAAAGCCTGTTTTCCAAGAGCTTGGCATTTAGGCCAAAGTTTTTCTCCACGGTTGTTTCCCAGCGATCGATCAAGTCAAAGGTCGGATTGAGCCTTCTTCCGTTGTAGCGTACATCTCCAAGAGCGGTGTTTGTCTCCTGGAGCGTCGGCGCGCCGATTGAAGGACGGATACCGTCATTTCCTAGCTGGCCCCAAGAAGCTCTCAGCTTCAGGAAGTTGATGGATTCCATGCCAAAAAACTCCTCTTCAGTAATCACCCAACCAGCACCAATGGTGAAGAAGTCGCCCCATTTCTGCTGGAATTTGTTGTTGCCATCTCTTCGGTAAGTCCCGTAAAGAAGGTATCGCTCGTCATAGTTGTAAGCGACGCGCCCGAAGAAGGAGAGGTAGTTGAGCTGGGAATTGATGGTGTTGCCATTGGCGTCACCTATTCCGTCCAAGTCAAGGTTTTGTGCATTGGATAGGTACCAGAACTCCTCGTTTTCCCAGGTAGGACTGGGGCTTAGTCCCGTGCCGCGGGCAAACAGCACCTCAGCGTATTCGCTTCGGAAAGACTGCCCTGCCGTCACGGTCAGCATGTGGTCCCCCCAAATGTTGTTGTAGGTGAAGTAGTTATCGATGATCTGGTTGAATCCCGTTTCGTTTTGCCTTCTAAGGGCAGATTGGGATTCGGTGACTCCGTCGTTGTAAGCGAAGTTTACGTTCCTCGCATTAACCAAGGCAAGGCTGTAATTGTAGGAAGTCCTGAAGTCCAGGCGGTCGGGAATGATGTTCAGATCCGCATAGAGATTTCCTGTCACCTTGGCGACGTTATTTCGGTTGTCTGTGTAGAGTAGGGGATAAAATGGGTTTTGGCTTCCTCTATACCCGACTTGCTGGGCGTTGGAGAGCATCTCCGGCGTGGCGGCGGTATTAAGTGGATCATAAACCGGTATGGTAGGCACTGCAAAATAGGCTCTAAACCATGCTGCATCTTCTCCAACATATTGTCTTGCGACGGCAAAGTTGAAGTTTCCTCCCACGGTCAACCAATCCTTGACGTCCGTGTCCACTTTCGCGCGGAGGTTGATCCGCTTGTATTCGTTACGGATCTCATTCTGCAAGCCGTCTTGGGAAAAGTAGCTTCCGCCGATAGAATATCGCGTCTTGGCAGACCCCCCATTGAATGTCAGGCTGTGGTTTTGAATGGATGCTGGACTCATGATCTCCGAGTACCAGTCCGTATTCACGTCTGGGAGGCTGGGGTCGACACGGCTTCGGCCGTAGCGCTGGATGGCATTTTCCAAAAAGGCAATGTCAGGAGCTGATCCAGTCTCTCGGATATATTGGGCGAACTGCTGCGTGTTTGCCATCTTCAGCACGTTTTGGGGCACTTGCACGCCAAAGTAGCCATCGTACACAATCTCCGGAGCCTGCTCATAGGAGCCGGATTTGGTCGTGACCAAGATTACCCCGTTGGAAGCCCGAACTCCATAGATCGCTGATGCGGATGCATCTTTCAGCACGGAGATGTTTTCGATGTCGTTGGGGTTGAGGAAGTCGATGTTATCAAAAAACATCCCGTCCACGACATAGAGTGGAGCTGCATTGCCTTCAAAAGATCCCACCCCGCGAACGCGGACTGTAGGGGAAGCGCCGGGAGCTCCATTGCTGACGATCTGGACCCCGGCCACTCGGCCTTGTAGGGATTGCATGGCGTTTGTTGCTGGGGTTTTGGTGATGTCTTCCGGTTTGACCGTTACTATTGCGGACGTCAAGTCTTTTTCCTTTTGACTACCGTAACCGATGACCAATACCTCATCCAGTGCGCCTATAGCCTCTTGTAGGGTTAAGTCAATGGTGGTTTGATTGCCGACGAGGATCTCCTGCGTCTCGTAGCCGACGAATGAAAAGACCAATGTGGCTTGTGTCGAGCTGACGTTGATCGTGTAGTTACCGTCCACATCGCTGACGGTGCCGGTGTTAGTCCCTTTTTCAAGGACTGTGACTCCTGGAAGACCGAAACCGGTCGAGTCCAGGATTTTTCCGCTGACTTGCACGGATTGGGCAAATGCCGTAAGTGAAACGGCCAAAAACAACAGGGCCGTCATCATGGATAGTCTGGCCAGAGAACTAATCTCCGCCGTCCATGCCTCCTTACTCAAGGGTAAAGGCATCTTCATACGAAAGGGATTTTGGGTTATGACTAAAAGAGTTGTGGTAGTCGCCGGCGTTTCCGAAAACTATTTTCGAAAGCTAGAGAAGAGCGGAGAGTCCGGTATGAGTTGATGCGCTTTCTGCAACAAAAATCTTGGTTTCGCAGCAGTTTTTCTCCGGAAATTTCCCTATTCAGTTGCAGCCAAAATCACGCTGGATTGTAATAGAATGGGATTCGGGGAGCTTTTGTCCCGCGTGGATACTAAGTGCAAAAAAAGACTCCAAAGTCAGCTTATTTCGACGTTTCGAAGTACGGGCCTGAGTGTTTAATTGCTGGAGATTTCGTGGAGCGCAAGGAGATCGTTCCAGTTTGGATGTGAGATTTCTTCCTCTTTCAAACTGGCCAAGACTTTCTTGCGGAATGCCCAAATGGTATTTTTTCTGAGGTCCAGCAGCGTTGCCATCTGGTCCAGGGTCTGTTTTTCGTGCTTCGTAATCGAGTTGTAGGCGATGTAGAATGCTTTTTCTAAGGGGAACCTGACCCCGTGAAATATTGTGCCAGCCGTGACCGAGTCGATATGGCCGCAGCGGCTGCAACGTCTGGTGAAGAGTTTGGGCCCCTTGGAGCATTTGGCGTTGCCGCATTGACGACATTCAAAGCCTCGGCCCCACTTCACTTCCTCCAGATAGCGGAGGCAGGCTGACTGGTCTGGGAAGATTTTTCTAAACTCTTCGAAAGTCAGAAGCTTGTTGCTCAGCCTGGCTTGGAAAGATTCCCGTATGCTGCTTTTCAGCTTGTAGTTGTCGCGGTCGAGGAGTGAATTGATCCGCTTGATCTCCTCGTCTTTTTCGCTTACCTGTCGGGCAAACTCTTCGAGAAGACGGTTTTTCTGTTCCAGTTCGCTGGTCCGTTCTTTGACCTTTTGCTCGAGCTCGCGATTGACTTTCTCTTTGAGTTCTGCATTGGTTTCGATCTGTCGGATCGTACGCTTCATCGCCCGGTCGCGGTTGTCTTTAAGTATTCTCACCCGATCTGCCAAGGCGAATGTCAACAAGAGCATCTCCAAAAGGAAAGCGATGTGGAGGCTGTAGTAGAGCAGGGTCTGATGGGGAATGATCGCTGCGTTGACCAAGGTCTTGATGGTCACCCCAATAAACAGAACCCCGTAGGCGACCACAAAAAAACGGGCGACTTTATAGCCTTTGGTCCAGATATGGATGCTGGCGGCAAAGATGAAAAAGAAGGGGATCACATCGTAAAACCTGATTTCAAAGAGCTTTTGGTCCACCAGAAAACCACCTAGAAAAAGGGCCGTTTTCAAGACCAAAATTACCTGCAGGATCACATGGATCGTGTAGGATCGGTTTTTGGTATTTAGAAACTTGATGGAAAAGAGGATGGCCCAGAGGACGATGGAATAGCTGAAGATCCCGTTGGCAAACTGGTTTAGCCCAGGACTTCCGGGCCAAAGGTACTGAAAGGCGATTCCGTCCACGCACATGGCGTATATGCCGACGCTGGTGAGGTAGAAGGTATAAAAGAGGTATTTGACCTCACGGATAGCGGAGTAGATCAGCAGGTTGTACAGCCCGATGATCAGGATCATGCCATAGAAGATGCCATAGGCAAAATACTCGTTTAGCGCGTAGTACACGAAGCGGTTGACCGAGCGGACGGCGATGCGGATGTCCGCTTTTTGGGAAGACTGGATTTTGAAATAGTAGTTGGAAATCCCATCCGTTTCGTTGGCGATGACCAGTTCAAAGTTTTTGTGTTTGAAAGATCTATTGTCGAAGGGAAGAGCGTCCCCGAGCGGGATGGTGCGATATCCCCCCGTTTTCTCTGGCACAAAGGCCGTGAGCAGGTCTATGCTTTGGTCATAGAATTCGATCAGCCATTTCTTGGAGCTGTTGGGGTTGTTTTCTATGGAAAGCTTTACCCAATAGCTATGGTTGATGTCAAAGTTGCTCTTGTCAAAGTCGGGACGTATCCTGAAGTTATCCTGAAATCGCTGGAGGGCGATGTCCTGAAAATCCAAAAGATTACTGGTGTCTTCGAAAAATTCCAGTTGGTCGATGGCGAAAATTCTTTCTTCCAGATCATCCTCGATCCGAAAAGTAGAAGAACCGGAAATCCGCTGGGCCCGCGAGAACGTCGATGCGGAGAAAACAAAAAACAGGACAAGTGCCAAATATTTCCAGCTCATCGTTATTTGGGTTTGTTGGTTCAGTTGCCACTAAGTTACAAAAAGCGTCCTTAAGTAATTGACATTGCCACCGATTCCAAGTGGAGATTGAATAGTGGCAGTACCATTGGCGCCAGCTACCCTGATTTTGCCCACTGGCGGACGAAAGTGTCCGTTTGTTTTTTGGGTAATGGGAAGTAAGGGCCTTTTGACGCGTGTTCTAAGGCTATTTCATTGGCATATTTTTTAAGATTCAAGTCTCCCTAAATCCCAGATCCATTGCCATGTTGAAAAACTACTTTAAAATTGCCTGGAGAGGCCTAGTCCGACGCAAATCGGTAGGCATCATCAATATTTTTGGACTAACTGTCGGCATCACAGCGGCGCTTTTGCTTTTTGTCATCGTAGCCTATGAGCTGAGCTACGACAAGTTTCAATCCAACTATGACCTCGTCTACCGAATCTATACCCAGGACAAGATCGAAGATGGACTTGAATTCACACCGGGAGTTGCCAATCCTTTTCCCGACGCTTTGATGAGCGAAAAGCTGGCTTTTGACAAAGTGGTGCCGGTGATCGTCAACTCAGAAGTGCAAATCAATGTGCACGAAAACGGAGAAAGCGAAAGCCTGGAGAAATACAAAACAGAACACCTTTTCTACTCCAACTCGGAATACCCTAACCTTTTTGATTTGGAGTTTTTAAGCGGAAGTGCTGCAATTTTGGACGAACCCGGAAAGGTCGTGCTGACCAGGGCTGAGGGAGATAGGTTTTTTGGCAGCTGGGAAAATGCTTTGGGAAAAAGCATGGAACTGACTAATGGTGTCAAGTTGGAAGTGGGTGCAGTGGTGGAAAATACTCCGGACAACAGCAACTTTGACTTTAACATGATGATTGCCTATGAGACGGTTCGATCCCATCAAGAGGAGTTTGACTTTGATCTCAGCGAGTGGGGAAGCACCAGCAGCAATTTTCAGGTATATGTGCTGACCAATCCCAATACGGATATGGTTTCGGCCCAGGAGCAGCTGAATGCCTTTTCGAAAAAGCACTTCGAGGGAAGAGGCAACAGCGTCAAATCGCATCTGATGCAGCCCCTGGGCGACATCCACTTTGGTTCGGATCTCGAGCCGCTGAGTGGCAGGCTGGTTCGTAAGTCGACTATCCAGACGCTGATTCTAGTTGGGATTTTCATCCTGGTGATGGCCTCGATCAATTTTGTGAACCTCACCACATCCCAGGCAATCGGCAAAAGCAAGGAAATTGGAGTTCGGAAGGTCATGGGTAGCTCCAAGTGGCAGATCGTATTCCAGTCCCTTGGGGAGACCTTCCTGTCGGTGATCATTTCCTCCGCACTCGCTTTGCTGCTGGCCAACCTGCTTTTGCCTTATCTCGACAAGATTGCAAACGTACCTGCAGCAGTGAGCTTTTTTCAACCGTCGATCATCGGCTTCGTGTTGGCCTTGGTGATCGGACTTACCCTGCTTTCCGGTTTTTATCCAGCGCTGGTGGTCTCCAGATTTCGTCCTATCCAAGCGTTGAAAAATAAGTTTCAAGGCGCTGAAATCGGGGGAGTTCCAATCCGCAGAGGGCTAGTGGTTTTGCAATTTGCGATAGCGCAGATCCTGATGATCGGCACGCTGATCGCTGTTCGACAAATGAATTTGGTACAGGAGACTGACTTGGGATTTAACAAAGAAGCGATCTACTACATGGATGTGCCGTCCGATACCAGGGAGACCAACCGCATGGAAACCTTCAAGCAGGAACTGCTGCGCATCCCTGGAGTGATTGCTGCGACAAGGGCGTCCGATACCCCCTCCTCAGACAACAACTCAGCGACAAATTTTTACTTTGACCAAAACACCGAAGACATCCCGTTTCCGGCTTTTCTGAAGATCGCCGACGAGGATTATTTTGATCTCTATGAGATGGAATTTGTCGCGGGTACTGGCTATCCGGCCAGCGATACGCTAAGGTCTATGGTGATCAATGAGACGATGGCAAAAAAACTGCTGATTTCCAGTCCCGAAGAGGCTGTGGGCAAACTAATCCGAGTAGGAGGGAGAGGTAATTGGGTGCCGATCAGTGGCGTGGTCAAGGATTTTGCGGTAAATTCCCTGCGTGAGGAGATGAAGCAGTTGCTGATCTTTAGCGCCAAACCTATTTACCGACAGGTAGCTGTGAAGCTGGATCGGTCAGCCAACAAATCTACCCTCGGTGCTATCCAGGAGACCTTCGAAACGCATTATCCAGAACAGATCTTTACCGCCCAGTTTCTCGACGAATCCATCGCGGAATTTTACGAGTCTGAACAGAAGCTGGCCTTGGTTTATAAAATCTTTGCAGGCTTGGCTATCCTGATTTCCTGTATTGGTCTTTACGGGCTGGTCTCTTTCATGATAGGCCAGAAGATAAAGGAAATTGGCATCAGGAAGGTCTTGGGGGCCTCTGTTTCCCAGATCACGTTTATGCTTTCCCGCGAGTTTTTGATCATGGTGCTGCTGGCTTTTGGCTTTGCCATTCCTCTTGCCTATTACATGATGAAAGAGTGGTTGGCAACTTTTGCCTACCAGACGCAGATTTCTATCGGACTCTTCGTGCTGGTGATGCTGGCTTCCTTGGTACTGACCTTGCTAACCGTCGGATCCAAGGCCATCCGAGCAGCGCTGGCCAACCCGGTAGACAGTTTGAAGGACGAGTAGGTATTTTTATTAAAAGTGAATTATTAATGCCCGGACAGCTTCTGGTCCGGGCATTTCCTTTTTGCAGCGGAGAGAACATCGCTCGATGAAATAAGCTTTTTTTCGGTTTAGACTGATTTTTTCCACTCGTCGTACAGATTCAATCCAGGCTAGTTGCGGGATTAGATCGTGGGAAAAGCTTAAATTTCACTCTCGTTCATTTTATCACAAAAACCGATTTTCTGTGAGCGCAGCCACAAAAAAAATTGCATGGTGGATTTTTGCCATATCTGCCATTTTTATAGGGATTTATCCTGCCATTTACTTTAGGGCAGATCGTGTGATTGGGCTACTCCAATCCAAACCGGAGGCGCTGCTGCTCGATCCCATATGGAACATCGCCTTCTATATGCACATCCTGTGTGGAGGCGTGGCCTTGCTGATTGGCTGGGTTCAATTTGACAAAGGTCTGCGGGACAGGAGGCGAAAGCTTCACAAACGAATTGGGATGGCTTATGTAACTGCCGTCTTCTTCAGCAGTCTGGCCGGTATCTATCTTGGCCTGTTTGCGACCGGCGGGATGGCAACACTTTTGGGCTTTGTGAGCTTGGGAGTCATTTGGTTTTGCACGACGATGATGGGCTGGCTTACCGCCAAAAGGCACGATTACGGAGCCCACGAAGACTGGATGATTTTTAGCTACGCAGCTGCTTTTGCAGCGGTGACGCTTAGAATCTGGCTCCCGATTCTGATTGCATTGCATGGGGGAGAATTTTTGCCCGCCTACCAGATTGTGGCTTGGCTGTGCTGGGTTCCGAATATTCTGGTGGCTTTTTGGCTGGTGAATAGGAGGAGGAAATTGGATCCAGCACGAATCAAGACCGTCTAGCAACAAAAAAGCCCTGATCCGAGGAGCAGGGCTTGATGAGTGTTGGTTTAGTTTTGGGGATTAGAAAAACAGCGTCTTTGTTCTTCCTTTGACATCTGTCACTTTCATGTAAACTTCGTCTGACTGCACTCCAGCGAAGGAAAAGTTTTTGGTAAATCCTTCTGGCTGGTCGATCTGCTCTTCGTGGATCAATTTTCCTGTTTCAGAAGCGAAGATTTCTACCTGGACACCTGGCTCCAATAGGCCTACCACCGCCAGTCTCACGGTGTTGTCATCGAGACTTTTCCCGTAGGCCATCAGCGGCAATTCTGAAGCTGGAATCGGTTGATCCATAGTCTCTACGGTGTAGCGAATCTCCTCTTCATTGGTGACGATCCTTACCTGATACTCTCCGGCCGGCAGGTTGGTCAGGTTGTAAGGAACGACCAGATTTTCATCCTGCACGTTTACTTTTCGGCTGCTGAGCAGCTTGCCTTCTGGAGTGAGTACGGAGATTTTTGCTGCGCCAACGCCCTCTTTCAGCATGACGTTTACTTTTTTGTAGCTGGTGTTGACAGCGGAAAGTTCTTTTAAGTCGTCGCTTGCTTGAGCTGAGAATGCGCCAAAAGACAATGCGCTTGCTAGTGCTACCGTGAATAGGGATTTCATAATCGTTTGTTGGTTTAGAGTTATGCTTGTCTCATTGCGAAGCCCGTACCAATCGAAAAATGAGGAAGGGAAAGAATTTCGGGCTACGTGATATTTTTTAACTTTTTGAAAAGTCTGCGGAATTTCATTCTGAAAAGTTCATTTGATTTTAACGAAACCTGTATAATACTCGGTCATTGTGCCGTTCGATTGCTCTGATAGCGGACACTTTTCGAAGAATTTGCCGCAATCCTAGGTTGCGCCAAGTTTGGCTTGTTAAGAAAATTTAATCTTGAAAATTGCCAGAAAATTTGCGGAGCGATTTCAAGCCAAAACGATGGGCGTTCGGGAGCGTACACTTTTCGTCCGAAATAAATCAATTGGGTGTTTCGATTAGTTTTTGTTCCAGTACACCTTGATGTTTTTGGTAGCTCGGCCGGATGCAATGAGCTCTAGCTTGCCGTCTCCATTGAGGTCAGCGGCCTGGAGATCTTCGCAGGCTATGCCGCCTTTGTCTATCCAAAACTCCTCAAACACCGAAAATGACCCATCCTTTGGCACAAAAAGTTTCACTCCCAACTCTCCGGACTCATTGGGTAGTCTCCAACCGACGACAATCTGATCAAAACCAAGTCCGAGGAAATCTGCTACCGCAAGGGAATGCCCATCCTTGAGTTGGGAGTGAAGGATGATCCGCTTCGGACCGCGGGATTGGAGTTTTTGATCCAAAGATTCATAAACTGCCAATGTAGTACCATGCATGGGTTCGATGGTTGCCAAAAAATGCATTTCTCCACGGCTTTTGCCAAGGCGTAGCTCGCCAACTCCCATGTTTTCTGGCAAATAGACTTGCTCCTGCTGCCAAATTCCGCCAGCGTATTCTATTTTCCTCACTCCTTCTTTTCCGCCTAATAGGATGAATTCACCCTTGCCATCTCCAACTACGTCCAGATTGTGGGTTAGGTGCATGGATTCGTCGATGAGGGTGTAGGTCCATTCGGCTGCTGGATTTTTGGGGTACTCGTAGGCGATGACTTTCACTTCGGCGCCCGCTCCGTTGGCATTACCGCGGCCGTGGAGAGGTACGACGATAAGATGGGATGATTTATCGTTTTTCACCCATCGCATGCGGTGTGTAGTAGGCTCGTGGTGAAGTTGCTTTGGGATCCATTTTTGAGTAGGATCGACCGGTCGGATAAGGTAGAAAACAGCACCGGACTTGCTGGTGTCAGAAGTCTCTCCAGGGTTCCATTGGGCGCCGACGGCGATTTCGACTTTGCCGTCCCCATCGAGATCCCTCGCAGCGATGCATACATTGTCCGATATCGTAAGGTTTTCGACAATCAGGTGTTTTTTCCAATCGCCGTTTCGATACCAGACGATTTGTTTCTTGTCCGCGAGCAGGATGTCGTCCTTTCCGTCTCCGTCCACGTCGCCTATGGCGAGCCCATAGCCGATGGAGATGTCTGCGTCGATTTCTTGAGCTTCAAATGATGGGTTTGCGGCAAAAGCCCACATAAAAAAGAAAGGGAAAGAGATAAAAGTCAGCATGGCGGTCAAAATGGGTTATGCTTCAATATAGCCGTTTTCAACTGAAAAGGAATGCTGATCCCAGCCGATGCTGTAAAGCTACCTATAGCAAATTCAGCTGTTTTGATCCACTCGGCAAAATCATTTATCCGCTATCGCTCAAAGTGAGATTGTGCGCAGCCGAACAAAATTGTTCGCAAATACAAGTCAGTTTAGGAATAAGACCTCAATTTCTGCCGGAATGGCCATTTTTCATGGCATGAATCTGGAAAAACAAGGCTTGGCTAAAAGCCCCGGGCAACGGTGTTTTTGCCAGCCCTTTATTTGAATGCAATCAAACCAACTTAGCCCTCGGATTGGAATGGGGCTTTGTTTCCACCGAAGGATTTTACTCGACTTGTGAAAAAAGCTAGCGTATGATCAAAAACTATTTGAAAATAGCCTTTAGAAACCTCCTGAAGCACAAGCTTCATACGGGTATCAACTTGGTTGGCCTGTCACTTGGATTGGGAGTCAGCATCCTGATTTTCTTTTTTGTCCAGTTTGAGAGCAGCTTTGATGATTTTCATGAGAACAGCGATCTGATTTTTAGGGTAGAGCGTCACGAAAAGGGAGAGGAAGGCATGATTTCTAGTTTCTCCACTCCGATTATCACAGCCCCTACCTTTGCCGCGGAGTTTCCACAGGTGACCCATACGACCCGGTTGATCGGCAGCTCAGCACAGGCTTACCTGGATGAGTCGACTACTCAAACACAGCAGTTCTTGACAGTGAGTCCGGATTTTCTTGAGATTTTCAGCTTCAATCTTCTTGAGGGGAAGAAGGATCAAGCTTTGCAAGACAAGTTTGGCGTGGTGATCACAGAAGAGACCGCCAAAAAGTATTTTGGAAATGAAAATCCCATGGGAAAGTCCATCCGGATACAGATGGGAGATAATTATGAGGAGTACCAGGTCACTGGACTTCTGGAGGACCTGCCAGCGAATTCCAGTATTAAGTTTGAGATGCTGGTGAACGATGCAAACCTGGATTTCAGCGTGGCGAAGAGAAATCAGGAGTCTTGGTTTAATGTCTACGGAGATACCTACATCAAACTCAATGATGCTCAATCCAAAGCAACGATAGAAGCTGGGGTGGAGGCCATGATGAAGAAAGTGCTGGGCGAGGATTATAAAGAAGGTGAGTATTCGTTCACACTCCAGCCCATCTCTGAGATACATCTTACAGACAATCCCGACTCCGGCATGGCCGAGTCAACCCGCCCAACCTTGCTTTGGATATTAGCAGGGATTGCTTTTTTGATTTTGCTGATCGCCTGTATCAACTTCACAACGATGGCAATAGGGAGATCTACCACCCGGGCTAAGGAAGTGGGTGTCCGCAAAACCATGGGAGCGGAATTTGGTCAGCTGGTATTCCAGTTTCTGACCGAGGCATTTCTAATCACCATTGCTGCACTCGTGTTGGGAATGATCTTGTCTGAAGTGCTGCTTCCGACTTTCAACGAGCTGTTTGACAAAAAGCTGGACTTGGTGTATGGCTCCATGCAAATCCTGATTTTGTTTGGATTGGTTGTGGCTATCACCGCGATGGCAGGGGCTTATCCGGCATTTTTCATGTCCAGTCTGAGACCCATAAAGGTCCTGAAAGGCAACCTTTCGATCCGGTTTGGAAAGCAGGGACTTCGCAAAGGACTGGTAGCCTTTCAATTTTTCATTTCGTTCATGCTGATCGCATCGACCCTGATCATGGTCCATCAGATGAATGCGATCCGAAATTATGACCTTGGTTTTGATCAGGAGATGATTGTGTTGGTCGATGTGCCGGATGTTCCGGGCACCAATTTCAGGAAGACAATCAGTGCTAGTTTTGCACAGGCGGAGATTTACCGACAAGCACTGATGGGCAGGTCGGAAATTCTGTCTGCCGGCATCACCATTGCCACCTACGGAGATGACTCATTTTGGGACGGTGGGTTCCCGACGCCGGATGAAAAACAGTTTGATTTTCGTTTGAACTTTATCGGTGGAGAATATGTGAAAACGCTTGGGTTGGAACTTGCCCAAGGCCGTGATCTGAACCCGCAAGTAGGGGCTGACAGCAATGCGGTACTGATCAATGAGACCTTCGCCAAAGCGATGGGCTGGGATGATCCCTTGGGAGAAATGTTGCCCAGCAACAAAATCCAAAGCCATGAAATCGTGGGTGTGCTGAAGGACTTCAACCATAATTCGCTCTATAGAGAGATCGAACCCGTCATTCTGGCCAAAAGCCCCGATGTCATCTTCAGCGGAATCAATACGCTGATGATCCACTCCGCTACCAATCCCAAAGTGATGGTTAAAGGTGCAGGAACCGACTTTGAGGCTTTCAGGGCTTTGTTGGAAAGCGAATGGGAGCGGGTTTTTCCTATGGAAGCATTTAGCTACAATTTCCTAGATGAAACCGTCCAAAAGCAATACGTAGCCGACGAGCGTTTGGGTAAGATGGTTTTCTTGGCTGCTTGTATAGCCATTCTGATTGCTGCGATGGGCTTGTTTGCCATGGCGGCCTTAAGTATAGCCGGGAGAACCAAGGAGATCGGGATCAGAAAAGTATTGGGAGCCTCCAGCTGGAGCATCTCTTGGATGTTCAACAAGGAGTTTTTGGTTATCACGCTAGTCGGAGTAGTTGTCGCTTTGCCATTGAGTTTGTACTTTATGCAAGGTTGGCTGGAGCAGTTTGCGGTAAAAGAATGGCCATCGTGGGTCAATTTCCTGGTCTTGGCGACAGGAGGAGTTGCGTTTACCATTGCGGTGATCTCTGCCCAATCCTATCGCGCGACCCAAATGAATCCTGTAAAAACCCTGAAGGATGAGTAAGGCTGGGATCGGTACATCCGATTTAGGATAGAAATCCGCCAATAAATCAACCGGAGTGAGGGATGCTTTGAGCCGGCAAGCTACCGTTGAAATAGGTCAGATGTTGTATTTAAGGGGTGCATGTTGATTCTGCTTTCTTCGGAATTCGGATCATCAATTTTGAAACATTTCCAATCAAATGCTGAAAAACTACTTTAAAATCGCCTGGCGAAATCTTAGCCGCAACAAACTCAGAACTTTTATCCATGTGTTAGGGCTTTCGCTCGGGATTTCGATCTGCTTTTTGATCTTCAATCTGGTCTTTTACTCCTACAGCTTTGACCGCTTCCATCCTGATGGAGATCGGATCTTCAGGATAAATACATTGACCGAATGGGGAGACGGCAGTTTTCCCAACTCCGGAACTCCGGGACCCCTGGGCGAGGTGATCCAAGATGAGATCACCGCTGTGGAAGGCAAAGGAAGGCTTTATACTCTGAGCGAGACATTGGTGGCAAACCCAGCCGAAAACAAGGTCTATGGAAGGGTGAATACCGTCACTTTTGCCGATCCCGGATTTTTCAAGATTTTTCCAAGAACGTGGCTGGCGGGAAATCCAGAAACGGCGCTTGATGCACCCAACGCAGCGGTCATTTCGGTAGCCAGCCTGAACCGCTATTTTCCCGGAGTCGATGCCGGCACGGCACTGGGGAAGGAGCTCCTATGGGTTGATTCGGATACGATTATCGCCCAAGTGACTGGGGTGGTGGACGATTTTGGGGAGAAATCGGATTTTATCTTCACTGATTTTATCTCCTACCAAACCATCAAGCATAGCGAGATGGAGGAGTGGTACGGCCTGCATAGTTGGGATAACGTTAACTCTAGTTCCCAGCTGTTTGTCAAAGCTGGACTTGGTGTAGAAAAAGCCCAGTTGGATGAGTCGCTCAAGTCGATTGTGGACAAGAACTACAAAAAGGACGATGAAGGAAAGACGACTTTTTTTGTGGAGCCCCTGAGCGAAATGCATTTTAGCCAAAACTATTCGGATACCGCGGTTTCCAAAGTCTTTCTCCAAGGCCTGATCTACATTGGCTTGATTATTCTCTTCCTTGCGGCATTGAACTTCATCAATCTCGAAACCGCCCAAGCGATTGGAAGAGCCAAGGAGGTAGGGATACGCAAGACCCTAGGCGGAAGACGGGCTCAACTGATTCTTCAATTCCTGACCGAGACCTATCTGATTGTGCTCTTGGCTATGGCTATCGCAGTTGGTTTGGTCGAGGCGCTGAGGGCTTTGTTTTCGGATTATCTTCCTGCAGAGTTTAGAATCGACCAGCTCAGCGGGATCAACCTCGCTTTCTGTTTTGCCTTTCCCTTGATGATTACACTGGTTTCCGGCATTTATCCCTCATTGGTTTTGTCTGGCTACCAGCCGCAGCGGGCGCTCAAGGGGGAATCCTCCGGCTATAGGAGGTTTTCAATTGGGGTCTTCTTGAGAAAAAACCTGACAGTGTTGCAGTTTTCCGCCTCGATTGCCTTCGTTATCCTGGTTTTGGTCCTCAATCAGCAACTGCGGTATGTGTCTAGCCAACCCTTGGGCTTCGAAAAAGAGGAGGTCATGTACGCCTCTTTGCCTTTTCTTTCTCCTCCGGACAAGATGGTGCAGCTGCAAGACAGACTCAACCAAAAAAGCATGGTCAAGGGGGCAAGCCTCAGCGGCAACCTTGTGTCTTCCTCCAGTCTGTGGACCTCTGACGCTCACGTTCCTATGGATACCACAGAGAAGCAGCTGTATATCCAAGTAATGAACGTGGATTCGGCATTTGCCAAAGTAAACGGTGTGCCCATCCTGGCGGGAAGTCAAGGCAGTAATAGAGAAGACGAAATTCTGGTCAATGAAAATTTCCTCAAGGAAGCTGGTATTGATACAGCGGAGGAAGCGCTTGGGCTCAGCATCCGGTTTAATGGTGGTGAAAAGAAGATTGTTGGAGTGGTGGCAAATTTTCACTCCCGAACGCTAAGAGAGGAGATTCGCCCGCTGATTCTCACGGTCAATCCCCAATTTTTCCAATCAGTTACAGTAAAATTGGAAAAAGGCCAAAATCTTGCAATGGCAAAGCAGGAGCTTGAGGCGATTTACAAAGAAATCTATCCCTACGAGACAGCAGAATTTAAATTTTTGGATTTCCAGATTGAGCGCTTTTATCAAGAGGATATGCGAATCCGAAATGTACTTGGAGGTGCCTGTATCTTGGCCATTCTGATTTCTGCGATGGGACTGTTCGGACTTTCCTCCTATACCATTGCCCAAAGGACCAAGGAAATCAGTATCCGGAAGGTGCTCGGTGCATCGATTGTTCAGATTCTCGGCCTTATTTCTAAAGAATACGTGCTGCTTGTGCTGGTTTCTTTTGCGCTTGCCGTCTATCCAGCCTATTATTTTCTAAGTGATTGGCTGGACGGATTCACCTATAAAATCTCCATGCCTTATTCCCTCTTTGGGATTTCAGGCGTCGGAGTGCTGGCCATTTGCATGCTGATCGTGGGATTGCATTCCTATGTCGCTGCCCAAATTAACCCTGCAAAGGTGCTAAAGGACGAATAGAGGATTTCTGATTTAGGTTAGCCAACATCTGCAGGCGGGTACTGATCCGATCGTTTGACCTCAGGTAGAGGATGAAAGTCGGAGTTTTCGAGTCCATCACAACTCACAGCACGCAAAGAACAACGTTTCCAATATTTCCTCCTTAAAAGCAGACAGACGTTGGTAGATCGGCGCGCAACAATTCTTTCTGTCTCCGTAGAATAAGAGTTTTCTAAAAAAATGAATTAACGATCTGGAAGGTAAATAAAATTTTTTACGAAGTATTCTTAAGGAAATTTGCTGCGAAAGGTTAATTTGTCGGCTGAATACAGGGATTGCCCTTTTTTATTCTCCAGACGCCATGTTGAAATCTCTCTTTTTAGTCGCAACATTTTACACGTTTCTCGCCCTTTCGCCGTGCTTTGGGCAGGATAGCGAAGCAGGTTTTATTTTTTTGTTTGACGGCAAAAGCCTTGATGGCTGGGTAGGCAACAAAAACGCTTACCAAGCAAAAGACGGCATGATCGTAATTGATCCAAAGGGATCGGGCGGAGGGAATCTATTGACAGAAAGGGAATACGGAGATTTCGTCTTGAGATTTGAGTTTCAACTGACTCCTGGTGCAAACAACGGCCTCGGCATCCATACGCCGCTCTCTGGAGACGCAGCCTATGTAGGCAAGGAAATCCAGATTTTGGACAATACTGCCGACAAGTATAAGGACCTTCATGAGTATCAATTTCACGGATCGGTATATGGCGTGATCCCCGCAAAGCGTGGGTATCTCAAGCCCGTTGGCGAATGGAATGTAGAGGAAGTAATCGTGCAGCACCCCAAGATCAAGGTAATTCTCAACGGGGAGACCATCTTGGAAGGAGACTACTTGGAGGCAAGCAAAGATGGGACTCTGGATGGCAAGGAACATCCGGGTTTGCAGAGGAGCAGTGGGCACATCGGGTTTCTGGGACATGGCGACGTGGTCCGCTTTAGAAAAATCAGAATCAAGGAACTGTAAATCAAGAATCGAGTAGCTAGCCGCCGGTATTGAGACACCAAGGTGAAAACCTGAGCGCTACTGAATCTTCAATGACTCAATAATCAATAACCCATAATTAGTTAGCACCAATTAATAACTCATTTATATGAACAATAAGATCCAATTTATCGATCGTAGAGATTTCCTCAAGAAGACTGGCTTGGGAGTTTTGGGCCTATCTTTGGCGCCCACGCTTCTGGCTAAAGCCCAGGCAAATGGCAGATTGAGAACAGCGCACATCGGTCTTGGGGCTATGGGCATGGCGGACTTGGATGCGATCGCGTCTCACAATGCGGTCGATGTGGTGGCTCTTTGCGATGTAGACTCCACAATGCTCGAAAAGGCCAAAACACTTTTTCCCAACGCAAAAACCTATGCGGACTACCGTGAAATGCTAAAGGAGATGGAAGACGGTATCGATGCGGTAGTCGTGTCGACTCCAGACCATACCCATGCTCCAGCTTCCCTCATGGCGATGAAAATGGACAAGCCGGTTTATTGCCAAAAGCCACTTACCCACCATGTGTCTGAAGCGAGAGAGATGAAAAAAGTGGCGGAAAAGAAAGGCCTGGTCACCCAAATGGGTATCCAAGTTCACTCTTTCTACGACTACAAGCTTGCGACGCTTTTGATCCAAGATGGTATCATCGGCAAAGTACATACGGTACGCGCTTGGTCTCCAAAAAACTGGGGAACTGACAAGCCTGCACCAACTGGAAGCGATCCGGTGCCCGCCAATTTGGACTGGAATCTGTGGCTGGGTACGGCGCCAGAGCGCCCCTTTAAAGAGGGCGAGTACCACCCGGGCAACTGGAGAAAAGTGATGGACTTCGGCTGCGGCACCTTGGGAGATATGGGTGTGCATATCTTTGATACCCCATACAATGCCCTTCAACTTGATGTTCCCAGAACTATCGTCAATGAAACCCGCCAACCGACTGGTTTTGGCTTTCCGGAGCACAATGTCGTAACGTATGAGTTTCCGGCGACCCCCTATACTGCCGAGACTTTGAAGTGGGTATGGTATGACGGTCCTGGGGCGCCTGCCGATCATGAGGATCTGAAGTTGCCGAATGGGGATGAGTTGCCGGATCAGGGAGCGATGTTTATGGGAGAAAAAGGAAGACTTCTGCTTCCGCACTTCCAGCAACTTCCGCGATTGATCGTCGATGGAAAATATCAGGAAATGGATATCGAGAAGTTCAACCTAGGCAAGCCAGTGAAGGACTATGATGCCGAGAGTAAGAAGCATTACCACCAGTTTGTCGATGCATGCCTCGGCCAAGGTGAATGTACTGCGCCATTCTCCTATGCAGCAAGACTGACCGAAACCATTCTGCTGGGGGTGATCGCAGGTCGATTCCCAAATCAGACTTTGCACTGGGATAGCAAGAAAGCCAAGTTTGAGGAGAAAGAAGCTAACCAATACCTGAAGGGGAAGTATAGGAAATTCTAACGGACAAAGATGGACGGCTGAATTTTCAATTTGCTCATTTTATCCTTTTGAATTCAAAAGATTCGTCCGCTGGCGAACAAAAATGTTCGAGAAAACTATGTGGATAAATTCAAAAAAATGCCTCTGGAGTCAATTCAGGGGCTTTTTTTGTGGCATAATAGTAGGAAGTAGAGAGCCGAGGAGGAAGTATGCCTAAAGTTGGTAGGAAGCCTTACCACTTTTCAATTTTACGACCTCGCAACTTTTGTCGCCATGTGGAAAAATTACCTGAAAGTCTCATTTAGAAACCTGAAGAAACGCAAGCTCTACACTGGGATTAACCTGCTGGGGCTGACTATTGCACTAGTCAGTTTTTTTGTGATCTCTCTTTACATCTACCATGAGTGGAGCTATGACAGGATGTATACCGGGTCGGATCGTATTTATAAGTTCAACCAAGAGTTCGTGTCGGGTGGTGAGCGGCAGTTGGTCAGCACCACGCCGTCCCTTTTGGTGCCGACATTGATCGACGAGTACCCGGAAGTTGAGACAGGTACCCTGGTTTTTGACTTAAGTATTTTTTCGTCGGTCTTGGTCGATGCTGGCGAAGGGAATCAGGAGGAATCCCGATTCGCCTTTGTGGATGAGAACTTTTACAAGGTCTTTGATTTTGAGATCCTTGCTGGCCAAAAGGGAAGCCTCTTGAGTGAACCCAATCAGGTGGTCTTGACCGAGGAGACTGCCAATCGTTATTTTGGGTCAGCCCAGAATGCTGAGGGAAAAACACTCAAGATTGACAGCAAAGAATACCAAGTATCTGGTGTCATGGAAAATTTCCCCAGCAACAGTCATTTGGACTTTGACTTTTTGGCTTCGTTCAAGACCCATAGGCATGGAAAGAACCCCGAATGGTCCCCAAGCAACTACTACAGCTACGTCAAGCTGCGGGAGGATGCGGATCGAGCGGCGTTTGAAGCGAAATTGCCCCAGTTGGTGGAGAAATACTTGGGAGAGGAGCAAAAGGAGTATGGTTTCCAAACGGCCTTTTTTACACAGCCAGTGACCAATATCCACTTGGGCGATCAGACGCTTAGTTCGATCAAACCAGGGACGGACGTGAAATACCTCTACATCTTTGGCGTGGTGGCGATTTTGTTGATCGCAATCGGGATCATCAATTATGTAAATCTTGCCACGGCTGAAGCGACGGAGCGAAATCGGGAGGTGGGACTTCGAAAGGTGATGGGCGCAGACAGAATGCAGCTGTTTGGCCAGTTTGTTTCCGAGTCGTTGATTTTGACCTTTGGCGCAGCGATATTGAGTCTGCTGATTATTTATCTGATAGCGCCTCAATTTGTGAGGTTGGGAGGGGTGCCATTGGATTTAAGCCTACTTTTTTCGGCGAAGGGAATCCTGCTAATGGCCTTCTTGGTCGCTGCCGTAGGGCTCCTTGCGGGAATGTACCCTTCCGTAATCCTTTCCGGACTGAAGCCTATCAAAGCTTTGGGAAACCAAATCAAGATCGGCGGAGGGGCCTGGGTGAGAAAGTCCCTGGTGGTCTTCCAGTTTTTCGTCTCCATGGGATTGTTGATCTCAACCTTTATAGTCAAATCCCAACTCGACTACATGCAGGAAGTTAACCTAGGCTACCAGCGAGAGCAGGTGCTGGCTCTGCCGTACCATTACAATATGCGCAATTCGATAGAGTCGGTAAAGCAGGAGATGCTTCGATCCGGTTCAGCAGAATCCATCGCCCTGGCCGCGGACATGCCTATCCACATCAAGGCAGGCTATACCATCTTTCCCGGTGGAGACAACCAGAGGGAGTTTATGATTACCGGGTACTCTGTAGACAAAGATTTGGTGAATACAATCGGGCTGACCGTCCTAGCTGGGGAGAACTTCACGGACACCGACCTTTCAAGGAGTGTCGCCTATGACTCTGCGCTCGAGTTTCCGTTGATATTAAACGAGTCTGCGCTTAGCCAACTGGGCTGGACGCCGGAAGAGGCCATCGGCAGAAAACTCAACTATGGGGGATCTATGGCCTATGTCAAAGGCGTTGTTAACGATTTTTACTTCAATTCCCTGCATCACAAAATAGAACCTTTGGGAATATTCATCGATCCCGGCCAAGCAAATGTACTCTTGGTGAAAATGCCGGCTGGAAATCCAGCGACTCATCTCGCTACCCTTGAGGATACATGGAAGGCTTTGGTTCCGGACAGACCGTTCAACTACCGGTTTATAGACCAGGAATACGCCCAGCTCTATCGTTCTGAAGAGCGGGTTGGGGCTATCTTCGGCTTGTTTTCCGGGATTGCGATTTTCATTGCCTGCATGGGATTGTTTGGCTTGGTGTCTTATGTTGCCTTGAGGAGAACTCGTGAAATCAGTATCCGAAAGGTGCTGGGCGCTACGCAGGGGGATGTCTTGGCTGTGCTTTCTTCCGATTTTTTAAAGCTATTGGCACTGTCGGCGATCTTGGCGATAGGGTTTGGGATTTGGTTCTCAGGGACTTGGTTGGAGGCTTTTGCAAATAAAGCCCAGATCGGCATAGGGCCTTTCATAAGCTCTATCTTGGTGGTTTTGCTTTTAGCGCTGATAACCATAGGCTATCGAAGTTGGAAAGTCTACCGGGTCAATCCGTCCAAAACATTAAAGAGTGATTAATTATCTGATTTATATAAAATGATCCAACTTAAAGAAATTGATAAGTACATCGAATCGCGTTTTCAGCGTGTTTTCATTCTCAAGGGAATCAACCTCACCATCAACGAGGGAGAATTTATCACCCTGATGGGGCCTTCTGGCGCCGGTAAATCCACCTTGCTCAACATCCTCGGGCTACTCGACGAGGACTATGATGGGGATTACTTTTTCGGAGAAAGAAATATCCGACACATGAGGGACAAGGAGCGTTCAAACCTTCACAAGAGCGAGTTTGGCTACATCTTCCAAGCGTATCATCTGATCGATGAACTCACGGTCTATGAAAACATCGAGACACCGCTGCTTTACAGAAATGTGTCCTCGGGAGAACGCAAGAGTATCATTGCAGACTTGTTGGATAGATTTAACATGGTGGCGAAAAAGGACCTCTTTCCCGCCCAGTTGTCTGGCGGACAGCAGCAGCTCGTGGGTATTGCCAGGGCGATTGCCGGCAAGCCTAGGGTGTTGCTCGCAGATGAACCCACCGGAAACCTCCATTCGGCACAGGCCAAGGAAATCATGGAAATATTCAGGGAACTGCATGCGGAGGGAACGACCATCATCCAAGCCACCCATGCTCGGGAAAATGCCGACTACGGCACCCGATTGATCAATTTAGTAGACGGAAGAATAGAAACAGATGAAGCGATTGCCTCTTAATAAAAAACTGGTTGGAGTGTTGGGCGGATTGTTGCTTGCGGGCACTTTGCAGGCACAGGATACTATCCCGATGGATTTTCAAATGGCGGTGGATCTTGCACTGACCAAAAATTTGGAATACCGAATCCAAGAAAACAATTTGGCCATTCTTCAGAAAGAACGGCAGGTAGCGCTACTTTCCCATCTTCCCAACGTGGGTATTAGCTCCAACTTTAGCAGACAGTCGGGCCAACAGTTCCAGCAGATTGAAGGTGAAATCGTGGTAACGAACGTAACCAACGAGATCGTCAGCGGAAACTTAAATGTCAACATGCCCCTTTTCAATTCGGGTAGGAGGATACTCGATACCCAATCCGCCAAGCTGGCTCTGGAAGCTGGGGAGAAAGGGCTGAATCGCGCCAAACAACAAGTGATCTTCGACGTCTCAAGACGATATCTGCAGGTATTGTTGGATCAGGAACTTTACCGGATTGCTTCGGAAAACCTTGAAAACCAAAAACAGCAGTTGCTTCAGATTGAGGGTTTTGTGGATGCGGGTCTGCGGACTGTGTCCGATCTTTACAATCAGCAATCTGAGGTTGCAAGGCTTGAATCAGTCAAAGTTGATGCGGGAGTCCAGCTGGAAAATGATCTATGGCTACTCACGGAATATCTGCAGTTGGCACCTGGAGTCGTGCCCAAAATTGAACCTGTGGAGCCTATCCGCGAGAGCAGTTCGTTTGCAGGGATGAATGTGGCAGAGCTATATGAAATGGCAAAATCCAGTCGTGCGGATCTGGGTCAACAAAGCCTTCTTGCTACCTCATTTAAGAAGGACATGCAGGCCGTCAAGGCAATGTACTATCCCAGACTGAACGCGTTTTACAATTACAATACCTTCTTCACTTCTTTGGATGAGCGGACCTTGAGGGAGCAGTTTTTGAAAATTTACCCTCAAAATACGCTAGGAATCGGCTTGGCGATTCCCATCTTCACCAATTTTCAGACTCGATTGGATGTGACCAGAAGCAGGGCCGCATACGAAAATCAGTTGCTGCAAAAAGAGGCCACAGAGCGGAAGGTTTACCAAGAGGTGAAGCTTTCCTACCAAAATTACCTAGCCGCGCTACGGAAGGAGGAAAACTCGCAAGTTCAGGTATTGGCAGCAGAAGAGGCCGCCAAGGCTGTCAGTGAGAGATTCAGGCTGGGCCTATCCAGCTTTGTGGATATGTCTACTGCCAACCAGACCTTGGTACGAGCTCAGGCTGATCAGGCTCAAGCTGTATACACGTTGTATTTCCAGGAAGTCCTGATGAAGTTTGCTTTGGGAACTTTGGAAATCGAAGACTAAATAGCTGATGGGATTTTGTAGATAAAAAAAGCCGGAACTTAGATTCCGGCTAGTTTACTAAAGCGCTCTGTAGGCTAGTATCCCCCCGGGGACATTCCGCACTTGGCTAAAGCCCTTGCTTTCCAAAAACTTCTTGGCATTGCTGCTACGCGCGCCGGAGCGGCAGTGAACAACGATCTCTTCATCCTTGAACTTCTCCAGCTCGCTGATGCGGTGGGGCAGTTCACCCAGGGGGATGTTTTTGGCTCCAAGATTGTCCTCTTCAAATTCCCATTCTTCACGGACGTCTAGAAAGTGGAATTTCTCCCCCTTTTCCAAGCGCCCTTTCAATTCTGATACTGTGATATCTTCCATATTATCTGTTGACTAAAATTCGGAATGACTGCGGCCCGGATTCTGAAAATAGGTTGATAACGTAGATACCAGGCCGCTGTCCTTCAAAATTAATGATTTCTCCGGCACCGTTCTTTTCCCGCGGTAACAAAATCTGCCTTCCAAAGGAGTCGAAAACCAAGAGTTCGGCAAATTCCCCCTCAATATGTACGACGTCGACCGTAGGATTGGGGTAGATACGGAAGCTAGCTTTCGGAAGTTCGCTTTCTTCAAGTGGTGGTGCCAGAGAGACGTGTGGACGGATCATCAGCGAGCCTTTTACCTCCTCGTTTTGTATCCAGCCCCCACCCACATTGAAGAATATCTTTTCGCCATGGTCATTTACTTTGTCCAAGCCGACGTGGACAAAATCATTGGAAAACTGGGTAAAGCCCACATGGAATTGACCAGAAACCCGAAGGTTGGTATCCAGTTCATAATAGGAATAAGCCTGGCCCGGCTCCTTTACCGGAATCAGGGATTCTTTGACCAAGAGGGGGCTTTGCCCGAGCTCGTCCCAAACCACGATGTCCAGCGCCTGATTAGCCTGTGCAGCATTGGTAAAGTTGATGGAAATCCCTTTGAGGTAGACGGGCTGTGGGGTGTTAAACAGGACGGCTAATTGCCCGGAACGTTGGTTGATCCCCGCGGAATAGTCTGCTGATCCATTGTCGTAGGCAAAGAAATCACGAATGGGAAAGACGGTCTTTGCGGTATCGTTTTTCCGGAAATCCACCGACTCATATCGGATCGTGTCACCATTTTGTAGCTGGAACAAAAAACCATCCCCGGAAGTCAGTGCTGTGGTGATGACCAGATCGGTCTGTGAGGATGGAAGTGGGATATCTTCAAATTCTCGACTGAGAAAAGTCCGTCTCTCCAAGGCATTGGGCACGGGGTTGAATGGTGTGTCCTCATTGACGGATAGGATTGGACTACCTAGGCTATCCTTTAGGTCAATGGAGTATTCCATCGCCCGAAAGCGGTTTTCCAGGTTAAGAAATTCGTTTTGCACTTGGGTCCAAAGTCCGGTTTGCTCTTGTTGCAGCAATTCCAGTGGATAGGCACTATAATCTCCCAAGCTGAGCTGGTTGCGGCGGGTGAGCGCTCTGTCCCTGTGGAAAAGATCGGTTTCGCTTCGGTTATAGCCTAAATAGACATAGTCTATCAGCCAGCTGTCGAAGGGGCCGACTTGTCTTCCGTTGGAAAAGAAGCGGAATTGAAAGTCCGCATGCTGCCACTCCGGCTGGATTTTTACGATTTCTTGGGTGAAGTTTTCTCTGTCCAGGTCTTCACCTCCTGGCTGGACCCAAATGGTGTTCCAAGTGCCAGCGGCATCCAATATCTGCAGTGTCAGTCTGTCCCTAGTATCGGGGGCTTCAGCTTTTCCCCCAGCTTGCCAAAAAAAACTCAAATAAAGGCTTTCGCGCTGGGATGCTGTCAGCGCGCTGAGGTCAAACGCTTTGCTGCTCAGGAAGTCGCTCTCCCCTTGGTCGCGGATCTGCAGGGAATAGGGGCGGCCATTTTGATCTACGCCGTTGAATAGGATTTGGCCTAACGAAGGCGCATTCTGTCCGATAGTCTCGGTGTAAGATGCACCGGATACTGTCCACCGGAGCGTGTCGATGCCATCGGAAAAATCATCCCAAAAAGGCAATATATTATGCGACACAACTCGGGCTTTGGACTTGTTTCGGTTTTGATCCGAAAATCCATCCTGATGCACCGGGCCGAATTCCACAAACTGGGCTAAGCTTCTTTGACTTTGCAGCAGCAGCATCGCAAAGCAGAAAAAATATATCCAGCGTGCAAGCTTGTGTTTCAAATCCTTAATTTTTGGATATCCAGATATTGATCAAATCGCCAGTTCTGACTTCTGTTCCGGCTGGAGGAGCCTGTAAGAATATTTTTCCGGCAGCAACCGAGTCCGTCTCGCTAAAGTTCTTGTTCCCTAACCGCAAGCCATAGCCAAGGATGAGAAACTCGGCATCTTCCTCCTCCATACCCGTCAAATCCGGTACCAAGAGCAACTGATTGCCCATGCCATCTCCGACCGTCAGGTCGATTCTGGCTCCCTTTGGGATTTCAAATCCTTCTTTGACAGTCACTCCACGGTATCGCTGCTCCAATACTACATTGATGCCGATGTCGGGTACATAGACAATGTCGCCTCGTTCGAGCCCAATATTGGCCAAGATTTCTTGGACGTTCTTCAAAGGCATGTTGACCAAATTGGGCATCTTGATCAGGGGGGCATTGCGGGCATTCAGAGTGAGATAGATCTTTCTTCCGCTTTTCACTTGGGAGTTTGCCGCTGGGATCTGCTTGAGGATAGCCAAGGCAGGGAGCTCGGTGCTAAAGCCTGAATCAAGAGAGACCTCATATTGCAGTCCGGTGTTTTCGAGCAAGTTGCTCGCTTCTTGATACTCATAGCCTGACAAATCAGGTACGGAGACCGTTTCTCCGTGGTTGGTGTAGAGGGGCAGATATACTTTGAGAAAAAGAAATCCTAAGAGAATGCCGAGTGCGATGATGATCAGCAGGTTAATCAGGATTTTTTTGATCGAATAATTGAAGGAATTCATCGGGAAATAGTGTCAGTCTAAGATAGCTGGTTTTTTGGTCGGTTGAGGAACAAATTTGTCAAAAACAACCCAATCCCTCAGACAAAAAACAAGCCGAAGCGTGTTCCCTCGGCGTATTTTAGATTAATTAATAATCAGACGCTTCATTTCCACCAGAGAATTTCCGGAGATCCGAATTAGGTACACCCCAGTTCTGAAGAGTTCGGTGCTGAAGGTATAAGTCTGGTTTAGCGTGCCGGGATACACCACTTCATGGACAATGCTCCCATTGGACGAAATGATTTGTATGGTAACTTCATCTCTCGTGGGAAGGTTGAATGCGAGGCTGAAGCGATCTCTTGCGGGATTGGGATAAAGCGTGCTGCTACCTTCGGTCGGGATGACTGGCTCAGGATTAGCATTGAGGAAGAGCTCAATATTGTCCAAGTAGACGGGGGAGTTGGAACTGCCAGCTACTGTCAATACAAATGCAATTCGTGCCCTTTCGCTGCCAGATCCAGCGATGCTGCTGAGGTCAACATACTTTCGGGCATAGTCGCCTTCGGAGTTGGGATTGGCTTCACCTACGGTGACGGTTGATAGTTCCTGTCCCGCTGCAGACCAAACTTCGCTGTAAGTCATTCCACCGTCTCTGCTGGCTAGGAGTGAAAGCCTAGTGTCTGGATCTACCTGACCGGATGCAAGGTCAAAGAATACGCTGGCTTGGCTAGACAGGGTAAGATCAAAGGTAGGCGTACCGAGCCAATAGCTATTTCCGGCAATTCCGTTTTCCAGTACCGCAGCATTGTCAAAGCCGGTGTCAGAGCTTACCGATCTGGCCGTCCAAGCTGTCAAGTCATTTTCTGGGTTGATGGTAAGCCAAGTACCCAAGCCGTTGCTGTCGAATTTTTGTCTCCACGGTGCGGTGATGGAATCGACACTTTCCAGATGATACCTGCTGACTATAGCTGGTGAATCTCCATTTTGATCAAAGTTTGGCTCAGAAACCGAGAAACGCAGCCTGTTTTTTCCTTGCTGGGTCGAATTAGGCACTTCCACTTCTACTTCCTCCCCTGGAGCCATGTTCAATTCGGTAACTGCATAGGACTCTGGGACAGACACGTTGCTTGTCCTGTTGAAGACAAACTTGGATATGGTGAGATTTCCACTATTGCTAACCCGCACGATCTCGTCAGTGTGGCTTCCTGTATTGATTGGAGTAGGGATCAATACTTCTTCGATTGTCACGCCGTAGTTGAGCTCTTCGGTAGGTAGGATTCGGATATTTCGCAGGTAGATATTGTTGCCGTAGGCATTTTTGTTGACTATGGCAATGCGCACCTTACCCAAACCCTGAAAACTACTCAGGTTGAAGATTTCGGTTCGGAATTGATCTGTTGAGGTAGGGATGAATTCTTCAATGGTAGAAGGGGATGTCTCCAACCTGACTCCCGATTTTTGATACTTGACATCAACCAAATCAAAATTGGCGCTACAGTCCTCCGACACGGAAATCAGCAATTCGTCTTCGTAGCCGGCCTGGTCATAGGGGGCGTGGGCAACTTCGAAAACGAGTTGTGCATTGGGGTATCTGTCGAGATCGATGATGGGAGAGATGAAATAGTCGTATTGTCCCGGTGCCTCGTACTCGTAGTTGCGGAAGTACACCGCCTGTTGGTTTTGTCCATTCAGGGTAAGGCTTGTGTTCCGCCAAGTCATGCTTTGGTCGGGATTGGATACAACCCAGTCGCCGGGGAAGTTTTGTGGATCGAATGTATATGGAAGGCTGATTTCTCCCTGTAGAACAGGGCTGGAGCTCAGGGAGTTGTTTTCGGCGTTTTCGTCACCTTGGTCATTTACCTGGGTGATTTCAAACTGGACAAAATTATTGCTTGGCTGGAGTTGGTAGGAGCTGAAGGTAAGGATAGCTTGTTCGCCGGTTTCCAGGTTCACTGCAAAACGTCTGTTTTCGATCAACACTCCATTGTTTCTAAACTCCACTCTTGCTGAAGTTACTCGGCCTGTACCTGCATTTTGGACCACAACCTGCGGAACCACAGTGAGTTCACAGATGGCATCGACGGGCTGTAGGATCTGGGCCAAGGACAAGTCGCGTTCGGCCAAGACAGGCTCTTGGGTAGCCCGGTTATTGACTAGAGTAACTCTGCGGGGGCTGTTTTCCAAAACTACATTGAACCGTTCAATTTGGCCGTTGGTAAACAAATTCATGCAAGCGTCCGGTGTATAATCCATGAAGTTTTGGATCATGTTGCTTACTCCACAGGAAGTTTTGCTTGGATTGCTGTTGCACAGGTTGTTGGAAGCGTCTTGGATTGGCGTGTCAGTGACGAAATCGTCCACATCGCAGCCTCCATCGCCCCAAATGTGGCGTAGCCCAAAGTAATGGCCAACCTCGTGGGTGGCGGTTCTGCCTAGAGAAGCTGAAACCGCACTGCCTCCCGCTCCAAAGTACCGGTAGTCTATTGTGACGCCGTCGATGTTTGCTGGAGTGGGGGAGAAATTAAGCCCGGGGAGGTCGGATAGGGGAAAGGTAGCGTATCCTATGTAGGGGGAAACCAATGGGACCACCCAGATATTCATGTATTCGTCCGGATTCCACTGACTGGTTTGTCCGATCAGCGTGGCGTCTGAATTTGGGTCGTAAGTGCTTTTACTTCCTTGTACTCGCACGATTCCTGAGGTAGGAAGACCGTCCGGATCCTGCTTGGCAAGTACAAATTCTATGTTTGCGTCAGCTGCGACTGGAAGAAATTCAGCTGGGGTAAGGCTAGCATCTGCATTGAGTCGTCGGAAATCCTCATTCAAAATCCGGATTTGTTCCAAAATCTGTGAGTCTGGAATATTGGCTCCGGTGCCCACTGAGGTGCCATTGTGGATGACATGGACTACTACTGGTATGAGACGCGGGTCTTCCTGTAGGCGAGCAATCTGTGGAACCGTTTTCCGGATTTCGATTTTTTGGTCTATCCAATCTTCGAAGAATCCTTCCGAACCGAAGTACCCCATTTCTTTTTCAATTCTTGCTTGAATCAGCGTGTGGGCACATTTTTCGGAATGGGAATGGGCAATTGAAGTCCCGGGCACCGAAGAGGGATCCAGGGATGTGATCTTTTGTCCAAAGGAATCAGCCGACAGGAAAGTCAATCCCTTGATCAATAGGATTAAGCCAATAACCCGGAAACCTTTTTTCATTCAGAGGGAAATCAGGCTACAGTTAGATTGACGGCTTCCACCCGGGTGATTTCGGGGATTGCTCGTTTGATAGCCTCTTCCACTCCAGCTTTCAAGGTCATCGTTGACATGGGGCATGAACCACAATTACCCATCATTTCGATTTTCAAGACCAAATCGTCAGTGAGTTCAACGATGCGCACATTACCGCCGTCTGCCTCCAGATAGGGCCTGATCGTGTCTAGGGCGAATTCAATTTTTTCTCTCAGTCCAGCTTCCATTATTGCTTATGCTTTTACTTCTACAATTGACGTTTTTTCGATTGAAGCATTCCGAATTGCCACCTGGCGGGCAACAGACTCGGCCAACTCCATATACGCATCCTTGGTCTGGCCGTTTTTCAACACAGCAGGGTATCCTGTGTCGCCGCTTTCTCTGATGCTTTGCACGATGGGAATCTCACCTAGAAACGGTACCGCGTATTTCTCGGCCAGCTTTTTACCTCCCTCTTTGCCGAAGATGTAGTATTTGTTTTCGGGCAATTCCGCAGGCGTAAAGTAAGCCATATTTTCAACAACACCTAAGACAGGTACGTTAATTTGGGGCTGTCTGAACATAGAAAGGCCCTTGTTTGCGTCAGCTAAGGCTACTTTTTGGGGAGTGGTCACGATTACAGCACCGGTCACTGGGACAGTCTGAACCATCGTCAGGTGTATGTCCGAGGTACCCGGAGGTAGGTCAATCAGCAGATAGTCCAGTTCGCCCCATTCCACATCAGAGATAAATTGCCTCAAGGCGGAGCTTGCCATGGGGCCCCTCCAAACTACGGCACTGTCACTAGGGGTCAAAAATCCAATGGACATCAGTTTGACACCATATTGCGTGATGGGTACGATGATGTTTTTGTCTTTGACCTTTTTAACCGTAGGTTGTTCGCCTTCCACATTGAACATGGTCGGAATAGACGGACCCGAAATATCGGCATCGACAAGTCCCACTTTGGCGCCAAGCTCAGCTAGGGCAACGGCCAAATTTACGGCGGTGGTAGACTTTCCCACTCCGCCTTTCCCTGATGCGATCGCAATGATGTTTTTTACCTCGGGCAGTATAGGGGCGGCATCTCTGACCGTGGTGACTTGAGAAGTCATGGTAATGTCCCAATCCCACCCCTTGCCATGGTCCTCCTGAAGCGCTTCGATGCAATTGTTTTTGATTACTTCTTTTAAGGGGCAGGCAGGCGTGGTCAAGACAACCTTGAAGCTCACTTTTTTGTCCTCTATATGGATGCCCTGAATCATTCCCAACGTGACCAAATCCTTTTTAAGGTCTGGGTCCTGAACTCTGGAAAGCGATTTTCGGATGGATTCTGCAGTCAATTGCATTCGTAATTCTAAATTTTTGGCAAGTTACTCCAAGAATGTGGCTTTATGAAACCACTTTTGACTCCCGGTAAGGGACAACTCCAGCAAAGGGGAAATAGTTCTGCCGATTTCTCCCATTAATTCTACCTGCAGCCCTTAACTTTGTCTACTTTCGATTATCATGGGAATAAGTAAGCTGACAACAGACAAAGTAAAGGAACGGGCCGATATCGTCGAGGTGGTGGGTGACTATGTCCCTTTGAAAAAGAAAGGGCAGAACATGTGGGCTTGCTGTCCTTTCCATGGCGAAAAGTCGCCTTCATTCTCAGTTTCACCCTCCAAACAAATCTATAAATGCTTCGGCTGTAGCAAGGCTGGCGATCCAATCCAATTTATCATGGATATCGAGGGGGTTGGCTTTCAGGAAGCGATCCGGCATCTGGCAGGGAAATATGGGATAGAGGTCGAAGAAGACGAGACCCGTACTCCGGAACAAAACCAGGAGCAGAGTGAGCGGGAAAGCCTTTTTATTGCCCTGAATTTTGCAAAGGATTTTTTTGTAAAAAACCTTCAGACCGAAGAGGGACGATCCATTGGTTTGAGCTACTTCAAGGAGCGGGGTTTTACACCGCAGATCATCGAGAAGTTTGACCTTGGCTATGCGTTGGACGGTTGGGATCAATTGATGAAAGCCGCAAAAGCTGCCGGATTTCAGGAGGAAATTCTGCTCAAAGCAGGATTGATTCTCCAGCGGGAGGGAGATGCAAGCCGAACATACGACCGCTTCCGAGGTCGGGTGACCTTTACCATTCACAACATTAGTGGGAAGCCGATCGGGTTTGGCGCGCGGATTCTCACCAAGGACAAAAACCAACCCAAGTACATCAACTCTCCGGAGACACCGATCTATCACAAAAGTGACGTGCTCTATGGGATCTACCAGGCCAAAAAAGCCATCAGGGATCTGGACAACTGCTTCCTGGTAGAGGGCTACACTGACGTGATTTCAATGCATCTTTCTGGCATTGAAAACGTCGCGGCTTCCTCAGGTACTTCACTCACGGACGGGCAAATCAAGCTAATTAAGCGTTTTACCAATCAGGTTACCGTTTTGTACGATGGAGACCCGGCTGGGATTAAGGCTTCTATCCGTGGGATAGACTTGCTTCTGGAGGGAGGGCTCAATGTCAAGGCCGTGGTTTTCCCGGACGGGGAAGATCCCGACAGCTTTTCTCGGAAAGTCGGTTCCCAGGCTTTTCAGGATTACCTGAAAGAGAATAGCAGGGATTTCATTGGCTTCAAGATCGGCTTGTACAAGGATGAGTTTGCCAAGGATCCGATCCGAAAGGCTGAGGTGATCCGGGAGATTGTCCAAAGTATCGGGAAAATTCCCGATCCTATCGTCCGTTCGGTTTATGCAAAAGAAGCCTCCGGTTTGCTCCAAATTGAGGAAGAAATCATTCACGCAGAGCTGAATAAGTCTTTCATTAAGAATAGTAAGGAGAATTTTCAGAAGGCAAAGGAAGAAGCTGAAGCTGAGGAAATGCTCGAAGAGCTGATCCCGACCAATAGTCAAACCTCCGTTGAGGATACACTGAGACTTCAAGAGAAGGAAACGATCAGGCTGCTTCTCAATTATGGCTGGCAAAAGCTGGATCACGAGGAGCTGCACCTCTGCGAATATCTTCTTTCCGAGACTGGTGACATACAGTTTCATACTCCGATTTATCAGAAGATTTTGGATATCTATAGGGAATGTCTGGCCAAAGGCGAGATACCAAATACTGATTTTTTTGTGTCCCAGCGCGATTTGGAAGTCAGGCAGGTGACTATCGATTTGGTCACTCCACGGCATGAAGTATCGGTTCATTGGCATGAGCGCCACCAGATCTTCATCAATACTGAGTCGGACGACCTGGCGGGAACGGCTTTTAAGTCAATCCTGCGGCTGAAAAGAAGACTGGTCCACAAAATGATGGATGAAGCCAAGCAAAAAATCAAGACCGCCGAGCATGAGGCCGCTGAAGAGGGAAAAGTGTTGGAACTCCAGCAGGTTTATTTTGAGCTGAAGAAAGTTCAGCTCGAGATCGATAAGGAGCTCGGAATAGTGATTGGATAATACCAAACTTTCTTTGGCCATTCCCTGTTTTAAGATGAAAGCGACTAAATTGCGCCCCTATTCATGAATTCAAATCCTACCCAAGTGGAAACCTACCAGCTAGACCCGATAGAAGACGCCATCGAAGCCATCAAAAACGGCGAAGTAATCATTGTCGTGGATGACGAAGACCGCGAGAACGAAGGGGATTTTATCTGTGCCGCTGAGAAGATTACCCCAGAGATCATCAATTTCATGGCAACTCACGGCCGTGGCTTGATTTGTGCCCCATTGATTGAAGACCGTTGCGATCAGCTCGGTCTCGAGCTGATGGTTGGCAATAACACCGCAGCCTTTGAAACCCCCTTCACCGTGTCCGTAGACCTGATCGGCCACGGCTGCACGACGGGAATATCCGCCTCCGACCGCGCCAAGACGATCAAGGCTCTGATCGACGATTCTATCCACCCAAGTGAGCTGGGGAAGCCGGGTCATATTTTTCCCCTGAAAGCCAAGCGTGGTGGGGTCATCCGCAGAGCGGGGCATACCGAAGCGGCAATAGATTTTGCAAGGCTGGCAGGAATGGCTCCGGCTGGCGTTTTGGTGGAGATCATGAATGAAGACGGGAGCATGGCGCGACTTCCAGATCTGGTGAAAGTAGCCGAACGTTTCAATTTAAAGCTGGTGTCGATCAAAGACCTCATCGCCTACAGGTTGAGAAATGAGTCTCTGATCAAGCGTGAGATAGGAGTGGAGCTGCCCACAACTTGGGGAAACTTTGATCTTATTGCATTCAGACAGACCAATACCCAAGAGATACACATGGCCTTGATCAAAGGCACTTGGGAACCTAACGAGCCAATTTTGGTAAGAGTGCATTCTTCATGCGTGACTGGAGACATCTTTGGGAGCTGTCGATGTGATTGCGGGCCCCAGCTGCATTCCGCCATGGAAATGGTGGAAAAGGAAGGCAAAGGGGTCGTCCTCTATATGAACCAAGAAGGCCGTGGAATAGGACTCATCAATAAGCTGAAAGCCTACAAGCTCCAAGAGCAGGGCATGGATACCGTACAGGCAAATGTTGCCTTGGGACTTCCGATGGACGGCAGGGACTACGGAGTGGGTGCCCAGATCTTGCGTGATTTGGGAGTCAGCAAGATACGACTGATATCAAACAACCCCAAGAAGCGGGTAGGCCTCTTGGGATATGGATTGGAGATCGTCGAGCAGGTGCCCATAGAAATCGTGCCCAATCCCCACAATGAAAGATACCTAACCACCAAAAGGGACAAGATGGGCCACAACATTCTCAAATAGAAGAATGCCAGTGCCTCGTTTCCGAAAAACCCAAAAAAAACGAGCCTAAACCCCCGTTTGGTTTGGCACGTATTACCTAAGCAAGACGATTATCATGAAAAGGACTATTCTCACCCTAGGTTTCATGTTGCTGAGCTTGGTTTGTGTATTAGCTCAGAACAACCAATTTCCCTCCCAGATCTGGCACAAGGGGAATATTTATCTCAACGACGGCTCGACCGTTTCGGGCTTGATCAAGTACGACTTGGACAATAACCTGGTACAGCTCCAGACCGAGACAGTGGACACCTTCACTGCTTCCAATGTCTCGAATTTTGAGATTTATGATGAAATATTTGGAGGGGTACGGAAGTTTTACAGTCTTCCTTATGCGATCAACGGACAATACGAGACACCTACTTTTTTTGAAGTGCTGACGGAGGGAAATGACATTGCCTTACTGTGTAGGGAGTACATCGCCACAGATACCAGAGGGATGAACAATAGCTGGGGAGCATATGGAATGAACCCTTTTTGGGGACCGCAGACTTACTCGGGATACCGCTTGGCGTTCAATTATTATTTTTTCAAAAATGGGCGTTTGGAGCGCTATAGCCTTAAGCGCAAAGACCTCTTTGCCATGCTTCCGGGATATGATGATGAGATCAACCTCTACATGAAAAAAAACCGTTTGGAGCATGATAAGCGGGGTGATTTGCTTAGAATTACAGCGTATTACAATGATCTGCAGAATTAAATACCATTGAATGATAGTGGGATTACCGTTTGATATTCAATAATCCCCAAAAAAGAGTGGGCTCGATCGGATATCGATTGGAGCTTAGCGAACAAGTGCCGATCAAGATTCAGCCCAATCCTATCAATGAAGTTGCTTGAAAAAGAAAAGTGACAAAATGGGGTATAGCATGTTGAAATAGTTTCGTTTTAGAGATAATAAGAAAAATGAGCAGGGGAATTTTTACTCTACTTGTAAAAAAGAGCTAATTCAAGCATGAGAGAATCTTTGAAAAAAGCAGTATTTACCCTGAATTTGCTGTTTGTGGGTGCGCTCTCTTTGCTTGCGCAAAATCATTTTCCCTCCCAAATGTGGTACAAAGGCAATATCTATGGCACAGATGGGCAGACTTATGCAGGCTTGGTAAAATATGATCTGGAAAATAATTTGGTTCAGTTACAAACTGAGACCATTTCTACCTTTACAGCCTCCAATGTCAGTCATTTTGAAATTCATAACGAAACAAATGATGGGCTAAGAAGCTTTTATAGTCTTTCTTATAAACTAAATGGCGATAGTGAAACGCCGGTTTTCTTTGAGGTTCTCACTGAGGGCAGTGAAATCACGCTTTTGTGCAGGGAATATATTGAGACTAATTACAGAAATACGGGGACAAAGGGAGTGATTGGGATGAATCCTTCGAATGAGTCTAAGATTATTACAGGATATAGACTTACCTTCGATTATTACTTTTTCAAAGGCAATGAAATCCAATGGTATAGCCTCAATAAGAAAGATTTAATTGCCTTTTTTCCAGGCTACGAAGATGAGATCGACCTCTACATGAAAAAAAACAGATTGGATCATGATAAGCGGGGTGATTTGCTTAGAATTGCCGCCCATTACAACGAATTGCACAACTGATTTTTATGCCAAAGCCGCTTATCCTCGTCTCCAATGATGATGGAATCACCTCAAAAGGGATCCTCACTCTCGTTTCTGTAATGAAAAAACTCGGAGAAGTGGTCGTGGTAGCTCCAGATAGCCCACAATCAGGCATGGGGCATGCGATCACGATCGGAGAGACGCTGAGACTTTACGAAGAGGAGATTTTCGAAGACGTGACGGCTTACAAGTCCAGCGGTACTCCGGCGGATTGTGTGAAACTTGCCAAGCATTATGTGCTTAAAGACCGAACGCCAGACCTGGTCGTGAGCGGGATCAACCACGGGTCCAATACGTCCATTTCAGTGTTGTATTCGGGTACTATGTCAGCAGCAATAGAGGGAGCCTTGGAAGGCCTGCCATCCATCGGCTTTAGCCTGTGCGATTTCTCTTCCAAAGCGGATTTTTCCCACGTGGAAGAATGGGTCGAAAAGATTGCCCGTCAGGTCTTGGAAAGAGGTATCCCCAAGGGAGTCGCGCTGAATGTGAACTTTCCCCCAAAGCGCAACGAAGACATCAAGGGGATAAAAATCTGCCGCCAAGCAGATGCCAAATGGCAGGAGGAATTCGCGGAGCGTTACGACCCTACGGGCCGAAAGTATTTTTGGATGGCCGGCAATTTTGTCAATTTCGACAAAGGAGAGGACAACGACGAATGGGCAATTGCCAACAATTATGTGTCTATCGTGCCTTGCCAATACGACCTGACTGCCCACCATGCCATTACTCAGATCAACAAGGATTGGGATTGGGATAAACTTTAATATCGAGGCGTTTTTAGGCTGAAAAGTTCAGGACCGGTTTTTATGTTTCTGATTATCCTTATTTTGCAGCATAACCATATCAAATGCCGAATTGTGAGTCGTCCGATTCTACTCATTCTTGTTTTGCTGTTTGCCTTTCCAATCCTGGGCTCTACCCAAGGGGCAAATGTAGACAGCATCAAAGCGGTTTTGGCGACCAAGGAAGGGAAGGAGCGTCTTGACCTACTCAACCTGCTTGGGACTGAATTGAGAGAAATCTCCCAAAGTGAGGCTTTTTCCTATTCGATGGAGGCGGATTCACTAGCTGAAAAGATCGGTGATCCTTCAGGGCAAAGCCGTGCACTGGAAAATATCGGCTGGATCTACTACCGCAGGGGCCAATGGCGGCAATCCTTTGAGTTTTCTGAAAAGGCCTATGACATAGCCATTCAAAACAACGATAAGCTACAGGCTGCGCGACTGATGAACAACATGGGGGCGCTCTACTATGAGCAGCAGGACTACCAGATGGCCATCAATCAGTTTAAGAAAGGCTACGACTTGGCAACCCAAGTGCAGGATCTGTCTACCCGAATCAGAAGCCTAAACAACGTCGCGTTAAACTTTACCCAGATCGACCAACTTGACTCGGCACTGCTGTACGCTAGACGTTCAATCAAAATGAACGAAGAAGCTGGCTCGCCATATTTGACATCTTTTGCCCACCGGGTGATTGGCGACGTCTATTTGGCTAAGGGTAACTACGATTCTGCGCAGCTATTGTACGAGAACTCGCTGAAAATGGCTCGTGAGCAGAATGTGAAATCCTTCGAAGCGGGTGTGCTACATCGGCTCGGCAACGCCCTCCTCCTGGATGGGAAACTTAAAGAGGCAGAAGAGCTGCTGCTTTATTCGGTTGAGTTCTGCGAGAAAAACGTCTTTTTGGATGAGTTATCCAAAAGCCATCGCCATCTGACTAGCTTGTACGAGAAGCAAGGGGACATACAAAAGGCCTTCTTTCACCAGTCCCGTTACTTGGATCTCAACAATCAGCTGCAGAACCAGACTAACCGCGACCGGCTGGCTTTGCTGCAGAATATGTTTCAAAGCAATCTGAAGGAGTCGGAACTGGAATTGCTGAAGGCCCAAAACGAAAATCAGGCCTACCGACTTGAGACCTCCCGAAGGTATATTATCTTCTTCGCCATTACGGCGGCCTTGATTGGTGTTTTGGTGGTGCGCATGTACTTCCTAAACAAGAATGTACGCATGATCAATTCGGATCTTTTGGCTCAACAGCGTAGGATCGAAGAGCAAAATCTCGTTTTGGAAAACCAGTCCGTTCAGTTGAAGGAAATGAATAATACCAAAAACAAGCTCTTTTCGATCCTGGGACACGACATGCGGGGCCCCATAGCCCAAGTCAAGTCCGTGGTGGATATGTTTCTGGCTGGGCATTTGGAAAAGGAGGAATTCGAAGAACTGCTCCATGTGCTTAGTAGAGACATCGATTCCGTGAATTTCACCCTTAACAACACGTTGAAATGGTCCATGTCGCAGATGGAGGGGTTTCATGTCAATCCGGCTCTTTTTGACCTCAGGGAAGTAGTTGACAATGCGCTCCTGCTGCTGCAGGCATCTTTCAAAGAAAAAAAGCTTGCAGTTTTCAACCACATGGAGCAGAAAGTCGAGGTATACGCCGATCAGGATCTGATCGATGTCGTGGTTAGAAATATCCTGAACAACGCGGCGAAATTTTCAAATTTCGAAGACTCCGTGACAATTTTTTCCGAACGGGATCCGGAGTGGGTGTATTGGTGTGTGCAAGATCAAGGGCTGGGGATGACGGAGGAACAGATCAATCTGATCCTTTCGGACTCTTACTCCCTGACCCGATCCCGGCAGGGCACCAATAAGGAAAAAGGCTCGGGGCTTGGTCTTCAGCTCACCAAGGAGTTTATCAGAAAAAGCGGCGGTAAGATCTCCATCGAAAGCCATCCGGGCCATGGGACCAAGATCTGGGTCCAACTGCCGAGGACCGAGTCAAGCCTCGATTCTCAGGCCATCCGTGGCCAAGAAGAGGTCAATGCTTAGTGGTGTCTTCAGGATACCCAATTCCTGCATTGCCTCCATCGCGTTTTCCAGTTCGGATCTGGATACTTTGGCCGATGAACACCATCTGGTTTGATCCAGCCACTTTTCAACATCTGCTTGGTCGAGTTGATAAAATGAAGCCAGTGTATGGGACTTGTCCTTATTTTCCATCAATTCCGCGGAAAGTTCGTAGACACGATCCCTTAGTTGAAAAATCAGGCTTCCAAATTCCTCCAGCGCCTCGTCTGAAGCAACCATCACAAAGCAGGGCCAAGGGCTAGGGATTTCGCCTATCCGCTTCATCGTACCGTTCTTGACCATGGGTGCCGTGGTATATTTTTCCCACAGAAAAATTCCCTCGTGGCCGGCGTCCATCGCAGCTTTTGCTCCGTCCATGTTGCCGACGATTTCAAAAGAAAGCTCGTCAGGATTCCATCCTTCCCTTTTGGCTAGGGCCAAGCCCATCAGATGAGATCCAGAGCCTAATCGGCTGACTAGTAATTTTTTCTCACCAACATCAGCTAGCGTGTCTATAGAAGAGTTTGCTCGTACGTGGATTCCCCAAATCAGGGGGGTCGCGACGTGAAAGCCAATCATCTTGGAGGGATTTCCAGCCTCGAAATCTTTTAGGAAACTCTCCGTTAGAAGGATTGCGAGGTCGGATTCACCGTTTCTGAGCGCCAGGTTCATCTGCCCAGATCCCCTCGATTCGTCGGTCCATTCGATTTTTACACCTTGGTCAGCCAAGGGCTGTTCTTTTTCCAAAAGCCGAAAAGGGAAGTTAAAATGTTCTGGAACGCCTATGATGCGAAGAGTTTTCATTCTGTTGAGTTTGGGACAAAAATAGAAAAGCCGTACAAGATGTAGACGGCTTTTGTGGTTTCTTGGAGTTTATCAGTCGTGGGTGGCACGTCGATCTGTGATCAGGAGGTTGGAAAGCCCAGCCAGGATCAGTAGGGTTCCCGCAAGTAGCATCGTGTTGATCACTGCTTCGCCAAAGATTAGCTTGTAGAGGAAATTGACTCCGCCCAGCGCCGCCACGATTTGGGGCAGTACGATGAACATGTTGAATATTCCCATGTACACGCCCATTTTCTTCGGCTCGACCGAGCCCGAAAGCATGGCATAGGGCATCGATAATATACTCGCCCAAGCAATCCCAACGAGCCCAAAACAAAGGTGTAACATCCAAGTTTCCGTGATGAAATAGATCAAAATGAATCCGATTCCACCCGAAATTAAACTGACGAGATGAAGTAGTTTTCGGTTGATTTTGATCCTGGATGCCACAAAGGCAAGGATCAAGGCATAGAACATCGAGACCAGCCCGTAGGTGCCCAGGTAAGTGCCGACGCTGTCGGCGGCATCGTTATAGGCAGCGGAAGTGGTGTCTGTGGCGCCAAAGATGTGCGAGGTGATCGCCGGAGTGGCAAAACTCCACATGGTGAAAAAGGCGAACCAAGAAAAAAACTGTACCACTCCAAGCTGCTTCATCACCTTGGGCATTTCCGCGATATTCTTCAGGATTTCCCCAAATCCGGCTAGAAATCCCGTATTCAGTGATCTTTCTTTTTCAAATTCAGCCTGATCCTCCGGGGGATGTTCCTCGGTTGTCAATATGGTATAGAGTATGGAGGTGAAAAGGACAAACGCGCCGATTGCAAAGGCATACTTGACCGAATCTGGGACTACTCCGGGCTCCGCGGTGTTGGAAGCTCCAAGCCAGGTCATCAGCCAAGGGAGATTTGAGGCGACCCATGTTCCGATGCCGATGATCAGGGTCTGGACCACAAAGCCGTAGCTTCGCTGGGAATCGGGAAGTTTGTCAGCAACTAAAGCGCGGAAAGGCTCCATGGAGATATTGATCGAAGCATCCAAGATCCACAGGGCTCCGGCGGCCATCCAGAGCGCGGAGGAGTATGGAGCGAAAAAAAGCGCAATAGTACTCAGAACAGCACCAACAAAGAAGAATGGCTTCCGCCTGCCGAACCGCGGATGCCAAGTGCGATCGCTCAGATGTCCCACGATCGGCTGCACAAGAAGTCCCGTAAGTGGAGCGGCTATCCAGAGAAAGGGAATGGCGTCCTTGTCAGCTCCTAGCGTCTGAAAGATCCTTGACATGAACCCGCCTTGCAAAGCGAATCCGAACTGGATTCCGAGAAATCCGAAACTCATGTTCCAGATTTGCCAGAAACTCAGGTTTCTTTTAGGTTGTTTCATTTAGGTTTATTGGGTTGGAATTTTGGGAAAACGGCTTACTTGAGCCCCTTGACTTCAAATGACCCAGGCAAGTGGCCGAAGTCCAAGTAGGGTAGGTTCTTGATTTCGAAATAGGGGTGGTCCATTTCGGGAAGTGGGTCGAATTCGGTCAATTTTCCCAGAAAGGAGAAGTTTTCCTGCGAAAGCGCTACGCTTTTTCCTGCGAGTTCTACACTCCTGCATGCAAAACCATGGAGATAGAGTCGGATTTTTTTAAAGTCGCTGGGATAGCTTCCCTCTGAGGCTTCAAAATGTAGGGATTCGGTCGTAGGATTGTAGCTGATTTTTCTTCGAAAATATTTATCGGACTGATAGTCTAAGCCCTCACCCTCATCTTCGTAGTGGATATACGCGGAGGGAGAGCTTCCCTTGTAGAGGTGAATGCGAAGTGTGCCGTCGTGGGCCTGCCCGGTGTGTTCTACGTCGGACTGGGAGGTGAACAGCTGTCCGCCCTTGGCATAGACTGGCAGATAGTTGAGCGGGCAGTCTTGGTAGATGGTCTGGTTGCCAGAGTGAATTTCATCAGAATATAGGTAATACCATTCACCGTCTGGCAGGTACACTTTGGTGATGGATTTGGTGCTTTCCACTGGAGCTACCAGCAGGCAACCACAAAAGAGGTATTGGTTTTGGTAAGCCGAAAGGTAAACATTTGGGTCATTGGGATATCGCAGGGCCAGGCTTTCGCAAATCGGGAGACCGGAGATGCTGGCAAGGTAAAATTTGCTATAAAGTGTGGGGATTATCCTATATCTGATTTTCATATAGTTTCGGCTGATCTCCTCCACCTCCTCACCAAATGCCCAAGGCTCGGCATCGTTGCTGTTGATCATGGAATGCGCCCGATAGAAAGGGGCAAATGCGCCGATGCTCATCCATCTCGCAAAAAGCGATTTGCTCGCCTCCCCAGCAAAACCTCCCACGTCGTATCCAGCGAAAGCGACACCGCTCATACCTAAGCTATTGACTAGGCTGACTCCTGCGAGCATGTGTTCCTCGGAAGCTACGTTGTCTCCAGTCCAGGCTGCGGCATAGCGTTGGATTCCTGAAAAACCTGCTCGAGTAAGCACGAAAGGCCGTTTTTTGGGGTTTTGCAAATGAGCTCCCTCCTGTGCGCTGCGTGCCATCTGCATGCCGTAGATGTTTCGGGCTTTACGATGGGAGGATTTTTTACCGTCAAATTCAAACTCGATCAGGTTAGGCGTAAACTGCCCCCAAGAGGCGGGCTCGTTCATGTCGGTCCAAAACCCCTCCACGCCAGCATCGGTGTAAAACGCCATTTTTTCCGCCCACCAGCCTCTGGTTTCCGGTTTTGTAAAGTCAGGGAAGGCGCACCAGCCAGGCCAGACTTGAGCTTCATAAATCTCCCCGTCTGGATATTTTACAAAAAGATCGTTTTTTAATCCTTCCTCATAAGGGCCATATCCTTTTTGGGTTTTGATTCCAGGATCCATGATGACTACAACCTTGAACCCTTTTTCTTTCAGACGGGCGATCATTGCCTTTGGATCGCTGAATTTTTCCCCATCAAAGGTAAATACCTTGTAGCTTTCCATGTGATGGATGTCTAGATAGATCACATCCGCAGGCATATTTTTATCCCGAAAAGTCTGCGCAAGAGTAAATACCTCCGAGTCTGGATAGTAGGAATATCGACACTGTTGAAAGCCTAAGGCCCATTTGGGCGGAAGAGACATCCTTCCCGTCAACCACGTGTAAGACCCAATTATTTCTGGGACGGTTGGTTGGTGGATAAAATAATAATCCATGTCGCCATCCTCGGCGCTGAAATACACAAAGCGATTGGTAGAAGCGCCAAAGTTGAACACGGTCTTATGTGTGTTGTCAAAAAAGATCCCATACTGGCCTTTTTCGTGGATTCCCATGTAAAAAGGGATGCTCAGGTAGAGCGGATCATCGCCGACCCCGTAGGCAAAATAGTCCGTGTTCCAATTGGTAAAGGCTTTGCCAGATCGGTCCATATTGCCAGTTTTTTCGCCGAGCCCTATAAATTTCTCTTTGGGCTGAACCTGCTTGTAGGCAGTGACTTCGGTGCCTATCCAAGAGATACCCAGGGAATCGTCAGCATTGAGGAGATTGCCCGAAAGGTCAAAAAATGACATTGAAAGGGCCGTTAAGTCGATCTTCAGATGCAACTGTGCAGTGGTGAGTAGGATTTGGGATTCCTGCACTTCCAGCTTAAAGTCTGTATTCTCCGGCTGGGCAATGACCGAATAGGGGTTGGTTTCGAAGCCGTCGTGAAGTCCTGCTTGAACCCGGATTATCCCTGCATTATAGACCGTGATCCTGAAATGGGCGGAGCTGCCCTTGCCTGTGAGGCCATCTACGGTTTGGCTCCATTCGCTGACCGCTCCAAACCCACAATGTCGGGAAGAGTTGCGGGAAAATCTAGGGGAAGGGCTGGGTGGGGTCATTAGCGCGTAAAGTCAGAAGTTGCGATGGATCCGCACTAAATTAGAGAGGAAACTCGAAATAACGAGGGGCCGTAAATCCCCTTTCATCACCCCTTTTTCTTAGAAAATACCCTGTCTGCAGTATTTGGGCTATTCAAACGTTTGCAATGCCCAAGTGATTTTTTTGATTAAAAATGGATTTTAGCGTACAGAGGATTGCCGGGTGATTAACTCGGTGACTAATACAGAGGAAATTTCCGATTTTTCCGGATCAAACTTCTTTTCAATCCAGTCCAGCAATAGCTGTGTAGATTTTACCCCCATTTCAAAGCCGGGCTGATAAACAGAGGAGAGCGTAGGATCAACCATGGAACAGAACTGCCAATTGCTGAACCCGACGATGCCCACTTCTGACGGGACTTGTAGTCCCGCTTCCTTGCAAGCCATCATGGCCCCTACTGCGGACATGTCGTTGTGTGCGAAAAATGCATCCGGTTTCTTCTTTAGGGTATGTAGGAGCTTTGACACAACCTGCTGTGCCTCCGCATTCGTGCCCAAGGGACATGGAACGATCATGGCTGGGTCTGGGGTGATGCCAGATTCTCTAAGAGCAGCTTGGTAGCCCTCCGACCTTTCCCTGGAGATTTTCAAGTTTGGGGGACCGGCCAGGTGGACGATGTTGCGGTAGCCTTGTTCCACCAAATGCTTGGTGGCTTCGAAGGCTCCGCCAAAGTCGTCAACGGTGACGGTGATGGCTTTGGGGATTTCGGGAACGCGGTCAAAAAAAACGATGGGAAAGCCCTTGTCTATCAGATTGCTGAAATGTTCAAAATCGGTGGTTTCCTTGGAGTAGCTGATCAATACGCCGTCTATCTGGTTGGAAAGCATGGTATTGATGCTTGATTTTTCCCGGATGAGCTTTTCGTTGGTCTGGGTTAAGATCACATTGTACCCCCTCGAAAAGGCTTCTTCTTCGATTCCGCTAATGACTGTCGAGAAAAAAAAGTGGACGACCTCCGGGATGATCACTCCGATGGTAAAAGACCGACTATGGCGTAGTGAAAGCGCAATCGCATTTGGCCTATAGTTTAGCTTTTCGGCCATAGCCTTCACTTTGCGTTTGGTTTCACTGTTGATTCCCGGATAGTTTTTGAGTGCCCTGGATACAGTGGACGCAGAGAGGTTGAGCTCCCTGGCAATGTCTTTAATGGTAGCTTGCTCGAGCTTCATTTACGGCTAGTAGCTTATATGGCTTTGGGTTTAGAGGCTATAATTTCCGCGTTCGGATCATCGAACTAAGAAACTGAAGCTGAGAAAGATGGTCAAAGTTCGGCAAAGTAACAAGGCATAGAGGTGTCTCCGTAGATGGGAAATCCGACAAAACATCACTGGGGATGGGAAAACAAAGCGATTTTTTTGTCTCACTGACAGTGTATTTTCACGACTAATCCTTTGGCAATAGGTCGGGTTGGATTTATATTCCGAAGTTTAACCTACAATCGTCCAACCTTTAATCAATTTTCCTCCCTTTTGTTTATGAAAAAAACAATACTCCTCCTCTCAGGTGTGCTTTTTTCCTTGCCGGGCTTGGGCCAAAACTTCGTCGGAGCCCAGATTGACAGTCGGATGGGCGTGCAGTCCCTGACGCTTAATCCCGCACTGGGATCGCTATCCCGTACTAAACTGGACATCAATCTGATCTCTGCATCTTCCTTTGTAGGGAGTGACTATCTATCGATCGACTTGAGCGATCTAGGAAGCCTTGTAGAGGGTTTCGATGTGGACGAAGACCTAGATACAAATCCCCTCCCTGATAACAACTTTTTTGGAAACGTCGACGTGCTCGGTCCCTCTATGCTCATGAGACTTAACGAGATGAGTGTGGTTTCCCTTACCACCCGTGCCCGGGGTTTTTTCAACTTGAACAATGTAGATGGAGACTTTTATGAGCTGGTAACCAATCCGGAGACGGGATTGGTGGACTTCAATGCGGAGATGGAGGATCTGTCCGGAATTGGGCATGTCTGGGGGGAAATAGGCTTGGGCTATTCCCGCCTTTTGGTGGATAGAGCGACACACAGCTTCAGTGCCGGTGTAAATATGAAGCTCCTCTTGGGAGCTGGAGGAGTATTTGGCGACAGCCCTCTCCTTAGCGCGGACTTCAACTCTTCGAATGACATGGTGACTACTGGTGGTACCCTGGATTACGGCTACTCAGTAGGCTTTGACTCGGAGGACATCGGTTTTTCAGAGATTCAGCCGGGTTTTGCGGTAGACCTGGGATTCATCTACGAACTCAAGGGGAATACCGTAGGAGACGACTACAAGCTCAGGGCGGGAGTATCCGTTTTGGATATCGGCTCGGTGAAATATCATGACGGCTATCGTATCAACTATACTATGGACGCTACCATTACGGCCGATGAGTTTGAGGAAAAGGATTTTCAGGAGGTGCTGGAAGACAACTTCGCTGGGACTGAGAGGCCTTTCGAAGGGAAGCTGGGTTTGCCCACTTCTCTACAACTCTTTGTAGACTATGGGATAAACCATCGTTTATACCTAAGCGCACAGGCAGGGCTGGCCTTGAGTAAGGACGGCGGCATTCCTGTGAGCCGTGTGATCAACACCACCACCATCACTCCTCGATTGGAGATGCGCTGGCTGAGTATATACAGTCCGATCAGTTGGAGGCAGTATGACTCCACGCCTTCTTGGGGTCTGGGACTGAGAATGGGTCCAGTGCTCGTAGGTTCTGGCTCTATTTTAACCAATGCGATTTCCAAAAAATCCAGAACCACAGACGTCTATGCGGCAATCAAACTGCCTATCTACGGCAAGGACAAGGTTGACTAGGGAACATCCCAAAGCTGAACCTTGCAATGAAAAAAGCGAAAATGTGCTGTCTCGCAAGACAAGTTGATAGAGTTTTATTCCAAAGGCTTACTCCCTCCAATATGCTTCGAGAATACATATAAGATGCAAAATAACACCCGGAACAATCAGCAGAAAATAGCCGGCGATCACAACGACAAACCAGATCAATCCCTGTAGTTTATTGCCTCTGCGAAACTGACCCCAACCAGGAATCAGGAAACTTAAAAATGCAGCAGTACCCGGGTCGATTGTGGAGGCATGTGTCATCTGGCTCTTATCTATTGATGAGGATAACTTAAGTTAGGATTTTATGCGCAAATCTCAGCCTCCGAGTTCCAATAAATAGGCTTCAAGCTTCTCGAAGGTGCCTTTGAAGCCCTGTTTCATATTCCCATGATTTTGGAAAAAAAGTTCCTGGGAAGCCTCCGAAGCCTGATGTGGATAGGAGGTAAGCTTGAGTCGGCAGCCCTTTCCATCAGAGGTAAACGTATATTCGGTCCACATTTCCAGTGGCCAGTCGGCGCCAAAAGGAACTTCCGGTGCATTGATGGTCTCGCCTTCGGAATTGGAAAAGGCGTTCAACAAGACAATCCGATGCGGTTTTTCGATTTCGAGGTAAGTGAATTTGCCCCACATCTCGAAGCCATTGCCAGCCTTAAGCACATAATGGAATATTCCATCTGAACGGAAATCAAAGGTTTTGATCTCCATCTCCATGCCTTTGGGCCCCCACCAGTTGATCAGATGTTCTTTGGTGGAGAACATATCGAAAACCTGATCGGGTGATGAGTGAAGTGTTTGAGTGATTTCGAGGGCTGGATGCATGGGAGTTTTGGTTAAAGACTTTTCAAAAAACTAATGGTTTTGACCTGTTGTTAAACATCTCTTTAAAAGTTTCCGACTCTGCTCAGGGTGGCAGAGCGGTCGCCCTGAGCAGATTTCAAGGATGCATAAAACTGCTCATTGCCCCTCGCAGTGATCGATCTTTTTCCCATCCAAACTCAAATATTCCGCCATGCAGTCCGCCGTCATGCAGGAGTGGATGGGGAGAATGCCCAGCAGATCACCGACTTTCACACGTTCCAAAAGCGAATCGGAAGCCCTGATAATGCCATGTTCTTGGGAAATGCTTTTCAAGTAGGAGCGGTCGAAAGGGATGGTCCAGCCACTTTCATCCAAAAAAACCACTTCGCCAAAGTTCTTATTGCCCTCGCTGTCCACGAGTACGTCTTTGGCGAGATGAACGCCGCCTCCGTGAACGAGGATCTCTTTTCGTTCTCGGTTGATGTCCACGACCGGAACCGCTAGGCAGACCGAGATGTCGGCCTTTGTACAGCTTCCCAATTCTGCCTGCATGAGGTCAAAAAACACGAAGTTTCCTGGACCGATCTCATCCACATCACCAAAATCCTCCGTCACGGAACACCCAGGTGTATCCCCAACTCGCGTCACCAAATTCGGGAACTCAGACTGATATTTCATCTTCAGCATGTGGAGAGCCTGTCGGCTTTGTTCGTAGATCCCTGCTTTGTCCGGAGTGTAGTACGTATGTCCAGGATGGAGGTAGAAGCCTTTAAAGCGTAGCTTGTCAGACTGGGCAGCGATGCGAAGGATCTTCTCGATGGTGCCAAAGTCCGAGATATGCACGCCAGTCCTCCCATAGCCCGCATCGATTTCTATGAAAAAGCCTACCGGATTGCTGAGTCCGTCCACCAGTTTTTGCGTGGTGACCGGGTTGACAAGCTGTACAGAAAGAGACTGGGAAACGGCGAGGCGATTGAGCTTTGGAGTTTCGAGGGGATTGAAAGGGAAAGCGATATGTATATTGTCCCAGCCCTGTCCGCAGAGGTACTCTGCCATCTTGATCGAAGATGCGGTGACTTCCCGGATGCCGTACTCTTTAGCCCAGTTTCCGATTTCGCGGGATTGCGCCGTTTTCCAGTGTGGAACTAGTTTTTTGCCGTGGCGCTGGGCTTTGTCGGCCATTCGTTTGATGTTGGCTCGGGTGATGGGTTCGTTAATTAAAAGAGTAGGGGAAGTGATCTGATCAAGGTAGGACATGTCGGGTCTTTTTTTTTTTTCTAAAAGTAAAAAGTAAGTGTCAACTAGCAAGACGTAACTGTCAAGTGTCCTAAGCTACCTAGCTGCTTGATTTCAAAAAGTTCTTCTTTGTTTGAACAGGGAAGATTCTTCGGAAAAGCAATTCCGCAGCAGTCGGAATTTTCTTCAACTTTCCAAAATCCTGAAGCAGATGCGCGTAAGCCCGCCTTTTCTGTTAATTTTGTGACCCGATAAAAGCGCCTCTTTTGGCCAACAAACAACAATATTTCATTTCTGCCCCTCAGACCCTCCATGGAAGCAAAGAAAATCCGGAGTACCTTCATCGAGTTTTTCCAATCCAAACAGCACCAGTTTGTTCCCTCATCCCCAATAGTGGTCAAAAACGACCCTACGCTGATGTTTACCAATGCGGGGATGAACCAGTTCAAAGACGCATTTCTCGGAAATGAGATCGCGAAATACCCCAGAGTAGCCAACTCCCAAAAATGCCTTCGCGTCAGCGGTAAGCATAATGACTTGGAGGAAGTAGGTGTGGACACCTACCATCACACCATGTTTGAGATGTTGGGCAATTGGTCCTTTGGGGACTATTTCAAAAAGGAAGCGATAGCATGGGCTTGGGAGCTTTTGACGGAAGTGTATGGGCTGCCAAAAGATCGCCTTTATGTGTCAGTCTTCAAGGGCGATGCAGGAGACCAGCTCGCAATGGATCAGGAGGCCTATGACCTTTGGAAAAGTATCGTGCCGGAGGATAGGATCATCATGGGCTCCAAGAAGGACAACTTCTGGGAGATGGGCGATACGGGCCCCTGCGGACCTTGCTCGGAGATCCATATCGACCTCCGGCCAGACTCGGAGCGAAGTGAGATTCCGGGCCGGGAGCTCGTCAACAATGATCATCCCCAAGTAATCGAGATCTGGAACCTTGTTTTCATGCAGTTTAACCGCCTGGCGGATGGAAGCCTAAAAGAACTTCCAGCCAAGCACGTCGATACAGGGATGGGCTTTGAGCGATTAGTCCGTGCGATCCAAAACAAGTCCTCCAACTATGACACGGATTTGTTTAAGCCTTTTTTGGACGCCATCGCTGCCAAGTCAGGCAAGACCTATGGCCAAAATGAGCCGACCGATATCGCCTTTAGGGTGATCGTGGACCATATCCGTGCGATCGCCTTTACGATTGCTGACGGACAGATCCCTTCCAACAACAAGGCGGGCTACGTCATCCGCAGAATTCTCAGAAGAGCGGTGCGCTATGGCTATACCTTTCTGGGCCTGCAGCAGCCGTTTCTGTTTGAACTTGCTCCTTTGATTGCCGAGTATTTTGGGGATATTTTCCCCGAGGTGAGGCAGCAACAGGAGTTTATTGCCAAAGTGATCCAGGAGGAGGAAGCCTCTTTCCTCCGAACTTTGGACAACGGTCTAAAAATGCTGGAGTCGATCAAATCGGAATTGAACGCAAAGGGAGAGTCGTTGATTCCAGGCAAAACTGCCTTTGAACTTTACGATACTTTTGGGTTTCCCTTGGACCTGACTTCATTGATTTCCAGGGAGAATGGCTTCTCAGTAGATGAGGCTGGTTTTGCCGCTGAGATGGAAAAACAAAAGACCCGCTCAAGGGCTGTTTCCGAGCAGGAGACAGGAGATTGGGTACAGGTAAGCGAAGATGCTGGCGTGGAGTTCATCGGCTACGACTTTACCGAGGCCTATTCCCAAATCATCAAGTACAGGACGATTACGGACAAGAAGGGTGATAAATATCAGTTGGTGTTGGATAAAACACCTTTTTACGCCGAAAGTGGTGGCCAAGTCGGAGATACCGGATGGCTGGTTTCCGAGACCGAAAAAATCCGGGTGATCGATACCAAAAAGGAAAACGACCTAATTGTCCATTTCGTAGAAAAGCTCCCTGCCAGACCAGAAGCGAGGTTTTTCGCGGAGGTGGATCGTGAAAAGCGCGTGCTGACCATGAATAATCACACGGCGACCCACCTGCTGCAGTCTGCCTTGAAAGCCGTGCTGGGCGATCATATTCAGCAGCGGGGATCCTTGGTCAATGAACAGCTGCTTCGGTTTGATTTTTCCCACTTTGGGAAGATGACAGACGAAGAGATCGCACGTGTGGAAGACATCGTCAACGCAAAAGTGCGGGAAAATGTGCCCCTGCTGGAGCAACGAAATGTGCCGATCGAAGAGGCGAAGAAGATGGGGGCCACAGCGCTTTTCGGAGAGAAATACGGGGACTTTGTCCGCGTGATCACCTTTGGCAAAGACTTCTCCGTCGAACTTTGCGGAGGTACGCACGTTCCTTCTACTGGCCAGATCGGTTTGTTCAAGATTACTTCCGAAGGCTCGATATCTTCCGGAGTGCGTAGGATTGAGGCTATCACTTCCAAGGCTGCAGATGCCTACCTGCGCTTGCAGGAAGCTCTGGTAAAGGAAATCATGGATCTGTTGAAGAATCCAAAAGACGCGAAGAAGGCGATCGAATCCCTCATCCAGGAAAGGAACGAGCTGAGAAAAGAGGTTGAATCCCTTCAATTGGAGAAAGCCTCGGGATTGAAGGTGGAGCTGCTGAAAAAGTTTGAGGAAAAAGACGGAGCCAATATCCTGATTTCCCAAATCGAGCTTCCAAATGCCGATTCTCTGAAAAAATTGGCCTATGAATTGAAGAATGAGGTTTCTGATGCTTTGATCATATTGGCTGCACAGATTGAGGACAAACCCCAGCTTGCGGTAATATTGGATGAGTCGCTGATTTCCGCTAAAGGCCTCAATGCAGGCCAGATCGTGCGCGAGCTGGCTAAGGAAATCCAAGGCGGCGGGGGAGGCCAGCCTTTCTTTGCGACCGCGGGAGGAAAAGATCTATCCGGCCTGCAGAAAGCGGTTGCCAAGGCCAAGGAAATGTTTTTATAATCGCTGAAATACAAGAAATGCTAAGCGAAGAACTCAAGGAGAAATACCAGTTGGTGGTGGGGCTCGAAGTACACGCCCAGCTGCTGACTGAGAGTAAAATGTTTGCCGCAGATGCCAACCAGTACGGGCAGTCGCCCAACACCCTGATTTCGGCAATTACGCTGGGACACCCCGGCACCCTGCCCAAAGTGAATAAAAAGGCCGTGGAGTACGCTATCCGCATGGGCTTGGCCTGTGACTCCGAAATCACGAGGCACAATATTTTCTCCAGAAAAAACTATTTCTATCCCGACCTACCCAAGGGCTATCAGATCACCCAGGACAAGGGGCCGATCTGCGTTGGCGGGATAGTTCCGATCAAACTCTCTGACGGCACTGAGCGGGTCATCCGACTCAACCGCGTCCACATGGAAGAGGACGCGGGCAAGTCCATCCACTTGGCGGGCGAGCCGGACACCTTGGTGGACTTCAATCGTGCAGGTACTCCGCTCGTAGAGATCGTGACGGAGCCGGACATACGAAGTTCGGAGGAGGCCTATGTATTCCTGGGCGAAATCAAAAAACTCGTCAAATACCTGGATATCTGCGACGGCAATATGGAGGAAGGATCGCTTCGCTGTGATGCCAACGTCTCCGTGATGCTGAAAGGGGCAAAAGAATACGGCAAGAAAGTAGAGGTGAAGAACATGAACTCCTTCCGAAATGTCGCCAAAGCCATTGACCACGAGCATGAGCGGATTATTGGTCTTTTGGAAGCTGGGAAGGAAATCGTGTCCGAAACCAGGACCTTCGATGCCGATACCGGTACGACGGCTAGCATGCGGACCAAAGAAGACTTGAACGACTACCGTTATTTCCCAGAGCCGGATCTGAGTCCTGTGGTAATTTCGGAGGAGTGGCTACAATCGGTGAAAGGTTCCATGCCTGCCCTGCCCCGCGAGCTTTTCGCGAAATTTGTAGAGCAATATGGCTTACCTGAATACGATGCCGCATTTCTGACCGAAGTGAAAGGGGTTGCTTTGTGGTTTGACGCGCTTTGTTCCAAAACCGAAAATTATAAAGCCGCGTCCAATTGGATGATGGGACCGGTGAAGTCACACTTGAATGAGTCTGGCTTGGATATCGCCGAGTATCCGGTTAAGCCCGAGGCCTTGGCGGATCTGATTGCCTTGGTCGGTGGGGGCAAGGTGGCTTTTTCTACGGCATCCCAAAAAATCTATCCAGAGTTGGCCAAAGCCAGCGGTGAAAGTGCCCTCCAAATTGCCCAGCGCCTCAACCTGATCCAAGAGAGCGATGAAGACTCCCTAAAGCCAATTGTCCAAAGCGTTTTGGAGGAGAATGCGAAGAAGGTGGCAGAATACCGTTCTGGGAAAAAAGGATTGATGGGGATGTTTATGGGAGAGGTGATGAAAAAATCCAAGGGAAAGGCCGATCCAAAGGTCGCCACCCGACTGTTGACAGAACTGCTTGAAAACTAAAAATATGAAATATAAGATGGTAGGAGTTTGGATTGTGGTCGCCATGGCGTTGTTCTCCTGTGGAGGCAATGGCACGGGTACGGATGGTAAGGTACAATTGTCTGGAAAAGTGGAAAATGCACCCGATGGCGTGGTCGTTCTCTCCCAATTTACCGACAATCGTCCCAAGGTTCTCGACACCTTGGATTTGGGGAAGGACGGCAAGTTCTCCTATGAGCTTAGTGTCGATGCGCCGACATTTTATGAACTGAATTTCGACGGTGGGAAGGTAGTGCGATTGGCTTTGTTTAAGGAGGATGTTGACGTAACATATGACTTCTCGAACCCTGAGAGTCTGACGATAGAAGGCTCGAAAGACACCAAGGAACTCTTGAAGGTGGAGGAGCTAATGCAAACTTATCAGTCAGAGGTCAATAAACTGAATGAGGCTTATTACGAAGCGATGAGCAAGAACGACTCTGAGGGGATCAAAAAAATCCAGACCCAAGCCATGGAACTGGAGGCCATGCAAGCCGATCGGGTCAAGGAGATGATCAACAGCATGGGGGATTCATTTGCTTCCATGGCGGCAATAGGCCTTTTGAACCCCAAAACCGATTTTCAGTTTATCGACCAATTGGTTGCCAAGCTGAATGAAAATTATCCCGGAACAACATCTATTCTTCAGATGAAGCAGCAGTTGGATGAGATGCGTGTGCTTTCGGTAGGACAGCCTGCACCCGAAATCGAACTTCCCAATCCTGAGGGTGATTTGGTGAAGCTTTCCGATCTAAGGGGAAAATACGTTCTGATCGATTTTTGGGCGGCGTGGTGCAAACCCTGCCGTCAGGAAAACCCCAACGTCGTCAGGCTCTATAACCAATACAAAGACAAAGGATTTGAAGTATTCGGTGTGTCCTTGGATCGTTCGAAGGAAGACTGGGTCGAGGCGATCTCCAATGATGGCCTTACTTGGACCCAGGTTTCTGATCTGAAATATTTCAATTCTGCTGCAGCCGAGCTATATCAGATTGATGCTATCCCAGCGACCTACATGGTGGATCCCGAGGGTAAGATTATTGCAAAAGACCTTAGAGGGCCGAGCCTCGAAAACAAATTGGCAGAGTTGTTTGATTAGTGTCAGTCTCGTCAAACAAAATAGCCCCCGATCTGATTTAGATCGGGGGCTTTTTTTATGAGCAGTTTGGAATGAAAACAAAAAGGAAGGAGGAAAAAATTACCAAACAGTCCTTCCTTTAAAAATCGAGTCTCTTAAAAAGGAATAGCAAAAGTTGTTTATCACCCGAGACAAATCTAATGAAAACATTTAAAAGAAAAACAAACCAAAAATTATTCTTTTTTATGCTAGTATTAATATGTATGTAAAGAATGGTACTATTCTAAGTAAGTAAATCATGTATGCCGTTAAAATGCTGATTTAGTCAACCGAAATTTGAATATTCCAATCCAAAAAAAATCGAAAATAAAATCGCCCGATTTTTTCGATAGCTACGGTTCCGGGTAAATCAGTCTATTTTGCGATTTTGTCATAGCTGGCGATCACCCCTCTTACCATCGCAGAGCTAAATCCCCGATGTTCCATTTCGTTTAGTCCAACTATTGTGCAGCCCTTTGGAGTGGTGACTTTGTCGATGGCTGCTTCGGGGTGGATGTTTTTCTGAATCATCAGCTCCGCTGCACCCTTCACTGTCTGGTTCACGATTTTGCTTGCTGTAGCAGAGTCAAAGCCAATCTGGATTCCCCCCTGAATCATCGCGCGCATGAAGCGGAGCACATAGGCAATTCCGCAGGCTCCGAGCACGGTGGCGGCCTCCATAAGGCTTTCATCTATGGAAATGCTGAATCCTATGGAGTCAAACAGTTCTTTAACCTGCTCTACCTGGATCGGATTGGCTTGCTCGTGGCAGACACAGGTGATGGATTCCTGAATATCGGCAGCGATATTGGGCATCGCCCGGAAGGTGACCGTCGCAGGATCGAGCACGCCGTACATTTCCTTTAGGGTAATTCCCGTGGCTAGGGAAATCAGAATTTGTTTTTTTGGGTGCAAGACCGGTTTGATTTCCTCTAGGATGTTGGTGACGTTGAAAGGCTTCACGCCCAGGAGAATGAGGTCGGCGTATTTGGCCGCAGAGAGATTGTCTGAATGCACATGCACACCTTTGGCTTCAAACTCGGATAGGCTAGCGGTGTTTCTCTTGGTCAGGGTCAGGTTGTTTGGGTCGAAATCAGCTCTCATCAACAGTCCGTTTGCGATGGAGGTGCCTAGGTTGCCGCAACCTATGATGGCGATTTTCAGATTTGAAATCATGGAGATTCGGATTATTAACAGGTTTGAAGAGCCAAAGGTAAACAAAAGGAGGGCCTTATCGCCAGATACGAATAGCATCTATTGTCTTATCGAAGAAAAAAAGAATAAATTCTTAAATAAAAATGGAAAAATATTTTGACAAAATGTAAAGTATAATTTACATTTGGGAAAGATAACACGACATATGAAAAAGAACTCAATTCTGAACGTGCCACTGCTTCCGCCAGGATGGAAAAAGTTGGCGATGGTGTTTTTCCCGCTTCCAGTTTTGCTAGTGATAGGGTTAGCGGTGGTTTATCCCGATACCAACCCGGATGATGCTGCACAGATCATCTACGGGTTTTGGGCAATTGGCTTTGGTATCTTGAATCTTACCCGGGAAAAAGTGGAGGACGAGATGATCCGCGAATTTCGACAGCAGGCTTTCCAGACTGGTTTTTTTTGGCTGATATGGGGACTTGGTGCCTTGATGTTGATCAACTATATACGCTATCAGACCATCGCGTCAGAGATGTTTACTGCTTACCTTGTGCTCTTTTTGCTGAACGGCTATATCTACGCGGCTTTCCAATACCAGAAATACCTGGCATCCAAGGAAGACAATTAATCCTATGTTCTTATGTTAACCAATATCCTATTGCCCAATCGTTTCCAGGCGCTTGGCTGCCTGCTGCTTCTACCGTTTGCGCGGCAAAACAAATCCCTGCTGATCCTTTTACCCAAGTAAAATGAAAAACTCGATCAAAGTAGAGCGTGCCAAGAAAAACATGACCCAACAGGATTTGGCCGAGTTGGTACAGGTCTCGAGACAGACGATCAATTCAATAGAGGCGGGAAAATACGTGCCCTCGACGGTATTGGCTTTGAAAATTGCCCGGATTTTCGGGGTGGCGCTGGAGGAAATATTTGAGTTGGAAAATGAGGATTAACCTGCGATTTCGTGGCTTGCAGGTTTGGTATTGGAGATTGGAATCTAGGTCTTTATACACAAGCGAGAATCTAAGGAAGGATTAGAGAAATTATCTAGCTGCATTTTTTTGGCTTGGATTTCCAAATTTTAGAGCTCATGAAAGCGTTAAACTTTTACCTTTGCGCTTTTACAATCCCTTTTTGATGCCCAAGCTGATCCGAATTACCACAGTTCCACTTTCTCTCAAACTTTTGCTCACAGGGCAGATGAAATTCATGAAGGAGCAGGGCTGGGAGGTGATCATGGTCAGTGCCGAGGGTCGGGAAGTGGACCAAGTGGTCAAAAGCGAGGGAGTTCGTCACGAGGTAATTCCCTTCACCCGTAAAATCACCCCGTTTGCTGATCTTGTGTGCATCTGGCAGTTGGTGCAGCTTTTCAGGCGGGAGAAGCCGGACATTGTCCATACCCACACGCCTAAGGCAGGTCTCCTGGGAATGATCGCGGCCAACCTGGCTGGCGTAAAAATCCGCATCCATACACTTGCCGGCATACCTGCCATGGCCGCCGAGGGAAGTAAAAAAAGCCTATTGGAGAATGTGGAAAAATGGACTTATTCCAATGCTACCGAGATTTGGCCCAATTCCAATGGACTTAAAAAGTTTGTGGAGGAGAACGGACTTTGTCCCGGATCCAAACTCCGGATCGTCGGTAAAGGCTCATCCAATGGGGTTGATCTGGACAAGTTCAACAGGGAATCGCTAAAGGAAAACCACCTAGTGGCGGCGACCATGCGGATCCTGCCGGGAGAGGACGAGTTTATCATCCTGGCCGTGGGTCGATTGGTTAGGGACAAGGGGATTCAGGAGCTAGTGTCGGCCTTTTTGAATTCCAAAATCGTCAACCGATCTAAATTGGTGCTTTTGGGGGCGTTCGAGCAAGACTTGAATCCGCTTTCGCCAGAGACCATACAGACTATACAGGATCATCCTAAAATAATCCAGATCGACTGGACAGACCATGTTGCCCACTATTTGGCTTTGGCAGATGTGCTGGTACATCCCTCGCATAGGGAGGGATTTCCCAACGTCCTGCTGGAGGCTGGTGCGATGCATGTGCCAGTGATCTGTTCGGATATTATTGGCAATACCGACATCATCACCCAGCAGAAGACCGGCTTGATTTTTCCGGTAAAAGATGCCACTGTGCTGAAGGAAGCGCTGGAGTTTGCCTTTGTGAAGCGGGACAAAATGGCTGGCTATGCGGCAAAGCTCTACCAGGAGATAGCTGACAACTATGATCGAAAAATCGTCCAGCAGGAGATATATCGAAACTATCAGCGCCTCCTTAAAGCAGACGAGAATGCGAAATAGCTTATATTTGGGCTTGAATCACCAAGATTGTTTTTTCCTATGAAGTACCTCGTGACCGGCGCGGCTGGATTTATTGGATTTCATGTCGCACAAAAATTAATAGACCGGAGAGAGGAAGTAGTCGGGTTGGATGTCATCAATGACTACTATGATATCAGCCTGAAATATGCCCGGCTAGATCACCGGGGTATCAAAAAGGACTCCATCAAAAAAGGCAAACTGGCCCAGTCTGAGACTTTGGATAAGTATCGTTTTATCCAATTGGATTTGGTCGAAAAAGAAGCCTTGATGGCCCTATTCGAAAAGGAAAAATTCGATGTGGTGATCCATCTGGCTGCACAAGCTGGAGTGAGGTATTCTCTTTCCCACCCTGAGGTCTACATTCAGAGTAATATCACCGGTTTTTTGAATATCCTGGAGTGCTGCAGATTTCACCCCGTCAAGCATTTGGTGTACGCTTCGTCGAGTTCGGTCTATGGGGCTAACGAAAAAATGCCATTTTCCACCTCCGACTCGGTCGATCATCCCATTTCACTGTACGCAGCCTCCAAAAAATCCAACGAGCTCATGGCCCATACCTACAGCCATCTGTTTGGGATTCCGACGACTGGCTTGAGGTTTTTTACCGTTTATGGACCATGGGGAAGGCCCGACATGGCGCTGTTTCTGTTTACCGAAGCCATCCTCAAAGGAGAAAAGATCCAGGTGTTTAACTACGGGGAGATGAAGCGCGATTTTACCTACATCGATGATATCGTCGAGGGAGTGGTCAAAGTCGCCGACCGACCCGCTAGGGCAAACCCGGACTTTAACCCGCAAAATCCCGATCCCGGAAGCGGTCAGGCACCTTATAAGGTTTATAACATTGGTAATTCATCGCCCGTTTTGCTCATGGATTATATCCGGGCAGTAGAGAAAGGATTGGGAAAAGAAGCGGAAATGGAACTGCTTCCACTGCAGGCAGGAGATGTTCCGGCATCGCACGCCGATGTTCAGGATTTGGTGAGGGATACGGGCTACAAACCCAATACGTCCATAGAGACGGGGGTCAGGGCATTTACGGACTGGTATTTAGACTATTATAAAAATAAGATATGAGCAAAACTATCTTGATCACAGGAGGCGCGGGATTTATCGGCAGCCATGTCGTACAGCTTTTTGTGACGAAGTACCCAGAGTACAAAATCGTAAACTTGGACGCCCTGACCTATGCGGGCAATCTGGAAAACCTCAAAGCGGTAGAAGGTGCCGCAAATTATATTTTCGAAAAAGCGGACATCCAGGATGCTAATCTCATGGATACGATCTTTGCAAAGCACAAAATCACTGATGTAATCCATCTTGCGGCGGAGTCGCATGTGGATAGGTCGATCACAGATCCTTTGGCTTTTGTCAAGACCAATGTGTTTGGTACGGTAAACTTGCTCAATGCTGCAAAAAAAGCCTGGGAGGGAGAGCTGGACAAACACCTATTTTATCACGTGTCAACCGATGAGGTGTACGGGTCACTGCACGATGGTGGCTTCTTTTTGGAAACTACAGCCTATGATCCCCAGTCGCCTTATTCGGCGTCCAAGGCTGCATCAGACCACTTTGTACGCGCCTATTCCAACACTTACAAGATGCGTACAGTCGTGTCCAACTGCTCCAACAACTACGGACCTAACCATTTTCCCGAAAAGCTAATCCCGCTCTGCATCAACAACATCAAGAATATGCGTCCCTTACCAGTCTATGGAAAAGGCGAGAACGTTAGGGATTGGCTTTTTGTAAAAGACCATGCGCGGGCTATAGATACGGTTTTCCATAAAGGAAAAGCTGGGGAAACCTATAACATCGGGGGCTTCAACGAGTGGAAAAACATCGACATCGTACGACTGCTGTGCAAGAAAATGGATGAGAAGCTAGGTCGCGAAGCAGGCACTTCAGAGAAGCTGATCACTTTTGTCCAAGATCGGGCTGGTCATGATCTGCGCTATGCAATTGATGCGACCAAGATTCAGAGTGAATTGGGTTGGGAGCCAAGCCTCCAGTTTGAAGAAGGAATTGAGCTCACGATAGATTGGTATCTGGCTAACCAAGATTGGTTGGATCATGTGACCTCAGGTGCCTATCAGGAGTATTACTCCAATCTCTACGAAAACAGATAGCATTGGAAAGCCCCGAGTTGATCGGGGCTTTTTTCGTTTCGACATCGATTCTGGCTCCAGGCTGGCATCTGTGCTTTCTTAGTTCTTGAGTTCATACCATTGAATGTCTCTGAGCGGCACCCTTCTTCCTTTTGGAGGTTCCGGCGAATAGTGGGTGGCGAGGTAATCCAAGATCGCCGGTTCGTTTTCGCCTAAGTCCCAGAGGCCCTGGGTCTCCTGCATCCAGACGATCTTGGCCTTCCAGCCCTCTCTGGTAAAACGGTTTTGAAGGATGATGGCGCTGGAATGGCAGCCGGTGCAAGTGGTACGCACGAGTTCAAATCCATCGCCGACCACTAGACCGGTAGCGACATCCTTTCCATCTACCACTTCGCCATTGAAGGGTTCATTGTTCAGTTTTGATTCAATCGAAGAATCGCTAGCGACCGCTGTGCCTGGCTCCACTGAGCCGTCGTAAAAAGCGAAAAACATCACCGCAGCCAACAGGATCATTAGTACGGCCACGAGCCCGGCAACGCCGACTAGGAGCCCTTTGAAGAGCTGTTGCGTGTTCGGGTTGGAAAGAGGCTTATTCGTTTTTGGGTTTTTATCTTTCTCCTTCATCTTACTTTTACGGCGATTCGATGGCAGGCATTGTTGAGATAGCCCTTGGGATTCCAGCCGGGTATGACCATAGGTTGGGAGATTCCTTGGCTGTCGGTGGCTTTCGCCCAAATTTCATAATACCCAGGCTGGGAAAACATCAGGTCTGTACTCCACTGCTGCCAGGCAAGACGGTTTGCGGGTTTTTTCAACGCGCAGGTCTTCCAAGAAGCTCCAAAGTCCACCGATACCTGTACTTGTGCTACTTCGAATTCTCCAGCCCAGGCGTGGCCTCGGATAGCGAGTTTTTTTGACCTGTCAAACATCGCGCCCGATTTGGGAAAGGTAATGAGGGACTTCACGGGCATGGATTCGATGATAGCCATGTCTTCATCTGGGACCATGTCGCCTGGAGCTACGGGATATTTCGGCATTCGGTAGGAGTCCCCGGTCATTTTTTCCCCGTCGTGTTCCTTGTTGCGGACGACGAGCTTGTTGATCCACTTGCCTGAGGTAGAGGCCGGCCATCCCCCACAGACCATGCGTAGCGGAAAGCCATGGGCGAGCGGAATATCCTGTCCATTGAGCGACCAAGCTAGGAGTGTCTCATCCTGCATGGCCTTGGAGATGGGCACGCCTCTGGAAATAACCGGCTTGGAAGCATCGCCATTGAGATGTCTGTCTACTCCATAGTAGCCGATATATTCTGCATCCGGCTTGATTCCAACATCCTGCAGCAAATCCTTGAGACGGACTCCAGTCCATTCGGAGCAAAATACTGCCCCCTCTTCCCACTGATTGCCAGCAGTAGGAGGGTAGAAACCCGCGCGACCGTTTCCTCCACATTCCAGTACGAGGCGGTAAGTGTAGGGCTTAAAGTTGTTTTTGAGATCGGAAAGTCGGTAGGTTTTCTCCTGCTGCACGGATTCGCCGCTTATGGTTAGCGTCCAGTTGCTTGCATCAATGTCCTCTGGTATGAGCCCGTTGTTTCGGATGAAAATGTGTTCAAATGGTGTTACCGCATCATCGAGCTGGTGGGGCCTGGCCTCCACGTTCCATGGCCTGTCGCTGCGGATGATCATTTCCGGGTTTTTGCCCTTCATCGCATCAGGCTCTTGGGAAAGCACGACCGGTACATAGCCATCTGGCATGGTGGCGGCATGTACGATATCGGCACCCAACACTGCCGAAATAGTGGTCAGGATGCTTTTTCTCAGAAAATCTCGACGATTTTTCGGGCTTTGCTCGCGCTTGGTCAGCTGGTGTTTGCCAGGTTTTGCCATGGTTAGGATGGGGTTGTTCTAGGAATCTTTGCTTTCCAAAAATAGCCAAAACCCGCAAATCCAAGCCTGCTTTTCCCGTAATGGTTCTTCGGATTGAACCCAAAGAAAAATGCCAGCCTGATTTCCGGCTGGCATTTTATGTGTTTTTTCGATCCGATTAGATCAATAGAGCGTTCTGAAGCGAATCGTCCCTGGAATTTCCTTCAGTGCCTCGATGGCCGCCGTTTCGTAGGCTTTGTCGATGTCTGTGATCACATAGCCAATCTTTTCGTTGGTCTTAAGATATTGGCCTACGATGTTGATGTTGTAATTGGCCAAGACCTGGTTGATTTTCGCCAGCACGCCCGGCTCATTGAGATGGATGTGAATGAGACGATGGGCATCTTTCAGGAATGGCAACTGGATATTCGGGAAGTTGACGGAGTTGTAGGTGTTGCCGGTGTTGATGTATTCCATGATCTTGCCGGGTACAAATCGGGCAATGTTTTCCTGGGCTTCCAGGGTACTTCCGCCGATGTGAGGGGTAAGAATAGTGTTTGGCAGCCCTTTTAGCTCCGATTCAAAGGGTTCTTTGTTGTTTTTTGGCTCCTCGGGGAAAACATCCACCGCACATCCTGCCAATTGGCCGGAGAGGATAGCGTCTCTCAGCGCGGGGATTTCCACTACGTGGCCACGGCTGAGGTTGACGAGTATTGCGCCTTTTTTCATCTTGCCGATTTTCTCCCGGTCAATCAGGCACTTGTTGTCTTTTCTGCCGTCCACGTGCAGTGAAATCACATCACAAGTCGCCAGCAATTCGTCTAGGGAGTTGACTTTGGTGGCATTGCCGAGCGCGAGTTTTTCGATCACATCATAGTAGAAGACATTCATACCCATGTTTTCGGCTAGGACCGACAGTTGGGCGCCAATGTTGCCATAGCCTATGATACCGAGCTTTTTGCCCCGAATCTCAAAGGAGCCTGTGGCTGACTTGTCCCAGTTGCCCTGGTGCATTCCGACTGTCTTGTCCGCGAAGCGGCGCATCAGAAAGATGATCTCGGCAATCGCCATCTCAACGACAGAACGGGTATTCGAGAAAGGCGCGTTGAATACTGCGATGCCTTTTTCCTGGCAGGTTTCCAGGTCGATCTGGTTGGTGCCGATGCAGAAAGCACCCACGGCCAAAAGGCGGTTTGCGTTTTCCAGCACCTTTTTGGTCACGTTGGTCTTGGATCGGATACCTAGAATGGAGACGTTTTTGATTTTTTCGCAAAGCTCGTCCTCACTCATCGCCCCGGAAGCGACCTCGACTTGGTAGCCTTCGTCGGTGAGCAGCTGAACTGCGATCGGATGGACGTTTTCCAGCAGGAGTACCTTGATACGGCTTTTGGGATAGGAAAATTTCGTGTTCAACTTGTTGATATAAAGTATTTCGTCAAAACTAGGGGCAATGTGGTCGGCTTGGCTGACTACTCTAGGTCGGTGCACGTTTTCTACAAAAGCATAAAACTTGTTGGCCAGACCCGATGCCTTGATCTCGTAGTCGGTGTATCCATCCCCTATGACATAAATATCGCCGTCTAGGTTCACATTTTTGATCGTTTCGGCCTTGCCGTTGTTTTTGGAAAGCGGATTTTCCCGGTTGAAGTCTACGATTTCGCCGGACTCGTTGTACACAAAATCATTGGCGAAGACATTTTCCTTCAGAATGCCGTATTCGGACACGATGGGGATGATGAAGTCCTTGAAGCCATTGGAGATGATGTACACGTCCTGGGCATTGTCTTGGAACCACTCTTTGTTTCGCTCAAAGGACTTTGAGACTTTTTTGCGAAGGGCTGCGATAAGATCCGCGATTTGGGTTTTGCTGGCTTTGAGGATATCCAGGCGCTGTTCGAGACTTTCCCGAAAAGTAATGGATCCTTCCATTCCCTTGTCGGTAATGTCTTTGATAGCTTGGAGTTTTTGGGCCTTTTCAGGATCACTGGCCAGGCTGATCTCTCCGAGTATGTCAAGAGCTTCCACCTGGGTGAAGGTACTGTCGAAATCAATGATGAACTTCTTAGTTTTTGGCATGTGTACAGGGTCAATAGGTATAAGCGCAGGTAAAATTAAGGGATTGTTAAAAAAATCGAAGGTTTGTTGACAAAATTAATCGGAAAGTTTTTCATGTTTGAAAATTCACCAATCATTCGTTGGGAAATGTGGCTTTGCAATCGATTTAATGCCGAACACCTAATCAGATGGCTCAATGACAGGACTGGTAAAAAAAAATGGATACACATGTGGCTGGCGAGCTGTACGATAAATGCAATTGATTTGATGAGTGATTTTTCCAACTGGGCTTTTGGATTAATTTTGGAAAAAACTCAGCGCAGTATGAAAAAGTCGTTTTCAATTATCACACTGATGGCAGGGATGCTAGTTTTTTCCTGTCAGCAAAAGGCCGAAGTAGCAGAGACCACCACCTATGAGGTAGTGGGAGAGGTAGAGACTGTGCCCGGGAACTATGGGAATATCCTTCAGGGTGAAGAGATCTCAAGCACTGCGGAGATGATCTCCCAGGTGGAGTCCTCAGGAGAATTTTCCGGCAAGATCGCCGGTGAGATCAAGGAGGTCTGCACCAAAAAAGGCTGCTGGTTTTCCATGGACTTGCCCAATGGGGAGACTATGCGCGTGACCTTTAAAGACTACGGTTTTTTTCTTCCCACCAATTCCCAAGGCTTTCCCATCGTGATGGAGGGAGTCGCCACACTCACTGAGACTGACGTGGAGACGCTCCGGCACTACGCGGAAGACCAGGGCAAGAGCAAAGAGGAAGTGCAAGCGATCACCGAGCCTGAGCGGAAGATCAGTTTCGAGGCTACTGGCGTCAAGATCAAAGCAAAAGCCTGATGCCGATTGCATTGGATAACCTGCGGGTGGGCAGGAAATATCGCCTCGTCAACCAAGGGGAAATCCGGACCTTGGAGATCATCGCCCGACTCTCGGGAGACAACTTTAAGGTCAAAGACCTTGATACTTTGGAGTACTACACCATCCATGAGCTGCTGCAATGGGGCAGGGGCAAGGACTACGATTTGGAAGAGCATAATTAAAAAAAGGAGCCGAAAGGCTCCTTTTTCATTGGTCAGTTGTCCTTAATGGAGGGCCTTAAATCCGGGCTCATAGATGATTCTTAGAAAGGAGCCTAATCCTGCATCGGGTTGGGAAATCGGGATTGCTGACACGATACCGATCATCAGATTGTGCGCCAGCCCCACCCGCATTTGGGGTCGAAGGGTGGTGTTAGATCTTCCACCGTGGATCTCCTGATTGATCTCCATCCCGATAAAGTTGCGCGTACCACTGACCATGTAGTGGAGATTATAGTTGACTTCGAAACCAAAGTCTGCTTCTTCTCCGTAAGCCTTTTCGATTTTTGGGCCGGTATAGATCAACGTATGGTAGTTGCTGCCCCAGCGTTTGGCGACGACTAGAAAGGGATTGAAGATATTCCCTTTGAATACTCCATCCCCGCCCATCTTGTTGAGATCCACCAACTCAAACTCGTGAATGTAACCCAATGCCAGAGAGGTGCTTGTTTTCTCCGAAACCAAAAACGTGTACTGTGTGGCGACTTTTAGAGATTCCAGCCGGTTGGCTGGTGTGGTCGATTCCCGGCTTCCATCACGGAAAGAATAAAGACTTAGTGGCAGCTCTACTTCCATGCCGAGTCTGTCGACAGGAGCCCATTCGTATTCAATCAGGGCCTGAAACTCGTCGTACTTTCTCATGTCCTGCATTCCTACCGCAATATTCCATTCTTTTTCGCCTTTCCTTGCTCCCAAATCACGGATCAAGTCGATGTAGAGTGGTTCGGCGTGGAGCACTTTAGGCTTAAGGGAAACCTTGGGATTTTCAACTTCTTCGATAAAGAGGCTGTCAAGAACCTGTCTTTGGTTTCGAAGTGTATCGCTGTTTTCCTGAGCATACGCGCACAGGTGCGCCCAACCCGCGAGGGCCAGGAGTATCATTTTTTTCATGGTATGTTTGTTTGGATTCGTACTGATTTTTTATTGAAAATCAGGCGAAGTCCGGAGGCAGGCTTGGAGAGGAAAGATGTCCACAGCTGGTTTTTTGGGGGGTAGGTAGATCAGGCAGTGGCGTTTCCAAATGGAGAGTCATAAGCGTAAAGCCCGGAATATCCACGATTGCCAGTTTGATCTTTTCTCCCCCTTGGTCCTCCTGCTGGGTACCATTGTCCGGTATGAAATCCTCAGGCAAATCAAAAGCCCATTCCACCAAAAGCTCAGAAATGGTGTCCATTGGATCATCCAAGTCGATTTTATTCGAGACGAAAATGTCTCCCTCGTAAAAATTTGCTGAAAGGTTGATGAAATTGAGTGTCAGGATAAAAAGGAGCATCCTGCTCCATGTGCTGGATCTGAGCTGACTCGTCAATGTCTCTTTTTGTCTCTCCATTACCTCGATTCAAACGGTGTATAGCGGAGATGGGTTAGGGAAAAGCTTTAAATCCGACCAACGAAAGCGTAACTTTGGTCACCGATTGTGCAGATTTGCCAGGTTAAATTTCAACAAAAAAATGTCTAAGAGTTTGGGTATATCCATCGCAGGAGCCAGGTGTCCGCAGTGCCGAGAGGGGAATCTGTTTTCAGTCAGCTTGCTCAGCTACCAGAAACTGTCCGATGTAAATAAAACCTGTCCAGTATGCGGGGCCAACTTTCACCCGGAGCCGGATTTTTACTATGGTGCCATGTACATCAGCTACGCATTTTCGGTTGCCCTAGTGATTACCTCGCTTACAACGATCAACGTTCTCGTGTCAGCTCCCAAGCTTTGGATGTATTTGAGTATGGTGGTTTTCCTGAATGCCCTGCTGCTGCCTGCCATGCTTCGGTATTCCAAAGTGCTGTATCTCTACGGCCTGAGTAAACTGAAGTATCGGGGATATTGAAATCGTAAATTGAATTCCACAGGATCATGGCAAAAAATGTATTCGGAGAAGAGTTGACCCCCTGCAGCATGGTGCCGCTGACGGGTTTTTACAGAAATGGCTGCTGTGAAACCGGCGAGCAGGATGTCGGCGTGCATACAGTCTGCGCCGTGATGTCGGATGTTTTTTTGAGCTTCTCCGCAAGCCGGGGAAACGACCTGAGCACCCCACGTCCGGAGTTTGGGTTTCCTGGATTGCAGCCGGGTGATAAATGGTGTCTTTGCGCTTCCCGCTGGATGGAGGCCTATCGGGCCGGTTTCGCGCCATTGGTGTTTTTGGAAGCCACAGAGGAGGGGAGTTTGAACATTATCCCCATGGAGCTGTTGGTGTCTCATGCACTGAAGTAAGCAGGTTAAAAATCATCGCATTGTTAACATTACTAACAACAAGAAAAGTTTTACAAACTTTTTGGCGACTTGCGCGTTAGATCAGTTCGTATATCTTTTTGGTAATGGAATCGATCTTACGTAAAATCAAAGTGGAGGTCAGTCCGAAGCTTTACGCCAAGGAGCCCTTCAGTTCGGATTTGGGCATTTTGCTCGTCAAAGAAGGGGCGAAGTTACTCCGAGAGATGGGCTTGGAGCTGTTCACCTTCAAAAAACTGGCGCAAAAAATCGGCAGCACAGAAGCGGCGATCTACAGGTATTTTGAAAACAAGCATATGTTTTTGCTATACCTCTGCGCTTGGTATTGGGCTTGGATGGAGCACAACCTTGTTTTTTCCACCACCAATATCCCCGATCCTGCGGAGCGGCTGGAAATCGGCGTACGGCTGATGGTGGATGGGCCCTGCTTTTTGGAAAATGAGTTTCTCGATCCCAAGCTTCTCAGGGAGCTGATGATCAACGAATCGATTAAGGGCTACATGACCAAAACGGTAGACTCGGAGCACGAATCCGGGCTATTTGACCAAGTGTTAAAATTTGGAGACAGGCTTTCCCTCATCGTCAAGGAGCTGAATCCAGAATACGAGTTTCCAAAGACCTTAATTTCTACGGTGATGGAGGCCAGTATTCTGCAGTCATTCAATTCGATCCACTTACCCGAAATGACCGAAGCCACCAGTAAGGGCAGCGAACGCTATCGTTTTTTTCACCAACTCGTATTCAACGCAATTTCCAATGGCAAGTAATTCAGACTCTACCCCTTTGAAGCGGTTTTTCGGTCTGCTCAAGGAAGAGAAAAACCAAGTGTATGCGATCTACTTTTACGCCATCCTCAATGGCTTGATTGCCCTGTCGCTGCCCTTGGGGATACAAGCGATTCTCAACTTTATTTTAGGCGGTAGGATCAGCACTTCTTGGGTGGTGTTGGTGATCATCGTAGGTATTGGTGTCGGGTTTGGCGGATTTCTTCAGATCTCCCAGCTTCAGATCATGGAAAAGCTACAGCAAAGGATTTTTTCGAAGTCGGGCCTTTCCCTGGCGTATCGACTGCCCCGGATTAAGACTGAGATCATGCATGGCAGATACGGGCCAGAGATCGTCAACCGTTTTTTTGACACGGTCAACTTGCAAAAGGGTCTTTCGAAGATCCTGATCGATTTCTCCACTGCTATGCTTCAGGTGGTATTTGGCCTGCTTTTGCTCTCGATCTACCATCCAACGTTTATCTTCTTTTCATTGATCTTGGTTGCGATTCTCGGATTGATCTTTTATTTCTCCGGGCCACGCGGGATGGAGACGGCATTGAAGGAGTCTACTTATAAGTACGAAACCGCTTATTGGTTGGAGGAAGTGGGGCGCACGCTGAATTCCTTCAAATTGGCCGGAGGCACGAGACTGCCTATTCTGCGTGCGGACAAGCTGATCCAAAAATACGTGGAGTTTCGAACTCGCCATTTCTCCGTGCTGATTTTTCAGTTTAAAGTGATGGTCGCCTTCAAGGTCTTTACTGTGACAAGTTTGCTGATTGCGGGGAGTTTGCTGATGATCAATGATCAAATTTCGATTGGCCAGTTTGTAGCAGCGGAAGTGATTATCGTTATGGTTATCAACTCGGTCGAAAAGCTGATCCTCTCGCTCGAAACCGTCTACGACACTCTCGTGGCAACCGAAAAACTCGGCCAAGTGATGGACATGGAAATGGAACATCATAGTCCCGAGGAAAAAGTCATTGCCCCGAGCGCCGAGGGGCTAAAGTTTGCGATGGATAGGGTCGTTTTTCACCCAAAGGATACATTGGAACCGATCCTGAGGGATGTCAGTCTTGTTATCAAACCTGGAAAAAAGGTCGTCCTAACCGGAAAAAGCGGGAGCGGAAAAAGCGCGCTGATCGCACTTTTTTCAGGCTTATACGAGGAGTACGGAGGAACTATCTCCGTAAACGATCTGTCGTTAGAATACCTAAATCTGGAGAAATATAGAGCTATGGTGGGGGAGTTTTTGGAGTTGCAGGAGATCTTCCATGGCTCGATCAGAGAAAACATCCTGGTGGGAAGGGGATTTGACGAGGATCATTTGCAATACCTTTTGGAACTGGTAGATCTCAAGGACTACCTGTACCGCCTGCCAAATGGTCCGGATGCGATGCTGCAACCAAACGGGCGTGGACTTTCCAAGTCGATCGCAAACAAGATACTCCTTGCTCGGGGACTTGTGGGTCGGCCCAAGGCCTTGTTCATGGAAAATGATCTCGCCGAGCTTGAACCGGAGGTTCGTACCCGTGTGATTGACTACCTCTTCCAAGGGGATTGGACGCTGGTAATGGTGTCTTCCGATGAGTCTATCCTTAGCCGAGCCGATGAGGTGGTATGGATGAGCGCCGGCAAGCTCAACTACCAAGGAAGCTATTTGGGATATAAAGAACTAAACGCCTGAGCCCATGCTGAATATTTCATCAAACAAGATCAAAGAGTCGATTCCCTTCAGTGGCTCCAAAAGCCTGGTAATGACCCTGCCACTGAAGGAGAATCAGCGTCGCCTGAGGATACTTACAGCGATCGTGCTTTCAGCGTTTATCATACTTTTTGTGCCCTGGACGCAAAACGTGAGGTCAAAAGGATATGTCACCGCGCTCAGACCCGACCAGAGACCCCAGACAGTCCATTCCATCCTCGCAGGAAGGATAGAGGCCTGGTACGTGGCCGAGGGAGATTTTGTGTCCAAAGGGGACACCATCTTGAGGATTTCGGAAGTAAAAGACGAATATTTTGACTCCCTGCTTTTGCCTCGCACGCAGATGCAGGTAGACGCCAAGGCCCTCTCTGCAAAGTCCTATGCGGAAAAAGTGGCTGCTTTGGAAGCACAAATCGATGCTTTGCGAAAAAACAACGTGCTACGCCTACAGCAGGCGGAAAACAAACTTCGGATGGCCGAGCTAAAGGTTCAGTCTGACAGCATAGAGCTCGTTCAGGCCAAGGTCAACTTTGACATCGGAAAATACCAGCTGGAGCGTTCGGAAAACCTTTATGACGAGGGCTTGAGATCGCTTACCGATCTGGAAACCAGAAAGCTCAAATTTCAGGAGGTACAGGCCAAGTTGATTTCTTCTGAAAACAAGCTATTGAGTAGCAAGAATGAGCTAATCACCGCTAGGATAGACTTGGACGCGATTGACAATGATTTCAAAGACAAATTGGCAAAGGCTGAATCTGATATGTACACGGCGATGTCTTCGCAGTTTGATGCAGAAGCAAGTACGACCAAGCTGGAGAACCAATACTCTAACTATGCGCGCCGGTCCGACTACCGCCACATCTTAGCGCCTCAGGACGGATACATCGCCAAGGCTATCCAAGTCGGGATAGGCGAGACGATCAAGGAAGGGGACGAGATCGTGAACATTGTTCCGGCCGATGCGGATTTGGCAGTGGAAATGTTTGTCGCCCCGGTGGATTTGCCGCTGATAAAAGTGGGCAACAAGGTTCGGTTTATTTTTGACGGCTGGCCCGCCATCGTGTTTTCGGGCTGGCCGCAGATCTCAAACGGGACTTTCGGCGGCGTGGTCGTCGCCATCGATCAGTTTGCCGGTGCAAACAACCAATACCGGGTGTTGGTAGTCGAGGATCCCGAGGAAGAACCTTGGCCTGAACTGCTTCGCATGGGATCTGGTGCCGACGGCATCGCCATCCTTAACGATGTGCCAGTCTGGTATGAGATCTGGCGACAGCTCAACGGATTTCCTGCGGACTACTATACCCAAGAACAGAAGGACCAAGCTGCGGCAAAGAAATGAGAAGATTTACCCTACTTTTTCTGTTAGTTTCTTTTTGTTTGGCGGTCAGGGCCCAAGACTCGACTAGGCTTAGCTTCGAAGAATACATGGAATGGGTGCGCCTTTACCATCCCATTTCGGCTCAAGCCGACCTCAACCTCCGCATGGGACAGATGGAAGTAAGGCAGGCCCGTGGAGGCTTTGACCCACTGCTCTATGGAAATCTGGATAAGAAAGACTACAAAGAGACGACCTACTACGACAAGCGGGAGGCTGGGGTGAGCATACCGACATGGATGGGTGTGGAGTTGAATGGCTCCTTTGAGCAGAACACGGGCTATTACCTCAATCCCGAATCCACCGTGCCGTCAGGAGGACTGCTCTCCGCGGGTGCTTCGGTAAATCTGGGACAAGGTCTGATCTTGGACGAACGCCGTGCGGCACTGCGGAAAGCCCAGATCTACCAGCAATCCACCGAGGTGGAGCGTACCAAGCTTCTGAACGAACTCAAGCTCAGCGCGACTGAGATGTATTGGAAATGGGCCATGGCCTATGAAAATCTCAAGGTGCTGAGGGAGGGTGTCGAGCTGGCTGAATTTCGCTTTAGGGCGGTCAAAATCAGTTTTGAGCAGGGAGATGTCGCGGCGATTGACACCGTGGAGGCTTTCTCTCAGCTACTCAATCGGCAATACCGACTTCAAACTGCCGAAAACACCTATTTCGCGACGACCCAGGAACTGAATACCTATCTATGGGACGAATCGGGAAGTCCGATGCTGCTTGGGGATCAGATCGTTCCGGAGAGCTTGTTTGGACAGAGCCTTGGGAATCCCGATCCAGAAGAACTGAGGACTGCGGTGGCTTTCCATCCCGAGTTGAGGCTGACGGACTATGAGCTTGCCAGTTTGGACGTGGAAAAGAGACTCAAAAGCCAACAGATCATCCCAACGATAAAGCTGAAATACAACTTCCTAACGGAGTCTTTTTCCCAGTTTGAGGAGTCCCAGTTTTATGAAAACAATTACAAGTGGGGCCTTTCCGTCTACACGCCGCTACTCTGGCGCAAGTCGCGAGGTGCGGTCGGCCTGACCAAGGCGAAAATCGACTTTAAGCAAAACGCGAGGGATCTCAAGGAAATCCAACTTCGCAACAAGCTGGAAACCGAGCTGAACAACTGGCAGGTGCTCAACCAGCAACTGATCACTTTTTCGGCCAACGTGGAAAGTTTACAAGCCCTGCTCGCCGGAGAGGTTCGTAGGTTCGAAATAGGTGAGTCCAGCCTTTTCTTGGTCAATGCGCGCGAAGTCTCGGTATTTGACTCGCGGCTCACGCTCAACGAGCTGGCGTCCAAGCTGAGGATTTCCTATGCAAAGACCCGCTATGCGGCTGGACTCGGATTTGAATGATTGGCTTCAGTACTTGGAAACAGCAGAGTAGGCAGCATCCAAATCAGCGCTCCAATCCATCTGAAGCCACTCCGATACGGATAGCTTGAGATTTTCCGATTCACTTGCATTCGTTGACGCGTTCTCAAACCAGGCTTTCACCTCGGCTCCATCCCTTATTTTTCCTGGGTTTCTGATGTAAAACAGAATCATCGAAACAAGACATTCACTCAATTTGCAGGGGATTTCGCCTTTTTTCGATTGGTAGTCAAATATAATTGGGAGGAGGCGGCTTTTTAGCTTGGCGATGCTGTTGAGCGAAATGTCGCTCAGCTTGTGGGAAACGAAGTGATTTCTAAATCTGTCCAGCACTTCCTCGGCGTATTTTTCAAGAGAAGCAGGATCCAAGGCCATGGTCGGCGTGATTTCTTCGGCTATCATGGTTTTCAGATACTGTTCTCTCGCGGGATCGCCAATCCATTCGCCCACGGTCTCTATCCCGTGAAGCAGGCCATGGCCCGTCATGGCGGTATGGGAAGCGTTGAGGATGCGTACTTTGCGAAGCGCATAGCCCGTGATGTCCTCTGCCAAAATCACTTCAGAGCTGCTCTCTAGGAACGGCAGCTTGTCCGAAGCTGAGGAAGGCCCCTGGATAGCCCAAAGAGCATAGGGTTCGGCCTGGACAAGGAAAGGGTCTGTTTCTTTAAGCTTTAGATCAAGATGAGAAGGGAATCCAGGTACTATTCTGTCCACCAGTGAGTTAAAGAATGCTGTTTTTGCTTCAATCCATTCTGAAAAAGCTCCTTCCAGATTCCAAGCTTTAGCGTGCTCAAGCACGAATCCCTTGAGGAGATCTCCGTTGTTTGGCAGCAGTTCGCAGGGTAGGATTACGGTCTCCGCCTCGGGAAGGATTTGGAATCTTCTGTAGAGCCATTGGGTGAGTCGGGCCGGAAAGGATTCCGCAAATTTCTCGATTGGGCCTTCACTTTTCCAGACCATACCAGCCTCGGTGACGTTGGAAACGATCCATCGGACGCTTGCCGAGCTGGCGAAAGCAAAAAACTTTTCGGATTCATCGGGTAGCTTTAGGCCGTCTTTTACGCAGTCTATTTTTTGAATAGTTTCGACTTGCTGTCCGTCCTTGAAGCCCGCGACCAGCAGCTTGTACTCAAAGCCCTGTTTTGAGAGTCTGTCGATTCCACTTCCGTTGGTGGACTGTATGATACAGATATTCAGGTTTTTCTCAAGGTTTTTTAGATCTTGAACCATGGAGCCCAAAAAGGCCCGTAGAAAATTTCCGGTTCCAAATTGAAGAATTTGGATGTCAGAGTTTGCCATAGTTATTGTTTTGAGCAATTTGGTTTACTGTTAAAATCAACTCCATGTCCGCATACGTTTTGGTAGAAGTCGACATTCACGACGGCTCATTATACGAAGAATACAAGAAATTAACACCGGCCAGCATCGAGGCATACGGCGGCCGGTTCGTCGTCAGAGGCCTGTCCGTCCAAGTGATGGAGGGAGACTGGAAGCATGATCGCCTGGTCTTGCTGGAGTTCCCCAGCAAAGAGGTTGCCTTGTCATGGTACCATTCCGAGGCCTACCAACAGGCTAGGGCGATTCGAGAGAAGGCATCGAGCGCCAATTTTTTGATCATTGGTTGACAAATCGCTTTGGAATACAAGGCAACTACACCACCCGATAGGTTTTCGAAGAAATTGTAGTGGAAGCTTCCTTGGAACAAAAACGAAAAAGCGCCTCGGTTGTCCGAGACGCTTTGATGTTTTAAAGTGATACCCCTCGCTTCCAAGGGATGAAGTCGTAGTTCTTGTTTTTCTCGGCCTTAGTAGTGACTTCGCCGCTTGCTACTTGGATGACCAGATCCAGAAGCTTGTCGCCGGCCGATTCCAGATCGTCCTCACCCGAGATGATCGTACCAGCATTAAAGTCGATGATGTCAGGCATCCGGTTGGCCATTTTCGTGTTCGTTGACACCTTGATAACCGGACAGACGGGGTTGCCGGTAGGAGTACCTAGCCCTGTGGTAAAAAGGATGACGTTCGCCCCGCTTCCAGCCAATCCTGTCGTACTTTCTACGTCATTTCCAGGGGTGCAAAGTAGATTCAGTCCTGGATTTTTGAGGTATTCGGTGTAGTCGAGGATGTCGGCAATCGGCGCTGATCCGCCTTTTTTTGCCGCTCCGCAGGATTTGATCGCGTCAGTGAGAAGGCCGTCTTTGATATTTCCTGGGCTAGGGTTCATATCAAAACCGCTGCCTACACGCTTCGCAGCATCGTTGTAGGTTTCCATCAAATGGATAAACTTATCGGCCATTTGTTGGTCTGCACAGCGATTGATGAGGTTTTGTTCAGCTCCGCAAAGTTCAGGAAACTCAGAGAGAATCGCCGAACCTCCCAAAGCCACGACTAAGTCAGACACTCGGCCCAAGGTTGGATTGGCAGAGATCCCCGAAAAACCATCTGATCCACCGCATTCAAGTCCGATCACCAGTTTGCTCAGGGGCACGGGCTGGCGTTTGATTTTATTAGCTTCCACCAATCCTTCAAAGGTTTCGCGGATGGCTTTTTGGATCAGCACTTCGGTCGTTCCTTCTTGTTGTTGTTCGCAGATCACGAGTGGTTTTGCTTTGCCTTTTTGGATTTTGGCCAGCTTGTCGAGCATGATGCTGGTCTGGGCATTTTGGCACCCCAGGCTCAGCACGGTTGCGCCAGCTACGTTGGGATGGTTGATATACCCAGCGAGAAGGGCGCAGAGCGTCTCTGCATCATATCTGGTTCCACCACAACCCAGGTCGTGTGTCAAAAATCGAATTCCGTCAAGATTTTCAAAAATGCGATTCTCTTCTGCTACCGCAGTATCCGCAACCGTTTCCGTAATTTTTTTGCCCTGAACGCCAGAAATGAGGTTTTTGATCTGAACCTCGTATGGATTTGGGGTGGCAAAACCGAGCGCGTTTTCGAAAGCTTCTTTGAGTAAAAGCACGTTGGTGTTTTCACAAAAAACCATAGGAAGAACCAACCAATAATTGGCTGTACCTGCTTGATTATCAGATCTTAAATAACCGTTGAATGTCCTGTTTCTCCACTTGGAAACATCCGGTGCAGACCAGGCAAATTTGCCTGGGTCGGCGGTATATTCCCGTACCTTGTGGTGGATGTTTTGGAGCGTAATGGCGTGGCCAACTGGGATGGGCTGAGTGGCTTCTCCGACGATGGTTCCATACATCAGGATGTCTTCGCCAAGCTGAAAATCACGCATGGCGAATTTGTGTTTTGCGGCGACAAATTCCTGAATTTCAATCTCTACGCCGTTTAAAGATACTTTTTGGCCTGGTTCGAGGTCAGTGAGTGCGACTCCTACATTGTCCGATGGGTCGAGAAGGAGGGAGGTATTGTTCATGATTATTATTCCTTAACTTGGTCAAAACTAGAGAAAATTTCATTCTTCGATGAAGAAAATAATCACACTGGGCGAAGTCATGCTCAGACTTTCGCCTCCGGGAAACCAGCGTTTTTTCCAAACCCATTCCTATGATGTTGAATTTGGCGGCTCTGAGGCAAACGTCGGAGCGGCGATGGCTTATTGGGGCATGCATGTTGCACATTTGACGGCTTTCCCCGACAATGAAATCGGGTGGGCGGCATCCGGTCAGCTTCGCAAAAATGGCATCGACACGCAGTTTATCGCTCACATTCCTGGAAGAATGGGGATTTATTTTCTGGAGAATGGTGCCATGCAGCGCAGCTCCCAAGTCATCTACGATCGAGCGGGTTCTGCTTTTGCAGGATTTGATGGGAAAGAACTGAACTGGGACGCGATTTTTGACGGCGCAAGTTGGTTCCATTGGTCAGGAATCACTCCGGCTTTGTCCAAGGAATGTGCCGAGTTAACCCTAACCTGTCTGAAGCAAGCGAAGAAAAGGGGCATCATGGTCAGCGGGGATCTCAACTATCGCAGCAACCTTTGGAAGTTTGGGAAGGAACCCCACGAAATCATGACGAAGCTGATGGAGTATACAAACGTATTCATCGCAGGCACTCGGGACTTCAAGCAATGTCTCAATGAAGATTTCAAAAATTTCGAGCAGGCCAGGGAAATGGCTTTTGACCGATTCGAGAACTTGAAATATATTGTAAAGACGGATCGTGTATCCCATAGTTCGTCTCACAACTCGATTTCGGCTGTGCTCTATGAGAAAAAGAAATCACATTCATCTAAAACCTACGAATTGACGCACATTGTCGACCGTGTCGGCACTGGAGACGCATTTGCTGGTGGTTTGATCTACGGGTTGCTGCACTTGAAGCCAAAAGAGGCGATTGAATTTGCAATGGCCGCAGGTGCGATCAAACACTCCGTTCCAGGTGATATCCTGCTTTGTTCTCTTCAAGAAGTCCAAGAATTAGCCAGCGGCGAAGCTGTCGGAAAAATCAAACGATAATGAGAAATCCAACCCCATTTATCCAGCGCATGCATGCCGGTGGTATGATGCCAATTTTCTTTCATCCCGATGAACAGGTCTGCCTTGCCCTTTTGCACGCTGCCTACGAAGGTGGGGTGCGCGTGATCGAAATGGTCAATCGCGGCAAAGAGGCCAAGACTATTTTTCCCAAGATCCGTGAGGCGGCGGACAAGCTTCCCGGCATTTATCTCGGAGCGGGGACCATCTATCATTCGTTTGAAGCGGAGGAGTTCATCGACATGGGGGCGGAGTTTATCGTGGCTCCGGTGATGAATTCCAAGCTAGGCGAATACTGCGCAAAGGTAGAAGTGCCTTGGATCCCCGGTTGTGGCTCGGTGACAGAAGTTTTTCAGGCTCAAGAACTCGGCTCTGAACTGGTGAAAATCTATCCTGCAAATGTGCTGACGCCGGATTTTATCCCAGCGGTGCATGCTGTTTTGCCAAAAATCGAGCTTATTCCGACTGGTGGGGTGGAGCCGACCGCTGAGAATTTGAAAAAATGGTTTGATGCTGGAGTATTGTGCGTGGGAATGGGATCCCAACTTTTCCGAAAGGACCTTATCGCAAAACGTGCATTTGTAGAAATCCAGGAATCCGTAAGAAGAGCGATGGACATCATCAAATCCTTGCAAGAGGCCAAAGCCTAAACTGCTCGCACTCAAAAAACCGGAAGCCCCAAATTTTTAAATTTGGGGCTTTTCCATTAGTCGATATTCGGCTGTGGAGTTGTGCGGAGGTAAGGTTTAATGACCTTGTGTCCTTTTGGAAATTTTGCCGGGATGTCTTCCGTTTTGATGGAAGGTACGACGACCACATCTTCTCCATGCTTCCAATTGGCTGGTGTGGCTACCGAATGATAAGCGGTAAGCTGAAGAGAGTCGATCACACGAAGCAATTCGTCGAAATTTCTGCCAGTACTAGCCGGATAGGTGAATATCAGCTTGATCTTCTTGTCGGGTCCGATGACAAAGACCGAACGAACAGTTGCCTTTTCGCTCGAATTTGGATGGATCATGTCATAAAGATTAGACACTTTGAAGTCCTCATCCGCGATCAGAGGAAAATTGACCATCGTGTTTTGGGTTTCATTGATGTCACCGATCCAGTCCTTGTGGCTCTCTAGGCCGTCCACACTCAGTGCAATCACCTTGGTGTTTCTCTTGTTAAATTCATCTCTAAGTTTTGCTACTGCGCCAAGTTCGGTGGTGCAGACCGGCGTGTAATCGGCCGGATGGGAAAATAGGACACCCCATCCATCCCCAAGGTACTCGTGAAAGTGGATTGGTCCTTCGGTAGTTTCTGCGGTAAAGTCGGGAGCAATATCCCCTAGTCGTAATGTCATAATGTTTGGTTATTTAAAGTCTATAGATTTAATAGATTAAATTTAAGGCTAAAAATCGAAACAATCGGCTCGTTTGTTGTCCTATCTGGAGGGATTGGGAAAGAAATAAAGAAATTGGCGTAAAGCTTGTGACCGATCAATCCTTTTCCAGACATTCATACGTAGATATTCCCGTTAAATTTTAGCCACTTTTATGAAAACCTACTACAATCCTGAAGACCTTAAAAAATTTGGTACCATCGGTGAACTCCAAAAATCCATGGCGGACAAGTTTTTCGCTTACTACAGTGAAGTTTTCGCAGAAGGAGCCCTGACTGCGAGAGAAAAGTCCCTGATTGCACTTGCGGTGGCCCATGCGCTGCAGTGTCCCTATTGCATCGACGCATACACGACCGATACCTTAGAAAAAGGTTGCGATGAAGAACAGATGATGGAGGCGGTACATGTCGCAGCGGCAATCCGAGGTGGTGCATCACTGGTACACAGCACCCAGATGATGAGTAAAATCAAGGAAATATCCATGTAATGAAGTCACTCAAGGCGCAGCTACATAGTCTCTCCGATCCGAAGGTAGAGATCGATGTCTTGGAACAAAGGCATCCGGGAGGCTCCGAAAACGACTTTCAAAGCTACTTGGAGCGAATTGGATTGTTTCCCCTTCGGCCTACTTCACTGGAGATATTCCAGGTGAATGTGGGAAAAATGTGCAACCAAACCTGCAAGCATTGCCACGTGGATGCTGGCCCGGACCGGAAGGAAATCATGGATCGAGACACGATGGCTCTTTGCCTGGAGGTGATCCGCCGGGAGCAAACACTAAATTGCGTGGACATAACCGGTGGAGCACCTGAGATGAATCCTGATTTTCGGTGGTTTGTGACAGAGATCAGAACAATCAGGCCCGAGATCAAGCTGATAGTCCGGTGCAACCTGACCATCATCCTTGCCAATCCCAAATTTTATGATTTACCACAATTCTTCAAGGAGAATGGCGTAGAAGTGGTTTCATCCTTGCCTTATTTCACCGCTATCCGAACCGACTCCCAGCGAGGAGACGGGGTTTTTGGCAAATCCTTGGAAGCGCTCAAGATGCTGAATGCGGTGGGATATGGAGTTGAGGGTTCTGGTCTGATTTTGAATTTGGTCTACAATCCCTCAGGGGCGTTTTTGCCCGCTTCCCAGACGGGACTGGAAAATGAATTCAAAAAGAAGCTTTGGGAAAGGTTTAGGGTGATGTTTAATTCGCTTTTCACCATTACCAACATTCCCATTTCCAGATTCTTGGACTACCTGATCAACTCAGGCAACTACGAAAACTACATGGAAAAACTCCTCGCGAGCTTCAATCCAGCCGCGGCGGCAGGAGTCATGTGCCGCAATACCATCTCCGTCGGTTGGGACGGCTTCCTGTACGACTGTGATTTCAACCAGATGCTGGAACTGAAAGTAGCTGCCCCCAGTACCACCCATCTGAGGGTCTGGGATACTGATGGACTATCCAGTCGCCCTATCGTGATCAATAACCATTGCTTTGGCTGTACCGCCGGAGCAGGATCCAGCTGTGGAGGGGCTACTCTCTAGGATGGCTTGTTTGATTATTTTTCAAAAAAACGACATTCGGGGAAAGGTGAAAACCCGAATTGCCGCTACCGAGGGTGAAGAGACGGCCCTGGAGATTTACCGGTGGCTTACCGAATATACGCATCGTGTAGTCAGCGAAGTGAAGGTGGATAGGTTTCTGTTCTTTTCTGATTTTATTCCCGAGGAAGCAGAGCATGACTACCCCGGCTATCAGCTTGCGGTGCAAGAGGGAAGCGATCTAGGAGCCCGCATGAGCAATGCCTTTCAGTTGGTCTATTCCAAGGGCTACTCCAAGTCAGTGATTATCGGTACGGATTGTCCAGACTTGCTTACCTCTGACCTAAACAGCGCCTTCATGGCTCTAAGCCACAATGATTTGGTGATCGGCCCGGCGAGTGACGGAGGCTACTATCTTTTGGGAATGAAAAAGTTTTGTCCACAGCTTTTTGAAGGAGTGCCTTGGAGCAGCCCCAAGGTCCTTGAAAGAACCTTGGATATTGCAGACCACGAGGGGCTCGACTATGAGTTTTTGAAAATCCATTCCGACATCGATACTTACGAAGACTGGAGGAAATTTTCTTCGAGGAAGAAAGCCTCGCGGGCGTAAACTTTCCCCGTATTTTATATATTGGAGGAAAAGCACCCATGTATTCCATTCCATCGAGTCAGCTTACAAAGAGAAAAATCGAGACCTACTTTCCTCGGATTTTGGTGTTTTGTGTTTTTTTGTGCCTTTGCAGCCCTTCATTTTCCCAAGACAAAAGGGAGACCATTCAGTTTGAAATCCAAGTTTTGGGTTTGAAAATTGGCGATCTCAATGTGCAGAAATACCAGGCGGGGGATACCGTACACTACTTGGCGGAAAGCACGGTTCGGTTTTGGTTTTTTGGCAATGTGCAAGTAGAAATCTCCACCCATTCCAAATATGTTGACGGTTATTTTGTGAAGAGCTTCTCCGCTTCCAAAACCAATCGGGGCGACTTTACTTCCAAGATCTATTGGGATGGAAAAAAGTACGTGGTGGACGCTGAATCCTACAAATTTGAAAATCAACAACCGGTTATGGGTATGGTTCAATGGTGCTCCGCAAAGACCTTTTTTGAAGAGATGGAAAGCGAAAAAACCTTCATTTCGGAGGTTTATGGGCTTACCACCAAAATAGAGAAGGTAGAAATGGGAGTATATAGGACGATCATTTCCGGCAACGAGAACGAATATTCCTATGAGGCGGGCAAGCTTCGGAAAGTTCTGCTTGAAAACCCGATCAAGAACTTTCAATACAAGCGGGTAGACTAAGAAGTGGGCCATTTTCCATAATAAGCCGAGCCTTAGTTCAAGTTTTATTTTTTGCTCTAGGCGATATCTCTTGGCTTGTCAGGCCATCTGACTTTTTCCAAAGCCAATATTCTGGTTTACAGGATTCCGTGTTTTTTTTCCGCTCTGACAGACAGCCTTTGTTTATATCCCGTGATTTTTTCAATACATTGTAGGGAAGGAAATCCTTTTTTATTCATAATTGGGGCGATCTGATCCCAAAAATCGAAGGAAAGGTTTTTATTGCCATTTATCCGAATATCATACGAAGTTCAATGCAAGTTTCTGCGAAGTGTACCATTGCCAACCTCAGGATAGGGTGCAATTGGTGAATCCGTAGATGATTTCTTTGATTCTATGCTGCTACGGAAATGCTGACCACAACGTACTCAACAAAATATCTCATGGGGCAATTGCTTGAAAAGTCTTACCAAATAAACGGAATCCAACAAATAGGCATAGGTGTCAAAGACGTCCACAAATCCTGGTCTTGGTACCGAAGCGCGTTTTCGATGGATGTGCCAGTTTTTGAAGATGAGGCGACTGCAAATCTCATGACTCGATACACGAACGGAAAGGCAGAGTCCCGGCATGCCGTGTTAGCCATGAACATGCAGGGTGGGGGCGGATTTGAGATCTGGCAATTTACCAGCAGGACGCCAGACTCGACTGATTTTGAGATTCAGCCTGGAGACTTGGGGATCTATGCAGTCAAGATTAGGGTGAGAAATCTGGGCCGGGCGTTTGAGCACTTGAAGGCCTGCGGTGCGGTGATGCTCACCTCACCGACCAAATCACCCAATGGCATGGGGACTTTCTTCATTAAAGATCCTTTCGACAATGTCTTTCAGATCGTCGAGGATTCAAACTGGTTTTCTGACAATACCTCTCCGACCGGTGGCGTGCTTGGAGTAGTCATCGGGGTTTCCGATTTGGACAAATCCATTTCGCTCTATCAAGATATCTTGGGTTTTTCAGTTCTCCATTACAATGAAACCTCAGTGTTTAATGACATCCCCGGAGAAGAGTTGGTCTATAAAAGGGCATTGCTGTCTATGCCTTGTGAGGGAAATCCTGGCGCATTTGGCGCCTTGCTCTGTCCAGCACAGATCGAGTTGATTGAGGTGCAGGGACGAGAAGCCAAGCATATCTTCAAGGATAGGCTCTGGGGTGACTTGGGTTTTATACATTGTTGCCTGGACGTGAATGGAATGCGGAATCTGAAGAAAAAAGCAGGCGAGGCAGGTTTCCCCTTCACAGTGGATAGCGAAGACAGTTTTGATATGGGGAGTGCTTCCGGCCATTTTGGGTATTTGGAAGACAATGACCAAACGCTGATTGAATTTGTGGAAACCCACCGGGTACCGATTCTCCAAAAATGGAACCTTTATCTAAATCTGAAGAACCGGGACCACAAAAAGAACCTCCCCAAATTTTTGGTGAAGCTTTTGGCGCTAAACCGGGTGAAATCCTAGATGGAGGAAATTTTTTCTACCAGGTTGACCAGCCTATTTGCATAGCCAGACTCATTGTCATACCAGCCCACAACCTTGACCATGTTTCCTTTGGCGGAGGTCAATTCTTGGTCAATGATGCATGAATGTGTATTTCCCAAGATATCCATCGACACGATGGGATCTTTCTCCACGTGAAGAAAGCCCTTTAGTTTTCCTGATTCCGCTTCTTTATAAGCTAGGTTGACCTGCTCGGCAGTTACTTCCCGCTTTAGCTCGACGATCAAGTCGGTCAAAGACCCGTCTGGAACCGGCACTCGCATGGCAGATGCCTCAATTGCCCCTCTAAGTTCAGGCAAGATTCGATCAAGTGCCTTTCCTGCGTTGGTAGTTGTTGGAATGATGGAGTAGGCTGCTGCCCGGGCTCTGCGCAAATCGCGGTGAGGAGCGTCATGCAGGTTTTGATCGTTGGTGTAGGAATGAACCGTCGAGGCGTATCCTTTGACCACGCCAAAGTTTTCCTCCAGTACTTGAATCATCGGTGCAAGGCAGTTTGTCGTACAGGATGCATTGGACACGATGGTTTCTGATCCGTCCAATATATCATCATTTACTCCCATGACGACCATGGCGATAGTTTCATCCTGTACAGGCGCTGAGATGATTACTTTTTTCGCTCCTGCTTCCTGATGTTTTTCGGCCCCTTCCCTATGGGTAAATCTACCAGTGCATTCGATTACTACATCAATTCCCAGTTCTCTCCAAGGAAGATTTCCGGGATTGGCTTCCGAGTAAAGCCGGACGCTTTGTTCATTGACTCTTAGCACATCGCCGAGCAGCTCAACATTGCCATCAAATTTTCCATGGACGGAATCGTATTTTAGCAAATGGGCGATTGCGTTGGGGTCAGCCAAATCGTTTATCGCGACCAATTGCATCGAAGGGTGGGCGACGAGAAGCTTTGCAGTGTATCGGCCAATCCGGCCAAAACCGTTGATGGCAATTTTAATAATCGGAAGCTGTGGACTCATTGTGGTTTTTTCTATCCGCGAAATTAGATAAAGCCAGCGACTATTTTCCAATCAAAACTTTGCTCCTTTGGATCAGCTTTTTACCATTTTCCCAAAGAAATTTTTGCGCCGATTTTGGCTTTGTAAATCTAGCCAGCTATATTTGCACAACCTTTCGGAAAAGGACGTTTTTCAGGGGTTTTAATGGTCGGTTCGTCTAGGGGTTAGGACGTATCCCTTTCACGGATAAAACACGGGTTCGATTCCCGTACCGACTACTTAATGACTGGTTTTCAGTGACTTAAGACCAGTTTGTTGAAATTTTTAATTCTCTATGGTCGGTTCGTCTAGGGGTTAGGACGTATCCCTTTCACGGATAAAACACGGGTTCGATTCCCGTACCGACTACAAGACCCGAGGCTCAATCACCGAGTGTCTTAAATTATTTTTGTTTTATGGTTGTTAGTGGTTAAAGTGAACAAAATCCCGATCTGTGATCGGGATTTTTGTTTTTCGCGCCATTTATATCAGCGGCTATCAGTTTGTCTCCATTTTTCATACTTTGGGCGTCCAATTAGCCAAACCTATGCGCATTGCCCAAAACCAACCTATTCATCTTAGTATACTTCTTCTTGTAGGTCTTATTGTTTTTTCATCCTGCAAAAAAGAGGAACCTGTAGACCTCCGTATCAAGACTTTGTCCAAAGAGGAAATCTCTGTACAAGCCGAAGCCGCCAGAAAGTCCATCAGTCCCCAACTAGCCGAGGGCCTAAAGCTGGAGGTCTGGGCGGTGGATTCTCTGGTCCAAGACCCGATCGGAATACATGTCAATGACAAGGGCGAAGTATTTTATACCCGCTCTCCACGACGATCCAACTCGGAATTTGATATTCGTGGGCATCAGTCCTGGGAAATACGCTCGATCGCAATCCAAACCATCGAGGAGAAAAGTGCATTTCTCCGCTCAGAACTTTCGCCGGAGCGCTCTTCGGAAAATACCTGGCTTGCCGACCTGAATGGAGATGGTTCCCACGACTGGCGGGACATGACCGTGGAAGACAATGAGGTCATCAAACTCAAAGACACGGACGGTGATGGCCTTGCCGACTGGTCCCAGGTACAGGTAAAAGACTTCAAAGACGATGTCACGGACGTGGCCGGTAGTGTTTTGACTACCGAGGAGGCGATGTTTGTGGCTTCGGGTCCGGATATGTGGAGACTCGTCGACAAAAACGGCGATGGCATCATGGACGAAAAGACCTCCATGTCCCACGGCTATGGTGTCCATATCGGCTTTGGAGGCCACGGCATGTCAGGGGTAGAAATGGGGCCTGACGGTAGGATCTATTGGGGAATCGGTGATATCGGTTTCAACGGAAAGAGCGCCGATGGTACGGAATGGAAATATCCAAACCGTGGCGTGATCGCCCGAGCCAATCCAGACGGGAGTGATTTTGAAGTCTTCGCTATGGGAGTGCGTAATACCCATGAGTTTGTTTTTGACAACTATAATAACCTGATCTCCGAAGACAATGACGGAGACCACGCAGGGGAAAAAGAACGCCTAGTATACCTAACCAACGGTTCCGATTCGGGCTGGAGGATCAACTGGCAGTTTGGCAAGTACCGCGACCCTGACAATAATACCTATAAAGTTTGGATGGACGAGAAGCTGTACTTGCCGCGTTGGGAAGGTCAGGCCGCATTCATCACACCTTGTATCCAAAACTACGTGAGCGGTCCAACCGGAATGGTATTCAATCCGGGTGCAGGTCTCGGTGAACGGTGGAAAGACCATTTTCTTCTTGTGGAGTTTGTAGGGAGTGCAGCGAGCTCCGGGCTTCACGCCTTCCAGCTACAGCCCAAGGGAGCGACTTTTGAGATGACCAAGACCGAAAAAATCATCGGGGGCTTCCTGCCAACAGGGATAGACTTCGCTCCAGACGGTTCACTCTTCATGGGAGACTTTGTGAACGGCTGGGATGACAAATATTATGGCCGCATTTGGAGACTGACTGACGAGACTGCCGCCGGGTGGGATTTGCAAAAGCAGACCGAATCGGAGATCAAGGCGGACTACAAGAAGCTTTCGGAAGAGGAGCTGAAGCCAAAACTCGCCTTCGAAGACCAGCGCGTTAGAAGAAAAGCACAATTTGAATTGGCCAAAAGGGGCGAGGATGGAGCTGAAATATTCCAGGCTGTAATTGGTGACAAAACAAATCAGCTGGCGAGAATCCACGCAATCGTCGGATTGAGCCAATTGGCAAGACTCGAAGACATGAAATACGCGGATGAGCTTGTGCCATTGCTGAAGGATTCTGATCCCGAGATCAGGGCACAGGCGGCCAAGTGGTTGGGAGATATCCGGTATTCAAAAGCCGGAAACGACCTGATAGCCGGTTTGAAGGATGAAAATGCAAGGGTGCGCTTTTTTAGCGCGGAGGCTTTGGGACGAAGCAAAAATGCCGATGCCGTCCAGCCTCTGATTGCACTTTTGGAAGCCAATAACGATGAAGATGCCTACATCCGCCATGCCGCGACGCTTGCTTTGTCACGTATCGGCCAGGTACAGCCCATCGTCGCACTTTCGACCCATCAATCCAAGGCCGTGAGAATAGGAGCAGTCATTGCCCTGAGAAGACTGGAATCTCCCGAGTTAGCCAAGTTCCTCGCCGATTCCGATGAACTGATCGTGACCGAAACAGCCCGCGCAATTCATGATGATTTCTCGGTTCCTGCTGCGCTTCCTGCGCTTGGGGCGATTCTGAACAGCACGTCTTTCCAAAATGAAGCGCTTATCCGTAGAGTCATCAGCGCCAACCAGCGTGTTGGCAAGGATGAAAACTTGGAGCAATTGATTGCTTATTTGGAAAAAAGTGGCACTCCGGAAGCACTGAGACAAGAGGCAATCGCCACCATTGGGACTTGGGCTAAGCCTTCACTAGTGGATCGTGTTGACGGAAGGTATAGGGGGGAAGTCATTAGAGATGCCGCATCTATTAGCGGGAAAGTGAAGCCTGTTTTGGTGGCTCAGGCCAATGCAAAGGAAGAAATCATTCGCTTGGAGTCTCTGAAGGCGATCGGGAAACTAAGAATGACCGATACTGCGGATTTGCTCATGGCCAAGCTAAAATCTGATCCTTCGGAAATGGTAAAGGTTCAAGCGTTGAACTCCATTGTGGCAATGAACGCTCCCAATCTCGGGGACGCGATCACCGAAGCCATGAACAGCAATGCCCAGCAACTTAGAGTCGCCGGACTGGGGCTGCTGGCTGAGACATCGCTTGGAAGCGACCAGAAAGTAGCGTTGCTCACCGATATCATTCAGAAGCGCACCAATCCCGAAAAGCAGACTGCATTGTTGACCTTGGGGGCCCTGGAAGGAAGCAAGGATCTGCCGGTTTGGAAAACCATACTGGCGGATTTCGAAGCGGGAAAACTGCCCGATGCAACCTGGGTCGAGCTCGAAGAAGCCATCACTGCGACGGGTTCGCCCGATCTCAAAACTCAATTTGACGCGCTTTTGGAGAGCAAATCAGGAGGCGAGCGTTGGAAGAAGTTTGCCGGAGCTCTAGCAGAGGGAAGCGTAAGGCAGGGCAGGAGGATTTTCTTCGAAAACCAAACTGCCCAGTGTATCCGCTGTCATGCTTATGACGATATGGGGGGAAATGCCGGACCAGCCTTGGATAGGATAGGTACGACGCTTTCTAGAGAGGAGCTCCTGATAGCCTTGGTTGATCCGAGTAAGAGACTCTCTCCAGGATTTGGATTTGTTACAGTTGAACTCAACTCTGGCGACAAAATATCCGGCACCATGATGTCAGAAGATAGCAGCTCAATGATCGTGAAGGTAGGAACCGGAGACCAGGTCATCGCCAAGAAAGACGTCAAGTCTTCCCAAATGTCGCCATCCAGTATGCCAAACATGGGCGATCTTCTGAGCAAGCGGGAGATCAGGGACTTGGTGAGCTATTTGAGTACTTTGAGAAGATCGGAATGAAAAAGTTGTTGATTGTTTCGCTGGGTATCATCGGGTTTATCCTGTTGCTTTCTCCCTGGATCTTGATCCTTTTTGGGAAAAATCAACTCCATGACCATGATATACCCCAGCAGGAACAATTGGTGGAAGGACAGCCAAAACATCGTGTCTTGGTAGTCTTTCCACATCCCGACGACGAAGTGACGGTCGCCGGAACCTTGATGAAGTTAAAAGGGCAAGGGCACGAGATCCAAATGGTCTGCCTGACTCGTGGAGAAAAGGGGAATTCATCGGGAATAGCTGATGAAGTCCAATTGGCTAGACTCCGCACAGATGAGATGGAGAAAGCGGCGTCGCTGATTGGCGCAGACCAACTCCACATGAAAGACTATCCGGACAGCGGTTTGGAAGAGGTCGGATTGGATTCACTCAAGAAAACAGTCAGCGAACTTATCGAGGAAATCAGGCCAGATGTGCTGATTTCCTATGATTCCAAAGTTGGCCTGTATGGCCATCCCGACCATCGCCTGACCGGTCAGGCAGTGGAGGAGGTTTTTTTGGAGAACAAAGGAAAAGAGGGGTTTACTCCTGACGAGATGTATCAGGTGACGCTTTGCAAAAAGCAGGTCAAGCTAGCCTTGAAGCTTTCCTCAGGCTTTCAGAAGAATTATCCCGAGGATCCCAACCTCGGCTTACCTGAACCGGACTTTTCGGTGCGGACTCGGGAGTTTTTCCCTCGAACACTCGATGTAATGCAGGCCCACGCCACCCAGCAGGCGGTGCTAAGGGACCTGATGCCCTTCCATGAAAATGTACCGATATGGATCTATTCGAGGATCTTTGACCGGGAATATTTCAGACAGGTGAAATGAGCAGCTCGATGGTAGACTCCTGGGATAATTAAAGGGTAATCGAATGGGATGGTCGTAAAAAAGAACAGTGAATCAAATGTGACTCACTGTTTTTTCATTTTTTAAAGGTTCGCAATGAACGGCGACATCTTTATATAATTGTTGTCAGTCAACAGTTTGACGACAAAACTTGCTATACACCCAGCGCTTATCTTGCTTCCAAGACAATCATCCAGACTAATGACCGTTTCACCTTCTGTTTCTGTAAATTCTATGAAAGGAACCCTGACCAAGGTCCAATCCACATCGCTATTTGAGAGGATGGAATAGGTTTTTTGCCGATCCGCATGAATTGCAGGGTAGGTCATTTTCATCCATTCCGTGGCAGCTACCGTCTCCGGACCTTTGTTGTCAAAAGGAGTATCGACGTTTAACCCTGCCAACAAGACGTAGCGTTTGATTTTGAGTTCAGCCATGGCTTCGAGGATATTCAAGGTTGCCTGACTGGCGACAAGGGGTTCATCCTTGCGCTGGCCAACAGTACTGATAACCGATTGACATCCTTGAATTAGTGTTTTAACGGCTACTGGGTTAAGTGCGTCGCCCTCAACCACCTCAATTAAGGGGCTTTCGATTTGGTACTTTTGAGGATTTCTGAGGAGGCACTTAACTTGGTATCCTTGATTTATTAAATGGTATAGGACAAGCTTCCCGGTTCTTCCTCCTCCGCCCAATAATGCGATTCTATGGTTTTTCATTGAAATCATCTTTATAAAATATAAAATAGTTGAATTGAGCATGGCCATTTGGCAATGCTGTGGGGATTTTCAATATTTTTTATAAAGAGATTTTGATCGGGCTAAAATAGAAAATTCACTGTGACTGTCAGCTACTTTTCCAGTAGGTTGAAAAAAATTGTTTCGACGACAGACACCAAGAGACGATTGGCGTTGGCCAGTATTACCAAGATGAAGTGGGGTAAAAAGTCAAGAAGTATAAATGGGAAGCGGCCGGCTTGGAGTCCCAACCAGCCGCTTTGTTTGAAATGAATTTTGGTGTGTTTTAAGGTTTGTGGTTCACGTGTAATGGCCGGCTTCTTCGACTGAAAAACAATTTCTATCTAAATCCCAATTTTTTCCTTACCCGATTCAAGACATCCATCGCAATCGTTCTGGCTTTTTGTTCACCTTCGGCTAAACGTTTTTCGATTTCCTCCGGATTGGTCATGAAATAGCTAAAGGTTTCCCTTTCCTTGGAATACTTGTTCAAGATCAACTCGAGAAGTTCCTTTTTTGCATGACCGTAGCCATAGTTTCCCCCAAGATAGTTGCCTCTCATTTTCTCCGTTTGGTCCGCGCTTGCCAGCAAGCTATAAAGCTTAAAAACATGACAAGTGTCTGGATCCTTGGGCTCTTCCAGCGGGGTACTATCGGTGACGATGGAGTTGACGTTTTTCTTCAATTCCTTTTCCGGCAGGAAAATATCGATGTAGTTGTTGTAGGACTTGCTCATCTTTTGACCGTCAGTCCCGGGGATGATCATCACCTCTTCACTGATTCTCGCCTCAGGTATCACTAAGACTTCTTCCTCCATGATTCGGTTGAAGGTGGTAGCGATGTCTCGAGTCATCTCCAGATGTTGGAGCTGGTCTTTTCCGACGGGAACCAAATCGGCAGAGTAAAGCAATATGTCCGAAGCCATTAACACCGGATAGGTGAACAGCCCGGCATTTACGTCGGCGAGTCTTGCGGATTTGTCCTTGAAGCTGTGGGCGTTGGCCAGCATGGGGAAGGGCGTGAAGCAATTCAGGTACCAGGTAAGTTCTGCTACTTCGGGGATTCGAGACTGGCGATAGAACGTGGTTTTTTGAATGTCAAGACCAAAGGCAAGCCAAGCGGCCGCGACTGCAAGAGTATTTTGCTTTCGCAATTCTCCGTCCTTGCTAGACGTAAGGGAATGAAAGTCTGCTATAAAAATAAACGCCTCTTCCTGGTTTTGTCCGATCAGCTTGATTGCCGGTACGATAGCGCCAAGGATGTTGCCCAAGTGGGGGCGGCCGGAGCTTTGAATGCCCGTGAGTACTCTTGCCATTTGCTTAAATTTGGGGCAAATTACGTAAATCAACCTAAAATGAAGGTGAAATTATGCGTTAATTGCGGCCATGAATCGTATTGCTTTTGCCCTTTACCTAGTCGTTTGTACCGCACTTTCTCCGCTTCTTCTTCAAGCCCAGCAGAGTGAGGTGCCTAAGTTGATATGGAAAGTCAACCGGATCAATATTGGTACCGTGTTGGAGGAGCAGGGCTTACAGCAGACGGAATTTGAGTTTACCCACACACAGGACTCGCTTTTTTATATCGAAGATGTATGGCTGGAATGCGGATGTACGTCAGTCGAATACACCGAAGACACGCTAAACGTCGGAGAGTCGGGAACGATCAAGGTGTCCTTTGACCCGACGTCTTCGGCCGGTTTTTTTTCCAAACTGATTGTAGTCAAGGGCAACCTGGCCGGAATCCAAGACTCACTTTTTTTGGAGGGGATCTCTATCCCTTATCCCTCGGATATCGAGCGGGCTTACCCCATACTTCGGGGGCCGCTTGGGTTTCGACTTCGAAAGGTGAACATGGGCGATGTCTTTGACAATGAACCCAAGGTCAAATATGTCGAGTTTTTCAACCGAGGCGAAGAGCTTCTAGACAAAGGTGCGCTGCGGGCGGAAACGCCTCCATATATCCAAGTTTCTCAGGTTCAGCAGTTTGTCAGGCCGGAGGAAAGAGGTTTGCTGATGGTAAAATATGATGGGGCTTTGAAAAACGACCTGGGCTTTTTCGAGGATATAGTTCCGATGAGGTGGGAAAATGTGGATGGATCGGACTTGGAGCTGGAGATCATTGCCGACCTTTTCGAATACTTTGCACCCATACAAAAGAGCGACCTCAATCAAGTGCCGCAGCTAGTGATCGCCCAAAAGGAGGTTGACCTTCGAGAGATCAGCGCGAATGCTGTGGTAAGAAGGACGGTCACATTGACCAACCAGGGTCGGCAAACGCTCGAGATTAGAAAAGTGGAAGGCAACTGTGAATGCTTGGTAGTCGAGGCTCCAAAAGACAATCTACTGCCGGGAGAGAGCATGGAACTGAGTCTTACCTTTGACCCGAAAGGAAGGAAAGGAATTGATCAACGAAATATTTATATCTTTTCCAATGATCCTGTGAATCCTGTTCAACTGATCGTATTAAAAAGTAGAATAGAGTGAACGAAAAGTTGAATATTTGATCGAAAACATTTTCATTCAGGCTAATTTTCAAACAATGAGGTCGGCGATAAAATTAGTCTTTTTAGTGTTTTGCCTAACGTTTTGTCATGGCGCTAGGATCCAGGCCCAAAGCAACTTTCGTATTTTTCCTTATCTCCAAATAGCCGACCAAAATCTGGTTCAGATCAGGTGGTTTTCCGGTCAAGCACATCCATCTAGCATTTTGATAAGCGACTCGGAAGGAAAAACCCTTTTCTCTGCTGAGGTCCAAGGCAAAGAAATACCGGACCTTTATTACACCAATAGGGAACGAAACCAAACTATTGCGGGACTTGAGGGGGAAAGCTGGATCGGCCCGGACTCGTATTTCCGCTATGATTTTGCTTTCAGGGCGCCATTTGAAGAAGAAATCACCTACCAAGTGACGCTTGGAGGACAGCAATACAGGCGGAAATACAAGACAGCGCCTGCCATTGCGGAATGGAAAAGTATTCGTTTCATTGCCCTGTCTGATTCCGAGACTGAGCCAGCCGGAAGGATTATCCGCAGAGCTTGGTATCCGGGCCAGCCGCTTTTTCGGTCTTTTGCGATACCCGCTGCATGGGAGCAAAAATTTGGAACTACACTGGAGCAGGGTTTCGAACTTCCGAATTATTTTATGACAGAGACGGAGGGCTATTCGGCCAACTTGGAAATCATCAACGGACGGGAGCCGGATTTCATGTTGATGCCTGGTGATCTGGTGCAGGGTGGCGCTTATATGCCGGCTTGGGATGAGTTTTGGAGGCATAATTCGGGAGTGTACGCTGCGGGATTTTCCTCTTATCCCATCATCGCCGCGATTGGTAACTGGGAATCATACGGAGCCTACAATGGCGGATATGGAAGTAATGAAAAAGGGGAGTTCAACCCGCTCGTGGGGAGAAGCCGCTTTCATGCTTTTTTTGAAATCGACTTTAATGACCCGCTTCAAAAACACCGACAAAGCTACTACCGAACGGATTATGGCCCAATCACCATTCTGACGCTTGACTCATCCAACGGAACTCCTGATCAAAACAGATCTGATACTCCCGAGGACCAAAAGTTGAAAAACAAGGTGTACAATGGCCCTGGAACCGACACCCAGGAAAACTTTACCCAAGCCCAATATGAGGCCGCTGGAGGATCAGATCTTTCAGGCTTTGGACCGGGAACTCCTCAATATGCATGGCTCGAAGCCAATCTTAAACAGGCCAAAGCCGGTAAGCGTTTGATTTTCGTTCAGTTTCATCATATTCCTTTTAGTTCTGGCGAACATGGAACAACCATAAACCATGAATTGGCTACTGGGCAGGAGGGTACACCTATGCGGGTTCTACATCCGCTCTTTGAAGAATATGGAGTGATCGCCGTATTGGCGGGTCATGATGAGCTGTTTGAGCGAAGCTTTGTGGACCTGAACAATGACGGGAAAGGCGTACACTACTATGATGTTGGGGTCGCAGGTGACGGGATGAGAGGAGTGAAAAGGAACTGGATATCAAATCCCTTGACAACACTCAACTACAACGAGTTTTCACGGTGGACAGCAGACCAGAAATCTGTTGAACATTGGAATACTACAGGAGCCAACCCCGTGCTCGTCGATGGCGGAAAGCACTACGGTCACTTGGAAGTCAATCTCAAGAAAGTAAAAGACGGCGATAGGACTTTTGCCCAGATTGATTTTGAGCCCGTGTATGCGTTTCCTGTTTTGGATCAAAACTACAATCTACAGCGGGTGGAGCGGCGCGTGTACGATGACAAGATGAGGATCATGGTGGAGCTGGAGGCGATGCCTATCAATCCAGATTTTAAACCTGAGATTAACCTTCAGCTTGATCAAGAAGGAAAAGTTGGAACTACGCTGAAAGATTACCTCAAAAACGAAGTTCAGGCTGATTGGAAGGTGACTTTCTCGAGAAGTCCCGAGTATAGCTGCTCTGATCTGGGAGGCACCGAAAACGAGCTCAAGATCAGCGACTCCAAAGGCAACTCCTGGACAAAGCTGGTTCTGGTCAAAGTCGTAGATGCAAACCCGCCGACAGTCATACTCAAGCCTTTTGAACGTAAGTTTGACTTGTCCCGAGGTTTTTTGGAAATCAAAGCGGAAGATTTTGTGTCCTCAGTGACAGATAATTGCGCGGTGAAATCTCTAGCTATCAACAAAACCCGGATCTCTTGCACGGAGTATCAGCTGCCTGTGGAGGTGGTGCTGGAAGCGGTGGATCAATCCGGTAATCAAACCCGCGAAGTGGTCTTCCTCAATCTTACGGCTTTCGAATCCGAAAAAATTTCCATATTCCCCGAATCAGGAAAACAGTACACTGTCGGCCAAGCTGCCGAGATTCGATTGGGCAGCGAATTTGAATTTACCCTGGAGGGCTGGTATCGAAATGGCCAACGTCTGGAAGTCGAAAAGGGCAACGCGATTCTCACGAAGGAGCCGGGAACCTACTGGGCAAAGCTGTATCCGAAAGGTTCTGATTGCGCCGTGGAATCCATGAAGACAGAGATCAGCTTTTCGAATTTGCCTTTTGGCGGGATCAGGGAATTTATCCAGCTGGTCTTGGGTCCTGAGGGCAAAGCCGAGTTGCGGCCCCAGGATGTTTTTGGGGTTTGGCCTTTGTCTGACCCGAGTCTAGAAGTCACCTTGGACAAAACGCTTTTTTCCTGTGAAAACATCGGAGAAAACCTGGTGGTCATTTTGATCAAAAAGCCGGGTGGAGAGACTTGGGAAAGAAAAGCCACTGTGAAGGTGGTGGATCAGACCAAACCTACTTTGGTGCCAAAGAATAGCTTGATTGAGCTTGATGTGTACAAGGGAGTCGCCGAAATCACCACGCAAATGCTGTTGTCGGAGTATGGAGACAATTGCGGGATCAAGTCGCTTATGATCAGCAAGAATCGGTTTACCTGTGAGGATGCAGGGAAAGAGTTTTCAATAGCAATTCGAGCGGAAGACTACTCGGGAAATGTGTCCGAAGCCCTCGCGACGGTCTCCGTGGTAAGAACCGAGCCGGAAAAAATATTGATTTCGGGCAGAAAGGAGTTGTGTGAGGGAGAAAAGGGAGTTTTGGAATTGAGTTCATCTAAAGCATTCGAGGTCGTCAGATGGAGGAGAAATGGAATTGAAATCCAAGGCCAGACTGGAAAGTCCTTGGAGGTCTCGGAATCAGGAAGCTATCATGCAGTCATTCGCTACGCTGGAGACTGCCTCTCCGAAACTGAGTTTGTCGAGGTGAAAGTAAGCTCCAAGCCCAGTGGAGAGGTCACCGTTGATGGCAATATCCTTCGAGCACCTGAAGGGAATTTTACCTACCAATGGTTCCGAAATGGCGAGAAAATCAACGGGGCAACTACTCGGGCTTTTACTGCCGAAGAGACTGGAGAATATACGGTAGAATTAACGAATACGGCAGGCTGCTCGGCTAAACTAAAAGCTTTTAATCTGACCATTTCCGGTATTTTGGGAAGGCCGGTAAGCCAAGCCACAGCGCTGAAAATTTACCCTAATCCGGCCTTGGATCGTACCGTTGCAGAGTTTTCGGAAGGGGTTTTGGCAGGCGTCTTTGAGCTTCATGTCTATTCATCCGAAGGAAAAGAGGTAAGTTCGGCAGTTGCCGTGACAATTTTGGACGATTCAAAAATCGAAATTTCCCTAAACCGAATCGCAAAAGGATCGTACCTGATCTGGGTTGTAGGTGAAGACCAAAAGACCTATTTTGGAAAACTACTTGTTGCTAACTAACTCTGAAGAATGAAATTCCCTGTTTTTTTTCTGCTTCCTTTTATTTTATTCCCCGCAATCTCTTTCGCGCAAACCATCCCATACTCCAAGGGTCGGATCGTGATCAGTTCCGATGGCAATGAACACGATGAGGATGATTGGGCCGCCACGCCCATGAGCCTTGCTTTGCTGAGAGCTCGAGAACTCCAGGATCAGCTGGTGGTTTATGTATTCAGCGACCATACTTGGGGATCCAACAAGGAAAAGCCAGGGGCAGATGCCCAGATGCGGGAAAGTGCATTTATCGGAGCAAAGACCTTTGGGTATAAAAAAACCAAATTTATTGAGGCCGCCGCCGCGCCTAATTATGCGGTCATAGAAATCACCCTGCAGATCAACAAGAGCTCGGCAAAGGACCCCTTGACGATTGTTGCCGCCGGACCCATGGAGGTAGTTGGAAATGCGATCAATGAGGCCGATTCGACTAAGCTTAAGTATGTACGATTGATTTCGCATTCCACTTGGAACGATGAACATGCCGACAAGCCCTACGAGTGGGAAAAGCATTCAGGCTGGACGTGGGCAAAAATCCAGCAGGAATTTGCACCTCTAGGTTTACAAATGGATCATATCGCGGACCAAAACGGTGGCGATGACTACGAAGGGCTAAAGACAGATTTGGCCAGTTATGATTGGTTGAAAACTTCCGAGAAAAAGGATGGGAAACCATTCGAAAAAGGCTCATGGGAATGGCTCTATGGTAGACTCCAGTCTGCGCAAAAAGGCGAGGAGTTTGACCCTTCGGATGCGGGAATGGTGCTCTATCTCTTGACGGGTAAGCAAAAAAACAGTCCGCAGGATCTTAAGGAGGTATTGGAGAATCCTGGGAAGATGAAGTAAGCTGGAAGACCGAGGCCGCCAAAGGCTAAAATTGTCCCTCTTTTCTTACAATTGCGTCTTCCAGAATTTTTCCAGAGATCCAGCCAATTTCCAATCTATCGAATCCATCACTTAAACGCTGCAATCCCCGTAATCTCTTGGCCAAGGATGAGCAGGTGGATGTCCTGAGTTCCCTCGTAGGTTACTACCGACTCCAGATTCATCATGTGGCGCATGATGGGATACTCTCCCGTGATGCCCATGCCTCCGTGTATCTGACGGGCTTCGCGGGCGATGTTGAGCGCCATTTCGACATTGTTGCGCTTGGCCATGGAGATGTGGACTGTTTTTGCGGTGCCTTCATTCATCATCTTGCCGACCTTCCAGGCCAGAAGCTGGGCCTTAGTGATCTCGGTGAGCATCTCTGCGAGTTTTTTCTGAGTCAACTGAAATCCTCCGATGGGCTTACCAAACTGGATACGCTCGGCCGCATACTTGCGGGCGGATTCGTAGCAGTCCATAGCGGCACCAATCGCACCCCAGGCAATCCCAAAACGGGCAGAATCCAGACACATCATCGGTGCGCCGAGTCCTGACTTGCCGGGCAAGAGATTTTCCTTCGGCACTTTCACGTTGTCAAACACCAGCTCTCCGGTGCAGGAAGCGCGAAGCGACCACTTGCCGTGAGTCTCGGGGGTGGTGAAGCCCTCCATTCCCCGCTCTACTATCAGGCCGTGGATGCGGCCTTCTTCGCTCTTTGCCCAGACTACCGCGATATCCGCCTTGGGTGAGTTGGAGATCCACATCTTGGCACCGTTGAGGAGGTAGTGGTCGCCCATGTCCTTGAAGTTGGTCACCATCCCGCTGGGATTGGAGCCATGGTCGGGTTCGGTGAGGCCAAAGCATCCCAGGTACTCGCCCGAACCTAGCTTGGGAAGGTATTTCATGCGCTGCTCCTCTGTACCAAATTTGTAAATGGGATACATGACCAAAGAACCCTGGACGGATGCGGTCGAGCGCATACCAGAGTCTCCACGCTCAATCTCCTGCATGATCAACCCGTAGGAGATGTAATCCAAACCGCCGCCCCCATGCTGCATGGGAAGCTGTGGGCCAAATGCGCCGACATCGCCAAACTTTTTCACTATTTCGTAGGGAAAGTACGCCCTCTGTGTCCAGTCTTCGATATATGGGGAGATCTCTTTTTTTACAAAATCCCGCATCGAGGCCCGGATCAGCTTCTGCTCTTCGGTCAGCAGATCATCCAGATCCAGAAAATCAACTCCTTCAAAATTGTCCTGCTTGAGGGATTTTCGGATTTCGGTAGCCTCCATGATATATTTGGTTTATTTTTGGGAATCTTTCATTTTTGCCGCAGTAAAGTGCCGCTATTGCCCCGAAATTAAGGAGAAAGCCTTCGAAATTACTACCTTTTTGACTAAAAAATCCCCATGCGCCAGTCTCAGTTTGATCCGAAAGTCTTAGAGAAAATCTACCAGCTCGAGGAGAAATTCAAGTCATCGGGCCAAGATCTGCTATCCTATCTGGAGGGCTTGCTGCATGCGGATTATTTGACCTATTGGGACTATATCAATTTGGACGTATTGCTTTCCCTGCAGCAGCCTAAGACCAGCTTCAAGGACGAAAAGATCTTCATCATCTACCATCAGATTACGGAGTTGTATTTTAAGTTGATCATCTCCGAAATGGAGCAGATCGCAGACCAGCAGAAGCTGACTGAGACTTTTTTTAGAACTCGCCTGGAGCGGATACTGATGTATTTCGACCACTTGATCAGTTCCTTTGCGATGATGTGGAAAGGAATGGAGCGCGAGCAGTTTCTTAAGTTCAGAATGTCCCTTCTGCCTTCCTCAGGTTTCCAAAGCGCACAGTTTCGCGAGATCGAGCTGATGGCTACGGATGCATTCCACCTGATCGCATTGGAAAAGCGGGAGGAGTATGACTACCACAGCCCCGGCGATGATTTATTCGAAAATCTCTACTGGCAGCAAGGCGCCATTGAGCTGGCGACCGGGGAGAAGACCCTTACGCTGAAGAATTTTGAGGAGAAATACGGCAAAAACCTGATCGATCTCATCGAAGCTTATCGTCGCAAAAATCTGTGGCAAAAGTATATGGAACTGGAGTTTCCGACTGAAGTGCTTAGAGAGATGATGCGTCAGTTTGATTTGAAAGCCAACGTGTTCTGGCCTTTGGCCCACTACAAATCTGCTGTGCGATACCTTCAACGTGACCCTGTGGACATCGCCGCGACGGGAGGAACCAATTGGCAAAAGTACCTTCCTCCGCGTTTTCAGAAGGTGGTCTTTTTCCCGGAACTTTGGTCTGAGAAAGAAATAGAGGAATGGGGCAAAGGCTGGGTGGTGAAGGAGATTTTCGGGGAAGAAGTCCAAAAAGCCTAGGGCCTTATGGCACAGGATGCTGATCGCTCCATCGCAAAAAAATACAGGCCGGATATACTGATTTTTCTGGTGCTGATCCCTCTCATCAGTGCTTTCAACTACTACCTGACCTATTCCAACATCCGGTGGAATAGCTTTCTGCTGCTCACCTTCACCATCGATACCACGCAGGGATATCTGGCCTGGCTGATCGTCAGAAGAATCATCTTTCGCCTGGATCGCAGGATTCCTTTTGGGCCAAAACCCGTCACGAGGATTTTGATCCAATTGGCGCTGACGACTTTTTTTGGACTGGGATTCATCATCCTCACCACCGAGTTGGTCAGCTGGATAGCAAAAGGAAAACCAGCCATCCCAGAATTTTACACCATGGACGTGTTTATCATTGGCGTTTGGTTTTTGGTGATCAACGGCATTTACATCGGGCTTTATTATTACCACAGCCTGCAAGAGATGCAGGCTAAAAAGGCAATGTTTCAATCTGATTTTCGGGGAGTTCCAGTCAAGACGGGAAGTCAAAATCTTTTGATTGCCGGTTCTGAGATTGCCGCGATGAAAATAGACGAAGAGTACGTTCAGCTTATCACATTGATTGGAAAAAAATACCTCTTGGATGAAAGTCTGGATTATTGGGAAAAGGAGCTTCCTGAGATGGATTTTTTTAGGCTAAACCGACAAACCATTGTCCATCGCCAAATTGTCAAGGGCTTCACCAAGCTGGAACATGGGAAGCTCGAAGCGCAACTTGGAGCAGACTTGACGCTAGAATTGGGCATCAGCCGAGCCAAGGCACCTGCATTTCGCGCCTGGTTCATGCCAAATCTCTGACACTTCCCCGGGAATTTTGGTGCGCTTCGGCAAATCCAAGGCTTTTTTCGAGATCTAGGTCGGGGTTTGTGGGTAAAATTGTCCCATCAATTCGATAAACATGAAAACACGGATTTATCTCTTTTTTTCACTCCTTTCGCTTTTCTGCACGGGGTTGCAAGCACAAGATGTGACGCCCAGGGACTACCGGAATTTCCCGATCACCCTCACGTTACAGTTTCAGTCTTTTTCCCTTCCATTCAGGAATATGGGCTCCAATTTCAAAAACCTGGGAGTTGGATTGGGAACGGAAGTCAGTCATGGTGGAGACAGCCATGATTGGGTGCAGGAGTTTTCTGTTTTCTGGATCAGAAACAAGAACATGGGCAACGGCCTCTACCTGATGACCCAAACAGCTTGGAGACCTTATCTGGGCAAGCCTTTTTTCGGCGAAATAAAAGCCGGGATTGGCTATAAAATGGCCTTTAGGCCGAGTGAATCCTATGTCCAGCGAAATGGGGAGTGGATTTCCATCGGGAAGAAAGGGAAGGGAATGCTTGCCATTCCGTTGGGAATAGGCTTGGGAGTCCACGACTATTCCGAGGGTACTTACACCAGTCCTTTCGTCAATTATCAGGCTGTTTTTCTCAAAGGCTACAATCAAGATATCCCACTTGTTCCGGAGACCATTTTCCAATTCGGAATGCGCACTCACTTAAAGGACAACTGACATGAAACGGAATCTGACAGAAAAACTTCTCTTGCTGGTTTTCGTTTTTTTTGCTTTGAGTCTAGCCGGAAACGCCCAACAGGAAAACTGTGCGCCTGCAAATTCAGATGCGGCAAACCGGCGTTTTGAAAGCGTCAGGCGAAAAATGGATGAAGTGGTCAGCTTGGGGATCCCGGGTATGGTCGCCGGAGTCAAGACCCAAGATTTGGAATGGTATTTCGCTTCTGGTTTTTCCCGCTTGGAAAGCCAGACTCGAATGAATACTTGCAACCTCCAATACCTTCAGAGTATCTCCAAGACGTATTTGGCCACCAGCATCCTAATACTTAGTGAAAGAGACAAAGTAGACTTGGACCTACCGGTTTCGAATTATTTGCCTGATGACGTTGCCTCCTGGATCAGCAGATCCGACGAGATGACGGTTCGAATGCTCCTGAACCACAGCTCGGGAATCCCAGAGTACAATTACCTACCACAATACATCACAGTGCTACTTCAGGATCCCGATCATGATTTTCAGCCACGGGACTATATGAAGCTGATCCAAGGGAAAGACCTTGATTTTGAACCTGGGTCGAGATATTCTTACCGCAATTCCGGGTACGTGCTATTGGCTTTGATGATGGATCATTTGACAGGAGATCATGCGGCCTATATCCGGGAGAATATTTTCGAAAGGCTGGGGCTAAAGCATACCTTTTACCGAGATACGCCCAGCTACCTTGACAGACCAGAGTTGGTGAATGGGTACTGGGATAGGTACAGCAATGGCATTTTGGAAAACTCAAGCTTCCTGCAAGTCCAAAATGTGAAAAAGATGGTCGGTGATGACGGGATCATAACAAACCCTGCGGATGCGATACGTTTTTTGGAGGCTTTGATCGAAGGCAAGTTGGTAAGCAAAGCGTCCCTAGCTGAGATGAGAACCTGGATTAACGACTCCAATGGGGTGCCGCAGTATGGATTGGGTTTGGATCTGACTACTTTGGGAGGGAAAGAGGCGATCGGCCACAGTGGGGGAGGCTTGGGAGCCGGGAGCCAGCTCTATTATTTTCCGGAGAAAAATACCTTTGTCTTTTTGGCCATCAACTTAGCCACGGTTACCGGCAGCCCCATCCACTCCGAGGCGGAGAAAGTACTCAATGAGCTTTACTTTGAAATTCTGAGATAGCTTGTTAAGCTCCATTTCGCGATTGAGTCCAAGAATCTTTGGAATACAATTCATAGGTCGGCCAAATATTCTTCCTTTTCGCCCCCAAGTGACCTGCCGCTTGCTTACTTTTGCGCATGCTTGATTTTAACCAAAAAGGGAAAGTTTTCATCACTTGCAAGGATCGCTCGGTCAGCTATCTGGAACAGGAGGTCAGGGAATTGGGCTTTGTGCCGACTATTGTCATGCGGACCGGTCTGGAACTCCGCGCCAGCATGGAGGAGTGCATGGATCTAAACCTTCACCTGCGGACGGCCTCCCACGTGCTCTATGAGATCAAATCCTTCTACCTCCGCAACACCGAGGACATCTACCGCAAGTTCAAATCCATCCCATGGGAAGAATATTTAGACGTTGATGGCTACTTTTCGGTCAATTCGGTTGCGGAAAACGAGACTGTGACTACTCCGCTCATCGTCAACGTGAAGGTGAAGGACGCTATCGTCGATCGCTTCCGTGAGCAAAAGGGTCGAAGGCCGGACTCTGGTTCGGATTTTTCTGGACTGGTGATCCAAGTTTACTGGAAAGAAACCCAAGCGACCGTCTATTTCAATACTTCCGGCGAAACTCTAGCCAAGCATGGCTACCGTAAAATTCCGGGAAAGGCTCCGATGATGGAGGCCTTGGCGGCAGCGACTATCTACGCGACCGAATGGAATACGCGGGTACCTTTCATCAATCCCATGTGTGGTTCGGGGACGCTTGCCATCGAAGCAGCTTTGATGGCTACGAAGCGCTATCCGGGACTTTATCGAGATCATTATTCTTTCCAGCATATCTTGGGCTACAGCGAGGCAGCTTTTTTGGCTAAAAAGAAAAAGCTTGAAAATAAAATCGTCGAGGCAACGGAAGTAAAGATCATCGCCTCAGACATCTCCTTGCAGGCAATATCTTTTGCCAGGGAAAATGCCGCCTATGCTGGCGTGGATCACATGATCGATTTTCAGACTTGTGACTTTGCCGAGACAGAGATTCCCGAGCGGCCCAGAGGTGTGATCATGTTCAATCCAGAATATGGAGAACGCTTGGGGGAAAACGATGAGCTGGAAGTTACTTATAGACGGATGGGGGACTTCATGAAGCAGAAGTGCGCGGGCTATCGCGGATATATTTTTACAGGGAACTTGGAGTTGGCAAAAAAAGTTGGCTTAAAAGCCAGTCGAAGAATTGAGTTTTGGAATGGAACCATCGATTGCCGCTTGCTGAAGTATGAGCTGTTTGAGGGTTCGGGGAGAGGATGAGAAGTAGTCAGTCTCAGTGCTCAGTCGCAGAAGGCAGTGCAGGCAGCACCGGATCTATTTTTCAGTGCTTGGCTCGTAGTAATGCAGGACAGCTCCGGATGAGAAGATTTTTGTTTTTAAGAGCTTGAATTCTTTTCGGTCGTCGATTTGGTCAAAGAGTGGCAATCCCTTTCCCACCACCACGGGATGTATGCAGAGCTGAAGCTCATCGATCAGGTTTAGATTCAGCAGCTGGATGATCAGGCTTCGGCAGCCAACAAGGATGTCTTTTTCCCCATAGGTTTGGGCACGTTTTAGTTCTAGGACCGATTCTTTGAGGGATTTGTTTGCCAGGATGGCACTGTGCCAGTCGAGTTTTTTGAGGGTGTTTGAGAAGACCAATTTCGGTACCTTGTCCATGGCCAGAGCAAATTCGTCCATGGACTTTTCACCGGAGGGGTTCTCGACGAGCGTCCTCCAAAATTCCATCAGCTCATAGGTCGTTCTTCCGTAAAGAATAATTCCAGCTTGCCCAAGCAACACTCTGTAGTGCTCATGGATTTCTTTATCAGGGTTAATGGCTGTGTGGTCACAAAACCCGTCGACGGTCAAGTTGAATGCGGCGATGATGTTGGGCATGGTTTGTTTATTGTGATTAGAAAAACTTGCGGCTTTTTACTTCGAAACTAAAAGTCTAAACTCTCGGAAGCAAGCCCAAGCATCGATCACTATTCCAATGGCATCTTTTCTGGAGTGAAAGATATTCGGCTACACGCCCATCGAAGTATTTGATCTCTATCCCGGGATAAGAGCTCCGCAGCCAACGATACTGGCGAACGAAGTCCGATTGGTTTCGCAGTCCCGACTTCATCAAATGGATCACGATTTCCCTGCGCTTGTCCGTACTGACCAGAAAATCCCGCATCCATTTGTCCAGTGCCAATTGTTTGTTTGCGATGATGGTATCGTAGCAATTGATGCCAAAGGGAGGTATAGGGCCGTAGTGGTCGACAATTGTCCGCTGGGATCCGTCAAAGTCGAATGGCCCCTGACGCTCCTCCCAATCGTTCATTTTTTCAATGGACGGAAGGTCAACGTTCATCAGCGCAAGCGTGTCGTACCAAAAACGTTTGGAGCCAGGCAGGTAGCGGTGGTTTCGAAGTGGAATCCTGTGCTCGCGGGACCAGGCTTGTACAAATTCAAACAAATGCCGGTTGAAAGTCAGCACATCGTGGTGGGAGGTCAAGTGATCCGGTTCCCGCTCAAATATCTCCTTAAACAGCTGATACTGTGCAAAGAATTCAGTCTTGACTTGGGCTACATAGTCCTCCTTTTCGAAGTTCCGATTGAACTTGCGGAAATCCAAGAACTTGTTGTCACCGTCAACTAGGCTCCCTACAGCTTCGTGGCTGGAAATTGGACCGCCTGAGGTGATGGTAAAGTGCAGACCGATATGGGTGTTGTCGTAGAGAGACTGCTGGGGGTTGACTTGATGATTTTTTAGTTTTTGGCAAAAGGCTTTCAGATAACTCGAATCTGGATCATTCGGGCGGTTCACCAAGACAGCAATGGAATTGATCCATCCTTCGCGAAGCGCGATCAAAGCTCCGACGTCGATTTCGTCCACGATCCCGATGTCGTCGGCGGTAACCAACAGTTCTTTTTTCACAAAAGGAACCTCTGAAGTGGTGGTAATCGCTTTGCTCCAAACAAAGGCTTGGTTGCGTAGGACATACCAAATGTTGCTGTCCAAGTACTGCTCACCGACAATGGCATGGGAAATCTCCACCTCGGTGTTTGGATTGAGTGTCTTGAAAATTGGGGAATTGACTTCTGGTCGATCCCTCCTCAGATTGACTGGTAGAGTTGTGATTCCTGGGTAGCTGGCCATTATCCTACAGCTTTGACGTTGACAGATTCGGAAGAGGAATCGTCCGTGGAGGATTTTCCTTTCACCGGAATTTTGACCGAGTTGCGTACCTGCATGAGTTTGTTCAGCAGATCAAACCAAAATGGCGCTCCAAGCGAAATGGCATAGGCGGTGATCAGCCAGCCGAGGAATGTCCAAAATGTATAACCCTTGTCTTTGTTCGCTCCCAAGACATAGTTGTATTTGGCCATTCTTGCGTTCAGTGTGTCCAAGTAAACCCTTTGTTCTTTGAGCGAAATCGAATCGGGTTTTAAGGGATTTTCTGCCAGATAAGCGCTTGCGCTTTCGACGAGCATAGTGCGCATCTCGTCGTTGTTGACCAGCTCCGTGGTAAGGCTGATCGAGTCCACATTGAATAGGCCGGCGATTAGAAGACCGACTATGAAAGTCAGGAAAGTAAGTTTTCGCTTGTACCAGCCGGCGATTCTATCCATTTGGTCTTCATACCAGTTTTCGATCAGGACTCTGAACTTTTCCTTGTCATTGACTGCCTGCTCCCAGAGGTTCTTGAGCTGGTATTTGGTCTCGGAACCAATGGACAGACCTTCAATATCCCAGGGATTCTCCTTGTTGGTTCTTTGAAAAAGTTCCTTTTTCAGGTTGTCGAGTTTTTCTTGTGCTGCATCGATCTCGTTTTGATCAGGCTCATTCGATTGGCTCAGTTCATTGAGTTCGTTTTCTGCATCACGGACTTTGGATGCCAAAAGGCTGGAGTCGTACTCCGGTATGATCCCGAGGGTGGCGGATATGTTGGCCACGTCGTCGAGATAGGCACCTTTTCTCAGCAGGTCGATTAATGTACTTCCAAACCTGTTTTTGGCGATGTAGGAAGGTTTTGAATTGATGCCTTTTTGCCCAAGGTATTTGATAGAAGGGTGGGAGTAAAAGGCTTTTGTCAGCGGATTGGTGGTTTTTACCCAAAATAGGTTGACAACGGTATGGTTAAACCAATCGGACAGCTGGTCATCAGCCAGCAAGCGGTCTATGCCGGTGATCAGGTTTTTGGAGCGAGAGCTAAAGGCTGAAGTGATCGATTCGATGACCGTCATCGCCAATAGGCTATAGAGAAGATAGATGAATACAAGGCTGATAAAAACATCCAAGACAGCTAAGCCAGTCATAAGCAAGCAGGTTAAAAATGGGGGATGAGTCGGATAAACTCTAGATAAACAAATTAATCATTTTTCGGGGCTATTCAAGCTAAGTCGATAGAAGTAGGTTGGTGGGAAAGAGGACGTCTGCAGTGATGCGTTGGGAGATGTGTACAGAGACGCGAAAATGAATTTGGGCAAACAAGCCGAAGGTTGATCTTGTCCCCAGTCAGGGGCTTTAAACCAAAAATCCCAAAACATTGATTTCGGGATTTTTGAATACTAATGAGGTGAGAGTGGCATTACCTCCTTCGGCCTCCTCCCATGCGTGCCGCGCCACCATGATAGGATCCTCCGAGATTTCCAGCTCTATTGGATTGCTGAAATCCATGGTTTTGAGTGGCGCTTCGCTGTCGGTTTTGGTAGTCACGATTCATCTGTGCGGGTTGGTTGGTCGTGTTTTGCCAAGAATTGCCTTGGCGTTGACTCCAGTTTCCGTTGGCGTCGCGATTATAGACATTGCCGTTTCGGTCGGAATAGACGTCCCGAGTACCCGCACCGGCCATTGCACCACGGTTGGCAGGCTGCTGTCCAGTCGAAGGACGAGCGCTTGGGGTTCGGTTTCTATCGTTCGTAGAGACCCCGGGCTCGTTACTAGGTCGTTGGCCCGCCGTCGGTCTAGTGGAGGCATTTCCACGGTCGCCCCTTTGCACATCGCGGGTGGTGACGTCGTTTCGTTTGTTGTAGATGTTGTTGGACCGGTCAATATTGATGTCACCATTGTTGATGAAAACATTGTTCCCTCCACCGTAATACGGAGGCCTGTAGGCTCCGGGCCCCCAATATCCTCCTCCTCCGTAAAACCCAAAAGTGAAAAACCCATAGCTCATGCTGAAGCCCATACTCCAACCCGTCCAAGGGTTATAGTGCATGCTAAACCCAAAGGTCACTGGCCTAGGATAATAGTAGGGGCCATACCAAGGATTATAATAGTAGCCCGTGCCATACACGACGGTGGGACCATACACATAGCTGCCCATATAGCCGGGCGTGTAGCCCACGTAAACGACTTCGGGGGTGCTTTCATAGATGTAGACGTATTTTACATTGTAGGCCGGAGAGTTCGCGGGGATGTCTTCCACATCTTTGGGTCGTTCGTCGCTTACCTTCCAAGGTCCTGTTGCGTTGTCGGCTACAAACCAGACCCCGTTGTCCACCGCGTAATATTTTTTGCCTGATCTGAGTACGGTCGTTTTCGTGTTCATCGCCAAGTCAAGCTTAGTGCCTTCGATGGGTTCGAACTTAGGTTCCCCGTCATAGGTAACCTCCAATTTTGCCTTGGCTCGATCCACTTTTGCCGTTTGGGGGACTTGCGCATCGTGTATCGCGTCAAGGCTTGCTTTCGTCCCGGGTACGCTGGCGAGCACACCTCCTTTTGGCGATGATTCGGGGATTTTTGCAAATTCCGCAGGAAGATTGTCCGCAGGAAGGTAAGTCCACGGTCCTTCGAGTTTCGTGGAATTATACCATCTTCCCGAAAGAAGTAGATAGTATTTCTGATCGTCGATGTATCGAAATATGTTGTCCTCAGAATTGGACATGTACAAGAGGTCGGTGCCATCGATGTTTGCAAAATCCGCCTTGCCATCCGATTGGATAATCTCCGCGGGTGTGATGCTGGATATGACCTTTTTGGGAGCTTTGGCTTTGGTGTTCGGCTTCTCGGTTTGTTGGTCTTTGATCTGCTTGTCTACTTCACTGATGGATTTTGGGAGTTTTGAGGTAAGTACATAGCCTTCTTTTACCTGAGAAGAAATATACCAGCCCTGACCGGCAAAGAGATAGAATTTTTTGTCTTCCGCTTGTAGGATTAGGTAAGGTGTGTTGATCACCCGGTCCATCTTCAGGTCTTTGTCTTGCTCCAATTTGGGTTCCCCGTCAAAAAGCAAGAGCAAGGTAGGTTCCTCGGAATAGAAGATTTCCGGCGCATCATTGTTCAATCCTTCACTCGCATTGATCTGTTGCTCGCTATCGATGGTAGCATTAATCTCGTCGATGGTTGACGCTATTCCCCAAAGCGGAATTTCGGTTTCTAGTAAGGTTTTTAGATTGTTGATTTTTTCCCCGTCATCGACACCTGGAAGTTTGACATCGGTAATCTTTACGCTCTCCAAGCTCAGGGCGCGCGTATCCCTATCGGTGTTCATCATTGCCTCGTACCAAAATACCCCGAATATCAGTTCGCTATTTGGAGCCTCTTCGACGGAGAATGCAGAACGTCCCAGGATCTCGTTTCCATTGAGTGTCTCAGGCTGAGGTTGATAGACTGTGATCTTTGCTCCGTTTTTGGCGAATACATCCTTTGGCCAGTTATTTTGTCCAGGACTGAGCGAAGTGGAGAAGATGAGAACTGCTGCTGTGAGAGCCGCGCCGAGATAGCGCTTGGCGGGAGTAGGGAATGGATGGGTAGAATAGTTTTGGTTGTCCATTTTAGTGGGGTTAGATTTCGATTACATCTCCAATTTCCGGGAGTTCAGGGCGAATACCGAATTTTTCCTCAATCAGTTTTGCCAGTGCACTCCTCGCCTTGTCTTCGCCGTGTACCAGGGCCACACGTGGCTTGGCTTGGGCAAGGAAGGAAAACCACTCGAGTAGCTCGGACTGCCCAGCATGGGCGCTAAACCCATTTAGGGTGTGTACTTTGGCAACTACAGGAATCTCCTCGCCGAAAATCCGGACGATGGGATGCTTATCCACTAGCTTGCGACCTAAAGAACCCTGGGCCTGAAAGCCGACGATTACGACATGCGTGTCGGGGTCACGGAGGTTGTGTCGGAGGTGGTGGAGGATTCGGCCTCCGTTGCACATGCCGGCTCCGGCCAAGATCATGCACGGACCCTTCAATTCGTTGAGACTTTTTGAATTCTCCGGGGATTGGCTGGATATGAAATATCTTTCATCGACCGGAAATGCACCCTTTTGTTTCAAAAGCTGAAATTCCTCATCGAGTAGGTCTTGGTGATTTCGGTAAATATCAGTAGCCCGAATGGCCATAGGGCTATCCAAATAGATAGGGAAAGGCTTGATCGTAGTCGTGTTGTATAGCTCCGCCATGTGGTACATGAGCTGTTGGGCTCTGCCAATGGCAAAAGTGGGGATGAGGATTTTTCCTCCGATTTCACTTACCTCTCTGACTATTTTGAAAAAATCCTCAACCGTCTCTTCATAGGACTTGTGGTCCCTGTCCCCATAAGTAGATTCCATGAAGACCATATCCGCACTTTGGAAATGTTCAAACGGGCGTAGAAGTGGCAGGCTTAGCGGACCCAGGTCGCCCGAAAATGCGATGACTTTCTTCTTTCCTTCCTCTGTCACGGTCACTTCTATACTTCCCGAACCTAGCATGTGACCCGCTTCGACCCATCTCGCGGTGATGTCCACTGTAATTGGAACTATCTCCTCAAATTCTATGGGCCTGTTAAGCTCTCTCATCGCCTCCACATGCTCTGGCTCGTAGAGTGGTTCAAAAAGTGGTTCTCCCGGTTCCCAATATTTTCGGTTATGGCGTTCCGCATCTGCGTCTTGAAGGCGGGCGGAGTCTTCTAGAATTATTTGGGTGAGTTCCAGCGTAGGGCCTGTGCTGTATATCGGGCCGGAAAATCCATGCTTGATCAACAGGGGAATACGACCACTGTGGTCCAAGTGACCGTGGGTCAATAAAACAGCATCTATCTCCCCGGGCCTCGCACCTTGGGGAAGGAGGTTTTTCGCTTCGGAATCTTTTCCTCCCTGAAACATCCCGCAGTCTACCAAAATGGCTGATTTTTCGGTTTTGACGAGATAGCAAGATCCGGTCACCTCTCCTCCGGCCGCTCCAAACAATTTGATTTTCATTGAAAGTGGGGTCTAGGTTAGTCTGGGTTTCAGAAGGGTTTTCTCACGCTCGAGTATGTGCTTCATGTCTTGGGGGAGGCTTTTGAGAACCAGCTCCACCGCCTCTTGGGGACTGTCGACAATCTTGGAAAAGCCAATCTCCTCAGGGGTAAAGACACCATTATGGGCCAAATAGCTGATGTAGTTTCGCAGCCCTTTCCAAAATTCCTTTCCGACGAGTATCAGCGGAAAGGGACCGATTTTTCCGCATTGGATCAGGGTGGCTGCTTCGAATAGCTCATCCAAGGTGCCCAGACCACCAGGCAAGACGACAAAGGCGCAACTGTACTTCACCAGCATAGTCTTTCTTACGAAAAAGTAATCGAAGTTAATCGTGTCGTCCACGTAGGGATTGGGGGCTTGCTCATGTGGGAGAATGATGTTGAGCCCGTAGGATTTCCCTCCTGCTTCGAACGCACCCCGGTTGGCAGCTTCCATCGCGCCAGGCCCGCCTCCGGTGAGTACCGAGAAGCCTGCTCTGGCAAAAGCATTTCCCGTCTTTCTAGACAACTCGTAAAACGGCTCCCCTGGCTTGAATCTTGCCGAACCGAAGATGGTCACGGCAGGGCCGATGTGCTGCATTTTTTTGATTGCTTCACGGAATTCGGAATGAACCTTTTCCAGCCGCTCCATTTCCTTTTCGAAGGTTCTGGAGTGTTGCAAAAAGTCCCGCTCCTCCGGAACTGCCGCTTCAATTTCAGTAGGGAGCTCATAGTTCATCTGTGATTTCTTCCAGTGCTCCTGCCATGATTTTTCCCAGGCTTCGGGGCTGATTGAGTTTGTTTCTTCAAGCTTGATTTTCATGTCTTTGGAGAGAAAATGCAAAAAGGTCTTCTGCAATCTATTTAATGTGGTGGGGAGAATCCATGACTTTTATCAGTCGCGATGTGAGGAAAGCCTCGCTGGTGATGCGAACCTCTATTTTTAATTTAGAATAGCCTGGATAATACGTTATTCTATATTGTAACTTACAGATGTTCAACTTTTAACATTCTTTTTAGCTATGTTTTTGAGATCCAAAATCAACCTTCCCCAACTTATTGGGGCTCTTCTGGTTTTTTCCTGTGGGCAGGAAGAAACGCCATCGGTCTCCCTTTTGGAGCAAAATCCTACAAACTTGGACTTGATCACTTCAAATGAAATTGACCAGCTTATCCTCAACTCAATCCAAGAAACTGGCGACTTTGTCTGGATGGAGCAAAGCGACCAGCTTTTGTTTAGTGCATTGATGCTTGGAGATTCTATCTTGACAATCGGCTATAAGCCTGTCGATCTCGCACAGCCAAACAGCCGAATCGGTCTGGAAGATTTGCAGGGAGAAAAATGGAAAGCATCAGCTGCGAAGATTGTCAACATGATCACCGAAACGGTCGCCGATGGAGGAGGCCCAGCCTATCGATTGAGGGATAAGACGGCGGTAATCCATGAGAAGTTACCCTACTTGGAGGTGAAAATCTCCACTATAGAAGTCCTACATAACCTGAGGAAAATGGAGGAAGTAAGGTATTTCGAACCGCTTGGCTATCAATTCAACTACGAATTGCTCAATGGTGACAATCCGTATGCCCGGCTCACAAGTGATTCGGGATGCTCTAATGACCCACAGTCAAATCTTGCTCCTTCCGACTACTCTGTCCTCAGTCCTGGTGCCAAAGCTTCATGGAACTATCCGCAAATGGGAATCACGCAAGCTTGGGCGCTAAGCACCGGATCGGGGATCACCGTGGGAGTAATCGACACTGGCTTGTCACAAGATCAAATGTTACTTGGCTCTGGGTTCAACTCTGGAGAATCTTCAGGAAGGACGGTGCAAAAATTTGGGACTTACAAGACTGGATTTTTTATCTGGAAGAATTATGATGGGCCGAACGACCAATGCGGACATGGTACAGCAATGGCCGGCGTCGTTGCATCCCCTCGCAATACAACCGGTGCGGCAGTCGGTGTTGCCTACAACTCCAACTTGGTGTCGGTCAGAGGAACTAGTGACGTGATATTTAACTCCAGTGATGAAAAAAACGGCGTGGCAGAGGCCCTGGTCTTGTTGGGGAATAGGACTGATGTGAAGATCATCAGCATGTCGATAGGTGATGTGTTTTCCAATTCAAAAGTCGCGGATGCGATCCGATATGCCTATAACCGCGGTAAATTGATTTTTGCAGCTGCAGGTACCTCAACGACTTTCACCAATTGGTATGGAGTAATATTTCCTGCAACCATGTCGGAGACAGTCGCTGTCACTGGGGTGAAGGAGGGCAGCGGCTACCAGCGCTGCGGCACCTGTCATTCGGGCTCGAAGGTTGAATTTACTGTAGTAATGGAAAGAGCAGGCTCGAATACCAAACCAATAACCCTTGCCAGCAGTGGGGACAGCCCTTCAACTGTCGGGGGATCTTCGGTGGCAACTTCCACAGCGTCCGGTATTGCCGCGCTAGTCTGGGCCAAAAATCCAAGCTGGACTCGAACACAGGTTTTGAACCAATTGAGGACTACTGCGGACCTCTATCCCAACAGAAATTCCCAATATGGTTATGGCAACATGGATGCAGCAGCTGCAGTTGGCGTGTACTGAAAAAAATGAATGGATCGAACCCGGGAGAAATTCCGGGTTTTCTTATTTGCCCTTTTGAAAAAGATGACTAAGTCCTTGAGCTGTCCAAACTGCGAAACATCCCTTGGAAAAGACGACCTATTTTGCCCGCACTGTGGCCAGTCGCTGAAGCCTACCAAGCTTCCGTTTTTGGTGTACTTGCGAGAGCTGCTGGAGAGCTTTTCGAATTTTGACAGCAAGTTTTTGACTACGTTGCGCAAGCTTGCCTTTGCTCCCGGCCTGGTGGTCAAAGAATACAACGAAAGCAAACGGGCGCGATATGTCCCGCCTTTGAGACTCTATCTTTTCCTCAGCTTTTTCTTTTTTATTCTGGTTTCTGGCGGGGTAAATGAAGATGTGGAATCGGTCAGAGGTACGATCATCGACTTGGACCAGTCTGAGGTCAAAGCATTGAGGGTGACCTTGTTTTCCGATACGCAGATTCCTTTGGCGTTGGCGCAAAGGCTCTTTGAAACCGAAAATATATCCGAGCAGGAGGTCAGGGAGATATTTGAAAAAGAAGATATCGCCAGTGATGCGATCAATGACAAAATCGTGGTGAGGATGGTCCGACTTCAAAGGGGGGAAATCAGCTCTGAACAGATCGCTACCGAATTCCTCTCTGCTACCTCGTTTCTGGTGTTTGTTCTGATGCCACTATTTGCTCTGATACTTAAGGTTTGCCTGGGATTTAGCACAACCTACTACTCCGAAACCTTGGTTTTTTCGCTCTATTTCCACTCTTTGGGAGCCTTGGTGTACTTGCTTGGGCTGGGCTTATCGAGGCTGTTTGATTCATCCCTTATCTCAGTTTTCACTGCGACGGTGACATTCGTCTACCTGATTGGCTATGTGCAAAAAGCGTTTAGCAGATCTTTAGGGAAAGCCATTCTGATTTCTTTTGTCACAGCGATTCTCTATGCTATAGTTTTTTTGACGGCATTTTTATTGGCGACAGTCTACAGCATCGTGCTCTGAGTCTCTCCACCAAGTTGAAAAAGACTGCCTGAATACAAGGAAAGGTTTGGAAAAAAGATTTGCCAGGTCTCTACCCGTTTCGACTCATCTCACTCCCAAGATCCTAAACGGAAGCATGAAAATATTGCGAACCAAGTCAAAGCTCAACTCCACAGCGAAGCCCAACAATCGAAATGGAAGCAACAGTAGCCACACAATGGGATAGAGGAATAAGGCCAAGATGGCAATGGGCCAGCAAAGGATAAAAAGGATGCACCAAAGGATAAAGGTCAGCATGGAGTAGCGGTTTTCATGGAGAAACTCAAAAGCCGTTCCAAGCGAAAAAATGCGCCTTTATGGTTTGAGCGGGCATACGGGAAGAAAAGATTGTTACGATAACGAACAGCGTTTTTGAAAAACTGTTCACCTTTTGGCTGAAAGGGAGGAAGCACTTTCTGTCCTTCTTACTGAAGATAGTGGAATGAAAGTTTTGGAAAAAAATCGTTAGTTTCCAGACAATTAAGATACTAAACCCAATTTTGACCTTCATGCGCAAACTGCTTTTTGCGGTTTTTTTCTTTTTGATTCATGCCGTTGCGTCTCAGACCATCAGTGGAGTGGTAAAGGAAAAAGGCTCCGGCCTTCCTTTGCCATTTGCAAACGTATTCATCAACAACACCACACTGGGTGCCGCGACGGACGCCGATGGGAAGTTTGTCATACAGGGGAAAATCCCAGAAGAGTTTGAGTTGGTCGCTTCCTTTGTTGGCTTCAAGACCGTCTCCCAGACTGTCATCAGAAAGGGCCGCCAAGCTATTTTCCAGAGTTTTGAGTTGGAGTTGCTGGAGGACAACCTCTCCGAGGTGGAGTTGAAAGCGAGGAGGGACAAGAGCTGGGAGAGGAACTATAAAAGGTTTCGCGAAGTGTTTTTGGCGGTGCCCGACGATCCCTATGGCAGGGATATAGAGATCGAAAATCCCTGGGTGCTAGACTTCGAAAACGTCAGGAATGAAAAAGGCTTCAACTACACGAAGGCCAGCGCCGATCTTCCTCTTAAGGTGGTCAATAGGGCTTTGGGCTATGAGATTGACTACTATCTGCAGGATTTTCGCATGCTCAGAAATGCCTCGCGTTTCTATGGTCAGGCCTTTTATAGGGAGTTGCAGTCTGAGGATTCCCTCACCCAAAAACAATGGGAAGATGGACGGCAGTTGAACTATCAAAACTCGGTTCGGCACCTTGCTTTATCCCTTTTACTCAGAAATTCCGGTGTTCAAGGATTTGATTTGTATCACAATCAACCCGAATCGGCACTGAGAAACCGTACGAACGATGTGGTGGAGGAGATGAATAAATCCATCGTTCCGCTTTCTGTTAATGCATTGTACAATAAGCCTTTGGGTAATGGTATCTATAGGATTTTCGTGCCAGGCAGGGTGGAAATACATCATCGTACCAAACCTTGGCCAAACGATTACTACACCAACTACTACAATGCCATCTCCTGGATGGATGCGCCTTCTGGATATTTCGATGTAGATCGTAATGGTACCTTGATCAATCCGACGCAGCTAGTCTTATCGGGCTACATCGGCCGGCAGCGGGTCGCGAGGTCGCTGCCATTGGATTTTGTGCCTGATGAAGGCTTTTCTGGCCTTGCGGAGGAATTGCAGATCTTTCAATCCCGATACATCAAGCTAAACACGCTGCGGGAAAAAGCCTGGCTAAGTACCAACAAGCCTTATTTCCATCCCGGAGAGACACTTTGGCTTGGCGGCAGGATGCTCTATCAGAACCCCATCAACTCCGATAGTTTGAGCCGGGTGCTCTATGTGGATTTGGTAGACACTGATTTGAAAAAAGTGAGGGAGGAATCCTTCAGAATCGAGGAAGGAAGAATATCCGGAGGCTTGGTTTTGGACGGCAACATCCCACCGGGAGATTACCTATTGCGCGCCTACACTCGTTGGAATATAAACTTTCCAGAAACGGATATTTTTCAGATGCCTGTTCCCATCCTGACTGAGGGGACCATTCCGGTCGTACCGGAACTCGACCGAGAGACTTTTTTTGGAGACATTGCACTACATCATAAAATCGAAGTCAGTGATTCCGTGAACTACCGAGTGATGGATTTGGAGCTTGAATTTTTCGATGGGTTTCAAAATCCGGTCGCAACCAACTTTATCCTGACTCTTCTAGACTCCTCTGTCCCTGTGGAAATTTCGGACAAGAGTCGCTTGGAAAATGAATTGGGCTGGGTGGATGTGAGTCTACCAGAGTCCTTCGATAGCGAGATGCTGCATCCGATCGAATACGGTATTTCCGTGGAGGGACGTTTCTTCCCAGACAGGAAAAAAGCTTCCGCAGCCAACGAAATCACGCTCGTAGAAGGAGATTTGGAGGACTACGGGACGGTCGTTTCAGACTCTTTGGGTAGATTCTGGGCGACGGGTTTGAACTTTCAAGACACGGCGCAGGTGGCCGTGGCTGCCTTGGACGACAAGCTCAAACCCTTTGGCAGGGTTGAGTTAAGCCAATTTCAGAAACCCGCATTTCGGGGATCTTTCCCCAAGCTGATCTATAAAGTCAAGTCTTTGACCGTCCAAAGTGAGTCTTTTTTGGATACTTCGGGAGATTATATACTACTGGAAGAGTTTGTGAAGGAGGCAGATGAAGAAAGAGAAACCATGGCGGACCGTAACTATGGCTACGGTGAACCGACACAGCAGGTGGGGCCGGAGGACTTGGAGCAAATGACCATGGCGGAGATTTGGGGTAAGCTCAGATTTACCGGAAGAAAATTTGGAAACTATACCTACGGGGAACAGACCGGGATGCCCTTGTTAATCATCGATGGGCAAAGTAGGCCGTTTTTGGCAAAGGGGGAGTTTGATGAAATTCTCGGCTCCTATGAACCCTCCCAACTCAGATCCATCAAAGTCTATTCGGACAACATCAGCAAAAGTGTTTTTGGAATGGCTGGCTATGCTGGTGTGATCATGATTGAGACCAAAAATGGGTTTAGAACTGGGCCGGAGAGCGAGAAGAAGTTCAACTCGGAGGGATTCCAAGTCTTTGAGATTAGAGGATTCACGACCTACCCGGAGTTTCCAAAAAAATCTCCCACGGATCAATTTCTGAAGAAAAAGCCCACGGTCTACTGGGATCCTCCAGCGAAGACCGAGAGCGGCATTTTCAAAGCCAGAATCCAAGTACCCTATGGCATGACCAAACTCAGTCTGAGAGTTGAAGGTTGGACCTTGGAGGGGGATGTGTTTTGGCGATTGGTCGAGCTGGAGCTTTGACTTTTCTGCCAAAAAACAAAAAAACCGCGACTGGTTCGAGCCGCGGTTCTGCTGTTCTGTCAATACTTTTTTGGTTGAGCCAGCTTGGTGAGCGTGTCGATCTTTTTGCTCAGGTCTAGGATCGCTTTTGCATAGCGTGTGTCCCACTCTTCGAGGCGCTCTGAATTCCGGATGGCAACTTCATATTGTATGCCCGGTAAAATCCAAGATGCATAACCTGAAAAGGGATCGTTGCACACGTACAGGGACTTGTACCATGCTCCATAGTACATCCCTTTCGGGTCCAGCCAGCTTTTTTCCAAACTGATCAGCCCTTTGTTGATTGCATCCAGCTTGGAGGTATGGATGGTCTCCTCGGAGAGCGACTTGTGGAGTGCCTCATGGTACGCGTCTGAACTAGCCTCCAGCTTTGACAAAGCTGCGTCCACTTGGTCAAATCCCGCGAAATCCGGAGCGATGGTCTTGACGTTTTTCACCGCTTGCTCAAAGTGCCCCTTAAGGTCCCTTGCATAGCGGCTGACATCGTACGGAATCACCGCGGCGTTGGCCTGGCGGATAGCTACGAGTCCAAAAAGCTGCGCTACTGCTCCGCCCATCTTGAAGCTGGGGTCTGAAAACTTGGAGTAGTAGTGGAAGTTGTCATAGTTGGAGTGGTAGGCGCTGGTACCACCCGAGCCGCCGCTGAGCGAAGGAATGCCCGCGTGCATATAGAAGGCGATATGGTCTGATCCTCCCCCTAGATTGCCGATTCCAGGTTCGGGGTTTTTACCTGCCCAAACTTGAAAGACTGTTTTGGCCGAATCCGGGTAGACCACTTCTTTGGATGCGTCTATGATCAACTTTTTCAAAGTAGGGGCTGCTGATGCGCCAAAGTTTCTTCCGGACACTCCTCCGTCAAAGTTCATATAAGAGATGGCTTTTGCGCCAAGTTCCTTTTTTAGGTGCTCCACCCATTCTGTAGATCCGATCACGCCTTGTTCTTCTGCATCCCAATGGCCTATCAGGATGGATCGAGCTGGTTTTTGTCCGTTTTTGTAAAGCTTACCCAATCCCTCAGCAAAGGTTAAAAGCATCGCGGTGCCGGAATTGGGGTCGGTGGCGCCAAAGCTCCACGCATCGTAATGGCTGCCCATGATGATCCATTCGTCGGGAGACTCACTCCCTTCGAAAGTTCCCACCACATTGTTTGCCCGGATATAGTCAGGCTTCTGGTCCACCATCACGCGGACTTTCAGTTCTGGGCCACCGGTGATCCGGTAGGTGAATGGCAAGCCACCCTTCCAGGCTTCAGGTACTTCAGACCCAGTCATGCGGCTGAGGATTTCCTTTGCCGCCCCGTAGCCAATGGGAGTGACGGGAATGGTATGGAAAGGGACATCAGCAGGGTCAAGTCGCTTTACTTTTTTGTTTCCGTCCAGTGGAAGGGCAGGGACGTTTGGTGTCAAAGGGTCACCGGTATAGTCCAAAGTCAGCATGGATCCACGCTGAATGGTCGTTTCGTTAAAGTAGGGGCCGTTTGGATAGACCTCGCCGCGTGTAAAGCCAGAGTCTTTGGGATCGGTATAGACCACCAACCCGATCATTCCATATTGTTCGGCAAACTTGGCCTTGTAGCCGCGAAAATTTCCGCCATAACGAGCGATGGCGATTTTCCCCTCCAATGGAACGCCCATTTCTGCCAGCTTCTCAAAATCCTCCCGGGTGCCATAGTTCACGTAGACGACTTCGGCAGTCACATCCCCACTACCGGAAAAGGCATTGAAGCCCAGATGGAGCCTGGGATCCTTGGAAAATGGGTCTTCCGCGATCTCGCCTTCCTTTTGGGACAATGTCAACTGAACAGGGGAGGTGATTTGCAACTCTGATTTTCCAGGATGATTCGGCAAATAGACATCATAAGGCCAGACCTTCACACTCATACCCGCGTCGGACATTATTTTGACCAAATAGTCTTTGACAAGCTCATTTTCCGGGGTTCCGGCGATGTGCGGGTTTTTTGTCAATTCCTGCAGGTGGACTTTGAATCTGGAAAAGTCGACCGCATCGAGAAAGTCCGTCTCAAATTTCTTTTGCTCCGCAAATTGGGACGGCAAAAATCCGTCTTGCTGCGCAAAAGCACCGACGGAGAGGAGGGAGGCGGCGGTAAGGCTGAGTAGGTGTTTTTTCATGTTTAAGATTGAAACATTGTAAAATTGAAAAATTAAGTTCTGGATCAAATGTTGAAAATCAATTTTTCAATTTTCAAATCTTCCAATTTTTAAATGAGTACCAAAAAAGGCCATAGAATCTTTTCCATGGCCTTTTTTCGCTTAGTTGGCTTTCAAGCCGGGAGATCTTTCCAGAAACTCCTGATAAAGCCTGATGTGCCTATTGGACATTGGGATTCTGTACCCGTCGATGAATACGTGCATGATCTGGGACTTGGTCTCGAGCGGATCGCCAGTGGAAACCACCAAGTTGGCGCGCTTTCCAGCTTCCACCGAACCGTACTGGTCCTGGATGCCAAAAATCTCTGCGGGATTGATGGTGATAGCTTTCAGCGCTTCCTCTTTTCCCAATCCATATGCCGCGGCAAAAGCTGCATGGAAGGGCAGATTCCTCACGTTTTCCTCTTCGTCGGTGCGAATTGCGACTTTCACGCCAGCTTTGGCCATTTTGCCTGCATTGGCGTAGGCGGCATCGTAGCGGTCCGACTGGCGGCTGGGAAGCTCCTGAACGGGCCCGGTGATGACCGGAATACCAGCCTTTGCAATTTCATCCGCAACTCGCCAACCCTCAGCGACACCTGAGAAGATCACTTTGATGTCTTTGCCTTCGACCCACTTGATGGCATTTTGAATGTCGGAAGCGGCATCGACTACGATCAACAGGGGAAGCTCGCCGGAAACAGCCTTCGACAACTGATCCATTTCAGGATAATACTGGAGCTCGGCTCCAGCCTCTTTTAAAGACAGGTAGTTTTTGGCGTTTTCCCAGATGTCATTGGCTTCTTTGAGAGCCTTTTCCGAATCTTTTTTGATGTCCTCGTCTGATCTGCGATCAAATCGTCCCCTGCGTCCCGAGCTAGGGAAGTTCATGACGATGGCCTTGAAGCCGCCGTACATTTGGTCCGGTGTATAGCCATTGAGATTGATCAATGCCGCTGTGCCTGGAAAAAGCCCTCCGGTGGGAACTGTCAAAACTGTGGTCACTCCGGAAACTCGCGTTACGCCGATCGCTTCTGCATTTGGGTTGACGGTTGTAAGCGCCTGCATATTTGGAGTTACATTTCCGAGTTCGGCATAGTCGACCGTCTCCGGTACTGAGCTGACCTCCACCAGTCCCAAGCGGGTGCCGCCGTCGATCATTCCCGGATAGATGAACATCCCGGTACAGTCGATCACCTCAGCGTCGGAAGCATTGATACCCGTGCCCACTTGGGCGATTTTTCCGTTTTCAACCAATACGGAAGTATTTTCTAGCGTCCCCTTGGTGACGGTCACCACGGTGGCATTTTGGAGGAGAAACTTTCCGGTACGAGGTTTTACAAATTCCCCGTCGATCTGAGCCATAGCAGCCACAGGAATAAGGGCTAGCAAAGAGGCACAAAAGGTTTTTAAAATTCTGTTCATGATAAGCTTGAATTTTCGGGGTGATTAATGTTTTTCGTCAAGGAAAGCTCCCTGAAAAGCTTCAAAGTAGGCATCAACGTCCTGAAGACACTGATGATCTTCCTCTGTGTGCAGGTATACGGGTTCGACCATCTCAGTCGCGCTTACGAACTGGCGTTGATCGTCCTTGTCGGCTTTGATGTCAAAATATTTGACACCATCGACGAAAGTCATCTGCGGAACGGCATAGGATGAAAGTGGATGACCTTCGAAAATCACCAAATCTGCCTGTTTTCCGACTTCGATCGAACCCACTTTGTCGTCGATGCCCAACTGTTTTGCAGGATTGATGGTGATCATCGAAAGCGCTTCTTCGTCGGTCAATCCTCCATAACGCTGCGTTTTGGCAGCTTCATGGTAGAGGTGGCGGATCAATTCTGCGGAATCTGAATTGATGGAAGTGATCACGCCATTTTTCTGAAGAATGGCGGCATTGAATGCAGTAGAGTAGTAAACTTCCATCTTGTAAGCCCACCAGTCAGCAAAGACGGACGCTCCCATGGTATATTCAGCGATTTCAGGAGCTACTTTGAAACCTTCGTTGGTGTGCTGGAATACCAGCTTGGTGATGCCGAAGTCCTTGGCTACGTTGATCAGCATATAGATCTCATCCGCGCGGTAGGAATGGCAGTGGATGATGATCTTGCCGTCGAGGATCTCGGCTAGAGTCTGAAGTCTCTCGTTGAAGACCGGCGGGGCAACGGTATTGCCTTTTTGGCCTTTTGCTGCATTGTAGCTTTCCCAGGACTTCTTGTATTGCAGGGCTTCATTGAATCCGTTTCTGAGGACAGCTTCCACACCCATTCTAGTTCTGGGCTGGATGTTGTTACCCCTGCCGTGGACTCGTGTTGGGTTTTCGCCCAGCGCAAACTTGATTGTGCGGGGAGCATCCTGCATGATGATATCGGCGGGATCCGTGGAGCCCCAGCGGTGCTTCAGGGTTGCGTTTTGCCCGCCGACTACATTAGCCGATCCGTGCATGGCGTGGGAAATAGTCACGCCGCCAGCAAGTGCGCGGTAGATTCCTATTTCGTATGGATTGACCATATCTTTCATCCGAACCTCGGCGACGATGGGGGCAGAGGCTTCATTGACGACGTCCAGCGCGACATGCGAATGGGCATCGATGATGCCTGGCATGAGGTATTTACCACTTGCGTCAATGGTCTGAACGCCAGACGGAGCCGAGAGATTCTGTCCAACTTGCTTGATGATACCGTCCTGAACCAAAACATCCGCATTTTCCAGATTGCCCTTGGTGACGGTGAGAACAGTTGCGTTTTTTATCAGTACGCTACCTTTTGGGGTTTGCGCTTGGGAATAATTCAACCCCATTCCCAACAAAGCAGCAAATATAAAATTGAGCTTTTTCATGTTTTTAGAAGGTTAGGCCAGGAGTGGTGAGTTTTGCAGAAAGCGGAAAAGAACCAAATTGAGCTACCGACATGGTTCCTTCCATACTGGTTCCGGATATTTCTCCGGTGATGGTCACCGTGAGGTTGTTTCCTCCTGCGTTGACGTCAAATTCGAAAGTTATAGTTTTTCCGGTGACTGCTACGTTTTTAATGGGTGCGCTTACTTTGCCGCCACCGGATGGATCGTCGTAGGTAATGGTGCCGGAGTAGTCATCCCCTTCTTTGGCGATGGTTAGCTCACCGCCAGAGGAACCTGCTGGAGTTTCTGAAGTGTATTCCCATAGGCCTTCGACTTTGACGGTACCGTTGTCGGATTTGCCGTTGTCCTTAGGAGTCTTTTTCTTTACTTCATAGTCAAATACATAGCCGTCTGCAACGACATGCTTGATCTGCGCGGATTCTTTGAAAAGTGAATCATTGCTGATGACGAAATTGGCCATCTTTCCTTTTTCGATGGTTCCAGCCACCCGATTGATTCCAAGAATTTGCGCCGGGTTGACAGTAAGCGCTGCGAGCGCTGCTTTTTCGCTCAGGCCGTTTTTGACCATGGTTTGGATTGCCTTTAGCGCGTCGCCCGGCTTGGTGTCCATTGTGGAGAAGCCAAATGGAACTCCCGCTTTTTCCAAAAGTGAAGCTTGCTTGAGAGCCTTGTCGTATGCTTCCTTGACACGATCATATTGCGCTTTGGTGGCAGTGGAGGCACTGTCTGCTTTTTGGCTTTTTATGGCTTTGTCGTCTGGGATTTCCAGTTTTATCAAAACCGGGGTCCCTGTGCTTTTGATCAGATCGATGACGGATTCATAGTTTTCCAAGCCTGCAAGGATCAACCTGAAGCCCAATTCTTTTTGTAGTGCCAAAGCCCTTCGAACTTCCAAGTCGCTTGCCGCGGTGAAGACGACGGGAATTTGTTTTTGGACTACCGCTGACATGGCCGTCTGCGTTGGGGTAACTTCCGGCCTTGATACACCAGCGGCTGAAGCATATAATTTGGAATGATCCAAAGCCAAAGTGGTGTTTTGGTACACATTCCTGAATTTTGCCATGACGCCTACGGCCGTGGCTGGGTACATGCCGCGAGAGCCCCTGAAGTTTGTCGCCAGGGCGCTGTTTTCACTAAGGACATTGACAGTGCCGGGATTGCCCAAAACCAAAATGGAGGCTTTGCCGGGGATCATTCCGCCATCCGGCAGGATTTGGCTGATGGTAAATCCAGCTTTTCTCCAATCGTCTACCTGACTCGCTGAGATGGAAAACTGATCCGTGATAGACCTCCATGGTGTAATGCCAGCGATCTCATCTGGCGGTGCGGAGGATACGAAATCTTTGGGACGCTCAGGATCCTTGGGTTTGGTGATACCGGCCATTCCAGCTCCATCGATGAATCCAGGATAGATGAAGAGCGAGTCTCCGGGAATTACCTGCGCTTCTTTGGGGAGCTGCAAATTGGCCCCGACACCCAAGATCACGCCATCCCGAAAGAGCACAGTGCCTTTGGTTCCCTCTTGCCCGGGCGATGCAAAAATCGTGGCATTAGTGATGGCATAGGTTTCAGTTACTCTCCGCTTGCCTGTTGGGTCGCTTTGGGACCATGCAGTGTGCGAGAGAATACCCGTCAACAGTAAGCCAGCCATTCCTGCTTTCAGAAATTGTCTTTTCATTCGTTTGGTGGTTATTCTTCAATGAGCAAGCTAGCAAAAGGTCTTTCATCAGAAGGGGGGAATTATTTTTCGGAAACTATTTTTTTGACCAGTGGTATGGAACTGGTTCCAAAATGCGTTAATGTGCATTTTATCTACATTGGAGAAAATGGGTGCCTATTACGAGCGGTGCAGCCCCTTTGCATTTTGTTGCTACATGCTATCTTTAAGTCCGCATCACCCCCTGATATGAAAAAAATTCTGATTATCGAAGACGATAAGCTGATATCCAGTTTGGTACAATTCCGATTGAAAAAGGATGGGTACGAGACGCATCACGTCGCTGACGGCAATGAGGGGATCCTGGCAATCGATGCGCTTGATCCCGATTTGATCATTACGGACGTGATGATGCCCTTTCGAAGTGGGATAGAAATCATCCACCATGCCAAAAAATACCGGCCCGATACTCCCATTATTGTACTGAGCTCTTTGGGAGAGGAGGAGCAGGTGGTATTGGAGGCATTCAATTTGGGCGTTTCGGATTTTGTGCCTAAGCCATTTAACCCCAATGAACTGGCGATTCGAGTGAAGCGCGTACTTAGGTAAAATCGCATGAGGAGACTTCTACCCCTACTTCTTATTGGAGTTTTTAGTTTGGTAGGAAAAGTATCCTCTCAGGAAATGGCTGTTCCTACCCAAAAGCCTGTGCTCATCGAACTCCTCAGAATCCAGCATGAAATTCCAGGGCTTGGCTATTTTTTGCTATTGGAGGATCCCCTTGATTCTACTCTGGTTCAAAACAGCGGGTTCAAGTGGACTCGCTATGATTCGGGATGGGTCAGCGGGATAAAGGAAGACTTCACGCTCTTGGGAGCTGTGGATTCAGACACTGTTTCGTCCCGATTGAATTTCACGATACTTTCGGAGCCCGTCGCGGATTCCGTGGCAGTGCAATACATTTCCCAGTTGGTCAGCAGAGGGGATATAGATCTACCGCTCGCTCAAGATGGGCCTCAGGAAGATTTGGTGTCCTATGCCCTGAAAAGTCCCTACGCCCCGGTGTATGGCAATCGGTTTAGTTTTACTGCTGACCTTAAGATTTTTATTGTCACGGGGATCATTTTGACCTTCTTTGTTTTCTCGATTTCGATGTTCATTGTCATGTTGGTCGTCAAGTCAAGGAAGAGCAAGAAGGAGGCTTTGGAAAAAGAGTACGACCAAATGGTGGTGGATCCTTTGACCAATTTGCTCTTTGAAAAAGACCTCGATGAGATTAGGAAAATGACTGAGGCGGACTTTGAATCCTTTTTCCCAAAGCATTTATTGCAGGATTTGGTCTACCGTGAGGTATTGATTGACCGGATCATCGGTCTCAACAAGAAAATGAAGGGGGAGTTTAAGGAAAAACTGAAAACTCTCTACAACCGCCTGGGACTAGCCAAGGTATCGGTTGGAAAAATTAAACTCTCTCAATGGCATATCGTGGCGGAGGGACTGGTCGAAATCAACGAGATGGACCTCTTCGAATATCTTCCGGAGGTTAAAAATCTCACAAATTCCAGCAATTTCCAGGTTAGGTCCTTGGCGGTCTCTGCAATGTTGAACCTTTCGGAAAAATCGGATTTGTCCTTTTTGCGGGATCAGACCTACCCGCTTTCCCAGTGGCAGCAGATGAAATATCTCCGGATCATCAAGTTTGTGAGCCAACAGCGATCTTTGAAGATCGAGATGCTCTTTGAATCCAAAAACAAGAGTATCAGGATTTTCGGATACAAATTGGTGAGGATATTGGGGCGGATTGACCTTTTGGAAATGCTCTCGTCCATGGCGCCAAATCTGGAGGATGAGGAAAAAGCCGAACTGTTAAAAACCTATCTAGAACTGGGGGCACATATGGAAGTTGACTTTGTAAATTCCTGCTTGGAATCCAAAAACCCAAGGTTATTGATGCAGGCCGTCAAAGCGGCAAAGGTTTTGGGAGACGAGAGCACCTTGGAAATTTTGCTTGGAAAGGTAGCCGAAGAGAGGGAGTTTACGACCAAGCTACAGATAATGAGAAGTATCCATGAACTGGACAAGTCCCGATTTGAGCAGTTCATTTCGGAATATGGGAATTCAGATTCAGACTTGCTTAGAGTACGAGACCACATCCTAGACCCCCGCTTGGCCAATGTATAGCTTCTTGTTCTTCTTGATTCTCGAGGTAGTTGGGTGGATATTTCTGGCCTTGAGTTTTGGGGTCATTTTGGTTTACATGACCATGATGATCCTCAGTTCGCTGGAATTGCGGGATTACCTTCGAAAAAATCAGTTTACGGACTACGGAGACATTATCACGTCTCCGATAGCACCGGGAGTGTCGATGCTGGCGCCTGCTTTCAACGAAGGGCAAACCATCGTCCAAAACGTGAAGAGCCTACTCTCGCTTCACTACGGAAAGTTTGAGGTCGTCATCATCAACGACGGTTCCAAGGACGATACCCTAGAAAAACTGATCGAATCTTTTGAGCTTGAAAAAACATCATTTGCCTACAACTCGGACATAGAAACCAAGCCGGTGAGGGGAGTGTATAAGTCCCGGAATATGTCCTACCGAAGACTGGTCGTAATAGACAAAGAAAATGGAGGGAAGGCCGATGCGCTTAATACGGGGATCAATGTGGCTTCAATGGAATTGTTGGCTTGTATAGACGTGGATTGCATTCTATCAAGTGACTCGATTTCGCGGATGGTTCGACCATTTATGGAGGAGACCAATCGGAAAGTGATCGCAGTGGGCGGAGTGATCGGTATAGCCAACAATTGTGATGTGCAAGACGGAACGGTCACGCGCTATCGCGTGCCTGAGTCAATACTGGGGAAATTTCAGGTTGTGGAATATTTCCGGGCGTTTTTGATGGGAAGGATGGCGTGGTCAAGGATCAACGCATTGATGCTGATTTCTGGGGCTTTCGGTTTTTTCAGAGCGGACATAGTCCGAAAAGTCGGGGGCTACTTTCCCAAAACAGTCGGGGAGGATATGGAGCTCGTGGTGAGGATGAGGCGGTATATGCATGAGCAGGGGATTCCTTTCAAGATAGGCTTTGTCCCGGATTTGCTTTGCTGGACCGAGGTGCCGGAGAGTGAGGAAATTTTGTCCCGGCAACGTAACCGCTGGATGCGAGGGACGATAGAGACCCTGCAGCTGCACAAACAAATCAATCTCAATCCCAAGTTTGGCGCCGTCGGGATGTTGACATTTCCATATTGGACTGTTCTGGAAAAAAATGGTCCCATTTTGGAAGTCTTGGGATTGGTCTATACGCTGGTACTACTGCTTGTTGGTGATTTTAGTGCGCTTTACTTTTTCGCACTGTTGGTCATGATGTATTTGTTGTCCCTGTTGGTTTCCTCATTCAGCGTGCTTTATGAGCAGCTCGCCTTTAACTACTACAAGGACAAAAAAGACCTTAAAAAGCTAATTTGGACCATTCTGTCTGAGCCATTCGTCATCCATCCAAAGGTTGTTTGGTGGGGGATCAAAGGGCATTGGGACTTTGTCAAAGGAAAGGGCGGGTGGGGATCCATGATTCGCCAAGGCTTCAAATCGGCCGAGGAAAAAAAGGCATTAGAAACCGAATCCAATACCCAATGAGAAAGTTATTGATCGCAACAGGCTTATTTTTTAGTTTTTTGGGGCTCAGAGCTCAGGATTCTTTCGATCCGGATGAGCTATTGGCGCAGGCACGAACACTCATCCTTGACGATAAATACCAAGAAGGAAGAAAGATTGCATTCAGAGCCTTGGAACGCTATCCCAATTATGCAGACATATTGATCCTAGTGGGCCGAAGCTATGCTTGGGAAGGAAAGAATGACTCTGCGAATATCTATTTGGAACGTGCTATTGTGGCCTCTCCGGACTATGCCGATGGATACGTAGCCTATTTGGACAACTTGTTTTGGTCAGAAAACCTATCCAAAGCGGATGAAGTATTGGCTCGCGCGAAGTCCAATCTGGGGACGCCAATCCAAGATGAAATCATCTATAGAGAATCCCGGCTGCTATACTATCGCGAGCAGTACAATGAAGCCTACGATCTGGTTGAACCGATTTTTGATAAGGGGTTCAACCAAGAAGGGCTGCTTGGCTACATGAGAAACTTGGAGCGGATGAAGATGGTCAACGCGGTGGGAGCGACCTACGACTACGATTCGTTTGAGGGGCAGATAGATCCCTGGCATACCTGGTCTGTCTATGGCAGGACTAGGACTAAACTGACCGGAGCATTGATTGCGAGGGTGACCCAGTCGCTCAGATATGAAGATTTCGGGACACTGGTCGAGTTGGATGCCTATCCTTCTATAGGTAAAAATGGCTACGCCTATTTGAATGTTGGGGGATCAGGCGCTGGTTTTTTTCCGAAATTCAGGTTTGGGGCGTCCTACTACCACAATTTGGAGAAGGCTTGGGAAGTAGAGGGAGGCTACCGATATCTGGGATTTTCTTCGGCAACACATATTATTACCGGTTCGGTGGGGAAGTATCTTGGAAACTGGTGGCTGAACGTGCGCCTGAATGTGATTCCGGATGATGCGGGTACCAGTACATCCAGCCAATTTACGGCACGGTATTACTTTAAGACGGCGGAGGATTTTTTCAGCTTACAGCTGGGCACGGGTGTGTCGCCTGATGAAGAGACCCGGGATCAGTCACAATTGTTGAACTCGTACCGGGCAAGATTGGGCTATCAGCAGCTGATTTCCCCCAAATTCATGATCTATGGGTACACAGGCTACAGTCGCGATGAACTGAGTACGGACAATTTCAGAAACAACATCAACCTTTCTCTGGGATTCGAATACAGATTCTAGACTGAACAATCCATGAAAGAGGAATCGAAAATCTACGTCTATCGGCTTTGGCCACTATTCCTTCTTATCGTTGGATTGCCTTTGCTGAGTTTTTTGGTTTGGCTGCTGATGCCAGTTACCGAGTTGGGTATTGTAGTTATCGACAAGACGGTGAGGGATGGCAGCTATCAGGAGCATGCAGGGCTATTCTGGACTTTGGAACATCAGAAATACAAAAAGCCCTCTGGGGACAGCTATACTGCGGCGATGGACTATTTTGGATTTTTTCCGAGCGGAAAATCCGATTTTGGCCAAAGCAGGGATCTGAAAGACAAGTCAGCCGAGGAGATCAGGAAGATGGCCACAGAGGCGGATCTGGTCTATGTGGCGGATACCTATGGCGTGTACGAAGGCGACTTTGACAAATCAGCGTCTGTCGAACGAAGTGCGAAGATCTATGGGGGAATGGATGCATCGGACCTTTTGCTCATCAAGACGACCGTTGAGGAAGGGAGGTCCGTTGTGGTGGAGTTTAACTCAATGGCATCGCCTACGACCAAACAGATCCGGAACGAGTTCGAAAATCTAATGGGATTGAAGTGGACCGGGTGGATAGGCAGATATTTCGATGAACTGGATACGGCTCTCAATTCCGATATACCAACCTGGATGGTTCGTCAATACCAGCGCCAGCACGTGTCCTGGAATCTCAGCGGCCCAGGTCTGATATTCATCAAGGAAAGCGGAGAAATCGAAGCTTTCGTCTACGAGACCGACTATGACAATAAAGTGCCCTTGATACGTACCCAAAAGGTGAACAAGCATGGATTCAGGCTTCCGGAGGTGGTTCCCTATCCCGACTGGTTTGATGTGGTGATGATCGAGCGCGACTATGAGGTGATATCCTACTACGATATCAACCCTACAAGTGAGGGGCTGAAGCGGCTCAGAAGTCTGGGCTTGCCCAGATTCTTTCCGGCAGCTGTTGTAAGAAAATCGGAAAAGGGACGCCACTATTACTTTTCGGGAGATTTCTCGGATATGGATGGCTCTTTTGGATCACCCCGGTTTTTTGGGTTGCCTACCTTGTGGCGGGGGCTGTATGTGGCCTCTGATTACTCTGATAGACAGAGTTTTTATTGGAACTATTATTACCCTTTGATCAGTCAGGTGTTGGAGAAGGTGGGGGAGGAATGAAATACTAACCGTTGCCGACGAAGTGGTTGGACAAAAAAAGGTCGTATTTCTACAAAATCAGTTTGCTGCCCGGTTTTGTTTTTACAATTCTCGATTGCTTATTGGGTTTTAGGAGCGAAAAACTTTCTGAATTCACCAATGAGAAATGCGATGAATCCTGATATTCCTGTGACTACAGCTTGGATTTCTGTGAAAAACGATCTTTCGAAATAGCCGATCAGAGCTACTGCCACTATCAAGAAGGAAATAATTGCCCACTGTATATTTCCGGAATTACTGAATTTCTTTCTGAACGTTTTTATTTCAGCCAGTTGGTCTCTAGAGACGTTTGCCAAAATGAAATAGCGAAACGTCTTACTGAACAGTTGCAGATTGCCCCCCAATTCATTTTTCGTGACGACGCCTTTTTGAAAGAGTTCAACAACCTCTTCGTAATTTTTGAAACTGAAAAAACCTTCCTTGGCGTAAGAGTAGCAGACGTTTTTTTCTTCCAGGCTTAACTCCGCCCAGATGTTATAGAAAAATGCCTTTCCATAGCGCTGTATTAGTAGACGGGCGTTCGGGTCTTCTTTATTTTTTTCGAGCATGCCCTGCTTTATAAAATATTGTTCCACTTCCACTTCGTCAAATCTGTCGCTAGGTTGTGATGGGGCTAAAATGGTCTTGGGCCTTAGGGGTACGAATTCAAAATAAAATCCACTCATTAGCTCGGAGAATCGAACCTTCGCTGATTCACTGGGCATTTTTAAAACCAGGGTTTTCCAACTGCAGCCAGAACTAAAAATAAGGTGTATGGAATTTGTGCGTTGTAGAAGAGCCGGAATCTTGTCCATAAAGTCAGTCAAATCATCCAAAATGTGCACGTCCTCTATTAGTAAAGCCTTCTTATCAGCTAATTTGGATTTGGCAGGCACGATTAATCCGGAATTTGCACAGTCAATGATTTCAACTTCTTCCTTTTTGAGACAGAATTGCGCGTAAACCCAATGCCGGCTGACATGGCTATCGCAACCGCAGAGAAAAAGTCTGAGAGTATTGTTAGGGCCTAGTTCCGATTGGATGATACTTCCTAGGGAGTTGGTTTCCCGAAGGTTGAAATCTATCCAAAAAAGTTGTCTCGTCAGCAAACGGATAGCTCTCCATAGTATGCTTAAGCCCAGTACTAGCATTATGCCAAAAAACATGGCCAGATTGGCTGGAAGTTGGTCCAACTCTTTCCAAAATCCCAAGTTTATATTCTTCAAGGGACCGTTTATCATGGCAGCCCTTGGATAAAGATATCTTTCGAACTGATGGTCAGGGGAATCAACAGTCCCTCCAAAGAGGAGTGATCGACTTCGCTGGAATTGTGGGAATTCTTGTTTTTCAGAACTGTTGATGCTGGTTTCCAAGGTGTTTTCCCATATTCTATCCTCCATTCTGAAGACCGCATTGCTGATAAAAAAACCTGGAAAAAAGCCTAAACACAGAAACCAGATTAGTATAAATAGCTGAAAGCGATGAGAGTTTCTCTTTTGGGTTGACTTCGCTCTGTACCGCAAAAAATATAGCGCAAAGGTAATAGCCACTAGCATCGCCAAGCCATTATATACTATGATTTGCCCTAGGCTAGCCGTATTGAGAAGCATGAATGGTATCCAAAGTATCAATAGCACGGACAAGGCAACTAACACCCCATCAAAATTTCGTGACTTATGCTCCCTGAAAAGAAGCCACCAAAAGGAGTATTTTTTCCAATTGTATTTTCTTTTCAAGAAGAGGGAGGGTAGATATAGACAGAAAGATACGATGATCAAATATAAGCTGACAAGGATCAAGCTTTCCCAGGAACTGAGGCCAGATTTTAAATGGTACACGTTTGGATCCATCAAATATATAAACCAATAAGTCTGGTCTGGTATTCCTATTTCTTTTTCAAAATTCACGGAGCTTATCAACGCCCTGTAGTGTTGGCCGTTGATTCTAAGTGGGAAATCCCAAATCTCTTTGGTATCATTCTCCGCGGTGTCTTTATTATAATCGACCAAAGTCTCAAAGATTTCCCAATCATCGAAATTCAAGACTGATTCAAGTTGAGTAAACGGGATTTCAAACTTTTTGCTCGTATGAATCACTTCCCCATCTTCCTTGACCAATAGATAGCTTCGATCGGAATCTAAGGGAAGGCCGTCCAAGGTAAAGGAAATCGCCCTGATTACTTTGTCTTCGGAATGCCATTTACTCATTATATTTTGAGGTATTCCAGTTAGTTGCGAAAATATCCGTTCGACAAAAAAATCGGAAAGATTGTCACTGTTTTGAAAATGTTTAAAATAGTTTCGATGTCGGACCGATATGTAGGAATAGTCCAGATCTTCGTTGCTGCAGTCGATGCAAGCTCCTATTCTATAGTGGCCTAGTGTTCCATCTTTTGATTTTTCACTAGATGAACCACGAGAATAGTCTGTAAAAGTGGCGAAGTTATGAGCTGTGAAAATCTCATTTACGGACGAGGGGACTCCATATTTGCTTTGTGTGTTATTAAATTGATCACTCTCTAGATAACGAAGCATTTCAATCAATTTCGTCCTTAATTCTTGCCTTGTATTTTGTTCGTAAGTACGTTCCTTGTTTAACGGACTACCCAAGTGGATAAAATAGGCGCAGCTCCAGCCAGCAATGACCATTAAGATCAGCATCGAAAATCCGATTTTGGTCACTCTACTTTGGGTTAACACGTCTCCTTTTCCCATACTAATAAAGGACAAGGCTGGAGTTAGGATGAGCAGGAGAATTAGCGCCAAGCCTGAAACGGTCAAGATCGTGAAGTCGATTTTGTATGCTGCCTTCTCCAAGTCCTCCCGATCCTTAAGACCGAGAACCCAAATTTCTTGGTTTTCCTCCACAAGTGGAGTAAGGTAGACTATATAGGGAGTGGAATTGAGGCGGATCTCAAACTTGTCACTATTGCCATTGGAAAATCGGGCACTCATGGAATCTAAACTTGATTTGAAGTTGATACCCTTCAAGTCTTCAGGATAGAGCACCTCACCACTTGTGTCAGCGAGTACCAGCTTGTCAAAAAACGTATTGTGACCAACAAATTCTCTTACAACGGATTCGTAAGGCACCCTACATGAAAGGTTTGCCTTTTCGCTCTTAGAACTGTAGTCTTTACTAACTATTACCAGTTTGGAGAGCGCATTTTTTAAATATTGCTTCTCAATTAAACCTTCACATATCTCGTCGAAGAGAAATCCACTCAACGTAATGGACTCCGAAAACGCGATAGCGGGGCTGGATTTTGATTCGATTGCGAACTCAAATTTATTTTTATCTCTTTTTTGGCTCTCGGCAGCTTTGGAAAGTTTCGACCATTCGACATTTGAGGAGGTGTTTAAATCTAAAGCAACCCGGTATCTTATGAAGCTCCTGATTTCCCAGCGCTTATCGCTGATTGATTTTTTGAGAGCATCCCGCATCATGAGAAGATTGCGAGATGCCTGTCGATCCAGTTCTTCCCGGTTTCTATTGGCTTGAGCAAAAAGGTAAGCGGCCATAGATCCCAGAAGCAACATCCCAATTATCCATATGACTAATCCCTTGCGATCCATGGCTAGCTGACTAGTTGATAGTGGTGTTTCAGTGAATCTTTACAGGCAGCCATTAGCATTTCGATCTCTTTGCGATTGATAAACAGCTTTCTGCCAAACGAAAATGAAATTCGTTCTTTTATTGGCATAGACTTAAAATCCTTTGCTGTGCCGACTCCAGTAGAAATAGTACCCGCCAAACAAATCCCAAAATGAAATTCTTCTTCTTTTTCCATTTCTGTCTTTTAAAAAAATCAGTATAAAAAAATACATCAAAATCACTATAATGTAATATATAAATAAATATATGTATTTGAAATAAATTATTTTTAAAATTTAATTAGCAGTAGAATTTTTGACTGGATAAAATCGGAATCAAATACGTTGCTATTTTTTGATGTCTGATGTTTGTTGACTTGAAGTTTTTCCAATACAATTTTCTAGTTCGAGGTGCGGAGGGAAAATTTTGGAATGTTGACATCGAAAGCCATTAATGAGGCAGCCCGAAATAAACTTCTTGGGGAATATTTTTCTTTAGTCTGTCCGGGAGACTTTAAATATCAGCTTAAAAATGAAGGTATCTAGAGAGATGAGCTTTTTATCCGAAACACTATTTGCTAGCAGGTAACAGCTTTCCAGTCTGCACCATGTAACTGTTTTTGTTTTTGAACTCCTCAAACTCACCATTAAGTCGGTTGAATTCGTTCACATCCTCGACCGGATCGATGTTCAGACCCTCCGAGATGAGGAAAACCTGTCCGTCCGAAAGGAAATATTGTCCGTGGATGTATTCCAGCAACTGGTTTTTATTTCGCATCAAAGGCATGGCGAGCAGTGAGCGGAAGTTTCTTGCCGTATCCAAAACCTGTCCCTGCCAGATGACTTCCTCAGGAAGTGTAATGAGCTCTTGTTTTTCCAGCATGGAAAGAAGTGATGGGGTGATTTCATAGTGGCTCGTCACAGCCTGGAAGTAATCCCTGCGCTTCAGCATTGGGGAGTAGATCATCAAGGGAACATGAAAGCGATCCAAGCGAGATGCCATTGGGATCTCCGGAAGTCTATGGTCGCCCGTGATCACGAAGATCGTATTGGCGAATTCTGGACGCTTTTTGTATTCTTCAAAAAACAGCTTGAGCGCATCATCGGCATATAGGATGGTCATGTAGATGTCTCCGTAGGCCAAGTATTCCTCAATTTTTTCCGAACTCAGCCGAAGCTTATTCCGGAGATGGTCTTGCAGTTTTTGCTCGTAGATGCCTCGTTCCGGTACCAGGTAGGGATCATGGGACGTAAGGGTCTGGAAAATTCTAAGCTCAGGGGAAGTCTTTTCCGAAGGAAGGGTCTCTATCCCAAAAGAGAAAAGCGTTTTGTCGGGATAACCCCAGGAAAATCCGCTATTGGTAGGCGCTTTTTCAAACGTGGTCGGAAACATGGATTCCTCCACGATCTGGTCTATTCCGTGATATTTCAGAAAAGGAGCTTCATTATCGAAGTCAGCATCACTCCCCAAAAAGAATCTGGTTTTGTAGCCATTTTCGCTGAGAATGCTCAATAGAGAATTGTGGTAGGGGAAATCTTGGGAAAGTTCCAAGAAGCCTTTTTCACCGAAAGGAAGTCCGCCCAAGATACCAGGCAGCAATCCGAAAGTCCTGCCAGTGGTCGAAAGGGCATTTGTCCAGACCAAACTGTGCTGCTCCAACGAGTCCAGAAAAGGGGTGAAGCTTCCAAGATAGGCATCCTTCCCAGAATAAGCCTTTCCAAAGCTTTCCATCAAAAGGAAAACGATGTCCGGTGCTTGCGTCAAGCTATCGAAATAGGGGCTCAATACATCAGGATACTCGTTTTTGTGAAGAAAAGGATACTCCGTGTTGGTGTATTCCTTTTTGACCAAGAGATCGTCGTCGCTGGCCCGGAGGTAGAAGTCAAAATAAAACTCTCCCCCATGCATCAGTTGTTCGAAGGTTTGCTCGGCAAGAAATCGTGACTTGTTGAGCTCGATGTTTTGTTTGGTTTCGTTGATGTTTTGTTCGCTGTTCAAAGGCCAGAAAGTGACAACCAAAAGCAAGATCAAATGACCCGTAGTGATCGCCATCAGAGTCTTCAGGTTAAAATCAAAAATTCTGATTCCGGCGTAAAGCAACGAAAAAACGAAGATCGCTAGCACAACCGCAAGTGCAATGCTGCTTGCATTCAACTGTCCAGAAGCGGAGACCGTCCTGGCCAAATCGTCGTAGCTGTACGCAAAAAGATCCTTGCCAAGAGGCACCAACGTTGTCAAAAAATAGAATATTAGGCCTAGGTGAACTAGGATCAGCAAGGTAAATGTCACCTGCAAGAGAATCCGTGCGATTTTAGCAGAGAGGAGGCTTATGCAGATATAAAGTATCAACAACAATCCGAGTAGATACAATATCCAACCCAAGTCGTGGAACAAACTGAGACTGATGGCTTCCCAAGGAGAAAAATCCAATACATGGGTTCGAAATACAAGAATGGTCTCGGAGATTCTCAACAGAAACATCAAGCCGATAAAAATCAGGGACATACCCCAAAAATTCCGAAAGACAGTCTGTATGCGAAGTGGTAGTGTGGAGCGGATTTCAGCCTTTTGGGCCATAGTAAGCGAGCAAGTTTTTCGAGTAAGCTCGAAAATATAAGTCAAAATCGGGTATCTTCAACGGTCATCATCACATTATGGGCAAATCAGATCTACTGTTGGAGCTCTATTCCAATTTAAGTACCACCGGAGCACTGGCATTCAGTTCCAAGGCGCTGGTCAATAAGATGCTATCTTTCACTGACATGGAGCACGCCAAACTCGTAGTAGAGCTAGGCGGAGGAGACGGAAGTATAACCCAGGGTATTATAGAAAGGCTCTCCCCTGAAGGCATCTTGCTCGTATTTGAGATCAACAGCTCATTTTGCGAGTCGATGCGGAAGCAGTTTCCCCAGCCTAATGTCAGGATCATCTGCGATTCGGCTGAAAATATGGACCGGTATCTTGCTGGCAAAAAGGCTGACTACATTGTCTCCTCCCTGCCCTTTATTATCCTGCCAAAAGAAACGACCGATGAAATCCTTTCGAAAAGCAGGGATGCGCTCTCTCAAAAAGGGAAAATGGTGATCATGACCTATTCTTTCCATCTCAAAAGATTGTTTCGCAGGTTTTTCACCCACCTAGAAGTCAAGTTTACATTTAGGAATTTGCCGCCGGCATTTGTGATGATTTGCCATTGAGGTTTCTGACCAATGAACGTACTCCGGACAGCGGTTTTGGTTTGGTGTAGGAGGAGTGGAGGAACCTCTTTTTCGGCTGGGGATGTCTTGCGGTCTATGTTTCCAGAAGATTGGGAGCTTTTTGTGGAGGACTTAGTTGAAGAACTGATGCAAATGCACAAAGAAGGTATTTTGGTATTTTATCGAGATGGGGTGGGCCTTAAACCAGGTGAAGTCATAGACGCCAAGGTGAAGATCGTCTGTCTTCGTAAACCAAAGTAGCCTCCCGCATGTTAGCTCAATAAACAATCGACATGAGCAAAGAATTGAATTTACCCCTGACTACTACCAAAGTTCCCAAAGGACTGGAACTGATCACCTTGGGCGCTGGCTGTTTCTGGTGCACAGAAGCGGTGTTCCAACGCTTAGACGGGGTGGAAAAAGTGACATCGGGGTATGCAGGGGGGATAGTGGAGTCGCCGACCTATAAAGAAATATGCACCGGTACGACCGGCCATGCGGAAGTCATCAATGTTTTGTTTGACCCTGCAAAGGTGAGCCTGGAATCCTTGCTCGAGGTCTTTTGGGCGACCCACGATCCGACTACGCTGAATAGACAAGGGGCTGACATCGGTCCTCAGTACCGATCCGCCATCTTTTTCCATACGGAGGAGCAGCGTGAGATCGCATCCCGATTGAAAGAGGAGCTGAATGCCAGAAAAGTGTTTGATCTTCCAATTGTCACCGAGATCACGGCATTCACCAATTTCTATCCCGCGGAAAACTACCATCAAGAATACTTCAATCTCAACAGTATGCAGCCCTATTGCCAGTTTGTGGTCAGGCCAAAGGTGGACAAGCTCAAGAGGTACTTTGGAGAAAGATTGAAGATAAACGGCTAGCGAAATATTTTTCTAGTTTGTTACTAAGGCGTTTTTTTTTCTACGTGATTGTCATAGTTTGGATGAAAAATAAATCTATATGATTCGTCTGTATCCGAAATTTTTATTGTTGGCGATTTTCGCCTGTTTTTCACAGTTTGTCTTCGCCCAAGAAGTCAAAAGCAGCTTAGTCGGAGTATCCGCTCTGGCCGATTATGAACCGGATAACGGGGTTAAACCTTCCATTGGTCTTTTATTTGAGCACCGGCTTACCAAAAGAAGCGGAGTTGAAGCGGGGATTTTTTACAAGACCAAAAAAAATGAACTGGCTTATTACTACATAGACCCGATTGGGACCGGAGATTTTCCTCCAGTGAACGTAGGTATCAGAGAAAGTTTTCTGACTTTTCCGATTCTTTATCGCTACTATACCCAAGCCATGACGGTCTCGATCGGGCCGGTATTTGAAGGATTTGTTGGCTGGAATCAGATTTCAGGAGATGAAGTGGAAGTCACTGGTTATGAACTCAGCCCTTCTTTCAGATATGGCCCCCTTCTAAAAGTAAGCAAGCCATTTCCACTCGGGGATAAACTAAGTCTGGAACCGGAACTCAGGTTTGGGATTATGGTCAATGGTATTTCCACCGCTTACTACGGCCTTGGAGTGCAGCTGAAGCAGCGACTGTAGAAAAAGTCCTTCTGCATCCCATTTCCTTCAAGGCTTTTTTGCATTTTTGAAAACGGCAGCCCCGGACGGTTTTTTCCTTTAATCCGATTTTTGCTGAATTTAACCTTTTCAAAAGCGTATGAAACGAACCCGAGCACAGGAGTCCCGAGGCGCCATCGAGCGGTTGTATATAACGATGCGCCATCTTTTCAACCGGGGAAACTACAAGCCCATGGGCATTTCAGGAGAAGGCTTGGTCAGCGCACTGATGACGCTGAGTCCGGAGATCTACGGATCGGTCACCGATCCTGAGCGACTGGAATTGGACGGCTTGCTCTACGTGATGGAGAGACTCCCGAAAGGGATAGAAGAATGCCGCTACGTGAGACTGGTGAGCCGGGAGGGCTTCGAAACTTCCCACCTCAAGCCACTTGTGCCCTCGAAACGAAAACGAAATTGCTATCGCCTTGACGATCAGATCATGTACGTCGAGATGACGAGGGGAAGGTCTGACATCTACGATATACTTACCCACCTGACGTTTCTCTACATTGAGTCCCGCAAAATCCTTAGGAACAGCACGGACCCCAAGGGAAGGATTTCCTCCAATTGGACCATGCTCGAAGAATTTGCAAAAAAGGAGTTGGCCGGTGAGGACTTTGACAAGGAGACTGCAAGTGCCTACCTGAGCCATATCATCGGGAGGACTTTCGAGGAAACCATGGTTGCGGTGGACAAATTTTCCAAAAGCTCCAATTCCAACAGTCTAGTCTCTGTAGTCTATCACTTGGGAAAACTCGCTCTGGACGAAGCCAATCACGGTCTGGACAGGGAAATCAGCTTCTCGGCGACGCTTCGTGAGCGGGTCGGGCATCACGTTTACGGGGAACTTTGGGCCAACCGCATCAAAGAGACGCTCATGGGATTGGATTTACTCAAGAGGCCCATACACATCATTTCCGCCAATCTCCATTCCGTAGTCAACACCATCTATGGGTATCAGGCGCTGGGATTGAAGTCCTTTGAAGAGATCGAGTCTGTGGCGATGGATATTTCGGTCAAGGCGAAAAGCAACAAAGGGAAGACGATTCGGGACTACGCACTCCAACATGGCTTCGTCGACCTTCCCGATGAGTCTGGCACCAATATCGGCGCGCAGATTATCGACACCGCATGGCTGGAGAAAAGCACGCTTCTGCCTGGTATCGAACTGCCGGAGGAAAAGGAGAAAAGGCCGGTGTTCGTGGTGATGGATTACGCGTTTGGAGAGCAGGCCTACGAGTGTTTTGACGAGCTGTTGAAACCTTACACTATCGGCAAGAAAAAGATTCCACTTAATGTGGTGTCAACTTCCATCATGGGCAAAGCAGGGATTTTGCATGGCGGGAAGGGCGATCTTATGGTACCGCATTCCCACGTTTTTGAAGGCACCGCAGACAATTACCCTTTTCGGAATGAATTGAAAAAATCCGATTTCGAAGGCTATGGTCTTGGGGTATATGAGGGATCCATGATCACAGTGTTGGGAACTTCTCTGCAAAACCGCGATATCCTAACATATTTTATGGAATCCTCCTGGAATGCAGTGGGGTTGGAGATGGAGGGCGCTCACTACCAAAAAGCAATACAATCCGCTTCAAAAATACGAGGTAGTATACGCTCTAGCGTGAAGGTACTCTATGCGTACTACGCATCAGACAATCCCCTGGAAACGGGCAGTACCTTGGCTTCCGGGGCATTGGGCATGGAAGGAGTGAGGCCAACTTACCTGATTACTTACAAAATTTTAGAAGCTTTGTTTAAGTAAGGCGGCTGGATTGCAAGAATAAACAAACGACTTTTTACCCTTGGGTGAGGATGCAGAGGCTATCTTCGATTGCTTCCACAGCGTGAGTTATTTCCAGCGGGATATCCACTTCGTCATATTGGGAAAGTGAAAAGATCTTTTCCCCCTGTCGATACATGACAGCTCCTTGTAATACCGTGAGTTTAGACGGTATGTGTGCTTTGTGATCCGTCAGGACCATACCTGCCTTGAACCCTATTAAGAGAACCTTGAAATTCTCCCCTTTATGCAGTGCCCTGGCAACCGGGTGGGTTGAGGACTCTAGCGCTGACAAAATATCCTGGATAGTAGTCATATTCAGAGATTTTGGAGTAATATGGGATAACCTGAAATCATCCTTGCTCAAAATAGCAATTTCAAAACTATTCATCACTCCAAAACCACAAAATCAAGGTAAGCTCTCAGGGATTTCTTTATTAAGATTTGCCAAAAATATAAGTGCTGCCTTTGATCTTTGGCCAAAACAAAAATTGCGCTTGCCGATTTGGATAATGTCAAGCTAGTCTACTCGTCTGAGTGGACTATTTTGTCTTTCCTATCATTTCTATAGTCTCATGTTATAGGATAAATTCTAATTCATTAGCATGTCAATGTTCTTTTCTGTTCCCGACAAAGAAGCCCAGTCCCAGAGCTACATGGTCTACATGTTGACCTTGATTTGGTCTTCGACCATCGCTATCATCGTTTCCGCAGGATTCTATTTCTTTCCTGAGATATGGCAGCGCTGGACTGCCTTTCTTGGGATTTCCCTTTCGATTGCCTTCATCAACCTTCAGGTCAACCGGCTGGGAAAACCTCGGATGGCAGCTTGGACCTTGACAGCCATGATTTGGCTGTTTATCACGATACCCTGTTATTCCGCGGGAGGGATGGCGGCCCCAGGGATCATCTCGCAGATGGCTGTGATTCTCACGGCAGGCTTTCTTTTGGGCTGGAGAGGAGGCTTGTTGATAGGTGTTCTGACTATGGTAGCCGATTTGGGCTTAGTATATCTTGAGATGAGCGGCAATTTGCCAGAGCCGTCAGTGGTACATACACCGCTTACGCGATGGATCGGGGCCGCCATTCCATTTGCCACTATTATTGCCTTGCAATACTATTCTACCAATCACCTGCAAGATGGACTGAATGCACTGAGGCGAGAGGTAGAGAGGCGAGAGGCTGCAGAGCTGGAAAAAGACCTGAGTCTCAAAAATCTTGGAGAACGGGTCAAGGAGCTCCGGACGCTCTATGCAGTGAGCCAAATCCTACAGGATGGGCATTTGCTGCCCGCAGAGATTTTCCAGAAAATAGCCGGTCAGATCCCCTCTGGTTTTCAATTTCCGGACATGACCGCTGCGAGAGTCTACCAAGGGGACCGAAACTTCGTATCCGAGAGGTATCATCCTAGCAAGCATTGCATCAAACAGGAGACATCCACTGCTCAGGGCACTGTTGTGGGTGTCGAGGTCGTGTTTTTGGGGCAGAATAAGGGGATGAGCCCTTTTCTGGAGGAGGAATACAGCTTAATGACCATGCTGATGGAGATGGTCAAAACCGATTTGGAGCGAAGAGAGCGTAAGGTGGAGTTGGAGGATTTCAAATATGCTCTGGATTTGGCAGCAATGCTGAGCATTTCCAAAGCCGATGGCACATTCCAGTTTGTCAATAAAAACTTTTGCAAAGCAAGCCAGTATAGCCAAGCGGAGCTCTTGGGAAGCCCCCATGAAATTCTCTGGTCTGGCGAACATTCTCCAAAAGAACTGGAGGAAGTTAGAATGGCGTTGCAAAGTGGAAAACCCATTAGAAGGGAGTTTTGTAGCCGGGCAAAAGACGGCAGTCTATACTGGGTGGATGCCACCGTTGTGCCGTTTTTGGATCAAGAGGGAAAGGTGTATCAATACCTATCGATCAACTACGATATCACCGCCCAAAAGACTGCTACAGAAAAAATCAGGGAGAGCGAGGAGCTGATCAAAAGGATTACTAGCCAGGTTCCAGGCAACTCGTATATGTTTGAGATAGAGGAAAGTGGCGGGACCTCCATTCTCTTCATGAACCGTGGGACTGAGCCCTACAATTATTCTTTTGGAATGGAGGTGGCTGAAGAAAGCCCGGAAAAACTAAGGGAACTCATCCATGAAGAGGATAGGGACATATTCAACCAAGCTATGAAAGAGGCCTACCTAAATCCAAAGCTGATCAGCCTCCAGTACCGCGTGGTTTTCGACGGGATACTGCGCTGGCGATGGCTACAGGCGGTGCCGGAAAAAAACAAGGAGGGCAAGATCATCTGGTATGGGGCATCCAGTGACATTACGCCCTTAGTCGAGTACATTGTGTCCATCGAGCAGATGATTTTTGACGTGGGCCACGTGATCCGCCGCCCGCTATCCACCATGCTGGGATTGACCAGCCTGATTCAGGAAAAGGAGTTGGAAGTTCAAGAGATAAAAAGCATTTCCAAGCATCTGTTTCAAATCTCCGGAGAGATGGACAAATTCATCCGGGAGCTCAACGAAGCCTATCACCAAAAGCGGCAGGATACCCAGCTCAAAATAGACACTTCCAGACTGATCAATACGAGAGATTCTCTTTTTAGCTGAGGTTTATTGTTCGTCCAGAAAAATAGGGGCTCCAAGGGATTTTACGTGTCCTCGGAGCCCGCGCTCATTCGAAACTTCTTTGGTAATCAATACCCCGCATCCAAGGGAGGGGGGCCATCCGGAACGATCCCCTTGTACACATAGTCTCCTTTTTTCTCCTTGAATTCGGCTTGAATCTCGGTTCTCAGGGATTCGTTTTGGAAGAGATCGACCATGGTCATGGCGAGCGCTTTGGCGGCATAGCCCATGCCTTTGTGTCCGATGGACATCCCGCCGGAAGCTACGACTGCCCAAGAATGCCAAGGAGTGCCATTAGGTGCCGTGGTGGCACTGAGGCGGATTGTCGGCACCACCCAACTGACATCACCCACATCGGTACTCCCGCCCATGCTGTGTTCTTCGGTTTCTTCCATTGGGGTGATTTCGGACAAGATGCCGATCTGGGGTTTCCCGGTGGCTTCCTGGATCTTTTTGGCAAAGGTTTGTTCCTCTTCGGTATAGATGATCGCGCCGAGAGTTTCCAGGTTTTTTTGAAGTACTGCCGAACCAGTTCGGTTGACCAAGATCTCATGGATGCCTGACACCAAAGTGACTTTGTAGTCTACATTGGCCATAATGGCGGCACCTTGGGCCATCTTTTCCACCTGTTTCCAAACCGGTTCCAATCCTTCCCGACTGGTATCACGCACCCGTACCCAAAGACGGCTATAGTCAGGCACCACATTGACTACCTGGCCGCCATCCTGGATGTGGTAGTGGATTCTTACCGTTGGCTTGATATGCTCTCGATAATAGTTGATTCCGCTGGTGTAGAGTTCGAGAGCATCGGATGCGGATCGGCCATTCCAAGGATCGGCAGAGGCATGAGCCGCCTGCCCGTTGAATTCCACGATGAAATCCACCAAAGCAAGTCCTTTCTGCACGGCGGTCTTGGTTTCAGCAGCGGGATGCCAATCCATCATTACATCCACATCGTCCATCAATCCGGCGCGGATCATCCATAGTTTGCCAAAATATTTTTCCTCGGCCGGGGTTCCGTAGAACCTTACTGTTCCTTGGAGTTTTCCCTCGGCAATCAAGTCCTTGATCGCAGCCGCAGCACTCAGTGAGGCCACGCCAAAGAGATTGTGGCCGCAGCCATGGCCTGGGGCGTCCTCATGCAGCGGAGACTTGAAGGGTACTTTGTTTTGAGAGAGGCCTGGCAGCGCATCAAACTCTCCCAGGATTCCGATGATTGGAGCACCAGAGCCATACTCCGCGACAAAGGCAGTTGGGATCTCGCCCACGCCTCGGGTGACTTTAAACCCCAGTTCCTCGGCATAGCCCGAAAGTGCCGCGGCAGACTGTGTTTCCTGAAAGGCGATCTCTTCAAAAGACCAGATTTTGTCACTCAGCTCAGTCATGTCAGCAAATCGGGCATCGATCGTCTGCTGTACGGATTGTTTGAGCGGGTCGGGTTTGGTGGCTTTCTTTTGCGCAAAAAGCGGCGAGGCAGTAAGGACTGTCGCCGTGGCTATCGCCAAGTAGCATTTTTTCATAGGCTTGTGATCTTGTAAGGTTTAGCTGGCAAAAAGATAAGCAATGTGTAGAAAAACAAACTACTATTGGCTTTGAATGGCGGAAAGGAGTTAAGGTTGGATAGGTGGTAGCCCGTACGGACTCAAAGCACAATTTGCCTTGTGCTGAGTACTGGTTTTTTCGTAATCTTGAAAAAAGCAATCCCATGAAATTCCACTATTACCCCGATTTCGAAACGATGAGCCGCCAAGGCTTTGAACTGGTCAAAGATGAGATTGAAGCCAAACCGGATCTGCTCTTCTGTGTGGCTAGTGGTGGCTCGCCTTCCGGTCTGTATGCAGAGATGGTAAAGCATCGGAAATCCAATCCGGATTTTTGTTCGAGTTTGCGGGTGGTAAAGCTGGACGAGTGGGGAGGGTTGGAGCCGGGCTCCACCTTCACTTCTGAGCATGACGTACAAACCAAGTTTGTACAGCCGCTGGAGATTGCATCTGAGCGCTATACGACCATAGACCCTTTCACCAAAGATCCTATCGGAGACTGTTCGCGGATGAAAGAATTTCTGGAAATGTCCGGCCCTGTGGATATCTGCATCCTGGGCATCGGAGTCAACAGCCATATCGCCCTAAACGAACCCTGTGCTACGTTAACCCCAAGCTTCCATGTCTGCGACTTGGCGGAGTCCACGCTCAACAACGGAATGATCAAATCATTAAAGCAGCCGCCCACTTTTGGCATGACCATGGGAGTGGGGGAGATTCTCAGCTCCAGAAAAATTCTGTTGTTTATCTCCGGTTCCGGTAAAAAGGAAGCATTCGACCAACTCTTAAAGGCAGAGGTTTCCACTCAATTTCCAGCGTCGCTACTTTGGCTCCATCCCAATGTGGATGTGCTGATAGATCAGCGTATGGTTTGATAGCGACCAAAAGCAAACAACCCAGACCTGATTCCTAGTTGTTGTTGACTGTGCTGGTATCCGGTTTGGTGGCGGGCGTTTTGGGAAGGAATCCCTTGAGAAGCTTTTTGGCTTCTTCGACTGCCTTGTCTTTTGAGGCATCGGTCTGCCTGCCCAGTTCCTTTTTCACACTGTCCTGCAGGGCCGTAGCTTTGAGCTGGAGTTGCTGTTTGATGCTGTCTTGAGCCGCATTAAACTGTTTGGTCGCTTCTGCTTGCAGCTTTTCCGTCTCGTCACTTATTCGCGATTTCAAGGCGTCAGCGAGTAGGGTCTCCAAGCTGTTTCCACCAGCCAGAGACACCTTGGGAGCATTGTATGTGCCAGTGAGGGTAAGAGCCAGTGGAATGCTGGAATTCTCAGTGACCTCTGTTCCGGCGATACCTGCGAGTAGGGCATTGGCTTGCGCCCCAAATTTTCCTGCGGGCACGTCCATGTTGATCAGGTAGTTCATCGTGCCGTCAAATCCCGCTGAGCCCTGCACCTTGGCTTGATAATCCCAAAGCTTGAGCTCGAATGGTCTCACATCCATCACTCCATTGTTGATGGAGATGGGGATAGCAATGTTTTTTAGCTGCAAGGTATTCCCATCTTTGAGGTTGGTAAGGCTGGTGATGCCTGTGAGGATCTTGCTGTCTTTCAGCGCTGCTTCGGCCACTTTCAGAAGCCCGTTTCCGTCAAGGCTAGAGAGCAGGGGCAACATATCTTGCCCCAAATTCCCAGAAAAGGAAAGCGTCGAATTGAACGTGCCGGTCAGGTGCTGTGCGATTGGAGCGAAGGCTTTGACGGAGTTGAAGGAACGAAAGGCTTCTGCAATGCTGAGGTCGGCCAGATTCAAGCTAAAGTCAAACTTGGGGACGTTTAGGTCCCTGGGGTCATAGCTGCCGCTCAGGCCGATTTGTCCACCGAGGGTATTCATCGAGGCGTCCGAGAATCGTAATACCCCGTCTTTTAATCTCATATTTCCCTTTACGGCCTTCAGGTTGAGGTTGTCGTAGATTACCTCGTTGGCGGCTACGGTCATGTTGAAGTCTATGTTTTTTGGCAACTCGACTACGGACAAAGGCACGTCGGTAGTGTCTTTAGAGCTTTCCTCGCTCATCCACTCGTTAACGTTAAAGCGAGCGCTGTTCAAGGTGAGTTCGCCAGTGAGCGTGCCCGTTTCGCTGAGGAAATAATCCATATAGTTGGATAGAAAGCCAGTTGCCCGCACAGGACTTTGTCCTACCTGTGAGTCGAATTCAGTCAAAGTGATACGTTCCGGACTAAATTGTGCGGAGGCTTTTGCAATTTGTATTCCCTGGGGTATATCGACTGAGGAGTACCGGAAACTGGTGACGTCCATTGTGCCTCGGGTCTCTAGCTGTTGGTATTTTCCGGCCTCGACCGCAGCATAGGAACCCTTAGTAGCTAGGTCAAGCTTGATTTTTCCCGCCATGCTCATGTCTTCCAAGGGGAAAATGGCCAGGATTTTTTCCAAATCCACCGCGCCGACTACCTTTCCTTCCCAGAAGAGCTTGTCCAGATCGCGGAGTTTCATATTACCTTGGATAGATTCTCCCTCCAGTACAAAGCCGAAGCGGGAGAGATCCACCAAGAAGTCATCCATTTTTCCGCTGGGGTTTTGGACAATGGCGTTAACATTGAGGTTTTCGATGGGGGCGGGATAGTCGGCACTCTTTGCGTAGCCATTGGCTAAACTAAGTTTGGCGTCTATCGTGGGGATGATACCAGCGACTGAATCATACCTGCCTTTGGCAATGGCGTTAACGTCGAGATTGCCTTTGAGCGTCATGCCGTCGATAGGGAAGATTGAGGTAAGTTCCTCCAAATTCAGTTTGCCGTCGAGAGCCCCATCCACGGTATAGGTTACCAAATCGTCGAGGCGTAGTCTACCAGAGATGGGATTACTCCCAAATTCCAGCTTGAACACAGGAATATCCAGAGTAGTTTGTTCTAAGATGCCTGATTCGTTTTTGGCGTGGAGATCCAGATTGACGTTTTTTACCGGCCTAGGCAGATCGGGGTATTTAAACATGCCATCCGCAATCTTAAGGGAGATATCAAATGCCGGAATGCTTTTATCATTGTAGACGCCTTTTACTTCTCCATGAAAATCCATCGTCCCGGAAGTCTCCAGGCTGGAGAAGCTTTCCGTATAGATACCCGGCACCAGCGAAAGGATGCTTTTGAACTCATTGTCTTTTCCAGCGAAGGCAATATCCATCTCTATATCATCACCAGGCAGCGCCAGGAAGCCCGATAGGTCGAAAAGAAAATCGTTTAGCCTAAAATCCCCGCCTTCAAGCGAAAACTTCATTTTGTCCATGTCGACGGTCAGGTCCGTTTCTCCCGAGAATTCCTTGCCGGAGAGATAGTTGACGCCGCCATAGCTGATATCGGCGATCAAAGCTTCTAGTTTTATCGGAAGCTCGTATACATCCGTCGTAAATTCGCCTTTGCCGATGGCATTGATCCCGCCTAGGGCCATGAAGTAATCGAGTTGACGATCATCATATACGAGGTTCACGTTGTTCAGCTCGATTTGGTCGATGCCGATTTTCATCGCACTTTGGGAGTTGTCAGCGGCGGCTGCGTCGGAGTCTAGTGCGATATCGTAGTTGGCAGTGCCGTCTTGGAGGACCTTGACATAGACACTCCCCCCATCGAGATGAACTCCGGTTAGGGTCGGATAGTCGTCAAAAAGTATTGATTTCAGGTTGAAATCGACTGCGAGCTCCCGAATGGAAAGTAACGTATCGTTTTGAAAAGGCGCGTTGCCGACAATTCCAAAGTCCTCGATCGTGGCTGAAACATTGGGAAATCGACGGAAGATACTTAGGCTGACCTTGTCCAGATCGAGGATTACTTGAGCATCCACAGATTGGGCAATCTCCTGGTCAATTCGCGCGGCTATTTTGTCCTTGAAGAGAAAAGGAAGCGCAATAGACGCGGCTACCAGCAGGAAGAATATCCCCAAAAAAATCAACAGTATCTTTTTCATAAACGCGCTTGGTTAATCTATCGACTGATTTTTTGCCCAATGAGCCTTTGACTGACGTCCGTTTCAAGAAAGGTCTTTTGGGCCTTGGGCAGCTGAACTGATTGCAATATCTAAGCCGAACGTGAAAAGCGTCCAATTTGGTTTCTGGTACCCAATGCGCCAAAAAACAAAAAAGTCCCGGATTTCTCCAGGACTTTAAGCGGAATGGACGGGACTCGAACCCGCGACCTCCTGCGTGACAGGCAGGCATTCTAACCAGCTGAACTACCACTCCTAATGGTTTAGCTTTACTCAAATTATGCGGAATGGACGGGACTCGAACCCGCGACCTCCTGCGTGACAGGCAGGCATTCTAACCAGCTGAACTACCACTCCGTTTGTTTACTTCTCGTTAGAAGTGGTGCAAAGGTAAGATTTTGATCTTTCTCCGCAACACCTGTTTTTAATAATTTTAAACCTTTGTTCTATCTGTTTCTATTTCAGCCGGATAATTTTTCCGGCCTGACATCGGGTTTCTGCCCGCTGCTGGGGTTTGTCACTAGCGTTTAATCCTTATCTTTGTTACTTCCAAAAATCACCGAAATGGTATTAGAATTCGAAAAACCCATTGCTGATTTAGAGCAAAAACTTCAGGAGATGAAAGACTTGGCCAAAGGCCGAAATATCGATCTAAGCAGCGATATCGAGTCTTTAGAAGAAAAAATCCTTGCGTTGAAAAAAGAGACTTTTGAGAATCTGACGCGCTGGCAGCGGGTGCAGCTTTCCCGCCACGCAGACAGACCCTATGCGCTGGACTACATCTACGAAATTACAAACGACTTCATCGAGATCTTTGGCGACCGCAATGTCGCAGACGACAAAGCTATGGTCGGAGGTCTTGGCGATGTGGATGGCCGCACGGTCATGTTCATCGGCCAGCAAAAAGGCAGAAATACCAAGCAGCGCCAAATGCGCAACTTCGGCATGGCAAACCCCGAAGGCTACCGAAAAGCGCTTCGACTGATGAAGATGGCCGAGAAGTTTGGTAAGCCTATTGTCACGTTGATTGACACGCCCGGGGCATTTCCTGGATTGGAAGCGGAGGAAAGAGGCCAAGGCGAAGCGATCGCCAGAAACCTCAAGGAGATGTTTATGCTAAAAGTGCCCGTGATCTGCATCATCATTGGCGAGGGTGCTTCCGGTGGTGCGCTGGGTATTGCTATCGGAGATCGGGTTCTGATGCTAGAAAACTCCTGGTACTCCGTCATTTCCCCGGAAAACTGCTCCACCATTCTCTGGAGATCGTGGGACTACAAAGAGCAGGCCGCCGAATCGCTGAAGCTTACAGCCAAGGATATGAAAGGCAACGGTTTGGTGGATGACATCATCCCAGAGCCACTGGGAGGTGCACACAGGGACATCAAGTGGATGGCAAACCAAGTCAAGCAGGCTATCTTGAGTTCTCTCAAAGAATTGGACAAGATCAAACCGGAAAAACGCATCGAGCAGCGCATAGAGAAATTCTGCTCTATGGGCGTAGTTGTCGAATAGACTCTTTTCAAATGAAAAATAAGACGAAGCAATCTCTGGTGATTTAGAGGTTGCTTCGGTCTTTTTAACTAATCCCAGATGGAATTATACACGGTAAATACGGGCTTTTTCAAGTTGGATGGAGGTGCCATGTTTGGGGTAGTGCCCAAGGTGATTTGGTCGCGCAGTCATCCTGCGGACGAAAATAACCTTTGCAACTGGGCCATGCGCAGCCTGTTGGCGGTAGATGGCAATCGCGTCGTATTGATTGACAATGGCATCGGCGATAAGCAGGATGCTAAATTTTTCTCTTTCTACTACCTCCATGGCGATGACTCCCTTCAGGAAAGCCTTCATAGCCTCGGGGTCAATTTCCATCAGGTAACGGATAATTTCCTGACTCATTTGCATTTTGACCATTGCGGGGGAGGTATACGATACGGTTCGCATGGGCAATACGAGGCTAGTTTTCCCAGAGCTACCTACTGGTCCAATTCCGATCATTGGCAATGGGCGACTGCTCCGAATCCCAGGGAAAAAGCTTCCTTCCTGACCGAAAACATTCTTCCCATGCAGGATCTGGGACAGTTGAAGTTTTTGGACTTGGGTCAAAAAAGTCTTTTCCCCGGCTTTGACTTCATCACGGTGGATGGACATACCGACAAGCAGATGCTGCCCAAGATCCAGTATAAAGGCAAAACGGTCGTGTTTGTCGCTGACTTGATTCCTTCTGTCGGGCACATTCCCCTTCCGTATGTGATGGGGTATGACACCCGTCCATTGATTACAATGAGCGAGAAAGAGGCATTTTTGGAGGAAGCTGCGCGGGAGGGTTATGTGCTTTTTCTGGAGCATGATCCGATCCATGAATGCTGCACCGTCAAGAAGACCGACCGAGGGGTACGTTTGGATCAAACCTTCCGACTGGATGAGCTCTAAGCTTAGGATAGGCATTGCGCTTTCAGGCGGGGGTGTCCGGGGCGTGTCTCACTTGGGTGTTTTGAAAGCACTCAATGAAGTGGGCATTTACCCGACCAAGGTCTCGGGGACTTCAGCGGGAGCAATTGCGGGAGCGATGTACTGCAATGGCTATAAGCCCGAGGAGGTGGTGAAGATCATTGTGGAGACCAATTTTTTCCGCTTTATGCGTCCTGCCGTTTCGCTCAGGGGCATCTTGAGGATGCAGAGCGTGGGAGATCTTTTTCGACTGTACCTTGCCCACGACGACTTTGCCAAGCTCAAGATTCCGCTCTCGGTAGCTGCCACTAATATTAAAAAGGGCAAGGTGGTCTATTTTGACGAGGGCGAGCTGATTGCTCCTTTGATGGCTTCCAGCTGTATACCGGGGATGTTTGAACCGATAGTGATTGGAAAAAAATACCTCGTGGACGGTGGCGTGCTCAACAACCTGCCGGTGGAGCCCTTGGACGGGATCTGTGATTTTGTGATCGGAGTCAATTGCAACCATTTGCCAGAGGAAAGCAACATCAAGAACATGAAAAGCCTGATCGAGCGGGCAGTAATCATGTCGATGAACTACAACGTGCATAGCAGGAAATCAAAATGCGACTACTTCCTTGAAGCGCCTGGTTTGGGGAAATATGGAGTTTTTGACATAAAAAGGGCACCTGATCTCTTTCGAGCAGGATACGAGCATACCCTGAGCGTAATTGAACAAAACCCGAGTATCTTAGAATTGGCAAACCCAAGCTCAAAACATTTAAGAATATGATGAAGCTAATTTCCAGATTTGTGTTTTGGATTTCAGACTGGACCCTCAATGACCAATGGCCCAAAGGCCTCAAAAAGGCGGTTCTGATCGCCATTCCGCACACCTCCAATTGGGATATCCTATACGCTCGGGCAGCGTTTTTTTTGATGGATATTCCGGTGCGGTTTACGATCAAAAAGGAAGTCATGGTTGGTCCTTTGGGTTGGCTTTTGAGTGGGCTGGGCGCGATTGCCATCGATCGCAAGCGGATACCGGGAGGAAGAAAACAAACCTACACCGAGGCAATGGTGAGGATGCTCAATGAGCGAGACGAACTAGTCATTATGGTCACTCCAGAGGGTACTCGGAGTGCTGTAAAAAAATGGAAATCAGGATTTTATCATATCGCGCTGGAAGCTAACGTTCCGATTGTCGTTGGCTATCTAGACTATAAGAAAAAAGAAGCGGGTATTGGTCCCTGCATCTACCCAGACGGCAATATGGACGCCCAAATCGAAGAGATGAAAGTCTTTGGCCGGACTGTGACCGGCAGGCATCCTGAAAAGGGTATTGTGTGAATTGGGAAATGAAACCAGACGTTTCGGAATTGAGGGCGAGAGTCAAGCTTCTGAAACAAGAAGGGAAATGGGAGCATTTACTTGTCCCCGTTTCCCGAATTTGCATTTACCTATTCTTTTTTGAAATCCATGCTTAGCGAATTGATGCAGTAGCGGATGCCGCCTTGGTCTTTTGGACCGTCAGGGAAGCGATGGCCTAAGTGTCCGCCACACTTGCCGCAGAGGATTTCCTCCCGCACCATAAAGTGGCTATAGTCCATCTTCACGTCGATTGCCTCAGGGCTGACGGGCTCGGTGAAGCTTGGCCATCCGCAACCGCTATCGTACTTTTTGGATGAGTGGAAAATCTCGTTTCCGCAAGCTTTGCATTCATATATTCCCGTCGCTTTGTTGAGATAATATTGACCTGTGAAGGGACGCTCGGTTCCTTTTTCGCGGAGCACATGAAAGGATTGGGGATCAAGCTGCTCCTTCCATTCGGCTTCCGATTTGGAGACTTGGTAGTTTTTTGGCTCTTGTTTTTTCATGCTTACTAAACCGTTTTGATGGAACTATAGTTTGGTATCCGTAGGATTACAGTGGGCTAGGCTTCTTCAATTGCCTGTAGGATAATGCTACACGCTTCCTGTATTTGGGCCTCAGAGATGATCAATGGCGGTGCGATCCGCATGGAATCATCGCAAAACAAGAACCAGTCCGTGATGACTCCTAACTTGATAGCCCGGTCAATGATGGGCTTTAGTACGTCGAAAGACTCAAATTCCACCGCCATCATCAGGCCTTTGTTTCGAATGCCTTTGATCTTGGGATTGACCAACAAGCTTTTGAAAAGCTCCGCTTTTGACTCTACCTGTTGGATAAGTTTTTCCTCTTGCAAAATTTGAACAGTAGCCAAAGAAGCTGCTGCACTCACCGGATGCCCTCCAAATGTCGTGATATGGCCGAGAAGGGGATTGTTTTTGAAAACGCCCATGACTTCCTTGTTAGCGATAAAAGCTCCTATAGGCATTCCTCCTCCCATTCCCTTGGCGCAAACAACCACATCGGGCACGATGTCAAAATGCTCAAACGCCCAAAACCTGCCCGTTCGGCCAAAGCCCGCCTGAATCTCATCCAGGATAAGCAAAGTCCCCGTTTCGTCGCAGTTTTTTCGCAAGGCTTTAAAATAGTCCCGGTCTGCGACACGGATCCCGGCCTCGCCTTGGATGGTTTCCATGATGACTGCGGCGGTTTGTTCCGTGATTTTCTCCAAATCGTTTGGATTGCCGTAGTGGATATGGCTGATTCCCGGTAGCAGAGGACGATAGGCACGCTTGAAAATCTCGTTGCCTCCCACGCTCAGCGATCCATGGCTACTTCCATGATAGGCATTGACGCAGGAAATGATTTCCCTGCGTCCGGTGAATCGCTTGGCTAGCTTGAGGGCACCCTCCACCGCTTCAGAACCGCTGTTGACTAGGTATACATTGTCGAGCTGGGGTGGAAGCGTGTCGCAAAGCGCCCTAGCAAGATGTGTCTGCGGTGTCTGCACATATTCCCCATACACCATCAGGTGCAGGTATTTGTCCAATTGGGATTGGATAGCATCTATGACTTTCGGATGCCGATGGCCCACATTGCTCACCCCAATTCCCGAGATCAAGTCAATGTATTTCTCTCCATTAGGCCCATGAAGATGGATTCCTTCGGCTTTTTCCACCTCGATCAGCAGCGGAAAATCCGTTGTTTGCGCAAGGTTGGACAGGAAGATCTGGCGATTGTTCATGATTGTTTAATCAAGGTCAAAAACTCGAGAACCGGAAGAAAATGCCCAAGGGAAGCTTTTTTCCCTGCTTTTCCTCGAGGTAAAGTTCCCCTTGTTCGGCGTTTTCCACCCTACGAAAGTTGGAACGGATAAGGTTGGCGGCGATCAGGGAAGAAAAGCTCAGTGAATACATATTGAGAAGTAGAAAATGATCTTTGGGATCTAGGATTTCCGCGCAGGTTTTGAGCATTTCATTGATCTGCTCCTCTAGAATCCACTTTTCACCCTCAGGGCCACGGCCGTAAGCGGGAGGGTCGAGGATGATGCCCTGGTAGACATTTCCTCGGCGTGCCTCTCTTTTGATGAATTTCATCGCATCGTCCACGATCCATCGTATGCCGTCCAGATTGGACGACTCCATGTTATGTTTGGACCAGGAAACAACTTGTTTCACTGAGTCGAGATGGGTGACTTCCGCTCCTGCGGCGCGACAGGCTACCGAAGCGGCCCCGGTGTAGGCAAACAGGTTTAGCACCTTTGGTTTCTGGCCGGGAAAAGCCTTGATTTTTCGATATAGATAATCCCAATTGACCGCCTGCTCTGGAAACAAGCCAATATGTTTAAAGGAAGTCTGGGCGAGATTCAATGTCAGCTTCAGCCCGTCGGCATTTTGATAGCCAATGGACCAGTTGTGAGGCATAGCTTTGAGCTGTTGCCATTGTCCTTTTTCCGGGTTGTTTTTTTCCTTGGCAAAATGCGCGTGCGCGAGTTTTCTCCATTCTGAGTCCGCGAGGCTCTTGTCCCAGATAGCCTGTGGCTCTGGGCGGCTGAGGATGAATTTTCCGAAGCGCTCAAGTTTTTCGAAGCCGCCAGTGTCGATCAGTTCATAGTCGCTCCAAGGGCCGGGGCAGAGGGAGAGGATAGTTTCTTTCATTGCGGCAAAAATAGATATAATCGGCGAGCAAGCTACCCTACGACTAGTTAAAGGCGGTATTGGCCGTTATTCTCAGCTTTGTAGGTAAGCCAAAAATCTACGTTGTTGGTTTTCAGGAAACTAATTCCCATATCCTACCCAGACGGTAGGCAAAGGCTTATTTTTTGTACTTTTGAAGCAAGCCGTTGTGAAAATTTCCGTTTTTCCTTCGATTTTAAATTGTGCTCCACGATTTTTTGACCCTATGTCAAAGAAATTTATCGATATCGAAAAAGCCATCCATTCCAAGAATCCCAAAATCCTCAAATGGATGCCAGGATTTTTGCTGGGTTACATCAAGCGCGTGACCCATGAGGAGTGGCTTAATTCGGTTTTGAACAAGCATCTGGACAAAAAAGGACTGGATTTCGCCGAAGCCTTGATCGCCGAGTTCGGAATGGACGTAAAGCTAATCGGGGCGGAAAACATCCCCGCATCGGGTGGTATAATCTTGGCTTCAAACCATCCCTTGGGCGGAATGGACGGAATAGCATTCATGCATGCGGTGGGCAAGATCAGGCCGGACGTCCGTTTCCTGGTCAACGACCTCCTGATGAGCTTTGACAATTTTGAGCCGATCTTCGTACCGGTCAACAAGCATGGGGCAAATTCCAAGACCGCCAACCTGAGGATCGAGGAAGCCTATGCCAACGGACACGCGGTGTTGATTTTTCCGGCCGGACTCGTGTCCAGAAAGCAGGAGGGGGTGATCAGGGATTTGCAATGGAGGAAGAGCTTTATCTCGAAAGCGAAAAAATACAGGCTGGATGTTTTGCCCTGCCATATAGAAGGGAGGAATTCTGGGTTTTTTTACAATCTTGCCAACTTGCGAAAGAAGATTGGCATCAAAGCCAATATCGAAATGTTTTGGCTAGTCGACGAAATGTACAAGCAGAGAGGAAAAAAAGTCGAAATTCGGGTGGGAAAACCTCTGTCGCCCGATACGTTTACCTCGGAAAAGACAGAGATGCAATGGGCCGAATATATAAAGGGCTTGGTATATAAACTGGGAGAAGGACATGTATAGTGAAATGCCGATTATATCAGCAGTAGATCGCAGTCTATTGAAAAGAGAACTGACTCCTGAGCGTTTTCTCCGGTATACCAACAATGGAGACAACTTGGTATACCTGGTAAACCATCATAATGCGCCTAATGTCGTGCAGGAAATCGGCCGATTGCGGGAATTGACCTTCCGTGCAGCTGGCGGCGGCACGGGAATGGAGCTGGATCTGGACGAAAATGACACCTGCGAAAAGTGCTACGATCAATTGATCACTTGGAACCCTGAAGACGAGGAGATCGTGGCTGGATATCGGGTGATCATGTGCAAAAACGCCATCAATCCCGACGGATCTCTTCATCTTTCCACTACCCATCTCTTCGACTTTTCGGAGACATTCGTTCGAGATTACATACCTTACACCTTGGAACTGGGCAGGTCATTCGTACAGCCCAAGTACCAACCTAGCCTCGACAACCGGAAAGGACTCTTCAGCCTGGATAATCTTTGGGACGGACTGGGGGCAGTCGTGCTGCTCAATCCAGACGTTAAGTATCTTTTTGGAAAGGTGACGATGTATCCCCACTACAATCGGGAAGGAAGGGATTTATTGCTCTACTTCATGAATCATTACTTTCCTGATCATGAGGGTCTCGTGAAGCCAAAGGAAAATATAAGGTTGACGTATGAAACCGATATCTTTTCCCGACCAAATCCATTTGAAAACCTAGACTACAAAGAGGGCTATAAATTCCTTAATAGCAGGATCAGATCTCTTGGTGAGAATATTCCCCCGCTGATCAATACCTATATGAACCTGTCTCCAACGATGAGAACCTTCGGCACCGCGCTCAACGACGAGTTTGGCGATGTGGAAGAAACCGGAATCATGATCACGCTGGCGGACATTTACGAAAGCAAGAAACACCGACATATGGATACATTTGTCCGAGATAGGACGTTCGGGAAAAGAAACCATCAAGGATGAAAAAGACCCTTCTTGTCGGCGCTACGCCTGATCCTTCCCGATATGCCTATCTCGCTGCAAAAATGTTTTCGGAGAGGGGAGTAGACTTCGTACCAATCGGCATCAAGCAGGGGGAAGTTTTTGGGCGTGAAATTGTAGATCTGAGATCCAAGCCCGAAATAGAGGGCATCGACACCATCACGCTCTACATCGGTCCTGCTCATCAGGAGGAGTGGATAGACTATTTGGTGGGCCTACAGCCCAAGCGGATTATTTTCAATCCCGGAACGGAAAATCCCACTTTTTTCGCCCAGGCCAAGGAAGCTGGCATCGAAGTTCTACCCGCGTGTACCCTTGTGATGTTGAGTACCCGGCAATATTGATTGCAGTCATCCGCTACGTCCGATTTTTTTCAGGGGAAACGTGCCAAACCTACTTTGCTGCGAAGCTGGGATAAGTGACTTTTTTTGCCTAACTTGCGGAATCTAAAATTGAAGACAAAATCACCATTCTAAGCCCGTTTTGAGGGTTTTTTCCAAAAAATATGAGTGAAGAAAAAGATAAGAAATCCGCGGATTACTCAGCGGATAACATCCAGATATTAGAAGGTCTGGAAGCGGTAAGAAAGCGTCCCGCGATGTACATCGGTGATATCGGCATCAAGGGTCTCCACCATCTCATTTGGGAGGTAGTCGACAACTCGATTGACGAAGCGCTCGCCGGGCACTGCGACACTATTCACGTCACTGTCCACGAAGACAATTCCATCACAGTTGAAGACAATGGCCGGGGCATCCCAACCGACATGCACCCAAAGGAAAAAAAATCAGCTTTGGAGGTTGTATTGACGGTACTCCACGCCGGCGGTAAATTCGACAAGGACACCTACAAAGTGTCGGGAGGTCTGCATGGTGTGGGCGTTTCCTGCGTGAACGCACTTTCCACTGACTTGAAAGCGACCGTGCACCGCAATGGGGTTATTTTCGAGCAGGAATTCAAGATCGGCGTGCCCCAATATCCCGCACGACAGATCGGAACTACAGATAAACGCGGAACGATCATCCATTTCAAGCCGGACGCGAGCATCTTTATCGCGACGGAGTACAAATATGAAACCATCGCCAACCGTCTAAGAGAAATGTCTTTCCTCAACGCCGGCATCAAGATCACGCTGACGGACCTGAGGGAAGTAGAGGACGGGAAGCCAAAGGAGGACGTGTTTTATTCCGAGGGTGGTCTGGTAGAATTTGTACAGTATCTGGACGAGACCCGGGAAAAAATCATCGACTATCCAATCTATATCGAGTCGGAGCAAAATGGAGTGCCGGTGCAAGTAGCGATGAACTACAACAGTTCCTATGCGGAAAATGTGGTTTCCTACGTGAATACCATTAATACCTACGAGGGTGGAACGCACGTGACAGGCTTCAGAAGGGCCCTCACAAGGACGTTGAAATCCTACGCGGACAAATCAGGGATGCTGGACAAGTTGAAGTTGGAGGTTTCCGGGGACGATTTCCGGGAGGGTTTGACAGCCGTTATTTCCGTCAAGGTCGCAGAGCCGCAGTTTGAAGGCCAAACCAAGACCAAACTGGGTAACTCTGATGTCGTTGGTGCGGTAGACAGTGCAGTTTCAGATACCCTGCAAAGCTGGTTGGAAGAGCATCCGAAGGAAGCCAAGACTATTGTGGGCAAGGTGATCCTTGCGGCACAGGCGCGTCATGCGGCAAGAAAAGCCCGTGAGATGGTCCAGCGAAAAAGCGTCTTGGGAGGCGGAGGCCTTCCTGGTAAACTTGCCGACTGTGCTAACTCCGATCCGACTATCTGTGAGCTTTACCTAGTGGAAGGGGACTCGGCGGGGGGATCTGCAAAGCAGGGACGAGACCGGGATTTTCAGGCCATTCTGCCGCTCAAAGGTAAAATCCTCAACGTGGAGAAAGCCCATGAGCACAAAATCTACGACAACGAGGAAATCAAGAATATTCTGACTGCACTTGGAGTGAAGTTTGGCACTGCCAACGATGACAAGGAACTTGACCTTTCCGGACTCAGATATCACAAGATCATCATCATGACGGATGCCGACATTGACGGATCCCACATCCGCACGCTGATCTTGACCTTGTTTTTCCGATACATGAGACCGCTGATCGAGCATGGCTATGTGTACATTGCTTTGCCGCCTTTGTATCTCTTGAAGCGGGGTAAGGATGAGCGTTATTGCTGGACAGAGGAAGAAAGAAAGGCCTTGACGGCCGAAATGGCGAAGGATGGCCGAGAGGATAGTGTGGGCATACAGCGATACAAGGGTCTCGGGGAGATGAACCCAGAGCAATTGTGGACGACGACGATGGATCCAAATGTGAGGTCAATCAAACAAGTAAACATCGAGTCCGCTGCCGAAGCTGACCACCTGTTCAGCATGCTGATGGGCGACGAGGTAGCTCCACGCCGGGATTTTATAGAGAAAAACGCAAAGTACGCGAAGATCGACACCTAACGAAAAAGGGGCTTTTTAGGCCCCTTTTTTTGAGTAATTTTGATTTTCCCGAAATATCTATGCGAGTTTTATTTTGATTTTGTATGAACAAGTTGACTGTTGGGGACAAATACGAATCCGTAATTCAAAAGAGTGATCTGGTCAGCCGAGATCTGAGCTGGGTGAAATTCAACGTGCGTGTACTGGACCAGTCCAAGAAAGCACACCGCTCAATTTTCGAAAAACTTAAATTTCTGGCAATTACAGCGTCCAACTTGGATGAATTTTTTATGATCCGGGTTGGCTCACTGTACAATTACCTGGACTATGACAAGGAGCGAATAGACTATTCCGGACTCAGGGAAGATCCTTTCAAGGCAAAACTGATGAAGGATTGCCAGCAATTTCACCAAGATCAGCACGAGCATTTTACCAAAGTGATTCTTCCCGGACTTCACGAGGAAGGCATCACCGTCTGCAATGTATCGAAGCTGACCGCTGAGGAGCAGGAAAAAGTGCGGCAGTATTTTCACAAAGCCATCTATCCTATGCTGACACCGATGGTCTATGACGGCTATCGTACCTTTCCCATTCTGATGAACAAGCTCCTCGTGTTCGGTGTGGTCACGACCAGTCCGGGGGAGCGAAAGGATATGCGCAAGATGAGTTTTGTGCAGATTCCCGCCAACATCCCACGGTTTTTTGAACTGGAGCGGGAGAATTCCCTGACGCTCGTGCCCATAGAAGAGGTGATTCGGGAAAATATTGTCTCTCTCTTCAGAAACGTGGAAATCGAATCCATCACCTTGTTCAGGATTACCCGAAACGGGGATTTTTCCCTTGAGGAAAGTGAAGACATGGACGCGAATTTTCTCGAAGAGGTGAAGCGTAAGCTCATGGAGCGAAAAACCGGGCGGGTGGTCCGTATCGAAATCGAGGAGGGCTATTCCAAATGGATGCTGAATTCACTTTTGGAAAGATGGAACCTCCGGCCAGACTCGGTCTATTTGGTCAAAAGATCCAGCATGATTGACTTCACCGGGCTTTGGCAGATCGTCGGCAACAAGCGCTTTCGCGAGCGGCTTCCCCAAAATCCCGAGCCCGTCAAACCGGTGTCCTATCCCGAGGAAGGCACGGCGGATATCTTTGAGATACTGAAGGAGAAGGATATCCTGCTCCACCATCCATACAACAACATCGATTCCATCCTCGATTTGATCGAGAAGGCAGCGGACGATCCGGATGTGATGGCGATCAAAATGACTATCTACCGTTTGGCAAAGGAGAGCCGGATTACCAAAACGCTTCTCCGCGCAGCGGAAAACGGAAAACACGTTTCGGTGCTTTTTGAGGTCAAAGCGCGATTTGACGAGGAAAACAACATCCGAGAGGCCAAGAGGCTCCAAAAGGCGGGTTGCTTTGTGATTTATGGGATTTCGAACGTGAAAACCCACACCAAGCTGCTGCTGATCGTGAAGAAGGACGACTCGGAAATCACCCGCTACGTCCATCTCGGCTCCGGAAACTACAACGAGGACACAGCTCGACTCTATACGGATATTGGCCTCCTGACGACCAATGAGACCTTGGCCAACGATGTCTCCGAATTCTTTAATGTCATCACCGGGCATTCTGTACCCAGTACCTATCGCAACCTGATCACTGCTCCGCGCGACATGCGAAAACAGCTGATTCAGTACATCGAGGAAGAGGCGGAGAATGCGAGAAACGGACAACCCGCGGGAATCTTTATCAAGGTAAATTCACTGGAAGACTCCGAGACCATCTATGCGCTGTATCGCGCATCCCAGTCCGGCGTCACCATCAAACTCATTGTGCGGGGCATTTGCTGCCTGAGGCCTGGAAGGCCTGGTTTAAGTGAAAACATACAGGTCCTTTCCATAGTAGGCGACTTCCTGGAACACAGCAGAATCTACCATTTCTACAACAATGGCAATACAAGGACCTACTCGGGAAGTGCGGACATGATGGTAAGAAGCTTTGACAAAAGACTGGAATCCCTCTTCAAGGTGGAGTCGCCTCTACTCGAAAAGCAGCTGATGAATATCCTATCCTACAACCTTAAGGACAATGTCAACTCCTACGTGATGCAGGAGGACGGCACCTACGTCGCCAAGCATCCATTGGGCGATGAACCTGAATTCAATGTCCACCGGGAATTTTTCAATGTGACTGAGGAGGAAGTGATGGCCGTGAAACTGGTGGAGGATGCTAAAATCGATAGTTGAGATATATCTATCTAAAGTATTGAAAATTAGCAATATGTGAGTATGGTCAAGTAGTGATGAATCTTTCATTCAAATGTTTAAAGCCCCAAGAGCTATAAAGTCTTGGGGCTTTTTAGTCCACTGATGTCCCGGATGTTCTAGGCGCCTGTATCAGCTGCGGCGTGCAGCTTGCCCAGTTCTTGGTCGATGGTCCAGAGTCCGACGCCTTCCTCGCCGATGATTTCAAATAGTTCAAGTGCTCTGCGGGACATGGTCTCTTCCTCCCTTTGCTCAGTCACATACCATTGCATAAAGCTGAAGGTAGCGAAATCCTTTACAGAAAAGGCATGGTCCACTATGTTGTTGATGGATTTGGTCACCTTGATTTCGTGCTCCAAGATCAATTCAAACACTTCCCGTAGTGAGTTGAAATTGTGGCGGATGCCCGTGATCTCCGGCTGTATGGCGTGCCCTCCGGCTTCGTTTACGTATTGGAAGATCTTCATCATGTGCATGCGCTCTTCGTCCGCATGGGTGTACAGGTACTTGGCAGCATTGGCATAGCCCATCATGTGGCACCAAGAAGCCATCGAGAGGTAGTATGCGGAGGATTTGCCTTCCATTTCCACCTGTTTATTGAGCAAAGCCTCGGTATCCGGCAGCAGGGAACGCTGAAGCGTTACGATTTCTTTCTGTTTCATAGTTGATAAAATTAGATACTTAAACTTAACGAAATCGGGGCTTTTTCCATTCCCGGCCGTAGCTTTTCGAATAGAATTTGAAATTGGTTTAATTTAACCCAGCTGCCTTATCTGGAAGCTGGCAGGGGAAACACCGCTAAACTTTCCGCGCCTGCGTCGGTGACTGATTGTACGGCAAAGAAATAGTTGTCCTTGGAGTAGGGCAGGGTCAGTGTGGTCTCCGTGGTGAAAAACTTTTTCTCCCACATAGGCGCGGAAGTCTCGCGCATTAAGACATAGTATCCTTTTACTTTTCCGATAGTTGGGGCTTTCCAAAATAAGGTGGATTTGTTGCTCAATCCCTGCACGCTGATCCGGACGTCTTCGGGTGCTCCGGCAGAGTTTGCAAGCGAAGCCGCTGCGGCGAGGTTGATAGCTGATACTTTCCTCAAGTATTCGAAATCCATGAATTCCGGGAGGTCGCCGTATTGAATGCCGTTTTCCACCCTTACATTTTCATGCTGGTGGAGGAAGTTTTCGTTCATTTCGGATACGCGGATGGCTGCAAATCCATTCCTCAAAAAGGGAGTTTGATCGCCGCCTCTGAGAAAACGGTCCATTCGGTAGATCAGCTTGACCTCCATTTGATCCACGTAGCGCTCGCCGACTTCCTTGATGTAGCGAGCAAGCTGCCGAGATTTGCTGTCGTTTTCGGCACCAGAAGACCTGCGGGCAGCAGCTTCCTGTTCTGTCTCCGCAAGGGGGATGGTTTCTGAGAAAATCCTCACCTTCGTATTGTCGCTGATGAGGGTTTCCGAGGAGTTGCTATTTCCAATAATGTCGTTGTTGAGGACGCCGGCGATGTTCCATCCTTCAGCCTTGGCTTTGTCAGCGAGGTAGCTAGCGCCTTTTAGTCCCTGCTCTTCCCCTGTAAATGCGACAAACATCACAGTTGCGGAAAATTCCGACTTTGCCATCACCCTCGCCAATTCCATAACGGCGGCAACTCCACTGCCATCGTCGTTCGCACCCGGGGCGCCGCCGGTAGCATCCATCACATCTTTGTTCCTGGAATCCAAGTGGCCGGAGACAATGAAAATACGGTCATCCGCAGTGTTGACGCCCTTTAGCGTAGCGATCACATTGGCGACTTCCGAGTCTGCCGTGATCCGGCGTCCGTCTGCCGGGATAGTGAAGTTTTCAATTTTTGCCGTCATGCGACCGCCTGAAGCATTCACAAAGGAATTGAACTTGGACAAAACATAGCGCTGTGCTGCAGGCATCCCGTTTTTTTCGTCTTTGCTTAGTGTATGTCTGGTGTTGAAAGCAGCCAAGTCATGGATGTATTTTTTGAGAGAATCCGAGGACACCTCTGCGACCAGTTTTTCGATTTCTGGATTTCTATGGACAACGGTCTGGGCATCTGCCGTCCAGAGGATGGGCACTAGAAAAAGGGTGAATAAAATTTTGTGCATAGTAGTTTGGTTTTAACCTTAACCCTAAATTTATCCGAATAGCCCTAAACCCAAGCATATTTTATATGAACAGCTTTGCACTGCCCCAAACCGGGACTTATCCTTCTTTTTATCACACCTATATTTCCAAAGTTTCCGAAGAGAACTATTTGGAGCTGATACTTCGCCAGGTCAATGAAATACGTGAACTGTTCCAGTCCAAAGAAAAGGGTTGGGATACCTTGGCCTACGAACTTGGGAAATGGACGCCGAAGGAAATTCTAGGCCATATCATCGACACGGATCGAATTATGACCTTCCGGGCGCTCTGTTTTTCTCGGGGAGACCAAAATTCTCTTCCAGGTTTTGACCAAGATCCCTACGTGGTCAATGCAGGATATGCCAAGGTTCCGACCGAATTGCTTCTTGCCGATTTCGAAGCCGAAAGAAAGGCCTTGACCACCTTGCTTATGACGATGGATGAATCGGTGCTGGACAATGTGGGCAACGCCAACGGAAACCCAATTTCCCCAAGATCCTTGCTTTGGATCATACCAGGCCATTTCATCCATCACATCAATATCCTCAAAGAAAGGTACTGAGCCATGCAGATTCCGATAGCAATTATTGACGCGTTTACCGAAAGGGCTTTTTCCGGAAACCCTGCGGCTGTTTGCCTCCTGTATGACGATCTTTCCGAACAACAAATGCAGGCAATCGCTATGGAGATGAACCTCAGCGAGACAGCATTTGTCAAGGGAACCGGAGAGCAAGGGCTGTTTTCCTTAAGATGGTTTACTCCCACGGTCGAGATTGACCTTTGCGGCCATGCCACCTTGGCTTCGGCTTTTTGGATGATACAGACAGGCTGGGCGGACGGCCTGGAGGTGATCCGTTTCCAAACTCGAAGCGGAGAGTTGCGGGTGAGAAATACGGAAGGAAGGCTCACAATGGATTTTCCCCTGATTCCGACTTTTGTCGATACCCATCCTCGATTCAGCTCGGAGCTGTTTGGCAATAAGATAGTCCATGCTGCCCAGCTGAAGAGAACTTGGATTTTTGAACTGGAAAGCGAAACGGTCGTTCGCGAGTTTATTCCGGATTTTGGGGAAATCGCCGAAAACAGCGAGCTCGGATTCGTGATCACAGCAAAGGGTGACGGAGAATACGATATGGTGAGCCGCTTCTTTGGACCAAACGTGGGTATCAACGAGGATCCAGTTACTGGTTTCGTCCATTGCGCTCTGGTTGATTACTGGAACCAAAAAACGGGTAAGACCCAATTCAAGGCTTTTCAGGCGAGCACTCGTGGTGGGGAACTTCTGCTGGAAAAGCATGACGATAGGGTGCTGATCAGTGGTAGTGCGGTGAAAGTTTTGGTTGGAACCCTGGAATTTTCCTGAATTCTATGCAGTCAAGGCCGGTTTCGAGAACCCAACGCGTGAGAAAAGTTATCAAGCGGATTACGGACTACTGGTTGAATGACGCCAGTTTCGTGGTCTTGCTCGTTGCATTGGTCTTTACCGTTTTTGTACTTCCCATCCTAATAGACTATGAGCACGTCAGTATGCTCTTTGTCAACGTGGTGTTTATGTTCCTCTTTTTTACCGGGATCTGGTCGTCGGACAACAGGTTTTTGGTCATGCTCACCACCCTTCTTTTCTTCGCCCAACTCGTGCTAAGGATCCTTAGGTTTAGTGAGCTTCCGGTCGAATTCTATTTCCTGGAGAGGCTCGTGGGATTGTTTAATATGATCGTATTCATATTTCTGAACATCAGGCTTTTATTTCGAGACTATGAAATCAATCTTTACCGAATCATTGGGGCGATCAACGTCTATCTTCTGGTTGCAATTTTGGGGGCTTTTGCCTTGGAGCTGATTCAGATCGGCATTGGTTCATCTATATCCGGTGTGGGAGGACAGGTCGCCGCCAAAGAACTACGCGGTGTGGATCAGGACTTCTCTGCCTACATCTACTTCAGTCTGGTGTCGCTTACAACGGTAGGATTCGGGGACTATACACCGGTGAACATCATGTCCAAGATGCTGGCGGTAATGCTTTCAACGACCGGGATTCTCTATCCTGCGGTGGTAATCGCCAAATTGATCGGGTCAAGCAACGGAGAAAAGCGGTGAGAATGCCCGCTCCTGTAAAAAGCGCTGTGACTAGTCGGCATTCCTGCTTAATTTTTGAATAAACTTAGAAACCACACCTTATGAAGAAAATCTACCTGAGCATGTTGTTGCTCTTGTGCTACGGATTCGCCTGGTCGCAGACAGAGCGAAAAATAGAAGTTGAAACCAAGGTTGAAACCACCGCAGAGGTCACCATTAAGGGAAAGCGCGTTCCCTATAAAGCTACCGCCGGCACCCAGCCAGTCTGGGATGAGAAGGGAGAGCCAATCGCATCGCTTTTCTACACCTATTACGAAAGGACAGACGTAAGCGACAAGGCCAAGCGCCCATTAGTCATCAGCTTCAACGGTGGTCCGGGATCGGCATCGATCTGGATGCACTTGGCCTATACAGGCCCAGTTATCCTCAATATCGACGATGAGGGCTATCCTGTACAGCCCTATGGCACCAAGTCCAACCCACATTCTATCCTGGACGTGGCAGACATCGTCTATGTGGATCCGGTCAACACAGGCTATTCCCGAATGATCAAAGAAGATACACCCAAGGCGACTTTTTTTGGTATCAATGCCGACATCAAATATTTGGCTGATTGGGTAAACACGTTCGTGACAAGAGCGAATCGCTGGGCCTCTCCAAAATACCTGATCGGGGAGAGCTATGGTACGACGCGGGTCGCTGGCTTAGTTTCCCAGCTGCAAAATGCCCATTGGATGTATTTCAATGGAGTGATCTTGGTATCCCCGACTGATATGGGAATCGAACGCGAGGGCCCAGTGAAAATGGCAAATTATTGGCCTTACTACGCGGCGACGGCTTGGTATCACAAGGCTTTACCAGCCGATCTACAAAGCAAAGATCTCGACGAACTCCTTGGGATCGTGGAGCCTTTTGCAATTAACGAGGTTCTCCCTGCGATGACCAAGGGCGGGATGCTTTCCGATACCGAAAGGGATGCCATTGCCACCAAAATGGCCTACTATTCTGGATTGAGCAAGGAAGCCATATTGCAATATAACCTGATGGTACCGACCAGCTTTTTTTGGAAAGAGCTGCTGAGGGAGCGGGATGGCATGACAGTGGGCCGACTCGACAGCCGCTACAAGGGATTTGACCGCATGGAAGGCGGAGATCGGTATGATTTTGATCCAGCGCTTACTAGCTGGAACCATGCTTTTGCTCCGGCATTCCAAATATATGCGAAGAATACGCTCAAATTCAACACCGATCTGACCTACAACCTCTTTGGTCCCGTCCATCCTTGGGATCGAAGCAACGAAACCACTGGCTATGATTTGGGTACCGCGATGCGTCAAAATCCATATCTCCACCTCATGGTTCAATCGGGATACTATGACGGGGGAACAGACTACTTCAATGCCAAATACAGCACCTGGCACATCGATCCAAACGGGAAGATGAAGGACAGGATCGATTTCAAAGGCTATCGTTCCGGCCATATGATGTACTTACGTGCGGAAGATTTGGCGACATCCAATGAAGACATTCGCCAGTTTATCCAGAAGTCGGCGGTGGCGCCTGACCAACCAGCTAAATACTGATAGAGATTATTCGGTTGTCAAGTGGTTCAGGTGCTCGCGCTTGAACCATTTTTGGTTTGAGTGGTAAATGGTGGAAAACACCTTTGCCAGGTAATCCTGGTTTCACTTCCGTTAGAACTGGATTATACACCTGTATTGGAAGAATTTTCCGGTCCCACACGAAATGTTTTTCCCATCCACCACTTTGGCTTAGATTCAATAGATCATATAGACCATCAACTAGACCTATATTTATGATACACCAAAGAATTTTACTTTTGCCGGTCTTCCTGTTTTGCTTCACTTATGCGGTAGCACAGGAGAAAAAGCCGGTTCAGCTAAGTGATTTGACCAAAATCGTGACGGTCAGTGATCCGGAGATCACGCCCGACGGCCAGGTGATTTTTGTGAAAAGCTACATGGAGGCCGGAAAAGAAGGAGAGTTTGACTATAAAAGCCAAGTCGTAAGACTCAAGCTCTCTGATCCCGCACAGCTGCAGGTGCTCAACAGTCCCAGCTATGACCTCTCGGGGTTTGCTCTTTCACCCGACGGCAAAAGTCTGGCTTTTACAAAAGCTTGGGAAGGCAAGCCTCAAATCTGGATTTTACCGTTGGATGGGGGCGAGGCACAGGTCCTGACTTCCGAGAAAAACGGCGCTTCCTCGCCGGTCTGGTCTCCTGACGGAAAGAAAATACTTTTCTCCTTTTCGACACCGCTGTGGGCCATGGAAGAAGAGCCGGCTTGGCCCAATCCCAGGCCGGGTCGTAGCTATGGGGATGAACCCAACTATGCTGCGATCAAGGAAGGCTTGGCAAAAGAAGAGACTAAGCCCAACATGGATGGAAGCGTAGCTGAGCTTCGCGCTTGGCTGGCGAAAAATGCCTCCAAAAACAATCCCAGAGTCATCGACCGTCTGAATTTTCTAGGAGAGCGTGGTTTGTCTACCGAAATCAGTTTCCGCCATCTTGGAATGGTTGATGTGGCTACAAAAAAAAGCACCCCGCTGACTTCAGGCTACCAGAATTTTGGCAGCGGCTCTTGGTCACCGGATGGGACTTTTATCCTGGCCTCAAGTGTCAAAACGGAAGAACATCCCGACATGACTTTTGAGCTGGACTCGGATATCTATAAAATCACGCTTGCAGATAAGTCTATCTCGGTGTTTCTCACGCTGGATAAACACCGGTTTTCAGAAGCCACTTTTTCCCCTGATGGCAAGTTGGTCATGGTGTCGGGTCAAAATACCGAGGACCGATCCTTCAACCAGAGTTTGATTGGCGTGGTAAACCCTGATGGGAGTGGTCTCAAGTGGTTTACCGAGAAGTTGGACAGAAGAGTCGGAGGGGCGAAGTGGTCTGACGACAGCAAAGCCATCTATTTTGCTGGACCAAACCAAGGCGGCGTGACGCTATACAAAAGCGAGGTCGGCAGTGGGAAGACCACCGAGGTGATTTCTGGACCGGTCGGAGTCAGCGGTTTTGACATTCATGGAGACCAGCTTGTGTACGCTTTGACGAAAGTGGCCGATCCCAGTGAGCTTTATGTGTCTGATTTGAGTGGAAAAGGGGAGAAAATGCTCACCCAGTTCAATACACCCTGGCTCGCTGAGCGCTGGGTATCCGAGCCGGAAGCCCACCAGTTTCAGCAGGATGGCTTCACAATCGACTATTGGGTGATGCCGCCTTTTGGCATGGAGAGTGGGAGCGAATATCCGACCGTTCTGGAGATGCACGGTGGACCTACTGCCATGTGGGGGCCTGGCGAATCCAGCATGTGGCACGAGTTTCAGGTGTTGGCAGGCCGGGGCTATGGAATTGTTTACGCCAATCCGCGTGGTAGCGGAGGCTATGGCAAAGACTTTCAGCGCGGCAACTACCGGGATTGGGGCGATGGTCCCGCAAAAGACGTATTGAAGGCATTGGACAAAGCAGTGGAGGAATACGAATGGATAGATAAAGATCAACTGGTCCTCACTGGAGGATCTTACGCAGGCTATCTGACGGCATGGATCGTCGGCCATGACCATCGCTTCAAGGCTGCGCTTACCCAGAGGGGAGTTTATGATCTGACCTTCTTCATGGGGGAGGGGAATGCCTGGAGACTGGTGCCTAACTACTTTGGCTATCCCTGGGAAGAGGGGGTAAAAGAAATTCTGGACTACAATAGCCCGCAGACCTACGTGCAAAACATCCAAACGCCCTTGATGATTTTCCATGGAGATGTGGATCTCCGAACGGGTGTAAGGCAGTCGGAACTGCTTTACAAAAGCTTAAAGATTCTCGGAAAGCCTGTAGAATACGTGCGCTATCCAGATGAAGGACACGAACTTTCCCGCTCGGGAAATATTCTACGAAGAATGGATAGGATTGGAAGGATTGTCGAATTCTTCGAGCGCTATGTAGAGCATCCGAATTAAGTGTACTCTTCTAATACAAAGAATTAAAAAGGTCCAAGCTTACCGGCTTGGACCTTTTCTTTTTGGGGAAAAAATCTTCCAGCATTTTCTAAATGCTTAATGCGGTTCTGAAACTTGCGAAGTCCGACACTGGTATTTTTGCTCCCATCAACTGACCTAAGAGTTCGAAGACCTCAGGCAGTTTTTTGCCTTCTTTTCTCAAGTATTGGATAGAGGTCGCTCCCTCTGATTTGGAAAGCTTTTCTCGTTGTGGTCCTTTGATCAGTCCATGATGGTGAAAAACGGCCGAAGAAAATTCATTGGCGCCGATTGTTCTCGCGAGATCAAGCTGGGCCACAGTGGAGCTATATAAGTCGCTTCCCCTTACAATTAGATCCACCCCAAAATGGACATCGTCCACGACCGAGGTCAGATGATAGGCAGGAAGCCGGTCTTTTTTTCTCACGATATAGAACGCCGTATCCTTGGGGATCAACTCGCTTGTCTTTTTTTGGGGATACTCAGTAAACTTCACAAAATCGGATTCGTGGGTGTCCACTCTCCAGGCTGTCTCTGGTCTATCCAAAGCGTATTTTCTATCTAGACACTGGCCCAGGTAGTAGCCGGAGGAATCCAGCTGTTGGATTTTTTTTCGGGAGCAGTCGCAAGCGAAGACTTTTCCGCTTGCTCGCAGGGTTTGTAAAGCGGCTTCGTATTTCCCCATCCTGTGGATTTGGGACCATTCAGTTTCGAACTCCGTCAGGCTTTTTGGTCCCAAGTCAATTTTGATTTCCAGAAAATCCAAGCTCTCGAGGATGTCCTCAACGTACTCGGGGCGGTATCTTTCCCTGTCCAAGTCGTCGATTCGCAGCAGGATTTTAGCCCCATGTTTTTCCGCCAAAGCCTTGGTGACTAGAAAGGAAAAGGCATTTCCCAAATGCAGAAATCCGCTAGGGGTAGGAGCGATACGGGTCAGGCTGAATTTCATCCTGCGAAAATAGGGAAAGCAAGCGGTGATTTCATTGCCACTTCACGATAGTGTTTAAGTTACTTTAACGGCTTTGGTTTCCGGTCCATCTGGCAATGAGGTATTTTGCATTCGAAATGAGAGCCCTTGTTTTTCTTTTGATTTTCTTCAGCGTCGTCTTTTGTGCGAATGGCCAATCCAGCTTTTCGGGCAATGTGCTGGATGCTTTTGACAAAAAATACTTAGAGGGCGTCACCGTCGGGATTACTGGAAAGGGCACCACCACCACCAATTCCAGGGGGTACTTTTCCTTGGATGGAGCGGAAGGAGACACACTTCGACTCAGTTTTCCGGGCTTTATTGATCATCAGGTTGTTTTGGGAGAGGATCGTTTCCTCTTACTCCAGATTCAGGACCAAGCTCGTCTGCTTCCGACTTTTCAGGTAGATGCAGAGCCGTATCGATTTCGATTCAAAGACGGCAAACTATACCTGGCTGAAGATGAGCCAGAGCAGTCCCGCCGTTTGAGTAGCGGCGTGAGTGCAGGAATCGCGCAAAATGCTGACCTTACCCCTGGTTTTGCGGTGTATGGGGTTTTGAGTTCTTTGACCAAAAGAAACAGAGAGCTGAGGAAATATGAGGAGAAGCTGGAGTGGGTCAGGCGTCGACAGGGATACCTGGAAGTCATTGATTCGGAAGCTATCCGAAAAGCGCTAATGGACTCCTACAGTATGGATCGGGAGGATTGGGACCAAATGATTGTCCGCTTCAACGAATTTCATCTGGAACACGAGTTTCTGGATTGGCCAAAAGAGCGCGTGGAGGCGAGTTTACAGGAATTTGTCCGCCTTGAATCCTATCTGGGTAATTAGGCTTTGCGCTTGAAAGACCAGGTGACGTAGAATTTTGCCACTGTTTCCCCAGAGGGATTTTTTCCGGTCGAGACTATCGTCAGTTTTCCTGTTTGGCCGGGTTCTAAGCTCTCGATCAAATCAAAGAGTTCTACCCCCTGATTGCAAGAAAACGTAATTTTGGCGTTGGCTTTTTTGAAATATTCAGCCCGAAAGTCTACCACCAACATACTGAAAGCACCCCGGCCTGCCAAGGACAACTGCCCCAGCGCACCAGTACTCAGCTCCGCGGCACCCGCTAGCGCCGCAAAGTAGATAGACCTGAATGGATTTTGGGTCCTCCAAGAATAGGGTATACTTACCTCGCAGCTTTCCGAGTCGAGTTTTTCAATCTTTAGTCTCCAAAAAATCGCCGAGGGAAGTTTGAGAAGCATGGCAAACCAAAAGACCAAGGGCTTGGTCATCTTGCGTTGGTAGGCTTGGGCGGCTTCAGAAAGGCGCGGGGCGGCTAGTTGACTTTCCATTGCGGGAGATTTTACTCGAAAATACTAAAATTAGCCTTGCTCCGGAACCTTGGTATCGTTTTTGAAATTCTGAGCCTAAAAACAATCCACCATGAAAAAGATAATTTCAATTTTTGCGATGGGACTATTGGTCTACTCTTGTGCCAAAGTACCCCTCACCGGCCGGAGCGCACTTGCTGTGGTCTCCAATGAAGAGATCCAGCCGCTAGTCAACGAAGAGTATAAAAAGGCATTATCCGCCGATAAAACGCTGACGGCAACGGCGGACGGCCAAAAGGTTGTCCGGGTAGGCAAGAAAATGGCGGCCGCGGTCGAATCTTTTTTGATCTCTGAAGGATATCAGGACTTGGTCGATGACTTCGCGTGGGAATTTAACCTTTTGGAAAGCGAGCAAGTGAACGCTTGGTGTATGCCTGGCGGGAAAGTGGCTTTCTACACCGGAATCATGCCGATCACCAAAGACGAAACCGGAATTGCCGTGGTCATGGGTCATGAGATTGCCCACGCGGTCGCATCGCATGCCAGAGAGCGAATGTCAAACGCCATGGCTATCAACTTGGGTTTGACGGCTTTTTCAACCGCCTTGGGCCAAAATCCGACAATGATGGAGCAGATTTTACTTCAGTCTGTGGGTATGGGAAGTGAATTGGGGATGCTGAGCTTCTCCAGAAAACACGAGCTGGAAGCCGATGAAATGGGCCTGATCTTCATGGCCATGGCCGGTTATGACCCGCGTCAGGCGCCGGTATTTTGGGAGAGGATGTCCGCTGCAGGAGGAGAGGCTCCACCTGAGTTTTTGTCCACGCACCCCGGGCCCAACAGACGTATTGAGCGCCTCAATGCCAACATGCCCAAAGCGCTGGAGTACTATAAGCAGTAGGCAGTTTCCAGTAGGCAGTAGGCAGAATTCTGTATACTGCCCACTGCCTACTGAAAGCTGTTCACTGGCCTACTTCATACCAAATCCTCTTAGTTTAACCTGGGTAAGCTTACGCTTGGTGTCTAGCGGGAAGTCACCTTTCATCATCCATTCATAATAGCCAGGCTCTTCTTTCAAGGCCTGTTCGATGGTTTTTCCCTTGTGTTTTCCGAAGTTGAAGATTTCCTGACCTTGGGAGTTAAAGACAAATCGGCCAGCCAAATCCACCATTTTTTCATTGACCATTTCGTGGATTTTCCTCATGTCGTTGGTGAAAATACCCACCTTTTTTCCCTGTAGGTCTTCGATTTCCTCTCCCTGATACCGCTCGACTTGGGCTTGGAATACATCCAGCGTAGCCAAGGTGTCGGCCTCCGCACTGTGGGCATTTTCCAGCGTACGGTTGCAGTAGAATTTGTAGGCTGAACTGAGGTTTCTTTTTTCCATCAGGAAAAAGATCTTTTGCGCATCGAGCAGATTTCTGTGGTCCAGATCGAAGTCGATGCCCACACGGAGAAACTCCTCCACCAATAGCGGTATGTCATACTTCAATACATTAAATCCGCCCAAATCGGCAGTCCCTATAAACTGCTGTACCTCGCGCGCGATATCCTTGAAGGCAGGTTCGTTTTTTACATCCTTATCATAGATGCCGTGAATAAGTGACGCTTCCAAGGGTATTGGAATGCCGGGATTGACGCGTTTGGTGTAGATTTCCCTTCCCTCGTCGGGATGGAGTTTTACTATGGAGATTTCTACGATTCTGTCTGTGCCGACATTGGTACCGGTAGCTTCCAGATCAAAAAATGCAATGGGGTTTCTCAGATTAAGCTTCATTAGAGTTGAATTTTGCCTTCAAAGGTTCGAGATCCAGGTTATCATAGTTTCCCGAACTCATTAACAGCAGGTTCGTATTGGCGTAATTTTGTGTTTCAAGATACTCTTTTAACGCGGTACTGTCGGTAAAGAGCATCAAATCGGGTCTTTTAAATCCTTCCCGGAGCGTGGCCTCGTCCATGATTTCCAGCTTTTTCATCGCTACAGCATGAGGATTCAGGTAAATGAGCGCTAGGTCAGCTTCCTCCATGGAATTGGCATAATTGGGAAGAAAATCCTTATTGAGCGACGAGTAGGTGTGAAGTTCCTGAATGGCGATGAGACGACGCTCAGGAAATTGGTTTTTTACCGCGTTGACGGTTGCCTTCAGCTTGGAGGGTGCATGCGCAAAATCCCTAAAGAGGATGCCGTTCCTGCCTTTGACTAATATCTCCTGACGCTTTGCCGCACCCTTAAAGCTGGGGATGGACTGGTAAAACTGCGTATTGGATAGTCCTAAGGCTCTGCATATTTCCAGTGCACCTTGAAGGTTTTGTAGGTTATGGTCGCCAAATATCCCGATTTCCACCGAGCCTGATGGAGTTTTGAGAAAGGTTTTACCGTTTCGGATTTCGGCAGGGTGGGCGCTGTAGGGCGTCTTTTGACCGAGGGTCGAAGTCTGCTCTGCTGCCTTTTTTACCAAAGGATCTGCCACGCAATAGATCAGCTGACCGGTCTCGGGAGTATTGTCCATGAGCTTTGAAAACTGAACTTTGTAATCCTCAAAATCCGGGAAGACATTAAAGTGATCCCAAGCGATCCCACTAACCAACACGATGTCATGCTGGTAGTGGAAAAACTTAGGGGTTCGGTCGATTGGAGAGGTGAGGTATTCGTCGCCTTCAATGATGATCACCGGGGCATCGGACAGTCGCACCATCAGTTCGAAGCCTTCTATCTGAGCGCCTACCAAATAATCAAAATCCACCTTTTGGTCTTTTAGGACATGGAGGATCATGGAGGTGATGGATGTCTTTCCGTGAGAGCCTGCGATTACGATGCGCTTTTTATCCTTGCTCTGGTTGTAGATAAACTCTGGGAAGGAAAAAATCGGAACGCCCAATTCCTGGGCTCGGATCAATTCGGGATTGTCGATTCTGGCATGCATTCCCAGGATGATACCATCCAAGTCTCCCGCGATTTTTTCTGGAAACCATCCATAAGCCGAGGGGAGGATACCCGCTTTTTCTAGGCGAGTACGGGAGGGTTCGTAGATTTCATCATCCGAGCCGCTTACTTGATAGCCTTTTTTGACCAAGGCAAGGGCCAGATTGTGCATGACTGCTCCACCGACGGCGATGAAGTGGTATTTTTTCATAGTTGAAAAGTGGGGTATTTGCTTTACCCGCCAAACTTAAAAATAAAAAGCGGCTGCCCAGGGACTAATCTTTTTTCATTTTGGAGTTTTTTTGAGGGCTTGGCTTTTTGGCTATTTTCGGGCAGAATTTGCCAAAAAATGCTCGAAGACAAGTACGCCTACCTGACCCTTTCCCTGCTATATATGCTAGCCTGGCTAGTAGTGTATGTGAAAAACCCCTGGAAAAAAGGGATGGTCAAAGTGTGTGCGATAGGCGGGCTGATGGGAGTAGTGGCCGAGGTTTGGTATTTCTACGACTACTGGCGGCCGCCGACTTTGTTTGGTGTGGGGATTGTCGGAATAGAGGATTTTATCATTGGTTTTGCCATGTTTGGCGTAGGGGGCTATATACATTCTTCCTTTACCAAAAGGGAAATTGATTTTGATTACCAGACTCCCGCCAAGAACCGGGATTTCTTCTATCTCTGGCTGATAGGATGCCTAAGTTTGACCTTCTTTACCTTCGTGGTCAAGATCCATTCTGGATATACCACCTTCTTGACCTTTCTGGCTTTGTCCATCTACATATGGATACAGCGACCCGATCTGATCGGGATTTCCCTGATCTCGGGAGGAGCCGTGATGCTGATCACGCTTGTGATCTATTACATCACTTTCCAGATCCTCTTTCCGCATTTTTGGGACACCTATGGGATGCTGGACGATACTTACATGGGGGCGACGGTAGTCGGAATCCCGCTCTCAGAGATTCTGTGGCACTCCAGCTGGGGTATGCTCTGCTCCATGTTTAGAGGCTACCGCAATGGTGTTTATTTCAAAGACAGTCCCCGATAGGGGCTTGATTATTGCTGAGGAGTACATGTTGATAAGTTTTGTAAAACTTGTTCAAAACTCTTGCTTTTCAGCCGATACATTTGTTCCATGACCGAAAATCCCAACCAACCCCGAATTATCCGAAAAAAGCCCACTTTTGACAATCCCACGAGTTTTATGGGGAAAATTCCGCCTCAGGCGGTGGAACTGGAGGAGGCGGTGCTGGGGGCATTGATGCTGGAAAAGGATGCGCTGACCAACGTGATCGATATCCTGAAGGTGGAAAGCTTTTACAAGGATTCGCACAAAGTGATTTTCCAGGCTATCCTGGATCTTTTCACTGAAAGCCAGCCCATAGACTTGCTCACGGTCACTACCCAGTTGCGTAAAAGTGGAACCTTGGAGATCGCTGGAGGCGCTTTTTATGTCACCGAATTGACTTCCAAGGTTGCCTCAGCCGCCAATATCGAATACCACGCCAGGATCATCACCGAACAATCCATCAAACGTGAGTTGATCCGTATTTCTGGCGAAATCCAAAAAGACGCCTTTGAAGATACCACTGACGTTTTTGAGCTTCTGGACAAGATGGAGCAGTCGCTGTTTGAGATTTCGGAAAAAAACATCCGGAAAAACTACTCCGACATGCGCTCGATCATGCGGGATGCAATCAAGGAGTTGGAGGAAAAAAAGCACCAAAAAGACGGTCTTACGGGTGTGCCGTCAGGTTTCACGGCGCTGGATCGCGTGACCTCCGGCTGGCAAAAATCCGATTTGGTCATCATTGCGGCACGTCCCGCGATGGGGAAGACGGCTTTTGTACTCTCTACCCTGAGAAACGCCGCGGTCGATCACAACAGGCCAGTGGCAATATTTTCCTTGGAAATGTCCTCCGTGCAGCTGGTCAACCGTCTGATCTCCTCGGAGGCAGAATTGGACTCGGAAAAAATCAAGAAGGGCTCCCTCGCCGACCACGAATGGGCGCAGCTGGTGCACAAGACGGCCAAGTTGTCCAAAGCACCGCTTTTCGTGGATGACACGCCGGCTTTGTCCATCTTGGAGCTTCGTGCTAAATGCCGAAAACTGAAAGCCCAGCACGACATCCAAATGGTAGTAATCGACTACCTTCAGCTGATGTCAGGAGATACCAAAGGCGGAGGGGGAGGAAACCGAGAACAGGAGATTGCGAGTATTTCCCGTGCTCTGAAGAAGATTGCCAAGGAGCTCAGTATCCCGGTTATTGCTCTTTCACAGCTTTCCCGAGCGGTAGAAACACGGGGTGGAGACAAGCGCCCCCAACTGTCCGACTTGAGAGAATCCGGGGCTATTGAGCAGGATGCGGATATGGTAATGTTCCTTTATCGTCCTGAATACTATGGGATCACCCAAGATGAAGACAATAATTCTACAGCTGGAGTAGGAGAAGTAATCATCGCCAAACACCGAAATGGCTCACTGGAGAACGTGAAACTCCGATTTATCGGCAAGTACACCAAGTTTTCAGATTTGGATTCGGGCATCAGCTATGGAGGAAGCCAGTCCCCTGAGGTCGCCTATTCACACAAGTTTACCTCTGGCGCTTCTGGCGTTTCCGCTTTTGACAGTGGGCAAACCATCAAGCTGAGCAGCCGGGCAAACGAGGATGATATCGATGATGTATTCAAAAGCGACAGTGGCCCTGCACCCTTTTGATTAGCTAGAACTTAGACATGGAATCGGGTTTTAAGATTGCTAATGGAATCTTTATCCGTATAAATAAATCCACTTGACTTAGCCGCTATGAGAGGAATTATCCTAAACCGGGAACTCGAACCGAAAATTGAATTAGCCGCTATGCCCGATCCGCAATTGAATGCTGGCGAGGCATTGGTTCGAATCAAAGCAGCCGCGCTCAATCACCGGGATGAGTGGTGTCGCCAGGGACTTTATCCCAACCTTTCGGATGGGATAGTCCTTGGCTCCGATGGTGCCGGCATTGTGGAGAAGGTGGCGGATCCGGCAAATTCCAGTTGGATCGGGAAGGAAGTGATCATCAATCCCGCGATGTTTTGGGGGAGTGACCAGCGTGCGCAATCCAGGGACTTTAAGATTCTGGGTATGCCCAGAAACGGGACTTTGGCAGAATTTATCTCCATACCGGTGGATCGACTCCATGAAAAACCCGCACATCTTTCTTGGGAGGAAGCGGCAGCCTTGCCATTGGCTGGCCTCACCGCTTATCGTGCCTTAGTATATCAGGGACAAGCGACTGCGGGAGATCAAGTGTTGGTGACCGGCATCGGAGGAGGGGTAGCGCAGTTTGCCGCACAATATGCAGTAGCCTTAGGAGCAAAACTTTCAGTCAGCAGCAGCAGTAATGCTAAACTTGAAAAAGGAAGGAGCCTAGGAGCGGAGCAGGTCTACAACTACCTCGATCTTAGCTGGGTCGATCTGGCGGTGGATGCTACTGGGGGATTTGACGTAATCATCGACGGCGCAGCGGGGGATTCGCTCAACCAGCTGATCCACGCCTGTAAACCCGGGGGCAGAATCGTACTTTACGGAGCGACTACGGGATTGCCGGGAAAGCTGGAGGCGAGAAAGGTCTATTGGAACCAACTGAAAATCATGGGTTCAACGATGGGTTCAGATCGCGATTTCCAGGAAATGCTCGGCTTTGTGAAGTCCAAGAACATTCGCCCCGAGATCGATCGAGTTTTTAAATTTGATGAAGCGGCCCAAGCTTTTGACCGGATGAAAGCAGGCGACCAGTTTGGAAAAATCGTCCTTACCCCTTGATCTCCTCATAGGTTTCTGAGAACTCTTTCCTCGCGACGCGATAGATCTCGCTTTTGTCGGTCGGAGCAACCAAAAAATCCCCGGGCTTGACGACAATGGACTCTTTCCATGGCGCCTGAAACTCCATAATGTCAGTGGCCCCAAATTTCCCCAAGTCTTTTTCCGAGACGTTGTAGGCATAGATTTCCCCGACTGGTCGGTAGCAGCCCCAACCATCGCCCAGAGAGTGGAGCAGGATGTATTTTTTCTGGAACGTTTCCGCTTTGATCAAATAGCTTTCCTTGGCGGAAGTCTGGTTTTCCACCAGCCAATCACCCTTTTGGGCCGTGTTTTTCGTTTCTACTCCATCGCTGGTGAGGGTGACGACATGCAGGCCGGCCTCGGCTTTTTTGGCGCGGATGAGGCTTTTTTTTCTGAAACGTTTTCCCCGCGCTTCCATCAGGGGCAAAAAGTGGGCAAGCATCTCTGTCTGGGTGATCATGGGCAGAATGTTGGTTTTGGTTTTGAGAATTTCAATTTAGGAAAATGACGGTCAATTCAACAAAGGGCAGTCCAAATTCACCATTTTGGTATTCTTCAATCCAGGTCGTTCTCGAACAGAAAGTTTTGGTAAGCGTTTTTGAGTTCCTTTTGGGCTTTTTGTTCATTCTGTTCGATAGCCAGATCGATCCCTATTTCGAATGTTTCTTTCGCTTTCTCCAATTGACCCAGCTCGGCATAGAAATGGGCGGATGGGAAGTAGACCGGGAGATAGTCGGAGTGTTTTTCGAGGAGAAAATCGAACAGCTTTTGTGCCTCCTGGACATCCTTTTCCCGAAGCTCCAGAGCCAAAGCGTAATAGTTGAAGGGGTTTTCTGGCTCTTCGTCTATAAAGTCCCTCAGTATGCGAAGTCTGTCCAAATAGCCCATGAATAGTTTTTTTAATTAGCTGTAGCCTGTTATTTTCACGCGAAATAAATCTAAAATCTAACTCTAAACCAATGAAGATTCTTGTTTGTATCACACACGTCCCGGATACTACTTCCAAGATTCAGTTCACTGCCGACAATACCAAGTTTGATACTACAGGAGTCCAGTTTATTATCGGTCCGTACGACGATTATGCATTGGCTCGTGCCGTGGAGCTCAGAGATCAAACCGGGGGCACGCTGACCGCGCTCAATGTGGGCGAAGCCGAGACTGAGCCAACCCTGAGAAAGTCCCTCGCCATCGGCGCAGATGATGCAATCCGGATAAATTCATTTCCTAAAGACTCTTTTTTTGTAGCAAAACAGATTGCCCATTACGCTAAGGAAGGCGGGTACGACCTGATCTTGATGGGAAGAGAGTCAATTGACTTCAACGGCGGCATGGTACACGGAATGGTAGGCGAGTTGTTGGGAATGCCATCCTTTTCGCCGGTCATGAAGCTGGAAGTAGAAGGCTCGACCGTAAAGATGGCCCGGGAGATCGAAGGTGGCAAAGAATATTTGGAAGCCCAATTGCCATTGATCGCAGGATGCCAGGAGCCGATTGCCGAATGGAAAATCCCCAATATGAGGGGAATCATGTCCGCCCGTACCAAGCCATTGAAAGTGGTAGAGCCGGTCAGTCAGGAAACCCAAGCAGAAGCTACCCGATTCCAACTACCACCTGCCAAAGGCGCAGTGAAACTCGTGGATAAAGACAATGTATCCGAGCTGGTGAAATTGCTGAAAAACGAGGCTAAAGTACTTTAATTAATTTTTGATAAATTTCTATAATTCAAGATATTATGTCAGTTTTAGTATATATAGAGCATGCGGATGGAAAGGTGAAAAAGACCAGCTTGGAAGCGGTCTCTTTTGCAAGCGCATTGGCGGCTCAGACAGGTGAGGGAGAGGTAGTGGCGATTGCTTTGGGGACGGTGGATTCCCCCGAGCTAGCGTCAGTTGGAAAAGCCGGAGCTTCCAAGGTTCTGCATGCCGATGATGTGAGACTCAATGACGGAGTGATACAAGCTCATGCTTCCGCGGTGGCGCAGGCCTTTGCATCTGTAGGGGCTAAGACCCTGGTGTTGGCCAAGTCATCTCTCGGCGACGCAGTTGCAGCCAGGCTTGCTATTAAATTGAGTGCGGGAATGGTGTCCAACGTGGTGGAACTTCCAAAAACTTCTGGCGGCTACCTGGTGAAACGCAGCATTTACACAGGTAAAGCTTTTGCCGAATCGGAGATCACTACCGAAAACAAAATTCTGGCAGTAAAGAAAAATGCAGTGGATCTGAAAACTGACGGCGCTGGTGCTTCGGTGGAGAAACTTTCTGTAGCGCTTTCCGATTCGGATTTTGCCTCAAAAATCACTTCGACCGAAAGAGCCACGGGAGAAGTCCTACTTCCAGAGGCCGATATCGTAGTGTCTGGAGGAAGAGGAATGAAAGGCCCCGAAAACTGGGGGATGATCGAGGATCTTGCGAGAGTCCTCGGCGCGGCGACAGGTTGCTCCAAGCCCGTGTCGGACATCGGATGGAGGCCCCATCATGAACACGTAGGTCAAACAGGGGTAAAAGTTGCTCCCAGTTTATATATTGCCATAGGAATTTCAGGAGCTATTCAACATCTTGCGGGAGTCAATTCTTCAAAATGTATCGTTGTGATTAACAAGGATCCCGAGGCGCCATTTTTCAAAGCGGCTGATTATGGGATAGTTGGAGATGCTTTTGAAGTGGTACCCAAGCTAACTGAGGCGCTTAAAGCTGAACTTTAATTTTGTGGAAAAACTCGTAGAACTGGAGATATTGGGACTTTCCTCCAACCACTCCCAATCAGGGTCATTTACGCTGGTGATGGGTGAAGTGGAAGGAAGTAGAAGATTACCTATAGTCATTGGAATGTTTGAAGCTCAGGCGATCGCCATAGAGATCGAAAAGATCATCCCTAACAGGCCGATGACCCATGATTTATTCAAGTCATTTTCCGACAGCTTTAAGTTTGAGATTGAGAAGATCGTGATCTCGGATATGAAAGAAGGTGTCTTCTATGCCAAGATTCACTGCAAAAACAGCGCGGTCTTGGTGGAGATTGACAGTAGGCCGTCAGATGCGATAGCAATCGCTGTACGTTTCTCGGCGCCGATATTCTGTGCCGAGAAGGTGATGTCAGAGGCTGCAATTGAATTCACCGAGGAGGAAAAGAAGCTGGAAAGCAGTAAGGAGATCCAGTCTCCGCCACAAAAGGCAAACCCCAAAAAAGAGGCATCTTTGAAGGATTTTAGTCTGGACAAGCTAAATCAGCTTCTGGAAAAAGCCATCACCAACGAAGATTACGAGAGAGCTGCCCGAATCAGGGATGAAATAAACAAGAGGAACTGAGAATCTAGGGCCCCGATAGTTTCGGGGCTTTTTTCTTGTTAGCCTTTCGGCTATTTTTAGCGCTTCGTTCCAAATTCCCCCACATGGATTATTTAAGAGGTGTCCTCGGTCTGGCGATCATCATTTTAGTTGCCTTTATTTTTTCCAATAACCGAAAGAAGATAGACTGGAGACTCGTTGTCATTGGAATTTCACTGCAGCTGGTTTTTGGATTCCTGATTACCCAAGTTGAGTTTGTCAAAGACGGATTCCAGTTGCTTTCCCAAGGATTTGTAAAGTTCCTAAGCTTTAGCGAAGCCGGCGCCCGATTCATTTTCGGAGACTTGGCTGGGGATAGTTTTGGTTTCATTTTCGCCTTTAAGGTTTTGCCCACAATCATCTTTTTTTCAACCGTTTCTGCTGGTCTTTATTACTTGGGAGTATTGCAGAAAATCGTCTATGGAATAGCTTGGGTGATGGCACGCACGATGAGACTGTCGGGACCGGAGTCGCTTTCCGCAGCGGGAAACATTTTCCTGGGACAAACCGAAGCCCCGCTGTTGGTTCGGCCATTCATCCCCCAGATGAGCAAGTCGGAATTGATGTGCCTGATGACTGGCGGAATGGCAACGATAGCGGGTGGTGTGTTGGCTGGCTATGTTGCCTTTCTGGGAGGAGACAGCTTGGAAGAGCAGAGTAAATTTGCCGCGTATCTCCTCGGGGCAAGTATCATGAATGCACCTGCTGCGATCGTACTGTCAAAGATTTTCATTCCTGAAACTGAAAAGGAAATTAAGCAGGATAAGCTGGAGGTAAATGCGGAAGCAATGGGTGTGAACTTGATCGACGCGATGTCCATTGGCGCCGCTGAGGGATTGAAGCTTGCGCTCAACGTCGGGGGGATGCTGTTGGCATTTATCGCCGTGATCGCAGCGATCAACTACGGGTTGAGCGGACTGATCGGTGAATATACAGGCTTAAATGCCTGGGTTGTCTCTTCAACTGGAGGTCAATTTGAAGGATTTTCTTTGGAATATATTTTTGGGCAGATTTTCCGCGTATTTGCCTGGGTTATCGGCGTCGAGTGGGCGGATACGCTACAAGTAGGAAGTCTCTTGGGGCAAAAGACCGTAATCAATGAATTTGTGGCCTATCTGAGCTTGTCCGAAATGAAGGAGGCGGGAACGTTAAGCGCGAAGTCGATCGTGGTGGCGACGTATGCGCTCTGCGGCTTTTCCAATTTCAGTTCAATAGCGATTCAGCTAGGTGGAATATCTATCATCGCTCCAAACCAACAGGCCAACCTAAGCCGACTGGGAATGCGGTCCCTGATGGCAGCTTCTCTGGCCTGCCTGATGACAGCTACAATTGCGGGGATGCTTTTTTGAGAATAAAGGGTAGAGAAAGAAAATCAAAGCAGTTAAATAATCTTATAGAATAGCGGTAATGGCGGGTTTTGGGTCAATTTCTCTTGATTTTGGAGATCTTGATATTTTGGAACTTTGGACTGCTGGGACTTGGAAAACCACAGGTATAGCTGGAGGCTAGCACTTTGAAAGATACGCTGACTTCCAGGCCATCTACTTTGAATTTTTCATCCAAATCTTCCGGCTTGTAGGTTAAGTCTTCTGATACTTGTATCAGCCAACCGCAGCCATCGGCTGCCTCGGACCCCGTAAATACAACCTGTGCTCTAAGGTCGCTTTCGCTGATGGACTCTGAGCAGGAAGTGAAAAGTAAGCCAATTAATAATAACAATTGGATAGGTTTGGGGGGCATAGACTCACACATTTTGGCTATCTGTCAAACGAAGAAAGGATCTGATGTGCGACATGATTTGCAATATTCACAAATAAAATGCCCGATTTCAGAACGAAATCGGGCTTTCTCATTGGTAACAGAGGTTTATTCACTGTCCGGATTCTTGATACTAAAATCTAGATACTCAAGCGTCAATTTCCATACAGCGTCTTGCCGACTTCCTCGTACTTGTCTCCGGCAACCCAAGTTGGTTTTTGGTCCCAATTGGCAATTTTTTCCGCGGAAAGTATGTAGGATTTCCAATAGAGCTTGGCATAGTCGAGATCAAAACTTTCCACCTCGTCAGCTGCCTTATGGTAGTACTGCTGAATAGTATCGTCAAACGCTGTGAAGCCAAGCGTGAAAGAAGGCGCTGGGATGCCCTTTCGAGCAAAGTTGACGTTGTCTGAACGGTCGTACAGGCCCTGCTCCGGAGATGGGTCGGCCTTGGCAGTTAGGCCGAAATCAGAAACTGCTTCCTCGATCAGGAAATCGGCGCTGGTACGGCCCAGTCCAATAACCGTGATGATAGAGGTGTCATTATATCCAGCATTGTCGATGTTCAGGTTGTAGATGATTTTGTCCAAGGGCACCAAGGGATTGTTTGCAAAATAGGCGCTGCCCAAGAGTCCTTTTTCTTCCGCTGTCCAAAGCGCGAAAAGGACAGATCGCTTGGGCGGATTTTCTGTGAAATATTTTGCCGCATTGATGACAGCGACGGTGCCTACCGCATTGTCTCTCGCTCCGTTAAAGATCGAGTCGCCCTCCGCATCCGGTGTTCCCACACCGACATGGTCATAGTGGGCAGATAGGAGGATATACTCGTTTTTCAGTTGGGGATCGGTCCCTTCAATCCAGGCTACTACATTCTTGCCTTCTACCGGAGTGTTAACCTTTCCTTCGACACTGACTACAGCGGATTTTAGATTTTCGCCAGTCATCTGGTTTTTGACATCTTCGATCCAGATATAAGGAAGGTCACTCGCGGCACCTTGTTCCACGCTCATTTGTGCACGGTTGAGAAAGCCGGAAATCATTTGCCAAGGAACAGAGGGGACGTTGAATCGCTCGATCAACGCAACTGCACCAGCTGCTTCCGCTCTTTTGGATTTATCTCTACCCTCGGAAAAGAGTTGGTTTGGATTTAGCTTGTTTGGCGCGCCGACGTTGGTGATCGCGATCTTTCCCTTCAAGTCTTTTCCCGCAAAGTCTTCTTCGGATCCAAATCCCAAATCGACGATTTCATAGGTACCAGAGAAAGACTTTCCGTCCAGTACTAGCAAGTTTTTCCCCTGGGAAAATTCGGTTCCCCCAATGGAAATGGTTCCGGATTTTGGCGGGGATGAAAGGCGGAAGGGAATATTTTGGTAATAACCATCCGCTCCTTCGAGCGTTTTTGCACCGGCCTTTTTGAGTTGCTCGGCGATAAAGGTATACGCCAGCTTCATTTCTGGACGGGCTGGGTCGCGACCTTTCAGTTCGTCCGACGCCAAATAGGTGAATTCAGAGATTGCGTCTTTTTCGTCAAAGAGTCTTTCGACTTCGTTTTTTTGGGAAAATGCCAAGGTGCCCGAGAAGAGCACTAGACCCAAAGGCAAAACCAATTTTTTCATAGGGTAACTGTTAGAAGGTGAAAATTAGCCGAAATTCTGGATTTAGGCTTTCCACTGTTATAATTTGATGTGCGCCCATCCCAATTCTTGCATTATTGTTCGGAAATGGGCAGGAATCGGGCAGGAAAGCGATATTTCCTGGCCATCCAAGGGATGACGAAAGCTGAGCTTCCAAGCATGAAGCAGAAGATTTTGGAGTCCAAACTGGCACTCAAAAAAGATATTTTGTTTGTTGTCCCCATGCTTTTTGTCGCCAATGATGTAGTGTCGAATGTGCGCCAAATGCCTCCGGATTTGATGGGTTCGGCCGGTGAGCAAATCCACTTCCAGCAAACTATAACGGCTTGTCGGATAGCGTCCGGTAGAATTATAGGGAATCTCGGTTTCGGCCAAGACTCGATAGCGGGTTTGGGCTTCCTGAGCTTTGTTTGATCGCTCACTTGTCAGGGGATGATCGATGAGGGACTCTTTTTCCTGAGGAATTCCCCTGGAAATGGTCAGGTAGGTTTTCTGAACTTCCCGGTCCATGAATTTGGCCTTCAGCGCTGGAAGGATTTCTTCATTTTTTGCGAACAGCAATACCCCGCTAGTCGCACGGTCCAGACGGTGCACTGGTGCAACCCATGAACCGATCTGATCACGAAGCTGGATCAGTGCGTTTTCTTCTTCGCCGTAAGCCTGCCGGGTTTTGTGTACCAACAGCCCAGCAGGCTTGTCGATCAGGATGAGGTTTTCGTCTTCGAATAGGATTTCAAGCATGGTTCAGAAAATTGTACCTGAGCCCATGCACTCGTCTTTCTTGTACCAAGCGACAAACTGACCGGAAGCAACTCCTTTTTGCGCGTTTTCGAAGATCACGTAAAGGCCGTTTTCCTTCATGACCAAAGTGGCTTTGGACAAGGGTTGACGGTATCTAATTCGGGCGATGTATTCCGCAGATTCTCCTGGTTGTAAAGCCAAATCTTCCCGAATCCAATGGATTTGGTCTTTTTTTACAAACAAACCAAATCTATTCAAACCTGGATGATCTTCACCTAAGCCTGTGTAGATTACATTTTCTCGTGTATCGGTCCCGATTACAAACAAGGGCTTACCTGTTCCTCCGACCTGCAGGCCTTTTCTCTGACCAACCGTGAAATAATGCGCGCCATTGTGTTCTCCGATGGTTTTTCCTTGATTGGGTTCAAAATGAACTGGTAAACAAATGGCATCCAAGATGTCCTGATCCCAATCTTGAGCACCGGTCAAAACTGGCACTTTCAGGCGTTCAAAAACAGGCAAATCTTCTGAAATTTGGATGATATTGCCTTTTTTCGGCTTCAACTGCTGTTGAAGGAATTCCGGTAGTCGCACCTTTCCGATAAAGCAAAGCCCTTGAGAATCTTTCTTTTCGGCAGTGATCAAATCGGCCTCTTTGGCGATTTTCCGCACATCTGGCTTTTGCAAGTGGCCAATGGGAAACAGCGCTTTGGAAAGCTGCTCTTGAGAAAGCTGGCAAAGAAAATAGCTCTGGTCCTTGTTGGGGTCGGCTCCCGCAATCAACTGATAGACTGGTTCGCCATCAACCGCGATTTCTTTTTTCTGGCAATAATGTCCAGTTGCTACAAAGTCGGCTTTGAGCTTTTGCGCAGCTTTAAGAAAAATATCGAATTTGATTTCCCGGTTGCAAAGGATATCAGGATTGGGAGTTCGGCCGGCTTCGTATTCCGAAAACATATAATCCACGATTCGTTCGCGATATTCTTCACTGAGATCGATGGCTTGGAAGGGGATCCCCAACTTTTCCGCCACCAACATGGCATCGGTGGAATCTTCCATCCAAGGACATTCATTGGAGATGGTAACGGACTCATCGTGCCAGTTTTTCATAAACATGCCGATGACTTCGTAGCCCTGCTCGATGAGCAGGTGTGCAGCAACGCTGCTGTCGACTCCTCCGGAGAGGCCGACGACGACTCTTGGTCTTGTCTTCATAGGTAATAGTTAATGGATTCAAGGTCCATTAGTTTACGCTTGGTAGAACGGTATTCCTGCGGGAATTAGTTCGTAAAGGTAGCTTAAAAGTGTCGTAAGCTTGCAAGGTGGAAAGCTTGCAATGGTTCGGAAAAACTTCACATCTTTACCGCATTCTAACTTTTGAACGTAATGAATTCCCTCGACCAACGAATCAATGATGGTGCTTTTTTACCTGAATTTCAGTTTCAGACTTCCAGAAGTGGGGGACCTGGAGGTCAGAATGTAAACAAGGTAGAAACCAAAGTACAGCTACGTTTTGACGTAAACAATTCCCAAGTTTTGACGGAAGAGGAAAAATTGACTTTGCTTCAAAAAGCTTCTAATAAGATCGACCAAGAAGGGTTTTTGATGATTTCGTCTCAGGAAAAAAGATCCCAGATCCAAAACAAAGAGTTGGTCATCCGGAAGTTTTATGACCTGCTAAAGTCGGCTTTTGCGAAGCGGAAAGTGAGAAAAGCAACGAAACCCTCGAAAGGGGCAGTTGAGGATAGGCTCAAGAAAAAGAAAGTCCTCTCCGAAAAGAAGGCCAATAGAAACTGGAAGCTTTAATTGCAGATCGGGCCGTCGCTTCCATCTGAATTTCGAAAGTATCTTTCGCCGTTTAGATAGAGCTTTTGGTCGATATATTCCAATCGATAGTATCGAATCTCTCCAGCATGGTCTTTCAGTTCCAAATGAAGCATGCCGTCTGTTCCCAAAACAATATCCCAAGTTCCCTGGCCTTTTTGGTTTGAGTTGTTCATTCCGAGACCATCCATCTGTATGGAACTCGAATTTCCGCTGTTGAAGTAGCCTTGGGGGCAAAGATCAATAGTTCTCTTGATATTGTAGCCTCCCGAAATTCCTCCAACCGAAGTGCTGGGTGAATTGTAGGATTCCATGTAAGTAAGGCGCATCCCCGATAGAAAGCTTCTCCATTCTTGGATTTCTGCGCTTTTTTCAATCTTCTGAAATTGGAAGGATGAAGCAAACTCGATAGCAGCCTCTCGAAGTTGCTCAGAGAAGAGATCGGGCTGGCTGGCCGCGATGATGGTCACTCCCAAGCCTCCCGTGGGGTTTTCAATTCCGATGATGTAGCATTTGGCTGGACTGCCTTCCAGCAAGCCTTGGTAGTAGCCAGCGATCGAATGGGCACCGAGGTCTTGGAGGTTATCTATAAGTTTAAGATTTGTGCCCTGTTCATCTTGAAGTGGCTTGAGTGCATCGGCTTTCAGTTCCTCCAAGTTTTGATCGTGGGTGGAAGCAAAGATAAAACCGGCCAATCCCGGTTTCTGGAGCAGGATCCCTTGGTTGATCTCCTGGGGCTGCCATCCAAGGGGAATTACAAAAGAAAGTCCCAACTGATCGTAAGTTACCCGCTTGCTTTCTTGTGCAATAGTGAAAAGCGAAGTAAAAAACACTAGAAAAAGTAAAAAAACGACTTTCATTGTTTTGGTGTCCACTAGGAAAAGTTAAAAAATGGCAGGCGCATTTGTGTCTAATTTTTCCTCTTTTTCTTGGTCGTCATGAAGAAAAGGGTAAATCCAGATATGATGGTCAGCATTCCAAAAAGGGAAAATGCTCGCAAAAGCAGGTTGTTGAAATTGTCCCGACCAGCGTAGTCCATGGTATGGAACATCCATAGGAAATCAAACACTCTCCAACTGCTATGTCTTACCCGCTCAAAGCTTCCACTTTTTGCATCAATGTAGGCGGTTAGGTTTTCGGGATGATCAAAGTGAACAGCCCAGGCCGGGAGAGGTCGTCCACGATATTCGTGATGCGATCCGGTTTCCGTCAAGTATTCGGCCTCCTTGATCCCAAAGTCGCCCTTGATGTATATTTTGGCGATTTCTTTAGCTTGCTCTTCCGTGATTTCTCCCTGAAGCGCTCCGGTTTGGGCATTGTAGAGCTTCTCTCCATTTACCCAGTAGTGGGGCTGGTGACGGACAAATCGAAGCTCCAAAGAGGAAATCTCCAAAGTTGAATCCAAAGAACTCGGTTCGACCAGATTGGACGCTGTCATGTGCATCATGTGCTCATTGTGAAAATGGTCTCCATGAATCTCATCGATGTCGGTCCAGGAAAAATAAAGCCCCGAAAGTGTCCAAAAGAAGAATTGGATCCCGATGAAAACACCCAGGAATCGGTGGATTCTTCTTGCGAAATATTGTTTGTTTTTGCGCATGGTAAACTTGGGCAAAGTGGTTGAGCTATTTCAAATTGGAGATCCTTTCACTTCTCCCCAACTCTCTACCTGGTGATTTTTACTATTTCGGGTCTGTTTCGAAATACAAATGGTAATGTTTGCTACAACCTGGGTTGAAGCTGGATTTGCAATGCGGGCAGGTATTGTTGGAATCCATGTATTCCTGTATGCCCAACTCATTTCCGCAAACTCCACAGAGAATGGCCTTTTGGTCAAATTCTATCTTTGGCCAAACCTTATGCTCATGATCGGCTTCTTCTTCATGGCAGGAAAAGCAAGGATAATACTTGTCGCAGCATTTGAATTTGATGGCGATAATATCTAGGCCCGAATGCCAATGGACGCAGCGAGTCTGGTTATCGACTGGTTTGCCAAAGACATTGATTCCGCGGATTTGGGAGACTTTGAGCGGCTCCAATACCTTTTCTTGGGCAAAGGAAGATCCTAAAATCAGGAATAGGAGGACAGCCAAAAGGGAAATTCTAAGTTTCATTGCGTAAGAAATTAGGAAAGCGAAACCAAAAATAGGCTTCGCTTTCCAGTTCCAATCAATTCATTGCGATGGTTTCTTCCACTTTTCCGCAAGTCAACATGGAGCTTCCGAAAAGTGGGTTTTTGATGTCCTCAGACGCGCTTAGCCACATGCCACCGGTGTTGTTTTTGTACATCGGACAATATTGTTGGTAAAGGGTACGGTCAGATCCAGCTACTTTTAGCAAGTCTTTCATGGCTATACTCAATGCCTGGAAGCTTTCTCTTTGCGCAGCGATATCACCAGAGGCCAATTTTTGAGCCTCTGCAAGCGCTTTTCCTTTAAGTTCTTCCACAGAAGCTGCCGCTTCAAATCCTTGAATAGCCGTTACCAATGCTTGGCTTTTAGAAGCAGCTGCTACTTGATCGTCCGCCACCAAGGCATCTTTTACCGCCAAATAGGCATCAATCATGGCAGTTGTAGGATTGTTGACTGAAGAAGCGGTTGGAGTTGCTTCTGTCTCATGGCCAGAAGAATGCTCCATGTCATGACCTTCGTGATTTTCCTCCGTTTTTCCTCCACAGGAGATCAAGGCAAAGGACAAGGCGAGGGCGAATAAAAGGGGCTTTTTCATTTTGTTGTATTTAGGTTTTGTTGATTTTTTGATTTGGATTCAGTCTGTGGGGACACAGACTGAGGCGGTTTTTCGACTTAATGGTTGTGAACGGGTGCTGCGGCAGGAGTAGAGCCGGAAAGATTCATAACAGGTTGGCCTTTGAGGTAAGTCTGTTTCACTTCTCCACAGGTAAGCATGGATGCACCGAAATAGGGATTGGTGATCTCTTTTTCCTCTGAAAGCCAATAGGCTCCTTGGTCTCCAAAAGCCATCGGACAATAGTCTTTGTAAACGACATCTTTGTTTATTCCAAAGGTCTCAGTCATTTCCAGAATGTGAAAGGAGAGCATTGAAAAATGCTTTCTTGCTTCCTCCAGATTGGATGCAGAATTGATTTTTTGCGAAGCATCTTTCAGGCCAGCTAGTTGGGCCATCCAAGAATCGTGAGCTTTATCCTTGACCAGAGATATATTGACCTGTCCAAGGTTTTGAGAGATGGAAGCTACCTTTTTCTTGGTGCCTTCTAGGTCATCCTTTACTAAAGCATTTTTTACTTCGAAATAAGCATCCGCCACTTTGGTAATCTGGGATTTGAATTCTGGTGAAACCTCCAAGGATTTCGCTTTAGGCCGGTTCATCATGCTGTATTGACCGGAAAGTTGGGATGCCGCATCAATGGCAAAGACCCCATTGGTGACAATCTCCTCACCAGCTAGAATTCCGGATTCGATCTGGTAGTTGTCGCCCATTCTGCCTCCCAAAGTAACTTCTCTCATTTCGAAAGAAGGCATTTCTCCGGCTACTTTCACATATACAACAGAGCGCTTACCTGACCAAAGAACAGCCGTACGCGGAACTGAAAGCCCATTTCCAGTTCCTTTTGACTGGGTTTTGATCTTAGCTGTGACAAACATCTCTGGTTTAAGCTTTTGACCAGCATTGCTGATTTCTGCTCTGATGGAAGCTGCACGGGTATTGGGATCCAAAAGGGGATCGATAAAGGAAACCTTGGCGGTGAAGTTTTCACCCGGAATTCCAGAAACAGAGAAATTGATCGGATCACCCATTTTGATGGAACTCAAATCAGATTCATAGGCATCCAAAAGCACCCAAAGTTTATTCAGATTGACCACATTGAATAGCACTTGTCCGGTGTTTACATAGTCACCGACTGCGATATTCCGCTGGGTTACCACTCCGCTTTGGTCCGCCAAAATGTCGATTTGATCCTTGACTCCGCCACTTTGCTCAATGGCCTGAATTTGACCTTCGGTAAGTTTCCAAAGGCGAAGCTTTTCTTTGGCTGCTTGATAGAGTTCAGGAAAATCAGCTTTGCTTTTGGAAGCTTCCAGCAATTCCCGCTGTGCGGAAAGCAATTCCGGAGAATAAAGGGTAGCCAATTTCTGACCTGCTTGCACTTTCTCACCGGTAAAGGTCACAAACAGCTTTTCAATTCTTCCCGGGAATTTGGCGGTAACGGAAGCATTTTCACGCTCGTCGGCTTGGATTTTACCAGTCAAGAAAAGTTCACCTCCGGCATCGGAGCCACCAACCTTAGTTGTATGGATTTGTGCCAAAGCCACCGCTTCGGGGGTCATTTCATAAACTAGTGGATTGCCTGAACCAGAACTGGCCTGATTGGCTGGAATCAAATCCATTCCGCAAATCGGGCAGGAGCCAGGCTCCTCCAATCGGATTTGTGGGTGCATGGAACAAGTCCAAATCGAGTTTTCGGCGGATTCTGCACCATGGTCATGGAGTGCCTCAGCGGTTTCAGCTCCTGGCTTGAGGATCCATCCGATCAATCCTCCGAGGATTAGTGTACAAACAACCAGGATCGTTTTATTTTCAAATAGCTTCTTCATGAGATTTAGTCATTAAGTGGAATGGAGGAGGAGGAAAGCATTTCAAGCTTTGCCAAACTTTGGTGCTGCAGGTTGATCGCATTGATTTCCTGCAATTGATAATCCAGCAGTTGCTGCTGGGCCCGGAGAATGTCTTCGAAATCTCCACCATCTCCAGAATAGGAGGTAGTCAACAGACTCATGTTCTGTTGGGTTAGCTCGCGCTGCTCACCATAGAGCTGGATTTTTCGCTCAGCATTTTCCCAATCCCGATAAGCATTGGCCCACTCCATAGCCAATAGATTTTTGGTTTTTTCCTTTTCCAAAACTGTCGCTTCCTTGAGTAATTCAGCCTCTTTGACTCTGGAATTGATTTTTTTGCGGTAGATCGGAAGGGAAAGGCTGACCATCGGCATGACCATATCCCTGCCACCCATCATCATTCCGCTCTCTTCCCTAGCCGTAAATGGCATGTAATTCACACCTGCTCCAAACATCGGTCTGCCATCCAATTTGGCCATTCGGGCTTGCTGATCATAAGCCGCCAATTCAGAATCGTACATGGCAAGCATGGGATTGTTTGACTGAATGCTGTCCAAAACCGCCAATTTTCCAGCTTCTAGTTGAATGGCTTCAAATCCAGTTGGGAGAGAGATTTCTGATCTAATTTCCCGGTTGAGTAGCTGATTGAATTTAATCTGAAACGGTTCCAAATCAGCTTTTTGCTGGGCAATCGTATTTTCCAGTTCCTTCATGGAGATCCGAATCTGAAGGATATCACTCATCGAAGATCCTGAAGTGGCCATTCCACCAGAACTCATCGAACTACTTGGAGAGCTAGTTTGAGACATTGCCGAGCTTGAAGTATTTCCTCCACCCATTGAAGCCATGCCAGAGGCTCCTGAAGAGGTCGAAGACATCGATGCATTGCTTCCGCTTGCCATTGGGGTCGAGGAACTGGAAGTTGAGCCACCTGCGGCAGCCTGATACTTGATCAAGGCAAGGCGCTCATACTTCTTCAGGAATTCCAGATTTTCCTGGGAAATTCTGATTTCTTCCTTCAACCTGATCAGGTCAAACCAAGTGGATTTTACGAGAAACATCAACTGGTTTTTCTCTTCCAAAAAGAGCTGGTATTGAGCTTGCGCCATGAAGTTGGCTTCTTCTTTTTGTGTTGAGATCATCCCAAACCAAGGGAACATCTGCATCAATTGCAGATCTGCTTGCTGGTTGCCCATAAAACGCTCCATGGGTTCGAGGAAAAATCCAACTTGAAGCTCTGGATCAGGCAAACCTGGCTGGTTGATCCGTTCCTGAGCCGCTTGGTAGCGAGCGTATGAGGCTTTCAATCCTGGATTGTTCTCTGCTGCCATGATCAAGTACTCATCAAGCGATTGAGCTTTTACTTTTTCTAATCCCAGAAAAAGAAAAGCTATCAACACCGGAAGAATCAAATGGGAAATCGGAAGTCTGAAGTCTGAAGTCTGAAATCCAATAGGGAATAAGGTCTGATTTTTCATGACTTTATGCATTTTCTTCCTCAGTGAATACTTTGGAATTGTTTTTCAATTTTCTTTCTGCCCACCAGCAATAAAGGGTAGGTACGATAAATACTGTGGTAGTTTCCAACACCATTCCTCCCAAGGATGGAATAGCCATCGGGATCATGATATCGGAGCCACGTCCTGTAGAAGTGAGCACAGGAACCAAAGCCAAAAGCGTAGTCGCTGTAGTCATCATACATGGAAGCACTCTTCGCTTTCCAGCTTCCAAAACTGCATCCCGGATTTCCTGAATCGTTCGAGGTTGATTTTCCTTGAAGCTTTGATCCAAATATGAAGCGACGACTACGCCGTCATCCGTTGCGATGCCGAATAGGGCAATAAACCCAACCCAAACCGCCACGCTGAGATTGTAGACTTTCATCTGGAAAAGATCCCGGATATTGGTGCCAAAAAAGGAAAAGTCCATAAACCAATCCTGTCCATACAGCCAAAGCATCAGGAATGCTCCGGAGAAAGCCATTCCTATCCCCATAAAAACAAAGAGGGAAGTGGAGACCGCCCGGAATTGGAAGTAGAGAATCAAGAAGATTAGGATCAAACAAAGTGGTACGACAATTCCCAATCTCTTTTCGGCTCGTACTTGGTTTTCATAGGAGCCAGAAAACACATAACGGACTCCATTCGGTACTTTTAGCTCACCCGAATCGATCTTTTCCTGCAGGTATTTTTGGGCTTGCTCCACCACAGTCACTTCTGCAAATCCATCCATTTTGTCCAAGAGGACATAGCCCACCAAGAAGCTGTTTTCTCCTCGGATCATATCTGGACCCGGTCTGTAGGAAATATCCGCCACTTGGCTCAATGGAATATAATTTCCAAGAGGAGTTGGGATTTGGAGATTTTCGATGGCATAAGGATCATCCCGGAATTCCCGCGCATAGCGAACACGGATTGGGAAACGTTCTCGGCCTTCCACCGTGGTGCTCAGTTTCATTCCGCCGATTGCTGTCTCGATAAAGTCCTGGACATCCACCACATTCATTCCGTAGCGGGAGATTTCATCCCGATTGATGTCCAATTCGAGGTATGGTTTGCCTACGATTCGGTCTGCGAAGACAGCTTCCTTTTTCACAGAAGGAACTTCCTTCAGGTACTTTTCTAACTCTAAGCCAAAGCTCTCAATGGTCTGTAGGTCTGGCCCATATACTTTGATGCCCATCGGAGCTCGCATGCCTGTCTGAAGCATCACTAATCGGGTTTCGATCGGCTGAAGCTTCGGAGAGGAGGTTACTCCAGGAATTTGGATTACACCTACGATTTCTTCCCAGATGTCATCAGGGGAAAGGATATGCTTTCTCCATTGACGGAAGTATTCTCCGTCCTCATCTTCCACCAGATCCTGAACTCGAATCTGATTAGGAGTCATGGTTTCAGGATCGAAGAGGGAGCCGTCCTTCAATTCGTATTTTCCATCAGTTACCTTGAAGCGAAGGCGATTTCCATTAAGGTCGGTCGCGTATTCGCTTTTGTAATTGATGGTATTTTCAAACATGTTGATCGGAGCAGGGTCGATGGCGGTTTCTGCACGACCGGCTTTGCCAACTACAATTTCCACTTCAGGAATGGCTGTAACCAGCATATCCAGTTGCTGCAGGACTTCCTTGTTTTCCTGAATCCCAGCATGAGGCATGGTCGTCGGCATCAACAGGAAGGAGCCTTCATTTAGCGAAGGCATAAATTCCTTACCCATTCCCGGGAAAGAGTGACTCATGCTTGACCATAGGGATGTGGTTCGGATATTGACCCCGATGAGATCAAAAGTCCTAGGCATGATTCCAAAAACCTTGTTGAAACCCAACCAAACGCTGGCTCCCAACAAAATCACGATCAAAGGAAATAGCAGGAATTTGCCCTTGTTGGCTAGACACCACATCAGGATTCGTGGATAGATGCGAATAAATCCGGAAAATCCTCCCAAGACCAAAGCCAACAGGATGGCGATGAACCCAAAGTTGACCAGCTTGCTGACAGAAACGCCCAATGGCATCCAAAGCCCTGTCAAAAGCCAAGTCACAAACAAGAGTGTGATGGCGATGGTCGCCAAATTCTTATGGGGTTCGACTTTTTCAGGAAATTGGAATGCGGCTACATTGAGCGCACCAAAGGCAAATAGTAGCCAGCCACCCCAAGACCAAACGGTAAAGGCGATGATTGGCCCAAGTATTAGTAAAGAAAGGTTAAGAGCTTTACCTAGTTTTCCTTTGACTTCCTTGATTGAAAAGGCCCAATGGGAAAAGGCCGGCATAATCAGCAAGGTGAATATCACCGCTGAAACCAAGGCAAAGGTTTTGGTATAGGCCAAAGGCCCGAAGAGTTTGCCTTCCGCAGCCTGAAGTGTGAATACCGGGAAGAAACTGATAATCGTCGTACTGACAGCAGTGATAATCGCACCTGAAACTTCCGCTGTCGCCAAATAAACTGTTTTCAGTTTGGATTGGCCTGCGGGGGCTGTTTCCAAATGTCGCAGGACATTTTCATTCAGAATAATCCCCAGATCGACCATGGTCCCAATTGCAATCGCGATCCCTGAGAGCGCCACAATATTGGCATCTACGCTAAAGTATTTCATAAAGATGAAACACATCAGCACCGCGAGCGGAAGCAAGGCAGAGATTAGGAGGGAAGCCCGGAGGTTGTACACCATCACGATGATCACCAAGATGGTCACCAAAATCTGGAGATTGATCGCTTCGTAAAGCGTCCCCAAAGTCTCGTAAATCAATCCGGTACGATCGTAGAAAGGCACCAGGGTAACTTTGGAAACGGTTCCGTCTGCCAAAGTTTTGGTAGGAAGGCCTTGGGAAAGCTTTTCGATTTCAGATTTGACTCCTTCGATGACCTTCAGGGGATTGTCACCATAGCGTGCGATGACCACACCACCAACAGCTTCAGCGCCGCTTTTGTCCAAAATCCCGCCCATATTTCGAGGCTGAGGGCCGATATTCACACGGGCCACATCCTGGATTCGTATAGGGACGTTGTTAGTGACCTTGACGACAGCTTTGTCCAAGTCTTCCAATTCCTCTACATAGCCCAAGCCTCGGATAAAGTAATCTACCTTATTGACTTCGATGGTATTGGCAGAGACGTCCAAATTGGATTTTCTCACGGCTTCCATCACGTCCATCAGGGTGACTCCATTGGCTTTAAGTGCTCCTGGATCCACGTCGACCTGATATTCTTTGACATAGCCACCTACCGAAGCTACTTCGGCTACGCCTTCGACCGCGGTCAAAGCATAGCGAACGTAGTAGTCTTGTACGGTTCGAAGCTCGTGGAGATCCCAGCCTCCGGTTGGATTTCCGTTTTCATCCCGACCTTCCAAGGTGTACCAATATACTTGTCCCAAAGCTGTGGCATCTGGACCTAGTTTAGGCTGGACGCCATCTGGCAATAGACCAGCTGGGAGGGAATTGAGTTTCTCTAGAACCCGGGAGCGACTCCAATAGAATTCTATGTCTTCATTGAAGATGATGTAGATACTGGAAAAGCCAAAAGCTGAACTGGAACGCACACTTTTCACACCGGGAAGACCCAAGAGGGAAGTGGTCAGGGGATAGGTGATTTGGTCCTCGACATCCTGTGGAGAGCGTCCCATCCATTCGGTAAAGACGATCTGTTGGTTTTCACCGATGTCAGGGATGGCATCCACGGGCACAGGATCTCTGGGTAAGAAATCCACCTGCCAGTTGAATGGAGCGGTGACGATTCCCCAGCCGATAATCAGCAGGAGAAAGAGAACGGTCACCAGTTTGTTCTCTAAGAAGTACTTTACGATGCGATTGAGCATAAATCTTTGGTTTGGATGCAAAAGGAGCCTGCCAAGGGATTTTGGCAAAAGAAATGCATGCAGGAGATTGTTCCCGCGACCAAAGATTTAGATTAAGAAAGATTGATGCAGCACCTGTAGGTCTTGCTCAATTGGGGGAGGGGAATAGGTGGGAAATTGGCTTTTTTCAGTTGAAAGAGGCTCAATACCGAAAACAAAAACCTGTACTAGAGCTAGGGCGAAGTCAAGTGAAAGGTTGATTTCCACCTTTTTCAGTTGGACTTCATCATCGACTTGTACCTGTGTGGTGACATTTTCGCAGCAGGACTGAGGGTCTTGCTGATCCGATTCGTTTTCGCTGTGATCCATGGGCATGTTCATGCCGCAGTCCACATGTTTTTCTCCGAATCCAAGCTCAGATTTCATTTCCATGCCCATGCAAAAATGGGTCGTCTTCGCCATCCCAACGGAAGCGAAGAAAACCAGCAGGGCTAATACTATGGAAACTGAGGCCTTCATCGTGTCAAAAATACGGAATAAAATTTTGGAAGTTCAAATTTTGAGTTCTATCACTAATGAAAACTGATGGAACCTAGCTAAATTTAGAAAATGATTTTTTCGTAATGGCCAATACTTTTACCCAAATTCATATCCATGTAGTGTTTGCTACTAAGTTTAGGAATGCTCAAATAAATGCTCAATGGGAGTCTAGACTTTATGATTATATCATCAGTATTTTCAGTCACTATAATCATAAAGTTTTAGCTATTGGAGGCATGCCTGATCATATTCATATTCTTTTTGGCCAAAGGCCAGACCAATCATTAAGTGAATTGATTCAAAAGGTAAAGGCTTCGAGTTCTAAATGGATCAATGAAACTGGACTGACTTCATCAAAATTTTCATGGCAAGAAGGATTTGGAGCATTTTCTTATACTAAATCTGATCTTCCGAAAGTTGTTGAATACATCCTGAATCAAAAGAATCATCACCAAAAGAGGCCATTTTTGGAAGAGTATAAGAAGATCTTATCTGACCAAGGAATTGAATTTGATTCTAAATATATTTTTAAAGACCAGATTTAGGTATCGTCCTTACAGGACTATTGATTACCGATGCACACGTTTCTACCAAGCTTCCGTCCCCATGGGACGATTGATGAATGTATTATTTCATTTTGACCCTCTTGTGATTTTCTCTGAAGGGATTTCTAATTTGTTTTCATCAAGGATGCCTTTTTTAAAGTCCCGACGGGACGTAAGCTAGGTAGGAAAGGAATTGTTATATAGACAAAATGCCGTAGGCATGATACTCTATACTGGCTGAGCAATAAAACCGGCTTTCAGGACGGCCTTTTTGATGTCCTCGGGCTCCAGATTTTCGGTTTTCACGGTCAATGTTCTGTCCGGATCTTGAAGATCCACCTCCCAGGAATCAAGTTCACATTCGTTGAGTTTGGGAGTGACTTTGGCTAGGCAGTTGCCACAATTGATGTTGGTTTTGAATTTTAGCGTTTTCATTCGATAGGTATTTATTAATTGGTTTAGGAAAATTTCGATTTTAAAGTTTACGAGTTTTTAATCTAAGGCTGTTCAATACTACCGAAACTGAGCTAAAGGCCATCGCAGCTCCGGCGATCATAGGATCCAGCAAGAAGCCATTGAGCGGATAAAGGACACCTGCTGCAATAGGAATCCCGATCAAATTGTAGATAAAGGCCCAGAAGAGGTTTTGCTTGATGCCATTTACCGTCAAGTGGGACAATCGAAATGCTTGCGGAATTTTCTCTAAATCCGAAGTGATCAGGGTAATCTTGGCCACATCCATCGCGATATCCGATCCATGTCCCATGGCAATACTTACATCTGCTTGTGCCAAAGCTTCCGAGTCATTGATTCCGTCTCCGACCATCGCGACTGTCTTGCCTTGGTTTTGAAGTTTTTTGACAAATTCTGATTTATCAGAAGGCATCACTTCAGCTTGGTATTCTTTGATTCCAACTTCCTTGGCTACTGCCGAAGCGGTTTGTTGATTGTCTCCAGTCAGCATGTAGACTTCCACACCGGATTTTTGGAGTTTGGCAATGGCCGACTTTGAACTCGGTTTAATCTGATCCTGAATTCCAAGAATCGCCAAGGCTTGTTCCTGATCGGCAAACCAAATCACAGTTTGGGCTTGTTCACTCCAGGTTTTTGCCTGCACTTTTAAATCTGAAGGGATGGAGATTCCATTTTCCTCAAGGAGCTTCAAATTACCTGCGAAATAGGTTTTTCCGTCTTTAGTTCCTTTCACACCTCGGGCAGTAATGCTTTCGAAATGCTCCAAGGAAGTTGCTTCGACATGCTGTTCTTTCAAATGCTTCACCACCGCTTCTGCCAAAGGATGCTCGGATTTGGATTCGAGAGAATGTAGAATTGAATTATAATCCACTTTGGACTGACCACTGCCTCCCGCAAACTGCACACTGCCTACAGTTGGTTTTCCTTCGGTAATGGTTCCGGTTTTATCCAAAATGATGGCATTAACCTGATGCCCCAATTCCAAACTTTCTGCTTCTCTAATAAGGATATTGTTTTCTGCACCTTTGCCCACACCGACCATGATGGCCGTTGGTGTGGCCAATCCCAAGGCACAAGGACAGGCAATGACTAAGACCGAAACTGCTGCCAACAAGGCATGGGAAACCGCATTTTCTCCTCCCCAAATCATCCAAACTCCAAAGGTTACCAAGGCAATCACAATCACCACAGGCACAAAGATTCCGGCGATTTTGTCCACCAGTTTCTGCACAGGAGCCTTGCTGCCTTGCGCCTCTTGCACCCGCTGGATGATCTGGGAAAGTAGGGTAGAAGCTCCCACTTTTTCTGCTTCGATCTCCAAACTTCCCTTTTGGTTGATGGTACCGGCAAAGACCGCATCCCCGGTTTTCTTTTCCACCGGAACAGGCTCGCCGCTGATCATGCTTTCGTCCAGATAGGAGCTTCCTTCCAAGACTTTTCCGTCCACGGGGATCTTTTCTCCGGGTTTGATCAGGATGCGATCACCCACCTGTACTTCTTCGATTTTGATTTCCTGGGGCTTACCGTCTTGGATTCGGGTCAAAGTTTTGGGTTGAAGGCCCATGAGCTTTTTCAAAGCGGATCCAGTTTGGGATTTGGCTTTTTCCTCCAGCATTTTCCCCAAGGAAATAAACACGATGATTACCGTCGCCGCCTCGAAATACACGTGGGGATGGATGCCCCGCTGATGCCAAAACTCTGGAAATACCGTGTTGAAGACCGAGAAGATAAAGGCAATCCCGGTACTCAGGGCCACGAGCGTGTCCATATTGGCTTTGCCATGTTTGGCTTGCTTGTAGGCATTGGCATAGAAATGTCTTCCAAAAAAGAACAGAACCGGAATGGAAAGTGCCATACTGATCCATTTTCCAGGTTCCCACTCCATAAAAAACATTCCCAAAATGAAAACAGGCAAGGTCAGCAAAGCAGCACCGATCGTTTGCTTCTTGACAGCTTGGTATTTCTTCTCCTGTTCTTCCTGCACCGTTTCCTGCACGTCTTTGGAACCGACCACCAAGCCATAGCCGATATCGACTAGGGCGGCATTCAGCCTTTCAGGGGTAGTGCTGTCATCGTACTCGACTTGGACCGTATTGGTAGCAAAGTTTACTGCGGCTGATTTGACTCCATCGGTGTATTGCAAAATAGTCTCCACGCTGGAGGCACAGGCCGCACAGGTCATGCCGGTGACTGGAAAAATCTCCTTGTGGAGTTTTCCGGTCGTTTGTGGGGTATTTGTGGTTGCTGTTTCCATAGCTAAGAATTGATGATACAAATTTGTCCTCTTACTTGCGGAAAAGTGTTACAGGATTTTGGGAGAGTTTTATAAGATTTTGCTGGATATCGGAAATACTCGTTGATTTGGCCTACAGATGTACTTATCCCATTTATTCCCTAAGCCATGAAGGAGTTTTTACAACGCTTTTTTGAATACAATTACCAGATCAGTCAATCGCTGGATACCCGATTTCAATCGTATCATTACCAACTGGATGGTGAAATCATCCGCTTAGCCAATCACCTGATCAATGCCCATCAGATCTGGATCGAGCGGATTGAAGGAAATATCACCTTAAGAAATCCCTGGGAAGATTTTCCGATTGAAAGTTTTCCTTCCAGAAATGAGGCCTTATACACCAAGACCTTGGAGATTTTGAAGCTGGTAGATCTGGATGCTAAGATTTCTTTCCACAGCTTTTCCGGAGCGGCCTTTGAAAAAAGGGTTTCGGATATGCTGATTCATATTATCAACCACGCTACTTACCACCGAGGACAATTGGCTTCGATGATGCGAAAAAGTGGATTGGAACCTGTGCCTTCCGATTACATTCACTGGGCTCAGGCATAAACACAGGTTCCTGTTGTTACCTAGTTTGGATAGGCGAATGGAGTGCTATTCATCCTATGCCATTTCAGCCTCTGCCAGTTTTTTAGTGTCCACATATTGCTGAAAGGCGGTGATTTTCCCGTTGTCATCTAGAGTCCAGAGATGCGCCACTTGTGCATTATAGGTCTTACCCGTGGCCTTCACTTTGGCATCGTATCGAAGAGTTGCCAACACCATGCTTTCATCCATTCCATGAAGTTTGATATTCATCAGGTTGAAGTAGTCATGGTTGGCACCCAGACGCGCAAATACTCCCGTCAATACGGCATCGGTACCGATGTAAGGATTGCCATCGGCAAGTGAATTGCCTTCGGCTTCGTTCCATTTGATTTTGGGATGCATTTTACCAAGAACGGTCGGCATATCGCCAACAGCAAATGCTTGGTAAATGGTGTCAATGACTTGGATGTTTTGGGCGGATGTCATAGCTGAGAAATTTGGTGAGTGATAAATCTTAATCAGGGTCCCTCAAGCATTCGCTTGCGATTTCTCTGGTTTCCATCAAGTTACGAAAATTTTAGACGCTATCCTTCTGAAACTTTGAAGGAGCTGTCCTAGAAAATGGGAAAGTAGAGGAAGACTCGAGAAAAAATGGTTGGAAAGTGATGAGGCAAAAATTTCCGCCTTAAGAAATGACTTGATCCTATCTGCCTTTTAGGGACAGGATTTATTTCAAATTTCTTTCTTGGAGTACCTTATCCAGAATTTTGGCTCGTAGGTTTTTGGGGTCATTTACCAGCTTGTAAATGAAAAATAGGGGGATCAAGGTGAAAAGCCCCCAAGTACTTTTCGCGATGCTGTAAAAAATAATGCCTGCCAGGAATCCTATAAATACCGCATTGGTCAGGGAAAAAGATTTCAATTTTTTGGCTTCCGCTTGGAGCTCTTGGTCGGATAGGGCATCAAGTTCTTTTTCTATGGACTCAGCTGATCCAGATTTCATTAATCCCTTTGATTCGTTTGCCATAAAAATCTGTTTAATGAAGTTCTAACCCTGAATTTGGTGAAAAGTTAATCTATTCTGGTTCAATTTCTTCTCAAGACTTTTGAAGCAATCATGAGGCAGAAAGGTCAAAAGGCTGGGGAAAAGTGCAGCTCAGTTTTCTTATAAATCAAAAAAAGCGTAGAGCTTGTCTACGCTTTGAACCAAAAGCTATTTTTCTGAAAATCTAGTTTTCCTTCCTTAAATGTCATTCACTTTTTCTCCTGAATTCTTTTTAGGAATGAAGGCCCGCTTAGTCACTTTCAAATCCCGAAAGTAGCCGATGGTGGCGATATCCACATACAGGCCTACTGAGCCCTGTTGGTTTTTTCCCAACATCTTGGCCACGATAAAGGAGGAATACTTCAGGTCATTGATGAACATTTCAGCTGTTTCACCATTGACTTCGATTCGCATTGTGATCCATTCATTTAAGGCTACTGGGGCAGATCCCTCATACGATCCTGCTGGGAATTTGTCCCGCAGGGTTTGAAACTTGTAGTCAGGGTAAGAGAAATACTGCACGGCGTGGTTTCTGGCAAACTGATTATCAACTCTTCCGACTTTGGGACGGAGGTAGATGGATTCAAAAGCTGAATCATCTTCTTTGATTCTAAAATACACCCCAATGAATCCTGCTGCTGGGGGATAGGGAGAAGGGTCCTGAATCTGGCTGAGCATTTTTACTTCAATGGTTCCATTTTCAAAATCCTCCAAATCCACAAGTCTTGCATAATGTCTTTCATCGACCGTCTCTTCCAGGCGATTTTCGTCAAAGGGCAAGGCTTTTAAATCCCGCTCTATTTTCAAAGTCTTTTTGCCATTAAATTTGACCACCTCTCCGGTCACATTGTGAAGTTCAAAGGTTTGCTTGCCAAATTGGATTTTCTGCCAATTGCCTGAAGTTTGAGCATTCAGACCGAAGGTGATTTCCAAAAGGAAAAACAGGATAGATACTGATTGGATGAGTTTCATAAGCTTTTGGAAATAGAGGTTTTTACAATTTTTCGATTGCTTCAGCTTTGGAGACTACTTTTCCCAAAGCACCAAATTCATGCAAATCTCCAAACACTTCAATTCGGATGGATTGATCCAAGCCACCTACTTTTACAGCCTCGAAGCCTGCATCCTGGATCAGTTCCTTTACTTCGGCATCCACAGATTCCTCATCGGCCGCATAGAATAAAACTCCTTTTTCAGGAGATTGGAAAGCAGCAGAAGCTAAGGAAGCTACGCCCAATGTTCCGAAAGCTTTGACCAATTTGGCACCAGAGGGTAAGATTTCAGCGTTTAATTGTCCAGAGGATTCTTTTTCTCCGATGATTTTCTTGAAGCCTCCATTTTCATCCGGAGCGATTGGATTGGTCGTGTCGATAATGATTTTGCCGGAAAGGGCTTCTCCATATTGTCCAATCAATTCCTGAAGGGTATTAAACCAAACAGAAAATATCAGGATATCGGCATTTTTGATGGCTTCACTAGTTTCGGAAGCAGTGGCAAGACTCCCTAATTCTTCGGCTAGGGCTTCGGCGTCTTCCAATTTTTTACTGGCAAGGATTACGGGTCTGTTGCCTTTTACCAGGATTTGAGCAACTGCTTTTCCGATGTTTCCAAGGCCGATTACGGCTACTTTTGAGGATGTTTTCATGCTATTTCGTGTTTGTTTTTGCTGATGTTTTGATAAAACAAAGTTGCATCCGAGGGCTGGTTCCCACCGATGAACTGAATCAAGAAATAGTATTGATCTAGATCAAGCCTTTTTGGCTTGCTTGTTTCTCAAGCGGCTTAAAAACTCCGGGGAAATGCCCAAAAATGAGGCAATTTGGGTTTGTGGGAGTCGATTGTTGAGATGGGAATAGCTTGCCAAAAAGGAATTATACCTTTCCTCAGCTGTAGAACTGATGGTCTGTAAAAGTCGCTTCTGTGTGGAAACGAAGCTTTTTTCGATCAAAACCCGAAAAATACGATCGAACTTGGGAGCATTGATATAGAGAGAAAGCAGGTTTTCGTGGTTGATCTGAAGTACCACCGTATCCTCGATGGCGTCGATTTCAAGTTCGGAGGGAGTTCGGTCATGGAAACTACCAATATTGGTCAACCACCAATTTTCTGAGGCGAATTGCAGAATGTGCGTGTTTCCTTTCTCATCGATCTTGTACATCCGCAAGCAACCTCGGACTATGAAGTTGAATTGGTTGCAGACATCGCCTTCCTGGAGGACAAATTGCCTTCTTCGATACAGTCGGGGTTTGAATAGTTCCAATACTAATTGCTTCTCCTTGGAATCAAGTGGGATAAGCTGTTGAAAATAATCCAATAGGGGTTGGATTTGAGATTGTTCAAATTGATCTGAATTCATTATTTGTAAATCTATTGGAATTTACTAATTCCTAAAGAATAGCAAAGGGTAAAGGCTGATGGCAGTAGGCAAAGTGTAGGATAATGGGTATCCACTAAAAACATCCGAGGTCGGACTTCTGGGCTGCGTGATCCCGTCTAAAAGCCTCGGTGTCGGAGTAAAAACATGCGGTGCCGGAGTAAAAACATGGGATTTCGGACCAAAAAGCTGCGGCATCGTGGTTCTAAGATCCGACACCGCAGCTAAAAGGTCCGGTATCGCATATAAAAGGTGCGACATCGCATCTAAAAGGTCCGGCATCGGATATTTGAGGTGGGGAGGGGTACCTTGGAGGTGGGTCCAAGGATAGGTTTGGATGAGTTATGAATTTCATAAAAGATTAACAATAAAGAAGAATAATTCGAAGTGTTTCTTGTAAAATTAATTTTAGAACCAGTTTCTAATTTTAAAACAGACTTGTGTAATTATTATAGGCACCATAAAAATTAATCCGGAATAAAAAGACCAATTAAGTGATTTATATCCCCATAAAAAGAAAATTATTGATGAAAGTCCGGTAATTAAAAATAATAATAGAAGCAGTTTGTTTCTCCTAAAATCCTTTTCTCTTATTGCTAAAACGAATTGTGTTAATAGTGAAGCAATTAAAAAACCATTTGCCATTATAATAAACACTTTAACTGCAATGGGAATCCCATCTCGGCTCCAAAGTAATCCAAATGTGATTGTCAAAAGCCCAAGAAAGAGATAATTTTCAAATTTTTTAAAGTAATTGATAAATAGGTTTTTTAAGTAATAAATAAATCCACCATCATTTATATCCTCCATAAATAGAATGAATCAAAGTTTTAAATCTCAGTTTTAATAAAATATTCAGATGTTATTACCAAACTAGTTCTTTTTTTTATATCCCATCTAAACTTCTCCTTTTCACTTGCCCATTTTTCTTGAATTCACTGGGCGTCATGCCGGTTTCTTTTTTGAATTGGGAACTGAGATAGGCCACGGAGCTATAGCCCATCTGGAAGGCGATTTCGGAGAGGCTGAGTTCGTCGTAGAAGAGGTATTCCTTGACTTTTTCGATCTTTTGGAGGGTATAAAACCGCTCGATGGTGATCCCCTCTACGGAAGAAAACAACTTGCTCAGTCCGGTATATTCCTGGTTTAGTTTTTCGGAGAGATAGGAAGAAAGATTTTCATGCAAGCTGTTATCCTTTTGGTGGACCAGTTCCACGATCAAGGTTTTGATCTGGGAGATTTGGGCGGATTTTCCCGGTTCCAAAAGCTCAAAGCCCCGGCTATGAAGCAATCGAGCAAGCTTTTCTTTTTGGGAATCAGAAATAGCATAGCTGAGATTCACTTTTCCCAATTCCACTTTGGCATCCAGCTTTTCTCCTGAAAAAATCTCCGACACCGCCTCGATGCAGCGCGGGCAAACCATATTTTTGATCAACAGGGTGGATTCCATGAAATTCTATTTTGGAATTGGATAACGTTTACTCCGAGTTTAAAGGTTCTTCAATGTCGGGACTATTCAACAAGTCGGCCTTTTCGATTCTTTTGCCTCCCCAGTAGCCCATCAGCGGCATCACTACCATATAGGAAACATAAATAAAGCCGGAGATCATGAAGGTGTAAATTCCTCCCAGTTCGAAACCCGCAAAAATTGCCGAACACAGCGGGATAAGTCCCGCTGCTATGTTCATTCGGATACTGTTTCGGGTAAGGAGAATTTCTTTGGGCGAAAGATCAAGAAGTTTGGATTTTTTGAGGGCTCGGGCATTTAGCCAGACAAAAACCCAAAATATCCCCGAGGCGCCGATTCCGTAGATTACCATCAGTTGGGGAGTGTCTTCCATCAAGATGGTTTCAGAGAAAATCACCTGGATAGCCTTCTCATTTCCGGTGAAAAGGGCTGTATAAATGTCGATCAACAGGCGAAAGAGGAATTTGAGAGGATAGGTATAGAAAAGCACCAAAAACAACAGGATGGTGTTGATCGCTGCCGTGCCGGCATCGCGAAGTCCGAAGCGGATGAAAAACAGGTAATGCTGATACCAGATCATCATTAGGATGGAGATCGTTCCGGCAAAGGGAATGAAGTCCTTGATAAATTCTCTCAATTCCTCAAAAGTCTGGGGCGGAGAGCTGGACAGCAAAAGCAAACCGATCGCAATGGCGAATACCCCGTCGCTCAGGGATTCGATTCGGGTATTTTCTAGGCCTCTCAGTCTAAATCCCAGTTTTTCCTGGGCGGATTTGATGGTTGATTTCAAAAGATCAAAGCTTGGCTAATCCAATATAAAAGATAATTGCTTTGATTTTAAGTGATTGAGGGCGACTAGTTTGGTATTAAGCGCATCAGAGGTCGGTTTAGCCTCATTTGTCTAAACACAGAATCAAAACTCTTTCTCGCCAAACTCGCTTTTCACAAACTTCGCGCGGTTCTTAGATCGGTTGATCGTGTAGGATAGGTTCAGCAGGATCATGTCTACTTCCTGTATATAATTGGTCGTCGTGTAAAACTCCCCATCCCGCCAAGTGGTAATCCGCTGCTCGTTGGTCTTTAGTGCGCCTAAATCGATGTTTTGCCAGAGAAGATTGACGGCCAACTGACCATCCATGAAGGTCTTTTTGATGTTCAAAGAAGGAAGATAAAAGCGGCTGTCTTCTCCCTGGGCTGTCACACGCCTGGAGAGATAGTTTAGGGTAAACTGGGAACTGATGGTTTTAGAGAAGTTGAAGGTTGTATTGAAGTTATATGAATAGGTCCATGCCGCCTGATCTACGGAACTATTGTCAAACTCTCCCCGGATGGAATAGTGGTAGACATTTCCACCCAAATAGGCCTTCCATTTTTCCGTGAAAAAGAGTTCCGTTCCCAATTCCAGTCCAATGGATTTGGCAGTTCCCACATTGGAATAGATTCGGTTGAGAATGGTGTCATTGTAAACCGTATTCACCCGGTTGACGAGATTTTCGATTCGGGTATAATAGGCCGTCACAAAGAAGCTGTTGTCTTTCCAGTTTTTGATCATTCCAGCTTCGAGCGTATTGATAAATTCCGGCAATACGTTTGGATCACCTTGTTCGAGCGTTTCGCTATGTTCCCGCTCTGGGAAAGGATTCATTTTGAAGGTGGTTTCCCTCTCCACTCGCTGGGTAAAGTTCAGTTTCCAAGCAAGGTCTTCCTTGGCCTGGTAGCTTAGGCTTCCGCTGAAAAAAGGTCGGATGTAGTCATATAGGTAAGTCGTATCCAAGCTTCCGGTCTTGTCCTGCAGCTGGAATTTCCGGTCCATCAATTCTGTTCTTACCCCCGCACTGTAGGACCATTTTTCTTTCTTTTTTTCCCATTGGATATAGCCTGTATGGATGATCCGCTTGAGATCAACTTCCGAAGAAAACTCCGGTACTATTTCCCAAATTCCGGTTTCATTGTTTTTTCTCTCGTACAAAAAGTCCCCAAAATGATCCAAAAAGCGGTATTGGTAGCCTATCTGCACATTGCCGAACGAGCTTGGCTTGAAGGTATAGTCCAGATTGTATCGAATGCCGTTGAGGGGATTATCATTGGTATTGTATTCATCTTGATAGACGATAGAGAGGTCTGGATAGCCGAGGTTTCTGTTGATCGTGGGCCCGCCGAGCATGCTGTATTCGTAGAGGATGGAGGTACTGAGCTTTGAGGAATTGGAAAAGGTGTGGGAATAATCCAGACTTCCCAAAGCAAAATCACCTCGACGGTTTTGGCCGTTGGCATTGAAGTACTGAAAAGGAGCTGATTCACCACCAGGATATTCTTGGTGGTTATCGTAATAGAGAATATCCGCCGTTCTCAACTTATCTCTGACTCCTGCATAAAATCCCAAGCTGAAGGAATTGGAAGTACTTGGATTATATCCCAGCGTGAATCTTCCGGAGTAATTGGTTTCGTCGATACTTCGTTCACCTTCGGATGGGAAATAAGTGGTGGTATCACCCTCGATGGTGTATACATTTCCTACCCGTTTGCCAGCAATGTCGTTTCGCTGGTAGCTTGCTCCGAGGGAAAGATCCCATTTCCCCTTTTGATAATTTAGGTTAAAATCTCCGCCGTACCGATTCTGGGGAGCTTTGTTGTCGTAGTTTTCGATGGATGGAAAGCCCAATTTCCCGTTGAATTGCAGGTAGAGTCCGTCAGTAGCGCCTTTTTTGGTAGTGATATTGATGATCCCGGCTTTTCCCTCTGAGTCAAACTGCGCCCCGGGTGAGGAGAGCCATTCCACCTTTTCTATGCTGTTGGCGGGCAGCTGTCCCAAGAGCATCATGGGATCTCCCTGAGTAGGACGGCCGTTGATCATCACGACAAAGCCCGTGTTCCCGCGGATCGCGAGAGTTCCTTCGGAATTGATGCTGACGCCTGGTAGGTTTTTGAGGACGTCGGTCGCGGCGCCGCCTTGGGCTGCTTCGAAGTTGTCAGCGGAAAAGCTCTGTTTTTCGGGTCGGAATTCCGTCGTGATTCGTTGTCCTTGGACTTCTATTGCTTGGAGATCCTGAGCGGAACTGGAAAGGGAAATTACTCCCAGATCAAGTTTTTGATTTCTGCTCAACTCAAACCCCCCAGAGCTTGCCGGGCCAAAACCCATAAAGCTGGCAATAATATAGTATCGGCCCGGAGAAGAGTTTTCGAACGAGAATTTCCCCTCCTGATCTGAGATAGTGCCGTCAATAAAGACGCTGTCCTTTTGAGAAAAAAGCACAATGGAGGCATATTCGATGCCTTTCTGAGTGCTTTGATCCTGAATTCTCCCACTAATTTGACTTTGGGTAAATGCCAATCGGGCCCAGCCTACGAAAAAGAATAGAAAAAGAGTTGATTTCATTTGCTCCAAAGATACCTAGCCTTAGTCCTTGTTGGATTTCCATTTATCAAACTAGCCAACCAAGATTTTAATAAACAGATAGAAAACAGAAGGACAAACCAAGCAGCCCAGCCCTGTATAAAAGGTAGCCGTGACAGCACCATAAGGCACCAATCTGGGATCGGTGGCTGCCAGACCTGCGGCCACGCCACTGGAAGTTCCCATGATTCCACCGAAAGCCATGGCTGAGCCAGCAGTTTTCAATCCGATTTTCTTAGCTAAAATGGGAGTAAAGATGGTCACAGCAATGGTTTTCACGACTCCTGTTCCGATGCTCAAGGCGATCACCTCCGAGCTGGCCCCCAAAGCTCCACCCGTCACTGGACCGACGATATACGTGCAGGCTCCGGCTCCGATGGTGCAAAGACTTACTGCATCTCGATAGCCAAATGCCCAAGCCAAGCCAACTCCCGCAATAAAAAACACTCCTATTCCCAATACCAAGGAAATTAAGCCAAGAATTCCGCTTTTCTTGATCAACACAAAACTGGCCCCGATCGCTGTGGCAACAATTGCAAAGTCCCGAAACATGGATCCTCCGAGTACCGAAAGTCCTTTGAACAATTGTAAATCAGCCAGTCCTTTTTCTCCCCCTCCAAAAACTCCTCCGAGATAGCCAAAGAATAGCGCTAGGAAGATGGCCAATGCAGAACCTGGAATTCTGGAATTCAGTACTTTCTTGGAAAACCAATCGGTGATCCAAGTCAAAGTTCCAACGAGCAAAAAGGCGACGATCAAGCCATTTTTATCCAGCACTTGCATCAAATCATTCATGGGCGGCTGGAAAAGATTTGGTTAAGATTTTAAAAACCCAGAATGCAAGCAAAACAGGCACAATGCCCGCCAGGATGGCCAATGTTCCAGCGGAAAGCGCCGATTTGACATTGAGGCTGGCAGCCATGGCAATGACAACGGGAATATAGAGCTTGTTCCAAAATTCGATTCCAAACTCAAATTCCTTTTTCCACCATCCGTTTTTACGAAAAGTCTCTGCCAGTAACAGAAGAAAAATCATCGCAAACCCCACTCCGCCCACATTGGCATCGATTCCCAGCCAAGTGCCAAGAAGTTCCCCAGCCCACATGCCTAGTAAAAAAGAAAAGGAAAGTACAGCAAGTCCTTGGATCATTTCGGAGTCAGTTAGGGTTAAAACAACTTTTTGAGGTCGTTTTTGACCACCTTGCCCATGGCGTTTCTGGGCAGCTCGTCTAGGACAATGTATTTTCTTGGAGTCTTATAGGCGGGCATTTGGGCTCGTAGCCATTGGTTGATTTCTTTGGGATCAGTCGATTCCTTCAGGATCAAGGCGGCAGAAACCAACTCTCCCCATTCCTCGTCCGGGATACCAACGACCCCGCAATCATTGACCGCAGGATGCTTTCTTAGGATTTCCTCGATCTCCAAGGCCGAGATTTTGTAGCCGCCTGATTTGATGATGTCTATCGAATCCCTTCCTAGGATGCGGTAATATCCATCTTCAATGACAGCCACATCCCCGGTTCGGAACCAGCCGTCCTGTGTAAATGATTTGGCGGTAGCTTCCGGCTTACCCCAATATTCTTTAAACACAGATGGACCTTTGATCTGAATTTCGCCAGGCTGACCGATTTCTATTGTTTGGTTCTTCTCATCGACTAATCTGGCTTGCACTCCAGGCAAAGGCTGCCCAATATATCCTGCGCGTCGTTCTCCTTCATAAGGATTGCTGATGGCCATTCCGATTTCCGTCATTCCGTACCGCTCCAGAAGGTAATGCCCGGAAATTCCCTTCCACTTTTCCATCACGGAAACGGGCAGGGCTGCAGAGCCTGAGACCATCAGCCTAAACTTAGCCATGCAATCCCTGAGCTGCTGCTGCTCTTCTTCTATACAGGATTCAAATTCCGATATCAGCTTGAAGTATATGGTAGGCACCGCCATAAAGACATTTACTTTTCCTTCCAAAAAAGTATCAAATACCTGCTTTGCATCGAATGGATGAAGGAATTGGAGAGTTGCACCAGCCCAAAGAGCAGAGGAAACCACATTGATAATTCCGTGTACATGATGGAGTGGGAGAAGACAAATCGTATGATCCTCCGGAGACCATTGCCAGGCATTAATCAAGGTGCTGACCTGAGATTCGATGATGTTATGAGTCGTAAGAACTCCCTTTGGCAGGTTTGTGGTGCCGGAGGTATATAGGATCATGGCACCTCGTTGACCATCTATTCTTGGAAGTTCTTTTCCGGAAGAAGCCGAATCGATCTCTTCAAAAGTCAAGAATCGAATGTTTTTTTCCTCGGCGTAAGCCTGAAGTATCTCCACATATTCTGGCCCCGCGATGATGATTTTCGTTTGAGTATCTTCGATGACATAAGCCAAAGAAGGTAATGGGTATGTGATACAAAGGGGAACGGCAATGCCTCCAGCTTTCCAAATTGCCCATTGGATTTTGACATAATCGAAGCCTGGCGAAACCATGAAGGCTACTCGTGCTTCAGCCAAATCAGATTTTTTTCCCAGGAGTATCGCGGCGATTTTGTCGCTTTCCGCTTGGAGTTGTCTATAGGAATAGCTCCCTTCCGGGTCTATGATGGCGGTTTTATCGGGAGAGGTTAGGCTTTGGGCAAATAGGTTCAGCATTTATGCGGCAATTTCCCCTTAAGATACCCATTAAATGGAATTTTGAAAGTCGAAGTAGCCAGCAGCTAGATGAAGGAAAAGTCAGGCAGTTTTCCAAAAGAAAAGGCTGCCATGTGACAGTCTGTTTGATTAATTGATAGAGACAGCAGCGCTCTCTTCGGTCAGGATGATTGTGTGCTCCTGGCTGATATTTCCCGCTGGAATGGCGGGATCTTGGTGTAGGAGTCGGTTCAACATTTCAGCTTTTTCCTCTCCGGTGATCACCCAAAGAATCTTTTCTGCTTGGTTGATCAAGGGATAGGTGAGAGTCATCCGATACCGGCCCTGGTAGGGATTGCCGGTCAAAGCTACGTCTCTATCCACCACCTGAAGGACCTCGTCACCGGGGATAAGGGATGCCGTATGCCCATCGGTGCCTATCCCCAAGTGTATCAAATCAAGTTTTCCGGTTTCCGTAATTCTTCGGATGCTCTCTGAGTACTCGAGGCAGGCTTGGTCAAGATCCTCAGCGACGACATGCATGGGGAAGATATTCAAGCGGGTAGGCAACTTGGTATCTTCTATGGATTTGAACAATTGGGTCAGATTTCGATCCGGATGCCCGTCTGGGGCGATCCTCTCATCAACTTGAAAAAGAAAAACCTTTTCCCAGGGCAAATCATGGGCAGCAAGTGCTTTGATCATTTCCCAAGGCGTTCGGCCGCCGCTGATGGCCATCGTGAAAATGCCTTTTTTTGCAATGTTTTCTCTGATCCTGTCCGCGATGTAGTCGGCTGCTTCTTTGGCCACTTCACTTGCGGACTGAAATGTTCTGATTTCCATTTATTTACTTTTTGTCACTACTGGATTGTTCCAACCACCAAGAGGCAAAATTTGCTCGTTTACTACCTCCGGTCCCCAAGAATTAACATCATATGTATAAACGGGATGGTCGGAGGATAAGTATTCATCAACGATTTTCCATGCCTCCTCTACATAATCTTGGCGTGCGAAATGGGTGGGATCGCCTGCCATTGCATCCGTGAGCACCCGTTCATAGGCTTCTTTCTCATTGGGAAAGGGAGTGGGATTTCCTTGGACCTCGGTCAGCACCGATGCCATATCTTCTCCCGGTGCCATAATTAGCATTCCAAACGCGACTTTTACATCCGGACTTATGCGAAAGCGTATATGGTTGGGTTGGGTGGCAATGGTGGAATATGCTGACGGCAAATGCTTGAATTTGACGACGATCTCGGTGCAGGTTACCGGGAGGTTTTTGCCCGCTCTGATGTAGAAAGGCACGCCTTGCCATCTGGGTGAATCGATATGCAGTCGCATTGCCGCGAAAGTCTCTGTTTTGGAGTTTTCTTTCACGGCTTTTTCTCCGAGATATCCCTCATATTGGCCGCAGATGACGTCTTGGGCTTTGAGGGGAGCGATAGCTTTCAACACCTTGACTTTTTCGTCACGGATAGACTCGCTGTCCAGAGCCTTCGGCGGCTCCATGGTCAGGTTACACAGGATTTGGAAAAGGTGGTTTTGGATCACGTCGCGAATCGCCCCGGTGACGTCGTAGAACGCACCTCGGCCTTGGATTCCAAAGTCTTCGGCCATCGTGATCTGTATGCTCTCGATGTGCTTTTTGTTCCACACCGGTTCGAGAAGTGAGTTGACAAACCGGAAGAAGACGATATTGTTGACTGGTCTTTTGCCCAAGTAGTGGTCGATCCTGTAGATCGCGCTCTCGGCAAATTTTGCCAAAAGCACCCTGTTCAATGCTTTGGCAGATTCAAAATCAGTCCCGAATGGCTTCTCCACGATGACTCGTGCGCCTTTCGCACAGCCCGAGTGGTCTAGCTGGGCGATGATGGTTGGGAAAAGAACGGGCGGGATGGCCAGGTAGTGGGTGGGATTGTTTGCTTCTCCCAAGGCTTCCCGTATTCTTCTGAAAGTCCCTTGATCCGTATAGTCGCCGCCTACGAAAGCGAGAAGACTACAGAATTTCTTGTAGGATTCCTCTTCGAATTGCCCGTGTTTTTGGATGCTTTCCTTTGCACGGGCACGGAGTTTTTCAAGGTCATATTCACCCCTCGCCACGCCAATGATCGGAGAGTTTAGATTTCCCCTCTTTACCATCATGTGAAGTGCCGGGAATATTTTTTTATAAGCAAGATCTCCGGTTGCACCGTAGAAAACCAAAGCATCTGATTTGACTTGACTCATGAATGAAAGCGTGATTAAGACTTGGAATGGGTTGAGCAGTTCCGGAATGATTTCAGAGTCCGGAATTCGATTTTATTGAAATGTGGATTTCGGGAATTTAGTTTCCAGCAGCCATCAAAACTTATAGGATTTTTCCCAAAGCCTGAAGCCACCAGTAAATGCGTTTTTGTTGGATCCAAGGCTGCAATCCTCAGGGATCTCGTCCAGCAGTTTGGAATTGCCTCCGCCCAGGACAATGTGGTCGGGCTGGAAGCAGCGTCTGAAGTGGGAGATCGACTGATATACGAGTTCTTTCCAGCGTTTCTTTCCGAGTTTTTTCAGGGCATCGTTGCCTACGTGGGTTTCAAAAGTCCCTTGCTTAAATGGGAGGTGCCCACCTTCCATGGGGAGAATAAGTTCTTCGAAAACCAAGGCTGTTCCGAGCCCCGTGCCGAATCCCATAAAAAGTAATTTGCCGCCTTCGTAGCTTCCCAAAGCTTGCATCGCGGCGTCGTTGATGATTTTGACAGGACAGCCAAAAGCAGCCTCGAAGTCATAACCTTTCCAACCTTCGCCCATATTGACGGGATTTGCGACGATTTTTCCCTGCTTGACCACGCCGGGGAAACCTATGCTGATACGGTCGTACTTCCAGTCTTTAGAGGCTTCCTTGACTAGGGGGATCATTTCTTCTGGGGTGAAATCTTTGCCTGAGGGTATCTTGATTCGTTCGGGCTGCCCCGTCGCCAGGATTTTTATGTTTGATCCTCCGATGTCAATTACGAGTACGTTCATTTTTTACAATTACAATAGGTAGTTAGGTTTGTTTGTGTTTGAAAGACAATCTCCCTCGGAAAGCGGCTTCAATCCAAAGAAAATTCCCTCCATGTGTTGATGTTTTTGATACAGCTATGCGAAATGCGGACTAAAGATAAGCAATACTTTCACTCGAAAAGGCCATTGCTTAAGGCTTTTTGACTTACATTAATTGGTGTTTTTTGGATTTTATCAGAACATTATTCTTCTGTTTGTGAGGTTTTTACATTTCGTTTCTGCTGGATTTGCCTTTTGCAATAAAATATAGTAGTGCGGAGGGAGAGGAAAAAATGGGGTTTTAACTGTAATAGCCTGTTTTTTTTGTTAGGTCGGTATCGTCCTAAAGAATTTTTTTGAAAGTGTTTATCAATCCACGGACAAAAGGAAAGTCGCCTTTTTGTGTTTTGGTTTAATGGCGTGCGAAAAGCCATTTGGAAGCGGGGATAATGAAACCAGCTTAGACTGAAATCAATTTGAAATGATAGCAAGAATTCTCCTTTTTGTTCCAGCAGATTTCCTTGCTCAGGTGATAGAATGCCTCAAGAAGGGGAGCGTTGACCATCCTTCCGACGTCAATCGCCCTAAAGCCAATAAGCTCAATCAGCCTTTTGAGTCGTAGCCTTTCCTGTTCGTGGTCTCCGCAAAAATAGGTTTCCTTGATAATGCCGAGAACGTCAGAGTTGGGATAGTCGATTCCCAGGTTATTGAAAGCTTTAAAAGTGGCTGCTTTTGGCGCGGCTTTGATGATTTGAGTTGTATTGGTATTTGCAAGTTTTTGCTTGTAGCTGGCATTGGTGCAATCTACGATGATTTTGTCGTCCAGATCCACATTTTTGAGGGCAGCGCAGATTTCAGTAAGGTGCTCGTTTTCACTGCAGATAAGAATGATTTCTGATTGGATTATCGCCGATTCAAAAGGGCAAATCCTATGGTGTAGGCGGTTCAGCGCTTTCCACTCATTGGCTTCCGTGTCAAAGTCACTGCAAACTCCGAAGACTACGGAAAGGCCCGCGTCCAGATACTTACTTCCCAAGGTTTTTGCCAGACTAGTTCCGCCAAGTATTCCAAGTTTCATACAGCTCAAAATTGTTTTTCATGAATCTGTTCAGTTCGAAGTTTTCTTGGGGAGTAAAACAGGGAGGGAGCGATAAACCAAGAAGTCGAAAAGAGCAAAAGAAAAGTAGGTTAAAAATCTATAGTGTCAAAATATAATTCCGAAAAAACTTATTAAATGAAATATTATTCATTTTACTGGTTTTGAAACACAAAAAATAGTCTTTAAAATTCTGTTTTTCCGACTTATGGTTTTTGAGCGAGAGGAAGAATATCGCAGCCAGACAATTCAACATGGGAAAACCTTATATTTTCCTTTCCAAATTCTCATAGGTAGCTTTTGGTTATCGAAGGCATTGTTACAAACTTCGACAGGAAGACAAAGCATACGGACCATTATAGTTTTCCATGCATCTAGGCATCCTTGGAGAATAGCGGAGCCTCAAAGAGGTAGCAAATCTTATACCTTGATAGATATATAGGTGTTCATCGGAGCCTGACAGTTATTTTTGTCTACAAGCCCAACTCAAACCCAAAAGAATCATGCCCAAAAAACTTCTGCTACTCCTCTTTATGGCCTTTTCCCTAAATGCAGTTGCACAGGAAGAATATGACTTGATCATCGTCGGGGGAGGAGCAAGTGGCACTTCGGCCGGGATTTCGGCTGCCAGAATGGGAGTCAAAACTATTATCATTGAGCCCGGTACTTGGTTGGGAGGAATGTTGACTTCGGCTGGCGTGTCGGCAATAGACGGGAACCATCGCTTGCCTTCCGGGATTTGGGGGGAGTTTAGATCCAAGTTGATTGAGCATTATGGTTCTCAGGCGGATTTGTCCACCGGCTGGGTTTCCAATACGCTTTTCGAGCCGAAAGTAGGAAATGAAATCTTTCAAGAGCTGGCCAGAAACGAGCAGAATTTGCAGGTTTCCTTTGAGAGCAATTGGAAGGATGCTAGCTATCAGGATGGAGTGTGGAAAGTGAGCTATGTGAAGAATGGAGCTGAGCTCCATTTGGAAGCGCCTATCCTGATCGACGCTACAGAGTTGGGGGATGTGGCCGCATCCTTGGGCTTGCCCTACAGACTGGGCATGGATGCCAGGGATGAGATAGGTGAGGAGTATGCTCCCGAACAGGCCAATGACATTGTTCAAGATTTGACCTATGTGGTGACTTTGGAGGATTTTGGGCAGGGCAGCGACCACACGATTCCCGAGCCTGCGGGCTATGATCCTGCGGAGTTTGCCTGTGCCTGTGCCCATGCCGATCCGATTTCGGACAACGATCCTACGCTGGATTGCGACAAAATGATCAGCTATGGCAAATTGCCCAATGGAAAATATATGATCAACTGGCCCAACTGCGGCAACGATCACTATGTGAATCTGGTCGAAATGACCCCAGAGGAAAGGGCAGTGGAAATCGAAAAAGCCAAACAGACCAGCCTCCGATTTGTGTATTACATACAGCATGAGTTGGGCTATAGAAATCTGGGGATTTCCGAGGACGAATATCCGACTGCAGACGGTTTGCCCATGATTCCCTACCACAGAGAGTCCAGGAGATTTTTGGGGAAAGTCGATTTTTCCCTGCCTTATGTTAGAACTCCCTACGAAGCTGCCAGTCCGCTCTATCGCACAGGCGTCGCTGTGGGAGACTATACCATCGATCATCATCACAAAAAAAATCCCGAAGCTCCGGCCATCGATTTTATCAAAATCCGGGTGCCATCCTATACCATTCCCCTAGGAGCATTGGTGCCAAAAGACCAGCCCGGCTTGATTCTCGCGGAAAAAAGCATTTCGGTGTCCAACATCGTCAATGGTGCCACGCGGCTTCAACCGGTGGTGTTGGGAATCGGGCATGCGGCTGGATTATTGGCTGCCGTCTCCGTCAAAAGTGGCAAGACCTTGGACCAGATTTCGATTCGGGAGGTACAGCAGGCGCTATTGGATCAGCAGGGGTATATCATGCCCTTTATGGATATGAATCCGGCGGATCTCCACTTTCAGGCGATGCAGCGAATTGGCGCCACGGGAATATTGAAAGGAAAAGGAGTTCCTTATCTATGGGCAAATCAAACCTGGTTTTATCCTGAGATGGAAGTGACCGAATACGAGTTGGTTTCAGGTCTTAAAAACTACTATTCCCAATTGGATGGGTTTTGGGGAGCATCTGGGGATTACCTGAGCTTGGATAGGCTTGCCGTGTTTTTGAAAATGATAGATTCTAGCCTGTCTTTGGAAAGCTTGGAAAAGAGCTGGATCCAATCGGATTTGGTGGGTGATTTTAAAGGCGAGCGGAAGCTGAACAGAAGGGAAGTTTCTGTTTTGTTGGATCGGGTGCTGAATCCCTTTGCGATTCCAGTGGATTGGGAGGGGAATCTTATTAGGTGAGCGGGAAAAGGCGTTTTACTGCCAATGGCTATCGCGGACTATGCTTAGGCAAGTGGTGAACTACGCTCAGTGGGGGATGTAAAGTGGGCATCGGGCTGGGCTGCTGAGAGTTTGCAACTACTCCCAAATATCCTTACCAATTTGTAATTGATTACTTTCCTTCTGGCTATTAGTGAATTAGAAATTCGAAGGAATAGAAAGGCGTAGTTGCAAACTACGACTAGGCCAGCGTTAAACTACGCTCAGAGGGGTTTTCAGAATTCATAATGGCGACAGCTTGGGGTAGTCCCGACGCCTAGGCAATCGCACAACCACGCCTGTTCAAGGGGCAAACCACGCGCAAAGAGGGACTTAGAATAGTTGAATACCCGCAGCAATCAACCTTCTATATGCCCGTATAGTTTGGGGAATTTTTCCGTTAGCGCTTTAAGAAAGTTGTTAGCTGAGTCCTCACGACTTGTGCTAAAAACAAATAATGCATTGGGGTAAGCGTTTCCGTAGACTATTCCTAGCCTGTATGCTTCAGCAAGGGACTGAATATGGAGCCTCTCAAGTTTGGTTGGCGACTCTCCGCCTATAACAATCTTGAAATCTGGAGAACTGCTAATTCTTGTGACTGATGATTTTCTGTTTTGAATCGCAATCTCACTTAGCTGGGATGAAATCTGATCCATCCTATCAATAATGTATTTTTCAGCGTCAGTAGCTGCTATTTGCTGCATTATAGAACTTTTTGCTGCTCGATATATTGGATTGTCGTGATTGGTGGCTTCAAAATCAATTGAGTTTACAGCGTCCAGAAATCGCGGCTTGAGGTTTTCAACTCCGCTCATTGAGTCATCATAAAACAAAGTTCTTTCCGCCTGAATATCAAAAGGAAGCTTGGTTTCATTTTCTGCCAATGAAATTACTGGAAGTCTCCTAGCATGGCGAACAGCTAATTCATACATCACATTTGGGTTCAGTCCTGTCAAATTAGCGACTACGAGGTCTGCCTCAAGCAACCTTTCAATAATCTGATTTGAAATAGAGCCGCTATCGCTTATATGATGGGCAGCTTCGACATGATATTCCAATTCTTGCAAAACCGGCTTAATTACGGCGTCAATCAATCCATTGGCTTTTATGTAAACCTCGCTCCCAACATTGCCTATGGGGGTGATTACGAAACATCTTTTTTTTGAAACTATGGATTGTAGGACGTTATTCTCGCTTTCTTCTTGTGCCGATCTCTTCGTCATATTAATACTTGGTTGAGGGTAAATCTAGCTTTTATCTTGGGAACTAAAAAACCAATCTTTCTAATTAGACTAGTCGGTCTAAGTCTAGGTATGGTACGTTAATTAGTTGATGGGATGGTGATCAATTCTTTCAAAAGAGGAAGTGAAATTGAATTAATTAAAAGATTAGATTTTAAGTGTCTTGATTTCACAAGGATAGTTCAGAAAACTCTTATTTCGGAAGATAGTACCTACGCTCTGGGGGTGGGTAATCTTTTTGGGTGAGTTCCCCCACTGGGAGTAGTTTGCAACTACTCCCTAATATCCTTACCAATTTGAAATTGGCCTTACCTTTAATTCTGATGATTTACGAATTGAAGATTCGATTGGATAAGAAGGCGTAGTTGCAAACTACGTCTAGGCAAGCGCCTAACTACGCTCAGAGGGGCATCTGCAGCTTTTACCAGTCATCACTTTTCAAATCACCTGAAACGACACCATTTCTCAGTGCGTTCTCTAAAGCTAGAAAAGTCTCATCGGCTTTGAGATGTGCTTTGACAAAGGCTTGTCCATGGAAGTTCTTTTCACCTCCCTTAGGATTGAAAGGATATGATCCACTTATTGGGTAGTTTGATGGATACATGTTGCCATCAAGATCATAGGATTTCACATCGTAGTTGGTAAGCGTAATGATTACCCTTGCTCGGTTGTCTTTAACATCAATTCTTAGGATGTGGATCACACTGAAGGATCTTGTGACTAGACCACTGCCGGTGTGCACATTTGGGAAAATTCCTTTTCCTATGATTGTTCCGTTTTCTTCGTTTTTATCCTGAATCACGGAATTTGCATCATTGTAGGTGTGAATGAAGTAAGATAAAGCTCGGTTATAAATCTCTTCCTTCGTTAGATTAATGTCTTCAATTACCGCTACATACGAGAGGTTTCCAGTATTGTCTATCTCATAAAGCCCTTGAATTTCATCAAGTTGTGTCTTGGTTTTCGATGATTGGGAATAGACAGATGTTGCTAGAAGAAGCAGGTTTGCTGTCAGTAGAAGGTGTTTCATGGGTGCATAAGAGTTTTGGGGCGATATTTCAGCAATTGTGACGTGGATTAAAATACCCAGTACTGGGTATTTTTCAAAAAAAGCCTACCAGATCGCTCCGCAGGGAGTAGTTTTTAACTACTCCCTAATATCCCTACCAATTTGCAATTGGCTATACTTTTTACTTCTGCTGATTAGCGTATTTCAAATTCGATTGGATACGAAGGCGTAGTTGCAAACTACGCCTAGGCATCTTCCTTACTTCCTCTTCCTCTGCCCAGCCATCCACTCCATGATGGTGACTGGCCTGCCTTCCAGCATGACGGGTGAGCCATCGAGGTCTTTTCTGGCTACGTTGGCATGGGAGTAGATCCAAGACCAGTGGCCTGGGTATCGGAAGTCATCCCCACCATAAAAGCCAGTAATGTCGGTGACGTTGTCGTAGTAGGAGAAATGGACGTTTTTGGCACCTGCCTTATTCAATCGCTCGAATAGAGGAACCACGGTTTCATCCGGTTTGGTGGTCATGTCGTCTTTGGAGTGCACAAACCACATCGGCACATTTTTGATTTTCTGAACCATCGCATCGCTGATGAATTCATTGTTGTAAGCCAAGGCACTGATAAAGCCTGCGGCAAAATAATCGGGATGTTCCAAAATCAACTTTAGGGACATGTAGCCGCCATTGGAGCAGCCACCCACGTAGATTCGGGTAGGATCTACATTCGGGTTTTTGGCTACAAAATCCTGAAACAGCGCAAACAAAGCCTCATTGTAGATATCGTTCGTCTGTCCTCGGGTCATGCCATCTGCGGCCTGCATCCAGAAAGTTGGTGTTTGTGGCACCAGCACATAAGCTCCCTTTCCGAAAAGGCTCTGAATCTCCGGAGAAGCATAATTGAAGGCTTTGTTTCCCAAAAGCGGAATAGTCGGGTCATTGCCTCCTTCACCGCCTCCATGTAGCCAAATGATGAGCGGAGCTTTGGCAGTAAGTCCTTTTGGCGTAAATGACGCGTAGGGCAGGGTCACATTCCCGTGGGTAAATTTCCCTGTCAAATCAAATTCATCCACGATAGGAAGGATTCTTCCTGCTTCCTGATTCCAGATCTTGCCGGATTTGGTCTCCATCACCGTCACGGCATAGTCAATCCATACATTTCCTCCTCGGTTGCCCATTCTGAGGTATTGGATCGGTGAGCCAATGGGTGCGATTGGGCTGACCGCCAAAACCAAAGTAGCGTGATTGCCTTCTTCTACGCGATTTCCATTTTCATCCGAAACGTAGGAGTAGACCACGGCTCTTTTGCCGGCAGTAGAAGCGGTCGGAATCTCTCCGTCTTTGGAGCTTCGGTTGACGTAAACCTCAAAGTCGGCGGCATTGATTTCTTTGACCGGCTGGTCTAGATCCAGGATGATTTTATTGACAGCAGGTCCCCAATCAAAGCCTTCGATAATCAGCTTGTATGAGCCCGCGGGTGGGTTGACTTCCTTTGCCAAAACGACGAGGGGCATCAGCAAAACGATCCAGAGGAAGTATAGGATTCTTTTCATATAGGTTTTTGGGTTTGAAATGATTGATACTGTATACTAGGTATTTATCAGTCCTTATTCAAAGAGAATTTATTTAGGTGGCAAAAAAACAAGCGAGGTCATAAATCGATAAGGGAGCTTTGACATAAATGCAAAGCTAAAATCAGTTTGGATCGCTGGAAGAACTCAAATCAGAGGGCTTTGCTATAAGCAACTCTGAGGCTAAAGTGCTCAATCTGACGACAAAGCCGACCGTGGATGTGGAATTTACGTTTCTGCTTTTAACATCTTTTTCAGAAGAATATTTTTTACTCTTCGCTATATTGAAATTCTTAATTCTCGTCACCCAACCATGACTAAAAAGCTACTTCGGCTTCTTCTTCTATTTTTTATGGCGAGTGCTAGTTTCTCGGCTTTGGGGCAGATTTCCACTGTTGGCAAGGAATTTTGGGTGGGATTTATGGAAAATAACAGGGTAAATAGCGGAGGTCAGGCTGGTCCAGGAGCGCCTGACTTTGCTGTTTTGGTAGTCACAGCCAATGAAAATACGACTGGCGCCATAGAATACCTCGGTCAGTCTTTGCCATTTAGCCTGAATGCAGGCCAGCAGTTTGCCGTGCGGGTTCCATCCCAAGACTTGGATTTGCTGCACCGCAATTCCGGAGTAGTCGAAAACAAGGGAATCCATATCACCGCCACTGGAAATATAGCCGTTCATGCCTTCAACGAACGGGTGCGGAGTGCGGATGGGACCGTGGTGCTTCCTGTTGGTGCACTGGGCAGGGACTACTACGTGACCTCGCACTTTGAATTGCTTACCGCACCAGTGACTTACGATGGGAACATCAACAATGAGAGCCTTCTGCTGGTCGTAGCCACAGAGGATAATACAGAAATAGAAATCACTACCAGTGTCAATACAGTAAGCGGCAATCAGGCAAATGTCCCATCCACAATTACCCTCAATCGCGGCCAAAGCTATCAGATCAAAGCCCGGGGTGACCTTACTGGCTCAAGGGTACGAGTGATCGGGGACAATGCCGATGAGTGTAAAAAAATCGCTGTTTTCGGTGGCAATAAATGGACCTCAGTCGGGAATTGCGGAGAGGCAAACGACCACCTTTTCCAACAAGCCTATCCGGTCAATACCTGGGGAACGAGCTTTGTCCACGTAGGGCTTTTGGGACGATCCTCTGGGGAGCTGGTCAAAGTCTTGGCAGCTGAGGACGGTACTGAGGTGTTTGTGAATGGAAATTCTAGAGGCACTGTCAATCAGGGAGAGTTTTTGACCTTGGAGTTTAATGCCGATGAATCAGGGAAGATCGATACCTCCAAGCCTTCATCGGTTTCAGTCTTATCCAAAAGTATGGCCTGCAACAATCCCAGTGCGCCAGGTGCTTCAACTGGCGATCCCTTCATTATCACCTACAGCCCCAGCGAGCAGTTTCTGACCAATTTGACATTCAATTCTATCGATCTTCCTTCCATTGTCAACCACTACGTGAACGTCGTGGTGAAGACAGGGACGCAAAACGGCACAGTCCTCGACGGACAGAATATAGGGAATCAATTTTCAGCCTTGCCCGGGGATGCAAGTTTCCAATTTGCCAGGATCAATATTTCCCGCGGGGTGCATAGCCTCAGAAACCCGGATGGGTTTGCCGCCTATTCTTATGGGTTTGGGGAACTCGAGTCCTATGGATACGCGGCAGGTGCTGCACTGGACAATTTGAAGTTTGAGGCGGAAGTGGATTATGACTTTGAAGTGGAAGGGGAAAAAATAGCCTGCCTCAACCACGAGGGAATCTGGGCCCTCAGCTCAACCAATCCAGATTTCACCTACTTTGTTTGGGATTTCGGGGATAGTTCTCCGACTAAAACGGGACAGGAGGTACCCCATACTTTCAACAAGGCAGGAACCTATGAGGTGAAAGTTTTAGCAGCACTCAGCCCTAATTCTTGTGAACAGCAGGAGGAAGTGACTTTCGAAGTGGAAGTGATAGAAACAGAGGCGTTGTTGGAAGGCGAACAATCCGTCTGCCCTGAAGTGGAGCAGGTGATGTACAGGGTAAGCGGGCTCTTGAATGTTGCCAGAAAAGAATTCGAAGTCGAGGGAGGTGTGATTGTCAAGGACTATGGAGACTCCGTACTTGTCAACTGGGGGCCAGCAAATTCGAATGCCAAGATTCGCCTGATTCCCTATTCTGAAAATGGTTGCCCTGGCGCAGCGCTTGAGTTGCCGGTGACGATCAATCAGAGAATAGTGGTAGGAGCAGCGAGTGGAGAGCTCGAGGTTTGCTTCGACCCTGCTGTTTCCCATAGCTACTCGGCACCGATTACTGTCTCAGGCAGAGGGTACGAATGGACTGTGACCGGTGGTCAAATTTTGTCTGGGCAGGGGGGAAGCGAGATAGAAGTAACTTGGGATCAGCCTGGTATCATCGGAACGGTCGAATACACCGCCTATAGCCTTGTAGATGCCCAATGCGAAGGGAGGGCTGAGGCAATCCAAGTCAAAGTGGCGGGTGAGTTTGTCGTTGAAACAAAGACGCTTAAGGAAATTACCTGCTCGGGTGACAATTCTGGCAGCATTGCCTTGGATGTACGCGGTGGAGTAGCGCCTTATCGATATGAATGGCTTCATGATCCGGCCCTGAATTCGGCAGAGGCTTTGGGACTGATTGAGGGTGTATACCAGGTGAAAGTAACTGACCAACTGGGTTGTACGCGTCTGATTGACAATCTTATACTCACGGCGCCGGAGCCCTTGGAAATTCTGTCTTTGGCTCCAACGGCTGTCTCCTGTTACGGAAAAGCAGATGGAACGGTAAATTTGGCCATCGCTGGAGGAGTGGGGCCTTATACGTTTGAATATTCCGGTCCCCGGGTTTTTTCTGGTCAGATTTCGCTGAGTGATATGCCATCCGGCAACTATGACTGGGAAGTAAAAGATGCCAATGGCTGCATCATTCCGGTCACCTTTGAGATCATTTCCCCCATTGCCTTGGAAGCAGATGTCCGTCTGGAAAAAGCCGCCTGTCCGGGAGGTTCTAATGGAGAATTGTTTGTCCTGCCCAAAGGCGGTTTGGGGCCCTTTATTTATCTATGGAAAGATCCCGGTCTCAGCGGAAATCTGGTTACCGGCTTGGGAGCGGGGGTCTATGAATTGGAGATAAAAGACGCCACAGGCTGCATCAGCGTTGGCAGGGGAGTAGTAAGAGAAGCCGCTCCGGAGGTCCGTATGCCCACGGGTTTTGACCCAAGACAAAGTCCCGGAGTCTATCGGGGTGTGACTTCCTGCGAAACTAACTTTCGGCTTTGGATCTATAACCGCTGGGGCCAATTGATCTACAGTGGAACAGAGGGGTGGGATGGAAGAGCAAATGGAGAGGATGCGCCAGCAGGCACCTATACTTACTTGGCGAGATACGATTTCGATTTGGAGGGAGTACCTCAATCCAGCGAATTCAGAGGTGGATTTACCCTCATCCGCTAGTCAAAATTGATTCCCTTGACGGTGATTTTTTAATCATAAGTCAGCTGCTAAAAACTCAATCCAAAAACTGCGTCTAAATTGGAGGATTTCAATAGTTTTGCTTCCGAATGATTTTTGACCTCACATGAAGAAGATTTTGATTACCGGCGGGGCTGGTTACATCGGTTCGCATTCTGCCGTTGAAATGTTGAAAGCCGGAATGGAACCGGTTATTTTGGATGATCTATCAAATTCGGACATAAAGGTCTTGGACCGTCTCGAAGAGATCACTGGAAAGAGGCTCGCTTTCTACAAAGGAGACTGCAACGACAAGTCCATGCTTGATTCGATTGCTAAGGAACATAAGCTGGAAGGTGTGATCCACTTTGCCGCATTCAAAGCTGTGGGAGAGAGCACGGCCCAACCCTTGAAGTACTACCGTAACAATGTCGGTTCTTTGGTTGTGCTACTGGAATTTATGAAAGAGCAGGGGATTAAAGACCTGGTCTTTTCATCTTCCTGCACGGTTTACGGGCAGCCTGAGGTGCTTCCCGTGACCGAGTCTACGCCAAGGCAGGAAGCGGAAAGCCCCTATGGAAACACCAAAAAGATTTGTGAGGACATCCTGGTTGATTTTGTAAAGAGCAAGCCAGGCCTGCGAGTCGTCGCACTACGGTATTTCAATCCTGTCGGTGCGCACACAAGCGCAAAAATAGGCGAACTTCCTCTGGGGGTTCCGGCGAATCTCGTTCCCTTCATCACCCAAACGGCTGCGGGGATTCGTGAGAAATTGACGGTCTTTGGAAATGATTATGATACTCCAGATGGCAGCTGTGTAAGAGACTATATCCATGTTGTAGATTTGGCCGACGCACACGTAAAGACGCTTAGCTTTCTTCAAAGCCAAGAGGATAATTTTTATGATGTTTTCAATGTGGGAACCGGAAATGGAAACACGGTTTTGGAGGTGATCCATGCCTTTGAAAAGGTTAGCGGACTAAAACTCAACTACGTGATCGGACCTCGCAGGCCTGGAGATGTGGTGAAGACCTGGGCGGATACGACCAAGATCAACAAAGTATTAGGTTGGAAGCCCAACTACTCCCTTGAGGATTCCATGCGGGACAGCTGGAATTGGCAGAAGGGCCTTGCCTAAAACCTCAGAACCGGGATAAAATCCCGGTTTTTTATTCTAACACACTTAAATGTGACCGAGGAAGTTTAGACACTTCCCAAGTGGGTAATTCATTGCCATTCCCACTAATGGACTTCCTTTTTTACTCTGCTTTTAAAACTTTTACAGGTTCAATTTGTCCTGCCCGAATAGTTTGGGATAGGACAATCATAAGCCCGAGCACAGCCACCAAAGCAAAGCCTATACTTATATTTAAAAAACTCAAGTTAACCAGATTGCTGCCCAGATCCTGTCTAATCAAATCACCGACAAAAAAGCCAGCCGGAACACCAATAAGGCCTGCAATTAGCATAAGAATGCCAAAATTTCTGGTGGCTGTCCACACCAATTTTGCGTTGCTTGACCCCATTAATTTTCTTATGCCCAGTTCTTTAGTGCGTATTTCTACGGAGTAGCTTGCTACACCTAAAATTCCCAAACCGGCGATTATATAAACAATGAGGGCAAGGCCTCCAAAAATGCCGATTCTATCACCACTGCTCGATCCTGAATAATGGTGTTCTTTTAAATTGTGAAGATTTGCTGTTTTTTCAGGAAAATTTTTATTCCATAAGGTTTGAATGGCTTCGGCCGCAACCAATTCTGTATCCGGCTTTGTTTTTATGATAAGGGTGGATATTTCATTTGGCAAATACCGATACATTAAAGGGCGTTGTTCATCAATAATTTCATTGGGCATGATACCAATAACTTGTACGTAGGCAGAATCCAGCATTAGATTTTGCCCCACTAAAGTCTCTGATTCAGATTTCAATAATTTTGCAGCTTCTTCATTCACCAACACATATTGCTCTGAACTTAGAGGCATATCATCAGGAAAATTCTCTCCTGATATTAACCTGATACCTTCAGTTTCAATTGTTTTTGGGTCGATACTTACATAATTTATTTCCAGAATTTTATCATTTAATGATACAGAAGATTTGCCCAGTTTCATGGGTTTATGATACCAGTTTGTTGCCAGAGTAGTTTCTACTTGGCTTAACCGGTTAATATCGTTTAGCAGGTTATTATATTTTTCGCCTTTCAAATCAAGTGTCAGGACATTAGCTGGCACAGTTGATTCTATGATGGCACTGCTTTTTAATTCATAATCGGCCAGCATGACCACCTGTATCATAAGCATGATGGTTACTGAAAATTGTAGGACAATCAAACCTTTGTAAACAGCTACACCCCGGAACAGCTTTATATTCTTCATTTTACGCAAAATCTGGGTTGGCCGAAACGCTGACAAAAGCCAAGATGGAAATGCCCCAGCGACGAGACCTGTGATAATTGCGTAGGTTAGCAAGCCTAGAATTAAGGTGACATCCAGAGAAAAAGCCACCTTGAAATCCGGATCTGGTATGTAGTTCATTAAAATCATAACACACGGCACTGTAAACAACAAAGCCAACAGGGAAACAAGGGTCGATTCAATTAAAAATTGACCAATGATTTGTCTTCTTGTGACTCCTATCGTTTTGCGAACACCTACTTCTTTCGCACGGGAGAAGGCACGCGCCAATGCCAAACTGATATAGTTGAAAGCAGATAAAAGGGTTATGGATAGAATCATTAAAAGCTGCAATTTTATACCCTCCCAGCTTCCTCCCGCATTGGCGTCATTTTTAATGTCTTTGTATTGAGGGGTAATATCTTCTATGGGTTGTGCCAAAAATTGAAGATTGCTCTTTTCCAATCTCCGATTATAATTTTGAAGCGTTGTATTGAGCTGCTTTACATCATTTTCTGAATTTAATCGGGCGTAAATCGTTGAACTCTTAAAGTCTCCCCAACTTTGGGAAATGTTACTGATTGCACCTTCTTTCTCCAGCATTTCAGCAGAATTAATGGATAGCATTGCCTCAAGGGGCAAATGTGTTTCTAAAGGTGGGTCCTGGATAATTCCCTCAACTGTATAAGAACCTAAATTTTCAATTTGAACAGTTTGCCCTAAAGCATTGGTGTTTCCAAATATCTTCTTTGCTGCTTTTTCAGTTAAAAATAGGCTGGTATTATTGGTAAGGCTTTGTGCATTACCTGACAACAAATTGAAGCCAAAAACATCGAAAAAAGAAGGCTCTGAAAATACAATGTCAAGAGGTACATCACCTTTATCTGTTTGCAAGTTATGTTTTCCTGCCAGTCGTACTTTTACTGTTTTTTCAACAAAAGAGATGTTTTCCAACAGAGGCGCCAATGGCAATGGAGCTGTTGCCCACTTGGTTTGTTCCCCCTCATTTGTTTCCTGCGTGAGTATCCGAACTAGGTGATTTAATTCGGGATGAAAATGGTCTGTATCGAGCGTGGCTTTGATGAATGTGAAAAGAATAACACCAACCGCCATACTCAGGGACAAACTCAGGATATTGATCAATGAAAAAAGTTTGTTTTTCCAGAGTATGCGTTTAGCGATTTTTAAATTGTTCTTTAGCATGAATCAAAGGGTGAATTTTTTATGAAAAACTGGCCAAAAACTGAAGTGGGGGATGCCTCTCAATTCCTTTGGCAAAGTTGGTGCCTGAAAACAACCCGTTAATTATCAATATTTTATAAATTTTTTTATTAAAACGTGTTCGATTTTAGACACCCTGATGTATCGATTTGATTCTGTCAAGTAAAAATGTTTTCACCCAAAAAAGAGATTACATCTGTTCAGTCTGACTACCTCTGATGCTGAACCGATCAGATGGTCCGCAATGAATTTCTTGAGTTGAGGCATCACATCTTCGCCTGGGGACTTAACCAATAGTAAATTGGTATTAATAAAAAGGCGTAGTTAAAAACTACGCCTTGGTAAACGTTCAAACTGCACCCAGTCCTAACTATCATTTGTCTACACCAAGTAGGGGAATTGGGATTGACAGATACAATTTAATTCTTCTTCATTCCTTTTGCCGTCCTGTCTTCATAAGCAGGAGCAGGAGTCATGGTAGATGGATGGGAAGGAATGAGTTTCAATACTTCTTGCACCACTCTTTCCATCTGAGGATCCCGCCCCTGCATCATCAGGTTGGGATCATCCCATACGACGATGTCAGGGCTTACACCTTCTCCTTCCCAAAACCAGTGTCCGGCATTGTCATAGAGTCTAGCGTCCGGTACAGTGATTCCTCCACCGTCTATCAACTGATGTCCCGTAGCCGGTCCAACCAAAATCCCAAGTGTATTTTCACCGACTATCGGTCCTGCCTTCAACACTTTGAAAGCCCAAGGAAGTCCATCACCGCCGGATCCTGCCCAACCATTGATCAGCATACCCATCGGGCCGGTATTGGCTTTGATCGGGTTGGTATGGTCACGGCCATGTCTCCAATGAAGGTTATAGGTTACAGGTCTTTGAAGCAATTCCAAAAATCTGTCTGCCAATTGCCCTCCGCCATTGAATCTTTCGTCGATGATAAATCCTTTTTTGTCCAGTTGGCCATAATACATGCTGACCAGTTCACGCTGACCGTCACCTCCTGTATTGGACATGTAGACATAGCCAAGCTGTCCGTCGGAAAGTTTTTCGACTAACTTCCTGTTGTTTTCAAGCCACTCCAGATACCGGAGATTTCCCTCCTCAGCAGGAGTCAGACAGGTGATGACCACGTCTTTGCTGGATTCCGAATTGCCGCTTTTCTGCCCGACCGTCAAGGAAACTGTCTTTCCGCTCAAACCTTCAAATGCCGCATACGGATCTTTGTTTGGATCGAGTTTGATGCCATTGACAGCTAGGATATAATCCCCTTCCTTCACCTCGACACCAGACCTGTCAAAAGGCGACCTTACTTCGGTATTCCAGGCAGCGGGTTTTACAATCCTCTTGATCTTATATCGGTCTCCGTCTTTTGCCCACTCGATTCCAAGAAATCCTGTCATCAATGGGGTCACTGATTCTACATCACCGCCATTGGTGTACGTGTGTCCTGCGGCAAGTTCTGCCTGCATGTTGGATTGGATGTTGGTGATGTCCCAGCGGGTTCGGGCATCTTTGATCAAGGCTCCATAACGCTTCCTCATATCTTCCCAATCCACTCCCTGCATATTGGGATCGTAGAAGAAATCCCTGTATCGTCTCCAAGTATCATTGAAAATCTGATTCCATTCTTCCCTAGCCACCCAATTCATCACAAGTCCGTTGGTAGGGATCGGCTTTTCCATTTTTTGACCGGCATTTGCAGCGATGATCCCAAATTGTCCATTGCTGGAAATCAAAATGGATTTGCCGTCAGCAGATACTTCATAATTGTTCACCTTATCCAAAATGGTTTTTTCCTCCCTCTCCTTGATATCATAAAACATCAAAGTTGAGCCATTGTCTCCCGAGCCGGTTCGAGGATATCTCATAAAAACCAGTTTGTCGTCGATGGCTGTCATCTTCCCAAAGTTGCCTGGCTTGACAGGAAGGATGACCACTCGAGACTCCAATCCATCAAAATCAATGGATACCTGAACGCCATTGGATTTCTTCTCTTCCGGTTTCTTTTCGTCGGGCTTCTTTTCCTCAACTACCGTAATGGAGTCATTTTTTGGTGCCAAAAGGGAAGCCACAGATTTGCTCAAGCTGATTGCCCCGATTTGGGTCGCATTGGGATACACCCATGTACCGTCACCCAAAGCTGAGTAAACAGGTTCCATATTCCGGTTGGTCTGGAAAAAGAGGTATTTCCCATCTTTACTAAACACCGGTGAATCATCCGAATAATAACCTGAAGTCGCCTGAGTCAATTTGTTTCCTTCTACATCATAGATGAAAATGGCCGTATTCGCATTTTCGAGTCCTATCGGAAATGTAACAAACTTAGAATCCGGAGACCAAGAGATCGGGAATCCCGGCGCTCCCCCGTGTCCAATTACCCAATGGGTATTTCCTGCTTTTTTGATCTGTCCCGAGACGGCATCTACCACTGAGATATCATGCTTTTCATCAATGAAAGCTAATTTTTTGCTGTCAGGAGACCAATGCAGGGTATATCCAAACCCACCTTTTCGGTCGGTAAGTTTTTTGGCTTCTTGATTGCCTTGGGTATTTTGAAGGTATATTTCATATTCACCTGAACGGTCGCTCCAATAGGCGATAGATTTGCCGTCAGGAGACCAAGCCGGACTGTGGTCCAAAGCACCGCTTGATTGGGTCATATTGAGAGTGAAGCCTTCCTTCGAAGGGACATTGAACAGCTCGCCTCTTGCCTGAAAAACAACCCTTTTGGCATCAGGGGAAACGGTCATATTGGTGATGTTTTTGCTCACATCTTTTTGTTGGGCCATTTCTACCGAAAGGTCACTGACCACATGGACATCTACTTTTTTGTAGTTTTTGGTAGCCAAGTCCATGAGGTAAAGGTCACCCCCCATTTCAAATACCAATTCCTTCTCACTTGCGGATAGATAGGAAATATCAAAATCCTTGAAAGTGGTCAGCTGTGTCAAAGCTTTGGTTTTGGTATCATAAGACCAAATATTCAGTCTCATATCGGGGTTTTCATCCGAAAGGAAATAGACCGTATTGCCCGACCAGGCAGGTTTGCCGTCAATAGCTATCCTGTTGGTGACATTTTCGACCTTTTTAGAAGCCATATCATAGATCAGGATATCAGAGTTGTTGCCGCTGCGGATTCTTTTGAAAGGATAATTTTCAGTGATTTTGGTGATGTAGGCCAATTGCTGTCCATCAGGTGAAAAACTTGCCAATTCGCCGTAAGGCACAGGCAACTTCTCAGGAAATCCACCTTCTTTGTTGACTAGAAAAAACTGGTTCAACAACCTTCTTCCGCCCAATTCTCCAGTCGACCCGATGAGCAATTGCTTCCCGTCTGGATGCCAGTCGATCATGCGGTCCGGGAAGGACTTGTACGTCACCCGGGTAGGTACGCCACCGGTAACCGGCATCATAAATACATCAAGATTGCCATTATAGCTCGCTGAAAATGCGATGGATTTTCCATCAGGGGAAAATCTCGGCCATGATTCTTCACCGGGCGAACTTGTCAATTGGATGGCCATGCCTCCCTCTTTGGGAACTGTCCAGATATCTCCTCCAAACACAAAGGCAATATGCGTATCGGAGACGTCCATGTAGCGCATCAATTTCGCATTAATCTGGGCGAAGGATGGCAAAACTGTACACATGAAAAAGAGTAAGGTGAAAAGGTTTTTCATAGTGGTTTGGGTTTTGTTAATTTTCAAAAGTTAAAAATTAAACCCGGCTTTTTTCCAAACCTTGTTTTGAAATAGGGTAATTCTGGGGTAGAAAAAATAAAGACCCCAAAGGGGCTCGGAACCCATAATTATCACCTCAAAGCACATAATTATCAGTTCTTAACTGAAATGCCCAGGCTAAAAGGTGAAGATGATCGGCTTGGAGATTTGAGGAATTGGTGATTGGCTGGCAGGTAGAAGATTCGCCAAATTGAAAATTGGTTAGGATAGGAGGTTGTTTTACAAACTCATCTAGTCCCGATTATCATTTGTCTACGGCCAATTGGAGATTTAGCCAATTGCAAATTGGTATGAATAAAAAGGCGTAGTTTCAAACTACGCCTAGGGCAACGTCTAAACTACGCTCAGTCGGGGGTGCCTCATCAAAAGCTTTTTGGATTTTTTCGAGACTTGCTGAATACTCATTACTTGCGTTTGAATTCATTTCGGTCTGAGTGTCACCTTGAAAATTTCTGGTTTGACATTTTATTGAATTAAATCCTGTGATCATGAAAATAAATAACAGCAATGTTTTTCTATGGAGTTTCATGGTAAACTTTATGATATTTTTCTAATTTTTAAATAGAAGATTTCGATATTAATTGCTAGGGTAGAATAGTAGGGTGTAGTTACAAACTATACCTATTCTGGATAATAATTTGTCTAAGTCCAGAAGGGGAGTTGGGCTGTTGTGGAGCCTAGAATGAGGACTTAACCAATTGCAAATTGGTATTGATATAAAGGCGTAGTTTCAAACTACGCCTAGGAAAACGTCCAAACTACACTCAGTGGGGGGTGTTCACTAAACTGTGTCAGTTTGGTTAAATCGATCTTCGAAGTAAGCAATTAGATCTTTCCGAATAGATGGCCAGGCGAATATGGTTCCGTTCCATTTTGTTTGTGCATTCATGGATGCCAGGTAAATCTGTTTCAAGATCGCATTTTCCGAACTGAATGCACCTTTGGTTTTGGTGACTTTTCTGACCATCCGATGGTAGCTTTCAATTGGGTTGGTCGTGTAGATAAGCCTTCTTAACTGGGGAGGATATTTGTAGAAGTTGGTCAGCCTGTCCCAGTTCCGATGCCATGATTTGAAAACCACCTTGTATTTACTCCCCCAGGTTCCTTCGGCTTCTTGCAGGTAATGAAGCGCCATCTTTTCATTATCGGCTTTGTAGATTTTCTTCAGATCCTTGACCATCGGTTTCATGTCTTTTTCACTGATGCATTTCATCGAATTGCGCATCTGGTGAACCAGACAGAGCTGAACGTCAGTCTGGGGGAAAACATCTTCAATGGCCTCAGCAAACCCGTTCAGGTTATCTATACAGGCAATCAGGATATCCTCAATACCCCGCTGCTTGAGTTCGTGGAGTACCTGGCGCCAGAATTTGCTGGATTCATGATCCCCAAAATAGACTCCTACCACTTCTTTTTCTCCTTGGGTAGTTACTCCAAGGATGGAGTAAACCGCCTTGGTCTTTACCGCTCCGTCTTCCCTGACTTTGAAGTGCATCGCATCCAGCCAGATCACCGGATACAGGCTCTCCAAAGGACGATTCTGCCAGGCTAATATCTGTGGGAAAATCCTGTCGGTAATTGCTGTCAGAGTCCCTTCAGAAACTTCTATCCCATACATCTCTCCAACATGATCCTGAATGTCCCGATAACTCATCCCCCGGCTGAACAGGGCAATAATCTGATGGTCAATGTCAGAACTGATCTTATGCTGTCGCTTCTCCACGATCTGTGGTTCGAAACTGGAATTGCGGTCCCGGGGAGCCAAAACTTCAAAGCCGCCCAACGAGCTTTGAAGTTTTTTGGCTCCATGCCCATTCCGCCTATTCTTGCCGGCTTTTCGGGTTCCAACCAGATGATCGTCCAACTCTCCTTCAAGAGCCGATTCGATGATCATTTTCAATAACGGGGTAAAAACTCCATCCTTACCCGCCAATGGCTTGCCTGAGCGAAGCGCATCTCCGGCTTGCTTGGCAAAAGCCTTGAAATCAAACTCTTCTTTGTCTTCTTTCATAGTCAAAATTTAATGGTTTAAATTTTGACACAGTTATTTGAACAGTCTCGGATATTAGGGTGTAGTTTACAACTACACCCTAGTCCAATGATAATTTGTCTGCTCCGAGAGTAGGTTACTTTATTTCTTTGGCGAGCTCTTCAGGCCAAACGATAAATTTACCATACTGCCCGGCTTTCGAAATTCCTCCTAATTCAATCCCTTTTTTTGTAGCAATCCAATCTTCCTCTTTTTTGTACATCAGTTTATTATCAGATAGACACTCATTGATTTTTCGACTACTCAATCCAGTTATTTCCGACAATTCTTTCGTGGTTTTAAGGCTAGTTTTTGAATAATCTTTGACTCTTTCATTTAAAGATGATTCTATTTCAATTTTTGGCTCGGAAGGTTTTTTTTCGACTTTGGTTACTGAAACTCTTATCTCCTCACTAATTGTTAACAATCTGGTAGCTTCAGTGTAAATGTCCTTATATAAATCTGGATCATCTTCTTTTCTTACGAGTATCCCCATTTCATCATTGTTCTGTTGAGAAAAAGAATACAGATTCATTGAAGTTACAATTGCTTCATTCTCATTGATATAACATTTGGAATGTAAAGTTGGGCAAATACTTGTTCTAACTCCAACCTGACTTTCTAACCAATTGCTTTCTTCTAATTGAAGTTTGCTCTCTCGATATACTATTCTGATATCTCTTTTTTGAATATTTAAGTTTTGAATATGATCTTTTATTCTCTTGTGGAATTGCAAATAGGGACTGATTAATATTAACCGATCAGAAGTCCTTTTTATTAATTCCTCAAGATGATAGGAAACTCCGGTTGTGTTTAGAAATTTGACCATTTGTTACTGTTGATTTGTTATAAAATTGAAAATTAAATATTGCGTTTATTAATTTGTGTTTAATTATAAATTAAAAAGATGTTTGGATTTCAGCTAATTGAAAATTGGTAGTAATATAAAGGTGTTTTACAAACTATGATTAGACAAACGTATAAACTACGCTAAGTGGGATTGGGTCGCCTTGACATTAGGTGATCAACTGGTGCTTTTGATTTTACAAGTGTGCCCTGTGTTTTCTCAACAATAGTTGGCCAGAGTTAATTTATTTTTTCATCTAAACGCTTAAGAATTCTATCTCTTTTGCGTTCCCAGTTTGCAAACTTTATTTTGTCTTCAATGATGAATTTTTCTTCAAGTAAATCCTTTAGAAGGTTTAGTCCAATACAGTCATTTATATAAAGTCCTTGTGTTAATGGAATTACTCCTTCGATTTGATCAAATCTGAAGGGAGGAATAAGAATTGGAATATGTTCTTTTGACTGAACCCAAGTTGCCCCCATTTCACATAGGCAAACTGGACTTGAGTAAAAGTTCTCTGAAATAAGGAAAAGCACCAGAGTTTTTTCAGTTAATTCATTTTTAATTCGTTGAAGAAAGTTCTCTCCGAAACTGATTCCATATTCACCAAAAGAAGTACAAAAAATACTGGTACTATCGAGTCCTATAGTCTCGAGTATGTCGATTAATTCTTCAACTATTTCCGAGTCTTTTGATGAATGACTGATAAAGACTTTATTAACTGAAGAAATCCCTTTGGTTTCATTAGATGGTTCATCTTCCCCATTTAAATCTTCTTTGAATTCATCTATGTAGTTTATTATTAAATCTTTGGCAATTTTCAAATCCTTTCTAAACTCTCTTAGATCTTTAACTGAGTAATCCATTCCCCCGACCCAAATTCCTGGATTATAGAAAAAGTAAAGTTTTTCAAATTCCCTGATTTCATGAGATTCTGCCCCAAATACTTTTATTAATGTTCTTTCTGTCAAACTCTTCCAAGTCTTAAAATCAGGATCGGAGCTTGATTCCACTTTGATCTTCTCCGTTTTATTTAAGATTTTTTGGAGAAGTTCTATTTTTCTATTCGTTGTCATGTTTCAATTGTGGCCACTCCTTTTTTCATTCACTTATACTGTCTATTTTCCTTGTTTTGGCAAATAAGCCAATGTTTGTAGCTTGTTATTTTTCAATTCAAAGATGGAAGACAGGGAGTTTTAAATGAGAAAATCCTCCCTTTGTTTTTAGGCCAAATTAATACTTTCGTCCGAATTACCTGATCTCAGAAACTAAAAAAGCTATCTAATTTCCACTAAATGGCTTCTTAGCTTTAATACCCCGCTGCCTGTCCGTCTTTCCTTGATTCGGAGGCGCCGATATAGACTTTCCTGACTTTGTCATAATAGATGGCTTGGTATCCTCCGTAAGGTCCGATGCTGTACTCGATGCGGTGGCCCATTTCTTCCAGTTTGCGGATGACTTCGTAGTCGAATCCGCTCTCCAGGTTGAGCGAACCTCCATTGGTCATCTGCGATCCGGTGGGTTCGGACGAACCGTTATGCCTCATCCTCGGAGCATCGCCCGCTTCCTGCAGGTTCATGCCAAAATCTATCAGATTGACCACAATCTGGGTATGTCCTTGAGGTTGCACCGATCCTCCCATCAAGCCAAAACTGAGGTAAGGATCTCCATCCTTGGTGATAAATGCCGGAATGATCGTGTGAAAGGGTCGCTTTCCCTTGGCCAGGGAGTTCCAGTGATTTGCATCTTGGACATTGAACTGTTGTCCGCGATTTTGCAGGACAAAGCCTAGTCCATCCGGCACCATGCCCGATCCAAACTCATCGTAAATGCTCTGAATAAGGGAAACCATATTTCCGTCTTTGTCCGCAACGGTCAGGTAGGTGGTGTTGCCCTTTTCGATATCTCCGGCAGGATAGGAAAGAGCGGCTTTGTTCAGATCGATAAGTTTTCTGCGCTCCTCGGCGTAGGCTTTGGAGATCAGTAGGTCGACTGGGATTTGATTGAATGCCGGATCAGCATAGAACTTTGCTCGATCTTCGAAAGCCAGTTTCTTGGCCTCCGTGAGCACATGGAGGTATTCCGCACTTCCAAAGCCCATGGACTTGATATCAAATCCTTCGAGGATGTTGAGCATTTGAAGCACAGCAATCCCTTGACCATTTGGCGGAAGTTCCCATACATCATAGCCCCGGTAATTGGTGCTGACGGGTTCCACCCATTCCGATGAGTGCTTTTGTAGGTCTTCGTAGCGGAGATAGCCCTCATTTTCTTTCATAAACCGGTCAATCGTCCGAGCGATTTCTCCTTCATAGAAAGCCGATCTTCCTTCTTTGGCTATCAAAGCGTAGGTATTGGCGAGGTCGGGATTCTTGAAAATTTCACCTTTTTTAGGAGTGTTTTTGCCATTCGGCATGTAGGTTTTGCGGAAACCTGGAATGCCCTGCATCTCCGGCCACATGTGATCCATCTGCCAGGCAATCACCTCTGAGACCGGAAAGCCGTTGGTTCCATAATCGATGGAAGGTTGGAGGATCTCCTGCATAGAGAGCTTCCCAAAGCGCTTGTGCATCTCAAACCAGCCGTCCACGCAACCCGGAACAGAGACAGGCAATGGACCAAGCAAGGGAACATAATTCAATCCCTTTTCCTTGAAAACCTCCATTGTGAGACTCTCCGGAGCTCTTCCGCTACCGTTGAAACCGTAGAGTTTCTTGGTCTTAGCATCCCAAATGATGGCAAAGACGTCGCCTCCGATTCCACAGGCATTGGGTTCCACCAAGCCCAGCATCGCATTGGCAGCGATGGCGGCATCCATGGCCGAACCTCCCTTTTTCAAAATGTCCAAAGCAACTTGTGTGGCAAGGGGTTGGCTCGTGGCAGCCATTCCGTTTTGGGCCAAGACTTCGGATCGGGTGGTGAAGGTTTTTCCCGTGACTCGGTCTTGGGAAAAAGATACAACAGACACCAGCATTCCGGCTAAAAGTGCGAAGAGGAATTTCAATTTGCTCATGGGATCGGGATAAAAAAAGAACTCTAAGCTAGCCGGAAGGATGGACTTTTTGGATACAGGAAGTGTAATTTCTACCTTCCCGAGGATTTAACTACGGGCCAATTACGTCAATCCAATACTCTCACCAACAACCTCTCCGACACTTTTTCACTCAAGGTCTCTTGGGGATGATTCTGATAACTGACTACCAAGCTGAGGTCATAGGCTTCGCGCGACAAAACCTTCAACTGAGTTCCCAAGGCCAGTTTACGACTGTTTAAAAACTCCAAAAATTCCGTTGAGGAATTGGTCAAAGCAGTGAGTTGGACTGTCTGTCCGGGTTTACAGGAAGAAAGAGGGACATATGAAAATTCCTGAATTCTACCCTGATTGTCCGGAATCGGTGATCCGTGCGGATCTATGGTGGGAAAACCCAGCATTTCATCCATTCTCTGGAAAAACTTTGGTGCATGGATATGCTCGACCTGTTCGGCAATTTCATGTACTTCCTCCCATCCAAATCCCATCTTTTTCACCAAAAACATCTCAGTCAACCGGTGCTTGCGGATGATCAGCGCTGCCTCTTTTTGACCCTCAGGAGTCAGAATCAAAGGTTTGTATTTTTCATAGTTCACCCAGCCGCTTTTCTGAAGGCTTTTCACCATGCTGTTGGCTGTGGGAAGACTGACTTGAAGACCATGGGCCAGCTCGGAGAGATTAACTTCTCCCAAAGAATTGGAAAGATTGAAAAGTGCTTTGAGGTAATTCTCTTCGGTGGAGGAAGCCATACTTGGGTTGATTATCTGATCACCCAAAAATACAATAGGTTTTATTATAAAAACAAATTTGTTAGACCGATCTAACTTATTACTTTTGTAAATCTAATTCATCTGATTCATGTCAAAATTTGTTCTACTTTTCCTTTGCACATTTATTTATATCGGAGAAAGTATTGCCCAGCACAGCCTGGAGGGGCAAGTTTTGGTGGATTCACAACCTCTGGAATTTGCAAATGTGATTCTCAAAGGAACTGGTAAAGGAGGAGTGACTGATAGTCTGGGTTTTTTTCAAATCAATGATATTCCTGCAGGTTCTTACCAAATCCAGGTCTCAAGAATTGGTTTTTTGACAGAAAGTATTCAGGTTAAAATTCCAGATACAAAAACCAAACTTACCTTTGAACTCAAGGAACTGGACGGAAGTCTGGATGAAGTCGTCGTCAGCGGTACCATGCAGGAAGTTTCAAAATTGGACAGTCCTGTACCGGTTGAGGTTTACAGGGCAGCTTTTTTCAAAGCAAATCCAACGCCATCACTATTTGAGTCTCTCCAAAATGTCAACGGCGTTCGGCCTCAAATCAACTGTAACGTCTGCAATACCGGAGATATTCACATCAATGGTTTGGAAGGACCTTATACCATGATCCTGATTGACGGGATGCCAATTGTCAGCGGATTGGCGACAGTTTATGGCTTGACCGGAATCCCCCAGTCATTGATAGACAGGATCGAAGTCGTGAAAGGTCCCGCGTCGACCTTGTATGGTTCGGAAGCAGTGGGCGGGTTGATCAATGTGATAACCAAGCGGACGGAGGTTGCGCCGGTTTTGGCGGCGGATGCTTTCGTTACGGGTTGGGGAGAGGTCAATGCAGATTTGGGGGTGAAAAGTACCTTTGGAAAATCTGTTCAGTCCCTCACCGGATTGAATCTCTTTTGGTATGATCATCCAATTGACAATAACGGAGATGGCTTTACCGACCTCACCTTGCAAAAAAGGTTTTCCCTGTTTCAAAAATACCAGGTTCAGCGAAAAGCCGGGCGGGTATTTACCATGGCCGGCCGCTATGTAAATGAGGATCGCTGGGGAGGTCAAATGGAATGGACCGAGCAGGATCGGGGAGGAGATAAAATCTATGGAGAAAGCATCCGAACCCGACGATGGGAGGCTTTTGGGACTTATCAATTGCCGGTAAGAGGCTTGGTGAATTTTCAATATTCCCTCAATGGCCATAAGCAGGATTCCTTCTATGGAGACATTCCCTACTTTGCGGATCAGAAAATCGCATTTGGGCAGCTGACTTGGATGAAAGAAGCCGGAAAAAATAACCTGCTTTTAGGTGCTGCTTATCGCTATACTTATTATGATGACAACACTCCGGCCACTGCACAAAACGGCACCGAGAATTTTCCATCGGAGATTCACCTGCCAGGAGTTTTCGCCCAAAATGAATTTAAGATTTCCCAGAATCAAAGCCTTTTAGGTGGGATTCGGTACGATTACAACAGCTTGCACGGAAATATTTTGTCTCCAAGGCTGAATTATAAACTGGTCTCCGAAGATAAAAGCACGGTTTTTAGATTATCTATTGGAAATGGTTTCCGGGTAGCGAATGTGTTTACCGAAGACCATGCCGCATTGACGGGTGCCAGAGAGGTTGTGTTTGCGGAGGAACTTGCCCCTGAAAGAAGTTGGAATACCAACCTGAATCTGGTCAAAAAGGTCTATTCAGACCGCGGCAATTACTTTGGATTTGACGGTTCGGTTTTCTACACTTACTTCACCAACCGGATTGTGCCGGACTATGAAACCAATCCCAACCAGATCATCTACGCCAATTTGGATGGAAGTGCAGTTTCTAAGGGAATCTCTCTGAATTTCGATGCCGCCTGGAACTCCGGGTTTAAGGTTTTGGCAGGAGCGACTTTGATGGACGTAAGTTTGGAGGATGATGGTCAGAAAGTCCGTCAGCTCTTGACAGAGCGATTTTCGGGAGTTTGGACGATCGGATATCAGTTTCGGAAAATCGGAATTTCAGTGGATTACACAGGAAATGTGTACAGTCCGATGCGATTGCCGCTATTGGGGGAATTGGACGACCGCGCGGAATATTCACCGTGGTGGAGTATCCAGAATATCCAATTGACCAAGGCTCTTGGCGAAAAGTGGGAAGTCTATGGTGGGGTGAAAAATCTGCTGAACTTCACACCTCCAGCTAACAGCATTGCTCGTGCTTTCGATCCATTCGACAAAAATGTAGTTTTCGACGGGCAAGGTCAGGTAATACCGACCCCTGAAAATCCCAAAGCCTTGACTTTCGACCCGACTTACGTCTTCGCTCCAAATCAGGGGATCAGGGGATTTTTGGGTTTGAGATTTACTATCCTCTAGAAAAATATACTACCGAGCCTAGGTCCCGAAGGGCTACGAAGGACGAACAAACGCATGCCCTCCGATTTTTCTTCAGCTTTCTCAAAGCTTTCTGTATCGCAGCAAAAGCCAACAAAGGAAAAAGCCCGTGTCGGAAACTCGACACGGGCTTTTGGCTATTAGTGGTTAACTCAATTTGATCCTGGGGCACCTGCTTTTGGTTCGGAGCCCATTTTCTTTACAAGGTCTCCTTCTTTCAGTTCTTTGCTGACTACGAAATAGGGGCCAGAGATCACTTCATCACCCTCTTTTAGGCCTTCCAGCACCTCAATGTTTTCATAATCGGAGATTCCTGTTTTGACGGTTCGGATCTTGGCTACGCCATTTTCGCTGACGAATACGAGTTCCTTGTTTCTGGTCGTTCCGCCTGCCAAGGTGTCCACTTGGGTTTCACGCGTGGTGACCGCAGCAAGTGGGATAGCCAAGGCGTCATTTTTGGATGTCGTAAGGATTTCTACCGAAGCCGTCATTCCTGGACGGAACGGGTATTTATTTCCCTGCTTTACCAAATCCTCATAGGAGCTGTTGAGGATCCTGATTTTTACCTTAAACTCGGTCACGGCATCCGCTGAAGCCTTGGTATTCGCCGTGTTGGCGATGCTGGTGACGATACCTTTGAACTTTTTGCCCAATGCGGAATAGGAGTCCACATCGATCAGCGTGGTATCTCCCAAACTGAGACGAACGATATCGTTTTCGTTGACATCCACCCGCACTTCCATCTTGGATAGATCCGCAATGGTCATCATCTCCGTACCGGCCATTTGCTGGGTTCCGACGACTCGTTCGCCCTTCTCTACCAAAAGGCTGGAGACAATCCCAGAAACTGGAGAATTCACGTTGGTGAGGCGGAGATTTTCTGAGGCTTCGTTCACGGAAGCCTGGGAGCTTTTCACGATAAATTCGGAGGCTATGACATTCTGCTTGGCTGCCTCGAGGTCCTTTTCCGCCGAGATGTAGTTTGCACGGGCGGTTTCAAAATCCGCATCAGAGATGGCTTTTTGCTCATAGAGCGTCTTCTGACGGTTGAAATTGAGTTCTGCTTGTGTAAACTGGGCTTCGGAACGCTGAAGGGCAGCCTTTGTTTGGGAAAGATTTGCCATTTGCTGGTTGAGGTTAGCGCGGGTTCTTTCCAAAGCGGAGATGAAGTTGTCGGGTCTGATTTTCACCAGCAGCTTTCCGAGCTCGACGGAGTCGCCTTCGGCTACGTTGAGTTCGATGATTTCACCTGCGACGTCCGGGGAAAGTTTGACTTCCACCTCTGGTTGGATTTCACCGGAAGCGCTTACTTTTTCGATGATGGAAGTTTTTTTCACGGTGGCGAATTCCACTTCGGTTTCTTTGGCGCCACCGATCCATCCGGCTGATCTGCCGATGATCGCGACGACAATGATGAGTCCCACTGCGCCCAGCAGGTAATAAAGGAGTTTGTTGGACTTTTTAGTAGCCATGGTTTAGTTGAGGTTGATGGGGTTACCGAGATAAAAATCAAGAACTTTTACTCTGAAGATGTAGGTGTATTTTGCGTTTAGCAGGTCCGCCTGCGCGTTGAACAGGTTGTTTTGGGCCACTTGGAAATCGACCGAGTTGATAGCGCCCAGATCAAATCTCTGCTGCGCAATACGGAAGGTCTCTTGTAGGCTATTCACTCTGGTGACGGAAGCCTTGTAGGAAAGATCCGCGGCAAGCGCGCTGTTGTATGCAGTCTCGATATCAATTCTAAGTTGGTTTTTGGCTTCCAACTCAGCCACTTCTTGAATGGCCGTTTGGGCTCGAGCTCTTTGTAGGCTCGACTTGTTGTTGAAATTGGTGAAGATTGGAATGCTCAAGTTGAAGCTCAAAGCTTGGGAAAGGTTGTCTTTGAACTGTTGGGAAAACTCCGGTCTGTCCATGCCAAACACTTGGTCCACATAGTTGGTGAATACGTTGGCGCCTACTCCCAAAGAAGGGTAGAAGGCGCCCTTTGCTATCTTTTCCTGATACTCAGCACTGAGCACATTCGCCTCTGCCGCCTTGATCTCAGGCATGATGTTCACTGCCGTTTCGTAGATTTCCTCGCTTGTCTCAGCAGCCATCAGTCCCTCCTGCATTTCAAATTCCGGCTCGATGACGCTGAAATCGTCGGAAAAGGGAATTTGCATGGCCTGGGCCAAGTTCAGCTTGGCGCTTCGGTAGCTATTTTGGGCGTTGATCACCTCCAATTGGTTGGTCGCATTCTGGGACTGAAGATCCAAATAGTCGGACATTGGCAATGAGCCCGCATCCACCAGTTTTTTGGTTCTGGTCATCTGCTCGGTAGTTGTCGCAAGTTGGTTTTCCGCGATCTTCACCTGTTCGCGATTGAATACCACGTTGATGAACAAGTTGATAACATTGAGCGTGATGTCGTTTTTGGTAGCTTCCAGATTGTACAACCCCGCCTCCAGGTCAGTTTTGGCTTGGGCAATTGAATTGTTGATCCTCATCCCTTGGAAGAGCGGTACATTGGAGCTTGCCGAGAAATTGACGTTACCAATCCTGTTTGTTTCAAAGAGGTTGGTTACCGGGTTGATGGAGCGACCCCATCTCACCCCATAGCTGGATCCAGTACTAAGGGAGGGGTAGCGCTGCCCTTTGTTTTGTAGTAGCGTTGCCTCTGTGATTTCCTGGTTTAGTTCGGTACGCTTCAGAGTCAGGTTGTTTTCCAAAGCAATGTCTATGGCGGTCTGAAGGTCGTAGGGGCCTGGGGGTACTTCCTGCTGCGCATTGGTAAGACCCGAAAGTCCACATAAAAACAATACTAGCGTAAAAATCTTTCTCATAAGTATTAGTTGGTTTTGCCGGGGTTTTTGTGATTAAAGGTCAATATCGGGAATGTAAATCAGTTGGGAAATCCAGGGAAGCGACTTGAGATAGCTGGTCGTGATCTCCCGGATTCCCGAATCCATTTCAATCACGTGGCAGGCAACGTCGTTTTTACCTTTGCGAGAGACCGACATGGTCGCAATATTGGTCTTTTCTTGGGCGATGACGCTCGAGATAAAAGCAATGGCTCCGGAGATGTCCTCGGCTTTGATAATCAGCGTATGGTTTTGGGCCGAAAAATTGGCGACGAATCCATCGACTTCGGCAATATTGATCACGCCTCCGCCGAGACTTTCGCCCACCACTTCGATTTGTCTGTCTCCTTTTTTGAGGTTGAGTTTAATCGTATTGGGATGGTGGATGGAGGAGTTTCCTATGGATTTGAATTTGTAGTTCAAGCCTCTTTCAGCAGCGATTTCCAGCGCATTTTTGATTCTGGAATCGTCGGTCTTGAAGTCCATCAATCCACCCAATATCGCCCGGTCACTGCCGTGGCCTTCGTAGGTTCTGGCAAAGGAATTATAAAAGGTGATGGAAGCTTCCTCTGGTATTCCGCCCAGAACTCGTATGGCTGCTCGAGCGATTCTAACGACCCCTGCAGTATGAGACGATGAGGGGCCGATCATCACCGGACCTATCATATCAAATACACTGCTTTTGTTTGCCATGGCGACTTCTTGTCCAATTTTGGTGCTAACACTTTTCCTGACTCAAGAATAAGTTATTTTTTGTATTGTTTCGGCATTTTGGTGGCGTTAAGGTGCTTTTGTTTACTACTTTTAACACCTTCTTTTCTGAACAATTACAATATCTGATCGAATTTGAACACTTTTATGAGCGAAACTGATACAGTTTACGTTTTCGATTCTCCAACCTCCACCTGGCTCCCAGCTTCCGAGTTTCCTGTTCCCAATCGCGCCATGAATTTTGGCGATGGCTTGTTTGAAACGATGGTGTTTGACGGGGAAAAAATCCGCTTTTTTGATTATCATATTGATCGGCTCCAGCGGGGGATGCGCATGCTGAAGATAGCTGGATTTGGATCGCGGTTTTTGGCTTTACAGGATTGGATCAAGGAAGTGTATCCAGGGCAAAGACTTCGAATACGTTGGAATGTATTCCGCACCGGCGCGGGAAAATACACTCCCATATCCAATGACGCAGTGCAGACTTTGCATATTCAGGTATATTCTCCTTCGCCTCAAGTAAAACCCAAGACTTCATTTTCTGAACAGGTGGTGCTTTTTCCTTTTCCCTGGAGTCCATGCAAGACCCTCAACGCGCTGCCCTATGTGCTAGCCGCTCAGGAGCGTGAGGAGCGGAAGCTGAATGAGCTGATTTTGACCGATCACAAGGGTGAGGTGGCAGAGGCGAGTTCATCAAATATTTTCTGGAGAAAGGGCAAGAAGGTATTTACTCCAGCATTGGAATGCGGATGTATAGCAGGCGTGGCCAGGAGGGCTATCATGGAGAAAGTGCCTAGGATGGTCACCCAAGGTGTATTCCGGCCAAACGAACTTTTGGGCGCTGATCAAGTCTGGGTTTCTAATGTGACGGGTATTAGTTATTTGGAAAAAATCGATTCGATGGAATTTTCTACCGAGCTATGGGAGCCTTTGCTGGAAATTTTTGAATAAATCCGAGCTCTCCGATTTTTTTGCTGAGACCTTTCGACCAAACCCTTATATTTATCGACCTTAATTTGTAAAATTTAAACTAAAAGCTCTCAACATTACCCAAAACCACCAACCTAAGCTCTAACATGCTGCTAGAACCCATTGACCTCATTGTCTTTTTTGGCTACTGTTTCCTGATTATAGGAATGGGCATCTTTGTCTCCCGGGAGAAAAAGGGCCACGTCAAAAACTCCTCCGACTACTTTCTGGCTTCGAAAGCCCTCCCTTGGTGGGCGGTAGGAGCTTCCCTTATCGCTTCCAACATCTCCGCCGAACAGTTTATCGGCATGTCCGGATCCGGTTTTGCCCTCGGCCTGGCGATCTCCACCTACGAGTGGATGGCTGCGGCGACCCTGCTGGTAGTGGCGATCTTTTTCCTGCCCGTATATATCAAAAAGGGCATCTACACCATGCCGGGCTTCCTCCTAGACCGATACGACACCCGGGTTAGGACGACCATGGCTGTTTTCTGGCTTTTACTTTACGTCTTTGTGAATCTGACCTCCGTGTTATATCTGGGGGCGCTCAGTTTGAATACCATCCTCAATGTTCCTATGGTCTACGGGATCATCGGTCTAGCCCTTTTTGCCATGATTTATTCCATTTACGGAGGCTTGAAGGCAGTGGCTTGGACGGACGTGATCCAGGTAGTGTTTCTCATCGCTGGAGGGCTTGCCACTACCTATATCGCATTGCAAATGGTAGGCGCTGGAGACGCTTGGGAAGGCCTGGGAATCCTTCGCAAGGAAGTTCCCGGACATTTCTCCATGATTCTGAGCAAGGGTGAGATGATGATCCCAGATGGTAAGGGCGGTACCAGAGATGCCTATCTTGATCTTCCCGGCCTGTCGGTATTGATCGGAGGGATGTGGATCACCAACTTGAGCTATTGGGGATTTAACCAGTACATCACACAGCGGGCACTGGCCGCCAAGAGCTTGGATGAAGCACAAAAGGGGATGATCTTTGCGGGCTTTCTCAAGCTCCTGATGCCTCTAATTGTCGTTATCCCAGGGATTGCAGCTTTGGTAATCGTTAACAATGGGCTTGACGCCGGATTCATCAGCTCTATGCAGGATCCAGCGACCGGAATTATCAAATCTGACCGTGCCTATCCTACTTTACTTCAAGTTTTGCCAGTTGGTTTGAAAGGCTTGGCATTTGCCGCTTTGACTGCTGCAATCGTTTCCTCTCTGGCTTCCATGGCCAACAGCACTTCGACGATCTTTACCATGGATATTTACAGCAAGTATTTCGGTAAAGGATCCTCTGAAGCAAATCACGTGAAAGTAGGTCGGATCACCGCGGTAGTAGCATTCGTCATTGCGGCGATTGTTGCACCTGCACTGGGACAATTGGATCAGGCTTTTCAGTTCATCCAAGAATATACCGGATTTATCAGCCCAGGAGTATTTGCGATTTTCTTTTTTGGGGTCTTTTGGAAGAAAACAACCTCTAATGCGGCTCTCGTTGGAGCAGGATTGAGTATTCCCCTTTCAATAGTATTAAAAATTGTATTCCCGGACTTGCCGTTCCTTGATCGAATGGGTGTCGTATTTCTGGTATTGGCAGCCTTGATGATCATCATCTCCTTGGCGGAGGGCAAAGGCAAAGACCATCCTAACAGCATCGATATCAATGCCGATCTTTTCAAAACCAGTACTGGATTTAAGATTGGCGCTATCCTGATCGCGGGTATCATCGCGGCACTTTACACTATTTTCTGGTAAAAAAGAATGAGAAGATTACTATTGGGCATTGACATAGGAAGCTCCTCTGTCAAAGCTTCGCTACTTGATGCAGAAACAGGAAAATCCATTGCTTCCAAGGCATTTCCCGAGGAGGAAATGGGGATCGACGCACCTGAAACCGGCTGGGCGGAGCAAGATCCCGACATGTGGTGGAGATATGCCAAAGACACCATTGCATATGTTCTTAAGAAAGCCACGGTAGAAAAAGGGGAACTCAAAGGAATAGGAATCGCCTATCAAATGCATGGATTGGTGTGCGTCGACAAAGACCATAATGTCCTCAGGCCTTCCATCATCTGGTGCGACAGCCGAGCCGTGGGTATCGGCGAAAAGGCTTTTAAAGGTCTCGGTGAAGATTACTGCTTGCCCCATCTGCTGAATTCTCCCGGTAATTTTACGGCATCCAAGCTCCGTTGGGTCATTGAAAACCAGCCCGATATAGCTGCCAAAATCCATAAGATTATGCTTCCGGGCGATTTTGTCGCGATGAAACTGAGCGGGGAAATCCTCACCTCGGAGACTGGGCTTTCCGAAGGGATCTTTTGGGATTTCAAGGAGAATGGCCTGAGTGAAAAGCTCCTGAAGCAGATGGAAATTCCCATGGATTGGATCCCGGATGCCGTTCCTTCTTTTTCCCTACAAGGAAAAGTGACCGAGGCTGCGGCCAAGGAGACGGGATTGGAGGCAGGCGTACCGATTTCCTATCGTGCGGGTGACCAGCCCAACAATGCCTTTTCACTCCAAGTTTTAAAACCGGGAGAGCTTGCAACCACAGCGGGTACCTCAGGGACCGTCTATGGCGTCTGCGATACCCCGCTCTACGATCCACACTCCAGGGTCAATACTTTTGTCCATGTCAACCACTCTGCCGAAAAGCCTTCCTACGGTGTGCTGCTCTGCGTAAACGGAACCGGCATCCTAAACTCTTGGCTAAAGAAGGTAATGGGAGGGAAATGGATCGCTTATGAGGAGATGAACTCCATCGGCAACGGTGCACCTATAGGCTCAGAGGGTTTGGTCTTTATCCCCTTTGGAAACGGAGTCGAGCGAATCATGCAAAACAAACCCGTAGGCGCTCATCTACTCGGACTCGATCTCCTGAAGCATGACCGCAAGCATGTGGTGCGATCAGCACAGGAGGGGATAGTCGCCTCCCTGACCTATGGATTCCGAATCATGAAAGATATGGGTATGAACCTCAAGACCGTAAAGGCCGGTCGGGCAAATATGTTTCTCAGTCCTTTGTTCAGAAAGACGTTTGTTCAGATGAATGAGGTAAATTTGGAATTGTACGACACCGATGGGGCTCAGGGCGCGGCTAGGGGTGCCGGAATCGGCGCAGGGGTGTTTTCCTCGCAGTCAGAAGCTTTTTCCGGCTTGGAGTTGCTGGAAACGCTGGAACCAAATCCGATATTTAGCCAGCCATATATGGATGCGTATTTTCATTGGGAAACCAAACTGAACGAGATATTAAAATCCGGAATCGCCGGATAAAAACATACAAACCTATTTTACCTAAATAACCAATTAAACTATGTCCAAGACCTATTTTCCAAACATCGGCAAAATCAAGTTTGAAGGCCGAGAAAGTGAAAACCCATTAGCCTTTCGTTTTTACGATGAAAACCGTGTCGTAGCAGGCAAAACGATGAAGGAACATTTCAAATTCGCCATTGCTTACTGGCATTCCTTCTGCGCGACTGGTGCGGATCCTTTTGGCCCCGGCACCATCAAACATGCCTGGGATGAAAGTGCGGATCCCATCCAGCGCGCGAAAGATAAAATGGACGCGGCTTTTGAGTTTTTTACCAAGATCGGGGTAGAATATTACTGTTTTCATGACATCGATTTGATCGATGAAGGCGTGACGCTAGAGGAATACGAGGAACGTATGAAAATCATCACTGACTACGCGCTGGAAAAACAGAAGGCGACAGGGGTGAAGCTGCTTTGGGGCACTGCCAATGTCTTCAGCAACCCTCGCTACATGAATGGAGCCTCAACCAATCCAAACTTTGATGTACTGGCCTTCGCCGGAACTCAGGTGAAAAATGCGATTGATGCGACCATCAAGCTGGGTGGTGAAAACTACGTCTTCTGGGGTGGCCGGGAAGGCTACATGTCCTTGCTCAACACCGACATGAAGCGTGAAAAGGATCACCTTGCGAGATTCCTGACTATGGCCCGTGACTATGCGCGCAAAAACGGATTCAAAGGCACTTTCTTCATTGAACCTAAGCCAATGGAACCGACCAAGCACCAGTATGACTACGACTCTGAAACCGTGATCGGCTTCCTGCGCCACTACGGATTGGATAAGGATTTCAAACTCAACATCGAGGTAAACCACGCCACGCTTGCGGGCCACACTTTTCAGCACGAGTTACAGGCGGCTGCCGATGCAGGGATGTTGGGCAGCATCGACGCCAACAGAGGTGATTACCAAAACGGTTGGGATACCGATCAGTTTGCGCTAAACCTTCAAGAACTTGCCGAGTCACAATTGGTGATTTTGGCCGCTGGAGGTCTGCAAGGAGGAGGGGTGAACTTTGATGCCAAAATCCGTAGAAATTCCACCGATCCAGAGGATTTGTTCCTGGCCCACATCGGTTCCATGGATGCTTTTGCAAGAGGCTTGTTGATCGCTGCAGATATCATGGAAAAGTCCGACTACCTGGAAAGAAGAAAGACTCGTTATGCGAGCTATGATGCGGGAAAAGGGAAAGATTTCGAAGAAGGCAAGCTGACGCTGGAAGACTTGAGAAGCCATGCATTTGCATCCGGTGAGCCAGCTCAGATCAGTGGCAAGCAGGAATACTTCGAAAACCTGATCAATCGATTCATCTAAAAATAGAGATACAAAAAGCAAAATCCCGGGGCGATCGCTCCGGGATTTTTTGTTAAAGCGTCTCATGGATTTCTAAAGAATGGCTCTCAAAGAGTCCGAAAGGCTTCGAGGATTGAAGTTGTTTCCTATACCGAATTTGATTGAAACGCTGTGTTACCAGCACCTTAAGGCTAATCCACCTTCAAGGTATCGGCAAACTTTGCTCTGGAGACTCGGACGGTCTGCGAGGAAATGGTAAGCGCCCCCAAAAGCAACAGCACCAATGATCCCAAAGCGATCGTCCCGAGGCCAAATTCGACTCGGTTTGGAAGATTTTCCAGCCAAAGCTTATTGATAAAGTAACTCAAGGGCGCGCCCAGGATTACGGATATTGCCAGCATTTGCAGGTAACCCTTGCTCAGCAGAAGGGTGATGCTAAAGCTGTCTGCACCCAGAAATTTTCGGATTCCCACTTCTTTGGTTTTTCGCTCGGCGGTGTAGGTGGTCATGCCCAATAGGCCGAGGCAAGCAATGAATATGGCAAGAAAGGAAATAAAGCCGAGGATAGACACCACGTCAAAAATGCCCCGGTGCGTAGCCTCGATCTCTTCATCCAGAAATTGATAGGAAAATGGGTGCACTGGATCCAGTTCTTTCCACTGGCTCTCAAGGGCTGCCACAGTCTTCATCAGATCGGAAGAGGCGACCTTTACATTCAGGTATTGAAACTCACCTGGATTGTATTTCATCATCATGGGTGAGATCTCATCCTCATTGAGCAAAAGCTTATATCTGAAGTCCTTCGCCACACCCACCACAGTCAGCAGCGGACCACCCCACTTGGATTCAAATTGCAACCCGACCAACGCATCAGCTGAGGAATGCCCTAAGTCTTTGACCATTGCTTGATTGACTATGATTTGGGTCTGGGCCAATTGCTCATTTTCCGAAAATCCAGATCCTGCAACCAATTCAATTCCCAGGTTTTCATGGAAAGCCCGATCCACATGGAGAAGCCCGACAGATCGATAGTCGGAAACATCGCCCATCACTCGCACCTCGCTGTTGTTGTTGATACCGGTTGCGGGAATGATGTCGCAAGCCGAGATGGTCGACACGCCGGAGATGCTTTCGTATTGGCTGCGAACCTTTTGGTGGTCCATTCCCTGAAGAGAAATATTGACGATGTTTTCGGATTTGAATCCGTAGTCGAAGGCCATGTAGTGTTTAAACTGACTGTAGATCAGGATTGATGTCGTAATAAAAAAGAGTGAAACCACGAACTGAGATACCCCCAGGAATTTGCGAAGCCGCAACTTGCCCGAACCTCCGAGGTCGGACAGACTCTTCAATGCTTTGATTGGCTGATATCCGGACAAAAAGAGGGCTGGGTAGATACCAGCAAGGATCCCTACGATGATTGCCAGCAGGATAAAGCCTACAAAAAGGGAAGGAACGAAGGGAAGTTTGAAGTTCAGGAATTGGTTTACCCAAAGTCCCTTAAATGAAGGCACCAGAACCAGCAAGAGAATGAAGGCGATGACCAGAGACAAAAGGGCCGTCAGGATAGATTCGCTCAGAAACTGCACGACTAGGTTTTTGCGGAGTGCTCCGGTGACTTTTCTTATGCCGATTTCTTTTGCCCGTGTCAATGCTCTGGCGATCGATAGGTTGGTGTAGTTGAGGCATGCCGATGCGAGAATGACCAGAGCAAGAGCGATCAGGAAATAGTAGCCCAGTAGCGGCAATCTGGCTTTGCTGTCGTTGTTGACTAGTCCCAGAGCTACATCTCCAAGCGCTTGCGGGACCATCTTGAATCCAACGGTATGATCCGCTTTGATCTCTTCCGCTTTACGCTTTACGATGTCATCTAGGGCAATGCTCAGGTCTTCGGGCTGCTTGCCCTCGCTGAGAAGCGCGTAGGTGTAGGTTTGGAAGAAAAACTTCCAGTCATCCCGCCGATCTTCAAGTTTGGTGGCAGAGATAAGGGAGGGCATGGTACTGCTGGAAACCAACACATCAAATTCAAGGTGGGAGGTATACTTGGACTGGTCTATCACTCCAGTGATGGTAAAGTTGCCCCATTCCAAAGGTGACGTTCCGGTCGTGTCACTTCCCTGCGGCAGTTTCATCTTGCGATCCAGAAACTGAACCGTTTTTCCAACTGGATTTTGGTCGCGAAAGAGAAAACTTGCGAGTTCCTGGCTGACTACCATCGAGTAGGGTTGAGCCAAGGCTGACTTGGGGTTACCGGATTCAAGCTCAAAGCTGAACACCTCAAAGAATTCCGGATCCGCAAAGTGCCCGTTGATTCCTTTTGATTTTTCCTCAAAGGTGATGTCTCCACCAACGGCTGGAACCAGTTTGGTGGTGGTTTCCACTGCGGGATATTCCGCTAGCTCAGCGGCTAAAGGCTGTGGAGAGGTAGCATATTGGTTTCTTGATCCTTCGTAGTCGGAGAGGACTCGGAAGATGAGTTCCTTCTTTTCGTGAAACTGGTCGGAGCTATTTTGCTCGGCCAGCATCATCAATATCAACATGCTTATCGACATGGCCAAAGCTAGCCCAAAGATGTTGATGAATGAAAAGGTCTTGTATTTGAGGATATTGCGAAATCCTATCTTGAAATAATTGCGGAACATAATGGTGTGGTTTTGGTTTGTGGGAAGGCCAATGGGCTTAATAATTCCGGGGCGAAAGAGGAGCGCGACATCCGCGAAAAATCGAAGATTTGCCGTTGTCCTACCGGATGCTTTGACACGGGTGCGATAAAGTTCGATCAGATCTCCCTCTATGCTATCCCGAATCTCAGGATCGCAAAAGGCACGGAATATCCGCATGGGAAACCTGGGCGGGAGAGTAGTGTCTTTCTTCATCGCACTTAAAAGGCTGTTTTAAGATTCCAGACCACATCGGGAATGGCCTGCCACAGAGTCTCTCGGGTCGTCTTGGTATAGGCAAGCGCATCTTTCCCATGTGCGGTGAGTTGGTAGAATCGCTTGGGCCTCCCTGCCCGTTCCTGATTTCCCTGTTCCTCAGAAGACTTCAGGAATCCTTTGGTTTCTAGGCGTCTCAAAGCCGCCTGCAAAGCACCCACGCTCACACCTCGTTTGAGACGATCCTCCATCTCCGATTTGATTGCCAGTCCGTAGGCTTCCTGATAAAGGATTCCCACGGTGAGCAATACCAGTTCTTCAAATTCGCCCAATTGAAATTTCTTCATAGCCCGTTAATAAATTCCTAATTGTAGTATTCAACCTCGTGCCAAGCGTCAAAAAACGGCTACAGCGTGGAAAAAGGCGATTTTCAAGGAATTGGGCTGTTCAATAGCGTACAGCCTTTTGTTTGATTGCGACCAAAAAATCTGTGACGGGCGAGACTATCGGGGATTCAAGCGGATGTGTAAACGCTGAATCTCAGATCATCTATCTCTTGATGAGCCGGTGAATGGTGTTCATCTTTTCCAACACTGCAGGACTCACCACAAATGGATAGGCATCGGGCACACCCATGGATCTGTTTAGGCTATTGATAGTAAAGGAAACCGGCATCCAAGCGTGGAAGATTTTTTCAAATTTGGAAATGCTATACGGGTCGGTTTCAATGGTTCCTCTCAAAATTTTGGATTTCACTTTTGGTCTTACCGAAAGGCCAAAATAGTAGGCCGTTTCTGCCATGTCGAGAATATGGAGATAATGGGCCCAAGTTTCGGCCCAGTCTTCCCAAGGATGGGCGCTTGCATAAGCACTGATGTGGCTGTTTTGCCAATCAGCCGCTGCTCCCTGTTCATAGTATCGGCTCAAGGATTCCCCGTAGTTGGTTCTTTCATCCCCAAAGACATTTCTGAAGCTGGATTGTGCCTGCTCCCTGCCTGCAACCAACTGGTCCCAATAATAGTGGCCGACCTCGTGTCTGAAGTGTCCAATCAACGTGCGGTAGACTTCGGACAGCTGCGTTCTGATCTGCTCTCGGTGAACTGAATCCGCCTCGGAAAGGAGTATTGTGACGACCCCGTCTGCATGGCCGGTCATGACCTTAGAATCGTTTGTCTTGGAGATAAAGTCAAAGCAAAGGCCTCCCTCTGGTACGAGCATCTTGCTGGACAAAGGAAGTCCTAGTCTAGCCAGCTGGTACACGAGGCGGTGTTTGGCGACTTCTAGCTTTCGCCATTTGGCGGTGTTTTCGCTGTCCGAGAGATCGGGAATGGTTCTATTAAGTGCGCAGGCAATACAGAATTCGTCTGAGCGGTCGGCCGGAATCAGCCAGTTACACACTCCAAATTCCAGGTTTTTACAATACTTGTAGGCTCTGCGACTTTTGTCCGAAATCATGGGAATCCGCTCGGGCCGAAAAGTCAGCATATCCAGTGCTGTCACGGAAAATCCACATTGATGTCCGCATTTTTCACAGTAGGTGTTTTCGAAAAACAGTGGATTCGAGCAATTGGCGCATTCAAATAGTTTCATAGCAGTGTGGAGTGGCGTTTTTGAGGCTGTAGGTCTGGTTTGCTTTAGGAATGCGGATTTTCTTAAGGGAAATTTTGCAAAAGGAATATTACCAGTTTAACAGGGTGACAAAATATGCGCCACGATCACGGAGGAGTTGAGTCTGTTCGCTTAGATGGAAATCGGGGGTATCGGTTGTTGTGTAAAATCCAGCCGGCATTTCTTTGCAAAGAGTTTTTTGTTTCTTTGGGAACAAGTTAGCCACTTGAATCAAGGTGGCGATTTAGTATGAAATGCGGCTATCTAGTCGGCCTTTGTTGAGTTATGAGCAGTATAGGAAGGAAATTGTTGATGGGCTTAGGCTTGGTGTGGAGCTTTTGTTTCCAGCCTGCCCATGGACAATCGCGACTGGATGAGCTGGTTTTTCGGGGTCTTGACGAGGATCTGGGGCTATCCAGTTCCAATGTGCTCGCCATCCTGCGCGACCCCAATGGCATGATGTGGTACGGGACGGCATTTGGCCTGTACCGGTACGACGGCACAAGGGTCAAGTCTTTTTTCAGCACCAAGGACACAACTTCGCTTTCCCATAACTCGATCGCCAGATTGGCCCTCGGACCGGATAATATGCTTTGGGTAAAGAATGTCAACGGCACTTTCGATGTGTATGACCAGGCCACTGGCAAGTTCACCCGGGGCACCCTGCAATTTACAAAGCGATATAGCCTGGCCTCAGATTCGATAGGGCAGGTAATGAGGGACCGGCAGGGAAGGTTTTGGTTTACCCATATGGAAAAGGGCATCAGCATCTTTGACCCGGTAAAAAAACACACTAGCTACCTGACTGCAGAAGGTAAGACGGGGACTCTTTCCTCAAATAAAGTCTCCGCAGTGGCGGAGGCCCCAGACGGGATGGTTTGGGCGGTCAATCAATCGGGTGTGATCGAGCTAATCGATCCGAATCGACTTATCGTGACCAAAACCCTAAGGCTTCCTCCTGCGAAAATTCCCGAACTGGCCAGTTACGAGCTGGTGATCGACTCGGATGGAGACGCTTGGGTCTTTGATCCGGAGCACGATCTCGGGGTATTTTGGGTGGACGGGCTGAGTCACGAGGTAGCGGTATGCAGGGAAAATGAAGGCACACTTCGGTTGAACAACAACATGGTCAAAGCGGTCCTTGAAGCCCAGAAAGGCCAAATATGGTTGGGTACGGACCATGGTGGCATTAACCTGATCGACAAAGGAGAGCGAAAGGTTCGTTTTTTTGACAACGAGGGAAATCCGGATTTGGCTCTTCCACATAGCGTGGTATACGCCCTTTATAAAGATCCCGAAGACATCATCTGGGTGGGTACCCATAAGAGAGGGGTGGCCTACTACCATAAAGGCTTGCTGCGCTTTTCGCATGTGCGTAAGAATTTCTCTGAGGCCAACTCTTTGCCTTTCAATGACATCAATGCATTTGCGGAGGACAGCCTAGGCAATCTCTACATCGGCACCAATGGGGGAGGTTTGATCTACCATAATCGTAAGAATAACACCTTCCGCCAGTACCGCCACGATCCCAAGGACCCCAAAAGTCTCACAGGGGACGTGATCGTGGATCTGATGATAGACCATGAGGGCATTCTTTGGATTGGAACCTACCTGAACGGCTTGGGGAAATTTGACGGTAAGAGTTTTACTAATTTTTCCTACAGCCAAGAGCAAACAAATGGAATACCGGGACCTAACATTTGGAAGCTTTTCGAAGATAGCAAGCATAGAATCTGGATAGGAACGCTGAGATCCGGTATGTCAATGTTGGAGTCTGATCGGCAGACTTTTCACAATTTCCCCGCAGGAAGCGAGCCATTTAGACCACACAACCAATACATCACCGGGTTTGCCGAAGACCGCTCTGGCAATCTTTGGGTGGCGGGCGGTACCGGCCTCAACGTCATCAATTATGACAGAAAGAGCAGCACATACTATTCGGAGGGCCAAAGGGTCGGACTGAGAGCGTCCAGTACAACGGAGATTTTTGCCGATGGGGAGGGTGTCGTATGGGTGACCACCCAAAACGGTTTGCATTATTTTGACGCTAGGGATAGCGTTTTTGTCCACTTCGGACAGGAGGAAGGCTTGCCCACCGGTTATCTGGTGGACTTGCTGGATGATGAGCAGGGCAACCTCTGGATCGGCACACAGGCCGGCCTCTCTTATGCCCAAATCGACCGAAAGGCCAAGCCTTTTGAGATCGTGTTTCAAAACTTTGACCAAAAAGACGGGCTGCAGGCTGCGCTTTTCAACAAAAACTCAGCGATAAAAACCCGCAGCGGCGAGTTTATCTTTGGTGGGCCAAATGGCTACAACATCTTCAGGTCCGAAAATTTTGCCTTTGAGCAAAACAATCCCCCGGTGGTCTTTACCGAGCTGCAGCTGTTCAACAACCCCGTGGAAGTGGGGGATGAGGTAGATGGCCGTGTCTTACTCAATCAGTCCTTGGAAAACACCGACAAACTGGTGCTGAATCATGATGAAAACATGTTCAGCATAGGCTTCAGCGCGCTGAATTTCCTATATCCTGAGAAGAACAGATACCGATATAAATTGACCGGCTTCAACGAGGACTGGATCTATCTGGACGATGACTTGGCCAAAGTGACCTTTACCAACCTCGATCCCGGCAACTATACGCTGGTGGTGCAGCCCGGAACGGTGCTGGGAGGATGGAGCCAATCGGAATACAAACTCGACATCGTCATCGAAGCTCCCTTTTGGCGAACGCCATTGGCCTACTTCGTCTATCTTGTGTTGATAGGCGCGGCTATTTATTTTTTCCGAAGCCAGCTGCTCAATAGGCAGAGGGAAAAGTTTGAGAAGGAAAATGCTCTTCGGGAAGCGAAGCGAGTGCAGGAATTGGATAGGCTGAAGACCAAATTTTTCACCAATCTGAGCCATGAGTTCCGCACGCCTCTCTCCCTCATTCTGACACCGACAGAACATCTAATCTCCAGCTCCGGCGACTCGACGCTCAAGGGTCAGTATCGCATCATACAGCGCAATGCCCGCCGCCTGCTAAAGCTGATCAACCAGCTCCTAGACGTAAAAAACGTGGACAAGGGCGCGCTGGCTTTCCATCCTTCGGAAGGCGACATCGTCCAATTTGTCAGGGAGTGCATCTCGGACTTTAGGGAGCTGTCCGAAAACCAGCACATCCACCTACATTTTGAGTCTCGAATGGATTCCCAGCAGGCGATCTTTGATGCGGATAAGCTGGAAAAGATCATCTTCAACCTCTTGTCCAATGCATTTAAGTTCACGCCAGAGGACGGCAGTATAGGCGTTACCTTGGAGATGCTCTCCGAGCACGAGGACAAGGGCATCCTGTCCCTGGCCGTCTCGGACTCCGGGGTGGGAATTTCACACGAAGATCAAGAAAAGGTTTTTGATCGCTTCTTTACTACCGAGGGCCACGGACAGCAACTGAACCAGGGAAGTGGAATCGGCCTCTCGCTGGCGCAGGATTTTGCCAAGATCATGGGGGGACTGATAGCGCTGGAAAGCACACCAGGCAAAGGCTCTACTTTTACGCTAACGATGCCGATAGGATTGATTTTGGCGGATGAAGACGAGGAAAAAGAAGAAATGACCGGAGAGTTCACACGGGACAAGAAAGACAGTATTCTAATAGTAGAGGATCACCGCGAGTTTAGAAACTACTTGAAGGATTGTCTTTCGGAGTCGTATCATATTCTGACTGCCGCTAATGGGGCAGAAGCTTGGGAGACGGCTCAGGAGCATATTCCGGACTTGGTGATCTCCGATTGGATGATGCCGGTGATGGATGGGAAGGAGCTTTGCCAGAAAATCAAGGGCGATATACGAACATCCCATATCCCGGTGATCTTACTCACAGCCAAAAAGTCTGAGGAAAACCATTTACGCGGCCTTGATAGTGGTTGCAATTTGTACCTCACGAAGCCTTTTAATTTGGAAGTGCTTCTACTGAGCGTGAAAAACCTGCTGCGCGAAAGAAGCCTAGTGCAGGAAAAAAACCGACAGAAAATCCAGATCAATGCCTCCGAGGTGGAAGTCGTTTCGATGGATGACCAATTGATCCAGAGAGCCGTGGAATTGGTAGAGCGGCATATTCAGGATGAGCAGCTGTCCGTGGAGTTCCTGAGTGCGGAGCTGGCCATGAGCAGGGTGCAACTCTACAAGAAGCTCCAATCCCTAACTGGAAAAAGCCCCATCGAGTTTATTCGTCTCATCCGGATGCAACGGGCCTCGCAGCTGTTGCTCAAAAGTCAGTTGAACGTAAGCGAAGTCGCATTGCGCGTCGGCTATATCAATGCCAAGTATTTTTCGAAGCACTTCAAAGGAGAGTTTGGCTGTCTGCCTTCAGAATATGCGGCGAAGACACTAGTACAGTAATCGTACCCTGTTTTTATTTTTGAAATACTGCAATTCGACAGTAGCCTCCTGAAGAGCTTCGTTTTTTTTAGACACCCTTATCCGAAACGGCGGGCAAAGCGGTCGGCAGATGTCGACTTTCTTTAATGATAGATAGCCTTCGAAAGGGAAGGCTGGCTTGTCAAAAGCCGTACTCTTTGGACTGCCTTAGCCAAGTCTGAACTATTCAATAGAGACGCTACGGAAATCTTTTTAACTGATTCAGGGAATTTTTGGAAAAAACCCGGTAGAAAAACAGGATGGAAACTTCAAAATTCAGGCGTACGGGCGGTTTTTTTTCCAGTTAACATTTGATACCCTAATTGAAAACATTTGGACACCCTGAGAAAAAAAGTCTCCAACTACATTTATTCGGATCAAAGCAATAAGCCCAAAACCTCGATCCTTCAAAGACTTTCGATTGCCCGCCTAGGGCCGAACCGGCGCAGCCCGGTTCTGGATATTGAAGGAAAGTCTCCTGGTAAATGGGTTTGGTGCCGCGATTTTTTCTAACCAAAACCAACTCAGTGAAAACACGACAGAAACAATCCCGCTTCAGGAAATCTCCTTTTCCTTCTCCTGCCTATTATTCTTTTTCCAACAATTAAACCCTCAATGATGAAAAAACTATTACCGCTATGGCTAATGCTCTTGGTAGGTGTGGTCCAAGCCCAGGTGACCGTGCGTGGCACGGTCAGATCTGCGGGTGACGGACTAGGCCTGCCCGGTGTTACGGTTTTGGTCAAAGGAACCACGACCGGGATAGCCTCCAACGGAGACGGAACCTATTCCATCTCAGTACCCAGTTCCGACGCTGTGCTCGTGTACAGCTTTATTGGATTTAAATCCCAAGAGATTTTGGTCGGAAATCAGTCCGTCATCGATGTCAATCTGGAGGAAGACATGTCTTCCCTCGATGAGGTCGTGGTCGTAGGCTACGGCACCATGAAGAAACGAGACATGTCCAGTGCCCAGGTTTCCGTGAGTTCGGAAGATATCGAGCGTACGGTAAACACCACAGTGGAGCAGGCCCTACAAGGCCGTGCCGCCGGGGTGTATGTAACCCAAAACACCGGAGCTCCAGGTGGGGGAATTTCCGTAAATATCCGCGGTGTCAACTCCATCGGTGGTACCAACGAGCCGCTGTATGTAATCGATGGAGTACAGATCCAGCCCCAGACCGTGAGCTATGGCAATACCTCTGGAACCAACCCGCTGGCCGGCCTCAACCCGAGCGACATCGAATCCATGGAGGTGCTCCAGGGTCCTTCGGCTACGGCGATTTACGGTTCTCGGGGTACCAACGGGGTCATTATGATCACGACCAAGCGCGGTAAAGCCGGGTTGACCAAGATCAGCTACAACTATCTGTACAGCTTGCAGGACAAGCCCGACAACTTAGACGTCATGTCTTTGAACCAATATGCTACAATGGTCAATGAGATCAACGAAATCACGGGCGGTACGCCTCCGGCAGCATTTCTTGATCCGAGTCTACTTGGCGAAGGGACCAACTGGCAGGATGCTCTCTTTAAAACTGCCGGACTAAACAAACACACCTTGACGCTTTCAGGCGGAAATGAGGCAACGCAGTTCTACATCGCTGGCGAATACTTCAATCAGGAAGGGGTGGCCATCGGTTCTTCTTTTGACCGCTATTCCCTTCGCACCAACATCGACAACCAGACCAGAAAGTGGCTGAAAATCGGACTGAACATGCAGCTCTTCCACACGGACGAGCAGCTGGCGACCGGAAGCTCTGACGTGATCAACAATGCGATCCAAATGGCTCCCAATATCCCGGTGACCAATCCTGACGGCTCTTGGGGCGGCGCGGATCCGATCAATGGGTCAAGTTTGCAGTTTACTCCGCCCAATCCAATCGCACTGGCAAACCTGCTGGACAGAAACTACATGAGAAGGGGAGCCTTGGGTGGATTCAATGTCGAAATCGGCATCATCGAGGGGCTGAAGTTCCGCACCATGCTCAATGGTAACGTGAACTACAACAACGGCCACTTCTTCACGCCTACCTACACCTTGGGTTCCGTGACCAACGATGTAAATACCCTGAACAAGAATACTGATACCAGCTTTGGCTGGAACTGGAGCCAAATCCTGACCTACACCAAGACTTGGGGCAAACATGCCTTGGACGTGATGGCCAGCCACGAGGCTCAAGCCAACAAATACGAGTTTTTGAACGCCGGTAGGGTAAACTTCCCTTCTAACGACCTGCCTGAACTGGGCTTGGGTTCGGCTACCGGCGCGACCAACAGCGGCGGTGCGGGCCACTGGGCCATGGAGTCCTTCTTCGGCCGGGCCAATTACACCTTCGATGAGAAGTACATCATTTTGGGTGCTTTCAGAGCAGATGGTTCTGCAAACTTCGGCCCTGAAAACCGCTGGGGTTATTTTCCATCCATGTCCGCCGCTTGGAGGATTTCCGAGGAAAGCTTCTTGGAAAATGCCACTTGGATGGATGAGTTGAAACTTCGTTTTGAGACCGGTCTAACAGGTAATCAAGGGAATGCGAATGCAATCTTTGCTCCGCTGAGCTCTCCGAGCATCCCGACACCTTGGGGCGGTGGCTTCCTGGTTTCCCGTTTTGGAAACCCTTCCCTGAAGTGGGAAGAAACCTCTACGATCAACTTCGGATTCAACCTGAATATGTTTAACAATCGGGTTCAGATCGAGGCGGACTACTATGTGAAAAAGACCGACAACCTGCTACTGCCTAACCCACTGCCTTGGTATATGGGAACTTCGGCAGAAGGAAGCATCGGCACGCCGACCGTAAACATCGGTGCCTTGGAAAACAGAGGTTACGGAGTCACCATCAACACGATTAACATCGACAACCGCGCCAGTGGTTTCTCTTGGACTTCCAACTTCAACTTCTCAGGCTTCCGTACGGAGGTGACCAAGTTTTTCAGCGAAACAGCCTTTATTGACCGCACGGCTTGGTATATGAACAATTTTACACAGCGGGCGATACCTGGACAGGCTCCATGGTTGTTTTATGGCTACAAGTATGACGGGCTATTTCAGTCTGTGGAGGAAGTGGAATCCAGCGCCCGTCCTGTCGACAATACAGGGGCACCACTTCCTGTAGGTCCGGATGGAGTCTATGTTGGGGATATCAAGTACGCCGATATCAATGAAGACGGCGTGATCGACGAGCGCGACCAAACCTTCATCGGCAATCCTTGGCCGAAGTTCACCTTTGGTACTACCCAGCAGTTTTCGTACAAAAATTTCACGCTTGATGTCCTTATCACAGGGTCGATTGGCAACGATATATACAACTACAATCGATACTATAACACCAATCCAAACAACGTCAACCTAGGTCGAAACATGCTATTGGAGACCTATGATTACGCTCGTATCGAAATGGACGAGTCGGGAAATCCATTCCTGGTCAATCCCGAAACGGACATCCCCCGCATCACCGTCACAGACCTCAACGGCAACGGCAATAGACTTTCCGACAAGTTTGTAGAGGACGGTAGCTATTTGCGCATCAAAAACATTCAGCTGGCTTACGCTTTCCCTTCCGATTTGATCGGCAAGCAGAAGGTGATCCAAGGAGCGAGGCTTTCTTTTGGTGTACAGAATGCATTCACCTTTACCAAGTACAAGGGCTATGATCCCGAGGTGGGCGCCTATGTAGGCAACAACGTGTCTGCTTCAGACCAATTGATCGGCGTGGATTACGGCCGATACCCAATTACCAGAATGTACACTTTCAGCTTGGGCATTGACTTCTAATCCGAAACACAACGATGAAAACTAACATGAAAATCCGAAATAGAATCGCAGGAGCTTGCCTCTTGCTTGGCGGACTGGTAGGGTGTTCGGAAGAATTTCTGGATAGACCCCCATTGGACGCCATCGTAGATGCCAATTTCTACAAGACCGACGACCAGATCCTGGCTGCTTCCGCACCGCTGTACAATATCGTCTGGTTTGCCTATAACGACAAAGCCAGCCATGGGATCGGCGACGCCAGGGGTGGGATTTTGACCTCCGGCTCTTACCAACTGGAAAACGTCCGCTTCAACACCACCGGGGAAACTCCGGAAAACGGCGCCGCTTGGCGTGCTTTCTACAACGTCGTCGCCCAGTCTAACTCCCTGATCAACAATATCAATCAGTTTGTGGGTGAGGATGTGACCGAGCGGATAAAGAACCACGGCTTGGCCGAAGGGCGCTTCATGCGCGGTCTCGCCTATTCCTATTTGGTACAAAACTGGGGCCCGGTGCCGATCATTACCAACAACACCGCGCTGCTTCAGGATACGACTATTGCGAGGAATACCGAAGAGTCCGTTTGGCAATTTATCATCAAGGACTTCCGATATGCAGCCGAAAATCTCCCCGAGTCTGCCGTAATGCCCGGTCGCTTGACCAAATGGAGCGCCGAGGGCATGCTGGCCAAAATGTACGTGACCAAGGCAGGGGTGAGCGGTACTCGTAACCAATCGGATCTAGACTCTGCGGCTTATTTTGCCAAGAGTGTGATCGACAACAGCGGCGCGGAACTGGTAGCGGAGTATGAAGATCTTTTCAAAACCCAAAACAACGGCAACGAGGAAACCCTAGCTGCATTGCAATGGGTGTACAACGCCGGTCAGGCAGGACAGTGGGGAGCGCAAAACTCAGTACAGGCATTCCTGGCTTTTGGCTCAGAGATCACCGGATTCGGGGACGGATGGGGTGGAGATATCGGAGCTTCCAAGTGGATGTTGGACATGTATGACGATTTGGTCTTTGACAAAAGGAGAAAAGCAACCTTCATGTTCCCAGGCGACCATTATCCTTATATCACCCAGGTGCCTCCGGGAGGTTCAGCTCAGCAACTCCGCGTGCCAGCCAGAAGTCTCGACGGTGCCAGACCGTACAACAGCCGCGCTTGGGTGAAAAAGTACGTCGTGGGCAGACCCGAAGATAACGACGGGAAAGTGGTGCAGCAGGGCACCGAGATCAATACTTACATTCTACGTCTGGCTGACGTGTACTTGACCTATGCCGAGGCTGTGTTGGATAAAAATCCAGCCGAAGCCCTCAAATATGTGAATCTGGTGAGAGCACGCGCAGGGGTCAACGAACTCACTGCGGTGACTTGGGAAGATATATTTGAGGAGCGGATCAAGGAGTTTGCAATGGAGGGTCAGGCTTGGTACGAGTTTACCAAACTCGAGTACTATGATCCAGCCAAAGCCTATAGCATGCTGGAAGAGCAGGACCGGGGTACCTTCCGGATTTATGCAGACCAAATCCCCGATCCTACGATCTGGGAGATCGAGATCCCAGCGGATGATACATCGCCGAGATTCTTCCCGGTGAGCGAGGCGAATTTCAAGATTCCGATTCCATCCTCCGAGTTGGCCCGCGCCCCAAACCTGCGCAAGCCTGCTGTACCGTATGACTTTACTGCTGGCAATTGATTTCTAGGTTCAATCCAATCGACATTCACATGAAAATCATAAAACAAATCTATCAATCGAGTCCTTCTGTCTTGGTGGCGGCTGCGCTCGTAGGAACCGTTTTCTTGGGTTCCTGTCAGGAGGAAGATGAGATTTCCGTGGGGCCTCCTGCCATCGAGCGGGTGAGGACCACCGATCCCAGTACCACGGACAGCTCTTTCACTTCGGCTACGTTGGGAAGTACACTGGCAATCATGGGAAACAACTTCCTCGGAACCCAGGAAGTGTATCTCAATGACTACCCGCTGGGGGTCAATACTGCCTATGTAACCAACAACAGTGTGATCGTCACCATCGGCGACAGTGTGCCTACCGTGGCTACCGATCCGAATGTGCCAAACAAACTCCGACTAGTCACCAAAAGCGGAGAGTCTGTGATTGACTTCCAGACTTTGCCTCCGGCACCTCTTGTGCAGCAGGTGAAAAACCAGTATGTGAAGTCCGGGGACAAATTGACACTCTTTGGCCGCTACTTCTACTTTGTCGACACCGTCTATTTTCCTGGAGAAGATGTATTTGTGACTTCCGGATTCGAAACTAACTCGTCTGGCACGGAACTGTCCGTGACTGTTCCCGAAGGCATCGATTTCACCAATTCGCAGACCATTTCGGTAGTCACCCGAAGTGGCGGGTCTGCTACCAACAGAAACACCCAAATCTACAACGGGAAGGGAATGGTGGCCGACTTCGATACCGATGGCGCGCTAAAATACCCTTGGGACTGGGGCTGGGGGATCTCCGGCGACATGATCCAATCGAGTCAGCCCGGAATCGTGAGCCTCGAAGGTGATTTTGCGGGAATGAACCAAGCTTTTCCAGCTAGCTATGGCTGGAACAACGACAAGGTAATCAACTTGGCCAACTGGGGCGGAGAGCAGATTTTCCCCACTATCCCTGCGGAAGAATTTGACCCTGCGGCTCCCGCGGCCAGCTTTGATATCCGCTTCGACATTGCAGTCAATACGACGGAAAACATCAGCGGCTTGGTGGCTCAGGTTTGGTATCCGGATAGCAAAGGCAACGAACTAAGCTACGACATCCCTTTGTCAGACTTTATCAAAACCACGGATGGTAGCTGGTACACACTCTCCACAGCGATGAACCGGCTCACCAACGGCTCGACTCGACTGAACACCTACGGGGATTTTCTGAAAGGTGATGGAGGAGGAGTGAAGCAACTTCGCATACTGATCATCAATACTGCGACCAGCGACATCAAAGCTGTGATCGGAGTGGACAATATCCGCATCGTGAGAGCGGTAAATTAATTTCATAGACGGTTTGCATATCCAGTCTCCGAGGTGGAAAGTTCTATCTCGGAGATTTTTCACTCCTAAATTCGCCTATTCAAATCTCTTACTCTTATCGAGCGATAATCACTCTGGTTACTCGCCATCTTATCCTGATTGTGGTTTGTCCTTAGTTGCAAAAATGCAGGGGAATTTCTCAGGACATCCACTACATCGATTTCAGTATTTATCGGCTTTAATCCACACCACTTTGTCCAGTTCTACGAAGATTTTTCTTTTGATTTTCACCTTGATCCATCTCTCTACCGGAGCATTTTCTCAGTCTGAGAAAAGTCGAAAATATTTGGATATTAAGGAAGTACAGCTGAATGATTCCGTGTTGGTCGAGGCAATTTCCGCTTTGATCGATACGACCTTTGTGTCTGTTGGAGAAGCACCTTTCGATGCTAATATTTCTCCTTTTGAGCAAGGCAAAGGGTATGTTGAGCTGAAGGTTTGGAATAATCAACCGGGAGATATCCTTACAAAATACCAGGTTACGCCAACTCTTAATACGGTGGAGGCAGATCATTCCGATTCGGTCTATCCCCAATTTTTCGCCTACATTAAAGATCGCATAATACTGATCTATTGCATGACTTGCCTGAATGAAACCCAGATCGGAAACACATTAAGCGAAGAATCAAAAGTTGCTTTTCGGGAGCGATTGGAGCCATTTTTGGTTCCCACTGTGAAGATAAAATCCCCCGGAAAAGATGGCCTACTTTTCGACGAAGATTTCCGGGTTCAATATTATTTTATAAAGCCTGCATTCGAGATTTTGGTGCACAGGTCTGGAGAATACGTGATCAACTTTGAACCTCACTAGATGGACTGGGATCGAGCACATATTTTTTTTCGAAGATATTCGGTGATTTTTGTATGGGTGCTCATTTGCGGTGTTTCGTTTTTTTCTTGTGAAAGCAAAATGCAGGAACAAAGGATGTCGCTTTTTGAGGCTTTGAGTCCGGATTCCACAGGAATCCATTTTACCAACCAAATCCAAGAGACCGCCCAAGCCAATATCCTGACCTACCAGTATTTTTACAATGGCGGTGGCGTCGCAGTCGGGGACTTGAACAATGACGGGCTAGAAGATTTATATTTCACGGCCAATCAAGGCCAAAACAAACTTTTCCTCAACCAAGGCGAGCTCAAGTTCCGCGACATTACCCTGGCCACCGGTACGGGCGGACGCGATCAAGCCTGGTCCACCGGCGCGGTCATCGTGGACATCAACGCCGACGGACTCAAAGACATCTATGTGTGCTACTCCGGCGATCTGCCGGAAGAGATGCGCAGAAACCAACTTTTTGTAAACCAAGGGCTCGATTCCAAAGGCATTCCCTTTTTTAAGGAAATGGCCAAAGACTTTGGGCTGGACGATCCGGCATTTTCCACCTCGGCCTATTTCTCAGATCTGGATAAAGACGGGGATCTGGACATGCTTCTGCTCAACCATAATCCGGGTCTTTTCAACAACCTGAACGTAAATGCCTTCAAAACCATGATGGGCACTCCCGACCCCATGAGTTCCAGTAAGGTGTATCGCAATGATAATGGCAGGTTCCGAGACGTTTCTGCCGAAATCGGTATTGCTACCGGCATGCTCAGTTACGGCCTTGGGGCAAGCATTGCTGATTTTAACGAGGACGGCTGGCCGGATATCTACATTGGCAATGACTACTCGGCACCGGATTATTACTATTTGAACCAAGGCAATGGAACCTTTATCGATGAGGCAGGAAATGCATTCGGCCACACCAGTCTATACTCCATGGGCGTGGACGCGGCGGATTTCAATCGGGATGGACATCTCGATTTGATCTCGCTCGATATGCTTCCTGAGGACGCCAAGCGGCAGAAGCTTTTGCATAGTCCGGAAAATTACGAGCACTACGAGCTTTTTGTCGATGCGGGTCTGCATCACCAGCTCATGCGGAACATGCTCCAAGTGAACAATGGGAACGGGACTTTTTCCGAAATCGGCCAAGCGGCTGGAGTTGCCATGACGGATTGGAGCTGGGCACCGCTCTTTGCAGACTTTGACAATGACGGCTGGCAAGACCTTTTTGTTTCCAACGGCTTCCTGAAAGACTTTACCAACCTCGACTTTATCAACTATCGCGAGCAAGTTTTGGCAAACCCAAATGCCGGACAGCAGCAAATCCTCGACCTTATTGCCGCTATGCCCGCCACCAAGCTGGGCAACTATGCCTTCAAAAACAAACAAGGAGGTACGTTTGATAAGGTCTCGAAGGACTGGGGTCTCGATACACCAGGCAACAGCAATGGGGCAGCCTATGCAGACTTGGACGGAGACGGAGATTTGGAGCTAGTAGTAAACAACCTCAACGAGCCCTCCCGGATCTTCAAGAATTTTACTAGAGAGCGAGAAGGTGGCCAATTCCTCCAAATCAAGCTGGAAGGAGAAAAAGGCAATCCGAGCGGAATAGGAGCGAAAGTTTGGGTGTTTTCCCGCGGATCTGTCCAATACCAGGAGCAGTCGGTCTATCGGGGTTTCCAGGGCAATGTGTCTGAGATCCTACATTTTGGTTTGGAAAACCAAAATGTTGATTCCGTTCTCGTTCAGTGGCCAAATGGCCGGGTACAAAGGCTCGTTTCCCCTCAAGCTGATCAGCGTTTGGTTTTGAAAATCAAGGAGGCAAGTGATGAGACTTTGGGAAAAGCTTCTCTAGCCACGCAGTTTCAACTTGTCCAACAGCTGGACTTTGATCAGGCCAAGGAGGAGTTTAACGATTTCAAGCGCCAAAGTCAGCTGCTCTATTCGCTGAGCCAGCCTGGGCCTATTCTGGCCAAAGGTGACCTGAACGGAGATGGGGTGGCGGATTTGGTGTCGACGTCCTTGACCTCAAAACTTACCTTGATCGACGGATCGACTCAAAATGCCAGATCAATTGCGACAGAATTGGCGGTAGGCTACGTTTCAGGCCTACTTCCATTCGATGTGGATGGCGATGGAGATCTGGACTTGTATCTGGCAAGAGGTGGTTACGGAAATCTCAACCAAGACGATCCAGCACTTCAAGACCTGATCTTGCTCAATGACGGAAATGGTAATTTTTCGTCATCTCCTGTTGGAATTTTGTCAGAAAGGCTGACGGCTTCTTCAGTCGCTTTGGCTTGGGATTTTGATGGAGATGGTCAAGATGAAATTTTCGTTGGCGGAGATTACACGCCCGGTCGCTGGCCGGAGTCTGCGGGTTCTTATGTGTTAAAAAAATCAGTAAGCCGCTATGAAGTTCATTCAGAGCCGATTTTGGATTCTTTGAAACGGGTCAAAGATGCAGTCGTTTTTGACTTAGACGGAGATGGAGCGAAAGAATTGATCGTTGCATCAGAGTTTGATCTTTTAAGGGTAATCTCTGCGAAAGGCGGGAAGTTGATTGATAGAAGTGCTGAGTTCTTTCCGCAGGGGAAAAGCGGACTCTGGAGAAGCCTGTTGCTGGAGGATCTGGATGGCGACGGCAGCCCTGAACTACTGGCCGGAAATTGGGGATTCAATTCCAGATTGCGAACAGAACCGGAGATGCCGGTTAGGTTGTATTTTGCCGATTTTGACCAAAATGGTTCGGTCGATCCCATGATGACTTTCCCAATCGGTGGTGCAGAAATCCCCTTTCTTTCAAGGGATGAGCTGGCAGCCCAGATGTATCGAAAAAAGGCACTTTTCCCCAAACATGAGGCTTTTGCGAATGCCTCGATTGCCAAAATCCTGACACCAGAAGAGCTTTCACGCGCGGCTATGCTTCAGGTTGGGACTTTGGAAACCCAGCTTTTCAGCTTAACAGAAGGCAGTTTTAAATCCCAGTCCCTTCCTCCCCAAGCCCAATACGCCCCGGTAAATGTGGCTGTGGCGATAAAAACAGATCAGCCTGTCAAAGATCTTCTTCTGCTGGGCAATCTCGACCAAGCACGACTTAAGATTGGAAGGCTGGATGCCAATCAAGGACTCTTGTTCAGCTTGGATAAAGACAGCGACACTTGGTTTGCCGTCCCGCAGTCCCGGTCGGGTTTTCAACTTAAGGGAGAGGTAAATTCGGCGGAAGTGTTGGGAGACAGGCTTTGGCTTGGCTTGAGAGACCAGGGACTTATGGTTTTCAAAATGAACCAAGGCCTAAAATAATGGTGAAGTTTTATTTGGCTGGAAGACAGCTGTTTGAAAGATGTATTTGAAACTTGCAATTGTATTTGTTTTCGCTGTGGTGGGCACCTCCTGCACGACCAGCCAAAGCATAGATTCACTGGAGCTCACTGAGGCTATCCGGCTGAATCAGGTGGGATATTTTCCAGAGGCATCCAAATTAGCCCTTCTCCTTTCTGAACAACCAGTGGACGGGTTTTTCATTTGGGATGTTTCGGAGAAAGCCATAGTCTTTGAAGCGGACGCCAAGGAAATTGAAGTGCGGACGCTTTCTGGAAAAAAGATATGGAAGCTGGATTTTTCGGCACTTTCCGAGTCGGGCAACTACGAGATTGGAGTTCCCGGATTGGGCAAGTCATACCCATTCCAGATTGGTGAAAATGTATTTGGGAGTTTGGCGCAAGCCACACTCAAGGCCTTTTTCTTCCAAAGGGCCTCGACAGACATTACCAAGGAATTTGCGGGTGTTTGGGGCAGGAGTGCCGGTCATCCCGACACGCTCGTAGAGGTTCATCCCTCAGCCGCCAGTGCACTCCGTCCGACGGGTACCATCGTTTCGGCACCCAAAGGCTGGTATGACGCTGGGGATTATAACAAATACGTGGTCAACAGTGGGATCACGGTCGGGACGCTTTTGTCCCTATATGAGGCTTACCCTGATTTTTTTGCGAAGCAAAAGCTAAACATTCCCGAATCCGCCAATGCGCTGCCTGATATCCTGGACGAGATCACTTGGAATCTGGATTGGATGCTGGCGATGCAAGACCCTGCGGATGGGGGAGTCTACCACAAGCTGACAACTGCACGTTTTGAAGGAATTGGTTTGGAGCCAAAAATGGCCGTAAACCAACGTTTTTTGGTGCAAAAGAGCACTGCCGCTACTCTGGATTTTGCTGCGGTGATGGCTCAGGCATCCCGAATCTTCGAAGCTGTTGCCCCCGAAAATGCCATAGGCTACCAAAAGGCCGCCGAGAAGGCCTGGGCTTGGGCGGTAGACCACCCCGAAGTCTACTATCGCCAAAACGAACTGAATGAAGCCTTTGACCCAGATATCAGTACCGGTGCCTACGGTGACCAAAACCTAAGCGACGAATGGGTTTGGGCGGCCGCGGAGCTATACATCTCCTCGCACAACTTGGACTATTGGGAGACTCTGGAGAAAGCTGAGTTGGAGTATAGGCTGCCTTCTTGGTCCCAGGTCAATTGGCTGGGCTTTTACTCGCTCATCCGGCACGAAAAACAGCTCCCACAGATCCCGCAGGAATGGATGTCCATGCTAAAAATCAACTTGGTCACGGCTGCTAAGTCCTATCAAACTGCGGCCCAAACCCATGCCTGGCTTGCACCCATGGGGGCGGAAACAAAGGATTTTATCTGGGGCAGCAACGCCGTGGCCTCCAATCAGGGCATATTGCTTATCGAGGCATTTAGACTGTATGGAGAGGAAGTCTTTTTGCAGATGGCAAAGGCCAATTTGGACTATATACTGGGGAGAAATGCAACCGGGTTCAGCTACGTGACTGGCTTTGGAGGCAAGACGCCACAACAGCCACATCATCGCCTGGCAGTATCCCGGCCAGAATTGCCCCCATTGCCCGGGTTTGTTGTAGGCGGTCCCAATCCCTCCCAGCAGGATGGCTGCGACTATCCAAGCAAGGTTCCAGATGAATCGTACGTGGATTCCTCCTGTAGCTATGCCTCCAACGAGATTGCGATCAACTGGAATGCGGCATTTGCTTATTTGGTCAACGCAATCCAGGCGATTGAGGCGGACCTCGATTAGTGCATTTGCAAAAGTTTTTGACCGTTTGGGCTCAGATAAATCATTTATTTTAGGCAAATTCCCAGACAATCGACCAAATATCACCTTGAAAAAGATTTGCCTTTTTGCCCTGCTATTGCCCTTGTTGTTTGCCTGTGGCTTGTCCAAGCCGGATTCGGCCGTAGAGTTCCCCAAATTGATTTCCGAAGGCATGGTCGTCCAGCGCGACCAGCCAATCAAAATCTGGGGACGGGGAGTTCCTGACAAAAAAATCCGTGCGAGCCTAGCCGGGGCAATCGGCAGTACTCAGGTTTTGGCTGATAGCACTTGGGTGGTTCAGCTGCCACCTCTGCCAGCGGGCGGTCCCTATGAGCTAGTGGTCAATGCGCAGTCTGTGAAAGATGTCTATATCGGAGATGTATGGCTGGCGGGTGGCCAATCCAATATGGAGTGGCCACTTAAGTCTGGAGTAATACGGGCTGAGGAAGAGTTTGCGAAGGCCGATTTTCCAAAGATTCGATTTTTCAAAGTTGCCAAAGACTATAGTGTCGAGGAGAAAACCGATGTGTCGGAGGGAGAGTGGAAAGCCGCAAATGCCGATAATCTGCCCGATTTCTCGGCTGTAGCCTGGTTTTTTGCAAAACAAAATCACCTGGAAAAGGGAGTGCCAGTGGGTATCATAGAGTCCAATTGGGGAGGGACACCTGCCGAAGGCTGGACTGAAACTAAGGTACTGGCGGAGATTGCCGAACGTTCTTATACCGAAGAGTCTGCCGAGATTCTGGAAAACATGGAAAAGTGGAAGGAGGTTTTGGCCAAAAACCAAAAAAACCAAGCGGTCCGGGATAGTTTGATTGGCGCTCCAGATTCGGCACTGGCGAAAAAAGCCTCCTCGCTTGATTTTGACGACGCAGACTGGGCGGCGATCAATCTGCCTGCAGCCAATCCGCTAGAGCACATTGCTTGGGTCAGAAAGCGATTTAACCTTTCCTCGACTGACGAGGCTACTTTGACGATTCCTGACGTGCAGCAAATGGCCTTTTTATACGTAAACGGCACCCAAATTCACCACAAGGATTGGGGCGCGGCGATGCCAGAAGTCAAGATCCCCTCTGGAATTCTGAACGAGGGCCAAAATATACTCACCATCCGCGCGGTTAATGGCTGGAACAACAGGCCTCAAATCGGCACCGAGGGCCAGATGTACCTGACCCAAAATGAAAAAAAAATCAACTTGGAAGGCACCTGGAATTATTCAAACAGCAGATTGGAGCCAAGGCCCCCGGTGGTGGAATACCACAATTGGCGTCCAGGTTTTATGTTCAATGCGATGATTGCCCCTTTGACCAACTATGCGATACGGGGTGTGATTTGGTATCAGGGCGAAAGCAACACCGGACGGCACGAAGAATACAGAGAGCTTTTCGGTGCGATGATCTCCAACTGGAGAAGACGCTGGGGTGCAGAGGAGATGCCTTTTCTATTCGTTCAATTGGCCAATTTCATGGAGCGAAAGGAGCTACAACCGGAAAGTAGCTGGGCCTATCTCCGGGACGCGCAAAGCCAGACTCTCGAGTTACCGGCTACCGGGATGGCAACGATTATCGACATTGGCGAGGAAACCGATATCCATCCTAGAAACAAAAGAGACGTAGGCGAGCGGCTTTGGCTGCAGGCTAGGAAGGTTGCCTTTGGGGAAAAAATTCTTGCGTCGGGACCCGTATTTCAGACCATAAGCCTGGACGAAAATGGACTCCTCGTTACATTTTCTGAGGTAGGTGAGGGCTTGAAGCTGACGTCGGGGGATGAGGTTTTGGGTTTTATTGCGGAGAATGCTTCAGGGAAATTTGAGCCGCTCAAGGGGACTTTGACAGGCAAAGACCAAGTGCTCTTGGAGTTGCCTCAGGGTTTTGAGCCGGTGGGAATACGCTATGCTTGGGCCGACAATCCCGAAGTAAACCTGGTCAATCATCTGAATCTTCCAGCGGTGCCTTTCAAGGCAAGTCTCAAAACCGAGGAATAATAGGAAAAGGCAGGAGCTTAGAGTACTCCCTCCGCCAGTTCTTTTGCGTTTGTCATTCCCTCTACCTGTTCTTGAAATTCAGGTCTTGCGGGCACTTTCGCGACATTTTCCAAAAAATCTATAGTGCTGAAAAGTACGGTCTGCCAGTCGTTGGAAGTGATGGAGGAGGCTATGACATGGTCGCCGGTATTGGGAAATGCCTGCTTGTGCTTGAGCTTCTCTGGAGTGCTGACCTGCTCGTACATTTCCAACATTTTAGGAACAGAAACGACGAAATCCTGCTCCTTTTCATTTTTGAAATAGTATCCCAAATACAGCGGTTGCTGAATTTTGGAGAAGGTTTTCGCATTCATGTTGCCATAGACCAGTGTGGCCAAGCTTACATGGGCGTTGATATGATAGTCTTCTGACCAATAGGCTTTCTTTTCTCCCGTTCGTTCTTCGTGAAGCATATTATTCTTCATATAAAACTTTCCCATTAGGATTTTCATCCAAGGATTGAATAGCGCACTCAGTTTTTCTCCGTTGTCTCTCACTGCTGGGGAGTATACGACCACAGCCTTTATATCAGGTTGTTGGCTAGCAAGCAGCAGTGTCAAGGCCCCGCCCATTGAGGTTCCGACCACAATCACCGAATCCCCAAGGCTCTTGCCTATTTGGTAAGCTTCACCAACCGCGTCCACGAGCTTTTGGGCCGAGAGGTACTCCATCCCGTTCTCCCGCTTGATGCCGTGCTCAGGCAGTCGCGTCACAAAAAGATTGGCGCCAAAGTGTTCCGCCAAAAAACGATGTACGGGATCACCTTCCATGGGGCTGGCCCCGAAACCGTGGATGTAAACGATAGAGTAAGGAGTCTTTGCTTTGTTGCTGCTGTCCGCCCATTGGATATAGGCTTCGTTTCCCGGCTTGAGACCGATCACCGTGTCTTCGCGATTTTGCACATAGCTGCTTAATTCACTGAGTCTAGTCGGAACTTCGGGGAAATTGATCGTCAGTTCCTCTTTTTCGACTTTCGGGCCCAGCATGTAGACGATCACCAAGATGATGGCTGAAGCAAACAGTCCCAGAAATATTTTACGGAGCATAAAAATCAGTTGGTTTTTTCAGTTGGTTGAGATACAGGTCGAATCCCATTTTCAAAGCAAATAATCGTCTAAGCGCAAAGGCCAGATGTTTATAAAGTGTCAAAGTTAAGCTTGTTCCGAATTAGATCGATATATTTTCAAAAGTTCGTAAAATGGAACTTAAGTTTGTCTCCAATGGAAATGTTCACCTTGAATCTTGGTAGCGACTGAGGCTCTCCTCACGTTGAGTGTAAAGGTTTCTATATCTGTACTATGAAAAATCTTCTGTTTTACTTTCTGCTTTTAATATCAGCGTCGCCACTCTTCGCGCAAGAGGAATCACTGCCCAGCCAATCGGTGTATTTGGAATTGGGTGGAGCCGGACTTCCCTATAGTTTCAATTATGATTTTCGCTTTGATAAGGAACGGATGGATTCTTGGGGGATGCGAGTGGGTGCAGGGGGATACTCGATCGACGGAAGCTCTTTTTTTTCACTCCCGGTTATGGTCAACAAGCTTTACGGCAAGGGACCACACTATTTTGAGATGGGTCTGGGAGTGACCTTTTTCGCGTTTGACGAGGATAACTACAGCTACTGCAATAGCGGGTACTACGATTCGAGTGGCAATTATATATGCACTAGCTATTCGGACGGGGACAGCTACTATGAATTTATCCTTCCAGTGGACGGATCCCCCAGTCTGATGGGAACCATGAATTTTGGCTATCGAAGGGTGCCCGTGGACGGTGGATTTACCTGGCGTTTGAATCTGACACCCATCTTCAACAACAATGGCTTTTGGCCTCTGTATGCCGGAGTTGGGTTTGGCTATGCTTTTTAGCTTTGACTTATGTCAAAAACATTGTGTCCAGACGGACAAAACCTGTACGCAGCCGTACAGGTTTTTTTTCGCAATCGATTTAAATTCAGCTGGATGCAGTTTTTTTGAAATTAATTTTTCTTAATACAACACAATACCCTGTAACCTGCAGAATTGGCAATTTCTCCCAAATCTGTCCGCTCCTGTTACAGAATAACGCCGGAATCCCAAATTCGCACGCGTGTCAGTTACCAAATCTTCATCATTTCCAAACAAAATTTGGCTGGAAGGCTTAATGAAACTTAAAATCAGGATAAAAGTGCAAGGAGTGTTTTGGCATGCTTCAATGGCTTGGTATGGGCTTCGCATGATGACTAGCACAACACTAAACCAACACATTTATGAAAACCTTATTCACTTTAGCACTTGCAGGCGCACTTTCTTTTAGCAGCTTGGCCGTATCCGCAGCAGATGACGATTTGATGGCTCTGTCAGACGTAAAAGCAAAATTCAAAAAAGTAAACGTACTCCTTAAAGAAGGAGTTGGGGAAGCGAAGATCGCGCTTTTTGACAAATCCGGAAGAAAACTCCACCAAAGGAAAGTCAAAGTGGGAGACAGTGACTTGATCGTTCCTTACAACCTGTCCGACCTGCCGGTGGGAGAGTACAAGGTCAGGATCTCTACTGAAAACGAAGAGGTCGCCTACACTGTAGCTACCTTTGACAAGCCGATCCCAAAAGATCAACTTCCTCTAATGGCCTACGGAAAAATCATCGATGGCGAGACCGTAAACCTGACCGTGATCGGACTGGAAGAGCCGGGAGTGGGGGTTGAGATCCGCTACGCCGAAACCAACAAGCTGATCCACCAAGATCAAATCGAGCAGCCTGAAGGGTTCCGAAAAAACTACAAGTTGAACGGTGTATCTCCTGAGGATGTGTACTTTAACGTAACCGACGCAAAAGGCCGTACGAAAACCATCCATTTTGAGTAAGGCAACCAGCCGATTGTACAAAAGCTTCGAACCGCCAGGTTCGGAGCTTTTATTTTTTGAGGATGTGCGCAGTGAGCTCAGCTGCCAGTTTTTCCAAATCTGTGTCGAGAGCTTCCCGATTGACCTTGAGTACCTTTTCCCGATCCGCAATCGGCAGTTTTTCGAATCCATACCAAGCCCCCAAAATCCCTCCGACCAGAGCTGCTGTCGTATCGTTGTCGCGGCCATAGTTGACCAAAAAAGTCAGGGAATGGCTGAAATCAAAATCAGAGTAAATCATCGCCGTCATCGCTTGGAGGTAGATCTCTCCTGCGTGGAAAGGCATATCCTGGAGTTTCATGTCGAGCTCAGTATATGCTTTGAGCAGCGCTGGACTGGATAAAGACATCCTGCTGCCGAGACTGTCCAGCTTGTGGGACTCTTGGCAAATCCAGAGCGCATCCCGAAGGATCCGGTGTGAGCTTCTACCCACTAACCGGCTTTGGAAATATCCTTCGGGGTCCAGTCGCGCGACTGCCAAAAGACTTTTTTCGTCTGTTTCTGGTGTCATCGCAGCAGCTGTCATAGCTACAGCCAAAGCGCTCAGATCACGGGCATACCCCAAATCGAAAATCGAAAGTTTGTAGGCTTCCCTGTAAGCCTTTTCCGGATCTCCTGGAAAATATACGCCAAGGGCTGGGGCGTAGAGCAAGCCCGCGCAGACCATCTCTCCCCCGTAAAACTTCGATAAGGAGTCTGAATAAGCCGTGAGCTTATCATCCAGATAGGGCTTGCTGACTTTAGCCCATTCGGATAGCCAATTTACTTGCAGCATTGCGGCCTCATAGGGTTCCGGATCTGAGCTCTTGATGGATTGGAGGTTTTTTAATCCCCTTTCATAGGTTTCGAGAATATGGCTTGCAAAGTCTTTTGGATCGAGAGTCTCCGGCTCTTGGGTCAGTAAATATTTTACGGCTAGGACTTTCCATCGCGTATCGTCTGTCGTCCCACCTGCAGGGAGGTTGGGTTTCCAAATGCCTTCTGGTGATACTTCCCTTACCATTGAGTCCAGTCCCTTTACAAAACCATATTCCAAACTTATGTTCTCCCGACTCCACATCTCTGTGGGTGCGCCCATCGCATCGCCTATGGCTGATCCGACCAGCATTCCTAGGATTTTATCGTAAAGCTGGGCTTCGCTGAGTCCGGAGGCTGTTTTGACTTCCGGGGAAAAGGAGGTCTGTTGGACCTCCTTTGATTTATTTTCACAGGAAAAAAGGAAGGCAAAAGCCAAAATGAAGATATAAAACCGCATGATCAGTTTAGGATTAGATATTTGCCTTTTCTTAAGAGTTTCGCTTTTTGGGAAAGCGTCAAAGTGAGGGGGAGCTGAGCAATTCCGATCAATCTTCTCAAAATCTCCATTCCTTGGAATTGCCCGACTAGCTGGAGATCCAATGGATTTGAATAGGCCGAAAGTATGGAACCTCTCAACAGCTCGGGCTGCTGGGCCAGATCCAGGTGTGCCAGAAAAATCCCAAGGTCAAACTCCGGCTCACCAAGAAAGCCAAATTCAGGATCGATGATCTTGATACCAGAAGAAACGTCTAACCAACTCCCCGGATAGAAATCACCATGAATGAGGACTTTGCCCGGACTGAGGTAGCGATCTCCGAGCAGTTTCAATTTTTCTTTGAGCTGAACATCGCGCTTGTAAGTGAGGCTGAGTGCTTGAAGTCCAGATTGAATAGTGTCCAGATCAAAACCATTTTCCTCCAAAAAGGGAAACTGGAACAAATGTTCATGGTTGAGAAGGCGCATTTTCATGTTTACGGGAAACTCATCCACTTTCAATCCATGCATTCGGCTCAAAAAGTCGACTAGTTGAATGATTTCATCCTCAGTCAAAGTTTTTTCGCCGGAGTAGATTTTTGAAAAATCAAGTCCTTTTCCCAAATCCTCCATGATCAAAATATGGGATTCCGCATCAAAAAACACCACTTTAGGAACCCTATCCTTGATCCACGCATCTCTTGCTATCTCTTGTAAAAACCGGTATTCCACCTCGATTCTGTCGACGGGAGCAGGAATCTGGGGGTATTTTCGCACGTAAGGCTTGGATTGCTTGATTATCAGGTTTCTATGTGAAGTCTGGATCCTGAGAACGAGATTCATATTGCTTTCGCCTGCGGGCTCGGATTTGATTGGATGTTCACCAGGTAGCCAGTAGGGAAGGTTTTGTAGGTCAGCTAGGGAACTGTCTTCAGTTAGATCGGTCATGGGTATGATTTTGATTCAAGATAGAAGCAGTATCTTGAAGAATTAAAAAAGAGCTTGATTTTTAGGGCTGGCGTAATTCGAAAGATCAATCGGGAGCGGCCCAAATTCGCTATTTTTGGATAAGACAAATCTAAACCCAAATATGTTCGGACTGCACAGATCACTTTTTACCGAAGAACACGAACTCTATAGACAGAGTGTACGCGAGTTTGTTTCCAAGGAGATTACTCCCCACAATGCCGATTGGGAAAAGCAAAAAATGGTCTCACGAGAGGTTTGGAAAAAACTCGGGGACCAAGGCTTTTTGGGAATCCAGGCTCCCGAGTCTCTGGGTGGGATGAACATTTCTGACTTCCGGTACAATGCGATTTTCATTGAGGAGCTCGGACTAAGTGGATGCTCTGCTCCGGCTGTTGGTTTTCCGCTCCACTCGGATATCGTGATGCCTTACATTCTCCATTACGGAAAAGAGGAGGTACAAAGGAAGTACATCCCCAAGATGATTTCCGGGGACCTCATAGGTGCGATTGCCATGACCGAGCCGGGTGCCGGATCTGATCTTCAGGCAATCAGAACCAGTGCCGAGGATCATGGCGACTACTATTTGGTCAACGGTACCAAGACTTTCATTACCAATGGTTTTTTGTGCGATGTGGTGGTGGTTGCCGTGAAGACTGACCCGGACAAAGGAGCCAAGGGCATCAGCCTTTTGGTTCTGGATCGGGATATGCCGGGATTTAAGCGGGGTGTTCCCTTCGAAAAGGTGGGCCTGCACGCCCAGGATACCTGCGAGCTGTTTTTTGAGGATGTCAAAGTGCCCAAAGAAAATCTGCTTGGAAAAGCGGGTGAAGGCTTCAAGTATCTGATGACTGAGCTTGCGCAAGAGCGCTTGGTCGTAGCCTTGGCAGCAATAGCCTTGGGAGAATACATGCTTCAGGCCACGATATCCTATGTGAAAGAGCGCAAGGCTTTTGGAAGGAGTATATCCGAGTTCCAAAATACCAGGTTTAAGCTGGCGGAAATGAACGCAGCTTTGGAGCAGGGTAGGATCTATTGCGACTATCTCGTGTCGCTGCACAATGAGGGCAAACTTGACTCCGCCATGGCATCGGCAGCCAAATACAACATGACCGAACTCCAATGCAAAGTGGCAGATGAGTGCGTACAGCTGCATGGCGGCTATGGCTACATGTGGGACTATGGAATCGCTCGGGCTTGGGCCGATGCCCGGGTACAGCGCATTTATGCCGGAACGAACGAGATCATGAAGGAATTGATCGCCCGTAAAATCCTCCAATGACAAATCGCTTGGCGAAGCATAATAATTTTAAGTAATTGAGCAAAGGTTTATAATACCCAAAATATCCGAAATATGACCGATTTTCCCTGGCTAAAACACTATCCTGCCTCTGTCGACAAAGAGATCAACTACGAGGCCTATTCCAGTATCGTCGACCTTTTCGACGAGAGTGTGAAAAACTTTGGGTCAAACGTCGCCTTTGAGTGCATGGGAAAGACGATGAGCTTCACAGAACTTGAAAGGCTCAGTGCTCTCTTTGCGAACTACCTATCCCAGAGTCTAAAACTGAAGAAGGGAACCCGTGTGGCAATCCAGATGCCTAATACCCTACAATATCCAGTGGCCATGTTTGGAGCCCTGAGAGCGGGAATGATCGTTGTCAATACAAATCCGCTCTATACGCCTGCGGAAATGAAGCATCAGTTTGTTGATTCTGGCGCAGAGGTGATTGTGATTGTAGAAAACTTTGCGTCCAATCTGGAGAAAATCCGAAACGAAATCCCCGCAAAGCATATCATTTTGACGGGGCTGGGTGACCTCTTGGGAGGGCTCAAGGGCATGATTGTCAACCTGGTGGTTAAGCATGTGAAAAAGCTTGTACCCCCGTTCTCCCTCCCGGGCGCCGTTTCATTTAAAACAGCTCTTTCCAAAGGTGGTGAATTCACTTTTAAGCAGACAAAGCTCACGCTAGCTGATACTGCCTTTCTTCAGTACACCGGAGGGACGACGGGAGTATCCAAAGGTGCCGAGCTGACGCATGGAAATATTGTCGCGAACATGCAGCAGATTTCTGCTTGGATGAAGCCCAAGCTGCGACCGAGGGAAGAGATCGTGGTCACAGCACTACCTCTCTATCATATTTTTGCGTTAACAGTGAACTGTCTTTCGATGTTGAAAATTGGAGCACATAACCTGTTGATTACCAATCCGAGAGACATGAAGGCTTTCATTGGGGATTTGGCTAAGAAGAAGTTTACCGTGATCACTGGCGTGAATACCTTGTTCAATGGACTGCTTAATCAGGAGGCCTTTAAAGCCCTTGACTTTTCCGCTTTGAAAATCGCCGTGGGTGGGGGGATGGCGGTACAAAAGGCCACCGCAGAAAAGTGGAAAGCGGTGACAGGGGTTCCTTTGGCGGAAGGTTACGGACTCACGGAGACCTCACCTGTTGCCTCGTGCAACCCTATAGACGGAACTGAACGCATAGGTACCATAGGCGTGCCTCTGCCTAATACTGAGTTTATGATTGCGGATGACGCTGGCAGCCGGCTTTCGATCGGTGAGCGTGGTGAAATATTTATCAAAGGGCCTCAGGTGATGAAGGGCTACTGGAACAGACCGGAAGAAACCGACAACGTCATGCACGGCGAATGGTTTAAGTCGGGAGACATCGGCGTGATGGACGAAGATGGTTTTGTGAAGATTGTGGATCGCAAAAAGGAAATGATCCTGGTCTCCGGATTCAATGTGTATCCCAATGAAATAGAAGACGTCATAGCTTCCTGCCCTGGAGTTTTGGAAGTGGGAGTGATAGGCATGCCTGATGCCAAGTCCACGGAAAAAGTGGTGGCCTACGTGGTCAAAAAAGACGGGGGGGTAACTGCAGAACGGGTGATCGAACACTGCAAAGACTCGCTGACCAATTACAAGGTGCCAAGAGAGGTTCATTTCGTAGATGAACTTCCCAAGTCGAATGTGGGCAAAATCCTGAGGAGAAAAATCAAGGAGGCCCATCTCGAGAAAAAAGGAGTCGTCGCCGACTGAGCTTGTCGGGATAGCTCATCCTTATTTTGGAATAAGAACCGCGGGTTTCGCGGTTTTTTCGTTTTTTTGCAGCAACGTTATAATTGCCAGCAATTCCCCTTGTGAATTTCTCAATCCCAAAATTTTCCAATCCTCCAATTCTAAAATTTTTCAATTCTCCATGACCTGGCAACTGATTAAAGACGCAATCCTTGGCAAGGAGCAGGATTTTACGAGCCTTTCGTTGAAGACGGCCATTTTCGTCTTGGCTATACCCATGATCTTGGAGATGATGATGGAGTCTGCCTTTGCCGTGGTGGACATCTTCTTTGTCGCGAAACTGGGGGAATATGCGGTGGCAACTGTCGGCCTGACTGAAGCGGTGATCGTGCTGACTTATGCAATCGGATTTGGGATCAGTATGGCGGCAACGGCTTTGATTTCCCGAAGGTTTGGGGAAAAGGAGTACGAAGAGGCTGGAACTGCTACCTTCCAACTTTTGCTGGTTGGGGGGATTGTTTCGATTTTTCTCGGTGTGGGAGGATGGATATTTGCGGAGGACTTGCTTAGAGTGATGGGGGCAGAGGAATCAGTGGTGTCGAGTGGGACCACTTATGCAAAGATCGTTTTCGCAGGCAACACCGCCATCATGCTGCTGTTTTTGATCAACGGGGCATTTCGTGGCGCAGGACAAGCGCATCATGCGATGCGTTCCCTTTGGATAGCCAATGGCCTGAACATCGTCCTGGATCCGCTCTTGATTTTTGGAATCGGAAGCTGGGATGGATTTGGATTGGATGGTGCGGCCATCGCGACGACTTTTGGCCGGAGTGTGGGGGTACTCTATCAACTGTATCATCTTTTTAACGGAAAACACAAACTCAAGATCCTGCGTCGCAACCTGCATGTGAAGTGGGAGACCATTCGCAAAATCATTGACCTTTCTTTGGGTGGGATGGGGCAATTCCTGATCGATTCAATTTCATGGGTGGCATTAACCCGGATGAATGCTGAGTTTGGCTCGGCCGCATTGGCGGGGTATACCATAGCTTTCAGGGTTTTGATTTTCACGATTTTGCCTGCCTGGGGACTTTCCGGAGCGGCGGCAACTTTGGTAGGGCAAAATCTGGGTGCCAAGGAGGTCGGTCGAGCCGAAAAGGCTGTCTGGCTTACCGCCCGATACAATGTGATTTTCATGGCTTCCGTGACCGGGATTTATTTGCTCTTCAACCAACAGTTGGCTGGTTTCTTTACCGATATCCCGGAAGTCAGGGACGTAGCCGCAAAGGGACTTTGGGTAATCGTATTGGGCTATGTGTTCTTCGCCATCGGTATGGTCTTAACCCAGGCATTCAATGGGGCTGGTGATACAAGAACGCCAGCTTGGATCAACATCGGGGTTTTGTTGTGTATGGAGGTTCCTTTGGCGTATTTCCTGGCATTTCCGATGGGCATGCAGTACACGGGGATTTTCATCGCGATTGCGATATGCCATTCGTTTCATGCTTTGGTTTCGCTTTATTTCTTCAGAAAAGGGAGATGGAAGACCATGCAGGTGTAGGGGTGATTCGATTATACGCTATTCTGCCATTGGTCGAGTATTCCTTGCTTTTAGGTTGGAAGACCGAAGACCGATGATACACCGATTTGGCGCTTTCTTGGCCTCCTAGCCTTGTGAAAAAGGTGCTGATAAAGTTCAGGATATTCAGAGAAAGTAATCAAAGAACAGTATATTAAGTGGGTTTGATTCCAGTCTTTAGATGGATTGGGAGGGTTTTTAACTCTGTTCTATATGCAAGAGATCAGATATCGAAACCTCAGGCAAACCGAGCATTTGGGCTTTTTCATGGAGTGTCAAAAAACACTCGCTCGCTAATGATTTCAGGTCACGGCCATCTTGAGAAATTGGAAAAGCAGTGGCTTCGCTCATGTAGACTTGATAGATATCAAAGAACATATCCATCTCCTGATCGGTCTTAAATCCCATCCAATTCGCGATTAAATTGCCTAAACCCAAGAAATGGTTGTCAAGCGGATCCAGGCCCAAAGCCGCCAGGCCAAAAATCAATTGGCAATGCTTCAGGTCTGCCAAGATCAATTCCTCGATCAAAGGTTTTAGCGAAAGGGATATGTTGGTTTCCATAGTCGATTTGGGATATTGGATTTGAGACTCAGGCGTAGTCGAATCGATTTCCGAAATGCCTGAATCGAATTTTTTCAAATTCCCATGACAATCCTATTCTGATTTTGGATAAAATATCCTGTTCATATCACTATTTTACCTAAGAATTAAATACCCGTTTTCTGCTCCGTTTGGGGATTTTTTTTAAATTTGATAGTGGTATCAAATTAGATCACACAGGCTTTAATAGCCTGGAAGTTTGACAGCCTGAGTCTGAAATATTAATAAGGGAATGAAAGCCCAAAACCAACAAGATGTGAATCCAGGTGAGAAATTACTTGGTATACAAAACATTAATAGGAAGGGCGCGGAGGCAGACGCAGCAGCGGGCCAGCGTTCGGCCTTGTGCGGTTAGGGCCGAGCGTCAAAAATTAATCCAGTGGATTAATTTAGCGAGGAGCCGGTTTACAGGGGGGACTGCGTCTTGACCTTTTGGTTCTTTTGGGTCAAGCCAAAAGAACGAAAAAAAAGATCAAGCTAATCTGAATTCAAAACTGAAATTAAATGATTGATTGCCATCGCCCCGGTTTGTGTCTTCACAAACCGGATTAAATTATAAAAACCATGACCGAATCCCCATCCAAATCCATCCACCAAGGCCGCAATGTCAAACGCTTCCGTGAAATGCTTGGCATCAAGCAGGAGGCGCTTGCTTATGAACTAGGGGAGGACTGGAACCAAAAGAAAATCTCCCTCCTCGAGCAGAAAGAGGAAATCGAAGCAGGCCTGCTTGCCCAGATCGCCGAGGTGCTTAAACTACCCGTGGAGGCTTTCCAGAACTTTGATGAGGAACTGGCGGTGAATATTATTGCAAATACATTTCACGATAGTGCTGTCGGAAACACTTTTAAGGAAGGTGCTCAAGCAAATTTCCATTGCACAATAAATCCCATCGACAAATTGATCCAACTCCACGAGGAAAAAATCGCGCTGTATGAGCGAATGCTGAAAGAGAAGGACGAGATGATGGCGAGGCTGGAGAAGTTGATAGGGAGGTGATTTTTGTAAATTAAACTCCTAATAAGTAGCTACTTGCGCTTCAAAAAGTAGCACGATTTATGTTTTTCTTTAATTAGCATGAGTTATACCAGTCATTTGCTAGATTCTTTACTTTCGGAAATCGATCCTCTGGAACAGTCAAAAGTTGATGTAAAAATGGAGGTTGCGGCTAGGATTGCTGCCGTGATGGACTCCAAAGGCTGGAGCAAGCGGGATTTGCAAAAAGTGATGGGAGCAAGCCCTGCAAAGGTCAGAAGGTGGTTATCAGGAACTGAAAATTTTACGCTGGATTTGCTTGTTCACTTAGAGGCGGTTCTTGGAATTAAACTTTTGACGAAGAGTTTTTAAATCTATCTTGGGTGAGTTCCTTTTGAAGGAAAATTTACCTTTGCAACAAAAAATATAATGGCAGCGGCGGAGCAAATAAAGAGTTTGATCAAATCTTTTGGGGAAGGCGATGAATCGCGCTTTTATGCTACTGCTATGCAGATAGCCGCTGCAGAAGCCAGAAAAGGGCATGTTGCCATCGCTGAGGAACTAAAAAAACTTATAGACAAAAGCAAATCTTCCAAATCTGTTGTTAGAAGACTTCCAGTTAATGCCGCGCAAAAGGAACTTAATGATTTATTGGAGCTAGTCAGTCCAGAAATCAAACTCAAGGACATGGTTTTGTCCAATGAGATTCAGGAGACTTTGGCGAAAGTAATACACGAACAAAAGCATTTAAATAAACTCCTAAATCATAATCTACAGCCTAGAAGGAAGCTTTTATTAATTGGAACTCCCGGATCTGGAAAAACCATGACAGCACACGCCTTGGCTGGTGAATTGGGATTGCCTTTATTTATTATCCGACTTGATGGTTTGATCAGTCGATATCTGGGTGAATCCATTGCAAAGCTTCGTTTGATTTTTGATGCGATGGTAGATTTCAGGGCTGTTTACCTTTTTGACGAATTTGACAGTATTGGGAGCACCCGAACTCAGGGGCAGGAAGTAGGGGAAATCAAACGGGTGTTGAATAGTTTTTTACTTCAAATCGAAAAGGATAAATCCAATAGTTTGATTATTGCTGCCACCAATCTGCCCGAAAGTTTGGATACTGCCTTGTTTAGAAGATTCGACGATATTATCCAATATGGAAACCCTTCAATCAATCAAATTCATCAAATTTTTTCTTCAAGATTGAATGAAATAGGCTTAACCTTGGATTGGGATCTCGACAATCTATCACAGCTTTCATTAGGCCTTAGCTATGCGGAAGTTCACAAGATCTGTGAGGATATTTGGAAGGATTTTTTACTCAACGGCAAAGATTATGTTACTGAATCAAGAGCTATAAAGTATATCAGTGTTAGAAAGCGAGACCATTAATATTAACCTATGGATGGACTTTTTAAACACATTTTTTTAGAGAACAAGGCCAAGTCAATCAGTTTCACTCCTTTAGGTTCGGGAAGGTTTCCTGTTAATGAAATAGTAAACCAAGTACGACATGGCAAGCGGTTGAAGGACGAATTTAATTCGGCCTTCCTTGATTTTTCGGAGGGAGAGCCGCGTGACTTTGTTTATGTGGAATTTGAGACTTTTCCAGGCTATGATTTGGACTTGGCCAAATTTGAAGGCAAAACCGGAGATGTCAGGATCGCAACCCTCAAAGAAAAAATTGATGAAAATGGGCAACCCAAAACATTGGGCTCAGTTTACTTATCCAAAAAAGGAATAAGTTCTTTTATAAAGAAGCTAAACGAGTATTCGAACCCTGAAATAAAAACGAAAACCGGAAAGCCCAAAAACTCAAGCCTGCTTTCCAATATCGAGTCCATAAACCAAGCCACCCTAAAATCATTTTGGCAGGAACCCGAACGGTCATTTCCGCCAATGCATCTTGAGGTTTGGTGGGAAGTCTGGTTAGATATTACTGTAGATTCAGATACTATCGTACTCGAAAAAATCACTGCAAGGCTAGCCGAATATGGAGTTCAGATTTCTCCGCGAAGCCTGATTTTTCCAGAACATTTGGTAATTCTTATAAAGGGCAGTGCTAATCAGATTTTCGAACCTTTACTTTATTCCAGCTATTTGGATGAATTGAGAAAGCCTGTGGAACTTTCCGACACCTTTAATTCTATGGAGATTCCTGAACAAAAAGCATGGATAGCCGACTTGGCTAAAAGGTTAAATATTCAGGAAGAAACCCCTATCTCCGTTTGCCTTTTGGACTCTGGGATCAATGAAGATCATCCCCTTTTGGGCCATATTAAGCATTTGATCCATCCGGATACAGTTGAGCCATCTTGGAGCACCAATGATAGCTGGTCTGGTTCTGGTCATGGTAATCCGATGGCTGGATTGATATTTTTTGGGGATCTATCCGATACTTTCCTAGGTAAACATTTTGTAAGGATTTTTCATAGACTGGAAAGCATTAAGATTCTGCACCACATCCATCCAACGCATCCTGATTTCTATGCTGTAATCACTGAAGAAGCCATTTCTCGTGCAGAAGTGATTAATTCTACTCCAGAAAGAGTGTTTTGTCTGGCGATTACTGCCAAAGAAGTTATTCATAATGGAAAGCCATCCTCTTGGTCGGCAAGTCTAGATAAATCAGCTTTTGGTGAGGAGGAATGGAAAAGGTTAATTCTGGTTTCCGGAGGTAATATACCGAGTACCCATTGGCCAGAATATCCGCGCTCAAATTTTGAATTTAGCATTCATGATCCGGCACAGGCATTTAACGCGCTCACAATCGGAGCATATACGCTGAAGGATCGCATTGATTTAAAAAAATATCCCGGCGCGAGTCTTTTGGCACAAAGAGGTCAACTTTCTCCATCGAGTAGTACCAGTATTTCTTGGGAAAGCGATTGGGCAATCAAACCTGAAGTAGTTTTTGAAGGCGGAAACTGTGGATTATGGAATGAAGGTTTATGTGACCCTGATTCATTACAGCCTTTAAGTATTTCGAAAGGAGGGATGGCTAAATCACCTTTCACTACATTTGGAGATACTTCAGCCGCTACCGCTTTCGCCACAAAATTTGCAGCAGCTATTCTGGAAAACTATCCGGGACTCTGGCCTGAGACGATTAGAGCATTGCTTGTCCACTCTGCGCAGTGGACAGATCAAATGCTGGGAAATAGGAAAATTGAAGAGCTTTCGCGAGAGGAAAAGATTAGCCTATTACGCACGGTTGGCTATGGTGTGCCATTCCTGCCTTCAGCTATTTACACCCTTCAGAATTCTGTTTTCCTTGTAATTCAGGAGAAAATCAAACCCTACAAATTTGAAGAAAATAGGGTTAAGGCAAATGAGTGTCATGTCTATACACTTCCTTGGCCCCAGGCGCAGCTTTTGGAGTTGGGTGAATCCCAAGTTAGGCTTAACGTTACCTTGTCCTACTTTATAGAACCGAATCCGGGAAACAAGCGCTATGCCGTAGCCAACAACTATGCTTCGCATGGTCTTCGCTTCAGGCTTAAAGACCGGGATGAATCCTCTTCCGCTTTTATGGCCAGGATCAATAATAAGGCTAGGAAGGCCTTGGAAGAAAAATACGAAAGTGAGGGAGGAGAAAAATGGACGATTGGTCAACAAATCCGTGACAAAGGTTCAATTCATAGGGATATCTGGATAGGAAATGCAGCCGATTTGGCAACAAAAAATGAACTGGCGATTATCCCAACGGGTGGCTGGTGGAAAACGAGACCGAATCATAAAAGATACGAAAGCGAGGTTCGCTATTCCCTTATCATTAGCATTGAGACGGATTCTGAAGATATCTTGACACCGATTTTGAATGAATTAAAAGTAGATGTCGATGCGATTAATTTTTGAGTTTTAAGCTTGATCTCTACAATACTGAAACCTAAACCACCCAAATGAATAAAGAATATCTGGATTTTATCTATGCCATTTCGCTAGTGATTGGGATTTTTGGAGGGTTATTCTACGGAATTCAAATTCTTTACAAAAACTTTAAAACTGCCCAAAAGAAACGACGCCAACAACTTATAGGAGCGTGGACAAATGAAGGGTCAATAGGGAATAATGAAACACATTACCTCACTATTTCTTTGGATTTAGACCTTGAGGATGGAGAAGTTGTAGGTTTGGTTGAATATGTAAGAAGTCTGAAGGATGATGAAGAGTTTAAAAATATTTCATTGAATGGAAATTTTTTCTGGAGAACATCAAAACTCAGGATGTCAATCGTCAAACAAGGGGAGGTGTTTGATTGTGGATATTTGAAAATCAGGCGACAAAATCACAAGAGATTGGAACTAGTATCAAAATCCGTTGTGGAAAGACATTTTCCACGAAGAACGATTTTATGGAAAGCGTAGATTCTGAAAATTTATATAAATGAAAGTATTCGAAAGATGAATTGTAAACTTTTATAGCCGGTAGAAAAATAATCATTTTCTGTAATCTTTAATACCGATGTGGACTGGAGTACTTGGGACTTTTCCGTCTTTTATTCCTTGAATTACATCTTTTCTAGATAGCCCGAATTTATCACTTAAATAATGATAATGGGGCTCCCCATCGTTCCAACTCTCTTTTCCTGAAAGGGCTTTAAAAGTTAAATAGAAACAATGCCATTCTTTTCCTTTATCCAAAAAATTAGCAACAATATTTTTTCTATGGATAATTACGTTTTTTAATTCCCCTTCCTTAAGAGTTGTTTCTCCGATTATTGAGACAGATTCCTCATTATCACTTAATTCAAACAGTAATGGGAGTTGAGACTTTTCTATATTACCTGGTAATTTTTCAGAAGTGTATCTACTAAAAGAAAATCCAAATTCTAAATTTGCCAGGAAAAGAAGTTTTGCTAAAGCATGGGTAGCAAGAGTTTTACCTTTAAGTAGTTTTAACTGATCTTTCTTACTTTCTGCGGACAGCAAAACAAGAAATTCTTTGTCTAAAGACTCGTTTGAAATACTTTCAAATCTTTCCTTCCATATTTCATTTGCTTTTTTTGCAATGATTTTGTTTCTGACCTCTTCTGGGATACCTTGGAGTTTGTGTTCAATTTGATCCTTTATTAAATAGTAAGAAGAGGTAATTGATCGATCTTTAAAATATTTTATAGGGTTGACGCATTCAATATCTTCGTCATAAAAAAGTCTATAAAAGCTTTTTTTGTCTTCCGAATAGATTTTTAACATTTTCATTTGTGTGCTACAATTTTAATTCATACATATAGAATCTATATACTCTTATGGAGAGTACTATGATTACCCATAGATAAATGCTAACTAAAAATGTGTAAAATGTTATTCCAAATTTATAAAGATATGTTTGAAATCTCTCTAAGAAGACTATGTTTAAGGAGATGCCTAAAGAGATTCCAGTTGTAAATATTATTATCGAAATTATTACTAAAAGGATAATCAAAGTGAATAATGTGTCAGCAAATTCAATGTATCTTAATCTAGTGAGAATATCTGATTGATTATATTTTTCATTTTCCGGTAAATATTGATCTCTTTTAAAAGATTTAATAGTTATTCCTAGTTCATCAAAAATTTCTAATATTTCATTTTTTTTCTTCTTTGAAGCATCGAACATTAAAAATGAAAAAGAAAATAAAATTCCGCTAAATAAGGCGACAAAAGTTCCGATAGTTCCTGATAAATTTTGGTCAAAATAGGAGAAAAAGCCTATTATAATTGATGTAGTAATGATAATGAAAATCACATATTGACTTTTTAAAGGAGTCAATTTATTTAGTATTTCATATGATTTTCTGAAAAAACCCATTAATTTATTTTATTAAGAATTGGCTTGTATAGTTGTTTTCTTTTTGAAGAATTTTAAGATAATTTTTGCAATATATTCTCATTGAATCAAGATCAGGAGTTTGTTTTCCGTTCTCTTTTAGCTCTTCACCTAATACAAGTGAAGGAATGAAATTTTTATGATCTGTTATTACTGCATGAGAGCGAGAATTATCTCCTTTGTAAAATGCTTTTGGATCTGACTCTTTAATTTTTTTAGCACCATCTATAGACAGTTTAATAAAGTCCGTCAATCCTTTTTTAATATCCTTTATTCCTTTAAAATATTTATTAGTGTTCTCATGTAAGTTTTTAATTCTCACCTCTACTTGGAAGGATTCAGCCTTACCTAGATATGCTGAAAATTCTCCACCAGTATTTTTTGATTCAAATGTGCTTAAAAATGAAAGTTCATGAACAACTGAATGTTCAAGAAATTCTTCGCGATCTTTATTGGAAATGCACATTTGCTCATCAAAAGTGAATCCTTTCTTCTTAAAAACTTTTTTTAGATGGTCTTTGACAAGTGAATTTATTGTTGAATTCCCATAACTCTGGATCATAATAATTCCATAATTTACATCTGAGGGTAACCAAAATAGAAAATAAAAAGGTAATGCAGCAACATCATCTTTTGAGATTTTTGACTTTAGTTTTTTTCTTTTTTGATCTTGAACACTTTGTTCAATTCCTGTTAATCCTCCTTCGAAAATTCCATCAATTATGAAGTTTGCTGTATTTTTTTCGATTGTATCCCCAGGTGTATATGCCTTGGTTCCATCTTTGTCTTTAACAAACTCTGAATTAAATGATTCTAAATAGAATTTGTAAAACCTATTAAAGAGGGTATTTTGGGTTACCTTTTTGTCTGTGCTCTCTCTAAATGATTCAAAAAATTCTGAAAATGTAACTTCAGATTTCTTTTCTCTTTTTTCGTTATACCTCCTTAGAATTATTGAATAAGAATTCAATTTTAATGTGTGTCCTTTAGCCATTTTTTTGTTTTTCAAGGTTATAATATGGTTTTCTTTCCCCTTCCGCCACTATCCCCAATTCCTCTTCCACCTGTTCCTTTGCCTCAGCCACTGTCACCTGCCCATTCATCAGCATCGGCAATAGCCAATCCCGAAGCGAGGAGAGTTGTTGGTTTTGCATTGAATTAATCCTTAGCTTTTCAAACAATGGTTGTACTATCTCATTGAATTTAGTCAATGTGGAATTATCGGGAATTACCAATTTAAACCCTCTGACCATTGATCCATTAAGGTTGTTGATATTTGTTCCTAGACATTCATTTTTGATAGTGGTGAAGAAAAAATCTGATTGAGTATAGGAGTAGAGATAAAACTCGAAATCTTCATTTGCCGCCATTTTAGCGCAAAAAGCACCAAAGGCAACCTTTTCTTTGAACAAGTAAAATCCATTCTTTCCAATATGATCAATGCTTCCACTTGACATTGTAATCAAAATGTTAAAAGGATTAAGAATCTGCTCCTCATCGACTAGAGATTCTGAGACATAGACCATGCTGTTGAGGTCAATTTGATTTCCTGTAATGTTTGTTGCCCTTAAAATTGGGATCGTGCCTGCGGTACCTTCATCTTTAATATCATCTTTATTGTAGGTCACTCCTCTAGTTAGTGATGCAATATCTGATATTGTCCCACTTCTCCACCCCTCCGGAATCTCTCGTTTCAACTTCTCATTCCAGACCATTTTGCCGCCGGAGCTTTTATAGGGCTTGCCGTTTTGGTCAGGCTTGCCCTGAGCGAAGTCGAAGGGAAAATCAAACTGCACAAACCAATAGGCATACACCAAGTTCGCCATCGCCTCCAGTTCCGCATTGATGCGGTTGTTGAGCTCGATCTTTGCATCCAAGTCGGATAGGACTTTGGCGATTTTTTCTTTTACGCTTTGCTCTGGATTTAAAATTGGAAGTTTTCTCAATGCTCCCAAGGATAAATAGGGTTGAGAAGATCCAGATTTTGCTTGTCCTAGATAATGTTTGCCATAATCGGATTGTAGGTAATAGGTTAGCCAGTTTGCTTCAATTTTTGATTTTGTTTTAAACAATCCTACGTTTTTTATTGCGTAGATAATGTTATCATTTTTTTCTATGTAAGTATAGCCGCAATATTCTCCAATCATACTTATGATAACATCCCACTTTTCAACCTGACTCCTTTTATTGATGCTTTCGTAATCCTCTTTTGAAATTAAGCTTGCAGTGGTCAAGTCTAAAACCCCTCCCTTGATATTTTTTGAAGTTACGAGAGGGAATCCTGTTGACTGAGCTTTTGGGGAATCATGAGTTCCATCTGTGACATTTGAGTATAATTTTTCAGCGGAAATAAATGGCCATTTCATCATTTTCTCTTCCAGTTGTTTTCATCTTAGTTACCAACCTATCAAAATCTACTTTTCTTGAACTGTACGGATTTTCCAATCTGTTGGCCTAAGCTTTAAATTTGAGATTCTTCAAATTCACCAAGATCTCACTATCCAAGGCTTTTCCCTCGGCAAACATCCTGACCAAGCGCTCTTCAAAGCCATTTAGCTTGGCCTGAAACTCTTCCACCGTGATATCCACATAGTCGATCTTGACCTCGAAGTACTGCCCGGCGCTGAAGCTGTAGTTTTTCTCAGCGATCTGCGCCTTTCTGACCACCACGGAAAGGTCGTCGACGGCTTCCTGATGATTGAAGGCCTCGATGATTCGGCTTTCTTCCTCCCGGGTGAGGACGGTGCGTTGGTTTTTACCCTCCTTCACGGTCTGCCCCAGTTTGGAGGCATCCATTAGCACGATATGCTCGGAGTCGGCCATCTTGTCAAGGAAAAGTACGGAGACGTTGGTGCCCGTACTGGCGAAGATATTGCTCGGCATACTCACCACGCCCCGCAGCCAGCCTTGCTTGATGAGCTTTTCACGGATGCTTTTCTCGATCCCGCTCTGCGCGGTGATAAATCCCGTCGGCACCACGATGGCCGCCCTACCGCTTTCGCTCAGGCTGTGCATGATGTGCTGGATAAAGAGCAAGTAGATCGCCATGGATTCCTTCTTGGCCTTGGGCACATTGGGAATCCCCGCAAAGAAGCGGTCCTTGAAGCTGTCCTTTTCCAGATCGTCCCGGAAATCCGAGAAATCCAGCTTGAATGGAGGGTTTGAAACGATAAAATCAAATTTCTGGGTCAGGTAATAAGGCTGAGCGATGGTATTGGTCTTGATGATATTTGGGATGCTGTGGGTCAGGCCGTTCAGCACCAAGTTGAGCCGCAGCATGGTGCTGGACTTTTGGGAAATATCCTCAGAATAGATGCTGCAATTCTGCTCGCCGATCTGGTGGGCTAAGCTCATGAGCAAGGTGCCCGAACCCGCACTCGGATCATAGCAGCGCACGCCTTTGACCGGTTCCGGAACCAAGATGGCCGCCATAATTCGCGCCACAGCATGAGGGGTATAGTACTCCGCATATTTTCCGCCGCTGTCGCTGTTGTAGTCCTTGATCAGGTACTCAAAAATGGTCGCGAAGAAGTCGTATTTCTCCTCAAACATCTCCTCAAAGCTGAACTCAAAGAGCTTGTTGATGAGGGCCCGGCAAAAGGCATCCCGCTGGGAGGAATCGGAGATAAACTGGCTGAGTTCGTCAAAAAGCGAGTCCTTGGCTCCGGAAAAGGCCTTGACGGAAAAGACGTCGGCGTTTTCGATGCTGATCTGCCGCAGGGTATCGTCGAAAGTCTTGGCAAAGTCCGGCTCGGATTGCTTGTTGAATAAGTGTGAAATCAGTTGGTAGCCATGCAGCCTCGGCACATTGGGGTCGAGCAGGGCCAGGAGAATCTGGTATTCTTCCTCATCGAGGGCGTTGAGCGCCTCGGTGAAGTTATCGGCGGCGGCAAGTTCTGGGTTTTGCTTTTTGACCTCATAGCGAAACTTGTCATTGAGAAACTTGTACAGGAAAACCTGGGTAATGATCTTGAACTCATTGCCATCGTTGCCCAAGCCAAAGTTGGCGCAGACGCTCTTCAGGTTGTCGATGAGTTGCTTGGTTTTGGTAATAAAGGTTAAATCCTGGGTCATCTAAATGCGGTATTGTTAAACTGATTGAGGTATTCGGACACGATTAATTGGTTGATTCTTTGGGTAGTTTTGAAGTCGAGTTTCATTTTTTGCTCCCGCAAAAACTCCTGAGTCACGAGCTGCATCATGTAGCGGTTGAAGAAGGCTTCATTGGCCATGATGTCTTGGGAATTTTGGATTTGTTCGTCTGCTTTGGACTTGACGTTCATCAGGGCAGATTGAAGCTGCACCTGCTTTTGAGTCAGCCCTCCGCTTTCGGTGAGTCGCTTGTGCACCCGGGCAAACTTTTCATCCTGATGGTATTTGGCCCGAAGATTGGCGTTTTCCCGATTGAGTTCTTTGGCTTTTTCGTGGATTTTGCGGAGCAGGGGAAGGTTTTCCACCAAGTCCTGCTGACTCACTTCGCTGAGGTTTTTCTTTTTGAAGATCCGCTCCAGTTCCTCCCGCAAACTTACAAAAGCCGGGTCCTGTTGGTCGAAATTATCCCGCAAAGATTCCCGTGTTTTGCGCAGCATGTCTTTGAACTGATCCGCGAGCACAAGTTCGCTCTCGGAGACCTTGATAAACTCAAAGACGATGTCCTCCAAAGCGGTATTGATGATATTGGTCGTGGCGTCTTCATTCCCGATATTTTCTACAAAATGTAGGTTGTCAAGTCGGCTTTGTGCCACCGTCAAGAGGCGGTTCCAAGTGTCAAAATCCGCCAAGCCCTCCAAACCTTCATAGCCATTGAGCGCGATCAGGTTTTTGAGTTCCTTGGCCGTGCGGAGTGATTTGACGATTTCCAACAGATGGCTTTTGTCGGTGATTTCGGCGATTTGTTGGGAAAAGATTTCCTTGTTTTCGGTATCAAACTGGAACAGCACTTCCCTGATCTTGGAGATGTCCTGCTGAATCTCCTCTTGGGATTTAAATAGGTTGGAATACAGCGCCATTTCATCTCCGAGTTGCTCCTGCAGCTCGTCAAAATACAGGCGGTTGGTGCGGTCAAATGCGCTGGAGATATCCGCAAAATCTACCACATAGCCGTACTTGTACTTTTTGTATGGCCGATTGACTCGGGTGAGCGTCTGTAAGAGGTTATGATCATGAATGACTCGGGCGAGGTACAGCTTCTTCAGGCGCTTGGCATCAAAGCCCGTCAATAGCATATTGTACACAAAGAGCAAATCGAGATTTCCTTTTTTATAGACTTTGACGAGGTCCTTTCGGATATCTTTGTCGTTTTCGTCATGGAGAATCAGCGCTGCTTTGAGTATCGGGATTTCATTGGTCAGGTATTTCTCTTTGGGCTCTGCTGCCAATAATACTCCTGCGTCAGTTTCCTGCTCCCCGAATCGTGCTTCAAAAAGATGGAACAGTTGTCTAGCCTGCTCGGAGGAATCGCAAACCACCATTCCGCCCAAGGTGGCGTCGCCCTGATCTTTTCGGAATCGGATCAGGTCGTCCACTATGTAGTCCAGCATGGCTTGGACAAACTTCGGGTGTGCGTAGATTTTGGAGCGGGGGATGTCACCCTTTTGGATTTTGATCTGATCCATCAGCTCCTTCATCTCCATCTTAAACTTGCCCTCAATCTCCTCCCGAATCAGTCTCAGCGTGTAGCCATCGGCGATGGACATGTTGTAGTAGTACTTGTGGATGTAATTGCCAAAGAGCGTTTTGGAATCGTACTCCTTAGCCACTTCACGGAGCAGGGGAGTGCCTGTCAGGGCGATTTTGATCGCTTTTTTGTCCGAATTGATCAGGTTGGCCAGGTAATTTCCCTTGGGATTGTAGCTGCGGTGCGCCTCATCTAGGAAATATACCCGCTGAATGTGAATGTCATAAACCATCACCTCAGCGACCATGGCATCCGTGCTGAATTTCTGAATGTTGACTACGGTGATTTCCGGCAAACCCGAATCGTTGTGAATCGCTCCGGTGATCCGCAGATCTTTGATAAAATCCTGTCGGGAATTGACCTGATTGACTTTCAGTCCCCGGTTGCTAAACTCCGTGGATGCCTGAATCAGCAAATCCAATCGATCCACGATAAAGTAAAACTTGGGAATGATTCCCTGTTTTTGGAAAAATTCGGTAAGGAACTTGACATTGTAAAAGGCCAAGGCCGTTTTTCCGCTTCCTTGCGTATGCCAGATGATGCCTTTTGTTAGTCCTTCACTGAGTTTTTGGGCAATCGCCAGCGAGGCAAAAAGCTGGGGATAGCGCATGATGTGCTTTTCCATTCCTTTTTCTTCTGCCACATAAGCCAAGGCATATTTGAGAATAAAGGCAAAGCGCTCTCGGCTAAAGAGCGAAGTCAGGATGCGGTGTGTGGGTGTGTATTCGGATTTGTTGGTCAGGAATTCCGGGCTGTGCTTGATCACCATCAGATTGGTGTCTTTCAGGATCGCGTTTTCCTGTTCCTCGGAGATCGGTTTCAGCCCCTGCTTAACAGGATACTCAGGATCTTCCCGGAAGTAGTTGAATTGAAGGTCTTTGTAGGCAGCCGTGGCATAGAAGGCCCCAAACACGGGATCTACAATGCCATCTTCATACTCCATGTTGTTGGAGAACACCATCACTTGGGTGATGTTGGCAAAGCGGCGGAAATGCTTCTGCATGAAGCGTTGGTTGATGCGGTTTCGTTCTGCGATGACTCCATCCCGGTTGTGCGGTTTTTTGACTTCGATAAAGGCCAAAGGCATCCCGTTGATCAGCAAGGTGATATCCGGTCGAAATTCCTCGTCTCCGTTTTTGCAGGTGAGTTCCGTGGTGACGTGGAAGGAATTATTGGCAAAATTTTGGAAATCGATGAGTTTGATTCCTGCCCCGCTCGTCAGTCGCTGATAAAACTTTTGTCCCAAATCCTCATAGTCCAACTCCAAGCTGATCTCATCCAGAATTCGCCTGACATCCGAGGCATCCAGATGGGGATTGAGCTTTAAAATGCTTTGGCTGAATATGCCTTCAAAAATATTGGTGTCCTCCCTTCGGTGTTGCTCACTCAGCGGGATATAGGTAAATCCAAGCCGAATCAGGTGCAGAATAGCTGGGATTTTTACCCTTGAGTCTTCGTTAAAAGCCATTAAAAAGAAACTGGAGAATTTATGTTTCTTCCAATATGAGGAATTCCAGCAAGTTTGGCAATGTGAATTTAAATGATAGGTATCCTTTGGACTAAATCGAATTCCCAAGGGTTAGGACCTTAGTCACATAAAGCTTTATCCTCAAAATAATTAGCTACTGGAATCTAAGGTTTTTCACTATTAGGTATTTTACCTCCTCTCCAGTTTTTTATCCCTGTTCCTTCTATTGACTTTGGGCCATGTTTCATTCAAAAACCCAAATCCTTATGTATCAAGTCACGAGTTACACCATTGGAAATGGTAGTCGCACCATTATCGAAAACCAGATCAATTTATCTCCGGAGCAAAAGATTTTTATCCCACAGCATCTCTCAAAGGATGAGCTCCAAAATCCATTAAAAGTATTTTCGCAGTTTTTCAAAGATCACTTTCCTTTGCCTATGGCTAGAATGGCCCTTGGAGATATCGAATTAAAAGCTGTCTATGATGTCACTGATAATTTTTGGAAAAGTAAGGAGGACAGCATCCTGTTCATTATCCAATTTTCCCGGTTGATCGAAGCGGCTTATTTAATTCGAAATGAGGGATACCCTGCTTGCAAGGTGGAAAAACTGTCCAAGGAAAACATGATCCCTAAAGAAATCCTTGCCGAGGGAAACGATTTTGAAACAATCGTTCCTTTTCTTCCCTTTTCTCATGATCCACAGGATTCGAAAGATCCCTGCCTTAATTTACAGATCCTATTCTATGACACCCCAATGCACAAACTCCTTGAAAGCTTCAAAGGTCTTGGGGATTTGGTTTTGTCTGACCGTAAAGCGGATATGACCCAACGCTGGAAATCCCACCTGGATTTAAAAATCTTTGTATTGATCCTAGAGGCATGTCACTTGATCTATGTCAGGTCCCAAACGTAGGATGGACCAATATACCGAATTGGAAGTCGGACCCTTAAAAATTTGATAAAACAAATGACGGCATTGGTCAACTTCATTGGGTAGAAGGTTTTGTAAGTCTCCATGCTTCAAATCAAACAGCTAAGCAGTAACCCAGTCAGCAATACGATACGAATCCTTTACATCATTCCGGCATCAGCGTAGTGTATCTAGAAACAATTTCTAAAGTGATAACCAAACCAAAACCAATTCAAAACCAAGTTTAACGCTAGTCAAAATGATTATGTATATGCTTTTAACTACTTTTTGGATAGTGAATAATCAATGATAAGCATCTGAATACTTGTAGTTTAATATTAGTTTCATTATACTCGGTTACCGATTTAACCTAAAGGAACTATGGCTAGAGTAGCAAATACCCTCCTGAATGGTATCCAGGGAACCATGGGGGATATGATTTTTTACCAGGTCAATGGGGTCACCTATACCAGAAGAAGGCCCAACAAACGAACCAACGCCCAAAAGAAGCGGATGAAAAAATCTCCCCTCAACGAGCGCTCTCAGGGGATGTTTTCGATGGTTCAGAAATATCTCAAAACCCTCCGAAGTGCGATTGCCTTCGGTTACCAAGAACATACGGTAGGCGCGAGTTTGCCCTATCATGCCTGTGTTTCCTATACCCGTAAAAACTGTTTTGCATTCGACGGAAGGGATTACCGAATTGACCCGGCATTGATAAAAGTGAGCCGGGGTTCGCTGATGCCTCCTGAAGGTGCCAAAGCTGAAAAAGTAGGAGAGGGGATTTTGTTTACCTGGCGAAATAATTCCTGGATATCCAGTGCCAGACCTTCAGATCAGGCGTTTATCGTCATTCATGATACCGAAAATACCACCATGGATTGGGTTGATTTGGGAAATTTCAGAGAACAGGGTGAGCACCTTTTTAAACTTCGAAGTTATTATTTAAACTCGTCATGGCACGTTTATATGGCATTCAGTCAAAAAAATTATATCTCCAAAAAGCGGACACTTTCTGATTCGGTGTACTTGGGAGTGGTTTGAGCTCTCATAATCATTCTTAGTATTTCTGTCAATTCTTGCGTAAGTGCGACTTTTTCAAAGCGTCCATTTCAATTCTGTCCAGGCCCCTGGAAGAAAATGGGAAGGGCTAGAGAACTGAGGATTAGACTCCAGTCACATCAAGCCGATTTCAACAAATATGGTTGATGTCGCCCATCCGCTATCCGCGTTAAGTCGATAGGACTCAGGATCAATGCTTCTTTTTTCCCAAACCACCGGTACCTCGGAAATTTTGAAAAATTGAATTGGGTAAGATCAGCTTTAGGTTTAGATTCATACAAACTGCTTGGAAATGCTCCGGACGATCCCTTTGTATCTGGACACCGAGGTTTCTGGTTTTTTTACTTTAAGATTGATTCTGTATGAAATGGATTACGCGTGAACGCCCCAAGATTGACCGGATCGCCTGCCCCTGGTTGATCAGGCGTTTTGTAGATAAAGAAGCAGAATTCCTCTATGTCCCGTTTGAGCAGGTTATCCCAAACTCCAAGGAGCTCAATGCTGTTCCCTTTGATCTGCCGGAGGTGGAGTACACGCATTACGGGGATGAATGCACCTTTGACTACATTATCAAAAAGCATAAGCTGGACGATCCTGCATTAAAAGTGATGGCCGTTATTGTGCGAGGGGCTGATACAGACCGCCATGATTTAGCTAGTCAATCATCGGGACTTTGGGCCATTTCCGCAGGCTTGTCGCACAATGTAAAAGATGACAATCTTCTCCTCGAGAAAGGAATGATGATCTATGATGCCTTGTACAGCTGGGCGAAACATCTTCAAAACGAAAAACATACCCAAAACCCGATCGAAAACCTGTTGCGGGATGTGTACAAAAAATTCCTCAAACACAAATCCGGTAAAATCCCCGAGTGGGCGAAAGAATTGAAGGAAATAATTCAGGACCAGATAGACACCAATCTCTCCCTGAGCCTGAGGCAACTTTCCGAAAGCCTGAATGTCCATCCCAGCTATTTGTCGCGGGAGTTTTCCAAGTATTTTGACGATTTATCCTTTGGGGACTACATCCGCAAACTCCGGATAGAAAAGGCGATCGTCCTCCTGCAAGATCCAAAACATTCCCTTTCAGAAATCGCCTACCTGACTGGTTTCTCCGATCAAAGCCACTTCAATCGGATTTTCAAAAAATACACTGGAAAAAATCCCTCCGAATACCGGAAAAGTTTGCTGAAAAAGTAAACAGGATACAAACCGGTAAATTCTGTTCTATTTCCGAAATATTTCTCTTTGTAGCCTTGTATGGTCAAACCGTGCAGACTATGAAATGGATAACCCGTAACCGCCCCAAGATTGATCGGATCGCCTGTCCCTGGCTGATCAGGAACTTTGTTGACCCCAAGGCTGAGTTTATCTATGTTCCCAAGGAACAAGTCTTTTCTAAGGCAGAGGAGCTTGATGCCATCCCCTACGACATCCCGGGATCTGAATATTCACACGTGGACGAATATTGCACCTTTGACTACATCGTCAAAAGGCATAAGCTTTCCGATCCAGCACTGGATCAGATTGCCTTGATCGTTCGCGGGGCTGATACGGAGCGCTTTGACCTTGCACCCCAAGCAGCAGGACTTTGGGCAATATCTGCCGGACTTTCCTACAACATTAGCGACGATCATGAGCAGCTTGCGCTAGGCATGAAAATCTACGACGCACTCTACAGTTGGGCAAAATATGTCCAAAATGAAAAACACACCTGGTCACCAAAAATCTGAAACGTATGCCTGTTTACTTCTTAAAAGATTTAATCATTTACTTTTTAAAATTGGGAACATGGGGGTTTGGTGGCCCGGTAGCCTTAGTCGGGTACATGCACCGCGATCTGGTTGTTGATAAAAAATGGATCAGTGAGGATGATTACAAAGAAGGGCTTGCGCTTTCACAACTTGCCCCCGGACCATTGGCCGCGCAGCTTTCTATTTATCTGGGATTCGTTCACTACCGATTGCTTGGTGCTACTTTGGTAGGAATCGCCTTTGTGCTTCCTTCGTTTTTTATGGTTTTGGCGATCGGATATGCCTATGTATCCTATGGCGGTCTTCCCTGGATGCAGGCTGTATTTTACGGAGTCGGCGCTGCGGTGATTGGTATTATTGCGATGAGCAGTTACAAACTCACCTCCAAAAGTCTGGGCAAAGACAAACTGTTGTGGATTATTTTCATTGCTTTGGCAGTTACTACTTTCATCACCGAAGAAGAAATTTTGTGGGTGATCCTGTTGGCGGGTGTGGCGGTATGGTTTGCCAAAGCTCCGCCAAGATGGTTGAGTTCAGGGGCAAACGGAATGTTTCCTGTGATGTTTGTACAGCTTCAACCGATCGCGACCGAATCCAAACTTTGGGAGATCGCATGGTTTTTTACCAAAGCAGGGGCTTTTGTGTTTGGAAGCGGACTAGCCATCGTTCCCTTCCTCTACGGTGGGGTAGTGAAGGAATTTCAATGGCTGAATGAACAGCAGTTTTTGGATGCCGTGGCGGTAGCGATGATCACGCCTGGTCCGGTAGTCATTACCGTGGGATTTATCGGTTATCTGGTAGCGGGTGTCCCTGGAGCTTGTGTTGCGGCCATGGCCACATTTCTTCCCTGTTACCTTTTCACCGTGATTCCGGCACCATATTTCAAAAAATACGGCAAAAACCCGGCTATCAAGGCATTTGTGGATGGGGTAACCGCCGCTGCCATTGGTGCTATTGCAGGTGCTGTTTTGGTGTTGGGAAAAAGGACTTTGACCGATTTGCCGACGGTTCTCCTCGCTTTGACTACCATCGCGTTATTGTTCAAGTTTAAAAAACTCCAAGAGCCCCTTATCATCGCGGTGGCGGCTTTGATCGGGATTACATTAAAACTGATGCTATGAACGGCAACGACATTCTCAAGAAAACATCCATTTGGCGGTAATATTGAAACCCAAGAGCAGAGTTTGTGGACAACCTTTTTCCGATCGTCAATTGGGACAGTATGGCGGAGCGATTCAATTTGCCAAGGAAGATTTGAAAATATTAATAAATAAAGCTGAGTCACTTAAAGTATCTCTGCAATTTGTTTTGAAAATCCGCTTTTAAGACTCGATCCGGCTTACTAAGATCTTATCGATCCGCTGACCATCTTTGTCGACAACCTCGAGCTCAAGATTTTCTACTTTAACTTTGTCGCCGACTTCGGGGATGCTGGCTGATTTGTGGATCATCAATCCGGCCACGGTCGTGAATCCTTTGGTTTTCAACAGGATATTCAAATCAAAATATTTCACAAAATCAATGATGGCATACTGACCATCCACCAGCCAGCTGTTTTCGTCCCGTTGGATAATCTGGTACTCCTCGTGGTCCAATTCGCTGGAATCACCGACCAATGCATCCATGACATCATCCATAGATACTATTCCCATCGTGCTTCCGTATTCGTCGATGACAATTCCGTAGTGCATTTTCTCCTTTTTGAAGAGTTCCATCACCTGGTAGGCGAAGGAGTTTTCGTTGATAAACAGGGGTTTTCTGGAGACTTTTCGGATATCAAAATCCTGTTCCAGGCCTGGGGCAAAAAGGTCTTTGACCATTACCATGCCAACGATATCGTCGAGGTCATCTTCTATGCAAACAGGGTAAGCCGAGTGCTTTTCGTTGTTTATTTTGACTCGGATCTCTTCCCAAGTGTCTGTCAAGTTAAAATATACCAAATCTGAGCGGTGGGTAAATAGTGTGTTTATTCTCCTATCACCCAGTTCAAAAACCCTTTCTACAATATCCTGTTCGATGTTCATAATTTCACCACCCTCAGCACTTTCCTTGATTATAGCTTTGATTTCCTCTTCCGAAATCTTGGATTCGGAGATGTTTTTAATGCCAAAAACCGTCAGTAAAAAATCATTGGAAACGGATAATAGCCATACAAAAGGTGCAGCTATCATCGATAGAAGATGCATAGGTTTAGCTACCACCATCGCAATAGGTTCCGGAAAAGTCATTCCCAAGCGCTTTGGGAACAATTCCCCTAAAACGATCGAAAGGTAAGTAACCAACAAGACAATCAACCCGGTAGCAATCGGTCCGGAATAGGGTGTCAAAAAGTCAATTTCGGAAATTGCCGCTGCCAGTTCATTGGTCAGGTTTTCACCTGAATAAACACCTAGCATAATCCCGATGAGGGTGATCCCGATTTGGACTGTTGAGAGAAATTTGGTAGGGTTTTCGGCGAGTTCTAAGGCGATTTTTGCGTTGGAACTGCCCCGTCTTTTGGCGTTTTCCAGTTTGAATTTCCGGGAAGAAACCAATGAAAGCTCGGACATGGCAAAAACGCCATTGAGCAGCACGAGCAAAAGAATGATGAGGAGCTCCAATTCGTTCAGGCTAGGTTTGGAATGAGACGGCCTAAATTAAGGATTTAACATAGTATTGGGACACTGTCCAAGTGCCTGAAAACAAAAAGGACAGTATAAAGCTGTCCTTTTTGTTTGAATCGGAAGTAAACGGTTACGTCTCGATTAGTCTTTTTTGCTGTTTTTCTTTTCCGCCTTTGCGGCTCGCTTTTCCTTCAAAGTTTTCGCTGGCGCTTTCTTTTCGTTCTTTTTGGTTTCGGGTTGCTTTGACATGGTAGTAGATGTTTAGAGTGGTTTGACACTAGTTGGAAGATACTCATTTGTAGGTCGCTTTGTTGCAGCAGTCGCCGACATTTTTTTACAGTATTCGCATGCTGATTATTCTCACGTTTGCAAGCGGCCGATCCCTTGCATCGGTCTCTACCGCGGCGATGGCATCGACTACCTCCAAGCCAGAAATTACCTCTCCGAATATCGTGTAGTTTTGGTCCAAATGTGGCGTGCCCCCGATTGTTTTATAGACCTTCCGCTGATCTTCTGGGATCGAGTATTTGTCAAAGTTCCAATAATTATCCAGGATGGAGTTGAGTCGCAGATCCAGTTCTTTGATCAAAACCGAATCTTTTTGGTTTTTGGCCATTTCCAGAGAATCAATCAGAGGCTTGTTAGCTGGATCATTTACTCCAAAATGCCGGGCAAGCATCTTGTTAATCCGGCCTTCGTTGTAGGCCAAGAGACTGTCATTTTGGATTTTTCCCTGCACGATGTAAAACTGGGTGCTGCTCGATGCGCGCTGCGGGTTATTTGTTCTCGCTGCTGCCAACACCCCTTTCTTGTGGAAAAGATCCGGGACGATCTCAGCTGGAATCTGATAGGGGAGGTCTGCACTTCCTACGCTTGCCAAGCTATCCGCGTATTTGCTTTCGGTGTCTCCCGCCTGAATCATAAATCCGTTGATCACGCGGTGAAAAAGAAGACTGTCATAGACTCCATCCTCGACCAACTTGACGAAATTGTCGCGATGAAGCGGAGTTTTGTCCGAAAGTTCGAGGACAATCGTGCCGCAGTTGGTGACCATCTCCACCTGTACCGGCGGGGCATGGAACGTGTTGATTAAAACAGCCAGAAATGAATAGAGTATAGTAATCATTAGGTTTCGTTTTTATTCCAATAAATAAGATATGCCGGATATTTCTACTCATTTCACTTTTTTATAACAACGCCAGCCAGTCACTTTTCTTCCAATGAAAGAATATAGGTGACCATCGCTTTGGCTTCATCAGCAGGCAGCTTTGGGTGACCACTCATGACGGGGTATCCCCAAACGCCAGAACCACCGCTGATTACTTTGCGGGCGAGCATGTCTATGTAAGCCTCCTGTATGGGGTAGCGACGAGCGATGTCGGAAAAGGAGGGGCCCTTGGCTTTGCTTTCTTCTTTATGGCATTGGTAGCAGTCAGAATAGGCGATGAGCACTTCCCCTCTTTTGACCAAGGCCGAGTCGATGGGATCGTCTTCCCCGGGGACGATGTAAAACGCCTTCTTCGGTTGTTCTTTGGTGATTTTTAATTGGGTATCCTTTGCTCCGCAGGAATAGAACAAAAAGGAAAATGAAATTACCGCCAGGATAGCGAGGGTTTTCATGAATTGGAATTGATGCTTGGGCTTCGGGAATATACCATGGTCGTCAATGTTACCACGGCGATCAAAGATTTTGAAACGTCAAACTAGCCTGTCTCGATGATATAAAGAAGAGGCTGTCTCGAAGGCCTGATTGTGTCAGCCTGAGCACTGCAGCTACGGGAGTAGCGTATATCGAAGGCCAATTACAGTAAACATAACGGCATTTCGACTTAGCTCAATGTGACAAACATCGGTTATGAGACAGCCTCTTTGGAGCAATTGATCGGTAATAATTACTTCTGCTGTGACAGAAAGGTCACCAGCGATGCCAATTCCTCATAAGAAAGGGAGTTGGCCAGTCCGGCAGGCATCATGGAGTTTTCGAGCTCTTTTCTTTCCTTGATGTTCTTTTTTTCCAATTTGGTTGCCGTGCCGGTGATATCCCGTATGGTAAGCTCCTCGGCAGATTCTGCCGTAACAAAACCCATAAAGAACTTGCCGTCATTGGTCGTGATCTGCACGGAAGCAAAGCCTTGGGAGATTGAGGCATTAGGTTTCAGAATAGCCTCCACGATTTGGTCCCGATTCATGATCGAGCCGATCTGCCCCATAAATGGCCCCTTCATCACCTGACCGGCTTCGATCGCGTGGCAGGCGATACATCCTTGGCTGGTGAATAGCGTCTTGCCTACGGCGGGGTCGCCTTTGAGTCCGCCTACCGCAAGAATGACATCTTCGATGGATGCCGCTCCGACTTGTCCCTTCTTGTTTTTGATGGATTCCAAATCAACTGAGGCTTCTTCCACTTCAGGAGCCGCAGTCTCTGTCCCCATTTCGACAATTCCCAACCTTAATCTGTCATTGAGCGAGGCAAACAAAGGTTTTTGGCCTTCATCAGCAGAGTTTAGCTCAGCCATAAGGAAGTTTTTGACCTTAGCTGAGCCTTCCCAATCGGCAGTTTTATAATAAGGCCCATGGGTATCAGGGCGGGTTCCCCACCACCAGCTGCCATCATAGGGAGCCTCTTTTTGGTAAAGGCGGGCTAGTGTGGCTAGAATTTCGGCTTTTTTCTCAGCATTGTCCGTCTCAGTATAGGCGGCGATCAAGCCGTCCACCGCTTTGGCATCATGCATGTAGCGTAATGCCCAAAGTGCCAATTTATAATTGTCTGAATCAATGGCCTCCATAGTGGCATCCACCGCATTGAGGTCCACCAATGCCTTCACGGCCAAGTGGGGGAGTACTATTTCTGAATTTGGGGTAGCGTGCGGTCCCTCCGTGTCTTTTGCGGGGATTTGAGCAGATGCAGGTACTTCAACTTCTAACAAAACCTCGGTTGCTTTTGGGTCTCCCAGTCTACCCAATCCTACGATGGCGGCAGCCCGAACTCTTGGATTTGCATCTTGAGCAGCGGCAATAAACAATTCCACAGGAACACCCGTGATACATTTCTTTTGATCGGCTAACGCACGGAGGGCAAATTCACGCAGCTTGTCTTCTTCACTGAGTTTGATTAATTCCTCTACGCCTGAAGCACAAGCTGCCTGAGCGTAGGTGAAGATCGCGGCTACCCGCGCCTCTAGTGGCAACGAAGTGTCTTGTGCGATGGAAAGTGTTGCCGCTGCCGCCTCATCTTTTGGTCTTGTCAACATTTCCTGCTGTGCATCCAGTCTGGTGACGGAGTTTTTGGCTTTGAGCAAGTCCGCAAGCTCTGCGACGGAGGCCGCCTTCAGGTCGGGATAGGCCTCATATTTCCAGCCTACTGGTACAGCGCGTACCACGTAGCCTTTTTCTGGACTTCCCCGAAATCCCGCGCCATCCCAGGCAGCGAGGTACATCGTACCGGATCCGTCCACGTCCACGTCGGTAATCTGGGAAAGCTTGATGAAATTTTCATCCTGCTGGGTAAAGCTGGGGCCGTCCATACTTACCCGATGGATATAAAGTTGGCTTTTGCCCCAGTCCGCCATCATGGGAACTCTATTGTATTTAGCTGGCCAACGCTCGTCGTCCATGAAATAGGCACCTGTACCAGATCCCCCGCCGAGATCCTTTAGAGCCGGCAGGATTTCGTCGGTAAAATGCTTGAAGAGGCTAGGATAGCCGTATTCCCCAGTTTGGATGTGATGGATAAAGCGGATGTTCCAGCCACCCCCGTCATTGGTGTTGCCTCGGGTGTAAACGTTCATGAATGGGTCAATCGCCACGTCATAGATGTTTCTGGTCCCGTGGGTATAGACCTCCATGCCGGTGCCGTCAGGTCTTACCCTTACGATTCCGCCTCCAAGCATGGTGAGCTTGGTGCCTTCCCTGTCTTCTGCATCCACAAAGCCAAAGTCACCAACAGCGATGTAGATCCACCCATCGATGCCCATGCGGATGCCGTTGGTGGAGTGGTCAGTGCCGCGGCTTCTTAGCTGGTTGGCGGTGCTGATGCCTGTGATAAGAGGCTTGGCCGGGCCGTCGGCGACGCCGTCTTTGTTTTTGTCCTCAAAGACCACCAGGTCCATGCCTGTGGCCAAGCTATCCGTGCCAAAAGTGGTATGCAGTACAAATACCTGGTCAGCCAAGGCAATGATTCCCCGCGGGTTGTCCACTTTGGTAAACTCGGTATGTGCGTCCAGATTGCCGTCGTGGTCACTATCGACCAGCTTCATGATACTGCCCTTTCCAGGCGTTTTGCCGAGAGAGCCGATCATGTCTACACCGACAAAAACTTCTCCGGAAGGGGCGACGGCGAGGCAGGAGGGACTGGGAACCAAGTCCGGCCCTGCAAAATTGGTGATGATCAACTCGGTGCTGTCTGCTCCGATACTGTCGGAGACAATGCCCTCCGAGGAGAAATAGGCAGTTAGCTCTGCCAGATCGGAAGTTTGGGATGGCTTGTATTTGCTACAGCCCACCAAAGCGGTCGCTGCTATCAAGCCCAAAATAGAATTTGGAATTTTAGACATGTAAAAAACGGAATTAGTTTTTTTTCGCATGGTTCTCGAATGAAAACCGCCGCGAATATATCGCTTTAGGCAGGGTAAACTTCCCTGTTTGATGCAAAACGATGATACAAATCCGCTTTTTTTATGGACGGCAGCCTCAAATCAGACGAATCGATTGTTCGGTTTTGCTTTCTTAGGGGGCGATCGGGTAAAGGTAAACTTGTAAAATTCAGCCCAAAAAATATGGCGCGTAGATGAGCAGCGCAATCGCCAAGGCCGTTAGAACAGCAAAGGTCACTGCTCCCGATGCGATGTCTTTGATAAAGCCAATTTTTTGATGATAGTCGGGATGCACGAAATCGCAGACCTTTTCGATGGCCGTATTGAGGCTTTCGATCGAGAGTACCAGCCCAATTGCCAAAAACTGGAGCGCCCAGTCGACTCGGTCTATTTTAAAGTATAAGCCCATTCCTGTAAAAACCAAGGCAATGGTTGTTTGGGTGATGATGGAGTTTTCCGTGGTAAGTAGCAGGAAAAAACCTTTGACAGCGTATTTGATGCTTTTGACCCGATCGATGAAAAATCCTGACATAGACGATGGAATTTGTCCCGAAAATAGCGGAAAGCAAGTTTAGTCCCGCTTCGCCTATCGCTAAGTTTTTTAGCAATAACAAATCTCATTGGCTTGATCTGAGTCCATCAGCCCAAAGCAAAAACTCAGGAGATTATTCAAAAGGCGGCCAATGCTGGGCATGTCTTGGCTATTGACGAGTTAAATACACAGGACCATTAAGCCCAAGTAGGTATGGCTGGAAACAAATAAGCCCCCATTTGCTAACATTTGACGGACCTCAGCCAAAGAATGGGTGGGTACATTTGGGAAAATAAACCCTAAGACGATGAATAGCCTACCGAGAACTTTTATTCTTTCTTTTTTATTTTTTGCCTTCCTGATTTCCTGCGGTGAGAGTGATCCCAACGAACCTCCAGTTTTGCAGCTATTGCAGACTGAAGTCGTGGCTGATGCAGCCGGGGGGAATTACATTTTGAACATTTCAGCGAATATTCCTTGGACCGTTGTAGTGAATTCGGATTGGATTGAGGTAAGTCCGGTAAAAGGAAGTGGCAATGGCCAAGTGGAGCTAGTCCTCCAGCCAAACACCTTGGAGACTGCGAGAAGTTTGGAAGCAAGGGTGACTGGTAAAGGAATAGTGAGGACAGTAAATATTTCACAGGCAGCTGTGCCAAGAGGATTTCCGGAATATTACATTCCCGCGGATCAGACCGGGATGCGGAATATTTCCAGCTTGAGTTTGGCTAAAGAAATGGGAAATGGCTGGAATTTGGGAAATTCTCTGGAAGCGATCGGAGGGGAGACCAATTGGGGAAACCCGCTGGTCACCAAGACGCTGATCGATCAGGTGAAAGCGGCGGGATTCCAAGCCGTGAGGATTCCGGTGGCTTGGAGCAAGTTTAGCAATCCCGACGACTATACCATCGATCCCTCTTGGATGGCAAGAGTGCAGGAAGTAGTGGACTATGTGATCCACAACGGCATGTATGCGGTTCTCAATATCCATTGGGATGGTGGCTGGATGCAGCCAACCTATGCCCAACAAGACGCGGTGAATGAAAGACTGGAGAAAATGTGGCTTCAGATTGCGCTGAACTTTAGGGATTACGAAGACCGGTTGCTGTTTGCCGGTACCAACGAAGTGATGGTGACTGGTGACTACGGTACACCAAAGCCGGAGTATTACATTGTGCAAAACTCTTTCAACCAGACTTTTGTCGACATCGTGAGATCCACGGGGGGACGAAATACCTACAGGAATCTTGTTGTTCAGACCTTCAATACGAATATTGACCACGGGATAAGTTTTTTTGAACTGCCTGAGGACTCCACTGATGACCGGCTGATGGTCGAGGTGCATTACTATGATCCCTATGAATTTGCATTGAAGGAGGAGGGAGGAGTGAGCCAATGGGGAAAAATTGCAGTCGATCCTCTAAGAAAAGCAAGCTGGGGCGATGAGGCCCATGCGGATGCCCAGTTTGGAAAGATGAAAACTGAGTTTGTGGACAAAGGCATTCCGGTTTTGGTTGGGGAGTACGGTGCCATCTCCAGAGCTGCAGAATCCGACCACGAAATCTATCGGAAATATTATCTGGAATACGTTTCCGCGAGTATGAAAGCCAAAGGCCTTATCCCGTTTTATTGGGACAATGGCTATGCCGGGAATCACGGTTTCGCGCTTTTTGACAGGGCTAGCGGAGAGCAAATCCATCCGGAGTTAATACAGGCCATTACCGGAAACTGAACGTTGTTAACGTCTTCCTCTAGCTGCTCACTGATCACCAAAAACCTCCTGAATCGCCTCCAAGTAGCTGAACCCATGGCCAACTGTAGGCTCGATATAGTTCCCTTCCAGGTACTCATTCCAGCAGCAGATCATTACGGTGTTGCCGTTGTTTTGCCGGTATTTCCTGGACACTTGTTGGGCTTCCTTCAGCTTGGCTTTGAATGAGGTCTTGTCACTATGGACCAGATCTTTGTAGGGTTCGGAGGGAAATCCGCTTGGCTGCGGCCAAGTGCCTCCGGCGGGTCTCATATCCCATCCCATAGCTACCGGGACCTGATATTCAAAGTTGGGGTCATTCTTGAATTTTTCGCTCCACATCTTCCAATGGCCCCGATAGGTCGCGCGCATATCGGCGTAGGAGCGGTTGTCCTTGTCCATGAAGTTGTGGTATACGTAGGAGGTCATCCCTTCGAAACCCATTCCTTTCAGCCGAGGTACGTATTCCTGTAGTAGCTGACGTTTCTGATATTCTCCGCCTTGCCAAGCCTGCTTCGGGTTTTTGGGTTTCCAAACGGTCGGCAGGCCGTACATACGCTCGTGCTCGAGCATGGGTCCGGCCATGACCGCAATGAACTTGATTCCGGGAAGACCTGCTTTTTGGGCGGTTTTTTGTGAAAGCTCCAATAAATCTACTAGGCGAAGGCCATAGTAAGCGGCCCTGGACTCCGCATCTTGGGGGAAATAGAAATAGACGACAGGTCGCCCGTCGCTTCCTTTCAGATAGTCATCCCGGCTGAAGTAGAGGTCTATCCACAGTTGGGTGATCTTCTCGTGGACTTTCAGGTAAAGTTCTTTGCTAGGCTTTTCTCCCTCATAGTTTGCCTGCCTGGCAAGCTCTTCTGGAGAACCAATCTTGAGCCAAAGCTTCCATCGCTCGTCGCTGTCATCGCACCAATTGATCGCAAATTTCATCTGCTCACCCTTGGGAAGCCTTGCATTTTCCGCCAAAAGGACCTCCAGTTGGTCACCCCATTCGATCATCCCGGGGACGGCCACTCTTCCGGATCGTGCTTGGTCCGTTGCCCAGCCTTTTGGATAGTAGATTTTGGCTTGCGGGGCAAAGTTTTGGTGGTGGAAATAATGCCGGCCAAAAAACCAGTCGTAGGCAAAGAAGTCAATGCCGTAGCGCTTCATGTACTGCAGTTGTTTTCTGGCAACTTCCGGGTCTGTCCGGCTGTAGAAGCCCTTCAGCTCCGCAATGGGTTTGCGATCCAGATAGGGACCTTGGTAGGGATATTTGGCGTTGTAGATCCGTCCTTTCGGACCCCAAATGCTAGGATTCAGTAGATTGGAGCAATTCCCAGGATCCTGTAAACAGGACCAAAAACTATCCCTATCCACGGCTGGGTCAGAAGAGGTATTCCAAGAGGGCATGAAATAAACCCCCACAAGTTCTCCCTGATTTGGGTTTTGACCTAGGGTCGAAATCATGGAAAAGCTTGCAGATTGGGAATTGAAAACGTCGGGGCGCTTCGGCTCACAGGCTCCCAGTGCCATGACAAGCACCATCACCCCAAAAAAGAACTCAAACCGATTACTCATAAAAATACCTTTCTTTTAAATTCAGATCTCGGCTGAAAATGCACTCTGGGCGGATTGGAGGTTTTTCCCCAGCACTTTTCTCCAGATTTCTATTCCCCGATATTCTGGCAGCAACATTTCAAAGTCCAATTGATAGCTCAGCAGGTGGCTAAAACCCATCTTTTCATAAAATCGCTTTGCCTGAGGTTGGCAGGACATTACCTCTAGCCAGATTGACTCCAGTCCGTTCTCCAGGCTTATTTTTTCACAGTGCTCGACTAGCCTCTTGGCGATTCCTTTGCCGTGAAAGTCCGGATGCAAATAGAGACGATGGAGCTTCATGGAATTTGGGATTTGAATTTCCCGGGGAGAAAAGGGGAAGTCATACTTTAGAATCCCGATTTTTACCGCATCCGACTCCACAAAGAAATAGTGGCTTCTCGCGCGGTTGAGTTCTTTTTGCAGCGTTTCAGGATTGTAGATCAAATTGACATACCAATCCCCCTGATCGCCCCAAACATATCGGTACGCATCCCTATAGATCTTGTCCATCAAAGAAAAGAGCACGGCTTGATCGTCAGCCTGAATCGGGACGAGATTCAGGCTAGGGCCAATGGGTGACGGAATTTCCATGCAATGAAGACCTCTTTACTTTAGTTTGTCGATCATTTCTTCGGTGAGGTCATCCGCATACACTCCGTAGGAATTAACCAAGACTCCTTTTAGGTCTCCGGTTTTGGAAGAGATCGCGTAGAGGATTGCCTCATCCGAGGGATTGGTATTTCCCTCAAATCTAAACGTCTGATCGACTTCAAACTCTTGGGGGAGCAGGCAGGCCTTGTCACAGATCAGGCTGTCAAAACGAATGTTGAAATCCTCGGTATAGCCTTCTTTTCTGAGTTTCTCTAGCGTTTCGACTAGGGTAGGTTCGTAGTTGGGCATCGGCGTAGTTGATTTGTTGAGTTCAAGTTAATTCTTAGAATCCTAAATTCTGACGGCTTTCATCGAATATCGTTGGCTTCGCTCGTATCGGTTTAGACCTTCGGAATCCCTAGCGCGAACAACAGCCTCTGATTCGATTTTATCCATTGTAGAAAATACTAACATATAACTCTCAGAAAATCAATACTTAGGGAGTTTATTTATGAGATGACACTGGAAGTGTTTTTCGGAGGATTATCCAGTTGAAATTTATTTAGTCATTTCGATTTGCATGGACTTTTTATTTTGGGTTAACTTACTCCAAGTAGAAACGCCCGAATAGCCCAATCGGAAAGGGCCGCCGCCCTTCCGGTTTTGACAATTGAGATTTTTCTTACCACCAAACCTATTAGGCCTATGTCTATCCGAGTTGCTGTCAGGCATTATACCAAATATGAGTACGACCGTCACATCAGCCTCAGTCCACAGGTGATTCGCCTACGGCCCGCACCTCATTCCCGCACCCATATCAAAGGCTATTCCCTGAACGTAAAGCCGGAAAATCACTTTATCAACTGGCAGCAGGATCCGTTTGGCAACTATCTCGCCAGGATAGTGTTCCCGGACAAGGTGAAGTTTTTTGAGATTGACGTCGAGGTGATCGCCGATATGGTGGTGATCAACCCATTTGATTTTTTTGTGGAGGACTATGCCAGTGAATTTCCCTTCGTCTACGATGAGAGCGTTCGAAAGCAACTTGGTCCCTATCTGGAAATAGATGAATCAAGTCCGTTGTTGATGGCGATGGTGGACAAGGCCAAATCTCTTTCGAAAGAGGGGATCAGAACCGTAGACTACCTGGTAGCAATCAACCAGCTGATCCATAATGAACTGCGATACAATGTACGAATGGAGCCCGGTGTACAGTCTTGCGAGGAAACACTTGAATTAGGTTCAGGTTCTTGTAGGGATTTTGCATGGCTGCTAGTTCAAGTGTTACGGCACGTTGGGTTGGCAAGCAGATTTGCGTCGGGCTATCTGATACAGCTAAAGTCAGACGAAAAATCCCTTGACGGGCCGTCTGGGCCTGAGCAGGACTTTACCGACTTGCATGCTTGGGCGGAGGTTTTTGTTCCTGGTGCCGGATGGATTGGACTGGATTCGACCTCAGGTCTGTTTGCCGGAGAGGGGCACATTCCCTTGGCATGCACACCCAGTCCACAGGACGCGGCACCGATCACCGGGATGGCAGAGCCAGCGGAGACCAAGTTTTTCTTTGAAAACCAAGTGACGCGGATCAAGGAAAAGCCACGTGTGACCAAACCTTATTCCGAAGAGCAATGGACTTCCATTTTGGCCGTGGGAGACAGAGTGGAGGAGGATCTAGTTGCCAATGACGTCCGCCTCACCATGGGTGGGGAACCGACTTTTGTTTCCGTAGACAATCAGGATGCCCCAGAATGGAATTCCACAGCGGACGGAGAACATAAGCGGAGTCTGGCAAATACGCTTTTTCACAAACTCAAGGGAGAGTTTGGTAATGGCGCCTTGATGCAATACGGTCAGGGAAAATGGTATCCCGGAGAGCCTTTGCCTAGGTGGAAGCTTGCGTGTTATTGGAGAAAGGATGGGAAGGCACTTTGGCATGACGATACGCTGATGGCCGATCTTTCGAAAGACTATAAGTTTACCAACGCACATGCGAAAGAATTTATGTCCGAATTGGTCAGTCAGTTGAGCGTAGATCCTAAAAATGTGACACCGCTTTTCGAGGATCCGTTTTATTTCATTTGGCAGGAAGGAAAAGTGCCTGTGAACATTGATCCATTTCAATATGATCTCAAATCTCCTCTTGAAAGACAGAAACTCGCCGAACTCTTAAATGAAGGCTTGGATGAGGCGGTCGGATACTCCATTCCTCTGGAATGGGAATACCAAAGCGGGGTGTGGCAAAGTTGCCGTTGGAAATTCAGGAGGAACAATCTTTTTCTGGTTCCGGGTAATTCACCTGCCGGACTGAGATTGCCACTGGATTCGATCGAAGCTGTCAAACCAGAAGACGAGCCCATACAGCCGGAAAACGATCTATTTGCCGAGGTTCGAGATTTGCCCGAATCTCTCAAGAATGTTTCAGAAAGAAAGCCGATCAATTCTGACCGCATATTCAAGACTTCTTTGGTGGTAGAAGTTAGACAAGGAAAACTTTTTGTTTTCTTCCCTCCGGTCTCGTATTTCGAGCACTACCTGGATTTGGTAAGTGCCGTGGAGCGAAGCGCCCAAAAGCTGAAATATCCCATCTTAATCGAAGGCTACGATCCACCTTCAGATAACAGGATTGAGAAATTGATGATTACACCGGATCCCGGAGTCATCGAAGTCAATGTGCAGCCAGCAAAAAGTTGGAGGGAGATCGTGTCAAATTATGACACTTTATATGAAAAGGCGCGCGAATCCCGATTGACCAGCGAGAAATTCAATGTAGACGGAAAGCACACGGGAACTGGCGGGGGCAACCATATCACGTTGGGTGGCTCTACCCCAGCGGAGAGCCCGCTGCTGCGTCGTCCCGATGTGCTAAAAAGCTTTATTACTTATTGGCAGCACCATCCCTCGCTTTCCTATCTTTTTTCTACCCAATTCATCGGACCAACCAGCCAAGCACCACGGGTGGATGAAGGGCGGGACGACCTGCTTTACGAGTTGGAGCTGGCTTTCCAACAAGTGCCCAACGGCAAGGAAAATGAAGTTCCGTTTTGGCTGGTGGATAGGATTTTCAGGAATTTGCTAGTCGACATCACCGGCAACACCCATAGAGCCGAGTTTTGCATAGACAAGCTGTATTCACCTGACTCCAGCAGCGGACGCCTTGGGATTTTGGAGTTTAGAGGGTTTGACATGCCCCCACACTATCAGATGAGTATGGTGCAGCTGCTGCTTATCAGGTCTTTAATGAGTTGGTTTTGGAAGGAGCCCTATGACCATCAACTAGTCCGCTGGGGTACGTCCCTTCACGACAAGTTCCTGCTTCCCCATTATTGCCAAAAGGACATGCTCGATGTAGTCAATGATCTAAAGGGTGCGGGATATTCCTTTGACATTGCTTGGTTTGATCCCTTTTTCAGCTTCCGTTTTCCTTTTGTAGGAGAGTTGCAAGTTGATGATATCCATATTGATATGAAAATGGCTATTGAGCCGTGGCATGTATTGGGAGAGGAGATGTCCAGCTCGGGTACTGCCCGTTTCGTGGATTCCTCCTTGGAACGTCTGCAGGTGAAAATCACCGGTTTGACGGAATCGCGCTATCATTTGCTTTGTAATGGTTATCGCATTCCATTGAAAAATACCGGCGTCCAAGGAGAATTTGTCGCGGGAATACGGTACCGTGCCTGGCAGCCGCCATCCGCTCTGCACCCAACGATAGGTGTCGATACCCCTTTGGTCATCGACCTGTATGACACCTGGACCAAGAAGTCTATTGCCGCTTGTCAGTACCATGTGGTGCATCCCGGCGGCAGAAGCTACGACACATTTCCCATCAACAGCTTTGAAGCCGAATCCAGACGAGTTGCCCGCTTTTTTGATTTTGGCCACAGCCTTGCTCCCCCCAAAACAGTTATTGTGGCTGCGGACGGGGAGGGACAATCCAATAGATTTCTTTCCAAAGTCACAGTACAGCCTCACTACGAAGCTTCCGAAATAATAATCAACCCAGAATTTCCGCATACAATGGATCTCCGCCGGTATAAAAAAAGATGATTCTGTATTATATCCCGATCCATGCTATCAATTTTGAGATATGATAGACTCTTATCTTATTGAAAAGATGTTCAATAATGCGCCCTTTCTTGATGAAATGGCGACTGACCAAGGCAAAATATACCCCCACTGGGAACGCCTGGCAAAATACTACGACCAAATCGGCCGCGAGCGGATGGGGCAGTTTCACGAGGAAGTGGGACGGCAGCTGCGTGAAAACGGAGTAACCTATAACGTGTATGGGGATCCTAACGGAATGAACCGTCCTTGGATACTCGATCCCGTACCCATGGTTTTCAGCTCCGACGAATGGGAAGGAATTGAAAAAGGATTGGTTCAAAGAACAAATCTTTTGAACTTGGTTCTGAGTGATTTATATGGCGATCAAAGTCTGATTAAGGAAGGATTAATTCCCTTTGAACTGGTCTACAATCACAAAGGCTTTCTCAGACAGGCCCATAATATCAAGCTGGATGGTGACCAGCAGTTGATCCAATACTCTTCCGATTTGGCGCGGGGTCCAGACGGCAAAATGTGGGTATTGCATGACCGTACGGATGCACCCTCGGGGGCCGGATATACCTTTGAAAACAGGGCAGCGATGACGCGTGTTTTTCCCGAGCTGATTCGGGAAAACCACGTCAGGAAGATCACTTCCTATTATCAGACATTCAAAAACACCCTCAGCAACCTTACCACGAACAACAAGGAAAATCCCAGGATAGCCCTCCTTTCCCCCGGACCCACGAATGAGACCTTCTTTGAGCATGCCTACATCTCTTCTTTTATGGGATTTACCTTGGCATTTGGGGAAGATCTTACAGTAAGCGATGGCTATGTTTGGCTGAAGACTATCAAAGGCCTTGAGAAAGTAGATGTGCTGATCCGCCGAGTCGATGATGTATTCTGTGATCCTCTGGAATTCAGAAGCGACTCCCACCTAGGCGTGGTGGGCCTGATGGAAGCCGTCAGGCAGAAGAAGGTGCTAGTCATCAACCCACTCGGCTCTCGGGTGCTTGAAAATCCCGGCCTGATGGCTTTCCTACCCAAACTGTGCCGACACCTGCTCGGAGAGGATCTGGAGATCCCTTCCGTGGCCACTTGGTGGTGCGGCCAGCCTTTGGAACTCAGCTATGTATTTGAAAATATAGAGTCGCTCGTTATTCGTAACATCTACCGCGGCACCAACAATAAATCTGTGTTCGGGGGCAGCCTTTCAAAAGCTGAGCTCGATTTGTTGAAGCGGGAGATCCGACGAAATCCTTACCTATTCGTTGGGCAGGAGATGGTGGAGTTTTCTACGACACCCGCTTGGATCAATAATTCCTTGGAGGCCAGAAATGCGGTTTTCAGAAGTTATGTGGTCGCGGACTCCGAAAACAAGGACTACAAAGTCATGCCAGGCGGTTTATCCAGAAGCTCTCCCGAGAAAGGGGCTTTCTTGGTTTCCAACCAAACGGGAGGGATCAGCAAGGACACCTGGGTACTGGGAAAACCCAAAGAAGCAGGAGCTTTGCCAGTAAAGGCGATCAGTATTCAACCTTTGGTTCGCAATGTGCTTCCCAGTAGGACTGGCGAACGCTTGTTCTGGCTTGGGAGATATCTAGAGCGGTCTGCCTATACCGTACGACTGATGCGAATGGCCTTGCTTTCTTACAATGAGGCGGACGAGGATATCCATATCCAGGAAAATCCCGTTTTGAACACGCTGCTTCAAACCCTGACAGCAGTGACTGGCACGTTTCCTGGGTTCAGCGAAAAATCCATCCTCAAAAACCCGGAACCGGAACTTATTGCCTTGGTGCGGGACGTGGAAAAGTCGGGGAGCTTGGCCTATTCGATTCAAAGCTTTTTGGGCAATGCCTATGCGGTGCGGGACAGGTTGAGTCTAGACACCTGGAGGATATTGGACAGCATTTCGGAGGAGCTTAACAAGATGAGGCTTTCGGTGACTACCATTCAGCAGGCTTATCACAGTTTGGATAGCATGATCGTGAAGTTGATGGCCTTTTATGGACTGAATATCGACAACATGACCCGTGAACCGACCTGGCATCTTTTGAATATCGGACGCTTCATTGAGTCCGCCGTAAACAACTGTACCATTCTTCGAGGTATGTTGAGCAAGTCATTTGACCAAGAATCCAACAAAGAACTGATGGAAGACACGCTGCGCTGCAACGAGAGCTTGGTGACTTACCGCTACCGCTACCGATCTAACCTCGAAATGAATGGTGTGCTATCCCTGTTGATGCTCCACGAGGACAATCCCAGAGCGCTGATCTACCAGTTGCTGGAAATTGACCAGCATTTAAGGACCCTCCCCAACGACGGAGATGGGGAGCTGTTTGGAGCGGAGCGAAAAAAGCTGTTGGAGGCCATCACCAAGATCAGGCTTTGCGATATAGACAGACTAGCCGAAGCAGAACCTGCAACTCGGGAGTTTCTAGCCTTGACCGCATTTTTGGATGAGATCGTCGACTTGTTGCACGAAACCTCCGATGTGGTCTATGAGAAGTATTTCAGTCATACCGGTAGCAGTTATCGAATGATGCGAACTGCCGTAATCCCAGAAATATGAGATATCGCGTCATCCATGTCACCAAGTACATCTATGAGGTCCCGGCTATGCTCTGCCACAACCTTATGTTTCAAATTCCCCAAGATCTCCCTTTTCAGGCAGTGGAAGACTACACTTGTGAAATCAGCCCCAAGCCAAGCTTCGAAGCTGACCGAAGCGATTTCTTTGGCAACAGGTATCGCTACTTTTCCGTGGAGCGAATGCATAAAATGCTGACCGTAACATCGAAGAGTACGCTTGAGCTTGTCGCTCCAGCCTGGGAAAGCGCTGATCCGAAAGCTACCATGCATTGGGAATTGGTGGTCGAATGGCTTCACTCCACCGCCGCGTCCAGCGAGATTCGGCAGTTTTACCTCGAATCCCATCATGTGCAGTTCATTGATGGCATCCGAGAGTATGCGCTCAAATCCTTTTTGCCTGGCCGCCCCATCATGGAAGCCATGCTCGACTTGAATACCAGGATCTTCAAAGATTTTGCATTTACGCCAGGCTTCACGGACATCAGCACCCCCCTAGAGAAGGTGTTTGAGCACAAAAAGGGAGTCTGCCAGGATTTTGCCCATTTTTCTCTTGCCTGTCTGCGCTCCTTGGGCCTTTCTGCCAGGTATGTCAGTGGCTATATAGAGACTTTTCCACCTCCGGGAAAACCCAAGCTCGTAGGCTCGGATGCTTCCCATGCATGGATAGCCCTCTATATTCCGGGCTTGGAGTGGGTGGAATTTGATGCGACCAACAATCTATTGGTGGGTGACAAGCATATCCGCGTGGCGGTCGGGAGGGACTTTTCAGACGTGACACCACTGAAAGGAATCGTGTTTGCTGGTAAGGAACAGGAAATGAAAGTCAGTGTGGATGTCCAGGCACTAGATGAAGAGGAAGTGGACAGCTAGTAAGTGGCATTGAGAGGTCTATTGAAAGAATCATTAGCGCATGCGTGCCAGTCTTCTATAAAAATCAGAGAAGTATCGAAAGAGTCTTTAATCCAAAAACGTATTGGATCCTGTAAACGCCGCCTCGAGGAGTGTGAACACCTGTTGGATTGGGCATGACGCAGACTCTGGGGGAATCCTATGGTAGATTTGCTGAACCTAAATGCGGGGAAGAAAGGACGGCTGAAGTCAAATTTAAACTATTGGGGATATTCTGATACGAGCTTGTGGATTTTCCCATCGAAACCACAAAGGAAAAGCTCTCCTGCTTCGTCAATTCCAAACGATGAGACGTTAAAGTTTGCGTCGGCAATTTCAAGGTTTACGGGAGATTGTGGATCGGAAACATCGAGGCTCCACACCCGTCCTGAAGCAAAATCGGCATAGATGTATCGGCCAATTAAGCCTCTTAGTTGGGTGCCTCGATAGACAAAACCACCCGTGACTGAAACTCCTTGGGATCTCTCATATTCCCATACTGCTGGTTCTAAAGATCCCAGATCACAATTCGCTGACCTGAAGCAATGGTTTCCTTCGGCGATGTTCCATCCATAGTTGCCACCCTTGACGATAATGTCAATTTCTTCGTAGCTGTTTTGTCCCACGTCTCCAGTCCAAAGCTTGCCCGTTTCGGAGTCAAAGCTAAATCTCCATGGATTTCGGAGGCCAAAGGCGTAGATTTCTTCAGCATATCCTTCTGAATTGTTCGCAAAGGGGTTGTCTGGTGGTATGTCGTAGTTTTTTGTCCCTTCTGCCTTGTCCACGTCTATCCGCAAGATACTGCCCAATAATGTCTTCAAATTCTGTCCGTTCCCTTCGGGATCGCCACCGCTGCCTCCATCTCCGACGGCAATGTAGAGATATCCGTCTGGACCAAAGGCCAGCTGACCGCCGTTGTGATTGGAGTAGGGTTGGGGGATCTCCAGCAGAACCTGCTCCGAGCTCAGGTCAGCTTTGTTGGCATCCGAGGATACCCGAAATCTGGAAATTACAGTTCTGTTGGGATTGGATGCCGTGTAGTTCAGATAGAAAAAGCCGTTTGATTGATAGTTTGGGTGAAAGGCCAAGCCGAGCAATCCCTCTTCGTTACCCTGGTCATCCACTTGGCTTTCTATGTCAAGGAAGGTGGTTTTTTCCGCGGTTTGCATCTCGTTTTTGAAAACGGAAATGACGCCCCGTTGCTCTATGACAAATACGCGATTGGAGCCGTCACCAGCGTTTTGCAGGTCGACAGGCCTGTTGAAACTCAGCTGCGGGAAGGCTTCGGTTAACTGATAGCTAGCGGGAGAAGGTGGGTCCGTGGGGTCGTTTTGGGCACAGGCTCCTGCCGTGGCAGCCAAGAAAAGTAATAACAAGGGAGTGAATGGAGTTAATTTCATAGCGACATTAGGATGGCCAAAAAGAATGTTCCCACAGACAGTTGATTCATGTTGAGAGGTTTTATGCTGAGCATATACGCTATAACGACCTTTTTTGGATGCTGGTTTAAGCTAACGGTGTTATCTGAGACTCAATGGGTGTAGTTGGCAAAAGTGATTCAGTTTACTTTGTTGAGGAAAATCGAAAGCGCGCTAGTAGACTGATAGCGAGGTAAAGCGGATGGCGCTCATTGGCTATCCGCTTGGTTCGCTGCCAAATTGAGTTTTATCAATGCTATCTGATGCATACCGAAGCAGCTAGGTAGATCAACTCCGTCGGGGAATTGTCATCGATTTTTAGCGCGACATCGACGCGTTTTCTCGGGTCGATTTCAGACCCTTTCAGTTCCATCTCCGCGAGCTTCCAAGCTTCCTGAAATTGCTTGTCCATTTGCGCCGCTTCTTCTGTTTTTCCCTGCGCCATCAGGGCGGCAGTCAGACCGCTTAGGGCGAACCCATTCTTCGGCCAATTGTAAAGATCCTCTCGAAAGATTTTGTCTGCTCTTACAAAGTCGCCGGTTTCCAGATAGAGATTGCCTAGAATGTGCCTGACGGAGAAGAACCAGTCAGGGGGCTCATTATAGTTGAGTCCGTCTTCGATAATAATTGCTTCGGACAGCAGTTTTTTGGCTGCATCATTTTTCCTTTCATTTACCAGCACTTTTGCCTCCAAAACCCGAGCAGCTATTTGGCAAACCTCGGTGACTTTGTTGATGCCCCAGTTCATTTGGTCAGCTATCGTTGAGTCTTGTCCCAAGGTCCTGAGCTGCTCCAATTCGGTTTTTGCCTGGTCATTTTTTCCTTCCTGGGCCAAGGCCATTCCCTGCGCGTAGTGCCAGATAGCCCGCGGATAAATCAGGTCCTCGGTAGGCTCTGGCAGGGATTTGATTTTCTCCCACTGGGCAAACTTAATGAGGATATGGTAGGGGATGGTCAAGTAGTGTTGCACCATTTCGAAGCCTGGTTCGTGGGAAAATGCTGGATCGACCAAGCTTGCTGTTTTGAATGCCGCCTCGATAGAACGGGAAGCCCGGCCCTCAAAAGCTGCGGTGGCAGCCAGGAAATGGTAATTGTGAGTGAAATACATTTGGGGATAGTATCCCTGGGCTTTGCATTCGGCGATATAGGTGCTATCTGCTATCACCGCTTTCTCATTGGCTATAGAGCCTTCGTGATAGTCTCCGGTATTGATGTAGATATGGGAAGGCATGTGGACCAAATGTCCCGCCGAGGGGACCAAGTCCTTCAACCTTTCCGAGACTACCAGTGCCTGATCCAGCTTTCCGCTCGCTTCCGTAGCGTGCAGATAAAGATGATTGGCTAGGGGATTTTGGGGATCTATAGCAATCACTTTTTCCAAAAGAGCGACTACTTCGGGAGTCCATGGCCGGGGTTCGCCTCCTCTTTTCTCGTAGAAATCCCAAGGGTGGAGATTCATCACGGATTCTGCATAAAGGGTCGCGACAATGGAGTTTTCCGGAAACTCCTCGTGCGCTTCGCGCATTGCATTGGAAAAGGCTTCGTCATCGGAATTTGCGGAGGTAGATGGGAATTTGGTGGCGATGGCCTTTATCACTGCTTGTTCCCAACGGCTAGCTTTCTCGCCTAATCGAGTGGCCTCAGCGACAGCATCCCGGATTTCGTTTATGGTGCCCATGTTTGAGGCTGAGTTAAAATTTGGTCCCAGCACATAGGCAATACCCCAATATCCCATAGCAAAGTCGGGATCAAGGCGAACAGCTTCCCTGAAAGAACGCTCGGCCTCGGCATGGTTGAAGTTATTCGCCATGATGATTCCCTGATTGAAAAAGGTCTGGGCATAAGGTGATTTCGTGGTGACTTGCACTTGATACTCACCGATGTTTTTGAGGAGAGGAGCCTGGAATGTTGGCAGTTCCTGTTTGCATGCCGAAATAGCAACGCAGAAAATCAAGACGAGAACTTGTACTCTCATGGGCTTGTGGATTAAAGAATGGCAATGAAAAAATGAATGTAACCTTTAGACTAATTCCTTACTATGAGCTATACCGGTGGCAAATGAATGTTGCTTGAAACATAGTACCCAATTTTGCTATGACTTGAGGTCAAAAACTGATTCAAGCAAAGAAATTTTGATGAGAAATAAAAGTGAAGACAGGGCTTAAGTTTTTATATATCAGTGAAATAGAAAAGACTTTCATTGAAAGTGGCGTCTCCCATCCATCATCAATATTTTGTCGCTGCCGCCTTGAAAAGTGACTACTGTTGGCTAGGACTTTAGCTTGATTCCGAGCCGCTCATTCCAGAGGGGCAGCTTTCCTAGGATTTGATCTAAAGCCTGTTTTTGTTCCTCGGTCAGCGGGGTGTTTTTTGACCTGGACAAGGGTTGGATTGGGACACCGCGTTTTTGGAGAAAATACTTGGCACTGATAGGGTAGCCTTGGGAAATAATCGAGTCTGCCTGTGTAAGTTCCGACTGAAGCCATTTGACATCAGCTTGTTTTGATGGGTCCGTCGCGTTGGCGCACATCCAGGAGAATAGCTCGGGATAGAGGTTTCCGGCGATGCAGGACATACCCTTTGCACCCATTTCCAGGGAATACATGGTATTCGGCGTATGGGCGTCGTAAAATTCCATTGGACTGCCCTTGGCTATTTCCAGTTTGGCTTTGATTTTATCCAAATCCAAGCTTGTGTCTTTGTGATAAGTAAAGCGCCTTGAGGAAACCATGAAACGCATTACTTCAGGCGAGATAATCCTTTTGTAAGGCGAGGGGCATTCGTAGGTGCCTAAAGGGATATCGCCCGTCAGACTCAGGAACTTTTCGAGATTGCTGATCAGTACTGCGTCGTCCTCATCCTTGGTGGCAAAGTGGCTGCTGATCAGGATGACAGCGTCGACTCCAGTGTCATACATTTTCTTTGTAAACTCTGCCTTTTCCTCAATTGTCTCCCCAAAAGACCCCGTCGCCACGACTTGCATTTTCCCGTTAACCTGCTTCACCACATGTCGGGCCAGCGCGAGGCGCTCGTCGTTGTCAAGGTGATACATTTCGCTGCTCAGACAGTTGGCAAAGAAGCCTTTTGCTCCACAGGCAATGTAGAAATCAGTCAGCTTGGTCAAGGTCCCAAAATCAATATTCAGATTGGAGTCAAATGGGGTTAGCATCACTGGGACAAATTTCTTGGCATCGCTTTCCAATTTGCCGGAAATGGGCATACTCTCGGTGTCGGCTAAATCAGAGGCGAATAGATTTTGGTTGTGTCCCATCAAAGCGGTGAGCGAGAGCGTTCCAAGGGAGATTTTCTGCAAAAATTTCCTTCTGGGATTGTGCTGGGGTGTTTTCATACGGAGGTTTCCCCGCCGAGCTTGCCATCGTCTACATGGGCTGGAGGGTAAGATTGGAATTTGGTTGTCTACTCGTTTATTTTTTTACGCCTCTCCATTACTTCCCTCCAAGTGGTCAATATGATCCCCTCTTGTTCAATAAAGGCCTGGAGGTCGGATGACAGCATTGCATCCAAGTCGGCCTGACGGGATTTGCCTGAGGCTGAGATGGTATCGAAGTTTTCGGTGTGCATGGTGCTGTGGATGATGATCATGGCCAAGCCTGGCTGCATCTTGTCCAGTATCCGCTTAAATTGGACGACTTTGTATTCTGCATGTTCCTTTGGAGAAAAGTCTGCCACCTCAGGTCTCCATTCCCCACTCATGGTATGCAAATCATCAAGAACGGGAAGGCCCATCGCCCAGACTTGGCGGCCGATTGCTGGCGCTTGTTCGAGTATCTCGATCTTGGGCAGTTCCATGCCCTCTGTATACTTTCCCTCTGCCTTCAATTTTTTGATGATTGGCGCCTGTTGGCATTCTTCCAGTAGGACATTGTTGCCTCCTGGAAACATCACTGGGATCTCGTATTCGGCTCCGAGTTGTATGTATTTTTCCAAAAATTTGGGATGGGCGAACACCGTTCCCATATGAGAATCCAAGTGGGTCGGTCGAATACCCATGCTGAGCGCTCGCTCAATTTGAGCTTTTAATTCAATGTAGACTTCCTCAGGGCTGGCATGCGCAACCACCTGTTCGACGGTCGGCCAAAATGAACCCTCGGGATCATGGAGTCCAGGCACTAGACTTTTACCCGCCAGAGGTTCCCAGCGGTAGCCTTTCCACTCCGAGGTCAATACCAGGTGAAGTCCTGCGTCGATTGGGCCTTTGTCTTTGCTTTCCCGCATGAAAGTTCCCGCCCAAGGACAGGGCATCATGACGCTGCAGGAGGTGGCAATTCCACCTGCCAGAGATCGAAACGTACCCGCGTTGGATTCCCTTGACATCCCCGCGTCATCCACATGGAAGATCACCACCTTTTTATCCTTTGGCCAGCCCAGTTTTTCGGCATAGGTCTGCGCCTGCAGGGCAGAAGCGGTGAAAAGCAGGGTGCTCAGGGCCAGCAGACTCCTGATAGAAAATAGGACTTGAGTAGTCGCTTTCATTGGAAAGGTGAAGTTGGGAGGTCAGATCGGAACTATCTAGACTACTGAAAAACCTAGAAAAAGGGCTATCGAAAGGAAGAGTGGTATGTGAATGAGCTACTTTGGGCAAAACTCAATATTGCACATGCGGATGCGGATTTAGACTTTTTTGAACTTCCCGATCCAATTGGCCATAATTTCGATTACATCTGAAAAAGTCACGGCGGTGATCTCTTTGGGATCGTAGCCTTCGGAAGAGATCATTTGGTTGTAAAACAAAGAAAACTCGTTGTAGGCGGAAAAAATGAGCTTGTGCCTGGGAATTGCCGCCTCCTGTCCCTGAGCCTTAATCCAGTCGCGGATGGACTTGATGACCAATTCGGGATCGTTTCGGTGGGACTTTATGTCGTTTCCGGATATGTCTGAGAGGAAAGTCTTATAGCGGTGGTCTTCCTTTTCCAAAATCAGAAACCGCTTGGCTTCCAACTCGGCTATGCCAGAATATTTGAGTCCAAAATCGATTCCCATTTCAAACGCCATATTGAGGCGGGCAGCCGCATCGGTGACGAGAGGGTCAATTCGGGAAAGGTCATGGATGGAAAGAGGAGAGGAAAGCATCAAGTCCTTGATTTTTAAAATTCTTACCTGACCCGAATCGGAAGTTTCTGCGATTTTTGGTTTGAAGTCAAGGTAGATCAGGACAAAAAATATCCCCTTCAACAATGGATAAAACTCGTTGTCAAAGGGGCAGTTGATGAATACGTTTTTGGTGTCCATCATTCCATGATTTCAACGGAAATGTCTCCGACTTTGGGATGGACATACACTTTGCTGACATTTTTTAGGTCGTGGACAGCCTTCATAGCAGCTTCCTGACTTGATACCGTCTGTATCGTTTTTTTCGATCCTTCCCTTTTGATCACCCAGCCTTCGTTCATTTCGACCACGTGTACGTGGTCTTTATGGAATTCAACAGATTCCATAAATCTCTTCTTCATATCTTCACCAATGACTTTCTTTCCCATCTCGATCAAAGTTTGGAGATGAATATACGGATTTACCGGGTATGGAGATATTGGAAGGTTTTGATGATTTCTTTGAAAAAAAGTATCCCGCCAGGAAACAAAAAACCACAGCGGTAGGGCTGTGGTTTTGGCGTCATTTTTTTTGAAGCTTATTTTCTTGCGATAGCTGCTTTGGCAGCCTTCACGATGTTTTCGGCGTTCAGGCCGTATTTTTCAAGCAGTTGTGTCGGAGTGCCGGACTCGCCAAAGCTGTCGTTTACACCTACGTATTCGAGCGGAGCAGGATTGTGGCGAATCAGAGTTTGGGCGATGCTGTCACCTAGGCCGCCGTTGATCTGATGCTCTTCTGCCGACACGGCGCAGCCCGTCTTTTTCACGGATTCAAGAATCGCCTCTTCATCCAGTGGCTTGATGGTGTGTATGTTGATCACCTCAGCAGAGATGCCCTCTTCGCGAAGCATGGCTTCGGCCACCACGGCTTCCCATACCAAGTGGCCAGTGGCAAAAATGGTCACGTCCTTGCCATCGATCATCTTCCAGGCTTTGCCAATTTCAAACTTCTGGTCAGCCGGAGTGAAGATAGGCCAGCTCGGACGACCGAATCTCAGGTAGACTGGACCTTCATACTCGGCAATCGCCAAGGTAGCAGCCTTGGTTTGGTTGTAGTCGCAAGGGTTGATCACGGTCATGTGGGGAAGCATCTTCATCATGCCGAGGTCCTCGAGGATCTGGTGGGTAGCCCCGTCTTCGCCAAGCGTGAGTCCGGCGTGGGAAGCACAGATTTTGACGTTTTTGTCAGAATAAGCCACGGACTGGCGGATTTGGTCATATACCCTGCCTGTAGCAAAGTTTGCAAAGGTGCCCGCGAAAGGAATCTTGCCACCTATGGACAGACCAGCTGAGATGCCGATCATGTTAGCCTCTGCAATGCCGGTCTGGAAGAATCGCTCGGGAAATTCCTTTTGGAAATCGCCCATTTTTAGGGAGCCGATCAGATCGGCGCAAAGTCCGACTACGTTGGGATTTCTTCTTCCTGCTTCCAGGAAGCCGTCACCGAAGCCGGAACGGGTGTCTTTTTTTTCTGTATAGGTGAATTTTAAGTCTAAGCTCATGATAAGGTCATTTGGAAGGAGGAATTAATAGTCACCAAGGGTCTCTTCGAGTTGTCCCAAGGCCTTGGCCAGCTGCTCGTCGTTGGGAGGGGAGCCGTGCCACTTGTGTGTACCGACCATGAAGTCTACGCCATAGCCCATTTCGGTATAGAGTAGGTTGACCACAGGCTTTCCTTTTCCGGAAAGTTCCTTGGCTTTCTCCAATCCTTCAAGCACCGACTTCATGTCGTTGCCGTTGGTGATTTCGTTGACTACCCAGCCAAACGCTTCCCATTTCGCCTTGAGATTCTTCAAGTCCATGATTTTCTCGGTAGGACCGTCTATCTGCTGACCATTGTAATCCACGGTGGCGATGAGGTTGTCCACTTTTTGGTGGGCTGCATACATCGCGGCTTCCCAGATCTGACCTTCCTGCAGCTCGCCGTCACCCAAGAGGATGTAGACCAGCTTGTCGTCCTTGTCTATTTTCTTGGCTTGGGCTACACCCAGCGCAACGGAAAGGCCTTGTCCCAAAGAACCTGAAGCAACGCGGATGCCGGGCAGATGCTCATGGGTAGCCGGATGTCCCTGAAGCCGCGAGTTTAGCTTTCGGAAGGTCTTAAGCTCCTCGACCGGGAAATAGCCGCTTCTGGCAAGGACGGAATACCATCCAGCGGAAAGGTGTCCGTTGGATAGGAAAAAGAGGTCTTCACCCTTCCCGTCCATCTTGAAATCTGGGTTGTGGTGGAGCTGGTCAAAATAGAGTGCCACAAAGAATTCGGCACAGCCGAGTGGAGCACCGGGGTGCCCGGACTGTACCGCATGCACCATCCGCAACACGTCCCTGCGGAGCTGGGTTGCGATTTTCTGGAGTTGTTCGATTGATTGTTTTGCCATTTGATAGGTTTATTTTAGGATTTGAGCAGTATGGTTTTTCGAGTCGACCTTTTGGATGATCTCCGTGATTTTGCCTTTCTCGTCGATGACGAAAGTGGTTCGGATAGTGCCTATGTAGGTTTTTCCAAAGGTCGTTTTTTCACCCCACACGCCATAGAGCTTTTGTACTTGCTGCTCCGGATCGGAGATGAGTGAAAAGGGAAGCGATTGCTTCTTGATAAAATTGCGGTGGGATCGCTCGCTGTCCGAGCTTACCCCGAGCACCACATAGCCCGCTTTCAAAAGCGCGCGGTGGTTGTCCCGAAGATTGCAGGATTGGGTGGTACAGGTCGGCGTATTGTCTTTTGGATAGAAGTAAAGGACTACTTTTTTACCACGTAAAGAGGAGAGCTTCACCACCTCGCCGTTTTCATTTTTGGCTTCAAAATCGGGGGCCATTTGGCCAACTTCTAATGACATCTTTTTCTTTTTAATTTAAAAACTCAGGAAATAGTCCCTTTCCATTCGGCCACATTTCCTGCCATGTCGGTCACCCGCAGGACAGCGGTACCTCTGAGTGGCTCGCCCTGCGCCGTTTCCGACCAAATGACCGCCTGCTTGTGTTCGTATCGCATCAAGACCCACTTGCCATCCACGTAGGCTTCAAAACTCTTGATTCCGGAGAGGTTGTCTTTGATCGTAAACCTCATCCCTTGGCTGTTGGCCCGAATCAGGTTGATCGTAGGTTTCACGTTATCTTCAGCGAGGACAAAAGTACCAAAATTTCTGGTTTTGAAGCGGATTTGTCCCCCTTCCCATTCGCCTCCGGCAAAGGACCTGGAACCGTTGGGTGAGCGGAGGTAGACATGGGTTTTGGCCTTATCGCCCGTGTATCCGCTCACGTCCCAAAGGACTTCGATGGGATTCCATAGATACTCTGTGGGTTCCTGTAGTCTCAGCACAGGTGCGGAGAGACTGCCGGAGAAGTCCACCCTGAGGTACAGATCCTCCAGCAGGCTGTTTTCCGCTACCTTGACCGTCAGTCGATCTGAGGCGTGAAGGTGCTCTTTGCCAACCGGAAAATGCCCGAAAAGCTGGGGATCCAGAATCTCCGAACAAAGGTCAACCTTCGTAGGAACGCCAAATCTCAAGTCCCAAAGATAGGTGCGCGTTTGGGCATCCTGATAGGCGGGGAGGATTTCATAGACTGTATTGCCGATGAAGAATTTAGCCAATCCGCCTTTGTCGGTTTGTGCTACTCGGATCTTCATGTGGTGATTGAAATAGCTCGTTTGGGCTGAGGCGGGGGCCGCGCCATCTGCCAGCGTGGAGTCCAGATCCGCTCCGGTGAGGGTTAGATTGACTAGGCGGGAATTGTTGTAGGCATCCGAAAGTTTGATCTGGATGTTTTTCTTTTGACCGGTCTCGACCAAGAGCGCTCCCGTGCCAGGCGTGTTTGGATTGAGGAAATCAAACTTGAGGTTCGGTTGGAAATACAGCTTTGTGAAGCGGTTTAGGTGTGTGTGGAGCAGGAAATGTCGCGTATAGTTGAAGTCAACCTTGTCGATCAGCAGGCTGAAAAGCTTGCCGCCATCGTCCGAGACCTCAAATTTAGGATAGCCGTTTTGGTTGTTTGCCCCATCGAGCTTGTCATAGCTCTGGATTTCCAGGCCTACTTTGCCCGTGACTTTGATTGTCTCGGGAATTTTATAGCTCGCACCACTCAGGATAGGCGTGATCTCCAGCCGTTGAAATTTGCCATTGACTCGGCTGTCGATCTCAAGCGGTACAATAGCAATCTTTTGCGGTGTGGGAGGGATATTGTCCAGGATCTCTGGGAATCCCGCCAAAAGCGGATCCATCGCCCGATCCAGACTGTCCCGGATTTCGAAGTGCAAATGAGGCCCGCCAGAACTTCCCGTATTGCCACCATTGGCTATCAATTCGCCCTTTTTCACCGAAAGCTCTCCTGGCTCGGGATAGACTTCCAGCTCATTGGCTTGCGCCTCGTATAGCTTTTGTCTCATCCAAGCTTGGAGTTTCGGATTGAAATTTCTCAAGTGTCCATACAGCGTGATATTGCCCTTGGGATGTTTGAGGTAGATGACATTGCCGTAGCCGAAAGAGGAAATTTTGATTCGTTGTACCCAACCGTCTGCAGCGGCGTAGATTGGTTCTCCCTCAGCGCCGCCAAACTTGTAGTCCAGTCCGGTATGAAAGTGGTTGGGACGGAGCTCAGCAAAATTGCCCGAGAGATAATTCCTACCGCCCGGTTTGACCGGCGAGCGGAAGTAACCCTTTTGGATTTCCTGCGAAAATCCTCCAAAAGAGCTGTTGAATCCCAGAAAAAGTACCAGAGGGAGAAACTTACTTAACTTCAAAATCCAACATTTTTTCGGTTCCTATAAATCCACTCAGCTGATCGCCGATCTTCACGGGACCTACTCCGGCGGGAGTTCCCGTATAGATGAGGTCGCCTTTTTTGAGGGTGAAAAACTGGGAAACGTAGGAGATGATCGTGGCAAAATCAAAGAGCATCAAGCTGGTGTTTCCTTGCTGCTTTAGCTCACCATTAATCTCTAGGTGGAAGTCAATGTCCTTCAAATCCGAAAAGTCGGAAACCGGCTTAAAGTTGCCAATAGGAGCGGATCCGTTGAATGCTTTGGCGATCTCCCAGGGTAATCCTTTTGCCTTGCACTGGTCCTGCAGGTCGCGAGCGGTGAAGTCGATACCCAAACCAATTTCTTCAAAGTATCGGTAGGCAAACTGGGGCTGGATGTATTTGCCTTCTTTGGAGATTTTCAGGACAAGCTCAAGCTCATGATGGATGTTTTCCGAAAAGTCAGGATAGTAGAAGGAAGCGCCTCCTTTGAGCAGAGCAGTGTCGGGTTTGAGAAATACGACCGGTTTGCCGGGTTTTTCGTTTTTTAGTTCTTCAATATGAGCCGCGTAATTCCGGCCAATGCAGATGATTTTCATAGAATAAAGCTGAATTCACAATGGAGGACATTCAAAAGCCCGAGTCCCATTTCGTCCGTGAAATTAAGCGGATTTGCTGCACCAAGGTAATTATCTCCCAAAAAATGAACCCCAAAATTGAAATTCCAAAGATCTTTTTCCGAAGGGGGGGTCGGTGCAATGGAACAAGAGATTGACCTATTTGGCCAACCCCTTTTTCTTTCATTTCACTAAACTATAGACTTGACCAAGCCACCTTCCACTCTGATGGCTGCTCCATTGGTTGCAGAGGCCAAAGGGCTCGAATAGTATACTACGGTGTCCGCAACCTCCTCGACACTGGCGAAGCGCTGAATCAGGGAAGTGGGACGCATATCCTTGAAAAACTCCCGCTCCACCTCGGCCGTACTTTTGTTTCCCGAGATGGCCAGGTCTTCGATAAACTGACCGACTCCCTTGGACTTGGTAGGTCCGGGAAGTATGGAATTGACCGTGACCGCCGTACCCTTGGTTAGTTCGGCCAGTCCGCGACTCACCGCCAGCTGGGCAGTTTTGGTCATGCCATAGTGGATCATTTCGTCGGGGATGAAGACACCCGATTCGCTGGAGATGAAGATGATCCGTCCCCAGTTTTTATCGAGCATTTTGGGGAAGTAGTGTCTGGAAAGTCGAATTCCGCTGAGCACATTGATCTCAAAGAATCGAAACCAATCCTCGTCAGGAATATCCGCAAAGGCTTTGGGCTCGAAAATCCCGGCATTGTTGATCAAAATGTCCACCTCGTCAATTTCGGAAATTAGTCGATTGGCATCTTCGACCTTGGAAAAGTCCGCGGCAACGCCTGAAATTTCTCCATCTGGATAGGCAGATTTGAGTTCGTTAATAGCTTGGCTGACGCTTTCTTCACTCCGTCCATTAATGATAACACTGGCTCCTTCAGCCAAAAATCGTTGTGCAATAGCGAAGCCGATTCCAGCTGTGGAACCGCTGATAAGGGCTTTTTTGCCTTTGAGTTTTAAGTCCATTTGGTAAGTACGATTGGTTTGAAAAGTTTTCCCGACCAGTCGGGAATCTGGAAAACCGACCAGCGTAAATAAAAATTCCCTGCCTGTTCCATTTTTGGAATCGACAGGGAAGATAAAAGGAATAGTAGCTGGTACTAAGTAATTTCAGTCAACCGCCCTCAAGCTCATTAAGGCCAGGCCTTTGTCGTCCCGCAGATAAAGGACATTGTTTTCGATTTCGAAACTACGGATTAGTTCAAGAGTTTTTTTGACCGCAATCTCTACTTCCATATCCGGACAAGCCATCATGGTGGCGGCTCCCTGTCCGAAGCGGATGCGGTTTTCTCCCTCCAAGGTAAATCCTCCCCGGATTGAGTTGCAGCCGGTTTCGCCAAAATAGGTGCTTTGGGAACCGTTGATTTCAAAGATCAGCGCCTCGCCTTTTGCTGACTTGGGATCCTTGATGGCTCCGACATGGAGAATCTTCCAAATATTCGTCAGCGTTAGTTTGGGATCTGGAGTCTTGCTGATCTCCTTTACCAGTTTGTAAGAAAGGGAAGAGGCATCCGCCGGTATGGGTTTTTCTTTTTCCGTCACCTCAACTTCCAGCTGGTAAATGTAGCCTGGCTCATAATCGAAGCCGGATATTTGGTCATAGAAGAGTGACCATTCGACTTTCCCGATAGTTTCGCCCTTGTTGATTTGCAGGCAGGTCATCGGACCTACGCCCACGCAGTCTACTTTTGCGGAATTGATCCACCAGATCTCGGTTCTGCCTCGATTTTCCCGCGCGTTTTCTTCGCCGCAGGATTGCGCCAGGAGTAGTACGGAAAGGAGATATATGAGGGATTTCATATCAGAATTTGATTTTTTGAACTTGGGTTAAAAGTTTTTCGCTCCAGCGTGAGTAGACTAGGCCCGAGGGATGGAGTTCGTCTTCGACGACCATTTCCGTCTGGAAACCTATTTCTCTATAATCATCTGTAATATTGACGAAGATGATGCCCATTTGGCTACAGACTGATCGTTTGGCCAGATTATAGGCATCGATTTCTCGGGCGACCTTTGCTTGGTCTGCACTTTTGCCGAGGGCAAAGGGTGTGACTCCCCAATCGGGAATTGACAAGACGATCACATGGTCCTTTTCGCCTCTTGCAAAACCTATTGCTCGCTTCAAGAGCGCTTCAAATTCCATCTCAAACTCCGCAACTGGCCGGCCTCGGTATTGGTTGTTGACTCCGATGAGCAAGGTGACCAGGTCGTAGCCGTCGGGATTGATAGCTGAGGCTTTGATCCCGGCTTCGAGTTCATCGACTGTCCAGCCGGTTTTTGCTATGATCTGGGGTGACGAAAAGTGGTATTTCCCGCGTTGATTTAGTGAGCTGATCAATTGGACTGGATATCGCTCTTTTTCATCGACTCCTTCTCCGATAGTGTAGCTGTCCCCCAATGCGAGGTAGCTGAGAGTCTGTTGGTCTTGGGAATCGAGAAATTCTGACATAGTAATTAGTGCTGCGGAAAGCTGGATAATCAGGAGAAGGTGAAACATCTTGGATTTAGGATTGGAAAAGCTGTTGATCCACTGAGATGGTCCCCAAGTCAGCATCCAGCTCCACGGATGCGCCAACTGGGATGATGAACTGCCGCGACACGTGACCAATCATAGCGCCTGAATAAGCGGGGATTTTCAACGGTAATACATAGTGGTCCAATAGCTGATCGACAGTAAACGCTCCGTAGCCGCCGCCTGGCGTACATTCCGAACATTGTCCAAAAACAAAGCCTTTAATCTTATCCAATGTTCCATTCAGCTTGAGCGTGCTGAGCATTCGGTCAATCTTATAGGGATCTTCCCCGATGTCTTCGATGAATAAAATAGCATCTTGAAAATCAGGTAAATAAGGCGTTCCTGATAAAGCCGTCAATACGGTGAGATTTCCCCCCAATATCCTTCCTTTAACCTTTCCTCCGGTCAGGGTTTGGATTCGGTTTCCCTTGGCCACGAGGTCATCGCCTTTGCTGATTTCGTTTTTGAAAACAATGGGATCTTTTCCAAAGAAGACCTTTTCGAACTGTTTTACATTGAAGCTATTCCAGCTTCCCGATCCGTTAGGCCCGTGGAAGGTGATAAGGCCAGTCTGGCTTTGGATCGCAGAGTGCAGTGCCGTGATGTCAGAGTATCCCTGCAGGGGTTTCGGATTTTTCTTGATTAGCTCATAGTCCAGTAGAGGCAAAATCCTCGCCGCGCCAGACCCACCCCGAATACAGATGACCATTTTTACCTCAGAGTCGCCAAACATGGCGTTTAGGTCTCCAGCTCGCTCCTCATCCGTTCCCGCCAGATGTCCCATGCGGTTTTTTAGGTTTTGGCCGAGCTTGACCTTGAAGCCGAGTGCTTCCATGGCCTCCTTGGCATAGGTGAATTCCATTCGATCCGCCGAGGCTGCGGAGGGGGAAATGATGCCTACGGTGTCGCCCTTTTTGACAGCTTTGGGAAGAAGTACATTTGGGGCTGGATATTTTTCAGGAGAGCTAAAAGAAAGGAAAGGCGCTGTACCTGCTAAAAGGCCTAGCGATTTGAGAAAGTGTCTTTTGTCCATGCGGAGTCTCGGATTGAGGGATGAAGTTAGGATTTTGATGCCAAACACCGGATAATTCTCCCCGCACTTTCTCAAAACCTATTCCAAGAAGGAGGTGGTCGATCGGCAAAAGGCCAAACCAGACCAACTATTTTTGGGACAATAATTCTTCTAGCTTATTTATCGTCGGCTTGAGTGTTTGATCGTATTTTTTTAGCCTCTTTTTCAAGCTCCAATGCATAAAACCCAAAACTGAGAGAGTCATCGCCAAATGAATTCCTATCCTGAGGCCCAATCCCAATGGCTCCAAAAGAACAAAATAGCTGATGTTCAATGCTAGGGAAAGAAGTACCCCATAGGTGTACATATGTCGCTGGGCAATCCGGTAGCGGTAATTCAATTGCTTGATTTGAGTGGTAAGATAAGTGCGATTGTCAAAGCTCTCCGTGGAGTCAACGGGTTTTAATTTGGATGCATAGCTTAGCCAAGTGGCCCAAATCATGATCAAAGCGATCAGGATCAAACTGATCAGAATCGCAGGACTTTCCCTCCAAGGCATCACCCAAAATAGAAATCCAACTGTCGCCGGTGTGCAAAATAGAATGACCAATCGCTCTCGTTTTTGGGATTTTTCAGTTTGTTTGAGACGGTCGATCATAGTGCTGAGGTCAAAGCTTTTCGCTTTTTTGAACTGCCAGAGGTTTTGTATGTCGTTGAAATTAGTTTTCATGGGTCTGTGGATTGAGTTTTTGGGTCAAAACATTTTTGATCCGATTCACCTTTACGGCGACATAGTTTTCCGAAATCCCGCTGATCTCCGCGATGGACCTGTAGGGAGTGTTTTCCAACAGGAGTGTGGCGATCACACGGTCTAGTTCCGGCAATTCATTGATGGTCTGGTAAAGCAGCTGAAGCCGAATTTCCTGTTCTTGATTGTTATTTTCCGGCTCGATGAGATCCAGATTTTCCGGAAATCCGGTCTGTTTTTCGTCTTTTTTCTTTTCCCCTGCGGAAAAAGTCAGGGCGGTATTGTAGGCAATCCTATAGATCCAGGTACTGATTTCGCTTTCTCCCTTGAAGGAATCCAAGTGTTTCCAAACCTTGATCAAGATTTCCTGAAAGAGATCGTCTGCCCGCTCTTTTTCCCGGACAAATCCGAGACATAACCGGTAGACTTTGTCCCTATTGTCACGATAGATTGATTCAAACTGAATTTCTTTGCCGCTTTTCATTTGAGGAAGGCATTGACTTGCTCCATAAACCACTCCGGATTGTCCCACATGATGAAGTGGTGCGCTGTTGGAGCCATTTCAATTTGGACATTTGAGGCCAACTGATATTGGTTTTCGTATGTTTTTCTGACTATTTCTTCCGTAAGGCCATAGCTTTTTGCAGAATACCAGGCTCCCAAGACCAGCAGTGGAGTTTCAACTTCTCCGAGCTCTTGCCTGAAGTCGGTCGTCATCAGCTCATACATAGCCTCCGCGACTGTGTTTCTGTCGCTCTTAAGTGACCAATCTGTAATCATTGGCGCCTTTTCAGGGGTTGCAGTCATGGTGGCTATGCTGGCTTCCTGTTGAGCTTTGTATTGCTCTTCGCTCAGCCCGAGGAGCATTTTTTTCGTCTGACCTGCCATTTCCTTCATGCCCTCCGCAGTCGCATTTGGATTCATCGCTGCAGAATAGAAAGGAAACGAGTCGACGATGATTACTTTCTTGACAAGTTGTGGATTTGACTTAGCGAGATGAAGTGAGAGGAAACCACCTAAACTATGGCCTATCAGGATGACCGGCTGATTTTGCTTTTGAATATAATCGGCGATCATGGATTCCATGAGCGGAAGAAATCCCTCGCTTAGATCTGCTGCTGGATTTCCGCCGAAGCCCGGAAGTGTTAATACATGGCATTCAAAGTTTTGGGAGAGTTGACTGGCCGTCTCTGTCCACACTTCCCCAGAAGAAGCAAGTCCGGGAATCAGGATGATTTTTTGTCCCGAGCCGGTAACTTGAACATCAAGTTCTTGGGAATTTGCGGTAGTGGCGATGGAGATACTGAAGAAAAAAAGAAGAAATAACTTTTTCATGGTTTTTTCTTCTTTAGACCAGAGTCGATCGGAAACCTTACAGTTATTCTAAAAAATATCAGAAACAAAGCTGGTGGGTGTAAGTCAGGAAAACTGGGATGAAATAATAACGGAAAAACTTACATCATATCCCTTACCATTATCATGACTTTTTCCATTTCCTTTCGAACGATCGAGGCGGAATAGGGGTAATTGGAGTTCATGAAAGCAAAGCAATAGGTCTTACGGCTTTTGGCCTTGATCAGCCCAACGAGGCTATGGTTGTTGCTCATGGTGCCTGTCTTGGCAAAAATGTAGGGCTGAGCGGCTTGATAGCTGTTTTTAAGCGTTCCGGTTTTGCCGCCTGTGGGCAGGATTTCATAGAGCTGATCTTCCGGGATGATTCGGTAGAGTTTGTCAAAAAGCGCTACCATGGATCTTGGCGTGAAGAGATTATGCCGACTCAGCCCGCTGCCGTCCACCCAATTGGTTTGGTCAGGAAGGTCAAATAGATAGGTCTTTTGAATGTATTCTATCGCCCGCTCGGTGTCCAGGGTCTGAAACAGCCGATCCGATACCATCAGCATAAGCTGCTCGGCGATGAAGTTGTCGCTTTCAAGCATCATTTCCTTCAGCAATGGAAATAGCGGGGACGCTCTCCATAAACTATGCGCGATTGGCAGGGAGTCCGGCCGATATAGCCAGGGTTTTCCAGTTTCAACACTTGCGAGTTCTATAAAGAGTTCTGGCGAGGTGAGGAAGGGGATGAATTCTTCTTTTCCTTGGAAGGTGGAAGGGTTGTAGGCGAAGCTGTTTGAGTGGAAATCCCGTTCGAGCTCCTTGATTGGTCGATTTGTCGTTTTGACGTAAGGCTGGAAGATAGCCGGTAGGACAAAGGCTTGGCTTCCTGTCTTTCTCACCTGAACCAAATTGCCATAAATCGGCAGGGAAGTCCGTTCTGCAGCATAGTCGAAATAGTAATCATCCCACTGCCAGCCATAGCCAAAAGCCGGCGAAACTTGGTTGGCATCCGAAAAAACGACCGCCTTAAAAGGTGCCAAAAAACGTCGGAAGTCGGGCTGGGCAAATTTCTTGTATTTCCAACTCGGATCGCCGCTGCCCCATATTCTCAGGGTATCCCCGTCTGCGACATAGCGTAGGGTTTGGGTGCTGTCTTGGAGGACTAGGAGGGAGGAGAAAAGCGTAAACAACTTGGTCGCCGAGGCGGGGATAAAGCGTATCTGGGAATTCTTCTCGAAGAGTACCCGCTGGGAATCCAGATCATAAAGCATGAAACCCGTGAGGTGTCCGCTGAAAAAGCTGGTTTCGCCTAAGGCAGTCTCCAGCTTTTCATATTGGATCCGGCTGAGTTGTGCTGCCGAAGGAAAGCCTGTTAGAAAGAACGCCAAAGCCAAGACTCCCGGAAAAAAGAAAGATTTGGAAAAGGATGACTTGATTCGAGGCATTGGAGAAATGAAAGGGCTGAGATGGACAAAAACAGAAATCGTGCGCAAATCTATCGCTTGGTCAGTTCGCCGGCGGGAGCCAACAGTCCCAGCCAACCCACGATAAACGCAACGCCGCCTAAAGGCGTTATCGCGCCAAGCCATGTTATACCGCTGAGGCACAAAGTGTACAGAGAGCCTGAAAAGATCAAAATCCCCAAAGTAAAACCCCAAAAGCTAAGTCCTGTTTTTTTCAATTCTGGTTTTGCTGAGGCCCAAACGCCGAGTGCAAGTAGTGCTAGACTGTGGTAGAAATGGTACTTGACGGCAGTGTCAAAGGTGTCCAATCTGCCGGAGGCTTCCAGCATGGGCTTCAGGCCGTGCGCGCCAAACGCACCGATTCCGACTGCAAGTGCTCCGAAAATCGCGGCTGTTTTGAGAATAGTAGAGGGCTTCAAGTCGTTGATTTAATTAAGTGTTCTTGGATATCGCTCAGTCGGATATTTGAAATTCTTCCACCAGAGAAGGGGTGAGGATCATAGTTCGTATCAGTTTCTACTTCCGAAAATCGCTGAGCCTATACGAACCATCGTACTGCCTTCCTCTTGGGCGATGCGATAGTCCCCACTCATGCCCATGGAGAGCTCATTGAGCTGGACAAAGCTTGGGAGATTTCTTGCTTTTAGGGAGTCGAAGAGATTTTTGAGCGAGCGGAACTCCTTCCGGATTTGGTTTTCATTTTCTGTAAAAGTAGCCATCCCCATCAGCCCTTGGATCTGCACGTGGCTTAGTGCGGCAAAATCTGCCGATTCGAGCATTTGGTTCAGTTCGGATTCTTCAAAACCAAACTTGCTTTCCTCCTCAGCAATGTGTATTTGGAGCAAAACGGGAATGGCTCTGTCTATTTTTTTGCCTTGTTTGTCGATCTCACGAAGCAACTTAAATGAATCCACGCCATGGATGAGGTGCACGAAATGTGCGATGTATTTCACCTTGTTACTCTGCAGGTGGCCGATCATGTGCCAGCGTGTGTCTGTTGGCATGTCGGGTTGTTTTGCTTGGATTTCCTGAACCTTGTTTTCTCCAAAGTCCCGAATTCCAGCGGCATAGGCTGCTTGGAGGTCTACTAGGGGTTTGGTTTTGCTGACCGCGATCAGCTGGCAGGCGGGATTGGCGAAGGAATTTTTTACGGCTTCGAGGTTGGCTTTGATGTCCATTATCTAATTTTAGACTTCACTTTTTGCTTTAGACCTAAAACAAAGATATGGCAATCCTAAGCAATTTGCTTAAAAAAGGCATCCGACTTCGGGAGAGTCTGGAGCAGGAATACAGCAGTCCACTTGATTTGCAAAAGACCCAGCTGAGAAAGCTTTTGCTGAAAGCGGAAGATACCGAGATCGGCAAAAAGTATGCTTTTTCGAGCATTTTGGCTGATTTTAAGAAAGAGGGAGGAGCATTTTATGAATCTTATAAACGGCAGGTCCCGATCTATGACTACGATTCAATTCACGCGGAATTTTGGCAAAAGCTACTTGCAGGGAAAAAGGATGTGACCTGGCCGGGCGCTGTGAAATATTTTGCGCTTAGCTCAGGCACGTCCGGCGCAGCGTCAAAGTACATTCCGATTACCAAGTCCATGGTAAAGGCAATCCGACGGACGGGCGTTAGGCAGATTTTGAGCCTTTCCAAATACGATTTGCCCGCCTCGCTTTTTACCAAGGGAATCCTGATGCTCGGTGGAAGCACGGATCTTGAATTTAACGGGACGTATTTTTCCGGAGATCTGAGTGGAATTACCGCTGGAAAATTGCCGATCTGGTTCCAGCGATTTTACAAGCCGGGCAAAAAGATTTCCCGAAACAGAAACTGGGGGGACAAACTCGACCAGATCGTAGAAAAGGCGCGGGATTGGGATATCGGCATCATCGTCGGTGTGCCGGCATGGCTGCAGATCCTGCTAGAAAAAATCATCGAACGCTATCAAGTCAAGCACATCCACGAAATCTGGCCCAACCTCCAGATATTCGTCCATGGAGGAGTGTCTTTTGAGCCGTATAAAAAAGGCTTTGAGACGCTCTTGGGAAAGCCTCTGATCTACATCGAAACCTATTTGGCCTCGGAAGGTTTCTTGGCCTTGCAGGCGCTCCCCAATCGACGGTCTATGCGACTGGTGCTAAACAACGGGATTTTCCACGAGTTTATTCCCTTTACCGAGGCTAATTTCGACGAGGACGGTAACGTGAGAAAAGATACCCAAACACTGAAAATCGATGAGGTGGAAGAGGGCAGGGACTACGCACTGCTGATCTCCACCTGTGCTGGAGCTTGGCGATATCTGATTGGGGACGTCGTCCGATTCGTGTCCAAAGAGGAATGCGAAATCGTCATCACCGGCCGTACCAAGCACTTTCTTAGTCTCTGCGGAGAGCATCTCAGCGTGGACAATATGAACAAGGCCGTAGAGCTGGCAGCGGATGATTTGGGCATTAGGATTAAAGAGTTTACGGTGTTGGGAGAGCCTTATAAAAAACTATTTGCACACCACTGGTATATTGGGACGGACGACGAGACTGATGCTAAAAAGCTCGCCAACGCGCTCGACGGACACTTGAAAACCCTGAACGACGACTACGCCGTCGAGCGAAAACACGCATTGAAGCAGGTAAAGGTGACCGCTCTGCCTTCTGTTGTTTTCTACGATTGGATGAGGGAGCAGGGAAAAGAGGGCGGCCAAAACAAGTTTCCCCGAGTATTAAAAGGAGAGAAAGCCCAAAGCTGGACACAGTTTTTGGTTGAAAAAAAAGGTCTGGAATGATTCACAGCCTGCTGGAGGGAATAAGCATGGGATTCCTGCTTTCCGCTTTGATTGGGCCTGTGTTTTTCACGCTGATCCAAAGTAGTCTCGCGCATGGATTTCGCTATGCGGCTGTCTTGGCTTTGGGCATTTTTGCCAGCGATAGTATGTACGTGGCCGTCACTTATTTTGGAGTGAAGTTTTTGGCGGACGCCACCTATTTCGAGCTTGCCTTGGGCTATGTCGGGGGATTGATTCTTATTGGTTTTGGGATTAGCTCCTTGCTCAAGAAAGAGGTTTCAAGGCCTAATTCTGGGGGCCTGGAACTTCCCCGGGTCAGGAAAAAGTCTGCCTTCCTAAAGGGGTTCAGTATCAATGGCATCAATCCTTTTGTGCTTTTGTTTTGGATCTCCATTGCCAGCATCGTGCACTTGAAAGATTCCTTCGGGGCTTCTGATGTGTGGCTTTACTATTCAGGGGTTTTGGGTACGGTATTGTGCATTGACTTGTTGAAGGCTTTTGTCGCCAAGCAACTGTCACATTTGGTCACGCCTAGAATGATGCAATGGCTAAACAAGGCAGTGGGATTAGTCATGATTGGATTCGGGATCAGAATGCTACTCTACACTTATCTTCGCTAAAGAGAATCTAGCCTCGATCCGAAGCATAAAAGTCATGGGAGGGTTAGAACAGAGGCATATTAATCTATAGTCAGTTCAGGATTCAATTGTTTTTTCGACTCCTCTGAGCAATCGCTTACGAAGCTTTTTCCGGCTGTGGCGATCAAATCGCAAGTTCCTGTTCCCATCCCCATTATGGTGCGCATAGCATCCTGCGTTTGGGCATTCAAGAAAGTAATGGCTGTCTTGGGGACGTGGTAAATATTGCCGTTTGTAGGATTGGGAGCGGTGGGGACAAATACGGTGTATAAGTCCTCGTTAATTTTGTCGGTGATGAATCCCGTCATCAATGTTCCAGTCTTATACGGATCTATCAATACCACTTCGGAAAATGGCAGCTTTTTCAATCCCACGAACTGGTAAACGGTTTGGTGGATAAGGCTGTAAAGTGGGACTTTAGTCAGATATTTCTTTTCAAATTGGGAGAAATAAGACCTTCCGACCTTATTGCGGATTAGCGCACCGATGATAAAGATAAATAGGACAAGAATCCCGATCGAAAGAAAATTTATGGACCAATGAGGCTCTTCACTTCCGGAATCCAGCATGAAACTGATCGGAGCGACTATTTTGAAGATAAAGTTGAATACAAAGGAAAGTAGAATCAGTACGATTGTAAGGGGAAGTAAAATCAAAAATCCTTGGAAAAGTGTGTCTAGAAAAAATCCTCTTTCCGAGTCCTTTCTATGAATTTCTGGATTTTTGGGCTGGGGGTCCATGTTTTCTGTTTGTCTAGATTTGGATTATTTTTCTCCCCATCAATAGGCAAATCCATGCCATCCACCTGGTCGAGACGGAAAGGGATGTTCGGGGGGCGTTAGTGTGTAGCAGGTGGACTTGATTGTGGAAATTCTGCCTCTCTTTTTATAAATGAAAAACAGTAAAGGCCGATTTTTGAAAAATGGGACGGAGAAGTTGCAGCTAGTTTACCAAGGATTTGATGAAAAATGGAAAGGCTGGCTATCCGTCGTTGCCGGATTGAATAAACATTGCTGCAAATATTCGGGTTAGATGGATATGAAAAAACTCCATTTCAGATTTAGCCTTCTAGGAGTTCTCTGTCTATTTTTCTCAGTGAATGCTTATGCCCAAGAAATTCCCGCATTGGCTGAGTTTAACCAAACCAGACTGGACTACAATCAAAATGGTATGCTGATACTCGGCACTTGGGCTGTAGGAAATATGGTTTGGGGTGGGATAGGAGCGAGTCATACGACCGGAGAGACCAAAGCTTTTCATCAAATGAATCTGTATTGGAACTCGGTAAACCTGTTAATTGCCGGGTTTGGCTATTGGCAGGCCACGAAAGGGAATCCCGGAACCGATTTTTGGGCGACAATTGAAGCGCAGCAGGGGATAGAGAAAATATTGCTTTTGAACGGTGCTTTGGATTTGGCCTATATGGCCGGAGGGCTCTATATGAGGGAGCGAGGTTTGAGAACGGATAATTCTAGATTAATTGGCTTTGGAAAGTCAGTAATTCTTCAAGGCGCTTTTTTGCTGGCTTTTGATAGTGTATTGTATGGTTTTCATCGTGCTCATGGAAAAGAACTACCGAGCTTGGTTCAAAATATCAGTTTGGGACCTACAGGGGTAAATTTTAAAATGGATTTCTGAATTATTGGTTGATATTGAACTAGTTATTGAATAATTCGTAATATTAGTTAATTCCCCAAAAAACCCTTGAAATATGAAGAATATTCTCCCATTACTCACACTGGTCTTTATACTGGGTTCTTGCAAGGTTTCCGAAACCGTCTCCATAGATACCCTGGCCAATGCGGATATGCTGAAAGAATATCAGACTTTTAAAATGATAGAAGAGGATTATGCAGATAAACGAAATGAGCGGCTCAAACTTACTTTCAGAGACAAATTGATAGAATATGGATTTGATGAGGTTTCAGAGAATCCTGATTTTTTGATTCAGGGAGTCCTTGTTTCCCGAGAATTCATCAAGAATGCAGAGCCACTTTATTATTCTTCCATACCGGGGCCTTTCTACAGTGCCTTAAATTCCGGAAATAGTTTACCCAGTGGAGGGCTCGGGTCAGGTCCCTTTATTGTTAATTCCGGAATGATTGGAAAGGTGATTTTTTTGATTCAAGACACCAAAACGAACGAAATCGCGTGGATGGGGATCAGTTCGGGAGTGGTCTATGGTGGTGCTCGACAGTTTGATTTCGACGAATTGGACTTGGTACTCCATCAATTATTGGCTTCACTGAACGAGTAATCGCTCTCCAATCAGAATCAGCCTGAGTGGACGATAATTGACCTCAGAGCCAAGTGCGGGTTTGGCACGCATTCTTTTTACCTTTGCCCGATGGAAAATCTAGCCCCTTGCCCGAAATGTAAATCCGAGTACACGTATGAGATGGACAGCCTGCTTGTATGTCCGGAGTGTGGCCACGAGTGGAATCCCGAAGATCAGGAAGTAGAAAGCGGACTAGTGGTGAAGGATGCGAACGGAAACCAGCTTGCGGATGGCGACTCCGTCGTGATCGTGAAAGACCTTCCCGTGAAAGGCGCTCCCAAGCCTATCAAGGCTGGTACAAAAGTTAAAAGTATCCGTCTGGTGGAAGGCGATCACAATATCGACTGTAAGATCGATGGCTTTGGCTCCATGGCCCTAAAGTCGGAATTTGTTAGGAAAGCTTGATTGCTTGGTGTAGCTCCTAAGACATTCATCGGTTTTTGGGAATGACTTTGCTTTTTGTTTCTTTTTCAAAATAGTAGGGAATGAGGTGCGCTGAACAACCTTGATTTCCAAAACCGCATTTTGAAAGTCAAGGATTTGTTGATTTTCTTGCGACGGGCATTTGACACGTTGAGTTTTCGCCCGAGAACTTGAATGGTCTTTACGAAATTATACCGGACAAACTTGGCTAGCGACCTGGGCTGACTGACGAGGCAGAAAGCTGATTCGACTCAGCGCTTGTACATTATCACAGTGTTGGGCATGGTTCGAGACAATCTTGATATCGTCACATAGAGACAGAAATAGGGATTGGGCTAAGCTCCTTGCTTAGAGATGATACATGCAAAAAATCAACAAAGGGATCATTAGGGGTTTCATGGGACTAGAGGCTTCACTTTGGTGGATTGAAAAAGATCTGGACTACTGTACCAATGCCAGGCTCAGACTCGATCTTCAAGTCTCCTCCGTGCGCCTTTAAAATGTCGTGGGTGATGCTGAGACCCAGGCCGGTACCCTCGGTTCCCTTCTTGGTGGTGAAGAAGGGCTGCATGATCTTGTCTCGGATCTCATCGGGTATCCCGACCCCGTTGTCCCTAAATGCGATGATCACTTTTCCTTCATGCTTAGCCGTGGAAACCTTCAACATTGGTTGGTAGGATTCGGCCTGCTCCGGGCAGTCTCCGTTTTTTTCATCGGCTGGCGGTTTTGATAGTTTCTCCCTCATCGCGTCAAAGGCGTTGCTGCAGATGTTGATGATCACACGGCTGAGATCCTCTAGAATCATGGGGATTTCTCCGACGTCTTTTCCCAAGTCCAGTTGGAGTGCCACATCGATCGGTTTCTTGCTGGCCCGCATGCCGTGGAAGGCAAGGTTGGCAAATTCCCTGACCAAGGCGTTGACGTCCATCGGGGACTTTTTGCCTGAACCTCCCCGGCTGTGTTGGAGCATGGATTTGACGATCTCGTCGGCGCGTTTTCCGTGTTCTCGGACTTTTTGAATGTTGGACACAACATCAGCCAATATTTCATCGACTAAAGACTCATCCCTTATTTCTTGGCTCTTGGCTCTCTCCTCGTTGATTTCAGAGAGCATTTCCAGGCTCACTTCCGAAAAATTGTTGACAAAGTTTAGCGGGTTTTTGATCTCGTGGGCAATGCCTGCGGTTAGCTGGCCCAAGGAAGCCAATTTTTCCTGCTGAATCAATTGGGCTTGGGTGGATTTTAGGTTCAATATGGCTTGTTTGAGTTCCAGGTTTTTCTTTTCCAGCTCTGTTGTCCGCCTTTTTACAGCAGCCTTTAGTTTAATATTTTCCGCCTTGATTTTCTCCAGTGCTACTGTTTGCCCTTCCTCCGTCCTGCTATCCGGAAAGGACATGTGCTGTTGAACAAACTTCCAGCCTGACACCGTATTTTGCATAAGAGAGGAAATCCGTATCCTATCATAGAAAGCCCAAATCCCGTCAATATTTACAAAGCAATCTGCTTGCTCTATGATCAAAATGAGTCTGTCGACAGCCTCCATCTTGATATCCCTGTTTCTTAGTTCAATCTTTCCGGCAACTGGACCCACATGGGTTCCCAAATACGCTCCGGATTCACTTTTACTAAACCAAGCTTCTTCCAGCGTTGTACCGAATTGTTTGAAATCATCCACAAAAAATGACACGTATCTTTCCACATTGGCTCCAAACAAACTTTCAAAGTATAGTAGATACAGCGTTTTAAGTTCCTCTTCTAGTTTGTTTGTGAGTTTCATGACCAGTTCGTATTGGTTGTATCTTAAATTCTGAATTCAGAGCACTCGACTTATGGCTCCGCTCTGTCCTTGTGTTGGCGGCATTTCCAGTTTTTATCTAATAGTTCCATGCTTATTCTTCTTTTGAAATTTGATTTCCCGGAGAATTTGCTCACATCCGGAGATGCGGGTTTTCTTGCTTGATCAAACTGAATTCGTTCTCACGCTGCTGGAAGAACTTCGAACCATCGGACATTTTCCTAAATAAGGAAGATGTATGGAATTTGGAGTGGAAGAACGGTGTCTCCAAAGATGGGGCGAAAAGGCATGCTACCTCGGATACCAAAAGAAAGTCGGTGGTGTTTCTGGTGGAAGTTTTCAGTTTTTTTAATCTCAATTGCCCCTTTACCGCTTTCGTGTTTGTCCGGAAAAATTTCACCATGTCCGCATTTCCATTCCAAGCACCCCAATCGCCTTTGCCGATCAACACAAAGTCGGGATCGGGGAAGTAGGAGAAGGCATAGACATCCCCACTAAAGTAGCTGTCCCAGTGAAGATGGTAGGTTGTCAATGGTTGGAAGATCCTAATAGGAACGTCACTTTTCTTGGACATGGGCAATTTCACTTGCAGTCATGAACTGCTTCACAGAATTTCAAAAATCAATAGTCAAATAAAAATTAGTTGGCTGGAGAATAAACTGTCCTGGCTTTTCGATTGGGAATTTCTTCCAGGTGGGATAGTTAAAAGTTAAGGAATATCGCAATTATATGAAACAATATTGTTTTGAATTACAGCTACATATGCAATCTCGTATTAGTTTTTTCAGCTTTGCGTTTTTGTGATAAACCGTTGGAATCACTGTAACAAAAAAATCCCTCCAGATCGCTCCGGAGGGATTTTTTGAAATTCAAAAATCGGCTTAAGCCAAATATTTTTCCACTGGAGTGAAAGGGAGGTCGAAGGCTTGGGCGACAGCCTCGTACACCACTTCTCCATTGATTACATTCAGTCCTGGCACCAAGTCGGCGTTTTCCTGCGCAGCCTTTTTCCAGCCTTTGTCTGCCAATTGGATCGCGTAGGGGAGGGTTGCGTTGGTCAGCGCGAGGGTAGAAGTATAAGGAACTGCTCCTGGCATATTGGCCACACAGTAGTGTACGACATCGTCGATGATGAAAGTTGGGTTTTCGTGGGTAGTCGGCTTACAGGTCTCAATGCAACCTCCTTGATCTACCGCTACATCCACCAATACGGTGCCGGGCTTCATGTCTTTCAGCATGTCGCGGGTAATGAGATGAGGAGCCTTTGCCCCGGGGATCAAAACCGCCCCGACGATAAGGTCTGCGTCTTTGATCAGATTTCTCACGTTGTATTCGTTGGACATGATGGTTTTGACATTCGCAGGCATCACGTCGGCGAGGTATCTCATTCTTGGCAGGGACACGTCCATGATTGTGACGTCGGCACCCAAACCAGCGGCCATCCAGGCAGCCTGAGTTCCCACGATGCCACCTCCGAGGATAAGGACCTTGGCAGGAAGAACACCAGGTACTCCACCCAAGAGAATTCCGCGACCTTTCAGGGGTTTTTCGAGATAGTTGGCACCTTTTTGAATCGCCATTCTGCCCGCTACCTCGGACATCGGTACCAGTAGTGGAAGGCTTCGATCCGCTTTTTCCACAGTCTCATAGGCCAAACAAACGGCTTTGCTCTCGATCATTGCCTTGGTCAAGGGCTCATAGGAGGCAAAGTGAAAATAGGTGAACAACAATTGGTTTTCCTTGATCAGCTTGTACTCCGACTCGATTGGCTCCTTCACCTTCATGATCATCTCTGCGATTTCATAGGTCGCTTCAATGGAAGGGAGGATTTTAGCTCCGGCGGCTTCGTATTCAGCATCTGGAAAACCGCTGCCTTCACCGGCGGTATGTTGGATGTAGACGCTGTGACCTCTTTTGATCAGCTCTTTGGCACCAGCCGGGGTAAGTGCTACCCTGTTCTCGTTGTTTTTGATTTCCTTTGGGACACCTATTATCATGGCAATAGCATTTGGATTTAGATTCTTGGGGCAAAGATAAGAAGCAATGACTATCCAAAAAGCCCTTTATAAAATAGTATTTGGTATGCAGTGGGGCTGACAGCGGTTTTCGGTAGTTTATTTTATTTTTTATGATGGATTTCTAGAAAATTCCAAGATTATATTTTTTCAAACCCCGCTTGTCTAAAATTTTACTCTTGAAAATTTTTGATTTATGGATTTTCATTAATCTCTGATTTTCAAGCAAATCAGATGTTTGTTGAAATAATTCAAAATAATATTTCAAATGGATGAAAATTCGGCAATTCTTTCAAAATTTTTGATTGTTAAAATGTAAAGGAGAAATTTGCATCAAAGTCAATTTTGGCTATTTTTGATGATGCTAAGAGCAGAATGTCCAACCCAAAGTAACATTTAGATTCCTACTCGCATATGGCAATTACCAAATCCTATCCGCAGTCCCCGGAAGAACCCCTAGTCAGCAACGAGGAAATTCTTGAAGACTTCAGAGTGGCGGTGACCAGTCGCCACGCCTCCCTCATGGGGAGAAAGGAAGTGTTTATGGGAAAGGCGAAATTTGGGATTTTTGGGGATGGAAAGGAGCTGGCGCAGATCGCAATGGCCAAGGCCTTTCAGCTCGGTGATTTCCGGTCTGGATATTATAGGGATCAGACGTTTATGTTTGCGCTCGGGGAGTTGACGATATCCCAGTATTTTGCGCAACTGTATGCTCATGCGGATGTGGAAGCTGAGCCTGCAAGTGCAGGACGTTTGATGAATGGACATTTCGCGACCCGCTCTCTCAACGAAGACGGTTCTTGGAAGGACCTGACCCAATGCTATAATTCTGCCGCTGATATTTCTCCTACCGCTGCCCAAATGCCCAAGCTGTTGGGATTGGCCTATGCATCGAAGCTTTTCAGGGAAAACAAAGCACTCAGAGATCTGAAGCAGTTTTCCAAAAGCGGGAATGAAGTCGCTTGGGGTACCATAGGCAATGCGTCCACCTCTGAGGGGATGTTTTTTGAAACCATCAATGCCGCCGGAGTCATGCAAGTCCCAATGGTAGTTGCGATTTGGGACGATGAATACGGAATTTCAGTACCCAATAAGTACCATACGACCAAGGGGAGCATTTCAGAAGTGCTGATGGGTTTCCAACGTACCGAAACCGAACGTGGAATCGAGATACTCCGGGTGAAAGGATGGGACTACGAGGCCTTGGTTCAAGCCTTCCGGTATGCCGGGGGACTGGCCCGTCAACAACACGTGCCTGTCTTGATCCATGTGGAAGAAATGACCCAACCGCAGGGGCATTCCACCTCGGGATCCCATGAGCGATACAAGTCTGCAGAGCGATTGCAGTGGGAAAAAGAATGGGATTGCATCAGCCGATTTAGGGACTATATTGTTTCTGCGGGGATTGCGAAGGATGAAGCCTTGGACCAGATTGAAGAAGACGCCAAGGCAGAGGTCAAAAGACAAAAAGAGGCAGCTTGGAATAGATTTTCTGGGGAGATAAAAAAAGAGATCCAAGAGGCAATTGCCCTTTTGAGATCTTCGGCTGAAAAGAGCACCAGAAAAGTCGTGCTACTTCAATTGGCCGAAGAACTTTCGAAGACTATCAATCCAATCCGCAAGGACGCCGTTACCGCTGTCAGGAAGGCATTGCTGGCAATGAGGTTTGACTCGGAAAGTGTAAGAAGCGGTCTCAAAGCTTGGTATGAAGCTCAGGGAGAGAAGAATTTTGACCGATACAATAGTCATCTATACAGCCACTCCCAGTGGGCAGTGGGAAATATAAAAGAAGTAGCCGCTACCTACGATGAGAAATCCCCTTTGGTTGACGGCCGAGAGATTCTTCAGGCATTTTTTGACCATACTCTGGAAAAAGACCCGCGTTTCTTTGCCTTTGGCGAGGATGTGGGAAAAATCGGAGACGTGAATCAAGCTTTTGCTGGCCTTCAGGCGAAGTACGGAGAATCTCGGGTGACAGATACCGGAATCAGGGAATGCACCATCATCGGACAAGGTATAGGCACTGCGTTAAGAGGGCTGAGACCAGTAGCCGAAATCCAGTATTTGGACTACCTCCTCTACGCCTTGCAGACGCTGTCAGATGATTTGGCTTCCTTGCTCTATAGAACCAAAGGAGGCCAAAAAGCGCCGTTGATCGTACGAACTAGGGGTCATCGACTGGAAGGGGTTTGGCATTCTGGTTCTCCGATGGGGATGATACTTTCGTCTCTGAGAGGAATGATCGTATGCGTGCCTCGGGACATGACCCAGGCTGCTGGAATGTATAAGACGCTTTTGGAGTCCGATGAGCCGGCGATCATGATCGAATGCCTAAATGGCTACCGACTGAAAGAGAAATTGCCGTCCAACTTGGGTGAATATACCGTCGCGTTGGGCAAGCCCGAAATCCTGCGTGAGGGCACCGACCTTACCGTAGTTACCTACGGGAGCATGTGCCGGATCGTCATGGATTCGGCCGAAGAGTTGGCGGAGTTGGGGATTTCCGTGGAAGTGGTCGATGTGCAAACCTTATTGCCATTTGATAACCATGGTGTAATAGGCAGGTCCGTCCAGAAGACCGGGAGGGTGATTTTCGCAGACGAGGACGTGCCAGGCGGAGCCTCTGCCTATATGCTTCAGCAGGCACTGGATGAGCAGGGGATTTTCAAATACCTTGACTCAGAGCCCCAGACTATCGCTGCCAAAGCACATCGTCCCGCTTATTCCTCGGATGGGGACTATTTTTCCAAGCCAAGCGCAGATGACGTGACGGAGAAAGCCTACCGCATGATGCATGAGGCAAACCCTAAAAAGTTTCCCCTCATCTAGCAAAACAAAGCCTCCGAAAATCCGGAGGCTTTGTTTTTTTAGTTTTTGGTGATTTGCCTGAGCGTAACTTCCGGACTTGACACTTGGTTGCTTCGATTAAGCGCTCGATCCTGAATTTCTACGTCGACTCTAAGAGTGTCGGTACGAAAGATGGATTCCCATCCCCTAGAGAGCATTTGGTACTTGATATTCCCTTCCACCGCTTGCCCTTCCTCAGTGGTGAGGACTCTCGGGAATCGCCCGTTAAAGGTGGTGTAAAAAGGTGGATCCTGCCATCTGAACTCAGTAAATTGCCCATCTCTCTTGATGTAGAACCGAACAAAAATGTTGTACTGATCTTCGTTTTGCTCTACCCAAATGGTGTCCTTTACCACAGCATTATTGACGATGGGGTCTACGACCCAATCGATGGGATTATATGAAGGAGCCTCTAGTGGGCGGTTGGCATAGGTGATCAAATTTCCGGCAGCATCTCGTTTATAAAACAGCGGATTATAGGGTGGGTTGACATCGGTTGCGGCAAGTCCCAGATCTCCCTCCGCATCCCTGAAGTCTACACTGATATTCAGGGAGTCGCCATTGTATTCGATAGTGGAAAACTCGATTTGAGGCACGGACGGATAATTGTCCGGGGGGCTGATACAGGAAGTCCAGCCCAAGGCCGTTACCAACATTAATCCTGAATAGTTTTTGAATCGCATCGGCTGAAGGTAAATTTACTCCCGAAAATAAGGTTAGTTTTTCTCAGTAAAAACGCAAAATATAAAACGATGCGAGATTTTAAAAGTTTTTCAGAGAGGCTAACCAATTTCGATGATGGCCAGTTCGAAGATTTTGCATTGGAATTGTTTCACTATCAGTCCGCTGAAAATGAAGTATATAAAGCCTACTTGGAGGCGAGAAAGATAGAATCGAAAAAGGTCAAGTCCCTCGAAGGCATTCCATTTTTGCCCATCCGTTTTTTCAAGGATTTTCCGGTTGTCTGCGGTAGTAGTTCAGATTTTTCCTCTTTTTATTCAAGCAGCGGCACTACGGGGGCCATCACTTCCAAGCATTATGTCTGGTCCGAAAGCTGGTATTTAGGCCACGCCCAGAAAATTTTTGAGAAGATTTATGCTCCTTTGGAAGGCTACCATGTGTTGGCGTTATTGCCCGCCTACCTCGAAAGACCGGGGAGTAGTTTGGTGGCTATGGCCAAGCATTTTATAGAAGTTTCCAAATCGCGGCATTCTGGCTTTTTTCTATACAACCAAGATGAGTTGCTGGAGAAATTGAAATTGCTGAAAGGTGGAAACAGGAAGGTCCTGCTACTTGGAGTCACCTTCGCGTTGTTGGACTTGGCGGAATCGGGAAAGGTGTTTTCACCGATGGATAACCTAATGGTAATGGAAACGGGAGGGATGAAAGGGCGCCGAAAGGAGATGATCAGAGAAGAAGTCCATGATTGTCTCAAGGCATTTTTTGGCCTGGAGTCCATCCATTCCGAGTACGGCATGACGGAGCTGATGTCCCAGGCCTATTCAAAAGGAGAGGGGAAGTATACGCTTCCTGCGACCATGCGCGTTATGCTTCGGGATGTGAATGATCCACTGAGCTGGACTACCAGATCTCAGGGGGGGATTAACGTGATCGACTTGGCCAACTTTCATTCTTGCGCTTTTATCGAAACTCAGGATTTGGGGAGATTCGACGAAAATGGCCACTTGGAGGTTTTGGGGCGCTTTGACAACTCGGAAATCCGAGGCTGCAACTTAATGGTGCAGTAATTGCTATCTTAAGATTTAATGGACATATTTGAAAAGTATAAAAACTAAACTATGAAAAGATTAGCCACGCTTGCACTATTGGTCGGGATATTAGCCTTGGGAGCTTGCGCCTCCAGCAAACCTTGCCCGGCGTACGCCAAAGCGCCTACCGCGCAGAAAGCCAATAGCTAAAAAATATGCTGACCGTCAATAGTCAGCATATTTTTTTATGTCCTCCAGGCTGATCACCGGTTCACCCAAGATCACCAGTCTTTCGACCACATTTCGGAGTTCCCGTATATTTCCAGTCCAAGGGAACTGCTGTAGCTGCTGCAGCGCTTCCTTGGTGATGCTTCTTTTTGCGTCTCCGTTTTCTTGGGAGATGTCATCCAAAAACTTCTCGACCAACAGGGGAATATCCTCCTTGCGATCTTTCAAAGCGGGCACCTGTACCAATATTACACTGAGCCTGTGATAGAGATCTTCCCTAAACCTTCCTGCCTCGATTTCCTTTTTCAGGTCCTTATTCGTCGCTGCCAAGACACGAACATCGACTTTGATGTCTTTGTCGCTCCCGACTCGGTTGATCAGATTTTCCTGCAGGGCACGGAGTACTTTGGATTGGGCAGAAAGGGACATATCGCCAATCTCATCGAGAAACAAGGTTCCGCCTTGGGCCTGCTCAAACTTTCCGTTGCGCTGCTTATGGGCTGAAGTAAATGCCCCTTTCTCATGTCCAAAAAGTTCGGACTCAATTAGTTCTGAAGGGATCGCGGCGCAGTTGACGGCAACAAACGGCTCGGACTGTCGGTTGCTTTTATGGTGAATCCAGTGTGCCACGAGTTCTTTTCCAGTCCCATTTGGCCCTGTGATCAAGACGCGTGCGTCTGTCGGGGCGACTTTCTCTATGGTGTCCTTGACCCTCGCGATGGCCGGAGATTCGCCCACCATGTCATACTTCTTGGACAGCTTCTTCTTAAGGACCTTCGTTTCGGTCACGAGCTGTTTTTTGTCGAGGGCGTTCCTCACGGTGAGAAGGAGACGGTTGAGGTCTGGTGGCTTGGGGATAAAGTCAAATGCGCCTTTTTTTGTTGCTTCCACCGCAGTTTCTATGCTGCCGTGGGCAGAGATCATGATGAATTGGGGAGAGCGGTTGAGGCTTTTAGCCTGCTCGAGTACCTCGATTCCGTCCATCTTGGGCATCTTGACATCACAGAGTACCAGATCAAAGTCCTCTTCCTGTATCTTGGCCAGGCCTTCTTCGCCATCTTGGGCCTCGGTCACATCAAATTTTTCGTACTCTAGGATTTCCCGAAGGGAGGCGCGGATAAAGCGCTCGTCATCAATAATGAGAATTTTTGGCATAGCGTAAATTAAAAGAAAAAAGTGCAAGTCTGTAAGCCGGGTTCTGTATCAACTACGGATTGCTCCGCAGGGATTCTTGCCATTTATCTAGCCCCTGCCTCGCGACAGGGGTCCATCGATCTACCCACCCCGGAATCCCGCCGAGGCGAGAATCGAACGAGCAGCTCTTTGCCCGGGGTCTATTTGATCTTTCAACCCATAAGGTTTGCCTAGCTCCAGCTGTCACCAGCGGGACGGTGGGCTCTTACCCCACCTTTTCACCCTTACCCCTCGACTTGCTCGGGGCAAGCCCTGAGCGTGAGTGGCGGTTTGTTTCTGTGGCACTGGCTGTATGCCGACCGTCACCAGTCGACACCCTTCCCGTTAGGAAGTATGGCGCTCTGTGTTGCCCGGACTTTCCTCCCCGAAAGTCCCGATAGTCATCGGGATCGGAGCGGCAAGACGACTTGCACCGTGCAAAGTACGCGATTTTTGGGTTTAGGTTGACGGGCTTGGGATAAATTAGAAATAGACCAATCGGTGAATTGACCTAGGTTTGTTCGTTTTCCAGTTTTTGGTTTCACTTCGAAATACTGATTTTCTCTGATTGTCAGTTGATTAAATTCCTTCTGAAAAAACTTAAACAACATTCCAAAATAGCCATGGATGTAATGCCAATATTGCTACGCCATTCTATGGACCGAAATACCCTTTATTGGAGAAAAAGTGCCCTCGATTTTGCTTTTTGGCGGCTTTGGATACCTTATCTTTTCAAAAAGATGTTTCCAAACTGAATAAACTCCACCAATTGAACCCATTTGACCGCAGTTGTAATATTCACATTGAATTGAGCTCATAATAGGAGTACATTAGTGCATACAGAAGAAAACCTAACCATTAAAACAAACATCGATTGAAAAGAAGAGATTTTATTCACCTATCCGGCTTGGGCCTTGGTGCCTTGATGACTCCTGGAGTCATGGCGATGGGAAATCCCGTCTCAGCAGAGCGACTAATCGAACCGGGTATCGACGTGGCCGCAAAAAAACTCCTTGCTGATACGGCTCTAAATGCCGCCAAAGCCAAAGGAGCGACCTACTCGGACGTGCGTATCGGACGATACCTATCCCAGAGTATTTTCACCAGGGAGAAAAACGTCCAAAACATCTCCAATACCGAGACTTTCGGTGTCGGCATCCGAGTGATTGCCAGTGGAACATGGGGCTTTTCGGCTACTTCCGACGTGACCCCCGATGGCATTAAGAAGTGCGCGGAGACAGCTGTGGCTATCGCCAAAGCCAACTCCAAACTCCAAAAAGAGCCCGTAGTCCTGGCCCCAGAAAAAGGCCATGGCGAAGTCACTTGGAATACGCCAATCAAGAAAAACGCGATGGCGGTTCCCGTGAAGGAGAAAATTGACCTGATGCTGGCGGCAAACAACGCGGCTTTGGACAACGGTGCGGCATTTGTCAACTCGGCGATGTTTATGATCAATGAGCAGAAATATTTTGCCTCTACCGACGGTTCCTATATCGATCAGGATGTGCACCGCATGTGGCCTAACCTGACTGTGACGGCTGTGAACAAGGAATCCGGAGGCTTCCGCTCACGCCAAGGCCTCAGCACCCCTATGGGAATGGGATACGAATACATGGATGGCACGGCTTCGGAAAAAATCCCAAATGCGGCCGGTTTTAACAGCTACAGATATTCCTACGACATGGTCGAGGACGCTATTACTGCGGCGAAGCAGGCCAAGGAAAAGATTACCGCCAAGTCAGTTTTGCCTGGGAAGTATGATCTCGTTTTGGATCCTGACCACCTAGGTCTGACCATTCATGAGTCTATCGGCCACCCCTTGGAGTTGGATAGGGTTTTGGGCTATGAAGCAAACTATGCCGGTACTAGTTTTGCGACTTTGGACAAATGGAAGTCCGGCAATTTCAAGTATGGCTCAGACATTGTCAACGTGATAGCGGACAAAACCCAGCCCTATTCCCTCGGCAACATGGGCTATGACGACGAAGGTGTGAAATGCAAGGAATGGGATCTGATTAAAAACGGCGTTTTGGTCAACTACCAAGCGATCAGGGACCAAGTCGGAATTTTGGGTGAGAATGAGTCCCACGGTTGTTCTTTCGCCGACAACTGGAGCTCTGTACAGTTCCAGCGAATGGCCAATGTTTCTCTCAAGCCAGGCACGGAAAAGATGACTCCTATGGACATGATCAAGAATGTGGAAAAAGGAATTTACATCCTCGGACGAGGCTCTTTCTCCATCGACCAGCAGCGTTACAACTTCCAGTTTGGAGGTACGGTATTCTATGAAATCAAAAACGGCGAAATTGTCGGGATGCTCGAGGATGTGGCCTACCAGTCCAACACCCAGGAGTTTTGGAATTCCTGCTCGGCGATCTGCGACAAGGACGACTACCGATTTATGGGGACTTTCTTCGATGGAAAAGGCCAGCCTTCCCAATCGTCAGCTGTATCCCACGGAAGTTCGACTACGCGCTTCGATGGAGTGAATGTCATCAACACGGCAAGAAGTATTTAACCACAACACGACCATTATGGCCATTTTGACTAAAGAAGAAGCTAAGAAATATATTGATAAGGCATTGTCCTATGCCAAAGCAGACGAAACGGAAGTTTCGATTTCAGGGGGTAGGACGGGCAACATCCGCTACGCCAGAAACACAGTGAGCACTAGCGGTGAATCCAATGAGATTCGATTGAGCGTGACTTCGGTTTTCGGAAAGAGAATCGGTTCTTCATCGATCAATGAGCTGGATGATGCCTCCCTGCAAAAGGCGGTCGAGAGATCCGAGGAAATAGCCAAGCTGGCACCGGAAAATCCGGAATACATGCCCATGCTGGGCCAGCAGACCTATCCAGACTCGGCGACCTTCAGCCCCTCAACGGATAAAATCGATCCGGATTACCGAGCGCAATTGGCAATTGATTCCATTGAGCCTTGCAGCGCGGCGGGATTGGTCGCAGCGGGTTACTTGGAGGATTTTTCTGGATTTTCCGCGTCTGGAAACAGCAAGGGCCAGTTTCTCTACAACACCAGTACTTCGGTAGACTTTTCCGTGACTGTAAGAACCGAAGACGGGACGGGATCGGGTTACGCGATCCGCGACTTCAACGATGTCAGTCTCCTCAATTCCAAAGACGTCACCACGGTGGCCATGCAAAAGGCGCAAGCGTCCAAGGGAGCACAAGCGATCGAGCCTGGAAAATACACGGTTATTTTGGAGCCGACCGCGGCGGGTGATCTGTTGAGATTGATGTTTGGCGGCTTTGATGCGCGAAACGCGGATGAGGGTAGAAGCTACATGAGCAAAAAAGGAGGAGGGACCCGTCTAGGTGAAAAACTCTTTGACGAACGTGTGACGATCATTTCCGATCCGGCCAATACCGTCATCCCCATGACTCCATGGGATGGAGACGGCATGCCGAGGCAAAAGACCGTATGGGTGGAGAATGGCGTGGTGAAAAACCTTGCTTATTCTCGCTATTGGGCAGAGAAAAAAGGTGTGCCTCCATTGTCCCGGCCAGGTGGCGGAGGCTTTGGTGGATTTGGCGGCGGAGGCTATATCTTCTCCGGAGGAGACCAGTCCGTCGCAGATATGATCAAGAGCACCGAAAGAGGAGTTTTGGTGACCCGTTTTTGGTATATCAGAGCGGTGGATCCTCAGACCTTGCTCTATACTGGACTGACCCGAGATGGTACCTTCTACATTGAAGATGGGAAAATCAAGTTTCCGTTGAAAAACTTTCGATTCAACGAGAGCCCGATAATCATGCTCAACAATATCGAAGCAATGGGTAAGCCCCAGCGAGTAGGAGGAAGTTTGATTCCTCCGATGAAAATCAGAGACTTCACTTTCTCCAGCTTGTCTGACGCCGTTTAATCAGTAGGCAGTATTCAGTTTTCAGTTCGCAGTCGAAGTAGACTGCGACTGAAATCTGTGAACTGTCGCTGATCATTGAGACTGGAAACTGACCACTAGAAATGCCCTTTTTCTTCACCCGAATCAAATACAACTCCGGCAATTGGGATACGGATCAGCGCATGCCCTCCAATCTCCTGCATAGTCTGGTGGAGTATACCACGATTCCGGTAGATGAAAAGGAACGCATCATTGAGCTTAGCAGCGAGGAGATCTTCAAAAGTCCGTTTTGCTATCTCAGTGGGCACAAGTTGGTCGAATTTTCCCAAGAGGAGAGGAGGATATTCAAGACCTATGTGGAGCAGGGAGGTTTTGTGTTTGTTGACGACTGCAACCACGACATAGATGGCCTGTTTGCCAAATCCTTTGAGGAAGAGATGGCCCGAACATTTGGAACGGATGCCCTGCAGAAAATCCCAAACGATCACTACCTCTACCGCTGTTTTTTTGAGTTTGAAGACGGTCCGCCTGCTACCTCATTTGAGCTCAATGGCTGGGGAGATGACTTGGTTCACGATTACCTCAAGGCCATCCAGATAAACGGAAGGATAGGAGTGCTGTATAGCAACAAAGATTATGGCTGCGAATGGGACTACGACTTTCGCAACAAACGCTTTAACAAAATCGATAATACGCGATTTGGAGTCAATATCGTGGTATATGCCTTAACCTAAACCAACCTTGGAAACTGAACTGAAGAAGTACCAACAGCTCGTGGATAAGATTCCCCTGCTGAAAAAAGAAATTGCCAAAGTCATCGTCGGACAGGAAGAAGTGCTCGATCAAGTGATCATCACGCTGCTCGCTGGTGGACATTGTCTGCTAGAGGGCGTGCCCGGCCTTGCAAAAACCCTGATGGTGCAGACGATTTCGAAGGTCATGGAGCTGAGCTTTAAGCGGATACAGTTCACTCCAGATCTGATGCCTGGGGACATTCTTGGCACCGAAGTCTTGGAGGAGGACCACAGTACAGGCAAGAAGTTTTTCCAGTTTACGCAGGGACCGATCTTTGCCAACATGGTCTTGGCGGACGAGATCAACCGCACACCTCCGAAGACACAAGCTGCCCTACTGGAAGCCATGCAGGAAAAGATGGTGACCTACGGCGGAAAAAACTACAAGCTCCCTGATCCTTTTCTGATCATTGCCACCCAGAACCCTATCGAGCAGAGTGGCACCTATCCACTGCCAGAAGCTCAATTGGATCGTTTTCTTCTATACATCAAGTTGGGCTATCCCTCTGAGCAAGAGGAGCTTGAGGTTCTAAAAAAAACCACAGGTACCTACAGAGGCGTTCCTGAGAAAATTCTCACGGGAGAGGAGGTTAAGCAGCTACAGGAATTGACCAGAGAAGTTCACCTGGACTCTGCTCTGCTATCCTATATCACTCGTCTGATCCGTTCGACCCGCTTGGAAAACACGACGGTTCCAGAAGTGAAAAACTACGTGGAGTGGGGTGCTGGGACTCGGGCGGGACAAGCCTTGGTACTTTGTGCCAAAGCGCGAGCCATAGTCAAGGGTCGCTATTCGGTGATACCCGAAGACATCGAGCACCTGATTTTCCCGGTGCTTCGCCACAGGATTTCGCTGCACTTCCGTGCCGAAGCGGAACAGCTGGATACGGATTTCGTCATTTCAAAGATCCTCGCTCAGACGCCGGTTCATGCCAAGTAACCTGGAGATCATCAAGCTCAACGACCTTCGCCTGTCTGCCCGGCTCATTTCCGAGCAGCTACGACAGGGCATCCACTCGGGAATCCGGGTGGGAGTAGGGAGTGAGTTTGAGCAGTATCGGCACTACCGGCCGGGAGATGATCTCAAGCGTATAGATTGGAAGTATTTTTCCCGCTCAGGCAAGTACATGGTCAAGGAATCCACCACCGAAAGCAACCTGCACATCAGATTGATGCTGGATCTCTCTGGCTCGATGAATTATTCAGAGGATGGATTTTCTCGCTTGGACTATGCCAAAAACCTGCTCGCTTCGCTAGCTTACTTGGGATATTTGCAGGGGGATTCTCTGAGTTATTACACACTTTCTGTTGGAAAAATTGAGCAGAAAGTCGCCCCAACTCCTAAAAGTTTCCAACGCATCTTGTACCATTTGGAGTCTGAAAAAGCCGACGGAGCCTGGCCGCTGGAACCATTCCCGGAGAACTTGACCCAAGGTCGAAACCGGGAGTTGATCCTTTGGGTCTCGGACTTTTTGCAAAAAGAAACCGAATGGGAGAGCCTCGTCAAGGCCTTCCTCCATCCCCGGAAGGAACTCATTCTGATCCAGCTGTTAGGAGAGCAGGAGTTGGATTTCAAGCTGGAGGGCAACTTCGTCTTCCAGGATTTGGAGTCAGGGCAGGAGTTGGTGCAGGATGGAAAGTCTGTGCAGAATGAGTTTAAGAGAAAATTCAAGGCATACCTAGACCAGCTGGCCCAAACCCTGCAGTTGCCAAAAGTGCAGCTGATTCGAGTCTCGATGCAGACTCCGCTCTCGGAAGTCGTCCGTAATATTTTGAACCGAAAACACCTTTCCTGATGGAGTGGATACAGCCGGCATTCTTCTGGGGTTTGTTAGGGATTTCTGTTCCCATTGCCATTCATCTCTGGAATGGACGCCGGGGAAAGGTCATTGCTTGGGCGGCCACTGACTGGCTAAGTGCCAAAGAGTCACAATCCAATCGGTCGTTGAAGCTGGAGCATTGGCTGTTGTTACTTTTCAGGTTGCTGCTGTTGTTCTTTTTGGTTTTGGTGTTGGTCGGACTATGGTGGAAAAGCCTCGAGCAGGCCAGTTCGCCTGAAGTTGTCCATTTAATCGTCCCAAACCCGGCAGTCGAAGCTGAGTTTCGCTTCGAACTCGAGCGGGCTCAGGCTAGAGGGGAGAAGGTCTACTGGATGGCAGAGGGGCTTCCAGCCTATGAAGTCGGAGAAAATCCGAGCTTGGATTTTGACGCCGGCAAATCGCAGGAATACCTTGATCTTTTGCCATTAACTTTGGACTCCCTGCACCTCTATTCTTCTGGGATGGCATCTGACTTTCGACCAGATTTGCTTTGGGTGCCGAAGAATCCAGAATTACACCTAGCAGCAGAGCTTCCAGAGTCAAGGGTTTCAACGAATGTGATCGGTCTGGAAAACGGCGATTTCTTGGGATTGGATGCAAAAGGAATGCTCGCTAAAATCCCTTCTGATTTGTTATTGCAAGAGGAGAAGACAGTGTTTTCGGCACCGATACCGGTTCACATTGAGCTCACGGAAGAGACTGGTAAAAAAGAAATCGAAGCAGCTCTAGATGCTCTGAAGGAAGTGTATGGGCTGTCCTTTTCTGAAGCTGGACTGGCGGATGCTAAGGTTGTATTTGCTACTCAGCAAATCGGGGAAACTGAAGCAGGAAAGCTCTGTTTTCTGACCTCAGCATCAACACGCCCAGAGTCTGACCTTCAAATTCGGTTGGAGGATCCTGTTTCTCTGCCTTGGGATGAATCTGTCGAAAAGGGAGTTTTGCCGGAGTTGATATTGGCCCCCCTCATTGAATTTCTTGGCATCAAGCAAAGGGACCTCCCTGCGACTAAAAGCCAAATTGCCCAGAAATTCGTGGAAATACCGAGGTCAAAACAAGCTCTGTCGGCAAATGCGACCGAGATCATGCTGATATTGGTTGTCGTATTATTTGGAATTGAGCGGTTTCTAGCCTATCGAAACAATCTGTGAAAACACTCGGCCAACATATCTCATCATTGGAAAGACAGCTCGGACTCAATCCCTGGATAAAGGGCTTGTTCTTTGCGGTTTCGATGGCCTTGTTGATGTCAGTATTAGGCCTCAATGGCATGCCATGGAGGGGAATAGCATCTGGATCTGGAGTTGTCTTCGCCATTTTTTTTGGGGCATTTCGCCCCAAGCGAGCGCGGGCGGTGCAAATTCTCCACGACCGGGTAGGTGGCCTGGAATTTAGTCTGGAGCTGTTGCAAAAGCCCAATCCCAGCATCGCCGAGCGTTTGCAACTGGAGCGCATCGCCTCACAAATCCCACCAAGGATATGGGTGTTTCAAAAGGGACTTTTGCCTTTTGCCCTAGTCTTGGTTGGCGCACTTTCACTCAATTTCCTTTCTGGATTTATCAAAAGTTCTGGCGAAAGCAGAAACTCTGAAGTGGAAGTTTTGGAGAACCCCAAGACAGCCTTGGTGGAAAATGCTCCGGTTCTTTTGTACCAAACCGATGTAAAAGTCAACCCTCCCAGGTATACAGGCCTTCCCAATCTGACTCAGGAAAGTCTGGATGTCAGAGCTCTAAAGGGATCAGAAATCACTTGGAGTCTGGCATTCCAAAATGCTGATAGCCTGGAAGTCATCTTCCTGAGTTCCTCTGGGGATAGCTTGCCTTTTTCCAAAGCTGGAAGTGGTTTTCAGCTGGTAGACGAATTGGCTGGATCGGGAATCTATTCGATTCAGGCATGGAAAGGGGAGGACTTGGTTTTCGAGTCGGACTTTTACACACTCGAATCCATCGAAGACGAAAGTCCGCGAATCCTGCCGGAGGAAAAGGCGACCTACAAATTCTTTTTCCCCGGAAATGATCCCAAGCTTTCGCTGCAAGCACAGATCAGTGATGATTTCAAGGTAAATAAGGTGGAGATCGTCGCGACTTTGGTCAGGGGAAAAGGAGAAAACGTGAAGTTCCGTGAGACGAGGTTTGAGGTGGAAAAGACTCCTTTTTCATCCAAAAATTCAAACTACCTGCTGAATGTATCGACTCTGGATTTTCAGCCCGGAGATGAACTCTATTACTATTGGACGGCCGTGGACAACAAATCCCCCGAGGCCAACGCAAGTCGCTCGAACACCTATTTCATCAAGTATTTTGACGACAGTGAGGAGAGCAATGCTGAACTGGAGGGCATGGCGATACAAGTTTTGCCGGAATATTTCCGTAGTCAGCGGCAGATTATCATCGACACGGAAAAACTCCTCGCAGAAAAGTCAAAGATTCCAGAGAAACAATTCAACTCGACTTCCAATGAGATCGGCTATGACCAAAAGCTGCTTCGCCTTCGCTATGGGCAGTACTTGGGCGAGGAGTTTGAGACCGCGGCAGTAGGGGTGGTCGTGGAGCCGGAGAACGACGGTGACATGCTCAAAGGCTACATGCACCTCCATGATCAAGAGGGTGAGCATGACCCAGATACAGGAAATGAGAAACCCGGAAGATTTGAGCCGACGGTAGCGCAAGCGGAGCACGGACACGAGCATGCGCAGGAAACAGAAAATGGTCAGGAAAGCATGGAAAGCCTGATGAGCGAATATATCCATGCCCATGATTCGGAAGAGGTGAATACCTTCTATGAGCAGTCTACACGGGGAGCGCTAAAAGCTGCACTGGAGCAGATGTGGCAGGCCGAGCTCCATATGCGACTATTTGAGCCGGAAAAATCTTTGCCCTACCAATACAAGGCGCTCGAGTTGCTGAAGAGCGTACAGCAAAAATCCCGCGTGTACGTCAAACGAACGGCCTACGACCCACCGCCCATCAAAGAAGAAGAAAAACGCCTGAGTGGAGAGCTGGATGAATTGGAAGAAGAAATCCGGAAAGAGCAACTTGTCTTGGATCAACAAATCGAACCACTGGCCTCCGCCGTATTGGGATTTTTGGCCAAAAATGAGCTTAGCGCTTCGGACCGCCAGACGGTTCATAAGCTGGGAAGCCTGTGGACTGAGCGGATGCAAAACTCAGGTCTCTCCGATTGGAGCCTGGTTCTTTATCTGCAGCAATTGGAATCTGGAAAGCTGGAAAATAATGGCCGGAAGCAACTTCGCGAAAAGCTCCATCCACTCGCCAAAAACTACAAAAACCCCGGGCCTTCCTATCTTTCCAATGAAGCCTTGAAATCCGCTTTCCGAAAGAACCTGAGATGAATTTCCACTACCAACCTTTAGTTTCCTGGCCCTTTTTTTTCGGAATAATTTCGGTGCTGACGCTGATTGCACTGACTGGTCTTTTCTTCCAGTGGAAAAAGGGCATCCCGCCAAGCCGGATCGGACTGCGCCTGCTGTTTTTCCTTGGATTTGCCGTATGCCTAAGCATGGCTGTATTGAGGCCACAGTACAGCCTAGACCGCCAGAAAAGCCGGATTCTGGTATATGAAGACGGACTAGATAGGAAGACGGTAGATTTTTGGAGGGACAGTTTGGAAATCAGAAGGGCATTGCCTCTGTCGAAGCTTCAAGCTCCTGTTGGCAAGATTTTCTTGTTGGGAGAGCGCTTTGATGCAGCACAGCTTTATCCCTTGAAAGACTTGGATATGGAATGGATTCTGCCGGAGAGGAGGGGAGCCATCCGAAAGCTGGATTGGAAAGGCTATCTCCGCAAAGGTGAAATGCAGCGGGTTGCCTATGATGTTTTTTCAGAAAGTGATAGTGCGAGACTGGAAATCCCAGGCTCAAAACTGGAGTCCAAAATACTGAAAAAAGGCTGGAACGCCGGCTTGTTGGAATTCTATCCCAGTGGATTGAACAGGGCTGAATTTCCGCTGGTCTTGGAAAAGGACACTTTGACCTCACTCCGTTTTTTTATCGGTGCTGCGCGACCCAAAAAGTATCATTTTCAGCTTGGATTTCCCAGTGCGGAAAGCCGTGCACTGAGTAGCTGGCTTGGCGAAAAAGGCGAGCAGGTAACGGAAAAAATCAAGCTCTCCCGTGAAACAGTCATCCAAAGCGGATCATCGCCAGATTCCCTGCAAATTCTCCTGATCGATCCGGCTCAGCTGGATCAGCGATCTGTTCAGGACTGGGTTATGACAGGTCAAGCGGTATTGCTAGTGATCAATGTTGGAAAGCCCGATGAAACTGCCCAAGTACTAAACCGACTGTTTGGGACGGATTTTCAAGTCAGGCAAACCGGACAAAATGAAGTCGTCAAGCTGGAGAGTGGCTTGGAAATATTGCCTTTTGAATTTATAGAAAAGCCCGCCCAAAAACTCACCCACGATGGAGCAGTCGCCATTCAGTATTCCGAAAGCTCCGCTATCGCCCTGAGTCTTGTCACCGCTAGCTATCCTTTGGCACTTCAAGGGAAGTCTGAGGAATATGGAAGACTTTGGGGAGACGTTTTTGGCAACTTGGAGCCAGATGAAACGGAATCCTGGAGGATGAGCGCTCCGCTGCTGTCGAGCATGTCAGAGCCTATCCAACGATTGTCAAAAGACAGTCTTCCTGACTTGGTAGCTTGGGGAAAAGACACCGTGTTTTTTCGCAAGAGTGCGGTCAATCCTTTTTTGTCCGAAGGCCAATTGCAATCGTCAGACAGCTCTTGGATTGAACTGGATTCGACCTTTGCGGCCTATGTATATGGGAAGGGACAGCTGCAGGCGCTGCAAACCTCGGCATTGATCGATAGGATAAAGGGCGGGCCTGGCAAGGAATCCAAAGTCGCCGGCGAAATACTCAGACCGGTCTCGCCGTGGATCTGGCTAGGTGGTATGCTGATTTTTTTGGGCTTGCTGTGGCTGGAGCCAAAGCTGGGTTACTAAAGTATTTTTCACCAAATCCAGGTACCGACCGCACCGGAGTTCAGCTGGGCCTCGAACAGGTCTTCCTTGTCCTTGATTGTAAAGTGTTTCGTCTCGCCCGAATCGTTCAGTACAATCAGGACTTTTTTGCGGTCCGGTCTGACAAAAGCGACATTAGACAATCCCTCCAGTTCATTGGACTCGATTCGCAGAGATCCAGGATCCACAAATTTGCTGGCGTGGGCGATGATGTAGTAGGCGGGGTTGCGGGTCACTGAGTCGCCTGCTATCGTGATCGCGCCGAGACAGCGGTCACATCCGCCTCGGTCAGTATGCGGAGTAAGGCTTGGATTAGAGCTGAGATTCCATTCCAAAACGGTCTTTGCCCAGTTTCGGGAAGCCCCAATCACCAGATTTTTCACATGCCAGACCAGATCCCCAGGCAAGTCTCCCGGCGCACCGACCCATTGCTCCGTGAAGTAAATGTTTTTATCAGGAAATGCCTGATGGACTTCTGACAAAGCATCGATTTTTCCGCCGTAGAGGTGGAATGCCGATCCGTCGATAAAGGGATTGGCGAGGGAGTCTTTCAGCACTGCAATTGGGTAGTCCGGCCGATCGGCGTTGTGGTCATAGACAATGATCTTGGTTTTGATTCCGGCATCTTGGAATGCGGGACCAAGATGGAGTCCAATAAATCTCGCCTGCTGCTCAGGCAGCATCAGCAGTGAGGGATTGTTGCCGGGATGCAGGGGTTCGTTTTGTATCGTCAGTGCATCGATGGTGATCCCCAGTTTTTCCATTTCTTGAATGTATTTCACCAGATAGCAGGCATAGGCACCTTCAAACTCCTTCAAAAGAGACCCGCCGCGAGTGTCTTTATTGTCTTTCATCCACGCAGGAGGAGACCAGGGGGAGGCCATCAGCTTGATTTCGGGATTGATGCTAAGGATTTGCTTGAGGACAGGAATGACGTCCAAAGTGTCTGGACCGAGGCTAAAACGGGAAAGCTCTGGGTCGCTAGCTAGGGAATCTTCGAGGTCGTTGTACGAAAAAGGAAACTCGTTGAGATCTGAGGCTGCTACCGAAAGTCTGAGGTAGGATATTCGTATATCCTCTTCGCCGTCACCGAAAAGCTCCCCAAGAACTGCTTCCCTCGCTTGCTCACTCATTTCCAGTAAATGTTTTGCGCTGCCTTGGCTAAGGGTGAAGCCGAATCCATCCATCGCCTGGAAGATGGTCTCTGCATCCACGTTGATCGTTAGCTCCGAATCTGCAGTCTCTTGTGGTTCGGCTTGCTTTTCGAAAAGCACATTTGCCGTCGGATCAGTGAGCCAAAGGTCTATGGGCTGCCTTTTTTTGGCGCACGCGAAGCAAATACATAGAAGTAGAAGCGGGAGGATTTTTTTCATCTTTGGGGAAAAGAAAAAGCCTTGGAAAATCTCCAAGGCTTCAAATTGAGCGAAATGAACTCAGAATGCAAGCGCTGCCAGCCCTAATTTTGACTTGAGCGGGTTGATCGCTTTGAGTACATTTCCCATGTATTTCTGGGTCAGCTCATTGCCCAAGAGGTCGTTGAGAAATTTCATCCGGCCATTTTTAAGGTTTAGGATGCTGGATTTCTTCGCATCATCGGATTCCGAGCCGCCGGTGATTTTCATCAACTGGTCCACAAAGGACTTGTTGTTTGCCTTGAGTTTGCTGCTTTGGTCACCCGACAGATTAAGTCCGCTTGTGTTGTCCAAAATGCCCAAAACCTGGCTGGAAAGCGCGGAAGTGCCTGCACCGGGGATTTTTGGAATCTGTGCCTGGGCGGCAAAAGCCACGAAAAAGAGAAAAAAGACTGCGGAAAGGATTTTAAGATTTTTCATAAGAATTGAATTTTGATAATATCTGAAGTTAGAAGTGGAACCAACCATTCGCTAAAACTAGGGCATAGCTAAGGGCAAGCTCCTGTTTGGTTTTGAAAAGACCGAGGAGCGATGGGTTACTTTTTCTTAAACAGCCCTGCGCCCAAGTCGATGACGCTGCCCAGATCAATGGAGCTTGGATTTTCACCGCTCCCGAAGATAGAGCTCAAGACACTACCCAATCCAGCTTCGTCTTCTTCTTTGATGGATTTGACCACTGATCCAGCAATCTCTTCATTGGCCTGCGGAGCGTCATTTACTTTTTTGTTGAAGATATTGAGCAAGAGTGGAAGCGCTTGACCGGCGATTGCCAAGGCTTTGTCCGTGTCTATTCCCAGCTTGTCACTGAGTTTGTTTCCCAAATTCCCTTTTAAATGCTCGACCGTCGGGCTTTCCGGACTGGTCTCTTTGCCGGAAAACATCTCCATCACGCCCTCATAGTTGCCTTCTCTGGTCTGTTCCCGAATTACCTTCGCAAAGCTATCCCGGACCGCATCCGCGGAGTCGCCGCTTCCGCCCACACTTGCCAACAGCTCCCTTAGGGGCCCGTTTGCTGATTTTAACAATTCTTCTATCATGATTATAAAAATTTGATTTCTATAAAGTTGCAGAGAATATCGAATAACCGCAATCTTCAGGTTCTTATCCTTATCCTAAAATTTGCAAAGCCAATCTAAAGCTGATATGAAGAGAATTGACGACAAGGAGATGCTGGACGGAATCGCAGTCTTCGAGACGCGCCTAATCCTCCCCAGAAGCGCAATCTGTCTTCCAGGCGTCGGCATTTTCCTCCATTCCGGGATTACAGGAGAATCCCGCAACCGTATCGTCCAACATGAATATGGACACTACCTAGACTACAAATTTGGGCTGGAGGGGGATCGCAAGAAGCTGTTGGGATCCTATTTGCTCGGATTCTATGTGAAGATCGGCCTACCGAGCCTGCTCAATCTGGTCTGGGGTTTCAAGCGATTGCCGGCGTTTTCGGGCAAGCATAGCAGGTATTGGACTGAGATTCGTGCCAATCGGCTCGCCAAGGCATATTTTGGCAATGCGCTGGCTCGGGACTTTGAGGCATTTTTCCCAGTGGCTTAAGAATCTCCAAAAGATTTTGTCGGGATATTCGGCGGGATTTTCAATTGTTCTACCTTTGAAAGCTCATTGACAAAGATGAAAAAACAGGTATTCTTCGGACTGATGCTGGCTGCTTGGATTGCGGGGATTTTTTTGATCTGCATTTTCCCGCCTGTTTCGGATTTTCAGATTGCAGATGAGCACACAGGTCACCTGAGTTCGGATACTGTTCCGGAGTTTCATCTTAGGAACTCATTCCCGTCAGGATCAATTCAAGTTGATTTGAGCCTTAAATTTCTGGATTCAGCATTCGGATTTCGGTACAATCCAGAAGTCAGGCTTCTCGGATCAATTTCAGCCGAACCAGCACCGTCACAACTTTCTTCCCATTTTGACACAATCATTCTCTTTCAGGCTTTTTTTGAAACCTGGTAGCACCAAACCCAACTGCCAGTAAAATCAAATTCATCGGGTAGCAACACCCGGTTTCACATTAGCCTTCCTTCCTTTTCATGGATTCATTAATCAACCACCCCGGTATACTTATCGGTTTTGCCCTTATCGTAGGATTTATGCTCTTGCTGGATTTGGGCATTTTCAACAAAAAGAGCCACATTATTTCCAACAAAGAAGCCGCAATCTGGTCCATATTTTGGGTCGGGCTTTCGATGGTATTCAGCGTTTTCATCTACATCGTGACCCATGAGGAGGTCGGCTTGGAGAAGTTTTCGCAGTTTCAGTCTGCCTACTGGATAGAAAAGGCACTTTCCGTGGACAATCTCTTTGTCTTTATCCTGGTATTTGGATTTTTCAAGGTGCCCAGGGAGTATCATCACAAAGTCTTGTTTTGGGGTATAATCGGTGCGCTCGTAATGCGGGCCATCTTCATCTTTGCAGGTGTAGGGATCATCTCGATGACCTATCTGCCGGAGATGGAGCTCATGCAACGCTCAGTCCGAATCAATGTAGTCTTGACGCTGTTTGGGGCATTTTTGATTTATGCAGGTTACAAATCCTGGTTTGCAAGCGATGATGAGGAAGAAAAGGACTATACCAAAAATCCTGGAGCAAAGCTGATCTATCGGTATTTCAAGGTGACGCCCGAGTACCACGGTGATAGGTTTTTCGTCGTCAAGAAGGGGGTAAAGATGGCCACTCCATTGCTGGTGGTGGTAGCCGTAATCGAATTTACAGATCTGCTGTTTGCAGTCGATTCCATTCCGGCAATCTTCGCAATCGCTCCGGACGATCCTTTTATCCTCTATACCTCCAATATCTTCGCGATCCTGGGCCTGAGATCCTTGTATTTTCTGTTGGCAAATTTCATCCACATGTTCAGCCGACTTAAGTTCGGGCTGGCCATCATTCTCGCCTTTATTGGGTTCAAGATGATTTCAGCACCTTTCTACCATTTTGGATCCACACCTTCGCTGGGTATCGTGGGAGGAATTTTGATCGCTTCGGTGTTGGCTTCGGTAATTTGGCCGGAGAGAAAGTAGGAGGGGGGATGTCGGATATCGTATGTCCGATTTCCGAAGCTTGGTGTCTGCCTGAGCGGGGGTGGGATGTAAGACCGAGCTAAGTCGGGCGTCGGGTGTCAAGCGGAGCGGAGTCGAAGCCTGGTAGGGAGTAGGAAATACAGAAGTTACTACTCGTCTATCAGCTCGAAGGTCAGTTCCGCGTCGGATAGATTGGCGGAGCTGAGCCCGATTCGGTAGGTGTAAAAGCCGTTTCTAAGGGGAGTTTCGCCAACATAATCTGTGGGGATCAATGAAAAATCCCGGCCTTCGGCTTGAAGCCAAACAGCTCCATATCGAAAGGCGTAATCAAATTCCCTGTATTCCGAGGCAGTTCTCGACAGCACGTCTCCAAAGAATTGTTCCTCATTGCCAGACTGGACCGTTACTTTTTCAAAGTTGACGTCAGAATTGTTGTGGATTCGGATGAATACACCATCTGGTCTGCCGTCGTGAATCCCGCAGGCACTGAAAACCAAAAAGAACAGCATAAGAATTCCACCGATTTTCATTTCAGAAGATAACAAAATTCAACTCGGATAAAAAAATCCCCTTGAGGTATCTCAAAGGGATTCGCCGCTCTGATGTCTATATTTATATTCCGGATAGTTCCAGCAAGTGCCTCTTGAGATTCGTTTGCTTAGTTTTCCTTTGGTCGGAAATAGCGAATAGGCGCTTTGGGTTCGGGCTTGAGCTCGATTCCCTCTGTTGCCAGTCGATCCAAGGCTTCTTTTACGGCTCGTTCCAGCTGGGGATCCCGGCCTTCAATCACATCTTTTGGGGTTTGCTCCACGGCGATGTCCGGCGAGATTCCGACTCCCTCGACGGCCCATTCCCCATTGATGTCATAGAAACCGCCTCTGGGAGCGACCATTCTTCCACCGTCGATAAAAGGAGGCGTATCCCAAGTGCCCACCAGTCCTCCCCAGGTTTTTGTACCTATGAGCGGGCCGATTTCCATCTTATGGAATAGGTAGGGGAGCAGGTCACCGCCTGAACCTGCACGCTCGTTGATCAGCATGACTTTAGGCCCCCAAATGCCGGACATCGGCGTGGTAAATGGTCTGTGATCATTTGCCCGTGAATTGAAGTAGCCGTGCAGATCTCGGGCCATGATGTCTACCATGTAGTCAGCAGCCGATCCTCCGCCATTGTTTCGTTCGTCTATCACGGCGCCATTCTTATCCTGCTGGGCAAAGTAATAGCGGTTGAAGGAGTTGTATCCGGCCCCTCCGGTGTTTGGAATGTAGACATAGGCCAGTTTACCGTCCGAAAGTTCGTCCACTTTACGACGGTTGCCCTCTACCCAGTCCACTCCACGGAGCTGGTTTTCCGAGGCTACCGGCAAAACCTGAATCACGCGCGCACCGTCCATTCCGGGCTTGCTGTTTAGGTGGACTTTAGTTGGCTGGTTGGCTGTCCCTTCGAAATATTGGTAAAGATTTGACCCGGACTCAATAGCCTTGCCATTCACTCCCACGAGGTATTCGCCAACTTTTGCCATCGCTCCAGGCTGGGCCAATGGAGCCTTTAGGTTAGGATTCCAGCTTTCTCCATTGTAGATCTTTTTGACCCGAAAGTTTCCATCTACGACTTCATAGTCAGCACCAAGCAGACCAATCGGAACGGAATTGACCTCGGGGAAATCTCCCCCTCGGGTATAGCTGTGACCCACTGCCACCTCCCCGCCGAGTATATCGATGATGTAGTTCATGTCGCTTCGATGACGGACATGGTCTACCCATGGCTTGTACCATTCAAAAATCTCATCCCAAGGCGCGCCGTGCACATTGTCCACGTAGAGGAAATCCCGCTGGTATCTCCAGCCTTCGCGGTAGATCTGTTGCCATTCTTCCATGGGGTTGACCTTGACTTTCATGGGGCCTATCGCCTTGAGTGCACCGTCTCCAGACTTTTTGCCCGAACCGGAAGTTTCGACGATTCCCCAGGTACTTCCGCTTTGATAGAGCATGGACTTGCGGTCTTTGGAAACCACGACTTGATTGACAGACGGGAAAAAGACCTCCGATTTGCGTTTCTTGAGGTCGTATTTGTGTAGGGTGGAGCCTTGGTTTGGAATGTTTTCGAGGTAGAAGACAAAGCCTTCCGGACCCGGCGCCAATCCGGAATAATCCCTTGCGGGGAGGTCCACCGCGACGATACGCTGTTGGATTCCGGCTGCATCTATCTTGACTTCCACTGCTTCTTCTTTTTTCTTTTCCTCTTTTTCGGCAGTCTCCTCATCGCTCAGAGGAAGCAGCGGGGAGGGGTCCGAGGCGCTCAGCACCGCCAGATACAGACTTCTATTGACCGGATGGTCGAAGCTGCTCATGTCCAGCCAACCCGTATTCAACCCGAAATCCGTGCTGGCAAGGAAGTACAGATACTTACCGTTTTCATCCCATACGGGGGTGATGGCATCCGCCATGGCGTCTCCGATTTGGATCTTTTCCCCAGTAGCGACATTCAGGACAAACACCGACTTGAATTGGTTGTCCATGAGTAGGACGTAGGCGATCCATTTGCCGTCGGGTGACCACACCGGATTCATGCTCCGATTCGGATGGGCAAAGCGGTCGGTTTCTACCACTTTCGCAGAACCAGAAGCCACATTGACCACCCACATTTGGTAATCCGTATCGGTAAATGCGATATGGGCACCGTCGGGAGACCACTCTGGCTTGAAGTAAAAGCTGGGGTCTGGCAGGCTGATCGTTCTGGGATTGTTGCCTTCCTGATCGGCGATGACCAATTCATATTCTCCCTTTGCATCCGAGAAGTAGGCGATTTGCTTTCCGTCGGGAGACCAGACTGGGGCGCGTTCCGCTGATTTGGACGTATTGGTCACATTTCTACCCGCCCCATTTTCCTTGGGAATGGTCAGGATTTCTCCGCGGTATTCGAAGATGGCCCGCTGGCCCGTAGGAGAAAGCTGGGGATTTTGCAGGACTGAGCCAGAGACATTGGCCCAGCGCTCCCTTGCCCAGTGAAAGTCCCCTGAGACCGTGATGTTGAGCTGTTGGCTTTGCCCGGTTTGGGGATTGAGCAGGTGCAGGTAGCCGCCCTGTTCATAGACGATTTCGGTTCCGTTGCCGTCCAGGCTTTTGATGTCAAAGTCCTTGAGAAAGGTTTCCTGTTTTTCCTGACCACTCGCCGGATCAAAAGACCAGATATTGGCCAAGTAGTCCCGCTCGGAAATGTAGTACACTTTGCTTCCCAGCCATATGGGATCGGTGTGCCGCTCCTTGTCAGTCTGTGGGGTCATTTTTAGGGAAAAATCGTTCAGATCGACGATCCAGATCGGCTTGGCCTGCCCGCCCCGGTGGTTTCTCCACTCTGGATCCCAAAAGGAGATTTGTTGGTAGGCGATCGATTTGCCGTCCGGCGAGATTTCCCCGTTTACGGCTCGGGGTATCGCTAGGGCCTCGGGTATCCCGCCCTCGGCCGCAACTTTGAAAAACTTGGACTCTTGGGTGGCATGACCCTCCCGGCCTGAGCTGAAGACCACCGACGTACCGTCAGGCGTCCATCCCGTGACCAGATCCGCTCCCGGATGCCAGGTGAGGCGTTTGGGCTCGCCCCCAGCGGCTGGAATTAGATACACGTCCACATTGCCGTCGTATTCTCCGGTGAAGGCAATCTGGGTTCCGTCTGGAGAGAAGTGGGGAAGGGTCTCTTCCCCTTCGTTGCTGGTCATTCGGACGGCGTTTCCTCCCGATTTGGGTACTTTCCAGAGGTCATTGGCATAGACGAAGACGATGTCGGTTTGGCTGAGAGTCGGCTGTCTCAGGAGCTGGGTGCCCTGTCCAAGGGCAGATCCGCATAGCCCCGATGCCAGGGCGAGCGCTAAAAATCTTTTCATGTGTTTATAGTTTGTTTTTTATAGGCCACATAGCCTGTACCGATTTTTCTTCGGGAGAATCTCGCATCGCCAATTATCATTCCTGAGGATGAGGTTCCTTGTCATGCTCGGTTTCATAAAGTTGGGTTTTGGGACTTAGTTAAAAATAGCCGAAAGCGGATTGAGATACTAACCGATGGTCAAAAATTGGATTGAGAAAGGGTTACCGAACAATATAAAAATACCCACAAAATCTGCAATAGACACCTAGGTATTGTTCAATAAATATTTTTAGTAAAAAATGCAAAACGATAAAATATGTATCCAAAAAGCAAAAAAGTATGTAATAAATACTCTTAATATTTCTTTTATTCAATTTGGTTTTTAATATTTATCGTGCCCGAGTTTTCTGATATCCAAGAAATTTTTGGTGTTTCGTGATCGATTTCGGGGAGTTTTTGATAGGAGAATAATTTTGACACTATGAAAAATACAATTTCACCCAAAATGACCAGACTGCTGTTTCTGGTTTTGACTCTTGGCTTAGGGTTACTAAGTCTTAACGCTATGGGGCAGGCGACTGTCACGACGGATAAGCTGGATTACATTCCAGGTGAATATGTGATCATTACTGGGGCTGGTTGGCAGCCAGGAGAGACAGTCACTCTTCACATTGCAGAGGACCCCAAACCTGCAACTTGCATACTGCCGCACGACATGACTGCTGTGGCTGATGCCAATGGGAACATCTATAATGACCAGATGCTGATTAAGGAGAATCACTTGGGGGTGGCTTTTGTTCTGACTGCCACTGGGCAGAGTTCGGGGCTGACTGCGACAACCACATTTACCGATGGTGCATATTTGTTTGCAGCACAAGGTTTGCCTTCAAATACATCCGTATCTGTCGACTATAACATTACTGGTAATGGAGGGGGGAATTGTAATTCATGTACCCCAATACCAACATTTATTCCACCTGCTACTGCTGGAGGTTCAATAAATAATAAGACAATCACTGTTAATAGCTATTCCACGACATTCAATCCTAATCCCCCATCTGGAAATATTAATTATGTGATTTTGAACTATGGTTTAAGGATAGGAGCGATTAATCAGCCAACAAATATTCAAACTTCAAATTCATTCTCAGTTGGAGGTGGAAGTGGAGGAAATGCGGCATTATTTACCGCTAATTATGGTGCTTTAGTTTCTTCTGACAAATTAGCTACTTATGGAAGTTCAGTTACACTTACCTCGACCTTTTATTTAAACTATCAGACTTCTGCAGGAATTTCCGGAAAGACAATTACTTTTTACATTGATGGCACGTCGGTGGGAGCAGCTTCTACTAATGCTAGTGGGGTTGCCTCTTTAAATATTGATCTGACGAATGTCCCTTCCCTTGGTAAGTTAGACGCAGGCGATTATGAACTATCGGCTTCCTTTGTAGGAGACTCGGGTTTTCTTCCAGTTTCTAGGCCAAATTCTACGTTTGGGACATTGACGGTAGGCCAGCGTGCGATCACGATCACGGCCGATGCGGGTCAGAGCAAAACCTACGGGGATGCTGATCCTACGTTGACAGCAACAGTTACCAGCGGAACGATAGTAGGCGGCGATGTGGCCTCCGGTTCACTGGTTCGTGCATCGGGCGAGAATGTGGGTCTGTATGCGATCAGCCAGGGCACGTATACTTACGGCAGCAACTACGACGAGACCTATGTGGGCGCCGACTTTGAAATCACCCAGCGTGCGATCACGATCACGGCCGATGCGGGTCAGAGCAAAACCTACGGGGATGCTGATCCTACGTTGACAGCAACAGTTACCAGCGGAACGATAGTAGGCGGCGATGTGGCCTCCGGTTCACTGGTCCGTGC
>NZ_JAFKCW010000001.1:1735173-1736218 GCF_017254835.1 Algoriphagus aestuariicola
GTTCGTGCATCGGGCGAGAATGTGGGTCTGTATGCGATCAGCCAGGGCACGTATACTTACGGCAGCAACTACGACGAGACCTATGTGGGCGCCGACTTTGAAATCACCCAGCGTGCGATCACGATCACCGCGGATGCGGGACAGAGCAAAACCTACGGGGATGCTGATCCAACCCTAACCGCAACGGTAACCAGCGGAACGATAGTAGGCGGCGATGTGGCCACCGGTTCACTGGTCCGTGCAGCGGGCGAGAATGTGGGTCTGTATGCGATCAGCCAGGGCACGTATACTTACGGCAGCAACTACGACCTGAGCTTTTTGGAAGGCAATCTGGAGATCACGGTACGTGAGATCGAGGTGACCGCCGACGACCAGGCCAAGGTATACGGCGAAGCGGATCCAGCCTTGACCTACCAGATTACTTCGGGCAGCCTGGCCTTCAGCGACGCGTTCACCGGGGCGCTCGGCAGGGATGCGGGCGAGGACGTGGGCAACTACGCGATCACGCAGGGCACTTTGGCCTTGAGCAGCAACTACGACCTGAGCTTTGTGGAAGGCAATCTGGAGATCACGGTACGCGAGGTCGAGGTGACCGCCGACGACCAGACCAAGGTATACGGCGAAGCGGATCCAGCCTTGACCTATCAGGTCACCTCCGGCAGCCTGGCGTTCAGCGACGCGTTCACCGGGGCGCTCGGCAGGGACGCGGGCGAGGACGTGGGCAACTACGCAATCACGCAGGGCACTTTGGCCTTGAGCGCCAACTATGACCTGAGCTTTGTGGAAGGCAATCTGGAGATCACGGTACGTGAGATCGAGGTGACCGCCGACGACCAGACCAAGGTATACGGCGAAGCGGATCCAGCCTTGACCTATCAGATTACTTCGGGCAGCCTGGCCTTCAGCGACGCGTTCACGGGGGCGCTCGGCAGGGATGCGGGCGAGGACGTGGGCAACTACGCAATCACGCAGGGCAGTTTGGCCTTGAGCGCCAACTATGACCTGAGCTTTGTGGAAGGCAATCTGGAGATCACAGAAAGGGCGA
>NZ_JAFKCW010000010.1 GCF_017254835.1 Algoriphagus aestuariicola
GCCGTCACCTCTTGGGTTCCGACATCGGTTCGGCTGTTGTTGCTGTAGCTTACGCTGGCTCCACTTGGAAGTGTTCCTTCTATGGCCAGGGACTTGGCCAAACCGTCATACACAAAGCTGTCATCCTCGAAGGTAATTCCGGTGATCGTCGCGGTAGTCACAGTCAGGTCGGCGGTCAAGACCAAAGTGGTGAAGTTGCTGCCGCTGATCGTTGCCGTCACCTCCTGGCTTCCCACATCCGTTCTGCTGTTGCCTGCATAGCTGACCGAAGTTCCCGCAGGAAGCGTTCCTTCTATGGCCAGGGACTTGGCCAAACCGTCGTACACAAAGCTGTCATCCTCGAAGGTAATTCCCGTGATCGAGGCTGGCGTGATTGTCAGGTCGCCGGTCAGGACCAAAGTGGTAAAGTTGCTGCCGCTGATCGTTGCCGTCACCTCCTGGGTTCCGACATCGGTTCGGCTGTTGTCCGTATAGCTTACGCCGGCTCCACTTGGAAGCGTTCCGGCTATGGCCAGGGACTTGGCCAAACCGTCATACACAAAGCTGTTATCCTCGAAGATGATTCCCGTGATCGTGGCGGGAGTCACAGTCAGGTCGGCGGTCAGGACCAAAGTCGTGAAGTTGCTGCCGCTGATCGTCGCCGTCACCTCCTGGGTTCCGACATCAGTTCGGCTGTTGTTGCCGTAGCTTACGCTGGCTCCACTTGGAAGCGTTCCGGCTATGGCCAGGGACTTGGCCGAACCGTCATACACAAAGCTGTCATCGTCGAAGGTAATTCCGGTGATCGTGGCAGGCGTGATTGTCAGGTCGGCGGTCAAGACCAAAGTGGTGAAGTTGCTGCCGCTGATCGTCGCGGTTACCTCCTGGGTTCCCACATCCGTTCTGCTGTTGCCTGCATAGCTGACCGAAGTTCCCGCAGGAAGTGTTCCGTCAATGGCCAGGGACTTGGCCGAACCGTCATACACAAAGCTTTCATCCTCGAAGATGATTCCCGTGATCGTGGCTGGCGTGATTGTCAGGTCGCCGGTCAGGACCAGAGTGGTAAAGTTGCTGCCGCTGATCGTCGCCGTCACCTCCTGGGTTCCGACATCGGTTCTGCTGTTGTTGCTGTAGCTTACGCTGGCTCCACTTGGAAGCGTTCCGGCTATGGCCAGGGACTTGGCCAAACCGTCATACACAAAGCTGCCATCCTCGAAGGTGATTCCCGTGATCGTGGCTGGCGTGATAGTGAGATCCGCGGTCAGGACCAAAGTGGTAAAGTTCGAGCCGCTGATCGTTGCCGTCACCTCTTGGCTTCCCACATCGGTTCGGCTGTTGTTGCTGTAGCTTACGCTGGCTCCACTTGGAAGCGTTCCGGCTATGGCCAGGGACTTGGCCAAACCGTCATACACAAAGCTGTCGTCGTCGAAGGTAATTCCGGTGATCGTGGCTGGTGTGATAGTCAGGTCGGCGGTCAAGACCAAAGTGGTGAAGTTGCTGCCGCTGATCGTCGCGGTTACCTCCTGGGTTCCCACATCCGTTCTGCTGTTGCCTGCATAGCTGACCGAAGTTCCCGCAGGAAGTGTTCCGTCAATGGCCAGGGACTTGGCCAAACCGTCATACACAAAGCTGTCATCCTCGAAGGTAATTCCCGTGATCGTGGCGGGAGTCACAGTCAGGTCGGCGGTCAGGACCAAAGTCGTGAAGTTGCTGCCGCTGATCGTCGCCGTCACCTCCTGGGTTCCGACATCAGTTCGGCTGTTGTTGCCGTAGCTTACGCTGGCTCCACTTGGAAGCGTTCCGGCTATGGCCAGGGACTTGGCCAAACCGTCATACACAAAGCTGTCGTCGTCGAAGGTAATTCCCGTGATCGTGGCAGGCGTGATTGTCAGGTCGGCGGTCAGGACCAAAGTCGTGAAGTTCGAGCCGCTGATCGTCGCGGTTACCTCCTGGGTGCCCACATCGGTTCGGCTGTTGTCCGCATAGCTCACGCTGGCTCCACTTGGAAGCGTTCCGGCTATGACCAGTGACTTGGCCAAACCGTCATACACAAAGCTGTCGTCCTCGAAGATGATTCCGGTGATCGAGGCTGGCGTGAT
>NZ_JAFKCW010000089.1 GCF_017254835.1 Algoriphagus aestuariicola
TGCCGATCGCCACTTTTTGCTGATTGCCGCCGGACAGGCGCGCCAGCCGCTGTTGCGGGCCGGAGGCGCGAATGTTCAGACGCTGCATGATCTCGCGCGCCCAGCGCAGCTCTTGCCGCCGGCTGAACAGGCTCCAGCGCGAGAAGCTGTCATCGGCGCTGACGCTCAGGTTCATCGGGATCGCCTCATCGATAAAAATGCCTTCTTTGCGGCGTTCTTCCGGCACCAGCGCCAGCCCCTGTTCGACCGACAGATGCGGCGCACGCGGCGCCCAGGGCT
>NZ_JAFKCW010000090.1 GCF_017254835.1 Algoriphagus aestuariicola
GGATTGCAAATTGGTTGCGGCGGGGAATTCCATCTCCGTTTCGCTGGCAGGTAGGTTCCGTTTCCAAACTGGCTATCTGCGCCAGCGAGCGGGGCAGTCGGCAGTGTTCAGTGTTCAGTGTGCAGTATGCAGTGTTCAGTGTGCAGTAGGAAGTGTTCAGTAGGCAGTGGGAAATAGCGATTCACTGTAAGGAAAAATCCCCCTACCCCCTTTGTCAAGAATTTTAGCTCTTTTCGTTAATTTGAGATAAAAGGGGGAGTTGCGGAGGAATGATTTTG
>NZ_JAFKCW010000091.1 GCF_017254835.1 Algoriphagus aestuariicola
CGACGATGGCTGCGCTGATCGACGGCTTCTTCCGCGCCGGCGCACTGGTGTTCGGTGGCGGCCATGTCGTGTTGCCGCTGCTGCAAGCAGTCACCGGCTCGACCGGCGCGGTCGGCAATGCCGATTTCCTGGCCGGCTACGGTGCGGCGCAGGCCGTACCGGGGCCGCTGTTCACCTTCGCGGCCTATCTCGGCACTGTGGCCGACTGGCCCTTGCACGGCTGGCTTGGCGGGCTGGTGCTGCTGATCGTGATCTTCGTGCCAGCCTTCCTCGTGCTG
>NZ_JAFKCW010000092.1 GCF_017254835.1 Algoriphagus aestuariicola
CGGAACGCGGATCCTTGCCGATCACTTTGGCGTCGAAACGGCGGCCGTCGCTCAGCTGCACCTGGATCTTGTTGGCGTTGTCCACCACGTGATTGTTGGTCACCACATAGCCCTTGGCGGCATCGATAACCACCCCGGCGCCCAGCGCCTGGAATTTCTGCTGCGTGCCCTGCGGCTGCTGGCCATCCGGTCCGGGCTGTTCAGCGCCCTGACACATCGGCGAGCCCTGGAACGGTGAACCGTCCTGGCAGAACGGCGAATCTTCACCGAAGAACTGT
>NZ_JAFKCW010000093.1 GCF_017254835.1 Algoriphagus aestuariicola
CCGCAACTCCCCCTTTTATCTCAAATTAACGAAAAGAGCTAAAATTCTTGACAAAGGGGGTAGGGGGATTTTTCCTTACAGTGAATCGCTATTTCCCACTGCCTACTGAACACTGCCTACTGCACACTGAACACTGATTACTGCTTACTGCACACTGAACACTGAACACTGCCGACTGCCCCGCTCGCTGGCGCAGATAGCCAGTTTGGAAACGGAACCTACCTGCCAGCGAAACGGAGATGGAATTCCCCGCCGCAACCAATTTGCAATCC
>NZ_JAFKCW010000094.1 GCF_017254835.1 Algoriphagus aestuariicola
GCACGTCAAGGTGGGGACTCTAGACAGACTGCCTGCGCAAGCAGAGAGGAAGGAGGGGACGACGTCAAGTCATCATGGCCCTTACGCCCAGGGCGACACACGTGCTACAATGGCGCATACAGCGGGTCGCTACCTAGCAATAGGATGCCAACCTCTAAAAGTGCGTCTCAGTTCGGATCGGGGTCTGCAACTCGACCCCGTGAAGCTGGAATCGCTAGTAATCGCGCATCAGCCATGGCGCGGTGAATACGTTCCCGGACCTTGTACA
>NZ_JAFKCW010000095.1 GCF_017254835.1 Algoriphagus aestuariicola
CCGTGATCTCCAGATTGCCTTCCACAAAGCTCAGGTCGTAGTTGCTGCTCAAGGCCAAAGTGCCCTGCGTGATCGCGTAGTTGCCCACGTCCTCGCCCGCATCCCTGCCGAGCGCCCCGGTGAACGCATCGCTGAAGGCCAGGCTGCCCGAAGTAATCTGGTAGGTCAAGGCTGGATCCGCTTCGCCGTATACCTTGGTCTGGTCGTCCGCGGTCACCTCGATCGCCCTTTCTGTGATCTCCAGATTGCCTTCCA
>NZ_JAFKCW010000096.1 GCF_017254835.1 Algoriphagus aestuariicola
GGGGGGGGGGGGGGGGGGGGGGGGGGGGGGGGGGGGGGGGGGGGGGGGGGGGGGGGGGGGGGGGGGGGGGGGGGGGGGGGGGGGGGGGGGGGGGGGGGGGGGGGGGGGGGGGGGGGGGGGGGGGGGGTGGGGGGGGGGGGGGGGGGGGGGGGGGGGGGGGGGGGGGGGGGGGGGGGGGGGGGGGGGGGGGGGGGGGGGGGGGGGGGGGGGGGGGGGGGGGGGGGGGGGGGGGGGGGGGGGGGGGGGGGGGGGGGG
>NZ_JAFKCW010000097.1 GCF_017254835.1 Algoriphagus aestuariicola
CTGTTTTGCTGGGAAATCGGAGCCAAATCCAGAAAATCGCTATTGCAAGATCCGGCGGTCAGCATGACAAATGCTCCTGCGGCAATCCATATTTTCGTGTTTTTCATGTGTTTAGATTTTTTTTTTTAAAAGGCCACATGGAATCTCGTATCTCGAAAATCAACTCTCTTGGTGAAGTTTTCTTCATACTCGATTTCATAACCATTTCAGATTAGAAGCCAACATTTAAACCAAACATAAACG
>NZ_JAFKCW010000011.1 GCF_017254835.1 Algoriphagus aestuariicola
GGGTGGCTCCGGCGGTAAAGAATGATCCGGCAATGGCGGCAGCCCCCAGGACAATCTGGAATACGCCACCTGACTTGGCCCCGGCGACTCTGGGAACAATATGAATTACAGCGCCATCAGGCAGAGTCTCATGTAACTGCGCCGTTAACCCGGACGTGCTGACGTCCCGCCCGGCAATCCGTACCTGATACCAGCCGTCGCTCAGTTTCTGACGAAACGCCGGGAGCTGTGTGGCCAGTGCCCGGATGGCTTCAGCCCCCGTTTTCACACGAAGGTCGATGCGGCGACCAAATCGTTGTAAATCCCCGTAAAGGCAGATGCGCGCCATGCCCGGTGACGCCAGAGGGAGTGTGTGCGTCGCTGCCATTTGTCGGTGTACCTCTCTCGTTTGCTCAGTTGTTCAGGAATATGGTGCAGCAGCTCGCCGTCGCCGCAGTAAATTGCGGCGTGATTCGGCACTGATGAACCAAAACAGCACAGCAGCACATCGCCCGGCTGTGCCGCTGACAACGGCACCTGATACAGCCCCGTCGCCTCCAGATTATCCAGATAGAGATTCTGGCCGTTACGCCACCAGTCATCCTCACGATGAAAGTCCGGCATCTCAATCCCCGCCAGATGATAAGCATCCCGGAACAGTGTGTAACAGTCCGTCACACCGTGCTCAAAGCGCCGCCCGGTGAGATGCGGCACACAGCGGAACTTATGAATCGTCCCCCGGCAGACCAGCCACCACGGCAAATCACTCTGCACCTGCAGCCGCCGGTCGGCCTCACTCAGCCAGGGCAGACCACCGGGGTGGCTGTGGACCAGCGCCACAATCTCACCCTGCATTTCTGCCTGCAGCCAGTCTTCCGGCGACATACGGAAATACGCCTCCGGCTCACCGGAGATATTCACGCAGGGGAAATATCTTTCCCCCTCCGGCGTGCTTACCACGAAGCCGCACGACTCCGCTGGCGCACATCGCCGGGCGT
>NZ_JAFKCW010000098.1 GCF_017254835.1 Algoriphagus aestuariicola
CCGTCGCTGTCCGCCGCAGCCGCCGCGATGGAGACGGTCTCCCCAACCTTGAACTGTTCGCCGGAGGAAGGAGAGGTGATGCTAACCGTTGGGCTCGCGTTTGCCATTACCGTGATCTTCACCGCCTCGGAGCTGGTAACGGCCCCCTTGTTGTCGGTCGCCTTGGCAGTGATGCTGTACTCGCCGGCCGAAACATTCGACCACGAATAGCTGTATGGAGCGCTGGTGTCCGTGC
>NZ_JAFKCW010000099.1 GCF_017254835.1 Algoriphagus aestuariicola
ACCGTGATCTTCACCGCCTCGGAGCTGGTAACGGCCCCCTTGTTGTCGGTCGCCTTGGCAGTGATGCTGTACTCGCCGGCCGAAACATTCGACCACGAATAGCTGTATGGAGCGCTGGTGTCCGTGCTCAACAGGCTGGTCCCGTTGTAGAACTCCACCTTGGCCACCGTTCCGTCGCTGTCCGCCGCAGCCGCCGCGATGGAGACGGTCTC
>NZ_JAFKCW010000100.1 GCF_017254835.1 Algoriphagus aestuariicola
TCACCGGGGCGCTCGGCAGGGATGCGGGCGAGGACGTGGGCAACTACGCGATCACGCAGGGCACTTTGGCCTTGAGCAGCAACTACGACCTGAGCTTTGTGGAAGGCAATCTGGAGATCACGGTACGTGAGATCGAGGTGACCGCCGACGACCAGACCAAGGTATACGGCGAAGCGGATCCAGCCTTGACCTACCAGGTCACCTC
>NZ_JAFKCW010000101.1 GCF_017254835.1 Algoriphagus aestuariicola
CTTGAGCGCCAACTATGACCTGAGCTTTGTGGAAGGCAATCTGGAGATCACAGAAAGGGCGATCGAGGTGACCGCGGACGACCAGACCAAGGTATACGGCGAAGCGGATCCAGCCTTGACCTACCAGGTCACCTCCGGTTCGCTGGCCTTCAGCGACGCGTTCACCGGGGCGCTCGGCAGGGATGCGGGCGAGGACGTGGGCA
>NZ_JAFKCW010000012.1 GCF_017254835.1 Algoriphagus aestuariicola
AACGTTCGCATATAAAGCGTGCCGGCAGACCAAATTAATAATTAATCATCAACTTCTGCCGGCATGATTTATATGCATTGTTAGGCACAGTACTTTTCACTTACTGTTTTTACAAGTGTTACTATTCATAAAATCATAAAATATTGTCTGAACAATATAGGCTTTTGTAAAATAGCTTGAAAAGTCCACTCTTTCTTTATTTTCCAAAAGTCCGCCTATAACGATGTTTGGACTTAAGTTTCCAACTTCAATTGTAATTTCAGCACCTTGCCGAATAACCTCCTCATTGCAGTATTTATGGATACCTGAAATTATTCTACTGTGTAAACTGCTTTGTCTGCGAATTCGAGGCTCATCAAATTTAATTGGATTATCCTCTGATTCAGGAACAGCCAAGATTTCTTCAAAATCGTCATTGTGTTTTATAGTATCAAAGGGTTCATTTGAATAGTCTTTAAATTTTACATCCATATAGTATTGAATTACCTCATTGTCGTCATATGTCTCGTTACTATACATCCAGAACTCTTTTCTCAAATCAGTCTCATTTATTTCGTCAATTACTTTTTCAAATTGTTTGCAATCAACGCTCCATTTATCCAATGAGTCCCAAGAGTCCATAAGCATAAGTTTTTTAAGGAAACCCTTTGAAAAGTCAGTCACCGATTTACTTCCACGATTAATATTAACGAAGTTGTCCCATGCGCTTATTGCCAGATTAAGAGATTCGGCTTTATCTTTTCCCAAGTAGTCCTCGAAAGACTTAACATTGTCCTGCTTGTTATTGCATGAAAACAAAAGTAAAATTATAATTAAGTATCTCATTTCTCCGAAGTATTGTGCCTAAC
>NZ_JAFKCW010000014.1 GCF_017254835.1 Algoriphagus aestuariicola
TAGCCAGTGCCACAGGAACCATCCAATGGCAAAGGGCAGACGATCTGGCCTTCACTGCCAACGTCACCAATGTCGGTACCAACTCAACCACCCTGACCTCCGCACAGGTTGGCGCGCTTACTGCTACAAAATACTTTAGAGCGGTGGTTACCAATGGCACCTGTTCCTCAGTCAACTCTGCTATCATCACCGTAAATGTCGATGCTCCAAGTGCGGTCGGCGCGGTATCTGCCAATCAAACTATTTGTAGTGGAAGTTCACCGGCCGATTTGACCATTGCCAGTGCCACAGGAACCATCCAATGGCAAAGGGCAGACGATCTGGCCTTTACCACCAACGTCACCAATGTCGGTACCAACTCAACCACCCTGACCTCCGCACAGGTTGGCGCGCTTACAGCTACTAGATACTTTAGGGCGGTGGTTACCAATGGCACCTGTTCCTCAGTCAACTCTGCTATCATCACCGTAAATGTCGATGCTCCAAGTGCGGTCGGCGCGGTATCTGCCAATCAAACTATTTGTAGCGCCAGCGCACCTACCGATTTGACTATAGCCAGTGCCACAGGAACCATCCAATGGCAAAGGGCAGACGATCTGGCCTTCACTGCCAACGTCACCAATGTCGGTACCAACTCAACCACCCTGACCTCCGCACAGGTTGGCGCGCTTACTGCTAC
>NZ_JAFKCW010000015.1 GCF_017254835.1 Algoriphagus aestuariicola
AGTGTTCAGTAGGCAGTGGGAAATAGCGATTCACTGTAAGGAAAAATCCCCCTACCCCCTTTGTCAAGAATTTTAGCTCTTTTCGTTAATTTGAGATAAAAGGGGGAGTTGCGGAGGAATGATTTTGTAATTGTATTCCAATCAGGAGAAGCAGGGCAGCTGCGCTGCGGACTATTCATTTATTCCGGCCTCGTTGGCAGGATTTGAGACTTCGGTGTTTTTTTCACTTTGTCACTTTTTGACGCAAAAAGTAACCAAAAACTTCGGGCCCCAGTCTTTACTTCCAATCGATGGTGTTTTCTGCCAGACAGGTATTGGTGGACGATTGGATTTTTGGTGATGCTCCAAACCTAAAAACAGGTTGATCTCCCTCGCCCACTCCGGAGCTAACCTGTTTTTTTTACGGTTTTTCGCATCACCAAAAACCGTAAATTCTGCAGGGCCCTACCTTCGCCGATTACTTCTGGGTATTTTTTGTATTTGCAATATGTCTGATATGGCAAGGGACCACAACGAAGGTCGGATTGCAAATTGGTTGCGGCGGGGAATTCCATCTCCGTTTCGCTGGCAGGTAGGTTCCGTTTCCAAACTGGCTATCTGCGCCAGCGAG
>NZ_JAFKCW010000016.1 GCF_017254835.1 Algoriphagus aestuariicola
GCACGTCAAGGTGGGGACTCTAGACAGACTGCCTGCGCAAGCAGAGAGGAAGGAGGGGACGACGTCAAGTCATCATGGCCCTTACGCCCAGGGCGACACACGTGCTACAATGGCGCATACAGCGGGTAGCTACCTGGCAACAGGATGCCAACCTCTAAAAGTGCGTCTCAGTTCGGATCGGGGTCTGCAACTCGACCCCGTGAAGCTGGAATCGCTAGTAATCGCGCATCAGCCATGGCGCGGTGAATACGTTCCCGGACCTTGTACACACCGCCCGTCAAGCCATGGAAGTCGGGTAGACCTGAAGGCGGTAACCGGATAGGAGCCGTTTAGGGTAGAACCGGTAACTGGGGCTAAGTCGTAACAAGGTAGCCGTACCGGAAGGTGCGGCTGGAACACCTCCTTTCTGGAAAGATTCCTGCCCCTCGGCTTTCTCTTTTACACGTTTCACATTTCTCTGAAAGCAGAGGACAAGTTCATTGACATATTGAAGTAGAGATTGTAACAGAAGTACTAGCGATAGTACAAGTAGAAGTAAGTGATTAAGGGCGCACGGGGGATGCCTAGGCTCTCAGAGGCGAGGAAGGACGTGATAAGC
>NZ_JAFKCW010000017.1 GCF_017254835.1 Algoriphagus aestuariicola
TGGCCTTGAGCGCCAACTATGACCTGAGCTTTGTGGAAGGCAATCTGGAGATCACAGAAAGGGCGATCGAGGTGACCGCGGACGACCAGACCAAGGTATACGGCGAAGCGGATCCAGCCTTGACCTACCAGATTACTTCGGGCAGCCTGGCCTTCAGCGACGCGTTCACCGGGGCGCTCGGCAGGGATGCGGGCGAGGACGTGGGCAACTACGCAATCACCCAGGGCACCCTTGCCCTTGACGGCAACTACGACCTGAGCTTTGTGGAAGGCAATCTGGAGATCACGGTACGTGAGATCGAGGTGACCGCCGACGACCAGACCAAGGTATACGGCGAAGCGGATCCAGCCTTGACCTACCAGGTCACCTCCGGTTCGCTGGCCTTCAGCGACGCGTTCACCGGGGCGCTCGGCAGGGATGCGGGCGAGGACGTGGGCAACTACGCAATCACGCAGGGCAGTTTGGCCTTGAGCGCCAACTATGACCTGAGCTTTGTGGAAGGCAATCTGGAGATCACAGAAAGGGCGATCGAGGTGACCGCGGACGACCAGACCAAGGTATACGGCGAAGCGGATCCAGCCTTGACCTA
>NZ_JAFKCW010000019.1 GCF_017254835.1 Algoriphagus aestuariicola
GCTTATCACGTCCTTCCTCGCCTCTGAGAGCCTAGGCATCCCCCGTGCGCCCTTAATCACTTACTTCTACTTGTACTATCGCTAGTACTTCTGTTACAATCTCTACTTCAATATGTCAATGAACTTGGACCCCGTCGTTCAACAGGGTGGTGTGATGGAAAACCACCATTAATGTGGAGGATAACGGATTCGAACCGTTGACCCCCTGCGTGCAAGGCAGGTGCTCTAGCCAGCTGAGCTAATCCCCCTAATTTTATGAATTCAACTTGAATTGATGTGGGCTTGCGTGGACTCGAACCACGGACCTCTACATTATCAGTGTAGCGCTCTAACCACCTGAGCTACAAGCCCGACTCAAAATATCTTGAAATGTGCGAGAGAAAAAGCCCGGGAACGGGTGTCTTTCCAGAAAGGAGGTGTTCCAGCCGCACCTTCCGGTACGGCTACCTTGTTACGACTTAGCCCCAGTTACCGGTTCTACCCTAAACGGCTCCTATCCGGTTACCGCCTTCAGGTCTACCCGACTT
>NZ_JAFKCW010000002.1:0-604495 GCF_017254835.1 Algoriphagus aestuariicola
TGGCCTTGAGCGCCAACTATGACCTGAGCTTTGTGGAAGGCAATCTGGAGATCACAGAAAGGGCGATCGAGGTGACCGCGGACGACCAGACCAAGGTATACGGCGAAGCGGATCCAGCCTTGACCTATCAGATTACTTCGGGAAGCCTGGCGTTCAGCGATGCGTTCACCGGGGCGCTCGGCAGGGATTCCGGCGAGGACGTGGGCAACTACGCAATCACGCAGGGCACTTTGGCCTTGAGCGCCAACTATGACCTGAGCTTTGTGGAAGGCAATCTGGAGATCACGGTACGCGAGATCGAGGTGACCGCCGACGACCAGACCAAGGTATACGGCGAAGCGGATCCAGCCTTGACCTACCAGGTCACCTCCGGTTCACTGGCGTTCAGCGACGCGTTCACGGGGGCGCTCGGCAGGGACGCGGGCGAGGACGTGGGCAACTACGCAATCACGCAGGGCACTTTGGCCTTGAGCGCCAACTATGACCTGAGCTTTGTGGAAGGCAGCCTGGAGATCACTAAAGCCTCAACCACAATTACTCTTGCAAATTCAATTGCCAATTGTGATGGTGGCCAAGTAACTTTAACTGCAACGGTGAACACCGTTAACCCATCAATCCAAGCAAGTGTTAATAATTTTGGAGGACTAGTCAGCTTCAAAAATGGCAGCACAACGATTGGAACAGTAGCTGCAGCTTCGGTAAGTGGTGGAATATTCTCAGGTACATTCTCCATAAATTTACCACTTGGAGCCACCTATAATATTTCAGCTGAGTTCGTTCCGAATTCCGGAAATCTCACCGGATCCCAGACAAATTCAAATGCTCAATTGACGGTACTACAAGCTTCTATCACCTCAAGTGTCGCTCCAAATGGAAATGGAAATGTGGTCATATTTGACGGAGCACACTCTTCCATGGGATTATCTTCCAGCACTGTATTGACCGCTACTTATCAGCCTTCCAGCTATTCGGGAGTCGCCTATAAGTGGTATTCAAGAAACATCGGAGGCTCTTTTACCTTGATTTCAGGTGCTACTAGTTCAGCTTATACGATTATTGCAAATGGCGACTTTGTAAAAGAATATATGGTTGAGTTGATAGTGAATGGTAACTGTGTTGGAAATAAGATCTTCTCCAAAGTAATTTCCGTCGAAGCCTCTTGTGGTAAAGAGGGTCAAAATAAAGTTGCCGTCTGCCACGTGACTCCTAACGGAAAACGTAAGACAATCTGTGTAAGCTATAATGCAGTCGATGCCTTACTGTCCGGTAGTCCGGGTTCATACGTGGGGGATTGCAGTATTTCCTACCGAATGGACAAAGAGACCGAATTGATTACCGTTCCATGGAACACTCCACTTGAAGTGATAAATGAGAAGATTGCTGCTCAAAGTGAAACATGGTTTAACCGTAAGAAAATCGAGTTGAACATTTCTGCTGAAACATACAATCCTCTAAAAGCAGGCTTCTATGAATTGCAAGTTGATGTTGAAGAGAACGAGTCGTTTATGTTGGAAGAGCCGATTTCCGTAAAAGTTCTTGTCCTCGACAAACCACATGCGCTGGACATCACCATTAGTAACGATAAGTTGACCAGCGAATTCCAATCCGGTGAATTGATAGGAAGCCTGAGCACCGTCGATCCTGTGGACAACATCCATACCTACGAAATGGAAGAACATCCTGATCTGATCCTGGATGGCGACAAGCTGATCTGGAGAGGGACCACCGTTCCAATGCAGTTGACTTTCAACGTATTCAGTATCGATAGAGCGGGCCAGACGATCAGTAGAGAGATCAAGCTGAGCAGAGAGCTGAAGCCTGGAGAATTCTTCCTATATCCAAACCCGGCACATCGTGAAACCAATGTGATGGTAGATATGGACCGGGAGGCAACGGTTGTGATCAGAATCTACGATGCGATTGGCAGACTGGTGGCCGAAAATGAAGCCTACCGAGAAGACAGCTTCACACAAACCTTCAACTTGGACGGACTGGCAGCTGGCCTCTACACAGTACAGGTGAAAATGGGAGATTTGGTGATGACCAAGCGATTGATCAAAAAGTGATGGCTAGATCATAAATCCCGGATTGGCCACTGGGCCTTTTGGGGAAAGTTTTAGACAGCATCGGGAATCTTCTCGATGCTGTCTTTTTTTCTTGGGGATTAGTTCTTACAGCTTGGATATGATAAGTTTCAGGCCTGGTAAACCGGTGTGGGTTGCCCCAACTCGCTTTAGTCTTTTTATCTTCAGGATAAAGTCTAGAAAGTACTGTTTGTGGAATCGTCTACAGATATCGGCTGCAATTGAGTCCTTTGTCTAGAGTTAATAATAGATTCTCACTTGGAAATCAGAGCCCGACAGGGGTCAAATCTTTCAATAACCGCGGGTCGTGGCTGAACTTGTCGAATCCAACCCGAGGATAACAATACGACGGAACGAAGACACAAACCCAAAGTGTCGATCTCCGGCAGATGGAAACTGCAATCTGAAAAAGGTTTCGACTCCGCTCAACCTGACACAAGATAGTGATTGAACACTGTCGACTCCATCACCAAGCAATCCCGTAGTCGTCGCCGTAGTTGCTGGCGCCGCCCCAGAGGGTACCGTGCTTCCAGTCCAGCCAAATGGCGGTGATGGGACCGGAGGTTTTGGTCCAGAAATCCATGGAATAACCCCGCTTGAGCAGCTCACTACGTACCCAATCCGGGGTGTCCTGTCGGAGCGTGATTCCTCCAGGCTTGATCTCGTGCGCGCCAAAGGAGCTCTGCATCTGGTAGGAATTGAAGTTGGCGGCTTCGACGGCTTCCTGCACGTTCATGTCAAACTCGACGACATTGAGGAAAAATTGGAGCAGGTTTTGGTCTTGGGAATCGCCTCCCTGTACGGAGAAGGCCAAAAGTGGTTTGCCGTCCTTCAGTGCCAAGCTTGGGGTCAAGGTCACGCGGGGCCGCTTACCGGGTTCGGGCAGGTTGTAGGGATTCAGGCTTTCATCCAAGACGAAGCTCTGCATGCGCTGAGAAAGGCCAACCCCGGTGTTACCCGCGATCACGGCGGGAACCCAGCCTCCGCTAGGGGTTACCGACACGAGCCATCCCTCCGCATCGGCAGTCTGCACGGAAGTCGTGCCGCTTTGGAATTCGCTCAGGAATTTCTCATCAACTTCCGACGGCAGCTCTCTTGGATCCGCTGAAGCTAGGGCGAGCTGATTCTTTTTCAATAGGTCTGCGTGAGGATTGGTTTCCCCTTGGAAAGGATAGGGGTCGCCCGCACCGATCTTGGGATCATTCATGGAGCCGATCAGCTTCGCTCTTTCCTTGGCGTATTCTTTGGACAGCAAGCCCTTCATCGGTGATTTGACAAAAGCAGGATCACCGTAGTAGAAATCCCTGTCTGCAAAGGCCAGGCTCATCGCCTGATATACCGTGTGGATATAGTTGGCGGAGTTGTAGCCCATCGCTTTCAGGTCAAAGTTTTCCAGGATGTTCAGAGACTGAAGCAGTGCGGGGCCCTGCGTCCATTCCTGCAACTTGTAGACGTCGATTCCTTTGTAGTTGACATGTAGCGGCTCCTCGATCTTCACTTTCCAAGTAGCCAGATCCGACTCGGTGAAGAGCCCGCCCTGTTCTCGAGTCCCACGTACGATCTCTTTGGCGATGTCACCCTTATAAAATCGGTCGTAGGCGGCGTAGATCGCTTCCTTTCGGGACTTTCCAGCCTTTAATGCTTCTTGCTCCGTGACCACCAGCTTGGCCAGCGTTTGGTATAGATCCTCCTGTACAAAGATTTCCCCCGCCTCTGGAGCTTCCCTTTTTTCACCCAAATGGGTCAGGAATATCTTTTTGGAATAAGGCCATTCCTTGATTCTGGCTTTTTGGCCTTCGATGGCGTTTGCCGTCTGTGCTTCTATCGGATAGCCTTTGGCGAGGTCCATGGCAGGTTTCAGTACCTGCTCCAGGCTCAGGCTTCCATACTCTGCCAGCATCGTCATGATGCCCCCGGGTGTACCGGGAGTAGTGGCTGCGAGGGGGCCATATTCGGGCGGGTAGGCCATTCCTTGCGATTTGTAAAAATCCACTGTTGCGCCAGTAGGCGCATAGCCCAGCGCATTGATGGCGATGACCTTTTTTTCCCCAGGATGGTAAATAAGTGCTTGGGTTTCGCCTCCCCAAGAGAGCACGTCCCACATGGTGGAAGTAGCGGCGATCATGGCGCAAGCGGCATCCACGGCGTTGCCTCCTTGCTGGAAGATCTGTGCCCCGGCTGTTGCCGCCAGTGGTTTGCCAGTGATAGCGACCCAGTTTTTGCCGTGAAGTATGGGCTTGTTGGTACCTATCGTGCCCGCGCCCAGGCCGGGGAGACCTTGCCCCAAGGAGCTATAGGAGAGAAAAAGAAATGCTAAGAGGTGAAGTTTTTTCATGATCTGTCGGTGGGTTTTCAATGCAACTCTTGATAAGTCAACTTGTTTTCGAATCTTCAGGGGCTTTGAGGGCATGTACTTAATCAATTCGGAAATGAATTTCAAGCGAACCTGCTATGGGCGGTCGAGGACATTTGATATTAGCCCTTCATCGACTGTCAAATCTAAACTTATGCAAAGTAGAGGGAAATGCTATTGATCATTTTCACCCAGAAGTTGATCCATAATTGGAATAAAGCCGGGAAACAGGGAATTGTAATAAGTGAAGAGCTGGAAGATGGAGCCGGTCTTTTTCAGATCAATCTCATTCGTGGAGACAAAGTTTTCCATTTCCTCCGCCTTTTCCCCAAATATCGGAAATAGGTCTTTGCGTTTTTTGGGCACTTCAAACAAGTCTTTTCCTTTCAAATAATAGTAGACATTCCGTTTGATGATCTGATCATTGCGGTTGCCTACCATCAGGGCTGTATTGTAGTTGGATTCTTTAAACACGGCAATCGTCCTACGCATCAGCGGCAACTGGCCTTCCACGATCACTTCGAAAAAGCCGGAAATAGGCACGCCTTCGTCTCTGAAATCCATGCCGTTGACGAAATACCTCGGGACTTTGTAGGTGCTGTCCATCCACACGATGTTCTGAATCCGGAGGCCGGGCATCGTGGTGACCAGGTTCTTCTCCGGCTCCATCAGTTCAAAGGTATTGGAGTTGATGTTGTACCTAACACGAAATCCCTCCAAGACCGTTTGCTCACGATAGAGTAGGATAGAGGCCACATTCCATTTATTGTCGAGGTAGAAATTTCCTTCCACTTTCTTGGGCTCTGGGGGAATTCCATAGATGGCATTTCCCATCAGATTGGGTCGCTCGACCAGAAGGCGACTGACGTTGGTTGCGCGGATGGTCTTTTGCAAAGCTGCGCCTGTACCTTCACTGCCATACTTGACCAGATACAGATTTCCCAGGTCCAAGTCGGCCTGAAGCTGAATTGTTTTTTCAAATGTATTGTATCCGGAGGCGGTGACGACCAGCACATATTTTTCCGTAGCGACATCTTTGATCTCAAAGTTTCCCGCTCCGTCGGTGAAATCTGCAAAGGTGGAATTTCTTAGACTCACAGCGGCACCTTCAAGGTATTCCTTGGTGTCAAAGTCAAGAATGCGGCCCTTGAGCTGAAAATTTTGTGCCTTGGAAAAGCTGCAGATCACCAGCAAGATGCAGGTGATAAAGCCAACAAGTCGAAATTGCGCGATCATTCTTGTGCGAAGTGGTTTGTTTAGTAATATAAGATAAACCTAGGACTGTTGCTAAATCAATTGTTTTCAACAGATCGGCTGACGACACATTGGCTACCGATTGGCTTTCTATGCTTTAAGGGCGTATATTTGAAAAGGTCATCTGCTTTGAAGACCATTTCTGTTTATAAATCACCACTAGTTTGAGTTTTACATCATTCAATTTTGAGCCCTCGCTTCAGGACGGGCTCGACGCTATGGGCTTTGACCGCCCGACACCCATCCAAGAGATGGCAATCCCGGTAATACTTGAAGGCAGGGACCTGATTGCCTGCGCACAGACCGGAACAGGCAAGACTGCAGCATTCGTGCTTCCCATACTCAACAAAATCTCGAAGTCAGGTTCCAGCACGTTGAATACACTGATTTTGGCTCCGACACGTGAGCTGGCCATTCAGATCGACCAACAGATACAAGGCTTTTCTTATTTTCTCGGCGTCAGTTCCGTGCCGATCTATGGCGGAGGCGACGGCGTCGTGTGGGAGCAACAAAAAAAAGCGCTGGAGACTGGAGCCGAGATCGTCGTAGCGACTCCCGGACGTCTCATTGCCTTGCTGGCGGGAGGAAAAATGGACTTGAGTTCGCTGGAACATCTGATTCTGGACGAGGCCGACCGAATGATGGATATGGGATTTTCCGACGATATCCTCAAGATCGTCAACTACCTTCCCCAAAATCGGCAGACTGTACTCTTTTCGGCGACCATGCCACCGAAGATCAGGCAGTTCAGCATGAAGATTCTCCGAAATCCGGAGGAGATTTCCATCGCGATCGGCAAGACCGCAGAGGGAGTGACCCAGTCCATGTACTCCGTCTACGATGGCCAAAAAGAAGAACTCGTTCGCCATATCCTGTCCCAAAAAGCTTACGAGGCTGTGATCATCTTCGCTTCAACCAAAGACAAGGTGAAAGCGCTCTATAAGGTACTCCGAAAGCAGTTTGACATCGAGGCGTTCCACTCCGATCTGGAGCAGGTAGAGCGGGAAAAGATCATGTCGGACTTCAAAAATAAAGCGGTAAAGATCCTGATAGGAACTGACATCATCTCCCGCGGCATCGATGTGGTGGGCATAGAATTGGTCATCAATTTTGACACGCCGAGTGATCCGGAGGATTATGTGCACCGGGTAGGGCGAACCGCCCGCGCCGACAAGGAGGGTGAAGCGATCACCTTCGTCAATCCCAAAGACCAGCATAAGTTTGTCAGAATTGAAAAGCTGATCGGCATGCAAGTGACCCAAAATCCGCTCCCCGAGGGATTTGAGGCCGGGCCGGTTTATTTGGGCGAAAAAGCCAAAGCATCGGATTTTGTCACTTCTCCATCTGCTGGAAACAAATCCAAGAACAAGAAGAAAAAGAAGAAGCCAGGACACAAGCCGTCTGGGGAAAAACAAGCACAAGTGCAGGAATCTCGACCAAGAGGCGAATCTCAGAAAAAGCATTCTACACCCAAACCGGAGGCTTCCAAAACTGAGCCTACTGCCAGCGCTGAGCCTGAGAAACCCAGCAAATTTGGGCAGCGCAAGAATGTGATCGAGTCCTGATTTTCAGTCTATTGTTGTGGTATTTGTGAAGTACTTCAGGTATCTTGAAGTACTTTTCATTTTTAATCCCGGCACTATGCAAACCATCAAATTGAAGTCAAGAGGACCATCGGTCTCTTACCTGCAGGAACTACTCGTCAAGCTCGGCTATCAGATACCGGCGACGGGATACTTTGGAGATTTGACGGATGCCGCGGTCAAGGATTTTCAGCTGAAAAATGACTTGGTGTCGGACGGTGAGGTGGGCATAAAGACCTGGACTATCCTCATTGACAAGGCAAGGCCGGCCCAGGCTTTGGGAGACAAATTTTTGTCAGAACAGGATTTGAAGGATTTTGCGACGAAGCACAACATCGAGCTCGCCGCGGTCAAAGCTGTCAACGAAGTGGAAAGCAGCGGGAAAGGGTTTTTCGTGGATGGTAGACCCAAGATTCTTTTTGAAGGCCATGTTTTTTGGGATCAGTTGAAAAAAGCGGGCATAGATCCTTCATCCGTGGCCAGTGCTTCCAATGCCGATGTACTCTATCCGAGATGGACGAAAGGACACTATGTGGGTGGACCTCGGGAATACGATCGGATGGAAAAAGCGGCGGGGATTTTGGCTGACCCAAAGGTAAAGACGGCCGCATTGGCCTCGGCCTCTTGGGGTAGCTACCAAATCATGGGATATCATGCTGCGAAGCTCGGCTACTCTTCTGTCCAGGAGTTTACAGACCAGATGTACGTCCATGAAAGAAACCACCTCGAGGCCTTTGGAAGGTACATTACAGCCTTTGGTTGCATCGCGCATCTGAGGGCAAAAAACTGGGCGAAGTTTGCAAACTGTTACAATGGAGCCGGCTATGCCCAAAACAAATACGATATCAAGATGGCAAATGCCTATCAGAAATTCCTAAGCCAATCCTAATGAACACGCAAGAACTCAACCGACTTTTCCAGCGAGACCTGGAAAGGCTTGGAGTGGAATTGTCCGCCTACTCTGAAGAAAACAAGCTTTGGGTGATCGACAAAGAAATCGCAAACTCCGCAGGCAACCTCGCCATGCACTTGTTTGGAAATCTGCGCACATTCATCGGCAGTGACCTTGGAAACATCCCATATGAGCGTGACAGAGATCGCGAGTTTGCGGCTAAAGGAGTATCCAGAGCGGCGCTATTGGAAGAATTAGAGGAAGTCAAATCTATCATTTCCTCCTCGCTTCTCGGATTGGATTCCAGTAGACTTTCAGAGAAGTCCGTCCATGCCTTCTTTGGGTATGAGATGTCTATCGGCTATTTTCTGGTTCATCTCTACGGACATTTTAACTATCATCTGGGTCAGGTGAACTACCACAGACGTCTCTTGGGAGGTGCCGATTAATCGTATTTATTTTGGACGGCTTTTTTTAAGCGCTGCTTTCTAAATGGCTGAGTATTTTTTGTCTAAGGCGTAGATGAACAGTCCTAGTCCGACTATGCCCAATCCCGCCAAGCTCTCCGAGGGCCGGTCCCAGAATAGATAGACCAAGACCCCCGTGCTGAAGAGCAGGTAGATGTATTGAATCCATGGCTTCATCGGACTGACAAACCCACTTTGCTTTGAGATCAGGAGCGAGGAAAAAACGGTGACCGTGCCCATGAGCTGGAGGACAAAGCCCGCGTAAAGCATAATCTGTTCAAAGGAACCCGAAAGAAAGAGGACGAGACTGAGGCCGGTATTAAGCACTATCGCACGGACTGGAACCCCTTGCGAGTTGACTTTGGCCAAGGGCCGCCAAAGCCGAAAGTCCCTCGCCATCGCATAGGTAATCCTGGGGCCAACCCATGCGTATCCGGATATCGTGGCGATCAGTTGCAAGCCGATAAATAGACTGACAAGGAGTGCGCCGGTAGGCCCCAAAAGATTTCCAAATGCTATGTCCGCTACTTCAACTTTGCCGGAAAGCTGATCGACCGCCGCATGCTTGAGCATGACCAGCTGAAACAAAACATACAAAACCATCACTGACAAAGTGGCCCAGATCAACGCTTTCGGCAGATTCTTCTCCGGCTTGTCAACCTCTTCAATAATGTACGCCGCTGAATTCCACCCCGTATAGGCGTAGAAGACATACACTAGCGACACGGCAAATCCAGGGACGAATATCTCGCCTTGCCAAGAGGATGAAAAATCAAACGCCGGAACATCCACTGCCGTAGGAAGTGATAGTCCCAAGACGACCAGTAAGACCAGAAAAACGACTTTTACCAGCGTGAGTGCATTTTGGACGACAGCGGAGCGACGAACGGAGAATACGTGGGCAACCGGTACCAAGAGAAGAAAAAACAATCCGGGGAAGGAACTCCCACTCGTTATCGGGCTTAGGTATTCGTTCATCGCCATTGCCGCTATCGCAATAGGAGCAGAAAAGCCCACAGTCAGCGAGATCCAGGCATAGCTATAGCCAAATGCGGGATGGATAATCTCCGAAAGGAAAATGTAATCTCCGCCTGTTTTTCTAAAATGGGTGCCCAGTTCCGCATACACAAAAGCTCCAATGAGGGCCATCACACCCCCCAAAAGCCAAAGCAGCAGGATGGACCAGGTGTTTTGAACCTCCGCCAACTGGAAGCCCAAACTGGTAAATACACCCGTCCCGATCATATTGGCGACGACCAAAGCCGCGGCTGACTTCCAAGAAATTTTGCTTGACGATGGATTCAAGGGCTAAAAGTTAGCTTATGGACGAGGTTCCCAAAGTTCGCCATTTTAGGTCTTGGCAAGATCTTCGAAATTTTCTTCAAAATAATTGCTCCGGACCGTGTGCACAACGAACGCTCCGGAGATTTTTTTCCAAACTGAAGATGGAAAAAGCCGGAGGACTAGAGTGAAAGTTAAATTGACATAAAAGACTGTGGAAATTCGCGTGTTTCTTCGTCTTGGTTTCGGGCCAATTGGGATCAGAAAAATCAAACCGTATATTTAGTAGATACATTCAATTTGCCAAACAAACCCAAAATCAAACTTTCATGACCCTGTACCTTGCTCCTCTCTACGAGGACGTAAAGCCCCTGTTGATCGCGATAGACTGTATTATTTTTGGTGTCCAGGACGCAAAGATGAAGCTGCTGATTTTTAAGCGGGAGGTGGAACCTCTAGCCGGCAGCTGGTCGCTATTGGGATCTTTTGTCAATTTTGAAGAGTCTGTAGATGAGGCTGCGGAGAGGATACTTTTCGAGTTGACGGGCTTGGAGGATATCTATATGGAACAGTTGCATTGCTTCGGGGCAGTAAACAGGGATCCTGGAGGTAGGGTCGTTTCTATTGCCTATTGGAGCCTGATCCGGGTAGACCAAAGCCATCTTGAATTCAATGTGAGGACTCATGAGTCTAAGTGGATTTCTATTGACGCAATCCCGGAATTGGTATTGGATCATAGGGAAATGGTGGAAATGGCGATTTCAAACTTGAGAGAAAGGGCCAGGTTTAAACCTATAGGCTTTGAGCTTTTGCCGCAAGAATTTACGATGGTGCAGCTGCTAAAGGTCTATGAGGCGATCTTTGACCACCCGATCGACAACCGGAATTTCAGGAAGAAACTTTTAAAGTCGGGACTTCTCATCCCACTCACCAAAAAGGATAAATCCACATCAAAAAAGGGCTCTTTTCTGTACAAGTTCAATCAGGAAACCTACTCCAAGCTATCGCGGGAAGGCTATAGTTTCGGATTTTAACCATCGATCAGCCACTTTTTCCTCTGCTTTTCAATTGCAGGCAAACCGTTCACTCAGGATCCTATATTTTCGGTGATTTCCCATCTGCCTGCTGAGGCGAAATATTTGGAGTGCATTCTGTTGATCAGGCCAAAGAATTGTCTACATTTATAAATGTATTTAATACATTTAATGTAATGTTTTTTTGTTTGGTGTGAAACAACCAGGATCTTATGAAGATAGCTTTTGAAACAAACTATGGTACAAAGAGCGACGGGAAGCGGGGAAGCATACAAAATTGGATAGATAAAGGATACGGCATTTTTGCATCTGAAGGTCTTTCATCTATTCAGATTGAACGGATTGCCAGAAGCATGAAAAAAAACAAGTCCGGCTTCTATTACTTTTTCAAGGATAGGGAAAGCTTCATCGACGCGCTGATGAGCGAGCACTTAAGCCGTCTTGATTCCCTGACTTATCAGATTCGGGAAGCCAGCGATTTCCAGCCGGATTTCTTTCTTGACCACAAGGAGGTTTTTTTCTTTCAGATCCAGCTCGTCAAAAACCGGGAAGTGGAGCTGTTTGATGAAGTGTTGAACCACTTCAATACTAGGATAGCGGCTGCTATTATTCCCATTTGGAGTGATTATCTAGAATCGTCCATTGAAGTTGCGGATAAACTGTGGGGCTTGACCAGAGATGCAATCTTTTGTCGGGCGAGGCAGGAGAGTTTTACCCAGGATTGGCTGTTGGGTTTAATGGCTGAGGCCAAGCTCGTAGCCGGTTATCATCAACCTCAATTGCTAGCTTACTCCTAGCTTTCATTAAGTATCCAATAGATTTAACAAAAGGGCTTAAGGGTGCTAAGACCTGCAATGGTCTTTTCCAGTTTACTGCCGCTTTTTTTTGCAGCCGATTCAACGAAAGACATTCAGCTGAGTGGCGGCGCACTGTGCTGATTTTTATATAGCTGGTTTGGGCACAGGACCGCTATTCGTTTTCTTTGCTGAAAAATTATCTATTACTATGCTCATCACTATGACAAAGCCTTTTTTAGGGCTTTTTCTTTTTGCAGCGACATTTGCTGCTACGGCCCAGACAGGCCGTTTTCAGCAGGCTGTTGATTACAAAATGGAGGTCAAGATGGATGTCCAGACCAACCAGTACACTGGCTCACAAAAACTTGAATACACCAACAATTCCCCGGATACGCTGAAACGAGTGTTCTATCACCTTTACTTCAATGCATTTCAGCCTGGAAGTATGATGGACGTGCGGTCGCGAACCATCTCTGATCCAGACCGGAGAGTGGGGGATAGGATCAGTAAACTAAAACCGGACGAGATTGGCTTTCTGCATGCAAAAAGCCTAAAGATGAACGGGAAAGTCGTGAAGTTCACTGAGGTGGAGACTATTCTTGAGGTGGATTTGATCGAACCTATTTTGCCCAATTCGACGGTGACTTTCGAGATGGAATTTGAGGGGCAGGTGCCGCTTCAGATTAGACGATCCGGCCGGGACAATGCCGAGGGCGTCCGCTATTCCATGTCGCAGTGGTATCCCAAGATGGCAAACTATGACGAGCAGGGATGGCATACCAATCCCTATATAGGTCGTGAGTTCTATGGCATATGGGGTGATTTCGACGTCAAGATTACGATTGATAAATCCTATGTTTTAGGTGGAACTGGGTACGTTAGAAATCCTGTCGAAGTTGGTCATGGCTATGAGGGAGAGGGGGACAAAGTAGCCCCTCCAAAAGGAAACACACTCACCTGGCACTTTGTAGCTCCGAAGGTACATGATTTTATGTGGGCTGCTGATCCAAACTACAAACACGACAAGGTGGAAATGCCAAATGGTATCACGGTTCACCACCTTTATATTCCTGGCGAGAAGACTACTGAGTCTTGGCAAAAACTGAAGGAGTTTACTCCTAAAGCCATTGATTTCCTTTCCAAACACTTTGGACAATATCCGTATCGACAGTTTTCAGTGATTCAGGGAGGTGACGGAGGAATGGAATATGCGATGTCAACGCTGGTAACCGGTCAGCGCCCGCTCGGCAGCTTGGTGGGAGTGATGGTTCACGAGCTGGCACACAGCTGGTTTCATGGAGTCCTGGCTACCAATGAGTCGCTTTATCCCTGGATGGATGAGGGATTCACCAGCTACGCGTCCAACCTCGCTATGGCATCGATTTTCCAACCGAGCCCCAACCCCCACAGGGCTTCCTACGCGGGCTATTACAAATTGGCCAAATCTGGATTTGAAGAGCCGCTTTCCACGCATTCAGACCACTATCAACTTAACTCCTCCTACGGCACCTCTTCCTATTCAAAGGGAGCGGTATTCTTGGAACAGCTAGGATATGTGATCGGCGCTGAGGCAAGAGACAAAGGGATGCTGCGCTATTTTGACACCTGGAAGTTTCACCATCCCAACGTAAATGATTTCATCAGGGTGATGGAAAAAGAAAGTGGTATGGAGCTGGATTGGTACAAAGAATACTTCGTGTATACCACCAAAACCATCGACTACGGAATCACAGAAGTGCGTCCGAGCGGTGAAAATACCGAAATCAAGCTCCAAAGAATAGGGCTTGTGCCCATGCCTATAGACTTGGTGATCACCTACAAGGATGGTACTTCTGAAATGATATACTTACCCCTAGTGATCATGAGAGGCGGAAAGAAGCCTGAAAAGGGAGCGCCAGAGCGCATCCACACCGAAACCTGGCCTTGGACTGACACCACAAAAACGCTGGTGTTGGCCAGAAATTTTGAGACAATAAAATCGGTGCAGATAGATCCAAGCAGAAGAATGGCGGATCTGGAGCAGGAAAACAATAAAGTGGAGTTTTAGGCTCCACTTTAGTTTATGTTGTAAAAAGAAAAAGGTGGCTTAGGCCACCTTTTTCTTTTTCTTTAGGATCAACCGGCGTTCTTCTTGTCCTGAACTTCAGTACGAATTTCCTGTGCAAGGTTTTTCAATTCCTGCATACCCTTCCGAACTCGGGTGCCAGCTGCCTGATTTCCCTTGTCATAGAACTTTTCGAAATCACCTTCAAGGCTCATTACAAGATTCTTTACTTCACTAAATCTGCTCATAGTAAAAGTTTATTTTATAGGTTGATGATAAGTTTATTTTGATCCAATATAGCCCAAATACTTACCAATTCAATCCAGAGGCCTTTTTTTTTACCTTTTTTTTTATTCGCCAAACGAAAGAGCAAGTTCAGAATTTTTGTATACGCCAGAATCCAATTTGTCCTTCACGGCCGCGAAAGCGGTGACGGTTTCTTCCACGTCTTCGAGGGTATGAACTGCCGTAGGAATTAATCTCAAGATAATCATTCCTTTAGGTACAACCGGGTAAATCACCACTGAACAGAAGATGCCGTAGTTCTCGCGAAGGTCCATAGACAATGCCGCAGCTTCGCCTACAGTTCCGTTGAGTACAACAGGTGTCACAGGGGAATTTGATTTCCCTGTGCTGAAACCATGCGCATGCAGCCCGTCTCTCAGCGCATGGACTATTTTCCAGAGATTGCTTTTAAGTTCTGGCTGAGATCTCAAGAGTTCCAGTCTTTTCAGTGCACCCTCTACGAGCAGCATTGGAAGGGATTTGGCGAAGATCTGCGATCTCATGTTATATCTCAAATACAAGATCACGTCGGCGTCTCCCGCGACAAAAGCTCCGATGGATGCCATGGACTTGGCGAAAGTGGAGAAGTACAGGTCGATTTGGTCTTGAACGCCTTGTTCTTCGTCGGTGCCTGCGCCGGTTTTGCCCATAGTTCCAAAACCGTGTGCATCGTCCACCAGGATCCTAAACTCAAACTTCTTTTTCAACTCGACGATCTCCTTCAGTTTTCCCTGATCTCCGGTCATGCCGAAAACACCTTCAGTAATTACCAAGATGCCCCCGCCAGTTTCTGCGGCAAGCTTAGTAGCTCTTTCCAGCTGTTTTTCGCAGCTTTCAATGTCGTTGTGAGGGAATACATAACGCTTGCCAAGGTGCATTCTCAAGGCATCGATGATACAGGCATGACACTCGGAATCATAGACGACTACGTCTTTCCGATCGAGGATCGCGTCGATCACCGACATGATTCCCTGGTAGCCATAGTTCAAAAGGTAGGATTTTTCTTTGCCAACGAATGCCGCGAGCTCGTCCTCCAATTGCTCATGGAGGTTGGTTTGTCCGGACATCATACGGGCTCCCATAGGATAGGCTGCTCCCCACTTGGCAGCGGCGTCAGCATCGGCCTTTCTCACCTCAGGATGGTTGGCAAGTCCCAGGTAGTTGTTTAAGCTCCAAGTGAGAACTTCCTTTCCCTTGAATCTCATCCGGGGAGCGATCTCTCCTTCGAGTTTTGGAAATGACCAATAGCCGTCAGCAAACTCAGAGTGTTTGCCCAAGGGGCCCATATTCGTTCTTAATTTTGCAAATAGATCCAAAGCAGTTTGAATTTAGTGTTTATGCGAAAGTCGATTTTTCATTAAAATCCGCCAAAAATAAGACTATTATGCCTCGGAAGCAAAAAACTGTTTTTATCAAAAACCCAATCCAGAAAGTTCGGAATATTTTCCTTACTTCGCTTCAGACCCTTGGATGCGTCCGCGAAAATGAACTAAAGCATGCCTAAAATCAAGAAACTACTGGTGGCCAACCGTGGCGAGATCGCCTTGCGAATCATGCGGACAGCGCGTGAGATGGGGATTGCAACCGTTGCGGTTTTTTCGGAAGCGGACCGTCTTTCACCCCATGTAAAGTTTGCGGACGAGGCAGTATGTTTGGGGCCGGCGCCTTCCAAGGAATCCTATCTGGTGGGCAGCAAGATCGTTAATGTTTGCAAAAGGCTAGATGTGGACGCCATCCATCCCGGCTATGGCTTCCTGTCGGAAAACGCCGAATTTGCCAAACTGGTAAAAGATTCCGGATTGATTTTCGTCGGGCCCTCACCGAAGTCCATCGAGATCATGGGATCGAAGCTGACGGCTAAGCAGGCCGTCGCGAGATACAATATTCCATTGGTTCCAGGGACGGAGCAGGCAATTTCGGATATTTCCACTGCCAAGAAGAGAGCCGAAGAAATTGGCTATCCCATCCTGATCAAAGCATCCGCTGGAGGGGGAGGCAAGGGGATGAGAATCGTCGAATCAGAAGTTGAATTTGAGGAGCAAATGCAGCGGGCCGTTTCGGAGGCACAATCCGCATTTGGGGATGGAGCCGTTTTTATAGAAAAATATATCACCTCTCCTCGGCACATAGAGATTCAGGTATTGGGTGATCAGCATGGAAGCATCGTATACCTTTTTGAAAGGGAATGTTCGATCCAGCGACGCCATCAGAAGGTAATCGAGGAAGCTCCGTCGGCGGTCGTATCTCCCGAGATGCGAAAGGCTATGGGCGAGGCCGCAGTGGGAGTGGCAAAAGCCTGCGATTACTATGGTGCTGGGACGGTGGAGTTCATTGTGGACGAAAACCTGGACTTTTACTTTTTGGAAATGAATACCCGCCTGCAGGTCGAGCATCCCGTGACAGAGATGATCACAGGAAAGGACCTCGTCCGGGAGCAGATCCTGATAGCGGAAGGCAAACCTTTGTCATTTGCCCAGGAAGATCTCAAAATCAATGGCCATGCGGTGGAGATCCGGGTCTATGCCGAAGACCCAAAAAACAATTTCCTCCCCGACATCGGCAAGCTCGTAACCTATCGGCGCCCTCAGGGTCCAGGCATCAGAGTAGACGATGGGTTTGAAGAGGGAATGCAGATACCAATCTTTTACGATCCGATGATTGCCAAGCTGATTACTCATGGGGAAAGTCGGCAGGATGCCATAGAACGGATGATAAGGGCGATAGATGACTATCGAATCACTGGTATCCAAACGACACTGGAGTTCTGCCGATTTGCCCTTCAGCATGAGGCTTTCGTTTCAGGGGATTTTAACACCAAATTTGTGCAGCTTTATTTTACGCCGGAAATGTTGGAGCCAACGTTCACAACGGAGGAGGAGGAACTGCTTGCGGCTTTGGCTGTGGTATTTTTCGAAAAAGAAGAAAACCGCATCAACCCAAGCCATCCTTTGCCGTCGCTCCCGAGTACCAAATGGAAACACCGTTTGATCTGATGGCGGAGATTCTACCTCTCAAAGCATGGAGATACAATGAGCGATTGAGCGAGAATCTGGAAGATTTGACTGCTCCGCTCTTTGATGTGGTTTCAGCCCGTCAACGGGACTTGCTCTATGAAAATCCCCTAAACAGCATCCATCTGTCCGTTCCCCAAGGTGAAAATCCTGCAGATAATGCCCGGCAAACCTTGGCGAATTGGAAATCGCAAGGGATCATCGCACAAGATCCACTTCCGGGGATTTATGTCTACTACCAGTATTTTCGTCTACCTGGCGATCAAGAGGAACGATGTAGGAAGGGTTTCATCGCGCATATCAAGGCCTACGATTGGGATGAGCGTGAAATCCTCCGCCATGAAAGCACGATCGTATCTTCGGTGAATGATCGCATAGACCTCCTGCGCGCTACCGAAATTCAGGCAAGCCCCACCCATGGCTTGTATGAAGATGAATCCGAGGAACTCGAGATCCACATGGATGCGGCCATGGCTTCGCCCCTCTACGAACTGGAGGATTATCAAGGCGTCCGAGAGGTCGTCGCCGTCATCCATGACAGGGAGGTCATTTCTAGATTTTTGGAAGTGCTAAAACAAAAAACGGTGATTTTGGCGGACGGGCACCATCGCTTAGAGGCTGCCATAGAATATAGAAAGATGCAAAGGGATGCTTTTCCATCAGCTAAGTGGAGAGGCTCGGATTACCATTTGATGTACCTGACCAATGCATATGGCAATCACCTCAAGATTCTTCCCACGCATAGATTGCTGTATGGGATGGAACTATCGGAGGAATTATTTTTGGGGAAACTGCGTGAATGGTTTGACATACGGGTCTTTGGTGATGCCGAGGAACTCGCCACTTATACCTTTCAGAGGAAGTGGTCCTTTGGATTGATCCTGCAGGACCAGTCCTTTGTAGTCAAATTCAAGCCGGAGCGATTTGAGGAGATGAGGCCTGATTTGCCGGAGGCCTTGAGACGCTTGGATTTGGTGATTTTGCACGACGTTGTGTTTGGGAGAATCCTTGGGATGGATCTGGAAAAGCAAAGAAAAACCGATCAGCTCGCCTTTGAGCGCAATTTTGCAAGGTGTCTGCGGGAGGTAAGAAGCGGTAAGGCAAGCTTCGCTATGATTACCCGCGAGATTGAAATGAGTCAAGTTTTGGACGTTTGCAAAACGGGTGCATTGATGCCTCAAAAATCTACTTACTTTTACCCGAAGGCACTCGGAGGATTGCTTTTCGGAAGCATTAAACAAGAAGAATTTGAATACGATTATGAAGCCTTTTTTGAGCAAGCTAAGCGATAGACGCATCATTCTGGCTTCGAACTCCCCGCGCAGGCAGGCGCTTCTCAGAGGATTGGAACTTGAGTTTGAAGTACGTGTCAACTCAATTGACGAGACTATACCTGCAGACCTTCCCGCCGAATATGCGGCAGCATTTCTGTCCAGGCTGAAAGCCGAAGGCTATCCCGATCCCTTAGCTCCTGATGAGATCTTGATCACGGCAGACACGGTTGTGATCGTCAATGGCCGTATTTTGGGGAAGCCCAATTCGGAAAAGGAAGCTTTTGAGATGATCAAAAGCCTATCTGGGACGAGCCATACGGTGATGACTGCGGTGACGATCAAGGATCACAAAAAAAGTGTGACGCTGGAAGATGAGGCCAAGGTGACTTTTCGATTTTTAGACGAAGAGGAGATCTGGCACTATGTCCGAAACTACGCCCCATTCGACAAGGCGGGCGCCTATGGAATTCAGGAATGGATAGGGTTTACTGGAGTGAGCAGTATAGAAGGTTCCTACTTCACCGTCATGGGCTTTCCGCAACACTTAGTCTATCAGCAGCTGAAAAAGTGGTGAGGGTTTCCGACTGGCCCTAGGCAAGCAGATTTCTTCCTACGACGGGATAGATCATCCTACCGTCTACTGCGACAGGATTGGCTTTTAGCCAGTCCAGCGGCTCAAGTAGTGGTTCGTTGGAAAGGTCAAAGGTGCCAAAGTGCATGGGGATGAAATGCTTTCCACCCATCTCCATAAATGCCCGGGCCGCGTCCATGGGACTGGTATGGACTGGATGCATAAACCACTCCGGCTTAAACGCACCCACGCCCATGATTGCGTAATCAGGGGATCCCATTGTATCAGCGATTAGCTTGAAATGCCGATCATATCCGGAGTCGCTCATGAAATAAATGCTTCTGTCACCACTCTCGATGAAATACCCACCCCAAAGTCGCTGGTTAGTATCGGTGAGTCCTCGCCTGGACCAATGCCGCGTCGGTACAAAGGTGATCCTCAAGGATTCTTTGAGATCGTAGGACTGAAACCAGCCCGCCTCTTGTATAGGATTCTTGGGCATCCAGGGCTTGAGAAGTGGGGACATGTTCATTCCAGTCAGGATTGTCGCTTGTGGCATGAGTTTTCCCAAAAGCCTCAGGGTCGCTTCATCGCAATGATCCCGGTGGTCATGGGAAACCAATATATAATCCACTTTCCCCAATTGATCCGGTACTAGGGGGAGCTTTGAATGACGTTTAAGGGCCCAGTTGTCTATCCAGACGGGATCTGTAAGGATCGTAACTCCGGCGAGACGCATCAGATAGCTGGCATGTCCCAGCCAGATCAGCTGATCTTTTCCACTGGGGAGCGGATTCGGCATCTGGTGCACTTCCAGTCTTCGCTTGTCCGTCTTTTTTTCTTCTTCTTGGGGATTTTTGCTGAACTTCCATTTGACCACTGCAGCGAGGCTTGCCTCAAAAGGATGGTGCAGGTTTTGGAAAAGGCCATTGCTTAGACGAGGTGTTCCTTTCCAATCGCTGGGAACTCTGTCATAGGGGAGTTTGGGGTTGTATGTGTGGTTCAAAGTTGTATCGGAGTTGAAATCGACGGTGGTGAGCAAATATCCTGCAGGGGCCGCCGCCGCTAGAGCAGTAAGAAAAGTCCTTCTTTTCATCAATTGAACTTGAATTCAGTAGACAAACTGGATTTGATGCCGAAAAGTTGCTCCGACGGAGTTGAAATGGTTTGGCCATTTCTACCTTTTCCCATCCTGCCCGATTCCGACTGGAATTGAGCTGGTTTTAAAGAGGACGATCAATCACTTCCAAAGTTCTGGACAACCATGAAATAGGGCATGTTATAGAAGTTTTTCTCCCGATACACTCTTGCCCCACAGCCCAACTTTTTGAATTGGGGGTTGAGGATGTTTTGCCGGTGGCCTGGGGATTCCATCCAGAGCTTGACGACCGACTTTGCGAAGGAAAGATATGTGTGGGGTGGGATCACTTCGCGCTTGGAGGTCAAAGCGTAGGTGAATTCACCTGAAGGGTAGGGAGGGTTTACTTTTCTGCCAGCTTGGTATTGCAGGCCATAGGTGGAGCAGATATTCTCTCCGAAAAATTCTGGATTCAAGCCCTCCAAATGAAAACGATCCCGCACCGAACGCTTGATCCGAATCCTGCTCGTGTGGGAGTAAAAGCCATATTTGACCATGTCTTGGGCATGTCCGGAGGCGACGAGTTCGATCTCTGACCTGAATTCAAAGGGCTTCAGTTTGGCTTTTACCCGCTCTTCGTTGGTGGCGTAGAATATGGCGGCCTGAAGCAAGGGGAAATTTACATGGTCAAAGTCTATGGCTTCGTACAGCGCCTCGATTCGATAAAAAGTGGCCTCATTGTATTTATGGTAAGATTCGTAAGTCCAGCTTTGAGCGCTGGAGTAAAAGGAAATCAGGACAAAAGCCAGAGTCAACAGTCTATTCATCGGATCGGATACTCGTCAGTTAGGACGAATCCGGAACGGATTTATTTTTGGTAAATGGGAATTTTTTGAACCAAATTTCAGAAATGAATCGATTTCAGTTCTTTAGGACTGCTGGCTGTTGCGTGATCGAGGTAAGGCTTATTTCCTGATCGTGAAGGTAAACTTGGATCCCTTTCCAGGCTGGGATTCGAGGCTGATCTCACCTCGCAGGTAATCAACGGACTTTTTGACAATGGCAAGACCTATCCCGGTACCGTCGTAGTCCCGCTGATTGTGAAGCCTTTGAAAAAGCACGAAGATTTTGCTGAAATATTCTTCGCTTATCCCGATGCCATTATCTTCCACGGAAAACTCCCACACCTCGTCGAGGTCTTTGCCTCGCACAGTGATAATGGGTGGTACTTCCGCTTTGGAGTACTTGATGCCATTGCCGATTAGATTTTGAAAGATCTGGAAAATCGGCGTTTTGTAGGAGTAGATCTGGGGTAAGTCCTCGTAGATGATCATGGCATTCTTCTCCTTTATGGCCTTCTTCATAAAGTGCTCCAGCTCTTCAACAAGCTCGTTGATATCCAAGCTGGTTTTTTGTTCGCTCACTTTTCCTACCCTCGAGAGCTCCAGCAAATCCAGAATGATCCGCTGCATTTGTCTGGCTCCGTTGGTTGCAAAGTGGATGTATTCCAAAGCTTTTTCGTCCAGCACATGCTTGTATTTGCGCTCCAGCAGGCCCATGAAGCTGGAAATCATCCGGAGCGGCTCTTGGAGGTCATGGGAAGCTACAAAGGCAAATTGCTGAAGCTCTTGGTTGGAAATTGCCAGATCCTTCACATTTTTTTCCAGCTTCTGGTTGAGCTTTTGAAGAGATTCTTCAAATTCCTTTTGGCTGGAAATGTCCTGCATCGCACCCACCACTCGGGTGACTATGCCTTGTTCATCTCGGATAAAGATGGCCTTATCCAACACGAAAGCATAGCTTCCGTCGCTCCTGAGAAATCTGTACTCCTCCAACCAGTGGCTTCTGGTGGATCTCGGGTCCATGTAAGACTGAATGAGCTTAAATATCCTCGTCCGGTCTTCTGGATGGATCAGGTTCAACAGAAATTCAAAGCTTGTCTCGGTGACTTTGGGATCGTAGCCGAAAAGTGTTAGAAATCCTTCGCCCCAATACAGATTCTTCTTTTCCACTTCAAAATCCCAAATCGCATCACTGGTTGCCCTGGTGACGATCTGGAATCTTTCAATATGCTGGGCAGCGGATTTTCTGCTTTCGGCCAACTCGGAGATGTTTTGGCCGGTACCAAAGATGCAGTTCCTGTCGTGGTAAGTCAGCTGGGATGCTGAAAAAAGAAACGGGATCCTTTTGCCGGATTTGGTATGCAATTCCAGAGTAAAGTCCATCTGACGGTCTTCGGTTACCTTGCGGGAATAGGAATTGAAGATGGCGCTGTCTTTAGGCGCAAAAAACTCCTCGGGACTCATTTGCGAGATCTCCTCAGCAGAGTACTCTGACACTTCCTCCAGTTGGTGATTCCATAGCAAGAATTTCCCGTCGGTATCAAATAGGAAAAAGAGACTGGGAAGCTGTTGGATCAGGGATTGATTAAACCCGATTTCCTCCTGGAGTGCTTGGGCGACTTCTTTTTCCTGGGTGATGTCGACCATCATTCCCCTGATTTTCTTCGGTTTACCGTCTTCGACAACGACGTTCACCCGGTCATTGATCCAAATGGTTTTTCCCACTTTGGTCAAGAAGCGGTAGTCAAAGTTGTGGTCTTGGTGACGACTCGTCTCCAGATGGCAGGTCTTTATCGCGATCTCCCGATCTTCGGGATGGATGTGATTCTGCCAAAAATCTTTTTCCTCCATCCACTCCTGTGGAGTATAGCCAATAGTCTTTTCCGATTGCGGGCTGATGTAAGTAAATTCGAAGGTCTGCGCGTCAGCTTCCCAGAAAACTCCGTCCAGGTTTTCGATCAGCGATCTGTTATTCTCTTTTTCGCTCTTTAGCTTCTCCTTGGTTTGGACGAAGTCATCCACATCCTGAAGCGTTCCAATCAGTTTTTGACGGCGGGTTTTTTCGTCCAAAACAAGCTTGGCTTTGGAGAGAACCCAAATTGGATTTCCGTCTTTTTGTAACAATCTGTGCTTGATATCGAAATTGGACACTCCAGCCAAGAATAATTCAAAATGGTTTTTGACGGATTGAAAGTCTTCCTGATAGATAATGGACTTCAGCCCAGCGTAGCTTGGAGTGAACTCATGGGGAAGAAACCCCAAAAGACGGTAGATACCGTTGGAAAAAGACAGTTTTTTCGTTTCCAGATCCATCTCCCAAATGCCCGAGCCGGTCATCGATTCCAGATGCTCTAGCCAGTCCTCCTTGTGGATACTTGGCTTCGGCAGGGGTGTTTTTGCGGTACTCAATTCAGTTTTACTCATTTTTCGTTTCTATCAAATCGACGGAAACAGGCAATAAGTTGTGAGTTGGAAACTACCAAACTAGCTGCTCGTCAAAAGGAAGGCTTCCGCGATTCCTCCGCAAATAGCGCTACGGGGGATTGCCTTGGAAGCTTTTGTCTCAAAATGTAAATCAACGCGACCGTTTTCCGATTCCTTTACCTTAAGAGGCCTAATAGATCGGAAACAGACCTAGGAAATTGCTGTAGGCGCTAGGAAATGGTATCGTAAAAAAGCAAAAAAATGATGTGCCCCCAAGAGGTTGGTCACCTATCCGTGGCACATCAATTTAGACGACCTTACCTTCTTTAAGCCAATGCTTTGTGGCAAAATTCGACGCATTTTTGGACTTCTTTGACGGCGTCGGATCCTTCGGGAACCTGATATTCCAGCTCTATCGTCGCGGGAAATTTATATTTGTTCTTTTGCATCAGTTTCAGCATTTCTGGAATTGGGGTGTCACCCTTTCCCCAAGCCAGATTCCCCTTGCCATTGGCTGGCGTCTGACGATCTTTGGTATGCATGCTCAGTATGCGGGAGTGCTGCTTTTCGATCAGTTGCATAAGATCGCTATGTCCGGCAGCTATGTAGTGGCCTGCATCAAGGTTCAGTCCATTGTTTGGACTTTGCGCCAGAGCCGTATCCCAAAAAGTAAAAGTTTCCTGCTCATGTCCATGGTAGCCAATGTTCATTTTGTTCTTTTCGCCAAGTTTTCCGAGCCGTAGCGTCTGCGCATCGTCAGAAGGGTGCTCCAGGGTCACGTGACTCGCCCCGAGCGCTTTGGCGGCTTGCATGCCGTAGGATACTTCCAGATCGGAATTGTTTCTTCCAAAGGCGCTTGGCTTGAATGCATAGATGCTTACCCCGGCGTCCTTGTACATCTTGCGTAGCTGCTCAAACTTCTTCATGTCCGCCTTGGCCCGCCAGTCTGCGACCACTTTGGTGTAGGCATCTGCTTGGGCCCGCAAATCAGCCATTTCCTTGGTTTCGTCCTCCGTGAGGGTCTCGCCACGGCGTTGCTTTCCCCCCAACTGAGAAGCCCGCATCCGATTGAAAGTCGGTTTTGGCATCCCTGCAAAGCTTTCCGCCGGATCTCCCATCAGTTCTATCGAAGACAATCCTGAGTCGACGACATACTTCAATGTAGCTTCTGCGCTTTGGTCGGGCATGGATCGGAAGGAATAAGTGATACATCCGATCTTGACTCCGTTTATTTCCGAATCCGGCTTGTTGAGCGATTTGATGAGGGCAGGGGCGCCCTGGATCCAAGTAGGTGCCATAGCCAGACCAGCTATTCCCAAGGCTGATTTTTGTAGAAATTCTCTTCTGTTGTTCATGGTTAAGTTGGGTTTGCAAGAGTGTCTAGGCTTAAATTAGGATTTTTATTTCGGCTTTGCCCCTGATTTTGAACTGCGTCTGTTTTTCAAGGCTAGTTGGCAAAATAAGGTGGCGACTAGTATCCGAGGGCTTTGTCATCTCCCCTTGGATCAGCGCCGCCTTCCAACCTTCCATCAGGCAAGATCAAAATTGCATCAACTTTGCCGATCACCGGGCTGTTTCCCTCATTGATCAGGTATCCCCGGGATTTTAGCGTTAGAATCAGCGTTGAGTCAAATGATTCAGGTTCAAAATTGACCAGATCGGGGAGCCATTGGTGATGAAATCGAGGGGACTCTACAGCCTCTTGCATTCCCATACCAAACTCAGCTACATTCAAGATCGTCTGCAACACGGAGGTGATAATGGTTGATCCTCCCGGAGTTCCGACGACCATCCAGAGCTTACCGTCTTTCTCGACGATAGTGGGAGTCATCGAACTAAGCATCCGCTTTCCCGGAGCAATGCTGTTGGCTTCCGCTCCAACTAACCCAAACATATTTGGAACCCCCGGCTTGGCGCTGAAGTCGTCCATTTCGTTGTTCATGAAAAAGCCCAACTCTTCGATGAAAACCTTGGAACCATAGCCTCCATTGAGTGTCGTCGTGACTGAAACAGCATTCCCTTCAGCATCCACGATAGAATAATGGGTGGTCTCCATGCTTTCGGAAAAGTGTACCTCGCCTTGGGCTATCTCCTCCGATCTAGTGGCTGCCTGAAAGCTGAATGACTCCATCCTTGACTTTAGATATACAGTATCAAGAAGTTGATCTACTGGTATGTTAACAAAATCAGGATCTCCCAAATAATAGTTGCGATCTGCATAGGCGCGGCGCTCAGCCTCGACCAAAACCTGCACATATTCCGGCGAATGATGCCCAAGCTTTTGCAAGTCATAAGGCTCGATCATTTTTAGGATCTGAGCCAAAGTCATTCCCCCCGAACTGGGAGGAGCCATGGAGATCACTTTTAGGTTTTGATAAGGAAACACCAGTGGTTCTCGCCATTTTGCCTCGTAGCCTGCCAAATCCGCCTCGGTAATGATGCCGCCTTTTTGCTGCATGTGTGCTGCAAGCAACAGAGCTGTTTCACCCTTGTAAAATTCGTCGCGGCCATTTCGGGAGATTCGCTCGAGTGTGGCAGCCAAGGCGGGGATTTTCAGTGTATCCCCAGCCTGGATATCCCGATCGAAAAACGTTCCAGCGCCGTTTACTTCGACAAATTGTCTTCTTGCACGCTGCAGCCTTTCAGCCTGCCTCTCGGTGACGACAAATCCGTCACTGGCCAAGGTAATGACTGGCTGCAAGATCTCTGCCGGACTCAGCTTTCCAAACTTGGCCTGTGCCTCGAATATTCCGGCGATTGTACCCGGGACTCCCGAAGCCAACGCACCTTTAGTGCTAAGACCTGGGGTTACTTCCCCCTGTGGATTGAGATACATGTCCTTTGTTGCCGCAGCAGGAGCCTTTTCACGATAATCCATCGAACCTACCGAACCATCGGCCATTCGATAGACCATGAAACCTCCGCCACCTAGGTTTCCCGCAAAAGGATAGGTTACCGCCAAAGCCATCTCAGTAGCCATCATGGCGTCAAAGGCATTTCCGCCATTCTTGAGCACTTCCAGCCCTATCCGCGAAGCTTCCTCACGTGCGGACACAACCATCGCTTTTTCGGCAATCAGCCCAGTTTTTGTTTCAGGTTTTGGAGTCTCTTTTCCACAGGAGAAGAGAAGCAAAACCACAAAGACAAAGCCTGTAGGAATCGCCCTTTTCATCAATTCTGGTCGAGCAAAGTACTGTTGAAGAGCTTGAGGATTCGTTTGTATTCATCCGTCCAACTGCTCGGCTCGACAAATCCGTGATCCTCTACGGGATAGACCGCCATTTCCCAATTGTCCTTACCAAGCTCAATCAGTCGCTGAGAAAGCCTCACCACGTCTTGGAAATGCACATTCACATCCAACATGCCATGGGCAATCAAGAGATTCCCCTGCAAGCCTTCGGCGAAATAGATGGGAGAGGAGCGACGAAAAGCAATCGGATCCTCTTCGGGTGTGTTAAGTATGTTTGCGGTATAGCCATGGTTGTAGTGTGCCCAATCCGTCACCGAGCGAAGTGCCGCTCCAGACGTGAAGACATCTCCGTGGTTAAAGAGTGCCACCAGCGTAATAAATCCGCCATAGCTTCCGCCATAGATCCCGATTTTCCCCGGAGTGACGCCATGTTCGGCCATGAGAAATTTGGCTCCATCGACTTGATCAGAGAGGTCTTTGCCGCCCATATGGCGGTAGATGCCGGTTCTCCAATCTCGGCCATAGCCCGCTGAAGCACGGTAGTCAATGTCCAAAACAGTGTATCCAAGGTCGGTCAGGAGATTGTGAAACATGTATTCACGGAAGTAGCTGCTCCACCACTTGTGGACGTTTTGCAAGTAGCCAGCACCGTGGACGAAGATCACCGCAGCGCCGTTTTTCTTGGAAGGCTCAGGGAGATAAAGTCTGGCCGGAACCTGGGCTCCATCCTGCGCGGCAAATCTGACGATCTGCGGATCTCGCCATTTATACGCTTTGAACTCCTCGCTTTGGCCTGAGGTCAGTTGCTGGGCTTTTGCACCCGCCTTGTTGTCTTGGAGGTACAGTTCCGCGGGGGTATTGCTGTAGGAATAGATGATGGCAATTTTCTTTTCGTCGGGGGAGAGCACTACTGCGTTATTACCTGTCATCGAAGTGAGCTTTTCCATAGAGCCACCCATCAGGGGCATTTTGTAAAAGTGTCGCTCTCCTGGATCCACTTCGGATGTCGTCAGATACCAAGACTTCTTGTCCTTGGAAAGGAATGGATCAAACACCTCAAAATTACCCTGGGTCAAGGCTTTTTTCTCTCCAGTCCCCACATTCAGCAAATAAAGATGCGAGTAGCCGGTCGCTTCAGACTGAAAATAGATGTGTTGGTTGTCAGGAAGCCAGCCCAGCGTACCACCGCCAAAGCCTCCGCCTATACCTGGTCCTCCGACCCACGCTTCGTCGCGCTGACGATCAAGCGTTTTAAGTTTACCAGTTTCCAGGTCTACCTCTGTGATCCATCGGTCTTTGTTGTCAAAAGCCCGAACTTGGAGAATAGTCTTTTTTCCATCGGGGGAAAAGATAGGACTGGACAAGGTGAGAGCACGCTCTTTTTCCTCCCAGGTCTTCTCTGGATAGTCCTTTACATAATCGGGAAGGTCTTTGATGCCAGGAAGATCGGAGGTGGATACGAAATAAACGGTATCCCTTGTCAGATCATAAATGCCAATCTCGACTTTGCTTGGACTGTTTCCCACCTTGGATCTCGCATTGAGGTCTTCGGTATAGCCAGATGCGTCGACGTAGTTGGGGACTGCAGTGTTTTTGTTGGTTGCTGGCGTGAAGATGGAGAAGGTTGCGAATCTTTCATCCGGGGAGAGTTGAAGGTTGGTGAGGTTTTTACCCTGTGTGTAGTAAGTGTATTCGTCAAAACCATCTCGAATGGATTCCCGATAGGCTTTTGACTTTTCTTGAGCTTCTTTTCTCTCCCGCACTACGTCGAGTAGCTTTAGGTTTTCGGACTCGAGGAAAGTGATTTTTTCCTCGGACTTGTCTTTGGAGGAGGGTTTGGAGCCACTAGAGATATTGGTGACTTTGCTGACTGTTTTTGAGCTTCGGTCAAAAACGTAGATGTTTCCGCTTGAGTTGAAGGCGACTCGATTTTCATTGGCCAAAAACCGAAGATTGGTCACCGGCTCATGCCACTCCAGGAGCGTGGTGTTGGTATTTTTCTCCAGATCTTCGAGCATAATCAGGTTGTCCTTCCTGTAGATTCTCTGGCTTTGGTCAGCATTGAGGTCGGATTGAGGCCTTGCCAGAGCCTTTTCCTCCGGCCAATGCACCTTGGTAATTTGTGACGGGTTTGCAAGATTTATCTTGTAAAGGGAGTCGGTGGGGTCTCCTTCTAGATTGTATTTGAAAAAGATCGTCTTACCGTCATCGCTCCATTCGGGGGAGGAGGGGAATACTCCCATCCACTTGGGATCTCGCATGATGTGTTCGACTGAGAGTGGGGATTGTGCCGATACTTCCGTCAGAGCGAAAAGAAGAATCGGCAGAAGAAGTAGTTTTCTCTGCATGGGAAAGAATTAGGGTGTTTGAAATTCAGTTAATTGCCGAAACGAACTTGGTCAATTCGGTTTCGATGACCTTGATTTGCTCCTGAAGAGAGTCATTGAGCGGGGCTGAATTTTCCAAGTTAGCCTCGATTTCTTCAAGTGTCCTCCTGGTTTTGATGGCACCGATGTAGCTCATACTTGGCTTGGCCTTGTGGCAACGCTTTTTGATCGTCGCAAAATCCCCGCCTTTGTAGAACGAACCCAGTTCCTTCAAATCCTTGATATTCGTATCCAGGATGATTTGGATCATCTCACGGATCATATCCGGATCATCGTCTCCAAAGTACTGATAAATGGACTGCTCGCTTATGAGATGGTACATGTGCGGAAAAAGAAGGATGTAAACTGATAAAAATCGCGGTTTGGTGTCAGTAAGTTAAAACAAAAAACATTTTCCCAAAAGTCTCTTTTGCTTTTCATGAGTTTTAAATTTGGGCGATCAAACGACAATTCTCTCCGGGACTGCCCGTAAATGGAGAAATAAGAAGACATGACGAAGAACAAGAAAATTTTCCTGGTTCTCTTTATCATTTTCATGGCAATCATGCTTTGGATCGGCTATGATATTTCCAGAAGGACGACTTTCCCTGGCTCCAAAGGGAATTTAAAAGAACGTATTTCGTCTGAAACCGAAGCTGAGAAAAAATGACGGCAAACAAGATTGACGTTGAGAAAATCGACCTGGAAAGGATGAAAGAGTCCACCACGGAGACTCCGTGTACGCTGCCCTATGCACATCACAACGGAAGTGCCGTAGTGAAACCGGAAGACCAAGGAAAGATCACCGGGCGTGCCGTGGCGGCCATGCACACGCAGACCGACATGCAGATGGCCCAGATATACGAGCAGATGAGGCTATTGGCCGACCAAGCCAAGAAAATCCAAACTCGGGTAGAAGTTTCCGAGCGAATCTACCAAGCCACCATGGCCTTTGAGCCGCTGATCAACCACCGCTATTTTTTGTACCAAAAAGCCGAGGGATCCGACTTTCTAAGCATGATCGCTCCCGAGGAGTGGGGGAGGAAGCGGGATTGGGCGACCTTTGTCGCGGAAGTGAAGCTTCTCGCTGACCATACTTGGGAGATTCTCAGAGACAACAACTAATTGATGGAACATCTGATGACAAGACAGCTCGACCATATACTAAAGGAAGGTGGAGCGGAATACGACTGGCAAATCGATCTGGAATTGAACCCGAGTTTTTTGGACACAAAAGGAAGATCCTGGCTCAAAGAAGTATTTGAAGACCTCGGTGGTAATGGAAGCTTTCCCCTTCTGGAAAAGCTCAAGTTTGATTTCAAATTAGGAAGAACTCTTCTGGTCTGGGATGACGAGCTGCATTTCAACCGATATAGACTGACGACCTTTCGGTCCGAGATGTATTCCGAATGGAACTTTGGGTTTGCCGAAGGACACAGACGACTCTGCCGAACGTACGAAAAGGAATGTCTCAAAGCTGGAATGCAACTTCGGATTTGGAATGGTCCGCCCGTGGCCAAGACTGCTTTTGGCGAAGCTTCAGATTCTGGCGACCTGACTGGCAATGGCGCTACTGGCTGGAAGTTGACCGCCTACAATGACGCCCAATACGACTTGCAGACTCGCCTACATGGTTACAAACTTATCCGGCTTTCTCCCTACGAAACACTGATGACAGGCGGAACGCTCAAACGTCTAGACCAGCTACTAGTCAATCCTAAACAAGAGCAGCGGACTATGCTGTACAACTGGCTAAAGAGAAAAATCACATAGACTTCCGCTGTGAAAACCCACGGTTAAGATTTTGGTTTTGGCACCCAGCCAGATAGCAAGTCAAGAAAACAAGCCAAACATCTCCCGCTCGATCTTTTCCACGATAAAGGAAAAATCTTCAGGACGTTCCACAAAGTCCAGATTGTTCACATCGACGACGAGTAGCTTTCCCTCCTTATATCCTGCGATCCACTCTTCATAATGGGAGTTGAGGTTTTTTAGATAGTCTATGCGCATGGCCGTCTCGTAGGATCGTCCCCGTTTTTCAATTTGGCCGACCAGCTTGGGAATATCCGCTTTGAGATAGATCAGCAAGTCTGGTGCTTTGACATGCGTAATCATCGAGTCAAAGAGGCTTCTGTAGTTCCAATAATCCCGCTCAGTCATGAGCTTGCTTTTGTACAGGTTCGCTGCAAAGATGTATGCGTCCTCATAGATCGTCCTATCTTGGATGGTCGAGACAGCACTTTCTTGGATTTTCCGAATCTGGTTGTAGCGGGAGTTGAGAAAATAAACTTGGAGATGGAAGGCCCATCGCTTCATGTCTTCGTAAAAGTCCGGCAGGTAGGGGTTTTGATCCACAGACTCAAACTCCGCCTTCCAACCATAATGTTTGGCCAATTTTTCGGTAAGCGTGGTCTTGCCACTACCGATATTTCCGGATACTGCTAGGTGCATTTCTTGCTGCGGGTTTAGATTTTGGAGAATCTGGGGGAGACGATCAGATCCTTGCTTCCGGCGGTGTAGCTATAAAAACCTTCGCCAGTCTTCACGCCCCTGAAGCCTGCCTCGACCATGTTGACCAAAAGAGGACAGGGCGCATACTTTGGATTGCCAAACCCTTCCTGCATCACCCGTAGAATGGATAGGCAGACGTCGAGACCTATGAAATCCGCAAGTTGCAGAGGTCCCATGGGGTGGGCCATGCCGAGTTTCATCACGGTGTCGATCTCCGCAACTCCCGCCACCCCTTCATAGAGGCTATAAATTGCTTCGTTGATCATCGGCATCAGGATTCTGTTGGCGACGAATCCAGGGTAATCGTTGACTTCTACCGGGTCTTTGTCCAGTTTTCGCGATAGCTCCATCACGGATTTGGTCACTTGATCCGAAGTGGCATAGCCGCGAATGACCTCGACGAGTTTCATGACAGGCACCGGGTTCATGAAATGCATTCCTATGACCTGATCTGGACGTTGGGTCACGGCAGCGATCTTGGTGATGGAGATCGAGGAGGTATTGCTGGCCAAAATAGCCCCGGCTGGAGCAAGCTGATCCAGGTTTCGAAAGATTTCCAGCTTCAGCGGGAGATGCTCGGTGGCGGCCTCTACGACCAAATCTGCCTCTGCAACTCCTTTTTCCAATTCCGTAAAAGTGGAGATTAGATCCAGCGAAGCATCTTTTTCCTGTTCGCTTAGCATTCCTTTTGCTACTTGACGATCCATGTTTTTGGAGATCGTAGCGAGGGCTTTCTCCAGCAGTTCTGACTTGATGTCCACCAGCGATACCCGAAAGCCCTTTTGGGCAAAAATATGCGCGATGCCGTTTCCCATCGTGCCGGAGCCGATGACTGAGATAGATTTCATAATTACTTTATTTGGAGCAAAAATCGTTATGATTTGGGTTTGAGCATTGATGGAGAGCATCCCGCTTTTTCCAAAACTAAGTTTAAGCCTTTCCAAATCCAATTTTGGCAGTTGACTTTCGGGCTTTTCCTCCCAGCAAAAAACAACGCTCCAAAAAACGATTAATCCATACCTTTGATGGATGAAAGAACTCGGCCAAATCAGCAGACTGCCAATCAATCGCTTCACCGACTACGGTGCATACATGGCCCTCAGTGACGGGGAAGAAGTCCTTTTGCCCAAGGGCTATCTCGAAGGGGATGAAAAAGAAGGGGACTTCATCAACGTGTTTGTGTACACCGACAGTGAGGATAGACCGGTGGCAGTCACCACCATACCCAAGGTACTTCTGGATGAGTTTGCCGTCCTCGAGGCGAAGGAGGTGGGCAAGATTGGTGCTTTTATGGATTGGGGCCTTCCAAAGGATCTCCTGGTTCCCAATGCAGAAATGGGAAAGCCGATGAAGCAAGGGGAGAAATACCTCATCCGACTTTGTCTCGACCATAGATCCAACCGATTGATCGGAGTCTCCAAGTACCGTGAGTTCATTTTCCCTGCACCTGAGTATTACCAACCGGGAGAGGAGGTCGAGGGCTTGATCTTTGAAAAAAGCGACTTGGGCTACAAGGTATTGCTGGAGGATCGCTACGAGGGTTTGATTTATGCCAACGAAGTTTTCCAGCCGCTGGAAATTGGCTCGGAGAGAAAACTGTGGGTGAAAAAACGCCGCGACGACGGTAAACTCGATCTTCAGGTATTGCCCATGGGGAGGGTCAAATACGACGAAGGAGCGGAAAAAATCCTTGAAATCTTGGATTCCAAAGGATTTCTCCCGCTTCACGACAAGTCCGACCCGGCGGAAATCCAAGCGCTGCTCGGCATGTCCAAAAAGCATTTTAAACAGTGTATCGGTCAGCTGTACAAAGCCCGACAAATTCTCATCAGGCCTGACGGCATCTCGCGAATCGAGGACTAGTCGAGTTTAAGTATATCACTGGGTGTCCTGCAGAGGATAGCCTTGTTCTTGAAGATGGCAATAGGGCTTTTGATCAAGTGGGGAAATTTCACCAGGATGTTTAGCCAGCCCTCATCGTCCCAGTCCTTGCCTGCGATTTGGCTTTGGTAGTCGGGATGGGATCTGTTTAGCAAGTCCTTAGGCCTCAGTTGCAGCTTGCGTAGGATTTGGTCCCATTGTGTGGCGGTAATGGGCTCGTTGATGACATCTATCTCGTTGACAAACCTAGTCAGAGTTTTTGCATAGGCCTTGGTTTGCTTGTCTATTGGCTGTGCTGAGCTGTGATAGAAATACAGTTCGGAAGGGTGAAGTCTCATGGCGCTTGGGTTTAGTGAACAATAATATAGTGAAATATTCTAAATATTTGTAATTCAATATTTTGCAAGATTGACGATCGACATTAATAAATTTTCCAGAGAGAGTAAATCCGATTTTCCGGCAAACAAGAAGCTGAAGGAAAAGCTAAAAAAGACCAAGCCCAGGGATTTGGACGCCAAGTTCCATAGCCTGCACGAAGAGGTCTTTGAGGATATAGATTGCCTAAACTGTGCCAACTGCTGCAAGACCACCAGCCCGATTTTCATCCAGACCGACATTGACAGGCTCGCCAAGACATTTCGGATGAGGAGCAGCGAGTTCATAGACGAGTATCTTTTTCGAGACCCAGACGGTGACTATGTGCTGCGTTCCGCGCCTTGTCCCTTCTTGGGTGCCGACAATAAGTGCCTGGTATATGAAGACCGCCCCAAGGCTTGCCGGGAGTATCCTCATACGGATCGGAAAAACATGCTTGGGATTTTGGATCTTAGTCTGAAGAACACCTTGGTCTGTCCCGCCGTACTCAAAATATTTTATGAGATCGGCAAAGAATATAGGAAGTGACGCATTTCTTTTGCTTTTTTGGCAATCAAACCTATAAATAACACTATGAGCAAACAGGATTCTCTTTTTTTGGGAGTGGACGTAGGAGGTACACACCTGAAGATTGGATTGGTAGATAGGAAAGGCACTATGCTGGACTTTCAGAAAGAAGATACAAGGCCATATAGAGACAATCCTGAAGGATTTGGAAAGTGCTTCATCGAAGGACTTGGAAAATACCTCAAGAAATATCCTGAAGTCGACAAAGTCGGCATTGGACTCCCTGGGATGATCACAAAAGACCGAACCACTCCCTTGGAAATTCCGGCTATTCCCAACCTCAACAATTTTCCCTTGAAGGCAGGGCTTTTGGAGCGTTATCCAAATCATGAATTTTTTATGGAAAATGATGCCGCCGCGGCAGCCATTGGCGAGTTTTATTATGGCAAAGGTGACGTGGCCGAAAATTTTCTTTTCATAACGATGGGGACGGGTATCGGCAGTGCCTTAATATTGGATGGACAGGTGTTCAAAGGCTCCAGAGGCAATGCCCTAGAGATGGGACACATGCTTTCCCGAGGAAATGCAGGATTGGAGACCCTGATCGGAAGAAATGGCATTCTCAGGATCATGGAAAATCTGATTTCCGCCTATCCGGAAAAAGCGGGAGAACTGATCGGAAAAGAACTTGGTACACATCTGCTGGTGGATACCGCAAAAACCGGGAATGAAGTTTCCCTGATGGTATTCAAAGAAGTAGCTGAGATAATCAGTGAGGCGATCGTCTCGACGGTGCGGATACTCGATGTCACGGATGTGTATTTCGGAGGAGGAATTTCAGCCGGCTTGGAGTTCATGATGCCGACCATAGATTACAATACCAGAAAATACCTCACACCTTATTATGTGAAGGATCTTAGGCTAAAGAAAGCCACCCTGGAAAACAACGCGGGTACCCTTGGAGCGGCGGCGCTTTGCTTTATGGGTTCAGGGTTGTGATCGTGACTTCGGACACCTTACTGATAGCATTCATTCGAAAAAGAACCTTCAGGGGTTCTTTTTCCTCTTTTATGCCCTCGCAGTCTCCGCTTGGCTCGATAAAATAGAAGAAAAAGCTTTGGCTTTTATCCACCAGCTCTATCCGATCAGGCCGGCCGAATGTTTTGATCAAGGCTTGGTTGTCGGCTCCCAAAAAATTGTTCTTGACCGCTTGGAAAGCCTCCAATTCCAGCATCCTAAGGCCAGAGCAACCATAGCGATCCGATTTCCAATTGTCCAAATTCACTTCGCCCGCGTCCATCTTCCCACTACAGGAGGCCAGTCCTAGGAGAGCAAGAGTCAGAAATGAATAGAAGGTCTTTTGCATGCTAAAGAGGAATTTTCCTGCAAAGATGGCTTCAAAAGTCGAGGCCGTTGCAAAACTTCAGGGAGTAAAATATTCCCTCGAGCCCAAAATTGGAAGTTCGCTGACATTCATGTGTTTGAAAAATCTCCGAAAGTATGTGTCGGAATTATCCTCGGCCTGATCGTCCAACTTGCTCCCTTGGTTAGCTCAAATCGGTTATATTAGCACGTTCAATCACTCATTCGCATGTATTACAGATTTGGAAAAGTATTCTACTTCACGAGTATTTTACTTTTCGTTTTCTTTCTATTGTATTTCTATTCAGCACTCACCGAGACCATAGGCCTAAGTGTAGATGAAAATGGCACAGTGGCGCGGACGGTGGACAAAAGCAGCTTTTTTTACGGGACGGTGGCTATCTTTCTCATCCTGAACGCATTCACGCTGTTTACCCCCAAGTCCCTCGAGACTAAGTCCAACAAAAAGCTGCACCGAATATTCCCAATCGGGGATCCCTTTAGAGACTACCTGCTCACATGGTTTTATTCATTTGGTGGGATCATCAATCTGAGTTTGGCCTTGTTGGTGTTTTTTGTACACTCGATCAACAATCAAGAAGTCATTGCTTCAAGTCAGTTCAACTTTTTCTTTTACCTCATGCCCTTGCTGTTGGCGATCTGGGTGATCGGGCTGGCGGTCTTGTTGGTGGGCAAATTCAAACAAATCCAAAAAGGAGCGTAATCGAATATTATGGCAGAACCAGTTAAATATACAGAAGACAGCATCAAGTCCCTGGATTGGAGAGAGCATATCCGCCTTCGTCCGGGAATGTACATCGGCAAGCTCGGCGACGGAAGTGCCCAAGATGATGGGATTTATGTTTTGGTAAAGGAAATTCTGGATAACTCCATCGATGAGCACATGATGGGTTACGGGAGAAATATTGAGGTAAAAATCTCCGAACACCGCGTGGAAGTTCGCGACTTTGGCCGAGGTATCCCCTTGGGAAAAGTGATTGACTGCGTGTCCAAGATCAACACTGGGGGAAAATACGACTCTGGAGCTTTTCAAAAATCAGTAGGACTCAACGGAGTCGGTACCAAAGCGGTCAACGCGCTCTCCGACTATTTCAAAGTGCAATCCTATCGGGAAGGCGAGACCAAGATGGCGGAGTTTGAAAAGGGCGTGCTGACCAACGACGCGCCTATCGGCAAGACTTCGGAGCGGAACGGGACCAGGACGATCTTCTCGCCGGATGCCTCGATTTTCAAAAACTACCATTTCATCCCGGAGTATCTGGAAAACCAAATCTGGAACTACGCCTACCTCAACGCCGGACTGACGATCAACTACAACGGGAAGAAGTACTTTTCCGACAAAGGACTCTTTGACCTGCTGTCCAACAAGGTGGACGAGGAAAGCATCCGCTATCCCATCATCCACATCAAAGGCAACGACATTGAAGTGGCGATCACCCACTCGGGTTCCTATGGTGAAGAATATTATTCCTTTGTCAATGGTCAATACACTACCCAAGGAGGTACGCACTTGGCCGCTTTCAGAGAAGCCATCGTAAAGACGATCCGGGAATTCTATAAGAAGGATTTTGACGCGTCTGACGTACGGCAGTCTGTGGTGGCTGCGATTGCTGTGCGCGTACAGGAGCCGGTTTTCGAGTCCCAAACCAAGACGAAATTAGGCTCGCAAAGTATTGGTCCAGACGGACCTACACTGAGGACCTTTGTCAACGACTTCATCAAGACAGAGCTGGACAATTACCTGCATAAAAACCCAGCTACCGCCGATGCGCTGCTGAAGCGAATTCTCCAGTCTGAGCGCGAAAGAAAGGAAATCTCGGGTATCAAGAAGCTGGCTAATGAGCGGGCAAAAAAAGCGAATCTCCACAACAAAAAGTTGCGGGATTGCCGGGTACATTATGATGATGCCAAGGGCGATGAAGAGGTGAAAAACAACACGATGCTCTTCATCACCGAAGGGGATTCGGCTTCCGGATCGATTACCAAATCCCGTGATGTGCAGACTCAGGCGGTTTTTTCCCTTCGCGGGAAGCCGCTTAATTGCTTTGGGATGACCAAGAAGGTAGTCTATGAAAATGAAGAATTCAACCTGCTTCAGCATGCGCTCAACATTGAGGATGGGGTGGAAAATCTCAGGTTCAGAAAGATCGTGATCGCTACCGACGCGGACGTGGACGGTATGCATATCCGGCTGCTGATCATGACCTATTTCCTGCAATTTTTCCCAGATCTGGTGAAAAACGGACATCTCTATATTCTGGAAACTCCACTTTTTAGAGTGAGGAATAAGAAAGAGACGATCTACTGCTACACTGATGAGGAGCGCCAGCGTGCTATCCACAAACTCGGAAGCAAACCAGAGATCACACGCTTCAAGGGATTGGGGGAGATTTCACCGGAAGAGTTTGGCAACTTTATAGGAGAAGACATACGATTGGAGCCAATCATCCTGAACAAGGAAACCAAAATTTCAGATCTCTTGACCTTTTACATGGGGAAAAACACGCCGGACAGGCAAAGTTTCATCATAGAGAATCTAAAGATCGAAAAAGACTTAGCTCTGGAAGATCCCAAAAAGGCAGAGGAGGAAGAGGTAGAAGCAGCATAAATTATGTCTCGAATTGAACAGCACACGAGCAATTGGAATTAGTACATGAGTGACGAAAATAACTTAGCAGATGGTGCAGACGAGAGTCTGCATACCTCCGTGCCCGTGACGGGCATGTACAAGGAGTGGTTTTTGGACTATGCGTCCTATGTGATATTGGAGCGAGCGGTGCCGGCCATTGAAGATGGCCTGAAGCCAGTACAGCGTAGGATCATGCACGCCATGAAGGAAATGGACGATGGGCGGTTTAACAAAGTCGCCAACATCATCGGCCAATCCATGCAATATCACCCACACGGGGACCAGTCCATCGGTGACGCGATCGTCAATCTAGGGCAGAAAGAATTGCTGATCGAAACGCAAGGTAACTGGGGAGACATCAGAACTGGGGACGGCGCTGCGGCGGCAAGATACATTGAGGCTAGGCTGTCAAAATTTGCCTTAGAGGTCGTATTTAATCCTCAAACCACCGAATGGCAGCTTTCCTATGATGGTAGAAAGAGAGAGCCGGTCACGCTGCCTGTCAAGTTTCCTCTGCTGTTGGCCCAAGGCGTGGAAGGAATTGCAGTCGGTCTTTCCACAAAAATTCTCCCGCACAATTTCATCGAACTCATCGAGGGCTCTATCGAGATCCTCAAAGGCAACAAAACCAATGTGTTGCCAGACTTTATTACCGGTGGATTGGCGGACTTTTCGGACTATCAGGAAGGAATCCGGGGAGGCAAGATCAAGGTTAGGGCAAGAATTGAAGAGGAAGACAGTAAAACTCTCTTAATCAAGGAGATTCCCTATGGGACTACGACGGATTCTCTGATCGATTCTATCCTCAAGGCCAACGACAAAGGCAAGATTAAGATCAAGAAAGTCGTGGACAACACGGCGAAGGATGTTGAGATTCAGATACAGCTGACGCCGGGTGTGTCTCCGGATGTCACTATTGATGCCTTGTATGCATTCACCGACTGTGAGATTTCCATCTCTCCCAATGCTTGCGTGATAATAGAGGATAAGCCAGTTTTCCTGACGGTCAACCAAATCCTCGAGTACAACACCCATCAGACCAAGGAGCTTCTTCGAAGGGAGCTCGAGATCCGAAAGGCAGAGCTGATGGAGAAATTGCTTTTCTCCTCACTTGAAAAAATCTTCATCGAAAACCGAATCTATCGCGACATAGAGGAGTGCACCACTTGGGATGGGGTCTTGCAGGCGATCGACAAGGGCCTTGAGCCATACAAGCCTGATTTCTACAGAGAAATCACCCAAGAAGACCTGATTCGTCTGACGGAGATCAAGATCAAAAGAATCTCAAAATTTGACGCATTCAAGGCAGACGAACTGATGAGGCGTCTGCAGGAGGAGCTGAAAGAAGTGAATTACAACTTGAAGCACCTCACAGAGTATTCGATTAAATACTACCAAAGCCTACTCGGCAAATACGGAAAAGGGCGAGAGAGAAAGACTGAAATCAGGGCTTTGGATACGATTGAAGCAACTGTTGTCGCAGCAAACAACGCAAAATTGTACGTCAACAAAGCCGACGGATTTGTTGGTTATGGCTTGAAAAAGGACGAGTTTATCTGCGATTGCTCTGACTTGGATGACGTGATTGCCATTCGTCGGGATGGGAAGTTCATGGTATCCAGGATTCAGGAAAAGGGATTCATGGGCAAGGATATTTTGTACGTTGGCGTCTTTCGAAAGAACGACGACCGAATGACGTTCAATTTGATCTACCTCGATGGCACATCTGGACGATCCATGGTAAAGCGCTTTCAAGTCGGCGGAATCACCCGGGATAAGGAATACGACCTGACAAAGGGCACTAAAGGGACAAAAGTACTTTACCTCACAGCCAACCCAAATGCCGAGGCTGAGACGGTGACCGTCTACCTCACCCAAGGGGCAAAAGCAAGGGTCAAAGTGTTTGATTTTGATTTTGCAGACATTGAAATCAAAGGACGTGGGGCAGGAGGAAATATTTTGACGAAATATCCCGTCCGCAAGATCCAGTTCAAGATGGAAGGGAAATCAACTCTTGGAGGTTTGAATATTTACTATGACGTGGTGGTGGGACGATTGAATACAGACCAACGAGGCAAGCTCATTGGCAACTTCCTCGGCGATGACAAGATTTTGGTTTGCTATAAAAATGGAGACTATGAGCTGACCAGCTTCGAATTGACCAATAGATACGAGCCATCGGATGTGCTTTTGATAGAAAAGTTCGACATCAAGAAAGTGCTCTCGGCAATCTATTTTGACGGGGCGACCAAGATCTATTTTGTCAAGCGGTTCTTGATCGAGACAACAACTGTCAACAAGCGCTTCAACTTCATCTCCGACCACAAGCAGTCTTTCCTCAAAGTCGTTTCGACTGCGAGTCAACCCCAGGTATCCGTTACCTTGATCAAAGGAAAAGAAGAGGAGGTGACCGAATACGACTTGGATATGCTGATCGATGTAAAAGGCTGGAAAGCCATTGGAAACAAGCTGAGCACCTATCCCGTCAAGGATATCTCGCTAATCCAATCTGAAAAGGCAGGCGAGTCCGAATCTGAGGATGAGGCAGAAACTCCTAGGCCTTCTGAACAGGAACTCGAGATAGGTAGCACGATCGACCTCAGCCCAAAGAAAGACGACGAGGAGCAATTGGGCTTGTTCTGATCGTACAGATAGCTGACAGGCAAGCTTTCCGGAAGTTTAGGCTTCTGGAAAGTTTGTTTATGCGCCTTTGGGATTATTTTGAAATAACACAGGGATGCCTAGCGAAAAAGAAAAAAACGACTTTGATCCAGGCCTGCTCGACTACCTCGGCCAATACATCACCGAACACAAGAAATCCGTGATGGAGCAGGTCTTATCCAAAAGGACCAGGCACCTCACAGTCGTTTTGGAGGATATTTTTAAGCCCCACAACGCAAGCGCGGTGATCCGGACTTGTGATTGCTTCGGACTGCAGGACATACATGTGATTGAAAAGACCAACAAGTACAAAGTAAATCCATACGTGACTCGAGGTGCTTCCCAATGGGTGGATTTGCACAAGTACTACAGGGAAGATGGAACCTCAGTGGACGCCTGCTTTGACAGCCTTAGGGAAAAGGGCTATAAAATCTACGGCACCAGCCCAGAGCCGGGCTCGATGTCGATCTATGATCTGCAGGCGGATGCAAAGCTTGCGTTGGTTTTTGGCAACGAGCACGAAGGAATATCAGAAGAGGTCAAATCCAAAGCGGACGGTTTGGTCCATATTCCCATGTTGGGTTTTACTGATAGTTTCAATATCTCGGTATCGGCTTCGATATTTCTTTTTGATCTAGTGAGAAAAGCCCAAAAAGCGGAAATAGAGAACTTTCTTCTTTCAGAGGAGGAAAAAAACTTGTTGAGGATGAAATGGTACCGTTCGCTGGTGAAGAATTCAGAAATCCACGAGAAAGTTTACCTTAAAAACCGAATTGGATAAGCTAGGTCAGTTACTTAAATAGATCTGAAAAGGGCTTTTTAGTCTGCTGTTGCGACGCCTTTTTGGCTTTTTGTCTTTGTTTTTGCCGCCTTTTTTGTTCTTTGCTTTTCACCAAAACAGTACGTGCAGAAATGCCGACCTGGCCCCGATAAAACTCCTCTCTTCCGCTGATATTGATATTGGGCTTGTAGTCGAGCGCGATGACTGCATTTGCGATGGTGAGCTCGATACCGGCCACGAGGTCCACGCCAAAAGTCGCATTACCGTAGGTGTGGACTATCTCCTTTGTGGCTGGGTTCTTCACAAAAGACTCTTCCTTGCCGAAGGACGCTCCGCCGCCCAAGTAGTAGTTGAATCGCTTGGAAATAATCGGCCTATGCCTCTCCAGCAATAGCGAAAAGGTTGAATTTAGGTTGAAATCAGACTGGATGATTCCCTCTAGGGTGACTCGCTCAGTTAAGCGCTGCTGTAGCGTCAAACCTAGTGTCCTGTTGAAATCCGAATTGCCAAATCGGAGTCCTAGAGCGGTGCCGTAGCGCTGCGGAAAGGCCTGAAATGTTATTTGGAAAAAAAGGAAGAGCAGTAAGGTAAGAAATGGTTTTGCCATGGAATAGGGGATTGACTGTGCAGTTGCTCAATTTCCATTCCAATCCAATGCAAATTACCACACTCCCCAGCGGCAAGGTTTGTGAACTTGCCAAGCTATTCAAACCTATCAAACAAAAAATCCCTCGTTCGAGGGATTTTCAATTAAGCTTCAGTCTCTGAGATGACGATCTTTTCTATCTTGTCTCCGGCATGGATTGCATCGATCACCTCCAGACCTTCAATTACTTTTCCGAAGCAGGTGTGGTTTCTGTCCAAGTGGGCGGTGTTGGTACGGCTATGGCAGATGAAAAACTGGGAGCCTCCTGTGTTTCTACCCGCATGGGCCATAGAAAGCACGCCTCGGTCGTGATACTGGTTTCCGCCGTCTAGCTCGCATTTGATTTTATATCCAGGACCGCCAGCTCCATTACCGATGGGGCAGCCGCCTTGGATCACGAAATTAGGAATGACGCGATGAAAAGTGAGGCCGTCGTAAAAGCCTTTTTTGGATAGATCCACAAAGTTTTGAACTGTGTTTGGGGCGTCTTTTTCAAAAAACTCCACCTTCATTGTACCTTTTTCAGTAATGATTTCTGCTGTCTTCATTAGGTTTGAATTTCTGGTTTGTGTGGGCCTTTAGGCCGAAAGAATATAGAATCGCAAAAATAGGCGATAGTGACCTTACTTTACTAATAAAAAGACGAGGTGCGGTACTCACACCCCGTCTTTTTCGGATTATTTCAAGGGAGCTCCCTTTAGGATGTCCTCATCGGCAAAGTCTTCGAATTTACGGAAGTTTTCCTTGAAGGCATTTGCAAGATTCTCTGCGGTGCGGTCATATTGTTCAGCATCGTCCCAAGTGTTTCTTGGGTTGAGGATCTCAAAGGGTACGTCCGGACAGATATTCGGAACCATAAAGCCGAACACCGGGTCGACATGGTAGGGAGCGAATTCAAGTTTTCCTTGTAGCGCTGCCTTGATCATAGCGCGTGTATGGGAGAGCTTCATCCTTGTGCCTGCCCCATACGATCCACCAGTCCAACCGGTATTGACCAACCAGACATTCACCTCATTTTTTTCCATCTTATTTCCAAACAGCCTTGCATATTCGGTGGGATGTAGCGGAAGGAAGGCCGCTCCAAAACAAGCCGAAAAGGTCAGCTTGGGCTCGATTACGCCCATTTCGGTGCCGGCCACCTTCGCCGTGTATCCTGAAATGAAATGGTACATGGCTTGACTCTTGTTCAGACGGGAGATAGGTGGTATCACTCCAAAAGCATCCGCTGTTAAGAAAAAGATATTTTTCGGAATGGAGCCTATGGAAGGTTGGAGTGCATTCGGGATGTAGTGGATGGGGTAGGCTGTTCGGGTGTTTTCAGTCAGAGAGCGATTGCCATAGTCAATATCCCTAGTTCCGTTTTTGAAGCAGGTGTTTTCCACCACCGAACCAAACTTAATCGCATCGTAGATTTCTGGCTCTTTGTCACGGCTCAGATCTACCACCTTTGCGTAGCATCCTCCCTCGAAGTTGAAGACGGAATCTTCCGTCCAGCCATGTTCGTCGTCTCCGATTAGCTGACGATCAGGGTCTGCCGAAAGCGTGGTTTTGCCCGTTCCGGAAAGCCCAAAGAAAATGGCGGTATCACCGTCTTTGCCCATATTGGCCGAGCAGTGCATAGAAAGAATTCCTTTTTCATGTGGCAACAAAAAGTTAAGCACCGAAAAAACCCCCTTCTTCATCTCTCCGGCGTAGGCTGTGCCGCCGATGAGGATCATTCTCTTCGTGAGGTTCAAAATGACAAAGTTGGCGTTTTGGGTTCCATCGGTTTTGGGATCTGCCTCGAAGCCTGGTGCACAGATGATGGTAAAATCCGATTTGAAATTTTTGAGTTCGTCCTTGGTCGGTCTCAGAAACATGTTGTAGCAAAACAGATTGTGCCAAGCCATGGTGTTGATGACCTTCAGCCTGAGCTGGTGGTTTGGATCTGCGCCAGCTAGCGCATTGCGCACAAAGAGATCTTTGTCAGCCAGATAGTTTTTCATTTTAGCCAACAGCTGATCAAATTTCTCTTCGTCTAAAGGGATGTTGATATCTCCCCACCAAACGGCTTCTCTTGTCTTTTCGTCCAAAACCAGGTAGCGGTCTTTGGGTGAGCGACCGGTAAACGCCCCGGTATCTACCATTAGCGCTCCTGTGGAAGAAAGAAACCCTTCTTTCCTGCGAAGGGAATGCTCCACCAATTCCGCTGGAGTCAGGTTCGAAAAAACTTTTCCCGAAGTATCCACATCAGGGAGTGGATAGGGGGAAACTGTAGGAGTCAGAACTAGGTCCTGCATAAGATTTTTGGGTTTATATTCTGAAAATAATCTCACCAAAATTAGAGAGATTATTGAAATTCAAAACCAAAAAATCATCGAAATTTCGCAGTTCAATCGATTACGAAGAAAAATCAGAACAATATTTGATTTTTGTCAGCTTTCTTGGAATCCCTCCAAATCCGGCTTTGGGTTGTTAGGTGAAATTGCACTTGATATCCATGCCAACTAGGGAAAACTTTTTAAACAAGCGCCAAAAAAGTTTATCATTGCAGTTCTGTTTCTTAAAAAAATATCAATTCTTGGAAAAACAACTTAACTCTGAATTTACCGGACCCACCGCTTTTGGACATCCCAAAGGACTAATGACTTTGTTTTTCACAGAAATGTGGGAACGCTTTAGCTATTACGGCATGCGGGCATTGCTCATCCTCTTCATGACCAAAGCAATAGTGGATGGAGGCCTGGGGTTTGACGACAAAACGGCTGGTGCAGTTTATGGGCTTTACACGATGGGAGTTTACCTTTTGGCACTGCCTGGAGGCTGGCTGGCTGACCGTCTGTTTGGTTTGAAGAAGTCAGTCTGGTATGGTGGTATCATCATCGCTTTGGGCCACTTCATGATGGCTCTTCCTGGAATTGAATCTTGGATAGCTGGCGGATCGGAACCCAAAGTTTCGCTAAGTACGCTTGACACCACCTCGTTCTTTTTGGGACTTATTTTGATCGTATTGGGCACGGGATTGCTCAAGCCCAATATCAGTTCAATCGTCGGACAGCTTTATCCTGCCGGGAGCTCCAAAAGAGATGCAGGTTTCTCAATATTTTACATGGGCATCAACTTGGGAGGCTTCATTGCACCGATTGCCTGTAGCACCGTGGCCGAATTTGATATGCATATGGGTTTCGGTTTAGCTGGCTTGGGAATGGTATTTGGATTGATCCAATACAAACTCACTGGAGGTAGCCTAGACGGATATGGAGAGCCTCCCATTGCGATCACTTCGGAAGAAGTCGCTTCGAAAAGGAAGCTCCAATCGATCACCTCGGTTATAGGTTTGATGGTTGCCGCCGTTGTCGGAGTTTTGTTTACCGGGATCATCCCAATCAACGCCTCTGCCATTGCGGGAGCTTCAGGGACGGTCATTGCGATTGTGGCTTTCGGATACTTGGGCTATGTTATACTTTTTGGTGGCTTGGTGAGTTCAGACAAAAAGAAGGTGGGTGCGATTGCCATTCTTTTCGTTTTTTCTGCGATGTTTTGGTCCGGCTTTGAACAGGCAGGCTCTACGCTGAACTTGTTCGCGGAGCGTTTTACCGACCGAACTGTCTTTGGCTGGGAGATTCCTACCGGCTATTTCCAGTCGATCAACTCGCTCTTCATCATCATCTTTGCACCAATATTTGCGGCCCTGTGGGTATGGCTCGGAAGAATTCATCTAGAGCCCAGCTCCCCGATGAAGTTTACTTTTGGCCTGCTCCTGCTGGGACTGGGCTTTTTTGTAATGTACTTTGCTACGAAGATTGCAGCTTCAGGAGATCTGGCGGCCCCTACCTGGCTGATCATTACCTATATGCTGCACACCTTTGGTGAGCTGAGCTTGTCACCTGTCGGACTTTCCCTTACAACAAAGTTGGCACCGAAAGGCTATGCTGGACAAATGATGGGGATTTGGTTTTTGTCCGTCGCACTTGGTAATCTCTTCGCAGGAATAATCGCAGGTGAGGCGAGCGGAGGCACTGAAGAGGGCCTGGCTGCAATGCCTGACCAGTTTATGACCATCGTATACACGGTAATTGGATCTGCACTGCTTCTATTTTTACTGAAACCTGTTCTGCGGAAGCTGATGGGAGAAGTTCATTGATTTACAAAGATAATCTCATAGAAAAGGCCCACGAAATCCAGTTTCATGGGCCTTTCCTTTTTTAAAATTCAAGCTTTGTAGCAAGCTAGATGGCTTCTGTTTTCCTATTGAACTGGGATATCGTTTCCAGGAATTGCGTTGGGATTGGTGAGTGGAATATTGGATCCCCATTTGGCATTGATGGCATTGATGAATTCATTGGCAATAAATCCATGCGCACGTCCATTTGGATGAACGCCATCCACGGAAAACCCACCGTTTGGCGGAATGATGGAGGCATTTAATACAGCACCGCCAAAGTTGACCTGTCCTTGTAGCACTCGGTTCAAAAAAGCATTGATGTCAACCAAGACCAATCGCTGCGCATCTGCCTGCACCGCAGCTGAAATTATCCCGTTAAACGTGTCGATTTTTGTTTGTATTTGCGTTTGTTCCGCAGGGGTCAGGACGTAGACATCCTCGACAGGATAGCTCACTCCTCGCACGACTTGGGAATTTCCGCCAATAGGCTGACCCAAGGCTTGCGCCAAAGTAAGCGTAGCCTTGTCGGATGCTTTGCTTTGTCTGATGGATGGAAGTCCAAACTGGCTAAGGTCGGTTAGGCTTTCGTCAGACATGAGGAATCCATTCTGTCCCGCTACAAAGTTGATCGTACGCAAGACCCTTTCTTCCTCGTTAATCAGCCCCATATTTTTCAGCTGGACCAGGCCGCCATTGTAGGCGGCGAATCCTTGGTTTACCGCCGCCGCTGTACCTTGGTCCAAAGGAAGCGCATTCCAGGGCACCAGATTGAAATAAGGCAGTACGTTAAGGTTAGGGATATTTGCCACAGCGCCCTTTGCATCTGGATTGGCAGACAACATGGCTCCGAGCGCGAGAGAATATCTCTGAGTGAAATCGGAATCGGAAGTCAATATCAGGGGATTGGAGGCACCGCCAATGGCGTAGCCCAGCACATCACTGCTACCCAACCAAAATGAAAAGAATGTGCCACTTGATCCCAGGGCCTGTGCTGCGTCCCCGATTGGGGTTGACGCACCTGGGTTGGAAGCAAATCTCGCATAATATGGGTTGAAGGCAGGGTTTTGAGGGACATTTGGTCCTCCTGTCTGGGGGATAAGTGCCAGGCCAAGGGTCAAACTTGGGGCGGAGAAATTGTTCAGCTCCGCCTTATTTCCACCATACGCTGTCGGCAATTCTCCGGGTCCTATGGGAGCCGGAGACGTGACGCCATTGGTTGTTTTAAGTATCAGCCTGCCCAGAATCGTATTATTTGGCCCCATACCATAATAGCCATTGACCGAATTGATGGAGGGTTGAGTAAACGCACCTCCATCGACTAGGCTCATCTGCTCCGCCAGTCTCACGGCAAAAGAGTTTCCCTGCCCTCTGTCATATAGCGCTCCGTCCATGAAGCCCGCCGCTATGCCGTCGCCGATGACCACCATTTTCGCAAAGTTGGCTTCACCTGCAGTTGGCACTTGCGTTTCGTCAGCTGGAAAATCGTAGGTACAGGATACTACAGCTCCAAACAAGGGTATGAATGAGTATTTTATGAAATTTTTCATGGATGAGGTCAGTTTAGCAGTTCGTCAAAGGTGATCGAGACATAATAGATCGCTCCAATCTTCGGCCCACCGAAATTCAAGATGTAGCGGTTGTTGAAGATATTTGAGCCACCGAGCTTAATGATCGACTTGATCGAGCTGACTTTGTAGCTCAATTGCGCGTCAAAATTGGAAACTGCAGGCACGTCTCCTCTAGCAAACGATGATTCCCATCGGAACTCGGTCTGGTATCTCCAAGCGACGTTGAACCCCATGTTTTTTGTGAGCCTTCTGTTGCCAAAAACGATGTTTCCTTTATGTTCAGGCGTATTGAAGTCGTTTAGGAATCCCTCGGAAGGTGAGGAGAGGAGTTTGTTGAAGTTGTAGTTGCCTGATAAAGTATAGTTTTTCGGCAAATTGAAAGTGATCCCTAATGCCGCACCATGTGCCCTTACGTTGCCTTCGGTAAAGTTGGTGTAGGTTTGAAAGGTATTTTCACTTCCTGGGATGGTAACGGGAGTCAAAAGGCTAGGGGCGTTGACTGCATTGACCGCTAACTGATCACCGTTTGCTGGAACTGGATAAACTGGTCCAGGTGCCTTTCTTACTGCGTTTTGCGTGATAAAATCGTTGTAGGTATTGTAGTAGTAGGCGAAATCTACCATGATGTTGTTGTTACTCAACAAACTCTTGTAGCCGATTTCTATGGATCTCACCTGCTCTGGACGCAATTCCGGAAAATCCTCCGCAGTTGCAGGCTGCAGCAGTGCTGTCGCTTCAGGGGATATCGGGCTGGTACCAGATCCTACCTTGGCAACGTACTGCTCCACTGAAGCCAGGGTAAAGGCATTGGTGAAAATATCATATTTCTCCCGATAGTATGGCAAGCCGCCAATCAGACGCGCAGATACCACATTGAGATCTATATGCTGTGCCTGCGTAGTAGGCATTCTAAAACCGGTTTGGTAAGAAAACCTGATGTTGTGGTTGTTTTGAGTCAAGACCCCAGAGATTCTTGGGTTGATTTGTCCATCAAAGTTTTCGTTTTTATCATACCGCAGACTTCCTGAAATTTTTAGTTTGTCATTCCATATTCTCTTTGCGGCCTGGACAAAAGCTCCATATTCTGATATCGTAATGTCATTGCCCTCTACATCAGCAAAGATGGTCCCGTTGGATCTCAGCTCGTATACGCGGTATTGTGCACCGACCTGAAGGTCAATCACATCGATTTCCTCACGGAAATCATATTGACCTTCCGCCATATACATCCTGGATTTGTCGTTGAAAAGCGATCCCTCGGGAATGAACTGGCTCCTAATCTCCTTGGAAGCATTTTCAAAATCAGTTGAACCGGCTTCGTATCGTCCCTGATCCGCAAAGGCTCGCGCACCGTTGTGGGCAGCAGCTTGCTGGGCCGTGGTACCGGGTGTACCTGGGGCCACTCCCTGCTGGGCCAAGGCACCCATGTAAGCGAGTGTGTATTGGCCAAACCAGCTGGAATTATCCTTCCACATGGAATTGATATTGACCCCAGTCAAGTCGGCGATATAAGACTCTCCCGAATTTTCCCGAGTAGTATATCCTCGCAGAAAATAGTTGGATCCTCTCAGTTCCAGTTTGTGCTGGGTAATCTCAAAATTTCTGAGGGAATATCGCTGCGCACCGGTGTACACTGAGGTACCTGCACCGTAATTCAAAGTGTAGGATAGCTCAGATTTATCGCTGATTCTGTAGTGGAGCGCTCCATTGACTTTGTAATTTTTGGCCCCATAGTCCACGAGGTATCGTTCATCATATCCCGTCCTAGACACGATTTGATCCGGAATGCTGGATAGGTATCCCCCAAGGCCAAGCGCTTGTGCCTGTTGTTGTATTGCGCCTACATTTCGTAGGAGGCCAATGTTGTTGGCCACTTCGTCACCGTAGACGTGGACGCGATTTGCTCCGGGGTTGAAAGGAAGGTCTCCCTGTGTTGATGCTGCCAGATCAGTCTGGTCAGTGCCGTACCAATCTTCTGCCTGCATAAAAGAAGCATTGATTTTAAAGGCTACTTTGTTGTTGAATGCCTTCGCATAGCGGATAGATCCTTCATACATAGGCTGGGGGCTGGTTGGTTCTCCTGCCGTCCCTCCGAAATGGTTGAACCCCTGCTTATAGAAAGCGCTCAACCCTTGGTATTCAAATGGACTCTTACTGTTTACTAGAAGGATGCCGTTGAAGGCATTTGGGCCATACAGCGCGGATGCCGAGCCTGGGATAAACTCCACGCTTTCCACATCCAGTTCGGATGGGCCATTCAGGTTTCCAATCGGAAAATTCAAGGCCGGAGCCTGCGTGTCCATCCCGTCCGTCAGTTGGACAAATCGGGTATTACCCGTCGAGTTGAATCCCCGGGCATTGACAATTTGGAAATTGATCGAGGAAGAAGTGACATCCACCCCCTTGAGATTGGCAATGGCTTTATAATAGGTGTCAGCTGGCGTATCCCGAATTGCCAGAATATCCATTTTTTCGATGGATACTGGAGATTGGAGGATGCTTTCTTCAACCCGAGATGCAGAAATCACCACTTCCTGACCAAGCATCGTCTGCTCGCTCAAGTCTACGATCAAGTCAGAGGTATTTGCGTTGGTGATTTCGATTTCTTTTGGTGAATACCCTACCATGGAAAATACCAGGACAAGGGGGGGCTGCTGAGCGACGTTGAGTGTAAATTTACCCGAAAGGTCAGTGATAGTTCCGATCACTTTTCCTTTCACGATGATATTTACTCCAACCAAGGTCTCCTTCGTGTCCGAATCGGTCACGGTACCGGAGATGGTGGTCTGGGCGAATGCGGCTTCCGTTCCTTGGGAAACCAGCAAAAACAGCGTAAACACTGCCACCCAGATCTTGTTAGTAAGATTTCTCATAGGCGATCTGTTGTGAGTATTTTGGGTTTTTCAATTGAGGTGATTGATCTTTGAATTGATCGAAATTTAGATTAAAAACCCAATTAACAATCGTTCCTTACTTTTTTAAACAAGCAGTTTCCCATACCTAAAAAAGGCCAAAAATGGAAACTGAGGGCTTTTTGAAGAGAATCAAAAATTATTCTTACAGTCCTTTAGAAAAACCGAAGCAGGAAGTCTGATTTATTAAAAATTACTAAAAAATGATTTTTCGCTTGAAGTGGATACAAAAAAGGCATGGTCAACGCCATGCCTAGTATTTAGATGATTTTGAATCAGGAATTCCTTTTATTCTCCTCATTCACATGTTTCACCAGACGATCGCAAAGTTCCTTCATCTCTTCGGAAAAGTATTCATCTCCGGTGCTGTTGAGTATGGTTTGGGCCATTCCGCCTAAGATATCGATGTAGAATCTTTTCATTTCCACCACAGACATTTCCTCTGTCCAAAGATCGATTCGCAGTGTTGCATGGTTCAGATTGTCCCATACGTTTACGCTAATGCTTTTGGTGGACTCCATGCCAGCGGATTCCTTGTCTGAGGCGTCCCACTGAATTGCTTTGGGGAGGTTATTTTCATCCAGTTCGATCTGGAAATTGATGTCTGATTTTTTCATTTGGATAAAATTTAGGAAGAAACCCGCCAACGCTGCGACGAGTTCCAGTTTGTGTGGTTTAATCGAATGTCATTTCCGGAATTTCACCCTCGACGATGAGCTTTCCGGCTGTTTTGGATTTGATCTCGTCTACGGACACACCCGGGGCACGCTCCTTCAAAACAAAGCCCCCCGTGGAAACTACCTCCAATACGGCAAGGTCAGAGACGATCTTTTTAACGCACTTGATACCCGTGATAGGAAGGCTACACTTGGGCAAAAGCTTGGATTCTCCGTCTTTGGAGCAATGCTGCATCGCCACAATGATATTGTCGGCAGACGCTACCAAGTCCATGGCACCGCCCATGCCCTTCACCATTTTGCCGGGAATTTTCCAGTTCGCAATATCCCCGTTTTCAGACACTTCCATCGCCCCAAGAATGGTCAGATGCACGTGTCCGCCACGAATCATGGCAAACGAATCGGCCGAATTGAACAGTGCGGAGCCCGGAAGCATGGAAATGGTTTGCTTTCCCGCATTGATCAAATCCGCGTCTACCTCGTCTTCGGTAGGAAAAGGGCCGATCCCCAAGAGTCCATTTTCTGACTGGAGCACGACATTGAGGTTTTTGGGAATATAATTGGCGACCAATGTGGGTATGCCTATGCCCAGGTTGATGTACTGGCCATCCTTTACCTCTTTGGCGATTCGTTTGGCTATTTGTTCCTTGGTTAGCATGGCGTTATTGGCTTACAGTTCGCTTTTCGATTCTTTTTTCGTAGTTCTTTCCTTGGAAAATTCGCTGCACAAAAATCCCAGGGGTATGGATCTCGTTCGGATCCAACTCACCATCCGCTACCAGTTCCTCGACCTCAGCAATGCAGATCCTGCCCGCGGTAGCCATTACAGGATTGAAGTTCCTTGCCGTTCCACGGAAGATCAAATTCCCAGAGGAATCCCCTTTCCAGGCTTTCACTATCGAAAAATCAGCCTTCAGCCAGCTTTCCATCAGATAGAGCTTGCCGTCAAACTCCCGGACTTCCTTTCCCTGGGCCACTTCTGTGCCCACTCCGGCGGGAGTATAAAAAGCTGGGATGCCAGCGCCTCCGGCTCGGACCCGCTCCGCAAGAGTGCCTTGGGGAATCAAGTCCACCTCCAGCTCTCCGCTGAGCAGCTGTCGCTCAAACTCAGCGTTTTCGCCCACGTAGCTGGAGATCATTTTTCTGACCATCCGCTTTTGCAGCAAAAGGCCAATTCCAAAATCATCGACACCGGCGTTGTTGGAGATGATGGTAAGCCCCTTGATTTCTTTTTCCAAAAGGGCTTGGATGCAGTTTTCCGGAATTCCGCACAGCCCAAATCCCCCCATCATCAGCACGCTGTCGCTGGGAATGTCGGCCACCGCCTCCTTCGCGTCTTTTACAGTTTTGTCAATCATAGCTTATCTGGGTTTAAAGTAAAGACTTTGCTGAACGCTGGTCTTGGATGAGTTGATCCTTCAGCGCCTCCAAGCTGTCAAATTTTCGCTCTTCCCTCAAAAACTCCCGGAAGTAAACCGTGATCTGCTTGTCGTATAGATCGCCTTGGAAATCAAACAGATTGGCTTCCACAGTTTTTTTGGTTCCGTCTACCGTGGGCCTGTTGCCAATATTTAGCATGGCTTTATAAAGTGTACCATCTACGGAGGCCTCTACAGCGTAAACGCCATCCTTCGGGATAAGTTTGTAGTCGTTGGGAATATGGATATTCGCCGTTGGAAAGCCGATAGAACGTCCTATTTGTTGGCCTTTGATCACGAGCCCATTGAGTTCATAAGGTCGGCCTAGGCAGCTCTCGGCAGTTTTGACATCACCAGACTCCAGTGCTTTTCGGATCTTTGTGCTCGACACGGCGATCTCTTCCACGTCTTGCCTGGAAATCTCTTCCAGCTCGAAACCGAAAGTATGACTGTTACTTTTCAGGTATTCAAAGCTTCCCTCGCGATTTTTGCCAAATCGGTGATCGTAGCCGATGACTAGCTTTCGAGTATGAATCGAATCGATTAGTACTTTTCGGATAAACTCCTGGGAGGTCAGCCGGGAAAACTCTTGGGTAAATGGGATCGTAATCAAGTGGTCTATCCCAAACTGTCTCAGTAGCTTGGTCTTCTCTTCGAAAGTGCTGAGGAGCCGCAGTTTGTGTTCATCGGGATAAAGAACCAGTCGGGGATGGGGCCAAAAAGTAATCAGAACGGTCTCACCCTGAATCGACCGGGCGATTTCCCGAATCCGCTTCAGAATCTTTTGATGTCCGAGATGAACACCGTCAAAAGTACCCGAAGTCACCACGGCATTCCTTACCGGTGTGAATCCCTCAAGGCCTTCATAGATTTTCATGGGGTCTGGCTTTGATTTCTTCGATCAATTCGGGCAGCTCATGGGCCTCCGCCAGCAGGAAATTGCCAATTCTGGTTCTGCACAAGGCCTTTAGATAAGCTCCCGTACCGAGTAGCTCGCCCAAGTCCCGCGCCAAGCTCCTGATATAGGTTCCTTTGGAACAAGAAATCCGGAAATCGACTTCATTACCCGCAAATCTGGTAATTTCAAACTCCCTGACCTGAACAGGCCTCGCCTCCATTTTTACTTCCAGACCTTTTCGAGCAGACTCATAGACCCGCTTTCCGTCCACTTTGATGGCAGAGTGCATCGGTGGTACCTGAAGGATATCCCCTGTGAGCTGCGCCGCGGCGTCTTTGACTTGCTCGATAGTGAGCTTGGAAAAATCTCCCACAGGGATGACGGGCTTTTCCAAATCAAATGATTCGGTGGTGAAGCCGATCACGAAGGTGCCGGTGTACTCCTTTTCTTGGCCCATGTAGGTTTCGATCTGCTTGGTTTGTTTACCGGCGCATACGATCAGCAATCCGGTTGCTAATGGATCGAGGGTGCCTGCATGGCCCACTTTTTTGATACGGAGTGCGTTTCTTACCTTTTTAACAACATCAAAGGATGTCCATTCCAGTGGCTTGTCTATCAGAAATACTTCTCCGTACGCTTCTTGCTGCATAATTATGAATTGGTAGTCACCTGCTGGAAGTGGGCAGGAAGGATGATTCAGCTCTTTTCAGCTTTTGCAAAAATCGCGTAAAACTCAAAAATAAAACCCGCCAAGGTCACGATGGGGCCGACTGTCAGACCGAGAACTCCATTCCCGTTAGGCTGACCATCGAGACTGATGATGATAAATCCAAGGACAATCATGCCTAAGCCGACCAGCATTAGCCTGTAGTTTCTTTTGGAAAAAGGAAGTGGGGAATTGTCCATGGTTAATAAAGTTCGTCAAGAGACATGTTTAAATATTTGTTTACTGCCCTTAGGGTGCTAAGGACTGAAAGTATTCCACCTGTCAGAATTAATGTCGCAAATAGTAGAAACAGCAACTCTTGGTTTTGCAGCATGACAAACCCTTCGATGTTCGACTTGGTATATTCCACCAAGCCAAACAATATCGCTGATGCTACAGCGCCGGCAACCATTCCAAATAGGAGCGCGCGCATCAGGAATGGCTTTCGGATAAAGCCCCTGGTCGCACCGACGAGTTGCATCGAGCGAATGAGGAACCGCTGGGAAAAGAGTGCCAAGCGAATGGTGTTATTAATGAGCATTACGACGGTAATGATAAGGATTAGGATAAATCCTCCCATCACCAAACTGACTTTCAGAAGATTCTTGTTGATCGAATCAACGAGGTCAGTCATGTACGAAACCTCAAACACGCCTGGTACTGCTTCCAGTTCTTTGGCAATGATGTCTAACTGCTCCGACGTTTGAAATTCCTCTGCAACTACGATCACATAGCTATCCCTCAAGGGATTGTCCTCCAAAAACTCCGTGAAATCCTCGCCGGTATTTTCGATGAAAGTGGCTGCCGCTTCCTCATCCGAAATGAATCGCAGACCGAGCGTATCCGATTTGGTCAGAATAAATGGCCGCCCTGAAATGTTTTTTTTGATGTCAGCGAGCTGTTCTTTGGAAAGCCCTTTGTCGAGAAATACCTGCACTTCCACGTTTTCCCGGATCATTTTTGTCAATGACCTGGCCTGGATCAATATCACTCCAAAAAGCCCAACAATAAAAAGAGAAAGGGTGGTGCTGAAGAGCACACTTCCAAACTTAAAATGTCCGAGGGTTTTCTTCTTGCGGGATGGGTTAGCCATAGTTGGTTAATTCAGGTCAAAAATAGGAAAGCCGGAGGGATTTAACCAATCGATGTGCCAGAAAGGACGGGGATGATTTTTTCATCGGCAATCGCCCAAACTTTATCTTGGGCACTCGGCCTCACCCTTGCCAATCCGGTAAAGTTTCCAAATGCCGGCAAAAGCAGTTGCGTTTCTGATTGAAAAAAACACGGCAAGATCAGGGACTGTCTTGCTCTGCCTACCAACCGAATCCCCGGATGGATATGTCCGCAGATATTGAGCTTGCCATCCGGTACCACACCCAAAGGTTCGTGGGAGAGGAGAAATGGCCCAAACTCCAACGGACTCTCGTGGATGGTCAGCGTGGATTGAAGATAGGCCGCCGGTGAAAGTACATCATGATTTCCCTTGACCAAGTGAAACTTTGTACCGTCTATTCCTTGCAAAAAGTGGTTGAGAAATGTCCACTGCTCGTTCCAGTCCGAGTGGAACAAGTCTCCCAGAAAATAGGTTTGGGCTGGCTGGTAATGATCATGTAGCCTTCTCAGCCGAATCAAATCAAGATCATGGATAGGTTCTGGGATGGGAATACCTGACTTTCGGAAATGGGCTGCTTTTCCAAAATGCAGATCAGCGATCAAAAGGGTGTCCAACTCTTTGATCCAAAGGGCTTTTTCCAAAAGAAATTCAAAAGTGTACCCATGGAACTGCGATGAAAGTCCTTTTCGATGTTGCGTCAAATTTTCTGCCTCGTTCATAACAGTTTCAAATCTATCCGTATTTAGGGATATCAAACCTTAATTTTTATGAAAACAAGTCAACTCCTGTCAGGCACACTGGTCTTATTTCTAATCACTGTGCTCCAGGCCCGGGCCCAATCAGCGGATGCAATCGTAGGATTGTGGTACAACACCGAGAAAACAGCCAAAATCGATATCCAGAAAACAGGATCCATCTACTCGGGAGAAATCGTATGGCTGAAAAACCCAAATCCGGATGGAAAGCCTGCCACAGACAAAAACAATGAGGATCATACCTTAAGGAAAAGGCCATTGGTCGGATTGAAGCTCTTGGATGGGCTGACCTATGCAAAAGGGATCTGGAAGGACGGTGAGATCTATGATCCAAACTCCGGTAAAACCTACTCATGTGAGCTTAAACTCCAATCCAAGGAAGTATTGGAGGTGAAAGGCTACCTTGGTTTTTCTTTTGTGGGAAAGACAGTGGAGTGGACGAGAATAGAATAAAAAATGGCGGGCCAAACCCGCCATTTTTCAGTTTTGCTCCAGGTAGTAGGACTTGAGAAAGTAAGCCAGTTGCTCAAACTCAATCAGGAACGCATCATGGCCTGCGGTGGAGTTGATCTCCTTATACGTTCCTCTTTTAGCCTTCTGGCTGATGTATTGCGTTTCGGTGGGTAGAAAGAGCAAGTCTGCGTTGACACCGATGGCTAGAACCCTTGCCTCGATGGAGGAGATGGCAACGTCCACGCCGCCTCTATTTCTGCCCAAGTCGTGGCTGTCCATGGCTTTGGAAAGTGTCCAGTAGGAAAGGGCATTAAATCTCTTCGCCAGTTTCTGTCCCTGATAGCGCAAATAGGAGGCAGCCCTGAAGCCGTCCAGCTTTTCCTCCCTTTCACTTTGCTTCACGGTCAGGTCATCAGGATGGCGATAGCTGAGCATGGCGATGGCACGGGCAGTTTCCAATCCCTTTATTCCCGCAAGCTCGTGGCGTTCCCCCCAAGTACAGTCAGACTCTATGGCCATTCTTTGGGTCTCGTTGAAGCCGACCACCCAAGGGGAGGTCTTGGCTGTGGATGCCAAAATAACCGCATGCTTTAATTTTTTACCAAGGATCACCGCCCATTCCAAGCCAACCTGTCCACCAAGTGATCCCCCTATCAGCGTATGAATCTGGTGAATTCCGAGATGGATTCTGAGCCTTTCCAAGCTTGCGGCAAGATCTCGCGTGGTCACCTGTGGAAAATCATAGAAATAGGGCTCGCCGCTTTCCGGATTTTCGCTGAAAGGATTGGTGGACCCGTAGCAGCTTCCGAGAAGATTGGCGCAGATGATAAAATGGTCGGCTGGATCAAAAAACTTGTCCTCGCCAATCAGACCATTCCACCATTCCGCCGCCTTGGAATCGCCCGTTAAGGCATGAATGACCCAGATTACGTTTGATTTTTCCGGATTCAGCTGCCCATAGGTGGTGTAGGCCAGCTCAAACGCTTTGAGGACTTCGCCAGATTCCAAGTGCAAGGGTTCAGATGAATGGAAAACTTCCTGGGTCATAGTTGGTTCAGCGTATTGGCTTGTTAAGTTCATTAGGTAATCAATCAGATTTTTTCGAATGCTTGCTGCAAGTCGGCTTTGATATCGTCGATATGCTCTATGCCGAGGGAAATTCGTAAAAGGGTAGGGGTGACGCCTGAAGCTAATTGCTCTTCGTCTGACAGCTGTTGGTGGGTTGTCGCAGAAGGCTGGATAATGAGCGTCTTTGCATCACCGACATTGGCTAGGTGGGATACCAATTCCAGATTATTGATGAATGCTGACGTCTGTTCCTTGCTTCCCTTGATCTCAAAGCTCAAAACCCCTCCAAAGCCGTTTTTGAGGTATTTCTTGCCAAATGCATGATAAGGGGAAGAGGGAAGGCCTGGGTAGTTCACCTTTGATACTTGCGGATGTGCCTCAAGCCATTTGGCAATTTCCAAGGCATTGTCTACGGTCCTCTGCACTCTCAGCGACAGCGTCTCAATGCCTTGGAGCAAAAGGAAGGAATTGAATGGGCTAATTGCCGGACCGAAATCCCTCAAGCCCTCAACGCGTGTGCGGATTGCAAAAGCAATATTCGGAAGGCCCAAAGGATTGTTTTCCCCGAAAACCTGCCAGAAATTCAAGCCATGATAGCCTTCGGACGGTTCGGAAAACTGTGGGAATTTTCCGTTTCCCCAATTGTAGTTTCCCGCATCCACGATCACCCCACCGATCGAAGTCCCATGTCCTCCTATCCATTTGGTCGCAGAGGATACCACGATGTTTGCTCCATGGGCAATAGGCTGGAACAGGTAGCCAGCTGCGCCAAAAGTATTGTCCACCACCAAGGGGATGTCATGTTTTTTGGCGAGCGCTGCAATTGCATCAAAATCGGGGATATTGAACTCCGGATTGCCGATGGTTTCCAGGTAAATGGCTTTTGTTTTCGAATCAATCAGCTTTTCAAAAGCTTCTGGAGAATCACCTTTCGCAAAGCGCGCATCAATCCCCAAGCGCTTGAAAGAAACCTTGAACTGGTTGTAAGTGCCGCCGTAGAGAAAGCTCGTGGAGACAAAATTGTCCCCAGCCTGCATGATGTTGTTTAATGCCAAAAACTGCGCGGCCTGCCCGGACGCGGTAGCCACCGCAGCCACTCCGCCTTCCAGCGCGGCGATTCTTTTTTCGAAGACATCCGTCGTGGGATTCATGATCCTCGTGTAGATGTTGCCAAACTCCTTCAAGCCAAAGAGGTTTGCTCCGTGCTCAGCACTGTTGAAAACGTAGGAGGTTGTTTGGTAAATCGGTACTGCCCTCGAATTGGTGGCAGGATCGGGAGTTTGGCCAGCATGAAGCTGGAGGGTTTCAAAGCGATAATTTGCAGACATAAAATTTAGGTTAAAGGGTTAGAAGAAGAATATTGTTTCCGACAAACAAATGGAATAAGTCTAGAGTCGGGTTTGAAATAAGCCGTACGCCACAGGACGTTGCTATCGTGGGCAATAAAATCAGGCAGGCAGCCTAAGGAAAAACGGGGAATAAATCGCTTGTTCATTTTGCAAGGAATTTATAGTTCCGAAAGAGAACACCTCTTACGGCAGGAATTGGCACCTTGGATTTTCCAGGTTGCCAGAGGGTCTCAGAGCCTGTCTCTCGCCTCTTCTGTATAAATCCCCGCACTAAAAAGTGAAAGGATCTGCAAAGAAAAACCCGGGAACTGAGAAATCAAAATCGATTTCCTGCTTCCTGGTAAAATTTCAATTACAATTCATCCAAATTGTATCTGAAGATGGGGTTGACGGATTCTGGATCAGCTTTGATGGTGGTCAGTTCCTTGACTCTTCCGTCTTTCAAGCCGTAGACCCAACCGTGGATTTCCGGAGCACCCCGTTCTTTCCAGGCTTTTTGGATGATAGATGTTTTGATCAAGTCTTGACATTGTTCCATCACGTTGAGTTCTACAAGTCGATTGACCTTTTCAATATGGCTCTCAATGGCCTCCACCTCGCCCTGATACATCTTGTAGACTTCCTTTATGTTGCGAAGCCACTTGTTGATCAATCCGAAGCTTTTGTTGGTCAACGCTGCCTCTATACCGCCACAGCCGTAGTGCCCGCACACGATGACATGTTCCACTTTGAGGATTTCCACGGCGTATTGAAGGACCGACAGCATATTCAGATCGGTATGAACCACCATGTTGGCGATATTTCTGTGAACGAATATTTCGCCTGGGTCGGTTCCGGTGATTTCATTTGCAGGAACCCTGCTGTCAGAACATCCTATCCATAGGAATTTTGGCTTTTGCTGGCCAGCCAATCGACTAAAAAAATGTTTGTCCACCTGTACTTTTTCCTCGGACCAGGCCTTGTTTTGGAGTAGGAGTTTTTCGTATGGGTTCATGCTTTTTGTCTCACGTGGTTACTGAATCCTTCCAGTATTATTTCTATATCCTTGTTTGGTGCGGTTTCGATGAAATCGTCCAGCAACTCCTTTATGTCATGGTCAATAAACCGAGCTTTTACGGCATTGAGGACCACGTTGCTGCCAGGAGGAATGGTGGATAACTGCTTCATCAAAGGTGCCTTGTTTAAAAAAGATACGTCCTTTTGCAATTTGACCAGATAGTTTCCGTTCAGTTCGGTGACTACCAAAGAGCGGTGGAAGTTGGTTTTGATGACGAAGAAGAGTCCAACGACCATTCCAATTCCAATTCCGACGAGCAGATCTGTCAGGAGTATTGCGATTACAGTCAGGATGAAGGGTAGAAATTGGTCAAATCCTTTTTTGTACTCCTTGATGAAAATGGCTGGATTGGCAAGCTTATAGCCTACTAAAAACAATACCGCGGCAAGACAGCTCAGTGGGATCTTGTTCAACAATCCCGGGATTGCCAACACTAGGATAAGCAACAAAAAGCCATGAAAAATCGCCGACATCTTGGTTCTTGCCCCTGAGGAAACATTGGCCGTAGTTCGGACGATGACCACCGTGAGCGGCAATCCTCCGATGAAGCCGGATAGCATATTGCCGGTGCCCTGTGCCACCAACTCCCGGCTCGCTGGAGTGATACGCTTGTAGGGATCCAGTTTGTCTCCAGCTTCTACGCTGAGCAGGGTCTCGATGCTTGCGATGATTGCGACAGTGAAGGCAACCAACCAGAAATTGGGGTCAGCAATCAGACTGAAATCAGGGAAAGTCAAGAGAGAGGTGATGTCGCCAAGGCTGGTCAGCTCGGGAATTGAAACCAGGTGGTCTCCGCCTAGCTGCCAACCGGGTATCCAAAACCTATAGGTCTCGTTAATCAAAATTCCCGCGATGACTGCCCAAAGTGGCCCAGGAATGATCCCAAACAGCTTGTGGGTTTTGATTTTGGGCTTCTCAAAGAGAAAAAGTATCAAAAGACCTATCAACACAATCGGAATAGCTCCTGGACTGTTGTAGATAAAGGCGTAGTAGATCTCGGTAAACGTGTTGTGCTGGTCCATTTGTTCGAAGGCCATATCGCCGATATGGTCCTTATCATAGCCAAGCGCATGGGGGATTTGCTTCAGGATCAGAATCAATCCGATTGCGGTAAGCATTCCCTTAATGACCGAATGGGGGAAATAGTAACCCAATACCCCAGCCTTAACCAATCCCAAGATTAGTTGAATGAGGCCTGCCGCCACGACGGCTCCTAGAAACAGCTGAAATCCACCCAAACTGGAGATGGAATCAAGGACTATCACCGTAAGGCCCGCCGCCGGTCCACTGACCGCTACATGGGAACCAGAAATGGAACCCGCCACGATGCCGCCGACGATTCCGGCAATCAGCCCAGCCATTGGCGGTGCTCCGCTGGCCACCGCGATTCCCAAACAAAGCGGAAGGGCCACCAAAAAAACCACCAGGCTTGCTTTAAGGTCGTATTTTAGATTTTCTCCAAAAAGTCCATTCATAGGGCAGAAAATAAGAATTGTACCGCTCGAAAAAAAGCAGTGACTCTTAATATATAATTTTTGCCCGAAATCTCTGTCCCCTTTTGGATGGGCGGAGCAAAAAAATTACCCGATCAATTTTCCGTACGCGGCGTCGATTTTGCTGAAATCAAAGGCTTGGATGGCTGCTTCCATTTTGGCGTTTATCGCATCCAGACAGAGATTCCCAAGACTGCCCTCATGGGTATGATTCAGTTGGTTTTGGTCGGGAGCAAACTGATCAGCCTCGATTTCCACACCTACCTGCTTGTACGCATCACGGAATGGGACGCCCTTGATTACAAGTTCATTGACTACTTCCACCGAGAAGACGTGCTTGTAAAAGGGATCTTGAAGGATATTTTGGCGGACTTTGATGGATTTGAGCATGAAGGTGCTCATTCCAATGCAGGATTTCAGTTTCTCAAATGCCGGAAAGATCTCCTCCTTGAGCAACTGCATGTCCCTATGATACCCGGTGCTCATGTTGGTAAGCAGAAAGCTCACCGTTGTCGGCACTCCCTGGATCTGATTGGTTTTGGCGCGGATCAGTTCAAAGACATCCGGGTTTTTCTTGTGCGGCATGATGCTGCTGCCCGTGGTGAGATCGTCTGGAAAAGAAATGAAGGCAAAATGCTGGTTCATGAAGAGGCATACATCGGTTGCCAGCTTATTCAGTGTCCCAGCCAATCCAGCCATTGCAAAGGCTAAAGTCCGCTCGGCTTTGCCCCGACTGTTTTGGGCGTTGATAACGTTGTGGTGAAGGTCAGCAAATCCCAAAAGCTCAGTGGTCAGCGTCCTATCCAAAGGGAAACTCGAACCATAACCGGCCGCAGATCCCAAAGGATTTTTGTTGCTCAAGTCAAATGCTGCTTTCAAAAGCCCCAAATCCTCTGTCAGGCCCTCCGCAAAAGAGCCAAACCAAAGCCCAAAGGACGAAGGCATCGCCAACTGGGTGTGGGTATAGCCTGGCATCAGGTCGCCTTTGTGTTTCTCTGAGAGTTCAATCAGCAGGGTAAAGAGCTCTTCCGTTTCCTCAACAAGTTCCCTAATCGCGGATCTGTAAAACAACTTAAGATCCACCAAAACCTGGTCATTTCGGCTCCTGCCACTGTGGAGTTTTTTTCCAACCTCACCAAAGCGATCTGTCAGCAGAAATTCCACCTGTGAATGCACGTCCTCGACTCCCGGCGCGATAACGAATTTCCCCTCTGCTATTTCGGAGTAGATTTCCTTCAGGCCTTTTTGCAAAATGGCGTTGTCTTCCGAAGTCAAAAGACCGATTTTCTCCAGCATCTGTGCGTGGGCCATGGACCCAAGGACGTCAAAAGGAGCCAGTACAATATCGAATTCGGGATCTCTTCCGATCGTAAACTGTTCGACTTCTTTTTTGCTGCCGGTGGCTTTTTGCCAGAGTTTCATATTCCTGTTCTTTAGCTGAGTTCAGCGTATTTGTTTATGATTGAGATGTAGCCTTGGATTCCGCTTTTGATTTCCTCGATCAAAATGTATTCGTCGGCTGTATGGGAGCGAGCGGAGTCGCCTGGCCCAATCTTGACGGAAGGCCAAGGAATGAGCGCCTGGTCGGAAAGGGTAGGGCTGCCAAATTTTTCGAGCTCCAACTTTGCCGCCACCCGGTACATCAGGTGGCCGTCTGGGAGATGGGAGGACTGGAGCCGCATGGATCGGGGCGTCAAATCGGCTTTCAGATTCCGCTGCAGTTCCGCAAACGCTTCTTCCAGCGTGTAGGCATCAGTCACCCTGACATCCAAGGTGTATTCGCAAAGATCGGGAATCACATTATGTTGGTGTCCAGCTTTGATCACGGTGGCGGTGACTTTCGTCCTTCCCAAAAAGGGGGAGGATTTGAAAAACTCAAAATTTCTGATCTCGTCCAGGTCGTCCATAGCGAGGTAGATGGCATTTACTCCTTCTTCCCTGGCAGCATGCCCAGCCTTGCCGTGTACCTTGGCGTCGATCACCAGCAAGCCTTTTTCGGCAACGGCGACTCGCATTTGGGTCGGCTCTCCCACGATGGCGATTTCCGCCTCCGGGAGCTGGGCGATCAGGGAGGATATCCCATTTGCACCTGAGATTTCCTCTTCCGCCGAAGCGATCAAAAGAAGATTGAATGGGAGATTTTTGCCAATGAAATGGCAGAATGTGGCGATTAAGCTGACCAAGGGTCCGCCCGCATCGTTGCTGCCCAGGCCGAAAAGCTTCCCGTTTTCAACGCTTGCGGTAAAAGGGTCCTTTGTGTAGCCGTGGTTAGGCTTGACTGTGTCATGATGGGAATTGAGCCAAACCGTCGGCAAAACCGGATTGTACTCGCTGGCAAAAGCCCAGACATTGTTGCCTGAGCGATTTACTTGTATGTTCTTTTGGGTCAAAAAAGCTTCAATCAAATCCGCCGTTTTGTTTTCCTCTTTCGAGAAAGAGGGAATAGCAATCAGATCTTTAAGCAGCTGAACTGCTTCGTCAAAAAGTGGGTTGGTTTTTTCCATTAGTATAAATCAAATCGGTTGCGCTCGATGGTGGTGCCGGAGAGTTTTCCTTTCGCCGCCAAAAGAAGGTTTTCGGCCTTCCCTATCCAGACATGGTTTACCCCTTTTTCCAAAGCGGCGAAGGCATTGTCCAGTTTGGGGATCATGCCAGAGTGGATCACGTTCTCCTTTCGGAGCTCCGTATAGATATCCTCGTTGATCAAAGGTATGATCGAATTGTCGTTTTTCTCGTCTACCAACACGCCAGCCTTATTGAAGCAAAAATACAAATTGACCTGGTGCTCCGCAGCCAAAGTGGTGGCTAGGGCAGAGGCGATGGAATCGGCATTGGTGTTGAGTAATTGTCCTTTTTTGTCGTGTGTGATCGCATTGACGACTGGTTGCAGGCCAGCTTGCAGTAGCGCATCGATCAGTTTGGTGTTGATCTCCTGGATATCTCCGACAAAGCCATAGTCGATTCCTTTGACAGGTCGCTTGATGGAACGGATAAGATTGCCATCGGCACCGGTCATGCCTATGGCGTTGACTTTTAGTGCCTGGAGCTTGGCGACAATATTTTTGTTGATCAGTCCGGCATAGACCATGGTGACGATGTCGAGGGTGTCCTTGTCGGTAATCCGGCGCCCGTCGACCATCTCAGGCATCACTCCGAGGGATTCCCCAAATCTTGAAGCCATCACTCCACCTCCGTGGACCAGGATTTTGTTTCCGGGGAATTTGGAAAAAAGCGTAAGGAATTCATCCAGCTTTTCTGGAAAGTCAATGACATTCCCCCCAATTTTGATGATTGAAATCTTCATAGGTTTGATCGCTTAAAAAGAACTAGCCCAAAATGGTGCTGATCACCGCTTGCGCCGCATAGATTCGGTTCTCTGCCTGCTTTTGTACCAAAGAACGTGCCCCATCCAAGATTTCGTCGGAAAGCTCCAGATTTCTCCTCACCGGCAGGCAATGCATGACTTTGGCACTCTTGGCGTGCTTAAAGTGTTTTTCTGTCAGCATCCAGCTCGGGTCGGTGCTGATGATTTTTCCGTAGTCATTGAATCCAGACCAATTTTTAACATACACAAAATCAGCATCTCTCAGCGCTTCAGCTTGATTGTACTCGATGGTGGCACCCTTGGTGAACTGCTCATCCAGCTCGTATCCCGCAGGATGCGTGATGGTCAACTCATGTCCCATTCCGAGTGTCCATTCGGCAAAACTATTGGCCACAGCATGGGGAATTGCCTTGATATGTGGCCCCCAAGCGAGGACTACTTTGGGTTTCTTTTTTGCTTCCAAATGTTCTTGGATCGTGATCTGATCGGCTAGACTTTGCAGGGGATGCCGCGTCGCTGACTCTAGGGAGACTACCGGAATACCGCTGTATTTGACGAATTGGCCAAAGATAAAGTCGGTAACGTCTTCCTCTTTGTGAGTCAAAGAGGGGAACGCGCGGATAGCCAAGATGTCAAAATAGGTGCCTAGAACTCCAGCAGCGTCTTTGATGTGTTCCACAGTACCCTTGTTCATCACGGCTCCTTCTTTCATCTCCAGAGCCCAGCCTTCCTTGTCCATATTTAGGACAATGGCTTCCATACCCAGATTTTGCGCGGCAATTTGCGTGCTCACCCTCGTTCTGAGGGAAGGGTTCAAAAAAATACAGCCCACCCGTTTGCCCTGCCCTTTGGCCAGGTCGAGTCGGGGATTGGCTTTATAGGAAAGAGCTAGGTCAATCAGTTCCTGACCCAGCTCTTTGGATTCAAATTGTGTGAAATGCTTCATCTATCAGTCGGTGGCTAGAATTTCTCTGAGAGCGTTCAAAAACGAATTTAGCTCATTCCACTCGACGGACAAAGGCGGAAGCAGGCGAATGGTCTGCTTGGCGGACGCCGAGCCAGTGAACTGCTTATATTTTTTCACGAGCTCGGAGCGGACGGGTCCTGCATCCCGGTCGAGGTCGATGCCGATCATCAAACCCTTACCGCGTACGTCCACGACTCCTGGAATATTCTTGAGTTGCTCCATCATTTTCTCCCCCAGCTCGTTGGCTTTCGCTTGCAAATTTTCACCCTCCATCACTTCCAAAACAGCCAATCCAGCTGCGCAGGCCAGGTGGTTGCCCCCAAAGGTAGTTCCGAGCAAGCCATAGGAAGCTTGAAACTCAGACGAAATCAACAACCCTCCAATTGGAAAACCGTTGCCCATCCCTTTGGCCATAGAGATCAGGTCCGGCTGGATTCCGGCCCATTGGAAAGCAAAAAACTTTCCCGTGCGGCCGTAGCCAGATTGCACCTCATCCAAGATCAATTTGGCTTCATATTTTTTGCAAAGGGAGGAAAGTCCGCGAAGAAAGTCCTCGGAGGGCATATGGATTCCGCCAACTCCCTGAATTCCCTCGATGATGACGCCTGCGATGGCATTGGACTTCAAGACCTCTTCTACCGCGTCCAGATCGCCAAAGGGAACAATGTGGAAATCCTCCCGAGCGTTGCAGGGCGCTACGATCTTGGAATTGTCGGTCAACGCTACCGCTCCGGAAGTTCTGCCGTGGAATCCGCCACTGAAAGCAATGAAGCCCGATTTTCCGGTGGCAAAAGATGCCATTTTGATGGCGTTTTCATTGGCTTCGGCTCCTGAGTTGACCAAGAAAAGCTGATAGTCCGGCAGTCCCGACAATTCGCCCAGTTTTGTGGCAAACTCCCGTTGGATAGGGATATGAATCGAGTTGGAGTAGAAGCCCATCAGATCAAGCTGATCTTTGATACGCTTGACATAGTGGGGATGGGTATGACCGATGGAGATCACTGCATGGCCTCCGTAGAGGTCCAAGTATTCCGTCCCGTTTTCGTCCCAAAGCTTGCAGCCTTGGGCTTTTGTCAATGTGACCGGAATCAGGGGATATACGTCGAATAAATTCATGTTGAGGTGCTGTTTGAAAGGGAGGTTCAGAGACCCATCGGATCCCTTGTCGCCCTTTTTGATGAAAATAGTTTTAAAAAAAGCGGAATCACTTGGCTGAATCTTAGATCAAAAAGCAATGCTTTTGAGATTCAGCCCCATCCTCTCTTCCAGCCCAAAAGCAATGTTGTAGTTCTGTACCGCCTGTCCAGAGGCGCCTTTCAGCAGATTGTCAATAGCCGAGTAAACGACCAACTGGCCAGCTTCCTTTTGCACGTGAATGATGCATTTATTGGTATTCACCGCCTGCTTAAGGTCAATGTCCTGGTCCGAAACGTGCGTAAAGGGAGCATCCTGATAAAACTCCTTGTAAGCATCCCGTGCTTCAGATTGGGTGCCTTCGAAAGAAAAATAAGCAGTCACCCAAATACCTCTCGAGAAGTTGCCTCGATAGGGGACGAAAAGCAATTCAGAATTGAAATCTGTGTTCAATTGCTTGAATGTCTGCTTGATTTCCTTTAAGTGCTGATGGGTAAACAGCTTGTAAACAGACATGTTCCCCGTTCGATAGCTAAAATGGGAAGTCTCGGCAAGTTTTTTTCCAGCGCCCGTTGAACCGGTAATACCGGAAATATGGACTGCGTCTTTGGCCCAGCCCTTTGAGATCGCAGGTGCCAAAGCCAGCTGGATCCCGGTGGCAAAGCATCCCGGATTTGCTATTTTCTTGGCCGACTTGATTTTCCCCTTGTTGACCTCGGGTAAGCCGTATATAAATCCGTTGGATTCATTTCTGAAATCAGTCGAAAGATCGATAATGACTGTTTCAGGAGCGAAAGGATGAGCCTCCAAAAAGCCCTTTGTTTCTCCGTGAGGCAAGCCCAAGAAAACCGCATCGACCCCTTGTGACGGCACTTCATCGGTAAAGACCAAATCACAATCACCGATCAAGTCTGGGTGGACTTCACTTACCTTTTTACCTTTTTGACTATTGGAATGTACGCAAACCAGCTCACAGGCGGGGTGGTGGACCAAGAGTCGGAGCAATTCGCCTCCGGTATATCCTGCTGCGCCGATGACTGCAGTTTTGATCTTAGTCATTGCTGTTTACTTTATGGAAGATAGCCGTTTGGTTTCCGAGGATTCGGGTAAAGCCTTTCACATCTTCTCCGGTGTAGCCTTTGTTCATTTCTCCGTAGCTTCCAAACTTGGAGGACATTAGGTCGTGGTCAGAGATAATTCCCAACAGGGTGAAGCGGTAAGGTTGGAGTAATACGCGAACATCGCCGCTGACAAACTCCTGAGTGCTTGCTAGGAAAGCCTCCATATTTCGCATGACCGGATCGAGGTAATGGCCTTCATGAAGGTGATTTCCATAGAACTCAGCCTGTTGGTTTTTCCAAAACATCTGCCACTTGGTCAGCGTGTGTTTCTCGAGCAATTGATGGGCTTTGATGATCACAATCGGCGCTGCGGCCTCAAAGCCTACACGGCCTTTGATTCCAATGATGGTATCGCCTACGTGAATGTCTCGGCCTATCCCGTAGGGAGCGGCGAGTGCCTGCACCTTTTGTATCGCATCGACTGGATTGTCAAAAGACTCTCCATCTACGCCTTTCAGTTCTCCCTGAACAAAAGTCAATTTGATCTCTTTAGGTTCGGTCTCTGTTACTTGGGTCGGCCAAGCTTCCTCTGGAAGAAATTCCGAAGAGGTCAGGGTCTCTTTCCCTCCAACGGAAGTTCCCCAAATTCCCTTGTTGATAGAATACGCCGCCTTCTCGAAGTTCATTTCGACACCGTGTTTTTTCAGGTATTCGATTTCTTCCTGTCGGGAAAGCTTCAGGTCACGGATAGGAGTGATGATCTCGATATCCGGCACAATGGTTTGGAAGATCATATCAAAACGAACCTGATCGTTTCCAGCACCGGTGGATCCGTGAGCCACCGCTTTGGCTCCGATAGACTTCGCGTATTCCGCCAAAGACTTGGCCTGTAGAATCCGTTCTGCTGACACAGACAGGGGATAGGTGGCGTTTTTCAGCACATTTCCAAAAACGAGATACTTGATCACTTCTTGGTAGTAGGTGTCGAGAACTTCGAGAATCTTGAAAGAGGCTACGCCCAGCGTGTTTGCCCGAGCTTCAATCGTGGTAAGCTCTTCCTTGGAAAAACCTCCGGTGTTCACAATTACCGCATGAACCTCGTAGCCGAGATCTTTGGTCAAATGAAGTGCACAAAAGGTGGTGTCCAAGCCACCGCTGTAAGCCAATACAACTTTTTTCATAATGTCTAAACAGGTTGGTTTCCCTGGGGAAAATGGTTAAAGGAAAATGCTTTTGACCGAATCCTTTGACTTGGTCAGCTTGAGCATGACATATTTTTTCAATCTGACCCAGCGGTCAAACAGCTTGAGTTCTTTCTTGAAATCATCTCTCAAAGCTAATTCTTCCGTGTGGTTCTTTTTGGCCTGCGGGTCATAAAGCATGGCAGTACAGATACAATTCTGCCGATTTTTAGACATCAGGATATCGTAGTTCACACAGCTTTGGCAGCCCTTCCAAAACTCCTCATCATCAGTAAGGTCAGCATAGGACACTGGAATATAGCCCAATTCAGAGTTGATCTTCATGACCGCCGCACCCGTCGTCAGACCGAAGATTTTGGAATCGGGGTATTTTTTGCGGCTGAGCTTGAAAATCTCCTGCTTGATTTTTCGGGCAAGACCGTACTTTCTGAATTCTGGGGAGACGATCAAGCCGGAGTTGGCGACATACTTGCCGTGTCCCCAGGCTTCTATGTAGCAAAAGCCTGCCCATCTGCCGTCTGTCGTCAAAGCAATTACTGCCTTGCCTTCCTCCATCTTGGTTTCGATATAGGCAGGACTCCGCTTGGCAATGCCAGTCCCGCGGGCTTTGGCGGAACTTTCCATTTCCTCGGTGATTTGGGTCGAGTAGATCTTGTGGGAGGGATCAGCTACTATGATTTTGAAAGATACTTCTTCCATGGATAAGACATGAATTGAACCGTCCAGAAGGACCAGTACTTGGGTTGAAATTTACTTACGGGATTAGGCGAGGGGTGTTTTCCAAGTGGGAAAACAGTAAATGTCATAGGGTCAAACCCTAAAAGTGAACCTGTTCCTCCTCGAAGGAGAAAAATAAGGCATAGCAATGCACGCCATCAACCAGCCGAATGCCGGAGCCGAATAGGATGCTATGTCTTTGGAGTAAATCATGCTTTTGAGGGTGCAAATGTTGTTTGTTGAAAAATTAATTGCAAGAAAAATACCAAAAAATTACAGAGCCATGATCAATTATCCATTGTCAAAAGATTGCTGGATTTTTACCTTTTCCAAACAACCTTTTAAAACAGCCGCCATTTCTCCAAAACATCACGCAGCCATCTCCTTCAGGGCATTTACCAACTGATCCAACTCGGCGGTGGAAGTAAAGACGTTTGGACAGATTCTGCATCCTTTGATTCCGGCGCCGTCTATCGGAGCAGTGTAGATTTTATACTTCTCAAAAAGCACCTTTCCCATATCTGCGGGCGTCATTTTCTCGACCCATACATTGCCTATCCCACAGCACCGCTCCGCTTCCACAGGGGTATTCACACTAATACCGGGGTGGTTTCTTACCTGGTCAGACCAGTATTTTTGCAGATATCGTAGACGGTCTTCTTTCCTTTTTCCCCCGATACGGTTGTGGAATTCAATCGCATCAATTACCGTCAAATCCGTGTGCACCGGATGGGTTCCGATCTGATTGAGATAGGCGATGGTTTTGAGTTCCAAATTTCCAGGCGCCAAGAGAGGCTGAATCTTTGTGATTTTCTCCTTTTTCACGAAAAGCATCCCGCAACCCAAGGGTACGCTTAACCATTTGTGAAGGCTGCTGCCATAGTAGTCACAGTCCAGCTCATGGAGATCAAAGGTAAACTGGCCAACCGCGTGGGCTCCGTCTAGCATGATCTCCACGCCATGCTCGTGGGCCATATCCGCTATCTTTCGTACTGGCAGGATTTGGCCGGTGATATTCACGATGTGCGGCACCATCATCAGCTTGGTCTTGGGAGTGATTGCCCTTCGATACACTTCCACGATTTCCTCATCGCTGCCTGGATGAGTGGGGATATCTACCTTCACGGTCTTGATTCCCCATCGTCTAGATGCCAGCTCAAACATTGTCTGCATCGTTCCATAGTCTTGATTGGCGTAGATTGCCTGATCGCCTGCGGTCCAAGGGTAGCCAGAGATAATCAGATCCAATGACTCCGTTGTATTCCGGGTCAAAATCACTTCTTCGGCAGATACTCCGAGTAATTCGGCGACGGCGGCGGCAGATTTGGCTTTGTTTTCGAACTGCACAGTACGCATGTAGTAAGCGGCTTGATAGTTGATCTCCCGGATGTGGTTCATATACTTTTCCAGGGTTTCTTCTGGGAGAAAACAGTAGTTTCCATTTTCCAAATTGATATAATCCGGATTGAGTCGGTATCCTTTCCTGAGTTGGGCCCAAAAATCATCCGCTGAAAAATCAATATTGTTTAAAGAAAAAGCATTGGACTTTTGGGGTATCAGCGTGGTGCCAAAGCCGGCGACAGCCAGTGATTTAAGGAAAGTTCGTTTTTTCATGTTAAGGTCAGGTATTAGATCAAGTAGGAAAGCAGCCAAACGAGTGCAAGTAGAACCGCGGTCCATGTGATCCAGGCCGCCCGTTGGGGAAACTCAAACTGGCAAATAGGACAAACTTTGACTCTCGCATCTACCTGCATAGCACAGGACGGGCATTCTTTCGTTTTCATGGCTTGAGTGAACTCTTTGGGCACACAAATGATTTGGAAGATAATCAAATCAACCAATCCATGAAAATCGAAATCTGGTCGGACGTCGTTTGTCCGTTCTGTTACATCGGAAAAAGGAAACTGGAAAAAGCGCTCGACAAATTTCCCCACAAGGAAAAGGTGGAAATCGAGTGGAAGAGCTTTCAGCTCAACCCGGGTCAGAAGACCAATCCCAATATCAGTACGCTGGAGCATCTATCACATTCTAAAGGCTGGTCTATGGAGCAGACTCGGGAGATCACTGCAAACGTCGTAAATATGGCAGCAGGACAGGGCTTGGACTTCAACTTTGACAAGGCCGTAGTCGCCAACACAAAAAACGCCCATCGCTTGATCCATTTGGCCAAAAATGAGGGCAGGGGAGGTGAAATGAAAGAGCGTCTACTCAAGGCCTATTTTTCCGAAGGGAAAAACCTGGATGATCCCGATACGCTTATTTCTCTCGGAAGTGAGATAGGCTTGGCCAAGGATAAAATCAAAGCTATGCTTGAATCAGACTCCTATGAAGATACTGTAGATCAAGATATCTATGAATCCAGACAACTAGGAGTAAGGGGAGTTCCTTTCTTTGTTTTGGATAGGAAATTTGGCATCTCGGGAGCGCAGGCAGACGAGGTGTTTGATCAAACTCTGGAAAAGGCCTGGGCAGAATATACCAAAGAAAATCCAATTCTTACTATGGCAGGAACGGAGTCCGGCGAAAGCTGTGATGTGGACGGGAATTGCATCTAGGACGACTGGAGTAAAAACAAACGAAAATCCCGCAGGATCTTTTGAGAACATGTCTCAGCGATCTTGCGGGATTTTTTAATTGGTGATAGTCCCGAGTCACTTTTGACTGGATAGATATCTGCCAAAGTCGAACGCTGGGTTTGTAGTGTCAATTTACCAGACTCCTCTGTATTTCATCTTTAGTGTGTAGACCGACCCCATGGCTGTGATGAACAAGGTTTTTCGATCTAGAGCGCCAAAGCAGACATTTGCCGTCCAGTTTTCGGGTACGGGGATATGGGCGATCTGCTCACCGCTTTTGTCAAAGACTGTGACGCCATTTCCCGTCAGATATAGATTTCCGCGCTCGTCTATCGTCATTCCGTCTGATCCCATTTCGCAGAAAAGCGTCTTGTTGGTCAGATAGCCATCTTCTTGGATGTCATACTTCCAGGTCTTTTTGGCCCCGATATCCGCCACATAGAGCGTCTTTCCGTCGGGAGTGCCGACGATGCCATTGGGCTGGGTTAGGTCCTCCGCTACTCGGAAAAGCTCCGTACGATCTGCAGATAGGAAATACACATGTTTACCATCTTGTTCGGCTTCCTTACCACGTATTCCCTCCCAATAATCCCTTGGATACAGTGGGTCGGTGAAGTACAAACCACCCTTGGGCCTGACCCAAACGTCGTTCGGCCCATTTAGTTTTTTCCCTCTGAAAGAAGACACGATCACCTTCCCTTCTCCGGTATTTTGGTCGATTTCCCAGAGTTCATTGTTCAAGTCGGCTGCAGCGATCAAGGTGCCGTCCAGCTGGAAATACAAACCGTTGGATCGACCGGCACCTTCTTTGAACAGCGTAATCTGGTTACTGTTGGAATTCCAGCGATAAATCTTGTCATTTGGCTGGTCAGTGAAAAAGACGTCTCCCATTCGATTGATGGCGGGTCCTTCGGTGAAACTAAATCCATCCTGGACTTTGACAAGCTCTGCGCCCTTGGCGACGATCCCTTTTTTGTCTTCGATCTGGGCGAAGAGAGAAGAAGCCGCGAATAGCAGTGCCGATAAGGCGAGGGCAGTTTTGGAGGGTTTGTTCATAGGTTAGGGGTTAATTGCGTTGCATTACGAAAACAAGCTTATTCAAATCTTGGCTGTAAGCCATTCTGCTGATAGTATGGTGGCTGTCTGAAGCGATAGCTCCAATTGATGTCCAGTTTGGCTCTGATGCTTTTTTGACGAATATCTCATTTCCACGTGCCATGAGGAGATGATTTTTGTCCAGCCAGATAAAATCCTGTGAGCCAGCTAGCGTATTTCCCAAGTCATGGTACTTTCTTTTTTTGAAATCATAGGAGGAGATCTTGTTGATCTCACCGGCAGGATCTGTTTTCTGATTGCCCATATCGACAAAGCTGATTTCCGAGGTCTTTGGTCTCCGCTTGATGGCGCGCCCTACCCAAGGGGCGATTTCCTCGACGTTTCCTTTGCCCCAAGCATATACAAGCCTATTAGGGTCCCCCAAAACGAACATTGCAGCCTTATTGTCATACCAATCGTAGTAGCCGACCGGAGCAATATCGTCGTAAAGTAACTCTGCAGGTTCGCCGGAAACTGGATACAGCCAAAGACGCTGGGTGCTATCCGGTTCCATCACCACCGCAGAAATATACTGTTTACAGTCAGTGAGGGCAGGGGAAAATTCGCTTCTGTCCGAAGTCTTGGAAAAGTTGGTGAAGTTTCCCGTTCGGAAGCTGTAAAGAATGATGTCACTGTTGCCTTTGTCATCAGCGGCGGAGAAAACCAATTCTGAATCATTGATAAAGCTGGGTTGATTGTCGTACTCAGGCCGATCGGTTAGAGGCTTCGCAGTTTGAGGCAATAGGTGCAGATTTCCACCTGTTCCCTCTGTGTCCACCACCCAAAGGTCAAAACCGCCCTGAGCGACAGATATTTGGACTTCAAAGAAAAACAAGAGAAGCAACACGGACTGGAATCTATTCATATGGGGACTTTCTAAGGCGTCCAAAATACAAAATGAAGCCAATAATGGCGTGGTAAAACTGATTTTATGATTTGCTTGTTGGAGAAACTTGAGCCCCTGACAAAAGTACAGAAGACCGACCCTCGATAAATCGGAGGTCATAAAACCCGAAAATCTTGTTCAGATACGGACACATTTTTGTTCGTTATTCACCCAAGCTTTTTCCTCCAACCCTTAAATCACGCGATTTGGGCCATGTTTGGCAGCTGGCACCTTTTTCGTACTTTGAGAGCCATGAAGCAAATCGCTGCATACTTGAGTCGGCTACCGTTGGAGCTGTTGTTTTGGATAGGGAGCTTGATTGCTATCCTGATCCTTGACCCACATTCTGGCAGCCATCTGAGCCTTTGCCCGCTCAGTCAGCTCGGCTTCGAGTGGTGTCCCGGATGTGGATTGGGCAGGTCGATGAATCTCCTGGCGCACGGAGATTTCAAGGCTTCTTGGTCCATGCATCCACTCGCCATTCTGGCCTATGCAGTGATTTTCCACAGGATTTGGAGACTTGTCAAAAACCTTAAAACAACACACAATTATGGCTAATGTATTGAGACACCTTCCAGAACTGGAAGGAATGGAACTGGGCTACATCCAGGGATTGATGAAAAGCATGGATGAAGACCAAGCGTCACTATTTGCGCAGGTGTATCGCGCCAGAAGAAAGGACGCACAAATGATACTGATTCTGACCCTGATCGGGTTCTTTGGATTCGCCGGCCTGCATCGTTTCATCTTGGGGCAGATTGGACTGGGAATCCTGTATATCCTGACTGTGGGTTTGTGCTTCATCGGTACAATCGTCGATCTTGTCAACTACAAGAGCCTGGCCTATGAATACAACGTCAAAATGGCCCATGAGACCTTGGCTATGATTTCCAACCATTTTCCCAACATGGGAAGCACGACTACAATCTGATTTCTTACCGACCACTAGTGACCAAAGCCCCGATTCCTCGGGGCTTTAATTTTTTCCTGTGGACAGACAAATAGTAAATGAGTGCTTAATCCCCTACCAGTTGTCTTCATCTTCAATGTCCGATACCTTGTCCAAATCATCTCCAAAAACCGCTTTTCCCCGACCCGAAAGAAGAAGGTGAAACTTTCCGAGTAAAGCCCCAGCAGAAACCAATTCCTCATAAGAGGCTTGGGAAATATGCATTGGCAGCTCCAGCAGGTTTTGGTCTTTCTGGGAAAAGGGAGGGGGAATTGACGAATCAAAGTAAAAAGGCCACATGGTCTTTGCGCAGCTGATCCCCCAAAAGTCCATCGGAAACCTTTCGGCATAGGAATTCAATCGTTCATTGATTTCTTCAAAAAACCGCTGCGTCTCTGCTAATCTGATGCGGGAGCCAGCACGGGATTTTCCCTTAGTTTTCAAGTGTTTAATTTGTGAGAATCCCTGTTTTTGTCGTACCATATAGGCTCTGAGCACCTTGTGGTCGAGCAGTGCTCCCTGATGAAAATATCCTACGGCTGCCTGTCCCGCACGGATCAAAACCAGTGAGAAATGGGAATCGGACTTTTCGCTGAACCCCTCTGCACCCAGCCAGTTTTGTGTCAGTGGAAGATAGATCTTGGCTAGCCATCCGTCAGCGCCTTCGATGATCAGCTGATGTTTCATGGCTAGGTAGGATTGAGAAAAACCCTTCCCCGCCGCCATAGCCAGCAGGCTTTCTGCCCGGTCTCGATTGATCTCTCGTGCTTGGGGAATATTCATTTCAGTGGCAAAACAATTGGCTATCTTTGCGCAAAGAAATCAAAAAATCATGCAGGAAGAAATTCAGAAGCTTTTTGACAAAATGTGCGACCCCAAAGAGTCAGAGGCGTATTACTTCGCCGACAAATTGGGCGGGATGGCCGATGAAGTGACGAAAGACCAGCTCATCCAGCTTGTCAAAGGCGACTCTTGGGAGATAGCTTACCTGGCCTGTCGCGCACTGTCCAAAACTCCCTATCAGGAAGAGGCGCTGGAGGCGATCTTCGGAGCTATTTTTGACAAAAAAAACAAATCCGTCCAAGGTGCTTTCGTCCAGATTTTAGAGGAATTTGAGCTCAGCAATAGTTTTGTGGATATTTTCCGCGTGTACCTTTTTGGTAACTTCAAAGCTTCTACGCTTGCGAAAGACTATCTCGATGAGGTGGAGTTTGATATTACTCCCCGGACGATACGCAAGGCGGAGAAACACTGGAACCACTACATTCATAATCCAGAGGACGAGGGAAGCCTACAGTTAAAAAAGTCTGAAGTGGAGCCTATGCTGAAGGAGATGAAGGAACTTTTTGAATAGCAGAAAACCAAGGAGGTCTTGATATTTGGAAAGGAGATGGGGATTTTGTCAACATTTCCTTTATTTCTTTCCGAACACTTCCGCGCTGTAGTAAAAACTGAGGAATTATTTTCCGAGAGCAAACACAACAAATTCATTTCTAAGCAGTTAAAAAGGCATGAAGAAGTTGGAGGTAATTGAGTTGCACCATGAGTTTTTTGAGGATTTTGAGTTTCAATTTCACTCAACTCATTTGCTCTTTTACAAACCTTTCCCCCAAGGCCAGCAGGTCATTTTTGTCCATTACACTGAAAATTCAGACCAAGCGTATTTGGAATACAGTTTCGGAGTACGGATAGACGCGGTCGAAAAAATCATCCATAGATTTCTGCCTACACTGAAAGGATACTCAGAACGTTCGATTACCCTGATCCAAACTCCGGACGGAATCAGTGGCAATATTCCAAATAGATTTGATGTCAAAAGCGATAGCATACTGGCAGATGCCATAGGTGCCGCCGAGAAGTTTTTTGTGTCGGAGGGATTTCCTTGGATGGATAAGATGATCGATCCGAAAAACCTTGAGAATGAGTTTGCCCTGCAGAAGGATCAGGGATTTAAGACCCACAACTTTGTTTACAATTCCTTTCGTGGTGCCACGCTTGCCAAGTTGTACAATGCGGCAGACTATCCCATTTTAAGGGCGTTCTATTTGGAGCAGATCAAACAACGTGAAATGACGCCTTTTACGATTGCTTCTTTTCTTCAACTGTTGAATTACCTGGATCATCTCGAAGTTTGATTGCGCCCAGATTCCGAATCATAACCGACGCTTTACGCCCCTGACCGCCTCGGCACTAATAGGGTCTTCCGGCCACTCATGTTTTGGATAGCGGCGCTTTAGTTCTTTCTTCACTTCGAAATAGCCATTAGTCCAGAAGCTCTTGAGGTCTTGTGTAAGCTGCACTGGTTTATAGCCTGGTGAAAGCATTTCGATCAAAACGGCGATCTTGCCACCGTTTACCGTTGGAGTTTCGAGTAGACCAAATAGCTCCTGAAGACGTACCGACAGGCGAGGAGTCTCCCCATCTTCGCGGTATTCGATCTTGATCTGGCTTCCCGAGGGAACCTGAAGCTTTTGTGGAGCAAGCTCATCCAGTTTGTTTTGCTGGTCAAAAGGAAGGCTGTGGAGCAGGATTTGGCTGAGATCCAGTTTTTGGAGATCCTCATTTTTGCTAATGTTTTGCAGGTAGGGATTGAGCCAGTCCGACGCGCTTTCGCAGAGTATGCGCTCCGACCATTGCGGCCAATCTTGCCCAGGATTCCATGTGCGGAGCGACTGAACTCGATAGATCAATTGGAGGACATCTTCATTAAAGTCCAAGAGCAATTCGCCTTCCTCTTGGATCGCATCCAATATCGCCTGAGTAGCTTGGCTTTTGTCAAAATTTGTGGAAGGTCTTTTTCCCAAAATAATTGCTCCGATTCGGATCTCCGAGTGTGCGATCAAGCCGCCTTTCTTTCGATCCCACTCCAAAACGTCCCTAGACTTGAGCATAGGCGCCAAATCCTTGGGATTGATAGGGGCTGCGAGCCAGATTTTTCCCATTCCTTCCCTTGCATCCACATGAGCCACGGCTAGCCAAGATTCGTGCGCCAGATCGTCCCGGTGGCCAATCTGTGCGATTTTGCCATTGGATAGCTGAAACTGCGCATTGTTGCCTGGTCTCGCAGCAGCGATACGCTCCGGATACGCATAGGCCAGCAGTAAACCCGTTTGCCATGGGTCAACCGGATCGTTTTGCGGGTCAACCCCAAACATCCGTCGGTATTGTGCGGCTATTTTCTCGATCTTTTTGATTTTGGCGATGGAGGCTCCGCGGCTGCGAAATCTTCTGAGCGCCTCAACTCTCAAATTGAGGTCGACACCCGCATCAGCGGGCAGGGGATCCCTTTCCTCCAAAATTGCCGCTATGTCGGTGGCCAAGCCGAGTTGCCTGGCTTTTTTTGCATAGAGCAGCATATGGGCAATCCGGGGATGGCAAGGCAATTCATGTATTTCCCTTCCGTGAGCTGTTAGTTTTCCATCTTCAAGGGCTTCGATGGATTCTAGCGTCTTTTCTGACAGTGCCAACGTCCCGGCAGGAGGAGGAGTCAGCCAAGTCATGGAGCGAGTGTCGTCTTTTCCCCAAGCCTTCATATCCAGCACTAATCCTGTCAGATCTGCTTCCATTAATTCGGGCGTTCTGAACTCAGCTAACTGGGCCTGAGTGGCTTTTGTCCAAAGCCGATAGGAATGACCCGCAGTCAGTCGCCCGGCGCGACCGCTTCGCTGATCTGCGGAATCTTGACTGATGCGGTGTAATACCAATCGTGAAAGACCAGATCTGGCATCAAATCGATTCGACTTGGCAAAGCCGGAATCCACAACAACTTTCACCCCTTCGATGGTCAGCGAGGTCTCGGCTATATCCGTGGAAAGGACGACTTTCCGTCTCCCGGATGGGTGGGGAAGAATAGCCCTGTTTTGCTCTGAAGGAGAAAGTTGCCCATACAAAGGCACTACTACGTCGTCGGGGAGTGCTCTGCGCAGAATTTCTTCGGCCTTCTTGATTTCTCCCTGTCCTGGTAAGAACACGAGAAAGTCACCTTTATGCTTCTTGGTCAGCGGAATGATCTGTCGGGCTGTATCCTCACCAATCGAATATTCGTCGGCTTCTCCGAGGTAATTCACTTCCACAGGAAACTGGCGGCCTTGGCTTTGGATCACTTTGGAACCGAGCAAGGAAGAGAGCTCAGCGGTGTCGATGGTGGCTGACATCAGTAGGATACGGAGGTCCGGACGCAGGACTTGCTGGACTTCCCGGCACAGCGCCAATGCGACCTCCGCATGGAGGTTTCGCTCGTGAAACTCGTCAAAGATGACTAGCCCCACGTCCTGCAGCTCATTGTCCGAGTGCATCATTCGTGTCAAAATCCCCTCTGTGATGACCTCAAGCCTTGTCTTGGCCGAGATGGCAGACTCAAAGCGGATACGATAGCCGACGGTTTCGCCGGTATTTTCCCCCAGCATGTTGGCCATGCGCTGAGCGATGCTTTTGGTCGCCAAACGACGGGGCTCCAGCATGATGATCTTCTTGCCTGCTATCCACGGCTCGTCCAGCAGCGCCAAGGGTAAAAGCGTACTCTTTCCCGCACCCGGCGGCGCTTGGATGATCACGCTATTGGCTTTGGCGAGTTGAGACTGGACTTGGGGGATGATCTCCGCTACAGGAAGATCGAAGGAAAAGGGATTGAAATCGGGCATCAGTGCAAAAGTACGGCTTTACATAGGCAGTCGGAAATATGGAATAGACGGGATTCAATTTTTTTAGTAAGGGCGCTGCAGACAAACCCGCTTAAATACCTTCGATACTTCCACATGCTGGGCAAAAAAACACCCGCCAATCTCTTAGCGGGTGTCTATGTTTTTGGCAGACTTGGATCAGGAACCGATCTTGGCGAAGGCCTTGCCGTATTCCCAGCGAACTTCAAACCCGTCAGGTTTCACTTCATAAACCAGACGCTCTTCCATAGTTCCGCTCTCGCCTGAAGGCACATTTACCCGCAATTGGTCTTGCGCAGCATCATAGTCAAACGCTCCCCACTGCTTGGCGACTTTGTTGAAAATGAAAGTAGATTGGCCTTCGTTGGGGATGATAAAGAAGCTGTAGGTGCCGGCGGGAAGCTTCTGGCCCTCCACGGTGATATCCTTAGTCGTGGTGAAGGTGGTCGCTTCGTTGGCTCCGGCTCTCCATACTTGGCCCAGTGGAACCAGATCTCCCCAGATGACCCGGCCCTTCACGGCCGGAGAGGAGTAGTTGATCGTGATCTTGGAACCGGCGACGGTCCCCTCTGCTGTTTGGGCTGGACTTGCCTTTTCCTGCGCAAATCCTGCGACTACCGCGAATGCGGTAAGCGCCACTGAAAAGAGTGCTTTTCTGAAATTCATTGTTTTAATGGGTTTGTTAAAGGTAAATTAGTAATAATTGATTTAATCCTTTTCTTAAAACTGACTTTAAGATTATAAGGTTATAAACAATAAAAAAGCCTTTCCAAAAATTAATCTGAAAAGGCTTTTCGCTCAGGTTTAGATTTCTACCCAGGCTTGTTTTTTATTGCTTTCTACGATCCGCTCGCCTATGATCAACTCGCGCAAGCCGCTGGCGAAAGTAGGGAAGGAGGGATTTTCGGGTTGTTTCCCGGATGCCACCGCCGCATAGACTTCCTTGAACATCTGTTTGGAAGTATCTGGAAACCCTTCATTATGACCACCTGGGAAGCTGATCAGAGCCGAGGCTTCGGGGTGGAAAAGAGATGGATCCTTCATCAGCTGCTCGTTTGCCTTCTCACGCTTGCCTATCCACAGCTCATTCGGACGCTCTGAATTGAATTCAAAATTGGACTTGGCGCCTGAGATTTCGATGTTTAGCCTGTTTTTGCGGCCAGCAGCCACTTGGGACACCGTGACGGAACCTTTGGATCCGTTGTCAAAGCGTAGGAGCACCGTTGCATGGTCTTCGGTGTTGATGGGCACCTCCTGATAGTCGTCCATGGTCAGCATTTTGCCAGAGTAGGTTTCGATTGGCTTCAGTGGCTTCAACCTGGTTTTGTGAACCGTTGAAAAGTCGGCCATGACTTCGGTGATCTTCAGTCCTGTGACATACTCCGTAATGTCCAAGAGGTGTGAGCCAATATCCGCGATGGCTCTAGAGTCTCCGGATTTGTCTGGTTCCAGTCTCCAGTTATAGTCGGTGTTGAGGTAAAGCCAATCCTGAAGGTAAGACCCCATCACGGAATATACCTCGCCCAATTCGCCTTTCTCCCTCATGGTTTTCATCTGGCGAACCATCGGGTAATAGCGTAGATTGAAGTGAACCGCATTGACTAGGCCAGTGGCAGAGGCGATCTTTACCAGCTCTTCGGCTTCGTGGATTTTGACAGCTAGGGGCTTTTCGCAGATTACATGTTTGTCTGCCTCCAAAACCGCCTTGGCTTGAGCGTAATGCAGGAAATTTGGTGTACAGATATGTACGACGTCGATATCGTCCTGCTTGAGCATTTCTTCGAACAAGTACGCTCTTGGAATTCCCAGCGCCTTGGCTTTTTCATTGGCAAGTTCCTGGGTAACTTCGCAAAGTGCGACCACTTCGACATTGGGCAACCTTCTAAGTGCCTCGAGATGGGCTGGTCCGATAAATCCGGTACCCACGATGGCAGCTTTGATAATTTGGGACATAGGTTCAAGGGTTTTGTTAAAAAAACAGAAGGATCGAAGATAAATAAATAATTTTCAAGAAAAAGGGCGGAAAATGGCAGATCATGGTTAAAAATCGTAGAAATTGAACTGCATTGCTTGGCTTTTTTTATGAAAAGTATTTCTAATCTATATCATATCAGGCATTTAAACATTGCGATTTTACTGGCCCGGGCTTGGCTGGGAACAGTGATGCTAAAGCATAGCGGTACCTATCTTTTCCAAGACAAAGTCCCCGAGCTGGCCGAATTTCTGAAAAGCCTAAACTGGCCCTATCCGGATGTACTGGCCTATACCTCCCAAATCACGGAATTCTTTGCTGCGATCTTAATACTGCTTGGAATCAGGTTTGGGGCGTGGATGATGGCAGTCACCCTTGCTGTCGCGGTATTGTTTGCCCACTCTGGGCAGATCTATTCGGAAGCGGAACTGCCATTCAACTATTTTCTCCTGAGTTTTATGCTTTGCCTGACTGGCTGCGGGAAGCCCTCACTTGATCAGGTATTCTTCAAAAGACCAAGCCGCTATTTACCCTTTCGCCGCCAATGAGCCGTTGTCCATGGACGAATAGCGCAACTCATAATAATCTTTGACAGATAGAAAGCATATCCGCCTTGAAAGATGGATTTATTCTCTAAATTATCTATCTGAAAATTAATAACCCATGGCAAACTTTAACCTGAAAATCAACGGAAAAGCCCACACCGTCGAAGTAGCGGACGACACTCCTCTTCTTTGGGTCCTCAGGGATCATCTCGGGCTCGTCGGTACCAAATTTTCCTGCGGCATAGCCCAGTGTGGTGCCTGCACAGTTCACGTCAACGGTGCCGCTACCTATTCCTGTGTCCTTCCTGTGTCAAGCGTAGGCAATGCAGAGGTAGTGACCATTGAGGGACTTTCAGAGGATGCAGACCACCCCGTGCAAAAAGCATGGGCAGAGGTGGATGTGGCCCAATGCGGATATTGTCAAGTTGGTCAGATCATGACAGCTGCCGCTTTTTTGGAGGAAAATCCAAATCCTACCATGGAAGAAATTGACAATGCGATGAATAGGAATATTTGTCGCTGCGGTACCTATCATAAGATTCGCGAAGCAGTCGCCTTAGCAGCCAAAACCAAATAACCATGAGCACAGTCGTCAAAGCAAGCAGAAGAGACTTTCTTAAGATCGCCGGAACTTCCGTCGGAGGATTGGTCATCGGATTCAATTGGTTCAGTTGCGATTCACCCAAAGTAGAGGTGATCAGCACCGAGGAAATCCTCGCGCAGGCAAAATCATTCAACAGCTACCTGTCCATTGCACCTAGTGGCGACATCGTTATCTATTCGCCAAATCCTGAGCTGGGGCAGAACATCAAGACTTCATTCCCCATGGTGGTAGCGGAAGAACTAGATGCAGACTGGGAAAGAGTTAGAGTCGTACAGGCAAATTTGGATACAGAAAAATACGATCGGCAGCTTACAGGTGGCTCAGGGGCAATGCCACACAGCTGGGAGATCCTGAGAAAAGCCGGCGCTACGGCCAAATACGTCCTGGTGGCGGCGGCAGCCAAAGCCTGGAATGTTCCCGCTGGAGAAATCACTGTGGAAAAGGGAATCATTTCCCACAAAGGCTCCGGCAAGAGCGGTCATTTTGGAGAATTTGTTGCTGAGGCAGCCACCATCACCGCACCGGAGGAAGTGGTTTTAAAGGACAAAAAGGACTTCAAGATTATCGGCACGCCGGTCAAAAACGTGGACACGAAGGAAATGTACACCGGTAAGCCGCTTTACGGGTTGGACTTTTACCGGGAAGGAATGAAGCACGCCATGATTCAGCGGGCGCCGTTTGGGATGAAGATCAAATCAGTCGATGATGCTGCCGCAAGAGCTGTCGCAGGAGTAACTGACGTGGTCACTTTTGGTACGAGTGTCGCAGTCGTGGGCGATTCCACCTGGCCGCTGATGAAAGCCAAAAAACTGCTTCGGGTAGAATACGAGACGGACGGACTCGTGGAAAGCACAACAGATCATGATCGGATTTTCGCTGACCTGATGGCCAATGGTAAAGCTGAAGTCAAACGGAGTGATGGAGATGTGACACAGGCATTTAAAAATGCAGCCAAAGTCGTGGTCGCAGAATATCAGTGTCCATTTCTGGCCCATTCGCCCATGGAGCCGGAAAACTTCTTTGCCCATGTGCAGGCTGATAAAGTCGAACTCATCGGCCCGACCCAGACTCCGGATCGGGCAAGGCAAGCCGCAGCAGAAATCACCGGAATACCCAAGGAGAATATTACGGTGGAGATCACGCGCTTGGGCGGAGGATTTGGCAGAAGGCTGCGGGCCGACTATGCCGAGGAAGCAGTTCATGTATCCAAAGCTATCAATGCTCCAGTCAAGGTGACTTGGACCAGAGAGGACGAACTCACCGGCGGGGCCTATCGCCCAGCAGTGCGCTATCGCTTTGAAGCAGCTTTGGATCCCGAAGGAAACATGATTGGCTACAAACTGAGGGGCGTGGGGATGAACGAGGCTAACTCAACGCGTCCGAATAACTTCCCCTGCGGCGCGGTCGAAAATGTCTTGATTGAAAATGTCGTTCATACAACCCCGATCACCATCAACCCTTGGAGAGCGCCGGTCACCAATTTTCTCGCCTATGCTGAGCAGAGCTTTCTGGATGAAGTTGCTTTGGAAGCTGGAAAAGATCCGGTACAGCTGCGCTTGGAATTGTATGAAAGAGCAAAGGCAAACCCGATCGGGAAAACCGACTACAACGTCAACCGAATGATCGCAGTGACCAAAGAGGTAGCGGAAAGGTCTAATTGGGGAAAAGATCCCAACGTGAAGCAAGGCCTGAGCGTCTATTTTTCCCATCGTTCCTACGTGGCTCAAGTCGCTGACATCGAGATGCAGGGGGGCACGCCGGTTTTGAAAAAAATCACTGCAGTGACTGACTGCGGCATGGTGGTCAATCCAATCGGTGCCAATCACCAAGTGCGGGGCGGAATCGTTGATGGAATGGGACATGCGATGTACACCAATCTGACCTTTGAAAACGGAGTTCCGAAACAGAGAAACTACGATTCCTATCGGCTAATCCGACTTAAGGAAGTCCCGGAAATCGAGACCCATTTTCTAGACTCAGGATTTGACCCGACCGGTCTGGGAGAACCAGCACTTCCACCAACAGGAGGCGCGATTGCCAATGCAATCTTTGCCGCCACTGGCAGAAGGCTTCGAAGTCAACCCTTCATCGAGCAAAAGGAATTTTCCGATATCAAGCTTGAGATCAGGAGGGCTTAGTCCATTCGATAGAAGCAAGCAATATTCTGAATTTGAATAAATAAAGCGGCCGGGAATGACTCCCAGCCGCTTTTTACTATATATAGTCTTGATTTCTTCTATCCCAATGCTTTAGCCTCAGCCTTGAGTAGCTCATCGGAGTCGGCTTTTCCGGCTTCGATGAAAGCCTCGATAGCGGGATTTTTTGCTTGTCCGTTTTTCAGCAAAACTCCCAAAACCAGCATCACACCAATTCGCGTACCGATCTTCTTGGCTGCGGTGTCAAATAGTGGCTCAATTTCCTCGTAGCTGATTTCTTCCGCATACCGCAGGATGTCCTGACGGGCTGCCGCAAACTTTTCTCCGGATAAATTGGTCAGCTTTTTACTGATCTGCTGCACTTCGCTCAAAGCGCTTTTTTTGCCTTGGTTAGCTTGGGGCTTTTGGGTTGGCTCGGAAGGTTTGGGAGCTAGCGCCTGCTGTTTAGCCCAAGAGTCCTTTAGACCGACGGTCTTGTTGAAAATCAGTTTTTCGGCAGTAGCATCTTTGTCCAATACAAAGTAGCCCAAGCGCTGAAATTGGTATTTATCGGCCGTTGTAGCATTTGCCAAGAAAGGCTCCAGATAAGCTTCCTTGTTGACTTTAAGCGAGTTTGGGTTGAGGAACTCCAAGAAATTTTTGTCCTCATGGGCATCCGGAGCTTCGTCGGAGAAAAGACGGTCATATTCCCTCACTTCCGCTGTGAGGGCATGGGCAATGGAAACCCAGTGCAGCGTACCCTTCACTTTGCGGGTACTGGCTTCAGTACCAGAACCAGATTTGGAGTCCATGTCACAGGTCGCGTGGATTTCGAGGATGTTTCTGTCGGAATCTTTGACCACGGAGTCCGCTTTGATGATATAGGCGCTTTTCAGGCGAACTTCGGCACCGAGCGTCAGGCGGAAGAAGTTTTTGCCTGCAGACTCTTGGAAGTCTTCCCGCTCGATATAGAGCTCGCTGGAAAAAGGCACTTGGTGCGTGCCCGAGTTGGGATCTTCCGGGTTGTTTTCAGCATCCAGCATTTCCACCTGGGCCTTGGGATAATTGGTCAATACCAGTTTCACCGGATCGAGCACGGCCATCACTCGGGTGGCAGTTTTGTTTAGGTCCTCACGGATGCAGTATTCCAAAAGTGAGACGTCGGTCACGTTGTCACGCTTGGATATGCCCGAAAGGTCGCTGAATTTTCGGATGGATTCAGGCGTATAGCCACGTCTGCGCAGACCCGAAATGGTCGGCATGCGGGGATCGTCCCATCCGGAAACATGCTTGTTTTGGACGAGTTCAAGCAATTTTCGCTTGCTCATCACGGTATAGCTGAGGTTTCTCCTCGCAAATTCCCGCTGCTTTGGTCTGAGCAAAGACGGATCGTGAATTTGGTCCAAATACCAGTCATAGAGCTCTCGGTGAGCCTTAAACTCAAGGGTACAAAGCGAGTGCGAGACCTGCTCGATGTAGTCGGATTCTCCATGTGCCCAGTCGTACATGGGATATATGCACCAATCGGAACCGGTTCTGTGATGCGATTTTTTGATAATGCGGTAGAGGATGGGATCGCGCATGTGCATGTTGGTCGAGGCCATGTCGATCTTTGCGCGCAGCACGTAGCTACCTGGCGCAAATTCCCCAGCTTTCATACGGTTAAACAAGTCGAGATTTTCTTGCACCGACTGATTTCTGTGAGGGCTATCCGTTCCCGGTGTCGTGGGTGTGCCTTTTTGGGCGGCCATCTCTTCCGAGCTCTGTCCGTCGACATAGGCCTTTCCCGCTTTGATCAGCTCAACCGCCCAGTCATGGAGCTGCTGAAAATAATCCGAGGCATAGCACACATTAGCCCATTTGAATCCCATCCAAGCCACGTCCCGCTTGATGGCATCCACATATTCTTGCTCTTCTTTGGACGGATTGGTGTCGTCAAATCTTAGGTTGACAGGCGCGTTGTATTTTTCACCCAAACCAAAATTGAGGCAGATCGAGGCGGCATGGCCGATGTGTAGGTAGCCGTTTGGCTCCGGAGGAAAGCGAAAACGCAGTTTCTCCTGCGAAAATCCTGCTGCCAGATCTTCTTCTATTATTTGCTCAATGAAGTTGAGCGACTCTATAGCTTCTTTCATACTCGAAAATGGATAGCCAAAAATAGCCGAAATGAAAGGAACTGCAACCTCGAAAACGTCGATGAATCGACACGAGAGGAAAAATCGCCCTAAATTTCATCCATTTCCCGGCTCGGCCAGTACGGTCCAAGGAGCTTCAGTTTTCCCCGTTCAAGGTCAATTTCAAATGTCAAGGACATTTCCTCTCGCTTTTGCTCGTGGATAGCCAGGCATGCATTGAAGTGCACCAAGTCAAAGTCCAAGACAAGGTTTCCGCTATATGCGTCAACAAATTGCGGCTCACCCTTCAGGTTGACTTTTTCCGCAAGCGCCCCCTCTTTTTTGTAGTAGTAGGAAAGAAAAATCCCAAGCTCCTTTTCCTCCTTCATCAAAATACGCGAAAGTTGTGCGGACGGGTCGTCAGTCTTGGGAAATTCAAAAGTCCAGTATTCCTGCATCTTTTTTTGTTTTGAAGTTAACAATTCTAACCGTGGACTGGGTTTCAAGTATTCTGTTTTCATCGCAGACTCTCGATTGGAAAAGTTCATCCCAACGATCATCACTTTTTCGTAAGTGAAATCCTTTCCCTTCACTTATCTTAAAAGCATGAATTACCCCATTTATCTCGACTACAACGCAACCACACCTTGTGCGCCTGAAGTCATCCAAGCTATGCTTCCTTATTTTGGAACGCACTTCGGAAACGCCGCAAGCAAAAGCCATCCTTTTGGATGGGTCGCTGAGAATGCCGTAGAAGATGCCAGGGAAAAGGTGGCCAACCTGATCGGTTCCAAACCCAAAGAGATCATCTTTACTTCCGGAGCTACAGAAGCGATCAACCTAGGAATCAAAGGGATTTTTGAAAGCTATGCAGGCGAAAAGCAACACTACGTCACCGCTCAAACGGAACACAAAGCCGTGCTGGATACATTCTCCGATCTGGAAAGAAGAGGGGGGGCTGAGGTCACTTACCTCCCTGTCAATTCTCAGGGAGAAATCTCTTTGGAAGAACTGGAAAAGTCCATTTTGCCCCACACAAAAATGATTTGCCTCATGTGGGCCAATAACGAGACTGGTGTGATTCATCCCATTTCCGAAGTGGCCGAGCTTTGTGAGAAAGAAGGGCTGATCTTCTTTATAGATGCAGTCCAAGCAGCTGGGAAGATTCCAATCAATACCAAGGGAATCCATTTGATGGCAATCTCTGCACATAAGCTATACGGTCCAAAAGGAATAGGTGCGTTGTATGTCCGTCACAACCACCCTTTGCCTAAGCCATTAGCGCAAATCCATGGGGGAGGACATGAAAAAGGCATGCGCAGCGGCACCTTAAATGTCCCGGCAATTGTGGGTTTTGGTGAGGCTGCGGCTTTGCGACTGAAAGAAATGGGCCAGGAAGGAAAGCGTTTGCAAGACCTCAGGGATAAGTTGGAAAAGGGGTTGTTGGATATCCCAACTGTCTTTTTGAATGGGAATCAGCATAATCGTTTGCCCCACGTTTCAAACTTAGCATTTGCAGGAGTGGAAGGGGAAGAACTACTCAAAAAGGTCAATTTAAAAGTAGCGGTAAGTTCTGGCTCGGCTTGCACATCCATTTCTCCCAAGCCTAGCCACGTGCTTCAAGCGATGGGATTGGATTCGGATTTGGGAAGGGCCTCAATTCGGTTTAGCTTGGGAAAAGACACAAATGAAAAAGATATCTATGATACCGTCTCGTGGGTAAAAGAAGTCGTGAATTCACTTCGGGATAAATAGGAGCTATAAATGTCATTCACCCAATTGATCCATCAATCTTCTGAGATCCGCTTCGGTGTCCAAATCTATAGCGCCATTGGGAAAATCGATCTTCAACACATCCCCTCGATGTTCCAAAAGAACCTTTTTCGCGCCGTCCTGACCTTTAAGAGCCAACAATTCAGGAAAATATTTCTTTGAGAAGAGTGCGGGCACACCGCGTGTGTTGGAATAAAAGCTTGCGACAATTCCCTTTTCCGACTTGAGGCCTTCTTCAAAAAGCTGATCCAAATACTCTGAATCCACAAAAGGCTGATCGCAGAGCATGATCATCACCTGATCGATTTCCCCGTTTTCTAGCAAAAAATGTAATCCAGCCTGGATGCTGGAAGCCATGCCACTTTCCCAATTTGGATTGATTACAGAAGGCACTTTGGCCGAATCAAACCCGGTTTGAATCAGTACGGGATTCCAACCCAGCACGACGACCATGGAATCGGCTCGGCTCCTGTACACCTCGTCTACCGCTTTTTGAACCAACGTTTTCCCCTGGATTTCAATCAGTTGCTTTGGTCTTCCTAATCTGGAAGAAGAACCTGCTGCCAAGATGACGACAGATGTCTTCATCCTGCTTTTTCATGAATTGGGCCGTCCTTGTCGCGTAGGAAAATCGGCTGCTTCTTATTCAAAACAGCCTTAATCTCTGCCAAGATCGACAGTGCAATTTCCTCGGAAGTTTCAGCACCGATCTCAATACCCATGGGAGCATAAAAATTGTCCGTGCTAACCTGAATACCTTTTAACTCCAGTCTTTGGATCAGCTTTTCCGTTTTCCGCTTGGGGCCCAGGATTCCGATATAGGGGATCATGCAGGACAACAGTTTTTCCAACACAATGATTTCGTACTCAAAATTATGGGTCATTAGAAGCGCGACCGTGTTCGGATCCGCATCAAATTTATCAACCACTTCATCCGCAGCACCTTGGATGATCTGTTTCGCGGAGGGGAATCGCAACGGAGTCGCTAGATTTTTCCTTCCGTCTATCAGAGTGAGCTCAAAGCCCAATACATCAGCAATCTTGGCTAGGGGAATGGTATCGTTGCCGGCGCCGAATAGCAAGATTCTTGGCGTCGGGCGGATCAACTCAAAAAATATGGAAATATCGTCCTGACTCGGGTAGGATTTGATCTCATTCCCACTTCCCTCAAAACGATCCAGTTCAGCCTTGACCAAGTCAAGAAGTTCAGGCAGGTCAATCCTCTTTTCCCAATTTCCCAATTTGTTTTCGCCCTTGTTCAAGAGTACCGTCCCGATCTGTTCGGATTTGGAATGTTTGACTGAAAAAAGTGTCAGCAAGACCGAAATTTCTCGGTCGGAGAGGGCGGTTTTCACCAGTTCCACAGGATTTTGGCTGTCTGCAAAATCGATTGGCTCGATCAAGACATGGATGATGCCATTGCAGCCCAAGCCTACGCCAAACTTCTGATCATCCTCATCGGTAGTGTCGTAGGTCACCAGCATGGATTTTTGTTGAAAAATGACCGCTTGAGCTTTGCGAAGCGCATCCCCTTCTAGACAGCCGCCGCTAATCGCTCCGGTCAGTTGTCCATCCTCGGTGACCAGCATCCTGGCGCCTGGCCTGCGATATGCCGAACCATCTACCTTTACGACAGTAGCCAAGGCTACTTTCAGGTTTTCGTTTTTTGCAAATTGGTATGCTTGGATAATCAGCTGAAGTTCCTTCATCTATTGGATCGTGTTTCAAGAAGCTAATTGCAGTTTTTCTTTCCGGAAAGAAAACCATAGGGAAATAAAAACCGAAGCTAAAAGATAAACAACGAAAATAGATACCGCTCCTGGTAAGACCTTACTCAAATCAAACCAGTCTCCTGTGGCTACAACAAAATATAAGGCATAGCCAACTTTCACGACTTCCCAGATCCAGGCGTGGGGATTCCGATCCATAAGCTCCGTGAGCGCATAGACTGTCAAAAACACAAAACCTCCATAGAAGAATATGCCGGGTGTGCCGATTGCGGCAAGGTTGCCGAAGAGGTAGCTCAGCAACAGCAGTAGCACAATCAGTTGACAAAAACTCCATACCAACATTCCCTTGCTCAATTCTGGATTGTACTTCTCGAAATGGTAGACATCTTGGATTTTTTGCACGGGATATTTGGTCGCGACGTCCGCAGGCCTCCAACCAAGCGGCATAAACCAGATTTTCAACTTGTCCCGCCAGCTTTCGGTCCTCCAGGCATCCTTAATCAGAAGCCAAAGGTGCATGAAGTTGATCTTGATCGGATTCCAGGTTTGCACAGGTCGAGTCACGCCGTAGACGGCAGGCACGTCGTCCCGCTCTTCCTGATAGGTGCCAAACCATTTATCCCAAAAAATGAAGATCTGTCCGTAGTTTTTGTCCAAGTACTCTGGATTGATGGCATGGTGGACCCGATGGTGGGAGGGAGTGACGATTATTTTTTCCAAAAAGCCCATCTTCCCGATATGCCGCGTATGGTACCAAAACTGGGCGAAAAGATGCAGTGGAGCCACGACTGCGATCACTTCGGGTGGAACACCCAGAATCGCAGCTGGAATCAGAAAAACGGCAAATATCTTCACGATCTGGGAAATACTCTGGCGAAGGGCGCAGGCTAGGTTAAACTCCTCGGAGCTGTGATGGATGATGTGGTTGTTCCAAAAAATATTGTATTCGTGGGCGATGCGATGTGTCCAATAGCCAGCAAAGTCCAAAACAAAAAAAGCGATGACATAGACCAGCCAGGTCGCTTTGATGTCAAAAAAGCCCAACTTGGAATGAAGCCAACTGTAGGAGATGACCACGATACTCAAGCCAAGAACATCTTTGGTCACATTGGTAACGCCCGAACTCAAGCTGGAAATCATGTCGTTCATCGGGACGGTGTCGAAGCCTTTCCACATGCCCCAGAACTTCTCGAAGAGTACCAGTACGAAAAAAGCCGGCATGGCAATGAGGAGTATTTGGCCGTAAGCTTCCATTTGGGTTTACTATTTCCAATAAACCTAGGAAAAATCGGGATCGCTTTCAATAGTTTCCCCATCAAGAGAATCTACATGCTAAGCTTTTATGACTTTTTGCAAAAAATCGGCTCAATCGAGTTCAGAAGCAGAACCAATTGAAGAACCCGGCATTTCCGCGCAAGCTACAAACATCGGGAAAGCAAAGGTGCTCAGACTTAATCGTTTCAGGAATTCTCTTTTTTCCATGATATCAGTTGGTTTGGTTAAATCTTTGAACAAATCAACGTCAGAACGGATTTTTGAACTAATTTGAAAAGCCACTTTGCGACAAACCCCGTGGATTTTGCGATGAAGCGATTGGCAGACACTCTGGATTTAACACTTAATTACAGATCAGGTAAGCATCACCATGGAAATTCCTTCATTGGCAGAGTTGAAAAGAGAGTTGGGGTACCGAAGTGAAAAGGAGCTAGTCTCTCTGCTGACTGATCTAGCCAAGTTCAGCAGGGACAACAAAGCCTTTCTATACTTTAAACTGCACGAGTCAGACCAGCCTAACTTGTTTGTGGATTCGGTGAAGGAAGAGCTGGATGAGGCTTTTCAGGTTGCCAATACCAGAAACCACCATCTGGCCAAAAAGTCTGCCCAATCTATCCGCCGAAAGCTGAACAAACTCCTGAAGCTAAGCAAGAACAAAGCGGATCAGGTCGAAGTCATCGTCTATTTCTGCGAGCAAATGAAGCAGTACGGCTACCTGAATTTCAGACATCCGGTGATTGACAATCTTTTTGTCGTGCAGGTGGGAAAGGCCCAAAAGCTCATCGCTTCCTTGCACGAAGATCTTCAGAGCGACTATGGCTATCGTATCGAAAGCCTTTTTGAAAAATAAACCCAAAACATGCACATCGACATCTCCTCCAATCCCGGTGATTTAGGAAGAAAAGCCGGCAGCGTCGGCGCTTATTTCATCCGACAAGCTATCCAAGACCGGGGATTCGCAAACATCATTTTGGCAACTGGCACCAGCCAGTTTGAAACACTGAATCAGCTTCTCTTAGAGAAAGACCTTGCTTGGGAAAAAGTCACCGTCTTTCATCTGGACGAATACATAGGACTTCCGATGACCCATCCGGCGAGCTTCCGAAAGTACCTAAAGGAGCGTTTTTTTGACAAAGTCAAGCTAAGAAACTATCACCTCATCGACGGAGAAAATGATCCGGAAAGCGAGTGCAAGCGTCTTTCTCGGCTGATCCTTGAGCATCCCATCGACGTGGCGTTTGTAGGAATAGGGGAAAACGGGCACTTGGCCTTCAATGATCCCCCAGCTGATTTTGATACGGAAAAGCCCTATCTCGTCGTGAGTTTGGATGACGCGTGCCGCAAGCAGCAATTGGGGGAAGGTTGGTTTGCCGACTTGGATTCCGTACCGCAATGGGCTATTTCCATGTCGATCAAGCAAATCCTGAAATCGAAAAGCATCATCTGTTCCGTGCCGGATCAGAGAAAAGCTCAAGCAGTCCAAGCTTGCTTGCAGGGCGGAGTCAGCAACCTACATCCGGCCTCGATCCTTCAAACACACCCGAATTGCGAGATTTTTCTGGATCAAGAATCTTCGTCCTTGCTTTCAACCATTTGATGGGAAAAGGCTTGTTAGATTGGGGTAAAATTTGGTATTTATAAAGATTTCAATTGATGATTTTGAAGTCCAAACCAAAAACGATCATCCTAATCCTATTTTATGTCTACAAGCCCAACGGCGGTAAAAGCAGAATCCCTCAGCAAAAAGGACACTTGGATATCCATTGCGATCATCGGAATGCTGTTTTTCATTTTTGGATTTGTCTCCTGGGTCAATGCCATCCTGATTCCCTACTTCAAGATCGCCTTTACGCTCAGTAATTTTGACTCGTATTTAGTCGCCTTTGCCTTTTACATTTCCTACTTGGTCATGTCCGTGCCCGCTTCTTTCTTGCTGAAGGCTGAAGGTTTTAAGAAGGGCATGATGTATGGTTTTTTTGCGATGGCCGTCGGTGCGTACATTTTTATCCCGGCTGCGATGACTCAAACCTATGAACTGTTTCTGCTCGGTCTGTTCACTTTGGGTTCAGGCTTAGCCGTCCTGCAAACCGCCGCAAATCCTTATGTGACTATCCTTGGCCCCAAGGAAAGTGCCGCCCAGCGGATCAGCATCATGGGGATTTTCAACAAAGGAGCAGGCATTTTGGCGCCGATTCTCTTTGCCGCAGTGGTTCTTAGAGTAGGTGACAATGAACTATTTCAGCAGCTGGATCAGATGAGTCCCGAGGCAAAAGATGCTGCGCTGACCGAATTGATCCAGCGGGTGATTACGCCATATTCTGTCGTAGGGACGGTCCTTTTGCTTTTGGGGATATTCGTACGATTTTCACCTTTGCCGGAGATAGATACCGAGCATGAGTCGGCTGAAGTGGCCGTGGCAAACTCCAGAAAAAACTCCATTATTCAGTTTCCCCATTTAATCCTCGGAGCCATAGCGATCTTTCTGCATGTGGGAACGCAAGTGATCGCGATTGACACGGTGATCCCATATGCCAATTCCTTTGGAATCTCCCTGTTGGATGCCAAAGTCTTTCCCTCGTTTACCTTGGCATTCACCATCTTAGGCTATCTGATCGGGATTTCGCTGATTCCCAAAGTGATCTCCCAAGTCAATGTCTTGCGTATTTGTACACTTTTGGGGACGGTACTGACACTTCTGATTGTCTTTAGCAGCGGCCCAATTCCATTTTGGGGAATGACGGTGGATATTTCCATTTTGTTCGTGGTTCTCCTGGGATTGGCCAATTCGCTGGTATGGGCAGGTATCTGGCCATTGGCACTGGATGGTTTGGGGAGATTCACCAAACTCGGAGCTTCCATCATGATAATGGGGCTTTGCGGCAATGCCATTATGCCGATGATCTATGGGTATTTTGCCGATTTGTATTCGGTGAAAATGGCCTACTGGGTGCTGTTTCCCTGCTATTTGTACTTGGTGTTTTACGCGGCTTTTGGTCACCAAATCCGAATATGGAAAAAATAGTCGCCCAATCCGCTTTGGATCAGAAAACCTATGAAATCTGCCTAGAAGGTGGGCGCATAGGTGCAATCCAAGTTTCCAGTTTGGAAGACAAACCTGATTTCATTTTCGGCCCAGGTTTCTTTGATATTCAGGTAAATGGCTATGGGGGCGTAGATTACAATCTGCTTCAAAGCGATTATCTAAACCTGGGTCAAATCTCCTCCGCACTGGAGAAATGCGGGGTGACGAGGCATTTGCCTACCATCATTACCAACAGCAAAGAAGCCATCGGCGTCCTATTTGGCCAGCTGGCTTTGCTGCTTGAGTCGGCTCCGGTTTATCGGGAATCCATTCCCGGGTTTCATTTGGAAGGGCCATTTATTTCTCCAGAAGACGGTCCTAGAGGAGCGCATTCCAAAGAGTTTATTTGTGCCCCAAACTGGGAGTGGTTTCAGTTTTGGCAGGAAAAAGCCGGAGGAATGATCAAGCTTATCACGCTTTCACCTGAATGGGAGGGTAGTTTGAGATTTATAGAGAAGTGCGTTGATGCTGGCATCACGGTCTCCATCGGACATACCAATGCCGCACACGTTCAAATCAAAGATGCAGTAAAGGCAGGTGCACGACTTTGCACCCATTTGGGAAATGGCGCCCATGGGGTGTTGCCCAGACATCCCAATTATCTCTGGTCCCAATTGGCCGAAAAGGCACTCCATGCGAGCATCATTGCCGACGGATTTCATCTTCCCAAGGAGGTGATTCAGGTCTTTCATCAAGTCAAAAAAGAAAAAATCCTGCTGGTCAGCGATTCGGTAGCGCTGGCAGGAATGCCGGCTGGCGACTATGATGCGCCCGTGGGAGGAAAGGTCACGCTAAGCGAAAAAGGAAAACTACACCTCCAAGGAAATCCCAATCTTCTCGCTGGGTCTGCGATGAACTTGCTGCAGGGAGTAAACTTTCTCTTGAGAAACAAACTGACCTCGATTCAAGAAGCTTGGGAAATGGCTTCCGTTCGCCCTAGTCAGTTGCTTTTTCCAAATTCGCAAGCCTGGAATTCCCTGGAAAAGTGTGATCTTCTCCTGGTCAAGCAAGAAGAAAATTCAGAACTCGTCCCTTTTAAAATTTTTAAAAACTGGAAGGAAGTCTTCCCTAAAAGACCGTCGAAATCATGAGCAATTCATTTAACCGCAGAAATTTCCTAAAGACGATGGGCACTGGAACCCTGGGGCTGGGTGCTGTCGGACCCGCTTTTTCGTTTAATATTCTTTCCTCATATCCTCTGAAAAATAGGTATCGCGTGGCGGTCATCGGGGTAAACAGTCGTGGCAGCCAGCACATTCAGGCACTTTCCAAAATACCCAACGTCGAGATCGCCTATATCTGTGATGTCGATTCCAATGCGCTCGCTAAGGGAGTCGAGCTGGCGGTGAAGTCAGGAAGTACGAGTCCTCCGGCGCGGGTGAAGGACTTCCGAAAAGCACTGGAAGACACAAAGCTAGACGCAGTGTCGATTGCCATGCCCGACCATTGGCATACCCCCGCTGCGCTTTTGGCGCTCCAAGCTGGCAAACATGTCTACATCGAAAAACCAGGCTCTCACAATCCCGCCGAAGCGGAGCTGTTAGTCGAAGCTACCAAAAAATACGGTAAAGTAGTCCAAATGGGCAACCAGCGTAGATCTTGGCCTAGAGTGCAAGAAGCCATGAAAGAGCTTCATTCCGGTACGATTGGGCGGGTATATTACGCCAGGGCTTGGTACACAAATTCCAGAAAATCAATCGGATATGGAAATGCGGCTTCAGTGCCTGAGTGGCTAGATTTCGAGCTCTGGCAGGGTCCAGCGCCGAGAGCCGAGTTTAAGGACAATCTAATTCATTACAATTGGCACTGGTTCTGGAATTGGGGAACAGGAGAAATCGTCAACAACGGGGTTCATTTTCTCGATCTAGCCAGATGGGGATTGCAGGTGGATTATCCCGAAAAAGTCTATTCCAGTGGCGGACGCTATCACTTTCAGGATGACTGGCAGACACCCGACACGCAGGTCGCCAGCTATGATTTTGGCGATCGAAAGTCCATCCTTTGGGAAGGCAGAAGCTGCAATGTCAGAGATATCAACGGGATGGGCTCGGGCGTATCATTTCATGGGGAAAATGGCACTTTGGAACTTTTGAACAATTCCTACAAAATCTTCGACAACACCAATAAGCTGATAAAATCCGCCGATCCTACCAGCAATATCGTGGTCAACCAGCAGGGAGCTGGATTCGACATGGATGTAGACCATTTCAAGAACTTTATCAATGCCATAGACAATGGAGAAAGCCTGATATCTCCCTACCCTGAAATTAAGAAAAGTGTCTTGCTGTGTCATTTGGGCAATATTTCCTACCGAACTGGACGGGCGCTGGAGATAGATCCTAATTCTGGAAGAATTCTAAACGATAATGCGGCGATGAAACTTTGGGGCAGGGAATATGAGCGGGGCTGGGAGCCAAAACTTTAAACGTTGCTAACCTTAAGCTGAAATCTGTGATTCACTCGGCAAGCAATTTAGACTATTTGATGAAAAACCATATAATTCGTTTCATAATGGACTTGAGGGATTTCGCATATTATTCGATATATAAGAATAAGGGAGCTGAGATTGCGGATGAATTCTATAAAATGCAGGTTAAATTCTTGATCGCTCCATATTTTATCGCGCTCGTAATGGGGCATGCAGCTTTGTCGTTTAGACTGGGGTGGAAAATTCCAGATGCAGCAGATGGAAATGTGCTGATTATAATCGCTGCAGGACTCTGTGTGGTAGCCATATATAATTTTCTGGTTTCGCCTCTCGAAAAAATCTATAACAAACATCCAATCGACATAGAGCAAATTCAAATACGATACAAGTCGCTGCGCTGGAAGTTTATGTTGTTTTTTATCGGCGGCGTCATTTCTATCGGGATGGTACCCTTTCTAATCACCGAGTTTTTGTAAAGCACTTGATACTACCATGGACATAAAAAGACGATCCTTCCTGAATAAAATATCTGCAATCGGAGCTACAGCTAGCCTAAGTTCTTTGCCATTTTCCCTTTTTGCAAACGAGAAAGCCGAACCGATCCGGATTGGAATCATCGGGCTGGACACCTCACATTCTCCTGCATTTACCAAGCTTTTCAATACCGAAAGTCCAAAGCCTGAGCTGGCTGGCTTTCGGGTAGTGGCGGCCTTCCCACATGGAAGCCAGACAATCAAATCCAGCTACGAGCGCATCCCGGGCTACATCGATCAAGTGAAGGGACTTGGAGTTGAGATCTGCGAATCGATCGAATCCATGCTCGACAAAGTAGATGTGGTCTTGCTCGAAACCAACGATGGGAATCCGAGATTGGAACAAGCTAGAATGGTCATCGAAGCCAAAAAACCCTTTTTTATTGACAAGCCAGTGGCGGCAAGTTTTCGTGACACGCAAACGATCTTTCAAGAAGCCAAGACTGCCGGAGTTCCCATTTTCTCGGCGTCATCTCTACGCTACGTGAGCAATGCCCAAGCCGTGCGGCACGAGGGCAAAATCGGTGAAGTCCTCGGCTGCGATGCCTTCAGTCCCGCAGTCTTGGAGCCCAGCCATCCGGATCTATTTTGGTACGGGATCCATGGAGTGGAGATTCTTTATACGGTGATGGGACCCGGATGCGAGACTGTGACTCGGCAGAGCACGGGCGATGCTGACTTGGTCGTCGGGAAATGGAAAGATGGAAGAATCGGTACTTTCCGGGGAATGCGCTCAGGCAAGCACGAATATGGTGGCACCGCATTCGGTTCAGAAGGTAATTTGGTTTTGGGGAATTATGAGGGCTATGAGCCTTTGGCTGCAAAAATCGCCGAGTTCTTCAAAACCGGAAAATCTCCCGTATCCGATCAGGAGACTTTGGAAATATACGCTTTCATGGAGGCTGCTGATGAAAGCAAAAGAAGGGGAGGAGCCTCGGTTGCTTTGTCGGAAATAATAGGCTAAAGGCTTTGTCTCTCTCCCACGCGGCAACTCCAATCCAGTACGGCTATAGCCATGCGACATGAGAGGAGGAAAAGCATACCCGCCAAAGGTGTAAATGTCTACTGGATTGCTGGTTTCTTTTAGGATATTTGAAGCCATTCACTCACCTTCTACAATACATCTCCGCATGATATCTCCGTTACGACTTTTCAGCGTGCTATTCCTTTCTCTTATTTCTTTCGCCACCTTTTCCCAGGAGAAAATCACCCGGGCTGACACGCTTCGCGGCAGCATCACGCCAGAACGGGCCTGGTGGGATCTGGGCTACTACCACCTCGCGGTGGAGATTTTTCCGGAAACCAAATCCATCAAAGGAACCAACTTGGTCAAATATCGCGTGAAGAGTGAAAACCAAACATTGCAGATCGACCTCCAAGAGCCATTGAAGATTACCTCAGCGGTTCAAAACGGGGAAAAGCTTGAGGTCAAAAAAGAAGGGGCCGCCCACTTTGTCACCCTCAGAAAAAAGCAGACTCCGGGTCAGGTGGAAGAGATTCTGATTTCCTACGAAGGCCAACCCAAAGTGGCTGTTCGCCCACCCTGGGATGGTGGCATCACCTGGCAGAAAGATGCCAATGGCAAACAGTTCATCGCCTCTTCCAACCAAGGAATAGGTTCCAGCATTTGGTGGCCGACAAAGGACCATCCTGCGGACGAAGTGGACAGCCTTAAGATCAGTGTGACAGTCCCAAGCGAACTGATGGACGTTTCCAACGGCCGTCTTGTGAAGACCGAGAAGAACGGTGAGACAAGCACTTACCATTGGGAAGTGAAGAACCCCATCAACGACTACGGGGTAAATATCAACGTGGGTGACTATGTCCACTTCGGAGAAAAGTTTGCAGGAGAAAAAGGCGAACTGGATATGGGCTACTACGTGCTACGCGACAATTTGGAAAAAGCCAAGTTGCATTTTCAAGACGCAGGCCGCATGATGAAGGCATTTGAACACTGGTTTGGGCCTTACCCCTTCTACGAAGACGGATTTAAGCTTGTCGAAGCGCCTTACCTAGGTATGGAGCACCAGAGCTCGGTTACCTATGGCAACGGCTACCAAAACGGCTACCGCGGCCGAGATCTCAGCGGTACTGGCTGGGGGATGAAGTTTGACTTTATCATCATCCATGAGGCCGGACACGAATGGTTTGCCAATAATATCACCTATCAGGACGTAGCAGATATGTGGATTCATGAGAGCTTCACCAACTACTCCGAGAGCCTCTTCTTGGACTTTCACTTTGGTAAAGAAGCCGGACAGGAATATGTCCGAGGCACAAGGATGAATATTGCAAATGACATCCCCATCATTGGCAAATATGGCGTGAACCAGCGGGGTTCCGGTGATATGTACTACAAGGGCGGCAATCTCCTGAACATGCTTCGAGAGATCCTAGATGACGACGAAAAGTGGCGGGGTATTTTGCGCGGGTTAAACCAAGAGTTTTACCACCAAACCGTCACTACGGAACAGGTGGAAGATTACATCTCCAAGGCTTTTGGAAAAGACCTCAAGCCGGTGTTTGACCAGTATTTAAGAGACGTGCGAATTCCAATTCTGGAATATTATTATTCAGATGATCAAACACTAAACTATCGCTGGATCAATGCAGTTGCATCCCTGGATATGCCTGTGGATGTCTCCATGGGTGAAAAGAAAATCCGCCTCAAGCCGACCACCAAATGGCAGCAGTTGCAGGTAGGAAACAAGTCTGCTTTGACCGTCGATCCAGACTATTACGTGGGCGTTTCCAAAATGAGATAAGCTGGCTTAACCCTCACAGATCTTCCAATTCATACCGCACATAGGCAAACTTAGTGCTTCCTGGATTCCAAGACGGAACGTTAATCGTGCCTTGTCCGCCATAGAATTCCTCGGTCAGATCCTTCAGTTCTTTGGTCTGCAGGTCTAGCAGTCGAAGTTTTACTTGCCTTCCAAAAGGGTGCGCCTGCTTTTGGTCCTCCAAATAGGTGATGATGGTAGCGACTTGGTTGTTTGGAGCGATATGCGCAAACCAGTTGGAGTGGGCATCAAAGGTCATCTGTTCTGGCTCGGATCCATCCGGCTTCATCCGCCAAATCTGCATCATCCCCGAACGGTAAGAGTTGAAATAGATGTATTTGCCGTCAGGAGAATATTCCGGCCCGTCATCCAAACTTTCTTCCGTAGTGAGTCGGATTTCCTCACCGCCGTCGACGCTCATCTTGTAGATATCATAGTTGTCGTTTCTTGGCGCGCAATAAACGATGAATTTTCCGTCGGAAGACTCACCGTGCCAATAGGAGGGAGAGAGCGGGGTGATCTGTTCCGGTATTCCTCCCTCGGCGGATACTTTGAAAATATAGGAGGACCAGCCACTGACATCATTCTTTCCACTCGAGATAAACAGGGTTTTTCCGTCAAAAGAATAACCATGGTCGTTGTTTGCCTTCTGGACATCACCTGTATTCAAAACTCCCATTTTCGACCCATCCAATCCGATTTTCTCCAGTTTTCCTTGGCTGTTGATCAGGAGATAGCTGCCATCTGGAGACCAGTTTGGGGCTTCAAAGTGCCGGCTTTCTCTCAGGATCAACCGGGACTGTTTCTTCTCCAAGTCATAGAGGTACAGGGAACTAATTACCTTCTTTCCTTCTGGAATTTGCGCAAGGAGGGAATGGCATAGAAAGGACAATAGAAACAGGGACTTTTTCATGGATTTTGGGCTGATTTAGGTCTTTTGAGCTGCACACCCATTTGCGGCAGCTTTATTCTCCATAATCTACTGGAAAACAATCATATCTATGGCCAGTAGTCATGTAAAAGGCTAATTTTCCGGAGAATTGGTCCGTATTTAAAAAAAAACGAAAGGCAGCCCGAAGACTGCCTTTCTTTGTTGTTCAAGCAATGACTGGTCATAGCAGATCAAAACGGTCCAAGTTCATCACCTTGGCCCAAGCCGAAACGAAATCGTTGACGAACTTTTCTTTGGAATCGGAGCATCCATAGACTTCTGCAACAGCCCGAAGCTCCGAGTTAGAGCCAAAGACAAGGTCCACGCGGGTTCCAGTCCACTTAGGATCGCCGGTCTTTCTGTCGGTTCCCAGATAGATTGCGGGATTCTCGGGAGATTTGGCCCAAGCCGTTCCCATATCCAGGAGGTTGACAAAGAAGTCATTGGTGAGTTTGCCTGGCCGATCGGTGAATACACCGTGCTTGGAGTGGTCATAGTTGGTATCCAGCACCCGCATCCCTCCAACTAGAACAGTAAGCTCAGGCGCGGTCAGCGTCAGCAGCTGGGCTTTGTCTATGAGCATTTCCTCGGGAGAAACTCGGAAGTGATATTTAGTGTAGTTTCTAAACCCATCCGCCAAAGGCTCTAGGACAGCGAATGACTCCACGTCGGTTTGCTCCATCGTAGCGTCTGCGCGGCCCGGAGTAAAGGGCACCTCAACGTCAAAACCCGCATTTTTGGCAGCTTGCTCCACCGCCGCACAACCGGCCAAAACAATCAAATCAGCAAGGGAGACCCGTTTGGCACTAGCTTCATTTGAATTGAAGTCGTTTTGTATTCTTTCCAGAACGTCAAGCACTTTTGCCAATTGGGAGGGGTTGTTTACCTCCCAGTCTTTTTGGGGAGCTAATCGGATGCGTGCGCCATTTGCGCCACCGCGCTTGTCAGAACCTCTGAAAGTAGACGCCGATGCCCACGCTGTGCTCACGAGTTCGGAAATGCTCAGTCCCGAAGCAAGGATTTTCGTCTTCAGGCTGTCGATTTGTTCTTGCTCGATCAACGGGTAGGTCACCGTAGGGATAGGATCCTGCCAGATCAGATCCTCAGCAGGAACCTCAGGGCCGAGATATCTGGATTTTGGTCCCATATCCCGGTGAGTGAGCTTAAACCATGCCCTGGCAAAAGCATCAGCAAATTCGTCTGGATTTTCGTAAAACCGTCGGGAGATTTTCTCAAAACCCGGATCGAGCTTCAAGGACAAATCCGTGGTGAGCATAGTTGGAAGGTGCTTTTTGCTGCCATCAAATGCATCCGGAATTATGGCTTCCGCATTTTTTGCCACCCACTGATGGGCTCCCCCAGGGCTCTTGGTGAGCTCCCAATCGTAAGCGAAGAGGTTTTCAAAAAAATTGTTGCTCCAGCGGGTAGGGGTAGTAGTCCATGTCACTTCCAAGCCAGAAGTGATGGCGTCTTTGCCAACTCCAGACCCGTAGCTGTTGGTCCATCCAAAACCTTGGGCTTCCAAAGGCGCCCCCTCAGGCTCAGCGGCTACATAGTCCGAGGGTGCTGCACCGTGGGTTTTCCCAAAAGTGTGTCCTCCGGCAATCAACGCTACTGTTTCTTCGTCGTTCATTGCCATCCTACCGAAGGTATCCCGGATATCTTTCGCAGCTGCAACTGGATCCGGTTTGCCGTCAGGCCCCTCTGGGTTTACATAGATTAAGCCCATGTGGGAGGCAGCGAGCGGCTCTTCGAGATTTCGTCCGTGCATATCACCAGATGGGTCGTCGTCGGATACCACCACTCCGTGCTTTTCATCCACACCGTCTGATCCGCGACCGTAGCGGATATCCGCACCAAGCCACTTGTCCTCTGAACCCCAATATACCGACTCATCTGGTTCCCACACATCCTGTCGACCGCCGGCAAAGCCGAAAGTCTTGAAGCCCATGGACTCTAGGGCGACGTTTCCAGCCAAAATCATCAAGTCGGCCCAAGAGAGCTTCTTTCCATATTTCTGCTTTACAGGCCAAAGTAACCTTCGGGCCTTGTCCAAGCTTACGTTGTCTGGCCAGCTATTGAGGGGGGCAAAACGCTGCATACCGGCACCTGCGCCACCGCGACCGTCATGGATTCGATAGGTACCCGCGCTGTGCCATGCCATTCGGATAAAAAGTCCCCCATAATGTCCAAAATCTGCAGGCCACCAATCCTGGGAGTCGGTCATCACCTTCTCAAGATCAGCCTTTACCGCATCCAAGTCCAAGCTTTTGAATTCCGCAGCATAATTGAAATCCTTGTCCATGGGATCGGATAGGGAGGAATTCTGTCGGAGGATGCTGACCTTTAGCTGATTGGGCCACCAGTCCCGGTTTCGGGTTCCGCTTCCCGCGGCTTGTTTAGGCTCGACGTCTGCCGGCGCGGAGTGTCCGAAAGGGCATTTTCCCGCACTTTGATCTTTCATGTCTGACATAGTTTTGTGATGGTTAGTATGTGTTATTTAAGGTAGAAATTTTTGAAACTTTACCCAAGATAAGCCTGAATGGGTTAATAATTCAAATTGATTGTTTTTATGTTGTCATAGTATTTGTCTATAATTATGACGAGACTTTTAAGTAATCTTTCAGTCGGCTATTGAGCCATATTGTGCTTTTCCGGTGGTTGACTAGGGAAAAATGCCATCCCTGCCTATCTTTCCCCCATGTTTGAAAGCCCGGATTATCCACAGCCCCTGCGTGAAGATGTTTTTCAGTCTTGGATGGAAAATGGCAGATCCAGCAAGATAGGTTACCATTTCCTCCTCATCGTCTGGAACGTCTACGATGAAACCTACCAACCCGTGTTTGTGGAAAGCCGCGACGCCATCGCTTCCTACGATCGTTATCCCAACGCAAAGGGCGCTGAAGCCCTTATCGCTGCTTACGATTTGTATTCCGAGGTGAGGATTTCATTGTGATTGGAAAACTGGGGATGAAAGTTGGAAGGTGTTAAGGTTGCAGAGTGCCAAAACGCCCAAAAGCCTCATAAAATGTATCTCAAAATCCCTGATCCACCGACAACGGAATTCCGATATCGCTCATCCAAATTTTTCCTTAGCTTACTGTTGAAACCATCCCGACCTTATGAGAAATAGATTTTTGGCAGGGCTGCTGCTATTGGCGGCTTGCAACACCCAACAAAATCCCGAAGAAGAGACATCCGAGCGGCAGTTTGTAGAATTGGCTGGCATTGACTCCACCATCCGGCCCGGCGACAATTTTTTCATGCACGTCAATGGCAAGTGGTACAATTCTGCACAGATCGACGCCGACCAAGTAGGAGTGGGGTCTTATTCGTTTTTGAACATTCCTCAAAAGAAGCTTCTAGAAGATATTCTGACGGAAGTCTCCGCTTCTGAACACCCAACAGGAAGTATAGAACAAAAAGTGGGAGACTTCTACGCCTCCGGCATGGACACTGCCTCGATCAACGCCAAAGGCTTTGAACCTATCCTACCCAAACTTTCCCAAATCGAGTCCATTGCTTCCCTGGCGGATCTAGAGGATTATGTCGTGTCGGAGCTCCAGCACAGCAATGAGTCCCTGATCGGATTGAGGATTTCCCCAGACGATGAGAACAGCACTATCAACATCATACACCTGAGCCAAACTGGGCTGGGCTTGCCGGATCGGGATTATTATTTCAAAAGCGACTCCTCGACTTTGGGCATCCAAAAAGCTTATCTCACCTATCTTTCTACCTTGTTTCAACTAACTGGTCAAAGCCCGGCTGAGGCTGATGCGGCTGCCAACAAGGTTTACAACCTGGAAAAGCAGTTGGCGGAGTCTCACAAAACCCGTATCGAGCGCCGGGTGGTCAAGGAAAACTACCACAAAGTGGCCGTCGCCGATCTGGATCGAAAACACGGAAACATCGCATGGAAAAGCATTTTTGAAGGTCTGGGCTTGCAAGCAGACTCCCTCGATGTCCGCCAGCCAGCCTACTACGAAAAACTGGATGTACTCCTGAGAAGCGTGGCGCTGGAAGACTGGAAGATCTATCTCAGAGCGCATACGTTGAGCGACTACGCCAACTACCTCAGTTCACCCTTTGAGATAGCTGCCTTCGAGTACACCAAGGCCATCTCTGGGCAGTCAAAGCAATTTACCCGCGCTCAACAAATGGTCCAACAGGTGGACCAGCAGCTGGGATTTGACCTAGGCCAGCTATATGTGAAGCGGTATTTCGATGAAAATGCGAAGCAAAAAGTCTTGGATTTGGTGAACAACCTCCAAAAGGCTTTTGAACAACGAATCAATCAGCTTGACTGGATGAGCGACAGCACGAAGACTCAAGCCAAAGAAAAGCTGTATTCCATCACCAAGAAAATCGGCTATCCCGACAAGTGGCGGGAATATCCTGTCAGTATCAGTCGTGACAGTTATTTTGAAAATGTCCTGGCCCTGAAGAAGGACAATGCCCGATACCAACTGGAGAAGTTTGGCAAAGCTCCGGACAAAACGGAGTGGGGGACTACGCCAAGCACGGTGACCGCCTATTACAATCCTTCACTCAACGAAATCGTGTTCCCGGCCGGAATCCTCCAATACCCTTATTTCGATCCCAACGCTGACGATGCGATCAACTACGGCGGAATCGGCATGGTCATCGGCCATGAACTTACCCATGCCTTTGACGATCAGGGGGCCCAGTTTGACAAAGAAGGTAATTTGAAAAACTGGTGGACCAAAGCCGATTACGAGAAATTCAAAACGAAAACCCAACTGCTGATCGACCGCTACGACAGCTTTACCGTGCTGGATTCGGTGCATGTCAAAGGCGCGATGACCATAGGCGAAAACACGGCGGACAATGGCGGAATCTACATCGCCTACGATGCCTTCAAGCTCACGGACCAGGGGCAAGACACGATGAAAACTGACGGGCTGACGCCTGATCAGCGCTTTTGCTATTCCATAGCCCGGATCTGGCGGGTAAAAACCCGTGACGAATTCATGCGCACCTATGTCAACACCAACTCCCATTCACCGGCGATGTGGCGCGTCAATGGTCCGCTGATGAATTTTGAGCCGTTTTACGCTGCGTATGGAATTCAGCCCGGCGACGCGAACTACAAGGCTCCTGAGGAGAGGATTAAGATTTGGTAGGATGGGCTGGGGCTTTCCAAATACATAATCAGTACAAAAACGCCTTCAGGAAAAAGAAGATGCTTCCGTTTAGGAAATGCTCCTTGCCACGATAACAATTTCCATCCTGTTGTGTTCATTTAAGAAAACCGCATGTTTTCCCTTTTCAAAAAAGATCCCCTGAAGTCCCTTGAGGCCAAGCGGAAAAAACTGCTCGAAGAAGCGATGCAAGTCCAGCGGTCCGGCGACCTCAGGCTCTACGCTGCCAAGATGGAAATGATCGACCATTTAGAAAAAGAAATTGAAGTGCTGCGTGAGGCCTCGACTGTGCGCGGTGCGAAGGGAGGATGAACAAATTGGCTGCCGGGTGGTTTTCGGACTATGGCAAACATCTTGATTATTGGCGCATCCTCCGGGATCGGCTTATCCCTTTCCAAAAATTTGATTGCTGACGGACACCGCGTCTTTGGCACTTTCCGCAAGACTGAGATCACCCATCAGGGATTTGAAAAAATCCAACAGCTCGACGTCCTCGGCGACTCGCTGGATTTGGGTTTTGTTCCGGAAATATTGGATGGGATTGCCTATTGCCCAGGCGCGATTCAACTCAAGCCTTTTTTGCGGATCAAACCGTCAGATTTCATAGACGACTACCAGCTGCAGTTTCTGGGTTCGGTAAAGGTACTCCAAGCCTGCCTGCCTAATCTGAAGAATTCCCCAAGTTCGTCGATTGTACTTTTTTCCACCGTGGCTGTTCAGTTGGGGTTTAATTTTCACTCTCTGGTAGCATCGTCCAAAGGGGCAATAGAAGGCTTAACCAGAACCTTGGCAGCAGAGTTCGCTCCGAAAATCAGGGTTAATTGTATTGCTCCATCCATCACCGATACTCCGCTTGCGGGCACTTTGCTGAATAGCGAAGAAAAAAAAGAGGCCAACGCCCAGCGCCATCCACTGAAAAAAATCGGAACCTCAGAGGACATCGCCAATCTGGCAGCGTTTCTGTTGACCGACAAATCCGCCTGGATCACTGGCCAGGTGCTGCATGCAGATGGGGGAATATCCAGTCTTAAAGTCTAAAGGACCGATTCATGAAAATCCTACTCACTGGCGCTACTGGCTATATTGGAAGAAGGTTGCTTCCGGTCCTGATAGAGGCAGGCCATCAGGTTTTCTGTCTTTTGAGGGACAAGCGAAGGTTTGACTGGGATGACTTTTCCGAGGAATTTTTGAAAAATGTCTCCGTGGTAGAAGCGGATCTCAATGAGCCTGATTCGCTAAAGGGCCTGATCTCGGAAGTCGACGTCGCTTTCTATCTGGTTCATTCGATGAGTTCTTCAGATCCGGATTTTCAGGCACTGGAAGCCAAGTCGGCGCAACATTTTGTCCAATTTCTTGACACAACATCCTGTAAACACCTGATTTACCTTAGCGGAATTGTCAACGACGCGAACCTTTCTGACCACTTACTTTCCCGCAAAAACGTGGAAGATATCCTGGCAAAAGCCAGGGCCCCGCTCACAGTGCTGCGAGCTGCCATCATCATCGGCTCCGGCAGCGCTTCGTTTGAAATCATCCGCGACCTTGTCGAAAAGCTTCCGGTGATGGTGGCGCCAAAATGGCTCAATACCAGATGCCAGCCAATCGGTATACGGAATGTCGTCGAATATTTGAGTGGCGTGATGATGAAGCCGCAAGCCTACAACCAAACCTTTGACATTGGGGGGACGGAGATTCTTACCTACAAACAAATGTTGCTCGGTTTCGCCAAAGTGCGTGGGCTAAAGCGAGTGATCATCACTGTTCCGGTTTTGACACCGAAACTCTCTTCTTTGTGGCTTCTGCTGGTCACTTCGACCACTTTTTCTCTTGCCAGAAGTTTAGTCAGCAGTATGAAAAACGAAGTCGTCTGCCGGGACAACCGAATCTTGGAAATCGTGCCCATCAAGCTGAATGATTATATGGAAGCTTTGCAACTTGCTTTTGACAAGATCAGCCAAAAAAATGTGGTATCTACCTGGAAGGATTCGATCTCGCTCTATGGCATAACCAACTATTTCAACGAAAACATGCAAGTGCCCGAGCACGGGGTATTTACAGATCAGCGTTCTGTCGCGTTCGAGCGCGACAAAGAAGAAGTTATCGAAAACATTTGGTCAATAGGCGGCAACCGCGGCTGGTACTTCGGCAACTGGATGTGGAATGTCCGGGGATCGATGGACATCCTCGTGGGCGGGGTCGGCATCAGGCGGGGAAGGCGGAGCGATACCGAATTGTGGGCTGGAGATGCCCTTGATTTTTGGAGAGTGTTGGTTGCAGACCGATCCATTGGGCGCTTGCTTCTGTATGCCGAGATGAAGTTACCGGGCGAAGCTTGGCTGGAATTTAAATTCAAAAATGAGGGAACTAAAACTGTTTTACAACAAACCGCTACGTTTCGACCTCTTGGTCTTTGGGGTCGATTATATTGGTATTCGGTGCTGCCGTTTCATGCCCTGATCTTTCCGAAGATGTTAAAAAATATCGTGAGAAAGTGACCATGGATTACACCGTTGGTGCGGGATTTTTGATAAAAAAAAAGTTTGCATTTGCGGCATGAAAGGTTTGGAAGAAAATCATGCTAAGCCCAAGATCGCCAATAGAAAAATGCTTAACAGGATTTCACAAAAAGCAATCGAGAAACTGTACGGTGCTACGGTCGCGACAGATGGGAGCAACTGAATCATAATTATTGATTTGTTTTATAATTTACATTATGTTAAATAAAACTTGAAACCTTCTCTTTCCGATTCTTTTTCTATCTTCCCTTCCGAATCCTTTTTACCACCAAGCCTTCCCCTTTTAGATGAACAATTGGCTTCCCCGACTGGGATTGTACCTCGGCCCTTTGACTTTCCTTGCACTGATCTTTTTGCTGGACTCCCCAGGACTCAATCCCGAAGCCAAATCCATGCTTGCACTTACGGCTTGGATGGCGATCTGGTGGATCACCGAAGCACTGCCCATCGCCGGGACGGCTTTGTTGCCGCTGATCCTGATGCCAATCCTGGGTCTTCTCCAGATCGGTGACGTCTCCGCCAACTACATGCATCCTACGGTGATGCTCTATATGGGCGGCTTTCTCTTGGCCACCGCCATCGAAAAATGGAATCTCCACAGAAGGATCGCACTTAGCATAATAAACTTATTAGGCACTGACCTTCGGACGACGGTGCTGGGATTTATCATGGCCACCGGATTTCTATCGATGTGGATCTCGAATTCGGCCACGTCACTGATGATGCTTCCTATTGGTTTGGCCGTTGTCAGCCAGTTTAAAGCGCAATTAGGTCCTTCGAACGAACTCCTTGCTGACAAGCTCGGCAAAAACATCATGCTGGGAATCGCCTACTCCGCCTCCATTGGCGGCATGGCCACGCTGATCGGCACGCCCACGAACGCGATACTCTCAGCAGTGATCAAGCAGCTCTACAACTACGAGATCGCGTTTAACGAATGGATGCTCTTCGGATTTCCATTTGCGCTTATCTTGCTGATTATCTGCTGGTATTATCTAGTCAGCTTTGGCAATAATTTACCCAAATCCTTTCAACTTGACGATGCCAAATCGGTGATTTGCACCCAGCTGAAATCTCTAGGAAGAATCAGTTTTGAGGAAAAAACCGTGCTACTCATCTTTGGGCTGGTCTGCTTTTGCTGGATTACGCGGAGTTTTTTGTTGGCAAAGTTCATCCCCGGACTAGACGATACTATCATTGTCCTTACGGGAGTGGTACTGTTGCTGATCCTCCCCTCGTCCACGGCCGGCAAGCGCATCCTTGACTGGAAGACAGCGGAGCAGATTCCCTGGGGAGTGCTGATACTCTTTGGGGGTGGCTTGGCACTGGCAGAAGGCTTTCAAAGCACGGGACTGGCAGAGTGGATTGGACAGAAGTTTACCCTGCTGGAAGGCGTGAGCTTTTTTATCCTTCTTTTGGTCATCATTGCCTCCGTCAACTTCCTCACCGAAGTCACTTCCAACGTGGCCACGGCGTCCATGCTGCTGCCGATCCTGGCTTCCGTGGCGATCAAACTGGATCTGCATCCCTTTGGGCTGATGGTAGGCGCGACTCTGGCGGCGAGTTGTGCTTTTATGCTTCCGGTAGCGACGCCTCCCAATGCCGTTGTGTTTGGCTCCGGCTACCTTCAGATGAAAGACATGGTGAAGGCGGGCCTTTGGCTGAATATCCTCTCTATCGTGATCATCACGTTGATGGTGTACTTTATTCTTCCCTGGCTTTGGGGAATTGAGTTGGAGAAGTATCCTTTCTAATATGTCGGATGACCGATGTCGGGTGTCGGATGCCTCTCTTCGAATTAACGACTCTCGTCGCTCAGGTGCTCAGGGTGACTTTCCTCCCTACTTCCCGACCTCCTACCTCCTGCTTTCATCCAAACTGAGACTTCCTGCTTCGAACTGCCCACTTTCTTCAAATCCACCCCCCAAATCCCCGGTTTCGTCACATTTTTTTGATCTGCCTACTCGCTTGAGGTAATGTTGGTAAAATTTTCAACGAGAAAACTAAACCAACTCTTTATCTCTACCCAGTCCTATCCATGGATGCAAGCACAAACAGGAGAAACGACAGAAGTACGGCATTCTACCTCATCATTGCGGCCGCGCTGCTGTACAACCTGATCTTGTTGTTTGCATCCAAGGAGAAGGCCCAACCGCTAGCCAAATCGGAAAATGAACGAACTACAACCATACGCTATGAATAGTCTTTACCTTTCGCCCATGAAATCCAAAAGCCTCGATTTCCGCCAGATTGAATGGTGGATCGTCACCACCGCCTTCTTGGCAATCATACTCTTCAACCTCTTCGGTTTCAGCCCCGGCTTCCATGAAACCTCGGGATTCAGGATATTCCAATACGTATCCCGCTTGGCCATTCCCCTGGTACTTTATGTCTCCTTTCATTTGATACACATGGTCCTGATCCCAAAATATGAAAGGGATCAAAAACCGGCTCTGCCGATCATCTTTACCTTTTTGATTGCTATCGTTTCGCTGACTATCTGTGCAATTCTGGCCTACCAGACAGATTTGGTGCGGGCACCATTTCCCAGCTTTTACCTCGGAGTAGTGGGTATCTATACCTGCTACCTGATCGGAGCCTATATCCTGACACAGGCGCTGACGCCACCTAAGCTGCGGGATTTTCAGATCTATAATATAGTCCGATTGGCGTTCATCTACTTGTTCGCTATTCTTTTCCTGATCCAAATCATGAGCATCACCAATCCAGGGCCCTTGATCGTCTTTGGAATGGTCGTGCCGGGATTGGTTTTCCTTGGCCTGTATCACTACTATCTGATCTACCGAAACAAAGTCGCCGGCAAGATCAAACGCTCCCGCTGGTTTAACTGGGGACTCATGGGAATGATCTTGTTTGTATTCTTTTTGATAGCTGTGGATACCCATCATGGAGAGGAAATATTCTTTCTCGGAGGCCTACCTATCGTAGCTTTCCTGCAGGTGGTGCTTTTTCCACTGGCTACGCTAATCTTCAAAAAATACGACTCCTATGTCGGCCGGATATCCACGCTGACCAACCAAGTCGACCACGGCAATGCCAGCATGGATTTCCTCCGCTCCCAGATCAATCCGCATTTCCTTTTCAATGCGCTCAATACGCTCTACGCCAGTGCGCTCCTGGAAAATGCGGACAAGACTGCCGACGGCATCCAAAAGCTAGGCGATATGATGCGATTCATGCTCCACGAAAACCAACTTACCCGCATCCCGCTTTCCCGTGAAATTGACTACCTGAGAAACTACCTCGATCTGCAGATGCTGCGCTTTGGCTCCCAGGCAAATCTAGAGATGGACATCCAAATCCAAGATGGCGCCTGCCATGGTGACATCGCACCGATGCTATTGATTCCCTTTGTGGAAAACGCCTTCAAACACGGCATTTCCGCCAAGGAAAAATCCTGGATTAGACTGAACTTAAGATGCATCTCCGGGTCAGTACATCTAGACTTGGTGAATAGCGTACATCCAGAAAAACCGGTAGCAGAAAAATCCCGTGAAGAATCAGGAATCGGGCTCGAAAACGTGAAAAGCCGTCTCGCACTACTCTATCCCGAGCAGCACAATCTTAGCATCATATCTAACGATTCCGATTTCTTTGTCCATCTTTCTGTCCAAATCCACTCCTGATGATCAAGGCAATTGCCATAGACGATGAATCTTTTGCTCTGGAAGTCATCAAGTCGCATGCTTCTAGAGTTCCTTTTTTGGAACTGGAGGCGACTTTCACCGATGCGGTGCTGGGCCTGGAATACCTAAAAACCAATGCCGTCGGCCTGGTTTTTCTGGACATCAACATGCCGGATATCTCCGGGATAGACCTTGCCGCGCTGGTGCCAAAAGAGACTTTGGTCGTGTTCACCACCGCTTATTCCGACTATGCTGTCAAGGGCTTTGAGCTCGATGCCCTGGATTACCTTCTTAAGCCCTTCAACCTCAGCCGCTTTCTGAAATCCTGCCAAAAAGCCCAAGAATGGATAGAGCTGCAGCCCAAAAATGAATCCGCATTTCTATTTGTGAAGACTTCGGATGGGCAAGTTCGCGTGGACTTTTCGGATCTGTACTACTGCGAGGCTCAGGGAAACTATGTGAATTTCCAGGTGGAGAGGGAAAAGATCATCAGCCGAATGACGCTATCGGAAACGGAAAGGCTGTTGCCTTCCTATTTTATCCGTACGCATCGCTCTTTCCTGGCCAACAAAAACTTGGTGAATAAGGCTGAGCGCCACCAACTTCATCTCGGCAATCATAAGGTACCCCTGAGCTCTTCTTATATAGATGAGGTCATGGAAAAGCTGAAAGTCTGATTCGCCGGTCGCAGTTATCAGTAAGCAAGTACATCAAGCCGAGAACGTATTCATGAACTCCCGTCTGTATTCGACTGGAGTTTTCTTTATCCTTTCCTTAAAAAGCTTGTTGAAGTTAGACAGCGTAAAAAAACCGCATTCATAAGAAATTTCACTGATATTAAGGTCAGTCTCGTGCAGCAGCTTGCATGCATGGGAGATCCTCACTTCGGTGACAAAGTCTGTGAAAGACTTATTCATGCGGGACTTGAAAAACCTACTGAAAGACGAAACGGAAAGATTGGAGAGCTGGGCTGCGTCCTCCAGACTAACCTTGCTTTGGTAGTTGTGCATCACATATTCGTAGACCTGTCCCATGCGGTCTTTTTCGGATTCCTTGTTGGTATTGATGTAGGCTGCGTCTGCGATCAGCTTGCAATCGCTCGATTCAGCGATGGCCTGAAGTATTTTTAACAGCTGGACAATGCTTTTCACACCTCTGATTTCCAAGAGGTCTACCATCAATTGCCGGACGAGGATGTTGGTTTTTCCCTTGATTTCTATCCCCCGTAGCGATTTCTTCAGCATTGCGGCGATGGTTTCAAATTCATCCAGCTGGAAAACAGAGTTGTTTAGGAAGTTGTCCGGAAAGTAGATCACGATGCCGTGGGTCTCCATGCGGTTTTCGGGGATGTGATAGGCTTTGTCGTTTTTCCACAAATGTGGCAGGTTTGGCCCGGTCAGCACCATGTCACCTTCCTTGAAATTCTGCATGTGGTCGCCAATAAAGCGCGTCCCGCGTCCTTTCAAAACTACAAAAAGCTGATACTCGGAGTGAAAATGCCAGTTAACATCAAAAAATGGCGCTATCAACTCTCTGATTTCAAATGCTTTGCCTTCTGGGATCCTTGATTTTTGAAAGGGGGTCTTCACTGATTTTTGCTCTTTTTGAAGTTTTTGAAAATACAAATTGGCAAAAAACAGTCACAAATTAGGGGAATACAGTAAGAAATTCTTGGACTAAATAGGGAATATTAACGTCTAAAAAATCCGCTAACCCAAAGTATGACCAATTTGAAAAAATCGGGGATAAAAAGCCTTCCCCTACTCTACGTTCTCGTATTGTTGTTTTCCTGCGGCAAAAAAGACTCATTTCTTTCTATGACAGAACCGAGGCGGGTAGAAATTCTCGTCTTGGGACATGACAGTGAGCATCACAACTCCGAAAAGTTGATGCTTTATTTGGAGACGCCTTTTTTCCAAAAGGGAATCAATCTGACCTACACATCCGACCCCAACGACCTCAACGAGTCGGTGCTGTACAACTACGACGGTCTGATGATCTATGCAAACCACGATTCCATCAGCCCAAGTCAAGAAGCGGCGTTGAAAGACTACGTACAAAGTGGCAAAGCGCTGATCCCTATCCACAGCGCTTCTTGGTGCTTCAGAAACTCAGACTGGTTCGTGAATGCCGTCGGTGGCCAATTTAGCACCCATGGTACCGGTCGATTCACGGCAGATATCGTCGACGCTGAGCATCCTGCGATGAAAGGCATCGAGGAATTTGAAACTTGGGATGAAACCTACGTTCACTCCCACGTCAACCCCGATATGCATGTCCTGATGGAACGTGTCGAGGGCGACAAAAAGGAGCCATACACCTGGACTAGAGAAGAGGGAAAAGGGCGTGTTTTCTATACCGCCTATGGCCATAATGAAGAGACCTGGAAGCAAGAGGAGTTTCAGGAACTAGTCGCAAATGGCATCCTATGGGCTGTCGGCGACAAAGTGAACGAGCTGCTTGCGGAGTACAAAATCCCAGTACCGCAGTTTCAGGATGCCGAAATCCCCAACTACGAAAAGCGTGATCCAGCACCGCGATTTCAGCTCCCCCTCTCTCCAGAGGAAAGTATGAAGTTGGTACAGGTGCCAGTGGGCTTCGAAATGGAGCTTTTTGCCAGCGAACCGATGATCATTAATCCCATCGCAATGGCTTGGGACGAAAGAGGTAGATTGTTTGTCATTGAGACGGTCGACTATCCCAACGAAATCAGAAAAGAAGGCGGTGACGACAAGATCAAAATCCTGGAAGATACGGATGGAGACGGCAAGGCCGACAAGGTTACCGTATTTGCAGACAAGCTGAACATCCCTACCTCCATCATGGCCGTTAACGGCGGGATGCTGATCTCAATGGCGCCGGACTTTGTGTTCCTCAAAGATACCGACGGAGACGACGTGGCTGATGTACGCGAAGTGATCATGACTGGCTGGGGCAAAAGCGACACCCATGCTGGGCCTTCCAACCTGAAGTATGGTTTTGACAACAAAGTGTGGGGCGTATTGGGATACTCTGGATTCAACGGGGAAGTGAGCGGCCAAAGACATGCATTCGGCCAAGGCGTCTACCGATTTGAGCCAAGCGGCGAAAATCTGGAATACCTTGGGAATACCTCAAACAATACCTGGGGACTTGGATTCACCGAGGATTTTGAAACCTTTATTTCCACTGCCAACGGGCAGCACAGCGTGTATTTCTCCATGCCAAACAAGTACCTGAGACGCCCTATCTTTCAAGGCTCTGCCAATACGGTTCATGGCATAGACTCTCACTACGACATGCCTCACCTCACGCCATTCCTACGCCAGGTGGACTGGTTTGGCGGCTACACCGCTGCGGCTGGACATAATTTTTATACAGCAAGAAGCTTCCCACAAAGCTACTGGAACCGCATAGCCTTTGTCGCAGAGCCAACAGGCCGCGTACTTCACAAAGCCATCATCAATAGCGAAGGCTCTGGCTTCGAGGAGAAAAATGGATTTAACATCCTGGCGAGTTCGGACGAGTGGTTCTCTCCTGTGCATGCAGAAGTAGGACCTGATGGCGCGCTTTGGGTCGCTGACTGGTATAACTTTATCATCCAACACAACCCTACTCCACGTGGCTTTGAAAACGGAGAAGGGAACGCTTACATCAACCCACTTCGTGATGCCAAACATGGACGAATCTACCGCATCAGCTACAAAGGGGGCAAGGACTCAGAAGTATTTGACCTAGGAGACGCGGACGGCAATGAACTCCTGAAGGCGCTGAAAAGTGAAAATTTGTTCTGGAGATTGACTGCGCAGCGCTTGATCGTAGAAAAACAAGACAAATCTGTACTCTCCGGACTCTATCAGATCATCGGAGATCAAAGTGTGGACGCTGTTGGTATCAACGGACCTGCCATCAACGCGCTTTGGACCCTACAGGGATTGGGAGAACTAAATGGCGAAAATGCGGAGGCTATTCAGGTAGTCGAAAAGGCACTTTCCCATCCTTCTGCCGCCGTGCGAAAAAACGCTCTGAGAGTATTGCCTAGAACTGAATCCTCACTGAAGGCGATCTTGTCATCCAACATCATCAATGACTCTGATTTGCATACCCGAAAAGAGGCCTTCTTGGCGCTGTCTGATATGCCGTTTTCCGAAGATGCGGCTAAGGCGCTGGTCGAAGCTGCAAAAGCTGAGGACAACGGAAAAGATTCTTATTTGCCCCAGTCGATTTTCGCAGCTGTTTTGGCGCATCCGACGGAGTTTGCCAAGCTCGACAACACCAATGCCCTTCAGGCTGCTGCGGATGCGGAATTCTCCTTGACCGACCGAATTTCCAGGAGCTTGGTAGCTGAGCAGTATCCTTTGGATCAGCGTAACAGCATCCTTTTCCCACCAGATGTCGCCGGAAAGGAGATTTCTATTCGTATGATCGTTTCCAAGGGAGACAATCCATTGGAAGGGGTGCTGGTAGCCCACGGAAACAACACCAATGGTTACAGCCTCTACATTTATCAGAACGACTTGTATTTCGCGGTAGCGCAGGACGAAAAACTCACGCTTCTCAAATCCAAAAAAGCGCTTCCGGAAGAGCAGTTTACCATCGACGCCAGTTTAGTGGAAGATGGAAGCCTGAGTCTCAAAATCAATGGCGAAGAAGTGGATAAGGGAAAAACCAAAGGGCTATTCACAGAACCGCTCTCCCCAACAAGAGTTCGGGTGGGCCAAAACGATAGCAGGAATGTCGTAGGTAAATATGAGGGAGCCTGGTGGTTTGGAGGCAGACTAAGCAATAAGTCTACCCTAGCCTTGAAAAATCCGGGAGCTGAAATCGATGTCCTTGGAGAGTCTTCCAATACTGTCACTGCCAACGGTTCTACAGTAGTCAAACTTGCCGTGACTCCACATGAGATGAAGTTCAACAAAACGACCTTCACCGTAAAAGCGGGTTCCCAAGTTACCATTGACTTCGAAAACCCTGATTTCATGCAGCACAATCTGGTCATCGGTCAAAAAGGCTCCATGGAAGTCATCGGTGCCGCTGCCGACGAGCTTGCACGAGATCCTAAGGGCGCTGAACAAAACTATGTACCGAAGATCCCGCAAGTGATCGCTGCCACCAAGTTGGTTGATCCAGAAGGAAGAGAATCGCTGGTATTTGTAGCGCCGACGGAGCCGGGAGAATATCCATTCATCTGTACAGTTCCAGGTCACTGGAGAATTATGAACGGAATCATGAAAGTTGAATAATCCATGGCCCTAGACGTAAAATTTGCGGTAAGCACTTGGCTATGGACCTCGCCATTCAACAAAGAGACGACGTCCCTTTTTCCAAAAATCAAAAGCTACGGCTATGACGCAGTCGAGATTCCGGTAGAAGATCCGAGCCTGATTGACATCGACTGGGTAAAAAAAGCACTATCGGATAACGGGCTTCGGCCCGTCATCTGCGGAGCCTTTGGCCCCAGTAGAGACTTGACCAATGAAGATCCTTCCTACCATCAGACCTGTTTTGACTATCTGGACGCCTGCTTCGAAATCGCCTCGGAGCTCGACGCTGGCTTTGTAGCTGGTCCTATGTACTCGGCGGTTGGAAAAGCCAGACTGGTGTCTCCAGAACAAAAGAAAATCGAATGGGAAAGAGCCGTAACCAACCTTCGAAAAGTCTGCGACACCGCCGGGAAATACGGCTTGGAGATCGCAATCGAAACCTTGAACCGCTTTGAAACCGACCTGATCAATACAGCGGCTGAGCTAAAGCAGTTGCTAGACGACATCAACGAGCCCGAAGCCAAAGCTATTCTGGACGGCTTTCACATGAATATCGAGGAACCCAGCATCGAAGAGGCGATAAAGACAGTCGGAGATAGATTGATCCATGTGCAGGTATCGGAAAACTACCGGGGTACCCCTGGCACCGGCCAAACGAACTGGGCGGCTTGGAAGCGCGGATTGGAAGCCGTCAACTACAAAGGCTACGTGTCGATCGAGAGTTTTACTCCGGAGGTCAAGGAGCTGGCGGGCGCCGTATGCATTTGGAAGCCACTGGTACCGTCTCAGGACGGTTTTGCCAAAGAAGGCCTGGATTTCCTGAGAAAATGGGCCGCTGAATAAAACTAAAACGCAAACCCATCGGACATGCTGATTGCCTACCACCTAGATATTGAAAAAAACCAAAATACGATTTACCCATGACCAAAAAACCAATCAACATCGCCATCATAGGGCTGGGATTTGGTGCGGAGTTTATTCCCATCTACCAAAAACATCCCTTGGCCAATATGTACGCGATTTGTCAGAGAAATAAAGAAAAGGCCGAAGAGATCGGGAAAGCATTCGGGATCGAAAAGGTCTATACAGACTACGATGATCTTCTAAAAGATCCAAACATAGACGCGGTACATATCAATACCCCTATCCAAAACCACGCGGAGCAATCAATCAAAGCCCTAAAAGCGGGCAAACATGTTGCCTGCACCGTCCCTATGGCAACTACGGTCGAAGAATGTCGCCAGATCGTAGAACTCACCGAAAAGACCGGCCTGACCTATATGATGATGGAGACTGTGATCTACAGCCGTGAGTTCCTCTTCGTCAAGGAAATGTATGAAAGAGGCGAACTAGGCAAAATCCAATTCCTCAGAGCTTCGCATCAGCAGGAAATGGCCGGATGGCCAGGATATTGGGAAGGCCTCCCTCCCATGCATTACGCGACCCATTGCGTTGGGCCTGTCTTGGCATTGCCAAAAGCACAAGCGGAGTATGTGGCCTGCTTTGGATCCGGAAGAATAGACGAAAACCTAATTCCAAAGTACGGGTCGCCTTTTGCCATCGAGACTTGCCACATCAAGTTGAGGGATTCTGATCTGGCTGCGGAAGTGACCCGATCCCTTTTCAATACCGCAAGGCAATACCGCGAAAGCTTTGATGTCTATGGTTCAAAAAAATCCTTTGAATGGACACTGATCGAGCACGAGGACTCGGTAATCCACACAGGCGAGACGCCTTTACGCGTGAAGATTCCTGACTATGCCCATCTGTTACCAGCTGAGATCGCCTCCTTTACAACCCAAGGCGTGTATGATTCTGACGACAACCAACACCTTTCCTTTATCCAAGGCTCAGGACATGGCGGCTCCCATCCTCACCTAGTCAATGAATTTCTAAATGCCTTGACGGCCGAACGAGCACCATATCCTGACGCTAGGGAATCAGCCAACATTACCTGTGTGGGGATTTTGGCCCATGAGTCGGCGATGGAAGGAGGAAAAATCAAACACTTGCCCGAATTCACTCTCAAATAAGCCACCAGCCTATTAAACCAAGAAAGGCGGTCCTTATGGGCTGCCTTTCCTATTTTAAACCGTATCTAAAGGCCGAAGTGTTGGAGTTCTTTTGGCCTCGTACAGCTAACGCGTTTTACTTTATCCGCTTCGCCTCTGCGGTAAACATGCCCATCAGACTGCCAGAGGAAAAATCCTCATCCACCTTTTTCAGGTCCAGCGTAACATCATATCCAGAGATGGTAAAGGCTGCATTCAGCACATCCCCGGCCACAGTCACGGAGCTCATCATGCTTTCCGTACCCGAGGCATCCTCGATAAAATAGCCCATGGTTTTGTCGTCAACCGTCTCAAACCGCATGGGGATGGTCGCATCACCCTGAGGGGTGTCTTTGACCAGAACTTCCCATTTGCCGTCAAAGTAAGAGACTTGGTTCAATTCCTTTTCTTGTAAATCAGAAGACCCAAAAAAGGTCACTAGCAAAGCAATGCTTGTAAAGAGTAATTTCATCGTAATGGGGTTTAGGGTTATAACTTGAAAAAATTAGCAAAAAATCTTCAATATGTACTTCCGCTGAAAAATAAACTTTTCGGGACAACAAGTCAAAGAGAGTCCGAAGCATTAAACAGGCCCGTTGCTGGGATTTCCACAGTAGTTTTCGGCCTCTTCAAGCCCATCTACTACTTCTGTTACTTTGCCCTTTGTACGTATGTCTCGATCAGAGTGGTCTGCTCCTAGGAATGTTCCCATAAACGTCCCCTTCCTAGGTCTGACCGACCTAGCAACCTTTAGCGGCGGGACCACAATTCCCAAATCACTCGAAATCTATGAGTCCATAAAAAGAAAAACCACCCATTTCTGAGTGGTTTACTGAGCCCCTTGCCGGGATCGAACCAGCGACCTACTGATTACAAGTCAGTTGCTCTACCAGCTGAGCTAAAGAGGCTTACCTTTATCGTGGTGCAAATATAGACTTTCGGGTATTTCTCTCCAAGTCCGATATCCATGTTTTTGCTTCCGCTTCTCTATCTCGCAGATTTTGAGAGAGAAAAATTTAGAATTCTTTCAGGATGTTCAGCTTCTTCTTAAGCTTGTCAATTTCTTCTTCTGCCTTTTGGATCTTGATGTCAAATTGGTCTTTGAGCTTATCCGCGGTTTTTGAAGCAGTAAAGAACTCGAGGTTGTTTTTCCACAGCGTAATGTTGTTTTCCAAATCAGAGATCTGCTTGCGGATGCCATGTTCTTTCTTGTTCAGCGTCTTGACTGCATTTGGATCGGATTGGATACGGTTCAGATTCAGTCTAAACAAGAAGTCTTCTCTGTCCGTGTCTGTGGAGTCCAGATTTTCCAGATATTGATCGACAGCTTCCTTGAATTGGGCCTGGACTTCCTTGATGTTCTTACGCGGCACGAAGCCAATCTCGTTGAATTCGGTAACCCAAGTCGTCAGTGCCTCCTCGCTCAAATTCTCCCCTGCAGCAGCGGACAAGATGGTCTGAATAAGTTCTTGCTTTTTCTTCAGGTTCTGATCAAATTCTGAATGAGCTTGTCTGTTGGAATTTCTTCGGTTTTCGAAGAAAGCATCACAGGCAGCCTTGAACTTCTTGTAGAGCGAATCCCTGTTTTTTTCCGGGGTGGGTCCCAGCTTTTTCCAGTCCTGCTGCAGTTTTACCAATTGATTGGCGGTATTTTGCCAGTCTGTGTTTTCCATCAAAGATTCTGCTTGAGCGATAAGCTCCTCCGCTTTTTTCTGATTGGTCGCGCGGATTTCATCCAGCTCTTTAAAGAATAGGTTTTTGTTGTGGAAGAAATGCTTGAAAGCCGCCCAGAACGCCTTGTTTATTTCTTTTCCAGCCTCCTTGGGCACCGGTCCGATCTTTTCCCAAGCCTTTTGAACCTCCAAAATCTCTTTCGTTTTGATATTCCAGTCTTTGATTCGATCAGCCTTGAAATCGGCAAATGGAGCCAACTGGGCAATCAGTGCCTCTTTATCAGTTTGATTCTTTTTGAAGACTTCTTTCTGACCTTCAAAAAACTCCTTTCTGCGGTCGTAGACAGCATCTGAGGCAGCCTTAAACCGCTGCCAAAGATTTTCTTGGTCTTCTCTCGGTACGGGCCCAATATGCTTGAATTCCTCATGCAGCTCATTCAGCTGACGGATGGCCTCTTTGAGTTCCTTCACGTCTTTGAGCAGCTCGGCTTTCTCACAAAGCTCAGTTTTGCTTTCCAGATTCTTTTTTCTGTCGAGCTCTTTTAGCTCAAAGTAAATGCTACGGTTGTCGTAGAAACGGTCCATTAAGGCATTGAAACTTGCCCACAGGTTACGATTTTGAGCGGTAGGCACTGGGCCAATGGATTTCCACTCCTCCTGGATTGCTTTGACCGCGCCCATGCTCAGGGTAGTCTCTTCGCCGTCTACCAGGTCCCGAAGTTTATTGAGTAGTTCGTTTTTGGCTGTAAGGTTTTTTTCCTTCTGCTTTTCGGCTTCCTTTCTGAGTGAGTTAATTTGATACCTGAAGTCGTTGAACACTTTGAAAAATTCGCGTTCTTCTTCATGCTGACGATATTCGAAATCATCTTCCGCTCCGCCCTCAGCTTTGAATTTGCTCAGAGCTTCCTCCTTGTCTTTGGATACTAGTTCGTCAAATGCAGCCTTGATTTCATGTGCAGTCTTGTCGAGCTTCAGTACAGGAATATGGTGGATTTTGTCTTTGAGCAGCTTCAATAGCTGAACCTTGTTCAATCCGGATAGTTCCAAGTGCTCGTCTGCATGCTCATGTTCATCTTCCTCTGTCTCTTCCCCCTGGGAATCCCCAGCTTCGGTTTGTTCGCTACTTTCGCTACTTACTGAAGGTTCATTTGAAACGGTTGATTCGGATTGAGTTGCTTCTTCCACTTGAGCGTCATCACTAGAAGCTGGCTCCTTACTCTCAGGTTCGGAAGATTCGGATTTACTTGCAACCGCTACAGGCTCACTCTCTTGTATGTCGCCATCTTCCAACGCCTGAATGGCTTCAGATTCTTCGGCTTGTTCTGCATTCTCGATACCCTTCACTTCCTCGTCAGAAGCTTGGGTCACCTTGTCTTTTTGGGACAATTCGTTACTTTTCTCAGTCATAAAAACGATACTATTTCAAGGCAATATGGGCAAAAGTAGGGATTTTGCCTAATTTAATCTTGGGTCGAGGGGATAATTTGCGATTACCTTAAACTCCCCTCCCATGTTTTTCAAAAGCAATCTCCAAAGCTCATCGGGGGTGTTTCCAAGGACGTCCGCATCCACTTTATGGTCACAGATAATCCAGGTATTTTCACCCAATTCATCTGACAGTTGGCCCGAACCCCAGCCGCTATATCCAATAAAAAAACGTACGTCATGGGGGGCCAAAAGCCCGCTTTTTAGCTGGTCAACCAAGCTCTCAAAATCCCCTCCCCACCAAAGATCCTCCCCGATGGCAATGCTGCCTTCGAGGATTTTTTCGCCGAAATAGATAAAATGCAAAGTGTTTTGCTCGACCGGGCCCCCAACGAAAACTTCATTTTCCAGAAAAGACAGTTCCTCTACCAATTCACTCAAATGAAGTATGGACGGCTTATTAAGAACCAGCCCAAAACTTCCTTCGGAATTGTGTTCACAAAGCAGAACCACGGATCGCACGAAGTTCTCATCCTGCAAAAACGGTTCAGAAATTAGTAGATTTCCTGCTTGGGGAATTTTCGAAGGCTCATTCTTCATGCTTGTATCCTTTCCTTTTCAGTGAAAAATATAGGCTTAAATTTTAAAAATCCAATGCCTATGGTACTTTTATCAAGCAATTTCCAACACAAGAAAATCAATGACAAAACTCTCGGAAATCCGTAAAGACTACAGTTCCAAATCACTGGATATCAATGATATAAATTCAGATCCAATTCAGCAATTTCGAATCTGGATAGATGAAGCAATCGATTCCGAAGTACCTGAAGTGAACGCCATGTGCCTGTCCACGATGGGGCTTGACGGCTATCCGAATGGCAGGATAGTGCTGCTGAAAGAGGTAGATGAGGGCTTTGTGTTTTTCACCAACTACGCAAGCGAGAAAGGGCGAGAAATTGCCGCAATTCCCCGAGGGTCACTGACCTTCTTCTGGCCAGAGCTGGAGCGACAAGTAAGGATCACTGGAGATCTGACAAAAGTTAGTTCGGCGGAATCAGACGCCTACTTCCTTTCCAGACCGACAGGATCACAAATTGGGGCCTGGGCATCACCCCAGAGCACAATCCTTGGCAGCCGGGAAGAGCTCAGTTCGCGTCAAAAGGCTTTTGAAGAAAAATTCAAGGTCGAAGAGCTCACGAGGCCAAGCCACTGGGGAGGATACCGACTATTGCCATTCCGCCTCGAGTTTTGGCAGGGAAGGCCCAGCCGACTCCACGACCGAATCAGCTATCAGAAAAATCCAGACGAAAGCTGGACAATCAACCGCCTTGCTCCTTGATTATTTCAAATCAAAGAGGTCATCGATGCCGATAAAGCGCTCCACTGTAAATCCTTCTCCATATTTGGCCATAATTCTATGCCCAAACTCTCTGGCTCTGGATTCGATGAAGGGCAAAAAGTCCGGAGAGGAAATAAAGCTGGATGGCTCTTCGGAGAAAGGGTCATAAAACTGGGACTTAAAAGCCATGATGCTGGCCACCTTGATGTCCCAAAACGCTGAAATATCGAAGATAAAATCCGGCTTTATATAGTTGTTTTGAATGTAGTGGTAGACAAATTTTGGCCGCCAAGGCTCTTGGGCAATACCCGCCTCAACAGTCTCAATCTTGCGCAGTCCACTCATAAAGCAGGCATTCGTAGCCAAAGAGGACCCTTTTCCATGGTCTGGATGCCGATCTGAAACCGCATTGGCTAGGACAATATCCGGCTGATACTTGCGTATAACTCTGATAAGCTCCTTTTGGTGGACTTCATCATCCTTGAAATAGATGTCTCTGAAGCCCATATTTTCTCTAGCGGAAAGCCCAAGAATTTTGGCTGCGTCTTCCGACTCCTTCAGCCGAAGTTCTGGGGTACCACGTGTACCCATCTCCCCTTGCGTCAAATCGACAATGCCAACCTTGTGTCCTTTCGCTACGTGCGCAGCGATAGTCCCCGAACACCCCAGTTCGGCATCGTCAGGATGAGCGGCCAACACCAAAATATCCAATTTCATTTGTTTCCTATTTTATTCTGAGATTCTGCCCGACACGCAAGATAGAACGAGTGCTGATCCCGTTCAATCTGGTGATTTGACTGATGGTCACTCCGTATCTCCTTGCTATTGAGCCTAGAGTATCGCCTCTTTTAACTCGATGGTACGCGGCCTCCCTAGCCTTCGCTACGTGGGAAAAAAGATCCTTAGTGATCAGCAGATCTTGTATCGTCAACTCTCCTTTGTCAAAATCATATACGTTTTCCGGATCAAAAGGAAGCCCCCGATACCGCATCTCATAGTGGAGATGGGAGCCGGTACTTCGGCCTGTACTTCCGCCCTTTCCGATAATATCCCCTGCTTTTATCTCGTCGCCTACCTCTGCGATCTGCTTCGAAAGGTGTCCATAGAGCGTTTCTAAGCCATTTTTGTGCCTTACTAGCACGTAGTATCCCCAGCCATACCTATCGTAGGATCGTACCCGTACTATCCCATCAAAGGCGGAATAAACCGGGTCTCCGGTATCCAAATCCAAGTCAGTGCCATAGTGGTTTCTACCCCATCTAGGACCAAACACCGAGGTCTTTTTGGATTGATCCAAAGGAAATTTCCACTCCATGCCGTAACGCTGGTCATACAATCGCAGCTGCAGGCTATCCTGAAAATTTCGGATGTCAAAATTGTAGATGTCGACTTTCTTGCTGTCCCATGTCGAATAGTATTCAAAGGCTGTCACCCAAATGCTATCTATCTGGATTTGCTCCGACACTTTGACCAGCTGGTTGGTGGGAGCCCAAGCCATTACGTTCTGGTCCTCACTGATGATCGACCTGATCCTAGCCAGGTTAACATCGTATTGAAAAATCAATGAATCGGTCTGAAAGGTGAGTGTCCTAAGGTAGGATTCTTGGTCAAACTGTCTCAGTTCGATATTTCTTCTCTCCTGGGCACTGGCGGGATTATTTGCACTGTTTTTCTTGACAATCTTAGGAAAAACCTGAGCATTGGCTTCAATGAAACCAATGCTCAGCAGGATTCCCAAAATTGTTCTCAGAATGTAATTCCTCATCAATTGGATTTAATGATTCTCGTGTGCTGCCAGGAAGCGCTCCGCATCCAACGCTGCCATACAGCCTGTACCTGCTGCGGTGACTGCTTGTCTATAGACATTATCCTGAGCATCTCCACATGCAAATACGCCATCGACGTTGGTTTTTGAACTTCCCGGAATGGTCTTGATATAACCGGAAGGATCCATGTGGACAAAATCCCTAAAGATCTCCGTGTTGGGTTGGTGACCAATAGCAACAAAGAAGCCAGAAATTGCTATTTCCTTTTTTTCTCCGGTTTTATTGTTGAAAATCCGCACGCCTCTTACCTCTTCTTCTCCCAAAATCTCATCGGTCTCCGAATTCCACAGAATTTCGATCTTAGGATTGTTCATTACGCGATTTTGCATGATCTGGGATGCTCTCATTTCCTCCCTTCTCACGATCATGTACACTTTGGAGCAAATGTTTGCAAGGTAGCTTGCCTCCTCGCAGGCGGTATCGCCAGCACCAACGATGGCGACTTCCTGCCCGCGAAAAAAGAAACCGTCACAAACAGCACAGGCAGAAACACCTTTCCCATTCAATCGAGTCTCGCTTTCGATTCCCAACCACTTCGCTGAGGCTCCGGTGGAAATGATCGTTGTCTCCGAATGGATGGTCACTTGATCGTCCACTGTGACTACATGGGGACGTGAGGAAAAATCCACCTTGGTCACCATCCCGTAGCGCACATCCGTTCCGAATCTTTCTGCTTGCTTCTTAAAATCTTCCATCATTTCTGGACCCATGATCCCGTCTGGGTATCCGGGGTAGTTTTCGACATCGTTAGTGATGGTAAGCTGGCCACCGGGCTGACCTCCAGTGTACAATACGGGTGACAATCCAGCTCTCGATGCGTATATCGCCGCTGTATAGCCGGCAGGGCCCGATCCGATGATCAATACTTTGACCCTTTCAATTTCTTGGTTCATTAATAGCTTGTATTAAATCGGTTAAATTTTGTCATTTTTGGGTAGGCAACAAAACTCGGCATAGTTAAAATTCCCTAAGCAGATAATTGTCACTTAATACCAGATAAATAAATTATGGCATGAAAATAAAAAAGGGGCCTGAGCCCCTTTTTCAATTATCCCAGGTAGGGTTTTAGCGTCTTACTTCTGGAAGTATGACGTAGCCTCCTGATTGCTTTTTCCTTGATTTGTCTGACCCGCTCGCGGGTCAAGTTGAACTTCTCTCCGATTTCTTCGAGGGTCATCGCATGCTCGCCGTTGAGTCCAAAATACAGCGTGATGACATCAGCTTCTCTTTGGGTGAGGGTAGAAAGCGCACGCTGAACTTCTTTTCTCAAGGAATCGGTCATCAGCCCATCATCCGGCTTCTCGTCCCCGTCGTTTTCCAACACATCCAAAAGGCTGTTTTCTTCTCCCTGCACAAACGGAGCATCCATTGAGACGTGGCGGCCGGAAATCTTCATGGTGTCGACCACCTCAGACGCGGTCACCTCGAGTACCTCTGCCAGTTCCTCCGGAGATGGCTCCCGCTCGAACTTCTGCTCCAGCTCACTGAAGGTCTTTGAGATCTTGTTAAGGGATCCTACCCTATTCAGCGGCAAGCGAACAATCCTGGACTGCTCGGCCAAAGCCTGCAGGATGGATTGTCTGATCCACCACACGGCATAGGAGATGAATTTAAAACCACGGGTCTCATCAAATCGCTGGGCAGCCTTGATCAAGCCAAGATTCCCTTCATTGATCAAATCTCCCAAAGAAAGGCCTTGGTTCTGGTATTGTTTGGCGACAGATACCACAAATCGAAGGTTTGCCTTGGTCAGTTTTTCCAGCGCCAGTTGGTCACCCTCGCGGATTCTCTTTGCCAAAACTACTTCTTCATCAGCTGTCAACAGGTCTACTTTGCCAATTTCCTGAAGGTATTTGTCCAGTGATTGGGATTCCCTGTTGGTAATCTGTTTGCTAATTTTTAGCTGCCTCATTCAAATTAGAATTTGAGAAATTAATTTTTTAATGCAAATAAGATAATCAATTGTTTGATTATGCCTGTTCTTTAGGAGCAGGTTTTTCCGGCTTTGGCAATAGAGCCTTTCTCGAAAGCTTGAATTTGCCAGTTTTTTTATCGATTTCGATCAATTTGACCACGATTTCTTCGCCAGGCTCAAGCACTCCTTCCATGCTTTCCAGTCGCTCCCACTTGATTTCGGAGATATGGAGTAAACCATCTTTGCCGGGCATAAATTCCACAAAGGCGCCAAAAGGCTGGATGTTTTTTACTTTTCCGGTGTATGTCTCGCCGATTTCAGGCTGAGCAACGATCGCCTTGATGCGCTTGATCGCAGCGTCCATGTTCGCTTGGTTAGCAGAGAAAACGTTGATTTTACCTTGGTTGTCGATCTCTTCGATCACGATGGTAGTCGCGGTGTCCTTCTGGATCTCCTGAATTACTTTTCCACCTGGTCCGATCACGGCTCCGATCAATTCCTTAGGAATCCACATCATGAATGAACGTGGAGTATGAGGCTTCAGATCCGGTTTAGGCGCAGCCAAAGTCTTGGAAATCTCATTGAGAATGTGTAGACGTCCCTCTTTCGCTTGGTACAACGCTTCCTTCAGAACTGAATAATCCAGTCCTTCGACCTTCAAGTCCATCTGGCAAGCGGTGATCCCCTTTTCTGTGCCTGTAACCTTGAAGTCCATGTCACCCAAGTGATCTTCATCTCCAAGGATGTCGGAGAGAATCGCATATTTACCAGTCTTGGAATCAGAGATCATTCCCATCGCAATACCAGTAACAGGTGCCTTGATCGGAATACCAGCATCCATCAACGCCAAAGAACCGGCGCAAACAGTTGCCATCGAGGATGAACCGTTGGATTCCAGAATATCCGATACGATTCGGATAGTGTAGGGGTTTTCGTTTTCTGCTGGAAGAACTTTTTTCAGAGCCCTCATGGCCAAATTGCCGTGCCCTACTTCCCTTCTACCCGGTCCTCTGTTTGGCTTTACCTCGCCAGTGGAAAATCCCGGGAAGTTGTAATGCAGGAAAAATTTATTATATCCGGAAATAACAGCTCCGTCGACCATCTGCTCGTCCATCTTGGTACCAAGGGTACAAGTGGTCACAGACTGGGTCTCTCCCCTAGTAAAAACCGCCGAACCATGTGCCGAAGGAAGGTAATCCACCACAGACCAGATCGGTCTGATTTCGTTTAGCGCTCTCCCATCCAGTCTTTTCTTGGTTTCAAGAGTCAAGTTACGGGCGGCCTCCTTGTGGATTTTATGAAAGTATGGCCCAATCAGGCTTGCTTCAAATTCATGCTCCTCGCCCAGGCTCTCAACAAATGCATCTTTGATTTCCTTGATCGCTGCGGAACGCTCCGTTTTGTTTGGAGTTTGTTTGCTGACGGAAGCAAAAAGCTTGTCGTAAAGCTCAGCTTTCATCTTGTCATACAACCCGGGATCGGACTTTTCGTGAGAATACTCCCTCTTCTTTTCCTTGCCAACCATTTGGGTCAATTCTATCTGTGCCTGGCAATGACGCTTAATCTCCTCATGGGCATATTGTAATGCCTCTACCATTTCATCTTCCTGGATCTCAGACGCTTCGCCTTCCACCATCAAGATGTACTCAAGAGAGCCTGCCACAATAAACTCCAAAGAAGCCTTTTCAAGCTGGGATGGAGTTGGGTTGATGACCAAGGTACCGTCGACCTTGGCAACTCGAACCTCGGAGATCGGCCCATTGAATGGAATGTCCGACACGGCCAAAGCCGCAGAGGCCGCAAGCCCCGCTAGGCTGTCCGGCAGCACTTCACTGTCAGCGGACATCAACGTGATGGCTACCTGCGTGTCAGCATGGTAGTCATCCGGAAATATCGGACGGATTGCTCGGTCCACGATCCGACTGATCAAAATTTCGTAGTCGGACAATCTGCCCTCTCTTTTCAAAAATCCTCCGGGGATTTTACCGGAAGAAGCAAATTTCTCCTGATAGTCTACTGATAATGGCAAAAAGTCAACTCCTTCCAAAGCGTCTTTCTTGGCGACCACAGTGGCCAACAGCATCGCTTTTCCCATCCGCACAACTACAGAACCGTCAGCCTGTTTGGCAAGTGCTCCAGTTTCGATAGTGATTTCTCTGCCATCCTGTAGTTGGATGGTCTTCGTGATCAAATTTGGTAACATAAATTGTTGTTAGTATAATTTTCTTCGGTTTGAAAAATAAAGGCATCTAGCTTAAAAAGAAAAAAGTAAGGTTCTCTAAAATTGAGAACCTTACCGAAAGGATTATTTTCTGATTCCGAGCTCTGCGATAATCGCTCTGTAGCGCTCGATGTCTTTCTTATGGAGGTAGTCCAGTAGGCTTCTTCTTTTACCTACCAACTTCAGCAGACCCAATCTAGAGGAGTGATCCTTCTTGTTTGACTTTAGGTGCTCAGTCAAATGCTGGATTCTGTGGGTGAAGAGGGCAATCTGTGACTCAGGAGATCCTGTATCAGTAGCAGATTTTAACCGTCCATGATTCTGAAACAACTCTTGTTTTTTCTCTGATGTTAAATACATGTTTAGCTAAATTTTATAAAACAGCTACAAAGGTAAGATTAATATTTTGGAAAGTAAACAATCACTTGGACTTTGCTGGACGTTTGGGCAAAAAAGCGGACACTTTTTTCCAAAGACCCGAATAAAAATCCGCCTCAAAGAGCCTTGCGTCCCTTCTTGCCTGCCTCAGGAAGAACAATCCAAAAGGAAGTAGGCATAGGTTTGAGAAAACCGTCCCAAATAGCGGATCTGTTATTCCTTCCTTTGCCCACTTTTCGCCGGTGATAGTCAACATATAAAAAAGGATAAAGAAAATTATCGAGATCAAAACCGGCATTCCGAGCCCTCCCTTTTTGATGATAGAACCAAGGGGTGCACCGATCAGAAACATCACAAAGCAGGCAATAGCCTGCGTATATTTCTGATACCAGGCTATCTCATATCTCCTGTATTCCCGCTGATGGCTTTCAATCTGGCTTTTCTTGACATCAAAGGAGTTTTTGAGGTTTCGTGAGTTATTTAGCGCCATAGTATAGGCATTGGATATGTAGCCTCTCTTTACCACGACCGAATCGATCTTCGCCCGTTCCTCATCCGTGAGGGGTGCAGTTCTTTTGGCCTTCACAGCAACGGTGTTCTGAGTAGGAATAGAAGGACTGACCATGGTCGAGTCGGACGAAAGTGAATCCCGCAATGAAATATTCACCTTAGGATTTCGGCTGAAAATAGAGTCTGACTTCGGCGATTCTGAACTACTCGCTAGATATACCTTAGGATCGACAGGCTTTGTCGAATCATTTTGAGTTACGGCCACAGAATCTCCTTCTTTTTCCAGGGCTTTAAGGGAGTCCTTTTCCGCTTTCTCTCGCTCGATCTTTGCCTTCCTTAGTTCATCATCCCTCGTTTTTCGGTTCCTTATTTCCTCCGAGGGAGTAAGCTTGCGCTCTTTTCCAAAAAAATTATAGATGCTTTGTGCGGTGGTGTAGTTTTGAAATTTCAAGTCATTGACCAGTGTAGTGATCGAGTCTAGCCCAAGCTGGATCTGTGAGATATTCTTTATCGCCCGGTTGGTGGACCAGAGATCTTCCGGAGTCCTGCTAAGTTGAAAAGCATCCAGATCAAATATGATGACGTTTTCGTCAAACTGTGTTCTTGAGAACTCCACGGGAGGCTCACTGATTCCCCGAGTTTGGCGCTCCTCCTTATAGTTCTGGCCATTGTAAAGGGTTAGCTTGAGGTAGCTATCGTTAAAAAAAGTCTCCATTCTGCCGGAGTCCGCCAAAGTCATGTTTAAGTTTCCCTCCTGCCCAGCATGGTTGTAGATAATGATATCCCGAAGTCGGACGTCATCCATTTTTTTGTTGACCTTGATGCTGTAGTTGGGTATGCCTGCGTAAAAAACGCCCTCCTTGATATCCAATGCAGGCGATTTCATACGGATGTCATAGAGGAGGCTGAACGTCTTCAGGTTGACCTTTGGCACCAAATAATTGTTGGAAAGATAGGCGGCTATTGTGAGCAAGACGGCGAAAATACCTATGGGTCTCATTGCCCTGATCAGGGAGATCCCGCTGCTTTTAATGGCTGTAAGTTCAAAGTGCTCCCCCAGATTACCAAAAGTCATCAGGCTGGACAGCAGCACTGCGAGCGGCAAAGCCATGGGGGAAATGCTGATTACAAAATAGCCGATCAGTTCTGCATATATCCAAAAACCTAGCCCCTTTCCGAAGATCTCGTCGAAGTACTTGAGCATGTTGACTATCAGCAGAATGAAGTCAACGACTAGAAATGTTAATAAAAAAGGCCCCAAAAAAGACCCCAAAATAAGCTTATCGAGTTTTTTCATCCGTGCAAACTTCCCCGCTTGGAAAACGATTTTCCGGAGGCTGGGTTCAAAGTTGGCAATTTGAAGGCAATTTACCCACCTATTATTTCCTTTAGCTTCGAAATCAGTCCATCCCAAATCGCCTCAAGCTCCTCCTCTTCGTAATCGTTGGAGTAGTCGATCACTTTTAGAAAGAGGGATTGGGTCAGTTCGTTCTCCTCCAACTTGAACTCGATGAAGGAATGGTCCGCTTCATTTGGGTTTTTGGGATCGAAAAAATCGAATTTCACGTGCAGGTTGGACCTCAGTGAACTCAATCGGGCGTGGTGATCCTCATTGTCAAAATTGAAAATATAATTCTTGTCCTCGTCAATCCGAACTTCATCCGCAAACCACTCTTCCAATCCGCTGGCAGTACTTAAATAATGGAAAACAATTTTCTTGGAAGCATTTATTTGATAATCAGCGACAAACTTATTTTTGACCATGATGGAGTAATTTAAAGGCGACTTTTTCACACTTTTTCTCAAAACTGAACTTGCATTTCAGAGCACAAGACCTCATATTTGCATTCCCTTTTGAAGGGGGCTCAAAATGGCTGATTTCACACGGAAAAAGCCTGCTTTTTGGAAATTCGATGGTGCTTTAAGTTAACCATTAATTTCAAAAATCAATATCTGGATAAATTAATAAAAATACGGTGAGGTAACTCCGTAGGTTAGAGCACTGGATTCATATCCACCGCGGCGGACATGGGTTTATTGTACTCGGATTTTGAAATATTGAAAAAACATTTGGCGAGGTAGCTCAGTTGGTTAGAGCGCAGGATTCATAACCCTGAGGTCACGGGTTCAACTCCCGTCCTCGCTACAAAGGCTTTCGAATACGGAAGCCTTTTTCTTTTTTGGCCTATGGATTCGTATGTCGTCTACATCCTTTTTTCTCCAGGTTCCGGAAAGACCTACACTGGAATGACCTCTGATCTGATCACCCGGTTCCACTTCCACAATTCCAAATCAACCAAGGGATTTACCACCCGCTATAGACCTTGGATGGTTCTCCATGTCGAATTTTTTGAGTCAAAATCTGAAGCCTTTCAAAGGGAAAGCTATCTCAAAACAGGAAAAGGGAGGGAATGGGTCAAATCTAATGTCCTCCGCTTTTGAGGCGAGGAAGCTCAGTTGGTTCGCGTGTAGGAGTCATATCCGCCCAGGCGGACACGGGTTCAACTCCTCCCGAACCCTTTCGGGACTACAAAGGCTTTCGAATACGGAAGCCTTTTTCTTTTTTGGCCATGGACAGTGGTCAACGTCGAGTTTTTTAAGCGGAAATCAAACGCGCACAAGTGATGTGTTATATTTCTCTCAAATCGACAATTTGCATCTCACTTTGATCGCTCGTTAGTTTCAATCTTAACTCAAGGATGGATTAATTTGGCTATATTCCTTGTCAATGAACCCAAAAACAATCCAAGACCCACCGAGTTCGTTTTTTGGAAAACTCCGATTTCTCGGCCCGGGATTTATCCTATCTGCATCCATTGTGGGCTCCGGCGAGCTGATCGCCACTACCCTACTCGGGGCCAAGGCTGGCTTCGTCACCTTTTGGGTGATTTTGGTCAGCTGCTTGGTCAAGGTGGCCATTCAACTGGAGTTTGGCAAGAATTCGATTGTCTCCGGCAATTCCCTTATGCATGAGTTCAACCAACTGTCTGGGCCTAAACTAGGAAGGAGTAATTGGGCGGTATGGTCTACTTTTATTCTGACCTCCCTCAAAATATTGCAAATAGGTGGAATGCTGGGAGGGTCAGCGATTGTGCTGAATTTGATCGTTCCAACACTTCCTGTGACCGCTTGGTTGATCCTCTTGGCGGTTAGCCTCGCACTTTTGATATACAAAAACTACTATCGCTTGATCGAAAAGGCATCTACCCTGATGGTATTTGGATTTACACTCTTTACCATTGCTTCCTTGGTTGCCATTTTTTATACGCCATTTGGATTTTCATTCAAAGAAGTCATGTCCGGTTTGACTTTTGACCTACCCCAAGAGGCTATTTTCGTCGCCATCGCGGCATTTGGGATCACAGGGGTCGCAAGTGATGAAATCATCGCGTACACCTATTGGTGTCAAGAAAAAGGCTACGCGGCATTTGTAGGTCAAAATGATGGCTCTGAAACTTGGAAAAAACGTGCTCGGGGATGGATCAAGATCATGTATTTGGATGCTTTTTTGGCCATGGTGATCTATACTTTGGTCACAGCGGCCTTTTATCTGTTGGGGGCTGCTATACTTTACGGACAAGGCGAATTTCCCGATGGAAACGACCTGATCAACTATCTCGCTTCCATCTATACCCAGTCTCTCGGATCCGATGCTCGACTGATATATTTGGCAGGAGCCTTTTTTGCGCTGTATTCCAGCATTTTCGCATCTCTCGCCTACTGGTCGAGGCTCTATCCCGATGTTTTTTGTGAGTTTGGATGGATGCGCAGAGGCGATGAATCCCAACTGAAAAAATCAGTCCGAATTTTAGCTTGGGCCTTTCCTGTCATTTGGACGATTACCTATCTTTTCATCAAGCTTCCTGGGATCATGGTGCTTTCCGGAGGGCTTGTCGCATCTGTTTTGTTGTTAATCGTTGTTGCGGCGGCCATAAAATTCCGGGCTAAAAATCGGGACCTGAAACTGACTCCAGGCTTTTGGTCAGACTTGATGTTCTGGATCAGTGCGGTTTCGATCCTATCGGTCTCGGCTTATGGGATTTTCCAGCTTTTTTAACCCAAAAGTCAATGCCTCCCTAAAATCGGAAAGCCAACGCCGCCCGCCCCAAAATTAAAAAAGCCTTCCCGAGGGGAAGGCTTTCCGCAAAACAAGGATGTGCCGACCTTATTTCACTCTTTCAACTACAGCTTTGAATGCCTCTGGGTGATTCATTGCCAAATCAGCCAAAACCTTTCTGTTAAGTTCGATTTCAGCTTTCTTAAGCAAACCCATCAATTGAGAATAAGACACACCGTGCTCTCTAGCACCGGCGTTGATACGCTGAATCCACAAAGCTCTGAATTCTCTTTTCTTCGCTTTACGGTCTCTGTAAGCGTACTGAAGACCCTTCTCGTACTTGTTTTTTGCTACAGTCCATACGTTGCTACCTCTTCCGAAATAACCTCTTGTGGCCTTTAGCACTTTTTTCCTTCTTGCTCTGGACGCTACCGCGTTTACTGATCTAGGCATAGTTTTTTGATTTTTGACACTTGGTGTTCCGAGCGATTCGGAATCTTTTTTACCAAAGCATCTGGTGAATTAATGAACCTTAAATTTTAAAGAGATGAGGCTAAAGATCAGATCTTCAACATGTCTCTTACTCTACCTTCGTCAGAAGTGTGTACCAGACCAGTTTTGGTCAAGTTGTGCTTACGCTTGGTAGATTTTTTCGTCAGGATGTGGCTTTTGAAAGCGTGTTTCCTTTTGATTTTGCCGGTTCCCGTGAGGGCAAACCGCTTTTTTGCACTGGATTTGGTTTTTACTTTTGGCATTTTGCTGTATTTAGTTGGTTGAAATTATTTCTTATGGGCCTTCGGAGCGATAAAGATGTTCATCCGTTTTCCCTCCAACTTCGGCATTTGCTCCACCACTCCATGGTCTTCGAGCTCCTGCGCGAATTTCAACAACAGCATCTCTCCCCTTTCCTTGAAGACAATCGAACGACCGACGAAGTGTACGTAGGCCTTTACTTTTGCTCCTTCTTTCAGAAAATTGATCGCATGCTTCAGTTTGAAGTTGAAGTCGTGGTCATCGGTATTAGGTCCGAATCTGATTTCCTTTAAAACAACCTTGGCTGCGTTGGCTTTGATCTCCTTTTGCTTCTTCTTTTGCTCGTATTTAAACTTCGCATAGTCGATGATCTTACATACTGGAGGGTCGGCATTTGGAGAAATTTCGACAAGGTCAAGTTCGTTGTCCTGGGCCAGTTTGATGGCCTTTTCGATAGGCAAAACTGCGTTTCCGCCTTCGACGAAATCGCCTACTAGTCTTACTTCACGAACTCTTATTTTGTGATTGATTCGATAAGGTTCTTCTTGTCTTCCTCTTTGTTGCTGGTATGGTCTTTGGCTCAAGTTAGCTTTGGTTGTTTCTTGTGAAATTGCCTGCAAATATCGGAATTATTTCTAATTCTAAAAAGCAGAATAAAATATTACGTTTTTACTGCTTACTCAGGGATTCTGAAATAATCCCCTGAAAATACTGGATAAACTCTCCTATCGAGAAGCTTCCCAAGTCCCCCTGCCCATGCTTCCGCACAGATACTTTTTGTTCTTCCTGTTCCTTTTCGCCCACAATCAGCATAAAAGGCACCTTTTTGACCTCGGAATCCCGGATCTTTCGACCAATCTTTTCATCCCTATTATCGATGTTTCCCGCTATTCCCGCTTCGTCCAAGATTGCCTTCAGCTCTTCCGCATAGGCGATGTATTTCTCGGAGATAGGCAGAATATTTATCTGTTCGGGAGAAAGCCAAAGTGGAAAATCGCCCGCGCAGTGTTCGATCAAAACGGCCACGAAGCGTTCCAACGAACCAAAAGGAGCCCTGTGAATCATCACCGGACGGTGCTTTTGATTGTCTGAGCCGATGTATTCGAGCTGGAAACGATCGGGTAACTGGTAATCTACCTGGATGGTTCCCAATTGCCACTTTCTTCCCAAGGCATCTTTGACCATAAAGTCGAGCTTAGGTCCGTAGAAAGCAGCTTCACCAAGCTCTGTGACAGTCTGCAAACCCTTTTCTGCCGCAGCCTCGATGATCGCAGATTCCGCTTTTTCCCAAGCCTCATCAGTTCCGATGTATTTCTGCTTGTTTTCAGGATCTCTCAATGAAATCTGGGCAGTATAGTCCTGGAATCCCAAGGCTTTGAAAACGTAGAGTACCAGATCGATCACCTTGATAAACTCTTCTTTCACCTGGTCTGGGCGACAGAATATGTGTGCATCGTCCTGAGTAAATCCTCTCACTCGAGTCAAACCATGCAACTCACCACTTTGCTCATAGCGGTACACTGTACCAAACTCAGCGTAACGGATAGGCAGATCTTTGTAGGATCTTGGCTTGTGTTTGTAGATTTCGCAGTGATGCGGGCAGTTCATCGGTTTCAGCAAAAACGCCTCTCCTTCATGCGGAGTGGTGATCGGCTGAAATGAATCCTTCCCGTATTTTTCGTAGTGTCCTGAGGTTTCGTACAACACCTTGCTTCCGATATGCGGAGTGGTCACCTGCTGGTAGCCGGATTTGTCCTGAGCCTTCTTCATGAAGCTGATCAGGCGCTCGCGAAGCAAAGTGCCCTTTGGAAGCCACAGCGGCAATCCCATCCCTACTTTCTCGGAGAAGGTGAAAAGCTCCAATTCACGGCCAATCTTACGGTGGTCACGCTTTTTGGCTTCTTCCAACAAGGTCAAGTAATCCTTCAACTCCTGGGCTTTTGGAAAGGTCACCCCGTAGATACGGGTTAACATCTTGCGCTTTTCGTCGCCTCTCCAATAGGCTCCGGCGATATTGGTAAGCTTTACAGCTTTGATAAATCCTGTATTCGGAATGTGCGGACCACGACAAAGGTCTGTGAAATTGCCCTGCTGATAAAAAGTGATCGAACCATCTTCGAGGCCTTCCAAGAGATCCAGCTTGTATTCATCGCCCTTTTCCTGGAAATAGGCGATTGCTTCCGCCTTTCCCACATCCTTGCGGATATACTCATTCTTTGCTTTGGCAAGCTCAATCATCTTCTGCTCGATCTTCTCCAACTCATCGCCCTCCAGCTTGTGGTCACCGAAGTCTACATCGTAATAGAAACCTGTCTCAATTGGAGGACCGATTCCGAATTTGGTTCCCGGATACAAAGCCTCCAATGCCTCCGCCATCAAGTGCGCGGATGAGTGCCAAAAGGTGTTTTTTCCCTCCAGATCATTCCAAGTCAGCAGTTGAAGACTGGAATCGGAGTCAATAGGTCGGGTAGCATCCCAAACCTGTCCATTTACTTTGGCAGCAAGGACATTCCGTGCCAAACCCTCGCTGATACTTGCAGCAATCTGTAGCCCGGTTGTTCCTTTTTCGTACTCCCTCACGGAGCCATCCGGAAGGGTAATCTTAATTTGTTGTGACATGTGTTGTTGTTTTTCTGCCCATACAAACAGGCAATTGGTCTAAGCTGCAAATATGCAAAACCGACCAGCAAAGGAAAAATTTAGGGGAAGGGAATGTGGAAATGATATTTGATTTCCTTTCCTTGAGAAGGAGAACGAGAATCAAAATGTAGATTTCTTTGCTGATTGATTCAAAAAAATTAATCCAACTCAAAAACTCTTTCCAAAACTTAATCCTGCATGATAAGGATAGAAGGACCAGCTTTTCCCTTCTCTAACCGGAACATCAAAAAATGGAGTATAACCAACCCGAAAAAAGAATCCACCCTCGGGTTTTTGGTATCTGTAACCAATTCTTACAGGAACTATAGCACCAAAAACTACTTTGTCACTAAATTCAAATGTTTCCGAATCAATTTCTAAAGTTCTACCTAAGTAAGAAGTGACTCCAAAACCCATTTCCAGATGATGCTTTGACTTGCCATATAGTGCGGAGACCTCTAAAGGAATAACCGGAAGCCAAATGGTTTTGAAATCATTTATTTTATTCCGCCACATTGAAAAACCAGCGCTCGCATTAAGTTTTAACTTGCCTCTTTGATGGAAAATCTTGCTGTAGTTAATCGCGTATCTTCCGGAACTTCCGCCAACTTCAAGGTAAAGCGCATTTTTTGAGGTAAAGGTTTCGGCCTCGCCTTGAGAAAAAGCAAGAAATGGAAGTACCAACAAAATTAGCACAGCCGAGACAATTATTGATTTCGGATGAAATGACATGGCATTTTGGATTAAAAATCAAACCATCATACGTCTCTTTTAACTAAATCAAGATCAGCCGCAGGTGGAGTACGATGATTGTTGTGGAAAATAGCGATTTAGAAAACTACGTCCAACTATTTTCTTTTCAAATGCTAAAAATCAAAGAATAAACTGGGCGCTGATTTTTACATGGAATGGCTTGGCTCCCGGATTGTCCAAATAAGTCATTCGATGGAAGAAATCCACACGGAAAAACTTGAAAATGTTCTCAACGCCATAGCCGAGTTCCAGATAGGGATTTCCAAAATCTAGACGTCCAAAGGTCTTGAGCGGATTGCCCTCCGGATCAACATCAGGCACGTTTTCGATATTATAATCTTTCACAGAGCCCCAGAGGACATTGGCATTGCCCACGAAGCGCCACTTCAAGCGCTTGATCAGCGGAATGGAATTCAGCATAAAGCCTTCAAAAGACTGTCTATAACGGATGCTGAAGTACTGGTCTGAGGTGAATTCGGTAAAGTTCATCGTGTTGAAAGCTGCCGTGGTGTAAAAAAGCGTCTCATTACCCAAATGGTTTTTCAGAATCGGATAAGGCACTTCTCCGAAAATCTTTCCGGCATCCAACTCGTACCTTCCTACACCCAAAAGGCCCATGTTGATGCGCTGATAGACATAAAGGCTGAGTTTCTGGTACTCTAGGTCTCCACCAAGCCATCTCATCCCTCTGGCATAGTTGACTTCGAAAATCGGCCATTTGAGAGAGCCAAGGGAAGAGCGCTCGTTGTCATTGATGATGATGATCTCGTCCCGCCCATAGCGAATTCCAGCTCGGATCTCCGTGGTTTCGAAGTTTGATCGGTATTCTCTCGTATCCTTTTCCAGATAATAAAAATCATAGAGCGGGTCAAATTGACCGACGTTCACACCGGCTTTGACCAAAAATCCTTTGAAAAACTCCCGTTGCACATTCAATCCATGATTTGTGCTGAAGTAGGGACTCCGCAAAGTCCCAAACCGAGACGCAGCTAGGAAGACGCTATTACTCTGCAGGTTTGCGATCTCCAAACCCACCTGATCGATTTCTTTATTGGAATAGACTTGGGCGGTAGTCCAGCGGCTTCTGTCCAAAATCCGCGTTGCAGACGCGGCGTACTTCCACTTCATGTCTCCAAATCCGTAAGCCAAATATCCCTTCAGCTCCCACTTCTTGCTGAACTTGTAATTGGTCCTCAGGCCCATACCGAGACGGACGTTTTCGATGTCGTTGTAGTTGAAGAATCCCGGCCATGGCCCGATATCTATCTTACCGATAGGCTTATATCCGGTTGCAAAAAATTTCAAGCCCTCGGAATAGAAACGGATAATCGGAATCTTCTTCAGCGTATCGACCATCTGCAACACCGCCAACTCCTCCGAACTCAGCGGATCAGGCCGATTGGCTTCCCAAAAACTTTCCTCAGCCATCCCAAAATCCGGCTTCAATTCCACCGCTTGGTTGAAGAACTTGGTTTCCTTCGGCTGGTTCACGATCACACTGTCTGTCGATGTGTAAAACTTCGCCAACAATCCCGCAGTGTCATCTGTCACTTGTGCGATTTTTATCAAAACCCGCGTTTTTGAAGGAATCAAGGGCCCGGCAGAGCTTGGCCCCAATTCCTGTTGGATTTTGATCCGGTCCACAAAATTCAGATTAGCGGCCTTGGGAATCGTCAAGTCCACCTGCTTGAGGGAATAGTCTTCTTTCTTAATCCAGATCGTGCCCGTAAATGCCAAATCTTGCTCCCTGCGTGGATAAACCTGCAGTTTGTAGCAGGTATCCTGTCCGACTAGAACCGAGTCCAGCAGATCATAGTCGTAGAATGACTTCCATCCATCGGAGATTGGGGAAATGAAATCCTTGTTGAGTATCGAGAGCCAATTTTTATAAAAATTGTATTCCTGAAAGACCGAACCGGTGATTTGGGAGGTAGTCGAGCCATCCGTGATGCCCACTCCGGTCACTTTGGATTTTTCGATGACTTCTTTTCGGAGTTCCGGGTTATTCCGATAGTAAAACTTAGAAACGGTCTCGGAGAAAAAGACGGGAAGGATTTTTTCGCCCTCGTCATTGGTCAGCTCCTGGATACTATCTAGCACATGAGTGACTTTCTGGACGGACTTTCTTTTCCTAAAATCCTCCGAAAGATTGTCTATGTCAATCTCAATCTTGGTATAATTCTTCGTTTCATAGGCGCTGAGAGATCTTTTATCAAAGTCCTTTCTTCGCTCCGACGCCCGTCTGATGATCTCAAAGGCCGGGTTTTCACCCGCTTCAAAGACAAATGCTTCAAGCTCGAAATCGCTGGGTCTGAGTTGAAAATTGATGATCTGTTCCAATTGATCGGACAAGGCTTTGGATTGGGTAATGTATCCCAAGTAGCTCACCACCAGACTGTCACTGAGTGCTCGGGTCGAAATCACATAGTTGCCTTCGAAATCCGTGGTGATTCCGGTCGTCGTACCTTTCAGGATCACATTCGCAAAAGCGATCGGGTCACCGGTTTCCGCGTCGGCGACTTTTCCCCTAATGGTGTATTGCGCCCACAGGGAGGAGGAAACGAAAAAAAAGAGAATGCTAAAAAAGAGACTACGCATCGATTTGCAAAAACACAGCTGGTGAATTCGGCCGCAAGATAAATTCAAAGCAGCCCTACTTGGTTAGACCAAGATGTGAATATTTCCAAACAACATGCGATTTCTGTAGCGAAGTATGCTCTTGGAATGAACTTTCCACTTGTATATTTGAGATCAAATTGACTTTGAAAATGACATACGATATAGCCATTGTTGGAGGCGGAATTGTCGGCCTGGCCACGGGACTGAAAATCCAAAAAGCACGACCTGATCTCAAGATTGTGATTTTGGAAAAAGAGGATCAATTGGCCAAACACCAAACCGGGAATAATTCGGGTGTGATCCACTCAGGACTCTACTACAAGCCAGGTTCACTCAAAGCCACAAATTGTATTAGTGGATACCACGAGCTGGTGCAATTTTGCGAAGAGGAAAAAATTCCCTTTGAAATCACCGGCAAAGTGGTCGTGGCCACGAGAGAAGAGCAAAAACCATTGCTACAGACTCTGTTGGATCGCGGCTTGGCGAATGGGCTCGAAGGGACCCGATACATTACTTTGGAAGAACTCAAGGGCTATGAACCACACTGCGCCGGAGTAGCCGCCATCCATGTACCCCAGACTGGAATTGTGGATTACTATCAAGTTGCTTTGGCTTATGGACGAAAAATCATTCAGAATGGCGGAGAAATCTTATTGAACCATAAGGTTCTGAATATAAGCCAAAAGGAAGGTATCAACCACATCGAAACTCCAAACAAAACCGTTGAAGCCAAATTGGTCATCAATTGTGCTGGACTCTATTCGGACAAGGTGGCTAAGATGAATGATCCAGCTGTAGACGACGTGAAGATCATTCCTTTCAGGGGAGAATACTTCAAGCTGAAAAAGGAAAAAGAATACCTGGTCAAAAATCTGATCTATCCCGTGCCTGATCCAAATTTCCCATTCTTGGGGGTACATTTTACCCGGATGAAAAAAGGCGGGGTCGAAGCGGGCCCAAATGCAGTGCTGGCTTTTCGCAGAGAAGGATATAAAAAATCCCAAATCAATCTCAGTGAGCTCGCAGAGTCGCTGGCTTGGCCTGGCTTCCAAAAAGTGGCTGCAAAATACTGGAAAACCGGTTTCGGCGAGTTGTACCGATCTTTTTCAAAGGCGGCCTTTACCAAAGCGCTTCAGGAATTAATCCCGGAAATCCAGGAGTCTGATCTGGTCGAAGGCGGAGCCGGGGTTCGGGCCCAAGCCTGCGACAGAACGGGGGGCTTGCTGGACGACTTTGCCATCAGGGAATCCCAATTCGCGATCAACGTGCTCAATGCTCCTTCTCCAGCCGCCACAAGTTCACTTGCGATTGGTGGCACGGTAGCGGCGATGGCCCTGAAAAGGTTTTGATCGAAGGTCAGTCCAAATGATGCGCAACTGAATCGGGGAAAAAGCGATTCGCGAAATCCACCATTTCATCTCCCCGTACCAGATCACGGACAGTCAACTGGGAGGTATGCTCATGGCCTGTGGCGCCCAACAATTCCTTGACTGCGTGAACCGTGTTTTTGTGGAAATTGTAGACCCGCTCCGACTTGTCAGTGACGACGAGTCCTTTTTCCAGATGCTTGTCCTGCGTAGCAACTCCCGTCGGGCAGGCGTTGGTATTGCAGCGAAGGGCCTGGATACAGCCTAGGCTAAACATAAAGCCCCTTGCCGAATTGCACATATCGGCTCCGAGGGCCAGATTTTTGACAATCGCAAAGGCACTGATCGCCTTCCCGGACGCTATGAGCTTAATTCGGTTTTTGATATCATACTTCTCTAGGGTAAGCCTTGCAAAAATCAAAGCGGGCTCCAATGGAAGTCCGACGCTGTCCGAAAATTCCAGCGGTGCCGCTCCGGTCCCCCCTTCCGCTCCATCGATGGTGATGAAATCGGGGTAAATACCCTCCGAGACCATAGCTTTGCAGATTGCTTCAAATTCCTCCGTTTTGCCGATGCAAAGTTTAAAACCGATGGGTTTGCCGTCTGACAGCTCTCGGAGCCTTTTCACAAACAGCACCAGTTGGTGGGTATTGGAAAAAGCGGAATGCGCAGGTGGCGACAGTATGGTTGTGCCTGGAACTACGCCCCTGATTTCGGCAATTTCGGCAGTGTTCTTCACGCCTGGTAGCACTCCCCCATGGCCTGGTTTTGCACCTTGGGAAATCTTGATTTCAATCATTTTGACCTCGGGCCAAGATGCCTTTTCCCTAAACTTTTCGCCGTCAAAGAACCCGTGTCCATCTCGACAACCAAAATACCCTGTGCCGATCTGCCAGCACAAGTCACCCCCCTGACGGTGGTGGGGAGATATTCCGCCCTCGCCTGTATTGTGAAAAAATTTTCCCTTTTTTGCTCCCTTGTTTAAGGCCATCACCGCATTCCCGCTTAGGGATCCAAAACTCATCGCCGAAATATTAAAAATAGAGGCGGAATAGGGCTGCCTACAATCTGCTCCGCCTACTATCACACGGAGATCTTCCTCACGGGGGCTCTTGGCATAAATCGAATGCCTTAGCGCTACGTAATCTTCCTCATTGATATCACGCTGCGTGCCAAAGGGATGCGTATCATTTACGTTTTTTGCCCTACGATACACGAGCGCACGAAGATTTCTGCTGAAGGGCCTCCCACTGGTATTTGATTCGATGAAGTATTGCTGAATCTCGGGACTGATGGACTCCAGAAAATACCTAAAATGACCCACCACTGGGAAGTTCCTCAGGATTGCGTGTTTCTTCTGGCTCGCGTCCCAAACGCCTACACAAGCGATCAAAAAGAGTATAAACAAAATCAGATAACCGATTCTGAACGAATCAAAATCATTAAGCCACATGAAAAAAAGCGTGGCTAAAAAAAGGCCTATCAAGACCACGAGTGAAAGCTTTCTCATAAACCTGACTGGATAATAATTGGGAAAATAGCTATTCTAAATCAATCAAACCCTATTCAAAAACTCCAAGAATCGATATTCGCCGAATGTAAACTCCTGATCTTTGAGCAAAAAGCCGGTGTGACCTCCCCTTTTTGGCATTTCAAGAAACAGGTTTGACTTGGATTCGGCAAGGCGCGTGGGAAAGCAGGCCGCTCCCAAGAGCGGATCATTGACCGCGTTGATGATGAGTGTGGGGATTGCGATGTGCTCCAGCCAATTGTCAGCGCTCACACTTTCATAAAAATCCGCCGCATCCTTGAAGCCATGCAGCTTTGCGGTAAAATGCGTATCGAAAGCGTCGAAATCCTGGACACGTCGAAGCAAATCTAGATCCACCAAATCAGGAAACTGAAGTGCTTTCGCCTCCATTTTCTTTTTCAGCTTGCCTAGAAACCGATTTTTGTAAAAGAGATTGGAGCGGAGTTTCAGCGTAGCGGCGCTTGAAGCGAGATTGCAGGGTGTAGAGTAGACGGCAGCTCTGGAGATCTGCGCTGGCAAATCCGAACCCTTTTCCCCCAAATATTTCAGCGTCTGCGCGCCTCCCATGCTGATTCCTGCAAGGAAGATCTCTTCATAAGTAGCTTGATTGAGCGCGTGTTGCACCACTGTCTCCAGATCATAACTTGCACCATGATGATAAAGAATCGGCCTTAGGTTTATCTCACCGCAGCAAGTCCGGTTGTTCCAGACGAGTACGTCGATCCCGTTTTGGTTGAAAATTTTGGCTAATCCCATCGCGTAGTGCCTCTTGGAGTCTCCTTCCAAGCCATGGGATACTATCAGGAGCTTCGTTCCCCCAATTCTGGCCCAATCCACGTTCAAAAAATCCCCATCCGGCGTGTCGATCTTCTCTCTATAATAGGAAACTCCATCGATTTTCCTCAAGAGACTCGGGACTATAGTCTCCAGGTGGGCGTTAAAAAGGTATCGGGGAGGTTTGGAATAGGCACTTGTGATGATCGGCATGAGATCCCTTATCTGATTCTTCATTCGAAAATAACACAGCCTTAATCACTGCCCAATCAAGGGCATTTACTTTTGGGAAGAATTTTTCTTCATAGGGTATACAAGTAAAAATGGGAGCTGCGGGTGCAAGCTCCTTTTTTTTTAGCTTTTCAGGAGTTCGACTTCCAGCAAAGCCATTTCCACGAGCTGCAAAAAAGCATCAAAGTGGGTATCAAAAGATGCTCCAAAACCTTCAGAGTCTAGGATTTCCTTTCCTTGCTGCAGCGAATCCGCTAAAAGCTCAAAATCAAACATGGCTATGGTCGGCTTGATCTTGTGTCTGATCAGCTGAATTTTCACATGGTCCTTTTCAGCCCTGCCTTCCGAATACTGGGATTTCAGTTCCAGTAGTCCGGTATATATAGCTGCAGTCAACTCGATCCTAAAGGCATCATCGCCGTCGGCCATTTCCAGAATCCTTTGGTTCAATTCCGGGTAGATGTTGTTCATATAGTACGCTCCTTTATGGACTTCCCGGCAAGATATCCAGTCGACCAAGCGGCTTGAAAATTAAAGCCACCTGTAATTCCATCAATGTTCAGGACTTCGCCGGCAAAGTATAGGTTTGGGTGATAAATACTTTGCATGGTTTCGGGGTCCACCCCTTCCAAAGAGATTCCGCCTGCTGTGACGAATTCTTCCTTGAATGTGGTCTTTCCGCTGACCACCAAGATATAGCAAAAAAGATTTTGAACTAGCTTGTTGATGGACTTTTTTGTCAGATTTCCCACGAGGGTATTTTCTTCGATTTCCGCCTTTTCGCAAAAGTGCTCCCAAAGCCTACCGGGTATTTCAAACAATGGATGAGAGCGTAGCTTTCTGTTGGGATGAGCTTTGGCATAGCTTAGCAAATGCTCCAAATAGTCGTTTTCGCCATAGTTTGCATTCCAGTTTATAATGGCGCGCGCGCGGTACTGGTGGTCATGAAGCCATTCCGCTCCAAAAGCGGAAAGCTTTAGTACCGCTGGCCCGCTTATTCCCCAGTGGGTCACCAGCACCGGACCTCGGTAATTCAATTTCGTCCCCTCGATCTTCACCCAGCCCTCGGGCACCGCTATTCCCATCAGTTCCCGGATTGATTCTCCCGGAGTATTGAAAGTAAAAAGTGAGGGAATAGGATCTTGTATCTTGTGCCTAAGTGATTTAAGAAAATAATATCCATCTGATTTAGGCTGCCCCCCCGTCGCTACGACAACGTAGTCGCATCGAAAAACCCCTTTTTCTGTGATTAATTCAAAGCCCTTTTCCAAGGGATTCAATTCTTTTATTCCCGTGGAAATCTGGATCGACACTTTGGCTTTTTCTGCTTCCAGTTGCAGGCATTCAATGATGGATTGGGAGGAATCGCTAAGCGGAAATACACGCCCGTCAGGTTCCACCTTGAGCTCTACCCCACGGGACTGAAACCAAGCAAAAGTATCCGCGATAGAAAAATGCCGGAATGTCCGCTTCAGAAACTTCTCACCACGGGGATAGTTTTTGACCAACTTGGATACCTCCATTGGCCTGTGGGTTACGTTGCACCTCCCACCTCCCGAGACTTTCACTTTGGAGAGCAGCTTGGGGCTTTTCTCAAAAATAGTTACATCCACACCGGGACCACTCGCGTGGATTGCGGCAAAATAGCCCGCTGCTCCCCCACCGATTACCGCTACTTTCAATGTCTATAATCTATTAGCTTACAGGAAATTATTATCTTCTTCTTTTACCAGAGAATGAGCCTAGAATTCCCCTTGCAAGCTCGCGAAAAAGGGTTCGGCCAAGCTGTCTGACCATGGTGTTTTTACTTAGCTCTTCGATAAGAGATTCATCTTCTTTCGTGCGACTACCTGTGGTTCGGGAAGACGAGGGGCCGGGAAGCACGGCTTTCTCCTGAGCTTCTTGGACCGCCTGCATCTTACGCTCCAAAATCTCGAAGGCGCTGTCGTGATCCAAATCCTGGTTGTATTTATACACCAAATCAGAGCTTTTTACCAATTGGTCGATCTCGCTATCTTCCAAAATGTCCATTCGGGTGATCGGCGCTCTGACCAAGGTGTGGGCAAGCGGAGTGGGTATCCCCTTTTCGTTAAGAGCCGTCACCACTGCTTCTCCAATTCCCATAGCAGTCAACACCTCTGCTGTATTATAAAACGGCGAATCCGGATAATTCTCGGCAGTCTTGGTGATCGCTTTACGATCTTTGGCCGTGAAGGCTCTCAACGCGTGCTGTACTTTCAACCCAAGCTGTCCCAGCACGCTTTCCGGAACGTCAGTTGGAGTTTGTGTGCAAAAGAACACGCCCACTCCTTTGGATCGGATGAGCTTTACAATGGCTTCTATCTTTTCCAACAGGTCCTTGGAAGCATTGCCAAAGACCAAATGCGCCTCATCGATGAAAAGGCAAAGCTTGGGCTGGTCAGCATCTCCCTGCTCAGGAAAAGTCTCATAAATCTCGGAGAGAAGACTCAGCATAAACGTGGAAAACAACTTGGGCCGACTCTGAATGTCCGTCAGTCGAATTACCGAGATGACGCCTTTACCGTCTTTGGTCCGAACAAAATCATCCACATCAAAGGAAAGTTCACCAAAAAAACGTTCCGCACCCTGCTGCTCCAGCTCGATGATCTTGCGCATGATCGTATTGACTGAAGCAGACGACACCTGCCCGAATTCCTTTTCGATTGCCGTTTTCCCCTCGTTGGTTATAAACTGCAAAACGCGCTTGAAGTCCTTCAGGTCCAGCAATGGCAAATGGTGCGTGTCACAATAGCGGAAAACCAAGGCTACAACGCCCTGCTGGGTATCATTCAGTTCCAGGATTTGGGAAAGCAATACAGGGCCAAACTCCGACACCGTGGCTTTCAACCTAACTCCTTTCTCATTGGAGATGGACATCAATTCCACTGGAAGCCCTTGTGGTGTATAGTCAACCCCTATCGTTGCTGACCTTTTCAGTATAAAATCAGAAGATTCTCCAGGTTTCGCAAGCCCAGAAAGATCCCCCTTGAGATCCATCAACACGGAAGGCACGCCCTTCAGCGACAGCTGCTCGGCAATTACCTGAAGGGTTTTGGTCTTGCCCGTTCCGGTGGCTCCAGCGATCAGGCCATGACGGTTCATGGTCTTCAGCGGTACTTTTACCTGGGCCTGGTCCACCGGCTGTCCATCCAGAATTCCTGCGCCTAAAACGATGTAGTCTTTCTTGAATACTTGGCCGTCTTCCAGGCATTTTTTGAACTGCTCAATAGTGCTCATGGGGAAAAGTTTTGGGTTCCAAACTACAAAAAAACCCTGAGTCTCCTCAAGGTTTTCAGTTTAGCGGAATGCTTGCACTCGGCTAGTAGCTCACGACCGGGGCAAGCGCCTTGGCTTGGGATACGAAGTCCTCGATTTTGCTGAGCGGAGGAACTACTTTTGTCAATCCTTTTTCCTCCTGGGTTTTGGTCAGGGCAGCATGCAGATTTTCGGGGTTCCGCGTTCTCAGTTCCTTCACGGTATCTACTCCGGCTGCCTTTAGCAATTCTGCAAACTGGCTACCTATCCCGTTGATCCTGAATAGGTCTGCCATATTCACCCAGTCGAGGATTTTGCCCTCATCAATGCCCGAATCTCCTGCAATTGCCTTTCTACCTGCTTTGGTTGCACCTTTTTCCAAAAGTCCTTCTACCGTGGTAACCCCGGCCTCCGCCAGCTTTCCCTTGTAGACCTCTCCGATTCCTTCGATCATCGTGATTGTTTTGCTCATCGTTGTTTTGGTTTTATTTGGATGTTTTAAAAAAGAAAATTAGATACTCAAATTTCCGACGGGCCTTTAAAATAGCAACAATTTCCCGGTACCAAAGCGAAAATGCAGAAACGATAGACGATGCCTGCAAATTTTAACTTTGAGTTAAAATGGGAGTTAAGTAGTTTTCGAGGAATTAAATTGAACTGACCTTGTCTCCCAAATACCGTATCCTTGTTCTTCTCCTCTTTTCATTGCTTCCTTTGGCTAGTTTCGGCCAGGTCAATCTTGGTCAGACCGACCGCTGGATGAAGGGGGCACTAGCCGCCATGGAAAGAAGCGATTACCAAACTGCGAATTCTATTTTTAGAAATTTGATCGATTCGGGCCTTCCCCTGCCAGATGAGATGCCCTACTACTTTTCGGAGACGCTCTTTGAGCTCGGGCAGTATGACAACAGTTCCAACTTCCTGAATAAATACCTCGAACTGACGGGATTTAAGGGTGAAAACTACGAGGGGGCGAAACAGTTGCAGAGCAAACTCAAAGAACCGATTGCAGCTATTCAGTCCTGCAAGCTTTGCGACCGAAGAGGATACCGTTATGAGACCTGCTTTACCTGCGAGGGATCCAAACAGATAGAGCAGATGTGCGACTACTGCAAGTCCAAAGGGATCGTAGGATGCAGCCGATGTGCCGCGTCTGGAATGATAAAAAAGGTAAATGTTTTCAACATCGTCGAGTTTTTTGAATGTGAGCGCTGTGCGGGTAAAGGTCGGCTCACCTGTCCGGAATGCAGTGGCTCGGGGAAGCAGGTAAGCGACTGCAAGACCTGTTCGGGCGCCGGAAAAATCACCTCGGACGCAATATGCGACCACCAGCCCCACGAACATTAATTCTTTTTTCCTTTCAAAAAATAGGCGCGCTGCCATGAATAGAATTAACTCTTAATGGCAGATAAAAAAAATCCCGCAGGAAGCGGGATTTCAGTTAGTTGCAATATTTATCAAGCATTTCCTTGGCGCCCGGATAATCGAGCATCACCGCGAGTTTGAAATCATCGCAAGCTTGCCTGTTTCTTTCCAGGGCGACTTTCAGCATGCCCCTGTTGAAGTATGCCTGCCCGAATTCCTTGTCGATCTGAATGGCATTTCCATAAGCTTTCAAAGCGTCTTCAGCCATTCCAAGCTTATGAAGCGCTCTTCCTTTGAGAAAAGACGCCATCGCCGGAGCTCCAGAGATCTCCTCCGCCTTGGTGGCATAGAGAAGCGCACTCGCATAGTTGCCTTCTTCCAGCTGGAGGGCGGAAAGGCTCAACAACACCTGGAAATTTTTGGGGTCTTGATTCAACGCGGACTCAAAATCGGACTTTGCCTCGGCTACATTCCCCATCTCCTGATGTGCCCTGCCCCTATTGTAGAGCATTTTGACATCAGTAGGCTTAAACTTCAAATCTTCAGTATAAGTCTGGACGGCCAATTCATATTGTCCCTTTTCGAAATATCGATCCGCGGAATTTTTCTTCGTTTCGGAACAAGCCCAAAGTGATCCGGCCAGCACGGGGATCAAAAGGGCCTTGGAAATTGATTTCATGATTCTTTTTGTTAGACTGCTACATTGTTTTCCCGGAGGGCATCATTGAGCGAAGTCTTGAGATCGGTAGAAGCTTTGCGCTGACCTATTATCAAGGCGCATGGTACTTGGTACGTTCCTGCCGGGAATTGTTTGGACAAAGAGCCCGGAATCACCACAGAGCGCGGAGGCACATAACCTTTGTACTCTACTGGCTCAGCGCCGGTCACATCGATGATTTTTGAGCTTGCCGTCAAGGTAACTCCCGCGCCGATCACGGCTTCTTTTCCGATGTGGACGCCTTCTACGATGATCGCACGAGAACCGATAAATGCTCCATCCTCTACGATCACAGGCGCAGCCTGTACTGGCTCCAACACTCCCCCGATACCAACACCGCCACTCAAATGAACATTTTTGCCGATCTGTGCACAAGATCCGACAGTAGCCCAAGTGTCAACCATCGTGCCACTATCGACATATGCACCGATATTAACATAACTTGGCATCATCACCACCCCTGAAGCTAAATATGCACCATAGCGCGCCACCGCATGAGGCACCACACGAACACCCTGAGCGGCGTAGTTCGTCTTGAGCGCCATCTTATCATGAAACTCAAACGGCCCGACCTCAATAGTCTCCATTTTCTGGATTGGGAAATAAAGGATTACTGCCTTTTTCACCCAATCATTTACTTTCCACTTGCCATCTTCGGTAGGTTCGGCACAGCGGAGCTGACCAGCGTCCAATTGTGAGATGATGGATTTGATGGCGGTTTGCGTTTCCGCTTCCTTTAGCATTTCGCGGTTTTCCCACGCGGCTTCGATGATAGTTTTCAGTTCCATTATTTTTTTTAGTTTCGGCTATGACGCAGCCACCTGCCCGAAAAATCCCAATTCTAATCGCTTCTACGCTGAAGCCGATCCGAGATATACGGGCTTTTGGCAAACTGGCCTTTTCACTCGGCGAAACAAATACATACGAGCTTAACATCATAGGCTTTTCTCCTAAAAAGCCCCAACCACAGCCCGGAATCCGATTTTTTTCCTCTATGGGCAATTTTTACTCCCGAGTGGATCGCATACTTTCTCAGGCAAGATTCTTGAAATGCCTGCTACAAGTCCGGCCAAAAATTTTGGTTTGTTGCACCTACGAACTGCTTCCCTTAGCCTCCCTTTTAAAGCCTATTTTGGGATTCAGTTTGGTTTACGATGTCCAGGAAAACTACCTGACGAATCTTGACCTCAATCCAAGCCTTTCCCCCACGGCAAAGTCCAGGTCTTCCCAAGTTATCCGCAGAGCGGAAGCCGTGCCCAATGTTGATCTTTTCCTCATGGCGGAAAAATGCTACATCAAGGAGATGCCGGGAAAGCGTCCATTTTTGGTATTAGAAAACAAGTTTCGGGGAGAGATCAACAAGGTTGGCCCACTAAATTATCATCGGAAGACCGGATTTCAATTTTGCATTACGGGGACGATCACGCCGTCTTTTGGGACTTGGGAAGCTATGGCTTGGTTAAGGGAAATCCTGAAAGCATATCCTCTATCCTCCTTGGAAATCATCGGACATTGCCCGCTCCCAGGCTATGGGGCGAAACTTGCCCAACTTGCCAAAGCGCTTCCTCAAGTCAAGCTTCGGCTAAGCCCAAATCCAATCGCGCACGAAGAGCTCATGGAGGCGCTGGCCAAGGCCGATTTTGCTCTCCTGCCGTATCATTTGCATCCAGCTATTTCTGGCAAGATGCCTACCAAGCTCTATGAATGTGCGGCAATGGGCATCCCAGTACTGGTCAGTCCCAACTCGCTTTGGGATGACTTCCTGAGTTCCTTTGCAGGTGGATATTCCATTGATTTTTCAGATCCCACGTTGGCGCTTGGCCAATTTCAGTCTGCGTTGACCCGCACCTATTTTTCATCCCCACCACCGGAATCACTCTTGTGGAAAAGCCAATCCGCTCACTTACAGAAGGCTTTCACGAAACTGCTAGCCTAAGACCTCCCACCCCCTTTTGATTCGTGGATAACTGGAGCAGGTTATCCACCCTCCCTTGCCGAATTACACTCGATTTCAAGAAATGGAAACTCGGATTTCAATATATTCTTTTAGACCTCGGGGACTATAGAACGACTTCAATACTCTGTTTTACAGATAGATAATCATTTATTTAATTATTTCTAAATATATATTTAGATACACCTAAATTTAAAATCACATCGCAAATAGGCTTTTCCACAAGAGATTTAGCTTTTATAAAAATTATTTTTAGCTATATCTAAATTAATTTTTATATTTGGCTTATTATCAAAATTGGGATAGCCATGGAATTGACTACGGCAGAGGAGAACTACTTGAAAGCGATCTACCACCTCTCCGATGGAGGTAAAAAAAGTGTCGCCACAAACGACATTGCCGCTGAAATGAATACAAAGCCTGCTTCGGTGAGCGACATGCTGCGGAAGTTGGGCGATAAAGAGGTGATCGAATACCGAAAGTACTATGGGCTACAGATCACCGAAACAGGAAAACGCTTTGCTCTGCAGACTATCCGCAAGCATAGACTCTGGGAGGTGTTTTTGGTGGAGAAGTTGAATTTCGCTTGGGATGAAGTGCATGAAGTTGCCGAGCAGCTGGAGCATATCCAGTCCACTCTATTGATACAGCGCCTCGACTCCTACCTCAACTATCCTAAATTTGACCCGCATGGGGATCCAATTCCAGATGAATTTGGTGATGTGCGGGCGAGACCTCGAGTCCAACTGAATGAAATGGAGATAGATCAAACTGGACAGATCGTGGCAGTCAAAGACAGCTCGGCGGCATTCCTTCGCTACCTCGACAAAGTTGGCGCATACATCGGAGCAAGGATCAAAGTATTGGACAAAGTGGAGTTTGACGGTTCTCTGGAAATCCTGGTAGACCAGAAAAAGACCCTCTTCATGTCCAAGGATGTGGCAGGCAACATCTTGGTCTTGCAGTCATGAAGCATTTCCTCTACATAGCGCTTCCCTTATTGCTTTTTTTTTCTTGCAAGACAGACTCCAAAGAGCACCGAGCCAAGCCACGAATCGTAGCTACGACCAGCATCCTTGCGGACGGTATTCGAAATCTGGTCGGTGACCAAGCAGAAGTGGTGGCTTTGATGCCGGCAGGTGTCGATCCTCACCTCTATAAAGCTTCCGTCAGGGATCTTGACCTCCTCACCGACGCGGACTTGGTGATCTTTCACGGCTTGTACTTGGAGGGAAAAATGACAGAAATCTTCGAGAAGCTGGCCCACAGTCAAAACTTGATCGATGTGTCAAAGGGCCTGCCGGAGGAGCGCTTGATCCGCTCTGGACCCGAGAGTCATAGCGTTGATCCGCACATTTGGTTTGATGTTAACCTGTGGTCAATCGCAATGCAATACGCATCGGAGCAAATCGTGCACTGGAAGCCAAGCTGGAAACCTACGCTTGAACAAAATTCAGAAATTTACCTAGGAGAGCTTTTCCAACTGGATTCAGAGGTTCGGACCAAGGTCAATGAACTTCGGTCAGCGAATCAGGTTTTGGTCACGGCCCATGATGCCTTCGCGTATTTTGGAAAGGCATATCGACTTCCAGTCAAATCTCTACAAGGCTTGTCGACCCTTAGCGAGCCAGGCCTACGGGATTTAACTGACCTGATCCAAACTATTGATGAAAATAACGTCAAGGCAATTTTTGCGGAGCAGACCATATCCCCAAAAGCTATCCGCGCTGTTGCCGCAGGTGCCGCTGAGAAAAATCGGCAAGTCACCCTAGCGGGCCCACTGTTCACAGACAGTCTCGACGCAGAGGGAACTCCCGCGGGCACCTATATCGGGATGGTGAAAACCAACCTCGAAATCATCTACGAAAACCTATTGCCATGATAACCCAAGCAGAAAATCCCATTCTTGAAATCCACGACCTTACTGTAAGCTACGACCAAAATCCCGTGCTATGGAATGTGGATTTAAGTCTTCCGGCAGGCAATCTAGTCGGCATCCTCGGTCCGAATGGCGCTGGAAAGTCCACACTGATCAAAGCTATCATGGGACTTATTCCCCCCACTTCCGGTTTTGTCAAGATCTTTGACAAACCGCTGAATGACGTGCGCGCCCGAATCAGCTACGTGCCGCAGCGTGAGTCCGTCGATTGGAACTTCCCTGCCTCGGTTTTGGACGTCGTCATGATGGGAACTTATGGAAAACTTGGCCTTTTCCGCCGTCCCGGCAAAAAAGAAAAGGAGCTCGCGATGCAAAGCCTCGAGCAGGTGGGCATGGCAGGATTCTCAAAAAGGCAGATTTCTGAGCTTTCGGGCGGTCAACAACAGCGGGTTTTCATCGCTCGGGCATTGGCGCAAGAGGCAGATCTCTATCTCATGGATGAGCCATTTGCAGGAGTGGACATGGCTACAGAGACAGCTATTTTTCAGCTGCTGCGTGATATGACTACTTCAGGCAAGACGGTCATTGTCGTCCACCACGACATCCACTCTGCCATGAACTTCTTTGACTGGCTGATCATGCTGAACCTACACCTCGTAGCATCCGGACCCAAGGAGTCCGTGATGAACGAGGAAATGCTTCGTAAGACGTATGGAGGCAAGCTCAACCTCCTCACCCGCGTTACCGACTTGATTCGACAAAAAGACTTCAACCCCTTAAAAGGCTGATATGGAAGACTTCGTCTATTTCTTCACTTTCCAGGATCCGTCCATTGCATGGGTAGTATTGGGAATCACCCTGCTCGGGGTGGGCTCGGCCTATGTGGGGACATTTTCCTTTTTGGACAAAAAAGCCCTCCTCGGTGATGCCATTTCCCATGCCGTTCTCCCTGGGATTTGCATGGGCTTTGTTTTGGCTGGGGAGAAAAACCCCGTCTATATTGTCACGGGGGCTTTTCTCTCTGGCGCACTGGCCACCTTTATGAGCTCATGGTTAAAGAGAAATACCAAGCTTAGCGAGGACACCATTATCGCTACTATTCTCTCTGTATTTTTTGGATTCGGAATCGTGCTTCTGACAGCGCTCCAAAAATCCGGAAACCCGGAAGTTGCTGGCCTTAACTCCTTCATCTTCGGCAACGCCATAGGAATCTCCGAATCAGATCTCCTGCTGTATGGAGGATTGGCTATGGTGATCATCTTAGTCCTGACCCTTGCCCTGAAGGAATTTCGTCTGATGGTTTTCGACCCTGAGTTTGGCCAAGCCATAGGCTTTCCCATGAAGGCCATCACTTTTCTTTTTAATGTCTTGATGATTTTGGCTGTGGTGATAGGCATCCAAGCCATTGGCGTCGTATTGATGGCGGCGCTGCTGATCACTCCCGGGGCTGCGGCCAGATTCTGGACCGACCGTCTCAATCCCCTCCTGATCCTGGCGGCCATGTTTTCTGTAGTCTCCGGAATATTGGGAACCTATGTCTCCTTTGTCATCCCACAGATGCCGACCGGACCCTGGGTGGTGGTTTTTCTTTCCGCATTTGCCTTGATTTCGTTTCTGGTTTCCCCAAAAAGCGGCATTGTTTTCCGTTTTTTTGCCAGAAAGAGATATCTGGAAAAAACCCACCGTGAGCACCTGTTAAAAGCGCTTTATAAAGCCAAAGAGAGCAAAAAACCAGGCCTGACTATAGAGGAAATCTATGGGCTCTACCCCTTTCACAAAAGAGAAACATTGCAGTCAATTTCCAGTTTACAAAAGCTTGGTTTTACGACTAAAGATCAGCCAATTATAAAACTTACTTCAAAAGGGATTTCAGAGGCAATGCGAGTCGTTCGTCTTCATAGACTATGGGAATTGTACCTGAATGAGTCCATGAATATTGCTCCAGATCACGTGCACGATTCGGCTGAACAGCTGGAGCACTTGATCACCCCAGAGCTGGAGGCATTGCTGGAGCAGCGTCTCAATTATCCTTCTGTGGATCCCCATCAAGAAACTATTCCCCGAGAAAACAATGAGCTTCGATAGTAACGCCTTCCTGATCATCTTCACCGGGGCGCTGATCGCGATTTCCTGTGGATTTCTGGGTGTCTTTATGATGCTCCGCAAAATGTCCATGACAGGAGACGCGATTTCACATGCGGTCCTTCCCGGTATTGTCATCGGTTATTTTGTTTCCGGCAGCCAAAGAAGTCTTGAAGTCATCATCGGCGCGGGACTGCTGGGCATTCTGGCTACACTGATGATAGACTGGCTTCGCAAAAAGGCCAGGGTACAGCTAGACGCATCCATAGGTATCACTTTCACGCTTCTCTTTGCCATAGGCATTATCCTTGTCAACATCCTGGCTTACAAGGTGGACTTGGATCAAGAATGTGTCCTGTACGGGGAGATCGCTTACCTGCCCATCGACAGCTGGATTACGCAAAGCGGCCTGAATCTCGGTCCAAGAATCACTTGGTTGGCCGGCCTAAACTTTGTTTTCGTGTCGGGCTTTATCTATCTGTTGTTTAAGGAATTGGTCCTGACCAGCTTCGATGAAAACTTCAGCGCGGTCATGGGCCTTCCTTCGAAGGGCATCAATTTGGCGCTCATGAGCATCGTGTCCTATACGACGGTTAGCAGTTTCGAATCCGTTGGAGCGATACTGGTGGTGGCGCTCCTGGTGGTCCCTCCCGCAACTGCATTTCTTTGGACAAAGCGCCTGATCCCTTTGCTCAGGCTGACTGCTATCATGGGAGTTTTAATTGCACTTTTTGGTTATTATCTTGCCTACTGGATTGACAGTTCTATTGCGGGGATGATGGTGACCGTGGCGGGTTTTTTCTTCTTGGTCAGCGCATTCATCCACAGCAAAAAGCCCTCTTGGCTTAGCGGAACTTCTGCCAGTACCCAACCGTTGGAGCTAGAATGACGATGAAATTTAAATACCTGCTTTCCTTTTGCCTCTTGGCTTTGGTGAGTTTTTCGCTGCAAGCCCAAGAAGAAATCACCTGGATGAAATTTGAAGAGGCGATTGCCGCAAACGAGCAGTCTCCGAAAATGCTCATCGTGGATGTGTATACCGACTGGTGCGGCTGGTGCAAAAAAATGGACAAGGAGACCTTCACAGATCCCAAAGTAATCGAGCATATCAACAAGAACTTCTATGCCGTGAAGCTGAATGCCGAGGATACGAAGCGGACTTTTGAATTTATGGGGAAAAAGTACAATGAAGCCCAAATGGCGGCTGCCATGAGGGTTCGCTCCTATCCGAATTTTGTCGTGATTGAGCCCAAACTCCAGAATATTGCCCAACTTCCGGGCTATCGGACCGCAGATCAGTTCTTGACTGGATTGGATGATCTGATAGACAAAGCCTTCAAAAACAAGCCATGAGTTTTTCTCTAGCCGAGCGCGATGATACGATTATCGCTTTGGCCACCCCACAGGGCGTAGGTGCCATTGCGGTCGTCCGACTTTCCGGAAAAGACGCCATTCGGCTCTGTAATGAAGTTTTTTTTGGCAAAAACCTAGAAAATCAAGCTTCACATACGATCCATTTTGGCACAATAAGGGACGGCGAAAAGATCATCGATGAGGTCCTAGTTTCTCTATTTGTAGCCCCAAGGTCATTTACCAAAGAAAACGTGGTGGAGATTTCCACGCACGGCTCCTCCTATATCGTCAATCAAGTCATCAAACTTTTTGTTCGTAAGGGAGCCCGCCCTGCAAAGCCCGGAGAGTTTACCCAACGGGCATTTCTCAATGGACAGTTTGACTTGGCCCAGGCTGAAGCAGTAGCTGACTTGATTCATGCCGACTCAGAGACCTCACATCAAGCAGCACTCAATCAGATGCGTGGCGGATTCAGTGGCGAAATACAACAGCTTCGCCACAAGCTAATCCATTTTGCTTCCATGATTGAATTGGAACTGGACTTCGGTGAGGAAGACGTGGAATTTGCCAGTCGAAAAGAATTGCGGGAGCTGGTAGAACGACTGCTTCGGGTTGTAGAAGGATTAATCCTGAGTTTCGATCTGGGCAATGTGATCAAAAACGGCGTACCGACCGTCATCGCCGGAAAACCCAACGCCGGAAAATCGACCCTGCTAAATGCCTTGCTCAACGAAGAAAAAGCCATTGTCTCAGACATTGCTGGTACGACACGGGATTTCATTGAGGACGAAATCAATATCGGTGGTGTGATCTTCCGATTCATCGACACGGCCGGTTTGCGAGAAACAACCGATACAATTGAAGCTATCGGAGTTAGTCGAACCCAGGAAAAAATGAAGTCCGCATCGCTGATCCTCTACCTTTTTGACCTGGGCGATACAGACCTGGTAGAGATCAACCGGGAAGTTAATAGGTTGGAAAATCAGGGTGTACCCTTTCTGAAAGTTGCAAATAAGATAGACAAAGCCAATAGCCAGTTGATTAGCGAGTTAAAGCAAAAGCATCCTGACACCATTTTTATCTCAGCCGGAAAAAAAGACAACCTCGAAGGCCTGAAAGCGCGCATTTTGGAACTCGTCAATCTGGACAAATTCCGAACTGGAAACACGGTGGTCACCAACATCCGCCACTACGATTCTCTCGTGAAGACACGCGAGTCCCTACTCGACATTCTCACCGGTCTGAATAATCAGGTAACGAATGACTTTGTAGCTATGGACATCCGCCGCTCTCTTCATTTTCTTGGTGAGATCACGGGTGAAATCACAACAGATGACCTTTTGGAGAACATTTTTAGGAATTTCTGCATCGGGAAGTAGACTCCGCGTGAACAGTTGTTTTTTCGAAAGCTCACGAGTTTTCAGCTAGACAGTTAGGTACCGGAGCCTCTTTTCACTATTTGCATCCTCGGAAAAAGACTGGATGCCTATGGCCAAGCCGGAGGCAACACTTCTTTTGGAAAAGCTTTCTCTACAATTTCCCCTCCTGCCAAGGACACATGATAGGCATTGCTTTTTTCATTTAAGGAAACTACCTGTTTCACTTGCTCATTCTCGAAATAGATACCAGCTTTATCATCACAAGCAAAACCTGCTTTGTATTCACCACTCTTGATCTTAGACCAATAAAGTGGTTTCCGCTCACCTTCACCATCATAGTGCGGACTGTGACTTCCGCTAATGAGACCTAAACCCTCCACGGTGGTCAAGCTTCCTGGCCGGGAATCAGTAGTCCCCTGCTCAAACCAACAAAGCGATCCGGCACTGCCACCACCTAAAATCACCCCACTTTCGTAGGCTTTCCGTAACGCATGGTCAATCCCTTGCGCTTTCCATATCGCCATCATATTCAGGGTGTTACCACCTCCTACCAAAATGGCATCCATGCTAAGAAAAATATCTTCAAATGATTCTTTCTGATTGTAAGAGGAAATAAAGGATCGCTGTACAAAGGCATTTAATGGCAGTCCAGAACAAGTCTCAAACCAGCGCATCACATAGCCAGCTGCATCACCTGTCGCCGTGGGCAGAAAGCAGATTCTGGGACTCGTCTTCCCCGTAAGAGAAGCTACGTACTTAGTAAATCCCCGATCAAAATCTCCCCCATAAGCAAATAGCTTCCTAACAATTGGTTTCGAAATTTCAGGCTGCGATTGAAGCGACTGAAGAGGAAGTGCTGATGCCACCATGGCGGATTTTAGAAAATTTCTACGTTTCATTTTTGCTGGCATGTCAGGGGATGACTTTTATGCTTAAACTCATTGGATGATGAAAATCCCGAAGTGGCAAATATCTTTTGAAAGAATGACCTTCAAGATTCTAGTTTCACAGATTTTCTATTATTCTGTTTTTAAACTTATCACAGGATTTAGCCATGCAACCTTAACCACCTGATAACCCACTGTCAAAGCGGCAATCACCAAGGAACTTCCGATGGCCACGACAAAAGTCCAGGCATCCAGGGTAATCTTGAATTCAAAATCCTGTAGCCAGCCGCTCATAAACCACCAGCCGATCGGCGCCGCAATCAGAAACGCAATCAAAATCAGACGAACAAACTCCTGTCCAAACAGCCAGACAATATGGCTTATTCCTCCTCCCAATACTTTGCGGATGCCCACTTCCTTGGCCTTTTGAGAAATCATAAAAGAAATCAGTCCATACAGACCCAAACAACCAATGAAAATGGCAATAAAGGAAAAGAACTGTATGCCTTTGAGTAAGGTGTCCTCAGCTTCGTAAAACTTGGCGATGTCTTCATCCAAAAAGGAATATTCAAACATCTTGTCAGGATATTGCTCTTCCCAAAGCGACTGAATTTCCTCTAGGGTATCCTTCACCGAATTGCCGTTGATTTTGATTGCAAAATTGGAATACATGCCACTCGCCGTGGTGATCAAAGCCGCAGAGATCCGCTCGTGTAGGGATCTATCATGGAAATTGCGGACCACGCCGACCACTTGACCTTTCATCGTCCCCCCATTGGCATAGACCATTTCGCCCAAGGCATCTTCATAAGAGGTGATTCCGAGACTTTGGAGCATGGCTTCGTTGACGAGGACTTCCCGGACAGTATCAGAGGGCATGAGATTCCTGCCGGCCAACAGCTCCAAATCAAACGTGGAGATGTAATCCGCATCTGCAAGTTTCATGTTGGTCAAAAAGCTCACTTCTTCGGCATCTGTTCCAAACCGGATGGAATTGTTCCAAGAATCATCAGACGCAGGAGCCTGATAGCAGAGCGAAACTTTCTCGATTCCGGGCAGTCGCAAAAACTCGTTTTTCAAGACATTCATCGTGTTTAGAGAATCACTTCCCAACTTCACCATCACAATGGATGACTTGTCAAAACCAAGATCTGCCTGCTTGGCAAAGCGCATCTGATTCATGATCACAATCACGCCTATGATCAATACTTGGGAGATGGCAAACTGGACAACGATCAGAGCACGTCTGGTATTAAAGCCGCCCAGCTGCTGGAAGGAAAGCTTCCCCTTCAGCGCCGCCACCGGCTTGAAGCCCGTCAGGATAAGTGCCGGATAGCAACCCGCCAATAGCGTAATCAGGATATCCAAGCCTAAGATAAAGAGCACCAAAGTGCCGTCTACAAGGAAATTGACGGGGATTTGAGTATTGAAGAAGTTATTTACATAAGGTACCAATGCGTATGCAGCAATCAAGGCGATCAAAATACTGAACGTCGCAATAATCGCTGTTTCGAAAATAAACTGCCAGAAAAGCTGACTCCTGAAGCTCCCCAACACTTTCCTCACTCCCACTTCCTTGGATCGTTTCAGCGCTTGGGCGGTCGCGAGGTTGATAAAGTTCACACAGGCAGTAAGCAATAAAAAGATCCCGATTGCAATCAGAATTCCGATGTCGGACTTCTCCATAGCTCCTCCGTATCTTCCATCGAAATGGACATCCGAAAGTGCCTGGAGTTTGTAATGATGCACATTTTTGCTGGTCGGCCGATGTTGCTTGACGTAAGGTGCCAAGGCCTCCTCTACTTCGACAGGGCTCACACCGGGGCGGAGTTTTGTAAAGCAGTACATCCCAGAGTTAATTCCTCCCCAGGCATTGTCACTTGCCAGCCAGGGATTAAAATCTTTCATCGTGCTGTACGATACAAATATCTCAGGGCTGATATCTGTGTTTGGAGGAAAATCCTCCAACACCCCAGTAATGGTGAAGGGCAGAAAATTATCGTAAGTAATGACCTCGCCGATTGGGTTTTGGTCCCCAAAATATTTCTGGGCCAATCGTTCGGTAATGATGGCTGTATTAGGTTCTGTCAGGGCTGATTCCCAATTTCCTTTGGACAGGGGGAAATTGAAAATATCAAAAAACTCAGCCTCGGTAAATGCAAAGCCATTGGGTTCCTTGATCAGCTGTTTTTCTCCGTCCCGTTCAAAGGATATGACAGCATTGGCTTCCTGAAACATACGGGCGACTTTCTCCCCATAGGTGTGATTTTCCCGCAAGACCATTCCCAATGGCGAGGGAACGCTATTTGTGTAAGAGACAGTTTCCCGATGCTGCTCGGTGACCACTCGATAAATTCGATCCTTGTCCGGATGGAAATCATCAAAGCCTAGATGATGTTTCACCAGCACGAAAATCAAAATACAACAAGTGATGCTGAGCGCCAATCCGGCGATGTTGATCAGCGTATATTCTTTGTTTCTCAGGAGCGATCTCCAACCGATTTTGAAATAACTCTTGTACATGCCATAGGGGGTTAAATGTTGGTAAGGTTTTCTTGGGCGAATAATGCCTGGCCGAAAGAGTAGCAGCACATCCAAGATGAATTTCCAGTCTGCTTGCCGCTTTCCCAGAGTTTTGAAATTCCGCTCATAGACTTCGATCAGGTCACCCTCGATATAGCCCCGCATCCTGGGATGGCAGTACCAGCGGAAGAATCGATGAAAACATTTAGGAGGATTTGGGTTGGAATTCATGGGAATTATTCCGTTTTGAGGCTCCTCACAGGGTTCATCAGTGCAGCTTTTAAGGATTGATAGCTAACAGTCATTAATGTGATCAATACCGCGCCAAAACCAGAAGCAGCGAAAATCCACCATGAAATTGGTGTTCTATACTCATAATTTTCCAACCAGCTACTCAGATAATGATAAGCGATCGGAATAGAAATCAAACTTGAGATGATAACAAGCAATGCAAAATCTTTGGACAACATGCTCCATAAATTGACTACAGAAGCCCCCATGACTTTTCTGATTCCAATTTCTTTAGTCCGTTGTTCTGCGATGAATGAAGCCAATCCAAAAAGCCCGAGACAGCTGATAAGCATGGCAAGTCCAGCAAAGGCCGAGGTCAGTTTGGCAATCCGCCTTTCGTTATCGAAATTTTTGCCATAATCCTGATCAACAAATGAATATTCAAAATCATTGGAAGGATCGTATTTTTTGAATACAGTTTCAATCTTACCTAAAGCTTCGGTTGGGCTTACATCCGGATTAATCTTAATGTGCACCATATTCACCCGCTTATAGTTGAGAAAGAAAAGCATTTGCTTGACAGGAGAATAAGGAGACTGTGTGACCATGTCAGTGACTATCCCGATAATTTTATATTCTCCATTATTTCCCCACTTGAGTGATTTGCCAACGGGATCCTCCATTCCAAGGTATCTCGCTGCTGATTCATTGATGACAAAAGCCATCGAGTCAGACGCAAAATCCCTTGAAAAATCCCTGCCCTCCAAAATCTGCCAATCAATCATTTCCCCGAATTCATGGGTGACACGAAGCGTAGCAAATTCTTCTGCCATACCAGGATCTTTGCCCTCCCAAGTAAAGCCGCCATTTGTAACATTCGTTGCTGTCAAGGGGGAATCTGTCAGCGCCACTTCTTTTACTGCACCTGAGTTTTGCAGATCATTTCTGAAGGCATCAAAATGCTCCCTAATCCCTGCCGCTCTGATAGGGGCTGAAACCACGCCAATATTGTCGTATCCGATGGGGCGGTTTTTGGTAAATTGAATTTGTTTGAACACAATCAAGGTTCCAATGATGAGAGTGATCGAAACCGTAAACTGAGCCACCACCAGAATCTTCCGGGGAATTGCCGAAAAACGACCGGCCTTAAATGCACCTTTCAAAACTCTGGCAGGATGAAATGATGAGATGTAAAATGCCGGAAAACTTCCGGCGATCATTCCTGTAATGATCGTAAAGCAAAGACCAATCATCCAGAAATATGGATTCGACCATAGCAGGTCAATTTGCTTGCCTGAAACCTCGTTGAACCAAGGCAGTGTCAGTTGAGCAAGAACAAGTGAAAGGAAAAATGACAGGACCACCACCATCATTGATTCAGTAAAAAACTGATTGATCAATTGAATCCTGATCGACCCGAGTGTCTTGCGAATGCCAACCTCTTTCGCTCTTTTTTCAGAACGGGCAGTGTTGAGGTTGATAAAGTTGATGCAGGCAAGCATCAACACAAATACGCCAACCAACCCAAACAACCAAACATATTGGATCCCGCCTCCAACAGATACGCCATTCTTAAAATCAGAATACAAATGCCAGCGGCTCATGGGATGGAGGAAAATTTCGGGTTTAAACCGGTCATCGTCATCACCCGCGGCCACTACAGCATTCAATTTCACATCTTTGATTTTGAGAGACACGGTATTCATGTCGGCATTGTCTTCAATCTGGGCGATGGAGTGAAACCAACTATTTCCCCAATGTGTCCGTTCTTCCAGATTTTCACTTGATACATACAGGTCCCAAGGGGCTATGAAAGTAAGGTCATGAAAACTTGAGTTTCTCGGCAAGTCTTCATATACCCCAGTCACCATTACTTCCAATTTGTCGTCCATCAGAATGGCTTGTCCAAGGGGTGGTGAGTCGCCAAAAATGGCCTTTGCTGCGGATTCTGAAAGTAAAATGGAATTGGGATCGTTGAGGCCAGCGCGGGTTCCCGACAACATGTTGAGCGTCAACATTTCTGTCACCTCGGGCTCCATAAAACTTCCCTCTTTCCTCACATCTTTATCTTCGAATGTGAATTTGTGCGATCCGTTCCAAGAGCTCATGATCACATACTTAAAATCACTTTCATAGCGATTTCGGAGTTCTGGAGCAATCTGCCTAGCCTGACTCCACCAAGTCTCTACCTCGCCGTTGAAAGTCTGATTTTGTAAGACCTGTGCGATCTTGTCATAGTTTTCGAAATTCTTGTTGAAGGTCAATTCATCACGCACCCATAAGGCAATAAGAATTGCAGCAGTAAGCCCAACAGCAAGACCGCTTATGTTGATGGCGGAGTAAATTTTATTCTTTATAAGATTTCTCCAGCCGATTTTGAAATAACTCTTGTACATGCCATAGGGGGTTAAATGTTGGTAAGGTTTTCTTGGGTGAATAATGCCTGGCCGAAAGAGTAGCAGCACATCCAAGATGAATTTCCAGTCTGCTTGCCGCTTTCCCAGAGTTTTGAAATTCCGCTCGTAGACTTCCATCAGGTCGCCTTCGATGTAGTCCAGCATTCTGGGGTGGCAGTACCAGCGGAAAAACCTGAGAAAGAGCTTGGGAGGAAAGGGTTGTTTGCTATTCATCTTTCATATGCCTCCCAAGTTCGCTTGCCAAATCGTTTTGGGGATGGCAGACCAGAGCTCATCCCGGGTATCCTTGGCGTGTTGAATGGCTTTCTTGCCCAAAGCGGTGATTTCAAAATAGCGCCTTGGACGCCCTGCTCGTTCCTCAGTGGATTCTCCGGAAAAGGACTTGAGATATCCTTTATCTTCCATCCTATTGAGAGCAGTATGCAATGCACCCATACTCACCGTCCGTTTAAGCCTGGCTTCAATCTCATCTTTGATGGCCACACTGTATGCTTTGTTGTTCAGAATGCCTACAGTCAGCATGACGATTTCTTCAAACTCCCCTAGTTGATAATCTTTCATGGCAAATAATTATATCTAAATGTAGGAGAAATATCAGTGCCAAGAGGAAATGGCCACTCATGAGCTTAGAAGGGTGCTTTGAACTTCAGCGCCGCACGAATGTGAACAAATTTGTCCGCTGAAGGACGTTGGAAAAAACAGACGATGGGATAGGTCTCCTAAAGCGCATTCCTGAGCAGGTTGAACATGCGTGTCCAAATGCACCCAGACAAAAAGTCTTGGAAATCGCCTATAAGACCTGGGCTATACCCTACATGGCTAGTCGTTCTTCAGCTTCGGCAATCAGAAAGCTCCTCTATTTTACTGATTGGAGAAAAGCATGGCAAAAAATATTTTTAAATCCCCAATCCCTTGCTAGTTTAACGCTTCTTACCAAGAAAAACCACGAACTTTAATTCAAGCTATCCCAAACACCCAAAAAAGCCCATGTCAAAATTTTTCCCGGTGGCGCCATAACCACTCAAACAACCGACCCACACCCACCTTGAGCTTCAAGTTAGTTTACGGATTCTCATTTTTCGCCTTGCTTCAGCTGCTCATCCTGATTTTGGGGGTTCAAGTGGCATTGGCGCAAAAGGACACTTTCGTCCCGGATTCTTCCGGTATTGCGAAGGACTATGTCATGGAGTTTTGGGACAATACCATGGGACTTCCACAAAATGCCGTTTTTGCGCTTGAAAAGGATAACTCTGGCTATCTGTGGATCGCCACTGAAGAGGGCTTGGTCAGATTTGATGGAGGGTTCCCAAAGGTTTTTGACCAGGAGAACTATCCTGAGATGCTGGAACAGACTTATTATGCATTTTTTAAAACGCCAGCCGGAATTTGGGCGAGCTCAGACCGCAGCATCGCCCTTTTGGAAAAAAATATCAAGAAAGTTATCGATTGCTCGGAGATCACGGAAAAAACCTGGATCAGATCTATCGTCGAAAATGGTGAAGGCGGCCTTCTGATCGGAAACCAAAAGGGACAAATCCATTCCTGGACTGACGGAGTGTTTAGCCTTCTGGATTTTTGGAAACCAAGTGTAAAGCTTGAGATCCTTGGCTTTTTCTCCTTGGAAAATTCGAAGCTGTTGGTGGGTACAAACCGGGGGCTATATGAACTCGACCTGAAATCCAAACAGGCAAACCTAGTGTCTTCGATAGATTTTTCGGCTCAAAAAATATTTGGGACCGTCGGTTCCATCCATGTGTATTCACCAGATTCGGGGATTTTTCGACTCAAGGAAGACTACAGTTTGGAGCAGCTACTGACCTATGAGCAGTCCAAGGGTATCAATCCCAGTAGTCTCGTTTTGGACTCGGAAGGCAAAATATGGGCAGGCTCACTCGAAAAAGGCCTGATATTAGTGGAAAATGGAATCCCGCGTCATCTTGACTACCCCGAGCTCAAGACTTATTCCGTCAGAAAAATCATCAAAGAAGATGAAAATTTGTATCTGGGAACCATGGGAAAAGGTTTAGCCTTGCTAAAACCCGCCAGGGTCAAGCAGTTGAATTCTGCAGTTTTGAAGCAAAAAAACATCAAAGCCATCTTTCAGGCTAGTGATAGCAGTGTTTGGATTGGCACCAAGTCGACTGGGCTATACAGAGTCAAGAGCGAAACAACCAGCTCATTGACTACGGCTGAAGGCCTCCTTCAGAATACAGTCACCACGATCGGATCGTCGAAGGGGAAAATCTATTCCGGGAGTGTCGCCGGAATCACCGTGATCGACATGGATTCGGGTAAAGTCATCGGAAAAATTACCCAAGAGGACGGTCTCACCAGCAACTACGTCTATGCCGTGTACGAAGACTCCCGCGATTGGCTGTGGATATTGACTAGATATGGAGGGATCCACTACCTGGACGAAAATGGGATCTTGCGAAAGGTCAGTCTGCCCGAAACCTTTTCCAATACCAACTTTGTCAGCATCCTGGAACTAAAAGACGGCCAAATTGCCGTTGGATCCATGAATGGTGGTTTGTTCAGGATTTCTTCCAAGGGAGAGTTTCTCCAGAATCAGGTACTACCCCTGACACCGGGTGAAGACGTGATCTATAGCATCTACGAAGACGAAGGCGAGGATTTGTGGTTTGCCACACACGGCGGGATCGTGCTGTTGAAAGATGGGGAGTTCAAAACACTGAAAAAGCGAAACGGTTTGAAGTCCCGAAGCGTCTACAGCATCACGCCCGACAGAAGCGGCGGAGTCTGGACTAGCAACAATTTTGGAGTCCAGTATTTTTCGAAAGACGAATTGGAAAGGTTCAAATCATCTGCTGTCAAAGATTTTTTCATTGCCGGCACGCTGTACGACAAAGGACAAGGAATGCCAAATTCGGAGGCCAATGGTTTGATTTTCCCCGCCGCGATAAGGGATTTCTCCGGAAAAGTATGGATTCCAACTGTGGAGGGTGTCGGCGTCATCCAACCCTTTACTATTTCGGAGAACAATCTTGCACAATCGGGATTTGTATGGGATGAGCTCCAACTGGGTGATCAAAAGATACCTATCGGAGAACGGGTCGTAATTCCCGAAGGGGTTAGAATGTTTCAGGTTTCGTTCAGCCTTATCGATTTTGAAAACCAGGCCCAGTATTCCCTATTCTATAAGATCGACAACAAAAAGGATCTCTGGCAACCCATCAAAGGCCAAAGGCAGCTTATTTTCAATGGCCTCAAACCCGGCAGCTATAATCTGGAGGTGAAGATACTCCGCAACGGTAAACTGGAGCAGCACGCGTCCCTACCAATAGTAGTCTCCGCATCCGTGACAGAAACCACCGCCTTCAAAGTCTCCTTTATCGTCGTATTGATTCTTTTGACGATCTTCTTTGTGAAATATTACTTCAACATCAAGTTGAAAAAGAAGTTGGAAGCGATGGTAAGCCAGAGAACCTCGGAGTTGAGAAGTACCAATGAACAACTCAGGGATGCTCTTGGGGAAATCGAAAACCAAAATAGCGTTTTAATGGATATTGCATGGAACCAATCCCATCTGGTTCGTGCTCCTCTTACCAAGGCTATGGGAATCAACCAGCTCTTGATCAAGTATCCCCACTACACTGAAGTTGGCAAAAGCAAAGAGGAGCTTGAGATTGAATTGCTGGAAACTCTGAAAAAACTGGATCAAATCGTAAAAGAAACCCACGCCAAGTCCGAAAACCTAAAAAACAAATGAAGGAAAGCCAAGCGAGAATCTATATTATCGATGATGATCCGGGAGTGTTGTTTCTTCACAAAATCATGGTCAAGGAAGGGAAGCTTAGTGACGACCCCATTACCCACTCCGATGCCGGGAAGGCATTTGAGTCCATCCTTCTTCTCGATAAGCACTCCAGCAGGATATTGGTTTTTCTCGATATCAACATGCCGCATATCGACGGGTGGGATTTTCTGGATCTTTTGGAAAATAACGTCAACCATGCCGATATCAAGGTCATCATGGTCACTTCTTCCTTGAGCAAAGCGGATCGGGAAAAATCCAAGGAATTTGCCAGAGTTATCGATTTCTGGGAAAAACCCATCGATGAGGAGCAAGTTGCGGTTTTGAAATCCAAGTTGGGGGACTGGCTTCTAAGTTCATAAAACCGCAATCCTCGTCGACTAATCTTGCCATTGACTCGTTGGTTTTCATCTGCCTCTGGTGGCTTTTTAGCCATCTCACCCCCGACACCAGGACAGAAAAATCCCCAATATTATTGATACCCAAGAATCCAAATCGGAATTCTTGAATTGGAAAATCTCCAAATCGAGCTATTGATTCGACAAAACTTCTCGATGACAAATGCGCTTAAACGAGAATAAAAACCTACGTTGAAAAATCGAAAAATTGAAATTTACCTGAGACCGCATACCATTGCATCCTGGCTGAGCGTTCTAATAAAAATTGAATTATTCCATGGTGGGAAAATAAAAAAGCAGGAGAAAATCTCCTGCCCTTTATTTGAAAACTAAACCAACTATTATTTAACTACCACAATGAATTCAAAAATAATACAATTCTATATAAATCAAAATCCCAAAGAATAATTTGTATTTTTTTTATTTCTTCTCAGGAAAATTTCCCCTTTTGAACGCCAAACCGATCGACAGACCCTGGCTAAATTGTATTTTTTCATCTTGGTCGATATCATAGATCGTAAGCGAGGTCAGACTGACATTTACCGCATTGGTGATTTTTGCGGTGAGTCCGAAGTCCAGTCTGTGATCGATCGTGTCAAATGCCAAAGTTTCCAGATTGGCATACATCATGTACCTCATCGTCAAAGCAAGGTTCTCCGAAATTTTCTTATTCCAGTCCGCCTGTATATTGAACGCAAGCCACTCTTGTCGCACGGTCTCTCCAATGTCTACCCCATAGTTTTCTTCTACGTTCAGATACAGATCAGTATCAGTGACAAAGGTAAATCTCGGAGCAAACGGTGACAGTCTGAGGCTAAACTCTGGATTGGGCTTGTATTCAAAACCCAATGAGGTCGTCAAATATCCAGGATTGAGAAACTTCGAAATCAACAGCCGAGGATCCTCGTCAAAATCATAACCCGGCGCGAATTGACTCAGGAAATTTACCCCAAAATAGACATTCCAGTTTTTGCCGATGGCATAGCCTACCTTGGAATCGATAAAGATGCGGTCATTCGACTTTCGGCCGTCTTCATCTTCGTTTTTCACGATACCGTAGATTAGATCCAGGGTATTGTCCCAGGACCATTTCTCCTTGGCATAGTTGGCCCTCCCAAGAAGCGTCGCACTGAAGGCAATCGAATTGACGCCCCCACCAGTCCAGTTGCTGCTAAAAGAGGCTTGGTTGATATTAAGTCCACCACCGATTTCTTTCAGCCAGTAGGTAGTGTCGACAGGAATTTTCATGGCGGAATCCAGATCCTGAGCGGCAGTAACTCCACATGTGACAAAAATTAGAAAAATTGTAAATAACTTCTTCATTAGCTTTGGATTTAGAATAATGCGCCTAAAATAAGAAATAGAACTATGGAAAAAGACTTTGAACAAGAACTAATAGTCAGAGATTACTTGGCCCGCCAGCGCACCTCCCTTGCCAATGAACGGACGCTTCTTTCCTATATCCGGACTTCCCTCTACTTTTTGGTTTCTGGCACGGCCCTTTTTGAAGTTAACAAACTTGCCCATGTCAGCCAACTCGGCTATCTGGCTTTTGGTTTGAGTTTTGCCTTTTTGGGAATAGGAATCTTCAATTATTTCAAGGTGAAAATGAGATTGAAGAAAGGAAACTACCTCACGATGTAAGTTATGGGTTATGAAACCGAGTTAGTACTTGGCATTATTTTTCTTGCGGTCGTTTTATTTTTCACGGAAAAATTCACCGTAGACACCGTTGCGATCGGAATCATGGTTCTTTTCATGCTTTTGGGAATCCTGGACCTCAAAGAAGGCCTGGCAGGTTTCTCAAATTCCGCAACTATCACAGTTGCAGCGATGTTTGTGATTTCCCATGCGATTTTTAAGACTGGAATTTTGGACCAAATCAGCATGCTCCTTGGGAATCAGGCCAAAAAAAGTGAGACTACTCTCATCCTGAGTCTGATGTTGACATCAGGTCTCTTGTCCGCAATTATCAACGATACCGCAGTGGTCGCCTTGCTGATGCCGGCTGTACTTCAGGTATGTGACAAAAACCAAATCCCCCCATCCAAGCTCCTGATGCCCTTGTCTTTTGGGGCGCTGATGGGAGGAATTTGCACACTTCTGGGGACGAGTACCAACATCTTGGTCAGTGGCATTGCCGAAGAGGCTGGCCTTCCGCCCTTCGGCGTATTTGAAATGTCCGCAATGGGATTGGTCTTTCTAGCCTCCGGAATTCTATATATGGTAACCGCTGGCAAATGGCTACTCCCCTCACGAAATCCTAAGCCAGAGTATACCGACAACTACAATCTGGGAAACTATCTCATAGAACTCACCATTACCGAAGAGTTTGAGCAGTCACAAGAGCCAATCTTAAAGCAAAGGCTTTTCAAGGACGGGGAAACCAAACCCCTTCAGATCATCCGGGAAGACGGAACTCGAATAAAGGTGTATCCCAATACCGTAGTCCTGCCGGGAGACACCATCCGGGTAACGGTAGACCAAAAACATCTTGCCCGCCTAAAAAAGACCAAAGGAGTGGAAATCAAGGCCGAATTGGACTGGGATTCTCAAATCCCTGCCAACCAGGATGAAAAGATTTTCGAGGCTATTGTGACCCCCAATTCATTTCTTGTAAATGAAAGCATCAAATCGGTCAGATTCAGAAATATTTTTGATCAGGTCTTGGTCATCGGGATACGACATCGCAAGGGACTTTTGGACAAGTTGATTGCGGGCTCAACCCTGAAGTCTGGGGACGTATTGCTGCTCCAAGGCACCGAGGAAAGCATTCATTCCATTCAAAAGTCTGATGACCTACTCCTCATATCGGCCAGAAAAAACATCACTCTGAATAAGACCCAGGTGGTATTGACGCTGGGGATTTTGGGGCTAGTGATTGGTCTGGCAGCCTTGGGGATATTTTCGATAACGCTCTCCGCAAGTGCAGGCGCCTTGGCCATGGTCATTCTTCGATCCATCACCCCAGATGAAGCTTATAAGGCTATAGATTGGAAGGTAATTTTCATGCTGGCTGGTGTATTGTCGATGGGCGCTGCATTGGAAAAAACAGGCGGAGCCCAGCTCATCGGCGAAGGAGTCTTGGAGCTATTCGGGACTTTTGGTCCACGGATAGTTTTGAGCGCGATCTTCGCCTTGACATTCCTCCTCACCAATGTGATGTCCAACAATGCTACCGCTGCATTGCTGGCTCCTATCGCAATCAGCGTAGCAACGGCTCTGGAGGTGGACTCCAGACCGCTGTTGATGGCAGTCACCTTTGCTGCAAGTCTAAGCTTCATGACCCCCATGGGATACCAGACCAACACGATGATCTACAACCCCGGAAACTACCGTTTTTCAGATTACATCAAGGTCGGGACCCCGCTCAACATTCTTTTTTGGATTATTGCGAGTATGCTCATCCCCGTATTTTTTCCATTTTAAGGGCAAACATTTATCGATCACCAACAAATTTTCCCATCAACAACTCCATTTTTTTTTCTCTTCGAAAATCGGTTAATCAAAATCGAACTTGCTATGCATTTTTTTTAGCCAATCCTTTCTATGAATATTATTGTTTTGTATAATTAGTTGTTTCCGAAATATATTTAATTATTATACAGGGACATCAGAATTATATTCTTTCAATTATTGAATCTATCCAGCATATTACATATATTAAAGTACATATTTGTAGATACAAACCACTGATTACGACTTTCAACATGGCGATCTCATCTTCGATTCAGGCCCAGTTTTTTCTGACGCTCAAATCTTCAATCCCGTCCTACGCTTCCTTAGTCGACGAAGTCGCAGAGACACTTAATGTAAGTATGGATAGTGCCTATCGGCGGATCAGAGGAGAAAAACTTTTGGATTTCGATGAGTTGAGAACCCTCTGCCAGCGGTTTAATGTATCCCTGGACAAATTCTTCAGCATGAACTCAAACTCCATCATTTTCCAGGGGAAGACCAATTCCTATCAAGAAGGAAGTATGATGGAATGGATGGAGGATGTGCTTTCACAGCTCAATCTCGTCAATAGTTTCAGCCACAAGCATGTGTATTTTCTTGTCAAGGACATGCCTCCCTTCCACCACTACTACCATCCGGCGCTCGCAGGGTTCAAGTTTTTCTTTTGGATGAAATCAATCCTATTATTTGAAAACCTAAAGAATGCCAAATTCTCCATTGAGGACAATCATTTTGAGAGATTCCGCGAGGTCACCCAAAAGACTATCAAGGTCTATAATCGTGTGCCGACCTCTGAAATATGGAATGAGGAAGGCCTCAATACGACGCTTCGGCAGATTGAGGTTTACCATGAAATGGGCATGATCAAGCACGTGGAAGACACCATGAATCTCTACAAATGCGTGCTTGAAGTCATTGACCACTTGGAAAAAATGGCTGATGCAGGACGAAAATCCATTCTCGGGCAGGCCCCAACGGACGATTGCGCAGAATACAAAATGTACCTCAACGAAATCGTGTTGGGGGACAATACCTTCATGGCAGAGCTGGGCGATTCCAAAATCACCTATCTCAACCACAGCGTGATGTATTTCATCGGGTCGATGGACAAAAAGTTCAATGATTCCATGTTCAAAAACTTGGAAAACCTGATGAAAAGATCCACGCTGATCAGTGGAACCGGTGAGAAAGAAAGAAAGCAGTTTTTCAACAAACTCCGCAAAAAAGTCGAATCTAAGATGCTGATGATGGAAGTTTGAGAGAATTCGGGAGCCAATCATGGCTAGAACCTCTTTTTAGAGTAAATTTCACCCATGAAATATCCCAGCTCGATAAAATTTTTGTGCCTTGCTGCACTTTCATGGGCGACCATCGCCTCCTGTGATTCCCCCAAGCAAACGGAAGAAAGCAAGGCGTCAACCAATAACCAAATCACTTTTTCAGATCCTGAGCCCCCGAAAAAGGAAGCTGGAATGGCTTGGATTCCCGGAGGTAAATTTACCATGGGAACAAATGAAGCGGATGCCTATCCTGCCGAAAAACCTGCAGTAGAGGTCGAAGTCTCTGGCTTTTGGATGGACACACACGAAGTTACCAATGAAGAATTTGCAAAATTCGTGGAGGCTACTGGCTATGTAACCGTAGCGGAGCGTAAGCCTGAATGGGAAGAGCTTAAGAAGCAACTGCCTCCCGGCACCCCAAAACCCGACGAGTCTGTATTGGTGCCTGGGGCAATGGTTTTTTCGCCGCCTGCTTTTCCCGTTCCTACCGACGACATCTCACTTTGGTGGAAATGGGTGGAGGGTGCCGACTGGAGACATCCCGAAGGACCTGGAAGCAGTATAGAGGGCAAAGAAAAGTATCCGGTCGTGCAGATCTGCTTTGAAGATGCACAGGCCTATGCCGAATGGGCGGGCAAACGTCTTCCCACAGAATTTGAATGGGAGTTTGCATCTCGCGGTGGCATGAATGGAAAACGATTTGCCTGGGGCGATGAACTCAATCCCAGTGGACAGTATCTAGCCAACACCTTTCAGGGAGTGTTTCCTCATAAAAACGAAGGAACTGATGGCTACATCGGAGCCTCTCCTGTTGGTTCCTTTGCCCCAAATTCATTCGGACTGTATGATATGATCGGAAATGTATGGGAATTGACCTCCGACTGGTACGATGCCTTGAAATTTGCCAGACTGGCAGGCCAAGCTCCTAAGTTGGACGCTAACATGAATCCCTGCTACAACCCCGACAATCCCTACGCAATGGAACGGGTGATGAAGGGTGGCTCCTTCCTCTGCGCGCCAAACTATTGCGTAAACTACCGCCCATCGGCTCGACAAGGCACTTCCTATGACTCCGGATCATCCAACGTCGGATTCCGCCTAGTCAAAGACGTACAGACAGTCGCCAGCCTTCAGTAGGCAGTCCTCAGTAGGCAGTGTGTAGTTCTCAAAACTACAAACTGCTACCTGCCCACTGAGTCAATACCCCTTGATCATTCGGGCAATGTATTTGCCCACAATGTCAAACTCTAAGTTGACAAGGTCTCCCACCTGAAGCTGATGGAAATTGGTATGCTCAAAAGTGTAGGGTATGATCGCAACCGAAAATCCACCAGGCTTGGAATTGAAGCAGGTTAGGCTGGTGCCGTTGATGGTTATGGATCCCTTCTCTACAGTCACATTTCCTGTGGACTGATCAAACTCCAGATCAAATACCCAAGAACCGTTTTCGTCGCTGATCCTTTTTACCGTCCCTGTCTGGTCCACGTGCCCCTGGACGATATGCCCATCGAAACGTCCATTGGCCGGCATGCAGCGTTCCAGATTGACTTTCTTCCCAACTCTCCAGCCTGCGAGGTTGGTTTTGCGGATAGTCTCGTCAATTGCCGTCACTCGATACGAATCGGGACTGACCTTGACAACCGTCAGGCAGACGCCGTCATGGGCCAGAGATTGGTCGATCTTGAGCTCCTGGGCAATCTCCGACTTCATGTCGAAATGAACGTTGCTGCCTTCCTCGGTGATCGCTTCGACAATCCCAAAGGACTCGATTATTCCTGTAAACATGACTGAATTTTAAACTTCGATGAATCAAATGGATAAGCAAAAAATGCCTTTCCGGGTTCAAAGTAAGGCAAATATTCATTTATCTTCGACCACCAAAACCCTCCAGGCATGCTAAAACTCGAAGATACTTACCTACACAAGGGAAAACGTCGCGCCCTCGTCGCCGAACTCCGTAGAAAGGGTATCCAAAGTGAAAAAGTACTGGAAGCTATCAACACCTTGCCCAGGCATTTTTTCTTTGACACGGCATTGATCTCACATGCGTATGAAGACAAGGCCTTTCCGATCGGCGAGGGTCAGACCATTTCCCAGCCTTACACAGTTGCATTTCAAACCGAGCTTTTGGACGTGAAATCCGGGGATAAGATCCTCGAGATCGGTACCGGATCAGGCTATCAAGGCAGTATTCTACATCTATTGGGGGCAGAAGTCTACACCATCGAATACCAAAAAAAACTGTTCGAGGCCACCCAGAGATTCCTCAAACGATTGGGAATAGAAATGCATCTCTTCTATGGAGACGGCACTGAGGGACTGCCACAGTTTGCTCCTTACGACAAGATCATTGTAACCGCCGGGGCCCCTGTTGTCCCAGAGGCACTTGTCAACCAACTCAAGATAGGCGGCATTCTTGTGATTCCGGTCGGAGATCGCAAGCGCCAAGCCATGGTCAAGATCACGAAAAAGTCCGCCAAAAACGTTGAAAGGGAGGAATTTGACGGCTTTGCATTCGTTCCGCTTTTGGGCAAAGATGGCTGGAAACACTAGCAAATCAGGCCCTTAACCTCCATCTCCTCTCCTCCGCTACATTAGCCGGAAACGACTTAGTTTCAGAATATTATTTTGACTAATGTTTTTCAGATATTGTAAACAGAATTTTATTTCTATTTTTGTCTAAAATCAGTTTTATGGCAAAGCAAAAGTTCGCAAAGGAATCCGTCACCATCATGACGGAAATGGTATTCCCCAACGATACCAACGCATTGAACAACCTCATGGGTGGACGTCTAATGCATTGGATGGACATCGTGGCCGCGATTGCCGCGCAAAAACACTCAAACCGCATCGTAGTCACTGCTTCTGCCGACAGCATTTCCTTCAAGGAGCCCATCAACCTAGGCAACGTGGTCACACTTAGATCCCAAGTGACTAGGGCTTTCAATTCTTCCATGGAGGTATTCATCGAAGTAACTGCCGAGGACATTCCGGCAAGAAAGAAACTCACCACCCATCGCGCGTATTTCACCTTTGTGGCCGTGGACCAAAACGGCGGACCCATCGAGGTTCCCGAACTGATCCCGGAAACTCCGGAAGAAATCGAGCATTTCGACGGTGCACTGAGAAGAAGGCAGCTCAGGCTGGTGCTGGCCAAGCGAATGAAGCCGGAAGACGCCGTCGAACTCAAGTCAATTTTCAACATCGGAGAGAAGTAGTGCTGTTTTGGGCGCTTCTGTCTTTCACCTAGAGCCTCGCTGCTGCGTCGGCCCAACGCACTTATCCATACTATGTTTGGTATTAAGCTGGCAAAATCCCGCGAAATTTTCTCATTGATCTTGTGCAGTGAGCGGAACCTCATCATCACCATTTCGTATTCCATCGAATATTGGGCTTGTGAGCATCCGACATCCGACATCCCTCCTCCTACTTCCGACTTTAAATCCCAGTCAAACTTTGCCAACCGGCTTTTTTTACCCAATTTCCAGCCATGGAAAACGCAAGTCTTGAGGAACTCAAATCACTAATCGAAGAAGAGCTGTACCTAATTCCCGAAGACAGAGAGGCTATCTTGGCGCAATTGGAAAACAGTCCCGCGGAAACAGCCGAAGTCGAAAAAAGCGTCTCCATGCCAGCTCAGACCTACCAAACGGAATCGTCTGCTGAGGCAAATTTGCCACAGACCGAGGCAAAGGCAAGCCCACCAATCGAGCTCGAAGAACTGACCGTGGAGCCCATACCCATCCGAGGCGATTTCAGCAAGGGAGTCCTGATTCTCCATGAGGAAAAGGAACTCATGCCAGAACTGATGGATATGCTCACCAAAATGATCAAGGCCTGTGGACACTCCATGAGCGAGGTGGGAATGGTATCCTCCGCTGCTCTGGAAAACCGCAGCATGGCCGAGTTTCAAAACCTCAATGCCCACACCGTCCTAAAATTTGGCCGGATCAAGCACCCCGTCAATGGCATTTCCTCCTCCCGCTATGAAGTCTTCTCAGACGATGAGACGGAGTATCTTTTTGCCGACTCGCTGAGCGAAATCTCCCAGGACAAAAACCTGAAAGTAAAACTCTGGACTTCCCTACAAGTCCTATTCAACCTTTCCCCAAGCAAATGAACACCGAACAAACCAAATGGGCCAGAAGATTCAAATGGATAAGTCTGCTCGAAGGATTGTCTTTCCTGATTCTACTCGGAATCGCCATGCCGTTGAAGTATGTCTTTGATTTGCCCTTGGCGGTCAAATACACCGGCTGGGCCCACGGCATCCTGTTCGTCGTTTATGTTTACACCGTCTTTCCGACAGCCCGTAAACTGAATTGGGATTTTGCAAAGACACTCTTTGCCCTCATCGCTTCGGTCTTGCCTTTCGGGCCATTTATTTTCCACAGATATCTGAAGAAAAGCCAGCAGGTGCATTTGTAAGTTATGGCATTGATCAGCAAAAAAAAGCTTATTTACCCCATTTCCCCGGTTCTGAGGCGCTATCTGATCAAGTATTCCAGGGAAGTCGACATCCCCATCCACTACCACGAACTGTTGCGCTACAACGGCTCGATAGCCCTCTACGACACCCGAGACCAAGATACCCTCTGGGAGACGGTTTTCTATGCCGAAAGTGACCGTGAGGAAATCCACCACAATGTCAAAAAAATCTACGCCTTGCTTAAGGCCGGGGGCGATATGAGCGTGATGGAGCACCTCTTTGTGGACCGCATAGACCTCTGCGTTTACGGGAATACCCAGCCCTTCCGCGTGCGGATCGTCAATCGCATCAACGACAACTTCGACTACTTTTACATCAAAAATGCGGACGCCTCCAGAGTGTATGGCCTGGAGCTGGAAGACCTTCTTTCCCCCAACCGCATCAGCTACCTTGTTCACCAAAACACCCTCATCGAGGAGCACATCGCAGGGATCCCCGGGGACAAGTTTATGAAGCTTCACATGCAGGATCCCCACCTTAACCCCATCCGCTTGGCCAAAGAATTTGTCAAGTTCAACGAGCGATGCTTTGCCCGGCTGCTGGGGGACATGCACTCCTCCAACTTCGTGATCGACGTCACGCCGGACTTTGAGGAGACCCACTACCGCATCCGTGCCATTGATTTTGACCAGCAGAGCTATGAGGGGAAAAAATCCATCTACCTCCCCCAGTACTTCAAGGAAAACAACGCCCTGATCGAGCTTGGGATGAAATACATCACCTCAGAATCAATGCGGCAATACCAGCGCGAGGAGCGGGCGCTGATTGCCACCCGTCTCAAGTCCTCTCACAAGGAGATAGAGGATATTCTCCGCTGCATGGAGCACGACCACCTGGCACCTAAGGAAAATGTGGTCAGCCTCAGGGAAGAATTGTCCAAGCACTACAAAAACATGGGTTTTCTCACCTGCAAAAACATGGGGGAAATCCTTCGGTTGAGCCTCAACCAGCTCGGAAAATAGACGGATGCAGGCTGTTTTGGCCCCTCGCCTATATCGGCGAGCAAAAAAAACTCTATATTCAATGATGTTTTTATTCGGAAATTGACTGATGAAAGCCGCTTGCATACTTGACTGGCAGCGCATTGGTACAAACTGGTTTCCCTTTCATGGCGCAATTCAAAAAAGACTTCGGAAAATTCGAGTGGCTTGACATAGAAAAGCCAAAGCAAACTGAACTCATCGACCTAACCCACCCCTTTCTGATCGACGTCAATCTGCTGGATGACGCCTTGGAACACGGGCACTTGCCCAAGTTGGAAAAACATGGCGCATTCACTTTTATGATCTTCAGGGCTTTCACCGTAGAGCCCCATCTCAACCATACCACGGTCGCCAAACTGAGCAATAAAATAGCCTTTCTGATCAAGGAGGAGAACCTGATCACCATCCACCAGAAGCCTTTTGATTTTCTGAAAAAGCTGAAAGACCAAGAATTCAAAGATCCCGAAGAGCTGATGCTGGCTATTGTGCTGGAAATGTTGCTGACCTTCGAAGCTCCCGTCAACTGGCTCAGTGACAAGATGGACGACAATGAAAAGGAGATCTTCCTCAAAAAACACGGCAAAGTCTCCATGGAGCAGCTCTACTACCAAAAGGCCAAGGCACGCATCTGCCGAAAGCTTCTGCAGTTCTCCCACAATGTGCTCAATCAACTGGTCGTGAAGCCTGAAAATGTATCCAACCTACAGGATATCCGGGAGTCGATCGTCAATTACATGCTGCAGCTTGATGAGGCAATCGAGGATGCCCAGTCTATACTCAACACCCATCTCTCGCTTACCGCGCAAAAGAGTAACGATGTCATGAAGCTTCTCACGATTTTTTCGGCCTTCTTCCTACCGCTCACCTTCATCGTCGGTGTGTACGGCATGAACTTTAACAACATTCCCGAATTGCATTGGCAATGGGGATATTATATTACGTGGGCAATCATGATTACCATTTCAGTAGTCATCTACCTTTGGTTTAAGCGAAAGAAATTTGTCTGAACCCTCTGCTTCCCCTTTTCCCAAACAGTCCATAGAACCATGAGTATCATCCTTGACAATCCAATCTGGAATGCCCTTACCACGGGCAGTAAAATCCACGCCGAAGGCAACGACTGCGTTCGATTTATGCAGCGGGACAAGGGCCAGTTTGTAGGCTTTCGCACCTATCGAGACGAAGAATGGCAGGATCTGGAGGAGTGGTTTTCAGTCGGGGACCCGATTATTCTCTTCACGCCGGGGGATGTCGCCATTCCAAGCACCTGGAAGGTGATGTTCCAAAGGCCTATTTCCCAGATGGTATTCGATGGCAAAGTGTTGCCCGAAGCCCTTGACTCTCCCCGAGCCGTGCCGCTGACGGAAGCTAATGTCCCCGAGATGATCTCACTCACCCGCCTGACCAATCCTGGACCTTTCTTCTCCAAAACCATCGAACTCGGCAGGTACGAGGGCATTTTTCAAGACGGGAGGCTTGCCGCCATGTCTGGTCAGCGCCTCAACCCGAGCCCCTTCGTGGAAGTAAGTGCGGTGTGTACCCATCCCGATTTTCTGGGAAAGGGATTCGGGGCGGAGCTTATAAGAAACCAAATTCAATACATCCTTGAAGAGGGCAAGACGCCTTTCCTCCATGTATATCCAGACAACTACGGAGCCATCCGCCTCTACGAGCGCATGGGTTTCAAGTTGCGCCGGGAGATGAGGGTTTATTTTTTGGAGAAGGCTTGAAGCAATACATCCCTCGCCCGACTTGTGGAAGGGGAAGACAGGAACCGCCAAAAAAAAGGATGTCTCATAACTGTTGTGTCACATTGAGCGAAGTCGAAATGCGCCTGTATTCCCTGTAAATGGCCTTTGATATACGCTACTCCCGTAGCTCCAGTGCTCAGGCTGACGCAATCAGGCCTTTTGAGACAGCCTCTAGTTACTTCCTAATCACCCCTGAAAGATTGAAGTCCTGATCAACGCAAATCCCCCTTCACAAGCGGGACATTGTTTCGCTGGGGTTTGTCACGGTGGATCAAAAAAAACTCCAATCCGAAGCAACCCCCCTCTCCTATTTTCCATCTCATCGACAAACCAAAAGCTTATGAAATTCCTAAAGACCACGATTGTCGCATTTTTCGGAATCTGCCTTTCCCTATCTGCGCAGGAACTCCAGCAACCACTCGAAGAGGTACCCATGTCCAACCGAGGCTATGCCTTGCTCAAGACCGGAGAAGTGATAGAGGGGAAAATCCTGACAACTACCAGTACCCGAGGTATTACCAAAGTCAAACTGGAAGATGAATTTGGCGAGAGCCATACGATCAGCGCGGAGAATATCCATGAATTTGCCGTTGCCATGAACGGAGCGGTAAGGCTTCAATACGCAATGGAACGAGGTTCCTCAGTCAAGAAGCTGCTCACCAAAAACCAGCCTACGGCGAAGCCTGAGGATTTTATTGTCTTCAGAAACACTAGCCTAAACGGAGAAAATGAATTGCTCTTGCAGCTGCTGAATCCCGGCTTTGATGACGTATTTGAGGTCTTCTACGATCCTTTTGCCAGAAAGACGACTGCACTGGGGGGCGAATACATCACTTGGACTGGTGACAAGCACCGGGCCTTCTTCGTATCCAAAAATGGCGGACCGTTGATCAAGGTAAAAAACGGCAACTACAAGGACGAATTCGCAAACCTATTTGGGGATTGCGATCAACTTACCTCAATCAAAAAGCCAAGACTTGAAGATCTCGGACAGCATATCGCGCTTTATTCTGCAAGCTGCTCCTTCCAGAACTAAACCTAACTACTACTCCGCCGTCGACGGCGATGGCGGAGTGTCAAATTAGCGGAGTGTTTAATAAAATGTACTAAGTCAGTCACGGGGAGGGTCAATCACGCACCAAGATTGCCTGCGAAATTTGCTTTTTTCGCGGAGTTTATGGATGTTTCCATCTAGCCAATCGACTGCCCTATTTGATTACCACCAGCCTATTTCAAAAGAAACTGCCACTGATTGCCCAAATCTTCACCGGTCTGGGTTTGGTTTTTGTCGTCAGTTGGTTTTTGGATATCCGCATCCTCCTCCAGCTTTTTCCGGATTTGCCCGGCATCAAGTTCAATTCCGCATTCCTGATGGTATTGGCCGGACTGGGCTCTTGGCTCTGGTCGGGTGGAAAATCAGTCAAAGGTGCTTGGATGCTGGCGATTGTCATCGTGGTGATGGCTTCGCTTTCTATCGTCCAGGATTTCTTCCAGGTCAGTTTGGGGATCGACGAACTGATAGTCAGGGACAGCATAGGAAGGTCCGAAGGACAGCCCAATCCGGGAAGGATGCCCGGGATGACCGCCATCATCTACCTGCTGTTTGGCATGTCGCTCCTCTTTTTCACCAAAACGCCTCCCAGGCCACTTTTGGGGCAAATCCTCCTGCATGCGATCAGTCTAGTGGCCTTTGTCGCGCTGATGGGATACCTGATGAGCGTACCCGATTTCTACACCCTGTCATTTTTGACCGCCATCTCACCGAGCATCGCGCTGATTTGGTTTGTGTTTTCCATATTCCTGACCGTACATCAGCCGCACTTAGGAATCACCGGACTCCTGCTAGGCGACAAGAAAGGGAGCATCATGGCCCGCAGGCTGACTCCGCGAATCGTTCTAGTGATTATCGTCCTCAGCTTTGCCTGGATGCAGGTGCAGCGACAGGATCTTATCCAGGTGGATTTTGGCATCGCGCTTTTCGCCCTTTGCATCTTGGTGATGGGCCTAGTACTCATTTGGGATGCCTCGGCTTGGCTCAATAGATCCGATGAAAAGCGGCTCAAAGCCGAAACCGAACTCCTCATCGCGAAGCAAAACCTCGAAAAGATGGTGGAAATCCGAAACCAGGAACTCAAGGGTATCCTCGACTCCGCTCCAGTATCCATCATCGCCACGGACAAAAACGGCCTGATCCGCCACTTTTCCAAAGGAGCCGAACGCATGCTGGGCTACGATGCGGACGAGGTGGTCGGCAAGCTAAAGCCGGCCCAGTTTCACGAGCAAAGCGAAATCCAGCAAAAGGCCTCCCTCCTGAGCGCCCAAACCGACTCTGAAGTCCAGCCGCGCGAGGTCTTCACCTATTTTACCATAGACGGCAAAGTCAACTCCGACGAGTGGAACTACGTCCGCAAAGACGGCAGCACCTTCCCTGTGCAGCTCAACGTCTCCCAGATCAGCTCGGACAAGGGAAAGCACCTGGGCTTCATCGGCATCGCTACCGATATCACCCAGCTCAACAATTCCAAAAAGGAACTGAAGTCACTGCTGGAAAAGCTGGAGTCCAAAAACAAGCAGCTCCTCAACTTTGCCCACATCATCTCCCACAACCTCCGCTCTCCGGTCATGACGCTAGATGCCCTGATCAAACTCTACCAAGTCGAGGCAGAGCAAGAGCAAAGAGAAGAACTCTTTGGTCTGGTCGAGCAGGTGATCAAAAACCTCCTCTCCACCATGGAGGAGACCATCGACGTGCTCAAGATACAGGAGGACAGCGACCAGCAGCTCGAAGAGGTGTCCTTTTCCGAGGTATTTGAAAAGACCAAAACCGCCCTGATCGGCCAGATCCTTTCCCTTGATGCCGAGCTGGGAGCGGACTTTTCGGAGTGTCCGGGCCTGATGTTTTCCCGATCCTACTTGGAGAGCGTCTTTCTCAACCTCATGTCCAATGCCCTCAAGTACCGCCATCCCGAGCGTCCGCCTGTACTTGAAATCAAATCTGGAATCGAAGCAGGAAAACCTTACCTGACTTTTTCCGACAACGGCTTGGGCATAGACCTGAAGAAGCATGGAGCCAAGGTGTTTGGCATGAACAAGACCTTCCACAAGAATCCCGATGCCAAGGGTGTCGGACTATACATCGTCAAGACCCAGCTCGAATCCCTCGGTGCCAAGATCAGTATCTCCAGCCAGGTGGACGAGGGCACTACCTTCCGCGTGGATTTTTCGGCCTAGGGCATACTCAGGAACGGCCCTTTCCTAAGGCAAAAGCCTAAGCTTTTATAAACCAGGCATAGCTTAAAAGCGCTAAACGTTAAAAAAAGGTCTTTAAAAACCATTTATTTCAATAGATAATTTTTAGGTAAAATATATTTACCAAATATTTATATGAAGAGACTTTTTATTAAATTACTAGTAGTTATCTATTTTTCACTTTAAAACCTTTTTAATTATGAGCACCAGAAACTTGGTTTCGGTGGATATCCCCGATGCGGATATCACCAAAGTAAAAGACGCCCTCAAGCTCGTGGTAGACACCCTGGGTCCCTATGTGATCGCCCTGACACCTGAGGATCGCCGCACGATGCTGAAGATGGGTGACGGCACGGAGCCCTTTGTCGAGAAGACCATGGACTACGTCGCTTCCAATCCCCAATTTCTCCCCTCCGTTGTCAGCGCGGTGGAGATGGGCAAGGACTGGAAGGTCATCAGCCAGCTCACTCCTATTCTGCGCACGGTAGAGCAGCTGCAGAGCAATCTCAACGACACCATCATGGAATCCGGCTCAGAGCTCTATGCCGACTGCCTGGGCTACTACGGCGGGGTGCAGTTTGGGGTGAAGATGAATATCCCCGATGCCAAGCCCATAGACGAAGACCTGGGCAGGCGCTTCAAAGGCCAAGGCCGCAGAAAGAAGCCGAACGGGGGAAATTAATGCCTGAAAATAAACTTAACACAACCACTAGGGGCCGATTGCTTGCAGTCGGCCCTTTTTCGTCTCCCGTCCAAAGGCAGCCCAACTAGGCTCCGAAGCTACTCCTGTTCCCAAAAAAGGTACAGCTGTCTCCAAAAAGGCTCAAACTGTCTCCAAAAAAGGTACAGCTGTTACCAAAAAGGCTCAAGCTGTCTCTAAAAAAGGTACAGCTGTTACCAAAAAGGCTCAAGCTGTCTCTAAAAAAGGTACAGCTGTCTCCAAAAAGGCTCGACCTGTCACCAAAAAAGGTACAGGTGTACCAAAAAAGGCTCAAACTGTCTCTAAAAAAGGTACACCTGTCTCCAAAAAGGCTCGACGGGTACCCAAAAAAGGTACAGCACTACCATCGGAAGGTACAGCGGTATGCAAAAAAGGTACTCCGGTACCTTCGGAAGGTACAGCGGTAGGCAAAAAAGGTACTCGGGTACCTTCGGAAGGTATATCTGACCCAGGCACCATTACCACCTTAGCCTCCAAAAAATCTACTTCTCCCGAAAAATCATCGGTTCGTTTTCGGTTGAAATGATATCTTTAGGGAAAGATTATCAACCCAACAGACTGCAAGCGTACCCGCCCATGGCCAATAGTATCCTGACCGCCGCCAAAAAGGCAAAAAACGACAAGTTTTACACACAGTCCGAAATCAGCCGCACCGACGCTAAGATTGATCGCTTGGCCTATGAATTATATGGCTTGACGGAGGATGAAATTAAGATTGTGGAAGGGGGTGAAGTATGAATATTTTTGAATTAATTTTTGAACAATATTGGGATCAGTTATTAATATTGATCGGATTAGCATTTATTGCAATAAAATATATTCTAGAAAACAAAAGAAGAAAAAATGAAATAATTGAAGAGATTTTTAGAGCAGGAAAAATAAAAGCTATAAATGAATTTTTAGAGCAATATGCAGATCAAAGTGCATTTTGGTTGGAGATACCTTATTATGACATAATTGAGGGAAAGTTTAGAGGGAAGGAGGTAGATGAAATTGTTAGACCAGGTTTAAATAAGCTTGAAAAGTCATTTTATAGATTGTCTATATATTTAAACGATAGTGAATACAATGATTATATTACATTAGTGGAGAACATTAGAAAAATTAACAGAAGACTATCTGAGTCATATAGAAATTTTAATTTTTTTAATAAAAAAGATATTTCACAAACAAATGAATTTTATTATGTTCAAAGTGATATGCTAAAAGAAAATGAATTAATTTTGAGAGAAATTGTTAGATGTTTTCGAACAAATTTTAAAAAATAACTATCGTAATTAAAAATTATAAGTGGTTAAAATCATGTTTCTGTATTTAATTTTAAATATATGAATATTCAAAATAAATTAGAAAATTTACTAGACTTAAGTTTTGATAATATTCCTAATTCCTCTTTTTTCCCATGTTCTGCTTCTGAAAACAGCACAGGTAACGCAGTAATTAAATTTGAAAAGGAAGTTATGCCAAAGATTTTCAATTTGTTTGATAAAATTGAGATAAATACTTTTCTAGATACAGAAAAAAAAAACATCATTTTAACTTCAACCAATTTTGAGTTTATTTCATTGAACTTTCTTGAATTATTAGTCGAAAAATTATATAATTTTTATGGGAATGATTCTATAGGTTCAAGTAAAATTTCACAATTCGATTTTCAACAAATACGTTCTGGTTATTGGTCTGGAAGGCTATGGACTGATCATGAAAAATATGAAATACCAATTTTGCTGGCATATGATAAGGAGGAAGGTCTTTCATTAACAATCTTTTATCAAAAAAATGAATTCCCCCCTCGAAGTGTAGAATAAGCCTTTGACTGGGTGGAGTTTATCCCCCCTCAGCGTATTGCATTGTCTTTCATCTTTGACTCTGGGTATAATTTGTAATTACACATTAATATCTTTTGAATTTTGTGACTCCCTTTCCTACAAGTTCAAGCCCTCACGGGGTTATCTCCTATCATCTTAACCTCCATTTCCCCCAGTTCCAGTTCGACGACGTCCACTGACCGAGGGCTATTGGGATGTTCGCCCCTTTCAGGATCTTACCCCATCCCCGGATACAGGCTATTCCCGGACCCCAAACCGTGGCGAACCATGGCGCTAAAGACTTTGCTGGGATGGATCGAAGACTGCCTGGACTACTGTGCCGAAGCCCAACTTCGATTCGATTCCGAGGTCTCCCCCGTGAGCCTTTAGGATGTCGTGGGTGATACTCAGCCCCAGGCCGGTACCTTCGGTTCCCTTTTTGGTGGTGAAAAAAGGCTGCATGATCTTGTCGCGGATCTCATCGGGTATCCCGACTCCGTTGTCTTCAAAAGCCATAGCTACCTTGCCGTGCTTACTGCTGGTAGCTACCCTCAATACCGGGGCGTAACTGCCATTTGGTTCCTTTGCCTCATGTCCAAAATCTGGACTAGTAGGGTTTGTATCTTGTGACTTCTGCAGCCTTTCGCGCATCGCGTCAAAGGCATTGTTGCAAAGGTTAATAATCACCCGTGAAATGTCCTCCCTGACCAAACGCATCTCCACGGCCGAATCGGCCAAATCTAGGACGATCTCCACTTGTATCGGATTTTTCCCCGCCCGCATACCGTGATAGCTCAGGTTCACGAACTCCTTGACAAGGGCATTGAGGTCAGTGGACTCCTTCTTGCCGGAAGCTCCACGGGAGTGATGCAGCATGGAGGTGACGATGCCATTGGCCCGCGCGCCGTGTTCGTGTATTTTCTCCAGGTTGGAATGGATATCGTCCAGGATTTCATCGACTAGTTTTTCATCCCTCGTCTCAGTTTTTTTGGCCCGCTCTTCCCTTATTTCCCCGATCATCTCTAGGCTCACTTCCGAGAAGTTGTTGACAAAATTCAGGGGATTCTTGATCTCGTGTGCGATGCCCGCCGTCAGCTGGCCGAGGGAGGCGAGTTTTTCCTGCTGGATGAGTTGGGCTTGGGCAGCCTTGAGATCTTGTTTTTCTTTGGCGGTTTCGTCTTCTGCCTTTTTGATAGTGAAAAAAGCATAGGCCCCTATTGCCATACTGAGGACCGGCAAGCCGACCACCGTGTTCCACTTCTGTGCATTCAACAAGCCTTCAGGAAGCGAAAACGACAATGACTGATAGTGCTCAGCAATGACAAACACGGCAGCGTAGCAAAGTGCCGAAACCGAAACGAAAAAAATGATATAGTTTCTTTCCTTAGGGGAAAAAATAAAAAACTGAAGGAACATAATCAGCGGTATAAATGTGAAGTTGAAGCTTCCTATGGTGAAAATGACTGAGTAAATAGTGACAAAAAAAATTGCCGCACTACTAAATAATGCTCCGGCAAAAACCCTTTTCCCTTTTAAATTGGCTAATAAGACCAGAGCTATCAGTACAAAATGCAAAGATTGTATAAAAGCGACCAAGGGCTGGTTGTAATAAATGGAAAGAACCAAGTTTTGGATGATAAAAAAGCAAATGATCAGAGAAAGCGAATTTGTAAACCGTACATGTTTGATGCTTGTTATATCGCTATGGTTATTGGCTCCGATATCTGTAAGATGCCTAAGACTGATCATGGTTATTCCATTTTATGGTTGTACCATGAATTTAAGCGAAATCGTGCCTTGATTCAAAAAGATGTTTTCAGAGAATCCTCTCACCGAGCTGCCCTAACAAGAACAGTGACTTGCCACAAAAAACTGAGACCCCATCCGCTTTTCGGAATTTGCAATTCCTTTTCAGGTTCAAGACCTTGTGGACTTGGTTTACTCCCTCACATAAACATGTGATTTAATTTCGCCCAAAATTCAAATTCTTGGCTAAAGGGTTAATTTTAGGGACTTTCCATGCAAAGAAAACTCCTCAGCCTCTTCCTTTTTCTCCAGGTCTTGTTTGCCTCCGCCGAGACTAAGCGCTTCTACGTTACCCGATTTGGATCCGGTGAGGGCCTCGCCACCAATCAGGTCTTGACGATTGCCAAAGACCGACACAACTACCTTTGGATTGGGAGCTCGAATGGGCTGCAGCGTTTCGACGGAAGGAAATTCATGACCTACCAAATCCGCACCCCGGAGGCGCAACCCAGCAAGCCTATTTCTGAAATTCTTTTAGATCACCAAGGAATGATGTGGCTTCGCGTTGGAGATGACTACGGCAGCTACATTCCCGAAAAACAGCTTTTTACCAACTACCCCTTCGAAAAGAAAGAGAACCGCTCCCAAGGGGAATCGTTTTGGAGCGACAGTAAAGGAAATCTCTTTGTCATCCTCAACAACAACAAACTGCTTTGGATCGACCAGAAGCAAGGAAAAATCACCGACCAAAACCTTCCAATCAAAATCCCGGATGGATGGAGGCCCAGGGCAATCTTCGAAGACAACAAGGGGCACTATTGGGTAAGCTCCATCGAAGGAATAAGCGTATTCGATCCCAAAAACTCGGAGGTGTATACCAAAGACCACAACCCCCAAGGATTGGAGGTGCTCAACTACCCTAACTTAAGCTATGTCTTCAATGTCTATGAAGACTCAAGGGGAATTTACTGGATCAACTATTGGGGGCCTGAAGAAAAACTTCTGTCCTATGATCCGGAAACGAAGGTCTGGAAAAACCACAAAAGCGAGCTTTCAGCTCCGACTACCAACTACCAAGAATCTTTTGGCAATCTGGAATTGCCCAATGGAGACCTTTGGCGCTATGGAATCCAAACCTTGGCTGACTATGATCCCATCGCCAAAAGATTCAAACCATTGGTTCAAAGCGACATTCGATTTGACAAGATTTCGAAAATGATCTGGGACGAGGCTGGCGGACTCTGGCTCGCGACCGACAACGGATTGTACTTTCTGCATTTTGACACGCCAGATGTCTTTTTTTTGGAAGAAGATTCTGCTGAAGGAAACTACGAGTATCAGGCAGTCGAAGAGGTGATCTACAAAGGCGACACAAGTCTTTGGCTGGGCAGTTGGGGCAAAGGTCTGAACATCATCAAACTCGCCACGGGCAGACAGGATTCACGATGGACCTATAAAGGCGCACCCAATGCATTCGAAAGTCTCCAAGTTTGGGATATCCATCATGACAAAAAGCGCAATTGGGTTTGGGTGGCACTGCAACATGGTTTGCTTCAGGTAATCGACTTGGAGTCAAAAGCAGTTCGTTTTACCTACCCTGAAGCAATTGGAGGCTCGACAATTCGGACGATTGCCCAAGACAAGGAGGGAAATGTATGGTTTGGAACCCAAAATGGAACTATCGTACGCTATGAAGGAGAGGAAATTTCTGAGCGCGGATTTCATAAAATCAGGAAATTCTCCGGTCGCATCCCCAAGATTCTTGTGAGTAAAGACCAAAAACTCTGGGTTTCCACCAACAATGAAGGTGTTTACGTACTTGACCTCGAGCGAGGAGAAATCCTGAAAAATCTAAATGACTCCATTTTGTCTTCCAACGAAATCCAGAGTATCCATCAAGTCAATGACAGCATTTTTGTGTTTGGCCATCAGCTGCTCAACAAGTACAACTCCAAATCCGGAAAAAATGAGATCTTTTCGTTTTCAGATGGCCTTGTAAGTAACAGGATTCTGCATATCCAATCTGAACCCAATGGGCTTATTTGGATCTATACGCCAGACGGGCTGAGCCGCTTTGATATCAGCAACAACACCTTCTACTCTTTTGGAAGGAATCACTTTTTCTCAAAAATTCCCAGTGATGGCCATAGCGGGACGCTCCTGTCCACTGGGGAGCTGGCATTCGTCAGCAGCAACTCCTTTATGGTTTTTGACCCACGGCAATTTGAGCGGAACCTCACTCCTGCTCAGCCGGCAATTACCAGCATTGAACTGTTTGGGACTTATATTGGAGACGGCTCGGTAGCAGCTACCAGAACGGACTTCCTTTCCCACGAAAACAGCCTGAGATTTGATTTCAATATCCTCAATTTTAACCTCCAGGATCGATTTTCTTATTTCTATCGACTGGTGGGTGCTGATCCGGTATGGAGAGAGGCGAAGGGAAGCTTTGAAGCGGTTTACTCTTTGCTGCCCCCGGGAGATTATTCCTTTGAGGTGAAAAGTGCAAACGAGTCAGGCGAATCCTCCTCGCCCGCTGTTTATCGCTTTTCCATCAAGCCTAGCCTGATTCAGACTTGGTGGTTTAAGCTGGCCTTGGTGTTATTATTTTTGGCGATTGTTTATATCATCTACAGACTTCGACTAAATCGAATCTTGGCCGTAGTCAAAATCAGGAATCAACTCGCCCGGGACCTGCACGACGACATGGGCTCCACACTCAGTACGATCAATATCCTGAGCTCGATGGCAAAGACCAAAATCGGTGTCGACCCAGCTAAATCAAGCGAATACATCTCCAAAATCTCTGAGAACAGCCAGAGGATGATGGATGCGATGGACGATATCGTGTGGAGTATCAAGCCTCAAAATGATACCATGGAAAGGCTGATCGCGAGAATGCGGGAATTTGCAACCGAGGTGCTGGAAAGCAAAGACATCCTCCTCAATATAGAGATCGGTGAAAGAGTCTTGGACATGAAGCTCGAAATGGATGCCCGCCGCGATCTCTTTTTGATCTTCAAGGAAGGCATCAACAATGCGGCGAAATATTCCAAGGCCACTCGCTTGTACGTGTCATTTACACTTGATAAAAACGTCTTTAACCTCAAGATCAAGGACTATGGGATCGGCTTCGACTCGGAAAGTCTTGAACGGGGCAATGGTCTCGAAAACATGGAGAAAAGAGCCCGAAACCTCAAGGGAACATTGACCATACATTCGTCGCCAGGCGAAGGAACAACTTTGGATCTCAAGATTCCACATTAATATGTGATTGAGAATATAATTTGATTGAGCTAGTTTTATTTTTTGAAAATGCCATGATAAAGCTCCTGATCTACGAAGACAACCCGCAACTCCGTGAAGGCCTCACTATGCTCATCGACGGAAGTGAAGGCTTTACTGTCCAGGCAGCTTTTAGAAACTGTAGCAATGTCCTTCTTGAAGTCAAAACGTATCAACCTGATGTGATCTTGATGGATATCGACATGCCAGATGTAAACGGGCTTGAAGGGCTCAGATTGATCAAAGCTGTCCAGCCCGAGGTAAGCGTGTTGATGTTGACTGTATTTGACGACCATCAGAATATCTTCCAGGCGCTGCTGAATGGGGCAAATGGTTACATTCTAAAGAAAACTCCACCCGCAAAACTTCTGGAATATATCCAAGAAGCATCTACTGGAGGTGCGCCGATGACCGCTTCAGTCGCAGCTCAGGTCTTGAAGATGTTTTCTCAAATGAATCTGCCTGCGGACAAAAATTACAACCTCTCCGATCGGGAAAAAGAAGTGCTCCAGCACTTGGTCAACGGCTATTCCTACAAGATGATCGCCTCGGAAATGTTCATCGCCATGGATACCGTGCGAAGCCACATCAAGAAGATCTATGAGAAACTTCATGTCAACTCCAAGAGCGAGGCAGTGGCAAAAGCCTTTCGCGACAGACTGTTCTAGCCAACACCTTCCACGGTTCGCTACACTTTTTTCGATTTTACAAATGATGTGACATTGAGTCACATGATAGCGACGTAAAACTGTCACAACCAGTTATTTTTCACCTTTTTATGTGATTTCACGCAACCATTTTTCGAGGCAATTTTGGGTAGAATCTATCTAAAACAAAAGCCGATGAAAACCGCATTAAGATTACTCTTAATTCTTTGGGGAATCACTTTTTCAAGTTCCAGCGAAGCGGATTTGTCCAAACAGAACTACAGAAATCAAGACGTCGCTTTGTTCAAAAAAACCACCCAAACATGTGGTGCCGCCGAGGCAGCTAACGCCTTCGCACATTCGTAACAAGAAGTATCAACCAAAGTCCCTTTTTAAAATGAAAACCCCTAACCCAAATTCTTTTACCAAAAATGAAAAGCCCATTGGTGAAACAGGAAAAAGTGTCAGCTATCCACGCGAAAGGTATCGAACATTTGTTTTTCGGATGTTTGGATCAAAATCCAAAAATCCAGCGTGAACTTTTTGATCGGATGTCTGAAAAAATGCTGGCCGTCTGCCTGAAATACATCAAGGAGACCACCGCTGCTGAAGATGTACTGATCATAGCGTTCCGAAAGATATTCGACCGGATCGTACAATTTCGACAGCAAGGAAGCTTCGAAGGCTGGATCCGAAGAATCGTAGTCAACGAGTGCCTGATGTACCTGGAAAAACAGCGCAACTTTTACAAGCAAACCGGTCTTGAAAAAATCTATCCAACAGCGAACCAGAGCGGGCCAAGCGACTATTTGGACTGGGAAGATCTCGGCAAAATACTGCTCTCTCTTCCGAACGGTTATCGAAAAGTATTCGAGCTATTTGTCTTAGAAGGTCTCAGTCATGAGGAGATCGCCCAAAAGCTGCAGATCTCCGAAAACACCTCCAAATCCCAACTCAGCAGGGCCCGAGCCCAGGTTCAGAAAAAATTCTGTCCATTTACTTGAGCGAGTATCTCCTCGTGACCAAGGTCTTCCGTTTTTCACGAGTAATTTTTTCCGCACTCCCCTACCATCCATCCCATTTTCACGGATGTGAAGGGAGTGCCGGTATTATATTTTATACTCTCTAATTTATTTTTATGCTTCTCAAAAACAGTATTTTGTCACTTATATAACATCAGTATAAAAGTCGCTTATTTCACAAACAATTCTGTTTAAATAAGTCCCATACCCTCTATATTTGGAATTGACGTTGATTCACAATTAGGTAATTATTTGATAATTAAATGGGATATTTTCGAATCCGGGAAGTGTTTTTGGTGGATGATGATGCAATCGTTCGCATGGTAGCGATCAAAATTTTGAAAAGCATAGATTTCAACAGTGCGATTTCATCATTTGAAAACGGGCAGGCCGCGATAGATGAGATCAAAAGACGGGTAGAGACCCAGGAGATCCTCTCGCTAGACGAGCCGATTTTATTGCTTTTGGACATCAACATGCCCATTTTGGACGCTTGGGGCTTCCTGGATGAGTTCAGTGAACTGAGCGCCGAGGTCAGAAAGAATTTTTTGATTGCCATCATCACCAGCTCCATAGACACCAACGACAAGATCAGAGCGTTTTCCTATGAAGATGTGCTGGACTACATTACCAAGCCCTTGTCGGGGCAGCATCTCAAGGATTTCCTTTCCAAGCACCAGCTCTATGCCGTTTAGCGTATTTGGATTAAACCTCACAAGCATTTTCTGGGTAACATATAAAAAAATCCCCCGATCATTTTGACGGGGGATTTTACTATTAGCGTTTGGTTATTTACCAAATATGGATCTGATTGCCGGGAACTTCCTCGAATGTCAGTTCTGATGTTTTGAGTACATCTCCTGAAGACCTTGCCACGGCGATTCCATGTTGACCAGATTTCCCGATAAAGGTTTTGTCTACGGTCAGGCTGCCTTGGGGCACGTTGTCTACAGTAAGAGCTGCCGAAAAATTGTTGGACATAACCTTGCCAGCATGGAGAATTCTAGCATTTCTTACCACGTTTTGGAGGTGGTTGGTAGAATACGTAATCCCATACCAAGAACCACTCGTCTCATCGGTTCCTTGGATCACCACTGGAGCGCCATTGCCTCCTTCTAGATGTAGATAACCCAACATGCCGCCCGAGTCTACCACGTCGATCCGCGTTCCCGGTTGCATCTTGATTCGCACCCCTTGTTTTATCCGCAAGCCAGACTGGACGAGAAGGTTTTGGCCCATGCCCTTGATCACATAAGGCGTGCCGCCATAGAATCCCTTCCAGATGATCTCCCTTCCTGGAACTCCGATGGCGATCAGGCCATCTACTGCCACCTCATTCTTTCCGTTGTTTTCCATTGCGGTAGTGTAGTCGAGGTTTTCGACCAAGCTGGTGGAGACGACAATGGGATGCCCCATGTGATTGGTGATGGTATTCAGGTTAAAAACCAGACTTACGCCATTGGAAGTGGCGTCGAGCCCGTTCCCCTTTCCTTGGTCAAAGACGGTTTTGGAAATTGCGATACTACCATTGGTGCCAATCTTCAGCGTGGCGGGCTCAGAACCGCTGATGGCATTGCTTCCAGCATGCCTGATCTCGGTCATGTTGATATTGCTTGGGTTTCCTTGAGAATTGTCAAGGTAGATTCCCCTCCAGGCGCCTTTTTCCTTGGTCATTCCTTCTATGACCACCGGCTTTCCCTCCAGACCAAACAGGATGACTTTGGATCCCTGAATGATTCGGATGGCTCTGTCATTGGCTACGTTGATGTGTGCTCCATCGGAGGCTGCCCAAGTGGATGCCGCTGTCACGACCAGATCGTCCAAAAGATCATATTGGGAAGTGAAATTGGGCCAGATGTGTTCCAGACCGTTATCTATTCTTCCGGGCGAAACCTTGATATTACCACCTTTTATGGTGTTTTCCGAAGAGAGCAACGACACACGCTCCGCCGCGATCATCATCGGCCCATCTGTGTTATCAAAGACTTCATTTGCCTTGAACTCCAAAAGACTTGCGTCTTCGGGCAGGATGATGCCAAGTTTTGAATTGTGGTGAATCTTGGAGGAAATCACCGTAACATTAGCTCCCGGAGCAAGCTTGAGCGCTGCATCCATTTGCCCTGCATCCCTGATCTCGATTCCCCAGAGCATATTTTGCTCGCTTTGTGACTCGATGAGAATGCCCTCCCAATAGCCCCTTTCCGCGGATTTTCCTTGGAAAACGATGGTACCCTGGGAAGTTCTGTCATCCGCAATCAAAATTCCGTTGGCTGAGACGGTCAATTTGGCTCCCGCTTCAAATGCAATCCTGACTCCGGGCTTCACCACTAGCGTTCCCTCGACCTCGATATCCTTGGTCACCAAATAGTCAAAGAGCTGTTCTTTTTCTACGTGTACATTTTCCAAAATCCTAGTTTGAAGGATATCTTCCGAAATCAGGACTGGTCCTTCATTTCCGCCGACTGTACCGGTGACGTTGATTTCGATTAGATCAAAAGATATGGTTGACTGATGTTTAACCTTGAGTTTGATAAGATACTTCCCAGCTTTATCGGGCTGGAACTTGGATAGGACATCGGTTGGAGTCTGCAGCTGAACGGTGCTGCCTTCCGGCTTTTCCATGATCGCCCATTCAAACTGCAAGTCTCCGCCGGTCTCGTTGACAGAGTTGGACCCGTCCAATTCCACCAAAGTACCAAGTGCTACCTCCTTGTCCTCTCCGGCTTTGGCTTCGATCTTAGGAGTTTCCCCTGCTACCACCGTCAGCTTGACAGTATCGGTCGCAGTCCAGTTTAGGTAGGTCACCGTCAGCTTAAAGACATAATTGCCAGTCTTGTTGGTGGAAAATTCGACTGCGACTTTTTCCATAGAAGAAGTCTCGAACTCCGCGCCATCCGGCTTTTCGATAAGCTCCCATTTGTAAGAAATGGGCTTCCCCAGCGTATTAACCGACTGGCTTCCATCAAGCAAAGCAAGCGAGTTCACGACTAGTTCCTGCTCCGCTCCTGCATCTGCCAGCAGTGGGTTGGTTGGCACCTCTGGCTTTTCCTCACAAGCCGTAAACAGTCCAGCCAACAGCAATAAAATCACACCTAGTGATTGAAACGTTTTCATTTTTTTCATTGGTTTAGTGTTCAAAAATTTAAACACCCAGCAGATTGGAAATTGAGACGGGGGGTTGCTTACAGGCCAGAAAAAAAATTGAAGGAAATCAATTCTCAATAGTTGAAATTTAAAAGCAACACTTTTCACATAACTCCAATGTCCAATAATCCCAGTTTCGAAAAACTAAAGTCAAAAATTCCAGATCCAGCCTCAATCGACTATTTGATAGAGGAACTTTCAGCTTCCGAATTCGGAAGCCTGATACTCGAGATCTATCGGCAGCGCGTTGAAAAAATGTCACCATCTCAGGTACTCCGGGATTTTGGAAAGAACCGATTCACCCAGCCTTTGAAAGTCGAACCGATCCAGTTGTTAAAAACCGAAGCCAAGTGGCTAAAAAAGGCCAAGAAAGCCGGATTTACCCCTATCCTACTATCCCCTGTTTCCCCTTTGGGTACCTGCTCAGCAGTTGCAAAAGTCAATCAAAACAATGTGGTCAGTGCATTGCGAAATACCGAAGTCGTAGCCGACGCCACCAACGTTCTCGCTTTGCAGCTGTCTCAGGATTTGAAAAATACTCCAAAGCCAGGGACTCAGAGCTACGCGACGGTGCATCGACACGTTCGTGCTCAGCATTACGAAAACCCAAACTTTACTGCCCATTTTGGTATCTTTTGTCTTGCATCTGCAGGGAAGAACCGGGGAAACTTCGACTTTGAACTGGAAGAAGCCAATCGCCATATTAAGCTATTGATCGAACGTTTGGAGAAGTTTTTCCCGAGGGATAAAATATCTTTCAAGTTCTTCCTCAGGGATGAAAACCCAGCCCTACGGCAACGCCTTCAAGACAGCCAAAATACCTGGACGGGCTTCCCTGTGACTTTTCATTCAGACTCGTCACAACAGTACTATCAATTATTCCAGTTTAAGATCTATGCAAAAGTCGGTGAAAACTTGATTGATTTTGCTGATGGAGGGCCAGTGGACTGGGTGGCTTCGCTGTCTGGAAACAAGAAAATGAGGTGCTTTATTAGTGGAATAGGCCTTGAACTTGTCCTGAAACTGGGCGGATCTATGTAAGTTTAGGCTGAGACCAAAAAACCTTAGCCAGCAACCAGACCCAAAAACCATGAAGGTCCTATTGATTTCTATCGGAACGAGAGGCGACATTGAACCATTTTTGGCTCAGGCCGAACTTCTACAGAAAGCGGGTCACGAGGTAGTTTGCCTCTTCCCTGAACAGTTTAGGGAGACGGTGGAAAAGATGGGATTGGACTTTTTGGGTTTCGACCGACGTTTCTTGGAAATGCTGGATTCGAGTGTCGGGAAGTCTGTAATGGGTGGTGGAGGCAATACTTTCACCACAATAAAAAACTTCTACCGTCTGATGAAGACTTCACTTGGTCTTCAGAAAATTCTGATTGAGCAGCAAAAGGACGCTATCGATTCCACAAGGCCGGATCGGGTGATCTTTCACCCAAAAGCACTTTACTGCACACTTCCAGCGATGGCAGAGCCGAAGAAGTTCTTCCAGCTTTCCCCTATTCCTAACCTCATCCACCCCCATCCCAATTACCAGCATTTGAGCCTTTCGAAGTGGAAGCCGTTTTCAAGCAAATGGAATCTTCGAAGCTATGGTTTGGTGAATGGCACCCGATACATCGCTTTCAACAAATTCGTAAAGCCTTATTTCAAGGATTTCCAGGGCATAGAATTTTCGACTAAGTCCATCAAAAACTTCGAGCTAAAAAGGCTACAGGTCCTTTATCAAATTTCCCCAGCCCTTTATCCCAAACCTTCCAATTGGCCGGAATGCGCATACCTTACTGGCTTTTTCGCACGAAACCAAAACCAACACTACCAACCCGATCCAGCGCTGACGGCTTGGCTGGAAAAGTATCCCAAAGCTATTCTTTTGACTTTCGGCTCCATGACCAATCCCAAACCTTTGGAGCTATCTTCGCAAATTATTGGGCTTCTTGAGAAACACCAGATTCCGGCCATAGTCAATCTCTCTTGGGGCGGCCTTCAAAAAGTAGAGTCCAGCGGAGAATCCATCTACTATGTCAATCAGATTCCCTATGACTGGATCCTGCCAAAACTCCATGGAATCGTGCACCACGGAGGCTCGGGCACGACCCATTTCGCAGCACGATCGGCTGCGGTTCAGCTCATTGTGCCCCATATCATGGACCAATACTTTTGGAATCGCTTGATCAACAACAATGGACTTGGTCCTTTGGGGACCAGCATCCACAACTTCAATCTTGAAAAGTTCGAAGAGGCATTGATAGACTTTTGGAATAATCCAGAATACCGAGCCAATGCAGCGCTCATTGCAGAAAAAATGAGCCACGAATCAGACCCTCAAGAACTTATCCACCTCATCACACGCTAATATGAACGTTCTTTATCGTCCCCTGCTTTTGGCAAGCCTGGCCCTTCTAGCCTCCTGCGGAAGAAATCCAGAGGTCGTTTTCACCGCTTCGGAAAACGAAACCTATCGCCCTGACTACCACTTCACCCCTGCCTCAGGCTGGATGAACGACCCAAACGGTATGTTTTACCTCGATGGGGAATACCATCTCTTTTTCCAGCATTACCCCGACACGACGGTATGGGGACCGATGCACTGGGGGCATGCTGTATCCAAAGATCTCGTGTCCTGGGAGGAATTGCCCATCGCCATCTTTCCGGATAGCCTCGGCTATATCTTCTCGGGCAGTGCGGTGGTAGACAGAGAAAACAGCTCTGGTTTGGGTACAAAAGAAAACCCGCCGATTGTGGCGATTTACACCTACCATGATGCGGAGGGTGAAAAGTCAGGTTCCAATGACTTCCAAACCCAGGGAATTGCCTTCTCAACCGACAGGGGAAGAACCTGGACCAAATACGCGGAGAATCCGGTTCTGCCCAATCCCGGCATACGCGACTTTCGGGATCCGAAGGTCACGCAAATCTTGAATTCAGATGGTTCTAAGGAATGGATCATGACCTTGGCTGTACAGGACCATGTTCAGTTTTACAGTTCACCGGATCTGAAAAACTGGAGCAAAATTGGAGCGTTTGGCCAAAATTTCGGGGCACACGGGGGAGTATGGGAATGTCCAGATCTGCTGAAAATGCAAACTCCTAGCGGAGAGGACAAATGGGTCTTGCTGCTAAGCATCAATCCAGGCGGACCGCAGAAAGGATCTGCTACCCAATATTTTATAGGGGATTTTGATGGAGGGATTTTTACGCCAGACGATAAGATGATCCGCTGGATTGACTATGGCCCGGACAACTATGCGGGAGTCACTTGGGCGAATCTGCCCCAAAAGGACAAGCGTACGCTGTTTATTGGCTGGATGAGCAATTGGCTCTACGGGCAAGTCGTGCCTACAAAGTCCTGGAGATCCGCTATGACCGTACCGCGGGAGCTTAGCCTGATCGATGTCGATGGAGTTTTGCTTTTGAAATCCGCTCCGGTCGAAGAGCTGGAAAAGCTCCGCCAAGCGGCGATAGAAGTGGACGAAAGCTCTAAGCTACCCTCCCAGGCGGTGGAGCTGGAAGCTGAACTGGATGGGTCGGATGCCTTTGCGCTTACCCTGTCCAATGAACTGGGCGAAAAGCTCGTGATCACCAAAGAAGCAGGCCTGGTGTCCATAGACAGAACCAATGCCGGCAAATCTGACTTTCAGGAGGATTTCGCAGCTGCACATGCTGCACCGATGAGTTGGAAGGCTGAGAATCTTAGGATCTTTCTGGACGCCAGTTCCGTCGAGCTCTTTGTCAATGATGGTGAATTGGTGATGACTTCGCTGGTTTTTCCCAACTCGCCTTGGAAAACAGTCGAGTTTCAACAAGGGGTGAAAGAAGGAAGGATTTTCCCCCTGAAAAAATAGCTCTTCCCTTACGAGCCCCGCCCACAGCCGTATGATTTTCCGAAATTGATCGAAAAAATATTTTTGTTTTTTCAATCCAATACAGCTTACATTTGGGGTTGATTTGGATTCACAAAAAATGAAAAAACAAAGAATAGCTTTCTTCCTCGGCCTCGTCTGGTTGATCGGGATAGTGGCTGTTTTTTCATTTCCTCCCTCAAGCGAACTAAGGACTAAAAGCAATTACTCTTCCGCTGAGCTGAAGGGCATTTCTACGCCAGACCTGGTTTTCAGCCTTGTTGATCATTCTCCAGAGGTACCGGCATTCAAAGCCAGTTTGGGGATAGCAGACCTGAAAGACACAGACTGGAGCGTAGCCTTCGTTCACTCATTCCTTCAATACCTTTCGCCTTCCTTTTTTACCAAGTCCAAGGCGCTGTTTGATGTATTGACCACTTTCTTTTACTTCTTCCATACCTGGTAGACAATGTGTCATCCCAAGCCATAGGCTGCAAACACATTTTCAATTTTATCTACCAAAAAAATGATCGATATCGATATTCCCACACTTGCTGTGTCAGGTGTGCTGTTACTAGGCGTGATCGCGCCGTTTGTTTCTTATTCCATCAAGAGCAAAAAAGCCAAAAAGAAGTTTCTGAGTGGGTTTAGCGACTTCGCGACCCAGCTCAACCTGAAAACTGATGTCCAGGAGGACTGGAGAAACCGCTACATCCTAGGACTGGACACCTCCAAAAAGGCCCTCCTGTACTACCAAAGCGGCGAAACTGTTGAAAATCGACAAGTGGCCCTGCGGGACGTTTCCAAAGCCGTGGTGCACCAATCCTATCTTGGAAACGACACTTCAAACCCTACCAAGACGCTGGATCAGCTGGCTTTGCAGATTCATTTTAAAGATCCGGCCAAGAAAAGTTTGAGTTTGGAGATCTACAACCACGAGTACTTTTCCGACTTGCTTGGCGAGACCATTCTGGCTACCAGATGGGCCGAACTTATCAATAAAAACTTACCTAACTAACCCCCAAGGCTCCCTCGTGTGAGGGAGCCTTTTTTACTGCATCCACACCAACCTATGAGTGCAAACAATGAATCTTGGGGCTCCCGAGTGGGCCTTATCCTGGCCATGGCCGGCAATGCTGTCGGACTTGGAAACTTCCTTCGCTTCCCTGTACAAGCGGTGCAAAACGGAGGCGGGGCCTTTATCCTCCCCTATCTCATCTGCTTCCTACTGATGGGCATTCCGCTGCTCTTCGTCGAGTGGTCCTTGGGCAGGTTTGGTGGCAAGCTGGGCAACCACAGTACACCCTACATCTTGGACTCAGTCAGCAAGAAACCGATTTGGAAGTACATCGGGGTTTTCGGCATCTTCACCAACATAGCCGTGGTGGCTTACTATACCTATATTGAATCCTGGACTTTTATCTATGTCTTTCACAGCATTGTGGGGACCTTCACCGGCATGGGCAAGGACGAGATTAGTTTGTTCTTTGACAACTACGTGGGGCTTACGGGCTCTGATTTGGGCATTCCCCTGCTTCCGGTGTTGGTATATGTACTGGTGATGGGATTGAATGTTTACATACTCTCCTCCGGGCTTGGCGGGATAGAAAAGGTCGCCAAAATCGGAATGCCTTTACTGATTTTGTTTGGGCTAATCCTGGCTTTCCGTGGCTGGACCATGGGTGCAGACTTTGCCACCGCGGAGTTTCCAGACGCAAACGCTTGGGATGGGATCAACTTTCTCTGGACACCGCAATATTCCTCGCTTGCCGACCCCAAAGTTTGGCTTGCCGCTGCCGGACAGATCTTCTTCACCCTCTCGGTAGGCATGGGCTCCATCCAATGCTACGCGTCTTATGTAAAGGCCAATGAAGACATAGCGCTAAATTCCATTACCGCGGGATTTACCAATGAGTTGGTGGAGATCGTACTCGGAAGCGCCATTGTCATTCCCATTGCTGCAGGATTTCTCGGAATGGATTGGGTGTTGGAAAACGCCGGTTTTGGGATGGCCTTCCAGACCATGCCCTACCTATTCCAGCAATGGGGACCCGCATTCAGTATGATTGCCGGGGTGTGTTGGTTTGGCTTGCTGTTTTTCGCAGGCATCACCTCCTCACTGGCCATGGGTACGCCGTGGATGGGTTTTATGCAGGATGAATTTGGCTGGAGCAAAGTCAAAGGGGCAGTTTCCTTTGGAATCATCGCTTTGATCATGGGGCTTCCGACAGTTCTATTCTATAAATATGGCTACTTCGATGAGTACGACTACTGGGGAGGCACGGTGAGTTTGGTCATTTTCGCACTCTTGGAGACCATCCTCTTCGCCTGGGTCTTTGGAATGGAAAAGGGATGGGAGGAAATCACCCGCGGTGCGGACATTCGGGTGCCGTCTTTCTACAAATGGATCATGAAGTACATCACGCCGGCACTCCTTCTTTTGGTGTTGCTTGGGGCACTCTTTACACCCGTAGGAAATGACTGGACGAGCGCTCTTGGCAGCTTGATGGATGGGCATGGCTATGAGCTGGATGCCTCTTCACTGATATCAAAGATCTCAAACGCAGACCTCAAGGCCCAGCTCCTATCCAATCCTGAAGACACGGAGCTGCTGGAGAAGAAGATATTCTATTCCACGCTTGCCAGAACACAACTGGTCCTACTTTTCGCGACGATCGCCGGCATCGTCTGGTATTCCCACCAAAAACGCACAAACCGAACTCTATGAACTCTTCCGCACTGATACTCTCCGTCCTGACTCAAAGCCTGATTGTGGTGGCCACGGTCTATTGTTTTTATCTCGTCTTGAAAAAGCCCAAATCCTAAGAGCTACACGAGCCGGAACCTGTCACATTGAGTGGCAGGTTTTTCTTTTTTACCGTTTGGGAACAGAACAAATCCGCGGATTTTGGTATTATTAGCCTATCCAAACCCTATACTACCATGGAATCAAACCCTACCAAAGAATATGATAACGGTGAAGTGACTGTAACCTGGCAAGCGGAAAAGTGCACTCATTCCGGGAACTGCGTCCGAGGCCTGCCGAAAGTCTTTAACCCCAGGAAGAAGCCCTGGATAGAGATTACCAACGCAAGTACCGACCAGTTGATAGATCAAGTCAAAAAATGTCCATCCGGCGCACTGGGTTACTATTTCAAAGACAAAGGGGGATCCTAACTCAGGCCAAAAACCATCATGCGTAAAATCCTAGTCCTTTTTGCCCATCCAAAATTTGAACATTCCGACGCAAACCAAGCTTTGGTGGATGCGATCAGCGACTTGGAAAATGTTCAGGTGAGGGATCTCTATGAGCTTTATCCAGACTTCAACATCAACATACAGGCAGAACAGGAGACTCTTTTTGAGCACGAAGTGATCATCTGGCAGCACCCATTTTACTGGTATTCTTGCCCCCCGTTGCTAAAACAGTGGATGGATCTGGTGCTGGAGTATGGCTGGGCCTATGGTACCGGGGGGATTTTCCTCAAAAACAAGTACGTCTTCAATGCATTCACCACTGGTGGGTCCAAAGAAGTCTATTCATCCACGGGTCGCAACCGATATACGGTTGAAGAATATTTGAGACCCTTTGAACAAACTGCCTACCTCTGCCACATGCGCTACCTGCCACCTTTTCATCTCAGCGGAACCCATAGTATTACTGCTGACAAACTCAGGGAGAAAGGCAGGGAGTACAGGGAACTTGTCCTAAGTCTAAGGGATGCAGCGGAAATTACGACGCCTTACCTCCAAAAAGCCTAAGACTATGGATGGATTTCTCTTCAACGCGATCATCTATACACTGGCGGCTGTCATCTGCGTCCCCATAGCAAAACGCCTCGGCATGGGTTCCGTCTTGGGGTATCTGATAGCCGGAATATTGGTGGGGCCTTACGGCTTCCAATTTATCCAAGACGAATCCCAAGGTCAGGATATCATGCACAGTACTGAGTTTGGGGTAGTGATGATGCTGTTTTTGATAGGTTTGGAGCTCGAGCCCAAAAACTTGTGGAAGATGCGGGATCTCATCCTGAAGGTGGGCCTGTCCCAAGTGATCGCGACTTCCGCCTTGCTTTTCGGCCTCGGCCTTGCTATCGGGATAGACTGGAGAATCGGTCTGACAGCGGCCCTATCCATGGCACTCTCGTCCACTGCTATTGTCCTGCAGTCATTGAAGGAAAAAAACCAGATGGACACTCCCACGGGCAAGTTCTCCTTTGGCGTATTGCTGCTGCAGGATATTGCCGTGATCCCGATCTTGGCGGTATTGCCGCTATTGGCTATTGCCGCACCCGAGGTGGCTGGAGACAGCCATGGAGGCTTTTTGGAACATCAGCCCGGCTGGGTGCAGACGCTGATGATCTTCGTAGCCATTGGTTTGGTTGTCTTGCTAGGACGTTTTGGTTTCGGCCCGCTGCTTAACTGGGTCTCGAAGACCAAGCTCCGCGAACTTTTTACTGCATCGGCACTCCTGATCGTCGTGGGGATTGCCTTTTTGATGGAAATGGTCGGGCTGAGCCCCGCTTTGGGTACTTTTCTGGCCGGCGTTATCCTGGCAAATTCTCCCTACAAGCATGCGCTAGAGTCCGATCTTGATCCGTTTAAGGGTTTGCTCCTTGGTTTGTTTTTCATGGCCGTCGGCGCGACCATCAATTTCAACCTGATTTTCTCCGATGCGGCCAGCGTTTTTTCCCTGACTTTTGGCGTTATCCTGATTAAGGCTCTTGTTCTCGCCACTATCGGTAAAGTCAAGAAACTCAGTTTTCCTGAGAACTTGAGATTCTCCATAGGTTTAGCCCAAGTCTCCGAGTTTTCATTTGTCACCTATGCTTTTGCGCTGCAGCTGGGGATACTTGCGACGACCACATCCGGGATGCTGATGGCGATCACGGCGCTGAGCATGACTCTCACTCCTATCTTCAGCCTGGTGTTGGAAAAAGCCATTCTGCCCCGTCTGGAAAAGAAAAATGTCAACAACAGTCGCGATGCTGACGAGATTGGAGAAAAGAACAAGGTTATCCTTGTTGGATTTTCCCACTTCGGTACCACGCTGGGGCGATTTCTCCGGGCCAACGGCGTGGAGGCCACGGTTCTGGATTATAATCCAGATCAGGTGGACTTTCTCCGGAAAATGGGCTTCAAAGTTTATTTCGGGGATGCGACTCGATTGGATCTGCTCCACGCTGCCGGTGCCGAGGATGCCAAAATCCTGATTTCCGCGATTAAGTCCACGGAAACAAACAAAAAGCTAGTGGAGCTTTGCAGGGAGCATTTTCCCAAACTGCAAATCATGCTCCGCTCCAAAAACCGCTACGAAGCTTTTGAGCTAATGGAAATGGGTGTCGACAGCATCTATCGAGAGCATTTGGATACCTCCATACGTATGGGTCAGGAGGCACTGCAAAAACTCGGTTTCCGGGCCCACACTGTGCATCGACTGGCGGCACAATTTCGCAAATACGACGAGGATTCGCTCAAGATCCTTGTCAAGTACCGAGGCAATCAGGCGGAATATATTTCCAAGGTCAAAAAGCAAATCGAAATACAAGAAGCTCTCCTCTCAGGTGAACTTTCCCGCAAATTCTCCATGAACGACCAGGCCTGGGACAGCGAGCCGCTGAAGGACCAACAAGAAAAATATTGAATCTTTTTCCACGACTCACTTGCTTTATTAAACAGTGTTTAATTATTTTTGACTGTTTATTATTTAGCACATGGGAATCGCAGATCGTAAAGAACGAGATAAGGAAGAATTGAGGGAGAAGATTTTGGTTGCCGCCAAGTCACTTTTTCTTGAAAAGGGTGTGGAGAAAACTTCCATCCGAAATATCGCCGACCAGATCGAGTACAGTCCTGGCATTATCTACCACTACTTCAGGGACAAAAACGAAATTTTCCACGCGCTTCACCAGGGTGGATTTTCCCAAATGATGGAAAAGATGCAGGTTCTTCGATCCGTCAGAAACCCCATGGAGCGGCTTAAAGCGATGGGAAGTATTTATGTAGGTTTCGCACTTGAAAACCCTGATATGTACGACCTTATGTTTATCAAAGAAGCACCCATAGATCATGTCTATAACTCCGAACATGATAATTGGAAAGAGGGTGGCGGCACATTCGAATACCTCCGGATGACAATTAAAGAATGCGCAGAACAGGGACATTTCAAAGGCCACGACTTGGAGCCCCTTACCTATCTCATCTGGTCAGCAGTACACGGAATGGTCTCCCTGAATATCAGGAAGCGCTGCGAAGTGGTGTTGCCCGAAAGGCAAAACACCATTATAAGAGAAGGATTGGAAGAGTTCTTTAAAATCCTCGACAGACTTTAAAAAATTTTATCCATTTATTGAACACTGTTTTTTTAATTAACACCGAATAATTCTATAATGAAATCTCTTCTGGCTTTTCTGTCCGCATTTCTTTTCAGCCCCATTTCCGCGACCGAGGCACAAGGTATTCTAAACGAATACATCCAAGAAGGGCTGGAAAACAACCTGGTTTTACAGGAGAAAAACATAGAGCTGGAGCGTAGCCTACTTGCGCTTAAGGATGCCAAAAGTTATTTCCTTCCAGCTTTGGATTTTGGGGCGTCCTATACCTTGGCCAACGGAGGTAGGACGATTGGCTTTCCTGTGGGAGATCTGCTAAATCCGGTCTACTCCACACTGAATCAACTCACCGGAAGCGATGCTTTTCCCCAATTGGAAAACGTGTCAGAGCAGCTCCTACCGGACAACTTCTACGATGCAAGATTCCGAGCCTCTATGCCTATCGTCAACACGGATCTGATCTACCAACGACAGATCCGGGAAAAGCAGGTCGTCCTATCTGAATATGACCTCCAAATCTATCGCGCAAATCTGGTTCAGGACATCAAGCTTGCTTACTACAATTTTTGTACAGCCCACACCGCAATAGAGGTAATCCAGAGTAGCAAAGTATTAGTCGAGCAAAACCTGCGGGACAATCAATCGCTGTTGGAAAACGGAAAAGGACTTCCCTCCTCAGTATTGCGGGCGGAGAGTGAAGTTGAAAACATCAACGCCTTATTCATCGAAGCGGAGAGCAAAAAGCAAAATGCAGCCCATTACCTCAATTTTCTACTGAATAGGCCACAAGATTCTCCTGTAGAATTTGAGGAGCACGAGGCCGACCTCGGCAAGTTAGCCGATCTGATGGGGGAAAATGATCTGACTACACGACCAGAACTCCTGCAGATCCAAACCGCCGAAAGTATTCAGGAAACGGCCATCAAAGCCAGCAAGAGCTACTGGATCCCCAAATTCAACACGTATGCGGATCTGGGTTCCCAGAGTTTCGACTGGGCCTTTGACCAAGATTCAAGATACGCTCTTTGGGGGTTCAGCATCAATGTGCCACTCTTCCAAGGCGGCCGCAACCGAAATCAAATCTTCAGAAATGAACTGGCGCTTAAGACCGTCCAAACGCAGAGAGACCTACTTTCTGACAAGTTGGAACTAGACCTGAATCTGACAAAAAACGAGATTCGTGCCAACCAAGCAGCATTGCGTTCGGCGGAAAAAAAGCTCGAGTCATCAGCGGCATATTTTCGATTGATAGACCGGGGTTTTCGCGAGGGTGCCAATTCCCTGATCGAATTCATGGATGCCCGCAGTCAGCTGACCCAAGCCTCGCTCCAAAAAACCATCAACTCCTACAATCTCCTCAAGTCCATGGCCCAGCTCGAGCGTCAACTTCTCACCCAAACCTATTAAGCTATGAGACACCTAGCCTATTTTTCCCTCCTTTCGGTAGCCGTGTTGGCTTTCGCCTGCGGCAAAGTTGAGACCGCCAAACAAGTCGTCACCAGAGGAGAGACCATTCCGGTAAAAGTCATTCCCCTTAGCCAGGGCACTTTTTCCTCCTCCATCGCAGCCAGCGGAACTTTCTCCACCAATGACGAGACGACCCTGTCCTTCAAAGTCGGGGGAATCGTCTCCCAAATCCAAGTTCAAGAAGGCGATGCCGTAAAAAAAGGACAAGTCATTGCAACCTTGGACCTGACCGAAGTTCAGGCCGGGCTCAACCAGGCGAAGCTCGCCTACGAAAAGGTTCTGCGTGACCATGAGCGTGCGGGTAGGCTGTATCGCGACAGCGTAGCGACACTGGAGCAGTTTCAAAACAGCAAGACCGCTCTGGATATTGCGGCGCAGCAGCTAAAAACGGCGGAATTTAACCTTTCCTACTCGGAGATCCGGGCAACGCAAAATGGCTTTGTGCTCCGCAAATTTGTCAATCCTGGCCAGCTCGTCGCATCTGGAACTCCCATCCTCCAAATTAACGGAGCAAGCCAAGGCAACTGGGTGCTCAAGGCCAGTGTCAATGACCGCAACTGGGCGCTGGTAGCTGTGGGAGATCGGGCGACTATTCTTCCTTCCGACTCCGACAGTTTACCCGGCAAAGTGGTCCGCAAAAGCCAAGCAGCGGATCCCGTCACGGGCGCATACTGGGCTGAGATCTCACCGGAACAAACAAAGGGACTAAGCTTGGCATCGGGAATGTTTGGCAGAGCACTGATCTATCCCTCCCAACAGACCGAGGGCTGGGAGATTCCCTATGAAGCGCTTTTGGATGCACAGGGAAGTGAAGGTCATGTATTCGTAGCCGAAGACGGACAGACCGCCAAAAAGATCCAGGTTAGGTTGGGCAAGATCTCCCCCAACACGATCCAAGTGCTTTCCGGACTGGAAAACTACAGCATGCTCATAGTCTCCGGCAGTGCCTACCTCACTGATGGTTCCACGATACAAATAATGAAGTGATGAGAATCTCAGATTTTGCCGTAAAGAACTATCAGTTTACGCTGGTTATCTTTCTGATGACCGTAGTGGTCGGCCTTACGACCTTTTTCACCATGCCGAGGAGCGAAGATCCGGTGATCGAGGCGCCGCAATTCCCCGTGATCGTGATCTACCCCGGTGCTAGTCCCGAGGACATGGAAGAATTGGTCGTGGATCCGCTCGAAGAGGTGATCTATGGTCTGGAAAACATCAAGCGGATCAAGACGGAAATCAAGGATGGCGTTGCAGTGCTTTTTGTAGAATACAACTACAACGAGGACGTCAATGAAAAATACCAAGAGCTGGTTCGGGAGGTCAACACGCTTCGTCCAGAGCTGCCGCAGGAAATTTTCTCCATCAAAATCAACAAAGTCCGCCCCTCCGATGTCAACGTTCTCCAGATCGCGCTCATCAGTGAAAATGCCTCGAGGGATAAGCTGAAAAGGTATAGTGAGCGTCTTCAGGACGAATTGGAAAAGGTCACCGAACTCAAAAAAGTGGAGGTTTTTGGTCTTCCTGAGCAGGTTGTACGGGTGGACCTCAAGCTGGACAAAATCGCCGAGATGAACATTCCGCTCCTCGCGATTATTGCCAGCATCCAGAGTGAGCTGAGCAATATCCCTGGAGGACAAGTCGAGGCAGGAAGCAAAAGCTTCAATGTGAAAACCAGCGGAAACTACAGCTCGGCTGAAGAAATTGGAGAAACCATCATCTTCTCCGCACAAAGCCGAACCATCCAGCTCAAGGACGTGGCGGAAATCCGAAATGACTTTGAAGAGACCAAACACATTACGAGATTAAACGGCTACCGCTCCCTCTTCGTCACTGCGGCACTAAAGGAAGGCAACAACATCTCCAATGTCCAGGAAAAATACCTTCTGGCGATTGACAAAGTAAAGGGAGAGCTCCCCGAAAACATCGATTTGGTTGTGGCTTTTGACCAAGCCAACTACGTCAATCAGCGCTTGAGTGGACTAGGGATTGATTTCCTGATAGCCATCGCCCTGGTCTTTATCACTCTGCTCCCACTTGGCAATCGAGCTTCCATCATCGTGATGATCTCGATTCCCCTGTCCCTTGCTATAGGTTTGGTGCTGCTGAACGCCCTAGGCTATAGCCTAAACCAACTGAGCATCGTTGGTCTGGTCGTTGCATTGGGACTTTTGGTGGATGACAGTATCGTGGTGGTGGAAAACATCGAGCGCTGGATCAGGGACGGCTTTTCCAAGAAAGAGGCCGCGCTCAAAGCCACCAAGCAGATCTCTCTTTCGGTAGTCGGATGTACGGTAACCTTGATCATCGCATTTTTGCCGCTCGTGTTTTTGCCCGAGGGCTCGGGAGATTTCATCAGAAGTCTCCCTTTGGCGGTGATCATGAGCGTTCTTGCCTCCATGCTGGTATCGTTGACCATCATTCCATTTCTCTCTACTTGGTTTCTCAGGGACAAAAGCACCGAACATTCCAACTGGTTTTATGACCTCTTCCAAAAAGGCATTCACAAGACCTATGCTCCCCTACTGGAAAGGGCACTTCACAAGCCCCTTGCCACATTGATTCTCGCGGGACTGATCTTCGCGGTGTCCTTGGTTTTGTTTCCCGTCATTGGCTTTAGCCTTTTTCCCCCTTCGGAAAAGCCCCAATTTCTGATAAACATCACGACACCGCTCCAGTCCAACCTAACCACCACCGACGAGGTTGCCAGAAAGGTGGAGGCCGAGCTCAGCCAGATTCCCGAACTGATGAATTTCGCCACCAATGTAGGAAAAGGTAATCCAAGGATATACTACAACGAAATCCCAGAAAATGAGCGGACGGACTACTCCCAGATCTTTGTCCAGCTGGATCCCCATACCTCGCCACCGCGAAAGATGCAAGTGATCGAAGACCTCAAATCCAAATTCTCGAGCTTTGCCGGAGCAAAGGTGGAAGTGAAGAACTTTGAGCAAGGGCCACCCGTGACTGCCCCGGTAGAAGTAAGGATTTCCGGAGAAAATCTCGACACACTCCGACACCTTGCCGCCAAGGTCGAGCAACTTCTGAAAGAAACCAAAGGAACCATCTACATCAACAATCCCGTTGCAAACCTGAAAACAGACATTAGGGTGGCTATCCAAAAAAATAAGGCAAGGCAGCTTGGAGTGAATATTGCCGAGGTAGACCGAACGGTGAGGCTTGCCTTGGCGGGGCTAAACCTGGGTTCCTTTACCGACCCACTGGGCGATGAGCGCTCAATACTTCTCACCTCCCCTAGACCAGAAAAGGCCACCCTCGCGAGTTTTGACGGACTGTATATCAACAACCAACAGGGCGCCGGCATACCCATTTCCCAGATCGCCGACCTCCAACTCGAAAGCAGCACCTTGACAATTGACCACTACAACAAGATCCGTTCGGTGTCTGTTTCTTCCTTTGTTGACCAAAATTTCCTTACAGACCGTGTGATCTCAGAGGTGATTCAGAAGTTGGAGCAGGTTCGGCTTCCAGACGGCTATTCCTTTAAAATGGCCGGGGAGTATGAGACGCGACAAGAGTCATTTGCCGGGTTTAACACGGTGATTATCGTCACAGTATTTCTATTCGTCGCGGTCTTAATATTGCTGTTCAAAACCTTCAAGAGCACCATCATCGTACTTTCGGTGATTCCGCTAGGCATGGTGGGAGCTTTGGTCGCCCTCTGGTTGACGGGTAATTCCCTCTCCTTTGTAGCAATCATAGGCTTGATCGCGTTAGCTGGAATAGAGGTAAAAACCTCTATCCTGCTGGTGGACTTTACCAATCAACTCAGGCTGGAGGGAAAACCCTTGGAAGCTGCTATCCGTGAAGCAGGAGAAATCCGGTTTCTGCCGATCGTGTTGACCACCATCACCGCGATAGGAGGTTTGATTCCGATTGCTTTGAGTACAAATCCATTGATTTCACCTTTGGCAATAGTTTTGATCGGAGGTTTGATCAGTTCCACTTTGCTTTCAAGAATTGTCACTCCGGTGATGTATAAGTTATTGCCACCTAAAATCTGACTCAATGAACCAACACTACTCTTTGCTGAAAAAAGCCGTGGAAGTCTTTCATTCCTACGGGATAGCTCTCACCGGCCAACGTAAAAATGCCCATCTGATCCAACAGCTTCACATGGATCCTGTCTTCATCAATGGACTCATCTTCGAGCTCGAGTTCCAGCTGCAGGTGATCATCCAAGAGGAAAAGCTGGCGCGGGCATCCACCCCAAGGGAAATAATCGAACTGCTTTTGGAAATCCCCCAAGACAACTGATCAAAAAGAGGCTGCCTGAACCAAACAGCCTCTCCTTTTTTACTCGTCTTTTTTTCCGGCAAGCGTGGTTATCGGCCGCTCCAGAATCGGAACCATCTCTGATCTCACTTCCGCAAAGAGCTTGCGGATTCTGCAAGTCTCCTCGTCCTCACATTCCGCGCAGGCTTCATAAAAACGTTCTGAAATACAAGGGATCAAAGCTATCGGTCCATCTACCACACGCATGATCTGCGCTATACTGATTTCCGCCGGATCTTTGGCTAAGGTATAGCCTCCCTCTGCTCCGCGAATACTCCTAACTAGCTGGTGGGTTTTCAGGTCTCTAAGTATATTCTCCAAAAACTTGTAGGGAATGTGCTCCCGCTCTGATATCAGCTTCGCCGAAACCGGCACAAGCTCAGGGTGATCTTGAAGGAAAAGTATTGTTTTGATAGCGTACTTGGCTCTTTTGGATAGCATAGGGACTTCTTATTGGCATCCAAAGTACAAAAAAACCAGAGAGCCGGAAAACTAAACTCTATCTAGGGAGGGAAGTTTGAAAATTTAGAATTCAATGGTCCTCTGGCACTTTCTCCCCAGCCTCTATTAAGAAATCCAGCCGATTTTCCTTTGGAGGAATCGGGCAGGTGGCATATGCGGTATAGGCACATGGCGGATTATAAGCGTAATTGAAATCAATTGTGGTATTCCCCTTACTGTCGGGAAATTTCACGTATAGGTATCTCCCACTTGGATAAGTCGCCTCCATGTTGGTTTCGTCCGAAAAAATCACAAACAACTTGCCCTCATCCTCCAGCGTAATCAATTCTTGGCTTTGTCCGTTGATCTTAAATTTGAGGATCCCCATTACCCGCCATTCGATGGCTTGCCCCAATACGTTAGTGATGGACATAAACTCGTTGAATTTGGGTTGAAAAAAAGCCTCGAGACGCCAATTCGGATCGTAGGCGAAGGTCGGTGTAGGCGCAAATTTCCCCAAAGCAGGATGTTCAAGATTTCTTAGCCTCACCGCAAATCGATCTCCGCGTTTGATTACAGACCACTTCCACTTGCTAGCCTTCAGACTTCCATTTACGCCATGGTCTATCGGAAACAAGACCGATTCACGAACAACCTTCCCCTCCCTTTCGACGGACATTTTATCTGACACAATAAAAGTAACCTTGTCATCACTTACCCTAAAAACGCCGATTTCATCCCTTTGAGGAGTTTGGAAAATCGCCAAGCTATCGGGAAACACGGCTGCCAAGTGATTGTCCCCTGGTTCCAACCAAAGCAAGCCAGCGAGATTTAGCCAACCGTCTTCAGCCAACAATTCCTCAGACCTTTCAATTTTCCATTGTTCGAATTTGGCATCTTGGGAAAATGCTGAAATGCAAAAGGCCCAGCAAACAAGGAATATAGATAGTGTTCGTTCCATTTTATACAATTTTAAGAAATCGGGCTTTACTCCCACAATATGGGAGCGATGGATTTACCATTCACTGCCCGGCATAGATACCGCCTTGAGTTTTCAAACTCGATAACCAATGGAAAATTGGTTTTTTAACAAAAATAATCACTGACGCTTGTACAGAAATAAAAAAAATTTATATTTGCATACTATTCATACCGTATTGATATGAATAGTATATTTTACATCGCTAAACCTTTGTTCCATGTCCAATCCTATCTTTCTGTTTCTGGCATTTTTTCTTTTCGGCGGACTATCCTATGGTCAAACTGCCATTCAAGGTACTATCTCCGATCCAAGAGGCGAACCTCTAGTAGGTGCCACGGTAGTGATTCAGAGCACCAACATCTACGCAATCACTGATGAAGCGGGAAACTTTATACTAACTTTCCCAGGTGAATTGCCGGTCAGACTTCAAGTTAATTTTTTGGGATTCAAAGAACACGTCTTGGAAATCAGCAGCTTTCCCCAAAGCCCCTTGTCAATCAGATTGGAGGAAGATCTGGAGCTAGCAGAAGTACTTATCACCGCAAGGAGGAGGACGGAGGAAGTCCAAAAAGTCCCTATCCCAATATCGGTGGTTGGCGGATCTAAAATTGAGGAATCTGGATCTTTCAATGTCAATCGTGTGAAAGAGTTGGTGCCGACGGTTCAACTTTATTCATCCAATCCGAGGAACACGACGCTCAACATCCGTGGGCTTGGATCTACCTTCGGACTAACGAACGATGGGATCGACCCTGGCGTAGGCTTCTATGTGGACGGAGTATATTATGCCAGGCCGGCAGCCACGACCTTGGACTTTATTGATATTGAGCAGATCGAGGTACTGAGGGGTCCCCAAGGAACACTATTTGGCAAAAACACCACAGCCGGAGCATTCAATATTACTACACGACTTCCAACATACACACCAGAGGCCAGGGCTGAACTTAGCTTCGGAAACTTTGGATATATTCAGGCTAAAGCTTCAATCTCTGGCCCACTTTCCAAAAAATTGGCGGCTCGTGTGTCCTTTTCAGGAACCCAGCGGAACGGAACAGTAGAAAACATCCGAACGGGGAATTACATAAATGATCTAAACAACCTCGGATTCAGGGGACAGGTAGTCTATAACCCGAGCAGTAATGTTGAACTCCTAGTTTCTGCAGATGCGAGCTCACAGCGCCCAGAAGGCTATGCACAGGTAGTTGCGGGTGTAGTTCAGACCCAAAGATCGGCCTATCGACAGTTTGACCAAATCATCGCGGACCTAGGCTATGAACTTCCAAGCCGTGACGCCTTTGAGCGGATCATAGATCACGACACCCCCTGGAGATCAAAAAATGACCTCGGAGGAATCTCACTTAATGCCGACATTCAGCTTGGAACCGGTACACTAACAACTACTACGGCCTGGAGATATTGGAACTGGGGACCTTCCAATGATCGGGATTTTACGGGACTATCGGTACTGTCTCTATCTCAAGCTCCTTCTAGACATGAACAATTTTCCCAAGAGATTCGCTATGCAGGAGATTTTTCCGAAAAGCTAAGCGGAGTAATGGGGGTGTACTATCTGAAACAAAAATTAAATACCGCCCCCTATCACACTGAAGAATCCGGAGATGCACAATGGCGTTTTTCGCAAAACTCTGATAGCCCGCTATGGACAACTCCCGGATTGCTGGAAGGATATGGTATTCGAACCATATCCACACTAGAATCCGTAGGAGCAGCGGTTTTCGGACAGCTCGATTGGGCGATCACCGAAAAACTCCGCTTCTTGCCTGGCATCCGATTTAACTATGACAAAAAACACGTGAATTATGATCGTCAAACCTATGGAGGACTGGCTACAGATGACCCAGCTTTACTTGCACTGAAACAATCCATCTACTCAGCCCAAAACTTTGTTGCGCAAGTGGAAAACCAAAACTTCTCAGGACAAGCAACCCTCTCCTATCAGTTCAGCAAACAGCTCAATGCTTTTGCCACATATTCTAACAGTTATAAGCCTGTGGGTGTCAATCTCGGTGGCTTACCAACAGTAGCCGGGCAACCGATATTGGAACTGGCAGAGGTAAAACCAGAATACGTCAAGCACTACGAGCTTGGTCTAAAAACCACTCCCGGCAAAGGAACAGCGCTGAATCTTGCCTTCCACCACACTAGTATTGACGACTATCAGACACTCGTCCAGACGGCGGAACTTGGAGTCAACAGAGGCTATTTGGCCAATGCCGAAGAAGTGCGCGTGCTTGGACTCGAGCTGGACGGGAACGTGCGTCTCAGCCCCACTTTCTCAGTTAATGGAGCACTTGCGTTTACAGACGCTATATACGCCTCCTTTCCCAATGCTCCCGTGCCGCTGGAGGAGACCGGAGGAGAACAGGCATTCAAAGACATATCCGGGGGTGAGCTACCTGGTGTGTCCAAATGGGCAGGCTCTTTTGGGACAGAATACTCTCATAAAAGCAGTTTTTTCGGAAAAGAAGGAAGCTTCATCGCAGCATCTGATCTGTTTTTTCGATCAAGATTTTCCTCCAGCCCCTCACCTTCGCAGTACCTAAATGTGGACGGTTACGCATTGGTCAATGCGAGGCTGGGTTTTCGCGGAAAGTCGGGACTTTCAGCTTTTCTCTGGGCCAGAAACCTCCTAAACCAAGACTACTATGAGCAGTTACTCCCCGCTTCGGGCAATGCTGGACACTATGCAGCTGTATTGGGCGATCCCCTTACCTACGGTTTCACGCTCAAATTTGACCTGTGATCCGTTTAAGGGCTATTTTTCCCCGAAAAGGCCAGAACCTTGCGTCTGGCTTTTTTCTTGCTGCGAATTGTATGCAGGGATAAGTGAGCATTTTCCGCCTAAAATCTTGATGATTTCCGCCAACGTAGACTTTCCCCTCATACAAATTTTCTTATCTTAAGACCAAAAAAAAGCCAAAGCTCATGGATTTATCCTCCGTTTTTTCTCTAGATGGAAAGGTTGCACTGATCACTGGCGCAAGCAAAGGAATAGGCTATGGAATCGCGGAGATCTTTGCAGCGGCGGGTGCGAAAGTAGTCATCAGCAGCCGTAAACAGGATGCCTTGGATGAAAAGGCCAATCAGCTCAAAAACCAGGGATATGAAGCTTGCGGCATTGCCTGCAATGTCAGCCACCCGGAAGAGCTCTCCCTATTGGTAAAGAAGACTGTAGAGAAGTATGGCACCATCGACATCCTGGTAAACAACGCAGGCGTGAGTCCGGTCTTTGGCCCGGTCCACGAAACCAGCTTGGAAGCCTTTGACAAGATCATGGCGGTGAATGTAAAAGCACCGTTTGAGCTTTGCAGACTTTGCTTTCCACACCTTCGAAAGTCTTCAGCTGCTTCGGTGATCAATATTTCCTCGATAGGCGGCATCAGTCCTGAGACTGGACTGGGCATCTATTCCGTTTCAAAAGCCGCGCTCATTTCCCTTACAAAGGTTTTTGCCAAGGAATGGGGTGAAGCCAAAATCCGGGTAAACGCAATATGCCCGGGCCTGATCGAGACCAAGTTTTCCGAGCCGCTCTGGTCCAATGAAAAGATCATGACAAAAGTACTCCAGCAGCTTGCCATCAAGCGCACCGGCACTTCCACAGAAATCGGCTTGATGGCCTTATACCTAGCATCCTCCGCCTCTTCCTATACCACCGGATCTGTCTTTATGGCTGACGGTGGTTTCTCGATTTGAGGGATTAGTCTTTGAATCTGAGCTTCAGGTATTTGATTTTCTCGCCCTTGTCGGAAAACATTTTCTCATAGCGGGTTTTGATACCGTGGTGGTCATCCTTCATCTCGCTTTGGTAGAAATCATGTGTAAAAGCCAAGATTTCGATATCTTCACGAGCCTGCACCAACTCCAAAGTATAATCAAACAGTCCCGTATTGTCGGTTTTGAAATGTACCAATCCACCAGGTTTGATCATGGGTTTGTACATGTCCAAAAACTTCGGTGAAGTCAACCTCCGCTTTTCATCTCCATCACGCGGAAACGGATCAGGGAAAGTGATCCACAGTTCGGATATTTCCCCCTCGCCAAAAAAGTCCTCCAGCTGTTGGATCTGCGTTCGCAAAAAAGCCACGTTGGCGATTCCTTCAGCAGTTGCCGTAGAGCTTCCCTTCCAGATTCGGCTCCCCTTGATATCCACGCCTATGAAGTTTTGTGAAGGGTACTCACGGCCCAATCCTACGGTAAACTCTCCGCGTCCGCAGGCCAACTCAACTACGATGGGGTTGGGATTTTGAAATTGTTTTTCGTTCCAATGTCCTTTGATCTCTTCGAAAATTGGCTTTCCAGCCTGGACTACATTCGGGTTTAATTCGTTTTGGGCAAAGCGAACCAGCTTTTTTCTGCTCATTTAAAGGTCGTCGATTTCTGCGACCACAAAAGTACTGCCTCCGACAAATATCAAGTCATCCGCAGTGGCATTTTTTCGGGCAAAGTTCAGCGCCTCATTCACGTCCGGGATGACTCTTCCATGCAGTCCAACTTCCAGCGCTTTTGCCGCTAGCTCCTCGGCGGGCAATGCTCTAGGCAGATCCGCTTGGCAAAACAAATAGGATGCATTCTTTGGCAAGAGGTTCAAAATCTTGGAAACGTCTTTGTCCTGTACCATCCCGATGACCATCCAGAGTTTTTCAAAAGAATAGGTACCCAGCTGTGCCAGTATTTCCCTGATTCCCGGTTCATTGTGTCCCGTGTCGGCAATGACCGTAGGATTTTCAGCTAACACTTGCCAGCGTCCTTTCAAGCCAGTGAGCTCGACCACCTCTGCCAATCCCCTTTCAAGGGCTTTTTCAGAAATGACCCAACCCAGTTTTTTCAGCTGATATACGGATTCCAGTATCCCAGGCAGATTGTATCGCTGGTAGTCACCTTGCAAGCCGAAATGGATATCGCGCTTTTTCCCCGCTTTGTCCACCGAAAATATTGCACGATTGGAAATTGACGCGGCTTTTTCAACATTCATAACTTGGTCGGCGAAAACAACCGGAGCGTTTTCTGCTGTTGCCTTCTTCAGAAAAACCGGACTGGTTTCCTCTTGGGTTTGGCTGATTACTACGGGTACACCCGATTTGATAATTCCGGCTTTCTCTCCAGCGATTTCGGAAAGTGTGTTTCCCAAAAATTGCATATGATCCCACCCGATGTTGGTGATGACACTCAATTCTGGAATTAGGACGTTGGTGCTGTCAAATTTCCCTCCCATACCGACTTCCACGATCGCGATGTCGACCTTTTCCTTTGCAAAAAACCAAAAGGCCATTCCAACAGTCATCTCGAAAAAGCTGGGCTGAAGCGCGTCCAGAAAATCCTTGTTTTCAGCTACAAACTCGATCACTGAGTCTTCTCCTATTTCCCGTCCATTTATTCTAATTCGCTCGGTAAAAGATTTCAAATGGGGAGAGGTGTACAGGCCTGTTTTATAGCCAGCTGATTGCAGGATGGCCGCCAATGTGTGTGAAGTGCTACCCTTGCCGTTGGTCCCGGCGACATGTACCGACTTGAATTTCCGCTCTGGGTTACCCAGGTGTGCGCACAGCGCGAGGGTATTTCCAAGATCCTTTTTGAATGCGGCAGCTCCCACCCGCTGAAACATGGGAAGGGCGTGAAAAAGGTAATTCAGCGTTTCCTGGTAATTCATCTTTAATCAACCTGAATCACAAAGGTGATTTTTCCGGTTGAAAAATCTGCCGCAGTGCCGCCAGATTTTTTGAAGTTGATTTGGTTGACCACCTGTCGATAGTAGGCAAGTACTTCGTTGGAGACGTTGTACTCCAATGGAACTGCCTGAACTACTCTTCCAGAATCGTCAACCGTGATTTTAAAGACAATCTTCCCGTTTCGGGTAGAGACGCGGTCATTGATGGTCGGTCTAGAGGCAAAATCCCAACCGGCTAGATCCAGGCTGTAGCCAGATCCCGAAGCCGTTCCCTTTCCGCTACCTTCACCCATAATCGCGCGGCCATCGACAGTACCAGTGGGTTTACCCTCGTCTCCTTTGACATTGCTGTTGCCTTGTGCTCCTCCAGATGCCGGAGTGGAACTTTTCCCGGAAGTCCCCCCTGCCCCAAAGATCGCTCTTTGGTCAATTTTTGGCTTTTCTGGAGCTTTTTGAGTAGTTTGCTCAGCTTCGGATTTGGCTGGTGTAGTAACGGTTTTTGCAGGTTCGGTCTTAGTTGGCTCCGGCTTTTTGGTTTCCACAGAAGCTTTTTCCTCTCCCCGTATTGGAGAAGGCTTGGTAGTCACCGCTTGGTTTGCCGCAGGTTTAGAAGCTGTTTTTGGTTTCGCGGTTTCGGTTTTGGGGCTAGGTGCCGGAGTCGCAGGCTGAGTGACCGCTTGGGCGACTTCACCTGGCGCGGCTTGCTCGACACTTTCCGTTGGTGTCTCCGAAGGTGCATTTGGACTGTTCCTATTTCCGGTACCGGTCTCCGTAAACCCAAGATTAAGTTCCAGACCGTAGGTAGGAAGCGGAGGAATGGGTTGCTTCCAAACCACGATAAAGTAGAAGGCAAGCAACAAAAGAATATTCAGGATAATGGTGATTATCGCCGATTTTCGCTTGCTGTCCTTTTCTATCTTATCTACATCCCAAGTTTGCATGGCTTAATAGGGTTTTGTGGCAATGGAAACATTGGCTTCCAGTCCAGCGGCGATACCGCCGATTTCCACCAGGTATTCAACTGGCACATCTTTGTCGATGTGCAACACGACCTGGCCTTTTTTTCCTTCCAACAGCGTGGAAAGTTCAGATTTGATCTGGTCTCTGCCCACCACTCTATCATTAACGGAATATTTGAGGTCTTTGGTCACTGTCACCGTTACTTCCTGCATTATTATATCCGAAGTCTCGCTTGAGGGCAAGTTGACCGGAAGGCCAGACGGTGTGATGAATGAGGAGGTAAGCATGAAGAAAATCAACAGCAAAAAGATGATGTCCGTCATGGACGACATACTGAATGCTGCTTCAATTTTGTTTTTCGAATGCAGTCCCATCTTATTTGTCCTGAAGAAGGTCAATAAATTCGATTGAGGTGTATTCCATGTTGTGCACCAGCTTAGAAACCTGGGTCACCAGATAGTTATAACCTAAATAGGCGATAATGCCCACGACCAGGCCGGCCGCTGTGGTGATCATCGCTTCATAGATGCCGGATGAGAGCAGTTTTGGAGAGACCATTCCCTCCTCCTGAGCAATAGAAATAAACGCCTGGATCATCCCGGTAACCGTTCCCAAGAAGCCTATCATCGGAGCGGCGCCGGATACGGTGGCCAAAAGGCCCAAATTCTTCTCCAGTTTGTAGATTTCGATTTTTCCAACGTTTTCGATGGAAACCTCGATATTTTTCAGCGGTGAACCGATCCGGTCTACCCCCTTCGCGATCATATTGGCTACGGGCGTGTTTTCGCCGGCGCAAAGCATCTTGGCTTTTTCGATCTGCCCGCTTTGCACGAGCACCTTCACCTGATCCATGAGATGACCCGGAGTTTTAGCCGCTTTGCTGAGTGTGATCAACTTCTGGACAAAGATGAAAATGGCCAGAACGAACAAAAGATAAAGCGGAACCATCATGTAGCCGCCCTTGACCAGGAGGTCCAGCAAACCGATATTTTGAGCACCTGCGTCCATCGCTAGGCTGTCCATGGATGATAAACTGTCTGTTGAGAGGGTTTGGAGAAGGGTCATATTAGTATTTCAAAATCCACAATTCTTCGGTGTATTGGGATTTGATCTCTTCGAGTTGCTCCGCCGCCGCCTTGAAGCTTGGGTATTTTGACAAGGCAAGACGATAATTTCTTCCACCGTCATAAGGAGAAATCAGATAAATTTCCGCGTTTCTGCCGAAGTACTGATTTGCTTCCTCAAGCGCCATCTTCTCGTTTGGCAAGCTCCCGACAATGATAAAGTATTGCGGACGCTCGGCTTTGGACTCTACTCGGATCAAATTCCCAGAAGCTGTAGTGGCAATTGTTGTACCAGTTTCAGCAGGATTGGAAATATTGGGATTTGAAATAGTTGAAGTAGTTATAGAATCTTGATTTACATCGATTTGGTTTTGGTCAGTTGGTGTAGTTTCCGTTGATATGGCATTTGACTCTTCAGAGGCGGTCTCCACTGGCTGATCGACAACCTCAAGAACGGCCTCGGAAGCACGGGGCTTTTGATTTGCGAGGATCTGCCAGATGATCACAGCCACGATCCCCAGTCCGATCAAAGCTACAGCCCAAACCCAGGACGATGATTTTTCCTTTTCTTCCTTCTTCTCAAACTTTGCGACAGTCGGCTGAGGACGAGCGCTAGGTGAAAGTGCCTCAGCTGCAGGACTTGGTTTCGCGGCTGGCACCGCCTCAATCTGCGCCGAGACTGACGTTTCCCCGTCCGGTACTGGTGACTCGGCAGGCAGTGGCTCCGAACCTTCCTCAGATGTGACTTTGAGTCTGAGCGGAATAATTTCCACGTAAGGAAGCCCAAAGTCCTTGGGGTCCGTCCATTGTTTTTTATCTGTATCTTTTGCCGACATGCGATATGGGGAAAGCTACGAAACTAACCGAAATGGAGCTAAGGGCCAACGCAAGCTGTAAACATTATTAGAATTTGAAGCTGGCCCCACCAATCAACTGTATGCCCCTGATGGGGTAGTTTAGCCAACGAGTGTTCTTACCATTGAGGATATTGTTGCCTTCGGCAAAAATCCCAATTCTGTCGGTGATGCCAAAGGAAGCCTTAAGCTGGAGATCAGCGATGGATTTCAAGTTGATCACTTCATAGGTAACCGGAGTCATTATCGCGCCTATCTCTCCCAAATCGGGATCTATCGGTTTGCCCCTGCCCTTCACACCTCCCATGAAGTTTAGGTTGGCTTGGATCAACAATCGCTCGACCGGCGCGATCTGGTTGTTTACTCGAAACTCCCAAACCGGCCTGTGCCAGGCTTCTTGCTGCGTGTTCAGATCGTATCGATACAAATCCAATTGGCCTCCAAGAGTGTATACTTCACTGATTTTGACCCCCAATTCCGCATTGATATTGGCCACGGTGGACTTGTCGTCATAGACGAGCTCAAATCGCGAGGAGTCGGCAAGAGAATTGGCAAAGAAGTGGAGCTGATTGAATCGGCTCACCTGAACTGCCGCCCGGTAATGAAAGGCTTCCTGAAACTGACCCTCAATTCCGCCAGCTATCTTATAGTTGTTTACCGTATTAAGAAGCTGCTCACTTGGGCCCAGATAGGGATTTTCGTTGACAAAACTGAAATAAGTGTTTCTCTGAACATCACCGGAGAATTCCGCGAAGAAGCCAAACTCATCTGCGAATTGATAGCTGGCCTGAAGGACCGGGAAAATGTGAAAGTCACTGTCTTTTTCAGCAATAGAGTCGTTTTCTGACACCAGGTTCAAACCTGCCGAGAATCGAAAAGCCTCATAGTCATAGGAAATACGGGGACGAAGCGAGAAATAGTTGCGCTTTTCCTGATAGTTCACGTCATTGGGATTGGTATGGAAGTAGGCTAGCTCTACCTTTCCAGACCAGTCAGACTCGGTTCTAAATTTCCCTCCTGCTTGGATTCCGACTTCGTTTTCCTTGGCGGCATAGCTGTCTTTGAAATTCCGGAAACTCAACTGACCCTCATAGGAAAATGGCCCCGTCTTCTCGATATCTCGAATCCCAGCTTTTACCTGAACATGGTTTTGGACATTGTTGGCAGTCTCAAACGGAGTGTCTGGATTCTCAAAAAGAGCGGGATCCACACCGTAAAAAGAATACTTGTTTTGTCCCCATTCCAATCCCCCAAATACCTCAGCCAACTGACCGAAATAACTCGCGTCAGCACCGAAGACCGTGTGTGACTCGGCACTCTGTTCGGCCGCCACAGGCCCTTTGCCAAAGCTCTGGTGCTTGAATTTCAAAGCATAATTAAGCGGATCCGCTTGGGTTGACATGTATCTCCCTTCCAAAAGCGGCGACGCAAAATTGCCATAACCGGCGCGGATGTACCCCGGATAGAGCTGCACCTTATCCAACTTGTAGTTTTTTTCCAAGGCTGTCGGTTGAAGTTTCAGGGCTGGCAGATTCAGGAAAAAAGGCGTGACAGTATAGTTGAATTCCGCCAAACCTTTAGGCTGGGGCAATGCAGGCATGCGCTCAAATGATCTGGGCTGGGTGGGCACCGTCAATACCCGGTCTTTTCGAATCACAAATTCCTGATCCTGTACTTCTCCCCTTTTCTGCTGTTGATCTTGAGCGGATGCGGCAGTAATGCCACAAGCGAAACCTCCTACGATCAAGGCGTATAGCGATAGTCTTTTCATGGTTTAGTCAGGGTTTTGAGTTTTGCTTCAGCCTCTGCCTTGATATCGGCGTTGGTAGATCGCTCGACGATGGATTCTAAAGTAGCCTTGGCTTGAAAGTCCTCCCCGGTCTTCAGATAGTTGTCAGCCAGAAGGATAAACATCTTGCCATACCAGTATCCAAAGTCCGCAAAAGGTCCGGATGAATCGAAAATCGCCTCATTGGACTTGGTGATATCGCCTTTCTCCTGAAGCGAAAGCGCGAGCAAATACAGGCCTTCTGCCCCCTGAATGGTCTTATGCTGGTCTACCAACTTCCGCAAGGTGAGTTCTGCTTGCTGCTTTTGGTTGAGCGCAGTCTGTGCTTTTGCTTTGGTCAGCAAAGCGGTCGGAGTAGACTCGGGGATCACACCATCCAAAGTCGTCAGCTTGTCGGCATAGGTGATACTCGGCTGATAGTTTCCGGCTTCAAAATTTGCCACCATCAGTCCCTGAAATGCCTCGGCTTCCTCGACTTTGCTGCGCGCGTTTTGTGCAGCGGTCTCCAAGTGTGGGATTGCAGCTGCGTAATTGCCCCTTTCCAGCTCGATCGCGCCAATCTTTTGCATGGCTCGCACACGCTGTGGAGAGGACGGTTCTTTTTCCAATTGCCTGAAATAATCCAAACCTCTCTCTTGGTCTCCCGCTTGGAGAAAAGCGTCCCCAGCAAAGTAGAGCGCCTCGCTACGCTGTGCCGATTGAGGATAACTCTTCAGGTAATTTTCCAATGCCCGCGCAGCCTGAGGGTAGTTTTTGTCAAAATACAGACTTTTTGCAGCCTCATATTCCAGTGATTGGACGTTGCCGGAGCCTGGATTTGAGGATTTGTACTTGGCCACATAGTTGCCAAACTCGCCTGACCTTCCCTGTAAAGCCAAGGTTTCCTGCAGGCCTTTTAGCGCTGTTTCGGCATTCTCAGAATTTGGATGATTATCCAGAATATCACGATAGTCCGCAATAGTCTGGTCGTAGTTTTGAAGGGAGAAATTTGCCACCGCCCTTCCTTCCAAGGCAAAAGGAATGAAAGGCGAGTTAGGACGATTGATGATCAAATCCGTGAAGGCCTGGGATGCTTCGCTGTATCGCGATTCTTCCAGGTAGATTTGGCCTTTTTGGAACATCGCATCTTCGACGTAGAGGCTGGTACGAAAGCCTGAAATCAGCCGGTCTAAATTGGCGAGAGCTTCATTGTTTCGGGATTGGAAATTCTGAACCACGGCCAACCGATAGTAGGCATAGTCAATCTGGGAGTTGGACTCGGAGATCGCACGCTGGAAAGAAGCCGCTGCTTCCCCAAACTTCTTTTGTACATACTGACAGTCGCCCAAACGAAGCAAGGCATCGTCGTAATTCTGCTTATCATCACTTCCACGCAGCTTTTCAGTATAGAGCCTAAACTGTTCTTCGGCTTTGGGATAGTTTTGGGTATTGAAATAGGCATACCCCAAGCCATAGTGGCTCTTGATCACATAGGGGTTGTTTGTCGCGGGATTTAAGCCCCTGACAGCTTCGTAGGCCCGGATTGCCTGTGAAAGATTCCCCTCCGCTGCCAGAACCTCCCCTTTCCAAAAATGGGTCTCCAGAAGCAAATCCCTGTCCACAGGATATGCCTGGGATTTGTCCAACAAGGAAAGGGCTTGTTTGTATTTTTGATCCCTGTAGTATACCATGGCCTGATAGTAAGCTACTTTTTGATAGGCCGATTGGATGCGAGGGGATTTGTTTTTGATTTTGTCCATCTGCTCGATTGCGCGCAAGTAGTCGTTGGAATTGATCAGCGCCTCGGACAGTAGAGTTTCTGCTTCTGAGCGGTTTTTCCCCGAGGGATAGGTTTCCAGATAGTCATCCAGCGCGGCTATAGCGGTCGAGAATGTCCCTTTTTGCAGGCTTGCTTTTGCATAGTTGAAAAGCGACTCTTCCTGAATCTGCTTGTTGAAGGACGATTTGGACGCGGCTTGGAAGCTCGTCGTAGCAAATTGGTAGTTGTCCAGTTTCAGGTAGGCGTGTCCTAGGTAGTAGCTTGACGACTGACCGATCTCGTCGGTAGCCGATGCAGAGACTTTGAGGTAGTCCGTGGCCCGTTGGTAGTTTCCTATTTCAAAAAAAGCGATTCCGGCCTTGTACACTTCCTCTCTGGAGAGAGTTCCTTTTTTCGCATTGATAAAGGCATCGTAATTTTTCGCCGCATTGGCAAAGTCCTGTTTTGCGTAGTAGGCTTCAGCCAAATACAGGTTGATCGTTTCCTTGCGATCAAGATTTTGACCCGAAGCCAAAAGCGGCTCAGCATAGCTGATCACGTGATCGTAGTCTCCTTCTTGGTAGTAAAGCGAGGTCAGCAAATAGGGCACTTTAGTCGCATAGAATGACGATTTGCCCGCTGCTTGGAGATCCGCGATCGCCTTATCATTGTTGCCGCCTTCCATTGCGATGAATCCGCTGTAGTAATACGCGTCCGCGCTGATGGGTTGGTTTAGAGCTTTGGCTTCATCGAAAAAAGGAGCTGCTGCCGCGTAGTTTTTCAATTGAAAGTGGGAATAGCCTTGCTTGAACAAAACCTCCGCCCGATTTGCCTCACCGAGGCTATTGCTCTTGACTAGTGCATAGCCCTCCAAGGCTTCCTTGTAATTTTTCTTATAAAAAAAATGATCTCCCATGTAGAGACCTGCGGTAGCAACCGATGGGTGGTTGCCGTGGTCGAAAATGTAGGCTTTCATCAAACCGGGGCCATCCGGGCTCTCGACCTGGAGAGCAGACATCGCACGATGAAGCTCTGCGGATTTTTCCTGCTCACCGCTTAGGTTTTGCGCGAGCAGCCGACTGTTGTCGTAGAGCACCGCCGAAAAGAGCTGTTTGTCAAAAAGCTCCAATTGATAATCCAGAGCCTGCTGTGGACTGGTCTGATAGAGCGTGGACTGCGCTACCGCATCCACACCTATCCCCAGGCTAGCAAGCAGCACCAGGTAGTATTTCATCTGTTTATAATTGGTTTAGTAAGGCTAGATAGCCAGTTCCGAACTCGATTCGAAAGAATCCCGCATGGGGTACGATCAATCTTCCGTGTCTTTCATGCCACAGGCTCGATTTCATAGTTTGGCTTTTGGGTAATCAGTGCAAAATCTTGTACACCAGCTCGCGGAGGATTTCACCCTGTTCCATACTTCCGGAGTCCACTCCTTTGAAACGAAGGTCTGCCTCTTTGATGTGTGCGAACACCTCAATTACCTTGCCCAATTTGTAGTTTCGGGCTGCCACAGAATACTCTTTTATCGCATAGGGGTTTACGCCAATGGTCCCCGCGAGCTGGTTGTCGGGCATCGCTCCCGCCCGGTGGATGAGGGCAATCTTGCTGAAATAATTATACAGCAATGAAAAAATCGGGATAATCGGGTGAGCCTTTGGATTTTGTATAAAATACTGGATGATCTGGTTTGCCTTCACTACATCCCTGAAGCCTATGGCTTTGCTCAGCTCAAAGTTGTTGTACTCCTTGTTGATTCCAATATATTTGGAGATATGCTCGGCTGTGAACTTGGTCGGCTCCGGAAAATTGATCAGCATCTTTCCAACCTCATTGGTGATTACTTCGAGGTTGTTTCCGATCGAGTCGGAAAGAAGCTGAGCTGCCTTTGGCTCGATTTGGTGCCCCAGTCCCCTGAAATAACCCTCAACCCACTCGGTAAGCTTCCAGTCTTTGACTTTCTCGGAATTGACAAAGACGGTCTTCTTGTCGAGTTCTTTTTTCATCGCGCCTCTGCCGTCCAGTTTCTTGTGCTTGTGGGCGAACACGAGAATGGTGCTGGGCAAAGGGTTACTAATGTAGGCAAGGAGGAGTTTCTGCGCATCCTCCTTTCCCATATCGGGTATGCTCTGCGCCTCTTTTACAATGACCACCTGACGCTCCGCCATCATGGGAAACTTACGCGCATTGCTCAGGATCAAGTTGATCGGAGAGTCTTTGCCGTACATCACAAGTTGATTGAATCCTTTCTCATGCTCCGGTATCGCATTTTTCTCGATGTAGTCCGTGATCAGGTCAATGTAGTACGGTTCTTCCCCTTCCAGAAAGTAGATAGGGGCAAACTTTTTCGCTTTCAGATCTTTGAGTACAGCGTCGGGAGAATGGGCCATGGATGGGAAAAACTAGAGGGTTTAAAGATAACAGGCAGACCGAAATGGGCGCAAAATCCAGGAAAATATTCTTTGGCAAACTATTCCCGCCTTAACTTTGTATGATCAATAAGGTATCGGAAGTAGTCTAGTGCCAGCAATTATGGCAAAGAGAAGGAGTCTCCATCGCAAAGAAACTTGCCGATTCAACCGAAAAGAAAAATAGGAAAGATGAACTTCGAAAAAGGGATTGCGCTGTATCAGGAAGGGAAATTTGAGGAAGCATTGGAAATTTTCGACACATTGGTCGCAACCAATCCGGACCAAGCTAATGTACATCTCTATAGGGCGAGGATCCTGACCCGTATGGGAAAAGGCGAAAATGCACTGGAGGAATTTGACCTTCTACTCAAACTGGATCCCTATAATACGGACTACATCAGCGATCGTGGAGTCGTGCTGCACTTGCTTGGAAGGAATGAGGAAGCGCTCGGTGAACTCGACCGAGCCGCCAACCTTGATCCGAAAAATCCCTATCGATATAGTAGCAGAGCATTTTTCAAAGACCGGGTCGGTGATCTTCATGGCGCAATCGAAGATTATGAGAAGGCGATAGCGTTGGATCCAGAGGACGCCGTGGCTTATAACAATAAAGGGCTGGTTGAAGAGAAACTTGGCTTCAAGGAGCGTTCAAAAAAAAGCTTTGAAAAGTCTGACGACCTGATCGGATATAAACCCCAAGCAGGAGAAAACGAGCTCCCGCCCATTGGAAAAGCAAAGTCCACTGAAGCGGCCCAACCTGCACCTCAGCCAGAGCAAGAGTCCGGAAAAATGAGTACAGGCCATTTCTGGAATACGGTGAGAGCTTTGCTAGTAGATCGCAAAACAAGACAGGAATTCGGGAAGTTTTTGCTGGATCTTTTCTCTGGAAAAAGACCTAAAAACTCTTGATCACCCAAAGCGGCTTGTTGAGAAAATAGGACATCTTCTTGGACAGGTTTTTGGAGAAGATCTGGTCAAAGAAAGACTTCTTCTTGCTAAGAGTCACCAAAATATCCCCCTTGGCGACCTGCAGGTAGTTTTCCAAGCCCAACGCCAATTCGTCCCGGTAAGATTTCAGCACGTAGTTGATTTTTTCGTAGCGGACAAAGGGTTTGATTTCGTCTACCATCGCGATGTGTAGGGACTTGTCTATTGCCTTTTGGCTGAATGAGACGTGGACGATGTCGATCTCAGAGTCGAACAAACCGGCGATTTCAACCACTTTTTGGATTGCAAGTTTGTCTTCCTCCATGTAGTCGGATGCATAGACGAACTTTCGGGGAGGCTTGAAAAACACTTTTCTCGGCACGATGAGGATATCTCGGTCAGCCTGCTCTACCATTCGGCTGGCTCGGCTTCCGATAATTTGGGAGCGAAGCTCATTGATCCCCTCGGTGCCGGCCACGATCAGATCCGCCTTCATTTTCTTGGCGTAATCGAGGGTGGCGCTCACGATTTTGCCCTCTTGAAAATCAACTTCACAACCCGCCAAACCATTTGGAATACCTTCGTAGACCACCGCCTTTTGGAGGTTGACCAATTTCTCCTTTACGAAGTCCTTTTGGTTTTTCCCCTCTTGATCCAAGGGGGACAGCTTCAGATAGTCCTCCAAATTGAGTACATGAAACAAAACCAACTGTGCATTTAACCTCTCTCCCAATTTTGTTGCAAACTCTATCGCGTTAAGGGAACATTCAGAAAAATCAGTGGGACAAAGTATCTTAAAAGTGTTTTCCATCATCACAATCAATAGCCTCTTTGGCGGTTAACGAGATTCAAAAGCCGCTGGTTGGACTTCATTCTCTTGAAATTTTCGACAATCTGCGGTGCTGCTGCCTGGGGATTGGTCACGCTTGCAATGTGAGGGGTCAGCTGAATTCTACTTTCTTCCCAAAACGGATGATCGCCCGGCAAAGGCTCCGTCCTATAAACGTCCAAAAGTGCTCCCGAAATATATCCCTGATCCAAGGCCGGTATCAAATCCACCTCCACCAAGTGTTTGCCTCGGGCTACGTTGATCAAAAAAGTGCCTGGCTTACATTTCTTGAAAAAGTCAAGGTTGAGAATGTTTTCGGTGTCCCTAGTCAGGGGCAAAAGACAGACAAGCACGTTGATTTCATCCAAAAATTCCTGCAGCCGGTTTTTTGAAAAATAGGGATAGGCGAAATCATTCTTCTCGGAAAACCCATACCCCGATACTCGAAAGCCCATATAGTTCAGTTTGTCCAAAACGTCTCCGCCGAGAGCACCTACACCCATGACGCCCACACTGACAGGAATCTCCGGGTTACTCATATCCCAAACCTTACGCTTCTGGTCTGCTTGGTATCTCGTGATCTGCCGGTGAAAATTCAGCACTCCCATTACGACGTAGTTGGTCATCGACCATGTTAACTTTTCGTCCACTATCCTCACGATAGGAAGCGTATCAGGAATGCTCGGATCACTGAGAATATGGTCCACGCCAGCACCTAGAGAGCTGATCAGTTTGAGATTGGGAAGCGAGTCCAGATAGCCAGGAGGGTGTTGCCATAGCAAGGCCATTTCGACTTCCTCTGGTTTTTGGATATCCGGATATACCTGAATATCGACGTCCGGGTCGCAAAAAGTGAGGGCTTCGATCCAGATTTTGGGGTCTCGGCCAGGGCTTATGATAGCTAAGCTCATTTTAAGTATTTTTGGGTCTTAGTGTAAAAATAACAGGTTCGGAAAGCCCCTCGCAGCCACTAGTCAAAAAGCACGTGGAAAATCAGGGAGCGAGAAGAGAAAAAACCACGAAATTGACTCGATATTTTGAACCATGGATATGGTTTTCAAATTGTATTCGAAACTTAAATTAAATAAAACATGACAAGTAAATTTTATTTCGCGTTCCTGATTATGCTTCTGGCAAGTTTTGCCAGCTTTTCGCAGCAAATCCAGATGCCTCAAGCAAGCCCCAGTTCCAAAATCTCACAGCAATTTGGCTTGTCAGTGGTGACGGTAGACTACAGTCGCCCCAGTGCAAGGGGGAGGAAAATCTTTGGGGAATTGGTTCCCTATGGCCAAATCTGGAGAACAGGAGCCAACTCTGCTACCCGACTCAACTTTTCCTCGGAAGTCTCGATCAATGGACAAAAGGTACCGGCAGGCACCTATGCACTATACGCAATTCCTGAGAAAAGTCAATGGACGCTTATCCTTAGCAAAAACACGGAGCTGTGGGGCGCGATAGGATATAATCCCGCCGAGGATCAGCTGAGATTCAAAGCAGAGGCCACGAAGTCTGGCAAGAAGTACGAGACTTTTGAGTTTGGATTCAATAATGTGACCGACAATTCTGTCGTGGCATCGCTGAAATGGGAAAACACCCAGGTAGACTTCAAAATCGAAACTGAAGTCGATCCCATAGTAATGGCCCAGATCCAAAAAGAAATAATCGACGCCAACTCCACCAACCCTTCCCTTTTATTCCAGGCGGCAAACTACTATTTCAGCACTTCGCGGGATTTAGACCAAGCCTATGAGTGGGTGAAAAAATCCACGGACAGCGAACCCCAATACTGGACGATGCATCTCAGAGCCAAAATAGAGAATGCTTTGGGAATGAAAACCGAAGCGTTGGGCTCTGCGACCCAATCAAAGGAAATGGCCTCCGAAGCCGGAAATCCAGATTATGTAGCACTGAATGATCGCTTGATCAAGTCAATAAAGTAAGTAAGAATTCATACAAAAAAGGGCTTCAAACTAAATCTGAAGCCCTTTTTTGTTTTGTGATGCTTAGTTCGCCTTGGCCCTAGCTCCCACCAGCGGTTGCAAAATCAACCCAAAAAACATGACGGTCAAGCATCCAACGGCATTGTACCATAAAAAGCCGATTTCCCAATGGAAGCCCAATATTCCGACGCCATTTCGGAAGTGAATGAGAAGTATGCAGGCCTGGGAGAGAATTGCCGCAATGAACACAGCCCGTCCTTTGACCCATTTCATGAAAAAGCCCACAAGAAACACCCCTAGCATAGTTCCGTAGAACAGAGACCCAAGCAGGTTGATGGCTTGGATCAGGTTTTCAAAGAGCGATGCATAAGTTGCAAACAGAATTGCCCCCAATCCCCAAAATGCGGTAAATGCTTTTGACGAACGGACGTAGTGCCTGTCGCTTGCATCCTTATTGATTGATCTTTTATAGAGATCGATGGTCGTAGTGGATCCTAATGCATTCAGCTCCGAGGCAGACGAAGACATAGCAGCGCTGAATATCACAGCAAAAAGCAACCCAACAAGACCTTTGGGTAGATAGTCCATCACAAACCTCATAAACACATAGTCTGTATCCCTCGTTTCTGCTACAGGATCATTTTCGAGAATCAGAGCTTTTGTCTTATCCCGTATCTCGCCTTGCTCCTGCTTCAGGGTGAGGATTTTATCCTTGATCACGCTGACGTTTTCCTCTTCTCCCCGATCGATAGCGCTGAGCATCTCTTGATAGGCTAGCTTACTGGATTCAAAGTTGGTTTCATATTTTTCCTCCAATTCCTGGAATTGGGTAGCATACTCGCTCTGGCGTAGCTTGTCTGTTTGAACCCGGTTAAACACCACCGGCGGTTGGACAAACTGGTAGAACACAAAAACCATCACCCCTATGAATAGGATAATGAACTGCATGGGTATTTTCAGGAATCCGTTCATCACCAAGCCGGCTCGGATTTGAGCTACTGACTGCCCAGACAAATACCTTGCTACCTGACTTTGGTCTGTACCGAAATATCCCAGTGAAAGAAAGAGAGCGGCAGTCAAACCCGACCACACGTTATATCTATCCGCAAGATCAAACTCAAAGCTCACCACGTTGAGTTTTTCCATTTTTCCCGCAACCTGAAGCGCATCACCAAAGGATATCGGAAGCATCTGTATCACTATGATGCCGGCTAAAACCATTCCTCCCATCATCACCGCCATTTGCTGCTTTTGAGTGACGGAGACCGCCTCCGTACCGCCTGAAACGGTGTAGATAATCACGATCATGCCGATGAAAATATTGGTCCAAGTCAAATTCCATCCCAAAAGGGTTGAAAGGATAATCGCGGGACCGTAGATGGTAATGCCAGCAGCCAGACCTCTTTGGACGATAAAAAGTAGCGCAGTGAGGGTTCGAGTCTTCAGGTCAAAACGCTGCTCGAGGTATTCATAAGCTGTGTAGATCTTCAGCTTGTAGTAGATCGGGACGAAACTCGCCGAGATGATGATCATGGCCAGAGGAAGCCCGAAATAAAACTGGATAAAACGCATCCCATCCTCATAGGCTTGGCCGGGTGTGCTGAGGAAAGTAATCGCGGAAGCCTGCGTGGCCATGATTGACAGACCTATTGTCCACCAGTTCATTGAACTTCGGCCCCTAAGGTAATGCTCTAAAGTTCGGTTTTGCTTGGTTTTATAGATGCCGTAGGCGGCGATCGAAATCAAGGTCCAAAACAGGACAACCCAGTCGAGTGTACTCATTCGAATGCTACCGTTAGCCAGTAAAACAACACGATCATGAGCATCAAGCTAGCCATCAGCCCTAAGTAAATCAACTTCCAGCGTATCTTAGGTTCGCTCATGGTCATTGTTCGATAAGATTGATGAATAACTTGATAGCACCAGGAACCCCAGCAGGCAACTGTCTGAAGAACGAAATGCCAGTATACACAAAGGTGCCTTCCCCATACTTGCCCACCAAAAGTGCCCCCTTGCTGGGAGTTTCGCCGGGATCTTGCATGACGAACGGAGTTTGATATTGCGGGTCGATGGCCGTCGCAAAATAAAGTCCCCTCTCCTGCACCCATCCATCCATGTCTTGCTCGTTCATTTGGTTTGGTTGAGACAAAACGGGACTTTTCCATTCCGCCGTCACCGGAGATCCCTGTACCGACACTCTATCCCTGCCTATCGTGAATGGGAATGGACCTATCTGCCTAGTCAAAAGCGGGCTGCTGGTATTATACTGGACGATCAGGTTCCCTCCATCCCTTACGTAGTCCAACAGAATAGCCTGATTGGCAGCCAGAAACTCATTGGTATTATAAGCCCTGATTCCTACTACGATTGCTTTAAATTGGCTCAAGTACTCGGCATCATAATTCTCCGGACCGACTAGAGTTACTTTGTAACCCAAGGCTGTAAGAACACCCGGTACATCATCACCGGCTCCGGGTATGTAGCCAATCTCGGCGGCTGATGTTTTCCAATCAGCCTGAATGAGGTTGAAAGAAGATGGAACCAAATAAGTCAGATTGGGAATGTGCTTGTAGGAGATGCTCCGGGTGTGCTGGGTATAGCTTTTCCCTTCCACGGTGGTAAATCTTGCAGTTACCTCTTTCAGGCCGCTGCCATTTGGAGAAAAGGCAACTTGGTAAACTCTCCGCTTTTGAGTAAAGACATCACTTGTGGCCAGTATGCTAAATTGAGAAGGGTCCAAGCCAACGAAGTCCAATTCGCCTTCTAGAAGCTTGTCTCTGAAACTCACCGAAACGGTGAGTGTTGGATCTGCACCGGAGACCAGAAAAACGTTGTCTTTGGCGACCAAAAGCTCGACCTCCGGAACGATCGTAAATGGCTGTTTTACCTCACCATCCACTTGATCGTTGTATTTGTACTGCAAGGGAACAGAGTGCACAAGCTTCTGACCAAGGATGGTAAAATTCAATTCACCTGAAATTGCAGGGTCATTGAAAGGTTTGCCAATAAGCTGTTGATCAGCTACATCAAATAAGGCCCCATCTATTGGCTTCTCAAGCCAATAAGGTTGGGAGTAGCTAGCATCTTGAGGAATAGTGATATCTACCGGCATGACTAGCAGCCTGTTTTCTACCAACTCACCTTTTACGTCCGGATAATCCTGCCCATTTGACCGGAATCCAGTAAGGTCAATAGCAATTGAGGAAGGGTTGTTTATCACCAATTCCGCTTGGATCTCCTCTCCAGGATATCCTAGCTCTTTTCGAACGTTGTATTCCACCTCCAAGCCTAAGCTCATCAGAATTGCCCGGTCCAGTTTCGCGACCTTTTCGGCCAGCCATATTTCTTTCGAATTGAGCGCCAGCAAATCGGATCTGATCTCCAAAAGCCCAGGGATATTTTGCTCAGGCTTCACGAAATCGAAATCTGAAATAAGCTGTTCGAGTTTGTCCTGAACTAGTTCAGCTCCAGCCACCGTCTGCCATCTATCCTCAACTCCATCGAAAGCGTCATCGCTGTAATCCTCCCCTCCCACCAACTGGATGTAGTCTTTTGCTGGCCCTATTCCCGCGGTGGCGCCAAAACCTTGGGACTTGTGCATAGTTCTACTATCCGCAGCGATTTGATGAAACGTCTCTCCCAAAATCGGATCATAGCCGCCTACCTCAAACACATGGTACTTCTTACCCTCTTCCGGTATAAATTCGCCACCGAAATTGTAGGCATTAAAGAAAATTCGTTTTGCCTGCCAAGGTTTTACCCTTTGGAGCTGTTCAGGGAACGCATTTGATTTTCCAGCGAGATCAAAGGCTTCCCCCGCCAGGATAGCCGAGGTCGTGTGATGTCCATGCGTGACTCCTGGGATAGTGTTGAACCTGGTGATGATGATGTCGGGCTGAAACTTTCGAATAGCCCATACTACATCTGCCAAGACCTTCTGCTTATCCCAGTTTTGTAGGGTCTCGCTCGGATTTTTGCTATAGCCAAAGTCCAGTGCACGGGTGAAATACTGCCGTCCTCCGTCTGTTGCTCTGGCCTTCAGAAGCTCCTGCGTGCGGATTTGTCCGAGTTCAACTCCAAGTTCCTTGCCGATCAAATTTTGGCCACCATCCCCTCTTGTAAGGCTCAGATAGGCTACTTCGGCATGGACACCGTTGACTAGGTAGGAAATAAGCCGCGTATTTTCATCATCGGGATGAGCCGCCACATACAGAATTCGCTTAGTTTCCTCCAATTGAAGGATCTGCTGATAGATCACAGAAGAAGGGACCGACTGGCCGAAAGTAAGGTTGCTAGAAACGCCGAAGAAAAAGAAAATAAGAATTAGGACGTCCTTTGGTCTGGTCATATGGGGCTTTATTGACACAGAAAGCTATCCTAATCTTGGACGAAATAAAAATATTTTGTGATTAATGGGCAAAATCCACAAGCCACATCCTATTTCTTACCCGGTATTGTATACCCAAAGGTAAATTCGAAAAAGTCTGCCTTCGCCTTGTGTGCCTTGATTTGCAAGCCTGTAAACATGGCGTTGTCAAACCGATACCTCACCCCTATTCGTTCATAGAACCACGACATCTCTTGATTCAACTCATTTCGGTAAAGATACGCTCCAAAGGCGATAGGCACATATAGTTGCTCGGTAAGCTGCCATTCCCAAGACCCAACAATTGCGACGGAAGTCTGATCTTTGAAAGAAAAATCGGACGACGGAAACCTTGACTCCATACCCTGCGCCCAGAAAAGATCCAGACCCAATCCTAGTCTGTATTTGTATCCCGGCTCCAAAAGGTAATTGACCCCTAGGCCTCCCCGAAAGTAGGATGGATCACCAATTTCATAATTTTTAATGCCGGTGTAGAATGCAAAATTCCAAAAAGTCCTCAGCTCCTTTTTACCAAACTCCGGAGCAGTGCTTGGGATAGGTTCCAACTGGCCGAGTTTCACCTTCATCGCGAGATTCAGAGGAAACAGATTGATGCCGGCATTCGGTTTTTTTGCAGAGCCATTGGAATAGTGCTTTAGACCAAAACTGGCCTGAAAATCCGTCCGCTGGGAGATCCTCACCGTGGTATTCAAACCCACGAAGATGTAGGCATTAACTTTGGACCCGATATATCGGTTGGTGGGATTAGCCAGAGAATCATAGGGTTTCAGGTTAAATCCCACGCCTAGCTGCGTGAAATAGCCAAAGTCTACCCTTTTATTTTGGTTTCGCACGGAGAAAGGAAAATCCATAAACCCATATAGTGCCAATGGCCTCCCAATTTCCGGATAATGTTTGAGGGTGGAATTCAATCCAAGTCCAAGGGTTGGATATCGGTACAGGTAGTTAAACTTGGTGTTCGAGATTTTCCTCCAGCCAAACTTTAGGTCAAGCGCCTTGAAATCCACCGCATTTTTGACTTCATCTCCCCAGTCCGTTCCATTGCTAAGCATGGGCCCGGTTTCGTAAGAAAAGCTGAAAGATTTTTGAAATTTTGCATCCTGGGCTGATGCCAAAGTGATCAAAAAAATCAAAGAAAGGAAAAATCCAATTTTAATCAAATAAAACATAATTCCACTTCCTCTTCGATTAGGTTGTGCAAAAGTATTTAAAAATCCTCTCAGTGTTCAAAAATTTGTGGAGACTATTCCCGAAAAACGTGGCAATTTTTCCCCAAGACCATAAGGTTAAAAATTTCGTGGAAATACCCTTTGTACACAAAAAAAGGCCGACTCTTCAGCCGGCCTTTTTGGGATAAGTGTTAGTCAAGATTACATTTCCTGCCAGTTAGGTCCAAGAAGCTCAACCAGCTTTTTATTGAGAGCCTCAGCCTCTGCGGTATTCTTCAATCTCGTGTGGACCTGGAATAGGATGATCATGATATCGGTATTGTCAGGCTTGATCTCCACAGCTTTGGTAAAGTAAGGAATCGCCTGTCGGTAGTAGTCATCGGCCTTCTGACCCAAAGTCTGGGATTGCTTTTCCCATTCTGCATCGGAAAGTCCGTTCAGCTCATTGAGGATATTCTTCGACATCTCAAGCATTAATGCACCGGTATAGTAGTTTCCCTCAAAGAAGTTGGGATCTACTTCCACGGATTTCTTGTAGTCTTCAAGAGCGCCTTCCAAGTCGCCAGCCTGCTCTTTGAGATAGCCTGATCTCAACAGAAGCCCGGTATTGTTCGGATCGTTTGCCAAAGCGTCTTTGATCTGCGCCATCGCCTCATCCATCTTGTTCAGCTGGAGTAGCAACTGAATTTCATATTCGGCCAGGACCTTGTCATTTGGATATTCAGCTTTCGCTTTGTTTACCAATTCATAAGCAGCCTCTGGATTTTTTTCCTCGGTACTGAGGATCTGAACCATGAAGTAATACGCATTCAGCTTGTTGTATTCTGGAACCTCGAGTAGGTATCCGAAGTGTTTTTTTGCCTCTTCAAACTTGCCCAAATCATTTGCCAGGAAGCCGGCATTGTAGTGAATGGTCGTGTCGGTGTGGTCGATCTCACCAGCCAAATTGAAGAATTCATAAGCCATCTCAAGATCTTCGACGTTGTATCTTTCGATACCTTTGTCAAAGGAAATGTTCTTGAGTGTCATGATGGAGTAAGGACGCATGTTGTCAGGTACACCTGGCATATCTTCCGCGTAGACCTCTTCCCCAACGCCGGATTCCTTGGTACCTCCAGCCATTTCAAAGGTTTTGTTGTAGCTTTCCAAAGCACCTTTTCCAGTCTCTACCGTCTCAGCGGTGTTGGAGGAATCCGCTCCAAACATTTTAGTCTGGATTTGCGCTTTCAGTAGAAACGTCGCAGGGTCACCGCTTGTCTCGGGATTTGTGGTCGCAGCATTGATCGCGGTAAGAGCGGCATCGTAGTTTCCGGATTTATATCCTTTTTCAGCCTCCTTTACCACTTTCTTTTGTGCAAAGGCGAAGGTTGCAGCACCAACCAGTGCCAAAGAGAGAATCAGCTTTTTCATTAGCGTTTTTTTATCTTAATTGTTCGGTTACTCTTTCGGTTCTTCTGTGCTTTCAGAAGAAGGATTTGCAAGATCAGAAGAATCGTTCGTTCCCAATTCTTCGTCGTTGGAGATTTTTTCAACAGAGGAGATTTCATCGCCATCGCCAACCCTGATCAATCTTACGCCTTGGGTGGCCCGGCCCATTACTCTCAGCTGATCCATTGATATTCGGATCGTGATACCGGACTTGTTGATGATCATCAAGTCATCTGAGTCCACTACCTCTTTTATTGCAACCAATGCGCCTGTTTTCTCAGTCACATTCATCGCTTTTACTCCCTTGCCACCACGGTTGGTAATCCGGTACTCGTCCAGCTCAGAGCGTTTCCCATAGCCTTTTTCGGAGAGCACCAACAGTGTTGCGTGTTCCTCTGAGGCACAAACCATGCCAATGACATAATCTTTATCACCATTTAACGTTATGGCCTTCACCCCTGTCGCTGTTCTGCCCATTGGGCGAACAGCAGATTCCGGAAAATGGATCGCTCGGCCTGACTTGGCGGCGATCACGATATGCTGACTACCATTGGTCATACTGACATTCACCAATTGGTCATCTTCCCTGATATTCAGGGCAATGATTCCATTGGAGCGAGGACGGCTGTACTGCTCTAGGGTAGTTTTCTTGATGATACCTTGCTTGGTAATCATGACCAAGAAATGATTGTTCAGGTAATCCTGATCATCCAGACTTTCAACTTGGATAATCGATCTGATTTTGTCGTCAGACTCGATGTTGATGAGGTTTTGGATAGGACGACCCTTCGCCGTTTTGGAGCCCTCGGGAATCGCATAGGTTTTAAGCCAAAACAGCTTTCCCTTGTCGGTAAAAATCAGCAGATAATTGTGTGTGGAAGCGGTGAAAATATATTCCGTCCAATCGTCTTCCTTGGTGCTTACGCCTTTGGAACCTACTCCTCCCCGACCTTGGGTTCGATACTCTGTCAAGGCGGTTCGCTTTACGTAACCTTGGTGAGAGACGGTAATTACCACCTCTTCGTTGGGAATCATATCCTCATAGCTGAAATCCTCGGCGTTGTGCTCGATCTCAGTCCTGCGATCATCAGCGTAGCGATCCTTCATATCCTGAAGTTCCGTTTTGATGATCTCCATCCGCTTATCCTCGTTGGCGAGGATCTCCTTCAACTCTTCTATTAGAGCCATGATCTCTTTGTACTCCTGAATGATCTTCTCGCGCTCCATTCCGGTGAGGCGCTGAAGCCTCATGTCCAGAATTGCCCTTGCTTGGATCTCGCTCAGCTCAAACCTCTCCATCAAGCCGTTTCGGGCAGTCTCAGGGTCCGGGGAATTTCTAATCAGAGAGATCACTTCATCCAAATGATCCAAAGCTATCAGGTAACCTTGGAGAATGTGTGCTCTTTTCTCTGCTTCTTTCAGCTCATATTCGGTCCGACGGACGACAACCTCATGTCTGTGCGCCACATAGTGAACGATGAGATCCTTGAGGTTCAGAGTATAAGGTCTACCCTTGACGAGGGCGACATTGTTTACTGAGAATGAAGTCTGTAGTGCGGTATGCTTGTAAAGATTGTTCAATACCACACTGGATATCGCATCCCGCTTGAGTTCGTACACGATTCGCATACCAGATCTGTCGGATTCGTCGCGTATGGCGGAGATCCCTTCGATCTTTTTCTCATTGATCAAGGCGGCGGTTTTTTCGACCATGTTGGCCTTGTTCACCATATAGGGGATTTCGGTGATGACAATCATCTCCTTGTTTCCGCCATCCTTGGTTTCGATATTGGCTTTGCCCCTTACGACGATTCTTCCGCGTCCGGTTTCAAAGGCCGCCTTTACACCATTATAGCCATAGATTATCCCTCCAGTCGGAAAGTCCGGAGCGATGATAAATTTCATCAATTCGGCGACTGTGATCTCCTTGTTGTCAATATAGGCGATGATGCCATCTATGACTTCACCTAGGTTGTGAGGCGCCATGTTGGTTGCCATACCTACCGCAATCCCAGAAGCGCCATTTAGTAGCAGTGCTGGTACCTTGGCAGGTAGTACCGTCGGCTCCTTGAGCGAGTCATCAAAGTTGAATTGGAAATCAACGGTGTCCTTGTTGATGTCCACCAGCAATTCTTCGGCGATTCTCTTCAATCTTGCCTCAGTATATCGCATCGCTGCAGCATTGTCCCCGTCAATGGATCCAAAGTTTCCTTGGCCGTCCACCAATGGATATCTCAATGACCAATCTTGGGCCATACGAACCATAGTCTCGTATACCGCGGAATCCCCGTGAGGGTGGTATTTACCCAGTACTTCCCCGACGATTCTCGCTGATTTTTTGTAAGGCTTGTTGTGTAATACGCCCAGTTCCTGCATTCCGTAAAGGATACGCCTGTGAACTGGCTTGAGTCCGTCTCGGACATCTGGAAGTGCTCTTGAAACAATGACCGACATCGAATAATCGATGTAGGCACCCCGCATTTCCTCCTCAATATTGATTGGTATGATGTGCTCGTTCTCTCCTTGGGCCATAAAGTACTTTTTCGCGCTTCAAATTAAGCTGCAAGATAGTAAAAACTGCAAGGTTTCGAAAGCTTAGATTCAAACCTTATAAAGCCCTTAGATCATCAATACCATTGACCGATTTTACGGTTTTGCAGGTTGAAAATCGAGCTGCCTCTATATTCAATCCCGTCATGAAGATGCTTCATCACTACCCCACACCCTTGGATCTTGCATCGCTTGGTGCCGGGGATTTTGATAGCCAAACCTGCCTGTAGCCCGTAGACATTTTGGTCAATATTCTGAAATTCAGAATAGTCAGATGCGGCATAGGTAAACTTCCTAAACTCAGCCCCTCCCTTCAAAAACAGCTTGGCGTATTCGGAGAAATCATATTCCATTCTCAAGGAAACCCCTACATAAGGGTCTTCTGAAACAGCAAGTCGTGGCACATAAGGTGCTCCACTAGCCGAAAGAGCGGGATCATAGGCTTTTTTCAGGTTCATTTTTCCAAACTCCCCCTCCAAAATAAATCGCCAAGGGTAGTTTGCCCGTGCTCGCTGCCTTAGTTCCGACTGCATGTACAGATTGTTTGTGCTGTATTTGCGGTATTGCCACTTCAGTATGCTTTGCCGGCGCTTCGCGTCGAATAGAACCAAACCAACCGTGCCGTAGTATTTGCTGATCTGGTAAGTAGACCCTTCAAACTGAAATTCATGATCGCTACCCCTCATAGGAGCCAGATTACCCCATTCCATCCCGTATCCACCCCCGATAGTCAGGAGGTTAAAAAGATTGATTCTGACTCCCCCATTCAGCAACGGAAAAATCCACTCATTGCTGGAAAGAGAAAGAGTATCCTGAAGGGTAAACTCCGAACTCTCAAAGTTTTGGTATTGAGATATGGGATACAGAGAAGGGTTTGGGGAGTAAAAATCAGTGCCGATCTGGTGGTAGGCTGCCCCTGTCGATATCTCCAAGGCAAACATCTCCAAGGCATTTCGGAAGACATTGCCCACGCCGGACTCACTTTTTGGATTCTTCGCTTTTTCACTTATCCCAAAAATATCCTCATCCTGTGCGAATGCATGAATGTGTACGAGATAAACAGCGATTACTAGGAAGAAGATTTTTCTAATGGTCATGGGTAATTAACGACAATCCGACTCTGTTGGTGTGAAAATAAAAAAGAAGTCTCCTTTTTGGGAGACTTCTTCAAATCTTTTGCCAATAAGCTTATTTAGTAGATGGAGTGGCTCCGTCCTCTTCTTTGGTTTTCATTTCCTCTACCATTTGATCCAACTTCTCCTTCATTGCTGGATCTTCCTTGATCGCACCATTTACTTTGTTGTAAATAGAAACGCCCAGCACGTTGTCGTCTTTGATCAGTTCAGTCTTATATTCTACCACAGACTCCTGTAGTGAGTCCTGGAAATCCTTGATCGCTTTATAAGCAGCTCTTTCATCATCTGTCAACTTGATCTCCGCTTCTTTGGCGGCATCTCCCCAGGCAGCTTTGATTTCATTGTATCTAGCGCCTCCGTCGATGACCTCGTTGTTCAGGATCATATCCTTTAGTTCATCGGTCTTCTTCTCCACAAATTCAGAGGTCATGAATTCCACATTGGCGAACTTCATTAGTTCCTCGTCAGTAACCTCCTCTTCTACAGCAGCTTCTTGTGCAAAAGCCGCCAAGCTCAATCCTCCAAAAAGGAACAAAAACATCCAAATCTTTCTCATAATCGTCTTGGTTTAAAATGGTTAAGCCTACAATAAAAAACTCAAGGCAGCAAAAACCAAGCAAAAAATGTCCTTTTAAGATATTTTATGATAAGCGGCGGGGAGGAAAACATGCCGTATTAAGACTTTTTCAGTGTAGCAATAGTTAGGCTAGGATCGGGAGAACTGAACACAAAACTACCCGCCACCAAGATGTCGGCTCCGGAAGCGCCAAGTTTTTGGGCATTGTCGAGATTCACCCCACCGTCGACTTCTATCTTAGCCGAAGAGCCCTTTTTGAGAATCAATTCTTTCAGACGTGTCACCTTGGAATAGGTGTTTTCGATGAACTTTTGACCCCCAAAACCGGGGTTGACAGACATGACGCACACTAAATCGACATCTACTATGATGTCCTCGAGCATGGCGATCGGTGTGTGGGGATTGATGGCGACACCAGCATGGGCCCCCAACTTGTGTATTGCCTGAATTGTGCGGTGAAGATGCGTGCAGGCTTCGTAGTGTACTGAAATAGTATCAGCACCGGCATTTCGGAAAGCTTCAAGATAATGATCGGGATTCACGATCATCAAGTGGACGTCAAGCGGCTTCTTTGCGTGTCTTTGGATTGCCTCAGTCACGGGGATGCCAAAGGAAATATTGGGAACAAATACCCCATCCATAATATCCACGTGGATGTAATCCGCGGCGGAATTATTAAGCATCTCGACTTCTTTTTGGAGTTTGGAAAAATCCGCAGCGAGAATAGATGGGGCAACCAAGAGCGACATGGGGCAATTATTTAGCAGTACAAATCAAGCAAAATCCGAGCTTGGGACAAAATCCACTATTGTTTGAGCAGCTTGACCTGTTTGATAAGGGCGCCTTCGCGCAATACAACGAGATAAATTCCCGTCTCGATCCCATCCACGCTAACTAAATAAGGTGTATTGGCATGCGCCCTGGAAAGATTCTGTCGCATGACTAGCCTACCTGAGAAATCGATCAATTCAAAACTACAGTCCGTCCCTGTCCCAAATTGAATTTTGAGGTCACTTTGTCCCAAAGGATTGGGGTATATTTTTGTTTTGAGCGTTTCATGTTCAGGCGCTGCGAGTATCTCTCCGTAGAGCGCATCATAAAAGTTTGGAATACCATATCCCAAAAGATTGTCTGGATTGTCGTATTGGGTGGCGCTTCTGAAAAGATTCTCCATCAACTCAGCCTTGGTCCATTCCGGCCTTGCCTCCCAAAGCCCCGCCGCCAAGGCGGTAATTTGTGGTGCCGAAAAAGACGTGCCATTGGACGATCCCGCACTTCCATTGGATCGGATAAGTACCGGACTATCCCCAAACGCCGATAGCTCAGGCTTGAAGCGTCCATCGCCGGTAGGCCCACGCGAACTAAAAGTAGAAACCTCTCCGCTCGTCTTTACGGACCCTACCGAAAGAATATCCTCCGCGTCCGCAGGTGCCACCAAGCTGTACTCACCCCTCGAACCGTAGTTTCCAACTGAGTTGACTACCAAAATCCCCCTGTTGGACGCAATGGAAGCTCCTCGAGTGATGATTGTTGTTTTCCCGTCCAAATCTTCCAAGGTATAGTTCATCGCTGGATCATCAAAATCCCAATAGCCCACTGAACTACTTATAATATCCACTCCCAAGCTGTCGGAATATTCGGCAGCTCTCACCCAGTTGAATTCCTCCACTTTGTATTCCGTCTCCACCTCTTCTGTAATCATCAGGACAAAATCAGCATCATAGGCTCCAGAGACAAGTTTCCCAGGTTCGTTTGCCGCAATCAGGGAAAGCACATTGGTACCATGCTGATGGCCCATAAAAACCTCCGTGTTCCAAGGCCTAACAAAGTCCCTTTGGGCCAAAATCTGATTGTTGGCAAATAAATGGGAAAAGGCCGAGCTGGTATTCGTTCCTGGAAAGCCTGCATCGAAGACGGCGATCATCACCCCATCGCCGGTGTAGCCATCGGCATGCATCCGATCGATGCCTATCAGTTCGTTTTGGAAGTCATAGGAGTTGTCGGTCTCAGCCAATTCTCTGCTATTCAGCTTCGGGTGCTTAATGTTGTTTTCCGTACTTGTTGAGGCCAGAGCCTGGTAATTTATTTTTGCGCTAGGTTTCGTCAAAAAGTCCCTGGCCACCAGCTCTACCCTCTCCACAAATGGCAATGCAGCCATCGCGTCCACGCCCGCCTGATCCGTCACCAACACGGCCGCGTTCATCCACTTGCTCGCATAGAGCACGTAGTCGGACAAATCAGAAACCTCATCAAGGTACTTTGTTGCCACCGGAAGATCTAGACTATCGGCTGGGACGCCTTCCTTGATTCTTCTTTCAATGGCCTTTTGAGTCAGAAACTCCTGGGGTCTGGACAGGGATAAGCTCTCTTGGGGCTTATACTTGAAATAGACCGCATATCGATCCTGTGCCTTTGCGGAAAACACCAGCAGCAGTGTGAATGAAATCGCAATCCAAAATTTAATCTTGCCCATACTCGACTAAGGTTAAATGTGTCTTGCTGCCACCGTCGATCAACTGATCTCCCAAGCAGTCATTTCTTGAGCAATAGGTCAATACTTCGTCATATTTTTCCACTAGGCCGATGCCTTTCCCGAATACCTCATAGCGGATATCGCGGATCGTTATGTTGTCATCGAGCTCTTCCTGCCTGACTTTTACAATTTCGACGGTTTCAAATCCAGGAATCGATGACGTGCCGACTTGCACAATCTCAAAGTCATCATTCCCCTCTACTTGATAAATCTTCCCATTCCAGACTTTTCCTTGTTCCGGGGGGAAAACCAATGCGACAAGGGGGGTATTTTGAACCGTCCTCAAAAGTGCCTGATCACGATAGACCATCGAATACTCCAGTTCGAATGACCAATCCATACGATCGGGAGACTTAAAACGCGCTACGATGTAGACGACTTCGTTTTCCGCATTGAGATAGCTACTTCGAATCAAGTCTCTGTAAAAAAATTGCGAGTCCTCAGAATCATTTTCCCCGTAATAGATCGTCTCTTCGACTTGATAGATCCAAAAAATGCCGACCACCAAAGGTTGGTAGTCATGGCCAAGTTCTGGATTTGGGGGCTCAATCTCCTCACTGCAAGCAGCTAAGAAGAAACACAACATAAAAGACAGCAGGGAATACCGTAGTCGCATGCCGAAAATATACTACGAAAAAGACTATCATGTTTCCCTCGAGGGGACCTCGCGAGGATTTTCCCTACATCAATTTTAGCTTTTCTGATAAAATCGGCCTGCTTACCTTAGCAGCCCAATACGATTTGAACTATGGCGCTCAGGACTTTTGTAAAATTAAACAGCATCACCAACCTAACAGACGCCAGATATGGCTCGGGTATGTATGTTGATCTCCTCGGCTTCGACCTCAACAGCGACTCGGAGAATTTCATCCGCCCCGAACTCTTCGCGGAAATCACCGGCTGGGTGTCGGGTGTCGACTTTGTGGGAGAGTTCCACCATCATGATTCTACAGACATTCCATCGGTCCTCGAAGCCTACCCTTCGATCACCTGGATAGAACTGGACCGAATTGGTGAACTTCAAAAACTCGTCGGCTTGGGGTATTCGTTGATCTACAAAGTGACTTTGGAGGAGGTACGTCATATGGAGCAAGAAGTAGCCAAGGTACTCCGTGAGTCTGGCATCATCCTGCATGTATTTTCCCATGCCTCTGCATTGGACAAGGAGGATTTAGAGGCGGTCGCCAAACTCGCACAAAATTGCAAAGTGTTGCTGGGAGCTGGTGTCAACAAGTCCAACGTGTTGGACTTGGTCGGCGAAACAGGGATCTATGGAATTACCCTGAGCGGTGGAGTTGAAATAAAGCCGGGTCTAAAGGACATGAATGAGTTGACTGACATCCTCGAAACTCTCGAAACAGAAGACTAAAAAACAACCCGGCTCTCACGAACCGGGTTTTATTTTTCAAGTCTCCCAAAGATCTGTCAGTTTGTAGGGGCTCTGTTTTCCGGTAAAAATGCTACCGTCCACAAACCGGTGTTTAATCCCGATGTTGGCGAGGTCATCCATGTCGTGGGCAGTGAGCTCTATCTCGGCAGCTTTCAGGTTTTCCACGATCCTTGCTTGGTTTACAGACTTGGGAATGACAGCGATGCCCCGAGCAATCGACCAGGCAATCAAAATCTGACCTACAGTCGCGGAATGTTTCTTTGCAATGTCAGCCACCGTATGATTTTCCAGAAGTCTTGGATCGTTTTTATGCCTTTCTCCCCTGGAATCCGGTGATCCGAGCGGTGAATAAGCAGTGATCAGAATGCCATTTGCCCTACAAAAATCAACCAAGGAAGCTTGTGGTAAAAAAGGATGCATCTCCACCTGATTCATTTCGGGCTTTTCCCCACCCATATCCAAAAGTTCCTTGAGCTTTTCCCGGTTGAAGTTTGAGACTCCGATATGCTTCGTCGCACCCATGGCTTTTTGCTCTTGCATCGCTTCCCAAGTTTGGGTCAGCGGGATGTCCTTATAGGTATAAAATTCCTCTCTGTGTTCGGCGAAGCTAGTTCCGGGCTTGAAGGCGATCGGCCAGTGCATGAGGTAAAGATCAAGGTAGCTTAGGCCAAGGTTTCGCAGCGACTTCTCTAGTGCCGGCCTTACGTCTTCGTGTCGGTGGCTGTCGTTCCAAAGTTTGGAAGTGACGAAGAGCTCCTTTCTTTTCACCAGTCCATCTCCGATAGCGTCGGAAATTCCTTGCCCCACTTCCAATTCATTCTGATAGATGGCGGCACAATCTAGGTGTCGATATCCCGCCTCAATAGCCCAATAGACTGCTTTTCTCACTTCACCAGGCTTACTTTTCCAAGTACCCAAGCCAAGAATAGGCAACTTGTCTCCGTTCGAAAATTCCAGATTTTTCATTGTGGTTATGTTCTTGTTTTCTATTAAAAAGTCCCTCTAAATTCCCCATTAAGATAATTCAAACTTGCCTAATCGACCATTCTCCAAGGCAATTCCCGAATTTTTCCGACTTACAAGTTTGTCTCGCCACTTCCATATACGAAACATAAGGATTTCGGGACGAGTAAAGGTGGAGAGCCGGAGTATTTATCCTTTCTCATTTTTTTTACTATCGACGAATCGTTTAAGATTTTTCATTTGGTAAGAAAAAGACTGCCCCATAAAAAAGCTTGGGCGGGAAATACAAAACCCGCCCAAGCTCTAAATGTTCACTTCCGAAAATCACTTCAGTGCTAATTCCCTCGCCTTGATATTGGTGTAATACTTGGTGATCATGTTTGGCACCTCCCAAGCAGGCATTTTTCCTGCCTGATAGTATTCCAAAAACCTCTCAGTGACTTGAGCAAAATGCGCCTCGTGGCCATTGTGGTAGGAGTCCGGAATGGTAACCTGATATTCTCCAGATGGCATTTGTGTCAGGCCGATTCCTGGATACTTTGCCTGCAGCGTTTCGTTTACAGCCTTTTCCAGCTGCGCCAATTCAGTGCCGAGCAACTCGACATACAAGGCCGGGCGGTAGTTTTCCTCCTTGCCTTGCCGGATGATCAGGTTGGCTTTGGTCCCCCGCATCATACTGTAGTGTGTATCAGCACTTCCTTCTGGCGCTTGATAATTCCAGATCACGCTTGCCTTTGCATGCTTTCCCTTCAGGGTGTAGGCCATTTCTCCGTTGGAGAAAACTTCCAGTTTGCCATCCTTGATGTCTTTTTGTAGAAAATCAGGGAAGCCAGACTTGCCTGTCACCTGCTGGAACTCTTGCAGCGTCATGGGAGTCGACCAACGCTTGGCCGAAAGCATCTGCACGTCTGTAGTATCCAAAGCCACTTCCGGAAAAGCTTCCCACTGGATCAAGTCAACCAGGTGGGTGGTCACGTCCACGATTCCCTCGCCCTCTACGCTCACGTCAAAGAACCAATCCGGCCGGATCAGGGGTGCGCCAGAGACGTACTTGAAGAAATGGTGGACGGATTCCTTGGTAATCGCCGGATTTTCCGGTGTTCCGGTCTCTAGTTCGCCAAACACCTCAGAAATCATCGATAGCTCCCGCTGGAGCAATGTCGTGATTTCAAAGCGCTCCGTCATGATATCATAAATAAGGAGATTCTTCTCCTCTGCCAGCTGAAAGGCTTTGACCAACTTGTTAAACCCTTCTTGGTTGATCACCAGAGGCTTGTCTGCGTAGACGTGGATGTCGTTTTCGATGGCGGCGAGGATATAGTCGACCTTACGATCGTTTTTGCCTGCTACCATCATCACGTTTCCAGGCTTTTCAGCGACCATCTTTTCCAGATAGTCGGCGCCTGTGTACACTTCCAGATTCCAGGCAGTTGGGTTTTCAGTCCGCTCATTGTAGCCAGCGATACGCTTCAGGTGATCAGCCAGCTCTGCACCCTCCGGAGCAAAAACATAAACGGTCGAATCCACCGTAGGATACATGGACTTGTGGATCAGACCGGCATGAAAATGTCCGGGATCCAGAGTCATGATCTTTACCTTTGAATTGGGTTCAGAAGTTTCTGATTTCATCTCGGGACTGGAACAGGAAGCGGAAAAAAGGGCCAATGCGGCCCCGATCTTTACTTTATTGGAAATCATACATTCGATATTAAATACTGCTTCAAATTAAGCATCAACTTAAAAGCGCCCACGGCAGAATTAGGCTTTGACATAATCCGTACCCCAAGGTCTGCGCTGAGTCCGGCTCAGATGTGAATTTGCCTCCTTGTCGTTTACAAATTCCTCCTTGGCGGCATCCCATTCCAGCCTTCTGCCCATTTTCATCGCGATATGGCTTACCAAACATACGGAACATGCCCTGTGTCCAATCTCAACTGGAGACAATAGTTCATTGTTCCCTTGGATCGCACCTAGCCAGTTGCCATGGTGCTCATTACTTTTGATAAGATGGATCTCCTCCGGGCCGATCACTGACTGGAGGATTTTCGGGTCGGAAGCATCCAGAGCTTTTGCGTTGTTGTCTTTTGAAACGGGATCGGAGGACGAAGCTTGGTAGTTTCCTCTGGAAACCCAAATCCAGCCTTCCGTTCCTTCATAGCGAATCCCATTTGGATAGCCTCCGGAGGTAAACATGGTGATTCCGTTGTCATATTCCGCTTTGACCATGAAATCACCGTGCACGTTCCACAATCCCGAGCGAGGGAACTCGGCGACGGCCTCGACAAATCTTGGCCCGGTTAATTCGGTATCCATGCCCCAGGCTGCCGAGTCAAAGTGATGCTGTCCCCATCCGGTGATCATGCCTGCGCCGTAATTTTCCAGCCTCAGCCATCCCGGACGACTATAGTCGTTTTGAGGATGAACTCCGATTTCCGTATAGGGAACCTCCGGTGTCGAGCCCAGCCACATATCAAAATTCAGGTTTGACGGCACCGGCATCGCAGGCGCATCCGGGCCAGAAGGGTCTCCCGGCAATCCGATGCGAACAGTGTGAAGTTTGCCTATTCTTCCATTTCTCACCAATTCGGCTGCAATCCTAAATTGCTCACTGGATCGTTGCTGGGTTCCAAGCTGCAGCTTGACACCTGTCTTGTTTACCACATCAACCAGCTGACGGCCTTCTTTGATGGTGAGAGATGTTGGTTTTTGCACGTAAACATGCTTCCCAGCCAAAGCAGCTTCCATAGCAGGTTGGGAATGCCAGTGATCCGGAGTCGAGATCACCACCGCATCTATTTCCTTGTTGAGCAGCATCTCTCGGTAGTCACCGTACTGCTTTACATCCACGTAGGGTTTTCCGTTCTTTTTGGAGTAGTAGTCCTCGATCAGCTTTTTCCCGTCAGCCATACGCTTGCTGTCGACATCAGACACCGCGACGAGCTGCGCCACTTCATGTCTCCAGGTTCCTGGCAAATCGTGGTCTCGGGCAATCCTTCCACAACCGATCTGGCCTATCGTAATTCGGTTACTCGGTGCGTTTTTGCCGAAAACTGAGGCTGGCACAATGGTTGGAAATCCAATCGCAGCGGTTGCCAGTGCAGTTTTCATCATAAAATCTCTTCTTTCCATAGCTATAAAGTAGGGTTAAACTGGGGTATTCTATTTAACAAATGCTCTCCAATAAGCCTCGGCTTCCTCGGGAGTAAGGTCTCCATCAAAGACAATCATTCTATATTTAAGTGTGTAGCGCTCGTTGGGCTGGAGTTCCCAAGACTCATGGCGGATTGGACAGAACTCGATAAAAACGTTGCCCTCGCCTTTGTACTGGCCCAAAGGCCAAACGCGCAGCGGTTCGGGATGGGATTTGTTGGTGTTGTGGGATAGGAAAAGAATCCCGCTTTGACCCGAAGCGTCCGCGGTCTTCCCCTTGACGATAACCCATTTGGCATTGCTCCCATCCGCATCCTTGCGGGTCTTGCCTTCCGAAGTCAGGATATTGCTATTGGCATCGCCCCATAGCTCAGTAGCCCGAAAGCCGATCCCTCCCCCGTAGCGATAGTCGTCCAGAAGTATGCCTCCCGGAATTTTGGTTTCTATTGTGGTCGTATAGTCCACCATGTAGCGGTCTTTGTCGGCGGGCTTCACTTTGATGCGCAGATCTTCTTCAATGGCCAGTTTTTCGTTTTCTGGGGCCTTGAGGTCTAGATGGTTTTGGCGGACGTTGAGTTCTGCGGCACCGCCGGCCACTTTCTTGGAAAGTATTTTTGCGAAGTCCACACGTCCTTTGCCGTCTCCCAGATTCCAAAAATCCACTTCCCTCCCACTGATCGTGGCACGAGTCCAGGGACCCCAAATCCCATAATGATGATAGTGGTCTGGAGGCTGTATTCGACTGAGTACCTGACCACTTGGAGAAGTGATGGGATGGATAAAACCTGACTTACTGAAGTCCACTTTGACTCCTTCCGGAACGGGTACTTTGGCGGTCTGGTAAGTCAAAACCCGCTGATTGTCAATAAGAAAATCCACTCCGGTGGAAGTTTCGTTTAGCGTGATTTTTTGCGAAAACGATACCGAAGATAATCCCAAAAAAACGAGGGATAGAAATAAATTCCTTTTGAAACACATGTAAAATTCAGGTTATTGGGCCTCCAAGATATCAAAATCTCAAAAAATCAATTAACCCAGTTATACTAATCCCCATGAAGCGTCTCTATTTCTACGCAATCGTTTTCTTATCAACCTTTCATTTTGCATGTGCCCAGAGTCTAAACGAAGTACCACTTGACCAGGCTTGGAAAGACAAGATCACCTCCTTGGCTCCTGAAAAGCAAAGCTTTCCGGCCAAGAAAAAAAACATACTGGTTTTCTCACTGCATACCGGATTTAAGCATTGGGTGATTCCCCACACCGAAGAGATGCTAAAAATCCTAGGAGACAAAAGCGGAGCCTTTTCCGTGAGCGGAAGCAAGGACATCACCGAGTTTGAAGCAAAAAACCTCAAAAAATACGATGCGATCATCCTAAACAATACCTGCTCCGTTGGAGACCACAGAAACCTCTTCTGGGACAAACTAAAAGCTGACGCAGGCAAAGGCTACGACTCCGCGGCGCTGATGAAAAAAGCCCAGGAGCTCGAAGCCAATATCCTAAGCTATGTAGAGAAAGGTGGCGGACTCATGGTGGTACACGGCGGCAACACAACGTTGAACAACTCTTGGGACTTCAGCCGACTGCTAGGCGCCAGTTTTGACTACCATCCCAAGCAGCAGGCCATCCAAGTGAGGCTCGAAGATCCAAACCACCCGCTGGTGCAGGCATTTCCAGCCGAAGGCTTCAACCACATCGACGAGCCCTACTTTTATAAGAATGCGTATGCAGAGGGCGATTTCAAGCCTTTGCTCTACTTCAACAACGCGGAAATTGAAGGTCAGCGAAAAGGCCAGGAAAAGACCGAGGGAAAGACCTATGTATCTTGGATCCGTGCGGAAGGCAAAGGAAAGGTGATGTACATCTCCCCTTCACACAATGCGCAGAGCTTCGAAAATCCGGACCTGCTCCAATTCTATCTCGACGGCATGCAGTATGTGGCCGGTGACGTGGAATGCGACGAGACGCCGGTGGGAAAGTGAGTTGCTGGAAGTCGGATGTCCGATGCTAGGTGTCGGGTGATGGATGACCGATGCTGGATGTCGCTGTCATGTCCTGAAATAGCTTGACAGTAATGTCAGACTAAAACCGGGTAATATTATGACAAAAGCAGGTAGAGAAATCAGGCGGTACAGTATTAGCTTTAAGAAGCAAGTGGTAGAGGAATTGGAAAATGGCTCCTCTATCGTGTTCCTCCAAAAGAAATACGGAATCGGGGGGGCGGATACGATCCAGAACTGGGTAAAATCCTTTGGAAGGTACCATTTGCTCAACAAGACCATACGAATAGAAACCATGGATGAGAAAGACAGGCTAAAGCAACTGGAAGCGGAGAACCGAAAACTGAGAGACGCCTTGGCGGACTCGATCATAGCCAACAAATGCTTGGAGACCCTGATCGATGTAGCCAACCAGGAGTATAAGACCGATCTAAAAAAAAACTTTGGCACCGGTGTGTTGAAAAAAGGCCGCAAGGGATGAGTGTTTCCGCAGCGTGTTTATACTTCGGTTACAGCCGGACAGCTTATTACGGTTGGACACATGCGCGGGCCAAAGAGGAATCAGATCTTGATTTGGTCTTGGGGCTGGTGAGGGATCAGCGTACGATCCATCCCAGGATGGGAGGCAAAAAACTGCACCATATCCTGAAGGGCGAAATGGAAAGGCTTGGCTTGAAACTGGGAAGGGATAAGTTCTTCGCCCTTTTGGGGTCAAGTGGGCTGCTGGTCAAGCGGAAGAGGAAATATGCGGTGACCACGCAGTCTTTGGTGCGGTACAGCCAGTTCCAGGATCATTTCAACGGAAAGACGTGGAAGGGTCCACACCAAGCCTGGGTCAGTGACATCACCTACCTCCGTGTGGGAGAGACGTTCCGGTACTTGTTTCTGATTACCGATGCCTGGAGCAGAAAGGTGGTCGGCTGGTATCTGTGAAACACGCTTGAGGCCAAATGGGCTGTTGCAGCCCTGAAAATAGCCCTCAGGCAGTGCCCTGAACCCAAAGGACTGGTACACCATTCCGACCGGGGATTTCAGTATTGCAGTAAAGCGTATACCACCCTGCTCAAAAAGGCGGGAATAACGCCAAGCATGGGCGAAGCGGGAAACTGCTATGACAATGCACTGGCAGAACGGATGAACGGGATACTCAAGACGGAGTACCTTCTGGATGCGAGGTTTCACGATCTCACCCAGGCCTATGCCTGCGCAAAGCATGCAATAAAGAGCTATAATGAAAAAAGGCCCCACTTATCTTTGGGGATGGGGATCCCGGCAGAAATACACTCAACAAACGCCGTGTTTTCATCTCTCAAACGCAAAACTAGCCCAAGCCAGAAGCCAGTAAAGGCTAAATAAACGCCGCTACGCGTCGGCCTTGACTGGCCTCCTCGCTTGGACTAAAGGGCATTCAAGAGAAGTGAAAACGAAAGAATAAAACAAAGAAAAAGTGTCAAGTAAAATCAGGACGAGACACGCATGTCCGATGAAAAGGCGTAGAAATATGATTTCCACGCCTTTTCTTTTTTTGTTTAATAAAGAAAATCAACGCGGGTGTTCACTAGAAGAAGTTGCAATTAGTTTTGGCGCTCTCCTATTACTTCCCGTGCTCTCTGCGGTGGAAAAAATCCAAACTCAATGTGTCGGCATATAGCTATGGATTACCGCTTCAGCGGCGATTCTTCCGGAGGTCATCGCAGCATTGATCGAGCCATGTAGCAGGTAGTCTCCGGCTAGGTAAACGTGATCCGCAATCTTGCACTCGGTCATAGGAATAGAATATTTTGGATCCTCCAAGAAAGGCAAAGCGTGCTGGATATAGTAGGATTTGACAAATTGAAAATATTTACTGTGTACCCCCGAGATCTCTTCCAGTTCCTTCTTTACGGCTTCAATCAGCTCTTTTTCCCCTAAGCTCGACTCCAAGACCGTCACGGACAGCAAGGCTCTCCCATTTTCGGAATAGGTCTTTGACACATCATCCATAAAGACCAAATTGTTTACCAAGCCGTCTCCAGGCAGCAGCCCGATAATCGGCTTTCCCAAAAAAGAGTTTTGCAAAGAAAAATACAGATTGATCACACTTTGGGGTGAAGAAAATTGCCCTTGCAGCTGTTTCATCACCAAATCAGGTTGCACCGCAACAATGATCCGATCTCCTTCAATCACTTCTCCATTTTCCAAGTGGATGGTCTTCCCTTCAACTTGGGCCACTTTGGAATTAAAATAGATCTGGGTCTTGCCAAGTTGGCGGCGGATCATGGCTGGTATCTCACCCATTCCCCTTTCAGGCACCGCCGCATGTCCCATGGCAAACATCTTGAAGACAAACTCAAATATCCTGGAGGATGTGTTTAGGTATTTTTCGAGAAATATTCCCCGAAAAAACGGCTTGAAGAAATTGGAAATTATCAGGTCGGAAAAGCCGTAATCCTTAAGGTATTGGTGGGTCGGCAGCGAAGGTTTGGCAAAGATTTCTTCGTTGGACAGGTTCTTCAGCGATCTGGTCAGTTTCAGGATTTTCAGCTTATCGCCAAGCGTTCCTACCTTGGAAAAAGCCATTGCCAACGCGCGGAGGGGACTCCTAGCGGGATCGGAGAGCAGGTAGAAGTCTTCCCCTTCGAAGATCACCGCACCCGGCGTGAAGGTTCTTAGATTTAAGGCATTGAGATCCAGATATCTTTGCGCTTCCGGATAGGCGGTATTCAAAACTTGAAATCCGTGGTCAAGTAAAAAACCGTCGAGCTTGTCGGTCTTGATCCGGCCTCCTACGCTATCCGAAGCCTCGAGAATGCAAGGTGAAAAACCAGCTCTTTCCAGTTCCAAAGCGGCCACCAACCCCGCTAATCCCGCGCCTATTATGTATATCCTGTCTTCCATTCCTTGCGTTCCTGTCTTTTCCAATTTGGCCAAAGTTTTTTTAATAACACAAGATTGTCAACTGTGTTTTGGAATACCGAGATCCGATAGCGTCCAGATTTTCCGTGGATGTCTATTCTCCGGAAAGATTTGACAGAAGGTCTGGCTCGCCTGTACGGAAATCCTTAACATCGCAGTAAATCCCTTGCCATGAAAATACTTGGTCTACTCCTTACCACTCTGCTCGCCTTTTCCCTACATGCCCAAACTTATTTTCCAGAGAAAAATAGCTGGCTCAGCAAGAATCCAGGCGATCTTGGCTTGGACGAGGGCAAGATTGCAGAAGCAATCGCATTTGCGATCGGCCACGAGACCGAACAAAATGCCAATCTAAAGATTGCCCACTACGAAAGTGCATTCGGCAGAGAGCCATTCGGGTATCCGGTTGGCCCGATGAAAACGCGTGGGCCAGCGACTGGACTAATCATTTACAAAGGGTACGTTGTGGGACATTGGGGTGATCCGGGGCGAGTAGATTTGACCTTCTCCGTGGCAAAAAGTTTTCTTTCTACTACTGCCGGACTGGCGGTAGCGGAGGGTTTGATCCAGGATGAAAAAGACCTGGTCTATCCCTACATGGCACCGATCTATCCTTACGACCCTTTGCGCGCGGGGATGAACAAAGCGGATCACTTGTATGAGGATGACGTTTTCGAGCTTTTTGACACAGACCACAACCGCAAGATCCGTTGGGACGACCTACTGAGGCAGACCTCAGACTGGGAAGGAAGCCTATGGGGTAAGCCAGACTGGGCTGATCGTCCGAGCGGTGAGGCCAAAGAATGGAGAACGCGGGCTCGAAACGTCCCAGGTACAGTCTATGAGTACAATGACACCCGCGTGAACGTGCTGGCATTGGCGCTGCTGAATATTTGGAGAAAGCCCCTTCCGGTAGTGTTAAAAGAGAAAATCATGGATCCCATCGGCGCTAGCGACAGCTGGAGATGGACGGGCTACGAAAACTCCTTTGTCATCCTCGACGGCCAAATCATGCAGTCCATCAGTGGTGGATCGCATTGGGGAGGCGGCATGATGATCTCCGCCTGGGATCAGGCCAGATTCGGATACCTAACCCTGAGAAACGGGAACTGGAATGGCCGACAACTGATCAACCCTTCTTGGATAGAAAAATGCCGAACGCCAACGCCAGCGCAACCCGGATACGGTATGATGAACTATTTTTTAAACCACGACCAAAAAGAGGTTCCGGCTGCGCCTAAGACCGCATTTCTCCACATCGGAGCTGGCACTAACATGATTTATGTAGACCAAGAAAACGACTTGGTGATCGTTGCTCGCTGGATTCCCAATGGAGACAAAGCAGAATTAGTCAGACTGGTGCTTGAAAGCCTGAGCAAATAGCGAAAGAGGCTACTTTGGTAGCTGGAGAAGCACACGGTAGGCCTGAATGGCGCCGGAAAGAAATCCCTCTGCACTTCCCCAGAGGTATAGCTGAAATGTGCGGTGTAGTGCTTTGCCCCACCTTTCTTCGATGATACTTTGGTTTGAGTCCAGCCGCTTTGCCCATTCCCGGCAAGTGAGGTAGTAACTATGCGTATCATCCCAGACTCCCCGTAGCTGGAAAGGCGTTTTGGCGACTTCAGCAAGATAGTCGTGCAATACCATCAGGTGCCCATTTCCTTCAAAGACATATTTGTTCATGAACGTCCCGTGGGAATTCTTAACCCTATCCGCACTGGCATCCAAGTACAGGTGACCACCCGGCTTGAGTAGCTTTTGGTATTGCCGGAGCGATGCTGCATAGTCCGGAAGGTGCTCTGTGACACCACAATTGATTATTGCATCGTATTGCAGTCCGGGGTCATACTGGAGAAAATGCTCTAAAACCACCTCACAGGGTAGTTTTTGGCGATCAATAATCTCCTGGACAAAGTGTCGCGAAAGTTCTGAAATAGTCAAAGAGGTGACATGGATTCCGCGCTGCCCCGCAAACTCGACAAAAGAACCCCAGCCAGACCCTATTTCCAAAATCCGGTTACCAGCTTTGGCTTTCACGGAATCCACGACAAATTCAAATTTCCTCGTTTCCGCGTCCTCCAGCGATTCATCATCAGATGCGAAAACAGCTTGTGAATAGGCTCGGTGTCTTTTGTCTAAAAAAAGCATGAAGAAGTCCGCCTCCAAGTCGTAGTGCTGTGAGATCCATTTCTTGTCGCTTTTGACCTGGCCGAACAGAAAAGGCTGAACTATTCGCCAGAAAAAATTGAATCCCCGTCTGTCCAAAAAATAATTCCTTAGCGAAAGAACCTTGATCAAATCACCTTCCACATCAATGTCACCCATCAGATAGGCTCTGGCAATCAGCTCCTGATCCATCGTGCTGATTGCCGAGATGGCTTGATCGTTTTTGAGAATAAGTGAAAACTCTGGTACCCCATCGCCAAAGTCTCTTGTTTCCCCATTGGGCCCTAGCATCGAGAAAGGGATTTTTGAAGTTGAAGTTGTAACTGCTTCCAAATGCTTCTGGAATAAGTCTGCAAGACGGGTAAACTTGTTTTTCATGAAAACTAAGAAACTGCTGTTTAAAAATTGAACAAGAAAAATTTGCTTTAGGAGACAAATAATTTATCGATTTTCAGAATCCCCACAAATACCTAAAAGCGATAAAATAGCGAATGGAGCAATTACATCGATTTTGGATCACAAGGGTAAGACAAGCGACGAGCACAGCGCTGCAAAAAACAAAACCCCGGCACATCGGCCGGGGTTTGGGGGTGATCTAGCAACTTTTCGCTACTCCTTAATTATTTACCAATCGGGCGACTGGCATTCGACACAGAAAGGAAGACTGTATAGAAATCTTTCATCCGGGCTTTTAAAGCTCAAACGAGACTAATGTCTCATCACTGGCGAAAGACGCTGCGTAGCCGATGTTTATTTTTCAAAACCATCATCAGACAAGCAGAATCCAAAGAATATTCTTAAATCCTGAACTATCTACTCGGCATGCATACAAACTTACGCAGAATGGAGTTACAGGATTTCGTCGGTTGAATTTCTTGATAAATGTCAAACCGACACGTTTGCCGGTTATTGATAGACGAATTGTCTCCGAAAGATTCCCTGTTTTCTTTGAAATACCCAACTTTCAAAACCAATTACACAAAATGGTAAATGATTTGTCACATTGGCAAACAAAAAGACCCCGAGAAACTCCCGAGGCCCAATGAATTTAGAATGGTTTAGTTTTTGATCTCGATCAAGCCGCTGGAGACGGAACCCGAGATCGTACTTGGGGCGCCATTGTTGATCTTCAGCGAGCCCGACGAAGAACTTTCGCCTACCGTCACTCGGCCACTTCCCGCTTCAAAATCGTAATTGAAGGCATTTAAGTCCGAAAAGGTCTTAATGGAAATCCTTCCGGAAGAACTGGTCAATCGGGTTTTTGGAGTCAAACCGACATCTGTGCCTGAAACATTCCCAGAACTCACCTTCATGCTTTCCATTTCGGAGATATTGGCAATTTCCACATTTCCAGAGCTCATTTGCACATTAAGTTTCCCTGTTAGATCCTTCACACTGACATGTCCGCTGGACGCTTTGATTGCCAGATCGCCCTCCATCTGACCAATTTCGATCTTTCCAGATGAAGCGTCTGCATCGACATTTCCGACCAGACCATAGCCCTCAATCGATCCGGAACCTACTTGGAGACGGATAGACGGCGCTATCACTTGAATCACCTCTATTAAACCCGACCCTGAACTGATATGAAGATGAGGATATTCGATTCCGGATACTACAGTCCTCCCAGAGCCAGACTCGACGTTTAACTCCAGTTCCTTCGGTCCTACCAAATTGACTACGGCGCGATGGTTGCCTACATTCAAGCCGTTTTTGTCCAACTCAATTACCAGCGTATTTCCCTCTTGCTCGTATTCGATCCTAAAATTCCCAGGACGACTAGACTCCAGTCGGCCATCCAGCGTGACGGTAGACTGACCAGCAATCCCCTGATAATTCACCTCCATAAATTCGGACTCGATTTCAATTCGCTCGATCCCAACAAATTCCTCGTCTATACGCTGGACCACTTCAAGATCACCTTCACAGGAAGTGAATGCAATTAACGCACCTAGCAAGAGACCTGCACTTTTTGTCTTGTAACTCATGTTGCTAACTTTCATAGTTGGTTTATTTTAGATAATTTTTGATTTTTCCTTTGCTCTGGTGGTACCCGCACGGGTTTACGGCAATGTCAGTAGTCATCTGACTATTGAGCCGTCACAGTCCAGCTAACTGAAGCATTTTCCCTCCGGATATTTTCTCATCATTAGGTGTGTGGCTACGCGCATTTCCCCTATTTTTAGCTAAGACAATTGATTCGTCACTTACCCCTATTCATCTCAAAAATAAATGATAGCCACCACTCCGCCACCTCCCTACTATGCGGTGATCTTCTCCAACGTCCGAACTGATGTCGATGAAGGCTATGCCGAAATGGCTGATCAAATGGTTAGCCTCGCCGAGCAACAACCAGGCTATTTAGGCCACGAAAGTGTGAGAGATGGACTGGGAATAACCATTTCCTACTGGGAAAGCACCGAAGCGATCAAAGAATGGAAAGCAAATACAGACCATCTGCTAGCGCAAAAATTTGGTCGCGAAAAATGGTACTCAGCCTACAAGACCCGCATTGCGCTGATTGAACGCGACTATGGATTCGAGCGCTGATTTTTCAGGCTATAAAAAGCGGAAAACCGAAAGTGGCACTATTAATCTTTGCGGCGATAGTGAAGCTGAACCAGCCCAGTGTCGAAAGTCTTTGCACTTAAAAGTTGAAGCTGCTGCTCGTGCCTGCCATCTTTAAAAAGCCTTGTGCCCTCACCCAGCAAAATCGGGACGATAGACACCACAAATTCATCTATCAGATCATGTTGCAACAGCGTATCAATCAGTTGGGCGCCTCCGTCACAATAGATGTTTTTTCCCTCGCCAGCCTTCAGTTGCCTCACAAACTCTACCACATCGCCTGAATAAAAGGTCGTCCTTCCGCTGCCCGGCCGCTCGGAATGGGTGATCACGTAGACGTCCCTTTCTCCATTATCGTAGTGGGAAGTGCCAACCTCACGGAGCACCCAGTCGTAGGTCTTTCTGCCTAGGATAATAGTGTCTATCGTGTCCGTAAACTCCGAGTAGCCGTAGTCCTCCCCTTCTTTCTCCACCAGTTTCAAAAAGTCCAAATTATCATTCGGCTTGGCAATGTATCCGTCCAAGCTGGCGGCTATATAAATACTCAGTTTTCGCATAATCGATTTTTATTCTAATCCGTACCGCAGGCCAGTTGGGCTGAGGTTAGCCTTTTCTGAATTCTGCTACCAAAGCTTTTACCCTGTCTCTGATATCCATGCTGGCGATGTCCAAATTTTCGGAGGTGGCCTTGAGAAAATCCTGCACGGCCCCGCTGTGATCTGTGGACTTTCCCTCTGCGAGGGTAACATAGCGCATGGTAGACCATAGGACCGTCTTCAGCTGGGTTTTGGAGTCGTCAGTCATATAGTACTCGACGACGATCGTGTTGTGATTATACCAAAGAATCCGGCTCATGATTCGCACCCACTCCCCAACCATGGCGGGTTTTACGTAGCTGATGTTGTGGTTATACACCACCCATGCCGCTTTGTAGGTTTTAATCAGATCGATGATTTCCAAGCCATAGAGTTTGGGAACCTGATCTTCCCTCGCATTGAAGAAGTAGTCAAAATACTTCGCATTGTTCAGGTGACGCAGGGGATCGCAATCCTGGAAGCGGATGACTACCCTGCTCTCAGTCTCGGTTGGATAGTGGATGTCGGGATTGTATTGGAACATAGTTTAAAGGTCTTGACTGCTGATCACGTTGATACCTTGTGCTTTCATTTCATCGATAGCCTTTGCACCATCGGTAGGACGTAAATTCACCGCTCGCGTTGCATCACTGATCAGAAAGGTCTCAAAGCCCAGCTCCTTGGAATCTTGCGCGGTAAATTTAACGCAATAATCCAAGGCTAGCCCGCATACAAATACACGCTTTGCGCCAATTGTTGTCAGAAATTCTCCCAATCCAGTATCGCCTTTTCGCGCGTTGTCGAAAAATCCAGAATAAGAATCCACCTCGGGATTCATCCCCTTTTGGAAGACTGCCGTCCATCTATCCCGAGCCAAGTCCGCATGAAAGTCTCCGCCAAACGTTCCTTGCACGCAGTGGACTGGCCAGAGAATCTGTGTCAATCCCGCCAGTTCAATGAAGTCCCCGGGATTTTTCCCAACATGATTTGCCGCAAAACTCCCGTGAGATGCCGGGTGGAAATCCTGCGTTGCGACCACCAGGCTGAATTTCCCTTGCAGCTTGTTGATCACGGGAATGATTTGGTCTCCCTCGGCTACGGCCAAGGCTCCACCCGGCAGAAAGTCGTTTTGCACATCTACGATCAGGAGTACGTCGTCTTTATCAATCTTCACCATTGTCAAATTTCTTTGCTTTCAAAACCAACTCCATCCTCAAATGGTGCAGGTTTTCCTCCAAACCAACCGGGTACAGGTGTGGGTTGACCAAGCGCATGTGTGTCTTATCAAGAGAATCGAGCTGACTGGCTGCGCGAGCTCGAATTTCGGCCAGGGTAGGCAGCTTGTAGACCTTTTTGCCGTTTTTGAAAATGGGCTTTAGGAGGATTTCCTCCTGGTAGAATGCCGGCATCAGCCGCTTGCGTCTGGTCGCATCCACCGGGTCGATGATCACAACACCCTTTGGGTTGATCTCTTGATCCTCGAGATAGATCATATCAGCCACCGCCTTTCCTTTACTATAATATCTCTTGGTGTTATGAAATCCCGGCACGTTGATTTTCAACGACTGCTGGGACACTTTTACCTTTGGCTCCCAATGCCCGTCGGCATTTTTGATGGCCGAGAGCTTGTACACGGCCCCAAGCGCCGGTTGGTCATAGGCGGTGACAAGTTTGGTACCGACACCCCAGACGTTGATGGCTGCGTCTTGCGACTTGAGAGAAGCGATGATATGCTCATCCAAGTCGTTGGAGGCTACGATTTTCGCATTTGGGAAGCCAGCCTCGTCCAGCATCTGCCGTGCTTTGGTGCTGTAGTAGGCCAGGTCACCCGAGTCTATTCGGATGCCCACCATTTCCTTGCCCTTGCTCCGCAAAATCTCACCAACCCTGATTGCATTCTTTACTCCGTTGAGGGTGTCGTAAGTATCCACCAAAAACACGCACTGATCAGGGAAAGCATCAGCATAGGCCTCAAAGGCTTCCATTTCGGTCTCAAATGACATGATCCAGCTGTGGGCGTGGGTACCCGCTACGGGAATCCCGAAGAGTTTACCAGCCATCACATTCGAGGTAGAGGTGCAGCCACCAATGTAGGCGGCCCGACTGGCAGCCAATGCCCCGTCTATCCCTTGAGCCCTTCTTAACCCAAACTCCAGGACAGGTTCGCCCTGCGCCGCGAAGTTTATTCGAGCAGCTTTGGTTGCAATCAGTGTTTGGAAGTTGATGATATTCAGCAAAGGTGTTTCCAGCAGTTGACATTGGATCAGCGGGCCTTTAACGCGCACCATAGGCGAGTTGGGAAAGACCACGGTCCCCTCTTCGACGGCATCGATGTCACAGGTAAACTGGAGAGTTTGGAGATACTCCAAAAACGCCGCCTCGAATACGGGACTTCCGTCCTTATCCTTCATTACTTCCAGATACTCCAGGTCAGCTTTCTCAAACTTGAAATTGTTGCAAAAATCAACCACGTAGTCCAAGCCAGCTGCGAGTGTAAAGCCTCCTTGGAAAGGATGTTTTCTGAAAAACAAATTGAAAACAGCCTCTTGTTCGCCCTTCCCCGACTTCCAATAAGCATAGGCCATCGTGAGTTGGTAAAAGTCTGTCAGCAAAACGAGGCTGCTTTGGTAGAGATCCTTGGTGATTTTCATGAAAAGGGAGCAAATGGTAGGTTAAAGTTAATGGCCATTAAGCGCAAAAGGAAGGAAGCTAAGCCAAATACGAGTGAAGAGGTGAGGTTTAAGAACTTATTTTGGTCACTGTTGCGAAAAGTCGATTCTTCGCTTTACTCAAACTAAAATGGAACGGCATGCCGGCCGAAATGTCGTTTCTAAGATTTCACCCTGAGATTCAGCAAGATACCCACCAGCACCAAAGCCATCCCCAAATAGGATGCAATCGGAAATGTCTCCCCAAAAAGGAAGAAGCCAAAGATAAGGGCATAGAGCACACCCATATAACTTAGGCTGGAGACACGGGCGAGGTTGCCGGTCTGGTAGGCGACGGTCATGAAATACTGCGCGCTCTGGGTACAGAAGCCAATCCAAAGTAGCATCACCCAATCCCAGCCCACCGGGGTCACCCAGTCGAAATACATGATGATGGAAGCGATGGGTAGCGTGACAAGCGGAAAATAGAACACGATCACCAATGGGTGTTCGGAAGTCTTCAGCTTTCGGATCATGTTGTAAGCTACGCCAGCGGCGAGACCGGATGTGATCCCCATCACCGCACTGAGTGGATCTACACGTGGATCGACGCCCTGTATGATTAAAACACCAGCAAAAGCCATAGCAAAGTATAGAAACTGGATAGGGCGGACTTTTTCCTTGATGATAAAAACCCCCAGGATCGTGGTGAAAATCGGTGACAAATACTGCATGGTCACCGCACTGGCCAAGGGAATTCGCTGTAAAGTATAGAAGAACAGGATCAGACTGATCGAGCCTACTATGCCCCTAATCACCAGACTCCCCTTATGGTTGCCAAAGGGAGAAACACCTTTACGGCCAAGCACAATGAACGTGAAAACCAAGCTGAAAACCGACCGAAACCATACGATTTCAATGGCGGGAATGTGTGGGATGAACTTCACGGACACATTCATCATCGCAAAAAAAATCCCCGCCAAAAGCATGGACTGGACGCTGCTGATCTTCAACTCAAACGAAGGGTTAGTGGTGGTATACCTCTGCAAAGTAAATCAGCTAAGGATTAGTTCGGGCTATCAAAATTTCATTTTGCCGAAACTTTCTTCGCCGCAGTTGCTTTATAGAAACCTATGGCATTAAAAATCGGCAGCAAAGCACCTGACATCAGACTTTTGTCCACTTCAGACAAAGTCTTCCACCTCAAGGATTTCCTTGGCAAACCCTTGATTCTTTTCTTTTATCCCAAAGATTTCACCAAAGGCTGCACCGCGGAAGCCTGTGAGTTTCGGGATCAGTTCAGCGAATTCCGGGACATGGAAGTACCGGTGTTTGGAATCAGCAGAGACGATATTCCCACACACGAAAAATTCAAAAAAGCTTACAAGCTCCCCTTTGAGCTGCTTTCTGACCCGGACGGTAAAGTCTGCAAATCTTACGATGCACTCATACCCGTCTTGAAAATCCCCAAACGCGTCACTTATTTGCTGGACTCAGAGCAAAGGATCGCCGGTATCTTCGAAGGACTCTTTGAAAACAAAAAACACGTCAGCGCCATGATTGCCCAATTAGGCAAATCCTAATTGGCGACGATCAACCCATCCTGCATCACCACTTGACGGTCTGCCATTCCAGCGAGTTCCTCGTTGTGGGTGACGATCACAAAGGCCTGCCTGAGCTCATCCCGAAGCCTAAAAAAGAGTTCGTGAAGACTTCTCGCATTTACGGTGTCAAGATTGCCACTAGGCTCATCGGCAAAGACCACGGCTGGGTTGTTGATCAGTGCCCGGGCCACTGCTACACGCTGCTGTTCTCCTCCGGAGAGTGTTGAGGGCTTGTGATCCAGACGGTGGCTAATGCCAAGTATCTCAGCGAGCTCACCCGATTTTTTTTGGAGTTCCGCTGGAGTGAGGCCTTTGATATAGCCTGGGATTTGAATGTTTTCCTGAGCGGTAAACTCCGGAAGCAAATTGTGGAACTGAAAAATAAATCCAATTTGCTGGTTTCTGAAATCGGCCAGCCGGTCCCCTTTTAGCTTCAGCAGATCCTTGTCCTGCATCCGCAGTTCGCCCCTTTCAGGCTGGTCGAGAGTTCCGAGTATATGCAGCAAGGTGCTCTTTCCCGCTCCAGACGAACCTACAATGGAAACAATTTCCGACTCCGAAATTTCAAGATCAACACCCTTCAAAACATGAAGGCTTCCATAGGATTTGTGAATCCCTTTGGCTATCAGCATAGTAGATTTTTTTGAGTTTTTAAAAGTAAAACAAATCCCTCAAATACAGGAATTAAAGCGTTTTCATAAATAAAAATGGAAAAAAGCGGTTTGATATATCGCCTTCATCGCCTTATCTTCGGGCAAAAATTTCCAGAGAATGAATATTCACGAATATCAGGCAAAAGAAGTATTGAAGGGCTACGGAGTAAGGATTCAGGAAGGCATTGTAGCAGATTCTCCTGAGGCCGCACACGAGGCTGCAGTGAAGCTAAACGCTCAAACCGGTACTTCCTGGTATGTGATTAAGGCTCAGATCCACGCAGGTGGACGCGGAAAAGGAGAAGTCAAAGAAACCGGCTCCAGAGGCGTGGTACTGGCTAAGAAATTGGAGGATGTCAAGGAGAAAGCCAATGCAATTCTTGGCGGAACCTTGGTTACCATCCAAACAGGCGCTGAAGGCAAAAAAGTGAACAAGGTGCTGATTGCCGAGGATGTCTACTATCCTGGAGCATCAGAACCAAAAGAATATTACATGTCCATCCTCTTGGATAGAGCTACCGGATCCAACGTGATCATGGCTTCTACCGAAGGCGGGATGGATATCGAAGAAGTTGCTGAAAAGCATCCTGAAAAAATCATCAAAGAATGGATAGATCCTAAAGTGGGTCTTCAGGGATTCCAGGCAAGGAAAGTAGCTTTCAAATTGGGCCTTTCCGGAAACGCTTTTAAGGAAATGGTGAAGTTCATCACCGCGCTTTACAATGCCTATGTCGGAACAGACTCTTCGCAGTTTGAGATCAATCCGGTGTTGAAGACATCCGACGACAAGATACTTGCCGTGGACGCCAAAGTGAACGTGGACGACAACGCGCTTTACCGTCAACCAAAACTTGCCGAATTGAGAGACCTAGCCGAAGAAGATCCTTTGGAAGTAGAAGCAGGCAAATCCGGACTGAACTATGTGAAGTTGGACGGTAACGTCGGTTGCATGGTGAACGGCGCCGGTCTTGCAATGGCTACCATGGACATGATCAAGCTTTCTGGCGGTGAGCCTGCAAACTTCCTAGACGTAGGAGGAGGAGCAAATGCCACTACTGTAGAGGCAGGTTTCCGAATCATCCTTCAGGATCCAAACGTAAAAGCAATATTGATCAACGTCTTCGGCGGTATCGTGAGATGCGACAGAATTGCCAATGGAGTGGTTGAAGCTTACAAATCTATTGGTGATATTCGCGTCCCAATCATCGTGAGGCTTCAGGGCACCAATGCTGAGGAAGGCGCCAAAATCATCGATGAGTCAGGATTGAAGGTGTCTTCGGCGATTACATTGAAGGAAGCAGCAGAGAAAGTACAAGCTGTACTCGAAGCAAAATAAATAAAGTACGCACTCGTAGTTCAACTGGATAGAATATCGGATTTCGGCTCCGAGGGTTGAGGGTTCGAATCCTTCCGAGTGTACAAAGGCCGTTGGGCCATACCAAAGCCGCTTAATAAGCGGCTTTTTGACGTTTTGGGAATCCGGTACCGGGTTGGGTATGTCATTTCAACATGGATAATTGCAGCGCGAAGATTATGCAGATTTTTAAAGTAGTCGCATAGCTAGTATATCGGGGATTGGATAAACAAAAAATCGTAGGCATAAATCGCTACCTACCTTCACCAGTTCAAATGCAATCCATGGAACAATTCGACTATTCTACAAAAATCTACTTCGGAGGAGTAATGAATAGTCTCCGTTGACGTCACCCGAAAAAAAACAGACCGTAAGGAGAAGCTCTTAGAAGACAGGGTGATTGTGTTTCACAGAATCTGTGGATACCAGAAGCCTTTGCAATCCCGAAATTAAATTGTGAAATCTGAAAAGCAATTGAGCCATATAGTTTCTGCCTACTCAGGATGAAAAAACAGACTGGAAGCAGCGTTCTCCCCTTTTATCTTCTCAATAATTTTTCAATCGAACCTCTTTACTTGGTGGAAGGCCGGGATCGAGATAGGATTGGTCGAAGGGTCGTCATTGGCCATGGATCTTAATTTCAACTGCATTCCTGTCACCAGAAGATTGTCACTAAACTGAAAAGGAGAATCTGGTAGTCCCTGCGATCCTTTTGTACCGGATTGTTGGACGTTTCTGAGGCGAGTTGACGAGAGGCTCAAGCGACCCACATAACACACCGACTAAAAATTACGCCTTCAATTGGTGGATAATATTGCCCATTAGTTACAAAATTTCCCCATTTCCAATGATGCTCCTCTGATACAGGATCCGTGAACAGAAAAAGATAATCATATCCTGAAACGGAGACAAGGCCTTGATTTAATTGGTTAGGTAGCCATTTCGAGCTTTGAAGCACATTGGCTGCAGTTGCGCTGAAATCCCGACTCCCCTGACGTCAGTTAGTTGGCATACATATTACAGCTATAGGTTAGCATCAATTAGAAACCACTTTAAAACCAACTTGTTATGAAAAATCTAAAAATCAGCCCATTTGCCCTACTCCTATTGGGCATGCTGGCTTTGGCCTCCTGTGAAAACAAAAGCACAGACAGCGAGGAAATAGCAGAAGAACAAAACGAAGAGAAGTTCGAGGACAACAAAGCAGAGAAGGACGCTGAGTTTGCGGTTGCTGCTGCGGATGGCGGCATGTTGGAAGTCCAATTGGGCAAATTGGCCCAGTCCAACGGCGCTTCTGATGCAGTGAAGATGCTGGGCGAGATGATGGCAAACGACCACAGCAAGGCAAACGACGAATTAAAGGCCTTAGCGTCCCAGAAAAACATCTCACTGCCTACGGGCTTGAGTGAAGACAGCCAAGAATCTTACAACGACCTTGCGGAAAAAACCGGTGAGGAATTTGACGAAGCCTATACCGAATTTATGGTAAAGGATCATGAGAAGGATATCGACGAGTTTAAAAAGCAGGCGGAAAATGGATATGACGCCGATCTCAAATCCTGGGCAGCGGGCAAGGTTCCCACGCTTGAGCAGCACTTGGCGAGAGCCAAGCAGGCAGAGGCTGCAGTCGATAGCTTAAAGAACCGTTAGGACACCGTTCCTCCAAGAATGATTGCCATAAGCCAGCCTATTTGACGCTATCTTTCCTTACCGTTTGGGAGGGATGGCGTCGGCTGGCAAAACTATTTAACACACAGCTGCCATGCCTTGGTATAACGGAGACTATCCTCCTTCCTACAAGAATCAGCCGGTACATATTCGGGAAAAAGCTACCGAGATAGCCAACGAGATCCTAAAGGAAAGCGGTGATGAGGGTTTAGCAATTGCGACGGGCTTAAAGCAAGCAAGAGCTTACTTTGAAAAGCATCCCCAAGGGCAAAAAAAAAGGCGATTCCTAATTCGGTCAGGCTACGGAGATGTAATCAATTAAAGTTTTCTTGGACCACTTTCCTGAAAGCTTCCGGGGTAAGCGGTTTGCTCACAAACTCCCTTACAGCGGGAATCTGCGCGGCTCGTTCCCTGTCGTCTGGATTGACACTCGTCGTGAGTAAGACTACGATGGAACGATCGTGGATATCCGCGGACAATTCATTGTATTCGGAAAGAAAATCCCAACCATCCAGTCCGGGCATATTGATGTCCAGAAAAATGATTCCAGGTTGCGGGTTGCCCTCGAAATCTCCCTTTCCAAGCAGATAGTTGATTCCGTCCCGTGCCGATTTAACCGCATGGATGTAGGTTTTGTCCACTTCATCCTCCAGAATGACTCTGTGGTAAAAGTTGGTAGCTTCGTCGTCGTCAATCAGAAGAATGCAGTCCAACTTGTCAAGTTTCTCTGTCATAGGATTTTTTTAAGGTAAAATAAAAAGAACTACCCATACCTTTAGTAGAGTCAATCCAAATTTTTCCGCCGTGGAGTTCTACGATTTTGCGGCAGTAGGCCAAACCCAATCCAGACCCTTCATATTTCTCGTTGGAATTGAGGCGCTGAAAAATAAAGAAAACCTTTTCATAGTCGGAAGGGTCGATGCCGATCCCGTTGTCGCGAACACAAAATTCCACCAGTTCACCCCTATCCACTGCGGAGATCTCTACAATCGGCTGCAGCCCTTCTTTCCTGAATTTGAGTGCATTGCCTATTAGGTTCTGAAAAAGCATGCGCAGTTCGACGGGATTGCCCTGTATTGAAGGCAGGCTTTCGATTACTAGTTTAGCTTCAGCGGCTTTGATCACCACCTCAAAATCAAGTACAATATTTTGCACCAATTCTTCGAGGTTTACTTTCTGGACAAACCTCTTGCTTCCGATACGGCTGAACTCCAGCAGCCCTTTTACTAGTGCCGTCATTCGCGTTGCAGCGGCAGTTACATATTCGAGGATCTTTTTGCCCTGATCGTCAAAGCTTCCGTAGTACTTCCTGCTGATCAACTGCGTCATGTTGCCGATGGTGCGGAGCGGCTCCTGCAGATCGTGGCTCGCGATGCTGGTGAATCGCTCAAGCTCCCTGTTTTTGACTATCAAATCGGCATTTAAGGCCTCCAGTTTCCTTTTGTTTTCGGATAACTCCAGTTTTTGGGTATCCAGCTCTTTGACCTTTTCCAACAAGGCAGCCGAACTAACGGCGAGTCGCCTATTTATTTCCTCAAGATTCGCGAAACTGCTTTTAGCGATAAACACCAAGGTCAGACAAGTCCAGATCACCACTAGGGATATTACCCAGTTCAATGCATACAATTGTTCCGGGACGCCATCGGAAACAGGGTTTTGAAAAGCCGAAATCACGGTTAGGACAGAACAGGCCAACGCAGCGTAAATACTGGAATACCTGCCGGGAAGGACCCAGCTGTACAATATTACTACTGCGTACATCGAAGCGATGGCCACCTCCGCTCCGGTGTATAAATCGGCCATAAATATCAAACCCGCAATTATGGCAGTCACCAAAATCAAGGCCGTCTTTTGGAAATATGTCGTAGATGACTTAGAAAGTTTCATTCGTTGTTTTTAAGGGCCAGTTGCTTCCTTAACTCTTCGATTTCTCCTTCATATTTCTTCAGCTGCTTCTCCAGTTCGTATTCTCTCAACAAATCATTCGGCTGCTCCTCAACCAATTTCGGCAAATCACGGATCAGTGCAAAGGCGGTGGCAAGACTCACCAGAGCGGTCAGCAGCCTGAGCAGAGCGCTCAGCCTATAGCCCGGCCACCAAAACATAACGGCATCGATCAGGTGCGTACTGCCGCAAAGAATGATAAATGCGCCAAAAAGCCAAAACACGGGCAAGAAGGGAATATTCCTACGCTTTTGGATGAAGAAAATGATAATGGCTGGAATCACGAAATAAGCCAGCCATATCGCAACATCACTCAAGACGTAAAGCCACCCGTGAAATTCGGACCATGTGCCACAAAACCAACGGGGAGGCCAATCATTGGCCTCAAAGAGTCTCGAAATAAAGTCATATACCTGTTCCATAGCCAAGGGTTTGATTGTCGTGCAGTTTCTCTGGGACTGGGTCTTTTGGAAAATTAGGAACTGCTTTTCGCGGTCCCAGCGTATATTCCAGCCTTCAAAATCAGTTGGTGTCGTCAAACAAAGCGACACGAAAGGTTTCATAAATCATACCTTCCTTCAATTCCATCCGTTCGGGCCAAAATTTGGAATTCGGCAGGCGTGCAGCGGTGGACAGGAGGCAGAAATTCGGCTTTCAAGAACAAAAAAATCAACTTGACAAAAAATACCCTGTACAGGGTATTTTTAAACTCAATAAGATAGACTTAGAGATGGTCAAGTTGGTTTTTAGCGTTTTTTGGGAGAAGAAATTTTTAAAGTAAACCACTTCCGAAATAAAGGCGAAGCATGATGCCATTGAATCCAGTTTGAACCGCGAGCGTGTTCCTTCCTCCATTTTCCGTTAACCTGGCCTCCCACTTGGTGTTAAAAAGAGAAAATAAGCGGCGTCTGTCAACTAGAGCCGAGCAACGAACGCTTTTTTCGAGGTACAAAATGAGGCTGATTTTACCCAGACTGGCGAGAGCCTAGACGGTTTTTCCACCCCTTCGGAGCATCCCTTCTTTTTACTCAGAAGAAAAAACCGATCATCCCTTGGCTTCTAGCCACAATTGCCCGAACTCTAAATCTACAGGAACAATAGTTGGTCTACCTAATAAGCCACAACACACGGACTGTTTTGGATAGACCCTACCAGCTATGAAGAAAATTTCAGCTTTACTCCTTTTGGCCAGCGCACTTTTGGGGTTGACCGCCGAAGCGCAAGCCGGAGATTACCCGCTCAGCCCTGTCCAAGACACGGTGCCACAGCGGGACACCGTCCCCCCCTCCTCGCCAGCCCAAGAGCGCACGGTGACGGGCACAATCAGTGATTTGGATGGAACCGGCCTTCCAGGAGCTACCGTCCAGATCAAAGGAACCGACTTAGGAGTAGTTTCGGATGATTCGGGGAATTACAGCATAGAGATACCAGCAGACCAAGGAAGTGTTGTGCTGGTATTTTCATTTCTGGGCTTTCAAAGCAAAGAAATTACGCTGGGCAGCCAAACTGCCATCGATGTTTCGCTATCCACAGACGAGCAGGATTTGGAAGAGGTGGTGGTAATAGGCTACGGATCTGCCCGCAGGACAGATCTAACCGGCTCAGTCGCACAGGTGAACTCCGAAGAGCTGAATGCGTTTCCCACCACCAACGTCATTCAGTCCCTCAACGGGAGGGCTCCCGGCGTTCAGGTAATCCAAAACAACGGGGCACCCGGCGGAGGTGTATCGATCCGAATCCGTGGTTCAAACTCCATCCAAGGTGACAATGACCCACTCTACGTGATCGACGGATTTCCCTTTTCGGGCAATCCGACCAACCTCAACAACTCCGACATTGCCAGCATAGAAATCCTCAAGGATGCCTCGGCAACGGCGATCTACGGCTCTCGAGGGGCTAATGGCGTGGTCCTCATCACCACCAAAAGCGGTCGGGGAGCAGGAACCTTGGTTGAGTTTGACGCGGCCTACAGCATCCAGACACTTCGGAACAAACTCGAGCTGATGAATGGAGGCCAGTATGCACAACTGATGAACATCCAAGCGGAAAACGATGGGTTGGAGCCCTATTTCAGCGACTCCGAAGTTAATGGATTTGGAGAGGGGACAGACTGGCAGGACTTGGTCTTCGAACAGGCACCGATCAGGAATACTTCCCTGAGTATCTCCAGCGGTGGGGAAAATACCCAATTTCTGATCGGTGGTAGCGCTTTCCAACAGGACGGGATCATCAAAGACTCTGACTACGACCGTTACTCCATACGATCCACGATCAACCATAAGATCAGCGACAAGTTCAAGGTGGACTTCAATTCGACCCTCAGCAAACTTATCACATCTCGTCGCGACAGTGAGGGCGGCGCTAGAGGAGCCAGCATGATCGGTGCGGCGCTAGTCGCCTCTCCCCTTTCCGAACCTTATATGGCAAACGGTTCTATCAACAACCTGGCTGACGATTTCCCCTTTGTATCCCCTGACATTGTCAACCCACTCTACTTTATCAACGAGCAGTCGACTGTCATCACCGCAAACGTCATATTGGCCAACGCGGCCATTAGCTATAATCCCCTACCCGAGCTTACCATTAAAGTCTCCGGCGGGATAGAAAACCGCGACGACCGCACAGACTCCTACCGTAGCCGAAACTTTCTCAACAGCAACGGCGCTGCAAGTGTAAGCAGCGGCCAATATGTGAGCCGACTGAACGAAAATACGATCACCTATGCCGACGTATTCAATGAAAAGCACGAGCTGAATGTGCTGGCTGGCTTTACCTATCAGGATTTTACCACCAAATACCTCGCAGGAAGCGGTGCCGGATTTCTCAGCGACCTTTACGAAACGGACAATCTGGGCGCGGCCGAGACTCCGGGTATCCCGACGTCTGGCTACGCCAATTCCGTCTTGCTTTCCTACCTCGGCCGGGTCAACTACGGCTTTTCCAACCGCTACCTGGCGACCTTTTCCTTCCGCGCAGATGGATCGTCGAGATACAGTGAAGGAAACAAATGGGGCTATTTCCCGTCTGGTGCGCTGGCTTGGAAGGTTTCCGAGGAGAATTTCATGAAAGATCAGGAAGTCGTATCCACCCTGAAGCTCAGGATGAGCTGGGGAAAGACCGGCTCCCAGGCTATAGATCCCTATGCAACACTCAATCGGCTTTTTCCGGGCTATACCGTATTTGGAGATGACTTGTTCAATTTTCTCGCTCCGGGATCAACACTCCCAGGAGACCTTAAGTGGGAGACGACCGAACAGCTTGACCTCGGTTTGGATCTGGGATTATGGGGTGACCGAGTAGTGTTGGGTGCGGACTACTATCTCAAAACCACCGATGATCTCCTAAGCACGGTAAGGCTGCCAAGCTCTTTCGGCTACACCACCACCATCGCCAACGTGGGCTCCATCGAAAACCGAGGAGTCGAACTCAGCCTATTTGGCCAAATCTTCTCCTCCGACTTCCGCTGGAGCCTGGACGGAAACATTTCCTTCAACCGAAACAAGGTACTCAGTCTGAATGGGGGCGAGCCTATACTGACGAACTTCATCAACGTGGTCACGGTAGCAGACAACTTCTCGATTATGGAGGAAGGACGACCGCTGGGACAATTTTGGGGATATCGGGAAGATGGCTACACCGAGACGGGAGCGATCCGCTACGAAGACCTAAACAACGATGGACAAATCAACGAGGATGACAAAACCCATATAGGGAATCCCAATCCCGATTTCTATTTCGGATTCAACTCCAACATGGGCTACAAAGGCTTCCAACTGGAGATTTTTTTTCAGGGAAGCAAAGGCAACGACATCATGAATGTGAGTGCGATCTCCTCTACGATGGACTACGGTCAGGGTCTCAACATGCCACAGGAAGTCCTGCTGGACCATTGGACACCACAAAACACCGATGCCAAATACCCTCGGATCAGCAGAAGTTCGACCACGCGCGTCTCGGATCGATTCGTCGAGGATGGCTCCTACCTGAGGATGAAAAACATCCTTTTAGCCTACACTTTCCCGCTTAAAAATTCTGGGGGCAAGTTTCTAAAAAGCTTACGGATATACGCCAGCGGGCAAAATCTTCTGACCTTCACCAAATACTCCTGGTGGGATCCCGAGGTCAACAGCAAAGGCGCGGACAACAGCATGGGAATAGACCACTTCGGCTATCCGATCCCCAAATCCTACACCATCGGTCTCAATGCCACTTTTTAATCCCTAAAACGACCCTACCATGAAATCTTCAACAAACCAAAAAATTGCAAAGCGACTCCTGTTCGTGGGAGGCATTGCCACCGCTGCGCTGTCCATTTCCTGCGAAAGCCTCCTGGAGGAAGAACCCAAAACCATCGTCTCAGAAAATTTCTACCAAAGCAAATCGGACTTTGAGGCGGCAACAAACGCAATTTACTTCCCCCTGCGCATGGTCAGATCGGAGCAGATCGCCGTGCTCAGCGCCCATACGGACTGGGGCTATGGCCGTGGCAGCCGTGCCCAATACAACGACTTCGAAGGATTCAATCCGACCAATATCAATGCCGCAGCGGCTCGGTGGAACAGCTTCTACCAAGGCATCCGCAATGCGAACCTCGTCATACAAAAAGCCCCGCTTAGCGAGGAATTGACCGAGGAAGAACGGGAGCTATTCTTGGCCGAGGCAAAATTTTTGCGGGCACTGACCTACTTTGACCTGGTGAGAAACTGGGGCGGGGTGCCCCTGCGCACAGACAAGAACATCGATGAAAAAGATGTGCCGAAGAGCAGTCCCGAAGAGGTCTATGAACTGATATTGAAAGATCTGGTCGAGGCGGAAATGTACCTCCCCCCCGCTACCGATGAGCCTGGCCGTCCTACTGAGTGGGCTGTCAAAACTTTGCTGGCCGACGTTTACCTTCATTTGGAAGACTATGAAATGGCCAAGACCAAAGCCCAAGAGGTCATGGCCGCAGAAGAGTTTCAGTTGGTACCCATCCGCTCGGTCGACGATATCCGGCAGAAAATCTTCGGAGCGACGCTGATCACCTCTAGCGAGGAAATTTTCGCATTCAAGTATGCCCGCCAAAGCGGCCAAGGAAACGGACTTCCTTGGATACTCAACCATCCAAGTACTGGACTCTACAATTTTGGCGGAGCCTATGCACATTACAGTGATGCGACCAACCCATTCTACAGGGAATGGCAAGAAGGTGACCTCCGCAAGGCGCTTTGGGAAATGGTGGACTTTGGCCTGGGCGATTCCACACTGGTCAACGGAAAATTTTCGGAAACCCAAGCCCCAGACAATAGCGGCGCCGGCAATGATATCCCGGTGTATCGCTATCCTGAACTGCTGCTTATCTTCGCCGAAGCGTCCGCTCGTTTGGATGGGCTTACCGAGCCCAGCCTAGAGGCCCTCAATCAGGTGCGTAGGCGTGCTTTTGGGCTTGACCCCAATGCGGAGTCGGAGTTGGATTTCGTCATGGCTGACTTGACTGTTGAAGGTTTTTTGGATCTCGTTCTCCAAGAAAAAGCCTATGAGACACAGTTTGAGGGGAAGCGATGGATGGATCTGAAGAGGACTGGCCGGGCTGCAGAATTTGTATTGAAGAACAAGGGGATCACGATTTCCGAAAAACACTACCTCTGGCCCATCCCTGTTGAAGAACTGAATTTCAACGAAGCCATGGATCCTAGCGATCAGAATCCGGGGTACTGAACGATAGGCTTGCTTGAATTGACTAGAGCGGAATCTACTTGCTACTACTTGAATTCCATGAGAAGATGGGGCGGACCACATCCGGGCGAGTCCGCTTTGAGTAGACACAGTCCATTTCTTGGCCAGTCTACAAACCGGCGCACAGGAGTATTTACTAGGCAAATTATCCTAAAATGAACCTTGTGCTTTCATTAAATGGTCGAAGCTGTCAAGCCCATCCCCGCAGAGTTCAGCGGAGGACATAGGTTGTTTCCAATTTGGCCAAACATCCCATAATCGCGGTCATCGATATGCAGCTCGCATTCCTCCACACAACGGCAAACGCTTTCGATACAGGATTTCAAGTTTGGGTGTTCGTGGCTTTTCATTACCTCCAACAGGGATAGGCAGGCATGCCGTACGGCATGAATCAGCAAACCGCGTATTTCGGAACGTGAAGACTCGAGGGCATCGAGGCAGGCTTTGCAGGCCTCCCCGCATTCCCGCAACTTGGATCGCAGCAAAGATGCTGGGGCTTCGGCGGGCAACATTATCAAGGCACGGTCGCATTCGCGGCCGCAGGCCAAGAGTGCCATTGTCAGGTTACTTCTCATCATACTTAGAATCATTGGTAGTTGGGTTTAGGTTGACTATATGCTTCATCTAAGATTATATCCGGTCTTGGATGGGTTGCTTCCCTCGTCAGGCTCGTAATGATTTCTGCCCATAGTTGCCAAGACGGCCGCGCAGGTCTTGATCAGTTGGGTGCAAAAATCCTTTTGGACATCCGCTTGGGAAGACCTGTGGCTGACCAAAAAACATCGATGTACAATACAGCCTGAAAGGTAGAGGCTTCCGAAGGCATATTTACTGAAAACACCCATGTCCGGAGCTATGGTGGCGTAACCCGTAATTCCCAAGCCCAATTCCGCCCCGAATAAGCTACAGACCTTTTCTGCCAGGAGATCCGAGATGGCGGATGCTACACCGTTCACCGGCCTGCTGAGCTCCAATGGGATGTCGAGCAACTTCTCCTTAGACTCGCAGGTATAGGCGGTTATGCCGCCCAGAAAAAAAAGTCCCGCTTCAGGCATGTTGCTCATCCAGGCTTGGACCAAGCCGGAAGTTACGCTCTCTGCTACTGCAATTTTCAGGTTCCGTTCAACGCAAAAACGCTGTATCCGGAGTAGTTCGTCCATCGGCGGATTGGCGGAATGGGATTTATGATTCGTGGCCATATAGTCTGAAAAAGGCTATTTCCATACCATCCTGACCAAAGCATGTTTGCTGCAGGAAAACAGCTGCCCTAGGCATCCAAAAAGATGCCGGGCACCAGCTAGCCATTTTGATGTCCCAGCCGAGTCCCAATCAGCTGTGGAATGGCAGCGGCAATATGTGGACACAGCGACACGGGGAGCACAACGGCTGTATATCCAGCGGCTTCCGGCCCAAGGTGTCAACGCCTCGTGTTTATAATCAACAAGTCCTTACCTATCCAAGTCCGCGTCGTTGTTGATCAATCGAAAGCGCTGAGGATATGGAGCGAGATTCTTTCTATCACCTTTGGATCTTTGCCTGGAGACTATCGATGGGGTCGACGCATTAAGGCTTCTACAAGTTGATACGCAGCGTCGCCCAGACTATATCTTTCTCGATTTAAATATGCCACGCATGTGCGGCAAAACCTTTCTTAAAGAAGTAAAAAAGGATTTTTCTTTGAAGGACATTCCCATCTTCGTTTTTTCTACCTCATCCGATCCCCAGGACAAGGATGATTCGCTCCGACTGGGAGCCGTATCATTTTTTATCAAGCCTTGTTGCTTTGAGGAACTTCGCCAGAAAATAACCTCGGCGTTCAGCCTGATTCCTTCCTAATAGCCATACGCACATATACAATTTGCAGTGCCCTGATTTTTTTTAGCGTCTAGATCCTATCCCAGCACCCATTTTCTTCTTAGAAATACGAAGCTCATATCGCGACTGGAACAAAACTTGAAACCCCCTTGCCAGTACGCTCAATCCACACATTATGAGATCCATCTGGAACGGCTCAATCAGCTTTGGCCTAGTCAACATTCCCGTAAAAATGTATTCAGCTACCGAATCGAGGACGCTGGATTTGGACATGCTCGACGGCAGCGACCACGCCAGAATCCGCTATCAGCGGATCAATGAAAACACGGGGAAGGAAGTGGAATGGAAGGATATTGTGAAGGGTTATAAAAAAGGGGAAAAATACGTCATCCTGGAAGACAGCGACTTTGAGATGGCAAACGTCAAGAAAAGCAGCACCCTCGACATCGAGACCTTTGTAGAGGCAGAGGAAGTACCGGACATGCTTTTTAAAAAACCCTACTATCTGGAGCCTCAAAAAGAGGGTGGAAAATCATACAATTTACTGCGTGACAGCCTCAACAAGGCAAAAAAGCTTGGTGTTGCCACATTCGTGATGAGACAACGGGAGAACCTCGCCCTGATAGGAGTCTACGAAAACGTATTGGTAGTCCATGTCATCCGTTTCGCCGAGCAGATCCGCGATCCTTCGGAGGTTCGTCTTCCCTCAGGAAAGGTATCCAAAAAAGAACTTGACATGGCTAAATCGCTGATAGACCAATACACCGCAAAATTTGACATTGAGGCTTATCGGGATACCTACAATGAACAGCTCATGAAGGTCATCGAATCCAAAGCCAAGGGGAAAAAGGCTGTGGTCAAAAAACTCAAAACCCAGCCTACGGCTGATAGCGATCTTCTGGCCCAGCTCAAGGCAAGTCTGAAAAAACGGAAAAAAGCATCTTGATGGCACTCGAAGAATACAACAAGAAGAGGGATTTCAGAAAGACTCGAGAGCCACGCGGCAAATTGGAAAGAACCGGCAAAAGCCGCTTCGTGATCCAGCGCCACGATGCCAGGCGACTCCATTTTGACTTGCGGCTGGAGATAGACGGAGTGCTCAAAAGTTGGGCTGTGCCGAAGGGCCCTTCCCTCAACCCCAGGGACAAGCGCCTCGCCGTAGAAACAGAAGACCATCCCCTAAAATACCTGGACTTTGAGGGTACCATACCCAAGGGAAACTATGGTGCCGGGGAAATGGAGATTTGGGACTCTGGAACCTTCCAGTCCAGCTCGGAAGCCTCCCCCTCGAAGATGTATGCCAATGGCGACCTCAAGCTGATGTTCTTTGGAACAAAAATAAGGGGTGAATTTGCCTTGGTACGGACCCGGCTGGAGGGCCAAAAACCCCAATGGCTGCTGATCAAAAAAAAAGACCGTTTCGCCTCCGACTTGGACTACGACGCCGATCTGCACAGGACACCCTTGAAAGAACACGCCGAGGAGCCAGCTCAGGAGGAGCTTAGTCTTGACAGCTCCATCTCTCCCATGCTTGCGGAAAACGGAAAAAAGGAAGATTTAGATAAGGCTTCCGGCTGGCTGCATGAGATCAAATGGGACGGATACCGGATGGTCACCCATACCAGCGGCACCTCTGCCGTAGGATATTCCAGAAATGGCCTGTCCTATGAAGCGAAATTCCCTGAAATCCTTGAAGCCTTGTCCCAAGTTCCCCACAGTACCATCTTGGATGGGGAGGTGGTTGCTTTGGACAGGAAAGGCATTCCCCAGTTTCAGTGGCTCCAGTATTACGAACGGGAGCCAAAAGGCGAACTGAAATACATGGTGTTTGACCTGCTATTTCTCGATGGACACAGTCTGATCCATCTTCCGTTGAAAGACAGAAAGGAGCTCTTGGAAGAACTGCTAACCGATATCCCCGGCGTGAGCTACTCGGAGCATGTCGCCGGAAACGGAAAGGGATTTTACAAAAAAACGGTTGCCAGCGGCTATGAGGGGATCATCTCCAAAAAAGCAGATTCCACCTATCTACCGGGAACCAGGTCGGCAAATTGGCTGAAGATCAAGCCAGTGGCCAGTGTCGAAACCGTCGTCTGTGGATATACTCTTTCGGACAGCAGGCCTTTTGGCTCCCTGATCCTCGGCATGTACGATCGGGGCCAACTGCGTTATATCGGAAACTGTGGTACGGGGTTCACCCTAAGGCAACAGCGAGGAATGCTGTCGGAATTCAAAAAAATCAGCCAAAAAAAATCCCCTTTCCCGGATCCCATCGATCTGAAAGGAAGATCTCCAAAATGGTTAAAGCCCATTTTGGTAGCAGAGGTGACTTTTTCCGACTGGACTCGGGACAAGCGGCTACGCCACCCAGTTTTCAAGGGGCTTCGACAGGATAAGACCCCCCACGAACTTCAGCTGGACGACGGAAAAAAAGATGTAGCGCAAACGGCACCATCCCTCGAAGACGGCTTGGAAATCAACGGCAAAACCGTCGCTGTCACGAATTTGGACAAAATACTCTGGCCCGGCGAGGGGATAACAAAATACCAGCTGATTGACTATTACCTCAACATCTCCGAATATATCCTTCCTTTCTTAAAGGACCGTCCGCAAAATCTCCACCGCCATCCCAATGGAATCAAAAAGCCGGGGTTTTATCAAAAAGACACGCCGGACTATGTGCCTGACTGGATTGCTACCGTAGAACTGCATGCCGAGTCGGCCCAGCGCGACATATCCTATCTCTTGTGCCAAAACGAGGAAACACTGATATATCTGGCCAACCTTGCCTGCATCGAACTGAATCCTTGGAATTCCAGGGTAGGCTCGCTGGATAGACCCGACTATTTGGTGATAGACCTCGACCCCTCGATAAAAAACAGTTTTTCGGACGTGGTGGAAGTTGCGCTGGAGTTTAAAAATCTCCTGGACCAGCTGGACGTCAAGGGGTATTGCAAAACTTCCGGGGTCAGCGGCCTGCATATCTACCTGCCACTTGGCGCAGCATACAGCTATGAAGAAGCCCGGAACTTCTGCAAGCTGCTCTGCCATATCGTCCAGGAGCGACTACCCAAGCTCACTACGCTCGAAAGGAGAATCAAGGACCGAAATGGCAAAATGTACCTCGACTACCTTCAAAATCGGGAAGGGCAAACACTTGCTGCCCCCTATTGCGTTCGTCCCAAACCGTTGGCTACCGTTTCTACCCCACTGCATTGGCAAGAGGTTAACTCCAAATTGGACAAAAACGACTTTACCATCTCCACCGTGATGGATCGAGTGAGAAAATATCCAAAATTGTTTGTCGAAGTATTGGGCAAGGGCGTCGATATCGAAGGCGCAATCGCAAAAATCAGTGAAATGAAGTGAGCGTTGCTTGGACAAGCCGCTATTTACCCTGTTGTTTTCCATAAATCCCACCCAAAACTCTTTTCCAACTGTGGAAATCTGCCCCAAAGCCGAGAAACTAGCACTCGCCATAAAAATAGAATGAGAAGCCGAAGTAGCTTTTTAGTCATGGTGGGGTGACGAGAATTAAGAATTTCAATATAGCGAAGAGTAAAAAATATTCTTCTGAAAAAGATGTCAAAAGCAGAAACGTAAATTTCACATCCACGGTCTGCTTTGTCGTCAGATTGAGCACTTTAGCCTAAGATGTCGCCTATAGCCAAGTCCTCTGATTTGAGTTCTTCCAGCGATCCAAACTGATTTTAGCTTGGCATTGATGGCAAAATGCCCCCTGGTTAGCGACTGGGATACGCCTTGGTTTTAATTCATACCAAAACCTTAAATAGCATGCTTTGCCTCCATTGGTGGGATCTGTTAATAATATCTTAACCATGCGGATTCCCGATTTCTTGGTCACAGGGCTATTTTTGAAACAACCTCGGTCAGGCCTATGCAAAGTCTCTCAAATCCTGTTTTTTTCGAGCAAGTCTTCACAGAGCACTGGGAGCTGATGTACCAGAGTGCATACAGAAAAATAGGAGATCAGGCGATAGTTGAAGATTTGATCCAGGAGATTTTCGTCGATATCTGGAAAAGACGAGAAAGCCTCGAAATAAAAAGCGGGATCAAAGCCTACCTGCTCACCGCTGTAAAATACCAGGTAATGAGGTATTTAGACGAACAAGCAAAAAACCGGGTGCAAAACAAGGAGGAGTGGGTCGGGTACTATGAAGAGGACATTTTTGCATTCGAAGAACTCTACCACGAAATTGAGGTCGCGGTGACCTCCCTGCCGCCTCGGGCTGCCGTGATTTTCAGAATGAGCCGTTTAGAAGGCTACAGTGTGGAAGAGATTGCTGAAAAGCTACAAGTTTCCCCGCAAACCATTCACAACCAACTGTCTAAATCCCTCAAGGTTATGCGGAGGGAGCTAAAGCATCTGGCACCGATGCTGGCGTTGGTCATGGCTTCATAGCCGGACTTTGATTACGTAAAGGTTATTTTTCGGCCGGACAACCTTCATAAATCCTTAATCAATTCAGGCGGTAGTGGACAGGCGTTTTTCCCACCTATAGAGAGAAAGCCCACATGAATGAAATTACATCCCTCGCTCTCCCAGACCATCAGCAAACTCTTACGGGGAAAAGCCACGCCTTCTGAAATCCAACAAATAAACGAGTGGTATCACCAAGACGAGGGGGAGCAACTGGAGATCATAGACCATCAAGGCCGGACTAGGTCCCAGATTGAGCGGGATCTTTTCAAAAAGATCAGAAGTCGAACGCAGCCCAACAGACCAGGTGACAAACGTGGATCATGGGCATGGAAAATCGCCGCTTCTGTGATCCTGGGAATGGGACTCGGTTTGGTAACGCTTCAACAGCTTGATGTGAAGGAACCAAAACCTTCACCGGAGATTTCATTCGTCACGTTCGAAAACGGCACCGGGATGATCAAAAAGATCCGCCTCCCCGATGGCTCTTCCGTACGGCTCTTTCACAACACAAAGATTCAGGTAGCAGAGAACTTTTCGGAGCGGCGACTCCTAAAACTTCGGGGCGAGGCCTTTTTTGAAGTGAAGCGGGACAGTTTGCGACCGTTTCGGGTCGAGTCCGGCAAGCTGACCACAGAGGTATTGGGAACTTCATTTTTGATCAAAGCCCTATCCGACGAGTCAGAAGTCGTAGCGGTGAAGACCGGTCTGGTGAAAGTCTCCGATCCGCATGAAGCGACCTTTTTGCTACATCCCAACAAGCGTTTGGACTACGTCGGACAGAAGGGTTCAGTGAGTGAAACTCCTGCTGGCGATCCACTTTTTGCCTGGACGGAAGACATCCTGGCTTTCCAAAAAACCCGGATGTACGAGATGGTAGAAATCCTAGAAGACTGGTATGGCGTCACCATCACCCATAACCTGACGGAGCAAAATACCTGTGAAATCTCTGGTGTCTATGAAAATCAAAGCCTGGAAAATCTCCTCCAGCTGATCCAATATTCCATCCCGCTCACCTATCAACTCGACGCAAAAAATGTGATACTCCATTTCAAGAACTGCCCCTAAAAAGCGAATGGATCCGTTCCAACCCGTCCATCCTTTTACGGGAAAAAACATTTTGACATTCTAAACCATGAACCATTCGAATCCATGAAAAAAAAGTTACCACCAGCCTTAAAAACCTTGTTTATGAGCTTATTTACGGCTTGTCTCCTCTGCTGCTGCCTACACTCGATGGTGTTTGCCGGTGCCCTTTCAGCCCAGAGATTGGAAGAAACTCCAATTGCGTTCTCTTCGGAAGAAATGTCCCTGTCGGCCTCTTTCAGACAGATCGAAAAGCAGTCTGACTTTCGGTTTTCCTACGAAAGCGGTCTCGACCTGAGCAAAAAAGTCAGATTCTCAACCAAGCGCTCTGACCTGCAGACGATCCTGGAGACGATCTCGGCGCAATCCTCCCTGAAGTTTAAGCAAATCAAGACCACCATCGCGGTAAGCACCCAGCAAAGAGTCCCTGTCATTGCGACTGTAGCCGAGCGTGTGAGCCTATCCGGAACTGTGTTAGATGGGGATACCGGAGAGAGCCTGCCCGGCGTGAACATCATCATCAAAGGTACCACCAAAGGGACGACGACGGATCTGGATGGAAAATTCTCCATTACCGTCGATGCAGGGGCATCCCTGGTCTTCTCTTATGTGGGCTACGACCGACAGGAGGTTCTGATCCAAAATCAAACCGAATTGACGGTACGGATGCAGCTGGACAGTGAATCCCTCGGCGAAGTCGTAGTCACTGCCCTGGGGATCAAGCGCGAGGAGAAAGCCCTGGGCTACGCCACCCAGAAGGTAGACTCTGAGGAATTGCTCGATGCCAGATCCAACAATTGGTCAGATGCACTGAGGGGAAAAGTAGCAGGTCTCAATGTGCTTTCGGCGGGCTCCGGCCCTATGAACTCCTCACAAATCAGTCTGAGGGGAGATAACTCCCTGAATCCTAATGGAAACTTTGCACTCATTGTGGTTGATGGGGTTCCGATGAATTCCGGACTGACTTCTTCCGGCGTAAACAACGCCTATGGTGCCGGCTCCGGCAATGACGTTCCGGTGGATTTTGGGAATGGGATAGCCGATCTCAACCCGGATGACATCGAGAATATAACGGTGCTAAAAGGAGCCAGTGCAACGGCACTTTACGGTAGCCGTGCTGCAAATGGCGCCTTGATTGTCACGACCAAGAGCGGCGCCAGGAAAACCAAAGGCCTTGGTGTCACGATCAATTCAAACATCAGTTTCCAGAACGTATTGAAGTGGCCCGACTACCAGCATGAATACGGCCAGGGCACCGGACGGGCTTTCAACGCAAACGGAGACTTGTTTTACAGCTATGGAGTTTCTGAAGACGGAGCCAATACCGGAGGAACGAGCAGTGCTTTCGGCCCTAAGTTTGAAGGCCAATCCTACTATCAGTACGATCCGACGCTGGAGGGACAATCTGCTGAGCGGCAACTTTGGAGACCTTATGAGGACAACGTGAAGGGCTTCTGGGAAACCGGCTTTAACATGATCAATTCCGTTGCGCTGGACGGAAGTGGCGAAACGGGCTCCCTTCGTGCCTCGATCACCCAGACTAAAAACGAGTGGATGATGCCAAACACCGGCTTTAATCGGTTAGTCGCGGCTCTTTCAGCTTCACAGCAAATCAGCAAAAAGCTGAGTCTAAACGCCAAGGCAAACTACACCAACAAAAACTCGGATAATCTGCCGGCGACGGGCTACAACAACCAGTCGATCGCCTATTTCATGATCTTCCAAAATCCAAATGTGGACTTGCAGTGGTATCGTCCGATTTGGAAATCAGGCCAGGAAAACGTGGATCAGGTTCACCCTTTCAGCTCCTTCATTGACAACCCCTACCTGATAGCCTACGAGATGACCAACTCGGTAAACAACAACTCCGTGTTTGGAAATCTCTCCGCCAACTATGCCTTCGATGATCATTTTGAATTGATGGTTCGTGCGGGTCTGGCGATGAGTCAAGAGGAACGGGCGCAGCAGCGGCCCTACAGCACCGCCAATTTCCAGCGGGGCTATTACAAGGAGCAGGACATCACCAACTACGAGCAGAATTCTGATTTCCTGTTGACCTACAAGGGAAACTTGGCGGAAAAGATCTCGCTGAGAGCAAGTATCGGTGGCAATCACATGAAAAGGGAATACCGGATGATGAGCGCCTATGTGGACGGGCTGGTGATTCCGGGGGTTTATAAGCTGGCCAACGGGGTCAACAATCCCGTTCTCTCCACCAGCAATTCCAACCGGGTCATCAATTCCTTGTATGGCTTGGTTTCGGTGGATTTTGACGAAAAGGTGTTTGTGGACATTACCGGCCGAAATGACTGGTCGAGTACGCTCCCCACCCAAAACAACAGCTTTTTCTATCCTTCGCTCAGTACAAGCTTTGTGCTGTCCGACATCTTCACGCTGCCTACCCAGATCTCCTTTGCCAAGCTTAGAGTATCCGGAGCTCAGGTGGGCAATGACACCGAACCTTACCGAACCTCAAAATATTACGGCCAGAGTGAATTCCCTGGCTCTGCATCAGTTCCTTCCACCCTCTACAATACGGATTTCAAACCGGAGATCACAACCAGTTTTGAAACCGGCATCGAGTTGATTTTCTTCCAAAGACGTCTGGGCCTTGATCTAAACTATTACGTCACCGAAACCAAAAACCAAATTCTGGAAGTACCAGTGGACATTACCACCGGATTTTCCAGTGCTATCCTGAATGCAGGAAACGTCAAGAACCAAGGCGTAGAACTTGTTTTGAACGGCAGTCCCATCAAGTCACCAAACTTCCAGTGGAACGCTTTCCTTACTTGGGCAAAGAACAAAAACGAAGTGCTTTCCCTTCCCGATGAAGTCGACGGAAGCCAAGTGATCGGTGTGGGCGGCAACGCAACGATTATTGCCAAAGTAGGAGGAACCACGGGAGACATCTATGGTTTTGGATTCGTCAGATCTCCGGACGGACAGATCGTCTACGGCGCCAATGGCTTGCCATCTAGACCGGAGGAGATCCAATATATCGGTAATGCCTATGCGAAGTGGAAAGGCGGATTCAGAAATGAATTTGCTTACAAAGCACTCAGGGTAAGTATCCTTTTTGACGGGCAGTATGGCGGAACGGTATATTCCCAGACGCACCATAAGATGTCTGAACAAGGCAAGTTGACACACACCCTGAAGGGCCGTGAAGACGGATTCATCATAGGCAAAGGCGTTGTGGACAATGGGGACGGAACGTTCTCTCCCAACACAAAGCAGGTCAACCTGGCGGATTATTACGCGGATTACTATCGCAGGGCGAATGTGGAGTCCAATTCCTTTGACGCTTCCTTCATCAAGCTGCGGGAAGCACGGATCGAGTACGCCATTCCGGCAAAACTTCTGCAAAAAACCAGCATCAGCCAGGCATCCATCGCAGTATATGGAAGGGATCTGGCGATGTGGACTGACTTCCCGATGTTCGATCCGGAGACCGCCGCACTCAACGGAGGAACCTTGCTGCCCGGTATTGAAATGGGACAACTGCCCAGCCCAAGAACCATGGGCGTGAACCTTACCCTCAAGTTTTAATCAGACATCATTATGAAAAAATACATTGCAACACTTTTGATTGGAACTCTGGTTTGGGCTTCCACATCTTGCACCCAAGATTTTGAAGAAATCAACACAGATCCCAACAGGATAGACCAAATCAGTCCCGGAACCCTGCTCAACCCGATCCTGTATGGATTGGCCAGTTTCAATACCAGTCGAGCGGACGGCTTCACCTTTCAGATCATGCAGGTGGCACTACCCTTTCCGAGTGCAAACGGAGGCATCCACCGCTACGAGCTTACGGAATCCACAGGCAACTCGACTTGGAACAACCACTACAAATGGCTGGTGAATATCAAGGAAATGGAAGCCTCTGCGATTGCCAATGCGGATGTGAACTATGAAGCGATATCGCTGACGCTAAAAGCTTGGACTCTGAGCCAGCTGACGGATTGCTTTGGAGACATTCCAATGGACGAGGCAAGCCGTGGAGAAGACGGTATTTTCCAGCCGACCTTCAACACCCAAGAAGAAGTTTACACCCAGATTTTCAAAGATTTGGAGCGTGCGAATACGCTCTATGATGACTCCCAGGCCATGATCTATGGAGATGACATCCTTTTTCATAACGATGTAGAGAAATGGAGAAAGTTCACCAACTCGCTTCATCTAAGACTGCTTTTGAGAGTTTCGAATCGCGAGGAGGTCAATGCATTCACAAAACTTGCCGCCATGGTCAATGATCCTGTTACCTATCCTGTGTTCACAAGCACGGCAGAGTCCGGAATCTTACAGATCACGGGGGTAACGCCAAACCTTTCTCCTTGGGGCCGGGCGATTGATTTTACGACTTTCCGCTCCATCTCGGAGTTCTTTGCCGATCAGCTGAATGCACTGGAAGATCCGAGACGAGCCAAATTTATGACTCAGGCCAGAACTTCGGACGGCACCACTACCATCGGATACAAAGGTATCCCAAGCGGATACGAGGGTGCGGAGACGCAATTCAAATTCATCCCGAGCAACCACAACATTGCCTTGGTCCAGGCTCCGATGCTCTCTTTGATCTTGACCTATGCCGAGGTGGAATTCATCAAAGCCGAGCTGGCGCAAAGGGGATATATCTCTTCAGATGCTAAAGCACATTATGAAAAAGGGGTGAAGGCCGCCATGGAGCAATGGGATGTGCAGCTCCCGGCCGGATATTTTGACAATCCAGCTGCATCCTACGACGGGACGCTGGAGCGGATCATGTTGCAAAAATATGTGGCGCTCTACTTCAACGACACTCAGCAGTGGTTTGAATACCGAAGAACAGGCCTGCCTGAGCTCCCCAAAAACCCAGGCATGGAAAACAACCAAATCATGCCCGTGCGATACGAATATCCTGTCTCCGTACAGATCAACAATCCGGATAATTACCAAGACGCAGTCGCCCGAATGGGAGGAGACGATATCAACACGAAAGTGTGGTGGGAAAAATAGAAGCACTATCCAATTAAAAACTGAGTTGGTTTAGCAATAAAGAGAAAAGCTCCGATCGTGTGACCGGGGCTTTTTTTGTTGTAGTTCAAACTCTTGTCTGAACCAAGCCTTTTACATGGGCCTATTGAGCGTCTAGTCACCCACCTCAATCGGAGACATATCATTCATATCCCAGGGGATTTGCCAGTCCCGTCCATAGACGGGGATTTCTATTTCAACTTGAACAGGACATGAACGACCCTGGAGATTGGAAGGCTGTGTCCCCACAGGAAAAAGCAAAGGTGGAACCCGCTTTCGGATCTGCTGCAACTGGGTGTAGTTGATTTCGGAAGATCGGGTGACGGCGATGGCATTTTTTGAAGATGCACTTTCAAAACCCAATTCCGAAATACTTTGCAAGTCGTGTTTTAGACTACTATACCAATCATCTTTCTGACAATTAAAGCCGAAAGCAGTCTTCAACCGCAGTTTTTCCAAACACTTGGCATGTTGCCGACCGATACTTTACGCTGAACCGACTTTAACCATGTTCCCCCTTCAAATTCGTCAACGGCAAAAAACACCTTTTAGCGAACCGGCCCTTAATTATTTTGGCCACATCACTCTATCCTACCCATTCTGTATTTGCAGCTGAGACGGTGACATCCCAAATTGCTTTTTGAAAGCATGGGAAAAATGGGACAAATTTTCGAAGCCTGTCTCCAGGTAAACATCAACAGGCTTCCTATCTGTCTTCAGAAGCTGTTCGCGTGCCAGTTCAAGTCTCTTTTGTGTAAGCCAGCGTTGGGGGCTGGTTTGGTAGATTTTTTGAAAATCCCGCTTGAAAGTGGTCAAACTTCGACCGGTAAGGAAACCGAATCTTTCCAAAGGCATGTTGAACATGAAGTTCCTTTCCATAAAAGCCTCAAGATCTATCTTGTATGGGTCCGAAAAATTTCCCAGAACTTGATCAATTCCTGCATCGGTATTTCGGAGGATAGTAATTGCTTCTTTGATTTTGAGTGCTGCGACTTCACTTGGGATCTTTTCCTTCAGTTCGAAATAAGGAACCAGCGACGCCAAACAACCGTCCAGCAAGGGATGTCTGTCAAAGGCATAGACTCCAAGTTTGCCTTTGTCTGTCGTCTTCAAGCCGCTGATGCCATAAATTTCGCGAAGGACTTCCAGACTGAGGTGCATCGTGACAGCCTGGTGCGGCTGGCCTCCGCTGGGGTAATTGATAATCGTTGCCAGCTGGTTTCTTGGGATCAAAAACGTACTCCCCGACCCAAATCTCAAAGTTCTTTCGGCTTCAAGGATTTTGGTTTCTCCTGAAATCAGCCATACCAACAGATGCTCCTCAAAAGCAGCTTCTGTCCTGAACAACCTGCCGGTATAGCTGGATAGTTTTATTTTTGAATGAATATATTCTACCTCGTATTCAATTTCCTGGGCCATGAGCTCAATTTACATCAAAATCAAACCCCAACAACTCTTCGCTGAGCTCCCATAGTTTTAGGGCATTGCCCCGATCCAGCGAATAGGTTTTGACCCCACCTATCATCGCCAAGTCGGCGCTCAGGTCTGCGACGTCGGTATTTTCGCAATACACTCCGCCGATATGATCCAGCATGGGACTGACAGCACACCAGACAGTAGTAGAGGCGCCCTGAGGCAGCGTTTTTAAGGAAGCTGCGACTTCGGGCAAGATATTACCTTCGGCATCACAATATCCCAACTTTTGAAAGAGATCCATGGGCGCTTCCCGAGACAAATCCGTACCGCCTACTGCTCCAGGACATAGTGAATAGCTTCGAACTCCATGGGTTTTGGCCCGATAGTCGAATTCTACCGAAAAGAGGTTGACCGCAGTTTTGGACTGCCCGTACCCAAGCAAGGTTTCATAAAGTCGCGTGTTGAAATTTGGGTCTTCAAAATCAAAATCGGAGAACTGATGTCCACCTGAGGAAACATTGACTACCCTAGCCCCCTTTGCTTTTTTGAGTGCAGGCCAAAGCTTTGCCGTCAGATGAAACATCCCCAGATAGTTGGTGGCCAGCTGGGATTCATACCCGCGCCCGTCCCTCCGAAGGGGTACCCACATGATGCCCGCATTGTTGACCAGTAGATGCAGGGCGCTTCCAGAGTTGACAAATGATTCCGCAAAGGCATCAATTGATTCGGGAGACATTATGTCCAACGCGTGTATCTCCACACGATCCAGGTCTTTTAGATTGGCTCGGGCCTTTTCCACGTTTCTTGCCGGAACGATCACTTGTGCCCCTGCTCCTGCTAAAGTCCTCACCGTCTCCAGCCCTATGCCCGAATTACCTCCTGTTACGATGGCCACCTTTCCTTTAAGGTCTATTCCCCTGATCACCTCAGCGGCAGTTGACTTTGCTCCAAAACCAGAACCCAGTGCTCGCTGAAGCGCTCCATTGTAATTTGTCTGTTCCATTTTTTTCATCGGTTTATGGAACAAAATTAGGCCACCAGGATTCGACGGACTTTGTTCAAAAGTCCAAATTTACTTTGTTCAGAAGGCCAATCCAGCAAGAAAACCTCGTCAGCCTTTTCCGACCAATAGTGTGATAGACAAAAGATGGGCTTTTTGCATGAAGAAAAAATCTGGATGGGATTTCTAAAAAAAAGCCGATCGGAGACCGACCGGCTTTTTCCTTGGTACCATATGAGCATTTTTGAGAACGGCTATCTGGCTTGAAAAATGATTGTCAAAGCCGTTTCCATGGTCTATCGTTATACCGCTTAATATCCCGGGTTTTGTACCAAAAATCCCGGCAGATTGGAAGCCCCATCAATGGCCCGCTGCGGGATGGGGAACAATCTCTTGTTCACGTCGCGATCCGTCTTTTCCGTCCAAGTATCTTCATATTTCCCAAATCGGATTTGATAAGTTCTTCGCAATCCCTCCCAATACAATTCAAACCCGGACTCTCTGAACAGGATATCCAGATCCAGGGTATTCAAAGGTGCTGGAGTCTGCGCAGGACGCGCTGTACGGGAAGTTCTCAAGGTATTGACATCCGCTAAAGCACCTGCCGCATCTCCTTTTCTCAGTTTGGCTTCAGCCCGCATAAGGTAAACCTCTCCCAAACGGATCAAAACGATATCCACACTACTCCTGGAGCAGCAATCCGTCGCTGTTCGGCTAAACTGATATTTTGAAAATCGGTGTCCGGTATTGTGGAGACTACCTTCGTTGGTAAAATCCACCTGGAAGGTATGGTCTACATAGCGGATGTTTGCCCCGCTGCTTCTGCGGTTGATCACCGGATAGACCCTGACTTTGCCGTCTTCGCATCGAATGATATTCCCACTGCCATCTTTCCGAGGTCCCCAGATTACGCCCCGAAGGATTCCCCGGTCCATTTCAAAATCCTCTGCCTCGACGCAGTAATAATGATCCGCATCATTGGTGGGGTCTACTCCAGCCAAATTCCTGAGTTCCTGAGGGATAATCGTATTTTCCTGAAAAAACCGGGCGTCTGCGTCTGCAGGGTCCACATTTCCATAGGCATCATACCAAGTCTGGACAAAATCTGGAGTTGCGGCAACTGCATCGGTCCCCCTAGTACTTGGAAATTCAGGTCTTGGCACCTGATCCCCAGAGATAGACCAATACTGCCATCTGCTATGCTCCGTCTGCAGTACACCTCGCTGATCCAATGAGAAGATAATCTCGGGATTGGTGTTGTTGTTGTCATTAAATAGCTCGAAGTACTCAGGTGACAGAGAATACGGACCATTGATGATACTGTTGGTGTACTGGATCACTTTATCCATATCCTCGGGTCTGAATTCTGGGGTACCATAGGGATCCCGATAAACCGCTGCATTGAGATAGAGCCTTGCCAGCAGAGCCTCAACTGCATGTTTGTTCATTCTTCCCGGCCCATTGCTATCACTTATCACCGTGACTACAGAAAGAAGCTCTGATTCCAAATACTCCACCGCATCCTGTCCTCTGAGAATCTCTGATTGTTCGTCAGAGCGGTCCTTTCTAAAAACCAATCCCCAATTGTCCAAAGCCAGAAGGTTGAGATACGCTTTGATTGCCACCATTTCATAAAGTGGATTCTGCGCGGCTGCATTCCCGTTTTCCACTTCCAGAAGTAATTGTTCTTCGGCAGCCACCGCTCTTGACAAGGCCAAGGTAATATTAGTCCACGTGTCTCCCACGAGGCTATTTCCGGGAGTCACAAGGTGTTGGTGTACCGCGATGAATTTTCCTCCATCAAACCAGTCGGTTCCTCCTCTATATGGCAAAATACCCTCGTCGGAAGCAACTTCCTGCAGGCCAAAATTGGCCGTATGCAGCCAAACCTGTCTCAGCATGCCATAGACCGGAGCGATCGATCCGCTCACAATTTCGGCTTGCCCCGTTCCCGTAAGGGATTCGTCCAGGATCTCCTCATTGAGATCGGTGCAACTCAGAAACCCGAGTAAAAAGACCGCAGTTGGAGCGAGTTTTATATAGTTAAGAATTTTCATTTGCTTGAATAGTTTAAAGATTTTGTCCTTTGGGTAATTGGGAGATTAGAAGGTGACATTCAGACTGACCATAAAAGTCCTTGCCCTCGGGTAGGTAAACCGGTCAATGCCAAAAGTCTGGATTCCTCCAGACGTGGAGCCCGTATTCATTTCCGGATCAAAGCCCGTGTAGTCCGTGATGACAAACAAATTTTGTCCAACCAGGGAAAGGCGGATGTTTTGAAAAGAAGAACCCAAGCCAACTTTTTCAGGATTTAGGCTATAGCCCAATGTCGCATTGTTCAGTCTGAAGAAGGAACCGTTTTCCAGGTAGCGGGTAGATACCGTGTTGGAATTGTTAAACGATTCCTCCGGAAACTGCACTGCAAAATCGGTGGTATTGTTGGATCGGGAGAGCTGCCCTTTGGTGAAAAGAGACATCGCCGTATGATTGAAGATTTTGCTTCCCGAGATACCATTGAAATTTAAACCAAGGTCAAACCCTTTGTACCGGAAGTTGGAAGTGATCCCGTAAATCAGTTTCGGAATGGCACTACCTACCACACTACGATCATTGTCGAGGATCTGACCATCTCCATTGACGTCCACGAATTGATTGAGTCCGTCCTCTCCTATTCCGTCGAACTGAAGCATATAAAATGCACCGATTGGCTGATTGTTGATATACCCGTTGATGGTAGCGCCTGTCTGCCCGGCGCCCTGGGCTGCCCCCGTGGTCAACACGGAATAAGGAGAATCCCTAACCTCATTTTGGATAAAGGTGATATTGCCCCCTACTTCATAGGAAAATGCGCGCTGGGTTTTGGAACTGTAGTTCAATGCCAGCTCGACACCACTGTTGTAGATCTTCATATCCTCAATATTGTCCCAATAGGTAGAGGTGGGCTGTACAGGGTCTGGGGGCACTACTTCCAGAAGGATATTTGAGGACACCTTGTGGAAATAATCCAAGGTACCCGTCAACTGAAAATCAAAAAATGCAAAGTCAATCCCGGCATCAAACTGGGTAGAGACCTCCCATTGCAAATCCGGGTTGGCCAGTCTGGTAAACACAATCCCATAAGGATAGCTATCGAGGGTGTTACCATCCGTGTCAATTGGATAAGTATTCAAACTTCCCGAACCGTTGGCCAAGCGATCCTCTGAATAGCTCGCTTTGGTGATTTTGGAGGGTATTTCCTGATTTCCGGTTTGACCCCAGCTGGATCTAAGTTTCAGGTTGTTGAATGGAGAATTCGCCATGAATGGCTCCTTGCTGATATTCCAGCCCAGAGCAAAGGAAGGGAAATAACCGTATTTGTTGTTATCCCCGAATTTCGAAGAACCATCCGCTCTGAAAGTCGCCGTAAACAGGTATTTCTCGTCATAGACATAGTTTACCCGGCCAAAGAAAGACTGAAGTTCATTTTTGACGGCAGATGAATTGACGATTGTCGGAAATTCGCTGGTGCTGTTGTGGTCTTGGTACCTCGGCTCAATATTGTTTGCGGCAAACCCCCTGGATGAGGTTCCTCTGAACTCATCCAAAAATGTCTGGTAGGAATGCCCTGCCAATACGGTGAGATTATTCTTGTACTTGATCCAGTTGTAGGTGAGGGTATTTTCGACCAAGCTATTGGTATTGGCCGAGATCAACTCATCCAAAGTGCCGTCGGAAACATTGGATTCATTGACCACCTCAGTGTAGGGGCGATATTGGACATACCTGCTCGTATTGGAATAATCCACCCCGAGATTCAGTTTGTAGGTAAGTCCGTCGAAGAGCTCAAATGAAGGAGATATCGTACCAAGAATCCGGTTGTTGGCAGCATCATCGCTGTACAGTTCATTCCTTTTGATGGGATTGAGCGCATTCGTATTCAACAAAGTCGGTTCGCCATTTGTGTAGGCGGGTATCGTCGGGTTGAGATAGAGCATGTCGCTGATGATGGACCCCATAGCGGGACGAATATTTTCCGTATAAGACGCTGTCAGATTATAATCCACCAATAGCCTACCAGAGAATGCTTTTTGGGTCATATTGAGTTTTCCCGAGTAGCGTGTCAACTCTGAATTTTTCAGAATACCTTCCTGACTTTGATAGCCAAGAGAGGCGAAATAGGAAAATCTCTCAGGATTGGCTCCGCTCATGGACAAATTGTAATCTTGGGAAAAGCCAACCTGGGTCAATTCGTCCTGCCATCTGGTATCGCCTTCAAAATCTTCCAAGTTGCCACCTACGGCCACCACCTGTCTTCGAAACTCATCCGCATCAAATACGTCGATCTGCTTGGACATAGAAGACCAAGCGATCGATGCAGAAAGACTTACTTGTGAGGACCCCGCTTTTCCCTTTTTTGTAGTGATCACGATGACCCCGTTGGAGGCTCTGGATCCATACAGTGCGGTGGCGCTGGCATCTTTCAATACATCGATGCTTTCGATGTCGTTTGGATTCAAAAAATTGAGTGGATTCGAGGCTATCCCGGTATCGGAATTGTCCAATAAAAACCCATCCAAGACATAGAGTGGTTGGGTGCCGGATCTCAAGCTACCGATCCCGCGAATGATCACATTTTGATTCGCTCCCGGTTCTCCACTTGTGGAAGTGATATTCACCCCGGACACTTTGCCCTGAATCAAGTCCACCGGATTGGTAATTACGCCCTTGTTGAAGCTTTCCTGTTTTACCGAGCCTATCGCGCCTGTGACATCCGAACGTTTTTGTGTTCCATAGCCGACCACCACGACTTCGTTAAGTTGGGAGCTTTCCGGCTCAAGTTGGATAGTCAAAGTGTTCTTTCCAGCAACGGGGACTTCCTGCGGTGTGTATCCCAGATAAGAAATTACCAACACAGCCTCCGTATCTACCTCAATGGAAAAATTTCCATCCAGATCCGTGATCGTACCCGTAGTGGTGCCTTTTACCAGAATCGCGGCACCAGGCAAAGGTGCACCGGTTTCATCCTTCACGGAACCCATTATAATTTCCCGGGAATTCTCCCGAAAATAAGATCCTGAAGGCTCGGCATGAAGTCCCGAAAGACCCGATAAGAAAAGGAATAATCCGCTCAAAATTATCGTCAAAAGCGAATTGAACCTCTTTACAAGTGTAAAATTTCCCATAGTTAAAAGGTTTAAAATGAATAATAATGAGCAAAAGTAGAGCTGAAAAACTGCCTGGGAGGAACCCTACAATCACTAGATTATGAACTTACTTAATCGATATTTTTGAAGAATGAACCTAATATTTACCATAAAATCACTTTTGTATTAGGAAATCATTAAGGCTTAGGTTCCGAGAGCAGAAAAAAGGCAGTAAAATATTGTTAATCAATCGATAGCAACAGCATTAATTTAGCGAACAATAGATTTTGACACAAATGCAGATAGGAAAATCGTTGGCGAATCTTATCCGCTGAAACGTTCAAACGACGCTCCTCCTGCTTAAATCAATCTCACCGCGAAGAGTAGTCAAAAATCCCCCATCTGCGACCTTGACATTATGCAATAACCGAATCCAATTGGCGATGAAATAGGCACGGGAAAAGGTGGTTCAAAGTATCATTTTCCACGGCTAACCTCAGTTCGAGACCAGCCAACAAATAAATATACCCTATCTTTGCCCCTCTTAAAACCAAGAAATATCCATGATCTCAGTAGATAATCTTTCCCTCAAGTTTGGCAAGCGAACCCTTTTTGACGAGGTAAGCCTCAAGTTTACCCCCGGCAACTGCTATGGGGTCATCGGCGCCAATGGAGCGGGAAAATCGACTTTTTTGAAAATACTATCCGGAGAAATCGACTCCACCAGTGGCTCGGTCAACATCACTCCGGGCCAGCGTATGGCGGTTTTGAGCCAAAACCACTTTGCCTTTGACGAAGTCGAAGTCCTGAAAACTGTCTTAATGGGCCACAAAAAGCTGTATTCCATCATGACGGAAAAGGACGCACTCTATATGAAAGAGGACTTCAGCGAAGCGGATGGCATTCGTGCCTCAGAACTGGAATCCGAGTTTGCCGAGATGGACGGATGGAATGCCGAGTCCGATGCCGCTTCCCTCCTATCTGGTCTGGGCATCACCGAGGATCTGCACTACCTGACCATGAATCAACTGGCCGGTAACCAGAAAGTAAGGGTATTGCTGGCCCAGGCGCTCTTTGGCAATCCCGACATTTTGATTCTCGACGAACCTACCAACGACTTGGATGCGGACACCATCGAGTGGTTGGAAAACTTCCTTTTGGACTTCAAAAACATCGTGATCGTCGTGTCCCACGACAGGCACTTCCTGGATACAGTGTCCACACATGTGGTGGACATCGACTTTGGCAAGATCAAGATTTTCTCCGGTAACTATACCTTCTGGTACGAGTCTTCCCAGCTTGCCCTGAAGCAGCGCTCGGATGCCAACAAAAAGGCTGAAGACAAGCGTAAGGAACTCCAGTCTTTCATCGACCGCTTCTCTGCCAACGTGGCCAAGTCCAAACAAGCTACCGCACGTAAGAAGATGATCGAAAAACTCAATATCGACGAAATCGAGCCATCTTCCAGAAAGTACCCCGGTATCATCTTCAAGCCAGAACGTGAAGCTGGTGACCAGATTTTCATGACCGAACAACTTGAACTTAAGGCGGACGGCGTTACCTATTTCACCGACGTGAACCTCATGGTGGACAAAGGCGACAAGATTGCCTTTATCTCCAAGACCAAGCAGGCGGTCAACAAGTTTTTCCAAGTGATCATGGAGGAGATCCCGGCGACCAAAGGTTCCTTTAAATGGGGTGTGACCATCAACAAGGCCTATCTGCCAAACGACAACTCCAAGTATTTCCAAACCGATCTTAACTTGATCGACTGGCTGAGACAATACTCCAGCAACCAAGAGGAAGCCTATGTGAGAACCTTCTTGGGCCGCATGCTCTTCACTGGCGAGGAGACTTTCAAAAAGTGTACTGTCCTCTCCGGTGGTGAAAAAGTGCGCTGCATGATCTCACGCATGATGCTGCAGAATCCAAACCTGCTGGTCATGGACGAGCCCACCAACCACCTCGACTTGGAATCGATCACGGCTTTCAACAACGCGATCATTGACTTCTCCGGCACGGTACTCATGAGCTCCTATGACCACGCCTTCGTGCAGTCTTCCGCCAACCGAATCGTCGAGTTTACGCCAAACGGGACCATCGACCGAAGGATGCCTTATGACGATTACCTAGCAAGCGCCGAGATCAAGGCACTTCGTGAAAAAATGTACGCCAAAGCTTAAACGCTAGGCCTTGCTGCTGACCGCGATCATCTGCTATCTGGCGATCACCATCGCCGTCGGAGCTTGGGCTTCCAAGCTGGTAAAGAGCTCCAAGGATTTCGTGTTGGCGGGTCGTTCCCTTCCGCTATTTCTCTCAGCATCCGCACTTTTTGCGACATGGTTTGGCTCCGAAACGATTTTCGGAGCCTCTTCTGTTTTTTTGGAGGAAGGTCTCATCGGAGTAATAGAGGATCCCTTTGGCGGTGCACTTTGCCTAATTCTGTTCGGTATGTTCTACCTCCGCCCCATGTATCGCATGGGCGTGCTGACCATCGGGGATGTCTTTGAGCAGACCTTCGGAAAGCAGGTGGAGTTTTTCGCGACAGTTTTTATGGTGCCGGTTTTTTTTGGCTACGTTGCCGCCCAGCTAGTAGCCTTGAGCCTAATCTTCGGCACGGTGACCGGACTTTCACTAACTGAGGGAATCTTTCTTTCGGCGGGGATAGTGGTAGTCTATACTTTCCTCGGAGGGATGTGGGCGGTGTCCATCACGGACTTTATCCAAACTGCCATGATCGTGATCGGGCTCTTGGCAGTGAGCGTGATGATTGCCGAGGAAGCTGGTGGAGTTGGAAAAATCCTCAGCGAAGCCCCTCCTGAGACCTTTCGCTTTATTCCCGAGGGAGACTTCAGCGACTGGACCAATTACCTGGGAGCTTGGATCATCCTCGGTCTGGGAAGTATACCTAGCCAGGATATCTACCAGCGGGTGATGTCCTCCAAGAGCGAGAAAGTGGCCGTTCGCTCAACTTACCTTGCCGGTGGCTTTTACCTGACCTTTGGACTTTTGCCTCTTTTTATCGCACTTGGAGCAAAAGCCCTCTATCCCGAGCTCTACCTCGAAAACAAGCAAATGCTCCTCCCCTCCATGGTTTTGGCACACGGAGGACTTCCCGTTCAAATCATTTTCTTTGGCGCATTGATCTCCGCAGTCATGAGCACTGCAAGCTCGGGCTTACTCGCCCCGGCTGCCTTGATCTCCGAAAACCTCGTCAAACCGCTTTTCCGGGGTAAGCTGAGGGATAGAGAATTGCTTTGGCTCCTGAGGGCAAATGTGCTACTCGTCGCCTTGATCTCCACCTACATGGCCACCCGAGACTCCAACATCTACGAATTGGTCGCCGGTGCCTCCATCCTCCTACTCGTCTCGCTTTTCGCTCCACTGACCGCTGGTTTGTATTGGAAAAGAGCCTCCAAACTCGGAGCTATTTCCTCCATGGTGGTTGGGATGTTGACCTACCTGATCTGCGATAGCATCGAATTCGCTATAGATTCGCATGTTTTCGGACTTTTCGCCAGTATCTTTGCCATGATCTTGGGAAGCCTACTCTTTCCCGACCCAACCCACAGCCCTGATGAACTATCCTAAACTAGTACTACAAAAAGGAAAAGAAGTCTCTCTGCTCCGCCGCCACCACTGGGTGTTTTCCGGAGCTATTGCCAAGGCCGATCCCGGTATAGAAAACGGCGATTTGGTGGCTGTTTATTCCTCTCGCAATGACTTTTTAGGCATCGGCCATTTTTCCCAAGGATCGATCATGGTTCGTATTATTTCCTTTGAAGAACGTGAGATTGATCTCGCTTTTTGGGAGGAAAGAATCACTTCCGCTTATGCTTTGAGACAAAACCTTGGACTTACTGATAATCAGGAAACTAACATCTATAGACTAGTCCATGGAGAAGGTGATTTGCTACCGGGATTGATTGTCGACTTCTACAATAGGACGGCGGTGATCCAAGCCCACCATGTAGGCATGCATCGCCACGTCACCGAGATATCGGAGGCATTGCGTGCTGTCCTGGGAGAAAAACTGGAAGGGGTCTACGACAAAAGCGCCGAGACTTTGCCCAAAAATCTAGGCATCGAATCTAACGAATGGGTGTGGGGAAAAGCCGAAACCGATCTCGTGAAGGAATACGGCGCGACTTACAAAATCGACTGGGAGAAAGGCCAAAAAACAGGCTTCTTCATCGACCAGCGGGAAAACCGAAAGCTGGTTTCGACCTACTCCAAGGGAAAGAAAGTGCTAAATACCTTCTGCTACTCTGGCGGATTTTCCGTCTTGGCGCTGAACGAGGGCGCGTCCGAGGTTCATTCAGTCGACATCTCAGCCAAAGCCATTGAGCTCACCGAGCAAAATGTAGCGTTGAATTCTGGATTTGCGGCAAAACACCAATCCATCGTGGCCGACGTGGTCAAATACATCCGTGAAATCGGAGACGATTTTGACCTGATTGTCTTGGATCCCCCTGCCTTTGCAAAAAATATCAAGGCGCGCCACAACGCCGTGCAGGCTTACAAGCGTCTCAATGCCGAAGCATTGCGAAAGATCAAGCCAGGAGGAATCCTTTTCACGTTCTCCTGCTCCCAAGTCGTGGACAAGAGCCTTTTTGTACATACCATCACCGCGGCAGCCATGGAAAGCGGCAGAAAGGTGAAAATCCTCCACCAACTCACCCAGCCTGCAGATCATCCAGTCAATATCTTTCATCCTGAAACTGAATACCTAAAAGGTCTCGTGCTTTATGTCGAGTAAGATTCGCTCCCTCCTCTGCCTCTCCAAATGACATTTCTGCTATTTTCAACCCACTAAACAAGAACTCATGTACACAGGAATCCAACACCTACACTCGGGAATTGCCTATCTGGCGCTGCTTGCCCTGATTTTGGTTATCATTTACGCCCTGATCGGGTCGCTATCCGGCAGGGAATTCACCGAAAAAGATAGAAAGATTGCACTGATTGCTTTTATCCTGTCACATATCCAATTGCTGGTAGGTCTGATTCTTTACTTTATAAGCCCGCTTGGTTTTTCCCTGTTAAAGGGAGGAGGCGCGATGTCTGACGCTACAGCGAGACTTACTGCCGTGGAGCACCCCTTGATCAACATCGTGGCGATCGTCCTGATCACGGTAGGCTACAGCAGGGCAAAGAAAATCAGTACCTCCAGGGGAAAATTCCGGAGTATCTACATGATGTACGCGATTGGTTTGGTTCTCATCCTAAGCAGAATCCCATGGACAAGCTGGCTCAACTGATCCTTGCAAAACCCACCTTCAAATCCGGCCAAAAGCCGGATTTTTTTTATTCAGATCATGAATTGGAAAGTGCCCAGGTTTATTGCAGACTGAATATCGAAGCAAACATTTGAAACTTTCCTCTCGATGGCCTAGTCGAAATCCGTCGCAAACCAACTGATTTTCTTTTGTTTACGTCACCGCAGTTCATTTACAAACCAAGGCAAGTCGACGTCTATTAGGCAACAGTTCCGCTATTTTTATTGTGTTTCCAATTGGAAATATATAGATCCCAGATTGGACCTGTAATAATTCTGTCGCACAGCATTCTAGAATACTGAAGAAATGGAAATCTCCGACTTGCTTTTGATTCTGTATATCATCCTAGGTATGATATCGTTGCTTGACCTCGCCGTCAGCATCCTGATCAATATCGGTGCACAAGCCGGGAAAGTCCAATTGGCAACGAGAGCTTTCGTGCCTGTCGATTGCGCATGATGTTAAAAGCAGGCCAATGAGGAAACCACGCCATTTCCAAGTGGTTGAAATAAAATGACAATTCCATCTGGGTAATGAAAGAATACATAGATTAGGTTGTGTTATTTTTTTTAGCCTGTGCCTGTTTCGGGCACAGGCTTTTTGTTGCAACAGTTTTGGCCCATCTGCTTCTTTCCCTGATTCCCAAAGTCAATAGCAGATACGCAAAACTCCATGGGGACTTCTCTTTTTTGCCATTTATCACCATTTGCAACTTTGTTTCAAAATTTTTGGGAATGTCAAAGAGAGCAATCTATTTTTGCAACCGTGTTTCACAAAGTATCTTCTTTCCTTCTAGGTTTCCTCTTCTTCGCTGGATCTCAATTGGCAATTGCCCAAACCTGTGATCTGGTGTTGCGGGGCAAAATATTGCATCTGGAAAACGATGATGCGATCGAAGCCGCATACGTTTGGATTCTCGAAACCAGAACAGGAGCCGTCTCCGATCAAAACGGGAATTTTGTCATTCGAGAGCTTTGTCCCGGTACCTATACCGTCACAGTTCAATATCTCGGACACAAGGAAATAAGGCAGACCGTCAACCTGTCGGGAAACTCAACTGCGCAGACTTTTCGAATGGAAGAAGAATCCCTCGACCTAGGCAGTGTGGAAGTACACGGGCATCGGGAGGCAGTACAGACCACCACCGCAATCACCTCACTTTATGGGGATGAAATGCTCCAATCCAGAGGGGAAAGCCTGGGAGAAAGCCTCAAGCGCGTGGCAGGAGTCACTACTTTCTCCACCGGAAACACCATATCCAAGCCGGTGATCCACGGCATGCACAGCAATAGGATCATGATCTTGAACAACGGCATAAGGCTCGAAGGCCAGCAATGGGGTGCCGAACATGCACCGGAGATAGACCCTTTCCTCGCCGATGAAATCACCGTGATCAAAGGTGCGGAGACCGTTCGCTTCGGCCCGGAAGCCATGGGAGGAGTAATCTTGGTCAATCCCCCAGCCCTGCCAACCAACAAGGCCAGCCAAACCGACATCCACCTTCTTGGCGCAACCAACGGAGGAATGGGCAACCTATCAGCCTCCTATCTTGGCGGTTCGGGCAAGATCAAGGGACTGGGATACCGCGTGCAGGGATCTATCAAACGAGCGGGAAATGTAAAATCGCCGGACTATTACCAAGCCAATACGGGGATGTCGGAATACAACCTATCTGGATCGGCAGGCTATAGCTCGGAAAAGCTCGGAATTGAGGCTTATTACAGCTATTTCAACACCGAGATAGGGATTTTGAAAGATGCCCATACAGGCAATCTCTCTGATCTGATCGACATCATCGAAAATGGCCGGCCGTTTACCGACGCCGAGTTCTCCTACGCAATCGAGAATCCCAAGCAAAAGGTCTCCCACCATCTCGCCAAACTCAAATCACACTATCATCTCAATCCAAACTGGAAGCTTAATTTCCAATACGGCTTTCAGCTCAACAACCGTCAGGAATTCGATAAGAGAAGAGGCGAGCTCAACACCAAACCAAGCTTGGATTTGGAACTGTTCACCAATACCGTGGATTTCTTTCTGGATCATAACCTAAAACAAAACTGGAGCGGCTCATTCGGACTGAACATCATCCAACAGGCCAATTCCAATGTTCCTGGAACGGGTGTCACGCCCTTGATCCCCAACTATGATCTCTTCAACGGTGGGATCTACGCTATGGAAAAATACCTTAAGGGCCCGTTGGAACTGGAGGCAGGGCTACGCTATGATTTCAGGACAGTCGATGCCGCCCGCTACGTGGACGAGGAACTGCAGCAGTCCAATTTGGAATACAAGAATTTCTCCGCTTTTGTTGGCGGACTCTACCAACTCAGTCCCTATTTTGCTTTTACCAGCAACATTGGGACTGCTTGGAGACCTCCAAATGTCAATGAGCTCTTTAGCCAAGGTCTTCACCACGGCGCTGCTGCCGTGGAGATAGGAGACCCAACGATGGTCTCGGAAAAATCAATCAAATGGGTCAACGGACTGGAATATGAAAGTGACCGAGCCGTGGTCGAGCTTACCGCCTACGCGAACCGAATTAGCAACTACATCTACCTGAATCCCACCGGAGAGACCTACGTTTCCCTCCGAGGCACTTTCAACGTGTACGAATACCTGCAGGCGGATGCCTTCTTCTATGGCTTTGACCTCTCCGGCAGTTACAACTTCACAGATCGCGCCAGCGCCTACCTCAAGGGCTCTATCATCAGGGCCAAAAATACCGACGAGGACAGCTACTTTCCCTTCATCCCCTCTGATCGTATGGACTGGGGCGTTTCCTACTCACTTGGAAAAAAAGGAAATTTGGATTCGGACAAAATAACCATCAGCAACGTGCTGGTGGCAAGTCAAAAGCGTGAGCCCGACTTCGATCTGGCACCGGCCCCTCCCGGGTACGCCTTGTTTAATATTGGCTATCTCAAAAAGATACAACTCGCTAAAAACCAATTCAATATTGGACTTCAAGTAAACAATCTTTTCAACACAGAGTACAAAGAATACATGAACCGATTCCGATATTTTACCGCAGACATGGGAAGAAATATCTTACTAAAACTCAATTATCAATTTTAACTGACCAATTATGAAAAACTTCCAAAAATTTCCAATTTACCTTTTTGCAACTCTTGCGATGGGCTTTGCATCTTGTGAAAGTGAGGATCCAGTTCCTGAAAATGACGGAGAGCTGATCACCGATGTCACGCTGACTCTTCAGGAACTAGACGAAAGTGGAAGCCCTGTTGGCACTCCTTTTTCCGCAACGGCCAGCGATCCCGAGGGGATAGAGGTAGGCGCAACTCCCACGATCGAAACAGTCACTGTGAAGAAGGGCAAAACCTACCGTATGGACATTACCGTGACCAACAGCATTGCCGGTGAGGACATCACCGCCGAAATTCTCGAAGAAGCTGACGAGCACCAGTTTTTTTTCCTCGGTGGAGCATTCTCAAGCAATATCCTCACCATCGCCTACGACGATCCAAGTGGCGAACTGCTTGGCTTGCGCACGGAGTTGGGAGTATCCTCCTCTCCCGGCACCAACAATACCCAAATGCAGGTGATTTTGAGGCATGCTTTGAACAAAAGCTATCCTGGCGCCACTAATCCCAACTTCCAGGATTATGCACAAGCGGGCGGTGAAACAGATTTGGACATCACTTTCCCTGTGGTGATCGAAAATTGATTAAATAAAGCAGAATTGAAAAAGGGTAGTCGATGGGCTACCCTTTTTTGGTTTTCTTTTTTTCGCTTTTCCCGCTCCACATTTCTCCCGAGCATCTTGAATCTTTCTCTCCCACTGCGAGACACAGCACCACCATGCCTTTTGCTTTGCTGCTGCCGGTGTTGCGGCTCTATTGGATTCTCCCTAGAAGTACGAGCTGATCCTCAATACGAGCATCCCTGTGCCTAGGGCAATCCCAAAACTCAGAAGGGTTCCGATCAGAATATACTCCGTGAGTTTTCTGTCCTTGGATTCCTTCAAGTCACCAAAGCGAAATACTGACTTGGCCGCAAGTAGAAAACCGATGGCGGCCCAGTTGCCTGTGACAACGAAGGTGAAGACAAACAGACGCTCCAATATCCCGATATATCGGCCGGCATTGCTGAGCGATTCGCCGCTGCCATCCTCCAAGGCCCTGGACCAGGTTGAAAGCATGACCTGTACTACAATCCCGCTGACCGCCGTCAGGAAGATCAATGCGGTCGCATAAAGCCAGATCTCGGGGTTTTCTAGCCAGGCCAAGTAGCCCATGAGAGCTGGGCCAAACCAAATCTGCCATAGGAGCAGTAAGCTGGCAAGGTGCATTCCCTGATCTATCAGAAACCAGCGCGCTTTGCTATCCGGCTTTTGGGCATATAGCTTGGCCAAATCGATCACCCCGTGTATAAGCGCCACGGCCAAAGCCAAGAACCAATAACCCAAATTCCATAGGACAAGCCATGCCAATAAACCATGAAGCAAGAGGTGCAGGTAAAGCTTGGAAGATTTGGCTTTTCGCTGTTCCTTGTCGGCTACCCACGACTTGGGCTGCAGGACAAAATCTCCCAGAAAGTGTGCGCATAGCAGCTTGAGCAAGATGATCATGGCAGGAGCTCTTTGAGTTTTCGACGAAAGACGCGCTCTATTTTCAGAAGTTCATCCCCATGGGCCCTAGTCCATCTCCCGCTGACTCCACTTTGCTTGATTCCCAATCGCTTTCCGATCTCCTCTTGCGTTATACCCGGATTTTGCAAGACAATCTCCACCAGTTCGGCCGAAGATACGGTCCAGCGCTCCATGAATGTTTCGGCCAGCTTCAAGTACAGATTGATTTCCTCGTCAAAAGTCTCCCAGTTGCTTTTCACGGCAATCGTCGTGTTTTCCTTTTTTAGGGTGTCGAATTTTTCCCCCGAATAGATGAAAGCTGAGCCATTGCTTTCCGAAATACGGTTTGCAGAATAGCTCTTTTCCCCAATTCCTATTGCCAAGCGCACATCGATCACACCCATCATCTTCTGGGATTCGGGGGATTTGATTTTTTTTATGAGGGCCTTGATTTCAAAAGCCTTCTGTAAAGCCTCTTCCGGCTTGGATATTTCTACTTGGAAAAAGTCTCCCCACACCAGCTCCCAGGTTTCCGGCGTGCTCCCCCAGCTTGCAAATAGCTGCTTGAGTGGCTGTAGCCACAGATCCTGGTTCGCGAGCTTTCTGGATGCGGCGATATCTCCCTTGAGGATGGCGATCATGGTAAAGGGAATGGTTTCAATACTTTGGTATAGTACATTGTGAATTCTTGAGATAATCTAAAATATTGCATAATAAAGCAATAAAATAAATTATTGCCAAATAACGCAATATTTTTATCTATCGTGACTTGATGCAATAGCTGTACGAAAACAAAAAAACAGCCTTCCGGCTGCCTTAACTGCTTGACCTAGCGACGAAAATCAAAAGCTTTTGCCACAAACAGCGATTCTCGAAGCATCAAAACCGACCTCCGTGGAGAAATTTGTCCCCACGTTTCCAGCTACCAGAATGACCTCATAGTCTGGGCCTTCGTTGGCCAAATGGATCTTGACATGCCCATCAAAAGTCTTCATTTGCTCGAAGCTCAGCGTGGTACCATCTGAGAGGTTTTCCAAAACGGTAGTACTTTCCAGATCTTTGGAAGAGACGGGATTGAGCAAAAAGGCAATCGGCGCATCCGCCTGATCATATCCCCCAAAATGGAGATGGGCTGGAAAATCGTATTCAGTCGTGGACTTTGCACCTTCCAGTTGGATGTCAAATTCCAATTTGCCATCCCTGAGCTCCTTCACCATCAAAGTGCCGTTGTAGTCAAATTCGCTAGACTTGAACAAATCGAATTCCATTTGCTGGCCAGTGTACAGGTCAGGCTCCTGCTCAGTACAAGCTCCCAAACCGGCGGTGACAAAAATGGCAAGGATCAACTTTCTCATGGCTGTAGTTTTTTTCAAGTAACGAAATGCTTCCGAATCCTGTTTAATTCCAGGTAAAAATTACCAATTTCAGCCGTAAATCAAGCGGGAAAAGCACAAATCAAAATCTGAATCAACGGCCTGCCCATACAAAAGCCGTCTGAGGTCTGGACAAAAAAGCTATTGGAGGAAAAAATGGAAGATCATCGTCTGGCAGTGGGACTGGAATATTTCCGGAAAAAAGGCTGGTCTCCTTTTCCCTTTCAGCTCGAAACCTGGCGGGATTTCCTGGACGGAAAGTCCGGCATACTCAACGCCCCTACCGGATCGGGAAAGACCTTTGCACTCTGGTTTCCGGCTATCCTGGAGTTTATCCAAGCCCATCCGGATTCATGGCAAAGAACCAAAAACAACGGGATACAACTCATCTGGGTCACGCCACTACGGGCCTTGGCTCAGGACATCCAAAAGGCCATGCAGGAGGTCTGCGACCACATTGGCCTACCTTGGCAAGTAGCCGTGAGAAACGGTGACACTGACGCGAAAACCCGGGCGGCCATGAATCGACGCCCGCCCGAATGCCTGATCACCACCCCCGAGACGCTCCACATGCTACTTTCCCAAAAGGACCATCAGCAGCTGTTCCAAAGCGTCAAAGCAGTGGTGGTCGATGAATGGCACGAACTGGTTGGAAACAAGCGCGGTGTCCAAATGCAGCTGGCCCTCGAATACATTCAGGCCATCTGCCCAGCGACCTTTCGCCGATGGGCCATTTCCGCCACCATCGGCAATCTGGAAGAGGCAGCCAAGGCACTTTTGGGAGAAAGCCTTCCCGTACATCTCATCAAGGCCAAGGTCGAAAAGGAAATTATCCTCCATTCCGTATTTCCCGACGAAATCGAAAAATACCCTTGGTCCGGCCATCTGGGCATACGGATGATGGACAAGGTCATTCCGGTGATCGAAGCCGGCAGGACGGTACTGATGTTTACCAACACCCGCTCTCAGACCGAGATCTGGTACCAGAAGATTCTGAATGAGCGTCCTGACTGGGCTGGATGGATTGCCATGCATCACGGTTCGCTGGACAATTCCGTTCGGGCTTGGGTGGAAAATTCGCTCCATGAGGGAAAGCTCAAGTTGGTCGTCTGTACCTCGAGTTTGGATCTCGGCGTGGATTTCAGACCTGTGGACAGGGTGATCCAAGTCGGCAGCCCCAAAGGCGTCTCCCGCTTTATCCAGCGAGCAGGACGGGCGGGCCATCAGCCGGGACTTCCTTCCGAGATTTTCTTTGTCCCCACTAATTCCTTGGAACTGATAGAAGCGGCAGCGCTCAGGGATGCCATAGACAAGGAAGAGACCGAGTCCCAATTCCCTCCGCAACTCCCCTACGATGTCCTCATCCAGTTTTTGGTGACTTTGGCCGTCGGATCGGGATTTGATCCGAAGTTCGTCTTTCAAGTGGCGAAACGGACGCTCTCGTTTCGCACCTTGACTTCGGAAGAGATGGATTGGATGATGGACTTCATCACCAAAGGCGGCAACTCGCTGGGGAGCTATGAGGATTTTTTGAAAGTCGTCTCCGACGAGGACGGGCTTTTTCGAGTCAAGAATAAGCGAATAGCTATGAAACATCGCCTGTCTATGGGGACGATAGTGTCTGATCCCATGCTCAAGGTGAGGCTCAAAAATGGAACCTATCTTGGAACTGTGGAAGAATACTTTATCGCCAAAATGAAGATTGGAGACCGGTTTTTCTTTGCGGGAAGAAGCCTGGAATTGGTTCAGATCAAGGACATGAGCGCGATCGTGCGGCTTTCGGAAAAAAAGACCAATAACGTGGTGAGCTGGTCAGGCGCAAGGATGTCGCTTTCGTCCAAGCTTGCCGACAAGATCCGGGAGATTTTCCAAGACTTTAACTCTGGAATAGTGAATTCCGAGGAGGTTCGGCGCGTATTGCCGGTGTTGGACCTTCAAAAACGTCTTTCACTGGTGCCTGATCGGAATACGTTTCTGATCGAAGCCCATCAGAGTGAGGAGGGCTTTCACCTATTTTTCTATCCCTTCGAAGGCCGCATGATTCACGAGCTGATGAGTGCCTTGATTGCCTACCGGATTTCGCAGAGTATCCCGGTCTCCTTCAACATGGCTATGAATGACTATGGGTTTGAGCTATTGTCGGACGTGTACGTAGCGCCGGAAGAGGTGATGGAAGTGGATATTTTCTCCCTCAAAAACATCGAAAGAGACATCCTCCATTGCGTCAATGCCAGCGAAATGTCACGCAGAAAATTCAGGGAAATCGCCAGCATCGCGGGCTTGGTGTTTCAGGGCTATCCCGGCAAACCGACCACCTTCAAGCACATCCAAGCCAATTCCAGTCTTTTGTTCCAGGTTTTTGAGCAATACGACCCGGACAATCTCCTCCTCAAGCAAGCAAGGGAAGAGTCACTCAACCAGCAAATGGAGCAGGAAAAATTCATCCGAGCCATGAAAAAAGTAAGCGAGTCCAAAATCGTGATCCTGCACCCCGTCCAGTTTACACCCTTCTCTTTCCCCTTGATGGTGGATAGGCTGAGCAGGTCCAACATTTCTTCCGAAACTGTAGAGGACAAGGTTGTGAAGATCCTCGCACAGATGACGGCGGACTAGTTTGCCCTCCAGAAAAATGGGGTGAATAGGATCAGGATCGTAAACAGCTCCAGTCTTCCCAGCAGCATGATGACGGAGAGTACGATCTTGGCGCCGGGAGTGAAAAAGGCAAAGTTATCTACCGGCCCTACCTTGCCTATCGCCGGACCGACGTTGCCCAGACATGTAGCCACCGATCCCAAGGATGTCGCGAGGTCATATCCCAACAAGGAAATAATCAATACCCCGAGTACAAAGGTCAGGAGATAGATCAGCAAAAAGTTCATGATGTTGTTGATGATCCGGCCCGTGACCCGATCCCCGTTGATGATGAGTGGCACTATGGCTCTAGGATGCACGATACGCTTAAACTCAAGCCAAGAATTTTTGAGAAAAACCGTGTGCCGGATAAACTTAATCCCCCCTGCCGTAGAACCGGCACATCCTCCCAAAAACAAGAGCATAAAGAAGGTAAAGGTGACCCCAGAGCCGTATTGGGTATAGTCGTCCGTGATAAAGCCTGTGGTGGTGATGATGGATACCACTTGAAACGCCGACTTACGAAAGGCCGATTCAAACTCAGAACCGGACTGAGAATAGATCGGAACCAATACCGCCACGATCAGGGTAGCGACGACCAAGGCATAGGTTTTAAACTCGTCATTTCTGATAATTCTGCGAAACTTGCCCACCAAGCCAAAATAGAGAAGCGTGAAGTTGGTGCCTGCCAAAAACATAAAAAGGATCGCCACATATTCCAAAAAGGCAGAGTTGTAGTAGGCAAAACTGGAGTTCTTCGTCGAAAAACCACCCGTCGCAAGGGTCGCAAAGGAATGGTTGAAGGCATCGAATAGCGTCATTCCTCCAGCCCAATACAAAAGGGCGCAAAGTACCGTGAGTCCCACGTAGATGTACCAAAGCCGCTTGGCAGTCTCCGAGATTCGGGGATGTACTTTGTCGGAAGTAGGCCCAGGCGACTCCGCGACAAACAATTCAATCCCGCCTATTCCCAAGAGAGGGAAGATGGCAACTGTCAGCACGATGATTCCCAAGCCTCCGATCCAGTGCGTCATACTCCTCCAAAAAAGAAGACCCTTGGGCATGGATTCGATATCCGTAAGAATTGAAGCCCCGGTAGTCGTGAGTCCTGACACAGTCTCAAAGATCGCGTCAGCAGTTGTGGTGACTTCATCGGAAAGTATAAAGGGAATCATCCCAAACAGCGTCATCAAAAGCCAGCTCAAGGCCACGATCATGTAGCCTTCCCTTTTTCTGACCAACTGGTCTTGCTTGGAAAAAGAAAAAAACAAGACCAATCCCATGAAAAGCGAGATTGCCGCCGAAATCAGGATCGGGCTGGAATCTTCCCGATAAAACCAGGAAATGGCAGAAGCCGGCAGCATCAGGGTTCCCAACAAAAAAAGGAGACCCCCCATGATTTTACCAATGGCTCTGAAATGGATCATCGCTTAGTGAAAAAGTTTTTCCAAGGCCAGCTTAGCCTCGGGCAGCGCCAGCACGATGGCTTTATCGTTGACATTGAGCATAAATTCCCCATCCGGGATGAAAACCTCTTCTCCGCGGATCACCCCCGCCACAATCGCAGTATGCGGAAAATGCAGCTCCTTTAGCGGGTGTTTGGTCAGTCGGTTGTTTTTGCAAATACTGTATTGGATAAACTCCGCATCGACTCCATAGATACCGGACACAGCCTCGACTGTTCCTTTTTTGAGGTATCTGGAGATTTCGTTGGCGGCCACCAGCTTCTTGTTGATCAGCGAATCCACGCCGATGCTGTGGGAAATGTGAATGTATTCCCGGGTGTCCACATGGGCGATGGTCTTGTAAACACCGTGGTTTTTTGCGGAAAGGCTGGTGATGATATTCGTTTCGGAAGAATCGGTCAGCGCGAGAAAAGCATCCATCTGCTCAAGTCCTTCCTCGACCAGCATTTCAATGTTTTTGTAGTCTCCGTTGATCACCAGGGTATCCGGCAGATGCTCGGCCAGCCACTTGCACCTTTCTTTGTCCTTGTTTACCAGCGTGACCCGATATTTGTCCTGCAGCTTGATGGCGGTAGTCACGGCCATGTCATCGCCGCCGATGATCATCACATTCTTGATCCTCACTCGCTTTTGCCCAAGAACCTCTTGGATCGTATCAGTATTTTTCTTGTTGGAAATAAAGAAAACATGGTCGTTGTTTCGGATGATCGTGCTTCCCCTAGGAATTAGGGTCTTTTGGTCACGCACGATGGCGATGATCCTAATGTCTTCGTAGGTCGGATCGGATTTGGTGTCCATGATCCGTTGATTGACCAAGGGACTGAACTGATCCAGTGTAAACCCGACGATGTTCAGTTTACCGCCTCCAAAATCAAAAACGTCCGTAAAGCTGGAGTTTTCGATCATATTGTAGATCTCCCTGGAGCAAAGCATGGTCGGAGAGATCAGGTTGTCTATGCCCAAGTTATTGAAGTAGGGTATATTCTCCTGGTACAAATAGGAGTGGTTTCTGACACGAGCCATTACCCGCTTCGCTCCGAGTTGCTTGGCGAGTACCGCAGTGACAATGTTGGTCTTTTCGGAGGTGGTAACCGCCAAGACCATGCTCGCCCGCTCCACGTTCGCCTGCTGAAGGGTCTCAATGGAGGTGGCATCTCCCTGGATGGTCAATACATCCAGCTTGGAGGCCACATAGTCCAATACATCCCGCTCGGTGTCAATAAGGGTGATATCCTTATTATCAAAACTCAATTGCTCCGCCAAGTGATATCCCATATCCCCGGCTCCGGCAATCACAATATTCATCCCCATAGAGGTTTCTCGGTGTGATCTTGAAGGGTGGCAAAATTAAAACCTTTATTTATGGTTTTCAGGCTCTAAGGTTTTTTCTTTTACCAAAGGGAGCAAAAGGTAAACATAAGCGGCGGTACCGTCCCACTATTTTGGGGATTTTCCTTCCAGCTCCCCCTTCAATCTTCCAGTAAAGAGCGGCTTTCTTTCTCGGGTAGCTCCTGAACTTCCTTGAGTTTCCTTTGGATAATGCGGGTTCTAACGCCGACCAACTTGTCCAATTCCGTGTTGGCTTCATGCAGTTTCTTTTGCGTCTTTTCGAGCAGGGTTCCAAACTTCCCAAACTCTGTCTTAATCGCGCCAAGAATCTGCCATACTTCCGAACTGCGCTTTTGGATGGCCAAAGTACGAAAGCCCATCTGGAGAGAATTCAGGATCGCCGACAGCGTCGCTGGACCAGTCACAATCACTTTGAAATCCTGCTGGATTTGCTGGGCAAGTCCCGGCTCCCTGAGTATCTCCGCGTAGAGGCTCTCCACCGGAAGGAAAAGAATCGCGAAATCGGTGGTCCCCGGAGGCTGGATATATTTGCTCTGGATGTCCAGTGCGGACTTCCTTACTGCCCGGATCAACTCCAGTCTACAGGCGTCGATGGCCATTTTCTCCCCCAAATCATAGGCATCCACAAGGCGAAGGTAGGATTCTTGGGGAAACTTGGAGTCTATCGGCAACAGCACTTGACCATCCTGACCAGGCATTTTCACCGCGAACTCTACCCGCTCCCGTCCGCCGCTAACCGATGCATTGGAGACGTATTGATCGGGAGAAAGCATATTTTCCAACAAAGCTTGCAACTGATACTCGCCCAAGACGCCGCGACTTTTGACGTTAGTCAGCACTCGCTTCAGATCACCTACGCCGTTTGCCAGGGATTGCATCTCACCCAGCCCCTTTTGAACCGCCTGCAGCTGGTTGCTGACCATCTCAAAAGACTGCCCCAGCCTAGCTTCAAGTGTCTTCTGAAGCTTCTCGTCGACAGTCTCCCGGATCTTCTCCAGACGCATTTCAGTATTTCGGACTAGCTCGTCCTGCCTTCTTCCCAGTTCCCCAAATTTCTCCCGCTGGAGATTGTTCAAGTCTTGCATCGTGCCTCTCACCACATCTCCAAATGCCTTGAGCGCATCGTTTTGATCTTTGGCTCCGGCGCGCTGGTTTTCGAAGATCAGCCCAAATTGACGGGCGAGGTTCTCACCGGACTCTTTGCGCGACTCAGCCAAGGCTTGCGCCAGCTCCTTACTAAGCCTAGAAAGTTCAGATTGGATAAAGAGTTTGTCCTGATGTCCTTTACCCCTGAGCAAGACCACAATCAGGGTTATGATCTGGATTGCGATCACAAGGAAGAACAGCGTTTCAGTGGGCATAGGCCAATTGTTTTGGGAGCTCAAGGTAGTTTTTTCTCACCCTCACACCCAGAAAGGCCAAGTATTCTGAGACAGATTCCGTCGGAAATTCCTCCATAGGCACATGTCCCGCCTCTTCGACGACTACCACGTTGGAGCCTGGAATCGCCTTTTCAAATGCATAGGCGTGGGAAATAGGAATCCAGGAATCCTTCGCCCCCCAAAGTATCAGCGTCGGCATATCTAGACGACGGAAGTCCAAATCGGATTTGCGCACTTTCATTCTGTCCAGCGTGGCCCGTCGGTTTCCCTCCCGAAGCATCAATTCGTAATAGCGATCAATGGTCTCCTCCTCGATTCTGGATTTGTCCCCATAGACATTTTTCAGATTCATGGCAAAGAGAAACTTGGGGGTGCATTTCACCACCAGCTCCGAAAACAACGGGTTTTGTACCCAATTCAAAATCCATGGCCTTTCCTCCGCCTCAGAGCGAAAATCCGTCTCGAGACTGCGGGACTCGCGCTTGGGAGCACCAGAGGCGTCCACGAGCGTGAGTGTCAAAACCTTGTCAGGACGAGTCGAACCGACATTTATTGCCACCGCGCCACCCATGGAACTTCCGACTAGATGGAATTCTTCGAGGTTGAGTTTCTCAGCCAGGGAAAGTACCAAGTCACTGTAATCCTGCGTCGAGTATCGCTTCAACTCATCCGGGCCTGTAAGGCCGTGACCGGGAAAATCCAGGGAAATGGTCAAAAAATACTGGCTCAACTCCTTCTGCCAAGCATCCCAGGTATGCAGGGATGCAAAACTTCCGTGCAACAAAATGATAGGCTGGCCCTCTCCCATCATCCGGATATGGATGCTCCTGCCATCGACGTCCAAAAAATGCGACTGGGGAGTCCTGTATTTGACCACCAGCTCATCCGCGGGGATGTCGCCACGGTAAAGCAGCAGAAAAAAGAAGACGCAGCCTAACAGTAAGCTTCCCAACAACTTCCCCAGACCTTTGAACCAATTCATAAGACAATATCCAGGCAAATATTTTCAGCCTGCTACCAAAACCTACGAAAATTCTTTCCAAATCTCTATTTTCAAAAAAATTCATTCCTTGAGTCTCAAAAATCTTTTTGGAAACATCGGCCCTGGACCACTTGTCGCCGCGGCGTTTATCGGGCCAGGGACTGTCACCGTCTGCACCCTAGCCGGAGCGAATTTCGGTTTTTCCCTGATTTGGGCTGTGGTCCTCTCGGTCTTGGCTACAGTGGTCCTCCAGGAGATCTCGGGGAGGATTGGGATCATCACGGGCACAGACCTGAGTACGCTGATTAGAAATCAAAAAGACAAACCGTTTTTTAGAATTGCCGGAATGGTCTTAGTGCTGATCGCCATCGTGCTCGGAAATGCCGCCTATGAGGCCGGAAACATCTCCGGCGCCAATCTCGGTTTATCATTCTATTGGAATGCCCCAGCCTTGGATCTTGGAAGTTCGGAATTGCAGCTCGGCAACTTTCTGTTGGGAACGCTCGCATTTGTCCTACTATGGCTGGGCAGCTACAAGATGCTAGAGCGGATCTTGGTTGCTTTGGTGATCCTGATGTCTTTTGCTTTTTTGACGACGGCTGCATTGACAAAACCGGACTGGTCTCGACTTTTGGCAGGCTTTGTCCCGAGCTGGAATGAGGCCGAGATACCCACCCTCGTCGCCCTCATAGGCACGACCGTAGTTCCCTACAATCTTTTCCTCTATGCCTCATTGGTCAACAAGCAATGGAAAGACGATTCCGATCTGGTCCACATGAGGAGGGACATTTCGATTTCCGTGATCTTGGGCGGCCTTGTTTCCATGGCCATTTTGATCGTCGGCGCGGCTAATACCAGTGCTGAAATAACCTCCGCTATAGATGTATCCAAAGGTCTGGAGTCTGTGTTCGGGAGTTTCGCCGGGTATTTGATGGGCTTTGGACTACTGGCGGCGGGTATGACGTCCGCCATGACCGCTCCCCTTGCGGCCGCATTCGTAGTTTGTGGGATATTGGGCTGGGATACGGACGTCAAATCCAAAGGAATGAGGTTCAGTATGGGAGCCATCGTTTGCTTAGGTTTGGTCTTTTCATCACTTGGAATCAAGCCCGTGCAGCTCATTACCTTGGCGCAATTGGCCAATGGCATCCTGCTTCCGGTGATCAGCGCCTGGATCATCTGGATTGCAGCCCAACAGTCGCTTTTGGGTAGCTACAGAAACAAGCCTTTGGCAACCGCCCTAGCCAGTGCGATTTGGTTGGTTACGCTGGTGTTGGGAATCAAAAGCGTGGGCGCCGTTTTTGGCTGGTTTTAAAGTCAAAGCCTACAGATCATCCGCACTGAAAGTGTCCCCTTGTCGCAAATCCCCTGTCTCAAAACCCTTCTTAAACCACTTCATCCGCTGGGCCGAGGTCCCGTGGGTAAATGAATCCGGCACCACCCGTCCGGTAGATTGCTTTTGGAGTCTATCGTCGCCAATCGCATTGGCGGCATTGAGCGCCTCCTCCAAGTCGCCCGCCTCCATCATCGCTGCAGACTGCTGGCTGTGATGGGCCCAAACGCCGGCCAAAAAATCTGCCTGTAGTTCAAGTCTAACCGAATTTTGATTGTACTCCTTTTCGCTCACCCTGCCCCGAAGATTGTGGACTTCATCCGTAATCCCCATGATCTTTTGGATATGGTGCCCCACTTCATGGGCAATCACGTAGGCGTAAGCAAAGTCTCCCCCTGCCTGCAGCTTGGTCTCCATGTCCTGGAAAAAACTCAAGTCGAGGTATAGTTTTTCGTCAGCAGGGCAATAGAAAGGCCCTGTCGCGCTGCTCGCTGACCCACAAGCTGAAGAAACAGAGCCAGTGAAAAACACCAAAGTCGGCTCTCGATAACCCTGGATCTGCGTGTTCCACACGTCCTCGGTATCTGCTAGTATAGTCGCGGCAAAGGTAGCCATCTCCTCCTCCTCTGCACTCGGCGCGTAATTTTCCGAAGTAAAACCTTGGCCACCACCGCCACCCAGCATTCCTCCGATCAGATTCAGCGGATTATACCCCAACAGCACAGAACCAACCAGAAATACCCCGACCAGGATCAATCCCGTCTTGGAGAAAAGTATTCTTAAAAGCGGTCCAATCAACAGGGGATTGAATCCACCCGCTCCCACCCTCGGTCCTCCCTGTCCCCGTCTATCCTCGATATTTGAGCTCTGTCTTCTGCCTTGCCATTTCATATTTATGTCATTTAAATTTAAAGGCCTTTTGGGATCCCGTATGATGGGCAGTTAGTGCTCCAGTGATAGATTGACACATGCTCGATTTCATGGGATAAAAAATTTGTTTTCGGTTAAATTTAACCAAATTGATCCATCAAGAATTAAGCTAATTCCGTATTTCATCAATTCCAAAAATAATACCCATAACCTATGAAACTGAAGTTTTTTGCCTACGCCTTGTCCATTGCTCTGTTGGGCGCTTTTGATTCCTTTGCCCAAGAAGCATCCTATCTTGGAACCAAGCCTCCAAAAGGTGCAAAAGTCTACCTTGACGGCACCGCGAAATCACTCCACAAAAACTGGAAATATTGGGAAGGACCGCGGTTTTCCGCTGAGATGCCCATCAAATGGCCCGAGGTCACAGATCCAGTAGACGGTGGCAAAGCCATCAGTAGCAATGATCCAGCGGCTGCCGGTGGTAAATACGGCGCAGCGGACATCGTGACCAAGGACGAATTTCGGGACTTCGAAGCCCATGTGGAATTTTTGATCGCAAAGGAAGGCGGCAACAGTGGCGTTTATCTACAGAACCGCTACGAAATCCAAGTCTTGGACGGAGACTATGGAACACACGGCATGGCCGCAGTGATCAACGAGCATCTTCCCACTTCTGAGGAATACAAGGGCATTAGCAAGTGGAATGCCTACGATATCCAATTTAGGGCGGCCCGCTTTGTAGATGGAAAACTGACGGAAAAAGCTCGTGTGACACTCTACTTTAATGGGGTGAAAATCCATGACGACGTGGAGATACAGCAGGTCTGGGGTGGCCCGAATTCAGGAATTGATGGCGGGAACGATGGCGGGAAAGGCATCACCGATACCCCAGGCGGACTAAAGCTACAAGCAGAGGGGCACGATGTGCTTTATCGCAATATTTGGATCAAGGCCGTGAAATAAGTGGCTTTGAAACCTTAAAAAATTGAAAACCCGACATCAATTGGTGCCGGGTTTTGCTTTTCGTCAATTCACAGTAAGTATATCCGATTCCTAGAAGCCCTTGCGGATCGTCTCAGCAATTTCCGCCAGTTCCTCTTGGCTTAGTTTCAACTTCGGTCTTGAAAAATTGACATCATCCATGGTTTTCATCGGGATCAGGTGGATATGGACGTGGGGTACTTCCAGTCCGATCACAGCCACTCCCACCCTCGTACACTTGATGGTCTTGTCTATGGCTTTTGCCACCTTCTGTGCAAATACGGTGAGCCGAGCCAAGGTATCCGGATGCATATCAAAAATATAGTCAGTTTCTTCCTTTGGCACGACCAGCACGTGGCCTTTTACCAAAGGCATAATATCCAGAAATGCTATGCAATGCTCGTCTTCGGCGACGATGTGTGCGGGAATCTCCCGGTTGATGATTTTGGAGAAAATGCTTGCCATAGTGTTTCAAAAAAAAATCCCGGGACAATCCGGGATGATGATCAATATTTAATGTCCAGAATTTCAAACTGCAACTTGCCGGCAGGGGCATTGATCTCAGCGATCTCGCCGATACATTTGCCTACCAGACCCTTTCCAAAGGGAGATGCAAGAGATATCTTCCCCGCTTTCAAGTCAGCTTCCTCTTCAGATACCAACTTGTAGCTTACGGTCATGCCGTTCTTCACGTTTTTGATCGTCACGGTGCTTAGGATGCCCACCTTGGAAGTGTCCATTTGGGAATTGTCCAAGATACGGGCGTTGCCTACTACCGCTTCCAATTTGGCGATCTTGAGTTCCAGAAGGCCTTGAGCGTCTTTCGCCGCATCATATTCCGCGTTTTCGCTCAGGTCACCCTTGTCCCGCGCCTCGGCAATCTGACGGGCTATATCTGTCCTGCCTTTGGTCTTCAACTCCTGAAGTTCATCCTTCAGCTTCTTCAGTCCTTCCTCGGTGTAGTATTGTACTTTTGACATAGTTTTTTGCTTTTTCGAAAGGCACAAAAAACAAAGTAACGGTCACGTGGTGGAGACCGTTACTTTGTTTTTGCCTTTATTTGATAAGCAAAGATAGGAAAGCTTTTTGACTAAGCAAGACCTTGGAGCTTCGGCGCTCCGCCCCTCAACGCGTAATTTATTCTTTAAAAGCCTTTCTGATCTTTTTGACCAGCACCTGGTTGATCTTCACGTAAGACTCAAAAGTCCAGCCCGCCACGTGGGGGGAAAAGAGGACGTTCGGTCTCTGGGCAAGTTTCTCAAATTCCTCTTTTTGTTCTGGAGTAAACTTCTTGAATTTCTCATTTTCCAGTACATCCAGCACAGCCCCGCGAAGAACGCCCAGATCCAGTGCGGCATTCAGTGTGGCAAAGCTGACCACCTCACCCCTCGCAGTATTGATCAGCCAAAAAGGTTTCGAAAAGCTCCTAATTTCATCCAAAGTAAAGAAATTGCGGGTCTCCTGTGTCAGCGGAACGTGGATGCTGAGGACATCAGCTTCGGCCTTTAGTTTTTCCCAGGTCACCTCCTTGACGGGTTCCTTCGTGTAGTCGATCTTGTATTTGTCAAAGGCTAGAATCTTCACGCCGAATCCGCCGAGGCGTTTCGCGAAAGACTTTCCCATGTTTCCATAGCCCATGATCCCCACAGTCTTTCCCATCAGTTCGTCTCCACGGTTTCCTTCCCTATCCCAGATTCCTTTGCGGACTTCCGAATCCGCCTTGATGATATGGTTGAACAAAGCCAACAAGCCTCCCACCGCATGCTCTGCGACGGCGTCTCGGTTTCCCTTTGCTGCGTGAAAGAGTTTGATCCCGCGCTGCACCATGTAGTCCAAGTCGATCTGATCCAGCCCAGCTCCCGCCCTTGCTATAAATTTGAGCTTGGACGCTTTTTCCATCAATTCCCGATCCATGGGAGTCTTGGAACGAATAATAAGCCCTTCGAATTCGCCAACCTGGTCTAGGATTTCCATGCGGGTGATCTTGGGAGAATAGGTAACCTGATGTCCATCTTTTTGCAGCATATCCATAATGCTGAGATGCATCTCGTCGATAATCAGAATTTTCATTTCTAAAGTTTGAGTAAAAGCATCGCGACAGCGAAATAAACTGTCAATCCCAACAGGTCGTTGGTCGTCGTAATGAAAGGCCCCGATGCGATGGCCGGGTTGATTCCAAATCTATTTAACACTAACGGAGTCACGGTTCCCATAAACGAGGACAACAAGACCACACAAAACAACGAAAACCCAATTGTAACTCCGAAAATCGGTTCAAACCTGTAAACAAAAACCACGACTAAAAACACGAATGCTCCCAATACGACTCCATTTAGCAACGCTACAAAAAGTCCTTTCAAAAAACGCTGCATCGGCGTATCGTCAAAAGCTGATTTGGATGCCAAAGACTGGACGATGAGTGAAGATGCCTGGATTCCGACGTTTCCTCCCGTCGCCGCAACGAGTGGGATAAACGAGGCCAGCGCCAAGTATTTGCTGAGCCCCATTTCAAAATAGCCAATAATTTTGGCCCCCATCAGTCCACCTAGCACACCGATGAGCAGCCAAGGAAGTCGGGCTTTCGAGATTGTGAGAACGGAATCGGACTCTTCAATATCCGCCGACACCCCCGCCATCGCCTGGATATCCTCCTCGGCCTCCTCCTGCACGACGTCCAGAATATCATCGACGGTGATTCGGCCGACCAGCTTTTTCTTGGCATTGATGACAGGGACGGATTCCAAGTCATATTTCCTCATGATGGCAGCCACCTCCTCCTGATCCATGTGGACAGGTACCGAGATGACATCCTCGTCGTAGATATCTTCAATCTTGGTATCGGAAGACGCCAAAATGATCTTTTTCAGCGAGACCCTGCCAAGCAACTGCTGCCGATTGTTGACCACATAGATGGAATAGATTTTTTCGACGTTTTCGGCTTGGCGGCGGATTTCCGCGATGGTCTGGACAACGTTCCAGTTTTTGTTGGCCCGGATGAATTCCTTCGCCATGATACCACCAGCTGTGTCCTCTTCATAGCGGAGGAGTTCGAGGATCTGCTCGAGCTTGACCCGGTCTTGGATTTCGGCAATGACTTCTTCCCTTTCTTTCTCGGGGAAAAGGCTCAAAATATCCGCCCCATCATCGGAATCCATCAACTCAATCCATGAAGCGACTTCGGACGTCTCCAGCTCACGAAGTACCTTGACCACCGTGTCTTCATCCAGCTCGATCAGGATATCCGCTGCCAGCTGTTTTTCCAGCAATCGCAGCACATAGATCGACTCCTGCATGCTGAGCTCATCCAGAATCGCAGCGATATCCGCCACATTGACCCCCTCCAGGGAATCCCGGATAAAGTCAATATTCTCCTGCTCGATCCCCTGCTTGAGGCTTTCCAGATATTCCTTCGATAGCTCAAATTGCTTAATTGGCTCCACGACCTTTCTCGATTTGTTGGGTCAAAAACACAAAATCCGCCACATCCAGCTGCTCAGCGCGTTTGTCCAAGATAGGATTGGATCTGAACTCTTCGGAAAGTTCAAATGATTTGAGCGCGTTTCTCAGCGTTTTTCTCCGGGTGGAGAAACCTCCTTTGACGACTTTGAAAAAAAGACGCTCGTCGCAGTCCAACTTCTCGACGGCGTTCCTTGTCAGCCGGATCACTCCCGAATTGACCTTCGGAGGAGGATTGAACACTCCGGGCGGTACGGTAAACAGGTATTCGATATCATACCAAGCCTGCAAAAGAACAGACAAAATACCGTAGTCCTTGTTTCCCTTAGGGGACGCGATCCTTTCGGCGACTTCCTTCTGCAACATACATACCACTTCTGTCACGCGGTTTTTCTCTTCGAGCACTTTGAAAAAAATCTGGGAGGAAATGTTGTAGGGGAAATTTCCCGCTATCGCGTACTTGTCCGGCAGTAGAGTACTCGAGTTGTATTTCAGATAGTCACCCTCGATGATTCGGTCTCCCAACTGGGGATATTTCTGATGTAGGTAGGCGATGCTCTCTTTGTCGATATCTATCAGGTAAAGTTCCTGGGGGTTCTTCAGGAGAAAATCCGTCAACACGCCCATCCCGGGGCCGATCTCCAACACCTGGTTTACACCTCCATGCCCTTTGACGGCCTGGGCGATACGCTCGGCAATGCTCAAATCGGTCAAGAAATGCTGTCCTAGATGCTTTTTGGGTTTGACTTTTTCCATCCTCGGGCTCTGATAAATTTTAATAAATTGCAGCCTAAAATTAAGGGAATATTCCAAAACGGCCGGGAATTTTGTCCTGGCCCCAAATTCAGCAGATCAAATCATGAACGCCAAAAAGCAAAGGCCCATCCTCGGGATCAGCATAGGAGACATCAACGGAATAGGGATAGAGGTCACCTTGAGAGCCTTATCCGACAGCCGCGTGTTCAAGTCATTTACGCCACTGATATATGGGCATGGCAAAGCGTTGACTTTTTATCGTAAGCTCATGAGTTTGGATGATTTCAATTTCACCCAAATCCGTAGCTTGGACGAAATTCAACACCGCAAGATCAACGTGATCAACGTGTCGGAAGACTGTCCTGAAATCATCCCTGGCGTGGAAACCGCAGAGGCTGGCAAAATGGCCCTCGAGGCCCTCCGAGCGGCGGTCAACGATCTCAAGGAAGGGAAAATCAAGGGGCTGGTCACCGCGCCGCTGAACAAAAACAACCTCAACTCAGCCGAATTCAAATTCATTGGACATACCGAGTTCATCACTGAGGCCGTTGGAGCCAAAGACAGTCTGATGATGATGGTGGACGAGACGATCCGCGTCGGCATGGCGACTGGCCATCTGCCTTTGGCAAAAGTCCCGCAAGCCATCACCAAAGAACGTATTCTTCAGAAAGCGAACATTTTTCTGAAAAGTCTCGAGACAGACTTTGGGATCAACAAGCCCAAAATCGCCATCCTCGGATTGAATCCGCATGCCGGCGAGGATGGGCTGCTGGGCGAAGAGGAAGAAAAGGTCATCAAACCCGCCATCCGCGAGCTCAAGGACCAAAACAAAATGGTCTTTGGCCCCTATCCTGCAGACGGCTTCTTTGGGATGATGCACCACAAAAAGTTTGACGGAGTGCTCGCAATGTACCACGATCAGGGATTGATTCCGTTCAAGTCCATCGCCTTTAGCTCGGGGGTGAATTTTACCGCCGGATTGCCAGTCATTCGCACCTCTCCCGACCATGGCACTGCCTACAACATCGCAGGAAAAAACGTGGCGGATGAAGGTTCGATGCGAGCTGCTTTGTTTTTGGCAGCGGACATCATTAACCACCACGAACCAGAGGAAGTGGAAACCTGAGCAGTTTAAGTTTAAAAACAAAGCCAAAAACCAAATATTATTTTAAGATCCGCTTTAGCAATTTTAAATTATTACCTACATTTGCGGTCTTAAATCGGGAGGACAAATCGTGAAATTCTGGAAAAGCTTTGATATTGAGATCATTAAGTTCAAAGAAGGAAAGCACGAAATCGACTTTGAAATTGGGGATTCTTTTTTCCAAAACTTCGAAGACAACGAAATTGTCGAAAAAGGAAAGCTGACCACACGGGTCATCATGGACAAAGGGGCTAATGTAATTGAGCTCACTTTCCACATCAAAGGCACTGTGCAGTTGACCTGCGACCGCAGCCTGGAGTTGTTTGATCATCCCTTGGATTTCACCGAAAAGATGATCTACAAGTATGGCGGCGAAGAGCAGGAGATAGATGAAAACGTCTATATGATCACCCGGGATACACCCACGATCAATGTGGCGCAGCTGATCTATGAATTTATCCTGCTGGCTCTACCGGCCAAGAAAATCCATCCAGACTACCTAAACGAGCTGGACGATGAAGACTTGGACGTAGACGGAGGATATGTGTACATCGACGATGAATTGGAGGGTGAAACCGAGGACGAAACTCCTGACTCGAAGGAAGAAACCAAGCCTGTCGATCCCCGATGGGAACAATTGATGAAGTTAAAAAACAAAGAACAATCATAAACCACGCATAAAATGGCACATCCTAAACGCAAAATTTCGAAAACCAGAAGAGATAAAAGAAGAACTCATTACAAACTGGAAGCTCCGGGATTGGCGAAATGCCCAACTACCGGCGAAATGCACCTGCCTCACAGAGCATTCTGGCTTGATGGCAAATTGTACTACAAAGGACAGGTAATCATCGAAAAAGAGGTAAGGGCTTAATTGCACTCCGACTCCAACACCTATAAATCCACTCCCGCAAAGGAGTGGATTTTTTGTTTTCACAAACTGAAAAGACCTGACTTGCAAGGAGTTTAGCCAATGTGGGCGCTTAGGTTTTGGTGGTCAGATGGCATTGTACTATTTTTGGCCTTCCTCGGGCCATGCCTGAAATACAAACAACCCATTTTGGGGCATCTATAGCTATTCCTGCTCCAATTAAACCTATACAAATGGACAAAATAAGAGCCATGATCACCGGCATAGAAGGCTATGTACCCGAATACCGGCTGACAAATCAGGAGCTTGAAACCCTCGTCGAGACCAATGATGAGTGGATTGTATCCCGCACTGGCATCAAGGAAAGAAGAATCCTGAAAGGAGAAAACCAAGGTACCTCTGTAATGGGAGCGGCCGCGGTAAAAGGACTCTTGGAAAAAACAGGAACAGATCCGATGGACATCGAGCTGATCATCTGCGCGACCGTCACCCCAGACATGCCTTTTCCCTCCTCGGCCAACATCATCGCAGATATGGTCGGTGCCAAAAAATCCTACAGCTTTGACATCAGTGCTGCCTGCTCCGGATTTCTATATGCCCTGCAGCTCGGTGCCCAGTTCATCGAAAATGGAACACACAAAAAGGTGGTGGTCATTGGCGCTGACAAGATGTCGGCGATCGTCGACTACCAAGATCGGACTACCTGCATCCTCTTTGGTGACGGAGCGGGAGCTGTTTTGCTAGAACCGACCAGCGAGAAACTGGGAGTCATGGACACCATTCTCAAGTCTGACGGAGCTGGAGCACCCTACCTGCACATGAAGGCTGGAGGCAGCCGCAAGCCCGCCACGGCCGAAACCTTGGCAGCGCGGGAGCACTTCGCCTACCAGGAAGGCTCCACCGTTTTCAAGTTTGCCGTGACCAACATGGCTGATGTGAGCGCAGAGGTGATGGAAAGAAACGGACTGACCGGAGAAGACATTGCCTGGCTCGTGCCGCATCAGGCCAACAAGCGAATCATCGATGCAACTGCCAACCGCATGGGCGTAGGGTCAGACAAGGTCATGATGAACATCGAGCGCTATGGCAACACGACTGCTGCCACTATCCCACTGTGCCTTTGGGAGTACGAAAGGCAACTGAAAAAAGGCGACAACCTCATACTGGCTGCCTTCGGTGGCGGCTTTACCTGGGGCTCCATCTACCTGAAGTGGGCCTACGATCCAAAATAAACAAACAGAACAAAACTCAATATTATGGCAAGTACTGCGGATTTTAAGAATGGACTCTGTCTGGAAATGAACAACGACATCTTTTCGATCGTCGAATTCCAGCACGTGAAACCAGGAAAAGGAGCAGCCTTCGTGCGTACCAAACTGAAAAGCCTGAGAACTGGCAAGACCCTGGAAAAAACCTTTAACGCCGGCGAAAAAGTCACTACCGCCCGCGTGGAAAAAAGACCCCATCAGTTTCTCTACAAAGACGACATGGGGTACAACTTCATGGATACGGAGACATTCGAGCAGATGTCACTCGAAGAGCGGCTGATAGAACGTCCAAACCTACTCAAAGATGGGCAGCTTGTCGACATTCTCGTACATGCGGAAAACGAAACCCCGCTGTCAGTTGAATTGCCCCCGTTTGTAGAACTGATGATCACCTACACCGAGCCAGGCATCAAGGGCGACACCGCTACCAACGCCTTGAAACCTGCCATTGTGGAGACCGGCGCTACCGTCATGGTACCGCTCTTCGTGGATCAAGACATCATGATCAAGGTGGATACCCGAGACGGCTCGTATTCAGAAAGAGTAAAATAAATATTAATAGCTGCACGATTTGCTTAAATTATGCAGCTTTTCTGTTTTTAACCCAAATCAAGATGTCTCAAGACATTGTACCAAAAAAGAACCCTATGAAAGCTAAAGAGATCCAGGAATTGATTGACTACATCTCCAATTCCGGCCTGGCAGAGGTCAAAATCAAGACCGAGGAATTCGAACTTTCCATTAAAAAATACGCCGAGAGCGCGCAAGTAGTACATGCTGCCGCTCCAGCTGCTCCGGCTCCAGCTCCGGCTCCAGTCGCCGCAGCTCCAGCACCAGCTGCTGCTCCCTCAGCTACCCCAGCCGCTACTCCTTCCAACTTGGTAGAGATCAAATCCCCGATGATCGGCACCTTCTACCTGACTCCAAATCCCGACTCTCCAGCCTTCGTCAGCGAAGGATCTTCGGTGAAGGCAGGCCAAACCGTCTGTATCATCGAAGCCATGAAGCTCTTCAACGAGATTGAATCCGAGGTGTCGGGCAAAATCGTAAAAATCCTCGTTTCCAATGCCACTCCGGTAGAGTACGATCAGCCTTTGTTCTTGGTAGATCCGGCGGGTTGATTTTTTCACTAAACAGAACTAGACCGTGTTTAACAAAATATTGATTGCAAATCGAGGGGAAATTGCGCTTCGCGTGATCCGCACCTGCAAGGAGATGGGGATCAAGACCGTGGCCGTTTACTCCACCGCGGACAAGGACAGTCTACATGTCCGATTTGCTGACGAAGCCGTCTGCATCGGTCCCGCTCCTAGCCGCGAATCCTACCTGAATATTCCAAGAATCATCGCTGCCGCCGAAATCACCAACGCGGACGCCATCCACCCCGGATACGGGTTCCTTTCCGAAAACGCAGAGTTTTCCAGGATCTGTGAAGAATACGGGATCAAATTCATCGGCGCGTCTCCAGATATGATCGCCAAAATGGGCGACAAGGCGACTGCCAAGGCAACCATGAAAGCTGCCGGCGTACCTACCATTCCGGGCTCCGATGGATTGCTCGACTCCATCGAGCAAGGCTTAAAGATTGCCAACGAAATGGGCTATCCTGTGATTCTGAAGGCAACCGCTGGAGGCGGTGGCCGCGGAATGCGCATCGTCAAAGAAGACAAGGAATTCAAAAAGGCCTGGGACGATGCCAAAATGGAATCTGGTGCAGCCTTTGGAAACGACGGACTCTACCTTGAGAAATTCGTGGAAGAACCGCGTCACATCGAAATCCAAATAGTCGGAGACAAGACTGGAAAAGCTTGCCACCTGTCGGAGCGCGATTGCTCCATCCAGCGAAGACACCAAAAATTGGTCGAAGAGACTCCTTCTCCTTTCATCACGGATGAACTTCGTGATGCCATGGGCAAAGCGGCAATCAAAGGCGCGGAAGCCATCGGCTATGAAGGCGCGGGGACGATCGAGTTTTTGGTTGACAAAAACCGCAACTTCTACTTTATGGAGATGAACACCAGAATTCAGGTGGAGCACCCAATTACGGAAGAAGTCACCGATTTTGACCTCATCAAAGAGCAAATCAAAGTTGCTGCGGGCGAGACCATTTCTGGCAGAAACTATTTTCCGAAGCTGTATGCGATGGAATGCCGAATTAATGCCGAAGATGTGGCCCATGGATTCCGACCAAGTCCGGGCAAGATCCTCAACCTTCATATCCCTGGTGGACGCGGAGTGAGAGTGGATTCCCACGTGTATGCAGGCTACGTGATCCCGCCGAATTACGACTCCATGATTGCGAAACTCATTGTAAGTGGTCAATCCAGAGAGGAAGTGATCGTGAGGATGAAGCGCGCCTTGGAAGAGTTTGTGATCGATGGGATCAAAACGACCATCCCCTTCCACATCGCCTTGTTGGAAAACGAACAGTTTAAAGAAGGGAACTTCACCACCAAGTTTCTCGAAACTTTTGACTTCTCAGTTTTCAAAGCCTGAAATTCAAACTCAATACAAACGAAAGCAGCCGCTCGAATACGAGCGGCTGTTTTTTTTTAACTATTCGCTAAGGCTCTACCTCTATTTTTCTTTGGAGTTTCTCGAATTCGGAATTTCCGAAGAGCCAAGTCTGAACTACCCAATCTCCCGCGGTATCGAACCGGAGATTTTCCGCCCGGCTCTTGCCCCGCTCAAAGGTCAAGCTCGGATCCAAGTATTGAAGTGGATTTGCCGTGGCGACTTTGACCATACGATTGGAATAGTCCTGAATACGGGGAACGCTCACATCCGAAAGGAAGTATCGCTGCTTTGGCACGTTGTTTTTCAAAAAGTAGCTGTTGTTTTTGGTATATAGGACCAACAGGCCGTCGCCTACGGCCTCACCAAGATTAGTGGCTTCTACGGTGGATCTATGGTAGTAGAGCTCTATACGATCCAGGGTAGTTAGATCGATATTCCACAGTTCGTCTAGAGATGCAGGTCGATAAAAATCAATCAGTACCAAAGGTTTTTTGTTAAACTTCACGTGCTGATTGTCCGTGTTGGCAGCGAAGATCTCCTTCCCTCCTCCAGAACTTGTTTTCTTCAAACGAACCTGTGGAATGATCTCCTTGATCAGCGACTCCAAGTCAGAAAACTCCTCGTAATCCTCAAGCTTGTAAACTCTGTCTGGGGTAAAGGGCGACTGCAAGGAGGCTACTTCATCGCCGATTTCAAAGTGTTCCTGATAGACCCTTCGGTCGATCTCCTCTTCAATCAGAGTAGTAGGCAGTGCGAATCCCACTCTTGCCGGTGCTGCTGAGCTCTTGAAGCGATCCGCAATGGATACAGACCATACCTTATAGTCAAACATTGGACTGTAGTCCTTTAGCAACCGGGGATTTTCGACAATATCGTCCAGCGCGGCTACCAAATTAGGCTTTGTATTTTTGGATGTTAGGCTTTCCCAATTGGGATGGTTGAGGATTTCCACGAATTCAGATACCCGCGCATTCTCCTCCCTTACAGCCATGACCAGCCCGCTCTTATACTGCTGGGGAAATCCCGTCAAGTCCAGCTTCATCCCCTCGCCCACTTCGCCCTTGGAACTGACCTGCAGCTGCCCTTGGCTTGTGGCTGGCAATTGCGCCTGATACGTCCAGACCAGACGGCCTGAATCGTCCACTACAGAAATCATGAATGAGTCAAGATTTTGGTAAAGCGTCTTGTTGAGCTGAGTCTTACCTCCGTCAGCCTCCAACTCCTCCAACACCGTCCAGTCCTTGTGAGTCACGACTTTGACTTTTTGTGCTGTCAGGTTGGAAATCAGGGCAAACTCAGCGGGATCCCAAAACCAGCCCTGCGGATAAATCCTATGCTCCCTATTTCGGAAAATGATGCGATAAGAACCCGACGGTTTGACTTTCGAGAGTACCTTTTGCCAAGGAGCAACTGATTCGAGCACCTCGAGCGTATTTCCCGAAAGATCCTGTATCTCGATTACCTCCGCTTGGCTGGAGGTATGGTAAAGGCTTACAGAAGCGTTTGCAAATGGAATTTTTTCCCAAAACAAAGCTGGCTCACCCTCCGCCCGGGTTGCCGTGGGATTGGTAACCAAAAACTCCTTTTTCGCAATAGGGAAGTCTTGGTAGTTGGACATCCATTTGGTGTACACGACTATCGCAAACACTCCCGATTGGGCCGTCTCTGGTATAAAAACGTCACCATAGACCATATCCTGACCAGTCATCAGCATCTTTTCCTCGTGAATAGGCTTACCAGATCCATCCAAAACAGCGATGTAGGCCAACTTGCTGTACCGGTAGCTATCGTGGTTTTTAAGCAACTTGGCTGCAAACCAGATCCGGTCTCCGGAAAGATAAAAGTCCCGGTCAGTGATCACTAGAAAATTTTCGAGCTCCTCGCTTTGCAGGTCAACTTGCGCCGAAAGTAAAGGCTTCAAGGGCCAGCAAATAAGGAAGACGAAGAGGATAAATCTTACTCTCATGGCAAAAACGGTTCGGGGGTTTCGGGTAGGGCATCTTCATACACATCGTGGCAACTGTCATCCGGAGCCTCCAGATGTGGAGTGAGATCAAAAGCGAATGTCAACTCGGGATAATGACGATAAATCTCCGCACGATAGATCATCTGGTTAAAAGTGTTTTCCTGAAAAACTGTGAAGTTTCCCAATACTTCCTGCTCGGGATAGTTTACATTCTTGACATTACCCCTGATCTTGAAGGGTGCTGGATCAAAGATGCTTCCCGTACTCCGCTGTTGTTTGTTGATCTGTTGAAGGTAGTCGAAATTGGCCTTGGATACAGTTTTGATAGTGGATTGAAGGTAGAATCTCCCGAGTGAAGTGATTTCGAGTTCCGCTAGCGTCACTGGCTTTGGGCTGTTGCGGGTTCCGCTGGACTCCAAGTTCATTCCAGTAAAAATATAAGGCTGGTCAAGGTAGCAATTGCAGACACAATTTTCCGGACCACCTGTGGTAAACACCTCAGAAATGCCCTTGGCCTCGATCAGATAGCCGACCTCTTCCATGGATGAGTTGGTAAGGTTCAGGTTTAGCTCTGCAGTCGTACCAGGTACCTGAATAGGCGTATTCCCGGAAATGACGTATACCAGTTTTTCTCTGGCGACGATTTGAAAATCCCCCTCTGTAGTAGCCTCTGGCATCAGCACCCAATCGGACTCGTATTTTCCCTGCTGGGTAGTCAGATGAAGGCGATATTTTCTTCCGGAGGGAAAAACCTGGCCCTTGCTAGGCCAGTAGGCCAGTGTGGTATCTGAGGTGTTTCGGAAATAGACTCGCCCCCCTGTCTCATCCTCCACGTAGATTTCGGAGGTGGGCACTTTGGAATACCTGGGCTCACGTGTACCGGAAAGAAACGGAGCAGACCGGTATACACGCACATAGGACTGTTCTGAGGTGCGGCCAAGCCAAGCATCGATCACGAGGTTGGACTCTGAGGACGGGACACTTAGATAAATCTCGTCTATACAAGCCGTCAGCACCAAGCACAAAAGGATTATACCTATTCCTACTTTACCCATCTTTTTCCCTGACTGTTTTCAAATGATGAATTGAACTGAACTATATATCTCATAAATCTCGGTAAAAGGTCACTATTACTTTTGTGAAGCTTAGGGCAAAAAAGGATCTGGCGGAATAGCAGTGGCTCCAAAGTAATACTCCGTGCAGCTGCCTACCACGACTGGAAGTGGTTCTATCCGGTGGTTAAGGCCGATCGCACTTGACCTTATTTGGCTGCGATAGAGCATTTGCTCATGTTGGCTCTCTTGAAAAAGGAAAAACCCACCGAGAACGGTCTCGTTTTCAGCTCCCTTTTTCTTGATGTTTCCCTTTACCCGAGAGGGCGCTGGATCAAAGATACTTCCGGTGTTACGTTGCTGATCGTTCACCCGGTTGAGGTAATCCAGCCCGGATTTGTTCAGGGTTTTTACTTTCGTACTCACAAAATATCGCCCGAGATAGCTGAGCGAGACGTCTCCGATCGTTGCTTGAAAGGATACTCCTTGGAAGTTCTTGTTGGATACCACATTCATTCCAGCAAAGATGTCCGGATCATCTTCAAAGCAAACGCATCGGCAACGATCATTGCTGGAACTGGTATACAGTTCGGTGATTCCCGAGGTTCGGATCAGGTATCCAAATTCGCCAAGACCAGGATCGGTTAGTTTAGCCCGTACTTCGGCAAAAGTCTGGGTTTGGAAAAATGGCTCGGCTCCGGAGGTCAGCATCACCTCCTTTTCAATGGCTTTAGCCACTATATCCTCAATCTCCACCAAAGGAGGCATCACTTCCCAACTGCTTTCAAACACCTCTCCCTCTGCCGTTTCAACGAGGAGTCGGTAGGATTTTCCCGGGCTGGGCTGGAAACTCCAAGTCTGTTTGAACACGGTAGGCTCCACTTGGCTGAAAGGAATGGTTTGGCCATCTTTTTCCTCAATTTCAACACGTGTCACCGGGACGCTGAGATAGTCGGGATTTAGGATCCCTGACATATATGGGACGGTTCGGTAGATCTTGACATAGGTATCCTCTGGGACATTGCCCATCCAGGCATCGACTACCAGCGCCTGATTGGACTCTACGATTTCCAAGTTAATCTCATCTACACACGAGGAAACCGACAGTAAAGCCAAAAGCAGCGCCGCTATCGTATACTGCTTTTTCATCGGATGGAGAAATTGTAAGTGACCGAAGGAATCATGGTGCCGATCACCGCTAGGCGATAGGACTTTGGAATACCCACCTCTGGCGAGGGCTGGAAAAACCAGGAGAATGCATTTCTCCTGGCGTAGGCATTGTACACAGAAAAGGTGATGTAGCTGCGGAAGTCGCTGTTTTTCTTTTGATAGAAATAATAGGTCAAGCCCAAGTCCAGCCGGTGATAGTCGGGAATTCTCGCCTGATTTCTCTCCTGATAGTCGATCACAATCTCTCCGCCAATATCATAGATCCCACTCGGCAGCGTGATGGGACGACCCGTACGATAGTTGAAGGTAGCATTGAAGGACACCCTCTTCACAGGCTGCCAAGTCGCCACCACAGTCACATCGTGGGGCTGGTCCCAGTTGGCTGGAAAATACTCACCGTTGTTGATCGGTTCGCCGAATTCAGGTGCCACTTTTCTCAGCGTTCGGCTGTAAGTGTAGGAGACCCAGCCATTCACCTTGCCCCCGTTTTTTTTGACCAAAAACTCAGAACCATAGGCATAGCCGCTTCCCATCACCAGATCCGTCTCTAGGTTTGGATTTAGAAAAAGCTCTGCGCCGTCCCTGTACTCCACGATGCTCGGCATGTCCTTATAATAAAGCTCGAGTGAGGTTTCAATCTTATTCTGGTTCAAGTTTTTGTACAGGCCTAAGGCGTATTGCCAAGATGTCTGGGGCTGAACGTAGCTATCGCTTAGCTTCCAAAGATCCACTGGCGCAGACGCAAAATTGTTGGTGAGCAGGTGCAGGTATTGAATACTTCGGTTGACTGATGCCTTGAGGGAAAAATCCTCCGTGAATGCATACCTCAGCGTCAACCTCGGCTCAAATCCCCCATAGGATTTGATGACCTCCCCAGAATTGTAATAGACCGTATCGGTGATCGTCTCTGGTTCCATTGGAACGCCAGATTGATAAAGGTAGACTTCCTTTGGCCCCATCGCCGCAAAATGCGAATAGCGCAATCCTACCTGTCCCTCCAGCCGATCATTGATTTTCCATGGCATTTGGAAGTACATCGCACCTTCCAAACCTTGCTCATCCTGGATCAGCTCAGGATTGACTAGGCTTTCGGAAGAATTGGCTTTTAGGTCTCCCATACCCATCTGGTAGGAGCCGATCTGATAGCCAAATTGCAGTCCCTCGAGCTTTTCCCCCGACCACTCAAACTGCTGCTGCAAGCCGATGTAGTCAATGGACGACTGCAGTTCAAAGTCCAAGGGAGTTCGCTCTCCCAAGACAGAGTAGCGGTAGCCCGAATAGCTAAGATTGATTTCAGTCCCAAGGTTTTCGCCCCAATAAGCTTTCCATTTTAGGCTCGCAAGATTCGTCTGCCAAGTGTAAGCGGTGTCGGAATCGAATCGGAAATAATCCGTGCTGGTGTAAGCGCTAAGCACTAGGCTGTTTCGCTCATTGATAGTATGGTCTATGCGCAGATTTCCATCGAGAAAATTGGTGCTGCTTCCATTCACGCTGGGATTGGGGATCTTTTGCAGCACCCAAGTCGGATAGGCGGCTCGTGCCGTGGCCATCACTTGGGTCTTCTCACTCAAGGGACCGTTGAATCCTAGCCTACTTGAGAGAAAGCCTACGCCACCATTGAGCGACCAGCGCTCAGTATCGCCAGCTTTGGTTTTGATATCCAAAACCGAACTCAGTCTGCCTCCATAGGCGGCTGGAATGTCACCTTTGTATAGAGTTGCATCGTTGACCGCATCTTGGTTGAAGATGCTGAAAAAGCCAAACATGTGAGAAGGGTTGAATACCGGCGTGCCGTCCATAAGGATGAGATTTTGGTCCACTCCACCCCCACGCACATTGAAGCCGGAAGCCCCCTCTCCCACAGTAGAGACGCCCGGAAGCAAAAGCATGCTCTTGACCACGTCCACCTCTCCCAAAAGCGGCGGCAGCAGTTTCAGCTCCTCCATGGGCAGTCGGGTAGCGCCGGGAAGGGTGCTCATCACATTGGCATCGATAGCTCGGTCCGTCACGGTGACCAAATCCAGCTCGCTCACCGACTCAAAAAGCGTCACGTCAATATCTTGATCTCTGTAGATCTTCAGGATTCTCTGCTCGGTCTGCTTGCCCATGGAGCTGAAGTAGCCGATATAAGTACCCTCTGGAATATCGATGGTAAACTCTCCCCTGACATCAGCCTGCGCCGCCAATTCAAGCTGCGGAATGGAAAAAAGTGCGCCCGGCAACATGGTCTTCATTTCATTGTCGCGGATCTTGCCCTTTATAGTAAATATCTTCTTTTCGTCCGCTGCTACGGAACCGTCGGTAGTCTGCCGGTACCTTTCTCTGAGATAAGCAGGGTAGATCACCACGTAGCTCTCGCGAAAAGCAAAAAATGAGTAAGGCGTTCCGGCCGTAAGCGCCTCAGGCAAAATCTCCAAATCCCCCACAGTCACAGCATTCAGAGCGGCGACGTCCTTGTCGAGAATCAACAGACGCTTTCCCGATAATTCATAATACCTCTCCAATAGACCCGGTAGTGCGTTGGGATCAGTTTTTTGTTGGGCGGAAACCGCAAAAAAAACCAGGACAAGGCCCAGGAAGGTAAAGATTGCTTTCATTTAAATAGTTGGTCGTTTTCAATAGCCCAGCCAAATCTGTCCAAAAGTTCCATTTGCATGTCGGAAACTTGAGAATCGGTGATTTTTCCTTTCGGATGGTCTGGAGTCATCCAAATAATTCTGCGGAAAAACTTGGTCAAGTGCACCAAAACTTCCCAGAACGACAAATATGGGGATTTTAGGACTTCGAAGATGCTATCAATTATATTTCTCGTCAGTTTCCGCAAAAGTTTGACAAATGTCAATCCTAACGAAAATTAGCCCTCCCTCTCCTGGACGCTGCGATAGCCACCAAAAAGCCGGACGCTTTCATTGATTAGCACAAAGGCCCACCAACTCAAGCCAAGGTCAACAGCGGAGAAATTAGGAGATTAAAAAACTATTTCTTTGAGCAAGCTGGTGTCCCTTTAATTTCCTTTGGGCATCCGCACTATTTTAAAATTTTTCATTAACTTTTTCCCGTCAAACAATAAATTCCAAAAATGTCTTTCCGAAAAGCCTATCTTCCCCTGATGCTTATTGCATCGCTGGGCGGTCTGTGGAGCTGTGGACAAAAGGAGCCCAATTCGGTAGATTTAGCAGGTTCCGACCAGATCAGCTACAACTTCCACATCCGTCCCATCCTATCAGACAAGTGTTTTGCCTGCCACGGGCCAGACGCAAACAAGCGTGAAGCGGACCTGCGACTGGACACGGAAGAAGGTGCCTTTAAGGGTCTTAAGGAAAGTCCCGGGATGTTTGCACTGGTCTCAGGGAAACCGGAGGAATCCGCCGTATACCATCGTATCACTTCCGAAGATCCAGGCGAGCTGATGCCGCCACCAGAATCAAATCTTTCACTCTCGCCAGAGGAAATTGCACTGATCAAAAAGTGGATTGAACAAGGCGCAAAGTATGAGCCGCATTGGGCATTCTTGAAAGTGGAAAAGCCGACCGTACCACAAAGCGAATGGGGGAATGGTGAAATAGACGCCTTCGTCTATAAGAAAATAATCTCCAAAAAATTGGAGCCAAATCCGGAAGCCAAGCCCCATGAACTGATCAAACGTGCAAGTTTGGATTTGACCGGCTTGCCTCCTACGCCAGAGTTGCTGGACAAGTATGCGGACTTTTCAGGGGAAAACAGCTACGATAAGCTATTGGATGAATTGATCGCCCAACCGGCCTTTGGCGAAAAGCTCGGGGTGCTCTGGATGGACATTTCCCGCTATGCCGACAGCTACGGATATCAGGACGATGAAGTCCGGTCCCAGTGGCCTTATCGCGACTGGGTCATCCACGCCTTCAACGAAAACATGCCTTATGATCAATTCCTCACTTGGCAACTCGCGGGAGATCTGCTCCCGAATGCAACCAAAGAGCAAATTCTGGCCACGGCGTTTAATCGAAACCACAAATACACTGAGGAGGGAGGAATTATCCCAGAGGAATACAGGATAGAATATGTCCTGGACAAGACCAATACATTCAGCAAAGGAATTCTTGGGATTACGATGGAATGCGCGCAGTGCCACGACCATAAATACGATCCCTTTTCGCAGAAGGAATATTATGAACTCTTCGCCTTCTTCAACAACTCCAAGGAGAAAGGCTTCGAAGGAGACGTGAGCCAGTCCAAGCCCGCCAAGACTCCCATACTCTGGATAGACCGAACCGACCTTGACGGCATCATGAGCTTCATCAACCACTCCGACACCACCAAACTAAGCGTGTCCGTGATGGGAGAAAATGAGGTGAAGCGCACCACCTACATTTTGGATCGTGGCGTGTATGATGCGCCTACCGATTCTGTCGATGTATCCACTCCCGCTTCGATTTTTGAGTTTCCCGAAAATCTCGAAAAAAACCGTCTTGGATTGGCAAAATGGGCAACAAACAGAAACAACCCGCTAACCTCTAGGGTCTTTGTGAATTTGATCTGGCAGGAAATTTTCGGAAAAGGCATCGTCAAGTCTTCGGGTGACTTTGGGATGCAGGGTGACCTGCCTACCCATCCCGAGCTGCTGAATTGGCTTGCGGCTGACTTCATGGAAAACGGCTGGGATATCAAACGTTTGCTGAAGCAGATCATGCTGTCGTCCACTTACCGCCAATCGGCGGCAATCACCAAGGATCACTTGAAGATCGATCCGGACAATCTATACCTTTCCAGAGCCCCGCGGCTCAGACTTCCAGCGGAGAACATCCAAGACTTGGTGCTGGCCAGCAGTGGCTTGCTTCATACAGAGATAGGCGGACCCAGTGTGAAGCCATATCAGCCCTCCGGACTTTGGGAGGCGGCAACCTCTGGAAGGGGCACTTTGGCCACCTATATCCAAGATAGCGGCGACAAACTCTACCGTCGGGGTATCTACAATTTCATCAAGCTGACCGTGCCACCTCCCAAAGCAATCATCTTTGACTCCAGTAACCGAGACCGCTGCGAAATCAGCCGAAATCGAACCAATACGCCTTTGCAAGCACTGGTCATGATGAATGACCCCATGGTGCTGGAGGCATCGCGGGTATTGGCGACCAAGCTTTCGGAAAGCTATACCGGCGAAGAAGCAATATCCCAAGCATTTAAACGCATTCTTTGTCGGGAAATGAAATCCGAGGAAAGGGATCTTCTGACGGAGTATTACGAAGGTGTACTCGAGGAATTCAAGGCCGACCCGGAGAGTGCGAAAAAGACACTTGATGTCGGCGAATATCCTATGATTGAAAAAGCCATAACGCCCGAAAATGCCGCTTTGATGCAGGTGATCGTGAGCATGTACAACCTAGAGGAGACTATAACCAAAAGCTGAGATGGAAAAGGAAATATTAGAGCAGGGCCTGAATCACAACAGAAGAAAATTTCTCTCCAGGCTTAGTTTGGGAATAGGAAGCGTAGCGTTGGGCTCTCTGCTGATACCCGATTTGTTTAGCGGAAAACAGGAAGCCGAAGATGGTCTGATGCGTGCCTTGCCGCATTTTGCCCCGAAGGCAAAAAGAATCATCTATCTCTTCCAAAATGGTGCTCCCTCCCAATTGGAAACGTTCGATTACAAGCCGCTTTTGACCAAAAACTTTGGACAGGAGCTTCCGGACTCCATCCGCGGCGGACAGCGGCTTACCGGAATGACCGCCGGACAGACCTCTTTCCCGCTCGTCGGGTCCTACTTTGGCTTTAATCAATATGGAGAAAGCAGGGCTTGGATTTCCTCGCTTTTCCCGCATATCTCCAGCGTGGTGGACGATCTCCTCATCGTGAAGTCCATGCACACAGAGGCCATCAACCATGATCCCGCCTTGACTTTCTTCCAGACTGGCGCACAGGTAGGCAACCGACCCAGCATGGGTTCATGGCTGAGCTACGGCCTGGGCAGCGAAAACGCCAACCTTCCGGCCTTTTGCGTCCTACTCAGCCGAGGCAAAGGAAATGGACAAGGCGTATACTCCAAGCTCTGGAGCAACGGATTCCTAGACGCCACCCACCAAGGCGTCCAGTTTTCAAATTCGGAAGACCCGGTTCTTTATCTTTCTGATCCCAATGGCATGAGCCGCGATCAGCGTCGCAAGATGATCGACCAAATCGCGGCGATGAACGACCTGAACTATAGGGAATTTAACGATCCTCAAATCACCGCCAAGGTGCAACAATACGAGATGGCCTATCGCATGCAGACGGCCGTTCCTGAGATCACCGACACCTCCAAAGAGCCCGACAGTGTAGTGAAGCTCTACGGTCCTGACTGTCTGGTACCGGGAACCTATGCCGCCAATTGTCTTTTGGCCAGAAAGCTCTCCGAAAACGGTGTACGCTTCGTCCAGCTTTACCACCAAGGTTGGGATGCCCACGACAACCTGCCGAATCAGATGATCGGACAGGCCAAGGATGTAGATCAAGCCACCGCTGGTCTGATTACGGATTTGAAACAACGCGGACTTTTGGACGAGACCTTGATTATCTGGGGCGGTGAGTTTGGAAGGACCAACTACTGTCAAGGGAAGATCATGCCCGAAAACTACGGAAGAGACCATCATCCAAGGGCCTTCTCCATCTTCATGGCCGGCGGCGGCGTGAAGTCCGGAATGGTCTATGGCGAAACCGACGACTTTGGCTACAACATCACCGAAAATCCAGTCCATGTCCATGACTTCCAGGCGACGGTCATGCACCTCATGGGCATAGACCACGAAAAACTGACCTACAAACACCTCGGAAGAAGGTATCGCCTCACCGATGTGCACGGCAAAGTAGTAAAAGACCTGATTGCTTAATTCCCCACCATGCCCAAAGTATCCCGTATTGCTGCTTTCCTTGAAAACCTGCTTTTCTTCTGGCTCGGCCTTGCCCTTATTCTGAGCTTTGCCGTAGACAGTCTGTCGATACCAGCACCACTTCAAGTTTTGGGGCGGGCCCATCCGCTCATTCTCCATTTTCCGATTGTACTTCTGCTGATGGCAGTCGTGTTGCTTTGGCTCAAGGATGAAAAACTAAAAGCCGCCGGGGCGTGGATACTGCTCTTGGGAGCCAATCTTACCGGCATCACCGTGCTGGCAGGCTTGCTGCTTGCCAACGAGGGCTATGACGGAGACGTTCTCATCTGGCATCAATGGCTAGGGATAGCTTCACTTGGCTTGGCGATGCTGATTTACTTCTACCGAAAGCAGACAGGCAACTTCTTGAAAATCACCACTGTCACCCTGGCTTTGACAATTACGCTGACCGGGCACTTTGGCGCTGACCTTACCCATGGGGAAAACTTCCTCTTAGCCCCTGTGCTACAAAATGAAGTGGAATTTGTCGCTCTGGACGATGCGGAGGTTTTCCAGCACATGGTTCGGCCGATCCTGGAGGCAAAGTGTATCGCCTGTCACAAGGATGGCAAGGTCAAAGGCGAGTTGCGAATGGATGACTTGGCTGGTCTGCAAAAAGGCGGAAAAAATGGGCCGCTTATCGTGCCTGGAGACCCTCGGGAATCCCTGCTCATCCAACGCATAAACCTTCCCGAAGACTCCAAAGAGCACATGCCTCCCAAGAACAAGGCACAGCTTACCGACGAAGAGCTGGAAATACTCCAGCTATGGGTGGAGTCCGGCAGTTCTTTCGAACAAAAAGTAACCGAACTTCCTTCCGACGCGCCGCTTTTCCAATTGGCTTCCAACAAGTTTTCCAATCAAAAATCCTATACCTTCGACGCGGCATCCGATTCGGACATCGCAGAGCTAAACAACTTTTTCCGAAAGGTAAATCCCGTCTTTCCAGGCTCACCTGCCCTGGAGGTCGCCTACTATGGCACCTCGGCCTTTGATCCGACATCACTCAAGGATCTAAAAACCATCCGCGAGCAGATCGTCAAACTCAACCTCAACCGGATGCCGTTGGATCAGGTCGATTTGGGTTTTCTGCGTGATTTTCCAAATCTAGAAGAACTGCAATTAAACTTCACGGATGTCAAAGCAGGTCAACTTTCCAACCTGGAAGGTTTGGAAAACCTGAGAAATCTCGCCATCTCCGGAAACAAGCTCGAACCGAATGCTGTAACGATTTTGGGCAAGCTGAGCCAAGTCAAAAAACTTTTTCTCTGGAATTCGGGCCTGGACGAAGACTCCAAAAACCGTTTGAGCCAAGCCCTTTCCACAGCACAAATAGACTTTGGATACGACGGCAAGGGAGTCATCTATCCGCTAAATCCTCCCAAAGTCACCTTTGATAAGGTTTTCTTCCAAGACTCCATGGAGCTGGTTCTCTCCCACCCCATCCGTACGGCGGAGATCCGATACACGACAGACGGCACGGAACCCGATAGCATAAGCAGTCCATTGTATACCGATCCGATTTGGCTTAAAAAAACCGGGGAGTTTCGGGCCAAAGCCTTTGCCGCCGACTGGATTGGCAGTACGCCTACCAAGGATGTCTTTTTCAAAGCGGGCATAGTCCCTGTGTCCTACCAGTTGGCCTACGAAGGCAACGGGCGCTACAAAGCCAACGGAGCCAGATCCCTCTTTGACCATGAAAAGGGAAAGACTACCCATGGGTCGGGTAACTGGCTTGGATTTAACGAATCCCCTCTGGAGCTTGAGATATTTTTGGAAAAAAACAATAGCCCAAAAGAGATCAGCATCAGTATTCTTCTAAACGAGAACGCCTACATCTTTCCCCCTGAAAAAGTGGAAATTTGGACTGGTGATCAGCAGACCTGGCAGAAAATTCCGGAAACGGAAAGCACCCAGTCTACCAAAATGGAAGAAGCTAGATTTGGAGTGTTGACGTTTCCCTTACCGGAAACAGATTTTGACCGCGTCAAAATCAGGCTGAAACCTATTTCGAAACTCCCGTCTTGGCATCCCGGAAAAGGAGCCAAAGGCTGGGTGTTTGTAGACGAAATATTACTAAATTAGCCATTCACCCAACAACATATTAATGAGTTTAGAACCATTCAAGCGCTACCGGGAAACCGTCTTTGAGAAACTTCAGAAGGCGTTCCGGCAGGAAAAGGAAATTGCAATCGCATCAAAATGGGTTGCCAATGCTATCGCCCACCAAGGCTGGATCTACACAAGCGGTACAGGACATTCCCATATGCTTGCCGAAGAGATCTTCTATCGTGCAGGAGGTTTTGCACGGGTTATCCCTATCCTAGATCCGGACTTGATGCTGCACAAGGATGCCTCAGGCAGTACCGAAGTGGAACGGAGAGAGGGCTATGCAAAAACCCTCTTTCAACCTTATACAATTTCCTCCAAGGATGTTTTCATCATTGCGTCAAATTCGGGAAGAAATTCCGTAAGTGTGGAGATGGCACAAATTGCACAAGAAAAAGGCGCCAAGGTGATCGTGATCACCAACTACGCGCATAGCAAGGCGGTGGATTCGCGTCACTCCTCTGGCATGAAGCTGTTTCAAGTCAGCGACATCTTTCTGGACACCTTTGGGGAGATCGGAGATGCCGCGATCAACTTGGACGGTCTCCATACGAACGTCGGAGCGACCTCCACGGTCGTAGGCGCAGCGCTCCTAAATGCCATCATGGTTCAGGCCGCCGCACTGGCACTCGAAAACGGCGTGGTGCCGGAGGTCTTCAACAGCTCCAACTCCAACGAAGGGGAATCCCACAATGAGACGCTCATCAGTAAATACAAGGCGGAGGTAAAGATCCTTTAGGCACTGGCCTCTTCCCAAATCCAAACGCCCTCGCCGATCAAACTCGGCGAGGGTTTTTGTTAAGTGCAGGAGCAATGCCGCTCACTTCCTGAATCCAAGGAAACCGGCGAAGCCTTTTCATTTTTCACCGTACATCCTCACCCTATAATGCCACTCGGAAACGATTTCGTAAATTGGAATTACAGACGGTTGTCCCTGCTTCCATTTATCTGGAATTTTAGCGCAAATCCTAACCCAAAAATAAATGAACTATTCTCTCGGAAAGAGTCTCTTCTTTCTAACTAGCGTCCTTCTGATCAGCTGCTCCAAGCCTGCCGAAAAGGCAAGTGACGGCTGGAGAAATCTATTCAATGGTGAAGACCTCAGCGGTTGGAAACCGGTGGCCGGCACGGCGACCTTCGAAGTAGTCAATGGCGAAATAGTCGGAACCTCCGTAGCGGGATCACCGAACACTTTCCTGATCACAGAGGAAACCTTTGGGGATTTTATCCTAGAGCTCGACCTGAAGGTGGAACATTCGACCTCCAACTCTGGAGTGATGGCCCGCGGCCAATACGACCCCGCTGCCCGCGACGGCAAAGGCCTGGTTTTTGGCTATCAAATCGAAGCTGATCCATCCGAAAGAGCCTGGTCTGCAGGCGTGTATGATGAGGCACGAAGAGGCTGGCTCTATCCCCTCGATCTGAATCCTGGCGCCAAGTCAGCCTTCAAGATGGGAGAATACAACCACTATCGAATCGAAGCAATTGGCAACGAGATCAAAACATGGCTCAACGGGCAAGAAGTTGCCTATGTAGTAGACGAAATGGATAAAACTGGCTTTGTCGGCCTACAGGTGCATAGCGTTCGCGACTCTTCGGAAGCAGGACGAAAAACCTATTTCAAAAATGTCAAAATCCAAACCGAGAATCTACAGCCCCAGCCTTTTAGCAAAGATGTCTACGTCGTGAGTACGGTAGACAACACATTGACGGACTTCGAAAAAACCAACGGCTACAAGCTGCTCTTCAACGGACAAAACAGCGAAGGCTGGAGAGGCGCAAGAATGGAAACCTTCCCTACCAGTGGTTGGACGGTGAACAACGGCGTCCTTACCATTGCAAAGACAGACGGGAGCGAATCCCAAAATGCCGGTGACATCGTCACGGTGGACAAATACTCCGCTTTTGACCTTTCTTTTGATTTCAAACTGACGGAAGGAGCAAACAGCGGCCTGAAGTATTTCGTAACGCTTTCTGAAGGCAATACTGGATCGGCCATCGGCTTGGAATACCAGATTTTGGATGATGAGAAGCATCCAGATGCGAAAATGGGCATCGCCGGAAATCGTACCCTTTCCTCGCTTTATGATCTGATTACCTCCAGCAAGCAGGCAAGGTTTGTGAAGCCGATTGGCGAATGGAACAAAGGCCGCGTAGTGGTATATCCTGACAACCGCGTCGAGCACTACCTGAATGGCGTGAAGGTCGTAGAATACGTCCGCGGCTCCCAAGAATACCGAGACCTGGTGGCTGGCTCCAAGTACAAAAACTGGGAAAACTTTGGAGAGGCTACAGAAGGCCACATCCTACTCCAGGATCATGGCGACGAGGTAAGCTTTAAAAACATCAAAATCAAAACCCTTAACTAACCTGTTATGAATATCGACCAACAGAATCGAAGGGATTTTATCAAGAAAAGTACCGCAGCAACGCTGGGCCTATCCGTCTTGGGTTCTGTTGGTTTTTCTGCAAAATCCTACGCTCGAATCATCGGAGCCAATGAGCGACTAAACGTGGCGATTGCCGGTTTGGGACGAAGACTTGGCGCCTACTATGAGCCTATCGGGCTGGCCTCCAGCAATGTCAACCTACTCTACCTGTGCGATGCGATGCAATCGCAAATGACCAAGGCGGCAAAAAACTTCGAGAAACACATCAGCTACACGCCAAAACTGGAGCAGAATATTCTGAAGGTGCTGGATGACAAAGAAGTCGATGTGCTGATCAACGCTACCCCGGACCATTGGCATGCCCCAGGAACCTGGCTTGCCTTGGAACGCGGCAAACACGTCTACGTAGAGAAGCCCTGCTCCCACAATCCTTGGGAAGGTGAGCTGCTGATCGCTTTGCAAAAGAAGTACAACAAGGTCGTCCAAATGGGCAACCAGCAACGCTCTGCACCCGAAAGCAGGGAAATAATCGCCGCAATCCACGATGGGGTGATTGGCAAAGCTTTTATGGCCAAGGCATTCTATAGCAACAACCGTGGAGCTGTGCCAAAGCCCGTTGCCCAAGCGGCACCGACAGGTTTGGACTGGGATCTTTTCCAGGGCCCAGCACCTAGAAAAGCCTACATGCATGACACTTGGGATTACAATTGGCACTGGTACGGCTGGGACTATGGCACTGCTGAGACGGGTAATAACGCTACCCACGAACTGGACGTGGCCCGTTGGGCGCTGCAGGTGGATTATCCAAGCGAAGTGTCGGTCATTGCGGGCAAGATGCACTTCCCTGAAGATGGCTGGACGATGTACGATACCATGGAGGCTACTTTTAAGTTTGGGGACAATAAAGTGATCCAATGGGATGGGAAGAGCCGAAATGCGTCCAAAACCTATGGCTCGGACCGTGGAACTATTATCTATGGTACCGAGGGTTCAGTCTATGTGGACCGGGGCGGCTACAAGCAATTTGACCGAAGCGGCAAAATGGTGAAGGAGAACATGGGCGGTGGAAGCGAAGGCGGCACCCAACTGGGCGGAGGCGGAGATATGAGTACCACGCACGTAGTGAATTTCTTCAACGCAGTGCGAGGCTTGGAAAAACAAAACTCCAATATCGAAGAAGGCGCCGTCTCCACACTACTTTGCCACCTCGCAAACATCAGCAGTCGTACCGGGGAATCCCTCGTCTGCGACCCCAAAAACGGTCATATCCAAAACTCCGAAAAAGGAAAAGCTCTCTGGAAGAGAGACTACGAAAAAGGCTGGGAGCCGCCCAAGGTCTAGCAAAATTGAAAATTCGGTTTTCTTTTTTTCAGAACACCTGCTTTCGTATCGAAGGCAGGTGTTTGTTTTTTCGCGTCATTACATTTCAAATAGCCTGTCTATTTTTTACGAATAATTCAACAAAACAATATTTTTCTTAACTATTGATTACCAGAATAAGGCTTTGAAAATAGAATCACTAAACACCCATTGTTAGGTAAATCGCCGATTTTGGTGCGCAATCGATTTCGTAAATTACAGCATAGGCACTTGCAAGATCAATCCCCTTCTATCTACCTTTTAGGTTGAAAAGTCTGCGAATTTTTCCGCTCATCATTTACGAACGAAAAAAACATTTGTAAGACCCAATTCTATCTTTTAACAATAACCCCTTACACTATGCGTACAAAATTTTACACCTACCTCTCGGTGGTGTTGCTTCTGATGCTGAGCGCAGGCTTCGCGTTGGCACAGGATGTCCAGGTGAGCGGTACTGTCTCCGACGAGACAGGCACCCCTTTGCCCGGTGTGACCATCCTTCTCAAAGGAACCACCACAGGGACCACCACAGATTTAGATGGAAAATATTCCATCTCCGGCCCAGCATCTGGCGTGCTGGTATTTTCGTTTATCGGCTATACTCCATTGGAAGAAACCATTGGAAACAGAAGTTCGATCAATGTCAGCCTTAGCCCCGACCTCGCCGATTTGGAAGAAATCGTCGTAGTAGGCTACGGTACGGTGAAGAAAAGCCAACTAACAGGTGCGATCTCCTCCGTAGGTAACAAGGAAATCCAGGAGCTTCCAATCACCGATGCCCGGCAGGCACTTCAGGGAAGAGCTGCTGGTGTGGACGTGACCCAAGCGGGCTCCAAGCCAGGTTCGGCACCACAGGTGCGAATCCGTGGCCGCCGCTCCTTCAACGCTTCCAATGAACCTTTGTATGTAATCGATGGTATCCCTACCGTGGGAGGTATCGGCGACATCAACCCTCAGGACATCACCTCCATGGAGGTTTTGAAAGATGCCTCCGCCACTGCGATCTACGGATCCAGAGGTTCCAACGGGGTTGTGCTGATCACTACCAAGCGTGGTAATGTGGGCAAGACCGTCGTCTCTCTCGACTCCTACTATGGAATAAATGAGGAAATGGGAAGAATTGACGTATTCAACGGCCCTGAGTTTGCCGAATACAAGCGGGAATCCAGAAGAGCAGTAGGCCAGTATCCAGAGGGCCCGGGTACCACTGCGGATGACGCGAAGATTTTTGAGCCAGTGGAAATGGAAAGTATCGAGTTAGGCAGAAGCACAGATTATGTCGCTGGCCTGATGCAGCGTGGAAGCATCCAAAGCCATCAAATCGGCGTCAGTGGAGGCAGTGACAAAACCACCTTCTTCGTTTCCGGAAATTATTTCAAAGATGTGGGTATCATTCAAAACCAAGACTTTACCCGCTATACCTTCCGTGTTAACTTGGATCACCAACTAAATAAAAAGGTAAAAATTGGCACTTCTACGTTGGTAACCTATAGCGAGAGAAATGGAGAAAACTTCAACCCAATCGGTGGAGCTCTGGCGGAAAACCCACTGGGCAAGCCCTATGACGATGAAGGAAATTTGATCTTCCTTCCAACACAAGATGGATTGCGAACCAATCCTTTTGCAGAGGTAGTACCCGGGGCGCAGGTGGATGAGACCTTCAGAACCAGAATTTTCAACAGCATCTTCCTCAACTGGGAAATCACCAAAGGCCTTACTTACCGCTTGGTTTTGGGGCCAGATTTCAACGTGAGTCGAAATGGGCGCTTTACTGGCTCCCAGACCAACGCTCGTCGCGGTGCTGCTCCTACCGGAAGTGTAGACGAGCGCTTCCAGTTCAACTACACTATCGAAAACATACTGACCTATCAAAAGACATTCGGACAGGATCATAATCTCAAGGTGGACTTGCTGCAGTCTTTCCAAAAGGATAAATGGGAACAAAGCACCATCAGCGTATTGGGTATCCCTGCGGCCTCCCAGCTCTATCACCGTCTGGGCGATGCATCGCAAATAACCGGCGCGAATACCAACCTAGTCGAATGGGCCCTACTCTCCTATATGGCTCGTGTAAACTACGGATACAAAGGAAAATACATGCTAACCGGTACTATCCGGGCGGATGGTAGCTCCAGATTCGGTGAAAACAATAAGTTTGGCTACTTTCCTTCCGTGGCCGTGGGCTGGAATATGGATCAGGAAGACTTCCTGAAAAACTCCTCCTTTGTCGACCAATTGAAATTGCGGGTCAGCTATGGCTCCATCGGTAACCAAGCGATCAACCCTTACCAAACCCAAGCACTTTTGGGTAGAACCAGCTATGCCTGGGACAATACAGCCGCCTTTGGCTATCGCCCCAATACGATCGGAAACCCGGATCTGAAATGGGAAACTTCGACCACCTTCAACATAGGCGCGGACTTTTCCATTTTGAAAAACAGAGTATTTGGCTCTATCGAGTACTACATTACCAACACCTCTGATCTATTGGCTCCACAGCCTCTGCCTAACTCCACCGGATTTGGCGGATTCACCACCAACATCGGTGAAACCCAAAACAGAGGCATCGAGGCCACTATCTCCACACTGAACATCGAGAAAGGTGATTTTGTATGGCAAACGGATTTTATCTTTACCCGGAACCGGGAAGAAATCCTTTCCCTTCCTAATGGGGATGATATCGCAGCCGGCCGTTTTATTGGTCAGCCTTTGACTGTATTCTATGACCTCAAAAAAATCGGTATCTGGCAAACAGACGAGAAAGACGAAGCCGCTGTATATTCCGATGTACCTGGTGTAATCAAGATACAGGACACCAATAACGATGGAAGGATCAACGCAGATGATAGGGTCATTCTGGGCTCGGCTGTTCCAGACTTCGCGATGGGGATGACTAACCGATTCAACTTCAAAAACTTCGACTTCTCCTTCTTTATTTTCGGTCGATTCGGATCCATGATCAACAGTACTTTCCATACTGGTAACAACAATCTGGCAGGAAGGTACAACAACCTGGATGTGGACTATTGGACTCCTACCAATCCGACAAACCTGTATCCGCGACCAAACCAAAATCAGGAATTCCCGAAATACAATACCTCGTTGAGATATTATGACGGAACATTTGTGAAGGTTCGAAACATCAACTTCGGATACGCCTTTGGGTCTAACGTCTTGGAAAAAATCGGTCTCACAAGTCTAAGACTGTATAGCAGCATCCAAAACCCCTTCATTTTCGCGGAATACCGACGAGTACACAAGGGCATCGATCCTGAAGTATTTATGGATGCAGAGCAAGGTGTAGGAGCAGGAGAAATAAACGCCAATATCACACCAGCAACAGTCCAATTCACATTTGGTATCAATGCGAAGTTTTAACCCCAAAGTAAATCTGACCATGAAAAATAGATCAAAAATATATCCAATTAAATCTTGGCTTAGGACCGGGTCGCTTGCATTGGCGCTTGCCCTACCATTTTCCTGCCAAGATGCCCTACAGGAAGACGTGATCTCCCAAATTGGCAACGACTACATGAACACTCCAAAAGGCCTGGATGACGCCGTGAACGCCGCCTATACTTCTCTCAGAGCCTGGTACGGTACTGAAAGGGGGCACAACATGACCGAATTCGGTACAGACATCTACACCAACGGTGCGGATGGATCCTGGAAATTCATGAATACTTATACCAATGATTTCGACTCGCAAAATGGCCACGTTCGGGAGCTTTGGGATGAACTGTATCGGGGTATCAACACCTGCAACGCGGTCATTGACCGTTCGGTGAACGTTACAGGCCTAAATGAAGCTACCAAAAAGCAGCGAATTGCGGAGGTGAAGTTTATCCGAGCACATCACTATTTCCTGATGGTTCAGCTATTTGGAGCAGTGGACTTGCAGCTGTCCGAGAACCTCGTTCCAAACAAGGAAGTAAGTAGAGCACCAGTATCCGAGATCTATGCCTCTATCATAGCTGATTTGGAAGCTGCGATCCCAGATCTGGAAGCACTAAAAGCCTCCTCCCAGTATGGTCGTGTGACACGGCCAGCAGCCCAGCACCTCCTTGCCAAAGTCTATATGACCAAAGCAACTTCTGAAACGGCTGCAGCAGACGACTATGCCAAGGCAGAGCCTTTGCTCAATAGCGTGATCAACGACTATGGATTCTCTTTAATGCCTAACTTTGCACAGGTCCACCAGTTTGGAAATGAGCGTAACGACGAAGTGATTTGGGCAATCCAGTATACCCGTGATCCTTTGACAAACGGCGGTGGCAACAACTCTCACGTTTTCTTCCTGATGGAATACGACGTACAGCCCGGGATGAGGAGGGATGTTCAGAACGGAAGACCATTCAAAAGGTACCGGATGACCAACTACGCGATCAACACGGTATTTGGAGATCGGGTCAACGACAGCCGCTACAAAGCTTCCTTCAAAGACACCTACTACTCCAACAACCTCGGCACGAATAACGGAACGTTTAATACCAGCTTTGATAATTCCAAGCCGACAGTGACCTTCGCATTAGGTGACACGGCTATGTTTATCCCTGGATATGAAATGCCCCTAGAAGAGCGGGCAAAAAAACCATATCAGGTTTTGGTGCCAAGCAGATATGACGAGCGATTGTTTCCGGCTTTAACTAAACACATGGATCCGGGACGTGCAGATCTGACGCAGTTTGAAGGCGGTCGGGACTTCATCGCGATGCGATTGGCCGAGACCTACCTTTTGCTGGCTGAAGTCCAGCTGAAGTTGGGCAAGACGGCTGAGGCGACAGAGACCATCAATGTCGTCAGAAGAAGAGCTGCATTTCCGGGCAAGGAAGCTGCAATGGAAATCACCGCGGATCAGATGACCATGGATTTTCTGATGGAGGAAAGAGCCAGAGAATTGATCGGTGAGCAATTCAGATGGTTGGATCTGAAGCGTTGGGGAGTATTGGTGGAAAGAGTAAAGCTTCATAACGAACAAGCGGCTCCCAACATCAAAGACTACCATGTGCTGAGACCCATCCCGCAAAACCAGATAGACCGAACCCAGGGCGGCGCAAGCGCATTTCCCCAAAATCCCGGCTACTGATCCGACTGGCTTAAGAACAAAAAAAGGCTCCGAATATTCGGAGCCTTTTTTTGTTTTCAATCTATATGTTACGAATTGGACCTCGCTGCAATTGCATTTTTTTCCCCGCTCTATTCAGGTAAGACATTACTAGCATAAATGAGTGTTTTTCGGCATTTCCAACCAAACCAAAAACACACCTTCCATAAGGATTATCAACCGATTCATACGCGTCTGTTGATAGATTTTCCTGCTCTCCTTCTTCCGCAATCGATTTCGTGATTGAGCCTATGATTGGGTTGTCTGAGTTAAACGTACTAAATACCTTAATCCCGGTCATTTTGGAGCTTAAATCCATCACCTCCCTGATCGGATTTTTGACAAAAACATGAACCGTCCAATTAAACAACATAACCCAATAAACTATGCAAAAAAAACTCTACACCTACTGTGCAGTAGCGATGCTATGGGTTCTCAGCCTAGGAATGGCAAGAGCCCAAAATTCGCAGGTGTCCGGGACCATTACGGATGAAACCGGTACCGCAATGCCTGGAGTAACAGTCGTCCTAAAGGGCACGACAACCGGAACTACCACCGATTTGGATGGAAAGTACGCTATCTCTGTCCCCTCAGATGGAGTGCTGGTGTTTTCTTTTATCGGCTACGAGACAATAGAAGAAATCGTAGGAACACGCAGTAAAATTGACTTGGCCCTAAGTCCCGATTTGGCCGATCTGGAGGAAGTAGTAGTAATTGGATACGGTACGGCGAAAAAGAGGGATATCACCGGTGCCGTGTCCTCGGTGAACCCAACCAAGCTGGAAAACGAAAATCCCAACTCAGTACAGGATATCCTAAGAGGAAACGCCGCTGGTCTCAATGTTGGCCTCAGTACTTCGGCCAAAGGCGGTGGTAGCTTGGAAGTCAGAGGCAGAACATCCCTTACGGCTGGAAACAGCCCCTTGCTTGTATTGGATGGGGCAATTTACTACGGCGAGCTAGCCGATATCAACCCCAATGACATTGAAAATATCGAAGTGTTGAAGGACGCGAGTGCAGCGGCAGTTTTCGGTGCAAAAGCCGCCAACGGGGTAATTTTGATTACAACGAAAAAGGGGGCAAAAGGAAAGCCTACCATTAAGTTCAACCTAAATACCGGATTGGCTACCTTGGGTACATTTCCTGAGGTGTATGGGCCGGACGGATTCGTAGCTTGGCGGGAAGATGTCTTCAAAAGTATCAATGCAGGTGGCTACGAACCCTACGAATTTTCGGACCCAAGAACTCTTCCCAGTGACATCACTCTAGAAGAGTGGATGGCCTATGACGGTTCATCGGGCGATCCCGTGACGGTTTGGTTACAGCGCCTGAATATGCAGCCTGCAGAAATAGAAAACTACATAGCTGGAAAATCTGTGAACTGGAAGGATAAAATCTTCCAAACCGGTCTGCGGCAGGATTATACAGTCAGCCTCTCCGGAAGTTCTGAAAACATCAACTATTACTGGTCCCTAGGCTACCTTAATAACGAGGGGATCGTCATCGGTGATGAGTACGAGACCATCCGAAGCAGGGTAAATCTCGAGGGTAAAGTAAACAAGTGGCTTAGCGTCGGAGTAAATACCCAATTTGCAGTAAGTGATGATAGCCATGTGCCCATCGATGATGACCCAGCGCCAATGTATGCTAGCTGGGGATTGCTTCGCACCCTGTCTCCGTGGGGCTCCGAGTACAACGAGGATGGCAGCTATAAATGGAGGCCAAACGACGAAGCAAGCGGTGGAAATCACCCGCTTTATGCTATGAGCTTCACTGATCGCTATGAAAAAACCTTGACGCTGAATTCCACGATTTTCGCCTCAATTAAGCTACCCTTCGGCTTTAACTTCCGAACCAACTTTAGCCCTCGGTTTAGATATGAGGAACGTTTTTACCATCGATCTGCCGAACATGCTGAGTGGAGTGCGCAAGGAGGCGTGGCAAACCGAAGAAACCAAAAAGAATACTACTGGCAGATCGACAATATCCTGACCTGGCAGAAGACTTTTGGAGAAAAACACGACTTCAATGCTACATTCTTGGCCAATGCGGAGAAATTCCAGTATTGGTCCAACACGATGAACAACAACGAATTCGAGCCTACCGACCGACTTGGTTATCACAACATCGGCGCTGGTATCAACCCCATCATCAGCAGTAACGACGAATACAGCACGGGAGACGCTCTAATGGGACGATTGATCTACTCCTATGACGCGAAGTATTCGACTACTCTCTCAGTAAGGCGCGACGGCTACTCCGCATTTGGCGGGGCAAACCCAAGAGCCCTTTTTTACTCAGCAGCAGTGGGATGGGTATTTTCGGACGAAAACTTCATCAACATAGATTGGCTGGACTATGGCAAAATGCGAGTCTCTTGGGGAAGCAACGGTAACCGGGACATCGGTCGCTACGTGGCTCTTTCGGATCTTAACACAGGAAAATATTTCTACCAAACCCCTAGTGGCGAGCTCAATCTGGTCAACCAACTCTACGTGAACCGAATGGAAAACAAAAATCTCCAGTGGGAACGTACTGAGTCTTTCAACTTTGGCCTCGACTTCTCCATACTGAAAACACGCCTCTCCGGTACCCTTGAGGCCTACAAGATGTCTACCACAGACTTATTGGTACAGCGCGCACTTCCCAATTTCTTGGGTTTTGACAATGTGTATGACAACCTCGGACAAGTGGACAACAAGGGATTTGAGCTCACCTTGAACTCGACCAACATCGAAAAAACCAACTTCAGCTGGAGAACAACCGGCAACTTTCAGCTAAACAGAAACGAAATCGTGCACCTCTACGGCGACTATGATGAAAACGGCAAGGAGCGAGACGACATCACCAACCGATGGTTTATCGGGCATGCGATAGATGAAATCTGGAATTACAAAACCCAAGGGATCTGGCAAAGCAACGAGGAGGAAGAGGCGAAAAAATACGGTGTCCGTCCAGGAGACTTCAAGATCCAAGACGTGAATGGCGACGGACTCTACACTAACGCTGACAGACAATTTCAAGGGTTTACCCAGCCCAGATTCCGTTGGAGCTTACGAAACGAGTTTACCATCCTGAAAAACATCGACTTCTCCTTCATGATGTATTCCTATTGGGGGCATGAAAACACCTTCAATCAAATGAAAAACCGAGATGGCTTCCTGGACAGAACCAGCTCATACATTACTCCTTATTGGACAGAGGAAAATCCAAACAATGAATGGGCTAGACTCAATTCCAGCGAGGGCGGAGCTAGCGGTTTCAGCGTTTATCGCAAAAAGTCCTTTATCCGTCTCGAGAATATCTCACTCGCCTATACTTTCCCAACACAGCTGGTAGAAAAAGCCAATATGGCTAATGCACGCATGTACTTCAACATAAGAAACGTAGGCTACTATGCCCCTGAATGGGATTTCTGGGATCCTGAAAATTCCGGCCCAACCCCTCGCTATTTTACACTGGGACTCGATGTCACATTCTAAACCTAAAGAGCAACAGTAATATGAAAATACATATCAAATCTTTTTCCATAAAAACCCTATTGACAGGATTGATTCTAGCGGTGGCTCCAGGCTGTAGCGAAGATTGGCTGGATCCAAAACCCCTTTCTTTCTACACTCCGGAAAATACCTATAATGAAGCTAGCGGTCTCTGGGCTGCCTTGGTAGCCTGTGAGCGTAATATGCGTCATGAGTACACAGGTGATGGCTCACCGATCCTTACCGAGCATATCTTCTCAGAGGTGGCTGTCGAGGGTACTACCGACAAGACAGGCCCTGCTCAAGATATGAACCTCCTCATCACACCTGATGCACAATTAAACCACACCGATTTCAATCGAATCGGATGGTATTGGCTGGAAGGGTTCAAAGGCATCAAATATGCAAATACCGTCGTCTCCAGAATTGACGAGCCGCAAGACTATGAGTCCGAGGCAGAACGCAACCACATTTTGGCCACGGCTTATTTCCACCGGGCGCTACGGTACTACCGCTTAACCCAGCAGTTTGGCAATGTTCCTTTAATTCTCGAAGAAATCGTTAGCCCAAAGCTTGACTTCTTTTCCACCGACAGGAAAGTCATTCTTCGCAAAATGAAGGAAGACTTGGAGTGGGGCGAAGAGTGGATTCCAGACGGGCTCGATAGAGGCAGGGTGCCCAAAGGCGCTCTCCAGCACCTACTCATCAAGATCAATCTTGCTTTGGGTGATTTTCAAGATGCCTTGGATGTGGCTAACCGACTGATCGACCAAGGTCCCTATGCACTAATGACGAGGAGATTTGGCGTGGACGCCAACGATCCTACCAAAAACGTGATCTGGGATCTTCACCGACCAGAAAACAAATCCCTCGTGACCAACACAGAAGCTATCTTACTTGTAATGGATAGAGTAGACACAGAAGGCAACTCCAGTGGGATCATCTCGATGAGAAATGCAGTGCCATTCTGGGGCAGCAACATCAATACTCCGGCAGGTAACAAAGGAACTTCGGATCTTGCTACGGCCCCAATCAATCTTGTGACTACCTACGGAAGAGGTATTGGAAGACTGAGAGCCACCTGGTACCATCAGAGTATGATCTGGGATGACGAAAACGACCTGAGGCACGCTCCCGGGAACTGGATGGATATGACTGACTTGGTCTACAACAATCCGGGTATCAGTAACAATGACCCCTACTATGGGAAAAATTTACAGTTTAGAAATGACGCAGGAGTAGTATTGGCGGTAGACACCATCAGAAGCTGGTTTTCTTGGCCCCACTACAAGCTTTATGTCCCAGATCCCCAGCGAATTCAGCCTCAAGGCGGGCCTACGGACTGGTATGTCTTCCGACTTGCCGAGTCATATCTACTTAGGTCGGAGGCGAAATTCTGGTTGGGTGATTTGGCTGGTGCAGCTGAGGATTTGAATGCGGTCAGGACTCGGGCTGGAGCAGCTCCGTATACACCCGATAAAATTAACATCGGTACCATTCTGGACGAGCGAGCGCGGGAGCTTTATTACGAAGAGCCTAGGAAAACTGAATTGACGCGAATTGCGAGAATCTTCGCTCAGACCGGGAAGTCCGCGTATAATGGCAAAACCTATAACGAAGCGGACTTTTCCAGAGACAACTTCTACTATGATCGAATCATGGAAAAGACGGACTTCTACAACAAGGGCGTATTCACCCGGCATGGAGACACTTATACGCTAAGTCCATACCACGTCTTGTGGCCGGTTCCCCAAAGCTCGATTGATGGCAATACTCAAGGCCAAATCAACCAAAATGAAGGCTATTCCGGTTTTGAAAACAATGTCCCTCCTTTAACGACTATTGAAGAGGATTGACATACTACCTATAAAAAAGGCTCCGAATATTCGGAGCCTTTTTTATGTATTTCGCTATCGGTTAGTATTCCACCAAAGTACTCGCCCGAATCGTAATCTTCGAAGGGATGCTGATGGTCTGATTGGGAAGATCCGGCTGTCGTGGTTTGGTGAGCTTTTTGATCAAGAGCTTTGCGCACTCCTCGCCTATATTGAATGCCGGCTGGGTAATCGTCGTTAGCGAAGGCGTCAAAAGCCCCGCGATACTCAGATTGGAGAAGAAGCTGATGATCTTCAGGTCCTCAGGAATTTTAATGTCCGTCTTTTTCACTGCGTGATAGGTCGCCAAAGCCAGCTTTTCCACGGAAGAAACCAATCCGTCCGGCCTGTCTTCTGAGAGCAACAAATTCCGGATCGCCTCGATGTTTTTTTCTTCCTCATGCGCGCAGGTCACTTGAAGTGAGGGAGTCGGAGAAAGTCCCGCAGCCTTCAAAGCGTCCAAATACCCACGGTACCTTTCCTTGGTGATGGACAGTTCTTTGGAAAGCATCAGAAAAGCGATCTTTCTACAGCCCTGTTGGATCAAGTGTCGGGTACCCTCGAATGAGCTTTCGTAGTCGTTGGTAATGAATTTCGTCGTGGGGATGTTGTCGCATATCCGGTCAAAGAAAATCAATGGGAAACCTCGCTCATGCAATCTAGCCAAGTGGGAAATGTCACTCGTTTGGCTGGAAACGGACATCACTATCGCATCCGCTCGACCATTCATCAATAGATTGACGATCTTTTTTTCCCGCTCTACATCCTCGTGCGTGCTGTAAATCAAGAGGTGATACCCATGCTGGTGTGTGACTTCCTCTATCCCGTCAATTACCTTGGAGAAAAAGCTGCTCATCCGCTCCGGCATGACCACGGCGATGGTCTTGCTTTTGTTTTCTCTCAGGCTGCGGGCAAATGGATTGGGCTGATAGTTCAACTTTTCAGCCATGCTGACGACCTTCTTCTTGGTCTCCTCGCTGATTTCGTAGCTGTCATTGAGCGCCCGCGAAACCGTCGAAGGCGATAACTTCAGCTCCGCTGCCAGTTCTTTCAGATTGACTCCGGTACTCATCGGTATTGGTAGGTTTATTGTGCTTAGGGTTTATCGGACAATTTCCGTGCGTTAAAATAAATAAATTATTCCAGTAAAGTTATTTCGCAATCGTTTCCGTATTTTAATAAGGGATGGGGCCGATTTCAGGATAAATTAGCCTATCAAATTGATACTCGCTTTGCACTCATAATTGATATGATCCCTGTCCAAACCCAAAATTCATTCCTCACCGAAGATTTTTTGCTGCATTCTGATTTCGCTCGAATGCTGTACCATGACTATGCAAAAGATCTTCCTATAATAGACTATCACAACCATCTCCCCCCTGCTGAAATCGCGCAAAACAGAAAGTTTGAAAATATCAGCAAAATCTGGCTGGCTGGAGACCACTACAAGTGGCGCGCGATGCGTACCCTAGGCATTTCTGAAAAATACATCACCGGTGATGCTTCCGATACCGAGAAGTTTGACAAGTGGGCCCACACCGTTCCCTATACGATGAGGAATCCCCTCTACCACTGGACCCACTTGGAGTTGAGGAGGTATTTTGGGGTGGATGAACTGTTGACTTCTGCAAATGCGGCTGAGATCTATCTGCACACTACGGAGTTGCTTCAAAAGGATGAGTTTCGAGCGAGGGGCCTTTTGGAAAGAATGAATGTGGAAGTAGTCTGCTCTACAGATGATCCGGTGGATTCTTTGTCCGAACACAAGGACTATTTTCAGGCTAATGGCAAAGTGAAGCTTTATCCCGCCTTCAGACCCGACAAATCCTTCGCCATCGAAAATCCAGAAACTTATAAGGCCTATCTGACCAAGCTCGGAAACGTCGTTGGTTTCGAAATTTCTACATTTGACCATTTGGTAGAAGCGCTCTCCAATCGGGTGGATTTCTTCCACTCCATGGGATGCCGACTTTCTGACCACGGTATGGAAAAGCTCGTCTACTCTTCGGAAACCAAACTTTCCGCCGAAGGGATTCTTGTTAAAGTTCTCCGGGGCAACCATGCCACATCAGAGGAAATAGAATATTTCAAATACAAGGTTCTAAAGAAACTCTGCAAGATGTACCATGCTAAAGGCTGGGTACAGCAGTTTCATCTCGGCGCGCTACGAAATACCAATTCCCGCATGTTGAGAGTTTTGGGAGCGGACACCGGCTTTGATTCTATTGGAGACTTTGACCAAGCAAGAGCAATCGCTTCCTTCCTCAATGAACTGGATTCTTCCGACCAGCTGGCCAAAACGGTTCTCTACAATCTGAATCCGCGCGACAATGAGGTATTAGCTTCCATGATCGGCAATTTCAATGATGGCTCGATCAAAGGCAAAATCCAATTCGGATCCGGCTGGTGGTACCTGGATCAGAAGGATGGCATGGAAAAGCAAATGAATGCCCTTTCCAACATGGGATTGATCAGCTGCTTTATCGGAATGCTGACCGACTCCAGAAGCTTCCTGTCTTTTCCCAGACATGAATATTTCCGTCGTATCCTCTGCAACCTGATCGGCCAAGACGTGCAAAACGGCGAACTTCCCGCAGACGAAAAGTGGCTGGGACAGCTGGTTTCCGACATTTGCTACCACAACGCCAAAAACTACTTTGACTTCTCCCCTTCTAATTATCGCCTTTGATGAGTTTTTCTAATCTATTCTCCATAGAGGGAAAGAAAATCGCCTTCTCCGGTGCCACCGGAGTGCTAGGCAAAACCATGGCTCTACACTTGGCCTCAGCAGGTGCCGAATTGTTGATACTGGGCCGAACGCCCGAAAAAGTAAATGAACTCGTGACAGAGATCAAAGAAACAGGGGGGAAAGCCTGGGGCTATTTCGTAGATGTGACCGAGGAGGAATCCCTGTCAAAAGTCTCCGAAGTCATCGAGACCAAACACGGATATATCGATATTCTGATCAATTCTGCCGGAGGCAACATGCCTGGCGCTGTGGTAAGACCCGACCAAAACTTCTTGGATTTGGATACGCAGTCCCTTCGCAAGGTCATGGACCTCAACTACCTGGGTACAGTATTGCCTATCAAGGCTTTGCTTCCACTCATGCTCAAACAAGGTAAAGGCAACATCCTCAATATCAGCTCCATGGCCGCCACCCGACCTATGACACGGGTGATGGGCTATGCATCGGCAAAGGCGGCCATTGACAATCTAACTAAATGGCTCTCGGTAGAGCTGTGCCAGAAGCATGGACCGGATTTCAGGGTTAACGCCATCGCGCCTGGCTTCTTCTTGACAGAGCAGAACCGCACACTCCTGACCGAGGCGGACGGCAGTCTGACCCAAAGGGGAAACCAGATCATCACCCATACGCCGATGGGTCGATTTGGGAGACCCGAGGATCTGCTTGGAGCACTGCAGTGGCTGTGCAGTGATGCTTCGGCATTTGTGACGGGTACGATCGTACCGGTGGACGGCGGCTTTAGCGCCTATTCGGGCGTGTGATAAAACAACTAACAATTGGCTATTTGCCCAGAATTATCCCTTAACTTTTCACGCAGTAGCCAAAAACTCGATAACAATAAACCTTTAACCAATTCGCAATTTCCATGAGCATTAAAATGGAACAGACCATGCGCTGGTATGGTCCCAAAGATCCGGTAAGCCTGAGAGACATCAGACAGTCTGGCGCCACTGGCATCGTGACGGCGCTCCACCATATCCCAAACGGTGAAGTTTGGAGCCGTGAGGAGATTCAAATCCGTAAAAAAACCATAGAAGACGCCGGATTGACCTGGTCGGTCGTCGAGTCTGTACCTGTCCATGAGGTGATCAAGACCCGCACCGGTGACTATCTTCAAGTCATTGAAAATTATAAGCAGACTTTGCGGAATCTGGCAGCTGAGGGTGTCTTTACGGTATGCTACAATTTCATGCCTATCTTGGACTGGACCCGTACCAATCTCGAATTTGAGTTGGAAAACGGTGCGAAAGCGTTGCTTTATGAGAAAAAAGCGGTCCAAGCCTTCGACCTTTTCATCCTGCAGCGACCAGAGGCATCCAATGAATATTCTGCCGAAGAGATCGCTGAAGTGAAAGCCTATTACGAAGCACTTACGCCCGACGCCAAGCAGCTCATCATCGATAATATCCTAAAAGGCCTCCCTGGCTCTGAAATCGGCTATACAATGGATGAATTCAGGGCAATGCTGAAGACGTATGAAGGCATTGATGCAAAGAAGCTTGCCGAACACCTGCGGCTTTTCCTTGATGCGGTCACCCCTGTAGCGGAGGAAGTTGGCGTATTTCTATGCATCCATCCGGATGACCCACCATTTTCACTTTATGGCCTTCCTAGGGTGGTGAGTACAGCTTCGGATGCCCGTAGAATTCTTACAGAAACTCCTAGCCATCATAATGGATTGACCTTCTGCACGGGCTCCTACGGCGTTCGTGCGGACAATGACCTCCCTGCGATGGTAAAAGAGTTTGGAGATCGAATCCACTTTATACACCTGCGCAGTACGAAGCGGGATGCCGAGGGCAACTTCTTCGAAGACAACCATCTCGAGGGAAATGTGCCGATGGTATCGGTAATCAATGAGATCCTCCAAGTCCAGGAGAAAAGAGGTAAAAGTCTGCCCATGCGTCCCGATCATGGACACCAGATGCTCGACGATCTGCACAAGAAGACCAATCCAGGCTACTCTGCTATAGGCCGCCTGAAAGGTCTGGCTGAAATCCGCGGCGTGGAAGAAGCCTTGCTTTGGGTAAAAGAAAGTGGAAAGTAAATCAAGTAGATAAGCTCGAAATTCGGGTGAAGAGCGACCGACATCCCAGGTTTGGCTGCCTCAGTTCGGGATAAAAACAGCTCCAGCAACTGAGAAACAGGATTTCTTCCCCTATCTTTTACCCGTAAAATCCACTTGAATCAATTTCAGGTGGATTTTTGTTTTGTCGGACCATCTAAACCTACCATCCCATGACAGAGGACTTCTTGCCTATTCCGCCATTCTATTCCAAAATCCAGCAAGCCACCCTCGAAAGTGGCTTTTCCATGGCTTCCGACCTCTCCACCGGGAGTTTGCTTCGAACTCTGGCAGCCACCAAACCGAAAGGGAATTTCCTCGAACTGGGTACCGGAACTGGCCTCTCTACCTCCTGGATTTTGGACGGTATGGACTCAGGATCCAGCTTGGTCTCCATTGATTTTGACGAAGCATTTCTTTCTATTGCCCGAAAGTTTTTGGGCGATGATACACGACTTACACTGGAACTGATCGATGGGGAGAAATGGGTCGAATCAAATAGGGAGCAAACATTTGACTTTATTTTTGCCGACACTTGGCATGGTAAATACCTTTTGCTAGATGAGGTGCTGGAGATGCTTTCTCCGGGCGGACTTTATATTGTTGACGACATGCTGCCACAAGAAAACTGGCCAGAAGGCCATGCTGCGAAAGCGGAGAATTTTATCAAAAAGCTCGAATCCATGCCGAATTTGACGATTACCAAGCTGAATTGGTCCACTGGCATCATCATTGCAACGCGCAAATGGTAGAAGCTGTTTTTCGGGCTTCGCTTTAGTCAAACGCAATCTGAGATCTAATCCTCCGAAAGATTCGAGGCAAGGGGAAATTTCTGCGCTTGCTCTCCGTTTGGATAAATGTGATGTCGAATGCCAGTTTCTCTCAATAATTTGCAAACTCAGAAAGGACTAATCACCTCCCCAACGAAAATCACCCCTTTTCCTTACCAATGAATAAAACCTCCGCAGTCATTGTATTCGCTTTCATTACCCTTTTTTCACTCGGAACACTAGCCATGGTCAGCTACCAACCGGACTTGACAAAACGACTAAAACAAACCTATGGCACATTGATGGAGGATCCTGGGCCCAAAGACTCGATGGCTCTGCCTGTGCCTCCACGAGAAGAACCGCTCACGGACATCAAACTTCCCGACTTTTCCGGTAGACTTACAAAAGACTCCTACGACGATCACTTGAATGCAGCTGAATTAAAGGGGATTGGTTTGATTCTCGATGAAAGGCAACTCTTCAGTCTGGTGAAAAACAGAGTGCTGGTAGAGGCGAGCGAGGGAATCGGATACAAAGTCGATTCGCTGACGCATAGCTATCCCTACATCACCCTACATTCCAAAAAAGTGCTGGAAGAGCTTGGAAGAACATTTCAGGCAATGTCCGACGAAGAAAGGTACTTTACGGTAACTTCGACCACCCGCACCATGGAGCAGCAAAACAGGCTGAAAAGACGCAACCGCAACGCCACAAAAGGAGAAAGCTCCCATTCGTATGGGGTATCCTTTGACATCTCCTACATCCGCTTCAATGGCGAAAAGAACTATGACCGAAAAGCGCAAAAGGACTTAGAAGCAGTGCTCAAGCATTTTCAGAAGGAAAACAAAATCTTTGTCATCAAGGAAAGAAGGCAAGCTTGCTACCACGTCACCGTAAGGTGACGGAAATTACGACAAACCAAAAAAGACCGCTGAGAGGCGGTCTTTTTATATGCCATTGCGTGTGTCTCCACACGCAATTTTTCGATATCAATATCCCAACACCTTCAGCATGCTCTCCTCGGTCTGATCCTTAGCGAAGAGCCTATGGACGACCTTGCCGGTTTGGTCTCTGTCGATTAGGACGTGCTTGGGTGCTGGAATCAGGCAGTGCTGGATCCCACCATAGCCTCCAAGCGACTCTTGATAGGCTCCGGTGTGGAAGAAGCCGATATATTGCTTTCTACCAGGTTCTATCTTCGGAAGGTAAATATTATACTGGTGTGCTTCGGAGTTGTAGTAGTCCATGCTATCGCAGGTCAGACCGCCGAGCGAGATGCCTTGATAGGTCTCGTCCCAATTGTTCACCGCCAGCATGATGTATTTTTGATTTAGCCCCCAGCTGTCCGGCAATTGCGTAATGAAAGATCCGTCTATCATGTACCACAATTCCTTGTCATTTTGAAGCTTTTCCTCCAGTATCGAGTAGAGCACGGCACCGCTCTCCCCTACCGTATAGCTTCCGAATTCGGTGAAAATATTGGGCTCTGTCGTGTTGTTTTTGGCACACATCCACTTGATGTTTTTTACGATCTGATCTGCCATGTATTGGTAGTCGTAGTCGAAAAACACATTGGTCTTGATTGGCCAGCCACCTCCAATATCCATGGTATCCAGCGAAGGAGCGATCTTCTTCAGATCCACGTACTTCTGGATAAAACGGGTCAGTTCAGACCAGTAATAGGCTGTGTCTTTGATCCCTGAATTGATGAAAAAGTGAAGCATCTTCAGGCTGACCTGGGGATTGTTCTTGATTTTCTCTTCGTACAGGCTGATGATGTCGTTGTAGCGTACTCCAAGTCTGGAGGTATAAAAGCCAAATTTTGGCTCCTCGTCGGCTGCAATCCTGATTCCAACCTGGAAGGGCACTTTGACATGCTCCAAGTAATAGTCGATCTCACCGAGGTTGTCCAGAATTGGAATACAGTTTACAAAACCGTCATTCAGCAGTTCAGAGATGTATTTTTTGTAAAGCTCTCGCTTGAAGCCATTGCAAACTATGTAAGTTTCCTTGGTGATCTTCCCCTTGGCAAATAGACTTCTGATCAAAGGAATATCGAAAGTGGAAGAAGTCTCGATATGGATGTCATTCTTCAGCGCTTCGTCCAAGACAAAACTAAAATGAGAGGACTTGGTGCAATAACAGTAGGTATATTTCCCCTTATAGTCATGCGTTTGGATTGCATTGTTGAAAAAAGTCTTTGCATTCTGGATGCTTTCCGAAATCTTGGGCAAGTAGGTCAATTTGAGCGGCGTGCCGTAGGTTTCGATGATCTCCATCAGATTGACTCCATTAAAAAAGAGCTCATTGTTCTCAACATGAAACTCTCGGGTAGGAAAATCAAACGTCTGTTGGATCAGGTCAATGTATCTGTTCATTTACCAAGGGGTTAAATACATGAAATAAGGGTGCAAAAATTGCGCTTTTATCGGGGTTATTCAAATGCCCGCGAGAAAACTTCTGTCCTAGTAGAATGACTATGTTTGGCATTCGATGCGACCGTTAAAAAACCCAATATACCCACATCATATGAAAATGGGGCAAATCCGCGCCGGACTTGCCCCATTTAACGCAAGGTTAATAGTAAATTAATCCCAAGCTGCACCCTTTAGTGCGGAATGCAGCAGGGATTGTTCAGCTCTGAATCGCTTTTTGTTTTCGATCACTTGATCCAGAATCTCCTTGAAAGCCACCTCTCGCTTCAGCAACTCGATGATCCGGTTGAAAAAACGGACTACCTCGACCTTCTCCGACTGGAAAAAGGTAAAGAAAGCCTGGGCACGGTCAAAGTCGTAAATCAGGCTCAACGAGGAAGGCTTTCCAAGCAAGATCAATCCCCTGAACAGGGGCAACAGTTGCTCAAAACCACGCTCAAACCGGCACATCCCCTGCATCTGGTTGCCTACTTCCTGGGAAAAAATCTTGAGGATTACTTCCTTGCCCACAATGAATTGGGAGAGATCAGGTGAAGTAGATACAGTCCATGCATTGGACTTCAATTCGGTTTTGACTGGTTTTACTAAAGCGCTCATCGGAAATGATTTGTTGACGATAGACCAAAGGTAAGGGCCATATTTTTATTTTCCTATATTCCCTATAATTTTTATAGACTTTTGTTTTGATCTGTTGAAAAATTGCCCAAAATGGAATTCGGGGCTTTTTTCTAGTTTTACCTTCGAAACGAGAACCAATAAAAACCCAAATACCAAACCAGGGATGAGAAACATCAAACTTGTGGAAGTCCGCTCAGAAATCGCCGCGGGCACACGCGGTGCTAGTATGGGAGTAGATGCCCTCAAAATCGCCAGTCTCGACAAGCAGTCGGCATTTTTCACCCAATTTGATCCCATCGAGGTACCAGATGCCAACAGCTTCCTATGGAAGGGCAACAAACATCCACACGCCAAGTACATTGATGGAGTCTACCAGGTTTTGAAAAACGTCTATTCTACGATCGAGTCCCTTCGCTTGGAAAAAAAATTCCCCATTATACTCGCGGGAGACCACAGTACGGCAGCAGGTACCATCATGGGAATTAAGGCAGCACATCCGGAAAAGCGGCTTGGGATCATCTGGATCGACGCACATGCCGATCTTCATACCCCATTTACTACCCCTTCGGGTAATATGCACGGCATGCCGCTAGCCATGGCAGCGCAGCTCGACAACAGGGATTGTGAAGTCAATAGTCCTAGGGCAGAGACTATCATCTACTGGGAGAAAATCAAAAAAATAGGGGGCGATTTCCCAAAAATTGACCCAAAAGACATCGTCTATATTTCTGTCCGTGATACCGAAGAACCAGAGAACTATCTGATCCGAAAGTATGGGATAAATAATTTCAGCACGCAGGAGGTTCGGGAAAAAGGAATTGAAAAGGTAGCAGCCCAAGCGTTGGAAGTCCTGAAAGAATGTGAGCAAATCTATATTTCATTTGATGTGGACAGTCTCGATAGCTCTATCTCTGTCGGCACCGGAACCCCTGTGCCAAACGGTTTGACGATCCAGGAAGCGATCGAACTCAACGTCCGATTGATTCGGGACAGGCGGGTTTGCTGTTGGGAAATCGTCGAGGTCAACCCGACTTTGGACACGGAGAACACCATGGCCGAAGCCGCTTTCGAAGTCCTCGAAGCAACCACGAAGTCTTTGGTGGATTATTTTTAACTTTAACCGCAAAGGACGCAAGGATCATGACACAAAGGACGCAAAGATTTTCAACCTATGGACTTTGGACTTCATTCGGAAGATGAATTGGCTTCCAAGGTTATTGGAATGGCTATAGATGTCCATACCAAGCTTAGACCAGGATTGTTGGAAAATGCTTATAAGCAAGTGATGGCAAGGAAACTCCAAAACGCTGGCTTTTTTATTGAAGTCGAGAAGGCTTTGCCACTCGAATTGGATGATATCCGAATTGCAATGGCCTATAAAATCGATATTCTCGTGGAAAGGAAATTGGTCTTGGAACTTAAGTCGGTGGAGAGGCTCTCCGATCTTCACATGGCCCAGACGTTGAATTACCTGAAATTAGGAAAGTATAAACTCGCTCTTTTGATCAATTTTAACGTAACCCGCCTTAAATTCGGCCTTCAAAGAGTGATCAATAGCAAGTAGAAACCCTTTAATCATTCAAGAACGGTCACTTAGACCTATCGAACAATCTTAAATTGTTTAAACAAAAACCTTTGCGTCCTCTAAGCAAAACTTGGAGGACTTTGCGGCAAATAAAATGAACATACAAGACAAAATCATCCAGGGCATTCAGCTGGCCTTTCAGAATATCTACAACCATGAGCTCCCGCTGGAGCAGATCAGCCTCGCTCCTACGCGTAAAGAATTTCAAGGGACCTACACTTTTGTGGTTTTCCCCTTTTTGAAAATTTCCCAGGCAAATCCAGACACGACCGCCAAGCAGATCGGAGAATACCTCAAGGACAACCTCAGTGAGGTCGCGGACTTCAACGTGGTGAAAGGGTTTCTGAATCTGGTCCTGAACGAAACGCTTTGGGTCGACCTTTTCAAGCAGATCTACGAAAACCCAAACCTCGGCCAGCTTCCAGCCAATGGGCAAAAAGTGATGGTGGAGTACTCCTCCCCCAATACCAACAAGCCCCTTCACCTAGGGCATTTGAGAAACAACTTTTTGGGGTTCTCAGTCGCCGAGATACTGGCAGCCAACGGCTACGAGGTTATCAAGGCCAATCTGGTCAATGATCGCGGCATCCACATTTGCAAATCTATGGTGGCCTACCAGCATTTTGGAAATGGTGAGACCCCGGAATCTTCTGGACTCAAAGGAGACCATCTGGCGGGAAAATACTACGTGCTTTTTGACAAGGAATACAAAAAACAGATTGACGAATTGAAGGCTGCTGGCAAATCTGAGGAGGAAGCAAAGAAAAATGCGCCGATCCTTTTGGAAGCCCAAGACATGCTTCGCAAATGGGAGGCAAACGACAAGGAAGTTGTTTCTCTTTGGAAGCAGATGAACGAGTGGGTTTATGCGGGTTTCGAGGAGACTTACAAAAGAATGGGCGTAAGCTTCGACAAGTACTACTACGAGTCGGACACCTATCTTTTGGGTAAGGACATCGTCGAGGAAGGACTTGAAAAAGGCGTGTTTTTCAAAAAAGAAAACGGTTCGGTATGGGTGGATCTGAGCGATGAAGGTCTTGATGAGAAGCTCGTTCGACGAGGCGATGGAACCTCTGTTTACATCACTCAAGATCTGGGAACAGCCGATCTGAAATACAAGGACTTTCAAATAAACAAGTCTGTATATGTCGTTGGGAATGAACAGGATTACCACTTTGATGTCTTGTTCAAGATTATGCGAAAACTCGGCAGAACTTATGGGGACGGCCTTTATCATTTGTCCTACGGTATGGTAGATCTACCTACCGGCAAGATGAAATCGCGCGAAGGGACGGTAGTCGATGCCGACGACCTGATGCAGGAAATGGTCGAGACCGCTGAGCACCACACCAAGGAACTGGGTAAAATCGAAGGATTCACCGAGGAGCAGGCTCAGGAACTCTATCAAGTCCTCGGAATGGGTGCTTTGAAATACTTTCTGCTCAAGGTGGACCCGAAAAAGCGAATGCTCTTCAACCCACAAGAATCTATCGAATTCCAAGGCTATACGGGCCCATTTGTGCAATACTCCCATGCGCGTATTGCCGCCATCCTCAGGAAAGCCGATCAAATCGGCGTGGACTACCAGCATCCCGACTTTTCGGGGATCACAGCTGTAGCCGAGACAGAAACTGCCTTGATCTTCCTGTTGGACAGTTTTGAAAAGAAAATCAAATTGGCGGCGGACGAGTACTCTCCAGCAGTTATTGCACAGTATCTTTTCGATTTGGCCAAAGAATACAACCGCTTTTATGCAGATCTTCCTATCTTCCATGAAAAGGACCCGGCAATTCAAGCCTTTCGAGTGGCACTGTCAGCACTGACTGCCAAAACAATCAAAAAAGGAATGGGTTTACTTGGTATTGCGGTCCCAGAACGAATGTAATTATGAAAACACTTCTTGTACTCATCAGCACAATTTTGCTTGCCTCTGGTGACTTTCTGGGAAGACCAGCTAGTCAAGTAAAACTACAATCCCTATCCAACACTATGGCGGAAAGCTCATTTTACGATTTCAAACTCAAGGACATCAACGGTAAGGAAGTTGATTTCTCAGAATTCAAAGGCAAAAAACTCCTTTTGGTCAATGTCGCCTCCAAGTGCGGATACACCAAGCAGTATGCCCAGCTTCAGGAACTGTACGCGGAGCACGGTGACAAGATCACCATCCTCGGCTTCCCTGCCAACAACTTTGGCGGCCAGGAGCCCGGCTCAAATGAAGAAATCAAGGAATTCTGCTCGACAGAGTATGGCGTAACCTTCCCAATGTTTGAAAAGATCTCCGTTGCGGGATTTGACAAGCATCCACTCTATCGCTGGCTTTCGGATGCCTCTAAAAACGGGTGGAACAATGAAGAACCCAACTGGAACTTCTGCAAATACTTCGTCAACGAGAAAGGGGAATTGGTCAAGTTCTTCCCTTCAGCAGTTACACCTTTGGACGAAGAAATCCTTAAACTAATCGAAGCCTGATTCAAGAATTTACTCCTTGAAAAAAGAAATTACATCAAAAAAAGAAGCCTGGCTGCACGCGGTCAGGCTTCGTACTTTGCCCCTCGCCCTAGCCAGTATTTTTGCAGGTTCCTTCCTTGCGGCATGGCAGGAAGCGTTCAGATGGGAAATTCTCCTGCTGGCGGCACTGACCACGATCTGCCTACAGATTCTATCCAACCTGTCCAACGACTACGGAGACACGGTTCACGGGGCGGATTCGGCGGATCGGACCGGACCTGTCCGGGCCGTTCAATCAGGGATGATTTCCCTGAAAGAGATGAAGCGTGCGATGTATCTGTTCGGCATTTTGGCATTGGTTTCCGGCCTGCTTCTGGTCTACTCGGCGGTACAGGACTGGAAGCTGTTCGCGCTGTTTCTAGGCTTGGGACTAGCGGCGATCTGGGCGGCGATCACCTACACCTCCGGCAGCAATCCCTACGGCTACGCCGGATTGGGCGACATATCTGTGTTCATTTTCTTTGGTTTGCTGGGCGTACTTGGCACATTCTTTCTCCATACCCTGAGTTTCATGACGGCAAGCATTTGGATCGGCATCTCTCTGGGATTTTTCAGTACCGTCGTGCTTAACATCAACAACATCCGTGACATAGAATCCGATCAGAAAGCGGGGAAGAAATCCATCCCCGTTCGCTTTGGCAGAAAATCCGCCGTGGTTTACAATTGGACACTCTTGATCGGTGGCTATGTTTGCTTGGCTGTCTTTGCGGTGTCGACAGGGAAATATTACTCGCTCGCGGCTTTGCTTGCGATGCCGATCATGCTAAAAGTAGGTTTCGGCGTACAGCGTGCGCAATCGTCAGCGGAAACCGATCCTTTTTTGAAACGCATGGCGATCAGTACGCTCCTATGGGTGATGCTTTTTGGCATCGGTTTACTTTTTTAGTAAAAGCTATCAAAAATCATTTTCCTGTCGTTTTAAATAGCTAATTTAAAATCAACAAAAACAACCCTTTTAGCCATGATCAGAGTCTTAGTCCCTTTTGATTTTTCCTCAACAGCGCAACATGCCCTAAACTTCGCCACCAGCCTGACTGAAGTATACCACGAGGTTGAGCTGAGTGTCATCCACGTGGTAGAGACACCCGTGACCACAGGCATGGGAACCATGGGCGGCGGATTGGAGGCTATTCCCGACATCCAAAACCAGATTTTCTACATGGAGCTGGTGGAGACGCGCAAGCGACAGTTCAAAGAGTTGGAAGAAAGGTATGCGGATTCCAAATTTAAATTCAGGACCAAATTGGTTCTCGGTAATGTATTTAGAGGCATTAGCAACGCTATCCAGGATGAGGAACCCGACTTGGTCATCATGGGATCCAAAGGAACGTCCGGCTTTGAAGAAGTGCTAGTCGGCAGCAACACCGAAAAGGTCGTCAGAAATGCCTCATGCCCAGTCATTACCATCAAAGCGGAGACTCCCATCTCGTCGATGAAAAAGATCGTTTTTGCGTCCGACTTCAGGGAGTCAAACGATGAGGTGGCGAGCCGTATCAAGCGCATGCAAGCCATCTTTGATGCGGAATTCTATTTTGTAGCAATCAACACTCCAGGCAACTTCGAGACGACCCGAGAGTCTATGGAGAGGATTCGGGCTTTTGTCCAGAAATATAAATTTGAAAACATCAAAGCGGAGATCTACAATTCCCTGTCTGAGGAGTCCGGCATCATCGAGTTTGCGGACGACATCGATGCGGACATGATCGCCATGACCACACATGGTCGCACGGGCCTGCTCCACCTGATCACCGGCAGTATCGCAGAGGATGTAGTCAACCATTCAAAAAGACCCGTCTGGACTTACAAAACCAAGTAATTCACCGTTAACTTTGAGGCCCTCACTTCGGTGTGGGCCTTTTTAGTTTCCCTATGGCAAAGAAAAACAACGACTGGAAAAAACGCGACGGAGTCGTTTACTCAACAAGCGACGATTTTGAATACAACTTCGGAAATCAGGACGATGCCGAAACCCTCCCTCCTGCCCAACAGAAGCTGAAGGTTTTGCTCGACAAAAAAGCCCGTGCGGGTAAACAGGTAACCTTGGTTGAGGGTTTTGTCGGAACCGAGGACGATCTCAAAGAATTGGGCAAATTGCTGAAAAACAAATGCGGAGTTGGCGGCTCAGCCAAAGATGGAGAAATCCTTATCCAAGGCGATCATCGGGACAAAGTACTTCAGGTCCTACAGCAGGCCGGCTACGGAGCCAAAAAGTCAGGCGGCTGATTTCGGTTATTTTTCACCTTCAATCTCGTCCAGCAAAGCTTCATACCAAGCTTCGCCATACTTCCTGACCAGCGAGTCTTTGAGAAAGCGATACAAAGGAACCTTGAGGCTTTGTCCCAATTGACAAGCAGGATCGCAGATATGCCATCTGTCGTAGTTGAGCGCATCAAACTGATCGTACTTGGTGACTCGGATCGGATAGAGATGGCAGGATATGGGCTTCTTCCATGAGATTTTACCCGCTATGTAGGCCTGTTCGATTCCGCATTTAAGGATTCCCCGCTCATCGTACAGGGCGTAGGCACACTCCCGGTTGTCGCCTATGGTAGGTGTCCCTTTGTCACCGTCTTTGTCTATCACCCAAACTCCCTGCTGGGCAATAGCCTGGCGTCCTTCCTCGGTGATGTAATCTTTGACAATGGGATAGATTTGTTCCAAGATCTGGGTTTCTTCATCCTCCAATGGCGCACCTGCATCTCCCTCTACACAACACGCTCCTTTGCAGGCCTCCAGGTCACAGACAAAGAAGTTTTCTTTGATATCGTCAGACAGCACGGCATTTCCTACCAGAATCATACGTTTGGATTGTTTCCGTAAAGGTAAAAATCTATGCTTGCCGATCCTATCATTTCGTCTTACATCATGCTCATTCGTAGGATCGAGTAGGAACTACGGAGCTGACAGAATTGATGACGCAGGCCCAAATTGCTAATCCTCCAGCCTATAGATCTCCATTACGCCTTCCAGCACTTTCCTAAAGTCGATTTTCAAATCGACCAGCTTGCCGGACTTGATGTCAAAGACCCAGCCATGGATCTGCATTCCTCTTTTCCGAATGGCGCTTTGTACCGCAGCCATCTTGATCACGTTGATCGCCTGCTCTTCCACATTGAGTTCGACCAGTCTATCATAGCGTCGGTGATCGTCATCAATGGCGTTTAGTTCGTCCTTGTGAGCTCGGTAAACATCCCTGATGTTCCGTAACCATGGATTTAGGATTCCAAGATCCTTTGCCTCCATTGCCGCCTTGACTCCGCCGCAGCCGTAATGCCCACAAACCACCACGTGATTGACCTCAAGATATTTTACCGCATAGTTAATCACGCTCTGGGCATTCAGATCTATGGCGTTGACGACATTGGCGACGTTGCGATGTACGAAGAGCTCACCGGGCTGCATGCCCATCAGGTCCTCTGCAGTCACCCGGGAATCTGAGCAGCCGATATAGAGCACATCTGGTTTTTGGCCTTTGGCGAGGTTTTCAAAGTAGCCGGGGTCATTCTCAGTTTTGGATTGAATCCACTTTTCGTTGTTTTCAAAAATCTTGGATATGTCCATCTAAATATTCTTTTGGTTAATTGCTTTGACTATGATAAAGCAAAAAAATGGGAGTGGCAACCCCGAGGTCTCCAAAAAGAACTAGATTTCTTTTCATATCGCTTCTGTTCCAATAAAAATAACAAAACCCTCCAAATCTCTCCGGAGGGTTCGTAAATCCTAACCCTTCGACTCGGCTCAGGGTGACAATGATAATCCTAATTTAAACTTTTGGCACATTCCAGCCATTGTGGTAATGTGCCTTCATCAGCTGATTGGCTTCCGAGTCAGTAAACTGGTTTTTGCCAGCATCCCAATACACCTTCTTGCCGGTTTTATAGGCGATATTACCCATCTGGGCGTTGATCGCGGCGACCGAACCGGTTTGGATTGCACATTTGAGCTTGCTTGGATCGTTGGCCAAGACAGATTCCACAAAGTTGTTGGCATGGTGGTCCAGCGCATTTCCCTGAGGCTTGGTATGGGCTACCTCGTCCACTTTATTTTTCCGCTGCCCGTCTACCATTTCCGTTTCCGGAATGACTTTCCAGCCTCCCCGATTGACGACAAGAGTCGCATTGTTTCCTATAAACGCAATGCCTTCGGTCGTACCATAGTTACCGCCATCTATGCCAGTGGCATGTTCCCAAAGCATGTTGAACCCATCGTATTCATAGACAGTCTGCAGCGTGTCTGGAGTTTCAGAGGCGTCATTAGGATAGGCAAATTTCCCACCGGAAGCCATTACTGACTTTGGAGCGCTCACACCCATCGCGTAGAGCGCGATGTCGATTTCATGCACGCCCCAGTCCGTCATCAGTCCACCCGCGTAGTCCCAAAACCAACGGAAGTTAAAATGGAAGCGGTTGGGATTAAATGGTCTTTTCGGAGCCGGGCCGAGCCACATGTCATAGTCCACCCCAGCAGGTGCAGGCCCATCAGGCATTACCGGAACCGGCTTCATCCAACCTTGGTAAGCCCAACACTTTACCAAACGGATCTGGCCGAGTTTACCTGACTTGACGTATTGGATGGCCTCGTCATACTGCGAACCCGAGCGCTGCCATTGCCCTACTTGTACGACCTTACCATAACGCTCTTGTGCCTTAACCATGATCTGGCATTCTTCAATGGTATTGGCGATGGGTTTCTCCACATAGACATGTTTGCCGGCAGATACCGCGTCGACCATGTTCAGACAATGCCAGTGATCCGGTGTGCCAATGATCACTACATCAATGTCTTTATCCTCGAGGAGTTTGCGGTAGTCTTTGTACTGTGTTGGACGCGTGCCGCGAAGCTTGAATACATCTTCGGTTCTTTGATCGAGCACGGATTGGTCAATATCCGCCAATGCCACGCAATTGACATTGGGGATCTTGAGATGGGCATTCATATTGGACCAGCCCATGCCTTTGCAGCCGATCAGGCCGTAGTTGATCTGGTCAGAAGCTTTGATTTTCCGGGTGAAAGTCCCGAAATCCGCAGCGGTGAGGACCGAGGGCATGCTCAGCCCCGCTCCCAGCAGCATGGTATTTTGGAGGAATTTTCTTCTTGAAGACATAGGTTGTTTAGGGTTAATTGTCAATTTTCAAAAAGTAGGCAGTGACAGTAGGCTGTTTGCAGGCTTACTGCTTACTGATTACTAAACACTGCCAACTGATTAAAGCGGTCTCACCCAGATATTTCTGAATCTTACCGGATTGCCGTGGTCTTGGAGTTTGATAGGAAGTTCTTCCGCATGAGCCTTGTAGTTTGGAATGCCGATATATTCGGTTGGGCCTCTCAGGATCACGTTGTTTTGTACCAATACGCCATTGATCAACAAGGTCACTGTCGCAGGGGAAGTCACCATGCCATTTTTGTCAAATCGTGGCGCTTTGAAGATGATATCATAATAGTTCCACTCGCCTGGAGCTCTCAGCGGATTCACCAGTGGAGGATGCTGCTTGTAGATCGAACCTGCTTGGCCGTTGGTGTAGGTCTTGCTTTCGTAGCTGTCCAGCACTTGGACCTCATACATGCCCATCAAGAAAAAACCAGAGTTACCACGACCTTGGCCCTCGCCAACGATCTCGGTAGGGGCTGACCACTCCAAATGGTACTGCGCATCACCAAAAGCCTGCTTGGACTGGATGTCTCCTTTTCCTCTTGCTACCACCAGTTCACCGTTTTCAATCGTCCACTCCGCCGGGCCATTTCCTTCTTTGGCACTGACAAAGCCGTTTAGATTTTTCCCGTCAAAAAGGACAATTGCATCCGAAGGAGGCGCGGTATTATTTGCTCCGGGAGTGATTTTCGGAGGCACTGGGGTGTAAAACTCGGTCGCCTGAGGCGGCAATTTGGGGGGAGTTTGCTCCTGAGCCAAAGACACGGAACTCAATGATAGGCCCATTGCTAGCAGCGATATGGCGAATACTTGCTTGTTCATACAATAGATTATTTTAGGAAATGAATGTTAACCCGATAAATTACAGGAAAAATGCCGTGAATCGGAAAGCCGTTGATGGATTTTTACGGGAATTGCGCCCTTCCTTTTCTACTTTAAAACAAAATTGACCACCATGTACAAACCTTTACTCTGGCTATTTTTGGCCCTTTTGATCAATCCTGCTGTATACGCTCAGGAGGAATATTACTTTCCCGGGGAAAAATTCGACCCTGCGATCCCCTCTCCTTCCGAGTTCCTCGGCTATCCGATTGGCGAATGGCATACCCGCTATGACCTCATCGTGAAGTACTTCGAAAAGCTGGACGAAGTGACCGAGATGGCCCAGCTCCAAACCATAGGCTATACCCACGAGCATAGACCCAAGGTCATCCTTACGCTGGCTTCCGCAGCAAACATGGGAAACCTAGAGCAAATCCGAATCAAGCAAGTCCAGCTGGCCGATCCCACTCAGTCCAAACCGGATGTCAACACCATGCCCTCGATCATCCACTTGGGCTATGGCGTACATGGAAACGAGCCATCCTCCGCCGAAGCCGCGATGTTGACCGCCTACTGGATTTTGGCAGCTCAGTCTGATTTGGCCCAAAACATCCGTCAAAATGCAGTAATACATATCGACCCCACGCTGAATCCCGACGGACGCGACCGCCATAGCCTCTGGGCAAACTCTAACAAAGGCTTCCCTCCCGTCGCCGATCCTCTCGACCGGGAGCACAACGAAGCTTGGCCAGGCGGACGAACAAACCACTACTGGTTTGACCTCAACCGCGACTGGCTGCCGCTTGCCCATCCCGAGTCCCGCGCGAAGGTCGAATGGTATCACCAATGGTATCCCAATGTGACGACGGACTTTCATGAGATGGGAACTAACAGCACCTATTTCTTTGAACCCACCAAACCATACGGCTCCGAGAATCCAGTCGTTCCGAGAAAAAACTACGATGATATCAATCCACGTTTTGCCAAGTATTTTGCCAAATACATGGACGATATCGGTAGTCTCTACTGGACCAAGGAAGTCTTTGACAACAGCTATCCTGGCTATGGATCCACCTATCCGGACATCCACGGAGGATTGGGTCTCGTCTTTGAAACCGCCAGCTCTAGAGGACATGTGCAAAGCAGCCAGCGTGGTGACATCACATTTGCTTTCACCATCAGAAACCACGTTGTCAATTCACTGGCGACGATGGAAGCTTCCGTTGACAATCGAGTGTATATGCACGACTACCTTCGGGAATTCTTCGAAAGCGCAAAATCTGAGGGAGCAAAAGATGAGGCAAAAAGCTATGTTTTCGGAGATGAATTTGACGAAAGCCGAAACCGACTTTTTGTGAAGTTTCTCCTGGATCACAAAATCAAGGTCTACGAAAACTCATCCGATCTGACCGTTTCAGGTCAATCCTTCAAGAAAGGGAAATCCTGGATCGTCCCAACCAATCAGCCTCAATACCGAATGGTGCGAACGATGTTTGAATATGAAAAGGAGTTTGCGGATTCGGTGTTCTATGACGCTTCGGCTTGGACCATGGCCGCGGCCTATGGAATGCCATTTTCCGCTGCAGCATCAGCAAAATCCGGAACCGAAATCACCGAAGTTGCAGTACCAAATTTTACCTTCCCGGAGGGAAAAGCATACGCCTATCTAGTCGACTGGACGGACTACTACGCACCAAAGATGCTGTTTGAGATGCAAAAAGCCGGTATTCACGTGGAAGCGATTCATCGGCCTTTTTCCTCGCAAACCCAAGACGGAAAGGTGGATTTCACCGCGGGAACCCTGATGATCCCTTTGGGTTTTCAAAAGCTAAAAGCCGAAGAAATTTCCGCCAAACTAAAAGAACTGGCTGCCAAAAACCGCCAGAAAGTCTATGCGGTGCAAACCGGACTCAACCTCAGCGGCATCGACTTGGGTTCGAATTTGGTTTCCGCCATTCAGCAACCCAAAGTCCTAATGGTAGTGGGAAATGGTATCAACTCCTACGAGGCTGGGGAAATCTGGAACCTACTGGATCAGCAGGTCGGCATGCCGATCACCAAGGTCAATTCTGATCAGTTTGGCCGAATCAATCTCTTCGACTACAACATGTTAGTTCTGCCTTCTGGTAGCTACAATTCATTTTCCGAAGGCCAAGTCAACCATCTGAAAGATTGGATCAACCGAGGGGGAACGGTCATTTCCATGAAAAACGCTTCACTTTGGCTCAATCAAAAAGGAATTAGCGAAGAGCTTCCGGTTGAGTTGGAAGAAGCTCCGAAAGACCCTGACTCCCTTCCTTTTGCCGTTCGCAATGATTTTGAAGGGGCCAAGGAGGTAGGCGGAAGCATCTACCGTGCCGAACTGGACCTCAGCCACCCCATCGCCTATGGTTATCATCGAAGCACGCTTCCTGTCTATCGAAACACGGATATTTTCGTCAAGCCCTCAGAAAACAAATACCTGACACCGGTAAAATATGCGGCCGATCCCCACTTGGGAGGATACATTTCAAAGGCAAACTTGGAAAAACTGAAGCAAAGCGCAGGCGTGCTAATTTCCCCTGTTGGTCAGGGTCGGGTGGTTCACTTCTTCGACAGTCCCAATTTTCGGGGGACTTGGTTTGGTACTAACAAGCTATTTCTGAATGCGATTTTCCACGGGGAGAGCATGGACTAGGGATCAACTATATTGGATTGGATGCAAAAAAGCTGTGGAGCAACGCTCCGCAGCTTTTTTTACTTAAAACCTATGAAAATATTCTTTAGCCAAGCTTGAAACGAACCGGCAGCCTCATCCTACAGTTTACTGCTTTTCCTTTTTGCGTGGCAGGGCTCCAGTTTGGCGAGTTTTCGACAACTTTTATAGCCGCCTCGTCACATCCACCGCCGATTCCCCTCAGAACCTCAGGATTGGAAATGGAGCCGTCGGAGTTTACCAAAAACACAACGATCACCGTACCCTCAATTCCCATTTGTCTTGCTTGGTTGGGGTAGGTAAGATTTGAAGAGAGATAACCGTTCCAGCCTTCCAATCCCCCGGGAGGAACAGGTTGTTCCTCGGTCACGTCGAAGATTTCTTTCCCATCCTTGCCCACGTCATTGACTCTGGCAAGTACATTGGTCGGGCCCACGCCAGGCTTAGATTCGACTTGTGTCGGTCCCTCCAGTTCCTCCTCAGTAGTGATCTGGCATGCACTTGACAAGAGCATCAACCCCACTGCGGGAATCCATGCTATTTGACTGATTTTGAAGATGTTGTTTTTCATGTTCTATCTGGTTTTTGGTTAAAATTTTGAAATGGATTTCCCTGCTTCCGGATTTTTCCGAAAGAGAGGGACAGAAATAAACTCTGGATTAAATTATTTGGAAGCCCGTGGAAGGTAACCGATCACCACCATGCTCTTTTCTCCATAGAGTTTGGCTATGGTGTTTTCCTTGATATCTGGAAGCGAACCGCCGGCACCCTGAAGTTTAAACTGCACCGGAATACTCATCCGCGTGTTCACGGCTTCGCCAGCAATCCTCCCCGGCTCCCACTTGGGTCCGGCCGCAATTACCCGAGCGGCCTCTTGGTCGCATTCCCTGCCAATTCCCCGGAGGATTTCCACATCTTGAACACTCCCGTCAGCATAGACTACAAAGCCTACGATTACCGTACCCACCATTCCATTTTCGCGGGCGCTTTGGGGATATTTCATGTTTTTGGCGAGATATTCAAACCAACCCTGGTCGCCGCTTTTTGGCCTCGGCATTTCCTCCACCCTGTCAAAAACTTGCTTGGGCTCCGAAACAGGATCTTCAGCCAGCTTGATGACATATTTTTTCCCTGCTTCAAAGGAATCTTCCCACACTTGGGAAGTCGTGTAATGTTGGATCACCAACACAGCTTCTTTTGAGGGAATTTTGATGCTGAAATTGCCATCCGTGTTTGTGACAGTACCCGTAGTTGTACCCTTGATGACGACTGTTGCACCCACCGCCTTATTTCCATTGGGATCGTTTATTTTCCTCTCCACAATGAATTCCTCTGTTTGGGAGTAAACCGCCGTATGAAAGCCCAGCGCGAGCAAGGCGGTGTAAACCAGTGTGCGTACTAAAACTTGTTTTTTCATGTCTTTATGATTTTTTAGTAGAAAACCGGCTTAAAAAACCAGGCTTAGATTGGACTTCAACCTGGCTTTTAAAAGCTCAATTCTCTTATTATCGATGCATAAACTCAATTGTACCCCACGACGGTAACCTGCGGCTTTACCCCCGTAGCCATTTCTTCCTTTAGATCCGAAGCTATGGATTTGCTGTTCCCCAGCTTGAAGCGGATCGGCAATCTCATTCTTGTGACTACCGCTTGGTCTCTTTGTCTTCCTGGTTGCCACTTTGGAGAGTTTGCCACTACTCGCATCGCTTCCTCATCCGCTCCACCGCCGATTCCGCGAAGCACTTCTACATTGCGAATGGATCCGTCCTTTAGTATCTCAAAAACCACGATGACCGTACCCTCTATCCCCATGCGTCGAGCCTGATAGGGATATTTCAGATTTTTGCTTAGATAGGTATTCCAGCCAGCCATACCCCCGGGCGGATTGGGCTGCTGCTCCACCACATCGAATACCTCATCGGCTTGACCTATCAATAGGTCGGTCGTTTTCAAACTTTCAACAGACAGACTCGGCACCATATCTTCCTTTTCGCAGGAAAAGACAAAGAGCAATAGACCGACGGCTGGAACAAGCGTAAGAAATCGCAACCTTTGCAGAGGCTCAGAAGCTGACTTTGCCATCATCTGGATTCGCTTTTTGGTCTGGAAGTGATTGAAGTTATTCATAAACTGGAAACCTGGCTTTGCCGTGATCAGCTGCAGAAGCAGGGTAGCGTATTCCTTGGGTGCCACCTCAGCGGTCACACCACGGTCTGCCTGATATTCATGCACTTCGCGAAGCGATCGCTCAAAGAGGTAAACCAAGGGATTGAACCAGAAAAGGACTTTGGCAAAGTTGATCAACAACAGATCCCAGCTATGTCTAAGCTTTACATGCACGGATTCATGCGCCAAAATCTGCTTTTGCTTCACATCCTCCGGATGAAAGTCCGGCATTAGGATGTAATCAAAAAAAGACGCCGGTACGAATTTAGGATGTATTGCGACCCAAAACGTCCCAAACCTCGCAAGTCGAGCCTGTCCTAGGAGTTTTTGGGAGGACATGAATCCAAACACCAGTCTGGCAGCGACAAACACCGCTCCAACCACATAAATCCTAACCAAGAGCTGTGGCCAAGACATCCAGTCCGTCCCAGAGGCTTTGCCTGGCTCCCCAACTTGGAAAACGGGTAAAGTCATTTCGGACACTTCATTGCCTATGCCGAAAAACTCCAATCGCAGCAAGGGGATAATTCCCGAAAGGATCAGCATGGTAAGCAAAATAAACCGGTTCCACGCGAAAAAAGTCAATCCGCTAAGTAGGAGTCTGTAGATGAGCAGGGATATGCCTAGGCAAACAGACGCTTCAAGCAGGTAGATCAGCAGCGCTTCCATTACTTGGAGGTCTCGTCCATCTTGTCGATCATATCCTGTAGCTCTTTTACTTCCTTATCGGAAATGCTTTTTTCCTTCACCATAAAGGAGAGGAAATTCCCTACCGATCCCCCAAAAAAATGGGTCACGAGTCGGTTGAAACTTTTCTTGCTGTAGTCTTCCTGCTTGACAGCCGGCTTGTAGATGTTGACCGTCCCATACATCCGGTGTGTGAGATACCCTTTGCGCTCGATATTCTTGATAGTCGAGGCCAGCGTGGTATACGGCGGCTTGGGATCTGGCAGCTGGTCCAGCACGTCCCGGATTAGCAATTCTCCCTGGGTCCAGAAGATCGCCATGATCTGCTCTTCGTTTTGATTTAATTCTTCCATAGTTGAAAGATAAAAAATCAGAAATTAACTTCCTACGATTTTTTCGTATAACTACGGAAAAATCTTAGAATTTGCCCGGAAAAGACTTATTTCCCCGAGTGATAAAGTAATGAACAAGTGATGTAGGCCATTTGGGAACTTAGAGAAAGCCCCAAAAATTAAGCATTCAACTCAAGATTCTATCAAATCTTGGTTCTTAGAGATTCTCCTTGACTTTCTTAAAAATCAAAAACACCTCTGCGCCGATCTGATGGGAACGCTCCGTGTACATTCTTTCTTCGAAGTCTGTTCCATCGTAAGTTTTGGGGTCTTCAAAGCGAAGGGGAAGTCTCGTCTCCGCACCCGGTATAATTGGGCAATTTTTATCTGCATGATCGCAGGTCATCACCGCGGCAAAACCAGAATTTGGATTGATTGGATCGTCGTAGACTTTGGAAAACGTGACGATTGGCTCGGATGCCTCTCCGTGGAAAACAAAGTAAACTGGATTCTCCTCCCCTTTCTGGACAACCTTAAATCCATCCCTACGAATTGCAGCCACTGCCCGCTCGTTGAACGCCGTTACCTCTACTCCGCCGGAGTAGCTGGAGACTTCAATTCCAAGGTAATCTGCTGCCGTTTGAGCCCAAATCTGTGAAAACTGACTGCGGCGACTGTTGTGTGTACAGATGAAATTCAGCCTGACTTGCTCATTTGCCTTGATCTTGCCCAAAACATAGTTCACCATGCTATCGATCGCAGACATACGATCAGCAGGAATCTCATGAATGGGCAGGGAGGAAATCGTTTCCTCCACCGCCGGATAAAAAGAGTTTTTCATAAACTGGAAAATACGGATTAACAGCAGCCTGAATTAGGTGCGCAAGATCCTGAAGCTGCTGCCTTAAACTCGGAAAGCCGAACTTTGGGTTTTTGAGAAGGGATTCCACACTTTTCCTTGGCCAGACAATCGGTCGTCTTTGTAGTCAGAACAAAAGCGACTCCGTTGAAGTCCAGGCCGTATTTGCCAATGGTTTCGCCTTGATATTCGACGTCCACCTCCAAATCCTCGAGGTTTAAGACTCGCTCCGAAAGCTGGATAATGTCCAATAGTTTCTTCGCTCCCAATCGGTGGTCGAAATCCCCGTCTTCCCAAAGCTGGAAGCTAATGGTTTTTTCGTCACGGAGCGTTCCGCCGCAGTCGATGAATTTCTTGTTTACCTGACCGATTTCCGTGATATGAAAATGCGTTGGGACGGATGTGCCATCAGGCAACAGGAATGTCAATTCATTCAATTGAGGAAGCTGGGATTTGATTTCCGATAGTTTCATATTCTATTTATTTTGACATGTTTGTTTTATTGCAATATTACGATTGATTAGTTCAAATTTTTTTTAACAACAAGAATCAGAATCGCAGGAATCGGCTACTTGGTCAAAAAGACCATTGAATAAACTCCTAACCTGCTCCCACTTCTGGGAATTGATGCAATAGCTCACCGAAGTTCCCTCAATCGAACCTTTGATGAGTCCCAGCTCCTTGAGCTCCCGCAGATGCTGGGAGATCGTGGCTTGGGCCAAACCAAGTTCCTGTACCAAATTCCCATTGATGCAGCTTTTTGATTCGACCAAAATCTCAAGGATTGCAATCCGCGCTGGATGGGCAAAAGCCTTGGCGATTTGCGCTAGTTCATTCTGCTGTTTTGTAAACAAGTCTGTTTTCGTGACACCCATAATTACATTGCAATATTACGATTATTATTACTTTCTGTTTACCGGTTTTTAGGTTTTTTTAAAATATTTTTTTTACTCAGTCGTATTTGGCTTGGATCAGTACCGTGCGGGACAACACAGGCGTAACTACAAAATACCCCAACACGTCAGTATCTCCCCGGACAACCCTGATATTGGAGTCAGGGTTTTGGGGAGGAGGACTGAACAGCCCGCCGTCATTAAAAAGCAGATTTACCAGTTGATTAAGGTAGTCGTACGCATCCCGATTCAATCGGAAAAGCTCCAACCTGACCTTGTCATTTTCCTCAAAGGGATAGCCCAGCTCCAGCCCCTGTTCAAAAAATTCAAGACCAAAAGTATCATCAAAAAGCAAGTAGTCTTCACGCTGGTTTTTAAGGGTATCATTTTCTATCACCCGTATACGATAATTGTTGTCCTCTTCAAAGGGAATCTGGCCATAAACCTTGATATAGTACCCTTCATCCCTAAAAAGCCGCTCTTCTTCGAAGCTCCAAGTCACGCTGTCAACCGTGGGTGCTTGAAGCATCAGCCCCTCAGAAACAAACTCCTGACCCTGCCACTTGACATTGAGTTGGTACGTTTCCCCCACTATAGCCCGCTCGTGGGGGTTTGTCGGCCTGTAGATATTCGCACCGCCCAAGTAGACAAAGGGAATCACCTTTCCAGTATTGGGATTAATGATGGAAACTTCCGCATCGTTGACGACTTCCACGTCGGCAGAGTCATAGTAGTCCTTTGAAAGGGTAATTTTGACCTCGTTGAAGGTCGGCTGGTCCGTCCAGTAAGCCTCGATAGTCGGAATGGGCGATTCCTCTTCTCCCAAAGGCAAGACCACTTCCTCCTGGCAAGACCAGAGGGCGATGGAAAACAAAATTACTAGCAGCCTTTTCATCAAAATTGAAAATTGTAGGTGATCGATGGAAGAAAGGTAAAAAGATAGGTCATCACAACACCGGGCGTCGCCGAGATGATCTCTCCATCTTCCGAGGTGTCAAAATTGATGTCATCGTTGTAGATCTTTCTAAACTCGTAAGCAAAGGGATTTTTTCTCCCATACAGATTATAGATGCTGAAGTTCCAACTGCCGCGCCATTTTCGCCCCTTGTCGGCATTTTTCCAGGTGACCGAGGCATCCATGCGGTGATAGTTTGGAAATCTGTCGAGATTACGATATTCCGAATACAGCGGCACGAACTGATTGTCCATCTCATAGGAGCCAACCGGATAGGACACGGCCTGTCCGGTAGTATATACGAATGTCAGCCCCGCTGACCAGCTGGGCGAAAACTCGTGATTGAGTACCAAGGTCACGTCATTTGGCCGGTCAAATCTCGGATTATAGGGCTCGTTTTTGCTTACACCGTCTATCTTTCGCCAAGTGCGCGACCAAGTGTATGCCAGCCATCCGGTGGTCTTGCCGATATTTTTCCGCAGCAGAAACTCTGCTCCGTAGGCCCAACCCTTTCCGGCGAGCAGCTCTGTTTCTACTTGGTCGGTAAAAAGCACCTGGGCGCCATTGCGGAGATCGATCACGTTGTCCAGATCCTTGTAGTATCCTTCGACAGAAAACTCCCAGCGGTTTTGGTCAAAGTTGTGAAATAGGCCAAGCGAAACCTGATCGCTTCGAACTGGTTCGACATATCGACCAGAGAGCACCCACCGATCGATCGGCAGACCGGCAGAGCTGTTTGACGCGATCTGTATGTACTGGAAATTGCGATTGTAGGCCGTCTTGATGGAAAATCTTTCATTGATCAGATAGCGAAAGGCCAGTCTGGGTTCCAGTCCTTGGTAAAACTGCATGTTTTCCAATGTGCCGTAGGACAGTGAGTCCGTAATGTCGATCTCAGGCCCTGGTTTTCCTCCTTCGTAGAGGTAGTCCACCCCTTTCCCGACCTGGTTGAACAGACCCCATCTCAAACCGGCCTCAACGCGGAGTTTTGGTGAGACCTCTTGCTCGACACTTGCAAAAAGGTTGTTCAACAGGCCATTTTTCGGATTGGTCGCGATAGGCTGTATCGCACTCTCGGGAGAGGGTTCCAAGTCTATTGGAGCAAAGTGATAATATTGGCTATGGACACCCCATTTCACCTGCGTCCCAGAGCCAGGCAAAAGTGTCCATAATGCCTTTAACCCGGATTCCGAAAGCTTGTTGCTCCATTCGAAGCCATTCTCCGGGTCGTCAAATTCTACCGTATAACTGTAGCGGGAATGGTATCCCTGCAAGTCAAAAAAGAACTTTTCAGTATTCACACGACTCCAATTCACCGAACTCACCCAGTTGGTCCAGCCCAAACCGAACTCTTCATCCAGGCCCAGAAAATCACTTCCCTCGTAGCTAGATAGAGAGATCTTATCACGATTATTGAGTACAAAAGCGACTTTGCCGCTGAGGTCATGGAAGTTTAACTTGTTGTTTTTGATGTTTTCGTCAGATGAAAGCTTGAGAAAAAGATCCGCATAGGTTCTTCTTCCGCTTATGATGAAGGTGGAGTTTTTTCCAAAAAGCGGACCGTCCAAGGTCAGTCGGGAGGAAATACTTCCGATCCCTCCTTCGCCCCGGATCTTCACATTGTTCCCCTCCCTCAGCGAAACGTCGATAAGGGAGGCAGCGCGCCCGCCAAAAGACGCCGGCATGTTCCCCTTGTAGAGATCTACACTCTTCAGCCCATCCGGATTGAAGACCGAAAAAATCCCAAAAAAATGGGAAGGATTGTAGACGGGAGCGCCATCCAATTGTACAAGATTTTGATCTGCCGAACCGCCCCTTACAAAAATCCCCGTTGTGCCTTCCCCCGCCGACTTGACACCGGGCAGCAACTGCAAGCTTCTCAGCAAGTCCACTTCTCCAAAGAGCGCAGGGATATTTTTAATTGTCTCGATCGGCACAGTCGCCTTGCCCATCTCCATATTTTTTACTTGCTCGTCGGGACGGCGCTCCTGAATAATGATTTCATCCAGCGACATTTCCTCTGGTTTGAGGAAAAAGCGGATGGGCTTTTCAGCCTCCTTTTCGTTGATGATCCGAATGGATTGTTCATATCCTACATAGGAAATCACAAGCCGAAAGGGCAATTCGGAGACCGCCAGCTGGAATTTTCCATTGATATCAGACACTACTCCCGAACTGCTTTTTCCTTCCCAATAGACATTGGCTCCCACCAAAGGCTCCGAGTTGGAAACGTCCAGCACCTCCCCCACGATCGATCTCTGCTGCTGCGAAAAGGCCTGAAAACCAAAGCTTGCCAAAAAAAACAGGGTCAGAACTCTAAAAAAGGGCATGAAGGAAACTTTTGGAAGGAATACGCTTGACCAACGGCCACCAGAAATTAATGTTTGTTAATTCTGCCAAAAGTTTCCCCATCATCAGATCTCTCCCCGAAACCCGGCTTTCAAAGTTAGGTTATTTTCCTAATTTCAGGCCATGATTTGGGCTTATCCTGACCTTAGACTTACCCTTTTGCTGACGGGCGTCTTCGTCCTGCTTTACCTCCTTTACCTGACTAGATTCTGGGCAATCAATCGCAGGCTGAAAGTCGAGAAGCAGAGGCTGTTTACGAAGCTGATCATTCGCTCCGCTTATTTTGTCCTGTTTTTGATCGCATTTGCCGGACCATCTATCGGCAATTCTTTCAAGGAAGTCAAGGAAGAAGGCAAGGACATTTTCATTGCAGTGGATCTTTCCCAATCCATGAATGCGACCGATATCGGCCCCAGCCGCCTCCAGCGCATCAAGTTTGAGCTGAAAAACCTTATCAAGAGCTTTCCCTCCGACCGCATCGGACTGATCATCTTCAGCTCGGAGGCATTTATGCAGTGTCCGCTGACCTTTGACCAAGCCGTCATCCAGCTGTATATCGATGGATTAAACACAGGATTGGTGCCCAATGCCGGCACCGACCTCACCGCACCGCTCAAGATGGCCATGGATCGATTTATGAAAGATGAAAGCCAGGAAATAAAAGCGAAATCCGTGATTTTGATCTCAGACGGCGAAAACTTTGGGGATGACTTGGAAAACACCGTTTCCGAACTTGCAGAAAACAACATCAAAGTCTTTTCTCTCGGCATTGGCACGGAAAAAGGAAGCCAAATCCCCCGAGGAAATGGCGTCGTCATCGATCCAGCAACAGGCGAGCCGGCGATTTCTAAACTTGAGTCCCAGTCGCTCCGCATGGCCTCCTCGGAGACATCCGGAGAGTATTTCGAGATTTCAGAGGAAGCACAGCAGATTGGAGATCTTGTGTCGGCCCTGGACCGACTGGAAGGCGGAGTAGCCAATACCCGCATGGTCGAAGCCAGCTCCAACAAGTACTTCTACTTCCTATTGGCAGCTTTGGGACTGGCGCTTTTGGATATGATCTTGCCCATCAAAACGATTAAAATCTGATGAACTCGAGCAAACTGATCATCGCTGCCCTACTCATTATCCCGAGTTCCTGGACCCGGGTGACTCGCTTAAACAATGCCATCACCACAGCGGAAGAGAGCTATTCCACAGCGAACTACGAGAAATCCGTCGCCGATCACTTGGTTTTGGCCAATGAGTTTGAATACAGTTCCCCCGCCTTGAGTTTTGATCTAGGTTTGAGCCATCAATTTTCTGAAAAACCGGACGAGGCCCTCACCCACTACGACCAAGCTACGCAAAGCCCGAATACTATGCTGGCCTCCTTTGCCTTCAACCAGAGCGGGGTAATCACGGGAAACAAAAAAGAGTATGAAGCGGCGCTTAGCAAATTCCAATCTGCGCTGATCAAAGATCCCACCAACGAAACGGCCAGATATAACTACGAGCTACTTGCCCGCTGGATGCAGCGCGACGAGGAACGCAAAAACCAAGAACAGAATAAGCCGGAACCATCGGATTTTGCCAAGCGCAAAAAAGCCGAGGCAGACCGCCTGGTGGAACAATTCCTCTTCGGCGATGCGTTACAGGTAATGCAAGACGCCATGGCACAGGACTCAACTGTGGCGGCATATCAAGATTTTATGAGCACACTTCAGGAGGTAGTGGAGATCGATGAAAACTAAACTAGCATTCTTTATTGTGGGTTTTCTTTTCTTTTTCGCTGAGAAAAGTATGGCCCAAACCGCAGGCGATTACTTCAACCGAGCGGCTCGCTCTTACGTCAAAACAGAAAAGGAAAACGCACTCAAAGAAGTTAACGACGGCTTGGGCAAATATCCAAACGACGCCAAACTCCAGGCTTTGAAAGAGAAGCTGGAAAAGGAACAGGAAGACGAGCAACAACAAAACCAGCAGGATCAGCAACAGCAAAACCAGCAGAACCAAAGCCAAGATAGCCAAGGCGAAGAGGGAGAAAGCGACTCCCAGCAAAAAGACGGAGAACAAACCGAGGAAGACAAAGCCAAAGAAGGGCAAGAAGGCGAAAACCCATCCCAACAAAGTGAGGAAGCCGGCGAAAACGCAAACGACCAAATGGACGCCAATCTCGCAGACCGAGCCAAAAAACTAGAGGAAACGCGGGAAAAGCTCAAAGGCATGAACCTCACGCCAGAACAAGCAGCGCAGATTCTCGAGTCCCTGAATGCCGCCGAGCTCCGCTATATCCAAGACAACAAGAAGAAGCCTACCCAAAGACCCAAACGAGGACTGCCGGATTGGTAAAAAATTCGGAAGACCGAAGAGTACTTCTGTCTTCTTTCTTCTGTCCCTTTTAAATTAAACCCAAATATCCATGAACAAAGAAGTCTATATCGTCTCAGCAGTACGGACTCCCATCGGGAGTTTTGGAGGAAAACTTGCAGGACTGAGCGCAATCGAGCTCGGAAGCATCGCAATAAAGGGCGCACTTGCCAAGTCTGGAGTATCTCCCGAAGCGGTAAACGAAGTCTTCATGGGCAATGTCATCTCAGCCAATCTAGGTCAGGCACCCGCCAGACAGGCGGCAATAGGCGCCGGAATCGGCTATCAGGTTCCCTGCACCACCATCAACAAGGTATGCGCCTCCGGAATGAAGGCCGTGATGCTCGCCGCCCAATCTGTCATGCTCGGCATCAATGGCTTGGTCGTGGCGGGCGGGATGGAAAGCATGTCCAATGTCCCTTACTACGTTCCAAAGGCGCGTTTTGGCTACAAATACGGAAATGCAGAGCTGACCGATGGACTGGTAAAGGATGGACTTTTTGAGGTCTATTATAAGTTCCCGATGGGCAACTGTGCCGAGAATACCGCCAAGGAATTAAATATTAGCCGAGAAGAACAGGATGCCTATGCTATCCAGTCCTACAAGAGATCTGCCGAAGCTTGGGAAAAGGGAATGTTCAAAGACGAAATCGTCCCAGTGGAGATGATCGGAAGAAAAGGCGAAACCATTCTGATCGAAGAAGACGAGGAATTCAGAAACGTCGTCTTTGAAAAGATACCATCGCTCAAACCTGTCTTCGACAAAAATGGCACAGTCACCGCTGCCAATGCCTCTACGATGAATGACGGCGCTTCCGCCTTGGTCTTAGTAAGTAAGGAAAAGGCTGAGGAATTGGGCCTCAAACCCGTGGCTAAAATACTTGGATTTGCGGACGCAGCGACCGACCCGCTGTGGTTTACCACCGCTCCAGCCCTAGCCATTCCAAAAGCTCTGAAACACGCAGGAGTAGCTTCGGACGAGGTTTCCTATTACGAAATTAATGAGGCTTTCGCAGCCGTTGCCCTCGCCAACCAGCGCGAACTAAGCCTAGACAATGATCGCCTCAACATATTCGGCGGAGCCGTCGCACTTGGCCACCCCCTGGGAGCTTCCGGTGCACGGATCATCACCACGCTCAACTCGGTCCTTCACCAAAAATCCGGAGACATCGGCGTGGCCGGCATCTGCAATGGCGGAGGCGGCGCATCAGCTATAGTGATTGAGAAGTTGTAAAAATCAGAAAGCTGAAATCAGAAGGCAGAAATTGGCCTACACGATCGTTCCAACCTTCCCCCTAGATAAAAGATTTGGCAAAATGCTGAGACTGCCTACTGCTCACTACTTACAGGCTTCGGAAATCCACTTGTAAACTCCATCTCCAGCTTTTCTTTCCCACCCATCACGAACATAGCTTCAACTCCGGGGATACTTTCGGCTAAGGCTTTGGCTCTCTCCGGACCCATGCCCATAAATGCCGTGGCCAAGGCATCAGCCTGGGTGGCTGACGGGGCGAGTACCGAAACGGAGACCATGCTGTGGCTTACAGGATAGCCGGTTTTCGGGTCTATGATGTGAGGTCTTCTGTTTCCAGCTTCGTCGACGTAAAATTTGCGATAGTTACCCGAGCTACTGATTGATCGGTTGTCCAGCTCGACCTTGGTCAGCATGGAGCTCATCACCCCCAGCTCAGCCTGTACGGGGTCTTCGATCCCTATGGTCCACCGGGTATTTCGCGAATTTAGCCCTTTAGCCTTCATTTCTCCGCCGATTTCAACCATATAGTTAGCGATGCCGTTTTTCTCCACCACGGTGACCAATTCGTCAATGGCATAGCCCTCACCAAGTCCGGTGATATCCAACATGACACCCGGCTTGGCGGCAAAATAGCCCGAATCGGTCACTTGAATCATTTGGTCAAAACCAATCAAGCCCAATTGTTCAGACACTCTAGCCGAGTCCATTTCCTCTCTTTTCTCAAAAGAAAAACCCCAAGATTTGATCAGCGGAAAAAGAGTCGGCTCAAAAAAACCTTCCGAAATTCGATTGTATTTTGCCGCTGAATCCATCATTTCCCTGAAAGTGGCGGAGGGATTGAGCAACTTCCCCTCGCGATTGAAGGCTGAAACCTCCGACTCCTGTACATAAGAATTAGAAGCAGCGTTGATCGCGGCAAACACCGAGTCAAACTCTGGCTGTAGGTCTTTGCCAAGGTTCTCAACTTGGATACGGTAGTAGGTGCCGAAAATTTCACCCTCGTAGGTTTTGTAAATTCTTTCCTTTTCGGCACAGGAAGTTAAGGCCATCAAAATAGTTAGTATGCAAATCAAGGGAAGTCTCATAATTTAGGAATTGGGAAAAGGAGGCAAGGCTGACTTCTGGCAAAACTGGAAATTTTGTCCAAAAGTAGTCAAATTGAATCCCTTCCGCGTAAATTTCCGGAAAGTATCACCTCCGAAGCGAAGGCAAACCTTTACCCGACTTCAGTTTCCGCAAGCGAATGACACGATTTTCCGCAAAATGTTTCCTCTCAATCTTGGTTGTCCTCCTATCATCTGGAACAATAGCCCTAGGTCAGGACACCATCCGAACCTACTATGACGAAGATTCACTCCATATCAAAGAGATTTTGACCAAGATCAACGGGAAGGCCGAGGGAGAAGTCCGCCTCTTCGACCCCACCGGCAAGCTGATCCTGATCGGAAATCTTAAAAACGACCAGAAAAACGGCAATTTCTACGATTTGGATCCTGACACGGGCGACACGCTCCGAATCGTACCATTTAGAGACAACCTTCGTGAAGGCAAAGCGATGAGCTTTTTTTCCAGCGGTGCGGTAAGCCAGGAATCCTTTTTTGTCAACAACCAGCTGGAGGGAAAAATCACCTCCTACTACGAGGATGGTTCTATCCGCGACCAGACTAACTTCAAAAACAACAAACCGGAGGGATTGTCTGAGGCCTTCTACGAAAACGGACAGCCAAAAACAAAAATTTCATTTTCCGCCGGCCAATATAACGGACCCTATGAAGAATATGATGAAAATGGGCAGTTGGTCTTCAGCGCATTTTACACCAGGGGAGTGGTAGATGGGTTGGAAATCCAGTATTTCCCCGACGGGTCCGTCAGAGCGAAAAGGGAATTTCGCAACGGAGAACTCCATGGAGCTTACGAACTCAACTATCCAGATGGGAGCCCAGAGCGGCGGGGGACATACAAAAACGGACTTCCTGAGGGAGAAATAACCGAATACTATGCAGATGGTACGGTGAGGATGAAGGCCAATTACCGAAAAGGCCTCCCAAATAGCCCCATCACCTACTTCCATCCCAACGGAAAGACCAGACAGCGCACTTCCTACAACGAACGAGGCCAAAAAATCCTCGAGGAAAACTTCCACTCCAACGAAAAAAACGCGAGTACCGTCCGATTTGTCGACGAACTTGAAGAGGGTGAAGTAAAAATCTACGACGAGGATGGCAATTTGCTGGAAACCAAGAATTATACCAAAGGAAGACTGAACGGTTTGCGGAAATTTTACAACAAGTCTGGCGAGGTCGTCGCCACCGAATTTTGGGAAAACGGAAATAAAATCGATAAATAAAACCCAAGTCTAAGGCAGTGGAAATACCTTTTTCTATTTTTGCCGAAACAATTTTCAAATGAGCAAGGCCATCAAGGAGACCCACTTCAATTTCCCTGGACAGGTGGGTTTTTACAAGGGAAAAGTACGAGACGTCTATATGTTTGACCAAGAATTGGTCGTGGTCGCATCCGACAGAATCTCAGCTTTTGACGTAGTCCTCCCTCGCCCGATTCCTTTCAAGGGCCAAGTGCTCAACCAAATTGCGGCAGGCTTTCTCAAGGCCACCTCTGACATCGTCCCCAATTGGGTGACGGCGACACCTGATCCAAGCGTCACGATTGGCAAGCGCTGCGAGCCTTTCAAAGTGGAAATGGTCATAAGAGGTTACCTTGCCGGTCATGCGGCCCGCGAGTACAAAGCCGGTAAACGGACACTCTGCGGTGTGGCTTTGCCAGAAGGGCTGAAGGAAAACGACAAGCTTCCTGAGCCAATCATTACTCCCACCACGAAGGCCTCCCAAGGACATGATGAGGACATATCCAGAGCCGACATTCTCGCAAAGGGAATAGTAAGCGAAGCTGATTACACCGTATTGGAAAAATACACGCGAGCGCTCTTCCAAAGAGGCCAGGAAATGGCGAAAGAAAAAGGCCTTATCTTGGTGGACACGAAGTATGAATTCGGCAAGTTTGGTGACGAAATCCTCCTGATCGACGAGATCCATACGCCTGATTCCTCCAGGTACTTCTACGCTGATGGCTATGAGGAAAACCAAAAACAGGGGCTCCCGCAAAAACAGCTCTCCAAGGAATTCGTCCGTCAGTGGCTGATTTCCAACGGTTTTCAGGGAAAAGATGGCCAAACAATACCTGAAATGACTGACGAAATTGTAGAAAGCATCTCGGATCGCTATATTGAGCTCTTCGAAAAAATCACCGGGGAAAACTTCGTCAAAGCCGAAACCGAAAACATCGAAAACAGAATAGAACAAGCGATCCTCGCTCACTTGGATCGCTAAACCCAACTAAATATCATGAAATCGAGCTAGGCCCAAGCCTTAATTCAATTTGACTACCAACCCAGCGAGATTCCATGTGCCATTAAAAACAATCATAAACACATGAAATACACCATCGATAAAAAAGAGCAATATGTAGTCTTTGCTCCATTGGAAGAAAAGATAGATTCCCTACTTGCTCCCAAACTGAAATCAGAGCTACTGACCATCCATGCAGAAGGCTACAATAACATTGTGCTGGATCTCAGTCAGGTAAAGTATGTGGACTCCAGCGGCTTGAGCGCCCTGTTGGTCGGCGATCGTGAATTTGGCCGAAACGGCGGAATATTCATCATCTCCGGAGTTCAGGACCATGTCATGAAGCTACTGAAGATCTCCATGTTGGACAAAAAGCTGAACCTGGTGAGCACACTGGAAGAAGCCGGAGAAGCGATCTTCATGCACGAGATCGAGGGAGGCGAAGACGAAGAAGTGGTTTGATTCCCGATTTCCAAATCACGATTTTAGGAAATACCTCCTCCATCCCTGTACATGGACGAAATCACACTGCCCAAGTCGTAAGATTTGGGCAAACGTGTTTATTGCTGGACTGCGGAGAAGGTACCCAGATCCAAATGCGGAAATTCAGGGTCAAATCATCCAGTATTTCCTACATTTTCATTTCCCATCTCCACGGAGATCATTATTTGGGCTTGATGGGAATATTGTCTAGCTACAACCTCTCAAAAAGAACCAAGCCACTGACGATCTATGGACCGAGGGGATTGGATGAGATTATTACTACGCAGTTTAAGTGGAGCAACACCCGACTTACGTACCCGCTTAGTTTCATAGAGACAAGAGCAGACGGACTCCACCTCCTGCTGGAACATCCCCAGTTCACCGTCCACAGCTTTCCCCTTACCCACCGACTTCCGACCACCGGTTTTTTGATCCGGGAAAAGGAAGGACTAAGAAGCCTGATCAAAGAAAAACTCCAGGAACGAAAAATCCCCTTGGCGGCTATCCAAAGCCTAAGGCATGGTAAAGATTTCGTCGACGCCAGTGGTGCTGTTTACCGGATGGAAGAGTACACCTGCCCGCTACCTCCGCTCAGAAGCTATGCTTTCTGCTCGGATACGCGCTACGAACCGCGACTCGCGCAATACCTTGACCAGCCTACCCTTCTTTATCATGAGTCCACATTTATGGAGGACGAAGCTGCCAGAGCAACGCTCACCTTTCACAGCACGGCAAGACAGGCTGCCGAATTGGCCAAATTAATCAAGGCAAAATCTCTTATCTTAGGTCACTTTTCCTCAAGATATGTTGATTTGCAAGCCATGCTTTGGGAAGCTAGGGCTGTTTTTGCCGATTCTGAGTTGAGCGAGGAAGGTGCAACCTACACAATCTTACCGCCAAATGAATGAAGTCCAACAGAGCCGCAAGACCAACCTCTTCGTCCTCCTAAGCGCCATCTTCCTCACCAATGCCGTTCTCGCCGAAATCATCGGTGTCAAGATTTTCTCAGCCGAAAAGACCTTGGGATTCGATCCGGTGAACTGGACTTTTTTTGGCGAATATGTACTGGACTTTAACCTCACAGCCGGCGTGGTGATCTGGCCGGTGGTCTTCATCACGACCGATATCATCAATGAATATTTTGGCAAAAAAGGAGTCCGCAAAATCAGCTTTATTACGGCGGGACTGATTGCCTATGTCTTTTTGGTGATTAGCGTAGTCACAGTCTTGGTGCCTGCAGACTTCTGGATTGAGGTGAATGGCCAGACTCCATCGGGCCAAAGTTTTAACATCGACTATGCCTTCAACACAATTTTCAGGCAGGGACTGGGGATCATCATCGGCTCCCTCACAGCCTTCCTGCTGGGTCAGCTGGTGGATGTGTTTGTCTTCCAAAAACTCCGTGCCGTGACTGGACATCGGATGATTTGGCTACGGGCAACCGGCTCTACCTTGGTATCCCAATTCATCGATTCCTTTGTCGTCTTGGGCATAGCCTTCTACGTTTTTGGCAACTGGAGCCTGAGCCAGATCATCGCAGTAGGCATCATCAACTATATTTACAAATTCACCATAGCCGTCCTCCTCACCCCCTTGCTCTACCTTGGACACGGACTGATCGATCGGTATTTGGGAAGGGAGCTTTCTGAGGAGATGGTAAAAGATGCCAGCGAGGATCGGTCATTTTTTTAGCGACTCCAAAGGATTAGGGCATTCCATGCTATTAAAATTCAGACCCTCGGACAACAAGATCTCTTTTCACAAACATTTTTTCTCCAACGTCCTCCAAGTAATCTTTCTTATTTCAGGAACGCAATCGATGTAAACCAAATTAATTTCGTTTTAACCGCTTGATTTCTATCGAATATTCTAAAAAACTTTTAGAGTAGGTTTGGAATTCAAAATTATTAACCCTACTTTTGCATCGTCAATTTTGACACAGCTATTTTTCGTGCCGTGAATCCTTACTGTCGCTTGTCTGGGATTTAGGATAACATGGCAAGAAAAAGTAAGGAAAACATTCATGGAAAACACAGTAAAATTCTCAGACCTGGGGATTTCGGGAGAAATCTTGCGGGCCGTGGAAGAGATGGGTTATACTACCCCTTCCCCAATTCAAGCACAAGCCATTCCTTTCGTTCTCGAAGGACGCGATGTAATAGGTCAGGCTCAAACCGGCACCGGTAAAACCGCCGCTTTTGCCATTCCCATCATCGACCTCGTCGATGCTGACTTCAACAAGCCCCAGGCTATCATCCTTTGCCCTACCCGCGAACTTGCAGTTCAGGTGGAAGGCGAAATCCAGAAACTTGCAAAGCACCACCGAGCCATCAATTCTGTGGCGATCTACGGAGGCGAATCCATCGACAAGCAGATCAGAATCCTGAAAAAAGGCGTTCAGATCGTGGTAGGAACTCCAGGTCGTATTCAGGATCACATGAGCAGAGGTACGCTCAAGCTGGACAACGTTGGAATCATCGTGTTGGATGAGGCGGACGAAATGCTCGACATGGGCTTCAGGGACGATATCGAAGCAATCTTGCAGGAAATGCCGGAAGAAAGACAGACTGTCTTCTTCTCCGCTACCATGGCCAAGCCTATCATGGACTTGACCAGAAAATACCAGAACAATCCAGAGATCATCAAAGTCGCCAAAAATGAGCTGACTGTCTCCAAAATCGAGCAGGTTTACTACGAAGTAAAACCTTCCTTGAAAATGGAATTGATGACCCGATTGATGAACATCAACAACTACGCACTGAGCGTGGTGTTCTGTAACACCAAGAGAATGACCGATGAGGTAACTGAAGCTTTGGGTGCTAGAGGTATCTTGGCTGAGGCGCTTCACGGGGACCTTTCCCAAGCTCAGAGGGACAAAGTAATGGGCAAATTCCGCAAAGGACTTTGTTCTGTCTTGGTGGCAACTGACGTGGCCGCCAGAGGTATAGACGTTGACAATGTAGAGGCCGTATTCAACTACGACCTGCCTCTCGACGAAGAATATTACGTACACCGAATCGGCCGTACAGGCCGTGCAGGCAAGTCCGGTACTGCCATCACCTTCATCACCGGTCGTAGAGAATCCATGAAACTCAGGGATCTCGAGCGATATACCAAGGCTACCATCAGTAAAATGACTCCTCCATCCGTGGCGGAATTGGTAGAATTGAAAAAAGCGCAGCTGGTGAAAGACGTGTATCGTGTATTGGCAGTCGAAGAGGACAACCAACTGTTTGAAGCGACTATCGGTCAAATGCTGGCTGAAGGCCTTAGCATCGAGCAGATCGCACTGGGCTTGATCAAGATGAACATGGGTGAAACCGTGAAAGAATTGAAAGAGCAGGATTTCGGAATCGAATCCTACGGCGATCGCAGAAGAGAAAGCTCAAGAGACGGAGGTCGGGAGTTCGGCGGTGGTGATAGATTTGGCCGTGGAGACAGAGGTGCCGGTAGGTTCGGACGCGGAGATCGCTTTGAAAGAGGTGGTGATCGCAAAGAGCGATTCGGTGACCGCAGAGAAGGTGAAAGAAGAGGCCCTAGAGAAGAGAGAACCCGCGATGCGAATATGACTCGCTTGTTTTTGAACCTTGGCAACAGGGACAGGATTCGTCCAAATGATATCGTGGGTGCAATCGCTGGCGAAACCGGTGTACCGGGACGAAGCATAGGCGGAATCGACATCTTCGACAACTTCTCCTTCGTGGATGTTCCAAACAAGGACGCGGAACACGTGATTCGAGTAATGAAGAACAACACGATCAAAGGAAAAACCGTCAATATGGAAATTTCAAAAGGTTAATTTGGTTAAAGGTTAATTAGGTTAAAGGCACATTTCTTGAAGAAATGTGCTTTTTTTGTGCCCAAATCGCACACCACGTACATGCAGCTTTTTTTTCAGGAAAACATCGAGAGACCACTCACTTACCTTGACGAAGAGGAGTCCAAACACCTGATCAGGGTGCTGCGCAAAAAACAAGGCGATTCCATTCGGCTTACCAATGGCAAAGGTCAGGTTTTCGAGGGAGTAGTCTCTGAAGCAAATCCAAAAAGAGCTGTGCTCAATATCCTCTCTGTGGAGGATGTACCAGAGGATGGCTTCTACATCCATCTGGCCATTGCGCCTACGAAAAGCCCCGATCGAATGGAGTGGATGGTGGAAAAAATCTCCGAGATCGGTTTTCATGAATTGACACTTTTGGAAACCATAAACTCCGAAAGAAGCTTTTTAAAAACAGACCGCTTGCAGAAGAAGATGATTTCGGCCTGCAAACAGAGTCTGAAATACCGTACACCGACTATCAAGGCGACTACCAAACTGAGCGAGCTTTTCAACGCCGGGGAATTTGACGACTATCAGAAGTTCATCGCTTACGTGGATGAGGATCACGAAAACCACCTTTTTGATGTGGCCCTTCCCAACAAACGCTACCTGATCTTGGTAGGTCCGGAGGGAGATTTTGATGCAAAAGAAATTCAAACCGCACTAGACAATGGGTTTGTTCCAATATCCCTGGGAAAAAGCAGACTCCGGACAGAAACAGCTGGCCTAACGGCAGTCCAGATTCTTCAGGTAATAAATCGATAATCACGACGTTTTTTCACATATGCCTCAAGTATACCTTGAAGTGACAAAGCAAATTTTTAACTTAGATATTTAACCCAATTCTCTTTCCCTTTACTTCCTGAAGAAATCGGAATTGACAATAAAACCTAACCTGCTGTGCCGTACAAAGAGCGAGAAATCGAGAAAAAATACCATTCCATTGGCGAAGTTGCCGAGATGTTTAAGGTCGCTCCTTCGCTGATCCGCTATTGGGAGGGGGAATTTGACATCATCCGCCCTAAAAAAGACAAGAAAGGCAATCGCCGCTACACCAAGGATGACATCCAAAAGATCCGCTACGTATACCATCTCGTCAAAGAAAAGGGCTACACACTCCAAGGTGCTCAGGAGGTAATCGCTTCCGGCAAAAACCAGGGTTTTGACAAAGTGGCGGCCGTTCAAAAACTTCAGGAAATCAAAGACTTTTTAATCAATCTGAAGGATGAACTCAAAGCCCGCCACGGATCCTGAAAACCTACGCTACCAGCTCGCTCTCTCCCAAGCTCCCAAAGTTGGGCCTGGTGTGTTCAAAGCTATCTTGGCCTACAGCGGCTCGGCAAAAGCATTTTTTGACCTGAACAAGGCAAAAGCTTCGAAAATCCCGAGGGTTGGAGAAAAGCTGCTCGAAATCCAAAAACAATCTGAATCCCTGTTGCGCAAGGCGGATGACCTGATTTCACTTTGTGAAAAGAAAGGGTTTCGCATCTTGACGTCAACCGATCCGCACTTTCCCCAAAGACTAAAAGCCTTGGAGGATGGGCCGGTCGTCCTTTTTGTCCAAGGAAAGGGAGACTTGAACATGGATCGAAGCGTGGGAATCGTAGGAACCAGATCTGCCACTGCCTACGGCAAGTCCATCACCCGAAAAATCGTGGAAGATCTCCTGCCCTATCGACCGATGATTATTTCAGGCTTAGCCTATGGGATAGACATTGAAGCACATCGAGCGGCATTGCAGGTTGGATTGCCTACAATGGCAGTGATGGGCTCTCCACTGTCGCAGATTTATCCAGCAGCACATCGTAAAACGGCAGAACAGCTCCAAGAAACGGGAATCCTAATGAGCGAGTATGCGCCTGGAAGCACGATGGTACCGGGCAATTTCCCTGCAAGGAACCGCATTATCGCAGGAATTTCGGATGCTTTGATCGTCGTGGAAGCTGCTGAAAAAGGTGGCGCCTTGATCACGGCGGAGATTGCCTATAGCTACGACAAAGACGTATTTGCTGTCCCAGGAAATCTTCAGTCTCCATTTTCCGAAGGCTGCAATCAGCTGATTCGTAAGATGAAAGCCGGAATTTATACCGGACCGAACGATGTTGCAGAGGCCCTTTATTGGACAAAGCCAGGAGAAGAAGCCATAAAAAAACCAAGTCTTGAACTTGGAGGTCGAGACGAGGAAGAATTATCTATTCTGAGACTTCTTCTGGAAAAAGGAGAATCCGAGATCGACCAGATCAGTTACCAAACGGACATTCCCTTGGGTATGCTCTCTTCCAAACTTCTCTCGCTTGAATTTGAAGGGATAGTAAAATCACTGCCGGGAAAGAAGTTTAAGCTTTTGGTGTAAAGAATCAGGGATTAAATACAAATCCCGTCAGCTTCATCGCCTCTGCCAACTCCGTCTTCTCTAGATTCAAGTCATAGCCTTCACCTTCGAGTGCTTCTATCAATACTTCTGTCGCTAGGTTGCCAACGAGCTCATCTTTTGCCATTGGACAGCCTCCATACCCGTTCAATGCCCCATCAAAACGCTGGCATCCGCCTTTCAGCGCCGCCAAGACTTTCTCCGAAATACCCTCTGGGCGACTATGCAGATGCGCACCAAATTCAATCTGGGGAAACGCCTGACTTTGCACTTCAAAAAGTTGGGTGATCAACTCGGGACTGGCCACGCCAATCGTATCGGACAGCGATATCGTCTCTATCTCCAGCTCAGCCAGTTTCTCGACAAACTCCGCCACCAATTCGGGCGAGTACGGATCTCCATATGGATTTCCAAAGCCCATGCTGAGGTAGACGACCTGCTTTTTGCCCTTGGTTTCGCAGAGATTTTGGATGGTCTCGACAGTCTCCAATGCATCTTGGATTGAGGCGTGGGTGTTGCGCTGCTGAAAAGTCTCCGAAACGGAAAGCGGAAAACCCAGGTAGTCGATCTCGGGAAAGTGCAACGCATCCTCGGCTCCTCTTACATTGGCAACGATGGCCAAAAGCTTGGATTTGGCATCGTGCAAATCAAGTAGTTCCAGTACCTCGGCAGTGTCCCGCATCTGCGGAACCGCCTTAGGACTGACAAAACTTCCAAAGTCTACCGTATGAAAACCAACCTCCAAAAGCTGGTTGATATAGGCAGCCTTGATCGCCGTGTCGATAAATCCGGATATCCCCTGCATAGCGTCGCGAGGGCATTCTATTAGCTTGATCATGGCCGAAGATAGTGAGATTTTGAAACTAAAAGCTGACTACCAACTCGACTTAAACCGAACCGGCAGCCTCTCTTTAGATTTAATTGCCCTCCCGAGTAAGCAAAGTAAACTATTTCGATCAGTGAGAATATAATCTTCGTTTATCAAAAGAAAAAGCTCAATTCCGTCTGGAATTGAGCCTTTTGGACTAACAGAAATCAAGGACCTTAGAAAACTTCTTTTGCAATCTTGTAAGTCGTGTCCGCCTTGCTCATCGTGTAGAAATGAAGCGATGGGACATTAGCATCGATCAATTCCCTGCATTGCTTGATCGACCATTCGATCCCGACGGCTTTGACATCTGCATTGGTCTTGCATTTCTCGAGCTCATCAGTAAGCTCATCCGGCAAATCCAAGAAGAAAGTCCTCGGCAGATTGGTGATTTGCCCCATAGTCGCAATGGGTTTGATTCCTGGAATAATCGGAACCGTGATTCCCGCTTGACGCACTTTGTCTACAAACTCAAAATACTTCTGATTGTCAAAAAACATCTGGGTCACAATGTACTCCGCTCCTTTGTCCACTTTTTCCTTGAGGTATTTTAGGTCGAATTTCATACTTGGTGCCTCAAAGTGCTTCTCCGGATAGCCTGCTACGCCAATGCAAAAATCGGTATGATAGCTGTTTTCGGTCTCTTCGTGCAAATAGCGCCCATTGTTCATCCGCACAATCTGCTCCACCAGCTCGCTGGCAAAGCTGTGGCCCTCAGGCTCCGCGATGAACCTGCCCTCGGTCTTGGGCGCATCTCCACGAAGGGCGAGGACATTGTCCACACCGATGAAGTTCAGGTCAATCAGCGCATTCTCGGTTTCCTCTTTGGTGAAGCCTCCGCAGAGCAAGTGCGGCACCGCATCCACATGAAACCGGTTCATGATCGCAGCGCAGATACCTACGGTGCCCGGCCGTTTTTTGGTGCTTACTTTCTCCAAAAGTCCATTCGGATGCTTCTTGTAGATAAACTCTTCCCTATGGTAAGTCACATCCACAAAAGGCGGCTTAAACTCCATCAATGGAGCAATTCCTTCCAAAAGTTCCTTTAGGCTTTGCCCCTTGAGCGGGGGCAGGATTTCAAATGAAAAAAGCGTCGAATTCGCGTTTTTTAGGTGATCTGTTATTTTCATGAATTAACTTAAAATAGGTGCTGGAGAATAGGCAAGATTTGGGGAAAGTAGCCGTTCCGCCTGCTGGAGGGTAATCCCTTTTCGCTCCGCATAGCTGGCTACCTGGTCTTCTCCGATTTTGCCCAGTCCAAAATACCTGCTTTCCGGATTGGCAAAATAGAATCCGGAGACGGAGCTGGTCGGGTACATGGCATAGCTGGAGGTCAACGTAATCCCAGCGGAAGCTTCCAAGTCCAGCAGGCGGGCGATGGTTTCCTTTTCGGAATGCTCCGGACAGGCAGGATAGCCAGGCGCCGGACGTATTCCCGGATATTCTTCACGAATGAGGGAATCGTTGTCCAGGCTTTCCTCCGTCGAATAGCCCCAATAGTTCTTTCTGACTTCCTCGTGCAGGTACTCCGCTGCGGCTTCTGCCAAGCGGTCAGCGAGTGCTTTGAAAAGAATGTCATTGTAATCGTCTCCAGCGGCTTGAAACTCGGCCAGCTTGGTTTCCATCCCCATTCCAGCAGTCACCGCAAAGCAACCGATGTAATCGGTCTTTACAGGATGCAGATAGTCGGCGAGCGAGCGGTTCGGCACTCCCTTTCCTTTCTTACCCTGCTGGCGCAAAAAGTGGAAACTCGCCAAAGTCTGCCCGCTTGAATCAAAGACTACAACGTCATCGGCGGAACGCTGCACTGGATAAAGCCCGAAAACAGCATTGGCAGAAAGCCATTTCTCTGCAATAATCCGGTCCAGCATCGCCTGGGCATCGGCAAGCAACTTTTTGGCTTCTTCTCCCACCGTTGGGTCTTCGAGAATCTTTGGATATTTTCCGCTTAGCATCCATGTACTGAAAAACGGTGTCCAATCAATGTACTTTCTCAGGATGGAAAGGTCCAAGTCTTCCAAGACGGTATTTCCAAGCACGTTTGGCTTAATCGGCGCGAAGGCTACCCAGTCTATCTCAACCGGATTTGCTTTGGCTTCCTCATAGCTCACCAGCTGTTTCACAGCTTGCTTAGCTTCATGCTCTTCCCTCAACTGTCTATAGATTTCTTTGATTTGCAGGCGATAAGCTTCTTTGGTTTCCTCAGAAATCGCCTCTCCTGCAATTGGAACAGATTTACTTGCGTCGGTTACGTGGACGACCGTGCCGGAATAAACCGGATCTATTTTAACGGCGGTATGAATCCTGGACGTAGTAGCACCCCCGATCAGCAATGGAATTTTCAACCCTTGGCGCTCCATTTCGGAAGCTACATTGACCATTTCGTCCAAAGAAGGAGTAATCAATCCGCTGAGCCCGATGATATCTACTTTGTTTTTGATTGCCTCATCAATGATTTTCTGAGAGCCCACCATCACGCCGAGGTCTATTATCTGGTAGCTGTTGCAGGCTAATACGACGCCGACGATGTTTTTGCCGATATCATGTACATCGCCCTTCACGGTCGCAAGCAGGATTTTCTTTAGAGAGGATGCTTCTTGCCCCTCTTCAGGCAAAGGCATAAACGGCTCAAGATAGGCCACCGCCTTTTTCATCACCCTAGCCGACTTCACCACTTGGGGAAGGAACATCTTTCCCTCTCCAAATAGGTCGCCAACTACGTTCATCCCGTCCATGAGAGGCCCTTCAATCACCTTTAGAGGATTGTTCAGCTCGAGACGGGCAGCCTCAGTGTCCTCTACAATAAAGTCCAATATTCCCTTGACCAAAGCGTGCTCAATGCGCTTTGCTACAGAATCCGACCTCCACGCTTCATTGACCACTTCTTTTTTCCCCGCAGACTTTACTGTCTCGGCAAAGTCCAACAGGCGCTCTGTGGCATCATCCCTTTTGTCAAAAAGCACGTCTTCTACCCGCTCCAGAAGATCCTTTGGAATATCGTCATAGACTTCTAGCATGGTCGGGTTGACGATGCCCATGTCCATGCCATGGTGAATCGCATGGTAGAGAAAAGCAGCGTGCATCGCTTCTCTTACCCGGTCATTGCCGCGGAAAGAAAAAGAGACGTTGCTGACTCCGCCGCTGACTTTTGCTCCTGGCAGATTTTCCTTGATCCACTTGGTTCCGAGGAAAAAATCCAAGGCGTTCTTGCGGTGTTCCTCCATGCCGGTCGCCACCGGAAAGATATTCGGGTCAAAGATGATATCCTGCGGATTGAATCTAACCTGGTCGACTAGAATACGGTAGCTGCGCTCACAGATCTCGATCCGGCGCTCATAGGTATCCGCCTGTCCAACTTCATCAAACGCCATCACCACCACTGCGGCGCCAAACTTCTTGACGGTCTTGGCCTGATGGATAAATTCAGCCTCCCCGTTTTTGAGGGAAATGGAATTGACAATACCCTTACCTTGGATACACTTCAGGCCTGCCAAAATGATACTCCACTTGGAGCTATCAACCATGATGGGAATACGGCTGATCTCGGGCTCGGAAGCGATAAGGTTCAGGAATTTGACCATTGCATACTCCCCATCGAGCATCCCCTCGTCCATGCACACGTCCAAGACCTGCGCTCCTCCGCGTACCTGATCCAAAGCTATTTCAAGGGCTTCGTCGTACTGGCCGTTTAGGATCAGCCGGGCAAACTTCCGAGAGCCGGTGATATTTGTCCGTTCACCGATATTGACAAAGTTGATATTCGGGGTGAAAACCAGCGGCTCCAAGCCCGAAAGTTTCATATAGTTCTTAAACATTGCTCTCTTCCTCCTCAGTTACTTCTTCTATTTTTCTAGGCTGATATTCGGCCGCGAGCTTGGCCAAGGCTTGGATATGATCCGGTGTGGTTCCGCAGCATCCACCGAGTATATTCAGCATTCCCTCTTTCAAAAAATCCCGTACTTGGTCTGCCATTTCATTGGCACCCTGATCGTATGCGCCAAACTCGTTTGGCAAGCCGGCGTTAGGATAGGCTGACACGTAAAACGGAGCATTCTGGGCCAGTACCTTCAGATATGGGCGAAGTTCCTTTGCTCCCAAAGCGCAATTTAGCCCGACCGAAAGCAAAGGCACATGTGACACCGAAATCAAAAATGCTTCGGTTGTTTGTCCGGAAAGTGTCCTGCCAGACGCATCTGTAATTGTTCCGGAAATCATGATCGGGATGCCTCCCTCCTTTGGATCCAAGGGGATATTTCGCTCCTCAAATACGTCCTGCACCGCATATAAAGCAGCTTTGGCATTGAGGGTGTCAAATATGGTCTCAATCAAAAGTATATCCGAACCACCATCCAGCAGGCCTCTGACCTGCTCCGAATAGGCTTCTGCCAACTGGTCAAAGGTAATTGCCCTAAAACCCGGATCATTGACGTCGGGAGAGAGCGAGGCTGTCCTGTTAGTTGGACCGATCGCTCCCGCGACAAACCTGGGCTTTTGTGGTTCTCGTGCCGAGAATTCGTCAGCGACTTCCCGAGCAATCTTGGCAGACTCTAAATTGATCTCATAGGCCAGATGCGAAAGCTCGTAATCTGCTTGGGCAATCGTAGTACTGGAAAAGGTATTGGTCTCGATGATATCTGCTCCCGCATCCAGATATTCTCTGTGGATTTGCTTGATGATGTCGGGTCTACTCAGGGATAGAAGATCATTGTTTCCCTTCAGGGATTTTGGATGGTCTTTGAGTTCCGCTGTACGGAAGTCGTCTTCGGTAAGCTGATATCTCTGGATCATGGTTCCCATAGCCCCATCGAGGATCAAAATCCGATTCTTTACTGCGTGGAGGAGGGATTCCGTTCTGTTTTGCATCGCGTTATAGTTGTTTCAAAAAGCCAATCGAGCAAAACTACGGAGAAAAGTACAGGTACTTGTCCGCTCATCTATTCCCGGCATCTCCGGAATGGGAGTTAGCACCTTGGTTGCAGGTTGCTAAGACGTCGCAGGGCCCTTCCCTCAGTCTTTCTCGATAAGCCCCACAAAGGTAACAGCATTTTTATCAAAATGCGCTAGTTAAAATTCAATTCGGTGTTTTTTGTTCTCAGGATAATTCATAAAACGGGAATCAGGGACGCACTCCGACACTGAAGCCAAGGACGGGTCCGGTGAGGAACTGGGCCATACCCAATTCTCCTAGTCGGTAGTTGCCAAGGGCCACTTCGTATCCGGCGGATGCGCTCAGCACTAGGTCAAACAGCTTTCGGTTGGTCATTGGGATCCCGTACTCGACCAACACCTCCGGCTTCGCCATAAGACCCGAGCTTTTCAAATAACCATCAAAATATCGCTGTTCAAATAGCTCTGGGAAATCAGGTTTTTCCACCTGGCTAAGCGTATAGCGGATATTGCCATATCCGAGTCCTCCCATTGCTCCAACGGCAAAATTTTTGAATTGAAAAAACTTCATCCCGGCATTTGCATAGACTCTCAGGCTGTTGAGGGATTGGTCTTGGAAGTTGGTAGCCTGGCCTTTCATAGCAGAGTTGTAGACATCGACCCCATAGAGTAGCCCGTCTGTTTCACCCAAAATCCTCAAGCCCCAGTTTGAAGGAGTGCCGCCCAAGGGCTGATAGCCTTTTTGCAGCAGCTCATTGTTCAGCCTGTCAGGCTTGCTGAAATGGAATCCCCTGAAAAGCGAAACACCGATGGAGGCATCTTTGTAGAAAAAATTACGGTCGGGAAGAGAAATACCGGCACCGATCCGAACGAAGGCTCCTGACTGGGTATTGTCAAAAGAAAGCCCGTTCATCTGCCACTTCCCCTCAAAGGGACTGAAAGAATAGCCTACCTTAGCCAGTACCTCAAATGCTTCTTTTCTGCCGGGAAGATCAAAATCATAGCTCAACTGAAAACCGATTTCGGTGAGAAAGTCCCCGAAGTATTGGGTGCCTTTTTGGATATTGTTTTCCCTCAGGACAAACCCCTCGCTCGGATCAGAGAGAAAATCCTCCAGATTTTGGGTCTGCTGGGATGGGAGCATTTCAAAGTTCAGATAGCCTACTCCCAAGGACATGTAGTGAATCAGCTGGAACTTGCCCTCTTCTGTCAATGCATATCCTACATTTACCAAAGCCCTAGAGGTCCGATATTTGATTTCGAACTCGTCAAAATGGCTGGTCTTGCTTTGGTGTTGGGAAAGTTCAAAACCCAACACAAAATCGTTGATTCGAGCCTGATAGCCAAGCCCATAAGAGCGGTACCTGTTGCGCATGGGCGACAAACCTCGATCTGAAAGCATCTCGTTAAACTGCCTTAGTTTGGCTCCCGAAATGCCTGTAAAAGCATAAAATGAAGAACGCTTGTTGATCAGCTCTTGCGCATTTATGAAGTTGGGTATTGATATCAGGAAAATAAGAAGCAGTAGCCTTCTGAAGGGTGTCATGAATTCAGGTTTGTGACAAAGCGGAGTCATTCCGCTGCGACTGGGCAAAATTAATGCTAAACCCCATTCGCACCCCGAACTTTTAGGTTGAGGTGCCGCAAAATTTTCTCAAAAAGGACTTCCGGAGAAAAAGGCTTTGGCACAAAGTCATCCATTCCGCTCACCCTCATCTCCTCTTTCACCTCATTGAGGGAGGCCGCCGTCAGAGCCAAAATTGGTGTATTCCTCTTTTTTGGATCTGTATTGTTGCGGATAGCATGGGCTACAGCAAAGCCGTCCAATTCGGGCATCTGGAGATCAAGAAGTACCAGATCAAAGTCTCCTGAGTCGAACTGCTCTAAAGCTTCCCTTCCATCCGAAGTAATCACAAGATGTCCCGCGTTCCATTTCTTAAGGAATTTTCGGATCAAAATCTGATTCACAACATTGTCCTCTGCCACTAGGATGGAGGCTTTCTCCAGCGTCCTTTGCTGGGAAGCTTGCAATGCTTTTTCTGCCTCGATCTTGCGCAAGTCGACAAATTCGAAGGGGATGGTAAATTCGAATATACTGCCCCCTCCTTTTCTATTATGTACTTCGATTTCCCCGCCGAATAACTCCACGAGACGCTTAACAATCGCCAAGCCCAAGCCTGTGCCCCCATATTTGCGACTGGTAGAAGATGATGCCTGGGTGAAGGCCTCAAAAATCGACTTCATCTTCGTTTCCGGAATTCCGATGCCAGTGTCCTCAAAGACAAATCGAATGTCGGTCTTATTGTCCAAAGTGAACTCTCTCGAGATAGAAATCCTCACAAATCCGTTTTCGGTAAACTTGATGGCATTTGATACCAAATTATTGACTATCTGACCTATACGAAGTGAATCTCCGATCAAGGTTTCGGGAATGCCTTCATCTATTTCACAGGTGACTTTGAGGGATTTTTCGTGGGCTTGGTAGCTGTGGGAATGGACGATCCGGTGAATGACATTTCTCAGATCAAATGGCACCTTTTCCAATTCCACCTTTCCCGAGTCAATCTTGTTGTAGTCGAGGATATCATTGATTAGCCCCATTAGGTTTTCAGCTGAAAACTGGAGCGTCTTCAAGTTTTCGAGCTGGTCTTCCCTAGGGTTTTCCTCCATCATGAGATGGGCCAATCCTATGACCGCATTCATCGGCGTACGAATCTCATGGCTCATCACCGAAAGAAATTGGGATTTCACCTGAGAGGCCTGCTCCGCTTTTTCCTTTGCCAGCAAAAGCTCCCGCTGGGTTTCCTTCAGTTTGGAAATGTCACGTGCCACGCCAGTGTAATAGCGATGGATTCCGTTCTTGTCTTCGATCAGCTTCCCGTTGGAATTGAATACCCGATATTCGCCGTTGAAATGCTTGAGCCTATATTCCAGAAACTGATTGTTCGCCAGGAAATCCTTACTTTCTCCTAGCAATACCTGAAACACCCCCAAATCATCCGGATGCAAAAAATCAAAAATACTCCGTCCCGTCACCCACTCAGAATCGTATCCGAGAAACTGCTTTACATTTGGTGAAACGTAGTGGATGATGAAGGTTTCCGTCAGCGAGAATATGATCTCCGTTGATTCCTCCACCAGCCTTCGGTATTTCTCCTCAGATTGTAAAAGATCAAGTTTTGCTTGGTATTCGTCTTGAACATCCCTCACGATACTGAGAGCATATTTCACCTGGTCTTGGATGACGATGGGCCTTATCGTCCTATGGTACCTCCGGCCTTTTAGAAAAAACTCGGTCTCTACGATTTCCTGGTTATTGTATACACGATCAATGATATCGCTTATTTCCTGGTAGGGAGTGAGCTGAAGATCCCTTAAGTTTTTACCTTCAAAATCCTCCCTGCTAAGTCCCCACTTCTCAAAATTAGTCCCCTCCGCCAAGATGTAGGTTCTGCCGGAATCGATGAGGAAAATATTGGTATCTGGGACGTTTGAAGCTAAAACACGGTATTGCCTATCTCGCTCGTTCTGGATAAGCTCCAGATTTTTGCGGTCTGTGATGTCCTGGAAAAGGCCTTCATGCAATACGATCTTACCAGATTTGGCAATCACATCTTGTGTACGATCTTCCACCCAAACAAACTCTCCGGACGCAGTCTGGAGACGATACTCTCCGGAGAAAGCGGGAACGCCTTGATCTACCTTTGCACGTTTGGACTTTGCCAAGACCATCTCAGCATCGTCAGGATGCAGCAATTCCAAGATCGAAGTCTTTTTTGCGATCAAGCTAGCTGCTTCATAGCCATATCGTTTGATGTTTTCGGAAATGTAATGGATTCTAAACCGATCATTGGGATCGACTCGAAAAAGCACCGCTGGGCTGTTTTCCACGATCAGTTTTGCACGCTTTGCGATCTGCTCCGACTTGTATTTTTCCTCCAGCCCGCGCAGAATGATCGAATAGCCTATCTTTTCCTTTCCTTCGGCAAGGATGGCTTGAATCGACAATTCGAAAGGCGCATAGTCCTTCTTCTGGGTTTTGATCTGGCGCTCCGCTTTCCAGACTTCTCCCACTTTGAGACTGGAGGAGATTTTTTCCAGCGACTCGCCCCTTTTCCATTTGATAGACAATAGCTCAGGAAAACTCCCTTCGAAATCCCTCGTCCTATCCAAGCAGCATAGTTGAACTGCCGCTTCATTTTGGTAGATCACATCAAAATTCAGGTTGGTCACCAGAATGGGATCATTCACCTGGGCCAATATCTGCGACTGCAGTCGAAGGTAGCTGTCAGAAGCTCTCTTGTGTGAGATATCGGTACAAAAGCCGTAAACCTCCAGTGCATGGCTCAGAAACTCCCTTCTGCCTTCGATCTCATAGCTGACGAATCTTACTTTGCCATCTTTGTCCGTCGTGGTGAATTCCCCGGAAGTTCTTGTCAAGCTTTCCATTGATTTTCTCAGATCGCGGATAAAGGCTCGCCGACATTCCTTGTCTATCTTGAAAATCAGGAACAAAAAATCCTTGCTGATCGGCTTGGTTCCCAGATCAAAAAGGCTGGCGAGTCCGCCGGAGAAATAAAAGCGTTTTTTGTGGATGCTAAACCTCCAAGAGCCGGACTTGGAAAGCAGCTCCGTGTAGGCCAGCAGGTTTTCGTTTCGCTCCAACCTTTGGGTCATCTGACTGGCCAAGTAGGCTCCCGCTAGTACGTCCCCAAGCTGTCTCAAAACCTGGACTTCCCTTTCCTCAAATAGGAAGTCTGGCGTTTCAGATTGAAACCGGACGAGCCCAAGAAGTCGATTGGCAGATATCATCGGAACCAAAATCCTACTGTGCGAGAGATCCCGTATCGCGTGCTGCTCCGGCAATTCCGGTTTCACCAACCTTACTTTTCCCTTTTCCAAAAAAGGTTGGTTTTCAAAAACCACGTGTAATTCCTCTTTTGAAAGCTCAAAATGAGTTGGGAGATTCTTGCCAGCGGTCCACGAGGTTATCGCCTCGAGCCGCTCTGACTCGCTGTTGAAAACCAAAAGGTCCGCATGGTCCGCTTGCAAAAATTCCCCGAGCCGCGCGATGGCTGCAAAATACTCCGACTCCAACTCCCGCATGCTTCCGTTGATCAGATTGGAAGAAATCTGGATGATGAGGTTTTCAATTTCGTAGCGCCTTTGCAGCGTTCGTTCTGTATGGATGTATTCAGTAATGTCCCGAGAGCTGAATATAATTCCCTGAATATCTGGATGATGCAAAAGGTTCTTTGCAAAACTCTCCAGATAGATCCTCTTTCCATCCTTCAATCTCACCCAAAAATCAATGGCAACTTCCTCCTGGGAGCCCAACACATCCGAAAAGTCACCCTTGACCAATTCGAGGATGCCCCGTTCAGAAAATTCCCTATAATTTTTCCCAACAATATCGGACTTGGAAAAGCCAAGTTTGTCGGTGACGGAATCGCTGATGAACTTGTAATTCCCCTCTTTGTCCAGGATCGCAATTAGATCGTGACTGTTGCTCAGGATGCTTTGCATGAAGCTGAGCTCGGCCGCCAAAGGCTCTGTCGTAGTCTCGGTGCCAGCCTTGCTTCTGGTTTCTTGTGATTTAATCTGGCTTCCCTTTGCGATCAAAAAACGCGAAGAATAGCTGGAAGGCAGATTGATAAACATCCATTCAAACAGGACGTTATTGCCATTCTTATCCGACAATTCCCTTTTGAACCTGAATTTGGGGATTGTGCCTTTTTCGAAAAAAACTTCCAACTCACGGACTAAATCTGAATCGTCAAAAAAAAGATTCCAGTCGTCAGACAATGGACTAAAATTTTCTCTGAAAAACCGGTTGGCAAATACGATCTCCTCTCTATCCATTAGGAACATGGGTTCCTGTATTTCATCCAGAAAATCAGAAATGTCAAACTGCTGGAACTGGCTCATCGATTGTCGAAGCGGATTTTGGAAACCCAAATAAGGCGGGAATATTTAAAAAGAAAAGTTTAAACACAAACTGAAAACTTCAAAATTGCCAGACGTTGCCGGCTTTTCTGAAACCGAATCCAAAATCAAGGGTAGAAATTTCTGCTTATTTAAGGCAAACATTCTGCATAAGAAAGCCGTCTCAAACTCTAAACAACATTTAATTTCAATCCAAACCCATTTCTATGATCATTTCCACCACCCCGTCATTGCAGGGATATCAAATCGACCAATACCTGGGAATCGTCTCCGGAGAGACAATCATTGGTGCCAACGTCTTCAAAGATTTTTTTGCCAGCATCACCGACATAGTCGGCGGACGGTCATCAGCATACGAGCAAGTGCTCCGTGAGGCCAAAGCAACCGCCATGTCTGAGATGGAAATGCAGGCCAGGCATTTTGGCGCAAATGCCGTCGTGGGTATCGACTTGGATTACGAAACTATCCGCGACGGGATGCTGATGGTAACCGTCAGCGGCACCGCCGTGAAAGTGAGTAAACTATAAATGAATCGGCAAGGCCTGAGCCCGGGCTCAGGCCTTTTTGATTTGATCCATCACCGTTTTGGTATCTGCTTTTTTGCAAAAATGGGAATTCACCACCACTACGGGAGCTGACTTGCACATATCCATGCATTTTGTCTGAAAAAACTTGCAATGCCCCCGGAGTGAACCCTCGGTTGCCGCATGCTTCAGTTCCTTCCGGATTCGTTTTGAACCGGCCTTTTTGCAGTCTGACCCGCTGCATATCAAAACCAATTGTCTGCTAAACTTCATTACATTCCTGAGATTGCCTGCATCATCAATCCACAAAGGTAGCCTCCGTAGGTTCCCAATGCATATCCCAAAACCGCAATCAGTACACCAACAGAAGCGAGAGAAGGATCGAATGCAGACGCCACAATAGGAGCTGACGCAGCTCCACCTACATTGGCTTGTGAACCTACCGCCACATAGAAGAACGGAGCCTTGATAACCCAAGCTACCAAAATCATGATCATTACGTGAAATATCATCCACAGGATTCCGATTAAAAAGAAGACAGGATTGTCCAGCACCGCGCCAAGATCCATTTGCATCCCGATGGTAGCCACCAAAATATACAAGAGCACGCTTCCCATTCGGGAGGCACCCGCCCCCTCCAATTCACGCGCGCGGGTAAACGAAAGCAAAAGACCGGCTGTAGTGGCGATGACCACGATCCAAAAAAAGGCCGAATTAAGCGAATATTGATTGAGTTGGGGATAGTTTACTTCAAACCAAGGTGCCAGAAAGTCCGCACAGAGATGGGATAATCCGGTCACTCCAAATCCAAAGCCCAAAATCAACATCGTGTCTCCCAGACTGGGGATCTTCATGATTCCCTCGCGGTATTTGGCGATTCGGTCCCTCAGCTGATAGATGCCTGAGGCATCGGCCTTGAGTAACTTGTCGATCTTTTCAGGCTTGGCCGCCCAATACAGCAAAAATGCCATCCAGAGATTTGCCACCAAGACGTCTACTGCAATCATCTGTCCAAACAAGGTAGGGCTGGCGCCAAACACCTCCAGCATCGCGGTTTGGTTGGCTCCACCACCTATCCAGCTTCCCGCTATCGTCGAGAGCCCTCGCCAGATCTCATCCGCCCCCGTACCCGAGTAGATCTCAGGATAAAAAAATCCTACGGTTAACAAGGCTAAGGGCCCTCCAAACATAATCCCCAAAGTTCCGGCCAAAAACATCGTGAGAGCCTTTGGGCCAAGTTTGAGAATTCCTTTGAGGTCAATACTGATGGTAAACAGCACCAAAGAGGCTGGCAGCAGGTAGCGGGACGCAACCCGATACAATCCAGAAGACTCCCCCGAAATAAGGCCCAGAGAATTGAACACCGCTGGAATAAAATAGCAAAGCAATACGGTCGGGACGTAGGTGTAAAATTTGACCCAAAAGGGGCGCTTGCTCGCCGAAGTAGCAAACACAAATGCCAGTGTCGCCATCAGCAAGCCCAAAACGACGGCATCATTGCTAATCAATGGGGAGTTTTCTTCCATGTGTTGATCTGGGGATTGAACTGCAACAATACCAACAAAAGATCAAACTGGCCAACTTTTATGAGTCAGCCTGCTCCAGTACATGGATCAATTCGCTCAGTATCATCGCTGTGGCTCCCCATACTACCTCCCCATCAATTTCGAAATAGGGCGTGTGAAGGGAAATGCTTTCGTTGATCTCCAACACGGTTTCCTTGTGGATCTCCGCGCTCAGGAGCTGGTTCAAGTTAGTAGGTACAATCCTCGACACCTCCTTTGGATCAGGGACAAATTCTGGAGGGTGCTCCAAAAAACCAACTACAGGACTCACCAAAAAATTGCTGGTGGGAATATAGAGGTCACTTAGCTTGCCAATTACACGGACTTCGTGCTTATCTATCCCCACTTCCTCCTCCGTCTCTCTCAGGGCCGTTTGGATGACATTTTCATCCGTCTTCTCCATTTTCCCTCCAGGAAAAGCCATTTGGCCGCTGTGGAACCCAGGATACTCCGGCCTCTTGATCAGCGGAAAAAAAGAGCCTTTCCCATCGGTGTAAAAAAGAATCAACACTCCGCTATTTCGAATACCAACTGGCATTTCCGCAACAAACCTTCTTTCATCTATTGGCCGAGGCGACATTTTCAGATGAGCCTCCTTTCCTGGAAGAGGGGCTTTCAGCTTTCTTTCCAATAAAGAAATCAAAAACTCAAACTCCATCAGTATCCAAATCGACTGATTTCAGCTTCAAGTCCAAGTAGGATTCATAGGAATAGTCCTTCACGACCTGGTTCAATTTGAACTGACTAAGCCGATGGCCGTCGACGTTGATAATCCACACCATCGGCCTGAAACCCTCCTCCTCCTGCAAAAATCCTACAACCAAAAATTCGTCTGCGTTCATCCATAGGCCATCTTCAAACATTCCAGAAGGCCCCATGAAAAGCAGCCGCTCTTTCATGCCATCTGAACGATACCAAATCACCTCGGAATCGGGATTGAGAAAGGGATGATCCAAACCTTCCTGCGCCTCGACCTTGTAAGAATAAATGTCCATCGTTCCGTCGCCTTCGGGGTGGGGAATCTGATAGGGAAACAGGGGATCGCCTTCGAGGATCGGGTTTTTCTCCGGCATTTCCATTGCGTCTATCGAATCGATCGATGTAAGTTCAAAGTCTTCGGAGCTGAAATTCCCGATTTTTTCGCCCCAGTGTTTTTGCCAGCCTGACTTTTGCGCAAGTCCAAGGTCGATCTGGGTGCGCATCACATCCATCGCTTCGCTATCCGGCGACAAGTCACTTATCTTTTCATCTTTCACAGACTCAGAAGTTTCACAGGCGGTCAACGCAATCACCAAGCAAATCACTACTCGTCTCAAAAAAAGCCCGGTCGCATCCATAGGAGAAAATTAGAAAGATGAAGCTAAGAGAAGTGGAGGAAAAATCAAATCTTGCGTGGCCAAGCACTACCAAGATTGTATCCCCAATCTGGCCACCCACGGCATTTTATTTCAAAATCGACAGGCCGCAAAAAACAAAAAAGGCCTGGATATTATCCGGGCCTTTTCCTGCTCTCAAACCTATTAAACCTATTGTAGATATTCAATTCATGAATACAGTCGAAAAGTAGAAAATGTTTTTATTTCCACCAAACAATCGATTGCGAAAAAGTTTCAAAATTTTATTCTGCAAAGAACTAAGACCTCTAAGCCCCAGAAAATCAAGGCGTTTTTAAATTTCAATAGACCCAAAAATTAGAAAAAAAATTATTTTTCGACACCACCACCAAATTTCGTATGCCACAACGAGCCCGTCCACTTGCCCACAGGATTTTTGAAGGTTTCCTGACCTATACCGAAACGTTCAAAACTTATACACGCCTTGCGCCGCTTTACTTTGCCCAGCGTAACTGGCAAGCCACCCAGCTCAACCATCGCCAACGTCTCAGACTTTACAAAGATCTTCTCTTTCAGCTGGTGAAAATTTTCCAGCAGATACTAGGAAAAGATTCCGACAATAGAGCCATTTGGGCCTTGATCAGGCAGGAGTACCAGCTATTGATCAAAGTGCGACTGGATGTGGAGCTGGCGGAGACATTTTTCAACTCGGTGTTTAGAAAAACCTTCCCAAATAACCCCCTCGACGATGAGCTGATGTTTGTAATGGAAGGCTATGGGTCCTGCGAAATCCGGGAAAACTCGGAGCTATTGTACACCTACCCGGCTGAAATGGGGCTTGAGCAGATCATCCGCCAAATCCTTGAAGACTTTGACTTTGGCGTCCCCTATATGGACAAAGAGCAGGACGTCAACTTTCTCGTCGATGGAGTGAAAAAGGTCATCTTCACCAGATATCAGGTGGAAGTGGGCACCAAAACCCAACTGCTAAAACCGGTGTTTTACCGAAACAAAGCAGCTTACCTGATCGGAAGGACCAATGTCGGAAAAAAATGGATGCCATTTATTATTCCTTTTATGCATGGATCAGAGGGCATATATGTCGACACCCTCATCTTCGACCCAAACCTGATGAGTCACCTGTTCAGTTTCACCAGATCTTATTTTATGGTCGAAGCTGAAGTGCCTTCCCAGATTGTTGGCTTTTTGAGTTCGGTCATACCACACAAAAAAATCCACGAACTCTACAATGCGATCGGCTTCAACAAGCACGGCAAGACGCTTTTTTACCGGGACTTTCTTCATCACTTGTCGGAGAGTTCGGACCAGTTTGTGGTCGCTCCGGGGATCAAGGGAATGGTCATGACCGTCTTTGCTTTGCCTTCTCTCAACATTGTCTTCAAGCTGATCAAAGACCACTTTGAGCCTCCCAAAAATATGACCCGACAGGAAGTCCGGGAGAAATACAAGTTGGTATCACTCCACGACAGGGTGGGAAGAATGGCCGACACCCATGAGTTTGAGTACTTCAAGATCCCACTGGACCGCATCAGTGAAGAGCTCATGAAAGAGCTGCGAAACACAACTAACTCGCTTCTGCAGATCAAGGAAAATTTTCTCGTAATCAAACATTTATACACAGAGAGAAAAATGGTTCCTTTAAATATTTTTTTGGAAACATGCTCGACGGACGAAGGGCTGAGGGCGGTGGAAGACTATGGTCGGGCAATACTTCAGCTGGCCCAAGCCAACATCTTCCCCGGGGACATGATGACGAAAAACTTTGGGTTGACCCGCCAAAAGCGGGTGATTTTCTACGACTACGATGAAATTGAGCTTTTGGAAGAAATGAACTTTCGGGAAAAGCCAAAGCCCCAAAACTATGAACAGATCTATGCCGCCGAGCCTTGGTATGAAATTCATAAAAACGACGTTTTCCCTGAGGATTTTCGCCGCTGGATGATTGGTCGGCCGGATCTGAAGCCACACTTCCTGGATTATCACAAGGATCTGTTTGACCCCAATTATTGGAATTCCTTGAAAGACCGAATCGGAAAGGGAGAGCTAATCCATGCCTTTCCCTATCCCGAGGAGATCAGATTTCGCCCCGGGGAATCTGTTTAATTCCATCATAATTTCCCTTTCGATCACAGAAGAGCTAATTTCAAGCCGTCGTAGGGAGGCGTTCTCTACTCTATTTTTAGCCCATCTAAATTCTTCAAGATAGATCATATGCAATTCAAGATTAATCCAAAATCCCCATCTAAGACTTTTTTGCGCGTCATTCCTGTCTTCGAAGACGCTATAGCCGGCTTGGCCGAAAAGCTGGGAAAACCCGCTCCCGCTCCCGTCCTATTCTCGGGAAAAAAGGACTCAGCGTATTGCTATGATTCTGAAGGCCAATTGATACTACTACTGGGACTTGGACAAAATCCTGACTACAAAACTATCGAAACCGCATTTCGAAGAATACTTTCAAAAAATGGGACACTAGCTGAAAATGGCGTTTCTATTGATCTACCCGACAACTTTACGGCCACGCAAGCCGAGGCAGCACTTGTTGGCTTCGTACTGGGCACCTATTCTATCGGATTCTATAAATCCGCGAAGGCGACGGAATTTGACGGATTAAAGGTTGAAATTCGCTCGGTTCAGGAAAAAGCAAAAGTACTTGTCGATAGGGCCGAAAAAATCGCAGCGGCCAAGATAGAGGCTTTTAGGCTGGTAGACCTACCTCCTAACAAAATCACCCCTGAATATCTTGCAGACTGGGCGAAAAAACTTGCCAAAAAATCCAAGCTCAGCACTACGGTGTTTGATTCGAAAAGGGCTAAATCAGAAGGCTTGGAGGCTTTTTTAGCAGTGGGACGGGGCTCATCAAAAGAGCCGAAATTCATTATTCTCGAATACCGCCATCCAAAAGCTAAACACCACATTGGATTGGTTGGCAAGGGAGTGACTTTCGATACCGGCGGGCTTAATGTGAAGACCCAAGGAATGCATGAGATGAAATCTGATATGGGCGGAGCAGCTGCCGTGTTGGCGACGACGCAGCTGGTCTCCGATCTTCAGCTTGCCATAAACCTTACTGCAATCGTCCCTTCAGTTGAAAACGCGATCGACAAAGACGCCTATCTCCCATCCGAAGTTATTGGGAGCCACGCAGGACTGAGCATCGAGGTGGTCGACACGGACGCCGAGGGGCGACTGATCCTGGCAGACGGTCTTTCCTACCTCGCCAAAAAATATAAAATAGATCAGGTGATCGATTTGGCGACACTTACCGGGAGCGCAATTGGAACTTTTGGCTACGAGTGTGCGGCGCTGTTTTCAAATGATGAAAGCCTGTCTCATGGCTTGCAAGAAGCCGGCAAGGCGGTTGGGGAAAAGTCTTGGCCTCTACCGCTTTGGGACAGCTATGCCAAGGAGATGGACTCGGAGATAGCCGACATCAAAAACTACAACGGGAAGCCCTTCGCGGGTGCAATCACCGCGGCAAAGTTTCTGCAGGCATTCACCCATGGGCATCCTTCTTGGGCTCATTTGGATATCGCCGGAGTCTCCTTCACAGATAGCGAATTCGCAAAAACCAAAACAGGAACTGCCTATGGAGTCGGCCTACTGCTGAGGTACATCGAGCGGATGCTCGAATAAAGTAAAGGGAATGGCCATGGGTTAAAACTGCTCTTCTATTCCCAAGCCAAATAAGGCAAAGTCATATTTAACGGGATCGTCGGGATCAAATTCCCGCAATCGCTGAGTTAACTCCACCGCTGTCAGCCAATCGGTCTGCTTTCTTGTAATCAATCCCAACTTCCTCCCTACTCGATCCACGTGCAGGTCGCAGGGACATACCAGCTGGGCAGGGCTGATCTTCTTCCACAAGCCAAAATCCACGCCGTTTTCGTCCGAACGTACCATCCAGCGTAGATACATGTTGATCCGCTTGCAAGCCGCCTTCCTATCCGGTGACGCGATGTGCTTCTTTGTCCTGTCGGGAGCGTCAGGAAGGCTAAAGAAATACCGGCGAAATTCGGTCAAAATAGACTCCATGGCATCAACAAGGCCGTTTTGCCCCCTGAGAAAGGCCTCTTCCAGACTTTCGTTGTTTCTGTAGAAACTGCTAAGAAAATGGATAAAATAAAGCGTATCGATCTCGTTGAAAGTTCGATGCTTGAAGCTTGAAAAACTCTTCAGATCAGCCTCGTGATGATTGAGGAGAAAATCGTGCGGAGCGTCATCCATCAGTTTAAATAGCTCCAAGCATTTGTTGATGATAGTCTTACGTTGCCCCCAAGCCAAGATCGCCGCAAAAAAGCCAGCGATTTCAATGTCCTGCTTTTTGGAAAAGCGATGGGGAATGGATATGGGATCGTTGGCTATGAATCCTGGCTGGTTATATTGGGCAACTTTTACGTCAAGAAAGTCCTTCAATCTCTGCATCAAAGCGCCACTTTCACTTCCCCGCCCTGTGTTCCATCAAACCATTTGAAGGAAAGTTCATTGTCAACCTTTTCGGATACGTGCCAGTCGAAGCACTTGATGTTGGTCAATGGACGGAGCGAATCCTGATCCGGATCGTAAAGACAAATATCAAAATCAGGCATATCCTTTGATTCGAGCGTATTCCATTTTTCCAGGATAAATCCCTCCTCCATGGCCCTGACTTTGTTCCCAAACACATAGTCTTCCAAAATGGAAGGTACTCCGTCCTTTCTCCTCAACTTAAAACCCGAAGGACCAAACATAATCTGCTTGCATACCTTAGCTTCGAGTAGCTCATTGGTATAGGGCATGATTTCCCAATCAGATTCTTTGAATACCACTTTGTTCCCCTCGGGTCTGATGCGCGTGAGAAGTTGGGAAAGCTTCGAAAAAACAAATGTCAGCCCGATAAAAAGCAATCCGAAACTTGCCAAAATCGGATAGCTGAGGATAAAGACCATGTTCCAAACAAATCGGAACACGTGATGGAAAAAGAGCTGGACTCTATTCATGCCTGAATAATCAATGCGCAAAGTTACTTCGACCCGCTTACAATGCCAAGTAGCATTAGGCCATGAAGGCTCGGGCAAGTTTGTAGCCAGCACTGACACATACAAAAAATCCCCTTCCAAGTCAGAAAGGGGATATTGTCATAATGTTTTTTAGGATTAGTAGAGAACCTCGACAGGAAAGCGTTGGTTGACGGCTTTCAGCTGGTCAAAAGCTGCTTGAGAGAGCTTGATCACCAATTTTGAGTTGTCCCCGGTCTCTGGAAGTGTGCCCACGACCCGAGCGAAAATTGTGAGATCGTTTTCTTCGTTTTTCACGCGCATGATGCTCCCTACCGGTGCCGTTCTGTGCAGGACTAAATACTTCTTGTGAGAACCAGTCCCTTCGATCAGTTCCGCCTGGCCTGTTTCGGTAATGTTCTTAAACCCACCAGACGTATTTGCCACTGTTGGTTCTACATTCATCTCGGCAGTAGACGTCGCGACTTTTGGAGAGCCTATGACAGGGACGGTAGAGGGACCTTCCGGCGCTCTTCCCACTTTGATCACCTGTCCGGAGCGAAGATTATTAGAGGTCAACGCATTCCATTTGATCAAATCTTCGACGCTGGAATTGTATTGGGTAGAAAGGGAAAAGAGTGTTTCACCCTGTTTGACGGTATGCGAAATCCATTCGCCGGGGGCGATCGGAGTTGTGTTGGCGACGGTCGTGGATGGAGTTGTCAGGACTGTTTCAGGCTGGGCTTTGGTAGTAGGCTTTTCGGCGGATGGCTTTTCAGCCTTCTTTTCGACTGGCTTTGATTCAGTTTTGGGATTGTTTCCGGCTGTAGTTACACTTTCGGCGGCAGCGGTCGTAGTCGCCGCTACGGTAGGAGCTACGGGAGTGGGCTGGGAATTGGTTGCTATGGCAGCTTCTTTCACGATCAGAGCCTGGCCCACACTCAGATCATTGCCAAGGAGTTTGTTCCACTGCTTCAATGAGTCGACGCTCACCCCATATTTTTTGGAAATCGAAAAGAGTGTTTCACCCGGATTTACCTTGTGGAGAGCGGCGCCCTCCGGCAATTTACTCTTCTCAAAATACGGGACCCGAATGGTCTGCCCGATCTTCAAGCCCTGCTTTAAGACTTCGTTTGCATTTTGGATCTCTCCCACCGGTACCTGGTACTTTCTGGATATCGCAAAAAGCGTCTCTTGGGGAGTGACTTTGTGCAGGATAAAGGTCTTGTCTCCTACGCGCTCTATCCCAATCGAATCTCCCGAGACTAGGCGAGAGGCTTTTGAATAAGAGACAGTTAGCATCAAGATCAGAAGGAAGGCACTGAGGAATTTGGACTGAGGAATCATTGTAATCTAGGGTATTGAAGTGAAACAGGTCAAAAATTTCACTATGTGTTTCGCAAGAATTATGCTAGAAATGAGACTGCCCAGGCTTTTTCATTCCTTATTTGGAATATGGAAAAAGACCAAAAGCTAGCCTGCTAAATCTCAGGCAAAAATTGGCGTAATCTCAGCCCTATACGTATCTTTTCTTACTAATTCTCCAGAATGATGCGGATACTCCTGCTCTTAACCTTGTTTTGTGGACTGATTTGCTTTTCCCTCTATGGACAAGAGCAAGCGTCCCGAGTCTTCACGTTTAAGATCGATTCGGACATCGATCCGGCCATGAATCGCAGAGTCCAACTGGCCATGCAGGAAGCCGAGGAGAAAAAGGCCAGCCTGATCTTGATCGAAATGGATACCTATGGTGGCGTGGTCACCGATGCGGACGAAATTCGCACGAGGATTTTGGAAAGCAAAATTCCCGTCTACGTCTTCATCAACAAAGATGCGGCTTCGGCTGGGGCCTTGATTTCCATTGCCTGCGACAGCATCTACATGGCTCCCGGTGCAAGTATAGGCGCGGCGACTGTAGTCAATGGTACGGACGGTGCTGCCGCTCCGGACAAATACCAATCCTATATGAGGTCGATGATGAGGAGCACAGCGGAGGCTCGCGGTCGGGACCCAAAGATCGCAGAAGGAATGGTGGATGAAAAAATTGAAATCGAGGGGATAAAAAAGGCTGGTTCGGTGATCACCCTATCCGTGTCTGAAGCCATCAAACTCGGCTTTTGCGATGGAGAATACTCTTCGGTGACGGCCATCCTGGATGCCAAAAATCTGGAAAACGCGGAAGTCTTGGCCTACGAAGAAGATACGATAGACAAAATCATTTCATTCTTCTTGAGCCCAGCCATCAGCGGAGTACTGATTTTGATCATCATCGGAGGAATCTACTTTGAACTACAAACTCCCGGGGTTGGATTTCCGATCCTCGCGGCCATCGTTGCAACACTCCTATATTTTATTCCCTACTATCTGAATGGCCTGGCCGAAAACTGGGAAATCCTCATCTTTTTTTCAGGCATCATTCTCTTGGCCGTGGAGCTTTTCGTAATCCCGGGTTTTGGGGTTTTCGGCATCCTTGGGATCGTTTTCATCATTGGTGGATTGGTCTTGGGCATGGTGCCAAATCAGGACTTCAACTTTGACTTTGTCCCCACCTCCCAACTTTTTACCGCATTGCTAACCGTCATTCTTGCTTCCATCGTATCCGTGGGAATGGTTTTCTGGCTTACGCCCAAAGTGAACGAGTGGGGAGCTTTCCGACATATTACCCTTGTTACCACCCAAGAAAGAAGCGAGGGATATACTTCCAGCTTTTATTCGCCAGGGCTCATGGGCAAAACCGGCACAGTTCACTCCCGGCTGAGACCAAGCGGAAAGGTAGAGATCGAAGGTGAAATCTATGACGCATACTCAAGAGGTGAGTTTATCGACCAGGGCGAAAAAATCGTCGTCATATCCACAGAAGGAACATCGCTAAAAGTGAAGAATCTTTCGGCTTGAACCTGAAAGATTTCCATAAGTTTGCGGCATGAATCCATTTCAGTCCATTTATGAACTGATCGGCGAAGACCAAATCAGACTGCTCACGCAATACTTTTACGAGGAAGTAAGCCAGAATTCAGAATTGAGAAGGCTCTATCCGGAAGATTTGGAGCCTGCCGAGCGCAGGCTTTTCCTCTTTCTTCTCCAGGTGTTCGGCGGTCCCCAGACCTATTCCGAGGAGCGGGGCCATCCGCGATTGAGAATGAGGCATCTGGATTGGAAGATTGATCCCAACATGAGGAACCATTGGCTGAATGCCATGCTTACCGCTTTGGACAAACTCGACCCTGACCAAAACGCCAAAGAGCTGATGGCTGGGTACTTCATCAAAGTCGCCAACCACATGATCAACCATGAATAGGATTTTGCGGCGCATCTACTCGATCTATGCGGCCGTGACATTCGTGATCACGTTTCTCGTAATTTTCCCGTTTATCGTCCTATGTATTTGGATACCCGGATGGAAAAAATACGGTAGAAAAATCAACCGCTATTGGGCGAGGGCCTACTTCTCTTTGATTTTTCTGCCGGTGAAAATAGAATTCAAAGGAAAGCTTGATCGAGGGAAACCTTATATCTTCCTCTCCAACCATTTTAGCTACTTGGATGTAGCCATGATGGGATTCATCCCGGGAGATGTACTCTTCGTGGGAAAAGCCTCTATCCGGAAAGCGCCGCTCTTTGGCTACTATTTCAAAAATCTCCACATCGCCGTGGATCGCGACAGGCTGAAAAGCCGGGCTGAGACCATGAGGCAGGCGGGAGAGGCTCTGGATGCCGGTAGCGGGATCGTGATTTTTCCGGAAGGGGGGATTTTCACAAAGTGGCCACCCCAAATGATCCCCTTCAAAAATGGGGCTTTCAGGCTTGCCATGGAAAAACAAATCCCCGTCATCCCTGTCACCTTATCCTATAATCACCTAATTTTACCCGACGATGGCCAATTTTTGCTCAGCAGAAGAAGTGCAAAAATGGTCTTTCACCAAGCACTGAACCCAGCAGATTTTGTCTCGGATGAACTGCTGAAGGAACGGTGTTTTGCAACCATACAAAAACAACTGGACTTGGATAATCCCGGGTTTGGCTCTTGAAATTTCCTAATGAAAATAGACAAAGACTCCATCAAGAAAATCGCGCATTTGGCGAGACTGGAATTTGACGAAGGTTCCGCCGAAAAAATGTCCAAAGACATGTCGCAAATCCTCGATTGGGTAGAGCAGCTCAATGAAATCGACACCACCGATGTGGAACCTCTCACGACAATGTCATCCGAGGTGAACGTGATGCGCGAAGACAAAGTAGGAAGGCACCTCGACCACGAGGCCGGTCTGACAAACGCCCCAAAGAGAGATTCTGAGTACTTCCGGGTACCGAAAGTCCTAGAGTAAGAATGCTGAAATCCGCTTCCACCACGAACTTCATTGCAAAAACCGCCGCCCTCCTACTTTTAGTGTCCGGAGGGCTTTTTGCGTTTTGTTCATTTGTTTTCGACTCTGCCCACTATCCTAGGATTGCCCCCGCAGCCTTTTTGGATACCCTCGCCGTACCGATTGACTGGGTCAATTTGGGCTCACTTTCGTTTCCGATTCAGGTGGACAACTATTTGGTCTTCCAGGAATTCCATTCCCTAGCCCCCGCTTCTACCTTTGAAGAAAGCTACCTTTTCGGTTCAATCGTATTCTTACTATCCGTTTCCGCGCTAGCCCTGTTTAGTACCTTCAAGAAAATCCCTTTTTTGATCGCCAGCGCAGCCTGGATTGTCCTGTTGACGGTTTCGAATTCAAACGGTTTGAACATTGGCGTCCCTAGCTCCAACCTGCCGCTGGTTATCCTGATTGCGGGAAGCATTTTGCCTTTGATGTTTTTCCATGTGTGGAAGCCTAACGCCGCTTTCGGCCTGCGTTGGTTGACAGTGCTGTTCTCACTCGGTGTCGCATTGTCAGCGCTGGTTCTGCTCAGCCCAATTCCCAAGCCTCAGCTCTATTTGGCGGAACAGAGCCTAGTGATCGGGCTAGGTATGGCGGCAGCTTGGGTATTTTGGCAGGGTCACGGGATCATCTCTGGTATTTACATTTTGTTGGCTAGGGCAAACCAAAACATCAGCATGAGGATATCCTGGCAAATCCTCGGCATCGGCATCCTCTACCTGCTTGCGCTGATCTTTTTGCTGCTGGATCTCAAGGGCGAAGTCAGTTTGCCGATTCCGGCTTCGACTTCCCTAATGCTTCTTTTCCCAATGGGAATTTTGGGATGGATCTCCACGCTTGAAAAAATCCATCAGGAATCCAACATAGCAGCGAAACCCAACTTTCTACAAGCGCTTTTTCTACTTGGTTTTGCGATGACAGGCTGGCTAATCTGGAAATTTGAGGTCTCGGGAAATGAACCCGCAGGCGAATTTCTAAAGCATTTGATCGTCTATTCCCAGTTTGGATTTTCCCTGTTTTTCCTGGTATACCTCTTTAGCAATTTCCTTTCCATCATGGATTCGGGCAAATCGGTAGACAAGGTGCTTTTCAAACCTTTTTCCCTCCCCTACTACCACCTCCGAATCGGCGGGATGATCACCATGCTGGTAATTACGATCTACATGGATGCCGTGCTCGCCGCCCAGACAAGCTCCATGACAACCCACGTACTGGGAGACTACTACTACCAAACCGGCCGAAAACTGGAAGCGAGCATTCTCTATGAAAATGCCTGGGATACTTTTCGAAAAAATAAAAAGGCAAAGAGCTTAACCGCCCACCTTCTCTTCGAACTGAACCAGCCTACTCTTGCTAAGGAACACCTGGATGAAAGCTTTGCGGAAGCGCCCCAAGTAGACAACATCCTGCTGCTGAGCTCGAGGATGATCTTGGAAAACAAGCCTTTTGAATCCGTATTTTATCTTGAAAATGGACTAAAGAGATTTCCTGGAAATCCACACCTCGTCAATAACCTCGCGCTGGTCTATGTCAAAATCCAAAAACACGAGGAGGCGCTAAGGCTATTGGAGGAAAACAGCGCATCAGATCCCGTACTTGCCTCCAATCTAATCGCTATGCGGGGAAAACTCCAGAAAAATCAGCCGGAAACTCCCACTGGAGACGACCTGATCACCAGGATCAATCGTCTGTCAAGAAATAATTTCCGCGGGGAGGCTGTCAATGGTGATGAGCTAAATAAGCTTAGGGCACAACTGGAAAATGAAACTTCGCCCATGCTGCTGAATGCCGGCATGAGGAATTTGTCATCTGTCGGGGATATCTCCGCCACAGCACAGGACTTGGCTTGGATCGACTCGGTCAGCCGAAAGCCTGAGATGCTCGAATACCTGATGCAGATGCAGGAAACCGCTTCCATACGAAGTTTGGCAGCTGGAAGAATCACTGAATCCATTAAAAACCTAAACGGCCTGGCGTTCAGAAATCCGGGAGACGCAGGCTACTACCTCAATCTCACTGCTGGGATTTTGGCGAGAAATCTGGATTTCGAAAAAGCTTCGAAAGACATCATTGCAGCAGAGGAAAAGGGATTTAAGGCTTTTAGGCCACAGCACATCGCAATCCTGAGACTCGGGGGATTCTCGGAAAAAGCAAAGGAATTGCAGGATCAATACCAAGTTCCTGAATCAACCTCCCAAGATCCAATGCTCGACTTTGTCGCACGATTTAACCAGAGCATGCCCGATAGACTGTTTGAACTATGGAGCCAGATTCCGTCGCAGGAAACCAAAGCTACGTTGGCCTATCTCATGCTAGAGAGGAAAGCGCATGGCCTGACCGGCTACCAACTGAATGAATTAGGGAAAACACTAGAAGGAAGGATTGAAAACGAGGAAGAACTGAAGCTGTTCCTCCAAAATCCGGACTGGTCTGATCAGGCGGCTCTGAAGTCTTTCACCGAATTTTTGCAGACTGGCGAGGAATTGTCCGCAAACCCCTACCGTACACCGCTTGTCCTCAGTGCAGCGGAGCGCCTTCAGGACCCGTTAGCCCAATATGAGCTGCTGAATACCGCAAGTGAATTCAGCAAGGATCCCCTGCTCTGGATTCGAAAGGTACAGGCCGCCAAGCGTATCGGTTTGGACAACTACGCCACCGACGCCATCCAAGAGATGAGCACCTGGCTGAGCTGGGACGAAATAGAATTCTTGCAACGGACAAACTATTAGCACTTTTTCACGTATTTTGACGCATCGGTCTTCGAAATTTTAAACACTAAACCACTATCTTAAGCAAAATTTTCTACCATGAGCAGAGTCATTGAAACCCACGAAATCAACAAAACCTATAAAATGGGCTCCGAAATCATCCAAGCCCTCAAGTCAGTAAGCATCACCGTAGATCGTGGAGAATACGTGGCTTTCATGGGTCCTTCCGGTTCGGGAAAATCCACCCTCATGAATATCATCGGATGCCTCGACTCACCTACCTCCGGCACCTATATTTTGGCGGGAAAAGACGTCAGCGACATGAGCGAGAACGAACTTGCCGAGATTCGCAACAAAGAAATCGGCTTCGTTTTCCAGACTTTCAACCTTCTTCCGCGTGCCTCTTGTCTGGACAATGTTGCACTACCGTTGGTCTATGCCGGTTTTAGCAAGGCGGAAAGAGAGGAAAAGGCATTCAGGGCATTGGAAAATGTAGGACTTGGCGAAAGGACCAAGCACCGTCCCAATGAACTTTCCGGCGGTCAGCGTCAACGGGTAGCGATTGCCCGGGCCTTGGTAAACAATCCAAGCATCATCCTCGCCGATGAGCCTACCGGTAACTTGGATTCCAAGACTTCCCATGATATCATGGAGCTTTTTCATGAACTGCACGCCAAGGGCAACACCATCATCATGGTAACGCACGAAGACGATATCGCGCACTATGCACACCGAGTGATCCGTTTGAGGGATGGCTTAGTGGAAACCGACAAAATCAACCCCAACCCTACCCGAGGCGTTCCCGTCCACGCTTGATTTACTCCGAGTTATTTGAAATAGATTCTTATTTTTGACTCTGAAAGAACAGCGTCGAATGAAAATCTACACCAAAACCGGAGACAAGGGAACTACTGCACTACTTGGCGGCAAAAGGGTGCCAAAATCCGATTTGAGGATAGACGCATATGGCACCATCGACGAACTGAATTCATACTTGGGTTTGCTTCGTGATCAGAAAGTCAATGCAAACCGAGCTGTTTTCTTAAAGGAAATCCAAGACAGGCTGTTCACCATCGGAGCAGATCTGGCGACTGTTCCGGGAAAAGACAAAGTCAAAAAACCGGATCTGCATGCTGAAGACATCGAAGCCTTGGAGGACGAAATGGATCTGATGGAAGCCCAGTTGCCGATGCTTAATTCCTTCATACTTCCCGGAGGACATCAGTCGGTTTCCTTCTGCCATATCGCCCGAACAGTCTGCCGGCGCGGAGAAAGAATCGTGGTAGAGCTCTCGTCTATAGAGACCGTATCAGAGCTGGTCATCCAATATCTTAACCGACTTTCTGACTATCTCTTCGTGTTGGGAAGAAAAATGGCCCAAGAACTCGACGTTGAAGAGGTGACTTGGACTCCAAGATTAAAATAAGCAGCCGCATTTTTATAAATTGCAACCGAAACCACCGATCCAGCGGATCTGTTCCAAATAGAAACCTCAGGCATCTCGCCTCCAAATAGAAAGCGTATGAAAACCACACTTGCTATCCCGGTTCAGAAAACCACCCATTCCAAACTTGCCGAGACAGACTTTTCGAATCTGGTATTCGGCAAAACCATTTCTGACCACATGTTTGTGGCGGACTACAAAAACGGCGAGTGGACTGATCTTCGCATTGAACCTTATGGAGCATTGGACCTCCATCCCGCAAATGCGGCCCTTCACTACGGCCAGTCCATCTTTGAAGGGATGAAAGCCTATAAGAACGAAAAAGGTGAAATCCTGATTTTCCGTGCGGACGCCAATGCGCAGCGGATGAATGAATCGGCCGTAAGAATGTGCATGCCGGAGATCCCCGAGGAGATTTTCATGGAAGGCCTTCTACAGTTGGTCGACCTGGACAGAAACTGGGTTCCATCTGGCAAAGGCGCAAGCCTATACATCCGCCCTTACATGTTTGCGACTGACAACTATATTGGGGTGAAGCCCTCCGACACTTATAAGTTTATCATCTTCACCTGTCCTGTAGGAGCTTATTACAGCAAGCCAGTAAGCGTGAAGGTGGAAACCGAGTTTACAAGGGCAACCGAAGGCGGAACCGGTGGAGCAAAAACAGCCGGTAACTACGCCGCTTCCCTTTTTCCAGCCTTGCAGGCTCAGCGAGCAGGCTACGACCAGCTTCTCTGGACGGATGGGAAATCCCACAGCAAGATCGAGGAAAGTGGCACTATGAACGTCATGTTTGACATCAACGGCACGCTGGTCACGGCGCCGACCAATACTGGCACTATTCTAAAGGGTATCACCAGAGATTCCGTCATCCGGCTGGCCAAAGACTGGGGAAAGCCACTGGAGGAGCGATTTCTGACTGTGTCGGAGCTTCAGGAAGCCTTGGAAAACGGTACGCTGCGCGAAGCCTTCGGTACCGGCACCGCTGCGACCATAGCGCATATTTCCAAGATCAATGTCAATGGTAAAGACTACGCTCTTCCCGAAAAGAAATCAGACTCTTTTTCGTACAAAGTTCTGCATGAGCTGGACGGAATCAAGTATGGGGATATCGTGGACACTAGGAGCTGGATCTCAAAAATCTAAGATCTAACAGGAAGGCAACTTCCTGTTTTTCGTTACTTTTCTTTTATGAAATTAGCTTTAGCTGCCGCTCTTTTACTTTCCCTGTTTTTCGGTGCCCACGCCCAGTCCAAAGACTTCATTCTTCTGAAAAGGGGCAGTAATCAAAAGTCCCAAATCCGCTTTTACCCAGGCGAGGAAATCACTTACAAGAGCAAGAAGATGGGCTATTTTGTCACAGACCAGATCGTCAAACTGGACGATGGTTTCATTTACCTAACTGAAAACATCCTCAGTCCAAGCGATATCCTGGAAGTGGACGTCCGGAGTAAAGACCCGAGAAACCGAACGATGCGCAATCTGACGGCGCTCTTTCTCGGTGCGGGTGGCATCCTGCTCACCGTAGAAGCTGTCAACAGCCTTTATCAACAAAGTGATCTGAAGATAGACGGAGGCGTCGCGGTCACCTCCGGCATTCTGCTGGGAACTGGACTCGCCCTTCTCCCAGTCCGATACAAGACTTTCAAAAACACCACCGGATACGGCATCCAAATCATTCAAATGAGGATGGATTAATACCAATACGCTGGCAAAACCCGATATTTTTTCGGAGTTTTGCAGCCTTAATTTTCACTTAGACAGATGACTTCAGAACAACTGAAAGACTTGAAAGCCCGCACTTCGGCTTTGAGGAGGTATCTTTGACTACGATCGGAAGAAAGTAGAGATCCAAGACCTAGAGGCCGTTTCGGCCCAGGCTGACTTCTGGAACAACCCGGAGGAAGCCGAAAAAACAATGAAACAAATCCAGGCCCGTAAAGGCTGGACTACTTCTTTTGAAGACTTGGACCAAAAAATCCAAGACTTGGAAGTGCTGTATGAATTCTACGGATCCGGTGACGTGTCCGAGGAAGAGCTCAAGACCGAGTACCTCAAGGCCAAAGATGCCGTAGAGGAACTGGAGCTGAAGAAGATGCTTTCAGCTGAAGAAGACCAGCTCAATGCCGTGCTCGAGATCAACCCAGGAGCCGGAGGAACTGAAAGCAACGACTGGGCCTCTATCCTCATGAGGATGTACATCATGTGGGGAGAAAAAAATGGCTTCAAGGTCAAAGAGGTAGATGTGCAGCCTGGAGAAGTAGCAGGGATCAAATCCGCAACTCTGGAGTTTGAAGGTCCGTTGGCCTATGGATTCCTTAAATCGGAAACTGGCGTACACCGCTTGGTCCGAATTTCCCCTTTTGATTCGGGAGGCAGAAGACATACATCCTTTGCATCCGTATATGCCTATCCGGAAGTCGACGACTCAATCGAGATAGAAATCAACCCAGCGGATGTGGAGCTCCATACCTCCAGATCAGGCGGCGCCGGTGGACAGAACGTCAACAAGGTGGAAACCAAGGTGCAATTGACCCACAAGCCGACCGGAATCGTGGTGGTTTGCCAGATCGAACGCTCCCAGCTAGCCAACCGCGAGAAGGCCATGCAGATGTTAAAGTCCCGACTTTACCAGCTCGAATTGGAAAAAAGAAACGCTGAGATAGCCAAGATCGAATCCTCCAAGCTTCGCGTGGATTTTGGTTCCCAGATCCGAAACTACGTCCTTCATCCTTACAAACTGGTGAAAGACAACCGAACCGGTCATGAGACCTCCGATGCGCAAGGCGTGCTGGATGGAGGCTTGAATGAGTTTATGAAAGCCTTCCTACTTGCCCAAAGCGAAGAAGAAGCAAATAAAGAATGAGCTAGTTAGGCCGGAAATTTTCCGGCCTTTTTTCTACCGCTAGATGCCACCAAAACTTACTTTTTTCAACCTCAATTTTTTTCTTCTCTGCGTAAGCTCATTCCTGTTTTTCTCGAGCTTCAATATGATCATACCAGAACTACCCGCTTACCTAACCTCGCTCGGAGGAGAGGAATACAAGGGCTTGATCATCGCACTGTTTACCCTTTCGGCGGGGCTTTCCAGGCCGTTCAGCGGCAAATTGGCTGACAAAGTCGGCCGAAAACCAGTCATGATGGTCGGAGCGTCAGTTTGCTTCATAGTCGGGCTGCTCTACCCTATTCTCTCCTTTGTTTCCGGATTTTTGTTTCTAAGATTCGTTCATGGATTCTCCACAGGTTTCACGCCTACGGGCATCGCGGCGTACGTGGCAGACATCGTTCCCTTCCAAAAACGCGGGGAAGCGATGGGGATTCAATCCCTATTCAGCTCTCTTGGGATGGCGGCAGGTCCTGCTATCGGAGGCTGGATCGCAAGCGTCTCGACTATCGACACGGTATTTTATTGCTCCGCTTTCACTTCCATTTTTTCCATTTTGATCTTGATCAGGTTGAAGGAGTCCGTGATAGAAAAACATCCCATGTCCATTGGCCTATTCAAACTCAAACGCGATGAAATCATTGAACCACGTGTTCTCCTACCATCGATCATCCTATTTCTTTCGGTTTTTTCATTTGGCGTACTGCTTACCATCATCCCAGACTTCTCTTCCCATTTAGGAGTGAAAAACAAAGGGCTGTTCTTTTCAGTCTTCACTATCTCCTCTCTGGGAATCAGGCTACTCGCGGGAAAAACGTCTGACCGATATGGAAGAGTGGCAGTGATGAGGGTTGCCCTATTTTTCTTGATCTTGGCTATGACCTCTTTAGCATTCTCTGAAAGCAAATTCATGCTCCTATTCTCTGGAGTGATCTTCGGAGCCGCAGTCGGAATGTACAGCCCGACAGTAACCGCTTGGGTGGTAGACAGATCCTTGGATCAATTTCGCGGCCGGGCGCTTGCCACGATGTATATTTTCTCCGAAAGCGGCATTGGCTTCGGCGCATTGATCTCAGGATGGCTTTTTGCAAATGATCCGAACAATTTCAGAACGGTCTTCCTCACGTCCGGATCAATCGCTTCCCTAGCTTTCCTAGCCCTAATCTTTATCAAAAGAGATCGAAAAACCTACCTTCCGCCTCAGTAGCCGAGATAATTGCTCGCTCGGGGAATTGCCAAAATCGACTTTTGCCGTCCATTGTAATAGGTCACTTTATTGCCATCGAAAAATGCTCCCTCCTCCAACATCACTCTGACGTCCTTATTCCACTCTTTGACAAAAACAACCGCATTCAATTCGATCGCATAGCCCGTATTGGCATGGAGCGGAAAATCGCCCGCTCCGGGAGTATCTCCTTGATTGTCCCACATTCCTATGGTCGGGCCCGCCGAATGCCCATAAAACCCTAGCGGGTGGGTATAAATGCTCCCTCTGATCCCCTCGGACTCCATTTGGCTCCTCGAAGCCCTGAGAATCTCATTTCCTGTTTTTCCGGCCACATAGTTGGAGGTCAAGATATCCTGAAGTCGGTTACCGACCGCAAGAGCGTTCTGCAAGTAGGCAGGCACTTCCAATTCCCCAGCCTTTAACACATAAGCTAGCTCTTGGGTGTCCGTATTCAGCCTTAGGTAGGTGATTCCAAAATCGATATGGAGTAGATCGCCCGGCATGATAACCTGTTCATCTGGCCGAACAGCGAAGGAACGGCTTGCCTCCTCGGAAGCTGGATCTGGCCGCTGGATATCCACGGTGGGGTGAAACCAAGTATCAAGTTTCATCTCCGCGATTTTCTCCCGGTAAAACCAAACGACGTCTTCAGTGGTGGTCACTCCTGGGGTAATCACCCTATCGGAGAGGCCCTCCGCGATTATATAGTGCGCCAACTCTTGGATATGCTTGTAAACAGCCATCTCAGCGGGAATCCTAGTCTCCAGCCATCTCACTGCTAAAGTTTGCGCGGAGACCACCTTTGACCTATACTCCTCCGAGAGGTTGAGCATAAACTCCTCATGGTCGAAATGAGTCAATCCGTCCGCGTGACCATAGTCCTGGGCAAAATTGAGCCCGATCTTCTTGGGATTCTTGGAGGCAATCACATCCATCAGCGCCTTCCATTGGTCGGGCTGAGATTCTGGATCCCAAGCCCTTTTGAACGACTTGCCTACATCATATCTAGCAATGGCAAAAGTCTCCACTTTGGCATTGGGGCTTGGCTGGTACATCACCAAGATGGTGCGACGTCTGGCAGCATGCCATGTCGCCGGCAGGAGTGTCCTGATCACGGGATCTTCGTTGTATTCGCGCGACATCACGATCCACATGTCTATCCCGGTTTCGGTCATCAGACTCGGCAAGAGATTCTCAATGCGATCCTCCAGCCAAGAATCGATCACTTCGGCTTGTTCCCGTTGTGAAAGTACAGCTGGCTGCTGCGAAAAAGCCGAACCCGCAAGCAATGCGGCGAAGAAAAAGAGCGTAAAAAGCCTCATGGGATCTTGGTTGATTTGATTCCAAGATAGCTTTTAGATGCAAAAGTCAAAGCTCCGCTTACATAATTGAACTCAGTCCAGAAACCTTCTCTTTCTCGGCCATTTGTCTTTTGCTCAAAGTGGCAAATCGGTAAAGTAGCAAGGCGGCCGTTATCGTAAGCCCGATGAGCAAACCGTACCAAATCCCGTGAGCACCCATGCCCAGCGTGAAGGCAAGAAAATATCCGAGTGGAAGCCCCAAAACCCAATAGGCCATCAGGGTCACGATGGTCGGCACTTTGACGTCTTCCAATCCTCTAAGTACCCCCAGACCCACTGCCTGAATTCCATCAGAAACCTGGAAAAGTCCGGCTATAACCAAAAGCGATGCTGACAAAGCGATCACTTCGGTATCGTCTATGTACAGCGTCGGCAGGAAATACCTGAAAGAGAAAAAGATCAAGGCACTCGCCAACATGAACACTGCAACCATCCCGAAAACCACAAGGCCGGCTTCCCGCATCGCTTTCATGTCACCTCTCCCAACTTGGTTGCTGACCCGTATCATCCCCGCAGTGGCGAGGCCTGTGGCCATCATGTACGAAACAGAAGCCAAATTCAACGCGATCTGGTGGCCTGCAAGCGCATTCACTCCTATCCAGCCCATCATGATCGCCGCAGTGCTGAAAGCGGAAACTTCAAAGATGAACTGAAACCCGGTCGGAATTCCGATTTTCAAAATCCTAGAAATCATCGGGAAACTGGCTCCAGGCAGAGAAAGTCGAAAGTGGTATTTTTTGTACCTAGTCGAAAAGAGAATATAACTTCCCATCATGAGCATCATCAAAATCCTGGAAACCAATGTGGCGACTCCAGCGCCATTCAGCCCCATCTGTGGGAAGCCGAATTCCCCCCAAATCAACACCCAGTTGAGAAAGACGTTGACCAGATTGGCAAAAATGGTAATGTACATCGCTTGCCTAGTCTGGGAAAGTCCCTCCGCCATCTGCTTGAATGTCTGAAAAACCATTAGAGGCAAGAGGGAGGCAGTAATGATCAGCAAGTAGGGCACAGCCAAAATCACCACTTCCTCGGGTTGGTTGAGAAAATGCAAACCTTGGGACAAGCCAAGCACTACGGCCGTCAATAGCACACTCGTGACGATATTGATCCACAGACCATGACTGAAAAGTCGGGAAATTCGCTTGGACTTCCCCTTCCCGTCCGCTCGGGACACCAGGGGCGTGATTCCCATGGAGACGCCAATCCCAAACATCATGATCACGAAAAATATGCTGTTTCCCAGGGAAGCTGCCGCCAAGGGCAAGGCTCCGAGTCTACCCACCATCATGCTGTCCGCTACGCCGACCGCCACCTGTCCCAATTGACTCAGCATCACGGGATAGGCAAGGTGAAAAGTGGTGTTGATATGGTTTTTGACCGTCATAGCATTTAATATCCTAGAATCCGCGCAACTTTCAGTATTCCGGCCACACTGATACTGTCCGTGATTTCACCCCTCATTACCATTTCCAAAACCTCCGAAAATGGAAGCTTTTTGACCTGAAGAATCTCCGTTTCCTCAAATTCCGTGTCACCCTGCGTCAGCATTTCAGCGAGGTAGACAATACCTACTTCATCCGTCACCGAATTTGACGTGTGCACCTTCATGACCTCAGTCCATTTTTCGGCGCTTAGCCCCGTCTCTTCCCTTAGTTCTCTCTTGGCGGATTCAAGCAGATCCTGCCCAATCGGCCCGCCTCCCATGGGAATCTCCCAGGCGTATTCTTCCAAGGTATAGCGATACTGACCTACCAGCCAAGTGTTTCCGTCTTGGTCGACGGGAATGATGGCCATTGCCCGATTTTTGAAATGAACCTTCCCATACACGCCCACTTTCCCGGCCGGGTTGAGGATGTCGTGGTGCTCAAGCCTGATCCAGGGATTTTCGTAGAGCGATGTGATTTTGAGGGTTGTCCAAGGATTGTCTGTCATGGTAATTCAAAAAAAAAAAGGGCGGTAAAGCCGCCCTTGATCTGTATTAAAACCTTGCTTATGCAGGGATAGGGAGCACTTTGGAGTCTTTAAAGGTAGAGAGAATTACCATGGATTGCATGGAGTCTACTTCCTTGATTTCCGACACTTTCTCAAGCATCAATTTTTGATAAGCGGTAATATCCTTTGCGATGATCTTCAGGATAAAGTCGCCTGTACCTGTAATATGGTGGCATTCTATGATTTCTGGGATCTCGTTGATCTCTCTCATGAAGGCATCAATGTTGCCCTTGTTGTGTCCAATCAGGCTCACCAAAACGAAGGTGCTCACGCCCAAACCTATTCTTTCCGGATCCAGCTTGGCATGGTAGCTCTTAATGATGCCGGACTGCTCCAACTTCTTAACTCGCTCTAAAGTAGGCGCTGGTGAGAGTCCAATATCTTTTGACAACTGGGCATTGGTGATTTTTGCATTGGCCTGGAGGATTTCCAGTATCCTGCGGTCTATTTTATCGAATTTGATTCTTACGCTATTGTCCATGATATTCCGTTATTACAAAATTTTATGTTGCGCAAAATTAATATAATTGATGAATGTTTTAAATCGATTTAACGCTTTTTGATGAACGGAAATCGAAATTTTATTGACCTTTTAAAGGCTTTAAAGAAAGAATCCTTCTAAAACTATTTGTCGTCTTAAAAAAATTCAAATTATCTCCTGTTATAATTTGGTAGAACGCAGGGAATTTGATTAAAGTTTATTCTTTTTTATAAAATCTCTGGCTTCTTTATGAGCGGGGTGTTTTCGCTTCGCATACTTTTTCACCCGGTCAAAGTATTTTCTTGCTTGTGCTTTATTTTTTGCCGCAGTTTCTATTTTCCCAAGCTGTATCAGCGAATGCAGGTAATATCCGCTCTCCTGTGATTCGGATTCTTCCCCATAAGCTACTGTCTTGAGGTAGTATTGTTTGGCCATAGCCCGATCACCTACCCGATAATAATACTCGGCGATGTAAAAAGCCGCATATCTACCGCTATTGGATTCATAGCCAAACTGTCCCTTCTCAATTCTATCGAGGATCTGGAAAGATTGCTCCACAGATTCCGTCCACTGCCCTACCGCATAGAGATGCCTTGCATAGGAGCGATGGAAATAGGGATTGTTGGGAAACTTGCCATGCAGGTATTCAGAAATCCTGAGGGCATCGTAAGGGCGCTTTTCCTCTGAGGCATAGAGCCTGAATAGAAAGTATTGCGCTTCGACCCTGGTGTAAAACGCATTTGACGCGACCGTCTCCAGCTGTTGAAGTCCCAATGCTTTGTTCCCTTTCGGAAAAAGCGCCATCACGGGCTTCAGCAGCGGATAATTCTCCGGAATCCAGACTGAGAAATAGTTGAAGAGGGCATCGCCTAAAAGCAGCTCTGGGTTAAATTCCTCCTCTCCCCTGCTGAGCTCCATATACTTCAAGGCATTTTTGCCAGCCCAAGCCGCTTTCGTCCAGCTTTTCCGCTCGCTGTACAATCTCCCCTGAAATCCATAGCCAGCTGCCAAAAAGAAAGCCGCCTCCTTGTTCTTGGGGTCTTCGTCAAATATCCTCTCTGCCTTCTCATTTGCCCGGTCGAGATACTGGATGAAAATATTGTCGTATCTAGTGTTGGTCACGTCGACCTCGATCCGCCACCAATACCCCAGCGCCATCAAAAAATCAGGCAGTGGATGATCCGGATACTGGTACATAATCACGGTAAAATCACGCTCAGCAGTAGCAAAATCAAAATTATACATGCTGTTGATCGCCTTGGTAATGCGATATTGGAGCCCTTTGTCAAGCAACAGATAGCCCGAGGGATTTGAAGGGACGACGGGGTCTCCCGCTTGGGAAAGGACAGGGCCCGCCAAAGCGATCATCATCAGACTCAACACTGCTATCCTTATTTGCTTACTCATTACTTTGTTTTCGTTTGGAATTCAAAATTAAGGCGAAATCCAAACAAACATTTAGATTTGGTTACTTTAACAAATGAATATGGCAAAACCTGCTTCACCGATTGCACAACGTCTGGAAGAGCTGATTGATTTCGACAAACGCGTTTATTATTTCCTCCTCGTGCTTATTTTTTTGGTAATCAGGTATTTGACCAACACGCTGGTATTGGAATCCATTCCCGACTACGAAAACCTAGACCAACAGGGCGGATTGATGTTTTTCCACATCTTCAACATGCTGAACTACTTGTGGACACCCTTTTCCCTGCTTTGGAAGTTTACCGTTATCGCTTTTCTTTTTTGGTCAATCGGATTGATGATCGGGTATAAGGCAAATTTCAGGCAACTTTGGCAGTTTGCCCTGGTCGCAGAAGTTGTTTTCGTCTTTCCTGAACTACTTCGCCTCCTTGTTTACATGAATCCTTCGGGGAGTGTCACCTATTTTGACATCCAAAATTTTGAGCCCCTTTCTGCGCTTTGGATAGTCGGTCCTAGTAATGTCGACGTCAAGTACCACTATCCCCTTTCGGTGCTGAATATTTTTGAGTTGATCTACGGCGCACTTTGGGTATTGGGATTTCATTCGATCAGCAGGAGAACGATCGAAGAGAGTACGCTGGTGGTGTTGATCGCCTACTTTGTGCCGCTGTTTCTTTGGCTGGCATTTTACATCGGGGCATACCGATAGGCTCTGCTCCTGACAAATTCGCCCGAGCAGACCCCTTCGCCAATTCGCAGCTTCTGGCATTGTCAAAAATCAAAAAAAGACCAAGTCATAAACCTGGCCTTTTGAACCCACTAACCCAACTATATACTAAAACCCAAGTCCAACGGTCATCGCGACCGGGCTAAACGTCAAATCCGAAAGTTTGGTAGCCGCACCCGTGGTCAAATTGACACTGTAAACGCCCGAAGCACTCCCGGATGTCAATACAGCGAAAGCGCTCCCCGAATGTCCACCGATATCAAAACCGTTTTGCGCGGTAATTGTTATGCCGAGTGAGCCTACTGGCACTAGTACGCCATCATTAGGCGGGATCTGGGTAAACAGCGATCCGGTCATGTGATCAACTACAAACAAGGTGGTGGTTGTTGCTCCGGCAATATTATTGGCATAGGCGGCACCAGATACCATCGGCATCCCGGGGTTCAGTCTACCATCAGTCGCCACCACTGTCCCTAGGTCTGGATGCAGTCTCAGATTTTGGCCAGTACTGGTGACCAGCCTTATTCTGTCTACCGTGGGATTGAAGTCAAATCCGGCGATATCCCCCTCCATCATGGGCATCAATGGATTTCCGATCGCAGTCAGCACACCGCTGGAAGGATTTACCGAATAAAGTTGGCTGTTGGAGGAGATTGCAAGCAGCTGCCCGTTCGCAGGGCGAAAATCTAGTCCGACTATTTTTTCTCCCATGCTGAGGCCTTGAAGCTCAACCATGGTCGGCTGTGGATTCATCGGATTGAAGCGATACAGCATCCCTCCTTCGTCAATAGCGTAGGCCACAGGATTGGTTTTTAAGGCCAAGCTAATCACAGGTTGGGAAAACACACCGACCCAAGATGCCTCACCACTCGCAAGGTCGATGGAATACAATCGGGTATCAGTCGCAGATCTGTTTACAGCGAGGGCCAGTGAATTGTCCGCTAGTATATCCAGGTCTACTGATCCATCCAAGTCCACCCCGAGATCTCCAACCTCCATCAAGCCCCCATCGTTAGGTGGCACCTGCTGGTAGAGCTTATCCGTCGCAATGTCAATGTCAAAAAGGACTGTGGAACTCGCTCCCGAAACGCTATTGGTATAGGCTACGGCACCTATCACCGGATTTGTACCTCCATTTATACGTCCATCTGTGGCGACCACTGCTCCAGTCTCGGGATGCAGCCTCAAATTTTGACCGCTCTCGGCGACCAGTCTTATCCTGTCCACCGTGGGATTAAAATCAATAGAAGCCATTTCCCCTTCGATTGCAGGAGTGAAGGCTGATGCTCCGAGCGGTGTAGCCACACCCGAGTTTTCGTTGATAAAATAGATGCGACTCAACGAACTCAGCGCGTAAAGTTGACCAGTCGCAGGACGGTAGTCAATCGAAATAAGCGATTCGCCGGAGCTAAGCCCAGTGATGTTTACTGTAGCTACGGGAGCGCTCAGATTTCCTTCTTCGAAATACAGAAGTTGATTCCCCTCTGCCAATGCAGTAAAGTTTACTTCCGGGGTCATTCCTGGCATTTCTACCAAAGGTGGATTTTCCTCTTCATTACAGGAAAAAAGAATAGCAGCACTCACCGCCACGGCAAATGCAATCGGATGAAATGATAGTTTTTTCATGGTCGCAAAGTTTAGTCTTTGCGGATTTACGAAGTCGGAGTCCACATTGGATTGCGGACTATTGAAAAAAACAAATGACCTGTAAATAATTAGATCGTCCCAAAAGGCCACCTGACAAGCCCGCCAGAAAGATTATTCACTTTTTCAGATCCCAGCTCGGACAAAATTTCACAAGCCTGGCCACTTCTGCTTCCACTTCTACAGTAGACTAGGTAGGTTTTGTCTTTTGGGAGATTCCTGGCCTGGTTTAAAAAATCCGGATTTCGGATGTCGAGATTTCTGGCACCTTCGATCTTTTCTGATGAAAACTCCACGGCTGTCCTGACATCCAGGATTTCAGTATCAGGCTTGAAAGCCAATTCTTTAAAAACAGCGGCTGGGATGTCTTTGAATTTTCTCGCTGTCGTGTTAAAAAGGCTGAACATGGTAGAACTTGAATTCACAAAGCTAGCTGATGTGCATCCATGAGTTCAGTAACATTTGTCACCCAACAGGCACTGGACTTCATCATATTCATCCGTTACCGAATCTCTTCCGGGCTGGCGCCATTATTTGGAAATTAGAGCGACATTAGTTCCTTGCCGATGATATAGATCCCCATGACTAACACAAACCATCCAAAACCTGTTTTCAGAGCCTTTTCGTTGATTTTTTTGGAAAGAGCGCTTCCAATAAATATCCCCCCTATTGACAAAGCGGTAAACACCAAGAGCAATTGCCAATCGATCGATTGGGTAGAAACATCCCCCAAAAATCCGATCAGGGACTTCGCCGCAATGATCAAAAGTGAAGTACCCACAGCCATCTTCATCGGTAGTTTTGCCAGCAATACCAAAGCCGGAATAATCAAGAATCCTCCTCCTGCACCCACTACCCCAGTGACCAGGCCCACAACTGAGCCCTCCAGAGCTATCATGGGAAAATTGAAGCGTACTTTTTCATTTTCATCACAATCCACGCATTCTTTGTTGCGGATCATGGAGATCGACGCCGCAAGCATGATCAAGGCGAAAAAAACCATGATCCCAACGCTCTTAGAGACTGGACTTTCTCCCGCAAAAAAAAGAGGATCCGGAAGCGCGAGCACGAGGTACTTTCTGGTCAGGAAAACGGCAACAAAAGAAGGAATCGCAAAGACCAGAGCCGTTTTATAATTGACCAAGCCCTTTTTCATAAAAGTCCCGGCTCCAACCAGCGACGTGGATCCAACCACAAAAAGCGAGTATGCGGTAGCCAGTAGGGGATCAACGCCCAGAATATAAACCAAAACCGGTACTGTCAGGATGGATCCTCCACCGCCGATCAGTCCCAAACTAACTCCGATCATTACCGCCGCCGCAAATCCCAAAAGGCTTACAATGTCCATTTCAATGCATTCTGTTTATGCTACAAAAGTAAGGAGTGGCCTCCGCCAATGGCGGTAACAATTGTTACAATTCATAAAAAACCAGAGAGGACTGCATGACGATCCTCTTTGCCTCGGACACATTCACAAACCAGTGGATAGCTTTCGTACCTGGCGACAAAATCTTAAATTAGTGAAAATCAAACCGCAATGATCGTCATCGTCCCACTGGACTTCTCCGAAAACTCATTGAAGGCATTGGATTTTGCCATTTCCATTGCCGACAAACGAGATGGCAAGATAACCCTTGTCCATGTGCTCAATGTTGCCTATGACTTTGCTTCGCAGACGGCAAACATTCTCGAGTCCATGTATATTGACGGGAAAAAGCTACTAAAAGAGACCTTGGATCGATATTCTGGAGCAGAAGTTGAAATGGACTACGAAATCTTGGAGGGGAATCCATCGATTAATATTGCAAGACTAGCAGCAGAGCGCGAGGCCACGCTTATTGTCATGGGGACTCAAGGAGCGAGCGGCATTAAAAAGAGCCTGGTAGGTTCCACGACCGTAAGCGTGGTACGGGAGGCAAATTGCCCAGTGCTTGTCGTCCCTGCCCAGGCTGAGATTTTACAGATCAAAAAAGTGACACTTGCGCTGGAATTTGCAAACCATGAGGAAAAATTCATTGACTGGATAGTGGACATGACCCGTCGTTGGGGGCTCGGATTGGAGATACTTCACGTTCAAACCAGTGCCGATTTCAAGGGGAACTTGGCAGTCTTGGGAATGGAGGGATATCTTCAAAAGAAGTATCCAGATACCGTAGTAAGAATCCATACGTTCTACGCCAGCAGCGCTTCACAAGGCTTGGAACTATACCTCGATGAACATGACCATATGATCCTGGTGATGTGTCACCAGCACAAAAATCTCTGGGAGCAGATATTCCAAAAAAGCCAATCCATCGAAATGGCTTACCATACCCGAATTCCTCTTCTGATTATGAATTGACGTTATCTCGCGATCAATTCCTCAAAATCATCCCGGATATAGATAATGTTTCGGCCAAGTTCTATCCATTTTTTCTTTTCCAACTGCTTTAACAAACGCGACACGACTTCCCTTGATGTTCCCAGTTCGTTGGCGATTTCCTGGTGGGTGGTATGCAGTTCGTTGGCTTTGTACTGCTTCATTTTTGTCACCAGATAGCGCATCAAGCGCTCATCCATACGCTTAAATGCAACCGCATCCAAAGCAACCAGTAGTTCCTGAAAGCGACGTTGATATGTAGTGGACACAAAATCCTTCCACTGCCTGAAATCCTCCGAGAACTGCTCGTGGGTTTGTATGGGAATGAAAACCATCAAGGCGTCCTCTTCAACCACCGCCTTGATCTCGCTCGGTTTGGAAGCCGAACAGCAGGTAAGGGAAAGCGCACAGGTCTCTCCAGGATCGAGGTAATACAGGAAGAGTTCTTTTCCATCCTCGTCCATCCTCAGGATTTTAGCCGAGCCCTCTAGAACGAGCGGAACCGCTTTGATGAATTGTCCTGGCTCCATCAGGACCTTTCCCGCAGGCAAGGAAATGACTTGACCCGAGTTCAGGATGGCTTTCAGCAGATTGGGATCGGTGAAGTTGGGAAAAGCTTCCCGAAGTTGTTCAACTGTCATTGTTTTTGGGTATTCACAAAAGTCGGTTTTCCTATTAAGCAATGTAGTGATAAATGTCACTGAGGAAACCCCATGTCCTTGTACCAGAATAACTCTTTTTATTTTCCCAACCATTCGTTCGCCAAAAAGGAAGTCACCCAGATCGCAAAGCCATTTTTACAAGGTCTCGTATCCTGGATTTTGTACTAAAGTTCCCGGCTCAGCCACCTGCAACTCATTTCTTGGTATTGGAAATATCTTTCTGAAATCTGGCATCCCCAGGACTGCCTCCGCCCTATCAAACCTCACCAAATCAAAAAAACGGTGACCTTCGAAAGCCAATTCAATCCTCCTCTCCTGAAGCAACGCATCGATAAAGGCATCCATGCTGGCCAAGGTCGTAATCGGGCTGATGCTAGCCCTCCCACGGATAGTATTAATATCTGTAAGTCCGCTGTTCGGATCTCCTGAAATCATCGCTGCAGCTTCTGCTCGAATTAAAATTATCTCTGCCAAACGGAATATTTTTGTGTTGTTTGCATTGGTTCCGTCCGTATACTTCAGGGTCCGGTTGGCATTTCTAGAGAAGCCATAATAATTCGCACGTTGATCTCCTGCCTCCGTAGCCCGGATCAAATCTTCATCTAGGTTGTATTCGTCTCTCCCTATGGTGTAGTCATTGAAGGAACTCTGATCTTGGTCGTTAAACTCCAAGTCAAATATCGTTTCATCCGTGATTTCGGTGGTATAGTACAGTTCATCCAAATCGTCTACGAGGGCAAATCCACCCTCTTCGATGATCTCATCGGCCGCGGCTTTTGCTACTTCATAGTCTTTCTGATACAGCGCAACCCGGGCTCTCAGGGCCAAGGCCGCGTAATAGTTCATTGTTCCCGGATCCATGGATTCGGAAAGAAGCGAAAGAGCCAAATCCAGATCTTTGTTGATCTGTGCATAGGTCTCCGCAACAGTACTTCTAGGAATTGCCGGAATCCGATTGAAATCGTTTTCCGGAATCGGCAACAACAACAATGGAAGCCCAAATTCGGAACTTGGGATATAATGTTCTCCAAACACCCGTAGCAGATCAAAATATGCCAAGGCCCTCAAGGCATGGGCTTGCCCAAGTACATCCTCTTCATTGGCGAAATTGGGATCATCCAGCCCAGGAACACCCTCAATCAGCAAGTTGGTCGAATTGATCACCCGGTACATCACTGGCCAGGATTCCGTGACAAACACATTGGTGAACGGAACTGTCTTCTGATCAATCTCAAATTGGGAATCGTAAAATCCCTGAAAAATTGCATTATCGGCGATCAAATCCATGTTGAGAACATACTCCACACCGTAGTAGTAGTCATCTCCCATGATGCTATACACCCCATTGAGAATGGCATTTGCTGACGCTCCATCGACCAAGGCCATACTAGAATCCAGGGCGTCCTGAGGCTCCTGTTCCAGCACGTTACAAGCCCCCAATCCAAGTATCACCGCTAATATTGAAACTGTTTTTTTCATGATTTCTTAAGATTAAAGCCCAATGTTGAAGCCAATGGAAAAACTCTTGGTCTGCGGGTAAGTTCCAAAATCAGCTCCCGCCGCCTGTGGATTCCGTGAATCCTGATTTACTTCCGGATCCAAGCCCGTATAACCGGTGAAGGTCAGCAGGTTTTGTCCCTGGATATAAACACGGAATTTACTCAGACCTATTTTTTCGACCATCTCTGGTGAAAAATTATAGCCCAAAGTCACGGTTTTCAACCTCAAAAATGATCCGTCTTCCAGCCATCGGGTAGAAAACTCTCTCCAGTTAACCGAACTGAGGGAAGCTCTTGGGATTTCAGCTTGATCTCCCGGCTCCATCCAGCGCTCATCGACCAGTTTGTGGTTGTTTCCGTCCGGCAAAGGAAAACCCGTTCCGATACGTGACCAGCCGAGGTTTTCGTACGACGCTCGGCTGTGATTGAAGATTTTGTTTCCCACCACAAACTGAAAGAACAAGCCCAGATCGAATCCTTTGTAGCTCAGGTTGTTGTTCCATCCACCAAAAAAATCAGGCTGCGCATTCCCTACAATTCGTCGATCAGCGGAGTTGATAGCTCCGTCATCGTTGACATCTACCCACTTCATATTTCCTGTTTGGGGATCTACCCCCTCGTGATCAATCAGGTAAAATGTACCAATCGGATGGCCTTCAGAAAGAATATGGGAGTCATTGACAATCTGATCATCCACTTCCAATTCCAACACTTTATTCCTTACCTGAGAAATATTGAAAGAACTGTTCCAGCCCAGCGGGCCATCCAGTACCACCCCTCCCAGCGTCAGTTCAAATCCCCTATTTTCGATTTTGCCGATATTTTCGGTAACGGTGGTAAAACCCGCAATCCCAGGAATCAGACGGTTTAGAAGCAGATCGTCAGTCGTTTTTATGAAATAATCCGCTGAAAGCATTATCCGGTCACCCCAGAATCCCATGTCCACACCAAAATCAAATTGTGCCGTCGTCTCCCAAGAGAGGTTGCTGTTGCTCAATTGAGTGGGAACCAAGCCTGGGGTCTGGCGATAGGCTGCCACGCCAAAAAGGCCCCTCGAAGCAAAGTCTCCTATGCCATCCTGATTTCCCGTGATCCCGTAAGACACCCTCAATTTCAAGTCCGAAATCAGATCCTGTGACTGCATAAACTCCTCGTCCCCCATTCTCCAGGCAAACGATCCGGATGGGAAAAAACCAAAGCGAAAATTCTCGCCAAACCGGGAAGATCCATCAGCTCGCCCTGTGAATGTGAACAGATATTTGTATAAATAGGAATAGTTGACTCGCGCAAAATAGGAGGCCAAGCCCCAGTTGGTTCCATTGGTGGACCCGGCTGTAACCCTGGAGGCTACCGCGAGATTAGTAAACTGATCATTGGGATAACCTTGTGCCGTGATATCAGCGAATTTTCGGTTTGATTCCTGATAAGACAACCCCACCACCGCCGTCAGGGAATGTCTTTGCTCAAAATCCCTGGTATAGGTCAGATAGCTTTCTGCCAACCATGTAAAATCCTGAGTTGAACCATAGGTTCCTTGACCGTTGTAATCCGAATTTTGGGACTCGCGGGATATGATCGGAGTATAGGATTCATCGTCCAAATTGGTATAGTCGATAGACATGGAGCCCCTTAGCGTCAACCCCTCTGACAAGGTTGCGTCGCCGTAAACTGTTCCCAGACTTCTTACCGTCCGCGTAAATCGGTAGTACTCATTGGCTATCAGCACGGGATTGTCCAGCATCCACCAGCCAAAGTAGCTAAAAGGATCCGCGTAGCTTCCATCCTCTTCATAGACCGGCATCATGGGATCTCCGGCAATGGTATTGATCACCACACCGTAGAGTGAATTGTCGTTGATGGTCCGATCCTGTATGGTGCGGTTCAAGTTCAAATTAGTCCCGACCTTCAACCAACTTTTGACCTGAGTATCCAAATTTACTCTACCCGAAATCCGCTCAAAGCCAGTTCCCAACTGCACTCCTTCTTGATTGAAGTATGCCAGGGAGGTGTAGTATTGGGTATTCTCTGTCCCACCCGATGCTGAAATATCATAGCTCTGAATGGGCGCATTTCTAAAAATGGCATCATACCAATGGGTATTTTGAAGATCTGGATCTGCCGGATCCATCCCCCAAACATCCGTGATGTTATCGTACCCATAGCTCTCTCCTGCTCGGATATCCTGACGAATGGCATCGTTCATCAATTCCAGATATTCCCGAGAGGAATGCATCTCGATTTCATTGGTAATGCTCTGGACACCATATAAGCCATTGATCTCTATCTTAGCCTCACCGGTCTTTCCCCTCTTGGTAGTAATCAGAACTACCCCGTTTGCGCCCCTGGAGCCGTAAATAGCCGTTGCTGACGCATCCTTCAGGATTTCTATAGATTCTATGTCACCGGGATTGATATCCGCTAGGGAGTTCGTAGACTGGCCACCCGAGAAAAGACCCGATAGATCCTCCGAAATAATGGGAATCCCATCGATGACATAAAGCGGCTCGCTGGATGCCGAGAGGGAAGTATTCCCCCTGATTTGCATGGTAATACCGGCACCCGGCGTTCCAGAAGGTGAGGCGACAAATACGCCCGCGGCTCTGCCCTGCAAGGCATTGTCCAGAGACGCCATGGGGAGTCGTGCGATTTCCTCCCCTTTTACCGATCCGACGGAGCCTGTGAGATCCCGTTTGTTGGTCGTACCGTAGCCTACCACCAAAATTTCTCCCAAGGTGGTCTCATCCACCTCCAATACTACCTTAATGGATGTGTTATTTCCGATCAACACTTCTTGGGAGAGAAATCCGACAAAAGAAAACACTAAAATATCCTCTGGATTTCCTTCGATTGAAAAATTACCATCCACATCAGTTATGGTCCCCTTGTTCGGATCGGACTTCAGGAACACATTGACACCGGGCATCGGCAAATTGTCCTCTCCCGAGATCACTGTCCCCGTGACCGACTTGTCTTGTGCTTGAATCTCTCCCGACAACAGAATCCATCCAAGCAATACAGTAAGTAGCGTGAGTTTCATGCGACATCAATTGGTTTAGTTTATAAAAAAGTCTATATGAACACAATACAAAATAGTTTATTTTTTACATAAACCACTCATTATCAAGGTCAATACTTTAATTTTTCAACAAAAACAGGTCAAAAATACCTCCTCTTTGAATTCTAATTTTGCCGCAAAAAAAAACGTTGAGTTCAAGGTTCTCTTGAACTCAAAAATGAAAAAGTCCAAAGAAAACTGGCTGAGTTGTCCGAATAACAACTCCCGAGCGGGATTCCCAAATTGATGTTAAGACCCGCCAAACACACCCTTTACCAAACGTCATCCTTTATCCTCAGATCCACGGCAAAAACGCAATCAGAAAACTAGATCCTTTTCTCGATAAAATCTCTGATCGCCGACTCGATTGGCCGTATGTCCTCGCGGTCTTGAAGGGACAAATAGATGTTTCCGCCGAGATCTGCGGGCATCTTCGCTCCCTCCTCCAATATGATTAGGACTTTGTCCCTCCCTTTGGCAGCGGTAAAAAAACCAGCCTCGAATACTACATTGTCCCTAGGTGCTGCTTTCATCTCATTTCCCTCCAACTGATCATCTTTTGTAAAAAGGAAAATCCCTCCGCTGCACACTTTACTTGCCGTCTCAATTTCATCTATGATGATTCCAGCCGCGGCAAAATCAATCTCCCAGTTTCTGACCTTGATCCCAAGTCTATCCCTCAAGAAGGCGAGAACCGACATGGCAGTGTTGCGAGCTTTGCTGCTGTATCCCAGAAAAACATCAGACCTTTGGCTGACCTGGTCGTTCCAAATGCCAAAGCGCTGAAGGAAGGCGGAATTTTCTACCCAGTCCGCATTAGCATCGGTAGGGATATAGTGGATGGGGTGCCCAGCACCTGTCCAGGTTACCCCTCGATCGGCCACACCCCGCTCGGCCATGATGAAAAGCGGTAAATTCAAGACTGTGGCAATCGCCCCTTCGATCTGTGCATACTCACTCACGATACGCATTCTTGCACCTTCTTCTTCCTCGATCTCCCATCTCGGAAAGGCGATGACCACAGCTCCAACACACCTACCCATAATTTCTATCAGGTTTTGAAAGGACCAAGAGAGGTAGGCAGCGGAGCCTTTGTGAAAAAACATCTCTGGCTCGAAGCCCTGATTTTCAATTTTCTTGATCACAGCTTTTTGGATCTCCATCCTCCGAGGATCCAAGATTTCCGGATTTACGAAACTGACAAATATCCTTCTTTTCCGATTCATGACGATTTGAACTTGGGTCTAATAAGGCATATCAGGATATGCTGAGGCCATTTCTCAATTTATCCAGCTCCGAGAAAATTTTCGTTCCCTCATCGGCTGAAGACAGAGCTAGGCCCTTCAGCAAAATATCCAAATGCTCCAGCTCAGCTTTTTGGTTGGACGGGCTCCCCGCAATAGCCCAAAGCTCTTGGTATGACTTTTTCACCTTTTCGGCTTTGTTTTCGCTAAATGAAAGGATCAGCTCGGACAGCATCAAATTGGACTCGGCAGCATAATCCCAGAAATCCTTTTTGGAACTTGTGGAAGAATTTACCGAATTTTTATACCTAGAAATGAGCTTTGCCAAGCTCAACTTTGCCTTCCCTTCGACAAAATCCAAGCCCTCCCCAGTCACCAGTTCGTGAATTCTACCTAATTGCAGGCAATTGTTGACCGCGTAGGAATCTGAAAAACCTTTGATTTTGGCGGCTTCAAAATACGCGTTCGCCGAATTGAGCAGCGTCTCTGTAAAAAGCACCTGTTCTTTGGATTTCAACAACATGAGTTTTCTTTTGTATGCACTCCCCAGAAGACTATACCGCTCAGAAGTCTTTCCTATCGCCAGCAAGCCCTGTAGCTTTTGGATAATGTCGTCAATAGTAACTACCAAGTCTTCCAACTTCTCCCCACTTTGCAGCCGCTCAACTAGGTATTTGCCCGCAATGTTGCAATACTGTTCAATTGCTTTAAAACTAAAGCCAGCTCGCTCGTTCAGAAACAACTGCTCGTAGGACTTCTTGCACTTCGCATAATCCCCCAACTTGGCATAGACATCCGCCTGGTATTCGAGAATTCTGTCACTCGAAAGGTTAGCCTGCTGAAATCCCTCCTCTAGCTCACTGAGCCGCCTCTTTGCGACCTCGGGTGTCACATTCTTGGACTCCAGCTGGAAGCGAAGATTATCCAATTCGATCTCCACTTCCTCTTTGAGAAAGAAGCTTTTTCCTGGTTTGCTACCCGTCAATGGGCCATCGATCTTATAGAAAGGATCGCCGTAGCATTGATAGGCTCCCCAAGTGTTGGTACGGGCCTGATGGTTTTCGTAAACGTACTTTCTAGCCGACTTCACCGCTTCACCAAAAGCCGAGCCGCCAAGAAAGCACTCGTAAAATCTCTTACAGAAATCGAAGGCGGCGCTATCGTCCACAGCCCAACCCGCCACGATGACGGCCTTCACGCCAATTTCGATAAGCTGGGTACCGATATTTGCCGCCAGCCTGTTTCTATTGTGTGTCATTTCCTCAGAGAAAGCATCTGTATGGCCCAGGTAACAACAGTTTACAAAAACGAACTCCGGTACTTTGCTCAATTGGGCGATATCACTTGGAGTCAGGAAATAACCGTCGCCAATCACCATTCCAGTGGGCTTTTTGGGGTCGGCATTGAATACGCCGTGTCCTGCAAGGTGGATGATTCTATAGTTTTGGGTAAAGAGCTTCAGGATAATTTGGGGTGCCGAATTGTTGATTAGCACTTCCGATGCGAAGCCCGCATCTTTCAGTTTTTCTGCCACATGGCTCGCCTCCCGCTCCGCTCCCTTTAGCTGGCTCATATATCCTTTCAAGTCGGGATCGCCAACCACAAAGGCCCTCTTGTCTTGAACGGTAGTCGAAAGCCTTCGGAAATTGGTGGTCGCCAGCTGCCTGACCATCCCTGAGTGGATGCAAAGTGGCATGCCGTTCAGATCTTCTTGGAGCATCTCCCAAGGGAAGTTCGCAGTTCGTTTGTCGAGCACCCAGGTGATGTTGTTTTGGCGCTTGAGATCCTCTTTGAATTCAAAGGGGATCAATTGCTCAAACATGGTTTTCGCAATCTCGGGCTCGTATTGATTTCGACGCGTCATGTCCACAAGCAGACTCTCAATATTTCTGACGTTGGTCAAAAGCGGGATTTCTTTTTCGCTTGCCCCGTTGGTAGCCAATGCCATGCGGATAGTTCTGCCAAAGCCTGTCTTGGACTCCTCGTCGATCGTCTCCTCGGTCACCTTGATACGTGTCCACCAGTCCGAAGTATTGTCATGTGGGATTCTTGACAAGCGTCCAATTTTCGGATTCAGCCAAAGATTGGGTACGCTGATGTTGAATTCCCGGCTTTCGTCCTGCTCGAGGTTTTTAACCGTCCTCAGTATGCCAAGCGCGCGATCTTGGTACAGTTCGATAATTTCGATTTCCTCGATGACCTTCACCTTGTTGTTGTAGGTCTTGCGAATATTACGGTTGGCATCCTGAATCCCCAAGATAATCGACCTGATGGAGGTATCACTGGAAAAACCGCCATAGGATGTCGCCAACGCGAGAATAGAGATGCCAAGCGTTTCGGTCTTTTTGGGAGCTTCTTTTTCTTTTGGCTGGGTAGTATCGTCATCGCGGATATTGCGGATCGTAAGGTATCGCGCCACTCCCTTGGAAACGGTCACCATCATCTGAAATGGTGTCAGCTCGCCCGGGACGCCAAATCCCACCACCACTGTGCCCTTGAATAACTTCTCCTCGGTAGTAATGTCCTTAGTCAAGACAATCTGATGAGTGCCGACAGGTCCGGGATAGAGTCCCAGACTCAACAGCCTCGAAAGCTCTCCTCCGAGCTTACCATCAATGACTCGCTCTGTAGTCAAAATGGCGTCAAACTGGAAATGCCCAGCCAGCACCGGGTAGTCAGCATAGGTGAGATCTCCATGACAGACCTTAACTTGGATCGGAGCTTCGTGCTCCCGCTCCTCTCCCTCTCCACCGATACCCAGCAGCGTTGCCACCGTATTCTGCTCACTGATATCAAAAACCTCCTCTTCCTTGGCAGGAAAGCTTTTTTCATCACCCCGTCCAACAGGAAGTGCATTTTGGAGACGGCCCGTTTTACCCTGGGTCAGGATGTCCTCGATTGCCCCAAAGATTTTCTTTTCTGCCGAAAGCGAGCCGTGGGTCACATTCGCATAGTATAGGTGCTTAGACTCTACGATCCCTTTGGGTATGCCACTTTCCCAAGTCACACTTTCATCGCCACGGTTTGTTTGATAGAAATGGAGTTTTTCATCCTTGATTTCCAGATCACAAATCGTCGATTTTTTCTTGCGGCTTTGCCCGGCGATGTAATAGATATTTTCGTAGCTGATCTTACTTTCCTGCTGGAGGATCAGCTCTTGGTATTTGCCAAAAGTCTTCAGGTCACTGTCATTTGGAATCGGCCAAGAATCGTCTCCCGAGGCTTTGCGCAGCTTTTCCCAAAACTTCCTGTCGGAAAAGTCATGCTTGCCCGACTTGTTGATCGGAAGCAGCGCGAGGATGCCGGGGAAATTGACAAAGACGCTCATCAAGTCCTTGGAAGTATTGGTGATGTCTATTTTGCCCAGTAGCTTGATGATTCCGTCCCTGCCGAAAAGGACGTAAGGAATCCTGTATGAGCCACCCAAAGGTGAGCCAAGGAATAGAATCTTGAATCCGGGTCGATCATTCAGTTGCTTGTAAGTATCAGGATGATAAAGAATAAAATCCCGGATCAGCACCCCTCCCATGCTATGCCCAATCATCTTGATGGTTTGCCCGAGCTTCATCAGTTCGAGGATTTTGGTATTCAAAAGCTTGGCATTGCCCTCCATACCGAGCCTCCAGTCAAATGGAAAGGCGACCACATCGTAGTTTTTGCTTAAATACTCACCCAGCTTCTCATAGGAGGTTTTGATCAGTGAATCCGCTGAAATCCCATCAATATCAGAAGGAAGCAGGTACTTCAAATCCCCGGTCAAAAACCGGGTATATTTTATCCAAAGCAAATCCTGGCTGTCTCGCAGGTTGGATCCCATGATGCCTGGCAACAGGATCAAAATCGGCTTCTTGCCGCTGATGTCTGTTCCCTTGTACACTCCCCCTTCCAGAAACAAGCCACCACGTTCTTGGCTCCGGTAGTCACCCCGGAGGAAGGTAATCCCATCCGTTCTGCTTTTGCCAGCAAACTCCTCAGGGTTGCCAAACAAGGCAGCCTGGATCATCTTTCTTACCCTCGGCGTCTTAAAATATTTGATGTGATCGATCTCGCCGGTTTCCTCCATATACAGGAAGACGTTGCCGGGCTTTCGCTTTGCGCCAAATTCCATACTGGCGGTATCCACTACTAGGTCGTTTTTACCCCGGAAAAAGAATTTGCCCACGAGCACGACGAGGCTCTTCAGCGAAACACTCAACTCACTGCTGCCTGCCACCACAATCAGCTTGGAATTAATCTCCAAAGCTGTTGCTTGGTAATTGAGGACCTTGATAAATGGCGACTCGGGATTCATGGATTCCAGTCCGGGAAGTACGGCGACATCGTCTTTGGTCTCGATCGACGCCAACACCAACTCCTTCATCGTGGCAAATATCGGATTGGATACGCTGCCGATGGCTGTTCCCAAAAGATTGATGATTACATTCAGGAACATATCCAGTCGCTTGGACGCGAGCGTGGTCCCATTTGCCGGACAAGCCACCCGGACGACGCGATCGACCGTGATCTTTTTCTTGGAGATCAGGTCAGCGATTTTTTGGATCGTATCGAGATCTTCTTCCCGGTCATTGTCTTTGAGGACTTTCTTTTCCGTATCTCCGAAGCCCTCTGCGTGGGAAGCAAACCGTGCGAACAAATCTCCCACCAGGCCTCCACGGGAGTGCGTTACCAGATCGAGCGTAATACCAGCTGGCAGTATTTCCAGACCTGCTAACACATTTTCCAAAGGACTGCAGGTCAGCGTGCGATGCTGCAGCGCCAACAGGTTATTTTTGCCATAGAATTCAACCATCGCCTTCCACTCCGGCGTGCCTTTCATCTCCGCAAAAGACCCCAAAGTGGAAGAGCCTGTTCCGTGGATGAAAAAAAGGCACTTTTTACCCAAGTCCACTTTTGAAAAATCGGCTAAGCCCAAATCAAAATCCTCACTGACAGAGAGCACGACTGCCGCCCCATCGTCTTCAAAGGTTTTTCCGGCATATTTCAACGCCGAATTTTCCGCCTTTGTCGCAAGCTGCCGAATACCTGGACGGATCACCTGGTTTTTCACAAAAACCTTGGCCGCTTTGATGACTACAGATTGGACCAAGCTCCTATCCTGCTCATCGGTCTCGATCTGTCCAGAGAGATATACTTCGTCTCCGTCCCCACCCCGCTTGAGTTCCTTGGCGAAAATCTGCTTGATGGATTCGGCATCTCCGAGCCAAACCGAGTTGTCCTCAAAATTCAACTCCAATACTTCATCATCCCCGAGCTCGACGATTTGCTCCGGTACATCGCTGCGAGTTGAGCTTTCGACTGTGAATATCCTGCTGATGTTGTAGTAGCCCATCGCCTGGTCTTCAGCTTGGGAAATTTCCTTGGGCAGTTCTTGGCCTCTAAGCCTGATCTTGAAAGTTGACATGATGTAAGAGATTCTTAAAAACGGTGGAAAAAACGCCGAGCCTGCCAGCCAAACTAAAAATCCTCTCCGCTCACAGGCCGATAAGTGAAAGATTCACAAACAATTAAATCTAGAAAGTTATTCGGTCGGATGCAATATGAAAATTGGGAGTTTTCAGACTTCGCAATGCTGAAATTCTGCTCCTTTTCAAAAAATAAAAATAAGTTCTTAACCCCGAGAGGCAAGGCCACACCGAAATAGATTCTAATGCCTTATCTCCAAAAAACCATCAACTAGAAATCCTGATTTACTCAAAATCTACCCTACCCAATAAAACTACTGGCTCAGAAACACCCGGCTTGCATTCCCCTTCAACTTCACCGCGCCTGAAACCAGCTCAGCTTCCCCCAACCCAAAAATGTGGCTATCAAATCCCTCGGGAATCGGCACTTCTATTTCCTCCTTGCCCAAGTTGTGAACTATATAGGCCTGTTGGCTGCCCAGACGTCTAAAATAGACCATCGCTGACTTAGGCAATTCACCTGTAGGTAGATCCAAGCTTCCGATAGCAAGGGCGGGATGAGAATTGCGCAGTGCAATCAGGCTCTTATAATGGTGAAAATAGCTATTGGGATCTTTTCGTTGCAGCTCAAGCGGCGTGACCGTAGAATCCGTGCTGTATTTAGCCGTTATCCATTGCGTGCGCCCCCTGTCCTTTGTCTTCTCATCCCACAAAAATGGCTCTCGAATGTGCTCATCCGGCTTCAATCCCAGCATACCAATCTCTTCCCCATAGTATAAATAAGGCGCGCCGGGCATGGTAAGCAAAACGGCGATTGCCTGCTTATACTTGGCCGGGTCAGAACCCAGCTCATTGAGAAGGCGAGGCTGGTCATGGTTGGATGAGATAGTTGCGTCGATAAAAGTTGGCGTTACACCCTGGTAATAATCCAAGAGCTCCTTCTGCATACGGGGTAGCAGCATCCCCTCTCCCTCGTTCATGGCTTTGATCAAAGTGTAGTGAAAGTCAAAGTTAAACAATGCGGGCAAGCCTGGCAGGTAAGGCGCAACGATTTCCTTTTTGTCATACACCTCTCCCACAAGATAGATATCCGGCTTGATGGATTCCATCTCTGCGCGAAATTCACCCCAAAACTCATGGTTGTCCAAGGGCCTGTCATCCGGAAAAATATGCTTGGCGGCATCTAGTCTAAAACCGTCAACCCCCACTTCCTCCAGCCAAAATCTACCGATTCCATAGATTTCCTCCCGTACCTTTGGATTGTCAAAATTCAAATCCGGCATTCCTCCCCAGAAAAATCCATAGTAGAAATCCTCTCCTGAACCCGGGTCATGCCATTGACGAATGTTGTCCGAATCGAGCGTCACGGTTTTCTTGTCCAAAAAATCGGCAATAGTGTCCTTTTGGGCCCATACGTAGTAATCCCGATAGGGATTTTCCCGACCGGTCTTAGCTTCGAGAAACCAAGGGTGCTCGCTGCTGGTGTGGTTGATGATCAGGTCGATCACGATCTTGATGTCCCGCTTGTGTGCCTCAGAGACAAGTTTCTTGAAATCCTCCATCGTCCCATAGTCTGGATGCACCGCCTTGTAGTCGGTGACGTCGTATTTGTGATAAGTCGGCGAAGGCATGATCGGCATAAACCATATCGCATTGGCTCCCAGCTCCTTTACATAATCCAGCTTTTGTGACACCCCATTAAAATCCCCGATGCTGTCCCCATTGGAGTCGTAGAAGGACTGGACAAAAATCTCGTACGTAATGCCTGCGTTTGGCCAATAATTTTCGACTTCTGGCATTGACTGTGTTGATTCGCTACAGGATAAACTAAAGGCAGTAGTCAAAATAGATAAGATCAGAAGGGATTTTTTCATAATACTTACATTACTAACAAGCTACGGCAATTCTTCTTAATCTCCGCCCTATACGGCTACTCGGGGTGACAACTAAACTTCTTTGCTCACCCAAGCCCACAAAAAAAGTCACCCTTTTCAGGTGACTTTCTTCTTCATCGCATCTAGGATTAGTTTCTGCCAATCGCATTCAGCATGTCAAAGGCGAGCTCGAGACGCTTTACAAAGTTCTCTTCACCCTTTCTCAGCCAGTTGCGTGGATCGTAATATTTCTTATTTGGACTGTCAGCGCCTTCTGGATTGCCCAGCTGGGTTTGCAGATAGCCTTCATTTTTCTTATAAAAATTAAGAATTCCTTCCCACATAGCCCACTGCATATCAGTATCGATATTCATCTTGATCGAACCGTAGGAATTGGCTTCACGGATTTCTTCAACGGACGAACCGGACCCGCCATGGAACACGAAGTTCAAAGGTTTCCCATTTGTACCATAATTTGCGTTGATGTAGTCCTGTGAGTTTTTCAGGATAATAGGTTTCAGGCTGACGTTGCCCGGCTTGTAAACGCCGTGCACGTTGCCAAACGCCGCAGCTATCGTGAATAGATCGCCAATCTTCTTCAAGTGCTCGTAGGCATAGGCTACCTCTTCAGGCTGGGTGTACAGGCGAGAGGAATCCACGTCGGAATTGTCCACTCCATCTTCTTCGCCACCAGTCACTCCAAGCTCGATTTCGATGGCCATCTGAAGCTTGGTAAACTCAGCAAAGTATTTGGAAGAGATTTCGACGTTTTCGTGCAATGGCTCTTCGGAGAGATCCAGCATGTGGGAGCTAAAAAGCGGCTTTTTGTAGGCGGCATAGTAAGCTTTGCCAGCTTCAAGCAATCCGTCTATCCAAGGCAAAAGCTTCAATGCCGCATGGTCGGTATGCAAAATCACCGGAACGCCATAGGCTTCGGCCATTTGGTGTACATGTTGCGCGCCGGAGATTCCTCCAGCGATGCTAGCCTGTTGTTTGTCATTGGGAAGGCTTTTTCCCGCAAAAAACTGTGCTCCGCCGTTTGAAAACTGAATGATGACAGGAGAATTTACCTTTTTGGCTGTTTCCAATACCGCATTGACGGAATTGGTCCCGATCACGTTGACCGCAGGATAGGCAAATTCGTTTTCCTTTGCGTAAGCATAAAGGTCTTTAAGCTCTTCCCCGTATTTTACTCCAGGCTTGAATTTCATAGTGTTTTAGGTTTGATTTTTTTCTTCTGAGAAGCACCAATAGGTCTTCTCTCGACATGGAAAGCACCAAAGATAGAAATCCCAGCCTGATTTCTTCCAAAGTGAAAGTCTAAAATGTTGTATGGGGCTTGGCTTTCCGCTCCCATAGTACGATTGTAGCCAGCGACAAAACACTCCTGCCGCGCCAGCAAGGATGAAAGTTAGATTTGATTCATGACTGACTGAAGGTCGCTCCTTGGCATTTGCTATCAAAAAACCGGGGCCCTACGCCAACTTGCCACCCGACAAAAACAAAAAAGTTCATAGCCCTTTGGACTATGAACTAAAGTCGGACCGATGCTAACCGGTGGAGTTGAACTTAGAAAAAACCGGCCTGCAATAGTCCGAGAATCCTATTTTCAAGATGCAAAGATCTTAGGCGATCTTTACATTCACTGCATTCATCCCTTTTTTGCCACGCTCAGTATCATAAGAAACTGTGTCGCCTTCACGGATCTTGTCGATCAGGCCGCTAACGTGTACAAAAATCTCCTCCTTTGAGGAATTGTCAACTATGAAGCCAAATCCCTTGGCCTCGTTGAAGAATTTTACTGTTCCAGTATTCATTGGTAAAATTTGATATTATTAATTGGCTATTCGCCGACTCAAAGCTAAGAGTATAAAAAGTATAAAACTGATTTTCAGCGATTTTTATAAGCTTTTTTTTGAAAAAAGCCTGTTTTTCGACTGATATCCATGCTTGTGCGACTAAGATTTAAAAGAATACCGAGCCTAAGATCTCCGAAGTTAGGCGAACACCCCCCTGTTAAACACACCTTTCCGTACACTTTGAGAGACTGATTCAGACCAGGCTTGGCAATCCCGCTTCGAAAAAAAACACAAATTTATTTGCAACCGAATGGTTTCTTGTCTTAAATTAGCAACCGAATGGTTTCCCAATCTGCCTTTTTTGGGAAGCCATATTTTGAAACCGGAACTTCACTATGCTCAGGAGAGATATTTTCCAGGTTCTAGCCGATCCCACAAGACGCGCCATCATATTATTGTTGGCGACCCAGCCGATGACGCCGAACGCGATTGCAGATCATTTTGACATCACTAGACAAGCGGTTTCCAAGCATATCCGTCTGATGACCGAAAGCGAACTTTTAAACCAAAACCAAAAAGGCCGGGAAATCTACTACCACCTGCAAACCGAAAAAATGGAAGAAATAGAAAAGTGGCTCGACCAATTCCGGGAATTGGTAGCCAAACGTTTTGAACAATTAGACCAAGTATTAGCAACGTTAAAACAGAAAAAAAATGAAAAAGACAGCCTTATTTGACTTTTTGGTTGACAAGGAAAACCAGAAAATCACCGTAAAAAGAAGCTTTGATGCCCCATTGGGGCTAGTATGGACGGCATGGACAGATCCTGAAATACTCGATCTTTGGTGGGCTCCCAAGCCTTGGCGTACAGAAACCAAATCCATCGACTTCAGGGAAGGGGGCCGCTGGCACTATGCCATGGTCAGCCCTCAGGGAGAGCGGCATTGGTGTCTTTTTGATTTCAAAAAAATCGTAAGCCAAAAGAGCTTTTCCGGTCAGGATGCCTTTTGCGACGAAAATGCGATAGCCAACGACTCAAAACCCATCGTCAGCTGGTTAAACCAGTTTTCCGGTACGGAAAATGATACGACTCTCGTGGAAATAGAGCTAGAGTTCAATAGCCTCGAGGATTTGGAATCACTTATCCAAATGGGTTTCAAAGAAGGTTTTGCGATGGGTTTGGAAAATCTCGACGAATACCTCAAAACCCGAAGCTAAACCGAAGTAAATATGGAAGAAAACGATCGTATCGTCAGCTTGTTCGAAAAACTATACAATGGGGAGTCCTGGATTGACGTTCCAGTCCAGGGCACCCTCCTTCGCATTTCGGCAGCCGATGCAGGCAGACGCCCCCTCCCCAACTGCAACACGATCTGGGAGATCGTGAACCATCTCATCGAGTGGAAAGTCAACGTCATGCAAAGGCTGCAGGGCAAGATCCTCGAAACTCCAGCCAACAACTACATCTACCCGGTGCCTGACACCAGCGAAACGGCCTGGCAGGCAACACTTCTTCGATTTGATACCCTGCACAGGCAGTGGATTGACTTTTTGAAGAAAATAGACACCTCTTCCTACCAGCGGATCTATCCACCTAACCAAATGAGCTATTATGAGCACATCATGGGGATATTACAGCATGAGGCTTATCATTTGGGCCAAATCGTGATCTTGGCCAAGCCATTATAAAAGCTATTCCATTTGGGTTCCGACCGACCACACGTTTCCGTTGTAGTCCCGGAACATTCCCCGCAGATCGGGATCTTCTTTTTGTACTGGCTCCTGCATTCCCTCGCAGCCCAGCTTGATTGCCCGGTCGTAGACTTCTTGGGCATCGGGCACGTAAAAGTGCAGCAAGAAACTGTTGGCCGGATACTCTGCAGTTGCTTCGCTTACCATGATCACCGAGTCGTCCAGCCGAAGCTCCAGATGCATGATTCTTCCGTCAGGCATTTCATATCTCCGGAGCTCGGCGGCCCCAAACAAGTCCTGGAGAAGCTGAACAAACCTCGGCGCGTCATTGACAATAAAATAGGGAGAAAGGGAATTGTACCCGCTGGGCTTGAATTCTTTCATGATCGGTAGTATTTAAATTAAGTTTAAAGAATGGTTGAATAATTACCAGCTTCCGCCGCCGCCGCCACCGCCGCCCCCGCCAGAGAATCCCCCTCCCCCAGAGCCACCTCCACGGCTTGAAGGTTTGGCGCTGGATTGGCTCATCGTATTGGAAAGACTCGAGTTGAGCATATGGGCAAAAGTGGCCCGCTGTATCATTCCTCCGTGATACCAACTAGACCGGTACTCCGGACGCTCTGCACTGAGTTTGAGCTTTTGTTCGAACTTCTCCCCCCAGATCTCCTCGACATCCAAGACCATCGCATAAGGCAACAATGCCTCGAATTTTTCTGGAGTCATTTCTGGAGGATTGCTGAATTGCAGCATTTTTTCCTCAGCGGCAGCCATGTACATCTTAAACCCTTCGATCTCAGCTCTAAGTTTGAGTTTCTGTTCGGCAGGTTTTCGGATCAACCATTGGTAAAACAGGAACAGAACGAAATTCAACAAGAGGAACACGGTCAGGAGCAGCGTTTTCTCTTGAAACACAAAATAGTCCTCCCACCACACGAGTACCGCAATATACCCGGCCATCAACAAAAAAGGCGGAATCCAAAACTTCAGATTGAATCCCCTATAGATCAATGAATTCCACTGAGAGCTCAGACTGGATTGGAAATTTTCCACCGCTTTACCCACGACCGGATCGTACTTTCCGTTGAGCGTGACTCGCTGACCCGATGAAAACAGTGTGGACAGTAGGCGAGCCTCCTCTTTTGGCAGCGCACCTCCGTCAAGCTTTTCCTGAACCAGCTCAAATTCCTTCTGCTTAAAAAGCCCGAAAAGCGACTCTTTCGTCTTTTCTTCTATCCTGAGATAGCCCTTCACCGCCAGGTTGACCAAGGACGCGGTTACAAAGTCTTGCCAATAAAACCCCTTGCTCACCATCCCGACAGAAGCTGGTGAAAGGTTGGCAGGCGGATCAAAAAGCGGTATAACAGTCGGTTTTGGCGGATCGATCCCGAACCTCAGCCAAGTAAGTAGATAATAGGCCAACAGGAGCGCCCCGATACCCAAAGTCAATGTTTGGAATCCGTACCGCTGCCAAAATCCCGGCGGTGGTGGAGCTGCAATGATTCCCTTGGAAAAACCCACGGCTATGCTGAGGTTTTCGTAGGGAGCCATTGGCCCTGCTTCGAATGTGACTACTTTTCCGTTTTCAGCGCTTTGACACGCACTTTCGGCACTTCCATACTGCCCCGTGTAGCATGTCTTTTGGATCAATTCAGCCCCCTCGGGGAGGAAGATCTCAGCCTTTAATTTTCCGACAGAAAATGGCCACTGCGTACCATTTACGTTCCAATACAATTCATCGTGCGCATCAAAAAAACGGATCTGCTCCGGAATGGTATAAGTGATTTCATATTCATACTCTCCAGGATCCAAAAACACAGTCGACTCTCCCACATAAATCGAAAGGTGCCCATTTTCTCTTTCGGTGTGATAGGGAGAGTCCATTCCGTCCCGTTTGACGGATAAAATTGAAAAATCATTTCTCGCTGCATCGCCAAGACCGTCCACGCGAGTCAGTGGAAGCGAGCGGATGATTCCGCGCTTCCCACTCAGCTCGGTCGAATAAACGATGGTTTCCGAGACGGTAACGAGTCCCGACGGATCAATGAGAATGGTGGCATTGAATTCCTCGAGCTTTTCTTCCTGCGCGAAAAGTGTCACTGACAGAAAAAACCCGAATACGACGGATGCTAGTCGCTTCATTTAGAATTTGACTTGAGGCACTGATCGTTCTACTTCGCTATCTAGCTCGAAAAACTTGGACTTGACAAATCCAAACATGTTGGCGACGATACTGCTGGGAAAGGATTCGACGAGAATGTTTTTTTCCCGCACCGTGCCGTTGTAATATCTCCTGGACTTCTCGATATCCTGCTCGATGACGGAGAGTTCCTCTTGGAGTTGGAGAAAATTCTGGTTGGCCTTTAGCTCCGGATACTGCTCTGACAAGGCAAAAAGATTAACCAAGGCCTTATTGAGTTGGTTTTCAGCCGCCTGCTGTGCTTCCACACCAGTGGCTGACTGGGCAAGGTTTCTGGCCTGGACTACTTTTTCGAAGGTCTCCTGCTCATGCTTTGCGTAGCCCTTGACTGTTTCGACCAAGTTGGGGATGAGATTGTATCGCTTCTTGAGCTGTACATCGATTCCACTCCAAGCTTCCTCCACCAGCGTCCTCAGCCTGACGAGTTTGTTATAAATTCCAATTGCATAAAAAACCAGGAGAAGTACGAGAACTCCGATGATGAGAAGTGTCATTTCAGTGCGGTTAAGTATTTAAAAATCACTTGAAGATAAAAATTTGCGGGAACGCGAACGAATCTTGAAGCCCTTTCAAACCAAAAAATCCGCGGACAGGGCACAGACCTCGCCGGCATCATTCCAGCAAAGCCTCGCTCTATCGGCAGATTTGGGCTATCGACCCTTTCCAGAGCCTATTTAGTCGGCAATTTTACTCAATTCATTTCCAACCTCGTCAAAGGCCAGTTTCCACTCTTCCATCAGCGTTTTTGCCTCAAGAGTATAGATTATCTCCGTGCCCACACTGATTTTTTTCACATCATCCAAACGGTATCCATCGTAGTTGGTTTTGATTTTGGAGAGCACCGCTTTGGGTAGATCAGCTTTGGAGATTTCCTCTTCTTGGCGCCGGATTTTACCTGTCTGGTCATACCATATCTCGTGGTCTGTTCCCAGCAACCCAATCACAAATTCCACTTTGTAATGTCCCCCATCCATTTCCCATTCTACATCCAGTGCCTTGGGATGGGCTTGCTGAAATTCGTTTACCACGAGTGAAGGAACTTGGCTTTGGGAAATATCCTGCGCGAATGACTGGCTGGCAAAAAGACTCAATGCAAGGGCGATGATTATGACGTATGTTTTCATAGTAGTTTTGGTTTTAGTTTTAGTGTAAAGTAAAAGGTCAATTCTGGAAGGATTTGGGAATCGTAAACAGGGTTCGCTTTTGACTTTCTACGGTTCATAGATCAGGCGGAAAAAAGAACTGAAGCGCTCGCCGGACTTGTGGACTGGAAAGCCGGTGACCATGCCTACAGCCAAGCGCTCATTCACCCTGATTTTGGCCTGGGGCCGGATCGTCATTGCGAAATGACCCTGATCGATCTCCTTGTTCAGCTCCACTCCAACAAAGTGGCTGGTCGTCGGGATGGAGTAAAGCAGGGACGTGTTGATCCCCCAAGCGACTTCCGTGGTATTTTCCCCAAAACTCCTCTCGATCATGGGATAGGTGTAGACTACGGTGTGAAAGTTTTCTCCCCAGCGCTTGGCCGCCACAAAAAACGGATTGAATACCGTGCCCGAGATCAGGTTCGTTTCTCCATAGTCATTGAAGTCTGTCAGTTCCAGAATCTGGGTATAGCCTAGAGCAAGCGTGGCCTTATACTTGACAGAAACCAAAAATGAATACTGGGAGGAAAAGCGGAGTCCTTCCAGCTTGTTACCCGGCAACTCCGAACCACTCCAGTGAGTGGCTTTGTAAATGTTGAAGTCGGCCTCCACCTCCAATCCCAGCCGATTGATCGGCGCAAACTCATATTCTGCCAGAAAAGTGTATTGATTGAACCCAAACCTATCCTTGAGCTCAGTCCCAAGGTTAAATTCCTTTTCGCCTTTTCTGGCACCCAGATCCCTCACCAAATCCATGTAGAGCGGTTCGGCGTGATGGACCTTGGGAAGTTTTGCTGGGTTCTGTGCAAAACCATCAACTGAGCCAGCCAAGGCAAGTGCCGAGAGCACTAAGGCTGAAAAGTATTTTTTGATCGTTTCCATGAGGTAAAACAACCGCCGGATTTGGGAAACAATCGGGAATCAAAAAGGTGAAAGAAACAATTTTCAGGATTTTCTAAAATCTATCTCGAAACAGTGCAATCCACCCTCCATTCGGTACGAAATTTCAAAGCCGTACAAGATGCAAATCGCCTTGACGATAGCTAGCCCCAAGCCGGTGCCAGCCTGGCTTGAATCGGATTTGTAAAAACGATCGAAAATATGCTGCCCATCGAGCGACTCTACTTGGCCGGTATTGGAGATCTTGATGCGGCTTTCCCTGAGTTCGATTTTGACAAGTCCGCCTTCGATGTTATGGAATACGGCATTCCTCAATAGATTGGATATGACCGTGATTGCGAGCGAAGGATCCATGTCCACCAAAATATCGTCCTGGCTTTCCAACACAATCTGGACACCTTTGAAATCCGCGATTTCTTCCATGTCGCCGGCCGCCTGTCGAGCAATTTCGTTCAGAGAGACGGTTTGGTTGTCCAAAAACTGCCTGTTTTCGATCTTCGACAGGAGCAGCAGAGACTTGTTCAGTCTTACCATTCGACCGATGATATTCAGCACTTCGGCGACGCTCTCCGCCTGTCCGCTTTCCAAAGTTCCATTTTCGATCAGGAGCTCCAGCTTGTTGGTAGCAATGGCCAGCGGAGTCTGCAGCTCGTGTGAGGCATTGCCGATGAATTGGTTTTGCTGTTCGTAGGACTCTATGGCATGCTGGAGCAAGGTTTTGACCGCCGTTTGTAGGTCTTTAAACTCCTTGATTTGGGTTTCCGCTTTAGGTTGAACTTTGCTCTTTCCTATCCGATAGTTTTTCAGCTGTTCCAAAAAGTCGTAAAAAGGTCTCCATAGTCTCTGAAGCACCAGATTGTTGACAAAGACTATGGCAATCAGCAGGATCAGATAGAGCCAAATCGCTTCCAGAAAAAGCTCTTTGACCAGATCATCCTCCTCTACCATCGGGTTAATCATTTTCAGCTCGTAATATCGCCCGTCCAGCTCGAAAGCCGTGACCAGCATCCTCACTGGCTCCAGCTCGGGCACCTCATCGTCACGGTCCTGCATATAGAGCAATGTGTCGAGATAGCTGTCTTTTGCTTCCAGAGCCTCACGCTTCGACATTTCCGAAATGGTGAAAAGTCCCTCGTCAAAGTCCCGTTTTGCCAGAAGGCTCGAATCTTCCGCTGCGTTTCGGATTATCTGCCGCTTATAATTTTCCAGCCCCTCGTCCACGCTCTCTTTGATCTCCCGAAGCATGTTGAAATAAAAAACAACCGCCCACAGCCCCAAAATGAGCAAGATGGAAACGGATAGGTATTTGAGGGATTGGTTGAGGAGTTTCATTTTTCGACCAACTTATAACCGATGCCGTAGATCGCCTCTATTTCAATCCCAGCGCCTGCAGATTGGAGTTTCTTTCGAAGGTTTTTGATCTGATAGTAGATGAAGTCAAAATTGTCCGCCTGGTCGATGTGGTCACCCCAAACGTGTTCCGCGAGGGCATTTTTGGTGACCAAGCGGTTTTTGTTGAGCAAAAAATAATTGAGTACGTCGAATTCCTTCCGGTTCAAAGCCACATCCTTCCCGTCGACCAAAAACTGCCGTTCACCCAAGTCCAACAGAATATTCGAAAACTCGATGGCATTCCGACCGTTGAGCGTCTTTCTCCGCAATACCGCCTTCACGCGGGCATTGAGTTCAGCGATGTGAAATGGTTTGGTCAGATAGTCGTCCGCACCTAGCTCCAGTCCTTTCAGTTTGTCGTCCAGAGAATCTTTCGCAGAAATGATGATCAAGTTGCCCGACTTGCCAGTCTCCTTCAACTCATCGAGCAGACGAAGGCCACTGCCTCCGGGAAGCATGATGTCCAAAAGGACACAATCGTAGTCGTATAGGGCCAATTTTTCGCTTGCGGATTCGAAGTCGCCCGCTGTCTCTATCACAAAGTGCTCCCTTCGCAACGAATCGGCCAGGGTCTTCTGCAGTTCTATCTCGTCCTCCACGATCAGTACCTTCATAGCTCAAAGGTAGTTATCGAATTTGGGAAAGAATTGGGAATTTAAACCGTTGGTAGGTTTGCTGAAAATCGAAGCGGCTGGCGGCCGGGCTATTCTAGCTCCCTTCCCTCTATCCGTTTTTTCTGCGTCTCGAGCTCCAGCACCTCTCCAGCCGCTCCCGACTGGGTGAAGACCCTGAACTTCTCTCCGCCTCTTTTGGGAATAGGCTTGGAATAAATCGGGGAATTAGCGGTGGGATCAGTGCCGTCCTGCGTGTAGCGAATGATCAGTCCGGGAGTCTGTACATTGGCAAAGATCATCCCGTCCCTCACTACCGCTCCCGGCTTAGGCACACGATGGTTGAAGCCGCCGAACATGGATTCCAGTCTCGGGATCTCGCGCTGTCCCACGGCATTGGCAAAGCGATTGAAATCCTCTGCTCTCATGGATTTCATTTTCGCCTCGGTCTCTGCATTTGACCAATCCGGGTCTCCTGCCCAAGCTCGCTCGATATATCCGAGCATCTTGGGAAAAATATAATACTCCAGCATCTCTGGACTTTTAATCGTCTCGGTCCACACTTGACCGGATACACCAATGATGTTCTTTCTTCCCTCTGGCGTGAGTTGGGTGAAATTTTTTGCCACTTCCGACCAATCCCATTCTTTGCCCTCGATGGTCTGGTCATGCGAGAGGTACAGCTTGCCTGGAACCGTCTTCCAAGACTGATATAAATCCGTCACTCCACTCCAAGTGTGTCCGCGCTCGTTGGGGTCCCAGTCATAGGCCAGGTCGAAGTAAAAGTTGGCACTGGAGCAGATCACGACTGGGTATCCGGCATTGGCCAGCTTGTAGGCCATGTCTTCCCCCCCCCAACCTGCAACTGCATTCCAGGCATAAAGCCGCCAATTCTGGTCTGCAAATTTCGGATTTGGAATCACTTGATCGCCTTGATGGGCCTGACCGATTTCTTCCCATCCGCCCATTTCCATTCCTTTTTCCTTCAGAATCTGGGAAGCTCGGAATCTGAAGTAATCATTCAACTCCTCCTGCTTGATGTCGGGATTTTGGGCAAGAAAATCATTGCAGACCGGCGACGCTGTCCAAACGCCACGCGGCACTTCATCTCCCCCGGTATGCCAATTTTTCAGCTCCACATCTACCTGTCGGTACATGGTCTGAACCTCAGCGACCAATTTTTCATAAAACGTGTAGACCGATTCCTGACAAACGCACACGGTATTTCCTTTGAAATTTTGTGCGGAAAGGTATTTGCTCTGGTCATTGTCTTCCGCCAAACGGTACTCCAGCGCCTCGGAAGTCTTCCCTTCCTGCATCAACCGCTGGTAGCGATTTTCCATTGCTCGGATCGCCGCCCGGGAATGCGCGGGCACGCCAAACTCCGGTATCACCTCTATATGTCGTGCTTGGGCGTAAGTCAAAATCTCCTGAAAATCCGCAATCGTATAATATCCAGTGCCGCTCAGGCTCTTATCTGGATCGGCGCCCGACCCATAGTACGGCCACAAAAACTCCGATTCGTCGGTGGAAAATCCGCGTCGACTCGCGAAGTCAGTCAATTCGGGAAGTCCGGGTATCTCCAGTCTCCAACCCTCATCGTTGGCCAAATTGAAGTGAAAGACATTCAGCTTGTAAAAGGCCATCATATCGAGGATTTTCAGGATCTGGGATTTGGGCTGAAAATTGCGAGCCACATCCAAGAAAAACCCCCGATAGCCAAAAGCAGGGTAATCTTCTATCTCCACTTGGGGCAAAATCAGTTCTTCGCTCGGCCCAGTCCAAAACCCGGCAGGCATCATCGCCAAAAATGACTGGACACCATAAAAAGCGCCTTGGGGTTGAGATGCGGAGATGACCACATTTCGCCCGCTGATGCTGAGTTTGTATCCCTCATCAGACAGCCCAGAGGACTTTTCGATCCGAATCTGAAGCGGCTCTTCAGAAGCATTTACCTTGGGCTTGTAGGCTCTGCGTATCGTCTCCCTCAAAAAATCAGATTCCTCCGCAAACTCCGGAACCCCGACGACTGAAAAGTCGACATTTTTGATTTTCAGGCTTTCTTCGGTGTATTTCCACGATTTGGGGCTGGGAAGAAAAGGCGGCAACTCACTTTCGGGTAGCAAGCTCAAGCCCTCGTTTCTTTCATAAGTAAGCGCAGCTATTGGTATCGGGAGGGGTGTATCTTTAGCCATTTCGGCAAGTTGATCCGTGGTGTAGTGTTTCACCTCATAGTCCCTTACCTCAAAGTGCTTCCCATCGGATCTGAGAAAAATCAGAGCTTCAGGAGCATAGGAATTTTTGAGATAGGGCTCAGAAGATCGATACTCGATTCTGATTTGCTCTCCAGCGCGCAATGCTGGAGAATTTTCTTTGCCCTCCAATACAAAAAAATCACCTTGCAGATGCTTGATCTCCAGATCGGGATTGTCCACTTGGGTGGATACCGAGAGGAAAGCGGTATTGAAGTAAAGCTTCCATCCAGCCTCAAGACTCTGCCCAGAGGTGTTTTTCAGCACGAGTTCCGCCCGATGATAAGGCTTGTCGGTAAACTTGTTTTCGAGCAGTTTCCAAGTGGCGGAGATCTGTCCTCTCGCGGAGGTAAATGCAAACAAAAACAGAAAAACGAAAAGGAAGTTTTTTTTCATGGAGGATTTCGGCGATAGAGCTGTCAGTCTTGGACTCAGATTAAAGAAAATACCCAAAAAGTACAAAAAAGGGCTATTCCGACTTTCAGCCAATTTTTTTGGTACACTTAAATTCAGTAGCTTGATATAGCAGATAAAAGGTATTATTTCGGATTAGGTAACCATTTTTATGCAGGCTGAACTAAACCGTAAACAATCCACGGTGTTTTTTTCGGATATCGTCGGCTATACCCGTCTGATGGGGAAAGACGAAAATGCGGCCTTTGAGCTCATGAAGGAAAATCTCGAGCTGCATCAAGAGATTCTTGCCCTTTATAAGGGAAAATTGATCAAGGAATTGGGTGATGGCATCCTTGCCATCTTTGAGTCTTCCATAGATGCGCTAAACGCAAGCCTCGAGATCCAAAAACGATGCATTCAGACCAATCGCTACCAACTGAGAATCGGACTGCAGTCCGGCGAGGTCATATTTGACCACGGCGACATCTTTGGAGACGCGGTCAATGTGGCGTCGCGCATCCAAAGCGTCTGTATCCCAAGCAGTGTAGTCTTCTCCGACCGCATCAGCAGAGAGATTTCCAAGGAGCGTGGCTTTCAAGCCATCAAGCTAGGAGGCTTCGACCTGAAAAATGTGGATCATACGCTGGAGCTTTATGCCCTTTCAAACGAACCGCTTGCAATACCAAAACGAGCTGACATCCTTGGAAACATTAGGTACCAAGAAAGAAATCCGTGGAAATACAGAATAGGGATTGCGGCGATCGTGGTGCTTTTGGGTGCTTTAATCTTTTCGGTGTTTTGGGATGGTCAAGTTTGGGAAAAAGACAAATCGGTGGCCGTGATGCCGTTTCGACTTGTCAAAGAAAATAAGGAATTGGAATACCTCGAAGACGGCTTGACCGAAAATGTGATAGACCAGCTTTCAAAAATCGGATCCATAAAAACCATAGCCTATGAGACTATGAAAAATTACAAAGGGTCTGAAGCGCTCTTGGATAGCGTCGCAAAACAATTGGATGTAAGTGTAGTTTTAAAAGGGGACATCGAAATGCTAAACAATGCAATGAGGATAAATCTTCAGCTTGTAGATCCCATAAATAAGAAAAATATCTGGGAGGACAGTTTTGAAAGAGAAGGGAATCTAATTCCAGAACTGCAAAGTGAAATCGCCAAAGCAATTGCACAAAAATTTGATGCAATTCTTTCATTGGAGGAGTCCTCTCAAATAGGCAAAGGGGAAACCAGCAACCTTGATGCCTATGAGCAAAGACTTCAAGGAAAGGAAAACTATAGAACATATCACTCCGACAATCTCTTAGTCGCTGTCCAACAGTTTAAAAAGGCTATCGAGCTGGATCCAAATTATGCCCTTGCTTACGCAGACCTTGCCAAAACATATGCTCAGCTATACTACTACAGTCCAGATTCACTTGTAAACCTAAGTCTTCCCGCAAGCTCAAAATCCCTTTCCCTCGAACCCAAATTGTCTGAAGGGTATGGAGCACAAGGTCTAGCCAACTACTATCTGGGCAAAGTAGAATTCGCAAAAAATTCTTTTGAATTAGCCTTGAATTACAGCCCGACTCAAAGTGAAGCGCTTGGAAATATCGGTATAGTATACTTTTCCAGAGGCGACTTGGAGCAGACTTTGAAATATCAATTCATATCCTCCGACCGAAGGCCCGATCATTATTTGCCATATCAGATTGTAGGATGGATCTGCAGGATACTAGGAAAAAATGAGGAAGCACTTGGGTGGCTGAACAAATCACTAAGCATAAGCAAAAACCTCAACACAATAGAGTTGACGGCAACTACTCTTATTAAAAACAAGTCCCCGGAAGATGCTAGCAACTTAGTTTCAGATTATTTGAAAGATTCTATAAACCGAGACCCCTGGTCATTAAAAACTGCTGGAATTGTTGCTATGTATCTTTACGATTTCGATCTGGCCAAATCCTATTTTGAACAATCTATTGCTCTTTACCCGGAATATAGGGCAGATCCTTTTTATGGGGTTCCGATCAATTTAGCCTATATCTACTACCACTCGGGTGAAAAAGCCAAAGCTCTGGGACTTTTGGAAAGTGTAATTAGATCCCGTCAGGACTCTATAGAGGAAGGAATGGATGACTATAATCTTTTCCTCGATCTTGCTACCGCCTACTGGATAAAACAAGACAGAAAAATGGCTTTTCATTACCTCGACAAAGCATACATCAATGGCTGGAGAGATCTCTTCTTCGTCGAAAGCAATCCGATTTTCTCAAATGCAAAGTCCGACCCAGAGTATAAACGAATCATCGGTCAAATCAACACCTATCTTTCCGACCTAAATGCTCGCAACCTAGACATGCCCTTGTTTAACCGGGAAAGATAGTTTGGTTGATTATTTAGCCAATTAGCCACAAAAAAAACGAAAGCCCACCCTAGCTAAACTAACTCCCTCAGACTTCCACTTTTCCTACTTCGTGGGAACCGGATAGGAATAGTTTTCGCTATATAATCCTGGTACTTTGGTCTTTTCTTGAATATCCCCCCCAGTCAGATATAATAAGCCAGCCATCAAAGCGGCTGACATCGAAGTCCCTTCCATTACTGCATAATTATCATTGGGATAGGTTGAAAAAATACGATTCCCTGGAACAACCCAGTCAATGGGTGGAAGCTCATAATTTGAAAAGCCGGAAAAAACAACTGCTTGATTTGTTGACTCATAGTCGAGATCTATAGATCCGATTGTATAAATATTAGTTCCTTCTACACAAGCAGGTAAAAACCTGGAAGACTGCTCACCTGCCCAAAAATATCCATTTCCTGCTGCGCTAACTATACTAACATTTAGGGCACTTGATATCGCCTGCATCTGCAGCATCAATCCATCTTGACCACAATCGGTAATTCTACCTCCCAAACTCATGGAGATTACATCACCTGCAGTCAGCCTTCCCCTTCTTGAAGCATATTCTAACGCTTCAACTACCCAAGCAAATTCAGCATATCCCTCTTGACCAAAAACTTTTAAGGAAACCAGCTTGGCACCTGGAGCGACCCCATTCATTCCAATGAGATTGCGATTTCCTTGGTTGATTGCTTTGGCAGCAGCTAAGCCTGCGCAGTGCGTTCCATGTCCCCAATAATCAAAAAATGGGTTACTATCAAATATATTGGTGTTCCTTAGTACAAATGATCGGCTCATCTGCCGATTCACCAGATTCTTTAAATCTTGATGATTGGCATCAATTCCGGAATCGATGACCCAAATTTTATTATTCTTACTTACTTGGCGATTAACTCCTGCCAAATAAGTGACCGCTTTGGAAGTAAAGTTTACAAAATCATAACCCCAATCAGGTCTTTCTTGCATTCGAGCACGGGTATTTTGTGCGAGCACTTCGCTTTGCATCCTTGCTCGAGTGTTCTCCATTCCGAACCTGAAATTTTGTTGAATAAACGCTATATTTTCCTTGTCAGACAAAAGTTCTCTTATGAAGATTCTATTAGAATTTTCTAAAACAAATCCTGACAACGAGCTGACCAACAACATGTCATTGTCAATTTTTATCTTTTTAGAATTCAAATATTCTTGGATTTTTTTCTCAGCGCTAACTTCAAGTTCAACAATTGCCAAACTATCCTTCAACAAATCAAAACTTGAACCCCTTAATACCGGGGTAAATTTTTCTGCATTTAAAAAGACCAAATAGGAATCCCTGACCAGAAGGCTGTCTGGCACTCCATAAGGATTCAACAAAGCATCAAATTCATATTCTTGATTTAAAGTTGGTGGTTGTCTGTTTTTTTTAGTGCACGAAAAAACAAGTACTAGTACAGATAACAATAACAGCTTTCTCATCTTTCCAAAAATTTAAATAGTTAAAAATCAAATATTTAAAACAATATGAATTTAATAATTCCATCCTTTCACCTTAAGTTATCTGGAAAGTAATTTTTAGTAATTTCTGCAACTGGGATTTTTTATGCGCTGGCAATAGTCCTTTTTGGACATTGTACCCCTTTATAGTTATTGTTCCTGATAATTTCGTGGATTGCTGTAACTTCAGTTTTACCTATCACCAAAAAACCACCTATGTCAATTGATCAACAATTAAAAGTCCTGAGCAACCGCTATCTGGCTCTGGATGTATTTCGGGGACTGACCCTCGCTTTCATGGTAATCGTAAACACGCCCGGAAGCTGGAACGCGCTTTACGCCCCCCTAGCCCACGCTTCCTGGCATGGCTTCACACCTACCGACCTGGTCTTCCCCACCTTCCTTTTTGTAGTGGGTAATGCCATGAGCTTTGCCATGAAAAAGCTGAATGAGATGCCCTCGGGTCAATTTTATCGAAAGGTCATCAAGCGGACTCTGCTCATATTTTTGGTTGGCTGGCTGCTCAACGCATTCCCTTTCTATGACCTAGGTCCATCAGGTGAAATCATCTGGAAAAACCTCTTGGAGGTACGTCTCCTGGGAGTATTGCAGCGAATTGCGCTCTGCTACTTCTTTGCTGCGCTCATCCTCTACTGGGGCGGGGAAAAACTGGGATGGATATTCAGCATAGCCGCTTTGGTATTGTATTGGCTCATCCTCTATTTCTTCGGCGATGCAGGCGATCCCTACAGCCTTGCCACCAATGCTGCCACAAAGCTTGACTTAGTGCTCATCGGAGCCGAAAGGCTGTACATGGGCGAAGGCGTTCCTTTCGACCCTGAAGGCCTACTCAGTACACTCACTTCCATCGTCAATGTGATCGCGGGATATCTGGTAGGCAAGATGATACAGAGAAAAGGCAACACGGTGAAGACAGTCCAGACCCTACTCATTGCGGGCATTATATTGATAGCCGTCAGCTACGCTTGGGATCCCTTTTTTCCAATCAACAAAAAACTCTGGACTAGCCCCTATGTACTGCTGACCGTGGGGTGGGATCTTCTTATCTTGGCGGGGTTGATCTTTGTGATAGAAGTAAGAAATCACAGAGGCTGGACTTATTTCTTCGAAGTTTTTGGGCGAAATCCACTGATGCTTTATGTATTTGCCTGGGTCATCATGGATATTCTCTCCATGATTCCAGTCGGGGAAAGCAACCTGAGATCGGCGATCTACGATAGCATTTTCACGAGCTGGCTAAGTCCGAAAAACGCGTCTTTCTTTTTCGCAGTCACTTACATGCTCCTGATCTGGCTGATCGGCTGGTGGATGGACAGAAAAAAGATCTACATCAAACTCTAAAAATAAGGGGCTAATAAGAAGGCTTTTGGGGTAAAATGGTAAATTCCTTTACTGTTTTACCCCAAAAGCCGTTTTTTATGATTCTTAAAATAGCAGTTTACAATGTAGAGTGGATGCGGAATCTCTTCGAGACCGATGGCACTCCCAAAACCACCGGGGCGGATGCAAAACGAAGCCAAATCCTCGCCACAGTCATCCAGGCCCTCCAAGTGGACTTTCTGGGTATAGTCGAGGGTCCGGACACCTTGGTCAGCGGCGCAAAGACAAGTTCCGGACAACTGCTCGCTTGGGCAAACCAATTCATTCCGGGCCATAGCTTTTCGGCAGTCCATGGCTTTCCTTCCTCAGGCCAACAGGAATTGGCGGCAATGTACGATCCCACCAAGCTCAAGGTTCTCTTTACCCCCGAGACTCGGGACGGAGACCGCTTCAACCAGCCTTTCTTGATGGACACCACAAACCGCCTGATCAAAGAACAATACCAGCACTATCGTCCGCCGCTTGAACTCAGCATATTGGGACTCGATGACCAATTTCTTTCCAGGGTTATTATCGCCCATACGAAGTCAAAGGGGATCTTTGACAAAGTCGACTACGCGAGGTTTGAGCAGCTTTCCCAGCGGGATCGCCTCAGGCTATTTGGGGAATGTATGCATATCCGCGAGCGCTGCGACCAATACCTAGCCAAAGGACAAAACGTGATGGTGATGGGCGATATCAACGACGGCTTTGAACTGGATTTCTACGAAAATCGATTCTCCAAAAGTGCGGTTGAGATCCTGCTTGGCGATGCTTGGAAACCCGAATGGATCCTCAAATCGGTGCTGCCCAAACCAAAATTGAACGCCTATGGATGGACTCCCTATTCCGGAAAGTACAGGGATCGGATCACGGGTGATGAATTCAATGTGCTGATCGACCACATCCTGGTAAGCCAAGGAATCAAGGTCCTCAAAGGACAGGTGTGGAATCCCTTTTTGGAAAAAGACGACTCGGTAATCCAAAGTCTGAAAAGCGAATTGGTACAGGCCTCTGACCACTATCCTATTTTGGCGGAAATAGAAGTGTAAGTATCAAGTATCAGGATTTTAAGTACGGAAATGCCTGTCCAATGAATTCTGTCAGGGCAGCTGGTACTTTGCAAGGCAATTTTCAAGTTTTAAAATGTCACAATCTTTCAATTGATAAACACCCATGGATCAAGCCACCCAAACCATGATAGACAACCTCCACAAAAACACCGGGAAATCCCTGGATGAGTGGATAGAGACCGTCAATTCTGCCAAGCTCCAAAAACACGGAGACATTCTCAAATTCCTGAAAGAAAACCACGGCTTCAGCCATGGCTTTGCAAATCTCGTTGCCCACAAAGCGCTGAAGTCCGATGCTGGGTCAGCCGATGATCAAGACGCCTTGGTCACCAAACAGTATGTGGGCAAAGAAAACTTCTTGCCTATCTATGAGAAGTTGAAGAAGGAAATTGCCACTTTTGGAAAGGATGTAGAATTCATACCCAAAAATGCCTACGTGAGCGTGAAGCGCAAAAAACAATTTGCCATGCTCGTGCCCGCGACTAAATCCAGATACGAAGTCGGCATTAATCTCAAAGGCCATCCGCCCCAAGGAATTCTCGAATTGGAATGCAAAGCCAACGCGATGTACAGCCACAAGGTCGTAATCAACCACGAAGAACAAATCATCCTGGAGCTGATCGACTGGCTCAGAAAGGCTTACGATGCAGCAGGGTAAGAACTATTTCCCACCTACATGAAAAAGGGCCGCCTTGTACAAAAACATCGCAGGCCCTTTCTGTTTTTGTCTATTTTCATGTTCAGTCCTTACCCCTCCACCATGAACAAGCTGAAATATTTCCCTTCCAGTATTTCCCTACTCTTGATTGCTGCCTTGTTTTTGCCCTTAAAGCTGCAGGCCCAGATCACTGAGGACACCTACCACCGGGCGGAATATTTCCTTCTCAACTCTATCCAAAAGGAAGTCTACCACCTGGAAGTCATCCCCTCTTGGACTGAGGGCAGCAGAGCTTTCTTACACTCGACCTACACGGCCGAGGGAAAAAGGTTTTTTAAGACCGATACTCAAAAACTGGAAACGAACCTGGCCTTTGATCACGAAAAACTGGCCAAGCTACTGAGCGACAAAACCGGCGAAAACTTAGATCATCGAGACCTCCCCATCGAGCGGGTATCCATGACCAATGGCAATAAGGTCACCTTTGTCTGGAGAAGCCACAACTGGATTTGGAATACGGAAAACGATTCTGTCGAATCCATTCCCATGTCCGAGCGGAATGAAATGGAAGCTTTTTCCCCGGACAAAAAATGGAAAGCCTACAGCAAAGGCTACAACCTCTACGTGAAAAACCTAGCGACCGGCGAAGAAACCCAAGTCAGCTTTGATGGCAGAAAGGATTTCGAATATGCCTCCTACTATGGCTGGAGTGATTTGATGAGCGGGGAAAACGGAGAAAGGCCACCTCACTTTACGGTGAACTGGTCTCCCGATTCCAAAAAAATCTATACCCAGATCGTCGACCTGAGAATCGCCGAAAAAATGTACCTGCTTGACTTCAGCAAAGACGAGAAATTCCGCCCAGAGCTACTCTCCTACTATCGCGGCTCGCCAGGCGATAGCACGGTGGTGATGTACATACCGGTGATCTTTGACTTGGAGAACAAGACGGAAAAGAAACTCCCCAAGCTTTCCTCACCGCACTTTATCGGCATCAACCTCCGCTGGGCTAACGACAGCAAATCGCTGAGCGGATTTTATTTCCCCAGAGGCTTTAAGGAGTTCCAGTTTTTGGAATTAGATGCCGAAACTATACAGACCAGAAAGATCTACTCCGAATACTCCCCTACGCACATCAACCGGGAGAACGCTTTCCGAAGGCTCGAAAACGAGCAGTTTATAATCAGTTCGGAAAAATCCGGCTGGAACCAGCTCTACCTGCACGACTGGAATACCGGGAAAGAGCTTCACCCGATCACCAATGGAGAATTTGTAGTCAACCGTTTGACTTTTTGGGATGAGGAAAATGGCATCATCTATTTTGAAGCCTCAGGGAAAGAAGCGGGCGAAAACCCCTACTTCAACCATCTCTATCGGGTAAATCTCGACGGGTCAAATTTGCAATTGCTGACTCCGGAAAACGCCTACCACGAAGTCCACATCTCACCGGATGGCAAATTTGCTGTGGACAACTACTCGACTGCCAACCAGCCTACCCAATCCATTCTGATTGACCTAAAAACCGGAGAACACCTTCACAAGATTTCCGAAGCGGACATTTCCAATCTTACCGCCCGAGGCTATCGCTTTCCCGTTCCATTCACCGCAACGGCAAAAGACAGGAAGACGGAAATCCAGGGCGTCTATTTCCTCCCAACGACTTTTGATCAGAGAAAGAAGTATCCGATCATCGACTACACCTACACTGGTCCCCATACCTCGACTGTGCCGAAAACCTTCAAAGCCGCCATCCTCGGCCATCAGCAGGCAACGGCTGAGCTAGGCTTCGTAGTGGTGACGGTGGATGGGCTTGGGGGTGCTGGCCGATCAAAGGCTTTTGCAGATGTTTCCTACAACAACCTGGGGGATGGCACCACCGACCATGTCCTTGCGATCACGCAGTTGGCCGAAAAGGAAAAATACCTGGACATCAACCGGGTTGGGATCTTCGGACATTCTGCTGGGGGATATGATGCCGGCCGCGCCATGCTCCTGCATCCGGATTTCTATAAAGTCGGCGTAGCTTCCGCCGGCGACCACGATTTCCGGATGGAAAAGGCCTGGTGGCCTGAAATGTACATGGGCTATCCAGTCGGCAACTATTACCATGAGCAGTCCAACATCACCAATGCGGCAAACCTAAAAGGACACCTGCTGTTGGCACACGGGGGCATAGACGAAAACGTGAACCCCTCAGCCACCTTCAAATTGGCGGAAAACCTCATCAAAGCCGGAAAAGACTTTGACCTCTTCATCTGGCCGAGCCGCAACCACAGTTTCGGGCGGCCTCCAGGAGATTATTTCACCAAAAAGCGCTGGGACTACTTCATCGAACACCTGATGGGTGAAAAACCCATCCGACATTATCAGTTGCAGGTGACGAAGTAGCGTAAAGTAGCAAGTGTCAAGTAACTAGATTAGGACGGCTATCATTTGCGGCGTAGGGAATGTGTTTGGTCAATTCTCCCGACTTCCTAACTCCCAACTTCTTACCTTCCCTCCTCTTGCTTCCCGTCTTTCATCTTTTGTATGTGAAAATGCCACCTGCCAGATGACGAACCGTCTCACGCCTACATTCACCAACCGAACTTTGTGATTTTCAAATTCCAGACATCATACATCCATCATCCAACAATTTCCCCTCAGAATTTGCTTCTTTTCAATCCTCGGCTAACTTTGCCATCCGAAATGGAAAACAACAATAGAAATATTGGATTTTTAGCAAATGCACAGCACGCCTATCTGCTGCATCACTTCCATCATTCCTCCTGAGGAAGACTTTTATACACCCACCCGGTGATGCTGATGACAGGGATTCGGCACTCCACCAAAATTTTACTGAAACCAAAAACTTTCCTAGCGTAACTTGTCCCCATGGAACAGATTATCCGTATCGCCGTGCAGAAAAGCGGCAGACTTTCCGATGACTCACTCAGCCTGATCAAAGAGTGTGGCATCAAATTTTACAACGGCACGGGCAAACTCAAGTCCACCTCCACCAATTTCCCCGCCGAATTCCTCTTCCTCAGGGATGATGATATCCCGGGATATGTAGCTGACGGGGTGGCTGACCTGGGCATAGTCGGCCAAAACGAACTGGTCGAAAAAGACAAGGACGTGGACACCCTGAAGAAGCTTGGCTTCTCCAAATGCCGCCTTTCCCTTGCGATTCCCAAGGGAGAAGAGTATCCAGGCATCCGCTATTTCCAAGGAAAAAACATCGCCACCTCCTACCCCAAAATCCTCGGCGACTATCTGAAGGACAAAAAAATCCAAGCCGAAATCCACGAAATCAGCGGATCCGTTGAGATTGCTCCCAGCATTGGCCTGGCCGAAGGGATTTTCGACATCGTCAGCTCTGGATCTACCCTGATGATGAATGGTCTCAAAGAGGTGGAGGAAGTCTTCAAGTCCGAGGCAGTTCTCATCGGAAATAAGAATTTGACGGACTGGAAGAAAGCTATCCTGGACAAACTTCTGTTTCGAATCAATGCAGTCCAAACCGGCAAAAGCAACAAATACGTCCTGATGAATGCGCCCAACGACTCCATTCAACGCATCATCGAACTTATCCCCGGCATGAGAAGCCCCACCATTTTACCGCTTGCACAGGAAGGCTGGTCTTCCATCCATTCGGTGCTCAGCGAAGATCAGTTTTGGGAAAACATCGAAGAACTCCGTGCCGCTGGTGCCGAGGGCATTCTAGTGGTTCCCATCGAAAAAATGGTTATTTAACGAGATCGAAAGTTTTTCCCAAAATACTATGCAACTCTTGGTCAACCCCACGCTCGAAAAGTGTAAAAAAAACCTGGCCCGACCTGTTCACAAGACCAAGGCGATCAACAAGATCGTCAAGCCCATCCTGAGGAAAGTCAAAAAAAACGGAGATAAGGCGCTTAAAAAATTCGCACAAGAATACGACCACGTCCACTTGGATAGCTTGCTGGTCTCAGCACAGGAAATCAATGCCGCAAAGGAATCGGTGAGCAAGGAGCTCAAAGCGGCCATTTCCACGGCGAAGTCAAATATCGAGCGCTTCCACGCCGCCCAAGCCTCGCCTGAGTTGGTGGAGGAAGTCATGCCGGGTGTGGTCTGCCGAAGAAAAAGTATGCCCATTCAGCGCGTCGGCTTGTATATTCCCGGGGGTACAGCGCCACTATTTAGCACAGTGCTGATGTTGGGTATACCGGCCCAGTTGGCTGGCTGCAGGGAAATAGTCCTCTGCACGCCTCCAAACCGGGAGGGGAAAATCCATCCTGCGATCCTCTTTACGGCCGATCTGATTGGCATCACCAAGATAGTCAAGGTCGGCGGAGCCCAAGCTATCGCCGCGCTTACATTCGGTACGGAGACCGTACCTCAAGTCGACAAGATCTTCGGCCCAGGCAACCAATACGTCACCGCCGCCAAGCAACTGGTCACCAAATATGGCGTCGCGATCGATATGCCTGCGGGGCCTTCGGAGGTTTTGGTTTATGCCGATGAGTCAGCCGAACCCTCATTTGTCGCCGCGGACTTGCTGTCACAGGCCGAGCACGGCGTGGATTCTCAAGTGGTGTTGGTTACGCCCTCCGAGAAATTCGCGAAGAAAGTATTGAAGGAAATCAACGAACAGCTCGAAGCCCTTCCCCGCAGAGACATCGCCTACAAGGCCTTATCCAACTCCACGGCCGTGGTGATGGAGGAACAGGAAAGTGCGATCGCCTTGATCAACCAATATGCCCCAGAGCACCTGATCATCGCTGTGGAAAATGAAGAAGAGGTAGTCGACGCAATTCTCAACGCCGGATCCGTCTTCATCGGAAACTACACGCCCGAATCGGCCGGGGACTACGCTTCTGGCACCAACCATACCCTACCGACCTATGGTTACGCCCGCAACTACAGCGGCGTGTCTTTGGATTCTTTTGTCAAAAAGATCACATACCAAAAGATCAGTCCCGAAGGTCTGAAAACGCTGGGTCCCATAGTAGAAGTGATGGCCGAAAACGAACTGCTGCATGCGCACAAGAATGCAGTCACCATCCGTCTCAATCAACTGAAAGGCAAAAAGAAATGAGCTTCGACCTAAATTCACTGTTGCGGCCGCACGTCGCTGAGCTGCAGCCCTATACATCGGCGCGAGACGAGTACACCGGCTCCGAAGGAGTCTTCTTGGATGCCAACGAAAACCCGTTTGGGTCGATTACCGAAAAAGATTTCAACCGTTACCCGGACCCATACCAAAGCGCACTAAAAGCGGAAATATCCAAGATCAAAGCAGTTCGTCCAACTCAGATCTTCCTCGGCAATGGCTCCGACGAAGCAATCGATCTGCTCTACCGTGCTTTTTGCAATCCGGGACGGGACAACGTAATCCTTTTGCCTCCCACTTATGGCATGTATGAGGTCAGTGCAAATATTAACGATGTCGAAATTCGTAAAGTCGTACTGACTGAAGATTTCCAGCTTCAACCCGAAAAGATCCTAGCAGCGGCCGATGCAAACTCCAAGATCCTTTTCATCTGCTCTCCCAACAACCCTTCGGCCAACAAGGCCAAGCGGGAAGATGTGCTTTTCCTATTGAAAAATTTCAAAGGCTTGGTCGTGGTGGACGAGGCCTATATCGATTTCAGCGACGAGCCCAGCTTCACGACTGAGCTGGACAATTTCCCTAACCTACTCGTAATGCAGACTTTCTCCAAGGCATGGGGATTGGCGTCCCTGCGGCTCGGGATGGCTTTTGGCAGCGAGGAGATCATCCGCATCCTCAACAAGATCAAGCCGCCCTACAATATCTCTGGCCTTACTCAAGAGACTGTCTTGGCGGCAATTACCAACAAAGCTAAAGTGGACCGGATGATCCGCGAGATTCTGGCAGAGCGGGATTTCCTGCAATCTGAGCTGGAAAAATTATCCTTCGTACAAAAAATCCATCCTTCGCACGCGAATTTTCTTTTGGTAAAAATCCCAAACGCCACCCAAGTATATGATGACCTGATCGTGGAGAAAGTGATCGTCCGCAACCGCGCCAAAGTGCTGCTTTGCGAGGATTGCCTACGCATCACAGTAGGGACAAGGGAAGAAAATGAAATCCTCTTACTGGCTTTGAAAAAGATCTTTGAAAAGTCAACGGTCAACTGACCGATGACGACCGTTTCTATAGACAAATCAAAAAAGAAAGAAACCGGCCATGGACTAAAGTCTGTCGACCGCTGACAAAAATACACCATGAAAAAACGCGTACTTTTTATAGACCGTGACGGCACCATCATCAAGGAGCCGCCCACAGACTTCCAAGTAGACAGTCTGGAAAAGCTGGAATTTCTTCCCAAAGCCATCTCCAACCTTCGCAAGATCGCCGAGGAAACCGACTATGAACTCGTGATGGTCACTAACCAAGACGGCCTGGGGACAGATTCTTTCCCAGAAAAGGACTTCTGGCCAGCGCAGTACAAAATGCTGAAAACCCTGGAGCAGGAAAACGTCTTCTTCAAAGCCATCCACGTGGACAAGACTTTCGAGCATGAAAATGCCCCCACCCGCAAGCCAAGGACCGGACTCCTCACCCAGTACTTCTCCGAAGATTACGATCTGGCCAATTCCTACGTGATCGGAGACAGATTTACTGATGTGCAGCTGGCGAAAAATCTGGGTTCTAAAGCCATCTTTATCGGCGATCCCAATCCAGAAGCGGCACTCTCTACCAAAGATTGGGACGAGATCTACAACTTTCTGAAAATGCCTCCGCGGGCAGCTGAGGTAAAAAGAACCACCTCTGAAACTGACATCTACATCAAGCTTAATCTGGACGGAAGTGGTAACTGTAAGATCTCGACCGGCCTGCATTTCTTTGACCATATGCTGGAGCAGCTAGGCAAGCATGGCAGCACCGACTTGGAAATCCAAGTCAAAGGCGATTTGCACATCGACGAGCACCATACAATCGAGGACACGGCCTTGGCATTGGGTGAAGCCTATCTTAAGGCTTTGGGCGACAAAAAGGGAATCTATCGCTACGGCTTTCTTCTGGCAATGGACGATGCCCTCGCGCAAGTAGCCATCGATTTTGGCGGAAGACCTTGGCTGGTTTGGGATGCGGAGTTCAAACGTGAAAAAGTTGGAGACATGCCCACGGAGCTTTTCTACCACTTCTTCAAGTCATTTTCAGACACCGCCAAATGCAACCTGAATATCAAAGTGGAAGGCGACAATGAGCACCACAAGATCGAAGCAACCTTTAAAGGCCTCGCTCGGGCGATCAAGATGGCCGTGATGCGCGATCCCCGAAACATCAACCAACTTCCCAGCACCAAGGGAGTGCTGTAGGGTTTTAGTCAACAGTCCACGGCCTACGGTCGACCGCCGTTTTGAACCGAACTAAAGTAAAAACACCTTCCTGAATAGAAATCGGGAAAGTGTTTTTGCTTACCCCTTGTCACTCAGCCTGTCGAAGTGCGGTCACTGAGCCTGACGATGTGCGGTCACTGAGGCTGACGAAGTGCAATTTTTTTCCCCATTCCCCTTTCTATTTCGATACCATTTTTGTTTATTTAGTCATGGAACGACTTTTAAATATATCTACGATCATCTCATGTGCGCTTTTGCTTTTCTCCTGCTCAGCCAACCCAGACCAGATTGAAAAGATGTACCGAGATGGAAAATACGAAAGGGCTATTCAAGCCATCAACCGACGTTTGTTTATCCACGTCAACGAAATCAAATCCCTCCATATCCGAGCCCGATGCCATGAGGAGCTTGGCGAGCTGGATGAGGCGCTGGATGACTATAACCGCATCATTGACATTGATCCTGCCTATTCCCAAGCCTATGCCGCGATCGGGAAGATTCTCTTCGAAAAGGAGTTTTACCGGGATGCCGAACTCTATATCCTGAAAGCAGCCAGCATGGATCCCGAAAATTTTGAGATCATCTACCTCACCGGCCGTAGCCAACTTATGGTGAAAAACTGGGAGCGCGCGGAGCTCTTTCTCAAGCAGGCCGAAAAGATGGATCCGGAGTTTGCGCCAATTTACTACTATACCGGGATGGCCCGCGCCAGCCGGGGTGACGTCTACGGTGCCGCGGCATCCTTCAACACCTATCTGAAAAAAGAACCCGACAATCTCGCCGCCCGGTACAACCGCGGATTTGCCTTACTGAAGATTGGATACCTCCCTTGGGCCTTGGAAGACTTTGACTTTATACTAAAAAATCAACCCAATCATATCGAAGCCTTAGCAAGAAAAGGCATCTGCCTGGCCCTCATGGGAAATCCCGAAGGCTGCCAGATGATCCGAGAAGCCGCTAAAAAAGGCAGCGACTATGCCGAGAGTCATTTGGAGGAGTATTGTTTGTGATGAGAAAACTAGAGATAGGTGAGCTTGGTCCTTGAGTTCGCCGAAGGGCGACGAACCACAGTAGGTGAGCTGATCAAAGCTCCATTACCTTGATGGACGCCGGGATAGCGACGATGTAATGGACGGCTGTGAGGATCCCCTTAATTTTCCGGATACCAGTTCCTCAGTCTAACCTCTACACTTGGGGCCTCAGCATTTACCAGTGTTTTGAATTTTTCCACGTCGTTCAGGCCTTCTGTTCCTCGGTAATGATAAGGATATACCATCTTGGGCTTGAATTCGGCGACAGCATTTGCCGCTTGATCTACATCCATGGTGTAGGGCAGGTTCATACAGACAAATGCCACATCGATTCCTTGCAGGGCCCGCATTTCAGGAATGTCTTCAGTATCTCCGGAAAAGTAGAGTTTCTTTCCTCCCAATTCCACCACATAGCCATTTCCCCTCCCTTTGGGATGGCGGCTATCGACAGTCTCAGGTAGGTTATACATCGGGATTGCACTGATTTTTGCCCCAGAGAAGTCTGTGGAAGATCCATTGGCCAAAACGACAACAGCTTTGTATCTGTCTTTTGGTAGTTTCTCTGCAACTGCTTGTGGAGCGATGATCGTCGCTTGGCTCAGGTCCAATCCATCTAAGGTTTCCTGATTGTGATGATCTCCGTGGATGTCGGTGATCAGCACCAAATCCGCGGCTTGCTGTCCAGCAAAACCATTTGCCCCTCCATAGGGGTCGACATACACGGTGAGGTCCTGATAGGACACAACCAGGGTTCCATGAAGAATGGGCTGTATGGTGATGGAACCATTTTGGGCGGGGATTTGGTCTTGGCCAAAAGAGAGAAAGGAAACCAGAAATAGGAGGTATAGTAGTTTTTTCATCAGTCTAAGGTGTTTGGTACTCAATCGAATTTGGAAAAAAATGTTTGGATTTTCAGTGAAAGAAGAAGTTTATACCCGATGCAGGTTCAAAAGTTATGTGACTACTCATTGTAAGTCGGTCTTTAGCAATTCTCCTAAAAGGTTCGAAATTCGAGGAAACCGTAGTCCACCAGACCTCTAAGCTTAACAGAAATCTTCAACTAAAACCAAATCCACGCTTCGGCAAGCTCGGCGACATACTTCGACCGGCTCAGCAACCATTTGCGAACAGATTCATCCAGTTCAGCCAGCGACTCCCTTTTCCGCACCCTGCATTGTTCAACGGGCCCATTTACCATTTCCTAGCCAAGCAATCGTTCCCTCAATGCTTCCCGATAATTCGAGATCGCTATTTCGGACAAGGCCAAAAACAGGTAAGGCTCGATCAGCTCCAGTTCCATTAGGTGGAAGATTCCATCTATTTCCACTCCGTCCACCCGGCCGTAAAGGGTCTCTTTTCCGAAGGTATCCATTAGCTTTTGGGCGGAGTCCAACATCGTTTGGCTGGGTTGGATTTCCTGGATCGTGCCACCAAAGTAATGCTGCACGCGGAAGTCAGCCTTTGCCGGAGTCTTCAGCACGGCGTGGGAAAACTTCCCGTTGAAAAAAAGCAAAGAATACTCCCCCACTTCGGCTACCTCGGCGATGTAAGGCTGGGCAAGGAAATCTTCAGCCTGCACAAGTTCAACTACCCTTTCGTGGTACATTTCCCATTCGGCGAGCGGAATCTTCAAGGTGTTCTTTGCGCCGCCGCTGACCAGGGGTTTGACGACAATTGTGTCTGCCACGATTTTCGTCCGGATTTTTTCCAAATCGGGCTTACTCCCCTTCTCCATAATCAATCCTGAAACCACCGGAAAGCCCGCGGCCTCAATCTCAAGCAAGTACTCTTTGCTGGAGTTCCACTGAATGGTATCGAGATCGTTAAGTACGGGGATGCCCATGGATCTGATTTTCTCTATCCATTGCAAAAAGTCCGCATAATAATCGAAATAGTCCCAAGGAGACTTGATCAACAAATGATTATAGTTTGCCCAGTCGACGTTGGGATCAGACCAAACGACAATCTCATGGGAGATACCCAGCTCAGCCAATATGCTGGAAAGCAGCTTGTCTTCATTGACTGTTCCGGTGTCATAGGCTCCGACTGAAAAATAGCTGACGATGGCGATGTGTAGAGACATGGAGTTTTTTTCACAAAACTAGCTTTTAAGCAAATTTCACAGCGGCCACTCTTCAAAAATCCCCCTAAAGGCTTACTTTTGGCCTGTAATAGCGCCATGACCCACCGAAAACTCGTCATCATACCGACCTACAATGAGCTGGAAAACATCAGCGACATGGTACAGTCAGTGATGGGTCTGGACGGTGACTTTGAGCTCCTGATCATAGACGACGGCTCCCCGGACGGAACCGGTGCAATTGTCAAAAGCCTGCAATTCACTTATCCTGAGCGCCTTCACCTGATGGAGCGTAAAGGAAAGCTAGGCCTCGGCACGGCTTACATCGCGGGATTCAAATGGGCGCTTAAGCGCAACTACGAGTTTATCTTCGAGATGGACTGCGACTTTTCGCATGATCCCAAAGATCTCATCCGACTCTTCGAAGCGGTGAAGGACCGCAGCTTTGACTTGGCTATCGGCTCCCGCTATATCACCGGAGTCAACGTGGTCAACTGGCCCATGGGCCGCGTGCTCATGTCCTATTTCGCCAGCGTTTACGTAAAATTCATCACGGGACTACCTGTGAAGGATGCCACAGCTGGATTCAAGTGCTACCACCGCTCTGTACTCGAGAAAATAAAACTGGATGAGATCAAGTTCATCGGCTACGCCTTCCAGATCGAAATGAAATTCACCACTTGGAAGCTGGGATTCAAAATCATCGAGGTACCGATTATCTTCACCGACCGTACCAAAGGAACCTCCAAAATGAGCCAGAAAATCTTCAAAGAAGCAGTTTTGGGTGTGATCTGGATGAAAATCAAAAGTGTTTTTTCCCCCTATAAGCTCAATCGAATCGGATAGATTTGATGGGATCAACGCGGGAGATCACCAGCACCGGTATCCACAGCACCAGCGAGGTCAGAATTGCAATTCCAATATTGAGCCAAATAAAAATAGGCCAGTTCCACTGAATCGGTACATAGCTCATGTAGTAGCTGGCGGCGTCCAAAGGGATAAGCTTGAATTGGTCTTGCAAAAAGCCTATCCCAATCCCAATCAAATTGCCTAGGATGAGTCCCCGTCCGAGGATCTTCATCCCGTTCCAGAAGAAAATCCGGCGGATCTGCGCATTCCTCGCTCCCATCGCCTTTAGCAGACCGATCATCTGCGTGCGCTCCATGATCAGGATGAAAAGAATCGCACCCATGTTGAAGATCGCCACAAAGCCTATCAGGGAGATAAACACGACCACGTTGGTGTCCAGCAAAGTCAACCAGTCGAAGATTTCCAGAAACTTGCTGCGGCTGTCCACCAGCTTCAGATCCAAATCCATCTGTTCCTCGATCAGCGGCAAATAGGCCTCCGTCTTTTTGGGATCGTCGACAAAAACCTCCAAACCGCCCACCTGATCTGCCGTCCAACCATTGAGGTTGCGGATGGTCTGCAGCTCACCGACGACGATTTTTTCGTCAAAATTCTCCAGGTAAGTTTCGAAGATCCCCACTACCTCTACCCTTCTGAATCTCGGCGGATTTTGCACAAAATACATGGTGACTTTATCACCGACATTTAGCAATAACTTATTGGCGATCATTCGGCTCAACAAAACCTCATTGCTCACTCCCGAGTCCGGTAGGTGAAGCATACGGCCTTCGACGAGGTATTTTGAGAAAGCCAAGGTGTCAAAGTCTTTCCCCACGCCCTTCATGAGTATGCCCTCTACCTCTTCATCACCCTTGAGCAAGGCGGCCTTGTGGGCAAAAGACTGTGTTTTGACGAGAAAATCGAGTTGCTTGGAATTTTGTACAAACTCGGAATGCAGCGAAAAAGGCGCCTCCTCAAAGGCATTGCTCATCTGAAAACGTTGAACCTGAAAGTGCCCTGTAAAGCCAAAAACCCGCTCGGAAACGGTGTTTTGGAAGCCTCCCAAAACCATAAACGCGAGGATGGAAACGCCCAGACCAATGGCAAGACTCCAGACCGCGATACGGTGTATGGTACCCGAAAAACCTCCGGCCTGCTTGAAACTGATTCTTTTGGCAATGAAATAGGAAAGGTTCAAGGGCTTGTATTAATTTGGCTTGAAATCCTCGCAAAATAGCATGAAGCAAACGAAAAATTCATTCCTGATTTACTTTTTGGCGTTTTCACTTACCCTCTGCAACGTTCCTTTGGCTTTTTCACAGCAGACTATCCTGACCGGTGCCGAGCAACCCGAGTTGTATCTTTCATTGCTCGAAGGAAAAAAGGTTGGCTTCGTCGGAAACCAAACCAGCATCCTACCCCAATCAGCCAACAAACATGTGGTCGATTTTCTCCTTGAAAAAGGCATTGTGGTGAAAAAGGTCTTCGTGCCCGAACATGGCTTTCGCGGCACGGCGGATGCGGGTGAAAAGGTGGACAACAGCGTCGATCAAAAGACCGGGCTGCCGATAGTCTCATTATATGGGAACAACAAGAAACCCAGTGCAGCCCAGATTGCTGATTTGGACGTGGTGATCTTCGACTTGCAGGACGTGGGAACGCGTTTTTTCACCTACATCAGCACCATGCACTACGTGATGGAGGCCTGTGCGGAACAGGGAAAAAAGGTGATTATTTTTGACCGTCCCAATCCGAATGGAGGCTACATCGACGGTCCCATGCTAAAGCCCGGCTTTGAATCCTTTGTGGGGATGCACAACATTCCCATAGTCCATGGATTGACCGTGGGTGAACTCGCACAGATGATCAATGGGGAAAAATGGCTCAAGGGAGGCCTAGTAGCCGACCTCACAGTGATTCCGGTAAAAGGCTGGACACACACCACTGCCTACAATCTTCCTATAAAACCCTCGCCCAACTTACCCAGCGACTTGGCGATCAAACTCTACCCTAGCACCTGTCTCTTTGAAGGCACGGTAGTTTCGCTCGGACGCGGCACTTATTTTCCCTTCCAAGTTTATGGCTATCCCGACCCCAAATTCGGCGACTTCACCTTTACTCCTGTCAGCATAGACGGCATGTCCAAGACACCACCCCATCAGGACAAGCTTTGCTACGGCGTGGACCTAAGAGGAGAATCGATGGACCACCACTTCACCCTAAGATACCTGCTGGACGCCTACGCCAAGTCGGGTATGAAAGAGAAATTTTTCAACAACTACTTCAATACATTGGTCGGTACGGACGAGCTGAAAAAGCAGATCCTCGCCGGAAAGACCGAATCCGAAATCCGCGAGAGCTGGAAAGCTGGCTTAGATGCCTACAAGGCCAAGCGGGAAAAGTATTTGATTTATCGGTGATTCTGGACTTGAGGCAAGATGATGCTCTTCGGTATTTGCAATTCCAAAGTAGCATCTGAAGAGGATATTAATCAGAATTTGAAAATGAAAAAATTGCTTGGTTACTATTTTGCGGTATTGATTTTAACCTCTAGTTCTTGCAGCCAAAACAACCCAAATTGGCTAGCTGATTTAAACCATGTCATCTCTCCTGATGGCAAAGCTATAGAATACCAAACGTTTTATAATGTAGATACGGTATTTCAAACTTCAGTTGCAGCTTGGATAACAACTCCTTCTGGAAGCGGAGGTGGAGGAATCTTTGATATCCAAAGTGCAAGCCCAATACCTTTGAAACTAAGCTGGAGAAATGACTCAACCGTATTGATTCATTACAATTCGACTGGCAAAGTTATTCGCATGGAGAAGGAAATCTACTTCTTGGGAAGAAAGACCAATATTATGTACGAAAACCCTCGACCCCTTGAAGAGTAGAAGTTGGCTTGTGAAACTGTCAATCTTAATTTCATTTTGCGTTTCATGCGACATAAGAACCTCTAGCGAGCAACGATTTGAGGCAAATATTGGCTTTCCGCTTCCAGATGAAAAGGATGTCTTGAAGGATGAATTTCATGATATGTTGAGTGACTATGCGCTGATCTATGAGGTCAAACTGTCAACCACAGCAAATTTTGAGTTGTCTAAAAAAATTAAGCCTCTCGTCTGCGACAAGGTACAGGAATGCAACTGGTCATTAGACGAAAATGGATTTAAATACCAATGCGAAAAGGGCCTCACTGTATATCGAGTGTACTTTGACACCCTAGCTAGAAGAGTCACCTACGAAGAATTTGCTGACTAGCATAATTTTTACATTAACTCCTCCTGACAACAAATCCCTAAGAACTGAAACTTTGACTCCGCCAGCTTGCCAACTACCTCATGGTTATCCATAACTTTGGATTCCATTATATCGAATACTGTATTTTGAATACTGAAGCAAAAGGAAAAGACCTCCGCATCATCTATATGGGTACTCCGGAATTTGCCGTGCCGGCCCTGGAAAAACTCGTGGAAAGCGGCTGGAACGTGGTCGCTGTGATCACCGCTGCCGATAAGCCACAAGGCCGCGGACAAAAGCTGATAGGCTCACCCGTGAAGGAAGCCGCTAAAAAACTGGGCTTGCACATCCTCCAGCCCACCAACCTGAAAAACCCAGAGTTCCAGCAGGAGCTCAAAGACCTACAGGCCGACTTGCAGATCGTGGTAGCTTTTCGTATGCTGCCAGAGGCGGTCTGGAGCATGCCTCCCCTCGGCACCTTCAACCTCCACGCTTCCCTCCTGCCTAATTACCGCGGTGCAGCACCCATTAACTGGGCCATCATCAACGGAGAGAAGGAAACTGGCGTCACGACATTTTTCCTCAAGCATGAGATCGACACAGGAAGCATCATTTTCCAAGAAAAAATCCAGATTTTGGAAGAGGACGACTTGGGAACAGTCTATGAAAAACTGATGACCATAGGCGCCGATCTGGTGGTAAAAACCGTCGAAGCAATCTCCAAAAACGAGGTCAATCCGACCATGCAGGATGAGACCCAAGCCATCCACCACGCCCCAAAAATCTTCAAAGAGACAGGCAAAATCGTTTGGTCGAATTCCGCTGAGTCCATTCACAACCTAATCCGGGGACTTTCTCCCTATCCTGCCGCTTGGACAGAGTTTCAGGGTAAGACTTGCAAAGTCTTCAAGTCAGCCTTTTCTGCAAAAAACCTTTCTGGAAAGGAAGCCGGTGAATGGGAATCCGACGGAAAAAACTTCTTGAAATTTCAAACCGGAGCTGGCTCCCTGGAGGTTTTGGAATTGCAGCTTGAAGGAAAAAAACGGATGAAAATTGAGGAGTTACTCCGGGGATTAAAGCTATAAACTCATGGGCAGTCTGCAGTAATCAGGATGTAAACTGCAAACTGATCACCGCCAACGCTTTTTAATCCGGCTCATTTTTAGGAAATTAGGGATGAATTTTTAATTGTACGCATTATGAAAAAGTCAGTTTTAAGTATCCTCATTTTGGCTGGTGCGATGGTTGCGTTGCCTTCCGAAGCCCAGCTATTAAAGAAAATCCAAAATGCCGCCGCCCAAGGCGTAGAAAATGCCACTACCAACCGGGCAAAAAACGCGTCCGAAAAGGCCACCAACGACGCTTTGGATGGAATGTTTGGCGGCATGATGGAGCCCGCTCCCACCGAGACCGACTACACCTTTACCGGATACATGGTGATGGAAGTAACCAGCACGGACAAAAAAGGAAAGACAGAGGACCCGCTTCGGATGCAATATCTACTTTCATCGGATACGGAGTTTATGGGAATGGCCTTCGCCGATCCCAAAAAGGTAAATACCACCACTACCACCATCATGGACACCAAAAACCAGGCGATGGTCATCCTGCTGGAGGATGAGGGGAACAAATCGAGTATGGCGATGAAGCTCAACTACGACAAGGTGCAGGGAATGGTGGACGAGGAGGCCGAAAAACAGTTTGAGCAACCCGATTACAAAATCACCAAAACTGGAAATACCAAGGAAATCCTGGGATATACCTGCGAAGAATATCTCGTAGAAACTGAAGATGGTAATGGACAATATTGGGTCACCGAGGAGCCGATTGATGGATTCTCCATGTTTTCACCCCAGAGCAATCCAATGGTCTCCAGCAAGACTATCGACAGATACACTTCGATGTTTTCCAATGCGCCAAAGGGCAATTTTATGGAAATGGTCTTCACGGACAACGATGGAACGGTCACAGACATGAAAGTAGTCGAACTCGATACCGACAGCCCCCGAAAGTACCGGATGTCTGACTATCCCAATATGATGTCGGCAAGCGACAATTAATCGTTTAATCGTTCAAAAGGGTAGTTTTTCTACCCTTTTTCATTTTTTCCTTTCCAAAGACTGGTAACTTCAAGCCAAACTTTGAAGCCCTGTGGAAATCATTCTTATCGTAGCCAAAGCGAAAAACAACGTCATAGGCAAAGACAATCAACTCATCTGGAAGCTTTCGGCTGACCTTAAGCGATTTAAAAATCTCACTTCTGGCCACTACATCCTGATGGGAAGAAAAACCTACGAGTCCTTGGGCAAACCTCTCCCAAACCGAACGCACCTCATCATCAGCCGCAACCCTAATTTTGCTGCCCCCGAAGGCCACTACGTCTTTTCCTCCGTCGAAGATGCCTTTATCTACTGCAACAAAATCGGAGAGGACAAACTCTTCGTCATTGGCGGGGGACAGCTCTATGCCGAGACCATCAATCTCTGCGATAGGCTGGAAATAACAGAAGTCGAAGCAAGCCCCGAAGGCGACACCTTTTTCCCTGAGATTGATCCCCGAATTTGGGAAGAAAAGGGAAGAGAGAACCACGCGGCGGACGAGAAAAACGAATTTCCTTATTCTTTTGTGACTTACGAAAAAGCAAGGAAATCATGATCAAACCTGTCATCTGGATTACCGGCGCATCCTCCGGCATAGGAGAAGCTTCGGCCAAGAGATTTTCGCAGAACGGCTATCGGGTGATCATCTCCGCCCGGAAGGAAGGGGAGCTAAATCGAGTAAAGGAAGCATGTGCCAATCCTTCCGACGTACTCGTATTACCGCTTGATTTGACAGATATCCCCTCCTTCGAATCAAAAGTTGACCAAGCAATCGCCCGTTTCGGCCAAGTGGATGCAATGTTGCACAACGGTGGCATCAGCCAGCGCTCACTGATCCGGGAGACGGGCTTGGAGGTAGACCGCAAGCTGATGGAGGTAAATTTCTTTGGTACGATTGCCTTGACCAAAGCTTTGCTCCCGCATTTCATATCCCAAAAGTCCGGCCATTTTGCTGTGATCAGCTCCCTGGTCGGGATCATCGGCTCTCCCTACCGCTCCTCGTATGCTGCATCCAAACATGCTCTCCATGGCTTTTTTGACACACTTCGAGCCGAGCACTATAAAGACCACATCACTGTCACGATGATCTGCCCAGGTTTCATCCGGACAAACGTCTCCGTCAACGCGATCACGGCGGATGGAAGCACTCTCGGTCAGATGGACGATGCCCAAGCAAACGGCATGAGTCCAGAGGATTGTGCAACAGAAATCTACGCAGCCATCACCCGCAAAAAAGAAGAAGTCTACATAGGAGGAAAGGAAACCATGGCTATCTATATCAAGCGATTTTTTCCTTCCATCTTTTCAAAAATCATCAGAAAAGCCAAAGTCAGATAAATGCAACTCATCAAAGCAGAGATCATCGCAATAGGAGATGAATTGCTCTATGGGCAAATCATGGACACCAATTCCCACTGGATCAGCCAAGAGCTGGATCTCATAGGCGTGAAGGTGGTGAGAAAAACCACTGTCGGAGACCGGCGGGATGACATCCTCGCCGCTTTTGCCGAGGCAGAAAAACGGGCCGATCTTATCCTGATCACAGGTGGTCTGGGCCCGACCCAAGACGATCTGACCAAGCCTTTGTTGGCGGAGTACTTCGGTTGCGGAATCATCGAATTTCCAGATGCCGTCGCTGCCGTCACCGATTTTTTCCTGAAAAGAGGTAGAGAAATCACTCCACTCAATGTCTTGCAGGGCCATCTGCCCTCCTGCTGCACCTACGTTCCCAATGAAGTCGGTACCGCTCCAGGGATGTGGTTTGAAAAAAACGGGGGCTACTGGATGTCCATGCCAGGCGTTCCCCATGAGATGAAAAAGCTGATGAAGGACTTTGTCCTGCCCAAGTTGCCGGAGATTTTTGAGCTGCCAGTCATCTATCACAAAGTCGTCAAGACAGTTGGGATTGGAGAAAGCTGGCTTGCCGACCTGATCCGTGATTGGGAGAATGCACTACCCGAACATATTAAACTTGCTTACCTGCCCTCTTTGGGACAGGTAAGGCTTAGATTGACGGCTTTTGGGACCGACCAAACAAAACTCACAGCCGAAGTCGCTGATCAAATCGATCTGGTATTGCCGCGCATAAGAAACTACGTCTACGGCTATGACGGTGAGACGCTGGAATCCGCCACTGGAAATCTTTTGAAGAAGTCTGGGAAAACTTTAGCTTTGGCCGAAAGCTGCTCTGGAGGCTACGTTTCCCATTTGGTCACCAGCATTCCCGGAAGCTCAGCCTACTTCAACGGATCGGTAGTCCCCTACCACAACCAGTTTAAGCAATATATTCTGGGGGTCTCAGCCCAAACGCTGGAATCCAAGGGTGCGGTGAGTGAAGAGACAGTCCGAGAGATGGCTCAGGGTGTGAGAAAAATCTTCGGTTCGGATATTGGGCTTAGCAGTAGCGGAATAGCCGGACCTGATGGAGGAACAGCTGAAAAACCGGTAGGTACGGTCTGGATCGCTTGTGCCGGAGAGGGTTTTGTAGAGACCAGAAAGCTTCAACTGGGGCAGGATCGATTGCTGAATATTCAAATAACGGCCGTCGCTGTTTTGAATTTGCTAAGGATTTGTCTGATCCAGAACAACAAATAAAATTTTACATTCAAGGTTTGGGTACGAGATATATAAAATTTAATTTTAAATCTTGAATTTAAACCCAATTAAATTACTTCAATCGCTATGGCAAGTGTAGAAATGCTGATGCCCAAAATGGGTGAAAGTATTATAGAAGGCACCATCCTCACCTGGCTGAAGAAGGAAGGTGATTCGATCGAACAGGATGAATCGGTATTGGAGGTCGCCACAGACAAGGTCGATACCGAAGTGCCCGCCACCCACGGTGGGATCCTAAAAAAAATCCTTGCCAAGGAGGGTGAAGTGATCGCCGTAGGAGCACCAATTGCCTTAATTGAAACCAACTCTGAAAATGGGGTGGCGGAGGTATCGCTAACAGTATCCGAATCCAAGAAAGAAGAACTCGTTGCTGCCGCACCCGGAAATACCGCCTCAATTTTGGCTCAGCCTGCTCCAGCCTTGGAATCCATTTCTGAGGATGGACGTTTTTACTCTCCCTTAGTAAAAAACATCGCGAAGGAAGAAGGAATCTCCATGACAGAGCTTTCCAAAATTCCGGGAAGCGGAAAGGGAAACCGCGTCACAAAAGAAGACATGCTGGCTTATGTCCAGAAAAGACACGAAAGTCCCGCTTCGACCAAACCCGCACCTTCCATCTCCGAGCCCAGAGTTCAAGTCAGCATTTCCGCTTCGGATGAAATCATCGAAATGGACAGAATGCGGAAAATGATCTCCCAGCGCATGGTTGAGTCCAAGCGGATCTCTGCACACGTCACTTCCTTTGTCGAGGCAGATATGACTAACATCGTGCTCTGGAGAGAGAAAAACAAAAACGCTTACCGGGCCAAATATGGAGAAGGGATTACCTTCACCCCGTTTTTCATCGAGGCAATTGCCCGAGCGATTCGGGATTTCCCGATGATCAACATCTCCGTCGACGGAGACCGAATCATTAGGAAAAAGGATATTAATATCGGAATGGCTGTTGCGCTGCCCTCAGGGAATCTGATCGTACCCGTAATCCGAAATGCCGACCAACTCAACCTAGTCGGGGTATCCAAAAAAGTAAATGACCTCGCAAACCGCGCCAGAAACAACAAACTCACTGCCGATGACTTGGCCGGGGGTACTTATACCGTATCAAACGTTGGCTCCTTTGGAAACGTAATGGGCACTCCCATCATCCCGCAGCCACAAGTAGCTATCATGGCTGTAGGCGCAATCGTGAAAAAACCTGCCGTGGTGGAGACAGCTACGGGCGACGTAATCGCAATACGCCACAAGATGTTCCTTTCACATTCCTACGATCACCGCGTCGTAGATGGAGCCTTGGGAGGAATGTTTGTACGACGGGTAGCGGATTATCTGGAGGAGTTTGACCTACGCACAGACATCTAATAGTACATGGCTCCGGGAAATCGGAGCCATGATTCAATCCGCCCGTTCCCTTACTTTTCTGTAGTAATACTCCAGTCGATCCGCAAGCACAGCAAGACGAATGGGCTTGGTTAGGTAATCGTTCATCCCAGAATCCAAAGCCATTTTTTTGTCTTCCTCAAACACGTTGGCTGAAAGACCTATAATCACCACATTTTCCTTGCCTAGCAGAGTTCTGATTTCGCGGGTGGCTTCCAGACCATTTTTCAAAGGCATCTGTACGTCCATCAAAACTACGTCAAATTCTTGGTTCTTGACTTTTTCCACTGCCTCGGCTCCATTCTGGGCCACTTCAAATTCGAAGCCCAGCTGCTGAAACATCAAAGTCATCAGTTGAAGATTGAGGTCATTGTCCTCCGCCAATAGAATCCTCAGCGGAAACTCCGTCCCCATCTCCCGGATGTCTTTCCATGTCAACTCTTCGTTTGCCTGGGGCACACTGTTCTGATCTACTTTCCTTACGATCACCGAAAACTTAAAGACAGAACCCTTGCCTACCTCACTCTCGATCTCAAGTTGGCCTCCCATGAGTTCCACAATCTTCTTGGCGATCGCCAGACCCAACCCAGTGCCTTGGTAGGTTCTTGTATTCGAACTTTCCACCTGATAAAACGGGTCAGTCAGATGCTCCAAATGCTCTGGTGCTATGCCTATGCCAGAATCCGCCACACTGAATGAGAGAAAATGAAAAAAGTCATCCACCGGATTCAACTCCATTCTCACCCCAACCTTTCCCAGTTCCGGAGTGAATTTGATCGCATTTCCAATCAAGTTCAGCAGTACCTGGTTGATTTTTCCCTTATCTCCCTCCAAGATTGTCTTCTCAAATTCGCCGTAGGTCAACTCAAGTTTGATTTTCTTTTTGCCGGCCAGCCCTGAAAGGATTTTAATCTGGTCTTTCAGCTCCTCAACGGGGTCAAACGGAACGGGTTGGATATCGATTTTACCCGACTCGATCTTGGAATAGTCAAGAATATCCCGGATGATGCTCAGGAGAGAGTTTCCTGAGTTCTTGATGATTTCGACATACTGCTTCTGAATCCGGTTGAGGTTGGTACTTTCCAGCAGATCGATGATGCCCAGCAGGCCGTTCATCGGGGTGCGGATCTCGTGGCTCATATTGGCCAAAAAATCAGATTTCGCGCGGCTTGCCTGATCCGCGGCATTCATCGCTTCGACTAGGCCCTTTTCCCAGATTTTCTGGCCAGTGATATCCTTGGAGATGGACATGATCTGATTTTCATCCAAAGGAAAAAACCTCATTTCGTAGTGTCTTTCGCCCAGCGGGGTATGCCAGACGACATCTATGGTTTGGATGCTGTTGGTATTTTTGGCCCGCTCGAATACCTTCGCGATATCATCGGCCTGCCCGTGGGGCACAAATTCGTGCAGGGATTTACCCAAGGTGGAATTGGCCGATTCGAAGAGGTTCTTCCTGTCCTGAACATGAAAATCCAACACAACTCCCTCGTTGTTATAGATAAAAATGGTATCGGGTATGTTACTGATCAGGGACCTAAGTCGGTTTTCACTTTGCTCCAATTCCTGCCGTGCTAGATATTGCGCCGTGATATCTGTGCCAATACCCATCCCGCCACACATTCTTCCCTGCTCGTCAAAAAGCAGCTTTTCAAAGACCTTCACCCTGATCTTTTCCCCATTCGGCTTGGTAAAATCATATTCCAAATCCACCAAATGTCTACCTTCCATCAAGGCTTTGATGGTCTCGGATTTGACGTTATTGGCCTCGGGGTGCTCGGAATCAACTTTGAAAGCTTCCAAAAACTCCTGCTTGGAATGTCCTAGGACTTCCTCCACCTCGTCGGAGACTTTTGTGATTTCACCCTTGTAGTCATGAAAAAACACGAAGCCCTTCATCTCCTGCAACAAGAGGTTCTGCTGATCAAACAAGGTGGATATCTCCCGGAGGTTCTCCTCCTGCACCTTGATCGAGTCGATGTTTCCTTTGAGGGAAATGAGAAAAAACGCCACCGTTCCTATCAGCAGAATTACCACACCCAAAAACAAGAGAAAGTAGGTGCTGTAGATCCCAGAGGTAAGCCCATCCATCGGTACCAAAAACATCAGGGAGGCAGAAGTATCCGAATTGGCGTAGCTAAATGGGTATTGGGCTAAAATTCCCAAATATTGCTCATCCCCTTTTTCCCATTCCACCTCATAAAAACCCTTCAGCCCGAGGCCGATATCGGCTTTGACCGCGTTTAGGTCATCCTCGTCGAGCAATGCCTGCTGCTGCCTCGCCCACCGGCGGAGTGGTATGAGGTTGGATTTATAAAGCAGAAACTTTTCCCCTCCTGGATCCAGGTAAAAATTGGTAACGTACTCCTCGGTATAGGCAGGGATATCCAGCGTGTAGAGAATCCGAAAACCACCTTCTCCCTTTACCAAAAGCTGGGAATCTTCCTCTCTCCCCGGAAATGCCACCAGCGATCTTTTTCTGATGAAATCGTTCGTTTCCGTCATCTCAAAGACCAGCGTGGAATCCACCATATCCACCATCACTGAGTCAAGCATCCCGGGAAAACTCGTGAAGGTCCTCCTCACAGCAACCGTAAACTCGTCTTTGAAATCCTCCTCGTCCAGGTCAGGGTCTTCCAGAAATGCCATCAAAACGCCGGACTCCTCCTTGAAACGACTCAATTCCATTTCCAGGCTCCTGGCCGCAAGTTCGGTTTGCTTGATCAGAAACTCCCGTCTGGAATTCATCTGCGAAAAGGAAATCGCGTTGAAAAAACTGTAGCCCAAAGCAATCACCAAAACGACCAACAAGCTTCCCACAATGGAAGTCAGCCAAAAGTTGGACCGGTCGATGAATTTTCTGGCCATCAATAATTGGGGAATACCTGTATCAAAAACCAATCTATCCCAATAAAGGGCACACAAATCGCCCGGCTGAGATTAGTCTCCTCGTCAAACTCAAACCTGTCTTTCTTTTCGAGCAAAAACTGCTGCGCCATTTCCCTCACCTCCCTGCTTTTGCTGCTGAAAAGGTTGAAATCTGAAATCCTGAAGTAATCCGAATGGATAGTCTCCCGGTAGACGTGGTTTTTCAGGGGAGGCATACTAAGGGATTCAATCGCCCCTGCCTTTCCAGCAACAATTTCCCCTTTAGCGTTTACCATCAATATTTCCCCCTCCACGGCATCCATGTAGTTTTGTACCAAGTCGCTGACAGTAAAATCTACTCCCAAAACCGCAAATAACTGATCGCCGTCGTAAATGGGATGAATGAGCGATATTATCCAACCCTTTCCCGCTGGATCCACGTAGGGCTCCGGGATCCAAACGAGGCCTTTTGAGGGATTGTGCTCCAAGTCGGCCTTATAGTAAAAATTGAACTTGGTCACGTCAATGTCGGTATCAATGATATTTTTGACGTCATAGGCCGGAAATACCCGGCTTACCTGCATGGCAGAATTGGAGTAAATCTGTGCGGTACGTGGGTTGCCCTTGATAAATTCGGCAAAAAGCGAATCGAGTGAATTGGTCAAGACCACTTCTTCCTCGGCCATTTTGCGATCTGGCGTAGAATTGAGGATGATCACCGAGCTGAGAGTGGAATCCTGGCCGGGAAGGTTGGTGGATATCGCCCCGACAAAGTGATAGGGACTGGGTGGTGCCACCCGCAGGACGGAGTCCTTCTTAGAGACTATTTCCTCATAGTAGTGCGCGATGGTATCGATATCGGTCGCCATCCTTTCCCCATGATAGATCATCTCTTGGATCACACCATTGAGTTTTTCGAAGTCCTGCTCGGGAAATTTCTCCTCCGAAGCACCGCAACCCACCATGAAAGCTAATCCCCCTAGACTGATCGAGCCTATTCTAAAAAGACGCATAAGTCAATCCGATTTCAGGGAAATTAGAGATTTTCAAGCTGCGAACGAAAAGTTTTTCCCATTTCGTCAAATCTAAGCTTTACTTTTTCGAAGAACTCCCCCGCAAGAAAAAGCTCGAGATCTTGCTCATCCAGAATATCGGTCTCACTGAGCTTAAATGTCTGCTCCATCGGACCGAGCTCAAACTTGAGGATATATTTATTATTCCAGGAGAAAATGCTGATCCGCACTTCCTCCCGGGTCAACTCTTTGACGACTCTCATTCGGGTCTTCTTACCTCCGACTTATAGCTTATATTTGACTTCAGCGAGGAAGCTACGGAGCAATACTTATCCACGGAAAGCGCCACTACCTTGGCAAACTCCTCCTCTGTAGCATTGGGGGACACAATTACAAAGGTCAGCTCAATGTCAGTGAAAAAGGCCGGAACACCGTCATTTCTGGTTCCTTCTACTTCTACAAAAAACTCAACGATCTCTCTCCTCTTCTTTTTCATCATCAATACGGCATCCACAGAGGCGCAGCTTCCCAGTGCAGAGAGTAGCAGGTCCATGGGTGACTGGGCACGCTTGTGTTCGGGATCATACATGTCAATGTTGACCAGATTGCCCTGGAGGTTTAGTGCTTCGTACTCAAGGTCCGCCTTCATGCGGACGGTGACATTTCTTTTATTCGCCATTCTATTATTGATTGTCTATTTAAGTCCTGCGAAAACCCCATTGAATTCTGGCGGCGTTCGGAAGACAGTTGGTCTTTTAATTCAAATTTCGGTCTACTTACATATTTCTGCGATACTGCCCTCCCACTTCGTAGAGCGCCTTGGTGATTTGCCCCAAAGAGCAGACTTTCGATGTCTCCATCAGCCTGGCAAAAACGTTTTCGTTTTTTACCGCGGCGGCCTGGAGTTCCTTTAAAAGCTCGTGTTCCAAACCTTCGTAAGCTTGGTGTAAGTTCCTCAAAGTTTGGATTTGAGCTTCCTTCTCGTCTTTGTTTGCGCGGATCACTTCACCCGGAGTCACCGTGGGAGAGCCTTCCGAAGAAAGAAACGTATTCACGCCGATGATAGGAAACTCACCGGTATGCTTGAGCATCTCATAGTGAAGGCTTTCCTCCTGGATCTTCCCTCGCTGATACATGGTCTCCATAGCGCCGAGCACGCCTCCTCTTTCGGTAATCCGATCGAATTCCGCATACACAGCTTCCTCTACCAAATCTGTCAATTCCTCAATCACAAATGCGCCTTGAAGCGGGTTTTCGTTTTTAGCCAAACCCAATTCTTTATTGATTATCAGCTGGATAGCCATCGCACGCCGAACGGAAGCTTCAGTAGGCGTGGTGATAGCTTCGTCATAGGCATTGGTGTGCAGCGAATTGCAATTGTCATAGATCGCATAGAGCGCCTGAAGGGTCGTTCTAATGTCGTTGAAATCTATCTCTTGTGCATGCAGTGAGCGTCCGGAGGTTTGGATATGGTATTTCAACATCTGCGAGCGCTCATTCGCACCATACTTCAGCTTCATTGCTTTCGCCCAAATCCTCCTCGCCACTCGTCCGATGACGGCATACTCTGGGTCTATTCCGTTGGAGAAAAAGAAGGAAAGGTTTGGCGCGAAATCATTCACGTTCATCCCACGTGAGACATAATATTCCACATAGGTGAAGCCATTGGAAAGTGTCAGCGCAAGCTGCGTGATCGGATTGGCACCAGCTTCTGCTATGTGGTAGCCAGATATGGAAACCGAATAGAAGTTTCTTACATTCTGTTCAATGAAATATTGCTGCACATCCCCCATCAACCTAAGAGAAAACTCGGTCGAAAAGATGCAGGTATTTTGAGCCTGATCTTCTTTGAGGATATCCGCCTGCACCGTGCCCCTCACTTTGGACAGCGTGTCGGCTTTGATATTTTCATAGACTTCCTTTGGCAAAACCTGATCGCCTGTCACTCCCAGAAGCATCAATCCCAAACCATTGTTTCCGTCAGGGATTGCCCCTTTGTAGGCAGGCTTCGCGAGGCCTTTCTTCTTGTAGATCGCCTCGATTTTTTCCAAAACCTCCACTTCAAGACCATTGGCTTTGATGTAAACTTCGCATTGCTGGTCAATGGCCGCATTCATGAAAAATGCCGTCATCGTCGCCGCAGGCCCATTGATCGTCATCGACACAGAGGTCATTGGATCTACGAGATTGAAGCCAGAATATAGCTTTTTGGCGTCATCGAGACAGCAGACGTTCACTCCCGAATTTCCAATCTTGCCGTAGATATCCGGCCTGTAGTCCGGATCCTCTCCGTAAAGCGTCACCGAATCGAAGGCTGTCGAAAGCCTCTTGGCCGGCATCCCGGCAGATACGTAGTGAAAGCGTTTGTTCGTGCGCTCTGGGCCTCCCTCTCCAGCAAACATCCGCGTTGGATCTTCGCCTTCCCTTTTGAAAGGAAAAACACCGGCTGTGTAAGGAAACTTACCCGGTACGTTTTCTCTCAGGCTCCATTTCAGCAGCTCACCCCAAGCCTCATATTTCGGCAAAGCAACCTTTGAAATCCTGGAATTTGAAAGGGAAGTGGCATAGGTCTGTATTCTAATTTCTTTGTCCCTAACCTTGAATACATAAAAATCCTCGCCGTATTTGGCGGCTTCGGCAGGCCATTCCTCCAGCCATTTTTTGTTTTTCGGATCGAGGCTCAACTCAACCTGCGCATACACTTCCTGGAGCTCTTTCACAAGCCGGTCAGCATCAGCCACCTTTGCAGCCTTGATCGCATTGATGGACTTTTGGATGCTGTAGAGTTGCTGGGCAATCTCCTTTTGCTCCTCTACCCATTGGTCATAGTTTCGGTTGATTTCCGTGATTTCGCTCAAGTAGCGGGTTCGAGCAGGTGGAATGATGTAAATTTTCTCGGATGTCCCAGTCGTCAACTCTGAATTGCTTTCCCAGCCCCGAAACTTCTCATTTACTTTTCCAATGACTGCGCGGTAGAGCTGATTCATCCCGGGATCGTTAAACTGGGACGCTATAGTCCCGAAAACCGGAATATTCTCATCCTGAATATCCCACAGGTTGTGGTTTCGTTTGTATTGTTTTTTGACATCTCGGATTGCGTCCAGTGCGCCACGCTTGTCAAATTTGTTGAGCGCGATCACATCCGCAAAGTCCAGCATGTCGATCTTCTCCAGCTGCGAGGCCGCCCCATACTCTGGGGTCATCACATAAAGGGAAAGGTCGGAATGCTCTATGATCTCGGTGTCAGACTGTCCGATACCGGAAGTTTCTAGGATAATCATATCAAATCCCGCCGCCTTCACTGTGTCTACCGCATCCTGGACATATTTGGAAAGCGCCAGATTGGATTGGCGGGTCGCCAAAGAGCGCATGAACACCCTCGGGTGATGGATGGAGTTCATTCGGATTCGGTCTCCGAGAAGAGCTCCACCAGTTTTCCGCTTCGACGGATCGACCGATATGATTGCCAGTGCCTTATCCTCAAAATCCAAGATGAATCTCCTGACCAGTTCATCGACAAGCGAAGACTTCCCAGCCCCACCCGTACCGGTGATACCCAGTACCGGCGTCTTGCCATTCTTGCTTTGCTTTCTCACTCGCTCGAGGAGCGCTAAGGATTTTTCGGGGAAATTTTCAAAGGCTGATATGGCTCGGGCAACGTGCTCTTTATGGTCTTTTTCAAGGGAAAACCCTTCGGGAAGCTCATCTCCAATAGGAAAGTCACATCGCCGCACCATATCATTGATCATGCCCTGAAGGCCCATCGCACGTCCATCGTCCGGAGAGTAGATTCTGGCAATACCATAAGAATGCAGCTCTTTGATCTCCTCCGGAAGAATTGTACCTCCCCCCCCACCGAATATCTTGATATGACTGGCTCCTTTTTCACCCAAGAGATCAAACATGTATTTGAAAAACTCGACGTGCCCGCCCTGATAGGACGTGATCGCGATGGCCTGCACATCTTCCTGGATCGCACAATCGACGATTTCCTGTACGGACCTGTTATGTCCCAAGTGAATCACCTCACAGCCGGTGGATTGGATGATCCTGCGCATGATGTTGATCGCCGCATCATGCCCATCAAAAAGGGAGGCAGCGGTAACGATTCGGATGTGGTTTTTGGGCTTATATACCTCAGTTGTGGAAGTCATAGTTTTGGGTCTATAGTGGCTGATTGGCAAAATCCATGGCGAAATAAACTTTTTATATGGATCTGTTTTGGTGCCCGCGAATATAAGAAAATTAAGCCGAGCGGGGTTTTGAATTGCGGAGCTTCTCCTTAGTTTAGTGAAACAATCGACCCAAAACCACCCATGTCTTCCAATCGATACGCTTTTTTCGTTTCCATCACAGCCGCTTTGGGCGGCTTTTTGTTTGGCTTTGACACAGCGGTCATCTCCGGCGCGGAACGCGACATACAGGAGGTCTGGCAACTGAGCGACTGGATGCACGGGCTGGCCATCGCCTCGGCCCTCTACGGTACGGTGATCGGCGCCTTGTTTGGGGGAATACCTGCCGATAAGTGGGGCCGAAAACAAAGTCTCCTTTGGATTGGCGTTTTCTATCTCGTTTCCGCATTGGGTTCGGCGCTGGCTTGGGACATCACTTCCTTTACCTTCTTCAGATTTCTTGGAGGCTTAGGTGTCGGCGCCTCATCCGTGGTAGCTCCTATGTATATCTCCGAGATTGCTCCTGCCAAAAACCGCGGGCTTTTGGTCGCACTGTACCAGTTCAATATCGTCTTTGGAATCGTAATGGCCTATCTGTCCAATTATCTGATTGGTACCGCAGGACTTGCTGACGACTGGCGATGGATGCTCGGAGTCGAGGGGATTCCGGCATTGATCTACAGTGTCATGATCTTTAGGATCCCCGAGAGTCCGCGCTGGCTGATCGCCAAATTCAACGATTTGGTGAAGGCAAGGGAAATCCTGACCAAGACCGATCCCGAAGGAGTGGATGAAGCCGTGCGACTGGCGATAGAGGAGGAAAAAGGCATGAAGCAGAAGTCCGGATTTGGCGTTTTGTTTAGCAAGAGGTTCTTTTCCAGCACCATGCTAGCGGTAATGATCGCCTTTTTCAATCAAGTCTCAGGCATCAATGCCATTATCTACTTTGCTCCTAGGATTTTCGAAATGGCGGGAATTTCCACCGAAAGCGCGTTGATCTCAACGGTTGGAATCGGGCTCATCAATTTATTTGCCACCTTCTTTGGCCTGTATTTGATTGATCGACTCGGTAGGAAGGTCCTGATGTACATTGGTTCCTTTGGCTACATCATCTCGCTTTCATTAATGGCTTACAATTTTCTCGGTCCGGGAATCCCGAGTTTTTGGCTACCGATATTCGTCTTTGGATTCATAGCCTCCCATGCCGTGGGACAGGGCGCAGTCATCTGGGTATTTATTTCCGAGATGTTTCCCAATGAGCTCCGGGCATTTGGGCAGTCTTTGGGGTCTTTTACCCATTGGATACTTGCTGCCCTCATCGCCAACGTATTCCCCTTCTTTGCCAACAGCTTCGGGCCGGGCTACATCTTTGCGTTCTTCTGCGCCATGATGGTCTTGCAGTTGCTGTGGGTAATGTTTAAAATGCCGGAAACCAAAGGGAGGTCTCTGGAGGAAATTCAAAAAGATTTACAAAAAAGCCATGCGTGATCACGTTGTCGTATTCGGGGAGATGCTTTGGGACTGCCTTCCCTCAGGACCAGTGCCCGGCGGGGCACCCATGAACGTCGCCCTTAACCTACACCAATTGGGCCTCAACTCCCGCCTTATTTCGGCCGTCGGCCTGGACAAGGAAGGGGAAGACCTGCTCACTTTTCTGAGGGAATTTGGACTACCTTTGGACCTGATCCAAACCAAAGAAAACCACGACACCTCCAAAGTACTCGTTGATACGGCCGATCCGGAAAATATCCGCTACACCATCGTCTCTCCTGTAGCTTGGGATTATATCATCTGGAATGAAGAGATGGACAAGGCAGTGGAAGAAGCGGACGCCTTCGTCTTTGGGACGCTCGGAGTGAGAAATCCAGACAGCCTGAAAACTCTCATCAAGCTTCTCCACCATCCTACGCTCCGTGTTTTTGATGCCAATCTCCGCTCCCCATTTTATGACTTTGAAGTCATAGAAACGCTGCTGGGCTTTGCCGATATTCTAAAGATCAATGAAGACGAAATGGAGATCTTTGCCGACTATTTTCAGACGGAGCCCACAATAGAAGACCTTTGTTTCTACCTTGACCAACACTACCCGATGGAGATTATCTGTGTGACCCGAGGAGCCAAGGGGGCTATGATTTACCAAAAAGGGAAGCTCTTTGAACACCCCGGCTACCGCGTACATGTGCAGGATTCAATAGGAGCCGGGGATGCATTTCTGAGCGGATTCATCAAGACCTACTTGGAGGAAAGATCTCCAGAGGACATCCTCGATTTCGCCTGCAGAATCGGCGCCTTTGTCGCAACCCAAAAGGGAGGAACCCCCAAGTACAGCGAGGCGGACATCGAAGGAGTGGACTAAAGGGTAGCGTGAAAAAGCCTGGATGATACTATTCGGCGATCAATCCGGTAGACAGGTATGCAATGGCTGCGACTGAACACAGCGATCTAGCCCTGCTCATTGCAAAACCTCCTTCAAAATCCCCGTTCCCAAACCTATCATGCTCCAGTCGCTGACCTCCAGCTCTATGATCGCCATCATGCCAGGTTTGAGTCCAAGATAACCCTCATGCGTCAGGTGGGAAAGCAGCAGGCTGATCGTTGGATTATGCCCTATCAGCATGCAAGAGTCCGCGTACTTTGGCGTGTGTTCCAGTATTTTCAACAGCGCCTCCAAGTGGCCCTCGTAGATCTCTCGGGTGTACTCCACTTCCTCGATTGGAACGTATTTTCTTATGATTTCTGCAGTCTCCAGAGTACGAGTGGCTGCTGAGCAATGCAAAAAATCCACTTTCATTCCACTGGACCGAAGGGTTTCGCCCAATAGATTCAGCCTGTCCTTGCCATCAGGGGTCAGCTGCCGCTGAAAATCAACCCCGTCCGAAAAGCCTGCCTCGCCGTGCCTCAAGAGTATCAAATGCTTCATTTTGAAATCGTTTTTTTCCAGAAATCCATCCTGCCAATCCTCAAAAATCCATCCAAACCCAAGCGTCTCAATTTTTTAATATTTGGACGAGAAGACTAGGCCCTCTATTTTTAGCATTTCAATAATGGCCGCAAAGACGGCAGCTTCCTATTTTCTCTATGTCAAAAAATCTAGTCATCGTCGAATCCCCCGCCAAGGCAAAGACCATTGAAGGCTACCTGGGCAAGGACTTCAAGGTAGTGTCCAGCTACGGCCACGTACGGGATCTCCCCAAAGGCGATAAAGCAATAGATATCAAAAACCGCTTCAAACCCACCTATGAAGTCACCGCGGACAAGAAAGAGGTGATCAAAAATCTGAAGTCTTTCGCCAAGGACGCCGAGACGGTTTACCTCGCAAGTGACGATGACCGGGAGGGAGAGGCCATTTCTTGGCATTTAAAGGAAGTCCTAAAGCTGGACGAATCGCACACCAAACGGATCGTCTTTCGAGAAATCACCAAAAACGCCATCACGAAAGCAATAGAAAATCCTCGTGGCATAGACTATGACCTCGTCAATGCCCAGCAGGCAAGAAGGATTTTGGATCGGCTGGTTGGCTTTGAACTTTCACCAATCCTATGGAAAAAGATCAAGACTGGACTCTCCGCCGGCCGCGTGCAGTCAGTAGCCGTACGTCTGATCGTGGAGCGTGAGCGGGAAATCGAAGCCCACAAAGCGAAGTCCTCGTATCGGATCACCGCGCTCTTCGAAGTCGAAGGCAAGACCTTTCAGGCCGAATTGCCAAAGAAATTTGAGACCAAACAGGAAGCCGAGGACTTTCTAAAAAATTGCCTGCAGGCCTCTTTCTCAGTTGCCAATCTGGAGAAAAAGCCCACCAAAAAAACTCCGGCAGCGCCTTTTACTACGTCCACGCTTCAGCAGGAAGCGTCCCGTAAGTTGTATTTCTCTGTGGCACAAACCATGTCCGTTGCCCAAAAACTATACGAAGCAGGAAAAATCACCTACATGCGTACCGACAGTACCAACCTGTCACAAGATGCCATGGCAGCGGCGAAAAGCGCGATTGAAAGCTCATACGGAGCCAATTACCATAAATCAAGACAATTTACCACCAAATCAGAAAGTGCCCAGGAAGCCCACGAGGCCATCCGCCCGACTGACTTCTCGCAAAGTCAAGTCTCCGGTGACCGAAACGAGCAGCGGCTCTACGAGCTCATCTGGAAGCGCGCTATCGCTTCCCAGATGGCAGATGCAGAACTGGAGCGGACCACCATCACGATTGCCATCTCCAATTCCCCGCTGAATCTGGTAGCAAACGGAGAAGTGATCAAGTTTGACGGATTCTTGAAGGTGTACCTCGAGGATACCGACGACGAACCGGAAGAAGATGAGGACGGTGGCAAGTCTCTGCTCCCTCCTATGGCTATCGGACAGGGCTTGAACCTTCAGGAAATGAAGGGCCGAGAGACTTTTAGCCGTCCGGCGCCACGATACACGGAAGCTTCCTTGGTGAAAAAACTGGAAGAGCTCGGCATAGGCCGACCTTCTACCTATGCGCCAACGATCTCTACCATTCAAAAACGCGACTACGTAGTCAAGGAATCCCGTGACGGCACTCCCCGCAACTACGTGGAAATGAAGATCGCCAACGGCCAATTCAAGGATACAACCAAGACTGAAAATACTGGAGCGGAAAAAAACAAGCTATTCCCTACCAACACCGCCATGGTGGTCAACGACTTCCTCGTTGAGCATTTCCCGAATGTAATTGACTTTCATTTCACTGCGCGAGTTGAAAAGGAATTTGACGATATCGCCTCCGGTGGTCAGGATTGGCAGGATATGATTGACGGCTTCTATGGCAAGTTTCACAAAAGCGTGGAAGAAACCGAGCAGGTCTCCCGCCAGGACGTCAACTCCAGCCGATTGATCGGCCAGCACCCCACTTCCGGCAAAAACGTGTACGCAAGACTTGGGAGGTTTGGCCCTCTGGTCCAAATCGGTGAAAACGAAGACGAAGACAAACAGTTTGCGAGCCTTAAAAAGGGCCAGTTTATCGAGAATGTCAGCATGGAGGATGCCTTGGAACTCTTCAAGCTGCCTAGGGAGGTCGGATACTTTGAAGACAAAAAAATGACCGCGGCGATCGGACGATTTGGACCCTACATCCGTCACGACAGCGCCTTCTATTCCTTGGAAAAAGGCCAAGACCCCATGTCCATTTCCGAAGAGGAAGCGATCACGCTGATCCAAAACAAGCGTGAAGCCGATGCCAAGAAGCACATCAAGACTTTCGAGGAAAACCCTGAGATACAGATCTTGAATGGTCGTTGGGGCCCTTACATCAAGTTTGGAAAAAACAACTTCAAGATCCCAAAGGGAAAGGAAGCCGAGCAACTCTCTTACGCCGAGACCCTTCAGATCATCGAATCCCAACCGGACGCTGGCAAGAAAAAAGGGCGCTTCGGAGCAAAAAAGAAAAGTTGATACCAGATAAACCAAGAAAACCGACTCAAATGGGTCGGTTTTCCTTTTCGAAGATGTCATTTAAACGGCGTCTCCCAATTTTTTCCTGAAGGATTTTGTTGGAAATGAAAAAATTCCAAGCCCTTTTGGATCAACTTTCCTCTAATAGAAATTGATAAACAACTTTGGCTTGCACCCATTCGCGTTGTGCTTGGTCAAAAAAAGTCTGGTGCAACACCACCTCCAATTCTTTATCGGCATTGTCCAAGAGGCGTATCTCCTCTACCCATATGCTTTGATGCAGTTGATCTGGCTGGGGAAAATCCGGCGCCAATGACCAATCCAGGGAGACCCTTCCGTCAGATGAGATGTCCGCCCTTCTTCCAAAGCTGCCGTTTCCGAAACCCAATTTGGGATCTTCGTCCAATTGGAAAGGAATCGTAAAGACGACTTGGGGATAACCTACATTAAAATCCCTTGTACTATAGAGGGAGACGAAGATGCTTTGCTGCCATATCCGCATTGATTCAAACTGGGATAGCAAATCCGCAGCGGGCACTCCTTCACCCGATAGATCGATGGCTTGGTCTGCAACAATGGACTGGACCACATACCTGCCAAAGACCGTTTCCGGCTCTACCTCCTCTTGACAGGAACAAAAGAGCAAACTCCATAAAACTAAAAGCAAAGGAATTCTTTTCATACCCAATTTTAAATAGTTGATTTTCAATATAATTAAATCCAATAAACTAAACTACCCATCAATAGTCTCAAGTAAAATATTCTCAAAATAATTTCGGAGCCGGGCTCCTGCACCAATTCCGTTTTCCCACAAAAAAGCCCAATCGTCAAATTGGGCTTTTGTACAGGGAGGGTTCAGCAACTTACTCACAGGTTGGGCAACAAACAAAGGGCACTTTGGTGAGCGGAGATGTGCGCAGAATTCTGAAATTTCCCAGATTATCTCCCAATCTAACCCGATCCACATCAGTCACAGCGCCAGTGGCATCCATGGCTTTGCGGGCTTCCTGATAGGCGTGATGCACCTTGTCATCCCCGGCACTGCGGCGAAAAACGTTCATATGCTCGGCGATATTCCTGATATTCCCAAAAACCTCAACCACCAGTACGCTGAGTGGGCTATCCTCAGGAAGACCGAGATCGGTTAGATACCCAGCAATCTCCTGAGAGGTAAATACTGCTGTGCCTACAGGATGGGTCTCCTTCAAGTAGGCAAGAAGCGTCGCCGTGGATAACTGCGGCGTTATTTTAAACACCCCTTTATTATAATCCAGGAGACTAGGTTGGAAATAAGTAGTCTGGGTGAGCTGGTTGATTTCCTTGAGTTTTTTGGGATCGGTGTTGATTTTGACGTCAACACGCATTTTTTGCTCGGAGATCAAAATATTGCGGAAATCCAGCCCATCAGCCTGATGGACCTGGGCATAAAGCAAAGTCCAGAGACTGGTTCGGGGCGGTTTGGAAGTCACATTTTTTCCCTTAAAAACAGCCTTGGCATAAGGAGCCGAGACATACATATGGTTTTCGTCCCTGTTGAGCGAGCACAGAAGAGTAGGAACCGGATGCTGCATGCCCGTGACGCGCTGCTCCCTGCCAAACCTACCTTGGGCGGTAGACCAAAGGTTACCTTTTGGCGTACCTCCGATAAACTCGAATTCCTGCACATTGGAAAAAGTCTGGGCACTCAGCTCATCGTCCTCTGCCTCCCGGTCTATAAAATGGGCGTGTCCAACCCGGAATTCATAGGTAAAGAACCCAAACATCTCCGGACTCTCGGGGTGCATTCCCGGAGGAATCGGAAGAAGGTAATGTTTGTCGCTGTCGGTGGACTTTACCATCATCTGCATCGCGTCTATTCCAGATTTGTCATCACTCTGGTCCGGGATGATTCTTCTGATCACCTCGGGATCGAGGCTCAATGAGGCTTCCTCCGGAACCTCAAATAGATCAAAGTCATTGTTGGAAATCAGCTGATCCGGCGCGTTGGCCAGCATTCGGCAAAAATAGGTATCGTCGGGATTTTGGATTGCTTCTTCAAACTCGACCCAGAGAAAGCGTTTCCGCGCCTCAGTTTGACTGTAGTCTTCCGCCCTCTCGTAGGGCGAAAAGGCCAAGCCAACACTGACGACTTTGGGAGTCTGGGAGGGATTGAGTACGGTCGGAAGCTTCAGCAATTCTGTGGTGACGTCTCCAGGTTCGCCATGTCCTTTTTTCACTTGGGGCTTCAGCGTATATTCTGCCCACAACTCGTCAGGATACCTCAACTCGGAGGAATTTGGCAGTTTTCTCTCGTTTTTGGGTTCCAGGGCATCGATGTAGATGATGCGGGTATAGTGCCGGTTGACTTCGTCAAAATTGTCTGCCTGTAAGGCCTCAAAGGAAACGGTATGCTTGATCTCGATGTCGTCGAGATATTCGTTGACGCGTACTTCTTTTTTGGGTTCTCTTCTGAAACGGTGCTTTCTCTCAATGACAAACGCGACATCCTGATGGCCATCCCAGCTCCAGTCCCGGTTGAGTTGGTAGCTGAGACAGGTCACCCAGTGGTAATAAAGTTCGGTTTTGGAAGCAAAGGTAATACTGCTCCCATCCGGCGCCAGGGTATGCCTTATGCGGGAGCTGCAGCCAAAGGCAACGCGCTCTCCCTTTTTGGCCATCAACGTCAGGCCCTTGGATGCCAAGCCCAGGGCGTCGGCAACTCGCTTCACCACATCGGGCTGGTCATTTTCTGACTTCCGTCTGAGTCGCGCTCCCAAGGAAATTTGCTTTGCGGTGGGAATTGGGTCAGGCTTCAGGTACAAGGCCTGGAGTTCTGGAATGTTCTTGTAGGGCAAAAGCAAATCCTCCTCATCTTGGGTCTCCTTGTAAAACATCAACTGCTGGACCTTGCCGTAGCGGCTATCCTTCTCTTCGTCCGCATCTATGATTCCAAAATATTCCACCTCGGGCTCTTCAGAAGAGGCTAAGGCCCGGAAGGAAACCCTCACCTTTCTCCCTGTCGGCAGCACCAGGGAAGTTTCTGACAGCTGATCAAATTCCAACTTCTTCGAAAGGAATGGATCCGCTGGCTCGCCCAAGTTCAGCACGGGGACATCGAGGAAGGTTATTGGAAGCTCGATCTTGCCATCAAAATCCTCAGGGAAATCCCATTCTCGGGAATAGAGGGGGATATAGCTGTCCCTACCCGACCTGCTAAGTTGAGTGTCCATCTTGAGAGATTTCACCTCGACCAATATCTGTATTTTGTGTACATCGGGATCCGGCAATGCGGGCTTTAATCCGGTAGGACCAAAAGGCAAGGCCTTTAGCATGGCAATCGGATCCATGCCCGCCTTTTGATACTTATCGGTAAAGACTACCGCGGGATACTCCAGCAGGGGCCGCTCAATCTCCAGGACAATGCCGTCTTTAAATTCGGTATCCTCAACATTTGCGGAGTTGTAGAAGTCAACCTTGTGCTCTACGTACTCTTTTGGCTTTTCTATCCTCAACATGCCCGGATTGACGTACCTCTTGAATGAGACGGACGTATTCGGACTCGGAGCTGGATTCAAAGGTTCATCTTCAAGACTAGGCCCTCCGCCCGAAATATCGGCAAGTCGAATGCGGAAACGATAAGTGTTGCCATACCTGAGGAGTGTTTTGATCTCCCCAGGGACAAGTGTGGTATTTTTTATCACCTTCTCGGCATCGTCACTTACAACTTCGATCACTTCTCCTGTCGGTTTTATGACCTGCTTTTTGGCGATTTTTTCTTGGTCATTTCGATAGATTTCGACGGCATCCTTGTCCTCGGTCGAGAGACTCTTCCCGATCCAATAGGCATAGTACATCGGAAGCCAATACCCATCACTGCTGGGCCCGGCAATTTTGGTCGGATACACTTGATAGGGCAGCTCCACGGTCTGGTTGGCAAAAGTACTTGCCAGTCCTACCTGAGCAGGATTGACCTGGACTACATTGAGACTTTCCCATTCTGCACCTGGCACTGCTTCCTGTACATCGATGTGATAGCCCATCACGCCCAAAGGCGCGTCCAGACGCTTGTTGGAACCAGGGGCGTCACCTGGATTCTCTAGGATCTGACGCAGGTACCAAACCAATATTTGCTCATCATCCCAACCCATCCGAATTCCCGAGTCAGATTGGGGAGGAAGTCCGTCTGGTTTTTCCTCGAGCAGATTTCCGCTTTCTGCCTGATTGGCATGGACGATCTTGGCAAAACCGTCATTGTATAGATGTGCTTCCAAAAACAACTCATCCCAAGGACCCGCGGGAATAGGCTCTGTGAGCTCGGTGGATTTTTGGTACAAAACTGGAAACAATACCGGAGCAAAAACCGGCCTGTCCTCCCCAATGACCAATTCGGGGACTTTTGAAGCGTATCGCTTTACAAGGGGACCTACATTTTGCGCGGGTGCCGATACCTCCAATGAAGCATTCTGGGCTGTCTCATAGTCCCCTCCCACAATATCCGCATAGAGATACCCACCGTTTTCAAACCACTCCGGCTGTATTTCCAATTCGACTTCATAGATCATTCCGCAGGCTTTGGCCAAAATCGGCTGGCGCAAAATGTTCGCAAAAACCTTTCCCCAGCTGACGTTGTTTTTGGGCACGTAGTTCGGAATCAAATCCACTTTGTCCCTCACTGCGCAGTGGTAGGAATCGTCCGTCACGGCATTGGGATGGCGCGGCTGGGTGAAATTGAACCTTGTTCGATAGGAAAACGGCAAGTACTTTTTGATTCCCCGTTTCCCAGCCTGATCCAAAGGAACCGGGTCGGGCATTTTATCAGAATTGTCCGTGATGGTGAAAGTTCCAGCGATCTGCTGGAGAATGTTGGCTTTATTGGCCGCTGGAACTTCAGTGACATCAGTAAGTATCGGCTTTCTGCTTGCTGCCGTGGCATTGCTCAGGGGAAAGTCATCCGTCCCTTTGACTATTGCCAGCTTGAATTTGGGTTGGAGATTTGCAAAGCCCGGCACCTGGGTCGGGAGCGGACTGCTGAGTCCGGTGGGCCAAGCCGCAAAAGGATCGGTATTTCTTGGCACCACCACAATATTGACAGTCAGTATATTCCCCTTTAGTCTTTGGGGAAAGGTCATCAGGGTTAGGATTCTTTTTGGTTCCATGTCGAAAAGATTATTGGGAAAAAATCAGGCGATTTGGCGTTGCTCCTGCCAGGTCTCCTCAAAGCTGATATTGATGATAAAGGCAATGCTGATGTCCAGTCCGAAGGTCACGGAAGCAGTGCAGTCGGTTTTGTCCTCAGCAGGTATTCTCGTCACCGTGCCGCTTGCCTCGATATAGATCGTGACGCTCACCAGTCCGCCCACAAGGCTCGCATGTCCCTTAAACATCATAAATGCCGTGACCGAAATCTTTTCGGCAGATGCATAGATTTCGCATCCTACCATAAAGGTGACGCTGACATTGCCTATCACCGGCAGACCGACCGAAATGGAAGCCCCAAAACCAAACTTCATCGTCAGGTTTGGTCCGACCTTGGTATCACAGGCGATCTTGAGCTCGACGGCCCCGATGGCGTAAATCGTAGCGCCGCCGACGGTCATACACATGACCTCAAGTCCCCCCTTGAATTGGATAAACCCTCCCGCCGTGGGCAAAAGCTGTTTAGGATCGGTAGTGACTTTCAGCGCGGCATTGAAATAGACACCGAGCGCAAGGCCCGCCTCAAGACGAAGAGGGCACTGGGGAGCATTGTAAAGGTTGTCCTCTGGGGGAAAGCGCACCAACGGGATCTCCTTGGTCGCCTCAAATTTGTATTCCCATATCTCCCCGGCATTGCTCATGGCAATCTGTAGGCCCTTCTTCAAAACTTCCGCGTAGTTACCAGTCGACATCGAAGCGAGCAATTGCAAAAGGTCGATTACCGGCTGCAGCGCTTCACTAAACTCTATCTCTGGCGTAGGAAGACCCTGGAGCTTGCTGGGATTCTCAGGCCCGCCCTCGTAGCCGGATTCCTTCCCTTTCTGGGCGTCAAAGTTTCCTTTGATAGTCATCAGTCGCTCAAAAGAGCCCAGATCCACAACCATTCCCACGTTGTTGACCCTGCTTTTCCAAGTATCCTTCAAATCGTTGGCAAATGAATCCACGTCAAAGTTCAGCTTGGAGTCCACATAAGGTTGCGGATTGTCTTTGTCTGTCTTTTTAGCTTTGTATTCGATGTAGATCTTCAGCGCGTCCATATTGACGAGATAGAGCGGATCAAGGCTCGGAACGTCGAAAGCGATCGCCTTATTGAGGAGGTTGTTTGCCTCTCCAGTCAGCAACTTAAATCCCCTGTCGACTACCTCTCCGGCTACTCCTTGGACTGCCTCCACCACCGTGCCGTCATCCTTCTTGGCGAGCAATCCCATCAATTCGAATACCTGTCGGCCTCCGTCCATGAGTGCACCGGGTTTGAACGCATCCACGGTATTGCCATTCTGATCTACTCCTCCCACCAAAGCCACCGCCTTGCCTAGGTTGGAGTAGCCATCTCCGATATTGGGGAAAATACTGCTACTGTCCATCAAGCGATAGGCATCCGCAAATGCCGGCGGGGTCTTGCTGAACAGTTTGGACTTGTTGAACTCAAAGCTGGGTGTGAGAAAAAGTGCCTTTTGGGTCGCCGTCGTTTGCAAAAAGCCAAAGTTCATCGTGTCCGCGACGGGGTCCCTCAATATCTCCTTGGGATGAGCCATACGCAGAAGCTTTCCTGTTTGGACTGCTGCCGGGAGCACATTTCCAGGCTTCCAAGCTCCCTCCCTTACCAAGGGCACTGGAATATATGTGGGAAGTGGCGTGACCTCGCCTGTTCCAGTCTCGTGCTGCACGATGGACCAACTTCCGTCCTTCGGCAAAATCACGCTACCACGGGCAGCGGCGACAAAGATGGGGTCCATGAAATCATTGTTTTGCTTGACGGAAGGCGATACGTCAAATCGCGTAATCCGCATCATCTGTCCGGAATTGTTCAAGTCCATGACACAATCCACATCTCCACCGATCAAGCCACCCTGCATCTGTAGCAACGCTTGGAAATCAAATTTCGGAATAGTGATATTGGGAGGAGATATCTGCACATACCCAAGAATCTTCTTCGCAGGCGTCATCCCGTTTTTGTGTCCCTGAACCAAATTGTCCATTTTGACTTCGGCGTCAAACCAGACTGGGGTAAGGATGACGCTCTGCTCAATTGGAAGTCCAAGATTTTTAGACCACTCCCCAAATTCATCCACGTGAAATTGGTTTGTACCAATCACGATTGCCTTCTCCCTTTTGTATTCTGCGACGCTTCCGTCTTCCTGGATATTGGTTACATTAAACAATCCACGGATAGCTCCTGTGTGCAGCTCGTAAGGCTCCACCGTCTCTGTGTGGTAGATCGTCTCGCCCGTATCCGGATCTTGTCCAACAATCGGTTTGTTTTTGTCGATATAGCTGTACCTGAAGTCAAAAAGGCCGTCCGATTCCGCCTGCCACCCGCTATCGGTCCGGTAGACATGACCGGAGCCATTGCGGAACAGCGTGATGGTTCTCACCACACGAATCCCCCAAGGATAAAGAATACTTTTGACCTGGATGACTTCGTGCCCGGTCCTGCCGAGCATGATGTCAAACCGCGCTTGACTGGTATTGGCTACCGCTGCACGTGGGCTCAGCCAATTGCTGAAAGTACTGGCTCCATAGCCGGTAAAGTCAATTTTGGAAAGGGGCACGCCCCTTTTCTTGAGGATATGGGGTGTTCCTTCGTCTACAAAAAACTCCCCGTTGAATATTCTGGTGACACTTCTCCCCAAGGTGCTTGTATTGTTAGGTTGCCCATTCATCCCGAGGATATTGGCCAACTGAACCGTAAAGCCCTTGAACATCGGGCTGTCCGCTCCAGCGCCTACCATGGCGTCTTTCCCGTAGTCTTTTGCGATCGCCCGGATCTGGATACCTCCGATCAACTCGTCGGGGAATTTTGGCTCGACCAGGTTGAGCTCCGGCTTTTGGGATTCCCTCGGTTCGGTATGGGAAAGCTGCGCCAAGGCTTTGATTCCAAATGGCAGCGTAAACAAAGCGTCTACGGGCGTTTTTTGGTTTTTGTATCGCTCGAGCGTATAGTTGACCATGGGCTTCGGAGCGAGTGGCACCTGACCGGAGTGATAGTTGGCGATGCGGGTAGCTCCGCCATCGTTTGGATAATAGTTGAAAAACTCGAGCGGATCACCCAGGACATTTTCCCCCGGAGGCGTCAAATTGTAAACTGGTTCCCAGGCGACCTGGGGCAGCAAAAATATCCGAGCCGCAGAACCTGCAACGACTACTTCCATTCCCTCTACCCCAAACAGCTGGTTGGATGCCTGCTCTATGTGCGCTTCATTTTCGCTTCTGCCGACGGCCACTCCGGTTGTCCTGCCTCTGGAAAAGGGAACTCCCAAGCTGACGCCGACCTGGTTGGCATTGGAACTGACGTCCAAAAGCGCAAAAAACTCATTTTGATATTTTTGGATATGCGGTGTCGCTTGCTGCTCATAGGGAGGAAGTGGCTCCTGCTTATTGGCGCTTCTGGCCATTATTGCTGCAGATGCCACAGAAGAAGTGGAAAGGGTCGTTGTGCTACTGACCGCACTGGCCTGCAATTCACCCGAAACCCCGAGACTCGCCCCCTGTCCCTGTTGTCCTAAAGCCTCATTTCCAAAATGAAAGCTTACTTTGACATTGTCAGCTTTTTTGTCCTGCGGTTTTTGGGAGATCTGACATACGAGCCAGGTAATGATGCCCTCGAAGCCGCGAGTCCCCTCGCCCCTTTGTAATCTTTTCAAGTAGGCGATGTTGGCGAGATAGGGATCGGGCAAGGTAGGCAGGTAACCCAACAGTCCAAAGACCAAGATGGTCTCGCTTCTGACGATGCGCAACCAATCCGCCGAACATTCCCCAAAAATCATCGCACCGTTTACCGGAGTTACGGTGAAAAGCGCGTTTTCCAGAGCAAGCGCTAAACTCTTGAATTTCGGCACCTTGTCATTGGGTAACTTATTGTCCCAAAGAATATTATCATCAATGAGATAAAGAATATTCTTCGTTTCAGTTCCAGCCAAAATCAGGAGGCTGTCTTTGGTTTTCACCCCAACGGGCAAACCGTTTACCATCACGGGCCTATCCACGTAGTGCACCGCGTTGACCGAAGCAACAAGTAGCTCGACTCCCTCTGCCAGGGAATTGTAAAGAAAAGAGGACTTTTTGTTCAGAAACACACTGAGACTGGTGCCGTGCTCATTTTGCTCATCTTTCCAATGACCAAAGTCCTGAAAAGCACCTTCTCCTCCTGCCGAAAGATCCGTAACACCAATCCGCCCCGGATCGACCAAAATCAGTGGTGACAAAAGTTTGAGATTCCTCGCTTGCAAGCCTTGCCAAGTGCACTTGAGTCCCGTCTTCCCCTCTAAAAGAAAACCGCCGGTACCGGCCGCTTCCAATGGATTATCCACATCCAGCTCAGCGGCAGGAATCGCCCAAAAGGCTCCTTTCAAAAGTGCGCTCTCGGAAAACTCCAGAAGTGGGCTTTTCTGTTTGGCGGGCTTGATTTCCGATTGGTTGCTCGTCATCGGGATAAGCAAACGGCTGGCCTGTGTGTTGTAGCTGGGAGCTGCGTTCTTTTGTTGGAAAACGAATTTTTGCCCATAGAGCTCGGCACTACCCTCACCCACTGAGGCAATTTGCGCCTTGGTACTGCCGGTAAATGAAAAAGCCAACTTGCCCGGGGTCTGAACTTTTGCATCCAAACCATCTTTGCCGTATTTCTTTTTCGGATCAGCAACTGCACCGGTCTGGGCCAAGTCCAAGCTCACTTGCACGCCCGTCTGCGCACCCAATACCAGCTTTCCATTTTGCAAAACGGGGTTTTGACTTAGCTGTATCTTGCCGGAAACAACTTTGAGTCCTGCATAGCGATTGGTCGGAGCAGTTTGGGCCAACATATCCGCCCGGATCCACACGCTTCCAGCAACAATCTTATAGTCCTTGGTTACTTCTATAGGTGGACTATTCACCGGTTGAACCAATTTAGTCTGAAATTCTGCCTGGAAAAGGATGACTGGCAGGGGACTATTCTGTTGGTACAACCCCAACAGCTTTACCACTTTATAGAAATCAATAAGAACAAGCCGACCATCCTCCCGCTGCAAAGGGCCTATCGTTTTTTCCACCTTCGCTCCCGCAGCCCAGGCTGGCACGCTGGTCTTGAGTTGGGTCGTCCGCACTGGCACCTCCCTCACAAAGGGCTTCAGCTCGGGTTCCTTTGCCACCTTGATGTTCGCCGCCGCAGTACTTTCAGCTTTCGACGGCTGTTCCTCCGATTTGGCCTTTTCTACCGTCTCCCGGATTTTCTCCATCTGCGTCGTCGTGATCCGCTCTTGGGCAAAAAGCTGGGATCGCTCAAAGCTGAACGACTCAGACTTGATGCTAAGATCTTTGGAGACCAACAAACTCCTGGCAAATAAGGGCAGCCCTTCCTCCCACAGCTTGGTATCTTTGGCATCGCTTAGCTGAAGGTGACCGAATACTTCAGCGAGTAAAGCACTTAACTGGTCTTTTTCCATTTGATAAAAAATTGAGGGTTGAAACAAAAACTATTTCACAATTACAAATGGATTGCTTCCGCCACTGTGTGAAAAACCTGCCCCGAAATCGATTGAAAATTGAAAAATAGAGAATCAATCTAACCATTTTTCCTTGTAATGACCAAAAAAATCCAAGCGGATTTTCCTGAAATTCTTACTCTTAAATATACTTTAGAAAAAGATTCACCTAAATCAGGCCTGAAATCTTCTAAATTATATTTGAAACACAATATAAAGCATCCCAAATAACGAATGCCGGCACACCAAGAGATTCTGGAGGCTATCTAGCTCAAATTATATTCCCCGGATGATCCGGAAATCACATTTCAAAGCTGTCGCTACTTCAACAAGCCATTTGAGGATGGGCTTCTTTCTGTCAGGGATCGCTTCATCCACACCTACCCTGCCCACCTTGCGGTAAAATCTTCCGTTTTTCCTTAGATTCATTCCAAATAATCCTATTTTTGCCGAAAGGAGAACTTGATCGATGACAGCTGACACCCTGCCTCTAAACAAATCCGGCAAAATATTGGAGATATTACCTTCCCCGCTTAAAATCAACCTGATGGAATTGGGCTTTCTGCCGGGCAAAAAAATCACGCTTCAGCATCTGGCGCCATCCGGCGGACCGATGGCCTTCCAAATGGAGGAAACTCTCCTGGCACTTCGAAAATCGGAAGCTGCCCTGATCCGTGTAGAACAGATTTAATTTCATGGCCGAAACTACCCTTTCCCCAAAGACCCATACCTCGCGGATCGCTTTGGTAGGCAATCCCAACGTTGGCAAGTCCACCATCTTCAACTATCTCACCGGCCTCAACCAGAAAATCGGCAACTATCCGGGCGTGACGGTCGACAAAAAAACCGGATCCGCACAGATCAACGGAGAGACTTTTGAAATCCTCGATCTTCCGGGCACCTATAGCCTTTTTCCAAATTCCGAAGATGAGATCATTGCCCACAGGGTGCTCAACCACACCAAACTCGAAGCCAAGCCAGACCATGTCCTGATGATAGTCGACTCCTCCCAGCTGTCGAGAGGGCTCTTTCTGGCGTCCCAGCTGATCGATTTGGGAGTAAATCTGGCGGTAATCCTGAATATGGCCGACTTGGCCCAAAAGAACAACTTGGAGATCAAGGCCTACGAACTTTTCAAGGCTTTGGGAGTGCCTATCCTCTCCACGGATGCCAGAAACCAAAAAGGGTTGGAAGAGGTAAAAAACCTGATTAGCCAACGCAATTTTCACAGGGCGCCCGGCTTCATTGACATTCAGCAGGTGGTGCCGGTAGACATGCTGGAACAGGTAAAAAGCAAGTTTGAACTTGAAAACCTCTACCAGGCCTACCAGATGATCCGCTTCGGCACCAGGGACAAAGCCGTCTCTCCTGACGACCGCACTTGGCTTGAAGCCCTTGCCCAAAAGTCTGAATTCGATTTGGAAGAAGCCCAGCTTGAAGAGACCAAGATCCGCTACAAAAAGATTACGGAGATCGTCACCAAGGCGCTCACCAAGAAAACAGAACCGAAACCAAAGTCCAGTCTGGACAGGATTTTCCTGCATCCCATATGGGGATATGTTATCTTCATCAGCATTCTTTTGCTGATTTTCCAGACCATTTTTACCTGGGCTTCTTACCCCATGGATCTGATTGATGGGCTTTTTGCGGACATTAGCGGATGGATATCCTCGGCCCTACCCGACGGTCCGCTTACCCGGCTTCTGGCCGAGGGCGTGATTCCGGGAATTGGTGGAGTGGTGATCTTTATTCCCCAAATCGCCCTGCTTTTCGGCTTTTTGGCAATTTTGGAAGATACTGGGTATATGTCGCGGGTCGTATTCCTAATGGATCGATGGATGAGGCCTTTTGGGCTACATGGCAAAAGTATCGTGCCACTCGTGTCTGGAGTCGCATGTGCGATTCCCGGCGTGATGGCCGCTAGAAACATCTCCAACTGGAAGGAAAAGATGATCACTATCCTGATCACACCATTAATGAGCTGCTCCGCAAGGCTGCCGGTCTACATCATTCTCATCGGCCTCACTGTGCCTGACGAAGTGGTATTAGGCTTCGTCAACCTCCAAGCACTAGCCTTGCTCGGGCTTTACCTTTTGGGTATTATTGGAGTATTCGGCACGGCGTTTCTTTTGAAATTGATCCTAAAAACCTCCGAGAAAAGCTTTCTCCTGTCGGAACTTCCTCCCTACCGGATTCCCCGCTGGAGCGACGTAGGAATCACGATGTTTGAGAAGTCCAAGACTTTCGTCATGGAGGCGGGCAAGGTCATTTTGGCCATTTCTATCGTGCTATGGGTATTGGCGTCCTATGGGCCACCATCCCGAATGGAACAAATCCGCCAAGAAGGACTAGCACGGCTCGAAAACGTAAGCGATGAGACCCAAATCGCAGAGATCGAAGCCGAAACCAACTCACATCTGCTGGAAAACTCCTTCATCGGCATCATGGGTAGAGCCATTGAGCCGGCGATCAAGCCCTTGGGCTATGACTGGAAGATAGGAATAGCTTTGATCACATCCTTTGCCGCAAGAGAGGTGTTTGTGTCAACCATGGCAACGATTTACAGTATTGGCGGCGATCTGGAAGATGAGCTGACCATTCGCGAAAAACTGGATCAGCAAATCAATGCCAATACTGGAGAAAAAACCTTCAATACGGCAACTGCATTTTCGCTGATGGTATTCTACGCCTTTGCCATGCAGTGCATGAGCACGCTGGCTGTGGTGAAGCGGGAAACAAAAGGCTGGAAATGGCCGTTGATCCAGACGATATACATGAGCGTGCTTGCCTACCTTGGAGCGCTGATCACTTACCAAATCTTATCCTAAACCATGTGGCAGGAAATCATAGTCGGCCTTATTGTCCTGGGAGCCTTGGTCTACCTAGCCAAGAAATATTTTCTCAAACCCGCCAAGCAGCCGGGCTGCGACAAATGCGCCAAATCCTAAAAAAGCCGGGAATTCATCAGGATTCCCGGTTTTTTTCTACTTTTCGACAATGAGTAAAATCGCCCGGCAAAGCATCCAAACCACCGTCTTTTCCTACATAGGCGTGTTATTGGGCTACCTGAATGTGCTATGGCTCTACCCCTATGCGCTGAATGCCACCGAATTGGGCACCTTTCGCACTATTCAGGATCTGGGGCTTCTTTTTGTTCCATTTGCCCAGCTGGGAGTCGGACACGGGATCACCCGCTTTTTCCCAAAACTCGAGCGACACCAATCGGCCTTTCTGACCTACAGTTTGGGATTTTCGCTCCTGGGATTTACTATGGTAGCCTTGGCATTTTTTGGGTTAAAAGAACAAATCGTAGACTTGTTTGCCTCCAATTCCCCAGAGGTGATCGATTTTCTGGGAATCGTGCTGCTGGTCACCTTGTTTGCCTTACTCAGCAGTGTGCTGGATGCCTATGGCCGATCTTATCTCAAGGTCGCAATCCCGACGTTTTTCAGGGAGGTATTCTTAAGGCTGCTCACTTCGGTTTTGATAGGCGCCTACCTTCTGGGTTGGATTGACTTTGACCGTGTCATGCAGGGATTGGTTGCTGTTTACGGATTGGCGCTCTTCGGCGTGCTATTCTACCTGGTCTGGTTGGGAAAAATCCAATTGGACTTCAATTGGAAAAACTTTCCCCCAGGCTTCAGGTCCTCATTTGTCCGCTTCAGCCTTATCACTTTTCTGGCAACAGCCGCCTCCACGCTAATCATGAAAATCGACAGCATCATGGTCAGCTCGATGGTGAGCTTGGAAGCCAATGCCATCTACTCTATCGCTTTTTATATGGCTTTGGTGGTGGAACTTCCCCGGCGGGCGATTTCCCAAGTCAGCATGCCAGTGATAGCAGATCATTTTTCGAAAAATGAAATCCCAGCCATCAACGCTCTCTATCGTCAGATTTCCAATCGACAGCTCTACATCTGTATGCTGCTTTTTGCGCTGATCTGGTGCAACATTGACAGCATCTACCATTTCGTGCCCAATCGTGAAATCTATCAGGCTGGCAAATGGGTGGTCTTCTACATTGCTTTGGGAAAGATCTTCGACGTCGCCTTCTCAGTCAACAGCGAGATCCTGGTTTTTTCAAATTACTACCGGTTCAACCTAGTGCTGACCATCGCAATGAGTATCCTCATCATCGGAGTAAACTATTGGCTGATCCCTATTTTTGGCATCGAGGGAGCCGCGATCGGTTCGGCTGCCGTGATGCTGGCTTTTAATCTGATCAAATACAGCTACTTAAAGGCCAAACTCCAGCTGGATCCCTTTAGCCGGGAGACCCTGAAAATCCTCTTGGTTGGAGTCCCCACATTTTTGGTGATGTTTGTCGACGGAGACCGCCTTGATCCCATGCTGATGATTGCCAGCCGGACTATCATGATTATGGGAATCTTCCTGGGAACGTCTCGGCTTTTGGGAGTGGGAAAGGAAGAATGGAAATGGATCCGAAGTAAACTAAAAAAGTCCGGGCCTTAGAGTGTTACAAACCTCCGTACTGACAAGATTTGAGCTGCCTGAAAACCGCAAACTTCCACTGTTATCCTGCGTTTTGTGCGAGGCCCCGTCCGGATAGCGATCTGGATCGGGGTGAGGCCTGTTTTTGGAGAGGGCTTCACTCGTAATTGTAATTAAATTGTGAAGTTTGAACAAGTCGGCGGCCCGGACTCCACAAATATACGGGATCAAATCCTTTGTGTTCGCCAAATTCATCCGGAATTCGGAAATCCGTCACCCAAATCGACGCCCTTTTTGGGAACCAAAAAACTCCATCCAAATTTTATTTCCCATAAATTCAATTCGAAGCCGATCAAAATCAGGATTTTAGCCATCCTTCCCTCACAATCGGAATTATATTTTGCGAATTTCTCGATAGATTATAGGTCTTCAAATAACTTTGCACTGCAAATCCTCGGCTACTATGTACCTGATTAAGAAATTGATTGTTTGCCTCGATCAAACCCCCTTGGATCAAACCCTGATCGAACATGCTGCATTCATCGCCAGAGTCAATCAAACCAAGAAGATCTATTTTACCAACGTGATCAAAAACCTCTCAATCCCCAAGGAGGTTTTGGAAGAATTCCCCAACCTGATCGAAAACATGATCAACGAAAGGAAAGAAGCGATGGAAAAGATGGTAGCCGAATTCTTCCCGGAAATCAAGGGCCTTGCGATCAGCTATGTAGTCAAGGAGGGAAACCTATCCAAAAAAGTACTCAAACTGGCAGAGGAAAAATCCGCCGATATGATTTTGATCGGCCGAAAGGTGGACTTGCCCGGTACCGGTGTGGCATCTCAAAGACTAGCCCGGAGAGCCAGCTGTTCCCTTCTTATCGTCCCCGAAGGCTCAAAACCCAAGATCTCCAAACTTTTGGTACCCAGTGATTTCTCTGACTATTCCAAAGATGCCTTGGAGGAAGCGGTGATGATCGCCGCCAAGCATGGAGGAAATGTCGAGATCGTCTGCCAAAACGTGTTTACTGTTCCCACCGGCTATCATTTCACCGGAAAAAGCTACGAGGAGTTTACGGAAATCATGAAAATGCACGCCGAGATTAACTACCGGAAGTTTATCCGCAAGATCGACACCAAAGGCATCAAAATCACCCCAATCTATACCAAAGATGACGATGACGATCCTGTGCAGGAGATCGTCTCAAAAGCGATGGAAATCGAAGCCGATGCCATCATCATCGGTGCCAAGGGACGCACCGCCGCCACCGCCCTCTTCATCGGCAGCATGGCGGAGCGTCTGATACAGTTCAATGACAGCCTACCTTTGCTGGTGACCAGACCCAAGGGCAAAAACGCCGGCATCTTGGACTATATCCTGGAGATATAAGTAACCTGGATGGTCGGAATTGGCCTAAGAACAGGGTGCAGTCCAAATGTCGGACGAAAACTATTTTTTAAACCTTTTCTCATTCCCCAAGTCCAATGGCCTACGAATGAACCAAACCGATCAACAAATACTGGAGCGGATCCGCTCTCCCTTTACCAAGGAGATTGGCTTCAGACAATTGATCGAAACCTATCAGCGAAAAGTCTATCAGGTCATTCGTCGAATGGTCATCATCCACGAGGATGCAGATGACCTGACCCAAAATACCTTTGTCAAGGCATTTCGCAGTCTTGACAGATTCCAGGGAAATTCTTCACTATTCACTTGGCTCTATAGGATTGCTACCAATGAAGCCTTGAGTTTTCTGGAAAAGAAGAAGAATCGCTATTTCTTCTCACTAGAGGATCACCGGGAAAAAATGGAAAGTTATCTTGACCAAAACGGCAATCTGAATGGAGACGAAATCCAACTCCGCCTCCAAAAAGCCCTACTCAAGCTTCCTGAAAAACAAAGGCTGGTTTTTCATCTGAAATACCAAGAAGAGCTGACCTACGAACAAATGTCAGAAATCACCGGCACGAGTATCGGTGCGCTGAAGGCGAGCTATCATCACGCGGTCAAAAAAATAGAACAATATGTGCTGTCTGAATAAACTTTATACATTCACCCAAGTCTAATCCACGATGAACCAACTGCCGAAACTCAAAGATTTCCAGGTGCCAGCGGGCTATTTTGACCAGCTTCCCGAGCGGATAATCGCCAAGGAAAAGACCCGGAAATTCCCCTCGTTGATAAAATATGCAGCCGCGGCCATTGTTGTCCTCGGTTTGGGGGTTAGCTGGCAATCGGGCATGTTTACGCCCGAAAGCCCGGCACTTTCGATAGACGAGGAGGCCCAACTGTACATAGAAAGCCAAGTATGGTCTTCGGAGGATGTTTTGAGTCTGGCCGATGATCCCAACGCAATACTTGACCAAATCATCGAAGAGGAAATGCCTTCCTCAGACGAGCAGCTCTGGATAGAAGATGAATTAAACTGGTTTTGATCTTATGAAAAAACAATATTCGATAGCCCTCATCCTGTTCCTGGCATTGAGCTGGGGAGCATGGGCGCAGAGACCGCCTGTGGATCGCGAGAAGCTGGAAGCCGCGAGAATTGCCTTCATTACTACGCGAATTGACCTGAAACCCGAGCAGGCGGAAAAGTTTTGGCCCATTTTCAACGAGTATAGCGACTCTCGGGAAAACACCATGCGCCAAATATCCCAATTGGGAAAAGATCTGGATACCATCGGTGAAGAGGAAGCCAAGGCCAGGATCCAAAAGCGGCTTCAGCTGCAAGGGGAACTGCTACAGGAGGAACAGACATTTGTGACCGCCGCCTCCAAAGTGTTGAGCTCCAAGCAAATCCTGATGTTGAACAACGTAGCGAGGGACTTCAACCGACATCTCTACCAAAGAAGTAGAGAAGAGAGAAGGTAAAAAAATTGCCCCGACTGATTGATCGGGGCAATTTTCTATTGTTTCTTCAGCAAGTCCCGGATTTCTTCGAGTAGCTTCTCGGTAGGAGTAGGTCCTGGAGGCGGAGCAGGTGCCGCTTCCTCCTCTTTCTTTCGGTTCAGCCTGTTGATCCCCTTGATCGCCATGAAGATCACGAACGCGATAATCACAAAATCGACGATGTTTTGGATAAACATCCCGTAGTTAAGCGTGACGGCGTCCACTACCTCACCGGCAGCATTGGTGGATTCTTCTTTTAAAATCAGCCGCAGATCCTTAAAGTCAACCCCACCTACCAGCAAGCCAATCGGAGGCATCACCACATCATTGACAAAGGACGAAACAATCTTGCCAAAGGCTCCGCCGATGATCACACCGACAGCCAGGTCTATTACGTTCCCTTTGACGGCAAACTCTCTAAACTCTTTCAATAATCCCATAAAGTATAAGGTTGGTTGAAGTATAAATCAATATTCTGAAAATTACGCTTTTGTGCAACAGCCCCACCAAATTTCGTCGAGAGTATCACCAAAAAAACCATCCAAGAATGGAAATCTTTGAACCAAGCCCTTCGATTTTTCATTAACCTTGCAACAAAATACACCCGAATGAAAGCCCCTGTTGCCCGCCAAATACCCCAACTTTTGGAAACCCACGGCCACCAAAGAATTGACAAGTATTACTGGATGAACGATCGGGAAAACCCAGAGGTCATCTCCCATCTCGAAGCCGAAAACGCCTACACCAAATCGGCCATGAAATCCACCGAAGATTTTCAGAAGCGTCTTTTTGAGGAAATGAAGGGCAGGATCAAAGAAGACGATCAGACCGTTCCCTATTTCAAGTCGGGCTACTATTGGTATGTCCGCTACGAAAAGGGCGGAGAGTATCCCATCTACTGCCGTAAAAAAGGATCTCTCGAGGGACTTGAAGAAGTCATCTTGGATGTCAACGAACTGGCCAAGGGGAAGGCCTTCTACCAGGTAGGTGGTACCTCCACCACTCCGGACCAAAAAACCCTAGCCTTCGCCGCCGATGAAGTTGGAAGAAGAATCTATACCATCTGGTTCAAAAATCTGGAAACAGGAGAGATTTATCTCGAGCCTATTCCGGAGGTCACGGGCAACTTCGTTTGGGCCGCGGACAATAAGTCACTTTTTTATTCCAAACAGGATCCGGAAACTCTACGCTCCCATCGTATCTACAAACACGTACTCGGCACGGACAGCCAGCTTGACGAGCTCGTGTTTGAGGAAATTGACGAAGAATTCTCCTGCATGGTCCATAAGTCAAAGACAGAAGAATATCTCTTCATCCATTCGGAAAGCACCATTTCTTCGGAGATGCGCTTCCTGAGATCGGATCTTCCCGAGGGAGAGTTTCAGATTTTGCAAGAAAGGATTCCGGACTTGGAATATGCTGCAGACCACTACGGAGATCACTTCTGGATCAAAACCAACGCCGACGCACAAAATTTCAAATTGGTCAAAGCGCCGATTTCCTCACCCTCCCGTGCAAACTGGGTGGACGTGATTGCACATCGTCCCGAGGTCCTGCTGGAGGATTTCGACCTTTTTTCCAGATATTTGGTAACGCAGGAGCGGTCCAATGGACTCACCCAAATCCAGATCAAGCCTTGGGAAAAAGACAGCTTTTCCCTTCAGTTTGATGATGAAACCTATACCGCGTGGATCAGCAACAATCCAGAGTTTGACACCGACTTGCTGCGATTTGGCTATAATTCCCTTGTGACGCCTAACTCGGTCTTTGACTATGACATGAGGTCCGGGGAAAAGGTTTTGCTCAAGCAGCAGGAAGTCGTGGGTGGCTATGATCCACAACAATACCACTCGGAGCGGGTATGGGCACAAGCTGGGGACGGTGCAAAAGTGCCTATTTCGCTAGTCTATAAAAAATCCATGTTTTCCAAAAATGGCGAAAGCCCACTGCTGCTCTACGCCTACGGATCATACGGTTACAGCATGGATGCCTACTTCTCCAGCAATCGCCTGAGTCTTTTGGACCGGGGATTTGTTTTCGCCATCGCACACATCCGCGGCGGTGAGGACTTGGGCAGGCATTGGTACGAGGACGGCAAGATGCTTCGTAAGCGAAACACCTTCACGGATTTCATCGCCTGTGCCGACCATTTGGTCCAAAACGCCTATACGGAGTCTGCGCATCTCTATGCTATGGGCGGAAGCGCAGGCGGACTTCTTGTCGGGGCGGTGGTTAACATGAGACCCGAGCTATTCAAAGGAGCCATTGCCAACGTGCCCTTCGTCGATGTCGTGACCACCATGTTGGACGAAAGTATCCCATTGACCACGGGCGAGTTTCAGGAATGGGGCAATCCCAAGGACAAGGAATACTACGACTACATGCTCTCTTATTCTCCGTATGACAATGTGGAGGCAAAAGCCTACCCCAATTTACTGGTGACTTCAGGGCTTCACGATTCCCAAGTCCAATATTGGGAGCCCACCAAGTGGGTAGCCAAACTCAGAGAGCTGAAAACGGACCAAAACCTGCTACTGCTGGAGACTAATATGGAAGCAGGCCATGGAGGAGCTTCGGGGAGATTCAATGCGCTTAAAGAGCTTGCGTTGGAATATTCCTTTCTATTGATGCTGGAAGGAAAAACGGAACACTAATTTTCTTTTTGGCCTTAATTTAAACCGGCATAAAGAACTGGCCTAAGGCCGAAAACGCGAATTTTTCCTAACTTTGATTCAAACCTATTAGAACCTATTCATGAAAATCGCCCTGATTGCCCATGATGGAAAAAAAGCCGACATGGTACATTTTTTAACCGGATTTCGCGATGCCTTGCATCGAACTGATATCGAGCTGGTTGCCACTGGCACCACCGGTTCGCATATCGAGAGAGCTGGGTTTGAAGTAGAACGTCTTCTGTCGGGGCCCTTGGGAGGCGATGCTCAGATCGCCGCTTTGGCAGCTGAAAAAAAGCTCTCCGCGGTGATTTTCTTTCGCGACCCTCTGGACAAGCATCCCCACGAACCCGATGTGCAAATGCTCATGCGGATCTGTGACGTACACAACATTCCTTTGGCCACCAATCCCGCCTCTGCGGCACTCATGTTTAAAGCCTTAACACAATCTTAACAAATGGAAGCCAAAACCATCAAAAAAATAGGTGTGCTCACCTCGGGTGGAGATGCACCGGGAATGAACGCCGCCATTCGTGCCGCGGTCAGGACCGGCTTTTACTACAATCTGGAAATGTACGGGATCTACCGCGGCTACGAGGGAATGATCCAAAACGACATCAAGAAGCTCGATTCCAAAAATATCACCCATGTGTTGGAACGAGGAGGGACTTTCCTCAAATCCGCCCGCAGCGAGGAGTTTCGCACTCCGGGAGGCCGCAAAAAAGCCTATGACAATCTTAAGTCCCATGGCATCGACGCACTTGTGGTCATCGGCGGTGACGGCTCACTGACAGGAGCCCATCTGTTTTTCCAGGAGCACGGCATCCCATCCATAGGACTTCCCGGCACCATAGACAATGACCTCTCGGGTACAGACTCGACGATAGGATTCGACACTGCCTGCAACACGGCCATAGACGCCATCGACAAAATCCGGGATACGGCTACCTCCCACGACCGCTTGTTCTTTGTGGAAGTAATGGGACGGGATGCCGGATTTATTGCCATCAATGCAGGCATAGGAAGTGCTGCGGCTGCGATCCTTATCCCCGAAAACAGAACTCCAATCGAAAATCTGGTGGAAAAGCTCAAGTCGAGATCCAAAGCCATGAAATCCTCCAACATCGTCATCGTGGCAGAAGGAGGCAAAAGTGGCTCGGCACAGGAAATTGCGGAAAAAGTCAAAAAAAACCTTCCCAACTACGACATCAAAGTCACCATACTCGGACACTTGCAGCGCGGTGGCGCTCCATCGTCTTTCGATAGACTATTAGCCTCCAAGCTCGGCGTGGCAGCAGTCGAAGGACTCATGCAGGGCAAGTATGATGTGATGGCAGGTATGATCAACAACAAAGTTGTGTTTACCCCGATAGTCAAAGCCATCGTCGATGACAAAACCGTCGACGAAGAGGACCTTAGAGTCGCCAACATTCTCTCTACCTAAATTAAAGCACCCGAGGTCCCGCACCTCGGGTTTGTTTTTCCATCCCAGCCATGAAGCAAAAACTGGTAGTTCTCTCCGGCGCCGGTGTTTCAGCAGAAAGCGGCATCCGAACCTTCAGAGACGGCAACGGTCTTTGGGAAAATCACGACATCATGGAGGTGGCCTCTCCGGAGGGCTGGAAAAAAAATCGGAACCTTGTCCTTGACTTTTATAATCAGCGTCGAAAACAAGCCCGGGAATGTCAGCCCAATGAAGCTCATTTGGCCTTGGCCAGGCTAGAAGAACATTTCGAGGTACAGATAATCACCCAAAACGTCGATGACCTCCACGAGCGGGCCGGCTCCTCACAGGTCCTTCACCTACATGGTGAGCTCGCCAAAGCGCAAAGCTCTCTGGATCCAAGCCTCGTCTACCCCCTTGAGCATTGGGAGATCAAGGTCGGAGACAAATGTGAAAAAGGCAGCCAGCTTAGGCCCTTCATCGTCTGGTTTGGCGAGGCAGTACCCATGATGATTCCCGCGATGAAGCTCGCTGAAAAAGCCGACTTCTTTTTGGTCTTGGGCACTTCACTGCAAGTCTATCCCGCGGCAAGCCTCATCAATTATGTCCCCCGAATGGCGAAGAAATTCCTAATTGACCCACAAGTCCCCGATTTTAATCTTGGTAAGGATGTGACGGTGATCCAACAAAAAGCGACTGAGGGAATGAAAACTCTGGAGAAACTCCTCTTGCATTCCTGAGAAAAACAGGAAATGCAGCAATGCAGCTTACTGTCTATTTTTGCCGGTTTTTGTTTTTTTTCCTTTACCTTAAGAAACTGATTGGCAGGTAAAACACCTCTTTGGATTTTATCTTTTCGGAAAGCAAAAAAAACATCAAAGATTCCTGTCGCCCAAAAACACCACGTCCCGAATGGCCGAAATCAAGCATCTCCAGTTTGCCGATTTTTCACCCGAAAACCTACACCTCAGGACATGAACTGGAAAATCAAATATGCCATCCTGGGCATCGCATTTTGGCTATTGCTATTTCTGGCTTGGGAGTGGTGGCAAAGCTACCCCAAAGTAAGACTGACACCTAAATCCCACCCCGAATCCCGTGAGGCAACCATCGATTCCATTCTTGTCCGTAGCCTGAGCGACTTTCTGATTCCGGGCATTGCCGTCGGTATCGTTGAAGACGAGAAAATCACCTATCTCAAAGCATTCGGCTATGAAAACCTGGAAACCAAAGACAGCCTGACGCTAAAGAGCCAGCTCCCGGTGGCGTCAGTTTCCAAGATTTTCACCGCCTTGGCCTTGGCAAATTACGGACTGGCGGAGGGCTTCTCCATAGATACGGCGGTCAACGCCCTGATGCCTAGGGACGGAAAGTTGCCACCTGAAATTGGTCAGATTACATTTCGCGAGCTTCTGGAGCATCGCTCGGGACTTAAAGACTCCCGCTCCATAAAAAACCTTTTAGCTCAGGAAGAAAAACGCAAACTCAGCCTCTTGCCCGACTATCTGACATCCCCGGATCAGCAAAATAAGGCCTACCGATATGCAGACGTAAATTTTGATCTCATAGGATATGTACTCGAGGCAAGCTCCGACCGGCGATTTGGGGACTTGGTCAGGGACAATACGCTGGAGGCTGCCGGTATGGCGCAAAGTTTTTTTTCCGAGGAAAGGTTATTTACTTCCCCGGGCCATAAGCGAACCTTTCTTTGGAAAAGAATCCAGCCTGAAAATTTGAAATTTGAGCGGCTCCCCTCCCCTTCCTCAAGCTTGGTTTTGACCGCTGATGATCTTTCAAAAGCTTTGCTGCATTTGTGCCGGGGAAGTATGGGGGCTTTTGACCAAGAGCTAAACTGGCTGAAGGCCGGAACAGAAAGTCCCGCGGGATTCCAAAAGATCACGCTGCAGAATATCGAATTTTTTGGCCACTTTGGGGAGCAAGGAGGTTTCAGTTCCATATTGGTATATGCTCCCAGCCTTGAGGTCGGTCTTTTTCTGATTTGCAATTCCGAAGACAAGTATGATTTTCGAAAGTCTATCCCCAGTGAAATCATCAAAGTCATAGCTCAATAAACCCCCAATGAAATTCTCATTCCCCAATCCCATGGTCATCTTGCTAGGCTTTCTGATCCTGGCTGCACTTGCCACATTCCTTGTTCCTTCGGGAAGCTTTGAGCGTGAGTTGGATGAGGAGACTGGGAGAGAGATTGTCGTACCGGGCAGTTTTCAACTGACCGAAGACCGGAATGTCACGCTATTCGACACATTGCTTTCCATACCTGAGGGAATCATACTCGGTTCGGATATCATCGTTTTGATTCTTTTGATCGGGGGTGCCTTTTATGTCGTGGAAAAAACCGGCGCTCTCCAGGTTGGGATTGAGGCTTTGGTGTATCGTTTTAGAAACTCGCAATTCATCCTCTTGGTGATTTTCAGTTGCTTTTTCTTTCTGGGGGGAGCAAGTTTCGGGATGCAGGAAGAGATCATCGCTATGGTTCCCGTCCTGGTTTTACTCGCCAAAAAAATCAACTACGATCTGCGGGCGATTATAGCGCTTTCCCTTGGGTCAGCCTTGGTGGGCGCATCCTTTTCACCAATCAACCCTTTTGGCTCCCTCCTCGCCCAAAAAATCGCAGAAGTGGACTTTTCCCAAGGCTTCCTTTATCGTATGGTTTTCTTGGTTTTGGCATTCTTTTCCTGGACTGCTTTCCACTTGAGATGGGGAAAAATCCCATCCGTGAATTTGGAAAAAGGAGAATTTGCTCCAGTTAGGATATCCCGATCACACGGAATTATCCTCCTGCTGACCGGCGCTGGAATGATCATCATGCCCTGGGGAATCATCCAAAAAGACTGGGGCTACAACGAAATGTCTGCTTTGTTTTTTGTCATCGGAACAGCCTGTGGCTTGATCAGCGGACTCGGCGTCAACGGAACGGCAAGAGCCTACTCCCAAGGGTTTTCGGAGATGATTTTTGCAGGAGTTTTGATCGGCTTGGCCAGAAGCGTCTATCTGATCTTGGAGAAAGCGCAGGTCATCGACACCTTAATCCAAGCGATGTTTTCTCCTTTGGAGGCTCTTCCCACGGCGATGGCTTCCGTGGGGATCTTTGTCACTCAAGCTCTGGTACATGGCCTTGTCCCCAGCACCTCAGGCCAGGCTGTACTGACCATTCCTCTAGCCAGCCCCCTCATGGACTTGCTGACAGTATCCCGACAAATCGCAGTCCTATCCTATCAGTATCCTGCGGGTTTGATGGATCTGGTCATCCCTAACAATGGAGGTATGATGGCCGTCATCGCCGCTGCGGGAGTGGCCTACAACGAATGGATCAAGTATATTTGGAAAAGCTTTGCGCTCTTGCTTGGGATAGGTTTGATATCATGTCTTCTTGCCTTATTTTGGTTTGCCTAACTGAAATCAATCCTGGTAACCTATGCAAATCAACGATCACAATCCACTTCCGACCTATCAAGCCGCCCCGGATCGATACGGCCAAATGAACTATCGCTATTGCGGGCAGAGCGGACTTATGCTGCCCGAAATCAGTCTGGGCCTTTGGCATAATTTCGGCCATAATGCAGATCTCACGTTAGGCAGAAAAATCCTGAGAAGAGCTTTTGACCTAGGCATTTGCCACTTTGACTTGGCAAACAACTACGGTCCTCCGTATGGGTCCGCGGAAGAAAACTTCGGCAGGATTTACAAAAAGGACTTTGTTGCCCATCGCGATGAGCTGCTGATATCTTCCAAGGCTGGCTGGGATATGTGGCCGGGACCGTATGGGAATTTTGGATCGAGAAAATACTTGATCGCAAGCTGCGACCAAAGCCTTAAGCGTATGGGGCTGGACTATGTGGATATTTTCTACCACCACAGACCAGACCCAAATACCCCTCTGGAGGAAACAATGGGGGCTTTGGATCAGCTAGTGCGTCAAGGCAAAGCCCTATACGTGGGCATCTCCCAATACAAGCCTGAAGACACCGAAAAAGCCTATCAGATCCTAAAAGCTATGGGTACCCCCCTTCTCATCCATCAGCCACGCTACAGCATGCTCGACCGCTGGGTGGAAAAAGGCCTTTTGGATGTACTCGGCAGCAATGGAATCGGAAGCATTGCATTCTCTCCACTCGAACAGGGTTTGCTCACTGACAAGTACCTAAAAGGGATCCCAGCCGACTCACGCGCAGCCAAGGACGGCCGGTATTTGAAAGCCGCCCAAATCGCCCCCGAAAAACTGGAGCTCATCGCCAAGCTCAACCAAATCGCCCAAGAACGTAATCAGACACTCGCGCAAATGGCGATCTCATGGCTTCTGAAGGATCCTAGGATCACCTCGGTGTTGATTGGGGTCTCCAAGGCAGAGCAACTGGACGACAATGTAGCTGCCATCAAAAACACGAAATTCAGCATCGAGGAGATCGCGCTGATCAAAACTATATTGGATGCCTAGCATCCCAAGCAATCTATCGACGACAAAAAAGAGGCTCCCAGAAAGGAGCCTCTTTTTCAAAACTAGTCAAACCGGACTATTATCTAACTACATTTTCGAGTGTTGCCAAGTAAACCCATTTTTGGTCCCTTGAGTTCAGGCCTTCATTGACTGCTTTTCTCTGTTCAGCAGTTTGGGAGAGATCTTCATAGGCCTGGGCATTGAAAAACTGCATATAATCTTTGTACATATTCAGGGTTAGGTGTGTAGATTTTGCCTCTGATCCCTGGGGAAGCGCAGTTCTCAAAAAGCTCCAATGTCCCATCAAACCCTGCTCGATCCTTTTCTGGTGAATCGGCCTGAACACCTCAATTTCCGCCTTTTCATAATCTTCAAACTTCCCTTCTACGGCCTTCATCAGGTCAAAGGAAGCCAAAGCCCCAGGCCTAAACTGAAAATTGTCATCCGTCGAGACTATCTCCCGCATATAGAGGCGCATAGGCATATCCCGCATACTCAAGGACTGTTCAAATAGCGCCATTACCTGCGTACCACTCAGGTGGGGATATGCGATTTTGGTATATTCCATCATTGCTTCATCATCCAATCCGTTCATCATTTTGACGGGATCGTCGTAGGTCGTCACCATGATGTATTGGAAATCACCCTCGTCCGCGCCGTTTTGTAGGGACCAAAAATCCCAAGCTTTTATCCGCTTGTCGTTGAGTGCTTGTCGATAGACCTTCTCCATCAGATCCTTAAACTCGATGTAGTCAAAAAGCTGGTCTTTCTCCACCTTGATGAATTCGAATACCATATACTGAGTTTGCTGGGCTCTGAGGACTCCCGCCCATAGCAACCCACAAACCAAGAGCATTAAAATCTTTTTCATGTTATATTGGATTTAGGGTTAATTGTGCTTGGAATAATTTAAATATTTATTCCGTAAAAAATCAATTTTCAGAATAAAAACATTTTTTATCTGATTTTAACCCCAAAAACTTCCTACAAATAAAGTATCTTGAAAAATGAAATATTTCCAAAACTGTCGGCAAAACCTTAGTATTTTAACAATCAAAACAGAAATACAATGAAGGGTCTATCAAGAAGGACTTGGTTAAAAACCACTTCGCTTGGGAGTGGCCTCGTACTGTTGGGTGCTGGAGGAGTGGTATCTTCGCTGAGCGCTGCTGAAATCCGCAAGTATAATCCCCGCCCCTTCGCAGGCCCTATACGTTTAGGATCGAATGAAAATCCCTACGGCCCCTCCGAATCGATGCGCAAAGCCATGACGGCGGCTTTTGACAGTGGCTGCCGGTATCCCTGGAGCCAAAACAGTTCTTTGGCGAAAATGATCGCCGAAAAAGAAGGCGTGCCCGAAGACCATATCGTCTTGGTAGCCGGATCTACAGAAGGACTCAAAGTCGCAGGTATTACTTTTGGAAAAGGCAGGGAAATCATCACCTGCGCCCCAACCTTCCTTTCCATGATGGAATACGCAGAGCTCTGGGGTACCGAAATCAACTGGGTACCGCTAAACAAGGATCTTGACTTTGACCTGGATGAGATAGAAAAACGCGTGAGTTACGAGACAGGCTTGGTGTTCCTCTGCAATCCCAATAATCCCACGGGCAAGCTCCTGCCGGCAGAGCGGGTTGTGGATTTCTGCGAAACGGTAAGCAAACGAACCGTGGTCTTCAGCGACGAAGCCTACTATGATTACATTACGACCGCCAACTATCCTAGTATGGTTGAATTGGTGAAAAAAGGGCATGATGTAGTCGTGTCCCGCACCCTGTCCAAGGTCTATGGATTGGCCGGAATACGGATAGGATACTTGGTTGCCAAACCCGAGCTCGCGCAAAAACTGCGTGATCGAGTCGTCGCAAATACCAGCATCATGGCCATCGAAGCGGGAAAAGCGGCCCTCGCAGACAAGGACTTTTACAAGTTTTCCCTTCAGAAAAACGCAGAAGCCAAAACGATGATCACCTCGACCTTGGATGAATTGAAATTGCCCTATTTGGAGTCACATGCCAATTTTGTATTCTTTCAGGCTGGAAAGGACATCTCCGAATTGGGAAAAACGATGGCTGAAAAAGGCTTTATCATCGGTAGGCCATTCCCTCCGCTAAACGATTGGTGCAGGATTTCGACTGGCACCCTCGAGGAAATTGCACTTTATAACAAAGCAATCAAGGAAGTATTGGGATGAGGCTTGACCGTGACTTGGTGTTAGAAGACAGTCGCATCCGTCTGGCTCCAATGAAAGCGGAGGACTTACCGCTGCTTCAGCCCATAGCCTTGGACGCTGAAATGTGGACCTATTTCACCTATGACTTGAGTATACCGAAGGAGATGGAAAAATGGGCTGAGCCGCATTTCAAGGCAGAGCGACTACAATTTACAGTTGTGGATAAAGAGAGCGGAAAAGTTGCGGGGGCCACCGCATTCGGCAACTATTCCCCTAGGGACGAGCGAATAGAAATCGGTTGGACTTGGTTGGGAAGGGATTTTCAGGGAACCGGAATCAACCAGGCCATGAAAAAACTCATGCTGAACTATTGCTTTGGCACCATGAGACTGAAGCGGGTTGAGATCAAAACCGACGTGTTAAATATACCAGCACGAAAGGCCCTCTTGAAATTGGGCGCTATCGAGGAAGGGATACTCCGTAGCCACACTTTGCTCACCCATGGGCGAAGAAGGGACACGATCTACTATAGCTTTATAGAGGGCGAGTGGAAACTAAATGCATGAATCAACATACGTAAATCAGGTTGTGTTTTTGCTTTTCGGCACTCAGCGCTGTTTCTAGCGACCAGCAAAGACCCTGATTTGCTCAGGCTCAAGTTGGTGGATAAACTGCCTCAGGACATAAAAGGTCTCAGGTACCTTCGGCACGACCTCTAGATCATCCGGATTTGGGAAATCATCCATTTTCAAATAGGAATATCTACTGAGCATTCCCGCTTCGAAGTAGCAAAACGCCTTTTCCCCCTCCACCCTTCCGGGGAGACTCAGCATGAGATCCCTTTTGGATTCATGGATTAAGGTAAGGAATTCCTCCACTCGCAAATTGTAATCTCCGGGAACTTCTGAAGACTTGCAGGCGCCAAGACAAGTTTCGTCGTGAACGACCTCGCAGCTTACCCTCCTCAGTCCACATAGTTTCTGGCAAAGGCGATATGTTTCAATCCCGGATTTCAAAAACTGCATCGCTTCCTCGGAAGAAAAGAAGGTTTCGAGGGGAATGAGGTTCTTTGTCACCCTAGCTACCTGAAAGCGATAGTATCCCGAACCGTCTTGGTAGTGGAAAAGACCCCATAGTGTTTTCGGCAATTTCAAGGCGGAATTATAGATAGGCCAAATCCGCTTGATCTCCAAAGTCTCGACCAGCAAAGCCATTACCTCGGATCCAGTCAGCTGCCATTGCAGGTCAGTGACTTCGCTTTTCAGCTGCTGCTTGAGCTGGGGCAAAACCCCTCCGGAAAAATGTCCCTTGAAGCGCTCCCGGATATTCAGAGCCTTGCCTACATAGATGATCTTGCCCTTGGCATTCAGCATGTAGTAGACGCCGCAGGCCTCCGGAATTTGACGGAACTTTGAGAGGGGAAAATTAGGAGGAAGAAATGCCTCGCCCGAATTCCTCTTCATTGATGAAAAAACCACTTCCTGATTTTCCTTAATAATTCTGTCAAACAAAATTGCCGTCGCCCTTGCATCGCCCATAGCCCTGTGACGCGCCAGGATTGGGATTTTCTGGTTTTCACAAAGCCGTCCCAAACTGTAAGAGCTCAAACCAGGGAAGGCTTTGCGGGAAAGTCTCACGGTACATAGCTTTGGGGATTTTAGGTCTTTCCCGATTTTCAAAAATGCTTCTCGGATAAATCCGAAATCAAAATTGACTGAATGGGCGACGAAAACCCGTCCATTTAAAAGATCCCAAAGCTCCTCGCCGATCTCTTCAAAACTGGGAGCGTCGCTGACCATCTGGTTGTCAATCCCAGTAAGACCGGTGATGTAGGTTGGGATTGACTGTCCTGGATTGATCAAGGTCTGAAACTCACGGACTACCTGCTCCCCATCATGTATCAATACGGCGATTTCCGTGATCCCTCCCCCGGAGGGTGAGCCCCCGGTAGTTTCTATATCTACTATGGCAAATTCCATTTCCTAAGGTCCAAAGGTAAGTCGATTGACCGGCATAGCAGAATCCCTGACGCAAAATGACAGATCGAAGTTCCAAACGAAAATGCAGCCCAGTAAACAAAAGTTTCCCAAACAACTTTTCGTGAAATCGTTTGCGTAGTTTATCCACCGCATCCCATGCTTTCCTGCCCAAATCAGGACGGCACCTTCTGCGATTTCGTTATTTTTCGGGATAAGTTAAATAGAACAGGTTTTGGAAAGAAGACAGTTTATCAAGTCTGCCGGTTTGGCTACTGCGGTTTTGGGAAGTTCGGGACTTTGGAGTATTGCCAAGCCCGCCAATCAAAAATTCAAGGTTGGTATCATCGGTTTTGGGGATAGGGGTTCGGGAATCTACAACACCATCACCAAGCTTTCAGACAAATTTGAAGTCATTGGCATTTGCGATGAGCTGGATTTCCGACTGGAAAATGCCAAAAAAGCCAGTGCGGGCAAAGCGATCGTCTACTACAAAGACTACCGAAAATTGCTCGAAGATAGGAATGTTGATGTAGTCATTATTGCGACTCCTCTCTACCTTCATTACCAGCACGGAAAAGCTACGCTGGAGGCAGGAAAACATCTTTTCTTGGAAAAGACGATGACTTTCCAAGTCGACCAAGCCTTGGATCTGGTGAAGATCTCACATAGCTACCCCAAACAGATTGTCCAAATCGGCCACCAATACCGCTATTCTCCCCTTTATTTCAAAGTCAAGGACTATATCCAAAAAGGCTATCTGGGCAAGGTGACTTCAATAGATGCACGATGGGATCGCAACTGGAACTGGCGTCGGCCTGTGCATGACCCGGCCCTCGAGCGAAAAATCAACTGGAGAATGTACAAAGACTACTCTGGCGGACTCGTAGCTGAGTTGCTTTCCCACCAGATGGACTTCATCCATTGGGCATTTGAGACCAATCCCAGCACGCTATTCAGCACTGGCGGCATTGATTTTTACCAAGATGGACGGGAGACCTTTGATAATGTGCAGTTGACTGTACGGTACGAAGATCAGGGAATGGTCGGGAATTTTGGCGCTACCTGCGCAAATCAGCACGAAGGTTATTCCTTTAAGATCAAAGGCTCCAAGGGCATGATAAACTTGCTGACCAACGAGGGGATGTTTTATCCTGAGCCTCAGACTAGGCAAGAGTTAGAAGAAGTGGACGGGGTAAGCGGTGCTACTCCACTGATCTGGGCAAGCGACAAAAAGGGAATCCAACTCACCGAGGAGCCAACGAAAGACGGAACTATCTATGCACTAGAGGCATATTTTGAGTCTCTCTCCAAAGCAACAAAACCCGAATCCAACGTGGCTACCGGCGGAAAAACGGCAATATCCGTGGCATTGGCCAATGAGTCACTCTACTCCGGCGAGATCAAAAACTGGAAACCGGAATACAATATCGGTGAGTAATAGTTGGAGGCAAGTAGAGCTGATTAGTCCGAGGCGAGATCTATGGGTTTGACTTTGCTTTAGACCTTTGATTTGGCATATGCCTCAATGAGTTTCTCCGCGCAACGCTCTCCGTCCATCGCCGCGGAGACAATCCCTCCTGCGTAGCCGGCGCCTTCTCCGCAAGGGTAAAGTCTTTTGATCTGCGGATGCTCGAAAGTCTCTCTATCTCTCGGAATTCGGACCGGTGAGGAAGTTCGGCTCTCGACACCGATTAGCTGGGCATCATTGGTGAAATAGCCTTTCATTTTTTGACCAAAAGCCTTAAATGCCATGGCCAATCGAGCCGAGATGAAACCAGGAAGCACATCCCTCATGTCTACCGACTTCAATCCTGGCTGGTAAGACGTATCCAAAAGCGACGCACTTACCTTACCATTTACAAAATCCACCATCCTCTGAGCCGGGGCAACTTGGGTTTTGCCGCCGAGCTCCCATGCTTTCTTTTCCACATCGGCCTGGAAGTTCATAGCTGCAAGCGATCCGTACTTTTGATATTCCGGCAGGTCTTCCAATTCTACGGAGACAACCATTCCGGAATTGGCAAATTTACTGTCGCGGCGACTCGGACTCATCCCGTTCACTACCAATTCTCCAGGAGCGGTGGCAGCCGGGACGATAAATCCCCCTGGGCACATACAGAAGCTAAAAACGCCCCTTTGCTTTCCCCGGAAATCCGTCTGCTGAACAAGTGAATAAGAAGACGCCGGCAAATAGGGTCCCCTATCCAAATCACAATGATACTGAATCCGGTCGATGAGATTTTGGCTGTGCTCTATTCTCACTCCCAATGCAAAGGGCTTGGCTTCGACCAGAATCTTTCTGCGGTCCAAGAGATGAAAAATATCCCTAGCCGAGTGCCCCGTTGCCAAAATCACCCCCAAACCTTTAATCTGGTCTCCTTGCTGGGTGACTACACCACAGAGCTCACCTCCTTCCAAAATGAAATCTTCGACACGCGTCTCAAAGAGAATTTCCCCGCCTGCTTCCAGGATACTCTCCCGAAGCTTGGCGACTAAAACGGGCAATTTATTGGTTCCAATATGGGGGTGCGCGTCGACTAAAATCTCCTCCGTTGCTCCATGAGCAACCAAAATTTCCATAATCCTCCGAATGTCCCCCCTCTTCTTGGAGCGGGTGTATAGTTTGCCGTCGGAATAGGTACCGGCACCGCCTTCTCCAAAGCAGTAGTTTGAATCCGGATTTACGATTCCTTCCTTGTTGATGGCGGCGAGGTCTCTGCGTCGGGTTCTGACATCTTTTCCCCTTTCGATTACAATGGGCTTAATGCCCAACTCAATCGCCCTCAGTGCGGCAAAAAGGCCTGCCGGCCCAGCACCAACGACTATCAGTGGATCAGCAGTCCTTACATTCGGGTACTCAGAAAAATGATCCAAAAGGGAGCCCGGCTTCTCGTTTAAAAACAGCTCAGCCTCAACATTCACTTTGACACGACGTCCCCGGGCATCGATAGACCTTTTGGTCTGTCTGGCAAATGCATTTTCAGTATCAGACGTCAGGCCGGAAGCTTTGAGTACGGCTAGTTTAAAACTGTCCGGGTTATAGGCCTCTTCGGGACTCAGTTGGAGGGTAAGTGTCTTTTTCATGGTAAGGTTTTTATCCTTAAATCCCCGCAAAGGTACAAAGGGCAAAGAAAGTTTGGGAAATAAAAAAGCCGTCTTAAAAAACGGCTTTGAATGGCTAGTATGTAACGCTGTCAGTTCATCCGGTCCAAAACCTCAAACCGAGAAGAATTGGAAATAAATTCGGGGACTAGGGCTTTCAAATGTCTGACAAGGTCCGTTTCGTTGTTCTTGCCGATCAGCTCTTGGAAAAACTCAATCTGTCCGTCGATTCTATGATAGGAAGAAGGTGATACTTGGGCGATTTTGATTTTGGGATGATGGGTAATCTTCACGGTTTCAAAATCATTCAAGAGTTCTTCGAAAAGCTTTTCCCCTTCTCTCAAGCCGCTGAAATTGATTTTGATGTCGACATCCACCTTTTTGCCGGAGAGCTGTATCATCTTCTTCGCCAAATCCAGGATTTTCACGGGTTCCCCCATGTCGAAGACGTAGATCTCCCCCCCTTCACCCATTACTCCAGCTTCCAATACCAACTGGCAAGCTTCCGGAATGGTCATGAAATAGCGGGTTATCTCTGGGTGTGTAACGGTAATCGGCCCCCCATTCATGATTTGCTTTTTGAAAAGTGGAATTACGGATCCATTTGAGCCCAGCACGTTTCCAAATCGCGTGGTGATAAATCTAGTATGTATCTTTTTGTGATGGGTATCCAAATATTGGTTCAAGGCTTGCACGTACATCTCCGCGGCTCTCTTGCTGGCTCCCATTACATTGGTGGGGTTCACCGCTTTGTCCGTGGACACAAAGACAAACTTCTCGACCTGGGCTAACACGGATAGGTCCGCCAAAATCTTGGTGCCAATTACATTGGATAAAATCGCCTCTTCGGGATAATTCTCCATCATCGGCACATGCTTATAAGCAGCGGCATGAAAGACCACACCAGGCTTGAATTCCCGGAATACCTCTTTCATCTTTTTCTTGTTCCTTACGTCGCCTAAAATCACCTTAATCGAACAATCCGGATGATGTTCCTTAAACTCCTGCTCTATATCATAAAGCGGAGATTCGGCAATATCAAGCATGACGATCAGCTTAGGGTGGTAGTGGGAAATCTGCCTACAAAGCTCCGATCCTATGGACCCAGCCGCGCCCGTCACCAGCACTACTTTCCCCTTTAAGTCCTCCTCAATCCTCGGGTTATCCAATAAGATCTGTTCTCTACTCAAGAGGTCTTCAATCTTAATTTCACGTATGGCTCCGGCGGTAAGCCCCCCATTGATCCACTGGTCCACAGGCGGCACCATGGACACCGAAACGTTAAGCCGAAGGCATTCGTCGATGATGTCGTTTTTTCTTGAGACAGAAAGATCCCTCACACTGATGATCAGATCGGTGACTCCATAGAGATTTACGAGCTTTTCCAAGTCATTCAAGCCTTTGTAAATCCGCTTTCCGTCGATGTTCTTGCCTTCTTTTTTTGAGTCATCATCCAAAAACGCGACGATATTCATCTGGCTCTTGCTGTCCTTTTTAATTGCGCTTTGTGCGATTATTCCCGCCTCGCCTGCACCGAAGATGACACCATGCCGAAGCTCACGCTCCGCGAATCCGTTTTTGATGTAAACAAAAAGCTCCTTTACGAGCAAGCGATAAAAAATCAGCATAAACATCGCCGACAAACTGGCTATGACCAGAACAGAGGTCGGAAGAAGAAATCTATCGTTTAGAAGGTTCCCATTGAAAAAATTGAGAAAGAGCAACAGGATGAAATTGGCGAGAACGGTCTTGAAAATGTTCGAACCATCACGGAAGCCTGTGTGTCTTACGATTCCCTCATAGCTTCGGGTATTCTGCATGACCAGAAGTCCCCCTACCATAAAAGTGAAGCTTCCGGCGAAAGCGTCGTATTGTTCGATTAGCTCCAATTCGAAATTGAACCTGACCAAATAGCCGAATAGCGCACACTGAAAAAGAATCAGTGAGTCTAGGGTGGCAATGATCCATCTTGGAAGGATCTTGAGGCCGGACAAAAAATTCATAGTAGAGATAGTTTCAAATAGCCAAAAACGGTTGCGCCCACTATTAAATCATTTTTTCCAGCCGCAAAGTAAACAGTTTTTTTAATTTCCCCCACTTTTCTACACTTTTCGACAGTGCTTGGAGCTCGCAATACTTATGCCTAAAAATCACCACATTTTTTCTGTATGTTTTTAGCATATTTTTTAGGAAAGCTTTCTCGAAAAATCAAAAAAATGAACACAATCAAAATATATTCGATTGATTATCAGTTGATTAATATTAACTCATCACAAAATTTCTCACTATTTAGTTTGTCCCATTAAATTTTCCTACTGTCGCCTGCCCCTGTTGACTGACACCTTTACCCCGCAGCACGTTCCACAGGGTCTGAAACAATATCTTCAGGTCCAATCCAAGTGACACCTTTTCTACATATTGGATATCATAGTCGAACTTCTGTCTCCAAGAGATCGTGTTACGCCCATTGATTTGGGCTAATCCAGTGACCCCCGGTCTGACCTCATGCCGTCTTTTCTGCGCAGAACTGTAGAGCTCCAAATATTCGGGAAGAAGCGGCCGCGGTCCGACCAAGCTCATATCCCCTTTCAATACATTGATCAGCTGCGGTATTTCATCTAGCGAGGTCATTCTTACAAATTTGCCAAGCCAGGTAATCCGCATTCCATCAGATAGCAAGATTCCGTCTTCCGCCCTCCGGTCGTTCATGGTTTTGAATTTCAGGATCTGAAATAGGACAGCATCTTTACCCGGTCTCTTTTGCAAGAAAAAAGGGGACCCTTGAAAGTGAACGGATAGAACCAAAAAAAGGAATAGAAAGACGGGCGAAAATACAATAAGCATCAATGAGGAAAGGAAGAGGTCCAAACCCCTTTTTCCGTAATCCCTGTAAACCACTTCACAAAACTTTACTCAGCGTTTTCTCAAAGACACGGACAACCTTTTTCTGGTCCTCATGGCTGAGGTTTTCTGAACTTGGCAAGCAAATGCCACTTAGAAAAAGCTTTTCGGAAACCCGTCCTCCGTAGAAACGAGCGCCTCTAAATACCGGCTGAAGATGCAATGGTTTCCATAAAAAACGGGTTTCAATACCCTCTCGGAATAGCTTTACCCGCAACTTATCGTTTGAAAATCCGGTTTTCTTTTCATCTATCAGGATGGTACTCAGCCAAAAATTAGAAGCGGACTCCGCAAGTTCCGGCTGAAATTCAATACCAGGAAAACCTTCCAAAAGTGTTCTGTACAGCTGATTCACGGCCCTTCGCTTAGATACGCATTCATCCAGCTTTTCCAGCTGGGCGAGGCCAATTCCAGCAGCCATATTATTCATCCTATAGTTGTATCCGATCTCCAGATGCTGATAGTATGGCAAGTCTTCTCTTGCTTGGGTGGAAAGGTACTTGCCTTTTTCAACAATACTCACGTCGTTAGAAAGCAGGGCGCCACCGCCTCCGGTGGTAATAATCTTGTTCCCATTAAAGGAAAACACACCGATTCTGCCAAAGGAGCCACAGCTCCTCCCCATGTAGGTACTGCCAACTGCCTCTGCGGCGTCCTCCAACACCGGAATATCGTATCTCTCAGAGATTTCCAGGATTTCCTTCATCTTGGCAGGCATTCCAAACAAATGAACCACGACAATAGCCTTTGGTTTCTTGCCTTGGGATATTCTGCTTAAAATAGCATCCTCCAATAATTCAGGAGACATATTCCAGGTATCGGTTTCACTATCCACAAAAACCGGAGTCGCTCCCAAATAGACAATGGGATTGGCTGAGGCACAAAAAGTAAAAGATTGGCAAATCACCTCATCTCCCGACTGCACTCCCAAAAGAATCAAAGCCAGATGTAGGGCGGAAGTTCCAGAGTTTAGCGCGACGGCCTGATGGGATCTTATTTTCCAGCTAAGCTTTTTCTCAAACTTCTCTATAAACTCACCATTCGTCGCTAACAGGCCAGAGCCTATCACCTGTTGCATATAATGGCTTTCATTACCGTCAAAAACAGGAGAGGAAAGAGGAAGAATATAAGCCATTGAATTTTGGGTGAAATTTAGACTTGGATAAACATAACTCTTTAAATGCAAAAAGCAAACCACCAAGCGAGGCCCAAAAATAAAAAAAGTCCTACGACGGACTTTTTTTTATCATTTTTTGCGGCAAAGGGCTAGTTTGAATTTATCCTGCCCGATTCCACTGATTGCTTTTCAAGCTTGATTTTAACTCTTCGCGCCGGATGTATCACCCTGTTTTCCAGCACTCTAGGCGAGTTAATTACCTTTTTCTTAACAAACCTAACCGTGACGGCATCGAGCCTGTAGCCCATGAAAAGTACCAGAGCAGACAAGATCGGCATCACAAGATTATCTGAAAAATCCCCTAAAATAAAAACCAATAAAATGAGTATGAATTGCAAAAAACCTAACATCAATGCAACTTGATCATGTCTCATTCCCATTCTCATCAGAAAATGATGGATATGGCTTTTATCTGCCGACATGGGGTGCTTTCCTTGAGAAATCCTTCTTGCAAATACTCTTGCCATGTCATATAGCGGGTAAATCATCAATACGACACCAGCGGTAAAGGAAGGTTCCAATTTTAGGAAAGCTCCAGAGGGTAGAGCCGCATTATGTTCCATAAAAGCTACCGTCAGACTGCCCAACGAGAAACCCAGGGCAAGGGATCCGGTATCTCCCATAAAGATTTTTGCAGGATGCCAGTTGAATACCAAAAATGCAAGCACACTTCCCAAAAGTGCGAAGCTGAGAACGGCAAAGCTTTCCAAACCCTGTATGTAAAACCATCCACCGAGAAGACTAAGCGTGATGGTAGCTATAGTGCCTGCAAGACCGTCCAGTCCATCGATTAGATTGAATGCATTGGTCAAGGCGAGGAGAACAAAGGAGCTGAATAGGTAGCTAATAATCGTGGGAATCTCATACAAGCCTAAAAATCCATGGAAGTCTTTTATCCGGATATCTCCGGCCACCACCACTAGGAGTACAGCAACTAGTTGGCCCAGGAGCTTATGCTTGGCTTCCAGCTCGACCATATCGTCCCTCAAACCAACAAAAAACATCAGTGCAATTGCTCCCAAGAGATAGCGGATATCCGGTACAGGAAACTGCCAGCCCCAAATGGCAAGTGAAATATACGTTGCCAGTACAAATCCAATCCCTCCCATGGAAGGAGTGAACTTAGCGTGTATTTTTCGACCTCCGGGCACATCGCCAATTTTTGCCTTTCTAAGGATAGAAATCACGATTGGGGTAATCAAAAATCCCAGCGAAAAAGAGGTAAGGGTAGCTAAAAGAAAATACATAATAGGTTGGTCTAAAAGGCGAAAGCTCTTACAAATTTACAAGTCGGCAAATTCTATACCTAGTTTTTGACGAATAAAAAACCAAACAAGGCGAACTTTGAAAAATTCCTAATGAATGAAATATTAGTTTATACTGATTTTATTTGAATCCAAGAACCAATTTTAATCATCCAAAATGGATTTTCCATTGACTTTGTTTAGTAATTTTTAATACCAGAAAGACCAATCCCGGCTTTTATCCTAGGCCTTTTTACCTTTACTCAAACACACAAAATCAATGTGCAAATTTGATAAAATTGCTCATTCGAACTTGTTATGCAATCGATTGTAGTGTTTAAAAATGGAGCTATGCGTCCAATCGTAAAAAACTTTGAGCGGGCTTGTGCTAAAAACTTGATGCTTCGCTATTTGGGAAAGAAATTTCTCTATGACCCTAAACCGAGTGCCAATTAGACATCGATCAGCTGCTGCAAAAATCAACGAAGGGGGGAAAATTTCTACAAAAGTACCTCCATCGAAAATATTAGGTACGCAAGGTTAAAGTGAAAGGACAATTGAAATGCGCCAAGGATATGGCAGCCCTTTGATGAACATTAGGGAACCACCATTGCCGTTGGCCCAAAATCTTATCGAAGGAAGATAAGATGGTTGAGGTCACACTTCTCCCAGATACAGTGAGTCTGAAAACGTCCTCTTTTTGGTCCAGCCATTCTCTTGGCTGAAAGCCAGGAATGCATGCCACCTGTCACTGGATTTGGGAAAGGGCAACGTCAACAAATGGCTTTCCTTTTCCCTGGAATTTCCCATAAACTCCCATACCGAGTTTTGCCTGTTTTCGTGGATCAAAACCAAGAACGATGTATCTCGTGGATGGGACCCTGCTATCCATGAATTGTTCTTCCAGGTAAACAGGACACCGGTTGGGGTCCTTTCCGCTTTGGACTCCGCCGGTCCGAGCAGTGATCCCCGACTGAATTTGACCAAGGAAATATTAAGCTCCTTTTCCCTGCCGCTTCCTATAAAAGAAAAACTGTTCTTGGCCGTAAACGAAACAGCCGCATGGTAGGCTTTCCTCCCGCCAGTCTGCCATTCCTGAAAACCAAAACGGACCAAATGCGTAAAAAATCGGAGAAATTTATGGGTTTGTGTATTTACTGACTGACTGATTTTTTTTGCGTCAGAAGTTCTTTGTTTTGTTGCTTTACTTTGTTTACCGGGAGCCCGCCGTACATAGGTCTGACCGTCCAGTTGATAGAACACCAAGTCTCCTACCTTGCCTCTGATACCTTCCAGTATACTTCCTTTTACCCTCCCCATATCTTAACCTATTGATCCGATGTGGTTTAAGTTAGTGTAACGTAATAAGTAATCAAATAGATATCATTCTTTTTTCAATTTCAAATCAATATCGTATTGCATGTCTATTGCTTATGTATTGGTCTTAGAATAGTCTTTGATTGTTTTATACCTTAGGCTGTTCTAGCGGAAATGCCTTTCCTTGTCCCAGCATCTGGCAGGCAGGTAGGGATGAGCATGCGGAGAGTCTGGCAGGATATTGAAGGTTGGTATTAAGATCGCGTGAAGTTTGATCAAAAGGCCTGTGCAATTGATCGATGTATTTCTTTCCATAGCAGCTGTGTTTAAAAATAAGGACATGTTAAAGTAAGATTTAACAGTATGATGCATTAGAAGAACTAAAAGCTCCATGTTAATCTAGCAATAACGAAATTACATTTCAAAATTTCGGGCTGTCTTTTTTCGCTTCAGACTAAAAATTCCGCCAATTGGCGTGACTGAGGGGACTGGTAAGTTTGCGCTGCCTGTTGAGAAGGAGAACTGGTCTGCGCGGATACACACCACGGTGAGAATACTCACCCGAAACAATTGACCCCAAATCAAAAAATTCGAGTTAAGGAAATCCTTTAAATGAGCTATTTGCTCAACAGCTCCTCCAGTCTGGCCATCATCTCATCCTTCTCCTTGAGCATCCGCTCATAAAGGGCTATTTTTTCCTCGTGGAGTTTTTTGATTTCTTCGAATGGATTAAATTGAAAAGTTCCTCCTGAATTGGCAATGAATGCCTCTTTATTGAATGTATTCGATATGATGTTTACAGCCTGCTCCTCATCAAAATTCTGAAAGGCTTCCACAGGAATCCGAAGAATCTCGCCTACCTGCCTGAGCAGCTCCTCCTCCACTTCTTCCTTTTGCTCCAGGAGGCTGATCTTCTTTTGCGACCAGTCAGGGCCGAGCTCGAAGGCAAGTGACTCCTGCTTGATTCCCATCATCTCACGGAAGCGCTTGATGTTCCGGCCGTGGTGGATCTTTTCGTTCATGGTATTGGGATTATAGCTACTGGAAAAATAAGGCTTTTTACCTTGCTCCTAAAACTAAATTATTCCAATTCTCCGACTCTGACAAGGGATCTTGAAATTTGACCGTCTTTTTGGGACAAAGAATGACGGATTCGGATTTTAAGCCAGTTTGACTTCAGGATTTGATTGAATGGACCGGATATTTTATTCATGATTATCAGCAATCGTACCACTAACCCAATTCCCTTTGTTCTTGGGGCTGGAAGGCCGAAGACTGAAGATCTCTTTGCGGTACGTCCAAGACTCCTTAAAAAAAGGGATGGAGAAATGCAAGGGGGACAGATTGATGTCGGGTAACGCAAGCCGACGGCAGCCATCCGGAGCATAAAAAAACGCCTCTGTTCCCCAAAGGCGTTTTCTGTTGTTCTAATTCTTCCAGTTCTGTTTCAGAAGACCGCTGTATTCCGAAATGCTTATTTTTCCGCTTTATTCCAGAAGTATATCAGACTGGCTTGGGCTATTACGGAAGTCAGGTTCTCCCCTTTCGGGAATTCCGGCGTGCTGGCAGAAGTTTCGGACATGGTGTAGAAATGAGGTGGACAGACTTTATAAATAGGCCTCTACAATCTTGGATACAATCCTCTCTGAGGTTTTACCATCCCACAGTGGAATCCCTTGATATTGTTTCCATTCCCCTTTCATAATCTTGTCCAAATAGGGTTTCAGTTTCCCTGGGTCAGTGCCAACCAATTCATTGGTTCCAAGATGGATGGTCTCGGCACGTTCGGTATTGTCTCTGAGAGTCACGCAGGGGACGTTCATCACGGAAGCTTCTTCTGTTACCCCTCCGGAATCAGTAATTACTCCTTTCGAATTTTTTACGAGGTAATTGAATTCGAGATATCCCAGCGGGTCTGTCATCAGCAGATTTTCGGCAGTGATTCCAATGTTCTGGAGATTTTTGGCCGTCCTTGGATGAACAGGGAAAATGATGGGAAGGCCACCGGTACCTTCCAGGATTGCATCAATCATTGCCTTGAGAGAGTGCTCCTGATCCACATTGGCGGGTCGGTGCATCGTCATCACAAAATAATTACCGGGAGTCAATGCTTCAAAGATCTCTCCTTCCGGTTTCTTGAATTTTGGCAACTGCGCCATGAGTGTATCAATCATGGTGTTTCCGACAAAATGAATGCGAGCCTCAGGGACGCCTGCCTTCCTTAGATTAGAATTTGCGATTTCGGATGTTGTAAAGAAATGATCAGTAATACTGTCTGTGACCATTCGGTTGATTTCCTCTGGCATGCTTAGGTCACCGGAGCGGATTCCTCCCTCAACGTGCGCTACATCAATACCGAGTTTCTTGGCAGCGATAGAGCAAGCCAGCGTACTGGTGACATCACCCACAACTATGACCAGTGTGGGGCGGTTTTCCATGACTTCCCTTTCAAACGCTACCATAATAGCAGCAGTCTGTTCGGCTTGGGTCCCCCCTCCTCCCCCGAGATTGGCGTGGGGTTCGGGGATGTTCAGTTGCTCAAAAAAATCCCCGGACATCTTCTTGTCATAATGCTGACCGGTGTGAACCAATCTAAAATCCAAGGGCTTGCCTTCTTTTTTGGCTTTTTGGATGGCGTGCACGATGGGGGCAATCTTCATAAAATTGGGCCGCGCCCCTGCGACTAGGGTAATGTTAATCATTGAATCTTTGTTTTATTCCAAAAGTAAACAAGCGAAACCTGGGCCATCACTGATGTCAGGTTCTCCCCTTTCGGGAATTCCGGCGTGCTCGCCGGATCGAGCTGCCACTGGTAGTTTCGCGCGTGGATCAGCTGAAGCTTGGAACTTATGATGAGGTTCTCTATTTTTTTGTCATATAGAAAGCCAAGGGAAAGGTCTACCCATGGCTTGCGTTCTGACTGTTGCCCAAAAGCCTTGTTGTAAAAGTCTTGATGATTCTCCAAGCGCTCAAACAGTAGCCCGATCTTATCGAAGTCTTTCACGAGCGCCAGTTCAAGGGTCTGCACGTTTGAACCCGGACCTAAGCCAACACCTAGAGGCTGGCCCATATTGGCAAATCCACCCGCTCTCGTATGTGAATGCCATGAAAGTCCACCTAATGGACTATAACGAATGATTCGATTGATAGACTCTTGTTGATGAGTGATCTCAGAACTTAGCTGAAAATCGAACCCATGGACAAGTTCAGGGAACACTTTATTGAATCCGATCAGATAGGCTCTGGCATGCTCGGGGTTTAAAGTAAATTCTCTCCAAGTATAGGAATGATCCCTTCTACCATATTCAAAGTAAATTTCTGCCTTTGCCTTTTGGAAGTAGTATCTGCCAAAAAAACTAACTTGCTGAGATCGTCCGTTGTCGTCATAGTCCACTGTGTTTCCATTTTCAAAAAATCCGGCTTTTTGAAAGGCCTCGAAGATGGGAAAGTAATCCCAAAAAGTATCTTCCATGAGTGCACGATAGACTTGAAATGTTCGGCTAAATCCAACGCTAAGCCCTTTCACCCATTTGGGTGAATAGTTCAGCGTAATTCCGTTGAGGTAACGCCAGTCATCTGGAAACTCACGGAAATAAAGTGCGTTGAGCTCCTCATTCTGAAGTGCAGGATATCCTCCATTTTGAAGCCTACCCATGATCACTTGTCCTTCAAAGTTGCCAAGAAAAGTCTTAGCCGGGCGACGAGTATTTAAGGTAGCATGGGGAAAACCCGGAGCATTGGTTGAAAAAATCAGGGAATTCCACCGTCCGGGTCCCCACCAAATATTCTTCGTCGAAATTCCCGCTTCAAATGCTCCAGTGCCGAGGGTAAGGCTGCTTTGACCCCATCCGAAATAGCTATACGCCCCCTCTCCAAAACGCTCTGGAAATTCGCTGCTATTCCATAAGAAAAACTTCCCTCTATCAATTGTTTCACCAAATCCCTCATATCCCCTATAGGCTGCATTACTCGCGTACACTAGTTCAGGCTGTATATCCAGTACAACAATATCCTTGAAGAAGGCTCGCCCTCCGGGCATAACTCCCACCTGAATTCCGGGAGTAGGAATAAGACCATAATCTCCCCAACCATAAGACCTCTTATTCAGTGCTTTCAAGGAAACAAAGGCAGGTAACAAGTGGCCTCCAAAATCCGGCTCTTCTTGCAGCCGATCTTTCGTTTGGGAGGAATTGACCATAGGTCTTAATAGAAAGCTTTGATCGACGAGACTGTCACCTAAAAGCTGATCTCTTCTTTGCCTCTCCTGAAGCCAGAAACCAGGGCCCAAGACCTGCCCAAATGAAAAAGGGACAAGGAATGTCATCAATAGGAGGACGTACAGGTATTTCATAACTTTAATCAGACCGATTGAATTGTTGTCAGCATCAAATTGGCGATCCTATTTCTTTCAAAAGCCTTTGCCAGATTTCTACAGCCTTGCTCGTAGTGTTCAAAATTACCTCTGGATGAATACAGTATGTTTAACGCCTCCTTAAATTCCTTTCCATTTTCGGGCTCAAAGCATACTCCGGCCCCATACTGTTCAATAATACCCTTAGTTTCTCCCTGCAAGCCGAGCAAAATAGGCTTTTCGACTGCAGCAGCCTCGAAGATCTTAGATGGAATTACCGTAAGAAACGTATCTGATTTTTTGAGATTGACCAGTGCCACATCCATCAAATGAAGATAGTCTATTACCTCGTCCTTGGGAACAGAGTCGAGGAAGGTTATATTCTGGACTCCTGCCTCTTCCGCCCTTTTGATTAGATTTGCTTTGTTGGCACCATCCCCCATCAACAAAAAGTGTAAATCCGGATAGACAGCTTCCAATTCAATTGCCTGATCCAAAACAAAATCAAGACCATGTGCCATCCCGTGAGTTCCAATATACGAGAGAATAAATTTGCCCCGCAATCCGAGCCGATCAAGCAATTCTACCGGTTTAATCCCCGGATAGTATTTCGAAAGATCGACACCATTTTTATGTACAACTATCTTGTCAGCTACAATACCCTTTTCTGAGATTTTCTTTTTAAACGCGTCTGTTACGACTACAATCTTATTGGCAGATTTATACATGCTCATTTCCAGGGTCTCCAAAAACGAAATCAACCGTCTGTTAGTCATCGCACCCACCGCAACAATAGACTCCGGCCATAGGTCCCGAACTTCCATGATCCATTTTTTCCGTTTTGCCACAGAAAGCGCCCACGCGGACATCGCGCTGAAAAACTGAGGAGACGTTCCTAAGATAACATCTGCTTTGACTGAAAGTCCGGCAAAAAATGACGTCGCGCCAAAACTTACGTAGTCCAAGATCCGTCTGAATGTTCCTTCATTTGCAGTGATGTAGGACCATACCCGAATCACCCGTATCCCCTCTGTTATTTCTTCGGACTTCCAGTTATTTTTATATCCGTCGTAGACCCTTCCCTGAGGGAAATTAGGTGCACAGGTAATGACAGTTACCTCGTGACCAGCCCTCACCCACTCCTTGCAGTGTTCAAACGTTCTGTTTGCGGGAGCATTTACTTCAGGCGGAAAATTGTCGGTGATAAATAGTAATCGCATTAAACGTCTCCTGATGTACAATTATTTTTAAATAATTTAGTTGATAGTAGCATTGAAATTTACAAAATTCATCATAATCGAAAAAGTCTAAAAATTCAAAAAATTTATTACAAATAGAAAAACCTATATACGAAGTTCTTCACTACTACCAAGATTTAAACCCATCTCAATTAGTTTCCACAACAACTATGCTCGAATCATATCCAATTCGAAAAAAATACAAATATAACACGAATAAAAATTCAAGTTCAGAAAATAGAACTTCATTTTCTATACGTCAATGCCGTCTTCAATTCACCGGCTAATGTCTTTGTTATAGCCAACAATCTGGTCAAATAAAAAATAAAACTGTATTCAATGGGATTTCGAAAAAAAATTAAAGAAAAGATGTAGATCTTCACAAAATAGTTGTTAAATATTTTATAGAAACTTCTATAGGATCGTACAGTTGATCCTTCTCTCACACAACGATAATAAATACAGTTCATACTTGACAACTCAAACCTTGTTAAGTTTCTTGACAACGTAAATAGGAAAATAGCATCCTCAGCAATTGTAACATTCTCATTAAATCTAAACTTACCTATAAACTTCCGGTTATAAACCTTACCGCATACACTTGAAAAAAATTTTCTAAAGGAAACGATATCAAATAACTTCCCATGCAGTTCATCAAATGCTCTTGATATATAGTCATCATGTACTGCCCCACACACATCGTTTTTAAAATTGGATTGTACTATTTCCGACTCTGTCACTACGATAGTGTTATACAAAATCTCAAGATAATTTGGTGAAACATAATCATCATCATCAATAAACACGATAAATTCTGAATCAACCGTTCTATCTAATCCAAAATTTCTAGCTGCTGAAACACCTCTAACCGGACTATAAACGCATTTAAAATTATCAAAAAGACTTATATATTCGTTAATAGAAGTAAAAAAAGGCTCCTTTTCCCCATTTAAAATTATTGTAACCTCATACTTACTTCTATCTATGGTTTGCCCCCAAACACTATCTAAACATCTATATATATAGTCTTGTGGTTTATACGAAGGTATAATAACGGATAGCATGTATCTTATTTTAACTTAACCTTATTATCTTTAATTTCAAGATTGCCCTTAGCATTTACTTGTTCAAAGACCCGCGCAGCTGAAATTAAAGACATTTTGTCTTTATAAACAACATTTCCGGTAATAATAGACTTTTTTAAAGACTTACCTCTGATAACAAACGCTTGTCCTTTGCCCGTAATATAAAACACATTATCTCTTACAATTGCGTAATCTCCAGCTATATTTGTCCCATCATTCCAATCTTTTCCACCATGCATATCGATTGCCCAAGTGTTATTTCCATCTTTGCAAAATAAATTTCCTTCAACCGTATACCTAGACCCTTCCCTTCCTGTAGAAGCTATAGAATGACGGTTGTAATTAAAAACATTATTTGTAATAATAGCTTCTCCCTGATCAATTGTAATACCATATCCAAGACCAAATCTTTGATTATGATGGATATAAGAGTTTTTTATTTGTATATTCTCAGCTCCTTTCCGAACGTACACTGCTGTATAGGTCCACTGTGACAATTCGCAATTATCGATCACCAAGTTTCTCATCTGGGTTGCAACTCCCGAAGATACTGGAGTAGCATACATATTATTATGGTACAATTCCATATAACTATTTTTTACATCTACTTGTTTTTTTTCCTCAAAAGAATCGTCTTTGACCAAAACATTCCCATCGTCACCAACTATGGTGACACCATATATTAAGACATTATCCCCATCAACTTTAAAAAAAGGATGTACCCCTGCATTGCTGGTAAATAAAACTGCACCAAGTTCTTTCTTATTTTTTTTTCTATCTCCAATTAACTTAATTCCTTCTTTAATAATAATATTTTTTTCTCCAGACAGATCTATTTGTGCATTTCCTTTTACATAGATAATACTATAAGGTGCTGCTTCTTCAAGAGCAGCTAACAGCTGACTTCTATCAGTTACAATATAATTGGGCTTATTTTTGTACCTTTGTATGTCCTTTTCGGTATAGTCGTTTCCACTCTGTTGGCCAGTCACGGTGTGACACAACAGAACGATCAGTAAGCTAAATAAACTTTTCATATATGGCTCCAAATTTAATAAGCTCCTTCTCCTTCAGTTTATTCAATGTATCTATAGAATAAGAATGAGAAATTACTCTATCTATATCTTTTTTCACAACAATATCCTCTATGTAAAACCCAGATTTATACTTTTCTGTAAAACTAGATAAAACAGGATTGTCAATATTTACTATTGTAGGAATTCCGAGCTCTAAAGCTATAAAATACCTGTTTGGGGCGCAGAGTCTATTATTAATATATGTTGGCAAATACATAATAATAGCAGCATCCGCCAATTTCCAAAATTCTCTCAGGATTTTGTAGGGAACACTGCCAACGAAATAAAAATTACTATAGTCTAAATTATATTGTTGAATAAAGAGATTAAAATCTAACTCAGTAATTCCAATGACAACAATTTTGGTTTTAGGAAAATCTAATTTACTGAAATTTGCCAATTTTTCTCTACCTCGTTCAACTTCCAAAAGCCCCTGATGAACAATAATATTCACTCCATCCTTCTTCAGTTTGATGAGCTGATCCAACTTGCTTTGAAATATTGGATCTATTTTCTCATCGACTTCAATACGCTGATCATCATAGTAGGGTAAATTTAAAAAGTACGAACTATTCGCAATACCCAATTCTTTATCAAGTATCTCCCGTCTCTCTTGGTTCGCATAAATGACAAAATCCGCAACTTGCATTAACCTTCTTTCAAAAAATTGAAAAAGTCTATATTGCAGGGACTCATTTTCATTTGGCATCTCGTGATCATCATAAATAACCGTAACGCGATTTCCAAAGCATTTTTTATATAGATAAACAGGTAAAACAACTGTCATGTCTTGAACATGAATAACAGATGGTTTCAATTGTATGATTCTTCGTATTGCCTTTTGGGTGAACTCAAGAACAGTAAATATCCTTAAAAACCTACTATTCCGAAAAGAAGTGTTTAAATCATGTATTTTTACACCCGTTCCTAAATTTTCAAAATAAGGTCTATCTGGTAAAAGTAAAAAATGGAGATCTAGCTTTTCCTTAAAGTGATTCTGCAAAAACTTGATTTGATTCAAAATTCTCCCGTCGTTATTTAAGTTTGTTTTAGCTATAAATACTATTCTTTTCATAAATTTGGATATTTGTAATATAGAAGTACAAAACTAAAAATAAAATAGAATTTTGGGCCATTAAAGAATCTACATTCAACGAGGCCAGTAAATAAATAATGAACACAATACTAAAAGCCTTGGCACGGTCAATTTTCACAAATCGTGCAAGTATTAAAAGGTATAGTAGCAAGGAGACGACGCCAAAACGTAACAGTATATTGGCAAATGAAGTGTCTGTAGTACTAAGGAGGACGCTTTCTTTTCCGAATCTGGCAGAACGGACAAATATTGGTACATCATATGGTAATCCAATAATCCAATATCCTTTCTCAATTTTCTCTAGAATGCCGATATAAATTTCATCCCTATTGCTTTCGATAGTTGACTCAACAAGAGATGTTTCCTGAAAAATAATAGATAATATACGCCTATCTATTTGTCTCTGAATGGTATCAATATTAGTATAAAGAATAAATGTTAATCCGAGAAATAAAATTGGAATAAAAACAGTCTTTAAAAAAAATTTTCTAGAAAAAGTAATATATGACAGATAAACAAATAACAAAACAAATAGCGCTAGATAGGTTCGATTAAACGTTAGTAATAGAGAAATTATACTCAAAATAGAAACGTACCTAACAAGCACACCCCGATTATACCAAGCATCTCTACTTGAAAATAAAAGACATAGCCCAATTATACCAAATGAAGCATTTGAATTCACTATACGACCATTAGACATTTCTAGTATATCCTCATCTTCCAGGTTATAATAAATTGGCAAATCCACAAACATTGATATAACAGAAAGCAAAACAGAAAATCCAATAGCCCATAGCAATACGTTCCATATAATCTTAACATCGGCTTTAATTCCGACAAAAACAAGGAGCAGGGAAGAATACAAGGGTATACCCAATCTAAAAGCTTTGAATGAATCACTTATTGACTGCTCGAAAATAACTGGCTTTAAAAAAAATTCAGTAATAAACACTAAAAGCAAATAAAACAAAATATATCTATATAATTTACTTTCTATCCTGAACTTTTGGTAAACTGATGTGCAGAATAAGTTAATTAGCGGAAGCAATAAGAAAGCTATTTCATTAACCTTCAAAAAAAATCCAGGCAATGGAATATAAAAACTGTTATTAGTTGGCATAAAGAAACCCAAAAACAACAATACATAAAATAGATTATTGGCTATATTCATTTATTTTTTTAAGGAGAAGATAAATTCCCAGTTTAATCTAAAGCAAGCCAAGAGATACTCCCTCAAACTCGCTGTTGACAGACTGTTAACAAGTACTTTCCATGAGGGATAGAATAACATAATCATAGATAATGCTAGACTTACAGTAACTCCTTCAATGCTAAACTTTGAACCAAAATAAATAAATAAAGGTAACACAATGAGGGTGACAATATTCCAGATAAATTCTAACTTGGTTCTACCAGTAGCAACTACCAGGCTGCCAATCGGATTTCCCAAAGCCCTAAAAATCATATAAATCGATAATATCCTCACCAGCGAAAAAATATCATCAAACCCCTCACCATATAGGATGGTTACGATCCACGGGGTAAAAATAGTTATCCCCAAATATACGGGTATATTAATTGATGCTACAATATTTACCAGTTTAAGATATGCAGCTTTTAATTCCTGAACATTATTTTGTTTCAAAGCCAAAGCCGGAGCAGCCACCTTAACCAAAATAGGATTGATCAGTTGGGCAGGTCGAAAAACCAACTGCTTTGCTAAACTATACCCTCCCAGAACATCCGGAGAAAAAAACTTCCCAATAATCAATATGTCCAAATCTCTGTTAAAATAATTCACAACTTGTCCACCGACTTGATAAACTCCTATTGAGAGAAATTCCTTCGTTTCATTCAATTTGAAATGTAATAAAATTCCGTACTTTTTTACTCCTATACAAAAATAACAAAAATTTGAAAACACAGATTGAAACACAACAGAATACACCAAAGCATACACTCCATATCCATATATCGCTAACAGAATAGAAATCCCCAGGGACAGCAATGCACCGGAGATATCGATAATGCTAGTCTTATCAAAAAGCATATGTTTCTGCTCAATTGTCTTAAATTGCCGTCCCAACCCTGTAAAAAGGAGATTTAACCCTATTAAAGGTATTAGAATGCTTAATAGCGGCTGGTTGTAAAAAGCAGCAACGAACGGGCTTATGAAAACCAAAATAAGATACATCACTACACTCGCTAACCAATTAATCCAATATAAGCTAGCATACTGCTGCTTAGTGATTCCCTGTTTGTGAAGTATTGCTGATGTCAAACCCATGTCATTAAACAACTCCATAAATCCCATCACAAAAGTAACCAAGGCCATTAAGCCGAAATCACTTTTGTCTAGAAATCGAGTTAAAATGGAAATCTTCAGGATTGCCGTCACAGCCAAAACTATGGTACTGGCTGTTGTCCATTTTACTCCGGATTTAACCTGACTATCTAAAGACACTCAATAATTTATCTACGGCTAACAATTGTCTTTCTCTACCAAATACTTGTTTTGCTATTTGTGAGTTATGCTGTCTATCCTGAAGCGATAGTACATGCATATGATCTAATTCGCCTACGGTATTAATCAAAAAATTTTCACTCAGAAGAAATTTATAAAGCGTAGATGACTCATTCATAAAAATTGTGCAGCCATTTATTAGTCCTAAAATAATATTGCCCAATGCTTGCTGCCTCTGATGATTCATGATCATTATATCACAACTATTTATAATCTTAGTATATTCTGAAAAGGGTATAAAACTTGCTAATGGAATAATATTAGGATTTTTAAGATCGATTATGAAATCCAAAAGACTCTTTTTATAATGTTGATCACCATAGCTTAACGGAACATAAACTTTTCTAGAACCCAATTTTGCTTCATTCAGTTTTCGAAGAATGGATAAATGGTTATTAAAAATAGAGGAAGAGTTTCCTAAAAAAATATTTCCTTCAGTGTTTTTACTCACATCCCCTTGTAAATCAGTCACATAGTTAAAATGAAAAAAATTCGAGCTTATTTTATAAGAACTGGAAAGTAAACTAAAATCCCCTGGAACTATTGGGACAATATAATTGAATTGATTGATGACTTTAAGCTTTTTTCTAGTAGCAAAACTTTGGTTCCACAATTTATTGAAATGAATTTTGACTTTATGTTTAAAATACTCCGTGAAACTAGTACTTAGTTTCACTTTATTCAGAAATTCCTTTGAGCCACCATCTAAAAATTTATTGTAAAATAAAGGCAGTGAAAATCCATCCGCGCCCCAAAACATCCAAATTTTAGGTAAAAGTATACTATTAAAGTAGAAAAAATCGACCTCCTTATCCTTTAAGTAATGAACAAAAATTACATCTATACTATTATCTGATAAATAGTTTACACTAACTTCTCCACTTTTCAAAAAGTAATTTTCCACATAAAAAATATCAAAGGTATTCTTGCAGAATTTTATAAACTTCTCATCATCAATTATATGGAGTATCCTCATTTTTAAGTCCAATAGTTTTCGCTCGTACGCCAGCAACAATATAACCCCTAACAATATCTTTTGTCACTGCAGAAACAGAGGTAATTACCACACTATTTCCAATTTAATATCTGGTAATATTGTGGCGTTTGCCCCAATATGTGTATTAATTCGTATATATGGACTTTTCCCAAGATTATCGCCTTAGGAAAATCATCATAAAATCTCCGATTTTACAATCATGTTATGAGTGATTTTACAATATATGAGCGGGGCCAGATCAATTCTTACACCATTTGATATCTTAACTTCATTTAAAATATTACCTTCTTCACTAATCGTAATTTCACTCAAATAGCTTCGCACAACGTCCAAAGAAGTTAAAATAAGAAACTTATCATAAATAGAATATCTCTAAGTAACATCGTCGTAAAAAGCATGACTTTTTAAATAATTGTGAGGTCTAAAAACATCCACGATTTCTTTAGCAAAACCAATTGGCCCCAATATTAAAATATTCTCAATTATTTTGAATTCTCAACATCAATCGGCAAATCAAGTCCACTTCCTCCAAGCTCAATTCATAATACAATGGCAGACAAAGTATTCTTTTAGAAATGTCATCAGTTACAGAAAGGGATTGCTTTTCTATATATGGTAAGGAAGAAGCTAGTGAAGGATAAAAATATCTTCTAGTAAATATTTCATTTATATCCAGTTCTTTCTTAATTTTTAATAATAACTCCTCACTCTCTAGAATTATTGGATAATATGCAAAGTTTAAACTCGCTTCCGCATGCCAGATCGGCTTAACCGCGCGTAGAAATTTTAGTTTCTCGTCGTAATATTCTGTCAGTTCTTTACGCTTCTGATGAATATTATCTATATAGTTTAAGTTTAACAATCCCATTGCCGCATGCAATTCTGAATTTTTTCCATTTAATCCTAGTTCAGAAAATGAATCAAATCCTGAAATACCGAAGTTACGCATAAAGGCTATTTTTTTTAATAAATCTGCGTTATTAGTAACTATAAATCCCCCTTCTATACTGTGATATAATTTTGTGGCATGCATTGAACAAGTAGAAATATCCCCAAATTCAAAAACGGATTTTCCGTTAATTTCAACACCAAAAGCATGTGCACCATCGTAAATCACCCGCAAATTGTGTTTTCTAGCAATTCTTTCTATAGCTATCACATCACAAGGATTTCCATATACGTGGGTGGCTAATATAGCCGACGTGTTTTCTGTAATTGCTTCTTCAATTTTTAACGAATCAATACATAATGTATTCTTGTCAATATCAACAAATACGGGAGAGCAGCCTTCCCATACGATGGAGCTTGTTGTTGCCACAAATGAAAATGGAGTGGTAATAATTTCTCCCTTTAGACCTAAAGCCTTAATTGCAAGTTGAATCGCTACTGTGCCGTTGGTAACAAAAAGCAGATGCTTTAACTCTAGATACTCTTTTAGCTTCATTTCCAAGTCTGACGCCAAAGGTCCCATATTGGTTAACCATTGCCGTCGCCATATACGATCAATATATTTTTTATACTCCTCGACAGGCGGAAGAAACGGTTTGGTTACTGGAATCATTTAATTACAGTTTTTAAATTAAGACACTTTCAAAGCCTAAAAATGGGCTTTAAAGATTATTTTAGTGAAAAACGTTTTTAAACATAATCATAACAATCTCCCTCCAATTACTTGACATTATTTGACCGTTTACTTTTTATAATCCAATATAGTTAAATATAACTTTTTCCAAACATGCTGTCTTTATAACACCTCGTCTTTCTACGGCTTTCATATAGACATTTACTTCTCTCAAAGATGCTTATGTGTCGGCATTTAGGGAAGCAATCCGTAAGTTTTTGTTTGGAATTTCAATTGATCATTTGCTAGGTAAGCTTGGTTCACGGAAACAATTCCTAATTCACCCCTGTTTGGAGATTATACATTTTTAGTAAATGAAACGATCAAATTTGCGTAAAATGGAAAACCACCTCCTAAAGCATTGGATTTTGTTCCTCGTGGTGCGTTATTCTAACATCGACACCGACAAAGGATAATAGATCTTTGGACTATCTATAGATGGAAAATATTGCTTTCGACACATCTAATGTTAATGGATGAAGTCTTGTTCCTGATCCAGCGGCTAGAATTATACCTTTCATAGTATATTTTTAAAGTCGTGCATCTACCTTATCTTTTTCCAATACTGATTTCACATCAAACACCACACACTCGCTGGAAGCTTGGATCGGCCAGGATTTGAACTCTTTATGGGCCACCGCCAAGATCACTGCTGAATAATCCGCAAGATCCGGTTTGGCACCTCCATTGATCACATCTACACCATACTCATGCTTTACCTCGGCGGGATCCGCCCATGGGTCGTAGACGCAGACATCCATATCGAATGACTTTAGCTCATTGTAGATATCGATCACCCGAGTGTTACGAACATCGGGACAGTCTTCCTTGAAGGTAAAACCCAAGATCAGTACCTTGGAGTCGATCACCTTGAGGTCCTTTCGCATCATCAGCTTGATCACCTCTGTAGCCACATGCTTGCCCATAGAATCATTGAGGCGACGACCGGCCAGGATAATCTCCGGGTGATAGCCTACCTCCTGCGCCTTTTGGGCCAGATAAAACGGATCCACACCGATACAATGGCCCCCTACCAATCCCGGACGGAAGGGAAGGAAGTTCCACTTGGTTCCCGCCGCTTCCAAGACCTCCTGAGTATCAATCCCCAGAAGATTAAAGATCTTACTCAACTCATTCACAAAGGCGATGTTGATATCCCGTTGCGAGTTTTCGATGACCTTTGCGGCTTCGGCCACTTTGATGCACGAAGCCTTGTGGGTGCCTGCGGTAATGACTGCTTTATAGAGCTGATCCACATACTCCGCCACCTCGGGAGTCGAACCGGAGGTCACCTTTAGGATCTTGGTTACGGTGTGTTCCTTGTCTCCCGGGTTGATCCGCTCCGGAGAGTAGCCGGCGAAGAAATCTTCGTTAAACTTCAGACCTGAGACTTTCTCCAGTACTGGTATACATTCCTCCTCTGTGACTCCCGGATAGACCGTGGATTCATAGATCACGACATCTCCTTTCTTCAGGATTTTCCCTATCGCTTCAGAGGCCTTCAGCATGGGAGTAAGCACCGGACGGTTGTGCTTATCCGTCGGAGTGGGCACTGTCACGATATAGATATTGGCAGAGGAAATGGGCAAGATGGCATCTGTAATCAGAAGGCCCTTTCCCTTGTCTTCCAGTTCCAGGGATGTCTTCACCAAGACTGCCTGCAACTGATCATCCTCAACCTCCAGGGTTCGGTCGTGCCCCTTTTGTAACTCATCGACACGCTTGGGGTCGATGTCATAGCCCACGGTTTTAAATTTTTCCGCAAAAGCGGTTGCTAAAGGAAGGCCAACATAGCCCAAGCCGATGATGGCGATTTTACTGTTTTCTAGGTTTGTAAGCATCTAAAAGTTGGTTTGTTAATCGTAATGGATAAGAGTTAAAGGGTTAAGGGGTTAAGGGTTAAGGGTTAAGGGTTAAGGGTTAATTGTTAAGGGTTAATTGTTAAGGGTTAAGGACGTTGCTCATCTATATCCTTTCGTGCTGCTATTTTTTGAGAGTTACTATCAAGTTGTGTATCTTCCTCTTGAGCCTTTCTGTCCTTGCTAGAACATCCCCCAAATTCTGGTTCGGATATAAACCCGCAATCCGACGCGCTATAATTCTGAGAGCGAACCGCTCCACATGACCCCTTGGACATGTAGCGAAACTGGCCACGCTTAACAATTAACTTTTAACCCTTAACTATTTTTCAAAAGTTCTTCAAAATTCTCAATTCTGGCCACGTTTAACCTTTAACGATTAACTCTTAACTGTTTTTTAAAAAGTTCGTCAAAATTCTCTTCTCTGGCCAGGCTTAACTTTTATCACTTAACTATTAACTCGTTTCTTTTAACCCTTAACTATTTTTCAGCAGTTCGTCAAAGTATTGAATCGTCTTCCCAAGTCCAGTACGGAGATCCACCGTCGGCTCCCAGTCCAGCTCTTTCTTTGCCAGATCAATGATCGGCTGACGTTGCATGGGGTCGTCCTGAGGCAAGGGCAAAAACTTGAGTTTGCTCGTGCTGTTGGTCAGCGCAATAACCAACTCTGCAAGTTCTAACATGGTAAACTCCCCGGGATTGCCAATGTTGACCGGACCGGTAAAGCCGTCCCTGGAGTTCATCAGGCGGTACATCCCTTCGATATTGTCATCCACATAGCAAAAGCTCCGCGTCTGTCTGCCGTCTCCAAAGATGGTGATGTCCTGGCCCTTGAGCGCTTGGACAATGAAATTGCTGACCACCCGGCCGTCGTTGGGATGCATTCTTGGACCGTAGGTATTGAAGATTCTCATCACCTTGATCGCCACCTTATGTTGTCTTTGATAGTCAAAGAACAATGTTTCTGCACATCGCTTTCCTTCGTCATAGCAGGCCCTAATCCCCGTTGTGCTGACGCTTCCTTTGTAGGACTCCGGCTGGGGATGGACCTCGGGATCTCCATAGACTTCGGAGGTGCTTGCCTGAAGGATCTTAATCCGAAGTCTTTTGGCTAATCCGAGCATGTTGATTGCTCCGATCACCGATGTTTTTGTCGTCTGTACCGGGTCAAACTGGTAGTGGACAGGACTTGCAGGACAGGCTAGATTATAGATTTCATCCACCTCAGCATAGAGGGGGAAAGTAATATCATGTCTCAGAAATTCGAAATTCTTATCATCCATGAGATGATGGATATTGGACTTTCTACCCGTAAAAAGATTGTCCACGCAAAGCACCTCGTTCCCCTCATTCAACAGACGCTCACAAAGATGTGAGCCTAAAAAACCGGCACCACCGGTGACAAGAATTCGCTTCATTTTAAAGAGTTAAAGGGTTATGGGTTAAGAGGTTATGGGTTAAGAGGTTAAGGGTTAAGGGTTATGGGTTAAGGGTTATGGGTTAAGAGGTTAAGGGTTAAGAATTTATTATTTGTAACCCTTGGTACCGCTTGTTTTTAAAGTGATAATTAAATTATTGATTTTTCTTTTGAGCCTTTCTGTTTTACCCAATAGATCTTCAAGGGATTCTTTTGAAATGAAACCTGCGTCAAATGCCCTGTAGGATTGGGACCGAGCTTCGCCGTTTGAACCTTTTGCTATATAGAGAAAATTGATAAACTCTTTGTTGCCATCTCTTTCAAAACCTTCGGCGATATTATCCATTATTGACCCCGCTGCTGAATTGAACTGAGAACAAAAACGAAAGTCTGATTTGAACGATGTTTCTTGCGTAAGGATACGAATTTTCATGCATAAAACCCTTGCCTCTTGCCAAATTTCCAAGTCCTCAAAGCTGTCAATTCTTGCCAATGTTTAACGATTAACAGTTAACTCTTAACCAACTATACCAACTCAGGGTGTTCTTTCTCGAGCCGCTCATACACTTTCTTCACTTCTTGGGCATTCTCTTTTCGAAGCACCAAGATGGCATCTGGGGTTTGGATCAGGATGGTATTGGTGAGTCCGGTAAACTCGGTGTGGATCGAAGTCCCGATGACCATGTTTCCCAGTTCATCTTTGGGGTGCCCGGTTTGTTCCAGGTATTCGTAGATGGACTCGAATGAACCCATATCCGACCATTGAAACAAAGAAGGCACGACTTTTATCTTGTTGGTCCGCTCCATCACGGCATAGTCTACCGATATGGACGGGATCCGCATGGATAGGGTGTAGTCCAGTTTCCCTGATTCTGAATTTTCGTAGGCCTCTTTAGCGGCCAGAAAAACCTCAGGTTCAAATTCCTGAAGCTCCTTCAGATAAACTCCCGCTTTAAAGCAAAACATGCCCGAATTCCAGTAGAAGTTTCCTCGCTCCAAAAAGCCCAGCGCGGTCGTCAAGTCTGGCTTCTCTCTAAAACTCTTCACATCTTCTCCATCTGATTCGATGTATCCGTAGCCCGTCTCAGGCTTGGTTGGCTTCAAACCAAAGGTCACAATGAAACCCTCCCCCGCAAGCTGCATCGCTCTTGAAACAGCAGAAGCGTAGTGTTCATCCGCATGAATGAGATGGTCAGAGGGTGTGACAAATAAGATCTCGTTTGGATCAACCGCAAAGGCGGCAAATGCAATCGCTGCCGCGGTGTTTCTTGGGCAGGCTTCGATGATTTCCGAATAGGTGTTTATCCCGGCATTCGTCAGATCAGTACGGGAAAGTCCGTAGTTGTCGCTGTTGCCCACTACGATCAGTTCATCGCAGAAACTCTTGTTTCTGAGTACAGTCTTTTGAAAAAGCGTCTGTCCCTCAAAGATCGGCAAGTATTGCTTTGGTTTACTCTTTCGGGACAGTGGCCAAAGCCTTGACCCTACCCCACCTGAAAGAATTACGTTGAATGTTCTAAACCTACGAGTGTCCATGATCTTAAAAAACTTTCAATTATTGGTTGCAAAAATTGCTTTCAATTGATTGACCGAAATCCACTTCACCCTCCCAATTAACTTCAAATCTCAAGAATCACAAAATCTATTTCCCAATACCATCCAACCCTTCAAGCGCTATCCTAAATTGACAGCCGGACACAGCTTCGCCCTTTCAGTCCCATCTTGATCAAATTCCGGAAGATGAAAAGTAAATCCAGACAAAAATGAATGCCTGATGTCTTTTCGAATTTCTTTCGGTTTTAAGTCGTTGGTCTTAGCAGGTTTAACAACTGCATTAGAAGTTTAAACCTTGGCTATTATGGGTTATTGCTAAAAAAAAACGGCCTCAACATGAAAATTTGAGGCATTTTCTAAAATTCTATTGCAGCAAAGGTAGTAAAACGAGCAATTTTTGTACTCATTTATATTCCTGTTTTTTATCGTTTTTTTCATATCGATGGGCAAATGCTCTTGTGCCGCCATACAAATCCCAAAGTATGACTTCACCTAATAAATGGGGAAGTTTTCAAAAGCGACTTGTCGATGGTCAACCAGCAAAACAAAGAATTTGCCAAATTTGAGCCCTTCCCAAAAACGAAGAGAATACTTATACCCGAACTATTTTGACACTGATAAGCCCATAATTATCAACTTCTTTGAAATTTCGGAAAAAAATCAGGCAGCTGTCTCGCCTATGATTCCATCATGCCTTCCAATAAATTTATTTGATGAAGTTCTATACTGCAATCGGCAGTTATGGACAATTTTCCCCAAAAGTCTACCAAAAAACCCGCATTGACATTCTAGTCCGTTACCAGCCCATCGATTAACGGGTATTCAAATCGTCATTTCTGGCCATTGATCAAACAAAAAACCATGCCCTTTTAAATTGAGGCATGGTCCAAAATCTGATAACAATTATGTTTTAAAACTTCCTGAAATTTCACTCGTGCCTTGATCTCTTCAGGCACTAAGGGTAGGATCTACTTGAAGTCCCTATATTCCTCTAGACGAGAAAAAAAATAATCTTTTTAAGAAACGAGAAACCAGGAATTCAGCAAATCTGCCTTATTGTAGGGAAGTGGGTCTCCGCTTGGATAGATTTCGACACTCCCACCCATAGCAATCACCACGCCATGAGCAGCCGCGGTATCCCACTCCATGGTTGGGGCAAATCTTGGATAAATCTGTGCTTTTCCCTCCGCCACCAGCATGAATTTCAAGGATGAACCCATGGAAATCACTTCAACACCGGGGTATCGCGCAATAAACTCCTGCGTCTCGGGATTCAAATGGGATTTGCTGGCAACAATTGTTTTGACCTCGGGCCTTTCTCGTCTTTCAAGCTGGTATGGAGAAGCTCCATTTGCCTGTTTCCATGCCCCTTCCTCTTCATTCCCCCAGTACAGCCAGCCCAAAACGGGAGCATATACTACGCCTAAAACAGGGACATCCTTGTGGATTAGGGCTATGTTTACCGTGAATTCCCCATTCTTCTTTATAAACTCTTTGGTTCCGTCCAATGGGTCTACCATCCAGAAGTAGTCCCAATTTTTCCTTTCGTGATAGGATATATCTTTGCCTTCTTCAGAGAGTATCGGTAAACCAGTTCGCTCCAGAAATCCGCATATCACTCGATGGGCAGCTAGATCTGCTTTGGTCAATGGCGAATTGTCCCCTTTGATCTCTATCCCAAAGTCGTCTGACTTGTAAATGTCCATCATCGCATTTCCAGCTGCCAAGGAGGCCTCCTTGGCTAAGGCTGTAAGTTCCCTTAAATTGATTGTATGCATAACTCTATTTCTTAAGGCCTGTGAACTGTATGGTACACTCCCAAGTACCGACAAGTATTTTTTCTGGTGGCAGATTTTGGTCGATCCACTGACAAGCTGGATTTTTTTTCACAAAACCTGTTTCGGATACTTCCTTCTATACCCTGTTTCTCAGACGATCATTCCGGCGCCGACGGTCTCATTGGTATTCGGATCAATGAGAATAAGCGAACCTGTTTGTCTGTTCCTTCGATAGGAATCAAAAAATAAAGGCTGGGCCGTGCGGAGGGAAATTCTGGCAATATCGTTCATTCCGATTTCCGTTATTCCTTCGATTCTATGCAGCGTATTGACATCCACGGAGTATTGAATGTCCTTCACCATTGCCTGACATTCCTTGGTAGTATGTTTTACGATCACCTTGGTTCGGCTTTGCAAGGTTTTCTGATTCATCCAACATACCATCACCTCCAAGTCCTGCTCCACATTGGGCTGATTGTTTGGTCTTACGATCATGTCTCCCCTACTTATGTCTATTTCGTCCTGCAAAGTCATCGTGACGGACATGGGGGCGTAGGCTTCAACGATGGATTTACCGTCCAGCTCAATGCTCTTGATTTTCGAAGTAAATCCAGAAGGCAAGACTTTCACCTCATCCCCAGGCTTAAAAATGCCACCGTCAACCCTGCCTGCATATCCCCGAAAATCCTGGAAACCCAAGGTATGGGGACGAATCACCATTTGGACAGGAAATCTACAATCAATGTGGTTGAAATCAGACGCGATATGAACATGTTCCAGATGATACAATAATGTGGCCCCCTCATACCAATCCATATTCTCCGAACGGGCCACTACATTGTCTCCGTTTAACGCAGAGATAGGCACGAATTGGACATCCTTGATGTCCAGCTTACTGGAAAATGCCTGGTAATCGGCAACAATCCGGTTGTACACTTCCTCAGAGTAGTCGACCAGATCCATTTTGTTCACACAGACGACCACATGCGGGATTTTCAACAGCGAAGCGATAAAGGAATGTCGATGTGTCTGTTCCAAGAGCCCCTTTCGAGCGTCTATCAAGATTATCGCAAGGTTCGCAGTCGAAGCCCCCGTGACCATATTCCGGGTATATTGAATATGTCCCGGGGTATCCGCTATGATGAACTTTCGCTTTGGCGTGGCAAAGTATCGATAAGCGACATCAATGGTAATTCCCTGCTCCCGCTCTGACCTAAGACCATCTGTCAAAAGCGACAAATCCACATAATCAAAGCCTTTTTTCTCCGAAGAAGTCTTCACCGCCTCGATTTGGTCTTCGAAAATCGATTTTGAATCGTAAAGCAATCTTCCGATCAGCGTACTTTTCCCGTCATCGACAGAGCCTGCCGTGGTGAATCGTAGAAGTTGATTGTTTTCTTGTATGCTCATTTAAACGTTGAATCTTAAGAGTCAAAAAATCAGTGTAAAATTTCATTTCTTTGGTTCATTTGACACGCAAACTAAAACTTAGAAATAGCCAGCCTTTTTCCTATCCTCCATGGCTGTTTCGCCCCTCTTGTCATCAGCCCGTGTGCCTCGTTCCGTAGTCCTGGTTGTCGCGACCTCCTCGATGATCAATTCCAACGTATCAGCATTGGAAAGCACCGCCCCCGTAATAGGCATGTCCCCACAGGTTCGATACCTGACCACAAGCCTCTGCACCCGCTCTCCTTCCTTTAATGGCAAATATTCGGATTTGGCCAAAATGACCTCATCTCTCACGACACAATCCCTTTCATGGGAAAAATACAGGGAAGGAAGTGCGATGTTTTCCTCCTTGATATACTGCCATACATCCATTTCCGTCCAATTGGAAATCGGGAAAATCCTGAAATGTTCCCCATGGTGTTTTTTACCGTTAAAAAGATTCCACAATTCCGGCCTCTGATTTTTCGGGTCCCATTGTCCGAATTCGTCCCGGTGAGAAAAGAAACGCTCCTTGGCTCTAGCCTTCTCTTCATCCCTCCTGGCGCCGCCCATTGCAGCATCTATTTTAAAGGCCTCCAGGGTATCCAGCAGAGTCACCGTCTGAAGGGCGTTTCTGCTGGCATTAACTCCAGTCTCTTCTCTTACTCTCCCCTTGTCGATACTTTCCTGCACCGATCCCACGATCAGCTGAACGCTCAAGTTTCCAATAAGCCAATCCCTAAATTCGATGGTTTCCGGGAAGTTGTGGCCAGTATCGATATGAATCAATGGAAAAGGGATTTTGGCCGGATAAAAGGCTTTTTTCGCAAGATGTGACAAGACTATACTGTCCTTTCCGCCTGAAAATAAGAGAGCGGGTCTTTCAAACTGAGACACAACCTCCCTTATTACAAAAATCGCTTCAGCTTCAAGTTCCTTCAAATGAGGCAAATAATAAGATCCCATGGCTAATGTAACTATTAAACTTAGTGGCCGATTGCAGCCGAAATTACTCCAATTACTTTTTTTACTGAAATTTTCAAGTCTTCCTTATCCGAGTGGATGTGCACTGCAGGGCTTATCGGAGCTTCGTAGGGAGAATCTATACCCGTAAAATTCTTAATCACACCCGCTCTGGCTTTTTTGTAAAGTCCTTTTACATCCCTTTCCTCGCAAACTTCCAATGGACAATCCACATAGACTTCGAGGAAATTTTCGGCGCCCACCAACTCAGCTATCAGTTGTCTCTCTACCCTAAAAGGGGAAATAAACGCAGAAACCACGATCAAACCTGCATCCATCATCAATTTGGCGACTTCTGCTATCCTTCTGATGTTTTCCACCCTGTCCTCTTTTGAAAACCCCAGATCTTTATTCAATCCCGTACGAATATTATCCCCATCCAAAAGATAGGTCGAATATCCAGCCTCAAACAACTGGACTTCCACCGCATTCGCCAACGTGGATTTTCCAGACCCCGAGAGCCCAGTGAACCAAATCAATTTGGGCTTTTGATTCAGCCGTTCGATTCTCAACTGCCTTGAAATTTTAAAAACCGCAGGATGTATGTGATTTTCCATATCAGAAGTAATAAAAATTAATAAAGACAAGCGTACTTAAACCATAAATTATAGTCAACGGCAATCCGATTCTTGCATAGTCTGAGAATTGGTAGTTTCCTGGCCCCATGACCATCAGGTTGGTTTGGTATCCAATGGGGGTCATAAAATCCGCAGAGGCCGCAAATGCTATGGCTACAAAATAGGGGGTCAGCATCCCGCCAGATTGGGTCCCCATTTCCAAAGCGATCGGAAACATAATGGATACTGCAGCCGCGTTGGTGATCAAAGAGGTCAATCCCATAGTTATCAAAAATAGGATGCCGATATTGAAAATTGGAGAGCCTTCATCCGTAACCCACTTTATCCCTTCGACAATAAACCCAGCCGTACCCGATTTCTGAATGGCGACACCTATTGACAACGAGCAGACCAAAACTATTAGAAGCTCCAAATCAATGGAGTTTTTAATGTGCTTCATTTTGAGGATTTTACATGAAACCATCACAAGAATCCCAAGAAATGCACCGAAAAACAATTCCATAAATCCCAGAATACCTAAAATCAAAAATCCCAAAGAAAAAATACTGGGCAATATCTGCTTCAAAGACTTCTTTTTTTCCAACTCTCCTTTGTTTGAAATCAAGATAAGATCCCTGGAATTCTTATTCCGATCCCAGTCCTTGGCACATATCATCAGCAAAAAATCCCCAGCCTGAAGTTTAGTTTCGCCTAGGTTGCCCTTTACTTTTTCGCCTTTTCTGTAGATCGAGATTACTGAGGCTTTGTATCTATCCCTAAATCCAGAATCCCTTAGGGTTTGGCCTACCAAATTGCTACCCGTTGGAATAATAGCTTCGGAAAGCGACGAAAAACCATTTTGATGAATTTGGCTTTGATCTGGGAGAACTAACCCATTATTTGAGTTAATCAAATTCAATATCGCTTGGGTATTCCCTGCAAAAAACAAATAATCCCCCTCAAAGACCTCCACGCTGGAGCCCACAGCGGGGATAGTCCTTTCTCCCCTTTTTAGCTCTACCAAAAACAACTCCTTGAGATGCCGTAAACCTGCCGTCTCTATAGTCTTTCCGATAATCGAGGAGTTCCTTTCGACTTTGGTTTCGACCAAATATTCGTTAAGATGCCCAATGACCTGCTCTTTGTTCCCCTTTCGATCCTTTAAAAAAAAATCTGAAGCAAAAGTCAGATAAATCAACCCAAGCACTGACACTATTACTCCCAAAAACAAAAAATCCCTGTATCCCAATCCCTGCAGTCCACTCTGCTCGATTAGACCGTTTAATACGAGGTTTGTCGAGGTACCTACGACGGTAATCATCCCTCCTAGTATCGTCGCGAACGACAATGGAATCAAAAATTTGGAAGCGGAATATCCATTTTCATCTGCCCAGTTTTTCACAAAAGGGATCATGAAGGCGACTATGGGCGTATTGTTCAACAAGCTGCTTAATGAGGATACCAAAACCATCATTCTTGCTCGAAACTGAAAGGGGCTTAGGTGCTTACCAAAAAACTGATAAAAGAAATCTTTTCCCAGATTCTGCTGTATCCCGGCAGTGAGGGTAACTAACAGGAATATCACAATGATCTGTTTGTTTGCCAACCCAGCTAATAGGTCCTCAATACTTAATATTTGAAAAACAACAAAGGTCATTGACGCTATCACAAAGGCCAAAGCCGGTCGCAACCAGTTGTTATACAAGCTCAATACCAGCAAAAAAATCACAAGGCAGACAAACAGAATAGAAAAATTCACCTTTTAATTGCTTGATAAGATAAAACCGACCGATAGTTAACTAATACTCATTTGGAATAGATGAAATAAAAGCTGCCCTTTTTCAAAGCTTCATCCGCTCCAAATACCTTTTACAACAACCAAAAGCAACCCAACTCTAATCAGTACCTGACATCAACGCACATATTGAATTGCCTTAAAAAAACCAAATTCCAAAATTCATCTAGGTACCTCCCCCGTCATTTCCTTGGATAAGCCTAGACACAGCTTCGCCCACTAAGTCCCATCTTTGCCAATGTGCTAGCGAAGTAGAGCAAGAGATAAACACTACTGCATTTCCGGTTTTTTTTCTTTATAGGAGTCTAATCTTGGAAGATTTGAGGATTCCGATAAAAGCCTAAATTCTCTAGGTTATGGGCGATTTTCAAAAAAAGGCCTTCACGGTAATTTTGTCAGGCATTTTCTATACTTTGATTTAAGGAAATACAATGGATTTTCTAGCTACTCATTGAAACTTCCCTTTAGTTAATATATTTTTCCTAAACAATAAAATGTTTTTCCCAATAATTAAAATGTTTTTTAAACCCATAAATGTCTCAGGAAGACAATTATTCGGCTGAATCGCAAAGTAGTCATCTAGAATTCCCGCTGGCAAAATGACGCGCCTATCGTCCCAGACGGGTCTTAAAATGTAGTAGACATCAATTCAGCACTTTCACCGCCACCAATCGCATGGCAACCAATTTCCTTGATATGGTTGAAAAGCCAACAGGCCTGCCTTACTTTTCTCCACCATCTTCACAATCGCAAATACTTTCTGAATGGCCGACCATTCTTTATTCCCATCGCAAAAAAGATTGGAATGACAAAAAAAACACCTAAGCAAAATTGCCTAGGTGTACGCCACTATTGTTTCGGCCACACATTATCAGAAAGATCCCTGTCTGGAAAACGACCGTGGGGATCCAGGGTGATTTTCTTGATTTTCCTCGGTCCAAAATCCAAAACCGCGTCGAAGGTCTTGCTTCCTCCCCACCAAACATCCACGGGCCAAGTCACTTCAGCTGTATTTGGATCAAGAATCTCTGCGTTTGGTGAAGGTTTTAGATCCGGGCCGTTTGCTTCAAACTCTACCCTCAGCACCACCGGTGATGGCATTTGCCCGTCTTGACGCACAGTGACGGTAGTTTTTCCCCCCTCGGTTTTCAGGTCCGAAATGGAGCCGTCGACAGACTCAGTCGTAAACAACCAATAATACCAGAACCACTCCAGGTTTTGACCCAGCTCATGGTTCATGAAAAACATGAAGTCCCAGGGAGAGGGATGCTTGAAAGCCCACGCTGCGGTATACTTCTTCATTGCGTCGATGACGGCTTCGTCCCCAACTATCCCACCGAGCATGGAAAGCATCAGTGGCGTTTTCTGATAGGTCTGAAAACCGTATCCCATACCCGCATCATTGGCGCTCCACATCAGTGGAGCTTCGTCCTCGCTCCCGCTGATTCTTCCATAGCTTTGGCCCAAGCCGTCCAATCTGGCAGGAACCCCGCGGGAGTCTGCATCAGATAGGATGTTCATGTACTGATTAAAACCCTCGTCCATCCAGCCATAGCGTGTTTCATTGGTGCCAAGCATCATCGGCCACCACTGGTGAGCGGTCTCGTGGTCTGCAGCACCCTGGTTTGAATTGATCACCATGGGATATTCCATACCCGCACTCGGGCCATCTTGAAGAGTCAATTGGGGAAAAGGATAAGGCGCCCAAAGCTTGGAATAGAACTCCAGCGCATGGCGGGTAATTCTTGCGGCATTCTCATAGTTTCTGGCCCGCTCCGGCTCGTATACCATATAAATGGGCACGTAGCCCTTGCCCGGAATATCCGCCCTGGTTCCCTTCCAGATAAAATCCGCAGAGGTAGCCCAAGCAAAGTCATTTACCTTGTCCGCGACAAAATGCCAGGTGAGTTTTTCGCCGAATGCGGTAGCTTTTCCAGGGCCCCTTTCATCTTCGGCAACAATGGTAGTTTCCTCGTCCGACTCCAGGATTTTCCCAAATCGCTCGATCGAGGGAGCTGTCATCACCTCCTTTGGGTTTTGCAAGACCCCCGTACCGCTCACAATCCATCCACCGGGTACGGTGATGGAGACGTCAAACTTCCCGAAATTATTGTAAAACTCCGCGGGGCCCAAGTAGGGACTGGTTTCCCAACCTCTCAAATCGTCGTATTTCGCCAGCCTTGGGAACCATTGGGTAGGCTGAAAAAGCGTGCTGTCAAATCGCTGGGTCATGCGATGTCCCTGTCCCTCGGTGCCACCAGGTAATTTGGTATGCCAATCAATCTCCAGTTCTGTTTTACTTCCCGCTTTGATGGGCTGGGCGAGATAGATGGTTGCAATCGTTTTTTTCAGCCCGCTTACCCCATTTTTTGGGGTCTGGCCTCTTCTCAGCCTAATTTCAGTGAGATCTATTTCCTCTCCCGCAACATTGATCCGGGTGACTACCATGCCTTCGGTCTGCTCGGCGGGAATGGAAAATCCCCGTGGCACATCCCCCCTGAATATATTGTGATCCAAGCGCAGCACAATCCTATCCAGGTCGTCCTTGCTATTGTTGTGTACCAGAATTTTTTCGGTTCCGGTGAGTGTCTGGGTATGTGGATCCAGACTGACCTGGATTGTAAAATCGGTCTCCAGCTGCCAGTAATTTGGGCCAGGCTTCCCAGAAAAGTTCCGAGTCCCCGCCTCAAATGCCTTAAGAATCGAATTGGTCATCGGCACATCCCTTCGAATCGCACGATAGTCGGTATCGATAGTATTCCTTTGAACGGTCGAACCCGTCTGCTGAGCAAAACTGACAGACGAGCTGAGCAGGAAAACAAAAAGTAGTTTACGCATAGTAGGAAAGTTTTTTCAGAGGGAAAACATAGTCAATTATCCTTGAATTTAAAGAAAGAATAAGGTCAAACGAAAAAATTCCATTTCTCGAAACACCGCTTTTGCTGAATCAAAAGGCCAAACAAAACCTAGTGTTCTTTTGGCCGCAAGCTAATTTTTCAAATTCTGTCATACACGACTAAACCACCGGAATTGATTTTTTGAAACAATAGCATATGCGAAAATCCCTTTTCCTATCCGAGTGATTTCTCAAAGGCCAAGAAATGGGTTGGAGATTGTGAAGCCGCAAAGAGCGGAACAACCTGAATCCTGCACCGATATGCCGATCCGTCTTTTTTGTAATTGTGAAGCGTTGCCTCCACCGGTCTTTTTTCTTCGAGAGCCTTCCTGATCATGTTCTTGGCCGAAAGGCTCGTATTGGGCCCCTGAAGTAACTTTGGCTTTTGGCCTATCACCTCGCTGGCCGAATATCCGGTCATCCGTTCAAACCCCTCGCTTACCCATTCGATCACCTGATTCAAGTCGGTCACCACCAGGGCATCAAAGTCCTTTCTCCTAAACATGGACGTATCGAGTATCCATCCTCGCAGCCTCGCTAGATCGCGGAATTTTAGGATTGTCATCGCCTTTGGATCGTGAAATCTTGTTTGGGAAATTACGTCCCATGCCACTAGAGGGTGGAAAACATGGAACGGCAAGAACTTGGAATCCTCTTCGGAAAATAGATTTTGCCGGCATTGTTCCAAGTAGATATCCAGGCAAATCATATTGTTCAAATTATTTCGGCTTTTCATCCTATTGGATTTTATGGAAAAGAAAGAAGAGGCCAGCAAAACAAGAACTGGCCTCCAATGGTCAAATTAGGCTAGCACAGGTTCTCTCAGTGCCTTGGCCGCAGCTACCATCTGTATCAGTGCTTCGCGGGTTTCCGGCCAATGACGGGTCTTGAGTCCGCAATCCGGGTTAACCCACAGATTTTCGTCCGGGATGACGGCTTGGGCTTTTTTGAGCAAAAAGACCATCTCTTCCTGGCTGGGCACCCTTGGAGAATGTATATCATAGACCCCAGGTCCGATCCCATTGGGATATTTGAATTTGGCAAACGCGTCCAATAGCTCCATCTGTGATCGCGAGCATTCGATTGTGATCACATCCGCGTCCATTTCGGCGATATTTTGGATGATATCGTTAAACTCGGAATAGCACATGTGGGTATGGATTTGGGTTTCATCTTCCACACCGCAGGAGGAGATTCGAAATGCACGAATAGACCAAGCCAAATACTGCTGCCATTCAGCCTTGCGCAGCGGCAGACCCTCACGAATCGCTGGTTCATCGATCTGGATGATCTTGATTCCGGCCTTTTCGAGATCTTGGACCTCATCCCGGATAGCAAGCGCAATCTGCAAGGCCGTCTCGGATCTGGGCTGATCATCCCTCACAAAGGACCACTGCAAAATCGTGACCGGTCCGGTGAGCATTCCTTTTACCGGAACCTTGGTAAGGGATTGGGCAAATGATGACCAATATACCGTCATGGGATTGGGCCTAGACACATCCCCAAACACAATGGGAGGCTTCACGCATCGGGAGCCGTAGCTTTGTACCCAACCATTGCTTGAAAAAGTGTAGCCCTTCAGCTGCTCGCCAAAGTATTCCACCATATCGTTGCGCTCATATTCCCCATGTACCAGCACGTCCAGTCCAATCTCCTCCTGCCATCGGATCAAGCCTGTCGTTTCATCACGAAGTAATTTATCGTATTGTACTTTGCTCAGGTCTCCCCTCTTGTACTTCGCCCTCCAAGATCTTACCTCTTTGGTCTGGGGGAAGGAACCTATCGTAGTGGTAGGGTAAAGGGGCAGATTAAGTAGCTCACGTTGTTTTTCTGCCCTGAGGGCAAACGGCGATTTACGAGAGGCCATAGCAGAAGTGACGGCCCCCACCCTTGCCTTCACCTTATTGTCATGAATCAATGGGGAAGTTTTTCGACTCGCGATTGCCTCTTGATTTCGTCTAAAATCAATATTGTCCAACTGCTCTTCGGTTGCCAGCTTTTGAAGCAAAGTGACTTCCCCAAGCTTCTGCTTTGCGAAAGCCATCCACTTCTTGATCTCCGACGAGAGAACTTTCTCATCCGATTCCAAATCCAGATCGCAAGGCACGTGAAGCAGGGAACACGAAGGGGCAAGCATGACCCGCGACTCGCCAAGCTTTTCAGCAGCTTCCTTAATCAATTTTAAAGAAGCTTCGAGATCATTTATCCAGATGTTCCGCCCGTCAACCACTCCCAGTGAAATTGAAATTGGCTCGGGAATCAACGAAAGCATTTGGGAAAGTTGCTTAGGCTTTCTGACCAAATCCAAGTGGATGGCACAAACGGGAAGCGATGCAGCCAAAACACTCTCTTCGCCAATCCCCTCGAAATAGGTAGCGAGCAAAACTTTCAATTTCGGAAAAGACGTTCTGATCAGTTGATAGACATAGGTAAACGCGTTTCTTTCTTTCTCACCCAAGTCCAGAGCCAGAAACGGCTCGTCAAACTGTACCCACTCCACGCCAAGTTTTTCGAGCCTATTCAGGATTTCCAGGTAGACCGGGAGAAGATTTTCAATCAGATCGATGCGATCAAATCCCTGCTCCTTTTCCTTACCCAGCAAAAGGTAGGATACCGGCCCAATCAGTACAGGTTTAGTCTTTATTCCCAGCTGCTTTGCCTCATTAAACTCATCTATGACCTTGGTGGAAAAGAGCTTAAAGAGTTGGCCTTTTTGAAATTCGGGGACCAAATAGTGGTAATTGGTATCAAACCACTTGGTCATCTCAAGTGCGGTGAGGTCCATGCCATCCTTTTGAAATCCCCTGGCCATGGCAAAATACAAGTCCATTTCAGAGTTTTTCCGACCAATAACGACGTCATGAAACCTTTGGGGGATGGCATTGACCATCAGGGACATGTCCAATACTTGATCGTAAAATGAGAAGTCGTTGGATGGGATGAGATCTATCCCGGCCTCCTTTTGGAGTTTCCAGTTCTCCTCGCGGAGCTTACTTCCGGCCTGCAAGAGCTGTTGGAGGGTGGATCTGCCTGCCCAATAGTCTTCGCAGGCTCTTTTCAATTGACGTTGGCTACCAATCCGCGGATAGCCCAGGTTGTGCGTCAGCATGTTGTTTGCTTTAAAATTAGAAATAGTTAACTGCCGTCTTTGAGCAATCAAACGTATTACTTACGCAAACTAAATAATCAGAAAATGACACACTAATCCCCCGGCAATAGGAAGGATATGGGAGTTCAATGCCTGACAGTGGCTTCAGATCGCGAAAGCAATGTCAATGCGTTTGGGGCAAGTCTCCTGACTTTCCTGACGCTACCCGCCTTCTCATCCCGGCATCTGGGACAATGGCATACTTGGATAGCGCTGTATTTTGGCGAGGCCAAAACAGGATTACAGTTGCGCGACAGTCCATGATTTTCACATGGTTCCTTATTAATTCCCGCTAAGGGAAACCGCAAACGGCTATGAGTGTAGAATGAACAAAAGAACGTACAGCCCAAAAGTAAGAATAAAACCTTTGGTAAAGTCGGTGAATCCAAAAATAGCTTTCATTCATAGGGAGCCAACAAAACCAGCCAGCTCCCCTTCTGAAGAAGTCGGCTAGTTGATCTGCTGCAAGACCAAGCGCTTGGAAATCGGGATAAGGGTTTCCTCTATAGGCACCGCCTGATGGCTGTGCAGCCTCCAGGTCGCCGGATTGGGGAGTTCCCTGACCTCACGGATCAGCTGCATCTTGAGTTTCTCGAGGGTGTTGACGAGAGATTTTTGGAAAATCCCGACAAACCAAAATACAATGCTCCGGAATTTTTCCCCTGCGAGCTGAAGAAAATTGGATTTATAGCGAAAGGCATGGATTTCGGTTTTGTTTTCCCTTGTCATCAGAATAAACCCTTCACGATTGTAGATTGGCTGTATCCCTACCGGTTCAAACTCGACCTGCTCCTCCACAAAATTATAGATGGACTTCCCCTCCTCTATCTGTGAGGCTATCCTGGGTAGTGCAAACTCGGTGATCTGGGAAATCTCCTTCATGACCTCCCCGTCTTCGACTTTTTGCTCAAACTGCAACTGCGCATTCTTAAAATCGATGCCGTTGAGAGCTTTGGGAAACAATTTGCTCAACTCCGCTTTGCCCGAACTCAGTTCAATCAGCACGCGGTGATGTTCGATGAGATCTGACAGTGCGGGGTAGAGTTTCACGGCTTGAAACTCCCGATCAGCCTCCTGCAAGTAGGCCAGCAATTGGTATTTTTTGTACTCAAAATCGATCAGACCTTCAGTGATCCAGTTTTTCGGCAAGGTTCTCATAGGTACTATTAGGTTTTAAGGTTTGTCTTAAAATACGCAATTCTGACATTTTTCAATTGTCTTGGGGAAAATTTGACAGGCTCCACAAGCTTCGAAAAATTCAGTTATCGGACAAAGCCACCACATTTACGGCCGATTTGTCAGCTTTTTTGACAAATGAGCCCTTGGCATAGGAAGTGTTAATAGGGCAATAGCATTTTAATCTAAAATCTAACCTTAAACAATTTAATACTATGTCAAACGTGAACATCAAACCTCTTGCAGACCGAGTTTTGGTACAACCAGCTGCAGCAGAAGAAAAAACCGCTTCTGGTCTTTACATCCCGGATACCGCTAAGGAAAAACCACAAAAAGGCACTGTGGTAGCAGTAGGAAACGGCAAAAAAGACGAGCCATTGACTGTGAAAGTGGGTGACACTGTTTTGTACGGAAAATATTCCGGCACCGAACTCAGCGTGGAAGGCAAGGATTTCCTCATCATGAGAGAGTCTGACATCTTCGCTATCCTTTAATCAATCAACTAAACTCAACAACTTAAAATCTAAATAACATGGCTAAACAATTGTTTTTCGATACCGATGCCAGGGATCGTCTTAAGAAAGGTGTGGATGCATTGGCAGACGCAGTAAAAGTCACTTTGGGACCAAAAGGCCGAAATGTCATCATTGACAAGAAATTCGGAGCCCCTACCATCACCAAGGACGGTGTGTCAGTAGCCAAAGAAATCGAACTGTCAGAACCAATCGAAAACATGGGCGCTCAGCTCGTGAAAGAAGTAGCTTCCAAAACTGCCGATAATGCTGGTGACGGAACTACCACCGCAACTGTTTTGGCACAGTCCATCTTCAACGTTGGAATTAAAAACGTAGCAGCTGGTGCTAATCCAATGGACCTCAAGAGAGGTATTGACAAGGCAGTTGCTGCGGTTGTTAACAAGTTGAAGGAAAACTCCAAGCAAATCTCCACTTCCAAAGAGATCGCTCAGGTAGCTACCGTATCTGCCAACAACGACGAAGAAATCGGTAAGATGATTTCTGACGCGATGGACAAAGTAGGTAAAGATGGCGTCATCACTGTAGAAGAAGCAAAAGGCACCGAAACTGACGTGAAGACTGTAGAAGGTATGCAGTTTGACAGAGGTTACCTTTCTCCTTACTTCGTGACCAACACCGAGAAAATGGAAGCTGAACTGGACAATCCATTCATCTTGATCTACGACAAGAAGATCTCTTCCATGAAGGAATTGCTTCCAGTTCTTGAGCCAGTTGCACAGTCAGGCAAGCCATTGTTGATCATCTCTGAAGATGTGGACGGTGAAGCTTTGGCAACCTTGGTTGTAAACAAAATCAGAGGTGCCTTGAAAGTAGCTGCCGTTAAAGCTCCAGGCTTCGGTGACAGAAGAAAAGCTATGTTGGAGGACATCGCGATCCTGACTGGCGGAACTGTAATCTCTGAAGAAAGAGGTTTCAAATTGGAGAACGCAACTCCAGATATGCTGGGAAGAGCTGAAAAGATCAACATCGACAAAGACAACACAACCATTGTCAACGGTGCAGGTGACGCAGCTGCCATCAAAGGCAGAATCGCCGAGATCAAAGCTCAAATCGAAAAAACCACTTCCGACTACGATAGAGAGAAGCTTCAGGAAAGACTTGCCAAACTGTCTGGCGGTGTAGCTATCCTGTACATCGGTGCTGCTACTGAAGTGGAGATGAAAGAGAAAAAAGACCGTGTAGACGATGCATTGCACGCTACCAGAGCGGCAGTTCAAGAAGGTGTCGTAGTAGGTGGCGGTGTGGCTCTAGTGAGAGCTGCCGAAGCACTTGCTGACTTGAAAGGCGAAAACGAAGATCAGGATACTGGTATCAACATCATTCGTCTGGCAATCGAGTCTCCATTGAGAACTATCGTGTCAAACGCAGGTGGTGAGCCGTCTGTAGTGATCAACAAGATCAGAGAAAACAAAGGAAACTACGGCTACAACGCAAGAACAGACATCTATGAGGATCTGTTCGCAGCAGGAGTCATCGACCCTACCAAAGTGACTAGATTGGCTCTTGAAAACGCCGCTTCTATCGCAGCGCTTCTACTGACCACCGAGTGTGTAGTAGCAGATGTGAAAGAAGACGCTCCGGCAATGCCTCCTATGGGCGGCGGCGGAATGGGTGGCATGATGTAATGCCGATTTCCAGATAAACAAAAAGGAGGCTCAGGCCTCCTTTTTTATTTACTTGATTTTTAGACTGCCTATACAACTACAAATAAAAAGCCGCTAAAACCTTTTTTACGCAAGGGGAATAATTGTATTTTGGTGTAATTACACAACCTATCACCCGACACCCTATTTTAATGGTTCACTTTGATGCTGTATTTTTAGTGGATGACGACCCCATCAACAACCTGATCAACAGGAGGCTTTTGGGAAAAATAGGGATCAGTACACGGATTGAAGAGTTTTTGGGAGGAGAAGATGCCCTCGAAAAAATAGGCCAACTCAATCCAGACAACAGCCTGCTTATTTTTTTGGACATCAATATGCCCGTCTTGAATGGCTGGGAATTCCTCAACCGGTATTTGGAAGCCTTTCCCCATAGGAAAGACAAGATTGTCATCCTGTCCAGCTCCATAGATTTTCAAGACCGCCAAAAAGCTGATGAATACAAGGTGGTTTCCGGTTTTTTGGAAAAACCACTGACCATTGACAAGATCAATGATCAAATGGAAAAATACAGTTGAGTAATTCGAATTTCTAGTGGATCACTTGATCCAGATGCTGCCAAATGTCACGCATCAGCAAAAATGGCACAAGCGCATCTCCCCCCGAACTCCCCATCCTGACAATAACCAGGTTCTCTGAAGGGATCACCATCAAAAACTGCCCGTTTTTCCCCATCGCCTGATACATATCCGCTGGAGCTTGAGGAATGAGAGAGCCAGGGATAGTTGCCTGCGATCCGGGAACCATGAAGGATGCCTTTCCATTGAGCCAGGTCAGATAGCCATAGCTCAGGTTGAGACCTTGGGAGGTTTGGCTCATTCCATCAAAATAATCACCCGACCAAATCTGGTCTCCAGCCCAGTTTCCCCCTGCCAGCATCAGCAGCCCAAACCTGGCAAACGATCTCGGGGTGGAGTAAAAGACATTGTTAAACCCAGTCTGCTGCCAAAAGCCATCCATCCCTATCCTATCCCCTAGGCTTTCCTCGAAAAAACTTTGGTAATCCTTTCCCGAGGCGTTTTCCACCACGCGCTCCAGCAGCGTATAGGTCGCGTTGTGATAGCTCCAGCGGGTACCGGGCTTTGCCAAAAACTTGAGGTTTTCAGGTGCTGGGTCATCCAGATTTTCCACGTCGTCGTCTATCCCGGTTGTCAGCGTCAGGTGGTGAATGAGCTGGATGTCGCGCTCCTGGTCTAGTGGCATGGCGGTCCAACCTTCGCCAAGGTACTGTTGCGAACGGTCACTGGTCTTCAGCATACTTTTCTCTTGTGCGATACCGACCAAAGCCGCCGTCAGCGTCTTTCCCGCAGATGCCCAGTACCAATAGGAATTTTGATCCATCGCACCAGCCCCTGTCAGTTTAGCTCCCCAATATTCTTCCACGACAATCTTGCCGTTTTTCAGAATAATAAATGCCCGAGTGTCTTGGGTAGGAAGCCAGGCCAAAAGCTCAGCCAAAGCGGCTCGATCCCAATCCAGATCTTCCAGGGGCATATTCTCCCAAGTCGAAGAGCCGCTGGGAGGAAAATAGAGCGTTGGGGAAGGACTTGGCTTTTGGGCCTCGGCACAGCCAAAAGCCAAAAACACCCAGCATCCCAATAAGATTTTACAGTGAGAAAATCTTCTTATGAAAAGAATGCTGGCACTTTTGCTCATTTTCTTAGGGTATCCGAGACAAATTTTTTCAGGTCGTCCCTGAAAAGCTTGGCGGATGGCAAATGGGTATACATCATGTGTCCGGCCTCATAGTAAGTCATGATGACCCTTTCCGTGGCAGACTTTGGCAAGTCAAGATGGGCGATAGAATGCTCTACCCCATAGAACACAGTAGCCAAATCATAGTAACCATTCATGATCAGAACCTTGACATTGGGATCTTTGCTCAGGGCATCAGCCATGTCGGGCAGGGTGGTCACAGCTGCATCGGCTCCCCAGAAGTTGTTGCCCTGGTGCTTCCAATCCCATTTAAATCCATCCTTTGAGTAAGCGGAAGTTGCATACAGCAAATCCTTGCTCACTCCTAGGCTACCGTGAAAATAGTCCAGAAATGCCATCGTATAGGCAGGGGAAATCGCGTCACTTTGTGGGTCGGTAAACGCATTCATTGACATAGGGTCAATGTTCATCCCTTTGTACCTGGAGTCCAATCTGCCTACCGTTTCTCCTGTGCTGCGAAGCAGTTCCTGAAAATACTCTCCCGCGTCGAGCTTAAGGTTGGCGCGCTTCCAAGTCTCTGCGGAAATCCCGGTGTAATCCTGGAGTTTTTGCGCGACTGCGTTTTTCTCTTCCTCCGAAATCCTGTTGCCCTTGAAAAGCGCCGGGGTATAGTGGTTTTCCGTGAAGCTTCTTACCTCATCCACGAAGCTCGGCAGGTCTGCGCCCTTGTTGGCTACTTTGTCATGATACCAGCTGGTGGCCGCCATGGTGGGCAGGTAGGCTATGTAGGACAAATCTTCGTTAGGCGCAAAAAACAAGGAACGCAGGTCAAAGACCGCAGATACCATGATGACCCCATTTAGCGCATAGCCTCTATCCAAAAGATAGCTCATCACTCCGGCATTTCTGAAGGTCCCATAGCTTTCTCCCAGGATGTATTTCGGGGAATTAAGGCGATCATGCGCTTTCAAAAACTGCATGATAAAAAGGCTGACGCTTCGGATATCCTGGTCTACTCCCCAGAAATTGGCCCCTTTGGCATCCCCTATAGGAACGCTTAGGCCCGTTCCCACCGGATCCATCATCACCACATCGGCGATGTCGAGGATTGAAAACTCGTTGTTGACCAATTGGTAGGGAGCGGCTTGGTTATAATTCGGATCGTCTACCACTATTCTTTTTGGGCCCATGATGCCCATGTGAAGCCAATAGGAAGATGAGCCGGGTCCCCCATTATAAGCGAAGATAATAGGTCTATCCTTCTCGGGATTTTCCTTGAAATAGGCGGTGAAGCCAAACAAGGCAATCGGCTTGTTATTCTCATCCTTGAGTTCCATAGTTCCCGCCTTGGCGTTAAGGTTGATCACCTTACCATCGATGGTCACAGATTGCTTGGATTCAAATACCTGGGCTTTGGGTAGCGGGTCCGGTGATGTGTCATTTTTCTCTTGGGCGAAAGAAAAAGTAGCGATAAACAGAAAAACTAGGAAAAATCTGATTTTCATGCTGTTTAGATTTAAGGTAAATGGATTGGTTTAATCGACCGTAGGAGCGCACTAAGAACTAGTCAGTCAGGGATTGCTGGCGATTGGTACAGAGTTCCCGTTCCACCTTCTGCGACACTGCCTATTGCCCACTTCCTGCTGCGCACTGAACTACTGCTTATATACTTTTCCTTCCTTCATGACAAAATTGACATCCTTCATCACTTTGATATCCTCGTCTGGATTTCCGGAGACAGCAATGATGTCGGCGATCTTACCTGCTTCGATCGTCCCTAGTTTCGCTTCAATTCCCAAAAGCTGCGCGGCATTCAAAGTGGCCGCCTGAATGGCTTCCAGATTTGGCATCCCGACTTCGGTCATATAAAGGAACTCCCGATAGTTTTCCCCATGAGGAAATACACCTGCATCCGTCCCGAAGGCTATCTTCACTCCTTTTTTGTAGGCCCTTCCAAAAGTCTCCTGGATCTGGGCTCCGATCTGCATGGCTTTGTCCCTCACCACGGGCGGATAGTAGCCGGGAATTTTTGCGTATTCAGCGGCTGACATGCCTGCCGTCACAGTTGGCACATACCACGTCCCGGCTTCAATCATCATTTCCATCGTTTCCTCCGACATCATTGTGCCATGCTCGATCGAGTGTATTCCAGCTTTCACGGCTCGCTTCATTCCTTCATCCCCATGGGCATGGGCCGCCACATGGATACCGAAGTCCTTGGCTGTACGCACCACTGCATCCAATTCATCCTGCTGAAACTGGGGCGCGGATCCGTCGCGAGCGACAGAAAGTACGCCACCAGTAGCCGTAACTTTGATTACATCGGACCCATACTTTACGGCTTGGCGCACGGCTTTTCGGGCATCGGCATCTCCATTGATTACCCCCTCATCCGGACCCGGGTCACGCATCAGGTCACGCCTCACTCCGTTGGTCGGATCGGCATGGCCTCCCGTGGGGGCGATAGACTTGCCTGCGGTGTAAATTCTCGGGCCTACGACCAAGCCGCTGTTGATGGCATTTCGAAGGGCAATATTCACTCCCGAACCGCCGAGATCACGAACGGTGGTAAAACCAGACATCAGGGTGATTTTGGCATAGGGCAATGCCTTGTATGCGACATCGGCTTCATTATCCCTGAAGCCGTCCACGTAGCGGGTAGGACTGGTCTGACTCTCAATGTGGACGTGCATGTCCATCAGGCCTGGCATGACGGTTGATCCCTTCAGATCTATCGTCTTATCCCCCTCCCCTCCATTTTGGTATCCAGCGGATACGGAAAGGATTTTGTCCCCTTCGACGACTATGGTTTGCTCGGTGAGGACTTTTTTGGTTTTGACATCGATAAGACGTCCGGCATGGAGGTATGTTTTTTGGCCGTAGGCCGTAAGGCAAAGCAAAAGTGCTGCCCCCGACAGTAAAGTTTTCTTCATAAGGTCTAAGGATTGATGGTTGATGCTAGTCAAGATAGCCGATAAATCGAGCATTGAAAAACCGGCTGAAAAAAATGCCCTCGCTTTTCCGCTAATCTCGGGTGCTGGAAATAATAAGGCATTCGGTACTTAGGCATGGCCCGAATGTGTTGAATCTTACAGCAAGGCTTCTCCAGGCTTCAACTGGTAGCAGCGCTCATGGGGCTTAAAGCCCAGCTTTTTGTAAAACGGCTCTGCGTCCTCAGCGGCAAACAGAATTAAGCGGGCTTCGGGCGACATGTTACGCGCAAACTGGAGCATGCTTCTGCCTATGCCTTGACCCTGATACGCCTTGGCAACCGCCAAATCAGCAACAAAACACCGATAGCAGAAATCGGAAAGGCCCCTGAATAACCCAACCAAGCGACCATCAAGTCTGGCGCTGATCAGAAGATTGGATCCTTCGAGCATCCTTTTGAGGTGTTCGGGATTGTCCATCGGCCTTCTCAAACCCAAGCCTGAGTCCTCTAGGATAAAAATATACTCTTCCAGAGTAAGTCCCGTGTCCACCTGAATAGTAACCATAGCTCAAGCAACTAGGGGTTGATTCAATTTAAGACATCCTGAAGATCTGGTCTTTTTTCAAAGGTCGCCTTGGCAAAAGGACAAAGTGGAATCACTTTGACCCCCTCTTTGCGGACAAAGTCCACCAAGGCTTCGAGCATTTTCACACCGGCACCTTTTCCCTTTAAGCTTTCATCCACTTCCGTGTGCTCGATGATCATCCGCTTTGGGCCTGCCATCACGTAGACCATTTCGGCAATGCGTGCTGAGTCTTGTTCAACAAAAAAGGAGCCTCTACGTCCGTCGGACTGATGTTGGATATTCATGTAAAAATCTTTTTTATTTCTTGCGATTAAATTCTAGTGTCCCAGCCAAATATCCGCTGAGGCGGTTTTTTGGGCGTATTTTCGTGCCTGCCTGCCCCACGTTCAAGTCTCTGTCCTTCCGGTCACCAGCTTGTCATAGACTTCGTCGACAGGCTCCCAAAGTTCGATACTATGCCCATCTGGATCTAGGATATGGACAAACTTCCCGTATTCGTAGGTTTCTATCTCATCCAGAATAGTCACCCCTTCGGCTCTTAGCTCCTCCACCAATTCAAGCAGATTCTCCACACGATAGTTGATCATGAAGTCCTTTTCGGAGGGTTTGAAGTAGGTAGTATCGTCCTTCATGGGTGACCATTGGGAAAAGCCCTTTTTCGTAGGATCTTCACTGCTTCTCCATTCAAAGGTAGTCCCATACTTGTCCGTATTCAGTCCCAGGTGTTTGTGATACCAAGACTTTGTTGCCTCGGGGTCTTTTACCTTAAAAAAGATACCTCCAATTCCAGTCGCGCGCTTTTTCATAGCCTTAGGTTTACAAAATGCTCTTCAGGAAATTTCTAGCCCTTTCCAAGTCTTCCTTGGTATCTATCGCAATTGCCTGATGCTCGGTCTCAACCATTTTGATCTTGATGCCCCGCTCGATCAGTCTAAGTTGTTCCAACATTTCGATTTGCTCCAATCTACCCTTGGGCCAGGAAGTGAAATCCAATAAAAGCTCCCGTATGTAGGCGTACACCCCCACGTGCTTCCAATAGAAAATATCCTCCGTGCGCTCACGGTTGAATGGAATGGGCGATCTGGAGAAATATATCGCGTTTTTCTTTTCATCCAGCACGACTTTTACCGTATTGGGATTGTAGGCCTCATCCTCGGAAATCTTGCACATCAGAGAGGCCATCTTTACCTTTGGGCGTTCAAAGGCCGACACCAGGTCCTTTAGGGACTTGGGATCTTGAAAGGGCTCATCTCCCTGCACGTTGACAATTAGGTCCGCATCCACAGTTTCCAAAGCTTCCGCAATCCGGTCAGAACCGCTCTGGTGGGTCTTTTTGCTCATAAAGACATTTCCACCCAAGTCAAGAATCTGCCTCTCGATTTCCTTGTGGTCAGTCACCACCCATACTTCATCGAATACCCCGGTAGCAACAGAGCTCACATAGGTCCTTTGTATCACTGAGATTCCACCAAGATCCTGAATCAACTTTGCGGGAAGCCGAGTTGACGCATATCGTGCCGGGATAAGTGCTGCTGTTTTCATTTTGCTCAATATAGATGGAAAATAAAGAAAAAAGCCAAATTGGAACTTGCCTGCAAAAGGCTACTTCACAAAATGGCACCTATGTAGAAAACGTCACTGTAGTTTAAACTATCGTTTTTTAAAGTCAAGCACCTCAACGGAATTGCCTTGATTTACCGATTTGCATCTCAGGCCTCTTCAGCTCGATGAACCAAATATATAGAAAATCAGGATTTGGAAAACTGACCCTTTTCGCAGCAAAGTCTTTTTGGCAGTATCCAAGGGATTCCATCAGCCGCTTCCATTATCTTGAGAAGCTTTTCGGGTTTCCTTGAAATGAAGAACCAGCCCTTGCGCGAATTGTTTGCTCTTCGCTGGATGCAAAAAAGAAATACCCGAAATCAGCGTTTGCTGAATCCGGGTATTTTGCACTAAAAACTTCCGTAAAGTTTCTGATCAGGGCCTGTAAGACCACAAGTCTGTACCCCGTTTAAAAAACAGCGTCCCGTCTTTGCCCATTACCAGCAGTGCCGCGTCCTTGGCGAGTTGGGTAAGTTCCATCGTATTGGGATTTAGCTTAAATAGCTTTTCCCAATCTGTCCCGTAGATATTCCCATCCGGATGAAGCACCAGAAATGCGCTCCTCCAGATATGGCTTTTGAAGGGTGGAAAATCATACAGTTTCCTCGTTGACAGCACTTTTCTTCCCTTGGGGTCAAAAATAAAAAGGGTGCCATCTCCCATTCCCCAAATATTGCCATCCGGCCCTTTGATAAACCCCGTCAAAGCAGAAGCACCCTCTACAGGAACCGTTTCAAACAGGGTCTTCCCCGAACTAGGATCCCATCCGAACAATTTGGCTTCCTTGGTTTCGGGGGCTTTGCCCAGTCCTCCGGAAATGGTCGTCCCACCTAGGACATAGTCACCAACAAATGCCAAAGCTGCGATGGACTGCTTTTCAATTGGACTATCGAAAAATTTCAGCTCTTCCCTAACCAAATCGTAGGTTGCCATTGCCCCGCCCAACTTGCCGTATTCTGGGATCATTCCAAAGACCACCAGTTGACGTTCGGGGATGCTCACCTGCGCAAAGGAACGGCTTTGTCCCTCGAGTTGCCCGAGAAATTTGGGATTGCCCTCCTTCGGCTTCCATTCGCCTTTGGTATTAAAGACATAAAACTTGCCCTTGGGGTAAACGCCAAAAAATAGCTGATCCCCCTGCACCGACATCGCCTCAGTCTGGTCTAGACCTGGCAAAAAGGTATGGCTTCCAGTCCTTGGATCAAAAGTAGCGTTACCGCCAGCGAGATAGCCTCCCGACCAGATCTTCCCGTCCGGAGCGGTGAGCAAAGAGTGAATCGGAATCGGCTGGGGCGGAATCTGCAGCTTGGTTTTGTCCAGGGAATCGTCAGAGGGATCATAGGAATAAAGATTTGCCCCTGAGGTCAAAAACATAATCTTTCCATTATCAGTAATTTGAAAAGCATTCGCTGTACCAACACTTTCACCCAAGACAGTTGCTGAGGATTCGCTTGTCGAAGGATCAAAGCGCCGAAGCTCAGACTTCGCAGTATAGTAAACAGCATCCCCCGAAGCTGCTCCGGCGATTGCCCTCATGTCCATTCCTTCGATTTCCTGCTCAAACTCCCGAGTCTTGAGGTTGTAAACCAAAGTGATGCTTCCGTTCGTTATCAGGGCGAATAGCCGATCATTGCCGTCTTTTCCAGGCACTATTTCCAAGCCATAGACAAACTCATAGCTCCTAAACTTCTCCGGAAGCAATTCCTTTTTCTCCCCGGTCTTTGGATTGATTTCTATCAAGTGCGCCTGTGACCCCACTCCCGCATAGAGCAATCCTGTTTTGGGGTAAAAAGCCAGGCTTCGCACGTAGTTTTCCTTTTCTACCAAAGCTCCCTTGCCCACGTCAGAAAAACCGTCCTCGGGATGATATCTGAAGACGCGGCAACCGGGGTAAGTAGCTCCAAAAACCTCCCCATCCTTGCCGGGAGTAAGGCTCCAAAGGTAGGTTTCACCTTCCAGGGCTACACCCAGATCCTTGACCGCCTGAGTGCCAGGTTGGTGTGCAAAAAGACTTCCGTTAGCGCCCGGGGCATAGAGTGTTCCGTCCGAGGACTGCGCCAAGTCCCACGCTCCATCTGCCTTTGGAAGAGGCTGATCCAACACCAGTTTTTTGGTTTTGACATCATAGCCCAAGAGATGGGCAGGCTCTCCCCTGACTACGGTATACACCAGATCATTGCCGTTTTTGTCCTTGGCAAAGACCGATCCCTGAATCATGGAGGCGAAAAGCTGCGGACCGTGATTGGTAAAGCGGGTGGTATCAACCTGTCCTAAACTCATAAATGAGACACCCACTGATAAAATATTGAATATAAATAGTTTAACAATCTTCATTATTCTAGACTTTATTCTGTTTTAAAAATTCCCGGACGAAGGCGTCGTCGTTGAGGTGGGGATAGGCTGCGTGTACGCGACTGATTTCCCCAGCTTGTCCCGAAGAAAGAACTTCATCTGGATTTAGACACCAGATCCCTTTCAGCAGTCCCTGTCTCCTGAGCATTTCATGCATACCCGGAATACATCCATGAAAGTGATGCGCGGGATCAAACATGGCTGCGTTCACATCCGTCACCTCGATCCCCTTGCTGAGGAGTCTAGCCCAATCTGCACCTGAGCCACTTTTTTTGCAGGCTTTGACCTCGGCCAAAAGCTCGACTGCCTTCTGGGTGTACACCGCCCAATGGCCGAGTAGCCCGCCTACGAACTCTTTTTCCACCACCTTTCCCTCCAACTCAAATCTGTAAGTGGTCAAGAGGTCGGCGACGATATTGTCATCATTGCCAGTATACATCGCGATGGAGTCCCTGCGACTGCTTTCGGCCACGGCGCGCATCACATCGAGGGTCTGATAGCGATTGAAAGAGGCACATTTGATCGCCTCCACGTTGTCTATTTCGGCAAACTCCCTCCAGAATCCGTAGGAAAAAATCCGACCTCCCACGGAGGGCTGAAGGTAAAAGCCAAAAACCGGAATAATCGCCGCAACTTCTCTTACCCTATCAAGAATCGCCTCCTCCGCCCAGCCCTGCAATCCTCCCATGCTCAGCAAACCCATATTGTAGCCGTAGTCCAAGGCTAGATTTGCCTCTTTTTTCGCTTGGTCAGTTGGGCCGCAGATGCCTGCAACCTTCAGAAAGGGACGATCCAGTCTGGCCGATTCCACCTCCTCGGCTGCCCACTTCAATACCGTTTCAAATAAGTCTACACCTGGATCTCGGATCTCAAATTGCGTGGAGTGAACGCCTACCGCAATTCCTCCAGCTCCACTAGCCATATAATAGCGGCTGAGTTGTCTTTGACGCACTTCATCTATCTTACGCTCAGGTGTCAGGGCCAAAGGATGGGCGGGAATCACCGTACCGGCATGCAGATGCTGTATTAAGTCTTCGCTTAGTCTTCTCATCAGAACTTCCCTCCCCTCTCTTGAAAATGCGTGGCTTTGCCAAATTCCTCACCGCCATGTTTCAGCCAAGTTGCAGTGATATCTATGATCTCTCGGACGGTGACCTTGGGGTAGCCGAAAATCCGATGGCATTCGGAGGCATTGTTGAGCAAAGCCGTGCCGTTAGGTTCGTTGACAAACTTGGCCTCGACACCGAAAATCCTTCCAAACTGCAGGGCAATCCATCTCACAGAAAGAATTTCCGGACCGGTCACATTCAGGATCTTCGCAGGTGATTCGCAATGAAGTAGGGTACGAAGGGCTATCTCATTGGCGTCGCCCTGCCAGATCACGTTGACATTTTCGGTTCGCAGATCTATTTCCTTTCCGGCCAAAACAGACTTGGCAATCTCCATCATCACCCCGTAGCGAAAATCCACCGCATAGTTCAGCCGATAGATCAGCGTGGGGGTTTGGTTCTTTTTGGAGAAATATTCGAAAATCCGCTCCCGTCCCAGACAAGATTGGGCGTATTCGCCCAAAGGTTCCGGTGCGGTCTCTTCCGAAGGTCCTCCAGAGGTCACCGGTACAAAAGGTAGCACATTGCCTGATGAAAAGGCCACGATGTTGGAGTCTCGGTATTTCTCAGCCACTCGACCCGGCAGATAGGCATTCATCGCCCAAGTGAAGGACTCATTGCCTGTAGTTCCAAATTTGTTGCCTGCGAGGTAAATGACATTTTCCGCTTTCGGCAAGGCCTGCAGCTCGACGTCGTTGAGCAGGTCGCAGGAGATGGTCTGGATTCCGCTCGCCTCCAGCTCGGCTTTTGCTTTCCGATCGGAAAATCTGGAAACGCCGATAATGTTCTTTTTCACTCCGGCAGCCTTTGCAGCCGCAACGGCAAGCCTTCCCATACTCGGGCCCATTTTGCCCCCGATACCCAAAAGCAGAATATCTCCCTCGATTTTCGCCATGTCTGCTACCAAGTCTAAAGAAGGTATTGACAATTCTTTCTCTAACTGAATTAAATCTTTCATTGGTTTTCAATCACAATTGAACATCTGTTTTTTATTAAATGCTGACTTGAGTCAGATCACTATATCTATTTGATAAATAATTCATTAAAATTCCAAACAGCCAGACCCGTTAGTAGCAACAAGCCGACAGCTCCCGCTGCTTTCACCAAATTGGAGTTGACCCGCTGCCCCATGATTTGGCTGTCGTTCGCGATGGCATACATAGCGATACCGATAAACGGAACCAAAAAAACCGTTACACTTTGGGCGAAGATGATCAGCTCCAGAGGGAGCTTTCCAAAGATCAAAGAGATGCTCATCCCGCAGCCCATGACCAGGGCAATCAGGCTGCGCACGGCCTTTGAACTCAGTTTACTGCCAAAACCCAATGCATCGCCCAAAAGACTTCCCCCAACGGTGGCATTGCCGACCAAGGATGAAAAGGAAGCACCAAATAGCCCCGCCAAAAACAAGTGGGCTGCATAAGAACCAAATAGTGGTTCCAAAGCCTTGGACATCTCCGAGGCACTGTTGACTTTGATGCCTTGGGGATTGAGAACAGCTGCCGCGCAGATGATGACTACCATACTCATCAGACCCAAGATTAAGATTCCTGTAGCACTACGGTTTTTGGATTGGCCTTCAGTTCCGGGTTTTCGGCTTTCCTGCACGAGGTAAGCCTGATAGAATGCCCCGACAATGGAAAAGCAGGAAGCCACAAAAGCGATCAGAAGCCCAGGAGACCCAACAGGGATGGTCGGTACAAAACCGCGCACAATTCCGTCAAATGAAGGCTTGCTGAGAAACAGGGTCGTCAAAAAAGAAAACAGCATCAGTGCAACTAAGGCGATCATGAGCTTTTCCAAAGTCTTGTAAAAACTCCTGAAAAACAGCAGACTGATTCCCAGTAGGTTGAAAATCAAGACCCAAATCCAAGTCGGTGTGCCTGTGGCCTCAGCCACGGCTATGCCCACTCCGATGGAGTTCCCAGCCTGAAAGGACGTCGCCACCAGAAAAACGCCAAATCCAACCAGTACTCCGACGGGCTGACCCCATTTCTTCCTGATATGAGTCAAAAGGCTCTCCGGGCTACTAAGGCCTATCCTCGCCCCCATGTCGGTAAAAACCAGCATGAAGAAAATCGCCACCACTACGACCCAGAGGGTATCGTACCCATATTCCGCACCAAGTCGCGAGGTGATCGTCATCTTGCTCGGCCCAAAAACCAAGGCAGCAGTGATAATCCCTGGCCCCAAGCCCTTCAAGAGTTTGATTAATTTGCTTTTTGACATAGCTATCTGTTTTGTTCTACTTCACCCGAACTCACCTCAGGCGCCTGATTTCCCCAGCTCTCGCGGATGTAGCTAAGGATTTGACTTGACTCTTGGTTGGACAGGAATGCGAAGGCCGGCATTTGGCCTTTGCCTCGAACCAACATTTTCACCAATGCATCGATTTCTCCATTTACCACTTGGCTTCCTGCAAGGGCTGGATAGGTGCCAGTTAGACCTTTCCCGTCTTCTTTGTGACAAGAAGCGCAGTAGTTGATGTACAACTGCTTTCCATCCAAAGCAGAATAAGCCAATGGAACAGAAGGAATTAATGAACTGGCGTTCAATTCATTTGCAACACTTATCTTAAGTATTTTATCATCTCCAACCAACGGAAATCCGGGCTGGGGATTCCAGTCTCTATTACTCGTAGAAATGTAAATTTCTCCTTGTTGGCCCACACATACATCACGCAGTCTCCCGTAGTGATTTTCGAAAAGTACCTCCTCCTTGTCAATGGATAGTCCATTGGCGGCTAGGTGAAGAATCCGTAAGCTTTTTCCTTTTAGCGTAGTCAAAAGCAGGGAATTGCCCCACTCAGGGATTTCATCTTTCCCGTAAAAAGCCATCCCTGCAGGAGCTATAACAGGCGTCCATGAACGGATGGGCTCGATTGCCCGATTGTATTCAGCAAATGAAATTTCCTCTAGCAGATTGTGTTTTCCTTCGATTGCTGGCCAACCATAGTTAGCACCTGCTCGGATCAAGTTTACCTCATCCTCAATTGCATCTCCATGCTCAGAAGTGTAGAGCAATCCAAGATCTGAAAAAGCCAATCCTTGCATGTTGCGAAATCCCAACGCCCATACATAGCTGCTTGGATCGGGGTTGTCGGCGGGTATGCTCCCATCCGCCCCCATGCGCAAAATCTTCCCGTTAAGTTTCTTCGGGTCTTGGGCATAGCCAAAATCATGGGTATCGCCCGTCGCCCAATACAGCATACCATCCGGCCCAAATGCGAGCCGGGAACCATTGTGTGAGGTTCCACCTTCGATCTCGAGCAAAAGCTGACCACTGGTCAATCCCTCCCCTTCAAACTCATATTTGACCAGCTTGCTTGTGATGACCGAGTCCCGATTAACGGTATAATTCAGATATACAAAGGGTTGTTTTGCGAAGTCCGGATGGATTGCCATTCCCAGCAAACCGGAGGTCCGCTGTTGCCAGACGTCCGGGATCAGCAGCATGTGTTGCTTTTCTGCGGTTTGAAGATTGATCCTGGACACTCTCCCCTCCTGTTCTGCGACCCAAAGAAAGCCCTGCGAATCTACCTCCAAATCCCAAGGCACGACGAGAGAATCAGCCAGTACTTCCACCTTTAGCCCCATCTCTGTCAACCTTACCGTATCGAGCAGCTGAAGATCTGGTCTCTTCTCTTGGCATGAGACCATCCAAACAATAAGGTAAGATATAAGGGCCAGTCTACTCATTTCCGTCTCCCTTTGCTCTTTTCACTCGAATGGGCTTTGCAAAATCCGATTTCATTTCAGTTGGCAATAGGTAGACATTTCCCTTCCGATCCGAGAAATAAAGCTTGGAAAAGGATTTTTGCCGCCCATGGCCATCTGCCCAAAAGGCGAAAAACTCTCGCTGGACATTGACCGGCCTACGGGCATAGGAGTGGTTAAACTCACTATGGGTGGTCATCGCTTTGCTTTTCCAGTTCTTGCCCTGATCCTGGCTGGTCCAGAGTACCATTTCTCCCCCGGTATTGTAGGCCTGGGGCCCAGTAGCCGTCGGTCCAACTATCCTCCAATCCCCGGCCTCAGCGATATATAGGGACCCCATATCGTAGTTGTTGTCCGATTCAGTAACCGGAAGTATTTCCCAGTCCGAACCCGTAAACCTTGCAGTGTGCCAAATTCGAGGGCCATTTGCCGGTCCGGCCTCATAGCCCTTGCTGGTAACAAAGAGTATCACCGGACGTCCAGCGGCATCGAAGGCCAGATCGTTGATATATACCAGCAAACCCAAAGAAGCAAAGTCCTTGACCAATGCAGGGTTTTGAACATCGGTCAGGGGAATTTGGAGTTCCTGTCCTTGGACATTATGCCAAGTTTTCCCGAAATCCCGAGTTTCAATGTAATACAGGTTTGTTCTGAAATTCAGGCCATTATCATCATCTTTTATCGGGTGAAAATTAAAAGAGGTGCCCAGCGTATTCCCTGACTGACCGCTCGTCTGATAGTGCCCTTCCTCTACTGCTGCCAAATCTTTCCACTCGGAATAGGTCACCCCATCGGCGCTGGTCATGTACCCGATCGTTCGTCGGGGCTTGGAGGGCTGGTCAGGAATCACCTTTCGGTCATAGTGTGTAAACAGGTTAATAAAGCCGCTGCCCGGCTGATACCAAGATTGCAGGTAGGAAAAATTGTCCATGGCTACATTTTCGCCATCTACGATCTTGGTGGCATGGACTTGCTCAAATTCGGTGATGTCATAAGGTCTTTTGCTTTTGTGGACAAATGATGGTCCCTCCGTGCCATGGGCGGTGGAAAATATCCAGAGGTAACCATCTGAGTCGATATTCATGACGGGATTGTCATGTGCGTCGTCGGTTTCCTTATCCAAGACGATGGTGGGTTTGGGGACCTTACCTGTCTTGTGGTCAAAATAGGAAATCATGTGCCAAAGCGTTTCCCCAGCAGGATCCGCGCCCCCATAGCAAAAAAACGTCTTGTCTACCTCTGGTGAATAGATGGAAAATGGATAATGGTTGGCAGGATAGGTCGCCAGTCCCCCGCTGTATTTGTACACGTACTCGTCGCTCGAAGGCTGGTTGCTGTACCAGATCCCCCGATATCCGGTATCTTTTTTATTGATGATCTTTGGCTGCTGTCCAAAAAGGCAAAGCGGTAGCATGTACCCCAAAAACAGGGTAAAAAGAAAGTTTTTCATTGACAAGTCGGATGTTTTCTTAATCTAGGAAGAAGGGGCCAAAAGCTAATGCGTAGCCTGATCCAAAAACAGACAGGCCGCTTAGCTTTAAGCCCTTCAAAACCTATTTAATAGCCTGGATTTTGGGAAATCATGGCAGGATTGATGTCCACTTGGCTTTGGGGAATCGCCAAGAGAAGATGATGAGGCTGGATTCCTTTGTCAGCCAACACGTCCAAAGCACGATCGGTACGCACGAGATCAAACCAACGATGTCCTTCAAAGGCGAGCTCAACCCTTCTTTCCTGCTCCACTGCCAGTCGAAACTCAGACTGAGTTGCGATTTGTAGGGTTGGATCTTCATTGGAGAAAGATTTTGCCGGCAAACCAGCTCTAGTTCGGATCTGATTCAAATAGTCAAATGCTGGCCCGTCAGCCTCAAAACCCAATTCATTCAAAGCCTCCGCATACATCAACAGAACATCGGCATATCGCAAGACAATCCAGTTGTTGTCGCTGTCCAAATTGGCGGCGGGAGTACCGGAATACTTCACCACATAATTGTGTTCGGTGGTTTTGCCATTCAAAACGTAACTGGTATTCATGGAGGATTCTTTTCGCAGATCTCCTTCTTCGTAGGCCAGATTCATCTCAGCAGTCGGGATATTCTGCCCCAAAGGATTGCCAACGGCAACCACCGCGGTACCTGATCCTATTGGAGCAAACTGATTGGTAAAGGGGCTGCCTTCTCCACTTGAGCCGCTTTTGAACTGCACTTCAAAGATGGATTCGGCATTGTTTTCCGCCGTCACCCCAAAGATGCTTGCATAGGTGGGCATCAACGTGTATTTGGTTTGCGCGGCTTCATCGATTACCTGTTTCAGTTTCTGTGCAGCCAAAGCCCACTCTTTGCGGGTCAAATAGACCTTGCCCAAAAGCGACATCGCGGCACCTTTGGTCGCTCGACCAGCCTCCGCAGACGGGTACGTGTAGGGAAGTGAAGCCTCGGCATCCACCAAGTCGGCAATGATCTGTTGGAAAACGTCTCCTGTTCCAGTCCGGCCATATTCATAACCTTCCTGTGGATTGTTGATCACCTTAGTCACCAAGGGCACATCTCCATAGATCCGCACCAGATTGAAATACATCAGCGCTCTCAGAAATTTCGCTTCGCCAACATAGCGAGCCTTCAGCGTCGCATCCATCGCCACGCCTTCGATCTTTTCGATGACGATATTGGCAGCTTGAATACCCTGATAGTGCCCTGTCCAAGTCGTGTTGCTGATGGAGGTCACCGGCGTATTGGTAAAGTTGTCGATCGCCTGCAGGTCAGCGCCTGCATTGGGATTGGTGATCTCTGTGTTGTCTGAGCGCAGATCCCCCATCACGTGCATGGAGGAAAAATACTGACCACTGTATTGCAGGGAACCGTACACAGCGGTAAGGGCGTTGCCCATGTCTTCAGCAGTTTTGTAAAAGTTATTGCTGTTTTGCTGGGAAATCGGAGCCAAATCCAGAAAATCGCTATTGCAAGATCCGGCGGTCAGCATGACAAATGCTCCTGCGGCAATCCATATTTTCGTGTTTTTCATGTGTTTAGATTTTTTTTTTTTAAAAGGCCACATGGAATCTCGTATCTCGAAAATCAACTCTCTTGGTGAAGTTTTCTTCATACTCGATTTCATAACCATTTCAGATTAGAAGCCAACATTTAAACCAAACATAAACGTACG
>NZ_JAFKCW010000002.1:604591-1253599 GCF_017254835.1 Algoriphagus aestuariicola
TTTTTTTTTTTAAAAGGCCACATGGAATCTCGTATCTCGAAAATCAACTCTCTTGGTGAAGTTTTCTTCATACTCGATTTCATAACCATTTCAGATTAGAAGCCAACATTTAAACCAAACATAAACGTACGCGCGAGCGGGTAGCCGCCGGCATCCACACCGGGCACCAGCGGGCTGCCACCCTGGGCACTCACCTCGGGATTGTAGCCTTCGTAGTCGGTAAAGGTGTAAGCATTTTGAACGGTGAAGCTGAGCCTTGCACTGGAAAGTTTGGCTTTTTCCAAAAGGGAAGTCGGCAGATTGTAGCCCAGGGTAACATTCCTAATTCTAAGGAAAGATCCATCCTCGACAAATAGGGAGGTGATATTGTTGACGACGTTACTTCCGGCATAGCCGTTGAAGTTGCGGTCGATCATCGGCGAAACACCGTCACCCCGATCCGTCTCGGACATCCAGCCATTGGAGGCGCTGGAGAGCACATTGTACGATCCGGCGTAGTTGCCATAGTAGCGTCTAGCCGCGTTCAAGACTTCAAATCCCTGGACGCCCTGAAGTGTAAAGGCAAAATCAATGTTTTTGTAAGTAAAGGTATTAGTCATGCCCCACGTGAAGTCAGGGAATGGACTGCCCAGAATGGTCCTGTCGTCTGCATTGATTACGCCATCTCCATTGACATCCTCGAACCTTAGCTGGCCGGGTTTGGACTGCACTGTGCCGTTGCCGTTCAGGATAACGGGGCTGCTGTCAATCTCCTCCTGATTTTGATAGATCCCGATCACATTGTATCCATAGAAGCTGCCTGGAGCCGATCCTATTTCCGTGATATGGGTAGGCGCACTGGCAGATGTCGCCTGTCTGGAGATGATCGGTGAGCCGTCGGGACCCAAGGCTACTACCTCGATGTTGTTGGTGGAAAAGTTCAAGTCCGTGGTCCACTTCAGCTTGCCGACCGTGTTTCGGCTGGTAAGGGTAAATTCGAAGCCCTTGTTTTGAATCTCGCCTATATTTTGCAAGGCAGTAGAATATCCCGTCAGAGTCGGAACAGGTACGTTGAGCAGGAGGTCGGAAGTCCGTTTGTTGTAATAGTCGGCGGAAGCATAGATCCTGTTTTGCAGCAAGCCTATCTCTATCCCCAAGTCCGCTTGGCTGTTTTTCTCCCAGCCCAACTTGCTGTTTGGAATATTGGACAGACGGATTCCGTTGCTGACAGTGCCGCCGTTGAGTCCCAAAGGATAGTTTTCAATGCTCGTCAGGCCGATGGAGCCGTAGTTGGTGATAAAGTTGTTGCCCGTCAAGCCATAGCTGGCGCGCAGCCTCAACTCCGACAGCCAGGACACGTCGCCCATGAACTCCTCCTCAGAAATCCTCCAGCCCAAAGAAATCGAAGGGAAAGATCCCCATCGGTTATCCTCCCCAAATCTGGAAGAGCCGTCCCGACGAAAAGTTGCCGTGAGGAGGTATCTGTCATCGTAATTGTAGTTGACCCGGGCGAGGTAGGAAATCAAGGACCATTCCTCCTTGGTAGATGTCGCACTGGAGATCAAACCCGCAGCGTTGATGGTCTTGATGTTGTCATTGGCAAAGTTGGTACCGGTCATTCGATTGATATCCAGCGACTCCTGCTGTACAGTATATCCCAGTACTGCGTCAAAGTTGTGTTTGCCTATGCTCTTGTTGTAGCTGAGCGTAAACTCGGAAAGCCAGTTTCTGATCTGTGAAGTGCCATTGGTGCCAACGGCAGGCTTAGTCGGATTGACGCTATTGGGGTTGATGATGGAGGAGCTGAAGATGTCCTCGCGGAAATTACGGATATCCGCGCCCACTAGGGCCTTAAACTTCAGGTTGTCCACCAATAAAAACTCTGCGAAGGACGTACCCAAAAGTCTGAGGTTTTGCTGCTGGTGAAAGTACTCTTTGGCGATTTTTACCGGGTTGTCCACTTCGGAAAGGCCTATTCCCTGGCCGGTGATCTTGGTATAGTTGCCAAACTCATCGTAGGGCGACAGGTGGGGAGCCGCAGTGATCGCCGACTGGATAATCCCCCCTCCCTGCCAGTTGCCTTCCGCAAGGGATTGGTTGGAGAAAGTGTAAGAAGGCGTAATGTTGGCTCCAACGTTCACCCGCTTGTTCATCTGGGATTCTACATTGACTCTGAAAGAATAGCGCTTCAAGTCGGAATTGATGATCACACCATCCTGGCTGAGATAACCGCCTGAGACAAAGTACTTCGTCTTATCATTTCCTCCGGAAAAATTCAGCTGGTAATTGCTCATGGCTGCGGTTCGGAAGATTTCATCCTGCCAATTGGTTCCCTCACCCAACGACTCTGGATCACTAAAGACCTCCGGCAGGAGATACATCACGTTGTTCAGTCGGACCGAATTGGGATCGGAGGCCGACCTGCCCGGTCCAGAGTTTACCCAAGCGTTGTTGCGGGATTCGTTGACATAGTAAGCAAAGTCGGTCGCATTGAGAACATCCAAGGTCTTCTCGACTTGCTGCACTCCGGTGCTGATACTGAAGTCTATTTTTGACATACCGGACTTACCGGATTTTGTCGTGATCAAGATCACGCCATTCGAGCCCCTCGAGCCATAGATAGCCGTGGCAGAGGCGTCCTTCAGCACTTGGATATTGTCGATATCATTGGGGTTGATCGTATTGAGCGGATTGTTTCGCTGGTCAAAGTCGTTGGTCACCGGAAACCCGTCAACCACATACAGCGGTTCATTGCCAGCACTCAGCGAGCCAGCACCTCGGATTCTGACCGATGCCCCTCCACCCGGTGCCCCAGTAGCTTGGGTCACTACCACGCCTGCCAGTCGACCCGCAATCGCTTGGTCAATACTCGCTACGGGCTGATCTTTAAGCTCTTCGCTACTTATAGCGCTCACTGCGCCCGTAATGTCCTTTTTCTGCAAAGTGCCGTAGCCGACGACTACAAACTCTTCCAAGTTGTTTTCCTCGGTCTTCATTACCACTTCCAAAAGCGTAGCCGAACCAACGATGATTCTCTGGCGCTGCAAGCCAATGAAGGAAAATATCAAAGCGTCACCCTCGGAAGCCTCGATGGAAAAATTCCCGTCAATGTCCGTCACCGTTCCGTTGGTGGTACCCTCCACCAAGACTGTGACCCCGGGAAGTGGCGCCCCTGATTCATCCGTGACGGTTCCCGATATCTTCGCCTGCCGAGACTCGGCTTCCACGAGGGATTCTCCCGCCTTGTGTGCGATCACGCTGATGGTGTTGTTGACCTGCTTAAACCTGAGATTGGTCTGCGTAGCGATCTGATAGAGATGCTGTTCCACCGTCCCAGCCGTCTTGGCAAAGCTTAATCCCGACTGTCCGCTGATGACGGCATCTGTGTAGAAAAAACTAAAGTCGGTCTTGCTTTCAATCTCTCGAAAGAGCTCCTTCAGGGAATAACTTTTCCTGTCCAGTTTGAGGTGTACCTCGTCTATGCTTTTCACCTGGGCCGAGGTCGTGCTGGCCATCAGGGGACTCAATGTGAGACAAAGGATCGCCACTCCTCTGACCAGTAACTTAATAGACATGACTATTAGTGGTATCGTTTTTTTCATATTTTAGGGTTGTAAGTTGAAACATAGAAATACCCTCGGATGACAGACCGCTAAGCTTTAGTCCTTGGGTGCCGTGTTTTGGTTTTCACAGGAGCGTATTCGCAGTACGTTCCTGTTCTTTTTTATGTCGTTTGGATTTCACATAGGCAGCTTAATTGAATGTGATTATTACTTCTTTTTCTTTCAATTCGTACTCGAAATCCATCGAAGCGCCCAGGACATGCAGCACGTTTCGCAGACTCTCATTGCTGTCAAATGTACCTGTAGCCTTGATCGCACCAGGATCTCCCCTGACTTGCATTTTGACCCCATACCAGCGTTCCAGCATAGGAATCATCCGGTCAAAGGGCGTCTCGTCAAACCTTAAGACCCCTTCCGTCCAACTCACTTTGTCAAACACCTCCACTGTATATTTGCTCAGCTGGGATTGTTGCGCTGATAGCAGGGACTCTTCGCCGGGATTGAGTACTATGGAATTTTTTGCGTCCTTTTGTGCGAGCCTAACTTTTCCTGTCACCAAAGTCACGGCGACCTTTTCCTCTTCCTGAAAAGTCGAAATATTGAAAGACGTGCCCAAAGCGGTGGTTAAGACCCCCTTGGCCTCCACCGTAAACGGATGGGCTTCATCCCTCGCGACCTTGAAAAAGCCTTCTCCCTCGAGTTCGATCTGTCGATTCCCGAGGAAGTCTTCGGGGTAGGTGATTTTGCTTTCCGAATTGAGAAAAACAGTGGATCCATCCGGGAGGTTGATTCTTGTTTTTTGTCCCGCCGGATTTTCGCGGACGATCATCTTGGGGTCAGTTTGAGAAAGCATCGCTGGCGACTCCCCCTGTCTGCCAAGCTCAAAATAGAATAGAGCCGAAATCCCCAAAAGTACCAACACCACGGCCGCCTTGAGCCAGGATGGAATAAGCCTCCTGACCGGCTTCGAATCTACTGCGAGATATGGCTTTGGGTGGCCGTCCTTGGCTTGCTTGATCTTATTCCAAAGCGGCTTGGGATCCCAATCTTCAACCTGATGGCTTCGGATCTTTTCAGACCAAGCCTGTAGAATCTCCGCGGACAAAAATTCTTCCGCCTCCGAGGAGTCTAGCCAATCCAGGAGTTCCTGAGCCTGTTCGCGGCTCAGTTTTCCGTCAAAAAAATCATCTAAACGTTTCTTGTGATCCATTTGGAGCTATTTACTAGTACATATAGCCCCAAGTCGGGAAAAATACTCACGAGCTTTTGAAAATAATTTGCACTTTTTTCAAAAACACGATAGAACCTACTGGAGATTCAGTCCAATACCTGCATCAATACGGAATTGAGCGTGATCACGAAAACACCCACCGAGATGATTTTCAGCTTGACGAGCTTTTCCCTCACGGCTTTGGTCGAGCGAAAAATCTGGTTTTCGACTGTTCTTCTCGAAATATTCAACCGCTCGGCGATCTCCTCTACTGACAGGTTTTCAAAATGCCGAAGAACGAAAATCTGCTTTTGCGCTGCTGGTAGCTGTTCGATGATCTCCTTGGAGATGTTGTGAAACTCCGAAAAGATGAATTCTTCTTCGGGACTATTATTTCTTTCGACCTCATAGAGAGGGATCTTGTAATTCTGAAAAGCAAAAAATCGGGCTTCCTTCTTGGCTTTCTTGATAACCAAAGACCTGACGATCGAGATCATGTAGGCATTGATGGAAAGCTGTGGATCTAGTTTGTGTCTTTTCTTCCAGATCTTAAGAAAAACCTCCTGAACGATACCCTCTGCATCTTCGTGCCCGAGGTTCATTCTCCTAGACACGTGGTAAATCTTCTCGGAAAATAGCATGTAAAGCTTCTCAAAAGCCTTTTCATTGCCTTTGGACAGCTCCATGACCAATTGTTGATGCGGATGTGTACCGAATTCGGCTGCCATAATTTTTCAGAACCTACTCCAAAGCAAACAATTAAAGTTGATTCCGCAACATCTGAAACTCTGGCAAAATCCAAAACAAACGACCGAGCCAAGCTGCTGTTTCCTTTCATGGGTATTGGGCAAGATTTGAGAATTGCATCCAACTGAGCCAATGACTCAGCCAAACAACAAATTTCACACCCCTGAATATCAATGCTTTTAAGAATTTTATTCGTAAATTATTCGAAGACAAAACCCAAAAAACCATGAATACCCTCACTAAAATCGAACATTGGGCCGACACCCACCATCCACAATGGATAGACTTTGTCCGGATCATTCTTGGACTGTTTATTCTTTACAAGGGAATACTATTTATTTCTGATACGAATGCACTTCTCTCGATTATGAAGTCGGCGGACTTGCAATTTGTTAACCTCGGGCTTGCGCATTACGTGGCTTTCGCGCACTTAGTCGGGGGGCTGCTGATAGCACTGGGCCTTGTCACTCGCTTCGCTATCCTTTTTCAGCTTCCCATATTGCTAGTGGCAGTTTTTCTGGTCAACTCCCAGCAGGGATTCCTTACCGTTTCCAACAATTTGGAATTCCCTATTTCTGTGATAGTACTCATCCTGCTTATTGTTTTTTTGATTTACGGATCTGGAAAATTCTCGATTGACAACTGGATGAAGAAACATCCAACTTGGTGATAACAACATCGCGCCGAACCTAGCAAAGAATATCATTGCTCCAACAAAAGAAAGACCTGCGCTGAGCCATATCTTGGTTTCGCAGGTCTTTCGCATTTTCAACCTGAAACTTACCAAATCATTCATCTACTAATCCTTGTTGTACCTTCAAACTCAACATTCCACTAATTAACGAGGCAATAGCAAACCTAAATCACCTAAATAATTTATCAACCAAAAAACTTAATAAAAAAGCTTATATACAAAAATAAGACACGTTACATATTTATAGTTAAAGACAAAGTGCCAAGTCAAAACTCCATAAAACAAGCTTATACCACTCAGAATAGCCAAATACAATAACTTAACAATCAATCACTTGGATAAACAATATAATTTCAATAAATTCAGCAATTGATCCAACAAGATCTTGTATAGATCTTCATCAGAGTATTTTTTGAAACTCTGCTCACAGCAAATCGAACAGCTGAACTTTTAATTTTTCACTTTTAACCATTTGTTATCATGGCAACAAAAATCAAATCCCAAAATCAACCAGAACTTCATGAATTGGTAGTCATATTTAAAGATGACGCTCAAATCGAAACCAGTAAAAACACATTCAGAACGGCGAAAAGTACCGCTATTAGCACGCTGAACACCTCTATAAAAAGGCTAAAAAGCAGGGTTCAGCCCATCTTCAATCCCAACATTGCGCTGAATGATATGCCGACGGAATTCAAGTCTTTTGCCCGATCGACACGTCTGAACCCCGCTTCTTTTTTCACTGTGCAGAGCGAATCCAACCTTGAAGGCTTGCTGGATGAGTTCCTGAAAGATCCTTTGGTAGAGGGAGCCTACATCAAGCCACCTGCAGAAGATCCAAACAGTGCCTGGAAAAGTCCGGATTTCACTGGAAATCAGGGCTATCTCGATGCCGCTCCGGGTGGTGTCGATGCAAAGTTTTCATGGAAGCTGGTTGGAGGTCGAGGAAATGGAATCGGTGTTGTTGATGTCGAGCAAGGCTTTAATCTGACCCATGAGGACCTTCGAGCCAAGATCTCCAGCATCTTGGGAGGAAACAATGTGGCCTCCTCCCGCAACCATGGAACGGCCGTCTTGGGTGTCATCGCAGGCGCTGAAAGTTCAATAGGGGTGACGGGAATAAGCTCCGATGTCCAACTCCGGGCCATCTCTCACAACGGGCAGGGAACCGCCCAAGCAATCATCAACGCGGCAAATGCCAGCAAAGCTGGAGATATCATTTTGCTGGAAGTACATCGAGCCGGGCCGGCGTTCAATTTTCAGGGACGGGATGATCAGCGCGGCTACATCGCCATCGAATGGTGGCCAGACGATTTTGCAGCGGTCACTTACGCGACAGCCAAAGGAATCATCGTAGTAGAAGCGGCTGGCAATGGAATGGAAAATTTTGATCTGGAGATCTACAATAAAAGGCCTTCGGGCTGGCCAAATAGCTGGAAAAACCCATTCAATCTCTCCAATCCCCAGTCCGGGGCTATCATAGTCGGGGCCGGCGCCTCACCTTCCTCCTCCATGGACCGAAGCATCTTGAGCTTCTCCAATTGGGGAAAACGTGTGGATGTCCAAGGCTGGGGGCACAATGTCGCCACGACGGGCTATGGCAATATGCAGGGGGACAAGTTTGTATGCCTTAATCCTGCGAATAATTGGACCGTGGAAGCTGGCTATCCGAAATCTCCAATAGGTGTTGGTCCAGGTTTCCTCAGCGCCATGGGCAATGGAATCAGCGCTTCGTTTTGGTGTGACCACAACCAAAAGGTCTATTTCTTTAAAAAAGACGAGTACTATCGCGCAGACCCAAACAATGGATGGACGGTCGAGCCCGGCTATCCAAAGCCCATTGCTGGCAACTGGCCAGGCATGCCGGCCGACTTTGCTAACGGGATAGACGCGGCTTTATGGAGCGACACCAACAAAAGGATTTACTTTTTCAAAGGAAACCAATATGTCAAGATAAATCCGTCGGTAAGCTGGAATGTGGAAGCTGGATATCCAAAGCCAATTGCTGGCAACTGGCCGGGATTCCCCTCCTCTTTTGCCAGCGGCGTCGATGCAGCTATCTACAGCTATGTCAACAACAAAATCTACTTCTTCAAAGGAAACAAATATCTGAGAATCAATCCCTCCGTATCATGGAATATGGAGGCGGGATATCCAAAGACAATCAGCTCAAGTTGGCGCAACATGCCATCAGAATTTAACAGGGGAGTCGATGCGGCACTTTGGGACAAAACGACAGATAAAGTATTCTTCCTTAAAACAGAAGATCTCTGGTACACATCCTCTTTCAGCGGTACCTCCAGTGCCTCCCCTGTCGTCACTGGATCTGTGGCCTGTATACAGGGCAGACTAAAAGCCCGTGGAAAATCGCTTTTGACCTCGGATGGGATGAGAAATCTGCTCCGAAACACCGGATCCCCACAGCAGCGACTGAGCGGCAGCAATGAAACCAACGCCGACTCCAACTGGAGGGGCATCAATGCCTCCTTTGGCAGCGGCTTCGATGCATCCCTTTGGAACGGAAAGTCAAACAACATCTATTTCTTCAAAGGCGGCCAATACGCGAAGGTCGATCCAGCCAACAACTGGAACATAGAACCCGGCTATCCCAAGCCGATTGAAGATAACTGGCCCGGCATGCCATCCAGCTTCCTTTCGGGGATCAACGCAGCGCTTTGGAGTGAAACAAACAAAAAAGTATACATGTTCAAGGGCAGTGAGTTTATCCGCATAGATCCTTTCAATGGATGGAATGTCGAACCCGGATATCCAAAACCAATCGCTGGAAGTTGGCCTGGTTTTCCTGCTTCTTTCGCGTCCGGGGTGAACGCAGCTCTTTACAGCAAAACCAACGACAAAATCTATTTCTTCAAAGGAAGTGAATACATTCGAATCAACCCATCGGTAAGCTGGAATGTCGAGGCAGGTTATCCTAAGCCGATCGCCGGAAACTGGCCAGGAATGCCTGCAGATTTTGCTTCAGGCCTGGACGCGGCTACTTGGAGCGGGACCAACAACAAGATCTACTTTTTCAAAGGTGAAAAGTATGTTAGGATTTCTCCCCAAACGAGCTGGGACGTAGAGTCCGGGTATCCTCAGATCATTGCCAGACAACGGATCGGCAATCGGCCAAATTTGAAACAAGTATTCCAAAACCTGAACCTGGATTCCAATTGGCCGGGTTTCCCCCAAAGTTTCGGACAAGATCTCGACGCATCTCTTTGGAGCGACCCAAACAAAAAAGTTTATTTTTTCAAGGGAAGCCAATACATCAAAGTCGATCCTTTCAACGACTGGGAAATGGAATCTGGATATCCAAAATCCATCTCTTCAGGCTGGCCGGGATTCCCCAGCACTTTCGCCTCTGGGGTTGATGCTGCCATTTGGACCAAAACCAACGATAGGATCTACTTCTTTAAGGGAAGCCAGTACATCAAGGTAAATCCGGCAAACGGCTGGGCTGTGGAACCAGGGTATCCGAAACAAATTGCAGGCAATTGGCCTGGACTCCCTGCTTCATTCTCTTCAGGAATCGAAGCCGCTCTATGGTCTGGGACAAACAATAAGATCTATTTCTTCAAAGGCAACCAATATGTGAGAATAGACCCGCTGAATGGATGGAACATGGATAGTGGATATCCCAAAAACATTAATTCAGCGTGGAAGGGAATGCCATCCACGTTCAACAGCGGCATCAACGCTGCCCTGTGGAACGGCAAATCCTCCAACATTTATTTCTTCAAAGGCTCTCAGTACTTGAAGATCTTACCAAATAACAATTGGACCATGGAGAAGGGATATCCTAGAGAAATCAGATCCTGAATCGAATCTGGCGAATGGATAGGCTTGAGCTGAAAACACCGTTCAAGCCTATCCTCGTTTGATTGCCATTAACACTATGTATCATAGAGTCCTTGCGCTTAGCATTGTCGTCGTAGGTCTTATCTGCGGCGGTATCGCATTAATTTATTCCCAAAACACCAAAACGATGAGTGCCGGAGCTATTAAAGAAAACAGAAATGAAATCATAGTTGTGCTCCAGCCAAGCAGTGGAGTGAGCGTAAAGATGGGAAGCTTCAGCTCGAGAGAAAGTAATCGAGTGGATAACATCAATCGCTTGTTGAAAGAATATGGAAGTGAGGTTCGCAAAATAGAAATCCCAATCCCAAAAGAGTCCCCTCCTGCAACCGAATATTATCAAATTTTCCATTCTGGAGACCCTACAAGATTACTCGAAGCCCTGAAAGCTGAGGACTGGGTTGAGAGTGCCTACCTCAAGCCGAAATCTGAAGATCCAGGTGGCTTTTAAATGCCTGCTATTTAAATTCCGTCGTTTGAAGTTGGCCATTTAAACTAGTGCAAACCCATTCCTTGTCTCGGCGTGTCGCGGAGGTGAATTTCAATGATAATCGAAAGTGCCACTTCGTACTTTTTCACCCATCTCGGGATTTTGATTTCTGGTGAGAAATCCGGAAAGGTAATTGGCATGCCCACTTCCGAGGTGTACGCTGATCCGCATTTGATCCATCAGCTACTCCAAGTTCCAAAACACCATTTGGACAACGGAATTCAGGCCCAAATTTATGCAGGCCCAGAAGATACGCTGGTGGTATTTTACCCCCACGTCGACGAAAAACTAGCGGCAAGTCTTTCGCAAAACCTAAAAGTCAACTCCTCAATATGGAATGATTTGACTGGAATCAACATCCATCCGAAAAAGACATTGCTTGCTTTTGATTCGTGTGAAAAAATGCCTGAATTAAAAGTCTTGAATATTGAACTAAGGAAAGGAAGTCTACTCGAGGCATGCATTGAAAAATCAGCCGATAGCCAGCAGTCACTAGTTGGATTCATTTTTTCCTCAGGATTCCAACAGTCACTACAAAACAAAATCCCTCTTCCCGCAGGATTGGCTCTTTTGGCAGCCCAGACGGACTTTTTGATGAACAAAAATTCCGCAATGCCATTTTTAAAAGCAGCTGGATTAAGCACGGCAAATACTTACATTTTCAACAGGTCCAAGTTTTCTTTATCCCAACTCAAAGGTCTTGAAACGCAGGAATACGTGTTCAAACCCGCCGGCGGAGCAGCTGGACTGGGATTATTTCCAAAAGGAAATACGGGAGCTAACACTGCACTTTTAAAGAAACATTTGGCTGATTTAGAACAACAAGGCACTCTACCCGCCAACTTTCAGATCCAAGAATTTATCCCAGGGCCAGTATGGGGTGTGTCGGGACTTTTTTTGCCTGGCAAAAAATGGAAAATTCTACAAGTACATAGCCAGTGTATAGACGAACGGGGAAGGTTTACCGGAGGCAGATGGTGCCTTTCATTTCAAAGGGAAAAACTGGCATTTGCAGAATCCCTATTTTCGAAACTGTCAGAATACGAGCCTTTTGAATATACCGGTTTGATTGAATTTGATCTTGTTGGCGAGACGATCATCGAAGTAAATCCCAGAATCACAGCCTCCTCTCCTATTGGTCATCTTCTTTCACTTGAAAATAGGATCAAAGCTCGGCTGGGAACCGATTTTCGAATAAACCAGCTAGATATCAATACCCAAGTCCAATTCCCTAGGCTGTCCGGCAAACTTAGGTCTGTCGAGCGACTCGTCAAAAAAACAAAAAGCGAAACTGGGATGCTTACCCTACCTCAAGGAATCAATCCCATGGGAGCTTCCAGAGTACTTTTTGTCAACGATCAAGAAGATTCCCACTACCAAAGGCTGTTTCTTAAGCAACTCGAACAGATCTAAGCCCATACCTAAAAAAAAAAGAGGATCGATACCAATCCTCCTTTTCAACATCTAAAACTTAACTTTAACCTAACTAGTCTTATGGGCCTGTCTATTTCAATTTCCCCTCCGTATCGGTATAGTTGCCGATAATCTGGGCCCCACTATTGATCGTCACATCGCCATAGACGGTGATCGTATTTCCCTCTCCGACAAACTCGAGTGTGGCGCCACTATTCAACCTCAAGTCGCCGTAGATTACGGTGCTGCCAGAGAGCTTTAGATAAGATTTGCTGTTGACGTTGATGGCGGTGTTCTTTTTATACTGTCCAAAAGCAAAGCTTCCGACTACCTGCATGACACCGTTGCTGTTGACATTTAAACTGCTCTCCACCGCCAAAGATCCACAGTAGAGGAGTTCTCCACCTACATTGACATTTTTAAGAGAAGCCGCTCCGGCAAAAGCCATTCGCTCGTTTGAGTTGACATTCAGGTTACTGTTTCCGCTATACGCAGGAAGATCCTTACAAAGTTGATCGGCGATATCTTCCTTGGTAACGTTTATCTTAAGGACCTGTAGCCCTCCCGCACCAGTGGCTACAAAAACGAAGTTCTCTTCATTTCTGACGAAATTGGACGAACCATCAAGATCTAGGATCCCCAAGCTCTTAATATCCGAGGTGTTTTCGACGTTGGAGACAGAGATTCCTGCAGCTCCATTAGCCATGAACAGCAGGGAATTGTCGACAGAAACTGCGTTGGTGACAACGTCTCCCGGATCGGTATCATCAGGGTTGATAGGAATTGGAAGCTTGCTGACCAATTGCCCACTGCCCAGACTGTAGATACCCGCGCCATTGGCGCCCTCGGATACATAGAGGTTGCCGTCCGCTATGGCAATGGTCCTCTTCGCTTCCGGTGTGGCATCGTCTAGGTTTATTTTCAACAGTTCGGCCAAATTCGAAGGAGTATAGACAATCGCTCCTTCGGTTCCACTAAGCACAGCCAGTTTATCACTACCGTAGGCAACACTCCTCAAATCTTCTACTTCAACCTCTTGGCTTACATTTCCGGCAATGTCCACTACTCCCAATATGCCGGGATTTCCAGTAGTTACCGCTGTAGAGCTACCAAGTCCCGTCACATCGTTTGCAACGAAACCCGGAAGTGACACAAATGAAAAATCAGAGGTAAACTTTCCGTTAGAAACAGAAACCCTAGCGAGGTTGGCCGGAGAACTTACTCCAAAGTCCCCATCCACGTCAACTGCCATTGCCATCTGTAGGGTACCATTCGAATATTGCAAGGAACTTACTTCGGCGTCCGTAAAAAGGGCTTGAGAAACAATTTTTGGTTTGTAAGCATCGGAAATATCGAATATCTCCACGGCGCCCAAATACGTTTCCCCTTCCACATTGTATCCAACGTAAGCATAGTTCCCATCAATGTCCACATGGGTAGCCCTTAGTTTCACCCCTTGATATTCAGGAGCTTCTACCTGTGAAATCAATACAATAGGCAGCTCCGAAGAACTTTCCAAAACCCTACCCGCTGCTGCCTCTGGATCGATCAGCGTCACGACTCCACTACCATCAAGTTTGATGCGCTCACTTAGCGTCTCACTGTCGGTCCGGATCAAAATTGACTGGGGATCTGAGCCCGAGTCTTCGCAGGAAGTCAGCAGTAAAGCAGAAAGTGCCAGGCCGAGGCCAATACCTTTTATCGCATTTTCTTTCGAATAGCCATTCTTGAAGTTCAAATACATATAATAGAATTTTATTTCTTTTTATCTAATTTTACCGAATATAATTCCATAAAATTAGCTATTGCGATGTATTTTCAAAATAAATGGACGATTCGCCCTTATCTAATTGATGATAGTCCCTCATTTTCAAGGGATTTATTCCAAAATCATTGAGTGAAAAAAAAATACTTAACCTGCCGCTTCGGACACAAAGGTTTGAATCAGCAATACAAGCGCATTCCATTTTAGTAAGGCACCAAAAAGCCAACGAGCTATGTTCGGAACCTGCAAATGAAAGGCTTTTCGAACAGTGGCATTACTATTCTATAGCACAGAGAACGCAACCAAACTAGATTACAAGCATTTTCCTTTAGGGGTCACAACTCTTCGCACCGCCCAAAGACATTTTAAAACGTGGCCGAATTGGGATTCTATCAGTAAAAAAAGGTACTGACCTAAACCAGAACTAGTCGAAACTTGAGTTTAAAAAAAACCTCGGGAAGGATCCCGAGGTTTCGATTATTTATGACGCCTTAGGGCTCTTTTCCACCAAGGTAATTGAACCTCTTCGTGATAGCCATAAGAATTTGTGCCGTAGCCGTAGCCGTAGCCGTATCCGTAGCCATATCCGTAGCCCTTGTCGATATGAAGATCATTCAAAACCCCATATATTTTGGATACCCCACCTTTTTCAACAAGGTTGTTGAGAATTTGGCTATTTCCCTTCATGGAATATCCCTGACGGAACACGTAGAAATTCACGTCTGCAAATCCGAATAGCTCCTTTGTCTCCGACACCAACCCTACAGGAGGGCAGTCAAAAACAACGACATCGTACTCTTCCTTTAATTCGCTGACGATCATCCTGAATTTATCCTGCAGTAGCAATTCAGCGGGGTTTGGCGGAATCGGTCCAGAGAGAATCACGTCCAGATTTTCATAGCCGGATGGTTTGACCACGTCTTTCCAAGATACATTGCTGCTCAGACATGTACTCATGCCTTTGTCGTTGACCATGTTAAAATCGTCTGCAATTCTTGGCTTCCTAAGATCAAGGCCTATCAAAATGGTCTTTTTGCCCATCAGTGCGAACACCGAAGCCATATTCATGGAAACGAAGGTCTTTCCTTCGCCTGATATCGATGAGGTAAACAAGAGGGTAAGATTGTTTTTTTGCGGACTCAGGTAAGCCAGATCTGCCCGCAAAGATCGAAAAGACTCTGTAACGGTAGACCTGGGATTATTGAATACCGGCAACGCATCGTCCGAATTGTTTCTTCCGATCATTCCGATCAAAGGAACCTTGAGCTGTTTTTCCAGTTCTTTCGGGTCCTCTATCTTGGTATTCAAAAAGTCCTTTGCTGTGATAAAGCCAATCGGCAGTATCATCCCGATAATAAGACCAATCAACAAATTGAGCGAACGTTTAGGTGCGACTGGGAGCTGTCCCGATTTAGCATAATCCAAAACACTATTTTTTGGCATATTCGCGGCCTTGGTGATCTCCGCCTCTGCTTTTTTCTGGAGTAGATAGACGTAGATATTCTCGTTGATCGAAAACTGGCGCTGAATCGAGAGGAGGTTTCTCTCCGTCTGAGGCAGTGAGTTCACGTCCCGCTCAATCATGCTGATGCGATTGTTCAAATCAGCTAGCACATCTTGGGTGTTCTGCGCAGCAAGGTTGACGTTTTCCTCCAACGCCCTTTTCGCATTCTGTACCCTGCTGGCGTTCTCTCGCACTACGGGGGTTTGGTCGGTGAAATTTGCCTTTAATCGAGATTGCTCCGCCTGCAGTTCACTAAGGGACTGCACCAACGAGTTCAAAAGAGGATCCGTGATTCCAATAACCGAAGGCGCTACCAGCTCCGCTTCCTGATTGTTCGCCAAATAGGTCTGAAGGGTTTTGTAATATTTCAGGGTAACCTCAGTCTGCGCTTTCTCCTTCTCCAATTCCTGAAGTCGCTCAAATATAACGGCACCCTCTTCAGAAAGATTAAATACGCGGTTCTCCGTCCTATATTGCTGCAGCCTATTTTCGGAAAATCTCAGTGAGTCAGTGATTCCACTAAGTTGTTGATCTATAAAAAGGACCGTATTCTCGGATGCTCTGTTCTTTTCGTCAAGCTCGCGCTGAAGGTACATATCCATCAGCTTGTTCACATAATCCTGGCCAAGTCGGCGTACAGGGGTTTCCAAACTCAGCGTAAGGATGGAAGCTTGTTTATTGATGGGAGTCACGGCGAGGTCTTCACGGAATTTGAGTGCCAATGATGGCGTATCGGAGACTTTAAACAGAATCTCGTCTCCCGCTAGGGCATTGATCAAGTCAACCTTAAACGAATAATTCTCACCGGAAACCACCTCTCCAAAAGAATAGACTTCCTGAAGTTCGAGCTTGCCTTCAAAGGTAGATTTGAAAAATTTATCAGAGGGAGAAAAGACGGCAAATTCATCGTCTGCGACCGTCAAATGAAAGGACCTGTCGTCAATAACCTCAATCTTAAACATCCCCCCTACAAGTTGGGGCTGAGTCCAATCCACGGTCACCAGGACCGGAACGCGACCATACAGCTGGGTGCTCGTGAATAAATCTTCCTGAAAATATTGGACATTGAGGCCGAGCGCGTTAATAGTCTGCTCAGCCAAAGAATACGACTTTAGAATCCCGATTTCATTTTCAATGTTGTTTTTGCCCTGCAACATGCCCAATCCGCTGGATTCAAAGAGGTCCGTACCCAAACTTGGTTTATCGTCTGCGACTAGTATACTTGACTCGACTTTGTAGACCGGCGTGGTATAACGATTAAAAAGGAAAGCGGCAATAACGCCTACCGCCATGAAAATCAAGATTATTGGCCAATACTGAAGATAATTAAATATGATCACCTTCAAATCAATCTCATCCTCCTGGTTGACCATGAAGGGTGATTGTGCACTGGAATTTACTTGGGGAGAATTGGGATACATCTTTATTGGGTAGCAACATTAATAATCAGAACCGCCGCAGTGATGGCAGAAATCAAAAGCGTCAATGATTGGGCTGCATTTTCGCCAGCCCCTACTTCGCGAACCTTCATTGGTTCGGCATAGATCTGATCATTGGGCTGAATGAAATAAAAGGGGGACCCAACCAAATGCCTGTCAACTAGGTTAAGCCTATGGAGTTTAGTCCCTTCAGGATACTGTCTGATCAAAAGGATCTCATTTCTTTTGGCGATGGTGGTCAAATCTCCAGCGTTTGCAATGGCCTCAAAAATCGTCATTCTATCCTGCAAGACCACGAATTTCCCGGGCCTTCTGAATTCTCCCAATGCTGAGTACCTGATGCCGCCCAGCTTCACCTTCACATACAGTTCCGATGTAACATAGGCCCTCAATTGCTCTTCTATTTGCAATCTGGCTTCCTCCAATGTCTTGTTCTGTACGTTTACTTCCCCGATAATCGGAAGCCTAACATTTCCATTTCTATCTACGGTATATCCAGTCATGTAATAGATATCTCCGCCGCTTTGGCCAGCTACCTGCATCTGTTGGTTGTTAGCCATTGCTGGCCTACTGTTAAAACCAGTTTGGATCAACTCTTCAATTGTCTGTACGTTGACATCGATGATGTCATTGTACTGCAATTTGTATTCTGGAATTTCGTAGGAAATCAACTCCCCTTCCGGGATCGGTTCATTGTCCTCGAGATTTTGTAGGTAGATAATTTTTTCATTTGAAACACAGGACATAGCTGTCCAAAAAACGAGTCCAAAAATGGATACTCTAAAGAGTTTTCTCATAAACTTAAATTAATTCACATTTCGCCAACGCGTCGCAAACTTAGAAATTTTCCTTCAAATTTTTGATTTTTTGTAATTTGAGACACACTTGCCTGCATATTCTTCAATTTCGCACCCTTGAGACTCGCTGGCACAAAAATTAAAAGTCCTTTTCTCTAACGATCAAAAACCAGTCCCCTTCCAACTCCAAGTATCCAAAATCGTAGCAATAACGATAGCAACTTCCTTTCTTGTTCTGATAGGTATGTGTAAAATATCTGAAATTAAAGCCGGCTCTGGTCAATTTATCCCTGTTGGTTTTTACTAGTTCGCCATGTTCCCTGACTAGCGCTTCAAGAATATTTCGGTTCTTTTTCAAGGTATAGTTAATGTTTCTGACCAGGTTTACCGTGTCGGCGTTTTGCTTGTTGTTATAGGTATTTCTACAGCTATCATCACAGAACTTCTTGTCCAAGCGACCCTGTATCGCTTTGCCACAATTGACGCAAATTCTTTTTTCCTGATCCATGGCAGAAGGCTTAAATCAATTTACACAATTAGTTCAAAGATATAGACTGGCTTGTCAATAGAAAATTTAGCAGTCTCATTTTTCAAATTCCGCCGAAAAAAATGTTAATGGATTGGCAAACTTCAAAACGCTCCGCAATCATCCTACATTGACAAAACAACGGCGGTACTCGTGTAAATCTCTCTTTCCAGCATAAAGGCATTTGGCTTGGAAAGGGCATTTGGAGCAAAAAAATCATCTTCAAGTTTATTTTTTGGAATTTATTATCAATCAAATTTTGCGAAGCACGCGCATATTAAATAAGATATTGATAAATTAGGTTGTCTATTACCCTCAAACTGAAGAGCTTGACCAAACAAAATTTCGAGCTGCTGGTTAGGTTCTTTACTCGTTTGCAAATCATCGGTCAACCTAAATATTACTGCTATGAAAGTTTCCTCAGTCTCGCTGATTTTACTGGCGGTGCTTACTGCTTCTTGTTTCTCCTCAAAGGACTACGTTACAGACTACGATTATAATTACACAGGCTCTTTTAAGAAATACAAGACCTTTGCTTTCGTAGAAGCCACCAGCCAAGATTCCTCAACTTTGGTCAGCGTACTCAATGCCACCATAGGAGCCAGGCTTGGTTCCCAAGGCTTTAGAGAGCAAGTTTCCAAACCAGACATGCTGGTCAGCTACAAGATTTTTTCTGACTCCATCAGGTACAGAGGCTATGTGCAGCCAGAGTTTGACTATTGGCTAAACCGCACCGGACAGACTTACCGTAATGACGAAGGTGAAATAGAGCGGGAGCAGGAAAAAGACGAAACCTACAATCAAGTAAGATATTCCCAAAACAACGGCATGTTGGTCATCTATGTGATCGACTCCAAGAAAGGGAATACCATTTGGCAGGGATACACTGCCGCTAACTTTGACCTCCAGTCCCCTAATTTCCACTCTGACATCACGCGGGCCGCCTACCGGGTGATGAACGAATTCAAAATCGTCAATAGGCTCATGGAATAGCCAATTCAAATCCTCAATTCGGGGAGATTTTCTACATTTTTCCTTGCAATGTCCCGGTTCCCTCGGGGCATTTTTTTTTGACCAATCGTGATGCGTGGGATTCAAAACATGAATAAATGCCCACGGGAGCCACTTTTCGAGTCATTCTGTTTTTCCTTCCTCGACCAAGTTGGCGCTTCTGGCGGTCATTTTGGATAAGATGAGGAAATCAAGAAAACAAAACCATGAAAAACTCACTTATTCTCGCAGGTGTCCTAGGACTTTCCCTTACTGTTTCCTGTGTATCGAAAAAGAAGTACACTGAACTTGAAAGCAGCCTTTTTAAAACCCAATCAGAACTCGCTGCCACCAACCAAGAAAAGGCTGAGCTCGAGGAGAAAATGACTGCTATCGAAGCTCGTGTGGCTGAATACAATGCGCGGATAAACTCGCTCAGAGACATGAACGATCAGCTGAACGAAACCAACAGCGAAATGCTCAGCATCGAAGGCGCTGCTGTGATGTCCAAAAACTCCAAGGCTAAGATGAGAGAGACCCTCGCCAACGTTGATCCCTCAAAGCTTGCCACTGCACAGACATTGGAGGACTCCGTAAATCTTGCTGTAGAATATAACCTGAAGAAAAACATCACCGCGCAGACAGAGAGCGAGGACGATGTGACCATAGACATCGACAAAACGGTTGTGATGATTTCCGTGTCCGACAAACTGTTGTTTAATACAGGAAGCTACCGAATCAATTCCAAGGCAGATCCCCTACTTGAAAAACTAGCAGAGGTGATCAATTCAGAACCAAGTCTGCAGGTGATGATCGAAGGGCATACTGATCCGCGAACGATTTCCAACGGAGTATTGGAGGACAATTGGGATCTGTCAGTAAAGAGAGCCACATCCATCGTGAGAAAACTACAGCTACAGTACCAAGTCGCTCCTGAAAAAATGATAGCCGCAGGGAGAGCTTCTTACATGCCACTCGTGGAGAATGACTCAAAAGAAAATATGGCGCTAAACCGCCGAACCCGCATTGTATTGATACCTGATTTGGACATGTTCTTTGCGATGCTATAAAGAAACCAACTACCACAATCAACGAGTAAAAAGGCAGGCCTAAAACCTGCCTTTTCCTTTGGCTTCGGAGTAATACCGTTCAGAAGAGCTCTCAAATCAGTTCTAAGCCTCTCCTATCAATTCATCAAGAGAAAATAAACGGCCTTGGGGAGAAACATAAAGCGAAGATTAAGATTGCCAGCCAGCCGATGCATTTTCTCTTCCAATCTAGTTGTCTCAATCCTGAAACTTCCGGATGCTTGAGGCCCATCACCCTTCCCAGAAGGAACGCAAATAACAGCCATCCTTGGTACCCGTCCCATTCAGGTCTGACAAAGGCAAAAAGGTACTGTGCGGCTGCCAGAGAGAGCGCTATCGACAGTTTGGTTTGGGTAGAAAAATCGGTCCTGGAGTAACAGATATATAGGAATCCCACATAGAGCGGTATACGTATCAAAAGGTCTTCCACAGCCATTTCAGGACGTATGGTACCCAAACCGGCATAAGCCAAAAACAGCGTAAATACAACAATGGATATTTGCCTGTGGTGTCTTGGAAACAATCCGAAAACCACATGTCCTCCGTCCAATTGTCCGATTGGGAGTAGGTTGAGTGCAGTGAAAAACAGCGCGAGGTAACCGGCAAACAGTACCGGAAAGTGGATAACTTCCGACATAGCCGGAAGCCTATCCGGCTCGGCCAACAACTCGCCCATTCCCCAAAATAGCAGGTTGTTTCCCAACTCGAAATTTATCGCATCCTCTCCATATCCTTCGAACTCCGGGTCGGCATATTCCGGATGTACGGAATAGATGTAGTCGGCGGGAGGCAAGGTCACGAAGCCGTACCAAAGTACGCCTATAGCCAATATGAAACCGGCAATCGGCCCGGCTACGCCGATATCGAAGAATTTCCTTCGGCTGTTCACGAAGCCCTTCATCCTGATAATTGCGCCGAAAGTGCCTATCGAAGGACCTCCAATGAACCCAAACCAAGCCGGAATAAAATAAGGCAAACTGCACTTGACCTTATGATGGAGGGAAGTCAGCAAGTGCCCCAGCTCATGGACCAAAAGGATTCCTATAAACGGAACTGAAAAAGCCATGGACTTCAGGAAATATTCCCCAGTCAAAAATGAGTCCCCCTTCGCCATGACGGATTTGCTGTACACCCACTCTCCTCCCGCCAGCGTGGTGGTGACCAATGTCAATAGTAATAACAAACCATGGATGACGTATTCTTTGGGTTTATACATATCCGAAAAAGTCAAAAATGACATTCGGACCTGTTACATGCACAGCCTGTATCCCTACCGAGGCAGCTCCTTTCACATTTGCTTCCAAATCGTCAAAAAATATAACCCGATCTGCCTTTGTGCCCAGTTCACCGATCATCTTTTCATAGATTTCAGGTGAGGGCTTGGCAAGGCCCATTTCATGGCTATAAAAAACCCGGTCAAAAAGCGGTTCAAAGTTAGCCATCCCATGCTCGCTTTCAAGCATCCTATAGACAGCATCAATATGGATCGAATTGGTGTTGCTTAACACCCCCAACTGATACCGATTTTTGAGTTGCGCCAGCAGTTCCAATCTTTTTTTGGGGATTTTTCCCAAAATGCCATTCCATAGTTCATCCACTTTTTCATCTTCCCAATCCTGGCCAAAATAGGCATTCACCTCACTTCGGAAGGCTGCTGAATCTATTTCGCCTCTTTCATAAGCTTTGTGAAAATCAGCGCGATAAAATTCGCTTACTCTGGGCTGATATTCTTTGGGTACGAGAAGGTTGATCGATTCAAAGGCACGATTGTAGTCCAAATCAATAATCACGTTACCCAAATCAAAGATCAAAAAATCGGCATCGGGGGCATTTTTCATTCGCATTCCAGGTTGTGTAATTGGACTCAAATATGTAACATTGCACTCCCAAAACCAAGGTTTGGAGGCAATAGAAGCCACAATCCGAAAGCAAAAAAGGGCCTATAGCTCATTCGGTTAGAGCAACTGACTCATAATCAGTAGGTGCTTGGTTCGATTCCAAGTGGGCCCACTAAGCCATTCAGAATCTGGATGGCTTTTTTCTTTTTTTGCCATGCAGACCTTTTTTGTCTACATCCTCCAATCAACGTCGCTTGGACGGTTTTTTACAGGAATGACTGCGCTGCCACTTCTCCAAAAAGTACGGGAAGCAAAACTTTACCTAAAAAGCCCACGACTGGGAGTTGTTCTTCTCGATCCCCTGCGAATCACTTTCCCAAGCCAGACTAATCGAACTTCACATCAAGAAAATGAAGTCGAAGGACTATATCCAAAACCTTGGGAAATATCCCGAATTGGCACAGAAGCTCCTCGCTAAATATCAGGGCAACTGACTTCCCCGAAGGTTTTGGTGGCAGTAGGTGCTTGTCCCGAAAGCCTCGGAAGATCCCAAATAGGCCCACTGCCCAAGCCAAACTCCTGAAAAATGGGCTTTGGCTGTTTTTTACTCCGTCTAAATCAGGCGTAAACTTTTCCTCGAGCCTCCTTAAACTAAGAATTGCTCTTACGTATCGAGATACAAACCTCTTTTCAAACCCTGATTGGGCCTTGGTTCAAAGTCTTGCCTCAGATTTCTAAAAAAGTCGATTAGAACAACCGCAGCATAACAATTCACCAATTGTTGTGAAAAAAAATGATTGGACATCGCATTTCTTTGGAAAACAGTCTTCCAGCTATTCTCAATTCCAAAGACTTCTCAACAGTTTTTAACACGAAGTACAAAATCAACAACCAATTAATGAAACCTCGTATCTCATGACCTTTTTCAACAAAACCAAAAATCCGATTTTTCAGATATTCTACTTTTTACTCATCGCCTCCTTAACCATCGGATGCTCCGAGTCACCGGAACCAAGTACACTTCCAAATCCGACCACTTCGCTGGATCAGGTCTTCAGCGAACTTCAAGGCACCTGGGGACTGGGCGAGGTAACTTTTACAGCCGAGTACAGAATCAAGGCAAAAACGAGCGGAGAGTACTTTGATCCATTTATAGAGTTCCTTGCCGACAGCACCTTCCTGATCATAGATGCTGCGGAAAATGGCTACAGAGGGAAGTATACCGTGAATGAGGATCAAATCGACCTTGAAGGGTTTGGCAGCCTAGATGGCTATTCTGTCGAAAACGACAAACTCACCGCCACAATCAAAAAAACGGAATCCGGGGAAAGCTTCGAGATCGACGCTGTCAAGATCGACCTGTCCGTCATCGACGAGAAGACCAAAAAGCTGATGGGGGAATGGTACATGGTGGAAGAAATCGGAGGTAGTCTTTTCCTCGGTCAGGAAATTACAGTCCATAACCGAAAGGGCGAGCCGATTGACGAGGGCGTAATCGAGAGTATCCTGATCGGATTTATGCCCTCGGGCGTGAACTACAATATGTTCTTGGTAAATGGCAAACTGTATATGAACGAACTTCTGTATTGGAAATGGAAGCCCAGCAGCGACGAGATTTTCATCTACGGAGAAAAAGACCAGGCACCGAATGATAACTCCGAAGGCATCCTGATCGATGAATTGTCTGAGGAAGGCTTTACCATGTATGAAATCTGGGAAGGCGAGGACATCTCTGGATTTTTCTTCGAGCGCAAGTTGTAACCCAATCCTTTGGATAGAGCTCATTTATCATCGTCAATGCTACTGGACAATAGATCCCGAGTAATCTACCGGCTCTGTTTTGACAGTTGCCATTCGAGTCAAGGCTCATGAAAGACCCAAATTTTAAACGAAAACGGCTTATGAACAAGCAACAAAAGAAACCCAGAGTACTACCTACCATTGCACTGATTTTAGTCTTTGCGGTTTCCTGCGCGGCGGATCCCGAAAAAGTGATCTTGAACAAGTGGGAAATGGTGAGTATCAATCAAAAGGAAAACCCAAGCAAAGAACCTGTTTTCTGGGACTTCCGGAACGATGGCGTAGTAGAGATGAACGCTGGGCCTGGCAAGGTGATTTTCGCAAATTATGCTTTCGAGGACAGTGTCCGATATATTTCGATGAGTCCTATCAACGGAGGATTTCCTTCTAGATTTAAGATCGAAAAATTGACCTCAGACGAAATGATACTGGTAGTCAAAGAGATGTTCTCCAGAGACACGATCTATTTTGAACGGTAAGCGAGGCAACGGTAGCTGGGATCAAACCGGACTGCCTCCTCGCCGCCAGAAGAAGTCAATGGTCAGTCTTAATATCACCAATACTTATGGCTCTGCTCCAGCATCTGAACCCTAATTTGGCAGCTGACATAAAATCAAATCACATAAAATTCAAGCTTCTATGAAAACCATCAAATCCATTTTTGCCCTTGTGGCTCTCACCCTCCTACTGGTCTCCTGCGGAGATTCTGATTGTAAAAACTGCTCCCTCGACGGAGACTACATCGGCGAGCTCTGCGGAGACGATCTGAGAGTAGCCGAAGACACCGATGGGATGAAGTGTAAGAGGCTGTGATAAAATCACAATAATTCCATCCGATTCAGATGTTGGGCCACTGACCAAAGCTCAACATCCGTTTCATCAGCTGGGGCGTAGAAGTCACTTAGATAAGTCGCAAGTTTGGCGTAGTACTTATCATCGGAATAGTCGATCAATTCAGAAAATTTGTCGACACGATCCATGACCTCATCATCATCCGGAATCAATATTCGAAGCTTCTGGATAGTCGTGAAGTCTCCAGTATCTTGTTGAATCTCGATCGTGGTATGCTTTCCGGCCATTTGTTCGGAAAATGGATCAAACATCCTCCTATCCAGCATTAATCGTCCAACATTATCATAGACCAAACTGAGTTTTAGGCCGATCTCCTGACAGACGAGCCCTACCTTTTTCGACTCAACTCTTTTGTTGAGTTTCAACTCCCGCAAACACAGTAAAAGGATTTTATCATCGGAATTGGAGCTTCGCAAGGATTCTGCATACTCATAAATCGACTCTTCGATCTTTGTAGGCACATTCGGTTTGGGCAGGTATAATCTTCTAAGGGCCAAATCTCCTCCATTCCTATCCCATTTCAAGAGCACCGCTTTTGCTGCCTTGTTATCCGCGAATACCCAATCATCAAAGTTCAGTCCATCCCCATTTTTCAGCAGGTCTTCTGTTTTGAGTTTTCTTAAAAGACCGCTGATATCATAAACAGTAAAATCAGTCGTTTTAGTTAAATTATCCTCTTTAATAGATCCCGCATTCTCACTGTACAATCGCCTTAGTTCGGGATTTGACTTTACATTTTCATGAACCTTTGCACGCAGCTTAACTTTTTCCTCCTCCGACAAACCACTGTTGGTAATGAGTCTGATACAAAGCTTGTGGATTGCAAAATGTTCTGTAGCTAGGGCCGCTTTAGCGTACTCTCTGGGATCATTTTTCAGCTGCCCCAGCCGAATGTGATAGTAGGAACCTTCTTCCAGCTTCTTCTTCCCTTTCAATGCGGCCTCAAGCGCCTTTATCGCCATCTCCTTTTCACCCAATTCGGCAAAAAGGACACCTATGAGTGCCGACTCTTCTATCGAAGCATCTTGAGGATCATAATCTGCCAGACGCTCTTTGGCCTCCTTCAAGGTTTTGCCTTTCAAGCTTTCTCCCTTACGAAGTCTAATAGACAGATCATGTCTAGTTAGGTTGATTTTTGCTCGAAGGTGTTTTTGGTTCCTTTCTGCAGCCTCTTGCCACAATTCCAGACCTTCCGAATATTCTCCGGCCAGGTATCGGCAATTCCCCAAAACAAAGTAGGTTTCATCACATCTTTCTTCAAATGGAATTTTAGTCAAATAGTTGTCAGCTACCTCTATCTCGTCCTCGATCAGCGCGGATATAGCCAAAATTAAAAAAATCAAATATTCAATTTTTTGGTACACTTTACCAAATCGAAGGTCTATCATCTCTAAAGGCATCCGATCATACCCATGACTACTTCTGGCTATTCTTTTATTTAGTTTGACTCTGGTTACCAGATAATTCATTACGGCCAAAAGCCTACTATGCTCATTACTGAAATGTCCCCAAATAATCAAATCTGCATTCTTTTTTAGTGCTCTTTCCTTGGCTTCGGATTCGTCGGTTATTCCTTCTTCAATTTCGTCAAATTCCAAAATGAATTGGTCTCGTGGCTTAATTTGGGCTAGACGCCAACGAAACTCATCTTCAATTTGACTTTTTAATTGATTTGGATCACCATTCTTGTAATCGTGAGTACTAATACTGATTAGAATCTTTGTTTTTTTTGAGCTCGTTATGGCATTGATTTTATCAAGCTGTGATTTGGGGATTTTCTTTGATTCTGCTTTGACATTGGAGTTCAAGGTAAAATCCTTCCAGGACGTATGGCCAATTAATTGGCACATTGCATCAAATTTCAACTCGTAGAAATTATTAGGATCTTCCTTGCTACTGTTATCGATGACCTGTCCAGAGAGCCTATTGACTAGGTCTTTGACCGTAGACGACCCCACACTCTCAGCCTGAGAATTGGATTGCTCCAGAGATTTTGCAGCGATCCAATCTGCAAATTTTTGAATGGAAACTTCTGTCCTGCCTTCAAGAAACGTCTCCAGAATAGCCCCGATTCCTCGCTTAGACAGGTATCCATCAGGGAAATATTTGGCAAACAAACTGCGAATTAGGACATAGCAATACTTAAAATTCTCTTCAATGCTAATATCGATTTTTTGAGCGGGCATGAGCAGATCAGTTTGTTCCAGGACCAGTTTTCTTTCCAATATAAGAGAGAAAACCTTTCGGATCGAAGCTGACTTGATTTTCTTGAATTACTTAATAAAGGCATCAAAAAGCTTTACTCTGCATTCAAAAATCCCTCACGGTCTTTATATCCGAAAATACCACTTGTACTTTTTCAACGTATCGAGTATGTTTAAAAGGAAGTGATTCCCACACAGGGGCCGATATCATCCACCTTTCAATTTTATACTTCAAATGCCAGAATGTGGCCGGACACTTTACGCTTCTTTGATCGGTATCAACGAATATGACGGAAACGTAAAACCTTTGAAGGGATGTGTGAAGGATGTCCTGCTTGTCGATGCTTTTCTTCGGGATTTTTGTGACCAGCAACACCCTCCGATTGAATACAAGCCACTTTTTCTGCTTTCACCAAAAGAAAATAGCAAGGAGGTGGAAATCTATCAAAAAAGCCTGGGTACACCGCTTAATCATCGTTCACCGACATTTCAAAACGTGTCTCATTCGGCATTTTCACATTTGGAACAAGCTGATAATAGCCGGAAAGACATCTGTTTATTTTATTTCAGCGGCCATGGAGCCATTACCTCAGATGTCCCCATCGGGTTTGGGACTAAAAAACTGGAAACTCTGGTCTGCAAAGACAGTAGATATGGAGCTAGAGACCTCCGGGACAAAGAAATCGCTTTTTTGCTCCATAAAGTTCTGGACACAAAACCCAACATACATTGTCTGGTGATTACAGATTGTTGTCACGCCGGAGGGCTAACTAGAGCGGCTTATCTAGGCTATCGATCGATAGAGAATGAAGACTCCGGTGCAACACTCCAAGAATACTTAGGTTACGGGAAAGGTTTCTATAAAGACTTCGGCGGCCAGCTAGTTTATCCCTTTGCCGACTATGTGCACCTCGCTGCTTGTACCGCAGACCAAAAAGCCATAGACTCTGAAGCTGGAGGATACTTTACCAAAGGTCTGGTGGATCTGTTGCGAAAGGAAGGCAGAACAAGTTACCGTCAAATTGCCGGGCGCCTAAGTGATGCCATGACGGTGTCCCATTATAGGCAAACACCACTTGCACTTTGTCGAGAAGATTGGAAGCTCGACCGGAAATTTCTAGGAGAGGGATTAGCTCCCCTCAAACGGTCTTACCAGCTCGTATATAACAGGGAAAGAAGCCGCTGGCAACTAAATGCAGGATCCATTCATGGATTGGTGCCTTCCGGAGAATTTGGTAGGTCGATAGTCAGAGTGGACGGTACAAGAATCGAAATAGAATTAGCAACGGTCGAATTGATTCGATCATTGGTCGTAGGTGATGATCTGAAGCTACTGGATGTAGGCAATGATTCCTACGCTGTGACATTGGTCGAGTTGGCTGCCGAACCGATGACAATGGATATATCACGATTGGATAAGGACATGAAGAGGGAATTAATCCAAGCTTACGATAAAAAAAGGTGTCTCTACCTGAACATTATTGACGATTCCAGATTTTTCAGCTTTCAAGCGATCGAAAAAGAAAAAGAATTTTCCTTGGAGGGATATCCTTTTCTACCTTCTAAGAAAAACGCCGAAGAATTCCTTGACGATATTGAATCTGTGGCCCGCTGGACCTATTTCAAGAGCTTAGATGGCAAGCCGTCCTACTTCAAGGCTGAGGATTTTGAATTTACAGTCGAGAGGATTGAGGGACAGCCGATCAGCAATTCGAAATCACTAGACTGGGTTCGAGGAAAAATCACTACTATTAGTCCTAACACGAGTATCTACCTAAACTACGTCAATAACCATCAGCCGGCATTCCGATTTTCGATCAGGATGTGCAAAAACCTGAACCAGGAAGAATGCTATGTAGCCGCACTTTATTTTGGAAGTGAGTTTGGGATCTATGACAATTTTTTAACCAATGTCCGTCTTTCTGCAGAAAACCCACGGGCTCATCTAAATTACCATAAGACTGAAAATTCATTGATCCACGCTATTCCACTAAAAGTTCACCCCACTTTTTCGAAAAAGGAAATCGAATGTGTTGACGAATACTTGAAGATTATTGTCGCAGACAGACCTATTGACTTGAGTACAATAAGTCAGCCCGACTTACCACTCGACAAAAGCGAAGCAATGCGCGCTGGAAAAGACAGGATATCTAGTAAGGAAACGAAAGAATCCAAACCTATAATCTTCCTGGAATCGTTCGCAATATTTCATTTTCCAATCCGACTATGTCGCAGAGAGCAGGAAAAAGTTTGATTTTCTGTTCGAAAACAAAAAAGATAGTATATGCAAAAAGGTAAAGATGGAAAAAGAGGGCCGGGAGTTGAAAAAGGTATTCAAGACGAAATTACTGCGCTTCCGCGGCAAAATCTGAAGATTTTTGCAGTAGCAATTGATGAGTACGAACACGCCAATTATTGGCCTAAACTGGAATATCCAGTTACCGATTGTGAGCGGCTGCTCGTTGTGCTGAAAGATCGGTATGGCGCAGAATGCGTCGTCGAGCTATACGATAAGGATGCGACATTCGAAAAAGTTAAAAGGGATATTTTAGAACTCACTACAGGAGGAGCTAAAGAATTGGGGCCAGAAGATGACCTGATTATTCTGTTTTCAGGTCATAGCTACCGTTCCGACCACGGTGTTGGAGGTTTTGTGATGCACGACTCGGGAGATGCAGACAAACCTCAGGAACGAGATAAGATGATCAATCCGACTTGGCTCTTTAACCAGTTTAAGCAAATGTCTGCTTGGCGAATATTGCTTATAGTTGATACCTGCTATGGACTACAGTTTTCTAAAGTACAGGTAGATAGCCTGCCTGATTCTGGGAAGCTCACCCTTAAAAAGGAATTCAGGCCGGGTCGCTGGACTCTGAGTTCTTCTCGGGATGGGGAGGCACCGGATTACAGCCGTTTTATGCGGGGGATTGCCGGGTTGCTGGACAGGAATGAGGAAGAGCAGCTACTTCTAAAGAAATTGGATGGAGAACTATCGACGGATTTACAGAATTTCAAGCAAGATCTTCCTATGTCCAAGGACCTTGTAACGGACGACAAACTAACTGGAGACTTTGTTTTTTCTAGAAAAATGCCGGAGCCCTATCCGAAAAAAAGCCATTTGGAGTTTTTGGAAGCGCTTCGGGAGGGATCATCCAAATATCTGGAGAAATTGAGCCAGGAACGATTCTGCTACGCACGGATAGAGGAACTCTTACCGGGCACCGACTCCGGAAAACTCATGTCAACAGAAGTGGAAGTAGCGAAAAAGAGAATGCTGTTGACAACGGCGGTCAGAGAAAAAAGAAAAGATACGGGTAAGCCGCACGTCCTGTTACTTGGCGACGGCGGTATGGGAAAAACAACCTCTTTGTTACATCTCTGGGAAAGCATGCTGACCTGCCAAGAGGACCCAATCCCAGTTTTTATAGCGTTAAACGAATACAACCATGCCAGAAAAGGGGAACAAAAAAACTACCTTACTTGGTATATCGCAAGGCACTATTTGGGTGTCAAAGACCCTGACCCCTATTTAGTCGAAGATCAGTTGTGGAAACTGCTTCAAGTAAATCCAACTGGTGAGCAACCGGAAATAATTCTCCTGTTGGATGGGTTTAACGAGGTTTCTTCCGACCAAACCGAGCTGCTTGAGGAGTTGTCTTGGGCGAGTAAAGCTAAGAACGTTCAGATAGTATTGACTTCACGTTATGTGGAGACCCAGCGGTTTATCTGGGTGCAGCATATGGAGGAAGTCCGACTCCTTCCTTTGGAGGAAGATCTAATAAGGCAATATTTGGCTACTATCCACTTGGACTATCCCGAAGACAGACGGCTGAAGTCAGTTCTTACTAATCCGATGATGCTGGCAAGCTACGCCAAAACAGAACATTTAGCGAAAATCTATGGAGGGGAACACAGTCCATACTTCTTCTACGAAGCGAAAACTGAGGCTGAAATCTTATGGAATTTTAATGAGGCCTTGTTGGCCAAAGCAATGGATAATGCGGGAGATGCCGATGACCAAAATGAGAATGAGAAAAACAGTCTAAAAAAATACATAGTGCGGAAACTGTTTCCCTATCTGGCTTGGAGGATGGAAAAAGAAGGATTGTTTTTTATTTCCCTAGAATCAAATATCGATAAAGAACTCAGCTTTGACAGCGTTGTGAAGGATGCTTTTGGGGAATTGCCTGATATGGAACTTGCAGTTGCAAAGAATAGAGGAAAAGATATTACGGCCAAAGAGAAGAGGAAAGCGACTGAACATATCCTCAACTTTCTGAAAGAGCAGCTTCATCTGTTAATTCAAGAAGGGAAAGAACTTCGTTTCCTACATCAGAACTTTCGGGACTTTTATGCTGCCTGTCATCTGCTTAATTGTATCAAGGTTTCCATAGCAGAAGAGAGACGACCCGAAGAGTGGAAGGAGCGGGCATTACCTATTTATTTACGGAAAATGATAGGACAATTGCAAGGAGAGCATGAATTTAATGCGAATGCGGGACAGAGTGATTCATTTTTAAAATCTAGTTCACCGAACAAAGGCAAATTGAGGGCCCTATTGGAATCTTGTCGAGGGAAAAGCATGGGGTTAGATAATACTGTTTGGAACTTGGTTACATTAATTTATGAGCAAAAAAGGAATCTTGTAGATATGGATTTTAGCAAATTAGATCTATTTGGGTTGAATTTCAACAATATTCAGTTTTCCCAGAAAATTAGTTCGAATTATCGTAAAACTAACTTTCACCATGCAAAAGTATCTGGGAAACAGTTTGTTTTTATGGGTCATTCTGACAAAGTTAGCTGTATATCATACAGTTCGGATGGAAAAAAAATTCTCTCTTCATCCTACGACATGACGATAAAGGAGTGGTTGATTGACACAAAGCAGTGTATCAAAACGTATAGAGGCCACCATGACAGAGTGAATTCCGCAAAATATAATAGTGACAACAGAAAAATTATTTCTGCATCTGATGATGGAACAATAAGAGAATGGGAAGTCAATAGTGATAGTGTAGTAATTTTAGTAAAAAGTAAATTTAAGAAATTTAAAAACGCTAAATTTAATCTAAGTGGGAGCTTGATCCTAATAGAAGCAGAAGAATCAGAAAACACATATAAGCTCGATCGAGAAGAAAAAAAAAGATTAGGTGACAACCCGTCAAACGTCCAAATAAAAGAAAAATTAATAACTAGGTTTGGCGCTTTCACACAAAAATCAAATAATTATTATTTGGAACCAGATTTTAAAGAAAAAGAAAGAAAATATAAATTGAATGAAGAGGAAAATAAACCGAAGAGAGAATCTAAAATTAATTCAAAAATAAACAACTTGGTGAGTGTATACTCAAATATAGAAAAGTTATTACTGTTTGATTTTGAAGAAGTGAATAAGCTGAGCGGGGCAAATAACGTGATTTTCAACCATGATGAAACAGCAATTTTATCGGTTAATACTAGCCAGGAAATTGAAATACGCTCTGTCACTAATTTTGCATTATTATTTAAAAAGAAATTAGAAAAAGTATCAATTGATAAAATTCTTTCTTACGATAATAATAAGATTACATTAGTAGTAAATGGAAATTCTATTATTGAATGGTCAATCAAAAAAAATAAAATTGTAAATAGGTATTCTACAGGAAAATATAAAATAGTTTCTTCAGATATTTCTAAAACAGCTATAATTACTTATTCGAGTGATAAAGTTATTAGAGAATGGAAAAGAGGTGAAACAACTTGCAAAAATAAAATAAAAATATTAGGAAATGAGGTAAAATCAATACAATTTGCTGCTTTTGGAAGAAATTTACTATTAACCAATTCACTAGGAAGTGTAACCATACTTGATTTGGATAAAGGTTACAGTGATTTGATTTTTGATATATATAACAGGTCTTGCAGTGATTCTTTATACAATAGGGAAAGTAATCTGGTAATATCTCCAATTTGGAATAATAATATAGTTAATGTTTGGTCGGCAAAAAATGGAAAATGCGTTGATATTATTAAGTTAAAAAACGAAAATATCGAATTGGATTTAGCATCTGAAAAAATAATTAAGTTATGGGCTATTGAAGCAAGTAACACCTTTCTCCCATTAAGAGTTAATCCATTTAATTCGTCAGATGAGAGATTTATTGAAGCTGATAATAAAGGGACATTAACTGAGTATAGTGCTTTTTTCCATAGGAAGACGATTAGTTTCGACTATGATCCAGGCCTCTACGTTCAAGGACTCGACCTTCGCAACCTCCACCCCGATTCAGTATTTACCGAAGAAGAAAAAGAACGCATGCGAAAATACGGTGCCATCTTTAATGATCAGGATAAGGCAGACTGGGAAGCAGCAGTGAAGGATGCCTATGGAAATAGGGAAGAATAAGAACCCTCAATCATGGATACTTGGCTGAAACGCTTGATCACCCTATAGCGCCTCAACCTTTTTTAGGATGCGGAGGACAACGACATTGGGTTGTCTTAACTCTTATAGAAATCGACACTGAACTGATTTTTTGGATGGTTTTTTTTTTTGCTTCAGGAGAAAATCACCAAAATCAATTACCTGCACCCGCTTTGACTTTTTAAATTTTGATTCGCTCCGCTAGCTCTTACCGAAAATCTGACTTGTCCGGTCCCGGCGAAGAGCTGAAGTAAACCTGAATCCAGGTTACTGGTCTTGGTATTCCTCCCCCCTCTTTCGTCTATTTTTTTAAAATAGTAGGGTATCCCCTTGCTTGACGAAAAAAAAATCAAAAAAAAACCAAAAAAGAACTTCTGCAAGTCACCACCAATTGGATGCCTTGGATAAGTCTGTTTGGCCCTTTATCAATAATAATCCATGAACATAAACTAAGGCGTAGAGCAAAATTTTGCTTGACGTTTTGCTTGACGTCAAGCAGTATAACTAAGGTATAAGGAGTTTTGAAATTTCGATGAACCTAAACCCTCATCCAAATGAGAACTTCTCTTAAAAACCTGGTAAAAATCTTCCTGCTTGGAGTATTCGTGTGTGTAGCCGTAAGTGGCTGTGGACTGCTTTCACACGATAAAGATGATCTAAAACCCTCAAAAAGCCAAGTCGTAATGGAAACCGAAGATCCTGATGAGGAGGATCCTGGCCGAGACGACTGACACATCCACGGTACTTGTTCAATCAAGGTAATCAAATGAATCTGCTTTAATCTATATCCACTTTCCCATCGGTGTAGGCGAGTTCCTGCACCGATGGTATTTTGACTCTGATTCCTCTTCGTTACTATTTTTCGACATGGAATTCCGATAAGTTGTTTCGACGGCTTTTTGCTTCGGCCAAATTAAATTATACTTGATAAGTTACAAGTCCACATCAGGTTAGCTATGAAAACTTTAAGTACATGATTAGTGGTGAGTTCATTTTCCTGCTTGATATTGGCCTTTCCATGCTGATTTTTCACTGATATACTATGATTGTTTTACTCTTGGCCTCTCTGCTGGTTTTTGGAACTACTTCTCCGGCTAGTAGCAAGTCTGACCCTATTCCTGACTCACTCTACAAACAGGCATCCCGCTACCTTGATCAAGGTGATTACCAAAAAGCGATCATTAACTTAAAGTCATTGGAACAAAACAGAGCCTGGTCCGAAGAAGCAGTAAACCTGAGGAAGACCTATAATAATCTTGGCTTTGCCTATTACAAGCTCGATCAATTTGATTCCAGCGTATTTTACTACAAAAAGAGCTATGACTATTCGGTCTTACTAAAAGACACGGCTAAGATCGTCTCTGCATTCAACTCCGTTGCATTGAATTATAGAAAACTAGGTCAATATGGTCTCTCATTAGAAAACTATCAAAAAGCCCATGATTTGGCTCTCCGACAAGGTAATCTGGACATTTTGGCTCAAATACTGACCAATTTGGGCTTGGTATACCAAAATCTAGGACGAAAAGAAGAGGCACTTGCTTACCATCACAAATCTTGGGCAGTGGCCACAGAAGCAAAAGACTCCACAGCGGCTGCTGTCGCTCTCAACAATATAGCTATCAGCCACAAAGCTTTGGAAGCGTTGGACAGCAGCCTTTACTACAACCTGAAAAGTCTAGAGCTAAAAAGGCGAATGGGAAATAAACCTAACACTGTGGTCTCGACGCTGAATAATATTGGAACCTCCTATCTAGCGAAGGGAAACTACCCAGAAGCCGAAAAGTATTTCATCGAGTCCAATGGCCTGTATAAGCAAATCAAGGACATCCCCGGTCTTTTGGCCAGCTATAACAATCTCGGGGACCTGGCCTTGAGAAGAAACCAGTTGGAAAATTCCCAAGCTTATCTCGACTCGGGAGCTTTTCTCTTTCCGAAAGTCAGTGATCTGGTTTTCAAGCGGGACAATCTGGAGCTGCGACTGGCTGTTCTGGAGCGAAAGAAAGACTATGAACGCGCCTTACCGGTGTACCGGGATCTGACAGCCATCAACGAGCGGATCTTTCAAGAAGAAAAGCTGAACGTGCAGGAGGTGGAAGCCAGCTACCGGATCAGAGAAGAATCGCTGCTACGGGAAGCAGCCGAGCAGCAGGCAGGCTTGGCTGAGGCCGACGCGAAAGCTGCCAGGCAGTTTCTAGTGCTGTTTGGCGTCATTGTATTGTTGTCCTTGATCTTCGGAATGCAGCTCTTCCGGCTCAACAAACAGCTCAAGACCAAAAACGCGATCATCCAAGACCAAAAGCGGGACAACGAACACCGGATCTACAACTTCCTGTCCCGCCTGCAAGGCCTGCTGCGCACCGCTTCCGAAAACGTGCCGGACCAGACTTCTCGAGAGATCCTTCTAAATTCCGAGGCAGCAATTATCTCAGCAGCGGCACTGCAGGAGCAGCTCACCTACTCGGAAACCGAGAATGAGGAAATACTAGTGGGCAAGTATCTGGAGGGGCTCACCCACCGGCTTCGGGAGATGTTTGAACTCACCGGCAGTACTGCCAAACTTCAGATTTTCGTCAAGGAGGACGCAAAATTGCCTGTTCAGACAGCATTGAATCTAGGACTAATGATCTCGGAAATCATTACCAACTCCATGAAATATGCCTTCCCTTCAAATATCCCAGATCCCATAGTTGGAATATCTGTGCGAAAGTCCGAAAACATCCTCACCATCCAGGTCGGCGACAACGGCGTAGGCATCGCCGACCTCCAAAAGAAGGGAATGGGTTCGGTACTGATCCAACGCTTGGCCAAATACATCAAAGCCGAGCTTTCGGTGGATTCGGGGGCAGGAACCCAATACTTGATTGCGCTGAAGGTGGCAGAACACCCTTAGAATTCAGCTAACCTTCTACCGGGCATCTCCTTTGGGGAAAGAATCACCAGTATTGGTGATAGTGATCAAAATCCAGTATTCTAACTTGGTCGGAAAACACTTCTAATAAACTGCCATGAAACCCCGCTCCCAACCTTTCTGGTATCTTTTTCCTCTGTTGAGCGCCTTAGTTTTTTCCTGCGAACTGGAGTCAGAAGGAGATACAGATCCTGTTATTGAAGACCCCATAATCGAAGTAGTCGACGGAGGCTTGGATACGCTTGGCAACTGGACTTGGGTGGATTTTGGAGAGGTGGAATTGGCCGGTGACGAAATTGTATTCGCCAGCCCGGACACAGTATATTTAATCAACAGGATATTCTTCCCTTTTCCCGGATTCAAGGTCAGCTATGATGGAGGAAATACCTGGCTGCCGAATGCAAGCCAGTACAACATCATTAGAGGATTCAACTGGATGCACGTAATTGACCATGACAACATATTCCTCTACGGTCGATATGCACCTATGCTTTCCCAGTCTAACTACAATGCCATTATCTACAATCTAAACTTCAACGACCTACCCAATTCTACCTATCGGAATTTTTACTACGAGGGCTGGTATGGCTATATCGCGGACGTAGGATCAAGAGGTGACGATGTCTATGCGCTCAACTTGTCAAGCAAAATCACAATCAAAGGAAAGAAAGATTGGGTAGAGTACAATCTAAATAGGTATTCCCGATTTGAAACCCTCGTTTTTGCCTCGGACTCGGTTGGATTTGTCGGTTCAGATGAAGGGGAGCTTCTGATGACCCGCGACCGAAACAATTCATGGGAAAGCATTTTGCAGGATCCGGACGATCTGGAGTTTGTCGAATTGTTTTTCTATAACACAGAGTTGGGATTTGCGCTCACCAACTCCAATGTCATGTATCGTACCGCTGACGGAGGGGAGAATTGGTCAAAGATCCTACTCCCACACAACGCCGAGCTCCAAGAGACCTACTACCTGAACAAAAAAATTGTCATGGTAGACCAGTCGAGAGGTTTCACCAACTACGGCCGGGAGGTTTTTGAGACCAAAGATGGTGGCATCACATGGACTAGGACACTAAGGGTGGGAAAAACTGAGGTGGAAGGGATTTCCTATGATCAAGTCGGCGCGATTTGGGCCGTGACGGGACAAGGCTTGCTAAAAATGGAATTGGACTAGCTTGTCCCCTTGTCGGGCATTCTTTTCCGACGAATGGATTCTCTGGGCATAAAAAAAGCTCCAAGTTTTGCCTGCTTCTAAAAGTATTTTCAATCCTTTCCCAAAAAAACTTTCCTAAAACAACTGAGCAAAAGCCTTCGCTTGGTAAATTGAACCTGACCATCGGCCCCTCGATACTATGAGCACATCTTTCCCTAACTCGGCTTGGTTTGATAGAACAATCTAGTCCGGCTTATGACCAAGTTACTGTTAGTAGAAGACGACCCATTTTTTGCCGACCTGTTGTTGTCTGACCTCCGCGATCTTTTTCCCCATGGCGAACTCAAACTGATCGGCCCGGCCGAGAACTTTCAGGACGCCATCACCCTGATCCAATCCGAAAAGCCAGATATGGCCCTGCTGGATATCAATCTTGGCTCAACAAACGACTTGTCGGGAATCCGCATCGCAGAATTTCTCAACCGAACCCATCCCATTCCGATCATTTTCATCTCGGGACTGCCACAGGGCTTTGATCGGGCGAAATACACTCTCCCCGTCGCCTTTCTGAGAAAACCCTACCGCAAACAAGACTTGGCCGACCAGCTCGAGCTGCTGATGGTCCGACATAGCATGGAAAGTCGACTGAAATTCGAGCCTGAAACCACACCAAAATCAAACGGTAGAAATACCCTTTTTGTCACCGTCAACCGGGGAGAAATGGTTCCTCTTCACCTGGACCAGCTCCTGCTTCTGGAAGCAGACGGCAAGGTAATTAAGGCTCATTGCCAGCACATCCCCTACCCTATTGTATTTACCTCACCCGGGCTAAAAAATTTTTTCGAGGAGCATCAGACATTTTTCAAAGAGCGATTCTTCCAAGTAAGTCGCAAGCATGTGGTCAACATTTCACAGATATCCCGAATCAAGGACAACCACATATTCATTCAAAAAACCTCCCCATCCGGCACAAAGGCCGAATTCAAAATCCCCTTCCCTGCAAATAGCGACAGCAAAAAAAATCTGTTGGAAATACTTTCTGGAAGCCAGTCCTAACAAGCCGCTTACTAGTAAACTTTTTTTCGTATCGAACTGAATATCACCAATTCTAATGAGACTGGAGTTCCTTCCACGGAATAGTTTTGGTGTATAGAGAATTGGATTTCAGACTCCATTTCTACTCAGAACTTTGTCAAAACCATAGACCATCAACGGCATGAAATGCGGAACCTGCGAATCGGACAACGTACAAAAACTCAGTGTCATTTATCAAAACGGCACCTCAAAAACTATCGGTAACATCCACTCTTCGCACTCGGGAGGCGGGATAGGCTTCGGATCGGGAGGTATTGGTGGATTTGGCGGTGTCGGAACCTCCAGATCAACTGTCAATACCACCACATCCTCGGACCTAGCCAAGCGATGTGCTCCACCGGATAAGTACAACTTCAAAGCTCCTACACTTATGGTTGTATTTGCACTCGCTGCAATTCTCTTATTTGACGGCTTGGCTCAAATGGATATGGCAGGGATTGCCTCTCTGGCAATTTTAGGCTTAATCGGGGGAGCAGTCTACTTTGGCTACAAGGGATTTAGCTACAACAAAAACGAATATCCTGTTTTGATGCAAGCCTAGTCCAAAAAGTGGCATTGCAACAAGTGTGGGGAGATTTTTTAGACCTCTAGCAAGTAATCCTGCTCATAACCCCCTGGGGCAATTGCCATTGGACTTAGCAGGCCCAAGCTTAGATGTGGGTTTGCTAGAAAAGTCCAATCCATTTCAACATCAATCAGTGGAGTCCAGAAACCACCAAAAACGGGGCGTGTCCGAAAAGCCTTACGAGTAGGACAATCAAACCAAAACAATATGAACAGAAAACTCAACACTGTTTTCGCATCGCTTGCAGTAGTTGCAATGATGTCCGGCTGCGCTTTGACCACACCAATCAATGCGACAAGCAATCCATTAGGCCCCAAGGTTGGAACTGCAAAGGCCACCGGCTTTTTGGGGATCATTTTCTTTGACGGGGACGCCAGCATCAGGACGGCTGCAAAAAATGGAGGGATAACCAAAATTTCAACCGTAGATATCAAGCACACAAGTATCCTAGGCTTGATTGTCACCTATGAGGCTATTGTCACTGGTGACTAAGCTTCACTAATGCCAAGGGTTTGAACCTTGGCATTAGCTAATCCCGACTAGTTGGCCCCTAGGTAGAAACACGCCTAGGAAAAACGCGCCAATCCAGACTATGGGCAAAGCGAAACCCAAAGCCATTGAACTTCAACCAACGGGGGACTATTCAATGGAATCTCACGAATCTCAGCAAACAATAAGATGAAGTCTCAACCATTTTCAAAAACAATATCAATTCGGAAGCTGAGCCTCCTATTCTTGATTTCATTTTTTTTTGGAGGCTGTGTTCCGACTAGGCAATCAAGTACGAACTCAGGTAAAAACTATTTTGAGTCTTTCTATGCTGGCGAAAATGGCATGCAGTATTTCATAAAGCCCATTCTGTTGAAAAACATCGAGAAGGAGGAGTACCTGATGGCAGATTTCACCTTCCGACACCAAAATGAAGCCACTGATTCCGTCACGGTGAATTTTAGTATTGAAGGAGATGATCTTCACAAAAAAATCGACAGTCTGGTGATTTCCAGCAGTTCGGTCGCCTTCGCAACCAAAAGAATTGAACTGTTATTCAATGAAAAGAGCAAAAGGGGGTATGTGTCGAGGTATACGACAAAAGTCAGTCTAAATGACATGCGGCATCTCTTTGGACAAGGAACATGGGATTATACCATTTATAATGAAACCTTATCCAACTCCTTCCTGCCCACCCCAAAAAGCAAAAAGGCAATAAGCGCCATAAACAACAATCTTTTTATCCTAATGTAAGGGCGATCCCACGATCCAGCTTTATAAACAAAACAAGATATGAAAAGTCAACCAATTTCAGCAGCATATCCGATTCTCGCCCTAGTTTTCGGAATCCTCTTCAGCAGCTGCCAAAAAGATGAGGAACCAAATCAATTTACAGGCAGTCAGGAAGAAATAGAGGAGTTTCTAACTCCTGAGCTTACTGAAATCATGACAGACCTAGGATTGGAAATCAACACAGGAAACACACCTCCAAACATCGAAGGAAATTACTTGGCAGAGGCTGTATTGATGTCGTCAAGTGTTGCAGGTGACGTCCCGGGAAAAAGATTCTTAGATGCGGTCATGAAATTTGAAAATCAGAACAACAAAGACCTATCCGTCACCTTCTCCTATGCTCAAACCATTGAATCAGGAACGGGTATAGGAGCTTTGATCGCTGGAAGCCAAGATTCGTTTTCTGCCATACTAAAGGTCGAAGGAACGCACGGCACCGGATCGGCCACTGCACAATTAGTGATGGTTATATCGGGAAAGATGACTTCTGAGGGGATAAGAGACTTTCAATGGGCGCTTTTCATGCTGGACAACAAAGGAGACAGTCAATATATAGCTAACAATACAGGGAGGGTATTTAAAGAATTGGACAACATCGCCGAGAAAACCACTCTTTCTATTCCATCTGGCAGGTTGGCTCCCGGATTGGAAAGTTCGCGTAAGTCCGCTATCGGGCGATAGCAGTCTCAAAAACAGAAACCAGAAAAAGCTCCGAAACGGCACTACGGTAAATGGTGTATTCTGAACTGACACTGAACGTTTCCTCCCATCACTTCTCGCCAACCAAAGTATTTAAAACAAAATCAATGTAAACTAATGGATATGCCGACAATAAAAACCACACCTCATTTATCCAGCCTAGTATTGATAGGTGTCGTGATGCTTCTGTCCAGCGGATGCGACTCCCTTTCCGGCGGAGATCAATGCCAGGAGAGAAAGGAATTCAAAGATTTTGAAGTTATGGTCAAGTCATTCGATGTGCTTTCCAGTAAGCAAGATTGTTTCAGACTCCAAGCGGCTGCTACCAAGCTTTTGGCGAACTCTAAAGGCTGCGCGGACGAATTAGAGATCATAGCAACTGCCTCCCCTTGGGAGAGTTTCAACTGCGATTACTGGCATGATTGGAACGACTAGTCTATATCACAAATAGATTACTTCGTGGAAAGTAGTAAGCCCCATGTGTTCCAAAATTACCAACATGCAAAAACGCTTCAAAAAATTCCAATCGCAGCAATTAAATACTAAAGAAGCGGGAATTCTACATAAGATCAATCTGGTGATTTCGGTTCTACAACAACGAAGTAAATTGAAGTAATCAGCAATTTAAACTAGCATATAAAACAATCAATTTGAATTAAGTATGAGATTTATACTCAAAATACCATTAGTCATAGTAATCTCGCTATCATACTGTTTGGACGGATTTTCCCAGAAGAAAAAAGATGAATTGCAATATCAGCCAATACCCCTGGCTAATGTGGAAGAAGCATTTCCAGTTGCGCTAATGATTCTGGAAGACAACTACGGTGTATCTATTTCAGGATTGGATTGGGGCAAAAAGGAAATCACTTCGATGAACTACAATTACAGAAAGGTTCTTGGAGAGTTTAGGTTCAAATTTCTGATCACTATAGATTCCGACAACGTTTTGGATGTGTATGCAAGCAATGTTCAAACCACAAGTGCAGACGGAGGATGGATGGATTACATGGTAGAAAAAAGAGAGCGCGCGATAGTGGCTCAATTTACAGAGGAGTTGAGGAAAAACCTCCAAGATCCTGCTATAATAAGAAAAGCACAAAGTAGGTTTTATACAGATCTAAATGTGAACGCATTGTTTTTTGATACGGCTACAAAAGTTGCCGGTGATCGCTGGTTTGAAAATTTCATTAAAGACCGACCGGTAAAATGGAAACTATCATTTGTGGAACTCTCCAAAAACAACTCTAAGGAATTTGACTATGAATACTTGGAAAACTATGCCATTTCGGTTGAATTTGTAAGTGGTGATCAAAGCAAATTTTATGTAAAAAGATATACAAATTCCGACGCCAATGTATTAACAAGAAAAGGATCCTCGGTGATTGTAGATGGTACATGCCTTGCACTAAACTATACAAACTCTTTTAGTATTATTTTGGTGGAGTAGTCGAAATCTATCAGATGAGTATACTCACTCTTCATTAGTATGTTAGAATTGTTGTCAAGTTTGACTATTTCAGTTCGACGATAAAATTGACAGATGCAAACTGAATGAGCCACCAGGTGCCAGATCACATCAAATCAAAAGCCAATCCATACTGCAAGAGTTCGTAGTTGCTCTTGATTTCCAAAACCTCCCGAACCCGACGTTTGTGGGTATTGACCGTATTAACACCTATAAACAGCCGATCGGCGATTTCTTCGGCACTCATTCCCTTTACCATAAAAGCAAGTACTTCCCTGCCTCTTCGGGTCAGCTGCTGAAACTTCCTCCTGTGGATCTTAGAGAAGGCCATCTCGCTGACTATCCTGGCTGTCTTGGCCGGCACCCACCCCATCAGGCTGGAAGGAAATATCTGGATCACTCGAAGAGGGCCTAGGCCTGCCTCTGTTTCTTTCACTATTTCAACCGATATCAACTCAGCCTCCCCCGGAGAGTCGGCGGAGCTGTATCTTATGTACAACTCATGGCTGCTGTAAGTCCCAATAAGACAAGTGTGGGGATCTTGAGCATCGAAGATCTGCCTACGGAATTCCACCATAGGCAAATGCTTGAAAAAAGACTGACTGAGACCGTATCGATCTCTTCCTCTTTGGCAGAGATAGAGATTTTCCGCCGGTTCGATACGCTGGATGACTTTGACACCCGGCAGCCATCGATCTAGCTCTTCAAATTTGCCGATCTTCTCGCTGAGAACTCGGCTATTTCTCTCATTGGACACTTCCATGCTTTTTCTTTTTTTATCGAAAAAAGAATCCACGAGTCTTGTCCAAAAAATACAATCACAAAGGTGGTATTCTGGTGGATGAATGTTTGGCTTTCTGGTATAAGCGTTTTTGAACTCACCATTGATAATGAAACAGCCAACTCAATTCTTGCTGCCCGAGGGACGTTGTTCAATTCTAATCATACCCCTCTTTTTAGGACAGTACATCATCGCTGAGGCGGAGCTGCAATGCTTGGGGCATCATCGAAAACCGGATGATGCATACGACGATAATTATCCTCGAAAAGAATTTCATTCTGGGCTTCCCAAACCCCTGGGCTTCCAGAATTGAGTGGTTTAGTGAATTTGTAACAAACCTGTTACAGGCAAATTCGGATAACAGCCATTGAAAAAAGTAAATGCGGTTTTGTCCATGATTCATAAAAATTGAACCAGTTGTTCTATATCACAGACTTGGATAAGAGGCAACCACCAAAGGCAATCTATCCCTCCTTTAAATACACTTTTCGAGAAACTTATTTGCATTGCTGAGGTGAGCGTGCTTCTTCCCCTTTTCCATTCGATTCCATGTGTGGTGCATCATGGAGAGCCTGGGGTTTGATTTGAAAAAATCGGAATGTTTGTCCACAAATCTCCAGAAGAGACCATCCCAAACATCTTCCCATTCACCTTTTGGGTAGTCGCTCATTTTCCTGAGGTAATTGGATCCCCCGATATAGGGTTTGGTGGCAAACAATCCCCCATCGGCAAACTGGCTCATCCCATACACGTTGGGCACCATCACCCAGTCGTAGGCATCAATAAACAGTTCCATAAACCAGCGGTACACCTCATCTGGATCAAACTCGCATAGCAGCATGAAATTCCCAAGTATCATCAGCCTTTCGATATGGTGGCAATACCCTGTATTCAATACCTTTTTGATCGTCTGGTCCACCGGTGGTATGCCGGTGGTACCGTCATAAAAACAGGCTGGAATCCTTCTTTTGAAACCCCAAAAATTCTTGGTGCGGGAATAGCTCCCCCTATACACGTAAACTCCCCGGATAAACTCCCGCCAACCGGTGATTTGGCGAACAAAGCCTTCCGTGGAATTGATCGGAACCTTCTCTCTTCTGGCAAAATCCAGACACTCTTTCAAAACGTATTCGGGGACCAGTAAGCCAACGTTGAGTAAAGGTGAAAGCAAGCTGTGGTGTAAAAAAGACGCGTTTTTGACTATGGCATCCTCATAGTCACCAAACTGATGAAACCTGTGCTCAAAAAACTGATCCAACCAAGCCTTGGCTTGAAGCTGGTCGATGGGATAGATGGGCCCTTTGGTCAGTTCACCTGGATTGACCCCAAAATGTTTTTTTGTATAGGCCAGCGCTTCCTCCCAATAGGGTGTAGAATCGGGAAACCGGATAGAAGGAGGAGTTTTCCCCTTAGGATATTTCTTCCTGTTCTCAGAATCAAATGTCCAGTTCCCACCTTCCGGCTCCCCTTGCCGAGTCAACAAAATCTTCCTTTTTATTCGCTCCTGCTTATAGAATGTGGTCTGAAAAAAAGACTTTCTGTCCGGCTTGAAAAAATCGGAAAGCTCAGCTCGGCTATTTAGGAAGGCGGGACTGTCATAGAATTTCAATTCAAGGGAAACCGCCATTTCCCTGAGCCTTTTTTCCAACCAATCATCGACCGGGTCTACGCAATGGATCTCGGTAATCCCTTCCTGATCAATTACCTGTCTGAATTTCCGGATATCGGAAAGCCCGGACATGCTTTCTATGTATCGGACCGTTCTCCCCTTTTCCTCCAAAAACCCTTGATAGGCTTTCATCGACGCTCTGTGAAAGGCCAGTTTTTGTTTGTGAAAGCGGTATTGCCTAAAAAACAAATGCTCTTCCACCAGGTAAATTTCATGCCCGTTATCCAGCAGGGGGCTTACTGAGAAAAGCTGATGGGGAAAAATAAGATTAACGGCTTTTGTCATGTGGCTTGTTTCTTTTACACCGTTCGCTGCAATATTTCACCCCATCCCAGTTTTTTTCCCATTTTTTTCTCCAGGAAAACGTCCTGTTGCAAACTGGACAGGTTTTTTGGGGAAGTTCGATTTTCTTCATTCCTGATCAGATTGTGAATGGCCCAGAGGTGTCCAGGGGAGTTTCGGTCTGTGGCCTCATGACAAATCCCAGCTGGGCGGGAATGAACCCAGATTGCCCACAGTGGAAAAGGTCGCGACGTTCTCTTGTTGAGCTAAGGGTTTGGTCGCAATAAAGTTGACTAGCTTTATCCCAAATAAAGAGTTGATCAAATTCAAGCGGTATTTCCGGTCCAATTTCAAGTTCTTCTTTTTGCAATCGCATGTTTCAGGTCGCTTGGTGAAATGTCAAATGGCAAGTTCATAGGCTTTGACAATGTCCTTTTCGCACTTTTTCCAAAAAGCAAAAAAAGAAGGATAATATCCCTGGACAGCACTCATCCATTCTCTCGCCTCTTCCCTGCCCCGGTAGTGGGAATTGGTTGGATGCTCCTTAAACACCAGGAATTGGGGATCCATTTGGGCCATCAAATCCGAAAACTCTCCCACAAAGAGCTGGATTCCTTGGATATTTTGACTTAAAGCCACCGCAAAGTCTAGGCATCTTTGTTGTACCGGGTACTTTTCGAAAAATGACGGTTCCAAAAGGAATACGCGCTGCACGTCCTCGCCTGGATGCCAATAGGGATCCAAATTGTAGTAATTGTAAACAAGCGTGGTTTTCGAATTTGCCAACCGGGGAGCTTCAGTTTTTGGTAATGTCAGATCGACCCGGAGTGGAATGTTCTCCTTGAGGATGCTTGGAGTCTCTAAATGCTCCAACTGCTCGTACTCTGCATCCAAAAAAGTATGCTCCTGATCATTTTGAAAGTAGTAGTTGATATTGCGCTGGTTGGCGTAGTATTTCTTGTGGGAATTGGTACCAGCCACCCATTGCCAGCTCAGATGGTTGCTTCCAAGATCTCCATCCAACAAATGGCTATACATCCATCGGGCGGGCTCGCGCCAATGGGAATTGGCAATATTGCAGCAGATAGAAGCCACATACATCCGCATGTGGTTGTGCATGTATCCCGTCTCATACAACTCAAGAATGGCCTCGTCCACCGCGGCAATTCCCGTATGCGCGGCGAGGATCGCCTTGGGTATTCCAAAATTTGATACCGGAGCTTGAGGCTGCCTTAAGTCCTGAAAAATTTCCCCCTTTTTTGAAATCCAGATTTGCTGCCAATAGTCCCTCCAAGCCAATTCCTGAACCAATTTTTCGATTTTGTGAAAAGGCAACTGTAAAGAAAGAATGTGTTCCAAAACACGTCGCGTCGAAATCAGACCACGGGAGATGTAGGGACTCAAGCGGGTGACCATTCCATTTCTGAAATTTCTGGTTGAGGCATATTCAGCAGGCTGGATATTCCGAACCCTTTCCTCGATCGAAATGATATCCGTTGGGAAGGTGTGCATCAGGATATTTTGTTTTGGGAGATGTTTTTTTGCCTAGGACTTTTGAAGCGGGAAATTGCAAAGCCCCGTTTCTTTGAGTGCTTTTGGCTGACTCCCGAATTCACCCTCTTTCTCCACATTTTGAAGGAACTTTCCCTCAGCTCATTGCGCATCAACCTGATCACCTGGGCCTCAGAAATCCCAAACTGGGATTTAATGGCTTCGAACGGCGTATGATCCTCCCAGGCCATTTCGATTATCCTATCCAATTCTACTGCGGTCATGAATTCTGCTGTGCCCATTTGAAAAAACCAAAGCGGGGAAATTGTTGTCCATTTAGAAAAAGTCGAATTGCCAAAAAATGTTTAGCTCCCAATCGCTCCACTGTGATTTTCCGCGGTCAACAAAACTCCAGCCCAAACCCTTTAAACTTAAGACCGGCTATAAATAAAGTTGGGGCGTTCAGCCCCTTGGGAAGGAAAGCCCTTGAAGGACTCCATTAAACTGAGGAAACCGTTTCGATTGTTATCGTGCAAATTCGATATCCCTTCACCGAAAAGAATCAACACCGCAAGTTCTATAGTCTATCATGGGAAACGGATCATCCAAACGACCAAATTGTCAACAGTTTAAATACGGCAACAAGACCGCTATCGGAATGCATTTCCACGGATAGTGGAAGCTTGACACAATGGGAGGATTTCAAAACTATCCTAACTCCCTCCTATCGGTGATTTGGCCCTTGGCATGGTACTGGTAAAAGATGATTCAAATAATTTACTCACTTAACCAACTACTACCATGATTAATTCACATCAAATCAGTTGCTCGACGGCCATGTCCAGCAAAGTGAAAACCGCAAGAGACGAATCCGTCGGCTCCATCAAGGAATTTATGATCAACACCGTCACAGGACAGGTGGACTATGTTGTGTTGAAAGTGGACGAAGGCTTTCTGAACCTTGGTTCAAAGCTTCTGGCTTTGCCCTTCGAGTCTTTCAATTTTGAAACCGCCCAAGACGATGTGGTTATTGTCAAGGAGACGAAGGAAACACTTGAAAATGCGCCAGGCTTCGACAGCGACAATTGGCCTTCAGGACCGCAGGCGGAGTTTATCCATACCATGCGAACGTATTATAGCGAAGAGCCTCGAAGTCTTTTCGGACGATATGACCATGCAAACAGAAGGTATTACAATGACGAGGATCGCTTTGATCTAGAGACAGACCGTATCCGTGACCGCTCTTACGGAGATGGATTCCTGGAAAAAGATCATCGAGGCGAAAGACAGTCAGACTACCGCAGAGGAGGAGATCCTTTGCTCTAAGTGCTGGCAAGTTATTGTAAGGGGGCCAATCCATGATGGATTGGCCTTTTTTTTTACAATCAGAATTTGGTATTGGACTTAGTCAAAGCCAATATCAACCAAAAAACGAATCAGATCCTACATCGCAAGCCTGAGACCAGAATTGTCTTCGGAAGATTTCAGGTGCCTATTCAGTGTCAAGACCCAGTTTTCCGCAATAAAATGCTCATCCGTCATCGTCCTGATCTGCCTTTGGTCAAAGATGGTGATGCTCTTTGCGGGCTTGCTTCGATCTTTGAAGTGCAGCAAAATATCGAGGTAATCCAGCTTTTTCAATTTGGTCTTGCCAACAGGCACCTCTTCGTAGTGTGCATCAAGCGAAGTATGGTCTACCTCGTCGAGCGGGATTGTCATCTGGGCAGGATAGTATCCAAAGCGGCAATAAACCAATATGTTTTGCTTGAGGTCCAATCCAAGCATATAGTGGTTTCTCCAGCGCTGAACTTTGTCCAAGACTAGTTTTCGGGTTGATGCAAACTCCTGAAAGGACTCCAGCCCACTTTTTTCCTGTCGACGGGAATTGATAAGATGAAATAAAAACGGTAGGCTTACTACGAACATAGCAACTAAGGGAAGCCAAAGGCCTCCGGGGAAATTCATTTCCATGGTAAAGGATTTTAGTGGTGAAAATTTTTGAACGAAGCGGGAATTGGTCCCGGGTGCGCCCAAACTACCACGTGAAGAAGAAGTGACGGAAGGTTTGCTTCACGTCGAAAAGTGGAGCTGTACTATACCTGCTTTCGCAGGCTCCTGCCACCGACGACTTCCAAAACAGGAATGGACTCGACGTTAAGGCTGGAGTGGCAAAATATTTAAGGTCAAATTCCAGTGAAGGGCTTTCCGGAAGGTTTCCCAAGTCGGAAACGAAGACTTTGGAAATCTGGAGATGCGATCTTCCATCGGAGATCGTCGCTCCTTCAACTGTCCGTGGGAGCAACAGGAGACAAAACAAGCTAACCATCCAAGTGGTCAGTAGAATACCGGTGGGAATCCGCTTGTTCATATGCTCAAAATCAAAGGAATATTACAAAAAATAAAATCGATCCAAATCTCCTTGTGGCAAAAAATTGTTAAAAATCATCAAGGGCCGATTGACTACCCAGATCGGCAGCTTTAGATCCTCCGGGAAAACCCACCTTTGGGGTGCAGTATAGTCTACTAAAGCCGCTCCCACTCATTCCTACCTCGTATACTGCGGGTTACCAAACCACTTTTATTATATTATGGGAAAGAATCGTTGCAAAACGGTCTCCCACCCAAATAACCCAACATGATGCAGATTTTTAGAACCTCCAGCCAAATTTGGCTATGTATCCTTCTGGTTTTCCTCGCGTGCAAATCCAGGTCATCGAAGGACGAAACCTCTCTTCCACAGACTACGATCCTGACACTCGTTCAAAACAACTCGGAAAGCACCATCTCGGTGATACGGCAAGGAGAAACCGAACCTTTCCTCGTGCAGAGCGCCAAGGAAGACTTCCGCCCCTACCTTCACCCCATCCTCGCTCCTGACAGAAAAGGGATACTGACCGAATACAGCCCCGGCCACCATAAGCATCAGACCGGCCTATATTGGGGCCTGACGAGAGTCAATGGTCGGGATTACTTTCACCATCCAGAAGGAGACTATTGGAAAAAAGTTGCCCTCAACATTGTCGAAGAAACCGGAGAGCAGGTGAAGTGGCAGACCATCTATCAGCTGTTGGATTCCTTGGGAAATCCGGTTTTGGAAGAGACCCAAAACTGGACATTGAGTGAGGTGAACGGAGAATATGCACTGGACCTGGAGTGGAAAGGCGAGGCAAAAACCGAGGTAACCATCGGGCAATACGACTATGGCAGCCTGTTCCTCCGAATGCCCTGGAAAGAGGGAATTGACGGGGAAATCGTCAACGCGGCCCGGCAGAAGAACGAACAGGCCGAAGGCCAACCTGCCATGTGGATCAATGTCGGAATGACGGTTGAAGGCAGAACCGACCGAGCGAATGTGGCAATCTTCGATCATCCCGAAAACCGGGGCTATCCCAACAAATGGCGCGTGGATGGGCAATTGGGCTTGGGTCCGGCATTTACGAGGGATGGAGACTGGGTAATCGAAAAAGGGAAAACCGAGACGATCAAACTCCGCTTGCTGGTCTATACCGGAGAAGCAAACGACCTCAAAATCACCGAATCCTGGGGGAAATTTTCAGGTCGGGAGGGAATGTACAATACCACCGAACTCTGGGGACTGGCTCAGGAAGAGGGCCGAAACGCCAAATTCTTAACTGCTCAGGAAGCCGTTGATGCGATGACCATCAAACCCGGCTACCAAGTGAATGTCTGGGCTTCCGAACCCATGATGACCCAACCCATGGCTTTTTGCTGGGATGACCGGGGAAGGCTTTGGATTGCCGAAAACAAGGATTATGAGTCCAGGGGCGACGGATTTTCCAATTCTGGAGACAGCCGAATCCTGATCTTGGAAGATACCGACGGAGACGGAGCCGCGGACAAACAATCCGTCTTCATGGAAGGGTTGGCCTTTCCTGCTGCCCTCGCGGTAGGCTTTGATGGAGTTTTCATCGGCGCGCCACCCAACCTGATCTTCGTCCCTGACAAAGACGGAGACGACAGGGCCGATTCGGACGACATCCAAATTCTCCTTACCGGTTGGGGAATCCGGGATCGACACGAAACTCTGAACAGTCTCCATTGGGGCCCGGACGGATGGCTCTATGGTTTGCAGGGTTTTGCCACCCCATCGAAGATCCGTAAACCCAAGGGTGAAGAAGCCAGCAAGCTATACTATCACAAGGATCCTTTTCCCGAGGATCTGCTGGAAAAAGAAGGGGTGGATATTAACGGAGGAGTTTGGCGCTACCATCCGGTCAAGGACAGGTTTGAAGTGGTGGCTCACGGCTTTAGCAATCCTTGGGGAATTGACTACGATGCCAAAGGTCAGCTGTTCATGAGTGCCTGCGTGATTCCGCACCTGTGGCATGTGATCCCGGGAGGAATCTACCATCGCCAGGGCGGGCAGCACTTCAACCCCTATGTCTACGAAGACATCAAAACCATCGCCAACCACAGCCACCGATCGGCCCACGGCGGAGCTAGGGTCTACCAGTCTGACGCTTTTCCTGAGGAGGAAAAAGGCCGCATCTTCATGGCCAATATCCACGAACACGGAGTTCTTTCTGATATTTTGATCCCCAAAGGTTCGGGCTTTGAAGGCAAACATGGAGACGAATTTATGATGGCCAACAATGCCCAATGGGTGGGTTTCAGTATGGAAATCGGTCCTGATGGAGGGCTCTACGCTCTTGATTGGCACGATGCGGACATCTGCGGCAAGGAGGTTCTGAATGAGGAAACAGGAAGGATCTTTCGGATCATGCCTGAAAAATCACTCGCCCAAAACTTTCCCGGCAGATACTCGGACCTGAATAAAATGACCGATGCGCAACTTGTCGCACTGCAGACCAATCCCTCCGATTGGCATGCGCGCCGGGCCCGTGGAATCCTGCACAAGCGGGCTGTAAACAAGACGCTTGCCACTCAAACCAATCCCTCTTTGAAGGCAATTTTCTCCTCAGACAAAAACCCGGACTGGAGGCTTCGGGCCATGTGGACGCTCCATCAGATCGGAGGATTTACAGAGAAAGAACTGGTCGCCTCACTTTCCGACAAGGATCCCTACGTCCGGGCTTGGGCGATCCAACTCCTCTGCGAGGACATGAAACCCACTCCTGAGGCTTTGGCTAAATTTAAATCCCTGGCAAAATCCGACCCTTCCCCGGTGGTCCGCTTATATCTCGCTGCGGCCTTGCAGCGGATTCCAACCGCAGACCGATGGGCCATCGCATCCAGTCTGATCCAGCATACCGAAGACGAAAAAGATCACAACCTGCCGAAGATGCTTTGGTACGGAATCGAACCTTGGTTTGCCGGTAACCCGGATCAAGTTCTCGAACTTGCCCCTACTTGCAAGCTCAGCTTTGTCACCCAAAATATAGCCAGACGGGCGGTAGATGGAAATCAGTTGGAAAAACTTGTTGCCTTGATCGGCAATGAAGGCCCAAATACAGAATTACTGATGTCGGGAATGCTGAGCGGAATGGAAGGACGAACAGATCTGAAAACTCCTTCCAATTGGAAAATGGTAGCCGAAAAACTCCAAAAATCCGGTGGAAAGAGTCAAACCCTGGCAATGGAAATCTCCGGACTTTTCGGAGACACGGAGGCGACCCAACGGGCTTTTGCAACGCTCAAAAATAAAGGCCTACCCCTAGACCAGCGAAAAAAATCCCTCCAAACCCTCACCGCCCAGCAGCAAAAAGGATTGCCCGCCGAAATCCCTGCGTTGCTTCAGGAGCCTGCCATGCGAAAAGATGCCATCCGGTCCATAGCAGCATTTGACAACGAATCCCTTGGCAAGTTGCTGCTGGAAAGCTATCCCAAATTTTCCCCAGAGGAAAAACTCGAAGCAATGCAGACCCTCTCCTCCCGGGCGAGATATGGAAATATGCTGACTAATGAACTCAAGAGTAAGAAAATCGCCAAATCAGAAGTTCCGGCAAGCGTCGCCCGCCAACTCCTGCGGGTGGTGGGAAGCGGATTTATTGAAGTTTGGGGGCCGATCGAATCCGTGCCCAAAGACAAAGCAGCTTACGACAAGTACCGCGCGATGCTCAAGCCTGAGTCCTTGGCCTCGGCCAATCTCAAAACCGGAAAAGCGGTCTTTACCAAAACCTGCGGCAGCTGCCACAAAATGTATGGCGAAGGGGGGATCATCGGCCCAGACCTAACCGGTTCAAACCGAACCGATCCGGAGTACGTCCTGATGAACGTACTCGAACCCACAGCAGAAATCCAGGACGACTACAAGATGGTCGTGATCAATACCCGGGACGGACGAACCTACTCCGGAAATGTCATCTCAGAAAACGAACGCCAAGTCACCCTGAGGATCGTGGGTCAGGATCAGGTGCTGATCAACAAATCCGGCATTCTGTCCCGTGAAGTGACTGACGTATCCATGATGCCTTCCGGCCTGTTTGAAAACCTGAGCCAAGAGGAAATTGTGAATCTGATGGGATATCTGAAGACGAATAAGCGGGTGGAGTGAAGATTTCAGTGAGCAGTGTTCAGTTATTCAGTTGGCAGTGGGCAATGGGCGGCAGTCCGGCTACTGCCGACTGCTTACTAAATCACCCCTTCAACCACCTGTCAAACCACCCAAAAGCCTCCACCTGCATCGCTTGGTCAAACTTGTGCGGCCCGGGATGAAAGGTGCATTTGTATCGATCCGAGGCATTGGCTTTGGCATAGACTTCCTGGAGAATTTTGTCTGCCTTCTCCATTTCCGAGAGGGTAAAGAGCTGGTCTTCGATGTCATTCAGCACCAAAGTCGGCAAAGGTGCTCTCAAACCCAATATTTCGGGAAAATCCAGTTCCTGAGGCAAAATAGGCACATAGCTCATCCAGGTATGGGTGTAAGATTTGTACAAAAGCAGATCGGCCCAGGTGGTCATGAAACCAACAGCCACCGCACAGGCTATCCTCGGATCGAGTCCGCCCAGCATCACCGTCCTGAGCCCACCACCTGAAAGTCCAGCGCATCCGAGACGGGATGCGTCAACATCTTCTCTATCCGCCAAAATGTTCAAGGCCATTTGATCCTCAGCTAAAAAAACAGCCGGCCAGCTAGTGCCCGCGGAGAACAGGGACTTGGCTAGGATATGCTCGTGGTTGGATGCCCAGTCGTTGTAGACATCAATCTGTTCTTCTGTTTCCAGGCTGAAATCTGTAATCCCCTTTCGTATGGAAGTTGGTACATCCTCAATTTTCACTCTCCTGCTGCCAAAGGCAAAGGCATCGTGCACCATCACCACATAGCCCTGTTTGGCGGCCTCATTGGCCCAAGCTCTTCCTTCGTAATAGGTGTTGTGATGGGCTTGGACGTAGGGTGGAATGTCATCCTTGGTTCGGCTGATTTTTTCCAAACCCAGGAATTTATTTCCCCCATGGCAATGCAAACCCAGAATTGCAGGAAGTTTTCCCTGGACATTTTCGGGTTTCAAGATCACCGCTTTGGTGGGATTTCCACTTGGCAACTGATAGGTAATCTCTTCAAAATCCACCCCCTCAAAGGTCCCCGTTTGATGGACTGTCACTTTTGGAATCGAGCCCAAATCCACCGCTCCCATACGCTCGGCAACAAGTTTCCTGGTAGCATCTCTCCAAGAATCGGGATCGGTAATTTCTGAGTTTCGAAAGGAATAACTAGGCAACTTTTCAAGATTCAGGCTTTTGGCCCAAGGGCCATAGGCTCCGATCAGATTGAGTTCTTGTTGATTGTTCACAGGTAGCGCGGGGTTTATTGATTGAGGGTTCGCTTGCAGATTCAGGAGATTTCCACCCATTACTCCGAGGCCCGCCAGGCCGGATTTTTTTAGAAATTCTCTTCGGTCAGTGGACATAAACTATACAATAGCGTTTGAATATAACTTACTAACAATTCCTATCACTGCCCAGCATTTCATGCTAGACTGTCACGGGACGTGCCGTTGGTACTTTGCCACAAACGTCCGGCTGAAAAGCACTGAAGGTGCGTCCTGTATCAGCTCCAAATGCAATTTGGGGTTTTGAAACGGATTACAAATCCTGAGCACTGAAGGGGCGATCTGTATCCCAGATCATGCTAATCCCAGACATATTGTTCGTCAAATTCAATTTGGTATTCGTTTAAAAACCTCCGGTACTCCGTCTGGAAATCAAATTTTCTATGATGCTCGGGCTGATTTTGAATGTATTTTCTTACAGTTTCCATTTTGGATGGGCTAACTGAAAATGCGCCATATCCTTTTTGCCAAGAAAAGCCCCGAACACCCATTTCTTTGATCCTTGCTGAGCAAGGGATTTTCACATTTTTAACCAAATACGCAATCGAGCTAGTTCTAGGCAAGGTGCAAAGCCAATGAAGATGGTCTGGCATCAAATAGATCTCTTCGGTAAAACTTCCTAAAGTTGCTCCCACTTCCACAAAATAGGATTGGGCATTTGATCGAATCTCCTCTGAAATCAACGGCTTGCGGTTTTTGGTTGAAAAAATGATGTGGAGGTATATTCTTGCTAGTGACTGTGGCATGATTTGAAAAATTTTGGGTTGAAAAAAGGAGTACTAATTGCGCCGTTGGCACTCTTAAAAATAACGATTTCAAACAAAAACCCAGCATTTCATGCTAGACTGTCACAGGACGCGCCGTTGGTACTTTGCCACAAACGTCCGGCTGAATAGCACTGAAAGTGCGTCCTGTATCAGCCCCAAATGAAATTTGGGGTTTTGAAAAGGATTACAAATCCTGAGCCCTGAAGGGGCGATCTGTTCAAATTGTGAAGATTAATACAGATCGTGCCTTCAGCACTCTGGACCCTAAATCGGTTCGATCAGTACCCAGCATTTCATGCTGCGCTGTAACAGGACGTGCCGTTGGCACTTTGCCACCTACTAGACTTGGCTTTCCATTCGCAACTCTTCCCAACTCAACTCCCAAAAACCACTTTGATCTCAGCTGAAGCCATCTTTTTCACCCAGGCATTCTGTTCGTTAATGGCAGTATTCCAGAGGTAAAGGGATTTCAAAGTCTTCATTTCAGAAAGGGGTTCCAAGCCCTCACCGCTTACTTTTGTCCCATTCAGATTTAGAACTTCAAGCCGGGAAAGGCTTTTCAAATCCGAAATACCACGGTCGGTGATAGGGTTGTTTTCGATTCGAAGCCTCTGCAAATTGGAAAATTGGGCGATCAGACTGAGATCAGAATCCTGAATACCAGCTCCTGCCAAAGTCAGCCATAAAATCTGATCCTTGAGGGGCAGCAGGGCTTTCAGAAGTTCGGAAGCATTTCCATTGGTGGCTTCTTCCGGCAACACCACATCCAAAGCCCCGTTTTCCCGGGTCAATACCCTGACCCTAAATCCCATTTTCTCCAATCCCTGAAGTTGGGCTGTATCGATTTGGATTGCTGCCACATTTTCGGATACCAGGATGTTCAGTCTGGGTTTTGCCCATTCGATCAATTCCTCATCGGCTTCGGTTAAAAAAACTTTCGGATCCGCATTTTCTTTTTCAATCCACCAAGTGATCAGCTGGATCTCCTCTTCTGAAAGTGGCTTCTTTCCCTCGGCGGGCATAAAATCCTCATGATCTGATGGCAAAGTCACCCGACGGACAACTTCGCTTTTTTCAGCATTTGCAGCCAAAATCACCGGGCCGTTTTCACCACCTTTCAGCAGGGATTCGTAGGAACTCATATCCAATTCCCCTTTGGATTTCCCGGCCCGGTGGCAGCTTTGGCACTTACTCTTTAAAATCGGCTGAACCACATCCGTGAAAACCTCGGCTTCTTCCACACTCGCCAAAATCCTGCCCTTGCCATCCTCCTGCCTCTCCCCGAAAGGCGCATAAGCAGTCAGATAGTCCTCTCCATGGGTAAGGCTTCCCCCAAAATGTCCCGTGACAAAAAGGCTGAGCATGAGCGTTCCCAACACTGAATAGTTGACTTTTTTGGAAAAGCGATCCTCGTGTTTATTCACCCACCAAGCCACAACGGAAAGTACGACCGTGAGCCATCCCGCAGCCAAATGGATATCCAGCAAACTCCCTTCATAGCCCCCACTTTGGGAAAGCAGAAATCCAAGCAAGGCTGCAATCAAAGCACTGGCCGCTCCCAAAAACAGAATGAAATTTACCGCTTCCTGGAGCGTCGGCTTTTTGAGTAAAACCACATAGGTTTTCAACAACACGCCAATCATCAAAAACCCGATGGGCAAATGCACCCAAAGCGGGTGAAAACGGCCGATGAATGTGATCAAATCCTGGTTCATGCTCTTTGCTGCTAAGTCAAAATCCCCTTGACCACATGACCTTCCACATCGGTCAATCTAAACCGGCGGCCCTGATGCTTGTAGGTGAGTTTTTCGTGATCGATGCCAAACAGATGCAAAATCGTCGCCTGCAGGTCATGGACATGAACCGTATCTTTGACCACGTTGTAGCCAAATTCATCCGTTTCCCCATAGGTAATTCCGGGCTTCACTCCTGCCCCGCACATCCACTTGGTGAAGCAGCGTGGGTGATGGTCGCGGCCGTAATTGTCCGGTGAAAGCGTGCCTTGACTGTAAACCGTCCTGCCAAATTCCCCTCCCCAGACGACCAAGGTATCCTCCAAAAGTCCACGCTGCTTTAGGTCTTTGATCAGTGCGGCAGTCGCCTGATCGGTCTTTTTGCATTGATTTTTGATAGCACCGGGAAGGTTGCCGTGCTGATCCCAACCCTGGTGGTAGAGCTGCACAAACTTCACATCTTTCTCGATGAGCTTTCTCGCCATCAGGCAATTGGCCGCATAGGTGCCCGGATCCCGGCTTTCTTCTCCATACATCTCATACACCCAGTCCGGTTCGGAAGACATGTCCGTCACTTCCGGAACGGAAGTCTGCATGCGAAAAGCCATCTCATACTGCGTAATCCGGGCATTGATTTCCGGGTCTCCATAAGTATCCAGCTGCACTTCATTCAGGGATTTCAGGTAGTCGAGCATCTCCCTTCGGTCCTCTCCCTCGTAGTTTTCAGGATTTCCTAAGTAAAGGACGGGGTCTTTTCCGGACCGAAACTGGATTCCCTGATGCTGGGAAGGCAAAAAGCCATTTCCCCAAAGTCTCGCATAAAGCGGCTGATCCAACACGGCATCTTTAGAAACCAACACAATAAAAGAGGGGAGATTTTGATTATCCGAACCCAAACCATAACTCAGCCAGGCACCCATCGAAGGTCTGCCGGGAAGCTGATGTCCGGTTTGGAAAAAAGTAATGGCCGGATCATGGTTGATCTGCCCGGTTTGCATGCTTTTGATGAAGCAAAGCTCATCCACCAACTCTGCCGTATGCGGCATCAGTTCGCTTACCCAAGCCCTGCTTTGGCCATATTGCTGGAATTTGAAAGCAGACGAAGTCATCGGGAAAGAACTCTGGTCCGCACTCATTCCCGTCAGTCGCTGCCCATCACGCACCGATTCCGGAAGTTCCTGTCCATGCAAATCGACCAGTTTGGGCTTGTAATCAAAAAGGTCCAGCTGAGAGGGTCCACCTGCCTGGAACAGGTAGATCACCCGCTTGGCCTTGGGCATAAAATGGGGCAATCCCGCCAAGCCATTGGCCGACTCGCTGAGCTGGGGTGGAGTTTGGGGATTTCCCGGGAAAATCTTCTCCATCCCCATCAGCGAACCCAAAGCCAGGGAACCAATCCCCAGGGAAGTTTTGGTCAGGAAACGCCTTCGGTCCATTTTCTTTTCGATCTCCTGAAGGTCCCGATTCGCGGATCTCAGCGGGGCGTCGTGGTGAGGATTCATCTTATCTCTTGGTTAGGGCTGCGTCCGAATTGATAATTACACTGGCAGTGACCGCATTGGCGGCTACCTGCACAGGATCAAGGTCAGGGCTGATCGTGTACTCTCCGGTTTCCAGCCAACCTTTCAGTTTTTCGCCGTCTGCCGTGAATTTCCGAAACTCATTTTCTCTCAAATCCAGCAGGATTTCAAGTTCTTTCGGATGAGGATTTCTTCCGATCAGCTTTCGGAAGGTCGTCTTTATCGCTTCCGAAATTTCAGGATAGGCCATCATCTGCTCGCCCAAAACCTTCGAAGCTTCCACGAAAGTCGGGTCGTTGAGTAAAGCCAAAGCTTGGAGTGGTGTATTGGTTTCCTGACGCTTGCTGACCGAAACACTGTGATCCGGAGCATCGAAAATAGCCATGGTGGGATGATGTACCGAACGTTTCCAGATCGTGTACAGGCTCCGGCGATAGAGATTTTCACCCTTGCTTTGCACGTAATTTCCTCCGTTCACTCTCCAAAGTCCCTCCGGCTGATAGGGAAACACACTTTTACCGCCGATCTCGGGATTCAACAAACCGGAAGCAGCCAGGGCATTGTCGCGGATCAATTCGGCGGGCAAACGAACCGCCGGTCCCCTGGCCAAGAGCGTATTGTCCGCATCTCTTTCCTCAAGTTCCGGCCTTTTGTTCGAAGCTTGGCGATAGGTCGCCGAGGTCACGATCAGCCTTTGCATGGCTTTCACATCCCAACCCGATCGCTGAAACTCCAGCGCCAGCCAATCCAGCAATTCCGGATGGGAAGGCAGTTGGCCCTGATTCCCAAAATCTCCCGAAGTAGCCACCAGCCCTTTTCCAAAGTAATTCTGCCAAAATCGGTTGACCGCCACTCTCGCGGTCAGGGGATTTTCCGGCGAAGTCAGCCATTTAGCTAGGCCCAGTCGGTTTCTTGGAAGCTCCGCCTTCATGGGAAGGACACTTTCCGGGGTATTCGGGAAAACCTCCTCCCCGTGCAGGTTATATTCTCCCCGGGTCAGGATATAGGTGGGGCGCTTTTCGGCTTTGTCCTGCATGATCATCATCTCAGGAATCACTTCAACCGAATCAGAATAGGTCTTTCTCTGGGCAATAACGGCTTTGAGCTTTTCCCGATAAGCCGAGGAATGGTTGTTGAGAAACAGCTTTTTCAGGTCCTGCTTTTCGGAGGCTGTAAATTGATCCGCCCCCTTGCCGAGGGTGGATTTGTAAACTTCCGGACTGGAAATCTGCCGGATTTCCAAGGGTGAAAGCTCCATATTGTACACACTGACTTCATCCACGAGCGCATCTTTCAGGCCTTTTCCCCTCCAGACCGCACCGACCTGCAAACCGGGTTGTGCTCCTTTGAAAAGGATGTCCTTGTACAGGTTGTCGTATGTCGTTTGGGTGGGCATCTCGGTGCCATTCAGGTAGACTTTCAGGCCTTTGGCTTTGGATGATCCGTCATAGGTCATGACCAGATTCACCCATTGATCCCGTGGAATGTCCTGCTCGGTGACTTTGGTGATGGCATTGTAGGGAGCGGTATGGGCCATCAGCAACTCCAGCCGGCTGTCCTTCAGGCTGAGGTGATAGCCCCGCCAGTTGTAGAGGACCGCTCCCGAACCCTTGTGGAAGATCGCCCCGTGGGTCAGGGCTTCGGGAATATTCACCCAAATGCTCACAGAAAAGGGTTCGCTTTTGGAGAAAACCCCGCTTCCGCCCAAGTCCAGCCACATATCCCCGTTGAGCCGCACTCCCTTTCCCCTGAGCCCTTCCACATACCTTGGAACTTGGTTTTTTACCTCGCTGCTTTCCATGGTTCCCTTTTGAGCAGGATTGAGCTGGTTTTGGATGGAGTTTTGGTCAAAAGAATAAAAGGCCACGCGGCTTGCCGGAAACTCCCGATTGGCTTCCTTTTGGTAGGCTTTGGCATCCAGCCAAGCTTGAAAGGCCGCTTCTTGTTCCTTTGCCACTTGCTCCAAAGCTGCCTCTTGGCTTTCTTTCTGGGAAAGCAGATAAGCCAGCATCCTGTCCTTTTCGGCATCGGTCAACAACATCGTCGGCGCAGGCATGGCATCGTCCCAGGAAATCTGCCCGGCCTCATCCACCTGGTTGAAAAAGCTGCTCAACTCAAAGAAATTCTTCTGGGAAATCGGGTCATACTTATGGTCGTGACATCTGGCACAACCCAAGGTCAAAGCCATAAAAGCCTGCCCCATGGTACTGGTACGGTCCACCACATACTCCACCCGAAACTCCTCCTCCACGATCCCTCCTTCCATGTTTTGGGGATGGATGCGGTTGAAAGCCGTGGCGATCAGCTGGTCTTTGGTTGGATTGGGAAGCAGGTCGCCCGCCAACTGATCCCTGATAAACTGGTCGTAGGGCAGGTTTTGGTTATAGGCATTGATCATCCAGTCCCGATACGGGGAAGCATCCCGGTAGCGGTCCACGGTATAGCCATGGGTATCTGCAAATCGCGCAATATCCATCCAATGCATCGCCATCTTTTCCCCATAGTGCGGGGAATCGAGCAGTCGATTCACCTGCTTTTCGTAGGCATCCGGAGAGGCGTCAGCCAGAAAGGCGTCCATTTCAGCCAATGTCGGTGGCAAACCGGTCAGATCCAGACTCAGTCTTCTCAAGAGGATTTCCTTGTCTGCTTCGGGAGAAGGCTGGATTTTTTCCCCCTCCAGTTTGGCGAGTACAAAGCGGTCGATGGGATTCTTAGCCCAGGCCTGAGCCTTCACTTTCGGCAAATCCCGCGCTTGGGGAGGGATAAAGGCCCAGTGTGGTTTGTATTCGGCCCCGTCTTCGATCCACTTGATCAGGATGGCCTTTTCCCTTGGACTTAGGGTCAGATTGGATTCAATGGAAGGCATCCTATATTCTGGATCTTCAGAAATAATCCGGTGAAAGAGTTCGCTTTTGTTCAGGTTACCGGGTTTGATGGCAAACTTGCCCGGGGATTCCTTGAGTCCGGCAAAAGCCATCTCGGGGTCATGGAGGCTGAGTCCCGCTTTCTGTGCAGCGAGGTCAGGACCATGGCAGGCAAAGCACTTGTCGGACAAGATCGGCTTGACGTGAATGTTGAAATCAAGGGCTTCGGGGAGTTCCTCATAGGCCAGCTGCACCTCCTCCGGCAACTCAGGGCTGCAGGAAAAAAAGAGGAAAAGCAGGCAAAGCAAGGACAGGACTCGGGACTTCATCGGGGACTCAATCTGAACTCAAACTACTGGAAATTCAGGTATTATCCCACATGGGGTGTCGGGTATTGTGGGGAAATGCGGGAAGATACCAGAAGGATACCCCAAAGGTTATGAAGACAGACTACAGCGCGATGAGAGAAAAATACCAATAGCTAAACGAGATATCTTGAGTTACAATTTCAAAAAATAGAAAAGTGTAGATGCTCCCGATGGCTATGGTGGACTAGACCTTACGAAGCTATGTCCATGCCACGAAAAAGCCCATCCAAAACAGGTCTGGAAGGGCAGAAAATGCTTTGATTGGATGACTTTTAAACGTAATGAACAATTCTGAAGAAACTTTTTCAGCTGAAAGGACCTAAAAATCCAACTGAAATCCCGACTCAATCCCCATAGGCACCTCACTGGTTTTCTCGAAAAAATCGGGACAGGCAGTGCAACGGCGCTTTCATTGTTCCCGCCGCCGGCGGGCAAGCTGTGCTTCGCACACAACGTTTCGCAGCTACAAGAAGTTGGCGATTACGGAGACGAAAACTGTCCGCCAGCACTGCACTTGATAAGAAGCTCAAAGCTTCATATAACCACTGAAACGCCAATTTCTTGTAGGTGCTGTTAGCTGCTGCCTTTCTTCCTTTTTGCTTGTAGTTTGTCAAAGTCAAAATATTTTTTTGTCTCTTGGTTTAATATCAGAATTATATTTTGCAGTTCTTCTAAACTATTCTCATTATCATTTAAAACTAACAAGTCATCATTTAGTCTATTCTGATTGGTAAGTAAGTCTTTTTCAACAGACAATCCAACCCACAGATTGCCTTCAATTATTCTTTTGATTGATTGTATTTCGCCAAACTTGTCGTGAAATGAACTTATGCTTAAAAAGCTTTCATAGATAAGTGTAAGTCCGTAAATTTTGTTTAGTTCTTGTTTTGATAATTCTCTTCCGTGTTCTAAAGTTTTATCAGAAATCGATTGAAGATTGATTGTTGAAATAGTCTGTCTTAATTGAAAAGAATATTGACATAATTTCTGCACATTCATTAACAGCATAAAAATAACCCTTGGTTGAACAGAGTTCTTATGTTCTTTAAAATCTAATTTCAGTTTAGTAATGTAATCCTTAATTAATAAAAATTCTTTTTGAGGTTCGTTCTTAACACTTGGTTCAATATATTCAAGCTTTACAGATGTCAATAGATTTAAAACTAAGCCGATTTGTTTTTTTAGATAATATTGAAAGTTTCGTTTGGTGCGAAATTCCTCATATTTTTTTTGTGCAAATGGAATAATTACAGAAGCTATAAGTGTCAAGGTCGCAACTAACAAAACCCAACCGTCCCAATCAATCTTTCCCGATTCTTCAATTATTTTTTCTGGTACTACTTCTTTCATATTTTATTGTTATTAGATTGACCTACATTGAGTAAAGTGTTTTCAAAAATGTACCATAGTTTCCTATGTCAATAAGCTCATCCTTGTCTGATTTTATAGCAAGTCCGAAAATATTGGTTTCCTCGTCAAAATAAATCTTATAACCATTTCCGTCTTCGGTCTCTTCTAATACTGTCCATAGTTCGTAAATATCTGTAGAGTCATTTGAGTTTTTATACTTCTGTTTTGTTGGCTCGATTAAACATTTTGTCAAGTCAAGTCCAAAAACATTTTTTAAGTCTTGTTCAACTTGCAATTCAAGGCTTATTATCTCTTTTATTTCTTTCGATTTCATTTATTTAGGCTTCGTCTTAAGGTTGCAGCTAACGGTCTCGGCTATGAGTAGTTGCGTGGGTTAGCACTTAACTTTGCAAGTACACACCAAACTGAAAATCCGCGAGGATTTTCAGAAGTAGGCGAGATCAAGCAATTACTTATAGCTATTGTTGTGCGTTCGTACTTTTATTCAATATTTTCGTTCAAAAGACTGGTCATTGAAACTATATACACCACTGGGGTCTTTTCCCCCAAACCACAATACTCCTTGTTTGCTTTTATATATAAACCAAATTTGTTCACTCTTAAGTCCATCCTTTTTGGTAAAATTTTTAATGGAATTACCGTCATATCTCCATACACCAGAACCATATACAGTACCGAACCAAATATTCCCTAAAGCATCCTCTCCAATGGAAAAAACTTGCTCAAGAGAATTACCTTTGGTATCCTCCTTTTTCAGATTTTGCTCGTCTGTAAAATTGACTACTTTTTTCCCGTCATATTTAAGGACGCCTATTCCATTATTACCAATCCAAATATTTCCTTTACTATCTTCCATAATGCTACGGATGTGTAAATATCCTGTCTCGCCATTTAACCCCATTAAAGAGTCGTTCATTATTTTAAAATCTGAACCATCATACCCAATCAATGCGCTATAAGTTCCAAACCAAACCGCCCCATTTTTGCTTCTGACAAAATTTGTTGAAATTGAATAGCCTTTCTCTAACTCTTGTTTTACCTTAACAGGAAATGAGCGATAAAAAAGGTTTTTCCCGTCATACTGATACACTCCAGGATTCTGTTCAAGTTTGTTGAAGCCCATTGCTTCATCACCCTTAAACCAAAGGTCATCGTCAGTTAATTTCCATTGTGTCGTTGCACCGTAATTTCTTTCTTTGTACACAGTCATTTTTTGACCATTATAACTACTTAATCCTTGTCCACATTCAAACCAAATGATACCATTTTTATCTTCATAAATGTTCCACACTGAGTTACCACTTAATCCGTTTTCTGTGGTAAAGTATTGGAATTTTCCATTTTGCAGCAAACAAGCTCCTTCGTTGTAACTGCCAAACCAGATATTTCCTTTACTATCTTCTAAAATTGAACGAATTCCGCTTGTGTATTTCAGTAATTCGTTGTCCGTTTTAGCTTTTACTATCTTATTTTCTTTGTTTGATTGAATTTGACTATTGCAAGAGATAGTTATAGCTAATAACAATGTCCAAAAAAGTATAAAAATGTTTTGATTATCTAATTTAACTTTCATGTCTTTCAGTATGACGCACAACTCGCTTATTGCTTCACTTTTTACACCTGTTACCTCTAGATTCGGTTCGATAGAGGAGGTTTTGTCTCCTTTTATTTTTTATTCCTTCTCCTATTCCCCGAGATTAATCCCGATCTCCCCCACCTTCCAAAACAAGAAAAATCCGTCTCACTTCATAAACTGATTTTAGTACGATCCTGTGCGCATTGATTTCTGAAAATAGGGAAAGGCTTTAGTTTTTGAAAGAGGTAGGTAAAAAAAGTCCACAGTCCACAGTCCGAGCTATCGGACAAAGGTCCACAGCTCGCTTGGTCAATGAGCCGTCTTGCCCCTTCTGAGGTTAGTCAGGTACCTTATTTTGGTACAGCTGTACCTTCCGAGGGTAGTCAGACACCTAATTTTGGTACAGGTGTAGCTTCTGAAGGTAGTGCTGTACCTTATTTGGGTACCCGTCGAGCTTATTTAGAGACAGCGGTAGCTTTTTTAGAGACAGGTCGAGCCTTTTTGGAGACAGCTGTACCTTCTGAGGGTAGTCGGGTACCTTTTTTAGATACAGCTTTAGCCTTTTTGGTGACAGCGGTACCTTTTTTAGAGACAGGTCGAGCCTTTTTTGGTACAGCTGTACCTTTCGAGGGTAGTCAGGCACCTAATTTTGGTACAGGTGTAGCTTCTGAAGGTAAAATATACTCCCTTTGGGCGTGGATTCTTCATAACACTTTTGAAGATCGAGAGTGCGCTCGGTGAAGGTGATTTCCGAAAATAGGGAAAGGCTTTAGTTTTTGAAAGGGTAGGTAAAAAAAGTCCACAGTCCACAGTCCGAGCTATCGGAAAAAGGTCCACAGCTCGCTTGGTAAATGAGCCGTCTTGCTTCTCAGGCGGGAGTTTACTGAAAACTTTCGAGTGTCGCATAGCCTTGGAATCGCAGCGCTGTCGGCTTAGAGGGTACAGGTTGAAACTGCCGTTCTTTTTCCTGCTGCATTTCAAGTTTCCTCTGAGCCTCCAGGTAGATATAGCCACAAGCCGCCAAAAACAAAATCAAGAGTATCCAATTTGCTTTGCTGAGGGTCTTTACGGGCAAGTAGTAGGCGATAAAAAGCGAAGCCAAAAAAGCAATGCCTCCAAGCAAAATTCCCCAGCCCAGAACGACGGCACCTCCGGCAAGCCCATGATCCTTTCCCGATTCGATCATGCCACCAAGAAACAAACCCACAACTAGAAAGGTCAGCGGCATCAGCAGGAAAAAGGCAATGCTGGCAGGTTTTAGCAGCTTTGACATGGCTAAAAGTTCAAAGTTTTGGAAGTGGACTCGCCCTTTTTGACCTCAATGGTGATCGTCTGCGCACTTTTGTCCTTGTGCACTCCGACCGGTGCTATCTTCACCGAATAGGTACCGGGATTGAGGAGGAATTCCTTACCCCGGTCGTAGGTTCGCCCGCCTGCGACATTCTTCCCGGACTTGACTTCGGACACGGTCACCACCGCATCGATGGACCCACCGTTGACTTGAGCATCGATAAAAGCCGTCCCGGAATCAAACTCATAGGCGAGTGGCGTAACTGCCGCCCCTCCAATCTGTACGCTGTCAATCTCCGCATAGGTATTGACTCCTTCGATCCTCATGGCCTGGATCGTGACCTTATAGATACCGGGATTCACTTCGGCTTCCTTGGGGGCATCGTAGGTCCGAAAGGTTGCAGCCACCTTTCCGCTTTGATCCAATACTTTGACCAGACAGTCCCAATTGGCTCCGTTGTTGGTCGTAGTAAGCCTGACCTTTCCCCCGTCAAAACCAAGATCTTGATGGATGATTTTTTCATCAAAACTTTGGACACCGGAGACGGTAATCATATTCACATCACTTCCCTCCAGGGGTTTTGCCTCCAGGTTGTACTTGCTGGGAGGCAGGTAGAAAAATGCGGTGTCCCGATAGGTTCTCACGCTGATCGGCTCCCGCTTGGCGACTTGGTCGTAGGCTGTCACCAAAGCGTCTATTGGCACTCCGTTTTTCACGGCATATACCGACACGTTTCCTTTAGGCTTATCGACCGTTTCCGAAGTTGCTTCGCTGAGGACTGTTCCCAAAGCTCCGGCGTCCGAAGCATCGTAATACTGTCCCTCTCCGGCATTGGCAGCGCATTTCAATTGCTCCGTTTCGTCGGCTTTCAAGCCAAAGCCGATGATGTGCATCCGAAAATCAATACCTTCTTCCTTGGCCTCAGCCACCACCCGACAGATGTCCCCGTCGCAGGATTCTATCCCATCCGTGAGCAGGATGATCGTGGCCTTGGTCTTCGAAGTTCTCAACTGCTCGATTACCTGGGTCGCCGAATAGGCCAAGGGCGTCATACCCAGCGGTTTGATGGTTTGCAGGGCGGTGGTGATAGCGCCTTTTGTCCCCTGGGAGGCCTCCACCAAAAACTCCACATCCTTACAGTCGCTTTTATTCCGGTGTCCATAGGCTACCAAACCGATTTTCTGGGCGTCAGGCAGAGCATTGACCGAAGAGGACAATACCTCCACGGCGATCTCCATCTTGCTTTTCCCCTGCAACTGGCCCCACATCGATCCGCTGGCGTCGTAGATGAAAATGATGGGGGAAAGATCTTCCTTTGCCTGTCCCTTACCTTGAAAAGCAAAGGAGAATACCAACGATAAAACAACAACAGCTCTCATACGGATAGATTTTGGGTTGGAAAAAGCCTATGAGTTGGTATGAGTTTTCCTTTGGTGTGGCGCTCAGAAGGAGGCATATTTCAGCCCGTGTTCTTGGATCTTCTGATTGATAGTCAATTACTTTCAATTTAAGGAATTTTCAAGGGGAATTGGTCAATCGTAAACACCCATAGAGTGGACAGATCACTTTTTATCGGTCGAAAACCGAAGATATCCAGACATGGCCAGGGGAAAAAATAGCTGCCAGGCGCAGAAAAAGCCGGAACGAATACACCGTGGGCCGATAATCCCGGAAATAAAAAAACCGGGGAAGAAGTCCTCCCCGGCTGTTGCTAGTCCCAATTTATCCTGGTTTTACCAAGGCTTGTTGGTACCCTGGATAATCCAAGGCTTGGACCATTGGTTGTTTGGTCCGATCTCGACTCCGTACTGGGAAGTCTCCAATCGGCCCACGGCTGTCTCCACTTCCTCTGCATTGAAGTTGAGTTCGTTGTTGCCATAAGGGAACCTTACCGGCATCACTGGCTCTCTGGAAGCAGGTCCTACCTGGAAGTCCGGTAGACCGGTTCGCTTGTAGTCAAACCAAGCCTCGGTAGCAGAAGTCCAGTTGGCGATCCACTTTTGAGTGAGTACCTGCTCGGCGGTGCCGTCGAAGGCTACTCCTGGCTGGGCGATGAAGTCATCGAAACCGTCGGAAACGCCCCAAGTCTTTAGCGAAGCCTTGATTCCGTTTTCGTAATGGGTCTGGGCACTTCCGACCGCGTATCCTTTGATCGCCGCTTCGGCTAGGATAAAGCTCACTTCGGCAGTGGAAATCAGTCTTGCTTTCAGTAGATCATGCTTGGCCAGTCGGTACACATCACCGATTTGGGAAACGTGCTGGTTTTCCAGCTGCTGACCCGGAGTCGGATTGAGGTTGTGCGCGGATGGGTTGATCAGGCCGGTTGGCAATCCCACATATTCCCGGGTATCCAACTCGTAGCCGAGCAAATCAGGATTGTAGTGACGGGTAAACTTGTTGCCCGCAGCAATTTCCTGCAAATACTGCTCATCGCCAAGAGAAACAATCCCGTCCTGGATTACGCCATTTTTACGGATGTAAGGATCATAGGCTACCGTAAGGCTCTTATCCTCTACCCACTGGCAGTGCACTGGTCTGAACCAAACCGTCACACGAGGGTCATTGGTCTCCAACATAGGATCCAGCAGCGTGTTGGCTGGCTTCAATCGTCTAAAGTTGGAACCCGCGTCATAGGATGCTGCCGAAGGCCAAGAATCGTCAGCCGAAGCGCCCAAGTAAGCCATCACCACATCATCGGAAGCGTCAGTCAGGTAGTTGCCTGAATTGTAAATGGCCTCGATGCCGGGCTTGGCGATCTCCGGAAGCTTATCCGAAATTCTCATGTAATATCTCAACAGAAGCGAGTTGGCAAATTTCTGCCAGCGGGTCGCATTACCGGCGAAATAAATGTCATACTGGGGAATCACGTTGGAAGAGGAAGAGCTGCCAAAAATCGTGGCGGCAGTCTTCAAGTCTTCAATGACACCTTTGTAGATTATTTCTTGGGAATCGTAGACAGGAAACTGATAGTCCAAATCATCCTTGGAACCCTGCAACGCATAGGTATAGGGCGCATCACCCCAAAGGTCGGTCACCATGCCAAACAGGAAAGACTTCATGGTCAGGCCGATTGCCTTGTGGAATTCCGATCCCACTTCTTCCGATCTCTTGATCAGAAACTCGTTGGTTCTCAGCAGTGCGTAGTACCCACTCCAATCGCTGGGTCCCCAGTCGTAGCTGTTGTGACCGCTGAACCAGCCGTCCTTTTGCGTGTGCTGTACCACCCCGGCAACGTCCTGATAACCCAGGTTGAGCATGTTTTTGGCTGCACCCACCATCACGGTAGGCATGAGCATGTTCACGTTGGCATCGCTCGGAGACACCCCATTGGGGTTGGTATTGACTTCATCTAGGCTTTCGCAGCTACCGAATGCAAACACGGCAACCAGGGAAAGTACTTTGGTATGTTTTATCCAATTTTTCATAATCTCTTTTGTTTAATTGAGCGGGTGGATTAGAAGTTGGCGTTGAACTTAAAGCCCAAAGGCATAGTCCAAGGGTTCACGTTTTGCAACTCGATCCCCTGTCTAAACAGGTTGGCAGAATCACCCTGCTTGGAAGCCTGCAACTGGAACGCTCGCTCAGGGTCGATACCGATGTCTGCTTTTGTCCAAAGCATCAGGTTACGGGTAAACACCGATACGCTGGCATTCTGGAAACCTTTCAGTTTGGGCAAAGTGTAGGACAGGGAAAGCTCGCGTAGTTTTACGAATGAGGCATCGAAAGTAATGGCCTCATTGTAGCTCCAAGGATAAGTGTCGGAGATCGGATAGATGTTGGTTCCCTCTCCACCGAGGTGCTCGATGTATTCGCCGTTTTCACCCATGATCACCCCGGGAACAAAGGCTCCGTCGTATCCATCTGGACCTTGGTTGACCGGCATACCGCCCTCTTCCTGGGAGTAGCCGCCCACTCTTGGGAACATGCCGTTTTGTGGAATGATGTATTTGCCTGGATTGGATTTCAGGAGGTTGATCAATTCCTGCTCGCTGTACATTCCGCCAGGGATCAGCATATCCTTTTGTCTTCCTGACTTCCAGTCAGACTCCGCATATCGGTAGGTGAAGGACATGAAGTCGCCGCCGATACGGGTATCCACGCTAGCGGAGAGCACGAATCTGCCATAGCTCAGGCTGGTTTGGAAACCCAGCATGGCGTCAGGGTTGAAGTTACCCACCTTTCTTCTGTCCTCCCTTCCGTTTTGGCTGATCCATTCCCCATTGTTGGAAAGGATGGGCCATCCGTAGTAAGGAGAGTTTTTGTCTTCCACTGTGGCAAAGCCGCGGCTCCAAAGGTCTCCGATCTGCCCACCGACATAAGTGCTGGCACCACCGCCGTTATCTTCCCAAAGGGTGATGTACTCCATACCTTCAGTCAGAGACTCCAGCTTGGTTCTGTTGCGGGTGATGTTCAAATTCAAATCCCAAGTCAAACCATTTGGTTTTTGGATGGGCGTAGCGCCGATCTGCACTTCCCAGCCCTGGCTGGAGATTAAACCTGCGTTGACCTGTCTCTGAGAATATCCGGAGGACTCAGGAGTCGGGATGTTCAGGATTTGGTTCTCGTTTTTCTGATAGTAGTAGGTCGCCTCGAAACGGATTCTGTTGTCCATGAAATTCATGTCCAAGCCCAATTCCTTTGAAGTGTTGATCTCCGGTTTCAGGTTGGGGTTGAGCAGCGTGCCTGGATAGTTGGTGGTAATCAAGCTACCCCAGCTACCAGTACCCAGCTGCTGCTCCAGTGCGTAAGGATAGGTATCATTACCCGCCTGGGCGATACCCGCTCTCAACTTCAGCATGGAGATGCTTTCTGGAAGGTTGAAGGTATAGTTGGCCAGCCAGCTCAAGGACAAAGAAGGATAGAAATAGGATCTGTTTTCCGCAGGCAAAGTACTTGACCAGTCATTTCTGGCTGTGATGTCAGCATACAATTGGTCTTTGAAGCCCAAGGATGCCACACCAAACACAGAGTAAATCGCCTTCTCAGAGGAGTAGTTGCTGTAGTTCAATCCGGTGTTCGGGATATTGCTCACTCTATAAAGGCCCGGAACGATCAGACCAGCGTTGGTCTTGCTGCCGATGTAGTCGTCGGCAAAGCGCTGCTGCATCACATTACCACCGGCACTTACATTCAAAGTGATACCTTCCCAACGCTTATTGTAGGAAGTCAGGAATTCCACGTTGGTCTCTGTGCCGCCGAGGTTCTGCAGGTGATAGGCACCTTTACGCTCTCTGGTGTAAGAGTATGGAATCTTAGTCTCCCGGTTTTCGCTGTAGGTATCCATCGTCATCTTCACGTGGGACTTGATCGCGTCGGAGAATTTGTATTCCGCCTTGATGTTACCGAAGATTCGGTCACGGACAAAGCCATTGTTGATGCCGTAGGCGATGAAGTACGGGTTGTCGTCGTTGGTGGAGACAGAGCGCTGCTGGATTTCCTCTTGGCCCGGCACCCAGTAGTCCTTCAGCTCGCGAACGTCCACATGGGACCAGGCGTACACTGCCTGGAGTGGGTTGGCACCTCTGTTACCGGTAGCCGGACGATTGTCAGACTTGTTGCGTGAGATGTTGATGTCCGCGCTTACCGCCAACTTTGAGTTCAGGTTGTAGGTATTGGAAATATTGATGCTGTGGCGATTGAGATCCGTGTTGGGGATCATGCCCTTGTTGATCATGTTGGAGTAAGACAAACGGTACACGGCTTTGTCGGTAGCTCCAGATACAGAAATTGCGTTGGTCGACGTGATGCCAGTCTCCAGAAAGTTTTTCATGTTGTCCTGGTAGGATCTGAGCTCCGTAGCAATCTGGTTTCCATTTTCGTCTCGTGGGCTATTCCATTGCACCGCCTTGTTGCCAACGTCCAGCTTAGGGCCTACCCAATAGGCAGAGCGCTCATCCAAGAGATCTGTTCTGGAGCCATTGGCATAGTCATAGTGCATGTCCAAGAATCGGGTTGGCGTTTCGAAGACGTTTGAAGTCGAGAAGTTCACTCGCATGGCCTCTCCCTTTTTCCCCTTTTTGGTAGTGATGAGGATTACCCCGTTGCCCGCTCTAGAGCCGTACAGTGCTGCGGCACTTGGGCCTTTCAGCACGGTCATGTCTTCGATGTCGTCTGGGCTAAGGTCGGCAATCGGGTTACCGTAGTCGACTTGATTTCTGTCGCCCATAGTACGCACGTTGCCGAGAGAGTTTGCCACCGGCACCCCGTCGATCACGAAAAGGGGCTGGTTGTCGCTGCTCAGGGAGGTAGCACCGCGGATCACTACGCTGGTAGAAGAACCCACGCCAGAGGTCTGGTTGATCTGCACACCGGCCACTCGGCCCGCCAAAGAACCCAAGGCGTTTTCTTGGGTTACCGTTCTCATGTCATCCCCTTTCACCTCGCCCACAGAGTATCCTAGGGATCTTTTTTCCCGCTCGATGCCTAAGGCGGTCACCACCACTTCGTTCATCGACTGGATGTCCTCGACCATGGCAAGATTAAGCGTAGCCTGGTTGTTGACAGGCATCTCCACAGTGTTGAAACCAATGTAGGAAAACACCAACACGGCACTGCCCGAATTGACGGAAAGCGAAAAATCACCATTGATGTCGGTGACGGTTCCGTTGGTAGTCCCCTTTTCCAAAATGGTGACTCCTGGCAAACCGAGGCCATCGGTCTCGGAAGTGACCTTTCCCTTCACCACCACCTGGCTTTGGAAAAGCTCCTCCAGGGGGAGATTGGAACTGGCAGGCAAGGCTCTCCCCTCCATGGGTGAAAGCGCCACAGCACCCAAAATCAATGCGAGGGACGCTCCCCGGAAGATCTTGGGCCTGATTAAGTAGATGACTTGTTTCATAAGCATTTTAGGTTAGGTAAAGTGAATTCTTGATTTTGGATGCACGATGTGGGATTTCGCCGATTTTTACTCCTTCAGGTTATTGCCTTTGTCCGGGTCTGAGCCGTTCCCGTCTACCAGTTGAGCAAACACCGTCCAGAAGCCCTCATCCAGGTTTTCGGTCTGTTTCTTGTCGTCAAGCATAGACAGAAAGAGGTCAAATTCCTTTCGGCTGATCTTCCCTTCCGCCAGCTTTTTGATCAATTCGGATGCAGTTGGATTTTCCATAGCTTGCTCATTCACAGGTAATACCTCGGAGTAGAAAAAAGAGACTAGTCCCTGTTTTTTTTTGTTGGCCCTATGCGGTTTTTTTGGGACAAAATGGCCGAAAACAATGCTGAAGATTCCATTTCTACCTGAAATACAAAGGGTTGTAGTCGGTATTATCAAATCATTAAGACTGTCAATCACAAGAGTCGCACGAAGGACTGCTTTGTCGGCGCTGGAGGGGAACGCCCCCGATGCGTTTACCGATCCCAGCATCGGCCTTCAAAATCTCGATCCCGAAGCTCGCACCAATTTTGAAGCTCAGCTTCGAATGTAGGATGTGTCACAGTCTGTGGACTCCCGTCCCTACCCGCTTTTCATGGAAAGCCGCTTTGGGTGCTTGCTTGTCCACTTTACTCGGATGGAATGGTTTTGGAAAAGTATTGGTCAGTTTTCAAAAGAAAGCTGCCATAGCAGGCGAATTTTCACTAAACCACTATTTATTATGAGTTTACTAAAAGATGTCAGAGTCGCAATTTTGGCCACCAATGGATTTGAAGAATCCGAGTTGCTTGAACCAAAAAGGGCATTGGAAAAGGAAGGTGCGGAAACGTTTATCATCTCGCCGCAGGACGGAGAAATTAAAGGCTGGAAGGATGGCAATTGGTCAGATCCCGTCACGGTGAATGCCCGAATCGATCAAGTAAGCCCCGTGGACTTCGACGCTTTGTTGATTCCCGGAGGTGTCATCAATCCCGATCTGCTCAGACGCGACATTGGGGCGATAGAGTTTGTACGGGCTTTTTTCGAAGAGCAAAAACCCGTCGGAGCAATCTGCCACGGCCCCCAGTTGTTGATCAACGCAGAGGTGACTAAGGGACGGACACTGACTTCCTTCGAATCCATCAGGAAAGATCTGGAAAACAGCGGAGCCAAATGGGTGGACGAGGAAGTAGTCGTAGATCAGGGATTGGTGACATCAAGAAGTCCCAAAGACCTGCCCGCCTTCAATAAAAAATTGGTCGAAGAATTCCGGGAGGGCAAACACGCCGGACAAAGAGCCTAAAGAAAAAGGTAAAAACCCAGCCAATAAGTGGCTGGGTTTTCTTTCGCCAGATCCAGGCAATCCAAACCGACCCATAAAGTCCCGGCTGGGCACATCGATAAGCGCAAAAAAAACCTTCCAAGATGGAAGGCTCTTTTACCCAATATAGCTATGTTACAAAATTTCGGATTTAAGACATTTCACCGCCCGGGATTGTTGAGCCACCTATTCGGTCACTAATTCCGCGTCGGTACCAAACCTTCCTTTGGCACCCTTCAGTCCGTCATGCGTGGAGATTGCAAGGACGGAGAGGAGCACCAGCACCGCAACTATCCCAAACAAAAGGTAGAGGGATCTTTTGACCGCAAAGTGCGAAGTGGCATAATTTGCCCTACTGTAGGGTAGCAAAGCCAGGATGAGAACGAAATTCACTATGTACAAAAACTGCTCAGGCCTGTAGAAGCTCAGGTATGAACCGGTTATCAGGAAAGTATACACCAAGTATCCCGCAAACAGCGTCAATCCTATCTGCTTCAGGATCACCTCCTGTTGCCCGATAGCGCTGTTTTTCCATTTTTTCGAAGCAAAAAAACCAAACGTAGCCAAGCCAATTAAAACGACAAAGGCCAACAAAACCGCCAAGCTCGCCCAATATTCGGGATTACCGGGGGCGGCATTGCTGTAAGCAGGAAGCAGGTCTTTTTCCCAAAATGACTGATGCCAGACGATAAGGGGTATCAAACCCAGCAATCCGAAAACCGGCCAGGAGATACCCGAAGGCTGGGAATTGAATTCGGTTTTTGGAATTCCGAAGTCTGCTCTCAAAGCGCTATAGGCCATCCCTATCCCCCCGAAGAAGCCCAGGGAATACTCCATCATATTCCAGAAGTTGAATTTCAGGCCGGATACATTGCCCACTACAAGCAGAAACTCTCCAAAACCAAAGCCAAAACCCGCACCGAGACCGGTGTAGGCAGCCACTTTGAGTGGGCCCTGGAAGCCATTTCGGCTGCAAAAATAAGCCAAAGCAATCGCTGCTCCCGCGCAAAGCGCCCAAGCTTCCGATCGCGGAGGAGTCATCAGGACACCCAACTGCTCCACTACGAAATAGTAGAAGATCACCGCCCCGGCAAACATCTCCACCAAAAGCTGGTGCCATGCAATCTTTTTACCAGTGCATGATTCCTGCAGACCGAGACCAAAAAGCCCCCCGCCAAGGAACCCATACAACCCACCGACAATAAACATCATGAGCATGGCATAGGCGACATTGGGAAAGTCATCCATCCGCCCATAGCCCACGAGCTGTCCGTAGCTCATCATTCCTCCAAGTCCCCAACCTATGGCGCCGAGGAGAGCCGCCTTGAGGCCGCCAGATATCCACTCCTTCTTCCTCGCAAAGACCAGCAGCAACACACAAGCAATGCCTCCAGCCCAAGCCGCTCCCTGCTCATGTCCAAACTGCCCGCGTATAGCCCAGGCGGTTCCGAGTGTCATTCCGGTCAAAAGGATGGGGAGGATTTTTGGGGTCATGCTCTGGTCTTTTGTGTAGAATACCTTCAAGGCTGAAAAAGGGACTAGCTTTGGAAGTCAGGGAAATGGATTTACGGTTTTTGATTTGGGATTGACGAGCCTCCCAAAAACGGTCAAGCTATTTTAGACCCTTACACCTTACAGTCTGCCTACTGAACACTGTAAACTTCAATACCCCTTGCCAAATCCCCCAATTGCGCTTATTTTGTTCCCTTTACAAGGAGGAAAATAGTACATGCTGCTCAGTAAACTGGAGATCAAGGGCTTTAAGAGTTTTGGAGATAAGATGGTCATCCACTTCGACAAGGGAATCACTGGTGTCGTGGGGCCCAATGGCTGTGGAAAGTCCAATGTCGTGGACGCCATACGCTGGGTGTTGGGGGAACAAAAGACCCGGATGCTCCGCTCAGACAAGATGGAGAATGTGATCTTCAACGGCACCAAAAACCGCAAGCCAACCAACATGGCCGAGGTGTCCCTGACTTTTGAAAACACCAAAAACCTCCTCCCCACCGAGTACACGCACGTCACCGTCACCCGGCGCTACTACCGCAGCGGGGAAAGTGAATACCAAATCAACGGAGTCACCTGCCGCCTGAAGGACATCACCAACCTATTCATGGACACGGGGATCAACTCCAACTCCTACGCGATCATCGAGCTCAAGATGATCGACGAGCTGCTCAACGACAAAAACAACTCCCGTCGTGAGCTCTTCGAGGAAGCTGCGGGCATCTCCAAGTTTAAGACCCGTAAAAAGGAAACGCTCCGCAAACTGGAGGATACCGACGCCGACCTGGACCGGGTGAAAGATCTGCTATTTGAGATCGAAAAAAACCTCAAGTCCCTGGAAAAGCAGGCCAAGCAGGCCGCCCAGTACTTTGCCATCAAAAAGGACTACAAATTGGCCAGCATCAACCTGGCCAAAAAGTCCATAGAAAAATACGCGCAAGAGCTCATCGCCGCCAATGCCAGAATCCAGTCCGAATCCGACCGCAAGCTGGAGATCACCGCGCAGATCAGCGATCGGGAAGCTCAACTCAGCCAGCTCAAAGCCGACCTAATCAACAAGGAAAAACTACTTGCCTCCCGACAAAAGACCCTCAACGAGCACGTGAACAAGATCCGGGCTTTCGAGTCGGAAAAGAAGATCAAAAATGAGCGCATGCGCTTCCTGGAGGACAGGTCCCGTACCCTGCGTGAACAGATTGACACCGACCGCAAGTCCAACGACCGGGCGGGATTCTCCATCCGTTCTTTGCATCAGGAAAAGGAGTCCGCCGAGAAGATCCTCCTCGAAAAGGAGGCCATCGTCTCCGAACTCCGGGAGCAGTACGACTCCCAAAAGCTACTGGCGGGCGAAAGGCAGCAGAGCCAAAAAGAACTCAGCCTGCGCTACGACAGCCTGAAGGAAAGGGTCTACCAACTAAGCAAGGAAGCCGAAATCAAACAGATCCAGCTCTCCACCTTGAAGCAGGAGCTGGAGCGTACCTCCTCTGACGACTCCTCCCAGGAGGCCAGCCTGGCGGACTTTGAGGATAAGCTTGTGGAATTGAAGGCCGAACTGGACGAGGCCACGGCTGCCTATGCAGCGCTCAAGTCCAAGCAGGAAGACCAAGACCAAAAGATCGAGGAGACCAACCGCGTGATCGAGATGATCCGCGAAGAGCTCACCAGCTCCGCGCGCAAGCTGGACTCCAAGACCAACGAATATAACTTGACGAAGTCCCTGGTGGAAAACCTGGAAGGCTTCCCCGAAGCCATCAAGTTTCTCCGCAAAAACCAAAGCTGGGGCAAGGACATCCCCCTCCTCTCCGACCTGCTCACCACGGACGAAAAGTACCGAGTGACCATAGAAAACTATCTGGAGAGCTACATGAACTACTATGTGGTGGACACCGAGGCCCAGGCCATCGCCGCCATACAGCTCCTCAGCGATGCCGCTCGAGGCAAGGCCAACTTCTTTGTGTTGGAGCACTTCGAGCGCTTCAAGCCCAGCCAGAGCAAGCTGTTTGCCAACGCCATCGCCGCCACCGAGATCATCGAGTTTGACCTCAAGTACAGCCGCCTGATCAACTTTGTCCTGGACAATGTCTATCTCGTGCAGGGCGAACACCGGGACTTTCCCGCCGATCCGGACTGCATCTTCCTTTCCGAGTCGGGCAAGTACACCAAGCGCAAGTTTTCCATCTCGGGCGGTTCCGTAGGACTCTTCGAAGGGAAGCGTATCGGGCGGGCCAAAAACCTCGAAAAGCTGGACAAGGAAATCAAGGACTTGGGCAAAAAGGTCAGCACTACCCGCGCCAACCTCGACCAAAAGCTGGGCGACCTGATTAAGCTCAAGGAAGTCAGCCACAAGAAGGCCCTGGAAGAAAGCCAAGCCCAAATCAACGAGCTCAATTCGGGCTACGTCTCCGTCCGCACCAAGAAGGAACAGCTGGCCGAGCTCCTCAGCTCCAATGCCAACAAACGGGACGACATCCTCGAGCGCATCGCCAACTTGGAGGAAAGCTTGGCCGATATCCTGCCCCAGCTGGGCGAGGAAAAAGCCGTCTTTGAGGGACTGTCTGAGCAGGTCGCGCAACTCAGCGAGGAACTGGAATCTGAAAACAAAAAACTGGCGGAAAAGTCCCAGACCTTCAACCAGGAAAACATCACCTACATCCAACAGGTCAACCGGGTCAACAGCCTGGAGCAGGAGATCGAGTTTAAGCAAAACGCCTTCGACAGCTCTCGAGAGCGCATCGAAAAGTCCCAGGCCGAGCTCTCCCAGCTGGACGCCGAAGTAAAAACCCTCTTGGACAACAACGAGGTGAAGGACGACGAGCTGATCGAGCTCTATGCCGAAAAGGAAAGCATAGAAAAAGGCGTGACCGAGGCTGAAAAGGACTACTACGGCGCACGTGGCTTGATCGACGAGACCGACACCAAGATCCGTAGCCTTCAAAAGTCCAAAGAAGGCTTCGATACCCTACTCCATGAACTCCAAAATGCGATCAACGACATCAAGCTCAAGATGAGTGGGATGAAGGAGCGTCTGAGCGTGGAGTTTGAGCTGGATCTGGATGCGCTGATGGAGGAAAATCCCAACCTGGACCCCGAATTCCTGGACTTTGCGGAGGATCAACTCCGGGAGCTGGTGCGCAAGCAAAAGGAAAGACTGGAAAAGATCGGCCCCATCAACCCCATGGCCATGGAGGCCTACGACGAGATCAAGGTGCGCTACGACTTTATCACCACGCAGAAAGAAGACCTGATCAAGGCCAAGGAAAGCCTGCTCAGTACCATCTCCGAGATCGACCAGGTAGCCAAAGACACCTTCTTGGATGCCTTTGCCAAGATCAAGGAAAACTTCATCAAGGTCTTCCGCTCCCTCTTTACCGAGCAGGACGACTGCGACCTAACCTTGGTGGATCCGGAGAACCCCCTGGAGTCCCCCATCGAGATCATGGCAAAGCCCAAGGGCAAGCGTCCACTCACCATCAACCAGCTCAGCGGTGGGGAAAAGACCCTCACGGCCACTTCCCTACTCTTCTCCATCTACCTGCTAAAGCCGGCCCCCTTCTGTATTTTTGACGAGGTGGACGCCCCGCTTGACGATGCCAACATCGACAAGTTCAACCAGATCATCCAAAAGTTCAGCTCCGAGAGCCAGTTTATCATCGTCACGCACAACAAGCGCACCATGGCCAGTACCGATATCATGTATGGGGTCACCATGATCGAAGCGGGCGTCTCGAGGGTGGTGCCGGTGGATTTAAGGGAGTTGGCGTAGGAAAGCAGAATTCCGAGGGTAGAAAGCTGAAGTGGCAGTGGGCTGTTATCAGTGGGCAATAATCACCGTCGTTGCTAGCATAGCGAAGCAATCTCGTTTATCTGAGAGTACATTGTAATAGTGAAAAAGACCCTGCAGGGGTCGAATCGCTATAGCAACCGGGTTTCTAGCCTGGAAAGTTATTAGACCAATAATTCCAGAGAGCCATTATCCTCGCAGAATTTGGTGACGCCAACAGTAGACCGAATGTAGATTTTTGGTTTCGATTGTATTGCCAAGTAAGGACAACGAAATCCTATCCATCAAACAATGATTTTTGGTATACACCTCCTTTGATCTTGTTCATCAATTCCCGGATGAACTCGTAATGTTTGACATAGGGATTGGGAATGCTTATCATGCTGATTCCTTTGGATCGGAGGAGCTGCATCTTGATTTTATCAGATTCAATCCGTTTTTTGTTTCTGTAATGTTCCGTGCCGTTGATTTCAAAGACAACCTTTGGTACCCGGCCCTGATAAATCACCCCATCAAATTCCTTCTTGTTGACCGCATGATTTTCGATTTCTTCCGGCAAGACATCCAAAACCTTCACATTTCGTTCGAACCGGCTTCCCTGGACGGAGCAATAATGGCTCATCGTTTTGTAAAATTCGTCCTCAAATTTTGAGTCATTCGAAAACCCTATGGTAAATCGATTTGCGGTGCTTTGCGGGATCTTTGTGGTGCCGTTTTTTTGAACATAATCAACCAAGGCGTATAGATCATCATCTTTTCTCGACAGGATATCAATCGCTTTTTTATCGGCAACCACAATCAAATTCTCCTGGGCCCTGGTGACTCCGACATTGATCAACTGGCTGTTGTTCTTGATCCAATCATACGTTCTGGGAGAAGTGTTTCTTGACAGGGATGTGGATATGATAATGGTTTTGTTCTCCTGCCCTTGAATTTTGTGAATCGTTCCACAGCTTACCGAATTGTCTATTTCATTATTTGCTTTTGCCCTTCCCAGGTATTGATTCAAAACCGCTTCCTGGTTGCGGAAGGGAGTGATGATGAAAACATCCTTTAATTGATGGTCTGCAATGTATTTTACAATCTCTATCGCTTCTTCAATCGTGGCATTTCTACTTGGTTGATTTACGTTATTCACATCAATCAGCTTCAGTTCCCCTTTTGTTTTAATCTTCGAAAGATTCAGCTTGTTTTCATAAAACCGCATGTTTGAATAGTTGATGATCTTTTCTCCACAGCGATAATGATAGCTCAGCAAAATATCCCTGGAAATATTGTCAATCCTTTTATATAGTGACAGGATAGAATTAGTATGATAATCATAAGTCCTATCCATACTGAACATCCGCATCAGTTGAAGGCCTGTACTCTCTTCAAAGACAACGATCGGCTTTAGCTGGTTGGTGTCACCGATAAGAACCATGCTTTTGCACTTAGAAATGGGAATCAAGCCTGTGGCAATATCGCATTGACCAGCTTCATCGATCACCAGTAGATCGAACTTATACTTGCTGCCCAGTTTGCGGCTCGAAATATTGGTAGTCAGGATAATGGGAAATACTTTGGTGAGCTTTTCCAAGTTTTCATCAATGGTAAGCCACTTATTGAATTCTCTTACTTGTTTTTCGGATTCTTCAATGTCAAGTATTCCAATCAGATCAGCATATTCCTTGGACTTGAGGCGTTTTACATACCTTAGGGATTCATAGTAGAAAAACTGCAAAAGCTGGTGATTGCCTTTGATGACTTCATACAAATTGTCCAGATCGCCATTGCTGGTCTCCGGTATCTGACTCAGTTTCTCCTCAATGGCAAGTTTTTCCTTTTCCAGTAAGTGATTCCCGGCTTTTGACAGCAGGCTGCTTACAAACTCGAGGTTTTGGGTCTGTTCTATTCTGGTCTCATGATTTTTTATTTTCTCAAGCAATTGTCGGTTTTTCTCTTTCGATTTTTCTTTGAGATTGTACAGCAGTTTTTCCTTGGGCACATCCTTGGTCTCAAAAGCATACCGTTCTTTTATCGTCTGGATGGCCTGTGCTACGCACTCGTTGTTCCCAAGCCTGAGTACCGGAAGCATTATTTCCTTATTCAGGTATTTGCCCAGGTACAACTTGTCTTTAATCCCGTCAATAGGCACATTGTTGTTTGAGGAGATCAATAGTGTTTTGCCATTGGTAAGACAATTGACAATGATATTTAATATGGTTTGGGTTTTGCCCGTTCCCGGTGGTCCTTGCACATAGGTGATGGGGTATTTCAGCGCATTATAGATGGTTTGGATCTGATCGATATTTATATTCTGATCATAAAGCACGATGTGCGGTTCCTTCCGGTCTTTCCTATCCAGCAATGACAGTTTTTGAAAGAAGGCCTTTAGCGGAACTTCCATTTCATCCCTCTTATATTCTGCATGGATGTTGTCATAAATCCCGGCTATATCGATCTGCGCATATCCTAAGACTACAAGTTCCGGCCTTGTATTGATTAATTCGCCGGTTCTGAAATTGCCCCTCAACAATTCAATCGCTTCCGACTGATCCTTTGTGTAAACCGCTTCAAAATCAGTAGGATTTAAATCAGTGTAATAAGCCAAAGAGTGCTTTACATCTTTTATATAGAAATTGGAATTGAACTGTGTTTTGGTCCCTACATGTAATTTTTTGTTTACGGGATCAAGGGTGAGCTTTCTGTAGGCAATGACAAATTTGCCCTTGGAGGGTAGGTCAATTGAAAACTCACTTATCGCGAGCTCATATTCATAAAACCTGCGGTAATCGTTATGATAGATCTCTTTTATGATTTGTTTCAGCTGATCGTCTTTTAAGGAATAGGGATTTTCCTTTGCCAGCTCCGTCAAATCCACTCCCTGAATCAAATGGGCTTTGTGCAAAAATGGGTCTTTATTGGCTTTGTAGCATTCCAGGTAATAATTCAAGATATTATTATCATACTGGTCAAATTCATAGACCTGCAGGCTATCATCCTCATCCAGTTTATGGATCAGTTTCTCGGAGGGTTCAAAATGCGAAAACTTCAGGATTTCGGCGGACTGAATGGCTGAGATAGAGATTTTCCTGTTTAGGAGGGGTTCATCCTTTGTCACGTTGAACATGTTGACCCACAGTTCATCTTTTGCATTTATATCAAGAATGCTGATCCAAAAAGGTGTGATCTCCCCTTCCTTGTTTTTGTAGGTAATGTTTAGAAATTTCCCTTCCCGGATGGCTTTCCCTATCAGAGAAGTGATTTTTTTGTCAATCATTTGAGAGGAATTTTAGACATCATGATTTTGAAAGTCCATCTCGTGATCAGGTTGCGCATTCTTTTTCTTTCAAAATAATGGTTTTTTGGAAATCATAGGGGAGTAAAGCGTGCCAAATCGGTCAGGCATGAAACCAACCCTTTCCAAGCCTCGTTGATCCCTGCCTTTTTTCGACCAGGCACTTTTGTCACATTTTTTAAAGGGTTAGTCACTTATCGGGGAAAGAGTCCCTGCCCCTGTCTAATATTACTGAAAATCCCCGCTATGAAAGTCAGATGGAGACAACATGAAATGATAGGCATTGCCATCTTAGTCCTGTGGCAACTCATCCTTTTGGTGATGACGGTAAATGATCGTCCGATCCCAGAATTGGAAGAGCACTATTCAACGCCATTCAGAGCGCATGGCATTCCTTTTTCCATTTGGAGAAACGTCCTGATCCCCCAGTTGAGCGCTCCCCTATTGGTATTTACCGTCTACCTCCTGATTAACCTTTGGGTCCTACCTTGTTTCAAAAAAATAAAGGGGGAAGACATTGAGCGGCTACTTTCCAAAAGAATCTTGCTGGCGCTCTTTTCCCTACTATGCGTAGGCTCTCTGCTTGCCATCGGGATCAATGCTATTTCATTCTACACCCAGCCGCACTTCTTCAATTATGGAGGGTACCAGCTCTTGGCAATTACCGGCTACAATGATCATCCGCTGGCCAATTTATTCTTTGGTTTTGGACGGGCCTTAGCTGCCGTAGCGCTGGTCACCGTACTGGCAGGGGTAAGAGAGTTGATCATCTGGCTTATAGAGCGAAAACGGGTAAAAAGAGACTACTGGATCATGGTAGTCAACAACGCGACACCTCTGCTCATTGTGTTTTTGTGCTTTGTGATCGTAAGCAACCCGCTTTACCAGGACTTCCTCAAATACCTTTTTTTCCTGTTGCCCATGATCTTACTCTACTTGTACATGACCTTCTGGCTCTTTCCATTTATGGAGGGGAAAGCGGTTTTGTCCCGGCCCGTTCTTCTACGCATCCTAATTTCAACATTCATCTGTGCCATACCCGGGTTCTTGCTGCTTTTCAACCATCGCCTAATCGTTCCAGTACTCTATTGGTTATCCTTGGTTTTTGTTGCCACACAGGTGTTTTGGATCATTTACAACCAACGGAAAGACCGGATTCTGCAAGCCATCAGGATGGAAACCGCTTTGGCCAAGTCGGATGCATCCCTCCAGTTTCTGAAGTCGCAGATCAATCCGCACTTTTTGTTCAACGCACTTAATACACTCTATGGAACTGCGCTCAAGGGCGATTCGGACAAGACCGCCGAAGGCATCCAAAAGTTGGGGGACATGATGCGGTTTATGCTTCACGAAAACACACTGGACCGGATCCCGATGGACAAAGAAATAGACTACTTAAAAAACTACATTTCCCTTCAAAAACTACGGATAGTCGACTCTCCCCTCATCAGCATCGAAGATGAGATCGAAGAGAGGAACTGCAACCACGAGATCCCGCCTATGCTGTTGATCCCCTTTGTGGAAAACGCCTTCAAACACGGGATCAGCCTGAAAGAAAGATCATGGGTTAAGATCGAATTGCAGTGTCGGGAAGATGTGGTGCAATTTGAGGTGAGAAACAGTATCCACAAAGATGAAAGCGATCCGGAAAAGGAGATGTCCGGGATTGGGCTGAAAAATGTAACAGGGAGACTGGAACTGATATATCCAAACCGGCATATCTTGGATGTTCAGGAAGCCGATCGGGAGTTTATCGTTAAACTGTCACTGCAATGTTGAAAGCAATAGCCATAGATGACGAGCCCATAGCTCTGGAGGTGATACAGGGCCTTACCGACAAGGTCACGTTTGTCGAGATGGTCGGATATTTTTCCAGCGGGTTGGAAGCGATGCAATTTATGAAGCCCAATGCCGTAGACCTGATTTTCCTTGACATCAAGATGCCGGATATGTCAGGCCTGGAATTTCTGAAAGCTTTCCCCAATCCGCCCATGATCGTTTTCACCACGGCCTATAGTGAGCACGCGATCGAAGGATTTGAACATGATGCCATCGACTATCTGCTTAAGCCTTTTTCACTGACCCGTTTCCTTAAGGCCTGCAACAAGGCCTATGAACAACATTCACTTCGGGAGAACTCACCACCCTCTACCCCAGCGCTGCAGCCCTTCATCTTTGTAAAAAGCGGCTATGAGAATGTCAGGGTTGAGTTCAAGGATCTGCTGTATGCCGAAGCCTTGGGCAATTACGTCCAGCTGGTCTTGGAAGACCGAAAGATCATCACCCGTCTAACCATGAGTGAAGCGGAAGTGCTGCTTTCTGCGCGGGGCTTTTTGCGGATCCACCGTTCTTATATCGTTGCCAAGAACAGGATCTTGAAGTTTGACAAAAAAAGTCTCTGGATCACGAACACTGAGTTACCCATCGGTCCCTTATTTCTGCCTGAGGTAGAAAAGACCATCATCCCCCTATAAACCGCTAAAATCATGAAATTTCTACTGCTGATGCTGCTGGCTTCCGGGCTGGCCCTATACTCTTGTGCCCAAAAAGACATGGCTTCAAAGATCCAGAACATAGATTATTTACTAACCCGCCAGGAAGGTATGAACAAGTTTAACGGTACCGTTTTGGTAGCCCAAAAGGGTCAGATTCTGCTTAAGAAAGGTTATGGCTACGCTGACTTTGAGAATAAGAAATCGAATGATTCCAGCGGCATTTTTCAGATCTATTCCATCACCAAGACTTTTACGTCTTCGATGGTCTTTATTCTGATCGAACAGGGGAAATTATCACTGGATGATCGCCTGAGCAAATTTTACCCCTCCTTTCCCAATGGGGATAACATCACCATCGAACACCTACTTACCCACACTTCCGGTATCAATGATACTACCGATGATCCCAATGCCCAGGAGACCGAAGCCTATCGGGTGGAGCGATTTGGGAAAAACCCAGTGAATTTTGCACCAGGTGAAGGCTGGTCCTATTGCAACGGGGGGTATCAATTGCTCGGATATATCATTGCGAAGGTCACCGGGATGAGTTACGAGGAAGCCGTTAGAAAACACATCTTCAATCCACTGGGGATGTCAGCCAGCGGATTTGATTTCAAGAATTTGCCGAGCCCTGAAAAGGTATCCGCATATCATATCTTCACCGACGACCGGAAAGAAAAAGCCGTCTTATACGACTCAACGGGCCCATATGCTGCCGGATCGATCTATTCGACTGTCGGCGACCTGTACAAATATTACAGGGGTATTAGGTCATCTCAGCTTATCAGCAAAACTTCACAGGATATAGCCTTCAGCCCCAGCAAGACAAACAAAGGATATGGTTACGGCTGGCAGCTGAGACAGGACTCTCTCAAAAGAAAGGTGATTTCCCACAGTGGTGGGGCGGCAGGTTTCAGGAGCAATTTTGCCATGATCCCCAAAGACGATATCTGCGTCATCGTCTTAAACAACCATGAAAATGCCAATACGGATTTCCTCACCGGAAGGATCATTGACATCCTGGACGGCAAGGTTTTCGAACCGATCAGCGAGGTGAAGCTGACAGATGCCGATTTGAAGAAATTTGTCGGTGCATTTTCAGTTCAGGAGCCGCAGATGATGATCTATACTTCTATAGTAGACGGCAGGCTGGCGGTAGAAGTGTCAGGGCAGGGAAAGCAAACCGTCCTTTCTACGGGTGAGACCGTCTTTTTCCATGAAGAAGCCAATGCGATTCTGGAATTTTCCTCGGACGAAAATGGCGTCTTTTCCGAGATCACCATCAATCTGGGATCCCGAAAGATGCTCGCAAAAAGGATAGAATCGTCATGGGGTCTGCTGGGAAGTGCGACAAAGAAGGGATGGGTTGATGACTTGCCAGACCTCAAATTTTCCGAAGACAGTGTCAGAAAAGGGCTGTGGGTATTGAAAAAAATTGCTCTCAAGAAGGGAGAAATCAAATTCAGGCTAAACAATGACTGGAATATCAACTACGGCGACACCAAAGGTGACGGCCTGTTGGACATGCATGGAGAAAACATCAAGATAGAAGCCGGCGTCTATGACCTCATCCTTGACCTGACGGACGAGTCAAACCCCCGCTATAATTTGCTAAAAACAGCCTCCGTCCAATAGATCCAGCCCCGTGGGACATGTTTGGAATTGGAGTGGGGAGTTTGAAATCACCAGCGGTGCTGCCACGGATACTTCGACGTATCCCGGCAAGCTCAACAACCGAGCTCCGTACATGTGGCGGGATATTGGAGGGGCTGGGTAAAGTCAGAAAGCTTAAGCGAGAAAGCTGAAAACTCGGAAAGATGGAGAACAGGAATTAGGAGATTTCGGACTTCGGATGCTTCTACCGGTTCAGCGCAGGTTGCTGATTTCCGGTGCTTTAATCTTTTTAAGTGCAAGTGTGGGAATTGGGAACACGATCTCACCGGAAATCTCCCTTTGACCCTGAAGCGATAGTCCCGGTGAACGGAGTGATTTCGGGAGGGGTCCAACCGTGAATAGCCCTGGGTATAAAGTGGTAAAATGATTTCAACCTTGGCCCACAGGTATCATGGGTAACGAGAAGTCGATGCCAAGGTACCGAGATGGAATATTTGGAGCTAGAGGGCTTTGGCTAAGGGCTTTCAAAGAGGCCTTGGGAACCTTCATCGCAGTTTTTCAATGTCCTTTTTTCTTACTGAAAAAGAACGCTCCTGAAAGCTTTCGAAACAAGACGTTCCCAGCCCTGTAAGCTGGCCTCCCGATATGCTGCGCTATCGGGACAGGTTCTCGCTCGATAAGTCCACCGGGCTAATCCTTCAAGCTCGGTTGCTTCGCACCTACCCTGCTCAGTTTTGGCTGGAACCATTTTCCGAGGCCGTAGCCTCGCTTCGGTTGACGTGAAACTTCATCCCGTTTTCGTTGCGAATGTACAGGGTGCGCGTAGGGAAAGCGATAGATATGCCCCGATCACCCAACTGCTCGTAGATCTGCAGGTTGATTTCTTGCTGGACGTCCATGTAGGTATTGTATTCGGCATTTTCCACGAAATACACGATCTCGAAATCCAGGCTGGAGTCCCCAAAAGCCTTGAAGTGGGCCCGATCAAAGGTGACGTCCTTTTGGGAGGACACGATCTCCCGAAGAAGTGAAGGAATGGCCCTGAGATCCTCGGGGGAAGTCTCGTAGGTAACCCCAACCCCAAAGACGATCCTACGCCTCTGCATCTTCTTGTAGTTGTGGATGCGCGAACTCGTAAGGTCACTGTTGGAAAAGACCAGCTGCTCGCCTGAGAGGGTTGCGATCCGCGTGGTCTTGATGCCGATCTTCTCGACGATGCCGTTTTTATCCCCCACGACCAAAAAATCCCCTACCTCAAATGGTCGGTCGAAGAAGATCACAAAGTAGTTGAACAAGTCACCGATAATGTTTTGCGCAGCCAAGGCGATAGCGATACCCCCTATCCCCATCCCGGCGATGATTGCCGTGACATCGTATCCGAGGTTGCCAAACATGAAGACCAAGCCTATGATCCAGATCACGATATTGACGATCAATATGATCCCGCCCATCTGCTTGACTTTCTCGGCTCCACCCTCCTGCCGGCTTATGTAAGTGCGCAGTAGCATCAGGATCACACTGGACACCAGCCTGATCGCATAGTAGGTCAGCACGACGACAAAGACCACTTCCAGAATGTTGGCAAGGCGCTCCGGCCAGACTAGGGTTTTCAGCGCGGCGTAGACGATTACAAAGTCCACCATCGGTACGAGAAACTTGCTGACCGTCTCGACAGCAAAGTCGTCATAGGCATTGTCAGTAGAAGCGACCCAGGCATGGACACGTTTGAGGACAAATCTTTTGAAGGCTGCTACCAGCAGCAGGCCGAACAAAATAACACCCAAGACGATAAGGTAGGACTGGACACTGTTTCCAAAGTACTCTTGTTCCAATAGTGATTCCATGAGTTTTATAGGTTTAGTGGCAAAAGAAAACTTCTGGTGGCGCGAGCGCCAAACCAGCTAAAAAGGCCGATTTGAGATTATATTGGTGACACTTTCCACGCGTACCCTTTTTGGCAAAGGGAAAGTGTCCACGATGCAGAACCTGTACGGGCAGGTCTAAACAGTGCGTAGCACATAATTAAGTAAGGGGTTTTCTCCGCCAATTGTTCCGATAATCCCCGAAAAATTGAACTTTTATCCAGGTATCGACTCAATGGTGCGTGGACGGATTGCTGAGAAGCGGGAAAAAGGGAGGTTTTGGGTGAGGACTTGAGAGCCTTGACAGCTATTTTCAAATCCTTATAAACTAACTATTCGGGGCAGTCATTGACGCAAATGGGCCAATCCCGCTGGGATCGGGACAAGACGTCCAACCGGTCTATTTCTTCTTTTGGCTTTTTCCGGTTTGAAAGGACCGGAAAACATTGAAACCAAAATGGATATCCCCGTCAAAGAAATCTCCCTGGACTGGAGGTAAAAAGGCCGAAGGGGTCATGGCCGCGGTATTGGTGAAATGGAGTTGGAAAATATGTCCTCCGGTATCGATCTCCACGCCCAGCCCCAGGGAATTTTGTCCCTCCAGTTGATCCTGACTGCTGTAATAATATTCTCCGGTGATCCCCACCCGCTTGGACACCATCACCCGTCCTCCGACTCCAAGCAGCCAAAGGGTGTTGGGAACATCCTCGGTAGGCACCAGATTCCGGTGGAGCACTGAGGGCATCAACTGGAGGGAAACAGTAGGACTCAGCTTTCGGGCGATCAAAAGCTGATTCACAAAGGAAAGCCTCCTTTGGAAATTCATGGGTAGCTCCGGGCGTTTGAGGGAGTTGACGGAGAAATCGAAAACCCAGGCGAGTGTCAGGGGAAATCCGTTCTTCTTCTGGTCCAGAAAGCGGTATTTCAGGTAGCTGTCGTACACTTTGTTCAGTGAGTTGCGGCCAAAGCCCATGGAAATCCGATCTGTAAAAGCGTATTCCAAACCCAGACGCACATTGGAATCATCCAGACCAAACAAGTTGTAAGCCCCGGAATTCAACCTGCCAAACCTATGTGAAATCAGCACGTCCAAATTGCCCTGGCCCCTGGTTTCCACCGATTGTCCGTTGATAATCCGCGTACCCTTAAAAATGGATCCTACAGGTTCTGGCTTGCCGTCGGGTTCTTTGAGCTGATCCAATAGATCTTGGGCATTCAGGGTGAAGGACAGGATGCTGAAGAAAAAACAAAGACAAACTCTGATCATGTGGCTTAGAGGTTAAATTCAAACTTGACGGTGACTTCCACCACTTCCGCTATGTTTTGAAACAGGATGGAAGGGATCTCAATCCCATAGTCCTCCAGTCGGACCTTGAATACAGATTCCATCGAGAGTTTATTTCCCTCCTGCCGGATAGTTCCGGGAAGACTTACCTGCCGCCTGACACCATGGATTTGCAATTCCCCTATTGCCTGCGCCTGTCCCATGCCTTCTCCAGGTTTATAGCCTACAATTTTTCCCACAAAGGTGGCCTCCGGAAAGCGGTCCGTTTCCATGTAGTTTTCATTGAAATGCTGACTCATCAGGGATTTTCGAAACACAAATTCACTGATAGGAACAAGAAATGCCACTTCGACACTGCCGGGATCAAACATACCGACCGCCTTGTCATTGGTAGCCGTGATATCCTCGATGGGGGCAGAGCTGAAGAAGCGTACATATCCATTAGCGGACCGGATCTGCTGAGCCACCGCTATCCCGGAATACGTGAGCAGAAACAGAAACAGGATTAACCTTTTCATCTGATTGTAATTTTATTTTTATCTGCCACTCCTGTTTGCTAATGACAAGGGGGACATGCCTTTCCCAGAAAGCAGTCCGGGACAAGCCTGAGAGTTTTAGTAATGCTCGATTCCATGTGTTGATTATTGATTTTTAGCTGCCACATGGACTGCCTAGATAGTCTTTCTCTAAATGAGAAATTTTCCAGCGGGCAATTGGTTTTTCAATTGTCTTTGGCGCCGTTTTGCACCCAACAGGCTATGGTTTCTTTCTGCTGATTTGTGAGGGAAAAGCCCGAACCTGCCAGTGGCATGAACCCACTCTGGGTATTGGTTCTGATGAGGGCGGCATTTTGGATAATGTTTGCCCTTACCGTGAAATCCACCCGCCCCGTGCCGGCAACATGGCATCCGGACACCGCACAGTTTTGTTGGATAATCGGCAGCACATCCTGGGTCAGGGAGATATTCTTGCTTTCGCAATCCTGAGTAGGTGGAGGGGGTTGGGGAAGTGTGTCCTCACTTTCAGAGGAGCAGGCAATGAAGACTGCAAGGGCAATGGTCAATGCCAAAGCGCCTGTCCAGGAGATTGGATTACTGTTTTTTGAAGTGTTCATAGCGGATTGGTTTGTTTTGATTGGGACAATATTTTTCATCCACACCCAAATCGCAGGTGTGCCGGGGATTCGCTTTTATAGATGGGATCTGGATTTTAGTGGCCTGGATAAAATTTGAGGCCTAGAAATATTCCGGTGCTTTTGAGTGAAATATTACCTTCTCCGATACCGTCGACAGGAACTTTGAAATAAGGTTCCACCTGAATGGAAAGCCGGTCTGCGAGTTTGCGCTCGTAGCCCAAGCTCAGATTTACAATTCCGAAGGGGTGTTGATTTTCCCCTTTTTTCTCAAGGGTGTAGGTATAGTCATATCCCGTTCCCGGGTCTTTGTAAGAAATCTCATAGGTCTCAGAGAGCATCAGGTAGCTGGAGAGACCCATGCCCACAAATGCCCTTTGGACCCGACCCTCAAGCGGGTAAAACCGAAGATTGAGCGGGATATCGAGGATTGCGCAATCTCCAATGACCCCATTCACCTGCTCTCCGTAGCTTACTTCGAAAGGCCCTTCCGATTCATAGGGCTTATGGGAATAGAACAGGCCCGAATTGATGCTGAATCGCGGAGAAAGGAAGTACTCCACACCCAATCCAACGGCCTGGCCCGCTTTGCCCATTTGGTTGAGTTTGACTCCGCTCAAATCAGGAGCAAGCTGTGCGGATAGATTTAGCCTTCCCGCAAACCACTTTTTGACCTTGCTGTTTCCAGGCATCATGCCATCCATTTTTGAGACGGATCCTACCTCTACCCCTTTTGAACTGAATTCAGGGGCTGACAGAAGGAAACTATCCGACCTCGAAATCAAGTGAGTAAACTGAAAGTCCCGGCTTCGATCATTTGAAGCTACGCTACGCGCACTTACTTCTTCGGAAAGGAAAATGGGAGAATGCTGGAGACGCCCACTTCTTATTTGAACAGTCCGATTGGATGAGGTATTCCCTTCAAAGTCGAGTATAGCTGCAGCAGAATTCAAAGAGCTCGGACCGCTTTCAGAGTCTGATTTCCCTGTTTTTTCTTGCTTGTCGTCAAGGGAGATTTCAGGCTCAGCTACGTTTTCCTCAACCGGCACGAGAGGTTCAGGATCTCCGGACTTGAGCTCCAAAAGCGTCTTTCCTCCCATAAAGAGTCCCAAGAGCAATACCGTTCCAAGGCCGATCCATCGGGCTTTGGACCATTTGCCCAAGACGAGGGGTTTCTCCGGACCAGCCAACCGAGCTTTCATCTTCCCCCAGTCCTCCTCTCTGAAAGGGATTTCAGGGGATTCGCTGAGATTCCTGATGAAATCGTCGAATTCCTTATCATCCATATCGGAAAATTTCCTGCTCATGACTTTTTGGATTTAACATTTCTCTCAGCTTGATTCTCGCCCTTGCTAGGTTGGATTTGGAAGTCCCGATCTGAATCCCGAGCATTTCGGCGATTTCCTCATGGCCAAAGCCCTCGATTACAAATAGGTTGAATACGGTACGGTAGGCATCCGGAAGTTTTTGAATTGCCCGGATCAGGTCTGCATATTCGAGTTCGCCCAGCACACCGGGGCTGGGGTCCTGAGAATCCACGGGATATTCAGGTCCCGGATCTACAATACCTTTTTGGTGCTTTTTATAGTGATTGATACACAGATTGATCAGCGTTCGTCTAAACCAAGGTTTAAATGGCCTATCCTGATCAAATTGTTCAAAGTGGGTAAAGACCGTCATAAACCCGTCGTGAAGAATTTCGACCGCTTCTTCCCGTCTGTCGGTATAGCGAAGGCATATACTCATCCCATAACTGTAAAATCGCTTATACAGTACCTCCTGGCTTTTGGGATCCCCATCTGCCAGTCCTTGCAAGATTTCCTTTTCAGTAGCTTCTGATTTCACAATGCCGGTGTTGCATTAGACCGTACAAGGATTATTAGGATGAGGTTGCGTGGGGATTGAAATAAAGATTTTTTTGTTGATCCTCAGCAGGTTTAGCTGATTATTCTTTGTGCGCCAAAGCCTCGCCAACGATCCTGCCCCGATAAAAATCGGGAAAGAAGCAGGTAAACAGACGAACTCACCTTGGTAATAAAGTTCCGGAGGAGCGACATCTTTGTAGCTTGGTGTGTCAACCCCAGGTGAAAAGTGGGTAAGGCAATCCACCTCGGCGCAGTAACAGCAGGGGGAATCCGAACGATGATGCCGAGGTATGGAAACGGATTAGGGAAGTTTCTTGATGATGGCATCATCCAACAAGTCATCTTGCAACGAAATAATGCTTGAGCCTAAGCCTTACAATATGGTCGGTTGTGATTCCGTCCCCCTCAAGGGTATTTCTGGATTCCTGTAGTGTGTATATGACTTCCCCACGGAAACGAGCGTTGAATCGATATCCCATTCCACCCCTCAGCTTATACCGGTTGGCAAACCTCTCCATCACATTTTGATCCGTTACAATAAACCCCTCCGCATCCAGGATTGAGTACAGCAACTTATCCCCGGCGGACATGGAGCTTTTGTTGATCGGAACGATCGTCTCCGCCCGAATCCTCGCACGATGGCTGGTTTCCCAGGTATCGATTTCCCTGTCCAGTTGATTTCGCTGTTCCAAACGCAAAAGCAACCTCAACCATATCCTGTGACTTGGCGTAAAGTGAACCCTTGCGCCAAGCATTTCGCGTACCTCGAAGGTGGTCAATGATTCATTTTGGACGGTGCTGCCGACCAGCACCGCCCCCATGAGATCAAGATGCGGAGAAACGGACCACTCGGGTGTGGCCTGAAACTCTAGGGAACGCCACTTTGGCGATTCCAATACGGTACTGTATGTCCCGGCCAGTTCCAGATTATACTTTTTGGCAAAGGGAATATTGAACATGTACTCGTTCCAAAGCTGCATGCTTGACTCCTGCCCCTTGGCGGAAATGGACAAGAGAACAAAAAAGGTTGCAAGGATATTCCTGTGAAGCATTGGCTAAGGGTATACTTTCGGCTTTGCAGGGGCTTGGGACTGCGGCAGACAGGAAGCGGGAATTCTTGGCATATTCGTCCCCAAGCGCAATGGGCAATCTGGAAAAAAGCTTTTATCGCTTCAATGCTTGAGCATTTTGGCACTGATGGAAAAAAGCAGAACCGATGCCGGTATGATCAGCATGGTCCAGTCGAGCGGTCCTGCCGCTCGCAACACATGCGTCCCGAATGTGATCAGCAGGGTTAGCAAGATGGCATTCCAGGTCAGGGATTTCAATTGGAAGAAATCATCGATCTTGAGCCATGGCAACACGATCTTGTCGACTCCGCTGAATTGGGGATAAAACAACTTCATGAATCCTATCGAAAGGATCAGAAACACCAGCGAAACCAAAAACAAGTCGAGCGACTCCACGATTTCCAGTCCCGGCTTGCCTGATATCCCCTCGGAAAAGAGGATGGAATACGCATGAAAGGTCTTGTAAACTCCGACACTGGCAGTGAAGAGGAAATTTGCAAACATGGTAGCGGAGACAATCAAAACCGCAAGTTGGAGAATCCTATTCATAGCCAAATCCCGAATATTGTAATGTCTGTGTCCCAATCCTCAATGCTCTCCAGTCAAGCTCCTGCTCAATAGCGAGTCATAATGACCCTGGTGGTCAAATACGTCATTCGCTTTGGCGTACTGCATCCAGTCCATGATCAATGAATCCCTTATGGAAGGAAACTGCCCCGACAGGTCATTGGCTTCACCGGGGTCCTTTTCCAAGTCGTAAAGCTGCCACTCTCCGGTGCTGAAGGGTTGCGGCAACCTCAAAATCTTCCACTTGCCCTTGATATAGGCTTTGCGCTCAAAGAGCTCCCAGCCCATGCCCTCCTCAGAAGAGTGGACTTGCTGTGCCGCTCCTGTCAGTACGGGCAACAGGGATTTTCCCAGCGGCTTTCTTAGCTCCTTCCCCTTAAACTGCTGAGGGTAGGAAATACCGGAAAGCTCCAAGACGGTAGGCATCAGGTCGGTAACGTGTACGAAGCTGCGGTTCCACTGTCCCTGATTCGGCATTGCCTGTGGCAACTTGACCATCAGCGGGGCTTTGATACCGCCCTCGGAGGTAAAGCTCTTGAACAGCCGGAAGGGTGCGGAGGAGGCTTGTGCCCAGCCCGGCCCCATTTCCACAAATGAGTTGGGTAAACCGCGGTTGCCCAGCGAATTGTCAAATCCGCCTAAATACACGCCGTCGTCATTCCCGGGATAGGTAGTCGCCATGACCCCGTTGGGTCCGTTGTCGGACATGAAGACAATGAGGGTATTGTCATACAGCCCTTCTTGTTTCAAATGGTCAAGCAGACGCCCAATGCTCATGTCGAGGTATTCCACCATGGCGGCGTATACTTCCATATCCCTGGCAAATTCCTCCCTCTGCGAAGAAGTCAATGTTGACCAGGAGGGGATACCATTTGGGGCGAAGGAGTTTACTTCCTCGGAGACAAGGCCGAGGGCTTTCAGATTATCCAGGCGGATCGTACGCAGGGAATCCCAACCCATATCAAACTTGCCTTTGTACTTGTCGATGTATTCCTTGGGTGCTTGTAGCGGATCGTGTGGCGCGGTATAGGATGCGTAGATGAAGAAGGGCTTTTGATCTGCCTTGTGCTTGTCGATGTAGTGGATCAGCGTATCGGTGTAATTTTTGGAAGAATAGAAATCAGCGGGAAGCACGCCTACTTTCTCCCCGTTTCGCCGATAATCCATCACCTGGGGTGGTGACAAAGGTTTTTGGTCGGCATAGTGACTTCCCCCACCTTGTAGGAGCGTGAAGGACTCTTCAAATCCGCGGTCAAAAGGAGTCTGGCCCTCATCGTCTCCGAGATGCCATTTGCCTGCCATGTAGGTATGATAGCCATTTGCGCCCAAGATTTCCGGAATCGTAACAACCTGGTCGATTAGATGGCCGGAATAGCCCGGGAGATTAGCCACGGCCGGGTAGCTCACTTCGCTCATAATTCCCACACCAGCCACATGGTTGTCCTGTCCGGTGAGCAAGGATGATCGGGTAGGCGAACAGGTGGGCAAAACATGGAAATTCGAAAATAGTATTGCCTCCCTGCTAAACTGGCTCAAAAAGGGTGTATGGATATCGCCCCCAAACGGAGCGATATCAGAATATCCCAAATCGTCCGCCACAATCAGCAGGATGTTAGGCCTTTGCGGGGAAGCCTCACGTGCTTCCTCGGGGCTACAGGCCATTGATACTGCGAGAATAATGAGGTATAAGTTTTTCATCGTTGGTTGCATATCATTTTTATGCATGGGTTTACTTCACTCGGATGGAGTAATCTTGGTTTTTGGAGTCAATCGTCATCTTTTGGCCAGGCAAATTCAAGGTAGAGGAGGACATGTGGTTGGTACCGCCGCTGAAGTTCTCAAAGTTTAGTTTCCCTTCCACCTTGTAGTTGTCCAACAAGCTCGTAAATTCTTTGTAGGTGAAGAGATAGCTTTGAGGGTCTATGCGTACGAGCAAGCGGTCTCCATCTACATGGACGTTGTCGGCGACGGCTTCGATGAGCCCATCTTTTTCAGTTACCGTTGCCTTGTCAAAAAAGTCAAGCAGTTCGCCTTTGGTCATAAAAATGTATTCTAGGGCCAACTTAAGGGCCTTGTCGATGTATTCGAGCTTGGTTTCCGCGGCATTGGCTTGGGCTCTTCCCCTCAGTCCGGGTTTCTTCTCCAGGGATGTTTCGGAGTCGACTACTTTAGTCTGCAATTTTCCCTCGGAGGAATAGCTGAATTCGGTGACCGTGGTCAATTTCAATTGGCTTTCTACAAACACATCCGACCTTCTCTTCCAGACATACTCCCTTAACTTGAGCTGGCTGGCCTCGTCTGCTTTCGAGATATCGAGCGAAAGCTTCTCTTTGTCGATTTGGGCTCTCGACTGCGAAATGGAGATCAGTAATAGGGATAGAATAAGGATGGTTTTTACTTTTTTCATGGACATGCTTTAATTCATTTTTTCAGTTTATTTCCGTGATTGTCCCGCAAGTGCCTGCCCCTTTCCCAATTTGGGTCTGATGGATCTCCTTTCCGAATGGCTGGGCAAATGGTCGAACCCAACAGGTCCATCCACAGGTAAATTCGGAATTGAAGTGCTCAGCCTAATCCGGGTGATCTTGGTATCTGAGTCCGAAAATTGTCTTTCTCGGATGTTAATTTCGGGAGACCGTCATTTTACATTTGATAAGTAGGACGAAACTATAGATTTGCAGAATCCCGTTACAATCGATCCGGTTAATTAACAGTAAAATGGAACTGAGCGCCATCGTCAGAAAAGAGGAAATATTTGATCAGCTGAACAGGATTCTATTATCTCCTGCTTTTGCAAATTCGATGATATTGTCGGGGTTTCTAAGGTTTATCGTGGAGGAGACCTTGGAAGGCAGAGCGGGTATGCTGAAAGAATATACCGTCGGAACCCAGGTCTTGTCAAAGAAGGCCAGTTACGACCCTCAGGCTGATGCGTCGGTTCGAATCCACGCGGGAAGGCTTAGAAAAGCGCTGGTTGACTATTACAAAGGGCCAGGAAGCGGGGATGCTATATTTATATCAGTGCCAAAAGGGACCTACGTGCCGGGTTTTGAGTCAATCTCCCCCAAAACAAACGGCACTGCGATCCAACCTGAAATGGGCATCTACAAACCTAAGTTGGCGGTAATCCCTTTCCATTGTCCAGAAGAAAAGCAGCTGCAAGTCTTGGCCGATGGGCTTTGTGACCAGATCTGTACGGAGCTCACAAACTTCAGCGAACTGGCCGTGGTGTCTTATTATACTTCAAGAAAAGTAAGCTCGCAGGAAGTCGATCCAAGGAAAGCCGGTTTTCTGGTGGATGCCTCGTATCTGCTGACAGGAAGTATACAATCCAGCAGGGATCAGGTGAGAATCCGTGTCCAGCTCAGTCGGAGCGATAACCAGCATCAAATTTGGGCCTGCTCCTATGAAAGGGAAAAATCCGCAATGGATGATTTTTCGATCCAGGACGACATCGTGAAGCATGTCGTCAATCAAATTGGGGGCAGCCATGGAATTATCTTCAGGGAAGCAGCCAAACCCACTCCAATGAAGCATCCGCTGGATGTGAAGGTATATGACGCTGTTTTTTGGTACTACCAACTGCTCAACGATATCAATGAGGACATCTTTGAGAAAGGACTGGAGGTCATGAAGCACACCGTTCATCGACATCCCAACTATGCCTTGGGCTGGGCAATTCTTGGAGAGACCTATGTAGCTGGATTTTTCTATGGATTTACCTGTAATGCGGAAGACCCTCTGGCTGAGGCAATCAAGTGTGGGCGAAAGGCACTTGCCATGGATCCCCATTGCCAGCATACCTATCAAACCCTATGTCTGGGCTACGTTTTCCAACACAAGTGGAAGGAGTGTCTACAGACGATCGACCAATGGGAGAAATTAAAATCGAAGTCGATGGGAGTCGCGGGAGGATTGGGGTTTTGCCTGGTCTGTGCTGGAGAGTATGACCGTGGCTACTCGCTTCTCACTGAGTCAATCCAGCTAAACCCCTATTATCCCTGGTGGTTTAACGCGGGCTTAAGCCTATACTATTTCCAAAGATATGAATATGCGGATGCTGTCTATTGGGCGGAGAAAATCCAAAGACAGAGCTTAGTATGGGATTCCATTCTGAAAGCTGCCGCCTATGCCGAAATGGAAGATATCGCTGCGGCGCAAGTGTTGACCAAAGAGCTAATCGGGATTGTTCCCGATCTATCCAGTTCACTGGCCCACATTCTCGGGTCCTTTCTTCATTCCAAGGAGCTGATAAACCGATTGTTGCTAGCCCTCCGAAAGACTGGCCTAGAGACCAGTAATTGAGGCGGGTTCCTTTTTTAAGCTATGGGGTTTCTTGGGGAAGGGGCTGGCTGGGAATCTAAAGGTACCAGAAGTCTCATCTTTGCCTTGTTATTTTTTTGGGCAAAATGCACCCCAAGAACTCAACTGTTCTCTTTTTGAAGAAGCGATAAATCGCAACGAAAAAATAACTGAAACAGAATTGGAGGAAGGTGGCAGAGGAATCCTCCAAAAGGCTTACGAGTACTGAACTAGATGAAAAAAGCTCCGGAGGAGCGAATTTTTTTTAGCTTGGGGGAAAAGCTGGATTTTTTGAGAGAAAGTCAAAAGGCAGAGTTCACCCTGTCGGAATACACCCCACACATTGTCGTTTTCTGACCATGTCTCTTTTGCTATTCAGGAATAACTTGGGATGAACAAAAAAAACTTGCATGGAAGGATTCAACCCACTTGTGATTCAGTTTGACCTCCACCAAAGGCTGTTCAACAACGTTTTGGATGGGTATTCAGATGAGGAGACCAATAGCCGCCTTGAAGGTTTTCCCCAAGTCAACCACGTCAAATATCTGGCAGGACATCTGCTCAACTCCCAGTATGGCATCGCCATGATCGCCGGATTGAAACCGGAAGTCAGATGGAACGAGCTTTTTGCCGTGATGGGAATGTCCAAGGCAAAGGACCACATCGACTACCCCAGTATTGAGGAGATCATCGGGGAGTGGAACAAGCTTTATATCCCTACAAGGGAAGGGCTCTTGAGACTTACCGCAGATCAGCTCCGTGGCAAGGCGCCGCAACCCTTTGATACAGTCTCTGATTCACTGGGCGAGCTGTGGGCTTTTGTCAGCCATCATCAAGCCTATCACATAGGCCAAATCGGAATGCTGAGGCGGGCACTGGGCAAAAGCGCGATGAGCTACTCCTGAATAAGGTCTCCCAAAACCAAATGACCTTCCAGCTTGTGAAATATCAAATCAAACATCAAAAACTATGGAGAACTGGGCAATTCCGAAGATCGTAAGCCGTTCGCAATGGCTGGATGAGAGAAAATCTCTTCTGGAAAAGGAGAAGGCTGCAACCAAGCTGCTAGACGCCACCCGTGCCGCGCGGCGAAGGATGCCCATGGTGAAGGTGGAGAAGGAATACCTTTTTGAGGGTCCAGAGGGCGAGCTATCGCTTTTGGAGATGTTCAAGGGACGAAGGCAACTTATCGTACACCACTTCATGTACTTCGACGACACATCCAAGTTTTGCCCGGGATGCTCCTTGGAAGCCAGCCAAAACTACAGCCTCATACTCCAGGAGAAACTCCACAAAAAAAGCGTGACGCTAGCGGCCGTCAGCCGTGCACCTCTAAAGAGAATAGAAGAGGAAAAAGCAAAAAACCACTGGGACTTTCCCTTCTACTCTTCCCAAAAAAGTGATTTCAACTATGACTTCCAGGCTACCGTGGATCCCAAAAGAAACATGGAGTACAACTACCAAGGAATCGAGCTGAAATCTCTAAAAGACTATGCTGGCGACCTTCCCGCCAAAAGCGTCTTTCTCCGCGTTGCAGACAAAGTCTATCATACCTACTCTGCGTTCGCCAGAGGAACAGAAATGGTGGCCACACATTTCAACTATCTGGATATGACTCCCTATGGACGGCAGGAATCTTGGGAAGATTCCCCGGAGGGCTGGCCACAAAACCAATACTATGGATAGTCAAATCTAAGGTAGGGATCAAATCGGATCGGCTTTTGAAATTTGAAATTACCACCGGCCAGATTTCCATTCCCATTAAAAAACTCAAAAGCTGCATCCCGATTGCTGATCGTGCACACCGTGTTTTTTTAAAGCGCTTTACCCGGCGTTTGCATGCGTAGTCTCTTCACCCCTATCGACCCCTTGAAGGATCTAGCCATCCCTCTGGCTACCTGCTAGCTAGCCCATTCAATAGGCACACAATGAACTTACTTTCTATTCCGGTGTTTTTTTGAGGTGTCACGCGTTGCTTTGGGACGGCGAGTCCAAAAAGGACGCTGTGGCACTATCGAAACAAAACGAGAGGAGAGAGTATGAAAAAAATAGGTTTTTTGTCATTTGGCCACTGGGCTGACCACCCATCCTACGATACTAAAACCGCCGGCGACACGCTGCTGCAATCCATAGATTTGGCGGTGGCCGCGGAGGAGATTGGCATGGACGGGGCTTATTTCCGGGTTCACCATTTTGCCCGGCAACTAGCCTCCCCCTTTCCGCTGTTATCCGCCATTGGCGCCAAGACCAGCAAGATCGAGATCGGTACCGGAGTGATTGACATGCGGTATGAGAATCCCCATTATATGGTAGAGGATGCCAGCGCAGCCGACCTGATCTCCGGTGGCCGTTTGCAGCTGGGAATCAGCAGGGGATCGCCCGAGCAGGTGATCGATGGCTGGAGGCACTTCGGCTATGAGCCTGACCCGGGAGAAAGCGACGCCGATATGGGGCGCAAAAAGGGTCAGCGTTTTTTTGAATTGCTGAAGGGAGAAGGCTTTGCCAAACCGAACCCCAATCCGATGTTTCCCAACCCTCCCGGCCTATTGCGGCTGGAGCCCTTTTCCCAAGGGCTGCGTGAGCGGATCTGGTGGGGTTCCGGCTCCGATGCCACGGCGATTTGGGCGGGAAAGATGGGGATGAACCTCCAGAGTTCCACGCTGAAATTCGACGAAAGCGGCAAGCCTTTTCACATTCAACAGGCCGAGCAAATACGCCTGTTCAAAAAGGCATGGAAAGAGGCCGGGCACGCCCGAGAACCGAGGGTGTCGGTGAGTCGGTCCATTTTTGCGCTGGTGAATGACGAAGATCGCTATCTCTTTGGCCGTGAAGCAGACAGAAGAGACAAAGTAGGATTTATTGAAAACGAGCGACGGGCCATATTCGGCAGGAGTTATGCCGCGGAACCCGACCAGTTGATCCGGGAATTGGCACAGGACGAAGCTATAAAAGAGGCGGACACCCTGCTGCTCACCATACCCAATACGTTGGGAGTATCCTACAATATCCACGTCCTTTCCTCCATACTGGAGCATGTAGCCCCCGGCTTAGGCTGGAGGTAAGCGATTGGATAGCGAAAAAGTATGCCAGGAGGCGGGCTGAGATCGGCCCGCCTCTTTTGACTATTCAATCTCATAGCTGAGGTGATTTTCCCTATTTTAGGGCACTGCGCCACAATGACCCTGTTTTCTCCGAAACCATGAGAGCATTAACAGAAAAAGAAGCATGGGCTTTTTCTTGTAGGAAAACGCTTTAAAACCAAGATCAGCTAGCCGAATGGCTACATTCATTTTCTCCGGACTAGAAATAAATCAAGTTTGGGACAACAGAAGTGGCTTGGTTTGGTTTTGGGAGAAGCCAATTAACCAAGACATCAAACCTGAAAAAAGGCCATGGCGCAAAGGGATCTATTGACTTTTAACTCCAAAGGCATTTATTGCCCCCAGGCACAGGTGTACCTAGACCCTTGGAAACCCGTACACCGGGCGATTATCACTCATGGGCATTCGGACCATGCACGATTTGGGCACCGACACTACCTGACCCACCATTCCAACGTCCCTATTTTGCGGCATCGACTCGGCGACATCCAAGTCCAAGGCGTAGCTTGGGGGGAGGTTTTCCGAATCAACGGCGTGAATTTTAGCCTTCATCCAGCGGGGCATATCCTGGGCTCCTCCCAGGTACGGGTAGAATACCAAGGCGAGGTTTGGGTTTTTACTGGAGACTACAAGGATGAGGACGATGGAGTCTGTACACCTTATGTGCCCATTCGGTGCCATACGATGATCACCGAATGTACCTTTGGAATACCGGCGTTCAAGTGGAAGCCCCAGCAGCAGGTCTTTGGGGAAATCAACTCCTGGTGGCAGCAAAATCAGGCTGAGGGAAAAACCTCGGTGCTTTTTGGATACACACTGGGTAAGGCCCAGCGCATCCTTCGATACCTCGACCCTTCGATCGGTCGGATCTACACGCATGGAGCGGTGGAGAATATGACCGAGGTGCTGAGACCGCAGGTCAAGCTGCCCCCTACCCTTATGGTCACTCGGGAGACGCTTACCGCCGATATCCGCGGCAGCATGGTCGTCGCCCCTCCCAGCGCACACGGCTCCCCGTGGATGCGGAGGTTTGTGCCCTTTGAGACGGGGACATGCAGCGGGTGGATGGCTTTCCGGGGAGCTCGGGCGAGACGCTCCACCGACAGGGGATATGTGCTGTCGGACCACTGCGACTGGCTGGGACTGCTCCGCAGTATCCGGGAGAGCGGAGCCAGCCGGGTGATCTGTACCCACGGCTACACGGATATCTTCAGCAAGTATCTCCGGGAACTCGGCTATGATGCCAGCGTGGAAAACACCGACTACGAGGGAGAAAAAGAGGATCTAAACAGCGCCAGCGCGGCGGAATCCACATGAAAGACTTCGCAGCGCTGATCGAGCAACTGGACAGCACGACCAAAACCAACCAAAAGGTCGCTGCGTTGGCAGCCTATTTTGTAGAGGCCAGTGACCTGGACCGCCTCTGGACCGTCGCGATACTTTCCCACCGCAGGCCTCCCCGACCAGTAAACACGACCTTGCTCCGACAGTATGCAGCCGAACTTGCCGGCATTCCACTTTGGCTCTTTGAAGAAAGCTACCACATCGTGGGTGACCTAGCCGAAGCCATTGCCTTGATCGTACCCCAAGATGAGCTACTCAGCAAGAAACAGCTGTGGGAAATCTTAGTTGAACTGATTGACTTAAAGCCCAAGACTGAAGAAGAGAAAAAAGCCTATGTGCAGGGCATATGGATGCAGCTGGACTACTATTCCCGATATGTTTTTACCAAACTGCTCACGGGTTCCTTCCGGATAGGCATCAGCCAAAAACTGATGACCAAGGCACTTTCCCAGGTCACCCAAGTGCCGGAGGACGAGCTGGCGTACCGACTGATGGGCCATTGGAGTCCGGACAGCATAACCTTTGACGAACTGGTTTTCGGCAGAAATGAGCAGGCCTATGTCTCAAAGCCTTATCCATTCTATCTAGCCTATGCCCTGGAAACAGATCTGGAAGAACTGGGAGATGTCTCCGAATGGTGCATAGAGCACAAGTGGGACGGCATCCGCGGTCAGGTCATCCACCGCCGAGGAGAGCTCTTCATCTGGACACGAGGTGAAGAGTTGGTGACGGATAGGTATCCGGAAATCGCATCCTTGGGTACCGCTCTTCCTGGTGGGACAGTCATCGATGGTGAGATCATGGCCTTTGTCGGCGGGCAAATCGGCTTGTTCAACGAGCTGCAGACCCGCATCGGCAGGAAGACGGTCAGCGGAAATATACTCAAGACGGTGCCGGTCATCTTCAAAGCCTACGACCTGCTCGAGCATAGTGGAAAAGATTTGAGAGGCGAGGATTACCTCACTCGAAGAGCGTTGCTGGAAGATTTGGTCAAATCCCTTCGCCACCCGAGCCTACAGCTTTCAGAGCGAGTCGAGCCTGCATCTTGGGATGAAGTCAGGGCTGAGCGGGATCTGGCTAGGGAAAAACGAAGCGAAGGCCTAATGCTGAAGCGAAAATCTGCCACCTATAAAGTGGGACGCAAGAAGGGCGACTGGTGGAAATGGAAGACATCTCCCCTGACCATCGACGCCGTCTTGACTTATGCCATGCGCGGCCATGGTCGACGGACTAATCTCTTTACCGATTATACGTTTGCACTCTGGCAGGAAAACGAACTAGGCGATCGGGAGCTCGTTACTTTCGCAAAGGCCTATTCCGGGTTGACGGACAGGGAATTTGCACAGGTAGATGCCATCATCAAGAGAACTACGCTCGAACGCTTCGGTCCAGTGCGCAGCGTGGAACCTACCTTGGTATTCGAGCTGGCATTTGAAGGTGTTGCCTTTTCCAAACGCCATAAGAGCGGCGTGGCAGTGAGGTTTCCTAGAATCTTGAGGTGGAGACAGGATAAAACCATCTCGGAGGCCAATACCCTGGAGGATCTAAAGGCACTCATTCCCAAAGGAACCGGTGCGGATGAAGAGTAGCAGGAGTGGCTGTCTTCCAAGAATGACAATTTAGTGTCCCATTTGGCCTTATTTCTTCTTGACTTCCCTCATCAAATCTTCGAGATAGTCGATCTGGACCTCCTCAATTTCCGGTAGTCGGTTGTTTTGGTGGACGAGAAGATGGTCCATTTTCTCTCCCAAAAGCTTAACCTCAAGCTCAGCTCTCTCCATAGAACAATGGACAGATTTGAAAATATGCCTATTCATACGGAAGGCTGTACGGGTCGAAATACGTTTCACCATGCTTATGCTCTTAGCCTCACTTTGTACTTCGGTTTTCATTCACGTCACCATCGATTCCAACAAAATTGCCTTTGCCTCCATAGGATAATATTTTTTTAACCCAAGAGCCTGAGGATTTTCATAAATTCCAACTTGAAATCCAGAGCGCAATTGACGCTTTCAGTCTGTCCACCCTGATCAAGCGATAAGCCATGAAATATGCCATCCCCACCCTCAGCCTTCTTGTTTTTGGTCTGTTTTCCTGCTCTTCCTCCAAGGAGTGGTATAAAGGCAACCTGCACACCCACTCCTATTGGAGCGATGGGGACAACTATCCGGAGATGATCATGGATTGGTATAAGACCCAAGGCTATGATTTTGCGGTACTCTCTGACCACAACATCCTGCAAACCGGAGAAAAGTGGAAGCTTCTTCCAAAAGCGCCCATGCATGAGATAGCCTTTGAAAATTACCTCGAAAAATACGGGAAAGACTGGGTGGAGTCCCGTACCGACTCGGCGGGGAGGATTGAAGTTCGGCTGAAAACGCTGGAGGAATATCGTCCGCTGTTTGAGGAGAAGGGAAAATTTCTGATCATCCGCTCCGAGGAGGTCTCGGCAAGGTTTGAGCAGAAGCCCCTCCACATGAACGTCACGAATATCCAAGAATACATCGAGCCGGCAACGGGAAATTCCGTGACAGAGGTCTTGCAGAAGAATCTGGATTTGGTCAAAAAACAGCGGGAGGACACGGGGCACCCCATGTTTTTGCACATCAACCATCCAAATTTCGTCTGGGCTATCACCCCTGAGGACATAATGGCCCTGACTGGAGAGCGGTTCTTTGAGGTGTACAATGGCCATCCGGAGGTGCATAACTATGGTGACAGCCTCCGTCCGAGCATGGAGGCGCTTTGGGACCGGGTGCAGGTGGCCTACCTGCAAGCGGGCAAGCCTCTACTCTACGGCCTGGCCGTGGATGATGCCCACAATTACCACATATTTGGGGAAAAGCAAAGCAATCCCGGCAGAGGTTGGGTGGAAGTACGGGCCAAATCTCTGAGTCCGGAGGATCTGATCGAATCCATGGAGACCGGGGATTTTTACGCCAGTACGGGTGTTATGCTGGAGGAATTGGACTTTGACGGAGATAGACTGAGCCTTTCGGTTAAAGCCGAGGAGGGGATCAGCTACACCATCCGATTTTTTGGAACCAAAAAATCCAACCCGGAAGCTGCGGGAATTCTGTTAGAGGAAGAGGCGGGCACCAAGGCAAGTTATGCCTTGACTGCGGACGACCTCTATGTGCGCGCCAAGGTGACTTCAACCAAATCCAAGGAGAACCCATACCGTCCGGGGGACATGGAAGAAGCTTGGATTCAACCGGTGGTGAAAAAGTAGGTTTTTGAGGAAATGGAAATCTGGCGAGCTGGAATTCATAGAATTTATGGAGTTCCATTCGAGCTCCAATGTCCCGGCAAATCTGATAATTCAATCGTGGTATAGCCAGAGAAAGCTAGGCAAGCCTTTCCTAGCCCTCATTTACGGTCTGTTCCCATTTCCCGTGCCCCTCATTCCAAATCTGTATCATTTGCTCTGAAAACAGACGAATCCTTTCTGCATCCTCCATGAGCTTTTTGTACTTTCCTGCTTTTTGATTGAAAAGAAATCGCTCCACCACCAGGCGTTGACCCGTGGTTTTAGAATTTACCCATAAGCGCTGTGCATTGGTGGCTCCCAGAAATGCAACCACTATAGTAGCGGCAGCGCTGACTACCGGTAGTAGCCAGAGAGGAAATTGATCTTTCAGAATCAATTCCAAGGATGCGATCACCGAGGTGGCTCCTACCAAAACAATGCTAGTGTATTTATAGATATGAAACCAGCGCTTGGCTTTGTCGGCCTTTCGGTCGAAATGCTCAATGAGGTTCTCCAGTTGTCGGTTTGCGATAACAATCCTTTGTTCGTTGGAAAGGGAGGGGTTCAGCATTTTTGTGAGATACTCGACAGGTTCCATGATTTGTCCGGCGATGGTTCTAGTATCAATTTAATCCGATTTGCTGTTGAATAAAAGTCTACAAACCTCATTCAGGGGCTTGACGAAGGTTCGACAAGCTCACCAGTACGGTTTGATGAGCTGGCTGGCGATATTGGCACAGGTGGCCAAAAATGGGATTAGATGCCTGCAACCCTAAAACAATTGAGCACACTTTTCAAGCAAGCACCCAATTCTTCCTTCACCTCAAAATCCCAAAACCTCAATATCGTCCAACCTCGGTAGCGGTAGTAGGCGTTGACTTCCTGATCCCGCTGAATATTGCGCTCTATCTTGGCAATCCAAAATTCCCGATTTGCCTTGATGGCATTTTTGCGGCTTTCCCAGTCGTGTCCATGCCAAAAGGAACCATCCACAAAGACGACAAGCTTATACTTTTTCAGACTGATGTCGGGCTTGCCAAAGAGGGACTTCTTTGAAGTCTTGTACCTAATTCCCGCTTGCCACAGGGCCTTTTTCAAAAGTTTTTCCGGTCGCGTCCCCTTGGATCGGATGCGGGACATGGTCCGCGAGCGTTGGGCCGTGGTATAGAAGCCATTTGCCTCGCTAAACTGCGGGACGGCAACCTTTGGACGGATATAAGGCTTGGGCTTCATGGCTATAAGATAGGATTTTTTGCCGGAGCATGGTTTCGTCTAACCTACACTTGTGCCGTTCCCCTCCGGCTTCGTCGCAAGCTATCCGCATTTCGTCTATAGGTAAACTGCATCTAGCGCAGATTGTCTTTTCTAAAATTGGGGGGTGTTAATTTTGGGTACATAAAGGGAAAAAAGTTGTTCAATCACCAGAAATAACCCCCCGATTCTAAGCACATGAAACCAGCAAGCCGTCCTCCTTCCCATCCACATACCGAGATTAATGTTCGGGAAGAACTCATCGACACCTATGAGCTTTTCGCTGGCATTTTTAAAGAATCGGGGGTACTCTTTTCCTACATCCCAAAGCTTGATACCACGTTGCCCCTGATCTACGGCAAGCGTCCTTTGGTCCAAAGGCTTTTTTCCGAGTTTATTTCAGCCTGTCTGTACTCAAAGGCCAGCCTCGTTGGACGCCAGTCAGTACAGATCTCCCATACCAAGTCTAGGACACACTGGATATTTACGCTGCAGATCCACAGTTCTACAGTTGACATCCTTCCGGTTCACAGCCTTTCCTTTTATAAAGGATCCGTTCAGTCCGTCTTTGGCAACGCTTCTTATCAGTCTACCTATGTGCCTAATCCCAGCAACCATGCAGCCTACGTTCAGCTATCTTGACCAGCTATCCGGAGGAAACCCGGAGTTTAAGAAGAGGATCATCAAAATCATCCTGAACGAGCTTCCGAAGGATTTTGATCTGTATCATTATGCGACAGAGCTCAAGAACTATCATTGGGCGGCAGAGATCGTACACCGCATCAATCAAAAAATCGCTTTTCTGCAAATGGCTGAATCCCTGAAACTTGCAGACAAGCACGAAAACCTGCTGAGGGAAGGCAAAACCACTTATCTGAATGAGTTCAATGAAATTGTTAATAAAATCCTTAAATTCCTCGAAAATAGCCAAGAGTAGTACATGGATTGTATTGTTTTGGACGATGAAAGCGTCTCGAGGGAGATTGTGAGATTTTTGTGTGAAAAGGAGTCCGACATCAAACTGTTGGAGAGTTTTTCTTCCCCAATTGAAGCCTTTAAGTTTTTAAACCAGAGAAGTGTAGACCTCATCTTCTTGGATATCCACATGCCTGGATTTTCGGGCTTTGAGTTTATCCAAACTCTGAAATCCCCTCCCCTGATAATCATCACCAGCTCCGATATCGAGCAGGCAGCGGAGGTTTTTGATTACGAAAGCATCATTGATTTTCTGAGAAAACCCATACAGCCTGAAAAGTTTAAAAAGGCGGTAAGCAAGGCTCGGAAGATCATGGAAGTCGACAGGAAGCCTAAAGACAAAAGAGCCCCAGAGTCGGATACCTCCCCACAGCACCTTTACATCAACATCGACAAAAAGCTGATCAAGCTAGAAGCGCGGAAGATATCTTATATAGAAGCCAAGGGTGACTACATCAGCATTAAAGGCGAAGGAATTGACCACAAGGTACACACTACCCTTTCCAACATTTTCCAGAAGCTCCCGAAAGATGTGTTTTTCCAGGTGCATCGGTCCTTTCTCATCAACCTTAACCAGATCATTGATATCCAGGACAACACGATACTCATAGACAAGTCGGTGATCCCCATTAGCAGGGCCAAGCGCCAAGCACTGATGGAAAAGCTGAATCTAATCTAGGATATCTCCCGCTACTCTCCTTGGATAAGTTGGGAAACGATCTCAATTTCCCTGAGGATCTTGGCTATCAGATCCGGCATCAAGGGTTCTTCCCACTTTTCAGCAAGCTCCAGTTCTTTGGCCAAGGTGGCCAAGACATCAAATCCCGAGCTCACGGAAGTTCCATATAGCTTATGGCCAGCTTCGTTGGACTCGTTCAAGTTTTTCATCTTCAGCTGCCTTTCCAGATCCTCGTAGGAGCCTTTTAGTTCATCCTTGACGATAATGAGGATTTTCTTCAGAAAATCCACGTTTCCGTCCGCATAGGCAGCCAGCTTTTCTGGATCAAAGTGCTTGGATTTCTCCTTGGGAAAGACCCCTTCTTCCAAAGAAACACTACTAGTCGTGAGCCATCTGTCCAAAACAAGGCTCAGGGTTTGTTCTACCACGGGCTTCACCACAAAATCATCCATCCCAGCCTCCAGGCATTTTTCCTTTTCCCCTTTGACATTGCCGGCAGTCAGCGCTACGATCGGCACCTCCGCACAGCCGGGGATCAGACGAATATGTTTGGTAGCTTCGTAGCCATTCATGACCGGCATTTGAATATCCATCAAAATCAAGTCTGGCGCTTCACTCTGGCAAAAGTCCACCGCTTGTCGGCCATTTTCGACTTTGGACAAGACTACGTTGGGCAGGCACTTATTCAGGATAGTCTCCGCCAAAAGCATGTTGATGGGATTGTCTTCGGCGATGAGAATCTTGGCCAGTCTCGTGTTGGGTGTGGGAATCTCCACTGTAGTTTCGACCGCCTCCTGCTTCTCGGAGAGGTGCGACAAGGCATGGTAAAGCTCCTGTATCTTCAGTGGCTTGATCAGGCGAAACTTGATGCCAAACTCCCGACAGGCTTGTATGATCCGTTGATCATCCGAGGAGCTGTGCAGCAACAGAATGGGCATGTCCTCAAGATGCCCATCGAAGGTTTCCCGGATCTTGCGGATGGTCTCTATCCCATCCATGAAAGGCATGTGGTAATCCATCAAGACTACGTCAAATCGTTTTCCATTCGCCAAAAGCTGAAGGGCCTCGAATCCGTTGGTGGCCTCGGTCGTTTTGATGTTTTTGAGACGAAGCATCTGGCTGACTATCGTTCGGTTATTTTCGTTGTCGTCCACCACTAATACACGCTGTATAGTCTCCAGTCCAACCCACTCGATGGGCTCCCCTTTTTCCGAAGGGAAAGTCACGTCAAAGTAAAATGTACTTCCCTTACCCAGTTTGGAACGGAGCTGTAGCCCGCTGTCCATCAATCCGAGAAGTTTGTTTGAGATGGTCAAACCCAATCCTGTGCCTCCATACTTCTTGGTGGTGGAACTGTCCTCCTGGGAAAAGGCCTCGAATATCTTCGCCTGCTTGTCGGGATGGATCCCGATACCGGTGTCCCGAACCTCAAAACGAATCGTTGTCCGGCTTTCCTCACCCTCCAGTGGGCTTATCTTCAATTCTATTTCCCCCTTTTCGGTAAACTTGGAAGCATTCCCAAGTAAGTTGACCAACACCTGCTTGAGTCTCACAGAGTCAGCGTAGATAAATCTGGGCAGCTCCGTCGCCACGTTGAGGAGCAGTTCGAGCCCCTTTTTCTGGATCTGGTAAGTGATGATATCCGTCGCCTGGGAGGCAAGTTCGTAGAGGTCGGTCTTTTCGAGGTCAAGCTCCAGCTTCCCTGCCTCGATTTTTGAAAAGTCCAGGATGTCGTTGATGATGCTGAGGAGAGCATTTGCTGACTGGTTGACGATGGTCAGGTATTGGTTTTGCGTATCGGTAAGCTTGGTCTTGAGCACCAAGTCGGTAAATCCTATTACCCCGTTCAGTGGAGTTCTTATCTCATGGCTCATGTTGGCCAAAAACTCGGACTTGGCGCGGCTCGCTTCCTCCGCTTGGTTTTTTGCAATCTGTAGCTCTTCCCTGCGTTTGACCATGCCAGTGACATTTTGGGAGAGGACCATCATGCCGCCGATTTCCCCATCGTAGAGAAACCAAGGGCGCATCTCCCACGAGAGATACTGGGGATCCTCGACTCCCGCAATCATGACTTTCTCTTCTTGCTTGCCGATCACTTCGCCTCTCATTACTTGCTCATGCCAGACGTAGGATTCATCGGTAATGATGTCGGCAAACAACTTGTAGTGTGAATGGCCTATCACCTCCGACTCCGCGAGCTTGAATTCTTGAGTCCAGCGGTTGCTGACCGCCAAGTAGACCAGATCCCGGTCGAGCATAGCTACCGCCGCGGGGGTATGCTTTACAAAAGCGGTCAGCCTGCTTCTCTCGTTATTCAATTCGATTTCAGTTTCCCGCTTGTCCGTGATATCTATCGCTATGCCCAAATAGCCGATGGTAGACTGGTCCAGATCCCTAATTGGGGTCACAACCAGCTCAACCAATCGTCTCTGTCCGTCCTTGCAGACATAGGTCCAATTTTTCTTTTCTGAACCGTATTTCTCAGCCCGAGCAAAGAATACGTCATTTCCGGTGACCGGATAGCCAAACTCCTCCGAAACCTTTTGGGAATGGATGGCTATCTCCTCAGGGAGATGGATGATCGTTGGACTCTGCTTCCCGACCATTTCCGCTGCCGAGTAACCGAGCATCTTTTCCGCTCCTTTGTTGAATACTGTGATCACTCCCCACTCGTCCATAGCGATGATGGAAACTTCCGAAGATGCATTAAAGACATCAACGAGCAGCTTTTTGGCACGGGCGGCCTCGAGTTCGGCTTCCTTTGCCAGGTCTATGTCCTGAAAAGTGCCGACGAGGCGGACAGTTTTTCCATTCTCCCTGACGGGATTTCCGATTGCCCTCACCCAGAGGGTATTGCCTTTAGCGGTAACAATCTGTAGGTCCAGATTCCACGGTGTCCCCTCCTCAATCGCCTCTTTCACCGCCTGGCTGATTTTTTCCCTGCTTTCCCCTTCTTTGTAAAAATTGATGCCCTCGTCAAGATTGGGCACAAAATCCTCGGGAACCTCATGGATCAGCTTGGTGACGGGGGTCCAGGACACCCTGTAGGTCTTGAGGTCCACTTCCCAGCCACCTACCCTCGCTACCTTTCCGGTTTCTTCCAGAAGCGCTTTGGTAAGCCTCAGGTCCTTTTCGAGGCGGGCCCTGATCGTGATGTCGATGGCATTGCCGATGATGTAGGGTTCGCTTCCGTCTGCGGGAGTTTTAAGAATATTGTTAAATAGCCAGGTGCGGATCGTGCCATCCCTGTGACGGACCAACATATTGCCCTCGGCCTTCCCTTGGGATTGGATTTGATCGAGATAATAGCGGATGCCGACGTGATGTTCTTGGGGTACCAGGTCAAAGAGGGTCATTTCCAGAATCTCTTCCTTGGAATATCCCACCATGGCCGCACCCGAAGCATTCACCGTCAAAAACCGCCCATTCAGATCGTGTGTGCACATGAGCCCCTGAGAGTTTTCGAAAAACTCCCTCATTCTTTGCTTGCTTTCTTTCAGCTTGTCTTCCAATATCCTCTCCTCAGTCACATCCCTGCCAATCGCATAGATCCTGTTCGAATCGAGATCGGAAGTTGGTTTCCACTGGATGACGCGGTGGCCCCCACTTGCCGTGAGGAATCGGTGGACCACTTGCTGCCCCTTCTCTCCCTGTAGGAGTTGCCCAAACACCTTTTTGGTGAGTTCCAGATCATCAGGAAAAATAAAAGCCTCAAAGTTTTTGCCTCCAATCTGTTCCCAGCTCCACCCCAAAACGGTGGAGAACGAAGGGTTGATCTTTTCAAATCTGCCATCAAAATCTACGATGCAGACCAAGTCATTGGAGTGGTTGAAGATCTTCTCAAAGCTTCGGATTTCTTTTATCGCCGATTTCTGGCAGAAGGAATCGTAGAGGTTTTCTCCCAACAGTTCCAAGGCCTTTTTCTGGGTCTCGTTTAGCGCCGAGCCTTTTTCACCGAAAAGCGCAAGTCCTCCCCATGCAGTTCCATCCCTATCCCTCAACCACAGGCAGCCAGCAAAGGAGAAGCCTTCTGGCAGCAGTATTGAATCACTAACCGCGGCAAAATTGGCCACTGAGCTGTCCAGAGAGGCGAGAAACGGGATAAAATCCTCAGGTCGTCCGATCCCCAGACTGGATTGCATGGAGGGTTGGTTTTCACCGTAAAAAAACATCAGCACCGCGGGACATCCACTGATGGCTCTTGCCAGTTGGCAGGCCCGATCAAGTTCTTGCGTGGATAAAAGGTCCAAGGATTGTTCTTGGGAAAACATAGAATCCCCGGAAAATTGACCAGAACAAAAATTCATTTTAAGGCAGAAGGAACAAAAAGAAACATAGTTGAAGACTAATATATAAAACAGGATTGGATTCAACCGACTCGCCGAAGTTCAAGGCAAACGCAAAAAAATCCATTGGTGGTAAAAAGCAGATTATTGCGACCAAACAGCAGAAGATCCGGTTTTAAAAAATACTGGCGATGAAAAAAAAATTTCGGCTTAGTTAGCGACTCTACTCGTTAAAACCCTCTACTTAAGCCTCCAATAAATTGCAAATGCCGGCTGTTTATGGTAATTTATTGAGATATTTTTGACGATTCCCATATCCAGTACCCCTAAGAATCCAATATTTTTTCCCTTGTCACTTATGAATTGGATTTTGGGGTTGAGAGTTAGCGTGATTTTGCTTTTGAAAACAAACAGGGAAGCCGAAAACTGTATAGAGTAGGCATAAGCACTAATTTCCACTTTCATGAAAAAGGCAAAGCAATTTGGTCTGTTGATGATGCTGGTTTGCACTTGGCTCACCACCCCCCTCCTCGCCCAAAATTTGGACAAAGAGATGATCGCGCTCACAAAGCGTTACGAGAAGGCCTACAACAAAAAGGATGTAAAAACGCTGGTGTCCATGTACACCTCCGATGCGGTCAGGTCTTACAGCGACGGTCGCATGAACGAGGGTTCTGCAGAAATTCAAGAAGCAATGACCCAGGAATTCTCCGCCAATACCGTCGAGCTCAGTTTACAGCACGGATCTGCGGAAATGAATGCTGATGGCACAGCCACGGCAAAAGGAACCTACAGCATCAACGGAACTGCGGGGACCGGAGAGGCGATCGTAGGCTCGGGAAGCTACACCAACACCTTGAAGAAAGTGGGCAGCGAGTGGCTACTGGCAAAGTCCGTGATCGTGGCAAACTAGTGAGGCAACAGAAAAACACCAGCCCGTCAAAAAGCATCTCAACTGCCAGTTTGAGATGCTTTTTCATTTGAAGCTCAAGGAATGTCTCTTTCATTAATTCGATTGCACAGGACGCCAATTGTGCTTGGCTATCCTGTTTTCACGACCTGACCCCAAGCCAAAACCTCCTGATTACGAAAAGAATGGGATAGTTTACTCTTCTATTCTGCCCAAACTTTTTGACCCTCCCCTTTTATTGTCCTTTTCTCAAAAAAAAGAACGAATTCGATCGGATATCGGGACAAGATGCGGCAAAGTTCTTAGCACGCATGCCAGACGCCGGTCCGCTGCTGCCGCTTCCCTCCTCGCCCATCACAACCAGCGTTGCGTTCATCGGTTTGCTTCGACGTGTTTAGAGTAGGCGTGCTCAGACTGCTTTTGAAGGTAATCTGAAAGTAAACCGAACAAGATCCCGGCAAATCCGATCAACTAGTATAAGGCAACGGGGATCGGCATTGGCGCCGGAGCCTCAGAACCCAACGCTCCCAATGAAACTCTACATCAAATATATGGTCAGCCTGCGCTGCAAAATGCTGGTAAAGCAAGAGTTGCAAAAACTCGGGATCACCGACATGGGGATAGAGCTTGGCGTTGCCGAGGTGGCGGAGATCAGTCAGGACCAGCGTTCGAAGCTGAAAGCAAACCTCAAAAAGTCGGGTCTGATCCTACTGGAAGACAAAAAAAGCATCATCATCGAAAAGATCAAAAACCTCATCATCGAGATGATCCACTATTCGGAGGAGCTGCCTGCCGTAAACTACTCGGACTACATCGCCGAAAAACTCGGATATGACTACACCTACCTGGCCAATATCTTTTCGGAAGTGAAAGGCATTACGATCCAGCAGTTTATCATCAACCACAAGATCGAGCGCGCCAAGGAACTGCTGATCTATGATGAGCTTAGCCTCACAGAGATTTCCTATCGGCTACACTACAGCAGCGTCGCCCATCTGTCCAACCAGTTTAAGAAGATCACCGGCCTCACCCCCACTTTTTACAAGCAGCTGAAAAACAAGCGCAAGCAAAATCTCGAGGACATTTAGAAGGCACCAGACAAAATTAATCACGAAGCCTAGACCGTCCCCTTTTCTTGCAGTTGTAATTGTCCCATTTTTTTTGAGAACACGATCCCCTTTTCAAGGTTGCTTTCCTATTCTGATGGTAAAGGAAGCCTCTGCGACCAATGTCCTCTTGTTGACACTTTGGTTGACATTTTGGCAAATGTGGGATATATGTAAGATCCGTTTTTCTCGATGTAACGCTTATCGGGACTAGGTAGACTAGCTTTGGAAGAGTGGATAGTTCCGCCTAACTGACTGAATGAAAGCCACTCCCAAACAACATGTCCAAAGAAAAAGAAGGCAACCAGAAACAAGGCAAAAAAGCGCCGGCTAAAAGTCTGAAAGAAAAAAGGGCTTCCAAAGCCGCCAAAAGGAAGGAAAAAGACGGGCAGGAATAGCCTTCTCCCCCAAGTAATCCGTCCCGCAATTCACCCAAGCCAAAATTACCCATGGAACATACTGAATTTGAAAAAGGCCAAGTGTTGAGCCTTGTGGATGCCGTGGAATATATTCCAGGATCCATAGTCACCAAGTCCATCTTGAGAAAGGACACCGGCTATATCACCATATCGTCGTTTGATACCGGCGAAACTTGGCAGACCAAGTCCTCCCCCTTTGACAATCTGATCCAGATCATCGACGGGCGGGCGGAAGTCTTTATCGACGAAAAATCCAACCAGCTCGAAGCGGGCCAGGCGATCATTATCCCTGCCCATGCGGCCAACAGCCTGATGGCGAATACCCGCTTCAAGATGCTCTCCACTCTCATCAAGAGTGGCTATGAGGACATTCACCTTTAAAACGCATTGCACGAAAGAATGAAAAACGAGTACATCAATAAATACAAGGTGGGGGAAAAGGTGGCTACGAAAGCCGATCCCAGTGTGGAGCTGACGGTGCGGAAGTATTATGCCGGCATCTACTACTGTGTGTTCGTGGCTTTGCCGCACAAAAAGGAGTTGGCGCTGTTCGAAAGGGAGCTGCTCTAAAGGAATCGCCTACATCCGATGCAATAAAAAAAACACAAACAAAAAATGACAAATCTTGAAAACCTACCGAAGCGAGTAAATGCGCTGCAAAAATTACCGAACATTGCCTACTTGATACTGGTCCACCGATTTCCGGAGCAGTTTAAGCGCCTGTTCAGGGCAATTTACCAGCCGGAAAACCACTACCTAATCCATGTGGACAAGAAAGCGGATCCAAAGACCAACTTGATCGTGGAATCCTTTCTGATGGACTATCCCAACACCTATGTGATGGATCGGGAAAATGTGGGCTGGGGAGGTTTCAGCATGGTACAGTCCGAACTCAACGGGATGCTATACCTGCTGACGCATAATCTTAAATGGGATTTCTTCATCAACCTGAGCGGACAGGACTTCCCGCTACATTCCCAACGATCGATCCGTGGTTTCTTAGGTAAGCACCCCCGAACAAACTTCATAAAAGCCGACAACCAAGCGCAGGAGAGACCGGAAACCATGAACCGGATCGACAACCACTTCACAGAGACCCACAATGGCTTCGAGGGCTTTATCTACCGGAGACCCTACATGCAGGGCATCACCTCCTACATCGGAGGACAATGGATGATCGTGACACGAGCCTGCTGTGAGTTTCTCTGCTTCAGCCCGGAAGTAAAGAAATTTGAGGACTTCTACCTCAACACCCTGCTCGCCGACGAGTCGTTCTTCCAGACTGTGTTGATGAACACTTCCTTTGAAGAGGCTATTGTCAGTGACGACAAAAGAGCCATTATATGGGTGTCGGATGGCGAAATTAAACTCCGTCCCAAGACCTTCACCATCGATGACTTGGAGTTTTTGGCAAGCTCTGACGACCTATTTGCGAGGAAATTTGATGAAGGCCTGGACGATAGTATCCTAAGGGCCCTGGAAGGCTTCCTAGAGTCTGACTTCAGCTCGATTTCCTCTGCCGCAGCAGCTCAACCGCTGCCCACTCGCACGTTCAAAATCAGTAAAACCGGGGGTCTGACGACCAGAACGCTCCTAGCAACCCCCTTTGACGATGGATAAACCAATCATAACCCGAAGTTGGAGGGAGCAAAAGGCAATGCTCAAGCAGAGATTCTCGACGCTGCTCGACACAGATTTTGAGTTCGGTGAAGGGCAGCGGGAAAAAATGCTGGATCGCCTCTCGAAGAAGTTGAAGAAAACCAGGCTTGAACTAAAGCTCCTATTTGACGAGCTCCAAACCTATTGATGCCAGACACAGCTCAGCCCTTACAGGCGAGGTGGCGGCATTCAATCCTAAAGAACAAACAAATGAAAACGCTAAAATTCCAGAGGCAAGAGAATGCCGAGTTTATGAAAGCCCTCCGGGGACGAGTGAATGACTATTTCAAAACGAACAACAAAACCATCTATGGCAACACAAGCATGGTAGTAAAGACAGTAGTTATGCTCTCCCTTTTCTTTGCTCCACTCGTAATCATCGGCACTGGCTGGGTTTCTAGTCCATTGCCACTATTCGCCCTCTACATCGCCGCTGGCCTGGGAATGGCCGGAGTCGGGATGGGCGTGATGCACGACGCGATTCACGGCTCCTATTCTAAGAACAAGACAGTCAACAAGCTCGTGGGATATACGATGAACCTCATCGGTGCCAATGCGAATGTCTGGAAGATCCAGCACAACGTACTCCATCACACATATACCAACATCGACCAAGCGGACGACGACATGAATGCGCCGTTTTTCCTGCGCTTTTCCCCACACGCCAAGCGCTATTGGATCCATCGCTTCCAGTACCTCTACGTGTGGATTTTCTATGGCTTGTCCACGCTATCGTGGATCACTGCCAAAGATTTCATCAGGGCAGCCCGCTACCGAAAGATGGGTTTCTTCAAAGACCGAAGGGAATTTCGCAGGACACTCTACAAAATCATCTCCTGGAAAATACTCTATTATTCCTACGCATTGGCCTTGCCATTGATCATGGTTCCCCTGCCCGCATGGATCATCGTCCTGGCTTTTCTAAGTATGCACTTCGTCACCGGCATCTGCATCAGCATGGTGTTTCAGACCGCCCACATTGTGTCTGAGACCTCCTTTCCGCTGCCTGAGCCAAACGGGAAAGTCAGCGAGGATTGGGCTGTTCACCAGCTGGCCACGACCAGCAATTATGCACCCAAAAGCAATTGGCTCTCCTGGATGATCGGCGGGCTCAACTTCCAAGTCGAGCATCACCTATTCCCCAATATCTGCCACGTCCATTATCGCAGCCTTTCGAAGATTGTCTCCCAGACTGCCAAGGAATACAACTTGCCTTATTACGTCAAAAAGTCTTTTGGAGGAGCGCTCCTCAGCCATATCAAGATGCTTCAGCGGCTGGGTGCCCCAAAACAGATCGGGGCTTAGTTGCCAGGCCTTTCTTGATTTGACATGCGACCTTCCAATGCAAACTTGGAATCCGTGACTCCCCCTACCTCCTATTGCATATCACCGACTCTAAAAATTCCCCACATGCAATTATTGGCTGGCGCAGGATGCTAATTGCGCTTGGCAGTCCTATATTCAGGACTTGACCACTAGTAAAAACCCATGATAACGAAAAGACTGGCGCTCTTTCTTCTCCTGTTCTGCCTAAACTTTTTGACGCTCCAAGCCCAAAGCACCAAAGCTTGGACACGCTGGTGGTGGATGGGCTCGGCAGTGAGCAAAGCCGGTATAAAAGCCCAGTTGACGGCCTTTCAGCAGGCAGGGATAGGCGGCGTAGAGATCACGCCCATCTATGGAGTAAAGGGACAGGAGGAAAATTTCCTACCATTTCTTTCCCCTCAGTATTTAGAAATGCTGGAATACACTACGCATCTGGCCGACAGTCTCGGAATGGGGGTAGATATGGTGCTGGGGACAGGTTGGCCCTACGGAGGCCCCCAGGTGGAGCCTGAGCATGCAGCAAAGCGGCTAGAACATCAATCCTTTGAGGTGAAAGCCGGAGAAACCTTTGACCAGGTGTTGAATGCACAAAACCCAAACTCCAAACTGGAGGCTGTAGTTGCATACGGACAGGGGGACTTTTACCTCAACCTCGGTGACAAAGTACAAGGAGACCGCTTGCTTTGGACAGCAGATCGGGATGTAAAAGTCTACGCGGTGTATGAAGCCAAGACTGGGCAGAAAGTCAAGCGGGCAGCGCCCGGCGGAGAAGGCTACACCTTGGACCATTATTCCCGCGCAGCCTTTACAGACTATGTGGTACTCTATGACGAAAAGCTGAAAGCCTCCATCCGTGCAATCTTCAACGATAGCTTCGAAGTGTACGGGGCGGATTTTACGCTAGGCTTTTTTGACGTTTTTGAAAAACTAAGGGGTTATGATCTCAAGCCTTACCTGAATCTGTTGATCGAAAAAGTGGATTCTGAACTGGCCAACCGAGTACGCAGCGACTACCGGGAAACCTTGGGCGACTTGCTCAAAGTTGAATTTGATCGACCTTGGACCGCTTGGGCCCATTCCAAAGGCTTTCTGACCAAGCTCCAAGCCCACGGATCTCCCGGCAACCTCCTTGACCTCTACGCCTCAGCGGATATTCCCGAATGCGAGACCTTTGGCTCCATGCCTTTTGACATCCCAGGTTTGAGACGGGAAGAAAGCGATATCCGGCCGGGCGATGCAGATCCCATGATGCTCAAGTTTTCTTCTTCTGCCGCCCACATGACAGGCAAGCCCCTGGTTTCCTCGGAAACCTTTACATGGCTTCGCGATCATTTCAAAACCGCGCTTTCCCAGACCAAGCCGGAGCTGGAAGAACTTTTTCTCAGCGGAATCAACCATATTTTCCTCCATGGCGCCACCTACACCGATCCCCAAGCGGAGTGGCCGGGGTGGAAGTTTTATGCCTCGGTCAACTTCAGTCCGCAGCTGTCTATCTGGCGAGATGCTTCAGCCCTGTTCAACTACATTGAAAACTGTCAACGCATCCTGCAAAGCGGGCAACCGGACAATGAGATCGCACTCTATTGGCCGGTCTATGACAATTGGGCAAAATACTACGAAGGCAATACGTTTTTCCAATTCAAGATCCACTCCCTGAACGAATGGCTGCTGGAGACGCCGTTTTACCGAGCTGGCCAGAAACTGATGAAGGAAGGCTACTCTCTAGACTTTTTCTCAGATGAATTTCTGCAAGGTGCCCGCGTGGAAAATGGACAAATTATCTTCCCCGGCGGAAGTTATCAAGCTGTCATCGTGCCTGAGGTGGCTCATATGCCCATTGAGACCCTTCGCAAGCTGTTGGAGCTGAAAGATTCCGGTGGGCAGGTGATCTTTCTGGGAAAGCCCAAATCGGTGCCCGGCCACTTTGATTTGGAGCAAAGACTGACTCAACTGAAGAAGATGAACAACGCGGTGGAAGTCTCCGAAGATCTGTTGGAAACCCTAAAAGCCGAACGAATCATGGCGGAAATGCTGGTGGATAGTGGATTGAAATTTATTCGCAGAAAAACCGAAGAAGGACACAGCTATTTTTTGGTCAATCATTTGGCTCAATATGTCGATGCATTTGTTCCGGTTAATGTGAAAAGCGATAGCTATGCGCTTTTTGACCCGGATACAGAAAGGACGGGGCTTGCCCAAACCCGAACTGTCGACGGCAAAACGCTAGTCAGAATACAGCTCAAAGCCGGAAAGTCACTGTTCATCCAGACGGGGAAAAGTGGGTCAACAGAAAAATGGGTGTATTGGAAAGCGTCAGGAACCGCCAAGACGATTTCAGGGCCATACCAGCTGAGCTTTCTGGAAGGGGGACCTAGTATTCCTGCTCCCCAAAAACTGACGGAGCTAAAATCCTGGACGGAGCTGAATGCTGAAGCCGAAGCTTTCAGCGGCACCGCTGTCTACGAGTTAAGCTTTGACAAACCCGCGGGAAAATCGGACGCCTGGCTGCTGCAGCTTCCCGATGTGAGGGAAAGCGCCCGGATATATCTCAACGATGAATACCTCGGCACGCTCTGGGCCAATCCTTTCGAGATCGTCTTGCCTGAGCTCAAAGACCAGGACAATCGCCTTCGAATCGAAGTCACCAACCTCTCTGCCAACCGGATTCGAGCTTTGGAACTCTCGGGAAAGGAATGGAAGATCTTCCACGAGATCAACATGGTCAACAAGGACTATCAGCCCTTTGACGCTAAAGTCTGGAACCCGATGCCTTCTGGACTGATTGGTGAGCTTAGAATTCAGGGAATGAATGAAGATGGAGTTCGATAAGAGGGAACGAAACATCTTATATCTGAGAAACAATTATCATCAATAACAGTTGCCCCGGACAAATTTAAGCCAGAGGCAATTCTCTTGGGCGGGGTTGTTCTACCGGGAAGAATTCCATTGGTGCATACTTTAAGTCAATGGCTCCATGCAAGGATTTCGGAGCGAGAGCACTATTCGAAAAATCCGCAAAACAGAATCATGAAGGATGGGTGACTGTCACCGGGTCATCAATCCCGTCCATAAAGGATGGCAGCTAACTAAACAATTTCAATAGCCCGCTGCCCTAGTCAGCATTCTCTCATTGGCCAAAACTCCATCAATAACCTCATAGAGCTTCCAGTTATCCTGATCCAGTTCAACTAGCCTCCAGCTTCGTTTGGGATTGACCAGATCCTTTTTCACTTCCTTTGGGAAGGCATTGGCAGACCTAGCGTTTTCCCAAGTTCGGATTACTCGAAAAATCGCGTCTTTCTCGGGGCAGCTTTCCACATCTTCCTGGTTCAAGATCAAGCTATAGGTCGACCCTATTCCCACCGAGACGGCTTGGATGTGTTCGTATTCTTCTACTTTTGAGTTTGCCGTGATTCGGAAATTCCCTCCCATACCTACCGGGAAAAAATTGGCATAGGTCACATCCCTGAGGTCTTTGCCCTGGCTGGTGCTGCTTCCCCATTCTCTGGTCTCTGCATCATAGAGGTTTTTGCCGCCGCCTACATTCCAGATGCTCTGGTAGTGCCAAGACCCTTCGGAAAGCGTCGCACCGGTGAATCGGATGTGCGGGACACCACGCTTCTCCGCGGCATCAAACATGGTCCGGAAGAAACGCTTGGTAGAGTAATAGCCGTGGCCGTTGTTGAACAAAAACTCCTGCCCGTCAAAATCATAGTAGGACAGGCCATTGACTGCGCAGACATCCGCGTAGTGTTTGGCGATCTCATCCTGCAACTGCAAGTTGGGCACCACACCCTCATATCCCCAGCCCACGGTCACCTGGAGCTTGTAGATCGTGTCATTTTGACTATGGGCTGATTTTTGGGTATCCCAGTAGCCACGGGTGACGTTTAGAAGTCGATGGGGAGCAGACTCCGACACGCCCAGATAGTGGATCAGCTCCTTTCCTATCTTCACGATGTTCAATTCTTTGGTATGCCCTTCCCAACTCCCGATTTCATCCAAGTAGGTCGGATCGTCGACGTAGATCAGCGTGTCAGTTGCGTTGATCTCTTTGGCCAAGAGGCGTTTCTGTTGATACCATATACTGTCACTGGGAATTGGACTTGTATCCTTTGTGCCAGGAGCCATGGAATTGGTAATGGTGGTCCGGCCGATCGTAATTCCCAGCTTTGCGGCCCTATCGGAAAACTCCCGATGGGAAAGCGCTCCTGAGCTAAGTTTAATCGTCTTTTTCGCAAAGTCCTTTCCATCTATGTATCCTTCGTTTCCGCGATCAGGTCTGAGGAAACCCTGATCATAGAGGCTGACCGTTTTGAATCCCAGTCTATTGGTATAGGAAAGGATGCTGTCATAGCGGCCTCCGTGGGTCAAGGCATCGGGCTTATAGGCTGCGGGATCTTTCACCCACTTTCCGCTGACTTTGGGATAGGGCAATCCTTCATCCAGGACAATGGTTTGGATTACATCCATCAGGGCAAGATCATCCGGACTTCCCCAAAAAGCTACGGAAGAGCCTATAAAGTCCACCCCAGGGACCCGCTGCACTTGCAGATGGTTGGGGATATTGGCTTTCATATTGGGGATGAGGGAAAACAATACTTCCCGCTCACGGTCCCGATCCCGGGAATGGTAGGCAATGGAAATTCGACCCTTGTGGTCCACCGCGGCGGCGTTGCCATACATGATTCGGTAATACGGCTCCTTGTGCGCATAAAACGCAACATCGCTTATTCCGTCACCTCCAAGGGTGAAAATCTGCCCCTCGTGAAGGTGTTCGGGCAGCGGAAACCGAGTCGAATCTGGAGAGTGGATGATGTATTGAAACGGTGCAGCATCCCCTATGGTAGTGGACAGCCCACCGAGGGTGTTTTCGTCAAGGGCCATTAAGCCGATGGCGTAATTTACCGCCTCGCTGGTATCCCGGGCCACCCCGATGATTTCCCCCAAAAGATTGGTGATATTGGTGTGGATGCTACCCCATTCGATGTCATCGACGCCGTTGCGGGGGCTGAGGGACTCCAGGGTCAGCTTCAGATATTTATCCTTGGGCTCGACTCTGACCGTAGCCACGGAACCATTGTCATAGCTTAGTTCCAGCTTGCTATAAGAAGAATTGTATACCGCCTTTATCGGTTCGAAATATTGCTGTCTTTCCTCATCATACAGCCTCATCAAAGGCGAAGGTTTGTCTGCGGGGCTAAACTCCCGACGGGAACCGGTGGCGATATCCTGCATGCTAATGACATATCCCCGCTCGTCAATCTTCACCTTGAAATATTCTGTACTGAAGACCACTTCGCTGTTGATTTTACTACCCAGCAACACTAAGCAGGATAACAGGGTAGCCAAAAGGATAGCTTGATTTTTTCTTTCGATTTTTTTCATTAATCCGATATGTATCTGAAAGTTATGATTTTCCGAAACAGCCTTAGAAATGAACTATGGCTGGCTGACGATTCTGTTTTCAACCCGATCATCGGCTACGCTCCATATGACAATCGGAAATTTTGACACAGCCGCTTTCGGGCATCGGTAAGCGTGATTATGGCAAGGAGCCCAGTCCCCAAACCAGCTATTTCTCTACCCATCGAATTCAAGACAGAGCGATATTTCAATGCATTCAACATGACATCTATGGTCCAGGTGCATGATATCATTCCCGCGTTTTCCTTCGGAGACAAAACTATTCTGAATTAGTACAAAACCATTTTGGGACCGGTTGTAACTTTAGTCGGCGTCAAACATAACCATAAATTCCGTCTAGGATGAATGCGTTTTTCAAAACACATGCCATGGACAGCGCTATTCTGCTGCAAGGGAGGCACGACTATTATCTGTCGTTGCAATTTGTATCCTTGGTGCTGACCTGACGAGTCTGAAAAGTACAATTCCTTTCAACAAAAAAAGCCCTTCCACCAAGTGGCGGAAGAGCCGCATTCATCGATGACTTTTGGAATTGCCTTACCCCCGGGAGAATAACCTCATTGTTGACTCGAACAAGCTTTCAGTCAATAAATAAAACGTTTCCGAGTAACAACTCCTGACCACCCAACTTGCTGCCGGATTCGTTGCAGGCTGATCGTAGCTTTCTTTGAAGTTTCAGGGCTAGACCTCAAGTAAAAAAGCTGGGCAGAGAAATCAATCAGTCATTTTCCTCTGCTCACTAGCCATAGCTAGTGCAAACATCTCCAAATCCTCCTCCGAGCAGATGGGCATGTAGTCGATAATGAATTTTGGGGTGTCCTCAGCATTGCTCTTCACCTCCGAGGTATTTCTCCTTTGATTTTGTTTAGCAAGAAGTCTTTTCTTCTCACAGTTGGTTTTCAGCCTATTTCTGAGATTCGGAAGTTTCCCGGCTTCACCGGTTTCTTTAATCTTTAGAATTGGGCCGCCAATCCAAGTTTCCAGCTTCAAATCCCTTTTCAGAGGGGATAGGCTGATTCCCGGCATAGGATTTACATTCTTAACAATGGTTGCTGTTCTCATCTTACAAAAAGTTTAGTATTAGACAAAATTAGGAAGCAAGGCACCCTGAAAAATACCCTGTACTGGGTATTTTAAACTAAAAACAAATAAAAAAGGTTTTTTCCGGCACCATGCTTCTACTCCATTACAGTGGCCTAAGCTAGTTGATTTACTTGTATTTGCAAAAACAAAATGATGTAATTGAATAAGGTAAGAAAAAGAAAACCTGCCCGATATGGGCAGGTCGATGGCACGAAATGCAATAACGTATGCATGTTTCGGACTCAAAGAACCCGAAGTTTTACTCCCCCATTGATGACAAAACCATCGACGGGGGCATAGATATCCCGAAACTGGGGATCACTGATCGAGCCTGTGAAAATGGTGTCAAAGCCAGTCTGCCGGGTGTCCAGAAAGTTCTCGAAATTCAAAAATACCGATAGTCGCTCGCCAAAGCTTTTTTCAGTCATCAATCCCATAATCCAGTAGGATTTGCCCGTCTTGCCATCATTGAGGAGTTGGGGGCTATAGTAGTAGGCTTCCAGGCCGACCCTGAAGTTCTCGTGCTTTTCGTACATCAGCACATTGTTCAGTCGATGCTTTGCCACGAGGGCATAGGATTGAAGCTCTCCATCGTATTGCTGGCTGACATCTGCCATGGTATATCCAAAAAACAGCTTTAGATCCCGATAAGCCCATTTCATGTTAAGTTCCAATCCCCTAGTGTTCAAAATCCCCTCTGGCTGCTGGAATTCGTAGTAGGATCCCTCAGCCACCAAAACCAGAGGATCTTGGATTTGGGTCATAAACAGCAGCGTATTGAGGTTCACGGTGACTTCCTCTCCTAGTGCAAGCCTATAGTTGACGTCAAAGTTGGCTCCAGCGGATCGCTCTGCGTGCACTTGGATGGGATCGATAGGCAGGATATTCTGGAATTGTAGTCGCTCAGCTTCTTCTGAAAAGACCGTGGGCGGCTTATAACCCAAGCCGCCGCCAAGGCGAAAAGTCAGTAGTTCAGTAGGCTCAAACATGGCCGATATCCTAGGCAGCGCAAACAAACCGTATTCCTCTTGGTAATCCAGCCGAAATCCCGACTCCAACGTCCATTGCTCAGAGGCATTCCAAATATTCTGAATAAATCCCCCAAAAGTGTTCAGGTCGTAGTCCAGAGGAGCATTTTCGTTTCCCTCGGCCTGGATGAATGTGTCCGTCCACAGATTCAGTCCTCCTATCCACTCGGTCTTTTTACTCCCTTTGGAAAAATTAAGCTCCGAAAAGGAAGACCACTGCTTGCCTGAAAACAAATAGTCGGGCACTTCCATACTTCTATCATACAAACTGACGCTGTTTTTCAAGGTCAACACAGCCCCTGAGGCAAGCCGATTGGAGTAATTGAGTTGGCTGGAAATCCTGCGGGTCTCATTATTCTCATAGTAGGGATCTGCCACGGGCTCGCCTTTGATATAATCCACGTTTCCTCCAAGTCGATCCTCGCGCATCAGATTGAGCCCGACCATCAATTCAGAGGACTTGCCGATCTCCCAGTAAATTTTCGGATTCAAAGTAAGCCGGTCAAATTTCGGGATGGCAGTGAGTCCTAGGTCCGCCGGGTCGTAGGCTGTTCCCATATTGTAGGAAGCAAATACCGTCGTGCCGATTTTTCCAAAATCCTCCGAGTAAAATGCGCTTGCATCCAAGCCCAAAGCAGAGGTTCCGTTGAGGAGAAATCCCAACTCGGCTTCCTTAGCGGGTGTTTTGGAAATCAGGTTGACCAGACCGGCTATTGCCCCTCCACCGTAGAGCGTTGAGGAGGAGCCTTTGATCACCTCCACCTGACTCAAGTCCAAGGGAGCGATCTGCATGAGACTCAGACCACCCGAATACCCAGAGTACAAAGGCAAGCCATCCCGGATAAGCTGGGTGTATTTGCCGTCCAAGCCTTGAATGCGTATGCTGGAGTTATAGCTTGTCGCAGAAGTTTGTTGGGTTTGGATTCCGGTGCTTTCATTGAGGAGCATGCGGATATCGCCAGGTTTCATGTTGCCTTTTTCGGCCAGTTCCTCCCCGGCTATGATTTCGACACGGGTGGGCACATCCTCGATTAGGCGGGAGCTCCGCACTGAGCGAACGACAAGCTCCTCCAGTTCGTCTTCGTGGTGATGGAGATAGAGTATCTCCACCTCCCCGGATTCCAGGGGGAAAGTCCGATCAAAGCGCAGGGTTTCGTAACCCAAAAAACGCAATTCTAGGGTGTAGGCACCATTGGGAATATTTTCCAGCGTCAACTGACCATCAGCTCCAGACACCGCGCCTTTATCCAATTCCTCCAACAGCAAGCTTGCACCGGGCACGGGATCGCCAGTCTCATGGTCTATCACTTGTGCGCGATAGGTGTTTTGGCACAAAGCAGAAATCGCCCAAAACATGGCCATAGAGGCCAATACATACTTCATCATGATTTGTTAATAGGGTGTAAAAAAGATAGAGATCCCTACTTGGGATCTAGCGGCGGCCCGTCTATATCGCCGGTGGCTTTAGCAGCAGCTCAAAAAAGCCCTTTGCTGAAGCCAAATAAAAAGTTTGGTATTCCTTGGAAATCAGTTCCAAAGAAAAGTCAAATAGGAACCCTATTCCTTCTTTCTGAACAAAACCTATGCAGCTGCCGCAGGAAAAAAACGGAGAACAGGGAAGTTCGTGCCCTAAATCCTCTGCACTCCCATCGGAAGATTCTGAAGCCAACTCACTTTCCGTACAGCTTTCCTCCCCACTACAGCATGGCGTCACCGTCATGAGCAACACGAATAAACCGAGTATCAAGGAGAAAACTTTCATGCCCAAAGATAGCGATTGCAGCGAAACTAGAAGAAGACCGAATTGCCCACTCCAATCGGAGAAAAAAGCCTTTAAAGTCATTTTTGCAACATTTCGCAGTCTCACTTACTTATTCTACGTACAGGCTATAGCTGAAAAAAACCTCTTTTTAAATATTTTTACGTAGAAAAATAAATATTTTCTTGGATACACATTTTTTTTATACGTATATTTACTTACTTTTAACTCAAAATACGTAGAAATGAAACGGATTATAGTGGTTGGAAACGGGATGGTAGGCTACAAGTTTTGCGAAAAACTCATTGCCCACCCCCATCGCAGTCAATTTGACATCCTGGTATTTGGAGAAGAGATCAGGCCCGCCTACGACCGGGTTCATCTGAGCGAATACTTTACGCTGGAGTCTCCGGACGAGCTCCTCATGGCGTCGAGAAACTGGTACCAGGACAACGGCATTACTCTACGTACCTCGGAGCTCGTCTCCTGGATCGACACCGAAAACAAAAAGGTAGCCACCCACAAAAACGAAAGTTTCGACTATGATTACCTAGTCTTAGCTACGGGTTCCTCCCCTTTTATACCCTCCATCAAAGGATCGGAGAAAGAAGGAATATTCATCTACCGTACGATAGAAGACTTGGAAGCGATACAGAGCTATGCTGAAAAGCTAAAGGCCCAAGGCAAATTCCATTCCGCCGTATTGGGCGGAGGGCTGTTGGGTCTGGAGGCGGCCAATACGAGTAAGGAACTCGGCATGAGTACCCACGTGATCGAGTTTGCTCCGCGGCTAATGCCCCGGCAGCTGGACCAACCTGCCTCCGACTTGCTACAATCCAAGATCGAAAGCCTTGGGATGAAAGTCCACTTGGGCAAAAACTCCAAAGAAATTATCGGCGAAGGCAAGGTCGAGCGGATTGAATTCACCGACGGCACCAGCCTGCACACAGATATGATCATTATTTCCGCGGGAATCAGACCGCGTGACGAGGTGGCCAAAAACTCCGGAATTGCAGTCGGTGAGCGAGGTGGAATCATTGTAAACAACAAGATGGAAACCTCCGTCCCAGGTATCTACGCCATCGGAGAAGTCGCCCTATACAACCAAAACATCTACGGCTTGGTAGCGCCCGGCTACGAGATGGCCGGAGTCGCCCTCGATCAGATCATGAGCGGAGAGAAACTGATGAGCCCTACTATCGACATGTCCACACAGCTCAAACTCGTGGGCACTGAGGTGGCCTCTTTTGGAGACCCCTTCATCGAAGGTGACGCAGCCGTGGCCATACGCTTCGAAAACAAGCAGCGCGGTGTGTACAAGCGGATAAACGTCAGCCAAGACGGAACAAGGCTCTTAGGAGGCATCCTGGTTGGGGACTCTTCAGATTACAATACCCTGTTCCAGCTCTATATCAACGGGATGAAACTTCCGGAAAATGCCGAAGATCTCATCCTGGGCGCACGCGGAGGCGAATCCAAAAACGCGCTCGGTTCTGTTTTGGACCTACCGGACAGTGCCCAGATTTGCTCCTGCGAGTCGGTCAGCAAGGGTGCCATTTGCAATGCGATCACGAGTGGCTGCTGTCAGGATCTCAAGGGTGTGATCAAGGAAACGAAAGCCTCGACCTGTTGCGGGGGCTGCAAGCCCATGGTCGCAGATCTGGTCAAAGAAACCCTGAAATCACTGGGCAAAGAAGTCAAAGAAACCATCTGCGAACACTTCGAATACACGCGGCAGGAGCTTTTCGATCTGGTAAAGCTGCACAAGGTGATCGGCTACGACGAGGCCTTGGACAGATTTGGCAGGGGACATGGCTGCGAAATCTGCAAGCCGGTGATGGCCTCCATCTTCGCCAGCATCTTCATGGAGACTGCGAACAAGCAGGCCGCCATCCAGGACTCCAACGACCGCTTCCTAGCCAACATCCAGCGAAACGGAACTTACTCCGTGGTACCGCGTGTCCCAGGAGGTGAAATCACTCCCGAAAAACTTGTGGTACTCGGCCAAGTCGCCAAGAAATACGACCTCTACACCAAAATCACCGGCGGACAGCGCATCGATCTCTTTGGCGCTCAGCTCAACGAACTACCCCTGATTTGGAAAGAGCTGATCGACGCGGGCTTTGAGAGCGGCCACGCCTACGGCAAATCCCTGAGAACGGTCAAAAGCTGCGTGGGCTCCACTTGGTGCCGCTTTGGTATGCACGACAGCGTGAGCTTCGCGATTCGAATCGAGCAGCGCTACAAGGGCCTCCGCTCACCGCACAAGCTGAAGGGCGGTGTCTCCGGATGTATCCGCGAGTGCGCCGAGGCCCGAGGCAAGGACTTTGGGGTGATCGCCGTCGAAGGAGGCTGGAACCTCTACGTCTGCGGAAATGGCGGAGCCAGTCCGAAACACGCCATTCTGCTCGCCTCCCAGCTCGACGATGAGACCTGCATCAAATACCTCGACCGTTTCCTCATTTATTACATCCGCACGGCAGGCCCATTGGTCAGGACAGCTACCTGGTTGGACAAGCTGGAAGGCGGCATAGACTACCTGCGGAAAGTAGTCGTGGACGACTGCCTCGGCATGGCGGAGGAGTTTGAGCGGGAAATGGACGGATTGGTGGAGAAATACGCCTGCGAATGGAAAGAAGCGATAGAAGACCCAGAAACGCTCAAACGGTTCAAACCTTTTGTCAACACCGACGAGTCTGATGACCAGCTGGTCTTTGTCCCACTTCGTGAACAAAAAATGCCCAAACCCTGGTAGTATCATTTTAAGAAATCATGGAAGAAATCGTAAATCTCTACCAAACCGTCCAGCATGCCGACGTGATCTCCTGGATCTGGGTCGGAGCTGTAAATGACTTTCCCGAAAACGCCGGTGCCTGCATCAAGCACAAGTCCCGACAAATAGCAGTCTACCATTTCACCCGCACGCAGAAGTGGTACGCCTGCCAAAATCTTTGTCCCCACAAGATGGAAATGGTACTTGCACGTGGTCTGAGCGGCGATGCCGGGGGCATTCCCAAGCTCGCCTGCCCCATGCACAAGAAGACATTTTCGCTAGAGGATGGCTCCAATCTTAACGGGGAAGATTACAGCATCGCCACCTACCCGGTCAAAGTTGAGGACGGAAATGTCTATATTGGTTTTGCCGATTAAACAAACCTTATGACCCCCTACGATCTCGCTATACAGCTCATCGACCAAATCAACACGGAAGACCCCACCAAAGAGCCATGGAAAGGAAAGGACTTCCCCAAAGAGCTGCTCTACTCCCACCGGATGAGCAAAAAACTGGTCGACTTTGCGCCTGAGGCCTCTGAGCAACTGAGGATCGCAGCCCGTGCGCAGCATATCGCACGCTGGAAAATCCAACGTTCAGAGTATCCCATGGACCGGGTGGGCTATCTTACCTGGAGGGAGGAGCTCAAAAAAATGCACGCAGACCTTACCGGAAATATCTTGGAAAAAGTGGGGTTTGACGAGGCATTTATATCCCGGGTGAAGTTTCTGATCCGCAAAAAACAACTTAAGACCGATGCCGAGACCCAAACCTTGGAAGACGTGGTCTGTCTGGTATTTTTGGAATATTACCTGGAGGACTTTGTCGCCAAGCACGAATTTGAAAAAATCAAGGACATCCTGAGAAAGACCTGGGGCAAGATGTCAGAAAAAGCCCACAAAGAAGCGCTCAAACTCAATTTCTCCTCCCAAAGCCTCGCCATTATCCGGGAAGCACTTTTCGAAAGTAATGATTGAGAATAACAATACCCTTGACCAGGTCACCTTCAACAGACTTCGGCGCCTCTACATCATCGCCCTCGGCGCGATAGCCATTTCCCTGATCACCAGCCAGATTTTGATCCGACGGTATTTGGCCGACCAGGAGGATGACAGCCGCTTGGTCAACGTGGCGGGTCGGCAGCGTATGCTCAGCCAAAAGCTTGGTAAGGAAGTACTGCTCCTGACAGCGGAAGTCTCCGAGACTGGTCGACGATCCCTGCGCGACTCCCTTCTAGCTACCAAGGCTACTTGGGAAAACGCCCATAGAGGCCTCCAGTTTGGTGATCCAAAACTGGGTATAAACCCCAAAAACAGCCCTGCTATCCAAAAAATGTTTGCCAGGATAGAGCCTGACTTCCAGTCTATGCTGGCCAACACAGACACGCTACTGCGAATGTCACAAGAAGCCGCTCCGGACTCAGCCCAGCTAGCTCGGCTGAGCACCAAGATCCTGGCAAGCGGCGGGGAGTTTCTGTCCAAGATGGAAGCCATCGTCAACCAATACGACTTTGAGGCCAAGGAAAAAGTAAACAAGCTCGAGCAGCTGGAGCTCATCATCACGCTTTTCACCCTGCTCGTCCTCCTCGCTGAGTTTCTCATCATCTTTTGGCCCTCGGCCAGAGCCATGAAGGCCAGCATCCGCGCCCTGATGGAGTCGGAGAAAAAAGCCATAAAAATGGCCCAGAATGCAGACATCCTCAGTCAGGCCAAGGAGAAGTCGGTCCGTGAGCTGCGTGCATTGAGCCAGGCCATGGACCAAATCCTCCTATTTGCGCGAATCTCAACCGACGGCCACATCACGCACATAGGAGACCGCTTTGCAAAGCTACTGAAGTTCCAGAAGTTCAACCAAAACGCGAAGTTTTCGGACATCCTCTCCCCGTTGGAAAACGAGCGGCAGACCATAGACCGCATCATTGCCGAAAACAAAAAAGCGGGCTGGCAGGGAGAGGTCAAAGCTACCGGTCCGGGAGGACAGGATCTCTGGCTTGACTTTTCCATGATCCCTTTTCATTCCGGGGAAAAGTCCGAGCTGATCATCATCTGCATGGATATCACTAAGCGTAAAGAAGCCCAGCTGGAAGTAGAGCAACTGACCAAGGAAAGCTTCGAGGAAAAGATAGAGCAGCAGCATGTCATCAGCCGCCGAATCATAGAAAACCAGGAAAACGAACAAAACCGCATCGCAAAGGACATCCATGACGGCATAGGACAGATGCTTACCGGGCTCAAATATCTCCTGGAAAGCGTGGATCTGAGCGAGGGCGAAAAGGCTCAAGCTAAACTCGACAAGCTCAAAGAACTCACCGCCAACATCATCAAGGGCGTGCGCACGGCCACCTTCAACCTCACGCCTCCCGAGCTAAAGGACTACGGACTGGTACCAGCCCTAACAGAACTTACCCAGGAACTGGCCAAGCTCACCGGCAAGGACATCATCTTGATGAACAAGTCGGATTTCAGTCGACGCCTTGATTCGCTAGTCGAGATCAACCTCTATCGCATCACCCAAGAAGCGATCAACAACGCGATCAAGTATGCCGACTCTTCCTTGATTTTGGTGACCATCTCCCACAGCGAAAAAATCCTCAGTATCACCGTGGACGACAACGGAAAGGGCTTTGACAAAAAGACACTGAAGCCCAAGCCCGACAAAGACGGAGGCATGGGGCTGACCTTCATGCAGGAGCGCATCAAGTACATCAACGGCCGTCTTTTCATTAATTCCGCTCCGGAAAAAGGCACCAAAGTAACACTGAATGTTCCCCTGGTCTAATTTTGGCTCGCAGGATTACGTAAAAATCGCTTACTTTACTAAGTAATAACTTTAGATCCAAATGAACCCTACCCGAATCGTACTGGCGGATGACCACGAGCTCGTCCGTGACGGCATCAAGTCCCTCTTGGAAAACGAAACCGATTTCAAGGTCATCGCGGAAGCCTCGGACGGAAAGGAAGCCCTCAAGGTCATTGCCCAAGAAAAGCCAGACCTCCTGATCGTAGACATACGGATGCCGCAAATGAACGGCTTAGAAGTGGTCAAGCACCTGACTAAAGATTTTTCAGACATCAAAAAACTCGTGCTGTCCATGCACGACTCCGAGGAATACGTGGTCGAGTCAATAGTAGCCGGTGCTGACGGATATCTGCTGAAGGGAAGCAGCAAAGCCGAATTTCTCAAAGCCCTTCACGCTATCGCAGCTGGAGGAAAATATTTTTCCGGTGACATCTCCCAGATCATCATCGACAATTTCGTGAAAGGAAAGTCCAAGCCGAGCCCCAAACCCTTGGCTGAGTCCGAGGAGATCTCCCAGCTCACCAACAGGGAAAAACAAATACTGGAGCTCATCTTGGACGGCAAAGGCAACAACGACGTAGCCGAGTCCCTGAAAATCAGCCGACGCACAGCCGAAGTACATCGGTTTAACCTGATGAAGAAACTGAATGTCAAGAACCTGATCGAGCTCACCCAAAAATCAAAGGAACTCAACCTGATCTAGTAAAAACTAAGTACCACGCAGCAGTAACAAAAGCTCATTTCTGCAAAAAGAGATGAGCTTTTGATTTTTTTACGTAAATAATTTACGTATCACTTGGATTAAATAAGTATTTTTACTTATTTTTATATCAAGCAAAAGTAAGTAATCCAAAGTCACGCTAGACTCATACTTCCCAGATGTGAAAGACTAGCCCCGTCATAGGATTGCACCCTTTGTGCGAGATAACCATTGACTAACAACTACTAATCTCATGAAAAATCAAGTCCAACTCAAAGCGACGCGTTTGAATCTCAGGGATATCAAAAGCGTGCCGATCCGGACCTTCTGGATCACATCCTTCGCGTTTTTCATCTGTTTTTTTGCGTGGTTTGGCATCATCCCCTTCATGCCTGACGTGGTGAGGGATTTGGGCCTGACTGCTGAACAGAAATGGAATTCGGTGGTCTTTGCCGTGGCGGGGACTATTTTCTCCCGATTGCTCATCGGCAAGCTCTGCGACAAGTACGGCCCGAGAATCTGCTACACCTGGCTGCTTGTGCTGGGCTCGATTCCCGTCATTCTGAGCGGGCTCGTTACGACGCCGATGCAATTTTATATCTGTAGATTATTCACCGGATTCATCGGAGCATCCTTTGTCATCACCCAAGTACATACCTCCCTGATGTTTGCCCCCAATGTGGTCGGTACGGCCAATGCCACGTCGGCCGGCTGGGGCAACCTTGGCGGTGGCGCCAACAGGCTAGGAATGCCACTATTGGCAGCATTGGTCATCGCTTTCGGCATCGCAGAATCCGAGGCTTGGAGATATTCCATGGTCATCATCGGAGCCATCTGCTTTCTGACTGGCCTACTCTACTATTTCTTTACCCAAGACACTCCTGCCGGAAACTATGCAGACCTAGTCGCCAGAGGCGAAAGGATTCCAAAAAGCAAAAAGGACAGCGTCGGCTTCCTGGAAGCGGCCAAGGATTACCGAGTGTGGGTACTTTTTGCCGTGTATGCCGCATGTTTCGGCATCGAGCTCACGGTGTACGGCACGATGGATGATTACCTGCAAAACACCTTTGGCCTGAGCCGAATCACCGCGGGCAATCTCGTCCTTTCCTTCGCCTTGATGAACATCTTTGCCCGGACACTGGGGGGCTGGTTTGGCGACCGATACGGCAAAGTAAACGGCCTCAAGGGCCGGGTGTGGTTCCTGGCCGCTATCATTGTGGCGGAAGGCCTGATGTTGGGCTTGTTTTCCACTGCCACGAGCCTGGTGATCGGCATCGCTCTTCTGATTGGATTTAGCCTCACCGTTCAGATGGCCGAGGGTGCCACCTTCTCCGTCGTTCCTTTTATCAACAAAAAAGCGATCGGTTCCATCTCCGGCATCGTGGGAGCTGGCGGCAACTTTGGCGCCTTCATCACCGCCCTTTTCCTAAAATACAAATCAGCGGAAGCTGGTACAGGCATACTGCAGGGAGGGGAATCCCTAAGCGCTGACGCACTCAAGGCAGCGCAAGTCGCCGCGGAAGCCGGGGCAGTCTCTAGCGGCTATCTTCAAATTGGGGTGCTGATCGTTGTCACCGGCATCGCCACGCTCATTATACGCTTCAGTCTCGAAGACGAAAAAATCGCCAAGAAAGAAATGGAGCAGCTAAGCCCTGAATTAATCCGATTGGAGGACTAAATTGCATGAGTGACTTTCCGAAAAGCACTTTCTCCGGCAACTCTTCTCGGGGAAAGTGCCTTTCGCTTTATACTTCTTCAGGCCAACCTCTTACCCGTGAATTCTAAGAAGAAAATAAAAACCACCTGCTCCTACTGTGGTGTGGGCTGCGGCATCCTCGCCGATGTCAATCCCCAAGCCAAAGTCAGCGTGCAGGGCGACCCTGAGCATCCCGTCAATACAGGCATGCTCTGCTCCAAAGGGATGAATCTCCACTACGTGGTCAATGATACCTCCGACCGCATACTTTATCCAGAGATGCGCTGGAGTCGGGCGCATGCGCGGGAAAGAGTCACTTGGGACGAGGCATTGGACCGGGCTGCCGCCGTCTTCAAATCCCTAATCCGGAAATACGGGCCCAACAGCGTCGGATTCTACATCTCTGGCCAGTGCCTCACAGAAGAATACTATATCGCCAATAAATTGGCGAAGGGTTTTCTCGGCACCAACAACATAGACACCAACTCCCGGCTCTGTATGAGTTCGGCGGTGGTTGCCTACAAGAAAACCTTTGGCGAAGATTCCGTTCCCATCTCCTATGCGGACATCGAGCTTGCGGATGTCTTCCTGATCGCGGGTGCCAATCCCGCTTGGAACCACCCCATTCTTTTTCGCAGGCTGGAAAAGCACAAAGAAAAGAATCCCAATGTCAAGGTCATCGTGGTCGACCCTCGCAAGACCGACTCGGCCAGCTTTGGCGATATCCATCTACAGCTCATCCCCGGCACCGACATCATACTCTACAATGCCATCGGCCGCAGGCTGATAGAGACGGGTTATGCGGATGAAAGCTTTGTGAAAAACCACACCGAAAATTTCCAGGCCTACCGCAAGCAGGTGATGGAAACCTCGCTCAAGGATGCCGCGACGCTCTGCGGGATCACCGTAGATGAGATCAAGGAAGTGAGTGAGCTGATCGGCAAGGCCAAGGGCTTCATCAGCATGTGGGCCATGGGACTCAACCAGAGCTCCATCGGCACGGACAAGAACTTTGCGCTGCTGAACCTGTCCTTGGTGACCGGAAAAGTCGGCAAGCCCGGCAACGGTCCCTTTTCGCTGACTGGCCAGCCCAATGCCATGGGCGGACGGGAAGTAGGCGGCATGGCCAATCTTCTTGCTGTCCACAAGGACCTCCAAAATCCACAGCATCGACAGGATGTCGCCGACTTTTGGGGAGTGGATCAGATCTCTCCCAATCCAGGATACACCGCCACGGAGATGTTTGACGCGCTGGCGAGCGGTGAGATGAAGGCCGTATGGGTCATTTGTACCAACCCCATGGTCAGCCTGCCCAACCTTGGCAAGGTGGAAAAAGCCTTCACCAATGCGAAATTTGTCATCGTGCAGGACATCTCCCATCGCTCAGACACGGTCGCCTATGCCGACTTGGTGCTACCCGCAGCGGGTTGGCTGGAAAAGGAAGGCACCATGACCAACTCCGAAAGGCGCATCTCCTACCTTACGAAGGGGATCAATCCTCCTGGAGAAGCCCGACCCGACGTGGAGATCCTTTGCGATTTCGCGAAGAGGATGGGCTTTCGTGGCTTCAACTTTGCAAACGCGGAAGAGATCTACGAAGAATATTGCGCCATGACCAAAGGCACCAACATCGACATATCCTTCCTCAACTACGATCGCCTGAAAAACGAAGGTAGCATACAGTGGCCGGTGCCTGCCTACCGACATCCCGGAACTGACCGGCTCTTTACCGACAAGAAATTCTACACGCCCAGCCAAAAAGCAATCTTCAATATCCCTGCACAGATCGAGAACACGTCTGAAAAAATAAGCGCCCAATATCCATTTGTACTGACGACGGGACGCATCAGGGATCAGTGGCACACTATGACCAAAACCGGGAAGGTCGCCCGCTTGCGCACCCACTACTCCCAACCCGTGTTGGAAATCAGCCAGCTTGACGGCTACATCTACAAGATCAAGGACGGGGACGTAGTCGAGGTGAAAAGCAAAAACGGCATCGTCCGCGTTCGGGCCAAGATCTCCAATTCCGTTCGCAATGGCGTGGTTTTCCTGCCCATGCACTGGGGCAAACAGCTCGAAAACGACCTCAACCGCGCCAACAACCTCACCTTCACAAGAGTCGATCCCCAGTCCAAGGAGCCTGACTTCAAGTACACCACCGTGTCAGTCACCAAGTATCAAAAGCCCAAGGAAAAAATCATCGTCGTGGGGGCGGGAGCGGCTTCGTTTCGGTTTATCCAAAACTACCGCGAGCATAATTCCGGAGACGAAATCCATGTATTCTCCAAAGAACCCCACCCCTTTTACAATCGGGTTTTGCTGCCGGAATACGTCACTGAGGAACTCACCTGGGAGCAGCTGCTCAAGATTAAGGAAGCAGAGCTCTCCAAGCTCAAGATCGCGCTTCACACCAATCTTTCTATAGAAAAAATAGACCCGGAACTCCAGAAAGTCTGGGACAACGACGGTATCGAGCATTCCTATGACAAACTGATCCTTGCCACCGGCAGCCGGGCCTTTGTGCCAAAAGACGCTCAGCTAGATCTTCCCGGCCGTTTTACCATGCGCAGCAGAGGCGATGCGGACAGGTTCAAAGCCTATCTTGACGAAACCCACCTTCCCAACGAGGTTCAACATGTGGTCATTGTGGGAGGAGGCTTGCTTGGCTTGGAGCTTGCGGCAGCATTGCAGCATACCCAGGTGAAGGTCACGATCGTACAGCGGGCATCACGCCTGATGGAGCGGCAGCTTGATTTGATTTCCAGCAAGCTGCTTGCACTGGACGTGCAGGAGCGGGGAATACACATTTATTTTGACAACGAGGTCAGCACCGTGTTTGACGACCCGGACTCCAAAAACCTGAGCATCACCCTGAAGAGCGGAAAAAACATCCAGGCCAACGCCATAGTGTATGCGATAGGCACCCAGCCCAACATCAAGATTGCCCGGGAAAACGGCATCAACTGCAGCCGTGGTGTAAAGGTCAACAAGCACCTACAGACCAACTACGCCAATATTTTCGCCATCGGCGAGATTGCGGAGTTTGAAAACCAGCTCTTTGGCATCACTTCCGCTGCCGAGGAGCAGGCGACGATATTGGCAAACTTCATCGCCGGCGATATCAGCAGCACCTACAGCGGCTCAGTGCTGATGAACATCCTGAAATTCAAAGACCTGGAGCTCTGCAGCATCGGCGACATCATTGTGCCGGAAAACGAAGAAGGCTACGAGGAGATCGTGTTTACGGACATCAGCCGTCGCTATTACAAAAAGTGCATCGTGAAGGATGACCTACTGATCGGTGCCGTGTTGATGGGCGACAAAAGCGAGTTTGCGGAATTCAAAAGCCTGATCGAAAACAAGATCGAGCTGTCCGAAAAGCGCAAATCCCTTCTCATGGGCAACTCGGAGGCACGACCGGTGATCGGAAAGCTGGTCTGCAGCTGCAGCCGCGTGGGCGAAGGAAACATCCTAGAGGCAATCGCGGGAGGCTGCACCGAGTTTTCCGCACTTTGCACGCAGACCGGCGCAGGCTTGGGCTGTGGTAGCTGCAAAACGGAAGTGAGGGAAATCCTCAGTCAGGCGAAGGTGAAAGTGTAATGGGAGTATCCGCAACTTTGACAGTAATCGGATTTGCTTCTTCATTCGGGACGGAAGACCGATGACGGAAGACCGAAGTGTCGGCAAGGCTAAAGTTTAGCGTTCCTTTGGATAGACAAATCAGCTAAAGGCATAAAAGCCGATGGTCAAAAAAGCATAAAAACGAATCGTGAAGAAATGAAACAGACATTTTCCAGAGTAGTAGTCAAAGGCGGGGTGCTTTCTCCGGCAGAGCTCAAGCAAATCCTTGAAATCGCGGAGTCTGCTGGTTTGGATACCATTTCCCTAGGCTCCCGACAGGACATCCTCTTTATCAAAGAGGACGGAGACTTCTTCATCGATCCCCAGGACAAATTTCAGATCATCTCCCCAGAACAGGAAGGAGCGGAAAACATCGTATCCTCGTATGTTTCTTCCGACATATTCCCCAACACCCCCTGGCTTACCAGCGATCGCTACCTTTACGTCTTGGAGCAGTTTCGTGCGCAGTCCGCCTTGAAAATCAACATCACCGACCCCAAACAGCGCCTTGTCCCGCTCTTCACAGGACACCTCAATTTTATCGCATCGGAGCACGAGGACTATTGGTATCTGTTTGTGCGACTGCCCGACTGGGAAAGCAACCAAATGTTTCCCGCTCTGATATACAGCTGGGACCTGGCAAAAGTCTCGGTGGCCATCGAAGACATCTTGCAGGAGGAGCCGGAGACGGTCGACTTCCTTTTTGACCTGGTCAATGACATTGCCGATCTCAACAACCGCACCGTGGACAAGCCCCTGGAGGTGCCGTTCTATCCATTTCCATACTACGAAGGGATCAACCGCGTCGGCTCGGACAGCTATTGGATGGGCCTGTATTGGAGAAACAACAAGTACTACATCGACTTTCTCAAAGCGCTATGCGACCTATGCTCCGACTGTCGGATTGGAAAAATTTCCATCACCCCTTGGAAATCCCTCATCATCAAAGGAATCCAAGAACCCTACAAGCTGGAATGGGAAAAGCTCTTGGGCAAATATGGAATCAATGTCCGCCACTCCATGCTGGAACTCAACTGGCACCTTCCCGTGGCCAACAAGTCCGCCCTCAAGCTGAAAAAATACCTGGTCTCCTACTTTGACAAGCATGACATCAGCACCTACGGACTCACTTTTGCGATCACTGACTACACGAAGAAAGCGTACTATTTCACTTCCGTGATCATCGAGAAAAACGAACCGCCGATACAATTGGAAGGCCTGAAGATCCGTAGCACCTACAACCTGCTGCACGCCAAAAACTTCGATCCAAATACACAGGAATACCTCGTGTACGTGCAGGAAGTGGACAAATCCGACTTGCCGGAGCTACTCATCGAACTGAGCAAGATCTATTTTGAGCAGCTGGGACAGGAAAAATCCCTTCCCGAAAAAGCAGCAAAACCCAAGGAGCAGCTTAGCCGAGAGGTATATCAATGTCGAGACTGCCTCACTGTCTACGACAGTAGCTACGGAGATCTCAGCCAAGGAATCGCTGAAGACACGCCTTTCGAACGCCTGCCCCCCAGCTACCATTGTCCCCTATGCGAAGCACCGAAGACCAATTTTGCCAAGAAGACCTTTGTAACGCAGACGGAATAAAAAGCCTCCATCCAATCCCCGACACAAGTTCACCCCAAACCCTAACCGGTTCACCAACAAGGGTAAAAGTTCACTTCCGAACCTAACTGGTTTGCCTCTGAGGGTAAAAAGTTATGCCCGACTTTGAACCGGTTTGCTGATTCATCGAACCTTTCTGGGTCGGTTTTGCGATCCAAATCATGTCCGGTTTGATTCGGTTTATTTTTCGATCCAACCTGCCCCGAAGGGTGTCCATCTTGCGGGTAAGACTCTTTGCACCATTCACCAAAGGTTCAACCCCCTTGGGGATTTGATACCTTGGGGATCTTCTGGCATCTCCAGTTGCACTCGAGGCTATTGAAAGGTTTGACCATTCCGAGGTCCTTTCCTAAGATACGCGGCATCTGCACTTCGGAATTTGCAATTCCGAAGCAGTAATCCAGGATTTGCAATCCGAAAAACATGTTCACGAAAACTGAAATCTCTCCCATCACCGCAAGGCAAAACCAGCCCTGATTTTTATCTCAGAACCATTCTTTTCCGATTTCAATTCAAGAAGATTACTTCAGGGCCGTGGCCTGCCAAAGAACCCTGAAGCAGGTGACGCCCTTCAGAATGACGAATTTCATAAGCATGAAAATACTTATTTATTTACGTATTTATTTTGCAAATAATAAGTATTTATACTTATCTTCATAGCAACCTATTCTACCTGTTATGAAAAAGATTCTTTACGCTATTGGTCTATGTGCGTTGCTTTCCCTGCAAGCTAAAGCCCAGACCGTCTCCATGGACGCCGACATCCGGCCCCGCTTTGAATACCGTCATGGCTATGGAGCTTTGCTCCCCGAAGGTGCAGATCCGGCAGCCTTTGTCACTCAGCGCTCCCGCCTCAATGTAGATTACTTCGACTCCAAGCTCAAGTTCCACCTGAGTGTACAAGACGTGAGTACTTGGGGCGACACGCGCCAACTGGCCATTAACGATGAAAACAACTCCTTTTCGCTGTTCCAAGCCTGGCTGGGCTACGCTTTCAGCGAAAATTGGTCTATGAAGCTGGGCCGACAGACGCTCTCCTACGACGACCAGCGTATGCTGGGCGAGGTGGACTGGACTATGCAGGGAAGATTTCACGATGCGGCGATGGTCACTTACGCCAGAAGCGGCTTCAAAACCGATTTAGCCTTTGCCTTCAACCAGGAAAGCCAGAAAAACGAGGGTTCTGCCTATGGAATCAATGGCATGTATTCCTACAAGGTCATGCAAATGTTACACGCGAAAAAGACTTGGGAAAAAGCCTCACTCAGCTTTATGTTTATGAATAATGGCTTCCAGAAATTCACGGAAGAAGCGGCTCCGCAGCCCGATGGTGTTTACTACCGGCAAACGACCGGAGCGTATTTTTCTTTCCCGCTCTCTTCCCTCACACTGACGGGATCGGCGTATCTGCAGACTGGCAAATCGGCTCCAAGTACCGCTCTAAATGCCTACCAGTACATGTTGGAAGCAAGGTACAAGCTGGGCAAAGTAGCGCTGATGGCAGGATTTGAGTCGCTCAGCGGTTCAGATCAAGTGTCCGAATCCAAGGAAAAATCCTTCTTCCCGCTCTACGGCACCAACCACAAGTTTAACGGCTATATGGATCTGTTCTATGTGGGAAACCACGCGAACAACGTCGGATTAAACGACGGATATTTCACAGCTTTGGTGCCGACGGGAAAAAGCTCCAACCTTTCCGCTCAAATGCACTTTTTCTCCTCAAACGCCGAACTCCGGGATGGACAGAGCAAGTACTTGGGATCTGAACTCGACCTGGTATTTTCCAAAACCATCGCAAAAAACATCAAGCTCAACGCCGGCTATTCACAGTTTTTTGACACGGAAAGCATGGCCGCTGTCAAAGGCGGGGTCCAAGCCGCCAAAACCCAAAACTGGGGATGGGTGCAACTCATCGTAACTCCTACGCTGTTTAAGCACAGCTGGAAGGACGAGTAACAGCGCGTGGTGGGGAGGACCGAGTATAAGCGGCGGTGTTAATCGGACTTGGAGTAATTGTAGCCAAGCAAACTAGGGAGTCGTCAGAATATTTCCCGAATCCCGACTTTCACTTCAAGGCATGCAATAAATCTGGGAAGACCGCATCCATGGACTCCTCAGCCCCGCGGGTGGAGCCAGGAATGGCCAACACCAGGCAGTTTCCGATCATGCCGGCAAGGCTTCTGGAAAACATCGCATAAGGTGTGCGGACTTGACCGTAGCTCCGCATTGCCTCGGCTATCCCCGGAATTCTTCTATCCAAGATCGGCAGCAAGGCTTCAGTAGTCAGATCGGTCTTGGACAGTCCCGTGCCGCCGCTAAACACAAGCAGCTGGTTTTCCTTAGCGAGCGATTTTGCATGTTCCCTGATCAGCTCCAAGTCGTCAGGAATTATGTTGTAGGAAGTAATATCCGCGTTCAGGCTTTTGAGTTTTTCGAGGATGGCCTGGCCTGCCGTATCGGATTTAATGCCTTTCACCACCGCATTGGAACAGAGGACAAGTGCGGCGTCAAAGCGCTTGGAGTACTTACTGTGGTTATACTTGTCGGATTTTTCCACCATAGCCAGCCTGACGATGCTGACTTCCTTGTCGATAGGCTTCAGCATATCATACACTGTAAGCGCCGTGATGGACGCACCGTGCATAGCGTTCACTTCCAAACTGGATTTGCCTACCGAGCTGATCTGGATGGAAATATGGATTTCAAAATCAGTGATCTGATAGTCCACCGCAGCAAATTCTATCGCAGAGGGATATATATGGGGTAGAATCAGGTGGGTATTTTTGACCGCAAAAAGCCCCGCAACCCTGGCCATCTCTAGCACATCTCCTTTGGGAACACGCTTTTCAAGGATGGCTTGTACAGTGTTGCGCTTGCTCACGCTCAGCACTGCCTCGGCCTCTACTTCCTGCAGTCGAGTACTTTTTGAGGTGATGCCTTCCATTTACACTTTGCCGCGATTTTTCCCAATTAAGCAAGCTACTGGCATAAACGCGGATAATCAAAAAGGAAAAGCCCCCAGATTTTGTAAAACGAACTCATCTTCGAAAATATAGTCTTCGCCCACCTTGGCCTCCACGGTAGCCAAGTTGACTACCTCGCCGATCACCAGCACAGCTGGGCCCTTAATGGAGGCTGTTTTGGCACGCCTCAGGATGTTGCCGATCGTGCCGACGACTTCCCGCTGATCTACCCGCGTACCATTTTGGATGATGGCGATTGGGGTCTTGCTTTTACCCATTTTCTTGTAAATCCGGGTGATTTCCTCAAGTTTGGAAAGCCCCATGAGGATCACCACCGTTGCGGTGGATTGCGCTGCCAAGGCCACGTCTTCGGAAAGTTGATGCGAGCTGGTGGTGCCTGTAATTACCCAAAAGCTCTCCGATGCACCTCGGTAGGTAACTGGTATACCAATCGAAGCGGGAACGGCAATGCAGGAGGATATGCCTGGAATCACCGTACACGTCACACCATGCCGGGCAGCAAACTCCAGCTCCTCCTTTCCCCGTCCAAATACGAATGGATCGCCACCCTTCAGTCTCACCACCGAGCCAAACTCATGGGCATAGGTCACGATGAGCTTATTGATTTCGTCTTGCGTAAAAGAGTGCGCTCCTTTTCTCTTTCCGACAGAGACTATTACGGCATTTTCCGCCAGGTCCAGAATATCCTCGTTAACCAAGGCATCGTAGAGCACCACTTCCGCTTGCTGAAGGGCCTTCACGGCTTTGAGCGTAAGCAATTCCGGATCGCCTGGACCAGCTCCGATAAGCGTCAAGCGGGGAGTTTGGGGTGCGGTTTTCATGTCAGTATAGGTTTGATAGGGTGATGAGTTCTGATTTGGTATTGATGTTTTGCAGGTTAGAGACGCTTTCGGGGTGGATTACAATACGATTGTGAGGCAGACTCTCCACGAGTCGGCGGAGTTTCAGTTCGTCTTTTTCTATCGCTTCCCCGAAAGCTGGCAAGCAACTTTTGGGATAGACCCCGATGAGGGGATAGTCGTTTTTGCCGTCGGAGAGGAAGGTGATCTTACCGGGATGTTTTTGGGCTTCTACGATCAAAAACTCCAAGGTATCGGAGTCTATCTTCGGAATATCGCAGCTCAGGATCAGGGCCTGGGTAGTTTGACAATGATTGAGTGCGGTGTATATGCCGCCCACGGGTCCCTTGTCCACAATTCTATCGGCAATCATCTCCACCCCAAAATCCGCGTAGGCCAAATTTCCCGTCACCAAAACAGGATCTCCCTGTAAAACAAAAACAGCCTCCAGGATCCATTGCACAAAGGGCTTTCCCTGAAATGCAACCAATCCCTTCTCCTCTCCCATACGGGAGCTTTTGCCTCCGCAAAGGATATAGGCAGCTCGCGTCGGGTTCAAGTTTTCCACCGCTTTACTAAATTTAAGCACTGTTCAAACGTAGGAACTGCACTTTGTCTCCAAATCCCAATCCCGGGACAGACTCGTCAATAAAAACCAAAGCATTGGCTCTCGCAAAACCGCTAAGCGTATTGCAGGATTGCTTTTCTAGAATCGTCACCATTCCGTTTTTCTCTTGTGCACAGAGAAACCTGCTTTTCCCGCAGGCATTTTCCACCTCCCCAAAGAGTATCCCTTTCTCAAGGTTCAGGTTAAGTTCGGCACCAGAAGCGATTTTGTGAAGCAAAGGCAATACGTAGACTTGCAGGCAAGTCGCCATTGCGGCAGGGTTGCCCGGAAGGGCAAAGACTAGGGTTTTGCCCTTTTTTCCAAACCAAATCGGTCGGGCGGGCTTTTGGTTGACCTGATAGAAAACCTCCTCCACGCCACTTTCCTGCAACGCAGCCTTCACGAAATCATAGTCCCCAACCGAAATCCCACCGGATATCAGGAGCACGTCGGCACCCAGCGACTGGGAGACGGCTTCTATCGTAGCCGATCGCTCGTCAGGGACATGATGTAATGCTTCCACCTGAAAGCCCTGCTCGGCGAGCACCGCCTCCATCGCAGTCCCATTGCACTCGTAAACGCCACCGGGATGCAGAGGCAAGCCAGCCGCCTGCAGTTCGCTCCCGGTGACGATTACTGTAATTTTGGGTTTACTGATGACTAAAACTTCCTCCAATCCAAAACTGGCCAAAAAGCCCAGTAGAGTGGCATTTACCTTTGAGCCCTTTTTTGCGACCAAGTCTCCTTTCATGACCTGTTCTCCTATTGAGCGGATATTGCCAAAAGGTCTTGGCATGCGTTTCAGGTGGATTTTGGATCCATCCATGCGCGTATTTTCCTGCACGACTACCGTGTCCGCCATGTCAGGCACCCTGGCACCGGTAAGAATACGGACAGCCGCGTTTTCCCCAAGATCAAAATTCCAGAAGTCCCCCGCCTTGCTTTCACCCACTACTTCATAAGATTGGGCTGAACCCATTTGGATGGCGTAGCCGTCCATGGCAGACTGGCGAAAGGAAGGAAGGGAAATAGGCGCAAGTATATCCTCAGCAAGGTAATGTCCCAGAGACTGCTTCAGGGGGAGTTTGACCGCTTGAAGATTTTGGGCATGCTGAGCGATAAGGGAAAAGGCTGAACTTACTGATACCATCATCTTTCTTGAATTGTATCGAAATGTAGACAAAAATTACGTATATATACTTACTTTATACGTATTTTTTTAGAGAAATTGCACAAAATTTCAATTCGCTTGCTTGGGGATTTTCAAAAAATGAAAAAAAGCAGCTTTTTTTCTAAAGCTAGGCACGTGCCAAAAATTAAAATCACTATGTTTGCAAGCCGTTAGAAAAGGGGAGCAATTCAAGCCATCCTTTTTCCTACAAAAAAGGCAAGTTTTCGGGGTGTAGCGTAGCCCGGTATCGCGCCACATTTGGGATGTGGAGGTCGTAGGTTCGAATCCTGCCACCCCGACTTTAAGCAAGACAGGTTGAAAATTTTCGATCTGTCTTTTTTTATACCCGGCGACTTCATCCATTAGGATCAAGTGAGGCTATCGTCCAAACTCCTTAGGCGAAGACCGCTACTTTATCTTTCAAACCCAGTACTTTTTTAGGGCAATTGGATAAAAATTTACCCCGATAGAGAAATCAAGGATGGGTATTCCCCTAAAAATTTTCAAATTCAGGCCGTCTTTAAAACAAGAATAGAAGAAGTGAAAATTACCTATTTCCTTTTGTCCGGGCTTTTGATCAGTACATTTGCCTGCCAGTCGAAAACAGAAGAAGAAAAGTCTGTCATCCCAGCAAAACCCAATATCGTTCTCATCTTCATGGACGATCTAGGCTATGGAGACCTCGGCAGCTACGGAGCTACAGCTTGGAAGACCCCCAACTTGGACCAGCTGGCCAACGACGGCACCAAATTCACCCAGTTCTATGTCCCCCACGCCGTCTGCTCTGCTTCCCGGGCTGCCTTACTCACCGGCACCTACGCCAACAGACTCGAGATCTTCGGTGCGCTGGACCATTCGGCTAAGCACGGCCTCAACCCAGACGAAACTACTATTGCTGAAATGCTAAAAGGCCAAGGCTACAGCACCGGAATCGTCGGCAAGTGGCACTTGGGGCATCAGCCTGAGTTTTTGCCGACCAAACAGGGCTTCGACACCTACTTCGGACTGCCCTATTCCAACGACATGTGGCCTCATCATCCGGAAACCAAGGATTACTATCCCCCACTCCCGCTCTACGAAGGTGACTCAGCGGTTCAGATTTTGGATGAGCAAAGCCAGCTGACCACTTGGTACACTGAGAAGGCGGTTGATTTCATAGAGAAAAACCAAAAGCAGCCTTTCTTCCTCTATCTAGCCCACTCCATGCCGCATGTGCCCTTGTTTGTATCAGACAAGTTCAAAGGAAAATCCGAACAAGGCATGTACGGCGACGTGATGATGGAGATCGACTGGTCCGTGGGACAGGTAAGGGCAAAACTGAAAGAGCTGGGGCTGGAAGAAAACACACTGATCATCTTCACTTCCGACAATGGCCCATGGCTTTCCTACGGCGGGCATGCAGGAACCACCGGTGGGCTGCGGGCAGGAAAGGGAACTTCTTTGGATGGAGGAATCCGTGTACCGGCCATTTTTGCCTGGCCTGGAAAAATACCGGCGGGAAAGGTGCAGGATGAAGCAGCAATGACCATCGATATTTTCCCGACCCTTGCCTCTCTGGTTGAATCCCCACTTCCTACATTGAAAATCGATGGGAGAAATATATGGCCGCTGATCCAAGGGAAAGAAATGGAGGACAAGCCATATTACGCCTACTACAACCAAAACGAGCTGCAAGCGGTAATCTTTGGCAAATGGAAAGTGGTCTATCCACACCGGTATAGGATTATACCAGAGGGCACCGTGTTGAGAAATGACGGATTTCCGGTAGACTACCTCTACCTCGATTTTGAAAACACGGAGCTTTATGATTTGGAAAGCGATCCGTCCGAATCCAATGATGTGAAAGACGTATATCCGGAGATACTTGCCCAGCTTGACTCCATGGCCAACATCGCCCGGGCTGACATGGGTGATAAACTCACCCAGTCTGAAGGTCCCGGATTGAGGAAGCATGGAGTCATAGATTAGAAAAAGAAATCAATCCGTGGAGGCAGATTAGGAGAGTCTGCCTCCACTTTTTTTGGTAAAACCCTGATTGGCAAAACCACCTGTTGCCGACAGGAAATGAGATCATTTTTTGACCCACCCATCAAGTTTTTAAAGTTTTTTGTGGTACTTACCCTCAAATTCACCACTTGAATTTGAATTTCTACTTATCCCCAAACAAATAAACAGAGCTAGATGAAGGAAATTATAGATGCTATAAACGGAATAATATGGAGTAATGCGTTGATTTTTTTGTGCTTGGCAGCCGGAGTGTATTTTTCTTTCGCACTCAAATTCATCCAACTAACCTATGTCCGCGAGATGGTCGGCCTGCTCTTTAAGGGGCAGTCCTCCGAAAAGGGAGTCTCTTCATTTCAGGCTTTTGCGATTGCCATTTCTGGCCGGGTGGGCACCGGGAACATCGCGGGTGTGGCCACTGCCATCGCCATGGGTGGGCCAGGCGCCATATTTTGGATGTGGGTTATCGCCTTTTTGGGCGCTTCCTCCGCTTTTATAGAGTCCACGCTGGGCCAGATTTACAAGGAAGTAAGTGGAGGACTGTATAGAGGTGGTCCGGCTTACTACATAGAAAAGGGACTTGGAATAAAATGGTACGCCTGGTTATTTGCTTTTGCCACGATCCTCAGTACGGTTTTGTTTCTCCCGGGAGTACAAAGCAACAGTATCGCGCTTAGCGCCCAAAACGCCTTTGATATTCCTGTCCACTATACCGGTTTTGGGGTCACCCTTTTTCTCGGCATGATTATTATCGGAGGAGTCAAGCGGATCAGCAAGGTTGCAGAGGTCGTGGTGCCCTTTATGGCTTTGGCCTACATCCTGATGGCAGTGATCATCATCGTTCTCAACATTGCCGAGGTACCGGCGATCTTTGCACTGATATTTAAATCAGCATTCAACATCGAGGCAGCATTCAGTGGCGTATTCGGCATGGCTATCGCCTGGGGCGTGAAGCGGGGAATCTATTCCAACGAAGCGGGCCAGGGCACCGCTCCCCATGCGGCCGCGGCGGCGGAGGTCACACATCCGGCAGCACAGGGTTTGGTTCAGGCTTTTTCCGTGTACGTGGATACTCTTTTTGTCTGCACAGCTACAGCATTGATGATCCTTTTCACGGGCCAGTATAACGTAGTCCATCCTGAAGGAGGCTTCATTGTAGAGAATCTTCCCGGTGTTCCCTTCGGACCTGAGTTTACACAGTTTGCAATCGGCACCCATTTCCCGGCAATCGGAAAGGGCTTTGTCGCGATAGCTCTCCTGTTTTTTGCCTTCACCACCATCATGGCCTACTACTTCATTGCAGAGACAAATCTTAGCTATTTGACGAGAAACAAGTCTGCAAAATGGGCCGTTCGCGTGCTGCAGCTTGCCATTCTTTGCGCTACCTTCTATGGCTCGATCAAAACAGCCGAGGTCGCTTGGACACTAGGCGACATAGGAGTCGGAATGATGGCATGGCTAAACATTGTCGCAATTTTGCTTCTCAGAAAACCAGCATTCCGCGCTTGGGAAGATTATAAAAAGCAAAAGGCCGAAGGCAAAATACCGGTTTTTGTTGCGAAAGATGCAGGAATAGAAAACACCGACCTTTGGAAGTAATTGGCGGTCAATAGGATTGCTTTTTCACATAAGGAAAGTTCTATTTTATTGACCCGAGGCTTTGTTTGGATTGTTGGGATTTGCGTTATTTGCACACCAATTCAACGATGCGGATGTGGCGAAATTGGTAGACGCACTGTCTTCAGGTGGCAGCGCCCTCTGGGTGTGATGGTTCGAATCCATTCATCCGCACACTTGAACAAAAGCAGATCTTTCAGGTCTGCTTTTCTTTTTTACTCGCCCCGGCAAGTTCATTTTGAGCCTCTTTGACTCAGTCGACGGGCAAGAATAAAAAACGCCCTTTAAATATTGTTTACCGAGCATTCAACTTGCAGGCTTGGGCCATCTGAGGTATTTTCGAATGCTGCCTCGGTGCACTATGCCTCTTTAGCTCAGTTGAGGGGCGAGGGTGAAGAAACCTTCCATTCGGAAGGTTTTACCGAGCAGCCGGCTTGCAGGGTGGCGCCAACTGAGCTAGTTTAAAGCTTAGATGATTGTCCTTCAGCCTCTTTAGCTCAGTTGGTAGAGCAACGCTTTCGTAAAGCGTGGGTCGCAGGTTCAAGTCCTGTAAGAGGCTCTCATCTCCCTAATTTGGCTTTCCCTTTTTGGAAAATTTCCTGAGTGCGAGCTTCCAAAAGTTTTCGGACTCCTCGCTGATCGGCACGTCATCGCCCAACAGGTAAGCAAAAGGCTTGAGTCCGTGGCTTCTCTCAAGCGTGATTTTCAGCACCCCAGTGAGCGGGATGAAGAGAATCATCCCGGATATTCCCCATAGCCATCCCCCGAGCAAGATTGCCAAGATGACCGCGAGGGCATTCACTTTGACTTTCGAGCCTACCACCAGAGGGGTGATGATGTTGTTTTCCAAAAGCTGAATACCCCAAAGCACGGCGAAAGTCAGCAATGGATAAAGCAGCGAATCCGTGGTAAGAAATACGTAGAGAATGGCGAAAAACGAAGAAACGAAGACCCCAACATAGGGGATCAGGTTCATCAGTGCGACAAACGCGGCAAAAAGCAGGAAATACTTGACCCCAAGCAGATAGAAGAAGATTCCCGCCAGGACCGCTACGATTCCCGTGACGCGGATCATTCCAGCCAAATAGGATTGGATTACCCGTCCAGAATCCTTGGCCCAGTTGATGACGAGCTCTTGATTTCTGGAGGAAAAGCGTATCAAAAACTCAATAAAAAAATCCTTGTAATACATCAGCAAAAAGGCGTAGAGGGGAATTATCCCAGCCAAGGTGAGCGATTTCCCAGTAGCGAAGAGCGTCTCGGTCAGCTTGCCTCCCCAAAGGAAGGAGCTTATGTCTGAGTCCCAATTGGGATTGATTAGATCTCTTCCAAAGACCGTACTCAGTTCACCCAAGTATCGACTAAACTTGCTTTCCAGATTACCCCCAATTTCCGGCGCGTCCTTAATCAGGCCAACCATTTGGTTTAAAAGGACATAGGCCATTCCAAGCGCAAACAAGCCAACCAACAGGATGCTGAACGAGATCGCCAATGCCCTGGGAACTCTTCTTTTCTCAAGCCAAGAGGAGATAGGGTACAGTGCAAAAGCAAAAAAAATCCCCCAAACCAGGGGAACCAGAATAAAATCCCCCTCCTTGAGGACAAGTGCTCCCAACACAAGGATGAGGAGGAAATTGGCTATGCGCTGCAATCGATTCATAACTTTGGGAAAAACTCAAGACCGGCAAGAATATACAAAATAAGATATTTGGGATAGGCGTGGAAGCCAGGAAAACAGCGCTTGAGTCTTCGATAAGATTGCCTATTTTCCAGATCGAAACCCAATGAAGACCAACCCATGAACCGTATTATCAGCCTTATTGCCTTTTTCCCGCTTTGGGCCTTTGGACAGGCAAAGACCGACACTATCGAAATTTACAGTGAGGCAATGAACAAAACCCTCAAAGCTGCCGTCACGACCCCGTCCTCCTATCCAACTGGAAGTCAAAAATACCCCGTCCTGTACCTCCTGCATGGGGGAAGTGGAGCCTTCAGTGATTGGCACAAAAAAACCACCGAGCCCGGTCTCGTCGAAAGAATGGCCGAGGAATATAAGCTCATCATCGTCACTCCCGGTGTTGGTCCCTCCAGCTACTACTACGACAGCCCCCTACTCGACTCCGTGCGATATGAGACTTATCTGACCGCCGAGTTGATTCCCAACATTGACAAAAAATACCGGACTTTTGCCCGCCGGGAATCCCGCGCGATCACCGGGCTTTCCATGGGCGGACATGGAGCTATCACGCTTTCGGCAAAACACCCGGAACTCTTTGTGGCTGCCGGCAGCATGAGCGGTGTCATGAACATCGATACCCGTATGTGGAAAGTACCAGATGACTTCCGTAAACTTCGCAAGGAAAGCCAAAAAGCCATGCTGGGCGCGGATCTGAACTATGACGCGCCGACCTTCAACCCCTACACCGCCGTTGGTTTGGTGGACAGGATAAAGGCCAATGGAATCGCCCTGATCATAGACTGCGGTGTGGACGACTTCCTCATCGAGACTAACCGGCAGATGCACCAGCTCATGCTCGAAAACGGAACTCCCCACGAATACATCGAACGTCCAGGGGCCCATACTTGGCCCTACTGGACAGCAGCGCTTCCGGTGCATCTGCTTTTCATCGATAAGTATCTGAGACGGGACTGATTGACCGGCAGCGTCTCCCGCTAAACCTAAAATAGCTTCTATTATTCAGCTAATTTTTGCTTTTTGCGAAAGCAAAGTAACCCTCCTATGTCCAAATTTGATTCGATAAGGCCTTTTTACGATTCCGAAGCAAACGCTGCGATCAGAAAGATCATCGACGATCCTATGCTAGAGGCCATGATGAATTTTGCCTTTCCCAATGACCCTCCTTCCCATTGGAAAGACCTCATGCACCACACGCATTCTTTAAGGGACTTTCAGATCAATTTCATCTATCCTGCACTGATGAAGGTGTTGGAAAGAAGTTCCGAGGGACTAAGCACTGGGGGATTTGAAGGTTTGGAGCCGAATACGGCCTACCTTTTCATCTCCAACCATCGCGACATCATACTGGACACTTCGTTGCTGAATTCCTGCCTCTACGAGAAAGGGCTGGTCATGACTACCTCGGCGATTGGCGACAACTTGATCAAGAAGCCTTTCCTCCATACTCTCTCCCGACTCAACCGAAACTTTGCTATCCGCCGAGGCCTATCAGGAAGGGCGCTTTTTGAAAGCTCCCTGCTCGTGTCCGAGTTCATTAGCAAGTCCCTGCTGAGGGAAAACCGATCGGTATGGACGGCCCAGCGCGAGGGCAGAACCAAAGATGGAAACGACATCACTCACAAAGGTGTCCTCAAGATGCTCACGCTTGCCGAAGCCGGAGAAAATCCTTTCGGCTTTTTTGAAAAAATCAAGGTCGTGCCGATCTCCATCTCCTATGAATACGACCCGACGGACATCCTGAAAATGCCAGAACTATTGGCCAAGTCCAGAGACGAAAAGTACATCAAAAGCGAAAACGAGGACTTTGTGAATTTGCTAAGGGGCATAATGGGCACGAAAAAAAGAATCCACATCCAAGTCAATGGGATCCTCGACGAGGAGATCAGGGAAATATCCAACGCAGACCTCACCCAAAGCGAAAAACTGTCGCAACTGGCAGCAGTGATAGACCAAAAAATATGGGGCGGCTATAGACTATGGCCTAGCAACTACATCGCCCATGATCTTCTGACCGGAACGAAAGCGTACGAAGCGTTCTATACACTTGGAGAGAAAGAGTCTTTTGAAAAAAGACTCCACGGAAAAATCGACATCTCGAATCCGTTCTTGGTGAAAAGCTTCCTATCGATGTACGCTTATCCCGTGGACAACAGCATAAAGGCCGCAGCTGCGCAGCCGCTTTCGCAATAAGCCCTAAGAGAGGGGAAGGGTCAACTCAAACTGAGTGCCGGTTCCCGGCTCGGAGTTGACCGAGATTCGGCCTCCAAGATTCGTCACCAAACGCTGGACTAAGTTGAGCCCAAAGCCATAGCCCTTTTCCCCGGAAGTTCCCGAAGAAGAAGCCGCGTTGCCATTGACAATTTGGTCGATTTTTTCCTTGGGCATCCCCACCCCGCTATCCTTCACCTTGAGGAGCAGCTGTCGGAAGCGATCCTCCACCTCGATCTCCAAGTTCACCACTACCTCACCTCCCTCAGGGGTGAATTTGATGGAATTGCTGATAAGATTGCCCAGAATCTGGAGGATATTGTTTTTGGAAAATGGATGGGACGCATACTCGGTAGCATGATTGACCCTAAGTCTCACTTTTTTGCTCATGGCCTGGGGGCCAAAAAGGTCGATTACCTTTTCCCTGAGCGTCGCGAGTGTAAATTCATGCTCCTTGGGTTTACCCATGACGCTGGATTTGGAAAGGATCTCGTCTGCCAGCTCGAGCACGGATTTTCCGCTTTTTTGGATGAGGGAAATGTAGCTAAGGACTTCCTCCAGCGTATTTCTTTCCCCCTGTAGTTCGATGATCTCGGTCAGACCCACTATGCCTCCCAGCGGCCCCCGGATGTCATGCGCAACGTTGTTTTTGACAGTATCGCTCTCTTGAAGTCTTTTTTTGAGTGTACTGATAGCGTGTAGTGTCTTGATCCTTTTGACGATCTCTTCTGCCACGATTTCCAACATTTCTTTTTTTTCGTTGCTGAGGCTCCTGTATTCATCGTCCATCACACAGAGCGATCCAATCGCAAGGCCTTCATCGATCTTAAGGGAGACGCCAAAGTAGTATTTTAGGAAAGGATCTCCGGTCACATAATCCCGATCTTTAAACCGCTCGTCTGCTGCCAGGTCAGACACTTCCAGTCCCTTGGAGTTTTCTTCGAGGATCGTGTACTGACACACGGACTCCTCTCGGGGAGTCTGGCTGACTTCCATGCCAAAAGAAGATACGCTCCACTGGGTAAATGTATCGATCAAGTTGATGAATGAGATGGAGGTCCCGGCTATCTTCGCAGCAAGCTTTGTCAAATCGCCAAGGGATCGGTTCAAATCGGAGTAGTCCAACTCCAATTCGTTCAAGGCCAGCAACCGTTCAAATTCGTTATTTGGAATCGGCGAAATCAAATCAACAACCTGATTGTCAATGCTTTTTTCTCCAGACATTTGGGTATTTGGGTGGTGATCGCCGCCAATGTAGTAAGCTTTTCATAATCCTCCCAATGCCAGAGTTTAATTTAAATAACCTCCTGAAATATGTATATTAACTGCCCTCGTCGGCATTCTTAACCCAACTACTCCATGAATTCGGTCTTTTTGTTCCATTTTTTACTCAGCTTCTTTTTTACAACGGACAAACTTCCCGTTGGCCAAATACTCACCCCATACGGTGAAATCCTGATCGAGTTGGACTCCCGCACCCCAAACCACCGCGAGAGCTTCATAGAACTGGCCGAAGCCGGCTATTGGGATTCGTTGACTTTCAATCGGGTGATCCCCAATTTTGTCGCACAGGGCGGTTGCCCAGACACTCCTGCTGGATTCAAGGATCCAGCATACCTTTTAGAGCCCGAGTTTCACCCGGAGCTCAAGCATGTGTACGGCGCAGTAGGCGCCGGACGGGACGACAATCCTGGGAAGCTTTCAGCCACGTGCCAATTCTACATCGTCCAAAACCCGCAGGGAATCCCTCGACTGGATGGGGACTATACGATCTTTGGTGAAGTGATCAAAGGAATGGAAATAGTCAACAGGATAGTGGCCGTAGATCGCGATGAGCAGGACGAGCCGGAGGTGCCGATCACTTTGAGAATACGAATAGTCTACCTCAGTGCGCAGGAAATATCGGCATTGAAAAACGCCAACGAAAACTAGTTTTTTTCCAACCTTACTAGGATGAATAGATTCTTGAAATCAAAGTGGTTCAAATTTGGACTTGCGCCGGCCGCCTTTTTACTTTTTGTATTAATCGTCTTCCCTTTTTTCTTTCAGGAGAAGCTAAAAGCTGAGCTCGAAAAAGCCCTGAATGGGCAAGTGTCGAGCGAGCTGCGATTTGACGACGTACACCTGACTTTTTTCCGGCATTTCCCTTCGCTCACGCTCTCCGTGGACAATCTATTCTTGGGCGGATCCCCGCCCTTTGCCGGAGACACATTGCTTCACGCCAACGAACTGGGCTTTGGGGTGGGCATCACCTCGCTTTTTTCAGACCGCGTGAAAATCAATGAAATCTATCTGGAGCGTGCGACAATTAAGATCCTGCGGGACATCAGGGGCAATTCCAATTTCGATGTCTTCCCACCTAGCCAGCCGGACAGCATTCCAGGCGATTCCAGCGCTTTTGAGTTTGAGATTGAAAATTTTTCGCTGAAAGGCAGCCGCTTGCTGTACTTTGATACCTCCCTGGATTTGGTTTGCGAAGCGAATAGCTTGGACTACCGCGGAAGCGGCAATCTGGTAGACGGGCAGCTCAACCTCCAAAGCAATGTCCTCATCGGAGAATTCCAGTTGGTATACGATGAGCTTCCGATCTTCAATCGCAACAGGCTTTCAGCTGATCTCGTCACCCGGATCAACACCGAGACTACCGCACTCACATTTGAAAGGAATGCTTTAAAAATCAATGATCTCCCCCTCAATTTTGTCGGTGCCTTCGAGTTTATCCCCGGGGGATACGACATGAACTTTATCCTGGAGTCATTTGATGCTGATCTGAAAGACATGTTGTCCCTGGTTCCACCCGAATTCATTCCGGGTTTTGAGGAGACCAAGTTTGGGGGGAAAGGCGACATTGTGGGCTCATTTCAGGGATTTTACCTTCCCGAGAAAAACCAGTTCCCCGGTCTTGTCCTCAACTTAAGACTTCATGATGGGATGATTGCACGCACTGCGACAAGTCCGGGTGTCGAGCGAATGACCGCCAGGATCAACCTTCAGATACCTGAACTCGACCCCAACCAGCTGATATTCGACATGGACAGCCTTGGATTTGATCTGGGGGATGGCTTTCTCACGGGTGAACTCCATTTGCAGGGCTTGAATCCCATGAGAATCGATTCGGATCTGCAAGCCAAGCTGGACCTGGCCCACCTTCACGCCGCGCTAGGTACGGAGGGTTTGGACTATCGCGGCCAGCTGGACCTACTTTTTCACGCTCAGGGAAACTATCGCTTTGAGGCCGATCCTACTAGCCTCCGAGATCAGAAACCTATCATTCGGACTATTCCTGTCTTCGATTTTTCAGCAAAGCTTGAAGAGGGCTACCTGCACTGGACGGAGCTGCCCGAGCCCATCAAAGACCTAACCATAGAAGTGGCAGCCAACTCGCCGGATAGCTTGCCAAACCATGTAAACCTAGAGGTTTCAAGGCTTCATTTTCAAGTATTGGATCAGATCACGGATGGCTTTTTCAAGTACTTTGGAAGAGAAAACCAGCGCATCGACGCCAATCTCAGCAGCAGCTTTGACCTAAAGGACATCCCCAAATTCTATCCTTTGGACTCCGGATTCCAACTTGCAGGTCAGCTTAGACTTGAGCTCCTGGCCCAAGGACACTATCTCCCTGCCGAAAAAATCTCTCCTGTCGTTAATACTACCCTTAGACTTGAGGACGGATACATCCAAAGTCCTTATTTTCCTGAGCCGATCCAGGATATCACTTGCAGCCTTGCCGTGGCCAATCCCACCAACTCTTTCGCAGACCTTGAATTTGACATCCAAGCCCTCTCATTCACCCTTGCCGAGAGTCCTTTTGTGCTCAGGGCGAATATCAAAAACCTCGAAGACATCCAATATGACATCGAAACTCAAGGCCGATTGGAATTAGGAAAGCTTTCCCAAGTCTTCGGAATGGAAGGATCACAGGTCGACGGCTACCTGCTGGCAGACTTGAGTCTAAAGGGAAAACAAAGCGATGCAGCAGCGGGTAGGATCAGCCAATTGGACAACCGGGGCAGCTTGGAAATCGAAAAAATCCAAATCAGGACGGACCTGCTCCCCAAGCCGATAAGGCTGGAAAAAGGCAGCTTGAATTTCACTCAGGACAAGATCGAGTTTCAGGACTTCCTGTTCGGCTACTCTGATAACGAATTTGTCGCCTCTGGCCAGTTTACCAACTATCTGGGATATCTGGCGGACGACAAAGAAACCCTCCGAGGCAGCATGGCTCTCAAAACCTCCTATGTCGACTTGGACGACTTTATGTTTTTTGGCGAAGCTGAACCCCTCAAAAACGATACCCTTGGGGTGGTAACGGGAGTGATCGTACCGCCTTCCAACCTTGAGCTAAAAGTATCCGCCAGCGCGGAATCCGTACGCTTTGGAGACTATCAGGTCAGCGAATTCACGGGCGAGCTGAGCACTTCGCCCCGGGAGATCCTATTAAACGAAACGAGTTTTAGCATCGTGGGTGCTCGGGTAGCGATGCAAGGCGCCTACCGAGCCACCTCCCCTTTCTCCGCCGACTTTGAGTACGAGATCGACGCGAGAGACTTTGACATCCAGCGAGCCTATCAGGAGGTACCGATCTTCAGGGAGATGGTGTCTTTTGCGGAATATGCGGAAGGCAAGGCGTCTTTGGAGTACCAGCTCGGAGGAAGATTAGATGCCGACATGTATCCGATCCTGTCGTCGATAAAGGGTGAAGGGAGCCTTGGACTGAAAGACATTAAGCTGAAAGGATTCAAACTTATGAATACGGTAGCGGAAAAAACCGAAACCGAGGAGCTCAACGATCCGACGCTGAATGACATAGAGATCAAAAGCACTATCGCCAACAACCTGATTACTATCCCTCGAACTAAAATGAGAATCGCGGGATTCAGGCCAAGACTAGAGGGCCAAGTGAGCCTGGATGGCGACCTAAACATCGGCATGAGGCTGGGCCTCCCACCTTTGGGAGTCTTTGGAATCCCGGTCAAAATCACCGGAAATGCGGAAAACTATGAGATAAAAGTGGGCAAATCCACCAAGGAGGATAATTTAGACGCAGAATTTGATGAGCAGGCGCCTAGCCCACAACCTAACCCAAATGTCCAAAATGAATAAACCTATCCGAATCCTTGTCGTAGGCTGCGGCAACATGGGAGCTTCCCATGCAACAGCCTATCACCATATGTCCGAATTTGACATCTGCGGCCTGGTAGCCCGGGGTGACAGCAAGGCCCGAATCAACGAAGCGCTGAATTCCTCCTACGCCCTCTATGACGATTTCCATGAGGCGCTGAACAAGACCAAACCCGATGCCGTCTGCATCTCCACCTATCCGGATACACACGAGGAGTTTGCACTGAAGGCCCTGGATGCAGGGTGCCACATTTTTATTGAAAAGCCTTTGGCTGATACGATTTTGGGTTGCGAAAAAATCATCGAAAAGGCCAAAGAGACCGGCAAAAAAGTCGTCGTGGGATACATTCTCAGACACCATCCTTCTTGGATCAGATTTATCTCCGAAGCACAAAAAATGGGCAAGCCCCTAGTAATGCGGATGAACTTAAACCAACAAAGTCAGGGATACATGTGGGATGTCCACCGAAATCTGATGAAATCACTCAGTCCTATCGTAGACTGCGGTGTGCACTACATCGATGTGATGTGCCAAATGACTCGGTCAAAACCTCTTTCCGTCACGGCAATAGGAGCCAGATTGACCGATGACATAGCCAAGGACAACTACAACTACGGGCAGCTTCAGATCCGTTTTGAAGACGGATCCGTGGGCTGGTACGAAGCTGGATGGGGCCCTATGGTCAGCGAAACGGCATTCTTCGTGAAGGATGTCTTCGGCCCAAAAGGTTCAGTCTCCATCGTGGCCAAAGATGCTGGTGCTGCGGGAAAATCAGATAATGTCGACAGCCATACCAAGACTGAATCAATCCGCCTACACCATGCAGACATCGACCCCGAAAATCATTTCACGAGAAAAGATGAATGGATAGACATGACCGAAGAGCCCGACCATCAGGAGCTTTGCAACCGCGAGCAGCGCTACTTTCTGCAGGCCATCGTCGACAACGTCGACCTTCGCGATCATCTCGATGACGCGCTCAATAGCTTGAAAATTGCTTTTGCCTGCGATGAATCAGTGAAAACCGGGGAGGCCGTCAAGCTTTAGATTTACAGAATCCGACATTTCATAGGCGAAGAAACCGAAACCCACTATCTTTTAGCTTTTAATTACAAATCAATGGGAATTGGCCACAAACCCAAAGAATATTCTGCTGCTGACTCCCCTCCGCCAAACCGCCTGAATTCCGACTCTGACCTACTTCGACGAATCGAGTCCCTCGGCAACATCGGACACTGGGAGCTGGATCTGGCAACAGGCCAATCCACTTGGTCTGAACAGATGTATCGAATACTGGGTTTGAACCCCAATGGAGCGACTCCACCCATCGACCTAGCACTGGAGTTGATCCATCCCGACGACAGGAAGCAAGTGGATGACGCCATGCAAAAAGCCTTGGAATCCGGGGATTTACTGAAGATCGAAAACAGGGTTGTACTTCCGGACGGATCGATCCGTCACTTGATCTCGGAAGGCATGGTAGATCGGAATTCCGCGGGTTTGGCCATCCGGTTGTTTGGCATATCGAGGGATATTTCTCAGGAAAAGCAGAAGGAGGAAAATCTCCAAAAATCCAACCTCTACCTCGAAAACATCTTCAATACTACCCAAGATCTGATCTTCTTGGCCGATGAAAACGGCGCCTTCCTGAAAGCCTCAAAGTCCTGTGAAAAAATACTTGGATATAGCCAGTCGGAATTAAAGGGTAAGTCCTTCCGCGACTTAGTGCATCCTGATGATTTTGAAGCCACGGTGGAAAGCAGAAAAAAGATCATGAGTGGAGACTCCTCTTCTGATTTTCAAAATCGCTATTTCAAAAAAGACGGCTCAGTCGTCTATCTAAACTGGTCCGCGACGCTGGACGAGACATCCAAGACAGTCTTTGCTGTGGCCAGGGACATTACCCAGCTTGTACGCACAGAAGCAGCACTCAAAGCTGACCGACAGAAGCTCTCCATTGTCCTTGACGCATCCCCGGAGACGATTTGGGCTCTGGACCGGGACTACCGTCTGGTCACAGCCAATACCGAGTTTCTTCGGGCCATGAAGGACGTTTTCAATTGGGTAGTTTCTCCAGGCGACAACCTGGTCTTTGGCATTGACTTGCCAGCGGAATTCATCCAGGAATGGAAAGTTTGGTATGACCGGGCTCTTGCAGGCGAAACGTTCTCTATCGTGCGAAAAGTGACTATCATGGAAAAAGGCGGTTACATGGAGGTCAGTTTCAAACCGATTTTTGAAGCGGGGGAAGTGGTTGCCATCTGCTGCTATTCCATGGACATCACCCATCGCAAAACCTATGAGGAATCGCTGAAAAAACTCAACGTGGAACTTGCCGAATCCAACCGCGGGCTCGAAATCTCAAACAAAGAATTGGAGCAGTTTGCCTATGTCGCCTCCCACGACCTGCAGGAGCCGCTCCGTATGATCACCAGCTTCCTAGGACTGATCAAGCTCAAATACAGCCATGTCTTGGATGAAAAAGGCCTGCAGTACATCCACTATTCCGTCGATGGAGCCAAGCGAATGCGGGACATCATTCTCGATCTGCTGGAATTTTCGAGAATAGGAACCCAGCCAGAATCCAAACAAGTCGCCAACACCGCCGACCTGGTCCAGGAAGTACTCCTGCTGAACAAAAAGTTGATTCGGGACAAAAATGCGCTTATCCACATCGGCCCGCTGCCGAACATCAACTGTCACAGCAGTACCATCGTGCAGCTCTTCCAAAACCTCATCAACAACGGTCTAAAGTATCAGACCGGAGAAAGTAGCCCTGAAATATGGATTGAGGGCAAAGAGTCGGAAACCGAGTGGGAGTTTTCGGTACGGGACAATGGAATCGGAATCGAGTCTGAATTTATCGAGAAGATCTTCGTTATTTTTCAGCGACTGCATCATAAAGAACAATACTCCGGCTCAGGCATCGGGCTGGCGATATGTAAAAAAATAGTCGAATTCCACGGAGGAAGAATCTGGGTGAACTCAGTTCCCGGACAGGGAAGTACTTTTTGTTTTACTGTCAAGAAATAGATCCAAAGGGCATTGAAAAAAGCAAAAGAGAGAATCTACAAGCTTCTGTTTTTCAGCCCAAGGCTGACCGGGTGGATCGCTTTTGCCTTTTCCCTGGCTCTTGCGCTGTTTTTTACATTTGCAGGCTATCAGCTACGGCTTGCCTCAGAGCGGGAACTGGTCACGTTCAAATTGAACGAATTTGAAAATCTCCTCACTGATGCGCTCAATGACGGAGTCTCGGCGGCCAAAACGCTGGGTTTTATTGCGCAATATCAAAGAGGGGTCGAGGAAGACTTTCAAAACATCGGTCAACAACTACTTTCCAGCAACCCTCATGTGGATGTATTGCAGCTCTTGGACAGCGGGCGAATAGTGGCGGTCTACCCCTTGTCTGGCAACGAAACCGTGATCGGGTACGATGTCCTCAAAGACCCCAAGACCAAAAAGGAAGTGGAGGAAGCGATACTGAGAAATGAGGTCTATTTCTCAGGGCCACTCCAACTCAAACAGGGAGGCAATGCAATCGTCGGAAGGTATCCCCTATTCAAAGACCAAAAATTCGCGGGGATCTCCGCCGTCATCATCTACTTCAATGACCTGCTCCGTACGGCATCGCTGGATAGACAGCAAGAAAGCCCATTTTGGGTGCAGCTTTCGAAAGTCAATCCGAACTCGGGATTGTTGGAAAATTTCCTCCCGGAAGAACATTCTGAGAGGTTCAATGGCTTTAAAGCTGAAGTATTTTTGGGGATAGGAAACTGGACACTTTCCCTTCAGCTCAAAAAAAGCACGGCAATACCCAGACTCATCCTACACGGCTTCATGAGCTTGATCGGATCAGCCTTGTTTGGCTTTCTGATGTGGAATTTTGCTCGGCAGCCCTCTCTTTTGATGAAAAAGCTAAAGGAGAAAACCGAGGAGATTCTTTTGGCCAATGAACGTTTCGAGCTTGCTTCCCAAGCTACCTCAGACGCCATTTGGGATTGGAACCTATTGACCAATGAGAAGTACCGTTCCAGCCAATTTTCCGTGATTTTTGGCTATGGACAAGATGAACTTGAAAGGCAGAAACAATTCAGAGTCGATCTGATTCACCCAGAGGATCAGGACTATGTCCAATCCAAACTTCAGGAAGCTCTCTCCGGGAGCTCCAATCGCTGGGAAATAGAGTTCCGTGGCCGAAAGGCCGATCAATCTTATGCCTATGTGCGGGAAAAAGGCTTCATCATCCGAGACTCGGAGGGAAAGGCTGTGCGGATGATCGGGGCAACCCAGGACATCACCAAACAGAAGACCGACAAACTGAATCTAATCCAAGCCAATCAGCAATTGAGCAACGCAAACGAAGAACTGAAGATTTTTGCCTCGCTCGCATCCCATGATCTTCGTGAGCCTTTGAGGATGATCAGTTCGTTCATGTCCCTGCTTGAAAAAAACTATGGCCCGGATCTGGATGACAAAGCCAAGCGCTACATTTCCTATGCCATGGACGGAGCCAAGCGGCTGACCGTCATGATCAACGACCTGCTGGAATATTCCAAAGTGGGATTTGAATCCTCCGCCACCGAGTTTATCGATACCCGAGAGCTGGTGGAGAAGGTCATCCAGCTAAAATCAAATCTGATCAGAGAATCCGAAGCGGAAATTCGGGTGGGGGAACTTCCCGTCATCAAAGGGGTGAAAACCCCACTTCAGCTTGTGTTTCAAAATCTCATCGGCAACGCACTGAAGTACAGAAATCCCGACGTCAAGCCCGAAATTGTCATTTCGGGAAAAGACCTGGAACATTTTTGGGAATTTTCTGTCGAGGACAATGGAATAGGTATAGACGGTGATTATCTTGAGCACATATTTGGAATCTTAAAGCGCCTTCATCCCAAAGAAAAATACCCTGGAACCGGCATGGGCCTCGCCACTTGCCGCAAAATCGTCAGCCAACATGGAGGAAAAATATGGGCTGAATCCACGATAGGTCTGGGAAGTAAGTTTCTTTTTACAATTAAAAAGACATGACCAGACCCCCTATCAAGATCCTGTTGGTGGAAGACAACGAAGGAGATATTTTGCTGACGACCGAAGCCTTGCAGGAATGCAAGATCGCCAATGAACTCCATACCCTCAGAGATGGAAGTGAGGCGCTTTTCTATCTGATGACCCAAGCCAAACAGAGCCTCAATGAACTGCCGGACCTGATTCTCCTAGACGTTAATCTCCCGAAAAAAAATGGCCATGAAGTATTGGAAAGCGTCAAAAACCATCCGGACCTGAAGCATATTCCCATCATCATGCTGACAACCTCCTCCTCCGAGTCAGACATTCTGAAAGCCTACCAGGAGCACGCAAACTGCTACATCATCAAGCCACTGGAGGTGAGTGACTTCCTACACGTGACCTCCAAAATCGAAGAGTTTTGGCTGAGTATAGCTCGGCTTCCCCGAACTTGAGGTACCATGCATAAGGACAAAAAGGCTTACCATATCCTCGTCATCGAAGACAACTTCGGAGATTTTGTCCTGATAGAGGAATATTTGGCGGAAAATATTCTGGAAGCCAACCTAAAACAAATCGAAACCTTCCAGGCCGCCAGAAAGATACTTCAAAATCCACCCGGAAAATTCGACCTGATTTTCCTTGATCTGACGCTGCCGGACCTCTCCGGGGAAAAATTGATCGTGGAGATCTTGGAGCTTGCCGGGGACACGCCCGTGGTCGCCCTCACGGGATTTTCTGACTTGGATTTCACCATCAAATCCCTGTCGCTTGGCGTATCGGACTACCTGCTCAAAGACGAACTGACTCCCACCATCCTTTACAAGACGATAGTCTACTCCATACAACGGAAAAAATTCACAGACCAGATCCAGCGGTCTGAAAAACGGTACAGTGACCTCTTCCAGCTCAGCCCCTTGCCCATGTGGGTTTTTGATGCGGATACACTGAAATTCCTCAGCATCAACCAAGCCGCCATCAACCACTATGGGTATTCCGAGGAAGAATTTCTCGCCCTCAGCATTGCCGATCTTCGGCCAAAGGGCGAGAGCCATGGCATAGCGAAAGAACTGGAAAACTTGCTGCTTGATCCATCCTCGGTTCAAAAGAACGTTTTTCGCCACCTGAAGAAATCAGGCGAAACGATTACTGTGGAAACTACCTACAAAAGGCTGCCTTTCAATGAAAGAAACGCCATGCTGGTCATTATCAACGACATCACGGATCGAAATCGACACATCGAAACCATCGAAAAACAAAACCAGAATTTGATGGAAATCGCGTGGATTCAGTCCCATGTCGTCAGAGCTCCCCTGGCCCGCCTACTCGGACTAGTCAATCTCCTCGATACCGAAACCTCCGATTTGAACGCCGAGAGTAAAAAGCTGATGGGCTATATCAGGGACTCGGCCGGGGAACTGGATGAAATCATCCGCGAAATCAGCAGAAAATCCGAAACAATCGAACACTTGGACAAAAATGAAGACTGAACTGATCCTAGTAGACGACGATCCGGTGCTCTTGGTCATGCTCCAAAAGATGTTCAGCATCGTCGATCCAAACCTGCAGCTCAGCCCATTCCACTCGGGAAAAGAAGCCTTGGCCTATCTGTCAGGAAACCATGATACAGCACACCAAAAATTCATTTTGCTGGACATCAACCTTCGGGACATGAGCGCCTGGCAATTTATGAACGAGTTCGAAAACGTCCGGAAAACCTGCCCTAGCGTCATTCTCATCACTTCCTCTGTCGCCAGTGCCAATGCCGAAAAGGCAAAGAACTACGCCCCTGTCGTCGGCTTTTTTGAAAAACCCATCACCTTCCAAAATATCGAGCAGATCTTAAAACTGGTCGGGAAGCATTAAAAGTCCTTGCTATATTTGTCCATTCTTGATTGCTTGTTTTTTGTTTCGACAAGAACCTTGACCCTAACCTGTAACTAATGCATTCAAAAACAGTATTGATCACCGGTGGAGCCAGTGGCATTGGCCTCGCAATGGTAAAGAAGTTTGCCGCTGAAGGCTGCCACGTCTACTTCATCGACACCAACCACACCGAAGCCACCAAAGTCCAAATCGAAGAACACGAAAAAGGATTCCCGGTAAAATTCCTCGAGGGAAGCATCACCGACTATGCCCAGCTTGAAAAACTCATCCAAAGCGTCCCGGGGAAGATCGACGTATTGATCAACAATGCGGGAATCTCCCATATCGGCAAAGTAGAAAATACGTCAGAGGAAGATTTCGAGCGCCTTTTCCAAGTCAATGTCAAAGGGATGTTCAATTGCATCAAAGCTTGTCTCCCCAAACTCAAAGAGGACGGAGGTGGCTCCATCCTCAACATGTGCTCCATCGCCGCGACTATCGGGATTCCAGACCGGTTTGCCTATAGCATGACCAAAGGGGCCGCACTATCCATGACCCTAAGCGTGGCAAGGGACTACGTACAGGACGGCATACGATGCAACTGCATCTCTCCTGGCCGCGTCCATACGCCTTTTGTCGACGGGTTTCTGGCAAAAAACTACCCCGGTCAGGAAAAGGAAATGTTTGCAAAACTGGCAGCTACCCAGCCCATAGGAAGAATGGGCACTCCTGAAGAGGTGGCCGAATTGGCCTTTTTCATCAGTTCCGATGCCGGCAGCTTCATCACTGGCGCCAATTTCAACATCGACGGCGGCTTCATGGGGCTGAAAATGTAGACTTAGGATTGTAAAATTGAAACGTTTATAAATTGTCAAATTAGTCCAGAGAAATCAATCTCGATAGTTGAAATGCTTTTGCTTCAACATACTAGATTCCAATCTCTTGACTCTTGATACTCATTACTAAATACTAGAACTAAACATGAAACTCATACGATTTGGTGAAGCCGGAAAAGAAAAGCCGGGAATCCAGGATAAAGACGGAAAATACCTGGACTGTTCCACTTTTGGAGAAGATTGGAATGAAACCTTTTTGGGTTCGGACGGCTTGAGACGTCTGGAAGCTTGGTTGGACGCTAATCAGGCCAGCCTTCCTGAAATACCCCAAGATGCCAGAATCGGCTCTCCCATCGCCCGCCCTTCCAAAATCATCTGCGTGGGTCTCAACTATCGCATGCATGCCGCTGAATCCGGCATGGCTGTACCGGAGGTTCCCATCATTTTCATGAAGGCGACTTCTTCTCTCTGCGGCCCTTTTGACCCTATCTATATTCCAAAAAATTCCGCACAAACCGACTGGGAGGTAGAGCTCGCCGTAGTCATCGGCAAACGCGCCAAGTACGTCACCAAGGAAAATGCCTTGGACTATGTCGCCGGCTACTGTCTGCACAACGACGTAAGCGAGAGGGATTTCCAGCTTCGCCACGGAGGCCAGTGGGTAAAAGGCAAAAGCGCGGACCATTTTGCTCCGCTAGGCCCATTTCTGGCTACCCCCGATGAAATATCGGATCCCCATAAGCTTAGACTATGGCTCAAGCTAAACGGCAAGATGCTTCAGGACAGCAACACCTCGGATTTGATCTTCGACATTCCTACCATCATCGCACACATCAGCCAGTACATGACTTTGCTACCGGGAGATGTAATCTCTACGGGAACACCAGCAGGAGTCGGCATGGGGCTAAAGCCTGAACCGACATACCTTGCCCCCGGTGATATCGTGGAGCTTGGCATCGACGGCCTCGGTGTGTCCCGCCAGGTCGCAATGAATGATCCCGAGGCATGAGACTGGACTCCCATCAGCACTTTTGGGAATACGACCCCAAGCGCCAGGATTGGATCAGTCCCGAGATGAGTCGGATCCGCCGGAATTTCCTTCCAGCGGATCTATTTCCATTGCTGCAAGATGCCAAGCTTGATGGATGCATAGCCGTTCAGGCAGAGGAAAGCATCCGAGAGACCGACTTCCTGCTCGATTTGGCAAGCCAAAACGAGTGGATAAAGGGAGTGGTCGGTTGGGCTGACTTGAAAAGTGAGCAGCTCGACGAGGTCCTAGACCAATATGCTGATTCTTCCAGACTCGTAGGATTCAGAGAGGTTCTCCAAGCTAGAGATCCACGGTACATGCTACAGGAGGAATTTGTCCGGGGCGTACAAAAAATCGGAAAGCGTGGCTACAGCTATGACATCCTCATTTTCCCAAACCATCTAAGCGCCACTCTTGAACTGGTAAAAAAATGCCCCGATCAGCGCTTCGTCATCGATCATCTGGCCAAACCCTATATCAAAGACGGAGAATGGAAAGAATGGAAAAAAGGCATGGCACCTTTGGCCGAGCGAGAGCTAGTGCACTGCAAAGTCTCCGGGATGATTACCGAGGCAAATTGGCAAAACTGGACTCCCGCGCAGCTTTTCCCATACTTGGAAATCGCGCTTGAGCTCTTCGGGCCTGATCGCCTGATGTACGGCAGCGATTGGCCAGTATGCCTGGTGGCTGGGGAATACGAGCATTATTGGCAAGTCATCGAGGACTTTACCGCGTCGCTTTCCCCCTCGGAAAAAACCAAAATCCTCGGAGAAACTGCTGCTGGGTTTTACAGGATTTGATGAGAAAAGAAATTAAACGGGCTCTAGCTGCGGCATTGGTTTGGGCTCCGCTAAAGCTTCCAGCTGCAAATTGAGACAGGAAACTGAAAAATGACAATGAACCTTAACCTAAATAACAAAGTATTCATCATCTCCGGTGGAGCAAAGGGAATCGGCGGGGCAATTTCCCGTGGATTGGTCGAGGAGGGAGCCATCCCTGTAATGGTGGACCCTTCGGATAAAGAAGCCTCCGAAATCATCGACCTCGCCAAAGGCAAAGCACTTCAAATCCCCATCCGTCTTTTTTCCGCCGAACAGGCCAAAGAGGTGATAGAACTCACCCTCAAGACTTTTGGGAGGATCGATGGGATAGTCAACAATGCGGGTGCTAACGACGGCGTTGGATTGGAGCATGGCAACCCGGATGCATACGCCAATTCCGTGGCGAAAAACTTGTTTCACTACTACTACTTGGCCCACTATGCACTTCCACAGCTGAAGGAGCACCAAGGCGCCATCGTAAATATCTCCTCCAAAACCGCCGTGACTGGCCAAGGGAGCACTTCCGGCTACATTTCCGCAAAAGGTGCCCAACTAGCTCTGACGAGGGAATGGGCCGTTGAGCTCCTTCCCTATCAGATCCGTGTCAATGCTATTTTGCCTGCAGAAGTATACACCCCCATGTATGCCAGCTGGATTCAGTCTTTTCCCAACCCGGAGGAAAAACTCCAGGAGATCAGCAATAGGATTCCCTTGGGCAAGCGCATGACTACCCCTGAGGAAATCGCCTCCATGGCCATTTTTCTCCTTTCCGAAAAAGCCTCCCATATCACCGGACAGCATCTCTATGTGGACGGTGGCTATACCCATCTTGACCGCTCCCTATGACCCAAAAACCAGCCCTCGTCCCAAAAAACCTAGTTCTTCCCTTCATCCTCATCACCTCGCTATTTGCCCTATGGGGCTTTGCCAACGACATCACCAATCCCATGGTGGCGGCATTCAAGCGAGTACTGGAGCTTAACAACACCCAAGCCTCCTGGGTGCAGCTAGCCTTTTACGGTGGCTATTTCACCATGGCTTTGCCTGCTGCGTTTTTTATCAAAAAGTACTCCTACAAGACGGGCGTATTGCTAGGCCTTGGGCTTTACGCCCTGGGAGCCTGCCTTTTCTACCCGGCTGCGGCATGGGAAAGCTATGGGTTTTTCTTGGCTGCACTTTATATCCTGACTTTTGGACTTGCCTTTTTGGAAACAACTGCCAATCCCTACATCCTATCCATGGGACCGGAGGCTACAGCCACCCAGCGTCTGAATTTGGCGCAAGCTTTTAATCCGATGGGTGCCCTGGCTGGTCTTTTCGTGGCCAAAACCTTTATCCTCAATGCGCTGCAATCCAACAATACCGATGAGAACGGCAACCTGATTTTCGACAGTCTCGATGCCACCGCCAAGGCAGCAATTAAGACCAATGACCTAATGGTGATCCGGAATCCTTACGTGATGCTGGGGCTGGTCGTGCTGGTCATTTTTGTGATCATCGCGATGATGAAAATGCCGGAAAATGCAGATTCCTCCGGCAAAGTGGATTTTGCACCAACCATGAATCGACTACTGAAAAACAGGAACTTCGTCGAGGGAACTTTCGCCCAAATGTTCTACGTAGGCGCCCAAATCATGGTCTGGACCTACATATACCAATATGCCGAGTCCATCGGCATCAATACTTACAATGCCGTCAATTATGCTTATGCATCCTTGGGAGTGTTTTTGGTTGGACGATGGGTCTGTACCTTCCTCCTGCGCGTGATGCCTCCGTCAAAGCTTCTGGCTGGATTTGCTTTGTTGGCGATGGCCTTTACGCTTGGAACCATCTTCTTGGAGGGAATGGCAGGGCTGTATTCCTTGGTGGGAATCAGCTTTGCGATGTCGCTGATGTTTCCGACTATCTATGGCATTGCCCTCGACGGCTTGGGGGAAGATTCCAAATTTGCGGCTGCTTTTCTCGTGATGGCCATCGTAGGAGGGGCTATCATGCCGACTTTGCAAGGAATGATCCTGGACTTGGGCGGAGCGGGATACACCGACACCCTAGTCTTGGGAGTGCCCGAAGTCAATTTCTCCTTCTTTCTTCCCATGACATGCTTCCTGATGGTGTTTTTGTTTGCTGTGAGGGTGAAGAGAATTGGGCAATTTTAAGTTTGAAAGATATAGAAATGTCGGATGTCCGATGACTGTTGTCGGATGTTGGAGATTCAATATTCGGTTTTCGATGTTTGGCCCTAATTCAATTGGTTTTGCTAGAGAAAGACAAAAGTTGTCTCCTGGAGCATCGTAAATCAAAAAACTTAAATCGTAAATCAATATGCAGACTTTCCTTCTGATCTGTGATCTCAAAGATGAACCCGAGGCGATCCAAGCCTACGTGGACTGCCACAAATCCGTTTCTCCCGATATTCTCGAAAGCATCCGGGTGGCGGGGATTGTGGAGATGAGTATCTATCGCTGGAGAAACAGACTGTCCATGATACTGGTTGCCGACAATGATTTTAGTTTTGAGAAAAAAGCAAAGCTGGACGACGCCAATCCAAAAGTGCAGGAATGGGAAGCCTTTCTCGGGCAGTATCAGACCAACCTTCCCGGTACGCCGGCAAATTGGAGATGGGCGATCACCGAGAAGATCTTCGAGTTTTCCGCTGGCTAAACCTTCAATTTCTACCTGAGCATCCCATGAAAAAACCCATCCTAACCCTGATTTTTGCACTGATGACCGCTTTCGCTCACGCCCAAGTCCAAACTCTTCCGCTGTGGGAGGGCACCCCTCCGCTTCAGACTTCGATGGATCTACAGGAAGAAGTCAGACAGGAGGGCATCATCCGCATAGCCAATGTGCAGATTCCCACGATTGAGGTCTATCTCCCTGCCAAGCAGATTGCTACTGGGCAGGCGGTGGTGATATTTCCCGGTGGCGGCTACGGCATTTTGGCCTATGATTGGGAAGGAACTGACTTTGCCAAGTGGCTCAATTCCCAGGGAATCGCGGGTATCGTCGTTAAATACCGGCTACCCCTCTCCAAGTCCCTCACCGATCCCAAGGAAGTACCCCTCCTGGACGCACAGCGAGCCATCCGCCTCGTCCGACAAAATGCAGCCGCCTGGAACATCGACCCGGCCAAGGTCGGCGTCATGGGCTTCTCCGCGGGAGGGCACCTAGCCTCCACCTTGAGCACCCAATACAACCATGAAGTAGAGCGTCCAAAAGACGCAGTCGATGCACTTTCTGCACGTCCGGACTTTTCTATTTTGGCTTATCCCGTGATTTCCTTCCGCGACGCGGCAGTACACTCGGGTTCAAGGAAAAATCTGGTCGGAGAAAATGCCAGCCAAGACCTGATAGACCGATTCTCGGGTGAGCTGAATGTCAATGCAGAGACTCCTCCTACATTTCTGGTTCATGCCCAGGATGACAAAGGCGTTCCGATCGAAAACTCTTTGCTGTACTACACTGCCTTGCATAAGAACGGTGTCAAAGCTTCCCTGCACATTTATCCAAGCGGCGGACACGGCTTTGCCTTTGGACTGGGAAAGGGTTCTGTTGAAACCTGGAGAGACGTGCTTTTGGCTTGGATGAAAGAGCTATAAACATCCTGTTGTTGGATCTCGGCTATTGCTTCTTGGTTCAAGTTTATTGATACTTGATACTTGGTATCTGATACTCTAAAAAAAATGCCCCTCAAAGTAATCGCCTTCGACGCTGACGATACCCTCTGGGTAAATGAGCCTTTTTTCCGGGAGGCCGAGGAAAAGTTTGCAGGCCTGCTGGAGGATTTCATGCCCGAGCATGCAATCATGAAGGAACTCTACCGCACCGAGATTGAAAATCTCGGACTATACGGCTATGGCATCAAGGGCTTCATGCTCTCCATGATTGAGACCGCCATGCGGATATCCGACCACAAGGCGCCCCTTGCTTTGGTGGAAAAAGTAATCAGCATCGGAAGGGAAATGCTGGAAAAACCCGTGGAACTGCTTCCCGGAGTCGAAGAAGTGCTCCAAAGTCTAAACGGCGACTACCGCATGGTATTGGCTACAAAAGGAGACCTGCTGGATCAGGAAAGAAAGCTGAAAAAATCCGGATTGGAAAAATACTTTCACCACATCGAGATCATGAGCGAAAAACGGACGTCCGATTTCGAGAAGCTCATCCGTCATCTGGATGTACAGCCCTCGGAATTTTTGATGATGGGGAACAGTCTGAAATCCGACATCCTGCCGGTACTCGAACTCGGTGGACATGCGATCCATATTCCTTTCCACATCACGTGGGTTCACGAGCAAATCGAGCATGAGGTGGAGCACGAGCGCTTTGCCAAAGTCACCTGTATCTCAGATGCTGCGGAACTCATCAGAACGATGGACTGACATGGAAAAGATGGATCTCAATACGGCAGTTGAACTCCACGATATCGCGGGGATCAGGGCCTGTTTGGAATCTAAATCCTATAGTCAGGAAAACAACCAACCGCTCATCCATGTCCTAATCGGAGAATACACAAGAGGCCCACGATTTAAAGAGTGTGTAAAAATATTTCTGGAATGCAGCCATGGTCTGAACGACCCAATTCTAGAAGCTGTACTCCTTGACGACACCGACCTGCTCAAACAGGCCGTCTTGGAAAACCCGGAAGGTATTCACCAAAAATACAGTCTGCCCTGCGCCTACACGCCATTTTTGGAGATTTCTCTTATGCACATTTGCGCGGAGTTCAACCTTTTTACCTGTGCGAAACTTCTGGTAGACTGGGGTCTCGACGTAAACGCGCCCGCCGGAACGGATGATTTTGGATTTGGCGGGCAAACCCCGATTTTTCATACGGTCAACCAAAACGGCAACCAGTCAAAGGAAATGCTCGATTTCTGCTTGGATCATGGCGCCGATTTGGACATTACCGTCAAAGGATTGATTTGGGGCAAAGGCTATCCTTGGGAGACCTTGATTCCAGCAGTCAACCCCATTAGCTATGCGATGATGGGGCTTCTTCCGCAGATGCACCGCCGAGAGGAAGTCATCTCTGAGGTAGTCGCCCAACTGATTCAGAAGCGATATGGGACCTATTTCGTCTCAGGTAATATCCCGAACAAATACCTGAAGGGCTGAGCTGAGCCTTAATTTTCCAAGATTTGTTTTTCTTCCAAAAGGATTTTTCGAAGGCCTTCGTAATCCACGTCCTGAACAGCTTTCCCTCCATCGATGGCGAGTGAAGCGGCGGCAGCGGCCGATTGTCCCAAGATCATAAAGACTGGTTCCATGCGGATCGAACCAAAGGCTGTATGTGAGCTTGACACGCATACTGGCACCAGCAGATTGGTGCATTCTTCGCGCTTTGGGATCAAAGTACCATAGGAAATGGAGTAAGGCTGCTTGGGGTGGACGCCAATGTCGCCCTCGTTTTGGACGAAGCCGCCTGGCGTGATGAAACGCTGTGTATTGTGAGAATCCAGAGAATAGGAACCCATTCCTACAGGCTTGGGAACTTCCTTCGCGCCCAGAACATCATGCTCTGTCATCACGTACTCGCCGACCATGCGGCGGGCTTCGCGCACGTAAATTTGGTGAGGCCAGTTTCCATTGTCCACGAACTCATCTTTCGCAAGCCCGTATTTAGCCATCTCGGCCCGGACGTCCTCTGGCACCGCAGGATCATGGGATAGAAAATACATCAAGCCTTTTTGGTAGTCCTCATGCTCCTTGATGATCTCCCTTCTCCGCGCATAGCTGGCTTCGGGATAATCGTAGTTTTTGCCTATGTAGTCCGTGCTGAAAGGTCCATGGTTGTTGGTGTCCGTCTTCAGATTGGGGATGGGATCATACTTGTCAAATGTCTCCGTCCAACCCGCCTTGTAAACCCTGGCCAGCAGCTCATAGCGAGCTGGATCATAGTTGGCAGGCTTTGGAAACGGCACGCGATTGTCGGGATTTCTGCTCAGCGCCATTCGAAAATTATAGGCTTGGAGACGCTGGTCTCCAGCCCCGTTTTTTCCCGGTGCTTTGGCAGAAATCTCCGGCAAAAGGCCACTGGAAGCATCTCCCGGAACCAAATAGGCGCTGATCGAATCCTGGAAATAGTGCCCATGCTGGAATACTCCTACCTGTACGCCATTCCACTTTTCGTCATAGACGGCATTTGCCTCACGCCCGACATGGTAGCTAACACCCGCCGCTGCCATGAGATCCCCCTCGTAGGTCGCGTCTATGAAGACCTTCCCCGTATAGGTTTTTCCTGAAAGCGTCCGGATAGACTCGATCTTTCCTCCTTGCATCTTCACTCCTTTCTCCCGATCCAGCCACTCCTCGCGATGGACCTCCAACCCGTTTTCCTTTACAAAATCCTCAAACACGCGTTCAGCGACATGCGGCTCAAATATCCACATGGTGCGGTTAGCTCCGTCAATAGCCGGCGTGCCTTGGCCCTTATTGCCGTAGTCCTCCCGCTTTTGCCATTTCCAGGCGGAATCCTGCTCGTAGTGTAGATAGAGGCGATGATAAAATTCCCGTGCCAAGCCTCCGATCACAGATTTGTTTCCGGTATCGGTATAGCCCAGTCCGCCGGAGGAGAGTCCTCCAAGATGATTATCGGGGGAAACCACAAGCACCGACTTGTTCATATTCTTGGCTTGGACTGCAGCGGTGACCGCAGCGGAAGTGCCGCCGTAGATGATGATATCCGCCTGATAACTTTGGCTGAAAGTGAAAAATGGAAGAAAAACGAAAATGAAGACGGAAAAGATTAGAGTCTTATTCATGGAAAATCAAGGGTTTATTTCTTGGAAACTAGCAAAATCAAAAATCCAAAAAAAGAAAAAGCTGCCGATTGGCAGCTTCCGTATTTTGAATGCAGGTCTTACCGTGACCCAAAAGAGGTTGCCTCGGCTTTGAGGGTTGAGTCGTCTGGCTGAGCGTCCGAATACACAAGGATTTCATACTTGAAAGTCACTGATTCTCCCGGAGCGAGCTTGAGATTCAGCTCATCTTTTCCGTCGCTGAGGGCCTTTTGTCCCAGCGTATTGGCCGCAAACAAGCCATAGCCTCTCGCATGCCAATAGGTCGGATAGCCCGGATTAGAGGGATGGTCCACGATGACCAAGGCAACTTTCTCACCTTTTACCTCACCGGTGAGGTTCACCCAATTACCCCGCGTGCCCCAAACCGCGTCGCCCTCGAGGCCTTCGCTGCTTCGGTACTTTCCGACCACGCCCTCGTTGTTGAGTGTAGGCACAGCAGTGGCGATTCCGCTTGCGTCGGTGAAGATCTCCGGCTTGTCCGAAGGATGCTCCAACTCCCTAGCTACGCGGATGGCAAACATACCCTCTTTGTTGTCGGTGAATTTGACTTCCTGATCTTGGGCTGTCAGCGTGGTGATTCGCTCGATCACGCGCTTGATAGAGTCTGCTTTGAATATGAACTGGGTATTCTCCTTGAGCAGAATGGTACCGTCAGGAGACTTCCAGTCAGCTGTCACTGCCAACTCGGCTTGATTTGCAGACTCACTGACAGACTGTATTCCCGTATGGACTACGCTTCCGTATTTATCCCTTTTTTCAATTGGAATAGCAGAGGAATTATTCCAAAAATCCAGTCCATTCACATCGCCGAAATTGAACCAGTGACCAATGTGGTGGGGGTGATCCACCCGCTCACCCGGTCTGGGATCCAATGGATAGCCTCGGGTCAGGCTGTTTCCCGCAGCCGATTGGATAGGATACAACACCGGCTTTGCGATGGTGTCTGGATAGATGTAGGCGGTAAAAAGCTTTCCGTCGACGAGGACATCCACCTTTTTGCTCGCATCATCTCTGACTAGGGCGATTTTCATAGTCTCCTGAGTATCGGCACTCTCTTCGACAGACTTCTCCTGGGAGCAGGAAGTCAAAGAAGCAACCATCATCACTCCTGCCATCATCAGGCAGTTTCTTTTGGATTGAATCATTTAAACTAATATTAACAGTGGTTGTATTTTGGAGTTTTGCTGTCAGGTTTTTTTTCAGCAGCCATGCTTATTCTATACCCACTTTGGGTCTTTATTGGGCTACCAGTTCATTGAAAATTTTCAACTGCTCTTTCAAAGCCGCTATCCTGTCCTCCGGCTGGGTGCGGGCCTCCATGAGGATCCAGCCTTCATAGTTGATCCCTGAAAAAAGCTTCATCAACTCAGCGTAAGGGTAATCTCCGACATTGAACTCTCTGACGTGTACCGTATCTCCAAACCATTTGCTGAGGGTATGGAAGTTTTGTTCCAAACCTGGAGGCAAAAGGTCCTCGGGGTTGGAATTCCAGCACACCTTGACATTCGGCTCAGTGACCTGGTCAAAGATTGCCTTCATGTTTGGGATATTCTGAGTCAGGTGCCCATGGACCTCTACCCGAATCAACTGCCCATAATCCTGGGCAAACTTGCCAACTTCGTTGAAGGAAGCGGCAATCTGCGCAATGGTTTTTTCTGGGGGAACTCCATCCGGCAGATTGTTTGGTTTGACTTTGATCCCTGTTGCACCGATGTCGTCGCAAAGCTTAATGTATTCTTTTGTGCCCGCTATATTTTCTTTGAGCTTGGCCGGATCTGGGCTGTGGTACTCGTAGTTGCTGCCGTATCCTAGACAGGTCACCGAGCTGTCAGCAAATCGTTTTTTTACCTCTTCACGTTGGCTCGAGGTGAGGTTGGTCTCGACGGCATGGGCATGTTGGGTACGAAGCTCGACTCCCAAAACCCCGGTTTTTTCACAGTTGGCGATTAGGGTCGGGAGATCCCAATCTTTGGCCCATTCGTAGGTGACCAAGCCAAACTTCATCCCCGACTTCTTGGGAGAAGCCATTGCGGACATCCATGGCAGAGCTGCAAGCCCGAATCCTGCAACCATGCTTTTTTGGATAAAGGTCCGTCTCGAAAAATCTTTTTCCATCATAAGCTTAATAATAGGAATAAAATATCGACCAAGGCCAGCCGACCGTCACAAATTCTGCGCAATCGATTTAGACAAAAAATCTTCCAAAGATCTAGTCCCAGAAGTCCAATTGGTAGTAGTCTGGCTGGCTTCGACACTGAGGAAAGATATTCAGCCCAATGTTGGTGTGAGCTCAAGCTTCTTCAGATAGACGAAAGTTGGGGTTGATCCACGCCATGGGAATATCCGCTTCAAAGTGGCCTTTGCCGGAATTGATCCGCTTTTCCATTCTTCCCTCCTGCTGAAAACCCAGGGATCCATACAGTTGAATGGCCTTGGCGTTGCTTTCGCGGGCAATCAATTCCACTCTAAGGATATCGGGCCGGTTGGATCTCACTTCGGCCAAGAAAGCCAAGAAGAGCGCCTTGCCCACGCCCTTTCCGATAAAATTCGGGTCAACGACTACTGTCAGCTCCGAAAGCACATGGGAAAAGACCTTGGGGTTCAGCTTGAAGGCATGGACCTCCCCCACGATCTGCATGCCCGAAAAAGCGATCAGGCTCACGCCAGACTCATGGGATTTTTTCAAAAAATCTCTCACATATTCTACGGAAACCTCATCAGGGGACCTCGACAAGCCTCCCGGAATAAAAGCGACCCGGCGGTAAAGGTCTAGGATCTCCTGCCAATATTCTACTCTACTCACTCTGACTTTTACATCCATGTTTGAGTGGTTTTAGTGTCAATTTCAGCCAGTAGACCCGAGACTACGTCCTTAGGCTATTTTTCCTTGCTCCCCCCTGCTCCAATGGGAATCCTGCCATAGACATACAAGCTGGAATTCTTCAGGTTGTAAGTGTCGGGTTTGTAAACGTCCACAAGGCCATAGTAATAGTTCACGCCAATACTGGGACTTACGGAGCCACTTTTTAACCTGTAGCCTAGCCCACCGACCATTCCGAAGTCCAGCCGGGTAAAATCATCTCTGACGTCTTTCTTATATTCCAGGTCTCCGCCGTAGCCTTCAATTCTAAAATAGTCAAATGCCTTGGCCCGCAATCCCGGCTGTATGCCTGCCTCCACGTATATTTTCCCCATTCGCTGCTGCCACATGATCGGGACATAGAAGACGTTTACCTTGGTGATCAGCTCACCATCTGCATAAACGTCATCAAAATCGGGATCGCCTATCGCATAGGTAGGCATGCCGCTGGCTCCCACATTGGACTTGACGTGCACCCCGGTGGAGATAAAACCCGTGCTGTTTTCGTTCATTTTGACATGAAAGAAGAAACCCAAATTGAAATTATTCAAACCCTTCGCATCGTCCCTGGCCAGGTACCAAGAGCGATTGTATCCGCCATCCAGGCCAAATTCTATTTTCCCGGAGTTGAGCTGGTCACCAAATATGGCGACGATGAGCAGCTGGGCTTGCGCGGAAAATGATACGAGGAAAACGAAAACAAAAACAGTAAAGAATCTAGTCATCAGGCGGTGGAAAATCGTGAGGCTCTAAGTTAGCCGAATCGATTGGTCTTAACAATGCAAAAAAACAGCGTGATCACAGCTGGCTGTGCGAAAAAAAAAACGGACCCAAGGGAAATTGACCTTGCTTTCGAAGTCCAACCTGAAGGCTGAAAAAAAGACGCAAACTTTTTGATTCCCAAACGGTTTTCACGCAGTAACCAAGTGATTTTTGGTGTAAATTGGAAAAAACCGATCCGGAATGGGAGTGCCTCCGACCGCAAAGTTTCTGCCTCGAAAAGCACCCATGACCCGAATTCCAGCTTTGCGAATCTTTCCTAAAAGGGGCAAGGAATTGTGAAGACCCTTTAATAGCCAAACCAGCGCACCATTGCTATGATTCCCGGATCAATCCCCATGAAAAAATGGTCCCTCACCAAGAAAATCCTACTGATACTTACCTTGGTCGTCCTAGGTGCGGGGCTTGTCATCTATCTCAACTTCAACAAACTCATTTCCTCTGCTCTTAGGATGTCCTTCGAGTCCAGCCTCATCTCGGAAGTCTACTCTCTGAAGTTCGAAAACCTGAGACTGAATCCACTTGAGGGAAACATCAGCGTGTTCAACGTTTCGATCGAGCCCAAAGAGAGTGTAGACTATCCGTATATCAATAGCTTTATCCGCCTCCATACCGAAAGCCTTACCTTGGAACAAGTGGACATCAGACTGCTGCTGGAGTCCCACGAACTATCCCTGGACAAGATCCTGATCAAGAGACCGGAAGTAAAGCTTGACGTCAACGGCTCCAACCCCATTCTTTTCCCCTTCAAGCCATCCCAGGCTTCAGAGGAAGCGGGAAAAAAGAGAACTCTGGAGGCTTATTTCCTAAGGGAATTCGAATTGGAAAATGCTTCGTTTCATGTCGTCAATTCCGTGAAAAAACGGGATTTTAAGATAAAAAACTTCAACATTTCCCTGTTCGACTTATTCATAGACCAGCAGGAAGGAGAAGATATGATCTCACTCAAAAACATAGCGATTTCTTTGGAACAATTCACGGGAAATCTGACTGAAGGCCCGCTGAAACAAGCTAAATTTCTCGAGTTCAGGTTGGCCTTCGACTCAGTAAACGTGCGGAAAAACCTAGACACATTGATTTTCAAGTTTCAGGATATGCAGGCAGGGATTGACTCGCTGGACATCCACACCAAAGACAGCACCTATCATCTGACTATGGATCTCCTCCAGCTTGCCTATCGCGACCAGTCCATCCTGCTCAAGGGCCTTAGCTTCAAACCCAACTTGTCCAATTCGGAGGTACAGAAGAAATTCCGTTACCAAACAGCGCATTTTTCCGGAACGGTTTCTTCCCTTGCAATGCAAGGCGTAAACTTCGACTCCCTGATGTATGCGGACAAAATATTCATCGAGGAAATCGTCCTCGACAGCGTCTCGGCATCCATCTACAAGGACAACACCAAGCCCAAGGACATCAACCGTTTTCCCGAATACCTGGGCCAAAGCATCGCCAAAATCGAAAATCCCTTGCGGATCGGGTCAGTGAAAGTCAACCATGCCGAGCTAGTCAACGAGGAGCGAAAAGCAGACGGGTCCAATGCCAAAGTGCACATTTCCAACGGAACCGCAGAGGTGAGAAACCTCAGCAATCTCACACCGGAGAAGGAACTCGAACTCAACGCAATAGCCTACCTGGCAGGTAGGGTCGAAGCTAGGTTAAATCTGAGGTTCAGCTACCTCAAACCGCAGTTCAAATTTGAAGGGAGGCTGGCGACCTTTGATCTGACACATCTCAACCCAATCATCAAAGCCTATACACCGGCTGAGATTAAAAATGGAACTGCGGACGAAATCGTATTCCAGGGCTTGGCCTCAAATAGCAGCGCTTCTGGGACGATGAAATTCCTCTACCACGGCCTCGAGGTGGACCTGCAGCTCAAGGATCAGGCTAAATGGAAAAATTCACTCGTGACCTTTGGAGCCAACACTGTACTCATATCCCAAAACCCGATTTCCGAGACTGCTCCAGAGCGATCCGTACATTTTGCGGCCGTACGGGATTTGAACAAAGGCTTTGTCAACATCATCATCAAATCCGTCCTGAACGGAATGAAAGAAACAATGATCATGTCCAAAGAAAACCGTCGGGAATTTAACGAGCTGAAAAAAGAAACCCGGAAGGAAGCCAAAAAGGAAGCTAGGCAGGAAAAGAAAAGAAACTAGCCCGACGCCAAAAAAAACCGGAGCTAAATGCCGAAAATGTATCTACCGCCACGCCAGGGTGCTGCAACAGAAAGTTCGCCTGGCGTCAGATGTGGTCAGGACAAAGCCATTTCCCAGAACATTATTCTGAACAGCCTTTTTTTACTACCTTTGGGCAGAAATAAAATTCCCCGTTACGGTTCATCCCTGCGCTGATTTTTTGACCTGACATTTCCGAACCGTAAACTAAACGTAATCCTGATTTTATTTCTAACACCGAAATTGCCCGATCGAAGCGCTCGACATGAAGGGGATTCAAAAAAAGGCTTCCGCTCGAATCGATGGGGTGTAAAACTGCCAAGACCGGTAAAAGCCCAAAAGGTGGCTGAGCTTAATACCACCTGTCGAGTACAACATTCTTGAACTACCAACAAACGAAAACCAAAAGTACGATGACCAGCAGTGTCCAAAACCAAGAAATTCAAGATCAAAATCCTGCCAACACCGAGAGACTTAAAGTCCTGATCACTTCCGATCGGCCGATGACGGAACTCGAAGCCAAGCTTTCCAATCTTGAAATCGACCTCAGCTGGCAGAATATCTCCGAGCCTTTAACCAGCCTGGACGATACATTTACCTTTCGCCACCTCAAGGCAGTATTCGAAGACGCAGAGAAAAATGGCATCGACCTGGTCATCGCAGTGGATAGTACGCTGGACAAGTTCACCCTCGGAGTACGTAAGCTCATCGACGGCAAATTTATCCTGTTCAACATCCACCATACCGCTCTGATTCTTGCCAGACTGCTACTCGAAAACCACGGCTCTCTCCAGATCAAAAAATCCATTTTTATCACGGATCTCCTCGACAAACTCTTTGCAAAGCATCAGACTGAGGTCGCTACGATCGCCAATCTTCCCTCTCCGCTGAAGGATCAGGAAGCATTCCAGCAGCCGGATTCAGGGGAGACCCTTTTTATTTCCGAAAATCAGGAAATCATCCTGAAGGGCCAGAGTGATAGCTTGGGATACCTACTCTCTCGAATTGCCTACGCTGCCAAAAAAGCAAAAGCCGAAAACCGAACACTCTTTGACAGCCTCATCGGCATCTACAACGATTTCGGTTTTCAGCGGGAGAAAAACCTAGCGGTATCCATTGAAGAGCCGACCCAAAAGGCATTTTTCAAGAAGATCATTGCTCGCCTCAAAAAGAAGCCTCCTTTGTCAATAGGAATGACAGAGATTATCAGCGTCGAGGACCTTAGCAATGGGACGTTGAGAAATCTACTCAGTGGACGAACAGTGTCCACACAGTCCCCGTCGGTCGATGCCTTGCTTGTCCAGCTGGGAAACAATTCCCGCTTTTTGATTTTCCCTACTGAGCAGAAGATCAACTTCTTTTTTACCAGCCAGGGAAAACTGATCAGAAAGGATGATTTCACGACACTCAACCAGCAGTTTGACCAGCGGGTGGTGAAATTACTCTCTGAAATCAACAGATTGGGCCACGAAAAGTAAAGGATGGACTTCAGGAAGTCAGATGGAAGCCGAGTCTCGCTGTGCCTCTCGCAGAATCAGCTTGGCTTCCTTCACAAAATCGACTACCCATTCCTGATGGAAGGATTCCCGGGTGACCCTAGCGTAAAACGTATCGCGGATCAGCCTCCAATATTTCAGGGCAACTGCCTCCGACACACCCAAAAATCTAACCCAAGCCTGTCCGATAGCTTGCTCAACCATTTTGTTGACTTTGACGAACGTATCCTGAAAAAGCCTGACGTCGCGGTTTTTGACCAGCTGGGTCTGAAAAAGTATTGTCTCCTTGTTTGCCAAAATGAGTTCGATAAAGCGCCCATCGATTTCCTGAAGCTTCGTCAACTCCGGAAACAGACGTTCTTCATTCGACACATGCATCTGCATCAGGCGCTCTAGGAATACGTCTTTGTCACCGAAAAAATGGTAGAAACCGGATTTGTTTTTGCCCAAGATTCTAGCCAGCCGCTCCACTTGAAGCCCCTCGTGCCCTTCCTCCGAAAAAAGTTGATATCCCAAATTCAGCCAAGCGCTAGAACTGTCACCTTTCGAAACCATAAACTCCGCGGTTTTTTGCCCAAACAATCAATTATCAACAGGCACTTAATTTTTTCAATTTAGAGAAAGGCCACCTGCATTCAAAGAATAGCCAACTGGATTCGAGTCTGGAAAAACTGGGTCGCTCCCTTCAGCCCAAACCTGTCCAGCACTCCATATCCATAGGCGACCTCCAGTCTGAGGTATCTCGTCATGTACCAATTGACCATGGGAGTAAGCCTCCAAAACTTTCCGCCTTGAACTCCTCCGTCCTCTAAGTCGAGATTGGATACGCGGAATACGCCCTCCAGCTCTCCCCATCCCCCTTGAAAAACCGACTTCTTCACCGGCACGAAAGAGTAGACCCCACTCACCGTGCTGTACGGCCTTGAGGCGCCCGTGAAAATATAGCTCACTACTGCATCGCCTCCATGAAAAAGTGCCTTGCCGCCCGAGTTCAGGTCAAACTTGTGGAAGTTGTATTCCGAACCTAGCATCAGCTTGCCTTTCGTATAATAGACCTCCAGTCCCAGGTGATTGGAATAGTCGCTTTGGAGAAGGTCCGTATCAATGAAAAACGGAGCCGGATTCGCCTCCGGCCTGGATCTAATCCGAATCTGCCCCTCATACACCTGCCCGTAGCGGTAGCTCATCCCCATGTGGAGTTGTACCTTTTTTTCGGAGTTGGAGATGGGCAACCATCCGACCCGAGCCACCGTTTGCCAGTTGTAGGTAGAAAAGCCCTGATGTTTCGAGAAGAAATTGTCGTAAATCCCCACGTTCCAAAAAATTCGATGCTTGGAAAAAAAACCAATCCACTTGATCCCGTCGGCCAAAATGGGGATCACATCGAGTCCCATCTGCCGCTCCATGGTCCAGCCAGCATAGCCGTTCATGACCTTGTTTTGGGAATATCCCTCCTTGGTTCTCCCGACAAAAATATGACCTGAGATTTCCGGTACAGCAATGGTGAGGCCCGTCTCACGCATCAGCCATTCACGGGCTGCTCCGTCGTACATTAGGCCGATCTTCCAAGAAATCACGCGCCTGGTGGTCAGCTGACCGGAGGCAAACACACGGAAATCCCGAACTTTAAACTGGTTTTCCAGCACAACTCCCGCAGAATCCATTTGCCTTCGACCGGCTTCATCCTGGGAAAATCCCGCAAATTCGTAGAGAAAGCCCATCCCAATCCGAAAACTGGAGTAGCGACCGGTAAAAATATTGACGTTACGGGGAAACTTCTTTTCTTCCAAAGTATCGATCGGCTCCAGAACTTCCCCCATGGTACCATCTGGGATTACTACTGCGGTCGTGTCTTGGGCGAAGCTCCTAGCCGAGTTCAAAAAAAAGACCACCAAGATCAACGTAAGCATCGATCTTGGCGGTACTATTACCAAAGGTAACTTTCCTCCACGGTCTAGATTTATGGTTTTCCTTTGAGACAGAAGCATTCTGGGAAATAACTACAGGATACCAAGCGGTGAGATAAATCCTATGGTGAAGCGACCGGTGTTGTAATTCTGGGCACCAAATCGAGCTTGGGCGTAATCCGAATAATCGTAGCTTCTACCCACCCAGTTGGCAAAAAACTTCAAATTCAGATTGTCCCAGGGATAATACTCCACTGCGGGTATAAAGCCCCATGCATTGCGGATGTGTTCTTCTCCGGTGGTGTTTTCCGGATCGTTGAAGCTGTTTTTCCAGTTAGCGATATCCAGCATCCCAACGAAGGTAAAGTGGACTTTGGGGTTCACCATGTATCGAAGGTTGACCCAGTGCCCTACATAGAGCGTATTGCCCACGGAGTAGTTGTAGAGGTCGTTGGGGATTGTCTCACTGACGATGCCGGTGCGGTCCAGCTCTTCATCACTCCACTTGAAGTCATAAATAAACCGGAATCGGTCGAAGTTAAACTCGTTGCCCAAGGCGATATAATTCATATTGGCACCATTGCCATTTGCATCCTGCGCTTCATTGAAGAGTGAATAGGACCAAATCGTTTTCACCTTTCCCTCAAACAAGCTTCCCCTCCAGTTGGCCACAAAAGCCAAGGGTGCCTTAGACTCAGTGAAATTGGGTTGCTGACCGTATAGCTCTTCGAAGGTTTTGGTTCGGGAATCGAGCACCTGGAAGGTCCATTGATTTTTGGGACTTGGGGTATAGCTGAATCCAACACCTGTGAGAAAATTGTCGGCATACTCGACGATATCTGAATACTCGTAGATGTCGATAGGATTCCAGTCAAATTCCCAAGCTCCCCAGTCGGCGCACATCTTGCCGAGGGACACACTCCACTTGCTGCTCAGATCCACCCGAATGTAGGCCAGATCCACCGAACGGCTCAGGTTGTCCACCGACTCCGAAGTCTGCGCCCGGGTGTAGCGATCCCGAAAGCGGAAGTACACTTTTTCGTGTACCTGCCCCCTCAACTCCAATCGAAATTGCTCATTTCTGAACCTGGATTGGGTATACTCTCCGTCGACAAATTCATTTCTGAAAGCAAAATTCATATTGGCAATCATGCTGACATTCTTTAGGAGGCCTTGCTTGGCCTCGGGAATCAGAGATTTGTAATACGTCGTATCTCCCACCTGTCGCTCCTGCTTTTGTGCCCACACCTGCATGGGAAAAAGGAAAAGCAGCAGAATCCATCGGATGTTTTTTGGTGATTTCATAGGGATGTGATTTCTGATTTCTGAATTTCCAAATTGGTGATCAATCTATTCCTTCTGCCCAGTGAGAGCCTCGGGATCCAACAGCTTCTTGATTTGATCTTCGGTCAGGAGTTTCTTTTCCCGGATCAGCTCAATAATTCCCTTGCCAGTTTCCAAGGCTTCCTTGGCCAGCTCGGTGGTCTTATCATATCCCAAGACGGGATTCAATGCCGTAACAATGCCGACACTTCGCTCGATGTAGCGCGTGGTCACGTCCTCGTTGGCAGTAATTCCGTCTATGCATTGGGTTCGGAAAAGCGGGAGGGTTTTGAAAAGCAAGCCCTGTGACTCCATGATCGCCACGGCCTCAACAGGTTCGTAGGCATTGAGCTGGAGCAAGCCAGAATGTGCTGCGAGTGTGACGGTCAGGTCATTGCCCATGACTTTGAATGTAACCAAGTTCATAAGCTCGGGCATGACCGGGTTCACTTTGCCAGGCATGATCGACGATCCCGGCTGAAGCGCTGGCAAGTTGATTTCAAAAATCCCGGTTCTTGGCCCAGATGCCAAAAAGATCAGGTCACTGCTGATTTTGGATAAGGCCACCGCGGTACTCTTCAGAGCCGAAGAATACATCACAAAGCCCTGCTGGCTGCTGGTCGCGGCGATCAGATCCTTGCTGAGGTACATCGGTTTGCCGGTAATTTTGGCCAAATGTGTCGCGCAGTGCTCCGCATAGCCCGGCGAAGCGGTGATGCCTGTACCAATCGCGGTTGCACCCATATTTTGCTCGTAAAGATATTTCTCCATATCCTTGAGACTCTTGATCTCTGCGTCCAGCTGGTTTCCAAATGCGTGGAACTCCTGGCCCAAGGTCATCGGTACGGCATCCTGTCCCTCGGTACGCCCCATCTTCAGGATATGCTTGAATTCATCGCCTTTGGCATGAAAGGCTTGTGAAAGCATCTCCAGTTCCGCCACCAGTTTGTCGTTATGCAGCAAGAGGGCAACCTTGATTGCCGTTGGGTACACATCATTGGTGGATTGCCCCATATTGAGATCGTCATGTGGCTCGATGATGTCATACCGTCCTTTTTCGTGGCCGCCCATTTCCAAGGCGATATTTGCTATCACCTCGTTTGCGTTCATATTCGCCGAAGTTCCTGCTCCACCCTGGTACATGTCCACGAGAAAATAATCGTGGTATTTTCCTTCGATAATTGCCTGACAGGCTTTTTCAATAAGCTCCAATTTTTCCTGGTTCAATCTTCCGTCTTCCGCATTTGCCCGTGCAGCAGCCAGCTTGACCATCGCGTAGGCTTTGACATAGTCTGGGTAGAAATTGGTCTTGATTCCGCTTACGGGGAAGTTTTCAAGGGCTCGGGCAGTCTGTACACCATAGTAAGCGTCCGCAGGAATCTGCTTTTCCCCAAGAAGGTCATGCTCTGTTCGGGTTTGTTGTGCTTCTACCGCCAGCCCACCGGCCAGAAGCAAAAGAATCAGCAATCCGATTTTTCTTGTCTTTTTCATCGTGCTTGGATTTAGTCTTAAGATTCGGCAAGAGCAGCTCGGCGAAATCCCGTTCAAGCTGGTCCGACAGAAATCCTAAAGAATGATCAATAGGTGAAGAATGCCTCTTGGAGTTGCTTTTTGTCCTTGGATCGGGTGAGAGCCAGCATCAGCAGTACCCGCGCTTTCTGGGGAGTGAGGTCATCGGAAACAATGGTTCCCAGTTCATCGTCGTTGATCTCGTCATGCAGTACCACTCTGCCCGAAGGAGCTCGGCTGGCACGACATACGATCACGCCTGCTGTCACAGCTCTTTTTACAGCATCCATGTAGGCCTTGTTGAAGTTCCCGTTGCCGACGCCTGCGATCACGAGTCCATCCACCTTCTTGCTAACCAGGAAATCGATCATATCCGCCGATGCATCTGCATACATGTACACTATGTCCACTCGAGGCAGCTTGGTGTCAGCCGTCAGCACAATAGGCTTGGGGGGATTCACCTCTCTTACCGAGCTGGAATAATATTCCACCCTGCCATCGTAGGCCTGTCCTACTGCTCCGGTATTGGGGGAGTCAAAGGCATTGGTCTTGGTCGTGCTCATCTTCATGACTTCCCGAGCGTCGTAGATCCCTTCGTTGAAGCTGACCAACACGCCACGGCCCTTGGTATCCGGATGGATGGCGACAGTGATGGCATCATAGAGGTTCTTGGGACCATCGGCGCTGATGGCGGTCGCCGGACGCATGGAGCCCGTCAATACCACAGGCTTGTCCGAGGGGATCACCAGATCAAGAAAATAGGCTGTCTCCTCTTGGGTGTCGGTACCATGGGTGACCACGATGGCATCGGCTTCGTTGTTGGCAAAAATCTCATTTGCCCGTATGGCCAATTTTTTCCAGATCTCGATGGTCATGTCTTGGCTTCCCACCGAAGCGATTTGTTCACCGCTGATATTGGCAATTTTCTTTACCGAGGGGATGGTTCCGATCAAGTCATCAATTGGAATTTTCCCAGCGGTATAACCGGCGCGGTCGGCAGAAGCGCCTGCTCCTGCGATGGTTCCTCCGGTCGCCAGAATGATTACTCTTGGCAAGTCTTGCGCCCAAGCCTGACAGGCGAGGCCTACGATTAGTAAAATCGTGAATAGCTTTTTCATGGTTTGTGGGTTTTTGGATTTAGGTATTCGTGATCTAGGGAATCGGTTAAAGCAAAACTGATTGAAGCAGTAGCCCTGCGACCACGGCGACGATGGTAGTCACCAGACCGGGGAGCATGAAACTGTGGTTGAGCACATACTTGCCGATTCGGGTTGTGCCCGTGCGGTCAAACTCGATCGCCATCAATAGCGTGGGATAGCCGGGAATAAAAAAATGTCCATTCACGGCAGGAAAGATTCCAATGAGATAGGCGGGCGGCAAGCCCAGCGCAAGGCCCAAGGGCATCAATGCCTTTGCGGTGGAGGCTTGGCTGTAGAGCAGCATGCTGAGCACAAACAAAGCTATCGCAAATGACCAGGGAAAGGACGCCACCAGCTCTCCCAGGGTGTTTTGGATCGCTTCAAAATTATTATCCATAAAGGTGCTGCTCATCCAGACCACACCGAAGACAGCTATGGTAGCCTGACCTGCTGAAGAAAAAAGACTCGCTTTGGTGACCTTGCCAGCAGAGGTATTGGCAAATAGGATAATTAGACCCGTGGCCGCGAGCATAATGATCATGATCATAGAAGGCATCAGCAAGTGACCGGCTTCGCTCACCGCAAAACCGGGGTTGAAGTCGGGTCTATTGCCAAAATCAGGCAGGAACTGGGGAAAAGAGCCGAAGATGACTACCGAAGCCACCGCGAGCGAGAAGATGACCACGGATTTTACCGCTCCGGGTGCGTCCTCCGCGTCGGCTGCGTCTTTTTTTCCCTCTAGATTTTTGGCAAAAGCAGGGTCTTTCATCCGTTCCAAAAACTCCGGATCTTCGCTCAATTCTTTCCCACGCTTCCAGACGAACAAAATCCCGGCGAATAATCCGATCAGCGTAGCGGGGATGGCGACCATCAGGATATCAAACAAGCCGAGACCAGTCGCTGCCAAGACCGTGAGCATCGCAGCGGCAGCCGCCGACACCGGGCTGGCGGTGATCGCCATATAGGCACCGATCACGCTCATGCTCATCGCCCGCTCGGGTCGGATTCGGTTTTTGATTGACACCTCGGCTATGATGGGCATGATGGAATAAGAGATATGTGCAGTGCCAGCAAAAAGGACAAACGCATAGGTGATCAGTGGGCCCAAAATCGTAATCTGTCGGGGATTGCTACGGAGGATCTGACCGGCGATCTTCACGAGATAATCCATACCGCCAGCTGCCTGAAGCGCTGCCGCAGCAGTGACCACGCTCATGATGATCAACATCACTTCAAGCGGTGGATCCGATGGAACCAAACCGAACCCGAAGATCATCACCAAAAGACCGATCATTCCCATCACGCCCAAGCCTATCCCCGACATGCGCGCGCCGATGAAAATGCAGACCAGTACGACAGCGAGCTGAAGAAATATCATGAGATAGGTTTCTAAAGTTGAAATTAGCCGAATACCATACCAACATAGAAGACTGCGCGGATAGCTAAATCCCTCTATGCCATTTGAAAAGTCATTAATTCCCCAGCCATTTTCGCTGACAAAAGTCAGCTTAAAACAAAAAGTTTCTCAGATAATACCAGCTCTCCCCTAAGACACCAAAATTACTATAGAGTGGGCTTCTACCGCCAAACTTTCGTCGCTGTATTCGGGCCCCTTGCCCCATTCATAGAGATCCTGGGGGGAAGCCTTGCCGGTGTCCATCCACACTCTCCAATTTCTCTCCGCGAGCTTGGCTTTTGGGATTTCAAACTCCAAGGTTTCGCTATAGGCGTTGATCATGATATGCATGGAGAGGGTCTGGGTGATGGACTCCACACTGAAGGCAAGGGCATGGGAATCGTCCGACCAATCGGTCATGTTCAGCCTTATTCCATGGTAAGTTACACGTCCCATATCCAGCAGTTCCTTAAGGCTCATGGCATTTGCCTCTTGGCTGGCATCACGTCGCAGTCGCTGGGAAATCAGAAGCTTGACAAAGCGAAGCAGGCCTTGGTTTTGGGATACCAGATCCCAGTCAAACCAGCTCAGCTCGTTGTCTTGGCAGTAGGGATTGTTGTTGCCGAGCTGGGTACGTTTGACTTCGTCGCCCATAGAGATCATCGGAGCTCCCACTGCAAGCAGCACTGTGGTGAAGAAATTCCGCATCTGTTTTTCCCTCAAAAACTCAATCCCTATATCCTTGCTCGGCCCTTCCACCCCACAGTTCCAGCTTAGGTTTTCATTGGCTCCGTCGTGGTTTCCCTCACCGTTGAGCTCGTTGTGCTTGTTGGTATAGCTGACCAGATCGTACAGCGTAAATCCATCGTGACAGGTAATGAAGTTAATACTTTGCTCGGGTTCCCTATCCTGGTGGCCAAAGATATCTGGGCTTCCGATCATACGGCTGACAAAGGCCCGGATTGTCCCCCGGTCTCCCCGAAGAAAACTCCGCACATCATCCCGAAACTTCCCATTCCATTCTTTCCAACTGTCTCCCACAAAGGTGCCGACTTGATACAGTCCGGCCGCATCCCAAGCCTCTGCAATAAGTTTCGTGCCAGCTAGGACGGGATCAGATTCGATATCCCAAAGTATGGGAGGATTCTCGATCAGACGGCCCTGTCCATCGCGCGACAGGATGGATGCAAGATCAAACCTAAACCCATCTACATGCATGTGTTTCACCCAGAAGTGGAGGCTGTCGATGATCATTCTCCGGACAATGGGATTGTTCGCATTCAGGCTGTTGCCACACCCGGAGTAGTTTCTGTATTTAGACTGGTCTTCTTCGAGAGAATAGTACAGCGGATTATCAATACCGCGAAAGGAATAGGTTGGCCCGCCTTCGCCTCCCTCGGCGGTATGGTTATATACCACATCGAGGATCACCTCGATACCGGCGCGGTGCAGCGCTTTGACCAGGTCCCGAAATTCATCCAATGCGCCAGTGGGGTCCTTTTTGCTCGAAAACCCTTCGTGAACAGAAAAAAAACTGATTGGATTGTATCCCCAATAGTTGATGCGTCCGTCCTCGGTCTTGGGATCAAACTGAAACACCGGCATTAGCTCTACTGCGGTGATTCCTAGATTCACCAGATAAGGAATCTTTTCGATCATGCCGGCATAGGTACCCCTGAGTTTGTCTGAAAGTCCCGAATTGGGATTTTTCGTAAAGCCCGAAACATGCATCTCGTAGATGATGGTCTGAGAAAAAGGACGGCAGAGCGGGAGATCCCCTTCCCAATCGTAGGCTGCCATGTCCACGACAACCGATTTGGGGCAAGGCTCCGAAAATGCCACAGCATAGGCGTAGGGATCAAGTAATACTTTGGAGGGATCAAACCGCATACCCTGCCCCGGATTTTGGGGACCAAAAACCCGATAGCCATACAACTGCCCAGGCCGGATGTCCGGCACAAAGACATGCCAATAGTGGTAAGTTCTGTTGGCGCGTGGGTCCATTCGCACGATGGATGATGGTTCCAAATCGTCCCTGTGCTGAAAGAACAGCAGCTCCACCCGCTCGGCATGCTTTGAAAAAAGGGAAAAATTGACCCCCTCCTTAGTGCAGGAAGCCCCGATGGGAAAGCTGTGTCCGGGATGAAGGAGGGCCATTGTCTTGGAAAGTTTTGATCCAAGTTAATCTCTGTCTCTCGCCTCTTCCCTGATATTAGTCAGTCGGATAGCTGAAAAACTTCCCTTTCAAACACAATAGCTCAGATCACCTGCTTTCCCCAGGGTGATAGCGTGTGACAGCCCTTTTCTCCACGTCTTCCCGATAGAATGCCACGTCCTTAAACTGTACATCGGCATAGCGCTGGGCTTGGTCAAAAAAGTGGGGAGAAGTGGGATCGCCGCTTTGGCCTCCAGCCAGTATAGTCTTGGCTTTTACCTCGTCGCCAAACTCAACAACCGCAACAAAGCTGTTGCCACGATAGCCATAGAGATTTTTGGTGTTTTCGCCAGCCCGGGCCCCATATGCCGCCAGTGCGCCCCAATTTCCGGAAGCCAGACCGATTGGGACATAGGGCTTGTCATCGTCAAATCCCGCGTCGATCGCGCCGCTCAGCCGCTGAAATCGGTTGATTTCCCCCCAGGGCTTATTCCAAGTACCAAAGTCAAGGTTCATCTGAGCGATGGTAGCTTCAAACACTTCCTTTATTTCATCGGCACTCGGGACTTTGGCATTGGGTATCTCATTGACAAATCGGCTAGCGCTGCGGAAGGCCCGTTGATAGTTTTCCCCATAGAAATGGGCAAAAGACATCGCAGCAGATTCCTTGGATGTTCTGTAGTCCCAAGCACTTAGAAGCTCCAAAATCCGTTTTTGCTCTTCATTTTCCCCTACTCCCACTGCACCTAGCAGCTCGGGAATGAGGTATTCAAAGGCGGGCAAATAAGGATCATAAGCCAAACTGATAAAGCTGTCCAAATTCAGTTTCGAAGTCTCACTTAGAACTTTGACTGCATGGACGGCACGGAAGTTCTCTGCGTCTGGAGCCATGTATACAGGATAGTCTTCCCGTTTGGGACTAAAATCTCCGGCGGCGGTAAAAGGTGTGGAATTGCAGTTTTGTATCCAGCCATTTTCGGGATTGAGAATAAGGATGCTTTCATCCACGCTGTGTAGTCCTTGCCAATCTGTTGCTGGGTTGCTGCCATCCACCGGTTTGGAGAAGTCAAATTCAGGGTTTCGCTTGGGGATAAAATTGCCGTGAAAATAGGCGATGTTTCCGTCCGCATCCGCAAAAACGGTGTTGTTCGAGGAATTGGTACGGATGTTCATCATCTCCTTGAACTCAGAATAATTGGCCAGCTTGGTGCGGGTATAACTTTGGGAAAGTGCGTTGACAGGATCCCAATTGATCTTGGTCGCGACCCATTTCTCTCCGTTCTGATGGGTGATGGGCCCGTGGTGCGTACGGTAAAACGTAAATTCTTTTTCCTTCAGTCCATCACCGGATTGGTATTTCAAGGTGACGGTCTGCATTTCCACATCTCGGAGCTCCTCTCCATACCTGTATTGGATCTTACCTTCCGATTCGACGATTTCCTCCTCAAACTCATCCTTGAAATCCACAAAGGTCGACGTGTGAATCCAGCCCGTTTTCTCATTGAAGCCCTGGTAGACAAAAAACTGACCCCAGGTCACCGCGCCGTATGCGTTGAGGCCTTCCTCACTGACGACATGAACTTCGGGACGAAAATAGAATGAGGTGTGGGGGTTGATCAGTAGCATGGCATTGCCGGACTCCGACAGGCTTGGCGCAACGGCTATGCCGTTTGACCCTTGAGGCTCGATCAGAACGTCGTCTGCTTCATTCCAAGCCAAGGCTGAATCTTGCTCATAAAATGCCTTCAGGCGCTCGGTAGAGATGCTTTCTATGTCACCTCCAATAGACCCTTCAAAGAAAAACATCGGCATCCAGGGCTCGTATCGGGTGATTACTTGGGGCTTTGTCTCCGGATGGGTTTGCAGGTAATAGTTGATCCCGTCCGCAAAAGCCCCGCATAGCTCCTTGAGCCAATCCGGGGTGGTTTCATAGGCGGCTTTGGCCTCGGATTCCGTCATGTAGAGCTTAGCTCGCAAGTCAGAGTAAAGTGCCTCCTCCCCTTCCAGCTCGGCGAGCCTACCTATTGCCCAAACGTAGTTGCGCTCCACTCTTCGAAAATCGTCCTCGCATTGGGCGTACAGCAGGCCAAAGACCGCATCCGCGTCGCTTTTGCCATAAATATGCGGCACTCCAAAGTCATCGCGCAGGATTTCCACACGTGCTGCCTGCTCCTCCCATCGGTTGATTTCATCGTTGAGATTTTGTGTCTGGCAGGAAAAGAGAGCAACAAGGCAAATCAGGAAAGTAAATCGCTTCAGCATGTGGAAGGGTGAAAAGGAAGTTTCCCGAAAGTAAGCGATTTCGAAAAACCCCACAATCCCATTCTTATCGGTGGTCTTGATAGAAGTTCTTTGGAAGAATGGATTTCATCCTCGCAAGCAGCTCCTCCGGAATCGATCGACTTTCCACAAGAGCCTTTTGGAGTTTTTCCACCTGGCTATGGCTACTGGCCCCAACCACCAAGGAAGAGACCGCCGGCTCCACCAATCCAAAACGGATCAGTATGGCTTCCGGAGAAAAACCGAACTGGGCGATCTCGGCCTTGATTTGAGCAACTTTTTCCGCTGTGAAATCCAAAAAAACAGCAGCAGGCTTGTCGATCAAAATTCCCTTTGCAAAAGCGCCCCGAACCAGGGCTCGGGTCGCAGTGCCTTCCAGCATCGGAAATATCGTCTCCTCCGGGCGCCTGTCCAAAGGACTGTATTGCAGCATCACGGTAGCCGGAGTTTTCAAGTCCAACAGGTTCCGGATCACATTGGGCCGGATGGATGAAATGCCGAATTCTCGGATCTTTCCCTGACTTTTAAGCAAATCAAATGTCTCGATGATCTCCTCCCAAGGGTCGTCCATAGTACCCCCATGCAACTGGTAGAGATCGATATAGTCTGTGCGGAGTCGCTTGAGGCTTTGCTCAACAGCACTCAGAATGTAACCTTTCCTGGGATTCCAGGTCCAGGAGGTCGCGCTTGGAGTCCATTGATTTCCGACTTTGGTAGCAAGCACCAGCTGCGATCTCTTGGTTCTGACGGCCCGGCCGACATTCTCCTCGTTCTTCCCTTTTTGGTATAGATCCGCCGTGTCAAAAAAACCAATCCCCAGATCGATCGCATGATGGATTATTTTTTCCGACTCGGGATATGTATGTGGCAGCGACATGCAGCCCAGTGCAATCGGAGGTAGGAAAAGCAAGCTTGGATCTGCAGAATCCGGCATTGTATTTAGGTTAATTTTCCCCAAGGCAAAGCCCTGATTTATTAATTTTCAAATAGTGCTCTGAATCCACTAATTTCGTTTTCAAAATTCAAAATACAGTGAAGTATTCCTGCTATTATCTCTATTTTTGGGGCGCCTAAAACCTATAACCATGAAAAAAATAGCCGTTTTCACATCAGGCGGGGATTCTCCCGGAATGAATGCCTGTATTCGCGCGGTAGTCAGAACAGGAATATATCGGGGTCTGGAAGTCTACGGGATAAACCGGGGCTACGAAGGAATGATAGAAGGGGATATCAAGCGTATGCACTCACACTCCGTCAGCAATATTATCCAACGCGGCGGCACTATGCTCAAATCCGCCAGATCCATGGAATTCAGAACCCCCGAGGGAAGGAAAAAAGCCTATGACAATCTCAGCGCGTTGGGAATCGAAGGCTTGGTCGCCATCGGAGGTGATGGGACTTTCACCGGTGCCAAGGTTTTTTACGAAGAGTTTGGCATCCCCACGGTTGGTTGCCCTGGCACTATAGACAACGACATCTATGGAACTGACTTCACGATAGGTTTTGACACGGCGGTGAACACAGCCTTGGATGCGATCGACAAAATCCGGGATACTGCAGCTGCCCACGACAGAATATTCTTTGTGGAAGTGATGGGACGTGACGCAGGATTCATCGCCATTGAGTGCGGGATCGGCGGAGGAGCCGAATTCGTGATGGTCCCCGAGACCAAAACCGATTTAGGCAAAGTGGTAAAGTCCCTGAAAGGTCTCCGAAAATCCAAGTCCTCCAGCATCATCGTGGTTGCCGAGGGTGACGAACTGGGCAACGCCGAAGAAATCATGGGAATGATCAAACAAAAAATCAAGGATCCGACCAAGGAATTTAAGGTGACCACTCTTGGCCATATCCAGCGCGGTGGAACTCCAACGGCGCAGGATAGGGTACTGGGAAGCAGATGTGGAATGGGTGCGGTGGATGGACTTTTGGCGGGCAAGACCAATTGCATGTCCGGCGTCATGAACAATGAACTCGTCTATACCCCATTTGCCGAATGCATTGGAAAAACAAAACCTCTCCACCCCGACCATCTTTCACTACTCGACATATTAAGTATTTAGTATGGGATTTATTCCATTGTTTTTGACTGTAGGTGGGGCCTGCCTGCTTTTTTTTCTCACCGTAAAAAACACCATGCAGCGTAAGCTCAACCTACAGCGCGAATTACTTTCAAAACTGAGCTTAAACCACCCTGAACTCGGACTGTTGCTTGGTGAGATTGCAGACCCGGATGCCGTCCTGGAAAATCTGAAAAGAACAAATCCTGAAAACAAGGTCTCCAAAAAAAGCCTCGAGATCGTTCGGCAAATGAAAATCAACCGTCACCAATACAACGTCCTGATCAAAAAAGCACCCTATAATTGGGTGGCGAAACTCAGCGGCTTTCAGGTGATCTGAGTTTCCAGCCAAGACAGGATTTCTTCAAGCTGGTCTGGATGAAACCATCGAATCTCGGGATCTCTGCGAAACCAGGTCAATTGCCGCTTGGCGTATCTCCTCGAATTTCTTTTCAGAAGGCGAATCGTCTCGGATCTGTCATAGTTGCCTTCTAGGTAGCCGAAGATCTCAGAGTAGCCTACGGTCTGCAGGGCATTGAGATGCCGTTTTTCAAAAAGTGATTCGGCTTCTTCGAAAAGTCCCTGATTGATCATCTGGTCCATACGCTGATCAATCCGGTGATAAAGCTCCTCTCGCTCTCTTTCCAATCCTATCTTGATCACACGGAATGGCCTCTCTGTTTTTTTCCTTTGTCTAAATCCGCTGAATTTAATGCCTGTACCCAAGAAGACTTCCAGTGCCCGCATCAGTCGTTGGGGGTTTTGCCTATCCACCAAGGCATAGTACTCGGGATCCACCCTGCTCACCTCGGTCTGGAGCCAGTCCAAGCCATAGGATTGATAGTCTGAGATCACTCTCTTTCTAATATCAGGGTCAATATCGGGAATCTCGTCAAAGCCGCGGGTGACCGCGTCCGCAAAAAGTCCCGAACCCCCGGTCATGACTGCAATGGAGCCGTCCTTGAAAATGGTATCCAATATCTCCAACGCATCATGTTCAAAACGCCTCACGTCATAATTGTCCTCGATGGAGAGCGAATTGATGAGGTGGTGCGGGACTTGGCTGAGTTCGTCGGGACTGGGTTTGGCGGTGCCTAGGTTCAACTCCCGGTAAAATTGTCTACTGTCGCAGGAAACAATCTCGGTCTTGAATTTTTTGGCTAGATTTATACAAAGGTCAGTTTTCCCCACCGCGGTCGGGCCGACTACCAGAATTAGATTTTTCTGTACCGCCAAAGTTTTGAATTTTTAATCTCCCAAAAGCCCAAAGGAATGCCATGAAATCGAGCATAGCAAAAATATCGCACAGAAAGAAATCTATCGATCATGCGAGAATTCGACTGATCACCAATAGTCAATCCTAACCAGATGAAAAGCAAAAAGGTATTGATCGTAGACGACAACGACTTAAACAGAAAGCTGTTCGAAAACCTGATCGGACAGCTGTTTTCGTACGAATCGGCAAAAAATGGGCTTGAGGCACTGGAACTTGCGAAATCCGCGGACTTCAATCTTATCCTGATGGACATACAGATGCCGATGATGGACGGCATCACCGCTATGAAAAAAATCCGTCAAGAAACCCACCTGTCCTGCCCAATCCTTGCGGTGACTGCTTATGCTGACGAGTCGGACAGGAGTAGTTTCCTGGAAGAGGGTTTTGATGACTTTATCACCAAGCCTATCCGCCCCCGGGAATTTCTCCATTTAGTCCAGTTTTACCTGAAAACCAACCCGAATAACGAGTCCTCCGACTCGATCCAAAAAGGAGAGCTGGAAATATTGGACAGAAAAATCCTCGAGCAGCTGCTCAAGTACAACTCCAAGCAGGCCATATGGAAGATCTTTGACGATTTTCTGGCCGAATGCGAAGAGACAGAACGTCTGATTGCCGCCTATGCCCCGGAAAGTCCCATCTCGGGATTGCTTGAAAAGGTCCACACTGTGAAAGGCAATTCGGGAACTTTGGGCGCGATGGGCATTTTTCAGGCTTCGGTGAAAGCCGAGGAGCTGGGCAGACTCGGAAAAACCTGCGAATTCTATCTGCAACTGAAAAATTTAAAAAATGAAATCCGCCAATTCCGAGATTTTTTGAGTCAAGAACCTATTTTTGGAACATGAGCAAACCAAAAAACATCCTCGTAGGCGAGGATAGTTCGATCATCATCAATCTGACCAAGAATGTGCTGGCATTTGAAAACTATCAAATAAAGGCCGCCCGAAACGGACAGCAGGTTCTTGATCTTCTGGGCAAGGAAAAATTCGACTTGATCCTGATGGATATCAGCATGCCTGTCATGGACGGGGTCGAGTGCACCAGACAAATCCGCGCATCCGAGGATGAGTCGATCAGCAAACTTCCCATCATCGCCATCAGCGGCAACATCCACAACTACACCCCTGAGGAGTTTCGCAGATTTGGCTTCGACGACTTCCTCCAAAAGCCCCTCAACTACGACAAGGTACTCGCTACCGTCAAAAAATTCCTCAGCTGATGGCAGTCAAGTACACGAAGCATTTTTTGGACAAAATGGAAAATCTCTTCGCCGCCTCGGAATATATCCTCAGGTACGAAAAAGGAAATTTCAAATCTGGCTATTGTGTATTGAAGGACACCAAAATAGTGATCGTCAACAAGTACTTTCCCCTCGAAGGGAAAATCAACGCCTTGGTGGACATCATCAACGAATTAAACTTCGACCCAAAGGATTTCAAGGAAAAAAACAATCAGGATTTTCTGAGTGAACTCCGCCAAACCTCGCTGAAGTTTTGAAAGTCAATTTTCTCGGAACCGGAACCTCCCAGGGAGTACCCGTGATCGGCTGCGACTGCATGGTATGCGGCTCGCTGGACTTTAGGGACAAAAGGTTCAGGACATCCATCCATATCGAAACTCCCGAGGCTTCGCTGGTAATCGATACCGGGCCTGACTTTAGGATGCAGATGCTCCGGTCAGGGGTAAAAAAACTGGATGCAGTACTCTTTACCCACGAACATAAGGATCATACCGCAGGCCTTGATGACATACGCCCTTTCAACTTTGCCCAGAAAAGGGACATGCCTATTTTCGCCCGTAGGAATGTATTGGAGCAAATCCGGCGTGAGTATGCCTATATTTTCAACCCCAAGAAATACCCCGGAGTACCTCAGGTGGAGCAAGTGGAGATCAGCGATAGCCAGTTCAATGTGAATGGGCTGGTAGTCACCCCCATCCCGGTTTTGCACTACAAGCTGCCTGTATTTGGATTTCGTTTCGGGGATTTTAGCTACATCACCGACGCTAACTACATCCCGGAGGAATCCATGGAGCTGCTGGAGGGTACGGAAACACTGGTACTGAACGCCCTGCAGATTGACCCGCATATTTCACATTTTACCTTGGACGAGGCCGTGCAGGTAGCGAGGAAAATCGGGGCGAAACAGACCTATTTCACACACATTTCGCATCGGCTGGGACTCCATGCCCAGATTGACGCCCAACTTCCCCAGGGAATTGCCTTGGCCTACGACGGGCTAGAGTTAACTTTGGGCTGATGCATCTCAATTACCATTTTCTCAAGTACCTCGCTCCCGCACTGCATAAAAAATTTGTGGGAAGCCGCATTGCCTCCTGCTTTTCCCAAAGTAAGGATGAGTTGATTCTGGAGACTGAAGCGGCCGGAGAAGGCAATTTCATCCGAGCCCACCTACTGCCGCCCCAGGTCTTCCTGGCTTTCCCGAGCCAACTCCACCGGGCCAAGCGCAATAGCATAGACCTGTTTCATGAGCTCGTCGGTGACCGAATCGAAAAATGCTCGGTATTCCATTTTGAGCGGGCTTTCTATTTTGACTTGGAATCGGGGAAAAAGCTTGTTTTCAAACTCCACGGCAATAGAAGCAATGTGCTGTTGTACCAAGCGAAACAAGCTGCCCAACCTTCGATCCTATTTCGCAACGAGATCCGAGAGGACAGGGACTTGGACTGGCGGACACTTGAAAAGCCACTTGACCTCAGTCAGGAGCGGTTCGTTTCCCTCGAAGGGAATGCCTCCCAGTTTCTGCCAACTTTGGGCGCAATTCCACGCACTTGGCTGAAGGAAAGAGGCTATCCAGACGCTCCGATTGGTGAAAAGTGGAAGCTAATGCTGGATTTGCTGGACTTGCTGGACACTCCGCTTTTCACTTTGGTGGAGAGGCAGGGAGAAGTGCAGCTCAGTCTATTGCCCGAGCCCAATCCGGTCAAAACCTTCTCAGATCCAATCCTGGCTACCAACGAACTCTTTTATCTCGCGCTGATCAAGGGGAATTTTGAAAAAGAAAAAAACGGAATCCTAAAAAGCTATCAGGAGCAACTGAAAAAGGCTGAATCGTACATTTCAAAATCGTCATCCAAACTGGATGAACTCAAAAACTCTCCCCCTCCGAGCCAACTTGCGGATGTGATCATGGCCAACCTCCACGAATTTCAGGGTGGGAAATCGGAAGCAGAGCTGTTGGACTTCTACACCGGCAATCGAATAAAAGTGGCGCTGAAGCCCAACCAAAAGCCCCAGCACCTTGCCGAGACGCTTTACCGAAAATCAAAAAACCGCCAGATCGAACTTGACCAAATTTCCAAGATCATAGCCGCAAAGCGAAATCTGAAAGCTGAACTTGAACAAAAAATCGAAGCCATTGTGTCAATAGGTGAATTCAGGGAACTCAAAAATTACAAGAAGACCCACAAACAAGACAAAGCAATCACCAAGGAAACTACTGGCTTGCCGTTCAAAGATTTTGAGTTTGAGGGCTTCACGATCTTGGTAGGAAAGTCCGCCAAAGACAATGACGAAATGTTGAGGACTTTTGTACACAAAGACGACTTGTGGCTTCATGCCCGACAAGTGCCTGGATCTCATGTGGTCATCCGGATGAAGGGAATTACCGCTCTCCCCAATCCCGTACTGGAAAGGGCCGCTGGTTTGGCTGCATTTTACTCTAAACTCAAAACCGAATCGCTTGCTCCAGTGATCTACACCCAAGCCAAGTTCGTCAGAAAGGTAAAAGGTTCTGCCCCTGGCTCCGTGGTGGTAGATCGGGAGAAAGTAATCCTCGTGTCCCCTATTGGCCCCGATGAGGAAACGGCTGCCAGAAAAACATAGGCATTTAGCTTGCCGGGACATCTTTTCAAACTAGTTTTTCGGGATGCAAGGATTCGAACTAGTCTCAAAGAAAATCCCAAATGTCGGCGTCTCTGTTGTCGGGAAAAAAGAGAAAGGCCGACTCGTCTTGAGTCAGCCTTCTACCAATGCCTAGAATAAAGACCTACTACAAAGTGGGCAGCAAAACACCATCTATTACATGCACTACGCCGTTCTCTATTGCGACATCGGCGGCCACGACCTGATAGGTATTGCCTGCGGCATCGGTTACGGACACGTCATTACCCGACCGCACCACAGTCAAGTTTTCTCCACTCAAGGTTGGAACAGTTTGGCTTCCTTCTTCCAGGTCAAAGGAAAAAGCGACTGCAGGAACGACGTGAAAGCCCAAAACTTTCTGAACTCCTTCTAGTCCGATAGCACCCACCAACTCTTCCAATGAATTCAAGTTAAGCTCGGCAAGAAGCGCCGCGAACGCGCTATTATCAGGAGCAAAAACGGTGATATCTTCGGCATCCAGAAGCGTTTGACCAACTCCGGCTGCGTTCACTGCGTCCAGTAACACGGTGAGGTTCGCCGCTGAGGCTGCTTCTACAACGTTCGGCAAATCCAATTCCGGAAGAAGAACACCGTCGATCACGTGAACCACACCATTATCAATGGCAACATCCGCTGCTATCACGTTTGCTGTGTTTCCCAAGGCATCGGTCACAGTGACTCCGGAGCTACCCACATTGACTGTCAAATCCTGCCCAGCCAGCGTGGTAAACGTGTTGCTCGCCGCTAGGTCCCTTGAAAAAGCAACTGCGGGAACCACATGGAATCCAAGCACGGTCTCTAGATTTTCTTCCCCGCCTATTTTGGCAACAAGCTGGTCGAGGTTTGATACGCCAAAACTACTCAGGGCAGCTGCAAAAGCATCGTTGGAGGGTGCGAACACGGTGATCGAAGGCTCTGCCTGAAGTACGTCTATAAGGCCGGGAACGGCTTCCACTGCACTAAGAAGAGTGGTCAAACCCGCGTCGGTGGCGGCTTGCGCCAAAGTAGGGTTTTCTACGGGCTGCTCATCTGAGTCATCGCATGAAACAAATGCAAAGAGCACCATGATAGTTAGAAGGATTTTTGGGAACTTGATCATATCAAATAGTTTGTTTTGTTTAACCTTATAATCATTTTGTTAAACAATTTGTTTTAAACAAGGCAAAAAAAAGGTGGGCAACTAGGCCCACCATCCTTATTTCTATAGTTCCTGCCGCTATTCCACCACGTGAATCTTCAGCATGTTGGTTCTACCATTTTCCTTTAGAGGCATGCTTGCAGTATTGATGATGATATCTCCCGATTTGACGTGGCTATCATTTTTGAGGGTGTTTTCGATGTCTTCGAAAGTAGCATCCGTAGAAATTTGGCTGCTATAATAGTAGGCCCTCACACCCCAAACCAACGACATTTGAGTCAAGAGTTTCTCGTTTCGGGTAAACACGAAAATATTTGCAAGCGGACGGTGAGAAGCCAGTCTGAATCCCGTGAAACCGGAATAGGTGATCCCCACGATTGCTTTGGCTTTCACGTTTCGGGAAAGTCGGGCTGCCATCAGGATCAGATTATCGCTCAGGAAGGTCTCCTCATCTTCCGGGATCTTGTAGAGGTTATGATAGATCTCTGCATTTTCTTCCAAATAGGTGATAATGCTCGTCATTGCCTTTACCGCATTTACCGGATATTTGCCCGAAGCAGTTTCGGCAGAAAGCATCACCGCATCTGCTCCATCCAGAACCGCATTGGCCACGTCATTGGTCTCGGCGCGGGTTGGTCTTGGGTTTTGGATCATGCTTTCCATCATCTGGGTGGCAATGATGACCGGCTTGCAGGCCAACTTGCATTTTTCTACCATCTTTTTCTGCCATAGCGGTACGATTTCCATGGGAACTTCCACACCCAAGTCACCTCTAGCTACCATGATGGCGTCCGTTGCCTCGATGATCGCATCGATATTTTCAAGCGCTTCCGGCTTTTCTATTTTAGCAACGATTTTACACTCTTTGCCGGCAGCCTGAATTCTACTTCTGAGGTCCACGATGTCCTCGGCCGACCTCACAAAAGACAGAGCTATCCAATCCACATCCTGCTCCAAGCCAAAGCTCAGATCTTCTATGTCCTTTTCTGTGAGAGACGGAGCGGACACCTTAGTATTGGGAAGATTGATTCCTTTTCTAGACTTTAGAATCCCACCGTGAATGACCGTGGCATTTACATTTTTTCCATCTGTGCTGTTCACCACGACCTCTAGATTGCCATCATCGATCAGGATTCGGTCACCGGGTACTACGTCTTGAGGTAGATTTTGGTAGACCGTACTGACCAAGGCAGCCGTACCCACGACAGGATCATTGGTGATGGTGATCTTTTCTCCGGGCTTGATCTCCACACCGTTGTTTTCGACCTCGCCCACACGGATCTTTGGTCCCTGCAAATCCTGAAGGATCCCGAGATTGCAGTTGAGTTCTTTGTTCACTCTTCGGATGATCTCCACTACTTCCTGGTGCACCGCATGGCTTCCGTGGGAAAAATTCAGTCGGAAGACATTTGCCCCGGCCGCGGCTAGGCTTTTGATCATTTCGTAATTGTTTGAGGCAGGGCCTATTGTAGCCAGAATTTTTGTTTTCTTAAAGGGCAGGTGGCTCATCGGGTCATTAATACGTTAATAGGTTTTCTTTCGATTTTAATTTTGAAACATCCAACCTTACTACGCTTTGGATGAATGGGTTTTTCGCGAGGTGATCGACAAAGGTAGTGATGCTGACTTGTTGTGTTTGGTCTTGTACCAAGAGAAAGTAGTCCAAATTTCGCAATTCTGGGATCAAATATGCCAATTGCTGCGAAGTATTGATTGCTTTATTTTTCAAAAGTTGGATATAACCATGGGGTAAAGAAAGGAAATATTGGGAGATTTCCAGTCGGGGCGAAGACAGAAACTCGATTTGCAAGTCCTCAGAACGGACCAAATCCAAGTCCAAGTCCCGATTGATCAGCCAGGCCATTTTGTAATCCTTGACCGGGGAAACGAGCCCTATGAGCTCAAAATCAAAAGTGGGTTCTATGAATAATTTGGTCTTCTTCATGAAGGAAGAATCGTGATCAGGGCAAAGTTAGAAATTAAAATTGAGCGGGGCGAACGGTGTTTTTACTTAAAAATTTACTTCGGACATTTCTTTGCCAATTAGCTTTTAAATATATTTCTTTGCGGAGTGTTATTAACTAAACTGATCACAAAATGTCTGAAATTGCACAAAAAGTAAAGGCCATCATTGTTGACAAACTGGGCGTAGAAGAGTCTGAAGTGACTATGGAAGCTAGCTTCACCAATGACCTTGGGGCTGACTCTCTGGACACTGTGGAATTGATTATGGAGTTCGAAAAAGAATTCAACATTTCCATTCCTGACGACCAGGCTGAACAAATCGGTACTGTTGGCCAGGCAATCACATACCTTGAGGCAAACGTTAAATAAGAACCAGTAAATTCATTGTATGAATTTAAAAAGAGTTGTTGTAACGGGTTTAGGTGCCCTCACACCCATAGGAAACACCACAGATGAATTCTGGAACGGGTTGATTACTGGTGTGAGTGGCGCTGCGCCTATTACCCGCTTCGACGCTTCACTTTTCAAGACCCAATTTGCCTGCGAAGTCAAGAATCTCGACCTCGACCAGTTTATGGACAGGAAAGAGGCGAGAAAAATGGATGCATTCACCCAATACGCCATGATCACCGCAGATCAGGCAATCCTTGACTCAGGCCTAGACCTCGAAACTCTCGACAAATCCCGTTCCGGAGTGATTTGGGGGTCAGGGATCGGAGGACTCAGGACATTTCAGGAGGAAGTGACCGATTTTGCCAAGGGCGACGGCACTCCAAGATTCAACCCCTTCTTCATTCCCAAGATGATCGCGGATATCGCCGCGGGATTCATCTCCATCAAATACGGTTTTAGAGGCCCTAACTTTGTGACTGTTTCTGCCTGTGCCTCAGCCACCAATGCATTGATTGATGCATTCAATTACATTCGACTGGGCAAGGCCGACGTCTTTATCAGCGGAGGCTCCGAGGCCGCAGTGTCAGAAGCGGGTATTGGAGGATTCAACGCGATGAAAGCACTTTCCCAGCGCAACGACTCTCCTGAGACCGCATCACGTCCCTTCGACAAAGACAGAGATGGGTTCGTGTTGGGCGAAGGCGCTGGAGCATTGATCCTTGAGGAACTCGAGCATGCAAAAGCAAGAGGCGCAAAAATCTATGCTGAAATCGTGGGTGGCGGCATGACTGCTGATGCCTACCATATCACCGCCCCACACCCTGAGGGTCTCGGCGCCAGCAGCGTCATGAAAATAACGTTGGAAGACGCAGGTCTCCAGCCTGAAGCAATTGATTACATCAATGTCCATGGCACTTCCACTCCACTGGGGGATGTAGGAGAGATCAAGGCTATCCAAAAAATCTTCGGAGACCACGCCTACAAGCTAAACATCAGCAGTACCAAGTCCATGACCGGACACCTGCTGGGGGCAGCTGGAGCGGTGGAGGCTATTGCTTCTATCCTAGCGATTAACAATAATTTGGTGCCGCCGACGATTAACCACTTCACGGACGATGAAGCATTTGATCCAGGACTCAACCTGACCTTCAATAAGGCGCAGGAACGGGAAATCAACTACGCACTGAGCAATACCTTTGGATTTGGCGGACACAATTGTTCGGTCATCTTCAAAAAATACCACTGATCAGAGTGAACCTCTTCAAGAGACTCGGAATCCACACTCTTTTCTTTAGCTCGAAAGACAAAAGGCTTGCATCCTCGATCAAACTGATCATTGGGCGCAAGCCTTTAAATTTATCCCTTTACCGATTGGCGCTTACGCCTTCCGGTCTTGGGGAAGAGACTGCCAAGGGCTTCAAGATCTCCAACGAACGGCTGGAGTTTCTGGGAGATGCCATTTTGGGCTCCGTCATTGCCGAGCATTTGTTCAAAAAATTCCCCTACCGAGACGAGGGATTTCTGACCGAGACCCGATCCAAACTGGTGAACCGTGAAACACTAAATGAGATCGGCATCAAGATCGGACTGAAAAACACCCTCGAACAGGTGGTCAGCACCAGGCAGTTTATTGGGAACAAATCGCTTTTCGGAGATATCCTCGAAGCATTCGTCGGTGCCGTGTACCTAGACCGAGGATATAAATTTGCCCAGAAACTGATACTTCAGCGCATCCTCCTCCATATGAATGTCGAGGAGATGATCAGCACAGTGACCAACTACAAGAGCAAGATCATCGAATGGGCACAAAAAGAGTCAAAGATGGTCGAGTACAGAGTACTCCGGGTCAACGGAAACCAACGCTTTAAGGAATTTGTTGTGGAGCTTAATATTGACGGTGAAGCCATGGCCCAAGGAAAAGGAGGCACCAAAAAGAAGGCGGAACAAGAAGCCTCCAAAAATGCCTGCGAGGTCCTAGGCATTCCCATTTAACATTAACTTTCGCCACTTCCAACTACCAATGGCTGTCATAAAAATCGCAGGAGCAACTGTCAATCAAACTCCACTGGACTGGGAAGGCAACTTCAGCAGGATACTGCTTGCCATCCAGCAAGCGAAACTCAAACAAGTGGAAATCCTCTGTTTTCCCGAGCTGGCGATTTCTGGCTATGGCTCCGAGGACCTATTTCTAAGCTACTGGTATCCCCAAAAAGCACTCGGTCAACTGGAAAAACTAATTCCACACTGCGACGACATCACCGTGGCAGTGGGTCTGCCAATCCGAATCCAGGACAAAGTCTACAACACCGTTGCCATCGTCGAAAACGCCAAGCTAAAAGGTATCGTGGCTAAGCAATTTTTGGCCATAGACGGAGTGCATTACGAGTTTCGCTGGTTCACCCCTTGGCTTGCCCACGAGGTCATCGAGTTTGAATTTCTGGGTAAAAAGGTTCCTTTTGGAGACCTGACTTTTTACTACAAAAGCATTCATTACGGTTTTGAAATCTGCGAAGACGCCTGGAGAGGATCTAGCAGGCCCGGCTACCGCCTCCATGACCGCAAAGTGGACTTGATCTTCAATCCCAGCGCTTCCCATTTTGCCATGAAAAAGACGGTAGAGCGCAGGGAACTGATCGAGTTTAGCTCGCAGGCGTTTGACTCCTACTACTGCTATGTTAATCTACTAGGCAACGAAGCCGGAAGGATGATCTTTGATGGAGAGATTTTGCTGGGGAAATCAGGAAAACTGCTCGCTCGAAACCAACTTCTGTCCTTTCAGGATTTCGAGGTCCTGGCTTTTGAATTGGAGGACAAAGAACAGGGGATCGCTCCTATCCAAGCCAAAGAGTGGGAATTTGTCCAGGCCTCTGCGCTTGGTCTATTTGACTACTTGCGGAAAAGCAAAAGCAAGGGATTTGTCCTTTCCCTATCGGGGGGGGCTGACTCCTCTACCATCGCCGTGCTCGTGGCAGAGATGGTCAGGAGGGGCGTTGCCGAACTCGGCATCAAGGGTTTTGTGAAAAAGCTCGGCATTGAATTCTCGCCAGAAAGCGAAGACATAGAAAAAGATCTTGTAGGAGCACTTCTGACCACCGCCTATCAAGGCACCAAAAACTCCTCTGCCGACACCTTCAAATCTGCCAAGACCTTAGCAGAAAGCCTCGGAGCAAAATTCCACTCTTGGACGATTGATGAAGAAGTCGATTCTTACACTGAAAAAATCGAAACTGCCATCGGCCGGAAGCTCACTTGGGAACAAGATGACATCACCTTGCAAAATATCCAGGCCCGATCACGGTCTCCGATCATCTGGATGCTGGCCAACCTGAACAATGCCCTGCTACTCTCCACATCCAACCGAAGTGAAGGAGACGTTGGCTACGCCACAATGGACGGAGATACCAGCGGAAGCATCTCTCCCATCGCAGCCGTTGACAAGCATTTCATCCTCCACTGGCTTCAATGGGCGGAGAAAAATCTCGACCGCCCGGGACTAACCTTTGTCAATTCCTTGACTCCTACTGCAGAATTGCGGCCGTTGGAACGAACTCAGACCGACGAAAAGGATCTTATGCCCTATTCGGTCATCGTCGAAATCGAACGGCTAGCGATCCGCGACCGACGGTCTCCGGTAGATGTTTTCCTTATTTTAAAAGAAGAACTTCAGATCGATGTATCCGTTTTGAAGGACTATATCAAAAAATTCTTCCGACTTTGGTCGCGAAACCAGTGGAAGCGAGAACGACTAGCCCCGGCTTTTCACCTCGATGAATTCAACGTCGACCCAAAAACCTGGTATCGCTTCCCGATTTTGTCCGGAGGATATGCCGAAGAACTTGAACAGTTAGACCAAATCTAATCAGACATTACCTTATGCTTGAATCTTTTCTGAGTTATGTAGTATGGGATCCCAACCAAGCGGTTTTTGCGGGGTTTGAAAGACTAAGATGGTACAGCCTTCTATTCGCTTTGGGCTTCATCATCTCCCAGCAGTTCATGGTTTATTTTTTCAGAAAAGAAGGACAGGACGAAACTCTTGTCGACAAACTGACCATCTACATGGTTCTCGCGACCATCATCGGAGCCAGATTGGGACACGTGCTCTTCTATGAGCCTGAAAAATACCTCAGCGATCCGATAGAGATTCTCAAAGTATGGGAAGGTGGCCTGGCCTCGCATGGTGCGGCCATAGCAATATTGTTTGCCTTGTGGCTTTATTCGAAGCGGACTCCGGGGCAAAGTTATCTCTGGGTAGTAGACCGAATCGTGATCGTCACCGCGATGACTGGCGCGCTGATCCGCTTCGGCAACCTGATGAACTCAGAGATTGGTGGAAAAGACACCGGAACGGACAGCGGTTACGTCTACGCAAGGGATGCGGAAGAGATTCTGGAGACGCTGAAAGTCCCATTTGAATATATCGAGGCATACAAACCCGAAGACCGTGCCGGCGAGCTGCAGGGCAACGGCATTGTCCCCGTCAACTTTGACATCAAAATCAGCAAGGGCAATTTCTCCAAGGAAGATTTGGGCAGCATCCTGGAGCGGGACATCAAATATGCCTTGACCCAATTCAGATCTTCAAAGGAATACCTCGCAGAACCGGTGGAAAGTCCCTTGAACTTCGAAATCACCGAACAGCCGGACGGGTATCTGGTGACAGTGAAAACATTTGGAAGGGCAAAGTATCCCACACAGATCTACGAGTCGGTTTCTTATTTTCTGATCTTCCTGATACTTCTTGGTCTTTGGGCAAAGTATAAATCCAGGCTTCCCGATGGCCTGTTGTTAGGCCTGTTTCTTATTTTGGTCTTCGGCATGCGCTTCGTGTGGGAGTTTCTCAAGGAGGCACAGGTTGACTTCGAGGAGTCCATGCAGTTCAACATGGGTCAAATCCTGAGCGTGCCGCTGGTACTGATTGGGATAGTCCTGGTGGGAATGGCGTTAAAAAAGGGGATCAAACCTGAAAAAGTCTAGGGGACTGGATCATGGCCATGTCCGCCCCAGGGGTGGCACCTGCCGATTCTTTTGAAACCCAGCATACTGCCCTTGATCACCCCATACTTGGTAATGGCCTCAATCATGTACTGGCTACAGGTGGGAGTAAATCTGCAGCTTGCCGGAAACAGCGGAGATATGATATATTGGTAGACCAAAACTGGAAATATGGCTATCTTTCTCATGGGTATGAAACATTTGTTATACCTTTTGGTCGGTTACACAGCATTGCAACCAAAAATACACAATTAGAATTCCTTTGATTCCTCTTTTTAGAAACATACTCACCTTAACATTCGCAGTCCTGCTGGTGAGCATTGGGGAGATCAAAGCCCAAGACACCACTCTGAGCCCTGCTAGCATCTCCACTCCGGATAGCGTCAGGGTCAATAACATCTTCATCATCGGAAACGAAAAAACCCAGAAGAGCATCATCCTGAGGGAGCTGGATTTTACCACCGACTTCCTCTACGAATGGGAAACTTTCATGGGTATCATCAGGGCGGACCAGCAAAAAATCTACAACCTCCGCCTCTTCACAGAAGTGGAAATCACCCCGCTTTTCACGGGGGATAAGGAAGTAGAAATCCTGATTTCGGTAAAAGAGCGCTGGTATGTGCTTCCCTCAGTGATCTTTCAGCTGGCCGACAGAAACTTTTCCGAATGGTGGACCAACCAGGGAAGAGACTGGTCGAGGGTTAACTATGGCCTAAAAATCAACCACAACAACGTCGGTGGAAGAAACGAAAAGCTGCGATTTTCCGGCCAACTTGGATTTACCAAGGCACTGGACATCCTCTATTCCAAACCCTACATCGACAAAAAGCAAAAGCACGGCCTCGCAATCCAGTTGACCTATGCGGACCAAAAGACCATACCCATCAAGTCTGAATACAACCGCCAGGTCTTCTATACCAATGAGACGGAGAGCGTATTGAGAAAAAACTTCTCGGCAGCACTCCGATACAGCTACAGGAGATCCTTCTACAATTACCATTTTCTCACATTGGGCTACAACAAGACTTGGGTAAGCCCAGACGTGCTCGCCGAAAACCCCAACTATTTCCAGCATGGTGACAACAATCTGCGCTATGCCTTCCTGCAGTATTCCTTCCGCCACGACAACCGCAACGTAGCCGCCTATGCGACTAAAGGAGAACTGCTCCAAGTCACGGCAACCAAATATGGGATCCTATACACCAAGGATCTGGATGAAGTAGAATTGAACCTTGTCGCCAACAAGTATTTTACACTTAGCGACCGCTTCCACTTCGCTGCGGGCCTGACCGGCGTATGGTTTCTTAGTCCTCAGCAACCCTACACGCTGGTCCGCGGGATTGGCTATTCGCCCAACTTCATCCGTGGCTATGAGCTCAACGTAATTGAGGGGCAGCAGCTCTATGTGCAAAAAAACTCCCTTCGCTACAAGCTGCTTGACCTTTCCTTCGACATTTCCCAGTTCATGCCCTTAGAGCAGTTTAGCACACTCCCACTCAAAATGTACCTCAGCGCAAACTTCGACCACGGAAATGTCAAAGACCGCAACAATATCCCCGAAAATGCGCGACTTGCAAACCAATACCTGTTCGGCTATGGGGCAGGACTCGACGTTGTGGCGATTTACGACATGGTGCTTCGCTTTGAATACTCTGTAAACAACCAAGGGGAAGGGAACTTCTTTTTTAATTTCCGAGCACCTTTCTGAATCAAAAAAAACTCTTTCCTTAATTTTATTTTTTAACTAATTTAGGTTCAGACATTTTCTTTTTTGAACCTGATGAAGCAACTACTTTTTTTGAGCTTCTTGTTTGGGGTGACTGCGCACTGCATAGCCCAAACCGACCCCCTTACCCAATCCCATGGTGCCCGAACCCAGGGGATGGGGAGCGCAAAAGTGTTTTTGCCCGACTCTTGGACTTACTTCAACAATATCGGTGCGCTTGACCGAATCGAAAACTCCGAAATCTCTGTAGGCTTCGACCATCGCTACGGCATGCCTGAACTGAGCACAGTGGATTTGGCCTTTGGCTGGAAAACCGACTTTGGGACACTCGGTTTAGGGATGTCGCGCTTTGGGGGAAAACTTTTCAACCAACAGCTTTTGGGAGTTGGCTTCTCCAATACCATGGGAATAGTAAGTATCGGAGCAAAGCTCGACTGGTTCCAAACCCAAATCGAAGGCTTTGGCAGCGGCCATGCATTTCTTTTCTCCCTAGGCGGAATAGCCGAACTTGGCCCCAAGTTCTTTTTGGGAGCAAATTTTTCCAATCTGAACCGCGCCAAGATCAGCCAAAACAGCGAACAGAGATTGCCGACGGCAATTCAGCTGGGCATAACTTACCTGCCCGTAGAATCGATCAGGATTTTGGTGGAGATGGAAAAGGACATCGCACTGGATCCTATAGCCAAGGCCGGCATAGAATATCAACTTCGGGACTGGATCGTTCTCAGGACAGGGATCAGCAGCAATCCGGGCAGGCTCAGCTTTGGCCTTGGTCTCAGAAAGGATCAATTCGGATTTGACTACGCTTATGGGCAAAACTCCGCCTTGGGTAGAACCCACCACGTGAGTCTGGTGCTGAAAATCGGGGAAAGATGAAGGCTCTACCCGTCGTGACATTCTTGGCTATTTGTTCGCTCTCTACGTTTGCGCAAAGTCCACCAAAGCCTCAGATTGATTTGGAGGACTTCATCGAGCGGCTTTTCCCTATTCAGGAAGAAGACTTGGACTACGAGGCGATTTACGAAGTTCTCTTTCAGCTCTATCTCAATCCCATCGATGTCAATCGCGCAGATGCGGAAGTACTCCAAGCGATGTACCTTCTCAATCCATCACAAATCAGCCAACTGATTGGCTATAGAAATGAGTTTGGCCCTCTCCTGTCCCTTTACGAGCTGCAGGCTGTGCCCGAATTTGACCTCCAAACCATTGAGCGCTTGGTTCCCTTCATCACTTTGGGGGATTCGGATTTGCAGACAAAGAAATTCTGGGAGCGCGTCGTCCAAGAGCGCCAAGCTTATGTCCTATTCCGACACCAGCGTACTTGGGAAAAGCGCAGAGGCTTTTCCCCCGCTGATACCAGTAATGTCGGCACAGTCTCCAGCAGATATCTCGGGGATCCAAACAATATCTATCTCAGATTTCGGATCCAGCACGCGAGGGATTTCAGCATGGGGATCACAATGGATAAAGACGCAGGAGAGCAATTCGCTTGGGATGGAAAAACCGCCAGGTACGGTTTCAATTTCCTTTCACTACATTTTACTCGCTACTTCGTGGGCAAATGGAAAACCATCACTTTTGGGGACTTTCAAACCTCATTCGGCCAAGGCTTGGTTTTTGGCGCCGGGTACAGTCTGGGAAAGGGAGCGGAAACAGTTCCTACAATCCGAAGAAGCAGCATAGGACTGCTTCCCTACACGGCCGCCATGGAGTTTGGCTTTTTCCGTGGAATCGGAGCCACAAGACAACTGGGAAACTGGCAGGCTACTCTTCTGCTATCCAACGCTCCCAGAGACGGTCGGGCCTCGGCGGGAGACCAAGCGGAGGATGAGATCATAAGTTCCTTCAACCAGTCGGGCCTTCACAGAACTCCAAGCGAACTCGCAACCAAAAACCAGTTTCGCGAGTCCAGTCTTGGGGGAAACATCCAATATTCCCACCCATCGGGCAAGTTTCAAACCGGCATCAACTCGCTGTTTACCCGATTCGACCGGCCTTGGATTCGCTCCGCTGAGGTGTACAACCAGTTCGAATTTACCGGCCAAGCCAATCATGTCAGCAGTATGTACTTCAACTACAATTGGAAAAACTTCCTCATTTTTGGGGAGTCCGCCCTATCAAAAAGCGGAGGAAGCGGCACGGCACTGGGTTTTGTTAGCAGCCTAAGCAAACAAGTCGATTTCTCACTTCTCTGGAGAAACTATGACCGGAACTTCCACAGTTTCTACGCTTCCGGATTTGCAGAAAATACCCGCCCAATCAACGAAAAAGGCGTTTATCTTGGAATCGAGGTACGCCCCGAAAAACGGTGGAAGATCAATGCCTACTATGATTTTTTCAAATTCCCCTGGCTCAGGTATCGAGTCTACGCCCCTTCCTCCGGATACGAATGGCTGAGTCGTGTCAGCTATAAGCCAAACAGGAATCTTGTAGCCTTCATTCAGATCCGGCAAGAGCAAAAGGATCGGAACCTCAGTGACTCAGGTGAACCTTCGCTCCCCTATCTAGTGCAGCCAGTAAACAAACTCAACGGCATGATAAGCCTGGAAAACCAAGCCTCCAGCCGGCTTTTTCTCCGCTCGCGGATCTTGCTCAGTCGTGTCAAAATCCAGGATGAAATCACTCCAGGATTTATGATATTGCAGGATGTCCAATATGGGAGAGATCGATGGAGACTCACTGGAAGGATTGCACTTTTTGATGCTGAAGTCTATGACAACCGACTCTATGCATTCGAAAACAACGTTCTTTGGACCTTCTCCATTCCTGCGTTTTACGGACAGGGCATGCGATATTACCTTCTCGCGCAGTATGCCATCAACCGAAAACTCACGGCTTACTTTCGCTTTGCCCGTACCTCCTATACCGACCGAGAGGAGATTAGCAGCGGTCTTCAAACCATTGAAGGACCGAATCAAACCGATACTGCATTAATGCTCCGTTTTTTTCTGCGGTGAATTTCCATTAGTGGTGCAGTAGTCCCTCCTGATTTTGATAATTTGGGACAAAGCAAAAATACCCTATGAAAAAACCACTCTACCTTCTCTGTTTTTTAACGCTTTGGGCTTTTTCAGGCTTCTCGCAAAACCTGGACTTGAGTAAACTGAGCAAAAAAGAGGGATTTGTGCCTTTTTACCTCGACGAGGAAAAAGGCAAAATCTACCTTGAAATCAACGAGCTCAACAAGGAATTTCTATATGTAAACTCGCTCACTGCGGGTGTAGGATCCAATGATATTGGACTGGATCGGGGCCAGCTCGGCGATGACCGGCTAGTCGAGTTTCGCAGGACGGGCAACAAGATCTTTTTAGTCCACAAAAACCTTGGCTTCCGAGCTTACACCAACAATCCATCCGAGGCCAAGTCCATCCAAGACGCATTCGCGGAATCCGTGCTTTGGGGATTTGAGATAGTCCAGAAAGAGGGTGAAAATCTGATCGTGGATGCAACCAACTTCTACCTGCAGGATGCCCACGGCGTGGGAGAAACACTTACTCGATCCCGACAGGGAACTTATAGGGTGGACGCAAGCCGTTCTGGGCTGTTTTTTCCGATGACAAAAAACTTCCCGCAGAATACCGAAGTAGAAGCTACCATCACCCTTACCGGAACTGGTGCTGGGGGCTATCTCCGATCTGTCACTCCAAGCCCAGAAGCTGTCACGGTACGCATGAGGCACTCCTTCATCGAGCTGCCGGACTTGTATGCGATGAGAGAATTCGATCCCCGAGGAGGATTTTTCTTTATCAGCTATCAGGACTATACCACACCAATCGATGAGCCACTGGTCAAACGCTTTATTTCCCGACATAGGCTTGAGAAAAAAGACCCGAGCGCCGCAGTGTCGGAGGTCGTAGAACCAATCGTGTATTACCTCGACCGCGGAACTCCGGAGCCGGTAGCTTCGGCTCTCATCGAGGGCGGCAACTGGTGGGCCCAAGCCTTTGAGGCGGCAGGATTCAAAAACGCATTTCGCGTCGAACTAGCTCCGGAAGGGCTGGATCTGATGGACGTGAGATACAATGTGATCCAATGGGTTCACCGCTCCACCAGAGGCTGGTCTTATGGTTCTAGTGTGAGAGACCCCAGAACTGGAGAGATTCTGAAAGGGCATGTTTCTCTAGGATCGCTGCGCGTGAGGCAGGACTATTTGATCGCACAGGGACTCTTGCAGCCATTTGAAGATGGAAAACCTGCCGATCCCAGGGCAATGCAGATGGCACTGGATAGATTGAAGCAACTTTCAGCCCATGAGATTGGTCATACGATCGGTGTTGCGCACAGCTATGCCACTTCGCCTGACGGCCGTGCCTCTGTGATGGACTATCCGCATCCCTTGATCAGCCAAGATGCCGACGGCAATCTGGATTTCAGCCAAGCCTATGACTTAAAAATCGGAGAATGGGACAAGTGGGCGATCAAATACGGCTACGGAACGCCAGCTCCCGGACAGAGTGAGGATGAGTTTTTGAAGAAAACCCTCGAAGAAACCTATGCGGCTGGATTTGAATTCATCACCGACTCCGACTCCAGAAACCCAAGTGGAGTTCATCCCCGCTCCCATCTTTGGGACAACGGAGCTTCGGCTTCTGCTGAACTAACCCGGCTTTTGAAGTTGAGGGAAAACCGAATGAAATCCTTTGGGCTGAATGCCATCCAAGACGGCGACCCGCAAGCGCTTCTGGAGGAAGTCTTTGTCCCACTGTATCTGATGCATCGATACCAATTGGAAGCTACCACCAAACTAATCGGCGGCCTGGACTATGCCTATAAGATCAAGGGAGACAACCAACAAGCTCAAAAATGGACTAGTGCGGCGGATCAAGCTGATGCCCTCAATGCCCTCCTGACGACAATCTCCCCGGCACAGCTTGAGGTTCCGCAGCACATTTTGGCCCTGATTCCACCTAGACCCTATGGCTATGGAAGAAACCGTGAGACTTTCCCGTCACGTACTGGGCCTACCTTTGACCCGATTGCCCCGGCGGAAAACATCGTGGACGCTACCTTTGGTTTTCTCTTCGAAAGTGGCCGGGCGAACAGAGTCTATCTCCAGAATCTTCAGGACAAGTCTCTCCCAGGCTATCAAGATTTGCTCGACAAAGTGACCTCCCAGCTCTTTTCCAATACTTTGCCCGGTGGCTTGAAAGACGAGATCAAGCTGATGACAGAGGCGAAGTTCACAGACCATCTGATCGCCCTTTCCAAAGAACCCAGTGCATCACAGACCGTGCGTGCGATTACTAGAATGCATTTGGAAAAAATCGGCGAAATGACCGGCGGTAGCGGAGCCCTGCTAGCCCACCGTCAATATTTGCATGACAAGATCGAAGCGTTCTTGGACCTTCCTGAGGAGTGGCCTGCACAGGAAAGACTTTCCATTCCCGACGGTGCCCCCATCGGGATGGAATCCTTTGGTTGTGACTTTGACTTTTAACTCTCAAGACCGGGCCAACAAAAGCCCGGTTTTTTTTGTATGAAGCGGCAAAAACAAATTACATTCATAAAAGCTTACCTTTCAGAATATTCGCATCTATTCCTCCATCTCAATAGATAGTTTTTTTAAAAATGGGAAATTCCAAAAAAAGATGCTTCGTCGTCATGGGCTTCGGGATCAAAACCGACTACATCAACGGTCGGAAGCTGGACTTGAACAAATCCTATCGCTTGCTGATCAAACCAGTGGTCGAATCAAAAGGTATCGAATGCGTCCGGGCAGACGAAATCACTCATTCCGGGTCAATCGATGTGCAGATGTACCGAGAACTGCTACAGGCAGACCTGGTGATCGCCGACCTTTCCACACTCAACGCCAATGCGCTCTATGAGCTGGGCGTGAGGCATGCCCTTCGTCCCTATACGACGATAGTCATTTCGGAAAACAAACTAGTCTATCCTTTTGACCTCAACCATGTGGTGATACACAGCTATCAGCATCTGGGAGACGCGATTGACTACGAGGAAGTGGAACGATTTCGTGCAGCGTTGGGAGGTGTCATCCAATCGGTGCTGGACAAAAACCAAGCTGACAGCCCGGTTTACACTTACCTGAATTCTTTGATCCCCCCAAAACTTCAAGAACAGATCGAGAAAGCTGTGGTGGAATCGGAGCGGAAAGTTGAGACCCCAGAAATAGGAAAAGCGCTGTCACTCATCATCCAGGAAGCCGAGGATGCCATAGAAACCAAGGATTTTGTGAAAGCAAAAAACCTCTTCCAGACCGCTGCTATGCTCTCTACCAGCAATTCCGGCCAAAAAGACACCTACCTCACCCATCGTCTCGCTTTTACGACCTACAAAGCTGCCCAACCCGATCTCGTCACTTCTCTCTATGAATCCTTAGATCTGCTCAAATCCATTCATCTGGACACCACCAACGACCCTGAGACGGTATCTTCCGCAGGTGCTGTCGAGAAAAAACTCTATGAATGCGGAGAGGGCGAGCAGCATTTGGAGAATTCTATTCTGTATTACCAACGGAGCTACTATCTGCTCAACAACCGCTACAACGGCATCAATCTGGCAATGACCCTGCTCTATCATGCCACCTCCAACCTCGTCAACAACGATCAGGAAAGGATCGCGGATCTGGTTTTTGCAAAACGAACGTGGAGTCGGGTACTCTACCTCTGCGACAGGGACTGGAAGCTGATCCAGCAAAAAGAAAAAAACGACCAAGCACTGATCCACGACGGCACGAAAGACGGGCAGGAACTTCAGGAATACTACAACAGCCAGAAATTCTGGATATTAGTCAACCGAGCCGAGGCCAATTTCGGTCTGGGGAATTTTGAGGCCTATCAAATTGCGCTCACGGAATCAAAAAATATCCCTTTCCATCCCTGGCAATTGGAAAGCTTTACTGAACAAATCGGTAAATTGGAGGCAGAATTGAAGAAAGTAGGGCACCTGCTCGCACCTAAATGGACTGCGCCCAATTAAGTATCCGTAAGCTTACCCAACACCATGACCAACCCACTATTGGCAGACTACGCCACCCCCTTTGAGACTGCACCTTTTCACCTGATCCATACCGAGCATTTCCTTCCTGCAATCACCGAAGCCATTCAATTGGCGAAGGCAGAAATTGAAATAATCAAGTCCGAGCCGCTTCCAACCTTCGAAAATACCGTCGAAGCCTTGGATCGATCCGGAAAGAAACTTGGGGTGATCTCCTCCATATTTTTCAATCTCAACTCGGCAGAGACAAACGACGAGATCCAGAAACTGGCGAGAGAAATATCGCCCCTGCTCACTGCTCATGCCAACGACGTCCTGTTGGACCAAGAGCTTTTTCAGCGGGTCGCCCAAGTGTTCGGGGAAAAAGACAAGCAATCTCTGAGCGCCGAGCAAACCACATTGCTGGAGAAGACCTACAAATCCTTTGTCCGAAACGGAGCCAAGCTGAATCCTGAGGGTGCGGTAAAACTTCGCGAGATCGATCGGCAGCTCGCGCAGCTGAGTTTGAAATTTGGCGAGAACGTCCTGGCAGAAACAAACAAGTACGTCTACTTTGTGGACAATGAAAAAGACCTCGAAGGTCTGCCCGACGGCATCAAAGAAGCAGCCGCACAAATAGCCGAAGAAAAAGGCCAGCCAGGAAAATGGGCCTTTACCCTGGACTATCCGAGCTACGTACCTGCGATGACCTACGCCAAAAGCCGAGAACTTCGCAAAACACTTTTCATGGCCTACAACACCAAAGCGGCCAAAGGCGACGAACTGGACAATAAAGAAACGATCAAGGAGCTCCTGAAACTTCGCCATGAGCGGTCCAATCTTCTGGGCTATGCTTCGCACGCCCACTTCGTCCTGGAGGAAAGGATGGCCAAAAATCCTAAAGCTGTGATGGACTTCCTGGATTCTTTTCTCCAAAAAGCTAAACCCAAAGCTGAGGCGGATGTGCGGGAAGTCGCCGAATTCGCCAAGAAAACTGATGGGCTGGAAAATCTGGAGCGTTGGGACTTTGGCTACTATTCGGAACTACTTAAGAAAGAGCGCTATGCGCTGGACGATGAACTGCTGCGGCCTTTTTTCCAGTTGGAAAAAGTGGTAGATGGAGTCTTCCAAACTGCCGAAAAACTCTTCGGAATCACCTTTGTCCCCAATTCGGAGATCCCCGTCTACCATCCGGAGGTCACTGCCTACGAGGTAAAAGACAGGGAGGGAAAGCATCTTGCGGTATTTTACGCCGACTTTTTCCCGAGACCGGGCAAGAGAAACGGAGCCTGGATGACTTCGTTCCGCGGCCAGTGCATAGAAAACGGCCAAGACCATAGACCCCATGTCTCCATCGTCTGCAACTTTACCAAACCGACTAAGAGCAAACCAAGCCTCCTGACTTTCAACGAAGTAACGACCCTATTCCACGAGTTTGGGCACGCGCTACATGGCATGATGGCGAGAGGCACCTACGAGTCCCTTTCCGGTACAAGCGTCTACTGGGATTTTGTGGAGCTTCCGTCCCAGATTTTTGAAAACTGGTGCTATGAAAAAGAGTGCCTCGACATTTTTGCAAAGCACTATCAGACGGGTGAAAAGATCTCCGCGGAGCTCATCGAAAAAATAAAGAACGCTGCCAATTTCCAGCAGGGCTATATGACCCTCAGGCAGATCAGTTTTGGATTGCTGGACATGGCCTACCACAGCACCGAGCCGGAAAAAATCTCCGATATTGCGGCATTTGAACAGGAGGTGATGAAAAAGACCGATCTGCTCCCTAAAGTACCCGGCACGCTGATGAGTACCAGCTTTTCCCACATCTTTCAGGGAGGGTATTCATCAGGATACTACAGCTATAAGTGGGCCGAAGTGTTGGATGCGGATGCATTTGAGCTGTTTTCGGAACGAGGAATCTTCGACCAGGAAACCGCTAAGTCTTTCGAAAAAAACGTCCTTGCAGCAGGTGGAAGTGAGCATCCTAGTATCCTATACAAAAGGTTCAGGGGAAGAGAACCGAAGCCGGATGCGCTATTAAGGAGATCGGGGCTTATCTGAGCAGATTGCAAAATAACAGGATATATCCTACCTTTTTTGAAACCAAATTTTTGACTTTATGAATTACCTCCGCATAAGCATGCCGGCTTACATGAAAGCCCTCTCTGTGATGCTGTTTATCATAGTGTTGGTCTTTTTCTTGATAATCGGCAGAAGCCTACTTATTCCGCTTTTTATGGGAGGTTTTTTTGCGATCCTGCTGACCCCTTTGAGCATGTTTTTGGAGAAATATCGAGTACCCAGAACGTTGAGTTGCTTCATCTCGCTCCTAGTGATGATTGCCATGGTTGTAGGCCTGATCAGTTTTATCATAAACAACATTGTCAATTTCACCAAGGACTTTGACAATGTGTCCGAACGCCTGGTGACCGTGGCAGAGGAGATTGACGCTTGGACTTTGGAAAATCTAGGAATGAATGAAAATCTGGCTGGAAAAATAGAAACCGAATACATCCTGACTCTCTTGAATGAGAATAGTAGCAGCATTTCCAGCTTCGCCTTGAATTCGATCGGTTCCCTATCCGGCATCGTGTTGATTCCGGTATTCATGTTCTTTTTTCTTCTGTACCGGGATCACCTGACCAAAATGATGGTCATGCTCTACCGTGACAGGGATCCAGCCTTGGTCAATCTCCGAATCACCAATCTCAGGAAGGTGATCCAAGGTTATATTGTGGGAGTGGCCAAAGTGATGGTCATCCTTGCCATACTCAATATCATCGCCTACTCAATTATAGGGGTGAAACATGCGATTTTCTTTGGGGTCATAGGGGCAATTCTCAACATCATCCCCTATGTAGGGCCGTTTTTTGGCGTTTTGCTCCCGATCGTTTACGCTTTTCTCACAATGGACAGCTTGATTTACCCCTTCCTTATTTTCATCTGTTACCAAGCCATCCAGTTGATCGAAGGCAATTTTCTCACGCCAAAAATCGTAGGGGGAAACGTCAATTTGAATGCCTTCATAACCTTCCTTGGATTACTTGTCGGTGCCTCTATCTGGGGCGTGGCGGGTATGGTACTGGTGATCCCCACCATGGCAATTCTCCGAGAGATTTTTGAACTCAGTGATACCACGAGGCCTTTTGCGTTACTTTTGGGTGAAGAAAAAGCAGAGAGAAAGAATATACCTAAGAATGAACCTGAAGACTAATATTGCCCTTGCCTTGTTAATAGCCTTGCTGGGTAGTTGTGACAGTGTTGAAGACAAAAAAGGGCGATTCCTGCTAAAGGGAAATGAAAAGCTGGAAGAGAACGATCCCAAGTCTGCGATCGAGTTTTACAATGAAGCCATCGCCCTAGACTCGGCTTATGCAGACGCCTATTTCAACAAGGCCATGGCTCATCTCCAGCTCAACCAGCTGGATGAAACCATCCATGATCTGAGCAGAGCAATCCAGCATCGTCCGGAGTACTTCGAGGCGATTTTCCAAAGAGGACTTTCCTATCTTGATAATGGAGAATTTTATAAAGCCGAAGAAGACGCCGATCGCCTGATCCGGCTTGACGAAAAGAACTGGAAAGGCCATTTTTTATCCGGGCTAAGCGGGGAAAAACTCAAAAACTATCCAGCTGCGTTGAAAGCTTTCCAAACGGCCTCCGAACTGGACCCCCAGAACTCAGACCTTTTGGTCAACCAAGCCACCGTGCTCTACTATCAAAAAGAATATGCAGCTGCGAAAGCGATACTTGCAAAGGCTGAGCTGGTCAACCCGAGTGAGCCCAATCTGCATAACCTTAAGTCCATGATACTTTTCAGCGAAAATGATCTAAATGGTGCACTGGACGCAGTCGACAAAGCACTGACCCTGGACAATGGGCAAGCCTACTTTTATAATAATAAGGGACTTTACCTCCTCTTCTTGGGACGAAAAGATGAAGGACTGAAACTCATCAACCAAAGCATTCAAATGGATTCAAAAAACCCTTTTGCGTACCGCAACAAAGGAATCTATTATGTGATGACAGGTGATAAAATCTCGGCGATCCGCTACCTGGAAGAGCTCGCAGAAAACTACCCTGATATGGAATTGGTACAGGAATACTACGAACAGGCTCAGGCTTTGTAATTCCTGGCCAACGTTACTTCTTTGACTTTCTTGAGCAATTCATTGGCGTCGATTGGTTTGGCTACAAAACCCTCGAATTCGCATTCGTCGATTCTTTCCATGATTTCCAGCTTGGCGGCAGCCGTCAGCGCAATGATCGGCGTATCGGAGAATTTCTTGATCTCCAAAGTAGCATCAAAGCCGTCCATCACAGGCATCTGAATGTCCATCAGGATACAGTCATAGTCGCCGTTTCGTGCAGCTTCCACCGCTTCACTTCCGTTGTGCACTCGGGTAAAAGTATAGCCCCACTTCCTGATAATCTTGCCCAGTACAAGGGAATTGACTTCATTGTCCTCCGCCATCAGCAGATGCAGTCCCTCAAAAGATTCCGCTTGATCACTTCCATTGTCGGGCTTGATAGACTCCTGTACGATCTCCATTTCGAGCTCAAAATAAAATCTACTGCCCTTGCCGACTTCCGACTCGAGCTGGATCTTGCCTCCCATGAGGTTTAGAAGCTTTCGGGTGATGGAAAGTCCCAGTCCTGTCCCCCCATACTTTGAACTGAATGTCGGCCTGACTTGGTCGAAATCGTCGAAAACCCTCTCCTGATGCTCAGGTGCTATACCGATACCGGTATCCTGCACCGAAAACAAGACCCGAACCTTGTTTCTGATTTGCTTCAAAAGTTCCACTTTGACCTGGACGCTGCCTTCGTTGGTGAACTTGAGCGCATTGGTGATCAAGTTGTTCATAATCTGTGAAAGCCGTGTCTTATCGGCTCTGACAATGATATCGAGCTCCTCAGGAATCTGCAGTTCCAAGCTGTTTTTGCTGTCCTTGGCGTGGAATGTCAAGCCCTTGATGACCTGCTCCAGTAGGCCTTTCAGGTTCATCGGACTTGGTTCGATGGTCAATTTACCAGCCTCAATTTTCTGAAAGTCCAGTAAGTCATTGATCATGATGATCAGATTGTCCACCGCAAAGTTGATCGTATCAAGGGCAGGCTTTTGGCTTTCGGTTGGACTTTCGTGAAAGAGAGAATATACCGATCCCGAAATCGCATTCAGCGGTGTTCTCAATTCATGGCTGATCATCGAGAGGAAATCCGATTTGATCTGGTTAGCCTTCTCGGCAGCCATTCTAGCCTCGTCCAATTTGGCTTCAAATTCCTTTTGCTTAGAAATATCCGTAAGGTATCCATACCAGACCATATCTCCTGTGTCCATAGCCTGTGGTCTCGCAGCACCCAAAACCCAACGGTATTCTTCGCCTGCATTTCCGGATTTCACGCGGAACTGGCATTGCCAAGGTTCCATTTTGCGGGCTGAGGCAATGGAAGACATGATTACCAAAGGCAAATCCTGGGGATGCACTTTGGCGATTGCGGAAGAGATGTCGGTAAACTGATGGATTTCTTCTTTAGAGAGCCCCAATACCGTGTTGATCCCCTTTGAAAGAAATGAAAAATTCATCTGGCCTTCGGCATTCAACACCAATTGGTACAGACCCCCAGGCACTTGCTCGGTAAGGTTTACCAGAAAATCGCTGCTTGCCTCGACTTTCTTTTCCAAGCTGATTTTCTCGGAAATATTTCGAAATGAAAGTGTTACGTAATTTTTACCCTCCAACTGGATTTCTTTGGATGCGATTTCCAATGGCAACCTCACTGCATCAGGACCTGTCAAATAGGAGGAAAATCTGGAAACCGCTCCGTCATTGGACGAGGAAAAAAGCCATTGCGACCAAGACGAGGGTTCCGACAGCAGGTCGTTCAGTTCATCCAGGTGAAGGATGGACTTGCTTTCCTCAAAACCAAAAAGCTGATTTGCCTCCCGATTTGCCAAAAACACCTTTCCATCTGACTCTACTATCATCATTGCCTCAGGGCATTCCAGCCAAAGTTTCAGACGCATGTCAGATTCTTTTCGAAGCGCCTGTTGCTCGCTATCATCCCATACCAAACCCCAAATTTCTCTCGGATTGGTTTCGTGCACAAAAGCGGAAAAGGCCAATTCCCGGACTTCGGAAACCCCTATAACTCCTTCAAATTCGACGGAGGCTGGAGCAAGCGTCGACACCTGCTTTAGGACCTGACTAGAGAACCTATCCTTCAGTTCCGATTCCTCATAAGGTTTGCCGTATAAACTTGAAAAAATAGCCTCGGCGGCCGGCTCCAGATCCAAAGTCTTCTTTTCAAGGTTCAGCTTCCAATTGCCTACTTTGGCTTGTCCCGGCATCTTTTCTCTCAAAGCCAGGAGCTTCTTATCCTTGTAGTCAAGGTAAACCTTATTCGAAATATCTCGAGCAATGACAAAAAAGCAATCGGGGTTAAACTGAACTGAGCATTCGAGATGCCGATATGCCCCGTCTCTCCGCTTAAATCTCAGCTCCAGAAAGGTCACACCCTGACTTTTCTGATGACTCTTCCACACGTCCCGCACTCTTTGGATGTCATTCTCATGGATAAAGTGACACAGGTTCGTATTGAGGAGTTCCTCGGTGCCATAGCCTAAAACGGGTAAAACAGCCGGGTTCAAATAGGTGAAATAGTCGGATTTACCGATGCCGATCAGATCCAGCTTTGAAGTAAAAAATTGATAGGATTCCTTTTTGCTCGGAAGACCATGAGTTTTTATTTCCTTACCCTTGTAGAAGAGAAAGTAATTGGAACCGCTGTCTTGGGGCAATTCAAGCTTGAAGGAAAAGTCTTTTCTGTCGTGCGAGAGGATCAATTCCTCCTTGAATATATAGGCGTTGATATCCAAGCCCAAACCGACCAAAGACCGGTCAGTCAATGACCCGCCGATCAGCTCCTCAAAGGATTCATTGGCGTAAAATATGGAATACGGATAGGTATCGTCAGCCAAGAAGACCATCTCCGAAGATTCGAAAATAATCTTTTTAAATGTGCTGTTTATGCCTTTGTCCTGCATGGAAATAAAAATTGCTGCCTTTTTTCAGAAGAAAACGACCATAAGTCGTCCTCTTGCTGTAAACATACAGCAATTTGCATTTCATAGCAAGCAATGCAAATTATAAATACAATTTATTGTAGAAAATTAAATCCCAAACTCTACTTGGAAGGTAGCAAACCAGAAATTGCTGGTCTCGATCAGATCCAATTCCCTGTTTGCCCAAGAATACCCCACATTCCCCTGCATCTTTATACGGTGTCCATTGAGATATTGAGTATAACCTAGGGCCGCCTCCTCCACGCGGTTTTCATATGCCTCCACTTCCAAGTCGGGTCGCACCGCAGCGTACCTCAACGCCAATTCGGATTTTCGGGAAATCATTCGACTAAGGTGGAGGTTGTTTCCTGTTCCTACCCACACTACTCGAATATCGCCGGCGTCACTGTGCGTAAAAGGATCAGTTGTGGTCCTTTTGAAGTACTCGGCCATTACCGCCCAGCCCATGTATTTAAACATCGCATCCGCGATGTAGACCTGCAGATCTCTCGCTTCATACAAGCTTGACCCCAGCTGTCCTCTTGCCCTAACCGCTTCGTCATTATAATTGTATGTGACTCCGATTGACAGCTTTGGACGAGGCTCAAACTCCAGATCTCCTTCCGAGTAATCGCCCGAGTTGAGAAAAGTGCCGAAGGGCAAGTATTCAAATCTCGTGGTATAGCTCAGCCCGCCATCTCCTGGCGAGGGGTTTCTACCCTCTCCCGTGTTTATAGCGCCTTTTAGCTGGTAGTTTGCCCGGCCTTTGGTAGGAAGTGTATAGTAGCCAAAAAAACCAAAATCCCTGTCTAGAGTAAACACTCCGTTTGCGATTGACCTGTCGGCAAATTGCAAGTTACCCGAGCTGACCACGCGCTCTCTGTTGCCTGGAAGCTTCCCTTGGCCAAAGCCAACGTAGAAGTTTTTGTCAAAAAAATAGTAAATCATCGCATCCCGAATAGGCTGTGCATAGCCGCCACTTTCCAGGTCCAGGTCAGCCTTGGAAAATCCCAACTGAATATAGTACTGCATACGTGGATTGAGCACGTAACCGTCAAATCTCAGGCGTAACCTCCGCACTCTAAAGTCGGTCTGCTCGATAGAAAGATCCTCTCCGCTTTCGGTTCGAATCCCAAATCTGTTTTGCATACGGAATCTAATGTTCATCAGGAAAAGCGAGTCTTTCGAAATGCTAATCCCCTTATCGACTTTTATCAGGGCTCTTTCGTCAGATTCGTTTTGGGCAAATCCCAGGCTCACCGCCATAAAGAAACATGGTAGAAATAAAACGGGAAATAAAGATCTTCTCATGGGAAATAGTAAAAGCCGCAACCACGCAGGTTACGGCTTTTAGGAACATTAATTAAATAAACTACTAGGCGTTTGCTTTGATCAAGTTCAACGCAGCGCCTGCCTTAAACCATTCGATTTGGCCCTCATTGTAGGTATGATTGGCGGCAATCACATCTTGGGTGCCATCGCTGTGGTGAAGCACGATGTCCAAGGACTTGCTTGGCGCAAACTCGGTCAGCCCCAGGATGTCAATGGTATCATCCTCCTGGACCAGCTCATAATCCGATGGATTTGCAAAAGTCAAAGCCAACATGCCCTGCTTCTTCAGGTTGGTCTCATGGATACGTGCAAATGATTTCACCAGAATCGCACGTACTCCCAAGAATCTTGGCTCCATCGCAGCATGCTCTCTGGAAGATCCCTCTCCATAATTTTCGTCACCGACTACGATGGAGCCTATCCCCTGCGCCTTGTAGTGTCGCTGCGTAGCTGGCACTTCACCGTATTCGCCGGTAAGCTGGTTTTTCACAGAGTTTGTAGAATCATTGTAAAAGTTGACTGCACCAATCAGCATGTTGTTCGAGATGTTGTCCAAATGGCCTCTGAACTTCAGCCATGGCCCGGCCATTGAGATGTGGTCAGTGGTACATTTTCCCTTCGCTTTGATAAGAAGTTTCAAACCCTTCAGGTCTGTTCCTTCCCAAGCCGGGAAGGAGTCCAATAACTGAAGACGATCAGATTTTGGATCTACGATTACGCTAACCTTTGACCCATCTTCTGCAGGAGCTTGGTAGCCTGCGTCCTCTACGGCAAAACCTTTAGTTGGAAGTTCCAAACCAGTTGGCTCGTCCAACTTCACTGCATTTCCCTCAGAGTTTGTCAACGTGTCAAGCAGTGGATTGAAAGTCAAGTCACCGGCAATCGCCAATGCAGTAACTATCTCCGGAGAAGCTACAAAGGCGTGAGTGTTCGGGTTGCCGTCCGCACGCTTTGCAAAGTTTCTGTTAAAGGAGGTGATGATTGAGTTCTTCTCTTGTTTTTCAGCGCCGTGGCGAGCCCACTGTCCGATGCAAGGACCGCAAGCATTTGCCAAAACGACCCCACCCATTTTTCCAAAGGTATCCAAAAATCCGTCTCTCTCAACGGTAAATCGAACCTGCTCCGAACCTGGAGTGATGGTGTATTCGGACTTGGCAACCAGTTTTTTGTCTACAGCCTGCTGAGCCAAAGATGCAGCTCTAGAAATATCCTCATAGGAAGAGTTGGTGCAGGAGCCAATCAGGCCTACATCAAGTTTCGCTGGCCAGCCGTTTTCTTTCACCGCGGCAGCAAATTTCGATATTGGCCATGCCAAATCCGGCGTGAACGGCCCGTTGACATGCGGCTCAAGTTCGGAAAGGTTGATTTCGATCACTTGATCGAAATAGTTCTCAGGATTGGCATAAACTTCAGCGTCACCAGTCAAATGTTCGGCAATTGCGTCCGCCATTGCGGCGACATCAGCACGACCTGTGCCTTGGAAGTAAGCAGCTGATTTTTGGTCGTAACCAAAAATGGAGGTAGTCGCACCGATTTCAGCCCCCATGTTACAAATGGTGCCTTTTCCGGTGGCTGAAAGAGAGCGAGCTCCCTCGCCAAAATATTCTACAATAGCACCGGTACCGCCTTTTACAGTCAGGATACCAGCCACTTTCAAGATCACGTCTTTAGCAGAAGTCCATCCGGACATCTTGCCCGTAAGCTTTACTCCGATTAGTTTGGGAAACTTCAACTCCCAAGCCAAACCAGCCATGACATCACAAGCATCGGCACCACCGACACCGATTGCGACCATGCCCAATCCGCCCGCATTTGGAGTGTGTGAGTCGGTTCCGATCATCATACCACCTGGAAACGCATAATTCTCCAACACTACTTGGTGGATAATCCCCGCGCCAGGCTTCCAGAAGCCGATTCCATATTTATTGGAAACAGAAGCCAAAAAGTCGTAAACTTCTTTGTTTTTATCCTTGGCTTTGTTTAGGTCTTTTTCAGCCCCAATTTCCGCCTGAATCAGGTGATCGCAGTGTACCGTGGAAGGAACGGCCACTTGGTCACGCCCAGCCTGCATAAACTGCAAAAGAGCCATCTGAGCCGTAGCATCCTGCATCGCCACCCTGTCAGGCTGAAAGTCAACGTAAGAAGCTCCTCTTTTATAGGCCTGAGAAGCAGGACCTTCTGACAAGTGGGCATAAAGAATTTTTTCAGTCAAAGTAAGTGGTCTCCCCACAGCTTTTCTCGCTGCGGCGATTCGCTCCGGAAACCGGGCATACACCTCTTTGATCATCTCGATATCAAAAGCCATTTTTTGGATATTTAGGTGGATATTAGGTTCGATTTTTCGAGTGCGAATATACGAAAAAGCCCCCAAAAAAGGTAACCAATCGCCGAGTCTCTTCCCTGCTTTTACTCAAGCATTTATCTTTTTGCACCGTGCCTATGGGCTAGAAAATCACCAAAAAACCATGCAGATGCTGGACACCACGACTCTAACCAAGCCTTTGCGACTGGAATACTCAAACTATCAGTCCAATTTCGGATATGGTTTTTTTTTAGTTTAATCAATATCGATTATTATTGATCACCCAAGCCCCGATCGCTATCCTTGTAAAGTACGCCCTGCTTTCCCTATGGAATTTATCCTCAATCCGTATGCATTTACTCTAATCATATCAAGCTTAGTGGTAGGGGGATTGTCCATTTATATTGCCATCAAACTGGAGGATTCGGTGAGATGGATAGGTTTTACGATGTTGGCAAGCTCGGTTTGGGGCTTTTTCTATGGCATAGAACTGACTGTACAGACCGTCGAGGACATGTTGGTTTGGAGCAAGTTGCAGTATGCTGGGCTGGTGATGGCACCATCTTCCTGGGTAGTTTTCTCCATGAAATACACGGGCTACGAGACTAAGGACAAGCCCTGGCTCTACCCCAGCCTCTTCGTCCTGCCCGCAGTGACCTATCTGCTTGTGCTCACCAACTCCTGGCACCACCTTCACTATAAAAGCAACTGGCTGATCACAAGCGGTCCATTTCCGATTTTGGGGATAGAAAAAGGCCTATGGTACCCAGTCCAAGTTATATATTCTTATTTCTTTTACTTCCTGGGCACGTTCATCCTTTGGAAGAGGTTCAAGTACGCCAATCTTCACTTCCGCCGACAGACCCTATTGCTGATCATGGGAGGGCTTTTTCCCCTCATTTTCAACGCCCTTTACCAAGCTTCCTGGATCAAGCCTTTTGAAGGCTTGGACATGACACCCTACGCTTTTTTGTTCACCTACTTGCTGATTTCCATCGCAATTCTGCGCTTTAACCTTTTCAACATCAAGCCCGTGGCGCGGGAAAAAATACTTGAGGTCATGACCCGAGGTGCCATCATCTTTGACCACCGCCAAAAGATCGTCGACTTCAACTCCGCTGCCGGTAAGTTTTGGAGAAAACCCCTGGATCTGAAAATCGGTGCAGCTGCAAGGGAGATCTTCCGTTCGCATCCGGAAATATTGAACCTTCTCGAAAGCCAAAACCACCAAATTCTCCAGTCTCGCATAGTCCAATCGGGAAACTCCTGGGATATCAAAGTCGAGTGTGTGCCCATTTCCGACAGCGGGGCCATAGTTTCCGGTGTTTTGATGCTCTTCGAAAATATCACCGAGCAGATCAAAACCAACGAGCAGCTCAAAAAACAGGCTACGGAACTCCAGCAGCTAAACGACTTGAAAGACAAGTTTTTCAGCATCATTTCGCACGATCTCAAGGGGCCTGTTTTTGGAGTGAAAGAGCTCATCCACTTAACCCAAAACGGGATTGTCACCGAAGAGGAATTTTTGGAAATGCTCCCGGAGATATCGAAAAACATGGAGCAGGTGGCCATCCTGCTCGAAAACCTCTTGGCCTGGACTAGCTCGCAGCTAAGGGGAGAATATCTCCAACCCCAACTTCTCGATCTAAATAAGCTTATCGGAAATCAGAAAAACCTACTCGAACGACTCGCAAGGGAAAAATCCATAACGCTGGACCTCAATTGCTTTGAAGACAATTGGGTGATCGCGGACAAGAACATGATGGAATTGATCATTAGAAACCTGGTTTCCAACGCGATCAAATTTTCAACGCCCGGGTCAAAAGTTCTGATTTATTGTGAAGATGGAGAGGATGAAGCCGTCCTTTGCGTACAGGATTTCGGTGTGGGCATTCCGGAGGAAAACCTCCGGAAGCTTAACACCGGAATATCGTTTACCACTCGGGGTCAGTCAAACGAAAGCGGAACTGGTCTAGGCCTCCTTCTGGTACGAGACTATATCGCGAAAAATAGCGGCACAATGACCGTCCACTCTACTCTAGGCCAAGGGACAAAGTTTCGTATCACAGTCCCCAAAGCCAATCAGCCTCAGTTGTCCTGATTCAATCCCAAAAGGAATTTCATCGTATCCACCCCATCGGCATAATCCCAAGGCTTGGGATACTGAGCCCGTCCAAAGCCAACTGCCTGGGGCACCACATTCGGATCTCCCACGATGCATTGGATCTTTGGCGATGAAACGTCTAACTTTCCTTTGAGGTCTTCTCTGCTTTCGTACACTTCGTAAAATAGAACGGCAATTGGAGAAACCAACTCGCTGCTTTCCTTAAGGAGCAAAAAGCCATTGTCAAGATGTGGATCTCCATTGACCAAGTAGATGGACTTATTGTATTCGTAGTTATTGAGATATTTGTGGTTTTGGGCGACCCAACTGAATCTCTCCAAAATCCCAAACAGGCGCTGCAGCTGCTCTGGGTCTTTTACATAGATCTTGGAAACGTTTCTGCACCCCAGCCCAAAATAGAGAAAAATGTCCTTTCCAAGCTGCTCGATCTCATCATCCGTCTCCTCCCCTGTCAATACCCCCACAGAGGTTCGGTTTGCCCGAATAATACTGGGGTACTTGCCGAAATAGTAATTGAAATATCTTGCGGAATTATCGCTGCCGGTAGCGATGTAGGCATCCATGCCCTTGAGCATTTCTTGAATCTGGATGTATTCTTCAAACAATGGCTCCAATTGAATGAGGCGGTCAATCAGCCATTTTGAAAAAATGCTGTCCGAAGAACTGAGCTTGACCACCGCGATGTTCCCCGAAATCAGTACGCACATCAAATCGTGAAAGCCAACCCCGGGAATGTTACCGGCCATCAATATCCCGACCTTTTTTGGATTGTTCCTTTCGGGAATGGAATAGCTAACTAGCCATTCTTTCAAGTTTTCTACGTCTAGTAGCTCCGCCAGGCCTGACAGCGCCGCCTCCATTGAAATGTCGGTAAACCAGCTGTTTTGGTTGCTTGCTCTCCTAAACAGAAGCGCCTTTTCTTCCGCATCCAAATTCTTGATAAGAATGCCCAAATCAGAAAAAGCCTGTATCCTTTTTTGCGGCGGTAGTCCCTGCGTCATATCGCAAAGGTACCAAAAGAGCCTAAGCTAGAATAAAATTAAATTAATTAGTATGACAACTTTCTATTGCCTTGGAGCTCCTGAGATTGTACTTTTGAGCTTCAAATTGATTGAACCATGGCTATAATGATTACAGACGAATGCATCAATTGCGGTGCATGCGAACCTGAATGTCCGAATACAGCGATTTACGAAGGTGGGGTCGAATGGACTTGGGGAGGAGGAACCAACCTGAAAGAAGTGACTCTTGAAGACGGTACAGTGGTATCTGCAGACGAAAAACAAGAGCCCGTATCAGACGAGTTTTATTACATTGTGACCGCCAAGTGTACCGAGTGCAATGGTTTTCACGAAGAGCCTCAGTGTGCTGCTGTATGCCCGGTAGACTGCTGCGTAGATGACCCGGATCATCCCGAAACAGAAGAAGAACTGCTTGCCAAAAAGGCGTTTATGCATGGAGAATAAAAGTAGCAAAAGCTACTTTTTTCGTTTTATAGGCATTACTGCATGTGCTGATTTTCGACTTTTTATACTGCCTCGCTCAGTAGGTTTCCAAAAAAAGTAAATATTCACTTTGATTTCTCGATGGCTTTTGTTTTATCTTAGGCCACCGATTTTATAAACCAAACCTTAATCCGGAAGCACCGTGGACGATCACCGAGGATACGACAGAGAAGAAATTTTCTCAAAAAAAGTAAAAGCAGGAAAAAGAACTTATTTTTTTGACATCAAGTCTACCCGAGCCAACGACTTCTACATCACCATTACGGAAAGTAAAAGAAGAACTAACGGGGATAGCTTCAGCTACGAAAAACACAAGATCTTCCTTTATAAAGAAGACTTCTTCAAGTTTGCCAATGCGCTCAATGAAGCGGTGGAGCATGTCAAAACCGACCTGATGCCCGAATTTGATTTTGAGCAGTTTGAGCATGAAGATTCTGAAGAAGAAACCAACAACGAACTTCGCTGGGAATAATATCCATTGGGCTGGGCAGTTGCTTATCCAAGGTTGAAAAGTATATTTGAGGAGGCAGGTGCCTCCTTTTCTTTTGTCGTATGCAGCGGTTTTTCATCTACCTGATCCTTTTCATCGGAGCGTTCCTATTATTCGGCTGGTATTTTTCCAATATCACGCTTTACCTGATTTTGTCGCTGATCATCGCGGCATTGCTCCGCCCGCTAACCAACCGACTGAATGATTTCCACCTCGTAAGGCAGCACATTCCCAGATGGCTGGCTATTTTGATCTCGTATGCGTCCATTGTATTGTTGATGTTCTTGCTGAGTTTGCTCTTTCTGCCTTTGATCAATAACCAACTGATTATTCTTTCGGAAATGGACCTGGAGGGAATCTACCTCCAAGTCCAGGAACCGATCGAAAAGATAGAACGGGTGCTGTTCAGGTATCAACTGCTGGAAAACAAGCCTGGGTCACTATTTGAGGAAATCAAAGGCTCCATCGTCGCCTTCATCAAGACCTTTGATTTTGGAGGTTTTCTCAGTGGTCTAGTGAATCTGACCAGCAGCCTTTTGATCGGCGTGATGGCGGTAGGCTTTATTACCTTCTTCTTACTTCTTGAAAACGGACTTCTTCGAAGAAACCTACTCAATCTGATTCCAAATGCCTATTTCGAACTTTCAGTGGCGACTTTCACCAAGGTCGAAAAGCTGCTTTCCAACTATCTCTTCGGCTTATTGATCCAAATGCTCTTCATCTTTTCGATTGCTAGTCTGGGATTGAGTATTGCCGGCGTAGACTATGCGCTGACGATTGCATTATTTGCCGCGGTAGCCAATCTTATCCCCTATGCCGGACCGATCCTAGGGGCAGTTTTTGGAATAGTGGTGGGGATTTCCACGGGCACATTTGCCAGCGACGCCGAGTACACTTATTTTCTCATCAAGATTTTGTCCGTATTTGCAGTGGTACAACTGACTGACAACCTGGTACTTCAACCTATGATCTTCTCCAAATCGGTAAAAGCACATCCCCTTGAGATATTTGTTATTATCTTTGCCGGAGCAAAAATCGCCGGCATCGTAGGGATGATCTTTGCGATCCCGGTTTACACCATCTTCCGGGTTTCGGTAATGGAATTCTACGAAGGGTACAAGTCCTACAGAATCTTTAAAATTAAAGCAACGAATTAATGGCATTACAATGTGGCATCGTTGGACTTCCCAATGTGGGCAAGTCTACCTTGTTTAATGCGCTTTCCAGCGCCAAAGCAGAAGCGGCAAATTTTCCTTTTTGTACTATCGAACCAAACGTCGGCGTGGTCTCCGTTCCCGACAAAAGGCTTCAGGTTTTGGAAAGCTTAGTCAACCCCCAGCGTGTCGTGCCTACCATCATTGAGTTCGTGGATATCGCGGGATTAGTAAAGGGAGCTTCCAAGGGTGAAGGCCTTGGTAACAAGTTCTTGGCCAATATTCGAGAAGTAAATGCCATTATCCATGTGATCCGCTGCTTCGAAGATGACAACATCGTCCACGTGGCAGGAAGCGTTGATCCGGTTTTTGACAAAGAAGTAATCGATACCGAGCTTCAACTAAAGGACTTGGAATCTATCGACAAGAAAATCCAACGCATAGAAAAAATCGCAAAATCAGGCGATGCAAAAGCAAAGGCGGAGTTGGAAATCCTCAACCGATTCAAGCAGGGACTGACATCCGGCTTAAATGCCCGAGCGGTCGAAGTGGAAAAAGAGGAATTGGAAGCGGTGAGAGATCTGCATCTCCTAACTATCAAACCTGTCCTGTACGTGGCCAATGTGGACGAAGCAAGTATCCTAACCGGTAATAAGTTTGTCGATCAGCTCAAAGAAAAGGTCAAGGAGGAAAACGCAGAGGTAATCCTTCTCTGTGCTGCGCTGGAATCCCAGATCGCGGAGTTTGAAGATGCCGAAGAAAAAGCCATGTTCCTTTCCGAATACGGACTGGAAGAAAGCGGGCTCAACAGATTGATCGCTGGGGCTTATACATTACTCGATTTAATTACTTATTTTACAGCTGGAGTTCAGGAAGTTCGAGCTTGGACGATTAAGAGAGGCTGGAAAGCACCTCAGGCAGCCGGAGTCATTCACACCGATTTTGAGCGGGGGTTCATCAAAGCGGAGGTTATCAAACTTTCTGACTACGTGCAATTCAAAACGGAAGCAGGATGCCGTGAAAATGGGAAAATTGCTATTGAAGGTAAAGAATATGTAGTCCATGATGGGGACATCATGCATTTTAGGTTTAACGTTTGACTTTTTTTGAATTTTATTTGTACTTTTGACACCTGCTTATCCACCCATAAGTATTTTAATTCACCATTTGTCTCATTTTATTTTTAAATCACCGTGAGAGTTAGACTAATATTTTCACTAAAGAACAAAGGCTCCTATTTGCCTTTTCATCATCAGTATATCCTTGCGCAATTCCTGAAAGGCCTAATTGTTAAAGGAGGAAGAGAAGAGTTCTTCAACTACAACTACTTCAACTTTTCTGGCCTGAAAGGCCAGACCAAAGTCAGTAGAAGTGGTTTGCATTATTATTCCAGCCTGGTGACCTTGGTCCTTTCCTCCCAGAGCGAGGACTTTATGGACTATTTGCTGGAGCAGGTTTTTGCCACGCCAAAAATCGAACTTGGCAACTTGATCCTTTCGCCGGAATACACCGAGTTGGAGACCGAGCCTACCTTGGAGACCAACAACAAGTTTGTGTGTATTTCCCCTCTTGTGCTGATCACTCCGGCATTCAACGAAGAGGCAGGCAAGCGCTTCATCAATCCGGACAGTGACGAGTTTTCCGATCTGCTTTATGAGTCTACTTTGACCAGGATGGAAAAATCGGGCTGGTACACCGCTGAGCAGATGGAGTCCTTCTTCAAATTCCAAGTGGTACCAGACATGGTTTATGTCAACAAACTGAAGGAACAGCAAAAGAAATTTGCTAGGATCTATGCGGTCTATGACATGGACGTCAAGTATGAAGTTAGGGGCTACACTTTACCTTTTACCCTTTATGCAGCTCCGGAAGTGCAGGATTTCGTCTTCAAATGCGGCTTGGGAGCCTTCACCCACAAAGGTTTCGGGATGCTCGACTTGGCAAACCACCCTTCTGGCAACCGGACTACCACTTACAAGTTCAAACGGGAAGGCTTTGTTCCTTACAAGCCGACTGAGCGCGTACGGCAAAACGTCGCTCCGACATCTGAAGAAGGCAATGAAGGGAATTCACCTGAAGAGCTTTAACACTAAGAAAACCTTCCTTTGGAAGGTTTTTTAGTTTTACAACCTTCTCCTATTTGGATGCAGGTAGACGTAGCCGACCAGCTGGTCATAGCGAGAACCCAGCGCCCTGTAGTACACCAGCACCTCATATTCATTTTCGGTTTCAAAAAAACTACCCTCGATGGGGTCTGAATCGTAACCGTTTGGAGTTTCAAAAGCATATTGGTAGTCGTACCAGCCTTGCTTCAGCAACAAAGAAGTGGTATAGTGGCCAGTTTTCGGATCATAGGTCATCTTGGCTTCCGGGCTGTTCCCCCAAGAAGTCAAAGCCCCTAGCATCCGGATATCTCTGCCCGGATCCGCCGCTAGGTAGAAGGTGGTGTACATATACTCACTCTCCACTTCCGAATCTCCTCCCGGCCGGTCATTGGTGTACACCATGTATTGCCCATTCAGGTCGAGATATTGGGAATAAACACCTCCCGGTCTGGGCTTTTCGGCCAAGGCATTTGCGAAGATTACCGTCTCTTCCACCTGCACCTCAGCGACGTTGACTCCAGTTGCTCTGATAAACCTCAAATCCACGAACCTGAACTCGTTGCCTGCTCGAAACGTACTCGAGCCGTCAAAAGGCTCATATCGTATAGTTTTGGAATTTTGGTTCAAAAAAGTTGGTTTTGCCAGCAGTTTTGCATTATCCCAACGCTGGTTTTGGCGAATAAGAACCTTGACTTGGGTCGTTGGATCTGTGAGATCGACTTTGGAATAATTGACCATCACATTGATTTGCTGCAGCGCCCGCCTATCTTCTGTTTCCGTCGGTGGAACTACCGCCGCTCCCACTACAAACAGCTCCTCATAAACCATGAATCGCCGAGTGAGCACCACATCGCTATCGTCTCTGTTTCGGTAGACCTTCAGGACATAGTTTCCAGATTTGGTGACACGCGGCACATTGAAGGAATAGTGGATGTAGGGAATTCTTGTGTTGACCGAATAAGAATACTCTTGGATATTGTATTCATTGAAGGAAATGGAAAAGTCATTGTCTCGAAGGGCCGACTTTTTCCAGTCCGCATCACAATGGATCAATTTGGCTGAGTATTGCTCTGGATCATAGGCGATGTCGTCAAAAAGCAATACCAAAGGCCTAGCGTCACTTAGCGATATGACTGGCGCATCCAGCTTACTATCCTGCTGCACGCCAAGCGGAAACATGCGCACGGAATGAATATGCTCAGAGAATACCTTGTCCTCCAATACCTGAGCCTGCAGGATGCCTGACTGGATCAATAGTAAGGAGAAAATAAAGTAGAGTTGTTTTGCGGACATGGTTCAAAGTAAAGAATTCAGCCCAAATCCTGTCAATTAGCCGGCCAATTCCTGAATTGAGGAGATCTTGTCGACCAGTTCCTCCCATTTTGCGTTGGCTTCGGCCAAGCTATTTTGGATGCGTTGGTACCCTTCTTGGATTTTTTGGGCCTTAGCCTCGTCCTCATACAGCGCAGAGTCGGCCATCTTTTCCTCTGTCTCCGACTTCAGCAGGTCGAGGGATTCTATTTCCTTCTCTACCTTCTCGAGCTGCTCTTCCAGTTTTTTAAGTTCTCTTTTGGCTTGCTGCACCTCGGTGGTACTCTTCTGTATGGGAGGCGTGATCTTCTTCTCCACTTTTTCAGTCACAGGTACTTGCTTCACGTCGACCTGCTGGCTTCGCCAAAACTCATACTCCTCGTATGTCCCAGGGTATTCCTTAATCTGATAGTCCTCAATATACCAAATCTTGTTTGCCACCCCTTTGATAAAATGGCGGTCGTGGGAGACTGTGACAAAAGTCCCCTCATATTGTTGCAAGGCCTGAATGAGAATGTTCACCGACTGAAAATCCAAGTGGTTTGTCGGTTCGTCGAGCAGCAGGAAATTTGCCTCCGAGATAAGGGTCTTGGCGAGGGCTACTCTGGATTTTTCGCCTCCCGAGAGCACTTTGATTTTCTTGAATACCTCTTCATTGGAAAAAAGAAAACATCCCAAAACCCCACGAAGCTCCATTTCAGACTTGGAACTGCCGGCTTGGGAAAGCTCCTGGAGAATCTCGTTGTCAAGGGTCAAGGCTTCCAATTGATGCTGGGCAAAGAATGCCTTGATCACATTATAGCCTTCAGTTCTCCCTGTGACGCCTTTTTCAGATCCGTCAATGATTCTTAGCAGGGTTGACTTGCCTTTTCCGTTGGCTCCGATGAGGGCGATCTTATCCCCGCGTTCTATCCGAGCTGAGGTGTTTTTCAAGATAACATTGTCGCCGTAGGCTTTGGAAATATGATCCAGGACCACGACATCCCGGCCGGAAGGCTTTGAAAACTTAAACTTAAAATTGACAGACACCTCATCGTTCACCACTTCATGAACTCGTTCCATCCTGTCTAGCGCTTTGATCCTTGACTGTACCTGGTTGGACTTGGTGGCCTTGGCGCGGAAGCGTTCGATAAACTTCTCGGTCTGCTTGATCATCTGCTGCTGGTTTTCATAGGCATTCTGCTGAAGCTCCATGCGCAGCTTTTTCTCTTCTTTATAGAAAGAATAGTTGCCGGGGTACAAGGTGAGGGTATGGTTAGCTACCTCCACAGTACTACTGATGCAATTGTCCAGGAAAGTTTGGTCGTGAGACACGACGATCACCGCTCCTTCATAATTCTTCATGTAATTTTCCACCCACTGGATCGAGGGCAAGTCGAGGTGGTTGGTCGGTTCATCCAGCATCAGCAAAGAGGGTTTTTCTAAAAGCAACTTTGCGAGCATCACACGCATCCTCCAGCCACCGGAAAAAGTTCGAAGTGGTTTCTCTAAATCCGAAGACTTGAAACCAATCCCTTCCAAGACTTCCTCCGCTTTGGATTTGATGGTATAGCCCTCGTTTGCTTCAAAACGCTCCTGAAGATTTGCGAGCCGGTTAATGATCTCCTCAGAATAATCCGTCTCCATCTGTTTCAAGACTTTATCAATCTCGTCCTGAAGCGCCAAGGTCTCTTTGAACGCAGCCAAGGCAACATTCAGGATACTTTCATCAGACTGATAGGAAAGCAGGTCTTGGTTCAAAAATCCAATCGTACAGTCCTTCGCTTTCTGGACTTCACCGGTTGTCGCCTGATAATCTCCGTTGATTATTTTCAACAAAGTTGATTTTCCGGTTCCGTTTTGGCCCACCAGGCCAATCTTGTCCTTGGGCTTGATATGGAGGTTTGCATTTTCGTAGAGCGGGCGGCCGCCGATGAAATAGGAAAGGTTGGAAATCGATAACATGGCGCAAAAATAACCAATGCCCCGTTTATACCGCCTCCACTCGGAAAACAATCTCGTTTGTTGTAGCTTAAATATGTGAAACCCAAAAATACCATGAACCTCAAAAAAGCGATTGTCTGGAGTTTATGCCTTGGCATTCTGAGCCTCAATGCCCATTGCCAAGAGAAAAGTACTGGTGGACCCGAAGGAAACAAGCTCGATATCCGAACAGCACAAGCCAATGTCAAACTTGATCGACTCAAGCTTCAGCCTGGTTTTAAAATCGAAGTTTGGGCTGCTGATGTCCCAAATGCCCGCTCAATGGCAATCTCAGACGACGGGGTTGTTTTTGTGGGAACCCGTCAGGGAAAGAACGTCTACGCTCTGGTAGATGAAAACAAAGACGGCAAGGCTGATTCCAGATACACTTTGGCAAGTGGACTCGACATGCCAAATGGAGTCGCCTTCAAAGATGGCGATCTCTATGTGGCGGAAGTCAGCCGCATCCTGAAGTTTGGGGATATCAAAAACAATCTGGACAAGCCCGAATTCGAAGTGGTCTTTGACGGGTATCCAACAGAAAAACACCACGGGTGGAAATTCATCGCCTTCGGTCCGGACAGCATGCTCTACGTGCCCGTCGGAGCTCCCTGCAACATCTGTGAAAGCGAAAATCCGATTTTTGCAAGTATCACTCGAATCGATATCACCAAACCTGGGGCAAAACCCGAGGTCTATGCACACGGAGTCCGAAACTCCGTAGGATTTGACTGGCATCCCATCACAAAGGAGCTTTGGTTTACCGACAATGGAAGGGACTTGATGGGCGACGACATTCCCGATTGCGAACTCAATCACGCAACTGCGGCCGGGCAGCATTTCGGATATCCTTACTGGCACGCTGGTACAATAAAGGATCCCGACTTTGGAAACAAAGGAAAGGAAACGGCGGCTTATGTAGCTCCTGCAGCCAAAATGGGACCTCACAATGCGCCGCTGGGGATGAGATTCTATTTGGGAGACTTGTTTCCAAACGCCTATAAAAACAACGCAATCATCGCAAAACACGGCAGCTGGAACCGAAGCAAAAAGGCTGGATACGAAGTGGTCATGGCCTCCATAGACGCTTCCGGCAGCGTGACCGCACAGGAGAAATTTGTGACGGGTTGGCTGGACGATGCAAGTCAGGAAGTATGGGGACGACCAGTCGACGTGCTGGAAATGCCAGACGGAAGTCTGCTAATCTCCGATGACATGGCCGGCTGTATCTACAGAGTGACCTACGCCAATTGAAGTCTCGGATTAGGCAAGTTCATTTGAGCCAATCTGGTTTGGTAGTCGTCACCTCCGCTTGCAGTTGGTTGAGCAAATTGTACAAGCCAAAGTAGGTTCTGTTGATGTAAAGCCCATGTCGTGAGCCCCTTGCCTGTCGGGATTTCTTGAACATCTTGTCATTGGAGATCCTGTCCCCGAGCTGGAATATCTGCTCAAAGTAGGAGTCGTCCGAAAAATCAAAGGAGTCTACATGGAAGGGTTTGCCCAAGAGGGAGATCATTTCCCTAAAGACCTGCTTGAAGTAGCTTTTTTCTGCAGGAGAATCTTTGTCGGAAATAAAGTCCAAAGAATAGAAAACCTTGTCCAGTTCCACCTCGTCCATACCCAGTTCTTTTTTGATCAACGCGAAGTATCCTTGGTAAAAATCCTCCGGAATCACCTTGACACATCCGAAATCTATAATACCAAGGCGGCCATCTTCCTGTATGATGAAATTGCCCGGATGAGGATCAGCATGAACTTGTTTGAGTTCGTGAACCTGAAAATGGTAGAAGTCCCAAAGCGCCTGACCGACTTGGTTGCGGGTAGCTTGGCTGGGATTGGTTTCCATCCACTCCTTGATGTGTTTCCCGAAAATCCAATCCATGGCGATGATACGCTCTGAGCTGAGTTCACTGTAATATTTTGGAAAAACGAGATTGGGGATGGAAGCGCAGGCCTTGGAGATCTCACGGGATCGCTGCACTTCAAGCAGATAGTCTGTCTCTTCCAGCAAGCGTTCCTCCACTTCCTCCATGTAGTGGTCGAGTTCCTTTTCGTTCATATTGAGCAGTCTCAATGCAAAGGGTCGTACCAACTTCAAGTCTGAGCTAACCGAATCGGCCACCCCGGGATATTGGATTTTTACCGCCAGATATCTTCCTTTCAGCGTAGCTTGATGCACCTGGCCGATGGAGGCAGCGTTCACAGCATTTCGGGAGAAGGTATCAAAAATCTGTTCGGGGCTTTTGGAGAAAAACTGCTGGAATGTCTTCACCACCAAGGGATAAGACAAAGGCGGAGCGGAACATTGCGCCATCACGAACTTGTCCTGATAGGCCCTTGGCAGGAGGTTTTTGTCCATGGACATCATCTGGGCCACCTTTAGCGCGGAGCCTTTCAGCTCGCTCAGTGAGGAATAAATGTCCTGGGCGTTGTTTTGGTGGAGCTCTTCCTTGTCCATCGATGGATTTACCATCTTTTTCGCATAGTGCTTCACATAGTTCCCTCCCACTTTGGCCCCGGTGGTTATAAATTTTGCAGCGCGCTGCACCTTAGAAACAGGAATAGACTCCTGTTCTTTTACTCCGTCTGCCATGGTTTATTTGTTTTGGTAGAGAAACTTTGCAAAGTCCAAGAAGGTGTCGAGCGCACTCTTGCCCATGAGGTCAAAGGCGAGGTTGACGGATTTTTCCACCGCAGCATCGGTCTTCTCAAAGCGGGGGCTTCTGTCATCCACCCAGAAACGTAACACGAACATCACCTGAAGCCAGAGCGCTTCCCCGTACTTTTCCGTGACATAGGGCCTGTCGGCGATTTCCTCGGTTTCTTTACCCTCCGCCAAAATCTCCTCGCTGAAGTCGATGAAAGCCCTTTTGAACTCTCGGGTATCGGCCGGAAGCTCCCTGAGCGCCTTCACTTTGTCCCCATACAAAACCAAAAGATAGGAGCGGCTTTTCTTCAGCTCTTCTATCCAAGTGAACAGAAATCCCAGGAACTTCTCTCGGGCAGAATAGCTCGCGAAGACCTCCTGCTTTTGGATTTCCGCCAGCGTATCTTCAAAGATCGACGTCCAGATGGAGGACTTGATGGATTTGAACGATGTGAAATAAGTATAAAAATCGGCCTCTTTGAGTTTGAGGCTTTGGGCAAATTTAAAGATGGAGGCCGGCTCAGATCCGTGATCCAAAACGTAGATTTTGAATCCTTCCAAGATCAGTTTACGCTGGTCTTTTTTGACAGTTTTTTTGGCAGGGGCAGTTTCCATAGTTATGTGTTGGCTCTATGGATTTAACCGATCCTGCTTGAGATAGTTTGGCTTGGAAGCAAAAAAAGCCGGAAAATATTTCCGGCTCCAATTCATGTTTTTTGAATAAGTATCTCAATCCTTCACTTTCTCCACCACCAGATTATGGTTGGTGTAGATGCAGACATCCGCGGCAATGTGTAGGCTTTCACGCACCATTTCCTCGGCAGATAGTTGAGGGGCGAATTTCTTCATCGCACGGGCCGCAGACTGGGCAAACATGCTCCCCGAACCAATAGTCGCGATCTCCATATCCGGCTCAATTACGTCTCCATTGCCAGAGATGATCAAGATATCCTCTTTGTCAGCCACGATCATCATCGCCTCAAGTTTGCTCAGCATTCGGTCTGTACGCCACTCCTTTGCCAACTCCACCGCGGCGCGCTTCATGTTGTTGCCAAAAGCGCCGAGCTTCTCTTCAAACTTTTCCAAAAGCGTAAACGCATCGGCCGTCGATCCCGCAAAACCGGTCACGATCTTTCCCCCCTGCAATACTCGGATTTTCTTCACAGAGCTTTTCGCCACGGTATTTCCCAGCGTTGCCTGTCCGTCTGCTCCTATGACTACCTCACCGTTGTGCCTGATGGCGACGACGGTGGTTGATTTGATTTTTTCCATGTAATAAAAGTGTAAGATTATCGGCTGTTTGGCTATTGGCATTTCTCTAGGGACGCCTTATTAGCACATTGCTTCTCACCAATAACCGTTCTAAAACAAAAAGTCCCGTCGAAACAGGACTTTTTGGCAGTTGATTTTTATACCAAGATCCGAACAGGATCTTCAAGAAGTCCTTTTAGAGTCAAAAGGAACGCCGACCCGACGGCTCCATCGACTACGCGGTGGTCACAGGAAAGCGTCACCTTCATGATATTGCCAATCTTCATCTGTCCGTCCTTCACGATGACGGTCTCTTTGATTCCGCCTACGGCAAGAATACAAGCGTCTGGCGGATTGATGATAGCTGTAAACTCATCGATACCGAACATCCCCAAATTGGAAATGGTGAAGGTATTTCCCTCCCAATCTTTAGGCTGGAGTTCTTTGTTTTTGGCTTTTCCGCCAAGCGACTTGGCTTGGTTGGATATCTGCGAAAGAGAAAGACTATCTGCGAATCGAATCACAGGTACGAGTAGCCCATCCTCTACGGCTACGGCCATGCCGATATGAATATGGTCGTTATAACGGATTTTGTCGCCTAGCCAGCTGGAGTTCACTTTTGGATGCTGGCGCAAAGCTGCCGCGGTAGCCTTGATCACCATGTCGTTGAATGAGATTTTCACAGGGGAAATCTCGTTCATGCTTTTCCTTGCTTCGACGGCCTTGTCCATGTTGATCTCCATGGTAAGGTAGAAGTGTGGCGCGCCAAATTTGCTTTCGGCAAGTCGCTTTGCGATCACCTTTCTCATTTGGGAAACTTTTTCCTCGCGGAAGCTTTCCTGGCCAAGTGCAGGCGCAGCGCTTGCGGCGGCGGCAGGCGCCGCGGAAGCGGCTGTTGGCACAAAGGTTTCGATGTCACGCTTTACGATTCTTCCACCCTCACCTGATCCATTGACCTGACGGATGTCAAATCCTTTTTCCTCCGCCATCTTCTTAGCCAAAGGTGATGCTTTCACTCGCTCACCACTTGCACTAGCTACCGGTGCACTAGCAGGGGCGGCCGGAGCAGCTTTGGCCGCTGGAGCCTCAGCTTTTGCTTCTTCAATGGGCTCAGCTTTGGTTTCTGCCGGAGCGGAAGCCTTAGCTCCGCCCTGCTGTGCCTTCAGCAGGGTCTGGTAGTCTGCGCCTTTTTCACCAATGACTGCGATAACTCCATCCACAGGCACACTGTCTCCGGCTTCCACACCGATGTAAAGGAGCACACCGTCTTCGTAGGACTCGAGTTCCATCGTCGCCTTGTCGGTCTCGACTTCGGCGATGATTTCACCAGATTTGACAGAGTCTCCGACTTTTTTTAGCCAGGAAGCAATGGTTCCTTCCTGCATGGTGTCACTCATCTTAGGCATGGTGATCACCGTAGCGTTGATGCTGGAGGTGTCTATTTTTTCGGCAGGAGCTTCTGCTTTCTCAGCTTTAACTGGTTCTTCGGCCTTAGCTTCTGGCTTTGATTCTTCTTTTTTGGTTTCGGCTGGGCTGGACGACCCGTTGAGCAGGTGCTCGTATTCTTCGCCTTTTTCACCGATGATGGCAATGACGCCATTGACCGGTACTGAATCTTTTTCTTGAACTCCAATATATAAAAGCACACCCTCTTCGTAAGACTCCAACTCCATGGTTGCTTTGTCGGTCTCCACTTCGGCCAAGATGTCGCCCGGCTTCACGGTATCCCCTACCTTTTTCAACCACGCAGCGATCACTCCCTCCTCCATGGTGTCACTCATTTTTGGCATTCTTATTATTTCGGCCATAGGTAATTTCGAGCTTGTTCGTTTTTTAAAGTGTCCAAAAATAGTTTTTAAAAACGCTTTATTCAAATTTATATCCTGTATTTTCCATGTCGTTTTAGGCCGTATTTCACCATGCCACTGACTTCTGACAGCCTCTACCAAAGACCTAATTGGCTCTTTAGTGGACACTTAGAAACCATTTATCCCGCGCTTTTCCGAAAGGTGGAAATCCAAAAACCTAAGCGGGAGCGGATAGAAACTCCCGACGGCGACTTCTTGGACTTGGACTGGTTCAACACGGGGAGTACTCGTCTGGTGATCGTCAGCCATGGCTTGGAGGGCAACAGCACCCGCCCCTACATGCTGGGAATGGCTCGTGAGTTCACCCAAAAGGACTTCGACGTGCTCACATGGAACTTTCGCGGATGCAGCGGGGAAATGAACCGAAAGGCAATCTTTTACCATAGCGGGGCGACCTACGATCTGGACACCGTAGTCCGCCATGCCCAAGCAGATTATCAGGAGATCTACTTGGTGGGGTTTAGCCTCGGGGGAAACCTCACCCTGAAATACCTCGGAGAGCAAAAATCCTCAAATCCCAAAATAAAAAAGGGGATTGCGATCTCGGTTCCGCTGGATTTGGCAAAGTCCTGCGAAAAAATTTCAACCGGCGAAAACATCATCTATTCCAGACGGTTTTTGGTCAGCCTCAAAGAAAAAGTCCAAAACAAATCCTCCCTGTTTCCAGGAGAGATTTCCCCGAAAGCGCTGCGCAAAATCAAAACGCTCCGTGAGTTTGACGATATCTACACAGGTCCTTTGCATGGCTTTTCGAATGCCACCGAATACTATCGGGTCAATTCTTCACTCCAGTTTCTGGAACTCATCGAAGTGCCGACACTCGTGCTAAATGCCCAAAACGACCCCTTCCTCAGTGACACCTGTTTCCCCACAGAAATGGCCAACCGTCTTGAACAGGTCCATTTTGAGTTTCCAAAGCATGGAGGCCACGTAGGGTTTACCGGACCTTTCCCAGAAAAAACCTATTACTCTGAGCGTCGGGCAGTTGAATTTATAACCTTTGATCTCTAACTTCCGCTCTAATAATTCAACTCCCTGATCATGTGTGGAAGATATTCCCTGAGCAAAAGTAAAGCAGAACTGGAGGAACGGTTTCAGGCGGAAATGTTGGTGGATTTCAAACCTAGGTTCAATATTGCTCCCACGCAGCTGGTGCCGGTGATCACGTCGGATAGCCCAAAAGGCTTCTCCTTCTTTTATTGGGGCGTGACTCCGGACTTTGGCCACAACAAACCCGTCGCGCAGAAGCTGATCAACGCCCGGGCTGAATCGATTCACGAGAAGCTTTCCTTCAGGAGTTCCTTCCAACGTCGGCGTTGTCTTATTCCCGCTGACGGCTTTTTTGAGTGGAAAAAACTGGGGAAAAAGACCAAAATCCCCTATCGATTCACCTTGAGGGAGGACGAGCTGTTTTCCTTTGCGGGAATTTGGGAAGAATACGAAACAGTTTCCGGAGAATCGCAGCATACTTTTCTGATTCTCACAACATCTCCCAATGAGGTAGTGGAGGAGGTACACGACCAGATGCCGGTGATCTTAAACCGGCAGCAGGAAAAAAAGTGGCTCGACAAATACAGCTCAGAAAGCGACCTACTAAACTTACTCCAACCTTATCCTGCGGAATTGATGTTGAGCTATTCGGTTTCGTCTTTGGTCAATTCGGTTCAGAATGATTCTCCTGGGATCATCCGGAAAATCTCGCCGATGGACCAGTTTGGGAATTATACCCTTTTCGGATAAAATTCAATAATCTGCACCAAGACCGTATTTTTTGCGTCTCTGCCCGCCAGTAGCGATATTGGCAGTCTTTAGTACTTTTAAAAAAGTAGACCCTAGCAGCAATGAATAAATCCCGAATACTCGGAGCCGGACACTTCGTTCCGGAGCGGATTGTCACCAATGAGGAACTTTCCCAAATGATGAACACCAACGACGAGTGGATCGTAGAGCGAACGGGAATCCACGAGAGAAGGTGGTTTACCCCAGGAGTGGATACAGTGACCAACATGTCGGCCAAAGCAAGTCGCATGGCAATGGAGAGGGCTGGAGTAGCCGCACAGGACATTGATTTCATCGTCTTTGCTACCATCACGTCGGATTATTTTCTTCCAGGAAATGGGGTACTGCTGCAACGGGAGTTGGGCATGACAAGCATCGGTGCCTTAGATGTGAAAAATGCCTGTTCCGGCTTTCTCTATGCACTATCGGTCGCAGACCAATTTATCAAAACCGGCATGTACAAAAAAATCCTCGTCGTCGGCGCCGAGATCCAATCGTCCGCTTTGGACAAAAGCGACGAGGGCAGATCCAGCGCGGTCATCTTTGCAGATGGCGCAGGGGCAGTGGTCTTGGGTGCCACAGCACAGGACCAACCCGGAATACTCAGCTCCCATCTTCATTCGGAAGGGGCTTACGCAGAGGAGCTGTACTGCATCGCGCCGAGCTCCAGCGGAAGCGTACGTATTTCCCAAGAGATGATAGATCGGGGGGATTTTTTTCTTAAAATGAACGGAAACACGGTCTTCAAACACGCCATTGTCCGCTTCATGGAAGTGATCAACGAAGCCTTGGACCACAACATGCTGTCCAAAGATGATATCGATCTGTTGATTCCGCACCAAGCCAACCTGAGAATCAGCCAATATGTGCAGCAAAAGCTGGGGCTTCCGGACGAAAAGGTTTTCAACAATATCATGTACTTGGGCAATACCACTGCGGGCACGATTCCCATTGCCCTTTCTCAGGCTTGGGAACAGGGAAAATTAAAGGAGGGAGATTTGGTGTGCTTAGCGGCCTTCGGTTCCGGATTCACTTGGGCGTCGGTTTTACTTCGCTGGTAATGGAAGAATCAAATGAACTTTTAGATCTTGATCTTTGGCAAAACTCCGACCTCATCCGTCGCCAAAACTTCCTGAAAAGCCAATTCATTGAGATTTTGGAAGACTTAGCGAATTCAATTTCCTCCCGGGACTTTGAAAAAATCTCTCCGCGGTCGCGGGGCTCCAAGATATCCAAGGGCAATGATCTCCTAGGACTCCCCTACCAAGTCTTGGACATGATCCGGGATTTCAATTCACTCGAGGGTGCTAATATTCGTATGCTCAATTGGTTTGGGAAGGGATTCTTTGTCACTATTTTGTTGGGAAAAAATCGAGCAAATCCCATTTTGCCACTTTTGGAGCAGGGGTTTCACTTTGGCATGAGTGACAACAAGTGGGACTATCCAGAGCTGATTTTGAACAACAGCCAAACCCGGGATCCTGACCTGATCCGAAAGCGTGATGGAGAATTCTCTCTTTGGATCAAGAAATTTGAACTGGATAAAAACCCAAAAATCAACGCATTTTCACTTACCGAAGAAGTGAAAAAAATCCTTGGTATCCTGCAACTTCCGCTCGAACAAAACAGGAATTAGCTTAATTTTAAACAGGAAACAGATTTGCACGTAAAAAGTATGTCGAATCTTTTCTTTCGATCGTTTGTCTTGGGTTCGCCATGAACCTCACCCAAATCTACCCACCATGAGAAATTTGCTTCTGGCAGTTTTTACCTTACTATACTTTTCGGCCTATTCCCAGGAACCTCAATTGATCCGGCAATTCAACTCCGATTCCACATTGATGGCAACAGGAGTCGTAGTCAATGGACAGCGCGAAGGCCTTTGGAAGTTTTACAATCCTAAAACCAATACCCTAATCGCCGAAGGAACATTCTCGTCCGGAAAAAAGGAAGGCACCTGGACCCAATTTTACCCTGACGGAAAAAGAAGAGAGGCCACGGAATACCGGGATGGAAAGCTTTTTGGCCCTGCCAAGTATTATGATAGAGATGGGGTTTTGAAAAAGCAGATGATCTATCAAGACAGTATTCCGATCGGAAAATATGTCGAGTTTTTCGGTAAGACCGGCAATCCATCCTATATCGATCCGACACAGGTTTTGGTCGAAGGGCAGTTTGAGGACGGCCGGAAGTCGGGTCAATGGGTCACCTATTACGAGTTTGGCGAATTGGCCGCGCGGGAGTTTTACTCCAAAGGACTTCGGGAGGGGCCCTATCTTGAGTATGATCCGGATGGAAATGTCACGGTAGAAGCCACTTACTCCGGAGGACAGCTCGAAGGTAGTTTCAAGCGATATATGTTCACGATTCTTTTGGAGACCGGCAACTACAAAAATGGCCAAAAAGTCGGAGACTGGAAGCGCTATTTCCCGGAGACGAAAATCATTGAAGCGGAGGAATACTACGACCAAAACGGCAACAAAACAGGTGAATGGAAATATTACTATCAGACTGGTCGTATAGCACGCATCGAAAAATACGAAAATGGCATTGCCGTCGGAGTGTGGGAGGAATACTTTCCTGACAAAAGTCTCTCAAAGCGCAAGACCTATGAACTCGGGGTACCCGTTGGAGAATACATCGAATACCACAGTTCTGGTGAGATCTCTGTTCAGGGAAACTATGTAGGCGGTGCAAAAGATGGGATCTGGAAGAGCTATTTTCCCGACGGAAAGGTATATTCTATTGGAGCCTATAAAAACGATCTAAAGACCGGACTTTGGAAGTATTTCAACAAAATTGGAATTCTAATCGCAGAAGGGCAATATCACCTCGGAATGGAGGATGGACAGTGGTTTTACTACTATGATGGAGGCCAATTGAAATCAGTCGGATCCTACAAACTAGGGGTCGAAGACGGCATTTGGGGACTATTCTACGACAACAAACAACTCACCCAAGAAGAGTTTTGGGACAACGGTCGCCTCAAGAACGTAGGAGAATACTTCAGCTACGACGGTACTAAGTCCTTGGACAAGGGCACTCTGAAGGACGGTGACGGCACGAGAATTACCTACTATGTTTCAGGGCAAAAAGAATCAGAGGGAACTTTCAAGTCGGGAAAAGCTGAAGGCATTTGGATTTTCTTCCACGAAAACGGCCGAAAAGCCTCTGAAGGAATGATGGTAGACGGACTCAAGGAAGGCCCTTGGAGATACTATAACACTTCAGGTAGACTTGAAGACCTGGTGAACTTCAGAAAAGACGAAATTGTGGAAGCTCAGTGAACAAATGTTGCTGTAGTATCATCGAACAGCCTGTATTGCACAATCGCAAACAAAAACGTACAAGCCTGAGGAAAACGTTAAAAAAAAAGCTCTAAATCGATCACAAAAATAATTTTTTGGATTACAGGGTTATTTTTAAACCCATTTAATTGGATTTCAAATTTTTATGCTTAGATTCGGATACTTCTTTCGGCTTGTCCGCAGTAGTTTTTTTTAGACTTGAGTAGTTTATTTTAAGGGTGATTGAGCTACGGACTAAAACTTAAATTTTTAAAGCTCGGGGTAATCCCCCGAGCTTATTTATTTTCTGGCGTAGTCATCCTGAAGCCTTACTATATCATCTTCGTTCGATGGATTTTCAGGATCGGCATGCATCCAAATCTCTGCCACCACTCCCCAGTTTTCAGTTCCGATAAGTCTATGACGCTCTCCTTTTTCCAGAGAAACGACAGCGCCGATTTTCATTTCAGTCACCGGGCCCTGCTCGTCGGTGTGACTTCTTGAAATAGCTGATTTTCCAGCTATGAGCTTCCATAGCTCTGCCCTTCTGAAATGATACTGCCAGGATAGTCGTGCATTAGGAGCCACGAGGAGAAATTTCGGACTCAACTTCTGTGTCAACTGTTCATCAGATAGCTCCACCTCATCAAAAAATTCCGCCTTGAATTGGAGGATCTGGGACTCGTCCAAGACAAAAAAACCACCCCACGGTCGATTCATATCCTTTGAAGCAATTTGGAACCCCAATTCCGAAAGGAAGGACTCCACATTCTCAAAAACTTCATCTTTGCTCAATTGAGCTTCAATTTTGATTTTATCCATCTCATAAAAATTTTGGCAAAAATAGCGAAAGATCAAATCGCTAGAAATTTGGGGCAGAAATTTTCAAATCTTTTCTAAAAACCTGAACCGGTCGGGAAATTATTCGAGTTTCCCTCGACTAGACCGTCCCTATTATCTGATTTTTTTTAGGAAGTCTTTTTTGAAATCTAAAATTTCCTTTAATTCAGGCATTCCTATACGCTATGAACCTAATAAACCCGCAAGAGCTCATCTCCAAAATGGAAGGAGTGGTAGAAATCAAGAGCTACCTCAACAAAATCAAAATCATCAAAAACCTCTATCTAAAAGGTGCCAATACAGCAAGCGAAATCTGTAATGAAGTGGGGATTTCGCTGCCTACCGTAAACGCGCTTCTAGCCGACCTAATGAACTCCGGAGAGGTCATCAAGCAAGGACGTGCCGAATCCCAAGGGGGCAGGAAACCCGACCTATATCGATTAGCGGAAAATGCATTCTATGTCCTGTCCGTTGATCTGTCTAAGTTCAACATGCATCTCGCCCTATATTCGTGCACCCATGAACTTGCTTACGAAAAAGAGGACCACAAAATTATACTCAACAATGAAAAGGAGACATTTGATCAACTTTGCGAGCTGATCGAAACCTATTTGGAGAAGACTAAGGTCCCTTCGGAAAAAATCATCGCGATAGGTTTTTCCATGCCGGGACTCGTGGATTCCATCGGAGGAGTGAACTACACCTACCTGAGATTTGGGAAAAAGACGCTCCTCGAAAACTTAGAAGCGCGCTTCAAGAAGAAAATATTCCTTGAAAATGACGCGAGGGCAATGACTTTGGCAGAGTTCAAATTCGGCTCAGTTCACAACCATAAGAATGTCCTTGGGATATTCATCGGCTGGGGAATCGGGCTCGGAGTAATCATCGACGGCAAAATCTATCATGGAGCATCGGGATTTGCGGGAGAGTTTTCCCATTCACCAATTTTCGAGTCCCGAGACGTCACTTGCACCTGCGGCAAAAAGGGCTGCTTAGAGTCCGTCTCATCGGGCACGGCAATCGTTCGGATGGCGGAAGACGCGATCAAACTGGACAAAGACAGTATCCTGGCTAGGATGGTGAGAGATCACCAGGGTGAATTGGAGCCTGGTCTAGTCGTAGAGGCGGCGCTCGCCGGAGACCAGCGGGCTATCACCATCTTGTCCGAAGCGGGACTGGATCTAGGAAGGGGTATTTCGATTCTCATCCAGCTGCTAAACCCCGAATTGATCATCATCGGGGGATCCGTGGCCGAGGCAAACCAATACCTGATCACGCCAATACAGCAAGCTCTCAATATCTATAGTATGGCTAAATCGAGGGAAAAGTCCCAACTGGCGCTCTATCAGCTTGGCAAAGACGTCGGATTGCTCGGAGGAGTGGCCGTTGTCAACGAAAAACTTTTTGAAGACGTTATCAATAGGGTCGGATAGCTGGGATCAGAAATCCCTTGAATCCGGAAGGCAGGGATTCCAATTTATACTAGTCACTAGAATCGGGTAAAAAAGGGCATGCAAGCTCCCAGCATTGCGGCCCTCTCTCCCAGCTTGGAGATCCGGATTTCCAGACCCAATCTCAAACTATCCAAATAGGCTCGGCAATGGGGTAGAAAAAAGTTGGAGGCTCTGGAGATCTTTCCTCCCAAAACCAGCCCGTGGATACGCTTTTCGACCAAGTATGGATATAAAAACTCTCCCAGCGCCGTTCCATACTCCCAAAAAACATCCGCCGCAATTTCCGAATCAATTTCTCCCAAGACCAGCTCCCTCATTCCGGAGATTTCCTTCTGATACTTCTCCCATACGTAGCTTCTAATCCAGCCTGTACCCAGGTAGTCCTCCGCCTTTCCATCCCTAAATGGAGCAGTCCAAAGCTTCGCATCCCAGACTTCGCCGCCCACATTGAACGCAGAGCCCAAGCCTGTCCCAAGAGTCAGTCCGATGGAATTTTCAAATCCTCGTCCAGCTCCGGCCAAGCTTTCTCCCAACAGAAAAGCCTCCGCATCGTTAGTAAAGACGATTCGGTTAGGATCAATATTCAGGCCGTCGGCAAGTAGATTTTTCACCGAAAGTCCGAAAAGGGCTTTCATTTTGCCTTGATCCTTGATGAGGGAAATTCCATTTGGATAGTCAAAGGGGCCTGGCATCGCAATGCCGACTTGTAGGCCCTGTCCAATGCCCACCGATTTCCTAATCAACGCTATCCAGTCATTGATTATTTCGGCAACGGACCGAGAAGTATCCACGTCCGACTCTCCAAAATCGACAATCGTAGCTTCTTTACCTGTCCACTCTACCCGGCCAACAGAAACATGCGACCCCCCGATATCCAGCCCAATAGTGGTCATAGATTAATTCTTTCCTTTTGATTACTGATTTGGAAAACTGCCGAATCCCTCGGCTAACAAGTAGATGCCCTTTCACTTTAGGATCCAATGCCGTGGTCATCGAAAATCGTCCTCTTTAAGGGCGAAAACCAAAAGCGACAAAAGAAGACTTGTCGACAATTTATTCATCCGCGCATATCCCAGGGGGAAACGGCCAAAAATAACAAAACAGCCAATTCCCGCCAGATGCAGCCGGATAATTTTCTTAAACCGTCAAGAGATGGAACTTCCAGCAATGAATCTCCACCAACAAAAGCCGGAGGGGATCGGTGTGATTTTTCTACCGCCACATTTCAAAAAATCACCCATTGCCCCCACCCAATCAATTGAACTCACCATCCACTAATTCAAATTGGCATTTTGGGCTTTAATCGGGCATTTTCATTGACAAATCATCTCCGTCATGAAAACTTTCCGGCCCAGCCATCAAAATGAATTTAGCCTCTACTCGTTTACTGGAACTACAGAAGAATCCGGAAAAAGCATGGAAACCCAAGTCTACGGCGGTGGTGGCGGTGGCGGAACTTACCAAGGGACGGGGGGAACGGCACCGGTTTCTATCTCATCTCGCACTATCGTCCATGACCAACTTTTTTTGGTCAGCCTCGAAGGAAAAGAAAGAGCCTTTCAACTTCAGGACTTCAATCTGGCGGCCCGAAAAGGCAACCGGCTAAGCGTGTTTTGGGGGATTCCTTCCGGAAAAGACACTGGCCACTACATAGCCGTTAAAAATCACAGTACCGATCAAGTCTTTTACCACGACAAAGAAGTCTCCAAACTATTCTTAAAAAGCTGGCTACAGGGAATCCTTTTGGCAGCGGGTGTTGTCCTATTGCTTTCCGGGGTTTTAGGCGGTGCCGGATTGATCTATACCGCGCTCGGAGGAGGCGCTCTTTTCTTTGCATGGAAGCGGTGGGATACCGCCAAAAAAGAAATAGCCAACTTCAAAGCAGAAATCTCTTCCTTCAGCGGGGAATAGCTCTGGGCAAAAAGCCTTAATTTTCCGAGAACTTCAACAATCGATAAAGCCAGCCAGGTCCGACGGCACGAATACGTACCGTATCCTGACAATTTGAAATTAGTTCTCTCGTAGTCCCAGATGCCCTACTTTTCCGACCAAACTTTCCAAAATCTGACAGCCGACGACATCCAAATTGCTGAATTCGAATCATGCACCTTTATTGGCTGCAATTTCACAAACCTGAATCTTCAGGGCTCCAGTTTCGAAAATTGCACATTCAAAAACTGTGACCTTAGCAACGCCAAAGTTTCTGGCGTTTCCTTCCAAATGGTGCGTTTCGACAGCTGTAAAATACTTGGCGTGCATTTCAATGCGGCCAATCCCTTCCTACTTGAATTCAACTTTCACGCCTGTCAGCTGGATTATTGCAACTTTTACAACCTAAAGCTGAAGAAATCCAACTTCCAAAAATCCCGGCTATTTGAAACTGATTTTTCCCAAGCAGAACTGAACGGTGCAATCTTTGCCGGCTCGGATTTGAGCGGGGCTGTTTTCGACCAATGCAATCTGGAAAAAGCCGACTTTCGCGAGGCCTTCAACTACCGGATAGATCCAGAGCGAAACAAAATCAAAGGCGCAAGTTTCGATTTGGAGGGACTTCCTGGGCTATTGACGAATTACGCGATCAAAATCGGCTGAAATGCAAAAAGCCGGATCTTGCGACCCGGCTTGCACCTTATCTCTTCATGTAGCTGTTCCTAATTGCTTTGAATTCGGAGCCTTCCTTCCAGCTCGGCCATTTGTCAGAATTTGCCAGCGACCTGCCCACGTTGTAAAGCAGCTGCACATCGTCCACAGCCCCATCGAGGTTCCATCTGGCCGGATCATATTCCTCGTTCGGCTTGTGGTAGTAGTTGGCGGTGTAGTCGTCCTGCAACTGTTTGCCGTACTCCTTTCCTCTGTCCACATGATCGATCCCAGTACCAAAATACAGGGCGGGAATCCCAACCTTTGCGAAATTAAAATGATCGGATCGAAAGTAGTAGCCTGCCACAGGATTGGGTTCTGGAGCACTATACCGGCCCAACTTCTCAAGCTCTGCGTTCAAAAGATCCTCCATCTCCGATTGTCCCACCCCGATGATCGAAACATCCCTCATCTTCCCGTAGGGATTGATGCCGTCCATATTGATGTTGGCTACAGTCTTTTCTATTGGGTAAATCGGATTTTGGGCGTAGAATGCCGAGCCCCAGAGCCCTTGCTCTTCTGCCGTGACGGCAAGAAAAACAACCGTGCGCTCGGGTTGACCGTCTGTTTTAAAAGCCTTTGCCAAGGCCAAAAGTGCAGCTGTTCCGGAGGCATTGTCGAGCGCACCGTTATAGATCGAGTCACCGGTTTCATCGGGTTTGCCTATTCCGAAGTGATCCCAGTGCGCGGAATAGATCAAATATTCATCTGGCCTTGTTTTCCCCGTCACTTTGGCCACCACGTTTTTGGAAACATTGTACTTGGCCTCGACTTCTATGGAAGCAGATGCCGAAATTTGGAGAGCAACCGGCTGGAAATCTGCTTTGCGGGCCTTCGCTAGCATTTCTGAATCCTTCAATCCCGCCATTTCAAACAATTTTTTCGCCGTCGGCAAAGTAACCCAACCTTCGAACCCAAGTTTGTAAGGCTCTTTTCCACGATCATCCAGATAAAGTTTGGAAGCTTTCCAGCTATTTTGAATCACGTTGAACCCATATCCGGCGGGGATGGTATTGTGTACGATCAGGCAGCCCAGCGCCCCCTGCCTAGCCGCTTCCTCATATTTGTAGGTCCATCGGCCATAATATGTCATCGTATTTCCCTTGAAAAACGAGGCACCTTTAGTTCCAAAGCCCGGGTCATTCACCATTACCAGTACAATTTTCCCTTTGACGTCGATGCCCTTGTAGTCATTCCATCCATACTCAGGCGCTACAATCCCAAACCCGGCAAATACCACCTCCACATCTTTCACCTCCACGAGTGAATCCGTTCGCTGCGTCCAGATCACATAATCCTGCAATCCAGCAATTACCAGATCTTCCTTGGGGGACTTGAAAGTCATCTGGTCCGAAGGCTGTGAAAAAATCGATACCATCGGGACCTCCTGGAAATAGGAATCTCCGTTTCCAGGCTCCAAACCCATATTTTTAAACTCGGATTCAAGGAAATCCGTCGTAATTTTTTCACCTTCTGTAAAAGGCATTCTTCCCTTAAACTCGTCGGAAGACAAGGTGATCAGATTGGTTTCAAGATCTGAAACTTTAAACTTGTACGGCGGCTTTTTCGGAGCCTGACAGGCCGAAAGGCCAGCCAAGACCAATAGAATGGCTATTTGTGTTTTTTTCATAAATAGTACTTGGGGGTTGAGGAGATAAACTGCTTAAAGAATCCAAGATAAAAATTTACCACTTGATTTCCTGACTCATAGGCCCAAATTGGGAAACGCGCATTGCATGGAGCAAAATTTACCCTACCTTTGTCACCTAGCGGCACGACCAGCTCCTGCTGAATCCCCCAGGTCCGGAAGGAAGCAAGGGTAGGCGGTTGTAGCGGTGCGATGCCGCTTCTTTTTTTGCCCTAAATTTTCCAAATCCCATACTTTTGGGAATTCCTAATCCTGATTTATCTTCTAACTTTGTCCGTTGGCATATGCCAACGCAATCTCAACCTAAGACCTTTTAGCCAAGTCTTAACAAAAAACCTATTCCCATGAAATTCTTTATTGACACCGCCAATCTCGATGAAATCCGCGAAGCCTATGACCTGGGCGTATTGGATGGCGTGACGACAAACCCTTCCCTGATGGCCAAAGAAGGCATCAGCGGAGAGGCCAACGTAAAAGCCCACTACAAAGCAATCTGCGACATCGTGGATGACAAAGTGAGCGCAGAGGTCATCTCCACTGACTTTGACGGCATGATCCGCGAGGGCAAAGAGCTTGCAAAAATCGACGACAAAATCGTCGTGAAAATACCCATGATCAAGGATGGGGTGAAAGCACTCAAATATTTCCACAGCGAGGGAATCCGCACCAACTGCACGCTGGTGTTCTCAGCAGGTCAGGCGATACTCGCGGCCAAAGCTGGCGCTTCTTTCCTTTCTCCCTTTATCGGCCGCTTGGACGACATCTCTTACGACGGCCTTGAGCTGATCGGGCAGATCGCACATATCTATCAAAACTACGACTTCGAAACTGAGATTCTTGCAGCTTCGGTGCGCCACACGATGCACCTGATCAAATGTGCCGAACTCGGGGCGGATGTAGTTACCTGTCCGCTCAAAGTGATCACAGGCTTGCTCAAGCACCCGCTGACTGATTCGGGTCTGGCACAGTTTCTGGCTGATCACGCAAAGGCAGCCGGAAAATAAAAATCAAGAGAGGCTGTTTCTTCAAGGATGCAGCCTCTTTTTTTAATCCCATAGCATGTACATCATCAAGGTAAAAGGAAAAGCAAAAATACCGGATTACATCCAGATCCGGGACGAGAACTTCGTCTTGGTGGCCTACTTCCGGGCTGACCGCCCGCTTAAAAGCATCGAAAAATTCGGGCTGGCAGGCAGGGAAAGCCAGTTGGAAGAGGTAATCAAAAATCTGCCTTTCGGCAAACTTCAAAAATTAGAACTCTAAACCATGGATTTCAGTACAAAGCCTGTACTTCAAGTCACTCAGGCCACCATTTACCAGGGCGACAACCCCGTGTTGACAGACATTAACTTCGCCGTAGAGCAGCATGAATTCGTCTTTCTCATCGGGAGAACAGGCAGTGGAAAAAGCTCCTTACTCAAGACCCTTTATGCCGATCTACCACTCCAATCCGGGCTCGGAGAGATTGTAGGCTATTCTCTTACCAAAATCAAAAACAGCGAAATCCCCTACCTGCGAAGGAAAATCGGGATCATATTTCAGGACTTTCAGCTCTTTAGCGATCGCACGATCCGGGAGAACCTGTCCTTTGTTCTGAAAGCTACCGGATGGACCGATGCCGCCAAAATCAAGGATCGAATCAGCGAGGTTTTGATCCAAGTGGGCCTTACCGAGGCTCTCCAAAAAATGCCCCACCAACTTTCAGGCGGGGAGCAACAGCGGGTAGTGATCGCCAGGGCTCTGCTCAACGAGCCCTCCATCCTATTGGCTGACGAACCGACCGGAAACCTAGACCCGGACGTGGCAGACGGCATATTCAAGCTCTTTCAGGAGATCAACAAAAAAGGCACAGCCATTCTCATGGCAACCCATAACCACGAGCTGCTCCGCAAATTCCCCTACCGTGTATTGAAGTGCGAAAACGGCAAACTGTTGGACAGTCAGCTGCACAACGTTTCTTTTGGTTCGTCATTTTGACACCGACAGTTGCTCAAAAAGATCACCCCCTTTAAAACAACTACGCGCGGCTTCCGTTTTTGCATTAACCAATTTTCAACCATGAGACTTTCCAAATCAATCTCGATTCTCCTGATGGCTGTCGTCGCGTTTTCATGTCAAAACGACGATGAACAGCCCCGAATCGATCCCGCTTCGAATGCCGCAGCCAATCGTTGGATATTGAACGTAATGGATGAGGTCTATTATTGGTTGAATGATCTCGGCACTCCCATAGCGGAAAACTCTGAACCGGAGGATTATTTTGAAGCCTTGCTTAATCGGCCTACCGATAGGTTTTCGGTGATCTATCCCGATTATCAGGAATTGATTGATGCGCTCAATGGAGTCAATCTGGAAGCCGGCTACGAGTTTATTCTCTATCGCGAAACATCCGAAGCGAACAGCAACGTGTATGCCTCTGTCACCTACATCAAAAAAAACAGCCCAGCCTCAAATGTCGATCTAAAACGCGGTGACATGATCACCAAAATCAATGGAACCCAACTCACGATCAACAACTACTCCGAGCTTCTCGGGGCCATAAGAGGAATGCATACGCTGTCATATGCGAGGTATGACGAGGCAAGCGAAACCTACATCGTGATGCCAGAAATCACCCTCACCGCTGTGCAGCTGGCAGAAAACCCAAATTTTTTGGATACCGTCTATACCATCGACAATGAGAAAATCGGCTATGTGATCTACCATTTTTTCGCCCCTGGATCAGGTGAAAACAACACCTCCTACGACGCGGAAATGGACGAAATTTTCGCAAATTTCAAGGCAGAGGGAATCGATCACCTGATCGTGGATTTCCGTTACAATGGCGGAGGATATGTCTCATCCGCAGTCAACCTGGCCAGTTTGATCGCTCCGGGGGTGAGTTCTTCAAGTATTTTTTCAAAAACGAAGTACAATGACTACCTGATGGATCAATTTGCCGAATTGAGAAACGTACAAACCCCATTCCTTGCCAAAGCCCAAAATCTCGGAAACTCCCTTATCGAAAACCGAGTCTATATCCTGACCTCTGCAAGGACAGCTTCAGCTTCCGAACTAATCATCAATGGTCTCAAGCCCTACATGGATGTGTTCCTCATCGGAGACGTGACGACCGGGAAAAATGTGGGCTCGATCCCATTTGAAGACGAGGAAAATGAGCAGAATAAGTATGGCATTTTGCCGATCGTATCCCAAAGCTTCAACAGTCTCGACCAATCGGACTATACCGAGGGATTTAACCCCAACATTTCCTTGAAAGAATCCCAGGAGCGCCTTCTTCCGCTCGGAGATGTGAATGAACTGCTTCTAAGAACCGCCATTTCCGAAATCACCGGTATGCCATCCGGAGCCCGATACCGACAGCTCGATCGTGAAGATTTGGGTAGTACCTTGGATCAGAAAGTTCGTAGCGGCATCTCGATCGAAAATCGCTTCATGAACTAGTCCAGCGCTTTTCCGGGGATTTGGTTTTTAAAGTATTCAAAACAGAATCCCCAGGTTAACAAATTGTTAAGTCTCCGAAAAGAGGTTTCAACTGCCCCTGCGTGAGTTTAAATTTGATGCATGGAAACCGCAGCGACTTTTTTGATTCTGTTGACATTCTATTTCCTCGGATGCCTTGCTGTTGTTCAGTTGGCAATCAAACCGGTAAGAAAACTGGTGCCTGATCCAGATAACAAAACCAAGCATTGGGAGACTAATTACTCAAAGTTGCTGGCGATTAGTCTACTGCTCTCCATCGCGACCTCCACCATTGCACTCCTTCTTTTCCCCTAAGACGGAAACAAAAAAACCGGCTCTATCGAGGCCGGCTTTTGATGATATCTGTTTTTGCTCTTTTATCAGTTCGTCTTCTTTAGATTCTCTTTCGCTTGCTCAAAGGAGGAATCAAGGGCAATCGCTTCATTGAAGGCTGTCTTCGCCTCTGTCTTTGAGTTTTGATCCAGGTAGATCAATCCCTTTAGGTTCAGAGCCGCTGCTTTCATGGCCACCTGCTGGGTTTCGGTTTGGGACTTAGGGAATCCGATTTTTTCATCCGCTTTCGCATTTTTCACAAGCATCGTCACCGAGTTCATTGCTTCCTCGTAGCGCTTCAAGTTGTATTGGATAAATGCGGATTTGTACAAGCTGAAATTGTCACCTGTCAGAAGGTAAAGACTTTCAAAATGCGGCAATGCACGATCCAAGGCACCCAATTGCTCGAGAGAGTAGGCGGCAATTTCCAAGGCGCCAATGTTTTTGTCATTGATTTTGAGAATATCCATGGACACCAGCGCGGCAGATGCAAACTGCTGAGCATCAAAATATAGGTTTGCCAACGCTTCTCGATAGCGGATATCTTCCGGATTTCGAACCATCAGATCAAACAGCTTTGCCTTCGCGATGGAAGGATCACTGTAGGACATGGCGATCTGGTATGCCGCCTGGTCGGTCGCATTCAATACGGCCTTCAGCTTCAGATCCAGTTTTGGTAGTGAGTCATTTGCCGTTTGGGCAGCAAGATTTCCGGCACAGATGGCCAGCAGCAGCAGTAGGAATGTGCGCTTCATTGTTATTCTTTGTTTTCTTGATGATGTGATTTGTTGTCGATCGGAGCGATGCCTTTTTCACGGGCAATGTCAAACATGAGTTTTCGGGCAGCTTTTGGATCGTTTTGGATTTTGCCCTCCAATATAGCTTCTTTTATTTCTTCCTTGATTTCCCCGATGATTTTGGAAGGGGGAAGACCGAAGATTTCCATGATTTCCTCCCCGCTCACCGGCGGCTGGAAATTCCGGACCTGATCCTTTTCCTCGACTTCCTTCAGTTTTTCGTCGACCCGGTCGAAGTTTTCCAAGTAGCGCTGCACTTTCTTGTTGTTCTTGGAGGTGATATCCGCCCTGCAGAGCTTCATCAAATCCTCGATGTCGTCGCCTGCATCAAAGAGCAATCTTCGCAAGGCAGAGTCGGTCACTTCGTCTTTGACCAAGGCAATGGGACGTAAATGGAGGCGAACGAGCTTTTGTACATACTTCATCCGCTCGTCCATCGGCAATTTCATCCTTCGAAAGATCCCAGGGGTCATGCGCGCCCCTTTATCCTCATGGCCATGAAAAGTCCAACCCACCTTGGGATTGAAGCGCTTGGTCGCAGGCTTAGCGATGTCGTGCATGATCGCTGCCCAGCGAAGCCACAGATTGTCGCTCATCTGGCAGACATTGTCCAAAACCTGCAGTGTGTGGTAGAAATTGTCTTTGTGGGACTTGTCATCCACCGAGTCAACACCTTGAAGATCCACCATTTCCGGAAAAAATTCGTGCAGTAGCTTAGAGGCAAACAACAGCTTGAAACCATATGATGGCTTGGCAGTTGCCACAATCTTGTTGATTTCGTCGATGATCCGCTCCGCAGAAATGATCTTCAGCCGGTCGGAATGCTCCGCTATCGCGAAAAATGTATCCGCCTCGATATCAAAGTTGAGCTGGGCGGCAAACCGCACCGCACGCAACATCCGCAGCGGATCGTCGGAAAAAGTCACTCCCGGCTCGAGCGGAGTCTTGATAATTTTGCGCTTCAAGTCACCTACTCCATCAAAGGGGTCGACCAACTCTCCGAAGTCCTCCGGATTGAGCGATATTGCCATCGCATTGATGGTGAAGTCCCTGCGCTCCAGATCTTCCTCCAAGGTCCCGTCCTCGACGATTGGTTTACGGGATTCCTGCCGGTAGGATTCTTTCCTTGCGCCGACAAATTCCAGCTCCCAATCGTCCAACTTTAGCATTGCCGTCCCAAAGTTCTTGAAAACCGAAAGGGGAACGTGGGTATCAAAAGACCTGGCAACTTCCTGCGCCAGACTGATTCCACTACCGACGCAGGTGAAGTCGATGTCCTTGCTGGGGCGACCGAGGATCAGATCCCGCACAAAGCCACCCACGACATAGGATTTTATCCCCAGTTTGGCAGCCGCTTTGCCCACTTTTTCAAATATTTCCTGCTCGTCCAGCTTTGATTTGAAATTCATCCTCTGATAATTTTTACATCTCCATCAGGTCCGAGAAACATCTCTTTTGTGTTTGGGCCTAAAAGCGGAAAATAAAGATCAGTCTGGAAATCCGCGGACACGGTATCCAAACCAATCCTAGCAAGTACGGGCTGGGAAATGGCGAAAAGCAACTTGCTCCAGTTAGTATCACGAATCAGCGAGAAGCGGACGTTTCCGTTTTGTATCGGAGCGTTCTGGACTACTGGATTCACAGGACTGTGATAGATCGTCGGCTTGGAGGCAAACTCTACGATGTCCAAGGACACTTCGGAAAACGCCGCACATATCGAGCGGATCTGAAAAAGATCAAACAGTAGAAACATCCAGCCGTCTCCCATCTCGGGCTGCCAAAGGTCGGTTTTCACCAAAGTCAAATTCTTGCCGTTTCCTTCTTTGATAGTCACTTGTCCCTTGTCGCGAAAGGTTTTTACGATTGCCTGTTGATCCACGTGTTTTGAATTTTGGCGTAAAAATAGTCAGATTATCTTGCCCAAACGTCTTAAAATCCAAAACACAAAAAAACCTCCCCGGGATATGGGGAGGCTTGACGGCAGTTTTTGAATTGGTTTAGTTTGCTATTTCTCCAGTTTCCTATTGACAAAAAAGCTGGTCACAAGTCCCAATCCCCCAAAGATGAAGATGCTGGCCGGGAATGAAACATCGTCATCCATCCCAGCTTGTGCCAGCATCGCGCCTATGAGTACACCGATGCCGATGCCGATGGCCAAAAGTGCCAGATTGAGAATAATTGAACCGAATCCGTTCTTTTTTCCGGTGTTGAACAGCGACGCGTCCGCGCCTTTTTCGATCAGGGCAAGCCGCTCCTTGTTTCGAGTGGTCAGGTAAACGTACACCATCCCGAAAATCGCGGAGAAAATGATCAGTGGAATTAGGATATCTTCTTGCATGTCTTGTTGTTTTGTTTGCCGTTTGGATGTCCAATTCCATAAAAAGGTTACATGAAGAATTAAAAAAAAATAAACCGTAACTTTTTTGGACCCACCTGCATCTAAGAGTTGAATGCAATTTCTGGAAGACGATTACTACATTACACTAGCCCGACAAGGCGACTTGAAGGCTTTTGGCTCCCTGGTCCAAAAGCATCAGCGCCTCGTCTATACTTTGGCTTTGCGGATGCTAAAGAATCAAGAGGAGGCTCAAGAGGCTTCGCAAGACACATTTATGAAGGTCTATCAATCCTTGTCACGGTTTGAAGGAAAATCAAAGTTCACCACTTGGATGTATCGGGTCGTATATAATGAATGCATGGGGCGACTGAGAAAGACCAAAAGGGATCTGACTTGGGTAGAGGATATTATGGAAAACCCAGAGGAACCGGCAGATTTCTTGGATGGATTGGAGATCCTACAACGAGAAGAACGAACAGTTTTGATAAAAAAAGGAATCGAAATGCTCAGCCCAGGAGAAGCGGCCGTGCTGACCCTATTCTATCTGGAAGACCTCCCGATCAAAGAAATCGCCACCATTACCGGAAATAAAGAAACCAACATCAAGGTGCAGCTGTTTCGAGGAAGAAAACATTTGGAACAAAATCTCAGAAAAATATCAAACGAAACATTAATCGGGCTACTATGAAAAACAAGGCGTCAACCCCACAGGATGTCCTGAAAAAATGGATGGTCGAGACAGGAACGGAAACACCTGGAGACGAATTTCATTTGTCTGTTTTGAAAAAAATCGAAGCACTACCCCAACCAAAGACATACTATAGCCCAGTCATCTCTTCCGGGGCTTGGACAGTCATCATTGGACTCATTGCCTCACTCCTCGGATGGAGTTTGTTTTCGGCTCCCTCCCAGCCTGGCAATTCTTCCATCGTCGAGTTATTCAGACGAATCAATCTTCCGAAACCTAGCATTGATTTTTTGAATTTATCGATTTCCATCCCGGATCTAGGCTCCCCATTTCTGCTTGGAATCCTTGCCTTTTTTATACTGGGATTTTCGATGGTATTCACGTCTGTACGCAGTCGGCAGTCGTCTATATAAAAAAAAGACAGCTATCGCTGTCTTTTTTTATTGATCTGAGGCTATATTTAACCTTTCAGCCAATTAATAAATGTCTGATAGCCAACGCCTATTTCTCTTGCAAAGGCAGCTTTAGTCTTTTTACCGGCTGCTTCTACTTTCTGCCATTCTTCTACAATTTTACTTTTTTCAGATTCAGAAAAAGATCGTCTCTTACCTGTACCTTTTGATGATGTACCGCCGCCCAATGCAGCAATTAGATCATTCAATTCGCTTACAAATTTCCCGTCTGTTAAAAACAAACCTGCCGCTTCAAGTTTCTTAATAACTTCATCCTTTGGATTAACAGGAGTTACTGCAATTCCTCTTGCGGCCGCTTCATGAAGGTCAATTTTTTTTCCTTCGGCAGTCACATAGATAAAACCATCTGTTCTTTTTAGATCAGCTATAGCTTCTTTAATCAATTCTCTCATTGTCGTGAAGATTTATATGTGTTAATAAAAATCCCCGAAATATATAAATTGATTTCTATTCGATAAATAGATTTAATGAATATTTAGAAAATAATATCCCAATTCTATATCCAAGCTCTTGTCTTTTAATTTAAAGAGTAGGTCTTCAGCCAGGATTCAATAAGATTTTTTGTTCTTGTTTTTTGGGCTATTACCTTAAAATAAGCCTTTTCCAGATGTTTGTCCGCAAATTCTGTTTGATACTGGCTCAGATTTTTGCTATCCAGCAATCCGACCAACATATCCTGAAAAGATCCAAATTCGATCAAAGCAGTGTAGTCTTTCGCCGACTGGAGATTCTTTTCCCGCAAAAGCCCATCTACACCGTGGCAAACCGCATACGTATAATTTGTCTTTTCGGCATCCCCCACTTTAAACAAAACAATAGCTTCATGATCCGAGGTCAGCTTGGCTATCTCCTCCAGACCTTCATTTAGTTTAATATCCTCCATGAGCGATTCAATCAAGAAATACACAAAGCTCTTCCATAAGCGAAGCACATCACTGCTAAAACCGTATCCATCTCCATCTAAAAACACATTTCTATAGGCCTCCAATTCATAGCCATTTTCATCACACAGCGCATTCAATGAGACCCATTCACTTCCCAATTGTTCTGTCAGAGGCCAAAAACATATTAGTTTTTTCCGTGCAATCACCACTTCGTCAAAGAGATGGGAATAGACCTTATTGATAACATCAATATCCTCTTCAAATCTTATCCAGTTAGACTTGGAAAACAAACTTACGGGATCCAAAATTACCACTCCACCTTCGTGAAAAGCCTGCACAAAAGAGTTCCCCGATTTCGCCTCTTGCAAAGAGTCAACCAATGCAATAGTTTTATTTCTTAGTCTCATAGCTATAGTTTTTTATATTAGTTATTTGTTTCCTTTCGAAAGCTCTTTTGTAGATAGACCTATCGCTCTGTCTAGCGAAGTGATACCCTAAAAAACAATTGCTCCACCTCATACAAGTTGCTTGACATCACAGCACTAAGGTAATCCCCATGCCAAAGACTATAAATCAATTGACGCTTATTGTCACGAAATACTTTCCCGATGCTAAAGATCCGCACAAGCCAAAAAAGGGAGAATCCTCAAAAATGAAAGTAGATAACAGAAGTCAAGTCAGGAAATTTCCCTAATTTTGAGCCCCATAAGATTCCAATCAAAATCATCCGTCTCCATTCTTATGGGCTCATCCACCAAGTACATTTTCATCACCGGAGGTGTTACCTCATCTCTTGGAAAAGGCATCATTGCCGCATCTTTGGGCAGATTGCTGCAAGCCAGGGGGTTCTCAGTAACCATCCAAAAATTTGACCCCTATCTCAACATCGATCCCGGGACGCTCAACCCTTACGAACATGGGGAGTGCTACGTGACGGACGACGGCGCCGAAACCGATTTGGATTTGGGACATTACGAGAGATTCCTGAATGTCACGACCTCCCAAAGCAACAACGTCACCACCGGAAGGATTTACAACAATGTCATCACCAAGGAGCGCAAAGGAGAATTCCTTGGCAAAACGGTCCAAGTGATCCCTCACATCACGGACGAGATTAAAAACAATTTTTACAAACTTGGGGAAGACGGTAAATATGACGTCGTCATCACAGAGATCGGAGGCTGCGTCGGAGACATCGAATCCTTGCCATTTATTGAAGCTGTGCGTCAGGCTCGATGGGACTTGGGACCAAACAACTTTCTGGTAATCCATTTGACCCTAATTCCATATCTAAGTGCTGCGAAAGAGCTAAAAACAAAACCAACCCAACATTCGGTCAAGCAACTGCTGGAAGCCGGTATACAGCCAGACATCTTGGTATGCCGCACTGAGCATCACCTGCCGCAGGATGTGAAGAAAAAATTGGCGCTCTTCTGTAACGTGCAGCTGAACAGCGTGATCGAGGCCATGGATGCTGAAACCATCTATGATGTGCCGCTGCTGATGAAAAAAGAGAAACTCGACGAGCGGGTGATGTCCAAGTTGAAGCTTACATCCAAGTCAAACACCGACCTGGAGCATTGGAAGGATTTCCTAGGCCGACTCAAAAACCCGACTCAGGAAGTAACCATCGGCCTGATCGGCAAATATGTGTCACTCCCGGATTCCTATAAGTCAATCATCGAATCGTTTACCCACGCAGGTGCGGCTGTGGAGTGCAAAGTGAATCTGAAACTCATCTCCTCGGAGGAAATCCATTACGACAACTTCGAGACCAAACTCAGCGAGCTGGATGGGATCTTGGTCGCTCCGGGATTTGGAGAAAGGGGATTTGAGGGCAAAATAGAAACTGTGAGATATGCACGGGAAAACAAGATTCCATTCTTCGGCATCTGTCTGGGGATGCAGGTAGCGGTAATTGAATTTGCACGCAATGTAATGGGGCTTGATAGTGCCAATTCCACTGAGATGGATCCGAACACTGCATATCCGGTCATCGGCTTGATGGAAGAACAAAAGAAAATAGACCAAATGGGCGGAACTATGCGATTGGGTTCGTATGCTTGCGACCTCAAAAAAGGAAGCAAGGCAGCCCAAGCTTACGGAAAGACCAAAATCCAGGAGCGCCATCGCCATAGATATGAATTCAACAATGAATATCTGGAGCAGGTAGAAACCGCTGGATTGATCGCGACCGGTAAAAACCCGGATACTGGACTTGTTGAAATCATGGAACTGAAAAACCATCCTTGGTTTGTCGGCGTTCAATTCCATCCGGAGTACAAGAGCACTGCCCTCAATCCTCAACCGTTATTTGTCAAATTCATTCAAGCGGCAATAGACAGCAAAAAAGTAAAATAAAAGAGTTTCGCTAAGCCCCTTAGCAAGGAAAACAATACCTATGGATAGAAATCAAGCAACGGGTTTGATACTGTTTGCGGCGGTGATTTTGGTTTATTCGCTCTTTTTCGCGAGCAGCCCTGAGATCCCAGCTGTAGAAGAGACCCCTCAGCAGACCGAAGCGCCTATTTCGGCAAACGTACAACAGTCTATTTCGCAAGTACTTCCAGATAGCCTGGTAGATGTGCAGCGTGTCGCGCAATATGGAGCCTTGGCTCCACTCACCGCTGGCACCGAGGAGGACATCACACTCGAAAACGACAAGGTAACCGTAACCCTATCCACCAAGGGTGCCGCCATCAAGGAAGTAGTCTTGAAAGAATATAAAAGCTGGAATGGCGATCCCTTGATCCTTTTGGATGAAGAGAGCTCTGTAATGAATTACTCCATGGAGAGCGCAAAAGGGCCGCTGAACTTGGCGGATCTTTACTTCAGCCCCAAAATGGATGAAGTCGAAGTAGATGGGGTAAAAACAAAGGTCTTGACACTTTCGGCCGGTACCGAGGCTGGCCAGATCGTCCACACGTTCTCTTTGGAAGAGGGTAGCTATGTAGTCAAAAAGTCATTTGAAATCGACCGCTTTCAGGGAGTCTTGACCGGAAATGCACTTAACCTGACTTGGGAAGACCAAATCAAAGCTCAGGAAAAAGACCTTAGCGAATCGAGAAGGCAAACCAAGCTCAACTATTACCTCGCCTCAGAATCCTACGAAAATCTTGGGGCTGGCAACGACCCCGAAGAAGAGCAAGTCTCCGAACCTGTAAAATGGATTGGCTTCAGCCAGCGGTTTTTCACCGCCGGAATTATCGCGGATTCCGTTTTCCAAAACGTGAGTTTGGCGCAAACAACTCCGACCGATTCATCCATTGTACGGTCAATGACCGCCTCGTTCAACATTCCGGTTGAAAACGGCAAAGCGGAGGTAAGTTTTTACTTCGGGCCAGACAAGTACAAGACGCTGAAAACAGTGACCGATGGCTTCGAGAAAAACGTCGACATGGGCTATTTCTTTGTCAGCTGGGTGAACAAGTATATCGTCGTCCACCTTTTCTCATTCCTCGAGAAGTATTTCAGCAATTACGGGGTCATCATTATCCTGATCGTGTTGATGATCAAGCTGGCCTTGTCGCCACTGACCTACAAATCCTACATCGGCATGGCAAAGATGCGCGTCATCAAGCCAGAGATAGACGAGCTGAAGGAAAAGTATGGCGATGACGCTACCAAGATGCAGCAAGAGCAGATGAAGCTTTTCTCCCAGTTGGGAGTGAGCCCAATCTCCGGCTGTCTGCCCCTCCTTCTCCAGATGCCGTTTCTGTTTGCGATGTTTTTCTTCTTTCCAAATGCGGTAGAACTTCGTCAGGAATCGTTCCTATGGGCCAATGACCTGTCCACTTACGACGAGTTTATCAAGCTGCCCTTTACCATTCCGTTTTATGGAGCCCATGTCAGCTTGTTCACCTTGCTGATGACGGTGTCGCAGATCATCTATACACACTTCAACAACCAGCTGACCACTGCCACTGGGCCGATGAAAAACCTGGGCTACATCATGCCGGTAATGTTCATGTTCATCCTCAACTCCTACCCTGCTGGCTTGAGCTTTTACTATTTCGTGTCCAACATCGTGACCTTCGGGCAGCAAGCGATTATCAAGCTCTTTGTGGACGATGAAAAAATCCGAGCAAAAGTAGAAGAAAGCAAGGCCAAAAACGTCAATAAAAAGAAGTCCAAGTTTCAGCAAAAACTGGAAGAAGCGATGAAGGCAGCCGATGCCAACAGAAAAAAATAAGCAAAAAGGAGCTTCGCAAGGGGCTCCTTTTTAATTGGTCAAGTTTGGCAAAGCGGCGGCCCAGATTCCATCTATCCCACTGTTTTTGAATATTTTAACGATTTTTCACCTAGGGTAGCAGCCAAAAAAAGAAAATCCTACCCAAGGAAAAGACCTGAATTTGATTAATATTGGAGTCAAATTACCCTTTAGCTAAACCATGGGAAAAATAATTGCAATAGCCAACCAAAAGGGCGGAGTGGGAAAAACAACCACTGCAATGAATCTTGCTGCAAGCCTGGCTGTATTGGAGTTTAATACCCTGGTCATCGATGCGGATCCGCAGGCCAACACTACTTCAGGTCTAGGCCACGATCCAAAGGCGATCGACACCAGCATTTATGAATGCATGGTTGACGGGACCAACGTACAGGATATTATCCTGAAAACTTCCCTCGACCATTTGGATTTGGTTCCATCCCACATCGACCTAGTCGGAGCTGAAGTAGAGATGATCAACTTGGAAAATCGGGAGGAAAAGATGAAAGAAGTCATCTCTCCGATCAAGGATCTCTACGACTTCATTATCATCGACTGCTCCCCCTCCTTGGGCCTGATCACCATCAATGCACTTACTGCGGCAAATTCGGTGATAATCCCTGTGCAATGTGAATATTTCGCGCTGGAAGGGCTGGGCAAGCTGCTCAATACCATCAAAATCATCCAGACCCGCCTCAATCCCGACTTGGAGATAGAGGGAATTCTACTGACTATGTACGACGTGCGTCTTAGACTTTCCAACCAAGTGGTCGAAGAGGTCAGGCTGCATTTCAAAAACATGGTGTTCGACACCATCATTCCCAGAAACGTCCGGCTTTCCGAATCCCCAAGTTTCGGATTGCCAGTCATCGCGTTCGATGCCGAAGGAAAAGGGTCCATCGCATATCTCAATCTGGCCGGGGAAATAGCCCAGAAAAACGGCCTTCAAAAAGTGACCAATTAAGCATGTCTGATAATAAACCCAACCGCAAAAGTGCATTAGGAAGAGGGCTGGGAGCGCTGTTGGAAGACAGTCCTGCCAAGCACAAAAGCCATGAAATACTTCCGGAAGTCGCAAAGACCGGGACTTTCGAAATACCCCTCGATGAAATTCAGGTCAACCCGTTTCAGCCCAGGGTTCATTTTGACAAAGATGCGCTCCAGGAGTTGGCAGACTCCATTTTAGTACAGGGCATCATCCAACCGGTGACGGTGAGGAAACTTGCCCCTAACGAGTACCAGCTCATCGCCGGCGAACGCCGCTTTCAAGCATCCAAATTGGCTGGTCTGAGCCAGATTCCCGCTTATGTTCGGACCGCAAACGATCAACAGATGCTGGAAATGGCTTTGATCGAAAACATACAGCGGGAAAACCTCAATGCACTGGAGATCGCACACTCCTATCAAAGACTTCTCGCAGAATGTAATCTCAAGCAGGAAGAGCTGGGAGATCGTGTAGGCAAAAACAGGACAACGGTCAACAACTACCTACGCCTCCTCAAGCTACCGCCGACAATCCAGGCCGCTATCCGCGACCAGCAGCTCTCCATGGGCCATGCCAGGGCGCTGATCAATGTGGAGGACGTGGAGAAGCAATTGGCAATCTTCAGAAAGGCCGTCGATGAGGAGCTGAGTGTACGCAAAGTGGAAGCTTTGGTAAAGTCTCTTAACGAGGGTCAGCCTCAGAAGGAAAAGCCTGAAAAAGGACTGGATCCGGTACGGAAATATGAAATAAACAAAATCCAGCAGCGGCTGGCCTCACACTTTGGAACCAAGGTCGGCCTAAAAGCGGACGAGAAAAACCGCGGGGAAATCAAAATCCCATTCAATTCTGCCACCGACCTAAACAGAATTCTCGAAATACTCGAAATCATCTGAAAAATTGAATCCAGCATTTTGCGACAGAAAATCAAACCCCAAGACCCCATGGATATCCTTGGGGCTTTTGCTTTTGGTATTGCTACTGTCGAACCCTGCATTTTCACAAAACCAAAACGAGTCCGAAAAAACTGAGTCGCTCCCCAAAGAAAGAAAAGAAAAGACCGACTACTCCTCCCTTCCCAAAAATCCCAGAAAAGCGACCATTCTCTCCGCCATCTTGCCTGGTGCGGGACAAGTGTACAACGGGAAAGCTTGGAAAGTCCCCCTACTCTATGCTGGATTCATGACGGACATCTACTTCATAGGGTACAACAACAAGCGCTATCAAACCTTCAGAGAGGCGCTTTTCGCCTATGATGATGGAGACCAAAGCCAGTTTCCCTCGCTTAACCGAGAGGCATTGGTGCGAAATGTAGACTACTGGAGACAGAACAGAGACCTGACGATCTTGCTGCTGGCGGGCATCTATGCGCTCAACCTCATAGATGCCAATGTCGATGCACATCTCTCGGGATTTAATATTTCCGACGACTTGGCTCTCAAATTTGAGCCAAATGTCGGTACTTTCGCAGCTTCAGGTTCTTCCATGGGACTCACTATGAAACTTCAATTTAAATAATGAACATTCTTATTCTTGGATATGGCAAAATGGGAAAGATCATCGGCGAAATCGCCGAATCCCGCGGCCATTCCCTAGCAGCCAAGATCAACATCGACAACCGTCACGAGCTCGACGGCTTGGATGCATCGACCATCGATGTAGCCATTGAATTTAGCCAGCCTGAGGCAGCGGTAGAGAACATTTCCTGGGCTATGGAGCGCGGCATTCCGGTCGTATCAGGCACGACTGGCTGGCTTTCCCGCAAAACGGAAATCGAAAAACTCACAGCCGACCAAAACGGGGCTTTTTTCTACGCTTCCAACTACAGCATCGGAGTCAATATCTTCTTTAAAGTCAACGAATTCCTTGCCAAGCTGATGAATGAAACCAGCGGTTATCGAGCTTCCTTGGAAGAAATCCACCATACCGAAAAAAAGGATGCTCCCTCTGGCACTGCGATCACCCTCGCAGAAGGGATCCTGCGAAACACGGACAAACTCAGCGAATGGTACCTGGTCGGACAATCGGCCGAAAATGAACAGTCTCTCCCCATCATCGCAAAGCGGATCGACCCTGCCCCCGGCACCCATATCATCCGCTACAGCTCTGAAATCGACGAGATTGAGATCACACACACCGCTCACAGCAGGCAGGGCTTTGCCCTTGGCGCAGTTTTGGTGGCTGAGTGGATCCAAGGCCGAAAAGGCGTGCTCTCTATGGATGATTTTCTATCTTTCTGAATCAACTAGCAACTCATGAGTCAACCTAAAAAGAAAAAATCAGCGACCCGCGAATGGCTGGATGCGCTGGTTTTTGCAGTAGTCGCAGCCAGCTTGATCCGTTGGCTTTTGCTCGAACCCTTTACGATTCCCACCGCCTCCATGGAAAAGTCCCTCTTAGTCGGCGACTTTCTTTTTGTAAGTAAGATGCACTACGGGACCCGAATACCCAAGACGGTCCTCCAGGTTCCCCTCACACACCAAAAGATCTGGGGGACAGATATCCCCTCCTATTCCGATGCCATCCAGCTCCCTTACTATCGACTGCCGGGCTTCAGTGATGTGGAAAGAAACGACGTCGTTGTATTCAACTATCCGGTCGAATTCGAATATCCGAGCGATTTAAAAACCAACTATATCAAACGGGCAGTAGGGATACCCGGAGACGTGATTTTGATCAAAGAAGGCGAATTGGTGGTAAACGATCAGCCTGCTCCGAAGCCAGAAGAAATGCAATACTCCTACGACTTGATAAGCAATCGTCCGCTCACAGTAGATTTCTTCGCCGAGTATGGCATCAACCCGGAGAGTTTTATGGCATTCACAAACGGTGCCGGCTATATGGTTTTTGGAACAGATCAGATGATCGAGCGACTCAGGACCTCTCCAGTGGTGGTATCCATCACCAAGCGAATCGAAAGCCCTGGGGACCATGAGCCACTTATTTTCCCAAAAGGCTCCGACTATGGATGGAATAGGGACAACTTTGGCCCGCTGCAAGTACCCGCAAAAGACTGGACTATCGACATGACTGCAGACAATGTGTTGCGGTATGGCTCTACAATCGAAAACTATGAAGGTCATGAGCAGGTCGACATCCGGGATGGAAGCCTTTTCATCGACGGTCAAAAAGTTGAAAAGTATACGTTTAAACAGGATTATTACTTCATGATGGGAGACAACCGCCATGATTCTCTGGATTCGAGATTTTGGGGATTCGTTCCTGAGGATCACATCGTGGGTAAAGCCTGGTTCTTGTGGCTTTCATTGGACAAATATGAATCCATGTTTGGCAAGATTCGCTGGAACCGTTTCTTCAAAGGAATAAATTGATCAAAAATGCCCCCAATAAGTGTCCAACTTTTGGGGGCTAGTCCATAATTTCGGGGCGTTTTTTTACCATCGTATGGGTGCTATCCCTTTTTCAGTCAGATAGCTATTCGCTTTGGAAAAATGGCGGCAGCCCAAAAAACCCCTATGGGCTGAAAGTGGACTTGGATGGGGAGCTTTGAGAATCAGGTGCTTTTTAGAATCTATCAAATCAGCCTTTTTCTGCGCATAAGCTCCCCAAAGCATGAAGACTACATTTTCCCGGCTAGAACTGATGACGCGGATCACCTCGTCGGTAAATTGTTCCCAACCTTGGTTTTGGTGGGAGCCAGCCTGACCTGCCCTTACCGTGAGAGTCGCATTGAGCAAAAAAACTCCCTGATCAGCCCAACGGGTCAGGTCTCCGTCAGCAGGCATATCGGTGCCAATATCTGTTTTGATTTCCTTTAGAATATTTAGCAAACTTGGCGGAAATGGCACACCTGCCTTTACCGAAAAGGACAATCCGTGAGCCTGCCCCGGACCATGGTATGGATCTTGTCCTAATATCACTATCTTTACCGCCTCCAATGGGCAATGTTGAAAAGCGTTAAAAATTTCTTTGCCCGGAGGGAAAACATCCTGATTTTGATATTCGTACCTTACAAAGCCAACTAGTCGTTTAAAAAAATCCTGCTCAAAAACATGATTTAATGAATTTCTCCAGCTTTCTTCAATTTTTACATCCATCAATATCGATTATTTAGTTAGTTTCATTAGATTTTAACCCTTGTTGTTCTAAGGCATTCACCATGGTAGTCGCGGTCACAAAAGGCATCAAAGTAAGCGTGGAAGTTACCTATCAGGCGGAATTTTCCAGTCCTCATCAGCACCACTACGTTTTCACCTACAAGGTAACTATCGAAAACAACAGCCAATATACATATCAACTGTTGAGAAGAAAGTGGGAGATTTTTGACGCTGCCGAATCACCAAAGATAGTCGAGGGCAGCGGTGTGGTCGGTCAGCAGCCTGTGCTGGAACCAGGCGAGTCGCACGCCTACGTCTCCGGATGCAATCTCAAGTCAGGACTCGGCAAGATGAAGGGCTCCTATACCATGGAGAAACTTTTTGACGGCAATCTGGTCGAAGTAATCGTCCCGGAATTCCAGATGATTGCCAATATCTTCCACAATTGATTTGGGGAATACTTTTTTCTTCATACGGGCTTTCCTCATCCATTGGCTCGACAAGGAAGACACGTTCAGCCAACAATCGCCCTTTATATTTCAGATTTACACTAGGCTTGTCCAATTTCTAAAAGAAAACAAAAGCGGCAATCTTGAAATAGAAAAATTCCGGGAGACACTCCTGAAAGACTCTTCCACGATTCCAGTACTGGATCTCGGGGCGGGCTCCAAAAAAGTGCCCGAGGCGCATCGATCGATTTCACGGATAACTCGGTATTCCACCAGCAACATCAAGTTTGCTCAGCTCTACCAATATTTCTGTAGTCTAACACCTGCAGAAACGGTGATCGAATTAGGAACATGTGTAGGAATTTCGACTAGGTATTTGAGTGAGAAAACGAAAGGCCGTCTATTAACCTTCGAAGGCTCCGAAGAAATCCAAAACATTGCCCGACGCAATCCCCTGCCTGCAAGAACCGAGTTTATTTTAGGCCCGATCGAAAAAACACTCCCAGAAGCGCTGGAGTCAATCCCGGCCGTAGATTTTGCACTGATCGACGCCAATCACACTTACCAAGGAACAATTGGCTCTTTCAACACCCTAGTTCCGAAAATACATCCAAAAGCTATCGTGGCAATCGGAGACATTCATTGGACACCCGAAATGGAAAAAGCCTGGGAAGAGATCAAGTCACGTCCCGAGGTGAGGCTGACCTTGGACTTTTTCGAATGCGGGATAGTTTTCTTTGATACTCCTGGAAAAAAATCCCATCTAGTCCTGGACATCTGACTTTCTCAGCTTGATAAAAAGTTCCGAGCCCGCCCTCTCCGGAATTGAGTTATAGCAGGGTTCAAACTTCTCAATCCCAAAGTACGGCTGAAAATAAGTCAGGTACTCTGCTGCTGTCCCTCCAAATGGAGGACCTTCAAATCCAAACTCCCGGTCAAACAGGACTCCTACAAGCCTGCCTCCCGGCTTGAGCAAGCCGTGCATTTTCCTGGCATAAGCTTCTCTGAGCCGGGGAACTAAAGCACAGAAAAAAGTCTGCTCCAAGATCAGATCATACTTGCCATTGTGGTCGAAAAAATCCTGATGATGAACCTGTGTCTCCGGAAACTCCGGATGCTTGGCCAAAAAATCCCGAATGGGCTGGCATGAAATGTCCAACAGGTGGATTTTTGTAAAGCCTAAAGTCCACCCTACGGCCACCTCGTGGGCATTGCCGGCACCGGGAACGAGCACCTCAATGGTTTTAGTATCAATTTGGCAAAGATATTGATAAAGTGGAGGTGAAGCATGTCCAATGTCCCATCCTGTAGCCCCATTTTGGTAGCGGGAAGACCAGAAAGTTTCGTCTAATTCTTGCATATCATAAGCCTACAAACAGAACCAAAAACATGAGCACTAATTTCGAAAAGGAATCGAGTCAAAAGAGAGACCAAAATAAGAACATCATCATCATTGTTCTTATTCTGCTGGTCATCATCAGCGGCATCAAACTGTACACGGACTACGTGGACCGCACCAAGAAAACAGAGGAAATCCTACTCCTCTCGACCGAAAACAACGATCTGAACATGCGCCTCGATTCAGTGACATACCAGCTGGATCTTCGAATCAAAGAAATCGAGAAATTGGGAGGCGATGTACAGGCATTGGAGGCCGTCAGAGACCAATTGATTGCCGAGCGGAATTCCACAAAACAGCGCTCTTCATCAGAAATCGCCGCCCTCAACGGCAAAATAAACAATCTCAATGGCCTTATCGCCCAAAAAGACCAGGAGATTCTAGAGCTAAGGGCAGCAAATCAGCAGCTTTTTGCCGAAAACCAAGACCTGAAGACCACCCAGGCTGAGATCGAAGAAGAAGTAGCCCAGCTCAACATCCAGAAACAGGACCTCCAGGCCAAGGTAGATGTAGCCTCCATGCTCAAGGCCGAAAACATCAGCATCGCCGCCGTCAACGCCAGAGGCAAAGAGCGGATCGAAACCACCAAAGACTTCCGCAACAGGCAAATGGAAAGGCTAAAAGTAAGCTTCAACTTGGCAGACAATAAGGTGGCGGAAAAAGGCCCGAGGAATGTTTATGTTCAGGTTTTGGGACCAAGTTCTCAACCTATCTTCGACGTGGCAAAGGGCTCTGGGACCTTTATGATCGATGGTGCTGAACAGTTCTATACCGTGAAGCAGGACATCATTTTCGACAATACTGAGCAGGATTTGGTATTCTATTATGAAAAAGGCTCCGACTACGCTTCAGGTACGCATGAGGTAAAAATCTTTGTGGACAACTACCAAGTCGGCTCCAAAACTTTTACCGTGAAATAACCCCCAAACTACAAAGCTCAAAAAAGCCTCCAACTTCGGAGGCTTTTTTGATTTAATTACCAGGACATAGGTGACAAGGGTTTGGATTCCAGAAGCAAAAGCTCTACTTTTGCGGTCTGTTTATTCAAATTCCTTAAACACATTCAAAAATGTTCCAAAGAAATTATGAGACGGTATTCATTTTAACTCCCGTTTTGTCTGATGTTCAGATGAAGGATACTGTCGACAAGTTTGTGAACTTGTTAAAAGAAGAGGGGGCAGACGTGATCAATGTGGAGAACTGGGGTCTGAAGAAGATGGCTTACACCATCGACAAGAAGACTACTGGTTTTTATGTATTGGTTGAGTTCAAGGCTAATCCGACTATCATCCGCAAGTTTGAACTTGAGTTCAGACGCGATGAGAAAGTCATGCGATTCCTGACTACTGTACTTGACAAGCATTCAATTGCTTATGCAGACAGAAGAAGAAAAGGAGAATTTAACAAAAAAGCTGAAGCTAAGGAGGAGCAAGCCCAATGACACTAGTAAACGAACCAATCAACAGAGGCGAAATTAGAAAGAAATATTGCCGATTCAAGAAGCACGGTATCAAGTATATCGACTACAAGGATCCCAACTTCCTTTTGAAATTCGTCAATGAGCAAGGTAAAATCCTTCCAAGAAGACTTACCGGCAACTCTGCGAAATACCAGAGAAAAGTAGCCCAGGCTATCAAAAAAGCAAGACATTTGGCTTTGTTGCCATTCGTAACCGATGGTTTGAAATAATTCGGTCTTGTATCGTTCAATCACAAAAGATCATTACAAATGGAAATCATTCTAAAAACAGACATCAAAGGTCTTGGATATAAAAATGACTTGGTAGACGTAAAGCCAGGATACGGAAGAAACTATCTGATCCCTCAGGGTTTCGCGGTATTGGCTACCGGTTCTAACAAGAAAATCCTTGCTGAAAACATCAAGCAGGCTGCTCACAAAGCTGAAAAAATCAAGACTGAAGCAGAAAACACTGCAGCAAAGCTTGCCGAAGTAAACCTGGAAATCAAAGCGAAAATCGGTGACTCCGGAAAAATCTTCGGAAAAGTGACTACGCTCCAGATCTCCGACGCTTTGGCTACTCAAGGCTTCGACATCGACAGAAAGAAAATCGCCATCACTGTTCCTGTTGAAGGTGCAGGCGAGTTCACTGCTGACGTTGACCTTCACAGAGAGGTGAAAACCAAAGTGAAGTTTGTCGTAGTAGGAGAATAAGTTCTTTCCAAGAACAAAACCAAAAGGCTCGCATCACTGCGAGCCTTTTTGCATTACGACAGGGCCTTTTCCAAGTCGTCGACCAATTTCTTGGCTACGGACCTGGCATTCTTCTCTCGCGCGTTTTTTAAGGCTACCAAGGCCAAAGTGCCTTTCTCCTCCAAACCGCTGGAATTCTGGTCACTTTGGAAACTTCCCCAGCACCATTTCAGGTCAGACGCCAATTGAGTTTCCTTAAGTTTTTCAAGCTTTTCGACGACCTCATCAATCAATTTTTCCATTCTGTCTGCTTTCATTGTACTTTTTTGCTTTTAGTTTATAGTAAGGTTGGTGTTGAAAAATTACAACTATTCCATTTTAAGGAATGGAACTAACTGAAAGTTAACAAAAAAGCAATTTCCACCGAATCCGGCTACACATGACGGATCTTCCAGGGCCATTCCCCACTTTCTGCACATATCTCTGACCAATTAATCTGATCCGCTTTTTTTCTGACTGAATTCAAGGGAATTATAGGACAGATCAAAAAATCTTCAAATGCCGATTTGGAAAAAATAACTCAAAAATCTACCTTTGTGACACTTTAAAGCAGACGAAAGAGTCGCTTCAACAAAACTGATCCATGGTGTAACTGGCAACACGTCTGATTTTGGTTCAGAAGAGTCTAGGTTCGAGCCCTAGTGGATCAACAAAAAGCTTCCCAAAAGGAGGCTTTTTTCGTTTAGGTACTATCCATTCAATCCAGTTTCCTCTGGGAAGTTTGCAGCATCCTAAGTCTATATGCGTTCATAGCGTACTCTCCCAGATGTTCGGTCAATTTGTAATTGGCAATCGCCCCGACGGGGGCTCCGATGATCGGAACCAACTGAGCAAGCTTGGCTAGATCTATGTAGTCCCTGTAGTCCAGCTGAAAGGTCTTCCAGTCAAACTGGCCCAAATCCTTTGGAAGATCGTTTTTGAAGGAATCCCAGTTCTCGATCAGGCCTATCAGTTCATTTCTCCGTTTTTGGCTTGAAAAGCTCAGCTGAAACACATAAAGCAAAAATAGCCGCTCTTGGTAGTCTTTGACATCGACCCCATACAGCGCCGCAATGTCAAAAAGCATTTTCATCTTGATGGTGAGAAACGCCGGAAAATCCGCCAATCCCAAGAGAATCCCACCTGCCCCTGTCACTGCTCCCTCAGCCGACGCCGTATTGCGATACCATTTGATTCGAACCCGGACTTTGTCTTCCCTTTCTTTCAGCGACAGACCCGCGTGGAATTTTGGAAATACCCAACCCGAACCAGTCAACACTGCTTTGACCATATTTTCGATGGCTACGCTGATCGCTCGATGAACCTTCTCAGGAATCCAGGAATTTATTTTGCCCTGCACTCCATGGCTCATCCGGCTGAATATCCCGGGAGGCTTTTTGACTTTCATTAGCCATACCAGCAGTTCTGCTTGGACATAATTCAAGTAGGGATCTTTAGAATCTGGAGATAGGGCTGTCTTCAAAGATTGATAATTTCGATTTTTTGAAGTTTACGAAAGGGGGCAGAATGTGTTTTGGCAAAGAATACACAACAAAGGATGGCCAGTCGACCATCCTTTGTTGTATTAGCCCTTATTGGTACAACTGATTAAACAGCATCTTGAAAGTGCCGTGTGCTTGGGCTCGAAATGTAATTTCCGGTCCATAAGCATACAGTTTGCCTTTTCCTACTTGGGCTTCAAATGCTGTCACCCCATTTTTCAAATACTGTTGACCCCATGCCCAGCCGCTCCTCAACGGAGGCTCCGTGCCAAACCAAGAAAGGGGCTTCACGCCTCTCAAAGCCGCATCAGGCGCCAATTTGAAAACCGGGCTGTTGTTAAACAGCACATCGGCCTTCTCCGCCATCCCATAATTGGCAGGCAAAGAATTGTCAACATACATCTGCAGCACGCTGCCCGGTATGTAGTACTTATCCCCGGTCAGCGTCTTCTCCGCGCCGTTGGATATTTCCACCAATGCATTCGAAACAGGCAGATCCAGCTGGTACGCAAGGGAGGTAGCCGCTCCAACGGCAACAATCTCCCCACCGCTCTCCAGGAAAGCCTTTAACTGGGGAATCGATTGCTCCACGGATATTCTTCCCAGCATGTGGTGGTATTCAGACGGAATATCCTCCTTCTTAGGCTGACTTCCTCCACCGTATCCTCCGCTTCCACCAGGGATGCCCGGTCCAATAAACAGGATGATGTCGTATTTGTCCGCAAGATTTCCAGCATCAATTTCCTGGGGAAAAATCAGGTTGAAATCAAAATGGAACTGCTCCATCATCCACCTAACCCAGCCGGATGGCATAGAACCCCCATAATAATCGTACAAAGCAATGCGAGAAGGCTTGATCTCTCTGGCACCAGAAGGCATTCCCGACGCAGCGGCTACCTTTACGCCGTACTTGCTAGCCAATTCTTGTAGGGATTTTCGCCCGGATGAGGGAACATAAAACGATCCCGTCGGCAATCCTGCAGTTGGAGCCGTAGTGCGATAGACTTTCACTTTTGACTTCAAAAGATCATTGACTGCGAGAAAGGTATCATTGGCTCTAGCATCAAGTAGAAATCCTGAGCTGGAAGGAACCGAGGTCGGCTCCGGAGAAAGCAGCTGTCCGTAAGCCACGCGCTCAAAAGGCCCTTCCAAGCCTTCCATAATCCTGTCAAAAGCCACTCCCATCTGGAAGGCCAAAGTCCATCCCGCCGCGTCGTAGGGACGAATAGGCGGTCCTCCGGGATAGAGAAAATCGTTGGGGTGATCTTGAGGCTCAAACATGTCCAGCACATGGGGACGAAAAGCCTGCGCAGCCTTGACCACATAAGAACCCTTTGGATAGGATTTTCCATTTATGGAAAAGTCTGCAGTAGCTTTTTCTACCAATACTCCAGACTTGATCAGTGCATTGAGAAACTTGATCGCCGTTGAAAAATCCGCTTGGTCTGACGGCAGTACGTAGCCCCTTGGGTCTCGTCGAGACGGATCCTGGTAGACCGAATCGTAAAACTGCAGTGGCAAGCCCGCCCTAAATCCGAAGCTTGCCATCTCAGGATCATCAGCGTCTTTCTTCTTTTGAGAGGCGTTGAATTCCTCCTGTACCGCCTGGGCATATTTCGGGTACTTGGTCCAAGTGTCCTTATTGCCTCGGTCGATCGAGTTTTTACCCATCAGATAAAAATTGTATAGCAACTCATCCCCGTGCCTTACTGCATGGTTCAAAATAGCGTAGTTCAGCGAGACGGAGTAATCAATCGAACGTCTAAAAGGCCATGGCCCTGGAGTGACTGGATATGGCGTTCCGTTGTTTGGAATCAGTCGATCTGGAACCAGCGGAATGGAAAAAGGAGATGGGTCGCCTACGATCTCGGTCAAAATCCCGATCATATTGTGGTAGTAAGGAGTGGTTCTCAATCCCCCATTCCACCAAGTGGAAAACACCGATCCATCCAAACGGGTGTAGCCTGGCTTATCTTCCACATGTAGGCGGTTGATCATCGCTGCACCCACCGCATCCAAGCTTGTGATGATCAGGGGATCAAACACATGGTTGAACGGATCTCTGTATGGTGGACCAGCAACCACTGTCCCGGACGGGCCACTTTGGTGGTGGTTGTATACAATTTGGGGGAGCCACTCCACATATTGCTGAAGGGAAATATTCGTGGACTCCTTCATGTTGTTCATATAGAAGTCACGGTTGTTGTCATGTCCCACGTATTTCTGGTACAGTACGGGGATATTTTTGTTTCTCTTTGCCGGATCCTCGTTCCTCATGTACCAGTCGGACATGATTTCCATCCCATCTGGATTCACATGAACGAGGAGCAGGATCACTTCATCCAGAATCTTCAGCGTTTCTTCATCATTTCTAGAGGCAAGATTGTACAGGGTTTCTATCAACTGCTGGGCACCCACCACCTCGTTGGCATGAAGACCACCGTCAATCCACACGACCGGTTTGCCTTCCTTTGAGAGTGCTTTTGCGTCTTCTTCGCTAATCTCCGCACGACCCAGCTGTTGGGAAATTTCCTTGTATCGCTCCAGCTGCGCAAAATTCCCCGGAGCGGTGATGATCAGCATCGGTTGTTCCCTGCCAAACTCTGTCTGGCCAATGCTGGTGTACTGTACGCGATCAGAAACAGCATCGACCTTTTTGAAATAAGCTTCCGTCTGGGAAAAATCAGCAAGCATGTACGGATCGCCGATATCGAAACCAAAGTGGGATTTCGGAGTGGGGATGGATTGGGACTGCGCAAAAAAAGGCAAGAGCCCAATAAGCAGGATAAGGGTTAAAATTCTTTTCATGAGGTCGGGGTTAGTACCAGTTCAGGTAAAAATAAACCAAGCATGAGGTAAACAAGCTATCGAAAAAGCCTTAAAGTCAAAAAAATTACAGGATCGGTCAGGGAAATAGAAAATCAGAAACCAAGGAACTCTGACAACGTCACCTTGAATATAAATTTACCGCGATATTATTTGGATGAAAAGTCCCGCAAGTAGCCCATCTGTCAAAAATCCTTACTTTTGCCTTAGATTCCATTCCTTTCCAAGTCCTCCAAAACAATCCACCATGTCTGAGGTAAAAATATTTGCAGGTACCAACAGCCTCCACCTAGCCGAAAAAATCGCCAAAAATTATGGCAAAAGACTCGGCGATCTGACCATGTCAAAATTCAGCGATGGAGAAATGTCTCCCAGTTTTGACGAGTCCATCAGAGGTTGTACGGTATTTATCATCCAAAGCACCAATCCCCCAAGTGACAATATTTTGGAACTCTGCTTGATGATCGATGCGGCCAAACGCGCCAGCGCCTACAAAGTATGCGCCGTCATCCCCTACTTCGGCTACGCACGTCAAGACCGTAAAGACCGTCCAAGGGTATCCATTGCCGCGAAGTTGATTGCCAATATGCTTACCTCTGCAGGCGCCGACAGAATCATGGCTTGTGACCTGCACGCTGGACAAATCCAGGGTTTTTTTGACATCCCTTTGGATCACTTGAATGGATCAGCTATCTTTGCACCCTATTTGAACACCCTGAGACTAAAAGACATGATCTTCGCAGCTCCGGATGTGGGGGGTGTGGCTAGGGCAAGATCCTTTGCCAAGCACTTCGAAGTAGAAATGGTCGTCTGTGACAAGCACAGAAAAAGGGCCAACGAGATCGCATCCATGCAGGTGATAGGGGACGTAGAGGGGAAAGACGTGATTCTTGTGGATGATTTGGTGGATACTGCGGGCACGCTTTGCAAAGCCGCCCAGATCATCATGGAAAAAGGAGCTAACTCAGTAAGAGCCATCGTCACGCACGGGGTACTTTCCGGAAAAGCCTACGAAAACATCGAAAACTCTGTCTTGGAGGAGCTGGTTATCACAGATACCATCACGCCCAAAATGCAGTCTTCAAAAATCAAAGTACTGAGCGTAGCGGAATTGTTTGCAAAAGCGATCCACGCCGTGACTGGTAACACCTCGATCAGTTCTTTGTTTATCTGAGAACCAATTTTAAATACAAGTACATATGAAAACACTAGAGATTATAGGGTTTAAAAGAGCAAATCTCGACAGTGCCGCTTTGAACGAAATCAGAGATTCAGGCAATGTTCCCTGCGTGGTTTACGGACCTGGTATTCCTGAGCAAGTTCACTTCTACTCTCCGGCTATCCTTTTCCGCGACTTGATTTACACTCCAGAAGTTCACTTGGTTGAACTTAACGTAGAGGGTACTATCATCAAGGCCGTATTGAAGGAAGCTCAATTCCACCCAGTAAGCGAGGCGCTGCTTCACGCAGATTTCATGGCTTACACTGAGGACAAGGCTATCAAATTTGAGATACCTGTGAAGATCGAAGGTAGCTCTCCTGGTATCGCAAAAGGTGGTAAGCTGGAATTCAAAACCAGAAAACTGAAAGTAAAAGGTATCGCAGGCAATCTTCCTGACTTTATTTCTGTAGACATTTCCAACCTTGACCTTGGTAAGTCTTTCAAAGTAGCCGAGCTGAAGCCAGAAGGATTCGAAATCCTTACTTCGCCAAATGTATCCGTGGTGACTATTGGTATTCCAAGAGCACTCAGAGGCAAAAAAGGAGAGTAAACCAATTCTTGCAGAAACCATTAATCCTGTCCCCAACCGGACAGGATTTTTTTATTTTCGAAGTTCAGAAAATCTAAACCTATGAAATACCTGATCGTGGGATTGGGCAATATCGGCCCTGAATACGAACTTACCCGACACAACATCGGATTTCTGACCCTTGACAGACTAGCCGACAAGCAAAATGCTACCTGGAAAAGCGACCGCCTCGCCTTCAAGACCGAGATAAAATACAAGGGCCGTACCCTTCATCTCATCAAGCCCACGACCTACATGAATCTGAGCGGCAAGGCTGTAAACTACTGGATGAAAGAACTGAATATCCCCAAGGAAAACGTGCTGGTCATCGTGGACGAAGTCGCTATTCCTTTCGGAAAGCTTAGAATGAGGGGCAAAGGAAGTGCGGCTGGACACAATGGCCTGAAAAATATTGAAGCCCTCACCGGAGGCCAGGACTACCCCAGGCTTCGGATGGGAATCGGCGACAATTTCCCCAAAGGAAGACAAGTCGACTATGTCTTGGGACGGTTTACCCAGCAAGAGTTCGACGAGCTCCCGATCATGATGGACAAGGCAATCGAAATGATACTTGGTTTTTGCACGATCGGGATCGCTCAGACGATGACCCAATTCAACGATTGATTGGAGGAGAGATTTGGAAATACGCAATTCTCCAGCTTAATTTGCAGCACTTCAGGAGACTGATTTATAAAGAAGAGGCGAGAGACTAGGCTCGATGACCCTCTGGCAACCATCCCCATGCAGGTGAAAGGTGCCAAATCCTACCCTTAGCGGGAACTATAAATTGGCGTATTCACTACTACCCCACTTTCTGGTTCAAATTCTGCGTTTGGGAAAATTCTTTTTCAGCCCTGGCTTTATGTTGTATTCCAAACTTCCAAACCATGAGTCACTTCGAAACCGACGCGATCCGAATCCAAAGCCGCTCTGACCAGCGAGAACATTCCTCCTCGATAATTTTAACTTCAAGCTTCACCTTTGGCTCGGCAGAGGAAGCCAGGGCAATGTTTGCAGAAGAGATTCCTGGCAACATCTATTCCCGATACGCCAATCCCAACTCCTCCGATCTCATCGAGAAAGTTTGCATTGCGGAAGGCACCGAGGACGGCATCGCCACCGCCTCCGGTATGGCGGCGATGTTTGCGTCAATAGCTTCCCTCCTTCAGCAAGGCGACCACATTTTGGCTTCCAGATCCCTTTTTGGCTCTACGCACCAGCTTCTCACCCGCGTATTTCCCAAGTGGGGAATCACTTCGTCTTATGGAGACATTTCCGACTATCAAAACTGGGACAAGCTGGTACAGCCCAATACCAAGATGCTGTTCATCGAGACACCGTCCAATCCGGGCTTGGAAATCATCGATCTAGAATGGGCCGGAAACTTCGCAAAAGCACACAACCTGATCCTGGTCGTAGATAATTGCTTTGCTACCCCCTATCTTCAGCAGCCTGCAAAATGGGGCGCACATATAGTGGCGCATAGCGCGACGAAATACATCGATGGCCAAGGAAGAGTCATTGGGGGCTTGATCTTGGGAAAAAAGGAACTGATCAAGGAAGTGCAGTTTTTCACCCGGCACACGGGCCCTTCCATCTCCCCATTTAATGCTTGGATCTTGGCAAAAAGCATGGAGACACTTGCCATCAGAATGGATCGCCACTGCGAAAATGCGCTGAAAGTCGCCAATTATTTCGAAGGAAATCCGGAGCTGGAAACCGTGAAATATCCATTCCTAAAGTCCCATCCCCAGCATGACCTTGCCTTGAAACAAATGAAGGCTGGAGGGGGAATCATCACGCTGACCCTGAAGGGCGGTGGCACTCGCGCGCAGCGATTTATCGACCAGCTACAGATGGTCTCCATCACACCCAATCTGGGCGACAGTCGTAGCATCGTGACACACCCTGCCTCCACGACCCATAGCAAGCTGTCTCCAGAGGAGCGGGCACAAGTTGGAATCGTGGATGGACTAGTGAGGTTGTCTGTAGGGCTGGAGCACTGCGACGATATCATCAAGGACGTGGAGCGGGCGATCGAAAAGTCAAAATAAACGATCACCATCTCGACAAAAGCAAAAAGGCTCCGAAAGTTCGGAGCCTTTTCGCTTTTGTCACCAGGTGGTATGCCTGAGTTTCGGAAATGCGCGAATCACATCGCTCAGGCTGATTTGCCCAACGAGATGTCCGTCTTTTATCACCGGAAAACGTCTGAACTTGCTTTCTAGAAATTTCTGGGCGACATCAAAAAGAGACATGTCGGGGGATACGGATACGATCGCGGTACTCATATGCTCTTTTACTTTGGCCGGGAACCTGACCGTGTTGGTATATTTCCCCCTGATGATTTCCGCCAGGCAATCTGTTTGGGAAATAATTCCGACCAGAGCTCCGGATTCATCCAAGACCGGACCTCCAGAAATTTTGCGTTTGGTTAAAACTTCCAGCACTTGGTCTATTGAGTCATCAGGACTAAAAGTAGCAAGATTAGTACTCATCTGGTCTTTGACCAAAATCTGCTGTACCGGGGCTTTCGGCTCCACCTCTCTGACCCCTTGAAAACTTTTTACCATAGCTTATTATTTAAGGAAGAATAATAAGATACTGATTTCTAGAGACAAGAGAAATAATAGAACGAGAATTAAATCCAATACAAGGATTTATTCCGGCCAAACCCGAATCGTCAGTTGATTATTTGAGCAGGTTTCTAAGTACAGCAAACGGAGTCCAATGGGAAGTCGCTGGTCTGTACAGTTCATCAAAGGCAAACGTGCCAACCACCAAGTCTACATCGCCATCCAAATCCAGGTCTCCTTTTGAGATCGTCAGCCAGTGCAAATCTGGTGTGTATTCCATTACAAAGGGGTCAAAATCTCCCTTGGAGCTCTGTCTGAAATAAACCAAGTTCTGCTTTGGCCTCTGCGTTTTGTCTGGAAAAAATGAAATCGCAACTAAATCCTGCCTACCATCCTGATCGAAATCCCCTACTTCCAGAGCACTGGCACCATGCATGGGATAGAACCAACTCTCCTCAAATTCCCCCGATCCGTCGTTCTCAAAGATTCTGACACCGTGGTAATTCTTCAGGATTTGCGAAAGATCGGCATTGTCGCCATTGACTAGAATGAGATCAGGATGTCCGTCGCCAGTCATATCCTCATATCGAAAATCACTGGATCCAAATGCCGGCTGAAAAGTCAGAAGGCTCTCCTCCCGGAATTTACCTGAGCCTTGATTTTCGAATAGCACAATGGCTTCCTTAGCCTGGGTCATCAAGGCTAACATATCCAAGTCTCCATCCCCATCAAAATCAACGGCGATTGTACGTCTGGCCCCCGGATCTTTCTTTAAAATCAACTCTTTGAACCCAACAGAATCGGACAAATAGAGACTCAGCTTTCCGAGATGGTTGCCAAAGTGACTGATCGCGTGATCCTCCCTTCCATCCCCGTTCCAGTCGGCAAACTCCACATGCACTGGCCGCATCAACTTTTCTTCGATCGGGCGGATCACCCAATTATCGCCGGAGTGGGAATAATTTGCCAAAACTCCCAAGGAGTCATTGGCAGGATCCATCAATCCGATAGAGAGTAGATCAAAGGTCCCGTTAGTGTTCCACCTCAATTCCACCGGCGCAACCGGAGTCGGGATCGAATCAAGCTGCGCAAATCCGTTTTTCGAATCCAGGACAAAAAGAGAACGAAAACGATGTCCAAGCCACAGTTGACCAGACTCCGAATGTACCTTCAGCATCGTAGTTAGGCTGGACCGCACAATTGGGAATTGGGGCACTTCAAGATCAAATCCCGGAATACCCAATTTGGGGCTTTGCTTATCGGCTTGCACAATGGGCTTTTCCGGCGCGTTTTCAAGGTAATAGGTCAAAAGTTTCTCCCACTTCTCTCGGGTGATCATCGGAGTTTTGGAATAGATACCTTCAGGAATTCCCTCGTCCTCGGGCAGTGCAGTTCCAAAATCCTCCGGGAGATACAAGCCCATGCGCTTTCTCATATCCGGCAATACCTTGCTTTCCCAAGTCACCTTGTCCAAAACCTCAGGCTCTGGTTTCACATGGCATGCCGCACAATAGCCATTTGCCAACTGCTCGCCAGAGAGGTCCAAGTCGGAATTTGCCAGTTGCTGGAGACTCGGAGACGGCTGTTTCCGCTCGGCGATCTGCCCGCAACTCCACAGCGTCAATCCCAAAAGACAAACTAGATATCGCCGCATCGTTCCTTACAACACTTCTTTGAACTCCCTCACCTGATTCGGATCTACACCAAAATGCATCGTATAATCCAAGGGCATGGAAGAAAATGAAAGTCCAGAGTTGACAAACTCATTAGGCGAGGGCTTGGCAAGTTTGCAGGATGCATGAACTTCCTTCAAATAACCACTTTTCTTCAGGATTGGGATGTGCTCAGCTTTAGTTCCGCCTCCAGGCATGATGATAATGCGACCGCCGGCTTTTTCGAGCAGACGCTGAATCATCGGCAAACCTTCGCTTAGGGAGTTTTTTCCTCCCGAAGTCAGGATCCGCTGAAACCCCAAATCCACGATCTTTTCCAGTGAATCATCCAGATCTGACGAAGCATCGAAGGCTCTGTGAAACGTGCAAGGCTTATCCCCCACTGCCCTCAGCATCATCTTGCAGGCCGTTTCATCGACCTTTCCCTTTTGGTCCAAGATCCCAAAAACAAAACCGTCCGCGCCTAACTCCTTCAGCAATTGGATGTCTTGCTTCATCACGATGAGTTCCTTCTGCGAATAGACAAAGTCCCCTCCACGGGGTCGGATCATCACAAATACCGGAATATCTACTTCACTTTTCAAAAAGCGCAGCATTCCCGCACTAGGAGTTTCGCCTCCCTCTGGGAAGTTTGCGCATAGTTCCAATCGGTCTATTCCAAACTGCGCCGCTTCGAGCGCTCCCTGTAGGCCAAAAACCGGGGCTTCAAGTAAGACTTTTGTCATTGCTTCTTGAAATGAGAACCAGAGTCGATCAACACGTTTCCCGAGTTGGTGGCTTTCGCAAAATTGAATCCCGGATGAACGGCATAAGCGCCGGTCTCTCCCTCCTTGTTGATTGCCAGAAATCCCGCTTGTATATCTTTGATATCCTTGTTTTTTGAGATCAATCGGCGCACGGCTTCCTCGCAGGCCTCCTGTGGAGTGCGACCTTGGCGCATAAGCTCCACGATCAAAAAGCTTCCGCAAATTCGGATAATAGACTCTCCGAGTCCGGTGGCAGTGGCGGCTCCGACCTCGTCATCCACATATAATCCTGCCCCGATGATCGGGCTATCGCCTACTCTTCCATGCATCTTGTAAGCAAGTCCACTGGTGGTGCAGCTGCCTGCCAATTTGCCATTGGCGTCCAACCCGATCATGCCAATGGTATCGTGGTTTTCTATGTTGATGATAGGCTTGTACTGGCTGTTCACTTTCCATTTGTCATAGGCCTTTTGGGCATTTGGGCTGAGTTTTTCCTCTTCCAAAGGAAAGCCTTGGGCGATCGCAAACTGTCTGGCTCCTTCGCCCACAATCATCACATGGGGTGTTTTCTCCATCACCGCCCTGGCCAAAGAAATTGGATGCTTGATCTGACGAACGAAAGCGACCGACCCACAGGACCCGTCCCCAGTCATGATCGATGCATCCAGCGTGGCGATTCCCTCGCGGTCAGGCAAACCCTGTAGACCAACTGAAAGATTGGTCAAATCAAGTTCGGTGTTCTTTACACCTGCTTCTACAGCGTCCAAAATACTTCCCGTGTCCTCCAGCTTTGCCCAAGCATCCGCATTGGCGGGAAGGCCATGGTTCCATGTAGACAGAATGATCGGCTTTTCACCGATGGCTTGCTTACCGGTAGCAGGAACGTTAAAGGCTGAGGCCACACCGGGCAAAAAAACGGCAGACCCGAGCAGGGATTTCTTGATAAACTTTCTTCTTTGGGACATGAACTGTATTTTAGAAATGGGTTTCAAATTATGAATTTGGCCCTAAAAATCCCCTTCTTCTTCCTAAATCCAAAGAACAATTACATGAGACCCTATATCCTGAAAGAAGTAAACTGGAAAGACCTCAAAACCTTTCGATATGATCTGGCTATTCTTCCCTGGGGTGCCACCGAAGCGCACAACTACCATATGCCTTATGGGACAGATATTTACGAGGCGGATGGGATTGCTGCTGAGGGAGCGAAAAAGGCTTGGGAAAAGGGCGCGAAAGTCGTAGTCTTGCCTTGTGTCCCCTTTGGTGTCAACACAGGCCAAAGCGATATTTATCTCGACATCAACCTTAATCCCAGCACACAGCTGATTATTCTCAAGGATATCATCGAAGTTTTGAACCGACAACGCCTCAAAAAACTCCTTATCCTCAACAGCCACGGAGGCAACAACTTTCAACCCATGCTCCGCGAGCTGGGGCTAAAATTTCCAGAGATGATGCTTTTTACCTGCAATTGGTTTCAATCCCTAGACAAAAGCAAATACTTCGAAGAAGCGGGCGACCATGCCGACGAAATGGAAACCTGCCTGATTCAGCACCTCCATCCCGAGCTGGTCTTATCGCTGGACGAAGCCGGAGATGGCGTGGAGAAAAAATCCGTGATCCGCGGAATCCGGGAAAAATGGGCATGGGCTGAACGTAAATGGTCTGAGGTCACCGAGGACACAGGGATAGGCAATCCAAAAAAAGCCTCCCCTGAAAAAGGGAGGCGTTATTTTGAGGATGTCACTGACAAGGTCGCAGAGCTCATCCAGGATATATGTGAAGCCAGGGCAGGCCAGCTCTATCGCTGATCAGTTTCTGGTAAAAACATCTGCGGGAATCAATTCCCCCTTATAATTGATCATGACTGCTGATTTGGCACCTTTTGGAAAAGTGATTTCCCTGGAAGACTGCGATGCAAAGCCAGATCCCAAGCCAAGGTCGTAGCGCTGCATCTTTCCGCTTTCCAGCTCTAAGATCACCGCCATGACATCCTGCCCAAAAGCCAATGTTTTTCCTTCTTGACCTCCGGCCTTGAAGGCAAGTAGCTTGCCCCTGTTTTGGGAAGCCAAATAGAGGGGAGAGCCTTGGACAGCGCTCAGCTTCACCAAAGCCTTTGCATCACCGGGCACCACAAAGCCACTTTCCATGGGTCGTACAGCTTTGAATGTCCCCTTTCCATCTCCCAGGAGCAAAAGTCCAACAGAAGCATCAAGCCTACCGATGAAGATCTCATTTCCGTAGTCATTTCCCACGAGCAGAATGTCCATAAAACCGTCTCCATTGACATCATCCGTGACAATACCGTTAGTCGGGGCCATTTGCGCCATCACTGGCAACTCGTGTACTTTGAATTTCCCATTGCCCAGGTTTTCTACCCAAACTGTACGGTCATAGTTACCCGTCAGGATTTGTACATCTTTCTTCTCCTCTTCGGTAAAAAAAGACTGCTCCGTACTCAGGGCATAGTATTTATAGCGCTCAAATTTCCTTCTGAACATCGGGCTTTGACCGTTCAGATCATCCCAGAAATGGCTAGGGAAGGAATTGAAAGCGCCTCCTTGTTTATCCTTATAGAACGCAAAAGTCACCGGGTCCACACTTCCGTTGTTGTCAAAGTCCTTGGCATAGATTTTTAGCGGCCGCTCGGCATTGGGGTGATGGGAGTTATTGCCTCCGAGATTCCCAACAACAAAGTCAGAGTCCCCATCTTGGTCAAAATCCGCGCTTGCAATGGAATTCCACCAACCCTGGTAGTTTTCCAGCCCAGAGTCGGCGAGTTTTTCAAACACATCTCCCCGGTTGATGAATATGGTAATCGGCATGAGCTCTCCCACAACAGTCAAATCCACCTTTCCATCACCGTTGACGTCCGACCAAATAGCATCGGTAACCATACCGACTTCCCTCAGCCCAGGAGCGATTCTGTCCGTCACATCGGTCATTTGCCCGTTTTCATTTTTTAGCAGAAAGCTTTTCTCGGCGATCGGAAATTTCCCGATTGGGCTCCTTCCTCCTACGAAAAGGTCGATGTATCCATCACCATCGAAGTCCGCACCACGTACAACGCTCCCATTTGCTTTGACTGAGGAGAAATTCTGATCCAAAGTGAAATTTCCATTGCCATCATTCAGATATATTCTATCCGTGTACTCCGCAGCATCAGGCAAAAATTCGGCGCTACCGCTGACGAGATAAAGATCAAGATCACCGTCATTTTCCACATCCAACACAAGAATCCCCGTCTCTTCGAAAACCGTGTTTTGTCCAGGCAGCAATTCCTTTTCAAGGAAACTTCCATCTCCCCGCTGTGAATACCAAACCGGGGCAAATCCAGAAGACGATCCGATCACCAGGTCCTCAGTGCCATTCCCGTCCAAGTCTCCCACTGCAAGCGCCGGCCCAAACTGGCTCAGCTTATGCGGCAGTGTACGCTGAATATTATAATCGATCTTATCATCTTCCTGATGCTGGTAGGAAATGCCCAGCTCTTCGGAGATTTCCGAAAACATCCTTCCAAAACTCCCCAGATCCAAAATTGCAACCGAATCCTTGGCAACATCGGATGAAGCATAATCCACCTGAACCACCTGATTTGACTTGACATTTTCGAAAGTGGAACGCTTGCCATCCGGCCATATCACCAGTAACTCGGGCGCTGAGTTCAAAGAATCCAAACCAAAATGAAGAACCTCCTCTATAGATGACATATATCCTCTCGCAATCTGCATCTCTTGATAAAGGAAATTCTCGGGAGCAGTTTTTACGAGCACCTTCGCGCCCAGTCCCTGGGGATTCCCTTTGGGCCCCTTGAGCTTAACTCTCAGATAATTTGAGCCACCTTCCTTTTCATTCAGCATGTTTTCGAAAACAAAAGCTGGGTCATTGATATTGTTGACTACATAGTCCAAGTCTCCGTCCAAATCCAAGTCCACCAAGGCCGATCCATTGGAAAAGGAAGGAACATTCAGACCCCAAGCCTCGCCGCTGTCCTCGAATCCAAGATTGCCGATGTTTCGGTAAGAGTAGTTTGGGATTTTGACGATTGGAATGGAGTCCAAGAGTTGCCTTGTGGAGGCGATGTTGCCCACGTCTGCGCGATAATTAGCGAAGTCTTTGTCCGTGATGTCCCTCGGAAAACCATTGGTGATCAGTAAATCCCTCAACCCATCATTGTCCACATCCCCAAAAAGCGGTGCCCAGCTCCAGTCCGTCTGATAAATGCCCGCCATCAGTCCGATTTCGGAAAAGGGAATTCCTGGACCATTATTCACATGAAGCATGTTGCGAACGTATTGATATTCGTAGCCAAATTGCTCGTTGTTGAGGTAGGTCTGATAGACATTCTTACCGATTGTCGTTTTCTTTCGGTAGTTGTCCTCACCCAACATGTCGATCGTGACCAAGTCGGGAAGTCCATCGTTGTTGAAATCGGCTATGTCTGCCCCCATCGAAAACTGGCTCTGATGCCTTAGATTTTCCTTGGTCTTATTTGTAAAAGTTCCATCTTGATTGTTGATATAAAGAATGTCATTGGTGATATAGTCATTGCTGACATGGATATCAGGCCAGCCGTCATTGTTCATGTCCGACACCACCAGTCCCAGTCCGAAGCCTTCGAAGACGATCCCAGCCTCAAGGGTCACATCAGTGAAGGTGCCGTCCCCGTTGTTTCGGTAGAAGCTGTCATTGTTGATTGCCGAACCGTCGGTTACTTTGGGACGGAAATTGGTCGGCTTTGCGGACAATTGCTCATTGTTGAGCACATACAAATCCAAGTCTCCATCGAGGTCACAGTCCAAGAAAGCTGACCCCATGCTATTGCCCGAATCGGCTATGCCGTACTTCTCAGCCATTTCCACAAAAGAAACATTGCCGGAAGCATCTTTACCCTGATTGACAAAAAGCAGGTTGTTTCGCTCTCCAGAGCCTTTTTTCATTGCCGTCGCTACATAGATATCCGGCCATCCATCGAGGTTGATATCGACGATTACACTTCCCGTACACCATCTATTGGCCGCAGATACCCCTGAGCTCTCCGAGATGTCTCGGAATTTAAAATTTCCCTCATTGATGAATAGTCGGTTTGCGACTTGATTACCGGTAAAAAACAAATCCGGGAGACCATTCTGGTCAAAGTCTGCTACTGCTACTCCTCCTCCGTTGAAAATATATTCATCAGTCAGAATATTAAAGGAGTCGGACTCTATGATTTCGTTGTTGAAATGAACTCCTGTTTCGTCCGGTGATTTCAGACTGAATAGTGAAGAATCTTTCTTGCAGGCGGTGAAAACAAAAGCAATAGAAAGGATTATCAGGGTAACAAAATACTTCATGGGTAATTTTGGGGATAGATAGGGCGGTTCAAATTAGCATTTTCCCGTCTGTAGAAAAAAACGATCGGCAGTAAAAAACAAAAAAAGAGGAGGCGAACGCCTCCTCTTAATTTCAAGCATACTGGGATTTTTAGAACCCTGGGTTCTGAGTCAGAATATCAGCTCCCACCAAGTCAATCTGATCTTGTGGAATCGGAACCCATTTGTATGTCTCAGTGTATTTTGCACCGCCTCCCAATGCAGCAGGCAACTTTACTGCATCATAAGCCAAATAGAAATCCAGCTCGGCTTGAGCTGTACCCCAACGCTGCAAGTCATAGAATCTATGGCCTTCCATACCCAATTCCAACAGCCTCTCGTGACGTACCGCTGTCTGCGCAGCAGCTTTGTCAGTCCAAGGCGCAGAATAGGTATTGATCACATAGTTAGCCGCCATGGTACCGTCACTTCTCATTAGCTTGGAGTTCATCGCACGGGTTCTGACACGATTGACATATTCCCTTGCTTTTTCCAGGGAGCCCACTTCGATTTCCGCTTCAGCGGCCAACAAAAGCACATCGGCAAAACGGATAATCATGAAATTGATACCGGTATAGCCTGGAGTCCAAGAAGAGTTGTCCTGATAGGAACCCTGCTCTGACTTCTCATAGACATACTTTTTAGGGGAATAAGGCCCGCCGTTGGGTTGGTTACGGATCCAAGCATTGCCTGGGTGATCTTGCCAATCCAAGTAAGGAAGTCCCCTTCTGCCTACGGTGTGATCCAAACGAGGATCCAACGGACCAGCATCAGGGGTGAATGCCGCGCCAGAAGCTACACCCATATCACTCTTAACTTCATTGGCAGGGCTGTTGTAAGATTTATCCAGCAACGGCAAGCCATTGGATGTTCTGAAAGCATTCACAAAGGTGAAGCTTGGCTGGAAGAATCCGCAGCAGTTACCCGGACCAGAAGGCCCCGTATTGTAAGGGAAGTTGAGGTCAAACTCTGGGTTTGCATTGTTCACAGAACCTGTGTTGGCTGCAGCTTGATATGCCCAAACCGACTCCTCATGGTTGTCGTTTGCCGCACGGAATGCATCGTCATAATAAGGCACGAGGTCATACTTCTTCCCATTCGAAGTGACGCCATTGGCGATGACATCGTCGAAGAGCGTTTTGGCTTTGCTGAATTCTTTGGTGTACATGTACACTTTTGCCAAATACGCCTTTGCAGCCCATTGGTTAACCCGGCCTACTTGAGCCTGGGTCGCTGGAAGGTTTGCTACGGCATATTCCAAATCCGCAACAATGAACGGCCACAACGGCTTGTCATTTTTGACATCTTCAAGGCCACTTCCATAGTCTACGGTTTCATCCACGTAAGGAGTCTGATTGTAGTCTCTTGCCAGTTCGAAATAGAAATGTGCCCGGAGAAATCTCGCTTGGGAAGAAAGACGTGTAATATCCGCCGGAGTGACATCCGGTGCAGGATTTTGGAGCAGTCTCAGCACACTATTGGCTCGGGCGATGCCTTCGTAGCAAACGTTGTACTTCGAGCCCATTTCTCCCCCTGCGGCGTTGTTTTCATAGCGTTGGATTGGATTGATCGTACTAAAGTCACCAGGGTCAGTTCCCTTGTTGGCTTCACCACCTCGGATACTTCCCCAAACCCAGTTGGAGGGAGATCCCAGTCTGTTTGCACGACCGTTGACTTGGGAGTAAACCGCTATCAATGATGCATCAAGACCGGCCAGTGTACTCAACTGACTTTCTGACAACTGTCCAACCGGAGGGATCTCCAGAAACTCGTCGCTACAACTCACCGCAACCATCATGGCTCCGGAAACGAGCAAAGCGCCTATTTTTAATTTATAGTTCTTCATTTGTCTAATCTATTATAGTGTCTATAAACGATTCAAATTTTCTTGTACTGCTTAGAAGCTAAGGTTCAAACCGAAGGTCCAACCACGGGTAACAGGATAGTTACCTACGTCAATACCAAAGGTCAAGTCAGCATTGCCACCAACTTGGGGATCCAGCCCTTCGTATCCAGTAATTGTAAACAAATTGTTTACAGAAGCAAACACTCTCGCTCTTTCCATCTTCCACTTTTGCAGCAAAGAAGCTGGGGCGGAATAACCCAGCGTCAAGTTCTGCAATCTCAGGTAAGACCCATCTTCTACATAAAAAGAGTTCGAAACATCTGAGGTAGAGAAGTTTGCTGTTCTTTCCACAATAGGAATTTCTGCATCAAGATTTTCAGGAGTCCAGGAATCTTTCAAGCGCTCGGAAATCGCTGCTCCTTCAAATGTCTGGAAGAAGTCGGTAAACCATTTCGACTGGTTGAAGATCTCGTTTCCAATCGAAGTGTAGAGGTATGCAGAAAGGTCAAAGCCTTTGTAACCTAAGGTGAAGTTCAAACCTCCGGTAAAATCAGCGACAGGACTTCCCATAAATACCCGGTCTTCAGGGGTGATGGAACCGTCACCGTTTACATCTTCAAACTTGAAGCGACCAGGAGCTTTTCCTGGTTGAGCTGCATGGGAGTTCACATCCTCCTCGTCCCTGAACAAGCCAATAACATTGTAGCCAAAGAATGAAGAAAGCGGCTGTCCAACCGCATTTCTGATTGGCTCAATACCCCTAAAGCTTGGATTGGCGTTTGGTGAAGTAATAAATTCCAAATCTCCCGACAGAGCGACAATTTCATTTTTCAAAAAACTGCCGTTAACAGCAAGTTCATAAGTTAGATCTGTCGATAGATTACCTCTAGTGGACACCAAGAAATCAAGACCTCTGTTCAGCATTTCACCCACGTTTACTGCTGGAGCGGAAACGTTTTGAGGGCTACCCGCAGTCAATGGAATTGGAACCTGGAACAACAAGTCTTTGGTATCCTTTTTCCACCAGTCGAAGATCACATCCAAGCGGCCGTTGAAGAACGTTCCGTCCATACCGATGTTTTGGGTAACGGCGGTTTCCCACTGGGCATTGGGGTTACCTATACGGGATCTTCTAAAACCGATCACGGCACCGGAGTTGCTGCCCGTGATATCATAGGAGGAAGCTCCTACGTTACCTGCAAACAATGAATACTGATTATTAGGATCAACGTTGTTGGAGTTACCCATCTGACCCCAGCCCCCGCGGATCTTCATGTCGTCGATCCAAGTGGCTCCCTGTAGGAATGATTCAGAAGAAATTCTCCAGGCTGCAGAGAACGCTGGGAACACCCCGTATCTTGAATTCTCACCGAAACGGGAAGAACCGTCACGTCTCACCACCGCGCTGACGATGTACTTGTCGTTGTAGGTATACTTCACTTGTCCAAAGTAGGATGCGAAGTTTACTCCCTTAAACTGGGAAGAGTTTACCTGTCTGGTACCTACTGGGAGGTTGGAGATGGTGATGAAGTCCGGATCTTGGGAGAAAGGATTCTGTCCGACAGCATCAATATTTCTCCCTGATCCTGTATTGAGAGCCTCTTGGCCCAATAGTACATCAAAGGCATGCAGGTCGATTTTCTTCTTCCACGCCAAGGTGTTGGTGAAAGTCCAACCAAACGAGAAGCCTGAGCCTTCGCCATAGCCGAATGCAGAGTTGTTTTCAGAGTTCTCATACTGCAAGCGGGTGTAGTTCCAGTAATAGTAGTTGTTGTACTGGCCACCTATGGAGGTTCTAAAAGTCAGATCATCGATGATATCCCACTCCCCATAGATGTTCCCAAACGCGGCAGCATTAAAGTTTCTATTATCAGCAATCCCGTCCCTGTTCGCTATCGGGTTTCTTGGGTTGTTGAAGCCTCTGGAAGCAGTACCTGCATATCCTCCAAACTCGTCATAGACAGGGATAATAGAAGGCATACGGAAGGCCTGGAGGATGTCGTTTTCGTCTCTCGAAACGCCACGACCGCCTTCGCCACCCGTTTGACCTAATCTTTGGAGGTATGTGCCCTGGAAGTTTTGGCCGATTCTGATTCTTTTGGTTACGTCAAACTCAGAATTTGCCCGCAGGGAATATCTACTGAATTTGTTATTGGACATAATTCCTTCCTGCTCTTGAAGGCCGAATCCGACATAGAATCTGCTGGTCTCTGAACCACCATTGAAACCGAGAGAGTGTCTGTGAAGCGGAGCTGGGGCAGTAAGCTCATTGTACCAATCGGTACCTTCTCCAGTCGCAGCTCTTGTCAATTGACGAACGGTTCCTTTGGTAGGATCGATGTTGTACCACTCCTGCTGCTGCGCAATCTCGGCAGCTGAAAGCGGTCCCGGCTGGCCGGAAACAACCGTCAAATTCCCTTCTGCATCTTGTGAAATCATGCTGAGGTAATAAGGCATCACCGGTGATGTTCCTGTGCCGAATTGCGGATGCTCGTATTTTGCAGGAACACCGTTAATTCTTGCAGTATTGGTCTCAGCAAGCCAAGTATAAGTGGCAAAGTCTTGGGGATTCATCATATCCAAGCCTTTTCCTGGATCGGTCACACCATACATACCATTGTAGTCGACTCTAAGCTTCTTGTTTCTTGCACCGCGCTTGGTGGTATAAACGATTACACCGTTTGCAGCACGTGCACCATAGATGGAAGCAGCAGCAGCGTCTTTCAATACTGTTGTCGACTCGATGTCATCCGGATTTAGGAAGTCAGTAGAGCCGGTTGGCAAACCGTCTACGATATAGAGCGGTTCGTTACCCCCAAAGGCACCGAAACCGCGAACACGGATGATGGAAGAAGTACCAGGCTGACCGTTGGTAATTACGGTTACACCGGACACACGACCTTGCAGGGTTTGCTCGACGTTACCAGTAGGGATTACCGTCAAATCTCTAGGATCCACGGTGGCAATCGCACCGGTTGTTTCTCTCCTTGAGTCAATGGAGTAACCGGTCACAACCAGTTCTGTCAGCGTTCTTTCATCGGGTGCCATACTAACATCGATGACGCTGCGGCTTCCGACTACCTGCTCGATGGCAGCGTAGCCAATAAAAGAAAATACCAGGGTAGCCTGGTCATTGGCGACACTGAGGGAATACTTCCCGTCAATATCTGTAGCGGTTCCGGTTGTAGTGCCTTTCACAAGGACCGAGACCCCCGGAAGGCCTACCCCGAACTCATCTAGAACCGTACCCGTCACGGTTTTTTGCGCAAAGGCAGCACCGGCGGATAGGACTAAGAGCGTAAGGCACACACTTAGAATTTTGTAAACATTTTTCATAAACATAGATAGATTGGGTAACAAGATTAATCTCAAAAACTTATTAGTTAATTGATCATGCAATCGTTTGCGATTATTCTCAAAATAATTGCAATAGACTTCTGCTTGAATTTCAAGACGCTATTGCGATTACACCTTGGTCGATTGACCGGCTTATAAAACCAGAAGGTTTGAGTGCATCGGGTGATGCTGATTGGGGGGGGAAGGGAACTATTCTAGTGTAAAATAGATCATAGGCTTGAGTTTAGGGTTTAAATGTTAATTGTTAATCGTCAATGTTAAATATTCTAAAACAATTTTCAAACCTCAACTCAAAAATAAAATTCCGAAAAGGACTCCCATTTTCACTTTTTCAGAAGTAGACGATATTATTCGCCAAAATTTCAATTTTATCCTTCAATCTTTATAAAATTTTCATTTGTGTAAAAGTCCTATTATCTCAAATGATTACAATAGACATTCTATTTCTCCGTCAGTGCCGCGGCAAACTCTGAAGATTCCCGGATCTCGTAGAATAGTGGATCCGTGTAGGCTCGGCTTGCTAATTGGCGATTACTTTCAATCGCTTTTTTCAACTGAATAAGGGCTACTTCCTGCTGCCCTCCTGCTGCCGCAATCATCGCTAGCCCGTAGTATCCGTACCCAAAACTCCGACCTTGGATCACCGATTCCTCAAAAGCCATATTGGCATTCGGGAAGTCCCCCAACATATAGTAGGCTATTCCTTTGTTGAAAAAATCCTTCGGGTCGGTGAATCGGTAGTCAAACCTAAGAGTCGCAAGCTTATAATCCCCTCTCAAAATATCCAAAGCTCCCCTGAGTGCCTCATTATGCTGCAAAAAATTCGGATTAAGCGACATGGTTGATGCATCGGACAGTTTTTTGTACGCCTCCCAGTAGTCTCCCATCAGCGCCAAAATCTGGCCTTGGTTATGAAGCGTATGGGGAGTTGGCTCTATCCGGTAGGCTTGGGCCAGCAGTCTCAAGGCTTCCTCCCAAAGGATTTCTTTGGATCCTTGATCGAGAGTCCTCTGAGCCTGGCGCATACGCACCACCGCCATATTATTATAAGGTAGGGGAGATCTAAAAAACTCCGTCATTTTGGAATAGATCGCCGCTTTTTCCTCAATACTCTGAGTAGATTCTGCTGCAAGGGCCCATTCAGCAAAAGAAAGTGCATTGGTGCCGTCATTCTTCGTAAGCGCCTCTTTCAATTTGATCGACTGCTGCATGTCCAGTCCTGCCCGTGGCTTGGACGTGATTTCGACCCTGGCAGCCCGGAGTCTGGGATATAGATCCTGTGCCACCTGCGAAAACCCCGGAATCTTTTTCAATCTCTCGTTTTGCTCCAGATAGCTCTCCTGGTTCATGAGTACAGCATAGAGTTCATCTTTGCGATTGGTGGAAATTCCCTTATAGTCCCGGAGCAACAAACGAAGATCAAACCAGTCATTCCTTCGTGAATCCATCTTAAACTGCGATTCAGATAGTCGGCTTACTCGGGCTCCGAGCATCTTACTGACCGACTCCGCCCGTTTCATTCCCAAGGAAGCATCTCTCCCCTCGCCGATTTCCGGAGATTGGAGGCCAGTGATCTTGAAATCCTGCACATCTGGATTTGCCTCCAAAAATGCATCAAGCCTTTTAAGCGTCGCCAAATTGGCATCACTAGACTTGTATGCCGAGGAGCCGAGATCAAACAGAAAAGAAAATTCCTCATTCCTTATCAGCTCCTTGTCCAATGCTCCGGAAGTAATGAAAAGCCCGACGACTGGTATCGGCTCATCCGGATAGACTTCGCCCAATTTGACCATCAGCTGAGGCGCTATGACGCCTTTTGCGAGGACTTGCTTTTCAAATGGTTTCAGGTCTTCTTTTTTTCCCTGGTAGAAAAAAACCTCGAGCGTCGCGCCCGTCATCCAAGGTTCAAACTTCAGCGAGAATCGGCCTTCATATTTGTAGCTAGCGACCTCCCTTTTCAGTTCCAGCTCCCCCAATGACAATTCATTGCCTTCCGCATGGTAGCTTAGAGAAACTTTGGGGTTCTTCGGAGTGAGGACTGATTCAATGGGTATGGTCCCCATGACAGTGAAGCGGATTGAGTCTCCTTCAAGTTTCAATTTGGAAGGCGTCAGCTGCACATCCTTCAAAAATTTGTTTTCAGGCACTATTCTTGATTTTGAAAACAAGGGTTCGCTTGAAAGTAAAAATAAGATGACCAGGATGTTAAACATTCGGTTATTAAAATGATTTATAGATTTCAAACCCATTTTCTGCTAATTTTAGATCGAAAATACTACCACACCATGGAAAAACTGAAACTGTTCTTTGAAGAGAGGGCCTTTGGGGTTTGCTCTCGATTGGGAGAAAAACTTCACTTTCCCATAGACAGCATACGCCTTTTCTTCATATACTCCTCTTTTGTGACCCTGGGATCACCAATCATCCTCTATGTAAGCATGGCGATGATGATGAAGATCCGCAAGTATTTTCGCAAGATGAACAATCCGGTTCTCTTTGACTAAAGATCAGAAAACACCCGCTTTCGCAAAATCAGATAATTCCAAAATATAAAACGTATCGGGCCGGAACTGGACTTTTCCATTTCCGGCTTTTTTGTTGGCTTGGCAAGCAAACCCTTTTTCCTATAGAAGTCTCGATACCCTCTCCAGATGGCTGAGGCAAAGTCTTTTCTTCCTTTCAGTAAATATCCCAGCGCAGCAGTCATTTCGAGGATTGACTTAGCCACAATTATTCCAAAAACTCTCCAGCCGGATACATTCTTGTAAACCATGCTGAGATTGTTTCGAATATTCAAATAAAGCTTGTTGGGACTAGAGCGATCCAAAGTCGCCCCACCTTGGTGAAAAACCGTCACCCTGCCAAGACACCCCACCTTCCGTCCAGATCTCCTGAATCTCCAGCAGAGGTCAATCTCTTCCATGTGTGCGAAAAAATGTGCATCGAAGCCCTCTTGCTCAAAAAAATCCTTTGCCCGGACTACGAAGCAGGCTCCCGATGCCCAATCCACCTCTACGGCATCATCGTATTGCCCATGATCCTGTTCGATATTTTCCCAAATTCTCCCTCGACAATAGGGATAGGCCAAGTCGTCCAAGTATCCACCCCCTGCACCTGCATAGTCGAAATACCTGCGATCCTGCCAAGAGAGAATTTTGGGCTGTAGAGCCGCGTAATCGGGGTGTCGGTCCAACCAATCTATTAAATTCCTATCCCAGTCCGCGGTGACTTCCACATCGGAGTTGAGTAGGATAAAAAACTCATATTCCCCCTTCAGCCTTTCCAAGCCCCAGTTATATCCTCCCGCGTAGCCAAAATTGGACTCGAGAGCAATCAGCTGAACCTGGGAAAACCCAGCTTTCAAAAAATCCAGCGAACCGTCTGGGCTGGCATTATCGACTACCCAGCAGTCAAAGATGCTATGCTGGAGAACAGAGGGCAAGAAGACAGGCAATACCTGCCTGCCGTTATAGTTCAAGATGACGATGGCCGCTTTTTTCATCCGTTTAGGTTTGAGTAGCACTAGCCACCTGGAACCCCGCTTGCGCGGAGAGTTTTCCGCATCTGTTCACCTGAACCATACTCGATTTCATCCGAACATGCTTCCCAGATCCATCCCGGGAATATTTGGCAGCATTCCTTCTGTCGCCTTTTTCATTTCCTCCTTGATCTTCACTTCAATGGCCTCCATCGCCTTGTTGGTAGCGGCCACGATCAGATCGCTGAGCATTTCCTTATCCTTCGGGGTAAGTAGGGACTCATCCATCTCAATCTTCAGTACCTTCCGATCTCCATTGACGAATACTTTGACCATACCAGCTCCGGATTCTCCCTCTGCGGTCAACAGAACCAGACGGGACTGTGCCTCTTTGATCTTCCCTTGGGCCTCTTTCACCTTGCCCATCATTCCCATGATATCAAACATATTTCTTACGTTGTTTAAGCTCTAAATTAATCCTTTGGAGACTCCCGCTCCTTTTCAATTTCAATTTACTTGGCAGAAATCTACCTCAAGGTAGGTCGGCATACCTCGACCGAAATTCTTCCAAATTTCAGGTAAACTTTTATCCAGCATATCCAGTAAACACTAGTATCCAAACTCCACAACCACATGAATACCACTGTATTAATCCCAAAAGAGCAAATCCCCCTGCTGTCCTTTTCTAAGAAGGAAGTCATTTCCGACCTTACGGCAAGAAACGAAAGACTATACAGTCTTTTTCGATCCCAAACCCTCGGCAATCTGCTCCAAACTAAGGTGAAGATTACATTTGAGGCCGCGGACGAGCAAATCTACACCGTGGACACGACGGTTTGGGCGGTAGGAAACAGTTTTATTTCCCTAAAAGGCGGCATCTACCTTCCAATCAGCTCTATCCTTCACATTGAATAGCCAACTGATTGAATTGCAGCTGACACATCCATCTTTGCCTGCTCTCCTGAAGCCATATTCTTCAGGGAAATAGTTGAAGTTTTTATCTCGTCATCGCCACATACTCCGACAAAAGGAATCCCTTTCTTGTTGGCGAAATCAAATTGCTTCTGAATCTTAACGGCATTCGGATAAATTTCGGTTTTGATTCCCGCGTTGCGAATTTGGTTTAGAAGACCAAGCGCATAGGTAAAGCCCTCCTGATCGAAATAAGTCAAAAGCAGACGCGTGCTGCTGTGGCTTTCTGCAGGAAACAGCCCCAACTCGTCCAGTACATCGTACAACCTGTCCACGCCAAAGGAAAAACCGACTCCTGAGACTCCTGGTAAACCAAAAACCCCCGTGAGGTTATCATATCGACCTCCACCGCTGACTGATCCAATCGACACATTGTGAACCTTCACTTCGAAGATCGCTCCGGTATAATAGGACAATCCGCGTGCAAGCATGATATCAAAATCCACATGATCAAGATCCACTCCCATCTGCCTGAGGATGGCGAAGACCTGCTCCAGCTCCTCCACTCCTTTAAGTCCAATCTCGGAACTTTTCAGGAAGCCTTTCAGAAATTCCAGCTTTCCAACTAGGTCGCTTTCCAAAGCAACCAAAGGCGCCAGATTGGAAATCGATGTATCACCAAAGCCTCTTTGGGCAAGTTCTTCCTTCACCTTCTCCCATCCTATCTTGTCTAGCTTATCGATAGCGACACAGAGCGGGCCTTCCTTTCCAGCCTCCCCTATCGCTTCAGCTATTCCTGTAAGGATTTTCCGGTTATTGAGCTTGATGCTGTAGTCCTTTAGGCTAAGCTTTTCAAAGACTCGTCGGATCATGAGGATAATTTCCGCCTCACACACCAGACTGTCCGTTCCGACCACGTCAGCATCACATTGGTAAAATTCTCTATATCGTCCTTTTTGAGGTCGATCTGCTCTCCAGACAGGCTGGATTTGATAGCGCTTGAACGGGAAAGTCAGCTCATTACGGTTCATCACCACGTATCGGGCAAAAGGAACCGTCAAGTCATAGCGAAGACCTTTTTCAGAGACCTTATTTAATATCGCTGAAGCACCTTTTTCCAAATCCTCAGCTTTCACGTCTTTGATGAAATCCCCACTATTGAGGATCTTAAACAACAGCTGATCTCCCTCATCCCCGTACTTGCCGGTCAGCGTGCTGAGGTTTTCCATGGCGGGAGTCTCGATCTGCTGGTAGCCAAAGAGCTGAAAAGTTTCCTTGATAGTATCCAGAATGAACGTCCTTCGGGCCATCTGCACAGGGCCAAAATCTCGGGTGCCTTTGGGCAAACTCGGCTTTTGCATGGGTGATTTTTGGTAAATGAGCCCCAAATTTATTCAAAAATCACTAAAAGCCTGTCCGAAACCTCTTATAAGTCTGGAATAAAATCTCAGGATTTGTAGGCAAAGAAAAATTGTTTCCTTACTTTTGCGCTTCGTTTTGAATCCAAAAATTTAAACATATACAGCCATGGCCGTTACTACACTTAAGAGAAAACTAAAAAGAAAAAGACAGAGCCAAACTGCTCGTGTGATCAAAATCAAGCAGTTGAGCGCTAAGCCGGTGATCAAAAACGTAGACATTGAAGAGCTTAAAGCTTCTTTCGGTAAGTAATCACCAGTCTTTTTGAAGATATTTAGGCGGCCAATGGCCGCCTTTTTTTGTTTTCTACACCAAGGGCAGAGCCCATTTTAAAGCCGGATTTCTATTCCCCAGCTTCCAGATTACCGAAAGCTCAGTAAACTGTGAAATCCCCTGAATCTCCATAAACCGGACGTTCAGATCATAGCCGACTTTCAGTGAACTCGGTACAATGGCAACTCCGAGTCCATTTTCCACCAATCTAAAAATCGTCAGCGCGTGGACAGATTTGTGTCTGACTTTGGGTGAAAAGCCTGCATCTCGACAAATCCCCATGATTTGTTCATAGTAGTAATTGGAGTAGTCGCTGGAAAAAAGAATGAACGATTCCTCTCTAAATTGCGACACTGACTTGAAGCTTGCTTCGTCGATCGCATGAACAGCAGGCACAACCAGAGAAAAGGTATCCCTGAAAACCGGCCTCATTTCCAAATCTTCCGGCACGGACGCCAGCCGGACAAAACCCAAATCCAGCTTGTCCTTTTGGACCATTTCCACCTGAACCGAATTGCTCAGCTCTTCCAGACTCGTGGCGATCCCCGGCTGTTCCGAGTTCAGCCTTGCCAATAAGTCCGGCAATATCCTGTTGGATGCGGAACCTAGGAAACCGATCCGCAGCTCCCCCACTTTTCCCGACTCGATCAGCTTGAGCTGATTCTTGGCTGCCTCCAAGTGATTGATCACAAAGTCGACTTCACCTTTCAAAAACGCTCCCGGAATCGTCAATTCCACATGTTTTTTATCCCGCTCGAACAATCGAACGCCGAGCATCTCCTCCAGCTGCTTGATTTGTCTACTTAATCCCGGCTGAGAGATAAAAAGACGCTCGGCTGCTTTTCGGTAATTCAACTCCTCTGCCACTGCCTGGAAATAGAAGAGATGTCTTAGCTCCATTGATAACTTTCGGTTATTGTATGCTGACAAAAATAGTATCAAAAAGCATCATAATTAAGCGCTAATTTTGGAAAGAATATAAACCCCACATCAGACCTGTCAGGTTTTAAGCCCTGACAGGTTTATTCCGTAACATCCATGAAAACATTCAACTACGGACAGGATCACCTCACCGCTTCCCTCGCACTCAAACTCGCCAGAAAAGAAATCAAAGGCACATTGAGCCCGGAGACTATTGAAAAAGTCAGCAAATCTGCCGAGGCGGTCGCCCAAATTGCGCAAGGCGAAGCAGCGGTTTACGGAATCAATACCGGATTTGGCCCACTTTGCACCACGAGAATTTCTGCAGAGGACACGGCGACCTTGCAGGAAAACCTGCTAAAAAGCCATGCTGTAGGTCTTGGCGATTGTATTCCGGAGGAAATCTCCCGTCTGATGTTGGTATTGAAAATCCATGCGTTGGCACAAGGTTTCTCCGGAATTCGCATGGATACTCTGGAAAGAACCCTCTGGATGCTGGAAAACGACGTAATCCCGGTCGTACCAGAGCAGGGATCGGTCGGAGCCTCAGGCGACCTGGCTCCACTCTCCCATTTGTTTTTGCCTCTGATTGGAATGGGAAAAGTACATTTCCAGGGAAAGATCACGACCGCTAAAGCGGTTTTGGCCCATTTTTCTAAAGATGCGTTGACTCTCGGGCCAAAAGAAGGGCTGGCATTGATCAACGGAACCCAATTTATGGCTGCCCATGGCGTCAAGATTGTCGACAGACTGCACAATCTACTAACCCATGCCAGCATCACCGGAGCGATGATGATCGAAGGTTTGATGGGATCGATCAAACCGTTTACCGCTGCCTTGCATCAGCTGAGACCCTTTGTCGGTAACCAACATGTTGCCCAAACCATTTTAAACCTGCTTCACCAGTCAGAAATCGTCAATTCCCATCTTCATTGCGCGCGGGTTCAAGATCCATATTCGCTTCGATGCATGCCGCAAGTTCATGGCGCAAGCTGGAACGCTTGGCGACACCTCAAGGACAGCATCGAAACAGAGATCAATTCGGTTACCGACAACCCTGTGGTTTTTGATGCAGAAAACACAGTTTCAGGGGGTAATTTCCACGGACAACCGATCGCATTACCATTGGACTATGCCTGCCTGGCCGCATCTGAAATTGGAAGCATCTCCGATCGTCGAATCTATCTTTCTATCGAAGGTGACACCCCAGGGGTGCCCAAACTTCTGCTCAAGGAAACAGGGCTAAATTCCGGTTTGATGATTCCTCAATACACCACTGCTGCTTTGGCCTCCGAAAACAAAGGGCTTTGCTTCCCCGCTTCTGCAGACTCGATTCCGACTTCGCTCGGACAGGAAGACCATGTCAGCATGGGAAGCATAGGCGCGAGAAAAACCCTTCGGGTAATTGCCAACGTGGAAAAAATCCTCGGAATCGAGCTTTTCTACGCCGCACAAGCCATGGATTACCATGCGCCGCTCAAGTCCGGAAAGATCATGACTGCGATTTATGAGCGAGTGAGAAAAGACATTGAACCAGTAGTTTCCGATCGTATTATGTACGAGGACATGGAAACGGCCATCGAATTGATCAAAAGCGGCGAGTTGGTTGACTTGGCAAAAACTGTAGCTGCATCCGAAGGACTTGCATTCGAAACTGCTTGGAGCCAAACATTTGAATATTAAGCTGAACTTGGCAAGGCTATGACAAACAAGCTAAAACTCATCGGTCCGATCACCCAACTACTGACCCTAGATCATCTTCCGGTCAAAGGAGCGCTAAAGGATGAACAGCTCGAAATCATCGAGCAAGCCGGCATTCTGATCGAAGGTGACAAAGTCCTAAAAGCTGGAGCTTGGAGTCCATTGAAAGCCGAATTCCCCAACGCAGAATTGTTCGAGCTAGAGGGAGAATTTGTAGCCATCCCTGGATTGGTCGATTGCCATACTCATATTTGCTTCGGCGGTTCTAGAGCGAAGGATTTTTCCATGCGAATTGCCGGCAAATCCTACCTCGAAATCGCGCAAAGCGGCGGTGGAATTTGGGATACGGTCACCCAAACCAGAAAGCTTGATTTGGACGAACTCTCCGCTGTGACGGTGAAAAATGCCAATCGCCATCTATCCGAGGGCGTGACCACGATCGAGGTCAAAAGCGGCTATGGACTTTCGGTTGAGGAAGAACTGAAAATGCTTCGCGCCATTAAAAAGGCGCAAGAATCGACCGGCGCCGACCTGATTTCAACCTGTCTCGCAGCTCATATGAAACCGCGCGATTTCGATGGCAGCAATTCGGAATATTTAGAGCTTATTTCAAGCCAACTTTACCCAGTTTTGAGAGAAGAAAATCTGACCTCCCGAATCGATGCTTTCGTCGAGAAAAGCGCCTTTTCCCCAGAAGAAATCACTCCCTTTTTCGAAGAAGCAAAAGCCTGGGGATTTGAGCTAACCGTCCATGCCGATCAGTTCACGACTGGAGGATCTGGTGTAGCAGTTAATCTAGGCGCAAAATCAGCCGACCATTTGGAAGCTTCTGGCGAAAATGAGATTTCAATTTTAGCCCAATCCAATACCATCGCCGTCGCTCTGCCAGGTGCTTCAATTGGACTGGGATGCGCCTTCACTCCAGCTAGAAAAATCCTTGACCAAGGTGGCGCTTTGGCCATCGCTTCAGATTGGAACCCGGGTTCAGCCCCCATGGGCGACCTGATCGCTCAAGCTTCAATCCTCGCAACCTTCGAAAAACTAAGCACCGCAGAAGTGCTAGCAGGCATCACTTTCCGGGCTGCATCAGCTTTGGGACTTAATGACCGAGGGAAAATCAAAGAAGGTTTGCTTGCAGACTTAGTCCTTTTCCCAGCAGCCGACTACCGAGAAATCCTATATCATCAAGGCAAACTGAAACCCGCAATGGTATGGAAGGCTGGAAAAAAAGTCGGATGACAAATGTCCGTCACTGGATTTCAGGCACAAAACACAAAAAGCACTGAGGTATTACCTCGAAACCCTTCTTTTCAATGAACTTCCAAGATCAAATCAGACAAGGCATTCCTTCCATTTTACCCGCGAAAAAGGAGCGGACTCCAGGTATCTCCCACGCCCCAAAGCGAAAAGACATCCTTTCCTCGGAAGAGAAAAAGTTGGCTTTGGTCAATGCGCTGCGCTACTTTCCGAAGGATTGGCATGAAGAGTTGGCGGGAGAATTTTTAGCTGAATTGAAAGAATATGGCAGAATCTACATGTATCGGTTCATTCCGGGCTACAAGATTTTTGCTCGGCCAATCGATGAGTACCCGGCCAACTCCAAACAGGTAGCGGCTATCATGTTGATGATCCAAAACAATTTGGACCCAGCCGTAGCGCAACATCCCGAGGAGCTGATCACCTATGGCGGAAACGGTGCGGTTTTTCAAAACTGGGCACAATACCTCCTCACGATGAAATACCTGTCCGAGATGACGGAGGAGCAGACGTTGCATATGTATTCCGGCCATCCCATGGGGCTTTTTCCCTCCTCTCCGGAAGCACCCCGAGTCATCGTCACGAACGGAATGATGATCCCCAACTACTCCAAGCAGGACGACTGGGAAAAATTCAATGCCTTGGGAGTCACCCAATACGGTCAGATGACTGCCGGCTCCTACATGTACATCGGTCCTCAGGGGATCGTCCACGGTACCACGATCACGGTGATGAATGCTTTTCGCAAAAAGCTGGAAAAAGGCGATTCCTCCAAAGGCAAGATTTTCCTCACCGCAGGACTAGGCGGCATGAGTGGTGCGCAGCCCAAGGCAGGAAACATCGCTGGATGCATCACGGTTTGTGCTGAAGTCAATCCTGCCGCAGCCATCAAGCGTCACGAGCAAGGTTGGGTAGACGAACTGATCCAAGACATTGACAAACTGGTAGAGCGGGTCTTTGAGGCAAAATTCAACGAGGAAGTTGTCTCCATCGCCTTCTTGGGAAACATCGTTGAGGTATGGGAACGATTTGACAAAGAAAATCTTTTCGTCGAACTCGGCTCCGACCAGACTTCACTTCACAATCCTTGGGCGGGCGGATATTATCCGATTGGACTTTCATTCGAGGTGGCCAACCAACTGATGGCGACAAACCCAGATGAATTCCGCGAAAAGGTGCAAGAATCACTTTGTCGCCATGCCGCCGCAATCAACCGCCATGTGGCAAAAGGCACTTATTTCTTTGATTACGGAAATGCATTTCTGCTGGAAGCATCCAGAGCAGGCGCTGAAGTCATGGCCGAAAACGGCATTGATTTTCGCTATCCCAGCTACGTACAGGACATTTTGGGCCCTATGTGTTTTGACTACGGTTTCGGTCCATTCCGATGGGTTTGCACCTCAGGCGATCCGGAAGACCTCCGAAAATCTGATCGGATCGCTGCGAATGTTTTGGAAGAAATCCAGAAAACCGCTCCGGAATCCATCTCCCAACAAATGCAGGACAACATCACCTGGATCAGAGAGGCGGAAAAGAACAAGTTGGTGGTAGGCTCACAAGCTAGAATTCTCTATGCCGATGCCGAAGGAAGAGCAAAGATCGCAGCAGCTTTTAACCACGCAATTTCTACCGGCGAAATTTCCGCTCCAATTGTTCTCGGCCGAGATCATCATGACGTCAGCGGAACAGATTCACCCTATCGAGAAACCAGCAATATCTATGACGGCAGCCGGTTTACCGCCGACATGGCAATCCACAACGTCATTGGCGACAGCTTCAGGGGAGCAACTTGGGTTTCGATTCACAATGGTGGCGGAGTCGGCTGGGGCGAGGTAATCAATGGCGGCTTCGGGCTGGTGCTCGATGGTAGCAATGAAGCTGAAAGAAGACTGAAGTCCATGTTATTTTACGACGTGAATAACGGAATCGCCCGTCGCGCTTGGGCAAGGAATTCGGGATCTTTGGAAGCTATCCAAAGAGAAATGGAAAGAAGTCCGGGACTGAAAGTAACTCTTCCCAATCTGGTGGATAAGGATATTTTAAACGGTGTTTTGTAACAGGCCGCTTTTTCAAAGTTTCAAATTGTGGTAAAGCCGGGCCTTCAATCCTCCGAAAAGACCTCTTCCAAATCCAGAACAAAGCCAGAAAGGACCGTCGACTTGATTTTGTCTCCAATGGTAAAAAGTCTGGAGGACTGATAATTTCCCTCTATCAGGGTGTAGACCAGAAGCGTGCATTCGACGGGATGGATGACCCAATATTCCCGAACTCCAAACTCCTCATACAGCTCATACTTGTTCTGAAGCTCCACTCGATTGTTGCTCGGTGAGAGAATCTCTACAATCAGGTCTGGCGCACCTAAACAGCCTTTTTCATCCAGTTTCGACGGATCGCAGATTACGGAAAGATCAGGTTGAACTACCGAATCCACCTTTTTGTCCTCAGGATTTCTGGAAAATCGCACATCAAAAGGCGCTGCATAAACCTCACATTTTTGCCGTTCTAAGAAGTTTGCAAGAATTCGGGACAAAGCCATAGAGACTTTCTGGTGTCTCCTGCTAGGAGCAGCAGCTTTCTTAAACACCTTCCCTTTGATCAGCTCGACGATTTCCTCAAAGTCCCATTTGAGGTAATCGGCGTAAGTATAGCCGGCAAAGGAATCATTTGGCTCCTGAAAAGTGCTCAAATCGATCTTTTCCTTTTGGGGTATCCGATACTCTTTCATGATCAGAAGCTTTATTTGTCAACAAAACTAACAGACAACTTTTCTTAAGTTAGCATAATTAAACTTTTCCCTCGAATACAAATACCATGAACCTAAACCAAAACCCCTCTCCTTTCCATTGGTCCGGAAGAAAGTCAGACCAGATTGACTACTGGCACCAGGCGGTAGAAACGATCGCAAACCTAAATATCAGACAAGATTCATCCGATAAAATCGGGATTTTGGGATATTCCAGCGAAGAAGGCGTAATCAGGAATCAAGGTCGAACAGGGACAATAGAGGGACCTTCGGTGATCCGAAAAATGCTTGGCGCGATAGCCTTGCACTTGCCTGAAGGACTGCCGATCTTGGACTATGGGGATATTTTCACGCTGGATCAGGATATGGAATCCTCCCATGACGCAATCACCCAAATCACCTATGATCTGCTTTCCAGCAATCACTTTCCGGTATTGCTTGGAGGCGGTCACGATTTGGCCTTCGCCCACGGACGGGGAGTCTTGAATTATGTTGGAGAAAAGAACGAGAAATTGGGCATCATCAACCTAGACGCTCACTTTGACCTTCGCCCATTGGTCAAGGAAAAAGGACACTCTGGATCTCCGTTTCTTCAACTCGCCGAGGAATTCCCTAATGATTTCCACTTCCTAGCGCTGGGTATCCAGCGAGCAGCGAATCCCCGCTCCCTCTTCGAAACAGCCGAGAGATTGAAGGCCAAATACATCGTGATGGAGGAATTTCGGCTTCACAACTGGGAGTTTATCCAGGAGCAAATTCTTTGGTTTATCGATTCTGTCGACAAGATCTACCTCAGCATAGATATGGACGGCTTCTCCTCTGCCTTTGCGCCGGGAGTCTCCGCGCCTTCGCCGATGGGTTTCAACCCTCAGATTGCCTTTAAGGTTTTTGAGCTGATCGTAAAAAGCGACAAGCTGATCAGTATGGATGTGGTCGAACTCAACCCTCAGTTCGACCAGGACAACGCCACGGCGAGGCTGGCGGCTAGAGCGGTAGAATATATTGTGAGAAAAAAGTTTGTGACTCAGTAGAAATAAGACTCACACTCGCATGAAACCTTTAATTCTTCTCGTATTTATATTCTTCAGTATCTGCAGAGTTTTTGCCATTAATCCGGATCGGGAATACATCAGAACTCCAGACTCCGTCAACTGGCAATACCAAGAATTGAAGATTCCTACCAAAGATAATTACGTATTAAACACCTGGATTTACAAAGCCAATGAGAAAAACGACAAAGATACCGTCTTAATCTTGGCCTATCCAGACGCGGGAAATATGTCTTACTTTGTCTATCACTCGGCGATTCTTGCTAACGCCGGATATACCGTCGTCACCTTTGATTACAGAGGATTTGGAAAAAGTGATGATTTTGAAATACAAAGGGAATACCTGTATTACCCAGAATTTGCCTTAGATCTAGAAGCCGTTGTCGGGTTCACTTCAAAAAAGTTTGCTGACAACGAAATCGGAGTTTGGGGAATGTCGATGGGAACCACGATCATCTCCAGAGCATACCCTAAAATCAAAAACCAAATCAACTTCATCATAGGCGAGGGATTTGTGACAAATCCATCTGCAATAGTAGATCGTCATCAAAAGTTGGGTAAGGAAATTCTGCTCCCAGAAGCCTCTCAATCCTATGAAGAACTGATCCATACCATCGAAACTCCACTTTTGATCTTATCTGCTTCGGATGATACGATCACCTCTCCACAAGACGCATTAAATCTCCAATCCCAACTTGGTCAAAATTGCAAGACAATTGAATATAAAGGGACTCATCTGAGTGGATTTCAAGTAGACTATGAAACCAAAGGCTTTGGAGGCTGGTTCATTGAGCAAATCGAAAATTTCCTAAAGAGTTGATTAGCTGCCCATGCCCCACAAAGAAAAAGAGCCTGGCGATCGAATCAAGCTCTTCTTTTTGACATAAGACCTTCCTGGTTTTTGAAACCTGGGAAGGTCTTAACCATGATTTAAGGAATCCACTTCACCTTACTGAAATCAGGCTTACGCTTCTCCAAGAAGGCATTTCTTCCTTCCACGGCTTCCTCCGTTCCATAGGCCAGTCGGGTAGCCTCTCCCGCAAAAACCTGCTGCCCCACCATCCCATCGTCGGTCAGGTTCATGGCAAACTTGAGCATTTTGATAGATGTTGGGGATTTGGCTAGGATCTCCTGCGCCCACTCGTATGCGGTGGCTTCCAGCTCCTCATGGGGAATCACTGCATTCACCATTCCCATCTCAAAAGCCTCTTGCGCGGAATAGTTTCTACCCAAAAAGAAGATTTCACGGGCTTTCTTTTGCCCTACCATCTTGGCGAGATAGGCAGAGCCGTAGCCCCCGTCAAAGCTGGTCACATCCGCATCCGTCTGCTTGAAGATCGCGTGCTCCTTACTCGCTAAGGTCAGGTCACAAACTACGTGAAGACTGTGTCCGCCACCCACTGCCCAGCCTGGAACTACCGCGATCACCACTTTGGGCATGAAGCGGATCAGGCGCTGCACTTCCAAAATATTCAATCGATGGTAGCCATCCTCACCCACGTAACCCTGGTTTCCACGTGCCTTTTGGTCGCCTCCTGAACAGAACGCCCAGCCTCCATCTTTGGGTGATGGCCCCTCACCGGAAAGCAAAACCACTCCGATCGAAGTATCTTCCTGCGCATTATAAAAAGCATCGTAAAGCTCGGCCGTAGTTTTTGGACGAAAGGCATTGCGAACCTCGGGCCTATTGAAGGCAATGCGAGCCACACCATTGCATTTTTTATAGGTGATATCTTCGTATTCTTTGGCAGTAATCCACTCCATGATTTTCGTTTTGGTTAAAAATCCGATTTTTGTGCAAGATAGCAGCCTAGCCTGGAATTTGACGAATACACAAAACCCTTTCTAATCCCTCCTTTTAGATGTTTCAGCTCCATATTGGAAATCAGGTTTTCAGCGATGCCGCAGACTTTGAGTTGGATGCTTCCGCATTTTCAGAAGGAAAAAAGGCAGCCTTGGCATTTTGTAAAGCTTGGCTTTCGGGCGATCAAACATTTTTCCAACAAACTTCCGGTTCCACGGGAGCTCCAAAAAGAATCGAGCTAACCCGGGATCAAATGCAGGCAAGCGCCACGGCGACGGGGGCTTTCTTCAAAACAACTTCCGATACTCGCCTCCTCTGCTGTCTTAGCCCGGAATACATCGCAGGCAAGATGATGCTGGTGCGAGCAATGGTTTGGAATTGCCCGGTTTGGCTGGTTGAACCTAGTGGAAATCCGCTTGAGGATCTTGGCTTCATTCCTGATTTTGTGGCCATGGTACCGCTGCAAGTGGAAAAATCTTTGAACAATCCCAAGTCTCTTGATATCCTCAAAAAGGTCGGAAATCTCATCATCGGCGGAGTCCAAACTTCCGAGTTGCTGAAAAAGCAACTGGCCGAAAACCAAATCCTGGCTTGGCAGACCTATGGAATGACGGAGACAGTCTCGCATATTGCCTTGGCAAAAATCAATGACGAAGAACTCCTTTACCAAGTACTGCCCGGTGTGGAAATTGGCATGGATGAGCGTGGTGCTCTTTGGGTAAAGTCTCCTATGAGCGGAACAGAAAAGATCCAAACCAACGATCTTGTTGAATTGCTTTCAGACTCTTCTTTTCGCTGGCTGGGTCGCGTGGATTTTACGGTCAATTCCGGTGGTGTCAAACTCCATCCAGAATTGCTGGAGAAAAGAAGTGAAACAATTATCCAAACAGTTTTCCCCGGTTCTCAGTTTTTCTTCTTTGGAGAACCGGATGAAAGGCTTGGCAACAAGCTTGTTCTAGTTTTGGAGACAGAAGAAAACAATGAGAAATCCGAATTGCTTTTGGAGAAGTTGAGTGAAATCCTGCATCCCTACGAGATCCCAAAACGCGTCCGATTCCTCAATTCCTTTGTCATGACTGACAGCGGAAAAATAAATCGATTAAAAACCATTGAGTCTCAATGCTAATCTCATTCTTGCTTTCCATTCTTCTTTTTTCCATTCCGAAATCAGCGGAGTTTGAAAACGTTTTGCGAGTAACGATCCAAGACGCCGAGTCAGACAAAGGAAAAGTTTTGATCTTGGTTTTTGATCAGGAAGATGGGTTTCCCGACCAAGTGGACAAGGCTTTTAGAAAATTCGCTATTGCCCCAAAAAACGGAAAGGTAGAGCTCGAACTGACGGACTTACCTCCGGGAAAATATGCCTTCACCGTACTCCACGACGCGGACAACAATGAAGTCATGAACACCAGTTTCCTTGGTTTGCCGACGGAGAAGTATGGATTTTCCAACAATCCCCGAATCTATTTCAGCCCTCCCAGTTTCGAAAAAGCCGCAATTAGTTTTGATACCGAATCGAAAAGCACTGTCATCAACCTCCGCTAGTCTATATCCCTCAGCCAGCCTGTGATGCTGATTCGTTCTTTGTGGGTGGGAAGAACCTCATGGGGAATCTCGGCGCTCAGGAAAACGACCAGCCTCCCGCCCAAAGGGAGCACATCCTCTGTGAGCTCAGTACCATCCTCCTGCGGAAAATACATCCGCAAAGCTCCTCCATCCTCTGGAGCCCAAGAATCATTGAGATACAGGATCACCGTCACCACACGGTGGGGCACCGCATGAAACTGATCAAGGTGACGCTTGTAAAAGGATCCAATTGGATATCGGGCGAAATGCCCCTCGAATGAACGCAATCCAAGAAAACATCGCTGATTCAGAATCTTCTTGATCTCTTCAACTTTAGCCCAATAGGTCGCTTGATTAGCACTGAGATTGTCCGCATCCATCCAGAGTACTTCATCGCTTCGAATCTCTGTTCGGATCTGCTTATTCTCCCCAACCCCAACCGCCGCCTGCCGGAATTTACCCCGATTGAGAAGGTCAATCTGCTCTTCCAAAAGGGCCTTTCGAAAGCTCTCATCAACAAATCCATCGACGATGGCATAGGATTTTTCATAAATCTCCGCAGAGATATGATCCAGAAGCTCTTCCAAGGGAACGGGGTTTAGCCCTGCAAAATAACTACTTAATTGGCCGAAAAACCATACTTTTGCGCAAAGCAAAAACGATGAATTCTTCAACGAAAACCTATAGCGGCCTGGTATTGGAATACGACTCTGGAATTGTTCCCCCGCCTTACAGCCATGTTTTCCGTCTCGCCTTGGACTGGAGCAAAGGTCAATTGGACGTGGCACTGGACCTTCACTACACCGATAGGGACGAACTCAGCGAAGAAGAAATCCTCGACGAAGGCTTCACCCTCAACGACGACTACAGCCACAAAGGCCCATTGAACGGAGTCTGGATCAAACCCTTGCAGCAGCTTTATGACAAAAGCCGCTGGACCAACAAGGACATCGAAGACGGTGGAATCACCGTTACTCCGATTGAAAAAGGGAAAGACAACGGCGTAAAAATCCCCGCCAACCAAGAAGAATGGCAACTCATGGCGCAGGACTTGATCCAAGCTATCTATGAAACGGTCAACAAAGAAGCCCCTTTGCAGATCCACTACCGACTAGTCGAGGGAGACACTTCTACTGACTGCAGCATCACCGTGCATTTTTCCAACCGGGAGGTGATTTTTGAGAAAGGGGGAGCATCGCGCACCATCAACTGGGAATACGCCATACAGCTCATGAAGCTCGTCTTCACACCTGACTACCACTACGAGATGGCCAAGGAAGTGCCTGGCAAAAAACGGGGGGCGTACATCGACTGTGGCGATGGCTATTGGCATGAACTGGGAAAAGGCGTGGTTAACATCGATCCATCCTTCGATGCAGTCGGCAAAATCAAATCTGGGTTTTATGACTTATTGCTTGGATAAAATTTTACAAATCTGAAAAAAAATGCCTGATTTTTCTAACTTTAGAAAGTTGCAAATCAGGCATTTTCATGACAGGTGGAAAAATTTTCATCAGTTACCGAAGAGAGGATACTTCGGGGGAGTCCGGCAGACTCAAGGACAAACTTGAACAGGTATTCGGCCAGGAGAACATTTTCTACGATGTAGAAACTCTGGAAGCCGGGCTGAATTTTGACGAGTCGATTGCCAAGGCTCTGGGCGAAAGCAAAGTGCTCCTTGCGATGATAGGGCCCCATTGGCTAAAAGTCTCCGACTCCAAAGGTGTCCTCCGAATCCAAAAGCCCGACGACTGGGTAAGGAGCGAAATTTCCGAAGCATTGAGGAGAAATCTGAGAGTGATCCCCGTGTTGGTCAATGGAGCCGACATGCCTGAGCAAGCGGATCTTCCCGAGGATCTCAGAGAGCTTTCCCTCAAACATGCCCAAGAATTGAGCAGCTCGCGATGGAACTACGACGTGAGCGAGCTGGTAAGGGTTTTGAAAAAATTGGTGATTCCTCAACCCATTCCCCAATCAGTACGCCCCAACCCTATTCCCTCAGCCAATTCCGCTATTGATTGGACAATACAGTCCAGCGACTGGGCAACTAAATATCGTGCTTGGTGGGGTAGAAACTACAAATGGGTATTAGGGGTAATCGTCGCGATTTTTCTCATTCAGGCATGCGAAGATTTGCTCTATGGCGGATTTTGAATGCAGTTTATATAACTATTTCATTAGCATTTGATATCCTAAAGCGAAAAAAGAGATTATGTCAAACGGGAAAATTTTCATCAGCTACCGAAGAGAGGATACTTCGGGGGAGTCCGGCAGACTCAAAGACAAACTTGAGCAGGTATTCGGCCAGGAAAATATTTTCTACGATGTAGAAACTCTGGAAGCCGGGCTGAATTTTGACGAGTCTATTGCCAAGGCTCTGGGCGAAAGCAAAGTGCTCCTTGCGATGATAGGGCCCCATTGGCTTAAAGTCTCCGACTCCAAAGGTGTACTCCGAATCCAAAAGCCCGACGATTGGGTGAGAAAGGAAATTTCCGAAGCCTTGAGAAGAAACCTGAGGGTGATCCCCGTCTTGGTCAATGGAGCCGAAATGCCCGACCAAACCGAGCTGCCTGAAGACTTAAAGGAGCTATCACTAAAGCATGCCCAAGAACTAAGTAGCTCCAGATGGAACTACGATGTGGGAGAATTGACCAAGGTGCTTGAAAAAATCATAGCCAAAATACCGGAGCCCAAACCACAGCCTCAGCCTAACCCCAGACCTTTTTCTCCTCCCGTCGCCAAGCCCAAAAGCTGGTGGGCAAAAAACTACCTCTGGCTGCTTGGTGGTTTCGTAGTGTTTATTGGCTTGGTAGGATTGTGCTCCAACCCAGAAACCGAAACCTACCCAATTGACGATTCCGGCAACGTCGCAACAGACTTCCTTGATGAGGACACGGCGATGGCCTCGGGAACCGTCGGAGAGCCAGATTTCGAAGAAAACCGAAACCAGGGTTCCGAGCAGTACGAGTTTGATCTGGCGGGAGAATGGTCGCTGTACCTGAACGGACAGAAAGTGAGTATTCTCATGATGAGCCAAGAAGGCGTAAACCTTGCCTACTACGAATACAATCTTTTGAATCAAAAAACAGCAGAAGGTAATGGACAGGTCGACGGGCAATATCTCGCTATGGACTACTACGGCGCAACCGGAGTAAACGGCACCATATCAATGAGCACGAACAATTCCGGCCAGACCTGGGTTGGAACCATCTATTTTCCAGCTACAGCCGTAACCGCCGAGCTGAAGCTCACTAGATAAATCACCCCCGGATCTTTCTCAAATCCGCATGGATATCCCGGATCATTTCTCCCAGATCATCAAGTGTGAGCGGCTTTTTCTTGTCTCCAGGATTCGGAAAATCGGTGCTGATAAAAGCCTTCGCTTCCCAAATTTCCAACACATCTTCGCCCTTGACCTCATAGGGTCTGTAGTGCTCGTTGTCAGAAACCAAAAAGAGCTTTCCATTTTCCTCAAGATAGTTGAAAACCCGCTTGTAGACCACGCCTTCAGTTTGGGTCACTAGGACGTAGGTACCTCCGCTTTTGATCTGCTTCAATTGATCCACATAGGATCCGATCACAATAGTTCCCGGCACAAGAGGAAGCATGGAATCGCCCGAAAGCTCAAAAGCTCGATAGGTGGCCTGACGGGAAAGATTGGGCAAGTGAAACTGCGGCAACGTCTCCATATACTCCGGATCCGCAAAGCCGTTCAAATAGCCCGCAGAGGCTTTTTGACCCACCAACGTGATATTTTCCTTGTCAGATTCGTCCGCGGCGATGGTCAGGATGTTGAGCCCTCGTTTTTGTATCGCCCTTCTTCCCAGCTTCTCAATATCGTGCTCTAAAAGCTCCTCTACTCCGACTTCGAGGATTTCACAGAGCTTTTGCAAGGTCGTCAACTTAGGCTCGGAACGCCCATCTTCATAAGCAGATATCATCGTACGCTGCACATCCAGCTGATCTGCCAGGTCATTCTGGGTGATTCCCTTCTGCTTTCGCAAAAAACGGAGATTGGATGCCAGAAAACTCATGCCGAAAAGAGATAAAAATTGTGATCATCTGAACTCGGTGCTACCGGAAAAAACGGATTGATATTCATCGTTTCCATCCTTCTTTGCTCGAGGCGGTTTTTGATCTCCTCGATGATATCTCCGACCGGCTTGGGCTCGGTCACCAGCAGGTAGCCATACTGAGGCTTTTGCTGGTCCTCCACAAAAAATTTAACCTGACAATTGCCAGAGGCAAGAGTCTTGGTCGTGATGCTGATCTTTTCGGCTTGTTCCATAGTTGTTCCAGATTTATGCCTGCTAAGTTAAAAAATGTTGTTTTTATAAACATATTAATGAGTGAAAAATAAACATTTTCATTGACGATTTCTGTCAGACTTGTTAAAAAACACACAAGTCTCTATAAACCAACACAGATCAGCATGGTGAATTCTGTTTTTTTTGACAAGATCCACTGCTTAATCGGTTTTATTACCGCTCAACTAATTCTGGCCTGACTTCCTTCCCATATATGGCTTCCTTTGTAGCCTAATGCCTCCGCTCTTCCGACTACCCATCAACAGCACTGTGTAGAAAAGAGAAATTAAACCAAACCATGAAATACCTATTAACCTTTTTGCTTTTTTTGACAAGCTTATGCGCCTCCTTTTCCCAGACTTACACGGTTCGGGGAAAAGTACTGGACACCAGCAGCAATCAGGGAGTCCCCTATGCCAACGTCCTCCTGCTTTCTGTTGCGGATTCGGCTCAAGTAACTGGAGTCATTTCTGACCTTGAGGGAAATTTTGAATTGACAACATCATCCGAAGGAGACCACATTCTCAAAATCCAGTATCTGGGTTACAACAATGCTTTCAGAAATATCCATATCACGGGCGATTTGGATGTGGGCACGATCGCAATCGCAGAGGAAACCACCGCACTGAGCGAGGTCGTGGTCGCGGCAAGAAGGGCGACAGGCACTCAAAAAAGTGACACCACCATGTACAACGCAGATGCCTTCAAGACCATGAAGGACGCCAGTGCACAGGTATTGATCGAGAAGCTTCCCGGAGTGGTATCCGAAAACGGCGCTCTGCAGGCACAGGGGGAAAGTATCGCCCAAATCCTGGTCGATGGCAAACCGTTTTTTGGGACCGACGTGAAGACCGCCCTGCAAAACCTCCCCGCAGAAGTGATCCAAAGCATAGAGATCTTTGATCAAAAAAGCGAAAAAGCCCAGCTAAGTGGATTTGATGACGGACAGCGACTCAAGACAATCAACATCATCACCAAGCCCAATCGACGAAAGGGCCAGTTTGGAAAGGCTACGGCCGGATACGGCACCGACGAGCGCTACCTGGCTGGGGCTAGTATCAATGCCTTTGACGAGAATCGACGTATCACCTTTACTGGATTGACCAACAACGTCAACATGCTCAACTATTCGAGCGACCCCAACTCCCAAGACAACGCCAATCCCCAAGAAGGGATCATCACGACCAATATTCTGGGACTGAACTACACGGATCTGTGGGCGGAAAAGATCAAGGTGACCGGAAGCTATGTCTTCTCCAAAAGAGAAAATGTAGGCGTGGTCAACCGCTTCCGGGACTATGTCACCACGGACGAATCCAGCCAGTTTTACACGGAGACCGCCACAGATTTTCGCATTAATGACGAGCACCAAGCCCATCTTCGCTTGGACTACAACATAGACGACAAGAACCGAATTCTTTACATTCCACGCTTCTCGGCCCGATTTGAGACAGAGCGTTCTGCGTTTGTCGGCCAGACCGAAGACGGCAACAGCTTGATCAATGAGGTGGACAACCTCAAGACCGGATCCTACAAAGACTACGACTTGTTCAATAGACTCCTCTATAGCCACAAATTTGACAAGCCTGGTCGTACGCTCACGCTGAGAGCCAATTTGGCAAACAACCTGAATATCGACGAGTCCGATCGCAAGGCCCGAAACACCTACTATGAATCCGACGGGGTAAGAAATGAAAACCTGGACCAGCGCACCACCCGTGAACGCACCGGCGACTCCTGGGAGACGGGCATCTCTTACACCGAGGCTTTGGGAAAAAGAGGACAGATGGAATTAGAGTACGAAATCGGCAACAGAGGAAACGATTCGGACAAATTGACCTATGATGTCGAAGGTGGGGACTTCGAGACAGGGACACTCTACCTTGACACAGCGCTCAGCAACACGTTCCAAAGTGAATACCTAACCCAAGAGCTTGAGTTCGGCTATCAATACAGCGCGGAAAAGCTGAAAATGCAAGCGGAAATCCAATACCAGGATGCCCGGTTGGACAATTCCCAGGAATTCCCGCAGGCTTTTGAACTAAGCCGCAACTTCAATAGTATCCTGCCTACCGTGCGGCTGGAATACCAATTTTCACCCAACACCAACATACAGCTCGACTACGATACCCAAACAGACGAACCGCAGATAAGCCAGCTGCAATCGGTTATAGACAACTCCAACCCACTCCAGCTCCGAACAGGAAACCCCGAGCTCGACCAGTCCTATCGAAATCAATGGAGAATGAGGCTGAGAAGCAACAATCCCGACACGGACAAAAGCTGGTTTGTCTACGCCCAGGCGAGCGTCATTGACGATTACATCACCAACAGTTCTTTCATCGCCCAGGAGCCGACCGAAATTCAGGACGGAATCATCCTCGAAAAGGGTTCCCAACTCAACAAACCCGTCAACTTAGACGGGTACTTCGAATTCAGGTCTTGGATGAACTATGGCATGCCTCTGGATTTTATCCAGTCCAAACTGAACGTCAACCTGGGCGGCGGAGTGTCCAAACTACCCAGTTTGGTCAATGATCAAGTGGGCTTCAATAACTCCCAAAGGATCGTTGGTGGGTTCTCCGTCAATTCCAGCATCAGTGACCAGATTGACTTCAATATCTGGTCGAGGTCATCTTTTAACGAAGTGGAAAACACCGTCAATCCAAGTTTGAACAACCAGTTCTTCCAGCAGCGCTTCCGGGTCAACTTCAACTGGATATTTTGGGCGGGCTTCGTCTACAGACTCGACCTCAACCACCAAATCAACTCCGGACTTTCGGAGGGATACGACAACAACTTCTCCTTGGTCAACATGAGCTTGGGAAAAAAGGTCTTCAACAATCAGCGCGGAGAAGTGAGCGTAATGGTCTACGACCTCTTGGGCCAAAACGCCAACGTCCGCAGAAACATCGCAGAGACCTACATCGAAGACGTGCAGACCAACGTCCTTCAACAATATGTGATGCTGTCCTTCACTTACAATCTACGCAGGTTCAGCAAGGGGATGGATGAGGGAGAGTATAATCAGATGTATCAGAATAACTAGCTGAAAAAGCCTTGGAGAAAGAATCTCCAAGGCTTTTTCCATTTTTCAGATGCCAATCGCGACAGATCATTGCCTACTGAAATCATCTTTCCCAAAAGGCCGGAGGAGCAATCCCCAAAGCTCTCAGGTACACATAGCCCTGTCCTCTGTGATGGATTTCATTGTCGATGAAATAAAGAAGCGTGCAATATCCTTGGTCCTCATATTGACCAAAAGCCACTAGCTTTTCCTGAAATCTCCCCTCGGGAATCCGCTCCCAATATTGGTCAATCTGCGCTGTGGTCTTATCCCAAAGTTCGAGCAGCTTCTCCTTGCTCCCCTTGGCCTGATCGCGCTCATCCAGCTCTTTCCATTCATCGGTTGCGAGGCCTACTACCCCTGGCCCGGCGATGGCTAGCAGTTCTGCCGCGAGCTCGGCAAAAGTCCGCATGCCTCCAATACTGAAGGAGAACAGGTCTTTTTCAGGAAATGCTTCGATCGTTCTGCGGGTGAGTGCCCGGTGTCCCTGCCAGTGCGCCAGAAGTTGTTCCCTTGAAATCAGCGTTTCGTTTTTCACTTGAGTTTCCATAGTTTTTTTTGGTTAGGTTGTTTAACTGTTTCAAAGAAACTGCAGCTTAGTGACAACAGTATGTCAGTAGGCTTTTCGTATTTTTCATTTTTTTAGAAAAAAATAGAAACAATGAACCGGATCGACCGACTTACGGCCATTCTCACGCAGCTTCAGTCCAAACGTGTCATCAAAGCACATGAAATCGCCGACCGGTTTTCTATAAGTTTGAGGACGGTCTACCGGGATGTCCGCGCGCTTGAGGAAGCCGGAGTGCCGGTCATCGGGGAAGCCGGACAAGGCTATTCTTTGGTGGAAGGGTATCGATTGCCTCCGGTGATGTTCACGCAGGAGGAAGCACAGGCATTTTTGGTAGCGGAGAAAATCTTCGAAAAACTATCCGACAGGAGCAGTGGAGAGCACTTCCGCTCCGCCATGCTCAAAATCAAATCCGTGCTTCGCAGCTCCGAAAAGGATCGACTTGACCAGCTTTCTCCTTTGGTCGCCGTCTTCCGCAATCGCAACCAACTCCAGCTAAAAGGAAAAGACGAACATCTTCGGGTAATCCTAGATGCGCTTAGTTCCAAAAAACTGCTGGAGATGAGCTATACGACCTTTGACGAAGAAAGGACCAGCGTACGGACCGTGGAAGCCGTGGGGGTGTACTATGCCTTTGAGCAGTGGTATTTGATTGGTTGGTGTCGGCTGAGAAAGGATTACAGGACCTTTCGTCTGGATCGCATGAATAGCTTAAAAACACTCGAAGAAACCTATGACCCGCTAGCGCACCCCACTCTGAAAGAATACATTGACAAAGTCCGCGCCGCTGAAAATCTCATTCAAATCGTACTTTCTGTACCGCTTTCCTTTGAGAAATATCTTCGGGTTCAAAAGTACAACCAAGGCTTTGTGATGGAAAAACGATCGGAGGATAGTGTGGAAATGACCTTTATGACTTCGCACCTAGAAGGCTTTATTCGATGGGTCGTCTGCTTGGCAGACCAAATAAAAATCATCTCCCCTCCCGAGGCAAAGGAAAGGTTGAGAGAATTGGCGGAAGAGATCAGAAATAACTCAAACTAAAAAAAATGCGCCAATTATCATTCATCTTCTATCTCCTCGGCATTTGGCTTTTCGCTCGCATTTGGTTTCACCTTGCTTATCGGCTACAGGAAAGGCAGCTTCCCCGTATCTCAAAAAAAAAACGACATACCAAAATGTCGGCTGCCCAAGCGTTTGACCTTTTCCGATATTTCACTAATTTGTTAAAACAAACCTCTTGAAAATCAATACCATGGAAGCTTTAATAATAGGAATACTGTTTTTGATATTAGGCTTGGTGCTCAGGGCATATCCTAACATTTTGGCAGGATATGGAAGTTTATCGCAGTCTGGGCGGGACAATGCCGAGAAAAACGGGCTGCGCTTTTACGGGTTCTTGCTTTTCATCCTGATGGGTATAATCACATTGCTCGGCTATCTCGCGTCTATTTGGCTTGAATCCCCAAAACTATCCACTACAATCGCAATCATCGCCACGATGGTGGGGATGGTGTTGGCAGTAGTCGGCGGAAATTTTTTGGTCAATAACCGAAGCAGATAAAACCAATCCATTCGATAAAACCTTATTCTAAAACACCTTCGATATGAAAATTAACGTTCTCCTTTACATCTTAAGCCTTGTCGTGCTGATCGCCTCAATTTGGCTTGCAATTGAATTTTCGTATTCTGGAAGAATGCTTTCCTATGCTGGTATATCTGCTTTTCTGGGACTTGTCCTAAATGTAGTGAGCTATTCTACCAAAGGTGGGATTTGGGCCCGGCCATCGGGAAACCGTGAAAAAGTCTTGTAAAGCAGGACACCAACGGACAAAAAGCCCCAGGCGATTTTCATTACCCAGGGCTTAATTTTCGATAATCAACCTCCGAACTTCCCTTTCAGCATCGCCAGCTTTTCGGCCATCGTACCTTGCGGTTCTTCAGTTTTCTGGGACTTCGGCGCAGGCTTTCCTTGACTTTTGCCCCGCTCCGCAAAAGGATCGGATTTCATGCTCAACGCTATCCGCTTTCTCGGAATATCCACTTCCATCACCGTCACTTGCACTTTTTGATTCACCATCACAACCTCGTTGGGATCTTTCACAAATCGATCCGCCAAGTGGCTCAGGTGAACCAAACCGTCCTGATGCACCCCAACGTCTACAAAAGCCCCGAAGGCTGTGATATTCGTCACTACGCCCGGCAGCTTCATCCCAACTTTCAGATCGGACATGGAGTTCACCCCGTCCTGGAACTGGAACACTTCAAAAGTCTCCCGCGGATCGCGTCCTGGCTTTGCCAATTCCTCCAGGATATCCTGTAATGTGGGCAAGCCTACCGTCTCGGAAACATAGTTTTTCAGAACGATTTTATTTCGCAAATCATCCGAACTCATCAGCTCTTTCACCGAGGTATTCAGATCCTTGGCCATTTTTTCTACCAATTCGTAGCGTTCCGGATGGACAGCTGATGCATCCAAGGGATGCTTTGCTTTGCTGATTCTCAAGAAACCTGCGGCTTGTTCAAAGGCCTTGTCACCCAATCGAGGCACTTTTTTCAATTGAGCTCTGCTGGTAAAAGGTCCGTTTTCGGTACGGAAATCCACGATATTCTGTGCCAAAACCGGTCCTAAACCGGAAACATAAGTCAGCAACTGTTTGGATGCGGTATTGACCTCCACTCCTACTCCATTCACTGCTGACATCACGGTGTCGTCCAGAGAATTTTTCAGCGCATTTTGGTCCACGTCATGTTGATACTGGCCCACGCCGATGGATTTGGGATCGATTTTCACCAGCTCTGCCAAAGGATCCATCAGTCGGCGACCGATCGAAACAGCCCCTCTGACGGTCAGATCCAAGTCAGGAAATTCCTCCCTGGCCACATCTGAAGCCGAGTAGATAGAGGCTCCAGCTTCATTGACCATCGTTACGATGACAGATTTGGGAAGGCCGAGATTTTTTACAAAGGCTTCAGTTTCTCGTCCCGCCGTACCATTTCCGATAGCGATGGCCTGAATTCCAAACTTTTCGGCCAAACCCTTCACCGTCATGCCCGCCTCGACAGTTCTCCGCTGGGGTTCGTGGGGATAGATCGCCTCATAATGTAAAAATTGACCCTGTGGTCCCAAGCAGACGAGCTTGCAACCCGTACGGAAACCTGGATCAATTGCCATCACTGACTTTTCGCCCAAAGGCGCTCCGAGCAGCAGCTGGCGGAGATTTTCCGCAAAAACCCGGATCGCCTCCTCGTCGGCTTTTTTCTTGGTCAGCAAGCGGATTTCCGTCTCCATGCTCGGCTTCAATAATCTTTTGTAAGAATCCTTGATGGCAAGCTTCACCTGATCCACAGCGGAATTGGCGCCATTCTTCAGAATTTCCCGTTCCATCACAGCAATGGCCGAAAGCTCCTCCGGACAGGAATCCAGCATCAAAAAGAGTTCCTTCTCTCCTCTCCGCATCGCTAAAACACGATGGGAAGGAGCAGACTTGATCGGCTCAGACCAGTCAAAATAGTCTTTGTATTTGATGGCCTCGTTTTCCTTGCCAGGAATCACTCGGGAAGTAAAATTGCCTTCTTCCAAAAACAGTTTGCGCATTTTTTCACGGATTTGGGCGTTTTCGTTGACCCACTCGGCGATGATGTCACGAGCTCCCTGAAGGGCTTCCTCGACCGAGTTCACCTCTTTGTCAGCGTCGAGATAGTTATGAGCTTCCGCTTCCAAGTCGAAGGACTCTTGCGCGAAAATACGCTCCGCCAGCGGCTCCAGACCCTTTTCCCTTGCTATCGTCGCCTTGGTCCTCCGCTTGGGTTTGTAGGGCAGATAGATGTCTTCCAGCTTGGACATGGTCTCGGCTGCATCAATCGACTTCTTCAATTCAAGAGTCAGCTTGCCCTGCTCCTCGATGGATTTGAGGATGGCTTCCCGACGCTTATCCAGTTCACGCAACTGCTCAATCCGATCTCTAATCGCGGCGACTTGCACCTCATCAAGTGTACCGGTGGCTTCCTTCCGATAGCGTGAAATAAAGGGAACCGTCGCCCCTCCGTCCAAAAGCGCTATTGTCGCCTGAACCTGATGGGGTTTTACTTCAAGTTCGGAAGCTATTTTAATCTCGTATTGCATATTCTTGGGAATTCTGTACTTCTTGTCAACCATGCAAGTTAAGCCTCCTTTACATTGGAAAAAGGAGAATATGTGCGCTTGGTCACTAAAGGTCTGATTTTAAGATTGTAAAATTGAAAGATCAAAAAATTGAAAGATTGGGGCCTACATCTCAAACCTTCGAGTCCTCTAAAACCTCCAAGGTTCCAAAAAACCTCGCAAATCGTATTTCGTAAATCGTCCTTGAGAATGGATTGGAAAAAAGAAATAAAGTCCTGGGGCCTGATACTGGCCTTTTTTGCATTTCTCTACTTCACTGGTCTGCTGCCTGTGATTCAGGGAGGTCTACAGTCTGTGCTGCTTTCGACAGGATTGATGAAGCCAAAGATTGAAATTCCGGATCTGACAGACCAAAAATTCGACTACCTGGGTCGGTTCAAAGACATGGAGGGAAAAGTGATCGACCTCCAAGACTATCGGGGCAAAGTTCTATTTATCAATCTCTGGGCTTCCTGGTGCGGGCCCTGCCGCGCGGAAATGCCACACATCTCAGAACTGTACAAATCGGTAAAAGACACTCCCGATCTTGAGTTTATGATGATCGGTCTCGACAACGACATCGCCAAAAGTCGCAACTTCATGGAGGGAAAAAGCTGGGCATTTCCGGTCGTCCATGCCAGCTATGGACTTAACCAAAGCTTGGAAAGCGAGTCCATCCCCACCACTCTGGTGGTGAATAAAGAAGGGAAAATCGTCTTCTACCAGCAGGGTATGAGCAATTTCGACACGGATGAGTTTCGGGACTTCTTGAGATCCCTGTAGACAAAGTGGATATCTAGCCCTTTAAAGCCATTTTTTAGGCGAACAGGTTGGCAGGAATGGCTATTTGTCGTAATCTTGGCAGATACCCAAGTAACCCATGAAAAAGTACCCCATTTTAGTCCTATGGGCATTTTTTGCAGTATTTTCTGTCCATGCCCAAAATTCCGTCCTATGGTACCTACAGCCTTCCGAAAAGTGGGAAGACGCCCTTCCCATCGGAAATGGCAGGTTGGGCGCCATGATTTTCGGCATCCCGGGCAAAGAACGCATCCAGCTAAACGAGGATTCCATGTGGCCCGGCGGGCCCGATGATTGGGGCTTGGCCGAAGGCACACCGGCAGACTTAGCACAAATCCGCGAATACCTCATCTCCGGAGACCATAGCAGTGCGGACTCCTTGCTCGTATTGAAATTTTCCCGCAAGGACGTGACTCGATCCCATCAGACTATGGGAGATCTTTGGCTTGACTTCAATTGGGATAACGTGACGGATTATAAAAGAAGCTTGGATCTGAACACCGCCATCGCACACACCGAATTCAAAAGCGGGGGTTATTCGGTCGCTCAGGAGGTCTTCGCCTCTGCGCCCGATCAGGCTATTTTAATCAAACTTCAAACCACCCATCCGGATGGATTCAGAGGACTGATCCGCATGGACCGCCCCACCGATCAAAATCATCCCACCGCCGAAACTAAAGCACTCAACGACAATCTCCTCGAAATGAAGGGTATGGTCTCCCAGCGTGGTGGACAAATCGACTCTAAACCCGCGCCGATTCTCAACGGGGTCAAATTCCGCGTACTCCTGCTGGCTCAGAACCAAGACGGGGAAATCCGAGCCGTACCTGAAGGGCTACGGGTAGATGGTGCCAAGGAAATCCATGTCAAACTGGTCGCAGAAACGAGCTTCTACCACTCGGATTTTGAGAAAAAAGCAGAAGCTACACTCGACGAAATCGCCTTTGCCAGCTGGGGACAGCTTCGTCAATCCCATGAAACAGAATATAGTCCCTGGTTTGACCGGATGAGCCTATTGCTCGGAGCTCCGACTTCCGATGAAATCTCGACCGACCAACGCATCAAAAACGCCAAGACCGGTCATACGGATCTTAGGCTCGAAAAACTTCTCTTTGACTTCGGTCGCTACCTGCTGATCTCCTGTTCCCGTCCCGGCACCAATCCCGCCAACCTTCAGGGACTTTGGAACCAACATATCTCCGCACCCTGGAATGCGGACTACCATTTGAACATCAACCTGCAGATGAACTATTGGCCTGCCGAAGTCACAAACCTTAGCGAGTTGCACATGCCGCTTTTCGACTTTACAGACCAATTGATAGAAAACGGCAAAAAGCCCGCTTCGCAAAACTTCGACATGAGCGGAGCCATGCTTCCCCATACAACCGACCTATGGAAGATTCCCTTTCTACAGGCACGTACCGCTTTCTGGGGAAGCTGGATCGGAGCCGGAGCTTGGCTGGCGAGGCATTATTGGGAGCACTACCTCTATACCCAAGATCAAGAGTTTTTGAAAAAAAGAGCTCTCCCAGCGTTTAAGGAAATCGCCCAATTCTATTCCGATTGGCTGATCGTGGACCCCAGAGACGGATCTCTCGTATCTGCGCCTTCGACCTCTCCCGAAAACCAGTTCATTGACGAAAAAGGCGCTAAAGCCGCCTCCACCATGGGTGCGGCTATGGACCAGCAATTGATCGCTGACATCTTCAACATCTACCTCCAATCGATCGAGCTCGTTGGGTCTAGGTCCGAATTGAGCGACAAGATCCAAAGCCAGCTAGCCCAACTTCGACCTGGGGTACAGTTGGGTTCGGACGGACGGATCCTGGAATGGGATCGAGAATATGAAGAGCCGGAAAAAGGCCATCGACACATGTCTCACCTCTACGCCTTTCATCCGGGCGATGCTATCACACGAGATGGGACGCCAGATCATTTTGCAGCGGTGAAAAAGACCCTCGACTATCGCCTAGCCAACGGTGGAGCGGGGACGGGCTGGTCACGCGCCTGGCTGATCAACTTTTCCGCTAGGCTCATGGACGGAGAAATGGCCCATGAGCACATCCAAAAATTGCTGGCCACCGGGCTCTATACCAATCTTTTTGACGCGCATCCGCCCTTCCAGATTGACGGTAATTTCGGCTACACTGCCGGAGTAGCCGAGATGCTCCTCCAGTCCCACGAGGAAGGCGTGATCCGTGTACTGCCCGCTTTGCCCAAGGCTTGGCAATCAGGGAATGTAAAAGGCCTCAAAGCCAGAGGAGGATTTACCTTGGACTTTTCTTGGGAAAGTGGCCAGGTGAATAAAGTCAAGATTTACTCAGAAAAGGGGGAATCCGTCGTGCTCTTCGCCGACGGTTCCGAAATAGATTTGCAGCTCAAAGCCGGAGAGAGTATCGAGATGGAGTTTTGAAAACAGAATTGAGCCTTAACCCTTCTCCTCCCTCTTTTTCCCCATCGACGCAATCACATATTGGTAAGCGGAGTCGATCGATTTTTGCCTTTGCGAAGCATATCTGATCAAAGAAAGGAAAGCAAATAGCAAACATAGGCTCCCCTCCAGCCAGCTGTTTTGGAAAAAGGCCCAAGCGCCGGCGAACAGGAGAACGATCACAAAACTCCTGAAAAATTTTGATTCGGCGATGTGCTTTTCCACTGCTTGATACATTGCTGGCTGATGCTGCATGAGGTGGGCAAGCGACCATTTGAACGCATTGAAATATTTTCTGTCGATTTTTCCGATCTCTTCGTCCTTAATCTTGATGACTATATTCACCAAAGTCTCATCTGGCCATCTCCTTTTCTTGATTTTTTCAAAAAGCAAGCCATCGAGGTAGCTCGCCACCATATGGATAAAATGGCCAAGCACGTATGAGGAGGCAGCAAAAGCAGCTGCAGAAAGCCAGCTTTCGGATAGTTCCTGCAGCATGGACCATTCTTCCAGCCAACCCGATTGCCACGCTAATCCAGCCAAAAAACCACCAGGCAATAGAATGGAAAGCAAGTCCAGCAATCCGACATTGAACTTCTCAATCATAAGGGTTTGATTTTGATAGCTTAATCTAACCCAAAAGTTACTATTCCTAATCGACCTAAAGTCATTCTCGGAATAATCCCTGACAAAAGTCAGGTAGAGACAAAGTTAAAAACAGCCATTCAAGCCCACAGTCGGGGATAATTTTGGCATCTCAACAGTCTATCCTTCCAGTTCAATGCTTCAGAATTCAGGACTCCACACTTTCCACATCCCGGTGATGGGATTGGGCTATACCGTCGATACCCCACTCAAAGTCGCCCGATTCGGCATTTCCAGCGTCGTATCCATCATGGACGATTTTCTTCTGGAGGATATGCGAAAGATCCATTCCGCAAAGCTCAATCTTCCTTTCATGCCGATTTTGGAAACTGAAGAGGACTACCGTGCAAAAAGAGTCCAAGCCTACCTCGACCTACTGCACGATGCCATCCAAACTCAGGTGGAAGAGCTCAAAAACGAAAGTTGGGAAACTGGCGAGGCCATGACCCAGCTCGTCGCCCTGCTTCCGCAAGAGAGCAAACTCGCTAACCTTTTCGCGGAATACCAGAAGGCAGAGGACGAGGAAAAGCCAAACCTGAAAAACCGAATCAACTCGCTGCTAAAGCCTGGATCCGTGGATGTCAATATCATGACCAAGGTCGACAAGCTCAACTACGACAAAGAAGGCCAAGCACTGCCGAGAGAGTTTTCTGATGCGCTTTCTTCCTTGAGAGGCTTCGCCAAAAGCAAGCTGAATGCAGCCGTGGTGTTCTCAGCAGGTATGAATCCAGCACTCTACAGCTATGCGGAGCAGTTTGCCGACTTTTTCCCCGACAAAAATAGTCAGCTCAAAAAACGTATTATCCTCAAGGTCAGCGATTATAGATCCGCCCTGATTCAAGGAAAATTCCTGGCCAAAAAAGGCCTTTGGGTCTCGGAGTTCCGCATAGAATCGGGCCTCAACTGTGGCGGTCATGCCTTTGCTTCAGACGGCTTTCTCGCCGGACCGATTTTGGAAGATTTCAAAAGCAACAGAAAAGAGCTAATCAACACGATCCGTCAATCCTGCAATCAAGCCTTGGCTGAAAAAGGGCTAAAGCTTTTGTCTGAAAATGAAACCATCAAAATCACCTACCAAGGCGGAATCGGCACGGCAGGTGAGGACAGCTTCCTACGAAGCTACTATGAACTGGACGGCACCGGCTGGGGAAGTCCCTTTCTCCTAGTACCAGAAGCCACGGCCGTGGATGATGAGACCATCCAACGCATCATCGCTGCAAAGCAGTCCGACTTTTTTCTCAGCCAAGCTTCTCCCCTCGGTGTGCCTTTCAACAATCTACGAACCAGCAGCGGAGAAGAGCAGCGCAAAGAACGCATAGAAAAAGGCCGTCCGGGCAGTCCTTGCTACAAAAAATTCCTGAGTTTCAGTACAGAGTTTACCGAAAAGCCGATCTGTACTGCCTCCCGTCAATACCAGAATTTAAAAGCAGAACTTTTCAAGGAAGGAAAAGTGAGTCAGGAAGATCTCAATGAGGTCTTGGAAAAAGACTGTCTCTGCGAAGGACTAAGCGCCCCGGCAATCTTGGCTCAAGGCGAAAATCCGAGAAGAAATCTGAATGCCGTGACCATCTGCCCCGGACCCAATTTGGCCTATTTCAAAGGCGTCTTCAGCCTCAAGGAAATGGTTGATCACATCTACGGCAAGATCGCGCTGAAACTGGAATCTGATCGCCCGCATATCTTTGTCAAAGAGGCCCAGCTCTATGTGGATTACCTGAAAAAGGAATTTCAAAAACTTCTGCCTGAAGCCTCAGCCAAGCAGGAAGCTTATCTGGAGAAATTCAGAAAAAACCTGAACCTGGGCCTATCCTATTATCAGGATTTGGTTAACTCCATACAGCTGGACTCTGAAGAAATCATCGAAAAGATAAGGCTACAGCTGGATGCGCTGAAGGCGGAAATTGAAGCGATAAAGCCTGCTTTGATTTAGGGGAAAAGTTATGAGTTTTCTGCGGTGGCAGCACATCTCCCGTGTATTTCATCTTCATCTTGCATTGAGAAAAAACGCCAATCCCTGCTACCTAAATCTTGATTCTTGGCTCTAGGTTCTTGATACTAGCTACTCCCTCAATGCCTTCCTCCTCCGAGGATATGAAACACATGCAAGACTGCTGGGAATATCGCATCTATGGACTCGCCAGCTGCGGCGGCTGAACCTGGAAGCCCAAGTACGAGCATTTTACCAATTGTGCCTGCCACCGATCTGGACAGCATAGCAGTGGGCACGCGCTGCTGTCCGTAGCTTCGGATCGCTTCTTCGATTCCAGGAATTCTCCGGGTCAAGATCGGCTCCAACGCCTCGGGTGTGATATCCCTGGGCGAAAGTCCCGTTCCGCCCGTGAAGATCAGAATGTCGGTTTCCTGCGCGACGGCGTCATGGGCAGCGTTTTGAATCTTGTCGCTATCGTCAGGGATTACGACATAGTTGGTGACCTGTATGCCGAGACCCTCCAACTTCCCTATGATGGTTTTACCCGATTTGTCCTCTCCCAGCCCCTTGGAGATCGAGTCGGAGCAGACCACCACAGCAGCTCGCAGCTTGCTAAAGTCTGCTTTCTGGTCTGACTTCCCTCCGCGCTTTTCCATTAGTTTGATGTGCTGAATGCTGATGCCTTTGTCTATAGGCTTCAGCATATCGTACATAGTCAGCGCCACTACCGAAGCGGCATGCATGGCTTCGACTTCCACGCCGGTTTTGTATACGGTATGGACTTCCACCAAGACTTGGATCTCCATCTCCCCTATCTCATAGCTTACGGAGGTAAACTCAATCGGTAAAGGATGGCAATCGGGAATCATGTCGGCAGTCCGTTTGGCGGCAAAGAGTCCGGCCGTTTTGGCCATCTCCAGCACATCGCCTTTGGGAACGGTTCGGTCTTTTACTGCCTGAATCGTCTCCGGTTTGCTCACGCAAACAACAGCTTGGGCAATAGCCTTTCTTAGGGTTGTGGATTTATGGGTGATGTTGATCATGGTTCTATTTTTTTCAACGGTCGACGGTCAACAGTCCACCGAACATGTCGTCCTTACTCAATCGATATCGAAGTCGGCACTTCCGTCTTTTACACATCCGTCATCGGACACCGGACATTTGACTCTACCGGCAGTTGATAGTCGACTGTGGTCTATGGACTTCAGACATTCACCTTCCACACGTGGCCATCCGAGTCTAGGATTTCCTTTCCCCAAACGGGCAGCTCGGCTTTGATCCGCTCGACCAATTTGTCACAGGCATCCATCGCAGCATTGCGGTGCTTGGAAGAGGTGAATACAAACAGGCAAAGCTCTCCCACTTTTACCTCTCCCAAACTGTGGTAAATGTGCATACAGGTCAGTGGGTATTTGGCAAAAATGGCCTCACGGATTTCAAAAGCCTTTTCCAAAGCCATCTCCTCGTATGCGGAATAGTCAATGGCAACGACCTTGCCTTCGGGCTTTTCATCCGCCCGGACTTGCCCAAGAAATATGGAATGCCCTCCAATGTCCGTTTTAGTGGAATGGTTGGCGATCGACTGGGCGATCTTCTCGGGTGTGATTGCTCCCTGTACGAATATGTTCTTCGGTTTGCGTTCTTTTTCCATGCTTGCTTAGGTCTTCAAGGCATTGATCCCGCCTCGGATTGAATAGATCTTTTTGTCCGGATAGGTCTGCTGAAGCTGTTGCGCGGCTTGTTGGCTGCGGATACCGCTTTGGCAGAAAAACAAGACCTCCTCCGATTCTTCGAGGCGGTCCAGTTGCGCGCTAAGGTTTGAAAGGGGAATTTTGATCAAGCCCGTGCATTCAAGCGGAGGCATTTCGCCGGGTTCGCGCACGTCCACAAAAGCCACATCCGAATTCATTTTACGCATAGCCTCAGACCAGGTCAATTGCTTGATGCCCTCACAAGCCAGCTCGTAGTCCATAATTTCGAATGAAGCAAGTGACCGGGGCATAGCTTCCCTCGTTTCCGCGCTGGGGACAAGCTCCACTTCATAGGTTTGAGCAGTCAGGCTGTTGAAAAAAAGCACCTTATTTTTCAGCGGCTTGCAGAATCCGCTTAAAACCTTGATCGCTTCCAAAGCCATCAAGTTGCCAATAATCCCAGGCAAAACACCCAAGACTCCTGTATCGGCGCAGTTGGGAATCTCGGAAGCGGCTGGCATCTTGGGATACAAGTCCCGGTAATTGGCGGAATTTGGTCCCAGGTTAAAAACTGAAACCTGTCCCTCATGCTGATAGATCGCGCCGAAAACAAGCGGCTTTTCCATCAGTACGCAAGCGTCATTGACCAAATATCTTGTTGGAAAATTGTCCGTGCCGTCAACGACCAAATCGTAACCTGAAATGATTTCCTGGGCATTTTCCACGGAAAAAAATTCGGGAATAATCTCCCACTGGATATCGTCGTATTTATGCTGAAAGTACCGGACTGCTGTCTCGGCCTTGTTTTTTCCCAAGTCTCCGACGCCGAACAGCACCTGTCGGTTGAGATTGGAAAGCGCAACGGTATCTCCGTCCGCCAATCCGATTTTCCCGACGCCTGCAGCAGCCAGATAAAGCAAAATCGGACATCCCAATCCTCCCGCGCCGATCACCAACACTGAGGAATTCCGAAGTTTTTGCTGCCCTTCTTTACCAAATCCGGGCAAGATTTCTTGTCTGTCAAATCGGCTCATCGGCTATCCTCCAGAAAAGGGTGGTAAAAGCGCCACCTCAGCTCCTGCTGGAATCTCCGCATCGCTCTGAAGCAGCTTCTTATTGATTGCAAAACCAAATTTGGCGGCCTTAAGATCTGGAAATTCATTTTCCAACTTCGCCCTGAGCGCCTCCAGGGTCCCCGGATTCTTCCACTCCAACTCACTCCCGCCGATTTTCTCGGCGATCATTCCAAATGCTTTGATGAGTATTACTTCATTCATGGCAACTAATCTACAACTCCCTGCCCGTTTTATCCAATTATCAACTTGACTGCTGCAAAAGCAAGCACAAAGGCCAGGAGGTATTTCAGGAACTTAGGGCTGAACTTTTTTGCCCCCAAATAGGCACCTGCCGCACCTCCAGCTATCGTGAGAGGCAACAGTATCCATAACTGGGTTGAAAACTCAATATGAAATACCGAAGCGCCGAGGAAGCCTGAAACCGAGTTTAAAAAGATAAACAAAGCGCTCAAGGCCGCTGTTTCCTTCACCCCTGCCCATCCCAGCATCAGGATAATTGGTGAAAGGATGATTCCTCCGCCTATCCCAATCATGCCGGAAAGCAAACCGATGGCGAAGCCCAGCATAGGACCCATCCACCATTTTCGCTCAACCTTTTCGGTATCCGAAATTGGAAACACCCCCGCAAACCTCAATACAGGAAATATGAGTAAGACACCCAAGATCTTCTTGTATATACCCGTTTCCAGCAACAAGGTTCCGCCCAAATAGGCCGCCGGGATAGAGAAGATGATCAGGGACAAAAACAGGCTCAGGGGAAATTGGCCGGATTTCCTATAATTCAGGAAGGAAATCATAGACACGAACATATTCAGAATCAACGCAGATGGGCGAATTTCCTCTGGAGCAAAACCCATCAAAGCCAAGATCATCAAGTAACTACTCGCGCCTCCGTGTCCAACTGAAGCATACATAAACGCCGCAAAGGGCATTAGGAAGTATAAAAACCAATCCCAAAGTTCCATGTCCTAAATCCAGCTATAATAGGCAACAAGACTTCCTTCTTCCACATGGCTGAGATCTTCAGGAATCTCCACTAAGCCATCAGCGACACCAAAAGGAAGCAAATTGAACGACTCTTGTCCGGGTAATATTTCTGCTTTTCCAGACTCCAGCTTGGCTTTTAAGAAAAAGGTCAAGGGTGCATTTTTCTTGAAGTCTTTGGAAATAGGGTAATAAGTTGGTGCATTCCAGGAATTGGATTTGCCGTTCCATTCTTGGATCAAAGGCTTGACGTATTGGACAAAACAACTTAACACCGACGCTGGATTTCCGGGTAAAGCGAAAACAATTTTCTCTTTTTTCCTCCCTACAAAAAGTGGCTTTCCGGGTCTTTGTTTGACTTTATAGAAGATTTGCTCCACGCCATTCTCCAGAAGACTTGGTTTGACAAAATCAAAATCCCCTACCGAAATTCCTCCGGTCAACAAAAGCAAATCCACACGTTCCAATGCCTCTCCAATGACTCGAGTCACCTCAGTCGCTTCGTCTTTCACTTTGAAAATCTGAATATTTTCAATACCCAAAAGCTGCAAATAAGCCCGCAAAGCGGGTCCATTGGCATTGTAGATTTGGCCGGAAGCCAAAGGATTCCCGATTTCGATGATCTCGTCTCCAGTAAGAATAATCCCCACTTTCGGAGAGACAAAAACTTCTAGCTCTTGGATTCCAAGGGAAGCCAACAAGCCTATGGTTCCAGGTGTGACTAGGGAATGACTGGGCAACACCACTTCTCCCACTTGACATTGAGCTCCGGCTTCGCGGACATTCATTCCTTTGGTAACTCTCTCCTGCTCAAAGAACACCTTATCCCCAACTATCGTAACCCATTCTTGCTGGATGACGGTATCGGCTCCTTTTGGAACTGGGGCTCCTGTGAAAATCCGAGCTGCTTCACCAGCTTTCAGTTGAAAATCAGTGGCTGATCCCGCTTGGATAACATCTACGACCGTTCTGCTTTCTCCCGAATCCGCAAAAGAAAAGGCATATCCATCCATTCCGGAATTGTCAAAGGAGGGCACGTTCATAGGAGAAATAATCGGAGACGAAGTGTATTTGCCCAAAGATTTCCCCAGAGGACTTTGCTCAGTTTTTTGGAAAAGGTCGAGAGATTTTAAAAGCTCTTTGGCTTTGGAAACAGAAACAAATTCAAGCATTACCCACCGATTGTAATCATACTTCTATTTTCCATTTTGTCTGGATCAGCTTTTTTGTAATCGGCTGTAAACTGCCCACCCAAAGCAGCATGTTTTTTAGACAAGGATTGCTCAATCAAAGACACAACTTCCTGACCTGAGCGAAGTGCGGTCAACAAATCCAATTCATCTTTGCCAAAAAGGCAATTTTTGATCTTTCCGTCGGCAGTCAATCGAAGCCGGTTGCAATTGCTGCAAAAGTGCTCACTCATCGTGGTGATGAAGGCAAAAGTTCCGGCAAATCCAGGTACTTGGTATTTCTTGGCGGTGTCGTGTTTGAGATCTTCCAGTTTGATGACCGGAAATTCGGCTTTGACCAACTCAAGCATCTGATTCGCGGTGACTACCTGCTTGCTGGACCAGTGGTTACCGGCAAAGGGCATAAATTCGATAAACCGGACATGTAGAGGCAGCTTTTCCGTGGCTCTTACGAAGCCACAGAGTTCATCCTCGATCAGCCCATGAAGTGCCACGGCATTCACTTTGACCCGAAAACCTTCTTCCAAAAGCAGGTTGATATTTTCCCAGACTTTGTCAAACTGATCACGTCGAGTCAATTTTTGAAACTTCTCCCGATTGAGAGTATCCAAACTGACATTCACGGAGCGAACACCTGCTGACTTCAACTGCTCGACATGCTTGTGAATAAGGACTCCGTTGGTAGTGAGGGTAGTTTCTACTCCCATTTTCGCAATCCCTTCCAGAATCTCAGGAAATTCCTTTCTGACCAAGGGTTCTCCCCCAGTTAGACGTATCTTGTTTATCCCCAAACCCACAAAGACCTCTGCCAATTTTAGGATTTCCTCCTTGCTCATCAGCTTGGACGAAGGCATCCACTCCATCTCCTCCACTGGCATGCAGTAGGAGCAGCGGAAATTGCAGTTATCAGTGAGCGATATCCGCAGGTAATCGTGAATACGTCCAAAATTGTCTTTAAGCATACGCTATGTTAGGCAATAAAATTTTGAAATGAAATTAAACCTTTTTCAATGGACAAGTCCTTTTTTTAGATTTTATCCAACTTTTCGGAATTGAGTTGGATTGAGATTGAGATGCTTTTTGAAGAAATTGGGACAAGGGTTTTTGACCGGAAAAATCGACGCCTCCACTTCCTTTGAGGCTGGAGATTTCAGAAATGTGGTTCCGAGATTCGCCGAGGAAAACCGAAAAGCAAATCAAGCGGTCACAGACACCTTGCAGCTGATTGCTGATTCCCAGCAGGCCACTCCCGCGCAAATTGCCCTAGCCTGGATTTTGGCACAGAAACTATGGATCGAGCCCATTCCCGGTACCACCAAAAAGCATCGTCTGGAAGAAAACTTAGGAGGTGCTTCTATTCATTTGTCCTCCACGGACTTGGCGGAGATTGACCGGGTTTTCAAAGAATTGACCATTGTGGGCAATCGCTATCCAGAAGCTGCCAAAAAAATGATTGACCGATAGGATTTGGGACACAGCAAATTGGTAGCGCCGGTTTGCACTGGTCGAAATGCCAGACGACCCTTTAAATCAAGAAGAATCTTCCTTATCGCTGTTCTGAGTAGAAGTGAAGTAAGGAATTTCGTAACTTCTAGCAAAAAAAAACAATCCCCATGAAACTCTTAGCTATCCTCGCCTTCTTTTTGGGATTCACATCCCTCACACTCGCCCAGAGTCCCGTTGACGATATGGTCAAAGACTGGGAGCGCGCCAAAGCCTTCACCAAGGAATACCTTGATGCCATGCCAGCCGACAAGTACAATTTAAAACCAACTCCTGAGATGCGCTCCTTTGCCCAACAGATGCTCCACTTGGCCGATGCCAACTACGGCTTCATTGCCGCAGCAACTGGTCTAGCAAGCCCAGTCGGAATGGGGGCCTCAGAAAAAGCGGAGGATCAATCAAAAGAAAATACTACAAAGCTTGTCATGGCGAGTTACGACTTCGTGATCGGCAGCATTAAGACCATGACTCCGGAAAAACTGGCTGAAAACACGACGCTCTTTGGGAGATTTGAGATGAGCAAGGGCAAAGCATTGGAAAAGGCCTTTGAACATCAGACTCACCACAGAGGTCAGGCAACCGTCTACATTCGACTTGGCGGAGCAACTCCTCCACAGGAAAAGCTATTCTGATCTGAGATCATTTTCGTTGCGATTAATCGGACGAAAATCAACCAACATTCCTAGGCCTGAACTTCTCGTTTGGTGAGGTTCAGGCCTAACTTTTCCCTTTGGGCAGTAATTGAGTTTGGTTTTAGTCAAAGCGCCTTACCGGCCTTTTCGAGTGGTAATACGTATCCGTGAGTGTCATAGGGCATAAAAAAAAATCTACAGAAACATAGCTAAATTAAAATTCAAAGCGAGCTGAAATCTCTTCTGCTCTTTTGTCGACTTCTACCCATCCAAGCTAATGAAACAGGCACTTTTTTTCCTTCTGCTCTTTTCCATCGGAAGCCTAGGCATGTCGCAATCCAACCGGGTTATGAACATTTTCCCGGAAGGCACAATGCTTCACGGAAATATTCCCTATCAGTACGACACACTCAAAAAACACCTGTTAGACATCTATCTTCCACCCAATGCAACAGGGAAAGTTCCCCTGGTGATTTGGGTTCATGGAGGGGGATGGCTCAGCAACGACAAATACGCGGACATGAGCTATATGAAGGAAACCATCGCCGAAATCATGAGAAAGGGCTATGCTTTGGCTTCCATCGACTATCGATTCAGTACCCAAGCGACCTTCCCGGCCCAGATGCTGGACTGCAATTCTGCGGTTTCCTATTTGTACGAAAACGCCTCCAAATTTGGCTTTGACACCGATCGATTTGCTTTAATGGGATTTTCTGCGGGTGGACATTTAGCTGCAATGTTGGGTCTTTCCAAAAATCAGGACGTGAAGGAATTCTTCATGCCGGGAACCAGCAAAAAGTTCGCGTTCAAGGCCGTCGTTGATTTCTATGGGCCAGCTGATTTGACACTATTTCCAGGAGCAGTAGATGCCAAATCACCTGAAGGCCTCTTGATCGGAGCAGCACCTTTGAATAGACCAGATTTGGCCAAGGTTGCGAGTCCGGTCTCCTATGTGGACGAAAAAGACCCACCTTTCTTGATTATCCATGGGGAAAAAGACGACATGGTCTCCCCCAACCAATCCCATCTTTTGAATTCTTGGCTGAAAGTAAAAGGCGTACCAACCGAACTAATTGTGGTTAAGGGTGCACCTCATTTCGGGGCGATGTTTGATGCACCGGAGATCCGGACTGCGATCTTTTCTTTTCTGGAAAAGCACCTAAAATAAGGGCGGTTCGTCGATTGGTTCAGGAGATGTTTGAAACATGCAAGAATGCCAAAGAGGTGATTGGGCAGCCGAAGAAATCAAGTAGAACTCATAAACAATTGATTTATAAAGCCTTCAATTTGATTTTCGTAGGGCTTACCCGAACACAAATCTGTAACTTGAAATTCTAAATTCAACATACTATGGCCCTATACAACCTCAACATCAACGGTAAGTCCCAGCAGGTCGACGTAGATCCCAACACCCCCATGCTGTGGGTGCTGAGAGATCACCTGGATTTGGTGGGCACGAAGTTTGGCTGCGGCATCGCCCAATGCGGCGCCTGCACCATCCATCTGGACGGCAATGCGGTACGCTCTTGCCAGCTGCCCGTCTCTGCTGCCGAAGACTCGAAAATCACCACCATCGAGGGGCTTTCCGAAGCGGGCGACCACCCCGTGCAAAAAGCCTGGATCGAGCATGACGTGCCGCAATGTGGCTACTGTCAGGCCGGTCAGATCATGAGTGCGGCAGCGCTTTTGGCACAAAACCCAAGCCCTTCTGACACGGACATCGACAATGCAATGAATGGAAATATCTGCCGCTGCGGCACCTATACCCGCATCAAAGCTGCCATCCACACCGCTTCCCAAAACCTCTAAGCCCCGAAACTATGACAACTGTAAATACAAAATTGGACAGAAGATCGTTTTTGAAGGTTTCTGCGCTCGCGGGCGGAGGCATGGTGCTGAGCTTTAGCTGGCTGGCAGGATGTAAGCCAACTGCCAAGGAAGAACTTCTGGCGATGCCAAAGGAATGGTTTGAGCTAAACAGCTACGTCAAAATAGGCGAAAACGGAGCCGTGACACTATATTCCGCTAATCCTGAATTTGGCTCCAATGTCAAGACCTCCATGCCGATGATGCTCGCCGAGGAACTGGATACCGACTGGAAGATGGTCATGGTCGAGCAGGCGGATTTCTATCCTGAGCGCTACAACCGACAGTTTACCGGGGGTAGTCAAGGCATACGCCAAGGCTGGAAACCGCTAAGAACCGCCGGAGCGACGGCCCGGGCCATGCTCGTGGCAGCTGCCGCACAAACCTGGAATGTACCAGCCTCAGAAATCACCACCAGTGCCGGCACACTGGAGCACAAAGCCAGCGGAAAAAAAGCCGGATACGGAGAGATGGCCTCATTGGCCGCCACGATGGAAGTGCCCGAAGAAGTGACCTTGAAGGAAATCAAAGACTTCAAGATCATCGGCAATTCCAAAAAGAATGTGGACAGTCAGAAAATCGTGACTGGCAAGCCGCTTTTCGCACTCGATCATAAAGTGGAAGGCATGAAATATGCCGCCATCGTACACCCGCCGGCTTTTGGGATGAAGCTCAAGTCTTTTGACAAAAGCTCGGTCAGTGGCATGCCGGGCATTCAGGAAGTCTTTTCCATCTCCCTCTTCAAAGACGACTATCAGCGCAATTTCTTTGACACCACCACCTACCCAGAGATCGTAGCTATCGTCGGCAATTCGACTTGGGAAGTGATGCAGGCGAAAAAGACCTTGGTTGCAGAATGGGAAAACGCACCGGAATCCAAGTTCGAAATGGCAGGATGGGGCGGCAATACCTCCACGGTGACTGTCCCGTCAGGATTGGAAAACTCCTCCCGGCACAAGGAGCGGATGGCCGAGTACGTTCAGAAATCCGGTAGCGTACTTCGCCGAGACGGCGATCCCGAAGGAGCTTTCAAAAAGGCAGCGAGAGTGATCGAAAGGACCTATTCCGCACCCTTTTTGGCACACAATACCATGGAGCCAATGAACAGTTTCGCGGATGTCAGGGGTGACAATGCAGTTGTCTATGGACCTACTCAAGCGCCCGAATCCATTATGGGGACGCTCGTTCAGGCACTGGGAATCCCTAAAGAAAACATCCAGATCAATCTTGCCCGCATGGGTGGAGGTTTTGGAAGAAGAGCCTATAGCCATCACATGGTAGAGGCTGCCCTGATTTCGCAGAAAATCCAAGCGCCTGTGAAGATGGTTTACACCCGGGAAGACGACATGACCGCTGGTGTTTATCGACCAACGTATTCTGCAACTTATCGAGCTGCTTTGGATGAAAATAACAACCTCCTAGCCTTCCATGTGAAAGCTGGCGGGATCCCTGAGACTCCACTCCACGCCAATCGTTTCCCTGCTGGAGCGATTGACAATTACTTGGCAGAGGGCTGGGATATCCCTTCCAACATTACCATCGGAGCATTCAGAGCTCCTCGATCCAACTTTATCGCTGGTGCAGAGCAAAGCTTCTTGGATGAATTGGCTGAGGAAATGGGTAAAGATCCAATTGAGTTCCGTCTGGAACTGCTTAAAAAAGCAGAAACCAACCCAGTCGGCAAAGACAATGACTATGTCCCTAAGCGCTATGCGAGTGTATTGGAATTGGTCCGCGAAAAATCCAGCTGGAATTCCCCGCAGCCTAATGTCAGTCGGGGCGTGTCAGCTTACTTCTGCCACAATTCATACGTAGCCGAAGTCGTTGATCTGGTAATCAAAGACAATCAGCCGGTCGTGGAAGCGGTTTATGCGGCAGTGGACTGCGGCGTAGTCATCAATCCAGATGCTGCAGCCAACATGGGTGAAGGCGCGATAGTAGATGGAATCGGAAATGCTTTCTTTGGAGAAATGGCTTTCGAAAATGGAGTACCTACGAAAACCAATTTCGACAAATACCGCATGATCCGACACAAAGAAGCTCCGAAAAAGATTGAGGTGCACTTTGTGGATAATAAAGAAGATCCAACCGGATTGGGTGAACCGCTTTTCCCTCCTGTTTTTGCAGCAGTCGCCAATTCTCTATACAAAGCAACAGGCAAGCGCTACTACGAGCAGCCCTTTGCTCCACAGCTGGAGATGCAGAACTTGAAGATGTAGGTTTGACAAGCTTACCTTCCAATTAAGATGAAAATTGAATTCGCCCGAGGAGAAATCTTCGGGCGATTTTTTATCCTATTGTCTCAAAGGGAGTTAATGGCAACTTTCCTTATCTTAAGGCCATTAACAATCGAACCCATGGTCAAAATCCCTTCTTTTACTTCCTCCGTGAGCTATTTTCATTTGCTAACTTTTTCCATTGTCCTTCTTTTTTCCCCAGAACTCATAGCTCAATCAAATTTTTATTCCGAGAAACCAAGAATTATTATAACAGCAGATCCTGAGTTGGACGACAATAACTCCCTCATCCGATTGATTCTGTACAGTTCGGACCTTCAGATCGAGGGACTGATCTACGCCAGCAGTCAGTTTCACTGGACCGGAGATGGCAAAGACACCAAATGGTTTGTCCCGGGAAGGGAATACGATCGATTTGGAATGAACGAATGTCCCTGCAGCTCTTGGCGGTGGGCAGAGGGCGAGCGATTTATCCACGACATAGTCGAGGCCTATGAAAAATCATACCCAAATCTCAGGACCCATAATCCCGAATATCCCAGTCCGGAAAAACTGAAGTCTGTCATCCGGTACGGAAACATCAAATTTGACGGGGATTTTAGCGAGGACACACCTGGATCGGAACTGATTCGGGAATTGATACTGGATGATAAGCCTGGCAAACTGTTTATTACCGCATGGGGTGGAGCCAGCACCATTGCCAGAGCCTTGTTCACCATTCAAAGGGATTTTGAGTTCAGGGAAGACTGGTTAGAAATCCGGGACAAAATCAACCGAAAAGTCGTGCTCCTACCCTCCGGAGACCAAGACGACACTTTTGCCAGCTACATCCGTCCCAACTGGCCGGAAATCGAATACCGCCAATTTCGCCAGGGTCCCAACTACGGGTATGGGGCTCAGATCCGGGCAAGCGCTGAAAATGCGCCATTTTTAACCCCGGAATGGATGAAGGAATATATCTCCGACCGAGGACCTTTGGGCGAACTCTATCGAGTTTGGGGTGATGGCAAGCAAATGGTCGAAGGAGACAAATTGGACTATTTTGGAATCGCGGGAAAAACCGGTGAAGAGCTGAAAGAAATGGGTTATTTCGTCTGGATGCCTGTGCAGGAAAAAGGTTCTTGGCTAGGTGAAGGTGATAACCATACTGTCATGAATATGCTCGGCAACGGACTTCGAGCATTCGAAGACGGAACCTTTGGTGGATGGGGAGGCAGAAAAATTCTTACCATCCAGCCAACCCCTATTGCCGGAATGAGTTCTTCGGGCTCGGCGGACGACATGGCGGCCTCGATCGCGAATCAAAATCGAGCCCAGACCGATTTGGAGCCATTTCCGAATTACTTTCCAGAAGCACAGCGGGATTTAGCTGCTCGCATGAAATGGGCCGTAATTCCCAACTTCAAGGATGCCAACCATGCCCCTGTTTTAAGAATTGAAGGCCCATTAACCCTCATGGTGGCTCCTGGACAGAAAATCAAACTCCATTCGTCCGTTACTGATCCAGATGGGGATGAAGTATCCGTCCGTTGGTTCCAGACTCCTGTCAGCGGATTTGAGACAAAAGCAGAGTTTACCCAAAAAGACAGTGCTAACGTGGAAGTGACGATTCCAAAGGACAGCGGCTCCGGTCAGGAGATTCATGTCATAGCCGCCGCTACAGACCGAGGCAGTCCAGCCTTGACAAGCTACCAGCGCGTGATCATTCGAGTGAAGGCAAATTGAATAGGAGCTACTTCGCCAAAAAATCAGCAACGATCTTCAAAGGACGGAGAGAAAGACGGTTTTTGATGCGTAGAGCGGCTACCCGCTTGGCGATACTCTCCAGCGTTTTGAGCAACTCCAGCGTATGAGGGCCTTTGTTGAGCATAATGCATTCGGCGGTGGCAGCTCGTCCTGCATCGGTGATTTCTGCCCTTGAAGGCAACCCCGACTTGTGTAGGTTTTCCAAAACCTGCGTAGCCCAAATCACGGGCACGTGAGCGGCCTCACATAGCCATGAAATCTCCTCCTGAATCTCTACCAAGCGCTCAAAACCAATCTCCACTGCCAAGTCTCCCCTGGCGATCATTACACCAAAATCCTGCTCGACCATTCCCTCGAGCACGAGTTCAGGAAAATTCACCACCGCTTCATGGGTCTCTATTTTCAAAATCACCGGTGGGGTATCCTCACGAAACTCCCGCATCGCAGCCCTGAGATCCGCGATATCTTGGGCCGTGCGGACGAAAGAAAATCCCACCGTATCTGCATAGGTACATACAAAAGGAAGGCAGGCACGATCAAACTCCGTCAAGGAAGGAATGTCTAGCGTAGTATCCGGGAAATTCAAACCTTTTTCGGCTTTGATGACGGACTTTCTGGAAGAAATCCGCTCGATTCTGACGGATGCCTTCCCCGAATCGACCTGCTCCACTTTGCCATAAATCATCCCATCGTCGATAAACACCCGGTCTCCTGCTCGAAGGCTCTCTATCACTCCGGGCTCATTGGGACTGATGACTGTATCCTTTCGATCAAAACCCTTGCCCGTCTCGCTCAGCCATACCAGCGAATCCGGATGGACTTTTACTTTGCCTTTCTTTTTCCCTTTTCCCAGAAGCACCGTCCTAATCTTTGGCCCAGCTAGGTCAAAATGGATTTTGCAGGGGATTCCCGTCTGCTTGCTTGCGGCTTGGATCTTTTCGACCATCTTCAGCCAGACAGCCTCATCATCGTGGGCACAGTTGATACGTGCGACACCCATCCCGCTCTTCAGCAGTTCGTCGACGAGTTTTTTTTCTTCCAAAAAAGACGCATCAAAAGTCACCATGACCGAAGAGGGCCATTCCGCCTGCACGTCGCCAAAGAGCCTGACACTACTCTTCGCGATCTTCCTGTTGCCAAACTCCAGCGTGCAGGAATCGAGTCTTTTGAACTTTGTCCCCAAATGCTGCAGCGTTACCTGAATCTGTCGGTGAATATGACTCTCTCCACTTGCCAGTGAGGAAAGACCGGTGGCATGCAGATGTTCCTGCAGCTTTCGAATGTCATTTTTACGCAGGATCAGGTATTTCAAAAAATTCAGCGAGGACTTTTTGTTTTCGGGATGAATCCGTTCTAGTCTCTGGGAAAAAACATTTTTTACCTCGGACATCTCCTTATGAAGGGCTGTGAGTCTTGACTGGATCAGAGAAAGGTTGGCTGGCATGGTGTCTTTTGGCTTAATATCGGATTGGCTGGGCTTGAGGTTTCGGATTCGGACTAGAATTCGGATGAATAACGCCTGAATTCAAAAAACAATCCCGCTGAAAGCCAGCTTTCTGTGCTCTTTTTGTCCAAAAAAGGCATAAAAACCTGGGTTCAACTTGAAGCGAATCAAATCTGCTCTCCGTCTAGGGGGAAAGTTTGAAATCTAAATCCAACCCTTTATGAGTATCATTTCCAAAAGCAAATTCAAATTCAGCAGAGGTTTTGCAATCGCAGCGGGCATTCTCGCAAGTTCCTTGGCATTGAGTAGCTGCATGGACGACATCGAGTCTCCTGAGCTTCCCCCTGCCGCCTATGTTTCCATCTATCAAGGGGCAAGTGCGGCTCCGGTAATGAACATCTACGCCAACCAAAACCAGGTCAACCAGCAACCCCTGGGCTATACGCAGGTTTTGCCATACAGCGCCTACTACACTGGGAATCGTGATTTCCGCTTCTCTGCTTCTAACTCTGCGACTTCCTTGCTTGAGAAAACCTTTCAACTGAAGGCTGACTCAGTTTATTCCATTTTCGTAGCCACGAAAGCAGAAGGTATAGACGCAATCATCTCCGAGGACATTTGGGAAGAGCCAACTGCTGAGAAAGCCCAATTGAGATTCGTCCACCTTTCACCGGATTCTGAAAACGTCTATTTGGAAATCTCCGGCAGCACGACTCCGCTCGTGGCTGAATCCACATTTAAATCTGTTTCAGAATTCGAAGAAATCACTCCAGGAAACGTCACCCTGAAAGTAAAATCAACTGAGACCGACGAGGTGCTGATCCAAACCGGGACATTGGAAATGAAAGGAAACCGAGTGTACACGCTGATCCTCAGAGGACTTCAAGCCGAAACCACGGGAGACAAAAAGCTGGACATCCAGCTCGTCACCAACTTCATCAACTATTAAAGACGCCTCAATTTTTTTAGCTTTTGATTCCGGAACTCCCAGCGAGTTCCGGATTTTTTTATAGTGCTGTCCACCTTCTTCCCTCAATATCAATCCCCCAGCTCGCGTTTTGGAATCGTGATCTCCGAGCCATCCCGGCTGGCTCGGTAATGCGGCGACATGATCTCTATATCCCGATCACGGCAGAAATCCTGGATATTTTTATGCAATTCAGAATATACCAAGGCTTGCTTGCTCGCTTGCCTAGTGTAGGCATTGAGCTGGTAGGAAACATAAAAATCGTCCAAGCTCGTCTGTAGCACAAAGGGCTTAGGTTCCTTTTCGACAGAATCCGTGGCAAGTGCCGCGTCCACTAGCGTTTGGTGGACTTTCCTCCAGGGAATATCGTAGCCAAGTGTAATAGTAGTATGCAAGATCAGTCCCTGTTGCTCAGCCTGCAGGGAATAGTTCACGGTATTGCCGGTGAGAACTGAGGCGTTTGGAATAGTAATGATCTCGTTTTTTATGGTCTTGATCCTGGTAACCAGCAAAGTTTTTTCAATCACATCACCAGCTACGTCCGCGATTTTGATCCGGTCGCCTGGTTTGAATGGCCGCATGTAGGTGATCACCAAACCCGCGATCATATTGGTTACAGCTGAGGAGGAGCCTAGGGAAAAAAGAACTCCGACAAACACCGTAACCCCCTTGAAAATCGGCGAATCCGAGCCGGGCAGATAAGGAAAGATCAGCACCAGAGTAAAGGCAAAAAGCAGAAACCTGACAATGTTGTAAGTCGGCATAGCCCAGTCTGCGTGGAATCCATTGATTTCCAGCTTTTCATCCTCAATCTCCTTGAACACATATCTGACAAAACGGATCAGATACCGCATAAAGAGAATGATGACCAAAATGCTGAAGAGATTGGGCAAGTACTCCCAAATCGAGCGAAGTACTTTTCTAACCGGCTGAAGCACCCATCCCAAGATCACCTCGGACCAATCTCTCGACTCTGGAAAAATACTGAATAGGACCGGAAGCAACAGGTAAAGCGTAAGGAGGATCAAAAACCACTTGAAAAAGCCCAGTAACTGGAGTACCAAACTCAGCTCCCGCTCTTTGGTCAGGTAGGTATAGTTGCGATAAGACAGATTTCGGAAAACCCGATCCTGTCTCGACACCCAAGCCGCAAGCCTCCGAAAGCCAGCTTGCACCAAAAAGAAAATGCCCACAGCGGTAAGCAGAGCCGCCAAGGCAAGCCCTACGCGCATCGCCAACGTCCCGAGTCTGTGCTCATCCTGGTATACCCGCACATAGCTGTCTATGGTAGCCCGGCAGCGCTCAGCCAATTCACGAGGTTGCGCCTGGTAGTATACTGTATCACTGGGAGAAATGGTAATGATAATCTGATCGCTATAGACGACATCCAAGCCACCCTCCACTTCTTCTATCGTAAGCGAATCCGAAGAATACAGATCATTTTCGACTAGGCCTTGGATTCTTTGGCTAATCCGCTTTGCCCTATCCTCCGGGGTGAGCGATCCCAATCTGGAGTAGACCAGAAAAAGTGTGTCCCCACTGCTGCCAAAAACCGGATATCCTACCGGATCGGGAGTCTTTTTTTCGCCTCCTTGATTGACAGATTGCCAATTCAAAAAATCAAGGGCTTGTGTCTCGCTTGTAAAAGTTAGCGCTGCGAGGAAAATCAAAATGGGTAAAAGAATTCGCTTCATGTCGAATACACGTAAAGCATCAAGATAACTCAAATCTTTGAAACCGAGAAAATCACCCAGTCCAGCTCGAAAATGAAGGTTTGGTATTTATTTGTCAAAAAAAAACCAACCAAGATCTCTCTTGGCTGGCTACATGTTGGTTTAGGATTTCAGTTTATTTCTTTTGGATCACCCCAAAGTTCACTTTGAATGATGCTCCGAACATGCCGAGTTTTTCCCCATAGCCTGAAAACTCCTGCAAGGGATAGTTGTAAAAAGGCATTACTTCGTAGCTGGTCTTTTTGGACTCAAATAGCCGGATGTTGACTCCTAGATTGGCTGTGGCGAGGGGGTAAAACTTTTGGTTTGGAACCGAAAGGTCCTGTGACTGGCTGACAGCCTCTGACCTGAGCGTGAAGGAATTGGCACTATTGACGTCCAAGACAGCTACCTGTCGAGTGTAAGAGGATTCTTGCACTGCCGCTTGGTTAAAGGTAATGAGATTGGAAAATCCCGCCTGAAGCGAAATTGCCCGATTGCGGGTGATCGGATACTTAACGTAGAGCGGAATGTCCACCTGCACCTGGGTGATTTCATTGGTTTCGGTCACAGCAGAAGCCGCGTTGAACGCTCCCGCCTGACTGTTATAGCTTTGGCTTTCGCTACTCTGATTTAGGTAATTGACCGCAAGGCCCGAACCCATTACAAGTTTGCTCGTGACTTCCATATCGACCATCACGCCTAGTCCGAGACTGGTTCCTACGGTTGCCTGATCAGAACCCTGAGAAGCGCCAAAACCTGGAGAAAGTCCCATGGCCACTTTCGCAAACGACTTTCTCTCCAGAATTTCCTTGATCTCTTCCTCACTTAGCTCGGGATCTTTCGGCAGCGTCGCCAGAGCTTGCGTCTCCCCATTCTTCTCAGCTGGGGTGATGGTATTACCTTCAGCCTTTTCATCCGTCGCAATCATCATTTCCAGCCCAGAGGATTGGATCAGCTCTTCCCCGATCTTGGAATTTTCAACTGTTGCCAAGGCCTCGGTTCTTTTGGGCTCGGCGAGCGCTATGCCAGGCTCTACTACGGGCTGCTCGTCTACCCTCGCATCAGCTTGGGCCCTTCGATTGGAGATCGATTGCCGGTTTGATTGGGGAGTCAAATTTGACTCACGATCTGGCGCGATTTCTTGGACTGGGGCAGACGCTGGCGATTCGCTTGCAACGGCCGTTTCTGGCTCCTGTTTGCTCGGCTCGGCATCCGAGGAAATGCTTTCCGAATGACTATCCTGCAAGGTGATTTGATCGGAAAGCTGGGGGAGTCCTGAATCGTTTGTCTCCTGGGCCAGCCATAATCCTCCGGCGACCAAGAGTACGGTCACGGCAGCCGCTATTCCCGACATCCAGTAGGTTCTCTTTTTTCTGGCGATTGCGTCACGCTTCGCCGTAAATGACTCCCAAGCGCCGAGTTCGTAAGGAAGAGGGTTTTCTTCCTGCTGCTTTCGCAGCTCGGCAGCCAACCATTTTGATATTTTATCTTCCTGCATATTCTTTCATGTGTTGTTGAATCAACTGACGGAGCTTGGTTTTTGCGCGCGTCAGATAAACCCGGGAGGAGCTTTCGGTGATTTCGAGCCGTTCGGCGACCTCCCTATGACTATATCCTTCGACCTCGTAGAGGTTGAATACCAGTTGTTGGTCCTCGGGCAGCTGCTTGAGCAGTCGGATGATGTCCTCAAATGCCAACTGGTCCGGGGCGTACACTTCATCAAATACCGGAGTCTCTCCATCCGCTTCCAGATGGTTTTGAAAGCGTTTGTCCTTCCGGTAGTAATCTATTGCGGTGTTGACTGTGATCCGTCTCAGCCAGGGTTTGAGGGCGGGAGCTTCATTCATCTTTTTCAGAGAATCAAAGCATTTCATAAAGGCATCATTGGTGATCTCCAATGCCAAATCCCTGCTTTTGGAATAGGACAGACTGATCCCCATGACATAGCCATAGTACTTTTTGAAAAAAAATTCCTCGTGTTTCCTCGACCGACGTTTGCAACCGTCGATCAATTCTTGGTCAGACCAGTTCAAATCAACTTTACGCTATATGCTGTATTTTCAAATTTTCAGTTCACAGTTTCCCACACAATTGAAATCGCGAAAACTGCAATGCTCTCTGAGGTATATGGTAAACAGCTCATTGGACTTGCCCAAAAGCGCCTTTTCCAAGTCCACCTTGATCACGTCCACTTCTGTCTCAGAGCCCCCTCCACAAGTAGCAAACAGCCCGGTGAGATAGAGCTGCATCCTGCGTGGGGAAGATTCCTGCCACAGTCCATCCCACACCAGCTCGTAGGTTCCGGTGCAGCCTTTAGGACGTTCAACTTCGAGAGATAGTTCATTTCCCACTCTGGCAATGCTCGTAATCTCGAAATTTACCTGACAGAGAGAGGGATCCTTGCGGTTGAAATCCAGACGCTGATACTTGCCGGCATCCACAGTAAACCGATATCCCTGGCCCATAAACTGATAAGAGTTCTCCAAACCTGGATTCACGTCGGAGTCGCCTGTCGAGCAACTGAAGAGAAACAGCAGAAGGAAAAACCTGAAAACAGAGGTCATCGCTTAATTTTCTCCCAAGACGCATACTGTTACTGTTTACGCTACAGGTGCTCAAAAAAAACTTTGGATCGGCTGACCATGGAGATCGGCGTTCTGATTTTCCAACCACTCAATACTGCTGGGGTTCGAAAAACAAACTGGCAATCAGAAAGGCCAAGACAGAGATGATAAATCCAAACATGAACACGTTGTAGCTCTTTCGCAGCATCATGTACTTCTTTCCCAAGACCTTGCCCAAATAGTAAATGTCGCGGGTCATGGTACCATAGAGGTAGTCCGCATCGCCCAGCATCCTGTTCATCCCACTGGCGTAGTCCTGAAGTGACATCTGATAAAAATTCCCGAAATAGAGGAGGTTTCCCTCCTTGTTCTGGATGTCTTCTTTAGTCACCACTCCTTTGGTCACCTTGGGACGGGTAGCAAGGATTGCGAAAACCATGGCAACCAAGCAAGTGCTGATCAGCAAAATCGCAGGAATGGTATAGTTTGGAAACTCCTCGAGCTTGCGGATCAGGATCGTGACCACGATCGAGATGATGATAGAATTGACCGAAATCATGATATTGGCCTTGGTATCTGCCATGGCCGAAAGTTCCATGTGGTTGGCTGAGGTTACCCGAAAAAGTGTTTCCACGCCACGTTCCGGTTTAGACTTGTCTTTTTTCTCCTTTTTATCCTTCTTGTTGTCTTTGCCGTGGGACTGTTCGGATTCAAGTTGCGCGATTTTCAGGTCGAGATATTTCAGGTTGACCTTCTTTGCAGGTTCGAGGTAGCGCTGGGCATAGTCGGTGTGGTAGCGATGATTTTTGGTAAATTCCCTAGACTCGATCAGCCAGTCTTTCAGTTCGACGGGGCCCGATCCATTCTTTTCCTTCTCGCATTTCAGCAGCAATGTCTGCTCATAAAGGGAATCCGACCCCAAATGATAAAGGTCTGCATCGCAAATAATGGATTCAAAAAGATCTGTCGGAGTCTGAGGCATCCGTGTGGCAAGGATTGCCTTTTTGATGCGATCGATACGGGGCTGAGACAGCCCAAATTCAGTAAGCGTTGCCTGAGCAATCTCTGCGCCACGGGCCTCATGTCCCGCGGCATCCCCATCCCAGTATCCCACGTCATGAAGCCAAGCTGCATAAAACAGGTCTTCCTGCTCTTCCTCATTAAATTTGTAGAACTCTCCGATTTCCCTAACTTTCTTGACCATATAGGTAGTATGGTCTAGGTTATGATAGCACATCTCCGGCCTTTGTTTCTTCGCAAACATCTGACGAATCCAGCCCTCGAATTTTTCTGATAGGATATTCACTTCGCTTGGTTTAACTTTTACATGCAGCTAGGAAGATAATTAGTTCTGATTTAAAAACGATGCGATATTCACTCCTCATTTTTCTGCTGGCACTTTTTGAATCCTGCGACAATAGCTCCGGGAGCACAAGACCGGAGTTTACGCTGCCAGAAGGATATTCCACCGAACGAGTGACGCGGGTACTACTGTCGGAAGATCTAGAGGAAATCTCCGGAATTGCTTGGCATGAAAATGAACTCCTGGCAATCGAAGACGAATCCTCAATCATCTACAGGACAGATCCTGAGACAGGTAAGATTCTTAAGAAAAAGAAGTTTGAAAAAAATCGGGATATAGAAGACATCCTCGTCAGAAACGACACAGCCTGGGTATTGAGAAGCAACGGCAATCTTTACCGAGTTGTCGATTTTAGGGAAAAAGATAGTCATACCGTGATTTTTGACTTTCCAATCGCGGAAAGCCGCGATTTGGAGGCGATAGTCGCGGATATTGACGAACCATTTATTTGGGTTTTTTGTAAAGTCTGTGAATGGGACGAGGATCCAAGCAGATCCTCATTTTTCAAGTTTGACCTGGGAACGATGAAATTTGATTCACTGCCTGCCGGTAAAATAGAAAAGAGCCAGCTCAAAGGCTTGCTAGCTAATAGTGCACTGGATAAACTGAAAATTCAACCCTCTGCAGCGGCAGTGCATCCCCTAACCCAAGAGTACTATTTGATTTCTTCAACCGGAAAGTGGCTCATGACCTTGGACAAAGCACTGAAACCAAAAACAATCCATCTGCTCCACCCTTCGCTCTTCAAGCAGCCGGAGGGGATCACCTTCTCGCCTGACGGGACGCTTTACATCTCCAATGAGGCTAGGGACGGCCGAGCAAATCTTCTCATATTCAACTACCAGCCATGAGGCCCATTCTTTTACTGGCCATCTTTTTGCTCACCTATTTTTCGGCGCATGCCCAGGACTCCCTGCTGAAGATGCGAATCTATCTCATCGGTGACGCCGGAGAGATGGAAAACGGACATCACCCGGTCGTGGAAGACCTTAGATCCAGGCTTGGCCAAGCGCCCAAGGTCAAAACTCACCTGATCTACCTCGGCGATAACGTCTACCCGCTGGGACTGCCTCCCAAAGATGCTTCCAACAGGGTCGAAGCCGAAAAAATCCTTCAGGCCCAGCTAGGCCTTTGGGAGAAACTTCCAGGCGAAATCTGGATGGTACCCGGCAATCATGACTGGGAAAAGGGGAAATCCGATGGATGGAACGCTATTCTCAGAGCAGAGGAATTTGTGTCGGAAAACTTCCCCAAAGACAAAGTCCACTGGGTGCCAGAAAGCGCCTGCCCCGGCCCCCAGGCAATTGAGCTGGATGACCATATGCTTTTGATTACCCTGGACAGTCAATGGTGGTTTCACTCCAACGACAAGCCGGGAACGGACTCTGACTGTGAGTACAAAACCGAGGAAGAAATAGTCGCGGCGATCTCTTACTTGCTGGAAGAAAACCAAGACAAAATTGTTCTTTTTGCGATGCACCACCCGATGCGGACCTATGGCCCCCACAATGGTGCCTATAGCTGGAAAGACCACCTATTTCCGCTTACCGCAGCGAAAAAAAACCTCTATCTCCCCCTTCCTATTCTCGGTTCGATCTACCCCTTGTACAGAACCCTCTTCGGCGATATACAAGATGTCCCTCATCCCAAATACCAAGCATTCATTGGCGCCTTGGAGCGGATCTTTGCCATCCATCCACACGTGATCCAAGTGGCTGGACATGAGCATGGACTTTTCTACACCCAAGAAGGGAGCAAGCACTACATCGTATCGGGCTCCGGAGCAAAAGACACCTTCATCAAAAAGAATAACCCAGCCGAGTTCACCTACAATAATCCAGGCTACGCTTACTTGGATTTCTACGAAAACCACCGGGTTGAACTGGGCTTCCTTGCCCCCAACAAAGATAAACCGCTCTTTCAATCGGAGCTCATCAGACCTTTTGCTCTCGCGAAGGAAGAACTGCGGCTATTTGAGAGAAACATACCAGCTAGCGTCACCGAGCCGATTTCTCTCCAATACCAAAAAGGGAAACTCCACCGGGCATTCTTCGGCACTAATTACCGCGACACCTGGGCTATTCCGGCTACTTTTCCCACACTTGACCTCACCAAGGAAAAAGGCGGACTAAACATCACCCAGCGAGGTGGTGGGATGCAGACCAAATCTCTCCGGACGGAGAATCCTAACGAAAATGAATTTGTACTCAGGTCCATCAACAAATACCCGGAAAATGCAATTCCTGCACCTATCCGGCAGACGATCGCCAAAGATATAGTCCAAGACCAGATCTCCGCCTCCCACCCTTATTCGGCGCTGGCCGTGGCACGATTGGCAGAAGACGCGGGAATTCCACATACCAATCCACGTATAGTCCATCTACCCGACGACCCGCTTTTGGGAGTTTTCAGAGAGGATTTTGGGAATGCACTCTATCTTTTTGAAGAAAGAGAGGTCGCCCCCCCAGACATCTCCGAAAAGGTGGAGTTCTATAGTACCGACAAGATGCTGAAAGAGCTCCAGAAGGACAACGATCATGAAGTCAAGCAAAAGGATGTCTTGAGGGCGAGGCTTTTTGACCTGTGGATTGCAGACTGGGACAGGCACGACGACCAATGGAGATGGGTGGGAGTCAAGGGAAAAAACGGCCTTGAATTCAGTCCAATGCCGAGAGATCGGGATCAGGCATTCTTTGTAAACGAAGGCTTTTTCCCAAAAATAGCAAGCCGCAAGTGGGCCAACCCAAAATTCCAGGGATTCGGATACGAGCTGAAAAACGTCAACGGCTTTATGTTCAACGGGCGGTATTTTGACCGTAGCTTCATGACTGACTTGGACCGGGAGGACTGGGAGCAAGAGATTGACGAGTTGCTTCCCCTACTGAACGAGGAAACCATCAGAGGAGCTTTTGAAGACTGGCCGCAGGCAATTGCGGAAAAAGATGGCCCGGTGATCGAGGCGAAGCTTTTGGCCAGAAAAAACTGGTTGAGGGATAAAGCCCTTGAATATTATGATTTCTTGGCAGAGGGGGTGGATGTGGTCGGCTCCAACAAGAATGAGGAGTTTCAAATCCGGCATCTGCCTGACGGAAAAATAGACGTGGAAGTCCGCAAGATCAACAAAGACGGAAAGCTCGAACAAAGGATCTACAATCGGACTTTCAACCCAAGTGAAACAGACGAAATCCGGCTTTATGGCCTAAAGGGCGACGACCGGTTTATCTGGGAAGGCGAGGGCAAAAACGAAATTCTAATCCGGGTGATTCCTGGGGAAGGCAAAAAAGAACTCGTAGACTCCGCCAACCTCAGCGGAAAAAAACACCGGGTGTACGTGTCCAAAAAGAAGTCCGCTCCCTACTCCGGGGAAAACCTGCGGGTCATACAAGCTCCCAGCCCGGACTACCTCAGCTATGACCGTATGGCGTTCAAGTACGACAAAGTCATGCCTCTGGCTTCCGTGGAATACAACAAGGACGACGGGATATTTCTCGGGGCTGGAGTTCTTTGGGAAAATCATGGATTCAAAAAGAAACCGTATGCTTCCATGCATACATTGACTGGAAACTATGCAGTAAGAACAGGAGCCTTCAATCTGGAATACAAAGGCAGGGCGGTAGATGTCGTAGGAAATTGGGATCTCGTATGGCTGGCAGATGTCAAAGCACCTGACTACGTCTTCAACTATTTTGGGGCTGGAAACGAAAGCGTCTTTGACCGGGAAGAGCACAGCATCAACTACTATCGCTCACGGTTCAGCTGGTATGAGCTGAGCACCGGCCTGCAAAAACAGCTGGGTGACGTGGGCCGCTTCGCCATCGGCCCTAGCTACCAGGTCTACAGATTTGATGCAGACGACAATCAAGACAACTTCATCACCTCTCCGGACAGCGACGTAAACCAAGAGCAGCTCGACCAAGCCAAGTTTTATGCTGGCGCCACCGCCATTTTGGAGTTTGACAAGCGAGACAACCTGAAAATGCCGACTCGGGGCTTTTATTTCCGACAGCAAATCCAGCACTTCGAGGGCGTGAATAAATATGCACAAGTCTATACCTCAGCCGAAGCCGAACTGAGACTTTACTGGGCTTTCAAGTACCCTTCGAAAATGGTCTGGGCATTTAGAACTGGTGCTGGCAAGAATTTTGGGAGCTATGAATATTTCCAAGGCCAGATCTTGGGCGGGATGGAAAATCTCAGGGGATTTCGCAGATATCGATACAACGGAGACGCGGTCTTTTACAACAATCTCGAATTCCGTCTCCAACTCTTCAACCTACAAAATCCCGTAATCCCCGCTACGGTGGGAGTTATTGGATTTTATGACATGGGACGGGTATGGCTGAAAGGGGAAGACTCCAACACCTGGCATAATTCACTCGGCGGAGGGGTTTGGCTCGCGCCAATCAGACAAATTGTAGCGACTCTTTCCGTTGGATTTACCAAAGAGGAAATCTTACCTTTCTTCACTTTCGGATACCAGTTCTGAGGCTCCATCTTGGTTTAGGTTTCTTTTGGGCACCACCGCTACCCTGATCGCCTTTAGTCCATGCACTCCCTGCATGTCGTCCAGCTCGAGCTCTTCAACACTTTCCTTCAGAAGCTGCCTGTTTTGGAAAAACTGGATAAAGTCCAAGTATTCTTTGGCATCCTTGGGTTGGGAATAGACGATGGCGATCTTTCCGGGCTGTACCAAGCGCTCATTTGTGCCTTTGATCAATGCCTTGTCGATGCGCTTTTTGATGATTTCGTAGCGGATGTTATAAGCTCCCTCGACGTCAAACTTTCGCTCGTCGATACGGAAGCTAATAGTCAGCGGATTGCTGTGTGCCAAGATCAACTGTGTGGTTTGTAGGCTTACATCCAAAGAAGGGGACTTCTCCTGCACCAAATTCACAATATCTATCAAAGTTTGCAGCTGCCACAGTCTTAGGTTTTTGAGATAGATAGGGTCAAAAACCCGGTCTTTCACCAAAGATTGACCGATATAGATGTTATATTCTATGCCATCGGTCTTGAATTTTTCGAAATAGTGCGGAAACATCCGCTGGATCTTGGTCTCCTCCCGATCCAGATACTGTCCGACTAGGAGATTGATCTCTTTCAGACTTTCCTCAAAGGCTTTTCTGTGGATATACACGACACCAATCTGCGGGTCCACGGCCTGAAAATACTCCTGCACGGAGGGCTGCAAATCGGGGTAAGTTTCGCTCAGGTGTTTAAATGTGGGCTCAAACTCGAGCATGAAAAACTCGGTGATTCTTACCTCTTCCTCACTGGCAAGAATAAGCTGAATCCTACGCTCAAACTCCCCTATCTTCTCCAGCATCCGGTCTAAAAGCGGCAAATAGTGCAGAGTCCTAGCTTTTTCGAGTACATTTTTGGCCAAGCCGAGCTGGATCAAAAGGTCACGCTGGATCGCGTTGTTTCGCTCCTGGGAGGAATTTTTCACATCCACCGCCGCGTACAGCGGAAAGACCTCCTGAAAATTGATTGGCGGAATCTCCGGAGTTTTGCCCTGCTCTTCGTCCAGCACATAGTCCAGTGCTATCTCGTCAAACTTCCACTCCACCACCGGATGGATCGCCGTAAATTTTTTGCGAATGATGGATTTGATCTTAGAATCCAGCAGCTCCGCCTGCTTGTTAAAGGCAATGGAAAGGGATGGCGCCAGCATGTCCAGATGATGGAGCATGATGGGCTCAAAGGCGTTTTGCCGCAGCGAGCATATCTCCAGCAAGCCAACCAGATTGCCCTTGTACTTCAAGGGATATAGGATTACCTCCTTCACCCCCAATTCTACGACCTTAGACATGAATTTGCTTTCAGGATTTTCGGCTGAAAGTTCATTCAGCAGCACCGGCTTTTGGATTGCGGAGAGGAAATTAATAACGCCGGTGTAGGGCACATCGCTCCTGTCCTCACAAAGCATCTTGAGAATGTAGCTATTGGCAAGGCGATTTTTGGAGAAAACCAACTTTCCCTTCACCTGTTGTAGAGAGGCCAAACCGACCTTGATATCGGAGATTCCAATCAGTGACTTTACCGAGTCTTCGACCACGTCCGCAAACTCCCTCGGGGATATTTCCTCCTGATTGAGTACAGCTTCGTTTAGCGTCGCCACGCTTTGGGACACGGTGATTTCGTCAGCCTCCAGTAGTAAGAATCCCCGAAACTCAAACAGGCTCAAAGGCAGGATCTTTTTCCAATTCTCCAAATCATAGTGGTCGGGGCTGGTGCTGGTGCAGATTTGGTTTTTGTCATGGATATTCGGTAAGGGCCCCTTGGCGATCACCTTCACATACTGGAAGTTCATCCGAATCTGAAAGTGCCTGTTGATTCCATTTGGTGCACGGTACTGGAATACCAAGGGATGTCCTTGGTTCATCTTGATACCATAGACCTGATCCACTATCCGGCTATACATATTCAGCATTTTGCCAAAATTGATCCGGTTGACATCCAGGTTTTCCGGTATTTTAATCGAACAGTCTTCGTTTAGAAAAAGCTCTTTGAAGGCAGGCGTAGAGTAGATCGGCTGCATGTCAAAAGGCGCCGAAAGTGCCAAAATCCTTTTTTCCTCCTGGCCCGACATCGGAAACAGAGAGCCGAGAATGAGACCGAAGCCAAGGAAATTTCCCTCCTTTTTCAAAGCTTCCGGATCTACCGGACTTTGGTTCAAATCCGGAAATCCCTTGATCCTGTTGATGAGATCTCGATAGAGGCAGGTGTCTGCCTTGGACACATCAGCCCGTTTTTCCCATTGATCAAAAAGTAGCTGAAAATCCAAATGCGCGGAGTGAGGGGTATCGGTCATAGGTAAGGCAGACAATATGAAGTGATGCTGCGATATAGATACCTGAATAAAAGTCAAATAGTTCGGGTTTTCGACAAAAAAATACCGAAACGAGCGGAAAAGGGTAACCTTTGGATCGAAATAGAAAAAGGCCCTGCTGAACCAAATTTCAACAAGGCCTCAATCACTTCCGGTCAAGTGTTCTCCTCAGAGTTTTTTTTGAATCAGGAAATAAGATTTCCCTGATCATCCCAAGTCGCAATACTGCCCCTTCCTTCGGGAGTCAGATAAACGTTCAAGTATTTCTCATCAAGTGCAAGTCCGTATTGGTCCATGACCTCCTGGGACACGCCATCCCAAACATTGGGCGTGTTGCCTACATAGCCAATGTCCTTGAAACCCATCTCGGTCGTGTAGAACCCTGATACAGTCATGTTTCTAAGGAGATTGAAAAACTTGACTCCAGGCTCCGACCCCTTCGCCGCCTTGTCAGGCCATGCGATTTCGTCGATGATTTCCATGCGCTGACTCTCCGACAACTCCACAAAAGGCTTGGAAAAGCGTTCGTTTGCCTGAAGGTTGACCCACATCAGTCCACCTCTGAAGGCAGTCTGATTTCCTGGCTGATCCTTCATCATAAACTCAATGTACTCGGGGACTTTGGCCTCCGAGGCGCTGCCGGATACCGCGTCTTTTGGAATCACAATATCCACCAACACGGTCACCAAGGCTAACTCCTCCTCCGTGAAAAACTTGTCAGAAAGTAGGGAATTGTCCCTTTCGATCTCTTCGGGGATTCTTCCACCGGGCGTGCCGACGATCTTTGGGGAAAGTTCAGCCGCCTTTTCCTCCGGACTGCATGCTGTCATGAGTAAGCCTGTCCCTAGGGATCCCGCAAATAAAAGCTTTAGGTTTTCTCTTCTGTTCATGATGCTTAGAGGTTTTTGCTTTTCATTTCGTTGATGATAAAGTCCGACGTTCTCCACGAAAGCGCCAAAATGGTCCAAGTGGGGTTCTTGTCAGCTTGGGAGACGAAAGGCCCTGCATCTACTACAAAGAGGTTTTTGCAGTCGTGGGCCTGGCAGTTGGAGTTCAGCACCGAGGTGGCGGCATTACTTCCCATGCGGGTCGTGCCCACTTCGTGGATGATCCGTCCCGGTGCGGCCAACCCATACTGGGTTTCCGGACCCGGCTTGTTGCCAAGGAGTTTTGCGCCGGACGCCAAAAGCAGCTCCTCAAAGGTATCCTGCATGTGTTTGGCTTGCTTGATCTCATTGTCGGTCCATTTGTAGTGGAACCGTAATACCGGGATGCCATATTTGTCCACCACTGTCGGGTCGATTTCGCAATAGTTGTCGTACTGCGGCACACTTTCGCCACGTCCTGACATGCCTACCGTCGCACCGTAGAGTGTTCGGATGTCCTTTTTCAGTCCCTCACCGTAGCCCCCGTTTTGGCTTGGGCTACCAAACTCGTCGACTATGTGTTGTCTCATCACGTCCATGTTGGAGCCAAAGCCATAGGAAGGCATGCCTAATCCCCCACCAAACTCGATGTGATACCCTCTGGCGAAGTCCAGCTTTTTGTTGTCCAGCCACCAAGGAGTATAAACGTGCATACCACCAACCCCGTCCTCATTATAGCGCTTCCGATTCATCAGATCTGGGATAATACCAGATCTAGAAGCTCCGGTGGAGTCGTGCAGATAACGGCCCAGCATCCCGCTGGAATTTCCAATTCCATCCGGGTGGATTTTGGACTTGGAATTCATCATGATCCGGGCAGACTCACAAGCCGAAGCACCCAAGACGACCACCCTAGATTTGAGTTTGTATTCCTGCATGTCCCGCTTGTCCACATAGGAGACCCCAGTGGCTTTCCCGGTTTCGTCGGAGGTCACCTTTCTGACCATGCAGTGGGTGAAGAGGTCCACCTGACCCGATTTCATCGCAGGCTTTACCAAGACAGTGCTCGCAGAAAAATCCGCATAGGCTTGGCAGCCTCTATTACACTGTCTGCAAAAGAAGCATACGCCGCGATCCTTGTTGATGGGCTTGGTGAGAATGGAAAGACGGGCTGGAATGATGGGAATGTTGACCTTCTTGGCTCCCTTCATCAAAAACATCTCGTGGAGTCTAGGCTTTGGAGGTGGAAGAAAATTGCCGTCAGGCTCGTTTCTCATTCCTTCTTTGGAGCCAAACACCCCGATCAATTTATCCACTTTGTCGTAGTATGGCTTGACATCGTCGTAGCCGATGGGCCAGTTGTCTCCCAATCCATCGATGTCCTTGCGCTTGAAATCATCAGGACCAAAACGGAGTGAAATTCTCCCCCAGTGATTGGTACGGCCTCCCAGCATCCTCGAGCGAAACCAGTCAAACTGGGTTCCGTCCTTACGGGTGTAAGGTTCGTCTGGCATTTCCCAGCCACCGATAGCCGCATCGAAATCACCGAATGGTCTTATCTGGGTGCTCGCACCCCGACGTGGGGACTCCCAGGGAAATCTCAATTGGGTTCTATCTTCCTCTTTGGCAGGATCCCAATCTCCCCCGGCTTCCACCACGGCTACCGAAAGCCCTGCCTCGGAGAGGATCTTGGTTGCCATTCCCCCTCCCGCTCCGGAGCCGACGATGATCACATCATAAGAATCCTTGCTAGGTTTTATCTGAAAACTCATGTTACTTAAGATTATAAGGTTTTGTTGGTTTCTCTGGGAAGAGTCCCAAAAGAATACTCGCTTAATTCTGAAACAGGCTAACTCAATTTTCTTAAACTTTCCAACCACCCCTGTATTTTCTGCTCAAAAGTTTTTCAGCTTCGGGATGGTTGGGGATTTTCATCTTTTCTGGATCCCATTTCAGTGTCTTTTGTGGCTCTCTGATCGCAACTGTACCCAAAATAATGGCTTCGGTCATAGGCCCCGACTGTGCGAAGTGGCTTTCTGTCTTGGTCTTGCCTAAGCATGCGTCCACGAAATGGTGGTAATGATCCCTTTCCTCTATTTCGGGATAATCTATGCCCTGAAACTTACTTTGGGGAAGCAAAACCGGCATCTTGGTATGCGCTATCAGCAAGGCTCCTTCTGTGCCGACTAGCATAGCCGACTCAGCTGGGTAATCACTCAGCGAAAACAAAGACCGAACTTCCTCCGGTGGATAGAATTCACCGTCAAACCATTCGACGGTAAACTCGCTTTCTTCCGTCTTCTCATTTCCGGGAAACACCCAAGTGATATGGTTGCTTTGCGGCCAGGTATCGGCTCTCCTTTCGGGAGAATTTTCCCAAGATTCTTGGACTCTCGCATGCACCGAAACCGGTGCACTGAGCCCCATCCCTTTCCACACCGCATCGAAAATATGGCAGCCTATATCGCCGGACCAACCTGTCCCAAAGTCTTGCCAAGCCCTCCACTTAGAGGGGTGATAGATGGTAGGATGATACGGGCGAAGCGGAGCAGTGCCAGTCCATAGGTCCCAGTCCAAGGTGGGCGGGGGAGTTCCCTCTCCATCTGGACGCGGGCCGAGGAATCGATAAGCCTCGGTCGCTCCTGGTCTATTGGAACAGAGATATACTTTCTTGATTTTTCCGATATGGCCTTCCTTTATCCACTGCACAGCAGTACGGTCTCCTTTTCCAGAGGCATGCTGGGTGCCCAGCTGGCTCACAATGCCTGCCTCTACCGCAGCCTCAGTTAGTTTTCGGATTTCGGCGACATCATGGCACATGGGCTTTTGGCAATAGACATGTTTTCCCATTTTGATTGCCGAAAACGCGACAGCAAAGTGGTTGTGATCGGGAACACTTACGTTGATCGAGTCAAAGTTTTTGGCTTCCTCTTTCAACAGCTTTCTCCAATCCTTGTATTGTCTCGCATTAGGAACCAGTTCCCCAGCCTTTTGCAGCCGCTCTTCATCGACATCGCATATGGCGACAATCTCGACATCAGGGTGAGCGATGAAGCGTTGCAAATCGTGACGGCCCATTCCCCCGACGCCGATGGATACATGTCTGAGCTTGGCGTAGGGTCTGGAAGCCAAAACGGGCATATCCAAGAAAAGAGGAGCAGCGATCAGGGATGCGGCAGTTGCCAGAAATTTCCTTCTGGTACTGCCCTGAATTGTGTTTTCCAAATGAATAGGGTTAGTGGGTTTATTGAAAACAAAGCCTAACTCCCCGATTGATCGAATCAACCGGGGGTTAGGTTTAGGTTCAAACTATGCCAAAAGGCATCTCCAATTTAGTAGCCGGGATTCTGCGGCTGTAGGTTGGGATTGTTTTGCATCTCTGGCAGCGGATAAGGCATCAGGAGGTGCTTGGACTGAAGTGTCTCGTTGGAACTCTGATTGACGTGGCCAACAAAATCGTCAAAACCGTTGGTCAGCTCGTTGTAGACTTTGCGCAAACGCAGCATATCAAACCAGGTGATCTGTTCGTAGCAGAGCTCATGCCATCTCTCTCTCCAAACAGCCTCTCGAAAGGTATCCTTGGTGTAGGTACCCATGGCAGGCGTAGACAATTTGGCCCTGTCGCGGATTCTCTTCATGCTTTCGTAGGCCAAGGCATTGGGTCCTCCGATCTCATTTTGTGCTTCGGCATAGATCAGCAAGACTTCCGCAAAACGGATCAGCGGAACGTTTAAGTTGTTGTTCCTCGAACCTGGGACGCCCTCTTTGCCAAGCGCTGTTTGATTGAAGTGCTTGAAAATATAAGGAGCTCCGAGGTCAAAAGGCGCACCGCTGCCGTTGGTATAATAGCTGGTATAGAAGAAGCCTTCTTGGTTTTTAGCTCTCAGATCCCCGTCTTCATAGGACTCATAAAACTCGACGGTAGGCACGGTACTTCCTGTACCGGATGGACCCGCAAATGTTACCGGCTTGAAGTTCGGAAACATGTTATTCATCGGATTTCCGGCAACTACGACATTGTACTGAAGCATGAAGATATGCTCGATTCTGTTGTCAAAATCTTCATTGTGCATCGTCAAGTAATCCGGAAACAGATTAATAGCCAAAGGATTAGCAAGAGAGTAATTGATTACCTCCTCAGATTTCTCAGCTGCCAGCTGGTAGTGGGATGCCCCTTTGCTCAGCGGAAATCCAGCCATTGTGAGATAAACCTGGGAAAGCAGAGATTTGGTCGCCGCTAGGCTCGCACGCCCACTGACGTCTGTCCAGGGAAGGCCAGCTGCCTCGGCAGTTTTGAGATCTTCCACGATGAGGTCATACACCGTCTCTTTGGACGCAGGTGCTGGTCGGAAATCCTCCGATGCCGCGGTTTGTGGCATCGTGATCAAAGGAACATCTCCCCAAAGCCTCACCAAATAGAAATAGGCCCATGCCCTCAAAAATCTCGCCTCGCCCAATACCTTTTTCTTTTGGGCTTCATCCATAGGAGTGATACTTGGCACCTTATCCAAAACCAAGTTGGCATTTGCGATCACGCGATAGAGTCCATTCCAATAGTTGATGACATGTTGGGTTCTTCCGTCATACACGAGTCCGTACAGGTTGTTTAGATCTGAGTTTTGTGCGGTCTCAGTGGTCGAGGTACCCGTAGGCGCCTCTAGCAACTGCCAAGTGGAGGAAAATATCCCGCCGTCACCGCCGATGAAGCGAGTGTCCGCATAAACAGCCGCTAGGGCCGATTCAGCATGATCAGGGATAGTATAATAGCTATCGGGAGTCAAGTTTGAGGGATCCTGCTCCTCAAGAAAATCGGAACAGCCTAGCATCCCAGCCATAGTCACTCCCGCAAAGAGCATAGTAAATGCTTTATAATATCTGGTATATTTCATTTTTAAATCTCTTTAAGTAAAACAGGATTACAGGGTAACTTGAAGACCAAGCAAGAAAGTAGTCGGCTTGGGGTACCCATGCCAGATCATACCTTGAGAAAACACGTTGTTTCCGTCACCGCCACGAATAGGCGTCTGCTCTGGGTCCCCTACCACATCATCACCTACTACCAGGAAGAAATTCTGAACGGTAGTATAAGCCCTTAATCTTGAAAGCTTGATCCTATTTACAATTTCAGTCGGGAAGGTGTAACCCAACAGGAGGTTTCGTCCTCTCAGGAAAGAACCATCCTTCACCCAATGGGAATCCACGTTGGTAACATAGCCCGCCCTTGTATCCCGGATCTCCGCAATAGGAGAATTTTGATTTTCCGGCGTCCAGGCAGTTAGTACAGATTTGTAGCTGTTTGCCAGGGCCTGGCGATCTTCGCTTGGGTGGAGCGTCATATCCAAGATGTCATTTCCTACAGAATAAGCCAGATCAACGGTCATATCCCAGTTTTTGAACCGGAAGTTGTTGATGAATGAGCCCCAGAAATCGGGGGATCCATTACCGATGATCATCCTGTCCGAATCGTTGATCGCTTTGTCCCCGTTGACATCAAGATACTTGATATCCCCAGGAAGCATGGTCAAGCCATTTCTATAGCTCACAAACTCCGCGGCTTCAGCTCTTTCGGCTTCGCTCCAAGTGCCTTCTCTCACTAAACCCCAGAAAGACCCTACCGGCTCGCCCACCCGGATGATGTTGGTTTGGTTGGTGAAGTTGGGACCACCGACTCCAAAGATATCCGCAGGAGTTGCAAGGGACAGCACCTTATTTCTGTTAGCAGAAACCATGAAGGTGGTATTCCATAGGAAGTGTTCCTTCTCCACGTTCACCGTGTTCAGGTTAAACTCGATCCCTTTGTTCTCCATGGATCCCACATTGCTTCGGATCACAGAGTATCCACTTGTTCTGGGTACCGGAGCATCCAACAGCATATCCGTGGTCTTTCTGTAATATAGATCCAACTCCATCGCAATTCTGTTTTGGAACAACCCTAGTTCGATTCCAAAGTCAAATTGCGCCGTTTTCTCCCATCTCAGATCTGGGTTCGAAAGCCTGTTAAGGCCGGTTCCGCCAACTCTGGTTTCATTGTAGATGGCGGCATAATTAGAACTAAGCAGGGAAAGCGAGGAATAAGGAGGAATTTCTGAGTTGCCTGTCAATCCGTAGCTGGATCTCAGTTTCAAATTGGAAATCGTCGAGCTGGAGCTCATGAAATTTTCCTCTGAGACTTTCCAAGCCACTGCCGCAGAGGGGAAAAAGGCGTACTTGTTGTTTTCTCCGAATTTGGAAGATCCATCCGCTCTGCCGGTAAACGTGAAGAGGTATTTTTCATCCAATATGTAATTCACCCGGGCGAAATAGGAGCTCATAGCGAAGCTGGAGGCACTGGAGCCCACTGCAGGAAGCTGGCTACCCGCTCCGAGATTGTTGAAGGTAAAGTAGTCTGTGGAGAAGTTTTGGACGCTGGCTGCCATAGACACGAAGTCTGTTTCCTGCCAAGAGATTCCCAGCATGGCAGTCAAGCCGTGGCGTTCGGCAAAGACCTTGTTGTAGGTTAGGTAGTTTTCAAAAGACCAAAAGGTCTCTTTTCTCATACCCTTGGCGGCAGTACCATTTTGGGAAATGGCCAGGGTTCGGGTTTGGGATTGATTCCTCTCCTGGGTCATGACGTTTACACCCAAGACACTCCGCATTTCCAACCCTTCCGCAAATTTGATGTTGGTATAGACGCTACCCACAGTGGTCTGTGTATTCAAAATGTACTTAGTGCCATACAGTCTGTGCATGGAGCTCATGGTACCTTCCGCATAAGGATAATCCCTGTTGTTTGCGAAAGTTCCATCCTCATATTTCACCGGAAGGAATGGGAAGTCCTCCACGATCTGTCTAGCTACTGCGTCACCGGTATCCACCAGGTTTTCGGACTGGTTGTTGTAGTTCAAGGTACCACCGACTTTCAGCCATTTTTTGACCTGATCATCAATGGTAAATCGGCCAGAATAGCGCTTCATGTAAGAAGTCTTGATCAGACCCTGATCGTCTCTGAAACCCATGGAGAGGGAGTAGGTGGTACGCTCATTTCCTCCTTGGAATCCCAGCTGATGATTTTGGGAAAGACTATTTTGGGTGGTCTCCTTCAGCCAGTCGGTGTCGTATAGCGGCTGCTGGTTTGCATCGAAGATTCTCGGATCCGTTCTTCTCAAAGCAGGGTTGAGATAAGCCCATTTTCCGGCCTCCCATCCTACTGGATCATATTTCTCCATATTTGCCCAAGCGAGGTCTTCCACTGCCAGGTATTCTTTTGCATTCAGTACTTCAGGTCTGTTGGGGCCGATTACGGGCACGCTCACATCTACATTGTAGGTCACTGTGCCTTCGCCGGATTTGCCTTTTTTGGTCGTTACCAAGATCACCCCGTTTGCACCCCGGGAACCATAAATCGCAGTCGATGAGGCGTCTTTCAGTACTTCGACGGAAACGATATCGTTTGGATTGATGTAGTCGATGGCGTTGCTGGCCTGTTCCTGGTTACCCATGGGGAGCATGACCCCGTCCACTACATAGAGCGGGTTGTTGGAAGAGTTGATCGAGCTAAAACCCCTGATTCTCACGGTAGTTCTTCCTCCAGGTCGTCCTGAGTTGGTATTGACCTGAACGCCGGATACTCTTCCGGACAATGCCTGATTTAGTGATGGGGATGGTCTCTCGGCAAGGGATTCTGCACCGACTTGGCCAACTGAACCTGTCAAATCAGACTTTTTCACCGTACCATATCCAATAACAAGGATCTCCTCGAGAGAGGTGGAGTCGACGTCCAACGTCACGTTGATCACTGACTGCTGTCCCACGACTACGCTCTTGGGAGTGTATCCGATGTAGGAAAAGGACAGAGTAGCATCATCAGGTACCGTCAGGGTGTAATTGCCCTCAATATCGGTCACTGTTCCCAAGGTGGTACCCTCGACCAAAACCGTCGCTCCAGGAAGGGGTTGGTTGTTTTCGTCCAGCACTTTACCCGTCACGGTTTTGTCCATTGCTTCGGACACGCTGACCCGGTCTGCATTGGGATTGATATTGTCGGATTTCTTGACGTTGATGTTTTGATTGACTTGTTTAAACTCCAATTGAGTTTGCTTGGAGATAGAAACCAATACATCATACAAAGTCTGCTCTCCTCCACTCAAGGTTACTTTACCCAAATTTTGGATCTCCTTGTTGGTATACACAAACTTAAAATTTGTCGCTTTCTCGATCTCTGAAAAGACATTCAACAAGGAGGTCTCTTTAGAGTTTAATTTAACATTTACTTCTTCTATAGTTTTGATTTGCGACACACCATCCCTCGAATAGAGCATGGTCATCGTGAGAAACTGGATCAAAAACGCATAGGTAAAAAGCTTCGTCATTCTAATTACAAATAACAATAAACGGTTTTTCATATCTTTGCATGGTTTATTTTAGCTATTGCACAATGGTTGATTTAAACTTCTCGGATCGGGTTATTTGCAGTTAACCCATCCGACAATACCTGAACCGGGGATGTTGGCGCATCTCCGGTTCTTCGTTTTTTGTTGATTTATTTCATCATAGGCATATATGTTTTGGGGTTTATCATTGACTTATCTAAAGGATATTTCTACTTCATCTTGTTGTATTTTATACTCAAACCTTGCTGAATAGCTCAACCCTTCCAGTATATTTTCCAAGATTTCATCCTCATATTCTCCGTATACCAATAGGCCAGGAGCTGGCCTGTTTTTTAGTTTGAATTTGACTCCATACCAGTTTTCAAGTACTCGGATTGCCTCATCCATTTTCGCTTTTTGAAAAATTATCTTCTTGTTGGTCCAAGCTAAAACCATATCTGGATCAAAATTCCCCTTCTGGGATTTACCCGTCTCCAAGTTCACCGAAAGCTCTTCCCCTACCGACAATTTTGCCGACAAAGTATGGTCCTTCTCACTCTCCACCTCTACTCTGCCTTCCACCAAGGAAACATTGATATTCTCCTTTTCATATGCAGAGACGTTGAATGCGGTCCCTAGTGCCGTGGTCTTCACGCCTTCGGCGATTACCGTAAAAGGCCTTAAACTATCCTTCGCCACTTCAAAATATGCCTCACCGCTGAGGTGGACAACTCTTCTATCCGTCTCGAAATTCTTGATATACCTAAGTGAACTGCCCGAATTCAACATCACCTTAGAGCCATCTTGCAGCGTCATGGTCGACTTGACTCCCGGAGGAGTAAGATGCTCCTCATAGACGAGCAGCTGAACTGGGGCAACCGGCATTTCCTGATAATAAACCAAATTGACTCCCAAACTTATCGTGAAAGCCAAAACCAAAATCGCGGCAACTCCAATCCACTGAGAGTACCTGAAAAATCTCCTCTCCGGGATTTCGTGACGATTCAGGATAGATACAGGACTAATGGGTACGATCTCACATCCTTCCGACTCCGACGCCAGATCATCGAGCTCAGCATCTATCAATTCCCACAGGCGCGTCGATTCGTTCTCAGTTAGACTTTCCTTCCTGTAGCTTAGGTTAAGGACGATCTCCCTGGCCACCTTGGCTTTGGAAATCTGGCCTGGGTTTTCCTTCAGCAATTTGTCCCAATGGATATTCGTACTTTTCCCTGGAAACAACACCCATATTCTAAACTCACGATTCAATACAAAATCTTCTACTGAAAATCCGGAAATATCCACGCCATTATCTTTACAGATGAAAGGCGGCGGATCGTCTTTTCTATCCTCAGATTTTGATTTATTTTTTCACTTTTACAGAATCTTCAGCGACAAGGAAGCCAAACTGCAGAATCAGCAAAAAACAAAAGAGATTATTTCGATTTTGAAATCATCAAAACGACATCATTCTATCGACGGTTCAAAATCCAAAACTTATTCCCGTAGAATCCTAGAAGTCCGATGGTGACAGGAAGCTTTCTCGTCCTGTGGCATGAAAGCTGCTAGTACAATAAAAAAAAGTAAGAGATGATCAGTATGCTCTTCTTCATCCTGCTAATTGCCTTCCAAGCTAGGGTGTAGCATGAGTCGACAGTAATACCTAAAATTCCCGAAACCGCTTCGTAGGTGAGTTTTTCAAAAAACAACAATTGAATAACCTGCCGCTGTCGGACTGGAAGCCCATCAAGGGCACACGAAAGTTTTTTCTGAAGGGATTCGTTGACTTGGCGCCCGATTAGCTTTTCCTCCTCCGATTCCTCCAGGTTTACAGTCTCTATTTCACAAAGCTCATAGTCCATAAAAAAACGCTTGTCATGAGACACTTCCTTCAAGATCCGGTTGGAAAGCGACCTAAAAAGATAATGTTTGATGTTGTCGGTTTGTTTCAGGCCGCAACGGTACTTCCAAAGGTCGACAAACAGCTCCTGTATGCAGTCCTTGATGAAACTGCGATTGGGCTTGATGGCCATACCATACCTAAAAAGTTCTTGGGAATAACTAAGATAGATTTTCTCCAAAGCATCCTTGTCGCCAGCCTTCAACTGGCTCCAAAGCAGGTCCTCATCATAGAGAAAGGAGGATAGAGACGTCGTATTTTGGGTTTGCATGTGGAGATCGGTGTAATAAGACTAACAACTCTCCCAATCAAGGTCGTATATCATCATCAAGAAAGTCCGCTCTAATCCTTTTATTCACAAAAGCTTTTAAAAAGGCCAAGCTAGAAAATTTGGATTAAATAGTATTCATCAAAGAAATTTATTAGTAAAAGATAAGGCAAAAACTGAATATTATAATCACAAATCCAATTTATTCATTATTTTTTTATAAGTACGAGAGATAAAATAAAATAATATTTTCTTAAAGAGGATAAGAAAAAGCTAACCGAGAATTATCTCTGAGACAACAAGCGTGATTCCCCAAGCGTAAAGAATGCCTCTCCTCCGCCCTCTTTTTCTACTACTCCAGTTTTTCAAAAAAGGCTACCTGGCTTTGAACTCTTGGCCCTGAGCCGGTGATGGTTTACCGAAAATCGTGAGGTCGCCTGCTTCATCTTGATGTACCAATATTCAAAAAACCATACTATCACTTGATTTTTAAGTAGTTAAATATTTTTTCAAGCAATAAACTTCCTCTATTGTAGCATATCGCCGGGCTTGAGACGTTTCTATAAGACTAAACCACTATTATTTTGAACCTAAGCCTGAGCGTGGTTCTTCCGAACTACAACGGAAGAGCCCTTTTGGAAGCTTTTTTGCCGTGCACTTTTCAAGCCCTTGATGACTCGGGGCTTAGCTACGAATTCATCATCGTAGATGACGGATCGGATGACGGTTCCATGGAATTCATCGCATCCAACTATCCCCAAATCAAAGTTCTCGAAAACGGCGCAAACGGAGGGTTTTCATACTCCTGCAACCGAGGCATCTATGAAGCAAAAAATCAGCTGATCTTTTTGGTGAACTCTGATATCCGGCTCAGCCCAGATTATTTTAAAGGTCAACTAGAATACTTCAACGACCCCAAGACCTTCGGGGTCATGGGGAAAATCCTCAACGGGGACGGCTCCAAACTGGAGATCGGGGCAAAAATCGCAAGAAGAAGGGGAAAGGTGTTGAAAACAGATCGATTTTACCTTCCTGATACCAATTCCAATTCCGCGCCTACTCTATTTCTCTCCGGGGCAAACGCGCTGATTGATCGCCAAAAACTTCTGGAGCTTGGCGGTTTTGATGAGCTCTATAGTCCATTTTATGCCGAAGATCTGGACTTGGGAGTCCGGGCTTGGAGGATGGGATGGAAATGCTATTTCCATGAACAGTCTACCTGCTTTCACATGGGCTCAGCTACGATGAAATCACAGATTCAAAAAAGCTGGGTAAAGACCGTGTATTTCCGAAACAGGATGCTTTTTCATGCGGTCCATTTAGAAAAAGATGAGCTGTTCCAATGGAAGGCTCAGACGATTCTTTTCGATGTACTTCCAAAACTACTGATCGGAAAAACATGGATTTGGAAAAGCTTCCAGGCCTTCAGGCAACTGGAAAGCAAAATCTCCGAATCCAGACGAAAACTTAACAACCAACTACAGAAAAATCCAGACGCCAAATCGCTTCGGGACATAGAGCGTGAATTTCAACTCCTGCTCGATTCCCAAAAGGCCGTCTTGAAATTTTAACTACCGCGCCATGAATACCTATTTTAGACTTTTGGGCTTTGCAAAGCCCATCGAAAAATACGCTATCCCCTACTTTTTGCTCACGGTGCTAGCCACTGTGTTTAATACCATGAACTTGGCTCTGCTTGCTCCGCTTTTAGCAGCTCTGTTTAAGGATTCTGACGGAATTCAAAAAACGCCACCTGAGTCCATGACGGACTTTATGGCTTGGATGGAATATTCCACCTACAAGATCCAAGGGGAGTTTGGGCAAATGCAGGCACTTCAATGGATCTGCGGAGCAATCCTCGTTTCAGTCCTCCTTAGCAATCTCTTTAAATACCTATCGTTCCGCACGATGGAGAATTTTAGAATTCACACCCTCTTAAATCTCCGCAACTCTCTTTTCAACCATGTCATAGACATGGACCTTGCCTATTTTACAGCTCAGCGAAAAGGCAATATCATTTCCAAGATCGCTTCTGATGTACAGGTGGTGCAGTATTCGGTCACGAGCACGCTTCAGGTTTTGTTCAAGGAACCTATGCAACTCATCGCCTACCTGGTGGTGCTGTTCTCTATCTCTGTCAAACTGACCCTGTTCGCGGTTTTGGTCATCCCGGTCTCCGCTTGGATCATCGCCAGGATTGTACAGAAGCTCAAAGCTCAGGCAAAGGAAGCGCAGGAGCGTTTCGGCATGATGATCAGCTACCTGGACGAGTCTTTGGCCGGTATCCGGGTGATCAAAGCCTTCAATGCAGCTGACCGGATCAAAGACAAATTTGCCGGCGAAAATCGGGCTTTTTCCGACTTGGGTCGCCGAATGGCTTACAGACAGCAGCTCGCCTCCCCGACCAGTGAGTTTCTTGGCGTCGTGATGGTCACGATCCTCGTCCTCTACGGGGGCAACCTTGTCCTATTGGGCGATGCCGGGCTTTCCGCTGCATCCTTCATCACCTATATCGCCATCTTTTCGCAGATCATGAGACCTGCCAAGGCCATGACGGAATCTTTCAGTACGCTGAATTCGGGACTGGCTGCGGGTGAGAGGGTGCTGGAAGTGTTGGACGAAAAAGCCGAACTGGCGGAATCTGGCAACCTCCACCGAATCGAAGACTTTAAAAAAGAGATCCGCTTTGAAGAGGTCACGTTTGCGTACGACGCAAAACCTATTTTAAAGCAAATAAGCTTTACGATACCCAAAGGCAAGACCATTGCTTTAGTGGGGCCTTCTGGAGGAGGAAAATCCACCTTGATGGATTTTATCCCCTTGTTTCACCGGCCGACATGGGGTCGAATCAGCATAGATGGGATAGATCTCAAAGAAATATCCGCAAACTCCCTCAGATCATTGATTGGCATGGTCAACCAGGAAAGCATTCTTTTCCACGACTCCATCCGAAATAACATCGCTTTCAGCAAACCCGATGCAACAGATGCGGAGGTTGAGGCCGCAGCAAGGATCGCGAATGCCCACGATTTCATCATGGAAACCGATCAAGGCTATCAAACGCAAATCGGGGATCGTGGCTCGCGGCTTTCCGGAGGACAAAGGCAGCGCATTTGCATTGCCAGAGCCGTCCTACAAAACCCGCCCATCTTGCTCTTGGACGAGGCGACCTCTGCTTTGGATACGGAGTCCGAATTTCTGGTGCAAGACGCCCTGCAAAAGCTGATGGTCAACCGTACCACATTGGTGATCGCCCATAGACTGAGTACCATCCAAAAAGCGGATCAGATTCTCGTCATAGAAGACGGTCACATCATCGAGCGGGGTACCCATTTCGAACTCCTATTTATGGAAGGAGCTTACAGCAAACTGATCGAGAAACAAAGCCTTGAAAAAGCATGAACGAGCGGCCTCTAATATCAGTCGGACTCTGCACCTACAACGGGGAAAAGTTTCTGAGGGAGCAGCTGGAATCCCTCGTGAGTCAATCCTATCATCCCATGGAGATTCGGATCAGGGACGACCAGTCGACGGATCAGACTATGGAGATCATCCGCGAGTATCAGCATCGCCATTCCTTTATCCATGTCACACAAAACGAGGAAAGACTCGGGCTTCAGAAGAATTTCGAGGCGGTATTCGGCGACTGCAAGGGCGATCTTATAGCCCCCTGCGACCAAGACGATGTCTGGGCGCCTCAGAAGCTCGAGAACCTGCAAAAATCCATGGGATCTCACGTTATGGTCTACCATGATTCGGAGCTGATCGATGACAAAGGCAAGAGCATGGACTATCGGATCTCAGACAAGTTTCGCATGAGAGACTTTGATCGTCAAGAGCCTTTCCTGTTTTTCAATTGTGTGTCTGGACACGGAATGCTTTTCCAAAGAAAAATCTTGGAGTTGGCAATTCCTATTCCAATGGTGGGTTGCTATGACCATTGGCTTGCCTTGATCGCGCTGGAATTTGGAACTATCGGATATTGCCCCCACACACTGGTGAAGTACCGACAACATGCAGACAACCAAACAGACATTCTTGGCCGGAAAAAGAGGCTCACTGGCATCGCGCGGGTTCAAAATAGATTTTCCCGTGAAAATACTTGGCTAGATGCCTGTTCAAATGCTGTGGGGAAAAACAAAATTCACCATCCGATCATAGATTTTAGCGAGCTGGCCAAAGCACGTGAAAATTCATATTTCTCATTTAGGCTAGGATGGAAAATCTGGAAGGAACGAGAGCATCTTCTAACTATATCTCCCTCATCCACCTTTGATAAGCTAGCCTTTTCACTTCGCTATAGCTTAGGCCTAAAGGCCAAAAAACTCTTTTACGCAATCAAATGAAGGTGTCTGTCATCATCCCCTGCTACAACTATGGAAAGTATCTGGACGAATGTTTCTCCAACCTTCAGGCACAATCTTATGAAAACTGGGAGGCCATCTTGGTAGACGATGGCTCTACGGATCATACGATGGAGACCGTCAGGTCATGGCAAGCCCATGAGCCTAGGATCCAGTATTTTTACCAGCCCAATTCCGGGGTCTCAACGGCGAGGAATCTGGGCTTAACCAAAGCCAATGGAGAACTGATTCAGTTTTTGGATGCAGATGATCTCCTCAGCAGGGACAAAATCCGTCTTCAAGTCGAGTACCTTGCAGCGCATCCAGAAGTTGATCTTTGTTATACCGAAAACCATTATTTCGAAGATGGCATTCCGGAAGTCCACTATCCGGACCAAGAGTTTCTCGGCAGGGATTGGATGATCCGATTTTCGGGCAAACATGCGTTTGCTGTCGAGCAACTCATCAGAAACAACCTGGCCGTGGTCAGCAGCCCAGTACTGCGGAAAAGCTTGGCAGGAATTGCCGGATTTTTCCCTGAGGATATCTCCCATACTGAAGACTGGCAATATTGGATACAGTGTGTTTTCGCCGGGGCGACGATCCACTACCTCCGAAACCCGGAGGCCTTTACACTTATCCGTGTACATCGCGGAAGTGTGAGCCAGCAAACCCAGACTATGCGATATGGAGAGCTAAATCTCCGGACTTGGCTCAACCATCAACTTCAAGAGGCATACTTTTTAAACGAGTCCGAAAAGAGTTCACTGCGCGTTCTGAACGGAAATAAGAAGCGCCAGCTGTTCAAATACATCATGTACCACGGCCCTTTGACCAGCATCTCTCACCTGATCAAGATGGCCTCACTTTACGATTGGCCTACGGTCATTTCGTTCTACTTCAAAGCGATCAATTTTAGGAGAAAAACAATTAACAAAGTCCATGCAGCTAATCGATCTCATCATCCTATCCAACGCAAAGACGCCAGAATTGCGTGAGCTGACTTGCAAGGCAATCGAATCACTCCTGGCCTCGGAGGACGGTAACCAAATTCGATTTATGATTCAGGTATATGAATCTGCTAAGACCGAAAGCTACCACTATCCTTATTGCGAAACGATTTTCACCAACCGCCCCTTCAACTATAACCGTCTGATGAATGCGGGGATCAAAAAAGGAAAAGCCCCTTTTGTTTGTCTTTGCAACAATGATCTAATTTTTCATCCCGGATGGGCAAGTAAAATCTTGGAGGCATTTCGGAAATACACCGACTTGGAAAGCGCATCTCCCCTCTGTGAAATCAACCATAGAGAACGGGGCATTCTGACAAATACGGGAATCCACATAGGCTACGAGGTCAGAAAGCACGTGGCTGGCTGGTGTTTATTTTTCAAAAGAAGTATGCTGGAGAAAACGGGGCTTTTGGACGAGCGCTTTAAGTTTTGGTTCGCAGACAATGACTACGCCAAAACCCTCGAAAAGCACCAAATCCTCCACGGGCTGGTCTCCGATTCGCAGGTAGATCACCTGGAAAGCCAGACCCTTAAAACGAAAACGCAAAAGGAACAGCTCCTTCTGACTACCGACGAGCGATTTTTGTACGAATGCAAGTGGGGCAAAAGAAGCTACTTCTCCTATCTAAATTTCAAACGCAAACAATTTTTCAAAAACCTCAAACCACAAACCGCATGAGAATTTCTTCCAGGGTATCCATTGTAATCCCCAATTACAACTCAGCCCAATTTTTGTCCGAAACACTCCAATCCGCAATGGAGTCCTTTTACCCAAACCTGGAAATCATAGTAGTGGACGACGGATCAAATGCAACTAAACAACTTTTCAAAAGAACTCTGGTTCGTCCATTCCCTGTTCCTTTCGCATTTTAAAAAATCAGCCTCAAAACCGGCATGGACAATAAAGGAAACGGAGTTCGTGCCGTCCTCCTTTAGCTACCCATGATTCTTTTCCTATGGACTAGTCCCCAAAAATGCAGCTCATCCAAGACCTTTTCCAAAGACAAACCATGTGGTGTGATGGAATATTGGACTGTAGGCGGGAAGGTATCAAGCACCTCCCGTACTACAAGTTGATTGGCTTCGAGGCTCTTCAACTCTTTGGAAAGCATCTTGTCGGTGATTCCCGGAACATCTTTCGCAAGCTGCTTAAACCGTTTTGGCTTCTCTGACAAGGCAAACAAAATAAGAAGCTTCCATCTCCCCTCGACCGCTTCCAAAGCATCTCGGATAGAAAGCATAGTTTTCGGACAACCGGCTTGTGACAGCATAGACTATAGTTTTTCACATTACTTTCCAGTTGGATAGCGCTTTCCACTTGGGAAGTAATATCATTTTGAAAGCAAAGGTAACTAAGCTTGCAGCTTCATCTAACAAATAACGAAATGCATGCCAAGCAAAAACCTTCAAAAATTCTAATCATCGCGCTTTGGACTGCGCAGGGAATTCTGGCCATCATCTTTTTGTGGGCTGGATATATGAAACTGATCCAGCATGACGACTTCCCCTTTCTCTGGGGAAAAGAAAATCCTGGCCTCGTCACTCTGACTGGGATCATTGACCTGGCAGCGGCAGTCGGAATACTTGTTCCATCTTCACTTCGGATTTTCCCCTGGATTTCTATCCTCGCCTCCTATGGGATTGTAGCGCTAATGCTTACAGCCGCCATTTTCCATGTATCTAGAGGAGAAGCGGCCGATATCGGGTTTAACATCTTCATGGCATTTCTCGCCCTCTATGTCATCTGGGGAAGAGCGCGGCTACAAAGGCGCTCCTAACCTGCGAATTGTGTACAACGCATCTTCATCAATTGGCAAAAAACCATTTCCAAGAACCAGGATTGTCGCGTAATTTAAGGCTATGAAATCCCTCTCGATCCTGACAACGGCAGTGGCGCTCATCGCCTGCTCCTCTCCCAAACAAGAAATCCAAGTGAATCCAAATCCCGAACCCGCCGTGACTTATAATTTTCTGATCGGAACCTACACCGACTCCCTCAATCACGGGATCAATTTCCTTTCTTTTTCCCCTTCGGAAAACTTGATGACTGTCGAAACGGTGGCCGCTGGCATAGCCAATCCTTCCTTTGTGATTGCAAGCAAGGATGGGAAGACCGTCTATTCCTTGGAAGAAGAAGCGGGTGTTAAAGGAGGGAAAGTGCTCACTTTCTCAAGAAATCCAGCGGACAATTCACTGGGTCTCCTTGATCAGGATGATTCTATGGGAGACCACCCCTGTCATATTTCCATGTCACCAAATGAGGATTTTGTCATCCTGGGCAATTACTCAGGCGGCAATCTCTCCGTTTTCAAGGTTTCCCCGGAAGGTAAATTGGACTTTGTGCAGCTCGTCCAGCACAGCGGCAAAAGCGTGAATCCAGACCGCCAGGAAAAGCCACACGTCCACTCCACAACCTTTGACCCTGAGGGAAAGCGCGTACTCGTCGCCGACTTGGGTACGGACAAGGTGTACGTCTATGACTTTGATCCCAGCCAAACCCAGCCTCTGACGTTGTTTGCAGAATTTCCCATGACCCCAGGTGACGGGCCCCGCCATCTGGCTTTTTCCGGGGATGGCAAAGAAGTGTTGGTAGTGGAGGAAATGTCGGCTATGCTGGACGTTTTTTCTTACGACAATGGACAGCTAGCTCCCAAGCAAAGGCTTACGCTTTTGAATGAGGGATTTAATGGAAATGTCGGAGCGGCAGAGATCCGGGTATCCCCAGATGGAAAAAACGTATATGTCTCCAACCGGGGCGACGCCAATACGATCTCCGTATTCGCAAAAAACAATGCTGGTGAATACGAGCGCGTACAAAACATTGCTTCCGGTGGCTTGATGCCCCGAAACTTTAACCTCACTTTGGATGGTAAATACTTGCTCGCGGCACATCAAGCCAGCAACGACATTGTGATTTTTGAGCGAAGCCCAGAGAATGGTAGCCTAACCCAAACACCTTGGAAAGCCACCGTTCACAAGCCGGTGTACCTCCATCGACTAGATTAAACTGGTTCTCCCCAAGACTTTTCGGTTTTGTAGAAAATCTTTCCAGACTCGATTTCCAGAGGTGAAGCCAGGTTGTTGTGATAGAGTTTGCCTGTGCCCAGACCCTGCGGAATTTTGGTTGCCAAGGCTGAGGCAAGCTGGGAGATTGCGTTCAGGCCGATGTTACTCTCCAATGCGGAGGTCATCCACCAGCCGATACTTCTTTCTTCAGCCAACTTCACCCATTCTCGGGTTTCCAGAATCCCACCAAGTAACGTCGGTTTGAGAATGATGTGCTGGGGTCTTACCGTATCCAAAAGTGTTTTCTTTTCGGCGACCCCGATCAGCTCTTCATCCAAGGCGATGGGGAGTGGAGTGGCTTCGCATAGCGCCTTCATTTCTTGAAATTGCCCAGCCCGAATGGGTTGCTCGATGCTCTGGATGTCCAATTCGGCGAGTCTACCGAGCTTTTTCAAAGCATCTTTTGGAGAAAAAGCTCCATTCGCATCTACACGGAGCACGATCTGATCTTTGGTAAATCGGCTTCGGATGTACTGCAAAAGTGCGATCTCCTGCTCAAAGTCAATTGCTCCGATCTTCATCTTGATACAGTCGAATCCTTCACTCAACTTTTGGTCGATCTGCTCCAGCATAAAGTCCCTGTCTCCCATCCAAATTAGTCCATTGATCGGAATACCTTCTTGAGCATCGAAAAAACGATTGGAAAACAATCTTTTCTTTCCTCCACACGCCAAGTCCAACAACGCTGTTTCCAAGCCGAAGCGGATTGAAGGCAAATCAAAGGGAACAAGATCTTCCAATTGGTTTAGAATTGCTTTTTCCTCCAATTCAAAAGTAACCTCATTGAGTGAAACGAGAGTTTTCTTCAGGATCTCCTCAAAATCCTCACGATGGTCTGGACTTAGCTTGACCAGCGGCGCCGCCTCACCCCAGCCGACGATATCCCGGTTTGCGGAATCTAATGCTTTGATCCAATACACCTCCCGCGTCTTGAGCACGCCTCGTGAGGTGCCCGCTTCAAATCGGAAATTGAGCGTTCTTTTAGTGTAGGAAAAGCAAAGTGTCGTCGGCGAAGTCATTCGGGATTGGGGGATTTCAGGTAAAAATGGATGCCTATATTTGCACCCAAATCAGCCCATCCGATGGATATCCCTCAGATCGACCTTAGAGACTACGAATATACACTCCCCGACGAACGCATTGCCAAGTTTCCGCTGGAAAAGCGGGACAGTTCTCAGGTCTTGCATTATCAAAAGGGAGAGATCCAGCATTTCCATTTTTGCGATATCCCCGAGCTGCTACCGGTAGAAACGCTGTTGGTGTACAACGACACCAAGGTAATTCCGGCACGCCTTATCTTCCAGCGCGAGACCGGAGCCAAGATCGAAATCTTCCTTCTTGCCCCTACAGCACCCACCACGGTTATCCCCGAGATTATGCTGGCCAAGCATCCCGTGACTTGGGAAACCATGATCGGCAACGCCAAAAAATGGAAGGACGGAGAAGTCCTACAGGGAAAAGTCAACGTATCGGGCAAGGAAGTAGTCCTCAACGCAAGCCTAAAAAACAGGGAATCTAAACTCGTTGAATTCACCTGGAATGATCCTGAGATTGCTTTTGTGGATTTGGTGGAAGCCAGTGGAGAAATTCCCCTCCCTCCCTACCTCAACCGCAAGCCGGAAGTAGAGGATCGGGATCGCTATCAAACCGTCTATTCCAAAAAAGAAGGAGCCGTAGCCGCGCCGACTGCGGGGCTGCACTTCACGGCGGCAGTTTTTGAGAAGCTCCGCAAAAAAGGAATCCGCGAAGCAGAAGTTACCCTTCATGTGAGCGCGGGCACCTTTCAGCCGATCAAAGTGGACAATGTACTGGAGCATCCCATGCACAGCGAGCAGATCCAGATCAATCGAGCGACCATCAAATCCCTTTTAAAGAACCAGGGCAAAACCGTCGCTGTAGGCACCACATCGGTCCGTACGCTGGAAAGCTTGTTTTGGTACGGGGTCAAACTCATCGAAGGAAAAGGCGAGGATTTCTTTATTTCAAAGCTCTTTGCCTACGAAAAAAGGGAGCGGATTCCCTCCAAAACCGACGCACTACAAGCAATCCTCAACTGGATGGAAGCAAATCAGCAGGATTCCATTCTTGGCCAAACCGAAATCTTCATCTTCCCGGGTTACGTCTTCCGCATGATCGAGGGCTTGATCACCAATTTCCATCAACCAGGCTCAACCTTGGTGTTGCTGATTGCCACCATCTTGGGCGAGGATTGGAAAAAAGTCTATCAAGAGGCCTTGGACAAAAATTATCGCTTTCTCAGCTATGGTGATAGTAGTTTGCTTTGGCTTTAGGTTGACATCTAGTATCTAGCACAAGGAAATTAGTTTTTCATAAAAAAGCGGCAGACAGACAATTAGAGAATCTAACCATGCACCGATTAACAGAACTCTTTTTTGCTTTTGTTTTAGCCTTCTCGCTAATCTCCTGCAAAGAGGACGAAAAACCTGACGGGAGAATACCTCTGACGATAGATGGCTTTTCTCTTACATCGGCAAATGTACCAGGAGGCAGATTGCTTGCCGATGGAGAATGGGAACACAGCTTCGGAGAAAAAATCAGTCTAGTCTTCGTATCCCAATCTACCCAGACTAATTACCCTTTTACTTTTGTGCCGGATTTTAGTGGTGTATTGCCCGAGGTATTTCTTCCTCCAGGGAGCTATTTCTATTACGGAAGCTCCGATGCCTCGCAAATCACGTCTTATTTGCCTGTTCAGATCGAGGGCTTCCTGGAAATCACAGCCCCTACTTCAGCTCTTCTTCAGGGCAAAACAGCTTACCAATTGGTAAGTTTTTCGGATGAAAACCTAAGCGAAGAAAGCCATATCACCCATCCCCAAGAAACACCTCTTTTTCACAAAGACGGCTACTACTATGCCTATGTAATTCCAGCCCTACTTTTCAAAACCGAACTGGTGCTCAAAAACGGAAACAGGATCCACTGGGGTGTTGATACCCAAGCCTTCACCCATAGTTCCTTTTCCTTTAGGACATCCACAAGTTCAAGCTCAACTCCGCCTCTAAGCGATCCCCACCTCGTTTTCTCGGAGGTGAGAGTCAATCTGGACACGGAATCAGCACCGGATCGCATGCCGCCTTTTTATCAAGTCGAGCTAGATGCCGATTTAACGGAGGCTTCAGGCCTACAATTTGTCGGTCAACATTTATATACCATCAATGACGGAGGCAATGCCGCAGAGATCTATGAAATAGACCAATACCACGGCCAGGTGATCCGTCGCATCCGGGTAACCAACGCTTCCAACATTGACTGGGAAGATCTTGCCAGCGACAGTCAATTCCTGTATATCGGCGACTTCGGAAACAACCTGGGTAACCGAACCGACCTTCGGGTGCTAAGGATTTCTCTAAATGAGTTAGAAACCAAAAACGATGTACAAGCCGAAGTGATCCACTTCAGCTATGATCGACAATCGGGAAGTCCAAGTGCCGGGGAAGACCATAGATTTGACTGCGAAGCGATGGTCTATCATGGGGGTCAACTGCTACTTTTCACCAAACCTACCAATGCCCAAGGCAGCGATGTTTATATACTGGACCCAAAACCCGGAACACAAGTTGCGAGATATGCGGGAACATTTGAAACAGAAGGCTGGATCACGGGTGCAGAAGTGACTCGAAATGGCAAAAACCTTGTATTCATCGGATATGAAAATGCGGGAGCCACCTCGCAGGCCTTTATTGGTGTAATCAAAAACCCACAACTTCCAGCTATTTCCGGAAATCCGATGAAAACAATTCGATTGGGAGCCGTCGTATTTAACAGCCAGACCGAGGGCATCGCAATAGATGCAGACTATCGGGTAAAAATAGCTGGGGAACAGCTCAACCAAGGCGGTCTCACTGTTCCCCAACGTTTGTCAGAATTGGATCTGAAAGGAATCTTGGCCAATTAGCCTTTTCGCATTGCTTTGTAGGCATTGATCAGGCCATTGGTGGAGCTGTCGTGGGATGTCACTTCCTCCTCACCAGCCAACTCAGGCAGAATTCCGTTGGCCAGAACTTTACCCAGCTCCACTCCCCATTGGTCAAAGCTGAAAATATTCCAGACCACACCCTGCACAAAAATCTTGTGCTCATACATTGCGATCAGCTGGCCGAGGGTGTAGGGATTGATTTCCTTGACGAGAATCGAGTTGGTTGGGCGATTGCCTTCAAACACGCGATGCGGAGCGATTTTTTCGATTTCCTCCGCTGATTTTCCAGCTTTTTCCATCTCGGCTTTCACGGCTTCCAAAGATTTCCCGTTCATCAATGCTTCGGTTTGAGCAAAGAAGTTGGATAGCAGCTTTTGGTGATGGTCGCCTATCGGATTGTGGGAAATAGCCGGGGCGATAAAGTCACAGGGTATCAAGCGCGTACCTTGGTGGATTAACTGGTAAAAGGCATGCTGTCCATTGGTACCCGGCTCACCCCAGATGATTGGGCCTGTGGTGTAATCGACTTTTCCGCCGGATCGAGTCACATATTTTCCGTTGCTCTCCATATTCCCCTGCTGGAAATAGGCCGCAAAACGGTGCATGTATTGGTCGTAAGGAAGAATAGCCTCTGAGGTAGCACCCTGGAAATTGGTATTCCAAATTCCAATCATCGCCAGCACCATCGGAATGTTTCGCTCAAAAGCCGTGTGGCGGAAGTGCTCATCCATAGAGTGGGCACCGGAAAGGAGTTTTTCGAAGTTGTCAAAGCCGATCACGCAGGCGATGGGCAGGCCGATGGCAGACCAGAGGGAATACCTGCCCCCTACCCAATCCCAAAAGGCAAACATGTTGGCCGTGTCGATCCCGAAGGCCGAGACTGCCTTGGCGTTGGTGGAGAGGGCCACGAAGTGCTTGGCCACCGCGGCCTCATCTTTTGCCGTCGCCAAAAACCAGTCCCGCGCCGTATGGGCATTGGTCATGGTCTCTTGTGTAGTGAAAGTCTTGGAAGCGATAAAGAAAAGTGTGGTCTCCGGTTCGACCTTCTTCAAAGTCTCCGCGATATGGGTTCCGTCCACATTGGATACAAAGAAGATCTCCAAGTCGGGACTTTGATACGGCTTCAATGCCTCTGTCACCATCACCGGACCGAGGTCGGAGCCGCCGATTCCTATATTCACCAGAGACTTGATGGGCTTGCCGGTATAGCCAAGCCACTTGCCGCCGTGGATTTGGTCTGCAAAACCTTTCATCTGCGCCAACACAGCATTGACCTCGGGCATCACATCCTTGCCGTCTACATAGACGGGATGGCTTCTTCTATTTCTAAGTGCGGTATGAAGTACCGCACGGTTTTCGGTCTGGTTGATCGGTAATCCACTAAACATCTCCTCGATGGCTTCGTGCACGCCGGTCTCCCTCGCCAAATCCATTAAAGCAGCCAATATACCGTCAGAGACGCGATTTTTGGAAAAATCGACAAGGATATCCTCAAACTTGACGCTGAACTCGTCGAAGCGTCCGGGATACTGAAAATGGGAGGCGATGCTGTGGTTTTTGTGCTTTTCGACCAGCTCCAAAAGTCTTGTCCAAGCAGGTGTAGTGGTAGGGTTGACTGCGTTCATATTGGTAATAGGTAGTATGAGAAAGGAACAAAAATAAGAGTATTCCCAAGGGAATGAAGGAAAATCTGGGGGGAATATGGTCAGACCTCAGTGAATTGGTCGGAGACCCGAAAGGACAGCTCAGCAGCAAAAATGTATTCTGGCATTTATGGAAGTAGCAAATCTCCCAAAAAAAACCGTTTAAACTTGCAATGGCTCAGGGTTCGCCATTCCGACGGTGTTTCCCAATAGTTGCAAATTGAAATGAATAGTACCGTAGTTTTGAAACACCGCCCAAACAACGACCAAATTTTGCCTAGATGCCTTGGATTTCCACGATAATCCAAGGCACCTCACCAAAAACGAAGTAATTCCATGAAGAGAAAATTGATTTTCTTCCGTCTTGTACACCGTATTCCCTACCTTTTTTCCATGACCAAGCGCTTTTTCTCCATTCCCTTTATTGCGTTAGGCTTTGCCCTTGCCTTCTTGTCCTGCAACACCTGCGGCAATGCGGATATCCCCGTCTCCAAGTACGATTTTGAGTTTACTGTGGTGAGTGTCGAAACTGGTGAGGATCTAATTTTTGGGGAAGGGGCAACGCTGGATCTAGAGGGGTTTCAGCTTTACAGCATGCGGGGCAGCGACCGCATCCTACACGAACTCTATGCCTATCCCGAAGAAATCTACCCCGGACATCAAGCGATCTGGGCGGATGTCCGCGGTCTCCACGGAAGCCTTTATCTGGAGCATCCGGATGGGAAGTTGGACACGTTGCAGGCATTTTTCTCCCAACAGGAGACGGAATGCTGGGGCAGGATCGACAACCTCCAGGAAATCGTCCGAAATGGATCGGAACGCTTTATCGATATGTACACGGTGCTCCGGTTCAGTCGCTAACCGCATTTTTTCCCCTTCTCCCAAACAGCTCGCAAGGTTTTCATCGGATATTCCCCTTCTTCAGCTCCTTTACCGCATAGTCCACCGCCCGGGCCGTTAGGGCCATGTAGGTAATGGAGGGGTTTTGTGTACCGGTAGAGGTCATAGCAGCTCCGTCGGTCACAAAGACATTGGGCGCATAGTGCATCTGGTTGAAGCCATTGAGCAGGGAAGACTTTGGATCCCGGCCCATCCGAACGCCACCCATCTCATGGATGTCTAGCCCAGGGGATTGGCCGCTGTCCGACTTGCGTATATGAATGCAGCCTGCCTTCGAAAGCATCTCCTCCCCTTGCTGGAGGAAGTCCTGGAGCAGCTTTTCATCATTGTCATCATAATCCACCTCGATATCGAGAAGAGGTATCCCCCACTCGTCTTTCCTGTCGGGGCTCAAGGAAACCCGATTTGTCTCCTTGGGTATGGTCTCTCCCTGCATCATCATATACACCGACCAAGGCCCAAGCTCGCTGTTGGCTTCCTTGAAGTCCGCGCCAAAGGGCATATCACGTTGACTTCCCCAGCCTGCCCTTCCCGCGGTATAAAAGGACATATATCCTCTGAGAAAATCCGTCTCCTGACTTTTCACATTCCGAAAGTTGGGAAGCATCACGGCCGTTGGGCGACGCCCGAAATAGGTCTTGTCCTCGAATCCTTCGAATCCGGCGCTGAGAGAACCCCGATAGTTGTGAAAAGCGATGTACTTACCCAAAATGCCATGCTCGTTTCCCAAGCCCTCCGGGAATCGATTCGAGGTGGAATTGAGCAAGACAAGGTTGGTGTTCAAGCAGGCTGCGTTGAGGAAAATCAACGGCGCAAAGTATTCTTTAGCTTCTTTCGTCAATCGATCTACCACGCGAACGCCTGTGGCTTTTCCCTTCTCCTCGTCCCAAATCAAGGAATGGACGACCGAGTTGGGACGGAGCGTGAGATTGCCGGTGAGGGCGGCAGTGGGCAGCGTGGATGAGTTGGAGCTGAAGTATCCCCCAAACGGGCAGCCGCGATAGCACTGGTTTCTGGCCATGCACCTGCCTCGGCCCTGCGCAAGATGCTGGGCTTGGGGCTCGGTGAGGTGCGCACAGCGCCCGATGATGAAGCGGCGATCTCCGTAGGCCTCGAGGATTCGCTTTTGGATTTCCTTTTCCACACAGTTCATCTCCCATGCAGGCAAGAACTCCCCATCGGGCAGAGTATCCAAGCCCTCGTAGCTGCCGGATATCCCAACGAAGCGCTCGACATGGCTGTACCAAGGAGCCAGATCCTCGTAGCGTATCGGCCAGTCCACCGCAAATCCATCCCTTGCGGGACCTTCGAAGTCATACTTCGACCATCGCTGCGTCTGCCGAGCCCAGATCAGGGACTTACCTCCTACCTGATAGCCCCTGATCCAGTCGAAAGGCTTGGACTGGATGTAGGGATGCTCCGAGTCCTTGACAAAAAAATGGGCAGTATCCTCCTGGTAGGCATAGCATCGGTTTGCGATGGGATTGGCTTGGCGGTCGGCCATGGTGCGCTGATTACGGTGGGGCATCTCCCAAGCCGGCTTGGTCATGGTCGGATAGTCCTTTAGGTGCTCCACTTGCCTTCCCCGCTCCAAGACCAAGGTTTTGAGGCCTTTTTCACAAAGTTCCTTGGCAGCCCAGCCTCCCGAGATCCCCGAGCCCACTACGATGGCGTCAAATTGGTTTGATTTCATGGGAGGAAAATAGAAAGCGAAAACCGGACTTGCACAGCTTTTAGCCAAATCACCTGACAATTTCTATAAGCGGCTTTTTTTGAACCAAGACCTATTTCTCGGAAACCAGCTCGGAGAAAAGCCAGAATCAAAACTATCTTACCCCAAATCCGATTAAATTTCTAGATGCGCTGGATTCTGACCGTAATATTCACCTTTTTACTAGGCCAAAGCTTCGCCCAGGAAGCATCCGAAACGCTTATCCGTCTCAACCGCCACTATTTCGAGATCACTCCCGAGGACACCATCAATCATGTCTATAACAAACTGGTGTCGCCTCTAGGCAATTCGGCGAGGGTGGAGCGGATTTTCACACTCGACCAACGTCTAAGTCGGGTCGTCCTGACCAAGCATACGAGATACCAAGACCTAGACCGGGTGACCGAGCAGTTCGATGAATACGGCCACTTGCAATGGAGAAGGGTCGAAAGCCTCGTCATCCCAAAAATCTCCATTCAATACTTCTTCGATGACCAAGTGGTCGGAAAGGTACTTTCTGGAAACAGGTACATCTTTCATATCACCAGAAACGGGGAAAACGGAGCAGCACCGAAGCCTTACAACGACTTTGAACCTCAATTCAACGGCCTTAGAAAAGAATGGTACGAGTTTGTAGCCAAAAACTTCAGGCTAAGCATGAAGCTCTACCCGGAAAAGCCAGAGGACTATTGGATTGCGGTATTGGTCAGTGAACACGGCTTGGTGGAAAAGATCGAGTGGGCAAATCCCCTGGAAGGAAATCCAAAGATCGCCGCGGAGTACGTGCGCGTGGTCAAACTTTGGGACAACAACTTTTCCCCAGCCTTAGACCCCTATGGCCATCCCGTCCCCAAGTGGTTGTTGATTCCGTTTACGGTGGAGGCAAAAGTCAGATATCCAATCCATGTCTTTGACCCCGAGTTCATTTATCATTAAATCCCCAGCCAATAGTCTTTCCCTGCTAGAACTTGAGTTTCATGAACGTGAAATGTATATTTTTATAAAATTAGTTTGAAATCCCCCGTGGGACTGATTCTATCTTTTCTATTCTGTTACACTGCCTACCTTGCTTTTGCGTAGCTACTCTCCAATCATGAAATTCGAATCAGCCTCAACCAGCATTATTTTTGACATTGCCGCCGAAGTTTCAGAAAATGATGCATACGACAGATTTGTGTCCTATTCCAAAGACCCGATCTTTCTGGAGCGGACATTTGTACGGGACGGAAAGAACATCGCTTGACTTTCTGAAGTGCCATTCTTGTCGATGAGCATGGCATGGTGGAAAAAGTCTAGTTATCTTCTCTTCCTAGTAGATTGATGCCTCCGGATCGTAATTGGAAACATACTCTATCACGCCACCTTTCAGATTGTAGAGGTTGTCAAAGCCAAACTTAGCCTCCAATTCCATAATTCCTTTTTTGCTTCTACCCCCCATCTTGCAATGAACCACCACCTTCTTGTCTTTGGAGATTTTATCGGTTTCATAGGGCAAATCTGACAGCGGAATTAACTCTGCTCCAATATTCACGATGTCGTATTCGTACGGCTCCCTTACGTCTATCAGTTGGAAATCCCTTCCCTCGATCATCCATTGGTGTAATTCATCAGCGGTAATTTCCTTGACCTGCTTTTCAGCTTTAAGCCCACAGAATTCCTCATAGTCGATCAGCCCGGTAATGGTTGGCTTTTCCCCACTGATTGGATTATTCGGATTTTTCCTAAAATTCAAAGTCCGCGTCTGAAAGGTCAGAGCGTCAAAAGTGAAAAAACGCCCGCTGAGTACATCCCCAACGCCTGAGGCTACTTTGATTACCTCAAGTGCCTGAATACTTCCTATGATACCGGGCAAGACACCAAGCACTCCCCCCTCAGCACAGCTCGGCACCAATCCCGGAGGAGGGGGGTACGCATACAAATCTCGGTAATTCGGTCCTCTTTCGCCATTTTCATCCAAGTAGTTAAAAACTGACACTTGCCCTTCAAACTGAAAAATGGAGGCATAAACATTTGGCTTACCCAATAATACACAGGCATCGTTCACCAAATATCGTGTCTGAAAATTATCGGTTCCGTCAGCTACGATGTCATATTCCTTGACAATATCCAGAGCATTTGCTGAGGTAAACATCTCGTTGTAGGTCTTGATCGTGATATGGGGATTAAGCTCCGTCAACCTTTTCTTGGCCGATTCTACCTTGGGAGTTCCTACCTCTTTTACCCCATAGAGGACTTGCCGCTGTAGATTGCTGTCGTCTACCACATCAAAATCCACGATCCCGATTGTACCGATTCCGGCGGCCGCTAGGTATAAGAGCATTGGACTGCCGAGACCACCGGAACCGATCACCAATACCTTGGACGCTTTCAGCTTTCTTTGAGCCTCCATTCCAAATTCGGGGATGATGATGTGCCTATTATATCGTGCCAATTCTTCCTTGCTGAAGTCAACCCCTCCAGCAATGGCAGGCACTATGCTCACCACACTTCTGTCGGATAGATCCGTCGCACCTTCTTGAAGGTTGCGGATGTCCTCATCGTCTACAAAAATATTGATAAAGGAAGGAATCTTCCCATCAGAAGTGTAGAGATGCTTTTTCATGTCTGGAAACTGCGAAACAAGATTGCTCAGAACCTCGTCAACATTTGATGCTTGAATCTCCACTTTTGCGGTATTGTTGGTGAACTTCCGCAGAGGGGTCGGAATGTAAACTGATGCCATATAGAGTTAGTTTAAAATTTCAAATACTTCTTCTTCAAATTGGTTGTTGCTATTAAGTCTCCAAAACCTCATCTCCGAAAATCTAAGATTTGGTAGTGAAATAATCAAATATGAAAAATTTGGGAACGCTGACATCCTATCAGTTTCCGACGGATAGGCTGAGTCAATCAGATGCGTATGATAAATTCCGGTGAGTTCGAGATTGTCTTTCTCGGCCAATCTCTCAGCAACCAAAAAATCCCTACTGGCAATTTCAAATCTGACTTCCTTGCAGTCTGGAGAAACATTGGACACCGGCATGAACTTGCAGATTTGGGTAGAGCTGTCTCCCGATTGTCCAAACAAAAATCCGCAAGATTCCTCCGGAACCATCTCCACCGCCGCAATCAGCTGCTCGAAAACAGATTTTTCAACAAATAACACGACAATTGAGGGATTAATGCTTCTGGTAATGGGACATCTCCAACAAATGTTCTACCTGAGGATAATAACTGGTGTTTTCGAGTGACTGGAACAACATTGGAATAATAGCTCCATAGTCTGAAGCTGTGGCCTTTTCAGCCGCCAGTATTTTTTTGTCCAAGCCCCAATTCAAAATATTCACGGTATCCCTTTTGTCCGCTTCCGACAAAGTCTCGGTAACAATTCCCTTTAAGCCAGCCATCAAATTGGCCTTGACCTCCTCCTTGGTTGTTGCTGAACGAAGGTTGTCCAAAGCCCAGTTCAAAACGGATTTTGAACACTTCACAATGTTGGAAACAATAATATCCTCCGCCTCATTTAATCTCCTTATACGGTTTTCATAGACATTGATAAGCAAATTCAGTTCTGCTGGCTTACTCCAGTCCATTTGCCCTCTAAAGAACTTCTCTGTATATCCTATTGGATTTCCCGAGAAAACAATCGGTATCTCCTTATCAGACATTGAAATATGGTATAAGGCCAATTCAAGACTCTCCACCGGCCACTCAAGATTTTTGACTATCAAAAAGTTGCACCTTCCTTTGCTACCATACAAAAGCGAATTCAGCAGTAAATAGGAAGCCTCCCTTGCGTTTTGCGCTGTGACAAATTTTCCTGGACTGTGGATTCTCACATGTTTTCCTTGCATCACGCTGTCCCGGAGCTCCAGATCCATCAAACTATTGTCCACCACATGCGTAAACCGCGCCATAGAGTAGACTATCTTGCTGTTCCTGGATTGGACATCAAGAATGTATTCACACATTTTTTTTGTTGCCGCGTATACTTCTTCTGTAAAATACCTGCTAGCCTTCCCAGTGGAACAAAAAACAAATTTGCGAACACTAGCAGTATTCTCTGCAGCTCTTACCATTCTCAAGGTACCAAACACATTGGTGGTTACGCTTTCGGAAATCTGTTTTTCTGCAAGTCCTGGATTTCTTTGCGCAGCGGTGTGAAAAACAATATGTGGCTGATGCTTGCTAAAAATCTCAGCAACAAATACTCTGTCCAAAACATCACATTGGTAATATCGTATTCTATCGTCCCACGGAACGCCTTGGAACTCTACTTTGTCGATGACCACGATTTCTTGGACGTCAAACTCCAACAGCTCTTTAATTAGCGAGGAGCCGATACAACCCAAGCCGCCGGAAACCAAACAAATGGCTCCTTTCAATTCCTTTTCCAGTTGTTCTTTTGGCAATCGCAGTACTCGCTTCCTTGCAGACTCCAGTGGATCTACATCCAGTCTACCTTGATCTTTGTAAATCTCGATGATCTGCCGAGTGTACTTGACTAATTCTTGGTAGCAGTTGGCATCTCCAACATTAGGAGAAAGCTTCCAAATCTCACTAAAGGCCCTTTCCTTCATAAACAATTAAACAATACGGTCAATAAAATAACTAATTTTCTCGATTTTTTGAATTTATCGTCCATCATCAATGTAAGCTTATTCTCCCATCATTTCTCATCGTGTGGACCAATAGTGACCTTGACGATTCATTCAAATAAAAATTGATAAGTTCTCTACAATTTTGTTCCTCAAAGCAACTCATCCAACATCAATTTAGCCCCCATACCGTACTCCATTCAACCATCGGCTTTCGTACGATTCCCAGAAGTAATCGTCAAATCTTGTTTGATTGCAATTTCAACCTCTTACAAACAAGTCGCTCATTACCGTGATCATGGATTAACTAATACAATGCAATTCGATTCCCATAAAGATACCTTTTTATGAATTCAAAAAACATATTTGTGTATATATTTTTTTGTTAGGCAAATTCAGTGACTAGGGAATGGTCAAACAAAAAAATTCCAGTCCTATCCGACCGATTTAGGTTAGAGAAGACACTTCAAGTATTTTTCCGAATTTTCGAACAGGAAATTAAAGGAAGCTTACACAGTCACTACATAGCCCGTCTCGATGGCGTCAAACTGCTTTGATTCCATGGGTGGAAAAATAGAAAGGGAAAGCCGGACATACACGATTTTCCCGAAAGGCCGCGAAGGAATTCCACGTATGGAATGGCATTAATACAAAACGAAAACTATATTACAAGGGAAATATCCCAGATAGTATGATGTGCCCTGGATTCTATGCACCCTATTTTTCTGCCTATTGACCTCAGCCTTTGCCCAACAAACCGGGCCCATCCGCCTCAACCAGCACTATTTTGAGATTGCCGCCGAAGATTCCACGAATCATTTTTTCGACAAACTGGTATCCTATTCAAGCGATTCAACCATGCTTGAGCGGATATTTGCCAGGGATGGGAAAGTCCATCGGGTGGTGATCACCAAGCCCCCAAAAGAAGAATACCACGAACGAGTCACCGACCAGTACAATGAATACAACGAGCTGGAATGGAGAAAGACCGAAAACCTCAACAACAAAAAGTTTTTGACCCTATACTATTTTGACAATAAGGTCGTCGGGCAGGTACTGTCGGATTCGAGCGCGTTGTATCACGTGGCAAGAAATGGAGAAACCGAGCCTACCCAACAAAACTTCAACGATTTTGAACCACAGATCGTAGGCCCTTTAGTCGAGTGGCACGAGTTTATCTTCAACAACTTCCACCTGAGCGCCAAAATCCGTACAGAAACGGTAGAGACTTTTTGGATCGCCATTCTCGTCAACGAGCATGGAATGGTCGATCGAATCGAATGGGCCAACCTCCTGGAAGGAAATCCCAAAATCGCTGCTGCATACATGCGGGCGGTCGAACGCTGGGGCAACAACTTCCTTCCCGCCTTGGATTCCTTTGAGCAGCCGGTCGCCAAATGGTTGATGATTCCCTTTCGAATAGACAGAACCATGAAAGGCACTTCCAAACCCATTCGGGTCTATAATGACTTTATTTAATGAGAAAAAGCAGCTTTTCAGTAAACCTGGAACATTCCCCTCGATTATCATCTAGTTATTGGCCTTTCTTTTTCCTCTTTTTTGCCCTAGTTATCCCCAGCGCCTTTTCCCAAGAAAATCCTGAAAAGTCGTTCAGATCCTCCTCAACCGACACTATTTTGAGATTGCTCCTGGGGACACTGCCAGCCACTTTTACGACAAGCTCGTCTCCTACTCGGAGGATGGGACGAAGCTGGAGCGGATATTCACTCGAGATGGGGGTGTTCACCGTGTATTGATGACCCAGCCGCCCAAGGAAGAATATCACGAGCGGATCACCGACCAATACAATGAATACCAGGAGCTGGAATGGAGAAAAACCGAAAACCTGCACAACGGGAAGTTTTTTGACCGTCTATTACTTTGACGGTAAGCCCGTGGGGCAAGTACCGGCAGACTCCGACTACAGCTTCCAAATCGCCAGAAATGGCAATGACGACCCCATTGTGCAAGGCTTCAACGACTTCGAACCCAGAGTCTCTGGCGACCCGGAGGAATGGAAGCAGTTCATCAACAAAAACTTCCTCTTGAGCAACAAGCTTTATCCCGAAGAACCCATCCTATTCTGTGTAGCCGCTTGGTCAACTCCCATGGAATGGTGGAAAAGGTGGAATGGGCCAATCCCAGCGAGGAAAATCGCAAGGCGGCGGCTCAGTTTGTCCGCGTAGTCCAGCGCTGGGGCAACAACTTCCATCCCGCTCTCGATTCCTTTGGACAGCCTGTTTCCAAATGGATGATGATTCCCTTTGTGTTCGGTGGGGGCATAGGCATGATGATCAAAGGCACCGTCAATAGTTTCATTCGGCACTAAAAAAAATGCAGGAATGGGTAAACAAACAGCACCATCCTTGCCGGAAATGGCTTAATTTTCAACACCATTCAACTTCAAGAATTTTGCTGACCGGACTGAGTGCCTTCTTTTTTCTCTCCTCCTACATCCCCCTGATCAAGCTGGACTTTTGGTGGATTAGGATTTTTGACTACCCTCGATTCCAAAAACTAATCATCCACCTCCTGCTGATCGGTGGCTGGTGGCTTTTTGGCGATGACCGAACAGAAAACCTCATCTGGACGTCGCTCTTGGGAATCGGTTCGATTTACCTCTTTTTCCAAGTATGGCCCTATACCTTTTTGGGCAAAAGGATGATCGACCGAGTGCCCTACGATCCCCAAAAGGGAATCCACCTAATGATCGGAAATGTCTACCAGTATAATCGCAAGTTTGAGAAAGCATTGAATCTGATCCGACAGCGGGACCCTGATTTTATCTTTTTGGTGGAAACAGATCAAGCTTGGGCAGATGCCATGGAACCGCTTCATGATACCTACCCGAATAGGATTTTGGTCCCGCTGGAAAACACCTATGGACTGGTGCTCTATTCCAAACTGACAATCGTCAAGCAAAGCATCAACCATCTCATCGACGAGGACATTCCCTCTTTGGAACTTGACGTTAGACTGAGAAGTGGCCAAATCATTACGATTTACGCGATCCACCCCACACCGCCTGTTCCCAACGAAAACCCAACCAGTACGGACCGCGACGCGGAAATCCTCATCGTGGGCAAAAAATCCAAAGCAAATCCGAAGCCCTCTTTGGTCATCGGTGATCTAAACGATGTCGCCTGGAGCTATACCACATCCCTCTTTCTGAAAGTGTCAGAAACGGCAGATCCAAGGCGTGGACGTGGATTTTACAACACATTCCATGCAAAAATCCCATTGTTCCGCTGGCCTTTGGACCATGTATTTTTGAGCAGACACTTCGGGCTATCCTCACTCAAAGTACTGCCGGGAATCGGCTCGGACCATTTCCCCATCGAATTGAAAGCCACCTTAACCGCTAACGACACTACCGATACCGAAGAGGCCACGCCAGAGGAGGAAGTGGAAGCCAGAGCAAAGATCATCAAAGGCCATGAAAACCAAAAAGCCGATCAAGACTGATTGGCTTTCGATTTTTAGTTCCCCGCGGCTTTCTCTTCCGCTTTGGCTTTTCGCTTAAAACCCTTGTTGAATGGCCAGGTATATTCCAGGGCTTCCATCCCTTTGTTGAGGTTGTAAGTGGCTGAATCGGCGTTTTCCAAGGTGCTCTTCAGCGACTCAGCAAATTCAGGATCATTCAGCAGCATTCCCACCGAATTGTCGGTGGAGTTGAATTTCTCGGACACCTTCTGCAGCTCCTGCGTGAGTTGTTGAGCATTTGCAGCGGTAGCGTTTAGACTGGACACGCTCGTTTTTAGTTCCTTCACGATCGTAGTATCGGTCACCAGGTCATTAAAGAGGTACCCCTTTTGGTTCAGTTTGGAAGTAAAAGCGTTCAGGTCGCTCACTACTTTGTTGGAGTTTGCCGCAGCGCGATCTAGATTGGCCATGATGGCTTTGAAGTTGTCAGCCAGTAGCGAATCGGTCATCGCAGCACCAACTATGCCCTTTCCTTCTGCAATCTTGCCGGTCAGCACTTTGAGGTTTTCGGTGATTTCAACCAGGTTTTCGTTGTTGACCTGCAAGGTTTCCATCATTTGGTCTGTATCCAGTGGCATGACAGCTTCCAGTCGATCGCCATCTTCGACTTGAGGCACTTCTGTGCTGCCGCCGTAGATCACGATGATCTTATTGCCTATCAAACCGTCCGAGCTGATGGTGGCTTTGGAGTCTTTTCGGATAAATTCGACCACGGCTTCTTCCACGTTCATTTCCACCTCTACTTGGGCGTCGCCGTAGAAATTGATCTTTTTCACGGTACCGATTTTCACCCCGGAAAACCAGATGTTGTTGCCAATCTGAAGACCTCCGATGTCATCGAAAACGGTCTTGAGCTGTATAGCCTTGACAAACTTCTTCTGCTGGCCGCCTAAAGTCAATACGCCAACCACCAAGATGGCGATGCCGATAAAAACAAATATGCCAACTATGACGGATCTCTTATTTTCCCCTCTCATGAGTTTATAAAATTATAGTCGTAGAATGATTTGATTCGCTCATCAGTTGCCTCTGGGAACACCTCCTCAAAGGTACCCACGGCCTTAAATTGACCGTCGAGCAAAACGGCCATCCTATCTCCGGTCTGCTTGGCGCAGGCCAGATCATGGGTAATGACAATCGAGGAAGTCTTGTAGCGCTCCCTCACTTCTAGGATCAGGTTGTTGATATCCCGGCAGGTGATGGGGTCCAAGCCCGCGGTAGGCTCGTCATAGAGCATGATCTCAGGATTTAGAATGAGGGTTCGAGCCACGCCGATACGTTTCTTCTGCCCGCCAGAAAGCTCCGAGGGCATCTGGTTGATGGTCTGCGGCAGTCCTACACTGTCCAGCAACTCTTCGATTCGGAGGTTGATCTCTTTGCGGGTGAGGTTTTTTTCATTTCTCACCAGCGGAAATTCCATGTTTTCCTTTACGGTCATGCTGTCGTAAAGCGCCGAGTTTTGAAAGGAAAAGCCAATTTTCAGACGCAATTCGTTCAGGTCTTTCTTGTTGAGCTTTGACACTTCCTTTCCGAAGACTTTCATGCTGCCGGAATCCTGCTTGAGCAAGCCCACCATAATTTTGATCAAGACAGACTTACCAGAGCCCGACTTGCCGAGCACGACGAGGTTTTCCTCGCGAAACAGATCCAAATCCACTCCCTTCAGCACATCCAGGTCCCCGAAAGACTTCTCCAAGTTCCGAATCTCAACTACTTTCTCCCTTGATTCCATAGCTTATATCCCCCGGATTGCGTTGACGATTTGTAGTACGAGCAGCTCTTCGATAAAAATCAGGAACATAGCCATGACCACGGCGGCGTTGGCAGCCCGGCCTACACCTTCGGTTCCCTTCGAGGAATTATATCCCTTATAGCAGCCCACGATTCCGATAGTAAATCCAAACAGAACCGACTTGAGTACCGAGGAGATGATATCCAAAAAGGTGATGGCTTCAAACACCTGCACAAAGAAAGTGGTCATACTGACCATCTCATTTGCGTTGACGCTGAGAAAGGAGCCCATCAAGGCCACAAAATCCGTGTACATCACCAGCAATGGAATCATCAGCGTTGTAGCCAAAACCCTTGAAACTACCAGAAACTTGAAGGGATTGGTGGCCGATACCTCCATCGCATCGATCTGCTCAGTCACCTTCATAGAGCCGATCTCCGCACCGATGCTGGAGCCGACCTTGCCCGCCGCGATTAGCGCCGTTACCAAGGGCCCCATTGCCCTTACCACGGCGATGGAGATTAGCGAAGGCAACCAAGACGCCGCACCGAATTCACTCAAAGACGGCCTGGACTGGTTCGTAAACACTATCCCCACGATGAATCCCGTGAGAGATATCAATGGCAGGGACTCGACGCCTATCCTATAACATTGGTGGATGACCTCCCTAAACTCATAAGGCGGCATAAACACTTCCTGAAAAAAGCGCCGGACAAAATTCCAGGCATCCGCCAATCCCGTAAAAAACTTATCAATCTTTTTTGAAAGCAAAGGCTTTCTATCTCCCGATCCTTCGGCCATAATTCTTTCAATCTATTCGATCAGCATGCTGCACTTAGTAAGTGGTACAAAGAAAACAAAATTAAAACCAACCCTTTCCTCAATAGTCTTATTTTTTAGAAGCGGACAAATGCCCGCTCAAAAAGCTTCTACCGACATACTGAGGGTCTCGGGAGTAACGCCGGAGCCAAATCACAAGTTCGCCTTCGAGAAACTTTGCCCCAGTTGAAAAACCAATTGGGGCCAAAAATCCCCAATTCTTTAATGAAAAAAAGCGCAATCGCATGGAAAGGTTTTCCTAGTTCAGGCCTTCGATCAGACCCGCCAGCGTATTCCAATTCTCCTCCGAAATGGGCTTCTCCATCACGGCTTTCACCTCTTTAAAATGCGATGCTTTTCTTCGGTCCTCAGAAGAAGAACTCGCCGTGACAAACACAATCGGTGCCTTGCTTTTAGCACCAAAACTAGCAACCCAATCCCAGCCGGAAGAGGTCTCAAAATTGAGGTCGGAGAGGATCAAATCGACGTGGTTTTCCGCTAGCCAAGAATCCAAAACTTCGGGCTCGCCAAACACCGCCACCGAGCAATCCGGCAGATAAATCTTCATCAGTTTCTTCATCAGCAAATGCTGAATCTTGTCATCATCCAGGTACACTACTATCGCCATTTTTTGACTCGGTTTTATTCACGATACCCTCCTTGAGAAAAAAAATCAGAAGGCGTCGCGATTGAACTTTAAAACTAGGGTTAATTCCCCAATATCAGGTTCAAAAAGCAATAAATAGAATATTTAGATAACTCTAAATTTTTTAGATACTACAAATTACGGGAAAGCTAAACCAATTTTACACGATTTATAATCAGTAATTTAGCTCTATTTAAATAAACCCAAAAATCAATTTCATCAAGGTCATTTATCCTGCTCCATCCTAGAAATTTATGCCTTTGTATATCGCTAGGGACTGCGGGATCGCAACCCAATTTTTTGTCCCTCTCTGATAGATTTTGACTATTATCCGTATTTTCACAGACATTTTTAAATCAATACAAGTCTATGGATTCCTCCTCACCTGCCCCTAAAAGAAGAAGCAGGCTACTCCGATTTTTCGTCTACATGGCCAATAGGTTTGACCTGGAAGAAGGCAAGGAAGACGAGCTGGAAACCATCGAATATATCTCCAAAAACGTAGAGTTTAAGGGAGCAAATCTATGGATCCTGATCTTCGCTATTTTCGTCGCCTCAGTGGGCCTCAACGTCAACTCTACTGCGGTCATCATTGGCGCGATGTTGATCTCTCCCTTGATGGGTCCGATCATGGGTATCGGGATGGCAGCAGGCATCAATGACTTCGATCTACTGAAGCGTTCCTTCCGCAACTTGGGAGTAGCAGTCTTTATCTCCATTTTGACCTCCACGATCTACTTTGCGGTGACCCCGATCAGCAGTGCCCAGTCGGAGCTCTTGGCCCGGACGGAGCCGACGGTTTGGGATGTATTGATTGCACTCTTCGGAGGACTTGCCGGAATAGTAGCAGGCTCTAGAAAGGAAAAGAGCAACGCCATCCCAGGGGTGGCCATCGCCACCGCTTTGATGCCTCCCCTGTGTACCGCCGGCTATGGATTGGCCACAGGAAACTTGCTCTATTTCGTCGGGGCGTTTTACCTCTTCTTTATCAACTCGGTCTTCATCAGCCTGTCCACTTACCTGATCGTCCGGTTTATGAAGTATCCCAAAAAGGACTTTTTGGACCCCAAGCGTGAAAACCAGGTAAAGACCTACATCACGATCATCACCCTGATGACCATCATCCCCAGCGTTTACCTGGCTTACGGCCTTGTGAAAAAATCCATCTGGAATGAGCAGGCGCGAAGGTTTGTTGGTCTGGAAATCAAATTTCCAAATACCCAAGTACTAACCGCAGCGTACCACTACAACATCCCGCCCAAGACCATCGAAGTCAGCCTGATCGGCGATCAGCTCCCCGAGGAAGAAATCGCAAAATTAAATGAGAAATTGGCGGGCTTTGGACTAGAGGAAACCACGCTTAATTTTCTACAGAGCGGAAAAAGTACCGACCTCAATCTCCTTAGAAATGACATTCTAAAAGATCTCTACGAGCGAAACGAAGCACTGATCCGGGATAAGGATGAAAAGATAGCCCTCCTAGAAAATGAAATCCTCGCAGACGCCAACGCCCGAAAACTCAGCCTTGAGATCGCGGAAGAAGCCAAAATCAATCACCCCAACCTCAAAAAATTCACCATCGGAAGGACAATGATGACGGATTTGGAAAAGAAAAGCGTGGACACCTTGCTCGTAGCCTACGCCCAGTTTTCTCCCAAGCCCTCTACAGCTGAGTCAAATCGGCTTACGGAGTGGATAAAGGTTCGCACCAAAGCTGACACCATCGCCCTTATCCTTCACTAATCCAGTTCACCCATGAAAAAGTTATTTACAATCCTCTTCTTATCGCTCGGCCTTTCCACCTTTGGTTTTGCCCAAAGTGAATACGACGAAGCGCTTGCCACCAAAGTCGGAGCCGACGACTACGGCATGAAAAAGTACGTAATGGCCTTTCTCCTCCGAGGCGACCGTGTAGGTGAGTACACGCCCGAACAACGTCAGGAAATCCAAGGTGAACACATGGCCAACATCGGCAAAATGGCCGAAATGGGAAAATTGGTCGTGGCGGGGCCTTTCTTCGGAAATGAAGAACTGAGAGGCATCTACATTTTCGATGTCCAAACTATAGAAGAAGCCAAGACTCTCACCGAAACCGATCCCGCCATCCAAGCAGGGGTACTCAAGATGGATCTCAAAGAATGGTATGGCTCTGCTGCATTGGTACTGCTGAGCGACCTTTATCCCAAGGTGACGAAAAAGAGTTTTTAGTGATCAGTGGCCAGTCGCAGTTTCCAGGCTGGTCACTGTGACTGAATACGGACCACTGAATACTATCTTCCACAAATCTCTTTGTAGGCACAATAGGTACATTTTTCAACCTTTTCCGTCTGGTCAAAGGGCCTCGTCGGATCAAACATCTCCGACAACAAGCCGCTCAATCCAGTCCGGAATTCCTCGGCGAACCTCCTATAGTCTGCGATTTCGTCCCCCTCAAGTTTCAAAAACGGATTGAACTGGGGATTATAGATTTCCTTGATATTGAATATGCCCGGCTTCAGCGGCAGCTGATTCTCGGGATGGCCAGTTTCGTAAAAGTGCGCATACAGCATGGTCTGCATCGCCGCCTTATTCCGGTTTTTGTCATCCCGGTCAAAAAGCGACGCGATGGACTTCACGTTTTTGGTGTCTTTCCCTGTTTTGTAATCGATCAGACGTATAACCCCTTCCTTGACATCCATTCGGTCAATCACACCTCCCAGTACCACCTCTGCTACCCCTTCTGAGGTCTCGACGGCGATCCCGGACGGATATTCCTTTTCCAAACCAATGACTTCGAAATCACCGTTCTTTTGATCGTAATCCAGGATCGCACCCAAGTATTTCACAAATATCTCCCGAACGATCTGCAATTGGCCTGAAAGCTCCAGTTCTTCGTTTTCCTCTTTGTTGTAAAATTTTCGGATTGCGCGATCCACAGCCGCCGGAACCTGCGGCTTCAGTCGCTCGATTCCATGTGTATCGATCTTTCGTGAGGCATTTCCCTCCCCTATTTCATACAAAAACTCCATCGCGCTATGAAGGATGGTGCCAAAGGTCGAGGGATCAATACCGGTGACTACTTCTTCCTTTTCCTTTAATCCCGCCACATAGCGGAAATAGAACCGAAGCCTGCAATCCAAATAGCTGTTGATCGCCGAGGCAGAAAGAGCCTTGGCTTTTGGAAAAGCGTTGGGATCATTTTTTCGCAAATAAAGCTTCAAAGACTCCGTGACCGCCCGAGTTTTTTCGACGGAGATAGGCGCTGAAGGAGTCAGGTCAACTGGCACCATCGCCACCTCAGGCTTGGCAATACCGAGTTCAGCATGCATCTGCTGGATAAATCGACTCATCTCCCCTGCTTTTCCCTGATCCGAAGAGGTCGTGTAGATCAAATGGACTTCCTCTGTTCGGTGAAGCAGGCGGTAAAAGGTATAGGCGTAGATCGCGTCATTCTGCTCCTGAACCGGCAGTCCAAAAGCCCGCCGAAGGTTGAAAGGAATCATGGAATTGATGCCGCCTCCCGGAGGAAAGCTCCCCTCGTTCACATCGCAGATGATCACGCGGCGGAAGTCCAGATTTCTTGACTCCAGCACCCCCATGAGTTGCAAACCCTGCAACGGTTCACCCTCGAAAGGCAACTTGAGTTCGCGGAAAATCTGCCTGAACAACTTTAGGACAAAATCCATTCTCAGCCCCTTTGAGCTCTTGCTTTGAAAAACATCTCGGATACGGTTCAGCTGCTTGAAGGCCTGAAAGAGGTAGCTGCGCTGGATTTCGTCATCATGGTAGGCTTTTGCCAGATACTGAATCAAGTTTCCCAAGTAGTCGAAGATTTCCTCAGCCTCGACCTTTCGGAAAACCAATCCAAAAATCGAATTGCCCTTCACCAACATTTCCTGAGGTACGTCCAACAGGTTATTGGCTCGAATGCTATCTAGCACTTCCTGCGCATGCTGGGGATTTTCGCTTTTCAGGTAAGGAAAAGAAAGCAAATCAGTTACGGGCTTGTGGTAAAAACTGGTTTTCCCATCCCTCACCTTCACGAAACGCTGCAAGTCCAGCACTCCGTCCAAAAATGCATAAATCGGCGCATTTCGGATGGGATAGCCCATGGTGACGTTTAACTTGTCGATCTGAGGAGGAAGCATGTGTAGCACAGGAAATAGCAACTGTTCATCTGGCAGTACGATTACCGTTTCCTCCAGCGGTTCCTTTTCACCGATCTCTTCTAAAATCTTCCCTACCAGATTAGCCTGATTCGTCTTCAGCGGAATGGAATGCGTCTTGATTCGATCTGATTTGTGTCGGATTTCATCTGGAATTACTTTTGGGAAAGTCTTTCCAAGCACCGGATCTTTTTGATAATCCCTAAAAAACAAGCCCGCTTCCTGCAGTTTGTCCTCCAGATAAAACGCATCCAGATCCCAATAAACTTCCGCTCCAAACTCCTTCACAAAATGCTTAATGAGCTTTTCCTCAGCCAGCGTAAAAGCATTAAAACCTACGAAGATGAAGTGCTTCCATGGCTTTTCTACCTGCTGTAGATTTTCCACTACTTGTCGATAGAGCTGTCCCGAATAGGCCATTCCGACGGTTCTTAAGCGATGCTGGAAGTCCGAATACAAACGTCCCAGAATCTGCCAGAAGCGTAGAAACTTCTCTTTTTCGCTTTCATTTTGTCGGGCAAATGCCAACCAAAACTGGGAGATCAATTCTTTTTGGTCCTCGGTCAAAAAGCTCAAATCCGACTCGAATTCCTTGATTTCAGCCAGGTTTTGATAAACCGTCTTGGCCGGAGCGAGAAACTGGTCGAGGTCATTGAAATCTTTTAGGATCAATTCTCCCCAAAAGTAAAAGCGATCAAAATCCTCCGGCTCCTCCTGAATCTGGCTGTAGAGTTCATACAATTCAAAGATCAGCGTCAACTCGTCGGCGGGCGTGTTTCCGGCCAAGCCATAGAAAACTTGCTCGATGGTTCTCACCTCCGGCATCCAAACGGGTTGGTCAATCAGTTCGCCGAGGTGTCGCGTAAAAAACAGTCCCGCACGGCGGTTTGGCAAAACAATTACCAATTCATCCAGCTTGCGGCCCGAATCCAGAATCTGCCTTGCGGTATCTTTCAAAAACGAGTTCATACTTCCAAAATTTCTGTGGGTTCGAGATAGCAGAGAAAGCCTTTGACGGGCTTTTGGCTGAGCTGGGACACCAGGTCCATGTATTCTTTCACCTGACGGAGATGGGATTCATATTTTTCGCCTGTTTTGAAATCGACCACGATCGCTTCTTTTTCACCAATGAGGATACGATCAGGCCGCTTTTGACTACCTCCCGGCAGCAGGATTCCCTGCTCGGCGAGCGTTTGATAGCTTGGATCAAACCAATGGATAAACTGCGGCAAAGCAAACAAGGCCTCCAACTGAGCGCCTACAAGCTCCGCAGTTTCCGCGTCTAGCCTCCCTTCAAAGGTGTATTGCTGGAGTAAAAGGCCAGTTTCCTCTTTGTTTTTCGATGCAGCCAAGAGCTCGTGAACGATTACACCTAGCTTTCGCTGCGATCTTGCCTGAAGCCCTGCTTCAGAAAAGTCCCAAGCCATTTTCTTGGTCTTGAGCTTGGATCTCCAATTGTGGGATTCCCACCTTAGGAGCGGCGCTGAATAGACTTTTCTGCTTTTTTCCTGTGAAACCAAACTCCAGTTTCCAGCTTCGTAACTCATATTTTCCGCATCCCAGTTCTGCCTTTCTCCAAGCTCCTCCACTCGAAAGCCAGAGGAAAATAGCGCGTAAAGCAGATTTCCGGTGGAGTTTGCGCTGATCTTCCCATCCTTGGATTGGGAAAAATCCGAAAATCCCCAGATCACTTCCTCGGCGCGGGTGAATGCCACATAGAGCATGTTCAGCGAATCCAAATAGGCCAATCGAATCTCTTCTTCATAGGCCTGCGAAAAAGCGGAGTTTTTCAATGTCGAACCGTGTGTCAGCGGCATCACCGTCTGCAAACCGCCCTCGGTCGAAAAAGGCGACCAGATAATTGGCGCCTGGAGCCCCGAAGCGACGATCTTCCAATCCAAAAATGGCATGAGCACGACTTTGTATTGCAGGCCCTTGGACTTGTGGATGGTGAGGATGCGCATGGCATCATGGTCTTCGGGAATCTTCACCGTCCGCTTGGCCTTATTCAGCTCCCACCAATCCAAGAAACCTACAAGATCCGCACGGTTCTTTTTCACAAAGTCGAAAACCGCCTCCTTGAAACCGGATACATAGGCCAAGTCAATTTGCTTTTGCATCAAGTCCAAAAAGTCCACGCACTCTTCAAGCAATTCCAACAAAGGAAGCTGGTTCAGTTCATTGATTCTGGCGAGAAACTCCGCCTGCTTTGGCCACAATTCCTCTGGAAGACTGTCCTTGTGGAATAGCTCGTGGCTAAAGGGAATCACGTGGATCAAAGCATAGTAAAACCAAATCGTCTTCAGGGAAACCTTGTCGCTGGGGTTCGCTAAAAAAGTCAGCATGGCCACCAAACTTTTCACTGCGGCGGACTTGTCCAGAAAAAGCGATTCCTCAGAAAGCACATCAAAGCGGTAATCCGAGTCAGAATTTTCCCTCGCATAGGACATCAACTTGTCCGCGATCTCGGCTCCCTGGGAGTTTTTCCGAACCAGAAAAGCGATATCCCTCAGCTGATATCCTCTATCCTGCAGCTCCATGACGATCGCTGGAAGTTTATCCAAAACCTCATTTGCAGAATCTTCCTCCTCCTCTTCGCTCTCTTCAGAAGTACTTCTGGAATTTATTTTTTGCTTAAAGTTAAGTTTGATTTTCCCCTGGAAGTCCAGGCTAAGCTTCTTTTCAGGAATGCTCTGTCCGACGCCTTTAAATGCAGCGACAAGCAATCCGTTCGCGTCCAAATAATACTGATTGGCCATTCCGTCCTGCATTGCCGCCGGGAGGGTTTCGAACAAGGCGTTGTTAAACTGTATGATCCCGGGCAGGCTTCGGAAGTTCGTCGCGAGGTTCTTCTCCTCGATAATATCCGGGCGAAACTGGCTTTGAACTTCGTTCAAAAGCAGCTCCAGCTTGCCACCACGCCATCGGTAGATGGATTGTTTCACGTCGCCTACGAGCAGGTTGGTGTTGCCAGAAGCCAGCGAGTTTTCGAGCAGAGGCTTAAAGCTCGTCCACTGGAAATCTGAGGTATCCTGAAATTCATCGATCAGGAAATTCCGGTATTGGTTGCCGATCTTCTCGTATACAAAGGGCGCATCGTTGTCCTTGGTAATTTGCTGGAGAAACTCGTTGACGTCGGAAATCAGCAGTATTCCCTCTTCATCCTTGAGCAGTCGCAGCTCCAAGATCAGGTCGCGAAAAACACCAAAGGCATTCAGATTTCGCTGCAAGGCATCGATCGTGTTCCACCGGGTGAGTTTTTCCGGCCAAGAGAAAAGCATGTCGTATAGACCAGCTTGGCCTGCGGACTCAATTGCCGGACCTTTCTTGTCTCCTTTTTTGTACCAATTAGCCAAGTCCGGAAGATCCCGAAGCATAGCCTCGGTGAGGTCAGGAATCGGATTTTTCGGATCACCCTGACGGACAAATCGCATTGCAAAAGTCTTTGACCCTCCTTTGAAATCCGTCCATTCCAAGCCATGGTTTATTCGAATCGACTCGGCTTTTACCCTCATCTCTTCCGCTTCCGCGATCAGCTTTCGCTTTTCCTCCCTAATGTATTTTCTGAAATCGCCCAAAAAGCCTTCTCTGGCGACACTTTCCTGAAATAGTCCCCGGAAAGCTTTGAAGCGCTCCTGAAAGATCTCGCGGCCCAAGCCTTTGATCCCAGATCGGATATCCCAAGCTTTCTCGTTTTCAATTTGCTCGCTGGCATACTCGATCAGCCAAGTGCGTAGATTTTTGTCAATCGCCACCTTCTCCACCACACGATCCACGAGTCTGTCCAAGACTGCGTCAGTGTCCATCTCCAAGTCAAATTTGGCCTGCAAGTCCATTTCCCTAGCAAAGGATCGGATCACCCGCTGGAAAAAAGAATCGATGGTACTCACCGCAAAATACCCATAGCCATGGAGGATGTAAAGCAGTGTCTCCCTCGCCCTTGACTGCAGCTGAGCCGCATTCACATCCAGCGCTTTCATCAGTTCCTCGTCCAAGAATTCTCCCGGCCGCACTTCCTTACTCAAGCGCTCCAACACGCTCAGAATCCGTTCCTTCATCTCCTGGGTGGCCTTGTTGGTAAAGGTCACCGCAAGGATCTGCTTATAGGCTGAGCGGGGGCTTTGCAAAGCCAGCTTCAGGTATTCCAGCGTCAGGGTGTAGGTTTTACCCGAACCCGCGGAGGACTTATAGAGGATAAAAGGTCTGTGATCCATGAAATTTTGGCGAGCGTCCAAGATAGGAAAGTAGGAGATTTATCCCTTCGATAAACAGGAAGGATGACGAAAATTGTCGGGGATTGGGTTTGGGAAGTTGATTGGAAAGAGTTCGACACCCTTCGGGGTCTTTTGAATTATTTATCGTTTCTCGTCCATGGGTTACACCCATGGTTAATGAAAAGTTTAACCCCTATCGGGGTCACAGCTTCGACGGCGTGGGAGTTTTGGTCATCAGGCATTAAAGACCACGAAGTGGTCAAACCTATCAATAACCTCCGGAGCAACCGGGGGCACTAGGTGACCCCAAGGCCAACCCCAATGGGGTTAAACTCATAGCAAGTACTTCTCGTCAAACTCGATTTCATACTCCTGAAGCAAAGCCTTGTATTCATCCAAAAAAGTCGTCTCTATATGGTGCTCCTCTTGGTTTTTGATGTACTTGATCAGACTGTCCTTCGCCTTTATAGATTCCGAAAATGCACCATACCCATCCTGCCAACCCTTGAAATCCGGAAAGATTTCTTCACGCTTGATGAAGTCATCAGCGGCGAGTTTGATGTCCTTGACCAAACTTGCGATGGGTATTGTCGGGTGAATGTGCGTCAAAATATGGAGATGATCTTTCACACCATTGATTCGATAGAGGTGGCAGTTTTTGTTGGTGAGCAGGTGATGAACATAGGCAAACAGCCTTTTCTTTTGGTCAGGGACAATTGTTTTCTCACGATGTTTCGTAGAAAAAACCACATGGTAGATCAATTGCGTGTAGGTGCCCATACTAAGCTGATTTGGCTCGGTGAAGTTTCGGTGATTCTATGATGAAAGACAATTGAAAAAAATCAACGCCCTTCGGGATCAGCTACTCCAAACCAACCGTAACACGACCACGAAGTGGTCAAACTTATCAATAGCCCCCGGTAGATGAGCCTGTCGGACCTACCGGGGGCACTAGGTGACCCCAAGGCCACCCCCAACCCCAGCGGGGTTGAACATCCTGTGCTTTTAGGATTTCGCCTCTTTTTTGATCAATTTAAAAACCCAAAAACCCAAACCCATGAAAACCCTATTGACGCTTGTCCTTTGCACACTATTGACTTTTTCTACCCGCGCCAATGACGGCTATGGCCTTTGGCTGGACTACCAAGCCATAGAGAATCCAACGGCAAAATCCGATCTATCACGCCTCTACTCTGGATTCTACTTCTTTGGACAAAGCCCTACTTACGACGTAATTCGCAAAGAACTTGAGCTTTCCGGAGAAAAAATGCTGGGTCAATCCCCCGTCTTCACCTCAGAAAGGCTCGCCCAAACCCAAGTTTGGCTGGGTACACGGGAGGAGCTTTCCCAAGTCTTGGGCCTGCAGCAGCAGACCTCGATCAAGGAACTCGGCGAGGATGGTTATTGGCGAGGGCCGATTGGGTTTCAAGGCAAAACCTATTACGCTATTGTCGGCAACCGCCCTATTAGTGTTTTATATGGGGTTTTTGACTGGCTAAGAAGCATCCAAACTGATTCTTTTGATCAGACTGCCGAAAAATCTGGGAGCCCAAAAGTTAAGCTTCGCATGCTCAACCATTGGGATAATCTGGATAGAACTGTGGAGCGGGGCTATGCAGGTTTCTCGATCTGGGACTGGCACAAGCTACCCGGCTACGTCGATCCTCGCTACCTTGACTATGCCCGCGCCAATGCCAGTCTCGGCATCAACGCCGTCTCCCTCACCAACGTCAATGCAAATGCAAGAATCCTGACCACGGACTTTATGAAGAAAGCCAAAGTGCTGGCAGACCTCTTTCGTCCTTACGGCATCAAAGTCTTTCTCACTGCCCGCTTCTCCGCACCTATCGAGATTGGAGGGCTGAAAACCGCCGATCCGCTTGACTCTGCGATAATTGATTTTTGGAAAAAGAAAACGGACGAGATGTATTCCTTTATCCCGGATTTTGGAGGATTCCTCGTCAAGGCCAATTCCGAGGGACAGCCTGGTCCCCATGAATACGGTCGGAATCACGCGGAAGGGGCAAACATGCTCGCGGATGCTTTGGCTCCCCACGGAGGCGTATTGATCTGGAGGGCATTTGTCTATTCCCATGAACTCGACGAGGACAGACACAAGCATGCCAACCTTGAATTTGAACCCCTAGACGGAAAGTTTCGCGACAATGTCATCATCCAAGTCAAGAATGGCGCAATCGACTTTATGCCCCGCGAGCCTTTCCATCCGCTCTTCGGAGCCATGCCCAAAACCAATCTGGGGATGGAGTTTCAAATCACCCAAGAGTACCTCGGCCAAGCCACCCAACTGGTCTATCTCGCGCCGATGTGGGAGGAAGTCTTGCAAAGCAAAACCTATAGACCTACCCCCTCTTCCACTGTTGCAGGCGTGGTCGATGGCAGCGACTCAGACCAAAAGCTTACCCTCGTCGCTGGCGTCTCCAACATCGGCACCGACCGCAACTGGACAGGGCACTTGATGGCCCAGTCCAACTGGTATGCCTTCGGAAGAATGGCCTGGAACCCAGATTTGAGTTCCGGAGAAATTGCCGATGAGTGGGTGAAAATGACTTTCGGAAAAGACCCCGAATTGGCGGGCAAGATCAAAGAAATCCTGTTGGACTCCCGAGAGGCGGCGGTCAACTACATGATGCCGCTAGGTCTCCATCATATCATGGGCCGGGATCACCACTATGGCCCGGGGCCTTGGGTGACTGGTGGACGGGCCGACTGGACAGCCTTGTACTATCATCAAGCCGACAGCTTGGGAATAGGATTTGACCGGACAGCCAGCGGAAGCAATGCCTTGGGCCAATATGCGCCGGAAATCCAAAATGCTTGGTCAGATCCCCAGGAGATCCCAGAAAAATTCCTGCTCTGGTTTCACCACTTGCCATGGGATTTCGAAATGCGTTCCGGCAGAACGCTTTGGGAGGAAATCGGCCTACACTATGACTCCGGCGTCAAATCCGTACGACAGATGCAGGAAACCTGGGCTTCCTTGGAAGGAAAGATCGATCCGGCTCGCTTCGACCATGTACGCCAGTTGCTGGCCATCCAAGAAGAGGAGGCCGAATGGTGGAGAAACGCCTGCCTGCTTTACTTCCAAACCTTTGCCAAGCGACCCTTCCCCGCCGAAATCGAACAGCCGACCGGCGATCTGGAGGAATACAAAAGCCGAAGCTTTCCAACCGCTCCCGGCATAAGACCGAGATGGTGATGCCTCGACAAGCTCAGCACAGAAGTAGCGAGGTCGGGAAGTCGGGAGCTTAGGAAGTATGGAAGTGGAGACTCCTCCAGCGCTCAACTTACCCCCTACCCGAGGGAGCTTTCTCTTTGTAAACTCATCGCTTAGTATAAAATATAAGACGGCTGGGTAGGCTGGGTCGACGCAGCAGAAATCGGATGATGGAAAACGCCGCTCAGTTCGATATCCAAATCTTCGCCAATTGTTCCAATTTAGCCTCCATCAACAAGACCATTCGCTAATATTCCAAACCAAATCCAAAGGGGAAAAGAGTATCCTTTTCAGGATAGCCAGGTGCATCGGGGTCTTGGGTTTTGATGGCTTCTGGATTATTTGCAAGGGCAAAAGGAAGCTTTCCTGTCGGCTTGAATTTCCCGGTAAGTATATCCATCACCGCCGCATCGCTCACGCCAAAAGTTGCCAAAATCACCCCGGAATTTAGAATGCCACTTGCCTCGTCCAAGACATAAGGTTGACGGAAGTCAATGGATAAAACGGTTTTTCCCGGACCCACTTTTTCCATAATGGCCTGTATGTCCTCCAAGGAGGGAGAGATTTTCCATGACTTGGATTTAGCCATATCAGAAAAGGCCAAGAGATCAAGTTCGTCAGGCAGAGCCCCTCCAAACATTCGATCTGCCGCTCTTTCGTTGCTGACATGAACCCGGACGATGGCGTAGTCGATATCTTCCGCAGGCAGCTTCATTTTTTCTCCTTTGGAAGCGTCATAGTCTCCGGAAAAAGCTTTAACAGCAGTCCAACTTCTCTCTTTGAACAGTGACGGATTCACCCCCATGGTAAACACCCTCAAGGAATCCTTTCCCTCCGGCTTTGCCAGCGGCAACACATTTTTATTCTGGAGCAAAACTATGGATTTTCTTTGCGCGAGGTCAGCTTTTCTCTGGAACGACGGATTCCCGATCAAATAGGCCGCGCGGTTTGGATCTACAAATGGATTCTCGAACAAGCCCAATTCAAACTGTTCTCTCAACAATCGTTTGACTGACAAAGCAACTCTTTCCTCGGGAAGTTTTCCCGAATTCACCAGTTCGAGAAGCTGCTGATTATTGTTGAAACCAGACAAAATATCTGTTCCGGCTTCAATGGCTATCAGGATTTGCTCCTCCACCGTCTTGTCTTCCAAGCCCCAAGCTCTATCGCCAATAATTCCCGTATCCGAGTTGACGTACCCTTGGAAGCCGAGCTTTTCTCTCAGTAGTTCGGTTAAAATACCCTTTGAAAATGCCATCCCAACAGTATTGGGAAGGTAGGGCTGACCTACGGGAATCCCATAATAAGCCATGATCGAGGAAGCCCCCGCCTCTATGGCCGCTTTAAACGGCTCCACATGGTAGTCAAACATATCGGCAGGATAGGCCTGATTTTTACCAAAATCGTAGTGCGGATCGCCTCCTCCTTCCTGTGGGCCTCCGCCTGGAAAATGCTTGATCGTCAAAGCCACACTCTTGGAATTCAGGGACTCGCCCTGAAGATTTTTAATCAGGACCGTAATGATCTCCGAAGCAAGTTTGCTGTCTTCTGTAAAAGTCTCGTGCACTCTATACCAACGAGGTTCCGTAGAGAGATCCGCCATGTAGCCATACATGCCTCGTAAACCTATGGAAGTCCATTCTTCCGCCATGGTCTTCGCAAAGTCAGCGATCAGTCCCAAGTCGCGGGTGGCGGCAAGCCCACTTTCTTTTGGCCAAGCCGAAAATGCGCCGGATTCCACGTTTATTCCCGCTCGTGCGTCATAGTCCATGTGATTCCTCGCATTGGACTTAAACATCAGAGGAATTCCCAGTCTGCTATTTTCCGCAATTTCCTGTACAGCATTCATAAACTGGGCGGCTTCATAGGGTGTGATCTGAACACCTGCAAACCCATTTCCAGGACCCCCAGTTCGGACTGGACTTTGGGACACGGAATTTCGAAAAATGAATCGGGTCATTTTTTCTTTCTCGATGAAATCTACAGCTCTTTCGGAAACTTTGCCATATTCCTCTGCATTTAGGGTATTGATCAAAAGCATCCCTACTTTTTCCTCCAAGGTCATCTGGCGGAGAAGATCGGCAACGCGTGCATCGACCGATTGCCTCCAATCCTCATAGACATCCAGTGTTTGATTCTTGTTGAGATCCTTAAACTCAAGTTGATCCTGGTGAATTACGCTCACAGATCTCGCGTCAACTTTTGGTTGGTAAGTAGGAACTGCCTGTCCGACTGAATTTGCAGCAAAACAGAGTATCCCTAGAAAAGCTAAAACAGATGCTTTGGCCATGATGGTTTGGTTTTGGGTTTTTCGTCAATGACCTAATATAAAAAACAATAATGGGATAGGCGCGGTGGGCCGACGCAGGAGCGGGCAAGTGTTAGGCCTCGCGCGCGGAAATGCCGATAGCCATGGGGACTGCGCCTTGTCCTGAAAACTTTCGGGATGGTTCTTTTGGGTCAAGCTAAACGAATAAAGATGAGCAGAGAGGCAGCTTAATTAGTTTACCTCTGCCTCTGTCCCAGCGAGTGTCCCCGCTCGCTATTTTGTTCCTTTTTGGGGCAAGTAAAGATGCTTGGGGGAGGCAGATGACACTGCAGCTAGTATAGCTTTGGAGGTAACATCCGTATAAACACCACTCCCCATCTCAGTTTCGTGTATCTCCATTTTGGAGGAGATTGATTTCCGGCTCGGGGGACAATTCAACCGCTTTGTCCTCGCTTTCCGAGCTTAGTCCGAAATGTTGGATACGGAGCGTTCATACATTCCCCTAAAGATATCAGAGTTTCTGAAAACGAAAGGATGTTTTTTCATGAAAATGAGATTTGCGGGAAGAAAGGGAGGGTAGAGTTTGGAGGGCATATACCTCCAGAAGGTAGTCGGGTATCCTTTTTGGCTACTGCTGTACCTTCCGAGGGTAGTTGGGTACCTTTTTTGGCTACCGCTGTACCTTCTGAGGGTAGTCGGGTACCTTATTTGGCTACCGCTGTACCTTCTGAGGGTAATCGGGTACCTTATTTGGCTACCGCTGTACCTTCTGAGGGTAGTTGGGTACCTTATTTTGGTACAGCTGTACCTTCCGAAGGTAGTGCTGTACCTTATTTGGGTACCCGTCGAGCTTTTTTAGAGACAGCTGTACCTTTTTTACAGACAGTTTTAGCCTTTTTGGGAACAGCTGTACCTTTTTTGGTGACAGGTCGAGCCTTTTTTGGTACAGCTGTACCTTCCGAGGGTAGTCAGGCACCTAATTTTGGTACAGGTGTAGCTTCTGAAGGTAAAATATACTCCCTTCATAGGAACTCGCCTGAATCGCCCAATTTCCAGCTTGGGCATATCTTCCGTCTTCCGTCTCACCCGACATCGCTCATCCAACCTCCCACACTTGTGCTGAGCTTGTCGAAGCATCCCGACTTCCTACTCCCAAACTTCCTACCCTTGTGCTGAGCTTGTCGAAGCATCCCATTGCCACCTCGCATCCAATTCCCTATTTTAAGCTTTCGAAGTCATCCCTCTGACCCGCTATTCATGAAGAAATCACTCGTTTTGTTTGCCGTCTCAGCGCTGATCTTCGCCTGCTCTCCCCAGCCAAAAGAAGAAGTCAAGGCTACAGCGCATTACCTGACCAATCGCGCGCCTCTTGTCCCGACGAGCTACCTAGAGCTTCCCATTGGCAGCATCAAACCCAAAGGTTGGCTCGAAGAGCAGCTCAAGCGCATGGCCACTGGGCTGACTGGTCACTTGGACGAAGTGTATCCCGAAGTGGTCGGAGCCCGAAACGGCTGGCTTGGAGGTGACGGGGACGGCTGGGAACGCGGCCCCTATTGGATCGATGGGCTTTTGCCACTTGCCTACATTCTCGATGACGAAGCCCTCAAAGCCAAAGCCCAAACTTGGGTGGATTGGACCCTCAACAACCAAGCGGAATCAGGATACCTTGGCCCGATCCCCTTTGAAACCGACCCTACACCAGAGCCCGGAATCCAAAAGGGGCCTCGTGAAGACTGGTGGCCCAAAATGGTGATGCTGAAAGTCCTTCAGCAATATTATCAGGCAACAGAAGATCCACGCGTGATTGAGGCCTTGACCCAATATTTTCATTACCAGCTAGAAGAACTTCCAAAAAAACCTCTGGACCATCTCTCCTTTTGGGCCAATCGTCGCGCAGGCGACAATCTCTTGGTGGTGTATTGGCTGTACAACATCACCGGAGATGAAAAGCTTCTGGAACTGGGTGAGCTCATCCAAAAGCAGACCTTCCCTTGGCAGGCGATCTACACCAATGCCGAAAATGGGCTGCAAAACGACAATGTCCACTTCTACAACCAGATCAAATCCTATCCTTTTGATTCGGCAGAAATCTCCAAGATCACCCTCTCCAAACTTCCCGGCCTCCACACCGTGAACGTCGCCCAAGGACTAAAACAGCCCATCGTATACTACCAAAAAAGCGGTGATGGCGATGCCATTGCGGCAGTAAAAAAAGCGCTAAAAGACCTCCAGACTTACCACGGCCAAGTGCAGGGAATGTACGGAGGTGACGAACCCCTGCATGGAAACAATCCGGTGCAGGGAATAGAATTCTGCTCGATCGCGGAGGAAATGTATTCTTTGGAGACGATGGTCAAGATCACCGGAGACATGGACTTTGCCGACCTTTTGGAAAAGATCACTTACAACGCCCTCCCGACTCAGGCTTCGGATGATTTCACTTCGCGTCAATACTTTCAGGCAGCCAACCAAGTAGAGCTTTCCGACCGACTGGAAACTTCCTACGAAACAAAGAACCACGGCGGAACAGACTTTGTCTTTGGCACACTCTCCGGCTATCCCTGCTGCACCACTAACATGCACCAAAGCTGGCCCAAGTATGTCCAAAACCTCTTTTATGCCACAGCTGACGGAGGCGTGGCCGCCTTCCAATATGCGCCAAGCGAAGTGGAAATCTTGGTAGGTCAAGGTGCGAAATTGAAGCTTACCGAAAAGACCCAATTCCCGTTTAGGGAGGAAGTGAACTTTGAAATGGAGCTCTCGGAATCAGCCCGTTTTCCCTTTCATCTGCGGATTCCCGCTTGGGCCAAGGATTTCGAAATTTTGGTGAATGGAGAAAAGCAATCGCCCGAAATCCAAAACAGAATCGCGATCATCGACAGGGAATGGAAAAGCGGCGATGAAGTCAAGCTTAGGCTACCCATGGCGCTCAGCTCATCGACCTGGTATCAGGGCATGGTCAGTATCGAGCGGGGACCCTTGGTCTACAGTTTGAAAATCGAAAGTGAGGAAAGAGTCAAGGATAGAAACGACCGATTCAGGGCCTTCACAGAGGTGTTTCCGACAAGCGATTGGAATTTTGCGCTGAACCCGGCCGACCTCAGGGACATGGCAAAAACTGTTGAAGTGATAGAGAAAGAATGGGATGGCCGCTATCCCTGGAATCTGGAAAACGTACCCATAGAACTGCAAATGGAGGGAGTCCAAATTCCTGAGTGGAAACTGGTGAAAGGTGCCCCTCAACTTCCAAATGGACTTTCCCCAAAGATTTCAGCAAAAGAACTGGAGCAACGCAAAAAGAAAATCATGCTGGTTCCCTATGGTTGCACCATGCTTCGAATCACGGAGTTCCCCCTTGTCGGCGTGGAGTAGATAAACCGTTACTTTCGGCATTTTTCGACTATTTTACGAATGGGTCCATCGTGGCTTGCTTATTGATTTGATGATAGTCGCGGTTTTCCGGTATAACTTTGAAATCGGCGGCACGCGCGACCCAAGGTAGCCTACGTCCAAAAACCAGAGCAAGAGAACTCGCTGTATTCCGTGGTCGGCAATCTACAGTAAGGTCGGTTGCCTATGGTCTGTGGACAAGATTCTACAGTCAATGCTCGTTTTTTCTGTAGAAAGTTGCGTTCAGTGATTACCTGTAAATTATTTAAGCTATTACGACCAAGAAGCTTCTTTTTAAGATTTTCAAGATTTTGGGGATCATCCTCGGAGTCGTTTTGGTGATCTTGATCGCCGGGATCCTTTTTGTCCGAAGCCCATGGGGACAAGAGGTGATTGTAGGAAAAGCGGTCTCATTTGTCAAGGAAAAGACCGGTACTGAAATTCGAATCGGCCGTCTCTTTGTCACCTTCTCCGGCAATGTGTTTCTGGAAGAATTCTATCTCGAAGACCTTCAGCGGGACACGCTGCTCTACTCGCGAAAACTTGAAGCTGGCGTAGCCATTATGCCTCTCCTGAGCACCGGGGCTATCCACGTCACCCGGCTAGACTGGGAAGGGCTGACCGCACGCGTAAGCAGACCGGACTCCAGTGGCAAATTCAATTTTGATTTTCTCATGGAAGCTTTCGCCTCCGATACTGCACAGGCCAGTCCTGCAGACACAGCGGCCACCAGTCCCCTTTCCCTCTCCATCGCTCCTGCGAGCTTGCGGGAAGTGGATTTGATATACAAAGACGAGGTAATGGGCATAGACGCAGCGCTTATTCTCGGTTCGCTCGAAGTGGCTGTTTCGGACATCGACCTGGAAAACTTCAACTTTGGGATAGATTTGGTCGCCCTGAAAAACACCAGTGGGAGGTATCTCCAGACCAAGCCCTTTCCTCCTTCGGAGGAGGAAGAAAGCGAGTCCCCCATGCCCAGCTTGAGGCTGGACGAGTTGCTCCTGTCCAACATCGCCCTAGACTATCAAAGCGAGCCCGACCGCATGGCGGCAGAAGCGAAAATAGGATTGTTTATTGTCGAGCTTCCCGAAGCAAATCTCTGGGATCAGGTCATCCATCTGGCCAAAGCAGAACTGAAGGGCAGCAGCCTCAGCTATTCGGATTTTTCGGAGAAAGCTGAATCGGGTGATGAAAGCAGTGCGGATACCGTGGCTTTTGTTTGGCCGGACTGGGTGGTACAGGCCGACCAGCTTAGCGTTGACGCTACTGACATCCAATATAAATCGGCAGATATAGAGGCCCGGACGGGCGAATTCAACCCCGAGGCAATCAGCATCTTCGGACTGAAGTTTGACGCAAAAGACATCACACTGGAAGACGAAAAAGCCACTGCAAACCTCCGCGAATTTCACTTCACAGAGGGCAGCGGATTTGAGCTGGCTAAGTTTCAGTTTGAGCTGGACTTGGATGGTCGCTCCACACAGATCAGCGACCTGGTAGTGGAAACCAACCGCTCCTATCTGGCTGGAAATGCAAGCGTGGACTATGCATCCATAGCTGATTTGGTGAACAGGCCTGAGCAAAGCAAAATCGAACTCCAAGTGGAAGACACCCGCTTGGACGTGAGGGACGCCTATTTTTTCTCTCCCACCCTAAGCCAAGACACGCTCGTTCGGGAGATCGCCAAAGCGCCTTTGATGCTGGATGCCGAAGTAGATGGAACCTTGGAAAACATTCGTATTCAAGACCTGGGATTGGCCTGGTCGGAGACAAGGCTCCGTATGAGCGGAAGTATCCGAGAGCCGATGGACATGGAGCGGCTTCGAATCGATCTCCCCTCGATCAGCGGGCGGTCTACCCGCTCGGATATCCGTCGTTTTGTCGATGAGCAGGCCCTGGGCATACAGCTGCCCGAGGAGCTGAACTTGCAATCCGACGTGAGAGGAAGTTTGGACGACATGGTGGCCAAGGTGGATCTGGAGACCAGTCTAGGAAACATCAACTTGGCGGGAAATTACCAAAACCGACAGACCCTGGCTTTTGACGCAGACCTGACCGTGCAGGAGCTTCAGCTGGCAACTCTTCTCAACATGCCCGAGCTGGACACGGCAAGCTTTCGGATTAAAGCAGTCGGCTCTGGAACAGACGTTTATTCCATGGACGCCGAGCTGAGTTCCTCTTTCGAAAGGCTCCAGCTCTATGGAGTGGACTACAGTGGGCTCAATTTGGAAGGGAAACTCGTGGATGGGGCCGGGGACCTACGGATGTGGATCAAGAAAGAGTTTTTAGACTTTGACCTTTTGACACAGCTGGATCTGGATTCCGCCAGCTCCAAGATAGATCTCAGCCTCAACTTGGAGGGAGCGGATTTTCGGGAGCTGGGCTTGACTGCCGAAAACAGCCGCGCCAAGCTCCTGCTGCAAGCAAACTTTGAAGGCAATCCGGAGGCTTTCGACCTGGGTGTGCATCTGAGCGAGGGCAATATATTTTTCAAAGACAGAAATTACCAAACAGGCCTCCTTGATCTTGCGGCGCACTTGAGGCCCGACACCACCAGTGTGGACATTTCCAGCAAGATCATCAACGGTTATCTCCGCTCAAACTCCTCGACCAGTCAACTGCAGACCGCGCTGGCAGATCTCTTTACCCACTATCTGGACTCCACCGCACAGCGAAACTATCAGGGCGATTCGCTTCGGATGAATGTTGACTTGCAAATCAGCTCCGATCCCATCCTCACCAATGTGCTGGTATCCGGATTGGAGGGCTTTGACAGCGCCCGGGTCAAAGTTGATTTTGTCCAAGCGACCGATTCCCTTGTGGCTGCGATTGACTTCCCCTATGTGAACTATGCCGGCACCGAGATTGATAGTCTCCATGCCCGGATCAACGGTACGGGAAAGGAACTAGACCTCGAGCTTGGATTCCAAAATTTGACGACGGGGCCAATAGCGATGCAAAAGACTCAGCTCACGGGAGTGTTGGACAATTCCATCCTGCTCCTTGACTTCGTGACCCATCGGGGGGAAGACGTGCTAGCGCACATCCCCTTCGAAATCGGCATCACCGGTGACTCTACCCAGATCCGCATTTCCCCCGAGGATCTCACGCTAAATGGCGAATCCTGGGATATCCCCACGACCAACCGCATGAACTACGCTACAGGTGAACTTCGATTCGAGGATTTTGAACTGAATAACCAAAACCAAAGCCTGCGCATCGAAAACGACGTCCCCGGCTTTTCCGAAAAGAATATCGCCACAGAATTCAGCAACTTCCGATTGGAAACCCTGACCGGGATGCTGAATCCGAGCGACACGCTTGCCGGAGGGGCATTGCAGGGGGAATTGGTCGTGGAAAATCCCTTTGGGGCGACCGGGCTCATGGGCAAAATCAACGTGGACAGCCTTGTGGTAATGGATACTCCGCTCGGCAATCTAGCTCTCGAGGCTACCGCAAAAAGTCTTGGCAACTACATCCTTGCCTTAACATTAAAGGACCAAGGAGTGGATTTGGGTCTGAATGGAAGTTTCGTCGCCGATGAAGCTGGGGCAAACATCGCTCTGGATCTGGACCTAAATCGGATAGATATGCAAAAAATAGCCTCCCTATCCCAAGGCGAACTAACCGATGGAAAGGGATATCTCAGCGGCAAAGTGAAGGTCGAAGGGACCACCGTCGATCCAGTGTACGAGGGGGAATTCCGTTTTAGCGAGGCCTCTATCATTCCGACCCAGCTGAGCACTACTTACGTCCTGTCGGACGAAATCCTCCGCATCGACAATGAGGGTGTCTATTTTGACGAGTTTACCATCCGTGACGAAGAAGGCAACACCTTTGCGGTAAATGGAACGGTCTTCACGGAGAGCTTTACCAACCCCTCATTTGATCTGCAGCTGGATGCCGAAAACTTCATGGCGATCAACTCAACCAACGATGAAAACGAACTGGTCTTTGGCAAAGCCTCCCTCGACGCCGATGTCAGCGTCCAAGGTGATCTGGCGCTGCCGGTCGTGCGAGCAAGGCTTCGCATCCGCGACAACACCGACCTGACTGTGATCATCCCCGAGTCCGAGCTAGACCTCGTCGAACGTGAAGGCGTGGTCAATTTTGTCAACCGATCCGACCCCAACGATATTCTGACGCGTCCTCTGGATGAGACCACGAGCTCCTTTGCCGGATATGAGATCCACGCCGCACTTGCGGTTGACCCTGAGGCAAGCTTCAAAGTCGTGATCGACCCCTCCACCGGCGACAACCTCACCATTGCGGGGGATTCGGAGCTGCAGATGGACATCAACCCCAACGGGCGTGTTACGCTGACCGGAGCCTACGAGGTCAATGGAGGCTTTTATGAGATGTCGCTGTACAATCTGATCAGCAAAAAATTCGACATCAACCCCGGCAGCCGCATCACCTGGAACGGGGATCCCATGGATGCCACTCTGGACCTCCGTGCGATCTACGCGGTGGAAACCAGCGCCGCCGACCTGATGTCCGCCCAGCTATCCGGCTCCGACAGCGAGATCATCAGCCAGTATCAACAGCGGCTGAGTTTCCTGGTCTATCTCAATGTAAAAGGCGACCTACTCAAACCGGAAATTACCTTTGCCTTGGACATGCCAGAGAGCGAGCGAGGGGCTTTTGGGGGAAATGTTTACTCCCGAGTGTTGCAGGTCAATGGACAGGAGGACGAGCTGAACAAGCAGGTATTTTCCCTGCTGGTTTTGGACCGCTTCTTCCCATCCACGGGGAGCGATGGATCCAGCGGCGGCGCCGAAGCCATCGCGCGCAACAGCGCCAGCCAGCTCCTATCCAGCCAGATGAACGCCCTCTCCAGCAAGATCTTCGGGGAGGAAAGCGGATTTTCGGTGGGCTTTGATGTGGACAGCTACCAGGACTACCAAAGCGGCTCCGCCCAAAACCGAACAGACCTCAATATCAACGCCCAGCAGCGGCTATTTGACGACCGCCTCATCGTGGAAGTGGGGAGCCAAGTGGGATTGGAAGGGAATTCTTCCCAAAGCCAAGAACAGGAAGCCAACGCCCTCTTGGCCAATATCAGCTTCGAATATCTCCTCACCGAGGACGGGCGATGGAGGATACGGGTCTTCCGCAAAAACCAATTCGAGTCCATCATCGACGGACAGCTCTTCGTCACCGGGATAGGATTGATACTTAATCGGGAGTTCAATGAGTTTTCCGAGCTCTGGAGGCCTCCCGTCAAGGAGGAAGAAGAGGAAGCGCTGACCAAAAAAGAAAAGCGAAATCGCAAAAAAACCGCCAAAGAACAAGAACAGAAAGACAATGAAGATCCTGACCAATAGCGTGGCGACGGCAGTACTGCTGATGCTGGTCCTGTTGGGATGCAGCGTAAAAAAATACATTCCTGAGGATGAGTTTCTCTACACCGGCGCGGAGCTGATAGTCAATTACAGCGGCAAGGTGGATGGCAAAAAGAAGCTGAACGAGGAGCTGGAAGGCCTGCTCAGGCCTGAGCCCAATGGGAAATTCCTCGGGATGTACGTCGGGCTTTGGGCACACTATAAAACCCGTGGGGATTCGGCAGGCTTTGTCCCCCGGTTTATCAACAAAAAATGGGGAGAAGAACCCGTTTATTTCAAGCAGGTCAACACTTCCCGCACCGAGGAACTGATCCTCAACCGTCTGGAAAACCGCGGCTTTTTCTATGGGGCAGCGGCATCGGAGGTTTTCCGAAAAAACAAGTTTGCCAACGTTAGCTATATGGCGGAAGTTGGCGAACCCTACCGCATGGACACGCTAATCATCGAGCGAGATTCCTCGCTGATCAGTCGGGAGATCGTCCTTTCGCAGGAAAAACCCAAGCTCAAAAAAGGTGACCGTTTCGACCTAGACCGGCTGAAGCAGGAACGCTCCCGCATCGACTCCCTGGTGAAGCTAAAAGGCTACTACAACTTTAACGCCGACTACCTCATCTTCGAGGCCGACACCAACGACACCGACTCCCTTCGAAACTTCCGACTCTACCTGCGGATGAAAAACGCCGTCCCGCAGTCCGGCAAAGTCCCCTATGTGATAGACAGCATCAAGGTCTTTCCCAACTACTCCATCGAGGAGGACGAGACCGAGGCAGACACCGTCGTCTACAACGAGAAGTTTTACATCCAGGAGGGCACCACCTTCAAGGAGGATCTTCTGGACCAATACATCCTCATCGGTACCGAGGAGCGCTACGATCCCCAAAAATCCCGCTTGAGCAGCAATCGGCTCAGCAACATCGGCAACTACAAATTTGTCAACCTACGGTATGAAGACCTGAAGATCTTCGACTCCACCGGCCATCTCAGTGCCGAGTTTCACCTCTCGCCGATGACCAAGCGATCCCTGCGGGCAGAGCTCCTCGGGGTGTCTAAGTCCAACTCCTTTGCCGGGCCAACCCTGGGATTAGCCTATCGCAACCGAAACCTCTTCAAGGGCGGGGAAATGATCAACATCACCGCCAGGGCTGGGTATGAATTTCAGGTAGCCTCCGGCAACCAGGACAAGCTACACTCCTTGGAACTGGGCTTGCAGGGTGACTTGATCTTTCCGCGCATCATCTTTTTCGTGCCAATTCGGGAGCGGTTTAGCTACTCGGTACCCAAGACCAAAATCAGTGTGGGGACCGAATACCTCGCCCGCGGAGGCCTTTATCGACTCAATTCATTCTTTACGAGTTTCGGCTACCTCTGGAATGCCAACCGATACGCCTTCCATGAATTTACTCCGATCAATATCAACCTGGTCAATCTTACCTACACCACTCCAGAGTTTGAAGAGATCCTCGACAGCAACCCCTTCCTTAGGAAAAGCTTCGAGCAAAACTTCATCCTAGGCATCAATTATGTCTTCAACTACAACAAGCTCAACGACCGCTATCGCACCCATGGCTACTTCCTGGGCATTGGGTTGGACTTTGCCGGCAATTTGGCCAATGGGCTGGAAAACATCTTCGGGGAAAGTGACGGCAAGATCCTCGGACTGGAATATGCCCAATACGGGAAGCTGGATCTCGATCTAAGATATCACCTCAATCTCTCCAGGGAGCAAACCATCGCCACACGCCTCTATGCCGGCTGGGGCCTTCCGTTTAACCGAAGCCTCTCACTCCCCTACTCCAAGCAGTTTTTCTCGGGTGGGCCTCACAGCGTCCGGGCCTTTCGTATCCGGTCAATCGGCCCGGGAACCTACCGCCCTCCGGTTAGTGACAACAATTCCTACTTTGACCAAACCGGGGATATCCGAATGGAAGGAAACATCGAATACCGCTTCCCCATCGTGTCCTTCCTGAAGGGAGCGCTATTCATGGACGCGGGCAATATTTGGCTGCAAAACGAAAACGAAGCCCTTCCAGGAGGCAAGTTCAGTTCCAGCTGGTGGAAAGAACTCGCTGTAGGCACCGGAGTGGGACTCAGGATTGACATCCAGTATTTCGTGATCCGCTTTGACCTGGCCACCCCCGTCCGCGTACCGTACCTCCCGGAGGGGGATCGTTGGGGTAATAGCTTTGACATTGGCAGCAAGACCTGGCGGCGAGAAAACCTGATTTTCAACTTCGCCATAGGGTATCCTTTCTAGGAGATATATTAAATAGAGGACCCTGGATTTCAGTTTTTGTTAAAATTCCTTTTGATGAAAAAGCTGACCCCATTAAGACATCTAACTAGCTGACAATGAGATGATCGTTTAATTTCCTAATTTGGCGAAAGGACGGTCGGAAAGGCAGAGGCAAAACCCAAAATCAGCTCAAAAAATGGGAAGGATTCAATTCTTTGAATGGGAAGACCAGGCTTGGTTTCCAGCGAGGATCAGGGACTACATGACCGACTTCCTCCAGTTTTTGACCAATAAAACGAGAATGTTTTCGCCCTTGGTGCCTGAACTGAACTACCTTCTGAAAACTACAGGATCCAACCAACTCATCGATCTAGGTTCGGGTGGAGGCGGAGGACTACTCTCCCTCAATGAAGACCTCCAGAAAATCAACCCTGAGGTTAAGATTGTCCTTACTGACCTCTATCCCAACCACAAAGCTTTCCAGTTTACGCAAAGCCAAGCCCGTAATTTCAAGGCTATCCCCGAACCCGTGGATGCGAGAAATGTCCCCAAGAAACTCAAAGGAGTCCGAACCATGTTTCTCTCCTTTCACCATTTCGGGCCGGAGGATGCGGTCCGGATCCTTCAAAACGCAGTGGATTCCAAGCAGGCGATCTTCATCGCGGAGGGGCAAGACCGATCGGTTCTCAGCATTTTGGCCATGTTTTTCTCTCCACTTACCGTACTTTTCACTACTCCGCTGATTCGCCCATTTTCTTGGGGAAGACTTGTTTTTACCTATCCTCTCCCGCTGGTCCCCTTGTTTACTTGGTGGGATGGTATCGTGTCTGCGTTGAGAACTTATTCAGTGGAAGAATTGCAAGGCTTGATTCAAAACGTGTCCAATTCCGAATCTTACGAGTGGAAGACAGACCGAGTCAAATCAGGCCCAGCCCACCTCATTTTCCTCTCCGGACATCCAAAAAATCGAAAAGCCGATTGAGATCCCAATCGGCTTATTGACTTCAGAAACGTTAAATTCTAGTTGTATTTCAGGACAATCGCTGGAGAATTGCTCAGTTTCTGCTGTAGACTTTTTGGCAAAGTGACGACTGTTTTTCCTGATTCAGTCTTCCATTTAAGAGTTCCTTTTTCTCCCAAAACTTGAATCTTTGCTCCCTTTGACGGTGCATTTACTGTCCAGGAAATGGTTTCACCCAGCTTTTCACCTTCTTCCAAAGGCAAAATCGCATACATTTCTTTTTGCTTTCCTTGGGTGAAATAGACCTTTCCGTCCTTGAAGTTCTCAATCGCTCGGGTATTATATATCCCTTCACCATTTACTTCCAGCCACTTTCCAATTTCTTCCAGTCTAGCAATTTGTTCAGGCAAAAACTGACCGTCCGCAGTCGGCCCCACCCCCAAAAGCAGGTTACCACCTTTGGCGACAATTTCTACCAACAGTTGAATCACCTTTCGGGAAGGCTTGAATTTGTCATTTGGCACATAGCCCCAAGCACCGCCAAGGGTGATGCAACTCTCCCAGGGGTCGGCCGACATTGTTGCAGGTATTCCTTGCTCCGGCGTGCGGTAGTTTTCAAAGGGACCATGGACGGTGCGGTCGACGATCAGGATACCTTCTTGGTTTTTTCTTGCCATCTCGGCGATCCTCGGCATGTTGATTTCCTGATCAAAGTCGGGTATCGGCGCTCCCCAGCTCAGCACTTCCTCGTTGACAGTCGAGCGGGGCCTTACCCATCCCCCATCCAGCCAGAGTATGTCGATACCGCCATAGCGGGTAGTTATCTCATTGATCTGATTGTAGGTAAATTCCTTAAACTGATTCCACCTCCAAGGATTCTTGCGGATATCATAGTTCACATTGCGATCTGGAGTCGCATAATAGTCCCACCAGAAATATTGTGAATGCCAATCCGGCTTGGAGTAATAGGCGCCAATCATCATGTCTTTAGCTCTAAAGGCATCAAAAACATACTTCGCAACGTCGGCTTTGGGGTGGTTTTTAAACGGTCCTTCAGTGATTTTATAGTCGGTGAACTGCGTGTCAAACATGTTGAAGCCATCGTGATGCTTGGTGGTAAACACCACGTATTTCATCCCAGCTTTTGCAGCTGCGTCGGCCCACTGCTCAGGATTGAAGCCCTGCGGATTGAATTGGTCTTTTAAGCCAAAGTACCACTTCTTATAGTCGGTGTAGCTTTGGGTGGTGTCCTTTCGGCGAATCCAGTCCTCATTGTTGATGCTCCAAGACTCGACTATTCCAGGCACAGCATAGATTCCCCAGTGGATCAGGATTCCAAACTTCTGATCCCTCCACTGTTCGAGTTTTTCCAAGACTTCTGGCTCGGTGGGGTATTCGTAAGCTTGTGAGGTTGGGTGAAGCGTGTTTTGGGCGAGAAGGCCGAAAGAAAACAAAAGGGCTGACAATAGAAGCCCAAGAGACTTTTTACTCATGGAAAATAAATCTAAAATCGGATTTGCTAGCCGGAGGGAAACTCCAGCTTTTAAAGGTAAGAGGGAATGGCAATATGGACAACAAAAAATAGGGCATCGGCCTAAACCGAGCATCCGCGGTCACTGAGCGTCAAATCCTCTTTTCTAGCCAATCCAAAATAAGCGTTCGATACCTTTCGGCTTCCAAGTCCCGAATCAGTTCGTGATATCCGCCCGGAAAAATCTCCAAGGTCTTGTCTTTGGAAGACGCTTGTTCAAAAAGCAGCTGAGAGCCCTTGGGATTGGTCAGACGATCTGCATCTCCATGGAGAATCAGTAAAGGCAGTCTAAACTCAGCCGCATGGCTCTGAATGTATTTCATCTGACGATAAAGTTCAGTTCCAGTTCGGGCCGGGATGCTTTCTTGATAGATCAAGGGATCAGCCTTGTACTTTTCAACCTCCTCAGGAACCCTAGAAATTCCAGTGATATCCAATTTTAAAGCTTTGAGCTTGGGCAGATATCTACTCACCAAATCCGAAACCGCGATCAGCAATTTGGAAGTACCATCAGCCTCCTTTATCGCCGGGCTGCTCAGGATCACTCCGGCAGCATCCGGCTTTCTTTTGAGGACAAAAGCTGCCACCAGTCCGCCGCCCATACTATGGCCGTAAATAAACGCCGGAATCCCTGCCAGGTAATTCTTGGCTTTCCCAAAAAGCATTTCGATATCTGTCAGATAGTCTTCAGCTGACTCATAAAAAGCGGTTGGCTGTTTGCTTTCCGAATTTCCATGCCCCCGACCGTCGAAGGTGAAAACGGCTATTTCGGCCTCGACCAATTTTCCGGCAAAATCCGCATACCTCCCGCTGTGCTCGCCCAATCCGTGTACCAACAGCATGCTCGCTCTAGCCTTTTCAGGCAGCCAAGCCTGCAAAAATAGCTTTTTGCCATCATGAGTGGAATAGGACGATTCGAAGTGCTGCATACGGTTTTAAGTTGGTAACCCAAAATAGGCAAAAGAGATAGCCGTTCAATCCAAAAGGTTACTTTCCTTCAAAAAACCGCTATTTTAAGTTCTCAAATAGTCCAGCCATGACCAGCGAAATCCTCCAAACCACACCAGATTCCGAAATAGTCTGTACGAGAGTAATTCCTTATACTCAAGGACTCGTCTACCGCGCCTGGTCAGAACCCGAGCATTTGAAAAACTGGTGGGGACCGGCTGGCTTCACCAACACCTTCCACGAGTTTGACTTTCAGGTTGGAGGCAAGTGGAACTTCACCATGCACGCCCCAACTCAGGGGAATTTTGAAAACCGATGCGAATTTATCCAAATCGAAAAGCCGAGTCTTATCGCTTGGAAGCGCCACTCCAAACCTCTATTTCAAGTCTTGGCGACTTTTGACGAGCTCGGACCCGAGCAAACGCGAGTCACCTTCAAGCAGCTTTTTGAAACTGAAGAGGAATGCGCCAAACTCAAAAAATATGTCCTGGACAAAAATGAAGAGAATATCGACCGGCTGGAAAAAGAACTCGAAAGGATGAACCGAGAATGACTTTCCACCCTACACCCTGATTTCAAACCAATAAACCTATTTCCCCAATCGTGATTTACCAGCATCTTTTTACCGCCCTTTTTCTGCTGCGCTTTCTTTTCGCCCCGCCTCCCAACCAAGACGTCATCCGACTGGCTGACCCATCGATTTTCCACCATGATTCAGTCTATTACCTCTACGGAACGGACGGCCGAGACTCCAACAAGGGCTTCGAAGTCTATACTTCAAAAGACATGGAGGTCTGGAAAAAGTCCGCCAAAAACGACGGATTCGCGCTGAAAAAAGGTGATGCTTTTGGCAGCAAAGGCTTCTGGGCTCCGCAGGTTTTTGCTTTCGGAGCTAAGTTTTACATGGCCTATACCGCCGACGAGCAGATCGCGATTGCCGTGTCGGACAGCCCACTGGGGCCTTTTACCCAAGAAAAAAAGTCTCCCCTCCCAGCTCCGGGAAAACAGATTGATCCCTACGTATTCCTAGACTCCGATGGCAAAAAGTACCTATACCATGTTAGGCTGACGGAGGGAAACCGACTCTATGTAGCAGAACTGAAAGACGATTTTTCCGGAATCAAGGAGGAGACCCTGACCTATTGCTTTCACGCAGAGGAAGATTGGGAAAATACCGCAGGATCAGAATGGACCGTATCCGAAGGACCCTCGATCATCAAGCATAGGGGATGGTACTATTTCATCTATTCGGCAAACGACTTCAGAAACCCAGACTATGCGGTCGGCTACGCAGTGGCCAAAAGCCCCCTTGGCCCCTGGACCAAAAGCGATTCCAATCCCATCTTTGACCGAGGCGATGCAAAAAACAACGGAACTGGACACGGGGACTACTTCGTGGACGGAAAGGGAAAGCTCCAATACGTCCTCCATACCCATGCTTCCGACTCTACCGTCGCGCCGCGAAAGACGGCGGTGATCGAACTGGAATTTGCACCGGGCAAAAATGGCATGGATGAATTGCGCGTAAAGGGCAACAGCTTCAGGTTTCTGCACGAAAAATAGCAATCATTCTCACTAGTCTACACCGCCCTGAATATCAAACAGAAATCCTAACTTGACAAAAACCCAAAATCCGATGGCTAAACTCTCGAGTATATTCGCTTCCCTCCTTTTTTGTGTGTTGGTCTCCGTATCAGCAGTGGCGCAAAGCAGCTTGTCCCCAGAGCGGCTCGCCCGCTATGATGCTTATTTTCAGAAAGAAATTGACGAGGGGCGGCTTCCAGGAGTGGTCACACTGATCTACAAAAACGGCGGAAAAGCCCACGAGTCAGCACTCGGCTACAGCGACTTTGCGTCAAAGACGGCGATACGCGCGGATCAGATTTTCTTTATCCAGTCCATGACCAAACCCATCGTCAGTACGGCTTTCATGATGCTCTATGAGGAGGGCTATTTCTTCTTGAACGACCCCATCTCCAAATACCTTCCCGAATTTAAAGAGATGAAGGTGGTCAAAGATCCCGAGGTCGGAAGTTCCTCCGGATTGGAACCCGCCAAATCACAAATCACCATAGCCCAAGTTTTGAGCCACACGGCGGGCTTCCTGCATGGCATCGGCCCCACCAAACTGGATGAGGAGGTTCGCGAGGCGATTTACATGTCCAATCCTCAGACCATAGAGGAGCGGGTAAAAGCGCTCGCCGCGCAGCCTTTGGCCAGCCACCCGGGAGAAAAGTGGAACTACTCAGCCTCGCCAGACATCCTCGCGAGGCTCATCGAGGTGTTTACGGGAATGAGCCCAGACGAATTCCTGAAAACGCGTCTTTTCGGCCCCTTGGGCATGAAAGACACCGGATACAATCTCAGCGAGGAGCAAACAAAACGGATGGTGCAACTCCACAATTACGACGACAACGGTACCTTGGTCAAATCCGAACGCCAGACGCCCACCTCGGGAAACACGGTTTTTGGTGGTACACACGGCCTTTTCTCGACGGCAGAGGATTACTCACGTTTTGCCAGGATGATGCTCAACGGCGGTGAGCTGGATGGCAGACGATATCTGAGTTCCAAGACGGTAGACATCATGCGGATCAATCAAAGCGGAGACCTATTTCGGGAGCCAGGCAAAGGATTTGGGCTTGGCTTTGCTGTCGTCGACGACCTAGCGGACTCCAAGGCACTGAGCTCTGAAGGCACCTTCTATTGGAGCGGAGCGTATTGCACCTATTTTTTCATCGACCCAGAAGAAGAGATGGTGGCGGTCTTTATGACCCAAGTCAACCCGTTCAGCAGCCACTACGAAAACAAGTTTCGCCAAATGGTCTATCAAGCCGTGGAATAAGCGCGAGATCGGGGGAATGATACCGCTGATCGCCTCAATGGCAATCGATAGGGACTAGATTTCAAAAACCCTTGAAAAAGTCCTGCGCGTTAAAATTCTCAGTATTTTAAACCCTGGAAACGAATCAACTGCCCACCCACCTTTATCCTCGACATGAGTGAAAAAAGTGCATTTTCTCCCAAAATCCAGTCGATCAAAGCCCTTCTGATGGCCGTATTGCTGGTCAGCTCCTGCGGAAATCCTGAATCAAACATCATCACACCCAAAAGACAGGCATTGACTGAGTCCGTCTACGCCTTTGGCATCGTCAAAGCCAAAGACCAATACGAGGCTTTTACTTCGGCCAGTGGTCCCATCCAGGAAATCTTCGTGGAGGAGGGTGATACGGTCAAGGCAGGGTCTCCCATTCTCCAGGTTTTCAGCGAACGGGAAGCGCTCAGCAGGGAAAACGCCCAACTCTCGCAGGCCTTTGCGGACCAGCAAGCCAACCAATCCAAACTAAGAGATTTAGAGTTAGCCACAGATTTGGCAAAGAGCAAGATGATCAACGACTCCCTCTTGCTGAGCCGCCAGAAAAGCCTTTGGGGCCAAAACATCGGCAGCGCCGTGGAGCTGGAGCAGCGGCAGCTGGCCTATCAAAACTCCAAAACCGCCTATGAGTCCTACTTGCTACGGCATCGGGATCTGCAGCGGGAGATTGAGTTCAATTCCAAAAGCGCCTCAAAAAACCTCGCCATATCCAGGGTCGTGGAAAGCGACTATACCCTACGAAGCAAGATCGACGGGGTGGTTTTTTCCATCTTGAAGGAAAAGGGAGAAATGGTAAGCCCCCAAACGCCTCTCGCCGTCATCGGCAGCGCAGTCTACTTCTTACTGGAGTTGCAGGTAGACGAATACGACATTTCCAAAGTAGAACTGGGGCAATTGGTCTTGGTAACGATGGACAGTTTCAAGGAGCAGGTCTTTGAGGCAAAGGTGACCCGCATTTATCCGATCATGGATCCACGGTCAAAGAGCTTCACGGTAGAAGCCGTTTTCTCCAAGAATCCTCCGAAGCTTTTTCCTAACCTAACTTTGGAGGCCAATATCGTTACCAAAGAAAGCCCTGCAGCTCTGGTGATTCCAAGAAATTACCTCTGGATGGAAAACAGTGTAATCACCGAGGACGGGGATACGCTCCCCGTCAAAGTGGGTTTGAAAAACTTCCAATTCGCCGAAATTCTCGAGGGAGTGGATGAGCAGACCCAATTAATCCAGCCTGAGCGATGAAATCGAGCATCAAAAATTTGGCACTAAGGAAACCCATCCGAAATGCGAGAATCCATATGGCTATCGAAAAAACAATGATTTCCAGATGAAATGGACGCTGATCATAGAGATAGCTAAGGCCTTGATGCTCGCAAGGAGAAAGCAGACGGTGATTGCTGCCACAGGCGTGCTTTTCAGCATCACCATGTTTGTAGCCTTGCTCGGCTTCATGAACGGGCTCAACTCCATGCTTGACGGTTTGGTCATCAACAGAACTCCCCATATCCGTTTTTACAATGAGATCCGTCCCAATCCCAACCAACCCATAGACCAAAGCGAAAAGTTTGAGAATTCCCTCAACATCATCCGCTCCATCAAGCCAAGCACCAGCCGCTTGGCCATCTACAATAGCGAATCCATCATGCGTACGCTGGAGCGGGACTCGAGGGTTTTGGGAATCAGTCCGAAAATTTCCGCACAGGTCTTTTTTAACGTCGGCACCATAGACCTCACCGGTATTGTCAATGGAATTGAAGTCGAAAAAGAGGCCGAACTGTTTTCATTTTCAGATTATGTAACTGCTGGAGACTATGCTGAACTGAACCAAACCAATACGATTATTTTGGGGAAAGGAGCTGCAGACCGCATGCTGGCGGACATCGGAGACGTGGTCCAGGTGACGACAGCACAAGGCAATCGGGTTCAACTCAAGGTCGTCGGCTATTACCAATCCGGCTTGGGAGATTTCGACAATGTCAACAGCTACGCCTCCCTAACAACCGTACAAAAGATGCTCGGCGAGCCCGCATCCTATGTCACGGACATCCAGGTGAAGCTTCATGATCTCAGCCTGGCGCCTCCGATGGCCAAAGAGCTGGCCGGTATTTTCCAGATCGACGCAGACGACATCCAAACTGTGAATGCCCAGTTTGAGACAGGGACCAATATTCGAACCATGATCAGCTACGCGGTCGGTATCACCTTGCTGGTGGTGTCCGGCTTTGGTATCTACAACATTCTAAATATGATGATCTATGAGAAGCTTGACACCATAGCCATTCTCAAGGCTATCGGCTTTGACAGCAGAGACGTCAACCGGATTTTCATCACGATCGCACTCACAATCGGATTTGTAGGCGGGGCACTGGGGCTGTTGTTTGGTTTTTTGGCAGGATTGGGCATCGACCAGATTCCCTTTGAGACTGAAGCCTTACCCACGATCAAAACCTTCCCTGTGGACTACAATCCCAAATACTACTTGATCGGAGGCACCTTCAGCTTGATCACGACCTATTTTGCCGGATTTTTCCCAGCCCGAAAAGCGAGCGGCGTAGATCCCGTAGAAATCATCCGAGGAAAATGAACGCATTCGAAACTCCTGTATTGGAAGCAAAAAACATCGACAAGTTTTTCTACAATCCCACGGAAACGCAGGTATTGAAAAAAGTGTCATTCACAATCAAAAGGGGTGAATTTGTCTCGGTGGTCGGCAAGTCAGGGTGCGGAAAATCCACTTTACTCTACATCCTCTCCACGATGGACACGGACTATAGAGGAGAGCTTAGCCTCGATGGGGAGTTGATTTCCGGCAAATCCTCTGACTACCTCTCCAAACTCAGAAATGAAAAAATCGGCTTTGTCTTCCAGTTCCATTACCTGCTCAACGAGTTTTCGGTCTTGGAAAATGTGATGATCCCCGGGCTCAAGCTGGGAAAATATGCCAGAGAAGAGCTGGAACACCGAGCTATCGAAAAGCTGCGCATCTTTGACATGCAGGACCACGCCAAGAAAAAGGCCAATCAACTCTCCGGGGGACAAAAGCAACGCGTGGCAATCGCCAGAGCCTTGATCAATGATCCACTCCTGATTATGGGAGATGAACCCACGGGAAACCTCGACAAGAAAAACTCGGATATCGTGTACAACAAGTTCAAGGAATTGGCTGCCGACTTCGGGCAAACTATGCTGATTGTCACCCATGACCCGGAATTTGCCGAAGGCACTGACCGCATCATCGAAATGGAAGACGGACGGGTGATCAGGCAATAAGCATACGCGGTAGCTGTCCGTAATTGGATGACTAGTTCCCACTTTTGTTGGGGAAGATCTTGTCCCAGTAGATCGCTTTGGTGCCCCTCGTAAAATAGAATTTCAGATTCATCCCAAAAGCATCCACTTCCTCCGGATCTTGATCGTATTTGAATTGATGGTTCCAATAGATTTCATAATCCAGATTCCGTGCGACTTTGATCTCGGCCCCAAACTGTACGCGAAAACGATTGAGTTCCGGACTTCCGAAATAGGCGAAGTATTCTCCAAAAGACCTGAAAGTAAAAAAGAGATATTCTGTCCTGAAATCTCGCTCAAAGATGATCCTTGGCCTATACCTCGCTTGGAATTCTCCATTGATAAACTGCCAATCCATGCGATTTCTCAATGTGCCCAAAAAATTGCCAGGGAGGTAGGTTCTGCTATTGACTTCCGTCACTATGGTATGGTTGCTTAACTCGTTTTCCGCTTGCTTGGAGGAATTGGTAAACTGGTAGCCCATCCTAAGCCAAAGGTATTTTCCCGGCAAGCTGTCGTTTCGGTGGGTTAAAAGCTTCTGAGCAAACTTGGGAGGAAAAGTAAAATGGTCGTAAAAAAAACCAAGTCCCCCATCCGCATAGTCGGTCTTGTCCAATTTGGTACCAGACAAGGTCGCCAGGAATCTGGAACGCTGATTTAGCCTGTAAAACACTTCTAGTCCTGGCCAAACCTCCTGGGAATTGTGCCCGAGCTGAGCATGCACCTCGGTGGAAACTACCGACAAAAAAACAAGTAGAAGAAACGCAAGACTTAATCTTCTAAAAGATTGAATTCCCATTGTCTCAATGGCTAGATGAAAAGATCAGGCTAAAAAGAATTCTCCACCTAATATCCCAACATTTCGCAAAATACTTTGAGAAAGATGGATGAAAAAACTTAAGTAAATAAGGTGTAGTGATCATTTATTCTGAAAAGTCAAGGAGTTTGGTAGAGTCAAGGAAGCCAATGCGGGAATCTAATTGAGAATCAAAAAGCCATTTCTAAACTTTACAAAACAACAAGAAGCTGTCTCATAACTGATGTTTGTCACATTGAGCGAAGTCGAAATGCGGCTGAATTCACTGTAAATGGCCTTTGATTTACGCTACTCCCGCAGCGCCAGTGCTCAAGCTTCCACAATCAGGCCTTTTGACACAGCCTCTTCGAAATACCAATTAAAGCTATTGGAAAAACCCTACTGATCAATGCGTGCTAAACCGCTGGTTCCTGCTGGCTCAGGCAATGGAAAGAACCCAAACCCCAAATGATATCGGTAGAATCGATTCCAACGACCTTTCTGCCAGGGAAACAATCCGTCAAAATATCAAGCGCTTTTTGGTCATTTTTGTCATGGAAAGTGGGCACCACTACCACCTCGTTTCCAATGTAGAAATTCGCGTAAGATGCCGGAAGTCGTTGTTCTTCCCAAATGACCGGACTGGGCATAGGCAACTCCACGATGTTCAGCTGCTTGCCGTTTTCAAGGCGCATCCTCTTCAACAGCTTCAGATTTTCGTCTAAGATCTCATGGTTTTCGTCGGCCTTGTTTTCCTCAACAACGGTCACCACGGTATCCTCATTGACAAAGCGCGTGATGTCGTCAATGTGTCCGTCAGTATCGTCACCAACAATGCCGTCCCCAACCCAAAGAACATGCTCTACGCCATAGTAGTCGCATAGGTATTTTTCAATCTGGGTTTGGCTCAATTGCGGGTTTCTATTCTTGTTCAGCAGACAGGCGGTCGAAGTAAGTAGCGTACCCTTGCCATTGAACTCCACCGAACCTCCCTCCATCACGATTCCTGGTCTGAAGCATGGTATCGCCAACTCAGCCGCGATGTGCAAAGGAATCAGGTTGTCTAAGTTGTGTGGCGGGTATTTTTCACCCCAGGCATTGTACTCCCATTTAACGAGGGCTTTCTTGTATTCCGCATTTGGATTGATCAGAAACGCAGGTCCATGGTCTCTACACCAAGCATCGTTGGTCGGAAAAAAGTGAAACTTCACCTTTGCAAGGTCCACACCAGCAGCTTGAAGATGACCCAAAGCAAAGGCTTTCATCTCTTCATCAGCCACATTGATGTTGACTTTCTGTCCCTTGGCCACTTCTTTGACAAACTGGGCATAAGGAGCAAAGATGGTGTCTATTTTCCCTGGCCAAGACTCCTCCTTGTGCGGCCAGCTAAGCCACATGGATTCTTGCGGAGCAAACTCGGCGGGAAAATAGTAGCCCAGTTCGGCTGGAGTCGCAGCTCCGCTGCGGGCCAGTTCAAAAATATCTCTCATAGCCTATTCTTCGTCAAGAAAACGCTTGGTGATCGGGCTATAGGAATCAATTCTTCTATCTCTCAAGAATGGCCAGTGGGTTCTGTACCTATCCGAACCGGTCAAGTCCAACTCCTCTACGTGGATTTCCTCTTCCAAATGGGGCGCCTTATAGGTCACTCGGCCGAAGGCATTCGCTACAAAAGAGCCGCCCCAAAACTGCATCTCCCCTTCCACTCCGGTTCGGTTTACAGATACTACAGGGATGCCGTTGGCCACCGCGTGGGATCGTTGGATCGTCTGCCAAGCGCCATATTGCTCATCATTGGTAGCTTCATCTTGAATCCCTGCCCACCCGATGGCGGTAGGATACACCAAGAAATCGGCACCTTTCAAAGCCGTAATACGCGCAGCCTCCGGATACCACTGATCCCAGCAGATCAGTACGCCGATCTTGCCGAATTTGGTAGGGAACACTTTGTAACCCAAGTCTCCCGGGGTGAAGTAAAATTTCTCAAAATAACCCGGATCATCCGGAATATGCATCTTTCTGTATTTGCCTAAGTAGGTACCGTCCGCATCGAGCACGGCGGTGGTGTTGTGGTAAAGACCCTCTGCCCGCTTTTCAAAAAGTGAAGCCACGATCACCACGCCAAGTTCTTTGGCCAAAGCCCCAAGAGTGTCGGTAGACGGGCCAGGAATCGCCTCAGCCAGCTTGAAGTTTTCGTAGTCTTCCACATCACAAAAATACAGCGATCGGAAGAGCTCCTGAAGGACAACGACTTGGGCACCTTTTTCAGCAGCCTTGCGGATGCCGGCGATGGTTTTGTCCATGTTTTCGGCCACATTCCCAGAGCAACTGAGCTGGACCATCCCTACTTTGACGTTTTTATTTGCCACTGCTTACGGATTTTTGATTCGACACAAAGATACCCCAGAGTAAAGGGAATGGCAAATGGAGGGGAGCTCGAAGGAGGAAGTATTGACGAATTAAGTATTGGACATGAAAGCCCAAAATCTTCCTTTTCGGTGGATTCCACTATTTTCGATAGACACAGTTTAGTGAACACTCCCTTTCAATTTCGGACTTCGGAGCGAGAACAAACAGTAACCGAGGCAGTTGAAAGAAGTTCCCCGCACCACATTCCGAAACTCGTTTTATATATTCATCAAAAATCCATCACCGCCATAAGTTTCCGTCGAAGTTCCCCCACTCTCTCCTCATCTAGTTTTCCAAGCCGATCTAAAAACCTCCGATTATCCAAGGCTCGAATCTGATCTACCAATATCTCAGATTCCAGTTCTAACCCAGTAACACCCGTTTCCAATCGCACCCGCAGAATATTTTCTTGTTCGGAAAGCTGTGAAGTAATAGGACAGATCAAGGTAGAGGGATGATCCAGCTGGTTCAACAAATTGGTTTGAATCACTACAGCTGGCCGGACCTTTCCGGGTTCGGTTCCTCGGGAGGGATTGAGATTAACCAACCAGACCTCAAACTGTCCCTTCATCGATCAGCTTATCAAACTCCTCGTTTATTTCCATCGATGAATCACGCACTAAGATCGAAGCTTTGGCAAATGCTTTTGCCAACTTTTTACGCTTGTGAAAGCGGTTGTAAAAATCCAATGCTTCGTTAATATAGCGATTTCTGGCGATTCCTTTTTCCTTTAGGATATCCTCCGTTTCCTCAAAAACGGCGTCATCCAATTTCAAAGACAATGTTTTCATATTCGATCAAAGTATCACCAAAAGTATATACTTACCTTATCTAAAACAAGTTCCGTCCCCAGCCATAGTTTGTCAGAAAATCAATGACCTCAGTTTTGTCCGCTGAGGGACAAAAAAAATCGCTCACGTACATCGGATTCATTGAAAAATGGGCCTTTGGCACGAAAAGCACCTTTTTTTCTGGCCTCAGCTTGGCAAGCTCTTTGGAAATCGAATCCTCCCAACCTATGTTTCGAAATCATCTTGTCACCGCGCTAAGAACGCTTCTCAGAGAAAGAGCCAATTCCCTAACCAATATTGCCGGGCTCACCCTAGGGATCACGGGAAGCCTTTTATTGTTTCTTATCGTAAGGCAGGGCCTCCAATTTGACCAGCACCATTCCCAAAAGGACAGGATCTATCGGGTAGTGTCTGGCGAAAATGGGCCAAATGGACAGACATTTGTCCAAGCCGTTCCGGCAGTTTTAGCTGCGGAGCTTCGGGCTGAAATTCCGGAGATTCAAGAGGCGGTCGCTACCGTCTACAAGCGAAACAGTCTGCTCGGCGTAGTTAGACCAGACGGGACGGTGGATCGCTTTAAGGAAAAAAACGGCGTGGTCTTTACCGAGAATTCCTTCTTCCGGATTTTCGACCGGAAGATACTTGCGGGAGATGCTGCTAAAGTGCTCATTGAACCTCAAAAGGCCTTGATTTCTGTCCGATGGGCGGAAAAATACTTTGGCACGCGGGAAGTCATAGGCCGGGAAATCCTCTACAACAACGAAAGCTACCAAATCGAGGGAGTGCTGGAAGACTTTCCGACGACCACCGATTTGCCATTTGACCTCATGCTTTCCTTCGAATCCATTCGTGAGCAAAAAGAATCGGTTGGCTGGGGTGGGCTTTCAGACGAGGACAATTGCTATTTTCTATTAAATCAAAACTCAGGCATAGGTTCGGTTGAAGCAGGATTGGAGGCTTTGGTTCAAAAGAACTATGGAAAAGGCAAGGAAAACACCAACGGCAACCACTTTATCATCCAACCTTTAGCGGAGCTTCATTCCGATATGCGTGTGGGTAATTACAATTCCAAAATGCCCGCCGCCGCGAAGATTGCCTTCACCGGAATAGGGCTATTCTTGCTACTCACCTGCTGCATCAATTTCATCAATCTGACCACAGCATCCGCTGTAAAGCGAACCAAGGAAATTGGAATTCGAAAGGTTCTGGGAAGTACACGAGCACAGCTTATCACCCAAATTCTCTCGGAGTCACTATTGGCTACTTTCGCAGCCTGCCTCCTCTCCCTTCTTGCTGCTCAACTTCTTATCCCGATTTTCAACGGATATTTGGAACTGTCTCTGAGCCTTTCATTAACCACCGACTGGGGCATCTGGGTTTACTTTCTGGTGATCTGGCTAGGAGTAACTTTACTTTCTGGCCTCTATCCTGCGTGGGTAATTTCAGGAATGCGTCAGGGGCATGTGATCCATGGAAACACGTCTACCAAAGGTTCGGGCTACACCATACGCCGAACATTGATTGTCTCGCAGTTCTTTATTTCCCAGTTTTTCATCATTTCCACTTTGGTGATCTACGCACAGTTCAGATATATGCAAAAGAAGGACATGGGCTTTGTGCAGGATGCCATTGTGAATATTCCGATTCCTGCCTCAGCCGCTCAGTCCGATGCACCGCAGGACAAGTCAAAAAAACGCACCCTCAAATCTGAATTGATGCGAATACCGGGAGTCGAGTCCGCGAGTCTGAGCAGTACTCCTCCCGCCGCTAACAGCGTATTAAGTACCAGCATTAGCCTTTCCGGATCCGACGAACCTATCGCTACCCAAATCAAAGAAGCGGACGGAGATTATATCGCATTGTTTGGATTGGAAATCCTAGCGGGTACCGGACTGGCTGATCTCGACACCCTAAATAGCATCGTAGTCAACGAAAGCTTGGCAAAATCCGCTGGTTTTCAGGACTACTCCGACTTTGTCGGTCAGGAAATTGACCTGTGGGGAAATCTACTCCATGTGAATGGTGTGGTTAAGGATTTCAATTCCACCTCGCCTGGTGACAACCCAGCCCCACTCCTATTAATGAACAATCTAGATGGCTACAAGACTATTTCCCTGAAACTGACGGGAGGGCAAGTCGAACAACAACTCAGCCAGATCGAAGACATCTGGGAGGGTGCCTATCCAGAGCATCTTTTCGAGTACAGCTTTGCCAGAGACGACGTCAACAACTTGTTTCGCGGCGAGCGAAAAACGACCAGCGTATTAGCATTTTTTGCCGGGATAGCCATATTCATCGGTTGCTTGGGATCTTTCGGCCTCGCCACCTTCATGGCAAACAACCGTCAAAAAGAGGTCGGAGTACGGAAAGTATTGGGAGCTTCGGCCTCTTCCATTGTCTGGCTGTTCTCCAAGGAATTCATCCGTCTTATTTTGATTGCATTTGCCCTCTCCATGTCAATCGCTTGGTTCACCATGGACAAGGTCTTGCAGGAATTTGCTTACCGGATCGCTTTGGGACCTTCCCTCTTCCTCGCAGCTTTGGCCCTTAGTATTCTTATCGTATTGCTTTCGGTTAGCTACCGATCCGTGCAGGCAGCCTTGGCAAATCCTGTCGACACGCTTCATGCGGAATAGTCGTTTATTGTTGGAAGGAAAATCTTCAAGAAATAAACCCGCATTTTACACGACAAAAGTCGAACAAAATGCGGGCTCTGTTTAATTTAACCCCAACCGAAAATCAGTGTCCTTCTTTGATATACCCCCAGCCCTCTTGCTGTCGACTGTAGATCTCCAAGATACCGTCTGGAACTGACATTACGCCGCCAATTAACTGAGGCTTGTCGACATTGAATTTCTTCATGGTCAGCTCACAAACGGCAAATTTTACCTGATTCCCCGAAGCCAAAGTCGCTATCTCTTTGGCCACAGAAGATTTGGAGTCCAACACCATTTCAATGGCTTGCCCATAGACTACCACCTCGTAGCTCGATCCCGGATAGGATTGCGCCATCAAAGACACATGCCGAATTGCGGCCTGATGGACAGATGGATCTGCACTTGTCACATCAAATACAATCCTCACCGGCTTTTGCTGAGCCCAAGCCACGTTCGCGCACAGTAAAAGCCCCAAAAACAAAAAAAAGGTCTTCATGTCCATCTCCTCAATTTCCCGCAAAAATGTAGGCGCAACCGTGCTTCTGAGCTCTTTCCAGAGCCCAAACACCCGAGGGAACAATCTGGATTCCAGGCAAAACACCGGCTTTCCATTCTTCATAGAGTGCGGCCGGATCCGCCCCGATCTGGCCTGCTTTGGCGCCGGAGTAAACATTGAGCGCCAAATCACAGACACAAAACAAGGCCCCCCGGGCTTGCAAGTCTTTGATTCCCTGCACGATCGGAACGGGCATATCCCCTTCCTGCGGCTCGTACATCGTATTTCTCAGTGACGGCTTTTGGGTCTTGGGGTCGTTCACACCTACAAATTCTCCGAGCTGATATTTTTCCCACAGCTCTGTCTTCATTGCAAAAGGAATTGCTGAATGCCGAAGAACCGTCATGGCTGTGATATCTTCATCTGAAGAACCTGTTCCGTTGTTGGAATAGTAAAATGCCCAATTCCAAATTATCGGCAATCCCTCGTGCGGCGTAGTTCCATCAAATGCCACCCTATGGGTACCCTTGATTTTTTTAAACCACTCCTCAGCTTCACTCAACTGAGTAGAAGCCGTAGTCGTGTCTCCATACGCAAGTGATGGGGGAAGGATTGCGGCCATTCCTCCTGCGGCTCCACCCAATAGCAAGGTATTGATGAAGTCTCTTCTGGTACTTGATTCAGTCTCGTTCATTTTGATGTTGGGTTAAAAACACAATCCACTTTTTCTAATTTTCATGCTCCATGAAAAAGGCATGAGCTCTGAAGGGAAATCGTCAAAGTCGTCTCGTTGATACTTTTGGAAATAACAGTACTAAATACTACTTGCAAATGCTTCCGTCCTTTTTTGGAACGGATCCAAAACCCTGGGTCGGCCTGGGTAAAACCGAATAAAGCCAAATAAGCCCCCACTCGGGCACTATAAAAAAAGCAATCTTTTTGGCGATAAAAACTATTTAAATTACTGATTTTCAATATAATAAAAAACTTTTCTTTAGTAAAAAAGAATAAAATTTTCCCAAGCCGCAGACATCGTCCAACCACTCTCTCCTTTTCTGTACAAAATGCATTCAAAAACAATTAACCTGCCTTATCTTTCACTTTCACCCAAAATCACCGCCACTACCTTTACTGGAATGGATCTGCTGTTGTCACTTACCGCCTTTTCAAAAGAATATCCATCTGGCTTCAAACTTTCCATCGAAGGACTGAAACTCAAGCCGGGCATTCACCTGATCGGAGGAGAAAACGGATCGGGTAAATCCACCTTTTTGAAAGCAATCGCAGGAATCCACGACTCCAAAGGCGAGATCGAACTGACGGGTATATCGCTCCGAAAAACTCCCCTGTCCTACCGAATGAAAATCGGCTATGCCGAGGCGGAACCTGTTTTTCCGGAATTTCTAAGTGCGGACAACCTAATCAGCGTAGTCGCATCTGCAAAACAAGCAGGCAGTCCACAAATCAATCTTCTAAAAACCACCCTGGGCATAGTCTCATTTTCCTCCCATCCAGTAGGAACTTACTCTTCCGGAATGCTGAAGAAAACAGCCTTGGTCCTGGCATTTATGGGCGACCCAAGCTTGATTATTCTCGATGAACCCTTTACCACCATCGACCGAAAGAGCCAGGAAACATTGACGGATCTGATTATAGAAAAAGCCAAATCAGGTGTAAGCTTCCTGCTCACAACCCATCAATCCCAGCCCCTAGACCACCTACCGATCGATACGAAACTGCTTTTTGAGAATGGGTGTCTACTTTAGAAAGTATAGAATCGGACTTCTGGCTTTCGCCGTTCCATTTTATCGAAGCATGCTTGGATTTTGGGTGTTGGCGCTGGTCTTCGGAGGAGTTTTTATGGAATTCAAGCAACATGTGCTACTCGGCCGATTCCTATTTACCCATCCGCTGGCCTTCACGCTACTGCCGATTGGTTTTTTGGCTTATTCGGGGTTTCACCTCAGGTTCCAACTGAATACTCTCCTCCACAGAAATTATCTGGTATTTCATCAGACTGCCCTCCTACCCTTTCGGGAATTTACCAAAAACTGGCTGGCAATTTTCACCGCCAACCACCTGATAATTGTTGGCTATTTTGCTTTTTTAAGTGTCTTCGGGATAGAAAAAAGGGCCTGGATTTCACTTATCGTATTATGGACCACTATAGGTTTGGCCTTGGCTTGGTCTATCTGGCGCTTGTATTCCCACCTTTCCAAGCCCCTGAAAGAAAGCGTTTTTACCAGTCTTCCCTGGAGAGGCCCGGTTCCGAGATTCACCTGGCTGCTATGGGAACTAAGACAAAACCGCCCGATCCTTCTGTTGCTTACAAAAGGAGCTAGTCTTCTTCTCCTCAACGGATTTTTCCTTTCCTTCCGCTCGGGCGCTTACGACCACCGCTGGCTAGAGTTTGGAATTCTTTGCATAGCCTATTTTCAAATTCCACTACTGCTCGAAAAAGCCGATTTTGAATTCAACCGAATGTCTTGGTTCAGAAGTCTTCCAACTCCCCTGTCGAAAAAAGCACTGAACCACTTGGCTACTCTAATTTTGGTTTTGCTGCCCGAGTTACTCTTTCTACTCTGGCGAGGAGGAAAGATTTTGGCATGGGAACCCGTGATTGCCTTGCCACTTCTTTTCCTTTCCCTCATTATGGCTTTGCAGGCATTGGTTTACCAATACTTTGGCAATTCCTTCGTTCAGATCGCTCTCGGGATTTTCTTTTTGTTTTTTCTACTCATACTCTTCGGTATCCCCTGGTTTTTGCCGGCATTGGCAGCCACTATTCTCTTCACGCTACAGCTCCGCTCTCCTTTTCGTCTTTAGCTAACGCGTTTCCGTTTTCCCAAAATCGGACAATATTGTTCGTTGCAGTTTCTGACTAGACTTAAAAACAGCCATTTTTGGGAATATTGGACCTTTGAATCGGGCATGGCTTTGGATCAAACGCACAATAAAATTCAGGAAGGGAGCAAAATCCCACTTTATGACCTCAGATTAGCCATGTGGAAAAATTACTTTAAGACATCTTTTCGAAATCTGCTTCGCCATAGAGGTTACACGCTGATCAACATCGTGGGGCTGACCTCAGGAATCGCGGTGAGCATTTTTATCCTACTATGGATTTTGGACGAGGTGTCTTACGACCGTTTTTGGCCAAACAGTGATCGGATTTACAGTGTAATGGTCAACGCCAAAATGCCTGATGGCAGCATCTCGACGCACCCGGTTCCACCGGCAAATCTCAAAGAAGTGCTCGCTGACGAAATTCCCGAAATTGAAGCAGTAACCCGGTACAGCTTTGAGACGGACCTGCTGATCAAAAACCAAATCGAAGGCTTTAAGGAAACCGGCATCTTTGCCGACTCGGCATTTTTTGAAGTTTTTGGGCTTGCTTTTTCTAGAGGAAATCCAGGAAAACTGAACTCCATCGTGCTTTCGAGAGAACTGGCGGAAAAGCTTTTTCCCCAAGAAAACCCTGTAGGAAAAACGATCAATCTCAACCAAAAACAGGAGCTGACGGTGACGGGAGTTTTTGAAGACGTCCCGGAAAACACCTCGCTTCAATTTGATTTTGTGGTTCCCTTTGAGCTCTATCTGAAGGAAAATCCATGGATGGAAAACTGGCAGGCAGGAGGCTCTCGTACCGCGGTTTTGATTCGGGAAAATAGCGAAATCCCCAATCCTAAAATCGCAGGACTGATCCAAAACCATTGTGCCGAGTGCACAAGCAGCCCTTTTCTTTTCCCCTACCAAAAGCACCGGCTTTACGGTGAATTTGAGAATGGAGTGAACGCTGGCGGAAGAATCGAGCAGGTATATCTCTTCGGTTTTGTGGCGCTTTTGATCTTGGTGATGGCCTGCATCAACTTCATCAATCTGGCTACCGCACGGTCAGGAAGTAGAGGAAAAGAGGTGGGAATCCGAAAAGCCATAGGTGCAAACCGTAGCGAATTGATGGTGCAGTTTGTCCTGGAGTCGGTTCTGCTTTCTTGGATCGCGCTTGTACTTGCTGTTTTGCTGGTTCATTTGTTGCTTCCGTTTTTCAATGAGCTGACTGAAAAGACCATCAAATTGCACTTGGGCAGCCCGATCTTCATCGCAGGAATGCTTCTCCTGACGCTCTTGACGGGAATCCTGTCGGGAACTTATCCCGCTTTCGTACTGTCGGCATTCAATCCATTGCGAGTCCTGAAAGGTGACAGCCGATCCATGCTCGGTGGCGTGAGCTTACGCCGGGTCTTGGTCGTCGCGCAATTTGCGGCCTCCGCGATTTTGATAGTTGGCAGTAGCGCAATCTATCAGCAGATCACTTACATCAGCGAGCGCAACCTGGGATTTGACAAGGAAAACGTCCTGGTCATTGACCAAAACGAGGGCATTGTCAAAAACTACGCGGGAATCAAAAACGACCTTCTCCAGCTCCCAAACATATCCAATGTCGCTTTTGGCGGAAACAGTATTTTCACGGTCCCGATCACCTCTTCCGATCCCGTTTGGCCGGGCAAACCGGAACAATCGAACATCAGTTTTAAGATCTTGCGCTGCGATGAGGGCTTCATTCCTACCTTACAAATTCCGCTGCGCGAAGGCAGGAACTTCGTAGGAGTCCAAGATGCCTCCAATTATATCATCAACAAAAAAGCCGCCGAAGCTATGGGATTGGATCCCGAGGAAGCAGTGGGCACAGAGCTGGAAATGTGGCATGGCAAGGGCCAAATCGTGGGTGTCACGGAGGACTTCCACAACGACAACCTCAAGGCGGACATCGAGCCGATGATCTTTATGTATTCGGAAAATGTCGGTTTCCACTACTTCATTAAAGTTTCAGGCAAGGCTTCAATAAATACCACCGTGGCCCAGATTGAATCTGTTTTCAAAAAACACAATCCCGATTACCCGTTCGAATATTCTTTCCTCGAAGAAGAGTTTAACCGGGAATATCGGAGTGAGCAGGTGATAGGAAAACTGGCGCTGGCCTTCACCCTTGTGGCAATATTGATCTCCGGTTTGGGGTTGTTTGGATTGGCCTCGTTCACCGCCGAGCGGAGAACCAAAGAAATCGGGATTCGAAAGGTACTCGGAGCCTCTGCCGGCAGTCTTTCTGTACTCCTCTGTGGCGACTTCGCACTATTGGTCGTGACGAGTATGGTGATTGGATTTCCCCTAGCTTGGTATTTTGTCGATCAGTTTCTCTCTGACTTTACCTACCATACTGAGGTCCGCTGGTCCCTGTATCTGGTGACCGCGATCGCTATGCTTGGATTGACCTTTCTCTCCGTCGGCTACCATACGCTGAAGACCGCCTGGACCAACCCAGTGGATTCGCTGCAAAACGAGGGATAAAGCAGTTTTTTTCCTCACCGTCAATTAGGTATGGGCTCCAAGTGTAGGAATTGAATTTTGGATTTTCTATTTTTCCACTTTGAGACAATAGAAAACAACCCATGATTAAAAACCTACTTCTTTCCTTAATCTTCTTAACAGTCTTGAGCATTGCTGTTCAGGCCCAGGAGGCGCTTTTTGGCGCGCAACAGATCATTTCGCCGGAGGTGCACGACGACGCTTCCGTGACTTTCCGACTTTTGGCTCCCAAGGCCCAGTCGGTTCAGATCACCGGGGATTTTCTCCCAACGGTAAAAATGGAAACCCCGAGAGGCACTTTTGACGGACCTGGAAAGGCCGATTTGACCAAAGACGACAAAGGCGTATGGACTTACAAGAGTGAAGTCCTCAAGCCCGAACTTTATAACTATTCCTTCATCATCGACGGATTTACCACCACCGACCCCAACAATCCCTTTTTGATTCGCGACGTGGCCTCTGCCACCAATATCTTCATCGTAGGGGGTGGCCACGCAGACCTTTTCAAAGTCAACGATGTACCCCATGGCTCGGTGACCAGAAGGTGGTATGATTCGCCCGGCCTGGGCATGGATCGTCGAATCACAATCTATACGCCTCCGGGATATGAAAACTCCAAGGACTCCTACCCTGTACTTTACTTGCTCCATGGAGCTGGAGGAGATGAAGAGGCGTGGATCAATCTGGGCCGCACCTCACAGATATTGGACAATCTGATCGCCGAGGGCAAAGCCAAACCTATGATCGTGGTGATGCCCAATGGAAACGTGATCCAGGATGGGGCTCCAGGAGAAGGGAGCAAAGGGTTTTACAAGCCGCAATTTATGGTAGCCAAAACCATGGATGGTACGTACGAGGCCAACTTCAAGGACATTATCTCTTTTGTGGAAAGCAATTATCGAGTGAAGGCTGACAAATCCAATCGAGCCATTGCTGGACTCTCCATGGGGGGATACCATTCCCTGCATATCTCCAACAATTATCCGAACATGTTCGACTACGTAGGCCTATTTTCAGCAGCCATCATGCCCAGGGAAGATGCAACCGGGAAAATCTACGACAACTTCGATGGAAAACTCAAAGCCGAGATGGACAATGGCTACAAGCTCTACTGGATCGCGATCGGAAAGACCGACTTCCTCTACGATGCCAACAAAGAATTCCGCGCCAAGCTGGATGCCATGAATATGCCCTACGAGTATGTAGAGTCCGAGGGCGGCCACACCTGGAGAAATTGGAGGGTTTACCTCACCGAATTTGCACCGAAACTCTTTAACCAATAAACCCATGAACATCAAACTCAAAGCCTTGGCGGCGGCCCTCTTGATTGTAGCGGGGAGCGTCAAGTCCCTTAAAGCGCAAGAAATCAGCGCCATGCAGCCACCTCGGGTAGTCTCTCCCGAGATCTCCGACAGCCGATCAGTCACATTTCGGGTATTTTCCGACAAAGCAAATACCGTCACTATCAACGGCAGCTGGATGGGATTTGGAGAAACAATCCCTATGACCAAAGATGAAAAAGGAATCTGGTCGGTCACGATCGACCCGCTTCCGACTTCCATGTACCATTACAACTTCTTCATCGATGGAGTCTCGGCAATAGACCCCACCAATCCCCATGCACTGCGTGATGGCACTCGGTATGCAAGCCTCTTGATGATTCCAGGGCAGGAATCGGAAGTTTTCCAGCTAAACGACACCCCCCACGGAACGCTTTCCCAAGTCTGGTATGACTCACCTTCACTGGGAATGAAACGCAGAATGTATGTCTATACGCCGCCGGGGTATGACTCTTCCTCCGATTCCTATCCAGTACTCTACCTGCTACACGGAGCTGGAGGGGACGAGGATGCTTGGTCCTCTCTTGGCCGGGCCAACCTCATTTTGGACAACCTGATCGCCTCCGGTAAAGCCAAACCCATGCTCGTCGTCAAGACTAATGGCAACGCCTGGCAAAGCTCAACACTCAAGCAAGCGCCTGGAGTGGCGGCCCCGACTCGCGAGACCTACGGTCAGTTTCAAGGAAAATTTGAAAAAAGCCTTGTCGAGGATGTGGTCCCCTACATCGAAAAAAACTATAGAATCAAAGCCGACAAAGACCACCGTGCCATCGCCGGACTCTCTATGGGAGGGGCGCACACCATCACAGCCTCTACAACCTATCCCGACAAATTCTCCTACATAGGAGTCTTTAGTAGCGGAATTTTTGATGCCAATGCAGACATGGCTGAGTTGGAGAAAAAATTCACCGCACTCAAGGACAGCGGTGTGAAGAAATATTGGGTAGCCTGCGGCAAGACTGACTTTGTAATCGAATCCAATCAGCGTCTGCTTTCTATACTGGACAAAACTGGCTTGAAGCACGAATACCACGAAAGTGAAGGCGGCCATACGTGGGCTAACTGGAGAGACTACCTGGTTCTATTTGCCCCTATGCTGTTTTAGACAAGTGTCCTCTAAATCTTTTCGGGACTTGACATCCAGAAACAAAAAAGCCGGTTTCCCCAAAAGGAAACCGGCTCACAGATTGAAGAATTGATTATTACAAATCCTCCAATCCGATTTCAGCCTTGACTAGGAGCGCTTCGGTTCTATGCGCTTTGACCATACCAAGAACCTTGTCCGCATATCCTTTTACGGTGAAGTTTTGGCCATTATCGACCTCATTTTCAAACATCGATTTGGAGTCTTCCAGCGCGTCCAATTGGAATTGGACATAAGCTTTGTCGAAATCCTCCCCTTCGAGCATTGCCAATTCCTCATACTTGGCTTGCATCTCAGCAGAGATATCGGCGGAAATTTCAATTTCTTTTGAGTCAGCAATTCCTTCGAGCTCAGACTGGCTTTCCGCATTGTCTTCCACGATCATCGTGGCGTACTCCAAGACAGAATCGTCTTCTCCCTTATCTACCGCCATTTGGCCAATGCTGACCTGCGCATTGATAAATTGGGACGCAGAAACTGCGAAGTCTCTATCCTGCTGGCTGACGGTGTCAACGATAGGATCTTCATCTTCGTCGTTGCAGGAGGACATGCCCATCATACAAAATGCGGCAAGCAATACTGCTCCAGATCTCTTGACCATGGTGCTGCGAAGCGGAGACGTGCGTGGGGTTTGATTGATTGTTTTCATAGAAAATAGTTGGTTTAGTGTTCCGAGCCATTTGTTGCAAGGACTGTTCCGACTGCCAAAACAGCCTATCAGACCGTTTTTTGAACTCCGTTCCTGTGTATCATCCCAACAATGTGTCCAAATAACTTCCCAAAACAGGAAATTGCCCCTTCTGAAATCAAAAAACCATTCCGCAACGCTGCAGAATGGTTTTCGATTAGAAAATTAGTCATCACTCTGTGTCAGCCTACGCCAACGTCTTCAGTTAATACTTGGGTTAATTCCATCCTCCCCCTAGAGCCTGATAGATGTTGACCATCGCATTCATCTGCTCCATCTTGGTCTCGATCAGCTCCATTTTGGATTCCAATGCATCTCTTTGCGTCAGCAAAACTTCCATGTAATCCGCCCGCGCGGATCTAAACAGGCTGTTGGATATCGAAATCGACTCGGTCAAGGCTGATACTTGCTGGGCCTTCAGCTCGTAGCTATTTCCCAGGTTATTGATCTTGGCGAGCTGGTTGGCGACCTCGATATAGCCATTGAGTATACTTTGCTCATAATTGTACACCGCCTGCATCTGCTTGGCATTGGCCGAGTTGTAGTTGGCCTTGATCGCATTTCGGTTGATCAGAGGCGCGACCAGGTCTCCAGCCAAAGAGTACAGCATCGACTCGGGCGTATTAAAGAGAAACTGGGGATTGAAAGCCTGATAGCCCAAGCCGGCGGTGATTCGGAACTGCGGATAGAAATTGGCCTTCGCAACTTTCACATTCAGCTTGGCTGCCTCCAGATCCATCTCCGCCTGGCGGATGTCCGGACGATTGGCCAAAAGCTGGGAAGGAATACCCGACTTGATCAGCTGCGGCGTCAGTTGTTCAAAAGACGCTGAGCTACGCGTCACAGGCTGAGGGAAACGCCCCACCAAGAAGTTGATCCGGTTTTCAGTCTCCGTAATCTGCTGATGGATATTGTAGATCAAGCTTTGGTTTTTGGCAACTTCGGCCTCAAATCGCTTCACCGCCAATTCGGTTACTTTCGCGGCCTCCTTTTGGAGTTTCACAATAGTCAACGCATCCTTTTGGATATCGATATTTTGGTTGAGGATAGCCAATTGGTTGTCCAAGGCCATCAGTTCATAATATGAATTGGCTATTTCGGCAACGAGCTGGGTCACCATGAAGTTTTTGCCTTCCACAGAGGAGAGGTAGTTGAACACAGCCACTTTCTTGGCGTTTCGGAGTTTTTTCCAGACGTCCAGCTCCCAAGAGGCATAAGCCCCAACCATAAAGTCAGAGTATGGCTCTGGAAATTCCTCCCCAGGCTTGATCTCGTTGTTGGCTTCCAAAGCTCCATAGCGGGTATACCGACCTACCTTGTCCATTCCGGCTCCGGCTTGGATATTCACAAATGGAAGGTATTCCCCTTTTCTGGCTCGGATTTCGTTATTCGAGACATTTATCTCCTGGAGCATCATATTCAGCTCCTGGTTGTTGGCCAGCGCGGTATCGATCAGCGATCTCAGGTTCGGATCGTTGAAAAATTCCGACCATTTGATTTCCGAGACATTGGTGGTATCCTGAGAGCCATTGTATCTCTCAGGGGTGTTCTTCCACTCGGCACGGGAGGTCGGTTCGCTGATTTTGCAGCCCCATGCAGTCAGGATGATCAAAGCTCCCGCGATGGATTTGTTGATGATATGCTTACTCATTTTCATCAGTTTATAATTTGATTTAAAAGGTCAGATGGAATCTCGCCTAGCTGATAATCACACATCTGTGTTTCGTTTCGCGTCAGGCTCGATTTCATATCCTTTTTTGTTCAGCAACTTCTTTAACTTTTTGAGGGTGCTTTCTCTATAGGCACTCTCGACAAACTCCTCGCTGAGCGGGGTCTCGTCTTCGTCCCGGATCATCTTTCTGCCATCGGCAATGGATCCAAAGATGTAATAGAGCCCCGGAACGATGATCACACCGAAGATGGTACCGAAGAGCATCCCCCCGAGTGCGGAAGATCCGATGGTCCGGTTGCCGATAGCTCCAGGACCTGTTGCCAAGACCAAAGGAATCAAGCCGGCGATAAAGGCAAAGGATGTCATCAAGATGGGACGGAATCGGACCTTGGCACCTTCGATGGCAGCTGCCAAAATAGTTGAGCCTTGCTGGCGCTTTTGGACGGCAAATTCCACGATCAGCACGGCGTTTTTGCCTAAAAGTCCCACCAACATGATCAAGCCTATCTGTGCATAGATGTCATTGGCGAGGCCCATGGCCTTCAGCAAAAGGAAGGAACCAAACACCCCAGCGGGCAGCGAAAACACCACTGCGAGTGGGATGATGAAGCTTTCATACTGAGCTGCCAAAACCAGGTAAACAAAGATCAAGACGACGATGAAGATGTACACCGCTTCGTTACCACGACGGGCTTCGTCGTAGGAAAGCCCCTCCCAAGCAATGTCATAACCGTGAGGCAAAGTCTGTTCTGCCACCTCCTGAATCGCATGGATCGCATCCCCACTGGTATACCCCTTGGCAGGAATACCCTTAATAGAAGAGGAGGTATAGAGGTTGAAGCGAGTGATCTCGTTTGGCCCCTGCTTTTTCTCCATCTTCATAAAGGCAGAATACGGCACCATCTCTCCATGCTCACTCTTGATGAAAAGATTGAGAATGTCGCTGGGAAGCTTCCTGTACTCGGGGGCGGATTGGGTATAGACCTTGAAGAAGTTACCAAAACGAACAAAGCCCTGTTCGTAGGTACTACCGATCAATACATCCAGATTTTCCATGGCCTTGCCGATAGAGACGCCTTTCTGCATGGCCAGCTCATTGTCTATGATCAGCTCATATTGCGGATAGTTTGCCGCAAAGAAGGTAAAGAGCCCCGTCAACTCGGGACGCTTTTGCAGCTCCTTCATAAAGTCAGAATTGACCTTGTCAAATTCGTGGTAATCGACAGTCGAATTTTTATCCAAAAGTCGAAGTGAGAAACCATCGGAAGAACCATAGCCCGGCACTGCGGGTGGCTCGAAGTATTCGATCACCGCGCCGAGATCCTTGGTCTTCTCCTCCAGCTCCTCGATGATTTCGTGAACGGAGTGCTCGCGGTCTGACCAGTCTTTCAGGTTGATCAAACAGGTACCGGCGTTAGAACCGCGGCCTTCTGTCAGGATCTCATATCCAGCCAGGGAGGAGACGGACTGGATACCCTCTACTTCTTCGGCGATTTTCTGCAGGTTTCTGGACACTTCATTGGTTCGCTCCAGAGTGGATCCGGGAGGCGTCTGAATAATCGCATAGATCATCCCTTGGTCCTCATTGGGAATGAAGCCGGAAGGAAGGACTTTGTCCACCGCGAAGATCCCAAAGGCAAATGCGGCGAGCATCGCCCAAGTGACTAACCGACGGTTTACGATAAGAGTCAGAAGCGAAGTATATCTACCAGTCAGCTTTTCAAATCGGGCGTTGAACCAATCGATAAATCGATCCACCGGTGTCTTCTTGCGAGCTTTGCCATGGTTGTTTTTCAAAATCATGGCGCAGAGCACGGGAGTGAGCGTCAAAGCCACTATACCCGAGAGCACGATGGAGCTTGCCATGGTAATGGAGAATTGTCTGTAGAAGACTCCAACAGGCCCAGTCATAAAGGCTACGGGAACGAATACCGCGGTCATGATCAAGGTGATGGCGATGATCGCACCGCTGATTTCTCCGAGTACTTTTCGAACAGCCTTGTACGGAGACAAATGTTCTTCTTCCATCTTGGCGTGGACGGCTTCCACCACCACGATCGCGTCATCGACCACAATACCGATGGCCAACACGAGTGCAAAAAGGGTAATCAAGTTGATCGTCAACCCGAAGAGTTGCATAAATACAAAGGCTCCAATCAGGGAAACGGGAACGGCAATCGCAGGAATCAGCGTCGATCTCCAGTCCCCCAAGAAGAGAAATACCACAATCGCCACGAGGACAAATGCCTCCACCAAGGTGTGCATTACCTTGTCGATGGAAGCGTCCACAAACTTGGACACGTCATAGTTGATCTCGTACATCATGCCAGGAGGGAAGTCTCCCTTCATATCCTCCATCTTGGCTTTCACTTCTTCGATCACCTTGCTGGCATTACTTCCGATGTTTTGTTTCAGTACGATAGAAGCTGCAGGGTAACCATCCTTGTTGGAATAGATGTCGAAAAACTCAGATCCGAGCTCTACCTCTGCAATGTCCTTCAGTTTTAGGATTTCACCCTCGGGTGTAGCCTTGACGATGATCTCCTCGTATTCCTCAGGTTTGTTGAATCGCCCTTTGTAGGTCAACACGTATTCCAAAGACTGGGCGGTCTTGCCGGAAGCTTGACCGAGGCGGCCCGGTCTACCGATCACACTTTGCTCGTCAATAGCTGCAAGTACCTCTTCAGTAGAGACATTGTAGGCTCTCATACGATCTGGCTTCAGCCAAACCCTCATGGCATACTGGCGGCTACCCAAGATCTGGGCACGGCCCATTCCGCTGATTCGCTGTAGCTCAGGAAGAATGTGTACGTTGGCGTAGTTATAGAGAAACTTCTCGTCCGCGTTTTTGTCCTTGCTATAGAGGTTGACATACATCAACATACTTGGCTGGATCGGCGTGATGATGACCCCTTCACGCTGTACCAGTGGAGGAAGATTGTTCATCACCTGGTCCACGCGGGTTTTCACGTTGACTACCGCAGCATTTGGATCCGTACCGGGTTCGAAGACGATTTGGATGGTAGCTTCTCCCGCGCTGGTCGCATCGGAAATGATGTACTGCATGCCTTGTACACCATTGATCGCACGCTCAAGAGGCACGAGAGTGGACTCCACCAATACGGCTGCACTGGAACCTGGATAGGCAATGAATATATTGACCCTAGGCGGGGCAATCTCGGGAAACTGGGAGATCGGTCTGGTCGCTATCGCCAAGACTCCCAGAAATATAATGGCAAGCGATATGGCTATCGCCAATACCGGGCGTTGAATGAATTTACTAAACATCTTACCTGTGATTTAGAGGGTGGTCTTACTCAGCATGTAGGCTGTTCAGTTCAGAAATCACTTTCTCAGGATTAACAAATTCAACCTTGATCTTCTGGTTGTTTTCCACTTTGCGTAGCCCTTCGATCAGGATCTTCTCATTGGCGCTCAGTCCCTCGGAGATGATATAGAGGTGGGGAAGCTCGGTCAGGACCGTGATCTGTCTGGATTGTACGACTCCGTCCTCTCCGACTACGAAAACAAATTTCTTGTCAAGGATCTCAAAGGTGGCTTTCTGGGGAATGATCAATGCGTTGTGATGCGGCACGGGCATTTGGATGTTGCCAGTCTCGCCGTGTCGAAGGATTCTGTTTGCGTTTTGGAAAGTTGCCCTAAAGGCGATGTTACCGGTTTCGTTATTGAAGTCGGACTCGATTGCCTCGATCACCCCAGTATCGGCAAATCGTTGGTGGTTGGCCATCAGGAGATGGACTTTTGGCAGACTATCCAGGGATGCAGAGGACACCAAGTCCAAGTATTCCGCTTCGGGGACGTTGAAGTACACCCACATCTTGGTGTTGTCAGAAAGGGTGGTAAGAAGTTCGCCCTCGTCGAGCAAGCTTCCCTGTCTTACGTCGTTGAACCTGCCCATGATCCCGTCAAAGGGTGCACGTATTTCGGTGAAACCCAAATGGGCCTCTGCCAGGCTCAACTCGGCCTTGGCGCGTGTCAATTTGGCTTTTGCCAAAGCCAACTCGTTTTGGGAGACGACATTGCTGTCCGCGAGGCTCTTGGTATTGAGGTACTCGATCTCGGCAAAGTTGGCCTCGGCCTTGGCAATCTCCATTTCAGATTGGTAGATCACCGGCATGATGCGGAACATCAGTTGGCCCTTTTTGACAAACTGGCCTTCGTCCACGTAAATGTTTTGGAGGTAGCCCTTCTCCAAAGCCCGCAGCTCGATATGCTGGGAGGACCGGATCTGGCTGACGTAGTCACGATAGACTACGGTATCTTTTTGGATCGGACTCGTCACCTGAAAGGTGGCGTCTTCTTCATGATGTGCATGCTTGGACTCACAGCTAGCGTGAAGTAACAGCGCACCCACTCCCATCGAAAGGAGAATTCGATTGAAATTCATAATGCTAAGATTTTAAGAAGAGTGATGTGATATGAGCTCTCTGGAGCGGAAACGAACTATCGATCTACGATCACGATCGCCTTTCCAGAGAATTAGGGTCTATTGCCAACGAAAAGGAAACCAAGCGTCAGGATGCTTGGTACGGCTGGCAATCAAATCGTAAAGACCCCGTTGTACACATGCAAACGGTGGGTATGTATGAAGAAGAAGTTTCGGTAATATCGGAGAAACCGAGTGTGGTATTTCCCGAAACTGATGGAGAGTAGACAAAAGAATACTGCCGCAAAGGCAAGTTGAAGTTCTAGCGATATAGACCCTGTGTATTCGTCTGGGTCTTTCTCCAACACTTCGGAATCCCAGTCCTGGTTTTGATGGTCTGCCGAATGGTCGGTTTTTACTTTGGAACTGAAGTGCGCTGATCTTGTCTCTACCTTGACAGGTTGGTCTTCAGAAGAGGAAAAATCCAAGGTATCGGAATAAAAAGCAAGAAAAAGCTGGCTGTATCCTATGGATAGGATGAGTAAAAAACTCATGACAAGCCGAAGCACTTTTCTGAACATAACCACAAAGCTAAATCGAGTAATTTGAACCCACAAGTGAAAAATCATTAAATTTTTCAAAAGAAAATTGCGGCATCCATAGTCAAGCCGCGCTTCCATAACATTTTTTACATTATTGATTGTCAGAGAAATGCAGCTTTCAACCAACTACTCGTCGCGAAGTTCCGCACGTACGACTGCTGGGATTGAGCAAAACAAAAAGGGAAACCAGAGCTGTGCCGCTTATCTCATATGATACCTTTCAACCAATTTCATGATCTTCTGAAAGACCTCTGTGTTTTCGTACACACCCCTGAAGTCACCTGAATGTGCTCCGTAGGCAAAGATCGGCACCAAAATCCCCGTATGGTCATCGCTGTGAAATGCCAGTTCAACGGTATTTGACTCGATATCGCCTTGTGGCAACGAGACTCCTCCCGTCTCATGGTCGGCGGTAATCAACACGAGGGTACCCGGATGTTCATCTGCAAACTCCAGCACGCTGCCGATCACTTCGTCAAAATCGAGCGTCTCCGTCACGATCATTCCCGTACTGTTTTCATGGCCTCCGGAATCAATATTGGCTGCCTCCACCATAAGGAAGAATGGCACCCCTTTTCCGTCCAAAAAGCTAAGTGCCGCTTCTGTGCTTTTCCTCAGATAGTCCCCCCTGCCGTCCAGCATTTTGGGAAGGGAAGTCGGCGAAGCAAAATACCCGATTTTCTCACCCTTCCAGTTTTCCAGTTCATCAACGAGGGAATAGCCCGCCTGCTCCAGCTTGTCCAGTTCGGAGGTGAAAGTATCACCTCCGCCGCCGACAAAGAGATCCAGCTTGCTCTTGGGCAGGTAGGCGGCGATCTGCTTTTCGTCGTCCCGCTCGGGATGATGTGCATAGAAGGAGGCTGGCGTAGCGCCGGTCAGCTGATCCGTGGTGACAATCCCGCTGGAAAAGCCAAAGCCATCCAATATGTCTGGAAGGTTTTCCAGGGCATTTCCTTCAGGATCCACGCCGATTGCTCGGTTGTTGGTTTTATGGCCGGTGGCGTAGGCTGTCGCGCCTGCCGCGGAATCCGTAGTAAAATCATCTGCAGCCTGGGTCTTGACCAGACCGATATTTTTCAGCTGAGTCAGGTTGAGTTGGTTGCCGTTTGAAAATAGGGCGGAAGAAATCTGCGCAAAGCCGTTACCATCTCCGATCATCAAGATTACATTTTTGACCGGCACCTCTTTTCCGTCTCCTTCAAACAGGGGATGATAGATCTCGTGCTTAACATTGTTTTCATATACATTTTCTCCCAGCTTACCCAAGTAGTCGGCCGCATCCATGGGATGGTCGGTATTGATGTAATCCTCGCCCATTTCGTAGAAAGCCTTCCATGCCGACTTGCTGTCCGGCGATCCCCAAAAGCGAACCGGCCTGTCATAGCTGTGTGCCAAATCAATAAAATTCTGCACATTTTCACGCTCAGCTTCCACCATTCTCCCTTTTCCGTTCCAAAAAGAAAACTGCCGAAAGCTAAGGCTTACCATGCCTATCTTGCTCCATGGCAGATCCTTGTTTAATTCCTTGCTCTGGTAGTCAAAAAACATCCACTCTGGATAGCTTGCATAGTCGCTGGGCTTCGGCCTGTTTCCTGAGATGATCAGCTTCAAGCCATTTGGATTGGCTTGGCTAAAAAGAAGCTCCCGATAATTTTCCATGCTTTTCAACAAAATCTCCAGAGTGGAATAAGCCTCGGTCTTCAAGTCCACCAGGAGATGAAACTGTGCCGTGGACACCAACCCGGTCTTCACTCCCTCGGCAATGGGATCAAGGTAGAGGCTTTCGATCGTCCGCTTGGGATCAATGCTCTCCACCTCGTGGGCCGCCATCAGTTGCCCGTCTTTCAGGATCAGGTCCACCTCGATGGAGGAGGCACCGGCGGCGTAGGCCGTCCAAAAAGGCACCGTCTGCAGGTAGTCGTTGTGGGAATGGATCTGAAAGGCTCCGGACTGGGCGAAAACCTGAAAAGGCAAAAACAAGAGAAGAGCCAGCAGGCTAGTGATAAATCTACGCATGTCTAAAATTAGACCATTTGCCAATATTTCGAGGCACCTTTGGGCAGCGAAAACCAAGGCTTAACGAATTCATAAAGTCAAGGTGACATCTCTTTCTCGTTGAGCCCTGGAAAATCACTTCTAGATTCCATAAAAAGGCCCATTGGCAAAGTCCTGAATTCAGGGTTCAGCTCCGTAAGAAAAACCTCCCTGTCAAAGCCCGGCAAAGGAAGCCGTCAAGAAAACCGCACTAAAAACTCCCAATGTGAATACCTTCTTTCTGTAATCATCATGCGAAAAGCTTCTCATCGGAATTCCAACTTCCCATTTCCCATCTCATTGAAAAACAATATAATTCTTAATTTTTCGAACCTGTCAAGGTTCCAAAAACGGATTGCTCCACAGCAGTTTCTAAATGGAAAGGGCATGTCCAAAGGCCTATTGACAAGAGTCATATCTCGGACGCAGGTTTATTGTAATCAGGTTAGTTGGGCCTCTGGCTAACTCCCGACAAGGCCAGCCCATCGAGGATGTCATCTATCAGCTCCCTGTCCAGGATCATGGACTCCAGATTGCTTTTTAGATCGTCAAGTTGGACTTTGAAGGTGGACAGCTCGAGCCGAAGATCGTCGATGGCTTTGGGGTCAAGCAAGCCAAGCTTGCCTCTGGCCGCCGCCTTGGTCAGGGGATCGAAGAATACTTCCAGCACGGTTATCCGCTCCGCCGCAACTAGGGCCTTGGTAAAATCCTTTTTGTGGAAGTAGATCAAAAAATACCCCAAGTAAAACCACCACGGGCTATGTGGATTCAGCGAAACCGAACTGTCCAGCAGGTCGAGTGCCCTGTCGTATTCTCCGACACAGGCCATCCCAAAGCCCACGGCGCCGGAATTGGAAACGGAATAGGGATTAAGTTTCAGGCACTGCTCCATAGCCTGAACAGCGTCGGCTTTTCTTTTGAGATAAATACTCGCCCAAGCAAAGCTACGGTGTGCATGAGGACACTCCGGATCCAGTCTGATTGCCCGTTTTGCCATCGCATAACTCTCTTTGAGCGGATCTGCAACCGTGGGGTAGCCTAGAGTCAGCGCATCAAGGTACAGCTCGGAAAGAAAGGCCATACCAGTGGCATAGTGAGGATCCCGGCGTAGCGAATCCTCCAATGCCCCACGGGTTTTCAGATAGGCTTCCCTCGAAAAGTCCATGTGGAAATAATAGTTCCACAGCACAGCGTCAAATGTCTGTATGCTAAGCTGCTTTCTTTTCCGCCCGGAGACGATGGCATCACGGATGATGAAGCCATAGTATCCGCCCAGTTTACTGTAGATGTCGGCGGTGATGTGGTCTTGAACCTCGAAAAGACCATCCTCCTCCAGCGTCTCACGGTAGCTTTTGGCCCATACCTGCGTGCCGTCCCAGGTTTCTGAAAGCCCCACGCTGATCCTGATCTCGGATTTTGTCCTTCTCACGGAACCTGTGATGAGGTAGTGCGCTCCCAATTCTCGGCCTATGGATTTGATGTCCTGCTCGGGTTTGGTGTATTTTCTGGCCGAATGGTGGGCTATGACGGATATGTCGCGGAAAGTGCTGAACAGGCCGGTAAGCTCCTCACCCAGTCCGTCGGAAAAAAACTGGTAGCTGCCATCTGAGCAGAGGTTTCTAAATGGCAGGACGGCAAGGGTCAGGCTTGATCTCCAATGGGCGCCACTAGGTTTGATTATTGGCTTTTGTTCCTGGAAAAGGGGCCTTACCCTGAAGATCGGCACATAAGAACCTTTCACCAACTCGATCAAAAGCTCATCCCAAGCGCCCGGCCCGGAGTAATACTCCGCGAGCAGCTTTCGTAGCCTGCCCGCATGAATTCTGACGATCGCATCCGTCTGCGGATTAAAATCCAATTTCTTCCCCAGGGCGTTGACGCCAATGACATACTCCTTCAGTTCCCTCGCATTCCCTTTTAGCGTCTCTGCCACAATGAATCGGAGGAAACTGCAAAGTATGGGAGACCCCTTGAAGAGTCTATGTCCAAGGATGGTGTCAAGCTGTTTTGCTATCGAATGATCCGTTAGGCCTGCGTCGGGGCTGAGGTCTTTTTCCAAAATGTTTTCCATTCAGTGATGGACTTTTTCCAAAGATGGGAGACGGATGACCCGCCTGCTACCGCATTCAATTTAACCGTTAAATCATGGAATCGCACAATCCAAAAGAGAAATATTGGGGTAGCTTGTTCTATCTTGGAATAATTTGAAAGCAATTATTGGAATTGCACCAAGTGATTTTTACACATTCCTTCCCCCCATTTTAGATGAAAACATTAAGCCCGCTCCTCTGTTTTACCGTTTTGCTGGGATTGTCGAACCCGACTTTTGCGCAAGACGTACTACCCTTCCCCATCACGCCCTCAGCCAGTGAAGCCGGCCGAACGATTGGCGAGTCGACCAACAAACGGCGGCAGGACGCCAGATATCTGTCTGAAGAAGCGCCAAACATCCTCATCATCCTGATAGATGATGCCGGGCCGGGACTTCCAGACACCTTCGGCGGCGAAGTACACACCCCCACCCTTTCAAGGATCGCCAATACCGGGATCAGCTACAACCGGTTTCATTCCACAGCGATGTGTTCTCCCACTCGAGCCTCGCTCCTTACCGGACGCAACCACACGCGGGTAGGCAACGGACAGATCGCAGAGCTGTCCAATGACTGGGACGGCTTCAGCGGAGTGATCCCAAAGACCTCAGCAACGGTGGCAGAAGTCCTCAAAAACTACGGCTACAACACCTCTGCTTTTGGAAAATGGCACAATACTCCCACGATGCAAACCACCGCCGCGGGGCCGTTTGACTATTGGCCGACAGGCTACGGCTTTGAGTATTTTTATGGATTTCTTGCCGGCGAGGCCTCTCAATATGAACCAACCATGGTTCGGAACACCACCTATGTGCCACTTCCAAAAACCCCTGAAGAAGGTTACCATCTGACCGAGGACATCGCGGACGATGCAATCAAATGGATTCACCAGCATCAGGCATTTTCCCCTGACAAGCCTTTTTTCATGTACTGGGCACCCGGTGCCGTCCACGGGCCGCACCATGTGCCCAAAGTGTGGGCCGACAAGTACAAGGGGAAGTTTGACGATGGCTGGGACAACTACCGTGAACGGGTATTTAAGCGCCAAAAAGAGATGGGCTGGATCCCCGCCAACACCCAACTGACCCCTAGACCCGAGACGCTGGCCTCCTGGGAAAGCATACCCGAGGCCGAAAAACCGTTTCAGAGAAGGCTGATGGAGGTCTATGCAGGATTCGCTGAACATGCCGACCACCATGCAGGCAGGATTGTGGAAGAGCTCGAACGCATGGGCTTGCGTGACGACACGCTTATATTCTACATCTGGGGGGACAACGGCTCAAGCTCCGAAGGTATGCACGGCTCGATCAGTGAGCTGCTCGCCCAAAACCAGATCCCTACGGAAATCAGCCAGCACATCGAGGCCTTGGACGGGCTCGGCGGTCTGGAAGCACTGGGCACACCCAAAACCGACAACATGTACCATGCCGGCTGGGCTTGGGCAGGCTCTACCCCTTACAAAGGCACCAAGCTCGTCGCGGCGCACTTTGGAGGAACGCGGCAGCCCATGGCGGTATCTTGGCCAAAAAAGGTAGACGCCGACAAAACACCACGGGCACAGTTTCACCACGTAAACGACGTCGTGCCCACGATCTACCAAATTCTGGAAATCAAGGAACCCCAAGTCGTAAACGGATTCCCTCAAGACGTGATCGACGGCACCAGTATGGCCTATACCTTTGATGATGCAAACGCCAAGGGACAAAAATCTACCCAGTTTTTCGACGTCATGGCCAGCAGGTCCATCTATCACGAAGGCTGGATAGCTTCCGCATTCGGACCAAGGACGCCATGGCTTCCGGTGACGCCGGGGATGGCGACTTGGACTCCCGATAAAGACGTATGGGAACTCTACAATCTTGACGAAGATTTCTCCCAGTCCAAGGATTTGGCCTCGGAACACCCCGAAAAACTGGCGGCGATGAAGGAGCTCTTCCTGATCGAGTCCGCGAAAAACAAAAACCTACCCATCGGCGGTGGACTCTGGGTCATGTACCATCCCGAGGACGCCCCGAGAAATATGGCCAATGAATTCCACTTTACCGGCGACATCGACCGCATGCCCGAGTTTACCGCGCCAAAGATCGGCATCTTCCCCCACCATGCCTCCATGGAGGTAGATATTCCCGATGGCGCCAACGGAGTTCTCTTTGCCCTGGGAGGTTTCTCTGCGGGTGTCACCTGCTACATCAAGGACAACCAACTTCACTACGAGTACAACCTCTTCGAAATCGAACGAACCAAAGTCGCCTCCACGACCAAATTGAAAGGTCCTACCAAACTTGAGTTTGACCTACAGGCCAAGCCCCATCAGGGAGGCGGGCCGCCCCATCTGCATTCTGGAGAAATGGTCATCAAAGCCAACGGAAAAGAGATTGCCCGTACGATGATTCCGACCTTGGCGACGTTGGCCTTCACAGCCAATGATTGTTTCGACATCGGCTCGGATCTGGGCTCGCCAGTGTCGGATGACTACTATGAGCAGGCGCCTTTCAAGTTCAACGGCACGATAAAGAACATGGACATCGTCTATCAAAAACCGTAGGCCAGCCCGAATGCCCCTCCCAAATCACTCCACCTTTTGGTTGCTGATTTTGGGAGGGTCGGATACGACGGTCCGGTATTATGGCAGCATGCCGACTTTTTATGGCAAGCCACCGAATCATTCTTAACATCCTCGGAGAAAAGAAGCTCCCTAAACCGAAAAAAGCATGAAAAGAAAATCCTTTGTTGTCGCATTGGCCGCTTCTGGCCTATTCTTCTACTCCTGCTCCACGAAAAACACCGAGCAAAACGAGACGGAAGCCACCGACTCTGTGCCCAAAGTCCTATCTACTTCCGCCCGCCCAGTGCATTGGGGATACGGAGGAGAAAGTGGCCCGAGTAAATGGTCATCGCTGACTCCAGTCTATGCCTTGTGCGGCGAAGGGCAAAGCCAGTCTCCCATCAACATCGTGAAGTCGGTTGCCAGTACGGCGGGATCCTGGAACTTTGACTACAAGACCACTTCGCTTCGGATCGCGCACAACGAGCACATGGAAGAGATCATCGACAATGGCCATACCATCCAGGTGACCGTGGACGAAGGAAGCACCTTCACCTTTGGTGACAAGGCCTATGAATTGAAACAATTCCATTTTCACACCCCAAGTGAACACACCATTGATGGAGAGCACGCCCCCATGGAGATGCACATGGTCCACCAAAATGAAGACGGCAGCTTGGCAGTGGTGGGAATACTGTTCCGTGAAGGTAATACCCCGAATGAAAACTTCGCCAAAATCGTAGCCAACCTGCCCAATTCGAAAGGAGAGGAAAAACATCTGCAGGATGTAAATCTTGAACTGGAAGTCCATCTTCCGAAACACAATTATGCCTACCATTACTTGGGTTCTTTGACCACGCCGCCTTGCAGCGAGGGAGTTCAGTGGCTGGTCTTGCAGGAGCCAGTGGTTCTTACCAGAGACCAGATCGCTGAGTTTTCCAAGAGGATAGGACCAAACAACCGGCCTACCCAACAGGTCAACGAACGTACGGTGAATCTGGGAGATCTGGCAGGAAATACGCAACAGTAAGCCAAGAAGAACCCATGAAATCACTTTGCACAGCGCTTCTATCGATATTGTTTATCCTTCCTGCACGAAGTCAGTCGGAGGCCAAACCAAATTCGGAGCTTCCTCCCGGCTGGTGGCTTATTCCGAGGACAGATACTAGGTTTAAGTTTGGCGGATATGTGAAGCTGGATTTTATCCACGACTTCAATCCCATTGCTTCTCCCGATTTCTTTGATGTATCCAAGATCCCCACGGACGGCTCCAAGGGGCAAAGCAGCCACCTGCATGCCAAAGAAACTCGCTTCAACTTGGACGTTCGCACCGATACCAAGGTCGGAGAGTTGAGGGCATTTGTCGAGACGGATTTCTACGGGACAAATGGGGGACTGCGGCTTCGTCATGCTTTTTTGGAGATCAACGGAAAGTGGCTTGCCGGGCAATGGTGGTCCAACTTCATGGATGAGTCCATGATTCCCAATACCCTTGACTTTGAAAAACCCGGGGCCTATCTCTTTGCAAGAAACCCCATGATCAGGTATAAGCACTCCATCTCCAAAGACGCCTATGTGGCTTTCGCAGTGGAAGAACCGCATGCCAATGCCCAGGCCCCGGCCCAGAGCGGGAAATTCGAAAACCCACTTCCTGACTTCACTGGGAGATACCGCTTGACCAAACCTTGGGGACACGTTCAACTGTCCGCGTTTGCGGCCAAGCTGGTGTACCGTTTTGATACCGGAGATATGGATAAGGTTTCCCTCTTTGGCGGTAGTGCCTCGGGTATTTTTAATATCGCTCAAAAAGACCGACTCTTCTATCAGGTTGCCTACGGTCCGGGTGTGGCACGTTTTCGAGGTGGAATGTCGGCTGCGCTCGATGGTGCAGGCGAGCTGCAAGCCTTAACTGACTTGGGCTACACTCTGGGATATGAGAGGCACTGGACTTCCTCCCTCTACTCTGTCTTTGTGTACAATCACGGGGAAATAGACAATACGGAGGGACAGGCGCCAAATGCCGCCGCCATTGGAAGCTATGCCGCCGCCGATTTGATCTGGAATTTTACCGAGAAAGCTTTTGTGGGGATCGAGTACTTGTGGGGTATGCGCGAAGATCTGGACGGGTCGGACGGCACAGCCAACCGCTTGCAGCTCAGCTTGCGGTATAGCTTTCCTTAGTTTCGCCTAGCCAATGAAAATGGCGAACAAAGACTAGCCTAAACTTGCCGAATCCTTCACTGAAAAAGAACCAAGCCACCTGGGGTTGAAGAAAACGGGTATCAAAAAAAACAACTTGGCGCTAAAAAGGGCATCGACTCGTTTATTTTTGCAGCCAAGCAACGACACCCCATGGCAAAAATCCTGATCATCGAAGACGAGAAAGACATCCGAAACCTTTTAGCCAAGACGCTGGAGCTAGAAGGATATCAGGTAAAAACCGCCGAGAAAGTAGCCGACGGTTGGAAAAAGATCAGCACGGAAGAGTTTAATCTGGTGCTGTCGGACGTCCGGCTGCCAGATGGGTCTGGGGTGGAGCTTTGCAGAAAGATCAAGTTGCAATTTCCCCATCTGGAAGTGATCTGCATGACTGCATTTGGCAATATCCAAGACGGTGTGCAAGCTATGAAAAACGGAGCCTTTGACTACCTCGTCAAAGGAGATGATAACGAAAAACTAATCCCCTCCATAGCCAAAGCCCTCGAAAAAAGCGAGTTGGTCCGGCGAATCAGCCATCTGGAGCAGCGCCTACAGCAGCAGGTAGGTTTTGATACCATCCTAGGAGATTCCGAGAAAATTCAGCAAGCCATTTCCCTGGCGAAAAAAGTGGCCGGAACGGAGACAACGGTGCTTTTGACCGGAGAATCCGGAACAGGAAAAGAAGTCTTTGCCAATGCCATCCACGACGCAAGCCAACGGAAGAACCAACCCTTCATCGCCATCAACTGCAGTGCTTTTGGAAAAGACCTGCTGGAGAGCGAACTGTTTGGTTACAAGACTGGGGCTTTTACAGGAGCTACAAAAGACAAAAAGGGAATCCTGGAAGAGGCCCACAAAGGAACCGTGTTTTTGGACGAGATCGGAGAATTGGCGGGAGATCTCCAAGCCAAACTGCTCAGGGTCTTGGAGACCGGGCGATTCATCAAAGTGGGAGACACCAAAGAGACCCAAGTGGATATCCGGATCGTCGCTGCCACCAACAGAACCTTGGAAGAGGAAGTAGCACATGGCAATTTCAGGGAAGACTTGTTTTACCGCCTGGCGGTTTTTCAGATCACCCTGCCTTCGCTTGATTCCCGAAAAGCCGACATCCCAATCTTGGCCAATTACTTCGCCAAAACTTTTGCCCAAAAGGAAGGCCTGCGCGACATACAGCTTAGCGAGTCATACACTGAGGCCCTGAAAGCCCACCGCTGGAAAGGAAATATCCGCGAACTCCGTAATGTCATTGAGCGCTCGGTCATCCTGTTGGAGGGAAATACCTTGACGGTAGACCTCCTGCCCGTGCAGTTTTTGAATGAAAAATCAAGCTTTTATCCGACTTCCTGGTCGCTGAAAGAAGTGGAAAAAACTCATATCGAAAAGGCTTTGGCCCATACAGGCGGCAACAAAACCAAGACCTCCGATCTATTGGGTATAGGATTGACCACCCTGTACCGCAAACTGGAAGAGTACCATATTTCTCCTGAAAATTAACCAGTACCACCCTTCCATTTTGAAAAATACCCTTTCATTATGGAAGGGTATTTTACTTTTCAGGTAGTAGTGAATTTTTGAAGACAATCTATTTTTCACTGTTTTTCAGACAGTTGTATAAATCACCTCACTGACTTTAACGCTTGGCATCGCGCTGGTAACGGAAGGAGAAAAATCGATCAACTCATGGAAATCCTTCAGATTCTCGCCATCACCCTACTCACCGCCACGCTCTTTGGACTCTTCTTCCGGGCGCTGGACTTCTTCGACCAACTGATCAAAAAATAATATGCTAGCCCTACTGATACTCTCCCTGGTGACCTTCGGCTACCTCATCTATGCGATTGTAAAACCGGAAAAATTCTAAATCATGACTACTGAACTACTTGGAATCCTCCTGATTTTCCTGGCAAGCCTTAGCTTAGCTTGGCCATTGGGAAAATACATCACGAGGGTATTTACTGATCAATCGACCTTTTTGGACTTCCTCAATCCCATGGAGGAAAAATTACTGCGTTTGGCGGGCATCAACCCCTCCTACTCCATGGACTGGAAGCAAAACGCCAAAGCCTTGCTGGGCCTCAACCTAATCTTTTTCTTCTTCGCCTTTCTCTTCCTCCTGTTTCAGGGAGCCCATCCTTTCTGGAATCCGGTTCGGCTGGGCAATTGGGAGCCGACCTTGGCATTCAACACCGCCGTCAGCTTTGTCACCAATACCAATCTCCAGCACTATTCCGGGGAAAGCGGCGCATCCTACTTCACCCAGCTTCTCGTGTTCTGCTGGCTGCAATTTGTAAGCGCAGGAACGGGAATTGCTGCCTGTGCACTCCTATTCCAGGGATTGAAAAACGACCGCACCAGCCAACTGGGCAACTTCTATAAGCTTTTTGTAAAAAGCTGTACCCGGATTCTTCTGCCGCTTGCAGTGGTGGTCAGCCTGCTGCTGGTCTTGGGAGGAACTCCGGTGACTTTTGAAGGATTGCGGGAAGTGACCACTTTGGAAGGCCAAAAAATTAATGTGGCTTCCGGCCCGGTGGCACCGATGGTGGCGATCAAGCAGCTTGGAACCAATGGGGGCGGGTTCTTTGGTCCCAACTCTACCCATCCTTTTGAAAATCCCAATTACCTAACCAATGTGGTGGAAAACATCTCCATCCTTTTGATTCCGATGGCTTTGGTTTTTACGTTTGGCTTTTTCCTAAACAGAAAAAAACTTGCCCTCGTGTTCATGGGCGTCATGACCTTGCTGTTTTTGTCCTTTGTGGCAATTTCAATCACCGAAGAACTTAAGGGAAGTCCATCACTCAGAGAGCTTGGCCTGTCCTCTTCTTCCAACTTGGAGGGTAAAGAACTCCGGTTCGGATCTATGGCCTCCTCCTTATGGGGAGTCTCCACCACCTCTACTTCCAACGGCTCCGTCAATAGCATGCATGACAGCCATACTCCGATATCCGGCGGAATATTCCTGCTGGACATGATGATCAATGCCATCTATGGGGGTGTTGGAGTGGGATTCATCAACTTCTTTCTCTATGTCATTATAGCTGTATTCATTGCAGGGCAGATGATCGGCCGGACTCCGGACTTTCTAGGGAAAAAGATTGAAGCACCGGAAATCAAACTTGCCTCACTGGTCATCTTGCTGCACCCTTTCCTGATTTTGGCAGGCACAGCACTGGCATCGTATTCCCTCAGCCTGGATCCTGAGTTGGGATGGCTCAAAAATCCCTCGTACCATGGTTTTTCCGAAATCCTCTATGAGAACACCTCCGCAGCAGCCAACAACGGTTCAGGCTTTGAAGGCTTGGGAGACAACACGCCCTTTTGGAATCTGCTGACGGGAATCATCATGCTGTTGGGAAGATTTCTGCCGATCATCGGCCCATTGGCTTTAGTCGGGTCCCTTTCCTTTAAAAAATCCATCCCACAATCTTCAGGTTCGCTCAAACTTGAAAGCATGGCCTTTGGGGTCGTGCTGCTTGCCGTGATCCTGATTGTGACCGCCCTTTCCTTCTTCCCAGCTTTGGCTTTGGGACCCATTGCCGACTATTTCTCCATCTGATATTTCTTGTCATGACTACAGCATCTGTCAATAAAACTATAACTGGTGAGGGATTGCGATTTGCATTTCTTCAATCCTTTGTCAAACTGAACCCGCGGATTTTGATCAAAAACCCGGTGATGTTTATGGTAGCCCTCGGAACTTTGGTGATGGTTCTGGTTACCCTGATTTCCCTGCTTCAAACCTCAGATTCTCTGGGTACACCGGGCTACAACCTGGTAATCACCTTGATTCTTTTTGTAACTGTCCTCTTTGGAAACTTTGCAGAAGCCATCGCCGAAGCAAAGGGAAAGGCCCAAGCCGATTCCCTCCGAAAAACCCGACAGGACACCAAAGCCAAAAAGATCTTGGCCAACGGCGAAATCAAATCGGTGTCATCTTCTGAACTTCGAAAAGGCGACGTCTTTTTGGTCGAGGCAGGAGAGATTATCCCCGCAGACGGTGAGATCATCGCAGGTTTGGCCTCAGTGGATGAATCAGCCATCACGGGCGAGTCTGCTCCGGTGATTCGGGAGGCCGAGACCGACCACAATTCGGTCATCGGCGGTACCAAAGTCCTTTCGGATCAGATCAAAGTAAAGGTGGTGGCTGAACCCGGTGAAAGCTTTCTGGACAAAATGATTAAGCTGGTCGAAGGTGCCAACCGACAAAAAACACCAAATGAGATCGCCTTGACCATCTTATTGGCAAGCTTTACCCTGGTGTTTTTGATCGTCACCGTCACGCTCAAACCATTTGGAGACCTGGTCAACGCACCCATTACCATTGCCGCATTGGTCTCCCTTTTTGTCTGTCTGATTCCTACCACCATCGGGGGCTTGCTTTCAGCTATCGGTATCGCCGGAATGGATCGCGCACTTAAAGCCAACCTGATCGCCAAATCCGGAAAAGCAGTGGAAACTGCCGGAGACATCGACATATTGCTTTTGGACAAAACAGGGACCATCACAATTGGCAACCGGAAGGCGACCAACTTCTATCCCCTTCGGGAAGAAGATCGGGAAAAACTAAACCGATATGCCGCCATCAGTTCATTTGGGGATCCCACTCCCGAAGGAAAGTCAATTCTAGAACTTACCAAATCCTTGGGCGTAACCTTCAGCGATCGGGAACTGGACAATTCATTGATCATCAAATTCAGCGCCGAGACCCGGATCAGCGGCGTCGATCTGGCAGATGGTACCAAAATCAGGAAAGGCTCTTGGAACTCGATATGCTTCTGGTCTACCAACAGAGAAGAGCTCAAATTCCTTGAACAAAAAGTGAAAGAAATCGCCGCCAACGGCGGTACCCCTTTGGCCTTGGCAGTGGACAAAAAGGCCATCGGTGTGATCCAGCTGGAAGACATCATCAAGCCAGGAATCCACGAGCGTTTTGACAGACTCCGAAAAATGGGTGTCCGCACAGTCATGGTCACCGGTGACAACCCGCTCACCGCCGCCTACATCGCTAAGAAAGCCGGTGTGGACGACTTTATCGCCGAGGCCAAACCAGAGAACAAACTAAACTACATCAAAAAAGAACAGGCCGAAGGAAAGTTGGTGGCGATGATGGGCGACGGAACGAATGATGCACCGGCTTTGGCCCAAGCAGACCTAGGTGTAGCCATGAACAGCGGGACTCAAGCAGCCAAAGAAGCGGCCAACATGGTGGACTTGGACAGCGACCCAACCAAATTGCTGGAAGTAATCGAAATCGGAAAGCAGCTCCTCATCACCCGGGGCAACGTCACCACTTTCTCCATCGCAAACGATGTTGCCAAATACTTCGCCATCGTTCCTGCGCTCTTTGCAGCAGCCATTCCCGGTCTCAATGCTTTGAACATCATGAATCTGAGCAGCCCCGACTCCGCAATTTTATCCGCCGTGATTTTCAATGCCATCATCATTCCTCTGCTGATCCCATTGGCTCTGGGAGGGGTAAAATACCGGCCCATTGGGGCAGCCGAACTGCTCACTAAAAATCTCCTGATCTATGGCCTAGGCGGTGTGGTGGTCCCCTTTCTGGGAATCAAACTGATTGACCTACTCATCAGCGGATTGCTGTAAACATTCACCTTATTTCACAACTTGTCATGAATTCCATTCGCACAAACTTGACCCTGACACTCGTCACCCTGGTAATTTTCGGAGTGATGTTCCCTGTAACCATTTGGGCTATCGGCAAGATTTTTCCTGAAAATGCCAGTGGCAACCCTGTCTACAAAGGCGAACAACTCGTCGGCTTTGCCGAAGTGGGGCAGCCATTTACTTCTCCCGGTTATTTCTGGGGCAGGCCCTCAGCAGTGAATTACGATGCCTCCAGCACCGGTGGCAGCAACTACGGAACAAACAATCCTGATCATATCCAAGAGATCAAAGACCGAATCCAAGCATTCCTCGAGGCCAATCCTGGGATCACGGCGGATCAGATTCCAGAAGAGTTGGTTACCGCATCCGGCTCTGGGCTGGATCCTCATATCTCGGTGGACGCCGCCAAAATCCAAGTGCAACGGGTAGCTGCTGCCCGCAACCTCGAGCCCAAACTTTTGGAAGAATTAATTGACAAACAAACCATTCAGCCTATGGGTGGAATTTTCGGACCGGGGGATTTGGTGAATGTGCTTTCCATTAACCTCGCGCTTGACGAAATTACCTCATCCAACTAACTCACCTCTGCCCTTTAAATTGAACCAAGTACTATTATGAATTACCTCCAGAGTATCTCTTTTTTGAACCTCCTACTTTTCTTCGTCGCAACCTTCGGATGTGTAGAGTCCTTGGCACAGGCGGTAGAGGCTAAGGAAGAAAATCTATTGAAAATCTCCGGCTTTCTGGAAGCCTACTATAGCTATGACTTTGGGAATCCAGCGTCAAGCAACAAGCCTCCTTTTATCTATTCTTACAACCGCCACAATGAATTCAACATCAACTTGGGGATGGTCGCATTCCAGTATAGCAAAGACCGCATCCGGTCCAACTTTGCGCTGATGGCCGGTACCTATTCCAATGCCAACCTTGCCGCAGAGCCAGGGGTGTTGAAAAATGTATTTGAGGCTAATGTGGGCTATAAGCTTTCAGAAAATCAAAACTTGTGGATCGATATGGGGATTCTCCCTTCCCATATTGGATTTGAATCTGCCATCGGCACCGCTAACCTCAACCTAACCCGAAGCATCCTGGCGGACAATTCCCCCTATTATGAAAGCGGGCTGAGACTGAGCTATTCCTCTCCTAACCAAAAATGGTATCTCGCTGCCTTGGCTTTGAATGGCTGGCAGCGTATCCAGCGTGTGGAAGGCAACTCCCTGATGTCCTTTGGCACCCAGGCTACCTTTACTTCCGGAAATTTCCTGATCAACAGCAGCACCTTTATCGGAACAGACAGCCCGGATACCGAGCGTAAAATGAGGTATTTCCACAATCTCTACAGCCAAATCTCGCTCACTCCGAGATGGAAGGTGATTCTGGGATTGGATATGGGGATGCAGCAGTCGGAGCCCATGGGAAGCGACTACGACACTTGGATTTCCCCCGTTTTGATAGCTCAAGTACAGATGAATGACAAAATTTCCCTTGCAGGCAGACTGGAACAATACACCGACCGAGACGGTGTAATCATTTCGACGGAGAGTCCGGAGGGCTTCCAAACCCTAAGCGCATCCCTCAATTTGGACTGGAAACTTTCCGAAAATCTGATGTGGAGAACAGAATACAGGTATTTCGCCGGAGACGATGCCTATTTTCCGGCCGAAAACCAAAATTCCGACCAGATGAATTTGTTCACCACATCGTTCGCGATCAACTTCTGATTCCTAAAACCCGATAACTCGCACTCCACATGAGTGAACCAGGAGAAAACTTCTTTCTTTCCCAGATCTTTCAACGGAAAAAAGGCCGTCTCAAGGTGTACATCGGCATGATCGCCGGTGTGGGAAAAAGCTTTCGCATGCTTCAGGAAGCCCATGAACTGCTGCAGGCTAGCGTGGAAGTGAAGATCGGCCTCATCGAAACCCACCACCGGCCCGACACGGAAATGCTGGTGAAAGGATTGCCGATGATTCCCAGAAAACAGCTTTTCTATAAGGGGAAAAACCTCGAGGAACTGGATCTGGAAACCATTCTCAACATCCGGCCGGAAGTGGTGATCGTGGACGAGCTGGCCCATACCAATGTCCCCGGTTCGAAAAACCAGAAACGCTGGCAAGATGTGATCGACCTCCTGGAGGCTGGCATCAATGTCATCACCGCCTTCAATGTCCAACATCTGGAAAGCCTCAATGATATCGTGGAAAAACTTACGAAAGTCAAGATCCAGGAGTGCATTCCGGACAAAATCCTTTCCTATGCGGATGAGGTGGTTAATATCGACTTACCCTCCGAGGATCTGATCAAACGCCTGAAGGAAGGCAAAATCTACTCTGGAGAAAAAATAGCCCAGGCTTTGGATAATTTCTTCAAGCCTGAGACGATACTCCAGCTGAGGGATTTGGCCCTGAGGCAAGTGGCACTGCAGGTCGAGAAAAAAATTGACATGAGTGCTCTTTCCACCAAGTCAGCCACCCGGGAGGTATTTTTGGCCTGCCTGAGCAGCAACTACGATGGCGGAAAAAAAATCATCCGTAAAACCTACCGGCTTGCGGAACGCTACCATGCCAAGTGGGCGGTGGTATATGTGCAGAGCAGCAGGGAAAATCCCGACCGGATCAATCTGGCGCAGCAGCGAAAATTACTTCAAAACCTCAAATGGGCGGCTGAATTGGGCGCTGAAATCCACCGAAAACAGGGTGATGACATTCCCGAAGAAATCTACCAGGTGGCCGCTCAGATTAAAGCCACTAATATTGTGATCGGAAAGCCTTCTTTCGGCTTGGTGAGAATGGTATTGGGGAAAAACCATCTCGAAAGCCTGTTGAAAAAGATCCAGGGAAAAGAAATCGACCTCATCATTGTATTCTGACAAACCCATGAAAATCAAGGCAAAACTCTACCTCTCCCAGTTTTTCCTCCTTGGAATCATCGCTGTGGTGGCAGGCATAGGAGTATACTACCTCAATCTAGTGGCAGATTATACGGCGGTCATCCTCAAGGATAACTACCGCACAATCGACTACATGAGAAAGGTCAACCAGCAGGTGGATGAGCTCCAGGGCAAGTTTGAGAGGGACGTCTTGACCTTGGAGGAGTTTGAGAGCAGATCGGCGGAGCTTTACACACTGGTCAATTCCCAGAAAGCCAACATCACTGAAGCTGGAGAAAAAAACCTCACTGAAAACCTCAGCCTTGAGGTAACAGGCTATCTGGATCTGATCGACCAGGGACTCGCTGGCTCCAATTTGAATTCGAACGAGCTTTGGGTCTCTGTCAGCAAAATCAAGACTCTCACCGAGACGATCTTTCTGCTCAACGAAGAGACCATTTTGAGCAAAAGTGAAAACGCCAAAAACAAGTCCGAACAGGTCATCGTCTACATGATCATCATCGGAGCTTCCGGGATCACTTTTGGTCTGATTTTCTTCCTTGGCTTGCCGAATTACATCGTCAATCCGATCAAACTATTCACCAAATCCATCAAGGAAATCTCTCTGGGAAACTATGGTGTCCAGATTCCCTTTGAAGGGGAAGACGAGCTGGGTAACCTCGCCAAATCCATCCGAAAGATGGTGGTGAAGCTGAAGGAGTATGAAAAATCGAACTTTTCCAAACTGATCCGGGAACAAAAACGACTCGCCATGATCGTAAACGAAATGAACGAGGCAATCCTGGTCACCGATGAAAACAAGAACATCATCCTATGTAATGAACTTCTGCTGGACCTGATCCATCTGCGTCGGGAGCAAGTAGAGGGAAAACATATCCAAGAGATCGCACGGATCAACAATCTCATAGACAACATCACCGAAGACCTGTTCGTCCCCTATCTGGAGGGTGAGGAGGGCCAGATAGCACCCGTGCGGATAGTCATGGGCGGAAAGGAACGCATCTTCAAAAAGGAAATCCTCAAGCTCTCCGGAACTGAAGAAGAAAATGGGCCCAAAAAGCTGATGGGGCATTTAGTGATCCTGTCGGACATCACGGAGTTTTCCGAAAAAGACCAAGCCAAGCTGAAATTCATGTCCACGCTGTCCCACGAGCTCAAGACCCCACTTGCCGCTATACAGCTGAGCACCAATCTGCTGGAAAACAAGAAAACTGGCAGTTTGACCTCCGATCAGTCGGATCTCGTACACACGATCAAATCCAACCAGGAAAGGATCAAACGCATGGTCAATGAAGTGTTGGACATTTCCCAAATCAACCAGGGCTATATCAGCCTGACCACGGAGCACTTTTCGGTGGCCGATTCCATAGCCGACTCGCTGCAGGGCCTAGATTTGTTTTTGAGGGAAAAGAATATCCGGCTCAACAAGCAGATTCCGGAAAATCTTCCGCAGATCAAGGGCGACTATCACAAATCAGTCTGGATTTTCAACAACTTGATCAGCAATGCAATCAGGTACAGCCCGGCCAATTCGGAGATCACTATCACGGCCAGTCGGGAAGCCAACCGGATAAAGGTAGAGGTCAAAGACTTGGGGCCCGGCATTTCTCTCAAAAACCAGGAACGGATCTTTGAGCATTTCTTCAAGCTGGACCATTCCTCGGAAAACGGAACAGGACTTGGGCTTGCCATTTCGAAGGAATTCATGGAAGCCATGGGAGGAAGCATAGGCGTAAATTCAGTCATCGGCAAGGGCGCTGCGTTTTGGGTAAGTTTTAGGGAGGTTTGATCCCTTCGGGAAGCGCCAAGGTCATCGTTTCGGGTCTTGGGCCAATTCGCAACGCAAGTCGGAGCCAATTTTGATCTCCTTGTATACCTATTTCGATACTTCCTCTTCCATCATATCGATCGGAATATCCATGAGATCAAAATTCCTTTCCCCGAGGTAATTGTAATGCCACCACTCCACCGGATCGACCGTAAATCCGTACTTCTTCATTACTTTTTTCAACAGTTCTCTGTTTGCTACGACCTCCTCTGGTAGTTTGGCAAATTCCAGATGGGAAGCGTATACCAAGGCATCAAACTGAGTGGGCATTTTCAGCTCCTCACCTGTCAACAATTCGACCAAGGTCAAATCCAGCGCCACTCCTCTGTTGTGCTTGCTTCCCTGCCAAGGCAAACCCATGTACACCGTATCCGGTAGGATGTCGAACATCTTCACGGTGATCGCATACGGTCTGTAGGCATCATAGATTTTAAGACTCAAACCCTGCTGGTTAAATTCTTCCTGCGCTTTGGCGAGGGCTTTGGCCACCGGTCGCCTTGTAAGGCCTATGGGTCGCGGATAGAGTTGGGTATAAAAAACATTGGCCTTGGAGGCATATTTAATGTCCAAGACCAAGCTCGGCGCATACTCCAACAATTTCACAAACTCATTGTCGGGATCCTCCGCGACTAATTTCCGGTAGTCCTCCAAGTTAGTAGTCAGGGGCAGCCCAAAGGGATTTGAAGATTGGGCTTCGGCGAAACGCAAGCAAATCAGCATGAAAAAGGCAGAAAAGATCGCGCGAATCATATCGTTTGGAGATAAAGCTGTTCCAGTTCGTTGGCTGAGAGACCCGAAGCTGGCATCTCGCTGACCAATTGCCCCTCTTTCATGATTCCAATACGGTTGGCCACTTCCTTGGCTCGGAAAATGTCATGCGTGGCCATCAGTATCGCCGTTCCCTGAGCGGCAAGTTCTTTCAAAATAACAGAAAATTCGTTGGAGGCTTTGGGATCCAATCCGCTCGTCGGCTCGTCCAAAAACAAAGCCTTCGCTTTCTTTGCCAGGGCGATTGCTATTCCTACTTTTTGGCGCATCCCTTTGGAATACCCTCCCACCCGTCTGTCATGGGCGCTTTCCTGGAGTCCAGATTTGCTCAAAAAGGCCTTGAGCTCCTCGGTGGAATAAGTTTGCCCTGCCAAGGAGGAGAAGAATGCGAGATTCTCGATACCACTCAAGTTCCCATACAGCATGACTGTTTCGGGAATATAGGCCAGATACTTCTTGGATTCTTTGGGATCTTGGGTGACGGAGACCCCATTGATCAGAACCTCCCCAGAACTGGGCTTGACAAAGCCCAAAAAACAATTGATCGTAGTGGTTTTGCCTGCTCCATTCTGCCCCAAAAGGGCGAAAATTTCGCCAACGTTGATCTGGATGTCCAGTTGCTTGAGAGCCTTGTGGTCGCCGTAGCTTTTGGATAGTTGTCTTGCTTCAATCATTTGACTTATTTTCCGTTGGAATAGATTTCAGATTTAGTAAAATTTCGATTGGCCCAAACCAAAAGAAGTAAAAGAGCCAAGATAAAAGGACCCAGTATTTTAGCCCACAGGACTGGTTGGCTATCCTGGAACCGCTCCAGAGTGAATCTTGGCCAATCAATCTCGGAGACGGGTTTTCCTTCAAAGATTTTTGGAAAAAAGAAGTTTTTCTTTCCCTCATGAAACCCCTCCAGGGATTCCATGTACCGGAGGTAATTTCCCAAATCCGAAAAGCTGACTGAATTGAGGGAAACTTGGGCATGAACCGTTGGCACTATCCAACTCAGCAGGTTGGCCATCTCCATCCGCTGCCCCAATTTGGATTTAACATCTTCCACCGATTCGCGCGCTTCATCGTCCCCAAGCTGCTGCATGGCAAAGTACCAAAGCCAACTGAAGTCCTGATCCGATGGATGCGAAAATTCCCGATACTGCGGGTATTTGGAGTAAAAATGCTCCAGAGTTGGTTCCTTCTCCCTGTCCCATTGCGCATGATAGCCTTCCCTGTTTTCGATCACGGCAGTCATGGCCTCCGGAATCGGAAACAATAGACGCTGGAGTACATTGATCCCGGCGGGTACGATGAGGTTCAGCAAGACCCAACAAGCCAATAGAATCTGCGCATTTCGGTTGGAACTTAACTGGAAGCTCACCACCAACCAAACCAAGGCAAACCAAAACAGCACATACACCACCGCTATCAAAGCGAAGGCCAGAAGGTACCGATCTATTGGAATTGCTAGGTACATCACGGAAATGCCCAAAAGTAGGATCAGCACCGAAAGGACGCTTACCAGCCTGATTCCCAGTTTGTACCTCAAGAATCTCGTCGGCGCGTCTGTCTGGCTGAGGACCAAACTCCAGGTTCCACCCTCTCTTTCCTCGGAAATAAGATTAAATCCGAAGGCGATGATCACCAAGGGAAAGAAGTAAATCAGCACAAAACTGAAATCCATATTACCCAAAAGCTGAAAAAGAGGGTTCATCAGGTCTGTGGAATAGCGCTGCTCCTCCAGATTTCGGACGGTGACACTTTGTACCGAGGGATAGATATCGCGCTGGCCAATGGATAGCCCCGCGAGTCGCGGGACTTCGTTTTTCAAGCCAAAACGCAAATAGTACATCAAGTTGCCCAAGTCTCCAGATGAATGGGAAATATTGCGCTGGATGCTTTGGACTTGATGTTCGGCGGTTTTTTCAGAGATTCTCTCCGACCGCTCCAAGAAGCGGGAACCGATTTCCAGGCTGATCAGCCCGGCTACCAAAAGCAAGATCAACCCAATAGGATGCGCTTTTGACCTAAAAAAGTCTTTGACTAGGTACTTGATCATTTTCAAACTACTTTGATTCTTTTTGAATAAAACACACTGAGCAAAACGCCAGCAAGCAACCACAAACCCAAGATAAAAAGTGCACTGAGCTGGTTGGACAAAACCTGCCCAAGCGAAAGAAACTGCTGATGGAAATCCGGCAGACCCTTCCAATGGTCTTGGGTAAGCCTCGCCGAAGGATCCGAAGAAGACTTGATCTGGTTGCTGATCAAGTCGATCTGCAAGTTGTTCATCGTCTGCGCCAGCTCATAGCGATAGGCTTCCGATTGGGCTTTGAAGTATTGATACATCGCCTCATCCGTACCGGAAAGACCCATGGAGGATAGTTTGATGGCTAAAAACGGGTCAGCCCAAGCAGCTATCCGGATGACTTTCTGTTGATTTTGGAAAATTTCCAAAAGCGCCTCTTCATGTCTGAGGTAGGTTTCAGTGCTGAGTCTCTCCCCTTCCCGCATTACAAACCCACTGTAGTTGAATGGCAGCTTGTGGACAGAATCGACCTGATGTGCTTGGAGCAGGGAATCTTTCAGAGATGCATAGTGTGGGTCGTTGGGATTGTGGCTGTCACCCTGTTGGATGATTTCCTCCTCGACTGCCGAATCAAATTCAATTTTGGAAGGATTGGAAAAGACAGACTGTCCTACCACCTGCGAAACTTTGGGTAACACCAGGGTAAACAACAACCAGAAGCCAATTAGGGCGGTCAGGGAAGATTTGGAACTTTGGCTTTTGGCTGAGACCAAAACGGCTACCAGAGAAAGGATGAGAAAATAGGCCAAATAAGCCAAAGTCATTACCAAATATTGGATCAGGGACTGACGGAGAAGTTCGTTTTCAGGCTGCAAAAACAAGAAAGCAAAGCCCAGAAGCAATGGCAAACCTACCAGAGAGAGGGATACCCAAAAAAGGCCAAACACCCTTCCCCAAACCAATTCCAAGCCTTCCACCCCCTGGGAAAAAAGGATTTTCAACGTTCCGTTTTCCCTGTCCCTGGTAATCAGGTCATATCCCCAGAAAAAGATCAAGAGCGGCACCAAGATCTGCAAAATCATCCCTGCAGAAATCTCCCCAAACCGCAACAGTCCATTGGACAGATTGGCCTCCGAGAAATTAGCGGTGTTTTGCCGGTGGGCTTCCAGAAAAATTACATTTCCCAAATAGCTGTCCATCCCGAAATCGAAATAGGAAAGCGGAAATTTCTCCCTGAATACCAGATAGCCATAGTGGGCCATCCGATGCGGATGTTTGTCGGGACTGTTTTCCCATTTTTCGCGCACTTCCTCGCCGAATCCGTGGATTTGTCGCTGGTGCTCGTTGAGGTCGAGCAGGCCCACGATCAAAAAGCCGATCAATAGGCCATTCATGAATAAAATCAGGACTTTGGATCCAGGTTGGAACACGATATTTTTCCAAACCTGGGATGCCAATAAAAGAAGAGGACTTCTGTTTTTCATGATTGATAAGGGAATCAGAATTTATAAGTTGCTGTCAACATGAAGTTTCGGGGTGCGCCTGGAAACAGGCGGGTATAATTCTGCGCTCCAAGCCAGTAGGTCTTGTCTGCCAGATTGTTTACGTTGAGCGCCAACTGCATATTGCTGGCGGGCGGAGCGAAGTAAACCGCGGCATCCAAAACGGCAAAAGCGGGTATTTCAAAATCCCTCGTAAACCATGGCACGCGACTCCCTTGCGCCTGTAGTCCAAAACCGAGGCCCAGACCGTTCAGTGAAGTGGTCTCCTCAAAGTTGTAGCGGCTCCAGATATTTGCACTATGTTTTGGAGTGTTTTCCTTCCTCGTGCCTATCAATTCGGCATTGGCGTCGGAAACGATCTCGGCATCGATAAAGCTATAAGACATGGAAACTTGCCAGTTGGGCATGACAAACCCGGTGACGTCCATTTCAAATCCCCTGCTGCGATCTGCCCCCCTCTGTACAAGGGAATCTGGAAAATCCGGCAAGTTGGCATTCATAAGGATATTCTCCTGGTTGATTTCATATACCGCTGAGTTGAGCAAAATCAAGCCGTCAAAAAACTCCGCCTTCACGCCTATCTCCTTCAAATCGCCTACTAAAGGCTTGAATCGGGAAGCCGATTCCGAAGTCCAAAAGTAGGCTCCTGTACTCGGCATCAAGGTAACCGTGTTGGATTGAGGCTGCATTCCCTCCAAATAGGTCGCATAAACATTCACCGAAGGGCTCACCTCATAGGTCAATCCCACTCGGGGTAAAAGTACCGTGTTGGTAAACGAAAGTTCGTTTTCGGAGTCGTGGTTGGTAATATCCTCAAACCACTCGTTTCTCAAACTGAGCAATGCAGACAGCTTCCCCCACTTGAAATACTCTTGGATATAAACAGCTGAGGAAGTCGTAAGGGCTGCAGGAATTGCCACGCGGGAATTGAAGGTGTAATCCGTAATCACCGGCAAGGCCGAACTGGGGGCTTCCAAGTTGAAGTAGCTGACATTGGGTTTGGGGAGTACTTCGCCGTTGACCGTCACTGTTTGGTAGTTTTCGGCCTTGGAAGGATCAAAGGAGCCGACTACCGAACCGTCATTAAGGAGAAATCCCCTAGCGGCATTCTGTCCCCCACCCTTAAGCTTTTGCCACGAATGCAGGTCATATCCTACCAACAGCTTGTTTTTTGTATCTCCCAAATCAAAGTCAAAATTGAAGTAAGCGTTGAGGTTGTCGATATTCCAATGTTGCTCTCGCGCTACAAACTGCATCCCGACCAAACTGCCAACCTGCTCTCCCTCAATATTTCTGGCAAAAGCGTTGGTGGTCCGGTGCTCTTGAAGATCCTCTATCCAGGTCTGCTTCATATACACCGTGTTGAAGTTGATTTTGTCGGAAAACCTATGGCTTAAGTTGATGGCCCAGATTAGCTCGTCCGAAATGAAAAAGTCCGTTGGGGCACCAAGATTTAAGCTAGTAGGCGTGCTGTTGAGATCGGTCTCTCCGGCCACCGCACCAAAAATCGGTTGTCCCCTGTCCAGGTTGCCATGCATGGAGCTAAAGATCAACTCGGTATTGATAGAGGTTTTGGAGTTGGGCAAATAGGTGATGGAGGGATTGACCAGCACTGAATTGTTGTTTACATAATCACGAAAAGAACCTGCTTGCTGATAGGCGGCATTGAGACGATAAAGCAGGGTTTTCGAAGAATTCAGAGGACCTGTAAAATCCAGGGTGCCCCGCACTGTTCTGAAGCTGCCTGCACTGAGACTCACCTCTTTTCGCTCTTCGGAAAGAGGCTTTTTGGTGACCATATTGATACTTCCGCCTGGATCCGTACTGGCGAATGTGACGGAAGCAGGACCTTTGATGACTTCCACTCGCTCGATATGGGAAGTCAGTGGCTGGAGAAAGTAAAACTGTCGGGTTCGTAGCCCATTCACGATTTGACCTTCCTCGTTTTGGCTGATTCCACGTATGGCATATTGGTTGTAAAAACTAGAGGGAATGACTCCGCTGACATTTTTCACAGCATCCGCCAATCGGAAAGTCCCCCTATCCTTGATCAATTCCTTGGTTACCGATCCTACTGCCTGCGGGAGCTCCCTGTTGGCGATGGCTATCTTGGTAGCCGAAAAGCTGTATTCGCTGGTATAGTCTTGGCGGGCCCGGCCAATTACCTCCACTTCCTGAAGATGGAAGCCCGAAGAGGACAACACAATGGTCATAGGTTGGTTGACTTGGCTTAGATCAATCTCCCGCTCATTGGTATCGTAGCTCATCGAAGTGATCAGGAGTTGGTATTTTGTGCCCATGAGCTCCCTGAACTCAAAGTTCCCATCCACATCCGACAGGGCAATTTTCTTTTCCGAATCAGAAATCAGCCTGACGTTCAAGTTGATGACGGGAAAGCCTTTTTGGTCTTTTAGGTGGCCGCACAACCTAGATTGAGCCAGGGTTGATCCGGCTAAAACTGCTGCTAATAAAAAGGTTAACAACAAGCTTCCAGAGCAACTAGGGAGTATGATTTTAGGTAGTTTTTGTACAATGGAGTCCAAGAGAGTTTAGGCTTGAGTAAATCAATAAGAAATTGTTTTTGCAACAATATTGCATAAATAATTGGACAATATTAACCAGGAGAATTATTTTATGCAACATTGTTGCGTTATTAAATAGAAAATTTTAGCCCTCGAACTTTAAACAAGTCCTGTCACCCCATATGTTGGATCTTATTATGGTGATGGAGGTGTCAATCCGGTCGAAATAAATCAGGGGAAATTCGCCAATACCTTTTTAGGTCATCGAGGTTAATGGGACAAAAATTCTTAACCATCCGCCATCAGCTAAAAAATATGTTTCCGGTAATTCTCAGTATGGAATTATGACATATACAGAAGCTGCTAAATCACTTATAAATCGTCTCATTCTTCAGGATATGGTTGCACTGGTAGACATCAAAGGCGTTGAGCTTGAGCTTCCATTCAATGGCTATCTGATCTTTTGCCTCCCAAAAACCGATAATGGGAAGGTTCTGTCCTCTTCCAAGGTCCAATATCCTTTCCCACAATTCAAAAAATCTCCATGCCTGTCTCTCTTGCGGATTTAATGGAAATCTTCTTACTGCTGCTGGTCGCCAATGGATGTGTACGGTTTCCTGCCTAAGCGAAGTTCCGTTCGTCTGTTCAATTGATGCATAGCTTCAGTACAGTCCAGATCTTTGCAGTCATGGATTGGTCTGCTTTTGCCAAACCAAATTTCTTCCATCCTGTTGTTTTCTATGCCTCTTTGATTCAAATATTCTTTCACCACAGCTGCGCGGCGCTCCGAAAGTCTTTGGTTGAAATCTTCGGTGCCTCTTTGATCGGTATGGCCTTCAATTGTAAGCATTAAATTTGGCAGTCGTTTCAACATCACGGCCGTGCGCTCCAACTCCTTTCTGTACACGCTTCTCAGCATACTTTTGCCAAAGTCGAAGTAGATGGTAGGCAGAGCGGCAAGTTCGTTTTGAATCTTCTCAAACAAGGCCTCTGTATCACAGAAGTCCTCCGCACGATAACTCTCAGGAATTTCGTACTGAACATCCCTATCTGGAAATGCTTCCAAAATCAATTCCGATCGTCTGTTCAGCTGATGGTCTAACTCTGGGCAAGGCACACCGTCCCCACAATCATTTACCAATCCTTGCTCGCCAAACCATTCCAAACGGACACGTCCAGGAGCAATATTGTACTGTGCCATGTAGTCTGTCACCGCCTGGGCCCTGTTGTTGGAAAGAGTGATATTGTATGCATCACTCGCCCTTGAGTCCGTGTAGGATGCCACAATCAGATCCAAAAACGGATATTTGTTCATAATCTCTCCCAGCTTGTCCAGTGCGGGTTTTGCGTCTTCCCTAATCTGGTACTTGTCCAAGTCGTAGTACACGATGTCGACATAGACAGGCAGCTGATAAGGAATCGCCACCAATTTATAAACACGTCTCAAGGTGTCTCCTTCAAAGCCTTTGGTAGTAATGGTCTCATCGGCGATACTGAAGTAGCCCGGCTTGCTAATCGTAATCCCGAAGTCGCTATCCGGTTCCAATTCGGCATGAAGGCTTCCTCTAGCCGTACGGTTTGTCGTTACGTTGCCGTTGTTCGCGTGATCTCTTAAGGTCGCCATGTAGGCATCTGTAATCGGTATGCCTTCACAGTCGATCACTCTTGCAATAAACTGCCTATACACATCCTGGATCATATAGATGTCATCAAGTCCCATCCCCCCTTTTCTGTTCGAGGAAAGATAAGTCTCGTTTTTGCCCGACCCGTCTTCGGTGATGCGGTAGGCAAAGTCGTCGCCTGTTGAATTCACCGGAATGCCCATGTTCTGAACATTGCCGAAGTGGGTAGCGCTATAGTCGGCTTGGAAAACATCCATACCTCCCACTCCTGAATGGCCTGTGGAGCTGAAGTAAAATTTATCCCCTTTGCGGAACGCATGGGACTCATTACCCGATGTATTGATCTCAGGACCCAAGTTTACAGGCATTCCGAAACTCATACTTTGATCATAGCTGACGTAGTACAGGTCAGTTCCGCCCATTCCGCCAGGCATATCCGAGGTGAAGTAAAGCCTTCCCGCCTCTTCGTCCGCAAAGGGGTTCATCACCGCATACGAGATCGAATCGTTAAAAGGAACCGGGGTGAATCCCTCCAATTCTCCAGCTTCGTTTAGCTTGCTATAGTAGATTTCAGGCTGTACTGTGATCCTGTCATGTTTTTTGACTTTTTTGATCCCTCGGGTGACCGAGTAGAACATCACGCCCTGTCTCTTGTCAAAGGTTGGATCGGAAAAATTATAGGTATTCGGAACATTAGAAATCACTTCGGTGATCATACCACTCGTATCCTGCCGGTAGATTTTGAAGTATTCCCGGTCGGTGAAGTCGCTCTTCTCTTCGCTAAAGTATTGGTTACGCCCATCTATCCTCAGACCAGGCATATCACGAGAATATACTCCTCCCCGGTCAGAGACAAAGTAACTGTTTCCACTCGAATCCTTTGAAACTACAAAGTCAGAACCTACTGAATTCAATCCTTCTGCAGGTTCCAGTTTGACCTTGCGTTTACTTTTAAGTGTAAGTAGATCTGGGACTCCAGGTACACTGTCGGCGTTTACCCCCTTTTCCGAGAGCACTTGCACAGCCTCCTCCCAGCGATCATTCAACTGGGCGGATCTCAAATAATGTGCGTAATCTGATTTATCTGCCTCTTCGTACGAGACAGTCGTCTCCCACCAGTTATATGAGCCGTCGTAATCTCTGAGAATATCCTGTGTTTCGGCGATCTTTTTTGCTGTCTCATAGACGGGCTTCTTATCAAAGGCCTTTTCATATATGTCCAGCGCATGCTTATAGTTCCTCAAATCCATCTGCTGGTCGGCGTACCGCACAGCACTTTTCTGGGCTACCACCTGTCCCGCAGCCCCCAAGATTACCGTTGCGACAATGCCGAATATTGCAACTGTTTTTCTCATAATCAGAACCATCTTTGGTTTTCCATATCCGCTCTTCTCGGAATCAAGTAGTAGCCTACCGACAGCTCGTGTGAGTTGTGATTATAGCTGTTCAGCACATTCAGGTTATGGTCGTATGAATATCCCAGCCGTAGTTTTTCCGTCGCAAAGACCTCAATCATCATAGCAACCGCATTCCTCTTGCTGAGACCGTCCTGAAGGTCGTCATTCCACAACTTGAAGTTGCTCCTGTAGCTACCTCCTACCCACACACGCTCCAAGAACAGGAACATCGCGTTGACGTCATAATTGGTGGGTGCTCCCTTCACCTGTCTAATCAGGAAGCTCGGCTTGAACTTCACCGATTTGCCCAACTCCAATAGATAGCCAGCGGTCAGGTAATAGTGGAAATCATGATAAGCTAGGGCAACATCCTCTTTTTCAAGAGATTTTTTTCCGATCATATTGTACACGCTGAATCCCACGTAAAAATTCCGCGAATCAAAGAAAAGTCCGGAATTCAGGTTAGGTACCGTCAGATTGATGCGCCCATCAGGAATCTCGCTGTCCGGAAAATCGTTCGGGTCCAGCATGCTACCATCAATCGAATACTGCGAAAAGCCCGCGCTAACGCCGAGCCCCAGTCTCGATTGCTGCCCGGTGTAGATTCGGTAGGCATACGTCAGCAGACCGCTGTTAGTCCGCGCGGGCCCTAGATTGTCACTCAGGAAGGACAAGCCAAAACCCATTGTGCCTTCGTTTGCAGATAAGTCCGCCGTCACCGTCAGCGTCTTTGGTGCACCCGGAAAACTCACCCACTGACTGCGGTAAGTTGACTGGATGTATGGCTCTCCTTTATATCCGGCGTAGCCCGGATTCACATGTAGTCCATTAAAAATGTATTGGCTAAACTGGGGAAGCTGCTGGCCATAGTTTGTCCCAGAAGCGACTAAGCCCAACAGGAATGCCATTCCAATGACTTTAAAAATAATTCTCATATCGCCTGCATCTAAAATTTCATAATCTTATAAAAAATCTCAAACCGGCCTTCTTAGCCGGAAAAATCGTACGTTTAGTCTTTCGGTACTTGGATCAAGCCTTTGATTTCGTGTTCGCCGACATCTCTGTCCACTTTGTAGACAATTTTGATGGATTGAAGAGATAAAAAGAGGAAATACATAACAAAAAACCAGATTGAAACCACCAGCTCGACCACAGCTAACGAATCTCTAGTCAATTATCTAATTCTACAGGAAAAACCACTGCCAAAATCTAGGCACATATCAATTAAATCAATCGTGAATAGGCTTTAATTTCCCGAATACTAGCTTCATACATTGTTAAATAATGTAATTATTTTCTCACAAACTAGTATTGTTTGTTTTTATTTCAGCCATGATATGCATTTTGACACTTTTTTTGGCGCTATTATTTGTTTTATGGAATCAAAGAAAAATCTCAGAGATAACCGGAACAAAATGTCGGCGCAGGCTACAAGATCTTCCTCAAAAAGTATAGAAAACAATATAGCCGGGTTGTTCTTCAGTTCTGATGCTAGATTCAGGAAGATCCGCTGGTGCTGCATTCCTCAAAAACTTAGCTTATGCTTGCCATAAATTTTTGTCCAGGTGGGCAACTTGTCGAGCTGACTTCCATCTTCTAATATACTGTCAATGACGGATTACTTGATTGCTGTTCCGTTTTCCGGGAGTGTTTAGTCCAGTTATTAATTTCGTTTTGCATTTTTGTTGGCTCAAAGTTTTAGGCGTCACAAAAAGACAGATGTAGCCAAAAAGGCTTTATCATAGTCATTTTCTCGCGTTGGAAGGGTTGCCGTCGCGCCTATACTCAAGGGCCGATGTAAGACCGGAATCAGCAAAAGGGTTTCGTGAACTGATTTTTATGAATCCCTAATCCTCCAAACTGGGAAAACGGAAAATCAGAGATTGATCACTCCTACTAGCCTTCAATTCAAACGTAAGTCCGGCCCGTTGCTGCAGTTTTTTTCCTGAGATGGACTTTTCTTGGCCGTGTCGGCAGACCACAGTTGATTTCCAAAAATCCACAAGTCCCGCCAGTTGGAGAAGGTCTCCCGACTAAGCTTGTCAAATGCGGGAGAGAAAAAGTTTCTTCGTCTATTGTGCCTCCCGGCGGCTATTTGCCCTATTTAAGACCCAACCTGCACCCCTCCACTTCAATTGGGTCTTGCCCATGGCATCCTTCTTGAACCCACACCACGTAATCAAACACCCATCACAATGATTTATTCACTCGTTAGCATTCTCGCTATCGCCTTTGTCTTTTTCGTAATTGCCATTTTCTTGACCAAGACCAATACCAGCGGAAGTATTGACTTAGACGGATGGATCTTGACGATCCGATATCCCTTTAAAACCGCAAAAATCAATTTGAGGGATGACTTGGAAAAATGGGGAGTCAGAAAAATTAATATGCTTTGGAGGGGGATGATTTTCGTCCTCAGCCTGAAGCTGACCACTGGAGAAACCAAAAAAATCTACTTTCGATCGCGCTCGGGCTCCGTCCGCAAACTGATTAGACTTCTTGAAGAATTGGCCTTGGACGGAAGAATCGCCGTAAATTAAATCCGAGGCCTATGGCACATTGATCTAAAATTCGACCGAGGGAAACTAAATGCTTTAAAACCCTACGGAATAAACCCTTCTTCCTATGAAGCCTATTTCATTTAGCGAATCAAGCGAAGCCGACCGTCCGCCCCACCGAACCTGTGGAACAGTATCTTCGAACAATATCCTGATGGAGAGATTTCCACAGTTTCGGTTAAACCTGGCGGAAATAGAAGGAAATTATCAAAAACTACGGGAAGCCGACCGCATCCAGAATCTGCCAACAGCTACAATTCAGGTGGTAGTACACGTCGTCTATCAGACAGAAGAGCAAAACATCTCGGATCAGCAAGTCATGGGACAGATCGAGGTACTCAACAGGGATTTTGGAGCGTCAAACCCGGACAAATCATCTTTGCCAAAAGCTTGGAGCAATTTACCCATGGATTCGGGAATTAGGTTTTCATTGGCCTGTAGCGATCCTCAGGGAAACCCCACTGACGGAATAGTCAGAAAACAAACGGATAAAGGGGGATTTGATCATTTGGATTCGGTAAAGTTTACCAATCAAGGCGGTTCGGATGCTTGGCCTACGGATAAATATCTCAACATTTGGGTGTGCAATATGCTCGGTGGACTACTTGGGTATGCACAATTTCCGGGAGGACCTGTGGAGACCGATGGCGTGGTCGTGTTCTATAGAGCGTTTGGCACGGAGGGAACAGCACAAGTTCCTTTCAACTTAGGGCGTACCTGCACCCACGAGGTCGGCCATTATTTGAACCTACGCCATATTTGGGGAGATACGCAGGATTGCTCGGGGTCCGACTACGTGGAGGATACACCCCTGCAGCAGCTTCCCAATTACAACAAGCCTTCTTTTCCCCATATCTCATGTAACAATGGCCCGGATGGGGATATGTTTATGAACTATATGGACTATGTGGACGACGATACCATGGTGATGTTTACTCCGGGCCAAGTGGCGAGGATGCGCACAAGCCTTTCTGGCCCCAGATCCGGCCTTATCCAACAACAGTGACGCCATGCCTATAGAACTGGAATTTCTTCCCAATCGATGGATTCATGCACACGAAGAAGACACGCCCCTAAAACTGGTTTATAGGCCTTCGACCTTTCCCCTAGGCCTCTCCCGAAACAGGGACATATTGGAATTCTTTGCCGATGGAAGAGTTCTACGGGAGGGAATTGGTTATCAAGACGGCAAATCCTTTGTCCAGGCAATATGGACGGTGAAAGAAGATGGCAGGACCATTTGCATCAAAGAAGAAAACCAAGAAATCACCTTGGAAATCACCACGCTTGTCGCTGACAAAATGGTTCTCTCCAAATAAGCCAAATTGGTAGTCATGAAACCCAACACGTTTGAATTATGGCAATGTGCCCATATTAGTGAAAAACAAAGCCTATGGACACATTGATGCTACTTTTTATCGTAGTTGGCCTCGCTGTTTTTGTTATGGCCTGGATGCCAACAGTTTCCAAAGAAACCGGCATCTCCTATTCGATTTTTTATACTGCGGGTGGATATTTAATCTACATGCTTTTCCCGGAAAGCCTCCCAAATCCACTTCCCCAGCAAAATGAAGCCGCAACGCTTCACCTGACCGAGCTGATCGTGATTTTCTCGCTGATGGGCGCAGGGATCAAATTGGAGCGGAGATTTTCCCTTAAAGGCTGGGCTGTTCCGCTGAGGCTGCTTGGGATAGCGATGTTGTTGTGTATTGGCTTGACGACTTTTCTTGGCTATTTCTACCTCGGCCTTACCCTATCCTCGGCAGTGCTTTTGGGCGCGGCATTGGCTCCAACGGACCCTGTCTTAGCCGCGGATGTACAGGTAGGCCCGCCAAACGAAAAAAGCAGCTCAGAAACCAAGTTCGCACTCACCGCGGAAGCGGGAATGAACGACGGCTTGGCCTTTCCTTTTACTTGGTTGGCGATTTCGTTTGCGATGCTGGGCACCAGTGAATCTGAGGGCTTGGTTCATTGGTTCACCTTCCATCTGGTCTATAAAATTGCCATCGGACTTGCGCTGGGTTGGATGGCTGGCTATACCGTGGGCCATCTTCTATTCAGCTTTTCCAAAAAACATAAGATTTTGTACACCCGGGATGGCTTTTTGGCAATTGGACTGACGCTGCTAGTATATGGAATAACAGAAGCCTGCGAAGGTTATGGCTTCATTTCCACCTTTGTATGCGCACTCACGATGCGCAGCTACGAAAGAAAGCACAAATACCATGAGGAGATGCATTCCTTTACCGAACAGATAGAGCGACTTCTTCTTGCCATTCTGCTCATCCTATTCGGTGGAGCCCTTTATGCGGGCATCCTGGATCCTTTGGATTGGAGAATGGCCGCGTTTGTATGCCTATTCATTTTTGTGATCAGGCCGGCTACGGCCTACCTTAGTCTGGTAGGCACCAGCCTAGCTAAGAAAGAACGCCTAGCCATTAGCTTTTTTGGAATCCGGGGAATGGGCTCCATTTTTTACCTCGCTTTTGCTCTGGGGGAATTCGAATTTGATTCCAAGGATGAGTTATGGGCGACGCTCGCTTTTGCTGTTGCCTTATCCATTTTAGTGCATGGATTGTCAGCGAATTCCGTCATGCGAAAACTGAGAGGTTACGAGACAAATTCTCGATCTGAGGGGGAGGAAAACCCTGCTAGGATTGCCACCTAGGCGACGAACACATCAAAACCGGAAAGCAGTGGCTCAATCGTGCCGAAATCGCAGTTTTTCACATGATCTTCCCGAAGTCGGGATCAAGCGAAGGCTGTTTCTTTTTTCCTTTGCGCCGAACAGCATCCTCATATCTTTCGATCAGCGTCGATAGATCCCTCCTAAACTGGGCGTCGTCTAGAGGAAAACCGGACATCGCGAAATTGTCCCTAAGAAGTTGGAGAAGATCCTTGGGAAAAACTTCCCTACCATAAAAGGCCGCATCGGCCACATGTACAATCTGGTTGTCCATATCCTGAAAAATGATGCCTTGATCGGATTTTTCCAACATGGAGAGTGATTCTTTGACGAGTTTTCTGAAATCCATAGTTGTGAGTGTCGGTTTAGTGTTTAAACAACAAAACCAAACAATCGGCCAAAAATATAGGGAACACGGATAATTGTTGCTTTCGTGACCATCTGCCTGTCACAGGGCAAAGAATTTAGGCTTGGGGAAAGTCCCCATTAAACTAACCGACAGGGCCACTTTGGCCTGCACATTGAATTAACTGATGGCTGAAATCAAACATCAACAGCCATGAAACGACACCAAAGCCTCTTACCCATAGCACTGATCTTCGCTGCTTTCTCCTGCACGGAAAAAGTTTCCAAGGTGGAAAAAGAGGCAATTTCCAAGAGGCAAGCAGACACCGTTCAAACCGCCATTGGTGAGCTGGTCTTGCCTGCTCCATACTCCAGCAAAGCCACAACCAACACGAGCAAAGTCATCGGTTGGCCTGAGGGCAAAACCCCAACTGCACCGGAGGGCTTTACAGTCCGCATGTTTGCGGGAGATCTGGAAAACCCACGCTCTACTATCGTGGGGCCAAATGGGGACATCTTTGTGGCTGAGAGCAACACCAGAAATAGCGCGGATCGCATCACAGTGTTTCAGGACAAGGACAAAGACGGAGATTATGAGACGAGGGAGGTTTTTAAGGACAAACTAAATCAACCCTATGGCATGCTCATCATCGGAGACCACTTTTACATCGCTGACACAGATGGGCTAAACAGGTTTCCTTATACAGCCGGCCAGACCAAGTTAAGCACTGAAGGCGAGCGACTTGTGCAACTCCCCGCCGGCGGATACAACAATCACTGGACAAGGAATCTCATCGCAAACAAGGACAACTCAAAAATCTACATATCCGTAGGCTCCGCCAGCAACAATGCCGAACATGGAATGGATGAAGAGGTCAGAAGGGCCGCCATCTTGGAGGTGAATCCAGACGGCACTGGCGAGCTTATCTATGCGCGAGGCTTGAGGAATCCGGTAGGAATGTCTTGGAATCCGGTCACGGGAGAACTGTGGACCGCTGTGAATGAACGCGATGCCTTGGGAGACGACCTGGTTCCTGACTATATCACCAGTGTAAAGCGGGGTGGATTCTATGGATGGCCTTACTCCTATTTTGGCCAGATCTATGATCCCCGGATGGAGGGTCAAGGCATGGAGTTCGTCTCTGAAGCGATTGTCCCCGACGTACCCCTAGGCAGCCATACCGCATCCTTGGGACTAAGTTTTTACACAGGAGACGCTTTCCCCGACAAGTATAAAAACGGCGCTTTTGTCGGGCAGCATGGCTCCTGGAATAGAAAAGAACTCAGCGGCTACAAGGTGGTATTTGTTCCCTTTGAAGATGGAAAACCTGCCGGTAAGCCCGAGGATTTTTTGACAGGCTTCATCGTAGACCGGGAAAAATCCGAAGTGTACGGTAGACCGGTGGATGTGACGGTCCTGCCCGATGGCTCTCTTCTCGTCAATGATGACAGCGGCAATATGCTTTGGCAGGTGATCGCCAACCGTTGACGAGGGGGCTTTTATACACAGGGTGGGAAAAAACTGCGACAGCAATCCGAAAAGCCAGGGAATAAGGTCTAGAGCCCATCACAAAATTAATCCGAAGAGCCTTGCTTCAATCGGGCGGATCACTTAGCTGAATAAGTACACCCAGCCCGGTACTCCGTGGATTCCTTCCCTGCTGTCCTTGCCGAATAGGTTATAGAAAAACAGTTTTCCCAGATGGTTCCATCGAGACACCCTACCAAGAAGGGTTGGAATGTTATTGGCATCCTTGTCCGCGAACCACTAAATAGTTAACACCATGGATGCAGAAAAAAACAAAGAAAAACCCGAAAACAGTAAGATCGACGACCTGTACATGAACACCGAGGATGGTAGCGGCGAGGTGATGAGCAACAACCAAGGGGTGCGAGTCAACGACGACCACAACTCCCTTACTGCCGGAGAGAGAGGGCCTACCCTACTGGAAGATTTCCAGTTTAGAGAAAAGATGACCCACTTCGACCACGAACGTATCCCTGAAAGGATCGTGCATGCACGAGGTGAGGGGGCGCACGGCTTTTTTGAAAGTTATGGCGACTTCTCGGAAATCACCCGAGCCTCCTTCTTAAGCGAAAAAGGCAAGCGAACCCCGGTTTTTACGAGATTTAGTACGGTGGCTGGATTCAAAGGCTCTACAGACCTAGCCCGCGACGTGAGAGGGTTTGCAGTCAAATTTTACACCGACGAGGGCAACTACGATTTGGTAGGAAATAACATGCCCGTGTTTTTTATTCAAGATGCCATGAAATTCCCAGACCTGGTTCATGCTGTAAAGCCTGAACAGGATAATGAAATTCCGCAGGCAGCCTCCGCGCACGATACATTCTGGGATTTCATCTCCTTGATGCCGGAGAGTATGCATATGATCATGTGGGTGATGAGCGACAGGGCTATCCCCAGAAGCCTTTCCATGATGGAGGGCTTCGGTGTCCACACCTTTCGGTTTGTCAATTCCAAAGGCGAATCGCATTTTGTCAAATTTCATTGGAAGCCGAAACTCGGCACACACTCGGTCACTTGGGAAGAGGCACAGAAGATCTCCGGTCAGGACCCCGATTTTCATCGAAGGGATCTTTGGGAAGCGATAGAAAACGGGAATTTCCCGGAGTGGGAGTTTGGCGTTCAGCTCGTGGAAGAAAAAGACGAGCACAAATTCGACTTTGACTTACTTGATCCTACCAAGATTATTCCCGAAGAGCTCGTGCCGGTGAAAATACTCGGCAGGATGGTGCTGAATAGAAACCCGGACAATTTCTTTGCGGAAACCGAACAGGTGGCGTTTCACCCTGGCCATGTGGTCCCTGGCATTGACTTTACCAATGACCCGCTGCTGCAGGGGAGGCTATTTTCTTACACCGACACGCAGCTGATCCGATTAGGGGGGCCAAATTTTGCGGAGATACCCATTAATCGACCGATCACGCCGGTGCACAACAATCAGCGCGGGGGTTATATGCGCCAAACCATCAACAGGGGAAAAGGCAGTTATAGTCCAAACCAGATTAGTGGCGGCTGTCCATTTCAGGCTAAGATGGCAGATGGAGGTTTCGTCAGTCACCAAGAAAAAGTGGAAGGCTACAAAATCAGGAATCGGAGCAAGAGTTTCATGGACCATTTCAGCCAGGCCAAACTTTTCTACGAAAGCCAAACCGAAGTCGAGCAGGATCATATTGTCAAGGCGTTGAGATTTGAGCTCGGAAAGGTCGGTCGGGAAGAAATTCGCGAAAGGATGGTGGGGATGCTTACCTACGTCAATGAATCCCTGGCGAAAAAAGTCGCACTTGGACTGGGCATCAACCCAATTTTCAAACCCGACATGCCACTCAACCACAGCTTTCCAGCAGATGCGAATCCCGCTGACTATCAACCCACAGAAGCCAAATCCAGTATAGAAAAGTCCGAAAAGCTAAGCCTGATGGCCTCGCCTGGCAAGGGAATCCAAGGCAGGTCTATCGCTATCCTGGCCAACGATGGCGTGGACGGCGGACAAGTGGAGCTGTATCAGGACGCCTTGAAAAACGAAGGGGCGAATTCAAAAATCATCAGTCTCCACAGCGGCTGGATCACTGGAGCCGAAGGCGCGAAGATAAAGGTGGACCACAGCTTGGCAACCACTTCCTCCGTACTCTTTGACGCGGTCTTGGTCCCGGATGGACTGCAAAGCGCGGAGGCATTAAAGGAAGATTCCACTGCGATACGGTTTTTGGACGAAGCCTACCGACACTACAAGTTCATTGCGGTAAATGGCGGCGGGAGCGATCTCTGGGCGAGTACCTACGCCTCCAAAAACAGCGATCCCAAGGGCGTGTTTTTCGACGAAGGACCGGGGACGTTCATCGATGCGATCGCCAAACACAGAATCTGGGAAAGGGAAGACGCGGAGAAAATCCCAGTTTGACCCAACGAGGAAACCATGTTCGGTATCCATCCTAAAAACAAAGGCTCTGCGATTCTTGGAATTGTAGAGCCTTTGTTGACTCAGTTTGTCTCGGCTATGCGATCCCTTTTCTCACCCTGCTCAAATCCCAATTTGAATGGGGAAAGTTTCATACGATACAAAGCCTGTTTTTATTTCCTTGTTCCAGGAATCGCTCACAGAAATATGCATTCTTTTGACTTTCCATGAATCTCCAAAAAACAAAAACTCTGTAAATCAGTTATTTACAGAGTTTTGATTTGGACTACAATCCTATTTTGTCGGGGTGACAGGATTTGAACCTGCGACCACACGCCCCCCAGACGTGTACGCTACCGGACTGCGCCACACCCCGATTTGGGCTTCGAAATTACAATTTTCAAGAATTAAAAAAAGACTTTGAGTTCGATTTTCCTAGCCTAAGTCAAAGCCGTCTGATTTTCAGGCAAATCAGTTTCCAAAAGTTGGAGGTTATTCTTTACCCGGCGCGGTTCTAAAAATGGCCTTAACTGGCGATTTGCAGCAGGATTCGCAACAAACGGACTGGGGGTTCAGAGATACCGCTTTTCGCAAGGCTTCGCGTCCGTTGTTGAAAGGCCCCAGATAATCGCGGTCCAGAGATCCCGGGATAAACTCGCACTCCTTTTCGTGGACTTCATAGTTGCCGCTGGCGTTTGCTGTAGATGAGAGGTAAAAGAATTTCATTTCTGGTGAATTAATCTACCCAAAAATACCCCGCAACAACCTCCTAAAAAATACCCTATATAGGGTATTTTTTAAGTATATCCAGAGCTTTTCACCAACTGGATTAGTTAAAAATCCTTGACTTCATTTGGACAAAAACCTTTCGACCAAAACCTCCCATTCCTCATCGAGACTCAGCTGGGGACGTTTATCTCCCGATTTGGAATACCAGTAATCGGCATTCCATTGATCCCCTTCTTTCCTGTGAAGGTAGGCGTGTATTCTTGCCGCCGCCTTCCCCTGCAAATGATCTACCTGGGCGTGCGCCGATGTCCAGTCCCCGTGCCCATCAAACCACAATGCCAAAAGTGTGGGGGAGTCCTTCCAGACAGAAGAATCCGTTGACAAAAAATCATCCTTTGAGATATCCATTGACTAAAGATTTTGGTTTGCTACAAACAGTGGTTTCATAAAAACAAATCCTCATCCCTTATTAGCCAGCATTTTGCGAAGCGAGCTGGTGATTGATTGGAAAAAAGGAATTGATAATACTCGCACAAAACTCCCATTTGACCAAAACCCATCCACAAAGATCGATAAAATCGGTCCACACATTCAAAGTGCCCGAGTTTTTGGGATCGGCCAAAGTGATTTTTATCCAGCTTGGTGCATTGGGTATAAATTCTATATTTGCCCAATTAATTAACAGTAAACCTTATTAGAATCCGAATAAATTATGGAACAAGCGCTGATTTACTTAGTCCCTGCTTTGGGACTAATCGGCCTGCTGGTAATGGCAGTCAAATCTGCCTGGGTCACTAAACAGGACACAGGAGACAAAAACATGGTAGAGCTATCGGGCTATATCGCCGATGGGGCTATGGCATTTCTAAAAGCCGAATGGAAGGTTCTTTCTTATTTTGCCATCATTGCCGGTATCCTGCTGGCATGGTCTGGCACTTTGGTAGAGACCTCAAGTCCTGTCATTGCCATTTCCTTTTTGATTGGCGCGTTTTTGTCAGCCTTGGCTGGCTATATCGGAATGAAAATCGCCACTAAAGCCAACGTCCGAACCACCCAAGCGGCGCGTACCAGTCTCAAGCAAGCGCTTAAAGTATCCTTCACCGGCGGATCTGTCATGGGGTTAGGCGTCGCTGGTCTGGCTGTTTTGGGGCTTGGTTCACTGTTCATCGTGTTCTATCAATATTATGTTTTAAGCGCCGGAGCCGGAGTTAACGGAATCGAAATGGAAACTGCCCTTGAAGTATTAGCAGGTTTTTCCCTTGGTGCAGAATCCATTGCGCTTTTCGCCCGTGTCGGTGGAGGTATCTATACAAAGGCTGCGGACGTTGGTGCTGATTTAGTTGGTAAAGTAGAAGCAGGAATTCCAGAGGATGATGTCAGAAACCCAGCCACCATCGCCGACAACGTAGGCGACAACGTGGGTGACGTAGCAGGTATGGGCGCCGATTTGTTTGGATCCTATGTAGCCACTATCCTAGCAACCATGGTATTGGGCCAGGAAATCATATCCGAAGATGCCTTTGGTGGCATCGCCCCGATTTTGCTCCCGATGGTATTGGCGGGTTTGGGAATTGTATTCTCCATAATGGGAATGGCTTTCGTGACTGTTAAAGATGATAAGGGTGATGTTCAAAAAGCCCTGAATATGGGAAACTGGTCCTCGATCATTTTCACCGGAATTGCGTCGTTTTTCGTCGTAAAACACATGTTGCCTGAAACGCTTTCAATAAGAGGCTACGAATTCACGAGCATGGATGTATTCTATGCGATCATCCTTGGTTTGGTTGTAGGAACTTTGATGTCCATCATCACAGAATACTACACAGCAATGGGCAAACGCCCCGTGATGTCGATTGTCAAACAATCTGCTACAGGACATGCTACCAACATCATTGGTGGGCTATCCGTTGGGATGGAATCCACCGTGTTGCCAATCTTGGTGTTGGCAGGCGGGATCTATGGAGCTTATGAATTCGCAGGTCTTTACGGAGTTGCCATTGCTGCGGCGGGCATGATGGCAACTACTGCCATGCAGCTTGCAATTGACGCATTTGGACCGATTGCCGACAACGCCGGCGGTATAGCGGAAATGAGCCAGCTTCCTGAGGAAGTCAGAGGCAGAACCGACATCCTTGATGCGGTGGGCAATACTACTGCTGCAACTGGAAAAGGCTTCGCCATTGCTTCTGCAGCATTGACTTCTTTGGCTTTGTTTGCGGCATTCGTCGGAATATCGGGAATTTCAGCGATCGACATTTACAAAGCAGACGTATTGGCGGGCCTGTTTGTGGGCGGAATGATTCCGTTCATCTTCTCTTCCTTAGCGATTGCGGCGGTAGGCCGTGCAGCGATGGATATGGTGAACGAGGTAAGACGCCAATTCCGGGAAATTCCGGGAATCATGGAATACAAAGCCAAACCGGAATACGAGAAATGCGTGGAAATCTCCACCAAAGCTTCGATCAGAGAAATGATCGCTCCAGGTGCAATTGCCCTGATCACTCCAATTATCATAGGATTCGCTTTTGGACCGGAAGTGCTGGGAGGTCTATTGGCCGGCGTTACAGTCTCCGGAGTGTTGATGGGAATGTTCCAGTCCAATGCTGGCGGAGCTTGGGACAACGCCAAGAAATCTTTTGAAAAAGGAGTTGAGATCAATGGCGAGATCTATTACAAAAAATCTGAACCCCATAAAGCTTCTGTAACGGGAGACACCGTCGGCGATCCTTTCAAAGACACCTCTGGTCCATCAATGAACATTCTGATCAAACTGATGTCTATCGTCGCTTTGGTCATTGCACCTCACATCTCCGAGGGAACACATGGTGCAGATGCGATGGCACAAAAAGTCGAGATCAAGAAAGAAGTGAAAATTATCGACGGAAAAAAGACCGAAACAGTCACAGAGACGATCGTAAAAAATTAGTCTCACCTTCATCAAGCAATACAAAGCCGTCCTTCAACAAGGGCGGCTTTTTTGTTGGAAAACATAAACATTCTTTCGCCAGGCTATCAGCAGTAGCTCCTAACAAAAAGCGCTGGCAATTAAGAAATTAAGAATCTATAAATGGATAATCCCTAGATTTTTTTGAATATAATTCATTATTGGCTTAAATTGAAAACTGTCAACCAATGAACCCGGAGAAAAACTCCAGCCAACCTTTCCCTTTTTGCCTTCGCAAAGGGGAATCTTGTTTCTGTATCTAGCTGCACTTTCTACATGAGTGTGGTCCTTGTTGTGGACTTAAAACGACAGTGACGCTTCAATTGATTAATTTCTTACTAAACAACTATTACTATGATGAAAAGCTACTTTACCATGCTTTTTCTGATGGTCTTTTTGTTGGCCTTTCCCGCAATGGCCCAACAACAAGTCCGCGGAAAAGTGACCTCCTCAGAAGATGGACTCCCACTGCCGGGGGTCAGCATTTTGATCCAAGGAACGAGCACTGGAACAGTGTCCGACGTCGATGGCAACTATTCCATCTCCGTCCCAGGCCCTGATGCAGTTTTGATTTTCTCGTTTATCGGATATCAAAACAAAACCCAAACTGTAGGCAACTCTACCACAATCAACATCGCGCTCGCAACCGAAACATCGCAGCTTGACGAGGTAATTGTCACGGCTTTTGGCATTTCCCAAGAAAAGAAATCCCTAGGCTATGCCGCTCAAAACATCGACGCCGCAGAAATCACCAAAACACGACAGCCCAATGTGGTCAATTCCCTTCAGGGACAGGTAGCCGGTGTGCAGGTGACCAATTCCGGAGGCGCTCCAGGACAGTCGGCGCGGATCATCATCAGGGGTATCAACTCTCTGGATCCTTCCGCAGACAACCAGCCCCTTTTCGTCGTGGATGGCGTGCCGGTGGACAACTCTACGGTAGAATCATCCGGCACTCCCCGCGGTATGTCCAACCGGATTGCTGACATCAACCCAAATGATGTAGAGTCCATGTCCGTACTGAAAGGTGCCGCCGCAACCGCCCTTTACGGTGTTCGCGCGGCCAACGGTGCCGTTATCATTACTACCAAAAAAGGCAAAGCAGGAGAGATCCGAGTGGACTTCAACACTTCCTTGGGTTTTGATAAGCTTGCAAAGATGCCAGAGCTGCAAGACCAATACGGACAAGGCTTCTCAGGCGTGCGTGACGACAATAGCTTTTGGCCGGCATGGGGCGCCAATATCGCGGAAGAAAACGACCCGAACTATGTCTACCAAGACAACTGGAACGATGCATTTGATACGGGTATCCAGTTTGACAACAGCTTGAGCGTGTCGGGCGGCAACGAAAAAGCGACATTCTACGGTTCCTTTGGCAGACTTGACCAAAATGGTATTATCCCCTTCTCGACATGGGACAGAACCAGCGCCAAACTCTCCGGAACCATCACTGCCAGCGAAAAATTCAACTTCACTGCCTCTATGAATTACACCAATTCGGGAGGTAATCGTGTTCCACACGATCGCTTTTTGGAGCGGATGATGTACTGGTCTGAGACAGCCGATGTGAGAGATTACATCAATCCAGACGGAACGATGAATTCGGTGGGCACAAACACCAACCCCATTTACGATGCCCGTTTTTCCACTTACAAGGACGATGTCAATCGTATCATCGGTAACCTGAACTTCAACTACAGTCCCGCCGACTGGATCACCCTCTCCTATCGTCTGGGAATGGACACCTATTCCGACTCTCGCGAGGCCATCACCCCTGGCCCGATGGGCATAGACGGGGAAGTGCCACTGAGTAGCACAGGTTCGATTGAAGAGTCCAAAATCAACAGCCGAGACCTCACCTCCAACTTCTATATCACGCTGAAAAAGCAATGGAACGAAAACTGGAACACACAGCTTCGACTCGGCAATGACATCTTCGAGAGAAAGTACGACATAATCACACTCTCTGGGAACAACTTCGTGATCCCGGGATTTTATAACATCGGAAACACCACACAGGTCTTTGGCTCCCAAGCTAAAAGCATACGCCGACTGGTCGGCTTCTATGGAGATTTGATGGTCGACTACAAGAACTTCCTATTCATCAACGTAACGGGAAGAAACGACATCTCCTCCACTCTTCCCAAAGACAACAATTCCTTCTTTTACCCCTCCGTTAACGTTGGCTATGTCTTCAGCGAAAACTTCAGCCTTCCGAACTGGTGGACGTTTGGAAAAATAAGGGCCTCGGTCGCGGAAGTAGGCAAGGATACAAGCCCGCACATCCTCGGAGCTACCTTTGTGTCACCTGACGGCTACCCGCTGGACGGACAGGTGGGCTTCTCCAGAAATTCCACCTTTGGAGATCCAAATCTTAAGCCGGAGACTACGCAGTCTTTGGAATTTGGCACCCAGTTGGCCTTTTTCAACAATCGCCTCAACTTGGATGTCACTTACTATAAGTCCAACGCCAAAGACCAGATCATTCCCGTACCTATCTCCGACGCCACGGGCTTTTCCTCTTACATCACTAATGCGGGTGAAATCGAAAACCGCGGCTGGGAAATTGTTTTTGGAGGCACGCCTATCGAGAAAGGCGATTTCCGCTGGGATGTGACAGCGAATCTCACGACCAACAAAAACGAAATCAAAGAGATCCGCGAAGGCATTGACCAAATCGTGGTGGGATCGCAATTTGGGTATGTGGGCAGTACGGTGACCATGATTCTGAAAGAGGGACAAGCCTACGGCAACATCTACGGCAGCAGCTACACCCGCCCAGGCGCCAATCCCGAATCCGATGTCCTAGACCGCAGCTTGCCGATGCTGATCGGCGCAAATGGCTTCCCCGTACGTACCGGAACACAGCTCGTACTGGGAAATGCGGTGCCAAAATTCTTCGGCGGCCTGAGAAACAACTTCTCTTACAAAGGGCTCGAATTCTCCTTCCTGATCGACTTCCGCACCGGAATGGAGCAGTATAACCAGTTTGCAAACTTCATCTCAGCATTCGGCAAAGGCACCGCATCCCTTGCCAGAAATGACACACGCGTATTTGAGGGAGTGCTGGCGGATGGCTCGCAAAACACCAAGGAAGTGTGGTTGGGTCAGGGTGTCGGTCCAGACGGCGTGAATTATGGCGCAGGATATTGGAGAAATCACCATAGAACCACGTCAGAAAACTTTGTTGGAGATGCTTCCTTCCTAAAACTGCGCAACATCACCCTCGCCTACAGTCTTCAGCCAAACGCCCTGGAAAAGACTCCCTTCCGTACGGCGAGGATCTCGCTGGCGGCCAACAACATCATTCTTTCCACCCCATGGGACGGATTTGATCCTGAATCCTTTTCCGCGGGAGCAGGAGGAAATGCAATCGGATTTACGGGACTTGGGTTCCCCGGTGTACAGAGCTACTTCGTGACTTTAAACCTTGGCCTATAAACCTTTAAAACCGCAAAAAGATGAAATTTAGAAATAAACTTACCGTAGTGATTGGCGCATTGGTGGTTCTATTGGCCTCAGCCTGTGAATCATTTTTAGACGTCAACGAAAACCCCAACAATCCCGAGGACGCACCCGTCACGGGGCTATTGACCAACAGCACCCTGGAAACCGCCCGCAATATCTACCGGGCCGGCAGTGCGACCAGTAATTATGTCCAATACCTGGCCTCACCAAATCCCGCCAGCTCTTCTGACACCATGGATCCGCTGGACTTCAGCGGTACCTGGTTCAATTTCTACAATGTCATGACTGATTTGACCGTGATCATGGACAAGTCTACCGAGTCTGGTGCAAACCACTATCTGGGCGTGGCTCAAATCCTCATGGCGCTTAACCTGGGGATGACCGTAGACTTCTTTGGTGATGTTCCTTTCTCTGAAAGCTTCACATTCGAGACCGTGACACCGGCCTATGATGACGATCAACAGCTCTATGGCCAAATCTTGAACCTCTTGGATCAGGGTATCGCAAACCTTCAAAAAGAAAGCACCATTACCATCGGCGGTGACGACTTTATCTACTCAGGAGACATTGAGAAATGGTCAAAATTTGCCCATTCGCTCAAGGCGCGATTTATGATTCATGAACAGGGATACAGTGCCTCGGAAGTGTTGGCCGCGCTTGATGGCGGATTCTCTTCCAATGACGATGACGCCAAGGTCTTTTTCTTCGAAGAAGCCTTTAATCCCTGGGCTCAAGTAGCTATAAACAACGCCAGCTTGCTGTTGGGAGGATGGATATCAGAACAATTTATCCAGGCACTGGACGGAACCTCTTATCCGGCATTCGATCCAAGACTTCCTTTGATGGTAGGCACCACCTCTACGGGTGAATTCGTAGGCACGGTAAACGGAGCTGGACGTGGAAATGCCCCTGAATCCGGTGCCAGATCTACCTTGATCCCCGGCCAATACTATACCAGCGAAACTTCGCCAATTATGATTGCCACTTATGCTGAGATGAAATTTATCGAAGCCGAAGCTGCTCTGGCTTCAGACAAAGCAAGGGCTTATGCCGCTTACCTTGCCGGGATCGAAGCTCACATGGATATGCTCGAAGTGGAAGACGCTGCTAAAGCAGCTTATTTGGCCGACCCATCCGTGAGCGTGGGCGCCGATGCATTGACTTTGGATCTGGTCATGAAGGAAAAATTCGTCGCGATGTTTCTCCACCCCGAGACATGGAACGATGCCCGTCGTTTTGACTATGCCTACAAGGACATGACCCTGCCTGAAAATCTGAACCCCAATCTAAACGGGGAGTTCATCAGACGATTGGCCTATCCGGACAGTGAGGTCAGCCGAAATGGCAACAATGTACCCCAGGTCACGCTATTGGACAGAATCTGGTGGGATCAGTAAAGAATCCCTCCTCTCATCAAGTCTCCTGCTTTTTTGCGGGAGACTTTTTTTATTTTCCGTTATGAAAAGAATTCTAGTCGCCACCCTCCTTGCACTCAGTTCCTGCACTGTCCACAAAATCAACAAGTCCCTTTCTAAATCAGATGTCTTTGACAAGGGCCATCTGGGCTTTATGCTCCAAGATCCTGAAAAGGGCAAAACCTTGGTTGAAATCAACTCGGGCAAGTATTTCATTCCCGCTTCCAACACGAAGATTTTCACATTCTACACGGCCTACTCCATTTTGGGTGACAGCTTGGTCAATGGATTAAACTATCTGGAAAAAGGCGATTCCCTAATCTTCTGGGGCACGGGCGATCCAAGCTTGCTTCATCCAGATTTGAAAGATGAAACAGCCATCGACTTCCTCAAAGCTTCAAACAAAAAACTCTTTCTGCTGGACAATTTCGACCAAGTGGATGCCTACGGGCCGGGCTGGTCATGGAATTGGTATCCCTATTACTATGCAGCCGAGCGATCCGCTCTTCCGGTGTATGGCGACATTGTCCGTTTTGAAAAAGAAAAGGGGGAAACCGACTTTACAGTTTACCCGGAAAGGTTCAAATCGGCCATGGAAAACGACGAATCGGAGAGTTCCAGGCCTTATTCTTTCACCCGAAAACATCAAAAAAACCGCTTTCCCTACCAGTTCAAAACCGAGGCGAAGGATTCCGAATTTGAATCCGACATTCCCTTTATCACCTCGCGTGAGCTGACGAAAATCCTACTCGAGGAAGCAACGGGAAAGTCGATTACGATGATTTCCAATCCAAGTTATTTCGAGGAAGAACCCAAAAAACTCCTCTCTGCACCAGCCGATAGCATCTACGCCCAGATGATGAAGATCAGCGACAATTTCTTGGCCGAGCAACTGATGTTTTTGGTTTCGGATCAGCTGACCAACAAATTGGACATCTCGGAGGCAATCTCTTATTCCAAAGAAAACCTCCTAAACGACCTACCGGACGAGCCACGCTGGGTCGACGGCTCTGGACTTTCTGCCCAAAACATGTTTACGCCGAGATCCATCATCGCTCTGCTGGGCAAAATCCGCCAAGAAGTTCCGCTGGAAAAGATCAAGGCCTACTTCCCAGCAGGGGGAGAGTCCGGCACCATCCGCAATTGGTACCCGGCCGACCCCGGCCAGCCTCCCTACATCTATGCCAAGACCGGCTCCCTCAGCATGGCCAACTCTCTAAGTGGATACCTGCTCACCAAGAGCGGTAAAATCCTGCATTTCTCTTGCATGATGAACAACTACGCGATTCCGTCCAACGACCTGAAAACCGAACTTCAAAAGGTTTTGTACTTCATCCATGACAAGTATTGATATGAAAAGATTTATCCCGGTTGCCCTCTTACTTTTTTTACCAATCCTGCTCTTTTCCCAATCCTTCACGATGGAGCAGGTTGGAAAATTCAGCTTTCCTTCGGAATTGACTTCATCTCCAGTCGGCGAAAAGATCGCTTGGGCGATGAATGAGCAGGGAAAAAGAAATGTCTACTTCGCCGATGGCCCAAATTTCCTACCGACCAAACTGACCAAGTTCAACCAAGACGATGGACAAGAAATCAGCAGCCTCAAGTTCACCGCAGACGGCAATTGGCTGATCTTTGTGCGTGGCGGAGACCATGGCGGCGGAAATGCCTCCTCCACGGTGAATGCGCTGAACATGCCCACACTTCCCAAAGTGGAAATCTGGAAAATCAACCTCTCAACCCAAAAAGCTGAAGTCCTTGTTGAAGGGGACGACTTTACCCTCGGGCCACAAAATCAAATCCTTTATCTCAAAGGTGGACAGGCATGGAAAGCTGATTTAGAAGGAAATGAAAAACCTGCCCAACTCTTTCAAGTCAAAGGAAATGTGAATTCCCTAGAGTTTTCTCCTGACGGAAAAAAACTGGCTTTCACCGTAAGCCGAGGAGGGCATCAGTTGCTGGGAATCTATGAAAACCAAGAAACTCCCATCCATTGGATCGCCCCATCCTTTCACCGCTATTCCCAACCCAAATGGTCGCCTGACGGCAGCCAAATTGCCTTTGTTAAAACCCAAGGAGGAAGTGGAGCTGCATTTCCGCTGTTGGAACCCAGACATGTACCTTGGGAAATCTGGCTTGCAGATGTCAGATCAGGCGAAGGAAAAATGTTCTGGAAAGCTCCCGAAACACTCCGAGGATCCTATCGCTATGGGTTTTTCGCATTTCCCAATTCCAAAGAACTCGTATTCGAATCTTACCATGAGGGCTGGCAGCATCTCTTTGCCCTGGACTTGGCAAGCCAAAACCTGCAATCCCTCACACCGGGAAATTACATGGTCGAGCAGATCAAGCTCAGCCAATATGGAAACCATGTGGTCTTTTCCGCCAATACCGGCCCAGAGGAAGAGGATCTCGACAGACGACACATTGGAAGAATAGACCTAAAGACCAAAAAATTGACCTGGGAAACTTCCGGCAACGGAATCGAAGCCTATCCGGTTGGTTTGGGTGGCGGAGACAAAATCGCCTTTTTCTCAGCCACGCCCCAGCGTTCACATTTGGTGGCAGTGAAGTCCGGATCGGCAACAAAACTCCTCCAAGAATCCTCCATTCCATCTGATTTCCCTCAAAGCAATCTGGTCACTCCAAAGCAAGTCAGCTTTAAAGCTCCGGATGGCACAACCGTTTACGGTCAGCTTTTCGAAAAAGAAGGCGGAGCTGCCAAAAAGCCTGGTGTAGTTTTCATCCATGGCGGACCTCAGCGACAGATGTTGCTCGGTTGGAGCTACATGGATTATTATTCCAATACCTATGCCTACAACCAGTACTTGGCTGAGCTTGGGTTTGTCGTCCTTTCAGTTAATTACCGATTGGGAATCGGATATGGCTACGAGTTTCACCGACCTGCAAATGGCTATTTTCAAGGCGCGGTCGAATACCAAGACATTAAAGCTGGAGGCGAATATTTGGCTTCGCTAAGTCAAGTCGACGCTGACAGGATCGGAGTCTATGGGGGCAGCTATGGGGGCTACCTGACTGCTTTAGCCTTGGCTCGAGATTCTGACCTATTCAAAGTTGGCGTGGATATTCACGGTGTGCACGACTTGGATGGGCGATATGATTTGCCCGAAGGTTACGAAATTGCGCCGGATTATGAAAAGGCCAAAGAAATCGCCTGGAAGTCCTCGCCAATTGCGGATCTGGGGACCTGGAAAAGCCCGGTGCTATTTATCCATTCCGATGATGATCGAAATGTAGAAGTAAGCCAGACGACCAATTTGATCCGAAGATTTGAAGAGCTTGGAATGCCCTACGAGGCGGTCCTGATCCCCGGCGATACCCATCACTGGATGCGCTGGAAAAACATGGTTCAGGTAGGGCAGCTGACGGCGGATTTCCTTGAGAAGCACCTAATGAAGTAGATGGTAGTCCATAGCCGATAGTCCATGGCCAATGGAAAATTGGTCGAAGCGGCACAAAAAAGTTTTTCAGTGAGTAGCTATAGCCAATTTTAGGACAACACTGCAATCAATGACAACACGAAAATTTCAGACGGTTTTCTACACCATAGTCGGACTTTGTATGTTGATAATAATTCTTTCGTTTACATCATTTGACTTTATCGAGATTGACACTGCTGTTGGTTGGACAATGAAGTATTTTACTTTACCAATTCTAATCGTTATGGCTCCAAGCTGTTACTTCATTTATTTAAGGTTCATTCGACAACACGAGAAGAAAGAGTACGAAAGAAAAATTTGGACGCAATTAAGGACAGTTTTTAGAATATTCATTTTGACATTAGGAATGACGGGAATTTCTATTGGGACAACGCTTTCAACGATAATTTTGACCAACGCGTATACTGGTGATAGTAGGTCAGTAAATCTGAATGCAAAAATTATTGACTACTATACTTTGACAAGTAAAGGAGGGACAAGGCACTATATAAAAATTCAAGATCAACAACTTGACAGAATAATTGACTTAAAAGTTCAAGGGCCATATCAAGTTGGACAAACATTTAAAAAGACAATTCAAATCGGAAAGTGGGGACTACTTTACTCGGAGAAATAAAAACTGGCTATAACAGCACATTTTCAATAAGTTATAGATCACTATTCATTTTCCCAACTTTCCCTAGACCCAAGTCGACTGTCGAATTGCGGTGGACTGTCGTCTGTCGACTGTGGACTAATTTTCCGATCTTCCAATCCTTGCTCTAAGCTTGCCGAAGTGTTCAATTTTACAATCCAAAAATGCTTTCATCCATCCACCATATCGCCATCATCTGCTCGGACTACGAGCGTTCCAAGCACTTTTATACAGAAATCCTCGGACTTAAAATCCTGCAGGAAGTTTATCGCGCTGAGCGGGATTCTTACAAGCTTGACTTAGAACTCAATGGGCAATATGTGATCGAACTCTTTTCTTTTCCCAATCCCCCAGCGAGAGTTTCCCGACCCGAAGCCTGCGGCCTGAGGCATTTGGCTTTTGCAGTCAAAGACATTGGGAAAGCGGCGGAAGATTTGAGTAAATTAGGAATTCAGGCAGAGCCAATCAGGGTGGATGAGTACACGGGGAAACAATTCACATTCTTTTCCGATCCTGACGGCTTGCCTATCGAACTTTATCAAGAATAGTCATGGCCGAAAACAAAACAAAACCCACCGAGGTATCCGTCGACGATTTTATCAACGCGGTAGAAAGCCCAAAAAAACGCGAAGATGCTTTTGCGCTGAAAAAAATGATGGAAGAGATCACTGGCGAGGAAGCCACCATGTGGGGGCCGTCCATCATAGGCTTTGGCAGCTATCACTACAAATATGCCACCGGCCACGAGGGAGACGCGCCCATCGTAGGCTTTTCCCCTCGAAAAACAGCCCTTTCCCTCTACCTGCTCAGTTGTGAGCAGCAGGACTTTGAGCCACTGCTCGAAAACCTCGGGAAATACAAGCGCGCCGTCGCCTGTCTCTACGCCAACAAGCTCTCCGATCTCAACGAAGGCATCCTCCGCGAACTCATCGCCAAATCCTACGCCGTGACAAAAGCCAAATACCACAGCGCATGATCTATCATATTCTCAATGGCGACGCGCTTTTGTCCATGTTTCCCAAAAGCATTCCAGGAGAAAGGATTTCTTTTAGGGAATGTCTCGTCGATGGCCCGGTAAGTCCCAAAGAGGGTGAAGAGCTCTGGCAACTGAGAGAAGCTTTTATCAAACAAAATTACCCCGAAGGCGCTTCGATCGACTACAAAACCTATTCTTACCAAGAGATTCTGAAAATCAAGGCCATTCCGGCAGACAGCCAAATTTTTTGCTGGTTTGAGGAAGATCTTTTCTGCCAGGTTAATCTCTGGTTTGTATTCAACTACCTGAAAACGCATCCTGCCGTGGTAAATCTTGTACTTCCCTACCCCGACTCGCCCTACCATTTTTCAGCATTGAGCGAAAGGGAGCTAGTCGAAAGCTATGAGAAAAAAGCCAAGAAACTGAGTCAAAGGGAGCGTGCGGTGTTGGGAGACTTGTGGATACACTTCCAAAACAATGACGTCTTTGAAGCGCTCAAAATCGCCAATCTCTTTATCGAGAGATTCCCTTTTCTGAAACCGGCCGTGGAATCATGGAGAGACATGATGCCGATTGGAGACTTTCCTGGCAAACCTGTCCAAACCCTCCTGAAAATCCGGGAGGAAATGGGAGAGACTGACTTTTCCAGCGTATTCCGCGAGTTCCAAAAAAGGCTCCCAATCTATGGATTCGGGGACACGCAGGTACTTAGGCAATGGAATGAAATCAAAAAAGGAAGCTAACGCTCCCTTTTTTTAGTCTATCCCCTCTATCAACTGTTCCGCTTCCTCAAGCGATTTTTCGTATTTCCTGAAGGTGATTTTGCTGAAAAAATAAACACAAATCAATCCAACGGGTACATATACCATCCAAAACTGTGGTTCTAGGATCAGGTCTCTTTTTCCGACCAACTCTGCCAATGGCGGCAATATACTGATGGCAAAAAAGCCAGAAAGCAGCATGTTCATTCGCTGGAACTTCCAAAAAAACACCTTGTCCTTCTTGAACTTAGCCACCAACTCCATTGGACTATTCTCACTGATATCCAATCGGTTGAGTCGATTCAGACTAATCAAACTGATAATCGGCAGCAAGATCATGGCGCTGGTGTTGAAAATGGTGAGGATCTGGTTCACCTTAAACTCCAATTTGTCAAACTGGGAGATAAAGAATCCTGCATACAGGAAAGTGATGACGGTACCCAAAATCTCAGGCAGGTAGATTTTACCCAGCTTTCGTTGATAATTTCTCTTGGTCAATTTCATGAGTTCTTCTTTTTTGATTTTTTCTTTTCTTTCTGTGGCATCACTTAGGCTGCCCCAGAGGGATTTCATTTCATCGAGTTCCATGGCTCAGGGGCTTAGTTATTTTTGACGCCTTTTCTTAATTTTTCTTTGATTCTAGACAGTCGGGTACCCACGTTGCTGGCGGTAATCCCGACGATTTCCGCGATCTCTTCGTAGTTTTTATCTTCCAGAAATAGGAAAACAATCCCACGATCCAGCAGGCCAAGTTTGCGGATCTCAGCATACAGTAACTGAACCCTTTCCTCCAATCCGGCATCGTACTCCTCCAATCGAAGCGATTCCCATCCTTCCAAAGACACTGCAGTTATCCTTTTTTTGGATCGATTGAGGTGTGAAATGGCCGTGTTCATTCCCACCCGATAGAGCCAAGTACTGGGTTTGGCGGCTTTTTTATAACTGCCAAAGGACTTCCAGGTCTGGTATACGATTTCCTGAAAGAGATCTTGCTGCTCCTCAGGAATCCGGGTATAAATCGAAGCGATTTTGTAAAGCAAGCCTTGATTTTGTTGGATCAGGTTTACAAATTCTTCTTCTTGGCTCATGGATTGGATTTTGCACTATTAGTCTCGTATCATTCAAAAAAATCACAGAGGTTGAAATTTATTTTTTTTAAAAAACTCATTTTCAACCAAATAAAAAAGGACAAGCCTTCTATGGACTGTCCTTCAGAGCGGGTAATGAGTCTCGAACTCACAGCTTGTCCCGAAAAAAATCGGGAACCTTCAGCTTGGGATCCGCCTAGGCGGACAACCAACTGAGCTACACCCGCTTAACGAAGCCAATTTACTGGCTTGGAAAGAAAAATTTCTAGGGCTCCCGAAAGATTTTTTCATCCTCCTGACAATCATCCCAATCCTTTTTTTCCAGTCTTAAAAACCCTGTCAAATGCGACAAAAGAGGCATAATTGCTATCTTCATCCCATGCGCTGGTCTATAGACTTCCCGATTCCGCCCTCCCCGCAAAAGATTTCCCATCAAAGCATGATTCTCAGCATGGGCTCCTGCTTTGCCCAGACCATCGGCCAGCGAATGGGCGATGCCAAGCTCGACGTTTTGGTCAATCCTTTTGGGACGGTATTTCATCCTGTGGCCATCTCTGAGCTTTTGAACCGATCCTTTTTCGATCGGTCGTTTGAGGATCGTCTTTTGACAGAGCGAGAAGGGCTTTTTCACCACTTTCTTGCCCATTCGGATATTCGGGCCGAATCGTTGGAAAATCTGATGCAATTGCTCAGAAACGAAGCCGACAAAACACAATCCCAAGCGCGAGTCGGGACGGACCTCATCCTAACTTTCGGCACTGCTTGGGGTTATGAACTACTAGACGGAACCTTGGTTGCAAACTGCCACAAAGTGCCGCAGAACCAGTTCCGCAAAAGGCTTTGGTCCATCGAGGAAATGAAAAGGCCTGTCCTCGAAACCCTGCGGGCAATCCGCCTCGCCAATCCAGCTATCCGAATCATTCTGACTGTTAGCCCGGTTCGACACCTGAAGGACGGCGTCGCGGAAAACCAACTCAGCAAAAGCATGCTCAGGGCTTTATGCCAAAATCTACAGGAGGACCTTGATCGGGTAGACTATTTCCCGGCCTACGAAATATTGATGGACGAACTCAGGGACTATCGCTTCTATAAAACCGATTTGATCCACCCGAGTGAAGAGGCGGAAAATTACATTTGGGAGAGATGGCAGCAAGCGTATTTCACTGAGGAAACCAAAAAATTGGCCGGTGAAATCAATAAAATCAGACTGGAGCTTGCGCATCGGCCTTTCAATCCCGATACCGAAGCCCACCGCAAATTTCTTCGAAACCTTTTGGAAAAGCTGGAACGATTGAACTCTCAATTTGATTTTTCTAGGGAGATCGAAGAGGTCACCCTTCGACTACGCTCAGGGTGACAGACCACCTCGTCATGTCGCAGCTTCATAACTAAATCCCCCTGCCCCCTTTTCCAAAGGGGGAGTTGGCCAAAAGAACTATCTACGTCCCTCCCAATTTTCCAATCTTTCAATTTTCAAATTTTTAAATCCATGTCCAATCGTCTTATCCAAAGCCAAAGCCCCTACCTACTCCAGCACGCACACAACCCTGTGGATTGGTTTCCTTGGGGACCGGAAGCCTTGCAAAAAGCCGAGACTGAAAACAAACCGATTTTGGTGTCGATTGGCTATTCGGCTTGTCATTGGTGCCATGTCATGGAGCGGGAAAGCTTTGAGGACGAAGTGACTGCAGAATTGATGAACGAACACTTTGTCTGCATCAAAATTGACCGGGAAGAGCGCCCGGACATTGACAACATTTACATGGACGCGGTGCAGGCTATGGGACTCCAAGGCGGTTGGCCGCTGAATGTTTTCCTGATGCCCAACCAAAAGCCTTTTTATGGCGGCACCTATTTCCCCAACCTGCAATGGAAACAATTGCTGGCCAACATTGCCAACGCGTTTGAAAAACACGAGGATCAGTTGGCGGAAAGCGCCGAAAGCTTTGGGCGAAGCCTGAGCCGAAAGGAAACCGAGAAATATGGCATTGCCGGCAATGCATCTGAATTCGATCCCGATGATCTCATGGAAATCATCACCAAGCTTTCCTCCCAGTTTGATCCTGAATGGGGAGGAATGAATCGGGCACCTAAGTTTCCTATGCCGACGATTTGGGACTTTGTGCTCGATTATGCCCTGCTTTCCAAAAATCCAGACTTGCAGGAAAAAGTCTTCTTCACCCTGAAAAAAATCGGAATGGGCGGCATTTACGACCATTTGCGAGGCGGCTTTGCGAGATATTCGGTCGATGGAGAGTGGTTTGCGCCGCACTTCGAAAAGATGCTCTACGACAACGGCCAACTGCTGGAGCTCTATGCAAAAGCCTATCAGGTCAGCCGAGATGCGTTTTTTCTGGAAAAAGTCACCGAAACCGTCAACTGGCTGGAAGCCGAAATGCTCCAAGAAGAGGGAGGATTCCACGCCGCTCAAGACGCGGATAGCGAGGGAGTGGAAGGAAAATTCTATACCTGGACCTACGCCGAATTGCAGGCCTTGATGCCGGACGAATTGCCTTGGCTCAGCAAACTCTACAATCTCAAACCCAATGGAAACTGGGAAGATGGCGTCAACATCCTCTTCCAGACGGAATCCTACGCAGAGATCACCTCCCAATTCAAGCTCGAAGAAAACGAGCTGGTCGATAAGCTCAACGCCGTCAAAGCCAAGCTACTTGAGGTCAGAAACCAGCGGATTTTCCCTGGAAAAGACGACAAAATTCTCGCGGGATGGAATGGACTGATGTCGGCAGGATTGATTCAGGCCTACCATGCGACAGGAGAAAAACGCATGCTGGATCTGGCTTTGAAAAACTTGGGCTTTGTGCGGGAAAAGATGATCGTTTCGGGCGTTTTGCATCGCTCTTATAAAAACGGCCAGGCCTACACCCCAGCATTTCTGGAAGACTATGCTGCAGTGATCCGCGCGGCATTAATGGCTTTCGAAGCGAGTGGCGACGTATCCTGGCTGAACTTTGCCAAGGACTTGACAGATTTCTGCTTGGATCAGTTTTATGATGAAAGCGACGGATTTTTCTTTTTCAACAATCCCAAAGCAGAGAAACTGATCGCCAATAAGAAGGAGCTTTTTGACAACGTCATCCCCGCTTCCAACTCGATCATGGCCCGAAACCTCCATAGACTTTCACTTTTGACCTATGAAGAGAAGTACTCGGAGATAGCGCAAAAGATGCTGGGTGGCATGAAGGATTTGGTTCTCCGCGATCCGGGTTTTCTCAGCAACTGGGCCCATTTCCTGCTCGAATCGCTGGTTCCCTCCGCGGAAATCGCCATCGTCGGAACAAACGCGAAGTCCAAAGCGGAAGCCTTTCAGCAAGCCTACACCCCAAACTCTGTTCTTTCCTGGTCTGAGAACTTGACAGAAAATGTCCCCCTTCTTCAGGGAAAAACGCCCGACGCCGAGGGAAATGCCTTAATTTATATTTGTTTTGACAGAGCATGTCGCCGCCCGGTAGCTTCTTGGGAAGAGGCAATTGCTCAATTACCTTATTTAGCCTGAATTGGTGGAAAGTCTCTTTGCAGAACAGGATTTGGCGGAAACAAGCGGCGGAAACAACTTCGCGGATATCATCCTGCCCGTCCCCATTCCCCGGATGTTCACTTACAAAATCCCCGCTTTGCTGCGGTCCCAAATTCAGATTGGGGCACGGGTGATCGTGCAGTTTGGCAAAAAGAAAGTGCTGACGGGCATCATCGGGAAGGTGCACAACAAGCCTCCCCAAGCCTACGAAGCCAAGCCCATTCTCGACGTGCTGGATATACAGCCCAGCGTCAATCCCCTTCAAATCCGCTTTTGGGTTTGGATGGCGGAATACTACTGTTGCCATATCGGCGAGGTGATGTTCGCGGCCTTGCCTTCTGGACTTCGGCTTTCCTCCGAAAGCAAGATCCAGCTCAATCCGAATTTTAACCCGGAAACGAGTAAATACCCGCTCGACCTTCGTGAGGAAAAAATCCTCGAAGCACTCGAGAACAAGGATGAACTCAGCTACGAGGACTGCGAAAAAATCCTCGGAGTAAAGACAATTCACCCCATTCTGAAAAGCTTGGTCGCCAAGGAAGCGATCTTGATTTTCGAACGGGTGCAAGAAAAATACACGCCGAAAGTCGAAACCAGAGTCAGGCTGGTACCCGAGCTCGCAGCGGACAAAAACGCGCTCCAGGCAATATTTGAAACCGTCCAAGGCAAGCCCAAGCAAGAGTCCATCCTTCTGAAATACCTTCGGGACGTGCCGGTTTTTCAAAATCCCAAATTGAATGAAAACGGACTGGACAAAGCATCCCTTTTGGAAGAAGGCGATTCGGAAAGCTCACTGAAAACACTGATCAAAAACGGAATTTTCGAATCCTTCAAGCATGTGGTCAACCGGATTGAGGAGGAAAAAGCCGAGCGCGAAGCCTACGATCTTTCGTCCACACAGCAGGCTGCCTTCGAGGAGATCAAAACCCATTTTGAAAGCAAGCAATGCGTGCTGCTGCATGGCGTGACCGGGAGCGGCAAGACCGAAATCTACATCAAGCTGATCCAGGAAGTCTTGGAAAGTGGTTCCCAAGTCTTGATGCTGCTGCCCGAGATCGCCTTGACCACACAGATTGTCAGTCGCCTCAGACAGGTCTTTGGCTCGCAGATGGGAGTCTATCATTCCAAATATTCCGACAATGAGCGGGTTGAGGTGTGGAATGGAGTCCTCAGCGGGAGGTTTTCATTCGTCGTCGGCGTGAGGTCTTCCGTCTTTTTGCCCTTCGACAGCCTGGGCCTGATCATCGTGGACGAAGAGCATGAGCCTAGCTACAAGCAATTTGACCCGGCACCGCGGTTTCATGCCCGGGATGCCGCCATCATGCTGGCCTATTTCCATCAGGCAAGGACGCTCCTCGGCTCAGCGACGCCTTCTTTCGAGTCCTATTACAATGCCACCCAAGGAAAATATGGATTGACCGAACTCCAGCACCGCTTTGGAGATGCCAGCATGCCCGAGTATCATCTGGCAAACCTTTCGGCGGACCGAAAGAAAAACCTGCTAAAACTGGATTCCACCCGTATGATGCGTGAAAAGATCCAAGCAGCATTGGATCGCCAAGAGCAGGTGCTCATTTTCCAAAACCGTAGAGGCTATTCTCCCTACGTGCAGTGCGAGGATTGCGGCTGGACAGGGCAATGCGTGCAGTGTGACGTGAGCCTCACCTACCATCAATTTGCCGAGGAATTGCGCTGCCACTACTGCGGCTACAAGGAAAAAATCCCGCAAAGCTGTCCGGCCTGCGGAAGCACACAGTTGACTACCCAAGGCATAGGCACAGAGCGGATCGAAGAATCGCTGAGTCTGCTTTTTCCCGAAGCTAGAATGGGGAGGATGGACTTGGACACGACCCGAAACAAATACGGCTACCAAAGGCTGCTGGACGAGTTTGGGGCTGGGCAGATCGATATTCTGGTGGGAACGCAAATGATCACCAAAGGCTTGGACTTTGGCAAAGTCACCGTCGTGGGCATCTGGGATGGAGATCGGATCTTAAACTTCCCAGATTTCAGAGCCGGAGAACGCGCCTATCAACAGATCACGCAGGTCGCAGGTCGGGCAGGAAGGCGTGATGTAAAAGGCCAAGTGGTCATCCAGTCCAGAAATCCCGAGAACGAACTGTTCGACAAAGTCCTCAGAGGAGACTATTTCGAGTTTTTCCGTCAGGAAATGTTCGACAGAAAGAAGTTCTATTACCCTCCCTATGTGAAGCTGGTGAAGATCACCACCCGCCATGCCGACTTCAAAATCGCCGAAAAGGCCGCCCATGCGCTGCATCGTGAGATGGCGAATGTTCAGGCAAAAAAAATCGTCTTGGGACCGGAAAAAGGCATCATCGCCCGCATCAAAAACCAATACCAGTTTGAAAGTATGATCAAGCTGGATAGATCGGGAAACACGCAGGCTGTATTTAAGGAACAGCTCGCTAAAATCCTCGAAGAGCTACAGTCCCGCCCCGAATTCCGCTCCGTACGCTGGGTGGTGGATGTGGATCAGAGTTAAGGTAAGCTCTTCATTGACCAACCCTTTGATGAACCCTCTCTCAATACAAAAGCCGGACGATTGATCGTCCGGCTTTTGTATTGCGGAATTCTACTTTGGTAATGTCACTATTGAAGTTCTTCCAAAATCTTTTCTATCTCCACTCCAATTCTGTCAATCTCCGCAACATACTTGTCAGTATCCTCATTTATCGCTTTTAATATTATCTCGCTATGCTGTATTCTTAAATCACAATACTTCAAAAGCAGTTTATTTTGCTCTATAAATTCAGCTGGCAAGTTATCGATAGAATTAAGCCCTTTTACTATTTCCTTGTTTTCATTCCACAACACAATCCCCTTGCTAAATTCCTTCATCAAATATTGTGGTTCGGACGTGTCAATCACGCTAAACACTGCGAGTGACGTGCTTTCATTCTCAACAAATCTTTCAATCTCCTTATCGTAAGCTACAGTATCAAAATCAGATTGAGATAACTCTCCCTCTACAAAAACTGACCCCATAATCAAGGCAAGTAGTATCACCATAAAAATCGCTCCGATGCCGGTTGCTTTCCATCCGCTGAAAAATTCACCGCCCGATTCCTTGTGCTCCTTTAACCATTGTCCTTGTATTCTTTCAACGATCAAATAAATTATCCCTGAGTAAATTGCAGGTATCAACGCATTTGGAATCTTATCAATTATGGGTTCTGGTATCGAAAATATTCCAACAAATACTACAAAGGTTGAGATGATTCCGATTATAAAAGCTTTTTTTCCATTATCCTCTTGGTTATAAGCTTCGTAATTCTTTTTAACTAGATACCCAGCTGCTGCAGGACCGCCAAAATATGTTGCTATAGAAATCGCTCTTTGAGAAAAGAGCTTTTTTGTTCCTTCCATTTACAATCTTTGATTATCACTTTATTGTTTACTCCTATTATTTCCAACGTTTAGTATATGGCAAGTAGGGCAGTAGAAAGCACTAAACTTTCAATTTTGCATTGAGCCAAAGCGTTGTATTTTGTTTTTATTTTATTCCTTTAAAAGCCAAATCAACGATTTGGCGGTGTTGGTAAATAACACTTAACTTTCGTAAACCACCGAATCCCCTATTTGCTATATACAGTGTTAGCTACTGGTTTTATTTATTTTTTTCAATAATTCATCTTTATTGTCAATCCCGTCAAGAATATATGCAGTTCCTGAGTTACTCTCGATTCTATGTCCATTTGGAATTTTTTTTAGTTGTCGGATAGAGTCAAGAGAGATTTTGTGCTTAACAGCCCCTTTTTCTTCAATTATCAGGTAATCGTCTTGTATCTCGTAAGAGCTAGAGAATTTTGCACGAAAGTTTCTGTCGAAATAAATCCAAGCGAAGGGTAGAACAATAAGACCAACTAATAGGGGAGCTTTTATCTCAACTCCTAATGTCGACCAATTATTGAATAACATATAAATCATTACTGTAGCACCAATTCCATATTGAACAGACATAATCGTTCTATTTCGTTTTATTGCTTTAGCTTTATTATCTTCTGAGTATTGATATTTCATTTTTTACTTGTAGCTAACATAAAATAGGCGCAATTGCGCCTATCTCTCGTATCTCCTCCCTGCCATGACTCGAACCTACTAAAATCTTCTGATTTTAAAAAGGCAGATTTCGCTTTTTCCTTACATGAATAGGTACTTAAGAAGCCAGCTCGGCTCTGAAAAAGATTTCTTCAATCCTACAAAATATCCTCTACATCGAGTGAAAAGCCGGGCAGTACCGTCGACTTGACCCGGTCTCCGGAGGTAAAAAGTCGGGAAGGCTGAAATCTCCCATCGACCAAGGTGTAGATCAAAAGGGTGCAATCTGTAGGATGTACTATCCAATACTCTCGAACTCCAAATTCCTCATACAAGTCGTATTTGTTTTGAAGCTCGACACGGCTATTTCCCGGAGAAATGATCTCCACGATCAAATCCGGGGCGCCAAAACAGCCTCTGTCATCCAGTTTGGAAGGATCGCAGATCACAGAAATATCGGGCTGGACGACTGAATCGATTTTTGAAAACTCGGGATTCCTTGAAAACCTGACATCGAATGGAGCTGAATAAACCTTGCAGGGATGCCCTTTCAGAAAATCCCAAATCCTCGATGTTAAGTTGACGGAAACCTCCTGATGTCTTCGATTTGGAGCGGCAGCTTTTCTAAAAACCTTTCCTTTGATCAATTCGACAATTTCTTCAAAGTCCCATTTGAGGTAATCAGCGTAGGAATAGGCTACTCGCTCCGACTCATCGAACGTATCCAAATTGAACTTCTCCTTCTGGGGGATTCTATATTCTTTCATGGCCGAACTCAGTCTTGTTAACCGCTTCTCTCGAATTTAACTAAAAATCAAATGCACAGCACCTTTCTTCGAAATCGTGCAAAGAAATCTTGTCACTCTGAGGCAAGGAACTTAAACTCGCTTTATCGGATTTCAACTGCCCCTACACATCAAACTTTAAGCGCGTCCTTCAGCATCTCCACTTCTCTGAAAAAAGAATTCAAGACGCCAGCTCGTTTTTGGAGAAGATTTTCCCGCTTGCCTTTTCTTTCGAAAGTCCGGCAAAAAATCGGATTCCACTATTCGAAATTTCAATATTTGGAACCAATTTCCATGATCTATGCGTATATTTTATATTCAATGCGCATGCGATGAAAAAGCGACTTAATATCACGATAGAGGAAGATTTGCTTGAGAAAATCAAGGAATACGCCGAATCCCAAGACAGAAGCGTATCCGATTTGGTACAGGATCATTTCATTACGCTACTTAAGCCCCCGTCCACGCTACCCAATGGGATGACTTTGGTAGAATTCATGAAGTCTCTTCCCAAGTCCAAAGTTGAATTCCCGGAAGATTATGACTGGAAGAAGGAATATTACGAGTCCAGGAAAAAAATGGGGCAATGAGGATCTTCTTTGATGTGAATACGATCCTGGACTTTTTCCTCGAGAGAAGTCCCAATCCAAAAGAAATCAACTCGCTTTTTGAGAAAGTAGACCAAGGGGAAATCATCGGTTTTGTCAGTATTTCGGTGATCCAGACCTGCTCCTATTTTTTGACACAAGCTAAAGGGGCTAAAATCACCAAGGAAATCATCGGGGTAATTTGCCGCAGGTTTCAATTGATCGAGGGATCAAAACTGGACGTGATGAGCGCTGTGGAGTCTCCCCATGAAGACATCGAAGACGCCATCCACTTTTTTATGTGTCTTTCGAACGGAATACAGGCCATAGTGACCAGCGACAAGGGTTTTCTGAAAATGGCGAGGCCACATCTTCCAATCTTTACTCCCTTGGAACTTATTGAATCCTTGAAATGACCGTTATATGCAATTCTAAATCTCAGCCCTATTCCCATTCAGCGCGTTCTTAGGGGCTCCACTTTTCTAAAAAAGAATTCAAGATGCCAGCTCGTCTTTGGAGAAGATTCTTCCGCTTGCCTTTTCCTTCAAAATCACCTTTTTATCCCCATTGGGCAGGATTTCCTCTTTGATCAGCCAGTGATGGTCATCATAAGAATTGTAAACTGAGGGTTTGCTCAGGCCTCTTTTTCCTCTCCACAGAGGTAGATCAACCGGTTCCCACAGCTTGGTTTTGGCGGATTTGTAGGCCGCATCCAAAATGGCATTGACCACATAGCCATCGTAAAAAGTCTCTCTTGGAGCAGTCCCTTTTTCCAAGGACTCAAACATATCTATAAACATATTGGGATAGCCCAGTTCATGCGCTTCATCGCCTACCGGAAAAAGCCATCCCGCGGAAGTTTCCGCCTTTTCGGCGACATAGCCTTGCCCGGCTCCGCTGCTGAACATTTCAAAGCCTGTTCTCAAAAAGGAATTGATCCAGATCGTGCCCTCCGTCCCCATCACCTCATCCCTCAAGTCCATCCCACCTCTGAAAGTCCAGGAAACTTCAAACTGTCCGATCGCCCCATTTTCATATTTCACCAGACCAATGGCATGGTCTTCGGCTTCGATGGGCTTGACCTGGGTATCCGCCCAGCACATCACCTCCACAGGCAGAACGTCTTTCCCGATAAAATTCCTGGAAATCTCCACACAGTGGCAGCCCAAATCCACGATGGCTCCACCGCCCGCTTTTTCCATATCCCAAAACCAATCCGAATGTGGGCCGGGATGGGTTTCTCTGGATTTCGCCCACAAAACCCTTCCAATCGCTCCGGATTCCACGCTTTTGACCGACTTCAGAAACTTCGGTGTATAGCACAGATCTTCCAGATAGCCCGCAAATACGCCGGCTTCCTCCACCGCTTTAGTCATTCGCAGCGCCTCTTCCGCGTTTCTTCCCAAGGGCTTGGTGCAAAGCACTGGCTTCTTGTGTTTGACGCAAAGCATGACCGCCTCCTCATGCACATGGTTGGGAAGGGCAATGATCACCACGTCCGTTTGGGGATGGGCGATCGCTTCTTCCATATCCGTGGTCCAGACCGGAACTTGGTAATCTTTGGAAAAGCGCTTGGCTGTCTCTTCCCTTCTCGCGTAAACCACAGCAACCTGATCTTTCCCTCTCCTTCCAATCAGCGATTCCGCATAAAACCTCCCGATAAATCCTCCTCCCAGAATACAAATATTTAGCATGCCTATTTTACGTTTAGGGTGATCTCTTTTTCCTTGACCAAAAAATCGGCAGCGGACACTTTCCGCATTCCGCTAGCCAAAATGGCCTCATCCCGAACTACCTCCACGGGTGTAATGCAGGAGGTACTTTTCTCACGAAAGGGTTTGTTGTAAGAAAGATTATAGGCCGAAATAACCGACCAGCGCGGCTTTTCGCTTAAATTGGCCTCGGAGCGATGCAGGAGATTGGGATGAAAAAAGAGCACATCCCCAGCCTTCAGTTCACAATAAACCAGCTCCGATATTCTTTCAGCTTCGGTGACAAAATCCAGATCCGCTCCCTGTTGCTCTCCCACGAAGGAATGCTCAAAGCGCTGCATTTTATGGGTTCCCTTCAAGACCTGAAGGCAGCCATTTTCCTTGGTTGCATCTGTGAGGGCGAGCATCACGGAAATCATCGCTTCGGGAAAAAGAAAGCCGTTTTTGTACCAATACCCATAGTCTTGATGCCATTCCCAGGCTCCTCCGACCTTGGGCTGCTTTTGCATAATCTTGGAGTGAAAATGGCAAACCTCACCCGACCCAAGTAGACTTTGAACCGAATTGACTATGCGCTGACAGCGGGACATCAGGCCAAAAGAATCATCTCCGGCAGTAAACCATAAGGTCAATTTAGTCTTCTTGCCATCTTGGTCATTCAGGTCAAAGGAATTTCCGGTGACGGTATCGTCTGTGGCTACGGAAAACAGTAGGGCAATTTCTTCCGGACTGAAAAGTCCAGAAAGGATGAGGAAACCATCTTTTTGGTAGGTTTCCTGCTGGGCAGGTGTAAGCATAATGGAGGCATTTTGGGTTAAAAAGTCAAAAAGGACTTTGTCTAAATAAGTTGAGAAAAAATCCGATTAACCGCAATTGTACCGCAAGCCAAAATCCCGTTGGTTTTGGGGCGGGAAGACGGAAGACCGAAGCTTGTTAGCACCAAACATTTTTGGGATAGGCGCGGTGGGCTGACGCAGCAGCGAGCCGGCGTTCGGCCCCGTGCGGTGGAAGCTTTGCTGCGTCTTGATTTTTTCGTTCTTTTTTATCAAGAAAAAAGAACAAAGAAAAGATATAACCTAAACAGGCTTTGAAGCGACATTCAGTTGCTCGAGGTAAGATTGTATTTCTCAACCAATCAAAGTAAAACCAGAAAGTCTAAGATTTTAAAACCCTTATTTATTCAACGCTTCCCAGAGAATCTCAACAGGATGCATGGCTTTACGCCCAGTTCCATCGGCGATTTGATGGCGACAGGAGGTTCCGGGTGCGGCGATCAGTGTGTCCGTTTCAGCCTTCCTTACGGCTGGAAATAGCACCAACTCCCCTACTTGTTGTGACACTTCGTAGTGCTCTGCCTCATAGCCAAAGCTTCCAGCCATCCCGCAGCAACCGCTTGGAATGCTTTCTACCGTATAGTTTGCCGGAAGTGAAAGGATTTTCTGGGTCCAAATCACAGAAGAAAGCGCCTTTTGGTGGCAATGTCCATGCAGCTTGATCTTTTGGGGCTTGGAGGTAAACTGTTCCGCCTTGATGTTTCCAGCAGCTGCCTCTTGGGCCAAAAACTCGTCGATCAGCTTCACATGAAACTTGAGTTTTTTGGCTGCTTCCACCAATTCAGGCCCCACGATGCGCGGGTATTCATCCCTGAAACTCAGAATCGCCGAAGGCTCCAAACCAATCAAGGGCGTATTTCCATCAATCAAGGGAGCAAAGGCCTTCACGTTGGCTTCTGCATGCTTTTTGGCTTTTGGCAACAATCCTTTGGAGAGCGCGGATCGCCCACTTTCCTCATGATCCACGAGCTTCACCTCATAGCCCAATTTCTTTAAAAGTGAAATGGCCTTGATGCCTATTTGGGTATCGTTGTGGTTGGTAAACTCATCGACAAAGAAATAGACCGATTTGATGGATTTGGCTGCACCGGGAAGGCTCTCGTAGTTTTTCGCAAACCATTTTCTCAGGCTGACCGCGCTGATTTCTGGCAAATTTCGCGCTGGAGCGACCTTTAGGATAGACTTCATCCAGCCACCCGTCAGGGAATTGTTCAGGAAGAAATTGGCAACACTAGGCATGATCGATCCGAATTCATTCAGCTCATTGATGTAGGCAAAGGCTTTGGAGCGAAGTGGAACACCATTCGTTTTTTGGTATTGATAAAGAAATTCCGCCTTCATGCTGGCCATGTCCACATTGGATGGGCACTCGGCGGTACAGCCCTTGCAGCTTAGGCACAAATCCATGGCTTCCTTGATCTCCGGATGGTCAAAGGCATTTTCCTTGTTGTCCAGAGTCAAAAACTCCCGAAGGGTATTTGCCCGCCCGCGTACCGCATCGCGTTCATTTCGGGTCGCCATAAAGGAAGGGCACATTGTGCCGCCTGAACCTGGAAGTTTGCGACAATCCCCAGAACCATTGCATTTCTCCGCTAATCGAAGAATCCCGCCTACGGAAGAAAAGTCCATCATGGTCTTGTGCTCTGGCGTCTTCATTCCCGGCTCATAGCGCAGGAATTTGTTCATCGGAGCGGCGTCCACGATTTTCCCGGGATTGAAAATATTTTTCGGATCCCAGGTGAACTTGATTCTTCGGAAAAGCTCATAATTCTTTTCCCCAACCATGAGCGGGATAAAAGCCGCACGAACGCGTCCGTCTCCATGTTCGCCGGAAAGCGATCCGTTATATTTCTTGACCAATTTGGCCGAAGCCAAAGAGATCTGATAAAACTCTTCTACATCTTCTGCCTTTTTCAAATCGAGAATGGGGCGCAAGTGAATTTCACCTGCACCAGCATGCGCGTAGTGAACCGGCTTTTGCTTGAATCCAGCCATCATTTCATCGACCTCATCGATGTAGTCAGCCAAATCTTCAATGTCCACTGCTGTGTCTTCGATACATGCCACGGCTTTTGGATCCCCAGGAATATTACCCAAAAGCCCCAATCCCGCGGCTCTTAAAGCCCAAGCTGAAGCGACTTTGGCAGGCTCGATGATTGGATAGGCATAGCCATACCCTCCAGCTTTCAGGTCAGCCACGAGCGCCTCTCCCTTGGCCATTGCCTCTTCAAGGGTATTCCCCCGAAATTCAATCATCAAAAGCGCCTCAGGATCTCCTTCTACGAAATAGCGGTTTTTGGAATATTCAATGCTTTCTTTGGTGCAGTCCAGAATGATCTTGTCCATCAATTCCACCGCAGTAGCTGGGTGCTTCATCGCTACTTGAGCTGATTTCATGCTTTCATGAATCGTTGCAAAATGTGCCGCCACAACGATTTCCACCGGTTCAGGAAGCGGATCCAGACTGATTTTTATTTCGGTGGTGAAAGCCAAAGTCCCTTCGGAACCTGTCAGTAGCTTACAGAAGTTGAACTTTTCCTTTCCTTCAAAAAGCTCAGCTTTTAGCAATTCGTCTACAGCATAGCCTGTATTTCGTCGGTGAATTGACTTTTTTGGGAACTGGGCATGGATCTCCTCCCGGATTTCCAGATTGTTGAGTTCGTCAAAAATTTGGCGATAAAGAGTGCCTTCCAGGTCTTGCTGCGCACATTTCCGGTCGAAATCATCCTGGGAAATTTCCCCAAAAACCACCTGCTTTCCGTCACTCAGAATCGTGTTGAGGGAAATGACTTTGTCCCTGGTTACGCCATAGACAATGGATGTAGTCCCGGAAGAGTTATTCCCGACCATTCCACCGATCATCGCTCGGTTGGCAGTGGAAGTGATCGGACTGAAGAAAAAGCCGTGAGGTTTTAAGTATCGATTGAGTTCATCCCGCACCACGCCCGGCTGCACCAGCACCCAGCGTTCCTCTTTGTTGAATTCCAGTATTTTGGTGAAATTCTTGGAAACATCCACCACAATTCCATTGCCCACACACTGCCCAGCCAAGGAAGTTCCTGCTGTTCTGGGGATCAGTGAGGTGCCATTTTCATTCGCAAAATGAATGAGTTTCTGGATGTCTGATTCCGACTTGGGGAAGGCTACCGCCAAAGGCATCTCCCGATAGACGGAAGCATCAGTGGCATAGAGGGTCTTTGTTAATCGGTCGACTTGCAGGCTTCCCTCGAGTTGGCTGGCAAGTTTTTCCAATAAAGGCAATAGGTTAGGCTGATTTGAACTCATGCCCAAAAATAGCTTTCCCCACCAGATTAAGGAAAAGTCACAGGAAAAGAATTTTTATCCAAAAAAAACCAGAGAAACAGAAAATCCATGCCTACAATCTAGACTTTGGACGACCATTCTATGGAAACAGAAAATCCGAAGACCAAAAAAACCACATTGACTCTAACCGCATTCTTGCTACATTCGTATCAATTGATAAAATATACTATCAAATGATACTCGAAACGGAAGATTATCAGACCACTGCCCACTACAAAAAGCTAGTACAAATCCTCTGGAAAAGGGCTATGCAATGGCAAATACGAAACCCGTTTGATTTCATAGCAATAGCCACGGAAGGAGTCGATGCCCAAATTATTGAGAATTTCTGGACACATTTTGAACTATCCAAGGCTGAAACTTCCAGACTTCTAAACATATCCGAGCCAACCATCTATCGCTGGACGAAATCCGGAAAAAAACTCGACAGGAACTATTCGATCCAGATCTTCGAACTGACCGATCTTTTTCTATACGGGGAAGAAGTCTTTGAAAACCAGCACAATTTTTTCCAATGGCTCGAATTACCCAACATGGCATTGGGAGGATTTGAACCTAGAGAAGTTCTGGAGATTCCGGGGGGACTTTCTAAAGTCCGAGATCTACTTGGGCGTATTGACCACGGAGTCTTCAGCTGATCAAATGCAGGTCTATAGACTCGCCAAATCTAAATATGCCGGCGACATTTCAGGAACGGGTGCGGCAATCCATCCTGGGAGATGGAACAAAAGAGGCTATCCAGTATTATATACGGGCGTCAATCCCGAAATCGCGCTTTTGGAAATCATCGTCCACCTTCCACCTATGCTTGCGCCAGCCTTGGATCTACTCGTCCTGGAACTTCCTGACAATTCTATACTAGAACTCAAAGAATCAGACCTCCCTTCCAATTGGTCGGACTATCCAGCACCTACTATCCTTTCAGAAATTGGACAGCGATGGATCGAAGATGGAAAAAATCTGGCCCTTCAAGTCCCGAGCAGCATCATCAAAACCTCCTCGATCTTGATACTCAATTGCCAGCACCCAAATTATGGAGAGGTAAGAATTCTGGAAAGGCGGCCATTCCAACTTGACCCAAGATTAATTAAATAGGAAAAAAACAGAGATATCGCTCTTAATCTAACACCCCATGTTCTTCTACCTTTCCCAGTTTCTGAGCTTTCTAGCCCTGCCAATGACCATAGTAATGGTTTTCATTGTGGCCGGAGCAATCTTCATCCGCAGAAAATGGGGCAAGAAAAGCCTCTGGATTGGAATCACTCTTCTGCTCTTTTTCACCAATCCCTTTCTTTCCAATCTGGCGCTATTGGCTTGGGAGCCCGAGTTCAAGTCCTTCGATGAAATTGAAAACCATGAAATCGGCATTGTCCTTACCGGCGTGACCAACCTGGGCAAGACAGCCTACGATAGGACATTTTTCAACAAGGGCGCCGACCGAATCACCCATGCACTCCAGCTTTATCGCATGGGCAAGATCAAAAAAATCCTCATTACGGGAGGCCAAGGCCTGAACCCTGTCAATCCGCAATCGGAGGCTGAAGTGTTAAAGCGTTTTTTGCTGATGACAGGAATGCCAGAATCCGACATTTTGATCGAAGACCAGAGTAAAAACACCGCCCAAAATGCCCAGTTCACGAAAGCATTTTTGGAGCAAAAAGGAATTTCCACGGATCAGGAATTCATTCTAATCACCTCGGCTTTTCACATGTACCGCGCAAAGGGATGTTTTGACAAAGTGGGCTTAAAAACCCTAACCTTCCCGACAGACTATTACTCCCACGACCTGAAATACGACTTGCCTTCCCTACTTTTTCCGGATCCCTTTTCCCTAGAATACTGGACAAAGCTTGTCAAAGAATGGATTGGAATTGCGATGTACAAAGTCGCGGGATATCTTTAAGGGCAACTTTTAACCTACCAAAAAATGAAATTCGGAGCCGTAGCCAACCCAGAAGCCATAGATTTCACCCTACCAGCAGACCATCCGGATACCAAGCGGATTCTGGCCGAATATAAGTCAGACAATGCGCCCTTTGAAGTTTTTGTAGGCTGCGCAAAGTGGAACAAAACCGACCTCAAGGGATTCTATCCAAAAGGCACAAAGGATGAGCTAGCCTACTACTCCCAGCAGTTTAACTCCATCGAGCTCAACTCCACGCACTATGGGGTTCCAAAAATTGAACAGGTGGTCATCTGGAAGGAAAAGACGCCGGCGAACTTTAAGTTTTTCCCAAAAATCCCTCAGACGATCAGCCACTTCAAGCGCCTGATCGAGGTCAAGACCGAGGTGGACAACTTTGTGGCCACCATGAGTCATTTAGACGAAAAGCTGGGTATGATCTTCCTTCAGGTTCATGACAATTTCCAACCAAAGGACATGAGCCGAGTGGAGCGCTTCGTTGCTGAATTCCCAAAGGACGTCCCGCTGGCTATCGAAGTCAGAAACAAAACCTGGTTTGAGGGAAAAGCCGCCGATGAGTTTTACAAAATCCTTCAAAGCTATCACGTCTCCAATATCATCGTGGACACGGCCGGTCGTCGGGACATGCTCCATATGCGCCTGTCCAGCGAAGAGGCTTTTGTGAGATTTGTGGGAGCAAATGTCGCCAGCGATTATACCAGACTAGACGAATGGATTGACCGCATCGAATCGTGGAAAGAACAGGGTCTTCAAAAACTCTACTTCTTCGTCCACCAAAACATCGAGGAAGCCTCTCCCCTCCTTTCTGCCCACTTCATCGAGAAATTGAACGGCAGGCTGGGAACGAACCTACGCATCCCAAACGACCCGAACAATCCGCTACCCTAATCTTTTAAGCCAATAAAGTCTTTTTGATCGAGTCACGCAGCGGAGCGTCCACACTTACCTCCTCGGCAAAATCCGTCCATTTCTGTACCGAAGCCCTCACCTGTCCGATTTTCTCGAGGGGCTTTTTAATGTTCATCTTTCTCGCAACCTCCAAAAAATCCTCATCGCTTATCCCTTCTCTTTTTCCGTTGACCATGAGTGACTGAGCACTCACCCAAAGACTCCCCGGCCGATAGGCATGGCAAACGTCATACGCCGGAGAAAGCCTCCACTTGCCTTCACAGTCCATGAGAAAAGCAAAGTTCTTGGTATGGTCATCGCAGTTTCGTGCTAGCACGTTAAAGACCATTCTCAAAAACATCTGTTCTGCTTCCGGATATGACAACCGAAGCATCCGCATGGTCTCAAAAACTTGCTCATAGCTGTAGAATCCCACCCGATTGAAGTCGAAGTGCCTGATCCCGCAGAGGCTCTGCATGTAAATCTTCTCACCCTTATCCGTACGATCAAAGCGCTTGGTCATAAAGTGCGCCCTACCGTTTTCCTCAAGCATTCGACATTCGTTCATCTGGATTCCAGCGTCCGTCGCCATTAGGTAATAGGCCATTTCAACCCGCCCATAACCCGAGGTTGCCCCAAATTGCGAATCATGGACTCCGTCAAATTTGATGATCCAGTAGGAAAATCCGGCGGGAGCTTTTACTTGGCCACTCTTCACTACGCCTGTTTTCGGGTTAAAGGCGATCACGGCCTTAGCCCTTGCCCCACCAGCCGAAGTCCCGATTTTGAGAATATCAGCCAAGGCCGACTCCTCTTCCTTGGACAAATGGCTGATAAAACCCTGCTTGGAGTTCAGCACTTTTGAAGCAATGTCAACGAGACTTTCCATCTCAAGAGTACTGGCACTGGCAGTTTCTTGGCGCAATGAGGGCTTGATCTCCAGAGCCCCCACCCCTCGTTTGCCGATAAAGCAAAGTAATTCGACCGGATTCAAGCTGCCTGTGGGCCGGCCATTCTGAACCAGCCAAGCGTTGATTAGCTGATTACCATACTTGTCTGGCAGCATGTCAGCCAAAAGCCCGGGAAGTCCCTTAAACGTATCAAACGCATCTCCTTTGTCACGTCGGGTCTCGGGAAATGAATACAGGCGCCGGCCTTGGGACAGAGGCATCAGAATTGGGGAGATATCCCAACCCGATTTCAAAAAATTGGCATCAAACTCAAAAGTCGCCAGCTGTTCTGTCTCATTCCAAAGCACTGCTCCGGCCAGTCTATCCCAAAGCCAAATTTCCGCGGCCACTACCATTCGGAGGGAGGATTTTCGGCAGCCATGTCGGAATTGCGGACTCGCTGACGCTCATGCTTCTTTTGGAGCTTGATATATTCTATTGGGCTAATCTGCTGCCGGACCTCGAAAACCTCCAGTATCCCCAACTCACCCAGTACACGCAGCACTTGAATCAGCGTAATGAGATTCACCTTTTCGCCGCGCTCAAGCAAACTGAGCGTGGATCGACTGATCCCAGCCTCGTACGCCAATGCATCTTGGGTCTTATTGAGACCCATGCGCTTCTTTTTGACAAAACCTCCGATCAAATGGAGTATGGCAGAATCTGATAATTGAGAAATATTCATGACTTAAATATCATTCATTAAGCCATAAATTTACAATTATTGAATGAATTTCAACACAAATAAAGAACTTATTTATCGAATGAAAGACAATTCATTATATACATTGATAACTATTAATGAATTATATATCATTCATTAAGACGGTCAATGTCAAAAAATTCAACCCGAGACCATTTCCACTGCCAGCTCCAACCTTTTTGCTCCAACAAGATCGGATGGTAGGCCATTACAGCCTTTGCCGTGGGCGCTTTGAAAAACCGCTGATCGTCGGTGAGAATGGCCATCACCACTCCAACGCCTTGGGAGACACCAACCAAATCCATCACAGAGGAAGGAATGGCTGCAGAAAAACCTCCCTCCTTTTCCAAAAGCCTTTTTTTCAAGCTCCATTCTATCTCAAAACCTTTGCTGATTACTTCAGGAGCAGCTATGGAGCGCTGATTACTCTGAGACCTAGCAAACACCAAAAATTCCCGGAGCGAAGCCAAACCCGAATTTTGAATCTGTCCAGGACGGAAATCTTCGGGGGCAATGCTACTGATCACGTGCATCTTTTTCCTCGCCCTAGTAATCGCTACATTCAAACGGTTTTCGGCTCCTGATTTCGCCAGCAAACCAAAATTGGTCGCCAACTTCCCCTCCCTATTTGGAGCATAGCCCAAGGACAAAATAACCTGATCAAACTCGTCACCCTGAACATTTTCTATATTCCTGACCTTGATTTCACCATCCTGAGTACCTGCACTCCAGAGTCTGTCACGGATGAGTTCCATCTGAAAATAGTTGCCGGTCACAATGCCAATCGAATCGCCGGGAGCCTGCAAACGGATTGATCTTACCTTTTCGACAACCGCTTCAGCCTCTGTTTTATTTACTTGATTCTCCCAGATTCCCTCAGTTTTCTCCCAGGAAAAGGGACATGCCCCCCGCTGAACCGTCTGGTAGTCAGGCAAGGTCTCAAGCTGATTGCCGTAAAAATTCAGATTCGAAAAATAGATCAGCGCCGGATCGGCAGAACGGTAGTGCCCCTTGAGCTGATGTTTTTGGAAAAACCAACCTGCCAACTCCAAAAGCGACTCCGCCTCATACTCCATTCCTTCTTCATCGCCTTCCCAGCGGAGCTGATAGAAATCCGATGGACGAAGCTGTTTTGAATCTCCCGCTACGACTACCTGCCTGCCACGCAACATCGCCGGCAAACCGCGCTCAACCTGGCATTGGGAAGCTTCGTCAAAAATCACCAAATCAAACTTTTCCCCAATCGGAAAAATCGCCGAAACCGTCTCCGGGCTCGCCAACCAACAGGGAAGCAGACGCAAAACCTCTGACTCCATCTCCTCAACCAACTTCCTAATTGGCCAACGCTGCCGCTTTTTACTCACTTGATGGTACAGATCTCGATAGGTTAGACGATTGCCAAGCCGATTATATTCCAGAGGAAAACTCACCTGTTCACGCAGACGAAGCAAAGCGATGTACTTCGCGATTTTCCGCTTTTCCAGAATTGCGTCTTTAAGCTCGGCCATTTCTGCAGAAAGCTTTAGGCTACCAGCCTCAGCCAAGACAGGATTTCTACGTTCCAACTCTCCGATCCAGGCGAGGCACCAGCCGTTGCGAAATGCCGAAAGTTTCTCCTCCAGCGCCAATTCTCCAAATTGGTTTTCCAGTGCCATTGCGACACTCCTGCTCTCTTCGCCCCATTCGGAAAGAAAGCTATCGAAGGCAGACAACTCGACGAAAGCTTGGTTTAAGCCCAATTCACTATCCAAAGAAAGCCCTGAAAGTCCCCTGTCTAATATCTCGATGATCTGACTCGACTCAAGCCATATGTTCCAGCCCGGAGCCGCTTTTTCAAAATCCCTAAGCCAATTTCCAACCTCCAAAAGTTTAAATCGGAATGATTCAAGGCTCATTTTCCCCCAGTCTGTCAACTCATGAATCGAAGCAAGCTTTTCCCAATCTCGTATCCAATTCAGGATATTCGTAGACTGAGCCAACAAAAGCTGAAAAGATTCAAACGAATATGATCCAGCCTTAAAGGCGGCAGTCGCAGGAAGATTTCGGAATTCTTCCAGCAGTCGGAGTTGGACTTTGACTTCCTGCTCAAACCGCTCCAAAGTATGCAAATCCACTTTCACCCCTCTTTCAGCCAAAGCACCAAAAGTCAAGGGAAACTTACTCTTTTTCCATTTCGCCATCAAAAGCCGGAAGAACGAACCGGCTTTTGGAACGAGGACTGTGAGTTCGGATGATAAGCCCTCAAGCTGTGTACAATCGCCAATTACCCCAAACTCCAGCTCAGCAAGCTCCGCCATGGTTTTTCGAAGCCATTCCTGAACCTTTTTTAGGTTTCGAACATCTCGCTTTTGAAAGGCGGATTGAAGAATGGACTCGGGCTCAAGGAATTCATCAAGAGATTTCAAAAGGGAAAAAATAGGCTCTGAAATCGACCGCCCATTCAAAGTTGAATTGATCAAGTTAGCCCAACTCTCGTATTCGAGATCCCTAGGTGTGGATTCACGAAATTTCTCCACCGATTGGAGACATTGCCGTATTCGGTCAAAATCTGCAGGTTCTACCCTAGAAAAGGACCTGCGAACATCCCAAAAACCGCCAGAAAACTTCTGATGATAGGGATCGAAAATCCGAAACCCCGACTCAAAATCCCTAGTGCGTTCGTAGTCGAGATTTAGCAAAGTCGGACTATTCAAGGCTGGCTTGTCGAGCCGTGCTTTCAAGTACATTGCCTTTATCGGAATACCAGCGGGCTTTTCATTGAAGAGTTCCTTTCTCATCTCTTCAAACTTCGTCGAAAGGGCACCTATCCTCATCGAGAGCCTGGAAATATCCCGCTCAAGTTGGATAGAATCAATGCCTCGATTTTGCTCCTGATAAGATTCTATCGCTTCGATCTGCGAGCGAAGCTTTTCAAATAGAGCGCTTTGATCTCCCCTGAAATCGTGTACCAAAGCCAAAAAATCCCCGAAGCCAGCCTTCTCCATGCGCTCAAAAACGACGTCTAATGCCGCTCTCTTTTGGGAAACGACAAGGACTTTTTTGCCCCTTGCGATGTAGTCCGAAATGAGATTCGCAATCAACTGCGATTTTCCAGTTCCCGGAGGACCCTCAACAACCAAACTCACTCCCTTGCGCACACTGAACAATACAGCTTCCTGCGATGCATCCAGGGGAAATACCGGAAACATTTGCTCTTCTCTCGGATTCGGTGGATTTTTCTCCGACTCAAAATGCTTGACAAACAATTCCTCGAGCGACAAATCCCCATAATTGGATATCAGTGATTCATAATCCCGAAAAAGGAAGCTGCTCTTTTGGGAAAATTGGCCGAGCACGGCATAGGTTTTCAGGGCAAGCTTTCCATCCTCAAAGCGCCCTTGGTCTAGGGAGATTTGCGAGGAGGGAAAGCCAAGAATCTGGTCCTCAAAAAGGGCAGAGCTCAGCTGGATGGAAAAGTTTTCGGAGAGCAGCTTGCTTACCTGAACTCGAAATTCCGTAGGATCAAGGGAAAGGTTTTGTAGCTCCTCTTCGAACAATCCCGAGTCAATCTCTTTTTTATAGGCGTGTCTATAGGCCAACAAAAAAGCAGGATTCCATTCCCAAGAGCTTTCGTACACCAAATGCCACTTGCCTTTTATTGACAAGAGTGAAATTGGCGTCAACAACAGCGGCGCCCGCACGATCTGCCCGTTGATCAGCTTTCCTTCGACAAAGGGCCAAGCCAGATAAAGGCCTCGATCTCCAGTTTCTTCCCTTGTCAACTGATCGCGAAACGCAATCCTTGAGAGCGATTTAGAAAGCTGGTTTGCCTCCCCCATTCTGGGATCCACCTCAGGGATAAGCGGGATTTCATTCTTGCCCTGAATGACCTGCCTTACTATCTCAAAAGCTGGCCTTCCGTCCAAAAAATCTAGGTCTCGGATATCCACGAATCCAGAACCCTCCAACTTGGCCAAATAGAGCGACCTGTTCTTGGAGGACAGGTCTGTGAGTCTGTTCAGATAGTTTTGAAAGATGGATTCGGCCATTTACTTAAATGGAGAGTCCTTTTCTTTTGCCATTTCCCGAAACACCATTCCATCCATGATACCAGGAATCCATTTGTTTAGGAAAACGGCCATCTTGCCCTGCACGGTCAAGACTAGGTCGCGCTTTCTTCTCAGTGTAGCTTTCAATATCTCTTCTGCTACTTCATATGCTGTCATCATCTTGCCCTCGTCGCGAGGTGATGCTCCTTGAGTTTCGCCATGGGCTGTCAGGGCGTTATTTCGGATGTTGGAAGCGGTAAAGCCGGGAGCCGCCACCATCACGTGAACTCCTTCATGCATCACCTCGGTTCGCAAGGACTCAAAAAATCCATTCATCGCGTATTTGCTCGCCGAGTAGGCTGTACGCGCAGGAGTGCCGCGGAATCCGTTGATGGAAGAAATCCCGATCACCGAACCCTTGGCTTCGATGATTGCTGGAAGACAATACTTGGTAGCATAGACCGTCCCCCAAAAATTGGTATCCATCACCCGGCGGAATACCTCCAGATCAAGGTCCTCAAAAAGCGCACGCATGGATATCCCCGCATTGTTGATCAGGATATCGATTCTGCCAAAAGCTTTCAGGGCCTCCTCGGCCATTCGTTTGTTGTCCACCTCTGAACCAGCATCTGCCAAAACGGCCAAAAAGTCTACCCCATTGTCCTTCAGCAGCTGGGAGCTGAGGGCGAGTTTATGCTCGTTCCTGCCTGTAATCACTACTTTGGCGCCTTCCTTTCCAAAAACAAGGGCACAAGCCTCTCCAATCCCCGAGGTGGCACCCGTAACGATCACAACTTTGTCTTTGAGCTTCATGGGTCTAGTTTCACCCGCTAAGATAGGAAATTGAAAATTTATAGCCTGAAAATATAGGCGTTCTCTCCCCACTTGCCCCGATGCATTTCAAATCCGGAAATGAGGTCTTCTCTTTTTTCCCTAATTTTGCGGCCATGTCGCGAAAAATGAAAAACAAGGTCATCACCCACCTCCCCATCGAGCGGATCGCCTCCGAAGGAAAGTGCGTGGGACATCACGAAGGCAAGGTCGTTTTTGTAGCCAACGTGGCTCCCGGAGATGTGGTGGATGTAAGAATTACAAAAGGCAAAAGCTCGTTCATGGAGGGCGAAGCCGTTCATTTCCACGAGTACTCCAAAGACAGGATTACCCCTTTTTGCTCCCATTTCGGCACCTGTGGCGGCTGCAAGTGGCAGCACATCGACTACTCTCTTCAAAAGGACTACAAGCGACAGCAGGTGGTAGATCAATTTGAACGGATTGCCAAAGTACCGATCCCGGAAGTTATGCCAATCCTGGGCTCAGCTAAAACCCAATACTATAGAAATAAGCTGGACTTCACCTTTTCGAATTCCCGCTGGCTGACACGAGAAGAAATCAATTCTGGGCAGGAATTTGAGCGAAATGCGCTGGGGTTCCACATCCCGAAAATGTTTGACAAGATCATAGATGTCGACCACTGCTATTTGCAGGGAGGCCTGTCAAATGACGTAAGGAATGAACTCAGGACATTCGCTAGGGAAAACCAACTCAGCTTTTATGACATCCGAAACCAAAAGGGGCTGCTAAGGAATCTGATCATTAGGACAACGAGCACCGGACAGACCATGGTGATTGTCCAGTTTGGTGAAAATGACCCAGAACTCATCCAAGTTGTGATGGATTTTTTGTCCACAAAATTTCATGAAATTACCTCGTTACTCTATGTAATCAATACAAAAGGAAACGAGACTTTCCACGATTTGGAGCTGGTGACTTTTGCCGGCCTTCCCTACATCGAAGAGGAGATGGAAGGGCTAAGATTCAGAGTGGGCCCCAAGTCTTTCTACCAAACCAACTCCGAACAAGCCTACGAATTATACAAAGTCGCGCGGGATTTTGCAGATCTCAAGGGAGACGAGGTGGTTTATGACCTCTACACCGGTACCGGCACGATCGCAAACTTTGTCGCTAAAAAAGCCAAACAGGTCATCGGTGTTGAATATGTGGAAGCGGCAATTGAAGATGCGAAGCTGAACTCCCAGCTTAACGGAATCGACAATACGCTCTTTTACGCAGGTGACATGAAAGACATCCTGAACGACGTATTTGTCGCTAACCATGCGCGACCAAACGTCGTCATCACCGATCCTCCCCGTGCTGGCATGGACGAAAAAGTGGTACAAATGCTCTTGAGATTGGAGGCACCGAAGATCGTCTATGTCTCCTGTAATCCAGCCACGCAAGCCCGGGACTTGGCGCTATTGGGAGAAAAATATCAAGTCGAAAAAGTCCAACCGGTGGATATGTTTCCGCAGACCTTCCATGTGGAAAACGTCGTACTCTTAACCCTCAAACCATGATATCTGACTTCAACGATCCCGAACTGAGCGGCAAATACTTGGGCACGATCACCAGTGACTTCGTCAAGATCTCAGACGTGCTCAAAGAAGCTTCCTATCAAATTCGAACCAGAGGATTTTCGGATTTCCCAATCTTTCCCATTTCAAAGGAGATGCAGCCTATCGGAAAGATCTTTATCGGAAAAGTGGAAAAAGACCTTGACTGGAACTATTTCATCACCTATGTGGATGAATTTGTCCAGAGAAAGTTAATCGCAGAGGAAGCTTTGGAGGAATTTAAACGTGCCTACAAAGACCCCGATGAATTCTGCTGCCTTTTCGTGATGGATGGCGCGTTTACGAGTTTCGTTTACATCCCATATCCCAATGACTGACATCAAAAAGCCTCTTTCCAAATCGGAAAAGGCTTTTTGCTTTTGGTCGTGATGATCATCCAGATTCCGAGGCTACCTTTGCTTGTATTTCCCAAATCGATAGCCAATCAAAAACTGGTATCGGTAGCCAATCCCTAACACATCAAGCTTGCCTGAGCTGTCCAATTCTTTTTCATTGAGGAGATCGCTCAAACCTGGAAATTTATTGATCAGGGCATCCAAGATCTCATTTTGTACATCTTCTGGATCGAATTCAAAATCCCCTTCAAGTCTAATCCCGGCATCATATCGAGTAATGGAGGGACCTACCAATACCAAATCCAAAGACCACCGGTCGTTAAACACAAACTGATATCCCAGCTGCGCTCCCAGACTGTACAGACGAAACTTGGCGCCATATCTAGCCTCCTGAGGTTCTGCCGTTTGGGTATAGACAATTTCCCGGGAGGTATTGAATCCCAACGTCGTAAAATATGGCCCAATGTAGACCCCGCGAGGGGCGGCATGTTTATTTTCTTTTTTTAAGTAAAAGCGGTATTCTGCCCCAAATTTATAGCCCCCGGCATCGCTTTCCCGCTTTGCTTCGATATTCTCACCCAAGTTTAGTACTTGGGGAAACTCCTGATACCCTACAGTGAATCCCATGCTTTGATTTGGCTTCGTGATCCGCTCCCAAGAAAGATTGTATGCATTTCTGTAGATCAAATTGTGAGTCAAATCAAGTTTTAGCGTGTTCTTTCTGCTGGCGACTTCAAGGCTATCTTGAGCAAAAGTGGTGGGGATAAAAAAAGCACCCAATAGAATCAATAGGAGAGTTTTCATGGGATGAGTTAAAATAGTGCCGGTCAATTCTTCACTGAATTTCGCTTATTATCGTCAAATCCCATCGATACATTCGGACTGAATGAAATGATAAAAATCATATTTTGGCCTCCAGACCTTTTTAGATTCCCCGATCACATCGGATTTTCTAAATTTCCCAAAACAAAACCACCGCGTGCACCAGACCACTCTACTGTCTATACAATCAGCAAGAATCCTCCACGGAGGGATCCAACAGTTTTCCGATCTCAACTTTTCATGGAAAAAAGGCGAACACTGGGCTATTGTTGGAAACTCCGGAAAAGAACTGAGCGCTTTTTTGGAAACACTTCGTGGCCATACCATCGTGTCGGCGGGCAAGATCTCCCGACCGTTTTCTTGGGAGTATTCCCAACAAAAACACAATGACGGGCAAGTTCACAGTTTTCGTGATCTGATAGCCTATGTTTCTCAGAAGTATGAGCTCAAAAACCGATCAAATCAGCAGAACTTCTACTTCCAACAGCGATTCAATTCCTCCGAATCAGAGCAAACCCTGACGGTGAAGGAATGCTTGAAACAGGTCGAACCCAAAATACAGGGCCCTTGGACCGTGGAAAACGCCAGTCGTGCACTGAACCTAAACGGTCTTCTGGACCAATCCCTGCTCAAACTTTCCAATGGTGAAACCAGAAGGCTTGTCCTTGCCATGGGATTGATGCGACAGCCACGGCTCTATCTCATGGACCAACCCCTGACCGGCCTGGATGTGAAGACGAGGGCAGCGTTTGGAAAGACGCTTCAAGCTATGATCCAATCTGGAATCCACGTCCTGCTGACGACCTCCCCCGGAGAGATTCCCGATGGCATCACCCACGTCGCCCAGCTGAATGCCTCGGGCATCATCCAAACTTGGCCTAGGGAATCATTCCCACACAAGGATCTACAACAAACCAAACTTGCTTGGGACTGGAACCTATTGAAAGCGCTGCTCCCTACTCCAGCCCCCTCTGACGAAATGGTAGTCGACCTACAGGATGTGAACATCCGCTATGGGGAAAAGCAAATTTTAAAGAATCTCAACTGGCAGATCCGCTCCGGAGAGCAATGGCTCTTGAAAGGTCCAAATGGCGCCGGGAAGTCCACCCTGATCAGCCTCTTGATCGGAGAAAACCCCCAAGCCTATTCCCAAAAGATTTTTCTCTTTGGCAGAAAACGAGGAAGTGGCGAAAGTATCTGGGACGTGAAACGGCCGCTAGGCTTTGTCGCGCCGGAATTGCCTAGATATTTCTCCGCAAATCAAACCTGTCGGAAAGTGATCCTATCCGGATTCTTCGATACCATGGGCCTTTTCAAGAAAACCACAGCCGAACAAGAGGAATTTGCTGACCAATGGCTCAGGCTTTTTGATCTCGAGCCAGTAAAAGACCTGCTCATCCAGCGGCTTTCGCTCGCCCAGCAACGTTGGACCTTGCTTGCTCGCGCCCTAATCAAGCATCCGAAGATATTAATCCTGGACGAAGCTGCCCAAGGTCTGGACGATCTCCAGCGGGCGCTCTTTCGGGAGACCATTCAGAAGGTCTGTGAATTCTGCCCCATTACCCTTATCTATGTCAGCCACTATGCCGAGGATGTACCGGAGGGAGTGACAAAGGTGTTCGAGCTGGGTTAATTGGTCTCTGGAACACAGCGTCCGCAAAAATTGCTTACAGGCGCCTCCGCTATGCTTATGCCTTTGGGCATCTTTAACAAACCAAAAGAATGTTTGTAGACCATTGAATCCATCTAAAATGATTGCGATAGAATATTACCATAAATAAATAACTACTTTCTCTCTACCCTCACTCCCTTAAACATCACCTCGTTGTCACTTATCCTCAAATCCTTTCCGCTGGATGTGGTCACATTCTTGATGAAGACCTCCTTGGTGATGACATAGGGGAATTTTTCCAGATATGAGTCATCAATCCTCTTGGGATTGAAATTTCCGAAAATAGTTGGTCCCCCATAGTCCTCAGGATGATTTGAATCATCGATTATGAGATTTTCTATGATGATCTGTTCCGGCATATAGCAGATATATCCGAAGTCATGTTGCCCGGAATTGGATCCGCTGATCAAAGAGGCATGGATAGGTTTGCCAGCGGCTGGCACAAACCTACAGTCCCTTATTATCATTTTACCTTCCCAAGTACTGCCATAGTCCGAGCGTAAGTTAACAAGGCTTCTAGCTCGGATCTCGGAGTTCTCTACGGTGAAAGTCCCACTGCCAATCGCATTGATTCCCATGTGCCCAAGTGTTGAATTACGAATCGTTGCATTTGCTACTCCCATGTGCGCATCGAAGCGAGAGAATGTACAATTATCGAAAAGCAGATTTTTGCTGAAATTGGATCCCATAATCCCCCAAAAATTGCTGTCATCAATGTCATTGGTCTGGCTGCAGTTAACGAAGGATACATTCAAGGCACGACCAACTATAATATCATAAGAACCCATTGATACAGGCGCGCCCGCCGAGCCTATGGTTTGGTAAGTTTGATGTCCGGTAAGAACAACATTCTCTACCCGTACATCGGTGCAATTACTGATATTGAGAAATCCGCTGTAAGGCGCGCCATGTTCGCCCTCACCAGTAATCTCGTGCTTCAGGCCATCTACAATTACATTCGAGCGCTGAATCGAGATATTTCGCATATAGTAGTTGTACTTCGATTCTTCACGGTTGGCAATCGTCTTAAACTGTCCTCCTATAATGGTCAGCTTGTTTTCATCGATAGGAAGAGCGGTGATTTCCGTGATCTGATCAAAATCCCAGATGATCGGTGCATCTTCACTCACATTCCCATCTCGATCGACCAAAAAAATATCTGTTTGGGAAGCACCATTATTCTGGTTAGGCCCAAAACGGATGTACCGTTTCGTAGTTGTATCCGTGACTGTAATCAATGCAGGGCCTGGCAACTGCAAATCAACCTTCTTCTGATTTTTCTTAAGTGATTTTACCCCCTCGACTTTGTAAGATTCAAGACTGGAACTGACCAAGAAAATCGGGGAATTCCGGTTTCCCACTTCCCTATCGTCAATCACAAATGATGCTGTTCCAAAATCCGTATCTGTCTTAATGATAGCCGTCAGATCCTTCCCTCCGATGTAATAAATAGCTCCATCGTCGGCCTTCACAGGTAATCCTTGCGCATTGGCAAATTCATGTGCTGCTACGAGGGCTTTCATATCATCGGTTTTTCCGTCTCCCTTGGCACCAAAATCACTGTAACGAACCTCCCCGGAGGCGATCAGTCTAGAAGCAAGATCCGCGTTCACTACTGACTTTCCGATTTCCTTCTTTTCTTTCTTTGAAAGCCACAACAACGGAAATCTTACGGGCATGTTGCGGATGATTTCTGGAGTTGCAAAGTCCGCGTCAAGCGAATCCCAAAGCTGAAGGTAATTTTCCTGATCGTACGCCAATCCTCCAAAAAGCAAGAAAGGGTGCCGGACGGGCCACTGATCCCAATACATCACATCTTTTTGATAAGGCCAAGAATCCTTGTCAGCTACAAATGGAAAAAGAAATGAAATACCTTTCTCCAACGATTTTCCGTCGGACGTTTCATACGCAAACAGGTCCTCGGAATCATCCACATAGACCTGGCAAAGTGTTGCCATGGCATCTAAGGTGAACAGGGAATAGCCAAAAGGCTTAGTGCGCTTTAGTTCCAAAGGAAAGCTACCATCTTCGGCCATTTGGTCAGGCAAAAGCACCGTTTTGAACATTTTCTTGCAATAGTCCAGAACCTCCTTATTGTCGACCAGTTGCGCAAAAACTGCCGCCTGCATCGCCCAGCATACACTGTGATTGTTGCCGTGATCCCGCTCATCAATGCCATAAGGATGGGTAGTCATCCAGGTCAGGTAGGCAGCAAACCAGTCTTTCATTTGCTGAATATCCAAGGCGGAGATCACTCCGGAGCCTTCCACTGTTTCGATAGCTTTGGCTACCTCCATCAGCTGAATGGTATCGATGATCCCAATTCCACGCCCAGTCACTCTGCCCTTGATGGCCTGGGCATAAAGCAGGTTTGGATTCATCTTGGTGCCTTCCTCTATAAACCAAGCCCTGAGATGAGGAAGCAAATATTCCACATACTTTTTCTCTCCGGTCACCAGATAGGCCGAGGCCAGCGCCCCTGAAATCTGGCTAAAGCGGATCATGGCTTCCCGATGAGCAGTGAAATTGCCGGGATTGGTCAACCCATCCCGCTGAATGTAAGGCCCCTCTGGATTTGCCGGATCGGGCCACCAGTAATCTCCCTCGGAATAAAAATCATGGACTCCGCCTGCCGTTCTGGGGCTGCTTGTCGCGGTTACTGTGACGGGTATCAGACTCTTGTATTCTTCTGCCAGCCGCAATACTCTCTCCCGTTCCTTTGAGAAAATGTCAGCGTCGATGAACTCGGCTTTCGGTTCATTGGTAGAAAATAAGTTGAAAACAAAAAGTAGAACTGGTAGGTAATGGATCATTTCGGGCTTTTTTAGGACACCTGCAACGAGGTCTTTTAAGATGCAATTTATTAGTATGAAATGAAAATCTACGTGTTTGTCAAGATGGTCTCAACCTCTACCTAGGCTTGGGAGCATACCAAAAAAAATTGGGAGTGAATAGAGCGGACTCGGCAGGGTTAAGGAACTGGTAACTTCTAAAATTGGAATTCTCCACACTCATTCTGCAATTCTTCACGGATAAGCCGAATCCACGCCAAGTTTTGATGGAAATAATTACATTAGACAAACCAGAATTCCAATTCCCTCCGCTCCATCTCCCCAGACTTCCAGTAATATTCCGTTTACAGCATGAAGAGCAGACGTCAATTTATCCAAAAACTCAGTGCAGGGATCGCAATTCCAAGTCTGGTTTCTTTCAACTCCCTAAGTGGGCCTACTTCGAATCCGATTGATCCATCTTTACAGGGAGAGGATTTTTGGGCTCAGGTTAGAGCCAGGTTTCCATTAACCAAGGATCGTGTGTATCTCAACAACGGAACCTTCGGCCCCGCCCCCTTTGTGGTCCAAAAAGCGCTGGAATCTTCCTTGACGGAAATCAACACTACGGGAGAGTATGGCAGCACTAGTCCGGAAAGGGAAAAATTGGCTGCCTTTCTTGGAGTGAACACTTCTGACCTTGCCCTTACCCACAACACCACAGAGGGAATCAATATTATGGCTTGGGGCATTGAGTTGGAAAGAGGTGACGAGGTGATCATGACTAATCAAGACCACGCGGGAAATGCCCTGCCTTGGCTAAATAGGGCCAAGCTGCATGGAATAGTTCCAAAAATTTTTTCCCCGCTCCTCACGCAGGAGGAAAATCTCGAACTGATCAAGTCCTTGATTTCTCCCAAGACCAAGGTCATTGCCATTCCCCACGTAACCTGTACCACTGGTTTGGTTTTTCCCATCAAAGAAATCTCGGAATTTGCAAGAAACAAGGGCATCTTAACAGCCATTGATGGAGCACACGGCGCTGGGACCTTCGGCTTAAACCTTCAAGACCTGGGGTGCGACTTTTATGCCGGATGTTGTCACAAGTGGATGCTGGGTCCTGCCGGCACGGGGTTTCTCTATGTCCGGAGCGAGTCCATGGACAGCCTACAGCCACTACATTTCGGCGCTGGCGGAGACTTAGGCTGGGACTTATTCAGCAATCCTCCCGTACTCGAAGGCTATATCGAAAATGCCCACCGATATGACTATGGAACTCAAAGTACCTCACTGATGAAGGGCGTATCTGCCGCGGCAGCGTTCCATATCGAGATAGGAAAGGAACGCGTCGAAGCAAGAATCCGAGAGCTAAACCAATATCTTTTTGAAGGGATGCAGGAGCTAGGCGACAGGCTTAATATTCTCTCGCCCACAGAACCGCAATCGAGGATTTGCATGTTGACAATCCGACCCAAAAAGACCGATTATCAATCTGTGGGAAATAAGTTGGGGGAGACTGGGTTTAGAATAAGGCAGGTACCGGAAGGAAGAACAAACGGGATTCGAGTATCTACCCACATCTATAACTCAAAGCTGGAGATCGATCGATTTCTCGCAGTGCTGCCAAAGGCACTGGATTAAACTTTCTTCTTTTTAGCGGCTTTTGCCTGAACTTCAAAAAACCTGAATTTGACTATTTCTGCAATCAAGTCCAGAGGCAGGGGTTTGTCATGGGAAAATTGGATAGCCCCTTTGCTGGTCTGGTAGCCTTCGAGTTCTTTCTTGAATTCGCTGACTCCACTATTGGTTGGATAGAACCCGATATGATTTTTGGCTACCGCATAGTAGACCAGCACTTCCGACGTCCTGACCGCAGGCATGTGGTAGCTTATCACCTCTTTTGCCTCAGGGATTTCCTTGAGTATTCTGGCTCTAATTGCTTGGAGCTTTTCCAATATTTCTCCCGAAAACCAAGAAAAATACTCATCGACAGATTGGGGTTTTGGATTCATCATGGCCGCAAGACTAATAATAAGTTTTCAAAACAGTATTTTTATTTAAATCGGATATCATCCCAGAATTTTATTATCAAAAATGACTTTAATCATGAATTTCGCCAAATTCAACGCCTTACTTTATGATAACTAATCCACCTTATACTATTTTGAAAACTTAAACTACAAAAAAATGAAAAGCAAATTTTCAACGCTTATGCTCGTGTTCGCAGCCGCAATCGGACTTTGGAGCTGCTATCCGGATGGGCCGGACTACTATGAAGACACCGACATCACTTTTACCCAACACGACAGTGAATTTGACTTTGCCTCTCGGCAAACCTATGCGCTTCCTGACCGCATTGTCGTGGATGTGGAGATAGAAAATGGCGACACCTCCTATGTGTACATGAGGGATGTCTATGCGACTCCTATCCTTCAGACCATCGACGCAAAGATGTCCGAATATGGCTGGACAAAGGTAGCGATCAGCGCCAGCCCAGATGTAGTTCTTACTCCCGCAGCTTTCAAAAACACAACCTACTTCTATAGCTACTGGTATGACTGGTGGTGGGGCGGATGGTATCCGGGTTGGGGTTGGTATTATCCTCCCTACTACACCATCTCCAGCATCACTACAGGATCGATGGTCATCAATATGGCAGATCCTAATGTAGATAATCCCGTGGACAGAGCGCCGGTGGCTTGGATGATGATCGGAAATGGCCTTGCTTCCGGATCAAACAACGTCAGCAGAATAACGGATGCGATTAATCAGGCATTTGAACAGTCCCCTTATTTGAAGACCAACTAATCAACTTTATAGCGATGAAAAAATTTCTAATTATAGCCGCATTTTTGGTCATGGTTTTCGCTGGGAACGCGAATTCGCAAAGCATGACGACTGTATCGTATTCCATGGGATTAGGCACCGGTGATCTGGGCGACTACGCGTCCACTTTCAGCGGCAGAGGATTTACGATAGACTATAGAAGGATGGTACAGCCCAATGTCGGCGTGGGGTTCTACTCCGGCTGGAACGTTTTCTATGACGAGCGACCATTTGACACCTACACGATGGACAACAGGTCCATCTCCGGCAAGCAATATCGTTATGTAAACAGCGTCCCTTTGATGGTAGCTACCGACTACTATTTGAAGCCAGGGGAAGATATGAATCCCTTCATTGGGCTTGGAGTTGGCACAATCTATACAGAAAGGGCAACAGATATGGGTATCTATAGACTTACGGAGGATGCTTGGAGTTTTGCCTTTGCCCCGCAGGTGGGATTCATGTATTCTCTCAACAGATATGCAGGGGTATCCTTGGCAGTGAAATACAATATGGGACTTGCTGCAGGAGATTTTGATTCCTCCCAATCCTATTTGTCCTTCAATATTGGATACGTCTTTATGGGAAATTAATGCCCGACTTAGCTTAACACAACAGAGGATGGCCGTTGGCCATCCTCTGATTTTTTGGATCCCGTCAAAATCACCTTGAAAATGAACCTGCTAAAAAACACCATTGCCGCCATACTTCTGTCCACCGCCTTGTCATCATGCGGTTCCATCATGCAAACCTATTCCTATAAGGCAAAAGGAGTTGAATTGGACAGCTATAAAACCTATGCTTGGGTAAATCTAGAACAGATCGCCGAAGAAAATAAGGAGGGACAAAATCGCTACGCACGCTACATTCTGGACTTGGCCAACGAAGAATTGGTGAAAAAAGGCTTCAAGCTCGACGTGGACAATCCCGATGCGGTCTTCAAGTTTGATACGGAGATAGAAAACCGGGTGAAGTACAATCAATCCCCAACTGTAAGCGTGGGAGTCGGCTTTGGCGGCCCGGGCTACTATGTCGGTGGAGCAATGCCAGTTTCAGGAGGTCAGGTTACGCAGTACAATTATGAAGAAGGTGTGCTGAGCATAGAAATGTATGAACCCAAAACAGGGAAGCTCATTTGGAGAGGCTGGGCCCAGGAGGAGATCTCCTTTGAAACCGACCTCGAATCAGACCTCAAAATGGCCGTGAGGAACATCTTCATGAAGCTGCCCGTCAAGCATAAAGAGAAGTGAGGAAGTTGTTGGGCTGGGAAGTAGGAAGTCGGGTGTCCGATGTCCGGTGCCAAAGACAAGGACAATCCTTCCACCTCCTATCTAAAATTGAGAGGTTATTGATACAAGGATAGCCTCGCAGATCGCACTTCATAAATCAAAAATGCAAAAGCCGGACTTCCGTCCGGCTTCTTGAATTTACTTGGAGGTTCCAGAAACGGGAATAAACTTCGCCGTAAGATCTGGATCAGCCATGTCTTTATCGAGCGGATACATTGGTCTGTCAATCCTTTTGTAGCCCAAGCGTTCCAGATCTTGGTCCACACCGCCTGGCGTCAGCGCCATGATCCAATCTCCCCTCATATCGTACAGCTCCGGCACGAGGTATCCAATCTTGACCATGACGATGTCAGCCTCTCTCGGCTTCAGGTTCAGATCGGTAAAATCCTTCTCATTGTGATAGGGCTTGCGTTTGGAAGTCACGATCACTTTCAGTGAGCCCACTTTGATGACTACCTCTGTCCCAGCATCTTTATCCCCTTCTTTGATGGCTTCAACAGTTCCGGAAAGTTTCACCGGGCCGGCAAATCGGCTGTCCACTGCTGCTCCAGCCTCGCCTTCCACCTTGCCACCTACACCAGCGGCAAGCGCCTTCTCTACCAATTCTGGACCAGGTATCGATGCATAGATCAACTCTGGCCCATTTTCTGACTTGAACTCGGGGCGCTTCAACAGCTCGTGAAGAGTCCAAGTCACATCTCCAGCACCTCCCGCTGTGGGGTTGTCACCCATATCGGAAATCATAAACGGTTGCTTGTCGCTCTTCAAAGCCATGTCCAAACTTTCGTCCAGACTCGCTACCGGTGCGACAAATTCAAACTGAGATCGAACATCCCAAAAGCTCTTCGCCAAGTATTCTGCGGATTCTTTTACTTGAGCTTGATCGTCACCCGTCACCATTACCACGGCGTGGTTTCGAGGCTCATCCGCCCAAGCATAGCCAATCCAGATCGCCGCGTCTATGACTCCAACCTTCTTGGTCTCCGGATCTACTTTTGAATAGAGGCCTTTGCCCGGCTCGATCCTCGTACTAGTCTTTTCACCGGGAAGCAAAATAGGAACTGGAATCCAAGCTTTGTAGCCAGGCTTGCCCTTACCGCTTTCCAATCGGTCCAGCAGATTTTCAACTGCGCGCTTTTTGGATTCCAAAGCATCTTCATGAGGTGCCATGCGGTAGCAGGTGATCAGGTCAGAATTTTCCGCCAAAACCAAAGAAACATTGCCATGAAGGTCCATGGAGGTAGAAATGACGGTTTCGTAGCCAACCACATCACGAACTTTAGTGATGAAGTCTCCCTCCGGATCGTCCAGTCCCTCCACGCTCATAGCCCCATGAATATCGAAGAAGAGCCCATCGTAGGGAAGATTAGCCTTTAGCATCTCCAGTGTCACTCCCACCAATGAATCATAGGCATGGCGGGTCACCATCCCCCCGGGAATGGCGTGTCCACGTAACGTAGGAAACCACTCGGCACGCTTCCTATCCGCTGAGTCAGCTTCCATAAAGGGGTAATAGGAAAAAATCTCCTCACTCGTCCTCACCCGGAATGAAGCCGTTGTGGATCGGGCAGGTGAAAAAGTACTCGACTCGATAGCGAGTCCTGCGATTGCGATTCTGGGCAAAGTCTTTTCCTTCTTTTTCTCAGCACAGGAAAAAACCATTAAAACCAGAAAAATGTACAAGGTTAGTTTTTTCATAGGGGTTGGGGTTTGATCCTTGAAGTAACCCATATTTGGCGGAGAGCCAAAACAAGATTGGTAATTGCTGCGACCTAGGAATAAGAACGGTCAAAAAGACATGTGCAGAAAAAGCCCATGGGAGCAAATCGCTTGGATTCCCCTTATGCGACCACTATTTTCAAGTCGCAAAAATCACCAACCCCCATGAACCAAGACATCACCCTCTCCGAAGCCCAAACCAAAGTCGACGAATGGATTAAGACTGTTGGCGTCCGATACTTCAACGAACTGACTAATACGGCCATTCTCATGGAAGAAGTCGGAGAACTGGCGAGGATCATGTCCCGCACCTACGGCGAGCAGTCCTTCAAGGACAGCGACAAGGGAAAAGATCTGGGCGATGAAATGGCCGACATACTCTGGGTGCTGATCTGCCTGGCCAACCAAACCGGCGTGGACCTGACGGAGGCCTGGAAAAAGAACCTAGAAAAGAAAAACATCCGGGATCAAGACCGGCATCGCAACAATGAGAAGCTGAAGTAGGGAAGCTCAGCTCCCGCGCTGGCCGAGGGAAAATTGTTCTACCATTAAAGCGGGATTTCCCGAGAAAAGCCCATGATTTCCCAACCCAACAAATTGTATTTCATGTGGCCCAAAATCGCGATTTGACCATTTTTTTCTTTTATGCCAAGGTGATTCCATTTTCTCCCAAGAACAAAACCGGAAACTATGGAATAAGAAAGTCCGGGATCGACGCGTCCATCCGAATTATTTTTCACCAAAGTCACATGTAGTCTATTCGCCAACGTCAGTTTAACCGTCTGATGTTCTGCAGTAAATTCTCTTCCAATAGTCTTTCCTTTTTCGGGCGCACTTTCTCCTAATCCAGCCAGAAAAGCTATCAACCCAATAGTCAACACCGGAGTAGCCAATAGACTTTGACGATCCGGCAATTGGAGAATCGCCCTACGCACTAGTTTGAACAAAAAATAGACAAATGCTACCAGAAAGGCCACATTGAAGAAACTCCAAAAAAGATCGAACATGGTAGCTGTTTTGTTGTGGGTTCTAATAATACAAACATTCAGCAACTTAGCAAAACAGCCCTCCGATTGGTAGGGCCATTAATGTCTTTTGGATTATGAGCGGCTTAAACTTTCACCAAGAAACCTTCAGGGTTCACTTTCACGACCAAATCATAAAGGTCAAAACTCAGGCAAAAGTCGATGTCGTGCTCGATCCCGTGGTTTTGAAGTCGCTTGGCATGGGAGGCTTGGGACAAAAATCCCGAGAGATCGTGTCCAGCTTTTTCGAAGAGCTGCTTCATCGCAATCGCTCCATCGTCCTCAGTCACGTGCGTAGCTTCCAGAGATTTCACCATTGCCCCAGCAAAAATCGAATCTTCCAAGTTGAAATGCCCTTTCCAACCCGCACAGTGGATCAAAACATCTTCGTCTTGGCTCTGAATATATGACACAGTCGCCTGAAGATTCGGAAAAGCACCGATCAGGATTTGGCTGGCCTGTTTAGATTTTTCAATTGCCTGGGTGCCATTGGTGGTAGTCATCGCAAGACTCCGTCCAGAATGGTTCTCCTTGAGATACGCGATCGGCGAATTCCCCATCTCAAATCCTGGGGCTGTCAAGCCATTTCGCTCCCCACCGATTAGAAATCCCTTTTGCTGCATCTGTCTGCAACTTTCCAAATCCGGAAAAGGAAGAATCTCCTTCACTCCATTTGCAATCGCCGCAACCATCGTGGAAGTTGCGCGGAAAATATCAACAACCACTACGATCTTTCCTTCCAGCTCATGCAAATGAATCAGCTCGGGACTGAAGCAAACTTCTACTTTTCTCATCAGGCTTTCAGCAGAGGCAGTTTCTCAACCAGCGCCTTCAGGTTTTTATTTCTGATTTGGATAAAAATCTCCGTTCCCGGCTTGCTGAATTCGGTCTTTACATAGCCCATTCCAATACCTACGCCCATGCTTGGAGATTGCGTACCGGAGGTCACTTCGCCGATTACTTCACCAGCTGCGTCTACAATTGGGTAATGTCCCCTTGGAATCCCTCTTTCCTGCATCACAAAGCCTACGAGCTTACGGGAAACGCCAGTTTCCTTTTGCTTAAGCAGGGCTTCTGAATTGGTGAAGTCTTTGGTGAATTTGGTAATCCATCCCAAGCCTGCCTCCAAAGGTGAGGTAGTATCGGTAATGTCATTGCCGTACAGGCAGTAGCCCATTTCCAACCTCAAAGTATCTCTCGCGCCTAAACCAATCGGCTTGATATCAAAATCCTTCCCCGCTTCGAAAATGGCTTTCCAAACATGTTCAGCATCGGCGTTTTTAACATAAATCTCAAAGCCTCCAGCTCCTGTGTAGCCCGTCCCGGAAATGATCACATCCTGGATTCCCGCAAATTCCCCCACCGTGAAATGGTAGAATTTGATCTCGGAAAGGCTGACTGGAGTCAGCGACTGCACCGCCTCGATGGCCTTCGGTCCCTGCACGGCAAAAAGTGAATACTCGTCTGAAACATTAGTCAGCATGGCACCCATGCTGTTGTGCTTGTTGACCCAAGCCCAATCCTTGTCGATATTGGAGGCGTTGACCACCAGCATATACTTCTCGTCGCCAAACTTGTAAACAATCAAATCGTCGACTATCCCACCAGTTTCATTAGGAAAGCAGGAATACTGAGCCTGACCGACCACAAGCTTGGAAGCGTCATTGGAAGTTACCCTTTGGATCAGATTGAGGGCCTCCGGTCCTTCTACCAAGAACTCTCCCATATGGGACACATCGAAAACCCCCACCCCATTTCTCACACAGAGATGCTCTTCGTTGTCGGAGCTGTAGCGCACAGGCATGTTGAAACCGGCGAAGGGCACCATCTTGCCGCCGAGGGCGATGTGCAGGTCGTTGAGAGGGACGTTTTTGATTTGGGCTTCCATATTCAGGTTTTTTTGACGCTCGCAAAGGTAAGGATTGGGAGCTAATTAGCTTAGCCAAATTCGAAAAATGCCTCCAGCGACTTGATGACGGCTTTGTCGAGTTGCTTGATTTCCCAACTCGAGAAAAGACCCAAAAAAGAAAAGCAGCCCAATAGTGCTGCTTTCAGAGTTCCAAAATGGATGGAAATGCTAGACAGAGAAACTTTCGCCGCAGCCACAAGTTCGGCTTGCGTTGGGATTGATAAACTGGAAACCCTTTCCATTCAATCCGTCAGAAAACTCAAGGACCGTTCCGGCCAGATAAAGTAGGCTCTTGCGGTCAACCAGGATCTTCACGCCCTTGTCCTCAAAGACGTGGTCTGTCTCCACGATGTTAGCATCAAAGCCCAGGTCATACATAAGACCGGAGCAGCCTCCGCCCTTCACGGAAACGCGGACATTCTCATTTTCGGAGCGGCCTTCCTCTTTCTTAAGCTCGAGAATTCTCTCCTTGGCCTTGTCAGAAACGATTATCATAATTTTACCCTTACTTTTAGGTTGAGTGAAGATAAGTCTGAAACAGGCTTTCTCCCAAAAAGATTCAGCTGCAAAGATACAAAATCAATGGCGATGAGGAAAATCGAACATATCGGAATAGCCGTCCAAAATCTCGAGCAATCCAACGAGCTTTTTGCGAAGCTTTTGGGAAAAGCTCATTTCAAAACCGAGATCGTCGATGGCGAGGCGGTGGAAACCAGCTTTTTCCAGGTGGGCGAAACGAAAGTTGAACTGCTCCAAGCCACTAGGCCGGACAGTCCGATTGCCAAATATCTGGACAAGAGACCGGAGGGTGTGCACCATATCGCCTTTGATGTGGAAGATATAGGGATGGAAGTTAGCCGACTAAAAGAAGCAGGGTTTGAAATCCTCAATGAAGTGCCAAAACTGGGCGCAGACAATAAATTAGTGGTATTTTTGCATCCCAGAAGCACGAATGGCGTGCTGGTGGAATTGTGCCAGGAACAGTAGGCAGTCGCAGTGGGCAGTGAGCAGTTAGGGTATTCAGAAAGCTGAAGTGAGAAATCTGAAAAAAACCGGATTGTAATTCAAAAATTGGTGCTCAGTGCCTGCCAATCCGACAGGACTGGCGTCGAAACCTCGTAAATCGTAAATCAAAAACTTGTGCTGAGCTTTGTCGAAGCATCGTAAATCATAAATCATGTCTGATAAACGTACAGAAATCAGTGAATTGGGTGAGTTTGGCCTGATAGATCATCTGAACAAAAATGTAATCCTAAAAAACGCCTCCACACTCAAAGGGATCGGCGACGATGCCGCAGTGATCGATGCAGGTGACCACGTCAAAGTGGTAACTACGGATTTGCTTTTAGAAGGAGTGCATTTTGATCTTTCCTACGCACCGTTGACTCATGTCGGGTTCAAAGCTGTGGCAGTCAATGTCTCGGATATCGCAGCGATGAATGCCATCCCAACCCAAATCACGGTCAGCATCGCACTTTCCAACCGATTTTCTGTCGAGGCTGTGGATGCCATTTACCAGGGAATCAACGCTGCCTGTGACCACTATGGAGTGGACCTAATTGGCGGAGACACCACTGCCTCCAGAGGAGGATTGGTAATTTCGATCACGGCCATTGGCCAAGCCCAAAAAGAACAGCTCACTTATCGATCCGGAGCCAAGGTCAATGACATTCTTTGTGTCACGGGCGATCTAGGTTCCGCGCTGATCGGCTTGCAAATCCTCGAGCGCGAAAAGCAGGTGTTTCTAGCCAATCCCGACATGAAACCGGATTTGGAGAAATATGGTGTGGTAACCGGCCGCCAGCTAAAGCCCGACGCAAGGATGGACATCATCCACGAACTGCGAGAAATTGGCGTGGTGCCAACCAGCATGATGGACATTTCAGACGGATTGGCTTCGGAGATTTTCCACATCTGCAAGGCTTCCAATGTCGGAGCCACCGTCTATGAAGACAAACTTCCCATCGACAAGCAGACTTTTGATACTGCCGTGGAGCTGAATATTGACCCGATCACCTGCGTGCTAAACGGCGGCGAGGACTACGAATTGCTCTTCACTATTGACCAAAAAGATTTTGCGCAGCTGGAAAAGCATCCCGACATCCACTTCATTGGCCACATCACCAAAGCTGAAGAGGGCAAGTTTCTAGTGACCAAAAGCGGCACAGCCGTGCAACTCAAAGCCCAAGGCTGGAAGCATTTCTGAATTAAGGAAATCTGTTTCGTGACAAATAATCGACCGGTCGGATGCTATCCGTCCGGTCGTACAAATAGTGCCACTGCGTCATGTAGTCATCCGCTGGCAAAAACCCATCTTTTCGTTCATCCAACTTGGCTTGGAGAACCGCCTCCAATTCTTTTTGCAATCCCATGTATTGGGGATTGTTCACCAAATTTCTAAGCTGAAAAGGATCCGTTTGATTATCATAAAGCAACCAAGGACCCTGTAGATCTTTTACATAGGTATAACGGGCGGTCCTGATACCTCGGTATTCCCGCCCTCCGTTTGAAAATTGCCATTCATGAAAAGGAACAGGAAGCATAATCAATGCAGCTTCCGAAGATAGTTCCTCTCCTGCCAAAAGTTCTTTGGAAAAATCCTCCCCTTCGACGGAAACAGGTATGTTGATTCCACTCAGACCCAAGATTGTCGGCAACAAATCGGGAGTTCCGATTGGATTCCGTAGTCGCCGCGAAGACTCCCCCAATTTCTCCGGATATCGAATCAAAAGAGGGACTTTTATGGACTCATCCCAAGGCCTTTGTTTTTTCAACACTCCCTTGGACATCAGCATGTCGCCGTGCTCTGAGGTAAATACCACCAAGGTGTTGTCTGAAACTCCCAAACTATCCAGGGAGCGAAGCAGCTTCCCTACTGCATGATCGATTGCTGCGGCGTGGGCGTAGTATCCGGCCAAAACCTTCCTTGCACTGTCTTGAAACTCCTCCGGCACATTTGGCCTCAACTGCAACTTGGAAGCACCGTAGAGCTTTTTAAACTGCTCCGGAGCAGAAAAATAAGGGTCATGAGGAGGGCCGTACGACAATACCAAAGCAAAGGGTTTGGATTTGTTCTTTGAGATAAAGCTGATCGCGCTGTCTGTTTGAGGAAACACGTCATAACCCTGCCAAAAATGCTTCTCGTTCTTTTCGTCAAAGTAAAAGCTGTTGTTGTAGTTATGTGTTACCTCACGGACTTTCCAGTATTCAAAACCCTGTCTCCGATCAGCAGGAACGGGTTTGTCTCGACCGCTAAAGGGATCCTCGCCCTTTTGATGTCCGTTGAGGTGCCATTTTCCTATATATCCCGTTTTGTAGCCAGCGGCCTGATAGATCTCCCCCAATGTGAGCGCTTCGTTTGGAAGGGGCTTGTCATTGTAAAAAATCCCATGCGTAAGTGGATATTGCCCTGTCAGGAAACTCGCCCGCCAAGGAGCGCAAACAGGAAGCGTTGCAATGGAATTTTCAAAAATGAGGCTTTGCGATGCCAAACTATCCAAATTCGGGGTCAAAATCTGGGAATTCCCTGCATAGCCCATTTCCTGGGCCCTCCATTGATCCGCCAAGATGAATACCAAATTGGGTGATTCAGATTGGAATGAATTAGGAGAATCCTTCGAAGAAAGACTTCCAAAAAATGCTTCCCAAAAGAGCAACAGCAGCTGAAAGATTAAAAGGATCGGCATCGGATGAGGATATTTACTTAAAAATAAGCTCTTCAAACTACCGTCTGTCCTGCTCTGTAATCGAGCTAAACCCGATTTTTCGAATCAATCATGATTGTCACCGGACCGTCGTTGACAAGGCTGACTTTCATATCGGCTCCGAACTCTCCTGTTCTGATAGACTTGCCCAACTCGGCCTCAAGAGCGGCAATCATTTTTCCATACATGGGAATGGCGAAGTCCGGCTTGGCGGCCTTGATGTAAGAAGGACGATTGCCCTTTTTGGTGCTGGCATGGAGCGTGAATTGTGAGATCAGCAAAATATCGCCTCCTGCGTCAAGTACGCTTCGATTCATCACTCCGTTTTCATCGGGGAAGACTCTCAGATTAACAATTTTCCTGGAAAGCCAATCAATGTCTTCATGGGTATCCGCATCCTCAATGCCCAAGAGAATCATCATTCCCTCTCCGATTTCAGATTTGATCATTCCATTAATCTTCACCGAAGACTCGGAAACTCGCTGTATTACTACAATCATTGGGTTAGGTCTTGCATTTGGCCGGAAGTGATGATTTCCATCGGCTCGGATTTGGATTGGTTTGCGGTGAGGACCATGGCCTTGGCGACCTGATAGTCATAGATGGGCCGAATATTCTTTGCCAGCTTTAGCCACACCAATGGCTTCATCAGAATCGTCGCCACCTGCTCACCGAACCTAAACTCGTGGCGATTTCCCAGCAGAAGCGAAGGCCGGAATAAGCCCAAATAACCAAATTTCAAGGTTTTGAGATCCTCCTCTGTTTTCCCTTTGACCTCGTTGTAGAAAATAGAGGAACCCGTATCGGCACCCATTGCGGAAACGAAAAGGAATTTTTCCGCGCCCAATCCCTTGGCCCACTTTGCAAAGCCAAGCACCAGATCGTGGTCTATTGCGTAGAACTTTTCCTTGGAACCCGCAACTTTAATCGTGGTACCCAAGCTTGAAAATGCGTGGATTTCCGCGGTCTTTCCCGAAATGGCACTGATCAACTCATGGTACTCGCCTCCGAGTGACTGCTCCTTGATCTTTTCCTCCCAGTCCCAGTCAATGATTTTAGCCAGATCACCTTCGATTTGGATCAATTTGCCATGCTTGATAGCGAGCTTCCGTCTCCCAACGCTGATGATCCACAAATACTCGCCTCTGTTCAAGAGCTGATGTAGCAACTGCATACCGACCAAGCCTGAGGTACCGGAAATTAGGGCGATTTTCATAAGATCAAAGAAGACTGAATTAAGGGATAGAGCTCCAGCTCGAGGTCATGGTTCTTGTTTTTGGCATACCAGAGATGCACTTCAGCGGAATAGTCCTGATAGGACACTCCCTGCGAATCGTGCTTGTAGGCCTTTTGTTTCTCAATCAGGTAGGTTGGCTTAGGGCCCCAGGTGAAAAGCTCACAAACCAAATCGGCCGTCATAGCCACCAGCTTTGGAATCGACCGGGCTCCGTTGGTCAGATAGGCATCCATCACTTCCGGGCATTCGTCCCTCATGATGATTTTCAGCTCGATATTCGGGTTGAGATCCGCCAGTCGGGCGATGTAGGGAATGGACTGTGCGCCATCGCCGCACCAGGCCTCGGTGATGACCGTCCAGGCTTGATGCTCTGATATGGACTGGACCAGTTCTGCCATTCGGGCGGAGACCTTCAGGGTCTTGTCCCAACGGTGCATGCGCTGCTGGTTGAGCCGAGTGTATTCCAGATAGGCCTGGCTTTGATTGGCTCCGGTGGTTTTACCTTCTAAGACCAACTGGTCCGTCAGTTTCTTGAAATCCTGATACGACAGACCTCTATTGAATATTTCCCGGGTGATTGGCCCCAATACATGTTCCATGATTTTACTCGATAAATTGGGTGACAAGTGTTCAAAGCTTGCTTTTTTCCCATTCCAAAAAAACCTCCACTTCATCCTTCACTTTCGCGTAGACCGCCAAAACGATGGATAAGTCATCTGCAAAACCAAAGAATCCCAGAAAATCCGGAATGAAATCTATGGGGGAAAGGAAGTAAACCATCGCCAAGACGATCAAGCCAAGCGTCCCAAAAGAAATCTTGTGTTCCCCTTTGAAATGCGCCCTTATCATTCTGATAAAAATCTGAACCGGCTCGGTAAGTCGTTTGACTTTGGGGTTTTGGGCCAGCTTAGCCAGCTTCTCGCCAACATTCTGTACCAGCTCCACTACCTTCTGCTCTTGCCGGACGATCATGTCGACCTGTTTGCCAAAAAGCGCCTTTGCCCTCTCTATCATTTCTGCCGTCTTACTGGTTGTTTCCATAGGATTAGAAATAAAGTTGGATTTCGGATTTCACTTTCCTGAGCGCAAAGGTGATGGCATCGTTCTTTTGATCGAGGGATTGGGCAAAGATGGCCCTAGCCAATTCCATACCGCTCGATTCCGCTTCGAGACTTTGTCTGCTCAAGTTTAGCAGCGTGACCACATCCTCTATGGCGCGGCGCACGGCTTCCCAAGTCTCGTCAGAAAAGTAAACCTGCTGGCTAAGGTTGTGGTTAAACTCCTCCCTGACTTCCGCCAAGAGCATGGGATGAAGCTCGGCAGCCGTAAATTGGCTGGGATTGGATCTTCTGACCAGATTATTTGGGGAGACACGCTCCAAGAGCAAACAAAGACGCTCGGCGGCTTGGAGGCGAATGGGGAGGACAATCTGGGTGTTCTGGGTTTTGAGATCCACCAGCAGCTTTTCCCGCTCTTTGGAAAGAAAAGAAACCACCACCAAATACATCCCATACAGCACGATGCCCGCCGGCAGGATGATTTTCAACAAGTCGAGTATGTAATCCATTGTGAGTATTTGCTTCGAATATCAGCATTTATGGCTTGTCAAAAAACCGGCCGATTCGATAATTTTGATCCAAATTGCGAACCAAAAACCCGCAAAATCGATTTTCCCCGCATGCTGATTCCTATTTCCATCACCGAGAAGGCCGAGGCCGAGATCAAGCACATCATGGCCAACAAAAACATCCCATCGGATTATTTTCTTCGGGTCGGGGTGAAAGGCGGAGGCTGTGGCGGCATGTCTTACGCCTTGGGATTTGACAAACCAAAGCCTGAAGATCAGCAGTTTGAGGTTGACGGAATCCGCGTATTGATTGAGAAAAAACATTTTATGTTTTTGATGGGAATGCAGATTGATTTCTTCGAAGGCGACGAGGCCAGGGGATTTACTTTTGTCAACCCCGACCTCCCAAAACGCCACGATATCTGATTATTTTTTTAATTTCAGTGCCTTACTCCCGGCACTATGAAAACTCTCCTCACCTTCACCTTATTTCTGACAATTGGTCATTTCGCCAATTCGCAAGTCCGCCAGCTGGAAGCCGATCAAGCGCCCGGGAAGGCGAAAGTCGAAGAGCTCAATTGGCTCGCTGGATTTTGGACAGGAACGGGTCTGGGCGGGGACTGCGAGGAGGCATGGCTGCCAGCCGCAGATGGGCATATGATCGGGACGTTCCGTTTTTGGAGCGAGGGGAAATTGGTCTTTTCCGAGTTCATGAATATTGTCCAAGATGGTGAAAGCGTCTCGGTGAAGCTGAAGCACTTCAACCCGGATCTGACGGGATGGGAGGAAAAGGAAAAATGGACAACGTTTAAACTTGTGGAACTTGGCCCAAATGCCGCTTGGTTTAACGGACTTACTTACGAGCGAAAGGGCAATGAATTGATCATCAGCCTCGCGTTAACGGAAAAAGGAGAGCGGCGGATAGAGGTGTTTAAGCTAACCAAAAAGGAGCTGTAAACATTTGACAGCTAACTTTTTAAACTAGATTTTAAACGAATCGTGAATTACTCTAATTTTCAACCAAACCCAAAGTCCATGAAAAACCTCCTGTTACTTTTCATCGCTATTTTCGCCTTTACTTCCTGTAAATCCACTGACTCCGCCACTGCGAATGAAGGCAATAAATCCACAGAGCAATTGGTTTATGATCAGGTCAGCAAATCTGCTGAACTTGCGAATAAGAAGACATTTAAAGTCATTGAACAAACCGATGCTCCAAAAGACATTGTCCAGCTAAATCGTCTATTTGAAAATAAACTGATTGAAAACGGATTTTTGGTGCAAAGCGAAAATCCAGATCTCCTGGTTCAAACAGCCATTTCATCAGTCAATTTTGAAACTGAAAAGCTTGGTTTTTCTTCCACTGTGGGTTTGACAGACAATTCAGCCTACTCGCCACCAAAAAAAGAATCAGGACAATACGGCAAAGTGATTTTCCTCATCCAAGATGCAAAAACCAACGAAGTGCTCTGGATGGGAACCGGAACTGGGGTTTTGACCGCCAATGAAGTCTTGAATACCAAGAAGATCAAAACTGCATTGGATCAGTTGATTGCGGGATTGAAATAGAGAATTACAGAAATTCCCCACTCTCTCTCAAAGGATGATTTTCCAATAGAAAGTCATCCTTTTCTCTTTTAAAAATCCTCAAACCCAGGCTTCACATTGTCCCAAAATTCATCCAATGCGATAATTCTTGGCTTGAGAAAAGAAATGATCTTTGGCCAGTCTTCCCGTTCCATCACGTTGACATTGGGCATAATAGTCTCGATCTTGGATACGGTCTGCCCCATTTCGTTTTTGGCATGCAGCTTCCAGTCCCATTCTTCTCCCACACTGGCTGAGAAAAGCTTTTTCAATTGGACAAACTGGTCAAAAAAAAGTTCCTGCATCTCTTCGTCAGCATGTCCCAGCTCTATTCCGATCGAGGCATAGTCCCGCTCCGCTCGCATCCTGAAGTAGATGTCTTTGACTCCTGTGCGGTAATTGGGCCAGTTGATGCGCCTTCTCTGCGCGTTGGGTACTGGCTTCATGTATTGTCCAAAGGCAGTCCAAAAATCAGCCCTGATCTTGGAAGTCTCAGCTCTGCTGTACATAAAGGTTTTTAGCCAAAGTCCTCCGGATAACAGACAGTTACAGCCGAGTACTGTACGATCCCACCAAGTGCCGGATGATGTTTTTTCAAGGTGAGTCGTACCGATTTCACCTGAGGATATACTTCGAGGATATCGGTGATGATCCGGTGCCCGAGGTGCTCAAGTAATTTTACCTTCACGTCCATCCTAGCTTTGATCAGTTGATAGAGCTTGGCGTAGTCCACGGTGTCCTTGAGGCTGTCGTGGAGCATCGCCTCTCTGAAATCCGTCTCCAGTTCCAGATCGAGCGTAAACCGGTTTCCCAAGATGGATTCTTCGGGATAGGCGCCGTGGTAGGCATGAAACTCTATCCCCTCCAGTGCTACCTTCCCCATTAGTCAAATTGGTCGAAGAATGAGCCAGAGGAGTTTTTCGGTGTCTCGGGCTTTGGAGGTTCGGCCTGTCTTTTTTCCTCAACTTTTGCGGGAACCTCCTCTTGGATTTCCATCTCTTCTTCTATCTGATGAACTGCCTCCTCGGGAGCACTCGCCTGGACAGGCTCCTCCTCTACCACTTCTTCTATTTCCTCTGTTTCCTCCACTAGGACAGGAAGTTCACCTTTTTCCTCCAGCTCATGCTCCATCGCGGTGATGGTCTCCTGGGTTTCCTCGTCTAGCGTGGCGCTGGCCATGTCTTCTTCCGCATGCTGGTTTGGATCCTCCGTCAGCGCCGCAATATTGGCGACGGTAAAATGGTTGGAATGGCTCAACTCCTCCATGGCACGCTGATAGGCTTTGCCATCAATCCTGAAAAAATGCGCGTCAGAAAGTTCTATTTGATTAAGCGCATCTTGGGAAAGACGCTTCAGGCTTTTCACCAAAGCTTCACGCTGATCGAGTAGCCCTTCGTAGCTTCTGATCAGGCTCCGCATGCTTTCGCGTACTTCCTTGATGGTTGATTTTGCTTTGGCCTCCGCGGCCGAGGTGATGATCCTTGCCTGATCCTCGGCATGCTTTTGTACTTGCTGTGCATACTGGGTAGCCTGCTTGGTGGCTTGCTCGGCGATGGAATTTGCCTCCGAGATGATCTGGTCTGCAGCCTCTGACGCTTCTGTAATGATGCTGGCTCCCGTGTCCTCCGCCGTTTTTAGGGTTCGAAAAAGTGAATCCTCCACGTCTTTCAACCGCTTCGCCTCCGCCTCCACCTGCTGTAGTTTGGAGCGGAGATCGAGATTTTCTTGGTTGATCTGCTCCATAGCTACGCTCATTTCTTCAAGAAACGCAGATACTTCTTTTTTCTCGTAACCTCTAAACGCTGTTTCAAACGCTTTTTGCCGAATGGCAGTTGGGGATATTTTCATGTGCTTATAGTTGTTTTTTAATTGCCACATGGAGTCTCGCATGGGAGATCATCATTCCACCGTAGTCAGACATAGACATGCTAGATTTCATAGGGTTTCAGCTTCAATTTTCCAGATAGAAATGGTCCTGTCGTCTGACACGGAGACGACATCATCAGAATAGGTACTCCAAAGCACTTTGTTGATAGAGGTGCCGTGCCCTGCATTTCGGGCCTTGTCAATGACTTTCAAAAGTTTGGGATTGACTGCATCCCAGACTTTGATGGACTTGTCCATCGAGCAGGTGACCAGATACTTCCCGTCTTCTTTGAAAGATAAAAAATTAATGGCATACATGTGGGCGATGACGTTTTCGGTGAGGGTGTAATTCTCCGTTTCCCAGAATTTCAACTGGGCGTCACGCGCGCCGGACGCGAGCTGCGTTTCGTCCGGAGAGTATGCCAAGGCAAAGACAGAATTGGTGTGGCCAGTCAAACTGGCTAATGGCTGAAAGTCATCCATCAAATCCAGAATCTTGATGCTGTGGTCGCTCAGGCCTATCGCCAGTTGTTTTTTTTCTGTAGCGATAGCCATCACACGGATACTTTTGGAAGAGAGCTTGACATGTTTTTTGACAAAACGATCAACCGTATCCACGACTATGAGCAGGCCGTCGCCTGTCCCGATCAGGATATCACTTCCATAGACTTTGATATCAAAGATCGCCTGGTCTGTCAGCTTCAAACTCCAGATCTCCTTATTGGCCGTGAGATCGATGACATGGATGCCTTCGAAATTGTGGCCTACGATCAGTTGGTTTCGCTCATGGTCGACTGCCAGGGCATAGACAGAATGCGGCAGTCTGGCGATCAGACGCCCATCTTCCGGTTGATCAAGATCCCACTCTACGACCATTCCATCACCCGCCCCTGTATAAAAAAAACGGGGATCACTCCCCTCCACCAGCGCATAGATGCAGTCGTTGTGGCCGGTCAGCGTGTGTAATTTATTTACTTGGATTTTTGACATATATTGGACGATCACTCAGCGGCGCCCTTTTGGCCTATGCAAACAAAAATAGAAAAAATTGATTCTTCCTCAGCCCTTGCCGTGAAGATTATCGGAGTGGTGGAGAGTCATGAGCTTGATTTCCTTAGTTTTCGGGAAAGGCTCTCGTTTGCCAACATTTCCCATCCTGAAAAGAAAAAGGAATGGGCCACCGCCCGCATAGCTATCCACGACGCACTGGAAGCGCTTCAGGTACCTTATCCCGGCTTTTTCAAAGATGAACATGGGAAATCACACGCAATGAATGGACAGGGATACGTCTCACTGACCCACACTCCCGGCTTTGCCGGTGCCATCTTCCACCGGGAGCAGCCGGTAGGGATTGACATGGATCTGGTTAGGGAAAAAATCCTGAAGATAGGCTTCCGCTTTCTGGACAGCTCCGAGCTGGATTTTCTCGAAAAGGACCCGGCGCACTATACTATGGCCTGGTCGGCGAAAGAGTCCATTTTCAAATGCCAAGGAAGGAAGGGAGTTTCCTTTAGGGACAACATCTTGCTCGATCCTTTTGACGTGAATACCACTCGGATCAAAGGCAGGATCAGGGGGACGGAATTTGCCGACCATCACTATACCGTCGAAGTAAGGCAGCTAGAAAATGTTATCTTGACCTATACGATTTGGTAATCCATGAAAAACCCAGCTACCGCATTTCTTCTTTTCATCTCGCTGACTTTTTCCGCCCTTGCCCAGAATTTCGCCGAACTGTCCGCCGTGGATGCCGTCAGCGGCTCCAGCAAAACCCTCGGCTCGATGGTAAGCGGAAAAGGAATCGTGCTGGTGTTTCACAGCCTCAATTGTCCCTTTACCAAGATGTACGAAGGTCGGCTGAAAGCTCTCAAATCGACCTTCCAAAACCAGGGAATCGGTTTTGCGCTAGTAAATCCCGAGGTAGGAACTACCGAAGCAGATCAGCTTCCCCTAAGAAACCACATCGACCAAAGCGGGCTAAACATGGCCTACCTTATCGACGAAAACCAAGTATGGGCCAAACAGTTTAGCATCACAAAAATCCCCGAGGTCATCGTGCTGGTCAAAGGACAAAATGGTCTTGAAGTCGCCTATCGAGGCGCTATCGACAACAATCCCCAAGCCGAAACCGCAGTGAGCGAAAAGCATCTTGAGCGGGCCCTCAACCAAATCCTAAGAGGCGAAACTAGTACTCCCGCCCAAGTGAGAGCTGTAGGCTGCAACCTCAGGACTTACTGATTTTCCAGGATCGCGATCATTTCCCGCACCTCTTCCACTTTGTTGGCCTCGCCGAGCTTTTCGAAAGCATTTCCGAGATTTCTCAGTGACCTGAGAATAATGTCCAGATGGGCACAGGGCTCAAAGAAATTGTCCCGCGGTTCGATCTTGAGATGCTCCAGATAGTTGAAGATATCCTGTCGGCTAAAGATCAGGCCCTTGTTGAAGGCATTGATGTAGAAGGTGATGTCCGCAGACTTATAGGTGAGGACAAAAAGATTCGGAAGGTTCACCCCATAAATAGGCAGGCCCAGCTTTTTGGCTACCAGCAGGTAGATCGCGCAAAGACTGATCGGATTTCCCCGTTTGGTGTCCAGCACCGTAGAAAGCATACTGTTGCCGGGAGAGTGGAAGTTTTTGGTATTCGCGGAAAACCTAAGTGTGTTGAACAAGACATTGTTGATAATCCTGATCTGGTCGTAGGGTTGCAAGTCATTTTTGAAGGAAGTCCAGACCTCGAAATAGATCTGATGCATTTCCGCATTGAGCTTCGCAAAGTCCAAATCCGGATACTGGTAGGTATTTACAATCCAGAGCCCAGTCAGCAGGTCACGATCTTCGGTATTTTTCCACTCCTCCAGCCGAGACTTTACGAGAGAAAACTGCAAGTCGTGAACCAACTCTTCGATCTCCTTTTGCACTTCGGGATTGAAGCTGCTTTCCCATTTTTGCTCCAAGAATGGAATAATCTCTGCGCCCAAAGAAATGATCTTGTCCCGAACGTGGTTTTTCACCTCCAGATCAGGATCGTCCAACAGGGAAACCAATGCGTCCAGCTGCGCGGGGGTCAATTCACTCATACTTGTGCTAGTTCACTTTCTTTAAATTAATAAAAAGGTTCAGGTCTGTATCACGCCTACATTAAATCTCTCCAAAATTGCAGCATGGTTGGCGGCCTCGATCCCCATGCTGATCGCCTGGCGGGTATCCCTAGGATCGATCACCCCGTCCACCCACAGCCTCGCAGCGGCATAGTACGGACTCAGTTGCTCTTCATATTTATTGGTAATCTCTTCAAAAAGCCTGCTTTCTTCCTCTTCTGAGATTTCTTTTCCGGTTTTTTTGAGCGAAGCAACTTTGATCTGGAGTAAGGTCTTGGCTGCGGATGAGCCAGACATCACGGCCATTTGGGCCGTTGGCCAGGAGAAAATCAGTCGTGGGTCGTATGCTTTGCCGCACATCGCATAGTTACCCGCGCCGTAGGAGTTGCCAAGTACGACCGTAAACTTCGGGACGACGGAATTGGCCATTGCGTTGACCATTTTCGCTCCGTCTTTAATGATTCCTCCATGCTCCGCTTTGGATCCCACCATAAATCCGCTCACATCCTGCAGAAACAGCAGCGGAATCTTACGTTGGTTGCAGTTCATAATGAACCGGGCCGCCTTGTCCGCCGAGTCGGAATAGATCACGCCACCCATCTGCATTTCGCCTTTGGCGGTCTTCACAACTTTGCGCTGGTTGGCAACGATTCCCACCGCCCAACCTTCGATGCGGGCCGTGCCGCAGATGAGGGTTTTTCCGTAGTCTTTCTTATACTCGTCCAACTCGCCTCCGTCCACCAATCCGGCGATGATTTCCAGCATTTCATAGGGCTTCACCCTTTCGAGTGGGAATGCTTCCAGAAGTTCCTCTCCCGAGAGACTCGGCTCTTTCGCGGCTGTCCTATCAAAGCCGGCCTTGGGATTTTCACCGAGAGTTGAAAAAATCCTGCGAATCGCCTCGAGGCATTCCTGATCCGAATCGTATTTGTTGTCCGTTACGCCGGAAATTTCACTGTGGGTGGTGGCGCCACCCAGTGTCTCGTTGTCTATGCTTTCACCGATGGCTGCCTTGACCAAGTAGGAGCCTGCAAGAAAGATAGTCCCGGTTTTGTCCACGATAAGCGCTTCATCGGACATGATTGGCAAATAAGCTCCTCCTGCCACACAGCTTCCCATGATCGCTGCGACCTGCACTATGCCCATGGCAGACATCTTGGAATTGTTGCGAAACTGCCTCCCGAAATGCTCTTTGTCTGGAAAAATCTCATCCTGCATAGGCAGAAAAACCCCCGCGCTATCGACAAGGTAAATAATCGGCAGGCGGTTTTCCATTGCAATTTCCTGAGCCCTTAGACTTTTCTTGGCTGTCATTGGAAACCAGGCTCCGGCCTTTACAGTGGCGTCGTTGGCTACGATCACGCACATTCTTCCGCTGACATATCCTATCCCGACGACCACTCCAGCGGATGGACATCCTCCCTCCTCCTCGTACATTCCGTCCGCGGCAAAAGCCCCTACTTCCAGAAAACGGGCGTCCTTGTCTACCAGATGGTCGATGCGCTCCCTGGCCGTCAATTTCCCTTTTTTATGTTCAGCGGCTATTCTGGCTTCTCCCCCACCAAGCTTCACTTCAGCTGATTTTTGATGCAGCTGAGCAAGCAAATCCTCCCAAGTCTGGGCTATTTTCTCCATTCCGGTAACTCGTCTAGTTGGAAAACAATGAATGCTATTGACCTTCTTTTCACGGAAAGCCGAAAAGCTAAGATACAGAAAAGCCCTTTTCCGCGAAGAAAAGGGCTTGAATGCTTAAAGGGCAGCTTGACTCAATCAATTCGCCTCAATTTCCTCCTTATACTGCTTGATTGATCTATAGATCGCGGAAGCCATGTATTCCTGACCCTGTTTGGTCATCAAAAATTGCTCTTCCGTAGAGTTAGACAAAAAGCCAACCTCAACTAGAACCGAAGGCATCGATGTAGTCCAGAGAACCCACAAAGGCGCTTGCTTAACACCACGGCTTTTTCTTCCTACGCGATCTCGGAATTGGGTTTCTATATGGTCTGCCAACGTTACACTGTTAGTGAAATTAGCCTTGGACATCAGGTTAAACATGATGTAGGATTCGGGAGATGTCGGATCAAAGCCTTCATATTCTTCCTCATGATTTTCTTCCAGAAGGATTACCGAGTTTTCCTTTTTGACAATATCGAAATTGGCTTCAAAGTTTTTGGTACCCATCACAAAGGTCTCCGTGCCGTAGGCGGACTTATTGGGAGCAGAATTGGAATGAATGGACACAAAGAGATCAGCCTTGTTGTTGTTGGCGATCTGGGGACGTTTTTTCAATTCCGGGAAGCTGTCGTCATCGCGGGTATAGATCACTTCTACATCCGGCATGTTTTCCTTGATATACTTACCAACCAAAAGCGTCACGGCGAGGTTGATGTCCTTTTCTTTGGACCTGGAACCGAGATTTCCTGGATCTTTTCCTCCATGTCCCGCATCTAACACGATTTTTTTCATCCTAAAGGCTGGCATCATCGTTTCATTGGGGATAAATCCACCGAAGAAAAAGGGAATAGCAATAAGAAAACTTAAGAGAATTTTTTTGTTATTGAACCGTTCCATGAGGGCAATCGAATTAACTTTACGCAAAATTTCAACCAAATTAAACAAAGCGCAAGCAGCAGTGTCGGGTTTCAGAATCCTTTTTTTGATTATTTCAGGGCTTTGGATTTTCCCGCAGATTGCACTGGCGCAGCGACCGACTAAATCCCAGCGTGAAAGAGTCCTAATCGCTCCAGATACTCTGACTGTACCGCCGCGAACCCTTCCTTCCTCAGACAGCCTCTTTGCCAAGCAAGACACTTTGATCAAGCTCGATTCGGCAAAAATTATGCCCACAAGCGATATCCAAACAGATATTCTTTATTTCGCGGAGGACAGCATCATCACCGATTTTACAGAAAACAAGGTTTACCTCTACAAAAAAGCATGGTTTGAGTATGGGGAGATGAAGCTCGAAGCCGACCGGATCGTCATCGATTGGAAAAACTCCGAACTCTATGCGACGGGAGTCACGGATAGCTTAGGAGCAGTGACAGGAAACCCCTTTTTCACCGATCGTGGTACCTCCTACGAGATCCGAAAGGAGATGCGCTACAACTTCAAGACCCAAAAAGCCATCATCAAAGATGTGGTCACTGAGCAGCAAGACGGTGTATTGCGAGGCGAAACCATCAAGAAAACCGAAGACGGAAGTATCTATCTGGATCATGGCTACTATACCACCTGTAAACTGACGACTCCGCACTGGCACATCTCCTCCAACAAGATCAAGGCCATCCCTGGCAAACAGGTCGTTTCAGGCCCATTCAACCTCTATTTCAATGGAATCCCAACGCCGCTGGGACTTCCATTTGGTTTGATCCCGGATACTCCAGAAGAAAAGGCTTCTGGAGTTGTCTTTCCAACTTGGGGAAAGGAAAATACCCGTGGGATCTTCCTCCAAGACTTGGGCTATTACTTCGCTTTCAACGACTATATCCACGCCCGAGTGACGGGGGACATCTACTCCAAGGGAGGCTGGGGGTTAAAGTCCCAAGCCATTTACACCAAGCGCTACCGGTTCAATGGGGGATTCAACGTGGATTTCCAAAAGTTCAAAAGCCCGGAGACTGAACTCAATCCGGTCGACTACAATACTTTTAGAGTACAGTGGAACCACACGCCTGTGAGCCGGGGCACGAGCCGGTTTTCCGCCTCGGTCAATGCGGGATCGACCAGCTACTTCAACAACGTAGCGAGCCAAAACAACTTCACCAACAACGTCACCGCTGACCTGAACTCGAACATTTCCTATTCTAAGACTTTCTCCGGCACTCCCTTCTCGATGTCGGCCAACTTCCGCCACTCCCAAAGCGTACAGACCGGAGAAGTGCGGCTCGATCTGCCGACCGTCGCGGTCAACATGAACCGGCAAAGCCCTTTTAAGAACTTAAAATTTGAGCCGCTAAAGACACTGAACGTGGCTTGGAATTTCAACATGCAAAACACGATCTCCAACCGCATACAGCAGCAGTTCGGAGTGAACAATCCCGAGATAGGCACAGGACCAGAAATCGTTGACTTTACACTGGAAAACATGAGCCTGCTCCTGAAAAACGCGAACAACGGAGCTAGGAATACCATTCCTATCTCATCCAACTTCACGCTTTTCAACTACTTCACAGGTACAGCATCCGTCAACTATAACGAACTCTGGTATCTCCAGCGAATCAACTACTACTATAATCCCACCGAAGAACGAGTGGATAGAATCGTGGAAGATGGCTTCAATCGAGTGGGATTTTACAATAGTTCATTTTCGATGAACACCAACTTCTACGGCTACTACAATTTCAAGCCAGGGAGCAAGATGCAGACCATCCGCCATCATATCGCCCCCACCTTTGCGTTCAACTATACCCCTGATTTCTCAGACCCCTCATACGGTTACTACCAGCGCGTTCAGGTGGACAGCACAGGAAGAACCCAACTTTTCTCCAGACATCAGGGATTTGTCTACAGCGGAGCTCCTTTGGGAGAATCCAGAGCGCTGAGCATTGGCATCAGAAATGTACTGGAAGCCAAAATCCTAAACCTCAAGGACAGTACCACCGAAAACGCGACGAAAAAGATTCCGCTACTGGAATCCTTCAACATCAACACGGCATATAACTTTGCGGCAGACTCATTCAAGCTTTCCCCCTTTTCCATTTCAGCCAGAACGAGCTTTTTTGAGCGTAAGCTCTCCGTAAACCTTACCAGCAGCATTGACCCCTACGCTGTCCAAGAAACAAGTTTAGAAAGTGGTAGCAGCAGCTTTCGCCGCGTCAACCAGTTCGCCTGGACAGCCGGTCAGGGCATTGGCAAGATCCGATCGGCATCCATGAATATGAACATGTCCATCAATCCGCGCAGTGGGCAAACACCCGGTGAGGTCCGGGATGAGCTGACCCAGGACTTCCTCGAGCGGGGTGGGGTGATGGACGAGTTTGCCCAAAACGAAATCAACCGGATTGTTTCCGATCCCAGCCAGTACATCGACTGGGACATCCCTTGGAACGTATCTCTGGGTTATAACCTGTCCTACTCCAAGCAGATCAACAACCAGGAAAACATCACGCAGACGATGAACGTCAGTGGGGATTTGTCCCTTTCCGAAAAATGGAAAATCAATTTCAACACCGGCTTTGACTTCCAGGCAGCGGCAATCACCCAAACCATGATAGGCATCTCACGGGATCTCCACTGCTGGCAGATGAACGTCTCCTGGGTACCCTTTGGCAAGTTTACCTCCTACAGTATAGATATCCGGGTAAAATCTAGCATCCTGCAGGATCTCAAGGTGTCAAGGAGACGTTCTTTCTTCGACCTCTAAGCGAAAAAATCTTTTTTATATTTCGGTGTCGAACTCTCTATATCCTGGCTCGGCTTAGCGGCATAGTCATGCATCTGGGTCCACCCAAGCCGCGGCTAAGTTCTGACGACGGAATCTCCAGAACCTCCACTCCCAAGTTTCTCAGCGCACGGTTGGTATGGATGTTCCGGTTATATGAGATTACCCGCCTGGGGCCGATGGCAAATACATTAGCCCCGTCAAACCACTGCTCCCGCATCGCGTAATCAGGATTGCCGTCGCCGGTGCTCAGTATTTCCAAGTGCGGGATTTCTCTCGCCAATACGGTCAGGAGCGACTCTTTCAGTACCTCTCGCTTGATGTTTACCCTATCGCCATTGGCATCTTTCAATGTGTAAAGGGAAGTTTGGAGCACCGAGTTCATCGCATCTGGATAGGTCAACACGAGATTTTCATCCAGAACCGTAAACACCGTATCCAGGTGCATAAACTGCCGTTTTTTAGGCAGGTGAACTTCGTAAACCCGCTTGACAGATCCTTCTGCCAAGAGAGCCTTGGCGGCATGGTAGATCGCCTTCTCATCCGTACGCTCTGAATTTCCCAAGACCACGGCCTCATGCGAAAGGATGATCACATCTCCACCCTCTATGCTTGGCGGAGAATCATGCCCGTCGATCGGGTAAATGGTCTTCACATGGTTTTTGAAGTCGGGGTGATTTTCGAAGACTGTCCTGAGCAGATCGGCTTCACGTTGTCGGCCTTCCATCTTCATGGAGGAAAAAATAATCCCCCCGGGAGTCAATGCCATCGGGTCCCTTTGGAAGTAGAGGTTTGGGCAGGGTGGGATCGCAAAGGCAAAATCATAGAGTTCGCCGGCGTTTAGCTTGGGAAGCTTTTTCTTCAGCTCGTGGATTTTCAAGCCGGCAGTCAAGATACCGGCGCACTCCGCCGTGGAATAGCGGTCCAAAATATCTTCTGCTATGTGCGAAAGCCCAGAGCGCTTCAGGGAATCCCGCATCAGCTTCAGCAAAATCTCCCCGTCATACAAAACCCGGATCAGCAATTCCCGCAATTGATAGACCTGGGCGCCTGTAGAATCCTTGATCAACCTCGAAAAAGTGTCATGCTCCTTTTGCAGAGCCTCCAGATAAGGCACATCCTCAAACAGCAAAAATTCCTTGTTGTATGGCGTCAGTCTGTCGATTTCCTTTCCCGGCCTGTGCATCAAGACCGCCTTCAAGGTCCCAAACTCGGAGTTTATTCTAAGATTCATCTTTGACAAAAATTCAATTGAAAAGCTATTATATTCTGTCTACAAGAATAATCAGCACACTTCATTATACAATATTAAAAATATACACAATTTTTCTAAGGAAATAAAAAACGAATACTGCCCGCCGCTCCTTGTTGATTTATGAGCTACGGACAAGTTGGCTTAATTTTTCCTTGATAAGGTGTAAAACAAATCGCATGAATTACATAGCCAAGCTTGAGAAGGGTCTTCTATCCCTATCTTTCCTGCTCACTCTCCTTCTTTATTCCTGTCAGTCCACCGCGCAGATTTCCAAAATCCTGGAACAAGCCGGAGGGTTGACCGGCACTCCCACCAACTCCGAGATCAGCATGGGTCTAAAGGAGGCCTTGGAAAAGGGGACCGGAATCAGCACCGATCGACTCTCGCTGACGGATGGCTATCTCAAAAATCTCGACGTGAAAATCCTGTTTCCCGACGAAGCGAAGCAAGTGGAAAAAACGCTGAGGAGCCTGGGTTTGGGCTCACTCTGCGACCAAGCCATCACCAGCCTAAACCGCGCTGCGGAAGACGCCGCCAAGGAGGCCAAGCCCATCTTTACTGCTGCCATCAAAAAGATGACCTTCCAGGACGTGCAGAATATCCTACTCGGCGAGTCGGATGCGGCCACCCAATATTTCCAAAGAACAACGACGGACTCCCTTTCCTCCAAATTTTCCCCTATCATCGATTCAAGCTTGAAAAAGGTGAATGCCACCAAATATTGGGGAGATGTAATGGGCCGCTACAACAAGATCCCTCTCGTCAAGCCAGTGAATACCGACTTGACTGCCTATGTCACCGAAAAAGCCATTCAGGGACTTTTTGTGGAGATTGCCAAAGAGGAACTGAAAATCCGGGAAAATATTAATGCGCGAACTAGCTCTTTGTTGCAAAAAGTGTTTGGATACGCAGACAAGCAGAAAAGCCTAAAGTAGCCAAACCCTCTTCCAAACCGGCAAGGCTTCAGTCAGACGCGTCCAGCGGAAAACCTTCTAAGCCATTTTTTTGCTAGGGTAAGGCTTGGGCGTAACTATTCCCAAGTCACGTAGTTTCTCCAGTTGTGTTGTTCTCGGAAGCCCAAGACTTCGCGGATTTTGCGGTTTGAAAACAAGGCCTCATGCTCGCCCAATTCCCGGGTGACAGGGACTTGCGGAAAAAACAACTCAGCCAATTGCCTGCTCGGAATCACGGCTCCATTGTGGTCATTTCCCGCGTTGAAAACCTGAAATCCCAAGCCGTCCTTTTTAAGGCAGAGATCGACGATTTGCCCCAAATCTCTGGCGTCGATATAGCAAAAGGCATTTCTACGGCGTACCTCTGGGTGACGAAAATAGTAAGGAAAAAGCTCCGCATACTCATGCGGCTCGATCACATTGCCGATCCGGAGCGCGTAAATATCCGCCCCAGACCGCCTTTGAAAACTGCGGGCTGTCTGCTCATTTACCACTTTGGAGAGACCATAGCTGTCCATTGGATTCACATCGTATTCCTCGTCCAGGGGAAGGTAACGGGGATCGGTTTTCCCGTCAGAAAAGCAGACGCCATAGGTAGTTTCTGACGATGCGATCACTATCTTCTTAATCCCCAATTTTACGGCAGCTTCGATGACATTGTAGGTCCCTACCGTATTGACCCGAAAGGTCTCATTGTCTGGCTTGATGAGGATTCGAGGGACTGCGGCAAAATGCACTACCGCATCAAACTGGGGAACGCCCGTTCCTGGCTCCATTTCGTCAAAGCCCGCATACATACTCATGGCATTGAACATCTGTCCCGAATCGGTGATATCCGCGGTTAGATTGTCCACTCCTGGATGCTGCAGCGGGGTAAGATCTACGTTGAGTACTCGATGTCCTTGATCCAAAAGGTAGGGGATCACATGTTTTCCGGCTTTTCCGGAGCCTCCGGTGAAAAGAATGCGCATAGTAACTTTGCTGAGGATTGGGTTGTGGGTTCAGATTTGCTTCATCAAAATACGAAGGAATCTACAAGCTCCTAGCATAGTTGTATCCAACGGTCGATATGAAAGGCACAAGGCGCCTGATTCACTGTTAGAAAGCTGACTTTTTTGTAAGCTAAACGCAAAAATTGAAGTAAAAAAACGGGCTTTTCAGCCCGGTTTTCAATGTATTTAGCAAATTTTTAAAGCAATTGCACTGTCAAAAGGTCTCCGTCTTTTTGGACTTTGGCGAGCTCCTTTTGGGTCAGGCCTTTTATGGCCACATCCCATTTCTTTCCGCTCAGGCCTGCTTGCCCTTTCAGTTTGGAAAGGTCAATCGGATGCTCATTTTTCAACAAGTCCAAGATCAATTTTTCTTCTTCCGTCAATTCCACCGCTTTTTTCTCCGGTCTCATTTGAGGGAAGAACAACACCTCTTGAATGGTCGTGTTGTTGGTAAGCAACATCGTCAGTCGATCTATTCCAATTCCTAGTCCAGAGGTGGGCGGCATGCCGTATTCCAGTGCGCGGAGGAAATCCTCATCCATTGCCATGGCTTCATCATCGCCACGCTCGGCAAGTTTCAATTGATCCTCGAATCGCTCCCTCTGGTCGATAGGATCATTCAGCTCAGAGTAGGCATTGGCGATTTCTTTTCCATTGACAAAAAGCTCAAAGCGCTCCACCAGTCCTGGCTTGCTTCGGTGCTTCTTGGCCAATGGAGTCATCTCAATCGGATAATCGGTGATGTAAGTCGGCTGGATCAGGTTGGCCTCTACTTTCTCCCCAAAAATCTCGTCCACCAGTTTGCCTTTGCCCATGGTCGCATCCACTTGGATACCCATGTTGGCGCAGACTTCGCGCAGACCTGCCTCATCCATCTCGCTTACGTCGATGCCTGCGTATTCCTTGATGGAATCGTACATGCTCAGTCTCCTATACGGACCGGCAAATTCGATTTCATTCTCTCCTACTTTGATTTTGGTTTTGCCATGGATCGTCTCCGTCACCTGCTCGATCAGCTCCTCCACCATTTCCATCATCCAGATGTAGTCTTTGTAGGCCACATAGATTTCCATGGAGGTGAATTCCGGGTTATGGGTGCGGTCCATGCCCTCGTTTCGGAACATCTTCCCAAACTCATAGACGCCGTCAAAGCCTCCCACAATCAGTCTTTTGAGATAAAGCTCGTTGGCAATCCGCAAATATAGCGGTATATCCAGCGTGTTGTGGTGGGTATGAAACGGCCGCGCCGCCGCACCGCCGTGAACCGCCTGCAGGATCGGGGTTTCCACTTCCAGCCAGCCATGGTCATCGAAATACTTTCTCATCTGTGAGATGATCCTGGATCGGGTGATGAAAGTCTTTTTCACCTCAGGATTGACAGTCAGATCAACATAACGCTGGCGATAGCGAAGCTCGGGATCGGTGAAGCCGTCAAACACATTGCCCTCCTCGTCTCTTTTCACTACGGGAAGAGGTTTCACAGACTTGGAAAGAAGCTTGATCTCTGTGACGTGGAGAGAAATCTCTCCAGTCTGAGTCGTAAAAATATATCCCCTCACCCCAACAAAATCGCCGAGGCCAAGCAGCTTCTTGAAAACGGTATTATATAACGTCTTGTCCTCCCCGGGGCAAATGTCATCCCTCCTGACATAGATCTGAAGAATCCCCGTGGAATCCTGGATTTCGGCAAATGAGGCCGACCCCATGATCCGGCGGCTCATCAGACGCCCAGCGATGGAAATGTCCTTATAATCTGTCTTTCTGTTTTCGTAATTCCTGTGGATGTCTTCCGCAGTGACGTTGATGGGAAAAGACTCTGCTGGATAGGGATTGATTCCCAAAGCCATCAGTTCTTCCCGGTCTTTTCTGCGTTCAATTTCCTGTTCGCTAAGAAGTTGCATTATATTGAGTTGATATTTTGATTCTATATTTTTTTATCCAACAATCCGATTCTTCCAGCGCTCCATGATTGCCTCGATCGCAGGGCCTGCCGAAGAGCTTCCTATTGCCTATTTTCTTTTCTTCGCTTCATTTCCCGCTTGACCAGCTCAAATTCACGGCTGCTTTGTCCAGATATGGATGTGTTTTCGGCAGCCCTTCTGGTCAGGTATGGCATCACCTTTTCCACTGGACCATAGGGCACGTACTTGAATACCTGATAGCCGGCTTTAGCGAGGTTAAAAGAAATGTTGTCGCTCATGCCATAGAGCTGGGAGAAAAACACCCGATCAGACTTGGGATCGATGGCGTGTAAGTTCATCAGTTCAGTCAGCTCGATCGCACTTTTTTCATTATGTGTTGCGCAGACCAGGTAAACCCCATTTTCCACGCAAAACTTAATCGCCGCATTGTAGTCACGATCCGTTGCCGCTTTGTTCGGTTGAATCGGGTCAGGATATCCCAGCCGCTCAGCTCGCTCCCTCTCCTTTTCCATGTAGGCTCCCCTCACAGGCTTTGCTCCAAGTATATATCCCTTTTCCATGGCAATATTGTGCGCGTTTTTGAGACGCTCCAATGAATCATGTCGGTACATCTGGTAGGTATTATACACCACGCAACGTTCGCGGTTATACCTTTCCATCATCTCATAGGTAAGCTCGTCGATCACATCTTGAAACCAGCTTTCCTCCGCATCCGAAAGGATCTTCAATCCTAAATCGTGGGCTGCCTTGCAAAGCCTATCCACTCGCGCCTTCATCCTTTCAAAAGCCTGTGTCTCTGCTGCAAGAAGCTTGTCACCTGCCTGGATCTTCTCCATGATGCGGTAGTCACCCAAACCGGTCACTTTAAAAACCCCAAAAGGCATATAGTCGGTTTTTGCAGACTCTACCATCGTCTGGTAAATCTCCTCGCAGGTTTTGTCAAATGATTCTTCATCGCCCTTCCCCTCTACGGAAAGGTCCAATATCGCCTGCACCCCAAAATTCGAAAGGTGCCTGCAGGCTTGGATACTCTCCGCGATGGTCTCACCTCCACAAAAATGCCCAAACATGGTACGCTTCATGATTCCCTTCACAGGCAGCTTAAGCTTGAAAGCCAAATTGGCCAAACCTATGCCCAAGTCTGAAATCAGGTTGTTGTTGAGGGTGGCGAAAATCAGATACATTTTTCGGAGCTCGGCATCTGACTTGGATGCAAAGGCTACTTCTAGATTCTCAAAAGAAATTTGGGGTTTTACAGACATACCGCTGTTTTAAGGCTGCAAAGATATCAAAAAAAACAGCTTGGGCGGAGAGATTGCAGGCTGGAAACTACGGGAAAACCTCCCAAAAACCTCAAAGCCCAGGCAGGAGTGGCCCTCCATACGCAAAAATACTTGACGATCCATCCCTATCGACACCCCGGCCTTTCTCGGACAAAGTCAAGACCGCCACCAACTATCGTATCACGGAATCCCAAAAAGAAAAAAGGTAAATTCAGCAAAATAATTTTTCCACAACATCCATCATACGTTGTCATTTTTTACAGAATTTTATTCTGTTTAGGAATTAAAAAGGTGCCATTTTGGAAAATTATCAATGAATCATTGGCTTGGTTGGCAAATAGGCAATAAAGCATCTGAAAATTTAATTTTGTTTTTAATTTGCCTCCGCCTACATTTGGGGCATGTTATTCACAGCAGCGATCTATTTTACCTTCTTTTACTTTTACTTTCGAAGCCAAAATCGAATCGGAGCTGTGTATTGTCTAGCCAAAAACTAAAAGAAAATAAAACACAAAAAGCCCGGTTCGAAAGAGTCGGGCTTTTTTCATTTCAAACGCTCAGAATTATGAAGCCGCACAAACAAATCAAAGATTGGGGATTAGGACTCACTACCCCGCTGATCATCGCAGGACCTTGCTCAGCAGAGACGCCAGAGCAGATCGAGCAGATCTGCAAGGAAATGAAGGAGGAAAATATGGTACCCCAGCTTTTCAGGGCAGGTATCTGGAAGCCTAGGACAAGACCGGGATCCTTCGAGGGAGTGGGCGAGGAAGGCCTCAAATGGATGGAGATCGTGCGCCATCACCTCAACATCCCCATCACGACTGAAGTGGGCAACGCATCACACGTGGAGATCGCGTTGAAGCATAAGGTGGACGTACTTTGGATCGGCGCAAGAACTACCGTAAACCCATTTGCGGTCCAGGAAATCGCGGAAGCACTTCGCGGAGTAGACATTCCTGTAATGGTCAAAAACCCGATGAACCCCGATCTGGAGCTTTGGATGGGCGCTTTGGAAAGAATGTACGCCGTCGGCATTGAGAAACTCGCCGCCATCCATAGAGGATTCTCTGATGCCTACGACAAACGCTTCAGAAACAAACCCAACTGGTCTATGCCTATCCACCTGAAGCGTCAGTGGACCGGTATGGAGGTCATCAACGACCCTTCTCATATCGTGGGCAGAAGAGATGGACTTCTGGAAGTAGCACAAAGCGCGATGAATTTTGGGCTGGACGGACTCATGATCGAGACCCACCACGATCCAGACAAGGCTTGGTCTGATGCCAAGCAGCAAGTGACTCCAGCCAGATTGAAGGAAATGATCAACTCCATCGATTTCAAGGAATCGTTGGAAGCGATGCAGCCTGACGAAAAGCTTCAGGATCTCAGAAGGGCGGTGGACCACCTAGATGACCAGTTGTTAGATATCCTTCAGGAAAGATTTGCCGTGATCGACCAGATCGGTGCACACAAGCGTGAGCATCACCTCTCCGTATTTCAGTCTGACCGGTGGAAAGATGTAATGGAAAGCCGCACCCAAAAAGGCGTCGCTAAGCATCTCAGCGAGAAGTTTATGAAAGAATTGCTTTATTGCATCCACGAAGAATCCGTAAAGCGCCAGGAAAAACAGCTCCGCGAAGGAGAAGCTTTGAAGAAATAAATCTGCTCTCTTACCGGGAAAGCAGTCCCTCCTGGAGGCTGCTTTCCTTACCTTTAGCTTTTACCCATAACCCCTCAGCCCTTTGGATCCTGTCATTTTCACCTCCGAGGCGGAGCAGACGCTAGCGGAGATTTTAGCCACGCTTTCTTTTTCGAAGTTGGTCGTCCTGACCGACAGCAACACCCAAATCCATTGCCTCCCACGGATCTCAAAAAGCCTGCCCGACCAAACGGTCTTCATCACCGTACCGGCTGGAGAAATCAACAAAAACCTGCAAATCTGCTCGCTGATATGGGAGAAGATGACCGATGCGGCACTGGACCGAAAGGCGCTCATGCTAAACCTCGGGGGAGGTGTGATCGGTGACATGGGAGGCTTCTGCGCCAGCCTTTACAAAAGGGGCATCCGGTTTATCAACATGCCCACTACCCTACTTTCCCAAGTGGACGCCAGCGTGGGAGGCAAACTCGGCATAGATTTCCAGGGACTTAAAAACCACCTCGGCGTCTTCAACCAGCCGGAAACAGTGGTGATAGGAAGGGAATTTCTCGAAACGCTTCCCCATGCGGAGCTTCGTTCAGGCTATGCAGAGATCCTCAAACATGGATTGATTCGAGACAAAACCTATTTTTCCGAACTGAAATCCCAAGATTGGGAACAGCAGGATTGGGAAAAACTAATCTACCACTCGGTCGCAATCAAAAACGCGGTAGTGACCGCCGATCCCAAGGAAGCCGGACTCCGCAAAATCCTCAATTTTGGCCATACCATCGGCCATGCCTTTGAATCCTATTTTCTTGACACTTCAAACCACCTCCTCCATGGCGAAGCCATTGCTTTGGGGATGATTTGCGAAGGATTTCTATCCTTCCAAAAAGTCGGATTCAGCTACGAGGAGCTGGATCAACTGACCAAAACGATGCTCCAGATCTATGGCAAAGTCGAATTTTCGAAAAACGAACTTGACCCCATCCTAGACCTCTGCCTGCAGGACAAAAAAAATGAAGGCAGCACCCTCATGTTTTCCCTGCTCAACTCAATCGGAGACTGCACTTACAATATTCCCGTCAGCCGCGAGGAAATACGTGAGGCTATTCTCCAATATCACAACCTGTAAACGGCCACAGCTTTGACTACTCAAACCATGACTCTACTTCGCCTCAGCCAAAAAAGCGATTTTAATCCCAGCAGAATACCGCTTCCGTCGTCCAAAAGCGAATCCAACCGCGCTTTGGTAATCGACGCATTGACGGAGGGGGAAAACAGCCTCAGCAATCTTGCCGAAGCCCGAGATACACAGACGATGATCCGACTGCTCAAGAGCAGTCCGCCTGTCTTTGACGTGCTGGATGCAGGAACGACGATGCGTTTTTTGACGGCATTTGCCACGGTGACCAACCAAAAGAAAGTCATGACTGGCACGGCACGCATGTGCGAACGTCCAATAGGCATCCTTGTCGATGCCCTGCGATCCATAGGCGCTGAGATCCACTACCTCAATTCGGAAGGCTATCCTCCCTTGGCTATACACGGACTACCGGAGCAAAAATCCGATAAAGTAAAAATCCGCGGTGATGTGTCCAGCCAGTACATTTCAGCCATGCTGATGATCGCACCTGTTTTGCCTCAAGGTTTGGAAATCGAACTAGAAGGTAAAGTTGGAAGCCGTACCTACATCGAGATGACGCTGGAACTCATGGCCCAGTTTGGAATTGAATACACTTGGGAAGACAACAAAATCAAAGTCGCTCATCAAGCCTATCAGCGCACCACTTTTGCGGTGGAAAGCGACTGGTCAGGCGCTAGCTATTGGTTTAGCCTCTTGGCGTGTGCAGACTCGGGAGCCTTGTTTTTGGAAGGGCTAAAAGAGAACAGCTTGCAAGGAGACTCGGCCATTGTGGACATCATGGAGTTTCTCGGCATCAAATCCACCTTTGAAAACGGCGGGGTTTTGCTGAAAAAACAAGCCGTGAAAGGCCTGAAAAAATGGGATTTTTCCCACTGCCCAGACTTGGCCCAGACCGTTGCCGTCACCTGTGCGATCCTCGGACAGGATGCCGTTTTCACAGGTCTGGAAAGTCTCAAAATCAAAGAAACAGACCGAATCTACGCCCTGCAGCAGGAGCTTGCCAAGTTCAACGCCGAACTGAAGGAGATCGAGCCGGAAGTATATCAGGTAATCCCTTCGGTCACCATGCCTTCCAAAGTACAGATCCACACCTATGACGACCACCGTATGGCAATGGCATTTATGCCGCTGCTGACCAAAACGGAAGTCGTCATCGAAGACCCCGATGTCGTCAACAAATCCTATCCGAGCTTCTGGAAGCACTGCGAACTGATCGGGATCTCTACCGAAAAACTGGAAACTGCATGAGCCTGAAGATTGCTATTCAGGGTGTCCCTGGCTCCTTCCACCACCAAGTAGCGTTGAAAAACTTTGGCGAAGACTGCGAAATCCTGCCCTTCAACACCTTTGAGCCTGTTGCCAAAACCGTCTCCACAGGAGAGGCTGACTTCGGAGTCATGGCCATTGAAAACTCCATCGCTGGAGCCATCTTGCCCAACTATGATCTGATAGACCGATACGGGCTCTTCATCCGAGACGAATACTATCTGCCGATCGCCCACCAGCTGATGGCTTTGCCGGGGCAGACAATAAAGGATATTACCGAAGTCCGCTCCCATCCCATGGCGCTGCTGCAGTGCAAGGCCTTTTTTGCGAAACACCCCCACATTAAACAATATGATGACGTGGACACCGCCCTCGTGGCGCAGCGAATCGCCGAAGAGCAGCTTAAGGGTACGGCAGCTATTGCCAGCGTAATCGCGGCGGAAATCTATGGATTGGCGATCGTAGCGCCAGATATCCAGACGGTAAAGGAAAACTACACCCGCTTCATCATCCTACAAAAGGAAAAAGTCCAAACCAAAATTCTGCCCAATAAGGCCTCTTTCAAAGTCACCATCAAAAACCAAGCAGGCGGCCTCGCCAAGCTACTCACGATGCTGGCGGACAAAAATCTGAATCTGAGCAAGATCCAATCCATCCCCGTGATCGAGAAACCTTGGGAATACGCCTTTTTTATCGATGCGGAATTCCGAGATTACAACCAGTTCCGCGAAGCGATGGATTTGGTTGCAAGCGATTTTGGGGATTTGAAAATATTCGGCGAATACACCAGCAGAAAACAATGAAAGGATTTGCCAAAAGAATCAACACCGTAGCCGAATACTACTTCTCCGCAAAGCTGCGCGAAGTGGGTCAGATGGTCGCCGAGGGAAAACCCGTGATCAACCTTGGCATAGGAAGCCCAGACTTGGCTCCAGACAAAACGGTGGTGGAAGCGCTGAAAAACACTGCCCAAAATCCCCACGCCCACGGTTACCAAAGCTATCAGGGTGTCCCTGAGCTAAGAGCTTCAATGGCCGGATTTTACTCCCGGGAGTATGGGGTCGATCTGAATCCCAACAAGGAGATCCTGCCACTGATGGGTTCAAAAGAAGGGATACTCCATATCAGCATGGCCTTTCTGAATCCTGGCGATCAGGTTTTGGTACCCAATCCGGGCTATCCGACATACACGTCGGTGACCCATCTTTTGGAAGCGGAGCCGGTATTCTACGGGATAGATTTGGAGAAAAAAGGCCGGCCAAATTTCGAGGAGCTGGAAAAGAAGGACCTCAGCCGCGTGAAACTCATGTGGGTCAACTATCCCCATATGCCGACTGGAGCTTCGGGCTCGAAAGAAATCCTCGCCGAGCTTGTCGACTTTGCGCAGCGACACCAGCTCGTCCTTATTAACGACAATCCCTACAGCCACATTCTCAACCCAGAACCCTTGAGCATTTTGGGAATTCCGGGAGGTAAAGACGTGGCGCTGGAACTCAACTCGCTAAGCAAAACCTTCAATATGCCGGGATGGAGAGTAGGCATGCTATGTGGACGAGCCGACTGGGTAGAAGCGATCTTGAAAGTAAAATCCAACATGGACTCGGGCATGTTTTTGGGATTGCAAAAAGGCGCCATTGCGGCACTCAATCTGGGTCAGAACTGGTTTTCTGACCAAAATGAAATCTACACCAATCGGCGGAAACTGATCTGGAAGCTTGCAGACAATCTTGGTTTGACTTATGATCCAAAGGCGACCGGACTCTTTGTTTGGTGCCGAATGCCCGAAGGCAAATCTGCGGAAGAGCTCGTGGATTGGCTTCTATACGCGAAAAATATCTTTATCACCCCCGGAAAAATCTTCGGCTCAGCAGGCAACGCCTACGTGCGTTTTTCACTCTGTATGCCGGAATTCAAAATTCTGGAAGCTATCAATCGAATAAAACCCTAACCTAAAATGAAAAAAATACACATTGTCGGACTTGGACTTTTGGGCGGTTCATTTGGCTTGGGTGCCAGACAAAAATTTCCTGAGCTGCAGATCAGCGGTTTTGACTCCGATCCCCAAAACTTAAAAGACGCCCTGACTTTGGGTATCATCACTGAGGCCAAGGAAACTCCTGACGCGGACACGGACTTGGTAATTTTGGCCACTCCTGCGGATACTTTGGGCGGGCTCTTGCTGAAAACGCTGGACGAAGTGGGCGAAAATACGCTGGTCTTTGACCTTGGCTCTACCAAGGCCAAACTTTGCCAACTGATCGCCGAGCACCCAAAGCGTAGGCAATACCTCGCTGCCCACCCTATTGCCGGCACGGAATACTCCGGGCCAAAAGCGGCCTTTGCCGAGTTGCTGGACCGAAAGGTGATGATCGTTTGCGAATTGGAAAAGACCGACCTCCATCTCAAAGAGAAAGCCTACAAGCTCTTTGACGCCTTGAATCTGAAGCTTCGATTTATGGATCCTGAGGAGCACGACAGACACTTGGCTTTTGTCTCCCACCTATCGCATATTTCTTCCTTTATGCTCGGGGAGACGGTTCTTCAAAAGATGGCCGACGAGAAAAACATTTTTGATATGGCAGGATCGGGCTTTGCTTCAACTGTTCGACTGGCCAAATCCAGTCCAGCAATGTGGGCGCCGATCTTTACCGAAAACAAGGAAAACATCCTAAGCGCACTGGACGGCTACATCGCCAATCTCAGCAATTTCAGAAACAAGATTGCAGCGTCGGACGCTGAGGGATTGTTTGAAGAAATGGCCCAGATCAACAAGATTCGGGATATTTTGGATTTGGGAAAGTGAATTGACATGAAATTCGGCATTCAAAAAAACTACGGAACAATCCGTGGTTTTTTTGTTTTCACTGGTCTTTAAGCCATTTGATCCCTCCCCTCAAGCTCGGAGAATTACCACATCTTTGAAAATCCTCCCAAAGTGGCGTTATTTAAACTTAATCTCTCCATAATTTTTTTCGCCATGAAAAACCGTCTTCACCTTTTGCTTTTCCTCCTGTTACTATGGTCCTGTAGCTCTAGCCAAGAAAGGAATGTCGACCGGATTTTCGACAAATGGAATCATTCTGATACCCCCGGAGTGGCTGTCGCAGTGATGAAGGACGGAGAAATCGTTCTGAAAAAGGGCTATGGTTCCGCCAATCTCGAATATGGAATCCCTGTCACAGCGTCTACGATTTTTCATATTGCCTCTGTTTCCAAACAATTTACAGCCTTTGCCGCACTGATGCTGGAAAGCGAAGGCAAGCTATCCATGGACGACGACATCCGGAACTACCTTCCAGAGGTACCCGACTTTGGAAAGACCATTACGCTAAGACATTTGGCAACACATACCAGCGGGCTTCGCGATCAGTGGAATCTCCTCGCTCTCGCCGGATGGAGACTGGACGATGTGATCACCAAAGAACAGATCTTCAAGTTGGTGAGTAAGCAACGGGATTTGAATTTTGATCCAGGTGAAGAATTTCTCTATTGCAATACCGGCTTTACACTTTTGGCCGAGATTGTTGCCAGAGTTTCGGGGCAGACCTTCGCCGAATTTTGTTCGGAGCGTATTTTTCAGCCGCTTCAAATGGATTACACCCTTTTCTATGACGATCATGAGAAAATCGTTCCTAACAGGGCCTACTCCTATCACCCGGATTCCAGCGGGTATAAAAAAAGCGTCCTGAACTACGCAAATGTAGGCGCTACAAGTTTGTTTACAACCGTTGAAGATTTGAGTAAATGGGCTAAGAATTTCTCCAACCCACAAGTGGGAGACCAAATAATCATCGATAAACTGAATACGCTGGCGCTATTGAACAATGGAGAGACTTTTGGCGGAGCGATGGGACAGTTTGTAGGGGAATATAAAGGTATCCTCGAAATCTCGCATGGAGGTGCGGACGCAGGCTACCGAACCTTCTTCGCTCGATATCCAGATCAAAACCTCGCCGTTTCGGTATTTAGTAACGACGCCTCCTTTGAGTCCGGGAAATTTGCACACCTAGTGGCCGACCTTTTTCTGGAAAATATCATGGAAAAAAGGACAGCGGGGAGCCCCGAATCGACTATTCCGGAAACTCTCAAACCGGAGGCTTGGGTCAAACATCTCGGAGATTACGAGTTGAAGTCGGGAGACATTCTCTACATCACGGAGGAAAACGATCAGCTATTCGTCCAGGCGACAGGAGAGGACACCTACCCTCTTATGCCAATTTCACACACCCGCTTTAAACTTGAGGAGTTTGACATCATTTTGGAGTTTCCGGAAGAAACCGACAGTCTCAGCCAGACGGTTAAGGTATTTTACTCAGAAAATGACAGTGAAGAGGGCAGAAGGACACAACCTTTCGATGCTAAATCGGTCGATCTAACGGAGTTTGTGGGCAACTATTACAGCGAGGAATTGTCCACGGCCTATCAGTTTCAGATCATAGACAGCAACTTGGTAGCATCTCACTCCAGACACCATGAAATATACTTTACCCCCATAAAAAAGGACAGGTTTTCCGGAGACACTTGGTTTTTTGGCAAAGCTGAGTTCTTTCGTGACAGCACCGGTGAAGTTGAAGGAGTGGTGGCTTCGTCTGGGCGTATCAGAAACTTGAAATTCCGAAAAACAAATTGACTTCCAGTCTAATTGCAGTTTGGTGTGCAAGATCAGGTTGCTTTGAGTAAATTGATGGAACAAACAATGCTTGCCATGAAAAACCTACTCCTAACTTTTCTAGTCCTTTTTAGCCTACAAGCTTATTCTCAAGAAACTTGGACGGTAGTCACTCCCAAAACGGAAGCCACCCCAAGGCATGAAAACTCCTTTGTCGAGTGCGGGGGCAAGCTCTACTCCCTCGGAGGACGTGGAGAGAGACCTGTCGAGGAATATGATCCAAAAACCAATACCTGGACGAAAGTAGCCGATGCACCTATGGAAATCAGCCACTTCCAGGCGGTCTCCTATGACGGGGAAATTTGGGTTATCGGAGCATTAACCGGGGGCTATCCCCACGAGACGCCGATTCCAAACGCCTTGATTTTCAATCCTAAAACCAAAAGCTGGCGAGAAGGCCCTAAACTTCCCGAAAATCGCCACCGAGGTTCCGCAGGTGTGTTTGTCAGGAACAACAAAATTTACATGGTATGTGGAATCCAAGATGGACACTGGGATGGGTTCGTGCCATGGTTCGACGAACTGGATCCCAAGACTGGAAAATGGACCACTCTCCCAGACGCCCCAAGAGCCCGGGATCATATCAGTGCAGCCATGGTGGACGATCGACTTTACCTTGCTGGCGGCCGTACTTCCAATGCAAAAAACAATCGTGTGATTGACACCACCATCAAAGAAGTGGATTACTACGACTTCAAAACCGGGGCCTGGGCCACCATCGACACCGGTATTCCCACCGAGCGCGCCGGCAACTCCAATCTAGGCATCGGCCATTTCCTAGTGGTTATGAACGGGGAAAGCGGCGTCCAAGTACCCGCCCATGCCGAAGTCGAAGTGCTGGACACTCGTACCAATACCTGGAGCAAGTTACCCAACCTACTCCAAGGCCGTCACGGTACCGGAGCGGCGTTTTTGGATGGTAAAATCTACGTACAAGCCGGCTCAGCCAACCGCGGCGGCGGCCCCGAACTTAGCGAGATGGAGGTAATGGAGTGGAACAAATAGACTAGGAGAAAACACAAGCAGAAATGGCAAGTCAGTTTAAAAACTGATTTGCCATTTTTTTGACATAAACTTAACCTATTGAGCCCACTCGCTGATCCAGTGAAACTGTCGGTCGGCCAATGGGAAGTGTCGGTCGAGCTTTTGCAAGACCACATGTAGTGAATCCTCACCTTTGCTGCCATTTAGAATCATTCGATCAGATTTCGACAGATCCATGGAAAAGTTGGCAATTCTCTGACGAAAAGCCCTAATTTCTAATTGCTTGCCCGTACTATCAGGCTGATACCCAAAATAGGCACGGCCATAACTCATAAAAAAACTAGTGTCTCTGGCTGCCATACTTCCTTCCCCATTGTAGTCAAAGACCACATCCTTCCAGCGCTCAGAATTAGCCAGACTCTCGGGTATGGTGTCGCCATTTTTTACGAAAAGTTCGACATGGTAAATCCCTGGCTCGATGGGCTGCAGCACCCGCTTACTGCTTGCTTGCCTTTCGCCCCAAGCATTGAAACTTAAGAAAACTTGACTCCCAAAGTATAAAACGAAGAAGAGAAGCTTCAAGCTGATCCTAAGATTCTTTTGCCATTTCTCTGTCAAAGGACGCTCGAATACGGGGGAGGGCAAGACTTCTTTGTTTTGGATAAAGAAAGCAAAAAGCCGCTTCCGCTCCTGCCACACCAAAAACAAGCTCAACACCAACAAGTGACTGGATTTTATCTTCACAGGAATATCATAGCTGAAATTAAGCATGACCACATTGGCGAAAACTCCAACAGCTAAAAGAGCACCCAAGAGCGCCGTCCTTCGCCATACTAGCAGTAAAGCCACCAACACTTCTGCAACACCCGAAAAGATCTGGTATGGTCCGCCGTATCCAATAAACATCCAGGAAAAACGCATGGGGAGATAGTCTCCCAAAGGCGTAGCCAGCTGACTTAGGCTGGGGAAAGTCATCTGCAAAGCAAAGACTTTCCATATCCCGTAGTTGAATGAAACAGCAGCCAACATGTAGCGAAGAATCAGACACAGCCAATAGTTCAATTCTGAATAGTGCTTTCTCTTCCGATCCAGCAGTGTCCACACAAAAGCACCGCCTACCGCCAAGATCCCATAGGTGAATACCAAAGCCCAATCAAAGCTGGTATCCCCACTTCCTCCGCCGTTCATATTGAGCTCTGGACGGATGTGAAACAGATGGCTATTGAGAAAAGATACTAGGGGCGCTAACGGATAAACAAAAAGGGAAGCGAAGGGATTGAAAAAGAGTAGAAAATAGATAAAAGCGATCCGAAAAGAAATACGGCCAAACGTTGACCACGCAGGGGCTTCTTGCTGCATGAGGAAAGTTGTTTTGAAGGAAAAAACTAAAAATGAAAAAGTTTTGGAATATTTACTAGATAAAACGCAGCGGAAACCTGCTGCCACTCCGAAAAGCAACGGCGAGTTTCCGAAGTCCGACATCTGCTACATACGGACCTAATACCCCGCGGCCTAAAATCCAGAGGTTTGCAAAATGCCAAGAAAGAGAAGATACAAGCAGTGTAAATTATTGATTAAATTCATTGAAAATATGCCGTAAAATGGAACAACCGACTACAGAGAAGGGGAAAGACAAGGAAAAGACACAGCGGGAAAGGCAGACTTACTATCGCGTCGCCTTCAAAAACAACTGTAGCCTCCTCCAGATTGCCGACAATAAGGCAAACATCATCATTACTATCAACTCCCTTGGCATCTCCTCTACCGTTGCATTTCTTGGCTATGGATCCGCAGCGGGCATCATCGAGATTGACTCATTTCGGACTATTGGCCCTATCCTACTGTTTCTCCTGACTCTGCTAGCCTCCGCTTTACTGGCGGTACAGGCCGCAAAGCCCTCAATCATCGGGAGCGAAAAGACGGGCAAAAAGGCAAAGTCCAACATGCTTTTTTTCGGGGACAGCGCCAAGCTATCACTGGAAGAATATCTGGCCGAAACCCGGAATGTGCTTGGGGAAAAGGGCGCCATCATCGACCAAATGTCCATCTCTCTATACTACCAGGGGAAAATCCTCGATCGAAAATACAAGCTGATCCGCCGTGCCTACGAGGTCTTTGTGTTGGCACTTGCAGTTGGTATCCTGATTTTCTTCGGCTTTTTGGTGAATTGAGAAGCGTTCGAAAATCCAGTCTGACGCTGGCAGCGGCGCCAACATCTTTTGCAAAAAAGCCCCTTGTCCAAACAAATCCATTGTCCGGCTCTAAATCCCGCCAATTTCCACTTACCCACTCCTTGGAATTTTCGTTTTAGATTGCATATTTGGCAGTCACCCCTTTCGCTTAATCTCATTCACCCTGATGTTATCCCTTTTCTTGGTCCTATGGACAAGCTTGCAGACGCCCCAGTCTATCTCCGACAGTATCAGAAATGCAATCAACTTTGCGGAAAGCGACTCTACAAAAGCAGCACTATACTACGACTTGGCCAAGCACTACTACGGTTTTGAGCAGGATACTGCAATCCTCTACGCCCAAAATGCCATCGACTTGGCTGAGAGTCTCGGCCTGCAAAAGCTCCAAGCCAGCTCGCTCAACATCATGGGAGTGGCGCTGTTGATCAGCTCCGAATATGAACGGGCTTTGACCTCACACCTCGAAGCTCTCAAAATCCGGGAAACGCTCCGCGACTCCACGGGTATGCTGGAGTCAAACCTCAACATCGGGAATGTTTACTACCGCAATGGGGAAATGGGCAAGGCCGCCGAAATGTATGAGAAAGCTTTGGTCTATGGGCTCGCCACCAAAAACCTGCGCGGCCAGTCCATGATCTACAACAATCTCGGCAACTACCACAAGGACCGATGGGCCCAAAACCAAAGCAAGGAAGACTTTGATCAGGCTGTGGAATACCTGCAGGAATCTCTAAAAATCAAAGAAGAACTCAAGGACAACAATGGATTGGTAAAGACCCTTACCCAACTTTCCGAATTGAGTATTGACGACCCACAAAAGGCAAAGGACTATCTGGAACGGGCGCTTTCCATCGCCGAAGCCAACCAGGATATCGAAAACAAGATCTCAGTACTCCATGAGCTTGCCAGCTACCACTTGAAGTCAAAAAATTTCGAAATAGCCAAAGAAAATGCTCTAAAAGCCTATCGAATAGCCAAGGACGCCGGTTCGCATTTTTACGTTTCCACCGCTGCCGAATACCTCACCGAAGCAGCCCTGGGCCAAAACGACTACAAATCCGCCTACGAATACCTGCTGATAAAAAATGAGGCTGACCGGGCGGTATTCAACGACAACCGACAAAAAATCCGGGAAGAACTCCTCATACAGTATGAAAGCGAAAAAAAAGAACTGGAAAACCAGAGGCTCATACAAGAGCAGGAATATTTGGATTTGACGATTCAGCGCAGAAACGAACTACTACTCGGTACAGCGATCCTTTTTTTGGTACTCGCTGTCCTGTACTGGCTCCAGAGAAAAAACCACAAAAAACTCCAAGTCGCCCATAACCTCCTCGCAGAGGCCCACCAATTGTCCATCAATCAAACCGCTCGAATCCAGGAGCAAGCCGACCACCTCAATGCGGCAAACCTCGAGTTGAGCAAAGCCAATAAGTTTCGGGACAAGATTTTTTCGGTGATTTCCCACGATTTGAGGGCTCCTTTTTCTTCTCTGCACAGTATCATTCAGCTTTGGGACAAAAAGATCCTTTCTGAGGAGGAGCTTTTCGAAGTGATGCCATTAATCGCCAAAGAAACCAACTCCCTATCCCTCATGCTCAATAACCTCCTGATTTGGTCTAAGTCCCAGTTGGGATCGGAAGAGGTCAGATTCAGTAGCTTTGATATCTCTGACTTGGTGGCTGAAAATACCGATCTTCTGCTCACTCAGCTCACGCAAAAAAAACAGCAACTGACAATCGAAGCCACTCCGGGCACCAAAATTACCTCCGACAGGGAGCGCCTGAGTTTTATCGTCAGAAACATACTGATGAATGCGATCAAATTCACCCCCCCGGAAGGAAGCATCAAAATCGACTACCCCAGCCCTGGAGAAATCAGGATTCAGGACACCGGTCAGGGCATGTCTCCCGAGATGCTTTCCAAGCTCTTTACCGACCGGGTAGCCTCCCAAAAAGGCACGGAGGGCGAAGCCGGAACTGGAATCGGCCTTATGCTTTGCCGGGAATTTGCCGAAAGCATTGGGGCAAAAATCCTGGCCGAAAGTAAAATCGGACAAGGAACCACTTTCACGATCATTCTTGACTAGGATCATTCACCTCATCAAGGTCCTGGTTCACCAAGCCATTGTACAGGATTAACAACAAAAAAAGCCCGGAAATTCGGGCTTTTTGTTTGGTCCAATCTTACTCTCAGTAGGTGTATTTCACGAATACCCTTTTGGTCAGCGACTGCTCATCGGTCTCGATCAGCATATCCGCCGACTCAGCCATCGCAACCTTTGCATTGTACATCGGCACAGGTCGGAAATTTTGCTCCAAGGTCACATTGAATACCCTAAGGCCCTTCAGATTCAGCGTACTGCCGATCAGGTTGGCTCTGGCTTCTGCATCTTTCAGCGCCTCTGTCAGTAGCGTATTCTCCAAAGATTTGCGTGTTGCTTCAGAGATGCCAAAGCTCAGGTTGTAGCTCATATCGCCGGCCCCTTGGATAGCGTCCGCGATTTTGTGTAGATCCTCGTTGGTGGCGGATGTCACAATCCTCAAGCTCTGACGGGCTACATAGCCACTGTCCTTTTGGGACCCAGAGCGATAGATGCGGTTGACGTCGACCGCATAGTTGTCAGCGACTAACTTATAGTCTTTGATGCGGCCCTTTTTCAAAGCGTCGGAGAGATTTTGCGTCTTTTTGTTTAGGACGTTTACCGCATCGTTGACCTTCATAGCCTTTTCTTCGAGAGAAATCATAAATATCGCTTCATCCGGAGCGGTTTTCCGTTCTGCAAAGCCTTCCACTTCGATCAGGGGAATTTGTTGTACTTGCTGCGCAAAAATCGATGTTGCCATCACCATGGCCAGCGAGAAAATCAGGAATCGTTTCATTGTGATCTCAGTTTGGTTTATACTAGTTTTTAGTCAAAAGACGCACCAGAAATCTTGATGCTACACAGGCAGATTATTTCCGGTAGGGAATTTAGAAAAATTAAGAAGGCAAAAGGGTGAGGCCTTACCGGAAATCCGACAGGGTACAGAAGACCTCAAATCCTAGAACACCAGCAATCCATGCTCACGCAGGATCTCCCATACCTCCGATTCGAGCAGTTCCTGGAAGTCTCCCAGATCTGCATCATATTTTTCCCGAACTGGCTTAAGCGTATTTAGACTTTGCTCGAAGCTGACTCTCCCCAAGAGCCAAACGATCCACTCAGCCAACTCCAAAGGAAGTTCAATGGCGAAATCCTCCTTTTTTCCAGAGAAAACCAATTCGCAAAATCCATCCCCAGAATCGATCAAGTCAGGCTGAGCACCGATCCATACGATACGGCTTTGGTCTCGGTAGGCTTGCGGAGGTGAGGACTGAATCTGTTTTTCGATGTATTTTTTGGGGATGGAGGTAGGAGGCACTTTTACCTCAAACCAGTTTTTCAGCGGAATATCAAAACCAACTCCGTGCATGTAATTGAAGAGTGACTTTCGAAGGCCTTTGGAAAAAACCGCATGATCCACGCCTGTCGGATCTACATAGTCCAATTCGTTATTGGCAAAATCGCCCTCAAAAGAGCTACTTTTTTTCACGCTAAACGCCGCAGGATCCATTCCAACCGGGCTGTGGGCAGTCATCGCAAATTGATGCCAAAAACCGGACTGCAGCACACCAGCTTCAAAAAGCTGCCGTACCATTTCCATGGAATCGACCGTCTCCTGCGCTGTCTGCGTGGGGTAGCCATACATCAGATAGGCGTGTACCATTATGCCCGCTTGGGTAAAATGATTGGTAACCTGTGCCACCTGAGCCACGGTTACCCCTTTTTTGATCAGAGCCAACAGTCGATCTGAAGCCACTTCCAAGCCTCCCGACACAGCGATACATCCAGACGCACGAAGCAGACGACAGAGGTCTGCCGTGAAGCTGCTTTCAAAGCGGATATTGGTCCACCAAACCACTACCAAACCTCGCCTGAGAATTTCAATTGCCAAATCCCGCATCAAAGCTGGCGGCGCTGCCTCATCCACAAAGTGAAATCCATTGGTTCCAGTTTGCTTCATGATCTCTTCAATACGATCACAGAGGATTGCCGCATTGATGGATTCGTAACGACCAATGTAATCCAGTGAAATGTCGCAAAAAGTACATTTTCCCCAGTAGCATCCGTGGGCGAGGGTCAGTTTGTTCCATCTCCCATCACTCCAAAGCCGATGCATGGGATTGGCTACTTCTATCACAGAGAGATAGTCGCCGAGCTTAAGGTCGCTGTAGTCCGGGGTGCCCACTTCACGTTGGGGGTAGTCCTTGCGAGTAGCCCCATTGAGGTATTTTACTTTCCCGTCAATCCTGGCAAAGGTTCTCTTTAGCTCGGTGGCCGGAACTTTCCCATCTAAATGCTCTAGCAGCAAAGAAATGGGAGCCTCACCATCGTCAAGTGTGACAAAGTCCAAGTAGTCAAAGACTCTGGGATCTCTCAGCGAGCGAAGCTCGGTGTTCGGATATCCTCCACCCATCCAAACTTTGATTGTGGGATGGTTTTGCTTGAGGTATTGTCCGCACTTGAGCGCCCCAAAGAGATTACCGGGAAACGGAACCGAAAAAGCGACCGACTCCGGCTGCCAGGCTTGGATTTTCTCTTCCAAAAGCTCCAACATCATGGAGTCTATCAGGCTAAGCGGCTGCTTTAGCGCTCCATCCATCTCGTCAAAACTAGTTGCCGACATTCCCAAACGCTCGGCATAGCGGCTAAACCCGAAATGCGTATCCACGGCCTCCGTGATCAAGTCGCCGATGTCTTCCAGGTATAATGTGGCAAGATAGCGTGCCTTGTCCCGCACACCGAGTGAGCCAAAAGCCCATTCCATGTCATCCATTTGTTCAAATCGCCCAGCTTCAGGCAAAAAGTCGCCCTCGGCGATGCGGTATGCAAGCGTGGGATTTTTGTCTTGTAAAAAAGCAATCACGGTGTCTATCGTCTGAAGGTAAACTCCCTTCATTCGCAGAATCCGAGCTGAATTGTCAGAAAGCTCGCCATCAGTCGATGCCGCTAGCTCAAAAACTCTCCCCAGTCCCTCTTTGGAGAAAAGTTTCAGAATCACCTCTATCCCCAAGTCCGCCTGCCGCGAGGAAATCCGAAGCGTATTGAGAAAACCCTTCAGATAAGCCGTAGCCGGATAAGGCGTATTGAGCTGGGTAAACGGTGGCGTGATGAAAAGGACTTTGGTGGACAAGGGAAGGAAAGTTGGAATGGTCCAAAGGTCGGAAAGAATGGGGATTTTTTCATGGCTGAGTTTCACCTTCACTTTTCTGGTTAGAATCCGAAAGTCCAATTTGATGTGCCCGGACATAGGGCTTTCTCCTTTTTTGGACTCCTTGGTCAAAAAAATGCGATCTTTGCCCTTCAATCGCTTCCCATGGACAACAACGACATCCTCCGCTCCCTTCGCTATACGTTTGATTTCAATGACTTTGTGATGATGGACATCTTGGGAAAGGGTGGTAGACCTACCACCCGCGAGGAGGTAAGCAACTGGCTCAAGCGCGACGAAGACGAGGACTTTGTAGCGATTTACGACAAGGACTTGGCTTGCTTTCTCAATGGCCTGATCATCCTAAAACGCGGCCCAAAAGAAGATGGAAACCCTCCTGCCGAAAAGTCACTCAGCAACAACCTGGTTCTCAGAAAGCTCAAGATCGCGCTGAACATGAAAGACGACGATATGCTGGAAATTTTTGGACTTCGGGGATTCCGACTGAGCAAGCATGAGCTCAGCGCCTTTTTTCGCAACCCCAACCAGCCCCAATACCGGCAGTGCAAAGACCAGGTGCTTCGCAACTTCCTCCATGGCCTTCAGCTGAAGTATAGAGGTGAGTCCTGATTAGCGGCCTGACTGCATTTTAAGAGCAAAGGCTCATAATCGGACTAACCCGAGCATTGTTCGTGCTCAATTTCTCCCTATTCCCAAATTCGAAAAGTCCATTTCGTATTCCCGGCGTCAAAAACCATCGACTCCGCAAACATTTGGCCTTGACGTTTTTCGACCTTCCCTCTTTCCAACCGTTCCACCCAATTTTTCCAATCTTTTGATTCTTTTGAATAACTTATTACCACTAACCAAACCATAAGCCCATGGATAAACTAAGAAAGGAAGACATCCCTCAGGAAGCCTTTGATCTGTACGACTACTATTGCCATAACAAGCTCGACCGTAGGACTTTTGTGGAAAAACTCTCAGTCTATGCGGTAGGTGGCATTACGGTCACAGCACTGATGAGCTCGATGATGCCCGACTATGTCAACACCCGAACCATAGAAGCGAATGATGAGCGCATGCAAAGCTCCGACTACGTCATGTATGATTCTCCAAAAGGTGGCGGCAAAATCAAGGGACTGCTCTCCAAGCCTGCCAAAGGCGGAAAATCACCGGGGATCGTGGTCGTTCATGAAAACCGAGGATTGAATCCATACATTGAAGATGTAGGGAGAAGGTGCGCTGTGGCTGGGTTTATTTCCATCGCACCCGACGCACTGACCCCACTGGGAGGATACCCCGGAAACGACGACGAAGGCCGCGCCATGCAATCCAAGCTGAACCGGGACTCCATGCTAGAAGACTTCATCGCCGCCTACGAATACCTAAAAAAACACCCGGATTGTGACGGCAACGTGGGCGTCGTCGGCTTTTGCTTTGGTGGATGGATCTCCAACATGATGGCTGTAAGGATACCGGACCTAGGTGCAGCCGTACCCTACTATGGCGGTCAGCCTCCGGTAGAGGACGTCTCGAAGATCAATGCGCCGCTCTTGATTATCTACGCCGAGCTGGATGAGCGGGTGAATTCTGGCTGGCCTGCCTACGAGGAAGCCCTCAAAGCCAACAACAAAAAATATGAAATGATCAATTACCCAGGAGTCAATCACGGATTCCACAACAATACGACTCCACGCTTTGACGAGGCTGCCGCCACGAAAGCCTGGGAAAAGACAATTGCCTTTTTTAAAGCAAATCTCAGCTGAGAAAGGGGAGGCCAAAAACCTCCCCTTCCTTTTAAGGTTTGAGCCTATTTTTTGGGGTAATATCCAAATCCCATATGTTGGAGGCACCAAAAGCCCAGCACCACTCTCCCCCAAATTCGAATTTGCTTCTATTCTTTTAATTCCGAATATTTGGTAAGGACAATCCAAATTCAGCTAAGAAAATGAAACAAATCATCCCTTTTGCTTCCTATCAGGAAGCTATTCAAGCGTTTGACAATGGGGGAAAATTTTTCAATTTGCTGAGTCACGCCAAAGACGGAGTGGTCACTCCTGCCGAATTGGGAAAAGTCGCCGGAGTGACCTTTGACCGCCAAGAGATGATACTCTACCTGACGATGGCCATTTCCCACTTGGACGAGCACTCCAAAGAGCGAATCCTTGCACATTTGGATGAGGAGCTTTTTGAACTTTATGAAAAACACAGTCCCGTCCATAGCACCATTGCACAGCTCGCCAAAGAACCCAAAGCAGGATTCAGTACCGTCTTGACGGGAACTCCCTGCAAGGTCAGTACAAGCCAGGTTTTCGGCGGTACGATCATGATTCCAGTCATCGTTGACGCTGTGACGAGCTTCACGATAGTGCCTATCGTCAGCGCTTACGAAGTCTACCAGATGACTTGCGACAAAACCGGACTCAAGGCGACGGTCGCCCACCACAAAGAAAAGTCGCCGTTGCCAGAGAAAAAGCTTAAGCTTGGCGGAGTCCTCACTTCTCTCAGCGGCAAGGATGGCCAAGACCCACTCGACCAGGTCTTTTTGGAAGTCCAGTACTACATTGAGGAAGAATAGCGGCTAGCTATCCTCCCCGTTAACTAAAAAAATTGGAGACACTAATCATTGATCAGGAGTCCTTCTCTCTGTCCCAGGGAGATTTTATCATCCGTCTGCTCGTCGCAATAGGGATAGGCGGAGTGATCGGACTCGAGCGACAGTACCACGCCATGAATGAGGAGTCCAAAGGCTTCGCAGGGATCCGTACGTTCGTCTTTCTTACCTTACTTGGATTTGTCGCCGCCTTGTTCAGCTTTTTGATTTCTCCCTGGGTCTATGTTGCTTTTGTGCTTGGTGTAAGTATGCTTATCGGGGTTTCCTACTGGTTTACATCCACCCGGGGAGATCATGGGGCAACGACCGAATTCAGTTCCTTGCTTGCTTTTGTACTTGGCTCCATGGCTTTGATCGGACTGATCGAGATCAGCCTGATGATCACTGTGCTGATTCTTCTCGTGCTTTCTTCCAAGTTCCGAATCAAGACGATCGTGGGAAAAATCACGGCTGAGGAGATGTATGACTTCATTCGATTCGTGGTGATCGCGCTATTGATTTTCCCTTTCCTTCCCGACCAGACTTTTGGGCCCTATGACGTCCTAAATCCCAGGGAAATCGGCTGGGTGATTATCCTTACCTCGGGCCTTGGGCTTGCCGGATATGCTTTGACAAAATTCCTAGGCACGAACAAAGGAATCCTACTCGGTGGAATCGTCGGCGGACTGGTCTCCAGCACCGCGGTGACCTGGATCTACGCCAAAAAAAGCAAGGAAAACGAAAGCCTCGCAGCGAGCTGCGCCACAGCAATCCTCGGCGCTTCCTCGATCATGTTTGTCCGCCTGCTGATTTGGACTTCCATCTTTAGCGAAGAGCTTTTCATCAAACTCCTTCCCGCAGTCATCGCCATCTTTGCATCGGCAATTGCGGTGACACTTTACATCTATTTCAAAAGGCGAAGCAGAAAATCTGAACAGGCTGAAATCCCTCTCAAAAAAGCACTGGACCTTAAAGGCGCGTTGATCTTTGGCCTGATCTACGTGGTGATCTTGCTCCTGGTGAGCTATGCCAATGAAAATCTCGGAACCAGCGGCACCATCATTTCCAGTGCGATCGCCGGTTTTTCCGACATCGACGCCATCACTATTTCTATTTCCAAACTCGCAGGAACCTCTCTCGATCTCAGAATCGCCTCGCTCGCGGTTCTAGTCGCCTCCATCTCCAACACCTTGGTCAAGATGGGAATCGGTATCTATGCAGGCAGTCCAGGCCTGCGAAAAAACCTGCTAATCGGCTACGGGACGGTGTTTTTGGTGGCTTTGGCAATCTTGGCTTTCTTTATCTGACGACATCAATTAACTATGGTACGCCGTATTCATTTTGTTTTGGCACTTACTTCCCTTCTCTTTTCCTGCGAAAAAATGAAGACCAAGCCTGGTAGCCCAACTTCTGAACTCATCGCCGAATCCTTCCTTTCTTGGAATGGGGACTCTCTTCCCGCCTATCCAGAAGGAAAGCCGAAAATCTCCATAGTCAAGGTGACGATTCCCCCGCAATCCGAACTTCCCAAACACTACCACCCCGTGATCAACGCCGGCGTACTCCTGAAAGGTGAACTGACAGTCGTGGATGTCCACGGCAACGTCCTCGAAATGAAAGCCGGGGATCCCATCATCGAAGTGGTAAATACAATTCACTTTGGCGTAAACAAAGGCTCGGAGGCCGCGGAAATCCTGGTCTTCTATGCAGGAGAAGCCAATAAGGAAATCGTGGTCAAGGAAACTCCAATGAAATAAAACCTATTTTTGACCAAACCTATCAACCTGACCGATATGCCCCTACACAAGACCACCTTCCAGTTTATCAGCGAGCCGTCCGATGTCAATTTCGGAGGAAAAGTCCACGGGGGATCCGTGATGAAATGGATAGACCAAGCTGCCTACACCTGCGCCCGCACTTGGGCGGAAACTTACTGCGTGACCGTGTATGTCGGCGGCATCCGCTTCTACAAGCCAATTTCCATTGGCGACCTGATCAAGATAGACTGCCAAGTGATCCTCACTGGCAGTTCTAGCATCCATATCATGGTGGAAGTCTACTCCAGGGCTTTTTCGGAGAAAAAATTTGAAAAGAAGACCCACTGCATCATCATCTTCGTGGCCGTGGACGAAAATGGCGAACCTAAAAAAGTGAAGCCCTGGGTACCGAAAACTGAACAGGAAAAAAAGCTGGAGGAATATGCCGAAAAGCTAAAAAAGCTCCGCGGCGAAATCCACGAGGAAATGCGGCCGTTTTTTAATGAGTGAAAAAAGCAAATCCTCCAAGGGTTTAAAACCCTTGGAGGATTGCGATAGAAAAAGATACTCCAAGTTTTGGAAACTTAGAATGCCTTTGTCTCTCAAATTACGGCATCACTTCGCTCTCCTAGATTTGCGATCTTGAAACACTGTTTGGGATTTGTAATTCCCCTTTTCGGAAAGTCGGATTGCAAATCCAATGATAAGTTTCCGGAATTTCAGATTCCGAGGAACAAGAAAATCCCAAACGTGGAGGCCTTATAATATAATTTTTAGTGAAGGGACATCGTCCGCGCTACGATTGTCATATACCAAATTCCCTTTATAATAAATTTTAGAGAGCACCTTTCCTCCATTCTCCATCAAGTGCCACTCAGGAATGAAGGACTCGGAAATTGTATCACTGAGTTTAAGAATTGTCTCTTCTCCACCCAATCCAAGGGCTAATAAATTTTTCATTTTCCCTTCATGGAAGAAAATCGAATAATTTCTGGGATTGTCCATCTCAGGATTAAAGACTTCTTTCAATTGGCCATTTTCTTTATAGAAAACTTTGATATCGCCTTGACTAATAGTTGAATTCTCCGAATTAAGCAAGTCCGCGCCACCCTCATCCACTATTTCAAGATATAAATTAATGGACACAGGGATAGAATTTGGAATTTCTTCGTTTGAGCAGGACAACAAGCAAACTGAAATCATCACTAAGATTATATTTTTCATACTGTTATGGTTTAATGTTGAAAATCATTTTCTGATTCGCGTTGAAATTATATGTGGTTCCGCCTACTATTGGATTAAAACTATTATAGTTATAGAAGCCGTTTCCTGAATTAGGCCCCCATCCCCAATTCATGTGCAATTTAAGGAGGGTTTGTCCAGAACAATAAACAGCGCGAAGATAACCATCAGATACCCACATATGACCTTCTGTGTATTTTTTGAAAATCCACCAACCAGATTGAGTCGCTCCACTCAAAATAACTGGACGTAAATTATCCAACTCCGATCTCACGGTAGCGGAACTGTAAGAAGTCCTAGAGGCCGTTGAATATCCAAAATTATTCACAAAAACAGAAGAATAATTGGCATTGTCACTAATACCCGTACCATTACAGTCAATCTCTCGATCACCACTAGGAAAAGAGTAAAAAATATCAGCCATTAGTCCTGCCGTGGAGGAAGTACCAAAAGTGTTTGGCATATTCAAGAAATTATAGCTGGTAGGATGTTCGTGATATCTCATTACTTGCGCCATTGCCACTGCAACACACCCCGCAAAAGCTCTCCCACATGCTGCATTACTACAAGATGAAGTAGGCATTTGGTCATTATAGGTACAGGTTTGATTCCAAACGGTAGACAATAAGGGACCAACTTGAGTATATTGATCTTCGCAGCCGCCGCCGCCTGGATCACAATCATTCTGTATTGAAAAATTAGGAGTTATTGACCTTTGAATTGGACAAGAATTCCAAAGTGAAGATTGGGATTGAATTTCAAACTCGTTAAGCCCCATCTCGACCCCCGATTTACTTCGGATTTCTTCAATGTAGTCCCTTTGACTCACCACCCAATCCACCAGTGGCCCGGGATAGGTGAAACTCTCGTCCAAAATAAAGCTTCACTCATCGGAGAAAGCCAAAATGGGAGTAGCCCTTTTGTCTCCTGCAATAATTATCCAGCCACCTTCTTCGTAATTGACAATGTGAAAAAGATCAAGATTTTGTTTTCCCGGCGCAGATTTGATTTGCTTTACTGTCCTGCCGGATAGTCTTCTAATTTCATAATCCTTTCTATTTCGAGCCTTATCCTTTTCTTTATTGCCTAATACGTCGGGAAACTCAATTACACTAGCGATAAGCTCGGCTTCCTTTGAGTTTACGTAAAATTCATCCGCATTCGAATTGAAGGATGGCTCATTTTCCAAATCCCCTTGCTGACAAGCTGAATTAACAAACGAGAGGAGAATGCCTATCAAAAGACTTTTAATAGTATTTTTTTGTTTCATTTTGTTTTCGTTTAACCTTATCGATAATAATCGAAACAAATAAACCTTCAAAAAATACCCAATACAGGGTATTTTTTGAAGGTTATGGGTAATTTTTTAGAATTTTATCAGTTTTCAGACTCCATCTTCAAGAGTTTGACAACCCATTCATCAGGATTTGAAATTATAAAATACTTATAGGGGAGTCGTAATCCAGAAGCATGAAAACGGATTGAAAACCCCATGAATAAGTCCTCGCAACTGCAAATTTCGAGAAACCAAGTTTGAGAGCACTATTTTTTAAGTTCGCTATCCACTTTTTCTAAAAACAGTCCCTCCGCATAAAATTGCCAGTCTGAGAACTTCAGCGCCTGATTGGCCAAGTGGACATGGTGATCCTGATCCAGAATGTAGTCAGCCGGCTTGTGCAGTTGACGGGTCTTGCCATAGACCGTTTCCAGTTGGCTTTGGATCGCCGTCCATTCCTCGCGCATCCCGGCCAATTTTGCTTCAGCTTGGGCCTTTTTTTCTCCACTGGGTTCATCCAGTTCTGCCAGCGTAATCAGCGCACGATTGGAAAATTGAGCCGCTTGCGCAACCTGCTCGTACACTTCCAAAGTATAAGTGTTTCTCACCGCTAGCTTTTTCGACTCTTGGATCAACTGGAGAACAGAATCGATTTGAGCTTGATTAGCCTGGGCAGTCGAGACTTTTTCCGCATATTTTTGAGTCCAAGCACCAGCCGAGTCTGTATTTGGGAAGGGAATTATCGCTTCTTCAAGTGGGTTTTCCAGAGTCTTTAGCCTATTCCTGTCTTTCTTTTTGTTCAACAAGGCATTCTTCCAAAAAGCAACGGGTTCTTCGAGTCGATTGATGAATTCCATTTCGGCGCCAGCCAGAGCCGGTCCAAATGCCCGCTGTCGGTATGCCGCATGGAGTTCCTCGGTATTTCGCTTGTCCCCTGCCCAAGTATACTCTGCAAAAATCGCAATGCCCCTGCCATAAAGCTCAAAGTGCGGAGAGTCGTCGTCCCAAAGGGTCAGCAGCAAGCCGTCGGCTTTGTTCCGGATCGAAATCAGGGCAAAATCCCGGATGTTGTTTGTATTGCTTTGGTCTTGGGGCAAGAGGTTCCAGCGGGTTTGTCCGGCGGTAGCGCCCATGACTTTCAGGCCATTGTCCGCAAACCACTTCATGGCTCGGATGTTTCCCGGGGACTCCGGTGCGTCGTAGTTCCAACGCATGTAGACGCAGTTTTTCGGAAACATCCCCACATACTCGTTCAGGTTAGTTTCATTGGCAGACCAGATGCTGTCCACCTGTGCCTCACTCAGCTTTCCATTGTAGATCGAGTTGTACACCTCTGCATTTTTCAGCGGCATATCGTCCCAAAAGATTGGCGTGAGGCCTTTTTGAGCAGCGTACTCACTCACTCGGTTGAGCCAAGTAAGCTGAAGCTCCAAGGGAGATTTCCCGCTATTTCGCCCGGTGGTGTGAACCTCATCCCCTCCCACGTGCAAATAATTGGCGTAAGGAAAGGCCTTCAGCGCATCCTCATAAAGGTCAAACTGCACTTTGTACGTATTTTCATCCAGAGGATTAAAAGCCCAATCGCTTTGAGGATCGTCACGGAGTGGCTTGTATTCGTCGTGCTTCAGGATAAAAGAAGCATGTCCCAATCCCTGCACCAGCGGGCTGATTCGGATATTTCGTGCCATGGCATAGTCACTGATCGCCTTCCAATCCGTGATCGAAAACGCATCCGAAGAAGCAACTTTGGGCTGAAGTTCGTAGCCCAACTTATCCTCTACTTCGACGATCACGGCGTTTATTTTTTGCGCAGCAAAGCGATCCATGAGCTCGTAGTAGTACTCTTTTTTCTCGAGGTGATGCTTCACATCCAGGTGTACTGCTCGGTATGCCAATGCAGGGGTGTCAGTGATCTTACAGAGGGGCAGCGGAACGTTTTGGTCTTTCGCATCTTCCAGCAGCTGGGAAACGGTCATCAAACCATACCAAAGACCGGCTTTTGAGCTCGCTTTGATTTCGACTTTGTCAGAAGAAATTACGAGTTCATATCCTTCAGACGCAATTCCAGAAGCCGGATCGAGGGAAAATACCAGCTCCTCCTTTTGCAGGCTAAGTGGATCTTTGCCACTTACAAAAATGTCTTTGGCTCGCTTAAAAGATTCATCGACATCGGAAATAGCCAGTTTGGAACTGCCCGTGATCTCGAAAGAGGTCGGGCTGGGCAAAACCACAAAATGAGCATCGGAGGTGGGTTGTGGTCCGCAGGCAAAGGCAGCGGAAAAAAGAACCAGAATACTGGCAAGTTGAAAGAAACGCATGGGTTATTTTGATTTTGGCCGAAAATAGGGAAAATGCCCGAATTGGCGATCCGAAATTCCGGAAGATGGCGCTATTCCACGACAGGTCTTTGATATTCCCCATTTTTGCCTAATTTTTAGAATCCATGTTTGGAATCTCCAACAGGAAGAAAAAACCACAACAAACCCAAAATGCTGACACTTTTGATTATCCTGGTTGCCTTGGCCATGATCCTGATTGCCATTGTCAAGTTCGATATCCACCCATTTTTGGCGCTCTTCGTCGGCGCCATCCTTTATGGCCTGATGATGCGTATGCCGACCGAACTTATCATCAAGTCTATTTCGGAAGGCTTCGGTGGGGTAATAGGAAGTGTGGGGATGCTGATCCTGCTAGGAGTGATCATGGGGACTTTCCTTGAAAAAACGGGGGGAGCGATTGTGATCGCAGATCGAATCTTGAAGTGGATAGGCGAAAAATCAGTCAATCTCTCGATGATGCTAAGCGGATGGGTGCTTTCCATCCCGGTTTTTGGTGACAGCACCATCATCATGATGAACCCGATTGCCAAGTCTCTGTCGGTCAAAAGCAAAATATCCTACGCCGCCACCATAGTCGCGCTGTCGCTTGGCGCCATGGCTAGTCATGCGCTAGTTCCTCCTACTCCCGGGCCTATCGCCACCGCTGGAATCTTGGGGGCGGACCTCGGTCAGGTGATCTTTTGGGGAGTAATTGTTTCCCTGATTGCCCTGATACCCTTGTACATTTTTGTTTCTCGATTCGTAGTCAAAATCCCCCTAGAAGCAAAGATGGGTATAGACGAAAACAAACTCGAAAAGAAACAACTTCCTCCTTTTTTTGCCGCGCTGACTCCTGTCTTGGTGCCTTTGTTTCTGATCATTCTGGCCTCCATCGCCAATTATCCCACTCGTCCGTTTGGCGAAGGACAGTTTTTCGTCGTCATTCAGTTTATCGGAACTCCAGTGATCGCATTGCTTCTCGGCGCTATACTTTCTTTCACTCTCCCCAAGAAATTTGAAGTAAGGCTACTTTCCTCATCGGGCTGGATTGGAGAATCCATCTTGCTTGCCGCGCCTGTCATTTTCATTACAGGGGCTGGAGCGGTATTTGGCAAAATGCTGCAAAACTCCGGTGTCGGGGATTTGGTGACTTCCAGCATGAGTGACGCTAATTGGGGGATCTTTTTGCCGTTTTTGATCGCTTTTGCATTGAAGACTGCACAAGGCTCAACGACTGTTGCCATGATCACCACAGCCTCCATCATTGCTCCCATCTTGGGACCGCTCGGCTTGGATTCGGAGACGATGAAGGTCTTTACGGCATTGGCCATCGGGGCCGGATCCTTGGCAGTTTCCCATGCCAACGACAGCGGATTCTGGGTGGTCACCCAGCTCTCAGGCATGTCGATCAAACAAGGAAACATGTCCCACAGCCTAGGGACGGTTATTGCGAGCGTCACTGCGATCCTGTCAATCTATATTCTGACTCTGGTGGTAGGATAAAAATCCCAACGTGAATCTACCTCGCCGTCCAGCCTCCATCCACGGTGAGCATTGAGCCGACTAGGTAGGTACCTGCTGCAGAAGCCAGGAAAATCGCAGCGCCTTGGATTTCCTTGAGTTCGCCCCATCTACCCAGCGCTGTAGCGCCGACGACGAACTTCTTGCCCTCCTCCGTATCCGCAATCGGCAGGTTCATCTCAGTCAAAAATGGTCCAGGACAGATCGCGTTGACGGTAATATTCCAAGGAGCCAGCTCCAAAGCAAGGGCGCGGGTCATCTGCACCACCGCACCTTTGCTCGACGCATATGGTGTTCTATTCGACAGTCCAACGAGACCCAAGGTGCTGGCGAGATTGATTATTGATCCTCCTTTTTGCTCCTTCATATAGGGCGTCACGGCACGGCTTGCCAGCCAAGTCCCGGTGACGTTGACATCCATGACCTTCGTAAAATCTCCATAACTCAGTTCATCTATCGCCCCGCGAATGTTGATTCCTGCCGAATTGATCAGAATATCTATGCTTCCAAAGGCGTCAAAAGCAGTCTTCGCCATGGCTTCCATTCCATCCTTATCGGCTACATCTGCCGAGAAAGTCAGGGCCTTCACCCCGTATTGAGCGGCAATTTCAGCAGCTTCAGCATCCCCGTCAGCTGCATTTCTGCTGACCAATAGCACATTGGCTCCTGCCGAAGCGAGGCCGGCAGCCATTGCCAAACCAAGGCCCTTGGTGCCTCCGGTGATGATGGCGGATTTGCCTTTGAGTGAAAAAAGTGAAATTCCTGGAAGTTGGGAGAAGTCTAGATTTGGCATGGGAGTAAATTTAGGTTGGAAGACTGGAGACCAAAGAAATTTTTGTCGGTGTCAAATGATCGATGTCTGGTGAATTGGAAATTGAAATTTATAGAAACAGAAACTAAGATCGAAATTCAAAACTCAAATGGAGAGTTGGGTTTTAGAATATGCTAAGCACTTTAATACATTTTCTTCTTCGTAGGCCAACCTTTGCTCAGGAGTTAGGCTTTTTATCTTCGGAAGTGCGCTGGGATATGCATGATCTCTAACCAGCCTCAAAGCCTTCGCAAGTTCTTGTGCAGAGGGGTTCTGAAAGGTCGTCCAATAACTTTCCTCCAAACATGGAATCTGAAGCGGGTCGCGGGTGATCATCTCCAGACTGAACGTAATCGAAGGACTGTGTTTTTGACAAAGTGAAACGGCTTCCTTAAGATCCACGATACCGGTACCTAGGGGAACCTCTGAAAGCAAAAAACCCTTCTCATAGCTTCTTACCCCCATGTCCTTGACGTGCGTAGAAAAGGCAAAGGGAGCCAAAGTTCGGATCACCTCCATGGGTTCCTCCAGCAGAGAGACATTGTTTCCAAAATCCAAAGTCACTCCGACCCACTCACTATTTATGTTTTGGATAATATCCCTTAGTTCGGCAGCTTTCCAATCTTTATGGTTTTCGACAGCCAGCTTCATCCGGTGCTTTGCCATGATGGGTTCGGCTAACTGGATTGACTTGATAGAATTCGTTTTAAAATTGACCCAATCAGCTTCTGTCTTGAAGGTTTCGTAGCGTCGACCACTGAGACAGGCTGTTCGGAGCACTGTTGCCCCGGCCTCTTTTGCTGCCAAAACTTCCTTCTCAAAGCGCGCTACATCCTCGGGATTTTTTGGAACCCCAATGCTTCCCTCCAGATATATCCCGAGCTTTTCGCGCTCATCTCTCATTTTTCCAGAAAATTCCGTCGTCCAACCCCCGACTGTGGTCTGAATTCCGCCGGCACCTATGGAATGGCAATGTCTCATGAGGTCGAGTGCATCCTTGAATCCCGGATATTTTTGGCTTTCGACTTTGGAACCGTAGCGACTGTAAGAATGAACCACCACGCCCATCGGAACGCCTTTCAAGCTCTCCGGCAGCGCTGAAAAAGGAAAAGCAAACGCACCGGCAGCCAAGCCAGCTTTTTTCAGAAAATCTCTTCTAGATTCGAAATTGTAAAGCTTGTCCATAATTTCTGAGGTTTTGGGTCTAAGGTTTGGAGGCAGAGGCGAGGCTTGCCATGTGTTTTTTCAGTTCTGCTGCAGACCAAGGGTAAACCCGGCCTTGGTTGAGATGACGGGTGGAGCTCACAGTTCTTCCCGTGACCGGCGGCGCTTGGTTGCCCCATTCATTTCGAATGTAGGTAAGAATCGCTGCGATGTCGCCATCATCCATGGTCGAGTGGGAAGGCATTACTGGAAGGATATCCGGTGCGTCGTATTTCCTACCAGAAACCTCGATCGGTCCTTCGATACCGTGAAGGAGGATCAATGAAAGCTGAACTTCGTCCCCATTGACCCAATCCGAGCCCGCCAATGGTGGCCCCATTCTGCTCACGCCTTTTCCATTGCTCCCGTGGCAGCCGGCGCAAGAATTCAGATACTTTGTCCGACCTAGGGCAAATTGCTTGATCGCCTTTTCGTCGAGTTTTCCAGCTGCCAAAGGTTTGTTTTCGGGTTGATACCCTGGCCAGGAGAAAAGGCGTTTGAGCATTTCAATTCTCGCTTCATCCATCGGCAAATCCTTTCTGGCTAGTATCTCCGGCTTTTTCCCAACCTCCACAAACCCGGGAGCCTCGGCTTCAGCTCCTTTGATGGCCATCCCGCCCAAGATCACCTCTTCCTTCCAGCCTAGTTGGGGAGCGTTGGCTAGAGCCAAAAGCCCCGATACTTCCTCTGATTTCCCATTTTCCACGATCGCCATGGTCAGGGCTTCGAGAATAATTTCCTGGCCAGGATGGGATTCAGTCCACGAGCCAGATTCCAAAAGCGCTTGCAAAAACGCGTATTCCTCCCCTTCTAAGCTACTTAAGATTGCATCCCGTATCAGCCCTTTTTGCCCGTATTGATTTTGGATATCCACCAGCAGGCCAATTTTTGTGGCGCCGGAGAAAATCTCTGCGCTAAGCGCAAGTTGGAGTGCCAGCTTTTCTGAAAGATTGGGAGACCAAGTCAAAACCACCTCTTCCAACCTCTCCATTACCTTTGGGTCCTGCGACGCAAGGATTTCGATTTGTCTCAAAGAGGTATTCCGGAGCAGGTCCGAGTCGCTTTCCAGCAATCCCAGCAAAAGCTCTGGGTTTATTTTCCCCATTCCCTCCAGAGTCCACAGTGCGTGAAACCTCCCCAATTCCAATCTTCCGTTTTTGGCTAAATCCTCCAAGTCTACTACGGATTCCGGATCGTCTCTTTCGATCAAAAGTCGCTGAGCCATATCCCTATACCAGCCATCCTCGTGGCTGAGATACGCAACCAACTCCAGTTGGCTCGCCTTGGAAAGCTTGGGCGAATCAGCCGGATCAAAGCCTTTTGGAACAATCCTCCAGATACGCCCCATATGCCCAGGGGCATCCAAACCCCGAAGCTTGGTCTGCTCCTTGAGGTAAGGCGTCATGTAAGAGCCATGCTGCACGATGCCTTGATACATGTCCGCGATGTAGAGCCCTCCGTCCGGCCCGACGGTTGCCTGCACGGGGCGAAAGCGTTCATCAGTGGATGCCAAAAACTCCCGACCGGGATTGGGGTCGTGCGCTTCCAATAAAATCCCTTCTTCCTTGACCACGTTGCGCTTTATCAAATTACCGGCGTTTTCGAGAACAAAGACATTCCCTAAATACTCATCGGGAAAAAGCCCGCTACGATAGACCGTAGGCGCACAGGCTGAGGTAAACTCCAATAGCCGCCCGGCAGAGTCGAGCGTTCCCTGGATATAACCCCGGTTGATTGCCGGGTTGGAACGAATGGGATAAATCCTGCGGTCTATGGTCAGTCCATGATCGATTCCTGAAGATGGTTTGTGGTTTTTATTTCTGGAAAAATAATTGGGCGGCACTAGGTCTCCATGCAACTGGGACCAGTTATAGTTGTAAATCAAGCGTCCCTGATCGTCCTTGGAAATTCCCCATTGTCCCCGAAACTCAGTGGAATCCCTAATCCAAGCTCCATTCTGAAAACGATAGCGCAGACTCGATTTTGCGCTGTAAAACCAATTGTCTACTCCCCTTACAAACCCATTGTCAGAATGCTCCGGAATGCCGTTGGCGGCATAGGTCGAGTCCAAAAGTATCTTTGAGTCGGCTTCCCAGTCTCCGTCCAAATCTTGTGTGATCCAAAGCGCATTGTTTTCGGCCACCAAAGCACCAGATTTGAAAAGGCCCAAGGCCCTCGGCATGATCAGGGAATCGAGGTAAACCGTGCGCTTGTCCATCATCCCGTCTGCGTCCGTGTCTTCCAAGATTGCCACGGAACCAACGGGTTGATGTTCCTCCGAACCCTCCATGTCGTTCATATAGCCTCGCATCTCCACGACCCACAGTCTCCCATCCTCATCAAACTGAATGATGACGGGTGATTCTACCAGCGGCTCAGATGCTACCAGCTGAATCTCAAATCCATCTTCCAACTGAAAGGTTTTTGCCTCTTCTTCTGGCGTCCTCGGCGGGCTATCGCTGGTCTCCGGCAGTGGACCGGACTCCTTACAAGAAATCAAAAACGTCAGCACGACCGTACAGCACAGCAGGGTCCTTCGAAACATGTTTATTCGGGCATTTTGGGTTTTCGGGCTTGAGAAAAGCGAACTACTTCTCCATCCTCATTTTTCCAAGATGCTTTTTATTCCGCTGATTTACAAGGCGAATTACTCGGGAAAACAAATGCCTCCCCAAAATCCCCGACAACTTAGTCCCAGTCAAAACCAAGCGCCTTTCGGAGACTTGTGCTACCTTTGTCGAAAATCCCAAAAATGAATTTTTCCGAGCTAGGGCTTTCAAAAGATCTGATCAATGCGGTGGAACGGGCAAAGTACGAGAGCCCATACCCGATACAAGTCCAGGCAATCCCCTCCATTCTGGAGAAAAAAGACCTACTCGGCCTCGCTCCGACCGGCTCCGGAAAAACCGCCGCCTACATTCTTCCCATCCTGCAGCGTCTTCTGGACAAGGAAGCGGCGCTTGAGCGCTTTGTCCCGGTACTTGTCATCGTCCCCACGCGGGAACTGGCAGTACAGGTGGCAGAAGTAGCCGAGAACTTCAGTCGCTTTCTGCCTCGAAGGATCAAATCCATGGCTGTGTTTGGTGGCGTCTCGATCAATCCCCAAATGATGCGGCTCCATGGTGTCGAGATCTTGATCGCCACGCCCGGTCGCTTGATCGACCTGATTGGAAGAAGGGCTGTTGGCATATCGAGAGTGCATACTTTGGTTCTTGACGAGGCGGACAAGGTTCTTAACATGGGATTCCGAGAGGAAGTAGAGCATATTTTGGAGCTTCTGCCGGGCAATCGGCAAAACATCCTCTTTTCCGCAACGATGGACCAAGAGGTCGAACACTTGACCCAAAAAATCCTGCGAGAACCCACGCGCATCCAAGTGGAAGCCCCCGATTTTACCCCGGAACAGATAGAGCAAAAAGCCTATCGGGTCAGTCCTGAAAACAAGGGACCATTTCTACGCCAACTGATCAAGTCAGGAGAGTGGAAACAGATTCTGGTTTTCGCCTCCTCCATTCGAACGGCAGACAATGTGGTGGCCAAGCTTTGCAAAAACGGAATCGACGCAATCGCTTTTCACGGAGAGAAAAGCCAGGGAGCGAGAACAGAAGCTTTGTCTCGTTTCAAATCGGGCAAGACGAGGGTATTGGTAGCGACGGACCTGGCAGCAAGGGGAATTGATATCCAATTCCTTCCCTTGGTCATCAACTACGAATTGCCAAGATCGCCGAAAGACTATATCCACCGCATTGGCAGAACCGGGCGTGCAGGAGCAGACGGCGAAGCAATTTCCCTGATCACACCTGAGGAATTGCACCATTTCAAAGTGATCCAAAAGAAAATGGGCAAGCGTGTACCCTTGCTCGATTCGGAAAGCCTTTGATTCTTGGGTCAGAACCTGTTCGAGTTTCGCTCGTTCATACTAGGAATCAAAATAGAGTGTTGCTTCTTGCCCCTGCCGGATTTCACGCCCATTACCATTTATAAAAATTCATAGATGCTTTTGTACCCTTCTTTTTCCTCAAAATAGGCTAGTAGTGCATCGAAGAAAGGGTTTTGGGCGAGCGTGCTGCTGTCGCCGATCAGAATCAGCTTTCGCTTGGCCCGCGTGAGGGCGACGTTCATCCGACGGGTATCCGACAAAAAGCCTATCTCACCCTTTTCATTGGACCTAGTCAGGGAAATCAGCATTAAATCCCGTTCCTGCCCTTGGAATCCATCCACGGTATCTATGGTAATCATATCTGCGAATGCCTTCAGATTGGGGAATTCAAAGGTTTCGAAAATCAGATTTCTCAACATTCGGACCTGCGCCGAATAGGGGGCTACGAGCCCAATCGTCCAGTTTTCCTGCTTGAATCGACCTACGCCGACTCTTACGATGGTCTCATTCAGATGCGAGCAGGCAAACCTAGCCTCTTCGGGATTGAAGGTACTTAAGCTTTCAGGTTCCTGTTGGTCGGAAAAACCCGAACCTGCAGTATCGATCCATTCCAAGACTGGCTCATCGGGGGCAAAGGCATGGCTTCTTGTATTTTCAGCAGCCTGTAACTTCCCGTGATAAAACCATTGGTTAGAAAAACCCATTACATCCTCTGGCATGCGATATTGAACCTGCAGCATTTGGGAAACCGAGGGCTGACGCTCAACGATTTTCTCAAGAAGCGTTACCGAAAGTCCGGCTTTCGCAGCTTCGAGCGACTTGATTGTGGGTGGAAGTTGGCAGTGGTCTCCTGCCAACACCAGTTTTTTAGCTTTCAAAACGGGAATCCAAGTAGCGGCCTCCAAGCCCTGCGCAGCCTCATCGACAAATACTATATCAAACAGCATACCCTTCAAATTAGAATTGGAGGCCCCTACCAGGGTAGATGCAAAAACCTGGGTTTTCTGGAAAATGTCTGATCGGATATAATCTTCCAAGTGAGTAGCGGCCTCGCGGATACGGGAGACTTCCTGATACACCTGCTTGCGCTGTGCCCGCTCTTCCGGCCCGAAGTTTCGCTTATACTGCCTGGCAACCTTGAGATATACCTCGGTCTCCTTTCGAAGCTTCTTCAGATCCCGAAAACTCTCATGGTTGGCGATCTTGGCGTCTAGCGTCTGGCTTAGGATTTTCTCCTCTACCCGGGCCGGGTGCCCGAGGCGAAGCGTCGCAATGCCGAAATCCACCAGCTTTTCGACCAACAGATCCACAGCGGCATTACTAGGCGCGGTCACCAATACGCTGAGTCCCTTGTCAACCGCCTGCCGGATGGCCGCAATCAGCGTGGTTGTCTTTCCCGTGCCCGGAGGTCCGTGCACCACCGCGATATCCTTGGCACTGGCGATTTTTTGACAGGCTTCGTTTTGGGAAAAGTTGAGTGAGGGCAGCTCTATCGGGACTTGGGGATCGAATTTTGGGGTTTTCTCACCCAGAGCAATATCTCTCAGTTCGGCCAAGCGGGGATTCTCACCAGCAATGACCTTTTTCATAGCAGCTTCCATTTCCCGGTAGCTGTTTTCGTCAAATAGCAAATCCACCCCCAAGCGGCTACCCTGCATCCATTCCGGGAGTTCGTCAGATTGGAGAGTCACCACCATCGAATCGCGGGAGACCTGGTTGACAACCCCGCTTACCCTATCCTCTGCACCCTGATATCCGTCTTGAGTCGAGAAAAAGGAAACGGACTTGCCCGAGGAAAAGGCAGAAGCATAGCGGGAATCGACTCGTTCGATCTCCACGATTAGGCGTTCCCCCATCCCAATTCTGCTTTTTTTGAGCGTTACGGGATGCCAGGTGATCCCCTCCTTTTTCTTTTCAGCGAGGGAGGTGTTCAGGAATTTTCTCTTGTATTGGGCTAGATCTTCCGACCATTCGAGCTTGAGAAGTTGGAGACCTTGCTTGAGTTCTTCGATGATATTCGGCATCAATCCTTACTTTAGAGTACAAACTAAACAAAAACTTCAGGGTTTATACCTCAAAAAGCCAGATGAACTTTCTCGCCCACGCATACCTCTCTTTTGGACAGGAAAAAATCCTCGTCGGAAATTTCGCCGCAGATTTCATCAAGGGAAAGGAGATACTCCGCTACCATGGCGACACCAAAACGGGCATCCTGCTGCATCGAGAGATAGATTTCTTCACAGATTCCCATCCACTGGTCAAAGCCGCCCAGTCCTACCTAAGGCCAAAATTCAGACATTATTCGACGGTAATTACAGACATTTTCTTCGATTATTTTCTAGGAAAACATTGGGCCAAATTCTCTGACACTCCGCTCGAATTATTTGTAAAACAAACCTATCAAATCATGGAACGGCACCTCGCCGAGCTCCCGGGCTCTTTCAGCGAGATGTTTTATTGGATGAGGAAACAAAACTGGCTCCTTCACTATAAGGAACTCAGCGGCATTCAAAGAACCCTCAATGGATTGAGTAACCGCACGGCTTTCGACTCCAAAATGAACGAGGCTCCCGAGCTCTTGTTGGAAAAAGAGGCGGAATTTGAAGTGATTTTCTTCGCTTTCTTCCGGGAATTGGAGACTTTTGCCCGAGAAAAACTCGTAGAACTAAAGCAAATTCATGGTAGTCATTAAACCAAAAATCTCCACCTATGTCTCCTTGAGCTTGATTTTGATCATCTTGATCACTGGACTGGTGCTGCTGATGCGGGATTTCGCCTACAAAGGCTCTTTCGGGATTTGGTTCTACCTTATAGCTTGTTCCCTGATCACTTTGGTTATCCTGATGCTGCTGGTGAAGATGCTGGCTGGTTGGCGATTTATTACAGCAGGAAAGGATCACATTATTGTCAGACTGCCGCTAAAAGGCTTGACAAAGACCTATCCAGTCTCAGAAGTCTTGGCTTGGGAAGAAGAAACTGTAATGGCCAACAAGAAAGAGTTTCGACAGGTAACGATTGCCTTTCTTGACAAAAACTCCATCGCCGTCTCCAACCATGAGCATGAGTCATACACCGAGCTGGTCAACTACCTCAAGAAAAAAGCCAGCAAGCAGATGATAAAAACTAAAAAAGCCTGATTGCTCAGGCTTTTTCTCAACGCGTTGTTCTGAAATTTTTGTCGTAGAGCGCGATGCTTTCGTTGATGATACGCATTGCGTCTTCTTTGCCCAGGAAGTCTTCTACTTTCACTTCCTTATTTTCGAGCTTTTTATAGTCTTCAAAGAATCGGTGGACTTCCTTCATCAGGTGGGGCGGGAGCTCGTCGATGTCATTGATATAATTGACTGATTGGTCTCCAGCGGCCACTGCGATGATCTTGTCATCGGCCTCTCCACCGTCAATCATCCGCATCACACCGATCACCTTGGCTTTGACCAAAGTCATGGATGGAATGTCGATTTGGGAGATGATCAGGATATCCAGCGGATCATGATCTTCACAAAATGTCTGGGGGATAAAGCCATAGTTCGCAGGATAGTGCACGGCCGAAAAAAGGACTCTATCCAAGCTCAGCATACCGGTCTTCTTGTCCAGCTCATATTTGCCTTTACTTCCTTTTGGGATTTCTATCACGCCCATTACATAGTCGGGAGCTTCCTTCCCGATATTGACGTCATGCCAAGGGTTAATCATATTTTCTTTTTTTGATAAAAAATGGCCAAATGCCGGCGCAAAGATACAAGCACAAAGTAAATTCCGGCCTTTAAAGTACTTCTTTATTCAAATTTGGAAGTTTGACAGTCATCGTGGTGCCAACATTCGGCTCCGACTCGAGGACGACCTCCCCGCCCATTTGCTCTACGGACTCCTTCACCATATAGAGCCCCAATCCAGTACCCACATTCTTTTGGGTGGCCCTTGCAAATAGATTGAATACCTCCTCCCTGTACCGCTCCTCTATCCCGATGCCATTGTCTTCCACTACAATGATGGCATGGCCGTCAGACACATCTACGGTAAGGCTGATCCTTTTTTCGCCCTCTTCTTTTTGGAACTGCACGGCGTTGCCAAAAAGATTGTTGAGAATTACCCGAAGCTTTGCATCATCCGAGTAGAAATCTTCGCGCTGATTGACCTGAATGTCGATGTGGAAGTGGGAAAGATCGAATTTGTCCCTATACGCGGACATTTGGTGGTCCACTATTTCGCGGAAGTCGATTCTCGCGACCTTGTGATCTATTTTAGTAGACCGGTAGAAGTCCAGCATCTTGTAGATAAAATCGTCCAATTTGCCAGTAGCGGAGTCTATCATCTCAAAATACTCTAGCACATTGGGCTCGGTCAGCTCCATCTTAGCCAACTTCGAAACGCCGGAGATACTCATCAGCGGCCCCCTAAGTTCGTGGGATAAGCTGTACACGAATTGGTTCATTTCCGAATGCAGCTTCTTCAGCTTGAGGTTTTTTTCCTTCAGCTCGCGACGCATAAAATAGATATCCGCAGCGTTTTTGATCGAGTTTTTGATCTGCTCAATGTTCCAAGGTTTATCAATAAATCGGTAAACCTCCCCTTTGTTGATCGCATCGATCACACTGGCGATATCCGAATAGCCGGTAAGCAGGATTCGGATCGGATCAGGATTGATCTTGACCATGCGTTCGAAAAACTCGGTTCCCGTAAGTCCCGGCATACGCTGGTCGGCAATCACCACGTGGATCTCTTCTTCTTGGGCGATTCTGAGTCCCTCTTCCGCATCGATAGCGGTAAAAATCTTAAAGTCCTTACGCAAGGTAGCCCTAAAAGACTTGAGGTTGTTGTCCTCGTCGTCGATATAGAGCACGTGAATTTTATCACTCATACTTTGGGGCGTTTTGGTAGATCGGAAGCGAAATAATAAAAGTAGTACCCTGGCCTTCCGCCGTATTTACCTCCAGAGTTCCTTTGTGATTTTCAATAATAGAATAAACTATGGAAAGCCCCAAACCTGTCCCCTTCCCGACGGGCTTTGTCGTAAAAAAAGGTTCAAAAATCCGCTGTTTTACAGTCTCAGGCATCCCTGGGCCGTTATCCTCTATCTCGATTACCACGTGATCGGAGAAGGCCAGCGTACGAATGGCGATCTTGGGATCCGCGATCTTGTCAATATGGTCGGTAAGTGCGTGGACAGCATTGTTGATGATATTCATGAACACCTGGTTGATCTTGCCCGCCAGACACTCCACCATGGGCAACTCCCCAAACTCTCTTACAATGCGGATCTTCCCTGGTATTGAACTGTTGAGCAGGATCAAGGTACTATTGATCCCGTCGTGAAGGTCCACTTTTTTGACATCCTGCTCATCCACGCGGGAGAAAATCCTAAGCCCCTTGACGATCTCAACGGTCCGTTTAGCCCCATCGTCCATGCCCTTGAGGAGCTGTTCTACCTCTTCCAGCACATAGTCCAGCTCAAGGTCCTCCTCCAGCTGTTTGGCTTCTTTCTTAGTCTTGTCCGTAAACTCCCGTTCGCCCGAATCCCTGTAGAATTCGATGACTTCCATGATATCCTTGATATCACGCTTCAGCGGCGTGATATTCGAGCTCACAAAGTTGATTGGATTGTTGATCTCGTGCGCAATGCCCGCGGTAAGCTGGCCCAGTGAGGCCATTTTTTCCTGATTGACCAGCTGGCTTTGGGTATTTTGCAAAGTCCTCAGCGTCTGCTCCAGTTCTTCGGTCCTGATCCTCACCTTTTCTTCCAAGAGGTTGTTTTGCTCCCTGATCAGGATTTGGTTTTCGTTGAGTACCTTTAGCTTTTCCGCTTGTTCCTCTTCTTTTTCTTTCTTAAGGATGTTGATTCGGTCGGCGAGCGCAAGGGACAGTACGATTGCTTCAAATGCAGTTCCCAGTAGCATCGGCAGATTTGCAAAGGATCCCAGATCGATCACACCTTGGTTTTGAAAGACAAACAGCAACAAGCCAAAAAGGAAAAATACCCATGCCGCCAAAAAATAAAATGCAGGCCGGTAACCCTTACGGGCAATCAATATGGCAGTGGTCACAAACAACAAAACCACGAGCAAGCCGCCAATGTCGGTAAAGGAATAACTCAACTCCACCATTCCAGAGACCCGGGCAAGCGCACCAGCAGAATACACGATTACAATGAGTGAAAGAGCCTTGTTGAGCAGAGGCACGTATTTCCTGGTCAGCAGGAAATTTCGCAAAAACAGCACTCCGAAAATGCCCGAAAACGAGGAAAACACAACGATACTATTCTCAAAAAGCCTGGAATTCTCATTGAAAAGGAAAAAATAACTATAGCCGAGGAGCGATAGCTGGGTGGCAGAGATTAACAATATATAAAGACAGTAGAAAAGGTAAACCCTATCCTTAACCGAAAAATACAAGAGCAGATTGTAAAGGAACAGCGCCAGCATAATCCCCATGTAGACGCTGACAAAAAGCAATGTTCGGGTATATTTTTCATAGAAATCTGTCTCAGTCACGATGCCTACCGAAAAGTTGACAGGCTCTGAGGAGAAGATCTTCAAGTAATATGTCTCACCCGGCCGTAAGACCTCCCTAAAAATCGGGAACGGATAAGTCAATGGATTCGACTTGCCGAGGTGTTCATCATAGAGGAGCGTACTATTTTCAATTCCTTTTCCTTCGACACTTTTGTACAATTCCACCGTGCGAAAGGCGGGATTTCTCACTTCGATGATGGATGGATTTCCCATTCCGTTGAAATCACTTAAATCGAGTTCGGCCCAAACAGTATCTGCAACAAACCCCAAGGAGAAACTGCTGCGCACCTGGTCATCGGGTATAGAAATCGGCTCAAACTGTCCGTCGACATGGCGGTAAAACTTGACCTCGGAAACTTGGTAGTCAATCTTAAAAAAGTCAGAGCGAATGATGAGGATGGAAATCAGGACTAGTGTCACGAGTAGCGCTAGCCCCCAATACAAACTTTGGATTTTAAAACTTCCTTTCATCTCAGGGTGAGGTCGTCTATGTTAAGGTCAAAATGGATCTCCAATGGCCCTTTGGGACTTTCGTCCAAAGAGACCTGAACGGGATTATTTCTCAGATTGTCAATATATTCCTTTTCGGCGGGACTTGAGCAAGGCAAGTTAATCACATCCTGTATTTCCATGATGGTGGCCACCAATCCTTCTTTTGGATATAGAAAAGCTCCATTGTCCCCGAGAGTTTCGATGATCTCAAAGCCGACAGACTGGGAATTTTTAACCGTAAAGGGGGAACAGAATGCCATTAGGCTCTTCAAACTCAAAAATGAAGTGATTGCGACACCGATCCTGATGAGATAGATGCTACCCAATCCAAACCCGGAAACCTCTTTTGAATTCCATAATCCACAGTATTCGGCCACCTCAAGATCCTTAAACTTCTTCATGTATTCGATGATCCGCACATCCTTCTCGAGTATGGCTCCCTCCAAAGGCAGGGGAAAGTTTTCGTTTCGCATCTGTATTCTGCCGCCACCGAGGATCCTTCCGGTTCCATCCATGGATTCCACCAGGAGCAGATATACGTTTGGGTTTTTGACCCAAGACCGATCAGCAGAGGTTACCTTAGTCACGCCATAGGATTCCAAAACATTAAAGTGGCCAGCAATATATTTTTCTGTCTCTTCCGGGGAAGAAACTGCCCTTACCACTCTAATTCTAACTTTCATGATCAATCAAAAAGAACTCGTCTAAATCAACATATACTCTGCCGGACCCGGAAATCTGCCCGCAAAGAATACGTTTGGCAAAATAGGCGCACATCGCTCCACCCATCACTACCGAGGAAGCCAGCTGTGGCCATGTGGTGATACTTTTTCCAATTTCCTGAATACTGTATCGGGCTCTTTCTGAAAGTTTCTCAAAATTTAGGATAGCCATGAGCAGCTGTCCACGGTTTTCCTCCAAACGATCGATCAGTTCACTTTCCTCTCCAAATCCGGAAAGAAATCCATGAAAGATGGGACGACGTGGATCCAAGTCGAATCGCTCGATGTCGACCATGCCCCTGTCACTCGTGTCCATAAGGACCGGGATTCCAAGGGATTTTGCTTTTAAACGTGATAAAATCTTCATCGGTAGGCTGTCGCACTCTTCAATCAACAGGTCCAAGCCCCCCCCGTCATTGAAAAATGCCTCCATATTTTCTTTAGTAAGGCCGTCCGAATATACTTTGATTTTTAAATATGGATCAATCTCCGAAATCTCCCTTACTACGATTTCTGTTTTTCGAAGCCCCAAATTTGTTACACTTGTCCTGATTCGGTTCATATTCGACAATTCCAGCGTATCGAAGTCGGCGATTCTCAATTCGCCAAAAGACCGCTCCATAGCCAAACAAACCGCGACGCTCTGTCCCACAGATAGCCCCACCACGCCTATTTTTTTGGTAGCCATCAAAGCCTGCTCCTCTTCCGTAAATTTATATTTGTTGCGTGAGGTTCTGACTTGAATGAACTCGCGCTCGGGAAGTAGGTGGACCAACGTGTTTTTCCAAGGATAAAACACCCAGTTGCCATAGCGATCCCGCTGTTTTCCCTCGAAAAACTCCTCTATCCTCTGCTCGATCTCTTCCTGGGAAAGCTTAGTCTGGGGATGGGTCATCTTGATCAAATCAGACACCTGACTATCGATAGCGTCTACCTTAGTCACGTAATTATCCGATCGAAGCTTTTGGATTTTTTCCCAATCACGGTCGACGTTTGGGTCTAAGATCATGGGAGAGGCTTGATCACTGCGATCAGCCTGGTATTTGGTTGGCATAGTTTGACTTTAGGGTGATAAAGCTGAGTAAAGTTAATTTTTCCGCAAAGAACTCAAATTATTTACTCCGCAATTTGTACCAAAAAAGAACTAAAAACTGCATAGCTTAGCACAAAAATACAGACATCAACCCTATGTTTGTTTTTTATCGGAAAAACAGAATATTTGGAGTGTCAACTATCGCCCCCCTTTTAAGGAAAACTTTGGATGGAAAATCAGCCTGACGAAAAAATAAGAATCCTATATGTAGACGACGAAGAAAACAATCTTCAAGCCTTCAAAGCTACGTTTCGGCGGGATTACAAGATTTTCTTGGCTATTTCCGCCAAAGAAGGCGAAGACATCCTTGCGAGAGAGGAAGTCGACATTATCATTACTGACCAAAGGATGCCGGAAAAAACCGGGGTTGAATTTTTGGAAAGCATAATTCCTATCCACCCTAAGCCTATCCGTCTACTGTTGACTGGCTATACCGACATACAGGCCGTGATCGATGCGATCAATAAGGGGCAGGTATATCACTACCTCACTAAGCCTTGGGAAGAAGATTACCTTAGGACGGTCATCAAAAATGCATTTGAAGTGTATGCCCTAAGAAGGGAAAACGAAAAACTCACCTCCTCGCTACTCAAAGCCAACGAGCAGTTGGAATTTTTGCTTCGCCAAAACCTGCTTTCCTGATCAATAACGCGCCGCGAGAAGCAACTGTAGCTCCTTGTGGTTAAGGCCAAATTTCCTTGCCAAAAAGGCATTGGTCAGACTTCCTCTATAAGTATAAACTCCCCGTAGAAACCACTTGTAGTTAAATATCATTTCCTCAGTGCCGCCCAAGTCGGACATCTGAAGAATGATGGGAGTAAAAATATTACTCAGTGAATAGGAGGCAGTGCGCGCTACCCGCGAGGCAATATTTGGCACGCAGTAGTGAATGATGTCGTGCACTTGGTATACAGGATCGTCATGGGTGGTCATCCTAGCCGTCTCTATGCATCCACCTTGATCTATTCCCACGTCAATGATGATGCTGCCATGAATCATGTTGGCTACCATCTCCTCAGTCACCACGATCTTGTTTCGGCCCTTTTCCGCCCGTAGTGCCCCGATCACGACATCTGCTTCTGCAAGGGCTTGCCCCAAACTGTAATTGTCAATCGTCGAGGTATAGATTTGCTGCCCAAGCAGCTGTTTAATCCTTCTAAGTTTATAGATATGGTTATCAAATACCTTGATGTTTGCTCCCAGGCCAATTGCAGTGCGTGCAGCATATTCAGCAACAGTCCCCGCGCCGATGATCACGACCTGGGTAGGAGGTACCCCGGTCACCCCTCCCAAAATCAATCCCTTTCCTTCATTGACGCTGGACAAATATTCCGACGCAATGAGCATTACGGTACTTCCTGCAATTTCCGCCATTGCCCGGACAACCGGCATCCCCCCTACCTTGTCTTCCAGGTATTCGAAGGCCACCGCCGTTATCTTTTTCTCATTTAGAGCTTTGATAAAATCCGCATTTTGCTTTTCGAGTTGCAACGCGGAAATCAAACAGGCACCTTGGGACATGTCGCCTATTTCCTCAATGGTCAGGGGATCAATCTTGAGAATGACATCAGCGGAAAGCACTTCTTTTCTGGAATAAACAATCTTGGCCCCAGCGTCCGAATAATCCTGGTCCGAAAACTTTGCGCTCAGGCCCGCTCCTGATTCCACGACCACCTCGATATCGTTATTGCTGAGCAAACCTACCGATTCCGGGGTAAGCACAATTCGTTTTTCCTGGGTAGAAGTTTCCTTCGGAAGCCCTACGTGAAGTGGCTTTGCCCCCTTCTTGACCTGAAGTGGGGATTCTTTTGCGATCAGCCCTACAGAAGTGAGTTCTGATAATTCAGTTGGCATTTCGGGAATGTTGAAGTGTAATGGTCCTGCTGTTTTGTGAGTCGGGAATGATCCTGATCAGGAGAAATTCCTCCGGAAGAAACTGGGCGATTTTTTCAGCCCACTCGAGCCAGCAATATTCTCCACCATAAAAATACTCTTCTATTCCGATATCCAATGCTTCGGTGGGATCATCCATCCTGTAAAAGTCAAAATGGAAAATTTTTGATCCGGCAGCGGTGCCATACTCATTGACGATACCAAAAGTCGGGCTACTGACCTGATCTACCACCCCCAACTGTTTTGCCAATGCTTTGATCAGGGTCGTTTTGCCCGCGCCCATTTGCCCCTGGAAAATCCAAATCTTTTCGTCTCCGGCTTCTTCTATGATCCGGCGGGCTGCATTTTCGATTTGATCTAGTTCATATTGAATGGTAATCAAGCTTGCTTATCGTTTGGAGGTCAGATGGACCAAAGGAACAATCATTTCCTCCAAAGATATACCTCCGTGCTGAAAAGTGTCTTTGTAATAATTGACATAGTAGTTATAGTTATTGGGGTAGGCGAAAAAATAGTCCTCCACCGCGAAGACATACGACGTGGAGACATTCAGCCTCGGAAGCATTGCGTCCTCCGGCTTTTTGATTTCAAAGACCTTTCCATGCTCAAAATTCAGATTTTTGCCCTGCTTGTAGCGAAGATTGGTCGTGACATTTTTGTCGCCAATGATCCGGTAGGGTTTGTTTACTTTTTTGGTGCCATGGTCGGTGGTGACGATGACATCGGCACCGGCATTCTGGATTTTCTTGAATAATTCAAACAGGGACGAGTGCTCAAACCAACTTCTGGTAAGTGATCGATAGGCGGATTCGTCGGGAGCCAATTCGCGGATCATCTTCATATCGGTCCGGGCATGGGATACCATGTCCACAAAATTGTAGACCAATACATTCAGATCATTTTGGAGAAAGGTATGAAACTGGTCCAGCACCGCCTTACCTTGGTTGGTTTGCAGGATTTTGTTGTAGGTGAATTTATGGCTCAGCCGGTTTTTGGACAGATTGATCCTCAGCCATTCTTCCTCGAAGTTGTTTTTCCCCTCATCCGAATCCTCATCCTCCCACAACTTGGGATAAAAACGCGCCATATCGAGCGGCATCATCCCACTGAAAAGCGCATTTCTAGCAAAGGCTGTCGTCGTCGGTAGGATACTGTAGTAGGTGCTCTTTTCCTCGACGTTGAAATAGGGGCTGAGCAGCTTTTCCATATCCTCCCACTGGTCTAGCCGAAGATTGTCGATCACGATCAGGAATAATGGCTTTTTCTCTTTGAGGACGGGAAAAACCTTTTCCTTCAACACCTTGTGGGACATCAGGGGCTTGTCGGGATTTTTCTCTTCCAGCCAGTCGAGATAATTGTCCTTGATAAATCTGGCAAAAGAGGAGTTGGCCTCTGATTTTTGGTTTTCAAGCACTTCGAGCATGTTCTTGTTTTCTGTGGAATCGATCTGCAACTCCCAGAAGGTCAGCTTGCGGTACAACTCCTCCCAATCCTTTGGATCCCTTGCGTCACCCAATGCAAGGCTGATCTGCATGAATTCCTGTTGATAGCTCTGCGTGGTCTTTGTGTCAATGAGCTGCTTGTTTTGGAGAATCTTTTTTACCGAAAGCCAGATTTGGCTCGGATTAAGCGGCTTGATCAGATAGTCGGCGATTTTGCCGCCAATGGCGTCGTCCATGATGTGCTCTTCCTCACTTTTGGTGATCATCACGACGGGAATCTGGGGTTTGATCTGCTTGATCTGCTGAAGCGTCTCCAGGCCGGTCATGCCCGGCATCATCTCATCCAAAAAAATGACGTCGAAATTTCGCCCTTCGACTTCGTCTATGGCATCTACTCCGGAATTGGCCGTAGTGATCTCATAGCCTTTTTGTTCCAAAAAAAGAATGTGTGGCTTGAGTAGGTCGATTTCATCGTCGGCCCAGAGAATGGAGAATTTTTGAGACATGTCGGTTTCCCTTTCTTTTAAAATTATAATTACTTTTGAGTCAATCAAATGAGCGCTGATTGAAAAGCCAGAAAATACTCAATGATCCAGTTTATGGATTCATCACGATACCCAGTGAGTTAATTTTTACGATCATTGACCACCCTTTTTTCCAGAGACTTCGCCGGATCAGACAGTTGGGTTTGACCGACTTTGTCTACCCCGGTGCACTGCACACACGTTTCCACCATGCCATCGGAGCCATGCACCTGATGAGCATTACGCTGGACAACCTGCGTATCAAAGGTACCGAGATTTCGGACGAGGAGTACGAGGCGGCGCTCATCGCCATCCTTCTACACGACATCGGACATGGGCCTTTTTCCCATGCCTTGGAGTACAGCCTGCTCATGGGCGTACCCCACGAGGAGCTTTCCCTCCTGACTATTCAACTGCTAAATGAGCAATTAGGTGGCAAATTGGGCCTCGCTTTACGAATTTTTAAGAATCAATATGAACGAAAATTCCTTAATCAGCTCGTATCCAGTCAATTGGACATTGACCGCCTTGACTACCTGCAGCGGGATTGTTTCTTCACTGGTGTGTCGGAGGGAACGATCGGTGCAGACAGGATCATCAAGATGATGGATGTCAAGGACGGACAGCTGGTGATCGAGGAGAAGGGGATCTATTCCATAGAAAATTTCTTAAGCGCCCGCCGACTGATGTATTGGCAAGTATATCTGCATAAGACCACCGTAAGCGCGGAAAAAATGCTTATCAACCTCATCCGAAGAGCAAAGAACCTCGCCCAGACTGGGCACAAGCTGACGGTAAGTGAAGAGTTTGGCTTTTTCTTGAAAAATGATTTCAACCTAGAGGACTTCAAAAAAAACAGGGACATTCTCGAAAACTTTCTGAGCCTGGATGACTTTGATATTTGGGGCGCGATCAAACTTTGGAAACAGGATGAGGATTATGTGCTCAGGAATATTTCCCAAATGTTTTTGACCCGAAACCTATATAAGATCACGCTGGCGAATGAGCCCTTTTCTCCAAGCGAGATCGAAGACTTGAAGTCAAAAACAAAAAAAAGACTGCAGATACCGGAAGAGGACATCGATTATTTCTTTTCTTCTGGTACGGTGAGCAATTATGGCTATCTGGCCAAAGAGAGGATCAACATCCTCACGAAAAAGGGGAAAGTAATGGACGTGGCTGCCGCTGCCGATCTGCCAAATATCAAAGTCATGAGCAAGATCGTGGAGAAACACTACGTTTGTAAAGCCAAAAGCCTAATTTTAACCCGATAAATCCAAAGCTGTATATGGAATTCACATTAGGCCAACTGGCCGCACTTTTAGGAGGAAAGGCAGAAGGTGACGAAAATCAGAAGGTAAATCGACTGGACAAGATCCAAGAAGGCAAGCCGGGAGGAATCAGTTTTTTGGCCAATGAAAAGTATGAGCACTTCCTGTACGATACGGAGTGTACGGCGGTGATTGTCTCCGAAGGCTTCTCCCCCTCCAAACCATTTAAGACCACCCTGATTCGGGTCAAAGACGCCTATTTAGGCTTCACCAAGCTGCTGGAGGCATACGCCGAGTTTACCAAAGCAATGTTGGTCGGAGTAGAGGAGCCGAGCTTCATCCATAGCAGTAGCTCTATCGGAGACAATTGCTACAGAGGCGCGTTTTCCTACATCGGAAAAAAGTGCAGAATCGGCAACAATGTGAAAATCCACCCTCAAGCCTATATCGGGGACAATGTGAAGATGGGGGATAACTGCATCATCCACGCCGGAGTCAAGATCTGCGCCGACACCCAAATCGGGAACAATTGCGAGATCTTCCCGGGGGCGGTAATCGGAGCCGACGGATTCGGCTTTGCGCCACAGCCGGACGGCAGCTACAAAGCCATCCCGCAGATTGGCAACGTCGTCCTCGAGGACAATGTCAGCATCGGGTCAAACACCACTGTGGACTGTGCTACCATGGGATCCACGATCATCCGAAAGGGAGCCAAGATAGACAACCAGGTTCAGATTGCGCACAATGTCGTCATCGGTGAAAATACCGTCATCGCAGCGCAGTCTGGTATATCTGGCTCTACAGAAATCGGCAAAAACTGCATAATCGCGGGAAAAGCCGGTATTGTAGGTCACCTCAAAATCGCCGACAACACCACCATCGGGGCAAACACGGGAGTCAGCAAGTCCATCAAAAAACCCGGTGAAACGCTGTTAGGTTACATGGCAATGGACATGAAGGATTTTTTGAAGTCCTATGCCTTGTTCAAAAATCTGGATGAGCTCGAAAAGCGGGTCAAAGAACTGGAAAAAAAGGGCTAATTTTGCTGCCTTGAAATTCCGTATGGAAAAAAACAACGTGAAATCGAGCATCGGTAACTAGTCAAACATCGAGGTGTATCAACCATGCGAGATTCCATTTAGCCCCAAAAGGGCAAATAATAATCATATGAAAGTAAAACAGCATACCATCAAAAAGCAGGTGGAGCTTTCCGGTGTGGGACTCCACACGGGCGTGGTTTCCAACATGACTTTTCTGCCTGCGCCACCCAATCACGGCATCAAATTCCAACGCATTGACCTCGAAGGACGACCGACTGTGGACGCCGATTGCGATCTGGTGGTGGATGTATCGCGCGGCACGACTTTGGAGCAAAACGGTGCCAGAGTCTACACGGTAGAGCATGTCTTGGCGGCTTTGGTAGGCTTGGAGATCGACAACGTTTTGATACAACTCGATGGCCCTGAGCCTCCAATCATGGACGGGTCCTCTATTCAGTTTATCGAAGTACTGGAAGATGCAGGATTTGAGGAGCAAAATGCTCTCCGGAGATTTTTTGAAGTACAGGAAAGTATTCAGTACAAGGATTCCGCTCGGGAAGTGGAGATGGTCGCTCTACCTACGGACAACTACAGGGTCACCGTAATGGTGGATTATAACTCCCCTGTTTTGGGAAGCCAGCATGCGTCAATCACCGACATCAGCCAATTTAGAACTGAAATCGCCTCATGCAGAACATTCTGCTTCCTCCATGAGCTCGAGATGCTCTACAATTCCAACCTCATCAAGGGAGGGGACCTGAACAATGCGATCGTCGTCGTAGACCGCGTCGTAGAGGAAAAAGAATTGGCTCACCTGGCCAAAATGTTCAACAAGCAGACTGTCGAAGTCAAAAAAGAAGGGATCCTCAACAATGTGGACCTTAGATACAGAAATGAGCCTGCCCGCCACAAACTCCTCGATGTAGTTGGCGACTTGGCCTTGGTAGGCAGACCTTTGAAAGCCCAAATCCTAGCGGCGCGTCCTGGACATGCTGCCAATGTGGCCTTTGCCAAGAAATTGAAAAGGGCTATGGAGAAAGCTGGCGCTTCGCACATCCCGCACTACGATCCGAAGCTCCCGCCTGTGATGGACATCAACCAGATCAGCAATATCCTGCCTCACCGATATCCTTTCCAGCTCATTGATAAAATCATCTATCTGGACGAAACCGTCGTAGCAGGCGTGAAAAATGTAACCATGAACGAGCCGTTTTTCATGGGCCATTTCCCAGGCAACCCCGTCATGCCAGGCGTGCTACAGGTCGAAGCCATGGCCCAAACAGGCGGCATTTTGGTTTTGAGCACCGTGGATGACCCCGAAAACTATTGGACTTATTTCCTAGGCATCGAAAACTGTAAATTCAGGAAAATGGTTTTGCCAGGAGACACATTAGTATTCAAATGCGAACTGTTGGCACCAATACGTAGAGGTATAGCAAAGATGCGGGGTGAGGCATATGTCGGAAACACACTGGTATGTGAAGCCGTAATGACCGCCAGCATAACCCGGAAAGAATCATGATTAGTACCATGGCCCATATAGACCCCAAAGCGGAGCTGGGAAGCAACGTTCAGGTCGATCCGTTTACAATGATACATGGGGATGTAATTATAGGGGAAAATACCTGGATTGGGTCCAACGTCACCATCTATCCTGGTGCTAGGATTGGCAAAAACTGTAGGATTTTCCCGGGTGCAGTGATAGCGGGTGTACCCCAAGATCTCAAATTTCAGGGAGAAGAATCAACCGTGATAATCGGTGACAACACCACCATCCGCGAATGTGTGACGATCAGTCGCGGTACCGTGGACAAACAAACCACGGTAGTCGGAAGCAACTGCCTACTCATGGCCTATGTCCATATAGCGCACGATTGTGTCATTGGCAGCAATGTCATCATCGCCAACTCCGTTCAGATCGCGGGGCACGTCTCCATAGACGACTGGGCGATCATCGGCGGATCAAGCGCGGTGCACCAATTTGTCAAGGTCGGCATGCACGCCATGATCTCTGGCGGATCTCTGGTGAGAAAAGATGTGCCTCCTTTTACCAAAGCAGCTAGAGAACCACTTTCCTATGCCGGCGTCAATTCTCTGGGACTTAGAAGAAGGGGATTTTCCAGTGAAACGATCTCCCATATCCAGGAGGTTTACCGATACCTTTTCCTCAATAGTCTGAACAATAGCAGAGCCTTGGAGGAAATCGAAATCAACCTGCCTGCCACTAAAGAACGTGACGAAATCCTGAACTTCATCCGCTCCTCAGAGCGTGGTGTCATGAAGGGCTATATCAACTGATATGCTGAAAATCCACTTGCATGAAGCCTCAAAGCGCTTTCAGTATGAATGGATTTTCAAGAATCTCAACCTCCAGCTGACCCAAGGAGACGCCTTGGCGATCACTGGAGGAAATGGCTCCGGAAAATCCACTTTGTTGAAGTGTATTTCGGGAGCGATTCCCATTTCATCCGGGAAAATAACTTTTGAATCGACAGGCAGCCAAATCCCAGAAACCGATTGGTACAAACACTTGGCGGTCTCAGCCCCCTACTTGGAGCTACCAGAAGAGTTTACGCTCACTGAAGCGATAGATTTTCACTTCAAATTCAAAAAGCCCCTCAATCGGACCCAGCCAAGAGATCTGATCGAAATCCTATACCTCGACCAGCATGTCCACAAGCCCGTCTCCCAGTTTTCCTCGGGAATGAAGCAGAGATTGAAATTGGGTTTGGCCCTTTTTTCGGACGTCCCATTGATTTTGCTGGATGAACCTACCTCAAATTTGGACAAGAAGGGCATTGCCTGGTATGCCAAACTGATCGAGACCTATCGCAGCAACCGCATATTGATTGTCTGCTCTAATGAACCCCGCGAATACGAGTTTTGTAGCCGAAGACTGGCGCTTGAGGATTTCAAGTAAAAAATTACACTTTGATCATTCAGCTATATCTCTAATTTTACATTTACCTAATTGGATTTTTATGAGATTGAATCTTTGGAAAGTAGCGGCATTGATACTGATTACAGTGGGAGTCCAATCCTGCGGAGACGACCCAACTCCAGCCCCTCCTAAAACGGCGGAAGAAATAGCCACCGAAGCCTTGACTGGTTCGGGCACGCAAACTTGGACCACCACCGGAGGGGGAAAAGTCACCAAAGGAGGAGCCGATGTGACCAGCGAGTACGCGACGTTTGAGCTCACGCTCATCTCTACTTCTTCCAAAACCTACACCTCGAAAAACAGTGACGATCTTTTTGACGCAAGTGGAACTTGGTCTTTTGCCGGGTCTAATTTCGACAAGATCACGCTGAGCGGATCCAAACCCGCTGCAACCCGTGAAATGTCCTTTACCCAATCGGGTGACAACCTGAAATTAGTTTTTTCCATTCCCGCTCCAGGGGCTAGGGTAAACGCCGTAGCAGGAGACTATGTATTCGATTTGGTAAAAAAATAGGCTTTTGCCGTGCAAAAAAGGGGAGTCCTAAACGACTCCCCTTTTTTATTTTAGGGTAATCAAGGTCACTCCTGCGCCGCCCCTGTCGGCATGCTCATCTTCCATTCTGCCTACTTGCGGCATAGATCGCAGAAGGTTTCGTGTGATTTCACGGAGTATGCCATCTCCCTTGCCATGCACGATTCGCAGATCCTTTACCCCGAGCATATAGCCCTCATCGATGAATGTCTGGATCAGGGCCAAGATCTCCTCCCCTCTTTTTCCACGAAGATCAAGATTTGGAGAAAAGTCCATCATCTTTTCGTTGGTGTTGTAGTTGCTTCGTCGCTCCACTGCCTTGAGCTCCTTCTTAACTTCGGTTTTGGAGATCTTCTCCAGTCGCGATAGCTTCACGTTGGACTTGAGATCTCCGATGGCGATCTCGACGTCCTTGTTTTTTATCGCTACCACCTCAGCCACGGCGCCGTTGTCCTTCAGCCTTACCCAGTCTCCCGTCTCTATCTTGCCCCCTAGCACGACGATTTCAGGATCCTTCACCGCTGTTTTTTCCGGCTTGACCACCTTTTTGAACTCTTCCAACTCCTGTCTTACCTGCTTGGTAACTTCTTTATCGGCCTTCTTCTCCCGAATCTCACGGATGGTCGCTTCGATTTTTTTGTTGGTCTGATCCAGCAGAGACTGGGCCTCCTGCTTGGCCTCTTGGAGGTAGCGCTTCTTGGTAAGCTCTATCGTTTCCTTGAGCTGATTGTATTCCTTGAGACGAGTCTGAAGCAATTTGTCCTTTTCCTTGACCTCCTTCAGCAATACCGAATATTGGTTTTTCTCGTTTTCAAGCTGGGTTAAAAGCCTATCGTATCTCACGCGTTCCTCTCCAATATGCTCTTTGGCATACGCGAGGATTTCTTTCGAAAGCCCGATTTTCGAAGCGATTTCAAGTGCGAAAGAAGAGCCTGGCTTTCCTATCTCCAGCTGGTAAAGCGGTTCTAGCCGATCCACATCGTATCGCATTGCGCCGTTGACCAAACCCTGGTTTTTGTTGGCCGCCTGCTTCAAATTCCCATAGTGGGTGGTCACAATGCCAAAAGCTCCAAGTTTGTTAAGCGAAAGCAAAATGGATTCTGCAATCGCGCCTCCAAATTGCGGCTCTGTGCCAGTTCCAAATTCATCTATGAACAGGATCGTCTTCTTGTTGGCAAACTGGGTGAAGTGCTTCATGCTCATCAAGTGCGAGCTATAGGTACTCAGGTCATTTTCCAGGTTTTGCTCATCGCCGATATCGATGAAAAAATTGTCGAATAATGAGCTTTTGGAGTCCGGATGAACGGGGATAAGCAATCCGCATTGGAGCATATATTGGAGCAATGCGACGGTTTTTAAAGTCACCGACTTACCTCCGGCGTTCGGCCCGGAAATAACCAAAAGGCGTTCGTGGCCTCCGAGCTTCACATCCAAAGGCACAATCTTTTTACCCTGGGCTTTCAGCGCCATTTCCAAGATCGGGTGCCTGGCACGGGTCCAGTTTAGCGTACGTTCTTTCACCAGCTCAGGCTTGCAGCTGTCCGTCTTCTCCGCAAATTTGGCCTTGGCACGGATAAAGTCCATCAAGCCAAGAAAGTTAGTAGCCTTGCGCAACGCCGGAATAGCAGGCCTAAGCTGATCGGTCAGTTTGGTCAGAATACGGATGATCTCGCGTCGCTCCATGTACTCCAGGTCCCGGATTTCGTTGTTGATATCCAATGCCTCCTCAGGCTCCATGAAAACCGTCTGGCCTGTGGCCGATTCGTCGTGGATAAAACCCCTGAGTTTGCGCTTGTTTTCGGCGGCCACGGGAATTACCATCCTGCCACCTCGTATAGTCATCGCCGCGTCATCCGGTGTGAGGCCCTTGGCACGAGCTTCCTTGAATATTCGGTCCATCACCTTTCGCAGCCTCCCTTCCTCGTACAGCAGCTGGGCTCTGATAAGCTGAAGCTCCTTGCTGGCATTGCTTCGGATCTTGCCCTTTTCGTCGATGATCTGGTCTATGTTCTTCAACAGGCCCATGTCAAGATCCAGCAACAGCCCCAAAAGTGCACTCAGCACAGGGTAACTTTCGCCGTGTTTCTGGAAAAAAACCACACAGGAACGCAGCGTCTGCAAGGCGAGCTTCACCTCATAAAATTCCTCTTGGTCGAGGAATGCGCCCGGCAGCTTGGCTTTCTCAAGATAGGGATTGAGGTTGGTAAAGTTGGAGCTGGGAAAAACTTCTCCAGAAATCAGAATTTTCCTGAATTCTTCGGTCTGATCAAGGAGACGCTGCACCAGCGTAAAGTCGGAAGAAAATGAAACTTTGTCTACATAGTCCTGTCCCAAGGAAGAAGTACATTCTGCCTTAAGCAGATCCTTGATTTTGACGAAGTTTATTTTTTGTTCAAGGTTGGAGGGGTATAGCATCAGAATAGATCCAAACTATCTCTTGGAATTGATTCATGGGCGGAAAGGGAATCAATGACTCTAGAATAGATTCTATCCATCTTCGCCGCATCTTCTAGGTAGAATAACAGACTTTTGGTGAATACTGAATCCTGCACGGCATGTTTTTCAAATACATCTTTCTCCAAAAGGGAATAAAGCACGTGAGAGGAGTCATAGGCAATCGGCAAGGTGCTTACGATGCCCTCTGTTAACTGAATATCAATCAGGACATTGACCATCTCGTCCTCGGACAGGATCCCGGGAGGTGGTGAGTTGCGGTCGCAGGATACGAGGGGAATCAGGAATAGAAGTAAGGCAAGAATTCGTTTCACACTCTAAAATTAGGTTTTTTTAACTGATAATGTCCGAACCGATTCCCTTTGGCAAATTTTATAATTCGACTCAAGACTTTAACTTAGCCCGCTCAAATCGCCCGCATGGATCAGCTGTTCAGTAAGCTTAGGAAGTACGAAATTATGATCAGAAAGGTGGCCAACAACCATCTGCAGGGAGAGTACCAGTCGCTGTTCAAGGGTTCCGGGCTCGAATTTGACGATCTGCGCCCCTATCAATACGGCGACGATGTGCGCACGATCGAATGGAAAGTCTCTGCAAAGGGCCATGGCACTTTTGTCAAGACCTTCCGCGAGGACAAAGAGCAATCGGTCTATTTTCTCTTGGACATCTCTGGCAGTCAGGATATCGGGCAGCAGGACAACAAAAAAATAGACAAGGGCAAGCTGATCGCTGGTGTGTTGACCCTTGCGGCGGTTTATGAGGGAAGCCAGATAGGATTGATTTCCTATTCTGACCAACAGGAAAAGCTGGTTTTGCCGTCCAAGGGAAGCAAGCAGGGCGTGAAGATCATTCGCGGAATCTTCGACCATATCAACAAAAGCCTGAAAACAGACCTCAACGGAATGTTTTCCTTTGCCCTGAACCTGATCAAAAAGCGGAGCATCATCATCGTGATTTCAGATTTCATCGACGAAGACTACGAGCGTTCCTTTCGTGCACTGGCGGAGCGCCACGACGTGGTCGCCATCCAGCTGACCGATCCCAGGGAATCAGCCTTGCCAGCCTTGGGGATTATCCCAATTTTTGACAAGGAGCGAGGTAAAACTACTTGGGTAAACACCGCCTTTGGCAGCTTTTCCAAAAAAATATCCGAGACCTTCACCATTGAGCGGGAATATCTGAAAGAGATCTGCAAGAAAAACCAGATCAACTACTTGGCAATAGACACCACGCAGGACATCGTCGCGCCTTTGATCGACCTGTTTAAGTACAGAAACAAAAGAATGAAGCGTGGGTAGAATCGGCATTCTTCTATTTCTCCTTGGATTGAGCTTTTCGTCCTTGGCCCAAAGTGTTGAGATCAATGGCTATTTCACCCAAGATTCTGCCCGGTTGGGAGAGCGCGTGGGATTTGTGCTCAAGGCGCGCTACCCAGAAACTACCCAGCTCGTATTCCCCGACTCCACATTCGATTTCTCCCCCTTGGTTCTGCTGGAGAAAAAAACCTTTATCTCCCAGACCAGCCAGGGCATCACCGTGGACAGCGCGGTATACTACGTGTCCAATTTCTCCTTGGAGCCCAGTGTATACCTTTCCCTGCCTGCCTATGAACTCAATCGATACGATAGCGTCACCTATTTTTCCAATGAAGCGGAACTAAAGCTAAAATTAACGCTGGACTCCATCCCGGAGCAGCCCGTATTCCAGAATAACAACGTCTATCAGCCGCTGGAAAAGAATTTCAACTGGCTGCTAGCTGCGCTGATCACCGGAGGAGTAGTTGTCTTGCTGGGAGGATTTGCCTTGCTTTTTGCGAAACGCATCAAGGCTATCTTTAAGCGAAACCGGGAAAAACTCCGCTGGGTGCAATTTGAGCGAAAATTCAAAAAACTTTCCGCCTTGCTGGTCCAAAGCCCGGCTCTTGAGCTTGCTGATGAGGTCATCGGGCTATGGAAGGGCTACATGGAATCCATCACCGACCTGCCGTTTCAAGAGTGGACTTCCAGCGAAATCTCGGAAGCCTTGGGAGACCAGGAAATCTTCACAGCGCTCCGCTCGATCGACATGATCATCTATGCGGGAAAAGAGGCCAATTCGGAAACTTCCACCAATTATCTTTTGGAAGTGGCGCGGACAAAATATCAGGAAAAACTAACCCAAATCAGAAATGAGAGAGCAGCTCGCTGAATTTTTTGACTGGTCTTGGTTTTTGCCGGAGACATTCAAGACCTACGAATGGGAAAATCCCATTCTACTCAATCTGCTGTGGATTATTCCCGTGCTGATTCTGATTCGTAAGGCGATCAAATTCCTGAAAAAACCAGTTCTGGAACTTTCCCTTCCCAAGCGGATCACTCGGGGAAACCCATGGACCTATCTGCGTCTGGTCCCAACCGGCTTTTTCTTCCTCGCACTGATCGGCATCGTCATCGCCTTGGCACGACCCCAGCGAAGCAATGAGCGGGTGGAGCAGTATACCGAAGGCATCGACATTCTATTGGTTATGGATATCTCTGAATCCATGGATCTTCAGGACTTTACCCCCAACCGTCTCGAGGCCGCCAAAAATACTGCGATTGACTTTATCAACGGGCGTTTTGGGGATAGGATTGGCATGGTGGTCTTCGCGGGTGAAGCCTATTCCCTCGCTCCCCTGACTAACGACTATGAGCTGCTCACCTCGATGATTTCGGATATCTCATTCGATATGATCGAGCCAAAAGGAACCGCCATCGGCTCCGCCATAGCAGCAGGAACCAACCGGATGAAGGAAAGCGATACGCCCTCCAAAGTAATGATCCTACTCTCTGACGGGGAAAGTAATGCAGGAAATGTCGACCCGCTTTTTGCAGCCCAACTGGCTTCTGCCTTTGATATCAAGATCTACACGATAGCGGTCGGAAAGGACGGGATGGTACCCTATGGAACGGACTTTTTTGGCCGCCCCCAGATGGTACAAAGCTACCTTGACGAAACGACACTCCGCGAGATCGCACGGATCGGAAATGGGGAATTCTACAGAGCGTCGGACGGAAACACACTACAGCAGGTTTTTGACAGGATAAACACTTTGGAAAAAGCCGAGATTCTCGAAAACCGCTACAAGGAAACCTCGGACTACTACCGAATTTACTTGTTCTGGGCGATCTTATTCTTCTTAGGCTGGCTTGCCTTGAAGAGTACTTTCTTCAACAACTTTCTGCTCGATTAGCCTCCCGGGAAACATTCCTGAAAATCATGCCCTGACAAAAGTCAGTTTTCTAGCCCATCCTTGTCAGGGTTTGGTCTGTATAGATTTTCCACCTTGCGTCAAATTCGAGCGCAAATGGCACTATCCCCAGACTTGATCCGAAAATACAATCGGCCTGTACCCCGCTATACCTCCTATCCAAGTGTACCATTTTGGGAAAACAACGTAACTGAGAGAGACTGGGACGTTTTGGTCCGAAAAGCTTTCGATCAATTCGGAAAGGAGGAGGGAATCAGTCTGTATATCCACCTCCCTTTTTGCGAAAGTCTCTGCACCTATTGCGGCTGCAATAAGCGCATCACCAAAAACCATCAAGTCGAAACTCCATACATTCAGGCGCTATTGGAGGAATGGCAAAAGTACCTAGCCATCTTCCAGTCAAAACCGAAGATTTCGGCGATTCATTTGGGAGGAGGAACGCCCACTTTTTTTTCTCCAGAATCGCTCAGTTTCCTGATTTCAACTATTCTTGAATCCGCCGACAAAAACGCCAAGAAAGTATTTAGCTTCGAAGGGCATCCCAACAATACCACTTACGAACACCTGGCCACCTTGGCGAAGCTCGGCTTTGACCGGGTCAGCTATGGCATTCAGGACTTTGATTTGGATGTCCAAAAAGCAATCCATCGAATCCAACCCTTTGAAAAGGTAAAAGAAGCCACCGATAATGCCAGAAACCTCGGCTACAGTTCTGTGAATTTTGACCTGGTCTACGGATTACCACATCAAACCTTGGCCACTCTATCGAGCACCTTTGATAAGGTGGAGGAGCTCAAGCCTGAGCGGATTGCCTTCTACAGCTACGCGCACCTGCCTTCGACATTCCCTGCCCAAAAGAGCTATCACAATTATCTTCCGGATGAAACTGAAAAAAGGGCTTTGTATGAATTTGGAAAAGAAAGATTGCTAGAACTTGGCTACGAGGAAGTGGGAATGGATCATTTCGCCCTACCCGACGACCCACTTTGTCTGGCAAAAAAAACCGGAGAACTACATCGCAACTTTATGGGATACACCACGCTTGCTACAAAGATGTTGTTGGGCTTGGGAGCCAGTAGTATCAGCGATGTCTGGTATGGATTTGCCCAAAACGAAAAATCTGTGGAATGCTATCAGCGGGAGATCGACAAAGATAGAATCCCGATCGTAAAAGGCCATCATCTCTCCGAATTCGACCTCGGAGTCCGGCAAGTCATCTTGAATTTGATCTGCAGGGGAGAAGCCGAAGTCCCATTCTCCATCTGGGATCAACTCCCCGCTTCGAGTCTTGAATCAATCCGGGAGATGGAAAATGAAGAATTGCTGAACTCCACCGGACTACACATACAGATCTCTGAGGAAGGGATGGGTGTAGTGCGTAACGTTTGCTCCCTCTTTGACCTGAGAATGCTAGAGAAGAATGAGACAAAAACCCAGTTTAGCAAAGCGATCTGATCAGCGACACATCGTGATCTCCACTTGTTGGGTACCGTAGTCAAAGACGGCTAGCTCTGGACTCAAACCGGGTATCCCAAGTCCCAAGCCCCGAAATACAAGCATCACCCCTATCAAAACTCCTAAATATGGGATCAGGCGCTGCAATCGCTGTCTGCGGGCGACTGGAAGAAGGCTCCCCGATACCATCAGGCCAAGAAGCATCGGAATGGTACCCAAGCCGAAAAAAAACATGTAGACAGCGCCCAAAAGCGGCTCCTGTAAACCCATAGCCACCACGAGTGCCATATACACCATCCCGCAGGGTAGAAGTCCATTCACGAGACCCGTGGTAAAAAATGCCAGCTTACTTCCTGATCTGAGATACCGAGAAAGCCTACCTTTAATCCATGTTACCAATGTATTGAGGTAGGGAAGGGCAGAAATCTTTTCGGATTTTTTGTAGGCAAATGATAAAAGTACGACCATAAGTCCCATAACTACGGAAAGTCCCTGCTGTACGCCCGCAAGCGAAAAAGAAAAACCTATGCTACCTACGAGCAGTCCCAATCCTGAATAGGTTAGGCTTCTCCCAAGATTATAGACAATCTTATTGAAGAGAAAAGTTTTTGATCCATTGCCGCCTACAGCTAAGGCAATTGGGCCACACATTCCGATGCAATGGAATGATCCCAAAAATCCCAAAACCAAGGCAGTCCAAATCATCAGAGATTGATTTTCTTTTCCTGGTAAAACTCCACACCATCTTCCGTCCAAGTGAGCTGAACTTTCCAATAGCCGGATTTCAATTGACCCAGCGAGACGCTGGTCGTCCCAAGATCCGTGATTTCCAATTCAAACTCTCGATCCAGTCTGGCATCAGACGGACGAAACAGTTGGAGGCTTCCTTTGGCACCTACTGGCAGATCCAAAAGAATTGACTTGCTCTGAGCATCAAACTGCAAGACTTCACGATCCAAGTTTGCACTTGCAGACTCCCTATCAATTTGATCTTGGTATTTGATTTCTTTTTCGTAATAATTCTCAGTTACCAGATGGATGTCATCCTGTCTCACTGATATCACCACCAAAGTCATGATAAAGCCCACAAAGGCAATGATGGTCAATAAAATTCCTTTTCCCCAATCCATAAGCGCTACTGTTTTGGTACTCCTACCGGAGCCATAAAGTTTGTTTCAATTTCGTCAAATCCCTTACCTTCGCTTGAGAGGCTCAGTGTCACTTTTTCCTGGGGGACTGTCACTTCCGCCTGCCTTCTCACCAAGAAAAATCTACCTTCAAACTTGGTCTGGGGCTCCAAAATCCATTCCTTCGACCCCACGATCTCCACTTCCATACCATCGGCCATGGCTTGGATATCCACTCGTTGAGGTTCAAAAGTCTTATTGATTAACGTGATGTTGTAGAGGTTGGAAACTCTGCCACCCTCCCGCTCTTGAAAGGTCATGCCGGGAAATCGAGTGATAGTTCCCGCCAGTTCATCTCGGGTGGCAATCAACGCTATAAATCCAGCCACCAACACAGCAAGTACTAACGAATAGCCTTTGACCCTCCCGGTAAAAAGCTTTTGATGGCCTTCCTTTACACTGTTTTCGGAAGCATATCTAATGAGTCCCGTCGGACGCTCCACCTTAAGCATCACCTCATCGCATGCATCGATGCAGGCGGTGCAATTGACGCATTCCATCTGGGTTCCGTTCCGGATATCAATCCCGGTGGGACAAACTTGAACACAAAGTCCGCAGTCCACGCAGTCGCCTTTGGGTGGGTTCTCCAGAAAATTTTTGCGAATCGGCCCCCGAGGCTCACCCCGCACATAGTCATACATCACGTTGATGCTGTTGTTGTCCAAAAGAACGCCCTGCAATCGTCCATAAGGACATACCACAATACAGGCCTGCTCCCTAAACCAGGCAAACACAAAGAGAAACACGCCCGAGAAAGCCGTCAGGCCGAGAAAGCCGGCCATATTTGCCGAAGGGGGCTGCGTTACAATTTCCCTCACCTGATCCACGCCAATCAAATAGGCCATCACCAAATGTCCTATGATCAGCGAAAAAATGGCGAAAATGGAGAATTTCAGTCCTTTTTTCCAAATCTTTTCAGTAGTCCAAGGTCCTTCGTTCAAGGCTCTTTGTTGATTTGCATCACCCTCGATCAGGTATTCCATTTTTCTAAAAACCATCTCCATAAAAAGCGTCTGCGGACAGGCCCAACCGCACCAAACCCGTCCGAACACCACCGTGAACAGGATCACAAAGACAAACAAAATCAGCAGCAAAAAAATCAGGAGGTGGGTATCCTGAGGCCAGAATACCGCCCCGAAGATGATGAACTTCCGCTCAAAAATATTGAAGAGCATGTAGGGGCGTCCATCTAACTTAATAAATGGTCCGGCAAAAAGGATGGCCAGCAAAATCCAAGAGAGATAGGTTCTATAGCGGTGGAAAAAACCCTTGACCTTTTTTGGGTACACCCAATTTCTTTTGCCGTCATCCCGCACAGACGCCAGTGCGTCCCGGAAGGTCTCCGGGTTTAAGTGGGGATTTTGATTCTTCTTAGCCATAGTGCGACTGGGTTACTGCCGGGGGAAAATCCCCGGCAGTAGGTATTTTTACTAGAGCGACGCTACCACTGTGGTACTGTCCGACATCGGCGCCGCTTCTGCCGGAGACGCCGAAAAGGGCTCACCCTGCGGCGCTTTAGGATTGGCAGGAGTGGTGCCTTTCAGCGTTAGGATGTAGGAGGATACCTGCTGGATTTCTTCCGGACTAAGCTGGTCCTGCCAAGGAATCATGCCTTTCTCGATGACACCGTATTTGACCACCGTAAAGACTTCCTTGATCGAACCACCGTGAAGCCAGTACTCGTCGGTAAGGTTTGGCCCGACTCCCCCACCTCCGTCGGCCGCGTGGCAGGCAGCACAGTTGGTTTCGAATAGGGTCTTCCCAGCACTCACCGCAGTAGCCGACTCATCGAAGACTACGGTGTTTTCATCGATGGCCGCTGCTTGGTTGGCCTTCCTGAGGTCGGCGGCGATTGCCTCGAGTCTCATCTCCTCCTGATATTCTTCAACTCCCGTGGGGCCATTGCCCAGCACCGAATAATTGACAAAATAGACTATTGCAAATAGTATGGTACCGATAAACACCCACTGCAGCCAAGGCGGCATAAAGTTGTCCAGCTCGGTGATGCCATCGTAGGAATGGTCGCTCATCAGCTTCGCTTTTTCTTCTTTTCCACCCACTGCGTCCACTTTGCCCGTGACATAGCGCTCTTTGAAACTGTCCCACCAACGCGGCTCGCTGGCCAGCTCGGGATTTTCTCTTCGAAGCACCTCGGCGATGAAAGACATAAGGTACACCATCAAAACAAGCAGGATAACGATTACTAGAAGAACCATCCCCAAAATAGTAAGGAGTGTCAATTGCCCCGAATCCATGGCCTGCATCTGGGCAAACCATTCGGAGTTTTCAGTCTGGGCCAAAACCGGAAATGAGCTCAGGCCAAAAAGAGCAAGTATTGCGAACGTTTTTTTCATGGGTGGCGAGGGTTTGAATCGTTGTCGTCCAAAGGAAGGTTTTCCATGTGTTTGATATGTTCATGTGGCGTTCTCACCACCCAGATAAAGACTCCCACAAAAAACAGCAGGAAGATGATCAGCGAAATGATTGGGTAGATCTCTATATTTTCGATAGACCTTAATATTTCTTTATACATGGCTTCAGTTGTTTATTGGTTAGCAGCTGTTGGCTTTTGCTTGATATCAGTTCCCAATCGTTGGAGATAGGCAATAAGCGCGACGATCTCTGTATTCGGGGCAACTTCCACTCCGGCATCTTTCAGATTGGCAACAACTTGGGCCGCCTGTTTTTCATATTCCGCTGTCGCGGCTAGATCAAAGCCTTCCACATAAGGCACTCCCAATTTTTGAAGTGTTCTGATCTTCGCAGGCAAGTCCGAGATATCCAATTCATTGGTTGTCAACCACGGATATGGCGGCATCAGAGAGCCTGGGGACATGGAGCGGGGATCCACCATATGGTGGTAATGCCAGCTGTCCGGATATTTTCCACCGACTCGGTGCAAATCCGGCCCGGTTCGCTTGGATCCCCAAAGGAAAGGTCGATCATAGACAAACTCTCCTGCTTTGGAATACTCCCCATATCGTTCGGTCTCAGAGCGGAACGGGCGAATCATTTGGGAATGACAGCCCACGCAGCCATTGGCGATGTACAGGTCGCGTCCCTCCAGCTCCAGAGGTGTGTATGGTTTGACGGCAGCAATGGTCGGCACATTTGACTTGATCAAGAGTGTGGGAATAATCTCTATGGCCCCACCAATCGCTATGGCTACCGTTGCCAGCACCGTGAAAAAGATCGGCTTTCTCTCCCAGGCTCTGTGCCAAAACTCCCCTGCTTCATGATAGGATCTGGTCAATGCTGGAGCCTGATCCTCTTCCGTTGGTGCGAAGGTCCCCTGCTTTGAAGTCATCCACATGTTGTAAACCATGATCACCGCACCGCTCAAATACATCAGACCTCCCAAAGCTCGAAGCATGTACATGGGCACAATCTGGATAACTGTTTCTAAGAAGTTAGGATAGGCCAACCTTCCTGCCTCATTAAATTCCTTGAGCATCAGGAATTGAGTCAAGCCAGAAACATAAAGCGGAAGCGCGTAGAATATGATTCCCAAGGTCCCCAGCCAGAAGTGTGTGTTGGCGAGCTTGGTAGAATAAAGGCTTGTCTTGAACAGTCTTGGCCACATCCAATACAGCATGCCAAAGGTCAGGAACCCATTCCAACCCAAGCCACCGATGTGAACGTGCCCCACGATCCAATCGGTATAGTGCGCGATCGCGTTCACATTTTTGAGGGAAAGCATAGGACCTTCAAAAGTGGCCATCCCATACGCAGTGACGGCTACGACCATGAATTTCAAGACAGGCTCAGTCCGCACTTTATCCCAAGCCCCGCGCAGGGTCAAAAGACCGTTGACCATTCCTCCCCAAGATGGGGCAATCAACATCACGGAAAACACTGTTCCCAACACCTGAGCCCACTCAGGTAGCGCAGTATAGAGGAGGTGATGGGGTCCAGCCCACATGTAGATAAAGATCAGGGACCAGAAGTGGATGATTGAAAGCTTGTAGGAATAGACTGGCCTATTTGCTGCTTTTGGAAGAAAATAGTACATCATGCCCAAAAACGGAGTGGTCAAAAAGAATGCAACGGCATTGTGGCCGTACCACCACTGTACCAGGGCGTCCTGCACGCCGGCATAGGCGGAATAGCTTTTGAAAAAAGTAACGGGAAGTTCAAAGGAGTTGAAGATGTGCAACACCGCGACCGTAACAAGAGAGCCAAGGTAAAACCAAATAGCCACGTACATGTGTCGCTCCCTCCGGTTGATTAGGGTACCGATCATATTAGCACCGAAAGCCACCCAAACCAAGGCAATCGCAATATCAATCGGCCATTCCAACTCCGCGTATTCCTTGGATGTGGTAAGGCCGAGCGGAAGGGTGATAGCGGCCGACAGAATGATCAATTGCCAGCCCCAAAAATGGAACCAGCTGAGGGACTCCTTCCACATCGGAGTCTTGAGCAAGCGGGGCATGGAGTAGTAGACACCCGCAAAGATGGCATTGCCCACAAACGCGAAAATAACAGCGTTCGTGTGTAGGGGTCGTATTCTGCCAAACGTAGTGTAAGGGTTTCCCAAATTGGCCTCGGGCAGGAAAAGCTGGGTAGCTGCCAGAAGCCCCACCAGCATCCCTACAAGCCCCCAGATGACGGTCGCCGCGCTGAAGTACTTGACAATTTTATTGTCATAGTAAAACCGTTCCAAAGTAGAATCATTCATAGGTTTTTGATTTTTTCGGTTGATCTTTTATTGTTTTTTTTGGCTGGTTCTCGAATAGTATCCTCACGGATGGCGTATAGTCGTCGTCAAACTGTCCGCCTTTCATAGCTCTGAAAAAGAGAACCAAAAACGTGACTGCCAGAACTAAACTGATGCCTATTAAAAGAAAGATGACTTCCATATTAATGCTTGTTTAAGTGAATTAATCCCTTGCGAATCCCCATGATATGGGTAGCCAAAGTGGAAAATACCACCACCGATATGCTGCTCAGGGGCATCAGGACGGCGCATAGCACAGGGCTCAAATAGCCCTGCACAGCCAAGCTCAAACCCAGCGCATTGTAGAGGAAGCTCAACCCAAAGTTCAGCTTGATAATCAGTCGGCTATCTCTCGCGAAAGCCAAAAAATTGGGGATTTTTGAAAAGGATTCCGAATCCAGAATCGCATCGCTGGCCGGGGAAAAATGGCTAACCTGATCCGTGATAGCCACACCGACATGACTTTCCCGCAGCGCCCCAGCATCGTTCAGTCCATCACCAAGCATCAAGGTTTGACTTCCGCTGCTATTGAGCTCTTTGAGATAATTGAGTTTATCAGACGGACTTTGGTTGAAGTTGTATCGGATATCGGAGGCAAGCCTCTTGGTCAGCGTATCTCTTTCGTGATCCTGATCTCCGGAAAGCACATGGAGTTCGAACTCCTTTGAAAGAGAGCTGACTACTTCTGGCGCGCTTTCGCGAAGCCCTGAGCGGATAAGAAAATAACCCAAGAAGACTCCCTCGACACTCAGGTAAACAAAATTACCAACATCATTAGGTTCATCTTTTCCGACACCTGCAAATTCCCTTGACCCTAGCCGAAACAGCTGTCCCTTATGTAGCGATTCAAGCCCCGCTCCTTGCGCCTCCCTTACCTCCGAAAGCACTTCTACTTCTTGGCTCCCGAGCCATTGACTGATTCGGTTGCTAAGGGGGTGAGTGGATTGCCTGACCATTCCCTTGATGATCGATTTGGTTTCTGAAGTGAGATTTTCGCCAAAATATTCAATGGAAGCTCGGGACGGATTTGTCAAAGTTCCCGTCTTGTCGAAGACCAGCGTGTCGACCAGGGCAAGTTTTTCGACCACGGAAGCATTTTTCAGGTAAAACTTCGCCTTTCCAAAAATCCTCAACGTATTGCCTAGTGTGAAAGGAGTCGACATGGAAAGAGCACAAGGACAGGAAACGATCAGTACGGTGGTAAATGCCTTGACGGCGACCGAGGCATCCCGGCTGATCCAATAGCCAAATGCGATCACCGCAATGGCCAAGACTGTCCAGGTAAATACACCGGATATTCGGTTTGCCAAGGGTTCCAATAATCTGGAGTTCAGATTCTTGTTTTCCCCATTGTTCCATAGGTCGGTTAGATAGCTTTGTGAGGGAAGTTTCTGTACGGTCAGGAGTACGGCCTCTCCCCTTTGCCTTCCTCCTGCGTAGATCAGGTCTCCTTTTTGCACTGGCACCGGCACTTCCTCTCCGGTGACGAAACTATAGTCGATATTTGCCTGTCTGTCCAAAAGAACGGAATCCGCAGGTACCAACTCCTCGTTCCTCACCAGCAGCACATCTCCGAGTCTGACCTTGGTCAGAGGAACAACCTCCTCCGTGTCTTTGGATACCCGGGTCACCGCGATCGGAAAGTAGGCCTTGTAGTCTCTATCAAATTCTAGCGTAGCGAAAGTCTTCTGTTGATATATCTTTCCTAGCAGCAAAAAGAAAAGCAAACCGCCCAAGCTGTCCAGATATCCCGCATTTCCCTGCGTGAAAATCTCCCAGAGGGAGTATAAAAAGAAAGCGAAAATCCCGAGTACTATGGGCACATCCATGTTCATTTTTCGATGTCGGACAGCATGCCATGCCGACAGATAGTAATCGCTTGCAGCATAAAAAACGATCGGAAGAGCCAAGAGGACATTGAGGTAGTCAAATAGTCCCTTAAAGTCCTGGCCGAGCAGTTTCGCCTCCGAAAAATATTCGGGAATGCTGAACAGCATCATGTTTCCAAAGCAAAATCCGGCTACACCAAGCTTGGTCAATGTCCTGCGATCCAAGTGGCTTGTCTTTTCTTGACTAAGGTCAGAGAGTTTCAGGTTGGGCTCATAGCCAAGGACTGAAAGCAAGTTGACCACTTCCTTGAGGCTGATCCGTTCATGAAGAAATTTGATCTGAACTTTCCTCTTGATAAAATCAACTCTGCTCCCCACAATAGCGGAATTGATCTGAAAGAGATTTTCCAACAACCAGATACAAGAACTGCAATGAATCTGAGGAACGTAAAATGTGATGTGACTTTCCGTCTCGTTCCTAAAATCGAATATCTTCCCAACAACCTCGGGGTCATCGAGGTAGTCAAAACGGTTCTTCTGTTTGAAATTTCCTTTCTGGCTTTTCCCGGGATTGGAATCCAAAGTATAGAACTCGCAGAGATCGTTTTGTGCCAAAACTTCATATACCAGCTTACATCCTTGGCAGCAGAACTCCTTTCCGTCAAAGCGAATGGGTTCGAGTTCGCAGTCTTCTCCGCAGTGAAAGCACTTGGAATCGGTGTGGGTTGGAAAGATCTGATTCATCTCAATGGCCTTTTGAAAATCACCCGACAAGGTTTTTTGGCATGATTGCGTTTTTCCCTCATCGCTGCTAGACTGACAGATAAAATGAAAGGGGATGGTTGATTGCCTTTCGGTCAAAAAATTGCAAAAGAAGTCTCAACAGGTCCTCTTGGTAATGTCTGGACGTCACCAACAACGTACAGCCATGCTTCATCCCGTATGACCAGAAATCCCCAATCCTCGTAAAATTGAACTTGATAAAACTTGTCTCCGCCACCGAAGAGGCCACCAATTGGATGACCTCCTGCTCCTCCCTGATCTTGGATTTTGGTATAAAACTGGGAGAAATGATTGTTGCCTTGCTGTTTTGCACTAAATTCCCAAACAGGGATATAAAATTCCTGATCAATTCAGTCGAGTTGGATGTCCCGTCATAATGAAACAGCAAATGGCCGGTAGAAAAGGCCCGGGAAAACAACAGGAGCGGAATACCTGGAAACTCAAGATCCGGGGAATTCTGTAGGCTCTCACTTTGCAGCCAATTTAGGGTTTTGAATAAGTCTGCCGTTACCAGGGTTGGGACAATGTCTCCGGGGCAAAAGCTACTTTTTGGTGACTCCGGTTGAAATGTTTCTGACAGCACCTTGCAATAGAATCCCTGGATCAAATCTTCTGGAAACTCTAGTCGAAAGGTGTGGGGTATATTTAATTCCATGGCCGAAAACTATACTCAAAAATAGAGGCCGCGCAGCTAGGGAGTCCTGACGTATGCAGGCATCAATACTGATAAAAATCAGGGTTTATTTCAATATCCCATCCGAAGGGAGGGATTGTTGGAATCTAAGACGGAGCATTTGTGAACCAAAAACACATGTCACATTTGCTCAAAGGCAGATTGCCTTCGCTATAAAAAAGTCTTTCTGGCCGAACTCAAAAAAATCATGGGATTCAGCTCCTTCAGCCTCCCCCAACGCAAAAAACCCTTTCAGTTTCCTGAAAGGGTTTGGAATAATGTGGCGGCGACCTACTCTCCCGGGTGTAACCCCAGTACCATCGGCGCTGCAGGGCTTAACTTCTCTGTTCGGGATGGGAAGAGGTGGGACCCCTGCGCTAGGCCGCCTAAATTGTAAGTA
>NZ_JAFKCW010000020.1 GCF_017254835.1 Algoriphagus aestuariicola
TGTTGTCCGCATAGCTCACGCTGGCTCCACTTGGAAGCGTTCCGGCTATGACCAGTGACTTGGCCAAACCGTCATACACAAAGCTGTCGTCCTCGAAGATGATTCCGGTGATCGAGGCTGGCGTGATTGTCAGGTCGGCGGTCAGGACCAAAGTGGTGAAGTTGCTGCCGCTGATCGTCGCGGTTACCTGCTGGCTTCCCACATCCGTTCTGCTGTTGTTGCCGTAGCTTACGCTGGCTCCACTTGGAAGCGTTCCGGCTATGGCCAGGGACTTGGCCAAACCGTCATACACAAAGCTGTCATCCTCGAAGATGATTCCCGTGATCGTGGCAGGCGTGATTGTCAGGTCGGCGGTCAGGACCAAAGTCGTGAAGTTGCTGCCGCTGATCGTCGCCGTCACCTCTTGGGTTCCGACATCGGTTCGGCTGTTGTTGCTGTAGCTTACGCTGGCTCCACTTGGAAGTGTTCCTTCTATGGCCAGGGACTTGGCCAAACCGTCATACACAAAGCTGTCATCCT
>NZ_JAFKCW010000021.1 GCF_017254835.1 Algoriphagus aestuariicola
TGATATGAACCGTTATAACCGGCGATACCCGAATGGGGAAACCCAGTGTGTTTCGACACACTATCATGTCATGAATACATAGTGGCATGAGGCGAACCGGGGGAACTGAAACATCTAAGTACCCCGAGGAAAAGAAATCAACCGAGATTCCCCCAGTAGCGGCGAGCGAACGGGGAGGAGCCCAGAACCTGAATCGGCTTGTGTGTTAGTGGAAGCGTCTGGAAAGTCGCGCAGCAAAGGGTGATAGCCCCGTACACTAAAATGCACAGGTCGTGAGTTCGATGAGTAGGGCGGGACACGTGACATCCTGTCTGAATATGGGGGGACCATCCTCCAAGGCTAAATACTCCTGACTGACCGATAGTGAACCAGTACCGTGAGGGAAAGGCGAAAAGAACCCCGGCGAGGGGAGTGAAATAGAACCTGAAACCGTGTACGTACAAGCAGTGGGAGCACCTTCGTGGTGTGACTGCGTACCTTTTGTATAATGGGTCAGCGACTTA
>NZ_JAFKCW010000022.1 GCF_017254835.1 Algoriphagus aestuariicola
ATTATCCCTTTGACGAATACGAGTTTGGAAAGCCAGTTGATCATCAGCAGGTAATCTGGAACCGCGAACGAATCAGCAACTCACAAAACGGGATCGTGAAAGAAATCAAAGGCGCGGACACGTTCATCTTTGGTCATACGCCAGCAGTGAAACCACTCAAGTTTGCCAACCAAATGTATATCGATACCGGCGCAGTGTTCTGCGGAAACCTAACATTGATTCAGGTACAGGGAGAAGGCGCATGAGACTCGAAAGCGTAGCTAAATTTCATTCGCCAAAAAGCCCGATGATGAGCGACTCACCACGGGCCACGGCTTCTGACTCTCTTTCCGGTACTGATGTGATGGCTGCTATGGGGATGGCGCAATCACAAGCCGGATTCGGTATGGCTGCATTCTGCGGTAAGCACGAACTCAGCCAGAACGACAAACAAAAGGCTATCAACTATCTGATGCAATTTGCACACAAGGTATCGGGGAAATACCGTGGTGTGGCAAAGCT
>NZ_JAFKCW010000023.1 GCF_017254835.1 Algoriphagus aestuariicola
TGCTGACGGAGGCCAAAGTCGCGTCGATCCTGGTCACCCACGATCAGAGCGAGGCGCTGTCGTTCGCCGATCAGGTGGCGGTCATGCGCAACGGTCGGCTGGCGCAGGTGGGCGCGCCGCAGGATCTTTATCTGCGCCCGGTCGATGAACCGACCGCCAGTTTCCTTGGCGAAACGCTGGTGCTGACCGCCGAGCTGGCGCACGGCTGGGCCGACTGCGCATTGGGGCGCATCGCCGTCGACGATCGCCAACGCAGCGGCTCGGCGCGCATCATGCTGCGTCCGGAGCAGATTCAAATCGGTTTGTCCGATCCGGCGCAGCGCGGCCAGGCGGTGATCACCGGCATCGATTTCGCCGGCTTCGTCTCCACCCTCAATCTGCAAATGGCCGCCGACGGCGCGCAGCTCGAAATCAAAACCGTCAGCCGCGAAGGCCTGCGGCCCGGGGCGCAGGTCAGTCTCAACGTGATGGGGCAAGCGCATATTTTCA
>NZ_JAFKCW010000024.1 GCF_017254835.1 Algoriphagus aestuariicola
GGCGGCCCAACCAGACACAGGATAGGCCCTTTGATTTTGCTGACGCGGCTCTGCACCGCGAGGTACTCGAGGATGCGATCCTTGACGCGCTCCAGGCCGTAGTGATCGGTATCGAGCACTTCCTGCGCCTTGACCAGGTCTTTTTTCACCTTGCTGCGCGCGTTCCACGGCACCTGAAGCATCCAGTCGATGTAGCCGCGTACCACGGTCGCTTCCGCCGACATCGGCGACATCATCTTCAGCTTTTGCAGTTCCGCTTCGGTTTTCTCGCGCGCCTCTTTCGGCATTTTCGCCGCATCGATCTTGCGCTTCAGCGCTTCGTGCTCGTCCGGCGCGTCGTCCATCTCGCCCAGTTCTTTCTGAATCGCCTTCATCTGCTCATTCAGATAGTACTCGCGCTGGCTCTTCTCCATCTGCTTCTTGACGCGGTTGCGGATGCGTTTCTCAACCTGCAGCAGGTCGATCTCCGACTCCATCATCG
>NZ_JAFKCW010000025.1 GCF_017254835.1 Algoriphagus aestuariicola
ACTATGACCTGAGCTTTGTGGAAGGCAATCTGGAGATCACAGAAAGGGCGATCGAGGTGACCGCGGACGACCAGACCAAGGTATACGGCGAAGCGGATCCAGCCTTGACCTACCAGATTACTTCGGGAAGCCTGGCGTTCAGCGATGCGTTCACCGGGGCGCTCGGCAGGGATGCGGGCGAGGACGTGGGCAACTACGCGATCACGCAGGGCACCCTTGCCCTTGACGGCAACTACGACCTGAGCTTTTTGGAAGGCAATCTGGAGATCACGGTACGTGAGGTCGAGGTGACCGCCGACGACCAGACCAAGGTATACGGCGAAGCGGATCCAGCCTTGACCTATCAGATTACTTCGGGCAGCCTGGCCTTCAGCGACGCGTTCACCGGGGCGCTCGGCAGGGATGCGGGCGAGGACGTGGGCAACTACGCAATCACCCAGGGCACCCTTGCCCTTGACGGCAACTACGACC
>NZ_JAFKCW010000026.1 GCF_017254835.1 Algoriphagus aestuariicola
CGTGCCCACGTCGCTTACCGCAACGCCGGTCAACGTCACGTTGCCTGAGTTGGTAACCACCAGCTCGTAACTGATCACCTCATCCAATTGGCTGTAATCCGTAGGAGTAGGGGTTTTCGTCAAGGCGATACCTGGGCTCTGAACTGCCGTCACTGTGGCCGTAGCCGTAGCCGTCTGGATCACACTGTTCGGATCCTCGCCCGTTACTGTTGCAATATTCACATAGCTGCCGCCATCCACATCTGACTGGGTTACCGTGTAGACGGCTCCAACCGTTGCACTCTGCCCAGGGGCCAACGTGCCCACCTGTGGATTGCCCATCGTCGTGCCCGCATCGCTTACCAACACATTGTCCAGGGTCACGTTGCCTGTATTCGTCACCACCAGGCTGTAGCTGATCTGATCCCCTGATTGTGAATAGGTAGCCGGATTAGCTGTTTTCGTCAAACTGATGCCTGGGGTCTG
>NZ_JAFKCW010000027.1 GCF_017254835.1 Algoriphagus aestuariicola
CGCGCTTAGATGCTTTCAGCGCTTATCTTTTCCGCACTTAGCTACCGGGCAATGCCATTGGCATGACAACCCGAACACCAGTGGTGCGTTCACTCCGGTCCTCTCGTACTAGGAGCAACCCCTCTCAATCTTCCAACGCCCACGGCAGATAGGGACCGAACTGTCTCACGACGTTCTAAACCCAGCTCGCGTACCACTTTAAATGGCGAACAGCCATACCCTTGGGACCTACTTCAGCCCCAGGATGTGATGAGCCGACATCGAGGTGCCAAACACCGCCGTCGATATGAACTCTTGGGCGGTATCAGCCTGTTATCCCCGGAGTACCTTTTATCCGTTGAGCGATGGCCCTTCCATTCAGAACCACCGGATCACTAAGACCTACTTTCGTACCTGCTCGAGCCGTCACTCTCG
>NZ_JAFKCW010000028.1 GCF_017254835.1 Algoriphagus aestuariicola
GGGTATAGCTGATCTGCTCGCCCACCTGGCTGTAGGTATGCGGGCTGGCTGTTTTCTTCAGATCCAAAGCAGGTGTCTGGTTCGCAGTCACCGTCGCCGTCGCCGTAGCGGTCTGCGTTCCGCTGTTAGGATCCAGACCCGTCGCCGTAGCCGTGTTCACGAAGCTGCCGTTGTCAATGTCTGTCTGCGTGATCGTATAGCTGCCCGTTACCGTGGCGCTCTGGTTAGGTGCCAGTGTGCCTACCTGAGGGTTGTCAAGGCCCGTGCCCACGTCGCTTACCGCAACGCCGGTCAACGTCACGTTGCCTGAGTTGGTAACCACCAGCTCGTAACTGATCACCTCATCCAATTGGCTGTAATCCGTAGGAGTAGGGGTTTTCGTCAAGGCG
>NZ_JAFKCW010000029.1 GCF_017254835.1 Algoriphagus aestuariicola
ATGTATGCCGCCACCATTGAGAGTGAGCTGGATACGCAGTCAGCGATGGATTTTATTCTGGGCGCGAACAGTCAGGAGCAGCGGGAAAGGCTGACCGGCTGGATTGGTGAAATTGCCGCGTATTACGCCGCAGCGCCGGTCCGGCTGGGAGGCGCAAAAGTACCGCACCTGATGCCGGGTGACTCACTGAACCTGCAGACGGCTCAGGATACGGATAACGGCTACTCCGTGTTTGAGCAGTCACTGCTGCGGTATATCGCTGCCGGGCTGGGTGTCTCGTATGAGCAGCTTTCCCGGAATTACGCCCAGATGAGCTACTCCACGGCACGGGCCAGTGCGAACGAGTCGTGGGCGTACTTTATGGGGCGGCGAAAATTCGT
>NZ_JAFKCW010000003.1 GCF_017254835.1 Algoriphagus aestuariicola
GCGTTACGCACCCGTGCGCCGCTCTAGGCCTCAGATTACTCCTCGGCTTGCCGCTCGACTTGCATGTATTAGGCCTGCCGCTAGCGTTCATCCTGAGCCAGGATCAAACTCTCCATTGTAAATTGTCTACTTGTCCGCCGACGGTAGGCCAAAGCCAATCCCGCGGCGCCCGTTTCGACCAGGCTTTTCTTTTCTCTCACAACACTTCAAAGAACTTATTCCTGACTTTTCAGGAGTTGGTGAGACCGTTGTCCCAAATGCGAGTGCAAAGATCAGATTTTGTTTCTTTTTTCCAAAATCCCGAAGAAATTTTTTGTCTTTTTTTTCTCCGCTTTGACTGCCTTATTTCATCTTTCCCCGAGACGTCTTCTCAAATGGGAGTGCAAACATAGAAGAGTCAATTTGATTACGCAAGCCTTTACCAAACAAAAATCTCAATCTATTTTGATTTCTAATATTACCCTTTCAAAATCAGGACTTTTGTTTTTTGTACAGAGGGACTGTACTGCAGGGTTCTCCAAACATTAGGCTCTTCGCCTTGCCTTGGATCATGGAAACTAAACGCCCATAGGCAAAAAGTGGGATCGGGAATTTTGAACATCCTTTGATCACAACAGGCCGATCTTTGTACTCTTCCGAGTCAATCTGACTTAAGGCGGTTTCGGCAATGTGTTGTTCCAAATTCTCGAGACTTCCTATAACGTACCCCTTTGCCGTATTTTCCAGATAGGTGCAAACCAACATGAAAGCCCAAGTAGGAACAATCGCTTCTGCACTACAAACAACCGCAACCCATTTATGGGAATACTGAGACCAATCCCATTCCTTCAAAGCCTGACGAAAATCCTTTTCCCTCAAGATCAACTCCTGAAAAAGGAAGTGCTTCATGTCAAAAACAACCCTCTCTTCCTGAGGATAAAACTCCTCCATGTTGACCGAAAGGATAGGACTGGAAGCGACTCGGTTGATTATTTCATTCATAGGGTGAGTAAGGGATTTTTTTTTGAATGCAATGCCTTAAACTCCTTCAGGTAGTTCGGCACAAAGTATGCAATGTCCGCAAACTGCTTTTTTTCATACTTTTCGAAGGCTATTCTACCCATGTGTTTGGCCGAAAATGACAAATCGGAAATGAACTTGGCTTTCTCGTTTTTGACAACGGAACTTACCTTCTCCACCGCATCTCCGACAAAATAAACTCGATGATTTTCCAAAAAGTTCTCAAAAGACTTTTCAGATAGCACCTCCGCATCCAAAGCTGCGATGGAAGTCAACCTACTGTCGAACACCTCCCTGTACACCTCCATTCTGCGGGCATCCAACACAGGGACTACCAATTCACCTTCTTCCAGGGCGACCGCACTTGCCAGCGCTTGGAGAGTATTCACCCCGATCAAAGGCTTGCCCAAACCGAAAGCCAATCCTTTTGCGGTAGACACTCCGATGCGCAACCCTGTGTAGGAACCGGGCCCCTCGGACACCGCTATCGCATCCAATTCATGGAATGCGGCCCTGCCTTTCTCCAAGACCTCCTCAATCAGCAGCATCAGTCGCTCGGCATGCGCCCCAGTTTCATTCAATTCGGATAGGGACTCAAGGTCTCCATCGACATGGACAGCTACAGAGCATACCGGCGTTGAAGTCTCAATGGATAGGATGATGGCCATCTTATTTTATCGTAGCCGTCAATGTTTCAGCAATCTTGGCTGGGTTGGAAAGATAGGATTTCGCCACTTCCACTGCTGGATCCTGATCAAGCCCCGCTTCTACCATTCCTTCCTGGAAGTAGTAGCGTGAAACAATCTCCTCGCTTAGAATTTTCTTCACTTCTTCCTTATTCGTATCCAAATCCTGCTCCTTGCTGTGGTTGACCTTCGCCTTTATAGCCTCTAGCTGAGACTTGATTTCGTCAAAATATTCTTCCTTCTCAGCATATTTCTCAAGATCCTGCACCGACTTTTCCACATAAGTGGTGTAGTCGTATTCCTTTCCAGACAAAAACTTTTTGAATTCCTCGTAGTCCTGATCTGTGATCGTAAAGGTCAAGGGGTCTGTTATTGACTCGTGCTTGTAGAAATACTGGGTAGCAAAATCAAAGATGTGATTGCCAGCGACGAGGGTGTAGGAAATCGGTGCGTAGTTGACTTCTTCTACCGACTCATCCGGTTCGATGCCTGCGCCATCCAAAACCCTTCTTCCATTGGCGGTCTTGAAAGCTTTCCTCAAGGAATCTGGAACCGAGGTCACTTCTCCGTTTTCCCGGGTCTGGGCATAATCTATCGCCTGAATACAACGGCCACTGGGAATATAGTATTTCGCGGTGGTGACTTTCACTTGCGCGTTATAGGTCAACGGAATCGTCGTCTGCACCAAGCCTTTGCCAAATGATTTCCTTCCCACTAATACTGCCCGGTCATAATCCTGCAAAGCTCCAGCAACTATCTCCGCAGCCGAGGCACTCCGCTCATTGATCAACACGACAATGGGGATGTCCTTGTCGACAGGAGTTTTGGTAGTCCTGTAGTTGTAATTGACACTTTGGAGCTTACCAATAGTCTTTACCACGTCCTTTCCTTTTGGGATGAAAAGGTTGACAATCTCGACTGCCTCATTGACCAGTCCTCCTGGATTATCCCTCAGGTCCAAGATCAGCCGATCGGCTCCTTGGGACTTGAGGCTTACAAGCGCATTTCTGACTTCCGCCGAAGCGTTGGAAGTGAAGTCCGCCAGCTTGATGTATCCAGTCTTTTCATCCAGCTTGCCATAAAAAGGGACATTCTTTAGCGATATTTTTTTTCTGACCAAAGAAAAATCAAGCGTATCCTTGTTGCGGAGCACCTTTACCTTAAGCGGCGTATTAGCCGGGCCTTTCAAAAGATCGGACACCTCCGAAGTGGGCTTACCCACTACGTCCACCGAATCGATTTTCAGGATATAGTCGGCAATTTTGAGTCCCGCAGCCTGCGCCGGAAATCCCGTATAAGGCATCAAAACCATATTTCCTTCTCCCCTGTTGCCGATCAGGGCACCTATGCCGGCGTATTCGCCGGTAGTCAGCATTCGAAAATCATCAGATTCCTCTTCGGGAATATATTCCGTATAGGGATCCAGTTCCTCGAGCATCGCGTTGATACCGATGGTCACTAATTGGTCAGGATCAATTTCATCCACATAATAGGAATCAAGCTCCCTGACCAGAGTGGCGAAAATGTCGATATTCTTAGCCAAGGCAAAGAGCTTGTCGTTTTTCAACTGAAAGGCAAAGACTCCTGAAAACAACAACAAGGCGAGGGGAATGTAAACAACCGGTCTTTTCAATTTATTGATCATGTGGCAGAGTTTTTTGGGGAAGTTCTTGGGACAGCTTGCTCAAAGCCAGAATCATTTTCGGTTCTATTTCAGCAAACGACGTGTCAGGTTTACCAACAAATATAAAGCCCAGGATGATTCCATCAGAAAGCAACAAATGCTTATTCAGCCGATAGGCCTCTTTTAGTCTTCTCTTGATGAAGTTTCGACCGTTTGCCCGTTTGATTTTCTTCTTCGAAACAGAGAACAGCACCTGATTGGTTTGGCCGGAAAGGTCAATTTTTCTTAAAAAAATCACCTTGAAAGGATACAAAAAAAAAGAGGAACCTTCGTTAAAAAGTTCCTTGATTAACTTCTCGGCATGAAGCCGTTCAGATTTTGGAAGTCGATAATTCATTGCAAGGACTGAACTCGTATGTGAACATACGAAAAGCAGTGCAAAGAATTACTTCTTCAATGTCTTTTCAGAAGATACAGTCAGCTTGTGTCTTCCCTTTGCTCGTCTGGCTCTCAAAACTCTTCTGCCATTTGCAGTCGCCATTCTCTCTCTGAAGCCGTGCTTGTTCTTTCTCTTTCTATTAGAAGGCTGGAATGTTCTTTTCATGATCGAATATCTTTATCTAATTGCTTTCTGGACTTTCCTAATTTGGCATTGACCCCAAAAAGGACTGCAAAGATATGTACCATTTTCTTAAATACAAATCGCACCCCTACATTTGTTTTGAGACTCAGTAAGAAACCAATGATTCACCACCAGATTTCCTGCTCAAATCCCACTTCCCAGTTCATCCAAATCAGATTAAGCCTTGAAGTTTGGGATCAAAATCCCATTTCCCTTCAGCTTCCTGCCTGGAGAGCGGGACGCTATCAGCTGGCAAATTACGCCCAAAATATCCGAAGGCTCAGGGTGCTTGATGGATTAAAAAAGGATGTCAAGTTCGAAAAGACGACTAAAGACTGCTGGACCATATACCCCGAAAATACGGGGCAGATCCAAGTCGACTATGAATACTGGGCTGGAAGGATGGATGCAGGCGGCGCTTGGGCGGACGATGAGCAGATTTATGCCAATTTGGTCAATTGCTGTTTTGAGGTTTTGGAAAGAAGTGGGGAGGAAATAGGAATATCCCTGGACCTTCCTGACTACCCAGTCCAAATCAGCACGTTGACCGCGGTTTCCGACTCGAACTGGCGGGCCGAAAATTTCCAAATACTTGCCGACTCGACCGCTTTGGCAGCCAAAAGTCTCACCCATTGTGAATACAAAACGGCGGATGTCCTCTTCCATATTTGGATTCACGGAGAGGTTCATTTTGACAAAACCCTTTTGTTGGATCGATTTAGCGCATTTACCGAGAAACTAATTGTCGATTTTGGAGCGTTCCCAGAGCTGGAATACCATTTCATCTTTCAGTTGCTTCCCTACCCCCACTACCATGGCGTCGAACATCGCAGGGGCACGGTCATCACCTTTGGCCCAGCCGAAAGTCTGAAAGAATCCACCCAAATGGAAGAACTTCTTGGAGTCAGCTGCCACGAGCTCTACCACGCTTGGAATGTATGCCGCATCCGGCCAAAAGAGCTGCTCCAGTATGATTTCTCCAAAGAATCCTATACCCGAACCGGCCTAGTGCTAGAAGGAGTGACGACCTACATGGGGGACCTTTACCTATTGAAGTCAGGGGTGTATACATTAGAGACCTACCTGAAACATTTTGAAAAAATCGTCAATCGAGAGGCAAGTAGCTCGGGTTGGAAGTCCAATAACATCCTTGAATCCTCTTTTGATCTTTGGCTCGACGGCTATGTGCCGGGAATTCCAGACCGCAAGGTCAACATCTACTCGCGCGGTGCCTTGCTTGCTTTTTGCCTCGATATTCTTTTGCTCGAAGATGGCCGTTCTCTTGCCGAAGTCATGAGAAAAATGTGGGACAAATTCGGCAGACCTTTCATCGGCTATGGTTTCCAGGATTTCGAAGAATTGATTTTTTCGAGCTCTCATAAGCAAATGCACCTCCGGGACTTCTTCCAAGAGTTCGTTTATGGCTATGGAGACCTTTTTGCAAAACTTCCCTCATTCTTCGAAGAGGTCGGAATCACCATGATGGAGCGGCTCAGCGAGGACTGGCTTCTGCATCAAATGGGCATAAGAACCAACGCTGACGGGACGGTCCTTCAACTTCATCCGGAAGCTTCCGCTTCGTTCAGACTGATGAAAAACGATAAAATTTTGAATTGGCCATTGGAAAAACCGGACTCAGATACTCCCCTGAAAATCCAGGTGGATCGCTACGGCAGAAGATTGGAATTGGTGCTTTCTCTGAAAGTTGGACGGTATTATCCGTATTATTCACTGCAGTTCTATCAGGAAACTGAGATATTCCAAAAGTGGAAGGCATAAAAAAGACCTCCGCGATCGGAGGTCTTTTTTATGCCTTCCACTCGATCACTGAAAATCAGCGTCCGACAAGGACTGATTGAATTGAAGCGTTACAATTTTGGCTTGAAGCGGGACGGGAAGCATTGGATTGGTGATTGTCAGGAGCATTGGAAACATGATGCCATCGACTTCCTGATAGTCGGAGTAGGCGACATCCCCCGCACTCCCTGAGCTTGACTTTAACTTCAAGCCGCTTTCGGCGGAGTAATATTCATTGATCACCAGCCCATCTGGAGAGGTTACTTCCAGCTTGTGTACCTGAGTCCCCTCCATGTCTTCAAGCCCGATATAGACGGACTTAAACCCGATCTCCTCGTAGTAGAGCTCGGGAATGAGAAAGGTTTGGGAGGTAAGCATGCCTGTAGCCGACTCGGTCAAGTCTTGGGTCTGCCCCATCACAATCATTTTGCCTTTGCCATCTGCCATCAAGGTCTTCTGCATCACGTTGCCTCCAACAGAGGTAGATTGCATCAGACGTCTGTTTTCAGAATCGGAGATCGTTTTGATCTCAATGACCTGACCCTGAAAACTAGCTTCGGCAGTCATACTGGCGTTTTTGATAGCCCTGATTTTTTCCTCACCGCCTAGTGCCTCGATGTATCTGCCGATGACCGTCGCTACGTCACTTTTGGCTACTGCCCGATACTCAGTGGCAGTTGGTATTTTTCCCGCCAGGATTTCCGTAGAGATCCCCAAACCTAGGAGGCTTAGCAACAGAATTGTTTGGATTTTCATAAGTGTTAATTCCAGTTTAGAAAGGATAAGGAGGAGTGGGCCTCCTCCTTTTTCATGATCATTTGATGTCTTCGTCGGTAATCGGCACATTCAGCTCCAAAGTAGTCACTTTGGCTTCCAAGGGAACAGGGATTGCCGGCGACTTGATCGTCCATGCCATCGGCAATAGTACGCCATCCTTGGCCTGGTAGTCTGAATAGAAGGTATCGCCAGAAGCTGGATTTTCATATTTGATTTTCAAACCAGACTCTTGGGCGTAATAGTTGATCAACTTTGCGCCGGACGGCGCGGAGATGATCACCTTATAGGCTGGCGTGCCCTCCACGTCCTTTAGACCGTCAAATGTCAGGGTGTAGCCTTTTTCCTGATAAATAGCCTCGGGGAAAAGGTAGGAATTCAACATCACAGCCTCTAGCTGCTCGCCAGTCAAGTCCATCTGCTGGCCTTGAGCCGAGACTGCTGCTTTGCCATCTGCCAAAGTTGTCTTTTGCATCACATTGCCTCCCACAGAGAGTTTTTGCCCATAGCGTCCGTTTTGGGGATCGTAGGAAAAGGCAATATTTAAGGGAGTGCCCATCACGTTAGCGTCCATGGAGATCTTGGCGGTTTTGATCGCCTTGACTTTCTCCTCGCCTCCGATCGCCGTCAAATAGGCTTCCAGTACTTTTTCAGCAGTCATGTCTGCGTCAGCAACCAACTCCTTGGCAGGCTGCCCCATGTTGTCATATAGTGTCACTTCCCCAAATTGCGCTAGCTTTTCCTTGATTTCATCTCCATTTCCCACGGTGGTAATGATGAATTTATCCGGTTCAATCAGTCGTTTCGCTGTTGCGTTGATATCTTCTACCGTCAATGCGTTGAGCTTTTGCAAATAGGTCTCGTAGTAGTCCTTGGGAAGATTGTAGCGGTCAATATTCAGCGCAAACTGCGCAACAGTGCTTGGCTGCTCCAGAGAGCGACCGAAGCTTCCCGAAAGTTCGGCTTTAGCCTTCGCGAGCTCCTCTTCGGTCACACCGTTTTCCACCAGATTTTCGATTTCATGGATAAATTCATACACGGCCGAGTCAGTCACCTCGGTTCGGACAGAGGCATCGGCGGAGATGGTTGCTATCAGCTTGTCTGCTCCAATAGAGGAATATGCGCCGTAGGTATAGCCTTTGTCCTCACGCAGATTCATAAAGAGTCTAGAGGATGAACCGCCCCCCAATATTTGATTGAGCAAGCGGCTGGAGATATAGTCCGGATCACCGATCTTCATTTGTACAGGCTGGGTGAGGTTGATGACAGACTGCACGGAGGAACTCCTGTCCACCAAGGCAACGGCTCTTTTGGAAGCACGCTGGGGAACCGGATAGGTAAACTTCGGTACCTCACCTCTTGTCCAGCTGCCGAAGTATTCTTTCACGACTTTTTCCGCTTCGGCCTTGTCCATATCCCCTACGATAGCGAGGTAGGCGATATTGGGCTTGAAATAGGTGGAATAGTATTTTTTGACATCATCTACAGTGATGTTGTTGATGGTCGCTTCACTTTCGATCTCGCCATAGGGATGATCCTTTCCAAAAAGGACAGTTGACGACAATCGGGAAGAGATTGCGTTTGGGTCGTCCTTGCTTTGGGCCAGCGCGGTGAGGGACTGCTTTTTAAGCTTGTCCAATTCTTCTTGTGGAAAAACCGGATTGTAAAGCACATCGGCCATCAGTTCAAGGATTTTATCCTGGTGTTTTTTCAGAGAAGAGGCGTATACCGAAGTCGAAGAGGCACTCAAGCTACCCCCAATAAAATCAACCTCTAGATCCAATTGGTCTTTGCTCCGATTCTTGGTTCCACCCATCATCATCTCACCGACGAATCCAGTCATACCAGCCTTATCCCCTTCGAGAATAGGATCCCTTTCCAAAACCAAGGTGAACGAGACGCGCGGTAGCTTGGTATTTTTTACCACAAAAACCTTCAAGCCATTGTCCAGGGTAAAGGTCTCCGCTTCTCCAATTTTGATCTCGGGAGCGGGACCGGAGGCAGGCAGCTTGCTTCGGTCCACTTGGGCCATCAAGCCTACGGTGACCAAAAGTGTCAATACAAATGATATAGCGAGTTTTTTCATTTCTTTAGATCAGTAAGGTCAAACAATTATTCGGTGGTAGGTTGAGCTGATTTTGGCAAATAGTATAACACTACACGCCCGTTCAGGTCAAGGTATTCTTTGGCTACCCGCTGGATGTCAGCCTTGGTAACTTGGGAAAACTTGTCCATAATCTGGTTGATGTAGTTCGTGTCGCCATAAATCACCTTTGCCTCCGCGAGGTTTTCGGCAATGCCTGCCATGGTGGAGTTGCTGCTGACGATGCTGTTCTCCATTTGGTTTTTCAGCTTTGCAAATTCATCGTCCGAGATACCCTGATCTTGCACCTGCTTGATGAGACGATCGATTTCGCTTTCCAAATCCTTTGGCTCCACGCCCATGTTGGTGATTCCATACATGATAAAAATTCCTCCATCTTCGAGCTCCAAAGGAATCGCCGCCACGACCAAGGCCTTTTGCTGCTTGTCCACCAGCTCCTTGGTCATTAGCGAAGAGTTCCCTCCCGTCAAATAGGTAGAGAGCATAGTGAGTGCATAGCTGTCGGGATGGTTTCGTGGGGGCAGGTTGTAGGCCTGGATCACCGCCGGAATCTGGATATTGTCATAAATCACGTCCCGAGTCTCGCTAGTCTTTTTGGGCTCGACCACATCGGGACGAAAAATCGCTTTAGTTCCTTCAGGGATTTCGGTGAAGTATTTCTTCACCAAGGCCTCTGTTTCGGCATAATCGATGTCCCCAGCGATAGTCAGCGTCGCATTATTTGGAACGTAGAAGTCTTTGTAGAATTGCTGAAACTCCTCAATGGTCGCGGCATTCAGGTGGTCCATGGAGCCGATGGGTGCCCACTGATAGGGATGTACGGAATACGCTCTGACTAAGGTCTCCGGCAGGATAGTGCCATAGGGTTGGTTTTCGTAGCGCTGTCTCCGCTCCTCCTTCACTACTTCCCGTTGGGTCTCCACGCCAGTCTGGTCTACTTTGGAATGTAGCATTCGCTCGCTTTCCATATAGAGTGCCAGCTCGAGCTCGTTGGAGGGCAACAGCTCATAGTAGTAGGTGATGTCATTGGACGTGTAAGCGTTGAGCGTGCCGCCACGGCCTTGGATGATGTTCATGTACTGGCCCCGATCTATGTTTTCCGAGCCCTCAAACATCAAGTGCTCAAAAAAATGGGCGAAGCCGGTGCGTTCTGGGTTCTCATTTTTGGAACCCACATGATACAAGACCGAGGTCACCACGATGGGAGTGGAGTTGTCCTGGTGCATGATCACATGAAGACCGTTGTCAAGGGTGAATTCCTTGAAGTCTATTTTGTTTTGGGCTAAAGCAGGAGTGCCTAGCATCCCGGCCACCAAGCCTAAAGCATAAAGTTTATTCATGGTCAAAAAGGTTGGATAAGATTCTATGGAATAAATACAGGGTAATGGGTCAAAATGTTATATGTACGCTTTTGTACAGGCCTTTATCACTACGTTATCATAAAGTCTAAAAGTATTTAATCAAAATCAATTAAAACTAAGATGGTAGCTATTTTAACAAAAAAACCCGAACAATCTCGGGTTTTATGATTTTTAAGGTAGCAGTCTTGCCAATATTTCCTTGGCCTCGTGCCATTTCAGTCTGGGACCAAATTGGCTCACGATCTTTGAACTTGCCATGGAAGCCAATTTTCCGCTGGAAGCATAGCTATGTCCGTTGGTAATGCCGTAAAGAAATGCTCCGGCAAACATATCTCCCGCTCCATTGCTGTCGATGGCTAGGGTCGGATACGGCTCAATATCGATGAACGTATCCCCATCAAAGATCATCGCTCCGTTTTTGCCAAGCGTAATCACGAAGTGTTTGGCGGCCTTTTTCATTTCTTCGCGAGCTTCTGACAGGGTATCTTTTCCGGTGAAAAGCATGGCTTCCTCCTCGTTTGCGAAAAGCAAATCCACGCTTGAACCAATCACATCCTCAAAATTTGCCTTGAAATACTTCACCATAGCGGGATCAGAGAATGTCAAGGCTACTTTAGTCCCGGCTTCTTCTGCCACTTTCTTGGCATGAATCATCGCCTCTTTTCCATTGTCGGAAGTCACCAAATAACCCTCGATAAAAAGGTATTTGGAATCCTTGATAGCCGAGTCGTGAATATCCTGAGTAGAGAAGTTTTGGGTGATTCCCAAGAAGGTATTCATGGTCCGTTCGGAGTCTTCTGTCACCATGACCAGACATTTACCGGTCACACCTGCCTCCAAAGACTCCTTTTTCAAGGCAATGTCCACGCCAGAGTCGATCAGATCCTGGAGATAAAAATGTCCCAGCTCATCATCTGCCACACGAAAATTGTAGAAGGATTTTCCTCCAAATTGACTGACCGCAACGATGGAGTTTGCTGCAGAGCCGCCGGCCTGTTTTTTCGCCTCAGCGGTATTGATCACGGCCATCAAAGAGTTTTGGCGCTCCTCGTCGACCAGGGTCATGAGTCCCTTTTCGACTCCATTGTCGGCAAAAAACTGATCTTTGACCTTAAACTCAATATCTACTAGGGCATTTCCGATGCCAGTTACGTCGTATTTTTTCATTTATGGAGAATTGTAAAATTGAAAGGTTTCAAAATTGGAAAATTGGGAAAAAGGCTGGATGCCCGGTGTCGGGTGTCCGATGTCAGGCTGAGCGGAGTCGAAGCCTTTTTCACTAAGTCCTCGACTCGGCTCGGACTGACACAGACGCTCGATCAATCCGAGTCCTCGTAAATCGTATTTCTAAAGTCGTAAATCAATCGAAAATACGGTGTCTTTCAAACGTTTTTTCTCGATCAAACAAATAGCGATACGTATGGTGTGTCTTATAAATAGTCGCAAGCAGCTGCTCGCATACACGCATCATCTTGGGGTTGAAGTCCCCGATCCAGTTCATTTCGATGGTCTTGTAGGGAAAAGAAGACTTGCCGCTCATCTTGTCATAGCTGATGATCATGGCGCTCTCTACACCCTTGCCTTGATGCTCCGGCACAACGCCAAAGACCAATCCCAGCATCTTGTTGGGAGGAAAAAATGTCTTGTGCCAAAGGAATTTCAGTTTACCAATGAAGTCCATCTTGCCATTCACATGCTTGAAGATCTGATTGATCTCCGGGATCTGGATGAAAAAGCCCACGGGTTCGTCTTTGTGAAAAGCGAAGTAGATCAGCCGCTCGTCTATGATGGGTTTCATCTTGCCAAACATCAACTGGGCTTCCTTTAGCGCGATGGACTTGCCCATGTGGCGAGCCCAGGCCTTGTTGTACACCGTCATGAAGTACTCGGGTGCTTTCTCCTGCAGCTCTTTTCCCTTGATGTATCGGAAGGAATACTCCGGATTTGCCATAATCTGGTTGGCACGCTGGATCATCTTCTCGTCAAAGCCGAGATTCTGCACCGGACGCATGTAGGTAAACTGCTTGAAATAGAGTTGGAAGCCGTAGTCCTCAAAAAACTTCTGGTAATAACCGAAGTTCCAAGGCATGTTGTAGTTGGGCTCGGAAAATCCGTCGACCAAGAGTCCCCACCACTTGTCACGCTCCCCGAAATTGATCGGGCCGTCCATGGCTTCCATGCCTTCGCTCTCGAGCCAAGCCTTGGCGGTGTCAAAGAGGAGGAAAGCCGCCTCTTGGTCGTCAATACATTCAAAGAATCCCAAGCCGCCCGTCGGCTGCTTTTCCTTCATCTTGGGATTGATGAAAGCGGCTACGCGACCGATGGATTTTCCTTTCCCGTCCTCCAGCAGCCAACGCTTGGCCTTGGCCCCGTTACGAAAGAGCTTGTTGGTTTCAGGATGAAAAAGCCCCTCAATGTCCGCATCCAGAGGCCTGATCCAGTTTTTCTCATTTCGGTAGAGCCTCACTGCCATCTCTATAAATTCTTTCTGTTGGGCAGGCGTGGTGACTTCGATCAGCTTCATTCGGGTGATTTTAGTCGGCTAAAATACGGCTTCAGGGGCAAAGGGCAAAAAGTGGGAGAAATGAAGGTTGTCTTGCATCTTCGGAAGCTGGAAATAATTAAAAAATAAAAAAGCTGCACTATTTAGAGCAGCTTTGAGATTTTATTCTTTAATGGTCGCGTAAAGATCAAACTCCGTCGCGTCATAGATCATTTCCTTGACAGAATCACCCGCTAGGAAACAAGTTTAGGATCGATCACATTAATTTTTCCATTTATTAATTTCCGCACTAAGCCATTCAAGACTCTTTGTCTCAGGGATTATCGGGCCGGTATATTTTGCCTTAAGAACTCCAGCTTTGATAACAAAATGGGTTGGAGACATCACTACATCAAATCTCTCCAACACTTCGTCCCTTGATAAAGAAATGTCTTGATACCCTATTTCTCCATTTTTCTCTAGGTATTTAATGATTTTATCCGGCTTGCTCATGCAAAATCCGAGAAATACAACTTCGCTATCGTCCTGATGGCTTTCCGTTATCTTTTTAAGATAGGGTTCCTCCTGTTTACAACCTTTGCACCCAACAAACCAAATATTGATTACCACAACTTTTTCTTTCAATAGCTTCAGGTCAACAGAATCTCCAGAAATGGTGAGGTAACTGAACTCAGGAAATAACGAATCTATTGGAGGTCCTTGGGCTTCAAAAGGAGATATTTCTTGGGCTTCCAATTTGGAACTGATTAAAAAAAGGGCAAGGACAATTAAAAATTGATATTTCATCGAAGTATGATAAAGTTTATGAAGCTAAAAAAACAAAATCAATTACCTCAAAGAGTAGAACAAAAAACCAAATCATCGAACAAGTCGGACTCCACGTAAATCTCCCGACGATGTCCAATAGGGATAACCTCGATGGTCATTATTTTATCTTCAATTTTATAGATAATTCGATAGTTGGAAAGTCGAATTCGTTAAGCATTGCGTCCCCTCAGCTTCTAACATCCTATGGGCCAGGGATGATTGGCCAACTGATAAATTGTTTCTTTGAGTTGAGAAAAATAGGGTTCAGGAATTTTAGCAAGTGACTTATTTATCGGCAGTGAAGTCTCGTCGGATTTCTTTACTTGGTCGTAAAGATTAATATCCTCCAGTTCCTCCAATTGTTCTACCATAGACTCAAATTCCTTCACTTACAAGATCACAGAAAGCTTTTTTCCTTTTTCGTCAGTAATATATTTAGGATTGATTGCCAGCCTGATGGAAGTTAGAAATTTTAGAAACTACTCCAAATACGAAATTCGATTGGCTTTTGGTTTGGCTTCCGCAAGCCCAATCTGGATTAACCCACTACTTCTCCGTACAAATCAAACTCCGTCGCGTCAGTGATCTTCGCCTGAACAAAGTCTCCCACTCTGCAATAAAACTTGGAAGCATCAATCAGCACTTCATTGTCTACCTCAACTGAGTCAAATTCAGTCCGGCCGACAAAGTGTCCGCCTTCTTTTTTATCTATCAATACTTTGTAGGTTTTACCGATTTTCTCCTGGTTGAGGTCGTAACTGATTTGCTCTTGAACTTCCATCAGGTGATTGGCGCGGTCTTGCTTTTCCTCCTGAGACAGACTGTCCTTCATGGAATAGGCATGGGTATTTTCCTCATGGGAATAGGTAAAGACTCCCAATCGCTCAAACTTCATCCGTTCCACAAAATCCACCATTTCCTGGAATTCCTTTTCGCCCTCACCCGGGTGTCCGGCGATCAGCGTAGTACGTATTGCAATCTCAGGAATCATCTCCCGGATGCTGTGGATGAGTTCTTCCTGCTTCTCACGGGTGGTCCCTCTGCGCATGGCTTTCAGGACATCAGTCGAACCGTGCTGCAAAGGAATGTCTAGGTACTTGCAGATATTCGGACGTTCCTTCATCACGTCGATCACATCCATCGGGAAACCGGTCGGATAGGCATAATGTAACCGAATCCAGTCGATTCCTTCCACGTCGGCGAGGTTACGAAGGAGTTCGGCAAGGTTTCTTTTTTTATAAATATCCAACCCATAATAGGTAGAATCCTGAGCGATCAATAGCAATTCTTTGGTTCCGTTGGCAGCTTTGTGTTGGGCTTCTTTGACCAATTCCTCGATGGGTCTGGAGATGTGACCACCCCGCATCAAAGGAATTGCGCAAAAAGAACAGGGTCTATCGCAACCTTCGGAAATCTTCATATAGGCATAGTGCGCGGAGTGAGTCAACAAGCGCTCTCCCACCAACTCATGCTTATAATCAGCCTTGAATTTTTTCAAAATCGCCGGCAAATCCCGGGTTCCGAAAAAAGCATCCACCTGAGGGATTTCCTTTTCCAAATCGTCTTTATAGCGCTGGGAAAGACATCCCGTCACATACACTTTGTCCACCAAACCCTGCTCTTTGGCATCCACATACTGGAGGATGGTGTCGATGGATTCCTGCTTGGCGTTGTCGATGAAGCCGCAGGTGTTGATGATGATGATATTGTTGTCCTGGTCGCTGGACTCGTGGCTGGCGTTGATGCCGTTGCCTTTCAGTTGGGTCAGCAGCACTTCTGAGTCCACCAGGTTTTTGGAGCATCCCATGGTAATGATATTGACCTTGTCTTTCTTTAACGTTCTAGCTTTCACAGGCTTTGATTGGATTTGGGAGTGCAAAGGTAGGGAAAAATGGGTTGGAAAGTTGTCAAAGTTCAAAAGTTGTCAAGTTACTAATCCGCAAAGTGCTACTTTCCCCCATGTAGATGCTTCGCATCCGTTGCACCGCCGAGACGCAAAGGACGCAGAGATTCACAGAGGTTTAGTATTTAACTGTTTTTAGTGCCTGCTCGCAAAAGAAATGACCGTTGCTGGCAGTACATTTTGACTATCTTCATAGAATACATTCTTTTTAGCATGAGCGACAACGAGCTTTCCTCCAAAATAATTGGGGCTGCGATCGAAGTACACAAGCAACTGGGACCGGGACTTCTTGAAAGCACCTATGAAACCTGCCTGGCTTTTGAGCTGAGGCAGCAAGGCCTCCTCGTCCAAAGCCAAGTACCTCTTCCTGTCGTCTATAAAGAAATCAAACTGGACGCAGCCTATCGACTGGACATCATGGTGGAGAACCGTATTATCATCGAAGTCAAGTCAGTCGATGAGTTGGCTCCAATCCATCTGGCCCAGATTCTCACCTACTTAAAACTCAGCGGCCGCAAACTGGGTTTACTGATAAATTTCAACGTCCCAAAGCTCGTAGATGGCCTCAAGCGTGTGGTCAACAGCCTGTAAGAACACTCTTACTTTTTTTCCTCTGCGTCATCCTCCGCGTTCTCTGCGGTGAAATCGGCGCGAAGCGCCTCCCTTAACACAAGCGTAAAACAAGCTTAATCCAAAGAATCGTGCCGACGCCGACGCTTTGCCTAATTTTGAACCGTACAGCAAATACTTTTTAACTCCTTGCATTTATTTTTTGCCCCCGATGCGAATCGGGGTGCACTGCAGGAGAGGGATGCGAAACGAGGTTTGGTGTCGAATAGCCGACGTTTTGGATTTCTTTTCCCCCAAGTCCCCAAAACCATTGCCTGATTTCCTGCCTTCCTGTACCTTGAGGGGAAATCAATCCCCATGTACTTCACCGCCCCAAATGCCCAAAAACTAACTTTTGACCGCAAAAACCACTCCGACGAAACCCTTCTCGCCCTTTACGAGTCCCTTTTAATCCCGAGAAGAATCGAAGAGAAAATGCTGATCCTACTTCGGCAAGGCAGAATTTCAAAATGGTTTAGCGGCTGGGGACAGGAGGCGATTTCAATCGGGGCGGTAAACGCGCTGAAACCGGACGAGTTTATTCTTCCCATGCATCGAAACCTAGGGATTTTCACGGGAAGAAACATTCCCTTGGAGCGGCTTTTCTCCCAGTTTCAAGGCAAGAAGTCAGGCTTCACCAAAGGGCGGGACCGCTCCTTTCACTTCGGCTCCATGGCCCATCATATCGTGGGGATGATCTCCCATCTCGGTCCCCAGCTGGCCATCGCGGATGGAATTGCACTTGCGGATAGGCTTTCGGGGGAAAAGAAAGTGACCTTGGTCTTCTCCGGTGACGGAGCGAGTTCCGAGGGGGATTTTCACGAAGGGCTGAACGTCGCCGCAGTTTGGAAGCTTCCGGTGATCTTTGTCGTCGAGCACAACGGATACGGCCTCTCCACGCCCAGCGAAGAGCAGTTTGCATTCAAATTCTTTACCGAAAAAGGCCCAGGATACGGGATGGAAGCCATCCGCATCCAAGGCAATAATGTTCTGGAAGTCTATGACGCCATTCTAAATCTTGCGAAAGATCTCAGGGAAAATCCGCGTCCCGTGTTGGTTGAGGCGATTACATTCCGGATGAGGGGCCATGAAGAGGCATCAGGAACCAAATATGTCCCCAAATACCTGATGGAAGATTGGGCGAAATTGGATCCAGTCGACAACTATGAATCTTATCTCGAATCCATTGGGGTTTTGGATGAAAAAACGAAGGAACAGATCAATCAAAAAGTCAAAACTGCCATAAATGATGGACTCGAAGTGGCTTTTGCCGAGGAAGCAATTGCTGCCAATCTGGAGGAAGAGCTAAATGATGTGTATGCTCCCTTTACCCAAAAAGTCATTTCTCACGAAGAACCAAATTCAGAAAAGCGCTTCGTAGATGCCATTTCGGATGGACTTCGACAGTCTATGGAAAGATTCCCAAACCTGATTCTCATGGGGCAAGACATCGGGGAATATGGCGGCGTATTCAAGATCACGGATGGATTCAAGGCCCAGTTTGGAGCGGATCGGGTGAGAAATACCCCTCTTTGCGAAAGTGCAATCATAGGAGCTGGCTTGGGCCTTTCCCTCAAAGGCTACAAAGCAATGGTGGAGATGCAGTTCGCGGATTTCGTGACCATGGGCTTCAACCAAATCGTGAACAACCTGGCTAAAATCCATTACCGCTGGGGTCAAAACGCCGATGTGGTGATTCGTATGCCAACTGGCGCAGGTACCGCTGCTGGACCTTTTCACTCCCAATCCAACGAGGCTTGGTTTTTCCATACCCCCGGCCTGAAAATAGTCTACCCTTCCAATCCCGTCGATGCCAAAGGACTACTGAACGCGGCACTGGAAGACCCGAATCCTTTCCTCTATTTTGAGCATAAGTTGCTTTATCGATCTATCTCCAAACAAGTTCCTGATTCCTACTACACCACAGAAGTAGGAAAAGCGACTTTGGTGAAAGAAGGCGACCAAGTCTCCGTCATCACTTATGGCATGGGCGTTCACTGGGCAATGAAAGCTGTCGAGGAGTCTGGCATTTCAGCGGATATTCTGGACCTAAGGACACTTTTGCCTTGGGATCAAGAAGCGGTAACTCAATCCGTCAAAAAAACCGGAAAAGTGATTTTCCTACAAGAAGACACACTGACCGGAGGGATTGGGGCAGAAATCTGCGCTTGGATTTCGGAACATAGCTTTCAGCATCTGGATGCTCCCGTGATGCGAGTAGGCAGTTTGGATACGCCAGTACCTTTTGCTCCGAATTTGGAAAAGCAGTTTTTGCCAGAGACAAGGTTTAAAGCCAAGTTGAAAGAGTTAATTGAGTTTTAATGGAATCCGAAATGACGAGTATTCGACCACTTGCACATAATGAACTTTCCAAAGTCCAAAGCATCGCTCATCGGACCTGGCCTAACACCTTTGGTGAAATTCTCAGTCCCGAACAGATCAGCTATATGCTCAATATGATGTATGCGCTCCCTGTTTTGGAATCCCAGTGGCAGAAAGGACATACTTTCCTATTAGCCGAGGAAAATGGACAGGAGTTGGGTTTCGCAGGATTTGAGCTGAATTATGCGGAGGGCCCGAAGGCAAAACTCCATAAGATCTACCTTTTGCCAGAAACCCAGGGAAAAGGTCTAGGAAAGAAGCTTATCCTTGACGTGGCAAGAAGAGTCAGGGAAGCGGGGCAAAAAAGTCTTTTGCTCAACGTCAACAAATACAACCAAAAAGCCATAGACTTCTACCAACGAATTGGGTTCCAGGAAATCTACAAGGAAGTGATTGACATCGGGAATGGCTACGTTATGGATGATGTGGTGATGGAGCTTACCCTATGACCTATTTCAGATGTAATTTCCCGGATTTTCTACCAGCACCGTTTCCCAAAGCGTCAATCCATGAGCTGGAGCGGGAGGAATTTGCTCCCAGCTTTCCTCTGGCTTATTCAATCGTTCTTGGATTTGATCTGATGCCAAGGTCCAAATAGCTGAAACCATTTTTCTCACTTGGTGGTGCAAAAATCCTGTGCCGGTGACTTCAAAACAATAAACTCGCTCTGGGAAAAATTCCCCTTGGTATTCATCCGTCAAATAAACTTTGGCTTCCAGAACCTCCCGAACATAGTCCGACTTGTTTGGAGAAACTTTGCAAAATGCTTTGAAATCGTGCTCACCGACAAATGCGCTGACGTTTTTTTCCATCTTCTCCAAAGAATTTAATCCAGAGACTTGATGCATATAAGCGGAAGCGAAGGGGTGAAAATCTGGTGAATCGGAGAAAAAATAGCGGTAGGTTTTCTTCTCCACCGCTTGGATCAAATTGAAGTCCCGAGGGATTTCCCGGACCGAATTTAAGGTGATTTCACCACCGAGGTTTTGATTTAAAGTTGGGAGTAGATTTTCCAGCTCGATTTTTTCCCGGAGAAAAAGCTGCATATATCCACTCCTACAATGCACTCCAGAATCAGTTCGGCTAGCTCCAATCAGGGAAAAATCCTCATGGTTCAACACGTAGCGAAATACCCTCTCCAGTTTTCCCTCCACAGTGGCTTGATTGGGCTGCTTTGCCCAGCCTTTGAAGTGCCCACCGAAATAGCTGATCGAGAATAGGTAAGAATAGGGTCTTGTACGCATGAATGGGACCATAAAATCGGAAATACTTGTAAGCGCTTTGATTCGCTTGGCAGCTTCCTTAAATTCAATAAACCCAAAAGTACTGACTATGAAAGCAATTCTCAGCATCCTCGCCCTTTTGATCGGATTTTCTGTCTTCGGACAGACCGCTCCTAGCAAAGAAATCCAGATCAAAATGGCCTTGATGGCTGCCCCCGAAGACCAAAGGGAAGGAGCCACCGTTTATAGTTCCGATGGAGTTTTGCTTCGAAATGGTAGCAATCAGACTATCTGTCTGGGCGATGACCCGAATCGGGAAGGACTTTCAGTGTCTTGCTACCATAAGAGTGTACAGCCCTTTATGGAAAGAGGCTGGGCTTTGAAAAAGGAAGGAAAAAGTATGCAGGAGATTTTTGCAATACGTGAGGCTGAGGCAAAAGCAAAAACGTTGACTTTGCCAGACTATGGGAGCACCTTGTTTGTATTAGTAGCCGACGAAAAGGATGTGAACTGGAATACTGGCGAAGCCGCAAACACCTATACCCGATCCGTAGTCTATATTCCCTGGGCAACTGTGGAGAGTACGGGGCTTCCCGTTTCACCTCCAGCACCGGGTCTGCCTTGGATTATGGATCCGGGAACTCATCGGGCTCATATCATGATCAATCCGCCGAGGGATTGATGCCTACCATACTTTACATACTTGGCTGGAGACTTTTCTTCTATTCAAATGAAGGAAAAGAACCAATTCACGTTCACGCACAAAAAGGTGATATGGAATGTAAGTTCTGGATTGATGATAAAATTATGGATATTAGGGAGGATTTTGGTTACAATTTGACACCACAGGCCAGAAAAGAAATTAGAAAAATCATCTTCCAAAACTTCGATTTGATCGTTAAAAGTTGGAATGAGTACTTTAAAAAGTAAAACTATGGTTGATTCTCATCAAATATCAGAAATTCGATTTGACAATAAGCATATGATTCTCGAAGTCGATGCAAAGGAAATTAAAGTGGATTTAGAATTCATTTCTCCAAAATTATTGGTAGCATCAGATATAGAGAGAAGTCTTTACAAAGTATCCCCTTCCGGCTATGGGATTCACTGGCCTTTGATTGATGAGGACCTTTCAGTAAATCAATTGATAAAAAACTGTGAATGATTTGAATCCAAGTAAAAGTTGGGCAGCTATGCCACATCACGTGGAGGGTGTCCCAACAATAGTTTATATTTTTTTCATATTGATTTGTTTGCTTTTTGGCTACTACATTTTCAGCCGTATGAAAAAAGATAAGAAAAATCCTCCTCTGAACTCAAAGATGAAAGTCATAGAACAAACTATAAAATCACTAAAAAAACCACCCCGATAATAATGGGGTGGTTTTTTTTTTTGAAAGTTCGAGATTGCAAATCTCGAACAGCGAATTCTTACATGAGTGAGCTTATCCCAAAATCTTAGCAGCTAGCCAGTCTCCGACTTCGGAAGTTTTGTAGGCTTTACCGCCTTCGGCAATATCTTCGGTCACAAAGCCTTCAGCCAGTGAAAGGTTCACCACATCGCTGATCGCTTGTGCTTCTGCCTTCAAGCCGAATGCATAATCAAACATCATCGCCGCAGACAATACCGTTCCAAGAGGATTGGCGATGTCTTTTCCGGCAGCCTGAGGATAGGAACCGTGGATCGGTTCGAATAACTTTACTTTGGAACCCAAAGAAGCGGATGGCATCAAGCCCATAGAACCGGAAATCACAGAAGCCTCGTCAGTCAGGATGTCCCCGAATAGGTTTTCGGTAATCAAGACGTCATAAGCTTTTGGCCACTGGATCAAGCGCATCGCTACGGCATCCACAAATTCGTATTCTACTTTTACGTCTGGATACTCAGGAGCCAATTCCTGTACAGTCTCTCTCCAAAGTCTGGAAGTTGCCATGACGTTTGCTTTGTCCACGCAAGTCAACAATTTTCTTCTTCCTTGAGCTGCTTCAAAGCCCATTCTGGCCAAGCGCACGATTTCCTCTTTGGTATACACGTTGGTATCAAAGGCTTTGGTTCCTTGCTCGTTACGACCTCTTGGTTCACCGAAGTACACCCCACCAGTCAATTCACGGAAGAATACAAAGTCCGCTCCGTCCACTCTGTCAAGCTTCAATGGCGACTTATGCACCAAAGATGGGAAAGTGAACGTTGGTCTTACGTTGGCAAAAAGGCCCAATTTCTGACGCATTCTCAATAAGCCTTGTTCAGGACGAACTTTGGCTTTAGGGTCATTGTCATATTTAGGGTCTCCGATAGCACCAAAAAGCACCGCGTCAGAGGAGGCACAGATCTCGTGAGTAGCATCTGGGTAAGGATCGCCTGTCGCATCGATCGCGCAAGCACCAACCAAGCCTTCTTTGTACGAAATTTTATGTCCAAATTTTTGTCCAATGGCATTTACAACCTTCACAGCTTGAGCCACTACTTCTGGGCCGATGCCATCACCCGGCAACAGCGCGATATTCATTTCCATATTTTGGGGATTCTTCTAGTTCTGGATTATAATTCATGGTTTCGATGATGTTGAGCATTTTTTCAGTGGCCATCATCGCCGCCACCGTCTGATCGGGATCCAAGCCTTTGGTCTTGAATATTTTACCATAATCCCAAGTGATCACCGTCTCCACAAAGGCGTCGGTCTTGCCTCCTGGAGGAATGGACACATGGTAATCGGTCAATTTGGGAAGCTCTTTCCCAAAGGATTTATATATCTTCTTGAGAGCCTTCATGAAGGAATCGTACTGCCCGTCTCCGGTGGCGATTTCGTCATAAATTTTCCCATGGATATTCATTCGAAGCTGCACGACAGGCTTCAGACCCTTGGAATGAGTCATGTGGTAGCCTTCAATGCTGATGTGCTTGGAGATGGAATTGTTTTGCAGAACATCCGAAATGATGTAAGGCAAGTCCTCTGTAGTCACCCGTTCTTTCTTGTCCCCGAGTTCGATGATTCGTTGGGTCACTCTTGCGAGCTCTTCCTTTTCGAGAGAAATGCCCAACTCTTCCAAATTTTTCAAAATGTTGGCCTTCCCGGAGGTTTTTCCCAAAGCATACTTTCTTTGACGGCCAAATCGCTCCGGCATCAGATCATTGAAATATAGGTTTTTCTTGTTGTCTCCATCTGCATGAATACCTGCGGTTTGGGTGAAGACATTTTCCCCAACCACCGGCTTATTTGCCGGAATGTGCTGACCAGAAAACTGCTCGACCAACTTGGAAACGCGGAAGATCTTCTGCTCTTGGATGCCAATCTGCAGGTCGGTAAAGTCCTTGATCACTGCCACGACAGATTCCAAAGGAGCGTTTCCTGCTCTTTCACCCAAACCATTGACAGTCGTATGAATGCCAGCTGCTCCATGGAGCACAGCTTCCATCACGTTGGCCACGGAAAGATCGTAGTCGTTGTGCGCGTGAAAGTCAAAATGTATCTCAGGAAACTGTGCGACTAACTGGCTGAAGTATTTGGTCACCTCATCCGGAGACAACAATCCGAGGGTATCGGGCAGCATGATTCGCTTCACTGGAAGCTTGGTCAGCAGCTCGATCAGTCTCATCGTGTATTCCTCAGAATTCCGCATTCCATTAGACCAGTCTTCCAAATAGACGTTGACTGAGACCCCTTTGCTTTGGGCATACTCAATGCTCTTTCGGATGTCCTCAAAATGCTGTTCTGGAGTTTTTTTCAACTGGTGAACCAGATGATTGAGCGAGCCCTTGGTCAGAAGGTTTAGTACCTTGGCACCTGCCTCGAGGATCCAATTAACGGATACTGGAGTATCTACGAATCCCAAAACCTCCACCCGATCCAGATAACCCTTTTGGGCGGCCCAATGGGTAATCTTTTGCACTCCCTCCAATTCCCCTTCAGAAACCCTTGCCGAAGCCACCTCTATCCGATCCACTTTGAGTTCTTCCAGAAGAAGCTTAGCGATCTGGAGTTTTTCCGAAGGCAAAAAGGAAACCCCTGAGGTCTGTTCTCCATCCCTCAGGGTAGTATCCATAAGTTCTATTCTTCTCTTTGCCTCCATTAGAGCAGATTATCTTGAAGCCGCGAAAGCGTCTATTTCAGAAGACATATTGAGAAGATAGTCGATGTCATCGAAGCCATTCTGCATATTGTCTTTCTTGTATTCATTGATGTCGAAGGACTCAGACTCTCCGGTAGCAAGCAAGGTTATTTTTTGCTCAGGAAGGCTGATTTCGATTTCTGTTTTTGGATCTGCGGTGATTGCTGCGAAAAGCTTATCTGCAAACTCCGCTGAAACTGTTACCGGAAGCACTCCGATATTCAGACAGTTGTTTTTGAAGATATCTGCAAAAAAGCTGGAAACTACGCAACGGAAGCCATAATCATAGATTGCCCAAACGGCGTGCTCGCGGCTGGATCCTGATCCGAAGTTTTTGCCGGCAACCAGGATTTTTCCGAAATAGGTGGTATCGTTAAGGACAAAATCCTTTTTGGGATTGCCTTCCACGTCATATCTCCAATCACGGAACAGGTTGTCGCCAAAGCCCTCACGCTCGGTTGCCTTTAGGAAACGAGCCGGGATGATCTGGTCAGTGTCCACGTTTTCGGTGGGCAATGGAACTGCCGTATCTCTTAGGACGGTGAATTTATCGTAAGCCATTTTTTTCGATTTGAAAGATTGGAAAATTGGAAGATTGATAGATCGGTGAAACCTGCTGGGGAAAGAAATCGAAAAGGACTCTCAAACCTCGGGCAAGCCGTGCTTCTCCATTCATACTTCTCGCTTCATATTTCTTAATTGGGAAATACTTCTCTTGGGTCAGTTATCATACCTGTCACAGCTACTGCTGCTACCGTCAACGGAGAAGCAAGCATTGTTCTTGCGCCTGGACCCTGACGGCCTTCGAAGTTTCTGTTGGAAGTAGACACTGCCAGTTTTCCAGAAGGAATCTTGTCATCGTTCATGGCGAGACACGCAGAGCAACCCGGCTGACGCAGTTCAAATCCTGCATCTTCCAAAATTTTCACCAAGCCTTCTTCGTACGCCTGTTTCTCCACTTCGCGAGATCCAGGAACAATCCAAGCAGTGATGTTGTCCGCTTTTCTTTTGCCTTTTACAAATTCAGCAACTGAGCGGATATCTTCGATTCGACCGTTAGTACAAGAACCTACGAAGACGTAATCCACTTGCTTACCTTTCACTGACTCACCCGGAGCAAAGCCCATGTAGTCCAAAGACTTCAAGTAAGAGGTCTTGTTAGATCCTTCCATTCCTTCTGTAGTCGGGATACTACCCACCACTTTGATTCCCATTCCTGGGTTAGTTCCGTAGGTGATCATCGGCTCGATGTCTGCGGCGTCATAGTGGTATTCTTTGTCGAAAGTAGCACCATCGTCCGTTCTTAACGTTTTCCAATGAGCTACAGCCTGATTCCACTCCTCTCCAGCTGGAGCATATTGCTTACCTTTCAGGTAGTTGAATGTAGTATCATCAGGAGCGATCAAGCCACCGCGTGCGCCCATCTCGATGGACATGTTGCAGATGGTCATTCTTGCTTCCATACTCAAATTTCTGATTGCAGAACCTGCATATTCCACAAAATAGCCTGTAGCTCCTGCTGCGGAAATTTTGGAAATGATGTACAAGATGATATCCTTGGATGTCACGCCATTGCCAAGCTCGCCTTCTACAGAAATTCTCATTTTCTTTGGCTTGGACTGCATGATACACTGCGTCGCCAAGACCATTTCCACTTCAGAAGTACCGATTCCGAAAGCAATCGCTCCGAAGGCACCATGCGTGGAAGTGTGGGAGTCACCGCATACGATAGTCATTCCAGGCTGAGTCACCCCCAACTCTGGACCGATCACGTGAACAATCCCGTGGTGGGCAGAACCCAAGTCATGCAGCTCGATTCCGTATTTCTTACAGTTCTCACGAAGCTTTTCCACTTGCATGCGAGAAAGCTTGTCTTTGATCGTCTGATCCTGATCCACTGTAGGAACATTGTGATCTGGAGTAGCGATCGTACGGTGAGGGTATTTTACTCCAATGCCTCGCTTCTCAAGGTTAAGAAATGCGACAGGAGAGGTCACTTCATGGATAAAATGCTTATCGATGAAGAATACATCCGGGCCAGCAGGTACCGATTTGACTACGTGTGAGTCCCAGATTTTATCAAATAATGTTGTCTTTTCCATAATTATGCAGTCGCGTATTCCTTGACCGGTATTTTGTTGAGGGCATCGACAAAAGCCTGCGCTGAGGCCAATACGATATCTTTGTTTGAGGCAAAACCATAATAAGGTTTGTCCGATTTGATAAGACGCATGTGTACTTTGGCCACATCGTCGCTTCCATGGGTAATGGCCTGAATCAGGAACTCCTCGAGATCCACTTGAGGTTTAACAATTTTCTCAATGGATTTCAGGACAGCATCGACAGGCCCAACGCCACTTGAGGAAGCTGTGTGAAGCTCATTTCCAATCTTCAAGCTTACTTGGGCATTGATAGAGCCATTTGAAGAATAGCTAACATGCTCCAACTCGATGAAATTGGACTCATCCATGTATTTTCCAACCAACTCCAGCAAATCCTTGCGTCCGATATCTCTTTTGGAGTCCGCCAAAATCAAGAATGCCTCATAGACTTCTCGCAATTCCTCACCTTCCAGTTCGACACCCAAAGCGTCCAAATGGTGCTTCAATGCCGCTCTACCAGATCTGGCTGTCAATACGATAGTCGATTCATCCACACCAACTTCCTTAGGATCGATGATCTCGTAGTTTTCTCTATGCTTCAAAACCCCATCTTGGTGAATACCGGATGAGTGAGCAAATGCATTTCTACCTACGATAGCCTTGTTGGGCTGTACTGGCATGTTCATCAGTTTGGATACCAATCGGCTGGTCTGGTAGATTCTTGGAGTGACAATATCGGTGTAAACCGGAATCGACTTATGGCACTTAATCGCCATCACCACTTCTTCCATTGAAGTATTCCCGGCTCGCTCGCCAATGCCGTTGATGGTGACTTCTACCTGACGGGCTCCATGCTGCACGCCTGAAATGGTATTCGCAGTTGCCATACCGAGGTCATTGTGGCAGTGGGTAGCGATGATGGCCTTGTCGATGTTGGGCACATTGTTTTTCAAGCTGGCAATGATCGCTCCGTATTGCTCAGGAAGGCAATAGCCGGTAGTATCCGGGATGTTGACTACCGTAGCACCTGCCTTGATCACCTCCTCGATGATCTTACAAAGGAAATCCGGCTCTGAACGTCCCGCATCCTCGGCGTAAAATTCCACGTCCTCCACAAATTTTTTGGCAAACTTCACCGCCGCCACGCCCCGGGCAATGATGTCCTCGGGGGTGGAGCGGAGTTTGTATTGGATGTGGTAGGGAGATACACCGATACCGGTGTGAATCCGTCCCTTCTTCGCATATTTGAGCGCTGAGGCTGCTACTTCGATATCTTTTTCTACAGCACGGGACAGTGCACAAATGATCGGATTGGAAACAGCCTTAGAAATCTCCTGCACCGAGTTGAAATCCCCCGGGCTTGAAATCGGGAAGCCTGCTTCGATAATATCCACGCCTAGGGCCTCTAGGGCCTGGGCAACCACGATCTTCTCCTGGGTATTCAGCTGACACCCGGGCACTTGCTCCCCATCTCTCAGGGTTGTATCAAAAATCCACAGCTTGTCACTCATAATATTTGGGGTTTGGGGTTTTAGTTATTCTCAGGTCTCAACTGACGGACGACCGCGCCGGCCTGCCACATTTCAGACTCTCTCAACTCTTTCAATTCTTGCTCAAGCTTCTCTCTGTAATCTGCCTTGGAGTTGGAATCGATGGACTTCTGAGCTTCCTTGCCTGTCTTCACCGAGTCATATAGAGCCTCGAAAACCGGCTTAGTTGCGTCACGGAAAGGCTTCCACCAGTCCAATGCGCCTCGCTGGGCCGTAGTGGAGCAGTTGGCATACATCCAGTCCATTCCGTTTTCGGCTACCAAAGGCATCAAAGATTGGGTTAATTCTTCTACGGTTTCGTTAAAAGCTTCGGATGGCGTGTGACCATTTGCTCTCAACACTTCGTACTGCGCTGCAAAGATCCCTTGGATCGCACCCATCAGGGTACCTCTTTCTCCAGTCAAGTCGGAGGTCACTTCTCTGTAGAAATCAGTTTCAAACAAGTATCCAGATCCAACTCCAATACCCAAAGCGATAACACGGTCTTTGGCTTTGCCAGTTCCATCCTGGAAGATCGCATAGGATGAGTTCAATCCACGACCTTCTACAAACATTCTTCTCAGAGAAGTACCAGAACCCTTTGGAGCCACCAAGATCACATCAATGTCAGCTGGAGGGATGATGCCGGTCTTTTCCTTGTAAGTCACGCCAAATCCATGGGAGAAATAAAGCGCTTTGCCAGGAGTCAGGTGCTTCTTGACAGTTGGCCAAAGGGTAATCTGGCCTGCGTCAGAGAGCAAAAACTGAATAATGGTGCCTTTTTCACAGGCTTCTTCGATTTCAAACAGGGTCTCACCTGGCACCCAGCCGTCAGAGATGGCTTTGTCCCAAGTCTTAGAGCCTTTTCTCTGGCCCACGATCACGTTGAAGCCGTTGTCTTTCAGGTTGAGCGCCTGTCCAGGTCCCTGTACGCCGTAACCAATTACTGCGATCACTTCGTCTTTGAGCACCTCGCGGGCTTTTTCCAATGGAAATTCATCCCTGGTTACTACGTTTTCTTCAACTGTGCCGAATTTTAATTTCATAAGTTTATAGTTTGATTTTTGAAGGCTATATGGAATCTCGCATGGCTTAGGATCAACTTAAAGGCGGAAGAACCTCCCCGCGCTCGATTTCATGATATAAGGTTTAATAGTTTGTCGTTGCTTCGATTGAAATAATTACTTGATGAATGATTCTATGGTAAGCATGCGCTTGGCCACCGCCACCCTTCCAGATCTTGCAAATTCCAGCAGGCCGTAGCCTTTGAGGATTTCCAGCAGCTCCTGGGTTTGCTCCTTGTGCCCCGTGAGTTCCAATACCACAAATTCCGGCTCGGCTGCGATTATTTTAGCGTTGTGCTGGCGGATGATCTTTTCCAAGCCCCCGTCCAAACGGGAGACGGGAATCTTGTACAGTGCGATCTCCTGATAGACCACTCCCTCATCTTCGTGATAAAAGGCCTTGATTACATCGATGATCTTCTCGATCTGATTGACGAGTTGGATGACCGTGTCCTCGTTGGCCGTCACCTCGATGGTGATTCGGTGAATTCCTGGAATACGGCTTTCCGAAGCCGTAAGAGCATCAATATTTATCCCACGGCGGGTAAAAATAATGGTGATCCGGTTGAGAATTCCGATGAAATTCTCGGTAATGACGAAAATGGTGTAACGCTTCATAGGTTGGGATTAGCTAAGTCTTACCTCTTCTACCGAACAGCCCGTGGCTATCATCGGAAATACGTTGTCCTCTTTCTCGACGACCACTTCCAGAAAGAACGGCCCGTCGTGAATGAACATGTCTTCGATGGCCTCCTTCAGGTCGGCCCGATCAGAAACTTTCTGGGATTTGATATTGTAGGCTTCGGCAATCTTGATAAACTCCGGATTGTCCAATTCTGTAAACGAATAGCGTTTGTCAAAGAACATCTGCTGCCATTGGCGCACCATTCCTAGGTAGTTGTTATTCAACAACACAATTTTCACCGGCGCTTTGGTCTGCATGATCGTACCCAGCTCTTGGATAGTCATCTGGATCCCCCCGTCACCAACTACGCAAATGACCTGACGAGAATAATCGTGCAATTGTGCCCCCAGCGCCGCCGGAAGTGCAAAACCCATGGTACCCAAACCTCCTGAAGTCACTTGGGTTCTCGACTTCTTGTAGTTGAAATACCTCCAGGCGATCATCTGGTGCTGCCCAACGTCAGTTACCAAAACCGCATCGTCAGCCTTGTATTGGTTGATCTGGTGAATGACTTCACCCATAGTCAAGCCAAGTTTGGTAGGCGTGATATCGTGTTGCATTACCGCAGCCTTCTCCTGCTGCTCAAATTCACGGAAACGAGCCATCCAGGATTCATGCTTTTTGGCTTCAATTGCCGCAGTCAGCATAGAAAGACTTTCCTTGCAATCACCAACCACAGCGACATTTGCTTTCACATTCTTGTTGACTTCTGCTGGATCCAACTCAAGATGGATGACTTTTGCCTGCTTGGCATAGCGCTTTAAATCGCCAGTAACCCGGTCGTCAAAACGCATCCCAACCGCAATGAGGACATCGCACTGGTTGGTAAGCATATTTGGGGCGTAGTTTCCATGCATACCCAATTTCCCAACATAATTTGGATGGTCCTGAGGCAAGGCGCCTGAGCCCAACAGCGTCGAAGCAGCTGGAATCCCGGATTTGTCGAGGAAAAACTTCAACTCAGCTTCTGCTTTTCCCAAAACGACGCCTTGCCCAAAAAGCAAATAAGGTCTCTCGGCCTTGTTGATTAGCTCGGCAGCCTCCTGGATTTTCGTTTTTTCTACCGGCTCGTAGGTTTTGTAAGACCTGAATCCCAAGCAGGGAACGTAGTTAAACTCTCCAAAATCCGTCTGGGCATTTTTTGTAATATCTATCAAAACCGGCCCTGGCCTACCAGAACGGGCAATGAAAAAGCCTTTTGCGATAGCTGGGGCTATATCTTCAACTCTTCGAACCTGAATATTCCACTTCGTAGCTGGCATCGAAATACCGACCACGTCAGTTTCTTGAAAAGCATCAGTTCCCAACAGATGCGCTGCTACCTGACCGGTGATACATACCAACGGCGTGCTGTCGATTTGAGCGTCAGCCAAACCAGTGATGAGGTTGGTTGCCCCTGGGCCTGAAGTAGCTAAGCAGACTCCGACTTTGCCAGAGACTCTTGCATAGCCCTGAGCAGCATGAATAGCGCCTTGCTCGTGTCGGGTCAATACATGTTTGATTTGCTCATGATAGTCGTAGAGCGCATCGTAAACTGGCATGATGGCTCCTCCGGGATATCCGAAAATAACCTCCGCCTGCTCTGCGATAAGTGACCGAACAACTATGTCCGCACCTCTGATCATCATGTCCTTCATAGGCTTAGAATTTATCTGTTACGCAACCCTCAGAAGCGGTTGCCACAAGTTTGTTGTATTTTTTGAGTGTTCCTTGAAGCCCTTCGATTGGGCGGGGAGACCAGGTGCTGCGGCGATTTGCAAATTCTTCCTCCGACACATCGACTGACAAATTTAAGCCATCGGCATCGATAGTGATGATATCTCCGTCTTTCAAAAGCCCGATCGGCCCGCCGCTCCAAGCTTCAGGAGTAACGTGTCCTACGACGAATCCGTGCGTCCCACCGGAGAATCTCCCGTCGGTGATCAGCGCCACGTCAGAGCCAAGCCCTGCCCCGATGATCATCGAAGTTGGCTTTAGCATCTCCGGCATTCCCGGAGCACCTTTAGGGCCGACGCTTCTGATCACAATCACATCACCGGATTTGACCTGATGATCACGGATCGCGTCATTGGCTTCCTGCTCGGAATCAAATACTCGGGCGGGTCCAGTAAAGGAGGTTCCTTCTTTTCCCGTGATCTTGGACACAGCACCTTCCGGTGCGAGATTCCCCTTTAGGATACAGAGGTGTCCTGTTTTCTTCAGCGGGGACTCCACTGGATGAATGACATTGACCATCGAAGGGACGATGGCATCTATATTCTCGAGGTTTTCAGCCAATGTTTTGCCGGTCACTGTCATGCAGTCACCGTGAAGGTATCCTTTGTCCAAGAAGTACTTCATGAATGCAGGGAGTCCTCCCTGCTCATGAAGGTCTTCCATCATGAACTTTCCGGAAGGCTTGAAGTCGCCCAACATCGGTGTTGTCGCATTGATTGCCTTGAAGTCTTCCAAGGTAAAATCGACTTCGGCGGTCTTGGCAATAGCCAAAAGGTGCAGAACCGCATTGGTACTTCCTCCCAAAGCGATTGTCACTCGAACCGCATTTTCGATGCTTTTGCGGGTGATGATGTCTTTCGGTTTAATATCTCTCTCCAGGAGAATCCGCATGTATTTGTTGACTTCTTGGCATTCTCTCAGTTTCTCTGCAGAATTTGCAGGATAAGAGGAGGAGTAAGGAAGAGACATCCCCATCGCCTCGATCGCCGAGCTCATGGTGTTGGCGGTGTACATTCCTCCACAAGCACCCTTGCCAGGACAAGCGTTGCGGATCACCCCGTCATAATCTTCGTCAGAAATGGTGCCCTGCACGCGCTTTCCAAACGCTTCAAATGCCGACACGATGTTCAGTTTTTCTCCTTTGTAGTGACCAGAGGCGATGGTACCACCGTAAAGCACGATCGCAGGACGATTGGTTCTCAACAATCCCATGATCGCCCCGGGCATATTTTTGTCACAGCCAGGCACGGCAATGCAGGCATCGAAGGAATGACCGAGGATGAAGGACTCGATGGAATCGGCGATGATCTCCCTGGAAACCAAAGAATAGCGCATTCCCAGAGTTCCCATGGATGTGCCGTCGGAAATACCGATGGTATTAAAAACCAAACCGGTCAGATCATATTCCTGGGAGGATTGCTTGATCAGACCGGCGAAGTCATTGAGGTGCATATTGCAGGGGTTACTTTCATAGCCACAACTCGCTATCCCTACAAAAGGCTGTTTCATCTTTTTGTCGCTCAAGCCAGTGGCATAAAGCATGGCTTTGCCCGCCGGATGTTCGTCGTTGTCGCTTATTTCCCAACTGTATTTCTTAAGATTGCTTAGGGTCATATTTATGCTAAATAAAAAAGTGCCTCAGGTCGGTGAGGCACTTTAGATTTTTATATACTGGATTATAATGGTCTAGTGCCTCACTTCGAAAATCCGACGAGAATAATAAAGCTTAGGAGGACGACCAGAGGTAAAGACATATCGCGGTTTGAGGTTTGATGCTTCGGTTGCGAATCACACGACAATATTAAAACCCAATCTTGAGACTTACAATATTTAATTCTTCGCAATTCGTTCTTCACAAATTTTAATATTAGGAAAAAATATTTTTTATGAAATATTATATTGATTTTATCCGATATTCAAAATCAATTTTTGAAAAATCGCGTAAAAAAAGAGATTTGTCGAAATTTTGTATCGATTTCGAGAATATTCAAATTTTTCGAAAATTTATTCTCTTTTATTTAAGAAAAAAAATGATACACTGATAAATACCTAAAATTTATCGGAAAGATTAGGGAATTTTCAAAGAGGAAACAAGAATTCTTTCTGAATCTTATTCGATTATTTTTGTCCAAACATCTTTTCCATGATCAGCTTTCCCAATGCAAAAATCAACCTGGGCCTCCATATCACAGCGAAACGCAAAGACGGATACCATGACATCGAAACCTGCATGGTCCCAATTCCTCTGTTCGACGCGCTGGAGATGATCATTGATAAGAAGTCCGCTTGGACTTCGACAGGCCTACCCATACCCGGAGACCCCAAAGACAATCTGATCCTCAAAGCGGAAAAACTCCTCAAAAAGGACTTTCCGGGGCTGCCAAATTTGAATATGCATCTACATAAGAACATCCCTATGGGCGCTGGATTGGGTGGAGGATCGGCTGACGGTGCATTTGCGCTCAAGCTGATGAACAATCTTTTCGATTTACATCTGGATGATTTTTTCCTGGAAGAATACGCTGCCCAACTTGGAAGCGACTGCCCCTTTTTCATCGAAAACAGACCAAAAATCGCTCGTGGCCGTGGGGAAATACTCTCGGAGATAAATTTATCCTTACAAGGAATTCACCTAGTGCTCATCAATCCCGGAATCCATGTCGGCACCAAAGAAGCATACGCAGGAGTAACACCAACTTCTGCCAAAGTGGCCTTGGAGGAAGTGATAGCCGATCGCTCTCGGTGGAAGGAAGAGCTTGTGAACGATTTCGAAGTCAGCGTCTTTGGCCGCTATCCGGAAATCAGTGAGATCAAAAGTAAAATGTACGATTTAGGCGCTTTCTACGCCGCGATGTCCGGCTCTGGTTCCTCGGTCTTTGGATTGTTTGAGGAAAAACCCAAAGCAACAGACTGGAAGGGAAGCTATTTTGTCTTCGAGGCCGATCTTTAAAAAATTCATTTTCAAATCATTAGCGACCAAAACATTATTTATATTTGTAATTTATTAATATAAAACACAATGGCAACTTTCACTTCCACGCTTCCAGACGAACTGCTCCAAAGGCTTACGGACTACGCAAAGAAGCTTTCGCTTCCCAAAAACAAGCTAATGGAAAATGCGCTCAACCTGTATCTTGAACATCTGAAACGAGCCGAATACGTCAAATCCTATGGCGCCACCGCCCAAGACGAAGACATATTGGCTGTGGCAGAAGAAGGAATGGACACCTACCTCAAACAGATAGAAGGTGAAGCAGGGTGAGATTTGGATGTCTGACCTAAACCCTGTTATGGGTTCTGAACAAGCAGGTAGACGGCCTGTGGTGATACTTAGCGGGAACCTGATGAACAAGTTTTTACAAGTAGTCATCGCCGCACCACTCACATCCAAAATCAAAAATTACCATGGAAACCCAATCCTGAATCCGTCAGGGAGAAATGGCTTAAAAGTCATTTCTGAACTTTTGGTTTTTCATGTTCGCTCAGTCTCTAAACAGCGCCTGATCGAAAAAATAGGAGAAGTTGAGAAAGAAGAACTCAATATGGCCTTAGGCACTTTGAATGATCTTACCACCCTTTGAGACTTTTAGCCTAGCGGTCTTACAGGCTTTCTCCTTTTATTCCAAAAATTCAGCAAAGGATAGAGGAGCACCGAGACGAGGATCACTAGCGTGCCCAGGTAAAATTGCGGGGTCATTTTTTCGCTCTCTCCAAAAATCAACACCGCCAAAACTATCCCGTACACCGGCTCGAGATTCACGGTCAAGTTGATAGTGAAAACCGAAAGCCTTTTCATCAGCTCTACTGAAACCGAAAAAGCATAAACGGTACAAACTCCCCCCAAAATCAACAACCACAACCAATCCGACCCTTTCCAACCCAATTGCAAGGGCTGTCCCTCTGTGAGAAAAGCAGCGTACACAGGCATAAAAGCGAAAGCAAATACACAGGCAGCAGCCATCTCATAAAAGGTAATCTGGTAAGGACTGTGCTTTCGCGTCAACCGACCATTCAACACGGAAAACAAGGCTCCCAAGAACGCAGAAACCAAAGCCATGGCAAGACCAATCCAATACCCGCTTTCAAATTGGAAAATCACCAACAAACCCGAAATCACCAGCAATCCCAAAGCAACTTCATACCATTTGATCTTCGTTCTGTTGACAAAAGGATCCACAAATGCCGTCCAAAGCGAGGTGGTGGCCATACCCGCCAAGCAAACGGACGCGGTGGACAGCTTAGCAGACCAAAAAAAGAAAATCCAATGCAGCGAAATCAAGACGCCAACCCCGGTGATCTTGAGCATGGCAGGCCAAGAGACGAGAAGTGGCTTTTTTCTAAAAAAACAGACTGCAACCATACCCACAGCCGCGATCAGGGTTCGATAGAAAACCAATTCCAAGGAAGGCAGGCTGATGAGAAGTCCCAGGATAGCCGTAAAACCCCAGATCAACACGATGAAATGGAGCATGAAATAGTCTCGAATCGTCGCCTTTCCGACCATCTATCTAGGGACGGTTTTGTAGAGCACCAGGCCGGTAAGCGCAAAAAGGATGTTCGGCAGCCAGACGGCGAGAATAGGATATTGGGTGCCGTTTTCAGCAAAAGTCCTGGAAAGGATGAAAAGCAGAATGTATACAAAAGCCAGCAAGAATCCCATGGCAATCTGGAAACCTGAGCCGCCCCGTGTCTTTCTGGCTGACATGATCACTCCGATAAAAGTCAGAATCAATGCTGCAAAAGGCGACATCAGACGCACGTAGCGCTCTATTCTATAAAAATTCACGTTGTCGGCGCCTCGCTCTTCCAGCACCTTGATCTGCCTACTTAGTTCGGGGAGTTTCAAGGTTTCATGATGATTCTCCGGAAGGTTGAAATCCTCCGGAGAAATAGACAAAACCGTGTCGAGTTCTTTTCCGACGGTGTAATCTTCCCCTCGCTCTTGAAGTTTTCGAAGTTTCCAGTTTTCCAGCCTCCAGACATTCTTAGCCGTATCCCACTGGATTCTATCCGCAGAAAGCTTTGCCAACAACTCCCCGTCCTTGATCTCTTCAAGGGTAAAATAGTAGCCCGTATTATTGGCCTTAAAATATCGAGTCAAAAATGCGTAGGAATCTGGACCTACTTTGATATGGATATTTGGATCGGACGAAGCCCTGCCTTTGTCCAAATAGGCAATCTTAAACCGGGAAACCCCCGCCGTGGCACCAGGCAGAATCCACCCGTTCATCAAAAAGCTGACCGCCCCGATCATCGCCGCCCCCAGTAGAAACGGACGAAGCATACGCACAAAACTGACTCCAGAGCTCAGAATCGCCACGATCTCGGTTCTCCCGGCCATCTTGGATGTGATAAAGATGACTGCGATAAAAACCGTGATTGGAGTGAGCAGGTTATTGAGGTAGAGGCCATAATTGCCCATGTACCTCAATATCTCTCCCGCTGGCACCGAGTTGCGGATATAGGTGTCATTCTTTTCCGTGAAGTCTAAAACTAGAACAATCAGGATCAGCATAACGACCACAAAGAAGTAGGTCTTCAGAAATTCCTTGATGATCAGCTTGTCAAGAATCTTCATGCTTATAGCCGAGTGCTTACTTTTTTTACCATCTGATCCTTCCAAACGGCAAAATCGCCAGCAAGGATATGCTCCCTCGCCTGGCCTACGAGCCAAAGGTAAAAGCTCAAGTTGTGTATACTGGCAATCTGGGCAGCCAAAATCTCCTTAGAAACCGTCAGGTGCCTGAGGTAGGCTTTGCTGTAAAAGGTGCTCGCATAGTTGCCTATTGAAGGGTCTATGGAACTGAAGTCGTCCTTCCACTTTTCATTTCGGATATTGATGATCCCCTCGGAGGTGAACAGCATCCCGTTGCGGGCGTTTCGGGTGGGCATCACGCAGTCAAACATGTCCACGCCCAGCGCGATGCATTCGAGTATATTGGCGGGGGTGCCTACTCCCATCAGGTAGCGAGGCTTGTCAGCAGGCAAAATATCCGTAACCAACTCGGTCATTTCATACATCATCTCTGCGGGCTCCCCTACCGAAAGGCCACCGATTGCATTGCCTTCGCGACCTCTTGAGGCGATGAATTCCGCACTCTGCTTTCGCAGATCCTTGTATACCGAGCCTTGGACGATGGGAAAAAGCGTCTGGCTATACCCGTATTTCCCCTCAGTCGCATCAAAACGCTGGATACATCGATCCAGCCAGCGATGCGTCATCTCCATAGACTTTCGCGCGTAGCCATATTCGCAAGGGTAAGGCGTACACTCGTCAAAAGCCATAATTATATCCGCTCCAATAGTTCTTTGGATATCCATCACTCCCTCTGGGGAAAAGATATGCTTCGAGCCATCGATATGTGATTTGAAGGTGACCCCTTCTTCGTTGATTTTGCGTGTGCCGGCAAGGGAAAAAACCTGGTAACCTCCAGAGTCGGTCAGAATCGGGCGATCCCAGCCGTTAAATCCATGAAGTCCGCCAGCCTTCTCCAAGATATCCAAGCCAGGGCGGAGGTAAAGATGGTACGTGTTGCCGAGGATAATTTGTGCCTGAATATCCTCCTTCAGCTCACGCTGGTGCACAGCCTTGACCGTGCCAGCAGTGCCAACGGGCATGAAAATGGGCGTTTGGATCGTTCCGTGATCGGTGGTAAGCGTGCCTACTCGGGCTTTGGTTTGGATATCTTTTTGTATTGGCGTAAACTTCATGCTGCGATCAGAGCCTGTAGAAATACCCTACAAAATGCCCCTTTTTGCTCGCAAAAATATCCACTTATTCTTAAATGACTTGCTGAAATTGATTTTATATTTGCCCAGCAAAATCGACCTATGGGCCTATTTTTACTCTGGTTTTTCTTTGGCATCGGCGTTATCATTCAGGCAGTTTATCTCTTGGTGATCTTCGGACGGACAGCCTGGTTCAAATCACCTTCCAAGTCTTCGAACAACCAGATCCCTGAGGAGGGCGTGACTGTCCTTGTCGCTGCCCACAATGAGTACCACAACCTCAAAACCCTCATCCCCAAGCTCTTTGAGCAGGATTACCCCAAATTTGACGTAATGATCGTCAACGATCGTAGCACTGACCGGACCAAACGTCTGCTCGAGGAATTGATGGTAAAGTATCCCAAGCTCCGCTCTGTCACGATCAAATACACGCCCAAACATGTTACCGCGAAAAAGTTTGCGCTCACACTCGGTATCAAAGTGGCCAAAAATGACGTCATCCTATTGACTGACGCAGACTGTATGCCGAGCAGCGAACAATGGATACGAAAGATGACCGCCCCGATACGTGAAGAAGGCAAGACTTTTTCCCTTGGATTTTCCGGCTACGAGGTCAAGGCCGGATTGCTAAACCGTTGGATTCAGTTTGAAACCATACTTACGGCACTGTTTTATTTTTCCTTTGGGCTTTGGAATGCTCCATTCATGGGAATCGGCAGAAACTTGTCTTACCGAAAAAGCTTCTTTATGGAGGCGAAAGGTTTTAGGTGGCTCTGGCATATCGAAGGCGGGGACGACGACCTCTTTGTCAACCAATATGCTACCGGCAAAAACACTTCCCTGGTCATAGATCCGGAGGCGAATACGACTTCGATTCCCAAGGAAACCTGGAAGGACTATCTGCTCCAGAAAAAGCGTCACCTCCATGCGGGCAAATATTACCGCAGCGAAGACAAGCGAAAGATTGGACTATTCCCCCTTTCCCATGGACTTTTTTGGGTTGGCGGCATAGGTTTGTTGTTTTATTTTGGATTCGGCCAGCAATGGGAACAATTTTCGATCGTTTTAGGTATTATTTTACTACGATCGTTTTTGGTTGTGAGGATTTTCAACTCCGCTTCCAAAAAAGTTCAGGGATCCACCGCTCCAATGAATGTCCTGGTCAATGACTTTATGTACTTGGCCTACTTCTGGGTTTTGGGATCAGTATCTTATCAGGCAAAAGACATCCAATGGAAATAAATGAACGCGGTTTTTCGAATAAGGCACTCGAGGATTTTGATCTCATCGATAGAGCCGTCATGGAAAAAGACCAGCAGGCCTACGCTACCCTGATGAAGCGGTACAAAAAGGCCGTTTATTTCATGATCCTAAAGATGATCCGCGACGCCGACGATGCGGAGGACCTGACCATGGAAGCTTTTGCAAAGGCCTTTAGAAATCTCCAGCGATTCAAGAAAGACTACACCTTCAGTACTTGGTTGTTCCGGATTGCCACCAATAATACCATCGACTTTATCCGGAAAAAAAAGCTCAAGACCATGAGCTTGAACAACACCATGTCGGATGACAGCGGCAACTCGGTCAATATCGACGTGGAAGACGACGATAACAATCCCCAAGACGAATTTATCAAGTCCCAACGGATCGAGATGGTGCGGATTTTCGTGGACAAGCTCCCGGCAAAATACCGGAAGTTGGTGCAATTGCGCTACTTCGATGAACTTTCCTATGAGGAAATAGCCCAGGAATTGGACAAGCCGCTGGGCACGGTCAAAGCCCAGCTTCACCGCTCTCGGGAATTGCTCTACGAAATTGCCGCTGGCAAAGAAAAACACATCTGATGAACCCAGGCACCCAGCTGATTCTCTCCTACTTTCCTGATCTAAGCGAAAAGCAGATCGAGCAGTTTGACCGCTTGCAGGAGCTCTACGAAGACTGGAACTCCAAGATCAATGTGATCAGCCGTAAGGACATGGAGCAGTTTTATGTCCACCATGTCCTACATTCTTTGGGCATTGCCAAAGTGATGCGTTTCCAGCCAGGCACCAAAGTGCTGGACATAGGCACTGGCGGTGGTTTCCCGGGGATCCCCTTGGCGATTCTTTTTCCAGACACCCACTTTCATCTTGTCGACTCTATTGGCAAGAAAATCAGCGTGGTGAAGGAAGTTGCCAAATCATTGAAGCTCAGCAATATCGAGGCACAGCAAGCTAGGGCAGAGACTTTGGTAAGGAAGTACGACTTCGTGGTCAGCAGAGCAGTGACTCGCATGATCAATTTCTACCCTTGGGTCAAAGGCAAGATCAAGCGCGAGGACATCAACGAATTCCAAAACGGTATCCTGTATCTCAAAGGCGGGGATGTGGATGAGGAAATGGAGGAGCTGGACAAGTCCTATGTCACTTACCATTTGGAAGATTACTTCAAGGAGAATTTTTTTGAGACCAAAAAGGTCGTCTACATGCCTTGGGAGGATAAACGTTAAAAGTTATTTTTTGAAATCCAGTAACATAGGAAAATGCCTAGTAAAGCAATAGGCTACGACTCCGCCCATGCGATGCTAGGTTTTTTGGCTTGGATTGATATCACCTATTGGCATTTTTGAGGTTAGAACATCAGCTGGCTTCCCTTTTTGTAGCTATTTGGGAAAATGATTTTTCCAAAGTTCACCTTTCGAAACGCAGCATTTACCCCATTTAGATTTGGTCTATTTCCCTGGTTCAACCACCCGAATTATCTTACTAACAATATTTAACAAAATAGTTACGCTATTTTTAATAAATAATTAATAATATACCAGTGTTAAAACGTTTATCAGAATAATCGTTTGGTGATTACCGACACTTCGATCTTGAGCTGTCATCCTATGCGAAGATGCACCGGTAATAATTTTTGAAATGAGTCTAGTTTTAGTCATGTATTTTATAGTTGAAAAAAATAACACTGAAAAAAATGAAATTTTTCCTTTCATTCCTTCTTTTGGCTGCCGTCACTTTTGCTTCGCAAGCCCAATCCAAACTTACCATTCGGGGAATAGTGAAAGACACCACCAACGTCTCGCTTGACTACACCTCTGTACTTCTTCTTAGTCCAAAAGATTCTGCCTTGGTGGCCTACACTTTGACTAATAAAGCAGGAGAATACCAATTCAAGAACGTAGACCGGCAACCCCTACTCATCAAAGCCACCTACATGGGCTACCTCCCCTTCCAAAAGGAACTGGTTCTACCCGAAACAGATATTTTGGAGGTGGACGAGATTCAGTTGAAGCCCATCCTTCAGGAACTTTATGAAGTGGTGGTAAAAGCTGCCAAAGCACCTTTGATGATGCGTGGCGATACCCTGGAATACGATGCAAGCAAATTCAAAGTACCGCCTGGAGCGACTCTGGAAGATTTACTGCGCAAGCTACCCGGAATGCAGATTGATGCGAATGGAAATATCATCGCCCAAGGAGAGCAAGTGCAGAAGGTAACAGTGGATGGGAGGCGTTTTTTCGGAGGGAATACCAAAATGGCCACGCAAAACCTGAATGCCGAATCGATAAGCAAGCTTCAGCTGTTTGATGACAAGTCGGAACAGTCCAAACTCACCGGTGTGGAAGATGGCGTGAAGGAAAAAACCCTGAATGTAGAGCTTAAGGAAGAAGCGAAAAAAGGAGGTTTTGGTAAAGTCTCAGCTGCCGGAGGGACCGATGAAAGGTGGACCGCAAATGCCTCATTCAACAAGTTTGATAAAGTAAACCAGTTTTCAGTCATCGGCTATGGCAACAATGTGAACCAATCCGGCCTGAGCTGGGATGACTTGCAAGAGTTTAGGGGCAGCAGTGCTTTCCAATTTGGTGATACTGGAGATTTCGGTTTTAGTGGAGGCGGAGGCAATTACATTGTTTTTTCAGGAGGGGACAATGAGGAATCCTTCGAAATTCCCTTCAATAATCTCAACTCAGGCTATTCCAACAATCAGGCTGTTGGCATCAATTACAACTACCTGAAAGACAAAAAGGACTTCAGCAGCAACTATTTCTATAGCCGAAGTGACCAAATCCTGGAGAGCGTCAATAGCAGAACCAACTTTCTACAGGACAATACCTCCTTCACCTCCACTGACCAAAGTAGACAAAACAATATGGCAGGTCACCATCGGGTAAATCTTCGGTTTCAAAATGAACTCGACAGCGCAAACACTATCACCCTAACCGCGAAGGGACGCTTAAGTACGCTCAATACCATCTTGTTCAGCCATCAGGAGCTGATACGCAGCACCCTGGAGCAAAGCCAAATGGATCGGGACAACCAATCTGACAAATGGTCGGGAGCTTTTCAAGGCACAGCAATCTATCGACATAAATTCAAAAAAAATGGGCGGAATTTTGCTGCCAGCATCAGTGACACCTATAGTAAGGCAGACCAGGATGGCACTCAAAAAGCCGTAGTGGACCACCTGAACTCGACAGATCCGAATACTTACTTCCAAAGCTTGGATCAAGTCATACAGGCATTGAATGGTTCGAACCTGATCAAATCAAGCCTACTCTATGTCGAACCCATCAAGAAGATATTCTTTTGGGAGACTTTCTACAATTTCAGCCAATCTACGAGCGAAACAAACCGACAAGTGTACGATGTGGAGACGAGTGACACGAGAGAGCTAAATCCTGAGCTCAGCCGGTTTTTTGACAACAAAATTACCTATAACAGGATTGGTTCCAGTATCCGATATGCGAATAAGGGCTCTAACCTCAGCGTGGGAATAGCCGCATCCAACTATCGGCTGAACGGGGAGTTTTCAGTGGTAGAAGGCAGTGAGATCCTGGGCAGAGTGGACAAGATCTACCTCAATTTCACCCCCAACGTATCCTATTGGAAAACCATGAAGGGCAACAAGCGGATCAACGCAAGCTATGCCATGGGGGTGACTCCGCCAAGTATTGCAGACCTACAGCCATTCAAGGACATTTCCAATCCGCTCTATATCCGGGAAGGAAATCCAGATCTGGAACCCGAAGTATCCCATTCTTTCAACACCGGATACAACATGTATGATCCGGCTACTTTTATAAATTTCCGGTTCTCATTCAATGCTACGTTCTATCAAAATCAGGTCGTACAAAACCAGACTATAAATCCGGAAACCCTTGTCACTACCTACAAATCTGGAAATGCTTCCGGAGGACAGCGCTTTTACCCCTATGTAGGCTTTGGCTTTCCCATCGTAAAGACCAAGGCAAACGCATACCTATATGCAAATCCATCCTACACCAAAAGCCTCTCCCTAATCAATTCCATCGAAACGGAGACACATACCTACAGCCATAACTTTGGGGCAAACTTTGACCTGACACCTTTGGAATGGCTCGGCCTCTATGCCGGGTCATCCTTCCGCCTGAGCAAAACCGATTACGAGCAAAACCCTTCCCAAAACCAGGATATCGTAAACTGGAGCGCTTACAGCAATGCAAACATCAAACTCCCCAAGGACTTCTACCTGGATGTGAAATTCAACTACAATCGATACAAAAACGAAAGCTTTGGATTTGACCAGAAAGTACCAATTCTCAATGCATCCTTCTACAAACTACTCGGTGAGGCAAAAAAATGGGAAGTCAGACTTTCGGCCAATGATATCTTCAATAAAAACCAAACGATCAGTCAGTATGCAGGACAAAACTACGTATCCACGGGAAGAATCGAGACTTTGGCTAGGTATTTCCTACTCGGATTGACCTACAACATGCGAGGAATAGAAGTCAAAGCCAGAAGATAACTTTAACTAGTGTTATGCTAACTCCTAAATGACATTTCGACTTAGTAACTCCCGTTACTCAGGTGCTTAAGGTGACCCCGTATTGTCAGGTCGAGCGGAGTCGAGACCTTCTTCATACGAATAACACTTAACGCAACACTAGCCATCAACCTTTACAACCATGAAATCAATTCTTAAGACCATTGCGCTGATATTGCTTACTACGGGACTCAGAGCCCAAAATATAGTGGGTGAGGTAGAATACCGTTACAAAATTTTCTATGACAAAATCTACGCAAGCATGCCCCACCTTACCGAGCAGGAACGGGATAGAATCCTACTTTCCTGGGGTAATCCTGAGGGCTACAGCACCCGGATGAAGCTCCAGTTTTGGCCAGAAAAAAGTCTTTACACTTTCGGTGCCCCCTATCAGGTCCAAAGCTATTCCTGGCAAGTAGAAGACTACTTCATTGAAAACAATCTGGAAGAGCAAACCTATCTGAAGTACATGGATCAAATGGGCAAAACATACATTGTCCGCGACAGCCTAAATGCTCCAAAATGGAGAGTAATGAACGAAATAAGGGATATTCTCGGACACATGTGCATGAAAGCCGTGGCTGAAGACAGCATCAAAGGCCAAAAGATCACGGCTTGGTTTGCCTCAGATATACCGGTTCCGGTCGGCCCCGAAGAGCAATTTGGACTACCGGGTTTGATTTTAGCCTATGACATCAACGACGGAATGCTGATTGTGGAAGCCGAGAAAATTACATTTGGCGAGCCGGAAGAAATCATCACCCTGCCAAAAAAACTAAAAGGAAGGGAAGTATCGGGCACTCAGTATCAGGACCTGGTCCAGGATTTTATCCAGACCTCCATCGACAGCAAGCGAGCTTGGATGTGGGAATTGAGATATTGAGGGGGTAGAAACGAGTAGTAAGTAATTTCTCTTTTCTCCGACAATTACCCCCGCTCGCTTGGCGGCTTTCGCAGATTAGCCCTAATTTGAAGCCCCATTCCCCAAAGCTATGTATATCGTATTTGATACCGAGACCACCGGTTTACCCCGGGACTACAATGCCCCCATGTCCGATGTGGATAACTGGCCCAGGCTGGTTCAGCTCGCCTGGCAGCTCCACGACGCGAAGGGTAAACTACTCTCCAATCACAATTACATCATCCGGCCGGAGGGTTTTACCATCCCCTACAATGCAGAAAAGGTCCATGGAATCTCCACCAAAAGGGCTTTGGCCGAAGGCCATGATCTGAAGGAAATCCTCCAGATCTTCCGTGAGGATGTTGTACAAGCCAAATATTTGGTCGGACACAACATTGGCTTTGACATCAATGTTGTCGGTTCTGAATACCTGAGATCCGACTTGGTCATGCCTTTGGGCGATAAAAATGAGCTCGACACCAAAGACATCTCCACAGAGTTTTGCGCAATTCCCGGAGGAAAAGGTGGAAAATTCAAATGGCCAACCCTGACCGAATTGCACCAAAAGCTCTTTGGCAAAGGTTTCGGTGACGCCCACGATGCAGCCTATGACGTGGATGCGACAGCGCGATGCTTTTTTGGCCTGATCACCCAAGGCGTCCAAATGCCAGAGGGCGGGATTTTGTTAGAAGAGGTGATCTACGAAGCTCCAAAACTTGCCGAGGCGAACTTTGCGCAAGTCAAAGATGATACCAAAGCGGCTGCAAAGGACATCTTAAAACAGGCTGGCAAGGCTGACATCTCCGATCTCGCCGACGTGCCCTTCACCCACTTACACGTCCACAGCCAATATTCGGTCCTACAGGCGACTTCCGAAATTCCGGCGATGGTATCCCGCGCCAAAGATCTTGGAATGAAAGCAATCGCCATGACCGATCATGGAAACATGATGGGGGCTTTTCACTTCGTAAAAGAAGCGATGGGAAAAGAGCTCAAACCCATTTTGGGCTGCGAGTTTAACCTTAACCGAGACAGAAAAAACAAATCCAACAAGGATGACGGCTATCAGACCGTTTTGATCGCCAAAAACAAAGCAGGCTACCACAACCTCGCCAAACTAGCCTCCTACGCCAATATCGAGGGATTCTACTACGTACCGAGAATTGATAAGGAGCTGCTGGTACAGTACAAAGGCGACCTGATCGCCACCACCGGCGGACTGTGGGGGGAAATCCCTTACTTGATCCTCAACGTGGGCGAGACTCAGGCAGAGGAGGCTTTCGTCTGGTGGAAAGAGCAATTTGGAGAGGACTTCTACGTGGAACTCAATCGACACGGTATCCCGGAAGAGGAAAAGGTAAACGAGGTTTTACTCGACTTTGCCGCCAAGTACGGAGTCAAATACTTCGCTGCCAACAACACCTACTACAACGACAAGCCCGATGCCAAGGCCCACGATATCCTACTTTGCGTGAAAGATGGGGAACTGGTCGAAAAACCAAAAAAATACATTGGCAAGCGAGGGCGGGAATTCCGCTATGGCTTTCCAAATGACGAGTTTTACATCAAATCTCCCGAGGAGATGAAAAAGCTCTTTGCCGATCTGCCAGAAGCCATCCAATGTACCCAGGAGATTGTGGACAAGATAGAGGCCTACAAGCTGGCTAGAGAAGTGTTACTTCCAAAATTTGACATCCCGGAAGAATTCAAAGATCCCGAGGACGAAATAGACGGAGGCAAGCGTGGGGAAAATGCCTACCTGCGATACCTCACTTTTGAAGGAGCAAAAAAACGCTACCCAGAAATCACACCCGAAATCCAGGAAAGACTCGACTTCGAATTAAAAACAATCGAGAAAACAGGGTATCCGGGTTACTTCTTGATCGTTCAGGATTTCACACGAGCAGCGCGGGATATGGGCGTATCGGTTGGCCCAGGCCGGGGATCTGCTGCGGGATCAGCGGTTGCCTATTGCACCGGAATCACCAATGTGGATCCGGTGGCATATGACCTACTCTTTGAGAGATTTCTCAATCCTGACCGAGTATCCCTCCCCGATATTGATATTGACTTTGATGACGAGGGTCGACAGAGTGTAATCGACTACGTGATTAATAAATACGGCTCCAACCAAGTGGCTCAAATCATCACCTACGGTACCATGGCTGCCAAATCAGCGATTCGCGATACTGCAAGGGTTTTGAACCTACCTCTAGCGGATGCCGGAAAGCTCGCCAACCTTGTGCCTGACATCAAGCTTAAGGCGCTTTTTTCGCTAGCTAAAAACCGGCCTGCATTGCTGGAAAAACTTAAAGGTCAAGGTGAGTTGCTTGCCAAAGCGGAAGAACTTATACGCATTGCCGCTGGTAACGATGAAATGGCAAGGACCATCAATCAGGCCTCGGTACTTGAAGGATCCGTACGGAATACCGGTATACACGCCTGCGGGGTGATCATCACGCCGAGCGATATCACCAACTTCGTTCCGGTAGCCTTGGCCAAAGACTCTGACATGGTGTGCACCCAGTTTGACAACTCCGTGGTAGAATCTGCAGGCCTGCTTAAGATGGACTTTTTGGGTTTGAAAACGCTCACCCTGATCAAGGACGCCATCAAGATCGTAAAAGAGCGACACGGAATTCAGCTGGATGCGGATGAGTTTCCGATAGACGATGTAGGAACCTACGAACTTTTCCAAAGAGGCGAAACAGTCGGAATCTTCCAATACGAATCCGCTGGTATGCAGAAGTACATGCGCGAACTGAAGCCAACCGTTTTTGCTGACTTGATCGCCATGAACGCTCTGTACCGACCGGGACCTTTGGAATACATCCCTTCCTTTATCCGAAGAAAGCACGGCCAAGAACCCATCACCTACGACTTGGACGACATGCAGGAGTATCTCGAGGAAACCTATGGGATCACCGTCTACCAGGAACAAGTGATGCTTTTGTCCCAAAAACTGGCTGGCTTTACCAAAGGTGAGGCTGACGTCTTGAGAAAGGCGATGGGTAAAAAGCAGAAGGACGTCTTGGACAAAATGAAGCCCAAGTTTGTCGAGCAAGCTTCAGCAAAGGGACATGATGCCAAGCGACTGGAAAAGATTTGGAAAGACTGGGAAGCATTCGCTTCGTACGCGTTCAACAAATCCCACTCGACCTGCTACGCGTGGATTGCCTATCAGACGGCCTATCTCAAAGCGCACTACCCGGCGGAATACATGGCTTCGGTACTGAGTAACAACATGAATGACATCACCCAAGTGACCTTTTTCATGGAAGAGTGCAAGCGTATGGGAATCAAGGTGGCTGGACCAGACGTGAATGAATCCAAGAGTGGGTTTACGGTAAATAAAGCCGGAGAAATCCGATTTGGATTGGCCGCGATCAAAGGCGCAGGCTCTGCAGCTGTTGAGGAAATAATCAAGGAAAGGGAAAAAAATGGTCCTTTCAAAAACATCTTCGACTTTGCGAAGCGAGTCAATTCAAGGGCTCTGAACAAAAAGACGATGGAGGCACTTGCGATGGCTGGGGCGTTTGACTGCTTCAAAGAACACCATCGCCGACAATACCTCGAAGCGGCAGATGGCGACATCACCTTGATCGAAAAAGCCACCAAATACGCCCAAAAGGTCCAACAAGAGGAAGACAGTGCCCAAGTAAGCCTCTTCGGTGGAGGTGGTGGAAATATGGAAATCCCACTACCATCGGTATCGCCGATGGAGCCCTTTTCGCAAATCCAACAGCTCAATATCGAAAAGGAAGTCGTCGGGCTGTTCATCTCAGGTCACCCACTGGATGAATTTAAGCTCGAGATCGAGGCCTTCACCAATACGGCTTTGCCCGCTTTGGCTGATATCGAAAGCCTGAAAGGAAAGAATGAACTGAAATTGGCCGGATCGGTCAGCAGCTTTGCCCATCGAACCACCAAGACAGGAAAACCCTTTGGGACGCTGACACTTGAAGACTACCAAGGTTCATTTACCTTCTTTCTTTTTGGTGACGACTACGTACGCTTCAAAGAATATTTCATGACGGGGTGGTTTCTCTTCGTCTCTGGAGCGGTCGCGCAGAAAAAGTGGGGAGGGGACAACGAACTGGAATTTAAGATCAACAGCATCATGCTGCTCAGTGAAGTGCGTGGCAAGATGGTCAAAGGACTGCGGATCAACATCGATCTCGACAACCTGACCCTAGACCTGATGGAAAAGCTCGAAACGATCACCACCAAATACAAGGGAGACGCCAAGCTCTACATCGATGTGATTGACCGAAAGGAAAACATTGCTTTGGAGCTGTTTTCGAAGCGCTTTACCATAGATCCAAGTGCGGACATGATACGTGCGCTGAGGGAAATCCCGGAAGTGGTCTACAAGGTAATATAGCGAAAATGGCCCCAGTGTCAGCGACTTGTCTATGGGCGATAGATATTTTTTTACCGCTCATCGGAACTTATCGCCAACTGATCCGCTTTTGCTGATATATTTGAAAATTGGACATCAATTAACTCATTAATACAATGGCAAAAGCAATAGAAATCACTGATGCAAACTTTGAGGAAGTCATCGCAGGAGACCAGCCAGTCTTGGTAGACTTCTGGGCAGAATGGTGCGGACCATGTAAGATGATCGGTCCCGTGGTGGAGCAGTTGGCATCAGAATATGATGGAAAAGCCGTTATCGGCAAGGTGGACGTAGATTCCAACCCATCCGTAGCACAAGCTTTCGGTATCAGATCGATCCCTACCCTGCTCTTCTTCAAAGGCGGACAGATCGTGGACAAGCAAGTCGGAGCGGTACCCAAGGCAGTACTTGCCCAAAAATTGGACGCACAACTCTAATTCTTAATTACACATAGAGCCAAAAGCCGTGAAGATCTCTTTGCGGCTTTTTTTTATCTTCACTCCCGAAATGGCCGAGCAACTGATCAGCTTAGAGGAATTTTGGAGCCTGCGGGAAAGATATCCAGTGCTCGACGCACGCAGTGAAAGCGAGTTTGCACAAAGCCATATCCCCTCAGCGCAAAACCTTCCTATCCTGAACGACTCCGAAAGGAAAATCGTCGGCACGCTCTACAAAGAGAAAGGATCCGAAGTGGCGACCATGAAGGGATTTGAATTGGTAGGACCTAGATTTCATGAAATCCAGAAAACTGCCAAACGAATTTTCCCAGACGGAGAAATAATCCTTTATTGTTGGAGAGGTGGAATGAGGAGTCAAATTCTTTCCTGGCTTTTGGGCATGGTGGGATTCAAAGTCTACCGGCTTAAAGGGGGATATAAAACGTACCGAACCTATACTTTTGACGAAGTCAGGAAAACCCGAAAAATGATCGTATTGGGGGGTAAGACCGGGGTCGCCAAGACGCTTCTCCTTCAAAAACTGATGGAAAACGGCGAACAGATCCTCGATTTGGAGGCTCTCGCCAATCACAAAGGATCTTCATTCGGATCCATCGGACTCCCCCCACAGCCTTCAGTCGAGCAGTTTGAAAATCTGATGGCCGAAAACCTTCGCCTCTGTGACACTTCTTTCCCCATCTGGATCGAAAACGAAAGCCGGAAGATCGGCCGGATCATCCTTCCCGATCAGTTTTATTTGTTATTGCTGAAAAGCCCACTCATCGACATACGAAAATCTCTGGATGAGCGGGTCGCTCATATTACTCAAGACTACGCGCTACTCCCCAAAGAAGACCTGATCGCGGCTGTCATCAGACTCAAAAAACGCCTTGGGGGCCTCAGAACCCAAGAGGCCATCGCCGATATCCAAGCAGGAAACCATTCCGCATGGATTTCAAATCTTCTTATCTACTACGACAAGGCTTATGAATTTGACCTGGAAAGACATAAAGCCGATAAAATCCACACACTCGACTTAGAAGGGAAAAGTATAGCTGTGCAAGTCGACATCCTCTTGAAAACAAAAGACCAAATCCATGCAAAATCCCACCACGAGACTCACAGAATGGAGTGAAGGCTCCGGCTGCGGCTGCAAGATCGCCCCGGCCGTGCTAGACCAGATACTGGGCGCAAGCGGATCTTTCTCCCAGACTGACCCAAAGCTCCTTGTAGGAAACTCGCACAAAGATGATGCAGCCGTATACCAAGTCTCAGCCGATTTGGCAGTGATCAATACGGTGGACTTTTTCACGCCTATCGTCGACGATCCATATGACTTCGGAATGATCGCCGCCGCCAACGCCATCTCGGATGTATATGCGATGGGAGGAAAACCCGCTTTTGCGAACGCTATCCTAAGCTGGCCCGTGGAGAAAATAGCACCAGAACTAGCCGCGAAGGTGCTCGAAGGGGCCAAGAAAATCTGCCAACGGGCTGGAATAGAATTGGCGGGTGGTCATTCCATCGCTGCAAAAGACCCGATCTTTGGCCTCTCTGTCAGCGGAACCGTCCATCCGCGCAAGATCAAGACCAACCGAGGCGCGAAAGCTGGAGATTTGCTTTTCCTGACCAAACCTCTAGGAATCGGCGTGCTTGCGACCGCTCTCAAACGCCAAAAAATCACGGAAAAGGACTATCTCAACCTAGTAGACACAGCGTGCCGGCTGAATGCTGTGGGGACCGTTTTGGGCAACCACGAGGAAGTCCATGCCATGACTGACGTCACAGGATTTGGCTTACTTGGTCACCTGATAGAGATGGCTGAAGGTGCCGGACTTTCTGCCCAGATCGAAATCTCCAAGCTGCCCCTGATCGAAGGAATACAAGATTACATCAACCAGTTTATCTTCCCGGACAACACCTATCGCAACTGGAACGCCTTCAGTCCCAAAACCAAGGGCGTAACTGGCATGGACTTGGTCAAACTCTGCGACCCCCAGACCAGCGGAGGTCTCTTGATTGCTGTGGCGGAGGAGAACAGGGCTTGGTTTGAGGAGGCGACGCGACTCCAAAACCAGGTGGTTTGGGAGATTGGAAAGTTTTTGGACAGAGCGGAAGCCGTCGTCGAAGTGGCCTAGTGCTCCAGCGGCGACACCCCACCCGACACCATAAACTTCATCACGTCGGAGCTCTTCACGCCTTTGAGCGGAGATACATTTTCCCGCTTGACGAGAAAGACATTTCCGGACACATTGTAGCTATGGGGAAAATAGACCGCGACCATATCCTGCTGCCCGATGACATCAAGATTGTCTTGGGTCAAAAAGCCCAGCCTGGACACTGACTCGCTCATTTGGACAATTACCGGTGAACTGAACTTTTTCTTGTCCCCGACAAAGGCGCTCATCAGATCCTTGATGCTCGTGTAGAGCAGATTGACCAAGGGGATCTTAAATACCGCCCGCTCAAACCATTCGAAAAGGGGCTTAGTAAAGAACAGACTTGCCATATACCCGGCAAAGGTGATCAGTCCAATGACCATAAGAATCCCTATGCCGGGAATCGGAACGGGAATCAACCCATCCAAGAAAACAAAGATGGCATAGATCACATAGGCCGTGACAGCCAAAGGTGTCAATACAAGTAGACCTCTTAAAAAGTAGGAAAGGATGCGGTGGTAGGTGAATTTCATAAGGGGAAAGTTTTGGCAATCGGGTCAAAAAAAATGCCCAACCGGACGACTGGGCATTAAAATTAAATATCAGACAAAGTCATCTCAATCCAAGACCTTGATCTTTACACTGCGGTAATAGATCACGCTCTCAGGATCGTGCGCCTGAAGAGCAATCGTACCGGAGCTGAGTTTTTTGTCGCCCAGATTTCCAGCTCTCTTGGTGTCTTCCGCTTCCACATATTCGTTGATCACCTTGCCGTTTACTTTCACGGTAATTTTGCCGTCTTTGACGATGACTTCCTCGGTGTACCACTCGCCATCCTTCACATAGACTTCTTTCACATCTTGGAAAGAGTAGACGCTGCCGGTCTTTCTCCAGTCACCATGGCTTTGGTTTACCTGGATCTCATAGCCGATTCCCGGCCAGCCAGTCTCTTGATATTTGGTATGGATGAAGATGCCCGAGTTGGCTTTGGGCATGGTCTTCACTTCCACTTTCAATTCAAAATTTTTGAAATCATGGTCGCCTATCGGACCGTCGTAGAATGCATGGGCACGGGGACCAGCGACCTTGATCACTCCATCTTCCACCGAAAAAGACGAGGGACTGTCTGTGGTCAGCTTCCAGCCGTCCATATTTTTCCCGTTAAAAAGTTCCACCCATTTGCCCTTTTGGGGAAAAGCGGCGATCGAGATGGAGCAAAGAACAAGCAACAAGAATAGTTTTTTCATGAGTTTTGGGTTATAGGTTACCGAGACCTCAAGATAGAAAGTCTGGATAAAATAGCGTTTACCGTTGGAAACAAAAAAGGCTCCAAAGTGATGCCTTGGAGCCTTTCTGAACTGCTTTTTCCCGCGATTAAAGGTCGATGCCCATGAAGGACATGAAGGCGATCCCCATCAGACCTGTCAACAGCATCGTAATGCCCAAGCCCTTGAGGCCGTTTGGCACGTGTGAATATTTGATTTTTTCCCGAATAGCAGCCAAAAGCACGATGGCCAGCATGAAGCCCAATCCAGAGCCGAAACCGTAAACGGCTGATTCAGCAATGGTGTAGTCTCTCTGGGCCATAAACAGGCCACCACCCAAGATGGCACAGTTTACCGCGATCAAGGGAAGGAAGATGCCCAGCTGTCCGTAAAGTGCAGGGGAAAACTTCTCCACGATCATCTCCACCAGCTGCACGATACCTGCGATGATGGCGATAAACATGATGAATCTAAGGAAGGAAAGATCAATCGATGCCATATCAGCAGAGACCCAGGTCAATGCTCCTTCTTTCAGTACGAACTCGTTCAAAACCCAGTTGAAGGGTACGGTCACACCAAGTACGAACACTACCGCTGCACCCAGGCCTATAGCTGTACTTACCTTCTTGGAGACAGCCAGGAAAGAGCACATTCCCAAGAAGTAGGCGAAAATCATGTTGTCGATAAAGATCGACCGTATACCAAGGCTAATTAATTCCATTTTTCTGTCGATTTATTAATGTTCAACATATCCGGTTTTGGTACGCTGTACCCATACGATCAGTCCCAGAATGATGAATGCCCCTACTGGAGTCACCATCAAACCATTGGTAGCCAGGCTAAAGTCAGGACCAAAAAGACTTGAAACGTAGTCAAACACTGGGATACCAAATACAGACCCAGAGCCCCACAGCTCTCTGAAGAAAGCCACGGTCAGGATAATCCAAGAGTACCCCAAGGCAGAGCCCAGACCATCCAGCATGGAGTCATAAGGCTTATTGCCCATCGCGAAAGCCTCCAGACGACCCATTACGATACAGTTGGTGATGATCAGACCAATGAATACGGAAAGCTCCTTGTACATGTCGTAGGCAAAAGCCTTCAACACCTCACTTACCAGAGTCACCAGCGTCGCTACTACGGCGAGTTGGACGATGATTCGGACACGGGAAGGAATAGTATTTCTCATCATGGAAATCACCACGTTGGCAAGAGCCACCACAAACGTCACGGAAATCGCCATAACCAAGGTAGGTTGCATCTGCGTGGTCACTGCCAGTGCAGAACAGATGCCCAACACCTGTACGGTGATCGGGTTTTCATCCACTAGGGGATCAGCAACGATTCTTTTTCTTCGCTTCGAGAGCAGCGCTTCGGCTGGCTTTTTCTCGATCGCTTTTTCTAAAGTTTCAGCACTCATTTTATTTGAATTAGGTGAGTTGAAAATGATTTACAGGCCAGCCACCGCTGTTTGGGACTTCCCTTTGATGTACGCTTCGTAGTGGCTCAGATAGGCCTTCAGCATATTGTTAACCCCGTTTCCGGTGATGGTCGCTCCAGACATCCCGTCCACTTTGTGATCGTCGGTAGAGTAATCTTTGCCTTCGCCTTTCATCATCTCTACGGCCACCAGCTCTCCGGACTCGTCAAAGATCTTCTTGCCTACATATCTTGCCTGCACCTCACCCTCGGTGATTCTGGCGCCAAGGCCAGGAGTCTCACCAGCGTGAGCCAGTGTAATACCCGCGACCGTGTTCATATCCGTCTCCAAAGCGATATAGCCCCAGATGGCATCCCAAAGACCTGCGCCATAAAGCGGCAGGATGTAGGACTTCACCTCGGAAGGATTGCCCTCCGCGTGATAGATAAACACCGGATAGGATCTCTGGTCAGCTGGCTTCTTGTAGTCTTTGGCAATCTCCACCTTCTCTGCAGTGACGCCACCATCGGTGATTTCCTTGCCGTTGATGTCGACTACAATGGAGGAAATGTTGTTTTCGTAAAACTCATTGACCTGATCAGGGGTCATCGCTCCGATCTCTTCGGCACTGATTACCGCGCCAAGAATCTGTTTCTTCTTGTCCAACGCGATGGCCTTCTGCTGTCTCGGCCCCAATATCTGGGCAGATCCCGAGAGCAAAAGCCCCAGGATGATGGTCAATACAGCGGAATAAACAATTACATAAGTATTAGACTGTTGCACGTTGTAACCTCCTTGTTTTGTTTGCTTTTACTACATAATAATCGATCAGCGGCGCTACTACGTTCATGAACAGAACTGCAAGCATGATTCCCTCTGGATACGCAGGGTTGGTCACTCGGATGATGATCGTGAATACCCCAATCAGGAAACCATAAATCCACTTGCCTGTCTCAGTCTGCGCTGCCGATACCGGGTCTGTTGCCATAAAGACGATACCAAAAGCCAAGCCACCCATCACCCAGTGATACTGTGGAGGAAGAGCCATGTATTCATTTACCGCCAGAAGGTTCATCACCAAGCCCATCAGGTAAGCTCCTGCAAATCCGGAAACGATGATTTTCCAGCTTCCTACTCCGGTTGCGATTAGAATCACCGCCCCTATCAGACACATCAACGTAGACGTCTCACCGATAGAGCCTGGGATCCAACCCATAAACATGTTGGAAAGGCTGTATAGCCCATCGCCGATGACGGAGTTGTGCTGGTTAAGCGCTTCCACAGCATTGGTATTTTGAACTCCCGCATTGTAAACAACCGAAAGTGCGGTCGCTCCAGAGAATCCATCAACAGGTGTTTTGTCTGCCAGGTAAGTCCAAACTTGGTCACCTGAGATATTGGCTGGGTAAGCGAAGTAAAGAAACGCACGGGCGGTCATAGCCACGTTCAGGATATTCATCCCAGTTCCGCCAAACACCTCTTTGCCAATTACCACCGCGAAGATTGTCGCCAGCGCTACCTGCCAAAGTGGAATATGCGGCGGAATCACCAAGGCAATCAGCATACCCGATACTAAGTATCCTTCACTGATGGGGTGATTACGTATTACACAAAAGATAAATTCGGTCAACAAACCTACACCGTAAGTCACGATGAGGATTGGCAATACGGACATTGCTCCAAAGAGCGCCTTGTCTACCCATGTGGCGTCCTCGCCGATGGCCAGAAAGTGCTGCTCGCCTACATTGAGGATGCCAAACAGCAAGGTGGGAATCATGGCGATCACTACAGTGATCATCACCCGCTTCAGGTCAGTTGCATCCTTGATCTGGGCTCCTTTGGCTTTGGTAGTCAAGTCAGGAGCGAAAACGATCGTTCGGTGTCCCTCATAAAGGGTATGAAACTTTTCCCACTTGCCTCCCTTTTCAAAGTTCGGTTTTAGATTGTCGAAGAGTTTTTGTAATGCCTTCATATCTTAACTATACATTAATAATTCAATCCCGTGTCTTACCAACACCTGCAATTCATTTTTTGAAGGATCAACAAATTCGCAAAGGGCTACGTCCTCTTCCACGATTTCATACAGTCCCAGCTCTTCCATCTCGTCGTAGTCCTCGGCGATGATGGCCTTGAACAGATAGGTAGGCAGGATATCCATAGGAAGTACTTTCTCAAATTCCCCGGTCACCACAAAAGCCCGTTCTTCTCCGTGGGTATTGGTGTCCACCTTGAATTCTCCCTTGTTGAGGAAGGAGAACATTCCCAAGGCTCTGTGGAAGCTCAGCTTGGAGGTAGTTGGCAAAAGCCAGCCTAAAAACTCTTCCTGGTCTCCTTCAGGGATTACGGTGATCTGATTGTGATAAAAGCCCAAGAATCCGTCCAGGTTTACCTTCTCTCCAGTCAGCACGTTACCGGATATTACCCGTACGTGGCCTGAGTTGAGGTTTCCTTTGACGAAAGTGGAGACGTTGGCTCCAGAGTAAGTCTTCACGTAGCCGGTCTTGGTCAATTCAGAACCGGTAAGCGCCACGACTTTGGAGGCATCAAAAATGCCGTCCAAGACCACCTTCCCAATTTGAACGACGCCGAAGGGGCTCACGGTCCAAGCAATTTCGCCCTTGTTGATTGGGTCTAGGTGGTGGATCTGCACGCCCACATTTCCAGCCGGGTGGGGTCCGGAAAACTGGTTGGTCTGTGCATTTTTCACTCCCGAAAAGATCGCTGGAGCAGGCTTGGAACCATCCACGTTGAGGTGGACTTTGCCCTTGGTGAGTTTTGCCAAAGCATCAATCCCAGCTTGGAAGTATCTCTCCTGCCCCTGGAGGGTGAATCCGTAGTCCGGAGCCAAGGGGTTGGTGTCGAATGCCGAAACGAAGATCGCCTTGGGACTATCTGCAGGATTGGCCACCACTCCGTAGGGTCGCTGGAGGATGTTGGGCCATACCCCAGTAGACGCCAGCTTGACAGCCAGAGCGTCACGATCTTGATTTAGGTCGATCTTTCCAAAGTTTTCGTGGGTGATGGTTTGATCCGCCAGAATCTTGATCTCAAGCAGCTTCCTTTTGTCGCCTCTCTTGATTTCTACAATCTCACCGGAAACCGGGGCCGCATAGATCACCTGATCCATGGCTTTGTCGATCAGTATGGGAGTGCCGGCCTTCACCGTATCCCCTTCATTGACAAGTACTTTAGGGCGTTGGATCCCCGGAAAGTCTGTCGGCTTAATTGCGAAGGTCGTTGCCGAGGCTAAGTTGGCGATCTCCAGAGGAGCTTTACCGACTAGCTTCAAATCGAAACCTTTCTTAAGCTTCACTATTTTAGACATATCTGTTTTTGAACTATGAGCTTTTGAAAAACGCCCCAAATCTAAAGAAAAACCTTTTGATATGGAGTGTAAGTCACATTAATTGTTCGAACTTTTGAATACTCGGACAGGCGGTGAAATTCAGGCATGAAGACTGTTTTCCGCCAAACCCTCCACATAGGATTTCACCTGCTCCATCAGCCACATCGGGGTGGAAGTCGCACCGCAAATCCCCACTTTGTCCTCCGCATGAAACCACTCTGTATTGAGCTCGGACTCATTTTCTATAAAGTAGCTGCGGGGGTTTTCCGTAAGGCAAACCTGATAAAGCGCTTTGCCATTGGAGCTTTTCTTGCCCGACACGAAAAGAATCACGTCGTTTTCCTGTGAAAACTTCTGCAGCTGGGGCTCTCGGTTGGATACCTGGCGACAGATGGAGTCATTCGCATTGAAGTCTACCTCAGTCATTTCGCCTTTGGCCGACTTGATCCGGCTCCCGATCTTTTCCGAAAGCTGGTAGAAGCCCTTGGTGCTTTTGGTAGTCTGGCTAAACAGCGTTACCGGCCGGTTGTAGTCGATTTTTTCAAGATCGGAATCCTCCATCACCACAATGGCCTTCTCCAAAGTTTGTCCCGTCAATCCTATAACCTCAGCGTGGCCTTTTTTGCCGTAGATGACGATCTGGCCATTTTCCCGTTCCATTTTATCGAACGCATTTTTGACCCGGTGCTGGAGCTTGAGCACCACGGGACAGGAGGCATCGATCAGCTCGATGTTGTTTTCGATGGCGGTCTTGTAGGTCTCAGGTGGCTCGCCATGGGCGCGGATGAGTACCTTGCAGTCATGCAGTTGCTGAAGCTGCTCTCTATCGATGACGACGAGGCCTTTTTCGCTCAGGCGATTGACTTCCATGTCATTGTGCACGATATCGCCCAGACAGTACAGCTTGTCTCCGTTATCCATCTCATCCTCGGCCATCTTGATGGCAAATTCGACCCCGAAGCAGTAGCCGGAATTCTTGTCAATGCTTACCTGCATAGCTTTCTTGTGTTTTAATGACTTCCCTGGCACGGTCAACGATGAGCTTGACCTGTTCGTCAAAGCTAATATCACTGGTGTCTACTTCAATAGCATCGTCCATTTTCTTCAGTGGCCCTACCGCTCTTGAAGAGTCAACCGCATCCCGTGAGGAAAGATTCTTCTTGATATCTTCAAGAGGGACCAACTCGCCTTTTTCCAAGAGTTCTGCCTGCCGCCTCACCGAACGGGTATGGAGATCGGCAGTCATGAAGACCTTCAACTCGGCATCCGGAAAGACCACAGACCCCACATCCCGGCCGTCCATGACGACTCCCTTTTTCTTACCCAATCGCTGCTGCTGTGCAACCAGCTCCCTCCGAATCTCCTTGATGGCGGCGATCTCGCTCACCCGATCAGAGACTCGCATCGTACGGATCTCATCCTCTACATTCAGCCCGTTGAGATAGGTTTCCTGGATATTGGTTTCGGGATTAAGGTGAAAGGATATGTCAAGTGTTTTCAGGCCTTTTTCCACGTCATGGGGATTGGAGGCGAGAAGGTAGTTGTTCAAAAAATGAAGGGTCGCCGCTCGATACATCGCCCCCGAGTCAATGTAGGTATATCCTAGTGCTTTGGCTACCGCTTTGGCGGTGGAGCTTTTACCACAGCCTGAATAGCCATCTATGGCAATGACGATTTTCCCCATTAAAGAAACCAGTCTTGTTTTGGCGTATAATTTTGCGCAAATATAGTAGTTTTAATCCAAACCCTTTTCCCAAAGCGGGATTCACCAAAGCCCGAAGTCCCCGAAAAGACTCCTCTTTTTGATCTTTTGCCCATGAAAATCCAAGGAAACCTCGTCGACATCCCCCAGCGAAAAATCTATCCAGCAGAATTGACTGTCAGCGAAGGAAAAATCTTCCAAATCCGCGAAATACCTGCCCAAGAAGGCCTCCCCTACCTCATGCCCGGTTTCATAGATGCTCACGTCCACGTGGAGAGCTCCATGCTCGTCCCATCCGAATTTGCCCGGCTGGCGGTGGTACACGGCACAGTCGCTACTATATCAGATCCCCATGAGATCGCCAACGTCTGCGGCATGGCCGGCGTGGAATATATGATCGAAAACGGCAAGCAGGTGTCTTTTCACTTTTTCTTCGGCGCTCCATCCTGCGTGCCTGCCACGCCTTTTGAGACGGCAGGAGGGGAAATCGACGCCCAAGACATTGAAAACCTAATGGCACGACCTGAGATTCTTTACCTCGCCGAGATGATGAACTGGCCGGGCACGGTCAATCGTGATCCTGTAGTGATGGAGAAAATCAGGATCTCCCAAAAATACGGCAAACCCATCGACGGGCATGCGCCTGGACTGACTGGCGAACTGGCCGAAAAGTACGTCAGCGCAGGCCCCAGCACCGACCATGAGTGCTTCACCTATGCCGAAGCGCTGGGCAAAATCAAACTCGGAATGAAAATCTCCATCCGCGAAGGCTCCGCCGCCAAAAACTTCGAGGCCTTGATAGATCTTATCGATGACCATCCCGGGATGATCATGTTCTGCTCGGACGACAAGCATCCTGACAATTTGGCCATATCCCACATCAATGAACTTGCAGCTCGGGCTGTCGCCAAAGGCAAAGACCCGTTCAATGTTCTTCAGGCTGCTTGCTTGAATCCGATTGCCCATTATTCTTTGCCTGTCGGTCAACTACGGGAAGGTGATTCCGCGGAGTTTATCTTGGTCAAGGATCTGGAAAAGTTTGAAGTCCTCGATACCTACATCAACGGAGAAAGAGTCGCAGAAAACGGAAAGACCCTTATCCCGAGCATCAAAAACGAGATCATCAACAACTTTCACACGTCCCCTAAAAAACCGGAGGACTTCCAGATTAAAGCCAAAGGCGACAAAGTCCGCGTGATCGAAGCTCTAGACGGACAACTGATCACCCCGGAAATCCATGGAGAAATCCGTGTCAAAAACGGCTTCGCAGAATCCAATCCCGATCAGGACATCCTAAAAATCACCGTCGTCAACCGCTACCAAGACGCTCCGCCAGCCGTCGCATTTATCAAAAACTTTGGGCTAAAAACAGGAGCCATCGCCTCCTCGGTAGGACACGATTCGCACAATATCATCGCAGTCGGCGTGGACGACAAATCCATCTGCCGAGCGGTCAACCTGATCATCGCCGCGAAAGGCGGGGTCTCGGCTGTATCTGGAGAAAAAGAAGATATCCTCCCCCTTCCGGTCGGCGGCATCATGTCCGCCTCTGACGGATACGAGGTCGCCGCTGCCTACACACACATCGACCGCATGGCCAAAGAAATGGGTTCGACACTGGCTTCGCCCTTTATGACCCTGAGCTTTATGGCGCTGCTGGTGATTCCGGACCTGAAACTGAGCGACAAGGGTTTGTTTGATGGGAAGAAGTTTGAGTTTAGGGAGGTGTTTTTGAAATAATGATTAATTCAAACTTTCGAATGGTAAACAAGAAATGAACAGTCATACTTTTCGGGGCTGGAGCAGTCATCGATTGGGGCGGCCCAAAAATTCCTGAAATCACAACATTAATTCGTAACAGCGGATTTTGGGCAAAGGATGGCAAAACAAGAATCACAGAATTTATCTACCAGCGCCTAGTCGAATCTGGCTTTGATTCAGATGAAGTAAATTTTGAAACCATTTTCAATGTACTGGAGGAACTAATAGCCTATTATGCAAATCAAGACGGGAATAGGGATCTTCCTTCATACATCAAGTCTTTTTTCTCCCCAATGTTTGAGGAATATGTTTTGAATTTCGAGATAGAAAATCACCTTAACAGTTTTAGAACCATAACCCCAGGGCTTTCCAAAGAATTAAGTCCCAGCGCAAGACGAAGAGAACACCCCGTCCAACTCTATCTCCAAGAACTTGTTCAGACCTTACTTACAGCTATCTACGATTTGATAGAAAAATACGGGGATCATCGACTTGACTTTTCAAATTTAATCTGCGATGACATAAGGGACTTAAATAACCTTTTCTGCAAATGGGCCGAAAAGGTAAAAGATTCGGGAGTCCTAAGAATGTATACCCTTAATTATGAGAGAAACTTCAAAATAATTTTAGAGAAAGGTTTAGGATTAAAAATATTCGAAGGGTTTGAAGCATCTGCCGACATCGACTACAACGAGAGAATTGAAGCAAATCCAAACCGAATTTTAACCGACTTTGACAGCCATTGCCACTACAATTTACATGGCTCAATTTATTTGGATATAGAACCAGAGAATAATGGTTTCTTGGCTCCTCGCTATCTATTAACAGGTTATGGAAACTTGACCATTAACAATGACCACCCAGTCATTCAGAGTGAAAAAGGAAAAACTGTTTTAGTCTCAAATTTCATCACCGGCTACCAAAAGCTACAAAAGGGATCTCTTACTCCTTTCCGACAAATGAAATATGCTTTTGACAGAGACTGCATTACTGCAGACACTATCTACATCATCGGCTATTCTTATGGAGATGAACACATTAATGCCGCTATTGGAGAATCTTTACGAAGCAACCCAACTATTAAGCTGGTTTTTGTAGATCCAGCATTTCAGTCGATAGATACGAAAATCATCATCTCAACCCTAGGACACTATACCCAAGGCATAACAACATTGCCTGGAATTATTCGAAAAGGGCTCGAACACGAGTTCAATTCCGGAAAAATCAGGGCTTTCACAATGACTTTCAAAGAATTCTTGATTGACCAGACGGAATCTCCCCTCCTCAGCATCTGAAAATCGCGAGCCAACAATTTACTAGTCTAAAACTAACAAGGCCAGATTAGCCCGCATCACCGCCTCTCCTATCATCCTTCAAAAAAAACATCAACAAAAGACTGGCCTTTCCTCAAGCAACTGAGGGTACACCTTTAGACGACTACCCGTAAAATCAAACGAACCATGGCAAATGAAAACCAGGGACATCTAAGCCGAAGACAGTTTATCCAAGCCTCAGGAATGGCGATGGCCAGCATGCCCTTCCTTTCCCTTGCTTTGAAAAAACCAGAAAATGGGCAAGCCAAAAACCCCGGGGACAGCTCCTTTGAATTTTCCTTCCTGACAGACATCCACCTCAAACCGGAAATGAACGCCCCCTTGGGCTTTCAAATGGCCATAGACAAGGTGAATGCCCTAAATCCAGATTTTGTCATCACGGGAGGAGATCTGGTCTACGACGTGATGCGCGGGGACTACGCGCAGAGTGAGATGCTCTTTGACCTCTACCAGAAGATGAGCCGGGGGTTCCAGATGCCGGTGTACAACTGTATCGGCAACCACGATCTGTTTGCGATCTATGAAGAAAGCCCGGAGGGATCCGACCATCCGGACTACAAGTATGGCATGTGGGAGCGGTATTTTGGAAAAACTTACTATTCCTTTGACCACAAAGGCTGGCACTTCATCGTCCTCAATTCCCTCGATGTAACAGAGGAAAAGGGCTACAAAGGGATTTTGGGGGCAGATCAGCTGGACTGGCTGGCGGAGGATCTGCGAAAGACCGATCAAAGCACCCCGATCGTGGTCACCACGCACGTCCCCATGCTCACCGCCTACTGGCAGCTGAGCGGGAAACGGGGAAACGTGGGCGTGGAAAATTCCGCCAAGGCTTTCCAATTGCTGGAAAACCACAATCTAAAACTGCTGCTGCAAGGCCACATCCACTGGAAGGAATCCGGCATTCCCAATGACCGATTTGAATTCATCACCGGAGGATCAATTGCCGGAAACGGTTGGAAAGGTAGACGTCACAACACCAGGGAAGGCTTTGTGCAGGTCAAAGTGCAGGGAGAAAGCTTCTCCTGGGAATACGTCGATCACGGCTGGGAAGCCGAACGGCTGAAGCTACAGCTTTGACGTAACCCTCCAAGGGTATCGGACTCTTGGAGGGATTTTCCTTAAAACTCCGAGGTAAAGTGAAACTCGATCTCGGGGTAGTTGTCCTGTACCATTTGTAGCCAGGATTTGGACTCGGCCATAAAGACCAGCTTATCATCTTTGTCCCGGGCGATGTAGCGATTCTTGGACCGGACAAACTCGTCGAGCTGTTTTTTGTCCGCGCTGCTGATCCAGCAGGCCTTGTAGAGGTTCATCGGATGAAACTCCACAGTGGCATTGTATTCGTTTTTCAATCGGAACTGAATCACTTCAAACTGAAGTTGACCGACTGTACCGACTACTTTCCGCTGCCCCATTTCAAAAGTAAATAGCTGGGCAACTCCTTCTTCCATCAGTTGCTTGAGGCCTTTTTCCAGTTGCTTGGTTTTCATCGCGTCCTTGTTAATCACCTCGCGGAAGATCTCAGGCGAAAAGCTCGGAATCCCGGTGAACACCATATTTTCTCCTTCGGTCAGCGTATCGCCGATCTTCAGGTTTCCAGTGTCATACAATCCGACGATATCTCCGGGAAACGCCTCATCGATGATTTCCTTGTCCTGAGCCATGAACTGCGTCACGTTGGAAAAGCGGAGCGGCTTGGGCCCTCTTACGTGATTGTAGGGCTTATTTCGCTCAAAAGTCCCTGAGCAAATTCTTAGGAAGGCAATTCGGTTTCGGTGATTAGGATCCATGTTGGCGTGGATCTTAAAGACAAATCCGGAAAACTTCTTTTCCTCCGGCTTGACTTCGCGTAGGTCTGTCTCGCGACTTTTAGGTCCCGGAGCGATTTTGATGAAGGTATCCAGCATCTCATTTACCCCGAAGTTGTTGACTGCCGAGCCAAAAAACACGGGGGCGATTTTTCCTTCTAGGTAATCATTCACATCAAACTCAGGATAGACGCCCTCGATCAAATCGACATCTTCCCGAAGCTGATTGGCGTTGTTTGGTCCAATTAGGCTGTCCAATTCAGGATCATCCAAATTTTCAAACACCTGTCTATCGTCACTGAGCTTGCGCTGGGAAGGTGTAAACAGGTTCAGTTTTTTCTCATAAAGATTATATACCCCCTTGAAGCCTTTTCCCATTCCGATTGGCCAGGACAGTGGGCGCACTTTGATGTTCAGCTTTTCTTCCACCTCATCCAGCAAATCATAAGGATCGCGGCCTTCACGGTCCAGCTTGTTGATAAAGCAGATCACCGGCGTATTGCGCATGCGGCAGACCTCCATCAGTTTTTCGGTCTGGATCTCGACCCCTTTTACGCAGTCAATGACCATGATAACCGAGTCAACCGCGGTCAGAGTTCGGTACGTGTCCTCCGCAAAATCTTGGTGACCTGGAGTATCGAGGAGGTTGATTTTAATGTCCTTGTATTCAAAACCCATGACGGAGGTCGCGACAGAGATCCCTCTCTGCTTTTCGATTTCCATCCAGTCAGACTTGGTGGCAGTGTCGATTTTGTTGGATTTCACCGCTCCAGCGGTCTGGATCGCACCGCCAAAAAGCAGGAGCTTTTCGGTCAAGGTGGTCTTTCCCGCATCCGGGTGGGCAATAATGGCAAAAGTTCTTCGCTTCTTGATTTCCTCAGTCAAACTCATGGGTCTTGAATTTCAGGGGGCAAAGGTAGGGAAAAAATAGGTTGTAAGGTCGCAAAGTTGAAAGTTGGAAAGTCGGCGCACTGACAACATTTCAGATCTACGAAGTACGATTTACGAGGCAAAGAAGTGAGTCGTAGCAATTTACCTAGCAATAGCTTTGGGCTAAAAACCAAACTCGCCTAATCAAAGGACAATCCATTAAGCAATAGTTTCTCCTTGTGGCAATGCCTCGTAAATCGTAAATCAAAAATCGTCAATCAGCGTTCGTACTTCTACCCTCGCGGCTTCCCTAATATTCCAGAATTCCCTCCGTGATAAACTGCGAAGCGTCTTCCAGATTGCCTAGGAGCATAATCCGGAAAGTCGTGCCCCGTCCGATTTCGGAGCTCTTGACAAAAATCCTTCCTCCATGGTAGCCCTCCACGATTCGTTTGGCCAAAGTCAATCCCAAGCCCCAGCCCCGCTGGCGCGTGGAAAATCCCGGATAAAACACCTTTTTAAAATTCTTCTTTTCTATCCCCTTACCGGTATCAGCGATGTCTACGATCACAAACTTGTCGCTATCCTGGAGAACGCTGATGGTGATGGTTCCCTTTCCCCTCATCGCATCGACCGCATTTTTGCAGATATTCTCTATCACCCACTCCATGAGGGGCTTGTTCATGAGCGCGTCGAGATCCCTGGAGTCGGCATTGATGAGGAGCTCCACTTTGGTCGAAATCCTCGGGCGTAGGTAGTTGATCGTCTCTTCGATCATTTCGTAGAGATTTTCGGGTTGGATCACCGGCTTGCTGCCAATGCTGCTGAAGCGCTCGGTGACCATCCGGAGCTTGACCACGTCTTTGTCCATCTCCTGGATAATCTCTTTGTTTTCTTCCCAAACGGGAGAGTTTCTCAGGTAATCAATCCAAGCCATCAGCGAGGCGATGGGCGTTCCTAGCTGATGGGCAGTTTCCTTTGTCAATCCCGCCCAAACGCGGTTTTGCTCCGCAATCTTACTCTGATTGAAAAGCGCATATGCCAAAGCCCCAAAGACCAGGATCACCGCCAGCTGAACATAGGGATAGTAGCGAAGATTAGTCAAGAGCTCGGAGTTTCGATAGTAGACCCGAACATCGGCCTCCATTAGATGGATGGGCTCATACTCCTCCTGCATTTCAAAAAGCTCCTTTTCCAAGGTACGCAGCGAGTCTTCCCCGTCTGCATTCTTCTTGAAATTGATATTCCTGAACTCCATCGGATCCCCCTCCGCATCCACCATGATGATGGGGATCGAATGATTCTGCTGAATGATTTCCTGGTTGATAAAAGTCAGGTTTTCAGAAGTGGTGGCGGCGTACTCCAAGGCAGAGGAGAGGAGCTGGATCTGTCTACTCTCTCTTTCCCTCAACTCGTCAACCAACAGACTGGTGTACCAAATCGATCCCGACCCGATCAAAAAGGACAAAAGGAATACCAGCCACTTGACCTGTTTTCTGTTCTGGTAAAAATCAATCGAGGTAAGATCCTGGAATCGCTTCGCCATTCGCTTGGGGGTGGTTTTCGGAATATAAACTCCTAAATGCCATTGATAGTATGAGTGGGAAATAGAATTTATCAGTTAGACTTTGCTTCCTGATTTGCGTAAATTTATGCCTAATTAGTTCAGAATTAAACAAAGAACGACAGTAAATAGAGCATAGCGAGGAGGTCACGCCTAGGATCAGCATCCGGGACGTGCGATTTCACAGCACCTTTGAAAATCAAACAATAATCATATGAAAACAAACGACATCGGACTCGAGATCAAAGAGTCAAAGCCTTTGGTTAAAAAGCTGAACGAACTTCTGGCCAACTACCAGGTCTACTACCAAAACCTTCGAAACTTCCACTGGAACGTCTCTGGCCCGAATTTCTTTGAGCTCCATGCCAAGTTCGAAGAGCTATACACCTCAGCCAACCTCGCTGTGGATGAAATCGCAGAGCGTATCCTTACCTTGGGCGGAAGACCGTTTTCGTCCTATGCCGAATACATCGAAAATGCCGAGATCAAGGAGGCTAAAGAGGTAAAGGAAGCCATGAAAATGGTGGAAATCGTCCGAGACAATCAAAATGCACTTCTTGGCTTGGAGCGAAAAACCCTCGAAGCCGCTGGTGACGCTGCCGACGAAGGCACTGTGTCACTGATGAGTGACTTTATCACAGAAAAAGAAAAGGTCGTCTGGATGCTTTCCGCCTATCTGAGATAACAATGAATCCCGGCTAAGCCGGGATTCATTGTTATTGGCTGGCTTTGATCCATTTCCAAAGGATTTTGTAGGTGGGCTTGGTGCCGTGCATAAGGATTCCGATGCGGTAGATTTTGCCCGCGAGCCAAGTCGTAAACAGAAAACCCAGAACAAGCAATCCCATTGACAGCGCCAATTCCCAGAATGGCACACCATAGCTGATGCGACCCATCATTGCTATCGGCGAGGTGAGCGGAATGATCGAAAGCCAAAATGACGTGGTACTCGTGGGATCTTGCAGCACAAAAACAAAAAGGCCCATATAGGCTACAATCAGCGGAATGGTAATCGGAAACATGAACTGTTGCGCATCCGAAGGGGCGTCCACCGCTGATCCGATGGCGGCAAACAGCGATCCGTAGAGCAAATACCCTCCAAGAAAATACATGACGAAACTCAGCACCAAAGCGACAAAATCAATTCCATTGATCACGGCAAGAATGTCCGCCAATTCACTGGAATCGGGTGTGGCTTGTGCAAACTCAGGATTGGCCATCTCCATTGCCTGCTGCTGGGGCATTTGAAAGCCCAACACTCCCATCACAAGCGTCGACAAGGTGCCTATCAGCACCACCCAAATCAGAAACTGCGTCAATCCCACCGCTCCAATGCCGACGATTTTCCCCATCATCAGTTGAAATGGCTTGAGCGACGAAACCAGGATTTCGACGATACGGGTTGACTTCTCCTCGATGACTCCCTGCATGATCTGATTGCCGTAGACGAAGATGAAGATGTAAATCAGGATTCCAGAGAGAAACCCAATTGCATAATTGACGTTCGCGTTGTTAATTTTCTCCTCCCCTTGCTCCCCCAATGTGATTGATTTAATAGAAACATCCGTACGGATCTCCTTGAGCACTTTCGGATCTATTCCTTGGTCGTAAAGTTTTTGGTCTTCTATCTTCCGCTTCAGCGCACTCTCCAAATAGCCCATCAAGGTCAGGCTCGGATTTTCCACCCCGTAAAACTGTATGCCCGTAGGATTCTGAAGATCCAGCTTAGGGATGTGCAAAAAACCGTATCGCTCTCCGTCCTGAACCATTTTCTTCGCTGCTTCAGGATCGATATCGGAAGAGGTAAAGGCATACTGCTCTGAGCTTTCCATAAAAAACAAGCCCGTATCATCAACAACTTCAATGATTCGAAGTGATTGGCCGTCTTTCTCCTGCACGGCAATCCAGACAAAAATTCCCATGATAGCGGGGAAAATCAACGGAGTCAAGATCGTCGCGATCAAGAAGGACTTCTTCTTTACCCTCGCCAAATACTCTCGCTGGATGACCAGTAAAATCTTATTCATTTGACGACGCTTTTACCTGATGAATAAAAATCTCCTCCATACTCGGAATCTGTTCACGAAACATAACCACCTCTCCATACTCCATCAACTCCGCCAAGAGCTGGTTGGGAGCCTTCCCTGACAACGGAAGTGTAAACTCCCATGCATCCCCGGTGAACTTTGGCACCCATTCCCTTGGCAGTTCTTGGATGGGACTGGCTATTCCTACCCGAAAGACTTCTGGCCGAAAGCTTCTCTTCACCTCGCGGATGGTACCATCTAGGATCTTCCGAGATTTGTTGATCATTGCCACTTGGTCGCACAAGAGTTCCACCGATTCCATGCGATGGGTACTCAAAATCACTGTTGTCCCATTCGTCTTCAGTTCCAGTATCTCATTCTTGATGATTTCTGCGTTGACCGGATCAAAACCCGAGAAAGGCTCGTCCAGAATCAGCAGTGAAGGACGGTGAACGATGGTAGAAATAAACTGGACCTTTTGGGCCATGCCCTTGGATAGATCTTCGATCTTTTTGTCCCTCCAGGTAGCAATGTCCAATTTTTCCAACCAATGTTTGATCTCAAGCTTCGCGTCACTTTCGCTGAGTCCTTTTAGTCGGGAAAAATAAATCAATTGATCCCAGACCTTCATCTTTTTGTACAAGCCCCGCTCCTCGGGCAGATACCCGATTTTTCTGACGTCGTCGGGAGAAAGTATCTTCCCATCCAATTCTACCGAGCCGCTGTCTTGCTCTATGATCTGGTTGACGATGCGTATCAGGGTGGTTTTCCCCGCACCATTTGGCCCCAGAAGCCCAAAAATCACTCCCCTTGGGACAAGAAGATCTACTTCTGAAAGCGCGCGGTGGTTTTCGTAGGATTTGTTAAGCTGTGTAATCTGAAGCATCTCGTGGTTATTCGATGGTGATCGAGCCGACCCCCACATCCAGTATCAATTCCAGTAGTCTGGGATCCGAAGCTTTATATCCCTTGGTCACATAGGTTTCCTTGTCTACCGACTTGAGGTATTTGGGAAAAATCGTGCGGCACATCGGGGTGGTTTTCATACGAATTTTGACCGGATTGGAATCCGGGGGGAGTTTGAGGTGAATACTTCCTCCGCTCACAGCCGCGATTACCTGACAAGAACTCGCCAGCCCGTCACTGTAATTCAAGTCTATCTTACCATAACTCACTTCGATGATTACCTTTTTTGAATTGGTGAAATTCAGGTCCTGTATCTCTACCACTCCCATGTTAAGGGTGACCAGCAGCGTATCCATCTCCACTTGATTTGGGATAGCCAAGCCATAGTGGATCTTGACATCGGCACTGGCGCTTTTCACCTTAAGCTGGGATATAGGGATCTGGGCAAGGTCGAAATCAGAGATGCCGACACCTAGATTAAAATCGAGGTCATATAGGAAATTGGAAGCCAATCCCAAGTCCCACGAGTGGTCAAAATCAGAATTGTCGGAAAATAGCTTGGATGTGATGCTCCTACCCAGGTTGTCGGACTCCACATTCTTATGTACCAATTTGGCATCAAGCATATTATCATGCACAGAATACTTGAAGTCCGGCAAAATATTGGATTTCAGCAGGTGGCCGTGGATGTAGATTGGATCCTGCGAGATTACACGCTTGAGCTGCGTCACGCTTTTGTAAGTAGAAAAATCCAGGTGGACGATCTCAAAGCCTTTCCGCTCCGTCACTTTATATTCTTTCACAAACTGCGCCGGGGCGGGAATTGCCTCCACCATGATCCAGAATAAAAGCAGACACAGTTTTTTAAGCATACGGATAGGTTACGAGACGACATTGAAAAGGTTTTTTAAAAATATAAAAAAAGCCGGAATCGCTTCCGGCTTTCATCCTATTAGAAAAACTCCTTCATTTTATCGAAAAAGGATTTGTCCTGCTTTCCTGGGTCAGGCCTGAAATTGTCAGAAGTGCGCAATGACTCGAGGACATTGCGTTCGTCTCTGGACAGCTCAGTTGGAGTCCAGACATTGACCATAATCAATTGGTCTCCGCGGCTATAGCCATTGATATCTTTGATCCCTTTTCCTTTCAAGCGAAGCATCTTTCCACTTTGTGTTCCGGGATCGATCTTGATCTTCACCTTACCGTCAATGGTGGGTACTTCCAGAGAAGCGCCAAGTGCTGCGTCGATGAATGACACATGAAGGTCATATATGACGTTGTTGCCTTCGCGTTGCAAAACCGTATCTTCAGCCTCTTCAATGACGATGAGTAGGTCTCCGGCAATACCTCCGGGAATTTCATTCCCCTTTCCGGACATGCTGAGCTGCATGCCTTCGCCAACCCCGCCTGGGATGTTGATGGAGATGACTTCCTCTTTCACAATCAGACCACGTGAGTCCGCATCCGCTGGCTTCTTGTCAACGATTTGGCCGCTACCACCGCAGACTGCACAAGTGCTTGCCGACACCATCTGTCCCAGCATGGTATTGACCACCTTCTTTATTTGGCCAGACCCATGGCACGCGCCGCATGACTTAAACGTAACACCAGGCGCAACCACATGGCGCTTTACTTTGATCTTTTTCTCGACGCCGTTCGCTATTTCCTGAAGGTTAAGCTTCAGCTTTACACGAAGGTTTGTTCCCTTCTTCGTGCGACGACCACCGCCGGATCCTCCAAAAAATGACCCGAAGCCCCCGCCTCCGAAGATGTCACCAAACTGGGAGAAGATATCCTCCATGTTCATTCCACCTCCGCCAAAGCCTGAAGCTCCACCCAGACCCTGGTGTCCAAATTGATCATAGCGGGCCTTCTTATCTGGGTTGCTAAGAACCTCGTAGGCTTCTGCCGCCTCCTTGAATTTGTCTTCCGCCTCGGGGTTGTCCGGGTTTTTGTCGGGATGATACTGGATTGCCAGCTTTCGGTACGCCTTTTTTATCTCATCGGCGCCCGCCGATTTGGAAACGCCAAGAACTTCGTAGTAATCTCTTTTTGCCATAGTAATTTAAGCTCCAGTTACAACCTTGGCGTAACGCACCACCTTCTCTCCCAGCGTGTAGCCTTTTTCGACGACATCTATCACAGCACCTTTCAGCTCCTCTGACGGCGCCGGAATTTGCGTGATGGCTTCTTGCGTATCCGGATTGAAAGGCTTCCCTGTCAAATCTTCCATTGCCTTCAGTCCTTTTGTCTCGAGAATCCTGACAAGCTTGTGATAAATAAGCTGGTTCCCTTCTCTGATTTTAACTGGGTCGGACTCTTTCTCCGAAGCCTTGAAGGCCCTTTCAAAATCGTCTACAACTGGGATCAAGTCCTTTAGAACTTCCTCTGATGCGGTTGTTATGAGATCCACACGTTCCTTCGCTGTCCTTTTCCTGAAATTTTCAAAGTCAGAATAAAGCCGGAGGTATTTTTCCTTCAGCTCAGCTACCTCAGCTTCAAGTTTAGATTCCTGGCTTTCTGCTTCACTCAGATTTTCGGTCACATTTTGAGGAGTTTCATCTACTAGCTGCTCTTCAGTTTCCTTTTTTAGTTCTTGATCCACTTGTTCTTTATTTTTCATAGAAATTAGGCAATAGTTGGTGTGAGGGTCAATATCAATGACTTTGCCAGATCCATTTCTCTGACAAAGTGGCACTTGATCAGGAATGGATGGCTTGCCAGATTAAGTCTTTTAGCTTGTCGAGATTAAATTGGCTTACCGCAGAGATAAAAACAAAAGGAAGATCCTTGGGTACCTCGAGCTCCATCTCCTTCATCAAATCGCCATCCAGCATGTCAGCCTTGGATATTGCAAGAATCCTTTTCTTGTCCAAGAGCTCTGGATTATACTTTTCGAGCTCGCCTAAAAGTATCCTGTATTGATCTTGGATGCTTGCCGCATCCGCTGGAATCATAAACAACAGGATCGAATTGCGCTCGATATGCCTCAAAAACCGAATCCCAAGACCTTTGCCTTCGGCTGCCCCCTCGATGATCCCCGGAATATCCGCCATGACGAATGACTTGTCGTCCCGATAGCTAACAACTCCGAGGTTTGGCACCAAAGTGGTAAACGGGTAATCTCCAATCTCCGGCCGGGCGGCAGAAATAGAGGATAGCAGTGTAGACTTTCCCGCATTGGGAAATCCCACGAGTCCCACATCCGCCAAAAGCTTCAGCTCCAGCACAATCCACTCTTCTATTCCCGCTTCGCCCGTTTGGGCAAAATGCGGCGCTTGGTTGGTCGCTGTCTTGAAGTGGTCGTTTCCCAGGCCCCCTCGGCCTCCAGGGGTGAGGATGACTTCTTGTCCGTCTTCGGTGATCTCAAACCGCTTTTCTCCCGTCTCGGCATCTTTTGCCACTGTACCAAGAGGCACTTCCAAAATCACGTCTTTGCCGTCGGCTCCTGTTCTCCTACCGCCTTCTCCTCCCTTGCCGGATTCGGCAATCACATGCTTTTTGTATTTAAGGTGCAGCAGGGTCCAATGCTGGGAGTTTCCCCTCAGGATGATGTGGCCTCCGCGACCTCCATCACCTCCGTCCGGGCCGCCTTTGGGCACGTGTTTCTCGCGCCTGAAATGAACAGAGCCCGCTCCTCCGGCACCGGATCGCGAACAGAATTTTACGTAGTCAATGAAATTGGAATCCGCCATTTTTTTAGGAAAGAAAAAGGCTAAGCCCAGAAGCTTAGCCAGATCTTGGTTTTGCAAAATTAGCGATTCAAAGTGAATCAGTAGCTATCCAGCACTTCCGAAATCTCCATAAAGATCTCGTCAATTCCTCCGACACCATTGATACTCTTGTACTTTCCTTGGTTTTCGTAGTATTTGGCTACCGGGAGGGTCTCATCCAAATAGACTTTTATTCTGGTATTGATTTTCTCCTCGTCCTGGTCATCTGCCCGATTGGAAGTCTTGCCGCGCTCTTTTATCCTCTCTTTCAAAATCTCTTCGGGAACGTCCAAAGCGATCATTCCGGAGATTTTCATGCCGTTGTTCGCTAGCATCACGTCCAATGCTTCGGCTTGGGCAGTCGTCCGGGGAAATCCGTCAAAAATAAAACCCTTACTACCCTCTGTGTTGGATATTTTGTCTTCGACCATGCTGATCACGACTTGATCGGGGACGAGATGGCCTTCGTCCATATACTTCTTGGCGAGTTTTCCCAAGTCGGTTCCCTCTCCGAGATGTTTCCTGAACAGGTCTCCCGTAGAGAGATGGGTGAGTCCGTATTTTTCGATTAGCTTTTCACTTTGGGTACCTTTACCTGCACCCGGAGGACCAAACAGTACTATATTCAGCATTCCAGAATTCGTTTTTTTAAGTTTCACTCAATTGATATAGATCGGGAAGATTCCTTCCCAATCCGTCGTAATCCAGCCCGTAGCCGACAACAAATTTATTGGGAATTTCAAATCCGACATAGTCCAAGGAGTAATTAAACCGGAAAGCCTCTTTTTTAAGCAGCAAAGTTGCAATACGCAAGCTCTTGGGATTGTGTTTGGAAAGCTCTAAAATCAGGTAGTCCATGCTTATGCCTGTATCGACTATATCTTCGACGATCAACACGTTTTTGCCTTTCAACTCAGTGTTTAATCCCATCAGCGACTTGACGTCGCCCGAGCTACTGGTGCCAGTGTAGGAAGATATTCTCAAAAATTCCACACTTAGAGGAAGATGAATCTCACGCGCCAGATCTGCCATGAAAATGAAGGATCCATTCAATACGCCCAAAAGTAGGACTTCTTCCCCGGCAAAGCGGGCTGTGATATCGTTTCCCATTTGAGCGAGTCTGGTTTTTATTTTCTCCTCAGAAATAAAAACTTCGAAGGAAAGATCCTTTACCATTATCTTTTTCATGCTTTGAAATTAAAGGTTCTCCATTAGGAATCGATACATTCTGATCATGCATTCCAGATCAAAAAGCGATACTTTTTCATCCGGAGTATGGACATTTTCCTCCGCGGCTCCCACAAAACACCAATCGATTAAATGTGGTGAAAACTGAACCTCTCGGCCGTCACTGCCTCCGTAGGCTTCGACCTCAAGCTGAAACGCAACTGTGCTCCTTTCCGCGATTTTGATCAATTTGTCAATAAAGCTCTTTCTCGGGATGAACTTATCCCGGATTGAAATAACCACGCCTTTGTGATGTTCCACGCCCTCCGTAACCCATGTAATATCTGAAATTAGCGCCTGCTTAATTGGAGCTTCATTTTGGATAAAATTAAGGAGAAACGGCATGCTACCACCTCCATGTTCTTCGTATGTAGAAAACACAACCCACCCATTTTCAAGGGTTTCGCATAACAAAAGCGCATTGTATATACCTAATCTATTATCAAGGTATGCTGCCTGAATATACTCCTCATCCAGTCTGATATTTTGCTCAAAAGACAACCTGGTCCCCCTGTCTATACCTCTTGGAAAATCGTGAAAGCAGGCTTCATCATCGCCTAATATCGTACATGAAATATCCCCCTTACTATCCTTCCCAACTAGTTTCGTCCCCTCAACCACCTCTGGGCCACCGACTGTTATAAGCTGATTTTGGTAGCGGGTCATGAACCCGACCGTGTCCAGATGGGCAAATACCGCCGTTTTTGGCTCCCCAAATTTCAGGAGTAAACAATCATGAAATTCTTCACCAAAATAGACTATGGGCCGAACCTTCCAAGAAGAGGCTCGTTTCGAAACATAGTCAAAAATAAAACGTGCTATTTCGGATTCATCTCCAGAAACACTATGTTTAGACAATAATTCAAACAAAAATTTCATTTTGGCATCGATTATGTAGCTAAATAATTTGTTGGAAATTTAAAAAGTCGGGATAAATTTTGATCGTTGGATTGGGATTTAAATAAATCGTCTAGATTTGCAATAAATTAAAAGTTTATAAATTTGTAATCACATCTATCAATCACTTAAAATTTGAACAAAAATTTTTTGTCATGAAAAAATTTATACTCTCATCTCTTATGGCTGGCGCCTTAGCTTTAACTGCTAATGCTCAGGAATTTAACAAGTGGTCTCTAGAGGCTACCGGTGGCTTTAACAAACCTATGGCTCCGTTGACCTATGGGTATCTTTCCCCGTCTTTGAACCTAGGTCACGTTGATTTCGGCGTGCGCTACATGTTCAATGAGAAATTCGGTTTAAAATTGGATTACGGATTGGGTACTTTCAAGGAAGTAGACGGCGAAAGTCCATCCTTTGAAACAAAGTACAACCGACTCAACCTCCAAGGTGTTGCCAACATCGGGCGCATAATGAATTTTGAATCATTCACGAGAACATTCGGCTTGTTGATGCACGGGGGTGCAGGTATTGGGCAAGTAAGTCCTCAGGAGAACGCGAACAGTGATTTCAAAGATGATGTTTACACTTTCATTTTCGGTATTACTCCTCAAGTTAAGCTTGGAAATAAAGTAGCATTGGTTGGTGACATCTCTACCGTACTTAACGGGCGACAGTCTGTCTCATTTGACGGTGCTTCTTTAGAGCCTTATCCATATGGTGCCAATGGTACCTGGTGGACTGGTACAATCGGTTTGAATTTCTACTTGGGCAAAGCGGAGCAACATGCAGACTGGTATATCGCTGCTGACAAGTATGCTACCAAAGAAGAACTTGCGACTCAGATCAATGGCATCAAGGACATGTTGAAGGATTCTGATGGTGACGGGGTTCCTGATTATCTGGATAAAGAGCCGAACACCCCAGTTGGAGCTCGAGTAAATTCTGCTGGTATGACTCTTGATTCCGATGGTGACGGTACTCCTGATCACGTTGACAAGTGTCCATTCCTCCCTGGTCCAGCTTCTACTGGAGGTTGCCCTGTAGAAGAGATTCGTGAGGAGATCGACTACATGAAAAAGGCTATCAATGACGGCTATGTAAACGTTTACTACGCATTTGACAGCTCTAAACCTCTCGGATACTCAGTAAGTTCTGCGCAGTATGTTTCAAACTTTATGAAGAGAAACCCAGGCGTTAGCGTTGAAATCAAAGGTTATGCTGACGAACTCGGTCCTGAAGACTACAACATGAAGTTGTCTGAAAGCAGAGCGAAAGCAGTATACGATCTCTTGGTTGCTTCTGGAGTTGATGCTTCTAGACTTTCTTACAAAGGATACGGCGAAGATACTTCTGTAGATAAAGCATCTGCTGATGCTCGTCAGATGGCAAGAAGAGCCAGCTTCGAGATCAAGTAAGAATTAATAAAGAAATATGGAGAGCCCGATCAAATTGATCGGGCTTTTTTGTTGAAATGGCTTAATCATATTTCCATTATTTCTACTTTTGGTCGTTCATCCCATTTCACCCCTATCTCGATGAAAAAACTGATTCTTTTCTTACTCCTCATTGGAGCGACTATGAATGTCTTTGCCCAAAACGACTTTAATAAGTGGTCCTTGGAGGTAAATGGCGGTTTCAACAAGCCTATGGCCCCTCTTACTCCTGGATACCTCTCCCCAACCTTAAAATTAGGCCATACGGATTTTGGGGCTAGATACATGTTCAATCAGTATTTTGGACTGAGTGGGAACTTCGGAGTTGGAAATTTCTCCGAGTTAAAAGGAGAAAGTCTTGAATTTTCCACAACCTACTTAAGCACGAGTTTTCGGGGAGTGATGAACATTGGTCGATTGCTTTCTTTTGAATCTTTTTCACAAAAGTTCACCATGCTTGCTGATCTAGGGTTTGGATTCGGAGCTTTGAAACCAGAAACTCGAATTATACCTTCGGATGAGCCTGATTATGTCTATTCTATCAACACTTCAGTTAAGGTCCTCTATCTAATTTCGGAGAGAATCAGTTTGCAGGGGACAGTTTCAACAAATGTAAATGGGCGTCAGCGATATACCTTTGATGGTAATGAATTTAATCAGGAAGGGAGACCCGATGTACCCGAAATACCCTTCGTTCATGCCACTGGAACTTGGTGGACCGGAACTATTGGATTGAACTTTTACCTAGGAAAAGCAGATCAGCACGCGGACTGGCATATTGCTGCCGAAAAGTATGCAACGAAAGACGAACTTGCCGAGTCAATCGCAGGAATCAACGAAATGCTCAAAGACTCTGACGGGGACGGGGTAGCCGACTATCTTGACAAAGAACCGAATACCCAAGCAGGAGCAAGAGTAAGCCCAAGTGGCGTCAGTATGGACTCAGACAGCGATGGCACTCCCGACCATCTGGATCAATGTCCGTTTCTACCCGGACCAAGCTCGACCAAAGGATGCCCTATCGAAGAGATCAAAGACCAGTCTGATTATCTGAAAAAAGCAATTGACGAGGGCTATGTCAATCTCTACTTTGGCTTTGACAGCCATAAGCCTTTGGATTATTCCACTTCCTCAGCCTCATTTGTGGCGAACTTTCTGCAAAAGAACCCAAGTTTGAATCTCGAAGTAGAAGGCTATGCAGATGAGCTCGGTGAAGAAGACTATAATATGCAGCTGTCCGAGAAAAGAGCAAAGGCTGTTTATGACTTGCTTGTCGCCGCAGGAGTCCAAGCTTCTAGACTGACGTATAAAGGCTATGGAGAAGATTCCAGCCTAGACAAATCCTCACCTGAGGCCAGGCAAATGGCGAGAAGAGCCAGCTTTGCAATCAAATAACCTCTATTTAAATGCCCCGTTTTAATCGACCGGGCATTTTCTTTATACTTGTGGGATGTTTGTCTTGACAGAATCAGGGTCTGTGGGAAACCACTTTATCGCCGAGCTCCGGGATATCACCGTGCAAGGAGACCGTCTTAGGTTTCGCAAAAATCTGGAGCGTCTTGGGGAAATACTTGCCTACGAAATTTCCAAAACCTTCAGATATGAATCAAGATCAGTAGAAACCCCTCTGGCACAGGCAAATGTCCTACTATCTCCTACTATCCCAGTCTTAATTGCCGTCCTTCGAGCTTCTCTTCCCTTCTATAATGGATTTTTGAATTTTTTTGACAAAGCGGAGAGTGGATTTATTGGGGCTTTTCGGGAAGAGGGTGAAGGGGAAATCAAAATCAACCTGGGATATCACGCCAGTCCTAGCCTTCAAGGAAAAACGGTCATCCTCGCAGACCCCATGCTCGCGACAGGAAAGTCTTTTTTCCGGAGCATAGAAACGATTCTTTCCCATGGAACACCCGAAATAATCCACATAGCCGCTGCGATCGCCTCTCCGGAAGGCATCGACTACCTCAGTAAAAACATCACGGTCCCTTTTCAATTGTGGATTGGGTCGGTAGACCTATCCCTGAACGCGCAATTGTACATCGTCCCTGGTCTAGGAGATGCGGGGGACCTAGCGTTCGGAGAAAAACTTTAACGACATGACAGCATATTTTTTATTGGCGCTAGGCTTGCTTATTCTTTTATTCGGTGGTAAGATCCTGGTAGACGGGGCATCTTCTATTGCGCTAAAACTGGGCATGACCACCGGACTGATCGGATTGACAGTGGTTGCTTTTGGCACTTCAGCTCCAGAGCTTTTAGTCAGTCTAACAGCCGCCATGAAAGGAAACAGTGACATCTCCATTGGAAATGTGGTGGGCTCCAACATAGCTAATATCGGTCTTGTATTGGGAATCAGCGGCATTTTCTACCCCATTGCCATCCGAAAAAGCCATGTGCGCTTCGAATATGCTTTGATGATGCTGGTCACCTTAATCTACTATATATTGAGTCTAGACCTATTGGTCTCCCGCGTGGAGGGAATACTTTTGTTTACAGGTTTTATCGGATTCAACCTTTATTTATTTAGAAACCTTGGCAAGGGAATCCAACAGGATAGCCAAACGGTCGAGGAGGAAATCGAAGAAGTACGCAACTATTCCTGGCCGACATCCATCGGGCTCTTCCTCGGCGGCATTGTTGGCTTGTACTTCGGATCGGAACTCTTGGTAAATAATGCAGTTCTGATTTCAAGAGAATTTGGCGTATCAGAACGAATCATCGGAGTAACCATCGTCGCAATAGGAACCAGTTTACCGGAATTGATCACCTCGATTATTGCAGCTCTCTCAAAACGCACCGATCTGGCTTTGGGGAATATTTTGGGTAGCAACATCATGAATATCCTCTCGATTATCGGCGTGACGGCTATTATCAAACCTATATCAGTCTCCGAGGCCTTTGTCAAATCCGACTATCTTTGGATGATCGGAATTTCTTTGCTGCTTTATCCCCTGATGAGAACCAAAATGCGTATATCCAAGGTGGAGGGCTCAGTGCTGCTGTTCGCCTATATTGCATACTTGGTAATTCTCTTATGAACGAGTCGCTGATTACCTTCTTTGGCATCTATTTTCTCAGTATGTTCAAATTCATTGCCGGGCCTTTGCTTGGCAATGCGGCTGGATACAGCATTTGGGAGATTATCTTGGTCACCGTCTCCGGCATGATGACCAGTGTGTTGATTTTTACGCTTATTGGGTCTAGGTTCAAAAAAATCCTGGCACTGCGGATAAAGAAAAAAAGCCCCGTTTTCTCCAAGAAAAACCGAACCATCGTACGGCTTTGGAGCAAGTATGGGGAAGTTGGAATCGCCTTCTTCAGCCCATTACTGCTCACGCCGATCGGCGGCACCTTGATTTTGGTTTCCTTTGGTACCAAAAAGAGGAAAATTTACTTCCACATGCTATGGAGCTCACTTTTTTGGTCATTCGTACTTGGACTCGGTATTGATCAAATCCTCCAGATTCCCCTCTTTGGAAGATTACTCGGGTAGGTTTTCGTCAGGAAGAATTTCAATATCCTGTATCAAAACCCGATTGGCAATTTCCTGACCTGTCAGAGTTGCAGCAAGCCCTCCCATCGCCGTTTCCTTGTATCTGCTTTCCATGGAAGCTCCGATCTCACCCATTGCTTCCACACATTCATCCACAGGAATCACCGCGTTGACGTTAGCGAGGGCTATCTGCGCGGAACTGAAGGCAATGGCAGCTGCACTTGCATTTCGAACGACACAAGGCACTTCGACCAAACCTGCCACCGGGTCACATACCAATCCTAACATGCACTGTATTGTGATTGCGACCGCGTTGAAAATCTGATCCGTATTTCCGCCCAGACAATGCACGATGGCTCCAGAGGCCATAGCCGCAGCAGAGCCAGTCTCCGCCTGGCATCCTCCTACGGCGCCTGCTAAACTGGCCTTCTCCTCAATAATAAGAGCTATCCCCGCCCCTACCAATAAGCCTTCCAAAATCTTCGCATCGTCCAGTTCGTGAATTTCTTGGAGTGTAACCATCGTACCGGGTAGGATCCCTGAAGCCCCTGCAGTTGGCGCTGCCACTACTCGGCCCATACAGGAGTTTACCTCCTTGGCTGCCAGCGCACGGGAGATAAGCTTTTGGAACTCTGGCGAAAGGACAGTCAACGGATGGTTGAACACCTTTTTTGCCCCGTTGTTGATCATGCCGGACCGTGAGGTCATCTCTTCCCCGAGACCGGTGGCAACCGCTTCCTTCATCACTGTATAGGCATTTTGCAGACCAGACCAAATCTTTTCCTCGGAGGAATTCTTCTGCTCTACTTCGTACTCGATCACTGACTGGACTAGGCTGGAATTATGGCTTTCGCAATACTGTTTCCAGCCTTTGAAGCTTTCGAAGAGATAGCACATGAGTACGTGGGTTTATATGATTGAAAGCAATCGTCAGGAGATTTCGTTCCGATCAGAAATCGAAATTCACCGTCTGTTTGATGGCTGGATCTAGACTCAGGGCCACAGGGCAAGTCAGAGCGGCATTTTTAAGCTTCTGGATCATCGCTCCATCCTCCACAGGATTGTCCCAATGAAAATCCACTACGATCTCTTGGATCTTCCGCGGTGATGCCTGCATCACCTTAGTCACCTCCCAGCTCAGCCCTTCCAGCGAAACACCATTCCTCTCCGCTACAATCCCCATGATCGTCACCATACAGCTTCCCAAAGCACTGGAAACCAAGTCTGTTGGAGAAAACTTTTCACCTTTCCCGTTGTTGTCCACTGGCGCGTCTGTGAGCAATTCAGTTCCGGATTGTAAATGCACTGACTGGGTCCTTAAATTCCCCAAATACGAACTTTTAATAGTGGGCATAAACTCTTACTTTTAAAATTCAGTTAAATACTTAAATCCAAAAATAGAGCAATATTTTCGACCAATTCGAATGAGCAAGCTGAAATTAATCCTACCCGCACTTTTCTTCCTATTCAGTCAGGAGGCATTTTCCCAAAGGGAGGATGTCGGAAATTATGAATATGATAAGGAATACCTTTTTGGGATCAACAAAAACACCAATGGAGGTTTGATAGGGGGATTTGTTTTCAAGGCAGGCACCCGGATCGACGACTCCCAATTCTCATTTTGGGGGGTAGAATTGTCAAACGTAAAAAATCCCAAAGAGGCCCGATACAATACGGTTTTGGGGAACAGCTATATTTTCGGAAAGTCCAACTACCTCTACGCTATCAGACCACACTACGGTCGAGAAATCATTCTTTTCAAGAAAGCTCCCAATCAAGGCGTACAGGTATCTGCCTTGGCCGCCGCCGGCCCCACCATCGGCATTATCGCCCCCTACTATATCGAGTACGCCATCAACCGGGTGGAAACGGTGACAGAGCAGTATGACCCTGAGATCCACCAAAGCCGCTACAATATCCTGGGAACAGGAAGACTTTTTGAAGGTATCGGCCAATCCGAAGTGGCTATCGGTGCAACTTTAAAGGCGGCGTTGATGTTTGAGTTTGGAGTGTTCAGAAGCAGCGCAACAGGACTGGAAGTCGGGTACATGATCGAAGGATACAATAAGGAGATCCCGCTCATCCCTACCACTGAAAACAACCAGATTTTCCAATCTGCCTATTTCACTTTCTTTTACGGCTTCCGTAAGTGATTGGAATTGGCTTTTGAGCCCTTCTGGATTACCTTTGCACCAAATCCGAATGTGATGATTGAATTACCCGTAATATCCGAGGAGGCGACACGACGTAAAAAGCCTGATTGGCTACGCGTCAAGTTGCCCGTGGGAAAAGAATACGCCAAGGTCAGAAAGCTGGTAGACGAGCACAAGCTTCACACCATCTGCGAAAGCGGCAACTGCCCAAACATGGGCGAATGCTGGGGAGCAGGGACTGCCACATTTATGATCTTGGGAAATGTCTGCACTCGCTCTTGCTCTTTTTGCGCGGTAGCGACGGGCAGACCACCAGAATATGATACCGACGAGCCAAGACGAGTGGCAGAGGCCATTAAGCTCATGGGCGTAAAGCACGCAGTGATCACCTCTGTGAATCGGGACGAATTAAAGGACCGTGGGGCTGAGATCTGGTATCAGACCGTGGTGCAAACCAAGGAACTGTCTCCAGAAACCACTATTGAAACACTGATTCCTGATGTGAAATCCAACTGGGATGCGCTCTACAGAATGATAGAAGGCGGCCAGGAAGTGGTTTCTCACAACATGGAAACGGTGGGAAGCCTTTATCGCCGAGTGAGGCCACAAGCGAAATACGAGCGCTCACTGGAACAGATCAAATTGACCAAAGGGTTTGGCAAACGAACCAAGACGGGTATTATGCTCGGACTAGGCGAGACAAAAGAAGAAGTCTATACTGCCATGGACGATCTTGCCGCACATGGCTGTGACATCCTCACATTAGGCCAATATCTCCAGCCTACCAAGATGCACATCGAAGTGGCAGAGTTTATCCATCCGGAACTTTTTGCCCACTATCGGGAGGAAGGATTGGCGAGAGGCCTCAAATACGTGGAATCCGGCCCATTGGTAAGATCATCCTATCATGCAGAGAGGCACGTAAACGTCTAAAGCAGCAACAAAATTTAAAAGCTCGTTTTGCAACGAGCTTTTTTTATGCCTATATTTTTCCAACTAAACATCTTACATGACATAATATGCAAGTAGTCAAAAGAATCGGAGTCGGTTCAGCCGCCAAAGTTTATGGCCTCACATTAGGCTTATTGGGCATTTTTATCGGGATAATTTATGCGGTTATGTTCTCTCTTATCGGAGGATTAGGAGATGGATTGCCCTTATCAGATTCGGGTGGACTTGGCATTGCTATGCTGATCATAATACCAATCTTTTACGGTGTGGTGGGATTCATATTCGGCGCATTGGGGGCAGTGGTCTATAATTTTGTCGCGAAAAAATTTGGCGGCCTGGAAATCGAACTTTCCGAACCGAATCACATGCCAGCTGACTAAAACGACAAGAGGCCGCCGATGGCAGCCTCTTTTAAATTTAATTGGGAAAAACTCTTAAGCCAATTCCTTGGCAAATTCCTCAGTAGGAATACAGCTACACATCAAGTTTCTGTCGCCATAAGCAGAGTCAATTCTTCTTACGCTTGGCCAGAATTTGTTGTCTTTCACGTATTCTAAAGGATAAACCGCTTTCTCTCTGGAGTAAGGCAAGTTCCACTCACCAGTCAAAACCATCGATGCGGTGTGTGGCGCATTTTTCAGTACGTTTTGCTCTTTGTCAGCCGCACCAGTCTCGATCTCGCGAATTTCCTCACGGATGGAAATCAACGCATCACAGAATTTATCCAATTCAGCTTTCGTCTCAGATTCGGTAGGCTCGATCATCAAAGTGCCTGCCACAGGGAAAGATACCGTAGGAGCGTGGAATCCATAGTCCATCAACCGCTTTGCGATATCCTCTACCTCTACGCCAAAATCTTTGAAAGATCGACAATCAACGATCATCTCGTGGGCAGCTCTTCCTTTGGATCCGGTATAAAGAATTGGGAAATGTCCGCTTAATCTTTCTTTGATATAGTTGGCATTTAAGATTGCCATTTCAGTGGCTCTTTTAAGGCCATCTCCGCCCATCATTGCGATATAAGCATAGGAGATAGGCAAAATGCTAGCACTTCCATACGGTGCAGAAGAAACGGCTGATACCGCGTGAACTCCGCCAGTTTTCACGACAGGGTTACCTGGAAGGAATGGAGCCAAATGGCTAGCCACACAGATTGGGCCCATGCCAGGTCCTCCTCCACCGTGAGGAATACAGAAGGTTTTGTGCAAGTTTAGGTGACAAACGTCAGCACCGATAAAGCCAGGAGAAGTCAAACCTACCTGAGCGTTCATATTGGCACCATCCATGTAAACTTGGCCACCATATTGGTGAATGATTTGGCAGATCTCTCGAATACCTTCTTCAAACACCCCGTGTGTAGAAGGGTAGGTTACCATCAAGCAAGAAAGATCATTTGCATGCTCTTCTGCTCTCTTTCTCAAATCTTCGATATCGATATTTCCCTTTTCGTCACACTTCACCAAAACCACTTTCATTCCAGCCATAACAGCGGAAGCAGGGTTGGTTCCGTGAGCGGAAGTAGGGATCAAAGATACATTTCTATGTCCTTCACCACGGCTCATGTGATAAGCTCTGATCACCATCAGACCAGCATATTCGCCTTGAGCACCGGAGTTCGGCTGGAGAGAAGTATCCGCGAAACCAGTGATTTCGGTAAGCCAAGTTCTCAAATTGGTAAACAGCTCTTGGTAACCCAAAGTCTGATCCATTGGAGCAAAAGGATGCAGTTGACCGAATTCTGGCCAAGTTACTGGGATCATTTCCGCAGTGGCATTCAATTTCATGGTACAAGAGCCCAAAGAAATCATGGAATGTACCAAGGAAAGATCCTTGTTTTCCAAACGCTTGATATAACGGAGCATTTCGTGCTCAGCATGATAACTATTGAATACCGGGTGCGTCAAGTACTCAGACTTTCTAGCCAATCCCTCTGGAAATTCCAGCTCGAGGTTTGAAACCAGATCATTCAGATCCAAGGTATGCTTGCCTTCTTCGGTTGCGAAGATCTTAACAATGGTATTAACATCGTCCAGAGTTTTGGTCTCGTCAAAAGAGATGAAAACAGAATCAGACTCATATCTGAAGTTCATTTTAGATCCCAAAGCCAAGCCTCTTACTCTTTCTCTCGCGACATCATTCATTTTGATTTGAATGGTGTCGAAGAAATACTGATCAGCTACATCCAAGCCAACTTGCTTCAAAGCCTGGGCGGTCAATTTCGCCAAACCGTGAGTTCTCAAAGCGATATTTTTCAATCCTTGAGGACCATGATAGACTGCATAGAAACTTGCCATCACGCTTAGCAGTACCTGAGCGGTACAGATGTTGGAAGTTGCCTTCTCACGCTTGATGTGCTGCTCACGAGTCTGGAGAGCCATTCTATATGCCTTGTTTCCGGCCTTGTCTACAGACACACCGATGATTCGGCCAGGAATCTGTCTCTTATAATCGTCTTTGGTAGCAAAAAATCCAGCGTGAGGTCCGCCGTAACCCATCGGTACACCGAATCTCTGAGCGGAACCTACCACAACGTCTGCTCCCATTTCGCCTGGAGAAGTCAAAAGTGTAAGCGCCAACAAATCAGAAGCGAAGGCAGTCATCACTTTGTTTTCCTTGGCAGACGCTACCAATGCAGCGTAGTCTGCAACAGCACCATCAGAATTAGGATACTGGATCATGAGCCCGTAAAGCTCCGGATCAGTCAAGTCCAAGCTAGCTAGAGATCCAAAAACCAACTCAATTCCAATTGGCTCTGCTCTCGTAACCAAAACTGCTTTGGTCTGAGGGAAGACCTTTTCGTCAACAAAGAACTTGTTCGCGTTCTTCTTTTCTCTCGCTTTCACCGCGTGAAGCATAGTCATTGCTTCGGCAGCAGCAGTACCTTCGTCCAAGAGAGAAGCATTGGCAATCTCCATCCCGGTCAATTCCATCACCACAGTCTGGAAGTTGATCAAAGCTTCCAATCGACCTTGGGCGATTTCAGCTTGGTATGGAGTATAGGCTGTATACCATCCCGGATTTTCCAGCACATTTCTCAAAACCACTCCCGGCACGATGGTATCGTAGTAACCCATCCCGATGAAGGACTTGAAAACCTTATTTTTGGAAGCCAGCTTTTTGAAATCAGCCAAAAACTCAGACTCCAATTTTGCCTTAGGTAGATCCAAAGGCTTCTTGGTTTGAATGGCTTCCGGTACTGTTTGGTTGATTAATTCCTCAAGGGATGAGGCACCGATTTTCTCCAACATCTCAGCGATTTCCGCTTCATTCGGGCCGTTGTGTCTGCTCTCAAACTTGACAGCATTGGAAAGATTGATCTTCATAAAGTACGTTTGGGTAGAATGACGTATTTGGGTTTGAAAACATCCTGATTTTTCGTGCGCAAAGGTACTATTTCTTAAAGGAAAAGACTTTGTGGAACACGAATAATTTCCCTGTCAACACGCCATATATATAAACGGTTTTTATGAGGCTTAAAAATTTGGCTAGCTTAGTGCCCTAATCACAAAACTGTATGAATAAAGGATTGATTTTAACTGGCGCTTTGGCGATCGGCTTGGCTCTCCCAAGCTTTGCCCAAGCTCCCGCTCAGGTGAAGTATGCCAATACGATCACCGCCGAAGACCTCACCAAGCATCTCACCCACTTGGCCTCTGATGGAATGAAAGGCCGAGATACGGGTTCCGAAGAAGGCAAACTTGCCGCCAACTACCTGGCTGACTTCTACAAAAGCCACGGCCTGACCGGTCCTGTGGACGGGAGCTACTTCCAAAATGTTCCGCTGGTAAGCACCTCCTACAGCAAAGTGGCCCTGCAGATAGGCAAAACCAAACTGGTGGAAAACCAGGATTTTGTCTTCGTAGGTGACGGCGATATGGCCAAAGCAGCGAAAACTCAATTGGTATTCCTTGGCTTGGTGACCGATGAAAACCTGGCGAAAGTTGATGTAAAAGGCAAGCTTGTCGGCCTTTGGGCCGTAGGCGTACGCAGCAACGACTTGGTGACCAAAGTCATGGATGCGGGCGCAGCTGGTATCGTCATCGTGAGCATGGAAGGCCAGGCCAACTTTGACCGGATCGCAAACCGATATAAGACGCTGGCAGGAAAAGGCAGAATCGGCTTTGACCAAGAGACAAAGCAGCGTCCAATCTTCATGGTAAGCTCCGACAAAATGGGCGAGCTTTTTGGCACTTCGGTGGAGATATTGAAGGAAGCAGCTAAGGCAACACCTGAAACTGTGGCTGCTCAAAAAGCTACCTACCAAGTGGTAAAAACCAAAACTCCGGTGGAGGCATACAACGTACTTGGCTTCCTCGAAGGAACTGACAAAAAGGAAGAAGTGCTCGTAATCTCCTCGCACTACGACCACGTGGGTGTGAGCAGCGAAGGAGAAGTATTCAATGGCGCAGATGATGACGGCTCAGGCACAGTTTCCGTAATGGAGATAGCCGAGGCATTTGCACTGGCTGCCAAAGACGGCCTGAAACCAAGAAGAAGCATCCTCTTCCTCAACGTGACTGGTGAGGAAAAAGGCCTCCTAGGCTCCGAATACTATTCTGAGCATCCCGTATTCCCACTTGCCAATACGGTAAATAACATCAACATCGACATGGTGGGCCGTATCGACTACGAATACCAGAAAGAGGCTAACAAGGACTATGTATATGTGATCGGCTCCGAGATGCTCTCTTCCCAGCTGAAGAAAATCAACGAGTACAACAACATCACTTACACTAATTTGATCTTGGACTACCGCTACGATGCCGAGGACGATCCAAACAGATTCTACTACAGATCCGACCACTACAATTTCGCCAAACATAACATCCCGGTGATCTTCTTCTTCAACGGCGTGCATGACGACTACCACCAAGTGACTGACACCGTGGACAAGATCGAGTTTCCGCTGATGACCAAGCGCGCCCAGCTGATATTCTACACGGCTTGGGACCTTGCCAACCGAGAGAACAGAACTCCGGTAGATGGAACCAACACCAGAACTGACAGATAAAAGCAAAGGCCCCGAAAATCGGGGCCTTTTTTATTTGCCTTTATTCTTCTGATTCTTGGTCTTCAACTGGTTCCGGTTCGGCTTCTTGCCATGCTTTTTTGCCTTGACCTTTTCACCCTTGCCAATATTGGTTTTTGGCTGGGCTTTTTTCTCGTGAAAGGCTCCTTTGTAGTCTGGATTTTCCCGCTGCTTGAGCTTGTCAAGTTCCCGTGCATAAGCCTGCTTTTCCTCAAAGGGCGTAGCCGGTACATCCACTGAGTCTGGGATTTCCAGCTCTTCAACGGACATACGGATCAGTTCTTCGATTCTTTCAAAATGATAGGTTTCCGCTGGGTTAACGAAGGTGATTGCCTTACCCTCATTTTCTGCCCTTCCCGTTCTTCCGATTCGATGCACATAATCCTCATAAATCAGCGGCACGTCAAAGTTGATCACGTGTGACACCATCGTCACGTCTAGACCTCTGGAAGCTACGTCGGTCGCGACTAGCAATCGCACGTCGCCGGCCTTGAAATCCTCCATGGAGTTGATGCGAGTATTTTGGCCCTTGTTGGCATGGATCACCCTGATCTCGCCCATGTGCTTGCGATCCAAAAAGCCGAACACCGACTCGGCGTTTTTTCGGCTGCGGGTGAAAATAATCGCTCGATTGATCTCCTCGTTTTCCAGCAAATGAGCCAGTAAGTTAATCTTGGTCTTGATATTAGGCACCAAATACTTGACTTGGGCGATGGTCTCCGCAGTGGTGGCTGACGGAGTAACTTCGACTTTTTCGGGGAATTCCAAAAATTCCTCCGAAAGCTTCTCCACCCTTGAGCTGAAAGTGGCCGAGAAAAGAAGGTTTTGCCGCTTCACCGGAATAACCTCCAAAATCGCCCGAATCTGAGGCATAAAGCCCATATCCATAATCTTGTCGGCCTCGTCCAAAATCATCGTTTTGATTTCCTTTGTCAGAATCGTCCCTTTTCGGTAGAGATCCATGAAGCGGCCCGGTGTAGAGATGATGATATCCACTCCAGCTGTGATATTTTCGATCTGGGTCTTAGGCCCCAAGCCCCCATATAGGCTGACAATCCGCAGGTCTGTATTTTGCGCCAGCGCCTTGGCAACCTCCTCGATCTGCATCACTAGCTCGCGGGTTGGAGCCAAGATCAGTGCTTTAGGGAAAGAGCCCTGCGCGTATTTCACCTTCATTAGGAGTGGCAATACATAAGCCGCCGTCTTGCCGGTTCCAGTTTGGGCAATTCCCAACACATCATGACCGGCCAAGGCTAAGGGGATGGCCTTTTGCTGGATGGGGGTCGGTTGGGTATAGCCAGCGGAAGCTACTGCGTCCAGCAATTGCCTGTTTAGCTTAAAAGCATCAAAACCTAGGGCCTCATCACTCATGATTGTTATTTTTGGAGAGAAATCTGAAATCGAAAAAGAAAGAAACGATGAAAAGTATCCTGATCACCGGCGCAAATATAGTCAATGAAGGCCGGATTAGTCCGGGCGATGTTTTGGTCAGGGATGGCCGCATCGCCAAAATCGGAGACAACCTCCGCGGCGAGTCCGCAGAGATCCACATTGACGCGCGAGGAAAACACCTCTTTCCTGGTGTAATTGATGATCAGGTACACTTCCGCGAGCCGGGACTCACCCACAAGGCGGAAATCTACACCGAAGCCAAAGCGGGGGTTGCTGGAGGTACCACCACCTACATGGAGATGCCCAACACCGTCCCACAAACTGTAACAATCAGTCTACTGGAGGAAAAATACAAACGGGCTTCCGAGGTCTCTTTGGCCAATTATTCCTTCTTCTTCGGAGCTACAAACGACAACCTCGAAGAAATCCTCAAGGTCAATCCTGAGAATGTCTGCGGGGTGAAAGTCTTTCAAGGCTCCTCCACTGGCAACATGCTCGTGGACAACCCTGAGGTCTTGGAGCAGATATTTAAGGAATGCAAGACGCTGATCGCTATCCACAGCGAAAACGACAACATCATCAAAGCAAATCTGGAGGAATTCAAAGCTATATACGGAGAGGACATTCCCGTCAAATACCATCCCAAGATCAGGTCTGAGGAGGCTTGCTACGACGCTTCTAGTCGGGCGGTAGCCATGGCCAAAAAGTACGGCACCAAACTTCACATTCTCCACATCAGCACAGCCAAAGAATTGGAGCTGTTTGACAACTCGATTCCCTTGGAAGAAAAGCGTGTGACTGCTGAGGCCTGTATACACCACATGTGGTTTTCGGAAGAGGACTACGCCACCAAAGGCAACCTGATCAAATGGAATCCTGCAGTAAAAACCGCCAATGACCGTGAAAAGATATTCCAAGCCATGCTGGACGGAACCATCGACGTGGTAGCAACAGACCATGCCCCCCATACTTTGGAGGAAAAATCCCTGTCCTACCTCAAAGCTCCCTCTGGAGGGCCATTGATCCAACACAGTCTCGTTGCCATGCTGGATTTCTACCATCAGGGGAAAATCAGTCTGGAGGCCATCGCCCAGAAAATGGCACACAACGTAGCCCGCTTGTTTCAGATTAGGGAAAGGGGATTTATCCGGGAGGGATATTTTGCGGATCTAGTGTTGGTGGATTTGAACTCGCCTTGGCTGGTATCCAAGGAAAACATTCTATCAAAGTGTGGCTGGTCGCCTTTCGAAGGGCACACATTTCGTTCGAAAGTAATACAAACCATCGTATCCGGACATTTGGTGTACGATCAGGGAGAGTTCCACGAAGAGAAGAAAGGGGAAAGGATTACTTTTTTGAGAAATAAATGAAAGCAGCCTTGCGCTAAGTGGGCTTAAATATTACTTTTGCAGACCATTTGAGAGAATCCTCTCTCGAATAGGCCACACGGTGATTGTAGCTCAGCTGGTTAGAGCGCTGGTTTGTGGCACCAGAGGTCGCCGGTTCGAACCCGGTCTTTCACCCAAAACCCCTCAAATCGAGGGGTTTTCCTTTTTTTATACCGGTGCATTTGGCACAGCATTTGACAAAATAGAAAAAACTAAACCACACTCAGATGTTTACTTTGTATAAAACCCCTCCAAAATTTCCGGTGGTGAAGCCCGTAAATATCCGGCTTGTCCATAATTATTTCGTGAAATTCGAAGAATCGCTGAAAATCTTCGAGGAAATCCAGCGAGAAACCGCACATTCGTGAACAAATCGACTCTACATCTAGAAAAGGTTATGGAAACATAACCTTTTATTTTTTGCCTGCGATTTTTCTTATCGAATCAAAACTCTATTTTTATTTTCCTACAATTCTCCCCTTATGAGTTATATCCATTTTGATAAAACCCAATTAATCAATCTGAATTACTCCCTCGACCGGGAGATTATTCGGACGAATCGGTCTGGTGCGTACACCAGCACCACTATTATCGGATGTAACACTCGTAAGTACCATGGCTTACTGGTGGTCCCACAGCCACAGATCGATTCCCAAAACCATGTGCTACTATCGACCGTCCATGAGACGGTTATCCAACATGGAGCAAATTTCAACCTCGGCATCAGCAAATTTCCCGGAAACTACTCCCCCAGGGGACACAAATATCTGGAGGATTTTGATTCTGAGCCGATCCCGAAACTGACCTATAGAGTCGGCGGAGTGGTATTGCAAAAAGAGCTCATTCTGGACACCAATCGGGACAGGGTCATGCTGCGCTACACCTTGCTGGAGGCGCATTCCAAGACAAAGATCCGGATACAGCCTTTTTTGGCATTTAGGGGATACCATAGCCTCGTCAAAGCCAATGACCAAATCGACCGCAATTTCGAAAAAGTGCCCAACGGAGTCAGTTTCAGGCTATATCCGCAGTACGACCCGCTTTTTCTCCAGCTTTCCAAAAAAGGGGAATATGTATCCCATCCAGATTGGTACTACAACATCGAATACATCCAAGAGCGGGAGCGTGGCTACGAGTATCAAGAAGATCTCTTTGCTCCTGGTTATTTTGAATTTGACATAGAGAAAGGCGAGTCTGTCATTTTTTCGGCGGGACTGACAGAGGCCGATCCCTCTACGCGCCAAAATGCCTTTGAAAAAGAAATCGCAAGGCGAATCCCAAGAAACAATTTTGAAAACTGTCTGCGAAACTCCGCGGGTCAATTCATCCGAAGACGTGACGGCGACACCCGCATCATTGCCGGCTATCCTTGGTTTGGCTGGTGGGGGCGCGACACCTTTGTGGCGGCGCCGGGCTTGACCCTGACGACAGGGGACACGGAGACCTTTCTAGAGATCATGGATACCATGGCCAGAGATCTTCAGGGCCCGCTTTTTCCAAACATCGGAAGTGGCGACTTCACCAACATGACCTCGATAGATGCGCCGCTTTGGTTCTTTTGGACCCTACAGCAATACATTATTTACACTGGAGACAAAAAGACTATCCAAGAAAGGTATCTCGGGAAACTGAAGGGAATCATAGAAGGCTATAAAAATGGAACAGACTTCAACATCCACATGCAGCCTGCCGGCCTGATTTGGGGTGGACGTCCCGACGTAGCACTAACCTGGATGGATGCGATCACTCCGGATGGGCCTGTCACACCCCGCATCGGATGCCCTGTGGAGATCCAAGCACTTTGGTTCAATGCACTGTGTTTTTACCATGAGCTCTCGGGAGAAGAAGTCTATGCCTCTTTGGCGGCGAGGGTCAAGGAGAGTTTCGATCGTGAATTTTGGTCTTGGGAATATGGCTACCTGGCCGATGTGGTAGATGGAGACGAAAAAGACTGGTCGATCCGTCCAAATATGGTCTTTGCTACTTCTCTTCCCTACACCATGCTCAATGAGGAGAAAAACGACAAAATCCTCGAAATCATTAAATCAAAACTTTTGACGACTAGAGGCCTTCGATCCCTATCGCCTGATGACCCAGGATACAAAGGCTATTATTACGGAAACCAAATCAGCAGGGATCACGCCTACCACAACGGCACGGTTTGGGCCTGGCTACTAGGCCACTTTACAGAGGGATATCTGAAGCTACACGGGAAAGCTTCCAAAAACTTTATCCAGAAAATAATCAAGGGTTTTGACGAAGTCATGACCCAATACGGGATAGGAACAGTAGCAGAGATTTTTGACGGAGATCCTCCTCACCGTCCCAAAGGCTCCGTTTCCCAAGCTTGGAGTGTTGCAGAACTGCTTAGAATGATGGACATCGTGAACAGGATCTAAAATGATTTTTCTATGAGAGTTTTAATGTTTGGCTGGGAATTTCCACCGCATATTTCCGGAGGACTGGGTACCGCCTGTTACGGTTTGGTCAAGGGTATGAATCACCACAATCAGCAGGTAATCTTTGTGGTGCCCAAGCTATGGGGGGACGAGGAGCCAATGGCGGATTTTGTCAATGCAAGTGATGTCAGGATAGACTATAGAGAAAAGCGGTTCAAGAAATTCTGGAAAAATCTCACCTACTTGGAAGTAAGCAGTTTCCTGGTGCCGTATTTGGGCCCGGAAGAGTTTAAAAAGTTCACCGACTACGCCATCCACGATCGAACCGACGTGGATGAAAGCATCTTCTCCAACAAGTTTGAATTTAGCGGGAAGTATGGCAAAAACCTCTTGGAGGAAGTCTCCCGCTATGCGTTGGTAGCTGCTCAGATCGCCCGCGACAAAGACAATTTCGACATTATCCATGCGCACGACTGGTTGGCATTCCCGGCAGGGATCGCGGCTAAGGAGATCAGCGGAAAACCCCTGGTCGTACACGTACACGCCACGGAGTTTGATCGCTCGGGAGAGACGGTCAATCAGCCGGTCTACGACATCGAACGTGCTGGCATGCATGCCGCCGACCATGTGGTGGCGGTGAGTCAGCTCACGAAAAACATCATCGTGAGAAAATACGGAATTCCCGCCAGCAAAATCACGGTTTTGCACAACGCAGTACTTGATGCCAGTATCATCAAATCAGAATACGAGAAAAAAGTACCGGAAAAAATCGTCACCTTCCTGGGAAGGATTACCTTCCAAAAGGGCCCCGAGTATTTTGTGGAAGCAGCGAAGAAAGTCATCGATCGAGACCCCAACGTGCGTTTTGTTATGGCAGGCTCGGGCGACCTGCTGAATCGAATGATTGACCGCGTGGCAGAATTGAGAATGGCGACACGGTTTCATTTCACGGGATTCTTGAAGGGCGATGACGTCGACCACATGTACGCCATCTCGGACGTTTATGTGATGCCCTCTGTATCAGAGCCATTCGGCATAGCACCTCTGGAAGCCGTCCGCCACAATACACCCGTAATCATCTCCAAACAGTCGGGAGTAGCCGAGGTGCTTCGGAATGCGATCAAAGTTGATTTTTGGGATGTCGACGCTATGGCAGACGCCATTTTCGCATTGCTGCACTACGATGGGATATCCCGAATGTTCAAAGAATTGGGAAGCGAGGAACTCAAAAAATTGAAGTGGGAGCATGTGGCTGCCAAACTAGTAACTGTCTATGAAAAAACTTTAGCCGAACGATCATGAGAACCATCTGCTTTTACTTCCAGGTGCACCAGCCTTTCCGATTGAAGCCCTACCGATTTTTTGACATTGGAGAAGACCACCACTATTGGGATGATTTTCTAAACCGAAACGTGATTCGCAAAGTCGCCCAAAAGTGCTATTTGCCGATGAATACGCTCCTGTTTGAACTAATAAATCAATATCGGGGCAAATTTAAAGTTGCGTTCTCGCTTTCCGGCACCTTCCTCGATCAAATGGAAGCCTATGCCCCCGAAGTACTCGAAAGCTTCCAAAAGCTCGTGGCAACCGGCCACGTAGAACTTCTGAACGAAACCTACACCCACTCTTTGGCGTCGCTGAAAAGCAAGGAAGAATTTCAGGCCTTGGTCAGAAAACACCAAGAGCGAATCAAGGAGCTCTTCGGCGGCTACACCCCAAAGGTGTTTAGAAATACGGAATTGATCTATTCAGACCAGATCGGCGCTATGGTTGCGGATATGGGATATGAGGCAATACTTACCGAAGGAGCCAAACACATTCTAGGCTGGAAAAGCCCCAACTATGTCTACTCAAGCGCCAATGTCCAAAAACTAAAGGTACTCCTAAAAAACTTCTTGCTATCGGACGACATTGCATTCCGCTTTAGCAACAAAACTTGGGCCGACTATCCCTTGACGACCGAAAAATTCGTGAATTGGATCAATGCCATCCCGAAAGAAGAACAAGTGCTGAACCTTTTTATGGATTACGAGACCTTCGGTGAGCACCAATGGGAGGAGACTGGAATCTTTGAGTTTATGCGGCATCTTCCCGAAGCAGTCTTCAAACATTCAAACTTCAGCTTTTCAACGCCTTCGGAAGTAGCTGCAGAGGTTAGCCCGGTGAGTAAGATCCACGTTCCCGTTCCGATCTCATGGGCTGACGAAGAGCGTGACTTGACCGCATGGCTCGGCAATGACATGCAGGACGAGGCTTTTGACCGACTTTATGAACTTGAGAAACTAGTTCGTAACATTGACGATCCAGAGATCAAGAGGGATTGGGGCTATCTACAGACTTCCGACCACTTCTACTACATGTGTACCAAGTTCTTTTCCGACGGCTCCGTACACGAATATTTCAGTCCCTACGATACGCCCTATGACGCCTTTATCAACTTCATGAACGTGCTAAGCGACTTTATGCTCCGAGTGAAGCAAAAAACGGCCGCACTCCAAAGCTAGCATCGTATTCAAGTAACAAAGAGAAAGGCCTTTCGGAACTGCTTCCGAAAGGCCTTTCTCTTTGGCTTCGCCAAGTTTACTCTTTGATCTCAATAACCTTAAACTCGGTACGTCTGTTAGTTTGGTGTTCTTCCTCGGTTTGGGCGTTTTGGACGATCAGCTGAGATTCCCCATAACCTTTGGCAACCAGTCGATCCGCAGCAATCCCCTTGGAAACGATATAGTCCACTGCCGACTGCGCCCTGCGCTGGGAAAGATCCAGATTGTAGGCATCACTGGAGCGGGAGTCGGTGTGTGAACTGAGCTCTATGCGGATAGTAGGGTTGTCGGCCAAGATCTTCACCAACTTATCCAACTCTATGGCTGCGTCTGGACGGATGTCCGCCTTATCCAGATCATAGTAAATATTATCCAGCACGATGGCCTTCTCCAAGATCAGCTGGTCCAATACTATCGTCGTGTCCAAAGAAACATTGGTGACTTCCTGTACTAGCGTGGCGGGATCCGGTGTCTTGCCCTTGGTCGAATAAGGAATGGACTTGGAGAAATAACCGCCTTTAGAAGCAATGATCGTATAGTCAGAATCCACGTTCATGGTGAACCTAACACGCCCATTGGTGTTGGAGAAGTCTCCGCCTTGTTGCTTGTTGTCCGAGCCATAGAGCACGACTCTGGTCTGAGGCAGTACTGCTTCAGTACCGTCCGCTTTGGCTTCTTTGGTATAGACATTCAGCAGAACATTGACGATTTTAGGCTTGGGGGTTTTGTCCTCGAAATAGTAGATATCGTCGTCCCCCACTCCGTCGGCACGGTTGGAAGACAGGAATCCGGCCTTGGGATATTCTGTGAAGAAAATCCCAAAATCATCGCCCTTGCTGTTGATGTTTTCGCCTAGGTTTTTGATGGTCTGTTTACCGGAACCGTCATTTTCGGCCACAAAAATATCCAACTTCCCATATCCCGGATGTCCGTCCGAGGAAAAGAAAAATTTGCCGTCTGCAGCCTCACGAGGAAACATTTCATTTCCCGGTGTATTCACAGTAGGCCCAAGATTCACAGCATTACCGAAGTCGCCATTGGCCAATCTTGTGGCCTTATATAAGTCAATCCCCCCAAAGCCCCCAGGTCTATTGGAGGCAAAATAGAGCTCTTCCCCGTCTGAGCTGAAAGCCGGCGTAGAATTCCACCAGGTTTCGTCTTCATTCACGGGCATCCAGATCGGCTGGGTGAAACCTGCTCCGCGAAAATAGGACACGAAAAGGGCTGTCTCTGGAAGGTCTTTGATCGAGGTGGAGTTGCCTCTCGCATAGATGATGGTATTGCCATCTGGACTGATGGCTATCGCCGCTTGGTTGAGCCCTTCTTCGTTACGGAATTCGGGCAAAGCCTGAATCGCCCCAACATCCACTTTTAGCCCATCGGCACGCGCTCGAAAGAGCTTGGTATAAGGCGTACCCGTAGCAGGATAGAGACCAGATGCCTGTCTCCCGGAGGTGAAGTATAGAAAATCCTCGCTCAAAACCGGAGAATAATCAGGCCCGGGCGTATTGAGTTCCTTGTAATTGACCAACTCATGCTTAGGCCAATAGTCATCTATGCCCTCGGCTAGATTAATGGCTTCAATCTCCCGTTGGTTTCTTGCCAAAAGTGCTTCGTCGGAAGTATAGGATTTGGCTTTTTCGAAGGCCTCCTTTGCCTCTTCGTTTTTCTGCTGGGCCCTCAGACTTTGTCCCAGAAAAAAGTAATGGTTAAAGGAAGGTTCTTCCTCCGCCAATTGTCGGTAGTAGGGCTCCGCCTTTTCTACCCGATTAGAAAGTCTGTAGCTCTCTCCAATCACGCGGTTGGCTTCTAGATTAGTAGAGTCCTGCTCGAGGATTTGCGAAAAGGTATTGATGGCATATTGGTATTGGCCGGACAGGAATTGATCATTTCCTTTTTCCTGAAGGCTCTTACAGCCTGCCAGTGCAAACAAGGTAAAAACTGCTATCCACAAAAAATGCTGCTTCATCTAAAGGCTATTGTCGGTCAATACTGAATATTACTAATTAATTTGGAAAATATCTGCTCAGCCAACTATTTCGAACGGGTTGCCAAAGATTTTTTAAATCGGATTTGACGCGTATTTGAGGGTTGATCACTTCGGCATCAAGGCCAATTTCCCCGGATGTGACGCGGGTTTTCACTCCCAAGGCAGGAATAACCCTCAGTTCGCCGTCAGGTCTCTTCAGACTGATCTTTCCCTGATCGGTAAGATTGGTCTGAAGGAGACTTTCCAAATCACGCAAGGTTCGAACCGAGCTGTCTATCGAGCATCCGCTAGCCCCAAGTTTGCTTTCGTCTACCGCCAGGATGAGGATCTGACTTTCCAAAATATCAAAGGAAGTCGGCATCAAGTTGCCGTGGGTATTCCAGCCTTCACAAAAGCTGACTAATCGCTCACGGATCAATTGCTCGTCGGATTCAGAGATTGGTTTGTCTGCCTGATAGACCCAGACCCGGGAATACTCTGGCATTTGTTCGAATGGGAGGTACATAATTCAGTTAGTCTCACAAAGAAAAACTCTTTCAGCATAACGGCAAAAAAGGCCAAATTGATTCAATTCCTCGGACTAAATACCCATTTCTTTAGCAATCATCTCCGCCAGATCCAGGACTTTGACTTCAGCTTCCCTATTCTTGTTTTTCACACCATCTGTCATCATCGTCAGGCAAAATGGGCAACCTACTGCAATCGCCTGAGCTCCAGTAGCCAATGCCTCCTCCGTTCGCTCGACGTTGATGTCTTTGTTGCCCGGCTCCGGCTCCTTAAACATCTGAGCTCCTCCGGCCCCACAGCAGAGCCCCTTGGTTTTGCAACGCTTCATCTCGACGAGCTCCACGTCCAAAGCCCTGATCACTTCGCGGGGCGCCTCATATACATTGTTTGCCCGGCCTAGGTAGCAGGAGTCATGGAAGGTGATCTTCTTACCGCGAAACTCTCCCCCGCCCTGCAGCCTCACTTTCCCTTCATTGATCAGTTGCTGGAGAAACTGGGAATGATGAATCACTTCATAGCTTCCTCCCAAAGCAGGATACTCGTTTTTTATGGTATTGAAGCAATGTGGACAGGCAGTCACTACCTTTTTCACCTCATAGGCATTCATCACCTGGATATTGGCCACAGCCTGCATCTGAAAAAGGAACTCGTTTCCAGCCCGTCTTGCTGGGTCTCCAGTACAAGTTTCCTCGGGGCCAAGCACGGCAAAACTTACTCCTACCTTATTCAGAATCTTCACGAAAGCCTGCGTGACGGCTTTGTACCGCTCGTCAAATGAGCCGGCGCAGCCCACCCAAAAAAGGACTTCCGGAGCTTTACCGTTGGAGGCCATCTCGGCCATAGTCGGGACTTTATAGGTTGACATAGCTTTGAATTACGATTTTAGAATTAAGATTTACGAGGACTTGTTTGCTATTGAGGTCAAATCAATCAGCTAACCCAAGCCTTTTAAAACTACTTTTAACTTTTGCGTTGCAAACTGTCATTGATAATTGGACACTAAAAACTGTTCACTGAGACTGCTCACTCTCTTTAACCTTATCCGCCCAGTTGAAACGGTCAGAAGGACTAAATTTCCAAGGAGAAAAGCTGGTTTCCATATTCTGGAACATCGCATTCCATTGTGATGGCGTGCCAGACTCCTCCATGGCTATGTAGCGCCTCATCTGCAAGATGATCGACAAGGGATCGATGTTCACGGGACAAGCTTCCACGCAGGCATTGCAACTAGTACAGGCATTGAGCTCTTCTTTGGTGATGTAGTCGCCGAGCAGAGACTTTCCATCTTCGAGTCCCGGTCCTCCTGCGTCGATGCTTTTGCCCACTTCCTCAGCCCGGTCACGCACATCCATCATGATCTTTCGCGGAGAAAGGTTTTTGCCCGTGATATTGGCGGGGCATTCGGCAGTACATCTGCCACATTCTGTGCAGGAATAGGCATTCAAAACGCTAATCCATGAGAGGTCGTTGATATCTTTCGCACCAAACCGGCCAATCTCAGCCGGAGGATCAGCCTGATTTTCCACCGGAATACCAAGCATCATATTGACCTCGTTGGTCACCTCTGGCATGTTTTTCATCTCGCCCTTCGGCTTCAGATTGGAGTACCAAGTGTTAGGGAAAGCCAGAAAGATGTGCAAATGCTTGGAATAAGTGACATAGATCGCAAAAGCCAAAATGCCTATAATATGAAACCACCAAGCGGCACGCTCTACAAAAACCAAAAAGCCGTCCGACAAACCTTCAAAAATCGGAAATAAGAAATGGCTGAAAAACAGCGGACCGACGTCTATGTAATTTCCCACGCCTCTTTCGGCCAAGATCTGATCAGTTGCGTTCATCGTCAAGATAGCTAGCATCAGCACGATTTCTATTACCAAGATCAGATTGGCATCGAGCGCAGGCCAACCTTTCAATTCCGGTTTATTGAGACGCCCTACCTTCAACACATTTCTCCGGATCAGAAAGGCAACACAGGAAATCAACACACCTACAGCCAAGAACTCAAAGAAATTCATCGCAACGGTATAGGCCCCGCCCAAGTAAGGGGCGAAAAGCCGGTGGGTGCCAAAGACTCCATCTAGGACAAACTCCAAAACCTCTAGGTTGATCACCAAAAAGCCAACGTAAATCAGAAGATGCAAAAGGGCTGGAATCACACGCTTAAACATCTTCTGCTGGCCAAAGGCTACCAAAGCCATTGTTTTCCAACGAAGCTCGGGCTGGTCGTTTCGGGTTTCTGGTTTTCCCAAGAGGATGTTTCTCCTGAGAAATTTGATCCGTTTACCCAAAATATAACCCGCCGCTCCCAAAATCAGCACAAACGCGAGTTGATATAAAATGCTCATAGTGATCAGATTAGCTTGTTTCTCGTTTTTTTAGCCTTATTTTTTCCGAAAAGGATTTGTATCAAATACTCAAATTTCTACCTTTGCATCACTTTACGAGTCGGTGATATAGCTCAGTTGGTAGAGCATCGGACTGAAAATCCGTGAGTCGGTGGTTCGAGTCCACTTATCACCACCCTCCCGATCCACCCGGATCGGGATTTTTTTTTGCCCTTTTTTCTGATTTATCAAGTCCAAAAGCAATTTTTCCATACCTGCAAAATAGAAAATAGTCTGCATGCATACTATTTATTGGTTCAAATTTAAATTGAATCTATTGCAAAAATCCCCTTTAAGTTTATTCTATCCCTTTCAGAATAAGGCGCTTTAGGCTTGGGAAAATATTTTCGCGATTTTTCGCACTGAAGTGTAACATTTCCGCCACTTCTGCATCATCTACTTAAATGAATTCATTTTTCGAAACGCACATCTGGCCGATGCGGGGTAGACTATATAGACTGGTCTACCTTTGGATCAAAGACCAATCCCTCGCCGAGGATGCGCTCCAGAATGTATTCGAAAAATCAGTGGAGCGTCAAAAGGAACTCCAAGCGCACCCCAACCTGATGGGGTGGATGGTAACAAGCCTGAAAAACGAGGTGTTGATACACCACCGAAAGAACATCCGGCTGAAAGGGCTTGAAGAGCTGAACGAACCGGTGGCGACGCAGTCCGACGCGCTGGAATCTGCCGAATCGCACAGGCTTATCTTCGATTTGGTGGACGGCCTACCGGAAAAGCAAAGAGAAATCTTCCACTTACGCGAAATCGAGGAAATGAGCTACGAAGAAATCGCCCAACATATGGAAATCAGCATTGACCAGGTAAAAGTGAATCTCCATCGCGCAAGGAAGACGCTCAGGGAAAAATTGATCAACCAAGGAATAACCAGATGAAACCACGGATAGAAGAACTATTGGATAAATACTGGGAGGGAGAAACTTCCCTGAACGAGGAAAGAGAACTTCGAAGTCTCATCACAAAAGCTGATGGTTATGAGAAGGAAAAAGAGCTCTTTCAGGCACTTGGACAGTTTCGAGCCTTGGAGCCTTCGGGCTTGCTCATTCCAAAGAAAGGCAAGCAACGCTGGCTGCCGCTGGGATTGCGCTGGGCGGCTTCTATCACGCTCTTGGTCGGAGCGTATTGGGGATGGGCGACATACGAACAAATGCAGGCCGAAGAAAGGGCTTACCGAGAGGTAATGGAAGCCTTAGCACTGATCCAAACCAACCTCTCCAAAGGACAAAAGCAGTTGGATCACCTCAACGATCTCAAATACCTGAACACAACCAATCAGCTATTTCAGCTGAATACAAGCAACTGAACTATGAAAAAGATCATACTGCTCATCTTCTTCCTCACCTCCTTCTCCGCACTTTCATTAGGCCAGGACGACGCTATACAGAGGTTTTTCTCCAAATACATGGAGGACGATCGCTTTTCAAGGGTTTATATTTCCCCTAAGATGATGCAGATGGCCGGGGGCTTTCTGAAAAACAACGCAGGCGGAGATGCGGATGCGGAGGAGCTCGGCAAGCTGATATCCAAAATCAAAGGAATCCGAATTTTGTCCACAGAAGAGCTGGACGGACTCCCCCTCTTCAAAGAAGCCATGACCACGCTAAATAAAAACCAATACGAAGACCTGATGGATGTAAAGGACAAGGGCTCCAACCTGAAGTTTATGGTGAGGGAGGAAGGCGGACTGGTCAAGGAGCTCACAATGATTTCAGGCGATTCCAAATCCTTTACGCTTCTCTCCATGCTGGGAAGCTTTACCTACGAAGACCTCAATCTCTTGGCCGAAAAAACCGACCTCCCGGGCATGGACATGTATGGGAAGGGATCCAAAGACCCCAAATAAACCCCAATAGTTTGACACACAATTTTGAAAACTAAACCTATAACCCATTCAAACATGAAAAAGCTACTCCTATCTCTTGCCGTTTTCGCAGCAGCCCTAGCAGCCCATGCACAAAGCAACAGTGTCGCCGCACTTAAAGACAAGTACAAAACCGAGGAAGATTTCTTCCATCTTGAGCTTGGCGGCAACTTTATGAATTTCGCCGAAGGCTTCAAAGTCGATATCGACAAAGACGACATGGCCGCTGTCGCCAAATCAGTGGAAAAGCTGAACTTCTTCACCCTCCCAGATGGACCCAATTCCTTTGCCGAATTCAAAGCCTTACAAAAAGGTCTTGAAAAGGAAAGGTACGAGCTCTTGATGGAAGCATCAGAGGGAAAAGGCGGCGTGATGGTTTACTCCAAGGGAGCAAAAATCATCTCCGATTTGGTCATTTTGGTAGGGGATGAAAAAGAAGGAGACTTGATGGTCATAGAGCTGAAAGGAAAATTCACCCAAGAATCCTTGGACAAGGCTACTTCACACTTGAATTAAGAGTTTCCAGACCCCTCATTTTCTAATTAAAACTGAAAAAGCCCAAAATCTGGGCTTTTTCTCGTTTGGGTAGAAAAAATTTATCTTCTTTCCTAAACCTCTACAATCGATTGCGAAATCGGAAAAACCAGACTTAAAATATTTTTTAAATTTCGTTTTATAAAGATTAATCAAAATTATATTCCGTTTTTTTGATTCTTATCCACACGAAAAAGCTTTCGCAATCGATAGCGAAGCTAAATTATTATATTTTCAATAATTCATTCATTTTATTAATGAATACTAAATTTTTGTAAAGTTTTTTTGAAACATTTGCAATTAAGGTTTCGTGTAGTAACTTTGTAATGTAATTCGAATTGCATCGATAACCCTGTAACCCAAAATGTCCCCCCCGATAGAATCAGTCTATCCTGCGGTTACAAAAAAAATCTAGAAACCTATTTTAAACCAACTACTTAAAATGAAAAAATTACTCTCAATGCTTTTTGTTGCGGGGATCGCAACTGGAGCTTTTGCAAAAAACGACGAGAAAGCTGTAGAAATCAGACAAACTGAACCAGCTAAAGTTATGGTGGCCGTGCCTAATGCACCTGAAGGAACCTTGACTGTAAAGATCACTGACGCTGATGATCGCTTGGTACTGCGTGACAGAATCACCAAAACCGAAGCTTTCGCTAAGCGCTATGATCTCAACGCACTTCCAGTAGGAAACTACTCTATCGAAGTATCTGACGCAAACGGAACTCTGAGAACCGCTACCTTCAGCACTGAGGCAGTAGTGAAGCCAGTGGTGTACACTCGAGTGACTGAGATGGGCAATGACCAATACAGACTCCTGGTTTCCAATCTGGAAGCTAAAGACGTGACCGTACAAATCTTCGACGGAGACAAGCTGATCCACACTGAAGCCATCGACAATCCACAAGGCCTGCATAAAATCTACACGATCACCAAGCCAAACTTCCCGGATGCGATCAGCTTCAAGGTGACCACTGCTAGCGGTTTCGAAGCCTACGCTTCTTCCAAGTAATTAAACCAACTGTTTAGAAATACACCCCTGCTGAGGCGACTTGGCAGGGATTTATTTTTTTCCTCGATTTAAATCAATAAATTAGTTTCATTCGCTTTTTTCCGTAAATCCAACAATAAACCAGAAAATAATGAATGCTACTTTTCCCTCTTTTGCCAATTCACTTGGCCTCGCATCAAAAACAGCTTTTGCAACCCTCGCAATCATACTCTTTAGCTATGCTTTGACAACTCCTGCAGTAAAAGCCCAAACAGCCCCTCCCCCAACCGAACCGAAAGTCCGGGGACAAATCGTTGACAAAAACGACAAACCAATACCTGGTGCTGCGATATTGGTAAAAGGACAAACCACCGGGACCGCAAGCGATGCGAACGGCTTTTTTGAGTTGAATCTTGGCAAGTTCACAGACAGAGATCTGACCTTGGTAATCAATTTCATCAACTACTCCAAAAAAGAGGTTGAGATCCCCTGGAAAAAACTTCCAAAAGACTTTGGCCAAATAAGGCTATCCGAGGACTGATATAGGGAAAAGAAAACTCCAAGCTCCTTCTCAAAAACTTGCCTGGCGATCGAAAAAAGTAACCCTTGAGGATCACTCCCCAAGGGCTTCTGGTTTGATATAGCCGAATGTTTAAATATCCGCCGTCTCTACGTTTTTGAAATACACCTGCTTGTCCACATCCAGATCGACCAAGACAGCCGAGTCGTTTTTGATATATCCGGACAAGATTTGCTTAGATAGCTCATTCAGGATCAAACGCTGCATAGTCCGCTTTAGCGGTCTCGCCCCAAACTGCGCATCAAAGCCCACCTCCCCAAGGTAGTCCAACACTTCTGTAGTTGCCTCGATGTCGATATTTGCCTCGGCAAGCCGCTTCTGGATCTCCTTCCATTGGATATCGACGATTCGACGCGTGATCTGCTTACTCAGCGGTTCAAACATGATCGTCTCGTCAATTCGGTTGAGAAACTCCGGCCTCACAGACTTTTTCAAGAGGTCATAGACTTCAGTTTTGGTTTTCTCCAAAACCACCTCCTTGTTCCACTCTTCCATCTCAGCAAAGCGCTCCTGGATCAGGTGCGAGCCGATATTGGTCGTTAGAATGATGATCGTGTTCTTGAAGTTGGCGATTCGGCCTTTGTTGTCCGTCAGACGTCCGTCGTCCAAAACCTGTAACAGGATGTTGAAGACATCGGGATGCGCCTTTTCGATCTCATCCAGCAGCACGACTGAGTAAGGCTTTCTCCTCACTGCCTCAGTTAGTTGTCCGCCTTCGTCGTAGCCCACGTAGCCTGGAGGTGCTCCCACGAGTCGGCTGACTGCATGTCGCTCCTGATACTCGGACATATCGATCCGCACCATGGCGTTTTCATCGTTGAAGAGGTATTCGGCAAGTGCTTTCGCCAATTCCGTCTTACCAACCCCGGTGGTACCCATGAAGATAAAGCTACCGATCGGACGCTTGGGATCCTGAAGGCCTGCGCGACTTCTGCGAACCGCATCGGAAAGCGCTGCGATGGCTTCTTTCTGGCCGGCTACCCGCTTGCCCAGTTCCTCTTCCAAATGCAAGAGCTTTTCCCGCTCAGATTGGATCATCTTTGACAGGGGAATTCCAGTCCACTTGGAGACGACCGCGGCGATGTCCTCTTGGTCCACTTCTTCCTTCAGAAGAGGCGAACCAGCCTGCATCTCGTCCAATTGACTCTTGAAAGATTCGAGTTTTTTCTCGGCTTCGACGATTTTTCCATATCGGATTTCGGCGACTTTGCCAAAATCACCCGCCCGCTCGGCCTGCTCAGCCTCGAGCTTCAGCTTGTCGATGGCTTCCTTTTCGTTTCGAATCCCTACGATTACAGCCTTTTCGCTCTCCCATTTTGCCTTTACATTTTGACGTTTTTCGGAAAGCTCGGCAATCTCCTTGCTAAGGACGGTCTCCTTATCGCGATTATTTTCCCTACGAATAGCCTCCCGCTCGATCTCCAGCTGCATGATCCGCCGATTGAGTTCGTCGAGTTCTTGTGGCAAGGAATCGATCTCCATCCGCAACTTTGCAGCAGCTTCGTCCATGAGGTCTATAGCTTTGTCAGGCAAGAAACGATCAGAGATATAGCGCTGCGAGAGCTCGACAGCTGCGATGACCGCGTCATCCTTGATCCGCACCCCATGGTGGAGTTCGTACTTGTCTTTGATCCCACGAAGGATCGAGATTGCGTCGGCCGCATCAGGTTCGTCCACAATGACCGCTTGGAATCTACGCTCAAGCGCTTTGTCCTTCTCGATATACTTCTGGTATTCCTTCAGTGTGGTCGCGCCGATGGCATGCAATTCCCCCCGAGCCAAAGCAGGTTTGAGCAGGTTGGCGGCGTCCATGGCACCTTCTCCTCCACCGCCTGCACCGATCAGCGTGTGAATCTCATCGATAAAGAGAATAATCTCGCCTTCGGCATCGGTCACCTCTTTGATCACCGCTTTAAGTCTCTCCTCAAACTCGCCTTTGTACTTTGCGCCCGCGACAAGTAGTCCCATATCCAGGGATATCAAGGTCTTGGATTTGAGATTTTCGGGTACGTCACCGGAAACAATCCTTTGCGCGAGGCCCTCTACGATAGCAGTTTTGCCGACCCCAGGCTCTCCGAGCAGGATAGGATTATTCTTTGTCCGCCTCGCCAAAATCTGCAAGACGCGCCTGATCTCCTCATCCCGGCCGATGACCGGATCGATCTTGCCTTTTTTGGCTAAATCGTTCAGGTTTTTGGAGTATTTCTCCAGCGCCCTGTATTTGCTTTCTGCGTTTTGGTCTGTCACTTTGTTTCCTTTTCTAAGTTCCTTAATTGCTTCTATAAGAGGCTTTTCGGCCAAACCTTGATTCTTCAGCAGCTGCGAGATAGCATCGCTTCCCGCCAAGATGGCCAAGAGCAAATGCTCAACCGCTACAAATTCATCCCCGAACGTCTTGAGGTATTCTTTCGCTTTTGCCAAGACTTGGTTGGCGGCTCCAGATAAATAAGGTTGTTGATTTGCACCGCTTACTTTTGGAAGTTTGGCCAGCTCCTGATCGAGCTTTTGATCGATGAGCTGTTTGCTTGTTCCCAGCTTTTTGAAGAGAAAATCGGTGACATTTTCGTCTTCCGAAAGGATGCCCTTCAAGAGATGGGCCGTTTCTATTGCAGGAGTTCCCGAAGCCGTCGCGAGCTCCACGGCCTTTTGGATAGCCTCCTGCGATTTGATAGTAAATTGGTTAAAGTCCATAATGGGTTGCTAGTGGTGTTGGTTAATTCCACATGGATCAAATGTTCCGCCAAGGGTAAATTTCAGCCAGAATGACTTGAAAAAAGTATGTTATTGATAAATAATGGAAATTTTGACAGAAGATAAAACTCAATTTTTCATTTTATCGAGCCATTATTTCCTCTGTCTAATTTTTTAATGGCGGCGAAATCCAAGGTTTTTGGAAACGCCCCGGATAAAAAAAATCCCGCCTTTTCTGACGGGGTCTGGATTAGTTTCCTTTGAGCAGTTCGCTGGCCGGAGGCGCCTTCTTGTTTACACCGGAATTGTTATTGATAAACTCCGGAAAAAACAACTGGACATAGTAACCTTCTTGGGACACAAACAACTTGCTCATCCCGGAGACGACGTCATAAAGCGTTTCCTTGTCTTGCTGAGCCAACCAACCTTGATCCAAATCCCTAAACACCGTACTCAGAGGCGCATAACTCATGTCGTCTTTCTGAAGCTCCACTGGAAGCACCAATTTCCCGCTTTTCACAGTAGTCCTTCCCATAAAGCATTCGCTACTGCCTTGGTGGAGTATCGATATCACCACTTCATGTTGGCCATCCGTCACCGGTTTGGCTCCTTTGTTTACGAATGCGCTGTAATAATCAATGTAGCATCCTTTGACCCCCTTGAGGTGAAGAGACAAGCCTTCTTGAGAAAATGCCTGGTTCATGACGCCCAGAAACAAGAGCATACTAACTTTGATTTTCATAAATATCTGACGATTAAAGCCGCGTTAGTTTCCAGTTTCAAAAACTTCAACACAAGAATATTATTAAACCGTCGGCATTTTTGTGAGAAAAGTCAGTTGTAGGAAATTAAATAAGCCTGATCTATCCTTCTAAAACCTCAGGGGTTGATCCAAGTCACGGGCGTGCTGGCTGCGGGCAAATCGGCAGTTAAATAATTTATTCGGGCTCGCGTCCAGTCATTTAGCAGATTCTTTTGCAAAACTGAAGCGGCAAGCTCGCCGGATCTTATTCCCTCGGCACAGGCATTCCTGAGCCCAGGGGGCCCATACCTGTCCACAAAGTGTGCTATTGTAGGTTCATCTAAATGCAACTCATCCAACCAATGATAGAGCGACCTCATGGTTGAAGACCCGCTTCCTTTAGAAAATTCATGCCTGAAAAGATCCCAATAATAGCGCTCAGAATTGAGATAGGCTTGGTGGTTTTTGTGATAGATTGCTAGGACTTTTCTGATGACGACTATCAGAAGACTGATTCCCACCACGCAAACGCCCATCAACAATGCGAATTGTTTCAAACTCATACCAAGGATTGTCTTTGGCTTCTCAGCCGATTGCTCTTTGACAATCTCTTCCTGCTCACGCGCCAAAGAATCCCGAACACTTGCCAAAACACCCAAATCTGGATTTGGGGCGACCTGAACCGTGACTTCTTTCAAAGTGCGCTTGTACAGCTTCTTATGATTGGGATTATACCAGGTAAAAACCATCTCGGGGATGATGACTTCTCCTTCCTTCTCGAAAAGGTAGCGCATCGTTTCCGTACGGGTGGCACTGATCGAGGTCTTGTCCTTGTTGTTATTGACCGCACTGCGGGAGGGGTACTCGCTGACACCGGACAGGCTGTCCCAGGCAATAGGAGGGATCAACTCGGAGACCGTTCCATAGGCCGTTCGGGAGATCTGCCGCTGTAAGACTTCACCGACTTTCACTTGCTTTGGATCAACATTCCAGTGATCGGTGACGCTGAGGCCGCTGGCTACCAGCCACTCCGCAGACGCAAAAGCCGCGGGGGCAGGCTTCACCTTGATGGTCTTTTCCTTGGTTTTTACGGTATGTTTCACCCCCTTGAAATCGCCTGGTGCCGGCGACTCCACCTCAATGTCCAGCACCGGAAAAGTCACATTTCCTACCTCGTAGGGGAACACGTGGTATATCTGCTCCACTCCTGCGTAGTTTTGTCCGTCCCTCTGAAAGGAAGTACTCACCGGGCGAAAATACACCGAAAAGGCGCTTTTAACCTTGATATTACCCAGATCCAACCCAGTCGTAAACCAAGTGGAAGTATAGACTTTCACCGTTACTTCGACGGGCTCGCCTACATAGACCGAACTTTTGTCCAGCGTCACATCCTCCAAGATCGATTGGGAAAAAGAGGGGATCGAAAGCACCCACGCAAGTCCCAAGGCTATTACTATCCTACCACTTCTTCCCATCTGCCTTCGGTTTTAGCTTGCTCTTTTTCACCTGATATTCAAACTTCTTTTGAAGAAACAGCGCCGGATCGTCGTCTACCTTGCGCATCAGCATCTTGTCAGACATAGGTTGCTTGGAGGCCGTGATGTCATCCGGCACCTCATCGAGCTCCTCACCCATGTGGATGTTAGAGGTCACGGTCTCTTCATTGCGCTCGGTTTCCATGTCTTTCTTCGTCGCCTCCTGCCCTCCTCCGCTTAAGTCCTCCATGCTGTCATTCTGCCTGTTCTTGGCTTGTTTTCCTTGGTCGCCATCGTTGGCTTCTTCCGCTTTTTCGGGAGTCATCCCACTCTCTCCGCGCGGCATTTGCTGAAGCTGTTGATTGGCCTGTTGCGCTGGCGAAAAATCAGGATCCAACTCTGCGGCATTCTGAAAAGCCAGCATCGCTGCCAGCGTGTCGCCGGATCGGAAATAAGCCAGTCCAAGATTGTAGGTTCCTTGGGCGGTAGTATCCTGCTGAAAGTCCTCGATTGCTTCGGCGTAATTGCCCGCTTTAAAGTTGGCCACGCCCTTTCGCATCGGATCGTCATATCGCTGCGCCGCTTGCGCAAAATCCCCCCGATCACTCAACTTCTGCCCCTGAAAGTCTGGCGTATACCATAGATTGGCAAACTTTGACCCATCGGTGCAGGACGAAAACAGGATCAGGACGAGCCCATACATCACCCATCCCCGGCGGAACCAAAGCAATAATAAGAACGCCATCGGAATCACCAACAGCAAGCCCATGTCCCGCCAGTCATCGTCTTTCTCCTCTGGTTTTTCGGTAAACTTGAGATTGTCAGAGATCGATTTGCTGATCAAAGCCACATCGCTGTCATCCAGAGTCAAGTCGTGGACGGACACCCGATCCAGCGAGGAAAGCTGGGAAAGAATCTGCCGGTCCAGCGAGGAATGAACCACATTTCCTTCGGAATCTTTAAAGAATGCCTTGGAATGCGGCATCGGCACGTCTGCCCCGGCATCGGTGCCCATCGGGAGGACTGCCACTTTCCCCGCATTTGCCTGCACAAACTGCTGAATCGCCTCAAACTCCGCTTCCCCCAAATCGTCGGAAAGAAGCAGGACCGTTCCAGGAGCCGTGGTCACGCTCATGACCGAGTCAGCCATGACAAAAGCATTCTCCAGATCCGAACCTGGAAAGGGCATCGTGCTGGGACTCAACCCGTCGATATGGCTGGTGATGATTTCATAGTCCCGCGTGAGTGGCACGATGGTGTGCGCAGTGCCCGCAAATCCAACCAGCGCCACCCGCGCTTGGGGATTTTGCTTCAGCAGATCGCTGATCTTAAACTTGGCGCGCTCCAGCCTCGTGGGCTGGAGATCAGTGGCCATCATACTCTGAGAAAGGTCAAGCAGGATGACAACGGGAGTTTCCAGCTCCTGTCCCGGCACTTCCACTTTCTTCCAAGTGGGGCCCGCAAGCGCCAATACACCCAAACTCAGCGCAAGCACCAACACCAGCTGCATCGCATACTTGGCCCCTTCGCTTCCTTTTTTGATCACATAAGGACGCAGATGCGGCGCAATGACTTTCTTCCAAGCCAAATCCTGCCGCATGCTGAGCAAGCCAATCAGCGGCAAGAGCAATACCGGCACGAGTAGCCAGAGAAACTTGGCCCGGAGGAAATGAAAGGCCTCCCAGTCAATTGGAAAAATCCCATCAAACATACGCGCCCTCCTTTCTACTCGCTTTTTTGAAAAGCTGAACTATCGAACCCACAAAGGCACTAAAAATCAACAAACCCAAGGCCGCACTAAGCGGATAATAATAGAGTAAGGTCACCGGTCGGTTTTCCATCTCTTCGTATTCTATCGGCTCCAGTTTGTTCACTTCATCATAGATCTCCGCGAGTCTGCTTTCATCTTTTGCCAGGAAATACTGGCCATTGGTCATCTCGGCAATGTCCTGAAGCGTGCCCTCATCCAGGTCGCTTCCGCTTTTCCCCGGATCGCCAATGCCGATGGTATAGATCAGGATGGAGTCCTTTGCCGCCAGATCTGCGGCGTCGAGCGGCAGCACATCGTCGCCCGAATCGATCCCATCAGTCAGTAACAGCATAACCTTGGTCTCGATGGTATCTTTTTCAAACATGGCCACGCCCTTGGCGATCGCCTTGCCGAGATGGGTCATCTGTCCAGCCATCCCCACATCCGCCTCATCCAGCATCTGAGCTACGGTTTGTAGGTCGGGGGTAAATGGCGCCTGCACATAAGCATTGGTGCCAAAGAAGATCAAGCCCATCCGGTCCCCCTTTCGCTTCTCAATGAACTCGCGCATCACTTCCTTCACCGCATCCCATCTTCTGGCTTTGTCCCCATCGATCACCCAGTCATTCTGGGCCATGCTAAAGGAAATATCCGCTGCGATCAGAAAATTTCGGGAAGTCTTGACCTTCATCTCGGGCTTGCCGACTAGCTGTGGGGACGAAAGTGCAGCGAGAAGCAAAGCCCAGCTCAACATCAAGACCAGCCATTCGAAAAAATTCCTCCGCTTGACCAATGCCGATTTCCTGGGTTTTTGACCGGTATAAGTCAAGGCCTTATCATACGTTGGCAGCGTAATCGACGCACTTTTCATCCGCAAAGGAGGGAGCAACAGATAGATTAGCAGCGGCAAAGGCAGCAGCCAAAACACCCACAGGTACGCTATTTCAAAGTTTGCCGGCATGCGTTTTCACCCATTGTTTAGCGTTGGAGATGATAGCCTGACGCGCTTCCGATGGCAAGGCTTGGTTTTGATAGATGGCCAACTGAATCTGCTGGTCCTGGCCGAGCATTTTCACATTCTTGCCGCTAGATTCCAGGAATTTCAGCCATTCGGTCCCGGAGAGTCTTCCGACTTTTTCACGCCCAAATGCGTGGATGGCGGTACGCTTCAGCACCACAAAGATTTCCATGGTCTCGCCTTGTCCGATCGAATCCAAACTCTTAAGCGCCTCCCTTCGGTAGGCATTTCGCCGATAGTACCGATACCAAAAAAAGGCAGCGACCAACAATCCCAGCAAGATCAGGCCGCCAAGGATCGGCCAGCCAACCGTCTCAAAAGAAAACTTGACCGGATCAGGCTCGTAGAGCTTGCCCATCTCAAACTGGGCGAGTGGATTTGCTGTCGTATCCGCTTGGGCTGCTATGCTGTCTTGCAGGTGGATCATTTTGTCGGTTTTTTAAAAAGATCCTTGATCTGATCTTCGATAGGCTGGACGGTGTCCACCTGAAATATCGGGATCCGATGCTTTTTCAGCTTCACCTGAAAATTCCTGAAATCGGCATCGAAGCCTTCTTCGAATTTTAGTCGAAGGCTCTGTTCTTTGCCATCCACGGCGACCTGCGTCTGTTCGTCACCCGCCACAAACTTAACAGCCGCGATATCCCGCTCGAAGGGATCACTCACTTTGGCCAAGACCACATCGTTGTGCTGGGACAGGATGCTGATAGACTTCAGGACGTTCGCAGAATAGCGGTGAAAGTCACTGATGATAATGATCATGAAATCGTGTGTGACGATGTTTTGAGTCTTGGCGGTGACCTCCTTGAGCAAGTCGTCAAAGCTCCCCGGCTTGCTGTTCACGAGTTCATGGTTTCGCTTCACGATGTTTTCAAAAAAACGGAGGATATTCCTTCGGTCTCTCTTGGGAAAAACGATGTCAATGCCCTGATCCGCGAAGACGATCCCACCGACCCGATCTCCCTCTTTCAATATCTTAAACGCGGCCAAGGCAGCCAGTTCGGCTGCAACGACGGATTTGGTTTTTTTTTGAGAACCGAAAAACATCGATTGGGACTGATCGACCAGAATCAAGGCAGGCTTTTCCTTTTCCTCACTGAACACCCGCGTATGGGTTTCCTTGGTGCGGGCGGTGACCTTCCAGTCGATATTCCGAATATCATCGCCCTTCACATATTGGCGAACTTCCTCGAAATCCAATCCCCGACCGCGAAGTTTGGAAGCATGCTTACCCCCCAAGATGCTTTTGACCTTCTGCTTTCTGTCCAAAAGATTAAAGTGATGCGCATAGCGCTCCATACCCAAAAGATCCTTGAGAGAACAAAAAATATCGGCAGGAAAGGTAGTCTCTTTGGCCATACAAAAGTGAATTTAGGCCACCACTGCAACCTGTTTGAGGATTTCCTCCAGCACCTGGTCGGGAGTAACTCCCTCGGCGTTGGCCTCGTAGCTGAGGATCAGTCGATGGCGTAGGCAGTCATGGACGACGGCACGCACATTTTCAGGAGTGACAAAGTCACTGCCGGCCATCCACGCGTGCGTTCTGGAAGCTCGATCCAAGGCGATACTTCCTCTGGGACTAGCGCCAAAATCCAACCAGCCGTCCAGTTCTTCACTGTATTTTTTGGGATAGCGCGTGGCCGAGATGAGGTCCACGATGTACTTCTCCATCGCCTCAGAGATCTTTACTTGGGCGATTTCTTTTCGGGCATCGAAGATCACCTGGGGAGAGAGCTTTTCTTTTTTCTCGCCTTTTGGGGCACTTTGTTCATTTCTGTTGAGTCGCAGGATCGCCAACTCGGACGCATCGTCGGGATAGCTGATCACCACGTGCATGAGAAAACGGTCCATCTGGGCCTCAGGCAGGGGATAGGTACCTTCCTGCTCTACGGGGTTTTGCGTAGCCATGACCATAAAGAGCGGCTCCATCTTGTAAGTCTTGCCCGCGACGGACACTTGTCGCTCTTCCATCGCCTCCAGCAAAGCCGACTGTACTTTTGCCGGAGCACGGTTGATTTCATCCGCTAGGATCAGATTGCTGAAGATGGGACCTTGTTGGAAGACAAACTTTTCTTTCAGCTCGGGCTGGTAGATCTCCGTACCTGTCACATCCGAGGGCAGCAGATCCGGCGTAAACTGAATTCTGCTCAAGCCGCAGTCCAGTTCGCTCGCCAAGGTCTTGATCGCTCGGGTCTTGGCCAGTCCGGGCAGCCCTTCCAGCAGCATATTGCCGTCGGCGAGCAATACCAAAATCAGGCGGTCGATCAGGTCTGTCTGGCCGATGATGGAGGCCGACATCCTCTTTTTAAGCTCCTGGATAGATTCTTGTGCAGTCATACTGGTCATGATAAAATGATTTTCCGCAATGTTCCCAGTAAGGTTATTCAGCTCGAATGGACGGAAGAAATAAGCAGTTTCACTCTCGGCTTACCATCAATTACTGAGCTTTTGAAGTCCCATCGTTAGCAAAGCGAATAGAAATATTTCAAAAAATTAAATAAATAGGTAAAAAAAAGGTCACCCTAACAAATAGGGCAACCTTTTATCAATAGTTATTTTAGTTTTTAGGAGGTGCTGACATTTGCTGCACGACCTTATCAATTGAAAGAGAAGACCCTGTCTGAGGTGGGAAATCCTTAAAAGTAGCTAAGAAATTGGCGGCAAACTGTTGAGCAGGAACAAACAACCACATATTGTCCCCATACCATCTGGTATACATTCCAGATTCCCATGAAACCTCATAGGGATCGGCTCTCAAATTGATTGCCAGCGGCCAGCTCGGAGATTTACGGTAAGCGGTATTGATCGCTCCGTCCATGATTGCAAAGTGAAGCTTCCAATCCTGATATCTGATTGCATTGAGATTTGCGCTCGCGTCAAAATAGAAAATTTCCTTTCTCGGAGACTCCTTCACTTCTCCCTTAAAATATGGCAGCATATTGTAGCCATCTAGGTGTTGCTTGAAGGTTTTTCCATTTGCTTGATATCCATTCAGTACTTTTTCCTTGATATTCGGCTCTCCCGCAGCAGCCACCAAAGTAGGCATCATGTCTTCATGAGAGAAAATATCATTGTAAACCGTTCCCGGTTTGATCACACCTGGCCATCTAATCGCGGCAGGTACACGGAATCCACCTTCCCAAGTAGTACCCTTTTCTCCTCTAAAAGGTGAGTTACCACCATCAGGCCAAGAGAATTTCTCAGCACCATTGTCGGTAGAGTACATCACAATGGTATTATCTGCTATCCCCAGCTCATCAAGCAAGTCAAGAAGTCGTCCAACAGCCAGATCATGCTCTACCATCGCATCGGGATAAAGTCCAATTCCAGTCACCCCATCACTTTCAGGTTTCAAGTGAGTCCATACGTGACATCTCGTAGAACTCATCCAAACGAAGAAGGGTTTTCCATCCGCATGGGCTTTCTTGATAAATTCAACAGCAGCATTTTCAAACTCGTCGTCGACAGTTTCCATCCGTTTGGCGGTCAGGGGTCCTGTATCCTGAATGTTGCCGTCGGCAGTACTACGGATCACCCCACGAGGACCAAATTTCTTACGAAACTCAGGGTCTTTCGGGTAGTAGTATCCTTCCGGCTCTTCCTCTGCATTCAAGTGATAGAGATTACCGAAGAATTCATCGAATCCATGATTGGTAGGTAAATGTTCATCCTGGTCTCCCAAGTGGTTTTTACCAAACTGACCTGTCGCATAGCCTTGAGGCTTCAGCAAGTCTGCAATGGTAGGCTGGGTTTCTTTAATCCCATGCTTGGAACCTGGCATACCAATGGTCAATAGGCCTGTTCTGAACGGATGCTGGCCTAGGATAAAGGCTGCACGTCCCGCTGTACAGGACTGCTGTCCATACCAGTCGGTAAATACCGCCCCTTCCTTGGCTATACGGTCAATGTTGGGAGTTTTATATCCCATAAGACCATTATTATTGAAACTAACATTGGACCAACCAATGTCATCTCCCCAGATGACCAGGATGTTTGGCTTGTCCTGCGCCTGTGCCACAAGCGAAGTGAGCAGGAGCAGTAGAATTGCGGCTTTAAAAAGGGAAAATCTGTGCTTCATAGTATTTGAATTAAAAGTGTCCTAGAAAAAACAGCTTCAAGAGTGTGCAATGACCTGAGCTGGCAGGTAAAAGTTAGAATTAATTCTCCAAATATTCCAATAGACTTAGCCGAAACTTATTTCTTGATTAAATTTTAACAAATCTCTTATAAGCAGTAACAAAGAAATTAGCGAGTTTTCTTTCATCGTGATCAGAACGCATCAAAAAAAGCAGGCTCATTTTACAAATGGCCTGCCTCTTTCAAAATCACTCTATTTTAAAACTAAGATCAGTTAGTACCTCCAGTTGGTTGTTCCATCATTTTCATTGCTTTTTCGATTGAAGCTTTCATACTCAATGACTCTCCACCTTGGCTAGGAGGATAGTCTACTAAAGACTTTAGGTGCGCTTGCAGGAATGGAACCGCGGCTGTAGGTGCCCAAAGTTTTTGCGCTACAAATTTTCTGCCTGCATATCCCCACTCCTCAGAATCTGGAGTCATTTTTTCCATTGGGTCCATCAGCAAATTCACGATATATGGCACGCTCGGATACGATTTTTCATCAAACCAATTGCCTCCGTGCTTCACGCCAATATGCATTTTCCATGCATCAACCCGTATAGCCATCAAGTCGGACTCATCATAGTAGAACAATTCTCTTCTGGCTGATTTATCGGTTTTACCAGTCCACAGATCTAGATTATTATAGCCATCTAGGTGGGTTTTGAAAGTAGTGTTACCCAATTTTTTTCCAGCCAGCAATTCTTGTTTCAAATTTGGCAGACCTGCTGCGGCGGCAAGGGTTACAAACAAGTCTTCATGGCTTTGAATGCCGTTGGAATAGGTTCCAGGAGGGATTTTGCCTGGCCACTTTACTAGCATTGGTACTCTTAGACCACCTTCCCAGGTTGTTCCCTTTTCCCCACGAAATGGCGCATAGCCCCCATCAGGCCAGTACATCAGCTCGTTACCATTGTCGGTGGAATAGATGATGATGGTGTTATCCTCTTCTCCCAAATCTTTAATCTTTTGGAGGATTTTTCCGATCAATTCATCGTGTTCAATCATTTTTGCGCGAACCACATCTTCTTCTGCACGTCCTTCGTCCACTGCTGCCTGGATGTATTTGTTGGTGCTGTGAGACCAGATGTGAGTAGCTGTGGTATTGTACCAAACAAAGAACGGCTTGTCTTCTTTGCCCACACGATCCAAATATTTCAAAGTCTCTTCGGTTACCTCAAAATCGATGGTTTCCATGCGCTTACGGGTAAGAGGCCCTGTATCTTCGATACGTTGCTTGCCTACTTTACCGAATTTAGGATCTACGGTAGGATCATCCACGTCAGTCGCCCATGCATGCAATACTCCGCGGGGGCCAAATTTCTCTTTGTAAGCCGGATTTTTCTGGCCAGGATAATCCAGTTCTTCGGGCTCCTCTTCAGCGTTCAAGTGATAGAGATTACCAAACCACTCGTCAAATCCGTGCATGGTAGGGAGGAATTCATTCCGGTCTCCCAAGTGGTTTTTACCAAACTGGGCGGTAGCATAGCCTTGAGTCTTTAGAACCTGCGCCAAAGTAGGATCAACTGCCTGAATCCCCTGCGTCGAACCAGGAATGCCGATGGTCGTCATGCCAGTTCTAACCGGTAACTGTCCCATGATAAACGCTGCTCTGCCAGCCGTGCAGCTTGGCTGTCCGTAATGGTCAGTGAATAGCATACCATCTCTGGCGATGCCATCAATGTTTGGGGTTCTACCCATCATCCCATGGGTATAAGCACCCACGTTCCAATAGCCGATATCATCGCCCCATATGACGACAATGTTTGGTTTGTCCTGAGCTTTCACCAAAGAAGGCGAAAAAAGCAATAGAACGATGGCAAATTTGAAAAGGGAAAGTTTGTTCTTCATTGTGTTGATCTTAAAAGTGAACTCATTTACATTACTCTTTTAGTCCCATTAGACTAAACAATGGCATAGAAAAGATAGAATAAAATATCCAAATACTACAAAACAAGCGCCTTAACCTGCTTCAGACTCACAAATCTACCCGTTGAACCCCAATCAAAATAGCTGGCAGGTTAAGTCTTTGTTATGTTTCAAAGTAACCAAACAAAAGCCCCGGCTTCATTTTGACTCCGGGGCTTTCGACAGGACTATTTGGATTTTCTAGGCTGATTGTTGTGAGGCGGCATAGTCCTCTACAGCCTTCCATACCCGAAAGACATTTTTATAGCAGATCTTTTCGATATCCTCTTTGGTATACCCGCGTTTCAGCAACTCCGCGATCAGGTTTGGATACATGGAGACATCCTTTAAGCCGGTCGGCAAGGAGTCGCCTACTCCATCAAAGTCAGAGCCCAAACCGACATAGTCAATTCCCACCAGCGCCACGACGTGGTCTATGTGATCGGCTACTCGCTGTACCGTTGGAAAAGGATTGTTGGCCGCGGTGTACTCGGCGGCGTAGGCGCGGAAAGCCGAATCGCTTCTCGACAGCCCGTTTTCAGCCATATAGTTGACCAGATGCTCGCGGACTTTGGAAGAACCAGCGGCATAGGCCGAGTCAATGAAACTGCCTCCAAAATTGATCATCATCACCCCACCGTTTTTGGCCATGGCTTGGATGAGTTCGTCGCTCATATTCCGCTCAAAACCCGGTGTGAATTTCCTTACCGAAGAGTGGGAGGCGATCACCGGCACTTTGGTAATGGCTAGCGCATCCCGGAACGTATTGTCTGACACGTGGCTTAGATCAACCATAATCCCGACCTTGTTCATCTCCTCCACGACTTTCTCCCCAAAATCACTCAGTCCACCATGGGTGCCCGAGGTATCGTAGCTTGCGTCACCGATCAAGTTGTCTGTACCGTGGGTGAGCGTGATATAGCGGATACCCCGCTTGTGGAAATAGGCCACATTGGCCAAGTCGTCTTCGATCCCGGCCCCGTTCTCCATCCCCATCGGAAGGGAAATGAGTCCTTTGGCAAAATTCGCCTCGATATCCGCCGGGCTATAGGCCATCGCAAACTTATCGGGAAAAGTCTCCGCCAGGCGCTCGGTCATACTGATCAGGGAATCTGCCAGCGCCTTGGAAGCTCCCGGATTTTTTTGGTTACCAGCAGGAATATAGATCGACATGAATGGTGCATCCAGGCCGCCCTCTTTGGAACGGGGAAAGTCAAAATTCCCGTCGGGAGTACGGACAGATACATCCAAAACTTCCCTTTGCAGCGTAAAGCCTCCGACTTTCATCCGGTACGGGAGATCGACGTGGCCGTCTACCATAATGATGGACTGGGCGATTTCGGTGGCGGCTTTGAGACGTTGCTCCTCGCTCATATTGGTGTAGTCGATGGCCTCCTCTTTGGGAGAGCAGGCAAAAGCGGCCGCCGCAACGGCCGTGAAGTAGAAGAGTTTTTTCATATTTAGTAAGTTGGTGATGGTTCTTCGTTCCAAATTCAAAGACTTTCAATAAAAACAAACCCAAAATGCTATTCCGGTCAGGAAATCACAGATGAGTCCGCATTTAAGATAGGCGCAATAAGCCAAGGAAAGATATAAATTCATTGAAATGGTCCATTTTTCCACCTGTGGCAAGAAAATCCCCTGAGGCTCTAGGGCTCTGGCGAGAAAAATCTCACAGAGAAGCGACAGACTAGCCTTTTGATGCAATTTCCCAAAGATTCGTTCATTGCCCAGCCTATCGTCAAACGAACCAGATTAAAACAACAAATTATCCCACCCCAATCAGGATTTTATTTTGAAAAGTAATTTTGCGAGATTTGACTAAAAGCGAATAAACAATAACCAAACCACAATCATGATGAAAGCAATCTTGAAATTCTCGCTGCTGGGAATCACAGCAGCCACTGCACTCTACAGCTGCGGACCCCAAAAAACCGAGGAAGCAGTCGTAGAAGTAGTCGAAACAAAAACCCCAACCTTGACCCTGCTGTGGGAAACTCCCGACTCGCTGATGACCAACGAATCGGTTCTATACGATGAGTCGACGGGCACCATCTATGTCGCCAACATCGAAGGCCAAGATCCATCCGAAAAAGACGGGAAAGGCTCGATTGCCACCATTTCTAAGGATGGAAAAATCATCAATCCGGCATGGATATCAGGATTGAATGCCCCAAAAGGAATGGCAATTTCCGACGGAAAACTTTACGTAACCGATATCGACGAGCTTGTAGAAATCGACATTGCCACATCCAAAGTTTCCAACAAATGGAAAGTAGAGGGCGCTGAATTTCTTAATGACGCCGCCGCGCACAACGGGACAGTCTACTTCACCGATATGAGAGCTGGCAAAGTCCATTCTTTCTCCAACGGCGAGATTGCAACGGTTTCGGAAGGCCATGAGTCAATCAATGGCTTGGCAGTTGCTGGCGATGGTACCATCTACGGACTGGATGCCTCAGGCTTGAAAAAATGGAACGAAGACGGCACGACCACCGTCATCAACTCCACAGTGACCGGCGGAGACGGTCTGGTCATCCTTGGCGACGGCAACTACATCGCTTCTAAATGGCAAGGGGAAATCTATTTCGCCAACGACTCCACCCAGACTTTGATGCTCGATACCAAAGCTGCAGAATCCAACACCGCGGATATCGGATACAATGCGGCCGAAAAGATCGTCTACGTGCCCACATTCTTCAAAAACAAAGTCGCCGCCTACAAGCTGGACTACTGATCTTGGGAATATTCTTCCACGAAAGCCTCCTTTGGGAGGCTTTTCCCGTATCTAGAGATAATGCAGCCTTCATTTCGCACATCCGCTCATAGAAACTCAAAAGTGAAATAGAGTATTTCTATCACATATCAGCGGATTTGTCCGTACCTTGCTGCACATAATTCATCACACTCCGGGTCTACCCTCCCCGGATAAAACAGGTTCCTAATGAAATCAGGTGAAATCAACTACGAATTAGAAAAAAACATGGAGGTTATCTCACAGCTGGACGAATTTGTCGGACACGCGGTAGACCATGTCCTCGTCGATCCAGATGAATGTTGGCAACCCTCCGATTTCCTTCCAGACTTTCACAATCCCGAAGTTTTCGAAGAAGTGAAACTGCTGCAAAAAAGAGCCGAGGGCATACCTGACACCGTGTTGGCTTCTTTGGTGGGAAATATGATCACGGAGGAAGCCCTGCCGTCTTATCAAACCTACTTTAACCTCCTGGAAGGAATCAACGAGGAAAGATCGCTGGTCTCCCCGACAGGCTGGGTCCGCTGGTCCAAAGCTTGGACAGCAGAGGAAAACCGCCATGGCGACCTACTCAACAAATACCTTTACCTCACTGGCCGAGTGGACATGAAGGCCGTGGAGCAGACGATCCATCGTCTGATCACCAACGGCTTCGATCCCAAATCCGAATCGGATCCCTATCAGGCGATGATCTATACGTCTTTTCAGGAAAGAGCCACCAAAATATCCCACGTAAACACCGGGAAACTTGCCGACAAAGCAGGAGATACCGTCCTCTCAAGAATCTGCAAGACTATTGCAGGAGACGAGGCGAGACATGAAAAAGCCTATAAGTCCTTTATGTCGAGGATTTTCGAGATTGACCCAAATGGTGCGATCTTGGCTTTTGAAAAAATGATGAGGAAGCAAATCGTGATGCCTGCCGTGCTGATGGGCGAAGGAGGCAAAAATCCAACGCTCTACAAGGACTTTTCCGAAATCACCCAAAAAGTCGGAATCTACACTGGCTGGGACTATGCCCGGATTATCGACCACTTGGTAGGTCTTTGGAAGATCGAGGCGCTCACCGGGCTCGATGCCGCCGCTGCAAAAGCCCAAGAGTACCTTTCCAATCTGGCCGACCGCTACATGAAAGTGGCAGATCGGATGAAAGCCCCAGATGAGATCAAACTCGCCTGGCTGAAATAAGCCTAGCAATCGATAACAAGTCCTTCTGAAAAGAGGGACTTTTTTCATTCTATGTTGCGATACAACTATACTCTTCAATCATGAAAAAACAGCTCATTTTTACGGCTATTTTCGTCATTTCTTTTTCCGTCGATTCCTTTGCACGGCAGATCAAGGTGGATTCTGATCGCCTGCATCGGACTTTGATGACGCTTTCTACCTATGGAAAAAATGCTGCGGGAGGCTCAGACCGTGTGGCATTTAGCAAATACGACATCGAGGCTAGAGAATATGTTAAAAACTTGATGAAGACTGCTGGATTGGAAGTTTCCATCGATTTCGCCGGTAATATCATTGGCCGGAAACCTGGCAAAAATGCGGCTTTTAAGCCAATTGCATTCGGCTCGCATATCGATGAAGTGCCCAATGGGGGCGACTATGATGGGCCAGTAGGCTCGATGGCCGCCATTGAGGTAGTTCGCACGCTCGCCGAAAAAGATCTTCAAACAGACCATCCCTTGGAAGTGATCATCTTTGCCAACGAAGAGGGCGGGGTAATTGGAAGCCGGGCGATCGCTGGCAACTTGAGCCAAGAAGCCCTGCAGGTAGTCAGCAATAGCGGCCTTACCCAATATGAGGGTATTGCTACACTAGGTGGAAATCCGGATCGAATCAGCGAAGTCAAGCGAAATCAGGGAGATCTTGCTGCCTACTTGGAGCTTCATATCGAGCAGGGCGGAATCTTGGATTCAGAAAACCTGGACATCGGTGTCGTGGAAGGAATAGTTGCGATTGAATGGTGGGAATTCACCTTTCAGGGAAAGGCCAATCACGCAGGAACTACGCCTATGGACCAAAGAAAGGATCCTATGCTTCCGGCAGCGAGGTTTGTTTTGGCAGTGAATGAAATCGTAAACAGCTATGAAGGGAGACAGGTAGGCACTGTGGGCAAAATCCAAGCTCTCCCAGGCGCGGGAAATGTAATCCCCGGAGAAGTGAAGGTAACTGTAGAGCTACGGGATCTTTCCTCGGAAAAAATCTGGAAAATCTATTCCGAATTGGAAGTGAGGGGGCAACAACTCGCCTCGGAAAGCCAAACAAGTCTCGACATCCGACACATTGAAGTGGCAAGCAAACCTGCAATGGCGGATCCCATGATCCGCGGGATTATCAAATCGGAGGCGGAAAAGCTTGGCCTTTCTACCAAAGGTCTCCCAAGCGGTGCGGGACATGATGCGCAGGAGATGGCAAGGATATGTCCCATGGGAATGATCTTTATCCCAAGCAAGGAGGGCATCAGTCATGCGCCCACAGAATTTTCTTCCAAAGAGGACATCGCAAATGGAGCCAACGTCCTTCTGCAGACCATTTTGGAATTGGATAAAAAACTAAAGTAACTTTTCGACACGGGCCATCCGTATCTTTTTTAAAAACTACCCAAGCAAATTCTTCATGAAAACTATCAAGCAAATCCATAAAGCCGACTATAGACCCATTGCCGATCTTGCGACTTACAGTCCCCTGCCCAGCCGCAACCTCAAGCAGATCGACCCATTCATCTTCCTCAATCACCACGGCTTGCAAACCTACCCTGCCAAAAACCGAGGTCTTCCCTTTGGCCCGCATCCACATCGGGGAATGGAGACAGTGACCTTCATTCTCGAGGGCGACATCATGCACAAGGACTCTTCGGGACACGAATCCGTAATCGGACCTGGCGGGGTCCAATACATGACGGCAGGTCGGGGATTGATCCATGCGGAAGTCTCGAGCGATGAATTCAAGCGAAACGGCGGAGATTTGGAAATCCTGCAGCTTTGGCTCAATCTGCCTGCGGCGAAAAAAATGGCAGATCCTCGCTACGTCGGCTTGCAAAAAAATGAAATTCCTTCTTTCAAACTCGACGGGGGAAAGATTGAAGTCCAACAGCTCTTTGGTGAATGGGATGGTACAAAAGGGGCTTTTGAGGGCAATTTCCCTGTTTCCCTGAGTACGCTGTATTTGGAGAGCGGAAGTTCATTTGAAAAAACGATCCCCGAAGGAGAAAATGTTTTTTTCTATCTGGTCAGAGGGGTGCTGAAAGTGAATGGAACAGATGTCCTTTTCCGCCATTTGGTCGAATTTGGCAAGGAGGATGAAAAAATCACAGTCGAAGCACTGGAAGATTCTGTCCTCATCCTCGGCCACGCCAAGCCCTTCGACGAACCTCTAGTCGCAGAAGGCCCTTTTGTCATGAACACCCAACAACAGATCGCCGAGGCATACGAAGACTACCGAGCTGGAAAGTTCGGCAGCTGGGATTACTGATCAGCTATCGATGATATCCTGAGAGATGAGTTTGTAGATCTCGGCGATCGATGGATTGTAGTTCAGGAACTGGTGATGATCCTCCAAAGTCTCGTAGTCCTCTCGGATCGCTGGCCCAGTTTGGGCGTTCTTTGCGCCGATTTGAAGGCTTTTTGAGATCGTCTCGATGATCAGTGGTTTCAGCATCTCAAAGTCCAAGCCTTGGCGTCTCATAATTTCTTCCGAAATACGGATCATATGGTTGGTGAAGTTGCTGGCAAAGACAGCGGCTACATGGACGCCTTTACGATCTTTGGAACGTACAGTATAAGTAAGCGGAGAGAGGCTCTTAGCCAACTTTTTCAGCTTTTGCAAAGTCTCCTCGTCGCCTGCCTCCAGCAGGAAAGGGACTTCTTCAAAGTCAATTTTTCGCCCCTTGGTAAAAGACTGCAACGGATAAAGAATTCCCGTATAGCTCGCCGAGCTATAGCCCAAAACGTCCAGCGGCATTGTCCCTGAGGTGTGAACAAGGATGCTTCCCTCAGGCAAAATCACCTCATCGGCCAATTCTGGAATCGCAGAATCCTTCACTGCGAGGATAAAAATCTGGGCTCGACTCTCGGAGAAATCCAAGTCGTCCGTAGCCTCGGTGGAGTATAATCGCTCGGTGATTTGGTTTGCCTTGTCGAAATCCCGTGCATAGACCTCCGTAATCTCGTGTCCGGCATCCTCCAGCGCAGGAGCCAAATGCCAAGCAACGTTGCCGGCCCCCAAAATGGCTATTTTGAACTTCATGGCGGAATTAAGCCAATTTTGCACAAAAGAAAAAACGTACCCGACTTGACGTAACTACTGTATTTTGAGTAAATTCTACCCAATTGTTTAGCTGACCGTTCTTTATAGATTCAAGCTGGCAAGCAAGCTAAGACCGAAAGAGTCATCATCAACTAGACCATCCCATGAAGCTATCCCTATCATCAACAAAGACAAAAATGCTTCTGCTATCTTTTATACTTCTTTCTGGTTGCTTCAATATCACCAAGCCAACCCGATTTATCGGAAAAGTAATTGACAGCAGTACCAATGCGCCCATTCTTGAGGGTTCTCTAATTTTTGTTGGGACAAAATTAAACGTTGTTAATTACATCCTTACAACACGAGACACCATTCATTTAGATGCTGAAGGTAACTTTGACTGGACTTTGACTCCTGATGATGAAGGAATCCCATTCATCGAAGTTTTCGTTTTAGCCCGACAAGCGCACAATAGTGAGCCTATCTATTTAACTACAGAGTTTTTAGACTGTTCCCCGTATGTTTGTCATGACTTTGCTCCAGGGAAAACTTATCGGTTTGACCTCGAGGTCACTTGGCCACCAGAAGAATAGAAACTTCTCCAACTTGAAGGAAACACCATCAGTTCTTGATAGGCATCTATGAAAAAAGCCATTCAGAGAGGTCTGAATGGCTTTTATATATCACAAATTCTGAAAATCAAACGTGCAATGCGCGATTGTCGGTAGCTGCCAAACACGCTTCCTTGAACGCCTCCGTATAGGTCGGGTGCGCATGGGACATTCTTGAGACATCCTCTGCAGAAGCGCGGAATTCCATCGCAACCACCGCCTCGGCGATCATGTCGGCGGTTCTTGGCCCGATCATATGTACGCCTAAGATTTCGTCTGTCTCAACATCTGCCAAGACCTTCACCAAACCGTCGGTATCCATGGAGGCTCTCGCACGGCCAGAAGCCAAGAATGGGAATTTACCGGTCTTGTACTTTCTTCCTTGCTCTTTCAACTGCTCTTCAGTGTACCCTACGGCAGCTACCTCCGGCCAAGTATAAACCACGCCTGGGATCAAGTTGTAGTTGATGTGCGGCTTTTGACCCACTAGGGTTTCGGCTACGAATACGCCTTCTTCTTCCGCCTTGTGAGCGAGCATCGCGCCCTTCACCACATCTCCAATTGCGTAGATGTTTGGCACGTTGGTTTGAAGGTGATCGTTAACTTCGATCTGGCCTCTTTCTGTCAATTTCACTCCAGCAGCCTCCGCATTCAGCCCTTCGGTATAAGGTCTTCTACCGATAGAAACCAAAACGTAGTCACCATTGATCTCCACCGTTTCACCCTTGCCATTGTCAGCTTTCACGGTCACTTCCTTGCCGGTATTCTCCACGGAAGTCACTTTGTGCTTGAGGTAAAACTCAAAGCCAATCTTCTTCAGTGACTTCTGAAGCTCTTTGCCCATGGTGCGGTCCATGGTAGGAATCAAGGAATCCATGAACTCGACTACGGAAACCTTGGCTCCCAGACGAGCATAGACAGAGCCCAATTCCAATCCGATCACACCACCGCCTATAACAACCAGATGCTTTGGAATCTCCTTCAGGTTCAAAGCTTCAGTAGAAGTAATGACGCGATCCTTGTCCAGCTTGATAAATGGAAGTGTAGAAGGCTTAGAGCCCGTTGCGATGATGATATTTTTGCCTTGGATCTCAGAAGATGAGCCGTCTTCCTTGGTCACCTTTACGGTCGTAGCATTCACGAACGAACCCAAACCTTGGTGAACGTCGATCTTGTTTTTCTTCATCAAAAACTGGATGCCATCCACGTTTTGCTTCACTACATCATCCTTGCGGGAGATCATCTGAGTAATGTCCGCGCTGAGATTGGACAGGTTGATTCCGTGGGTTTTGAAGGTATGGGCGGCATTGTGGTAATGCTCCGAGGAATCCAAAAGTGCCTTGGACGGGATACAGCCCACATTGAGGCAAGTCCCGCCAAGGGTAGAATATTTTTCAACAATGGCTGTTTTCATCCCGAGTTGCGCGCAGCGAATCGCCGCTACATATCCTCCGGGACCGGAGCCGATTACTATGACGTCGTACATTTTTTTTCGTTTGTACCAAGTACCAAGTACGAAGTACCAAGCACCCGGAAATTAAACATTAAGACTCATTTTGAGCTTGGCAATCATATTTTGGATGTGCTCAAGCCGCTTTTCAAATTTCTGATAATCTTCCGTCGTGATGAAGTCCAGCCTGTTTGAAATAATCAGCTGGATATCCAATTCAAAGGAAGATCCTTGGGCTATTCCCAAGAAGTTGTTGAACTCTTTGGCAGTATTTCGCCCAGCTCCCTCAGCAATATTTGACGGTATGGAGATCACACTTCTGTTGATCTGACTGATCAAACCGTATCGCTCCTCTTCTGGCAGCTTCTCGGTGATCTTATAGACTTCAACCGCTAGGTCTATGGCCTTTTGCCAAACAAGCAATTCTTTGAATCGATTCATGGGAAAGGAATTTAGGTTAAAAACAAGACGATGAATTTAACCTAAATACACAAGTTTCCCTATGAGCGCGGGCTTTGTACTTGGTACCTGGTACTTAGTACGGCTTAAACACCAAACAACAATCTCGTCGGATCCTCAAGCAATTGCTTTACGCGAACGAGGAAGCTTACAGACTCCCGTCCATCGATGATTCGGTGATCGTAGGAAAGTGCGACATACATCATCGGGAGTATTTTCACCTCGCCATTCACTGCCATGGGGCGCTCCACGATGTTGTGCATGCCAAGAATGGCGGACTGGGGCGCGTTGATGATCGGTGTGGACATCATGGAACCAAATACGCCACCGTTGGTGATGGTGAAGGTACCGCCAGTCATCTCCTCGATGGAGAGCTTGTTGTCTCTCGCTTTGCCTGCGAGTCGGACGATTTCCTTCTCGATTTGGTCAAAAGACATGGCCTCGGCATTTCTGACCACAGGTACAACCAAGCCTTTTGGCGCAGATACCGCAATGGAAATATCACAGAAATCATTGTATACAATCTCATTGCCGTCGATTTGCGCATTTACTGCGGGCCATTCTTTCAAGGCTACGCAAACCGCTTTGGTAAAGAAGGACATAAAGCCCAATCCTACACCATGCTTTTCTTTGAATTGATCTTTGAATTTGGATCGCAGATCCATGATCGGCTTCATGTTCACCTCATTGAACGTGGTGAGCATAGCGGTTTCGTTCTTCACAGCTACCAAGCGACGGGAAACCGTTTTTCTCAAAGAAGACATTTTTTCTCTTCTCACATTTCTGGAGCCAGGAACGACAGGAGCTGCCTCTACGGCTTTGGCTGCAGGTGCAGCAGCTGGCTGAGCATCCGGAGCAGGTTTTTGAGCGCCGACGGCATCCTCCTTGGTAATTCTTCCATCTTTGCCGGTTCCTGACACCGCGCTTGGAGCAATTCCTTTTTCTGCCAAAATCTTGGATGCGGCAGGAGAAGCATGACCCGTAGCGTAGGTGGAGGCAGAAGATGCCGGTGCAGATGCCGCAGCCGGGCTGGAGAGTGCGGCTGGAGCTGAAGTCTGGGATGGAGCTCCGTCGGTGACTTCTATCTTGCAGATCAGCCCGCCGATCTCCAACACGTCTCCCTCTTTGGCTACATGTCTCAAAATCCCCGTTGCTTCTGCAGGAAGTTCAAATGTCGCCTTGTCGGAATCAACCTCTGCGATAATTTCATCTAGGGAGACAAAATCCCCGTCCTTCTTGATCCAGTTGGCCAAAGTCACCTCAGTGATGGACTCTCCAACGGTAGGCACGATCATTTCCTTCACTTCTCCGGTAGAAGAAGACTTTGCGGCAGGAGCTGCAGCAAGTTCAGCAGGTGTAGAAGCGACAGCGCTTTCTCCATCTTCAATCACACAGATCAAACCGCCGATCTCTACCGTATCGCCTTCTTGGGCTTTGATCCTCAAAATACCTGCAGCCTCGGCTGGAAACTCAAAAGTAGCTTTGTCGGATTCCAACTCGCACAGGATTTCATCCAACTGCACGGTGTCTCCGTCTTTTTTAAACCATTGCCCAACGGTGACTTCAGAGATGGATTCTCCCACAGTGGGCACTTTCATTTCTTTGCTCATGGTTCTATGTTTTTCCCTTCGGGTTATTTTGGAAGGTGGTTAAGAAATATTTTCATTCAAAAACAAGCCCGGCCGAACCCGGGCTTTGATCAAGGTTAAATTTTTAGCGCTTGGGATACAATGTTTTTCTGCTCTTCTACGTGTACTTTGTTGTATCCGGTAGCCGGAGATGCACTTGGCTTCCTTGCGATGAGCTCCATCGGAAGCTCTTTATACAGCAGTCGAAGCAGGTAGTTCCAGTAACCCATGTTTTCGGGCTCTTCCTGAACCCAAACTACCTCGGCGCCTTTGTACGACTTCAACACCTCAAGGATTTGATTTTTCGGAAGCGGATGGAGCTGTTCGATTCTGACAATCGCCACGTTTCTGATTTTCTCCTTTTCTCTCGCTTCTTCCAGATCATAATATACCTTTCCAGTACATAAGACCACTCGTTTGACATCCTTAGCGTCGACGGTGGTATCTGGCAGAACCTCCCTGAATCTACCTGAGGTAAACTCGGACATAGGAGAGACCACTTTCGGGTGTCTCAAAAGCGACTTGGGAGACATCACCACGCATGGCTTTCTGAATTCCCAAGCCAGCTGTCGTCTTAGCAAGTGGAAGAAGTTGGACGGCTCTGTAATATTGGCTACGACCATATTGTATTCCGCGGAAAGCTGCAGGAATCGCTCCGGACGGGCATTGGAGTGCTCTGGGCCTTGCCCTTCATACCCGTGAGGCAGAAGCATCACCAGACCACTCATACGCTGCCATTTGGATTCCCCGGAAGAGATAAACTGGTCAATCATTGTTTGTGCGCCGTTGGCAAAGTCACCAAACTGACCTTCCCAAAGCGTCAAAGCGTGTGGGTTGGCAATGGAGTAGCCATATTCATAGCCTAATACGGCGTATTCAGAAAGCAAGGAATTGTAGATATGGAATTGCCCCTTTCTGTCTTTCATTTCCTTCAAAGAATTGAAAGGCTGATTGGTGTTGGCATCATGGATCACTGCATGTCGATGGGAGAAAGTTCCCCGCTGTACGTCCTGTCCTGTGAGCCTCACGGTTTTGCCTTCCAAAAGAAGAGATCCGTACGCAAGCAGCTCAGCTGAAGCCCAGTTGAGCTCTTTGGTCTCAAAGAACATGTCCTTTCGCTGCTTCATCTGCGCCTCGATCTGCTTGATCGGCTTGAAGCCTTTTGGAACGAAGGTGAGCGCGTTCGCTACCTTTTCGATGGTTTCTGGGGAGATGCCTGTTTCAGGAGATTTCTCAAAATCTTCCGCAACGGACCGTCTCAAGTGCGCCCATTCTCTCTCAAACTTGGTAGCCTGATAGGGAAGTGGCTTCTCCTTGACCATATTTAGACGATCTTGGAGCAGCTGACGAAACTCCTCGTCCATCTGTGCGGCAATCTTCGCGTCAAAGTCACCTCGCTCTGTCAGTTTTTTGACATAAATCTCACGCGGATTTGGGTGCTTCGAGATGAGATTGTACAGCTCAGGCTGTGTAAACTTGGGTTCATCGGACTCATTGTGACCATGGCGCCTGTAGCAGACCATGTCCACAAATATGTCTTTGCTGAACTTCTGCCGAAACTCAGCTGCCAACTTCGAGGCAAAAACAACCGCTTCAGCGTTGTCACCATTGACGTGGATTACTGGGGCATCGATGATCTTCGCGACGTCAGTACAATAGATGGAAGATCTTGCGTCATCAAAATCAGTGGTAAATCCCACTTGATTGTTGATCACAAAGTGGATGGTGCCGCCGGTATTGTAGCCTTTCAAGCCAGCCATTTGGGTGACTTCGTAGACGATACCCTGTCCGGCGACCGCCGCATCCCCGTGAATCAAGATCGGAAGGGCTTTTGTCGCATCATGCTTATGGGCATGGTCAATTTTTGCCCTTACAAATCCCTCAACCACCGGATTTACTGCCTCTAGGTGGGATGGATTGGGAGCTAGCTTAAGATGAACCTTTTTGTTTTCCGGAGTGACGATGTCAGATGAATAGCCCATGTGATACTTCACATCACCATCACCCATAGTGAGATCTGGCTTGGCAGTTCCTTCAAATTCAGAAAAAATCTGCTCATAGGTCTTACCCATGACATTTGCCAAGACATTCAGACGGCCACGGTGTGCCATACCGATCATCACTTCCTCCACTCCGTGTTGCGCAGCGGTGTTGATGACAGCATCAAGGAAAGGAATGGTGCTTTCCCCTCCTTCCAAGGAAAATCTCTTTTGACCCAAGTATTTGGTATGGAGGAAATTCTCAAAAACCACCGCCTGGTTCAGTTTAAAAAGGATGCGCTTCTTTTCGTCATGAGAGGGATTGAAGGCCAAAGCTTCCTTTTCTACTTTGGTCTTGAACCAATCCAAGATCTCCGCATCTCGGATATATAAATATTCGAAGCCCATTGGGCCTTCATATATCGTCTTGAGCGCCGCAAGAATCTCAGACAGGGTCGCACTGCCTATTCCGATTTCATTCCCTGCTTGAAAGACTGTCGCCATATCCTCCTGACCTAGCCCGAAATACTCTGGGTCAACCATCGGCTTGCGGTCTCTTCGTTCCCTAACTGGGTTCGTCTTGGATTTCAAATGGGCTCGTGAGCGATACGCGTGGATCAAAGCTCTAACTTTGATCTCCTTTGGCAACTGCTCCATGTCCATAATCGTACCCGGAGTAGCCAAAGCACCATTTTTGGGAACCGGTTTTGAGCTAGTCTCCGCCTTCCCGTTTCCATTTTCCTCCTGACCGTAGTTAGTGAGAGCGAAATCAAATCCGTCAAAAAATTCTTTCCAGCTTGGGTCTATTGAGGCAGGTTCATTTTTGTAAGTCGCATAGAGCTCATCGATGTACGATACGTGCGCATTTGCGATAAAAGAGAATTTATCCATAGTCAATTTTTCTGAACAAGGCAAAGCTAAGGCCTACAGCCCGCAATAAAAAACTGCTTATTTGCCTTACCAAATATTAATTTCAGATGACTGGGAAATAAAAAAAGCAGCGCCGTATGACGCTGCTTTTGGATTAATTAGGATAACTATTCGTTTTCTATTCCACGTCGACAAAGTACTGGAACGGAGAATCGTAGAACGGAGCACCTGCCACGTTGGTGGTCACGTTACCTGAATGGAACTTCCTGCCTTTTTTGTCGGTCAAAATCAAGCGGAACTCGAACACATCACCCTTCTGGATATCAGCTGCAGTCAAACCGACGGCCGAAATGGCTTCTGGCGCCGTCACCACAAATGATGTTCTGAGAAACCTCGATTTTCCACTTGGGTCTGGACCAAAAGCTGATGCCGGGATGGTCGTCACCGATGCGTCGCCGTTCTCGGGAGTATAATCGAGACCAACCCCCGTGATCAAGCGTCGGTGCCTTACCATGATTTCGACAGTTTCTACAGTCGCCCCATCCTCAATGTCCACAGCCTCCAAAGTCAAAGCAAAGGTAGAATTTGCCAGATTGGCACTTTGGAAGTCAACACTGGTACGGGCTATCGTTCTTAGGTAGGCACCGGTATCAAATGTGGTATACGGTACATTTGGCTCGACTGAATCTCTACAAGAACTCAGAAAGGTCAGCGCTAAAGCAAGCAAACCAAAACTATATCTTAACTTTTTCATTGTCTCTTCTTTTTCAGTTAGTAAATCCAAGGCGATCCAGGATTCTTGTCCCAAAACACCTGCACAGCTACGTCAGGCTTCTGAACCGCATTCACATTGGTTACCATGTAGTTGTTCGGGTACAGGAAAGATCTTACAAACGGCCCTGGATCAGCCTCCAAGCCAGGTTGCATGTTGGAAGGCTTGCCTGTTCTTCTGTACAGGTTATAAGCTTCCTTGCCGTTTCCGTATAGTCCCAACCAATACTCCCTGCCAATTACGTTCATTTTAGCGTCAGCGGAGGCAGCCGCATCATACTCTGAAGCAACATAAGCCAAATATTTGTCTCTTTGCGTAGCATGATCGGCGTCGGTGATCTTACCGGTAATAGTGGCGCTTTCTGGCGTGCTGAGGGAGAAGGATCTGACAAAATTGATATTCTTTTCGATACCGGAAGTCAGATAGGTCTTCGCATCACCTGTGGTTCTTAGGGTGAGAGCAGCTTCAGCCAGCATAAAGTCAACATAAGACGCCAACATAATCGGATGAATACCAGCACCTCTTGCACCTAACGCAGGGTTGTTTACCGGCGTACCGCTGTCATTATCAAATCGGCCACCTGATGGATAAACCCCATAAGCTGTCCTCTTCAAGCCATCTGGTGGAATGCCGTCCGGATCCAAGTGGTCTCTTCCCCAATACCCCTTGTTGCCAGCAGGATTACAATAAGGAAATTGACCAACTAAATAATGAGGCGGGGCTATTTGGGAAACACATTCCTGCTCATCCACATTGGTGGTGTTAGTCAATACTTGACGATACATGTAATACTTGACACGTGGATCATCAAAACCTTTGGCCACAGTCAAATGGTGCATGAAGTAGGTAGACTGGTAATCACCACCCCCAGAGGTATACTGTCCCGCGAACTTCGGATGTCTCGAGTCCGGATCCGCTGCTGTAGTACCAAATCTAAAGATGAAGTCATCCCCATTTCCGATCATATTGTTTTCCGAGATCAGCGCATTGATGCCCGCTGTTGCACCAGCCGCATCCACCAGCTTGGTATTCAAGAAATAACGCAGTTTCAGCGTATTGACCAGTTTTATCCACCGGGTATAATTTCTACCGTAGTAAAAATCATTGGGAGTTCCCGAACTTGCAACAGTAAAGTGTGTCGAAGCTTCCGTCAACAAGTCAAAGGCCGCATCATAGATAGTTTCGCCCGAGTCAGTCTTTGGATTAAAGTTAGACGGATCAATTGCCTCAGAATATGGTACGTCTCCATAGGTATCTACCAGGTCGAACAATACCATAGCCTTGATAGTTTTGGCTATTCCAAGATGTCGTTGAAAATTGGCTTCCTCGGCCAAAGGCTCCAAAAACTCGATGTCAGACAAGATATTAGCATATCCGTCAGTCCAAGTTCCATTGGTAGAGACCGCTGTGTATGCATTGATATAGAGCGCAGAGCCTTGGTTGATCTGACGGGTGAGTCGAGCACCCCGATCTGCCACACCATACCACATATCCTTGTAGTCCAGCTGGATTCTGTTCAAAAGGAAATCTGGAGATGCGGTTTCGGCAGTTACCGCATTCGGGTTATCCAGCAGTTCATCCAATTTTTCATCGCAAGAGGAAGCGAAGACCAAGGTGGTCGCGACCGTCAAGCCATATATAAATCTTTTCATTTTCATTTCTATTTAGGGTTAGAAAGTAAGGGTCAACGTTCCACCCACTCGCTTAGAGCTAGGACCAGTCACGAAGTCAAATCCAAGACCGTTACCTACACCAGTTCCCAAGACATCCACGTCAAAGTTCATGTTTGGAGGGAAGTTCAGCGCCTCAAACCACAGGTTAGTGCCACTCACCGCAATCGAAGCCCGCTTGAAAGGCGTCTTAGACATCAGGTTATTTGGTAACTGATAAGCTAATGAAACTTCTCTCAAGCGAATCATAGAACCGTCGAAGATGTTTGGCTCGTTGGTAGCTCCCTGATAGCCTGAAAAGAAGTAGTCAGAAGCGGAAATCTGATAGTCATTCGGAATGTATTTTGGAGTTCCGTCTGCATTGTTGCCATCCTGTCTTACGCCAGGCATAATGAACGTCAGCTCTCTATCAGCTACCGGATCCTTGGTCACACCCCGTGCAAGGGTAGCCGTTACGGTATTGGAGTAGATCATCCCTTTGTGACGATATTCCAACATCACATTCAAAGTCAGACCTTTGTAGGCGAATGTATTGATCCAAGAGCCGTTCCATGCAGGATTTGGATCGCCCAAAACTACAAATTCAGCTGTCGGCTTATGAACACCATTGGAAAGAATAATTGGCTGTCCAGCAAATTCTTGGCCTTCAGGCACACGGTCAAAACCGATACCCTTGATCACGTTAAAAGGCTGGCCGGGGATAGCAAAGTTTGCGACACTGTTGGAATATCCAGCAACGATCACCTCTTCTAGTCCTCCACCCAACTCAATCACTTCTGTTCTGTATTTAGACCAGTTTATTGTGGAATTCCATTCAAATCCGGAAGACGTTGAAATCGGCGTCACAGTCGCTTGGAGTTCTGCTCCCCTCGTTCTGATTTTACCGATGTTGATCGCTGTCTCAGTAAAGCCCGTTGCCGGATCGATAGGAGAATTGGTAATCAGGTCCTTGGTGTTTTTCTCGTAGAGAGAAAGGTCAAATCTAAGTTTGTTGTTGAACATCACAGCTTCGACACCAAATTCCAGTTCCCCATGCAACTCCGGTTTCAGATTTGGATTGCCCAAGGTATTAGACACCGCATGCGTGGTAGAAACGGTTCCGTTTACGTCAAACGCTCTTGCAGATTGGCTCAATACGTTTCGAGTACTGTAAGGAGATGGGTAGCCGGCAGAAGTACCATAGCCCAATCTCAATTTCAGATCATTCAAAGTAGAAGACCCCCAATCAAATGCCGTAGTGGGTATAAACGAAACAGAGGCACCTGGGTAGAGGATGCTGCGGTTTTCCTTTTCTACTGTAGAAGTCCAGTCGTTACGTGCAGACAAGTTTAAGAACAAGTAGTCAGAGTAATCCAAGGTCACGTTGGCATAGACCCCATATCTCCGCTCTTCTTCTGTGTAGTTCAACTGACCTCCAGAGTAAGCATCCGTATTGGCAGAAGTCCTGAAGTTGGAGTGTCTAAACAAGCCGAAGGCGAGCTGTCCTTGGGAAGCGATCCCATTTTGGTCGTAGGAGTCATAGCGAGAATTGGCGCCGAGCAAAGCGCTCATGCCGAGTTTATCAGAAAACTCCTTCTTCCAATTCAAGATCAGGTCCTGATTCCAGATGGTATTGTTGATGTTGATCGATCTGTAGTATCCATTTCTGGTGGTGAGATCCGAAGTGGCGCCTCCCTTGTTATATCTGACCTCCTGCAACTCCGCATAGGTATCCAAACCTAGACGATAAGTCACAGAGAAATTGTCATTGATATCATAGTTGAGGGAAGTGGAATTGAAGAATCGTTTTACGTCCGATGTATTGCTGTAATATTTCACCAACCAAAGCGGGTTGGTAATATCATTGCCTCCGCGGAAATAAACAGAGCTTTTGTCAGAAGGAAGCTCATAAGGAAGATTCTCCAAGTCTACTGAGCGTGGTGTAAACAACACGTGACCAAACACGGAAGGAATAGCGCTACCAGAACCAGATGAGGCGTTCACAGGTGGACTTGCTAGATCTGTAATCGCAAATGTGAAGGAAGAATTGACCGAGAGCTTATCCGTCACTGCAGAGTTCAAACCCAAACCAAAGTTAAACTTCTCCAGCTCGTTGCCTGGAACGTAACCTTCTTCGTCCGTATAGCCAAAGCTTGCATTGAACCCTGTTCTATCCGAACCTCCGGAGATCTGAACTGATGTATTGGAGACCAGTCCAGTTCTGAAGAAAACTTCAGAGGGATCTTTGTATGCCTTGTACTCATACTGTACTGGAGTTCCTCCAACGACACCGTCTACCCAAAATTGGGGAAACTCGTTTCGGATTGCCGCAACTGAAGAGGTCGCATAGGGGTGGTTAATGGTCAAGCCCTGATCCATCCTCGGACCAAAGTTCGAGAAGAAGAATCCTGGCGCCTGCTGGAAACCATTACCGTAAATCTCTCCATAAGTAGGCAAAGAGGCTGCCTTGTTGCTAAAGAGTGACTGGTTGATGGTCACCTCAGCAGCTTTTCTTTTTGACGCACCTGATTTGGTAGTGATTAGAATTACGCCATTTCTACCCTGGTCACCGTAAAGCACCGTAGCAGAAAGCCCTTTTAGTACTGACATGCTCTCGATGTTGTTTGGATCGATATCCAAAAATCGGGATGACGTCGCTGCCCCACCGGTAGTGAAGCCGTTTTGTGAATTGGTGCTGGTATTGAATGGCACCCCGTCCACGACAAACAAAGGCTGGTTAGACCCGGTAGCCGAGGAATAACCTCGGATTACCATGTTGGTACCCGATCCTGACATCCCGTTGGTAGATGTGATGTTGACCCCGGGCACCTTGCCCTGAAGAACCCTCGCTACGTCAGCTTCTGGACGGTTCTCCAACTGTGAATTGTCCACTGAAGTTACGGCGTAACCCAGTGCCTTCTTTTCCCTTTCTATACCGATCGCGGTCACTACCACTTCGGATAATTGCGACGCGTCGGTCGTCAGGGTGACATTGACTACGGTGCGGTTGCCGATCGCCTCTTCAAAGGTCTTGAGACCCACAAAAGAGAAAACCAGGACATCAGATCCCGCGGGCACGTTGATGGAGTAATTACCATCCAAATCGGTGGTAGTACCCACTGTCGTACCCTTCACGAGAACTGTTGCCCCTGGCAAGCCCATACCGTCTTCCTCGGAAATTACCGTACCGGTAATTACCCGTTGCTGCGCCGAGACCTCATAGCTGAGGGACAAGGTGAAAAGCGCAACAACAAAGAGTAAAGCTTTTCTCATAAGGTATTTAGTTTAGTTGATATCAGTAAATAAAATTTATTCTCCCATAATTTCAAAAGCGGTAAAAAATTTGTTTGAACGGAGAGATAAGCGAATTATTTGGCTGCTATCGAAAATATTAACACTTTTTAACGGAAAAGCATCGAATTGCCAACTGTATCAAAATATTATTCTGTAAAAATTGAATTTATCTAGATTTCAAAAATAATTTTTGACTGAAAAAAATATTATTTATACCCTCAAAGCACGATTTATTGACCATTTTAAGAATATTATTCACCCTTTGGGCCATTTTTTTATATTTTATTTCAATTCTTTCGATTTTTAGATAATAGAAATCTGTGATTTTTCTATTTTCAATATTTCAGGTTCCTAATTTTCAATATTTTTAATGTTTTCTTGCTAAAAAGAAAAAAACCGGTTTGATTTTTAACCGGTTTCTTATTTTTAAAAGGAATATTTTAAAGTGAAGGCTGCTTCGTCCCACCAAAGCTTTGTGAAGTCAACGAAATTATATGCGGGTTTCCAATCCAAACTCAAATAAATGTTTGTATTGTAAAAATTATACTCTAAACCAGCCACGAAGTCGATCCCATAGGCCTCATAGTCTTGGGTGCTCTTATACACCCACGGGGGCTCGCCCTTTTCCTTCGTCCACTTTCCATAGTGCCCTCCTCCTCCGAGATACCACTCCATTCCTCGGAATTCCCGGATGTCCATGTGATACTCATACAGCAAGGCAGCATTCCATCCTTTCCATCTATTGAAAACCATCAGCTCGACGGCGGAATTGTCGGTGACGAATCTTTTGACCGAGCCTCCTATGGAAGTGCCGGCCCTGATCCCGACCATCGTGTTATAATACCCCTGTTGGGCCTTGGCGATAGGGGAAAACGAAATCAATACCATCAAAAGGATGGCGGAGGGAGACAAAAACGTTGTTTTCAAGCGGGTGACAGGTTGGATCCTGTCAAAAAGTAAAAACTTTTTCGGGAGTAAAACAAAAATCCAGTCGCACATCGTGTGGATCCGGTTGTATTCTTTCCTCGGGTCCATAGAAACTGAGGCCGATCTTGAGCACCTCTGGTTTCAACTTCCCCAGAAAAGAATCATAAAAACCTTTCCCGAATCCAACCCTATTTCCCGAAAGATCATAGGCTAGCAGAGGCACAAACACCACCTCGATTTTGCTGGGGGACACTAGAATGGATTCCTGCGGGACAGGAATCCCCCACTCATCGAGGAAAAAAGCCGCATCGTGGGGAAGTTTCAGCGTTTCCAGCTCAGTAGCACCACGGTTTACTTGAGAGGTGTAGAGCGTCTTGCCCAGCTGTTCCAATGACTCCTTGATGTAAAACGTGTTGACCTCATTGAAGCGGTCGATAGGAAAAAAAAGGTGAAAATGCTGCAGCTGGTTTCTCCCATCGAGCCAGCTGAGAAAATGTTGATTGATCGCTTGGGATTTCGCCTCCACGACAGCAGGTTGGAGGCTTTTGCGCAGCTGTCTATAAGCTGAGCGGAGGTCTTGTTTGGTTTTCATTCGTATTGGAGCACTAGCATGTTAAAGTCAAGCGGATCAAAACAGGAAAGCAAGTCGTCAATCAATTCAGGCCTTGCAAGGTAAAATTGCATCACGTTCACCACCCGCTCCTGCGGGCTACCCCCCGGCGCTGCAAATTCCAAAACCGCCTTGGCCCGACCCAGCTCCACTTTCAAGCGTCTTTCCTCAGCCTTTCGCAATTTTGAAGCCAACTGATCCAATATCTTCAAGCCCCTGACCTTCCCTGCTTCAAAGGCCGACTGCAGGCTTTTCTCCAGTTCGGATGCCTCTGCGCCCTTCTTGTCCAAGAGTTCTGAAAAAAGCTGCCTCTCCTGATTCAGAGAAAAATCCATCGTCGATTCCCGCTCTACAAAACTTTTTTTCCAAGTCTCAAAGTCGATGAACACATCTTCGGCTTTCCATCCCAGTTTTTCCATCTTTTTCAGAATCGGCGGGTTCAAGATCAGCGCGAAATTTCTAGGCAGGAGAATCGGGAAAGGAACCCCAAAATATTCGAAAACTCCCTTCAGCTGCAGCCAATACACCATCTCCGCCGGACCGCCCAAGTAGGCTAGGTTGGGAAGGATCATCTCTTGATAGAGTGGCCTAAGGACAACATTGGGACTGAATCGCTCCGGCTGCGACTCCAGCAGGGCCTTGAGCTCTTCTGCAGAAAAATACAGTTCGGAATTCAGCACCTGAAAGCCATCCCCGTTTCGCTCAATCCGCTCACGAATGCCTTTGTCCAAATAGAATAGATTGATTTCCCTGGGAAAAATCTGGCTTTTGTAGCCTAGGTTTTCCAAGTCCTCGGTTGTCTTTTGAGCCTGCTGAAATGGTGCATGCTCAAAAAGATCCGAGGCGATCACCGGTTTGAAAATCGCTTTGAGCAATGGGTCACTTCCATTCAAGACCACGAGCCCCTCTTTGCCGAAGATCCCGTCCACATATTTCCTCACCGCCTCACCCAGCGTCTTGCTGCTTCGATAGGCAGCTTTGAAAACCTCCGGCGCAAAATTCACCTCATTTAAAAAAGCTTGGAACGAAGCGTCCAGCTCAAAATCGCCTACAGCACCATGTTGGTCGGCATTCCATTGATATTTTTTCCCATCGAGCTTGAAATAGTTGATCTCTTCAAAATCGTGATCCTCCGTGGCCATCCAATACACCGGCACGAAATGAAACTCGGGATAGGCTTCCTTCAGCTTCTTTGCCAGATTGATGGTGGAAACGAGCTTGAAGATAAAATAGAGAGGACCAGTAAACAGATTCAGCTGATGACCCGTGGTGACTGTGAAGGTTTTTTCGCCCAGCAGCGAGGCGATGTTGTCGGAAACCGGATCTCGCAGATCCATGGCCGAGTATTGGTTGAGCAAGGCTTGGTGGAGGACTGCCCTCCTTTCGAGCGGAAATTGCTTCGCTTTTATTGCTTCGCCAAAGCTGTCCAACTTGGGTAAATGTGAATAAAATGGCTTAAGTGATTCTGTCCCTTCTATGTAATCCAAAAAAAATTTCGAAAACTGTCCCGTCTTATTCAGAGCTACGCAGTGTTTTTTCATCGGAATGGGTGAAGTATGTTTGGGAACTCTAACTTAGCGATCCGAACCAAAGTTCGGCTTTTTTTGTAAAAAACGGGACAACTTACATCAATGGCGGATAAAGATTCAAAAAAGAGAAAACTGAGCCTTGGTTCTGTGGTTTTTGAACGACAAGCCGAGCTCCAACAAGTCTACAAATCCATATTACCCTGAATGTTTCCTTACCATAGATTTTTCCTAAACAACGGTCTTGAAGTAATCGTCCATGAGGACCACAGCAGCAAGATCGCCGTATTTAACCTCCTATATAAAGTAGGATCCCGGTTTGAAACACCGGGAAAAACGGGATTGGCGCATTTTTTCGAGCATCTGATGTTTGGCAGCTCGGCAAATGTGCCTGTTTTTGACCGGGAACTGGAGCGGGTCGGCGGATCATGCAATGCCTTCACCAGTCCAGACATCACGAATTACTACATGACTTTGCCTGCGGCAAACATCGAAACGGCCTTTTGGCTGGAGTCAGACCGCATGCTGCAACTGACCTTAAGTGAGAAAACCATCGAAACCCAGCGCAAGGTGGTAATGGAAGAATACAAGCAGCGCTACCTCAACCAACCATACGGCGATGTTTGGCACCACATGAGAAACCTCGCCTACACTACCCATCCCTACCGATGGCCTACGATTGGACAAAATCTGGAAGACATCGAAGGATATACTCGTGAAGACGTTTGGGATTTTTACAAAGCCCATTATCATCCCGGAAATGCGATTTTGGTTGTCGCAGGTGATGTTAGCATTTCACAGGTTCAGATGTTGGCTGAAAAATGGTTTGGACCCATCCCTCCAAATCTGACTCCAAATGGAGTAATCCAGTTCGAACCGATCCAAACTGAAAAGCGCTCACTGACCCATGCGGCAAGAGTTCCGACCGATGCCTTGTACAAAGCATACAAGATGCCTGCGAAAGGCCAACCGGGATACCTGGAGGCAGACCTCATAAGTGATATTCTAGGCTCCGGCAAATCATCTCTTCTTGAACAAAGGCTGGTCAAGAACAGTAGAAAATTCGCCTCGATCGGAGGCTATATCACCGGATCTGTTGACCCTGGGCTTTTGGTTTTCTCAGGAAAAATGGAACAGGATGTCTCCGCCCAAGAGGCTGAAAAAGCTTTGGATGACGTGCTTCATGGGTTTCTTTCCAATGAAATTGAGGCGAAGAGCCTCCAAAAAATCAAAAACCAGGGGGATGCCATGAAGACTTACGAGTCCATCCAGCTCCTCAACCGAGCAATGAACCTTGCCTATTTTGCCCATTTGGGTAATCCCCATTTATATTGGGAAGAATTTGAGGCAAAATCAAATATTGAGGCTCCTCAGATCCAAGCCTGGGCACATCAACTGCTCCGCGAAGAACAAGCTTCAGTCCTTTACTATCAATCCATCGACAAATGACTCCATTCCGAATTGGCTTCGGCTACGACGTTCATCAACTACAAGTCGGCTATGACTTTTGGCTGGGTGGCATCAAGCTAGAGCACGAAAAAGGCGCTGTGGGCCACTCTGATGCTGACGTGCTCATCCATGTGATTTGCGATGCCCTGCTAGGTGCGGCCAACATGCGGAATATCGGCTATCACTTTTCCGACAAAGATCCCAAATACAAGGGCATTGACAGCAAGGTACTCTTGGGAGAAGTGATGAAAATGATCCGAGAGGCGGGCTATGAAGTGGGAAACATCGATACCACGGTCTGTCTTCAGGTTCCTAAAGTGAACCCCTTTATTCCTGAGATGAAGACCTGTTTATCCCAGGTGATGAACGTGGCTGAAGGCGATATTTCCATCAAAGCAACCACCTCCGAGTGGCTGGGCTTTGTGGGTAGAGAAGAAGGCATATCGGCCTATTGTACCGCATTGATTTATAAAGTATGAGTGAAAGAATAAAAATCATCACCACAGAAGACGGTTCACACTCGCTCTACAACGAGGACTTGCAGGAGACCTACCATAGCTTTCACGGAGCCTACAGGGAGTCTATCCACGTTTTCATGCTCTATGGACTAGACTCTTGGTTAGTCCGAAATCCGCGAAAATACCCTATTCGCATCTTCGAAGTTGGCTTCGGCACGGGCCTCAATGCCTGGCTTAGCCTAGTATGGGCTGAGCAAAATCAAATCCCAGTGCTTTATCATACCATTGAGCCCTTTCCGGTCCAAAGCGAAATCTACAAACAGCTCAACTACATCGAGCACGATAATGGCATTTGGCACTTTCACAAGTATTTTGAAGCCCTTCACCAAGCCCCTTGGGGCGAGGGCGGCCCCGTGTCGGAATATTTCAATTTCAAAAAAGACCAAGTCACTCTTGAAGAGGCACAACTTTATCCTGCGGATGTTGTCTTCTTTGACGCCTTCGCTCCAAGCAAGCAGCCGGAACTTTGGACCAAGGAAGCTTTACAAAAGGTGACCGAAATGATCCGCCCTGGCGGCCTGTTTACCACCTATTCCGCAAAAGGCCAGCTTAGGCGAGACTTGAAGAATCTTGGACTCGAGGTAGAAAGTCTTCCCGGACCTCCCGGCAAGAAGGAAATGACGCGAGGCTGGAAGCCCGTGGGCAGAAGCAATGATAAGTAACATGCACACTTGTCGTAAAGTAGGTCACTACGAGTGAAGTCATTAAGCCCGCTTAGAAGAATAACTTTGCCAGTCCGAGAAGAATAGAGTAGCATTCATCGAAGCCGACATTCTGGCTTGTATTTTGTTTTTAGCAATGATAACAAACTGAAAAAACCATGTTTAGCCTAATTGTCGCGCTTCTATTTACTTTTCAAGAACCCTCTTTGGACGGAGCGAAGCTCGAACGGATGGTACAAGAACGGGATCAACTCCACGCGGAATGGAAAGCCTCTGAAAGCAAAAAGTCGGGGATTTTCGGTAACAGGACCAAAAAAGACATGATCGAAACCAATGAGTGGTTGGAGCGGATCCTTGCCAAAGACAATCAGATCATGGATGAGCTCCGCATGATCGGCTCGATCGAGACTACTACGATCTCACAGGAAAAAGAAGACTACAAATCCATCACCCTGACTTTGGAGCAGGATGTGCAGGCGCTCAAGAGGGCCCTTGCAGAGCGGGACAAGGAAATAGAAAACAAACTTACCGAGCGCAGGGCAATAGAATGGTCCCTGGTTGTATTTTTTCTTTCGACTCTTGGATTGGGCTATTGGGTTTACAAGCTGAAAAAAGCTTAAAAAGACGAAGGCCTCCAGCGCGAGTCAGGAGGCCAATCGGTCTATGGTCTGTGGTTAATTGATTACACGTAGTTGTTCAGCATCACAGGCATCACGAGCATTAGGATGTCTTCGTTAGTATCCTGCTCAGCGGGTAGGATCAAGCCCGCACGGTTTGGAGCGCTGAATCGCAAACTCACCTCTTTGCAGCTCAAGTTGTTGAGCATCTCCACCAGGAACTTGGCATTGAAGCCGATTTCAATATCCTCACCCTCATGCTCGCAGGAGAGTCTTTCGTTGGCTTCATTGGAAAAGTCCAAGTCTTCCGCCGAGATCATCAATTCACTTCCGGTCAGTTTAAGTCTTACCTGATGTGTGGTTTTGTTGGCATAAATAGCGATTCGTCTCAGGGATCCAAGCAGTTCCAAACGATCGATGTTCATGCGGTTGGGATTGTCCACTGGAATGACGTTCTCATAGTCAGGATATCTCTCGTCGATGAGACGGCAGATCATCTTGATACTGTTGAATTTGAAGTAAGCGTTGGATTGGTTGAATTCCACAGTGACCGGAACGTTTTCGCTTGGCAGGGTAGACTTGAGCAAGTTCAGGGCCTTTCTGGGAATGATCAGGCTGGCTCCGTTAGGGGATGCCACATCCACTCTTCTATAGCGGATCAGGCGGTGGCCGTCTGTCGCCACGAAGGTAGCATTGGTCGCGCTCAGATTGATGTACACGCCGGTCATAGCAGGTCGGAGTTCATCGGAACTCGCCGCGAAAATGGTATTGGAAATAGCCGAGGAAAGCACCTCAGTGGACATGTCCACCGTGGTTGCATTATTGACGGTCGGTATTTTCGGGAAGTCGGTGGCATTTTCTCCTGCAAGTCTGTAGCGACCGTTGTCCGAGCTGATCTCCACGGCATAGGTATCGTGATCAATGCTGAAGGTCACCGGCTGTTCTGGGAGATTCTTAAGAGTCTCGATCAGGATACGTGCAGGCACTGCGATATTCCCATCCTCTTTTGCCTCCACGTGCAATTGTGTCATCATCGAGGTCTGCAAGTCGGAAGCCGTAATGGTCAACACAGAATCTTTGATCTCAAACAGGAAGTTCTCAAGTATGGGAACCACCGGATTTGTTGTCACGACACCGTTGATGGCCGAAAGCTGCTTCAACAAAGCAGAGGAGGAAACAATAAATTTCATAAGAGTATATTTTTTTGCAAAGGCCGTATGTAATCTCGCAAAGTTCAAAGTCTCTTCATCAAGTAAAGATCATCGAATGCTCCATTCATACCTTAGGGCTTAGTATTTAGTTTTTATCCAGTGGGGTAAATTTATAAATAAAATGCTAATTCGACTGGTCTGGTAAATCTTTCCCCAAAATTTTCCAAGCTATTTTTTTGAGTGTTATCCTATTGATTTTTTCCCATATCGGGCCTTTCTAAAATAAAGAATCAATCCACCCAGCAATGACAAAACCACCACTGGCAATACCACATTGACACTCTGCCAGAAGGCTTTTTGCTGCGCAACCTTCACCCTGTCGAGCGGTCGGATCTGCAGGCTGCGGGTGCGAGCTGCAATGATTCCCTCGGGATCAGCCAGGTATTGTACCAGATTTTGAAGCAATTGCCTGTTGGCGTAGGTGGTCTGGGCAAAGGGATCCTCTCCCAGCGGAAGCGGCTGACCACCCTGCAGAGGCATCTGGCTCTGGAATACGGAACCATCTCCGAAGACAACAACTTTCCCTCTCCCACTTTCCAAAAAGTCGGACTTGGAAAATCCCTCCGGCACAAAACGGTTTTTGTACAAGGAGGTAAACTCGCCTTCGAGCAGATAAGCCAAAGGCAGATTCTTGCTCGAGAAGGCCTCTACATCCGGCTCCTGCTCCATATCCGCAAAGGCAACGCGCGTAGGTGCGGGGAGGACTCTTTCATTTTCCGATCCGAAGATCAAGGGAATCTTGCTGACCCCATCCGCCTTTACTGTATCCAGACTGCTTACAAATCTGAAATTCACCTGGTCCAAGCCCTTAGTGATCGGATGGGCCTGCACCCTGCCCGCGTTAAAGTAAAATGGCCAAGGCATCGGCACTAGCTGCTGCTGGTTGCCGAAATTACCCCCCATCACAGGAATATAGCTGAAGTTGAGATCCTGAATCAAATCCTTGTTGATCCTGACGCCAAATCTAAAAAGCAAACGGTCCAGTTCATTTTCCAGCGGAAAAGAAAAAGTACCTTCACCTGCTGCCTCGCGAAGATCAACATCGACCCCATCGGCTGCCACTACCAAATTACCTCCACCCAATACGTATTGGTCCAGAAGGTAGAGTTCCCGCTCGGTGTAGCTTTGCTTTGGTCCCAAAATAAAGATAGCGGCAAATGAGCTCAAGTCTTTGGGGGATTTGGCCTGGTCTAGTGGCACCTTGAACACCTCATAGTTTCCATCCAGCGCTTCTACCATCCCAAAGCCATCGTCTTCTGAGAGTTCTCCGTGTCCAATGATCATCGCCACCGCACTTTTCTCGGGGCGGGTCAGCTTTCGGATCGCGTTGGCCAGTTCATATTCCAGGTTCTCTATCGACGCATTCAGGATCTGTTCCGAGGACATGCCCCGCTCTCCTTTTAGCAACAAAGCCCCTGTCTCATATTCCTCGTCACTGACCAAAATCCCAGGGAAAATCAGCTGGGATTGTTGTCCAGAATTCTGGCTGACAAAAACGTTGGTGGGATTGATCCCGTAGTCGGCCAGGGTGTAGATGAAATCCTCTTGGAGCGAGTCGACTACCGTCAATGGATCAAAATACGCTACGGATATCGTGTACGAAGAATGGGCGTTGAAAGTACGAACGGTTTCTTCGATGGACTTTTGCAGACGGCGCATCCCCCCTGGGAGATCTCCCCCCGTCAGAAGGATATCAACATGGATGGGTCGGTCAAGTTCTTCCAACAGCGCCTTGGTGGCAGGACTGAGCGAGAAGCGGCTTTCCTCCGTCAAATCGACCCGAAAGCGAAGGAATTGCGCTAGCAAAGCCACGAGCAAAACCCCTCCCAAAAGGATCAAAAAAGCCTTGGCGCTATGGCTTCCGGATTTCCTCATTTGTTTTTCAAGATCAACACAGACGCTCCCAAAAAAACCCAGACCATCCCAAGCAGGAAAAAGACATCCCTGCTGTCCACCACACCTCGGCTGAGGCTATTGTAGTGGTAGCTGAGACTCATTTCCTCTACCCAATAGGCAGCTTCACCTGTCAGCATCCCCGACAAGGCAGTTAGTCCAAAGTACAGCACAAAGCAGAGGAAAACGCCAAGAACGAAGGCCACTACCTGTTGTGAAGTCAAGGCGCTGGAAAAAAGCCCAACTGCCGCGAAAGTAGCTCCGATCATCAACAAGCCAATCCAGCCACCAAAAAAACCAGCCAAGTCGAGGTTGCCCACCGGATCTCCCAGCTGCATGACGCTATACGCATATAAAAGAGTCGGCAGTATGGCAATAAAAACCAAAGCCAGCAATGCAAGGTACTTGGCAAGAATGATCTGAACAAGGGAAAGCGGGGATGTCCGAAGCAGTTCCCAGGTGCCGGATTTCCGCTCTTCAGCAATAGATCTCATGGACAAGGCCGGAACCAAAAAGGTAAACACGTAGGGTGTATAGGAAAACAGGGATTCCAAGTCGGCAAAACCATAGTCCAGGACAGAACTTTCAGGAAACACCCAGACGATCAACCCCAATGCAACCAGAAACAACACCAAAACCAGATAGCCCGTCAGGCTGCCGAAAAAAGCGTTGATTTCTTTCAAAAAAAGGCTTCTCATTGGATATTGGTGATTTCCCGAAACAGCGTCTCCAGATTTTTTTGGTTTTGGTTGAGACTGATCAGATTCAGATTTCGAGACGCCACGATTTGCATCAGCTTTTTCCGCGTCTCCATAGGCTCGGAGGATTCGATCAAAAGCATCTTTTTGCCCCTCGGCCCAAAGCTGACACTGCCTAGCTCCTCAAACCAGCCCAGCTCCATCTCCTCTGCCGTCTCCAAGATTAGTTCTGTCTGTCCAGAACTCCCCTTCAGTTCAGAAAGTGGACAGGCGGCCAGGATTTTTCCTTTGTTGATGATCACCACATCGTGGCATATCGCCTCGACTTCCTGCATGATGTGAGTCGAAAAAATGAGCGTCTTGTCTGCCGCGATTTCACGGATGAGATTACGGATATCCACAAGTTGGTTGGGGTCAAGACCCGTGGTCGGCTCATCCAAGATTACCACCTGCGGATTGTGGATGAGTGCCCTAGCCAAGCCAACCCGCTGACGAAAGCCTTTGGAAAGCTGTCCTATCTTCTTGTGCTGCTCTGGGAAAAGGCCGGTTTTTTCGACCAACTCTTTGACTCTTTTCTGGACTTGGGTGGACTTCATTCCATAGAGTCCCCCAGAAAACTCAAGAAACTCCCGTACATAGAGATCCAGGTAAAGGGGATTGTGCTCGGGAAGATACCCGATCTTCGAACTCACCGCTTTCGGATTTGCCAAGGCATCTTCGCCATGGATGCGCACCGAGCCGGAATCAGCCTGGAGGTATCCTGTGATGATCTTCATCGTGGTGGATTTGCCCGCGCCATTGGGCCCCAAAAATCCCAGAATCCTCCCAGACACGGCCGAAAAACTCACCTCATCGAGCGCTTTTTGGGTACCATAGAGTTTGCTTACCTGGGTAACTTGGAGAGACATAGAAGGAAGGACCAAAGAGAAAATCACCCGCATGGCAGGGGCGAAATCCCCTTTGGTCAGGTCTTGGGCAAAAATAGGGAATGAGGCTGGAACCGCAAGTTTTCAGTGGGCAGTTTTCCGGCAGGCAATGTTCAGTCGCAGTCTTCCAGTAGGCAGTCTCAGTAGTCAGTTGGCGGAGAGCACGCAGGGACTGGCCGCTGACTACTGACTCACTGCCTACTACTTTTTTCCCCTCGGTCTGAGCGGCCTGCACTCCACGTCCGCCACAAAATAGTTCGGGTGCGTCTCCAGCGTTTGGACGATTGTCTGCGCCACATCCTGGGGACGCATCATGTTTTCATTGGCCTGGGTACCCTCGATGCTATCGAAGAAATGAGTCTGGGTAGATCCAGGATAGATCGTAGAGACTTTGATCCCGAAGTCCCGCAGCTCCATATACATCGAGTGCGAGATGCCCCTTACGGCATGCTTCGTACCAACATAGCCCGCAAAATTCGCAACGCCATTTAGCCCCGCTATGGAAGCGATGTTGATAATGTGGCCCTCATCGGCAGTCTTCATCGCGGGCACCAGCCGCTTGCTGACGTAGAAAATCCCGTGGACATTAGTATCAAACATGGACTTCCAATCTTCCGAAGACATCGTTTCAAACGAGCCGGCGATGCCGAAACCGGCATTGTTGACCAAGATGCGGATGTCAAAACCTAGCCTAGCGACGGTATCCAAATAGGACCTTTCGACTTGGTCTTCCTGGGAAACATCACAACGGAAAAAGTGAAAGTTTTGGTGGGAAAACTCAGGCTCGCTTCTTCCCCAGCCTGCAACGATCACTCCTTTTTCCAACAAAAGCTTGACTAATTCCAAGCCGATTCCTTTACTGACCCCTGTGACGACGGCAATCTTATTTTTGAGTTCCATAGTTTTTGGTTTTGTCTAGATAGAAAGGGATATCCGGCACAAAAGTTCTTCTTTGGCGGATTTTCCATGCAGAGAAACGTTTTATTGACTTCAATTCTTATTTTCAAGCAACAAAATAGCCCACTACCAAACCATCAACTTCTTTCAAAAATGAAAAAATTAATCCTTCCGCTGGTATTGCTGAGTGGCGTCGCAGTAGGCCAGACCAAGCTCCGTCCGGAAATTGACCAAAAAGCCGCCGCCTTAGAGGCCAAAGTCATTGAATGGCGCCGAGACATCCACCAAAATCCGGAGCTGGGTAATGCAGAGACTAGGACTGCCAAAAAGGTTGCAGACCATCTTCGCTACCTCGGGATAGAAGTGCAGGAGAATGTCGCCGTAACCGGCGTCGTAGGCATCCTGCGCGGCGGGAAGCCTGGTCCCACAGTCGCGCTTCGTGCCGACATGGATGCGCTGCCAGTCACCGAGCGGGTGGATCTCCCTTTCAAGTCAACCGTCACCACTACCTACAATGGACAGGAGACTGGCGTGATGCACGCCTGTGGACATGACACCCACGTGGCAATCTTGATGGGCGTAGCCGAAGTACTTGCCTCGATGAAAGACGATCTGCAAGGAACGGTCAAATTCCTCTTTCAACCAGCCGAAGAGGGTATCTATCAGGAAGGGGTGACCTCTTGGGGAGCCAAGCAGATGGTGGAAGAAGGTGTGATGAAGGATGTGGACGCCGTTTTTGGACTTCACATCGGCTCGCAGATGGAGGTCGGCAAGATTGGCTACCGCTCCGGGCCCGCGCTAGCTGGCGTGGACAATCTGGAAATCACTGTGCACGGCACACAAGCCCACGGGGCATCCCCATGGTCGGGAGTTGACCCGATCGTAACCTCAGCCCAGATCGTCAACGGACTCCAAACGATAATTTCCCGTAACGTCAACATTACCGCAGCACCTGCCATCGTCACCGTCGGAGCAATCCATGGCGGAATCCGCCACAACATCATTCCTGAAAAAGTCGAAATGATCGGCACGATCCGCACCTTTGGCGACGAGCAACAGGCACTAGTCCACAAGCGCATCACGGAAATCGCCACCAACATCGCAGAAAGCGCCGGGGCCAAGGCCGATGTCAATATCGAAAAACTCTATCCCGCCACTGTCAACGACCCCACATTGACCGAACTCATGGGGCCTACCATTCTGGCTGCTGCAGGCGACGGCAATGTCATCACCAATCCGTTGATCACCGGAGCGGAGGATTTCAGCTTTTTCCAGCGGGAAAAACCCGGTTTGTTTATCTCTCTGGGAGGCATGAAGAAAGGGGGAGATCCTACCAAAACCCCTTCCCACCATACGCCGGACTTTTACATTGACGAAGGCGGATTTGTGCTTGGCATGCGCGTGATGAGCTACTTTGTGGTGGATTATATGGGGATGAAGAAGTAAGCTGGAAGCAAAACAAGTAATATGGCTTTCGTATTTGGAGCAATCATTTTTCTTATTATAGTTCTCAGCTATGTTCAAAATAAGCGGTATTAAAAAAAGTTGCGGAGACTTAAGGAAAGTCGGCCAAAACTTCCACGAAAAGAATACATACAGCTGTTAGTTGCGAAAGGCTTTGAAAAGCAACACGTTGAAGTTGTTCACGACGAAATCCGGAATTTTATTCAAGAGGATGATCTCTCAATTTATCCAGATGACGATCTTCACAAAATATATAGAATCGAAGACTTTGACGACATAGCGCTAATTGATGGGATTTGTGAAAAGTTGAACTTGAGGACGCCAACACAGAAAGACCTTGAAGAACTCAATAGAAATACAATCGCGTTTGATGCGAACTATATCTTGAATCTGCTTAAAATTCTGACAGCATAATTTTATTCCGGCCTGCAAAAGCCTCTCTCATTCTTCTGAGAGGGGCTTTTCTTGTAAAAGCCAACTTACAAAGTGCTCTTAGCTCCACATTTAGACCTTTCGACCCTACCACTTCCTTTCATTCATCAAACCACCAATCGGGAAAAGCCATGATACTATTTGGAAAAGCATTGCAACTTAGGCAGGTTGGGTCATACTGATCTCGTGACTTGCCCGGCTCGTAAACACAAATTTTCTCCAAAAAGTAAGGCACATCCGCCAACGTGGTAAAGATGCGGGTCATCTTCGCCTTGGAAACCTCAAAATACCCCAGAACTACCTCATTTTGGTCGTTCACATTGTATAGATTTCCTTTGATGGGGGCAGGCGGCGTATCAAAAACAGACCCCGTGTTGTTTACAACTTCTCCCACGCGTCTCCAGTATTCATAAGCATCCCTTGAAATGCTCAGCTGGCGAACATTAAAGTAGTGTCGGCTGAGGAATGATTGGTCCACGAGTCTTTTGGCCACGATCTGGCTGGTTTTGCCACTGGGAGCATTAAGCAAATCCCCATTGACCAGTGTGATTCTTTCGGGCTCGGGAAAATCGAAGACTACGCAGAGCGGCGGGGGTCTATTAAACGGATTGGGAAAAAAGGTAAGATCCCAGAAGTAGGCCTCGTCCACTGCCCAGCGCAGGTAATAGTCCCCTACTTGCTCGGGCAGCGTCACGTCGGTTTTGATCACCGCTTGGGCAGCGTCGGGATTGTCCCCCAATCTCGTGCGCTCAAATGAGACACTCAGCTCATCGGAGCCGATCACCTCAGGGATCGCTTGCGGCTCGGATCTATACACCGCCCCACTCATGACAATCTCCAGCACATAGCGCGCGTCCGGAGACTCGTGAACAAAACCGTAAAGCTCGTACTGCCCCTCTTTGGGCTGTTGATAATCCCAAGTTTTGCCAGAAGTCTCGTCAATGAGCTTCACCCAAGCCCCGGAAAAAGGCCTTGGTTTGTCATCCATTACGTAAATACTATCCCCCACACTCAGCGGTTCCCGAGCGTTGGAAGTGGTAGTTGATAAGTATACCGTCTGCGTCTCATTCAGATCCGTCAGAAGTCCCGACACGATGAGCCGTTCCCGTTCCGGCTTGTCCAGCTTGAAATTAATCTGGTCTACGCAGGAATTTAACCCCAGCAAAAGACAAATTAACCCGACAATTTTTATCCTATTCATCGCTGCCTCCAAATTGAATACTGTATGTAATTGATGGGAAAATTGAACCTAATATCGCCAGCCGATAAGGTCTAAGTTGCTGGGAATCTCCGTCTTTTTTCCAGAAGACCGAGTAGGCATTCTTTCGTCCGAAAAGGTTGTAGATGCCGAAATTCAGGCTGTCTCCTTTTTTCGAGAACACCTTTTCCACCGTGTAGGAAACATCCACCCGAAAATAATCGGGAATTCGGTACTTGTTGCGAACAGAATAGTCCGGCACGACCAAGCCTCCATTTAGGATGTAGGAAGCATTTACCGCACTTACTGGCCGACCGGTGGAATAATTGACGGAGAAGTTGAACAAGCCCCTTGGATACATCTTGCGGCTGAGGATAAAGTTTACCTCGTGCGGCTTATCATAATTGGATGGAAACTTCTCGTTGTCGTTGATCTGCTCCTCCTCATATTCGCTCTGGGAGGTAAAAAACGAGCGGGAATAGGTATAAGCAAGCCATCCGGTCACCAATCCAAGGTTTTTCTTGATCAAAAACTCCACCCCATAGGCCTGTCCATCCCCGAAAACCAACTCGGTCTCCATATGCGGATTCAGAAAAATCTGGGCAAAATCCCGGTATTCCACTTGGTTTTGACTCATGCGATAAAAGGCATCAATGGAATATTCCCACTTATTGTCTTTGGAATTTTTGAAAATCCCAAGCGAAAAATTATCAGAGCGCTGGGGTGGAATATAGCTTGTGCTTAGCTGCCACAGATCAATGGGCGTCGGACCAAAGGTATTGGATACGGACTGGATGTATTGGAAAAGTCGGGCGTAGCTCAATTTTACGGAGAGTGTGGGATTGAGATTTTGACGAAGAGAAAATCTCGGCTCCAGCCCTGAGTAGGATTTGATCTTTCCTGAGGGAAAGACGGTCTCGCCCCTGATCTCAGCCTCGCTGATTGGAGCGTTCTCATTGTATAGGTACACCGTATCCGGACCCAGTTGAGAATAGGTCGAGTAGCGAAGTCCGGCGACCAAACCTGTATTCTTGCCCAACTCATATTCGAAGGAAAGAAATCCCGATAACTCCACTCCTTTCTCCTTGCCCGCTTGCTGATTCTGCACCGCTGATTCTTCATTGAATGGGCTCATTCGCTCGGGCTTTCCTTTGTAATAAACCCCCTCCAATCCAACAGTCAACGCCAAGTCTTCGTTGGCCCAGGTCGCTGAAAACTTCCCCTGCTGATAGCGCATCCCATTTTCCACCCTTGCGGCATCCACACCTTCCGGGTCAAAAAACGCATTGTCGAAATTGCCATCGGCCAAAAGTCCAGCCACGGAAATATTCTCGGAAACAATTCCCTTATAGCGCAGTGAGCTGATCCGATTGGCCCAGTCGTAGCCAAACTGGTCTGAAAACTGAAAGTCGTCACCGGTGACCAAGGTATTAGCTTCCAGAGAATGGCCATTCCCCAAATCCCAATTCAACCCCACGTACCCGTCATAGAAATTTAGACGGCTGTTTTGGATGTCCAAATCGCGGGCTTGGTTTAGCAGCCAGTTGACATTGGACAGCCTACCTCCAAAAATCACCGAAACCTTGTCCTTCATCAGCGGCCCTTCGATCAGGATCTTGCCGTTGGACGTGCCCAGCCCCACCTGCCCTTGCCAGTTTTCCTTGTTGCCGGGACGCATTTGGATGTTCAACGCCGAACCCGCACGACCGCCAAAGGTGGAAGGCAGGTTGCCCTTGTAGAGCGTGAAGGTCTCCGTGACATCGGCATTGAAGCCGGAGAGAAAGCCCAGTGCATGGTTGGAACTCAACACCAAGGCCTCGTTCATCAGTAGAAGGTTCTGGTCCGCCTTGGCTCCCCGAACGTTGATGCCTGAGGTACCCTCGCCCACCGAACTTACGCCGGGCAAGAGCTGGAGGCCTTTGAAGATATCCGCCTCTCCGAGAAAGGCCGGAATAGCTTTCAGCTCCTGTGCGGTCAGCTTGGTGATCCCGGTGATCGGGTTTCGCACGTTGCGATCCGGCTCCTCCGAGAGGACAACCACCCCTTCGAGTTCATAGGATTTCTCCACCATTTCCAAGTTGACCACGGCATTGTCATAGAGCAGAATCTTGGTGAAAACGGGAACATTGGATAGGTGCCTGAATACTACCCGGTGTTCCCCCGGCTCGATCTGGAGGTAGTAGGTTCCAAACCTGTCGGTACTTACCCCAGTGAAAAGACCGTCCACATGAATTCCAACGCCCTGAAGCGCTTGCCCCCCTTCTTTCATGGTGATCTTGCCTGTAAGGACGTAGGTCTTGGCATGCACTCCTTCCTTTTTTCCAAAAGAAAAGGAAAGGGAATCCGTCTGGGCCCAGCCTTCAAACGAAATAATCAAACCTAAAAGTAACAGGGCCAGTGATTTCATACCCCTACAAACTACAAAATAAGCCGAAACTTCCTAAACCACCTGCGTAAAAGACAAGCTTTGCCAGAGATAGAAAAAAAAATCGGGTCAAGACCCGACAATCCTACAAGCATTCATCTCTCATATTCGGCCTACTAGCTCCCGAATAATCAAAGCCATCACCGGCTCCGCCTTGGCCGCTGCCGCAAGTACATCGGCAATGGACACTTTGTGAATCTTTCCCTCCACACCCAGATCGGTGATCGCCGAGATCCCAAAAACCTCCATCCCGGCATGCCTTGCTACCAACACCTCCGGTACGGTACTCATACCTACCGCGTCGCCTCCTATTATCCGGAAGTAGCGATATTCCGCTGGCGTCTCCAGGTTTGGGCCCTCAACTCCTACATACACACCTCGATGGAGCTTGATACCATGCAAATCGGCGATCTCAAAAGCTTGTTCCATCAAAGCCAGCGAGTAGGTGTCGCTCATGTCCGGAAATCGGGGCCCGAGTTCATCATAATTTCTACCCCGAAGCGGGTTCTCCGAAAACATGCTGATGTGGTCACTAATAATCATGACATCGCCCACCTCCTGAAGCGGATTCAAGCCCCCTGATGCGTTGGACACCAAAAGTATCGACACTCCGAGCTCCTTCATGACGCGAACCGGAAAGGTGACCTCCTTCATGGAATATCCCTCATAATAGTGGAAGCGGCCCTTCATTGCGACGACCTTCTTGCCCGACAACATGCCAAAAATCAGCTTGCCTGAATGGCTCTCGACCGTGGAAAGCGGAAAATGGGGAATATCTTTGTAATCTATCTCCAGTTCTACCTCGATCTGGTTGCCCAAACTCCCCAATCCAGTCCCCAATATGATCCCGACCGGAACGGCAGAAGGATGTAACTTTTGGATAAATGAAACAGCTTCCTGTATTTGTTTGAGGTAGTCCATAGTTTTTTGCTGATTTTCGGGTAAAGATATAAGATTGGTTTAGGCTGAGAACTTTTCCCCCGGCCTGCTTGTATAGGATACAGAAAATTTACCCCATGATCAAGATCATCGTAGGAACTAACCGACCTAACTCAATATCGAAGCTCATCGCAAGTCGCTATCAAGAAATTCTTCGTGAAAAAGGCGCTGAATCGGAGATACTGGAATTGGAACGTCTTCCTGCTGACTTTATAAAAACGGCACTTTACGAAAACAACGGTCGCAATGAAGAATACAACGCCTTCCACAGCCGCGTAAAAGAGGGGAAAAAGTTTGTTTTCATCGTCCCTGAATACAATGGGTCCTTTCCAGGGATCCTAAAATCCTTCATTGACGGGATGACTTATCCGAACACTTTTCGGAACAAAAAATGTGCTTTGGTGGGAATTTCGTCTGGAATAGGCGGGGGTGGCATCGCTTTGAGCCACCTCACCGACATCTTCCATTATCTGGGCATGCATGTCCTTGCTCTCAAGCCGAAGCTTGCCAAAATCGAGCAAAATATGTCAGATAACCTGCTCACCAACAGGCTGTATTTGGACTTGCTGCACACCCAGGCAGACATGCTGCTTGAGTTTTAGGACTTAGTCCACATTGTCGTGCAGAAATCTGTTGTTGCCAAGAATCTCGTTCTCGTCGTTCAGATTGTACTTGCTTATCGCTGGCTCTGAGCTGTGCTGAGGCTCGTTTAGCACCACGTTCTTCCGCTGGTAGGCAGGCACATTCATTTTTTCCTTTAGCTCATCTGGGCTTGGGTTGAACACTCGGCTGCCTTTCAGTTTTTCGAATCGCTCGTGCGCTCTCTGAATCGCCTTCTGCTTCATCTGCTCATAGTAGTCGTTGGCAAATACTTGTGGCACTGGCTCAGACTCCTTCGGAAGCATCACCTGAGGCTTTTTGGTGGACTCTTCCTCTAGATCAAAGACGATCTTTTCAGGCTTTGCTTCCACTTTTGGTTCTACTTTAGGCTCAGGCTTTTCTTCTGGTTGCAGTACGGGGGAGAAGTTGAATTCGAATTCCTCTTCTTTTTCCTCGACCACCGGCTTGGCAGGCGCAGGAGCGGGCGCTTTTGGCAGGCTGAAGGTAAAGGTAGCGCCACCGGAAATCGGCTCTTCTTTTACTTGCTGGCTTTTGCCTGAGTCCAAGTTGATCACGGTCTTCACCACCTCTGGAGCAGCTACAGGCGTGCTGGCTACCGGATTATTAAATGCCGATACGATGCTGCCGTTTTCCTTAGCTCTGGTCTTGTCGGACAGCTTGTCCATCTCAAAGCCAGTCGCTATCACAGTAACGCGGATCGCCTTGCCCAGCTCCGGATCGATACCTTGACCGAAGATGACCTCGGCATTATCACCTGCCTTCTCCTGGATATATTCGGTGATCTCGCTGAGTTCGTCCATAGACAATTCCTCGTCTTCGCCGGACATGATGGAAAGAAGGATTTTTTGAGCTCCTTTGATGTCCACATTGTTGAGCAACGGAGAGGAAATCGCTGCGCCAGCTGCGCGGATGGCACGGCCTTCGCCTTCTTCGGTAGACGATCCCATTACGGCAGCTCCGGCATCTTTCATGACGGTCTTCACATCCTCAAAGTCCACGTTGACATCCTGATGGATGGTGATGATCTCGGCGATGGATTTTGCGGCGGTAGTCAAAATATCGTCTGCCTTGCTAAAAGCAGTACGGATTGCAAGGTTGCCATAGATCTCGCGCAGTTTGTCGTTGAGGATCACAAGGACGGTGTCGCAGTTTTCTCTCAGAGACTCGATACCGGACTGTGCCACGGCCATTTTCTTTTTGCCCTCAAACATAAACGGAGCCGTGACGATGCCTACGGTTAAAATGTTTAGCTCCTTGGCAATCTTGGCCACGATAGGAGCAGCACCGGTACCGGTACCACCGCCCATGCCGGCAGTGATGAAAACCATCTTGGTGTTGTCCGCCAACAGCTCACGGATTTCCTCTTGGGACTCGATGGCTGCGTTTCGGCCTTGCTCAGGATTGGCTCCGGCTCCGAGGCCTTCGGTCAAGTTGGCTCCAAGTTGTAGTCGCAAAGGCACAGGACTGGATTTCAGGGCCTGGGCATCCGTGTTGACCACGACAAACTCCACATCTTTGATTCCCTGAGAATACATGTGGTTTACGGCATTGCTACCGCCCCCTCCCACACCAATTACTTTGATGATTGACTTTTGGTTTTTTGGAAGGTCAAATCTGTAATCTTTCATGTTATCTGACATATTTTATGGTTTGGTGAAAATTTTCAATTGTGATGTTTTTGACTAAAAAAGGGGTAAAAAAGGAAGTAGTCCGCAAGGCTGATTACCTCCCCAATCATAAGCCCTAGTGATTAGTATTCTTCTCCGATGTCGTCTGAAATGATCGTTTTCAATCGTTCGGTAATGCTCTTGAAGAAGTTGGAAGCAATGGCCTCCCGCTTGATCATATTCTTTGGGAGCGCGCCGGAATTGGCCACGCGCCGTCTGTATTTTTCCTCCCGGTCATCCAAAGCCTTGAAGCCTGCCAGTACAAGTCCCACTGAAGTGGCATACATGGGACTCTTCACCTCTTCTATCACCGACTTGCCCAAATGCTCGTTGGGATAGCCGATGCGGGTGTCCAGTCCTGTCATATATTCGAAAAGCTGGGAAATGCACTGAAGCTGGGAGCCCCCGCCGGTGAGGACAATTCCTCCCGCCAGCTTCTTGTAGTAGCCACTCTGCATGATCTCGTTTTGGACGATTTCGATGATCTCTTCCATTCTGGCCTGGATGATCGATGCAAGATTTCGAATGGAGATCTCTTTGGGAGGACGATTTCTCAGTCCCGGGATAGATACGATTTCGTTGGGATTGGCCTCCTCGGCGATCGCCTTGCCAAAACGGGTCTTGAGCAGCTCGGCCTGACTTTGCATCAGCATGCAACCTTCCTTGATATCGGAGGTGATGATATTTCCTCCTAAAGGAATCACAGCAGTATGCCGGATGATGTTTTCATAGAAGATGGCGATATCGGTCGTTCCTCCGCCGATGTCCACCAGGCAGACTCCAGCCTCCTTTTCCTCATCGCTGAGTACGGAGAGAGAGCTCGCCAAAGGCTCCAAAATCAGCTGCTTGGATTCCAGATTCGCCTTTCGCACACATTTGTTGATGTTGTGGATCGCGGTGGTCTGGGCAGTGATGATGTGAAAATCCGCTTCCAGTCGCGTTCCAGCCATGCCGACGGGGTCTTTGATCCCTCCCTCATAATCGACGGTGTAGTCTTGGGGCATGACGTGGATGATGCTGTTGCCAGGTGGCACGACGATGTTGTGCATGTCGGAGGAAAGCCGACGCACATCCTCCACGGTGATCTCATCCTCAGTCTGAGACCGCATGATGCTGCCGTGCATGATCTTGCTCTGGATATGCTGGCCAGCTATGCCGACGATCACATCGCCGATATTGACATCAGCCATTTCGGAGCAATCGTCCACGGCTTTTTGGATGGCATATACAGTCTTCTCGATATTGGTGACGATCCCTCTATCCACGCCGTCCGACACGGCTTTGCCCATGCCAAGCACCTCGAGCTTTCCAAACTCATTTTTGCGGCCGATGATTGCGCAGATTTTGGTGGTCCCGATGTCCAGTCCCACGATAAGATTGTCATTTTCCATACCCAAGCTTTTATTCACAAACAATTTGATTCTTAAATTTCACGCTGATCCGCTCGTAAGCATTCCAGCCTTTTCTAGGTAAAATCTCTTTATAGAGCACTTCGATCCGTTTGAATTTGCTCTCGATATCGAGCGCATCCCCAAACTCGATCACCTGCTTGCCCACTTGCTGGTGCAGGCGGATGTCGTCTTTCTTATTGATCTCCAACTCGGTCACCTGTGCACTCCAAAATTCATTCTCTGTCACAAAACGGATCAGAGGCATCAACTCCGGCATGCCCTCCACACTCCCCTGGTCCATGAGCTTTTCGGCGTAGTCGCCTTCCAAGATCAGCACGCGGCTGGTATAGGTTGGCGAAGTGGGAATGATCAATCCCTCGCTCGTGATGTAGCCGTCCGCACCTAGGGGACGTGCGATCCTGGCAATCGGCTCGTGCTGCTGGAGCCTTACTTTCAGTATTCCCTTATGCCCTATCGATGCCTGCACGGACTTGATAAAAGGGTGTCCGGCGAGGCGTTTTTCTACCTCCGCCAGAGGAATTTCGGTCACTGGAAACCCTGCTTTCAGCTCTGGAAAAGCCGAGTGGATGATCTGCTCGATTTCCTTGTCTTCGACAAAATACACCCCGCTCACCGCCTCCAAGTCGACCTCAAGTCCCCCGAAGGACTTCAGTTGAGCCTGTTTTTCCACAAAGCCGATGAACCCAACCAATACCAGGCACAGTGTCAAAAATCCAAGCGGCTTCTTCAGTCTGCTGATTTTCATGCTTCCTCCGGTTTTGTTCGCAAATTCATCCATTCAGCTATGCCCGGTACCAACCGATCTATATCTCCGGCACCCATCGTCACGAGGACTTCGGGTCGGGATTCCTTCAGGTAGTCCATTACCTGCGCCTTGCTTATCAAAGTTTTTTTCTTGGCTTTTATTCCGTCCACGAGCATCTCAGACGTCACCCCCGAAATCGGCAGCTCACGTGCAGGATAGATATCCAGCAAGACCACTTCGTCCGCCAGGGAAAGGCTTTCAGAAAATCCCGGTGCAAAATCCCGCGTCCGCGTAAAGAGATGAGGCTGGAAGATCACCGTCAGGCGCTGGGCAGGATACATTGCCCTGACAGAGCTTAGGCAGGCCTTGATTTCCTCGGGATGGTGGGCATAGTCGTCGATGTAGATATGACCTGGAACAGCCGAATGAATCTCGAAACGGCGTTTCACCCCACGGAATGATTTGACGCCGGCACGAATCTGATCTTCGGTAGCTCCATGATCCACGGCTATGGCGATGGCTGCCAAGGCATTTTCCACGTTGTGGAATCCCGGAATACGCAGCTCCAATCCTTTGATTTGCATCTTCGGACCAATGTAGTCGAAGAGGAAAACACCGGGCTTGGCAATGATATTTTCGGCATGGATGCCGGAGGATCTCAGTCCATACTCCCTGATTCCGGCAGCGATACCAAGATTTTCACCTAAGCGATACCATGCATGGGTCTGGATATAGAGCTTTCCTTTCTTGTCCAAAAGCTTGATAAAATCCCTAAATCCCGCCAAGATGGTCTCTTCATCGCCATAGATATCCAGATGATCTGGATCGGCGCTGGTGACGACAGCTTCGTTGGGAAAAAGTCTCAGAAAGGAGCGGTCAAACTCGTCGGCTTCCACCACGACTAAAGTCGGCTCTTTTGATTTACCAGGGAGGATCAGGTTGCTGTTGTAGTTTTGTGTGATTCCCCCCAAGAAGGCCGCCACAGGCTTTCCTGCTGATTTCAGAAGATGAGCCACCAGCGAAGAGGTACTTGTCTTGCCGTGCGTTCCGGCCACCGCAATAGTGTGAAACTCTTTGGTAATCATCCCCAACACCTCCGAGCGCTTCTTCAGCGTATAGTGTGCCTGGAAGAAATTCAAAAGAACACTGTCTTTTGGAATGGCAGGAGTCCATACCACCAAAACTTCTTCCGGATTGGTGGTAAAGTCAAACGGAATCTCTACCGTAGAATCCAGAAAGCTGATCACCATGCCTTCTTTCTCCAACTCCTCTGTCAAAGGCGAAGGGGTCTTGTCGTACCCTGCGACAGGGAACCCTTCATGACGAAACCATCGGGCCAAGGCACTCATGCCTATGCCGCCGATTCCGAGGAAGTATACCTTGTATATGCCCTTAAACATCATTTGACGAGTTTTTCGATTTCTACCACGATGGCATTCGCCGCATCCGGTTTAGCCAGTTTCTTTATATTCTCCCCAAGTGTTTTCACATACTCGGGGGTTTGCAACAGGCCATCGACCTTTGTTTTCAATCGGCCAATGGCTTCCGAATCCCGCAGTAGCAATGCTGCTCCATGCTCTACATAAGCCATGGCATTCTTGGTCTGATGGTCTTCGGCCACGTTAGGAGAAGGAATGAAGATCACCGGCTTGCCCACCAGACTGAGTTCCGAAACCGAGAGCGCTCCTGCTCTGGACACGATCACATCCGCCGCTGCATAGGCCAAATCCATCTCTCGGATAAATTCTCTCAGGTGAATGTGTTTCAATCCAGACTCCTCCAGCTTAGCCAGCATCTCCTTGAAATAGAACTTGCCGCACTGCCACAACAACTGAAAGCCTTCCAATTCGAGGTTTTTCATGTCTTGCAGGACCGCCTGGTTGAGCGTTCGGGCTCCCAAAGAGCCTCCCAAAACCAAGATGGTCTTGCGCTCAGCAGCTAATCCAAAAAGCGCAATTGCTTTTCCTTTTTTTCCTGACAAGTCCAGGATGTCCTTCCTTACCGGATTTCCGGTGACCCGGATCTTATCAGCAGGAAAGAATTTCTCCATATCCGGATACGCCACACAGATTGCATTGGCCCGCTTTGCCAAAAGCTTGTTGGTCAAGCCGGCATAGGAGTTTTGCTCTTGCACCAGCGTAGGCACTCCCTTTTTTTGTGCCGCGTACAGCACCGGTCCGCTTGCGTACCCGCCGACTCCGACGACGGCATCAGGGCGGAAATCCTTCACAATTCTGGAAGCAATCCTCAAGCTTTTCAAAAGCTTGATAGGGAAGCTCAGGTTGTCGAGCGTCAAGCTACGCTGAAGTCCCGCTACGGGAAGGCCCTTGATTGGGTAGCCTGCTTCAGGCACTTTCTGCATTTCCATTTTTCCCAAAGCACCCACAAACAGAATCTCACTGGCAGGATGCTTTTCCTTCCAGGCGTTGGCAATGGCAATGGCGGGATAGATATGTCCGCCGGTGCCTCCACCGCTGATGAGAATTCGATATGTTTTTGGCGTGTTGATGTTATTTTGGGTTTATGCTGTTCTCAATCTGTTGTTTGTTCGGTTCATCTCCGGAGCGGGGGCGGTAACCTCATCGGAATGGTCCCCACGGCTTACACTCAGGATAATCCCCAAAGCCGTCCCGGTGAATACCAGCGACGTCCCTCCCATACTCAGGAGCGGAAGCGGAAGACCAGTGATCGGCCCTAGCCCTACGGCCACGGCCATATTGACCAAGGCTTGGATAACCAAGGCGAAACTCAAACCTGCGGAAAGCAATCCTCCGAAGGCCTTGTTGGAACTGGCGACGATACGCATGCCTCTGTAAAGTAAGGCGAGGTATAGAAAGAGCACCGTGGCTCCGCCCACCATGCCATATTCTTCAATGATAATGGCATAGATAAAATCCGAATAGGGGTGCGGAAGGGAATTGCGCTGCTCGCTATTGCCCGGACCTTTACCAGTAACCCCGCCGGTTGCAATGGCGATATACGACTGCTCCGCCTGAAAGGGGATCTTGCTGTCATCATCCTTCGATTCCCAAAACGCTTCGATTCGTGACCAGAACGTCTCTCCCCGTTGTCCGGTAAAAACCGCGATCGTCAGTCCCAACATTCCGACCATGATGACCAGTCCGAGGTATTTCACCGGCACTCGACCGATAAACATGATCAAAAGACAGGTAACCAAAAGCAAGATCGCCGTCGACATATTGGCCATTCCGATCAGTGCGCAGATCACCCCGATGGAAAGTATAATCGGCAGAAAAGTCCCTGTGAAGTCTTTGATGTTATTTTGTCGCTTGGCCAGCATAGCAGCCAAGGCCGCTATCAAAGAAAGCTTGGCCAAATCCGAAGGCTGAAAAGCCTGATTGATAACCGGAATCGTCAGCCAACGGTTGGCGTCGTTGATATTCGACCCAAAGAAATAGGTGAATGCCAGCAACGGAATGGACAGATACATGAACAGACGCGCGTAAAGCGCATATTTCCTGTATGGCATCTTGTGGGCAAGCCACATCACAAAAAGGGAGATGAACACCAGGAAGGAATGCCTAAACAGATAAAGCTCGGTATTCCCGCCTGCTGTTTTATAAGCGAGAGTCCCGGTCGCTGAATACACCACCAGGATGCTGAACAAAGACAGCAAAATCACGATCGCCCAGATGATGGGATCGCCCTTAAACTGCTCGTCTATCCATGCCTTCAGTGCTGTCATGCGTTTTCTTTTTCTATCAATCCCAAAACCGCGGACCGGAATTGCTCCCCACGGTCCTCATAATTCTTAAACAAGTCGAAGCTGGCACATGCCGGAGAAAGCAAAACAACTTCTCCCGACCCAGCCAGCTCCTGTCCCCAAGCCACCGCCTGGCGTATATCCTGGGTCTCTTTGATCTCCGAAACAATTCCGGAAAAAGCACCCTTGAGCTTCTCGTTGTCCTTGCCAAGGCAAATCAGGGCCTTCACCCTTCCATGTGATACCAAAGGCTTCAAGACCGAGTAATCGTTTCCCTTGTCTACTCCTCCAGCGATCCAGACCAAAGGTTCGGAATAGCTCGATAGCGCATAGAAAGTCGATTCCACATTGGTTCCTTTGCTATCGTTGACGAATCTTACTCCGTCTACCTCTCGAATCAGCTCCATGCGGTGCGGGGCATTTTTGAAGGAGCCAAAGCCTGCCAGCAACTGCTCTCGGCTCACTCCTACCAACAAGGCAGCAGTACCGGCGCAGAGCGCGTTCAGAATGTTGTGCTTGCCCGCAATGGAAAGTGCCGATACGAGGATCGATTCTGTTCTACCTTCGACGGTATATTCTAAGTTTTCCCCATCGCTGAATGCCCCTTTCGGTTGTTTTTCCACCAATGAAATCCCATGCAATTCGGCAAGAAAGGGCTTTAGCTCCATTCCCTTCTGGGTGAAATAGTCCTCCAGATATACAATCGCCTTTTCCTGGGAAGTCATGTTCTCGAACAAGCTCATCTTGGAAAGGATGTATTTGTCTATCTCATACTCGTAGCGATCCAGATGATCTGGAGTAATGTTGGTCAGGATTGCAATCGTCGGCTTGAAAGTCTGAAAGCCATCTATTTGGAAACTCGACACTTCAATCACCCACCAATCATGGTCTCTTTCGACCAATTGAGCAGCCCAGCTTTGGCCTACATTGCCGGCCAATCCTACATCGTATCCAGCCTCCCGAAGCAGATGATAGGTCAGAAGCGTCGTCGTGGTTTTTCCGTTGGTACCCGTGATCGCGATGACTTTCCCTTTGCTGAAGCGGAAAGCAAACTCAAGCTCATCAACCACCGGAATGCCTTTTTCCCTCGCGGCTTTTACCAGGGGAGCTTTCTCTGGAATGCCCGGACTTTTGATAATCAAATCGCTAGACAGGATTTTTGCTTTGCTGTGCACGCCTTCTTCAAAGTCTATTCCGGCCTCCCGAAGCGACTGCTTCCTTTGCTCCGAAATAGTGCTCAGATCAGAAACCCAAACCCCATAGCCTTCCCGTTTTGCGAGCACCGCTGCTCCCAATCCGCTTTCTCCGGCTCCAAGGATGGCTATCTGTTTCATTTTTCTATCTCAATTTCAAAGTCGCTAGACTGATGACTGCCAGAAGGATTCCCACAATCCAAAACCGCGTCACGATCTTGGCCTCATGGATCCCCTTTTTTTGGTAGTGGTGGTGAAGCGGCGACATGAGGAAAATCCTCCTGCCCTCGCCGTATTTTTTTCGTGTGTATTTGAAGTAGCTCACTTGGAGCATCACGCTTACATTTTCGATGAGGAAAATCCCGCACATGATGGGGATCAGCAGCTCTTTGCGAAGCGTAAGAGCCAGCACCGCAATTACTCCACCGAGCATCAACGAGCCAGTGTCTCCCATGAATACCTGCGCAGGGTAGGCATTGTACCAGAGGAAGCCGATGCAGGCTCCGATAAATGCCGAAGCGAAAATCACCAGCTCTCCCGAATTGGGGATATACATAATGTTGAGGTACTGGGAAAAGATGGCGTTACCGCTTAAATAGGCGAAGATTGCGATCGCCAAGCCGATGATCGCGGATGTTCCTGCCGCCAGTCCGTCGATACCGTCGGTAATATTGGCTCCGTTGGACACTGCCGTGATGATGAAGATGGCGACGAGGATGTAGAGTACTGGCACGGCGGATTCGCCCAGGAATCCCAAGATCTTCCCATAGTCCAGCTCATTGTTTTTCACAAAAGGAATGGTGGTCTTCAGCGCTTTGACGTCTTGGAAGGAAGGCGTCTCAACTATGCCCTCCTCGATGGAGACCGGCGTGGAAAACTCCCGGATCACCACATCGTCGTTGTAATAGAGCGTAGACCCTACAATGATCCCGATTCCGATTTGCCCGACGATCTTAAACCGCCCTTTAAGTCCTTCCTTGTTTTTGCGGAACACTTTGATGTAGTCGTCCAAAAACCCAATCAGGCCCAGCCACACCGTCGAAATCAACAGGAGGATGATGTAGATATTGTCCAGGTCTGCAAATAGCAGCGTGGGAACCAGGATGGCGGCGATGATCATGAGCCCGCCCATGGTAGGGGTGCCTTTCTTTTGGCTTTGCCCTTCCAAGCCCAAGTCGCGCACGGTTTCGCCAATCTGTCTGCGACGGATCCAGGCGATGATATTTTGCCCAAAGGTGATCGTAATAATCAGGGAGAAAACTGCCGCCATCCCCGCACGGAACGAGATGTAGCGAAACACGCCCGTTCCGGGGATGTCCAGCACTCGATCTAGGTAGTCAAAAATGGGATAAAGCATATCAGTTTTCGGTCATTTGTTCTAAAATCTCTGTCACTACCTCGGCATCGTCGAAGTGGTGTTTTACTCCTTTGATATCCTGGTAGTCTTCATGTCCCTTTCCTGCGATCAGGATAATGTCTCCCTTTTTAGAAAGCATCACCGCGGTCTTGATGGCTTCTCGCCGATCTTCTATGGTCAGGGTTTTTCTCAAATCAGTCGGTCCTATCCCCGCCTGCATGTCCCGCAGGATATCCATGGGTTCTTCGAAGCGCGGATTGTCCGAGGTAAAAATGGCTTTGGTGCTCTCGCTGACAGCAATCTTTGCCATGACGGGACGCTTAGTTTTGTCCCGGTTTCCCCCGCAGCCTACCACGGTGATTAATTGCTCGTTTCCGTTGCGCACGCCGTTGATGGTTTTAAGCACATTGTCCAGCGCATCAGGCGTGTGGGCATAGTCCACAATCGCTATGATTCCTCCGATGGCGATCCGGTCAAAGCGTCCTTTTGCTCCCCTGATACCGGAAAGCATCCGGAGTACTTCGTCTTCGTCCTCTCCCAAAAGCACGGCTACGCCGAGTACTCCTAGGAGATTGTAAGCGTTAAAGGCTCCAATCATCCTAAACCAGATCAACTTGTTGTTGATCTCCAGTTCCAAACCCTCGAGTGTATTGGAGATGATTTTGCCTTTGAAATCAGCCGCCGACTTCAATGCGAAGGTTTGGTGGACAGCTTTACAGTTTTGCAACATCACCATGCCACGCTTGTCATCGCCATTCACCAGAGCGAAAGCATCCTTGGAAAGCTCGTCGAAGAGTTTCTTCTTGGCTTTGATGTACTCGTCAAATGTCCCGTGATAGTCAAGGTGATCGTGGGTGATGTTGGTAAACACGGCTCCCGCTAGCTTCAGTCCTGCAATCCGCTCCTGCACGATGGCATGGGAGCTCGCTTCCATAAAACAATGCGTGCAGCCTTGGTCTACCATCTTGCGAAGCAATGCCTGCACACTCACCGCATCAGGAGTGGTATGGGTGGCTGGGATAACAACTTCGTTGATCTTGTTTTCGACCGTGGAAAGCAATCCTGTGCTGTAGCCCATGGCGACGAAGAGCTGGTGTAGCAGCGTCACGGTGGTCGTTTTGCCGTTGGTACCGGTCACGGCGACTACCTTGATTTTTTCTGAAGGATTATCAAAAAAGTTGGAAGCGATGATTCCCAAGGCTTTGGCAGAATCCACCACCTGTACATAGGTGATTTCTTCTTGGATGGCTTCGGGAAGCTTTTCACATACGATCACCGTCGCTCCTTTTTCCAGAGCCGCGGCGATGAACTCGTGCCCATCCACTTGGGTACCCGCTACTGCGACAAAGGCGGATCCAGCCTCGACTTTTCGGCTGTCAAAGACTATTCCGTTAACCTCGCGCTCCATGTCTCCCATGGTCGAAGTGAGCGAAACTTTGTACAATATGTCCTTGAGCACTTTCATCTATCCCAATACCAAGTTTATCGTTGCATTTTTGCCAAGCTGGCTGCCGGGGGCTAGCGACTGCTCGAGCACTTTCCCTTTGCCTTTGTAGATTACTTTCAGACCCTTGTTTTCCAAGATAAAAAGGGCGTCCCGCAGGGGCATTCCAAAGACATCCGGCACCACGGCCTTGTCCGTATCGTTGACCTTCAACTCAAACCTCTCCGCAATCTTGGCAGGCATCACCCAGTCCTCAGCCGTGGGGCTGTCGACCGAAAGACCCAGCGTCTCGAAAATCCCCTGAAGTTCTTCCCCCTTGCCCGCACCGATGTGGGGCATTTTGGTGTTTTGGTTTTCAGCAAGGAAAATCTTGGACTGATCCACGGGATTCAGTTCCATGTCCAAGGCATAAATTCTATCCGCGATCTCCTTGAATACTGGAGCCGAAACGTCTCCGCCATAAGCCGCAAAGCCATTGGGGCTGTCTATCACGACGATCATGCTGTATTTGGGCCGATCTGCCGGGAAGTAACCGGCAAAACTCGTATAGTAGGTTTCGGTATATCGTCCGTTGACTATCTTCTGGGCAGTTCCGGTCTTACCGGCGATTTGGTAATTGTCGTTCAGGATATTTTTGGCTGTACCGCGAGTCACCACTCCTTCAAGCAGTTCCTTCAACTGTCCTATCGTCTTTTCAGAGGCAATCTTCTCACGCAAAACCTCGGGCTCGAAGGTCTCCACTTCAATGTTTCCCCTTCCCACCGCCTTCACGAATATCGGCTTCATCATCACACCGTCATTTGCCACGGCATTGTAGAAGGCAAGTGTATGGATGGGATTGAGTTTGGATTCATAGCCTATGGAAATCCACGGGAGGGAGGTTCCATACCAAGTCTTTGTCCCCGGTTTTTTGAAAAAGGGCTTGCCCTCGCCTGCCAATTGGAGTTGGAAAGGCTCCGCCAAACCAACCTTGTCCATGTAGGCCATAAATTTGGATGGACTGGAGCCAAAGTGCATATCCACCAGTTTGGAGATGGCGACATTGGACGACTTCTCAAATGCCTCCCGGATCGTTATGGTACCAAAACCGCCGTTTTTGGCGTCATACATGGTTTGGTTGTAGAATCGATGAGCACCATTTCCGGTTTCGATTTTTTCGTTCAGGCTGATCTTGTTTTCCTCCAACAGTGCCAGCATAGACAGCAGTTTGAAAGTCGAGCCTGGCTCGGTGCTTCCGATGTCACCCACGGCATAGTTGTAGCTCTCGGAATAGCCAACTCCACTCTTGTTGCGCTGTAGGTTTGCCATGGCCTTGATGTGGCCGGTCTTTACTTCCATCACGATCACCGATCCAAACGCTGCCTCCCGATTGGTCAACTGTCTTCTCAGCGCCGTCTCTGCAACGTCTTGGATATTCACATCCAAAGTCGTGAATACGTCGTAGCCATTATCCGGCTTGATGTCTTCCGCGTCGAAGACTGGCTTCCAGCTTCCGCCTGCCAGTCTTTGAAAAAGTGCCTTCCCGTCTTTTCCTTTCAGGTAGTTGTTGAAGCTGTATTCGATCCCTGCCCCGTAGTCGTCTTCATTTAAAAACCCTACCGTTCGGCTGGCTAGGGAATTGAAGGGTCGGTATCTTTTTTCAACTTTTTCGAAGATTACTCCCCCGCCCAATCGCCCTTCACGGAAAATCGGCCAAGAGGTCATTTTCTGCATGTCCTGGTAGCCAATCTGCTTTCGGTTCAGGATGAGGTAGCGTTTCTTGTCCCCCCGTGCGTCCTGAATCATACGCTTGTAGGCGGTTGCAGACTTGTCTTTGTAAAAGGCAGAAAGTTTCTTGGATAGCGAATCTATGCCAGCCTTAAACTTGGCATCCTTGGCCATAGTCGGATCTATCGCGACCCGATAAAAAGGCAAACTCGTCGCCAAAAGACTTCCGTCAGCCGCATAGATATTTCCCCGGGTGGCAGGCACTTCACGAAACTGGAAGTTTACCTGCTCCGCTTTTGCGCGCCACTTATCCCCTTCCTTGAGCTGCACTACGGCGATCTTATACGGAATCGCACAGGCAACCAAGGCAATCAGGATGAAGACCACCCTTACACGGAGCACTATGGAGCGTTTGATATTCACTTTTCTACCTCGATTTTGATCGGCGGTTGGTTCAATTCTTGGATATCCAGCTTGGCCACACGCTTGGCCACTTCGGACTGCATGCTACTCTGCATGTATTCTGCCTCCAGGGTGGTGACATCCGCACGGAGATCCTCCACTTCCTGTTGGGCCTTTTCTATTTTCCGGGTCATATTTTCAGCCCGATGGTTGCTGTAGATATAGATCAGCGCCAATAGTGCCAGAAAACCAATAGGCGGTACCAGCTGTACTGGTACTCCTTCACCCAAAATCCCCTTTACGTCAAGCTTTTCCTCGATCCAGGTGAAAACGGTTTTTCCGGCACCGCTCTTGGGAGCACTGCCGGCCTTCAGTTTTTTCTTGAACGTGTTCTGACTCATTTCCCTGTTCTTTCTGCTATTCTCAACTTTGCACTTCTTGCTCGCGGATTGGAAGCGACTTCAGCCTCGTCGGCGACGATCGCCCCTCTCGACACGGGCTCCAATGGACGGATCAGATTGCCATAGAAGTCCTTTTCCACCTCGCCCTGAAACTTCCCCTTCGCGATCAGATTTTTTACCAGCCGATCTTCCAGACTATGGTAACTCATCACCACCAACCTGCCTCCCGGCTTCAGAAGCTCCACCGCGCTCAGCAGCATCTCTTCTAGTGCCCCCATCTCATCATTCACTTCGATCCTCAAAGCCTGAAAGACCTGGGCGTAGTACTTAAAGTCTTTGCCCTTGGGTGCAAACTGCTTTAGGAAAGCCGTGAAGCCCTCGGTGGTCTCAAAAGGCTTGAATGCACGCTCCGCCACGATGGCCTTGGCCAAGGTCTTCGCATTTTTGACTTCCCCATAGATCCCGAGAATCTTGTGGAGTTTTGATTCCTCATAAGTGTTCAGCACGTCCTTGGCTGAAAGCTCTGAGGATTGGTTCATCCTCATATCCAGATTGCCACTGAAGCGGGTAGAAAAGCCCCTTCCGGGCTCATCGATCTGGTGCGAAGAAATGCCCAGATCGGCCAAAATACCATCGACTTGCTTGACACCATACAGCCGGAGATAGCGCTTGATATCCCGGAAATTTGCCTGGACAATCGTAAAGCGATCGTCTTTGGGCACATTGGCCAACGCGTCCTCGTCTTGGTCAAACCCATAAAGATGCCCCTTGTCCAAATGCTTCAAGATCTCCCTCGAATGCCCTCCGCCCCCAAAAGTCACATCGACATAGACCCCGTTGGGATCAATAGCCAAAGCTTCAGTGCATTGAGCGAGCATCACTGGGATATGGTACACAGACTCTGTCATGGCTTTACGAGAGAAGTTTTTCCATCTGGGCGGATATCACCTCAGGATCCAAAATGACATTCTCCAGATACTTACTAGGGTTCCAAAGTTCTATTCGAACTCCCATGCCCACCACTACTACATCCTTATCCAAACTGGCATAGGTTTGGTAGAGCTTAGGAATCAACAATCTTCCCGTGCTGTCCAATTCCACCTCGACGATTGAGCTAAAAAAAGACCGCTGAAGCAATCGCTGCTCGGCATTGTTGATGTTCAAGGACTTAATCTGACTCTCGAGCTTCTTATACTCTACCATAGGATACAAGGCCAAGCACCTGTTTTCAGCCATCCGCAGCATCAAAGTCGTGCCGTTGGCTTCAGGAATTGCCCCCTTGATCTTGGAGGGCAAAACCAGTCGTCCCTTGGGATCCAGCTTTGCGTCGTACTGACTGTTGAACATAATTTGGACTCGATTGGATAGAGTTTACCGTAAAGACAAAAGTAGAAAATCGATTTCACTTTCTCCCACTTTCTCCCACTTTTTCCCACTTTGAATTAAAAGTAGCCAAAAGATCCGTCCATCCCAATAGAATTTGGAAAAATTCAAAGAAATTTTTGTTGACTCTCAGACGTTTATCTCTCGCCTTCCAATTCACAAAAAAGCCTCCCAGAAGCCTATTTGGGCAGGTTTGATCCAAGGTTTTTTTAGTTCAAATGCGTACGTTCCGCCGCCAGGCAGCCGGCCATCTGAATGAACTCTGCCCAAAATCGTTACGACGTGAAAAACAAGGGAGGCGACTATGGAAAAAGCAACGAAAACGTAAGTCGCATATCCTACTTCGTGACTTTTGAGAGCGGACGGTCCTAGGGAGAAGATAGAATTCTGGCACTTTTATATCTTTGAAAAAACTGTTTCGAACAAGCGATGTGCAAGCACCTTCCTATTTTTCTTCTTTTCGTTTTTAATATTTCCCTGTCTTCTTTAGCCCAAAACCAGCGAGACACCGTAATGCGGCAATCCTCGATTCACCATACCTCCAAAGGCTTTGAGTTCATGACTTCGGATGGTGATTTCTTATTACAGTTTGCAGGTCGTCTCCAGTTTAGGTTTGCCTCTCCAGACGACCAAAACCCAGTGACATTCGATGACTTCACCGATCAAAACACGCGACTTTTCAAAATCAACCGCGCTCGCCTCAAGATTGGAGGACATGCCTATAAACCCTGGCTGAAATACTATTTCGAGTACGAATTGGCGCAAAGCAACCTACTGGACTTTAGGATCATGATCGAAAAGTGGCGGTGGCTTAACTTCAAATTTGGACAGTGGAAAGTCGAGTTTACTAGAGAGCGGTTCATTAGCTCTGGCGAGCAGCAAATGGTCGACCGCTCATTGATTAACAGAGCCTTTACCCTAGATAGGCAGCAGGGACTGACTCTATACGGCAACCTCGCTGGAGAAGGCATTGCAAATTTCAACTATTGGGTAGCCATACTCACTGGAAGTGGCCGAGGCGCCACTAGCAATGACGACTCAAAACTAATGTACTTTGGTAGAGTACAGTGGAATTTTCTCGGGAGGGAAGTTCCCTTCGAAGGAGGAGATTTGGAGCTTTCCCAAAGGCCGGCGGCTAGTTTGGCAATAGCAGCAGTGACCAACACCAGCCCCTATACTCGCTTCTCACAATCAGGCGGGGGATCTCTCGAAGGCTATGAGGGCGGACTCCCGGGGCAGTATACCGTCAACCAATTTCAAATCGAAACAGCTTTTAATTTCAAAGGATTCTCATGGGCCTCAGAGTTTCACAGAAAATACATTGTCAACAACCCAACAAATGTCACGACTGACCTTGGTGGATACTACTTCCAAGCTGGATACTTCATGCATGAACTATTGGATTTCTGGCCGGAAAAACTTGAAGTAGCATCCCGTTATGCCCAATATCGGCCAGATCTGAGCATCATCGAAAACCAACAAAATGAGTTTGCGGTGGCATTCAACTACTTTTTTGTCGGACACAAAAACAAACTTACGGTAGAGCTGACCCGGTTTGAATTCAGGGACAAAAGCTTAACTCAAGATGATGAAACACGCATTCGCGTGCAATATGACGTTTCGTTTTAATGCCGATTGGTATAAAAAAACCTGCCTAAAGGGCAGGTCTTTTTGGAGCATCAACACACAATTATTAATTCTTGTCTTTTTTCAAGTCTTCTTTGAGCAGCTTCTGAAACTCCTCCATTTTAGCCTCGTGTTCTTTTTGCCAAACTTCCATCTTCCGCTGAAACTCTTCCATCTTGGGCTTTTGGGCTTCCTCCCATTCTTTCATCTTTAGCTCAAACTCCTTCATTTTCGGTCCTTGAGCCTCTTGCCAAGCTTTCATTTTTTCTTCGAACTCTTTCATTTTTGGCTCATTGGCGGCTTGCCACTCTTCCATCTTCAGTTCAAATTCCTTCATCTTGGGGCCGTTGGCTTCTTGCCATACCTTCATTTTCTCCTCAAATTCTTTCATTTTGGGACCATTGGCCGCTTCCCACTCCTCCATCTTGAGTTCAAATTCCTTCACTTTTGGAGCGAATTCCTTTTCAAATTTCGTCTCCCATTCTTTCGCTCTCAGCTCCATATCCTTGGCCCATTTCTGCTTTTCCTCCTTCGTCATTTTAGTAGTGTCTTCCCAGGCAGGGAAAGGGGCCATGTCATACTCAAATGCAAAATCGACATCCATCTCTGGCATAGGGAAAACTATGTCGTTCATTTCGAAAGCTGGTATCACTGGCATCACCGCCATGACCGGCATATCCACAGTGAAATCGAAAGCAGGCAGAGGGGCAAGCTCCATGTCCACAGGAAAAATCGGTGCCGGCGGAACGTCGAAATGCGGCATGTTTTCGGAGTCAAAAGTCCGAAGTTTATCCAAAGCAGCTTTGGTTTTGTCGCTCATTACGATTGTATCGCCATTTGATATCAACAAGTCGCCGCTGATTCGGTATGCCTGGCCAGTTTCGTCCGTGACGACGTGGTTGCCGTAGACAAAATCGGGGGCTTTCGCTTTTGGCTCTGCCGGTTTTTTGACGACCGTATCCTGTGGTGCCACAGGGTCGGGAAAGGTTTGCTGGATGGCGGCCACCGGTGCTTTAGGGGTGATCGGACCGACCTGCTTGGGAGCGTCCTGCTGGGCACTTGCCATCAGGCCAACGCTGAGAAATAGGGTAAGTAGCATAGGGATAGAAATAATAGGGGTTTGCGGATAGTTTTGGGAAGGATAGCCTAGGATCCTTTTGATTCGTTGCAGGGTAGGGTTCCGGTGTTTCCCGGCAGCCATAGCGAGTTCAGGAGGATTTTGCTTTGCGAAATTGAGTACTTCAGCGAGGCTGTTTGCGAGTGACTTGGGTTCGACTCCGGTTTTCAACACCAGGTCGTCAGCGGCATTTTCCCGTAGCTCTTTCACGGCATTGTTTATCCACCAATAGCACGGGTGAAAGAAGAAAAGCACCTCTAGACCAGAAAGCAGCAAGTTGGCGATGTAGTCATTGCGTTTCACATGCGCCAACTCATGCGCAATGATGGCCTCCAATTGCTCGGGGGAAAGCTGGAAAAGCAAGCCGGCAGGAAACAGGATGACAGGCTTCAGTGTACCAAAGGTCAACGGCGACACCCCGAAGGAGCTCATCCGCAACTGTACCTCTGCACTTATACCCATCTTTCCAGCCAGACGATATACTATCTTTTGGATCTGAAAATCATCGACAAGACTGGAAGATTTGCGGAGTCCGCGGATCTCGGAAAGGCTGTTAACCAATCGAAACATAAAGAGCATCGCGCCCAAAACCCACAAGTTGACGAGCAATGGAATATTCTGCTCTATCCAATAGATGGCGCGGTCTACTCCGGTTTCGATCCCAGCCTCGGCTTTGAGCAAAGCAGAACTCTCCCAGAAAACGGAGGTATCGGCAACTGAGCTAAGCGCCGTCAACTCATCGTCTGGCTGATATTCATAGATGAAGGTCGCCGACGAGACTATCAACGAAAGTACCAAAGCCCCCACTGCCAAGCCATACTTGACGGCAGGCCTACTCCGATGCATGATTTTGAGCACGAGCCAAAGTAGACCCGCAATGACCACTAGTTGCCACAGGGAATGCACCAAGGTCCAGCCCAAAGCCTGGAGTAGATTATCCGGAATCCAGTCAATCAAAATTTTCATTTGGATTTGTTTTCAAGTTGATCTAAAAATGCGCGTATTTCGTCGATTTCATCCTTGGAAGGATTCTCTTGACCCAAGGCCTGCATCACCAAGCTTTTGGAGGAGCCTCCGAAAGCGGTGCTCACCAGATTTTTCAAAAGCGAGTTTTGAGTGTCTTTTTGATTTGTCGCGGGCCGGTAGATATGCGAGCGGTTTTCTTCATCCCGATAGACCATTCCCTTGGCGTGCATGATTTGCATGATTTTAAGGGTGGTCGTATAACCGGTCTCCTTGGACTCGGACAATTTCTCGTGAATCTGGCGGACACTTGCTTCTTTCATTTCCCATAAAAGAGTCAAAATCTCCAATTCTGCTTCTGTTGGCTTGCTCATGTCAGTACTTACGATAGCTTTCGTACCAAAGTTATACGAAGCGAATCGTAATTTCAAAATAAGTACGACAATTATCGTATTAAAAAATGTTAAGCGCTGGTTTTCTGCACTTTAATAATCCTATCATCAAAAACTCTCCTCTGATCATTTCTCTCTCCATCAATAAAGGCCATCTTGATTAACTTTAAGCCTATGTGTCTTGTCGCCTTGTCGTGGAGATCCCATCCGGAGTACCCACTTCTTATTTCAGCCAATCGGGATGAATTTTTTGATCGTCCCACCTCGCCCCTGCACCGCTGGGAAAACGGCATCTATGCTGGCAAAGATCTCCGTGGCGGCGGCACTTGGATGGGTTTTCATCCAGACGGAAAATGGGCCCTCTTGACAAATTATCGGGACTTTCTCCATCCAAGGATTCCGGAGATCAGCCGGGGGAGGTTGGTTCTTGACTTTTTGCAAGAGTCGCTTTCACCCGAAAACTACCTAGACCGTGTAGTGTCGGATAGAGAACGCTATGATGGATTCAACCTGATACTCTCGGACGGGAAAAAACTGCATTACTACAGCAACTATGGCCCGGATCCGATGGAGCTTCAGCCGGGGATTTACGCCGTTTCCAATGGCTTGATCGATGCTCCATGGCCTAAATCGAAACTTGCCGCTAAACAAATGGCGAACCTTCGAAAAGCAGATCCGGACGCGGACGCCCTCCTCTCAATCCTGAAGTCCAATGAAACATTCCCCTTGGAAAAGCTCCCTAAAACAGGCGTAAGCACAGCCATGGAGCAGCAGCTTTCAGCGCAATTTATCCGAATGGAGCCTGGTTATGGAACTGTTTCGGCCACATCTGTTTTAAGAGACCAAAGCGGATTTACCCAGCTAAAGGAGCGGAGTTTTGACTGGAATCAAGAAAAATACCGTGACATTTCTTTCAGCTTTCAAACCTAACCTATGCAAAAAATACACGACCTCATCATCATCGGCGGGGGACCGATTGGCTTGGCCTGCGGAATAGAAGCAGGAAAGGCCGGCTTGGACTACCTTATCTTGGAAAAGGGTGCCCTTACGAATTCCATCTTTAACTACCCCGTCAACATGACCTTCTTCTCCACTTCTGACCGACTGGAGATGGCCGACATTCCCTTTATGTCCATTGGCGTGAAGCCTACCCGTACCGAGGCCCTGGAGTACTACCGCCGTGTGTACCTCCATTACAAATTGAAGGTGAACCTGTACGAAGAGGTAAAAACTCTCCAAAAGACAGAGGACATTTTTGAAATCAAAACATCAAAATCAGACTACAAAAGCAGAAATATCGTGCTCGCAACGGGATTCTATGACCTTCCCAATCTGATGGATGTCCCTGGAGAAAACCTTCCCAAAGTGCTGCACTACTACAAAGAACCCTGGCCATTCATCGGCCAAAAAATACTGGTAGTAGGCGGGGCAAATTCCGCTGTGGACGCTGCGCTGGAATGCTGGAGAAAAGGCGCTGAGGTAAGCATGGTACTCCTGGGTGACGAAGTGGATGAAAATGTAAAATACTGGGTTCGCCCTGATATCATCAATAGAATCAAAGAAGGCTCGATCCAAGCTTTCACGCGATCAAAGGTCAAGGAAATACGAGAGAAAGAAGTGGTCATCGCCACTTCCGCGGGAGATGTCAGTATTGAAAACGATTGGGTGCTGGCCATGACGGGATACAAACCCAATTTCGCCCTATTGAATCAGCTGGGGGTGGAAATGAGCTTGGACGAGAAGCGGCAGCCCTGCTACGACCAAGCTAATCAGGAATCGAACGTCCCTGGAGTCTACCTTGCGGGAGTAGTCTGCGGGGGATTGAACACCCGGGAATTCTTCATCGAAAACAGCATTGCGCATGCCGAGTCAATCGTCAAAGATATTCTCAAAAAGTCCAATCGGGATTGACAAAAGCAATTGGCTCCGCTAAACTGCATAAAAAAACCGGCCTCGGCCGGTTTTAATTTTTTATGATTTCAAGCTATAGTTAGGAGCTTCCCTAGTCACGCTCACGTCGTGAGGGTGCGACTCTTTCACCCCGGCTGTAGTGATTTTCACGAATTTACCGTTCGTTTGAAGATCTTCAATGGTCTTGGTACCACAGTAGCCCATGCCGGCCTGAAGCCCGCCGACCAGTTGATAAAGCACTTCGGAGACCAAACCTTTGTAGGGCACTCGTCCCACGATTCCCTCTGGCACCAATTTTTTGATGTTGTCCTCGGCATCTTGGAAGTACCGGTCTTTGGAGCCAGATTCCATTGCTTCCAGTGAGCCCATGCCTCGGTAAGATTTGAATTTTCTTCCTTCGAAAATGATCATTTCCCCGGGAGCTTCTTCCGTTCCTGCCAAAAGAGATCCAATCATGATGGAGCTTCCGCCAGCGGCAATGGCTTTTACCAAATCCCCTGAATAACGAATCCCACCATCGGCGATCACCGGCACACCGCGATCTTTCAGTGCCTCAGCACACTCAAAAACAGCAGAGAGTTGTGGCACTCCGACACCAGCAATAACGCGGGTAGTACAAATCGAGCCCGGGCCTACTCCCACTTTCACAGCATCGGCACCAGCATCTGCCAGCGCGGTCGCCGCTTCCGGAGTAGCAATATTTCCTACGATCACTTCCAGATCAGGAAATGCCGCTTTGATTCTTTTGCAAGTTTCGATCACCCCCTTGGAGTGCCCGTGCGCCGTATCGATGGATACCACGTCGACACCGGCGTTTTTCAAAGCTTCCACTCGCTCCACGATATCAGCTGTCACTCCTACCGCCGCTCCAACTCTCAGACGGCCATATTCATCCTTGCATGCATGGGGTTTGTCTCTTCTTTTCAGAATATCCTTGTAGGTGATGAGACCCGTAAGCTTGTTTTCGTCATCGACGATGGGAAGCTTTTCTATCTTATACTCTTGTAGGATCTCTTCGGCCTGCTCCAAGGAAATCCCGGACTTGGCCGTAATCAGATTATCCTTGGTCATGATTTCACGAATCAGACGGTTTTGGTCCTTGATAAATCTTAAGTCACGGTTGGTGATGATTCCTTTCAAGACTTTGTCTCCGTCGACCACTGGAATCCCCCCGATGTGATATTCCCTCATGATAGTCTCAGCATCGCGAACTTTGGAATCAATGTGAAGGGTAATCGGATCAAGAATCATCCCGGCCTGAGAGCGCTTCACTTTTCTGACTTGAGCAGCCTGCTTCTCTATCGACATATTCTTGTGGATAAAACCGAGACCACCTTCCAAGGCGATGGCAATGGCCAACTCTGCCTCAGTGACGGTATCCATCGCTGCTGACACGAGTGGAATGTTCAATCTGATTTTTTTGGTAAGTTGGGTGGAAGTGTTGGTCTCGCGTGGGAGCACTTCGGAATAACCCGGGACGAGAAGCACATCATCGTAGGTGAGGGCTTCGTAGAGGAACTTCGAGGAGTTTCGATTCATGGCAAATATTGGTTATAGGTAACCCTATTTGCCCGTCAAAGGTACAAACAAAAATCTATGCCATGCCAGCAAAAAACAAAAATAAATGTGGAAACGACGTTCCTCTGCTCTTAGTTTTAAAATATGTTTTGGAACCAATACCCAAAAACAACAAATCAGTCCAACGCCTTTTGGAAAAGACTAATCAGCTTGAAAGCTTTGGACTGGCCTTAAAAGACGGCGGATTGTTAGACGCACATCACTCTGATTTCTTTTTCAGGCGGGCAATGTAAAATCCATCAAAGCCGCTTTCCTGGGCAAGGACTTTTTTGTCCTCGATCAGCTCAAAGCTCTTGCCGGCCTCGCTGCCGAGAAATTTCTGAATCTGGAGTTCGTTTTCAGAGGGCAGAATACTACAGGTCGCATACACCATTTGCCCACCCGGCTTCAGCATGGAGGGGTAACTCTGAAGTATTTCCTGCTGAGTCTGTCTTACCTTTTCGATGGATTCGAGACTTAGTTTCCATTTGGTGTCTGGATTTCTGCGCAGCACACCCAGCCCAGAGCAAGGCACGTCAAGCAACAGCCGATCAGCGGACTCTTTCAGGCGCTTGATGGTTTTGGTGCCTTCGATGACTTTGGGTTCGAAAATGGAAACGCCGTTTCGTCTCGCCCGGAGCTTTGCCTGCTGGAGCTTCCACTCCTCCACATCCATGGAGATGACTTTTCCCTTGTTTTCCATCAAAGCTGCCAAATGAAGTGACTTCCCTCCGGCACCTGCACAGGCATCGATCACTCGCATGCCCGGCTCTACCGCCAATGCCGATGCCACCAGCTGTGAGCTTGCATCTTGAACTTCAAATAGCCCAGCCTTAAATGCGGGATTGCGAAAAACGTTTTGTCGCTCTTCCAAGATCAACGCATCGGGATAGCCTTTGGCCAGATAAGTATCGATCCCATCCTCAGCAAGCTGGTTTTTAAGCCTTTCCCGGGTGGTCTTTAGCGTATTTACCCTTAAAACTACTTCGGCTTCTTCATTGAGCGCGTGGATCTCAGATGCCCATTTTCCTCCCAATTCTGCCTCTCCCAGCTTCTGAAGCCAGTCAGGTATGGATTCCAACAAGGCGGGATCGGTGATGGACTCGTATTTCCCCTTCAGTTTCTCGGGATTTATCCGTGCAAACTCCTCCCAGTCCGGCAGCGCATTCCCTTGCATCAGCCAATAGGTCCCAAACAAATCCCAATAGTCCTTGGACGGGCTCAAATGGTTGATCAACCTCCACCAGCGCACCATTTCGTAGGTGGTCTCGGCGATAAAAGACCGATCCCTCGCACCCCATTTGGGATTGGATTTCAATGTACGCTCGATCACTTTGTCTGCGTATTGACCGTCTTCAAAAATAGCTTCAAGTGCGGTATGTACGCCGCGGATGGTATTGTTATGTAGCTTCATGGGAAGAAATTCTCCCCGCAAAGGTAAGGGGATTTGTCGAGGAATAGCTTTTCGCAGGAAAAGGCCGCCGCCACGGGGCCAAATCCCTTCCCCTGCTTACCTTTGCGCATGCCAATCTCAGTACAGGACTTTTCAAAAAAACTGACTCTCCAACTACTCGAGCTCTATCCGGAGCAGGAAGCCAGTAACCTCGTGGAATGGCTATTGGAATATCACATTGGCATCAGAAGAGCCGATAGTTTCAGATCTTTTGACGAAGAAGATCTCCCCGCGAAATTATATCAAGATCTGGAAAGATTGAAAACCGGCGAACCGATCCAATACATCCTGGGAAAAGCGCCGTTTTATGGACGGGAGTTTGCCGTGACGCGTGACACCCTCATCCCCCGCAATGAGACAGAAGAGCTCGTTCATCTTATCATCAAAGAAAACAGGGCTCCGGGACTCAGAATTCTCGACATTGGAACCGGAACCGGCTGCATACCTATCAGTCTATTCTTGGAGATGGATCATCCTACGGTTCATGGACTGGATTTTTCGAAGCCTGCCCTGCAAGTTGCAAAAGACAATGCCAGGGACCTGGGGGCAAGAGTCAGTTTTGAGCTTTGCGACATTCTATCCCAGATGCCCGCGTTTGCCAACGTAGACATTTTAGTATCCAACCCACCTTACGTATTGGAGTCGGACAAAAGCAAAATGCATCAAAATGTCCTCGCGCACGAGCCGTGGAGTGCATTGTTTGTACCCGATGAAGACCCCTTGCTTTTTTATCGGGTTATAGCTGAGAAAGGGAAGCAACTACTGGTTCCCCATGGGAAAATCTATTTTGAAATCCACGAATCCCAAGGAAGGGCGGTCAAGGAGCTTTTGGAGAATTTGGGCTACACAAACGCGAGGGTCGTCCAAGACCTGAATGGAAAAAACCGCATGTGTATGGCCATGCTCTCCTGATTCTGGTGTAAAATTTCTGGGAAGAGATCAGATCCCTTGGTAGTTTTATCTCAAACCAATTGCTATCCTCATGAAAACTGACGTCCGATCAGACCTTGCTTTGCTCATCCTACGCCTGGGAGCAGGCGCTATGATGCTCACCCATGGCATTCCCAAAATCATGCGATTCTTCAGCGGAAACGAAATCAAATTTGCCGATCCCTTTGGACTGGGGCCGGAAATCTCCCTGGCAATGGCGGCATTTGCCGAAGGAATATGCTCGATCTTGGTAATACTCGGATTCAAGACCCGACTTGCCTCGATTCCAATAATACTGACTATGCTGACCGCGGCATTTTACGCACATTGGGATGATCCCTTTGGAAGAAAAGAATTGCCCCTCCTATTCTGCGTAGTCTTCATCAGCTTGCTGCTGACTGGCGGTGGAGCCTACTCGCTTGACAATCTCAAGAAGCGCTAACCAAAAAGAGGCTGTCTCATAACTGATGTTTGTCACATTGAGCGAAGTCGAAATGCGGCTATATTTTCTGTAAATGGCCTTACTCCCGTAGCCCCAGTGCTCAGGCTGACACAATCAGGCCTTTTGAGACAGCCTCTTCCTTTAGGCATTTTCGAGGGCCTTTATGTCAAACTTTTTCATTTTTAGAAAAGCTTCAACGACTCGCTGTCCCTTTTCCGGATCAGAGATCAAGTCTGGGAGTACCGTGGGAACAATCTGCCAGCTGACCCCAAACTTGTCCTTGACCCAGCCACACATACTTTCCTCCCCGTCTTCAGTCAGCTTTTTCCAAAAGAAATCTATCTCCTCCTGGCTGTCGCAGGGAATAACCAGGGACATGCCCTCGGTAAAACCAAACTGGTGACTAAAGGAGCTATCCATCGCCGCAAACAACTGCCCATTCAGCAAAAACTGCGCATGGTTGATCTTCCCTTCCTGGTCTCCAGCGTCGTTTCCATACCGGGATATAAACCGAGTGGATGAGTCTGGAAAAGTAGACGTGTAAAACGCCAATGCCTCCTCCGCTCTACCAAACTGCTCCCCGGTAAACATCAGCGCAGGGACGTACCGCTGCCTGATCCCCTCGGGCACATTGCTTTCCAGCTGCCAGCTCACGCCGAATTTATCCTGCACCCAGCCATACTTTTTGGACCAGGGATAGCTGTCCAAGGGCATCATCACCATTCCTCCATCGCTCAGCTTTTGCCAGATGCGCTCCAGTTCTTTTTCATCTGGAAAAATGGAGTAAATGGAAATACTCGGATTGGGCTGGAATTTCGGTCCTCCGTTTAGGCACATGAACTTTTCGCCCCCGGATGACCACAGGGACACCATGGGATTCTCATCTTCGATTTTGGCATCTGGAAACACCGAGCAATAAAACTGGGCTGCCTCTTTGGCTTGGTCGGCCATCCAAATGCAGGGATAGAGGGATTTCATATTGGCGGGGTTTAGTGTTCGCAGATTTCCTTAAGCCGCTTTAGCGCTTTGGGCCACATCTTCTCAAACATTTCCTTGTATTCTCCGGCAGACTCCATATCCACCTTGAGCAGCGTCCTGTCTCCCTGATCAACGAAACTGTAATTTTCAGTGGCTCCTGCAAAAGCCTCCACTTCGGGGCCAGAAGTGATTTCCTGTCCATCCGCATACAAGCCGTAATGCTCGATGGAGATATACTTGTCATTGACACGATCGGCGATTTTAGCGACCATGCCGCCTTCCTTTCCATCATCACCTGGACCGAGGAAAAGAATCTTGGAACCCTTGGTCCAGTCACCTTTATAGTAGGATCCCGGATTGAAGGCCGTAGTCCAGTCTCGGTAAGATTCGTCTGCCAGCATAAGCTCAAACACCTTGGAAACCGGTGCATCGATCTCTATTTCAAAATGCATGGAATCATGCTGGAAGCCTTCCACATATTTTTTGAAGTTGTCTAGGATGGATTGCCAGCCATCGCGCTGCATTTCTTCGGAGTTTGTCTGCTCAGCGTCAAACGTCACATTGACTCGTGTACTTCCGCCTTGGTCGATGAACTCCACCTCTGCTTCTCGCCCATCTCCCATCACGTAGCTTAGCAGTTCGTTGGGCTGCACTTTTTGAAAGACCCCCTCGAAATCAAAACCCATGGAACCATCCTTAGCTTCCATGCGATAGGAAAAGCTTCCGCCGGGCTCCAATTCGTTTTTTGCTGACGGGGAATGCCAGTCTGGCGAAGCGCAATTCCATTTTACGATATGCTTGGGAGAATTGTACGCTGTCCATACCTGATTGACAGGTGCGGCGATTTCTGCGGAAACTGTGATTTTTGTTGCTGGCTTGGTAGTCATAGTGATTGTGCGTTTTGGGTTTTTCATACTATACAAACTTAACTAAGTTCGGGTGAAAGAATTGGGTGAAACCTGACAAGGAAAGGGGCTTTTGCGACAAGTTTTTATAAATTGGACGAATGAGAAAGATAAGAATATTGGCCATGGAGGGCAGTGTGGTTCAAGCAATTGCGGGAGCGCAGTATTGCTTCAATACTGTCAATCATTTTTTGACCCTAAGCGGACAGGAGCCAGCCTTTGACGTCAAGCTGCTTGGGCTTCACCGCGAGGTTCGCCCAGGATTCCCGGGTTTTGTCCTGAATCCAGAGTGCACGCTTGAGGATGCCGGAGACGCGGACTTGATCATCATCCCTCCGCTATTTGGTGATTTTGATTTGGCGATCGCAACCAATGGTCCCTTTGCCCCATGGCTGAGGCAGCAATACGAAGCCGGTGCCGAGATTGCTTCCCTCTGCGTCGGCGCATTTTTCCTCGCCTCCACAGGCATGTTGGACGGTAAACGTTGCTCAACCCACTGGGGCTTTATAGACCAGTTTCGCAGCCAGTTTCCCTTGGTCCAAGTGCTCGATGGGAGCATTGTGACAGAGGAAGCGGGCATCTACTCCAGCGGAGGCGCCAATTCTTATTGGAACCTATTGCTTCACCTTGTCGAAAAATACGTGGATCGTGAAATGGCTATTTTGCTCTCCAAGTATTTCGCCATTGATATCGACCGAGACACACAGTCGGCATTTGCGATTTTCCGGGGACAAAAGGAACATCCAGACCCTGAAATCAGAAAGGCCCAAGAGATCATCGAGCACCGATTTTCGGAACGTATCTCGGTCGAAGACCTGGCGGATGAGGTGGCTGTTGGGCGGCGAAGCTTTGAAAGGCGCTTCAAGCGAGTCACCAACAATTCTGTGTTGGAATATGTGCAGCGCGTCAAAATCGAAGCTGCCAAGCGCAGCTTTGAGACCAGCCTCAAAAATATCAATGAGGTCATGTGGGATGTAGGCTACTCGGACTCAAAGGCCTTCCGCACCGTCTTCAAAAAAATCACCGGCCTCACACCAAACGAATACCGTAACAAGTACAACAAGCTGGTGAGGCTGAACTGAGCCAAATGCCGAGGACGGAAGACAGATCTAGCAATTTCTAAAAACCATCGCCAATCTTGCTAAGGTTTTTTCCCCAGGATTTTTAGAACGGTCTGCTCGTTTTCCGAGAGTTCGTCTGGATCGTCAACACTCTTCAACTTGAGCTTTTGATAGTGGGCAAGCTCGCCATCAAGCAGCACCTGCATCACTCTGGGATGGATATAATACTGACGACAGACGGCAACGGTATTGCCCAGCACTTCCGCGACCTTTTTGACTATGGTCGGCTCCAGCTTTCTCTTGGGAAATTCCCTGATGACTTCAAGGCTTTCCTCATAATGATCTATGGCCAGGACGGTTCCACCCCAGGTTCTGAAGTCCTTGGCCGTAAACGGCATGCCTGCGATCTCCAGGAGATACTGGTTTACATCTTTGGATCCGACGCAGTGGTAGGCTCCGTCTTTCCCCTGGTATTTGAAAACTTCGTAGCCCGGGAGTTCGGACATTTGCTTGATAAGCCTGATAAGCCTTTTACTCTCGACTTTTATCTTTCTGTCCTTACCGCTCTTTGCTTTGTAGCGGAGGTGCAGTTTGCCATTCTCTTGGACGAGATGCTTTCTCCTTAGCGTAGTCAAGCCGTAGGTTTTGTTTTCGCGCTGATAGCATTTGTTACCGATACGGACGTAATATTCATCGAGCATCATCACAACTAGGGCTAGGATTTTCTCTCTTGGCCAGCCCCGCTTGCGTAGGTCCGATTCAAGTGCTTTTCGAATTTGGGGAAGTATTTTCCCAAACTCAGCCATTTTTCCATATTTGGATTCTTGGCGGTAGCGGACATAGTCGGGATGGTAGAGGTATTGCTTGCGTCCCCTCTCGTCAAATCCGGTAGCCTGCAAGTGTCCTTTGGGACTTTTGCAGACCCATACATTTTTCCACATCGGAGGAATCACGAGCTTCTGGATACGTTCCAAAACCCGCTTTTTGCCGATTTTTTCACCTTTCTTATCCAAGTAGACAAAGGCCCTTCCTGACTTTTTGCGAAAGAACCCGGGATAACCCTCCCCGACATAGACTAGAGTTTCAGGACATTCAGACATCGAACAGTATGTTGTATCTCTCTGTGGAATTCAAAAAGTGTACACAGATGACTGCAACGATGGCTGCTGGTGGTTTGTCCACACTCAGGCCGCTTGGTTTTTGAGCGTCTTACGATAGAAAGGCTGTTTCTTCGCCAGGTAATCTGCCATTTCGATCCGGTAAAAATCATAGCCGATCACGATGAACAAAAAGAGGCAAACGATGTAGAACACGTTGTAGTTGATGGTCAGGTAGATGAGTCCAGCGCTCACGCCTCCGACGACATAGGAGACCATGATGGATAGCAGCAACCTCATCTTGTCCCGGAGCTCAGGCCGATCCCGATATTCTTTTTGGGTAAACATCGATGTGAGTATCCCCAAGTCGGTCGTCAGACCAGTAAGGTGGGTGGTCTTGACTGCAGCATTGGAAATGGTGGCTGTCAGTCCGTTTTGAAGTCCCATGGCAAAAAGCATAAGGCTGACCATGAGCTCGGTCTCCAGCAAAGTCTCCCTATAGTAAAATTGAGTATAAGTCCCAACCGTCAACAAGCATATAATCTCCAGGACGATGGGCAGGGAATGGGCGAGATAAGCGTTGGTTTTGTTAAAGTTGATGACGATCAGGTTGGCGGTGAAGTTGCCCAGAAAAAACAAGGATATCCATCCAAATACCACCAATACCTGATACCAATTTCCCTTGGAGATCTCCTCCGCCAGGATGGCAAAGTGGCCAGTGATATTGGAAGTGAAAGCGAAGAAAATGATCACCGAGATCACGTTCACCATGCCCGCCGAAAAGGCCGTCAGGACACCCAGCTGAATATTTTCGCGATTCGTTCTGTCTCTGTATCTCTTTATCATCGCCGTCAAGCGTTTATTCGTTCAAAAGTGATTTTTACTATTCCCCTGACCTGCATGTCGGTATTAAAATGCAGAACCATCCTAGTGGGAGTGAGCTCCTGAATTTTATAGTGTTCGGTCTGGCTGTCCGCCCCACTAATCTGCAGGATATTCCCGCGGCCCTTGAGTTTCCAGCGGGTTTCCCTGGCCAAGCTGTCTCCCAGCATCTGTAAAGTTTCGTCCGTTCCAAACTTCCAGACTTCAGCCTCGTGTACGATCAGGCTTTTGGCGATCTGGCTTTTGATATGGTCAGTAAGTCGTCCGATATGGTCGGCAAGTAGGTAGTCCGGCCCACGGTGTATCAGACTGTCGACTTTCTCATATTCCCATGATACCTCTTTCCATTCCCCGACTATGCGGGACTCTGGCCCCTGCTGAAGGGAAAGCATGAAGAAATACATGCTAGAGACAGCCAAAAAGACCGTGGGATAGAGGAATCTGGCTTTCATACCTCTCTACATTTTCAGCGGGCGATTTGCCCTTGTGTAAAAAAAAGCGCAGCCAAGGCATCCTCCCTCTCTTCGCTAGCGGAAGAGGAGAGCCCTTCCAGATCGATCCTAGTCAACGGAAGCTTGCTTTTGGAGAAAAAGGGAATTAGGTCAAAACTGGAGCGGGAAGTCAGCTTCAGTTTGTAATTGGCCGGTATGTAGGCTTCGTCGACATGGTTTGCATCCAGGTAGTTTTCGAAAGCGGACTGGTTGAATCCACTGAAAAGGTCGATCGTCATCCTTTCGATTTTCTCGTCGAATTTCCCCAGTAGCAATTTGCAGCTTGCCTGAAACTCCGCATTTTCAAGTTCTTCCAGCTCTTTTGCTTTGGAATAAAAGAGCAGCTCAGTGATCGACGTGGGGGCCATGATGCCGTGTACCAAAATAATCCGCAGCTTTTCCTGCGATTGGTAGTTTTTCTGAAGTGCGATCTTGACGAGATTCAGCGATCTTACGGTGAAATCCGTCGGAATTAGTATAGTCTTTGCCATGCCTCCTTTGAAATTGATTTAACAGAAGTAAAAGTAGGCTCTGGCTATTAGAGCGGTCTAAGGATGGGATTAAGATTGGATTAGAATAAGGGTCCCAGATTAAAACGGCATTAAAGTTGGAAATTCCCCCGCGGCAGCCTTATCTCCACCGTTGTTCCCTCGTTCAGCACAGAGCTTATTCTCAACTCACCGTCGTGTATGCGAATGATGTTCCGCGCAAGTGGCAATCCGATTCCGTAGCCTTCGTGATTCTTGGTATTGGAAGCACGAAAATAAGGGTCAAAAATATATTCCATCTCATCGGGTGGGATGCCTATACCGCTGTCTTTCACGATGACGATGATCATGCCCTCCACCACGCCCAATGCGATATTGACGGGTTTTCCATCTGAGTATTTGCAGGCATTGAGCACGATATTGGAGAGGGCCAAATGCAGGAGCGGTTCGTTGCCCATGACCTTCAGTAGCAGCGGACTCTCCGGCAGCAGGCTAAAATCCAGACATATCTTGGTTTTGGTTTGGATTTTTTCCACGGTTTCCTTCACGTCCAAGATCAATTGGTCCATCCTCACCTTTCCAAACTTTTGTCGCTTCCCATCAAATCCCGTCTCGGCCAGCAGCAGCAAAGCCTGCGTTTTCCTTTGGAGCTTCTCCGCATCCTCCAAAATGGCCTTAATAGATTCGATGTACTCTTGGGGCTGCCGGAGCTTGGACAGGGTGACATCCGCTTCCCCGATGATAGCCGTGAGCGGGGTATTCAACTCGTGGGAAGCATTGCTGATGAAGTTTTTTTGAGTTTCAAAGGAGGTCTCCAGCCTGTTGAGCATATCGTTGAAGGTCTGGCTGAGCTCCCGGATCGCATCATTGCTGCTGGGGACTTCCAGGCGCATATGGAGATTCTCCAATCCGATTTTCTTGGTTTTTTTGATGATATTCTGGATCGGCTCGATGATTTTTCGGGAAAACATGACCGAAAACACCACGATCAAGAGAAATGCAATCGCCAGCGAAGTAAAAATGAGGTTTCTCAGATAAGCTAGGTGATGGGTAGCAAAGTAGTTTTCAGCGGAGAAAATCACCAAGTGCTCCCGACCATCAGGCGTTTGGTAGAGAGTGCCATAGACAAAAGTATTCTGCGAGTTGTAGGTAGCTATCCCTTCTGCCAAGACAGTCTTCAAAAAACTATCCGAATACAGCTCTAGCCTAGGATCGTCCAGCACGCCAGATTTGTCGACATTCTCGAGAATCAGGTGGGATTCGTTGGGCAGCACCTCCAAGTACTCTTGCCTCAGCTGTTGTACCACATTGTTTTCATTCGGATTTTCGAGCTCGATTTTCGCGGTGGCTATCGCACGTATTTCAAGTCTTTTGTAAAAATCAACAAAGGAAAAATGGGAGATGGAGTAGTAAATAAATCCACTGAACAGGAGAGTGTAGCCCAAAAAGGCGGTCAGCAGGATATAGACGATCTTGTTTTGGAGTTTCATTGCTCTTCCCTCAGTACGTAGCCCATTCCTATCACCGTGTGGATGAGCTTCTGCTCACCGTATTTATCCAACTTTTTCCGAATGTAATTGACGTACACATCTACCACGTTGGTTCCCATGTCAAAGTTGACCCCCCATACTTCATCCAATATCTCCACCCTAGACAACACTTTTCGGGGCGACTTCATAAACATCAGCAACAGCCTAAACTCCGTGGAAGTGAGCGACAGCTCGTTGCCGTTTCTAAAAACGGTCTTTTCTGAATTGTCCAAGGTGAGGTCGGAAAAAGCGTAAAACTCGCTGTCCGGCCGCCGAGAGTCATCGTTCTTTTCACTCCTCCGCAGTAGGGTCTTGATGCGGGCTAGCAATTCGATAAACTTGAAAGGTTTCACCAAATAGTCGTCAGCGCCGGATTCCAATCCAATGACGACATTCTCGCTGCTGCCCATGGCGGTCAAAAAAAGAATAGGAACGTCCTTGTCCCGCTGGCGGATCTGCCGACAGACCTCCAGTCCATTGAGGTTCGGCAGCATAATGTCAAGAATCAACAAATCAAAGACGCTACGGGTGGCGAGCTGTAGGCCTGTTGAGCCGTCCATCACCACTGTCACTTCAAATCCGTTCTCGCTCAGTCCTTTGTTGATAAAGCTGCACACCCGCGGATCATCTTCTACCAAAAGTATTTTTTTCAATCTGGACTTGTTTGGTTATTGCCGTCATTTCTCCATTTGGGAAACTTGATAACCGACAATAGGTTTTTAACAATACGCTTTAATTCCCATTTCGACTATGGAAGCCCCTTTTTGTTGGCCATCCCATAAGAATAACTGACGAATATCTGAGTTCGCGCCAGCCGAGGTAGTGGAAAATTGTCAAAAAAAGGGGAAAAACAAAAAACCAACCGTTTCCGACCGATTCCGCCGCATGGATACTGATTCTATAGGCGTCTAGAGTAGTCGCATAAAAAAAGGACACCATTTCTAGTGTCCTTTGTAGTAGCGGGAACAGGACTCTCAAAAACAACTGTATTTCAGCACCTTATACTAAAAAAAAAGGATAAAAAGGAGGACAGGTTCATTTTGCATCGAATTAATTTGAATCGTATTATTTTAAAAGTCTTTAAAATGTAGATTCAGACGTCTTAAAGCCACCTTTTGCATTTTTTATTTTTGAATGATCTTTTTTCTTTTTTGATGTGAAAAGCAGAAAATGCCCCGATTTTCCGGAACATTAACCACTTTTTGGACTTTTCTCATTCTTGAGGATTTTCAGTCTTTTTATGTTGAATCCATTTGAGTGTATTTCGCAGTTTTGAAATTGAAACAAACTGAAGGTTTTTCGACGTTTTGGATCAAATTCATTTGAATGCCTAGAATCTCTTTTCAGCATCGTACCATTCTTACGGTGCGGGAGGTACGAGCTGTACGAAGAGTACGAATTCTGGATTGCTCTTTCTTTTTGCTGTTTGAACCTCTTTTATGGAGAAGAAAAGCACCACCCGATTGTTTTGCTCTTGACCTATCAAATTGCGCACACGCTGTGTGCACAATCAAAAGTTAGTAATTATACACAGCTACAATTCTTAAAAACTACTCGACAAAAGCAGAGCAGTAGAGAATCGCCATTCTCTTCATAGAGTGACGCGATTTAATTATCGCGTCAATTATAGTGACATAATTCTTTTTATTGCGTCATTTTTATGCTATTATTGTCGCAATACAAATGGGATTGAAGATGGAAAATCGAGACGAGCTCCAATTGATTAAAGAAATAATTGCATCAACCTCTGATGGAATAGGAATAGAACAACTCCTTCGATTGCTCCCATTTCAAATTGAAAAGAGAGCGCTTCAAAGACGACTAAAAAGCCTCAGAGAAAAGAATCTGATTCTAAAAAAAGGTGAAGCTCGATCCACAAAGTATTATGCAAATGTCCCTGAACAAACCCAGGATTCTCGAAAGATTATATCAGAAGAGGAGCTAAAATCGACCATTCCCCTTTCACATGAAGGCAAAGACGTTTGGGCCTTGGTCTCACGTCCTGTAGCACAACGAAAACCTGTCGGATACGAACGAAGTTTCTTGGAAAATTACCGTCCCAACATCGACAGCTTTCTCAGCAAAGAAGAAAAACAAAAACTGGCTGAATGGGGAAATACCAGGAATGGAGAACAACCGGCAGGGACCTATGCCAGAGAAATATTAAATCGCCTGCTGATCGACCTTTCTTGGAATTCAAGCAGACTGGAAGGCAACACCTATTCTTTATTGGATACAGAGCTGTTAATCCATAACGGGAAAACCCCCTCGAACAAATCCCCCATGGAAACCCAGATGATTCTCAATCACAAGGAGGCTATCGAGTTTTTGGTAGAATCCTCTGATGAGGTGGGCTTCAATCGCTACACTTTTCTTAATCTCCATGCACTGCTTTCAAACAACCTGTTGCCAAATCCAGCTGCATCCGGCAGGCTTAGAACATTTGGCGTGGGCATCACCAATTCGGTATATACTCCGTTGGGAATTCCACAACTCATCGAAGAATCTTTTGACCTAATACTGGCGAAGGCAAGCCAAATCCAAAATCCATTTGAGCAGGCTTTTTTTGTATTGGTTCAGCTTCCCTATCTCCAACCATTTGATGATGTCAATAAGCGCGTATCCAGATTGGCTGCCAATATTCCGTTAAATAGACATAACCTTGCCCCTCTTTCATTTATAGATGTACCGGAAGAAAGCTATATCAAAGGAATACTTGGCATTTATGAATTAAACCGCATCGAATTATTCAAGGATGTTTTTTTGTGGGCCTATGAGCGGTCAGCATTAAGGTATGCAGCCATTCGCCAATCTCTTGGGGAGCCAGATCCTTTCCGAATGAAATACCGAGAAGAAATACGTGGGATCGTCAGCCTAATCGTCAGCAATGCAATGGATAAAGAAGCTGCATCCCAAGCAATAAAATCTGAAGTCAAAAAATTGGCTGAACCAGATAGATCCAGATTCTCTGAAGTAGTAGAAACTGAACTTCTTGGACTTCATGAAGGAAATTTTGCCCGCTATCGAATCAGACCTTCCGAGTTTACTGCCTGGAAAAAGCGGTGGGATTCCTAGTTAGAAATCAAAATAATGCAAACCATATTAATACTCCCGCAAACTGCTTAATTCTTGGTTTCACAAAGCTCTAAAACCTTGAAAAAAGAAAAAGGGGACGAATTGGGGGACAGGTTCATTTTGTGAATCAAGAAGTTTGATGAATGGTACCTCTCTCTTTCACTCAGACATATCGATCCTTCTCAAAAAAACGACTCCTACTGGCAAATGGGCTATTCCGGCGGAAAAAACCGGATAGCGGAAATCTCCAAGGCATGCTCCTCAACCGATCCGCTAACCACTTCGGTATGACGGCCACTAGCCTCCAGCTACCGCAAGAAAGCCAAGTCCCTGAAAAACTGGAAGCCTTCAATCGGACGTTGGCCAGATGCCCAGATACAGAAAGCAATTCCCCTGCACAGCTTGACGAAACCAAAGGCCCCCTATCACAACCTACGATGCCCAAAGACCTGGACCGTCCGGAACGGTGATGCAACCAATACCGCGCAAGAATTCAGCTCCCAATCCGGGTTCTGAGCGAATTGCAGGACACTTGCAACTGCTTTCGAACCCAAACAATCAAACTGATCATGGGCCTTGTTCCAATCTCTTTGGACATTGACTGAAGGGCCGGTAATTCAGGTGAAAAATCTAAGCAGGTTCTGAGCTAGTCTTAAAATCTGTTGTACCCATTTCATAGAGACATTAAACTAAAACAAAGCTTTATTCTTTCGTGATCCTTTTGTGATAGTGTCAGCCGAGCTTCGGCCTATCCAAAACAACAAAAACCTAACTATCATGAAAAAAGTACTTCTCTTCTACGTAGCCTTTTTAGTCCTGGCATCCTGCTCAGATGATGCAGACCCGGTGATCATCGATCCCACCAAACCCAACGGTGCCTTTTCTGCACAACGAACTGGGACCTTCGTAGATCAAAACGGTGCGGGATCCACTGGTATGGCCAGCTTAGGCGTGGACACACAAGGCAAAGAGTTTTTGGCGTTTAGTTCCAACTTCAACACCGCCTTGGCTACAGGTACTGTTACTGTATTTCTATCTACGTCAGCTACCTTTATGGCAGACCCAGCCAATGGAAACCCAAACTTATTGCCATTAGGCCCGGTCAGGTCTGCAGGTGAAAACTACTTCGTTATTCCCAACGGTTCATCTACCGCCAAATATACCCACGTAATACTCTGGTGCGGATCTGTGGGAATACCTTTTGGCAATGCCAGTCTCCAATAACATGCTCAAAACCGTCCTAACAGTCTTATACACGTTTTTACTTGGACTTGGGTGTTGTTTTACCACGTTACCCCTACTAGCCCAAAGTGGTTGGACGAAAGTCAAAACCGAAGGATTTTACCAACTTGGGTACAACCATTTTTCTTCAGATGCCTATTTTACTTTGGATGGGGAAGAATTGAAGACCAATGACTTCACCCAAAACTCTTTGGTTTTCTACGGAGAGTATGGAGTGACCGATAAATTTACCGTGATTGCCAATTGGCCTTTACAGGTTTGGAATGGATTTTCCTCGACCGAAACCGTTAGTGGTTTGGGCGACTTGAGGCTTGAACTGAAGCATGCGCTACTGAAAAAACACCTCCCTTTATCCATAGCAATCGCGCCTGAAATTCCCATTGGAAAGGCCAATAACTTTGCCCAAAGCAAATTGAACGACTTCGAATCCATCAATCTACCCTCCGGGGATGGTGAGTTCAATATTTGGACCACGCTGGCCACTTCATTTTCACTTCCCAATGCTCCCCTGTATGTAAATCTCTTTGGCACCTACAACTTTCGAACACAGTACGATGGGATTTCCTTTTCGGATCAAATCGGCCTTGGAATCGAACTTGGATATAAAATTGCAGACTTGGTTTGGGTAAATTCCCGGATTAATGCCCTGACCTCGGTAGATGACATCGAAGTCATCACCGATTTTGTGAGAGGGGACGGAACAGAATACACTAGCTACAGTTTTGGAGCTGCGGTACCCGTCTACCGAAATATCCACCTTTCGCTCAATTATCGAAATTATGCAGACTTCATTTTTGAGCGGAGAAACATCTATTCCGCCGGAACCTTTTCCTTCGGGGTCTATTATGTACGGAAAATTGAGAAACCATGAACTATCCGCTCACATTGGGTCAAACTAAATCCTTTCCCAGTTTAACAATTTTGCAAAAGGGCGAGTCGGTTTTTCTTCAAAATCAAGAATTCAAGGGATATTTTTTGATCCGAACTGGCATGGTCAAAATCTGTCGAATTCATGAGTCCGGAGCGAAGGCTTTGCTGTCCTTTAAAATACAGGGGGAGTTTTTGGGAGAGATAACAGAAACTCCAACTGGGAAAAGACAATCCTACACTGCTGTGGCCACAGAGGATAGAACCATAGTGGAACTCATTCCTTACAGTATAGGAACTCCTTGCAAACTTCAGGAAATCCTGAAAAATCTTCAGGAGGAAATCCACCAAACAAGGATACGATTAGAACGATATCTCTATCAGGATGCCGAAGAAAGAATCAAAACCACGCTAAAAGACTTGGCGACACGACTCGGGAAGAAATATGGCTCAGAAACTCTTTTGAAGCTTCCCATGACTCACGAAGATCTGGCGACCCTGACTTATACAAGCAGACAGACGGTCACAACAGTACTCTCCGCCTTGAAAGCCCAAAATAAGATCACCTACAGTAGAGGAAGGATCTTGATTCGAAATATTGACAAACTATAAATTCAAATTCTATGAAAAGCCTCTTTAAACATTCCCTGATCTTGTTTTTGTCAGTATCCCTAGTTAGTTGCGGTGATAAAGATGGAGACCCAATGGCTCCGGATGACAATGTAATGGTAGTGGGACAGATAGATGTACTAAAATCCGGAACACTCTCTGCCCAAAGTTCAACCAATACCCAAGGGATGGTTTCCCTAGTGAAAGACGCTAGTGGAAAATATTTTGTCCAGCTTTCAGATACCTTTACCACTAAATTCAGTACAGGCACCGTAACTGTATATTTGGCTACATCTCAAACGCTAAATCCCAATTCTGCCAGTACCTACCAACTAGTTTCCATTGTTGGAAAACCAGGAGAACAGTTTTTCGCCTTACCTGGACTTCCTGATGCAAAATTAACCCATGCGATCATCTGGTGCGGAGCTGCGGCGATTCCATTTGGATTTGCCAAATTAGATTGAGCCTTCTCATTCTCTGATTTAAACGGGGAATTTTCCCTGTTTTCCCTTGATATAGTTAAGAAGGAAGAAAAAATTGAAATTCAGTAAAACTTTCCGAATCGGAGGAAATTTCAATTTTGGAGCCGTGGATTTCAAGGATTTTTTTCACGATGGCCAATCCCAACCCGGATCCTTCAATTCCCTTGAACTCTTTATCTACTTTGTAGTATCGATCAAAAATCGAGTCCAAGTCTTCTTTGGGAATCCCGGTCCCAGAATTTTTCACCCTAACCAGAACCCCGCCTGGCGCTTCACAAGCCTCCAATTCAATCTCACCACTAGACGGCGTGTACTTCACCGCATTGTCCAAAAGGTTTTGGATTACACGGTCCATCAAATACAAATCCGCGGTCACAGGAGGAAGATTGGGGCAAATATTGGACCTGATCTGGATTTCTTTGGCCTCGGCCAACAATTCATATTTCATACTGGAATCGTAAATCAACTCTTGGATCTTCATTCGCTCCATCTTGAGAGGCATTTGGCCGGATTCCAGTTTGGAAAGATCAAAAAGGTCTCCTACTAACTTGGCCAACTTGTCTACCGAATCCAGAATGATTTTATAGTATTTGGCTTTTTCATCCAAACTCAGTCTATCCTGACGCATTTGTAGGGTTTCCACATACCCGTTGATAATCGCCAGGGGATTTCGAAGATCATGGGATACATTAGCGATGAGCTCCTTTCTTAAAGTGTCGACATTTTTGAGTTCCTCGATGTTACGAACTAGGGTATCTGCCATACTGTTAAAAGTCCTTCCCAGTTCTGCAAAATCAGAATCTGAGGACGACTCCGGAACCCGTGCGAGCATATTTCCATCCTTAAACTCCTCAACCGTAGTCAATACTTTCCTTAAGTGTCTGGTAAGCCAAGCGATTAGTACCAATCCGATGAGCAATCCCAAAATCAAGGTAATCAATACAGAATTCATGGTCAATCTAAACCAGTATGATCCCAGCAGGCTGGCGCTAATGGAGTCAAACTTCTCACTTTCTAAAGTGATATAGACATAGCCCTGCAATTTCCCCTGTTCATAAATTGGCGCGGCTGAAAACACAGAGGTATTGCCGGGATTTCTTGGATCGTCACCCAAAATGAACTTACTTCCTTTGGATGCTATAAATTCTTTGACTGGTTCGATATCGATAGCTTTGAGCTTGACCAACTGATCCAGTACCACATAAGACAGAATTTCACCTTGCGGATTGAGAAGGTATACTTCAATGCTTGGATTAACGGCCATCATGGAATGCATTATAATCCCGAGTGCTTCCTCGTCTATTTTCCCATCTTTGAAAGGATTCACTTCCTTGATAAGGTATTCCGCAACTTCAGAATTAAGTTTCTGGGTGGTTTCCTGATAATATTCCCGTGCATTACTTGCGGTGATATAGACATAGGAGGCCCCAATCAGAAGAAGTACAAGAATAAAAGAAAACGATATTCTCCAATAAAGACTTCTCATAGATGATAAAGCTTAGAATTCGTCATTAAATCGATAACCTACTCCCCAAGTGGTCAAAATATAGATCGGGTTGTTAGGATCCTGTTCAATTTTGGCTCGAAGCCGGTTGATATGAGCATTGACTGTATGTTCATAACCCGAAAAATCATAACCCCAGATCAACTCTAAAAGCTCTCCCCTAGAATAGCTCCTTCCGGGATTTTTCGCCAGCAAATGCAGCAAGTCAAATTCTTTTGGGGTCAACTCCACCCGTTGGGTCTGAAGCATCACTTTTCTTTTTACGTGATCGATGTCCAATTCACCTAGCCTTATGCTCGATTTTTCCTTTTGGGTGCTTTGTAGAATATGTTCCTGTCTTCGAAGGATTGCTTTTACCCGTGCTAGAAATTCGCGGATTTTAAAGGGCTTGGTAAGGTAATCATCTGCACCCGACTCCAACCCTACCACTTTGTCAATTTCCTCAGATTTGGCTGTCAGCATCAGGATTGGGGTGAAAATGTCCAAAGCACGTAGCTTTTGACAAATGGTAAACCCGTCCATCTCAGGCAGCATCACATCCAGAATGAACAAGTCATACTCACCTGAGCATGCTTTTTCGAACCCATTTCTCCCATGATCCATCACCTCGACCAAATAACCTGCATCCTGCAAATGAAGTGAAAGGAGTTGATTGATATTGGGATCATCTTCAATCACCAAAATTTTCTTCATATCAAATTTCTCTGGACTTAATGTAGTTGGAATAGTTCACGAAAGTATCACAAGTAAGCTCCCTTTGACTTTTTATGCTGGATCGTTGCCCAATCCTATTATTCCCAAGCTCGGCAGTTAGATGATAAATTATATAAATGGGACAAAAAATCACGATAACCCAAATCCAACAAGAATTAATTATGGAACAAGCGCCGATTCACTAAGTTCCCGCCCTTAGACTAGCCGGTTGTTGGTAAGTCTGGCAAATCCATACGATGGAAACCTGTTTCTGACATTTCCGCAGACTTGTGGTGGTAGGGTTACAAAAGGGGTCTCCCGCTGCCTGACAATTTATTTGAATTGAATCATTTTGAACCTCTTAAAATGCGGCTCTTGAGGCCGTATGAGCAACTTTTCTGTTTCAGGTCTTTTAACACTCTTTTTTCTGATGTAAAAGTCAGGAAACAGACTTATTTTCTGTAAGGTCAAAATTTGAAATGAATTTTTGAATTTCCTGTTAATTTGAAGGTTTTTCTACTTTGTGAAAATATTCATTCGAACATTGCTAAACCCTCAAATTTATGGTCGATTTTCAGAATATTTAGAAATAGGCAATTCTCATACAAGCCACAATTATTACCAAGGTATTAAACTTCGGTAATTTCTTTTTTTTGTTATTATCAATCGAGTAATTCAGCATTGTTTCGGAATTTTACACCGGTACTTTCCACATCAATTAGTCACTTCACCTCAACAATGATTCTTCTGTAACTAGTTAATTTTGGTGAGCCATTATCAGTCACTTCGCAGATGATGTGGATGGTCTTGCCGGAGGAATCATTTGGAAGATCAATTTTAATACGATTGGAATCATCGTTTGGGATTTTGACTTCGCATTTGTAAGTGCCTGCTTCAGGAATAATCCACCATTTAAAACTCAATTCATCACCTTCTGGATCGGTAGATTTCGATGCATCTACCATCACGCTTTGACGTTTTTTTGCTTTGACCCGAAGCAAACCTATACCTTCCATTTTGTTGATAACTACCATTGGATTTCGATTACCTTTACCCTCGTTTGCCCAATCCATGCGGGCTGCAAAATTATTGAAGGTGGCAGGGTAGAAGTATGCGGAATATTCTCTGGACTTATCTGAAACAGGAGGCTGGAAGTTTGTGAAAGCCTGAGTTACCTTGTCTTCACTAACTCCTTTTTCGAAGTAGCCTCCCCAGCCAACCTGAATAGGAACCATCGGATCATTCAATCCATTAGGCATGAGGTGCAGAAAAGCTGGTGTATCGCCTTCCACGCCATATTTATATTTTGGATAGACTTTTCCCAAATTTCCATGTGTTTGGATGTCCTCAGAATATCTTCCCCAATTAGCCTTTCCTGTTCCATTTTGATATTTCCAGGCAGATTCATCCCAGATAAAGAGAAGATCGTCGGCGAACTCTCTTCTCATCCACTGGTGGGAACTGATTTCATATGGAGTCTTCTGATCACGATCTTGGTCAGTAATGGTATAAACTGGGATTTTGTGAAGGAATTTTTTCAATTCTCCCTCAGACCTTTCTTGTTGAACTTTCCAGATCGCCTGAGCCACTGTATTTCCTCCTCCCCAAACAGTGATCCAAAGTGGTCGTTTATCTGCCTCATCAGCAAGATTGATAATCAATTCACTTCCTGGAGAATTGTTGTTTGCTCCAATAAATTCCTGACCTCTGTTTTTACTCCCAAAAACCGTTATGCTGCGCAAATAGTCAGGACTTGGCCAGTAACCAATCTTTTGATTGGATTCATCGCTTGCAAAACCAGTTTGATTAGATCTCTTCATCAGATTCGGCAAATCCTTTTCGTACGCATCGATTGCGTCATGAATCAAGTCCATAAAATCATCACGAGCTTTATCCAAACTCCAACCCGTGGTAAAAATCAATCCCTCAATTTCAAACAAATCAGCATGTACCAGCAATCGGACAAGTGATTCACTATCGTCAGTTTCCCATGTCGAAACATCCGTGAGCACGACTATTCTGGGTTTTGGAGTTGACTCTATTTTCTGCTGCGCAAAAAGGGTTGAGGAGATACTAAAGCTTATTAGCAGTGAAAGAAAAGTAGTATTCATAGGGTGTTAATTTCGGAAATGCTTACAAATCCGCTTTGCAAGTTAAGATTGGGCTTCTTCATTAGATGAACTGTAATACGGTTATTTGATTGAATTCAAATATTTTTCCAGCATGGTATACCCTTCTTCAAATAGATTTCTGTCAGCAGGATCTAAGGGATTAAGTCCATTTTCATTTTCCCATTGATCAGGCATACCGTCATGATCGGTGTCTTTTGGAGCAGGTAAACTCTTTAGAACTGGCCAGCCTCCTACATCGTTTTGAGTATCTATTATTCCTGATTTTTTTGAAGGATCGATCAAGGAGTGATCCTTTCTATAAGTTGCTCCTTCATATGTTGTATATCCTCCTTTTGTCTCGTTAACTATCCTGATATCCACTTCATCTCGTTTGGGCAAAGTCGCTCCGGCATTTGCAAGTACTAAGTCAAATGCTTCTTCGGCGGTTTGTTGTCGGATAGGCATAGCATTCCATGCTTTTTCAAGCTTAACGAATTTGATACTTTCTTCTCCTCCTTGAGGTTGGACACCACCATCCCAATTATTTGCCGTCACTTTTTCATTGCCCACCATCACATTTTCAGCAATATACCATTTGCCAAAATCACTGGTCGTATCCCGCATATTAGGGTTGGCAATTCTATATCGAACTTCTCCCGTCTCGGTAGCAGGCCCTGGTTTGTAGTAATTTGCAACCATATTAATCGTCGAAAATGCAAACTTTGGATTATTGACTTGTTGGTTTTCACCACCATACGTGCTATTGTATCCCCAGTTATAAACCACATTATTTCGATAGTCAGTATATCCAGAACCTGATGCCATTCTTGGGTTTCTACTACCATGATGCGCGAGTAGATTGTGATGATAAGTGCTAAAATTTGATCCCCAAATCCCCCCAAATCCATGAGCTCCTTTTATGTGATTGGAATCGTGCATGCTTTCTGAAATAATACTCCATTGAACCGTAATACTATCATTATGATAGATGGACATGGTTTCGTCAACGCTCCAGCTTGCAGAAATATGATCTAAAATAAGGTGCTTATTATACCTGCTGGAGACAGCATCCGTATCATCGCCGGATTCATTCCCAAGTCTTACTCTCAAATACCGAATAATCACATGGTCTGCATCGATCATTAATGGATTCTTTTTGAGGCAAATCCCATCGCCCGGAGCAGTTTGACCAGCTATGGTGATAAATGGATTTTTGATGCGGAGTGCGCTTTCTAGCTCGATCGTCCCGGAAACTTTAAATACAACAGTTCTAGGACCGGTAGCATCTACTGCAGCTCTCAAACTTCCTTCACCACTATCATTCAAATTGGTGACTTCATAAACTGCCCCGCCACGGCCACCTTTGGAAAACTTACCATAGCCTTCAGCAGTAGGGAAGGCGAGTTGCTGAGAAATTGCCGAAGTGAATCCAAGTAGGATCAAGACGACGATTAAACTGATTCTTTTCATAGTTTGGGTGTATTGTTCTATCTTTTATTTTAGCGAGTATGAACTCACTTTTCCAGCTATTTCCATCGTTCTGCCCAGTCGAGCAAGAACTCCTTTCTATATTTCGAGACAGTTTTGGCTCCTTGCTGATCTTGGATGAAAAGGCCTAAATCTTTTCGGTCGGAATACCAATTCGGCCCTAACAAACAATCGTATGATGAAGCTTTTCCAGGCCAAGGAAACGTGCTGGTGTATCCACCTTCCAAACCATTCAATTCTGAGATCGAACTACTCGTTCTATAAGGTCCTGTTTCTGGTTTTTTTGAGGAATACTTTACTCCATAAATGCCTTTTCCTATGTAATATCCAGGCCAGGTTTGATTTTGAATCTCTATTTCGAAGACAACAGAGTCTTCCGAAACTTCTAACTCGGGTCCATCAAATTGCCACTCAATTGTACCATAGGCTGCAACTGTATCGGAAACGGTACTTCCTCCTTTGAATACATTTCTGGTGCTTCGATTGACCTTTTCAAAACTACCTCCCCAACTTTCTCCGGTGGGATCATTTGGATCGCCGTTCATTAAATAAACGAGCGAAGGAGTGTCGCCCATTTTGATATCTCCATCGTAATAGTTGAAAAAATCCTTTCCCATCGATCCACGGGCTTGTATATAGTTATTATAAAAAACATCTCCTTTTAGGTCTTCTGGAGAATCCTCTTCCATAAACCAGCCTCTGTAAGTTGCGTTTGCTTCGATCATCCAGAGGTCAGGATGATTTGCTGCGATATAGGAATAGGCATTGATACTCCACTTTTTGTTTGGCCCACCAATCCAATAAACGCGTATATTTTCTTTGATCTCCGGAGCATCATGAAGTGCTTGCGCAAGGTCCTCAATTCCACCCCAGACTAATACCCAAAGCCGTTGATCACTTTCGGCTTTTGCACATTTAATAATCCACTCAGAACCTTCCGTAGGGGTAGAATAACCTTTGAAGGGAGCTGCATCTTTTCCACCTTGTTTGGTTATTTTTCTTAAAGATTCTGGAGAAGGAAGTTCTGGCGCATGGGGTAGCAATTGTGCATAATCTTGGTTATACAAGGCTATCATATCCAAAAAGTCGGTTGTGCTACCTTCTCCATAAGGAGAGGAAACCAAACCTTCGATCTCGAATTGATCAGCATACATCAATAGGTGGATCATGGACTGAAAATCATCAGGATCAGTTCCTCCAATATCTGAACTGATCAACACTCTGGGTTTGATTGCCTTGTTTTCAGATTCATTGCAAGCCATTAAAACCGTAAAAATGGCTATTAGCATTACAATCGAAAGAATGCTCCTTTTCAATTTCATAGTGTTAGTTGCTTTTGAAGCTCAGCAATAATCGCTTCAAATATATTCTCGTATTTAGCTAAAAACTACTTATATTTCTGTGTAAACCTATCGTATTCCCAGATGACAAGTAGTTTTGATGAAAGTAGAAATGAATTTAAGCCTTATGGTTTGACTTGTGAAAAGTGGGTTCCAAGTTTTATGAAAAAGCCAGATCGGCATAATGAAATAGAAATCAACTATTTTCCTGAAGAGGGAATTACTTATCTTTTTCAAGGTAGAAAAGTAATTCCGCCTCCTCGGAGGATTACAGTATTTTGGGGTTTAGTTCCACATCAAATTATTGATTTTGAGAAAGCGAACCCTTATTACGTTTGTACGGTGCCTCTCTCTTTGTTTTTAGAGTGGAAGCTTTCTACTTCATTTGTAGATAGCTTGTTAAAAGGCGAAGTGCTTTTTGAGGACAAAGAAGAGAATTCAAAATACGATGAATTTCTTTTTAAAAATTGGCTGAATGATATTAATGGTGATGGCTCTTCTGAAGTTGCCTTATTAGAAATCCATGCACGATTGTGCAGAATGTCAGTTGGTAATTTAAACCAAGATAGAATGGAAAATTTAGCCATTCAACCCAATGACATTAGCCATGTGGAGCAGATAGCTGTCTTTATTGCGCAGAACTATTCCGAACCAATTAAAGTCTCTGATATTGGTAAAGCTGTCGGATTGCATCCAGATCATGCAAATTCAATTTTCAAAAAGACATTTGGGAGTACGTTGAGCGAATACATCACTGAAGAGCGAATTTCTCACGCCCAGCGAAAGTTGGTGGCAACGGATAAAAGTATCACGGACATCGTATTTGACTGCGGATTTAACTCTATCAGTCGCTTCAATGCAGCTTTCCAAAAAATCAATAAGTGTACTCCGAGAGAGTATAGGAAGAGTTATTTATTAAACAGGTAAAAATCAATCTTCAAATTAAAATTTGAAACAAGGGGACAAATTTGAGTAATTCGGGACTGGTTGGAACCGATTTGAATTGACAACCTGCAACATGACCTCTATAAAACACAAAAAGTTGACCGTAAAACGATCAACTAATTGTTTAGTAGCGGGAACAGCGCTACAAACTAGTCTTGATTTTCTGTTACTTACGGAAAAACTGGGACAAAAACTGGGACAGGTTCATTTTGCTTTTACAATTTCAAATTTATTTGAATCGTATCATTTTGAACCCGTTCAAAATGTAGCCCTAATCGCCGTATTACCCCATTTTGTGTTTTTGGTTTTTGAATGATCTTTTTTCTTTTTGATGTGAAAAGCAGAAAACGAACCTATTTTCTGTATGGTCTAAATTAGAAAACGAACCTTTGGAATTTCCGCTTATTTGAATGTTTTCGCATTTTTCAGAATTGGATCCATCTGAACGGTTTTTAACCTCATTTCCACTTCGTAAAATTCGTACGGTACGAGGGGTACGAGCCGTACGAACCGTACGAGTGAAGACACCCTACTTTTTCTTTTTGCTGTTTTGATTAGTTTTCCATGACACTTTCACCAAGCTGACTTTTCGTATCCGATCCTTGGTTGTAGAGATTTTAGCCGAAAATATTTTTTCGTTCCTAGCTAGACGCTCACCTTTTCCTGTTTTCCATCCAGCTCATAGGGTTGAATAAGCACTTCGACAGGAAGCTTTAAGAAAGCTGATAGATTTCTGATCATTTCGATCGTCAACGCCCTTTTCCTATTTAAAACGAGGCTTACTGTGGTTTTACTTCCAATTGCCGGGATAAGATCTTTGTCCTTGAGATCTTTTCTGCCCATTGTTTCTTTTATGGCCTCGATGGGATCGGGCAAGGCAATAGCGTAATGCTCCTTTTCGTATTTTTCAATTAAAGTCACCAGCAATTCTGCCTCCATCCCTTCAGCACTGTCGGGATCTGTTTCGAAGATTTTAGAAAGCCTGGCAAGGGATTCTTCATACTCCTTTTCTGTCGTAATTGTCTTTTCCCACTTCATGTTTTCACTTTTATTTACGATTTAAAATTGTTCAACCGTACTTGCGTCCACCTTGTCATATTCTAAGTGCGTCCCGATGAATTTAATAAACACCCACTGCCGCAAATAGCTGATTTGAACGATTAACCGATATTTATTCCGTGCAATGTTAAACACCACCCGATTGTTTTTAACAGGATCTGCGTCAGGAAAATCCTGAACCACATCCGAGGGCTTTTGCCATACAGCGTGTTTTGTGACAGCCATCCAGGTCTCAATGCTTGATTTTGAATCTGGATGCTTCTGGTAAAACTCCGTCAGATTTTTGATGGCAATAATGTTTTTCAAAGCAAGCTGTTTAATAAACGGTCGAAGACATTAAAAAGTTTTCATTCTGAAAACTTCTAGCGTTAATTTCCCAATCTCTAAACCTCTAATGTCGATAAATCTCACCCAGTGGACATCCTTTACAGGAAACATTGAAAGGCAATTCTCAGGTTTGGAAATTTCAATTCATTTGAATCGTTGCGAATTTCAATCCTCGAACAATTCGTACAGTACGAGGTGTGCGAGTCGTACGAACCGTACGATTGAAGCATCCAGACTTTTTCTTTTTGGTGTCTGAAAATCTTTATGACGCCTCTATTCGCCGAATTTTCCAGATTAATTCTTGTTTTTAGAAATTCAAGCAGAGAATGTTTTCTCGACTCCCCGATTAAAAATCCTTTTTCTTGAAGATTCGTCCCGACAGCCCTATCGGCACAACCAACCAAATTGAGAGGACCATTAGAATGACCAGCATGCCGATGCCACTGCTAAAAAACTGCTTGAAAAACGCTCCTGTATAGCCCATCAGTGCTGAGATATCCAACTGCATCAGCATCAAAATCCTGCCCAAATCCACCGGATTGAGCATGACCAGACCCAGAGTTGCTTTTTCCAAAGGATAATCGGCAAAACTGTAAATGATGTACAGTACAAATCCATCATACACCAAGGAAAAGTAGATCCACAGTGCCAGACTGATTCCGATCGCCTTGGCTTTGTCGCGGGTCATCACGCTGGCCAAAAAGGCAAAACCTGTAAATACCGCACTGAGAATCATTCCAACCGCCAAAAGTGTAATCAGACTGCTATCCGCTCCCCAGAGCAGCATTGGCAAACCAAAACCGATCAAGATAGATAGACTCAGCATCAGGATCACCGCCAGCAGCTGACTGAGGAACACCTGGGAGCGCTTAACCGGCTGGGCTAGCATCAGTTCAACAAACTCCAGATTATTGTAAAAATGGGTGGTCGCAAAAACCGCTGAAATCAGGGGGACCACCATGATCATGATGTTCATCAGACTAAGTGATACTTTGCTCAGGTCATCCGAAACCTGATAAATTGAAATAGCCACCAAAGCCAAAAATACCGTATAAATGATGGCGAATCGGGATTTGAGTATATCGTAAAGGGCGTATTTGAGTAGCTTAAGCATGAGTCAGAACTTTAGTGGTTGACTTTTTTTTTAGGGTCCACTGCATCAGTTTGGCAATGGCAGGAGAAAACTTCTCCTCTGAGGTCATTTCTTTCAGGCTTTCGATGGAGTCATTGAAAAATACCTCCCCTTCGAAGATATAAATTGCCTGATTGGTCAGCTCTTCCAGATCACTCAGGATATGGGATGTGATCAGGATGAGCTTGCCTGCTTCCCGTTCCTTCCGGATCTTGGATTTTAGGGTCTCAGCTGCGATCGGATCAAGTCCAGCGGTAGGTTCGTCCAAGACCAAGACTTCGGGGTTGAAAAGAAAAGCCAAAGCCGCACTGACTTTTTGAGTAGTACCGCCCGACAAGGTCCCCATTGTCTTTTCTTTGATTTTTTCCAGTTCAAACGCCTCGACTAGATCCAGGTCATACTCCCTGATCTCAGGTCGCATGTCTTTCATCATGGAGAAGAGCTGTCCAATTTTCATATTCTGGGGATATCTCCCGATTTGGGGCATGTAGCCGACATCTTTTCGGTAGTCCTCTTTACCCTTGATTGAACGACCTTTGACGAGGATTTCACCGCTGTCCGGCAGTACCATTCCCAAGATAGATTTGATCAGCGTAGTCTTCCCGCTGCCGTTGGGACCCATGATGGCATAGCTGTTTCCCTTGTCAAAACTGAGCGTGAAGTCCTTGAGCACTTCCTGCCTGCCAAACTTTTTGGATATCGAGTTAACCGAAATCATAAGGTTTCATTTTAGGGGATTGATCGATCATCTGGTCGGGAGTCATGGTCGGAAGGATCTTTTCCATCCGATCCAGAAGCGTCACCATAAAACTCCTCCAAAGCATCACCGCAGCTGGGATTTTCTCTACGATCACACTGTACAAGTTGATCGGACGATAGGGTACATCCCCAATCAGATCCTTGTTTAGGTCATAGCCTTCATATTTGTCCCAGTAGTTTTCAGTGATCGTGTTGAGCACCACCGAACCGTTGGAGCTCATGTCGAAGGTATTTTGGGTGAAGTTATTGGCTTTGAATGTGTTCTGATCACAGCTCGCCATGAGCTTGAGGGCCCAACCGTTTTGTTGAAAAGTATTGCCGGTAAATTCGATTCTACTGCTGCCCTCCATGTAGATGCCGATGGTGTTTTTGAGGAAAATATTGCCGACGATTTCGCTGTCACTGATGTCTTTGAGCAAAATCCCATAGGCGCTCGAACCCCAGTTTTCCTCAAATCGGTTTTCCTTCATCAAGACATTTTTAGTGTACATCACGGCCACACCGGCACCGTTATTTTTGAAGGTATTTCGGATGTAGCTGTTGTCATGAGAAAACATGAAATGCAGCCCATAGCGCATGTTCTTTTGCACCAGATTTTCCACCGCCTCGGTGTTGGTGACGAATTCCAGATAGATACCGTCCCGGTGACCCGAAACCTTGTTGTTGGTGATAAATGAATCTTTGCACTTCCAAAGATGAATCCCATTGCCCACTTCAAATTCACGCAGCGCGTTGGAGTGGATTTGATTCCCAGAGATGGTCATTCCCGAGGAATTGGAGAAATGGAGTCCAAAGAAGGCATTTTCAAGGATGTTGTCTTTGACCACACAGTTCTTGGAATCGAAAAATTTAATGGCGGCCGAATCGTCCATATTGGACTTGCCGGTGTTGATGATTTTGAAACCTTGGATGGTCACTCTTTCCGCCGCGATGATCAGGATATTTCCTTTCATCTGCCCATCCAAAACCGGATGATTTTCTCCGATCAACACCAGTGGCTTGCGAATAACAATCCCTGACTGCTGATACACGCCGGAGGCAATCCTCAGCGTATCTCCGGCCGATGCGCCATCTACGGCTTTCTGGATCGACTGTCCCGGTGAAATCCGGATGACAGCAGAAAATCCCTCCATATACGAGAAGAGTCCAATCAGTAAAAACCAGAAAATTCTAAGGTTAGCGCTCATTTGTATCAGTATTTATCCGCTCAGTCACTTAAACTGAGTAGTCAATTCTCCCCAGGCGAGATACACTCCTCCTGTTTTGCTTTTGTGTTCTTTCAGCATATCATAATCCGGAAAAGCCACAATCTGACTTGCCATGGGCGTTTTGAACTCCTCAGACTTGAGATAAAAAGCAAGACTCGCATCCAGAAGCACACCCGGATTTACAAAGTCCGTCACCAGAATATGCTTATACAGTTGTGTTTTCCCATCCTCCGAATCCATGAATTGAAGCATGCAGTTCACATCGTCAAAGACGAAGACTTTCCCTTTTTCAGTGACGAGTTCGCCTCCGAATTTGGGATCCATTAGGGTCATCTTGCAGTGATGACATCCATCCTGACCATAAGCGATTGGCCTGGGATCTGCAGAGCAGGAAGCCAAAAAGATCAATAGAGCGATTATCGATAGGTAGCGTTTCATCTTAGTTTGAGGTATAAGGATTCTGGACAAGGGCAGGTTTTTCAAGCCGGTCCCGGACGATAGCCAAGATGAGCAGTCCCACTCCTCCAATCAAGATCCAGCTTCCGGTATCCGGTCCAGAGTAAGCGAGGAAGTTCAGGAGCTCTTTGTATCCGATCAGGGGTGGCTGATAACTCATGCCTTCCACTTTGATGGCTGCTTTTGGATCCAGGTTGTGGCCATATTCGTAGCCCCATCGGTACATATCGACCAAGACCAATACTCCAAAAAGCGAAATCAAACCGAAAAAGGAATACAGACTCCACCTTTTCCCAATCAGAAAAGCGATCATCCCAAAACCTATCAATGCACCGATGATATAGATCAGGTAGGTAAACTCCGGAAACATCTCGTCTCCGATATGCCTCATTCCGATGTAGTGGTTGACCCCGTTGATCTGATCCACGTTCCCGCTCAGATGATCGATCCAGATTTTCATGTTGAGTCCCTCGGGATATTGGGGAGCCCAGAGGCTGATTTGCCAAAGTGGAGTAAAGTACGCCGGGATAATCAGCAGCGCAGCAAGTAGAATCAGAACCCGGTTTGAAAGGCTAAGCGACTTCATGTGACTTGGGTTAAATACCGCCGACCCTTTTCGGAGCCGACGGTAGGATTTAAGGGGTTACTCAACGTCCCCTGTTGAAAATTTTAAAGGGGTATTGGTGCCTTTGGGAGATACTCTGAGGTATCCCTGCATCTCCTGGTGGAGTGCAGAACAGAAGTCTGTACAATAGAAAGGAAACACTCCCGCTCTGTCCGGCACCCACTTCAGCGTGGAAGTTTCGCCTGGCATGATGAGCAATTCAGCGGTATTGGCTCCCTTGATGGCAAATCCGTGGGGAACATCCCAGTCCTGCTCCAGGTTGGTCACGTGGAAATATACCTCGTCACCGACGTTGACCCCTTCGATGTTGTCCGGTCTGAAGTTGGAGCGGATCGAGGTCATGTAGACGTGAATCTCATTTCCTTTGCGCTCAACCCTTGCATCTGTGATACCTTTCAGGGCAAAGGGGCTCATGTTTTTCTCAATAGGATAGAATTTCACCTGACGGTCCTTGATCAGGCTGGCAGGAAATGCCTCCGCGTAGTGAGGTTCACCAATCGTCGGGAAGTCCAACAAAAGCTGCATCTTATCACCGGAGATGTCATAGAGCTGGGCGGAATGCGCCAGTTCCGGTCCGGTAGGCAGGTAACGGTCTTTGGTGATCTTGTTGTAAGCCACCATGTACTTGCCGTGAGGCTTCCCTGTAGGACCGCCTGGAATACTCAAGTGACCAACAGAATAGTAAGTCGGCACCCGATCCACTACCTCTAGGGTTTCAATATTCCACTTCACAATCTCCGAAGACACGAACATGGACGTATAGGCAAATCCTTTTCCATCAAACTCGGTGTGTAAAGGCCCCAAACCTGGCTTCACCACTTCGCCATGCAGTACGGATTCATATTTCAAGACTGGCATGCCGTTAAGCTCTCCTTCGAAATCCTTGTTTTCTATAGCAGCCAGCATCTTGGTGAAAGAGAACACCGGGATGATCGCAGCCAACTTACCGCTACCGACAATGTATTCTCCGGTCGGATCAGTGTCTGTACCGTGTGGAGATTTCGGGCATGGGATAAAGTAAACAATGTCCTTCAACACCGTAGGGTCCAGCGTCAGCACCTCTTCGATCTTGGTCGAGGTGGCCGAGTGTGTTTCCTCATCCCACTTATTGTGCACGTAGCTTGCCTTTTTCTTGGTTCCCTTTCCTGCTTTCACATATTCTTCAGCCTTTTTCCAGTTGATGGCCATGATGAAGTCCTTGTCTTTTTGTGAAGCATTTACTTCCAAAAGCGTATGGGCCATCTCGGTATTGTACGTGGAGAAAAAGAACCAGCCGTGGGACATATTTTTTCCGGCACGGGCCAGGTCAAAGTTGAAAGGCGGCGCCTCGATCTGGAAGGAAAGATTCATCTCACCACTTTCCGGATTTACTCCGATGAAGGAAATGTGTCCCTTGAAGTTCTCTTTGTAGGAGTCAATGGATACATCCTGATTATCTCCTACGGGCACCGAAAAACGGGTTCCTGCTACCACATACTCCGTGTTTTGGGTAATGAAAGGAGATGAGTGGTTACCGGCCGAATTAGGGATCTCGATGATCTCCACGGTCTTGAAGGTGTTGAGATCAATCCGGGCGATTCTGGGGGTATTGTTTGCATTCGCAAAAGCCCATCTCGCGTCGTGTTCCGCATTGGTGGTAGAGATGGCGATGTGGTGCAGGTCGTCCCAGGGAACAAATCCATGCGATGTATTGAGCATGGGCTTGGATTCTTCGGAATATCCCCAACCATTCTCCGGATTCACGGAGAAGACGGGAAGAATCTTCAACACGCGACCAGATGGAAGGCCGACAACGGATATCTGCCCGTTGAAACCGCCCGAGACGATGTTATAAAACTCATCGTGGTTACCGGGTGCTACATACACTTTGGATGCCGCATCACCAGTGATCGCAGTTTGTGCGCCTTTGGGCTTGCATCCGGGGGCCAATGCAAAGGCTGTCATGCCCACTGCTAAAAGCCAGACTTTCTTTTCCATAATGGTCTATTGATTAAAATTTGAATTATTTGGCAGCAGCGTCCCGCTCTCCTGCTTTTTCCTCGTCATTTCTTCTCATGAATTCCAGAATTCCCCTAGCATCCGCCTGAGAAAGATTTTGATTGGGCATTCGGGTAAGACATTCTTCCAGGAGCTTTTGGGCCGTGGGATCTTGCTCCAGCATGACATCCACGTTGGTGATCATGTTCAGAATCCATTCAGGCCGTCTTCGATTAGTCACCCCCTGAAATCCGGGCCCAACCAGACGTTTGTCATTCAGCTGGTGACAAGCCGTACATTTCATGTCCACGATTGCTTTTCCGGCATCAGCCAGAGAAGCATCGATTCCGCTTCCAAGGTCGACGGACTTCACTTCGCCGATTCCTTTGGGATCGGCGGCAGCAGCTTCGGTAGCCGGAGCGGAGGTAGTTTCAGTTGAGGTGGCAGACTGTTCTGAACCTCCTCCACAGGCAGTCAGGAGAATCCCCAGGATTCCGGCTGACCATAGCAGGGATTTTTTCATAGTTTGGGTTTTGATTTGTTGAAATTTGATTATGGGGTTGGGTATGTTTTGAAAAGGGATTTTTTGAGTTAAAATTTGGGTCAACAGCAATCCCAAACCAATGGGAAACAGGCAGGAACCCAGAAACAGATACAAATGATAGTCCTCCAGGAATCCGAGTTGTAGCCAGATGAGTGTCCCCTGACCAAAGAGGAGAAGCTCCGAAATGACGAATCCTGCCAGCAGCAGTGCCCATCCTGTTCGGGAAAGGATTGTGTCTTCTACCCAATTCTTTTGCACCGCCAAACCGGAAATTCCCATGGTCAATACTCCCAAAAGGACCAGATGCAAGAAGCCAATCACGTACATCCGGATGGTGTAGGAAATGACTGCGATGGATGGGAAAACAAGAATCGCCTGAAGTGCTGCTTTCAAGAACAGCGAGGCTATGGCGGAACTCAACAGGATCCTGACGACAGATAGCAAATCCACCTTTCCGAATCCTCGTAACAAGGCGAGTATCAAATAGGAGTAAGCTACCAACTGGGTGATTACGGCCAATCCGTTGACCTGAAAAGCAAAGGGACTGGGCTCGGCCCAAGTCACAGCCAACGCATAGGTCAGAATCACAGATCCAGCCAGCAGAATCTCCTGATACCTCGGCCATTCAAACTGGTAACCGGATCGTTCGAGATGAAGGAAGATCAGGCCCAGAGATCCCAATACAAACCAGCCGTTCAACTGAAAATGGAGAAACCATTGGATACTCATGAAGGACAGTTCATGCATCTTCCCCAATTGGGAATTGATCGGACCCAAGGCCCACAGTCCCAGAGAAGAAACCACCAGGAATCCCAGTGCCAGTCTAAGGAGACGGATGCCGGTGGTGCTTTTTTCTGAATTCAACAGGATAAAAAGCCTGTAGACAAAGCCATAGGAGATCAGCACATGCAGGCTCGAAAAGGCAATACTGAAAATCCCATATCCCTGAACAGGGAAAGATGCCAACATTCCCAAAGGAGAAACTACCGCGCCGATCAACAGCCAACGAAACTTCCGGATTTCACTTTCGGCTTTGGCAAGGCTGAAGACCATCCCGCCACTGAGGATCAGAAATCCCCAACCCAACATGGCAATGTGGGAATGGGTGTGCAGGATGTTCCGATATTCCAGAAAAGGGATCTCCCAGATGTGGAAAGACCGCATCAAAAGGCCAAAAACCGAAGCGACAAAAAAGAATCCGAATGCCCAACTCACCCAAATCCACCTGAATTTCAGCGGATCGGAAGGAAGGAACGGATTCAATTTAGTGCCTTGGGCTTTCATGGATCAGGAGTTCAATTGGGCAAAAACCTGTTGCGCCACCGGAAACAAAATGTTGTTTTCCAAGTGTATGTGCGTATGAAGGTCATCTTCAAACTCCTGCAGCATCGCAAAGGCTACCCGGTAGGTCTGGCAGGCATCCGAAGGCGGAGTGTAGGTATTACTCAAAGCCGAAATCTTTCGAAACCGCTCTCCTTCGGTATCATGCTCTTCTTCCATCATCGCGATAGGATTGTCGATATGGCCAAAATGTGGGGCAGATAGTGGGAAATCGTTGTTCAAGGCATCCTCCATGGCTTTGATATAGGGGAAAAGTATAAACTCCTCTTTTTTCATATGGACAGTCAATGCATCAGCTGTTTCGAAAAATAGGGTCCTGATTTCTTCCAATTCCGGATGCCGATCCCCGTGAACCCGGTTGATCTTGTCCAGATAGAACTTGAGCGCCGGGATCGTGTCTCCCACATACTTATGATGAACCGCGACGATATGATCCACCAGTTCCTTCATCCCCATCCCCTGGTAATTTGTAGCGTCTGCTGTCTGAAAAATGGGCAGCAACTCCTGAATTACCTTCTCAGTATCCAAGCCGCGCGTTTCGCAGGCCTCTGATAGTTTCACTCCCCCTTTGCAGCAAAAGTCAATTCCGAATTCGGTGAAGACCTTGGCAGTGCGGAAATTGTCCGCGACGATTTTTCCTACTTTTTTTTCAGCTAGTTGATTCATAGTCAATGTAATTAAAAAGGAGTTTTTTATCCTCTATTTGTTTAAATTTTTTTTAGTACTTCAAATACGAAACTCCCTGCCGGATACCATTGGCCATATCCGCAAGTGTAGTCGTCATCATCATCCCCGTAAGATGATCCCGGATAGCTTTAAACTTATAATGAACTGCACAGGGTCGCTTTTCAGAACATTCATGTAATCCCAATGCACAACCTGTAAACACCGAATCTCCGTCAATAACGTGAATCACCTGATAGAGTGGGACTTGCTTCCCGGGTTCGGAGATCTGAAAGCCGCCGTTGGGTCCCTTGATTGAAACCAAGAGATTTTCCCTGACCAAGGTTTGGAGAATTTTAGCGGTAAATGCCTCTGGAGAATTGATGGCAACTGCGATCTCCTTCAAACCGACGCGCTCCTCTCCTTCCGGCAGAGTGGCCAGAAAAATCATGGAGTTGATCGCGTACTTACAGGCTTTGGAAAACATCTTTTGGCTGATTGCTGAATCAAATGTATAGAAAGAAAAATAAAAGACAAATTTATCCTTTTATATTTTTTTACTCTTGAAGTTCCTTGTCGACTCTCACATCAGACAAATTCAGTTGAAAGGCCGTTGAACTGTCGAATCTCCGGTTTTTCAGCCCCTACGAAAAACAGATAGGGCCACTGGCGAAAATGAGATAACCGTGATTTTTTATTATCGATAAATTTGTCGGAAATGAGTTTTGTCATACTTTTGGCCCAATCAATCTCTTACCATGTTTTCCAAGGCCTGCGAATACGGAATCAAAGCCATGATCTATGTGGCCACACAATCCATCAAAGGAGAGCGGGCAAAAATCGGCGACATCGTGGAAAAAGTAGGCTCTCCTGAAGCTTTCACAGCAAAAATCCTGGGAGACTTAGCCAAAAACGGCCTGATCGAATCACTTAAAGGTCCTTATGGAGGATTCTATATCCGACCCGATCAAATGGAGTCCACCAGAATCATTCAAATCGTCTCAGCAATCGACGGGGATTCCATCTTCAAAGGATGCGGTCTTGGACTGAGCGAATGCAATGCCCAAAAGCCCTGTCCCATGCATGCCAAATTTGTAAAAATCAGATCCGAATTAAAAAATGCATTAGAATCGACCACTTTGCTGGAATTGGCGAATGGGATTAAATCAGGCCAAACTATCCTGATCCGTTAGTCCCATTTTTTTTGAATCTATTTTCGACAATTTTATCGGAAATGAAATTTCAAAAGCCAATCCTTGAATTGATTTCAGCATTTCGACTATTACCTGTCTCAATATGAAACGCACTACACTCCTTTTACTGCTTCTGGGATTTGGGTTAAACCAATCTCAGGCTCAAACGGTCCCCAATCCTGCTATCGACCAATGGTGGTCCAGTCCGGGAATCGTCGGAACCGCCCTACTCATTGCCTTAGTTTCTTTAGTAGCTATTGTCATCATTGGATCCCGGCTTTCCGCGCTTTTCCAAGGCCTTCAAAACAGGGCTGAATCCAGAAAAAAGGAAACGCTAAAATCCGAGTTGGTGAATTGGGAGGAAGAAGACTTAGACTGGATTTTGGAAAAGCGGAAAGCCGCAAAAAAATACCGACTGACAGGTACCGAACTTACAGGAAAAGGCAACTCGGATGACAGTCGGGGATTGATTGCCAAGGTCACCCGTGATCCTGAAAATCCGCTGGTAGATGAAAAGAAAAGGGAAACCCTCCGCATGGAAACACCCAAACCCCTCAGAAAATTAATGATCTGGTACTTGGGAGCAGCAGTGTTTTGGCTGGTTTTTGGAACCCTGGTCGGACAATACGTCGGAATGAAATTTATCTGGCCTGAAATGGATCAAATCTCCTGGTTATCCTTTGGCAGACTCCGGCCGGTCCACACCAATACGGTTTTCTGGGGTTGGGCCTCCATGGCCATGGTCGGTTTGGGATATTTTGTCATTTCCCGCACCTCCAACACTGGCATTTTCAGCTACAGTCTGGCAAAAATCGCCTGGTACCTCATGAATTCTGCAGTCGTATTGGGCAATTTTCTGCTCATGAGCGGAGTAAATAACGGTGGTGGGGAATATCGGGAATACATCTGGCCTGTGGCTTTACTCTTTGCCTCCGGGTTAATCTTGACATTTTTCAATTATTACAAAACCGTTGCCGCCAGAAAAATCTCCGAAATCTATATCTCCAATTGGTACCTCTTAGGCGGACTGATTTGGACCATTACGCTGGTAGTGATCGGGTACTTGCCGAGTTTCCAAGATGGCCTTGGAGAAACTGTGATTCAGGGATACTACATGCACCAGGGAGTCGGAATGTGGTTTATGACCTTCACGTTGGGTTTGATCTACTATTACCTGCCTACTTCTCTGAACAAACCGATTTACTCCTATTCTCTGGGCGTCTTGGCATTTTGGACACAGATGCTCTTTTACACACTGATTGGCACCCATCACTTTGTTTTCAGTCCCTTGCCTTGGTGGTTACAAACCGTTGCGATAGTCTTCAGCGCGGGGATGTTTATCCCTGTTGTCTCAGGCACCACCAATTTCCTGATGACTATGAAGGGAAGTTGGAGTGCCATTTCCAAAAGTTACGTGCTGCCCTTTTTCCTGGTTGGTGTGGTTTTCTACTTTGTCGGATCTGCACAAGGAAGCCTGCAAGCTTTCCGCCTGACCAATTTCATCTGGCATTTTACGGACTTCAATGTTGCCCACTCGCACATGACCATGTACGGCATCATCACGTTCATCCTCTGGGCCTGCATGTATGCGATCTTGCCCAAAGTCACAGGTAAAGAGCCGCCTGCATTGGGTGTCGGGATTCACTTCTGGTTGGCTTTCGTGGGACTTTTTGCCTACATGATTTCGCTGATGACGGGAGGAACACAACGTGGGCTCAGTTGGATCGAGGGGGAATCCTTCATCAATTCCGTGATTTTGATGCAGCCGTTTTGGGTTTGGAGAGCGATTGGAGGCTCCATGATGTTTGTCTCCCACCTGATTTTCGCCTACAATTTTTATGAAATGGCAAAAAAAGAGAAGCCGCTTCCTCACAAAATCCCAGCTCCTCTTTCATCCGTCCACGCCTAATTGACCTGACCATGTTTGATTTCCATAAAAACCACAAACTGCTCGTTGCGACATCTTTCCTGGGATTTGCCATGCTGAGTACAGTCATTGCTGTCATTCCAGCGCTTCAAATGCAGGAAGTGAAGCCGCTTCCAGGAATGGAAGAATTGAATTCGGAGGAATTGAAAGGCCTGCAAGTCTATGTCTCAGAAAATTGCATGGCCTGCCACACCCAACAAGTCCGGAATATTGAAATGGACCAAGTTTGGGGTGAGCGGCCATCCCTGGCTTCAGATTATTATTACAGCAAACAACGGATGGATCTTTGGAGGCAATCCCCCTCACTCTTGGGAAGTGAGCGGACCGGACCGGATCTGACTGAGGTCGGGAAAAGACAACCCGGGAAAGAATGGCACCTCCTGCACCTCTACAATCCACGGATTGCAGTAAAAGAATCCGTTATGCCGAGTTACCCCTGGCTTTTCGAAGAAAAATCCAAGGCAATGGTAACCCAAAAGGATGTGGTGGTTCCAGTTTCGGCTGAACTGCTCAAAAATCCCGATCATCAGTTGGTAGCCAAACCGGAGGCTCTGGCACTGGTAGCCTACCTTCAGTCCTTGATTCAGGCAGAACTGGGACAAGATCTCGGACCTGATTTCATTCCATCCACGCGAAAGAAGCAAGAGCCGGCCTCGGGAGCAGAATCCCTCGGCCTCGATGGACTTCAGCTGTACTCAGAAACCTGTTCAGCCTGCCATCAGCCTTCCGGAGATGGCATTCCGGGGGCATTCCCCTCCTTGGCCGGAAGCGAAATCGTCAACGATCCCGATCCCTCTATCCTGATTCAGATTATCCTATCCGGATATGACGCCCGACCGGAATTTGGAGCCATGCCGGAATTTGGAAGCCTGCTCAGTGACGAAGAAATAGCCGCAATTGCAACCCATGAGCGTAGCAGCTGGGGCAATCAGGCTCCTGTGGTCACTCCCGACCAAGTCGCAGAAATCCGAAAATTTGTCCTCAACCAATAAATCTACCTCCCATGCAAAATTCAGAAATCTATCTCGAATCCCTCATCACTTCCACCCCTCAGGAAGGAACGGATTTGGCGATCAAGTTGGCCAGAAAGTCCATCGCGGCTATCCAGACCGATCTCGAAACAAGAAAAAATCTGAGAGGAAATTATGCTCAGGACACTACGCAACTGATCGCCTCGGCACAAGTCATAGCAGTGGAGTTTCAGACCATCGCCATGGCGAATAACTACTGGAAACCATGAAAGCTTCCCTGATTTGTTTTTTGGTATTCTTCGGGTCAGTCCTATCGGCCATGGCTTGCGATGTCTGCCAAAGAAACCAGCCCAAACTCCTCCGGGACATCAGCCATGGGACAGGCCCACAGGCTCAAAGCGACTATTACATCATTGCCGGAGCGGTGATTTTGGTCCTGCTCACCCTGTTTTATAGCCTCAAATACCTCCTCCGCCCCGGGGAGCAAAATCCCGGACACATCAAAAATCTTATACTCAACCATCATCCCCAGCTATGAATGACAATCGTAAAATCCGGGTGTTTCTGGATGAGGATCCTGTGCCTTTTGCTGAATTCAGCCCTCCGGTCAAGTTTGTCCTCGACACCACCAAGATCCCGGATGGCAAGCACCAACTCCGGATCGTAGCCCAATCTACTACAGGCAAAGAAGGTATGAAAACTGTCCCCTTTGAAGTGAGAAACGGCCCTTCCATTGCCGTGGTAGGCCTTCAGGACGGCGATGTGGTAACTGACCAAGTCCCTGTGACCATCAATTCCTATGGGAGCGAGCGCAATGACTTCTTTCTGATCCGAGGCTCGGAAACTCCCAAAGGAATTCCGGCCTGGGTTTGGGCGACCCTGATCTCCTTTGTTGGTTTTGCCCTGTTTTACTTTATCATGTACTGGAATCCAGACCATTACAAATCCTTCTTCTAATGAACAAATCAGACATCATCGACCTGAGTGACATTCAGGTATTGGTAGATACCTTTTATGAAAAAGTCCGGCAGGACGACTTATTGAGAGACATCTTTGAAAACGTCATCCAAGATCGGTGGCCTGAGCATTTGGAGAAAATGTACCGGTTTTGGCAAACGGTACTCCTCGACGAACACACCTACCAGGGAAGCCCATTTGTTCCACACGCTCATTTGCCGGTGGAAAAAGCCCATTTCGGACGCTGGATTCAACTTTTCTACGAAACTGTAGATGAGATATTCTCAGGAGAAAAAGCAGAGCGGGCCAAGTGGCAAGGAGAACGAATGGCTGAAATGTTCCATTTCAAGATCAATTATTACCGGACTTCCACTGTAGATCCCATCTTGTAGTCAAACTTAACCCCACTCCACCATGGAAAAAAAAGCACCCCTGAAACGCGACCCTGCACTCCGGCACCTCAGCCATGACCACCATCATGGGCTCTTGCTGTGCTGGAAAATCAGACAGGGATTCAAACTGGGCATCGAACCGGCACGTATGAAAAATTACTGCAATTGGTTTTGGACCTCCTATCTCAATCCTCATTTTGAAGAGGAGGAAAAGGTCATTTTCCCCATACTCCCGGAAGACAATCTCCTGATCAAGCAGGCCTTGACTGAGCACAAGCGGCTGCGTAAGCTCTTTTCTTCATGGGAAAACCCGGAGAAAACCCTTGGTCAAATCGAGGAAGAACTGGAAAAACACATCCGGTTTGAGGAGCGGATTCTTTTCCCGGAAATTCAGGAAAAAGCCACCGCTGAGCAACTAGAGGCAATTGCCGCACATGGTAATCGAGAAAAATTTGTGGAGAATGGGGAGGATCCGTTTTGGGTTATTGCTGCCATTTAGGTTTGGCGACTTTCAAAGCCTGAAATTCTAAGAAACCCTTTAAAATTCCCACACGATTCCCTTTTTCAAAATTACCCTTGCTTCAATCAGGCATTTTCAGCCTCAATCTTCTTCAATTGTGAATGAATAAACGGAACTCTCGGCGCCAAAAAATATCCTGTCAAACTGGCGATCAAGATGGGCACAAAATGCCCAAAGCCTGTCAATACACTTAGCAAAATCGTGGTACTGACTGGTGTGCGGGTAACGCAGGCATTTACAGCAGCCATACAGCTCACCCAAGTCAGGGTGGGATTAAGTCCGGGAAAAAGCTGGCAAAGTGCCAATCCCAAACACGTACCCACAAAAAACAAGGGAATGATAAAACCGCCTCTCCAACCTGAAGTTACTGTGACAGAAATAGCCAAAATCTTCATTCCCAAGATCAGCAACAAGGTTTCCCAGGACAAATTAAGTCCGATCACTTCATTGATTTCGTGGTGGCCGAAATACCGAGTAATCGGGAATCCATATCCAATAAGACCCAAGATCAAGCCTCCCAAGGTTGTTTTGACATAAATCGGCATCGATACCCACTCAAAGGCTTTTTTACACCCCTTCGTACAAAAGACAAATACCCAAGCCACCGCTGATCCCAGGATCGCGACACCAAAAGCATATCCAAAATCGAAAATCCCCTCGTAGCTGTATTGGGGAAAATTCCAGGTTGGACCCAGGCCCAAATGGATAATCAAGGCAAAAACGATGTAGCTAAAACAACTCGCTACCAAGGCCGGAATCACAGCCCGGTAATATTCCAGCATGTGCTTGTGGTGTAGAATCTCCACGGCAAACAAACTTCCCCCCAAGGGAGCTCCAAACAACGCTGTAAACCCGGAAGCCATACCGGCGATGCTGTAGGTTCGGAGCTTCTCTCCTTTCAATCTAAAAATCTTCCCCAACCACGTTCCTGTCGAACCCGTCACCTGCACCAAAGGTGCTTCGGGCCCCAAACTCCCACCTGCAGCTACGCAGATCAGGGAGGAAAGGATCATGGAAGGATTGTTTTTGGGATTAAGCTTTCCCTTGTTGAATCGAATATTGTTGACAATCAAATGGATCTCTCCAGGATCTCCGATCCAATGAATGATCAGGCCCGCCAGCAGGCCGGCAACCGTCATCAGCGGAATCACGCTCCAGCCTTCAAATCCCTCCAAAACATGCATGAAGGATTCCAGCGTGATCCAGTAAACTCCGGCGATACTTCCCCCAATGAGGCCCAATAATGCCCAAAGCCAAAAATCCCTGCTGAACAAAAAAGGACTAAACCGAATTGGCTGATCCAGTAAATTGGCGTAGCCAATGAGTTTGCGTTTTCGCTTGATTTCCAAAACTTCTGCAGTTGATCAAGCTGGCAAAATAAAACCAACTTATGACCAATGTGAAGGAAAAATAGAAAAAATGAAGAAGAGGAGGCCTCTTTGCCTCAAACATCTATGCAAATGCTATGCTTCGATAAAGTATCAAAGAAGTTCCAGCATCCCCATCAACTTCCCTCTAACCTCTCCTGCCAACTCCTCAATTGCAGGATTTCTAACCACCGACATCGCCGCCACAGGATCCATGATCGACACTTCATAGTCATCTCCTCCGAGACTTCGGATCGTCACATTGCAGGGCAAGAGCGTACCAACATGCGGTTCGGCTGTCAGCACTTTATCAGCGAAAGCGGGATTGCATGCACCAAGTATCAGGAAAGGAGGATAATCCTTGTACAGCTTTTTCTTCATGGTGGCCTGAATGTCGATTTCGGTCAGAACCCCGAAGCCTACTTCCTTGAGACCAGCTTCAACTTTGGTTCGAAGAGAGGCAATACCTTCGGATTTTAGAACTTTTGATTGATAGTAAGACATGAGCTTAACCGTTTAAGTGATAGGTTTCAGATTCTTCGAAAGACGGAGTAGTTTTGCGCGCTTCCTGATGCTTTTCCCGGGGCTTGAAATCAAGAATATTAGAGACCACAAGCTTTACCTGCTCTTTCCAATCTCCGAGGCGCAGTTTAGTGGTCTCTTTGGTCTGATAGATTGTTTGCCAATGTTTTTCCAGGGTGGATTCCATCTCTTTTTTAAGCACATGCGAAGTTGCCCCTTGGATCGCAATTTTTCAGTGACTTATATTACATGAACGCATATTAATAGGAAAATCAGGTTCTCCAGACTGACTGTTCCAAAACAAAATCAGGTTTGCGAGTCTGTGTCAAATCGCCAAGAGTCTCTTTGTCCCCACGGAAGAGCTGCAGGTAAAACGTGCCGGAAAACCCTTTTTCCCTGAGCCATTTCTCCATTTCATCCAGTTCCTGATAGTTCAAAAGATCCGGGTGAACCGTGGTCCGGACCTCAAACCGAACCGAAGATCCGAGTAGGATTTTCAGTGATTTCTCGAATGGTTTGAAAAGATGGGATCGGGTGATTTTCCAGTAATTCCCCGGCATTCCCTTGAAGTCCAAAGCGGCAAAATCCACAAGATTTTCCTGAATCAGAGTTTCCAAGACATCAGGACGGCTCCCGTTGGTATCGATTTTCACTTCAAAACCCATCCTTTTCACTTCTCGGGCAAAGGGAATGATCTGCGGGTGAATCGTGCACTCCCCACCACTAAAAACCACCCCATCCAACATGCCAATCCGGGTAAGCAAAAACTCCCGCACATCGTCCCAACTCAGTTTACCCTTCCCCAGTACAATCTCTGGATTATAGCAATACGTACAACGCATGTTGCACCCCGCAAACCAGAGGATGCAGGCCATGCGATCCGGGAAATCCAGCAAAGTAAAAGGGGAGATACTGAACACAGGCCTCCCCTTTTCCAGGCTACTCGACGAAGTGTTGGCGCTGCTTGTGTTCACCTTTTTTTCCGATGTTGAAGCTTTCGACTGGGCGATGGTAACCCATCACGCGGGTGTACACCAGGCATTTGGTGCGTTTTTCCTGATTCAATTCAAGAAGTGGCTTGGGTTCAAGAGTTGTTTGCATAATTGGATGGATTTTGGTTTAAGTCATTCAAAAGGGCTTCGTCACATTGTGGACAGTATTCATGCTCTCCGTTGAGGTAGCCGTGAACCGGGCAGATGCTGAAAACCGGGGTAACCGTGATGTAGGGCAGTTTAAAATTGGAAAGGACTTTTTTGACGAGTCGGCGGCAGGCCTCGGGCGAAGAGATTTTCTCCCGCATGTAGAGGTGAAGTACTGTCCCTCCGGTGTATTTGCACTGCAAGTCATCCTGCAGCATCAGGGCTTCAAAAGGATCATCGGTATGATCCACGGGAATCTGGGAACTGTTGGTGTAGTAGATGTTTTCGCCCATCCCAGCCTGGATAATATCAGGGAAGCGTTTCTTGTCTTCCTTGGCAAAACGATAAGTCGTGCCTTCCGCCGGAGTAGCTTCCAAATTGTAGAGATTACCGGTTTCCTCCTGAAATTCCTTCATTCTGTCCCGGATATGTTCGAGCAGCTCTGAAGTTAAATTTTGACCAAAATTCCCTGTGATATCCTCTTTTCCTCCCGTAAAATTCAGGATCATCTCATTGAGTCCATTGACTCCGATGGTGGAGAAGTGGTTTCGGAAATGCTTCAGATAGCGCTGGGTATAAGGGTAAAGGCCGCGGTCGTACATTTCCTGAATAAATCCCCGCTTCTTCTCCAGCGTAGACTTGGCCAGTTGCATCAGTTTATCCAGTCGCTCGTAGAGCCCGGCCTTATTTCCGGCAAAGAGATATCCCAGCCTCGCCATATTGATCGTGACTACGCCGATGCTTCCGGTCATTTCCGCACTGCCGAAAAGCCCATTGCCTCTTTTCAGGAGTTCGCGGAGATCCAATTGGAGTCGGCAACACATCGAGCGAACAGCATTGGGTTTATAGGCAAGGGGATTTTCGACCTTTTGGCCATTTTCGTCAAAAGTATATTGACTGCCAATAAAGTTTTGGAAATAAGAAGAGCCGATCTTGGCGGTGTTTTCAAAAAGCAGGTTGGTATTTTCTCCATACCAATCAAAATCCTCCGTAATGTTGACCGTGGGAATCGGAAAAGTAAAAGGCTGGCCGTTGGCATCCCCTTCGGTCATAATGGTATAATAGGCCCGGTTGATCAGATTCATTTCAGGCTGAAAATTCTTGTAAGTCAATTCTTCCAGTGAACTTACCCCCCGCTTATTGGCCTTTTCCATCAGCAGATCGGAATCAATTCCGGTGAACAGATGCAGGTCATCCTTGGTGGGCATCTGGTCTTTCAGATCCTCCGGCACCACCCAATCCAGGGTTACATTGGTAAAAGGCGACTGACCCCAGCGTGCCGGGACATTGAGATTGTAGACAAAGGAGCGGATCGCTTTTTCGATTTCTTTGTAGGAAAGTTGGTCCTTGAAAACATAGGGAGCCAAATAAGTATCAAACGAACTGAAGGCCTGTGCACCGGCCCATTCACTTTGGAGAATCCCCAGGAAATTGGCCATTTGGCCCAAGGCTTCCCGAAAATGTGAGGGCGGACGGCTTTCCACCCTACCCCGAACGCCATTGAATCCTTCATTGAGCAGGCCTCTCAAGCTCCAGCCGGCACAGTATCCCGTCAGGCAGTCCAAGTCATGGATATGCATATCCCCGTTGCGGTGGGCATAGCCTTCCTCCTTGGTATATACCCTGTCCAACCAATAGTTGGCAATGATCTTACCTGCTACGTTATTCACTAAGCCGGCATTTGAATAGGACGTATTGGCATTGGCATTGATCCGCCAGTCAGTTTGCCGGATATATTCCTCGATGGTCTGGGTGCTGTCCACGTAGGTCGTGTCCTCGTTCAATCCGGCCACATGCTCTCTTTGGAGTTTGCGGGTATGCCGATAAAGCATAAAGGACCGCATGACCTCAAAGTGTCCTGAATGATAGAGTTCCTTTTCGATCAAGTCTTGGATTTCCTCAACTGCCCAGGTGGTTTTGGTTTCCAACTTTTGGATCACTGCATTAAAGACTTCGGAATCGTATTCTTTTTGGACACTCTGAAAGCCTTTTTTCAGAGCATCCTCGATTTTAAATGGGATAAATGGAGCATATTCTCCATTGCGTTTGATGACGTACTGGTCCATAGACAGCGATGGTTAAAGACAGAATGACGAGTCAATTTTAGACAAAAGAAGACAATATTGTCCGTTTTATAAGGGTAATTTTGCTCACTTTCCGGCATGATCTAAATCATCCTATTTCGGGGTAAAAAACCCGCAATACAATTTCGAAATGCATCTAATAAAAGATATATTTGTCCTCCATTTTAAAAAACAACTTCTTACTGAAAATGGAAAGTTGTCAACCATCAATGCAATTTTTCTGTCGGGTCACTTCACCGAAAAGGAGAGTAAAGTCTCCAAAATCCCTTATCTGCCTGCTCCTTTTGATCCCGGTTTCCAGTCATCATGGAAGGGAGTAGTTTCCAATAAAAATAAGCATATCTCAAACCTGCCACTAAGAAATGTTTACCATGGATCTCAGCCCTCTGCAATCCCAACTAGTAAATCTAAAAACACAAAAAAATGCTGTGATTTTGGCTCATTACTACCAAAGACCTGAAATACAACAGATCGCAGACCATGTGGGGGACAGTCTGGAGCTCTCCCGAAAAGCCTCCGAATCCATTGCTGAAATTCTGGTTTTTTGCGGAGTTCACTTCATGGCCGAAACAGCCAAGATCCTGAATCCCAACTGCAAGGTCCTAATCCCGGATCTGGAAGCGGGTTGCTCGCTGGCTGACTCCTGTGCCGTTTTGGATTTTGTCCAAATGAGGAAAAGCCATCCCGACCACCTGGCAGTATCCTATATCAATTGCTCTGCGGAGATCAAAGCCCACAGCGACTACATCTGCACTTCGTCCAACGCAGTGAAAATCATCAATTCTTTCCCGAGGGATCAAAAAATCATTTTTGCCCCGGACCGAAACCTTGGCGAGTACCTTATAAGGGAAACCGGTCGGGAAATGGTGCTTTGGGATGGCGCTTGCGCGGTACACGAAGCTTTTTCAGTCCAAAAATTGATAGAATTGGTGCAATCCTACCCATCGGCAAAAATCCTCGCCCACCCTGAGTCTAAATCCGAAATCCTGAAAATTGCACATTTCACAGGGTCCACTTCAGCGATGATCCGGTACATTACAGAATCCTCCGCAGACAAATTCCTTATCGGCACAGAGGCCGGCATCCTCCATCAGATGAAGGAATTGGCACCTGAAAAGACCCTGATTCCTATTCCAACCAAAGAAGACACCACCTGTGCCTGCAGCGAATGCGCCTATATGAAGGTAAACACCCTTCAAAAGGTCCTCCAATGCCTGGAGACAGAAAGTCCTGAAATCATCCTTGATCCCTTGGTAAGTTCCCTTGCGCTGGTTCCGATCCGAAGAATGCTCCAACTTTCCTAAAGATGACCACAGATATTTTGATCGTAGGAAAAGGAGCAGCAGGCATGGCAACCGCACTTTACCTTGCCAAGCTCCGTCCTGAAATCCAAATCAGGCTAATGGACAAAAGCGGCGGCCTTCAAAGTGCTACAAGACTGGCTCAGGGTGGATTAGCCGCAGTACAATTACCCCATGACAGTTTTGAGGCACATGTCAAAGACACCTTGGAGGCAGGACATTACCAAAACCGACCAGAGGCGGTATGGGAAGTCATTTCAAGAGCTCCGGAAATAATAAACGACCTCAGCAACTGGGGCGTACGATGGGATCGGGATGAGTCCGACAAACTCCACTTAGGCTTGGAGGGAGGCCATAGCTACCCAAGAATTGTACACCAGGCAGACCATAGTGGGAAAACCATCCACGAACACCTGACTTTTGAACTGGAAAAGCATAAAAACATCAACCCAATTGCGCCTGGTTTGGTCCGTGACTTATGGATAAAAGACAGCAAATGCATAGGCGTGATTGTGTGGAGAGAGGATAGCTCCCAGGAAATATGTCTTCAGGCCAGGCATGTGATTTTGGCAACCGGGGGATCGGGTGCGATTTTTCCACGAACCACCAATCCACCAAGCGCCACGGGAGACGGCTTGGCTATGGGAATACGGGCGGGAGTGAAAACTGCCGGACTTCATTGGATTCAGTTTCATCCTACTGTTCTTTTGAATTCCGGAGATGACCGGGCATTTCTTCTTACTGAAGCCCTGAGAGGTGCGGGAGCCTATGTGGTCAATTCTTCTGGCAGGAGGTTTTTGTTTGACTCTTTACCAAAAGGCGAATTGGCGCCGAGAGATCTCATCTGCAGCGCCATCTGGAATGAAATCACTCTGAATCCGGGCCAAATGGTCTATCTGGATTGCCGGCATTTTCCAAAGGGAAAACTTCACCGGGAATTCCCTCAAGTCAGTTCCCTCTGCAGTCAGGTCAATTTGGATCCGGAAAAAGTGCCGCTTCCCATTCTGCCAGCTGCACATTATCAATGCGGAGGTATTATCGCCGACCGATGGGGTAAAACCTCCCTTCCAGGCCTTTTTGCAATAGGAGAAGTAGCTCACACCGGACTCCATGGCAGCAATCGGTTAGCGTCCAATTCCTTGACCGAAGCCCTCGTTTATGCAAAAAATGCCGCATCGTACCTCGCAAATCAGTCTTTGACCCAAAAACAAGAGGTCTTGGCGGAACAAATCAAACAAATTTTCTCACTTGAAATTCCTGAAGACAACTCTCCATCCTACCCTTGGAAAGACCTCCTGTTTGACCACTTTATTCGAAAAACTCCTCCCGGTTCTGCTCTTCTAAGGGATATCCGACTGAGACTCCAGATTCTGAATTTGGGTGTAAACCGGGGGATTTATTCCAGTAAGACCCTACAGGAAAGAAATCTGCTTCAGGTGTATTTAGAGCTGTTCAATTCCATGCAAGCAAGCAATCACCATGATCTCCATTACCAAGAAAATTGAATTCGAAGCAGCCCATCGAATCAGCAATTACCCCGGGTCCTGCAGTGAAATCCATGGACACACTTACAAACTGGAGGTCACTGTTTCGGGAGAAATCAATCGGGAAACTTTCATGGTGATGGATTTCAAAGATCTGAAGGAAATACTTCAAAAAACTGTAATCGCCAATTTTGACCATGCTCTGATTCTTAAAAATAACAGGGAAAATCGGGCCGTTTTTTCTTCCTATTTGGGGAAAATCACCTGGATGGAATCGGAACCTACCGCAGAACAAATGCTGCTTTGGATGGTGTCTTCCATACCTCCTCACCTGCCCTCCGGAGTCTCCCTTCAGAAACTGAAATTACATGAAACTTCAGGGAGCTTTGCCACCTGGAAAAATATTACCGGATAAATTTGTCTTTTATTATTGATTACTTATTTTTGATCTATCAAATGAGCTTTTACTCATTTATAGGATTCAAAATGAGGATGGATTACATCCTTGAAACATGGAAAGCATCGCCCAATTCCCGATCAGGGAAATCATTTCGAAGGATTACCGATCCGCACTGGTGTTCAGGGCATTTGGAATTGACTTTTGCTGCATAGGAGATCTGACCCTCCAGGAGGCCTGCGTCCGAAAAAATGTGGATCCAAAAGACTTGGTTGAAAAGCTGGAAGAAGCTTTTGCCCTTCCAAATGAGGAGATCAATGATTTCCATAGCTGGCCATTAAACCGACTGGCGAATTACATAGAGACAAGATACCATAGTCCCCTCCGCGAGCGGGTTCCTGTGATTCAGAAATTTCTCAAGCGGATTGTGAAAGTTCAGGGTGCCTTTGAACCCAACCTGAAAAAAGTCAAATCCCTTTTTGATCAATCCACCGATGAACTTCTGGATCATATGCAACGCGAAGAATTGATCATTTTCCCATTTATCCGAAAAATCGACGCCGGAGGCAAAAGCAAGGATCTTCTGTTGGGACCTTCCTTTCAAAATGTGAAGGAGACTATCTTTTCCCTTATGAAAGAACATGACCAAGAGGGGGAATATCTGGAAGAAATCCGGAGTCTGACCAACAACTACAGCCCGCCCGATTATGCCTGCAACACTTATAAAGTAGCATTTGCCCTGCTCCAAGAATTTGAAATAAGCATGCATCAGCACATTCATCTGGAACGGGACATTCTTTTTCCCGGCGCAATCCAACTGGAAATCCAAGGATCCATAAACAGGAATTAAATCAAAATCCAATGCGTCCCCTCAATCCAAAGCCTTTTCTCCTTCTTCCTCTGGTCCTACTGGGACTGCTGGGAGGGATTTCAGGAGGTTGGATCCGATTGGGAAGTCCTGTCATTCCTATTGTCGAGGCCGGGGCCAACCATGGACTATTGATGGTCGGGGGATTTTTGGGCACCTTGATTTCCATCGAACGTGCCATGGTCATGAAGAAAAAGGCCTGGTTGTTCATTCCCTTTTTGTCTGGAATTTCTGGCGTTTTCTTCCTGATCGGTCAAGTCCAAGTGGGCATGATTGCTCTTTTGGCCGGATCGCTTGGACTGAGTGTGATCATGCAGGTTCAGGTGATCCGACACCCGTATTTCCACAGCATCCTGCTTTACCTCGGAGCTGTGAGCTGGTTTGTCGGCAATTTCTTAGCCTGGCATTTTGGGCTGATAGCAGCCGGAAGTACCTGGTGGATCGGGTTTTTATTGTTTACCATTGTCGGAGAGCGGCTTGAGCTAAGTCAGTTTCTGCCTATTCCCTATTGGTCCAAAAAGGCCTTGGGTGCGCTACTGGGGTTGTTTTTCATCGGTTTGATTCTGCCTTTTCATGGAGCTGGAAATGAAGTCATGGGCATCGCTGTCCTTTCGATTTCCAGTTGGCTACTGATCTTTGACATGGCAAAAGTAGCCGCAAGGAAAAAAGCCCAATTCCGCTATATCGGCATCGGGCTCCGGATTGGCTACCTCTGGCTGGGAACTCAGGGTTTGATTTTGCTTTTGATGGAAAGTCAACCGTTCTTTTATGATCTGGTACTCCACACCTTCTTTTTGGGATTTACATTTTCCATGATCTGGGCTCATGCCCCGATTATTTTTCCGACCATTTTTGGCATCCGGGAGACTCCTTACCATCGAATCCTCTGGTGGCCTTGGATCCTGTTTCAGGTGACACTTTTGGGAAGAATCCTTTCCGGAGTGTTGGGTGAATTTGAGCTTCGCAAAAGCTTCGGAGTCGCCAATGGTTACCTGATTCTAATTCAGTTTTTCCTGATGGCAGGTGTGGTGATGTGGAAAATCAGGCAGAGGAAGAAAAGTTCTTTAAAAAGTAACACAGATTTCGAAACTGAGTCCAAGAACCTATCATTTTTGCAGACCCGTGAATAAAGCCTGGCTAAATATTGCCCTGATTCTGCTAATCCTTCTCAATGGAATGGGCTACACGCTGATCCAGGCCCATTTTTATCTTGACCGGGAGCAAATTACCGCTTTGTATTGCGTCAACAAGGACAAGCCTATGTTGGAGTGTGACGGAAAATGTGAATTGGGAAAAAGACTGTCGGAAACCAAAAACCGACAAGAAAGCGGGGAGGAAATTACGCTGGAAGAGCTGAGTCTAGTCTATGCACTGGAAAGAAGCGAACCCATCCAATTACCTCCCCTAGGACTTATTCATCCGGAATACTTGATTCACTACAGCAATTTCCGGATTTCAGAATTGAACTGGGATTTTTTTCACCCACCCCAAAGCTAAGCCTCTTTTAAACTCTCCTTTCCTGACCTATCGGATCAGGCTGGAATTCCTTTTCCCAAATTAAATTACACATGAAAAAGATATTCATGGTCTTGATGATGGCCTTTTTGGCCACTGGGACGACTATGGCCCAAATTATCCAAGGAAAGTGTTTTGATGCGCTGACCAAGGAACCAATTGTTGGAGCCACTCTCCAACTCAACCAAAACCGGGGGGTGATTTCCGGCACAGACGGCTCTTTTTCCATGGATCTCGAAGGAGCCGATTCCCTGAGCATCTCATTTATGGGATACGAATCCCAAGCCCTTGGAAATTTATCCACGGAAAATTTCCTATGGATCGCCCTGTCTCCAAAAGTGGAAGATCTGCAGGGAGTCACTGTGACCGCTTCCCGTGAAGCAGCCGAACGCCTCTCCTCCCCTGTAGCCATCCATAAGCTGAGCCCAACCTTGGTCGATGAAACAAAACCAGTTGGGGTCAGCGAACTGATCAACAAAACTCCCGGTGTTTTGATGGTCAACCTGAATAACGAGCAGCACAGCATGGCCATCCGCCAACCTGCAACTACAAGCCCTTATTATTTGTACATGGAGGACGGCATCCCCATCCGTCCCTTGGGAATTTTCAATCACAATGCCCTGCTGGAAACCAACCAGCTTGCCATCAGCTCGGTGGAAGTGGTCAAAGGTCCCGTATCCTCCATCTATGGTTCAGAAGCAATCGGAGGCGCGATCAATTTTCTCAGCCATCGACCAACTGCCATTCCCAGTGTGCGAATAGGTGTAATGGGCGACCAGTGGGGCTATACCCGATACCAGCTCAGCGGAGGGGCTACCATTGGAAAATTCGGTTTTTACCTCGCAGGCCTCCACAGTACCCAAAAGGATTCCTGGAGAACCCGGTCTGACTACCAAAAAGACATTTTCAACGCCAGATTGGAATACAGTTTTTCTCCAAAAACCCGCCTGATCGGGACCAGCGTTTTGGGAGATTACTACTCCGAAACCAGCGGAAATGTGGACAGCATCGGTTTTTATGGGCGAAGTTATCCAGCAAACAACGATTTCACCTTCAGGGATGTCTTTGCACTCAGAAATCGGCTGACGCTGGAACAGGACTGGAATCCAAGGAGAAAGTCCTTTGTGACGGTGTTTCACCGGATCAATGAAAACGGTCAAAATCCATCCTACCGCCTCCAATGGAATTCCAAAGGCAATCCGGAGCAAGGAAAAGGGGAACTCAACTCTTCGGACTTCAAAAGTCTGGGATTTATCGCCCAGCATTCCCAAAGACTGAATTGGAAATCAGCCAAAATCCTGGGAGGAATAAGTATGGACCATTCCCCTGTGACCTATTGGGCTCACCAGGTTGACCTGAATGTAAAACTTCGGCCTGACGGAAAATCCGTGGAATTCTTCACCATCAATCAACTCCGCCCGGACATTCGCATTTCGGACTATACCGCCACCATCAACAATCTGGGAACCTATGCCCAAGTGGAAGTCAGCCCCATCGAAAAACTCCAGATCACGCTCGGAGGAAGATACGACCGGATGGGATTCGACTATCAAAATGGGCTGGATCAATCCACCGGCACCAAGACCTACAGCCAGTTTACTCCAAAATTTGGCCTTACCTGGGAGATCAATTCCACTCAGGGAGCCTATGCCAACTATTCCCAGGGGTTTTCTCCTCCCCAGCTCACCTCCATTTTCCGGCCCAGACCGGGAAGCAACCCGGTGAGTTTTTATTACAACTTGGAATCAGCCCTATTTGAAAGCAAGGAATTCGGCTACTGGGGAAGTTTTTGGACTGGCAAGGTCTATGTCGACCTGACCGTGTACCACATGACCGGAGAAAACGAATTGCTCAACATCCGTCAACCGGACAATTCCTTTGACTATCAGTCTGCCGGAAAGACCCTTCACTACGGCACGGAATTCAGCCTGACTTTCAGACCCAATCGAACTTGGTTTATCCGTACCGGAGGCACCTGGGCCAAGCATGAATTTGTGGATTTTCAAGTCAGTCAAAAGGAATCCGACCAAGTTCAAAATCTCGGGGGAAAGGAAATGCCAGGGGCACCCCGCCTAATCACCAACTCGGAAGTCACCTATTATCCGGCTTTTATGCCAAATCTGAGGACTTCACTGGAACTCCAGCAGGTTTCCGGATACTATGAAAACCAAATCAACACACGAAAAGCTGAAGGCTATCAAGTCCTCAATTTCCGGACCGGGTACAAATTCAAATGGGTGGAAGTTTTCGGAAATATCCTGAATGTCACCAATTATCTCTATGCCCATACCATTTCACGGGGAAACAATCCAACTGACAAAGCCAACTACACTCCGGCTGCCCCGAGGACTTTTGTTCTTGGGGTACAATTCAATTTTGAAGGAAAAAAACAACAGCCATGAACTTAACTTACACTAAAGCCATGAATTGGCTCCTGCTTATCCCTATCGCTATAGCGGTCGGGTGCACTTCTCCGGCAAAAACCACTTTCAAGAAGGATCTGCCCGAAATTTTGACACTAGAATCCCATCCCGAAATCGGTGCGGAAAGTGTATTTCTCACCCAAGATTTGCAAGATCAACCAGTTGCGGTTTGGACCGAAAAAGCCCAGGACTCCGATCAAATCCAAGTCCTTTATTCCCGATGGGACGGCCACAAATTTGCAAATCCCAAACGCATCCCCATGGAAGAAAATCCCAAGGTGCACAGTGAAAGCATTCCCAAATTGCTGTTCAAACCGAACGGAGATTTGCTTTTGTTTTACGAGGTTAAGATAGCTGATCCGACCAGTGACCGTGTCAGCCATGTCAAGTACCAAGTATCAAAGGATGAGGGAAAAACCTGGTCGGAGACTTTTAGAGTCCATTCAGATAATTCTCCGGGCAAAGGACACAGTTTCTTTGATGTGGCTCTGCTGCCGGATGGGGAGATCGGGGCGGTCTGGCTGGATACCGCCTTGATCGAGGGAGGCAGGTCAGTCCTTTTCTCCAAAACCAACTCCAATAACCAGTTTGGAACGGAAAGCGTAGTGGATTCCCTGGCTTGCCAATGTTGTCGGACTGCACTCTATGCCGATTCCAGCGGATTGATCAGCGTGGTGTATCGGGACATTCTTCCGGGTTCCATCAGGGATATTTCATTGGCAACTTCCCGGGACGGAGGAGCCACTTTCAGCAATTCCATCAGCTTCAGTTTTGATCAGTGGAACTTGGAGGGCTGCCCCCACAATGGGCCAGACGTCGTCAGCAATGGGAAAAAGATCTTCACTACCTGGTACACAGGTGCGAGCCAAAACGGAATCTACTTTGCCGAACTGGATACCCAGGGAAAAACCCTAAGCAAGGAAAAACTGTCTCCCAACGGCCGAAATATACAATTGTCGCTGATCTATGGAAAACCGGTGGTGGTGTATTCTGAGAGTGTTACAGAAAATGGAAAAAAGGGTTCCCGGATTATCCGAATGGACATGACCTCCGGGGAGAAAACCCAACTCTCCGCTCCCGGCTCGAAAGTCAGCAATCCGGTTTCTCTGGCCATGAAATCCGGCATGTTGCTAACCGCTTGGCTGGATCACTCCGATGAAGTCCAAAAAGTAAGGGTAAACTTTTCCGATTCTTCCTTACCCCAAAATTAACTTTCATCATTTCAATCCGGGAAAAAAACTTTGATCCAGAATTCAAATTCAGGAAAACCGATAAAGACGCTTCACTGAAAGCCGTCTTTTTTCATGGAAAAGGATGATCAAAATCAGCATAATAATTAAAGGACTTTTTTGTCTTTTAATACAATCGAGTCTACCTTTAATCATTGAACCACAGCGAAAAGTTGCTGCCGGATCAAGCCGATTAAAATACCTACCAACGTGTAATTGAATCCATATCCAAAAAGATTATGAAAAAGTTGCTTTATCCCCTGATGATTGGTCTGGCCTTCGCAGTATTTTCCTGCGGAGGTCAAACCACCGAAAATCAAAACTCCGAAACTGCGGGTGTTGATCTGTCACCCGGTCAATCCGGTGTGGTTGACGACGAGTCTAATCCAAACGTTGTCCAAGTAGCAGTTGGCTCTGCTGACCATTCCACATTGGTCGCTGCTTTGAAAGCGGCTGACTATGTGAACGCCCTGACCAATGTGGGTCCATTCACTGTATTTGCTCCGACCAATGCTGCATTTGACGCACTTCCTGTAGGAACACTGGACGACTTGGTCAAGCCAGAAAATCAACGAAAACTCCGGGACATCTTGGAGTACCATGTACTTCTTGGTGTTTACAAACCGGAGGATTTTGTGAATGGAAGAAATCTGGGAACCGCAGATGGCCGATCTGTCACTGTAGCTGTGGCTGAAGATGGATCTGTGACTATAAACGGAGCAAAAATCATCGGAACGGTATCCGCTTCCAACGGCATCATCCACGTGGTAGACCAAGTACTGCTTCCCAAGTAAAGAATAGGTTATGGTTTTCTAAAAAAGAAAAAGCCGGATTGAACTTTGATCCGGTTTTTCTGTTTACAGACCGAATATCGACACTATCTTCGGACATTATCATCCTGTATGTTCTCACAAGCGACCAAGTATGCCATCAAGTCTGTCATCTATATTTGGACCCAAAGTATGGAAGACAAAAAAGTAGGAGCTAAGGAAATCGGGACTGAAATTGATGCTCCCGAGGCCTTTACAGCGAAGATTCTCCAGACATTGGTGAAAGCTAAAATTATCGGATCACAAAAAGGTCCCAACGGTGGCTTTTATACCGATGAATCCCATACAAAGGTCACCTTGAAAGACGTAGTGAGAGCAATCGAGGGAGATGAACTTTTTGCCGGGTGCAGTTTGGGACTTCCCAAATGTTCTGAAAAAAACCCTTGCCCCCTGCACTTTGAAGTAGTGGCGGTGAGAAAACAGATTGACCACATGCTGACTTCAAAAAGCATTAAATTATTGGCAGTAGAAGTAATCAAAGGAACTTCCAGATTGAGCGATCTGAAGCTTTTATAAAGAGTCCTTTTGAGAACAGCTTCATTCTTGCTTCTATAATACTTTCAGATAGCCTGTCCCGATTTTTCTTCGGGAGAATCTCGCAGTGTCGGCATTCATACCAGTATGTGATGTTTTCGCCATGCTCGATTTCATGATTTCAATTGATTTACGATTTTAAAATTGTTCAACCGTACTTGCGTCCACCTTGTCATATTCGGAGTGTGTCCCGACGAATTTGATAAACACCCACTGCCTCAAATAGCTGATTTGAAAGATTAACCGATATTTTTTTCTTAAAAATTCAGTGCTTTAATTTCAGCTAATTCGAATCTATTTGAATGATTTGGAATTGTCTTCTTACCTCTCAAAATTCACCAAATGCTTCCATTTCACTTAGCATCGCCAATTAGTCGACACAAAATAAAAGCTGACGGCTGGACTCCCCTCTCTTCCAATCGGGTAATTCCTGTTGAATTCAAGTTCAATTAAAATGGATTCAAAAAATGAAGAATGAATCAAAAACTGGGACAAATTCTGGGACAAAAAATGGGACAAGTTTTAGCTATTCAAAACCAATTGGAATTAACGCGAATCCACAACCTGCATCAGAAACCCTATAAAACACAAAAAGTTGACCGTAAAACGATCAACTAATTGTTTAGTAGCGGGAACAGGACTCGAACCTGTGACCTTCGGGTTATGAGCCCGACGAGCTACCAACTGCTCCATCCCGCGATATGACTTAAGGCTTAGCCTTTTATTTCTTTTTCAGACCGCCCTTCCGGCGAATTGTGATACAAAGGTAAGGACAAACTCTATAAAATCAAGTACCTTTGCAAAAAAATCTTCGAAAATGCTCGCCCAAACACACAAAGCTGGATTTGTCAACATCGTAGGAAAACCCAATGTAGGCAAATCTACGCTCATGAATGTCCTTGTAGGTGAGCGCCTTTCTATTATTTCTTCCAAAGCCCAAACTACCCGGCACCGAATCCTCGGAATTATCAATACAGAGGAATACCAGATCGTTTTTTCAGACACCCCGGGCATGCTCAAACCCAAATATGAGCTCCATAAGAATATGATGAGCTTTGTGAATTTATCGCTAGAGGATGCCGACGTAATCGTCTTTGTGACGGATCTCTACGAAACGGAGGAAGAAATAGAGGAAGTCATACCCAAGATCAATGCCTCTGGCGTTCCCGTTTTGCTGGTCATCAACAAGATCGACCTCGCCAAAGAAGGCCAACTCGAAGAAGTGACGGCCTATTGGACCTCGCGGATAAAATCTGAAACCGTTATTCCCATATCCGCTCTTGAAAAATTCAACACCGAGAGGATTCTCCAGGAAATCGTCGACAGACTGCCGGTTCATCCGCCTTTTTACGACAAAGAGGAACTAACCGACCGCCCCGAGCGGTTCTTTGCCTCCGAGATCATCCGAGAAAAGATTTTCAAGAACTACAAAAAAGAAATCCCTTACAGTACGGAGGTATCCATTGAAGACTTTTACGAAGAGGAATCAATCATCAGAATCCGGGCGACAATCTTTTGCGAGCGAGACAGCCAAAAAGGCATCATCATCGGAGACAAAGGAAAGATGCTGAAAAAGGTGGGCATCGAGTCCAGGGAAGAATTGGAAAAGTTCTTTGGAAAGAAGGTGTTCCTGGAAACCTTCGTAAAGGTGGAACAGGACTGGAGAAAAAATAAACTAAAACTTAAAAAATTTGGGTACGACCCATCCTGATCATGGCAAATATTGTAGCAATAGTAGGTAGACCAAACGTGGGCAAATCCACGCTTTTTAACCGACTGGTAGAAGAGCGGAAGGCTATCGAAGACAACATGAGCGGAGTCACCCGTGACCGGCACTACGGACACGCCCAATGGGCTGGAAAGTTTTTCTCCGTGATCGATACCGGCGGATACGTGACCGGATCAGACGATGTCTTTGAAGCGGAAATCCGCAAGCAGGTCAAGCTGGCTGTGGAAGAAGCCGACGTGATCCTGTTTGTGGTCGACTGCCTGGATGGTCTGACTGACTTGGATACAGAATTTGCAAATGAGCTCCGAAGCACCACGAAGCCGCTTTACATTGTTGCCAACAAAGCTGACAACCGGGAAAAAGCGATGATGGCTCACGAATTCTATGCGCTTGGCATCAGTGATTTTGAGATCTACCCCATCGCTTCTGCAAGCGGTAGCGGAACAGGCGAGCTTTTGGACGAGGTCATCAAGCACTTTGAGGACGAAGGAGTCGAGGATCCGGATGCTGGAATTCCCAAAATTTCAATTTTGGGAAGGCCAAATGTGGGCAAATCTTCATTTTTGAACGCTTTATTGGGACAGGAACGCTCTATCGTGACAGACGAAGCTGGCACCACCCGAGATGCAATCCACACGCGATATAAACTTTACGGCCAAGACTTTATCATCACTGACACCGCAGGAATAAGAAAGAAGGCGAAAGTAAAAGAAGACATCGAGTTTTACTCGGTCATGCGCTCCCTTCGAACATTGGAAGAATCCGACGTGGTCATCATCATGGTCGACGCCACCCGAGGGCTCGAGGCTCAGGACATCAATCTGATTTCCCTTGGCATCAAAAACAACAAGGGAATCATGATCATGGTCAACAAGTGGGATTTGATCGAAAAAGACCATAAAACCATGAATAAGATCAAAGATGAAATGCTGGATCGATTGGGTGAGCACAAATGGATTCCGATTATCTTCACCTCCGTCACAGAAAAACAGCGGATTTTCCAAGCGATCGAACTTGCGGTTAAAGTCTACGAAAACAAAACCAGAAGAGTATCCACATCCAAACTGAATGATGTGATGCTACAGGAAATCGAAAAATATCCGCCCCCTGCTTGGAAGGGAAAATACATCAAGATCAAGTACGTCACCCAGCTTCCAACCAAGAATCCAGTTTTTGCATTTTTCTGTAATCTCCCCCAATACATCAAAGATCCGTACACCAGATATTTGGAAAATCGTATCCGAGAAAACTTTGATTTCGAAGGAGTTCCGGTAAAGATTGTTTACAAAAACAAATAAAAAATATTTGAGCGGCACTTGTACAATTGAAAATAATACTAGTACCTTTGCTTCGTAATTAAGAAAACCATAACAAATGAAAAAGGTATTTGCAATTTTCGCAATCGCTGGCTTGATCGCTACTGCATCTTGCGGTAACAAGACAACTGAAGAGACTGTAGTTGAAGAGACTGTAGTTGTTGAAGAAACTCCAGTTGTTGAAGAAGCTCCTGCTGTAGACACTACTGCAGTTGCTGCTGACACTACTGCTGCTGCTCCAGTTCAGTAATCAATCCCGAAAAAGGAAAAAATCTAGAGTCCCAAATTGGGACTCTTTTTTTGTTCCATTTTTTTCAGGCAGAAGGTTTGCTTGGGTTCTGTCCGGAGACTACTTTGGGCATATGTAGGCTTTGGGACAGACCTCGCCTTTTGACGCCTGCTCTCAATTAAACATTCTAACAGCAAATGAATTCATCGGAACAACTCAGGGCTATCTTAGAAAAGCACATGCCGCCTGCCGCTGTTTCCTATTCTCTCTCCCTCTGGGAAAACGTCCCCTTCTCTTTCAAAGTCCAACGGCCCAGAGCGTCGAAGTTGGGTGACTTTCGCTATCGCAAAGACCGAAAAATCCAGACCATCACAATCAACTCCGACCTAAACCCCTTTCAGTTTCTACTAACCTATATTCACGAGGTGGCACATCTTTACACTTTTGAAAACCATGGATTCGCACCTGCTCCTCATGGTATTGAATGGAAAAGGAAGTTTCAAAGCTTGATGGCGCCCATGCTATCCGATGCGGTTTTCCCAAAAGACATTCTGATCCCGCTGCGCCACCATATGGCCAACCCTTCTGCGAGTTCGGCGAGGGACCTTTTCCTGATGAAGGAAATGAGTAAATATGACCGTCCTGCAAGTGGGAAGGTCGAAGAGATCTTCCTTTCGGACTTGAGCACCGGGCGGCAGTTTCTATTGTCAGGAAGAAAATTCCAAAAAGGGGAAACCCGCAGGACACGTGTATTGTGCGAGGAAGTCGACTCGGGCCGGAAATATTTAGTGTCGAGGCTGGCGAAAGTAGAGCCGCTATAATCGACAGCTTTCTGCTGCGCTTACCCGATACAGCCTGCTGCCTATTGAAAACCGCCGAATAATTTACTCCCTCTCCTCTCCGATCTGGTTTTCCGGTTGGGAGAAATCCTTGGGCTGGGGTAGTTCTTTGATCGAATTGATCCCAAAATATTCCATGAATTTGTCGGAAGTCCCGTAGATAAGGGGCTTGCCCACGCTTTCTGATTTTCCCTTGATATCGATCAATTCTTTTTCCAAAAGCTTTTGCACGGAATAGTCACAATTGACTCCCCGAATCTGCTCAATCTCCCCCTTGGTAATGGGTTGCTTATATGCGATGATCGACAATGTCTCCAGCTGAGCGCTAGACAGCCTTTTTTGGGATTGCTGTCTTAGCAGAATGCTAATGCTTGCCTGGTAGGCCGGCTTCGTCAAGAATTGGTATCCGCCTCCCAAATGCTCCAAAGAAAACGCAAAATCCTCTTCGTTGTATTTCTTTCTGAGGTCATAGATGGCCGATTCGATGTGTTCCATCGGCACTTCCGCCGCGAACATTTCACCAAGGCACTTGTGGATGTCGCTTACAGCTAGCGGCTCCGGAGCACAAAATATCAGGGCTTCGATATGCCGGTGCAGGAACTCCACGTCTATTTTTTGGCAAGTTTCGCCTCAATAGAGTGCATGGTATGTGGCACTGCCTTCAACCTTTCTTTTGAAATCAGTTTGCCGGTGTCCACACAGATTCCATAGGTTCCGTTTTTGATTCGGATAAGGGCGTTTTCCAGATTGATCACAAATTTTTGCTGCCGTGCGGCAAGCTGGCTCAAGCTTTCTCTCTCAAGCGTATCGGCACCATCTTCCAGCAGTTTAGAAGTAGAGGCGGTGTAGTCTGTCCCACTGTCATTTTTTTTGCTCAGACTTTCTTTCAAAGAAGACAGTTCTTCTTTTGCAACAGCAAGTTTCTGAAGGATGATCACTTCAAATTCTTTCAGCTCCTCCTGAGAATATGCGGTTTTTTCTTCCAAGCTCATGATAATGATGGGTTTTTAATAAAACTGTGACGGATTATTTGTGGTTTGGTTCTCTAAAATACGCCTGACTTTGATAATTGCAAAAATTAAAAAATTGGCATTTTGGAAAACATAGGAGTGAAAAAAGTCCCTACAAAAAAGGTAGGAAGATTAGATCCTCATTATCAACAGTTTAAACTGTATTGGAGTCGGAACCTGAAAAGTAAAGCGTATAAACACCTACACCGCTAAAATCCAACGTTCGCTAACGGAAGAGCCGTCAGGCGACGGCTTTCTCAGTCTGAAGGATTTTCTCCAGCCTTCTCTTCAAAACAAGATCGTCTGCCTCGAGCCGATACTTCATCCTCAAATACTGCTTCGCTTTCTCTAAGTCTTTTCCATCCCGAAGTACAATTTCCTGCAGCGCTTTAGAAATCAAATCTCTATCCATGGCATCAAAAGTTTGGCTCAAAATAGTCAAAAATCGGAGGTAAGTCCATGATTTTCAAAATTAAAGTCGTGTTGCCACCACGATCGTCTTCTTGATCAGACTTGTCCTTCCGCCCGCTTCATAAAGCTCCACCACCAGCACATAGTATCCTGCCCGTACGATTTTGCCTGCAGAATCCGTCCCCGTCCAAGTGAGCAGGCCATCTGTTCCCAAGATTTGATTTTGTGCCAGAACCTGGATCAACTGACCGGAGGCTGAGAAGATCTTAAACGTCCCCGTCCAGCCGGGGTGATCCAGTTGGTAAGTGATGCTCGTAAAGGAGAGACCGGAGCTTCCCTCAGGATCGAAAACTTCCGGATCGATTTGGATTTGGTCTGTTTCAAATTCGCCCAGTAGGGATTGGGAATTCCTACGGCCTGGTGTCGCAAATCCCTCGTTTCCAGAAGCAGTTTGCCAATTCATCGCCACTGAGGCCGGTGTGCTGTGAGAGATCCGCTCCAAAGATACCCCCTTGGGATCTCTAAGTAAGGGATGATGAAGATCCTCGTCATAGGAAAAACTCTCCTGGATCTCACCTACAGGAGAGAGGAGGACGACGGTCCCCCCGGCGATCGGATAGCTAGGCAAGGTCGGGATCTCGAGAAAGTCAGCCGTCGAAGACTTTGGATACGCCCTCTGCAGTGCATTTGCATCAGTGGTGATCGCCAAATATCCCTCCGGCGACAAGGTTGATCCTGCTCCGCCAAATACTTTGGCCTGGTCTGGATTTCCATCCTCACCGAAGTTTGCAAGCGCCCAACCCTCAAGACTCAGAAACTTCGGGGTAACATTCTTGATCTCCACAAACTTTGGATCTCCGGTCCGAGGATTGAATAATACCTCATTAATAATCAAATCACCCGGTATGGCAATCTCCGGGAGGACGATCGTGGCAAGAATATCCGGAAGCAATCCCCCATCGCAGTCTTGCAATCCGGTCACTCTAAGCTCATAGGCCTGGCTGTGTGCAGCAGGTGAACTGAGCAGGATACCGATCTCATTTTCCACTGACACGCTTAGGCTATCGATAGCCAGATTTGGCGAAAAGCTTAGATTTTCAAAATCAAAATCGGGTACAATTGGGGCCGAAAATACTAGCCGAATGTGAGTAGAATCCACGAAATAGACCGACTCAATTGTTGGAGAACTATTTTTCCTAGTCGGGTCAAAAATTGAATTTTGGGTTCCTGGCGTTCCCCTTCTTGGATCAATTGATGAACTCAAAAAACTCGAATTGCTGCACAGCGAAAAAGGATTGGGCACCTCTAGACTATAGCCTCCACTGGCAAAATCACTGTTCCCCCAGCTAGGTGTAGCATATGAGATTCTATCCGCCTCTTGGCCATTGATGGAAATCAGACCTATTTGATCTCCGGAGTTGAGTAGTGTAGGCCAATTTTTTACCGGCAATACCGGACCCAAGTCCGTGAATTGATCTGCTTGGGCCTCAGGAGCAAGAATGAGATATTCCCCCGGTTGGAACCAAAACTCATCCAAAACAGTGGTCATACGAGAGTTGAATAGCTTTATCCCTTCCATCCGGTATTCCCGATCTCCTGCATGAAAAAGCTCTATGTATTCCACATTGGGAAGATCCTGGTCTGCCCGCGGTGCAGGCATGAGTTCGTTGATCACAAGGGACTTGCGGGAGATGGCGGTAGGATCAAAAAAATTAAAATTGACCAGCGTGTCCTTCAGGAAATTTCCCTCGAGATCGGGGATTTGGCTGACTGAGAGAGAATAGGATTGGCCAGGTTCCAAAATATCAGCAAATTCCAACACGGCAAGCGAATCACCGACCAATCGGACGCTTTCTGGGTTACCTCCTCTCATGCCATAGGTAATCGGGAACAAAGAGAAAACTTGGTCAACTGCTTCCGAAAACATCACCAGGACAGATTTTTCTCCATATCCCTTCACTCCCAAGACCTTTGGCGGCACTTCGTCACGGATTAAATCGCCAAAGTCGAAATCATCCATCAACCAGCGGGCGGCCGTGCCAGCTCCAGACCCATATCGAATCTCCAGCTTCACAATCGCAGCCTCTGCCGACCTCAATGTCTCTGGCACCTCCAGGCTAAACTTCCGGTACTCTTGGTTCTCGTTGGAAAACTCGGAATCTGAACCAAGCTGCAAAGGTTCCGAAAACTCCCCCTCCATGCTTTCTCCCCAGGCGTAAAAAAGCAAAGCAGGCCGATTCCCGCTACCATTGCGGATAGTCTTGGCATAAAACTCCAGCTCGGGATTCACAAAACTACCGGGGTTCAGTCGGATCCAGATCCGACCAACAAAGGCACTGGTCGGCTGTACCGCCAAGGCCCTTCCTCCTCCCCTGCCCAGACCATCCGCTTGAAATATCCGTGCGGAGCTGCCAGAAACCTCGTTTCCATGCCAATTGGGAAGGAATTCCAGCGGATAGCTAGCAAGCTGAAAATTGGATTCAAAGTCCTGGTGTTGGCCGAAAACGACCTCAACTCCACCCCAAAGAATAAGTGGAAAGAGCAGGACAAAACCCTTGGCTAAGAATTGCTTCATTAAAAAATGTACTAAAAAGTCTTACCTAAATATATAAAATCTAAAAACATCCTTTTCCCAAAGGGAGCAAAAACAGTTGAAAATTTTCGGACACATTCCTGAAAATGAATGCATAGTCCTTACTTTTGCAGTCCAAATCCATTTAATAAAAACCTATTTATACAATGAAACTGGCTGTAGTCGGTGCTACCGGATTGGTAGGCTCCGAAATTCTCGAAGTGCTGGATGAGCACAACTTCCCTTATGACGAACTCCTATTGGTGGCTTCCGAGCGATCCGTGGGTAAACAGATCGAGTACAAGGGAAAGAAACACACCGTGATCGGCTTGGCTGAGGCGGTGGCAGCCAAACCCGAAATCGCCATTTTTTCAGCAGGAGGAAGCACCTCTTTGGAATGGGCTCCAAAGTTCGCAGAAGCAGGCACCACCGTGGTGGACAACTCCTCTGCCTGGAGAATGGATCCTGGCAAAAAATTGGTGGTGCCGGAGATCAACGCAAAAGAACTGACCAAAGACGATAAAATCATCGCCAACCCAAACTGCTCTACCATCCAGATGGTATTGGCATTGGAGCCGCTGAGAAATCGCTATGGAATCAACCGAATCGTCGTGTCCACCTATCAGTCTGTGACCGGAACAGGTAAAGCTGCCGTAGATCAAATGATGGCTGAGCGTGCGGGAACGACTCCTGAGATGGTCTATCCCCACAAAATCGACATGAACGTCCTTCCTCACATCGACGTGTTCCAGCCAAACGGCTACACCAAAGAGGAAATGAAAATGATCAACGAGACCAAAAAGATCTTCAGCGACGACAGCATTCGAGTGACTTCTACCACTGTGCGTATCCCAACCATGGGAGGACACTCTGAAGCGGTCAATGTGGAGTTCAAAGAAGATTTTGACCTAGCCGAAGTACGTTCCCTTTTGGAAGCCACTCCGGGTATCATCGTGCAGGACGATCCCACGAACTTTGTCTACCCTATGCCGATCAACGCACATAAGAAGGATGAGGTATTTGTAGGCCGCCTGAGAAGAGACGAATCCCAGGAGAACACGCTGAACATGTGGATTGTGGCTGACAACCTGAGAAAAGGTGCCGCTACCAATGCGGTTCAAATCGCAGAATACCTTCTGGAAACTAAACTTGTTTGATGGACCTCAGCGAAATCAATACCGCTGACTTCAGAAAATTTGTGCAGGATCATCTCAGTGAAGATCCTGCACTTTTGCTTTTTAAGTACCAGGGCAAAGTCGCCTTTGACCTCAAAGCTGCCGTACAGCAGATCTCCGCCCGGCAAAAGGCGGCGAAAAAGCTCCCCGAATGGGCTGGAAACCCGGATCTACTTTTTCCCGCTTCCATTTCCCTGGAGCAAAGTTCATCCGAAGAAACTGCGCGGTTCAAAGCGACTGGAACACAAGGGAAAACCCTGATCGATCTAACGGGAGGCTTCGGGGTAGATTTCTACTACCTCAGCCGGGGTTTTGAACAGGGCGTGTACTGTGAGCGACAAGCCGAGTTATTCCAAATTTCAAAACACAACCTGGAAATCCTAGGTCCGGGAAATTTTGACTTCCATGAAGGCGATGGATTGGATTATTTGAAAACATCTTCTGAAAAATTCGATTTGATCTATGCCGATCCAGCCAGAAGAGGGGCCGGAAACGAGAAACTCTACAAACTCCAGGACTGCGAGCCGGACGTGGTCAGCGCTTGGCAGCTTTTGAAGGAAAAGGGCACCCAAATCCTGATCAAAGTCTCCCCCATGCTCGACATTTCCCAAGCTTGGTCTGAGATCCCGGATATCCAGCAGATTACTGTCGTTTCAGTCAAAAATGAGGTCAAAGAGTTGTTGCTTTTTTGGAAAAAAGGGATTGAAGGAAACTCCAAACAAATTCGGATTTGCGACCTCGGAAGTGGCTATCCTGATTTTGTATTCAAGCCTGAGGAAGAAGTAGATGCCATTTCACAGCTTGGTGAGGCTGAAAAATATCTGATCGAACCCCGTAGCAGTATTCTGAAAGCGGGAGCTTTTAAGCTGTTTGGCGAGCGATTTGGCTTAAAAAAGCTGGACACAAATAGCCACCTGTTTACTTCTTCAGCATTGCCTGAGGCCATACCTGCTCGTGTTTTTGAGATTGTGGAGGAAGTGCCTGCAAAGAAAAGCGAGCTCAAGTCCAGATTTCCGCAAGGGAAAGTCAATGTGTTGTTCAGAAACTATGCGACGAAGCCAGAGGAGTTCAAAAAGAAATTTGGCCTAAAAGACGGCGGAGAGAAATATCTGATCGGGACAAAAAGCCCAAGCGGATTTAAGGTCTTTTGTTGTAAGCGTGTTTGGTAAATTATTCCACAATCGTCCGAAAAGTCAAATTCACCCGAGCTGTAGCTATCTTCTTCGTCGGCGGCAAACGGTGCAGCCAATAAGTTTGCGTTACGCCTTTCATCATCAGCAGACTGCCGTGCTCTAGGACCAACTCCACTTTTTCCCCACTCTTCTTGTGCTTAAAGGCAAACTTCCGCTCCGCTCCAAAGCTCATCGAGCCAATCGCTCCATTCTTTTTCAGGTCCGTTTCTCCGTCGCTGTGCCAAGCCATACCCTCGTCCCCATTGTGGTAAAGATTGAGAAGGCAGGAATTAAACGTCTCGCCGCTCTCTGCCTCGATCAAAGCCTTCAACTCCAGCAGTTCCTTGGTCCAGGGAAGTGACCGTTTGGTTGTATTGGAATAGGTGTACTCGAACTCCTTCTCTCCATACCAAGCCACCTTCCGCTTGGTGATGATCTTTTTGCCAAAAATCACCGCTTCGTCATTCCTCCATTCAATCGTCTCCAGTAGACACTTGAGGTAGTATTTGGATTGCTCTTGTGACAAAAGCTTTCCGTAGTAGTGAACCGTCCCGTCGTAAGGGAGCCAGTTTTTTTCTCGGTCTATTTCCTTTTCGAATAGTTCCATCTTTCGTATTCCTCTTTCATGCAATGCCCACAGGGGCGAAAATTCCTTTCCAATGCTTCAGCCTCTGAAGTGAAAAACACCCGATTTTCCGCTTTCATCCGCTTGCCCGACCCGCAGGATAACTTTCCGTATATCTTCAACTTGCTATTGCCCGCAAAGGTCAACTCGCCTTTACGGATAAAGGTTCTCAGCATTACAGCATCCAAATCACCATGCTTTACCATCTCGCTAGCTCACAGCATCGTGGAAAATGATACCCAAAGTATGTCGGCTTCCGCTTTTCACCTCGCTCACGCCGTGCTTCATGTTTACGCGATAATACCCGTTGGCACCTTTCGCCGGTTTGAAATTGGTCGTGAAGATCAACATATCCCCCTTCTTCGGCTTCAGCACGATGGCTTTGGATTGGGCTCTGGGTATCTGCTGAGTAAGCACAAACTCGCCTCCCGTATAATCCCTTTCCGGCTCATCCAAAAACAAAACGACTTGGATCGGAAAATATACTTCCCCGTAGAGGTCCTGATGCAAGGTATTGAATCCGCCTGTTCCATATTTCAAGATCAAGACCGTTGCTTTTTGTTGGCCGAAGCGATGACATTGACGAAGAAAATCCTCGTGCTCTTTTGGAAATTGTACTCCGACTTTCAAAGCGGAAAACCAGGCATTGGCGATCGGCGCAAGGTGGGAATACACTTCGGTTCGGATCGTGTGAATCAGCTCCGGCAGGGGATAGTCAAAATACTTGTATTCCCCCAAACCGAATCGGTGACGCGCCATCACAACGGTCTTTCGATACTGGCCGTGATTTGTGTAGTCCGCCTTCAAGGCCTCACCTTGCTCATCGCTTAGTAGCTTGGGCAGAATCGCATATCCTGCCTGATGCATTTCTTCCGTGATACCTCTCCAATCAGCATCCTGAATTTTCTGAATGATATTGTGCATCCCGTCTCAGATTTGCGAATAAACTTTCGCTCCTTCCCAACCAATAATTGCCGCCTTACGGGTAGGTCCCCACATATAGCCCCCAAACTCACCAGAGGACTGGATCACGCGATGACAGGGAATCAGAAAGGCAACTGGATTGCTGCCGATGGCCGTTCCTACCGCCCTCGAAGCCTTGACGTTGCCAATTTGCTCGGCAATGTGACCGTAGGTCTGGAGCTTCCCCATGGGGATTTTGAGTAGGCTCTCCCAGACTTTCAGCTGAAAGTCGGTGCCCCGAAGGTGCAGCTTGATTTTGCCCAGCTTGCTCCAATCCGTTTGGAAGATAAAGAGTGCATGCTGTTGGAACATGTCCAGCTTTTGCCCAAAGTCCGCGTTGGGGAATTTTGCTTTCAGCTCATTTAGCGCTTTTTCTTCATTTTCCTCAAAGGCCATGTAGCATACGCCCTTTGACGTGGAGGCGACGATCAAGGCCCCAAAAGGGCTTTCCGCAAAACTGTAGTTGATTTTTAGACTTTTCCCTCCGTCCCTGTATTCGGCTGGGGTCATCCCCTCGATCGTGACAAACAAATCATGAAGGCGGCTGGTGCTGGAGAGCCCGGTCTCGAAGGCAGTTTCAAACAGGCTAGCCTGCTCCTTTTTGAGTATTTTCTTGGCGTGCTCTACGCTGATATATTGGAGAAACTTTTTGGGGCTGGTGCCAGCCCAATCCGTAAACATGCGCTGAAAATGCGAAGGGCTTAAATGAATCTGTTCAGCGACCTCCTCCAGCTTAGGCTGGGATTTGAAGTTCTTTTTGAGGTACTCGATGGCTTCCGCGATCCGCTGATAGTTGAGATCTGTCTGTGTTTGCATGGCGTTCAAATTTATGGGACAAATCTTCAAAATCCGTTACAGCGATAAAATCCGAAAGTTGCTGAGTTTGCAAGTTTCGTCCTTAAGGGACTTTCCATTTTTTCTGCCTTGTCAATTCTACCGAGCTAGCTTCCCGCAGGAATTAGTCTCTATTTCTCCAGTACCAGTATAGGAATGGCAATAAAAAAGGCCTGTGCGGACACAGGCCTTGTAGTTTTGAGATACAAAATAAGTGAAGGATTACTCCTTCACTTCTTCAAAATCGACATATTCGCCGCCTTCGATATTCTTTTTCCGCTTTTCTAGCTCCTCCTTGGGGATAAAGTCCACATTCACCGCATCCTTTGGTCGGGATGCTCTTTGCTGGGCCCGCTGCTGCTCCATAGCAGCCTCATTGACCTGCTTGGCAAATTGGGCGAGCTTCGATCGTAGAAAGTATCGGAGCAGCTGGCCCAATAGCCAGCCGACTCCAAGTAGAATGACAAGAAATTTTACCAAAACATGTTTTGTTTTTGCGAGCTGGATTATCTACTCAGGTACCAGTTTCGTTCGGAGTAGATCTTTAGGAAATAGTCGTCCATCAGGTCATCGATAAAGTAGATCGCTTCCCCGGTAGATTTCATTTCCGGTCCCAGTTCTTTGTTTACATTCGGGAACTTGTGGAAGGAGAACACTGGCTCTTTGATCGCATAGCCCTTTTTCACAGGCTTGAACTCAAAGTCGGTGACTTTTTTCTCTCCCAGCATCACCTTGGTAGCGTAGTTTACATACGGTTCCTGATAGGCCTTGCAGATAAAAGGTACGGTTCGCGAAGCTCTTGGGTTGGCTTCGATCACATAAACCTTGTCGTTTTTGATCGCAAACTGGATGTTGATCAGTCCGACCGTCTTAAGTGCCAAGGCGATTTTCTGCGTGTATGTCTCGATCTGACGGATCACCAAATCGCCCAAGTTGTAAGGAGGCAATACCGCGTAGGAGTCTCCAGAGTGGATACCGGCTGGCTCGATGTGCTGCATGATCCCGATGATGTACACATTTTCCCCGTCGCAGATTGCATCTGCTTCAGCCTCAATGGCTCCCTCTAGAAAATGATCCAGCAGGATTTCGTTGTTTGGAATGTCACGAAGGACATTGACCACGTGTTCTTCGAGTTCCTTTTCGTTGATTACGATCTTCATGCCCTGTCCTCCCAAAACGTAGCTGGGACGTACGAGCAAGGGGAAGCCAATCGTCTTGCAAAGCTCAAGAGCCTCGTCGGTATTGTGTATCGTGCCAAATTCAGGGTAGGGCACGTTGAGGTCCTTCAAAAGCGTAGAAAACAAGCCTCTATCTTCGGCCAGATCCAGCGCTTCGAAGCTTGTGCCGATGATCTTGATGCCGTATTTCTCCAGCTTCTCCGCCAGCTTTAGCGCGGTCTGTCCACCCAGCTGTACGATTACACCCTCGGGATTTTCGTGCAGGATGATCTCATAGATATGCTCCCAAAACACCGGCTCGAAGTAAAGCTTATCGGCAATGTCAAAGTCTGTCGAAACTGTCTCCGGGTTACAGTTGATCATGATGGTCTCGTAGCCGCATTCCTTGGCGGCCAAAACCCCGTGGACACAGGAGTAGTCAAATTCGATTCCCTGCCCGACTCGGTTTGGTCCGGAACCTAAAACCACCACTTTCTTCTTGTCCGTCCTCACGGATTCGTTTTCCTCTCCGAAGGATGAATAATAGTAAGGCGTCTTGGCCTCAAATTCCGCCGCACAGGTATCCACGAGCTTATATACACGCTTGATGCCCATCTCCTTATAGCGCTTGTTAAACACTTCGCTTTCCAAGCAGTCCAGCAGGTGAGCGATTTGACGGTCGGCATAGCCCATTTTCTTGGCTTTGTCCATGACCTCCCGAGGTACCGTATCGATTTTATATTTACCCAATTCCGCTTCGAAATGGATCAATTCTTCGATTTGCTTGAGGAACCACTTGTCGATTTTGGTCAGATCGTGGATAGTTCTGAAGGAAATACCTAGCTTGAAGGCATCGTAAACATGGAACAATCGGTTCCAGCTTGGATTAGCCAAAGAATAGAGAATCTGCGCCTGATCGGTCAGTTCCTTGCCATCAGCGCCCAAGCCGTTTCTCTTGATTTCAAGGGATTGACAAGCTTTCTGAAGCGCTTCCTGGAAGTTGCGGCCGATACCCATCACTTCACCTACTGCTTTCATCGACAATCCCAATCTTCTGTCTGCACCTTTGAACTTGTCAAAATTCCAGCGAGGGATCTTCACGATGACATAGTCGATGGCCGGCTCGAAATATGCCGAAGTAGTTCCGGTAATAGAATTAGGCAACTCGTCCAAATTGTATCCAATCGCCAATTTAGCAGCCACTTTCGCAATCGGATAACCAGTAGCTTTGGAAGCCAAGGCCGAGGAGCGAGATACCCGAGGGTTGATCTCGATGCCGATGATGGTCTCGTTGTCGGGGCTGACAGAAAACTGTACGTTACAGCCTCCGGCAAAATTCCCGATGCTGTTCATCATGGTGATCGCATAGTTTCTCATGCGCTGATATACTGTGTCAGGCAGAGTCATGGCAGGAGCCACAGTGATGGAGTCTCCTGTGTGGACGCCCATCGGGTCAAAGTTTTCTATGGAACATATCACGATCATGTTCCCAATATTGTCCCGCATGACCTCCAGCTCATATTCTTTCCAGCCCAGGATACTCTGCTCGATGAGCACCTCGTGTACTGGAGAGGCCTGGAGGCCTGCGCTCAGGTATTTTTCGAAGTCTTCGGCTTTTTCCACAAAAGCACCTCCAGCACCACCCAAGGTATATGATGCTCTGATGATGAGTGGAAAACCGATCTCTTGGGCAATCTCCTTCCCCTGAAGAAAGGAGGTAGCGGTATCACCTTTACACACGCCCACGCCGATTTTCTCCATCAGTGCTTTGAACTTTTCGCGGTTTTCAGCCGTGTCGATCGCGTCAATGTCCACACCGATCATTCGTACTCCGAAGTTTTTCCAGATCCCTGCCTTTTCGCATTCGATGGCGAGGTTTAGGGCCGTCTGACCTCCCATGGTAGGGAGTACCGCATCGATGTCTGGATGCTCGGTCAGGATTTTCTTGATGGATTTCTTTTCCAGAGGAAGCAGGTACACGTTGTCTGCGGTCACTGGGTCTGTCATGATCGTCGCCGGGTTGGAGTTGATCAAGGTCACGGTGATGCCCTCCTCTCGGAGAGACCTTGCCGCCTGGGAGCCGGAATAGTCAAATTCGCAAGCTTGACCGATGACAATGGGACCTGAACCGATGATGAGAACGTGCTTAATGCTACTGTCTTTTGGCATTGTGAGGTAGGATAAGGAAAGAGATTTTACTGATGTCCAAATTGGGGCAAAATTAGATAAAATTATCCGAAGGGGGAAGGCCATGTCCGGTAAAAGTCTCCCTCTTACCGAGAAAAGTAAGATCGACTCTGCATTTCATCCCTTGCCAAATAATTCTGTTCAAATCTCTATTTTCACCGAATGAACTGGAATTCCTTTAATTTTTTCCCTGTGATGGGAGAACCGCTCACCGCGACAAACAGCAAAAAACTCGACTTCTCAGCCAGCAATTCCGATCTGCAAACGCTGGATATTTCCGATACCTCGGCGTTTGAGGCCTACGTCTTCGGACAGCTGAGAGACACTGGCAAAACCTATGGGATAGGAGGATATCTAGAAAACCGGGCGATCTATGGTAGGAGTGAGGTCTTCGGATCGACAGCAGGAGAATTTCGGACCATCCACCTGGGTGTGGACATCTGGACCCAAGCAGGAGCCCCGATCTTCTCACCCTACCCGGGCAGGGTTCACAGCTTTCAAGACAATGCCGGCTTCGGCAACTATGGCCCTACCATTATTTTGGAGCACGAGCTAGACGGAAGACGCCTGCATTCACTTTATGGCCATCTCATGCGGATCGACTTGGAAAGTTTAAAAATTGGTCAGGAATTCAAAGCCGGAGACCTCCTTTGCCATGTTGGGCCCTATCCCGAAAACGGAGACTGGCCGGCTCACCTGCATTTCCAATTGATATGGGATCTGGGTGAAGCTTGGGGAGATTATCCCGGTGTCGCCGCAGAAAGGGATTTGGAACATTATCGGAAAAATTGCCCGGATCCCAATTTGGTCTTGGGGAGCGGGCTATTGGAGTAGATGTTTTAGCAAAAAAAGCAGCCCCTCAATTATTCTTCATCTAGGGTAAAAATGTAAGGCTGACAGCGTGTTGGCTGGGCGAATAAAGATACATCTTCTGGAGCGCCGGCCATGGAACAAACTCGTTACACCGTGCGCTGCGATCAAGAAATCCGGCTGTAGTAGGACCACACCTTCCATCTCCGTTACCTTCGCGGATACAAGGGGATTCTCGTCGGCCTGGCTGAGCTGATCCAGCGTCGTCACCCAAATTAGATGACGGCCAAATGCCTTTCAGGATTTTTTGAGGTGGGAAAAAGCAGGGCCAGCTATCGCATCTACATGCTATAGCTGCAGCCTAGAAGTTTCATGATCGAGATTTGAGACGTTTTTATAACCTTCATACAAACAAGTCTCCCAAAGAAATCCGCCATAAAGAATTTGGAAAACTTCCGTCAAATTGATATTCTTATAAGACAATGTGTACAAGACCTTCCAAACCCAGGTGACCAATGCAGCAGATTTCTATTTTTAGCGCATAGCAAAATGATACCGGAATACTGGGGATTTCACCCTTTGTACATAGCAAACAGAAATTGACACATCATATCCGAGCACAGAAAAAAGCACAGCCTCAATCAACATGGGAACCGAAGCACGCCGGTGGCCTGAGAAAGACAAAATTGGTTGAAAATACGTCGAGGAACATATATTCATTCCAACAGGTATCTAAACAATACACCTGCTGTTGGCGAAACTTACCCCGAGAAGATGAGGAAATTGTTAGGCTCTCCTTTGGCAAAAATCACAGTAGTGATAGCAATGGCCCCGTTGAAATATATCGTGTTTTCGGAAAACCGAAAATCCAACTAGTTACAGATAGTGACAAACCCTACTTCCAAGCATCAATTTTGAGCAAATAGTCGCCAAACATTTTGTAGACAAACATGTTGGACATCAATGTATCAAGACATGAAAAAAAACATTCTAGTAACAGGATCTCACCGTTCAGGCACGACATGGGTAGGTAAAATAATGGCTAAAGCTAAAGGCGCCCACTATGTGCATGAGCCATTCAACCTTTCACCTGAGCTTGAAAGAAAACACTCACCACTATCCTATTGGTTTGAATATCTAGACGATGAAACTTCTAGAGAGCACCAAAATAAAGTAAAAGATTACGTCAATTCATTTAGTACTGTACTACATGTAAATACCATTAAGAGATTAGTACAGATTCGACGTCTCGGAAAGCTGCGAAAATATTTTAAAGACATAGTTAATCGCCCTTTGGCTGACAGAACAATTATCAAAGATCCGATAGCCATCATGTCAGCTGAGTGGATATATAAAAACCACGATGTTGACGTGGTGGTTTTGATACGGCATCCGGCTGCATTTGTAGCGAGTATAAAAGTCAAAAACTGGCATTTTGACTTTGCGCAATATGAAAAGCAACACGCTTTAATGAAGAAACATCTATCTAACTACAAAGCCATCATTAACGAGTTTGCGAATAACAAAAAAGACATTATCGACCAAGGAATATTATTATGGAACACCATACATGAAGTAATTTTAAACTATCAAAATAAATATGAGAAGGAGTGGCACTTTGTCAAACATGAAGATTTATCTGCCGACCCAATTTTAGAATTTGGAAAATTATTTTCTGGACTTGGTTTAGATTTTGACTCAAAGGTCCAAGCTTACGTAAACGTAACTTCCAATTCAGAACAAAACTCAGACATAGTAAAAAAATCTACTGCGATAGCGAACGTAAACAGAAACTCGAGTGAGAATATCAAAGCTTGGAAAAAGCGATTGTCTGAAGATGAAATAGAACGGATAAAAACTGGAACAAAAGGTTTATGGGAGAAATTTTATGTCGAGGATGACTGGTAATTGCACACACCCCTCAAGGACGATCATTCTGTCCTCTGCCATAGCCCCACGGTATATCTCCTAATTCACTTCCCTAATGCTTTTTGAAAATCTCACATTGGCTTTGCCCAGATGTTCCCTTCTTTCCCATGCATTTGTTATCAAAATGTGTAGTAAGCCATAGGCCCAACCCCTGTTTACCTAAGCATTTCCTCTTTTGAAAGTCCGTCTATCGTCCAAAAGGTCGTATCCACCTGCGGGCTCAGTCTCCATAAACCTGATTTTTTTCCAAATGTCCGGTCTTGGTCCAAAAAAACATGGACTAAAAGACATTTTCCCAATATCTTAGGCTAAGGCACAAGGACAGCTTCTAGGTAACCGACCGAACCCAAAAACCACCGTGGATGAAAACCCCGTTCAGCATTTTACTTAGTTTCTTTTTTCTGATGGGCACCGTGGGCTTTGCCCAAGAACACTCTATCCCCAAGCTGGAAAATCCCATCACCGTAGAGTACCTGAAAAAAAACTTGTGGAAATCCCAGCCACGATTGGTTTACAATTCCGGAATTCTCAAAAATCTCAAGTCACGGCTCAAAACCGATTCCGTCCTGCAGAGCATGCATGCAGTGATTTTGGAGGACGCAGACGCCATCTTGGACCAGCCGCTGCTGAAACGGGAGCTTGAAGGCCGCCGCCTACTCGCTGTTTCCCGTGAAATGCTCTGGAGGATCAATATGCTGGGCTACCGGTACCTGATGGACCGAGAGCCTCGCATCCTCGACCGTATCAACGAGGAAGTGCTTGCCGTCTGCGGTTTTTCCGACTGGAATCCTTCCCACTATCTCGACGTGGCCGAAATGTCCACTGCGGTGGCTTTTGCTCTGGACTGGACCGCTGGTGACCTGCCAAAATCCACCCAGGACTTAGCAAAAAAATCCCTCATCGAAAAGGGTATCATCCCAAGCTGGCCTGAAAATGGTCAATCCCCGAGCTGGGCCTATGGTACGAACAACTGGAACCAAGTCTGCAACGGGGGAATGATTGCCGCGTCAATCGCCATCGCTGATCTCGATCCTGAGCTAGCCGCGAAGACCATTTGGCGAGCTTTGGATGGCTTACCCCATTCCTTAGTCGAATATGGGCCCGATGGGGTGTACCCCGAGGGCTCCACCTACTGGGCTTATGGCACGAGCTTCTCGGTGATCACCGCTGCGATGCTGGAGACCGCCTTCGGTCAGGATTTTGGGCACTGGGAATACCCGGGATTCCAAGAGAGCGCCGTCTTTCGAACGCTTGCCAATGCCCCCTCGGGTTGGTATTACAACTTTGCCGACTGTGGGGACCAGCGCAGTGAAGGGGGTGACGTCATCTTGGCTTGGTTTGCCGCCAAGTCTGGAAACCCCCATTTCTTCGAAAAAAAGCGGTTTTTAAAAGCTTCTCAGATTCCCGACAAGCTTTTTCGACTGAGTGGTGCCTCCATGGCCTGGCTTTCCCAATACCAGGAGGAGGACGGAGAAAAAGTCCCAACTGCTTGGAAAGGCGAGGGCTCCAATCCAGTAGTCATCTTCACCGGCGGAGAAGACGATCCTCATGGCTATTATTTCGGGGGAAAAGGCGGTCGAGGCATGGTCAACCACGGAAATATGGACGGAGGCTCCTTTATCTTTGAGCTAAATGGTGTACGCTGGTCAATTGATCCAGGCAACCAAAACTACCATGAGCTGGAAAAAGTCGGGTTCGATCTATGGGGAAGGTGTCAAAGCTGCGAACGCTGGACCTTGCTCACCAAAAACAACTTTGGCCATAGCACCATCACCATCAACGACTCCCTCCACCGCACCGATGGCCTAGTCACCTTGACCGACTTCAAAGACGGAACCAATCCTGAAGCGACTTTTGACCTGAGTCCTACCTTGGGTGATCTGGTCAAATCCGCCTCCCGCAAGTTCGTGAAAGACAGCCCGGCTTCTATCACCATCGAAGATGAGATTGAAATTTCGGAAAAAACCCAATTGATCACTTGGCAGATGATGACCATAGCTGACGTGGAAATCGCAGAGTATGGTGCGATTTTGACACAGGAAGGAAAATCCCTGAAGCTTGAAAACCTCTCCCACCCGGGCCTAAGCATTTCCGTAATATCACTTGATCCAGCTCCGCTCGCGCTCGACCGACAGATCGAAGGCCTCAAGCGCATCGAAATCCGAATTCCCGCCTGGTCTATCGAAGATGGGAAAACCCAAATCAAAGTGAGGCTATCCGGAGAATAACAACAGCGCAGCAATTTGCAAATCCCCTAAACTAAGCAGACCATGAACCCAGAAATCCAAAGTTACAACCAAAACCAAATCCACCCTGACCAGGAAATCTGTAAGCTCCTAGCTGAGACGATTGACCGAGAGCTGCCCGATGCAGAAAGCAAAGTGTGGCATGCGCATCCGGTATGGTTTCTCGAGGGTAATCCCATCGTAGGCTACAGCAAACAGAAAAAGGGCATGCGGTTGATGTTTTGGAGCGGGGCGGATTTTGGGGAAGAATCACTCGCCGTACTCGGAGAAAAATTCAAGGACGCCTCCATCTTCTATCATGAAGCCTCGGAAATCAACCTGGAAGACTTCAAGCGCTGGCTGCAAAAGTCCCGGGAAATCCAATGGGACTACAAAAACATCGTAAAAAGAAAAGGAAGGCTGGACAGGCTGAAATGAAAAAAAGCTACCCTTAATTTCCGCGAGCTGAGAAATTCCCCAGCAACTCGATGGCCGGAAAACCGAGGGCGGCAGCCATTTATTTTTAATTATTACAATTCCATATTACCTGACTTTCAGAACACTATTGCTCTTTTTTGGGTAAATTCCTCAGAAACAAAACCACAAAGCCATGTCTATCCGTATTGCCTCCAGCTGCAACCACTGCAATTCTTTTACCGAAGCCCATCTGTGTAAAACCCACGAGCTGAAAGTAAGCGAAGAATATACCTGCGACCAGTTTTCTATCCTGCAGCAGCTCAACAACTCCATGCACTGCAACAGCTGCGTACGCCATCACCGTGCCGACTGCGCACATCCCGATCTGGCTGCCGACGGCATGCTCTGCGCCAGCTGGGCTCCAAAAGTGTAGACCAACCGACCACCTATCGCAATAACAGATAGATCCCAAATAAAGAGTTGGCAAGGTCCGGTTTGTCAACTCTATTTTATTTCCTCGGATGAAAATCTGTCAGGGTCTGCCTTAAATAATCCCGATCCAAGTGCGTATAAATCTCGGTCGTCGTGATGCTCTCGTGTCCCAGCATCTCCTGCACGGCCCTTAGGTCGGCGCCCCCCTCGATGAGATGCGTGGCAAAGGAGTGACGAAAAGTATGGGGACTGATATTTTTATGGATTCCGGCTTGCTCGGCGGTTTTTTTGATGATCAGGAAGATCATCACCCGGGTGAGCTTCTGCCCCCGGCGGTTGAGAAAAACAAACTCTTCATGGCCCTTGGTGGGAATCTGATGAACCCGAACCTGATCCTGATAGATTTTGAGATACTTTAGGGCATCTTTCCCGATCGGTACGAGTCGCTCCTTATTTCCCTTTCCCACGATCTTCAAAAAGCCAATTTCCGCAAAAATTTGGCCCTTTTTCAATTCGGTCAGTTCAGACACGCGAAGTCCGGAGCTGTAGAGCATTTCCAGTATAGCCCGATTCCGATGGCCTTCCGGCTCACCAAGGGGAATGGCTTCCAACAATTGTTCGATTTCTTGGAAACTGAGTGTATCGGGAAGTTTTCTTCCAAGCTTGGGCGCTTCGAGTAGCTGGGAGGGGTCTTCTTTGACCCGGTCCTCGTACATGAGAAAGCGATAGAATGCTTTTACCCCCGAGATGATCCGCGCTTGGGTAAAAGGGGAAATCTCCAACGCCGCCAAGGCATTAACAAAACGGCGAAGGTGCTCCAACTCCATCTCCAAAGGGCTTTTTCCAGAAAATTCGGCAGTGGCAAAAGCAGCCAGCTTTTCCACGTCTCTGGTGTAAGCTTCAATGGAGTTTTCACTCAGGGAGCGCTCGAGCTTTAGGTAATGTCGGAATTGACGGATAAGTTGAGGCCACATAGTAGTCAAAATCAACCCTCCAAGGGTTCCAAAACCAATGGAGGGTTTGGTTGATCATCGTAAGGATGTAAAGTTGGAAAGTTGGACCAACCTTACAACCTTGTCGCCCTGCAACTTTCCGACTTTTTTTCAAAACATTGTCATATAAACTCCCCGGTCTGCCGATTAAGTAGTGTAAATGAACCGCAACCAGCTAGAAATTTTTCTCCGCGATCACCATAGAGAAGCCTTCCTTTGGGCCAGGCAATGCTGTGGTTTTGACGGGGAAATGGCCAAGGATGTGATTCAGCAGACCTATTTGAAAATCCTGGAGGGCAAAGCCCGCCTAAAGCACGACGGCAATTGCAAAACCTGGTTGTTTTCCGTCATCCGATTTACGTCTATCGACGAATTGAGGAAATCTGGGAAATCGCAAAGTTTGGACCCGGAAGTGGAAATCATCTGGGAAGAACAGGAACCCGAGCCGGAAAACTATGAAGGGATGGTTCGCCGCCTTCCGAGAATGCAGCAGGAGGTGATGTTGATGGTGTTTTACCACGAGATGACACTGGAGCAGTGCGCCGCTGTGATGCAACTGCACATCGGCACGGTACGCACGCACTACGACCGGGGAAAGAAAAGACTGAAGGAATGGATCGAAAAAACACGGGTGACGCAATGAAATCGAGCATGCGGGCATTGGTATACAGTGGAATGATTAGTAGCTATGCGAGATTCCATGTCGCCTTAAAGAAACAATGAAAAGCACATGAAACGAGTTGAAGAAGACCAAGACTTACGCGGCTTTTTCGATGCGATGATCGAGAAAGACCTGGATATACCCACTCCGGATTTTCCGGAGGTGAAAAAGCCAAAAACCATTAGTTGGTGGATTCCGGCAGGAATTGCCGCTTCGTTGGCAGCAGGATTTTTTCTCTTTTTGGAAAAAGAACCCGTCACCCCTCCAGCTCCCATCGGCGAGGTGATCATCATCACGCTGGAGGAAGGTCCAGATCAGGAATTGCAGTTTAACATCGAAGAAACTACGGAAATGGAAATTTGGGAGTCACCCACTGCCTCCCTCCTGACAGAATTTTAAAACTTAACCAACTTCTTAACATCCTAAACTCATGAAAAACACCCTTTTATTCTTATTTGTCCTACTTGCAGGATATGCTCAGGGACAGGTCGTGGCTACAGGATCCCCGGCTATGACCTATGTGAGCAAAGGTTCCGGGGACATGTTTCAAAGTAATCTTTATTCGGCGGACCGAATCATGGATATGAGAGACAAGCTTAACCTAACGGACGCTCAGGCCACCAAGATCAAAAAAATCCATGCGGAAAATGCCGGACAATTTTCCACCCTAAAATGGGATTTGGAAGAAGAGAACGCTAAGCTGAAAAAGATGCTTGAGCCCAATAAAATTGACCAAGTAGCGGTAAACAAGCAGATGGACAAAATCCTCGATCTGGAAAACCAGCTGAAGAAAAAGCAGCTCAACAATCTGGTCGCCATCAAAAACGAGTTGACTGAAGAACAGCTGATAACTTTGGCCCAAAACCAAGTCTATGTTGTTCGTGCTGATGGCGTAAAAGGCCCTGTAAAAATCGTGGATGGGGTAGCGATTTCATCTTCTGTATCTGGTTACACCACCGCCTACGATTCGCCAAAAGTGGCGCTCAGCATTGCGGGAACACCCTCTGGGGCGCAGCCGGTATTCTATATCGAAACCAAGAGCGGCCTTAAAAAAGTCCCCACTTTGGAAGGAGTTAACCCGAAAGACATCGAGGCAATCAATGTGCTCAAAGGCGACGAAGCGACAAAATTGTATGGAAAAGATGGGGAAAACGGCGTAATCGTGATCAAGCTGAAGAATAAGCCAGAATAAGTTCTCAAACCTGCATGACGACAAAAAAGGAAGCTCGAAAGCTTCCTTTTTTGTTGATCAAAGTGCGGCCAAAAGCCTTGAAAGATGGCTGGTGTCAATCCAAAAACTTCCAGCTCGCCTTGTGGTTTTTGTCCAATGGTTTGCCGGTGACTTTGGCTCGCAAGATCTCAATCGGCATCGCATTTTGGGTCATGATCAAGTCGTGGAACTCCTTCTCTGGCATTTTTCCTGAATCCACCATTTCTTTTCTTAGGGAATAGATCTCTAAGGCTCCGATCATGTAGGCAATTTGATACAGCGGTCCGTAGCTTCCTTCAAATGATCTTCTTACCTCCGCCTCGGCATTGGCGCGCTCATGGCCTACCTTGTCGACCAAGAGGTCTATGCATTGTTGCGGTGTCATCTGCTCAAGATGATAACTGAGCGAAAAAATAATCCTCGCGCAACGGTGCATTCTCCAGAATAGCATACCCACCTTGTCTTTGGCATCTCTTGGGAAATTGCGATCCCAAAGCACAAACTCCCAATAGAGCGCCCATCCTTCCGTCCAAAACGGCGTACCAAACATCCGGCGATGCGTCATGTAGCGCTGATTCATGAATTGCTGCAAATGATGACCAGGGATCAACTCGTGCTGAACAGTGGCGCGGGAGAAATGCGGGTTGTTCCCCCGCATGGACATCATCTTGTCCTCATGGCTCATTTCCGAGGTTGGATAAGCGATTTGGATTACTTCACCGCCAAGGAAGAACGGACTCACTCGTTGCCGCTCGGGAGAAATCATGATTGTTCTCCAAGTCTCTTTCGCTAGCGGAGGCACGGTGATCCAGCCGTTTTCCTCCATGATTCCAATAGCTTCCTCACCCAATCTGGCCACCTCTTCCGGCCAAGCTCCAGCTGGCAGATAGGTGTTTTTCACCATTTCCAGAGCGGCTTTCCAGTCATTGCCGAAGCCAAGTTCGTTGGAAGCTTTGAGCATTTCTTTCTCACACCAAGCAAACTGCTTCTCCGCCTCGGCGATCAATTCCTCAGGCGTATAGGCGATCATTTCAAAGCCCAGTTGTTTTTCCAGGGCTTCGCGTCCGATGGGCTTTCCGATGATCCCAGAGCCGTCATCTTTTACCGAATTGGTATAGTGCTCGCGCAAAGCTTTGGCATAGGCATTCATACTGGCATCCAATTTTTTCCAAGGCTCAGGCATCCACCAAGTGAAGGAAGGATCGTAGTCGAAATAAAAGTCATAAGCTTCTTTGACCACTTTGTTCAAGCTCTCGACAGCTTGGGCTGCAAGGTCGGCCTTTTGCCAAGAGGTGTATTTTGAGGTGGACGGCAAAGCCTTGAGTTGGGCATCCACGGCTTTTGCGACTTCATTCCAAGTGGCCGCAAGTTTTTGGGATTCAGGTTGCTTCGCCCTCCTTCGAGCAACGACAAATTCTTCAAGGGGCTTTCCAAAGGCTACCACCGAGTTGATTTCTGAAAATGCCCGCTGGTCCAGATCCAAAACAGCCAGCTCTTCTTCAAGGAAATTTCGGAACAGGACGTAGTCTATCTTGCCATCCTCGGAAAGGCTGCCATAGTTTTGCGACTTCAAAGTCTTCAGGTAATCTTGGTTGAATGCCTGCATTCGGGTAAAATATTCCTCGGAAAGACGATTGGTATAAAGTCTTCCAAGGGCTCCGCGATCCGCCTGGTAGGTTTGGATCAGGGTCACCAGCTCGGTTGCCCAAGTCAGCGTCGTGCAAAAAACAAGCACGAAGGATAGTAAGGTCTTTTTCATGGTTGGGGTTTTTCTTTGGTCTTTTTTTGAACAAGGAACTGACCAATTAGGGCTATTTTTTTGATTTCCGCTTGACCAATCACGGAATTTATTGCCCATCGCCTCCATAAAACGATTTTAACATCTTTTGTAAAACCCTTTACTGTCAATTCATTATATTAAAAAACCAAACTACTGGATCACGTCGATCCAGAAATACTTTTCCCTAACACTCCACACCAACAATCCATGGAATTAGTCATCTCCAATCTCACCAAAACCTACCCAAATGGGGTTAGGGCTTTGAACTCCATTTCCCTGACCGTTCCTCAGGGCATGTTTGGCCTACTCGGCCCCAACGGCGCCGGAAAGTCCACACTGATGCGAACCATTGCCACGCTGCAGGAAGCCGATCTGGGAACCATCACTTTGGACGGAATAGATGTATTAAAAGACAAACAGGCCGTGCGGGAACGCTTGGGCTATTTGCCTCAGGATTTCGGGCTGTATCCAAAGATCAGTGCCGAAACCATGCTCGACCATATCGCCCAAATGAAAGGGATAGGAAAAAAGACAGAAAGAAAAGAGCTGGTCGAAGCGCTGTTGAACCGGGTTAACCTTTTTAAAGATCGAAAAAAGGCGTTAGGCACATTTTCAGGAGGGATGCGGCAGCGCTTTGGGATTGCCCAAGCTTTGGTGGGAAACCCCTCTCTAATTATCGTGGATGAGCCTACGGCAGGTCTTGATCCATCCGAACGAAATCGCTTTTATAATCTGCTCTCAGAAATCGGTGAAAACACCATTGTCATACTCTCCACCCACATCGTCGAAGATGTGAATACGCTTTGCTCCAATATGGCCATCATCTGTATGGGAGAGGTATTGATGCAGGGAAAACCCAAAGACGGGCTGGCGATGGTGAATGGGAAGATCTTCCAAAAATCCATCGAGAAATCCGATCTCGACCAGTACCGGAAAGAATATCAAGTAATCTCAACCAAACTAATCTCCGGCAAGCTAAGCTTGAGGATAGAAAGCGAAGAGGCTCCCGGAAATGGCTTCGAGCCTGTCCCCGCGGATTTGGAGGACGTTTACTTCAGCTTTATTTCCCGCAAAGTCGACCCCATCACGATCTAGCAACTATGTTTAAAGACATCTTCCTCTTCGAACTCAAGTATCGGTTTGGGCGGCCGGCCACTTGGATTTATTTTCTCCTTCTGATGGTCACTTCCTTGCTGTTGATCGGCTTTGGGAATACGCCAGCGTCGGAAAAGGTTTTCCACAACTCCCCGATTGTGATTGCCGAGTTGCTGCTGTTGTTTTCTATTTTCGGAATTCTGATTGCCTCAGCAGTGATGGGGGTACCGCTCTACCGTGACCTGGAGCACAAGACGGGTACTTTCCTCTTTAGCTATCCCATCACCAAATCAGCTTACTTCATGGGAAGGTTTTGGGGCTCTTTTGCCACCTTGCTCTTCATCTCTCTAGGAGCTTTGCTTGGGATTTTCCTTGGGAGTCTCTTTGGCCCGGGATTCGGGACGGAGGCCGATCGATATGGCCCTAATTTGCTTGTGAATTATTTTCAGCCTTGGCTGTCGCTCCTTCTCCCCAATCTTTGGCTAGCCGGATCGCTGTTTTTTGCCCTGATTGTCTTCACAAGAAATATACGCTCCATCTACTCGGGCGGAATAGTGGTCTTTATCGTCTACCTGCTTGCAAATTTTCTCGCCCAAGACATCGAAAACAAAGACCTCGTCCAGTTGATTGACCCCTTTGGATTAAACACCTTTGACCTACAAACCCGCTATCTCACCCCGTTTGAACAGAACTCTTTTTTCCTTCCTTTGGAGGGGAACCTCTTGCTAAACAGACTCCTTTGGGTGGGTTTGGGAATCGTGTTTTTCGTAGCGGCTTATGCTCGGTTTAGTTTCACTTATTTCTTCCAAACTGATCAGAAAAAAACCAAGGAAAAGGCAGAAACGGTAACGGCCGGAATCAGCAAAAAGATTACCGTTGCCTCTGATTTTTCCAAAAACTATCAGTGGAAAAGTCTCAAAACCCTCGCCAAAATCGAGTTCCAAAACATAGGCAAGGACATCTATTTCCGCTCGATCCTTCTTGGCGGCTTGATATTCTTGATCTTGGACTTCTGGATAGGCAATACACTCTACAGCGTCCCTAACTATCCTTCCACGTCGTTTTTGATGGAGTACAAGACCTACGATTACAACCTGTTTGTCTTCATCATCATCGTGTTTTTCACCGGAGAAAGCCTACATCGGGACAAGGCCACCGGCTATTCGGTGATCAACGATACCTTTCCGGTAAAAGACGGTGTAATCATAGCCTCCAAGTTTTTGGGGATGGTCATGATCTGCCTGATCCTGACCACCATTCCAATCATTGTCGGGCTCGTGATCCAAACACTGAAGGGCTATTTTGACTACGATCTCAAAGTATATCTGATCGACAGTTATTTGATTTCCTTGCCAGATTACCTCCAGATGGTGATGCTGGTATTTGCTGTCCACCTTTTGGTCAACAACAAGTTTGCAGGCCACGCCGCTGCGATTGGGATTTGGCTGCTCATGTTGATTCTTATGAACTTTGCGGACTACAACTTCAATCTGTTCTTCTTCAGCAACAAGCCGGGCTACACTTGGAGCGACATGAACGGTTTGGGGCATTTTGCGGAGCCCTTGCTCTGGTTTAATTTGTATTGGACTGCCTGGGGGATTTTTCTGGTGCTCTTTTTCAGCATCTTTTTCAGCCGGGGCTCGGAAAATTCCTGGGAAAGCCGTTGGCAAAACGCTAAAGACAGGCTTTCGAAGCCTATTCCTAGACTTTCTTTCGCCTTCCTGGCGGTGGCCTTGCTCTCCGGAGCCTACATCTATCAGACAGTCGTCTATGAAAACAACTACAGCACATCGGACGAAGGAACACAGCGGCGAGTCGCCTACGAGAAACAGCTAAAAAAATACGAGGGCATTCCCCAACCCAAGTACACCAAAGTCAAGATCGAGGCAAACCTTTATCCCATGGACCGCAGGGCCGACTTCATCGCTGAGGTCCAGCTGGTCAACAAGACTGATACGCCTATCGATTCGGTCCATTTCAATTCCACATCGCTGAGTGATTTTAAAATAGTCTGGCAAAGCGATACGCTTGCGCATCGCTTTCCTCTTGAATACAAGCCCCGAAAATTCCAGCTATTTGGAAGGAAGAAAGAAAGGGAATGGTATCAAATCACCGCGCTTCCTCAGACTTTGATGCCCGGAGACACACTGAATCTAACCATTGTCAGCAAGGTGGAATTCAAGGGATTTCCAAACTCTGGCTATGGGCGTGAAATCGTGTACAATGGCACCTTCTTCAGCGGTGGCATCCCCGAAATCGGCTACGATCCAAACAATGAGCTTTCTTCAGATGAAGAAAGGCGTAAAAATGAGCTTCCCGAAAAACCCGAAGATCTTCCTAACCATGACGATCCCAAAGGAAAAATGACGCTTTTATTCGCGGATGAAGCAGATTTTATCCAGTTTGAAACCGTGGTCAGCACCATCCCTTCTCAAATAGCCGTGGCGCCCGGATATCTCCAGCGGGAGTGGGAGGAAAATGGGCGACGTTACTTTCACTACATCCAGGATACGCCGATTCAGTCGTTTTTCACCTTCGTATCTGCTGAATATGAAGTTCTCAAAGACCAGGCAATCCTTCCGGATGGCCAAAAAGTCAATATCGAAATCTACCACGATCCCAAACACACCTACAATCTGGATCGCTTTCTTGACTCTTACAAAGACGGATTGACCTATTTCTCGGAGACCTATGGCAATTTCCAGTTTAGACAGATGAGGATTCTCGAGTTTCCCCGCTATGCTGGATTTGCGCAGTCTTTTCCCAATACCGTTCCGTTTTCGGAAAGTTTCGGCTGGGTAGCCAACTTCACCGATCCCGATGACTTTGACTATGTCTACTATGTGACCGCCCACGAATTGGCGCATCAGTGGTGGGGGCATCAGATCACCCCCAACGCCACCCGCGGATCCAACTTGATCTCAGAGGCCTTGGCAGAATATTCTGCGCTGATACTCACAGAAAGAAGATATGGAAAGGACAACATGAAGCGCTTTCTCAAAGATGAACTCGATGATTACCTACGTGGCCGGGCTAATGAAAGCAAAAAGGAAAACACGTTCATCAACTGCAATCGGGCCTATCAATGGTACAACAAAGGGAGCCTCATCCTTTACGGCTTGCGTGACTTGATCGGCACCGAAGCCATGGATTCTGCACTCTATGCCTTTAATCAGGAATTTGGTCTAAAGCAGACTCCTCCTTTCCCAGGAAGTGCTGATTTATATCGTCATCTTGAAGCCGTGACTCCGGACAGCCTCCGCTATTATCTGGATGATACCTGGAACAAACTCACGCTCTACGACAACCGCACCGAAACCGCTCAGGCGAAGAAAATCTCAGATGGTGAATATGAAGTGACGCTAAAGATCAAATCGAAAAAGCTGTATGCTGACGAGACCGGGCGTGAAGAAGACGCAGACTATGCAGCCGACTACGTGGACATAGGCGTGTTTGCCGCTGAAGACACCGATGAAAACGGCCGCACGCGCACCAACCCCCTCTATATCCAAAAATATAAGATCAAGCCCGGCGAAAGCACACTTGCCATTCTCGTGAAAGGTGAGCCCGTGAGAGCAGGGATTGACCCTTATAACAAATTGATTGACCGAATTCCAGACGACAACACGATCAGCGTAGAAGTGCGATAGTTCTCCAATAAAAAATATTGAACCAAAAAAAAGGTCACCCTCTCGAAATCGAGGGTGACCTTTACAATTAGCCCCACGGACTATCGCTTCTTTCTTAAAAGCGCAACTAGAATCAGGATAAATACCGCGCCGCCGACTACCCATACCCAGGGCTGCTCGTACCATTCTGGTTTGCCGATATCGATATCGACGTCCAGCCCCCCGTCTTGGGCAAAGATCTTAAATGAGATCAATAGGCCCAGTACAGCCAATACTGCAATCTTGTAATTTCTCACTATTAAAGCTTTCATGGTAAAAAGTGGTTAAGGTGAACTTATTTAAATCGAATGTTATATGTCCAGGCGATACCAATGCTCGATACATCGCTAAATGGGTCAGCTATCAGGATCTGATTGTAATAGGCGAAAATATTCCAGTCGTAATTGTGGTATCCGAGCTGCGGTCGAAAGTACATTCCGCCAGTCTCTCCGCCTTCGGTTCCTGTCAAGAAAGAGTATCCCAAGTCAGTGCCGACAAAGAGCCCCTCAGGCTGCGGATAGTATCTGAGCATCAATCCCAAAGGAATCACTCCAAAATCATCCGATCCGGCCACGTCTGATTTTTTGAGATAATGCGTGTACCCCGTGGCCACACCAAGTCCAAAGTTGTCGGTTCGCATGAACTGTCCGGCCGCGTCGAGCCCAAGAGCAAAAGATGAGAAATCGGCTTGGTCTCCTACAGGAGCGGCGATGTTCAGCCCCAGCTTCAGCCAAGAGTTATCCTCGTTGATGTCCTCCAGATCCCTCGTGGTTTGCGCATTGGCGACAATTCCAGCTAGGAGAAATGCGCCCATCAGTAATAGCTTTTTCATATTGTGTTTGGTTTTCCCCGAAAGGCCCAAACTCGATGCCGCCACTTTTCTACTGTCAGTCTAATTTAACACAAACTACTATCTTTCAATGATTTAAATAGTTTTTCGATTTCTTAAACCAAATCTGGGTTTTTCTGATTTCGGGGAAAAATTTCCCCGCTATGATGCGGTTTTGTCTGCAACCCGCCAAGACTTGGGGGTTTTTCCGGTGATGGCTTTGAAGCTTCTGTTGAAATAGGACAAGTTTTCGAAGCCCACTTGAAAAGCAATTTCAGAAATCCCCAAGTCCGATTCAATGAGGAGTTTTTTGGCCTGCGAAACCCTGACCTGCTGGAGATATTGCGTGAAAGTCTTGCGAGTCCGAAGCTTAAAAAAACGGCAAAAGGCCTCCTTGCTGAGACTGGCGCGGTCAGCAACCTCTTGGAGGGTAATTGGACGGGCGCTTTCCTCGAAGATAAACTGCATGACCTCATCCATACGCTTTCCGTCTCTTTCCGAAAGCCCACGCGCCAAGGCTGGCCGATTGAGCGGAACCAGATTTTCGCCGGATTGGTCCAAGATAGACAAAAGCAGGATGGCCAACTGGAACCTTTGCAAGCCCGAACTTTTCGCAAATTCTTCAAAGATTGCAGTGATGCGCTCTCTGCTTTCCCCAAAAACCTGAAAACACAAGCCTGAAAAATCCCTGAATTTTCTCAGGGACCGCAACTCCTCCAAATCTCCAAGCGTCTTTCCGAAAACTTCGAAGTCGAAAAAGATCGTATCTCCTGCCGATCTTAAGTCGACGTCCTGGACGAAATATTCAGGGTCGCTTCGAAATACATGGGGTGCATTTTCTCCCAAAAAGAAAACATCCCCTGCCTGAAAACGCCCCAAATAGTCGCCGCTGAGAAACTGTCCGGTCCCCTCAAGCACCACCGTAAGCTGCAATTGTGGATGCTGGTGAAGCTTATCGTAAAAATGCCTCCCGCGATCCTGCTGATATCGGACGAATTCCCGTTGGGATTTTGGGATCTGAAAGGAGATTACTTTTGCCATGACGCTTGACTGGTATCAAATTGAATACATTTTACAGATATTTTTGAAATTAATATCAATATAGTACCACTATTGACTAATCCTGTGAAAGCATACGGTGCCTAAGGCTACTACTTTTGAAATGAAATTCAACATGGGGCGATTCCCATCAATCGATCAGAGCAATCATCAAAAAAGAAAATATCATGAATTGGAAAGGCGTATTTCCCGCAGTCACCACCAAATTCCACCCAGACGGCAGTCTTGACATGGATTTGTTTTTCAAAAACCTGGAATTCCAACTCGAATCCGGAGTCCACGGCATCATCTTGGGCGGCACCTTGGGCGAAAGCTCCGTCTTGTCCCAAGGAGAAAAAATCACCCTGACAGGGGAAACCGTCAAATACCTAAACGGACGAGTGCCTGTTATCCTGAACATCGCCGAGGGAGCGACTCAAGACGCGCTGTTTTGGGCCAAGAAAGCCGAAGAACTGGGCGCTTCGGGACTGATGATCCTACCTCCCATGCGCTATGCGGCCGATGCACGGGAAGTGGTCACCTATTTCAAGACCGTCGCCAAGTACACCAAACTGCCTATCATGATCTATAACAATCCGGTGGATTACAAGACTTTGGTGACCATCGACATGTTTGCAGAGCTGGCTGAGTGTGAAAATATCCAGGCAATCAAAGAATCCACGCGCGACATATCCAATGTCACCCGCATGATCAACCGATTCGGAGACCGATATGCACTGCTTTGCGGAGTGGATACCTTGGCAATGGAAGAGTTGCTAATGGGCGCTGTAGGATGGGTAGCAGGTTTGGTTTGCGCATTTCCAAAGGAAACCGTCACCATCTTCAACCTTGTGCAAGAAGGAAAAATCGAAGAAGCGAGAGAGATCTACCGCTGGTTCCTGCCTCTCTTGGAGCTGGACATCCATCCCAAACTGGTCCAATACATCAAGCTCGCCGAGCAGCACTGTGGCATAGGATCAGAGCATGTACGTGCGCCACGACTGACGTTGATTGGGGAAGAAAGAGAAAGAATCGAGGCGATCATTACCGAAGGCTTGGCAAAAAGACCGAAATTGTGAGGAAGCGGTAAGTCCGGAGGCCTAAAGCTGAAGCCAAATCCGCCTTCAGTTACACGTACTGAGCGAAGCCTAGGCATCCGCCCGAATTCAATTTTGCAATCTTTCAATCAAATTTTCCAATCCATGAACTTCGACCCAATTTTCAACGCAGCCCAAGAAGCCTTTCTTTTTTACAAAAACCTCCCAGGAAAAGAAAAAGGGGCCTTCTTGGATACCCTAGCAGAAATCCTTGAAGCCAACCGTGCCGAAATCGTGCCTTTGGCGGTAAAAGAATCCAATCTTCCAGAAGGCAGGATCAATGGTGAACTGGGACGAACGACCGGTCAGATCCGACTATTTGCCAACATGGTCAAAGAAGGATCTTGGGTCGAAGCAACCATAGATCCGGGGGATCCAAGCCGATCTCCGCTGCCAAAAGCTGATATCCGAAGGTTTCTTACGCCCCTTGGACCGGTGATAGTTTTTGGCGCCAGCAATTTTCCCTTGGCATTTTCTACGGCTGGAGGCGACACGATCTCCGCTTTGGCGGCAGGCTGTCCTGTGATCTATAAGGCTCATCCTGCCCATCCGGAGACTTCGCGTAAAGTGGCCGAGTGCATCCACGAAGCCATTCTCAAGGCAGGACTTCCTTCTGCCCTCTTCACTCACGTCGAGGGAGGTATTACCGAAGGACAGGCCTTAGTAAAGCATCCTCTGGCCAAAGCTGTCGCCTTCACAGGGTCACATCTGGGTGGCATGGCCCTTTTCGACTTGGCGACCAAGCGGGAAGAGCCGATTCCGGTCTATGCCGAAATGGGCTCGGTCAATCCGATCTTTACCTTCTCCAAGAAGCTGGAAAATGAGTTGGTGCCCTTGGCGAAAGCCTTCATCGGCTCACTTACTCTTGGCGTAGGTCAGTTCTGCACCAATCCAGGCCTGATCTTCGTGCCTGAATCTCACGCTAAGCCCTTCGAAAATGCAATAGCCGCAGAGCTCAACGACATCGCTTCCGCTCCAATGCTCCACCCGGGCATTGCACAGGCTTACTATGATTCCATCCAATACCTCCAGTCCCGTCACGAACTTCGCTGGGTCAAAGTGGCAGATCCCAAACACCTGATCAACGGCAGTACTGCGCTGGCTGAAATCAAGGCTTCCGACTGGCTTGCGGATGCCGTGTTCCAAAAGGAAGTTTTCGGCGCATTTGCCATGATGGTGGTGTACAAAAACGAGGACGAGCTACTGGAAATTACCAAAAAACTTCATGGACAGCTGACCATCACCGTATGGGCGGAGGCAGAAGAACTCCAAAACCAGCTTTTCCTCATCAATCTCCTGGAAGAAAGATGCGGACGTCTGCTCTTCAGAGGCGTACCTACAGGCGTGGAAGTTGGGTTTGCGATGCAGCATGGAGGACCATATCCATCGACAACAGCGCCTAATAGTACCTCCGTCGGTGCATACGCGATCAAGCGTTTTGCGAGGCCGATTGCCTTTCAAGACATGCCACAGGACTTGCTCCCCGATGCGTTGCGGGACGACAACCCGCTGGGCATCTGGAGACTCGTCAATGGCAAATACGAAAAATGATCTTTCGCCACTCGATTCAGTCGGGGTGGCTCCTACTTCCCAAACTTTCAATTTTAGAATTCTGCGATCCTACTAATGGCTTCACGTTACACCTTCAGTTGCATAGACGCCCACACCTGCGGCAATCCCGTAAGGGTAGTTTCCGGCGGTGTCCCTTTTCTGATGGGAAACAATATGCTGGAGAAACGCCAGTACTTTCTCGAAAATCTCGACTGGATCCGCACCGGATTGATGTTTGAGCCGCGGGGCCACGACATGATGTCTGGCTCTATGCTTTTCCCTCCGCATGATCCGGAAAATGACTTTGCGGTGCTCTTTATCGAGACTTCCGGCTGCTTGCCCATGTGCGGGCACGGCACGATCGGCACGATCACCATTGCGATCGAGGAAGGCCTGATCCATCCCAAAACTCCGGGCTTTCTGCGAATGGAAGCACCAGCTGGATTGGTTTTGATCGAGTATAAGCAAGAGGGCAAAAAGGTCAAATCCGTAAAGCTTACCAATGTCAAGAGCTTCTTGGCGGCGGAAAATCTGGAAATTGAAATAGAAGATCTTGGCAGGCTGACTGTAGACGTAGCCTATGGCGGCAACTTCTATTGCATTGTGGATCCCCAGGCGAACTTCCCCGGCATCGAGCACTTCAAAGCAGAGCAGCTGATCGCAATGGCCAGAAACCTGCGCCAAAAAATGAACGAACGCTACGACTTCGTGCATCCCGAGCATGACAAGATCCGAGGCCTGTCACATGTGCTATGGACGGGAAAAACCCTTGACCCGACAAGTACCGCTAGAAATGCCGTCTTCTATGGGGACAAGGCTATCGACCGGTCTCCCTGCGGCACCGGCACCTCTGCTAGGATGGCGCAGTGGTTTGCCAAAGGTTGGCTCAAGCCTGGCGACGAATTTGTACACGAGAGCTTCATCGGGTCCAAGTTTATCGGACGCATCGAGGAAGTGACCGAGATTGGGGGCAAGCCCGCCATTGTGCCAAGCATAGAGGGCTGGGCCAAAGTCTATGGCTACAATACAATCATTCTCGATGACGACGACCCCTATGTCCATGGATTTCAAGTCATTTAAGAGCCATGAATCAAGAAAGTTCTTCCGCTCTTTTTTCTGGTTCTAGCATCTAGCTTCTTAATTCTTTTATGAAACCAACCCTAATCATCGGTGGCGGAATCGTCGGTTTGTTTTCGGCATACTTTCTCAACAAAGAAGGGATCGAAGTCACGGTAATCGACCGCACCGACCTGAACGAAAACTGCTCTACCGGCAATGCGGGCATGATCGTCCCCAGCCACATCATTCCTTTGGCTGCACCGGGCATGATCAGCAAGGGAATTTCCTGGATGTTTTCATCGAAGAGTCCCTTCTACATCCATCCACGTCTGGATATGAAACTGGTTCGCTGGTGCATGCTTTTCTTCAAAGCCGCCAACGATGCCCAGGTCAAAAAAGCAATTCCCTACCTCAAAAACCTCAGCCTGCTCAGCAAGGCGCTCTACCTGGAGTTCAAAACCGAGCACCCGGATGCCGCTTTGGCCCTGCAGGAAAAAGGCCTGATGATGGCCTACCAGACGGAGGCAATCGAAAAGGAAGAGGTGGAATTTGCCCATCTGGCGAGAAAGCACGGATTGGAAGCAGAGATACTCAGTCCTGAAGACCTCAGAAGGGTCGAGCCTAAGCTGGAATTGAAAGCCCGCGGCGCGGTCCTCTTTCCCGGCGACGCTCATTTGGATCCTGGAGCTTTGTATGGTTTTTTGAAAAATTACCTGACGGAGAAAGGCGTGAAATTCATGTCCAACACCGAAGTAAGGGGCTTTGAAAAGTCAGGCTCAAAAGTCCTTGCCGTGATCACCAGCCAAGGAAAAATCGATGCGAAAAAAATAGTGGTTTGCACAGGCTCTTGGTCCGCCGAGCTGGCTCAAATGCTGGGCTTCTCTCTTCCGATGATGGGGGGTAAAGGCTATTCTTTTCTTCAGGAAAACCAGCCTGAGATCAAGCAGGCGACCATCCTCACCGAACAAAAGGTAGCCGTAAGTCCCTATGGAAAGACGGTACGCTTTGGAGGAACAATGGAAATTGCCGGCACCGACCAATCCGTCAACAAGAATAGGGTGAAAGGAATCTTCGAAGCGATCAACAGGTACTACCCGGATTTCCAGGCCAAATTCCCCGAGGAAGATAAAATCTGGAAAGGTCTGCGTCCCTGTTCGCCAGACGGCTTGCCCTATATTGGCTATGCTCCCGGGTACTCCAATGTACTGGTTGGCAGCGGGCACTCCATGATGGGAATCTCGCTAGCTCCAGCAACTGGAAAAGTCCTAGCCGAACTTCATCAGCAAAAAAATACTTCTCTTGAACTCACTGGATTTGAAGTGGGAAGATATTCTTAAGAAATCAGATTGGGTCAACTAAACGAAAGACAGCGGGGGTTCCCGCTGTTTTTTTTGTTCTGTCAACTCTTCCGCCGTATTCAGGCTATGCTCTTTTGCCCGGCACTTCCGTTGGCTTTTGCTGTGATGGTATCCACCATCAGGTCAAAAGCCCTGCGAATCTCCGCAAACTGGACATCTCTGGACGCTTCCAGTTCGTCCCTTGATCCCCCCACAACAGTGGAAAACCGACTGTATAAATCCGAAAATTCAACGGAATCCCGATTGCCGGCAATTCCCCAAGTACCAAGGTAGGCGCTGAGCTTCTCCACCTTTAGTCCCACATGTGGGACAGCATAGCTCATCGCCGTGATCGCCCCGTGAAGACTGGTACCGATATAGCATTGAGAGCTGGCTATCAAGTACATGATGTCCCAGATCGTATCGGCATCAAAATAGGCAAAAGGAGACGTGAGCAGATTGCCTAGTCCATGCAGCGCTTCATGATCATCATGGTCCAGTGCCTTGCCGATGGGACATAGGCAGAGTGCTGTCTTTCCCTCTTCATGGACTAAATCCAGCTGAGTGGCGATTGTCTTTTCATGGCCTCTGGTCGTCTTTTTGTTGATCTGCACAAAAGCATATCGTCCTGCATGGGCCTCAACATAGGATCTCACGGCTGGACTAGCTCGGTTTTTCAGATGCTCCACTGGAAAAAAGTCCGACATCAGTATTGCCGAATCCGGAAAAAGATGGGCGTCAAGTCCTGCGCTGTGCACGTTTCGAAGCGTCACCCGATCCCTGACCGCAAAATAGTCTACCTGCCGAAGCTTTGGCTTCAGTTCCGGAAATTTATAAAAGGTAGCCTCACTTAAACCTGAACCCCCAAGAGAATTGAGCAGAATAGAACGAATCCCCGGAAAGTCCGCTTTTGCCAAAAGAAAAGGCAGCGTGGTCTTGCCCCGGAGCAAAAACCTGGTGAACGCATTCAAGTCAAAGACCTTATTGATTTTTACATGGCGCTTGTTGATCCTCTGGAAAAGTGGACTGAGCGCCGCGTAGAGGGAATTCCAAGTGACCCCCAAAGCCTCGCCCCCGGCAATAATGACATGAACTGGATGGCTTGGGTCCGAGCATTTCCGATAGAACTCATGAATATCTTCCGTAGGCGGCCCTCCCTGAGGGCTTAGGTCACTTTTCACAAGGCCATAGAAATGAAACCTGAAATCAAGCCCATAAGTCTGAAGTTGTTTTTCCAGGATGATCGGGAAAAGAAGATCCCCGTAGTTGTATCGGTCAAAGGCTCCGATGATAAGCACATCTTGCATAGCATTTCCCATTTACGTCACAATCTCCCTTGAGAGACTTCAACATTGAATCGGAAAAGATCCTTAAATTCCTTGCCAAGCTTGAAGTACCTCCAGCTTTTTTCGGGACTCACAGGAAATGAGATTGAAGAATACGCCAAAAATGCCCATTAGTTTTGGCCGAATTTTGGAACGGTGGGCTAAATCCAACTAAATAAAGCACTCCGACTTGAAACGCCCATCCCCAACAGCAAAGCGCATTTTTTCCGGTTCGGCTTGGGGTATCTTCTCCAGAATCCTGGATGCAGGTGCCAAATTCGTCACCATCCCTCTTCTGGTAGGCTACTATGGCAAGGGGGACTACGGCCTGATTGCATTGGCCTTTTCACTCAATGCCTATCTGCGCCTGATGGATTTGGGAATGAATGTCGGGTCGGTAAAGTTCCTCTCCCAATGGGAAGCCAAAGGTGACTGGGACTCCATCAGCCGAGCATCCCGATCCGGAGTGATCTTTTACGGAAGCATAGGGTTGCTAAATGCATTAGTGTTCCTGTTTATGGCCTTCAATGGCGCCTATTTTTTCAAGCTTTCCCCAGATCAAATCCCGGTCTATAGATCGATGATGATCATCTTGTCATTCAGTACCATACCCAACTGGCTTTCCAATGTGGTGATTCAGCTGTTGAGTGCAAAAGACGAACTAGGACACGTAAACAGGGCTTTTCTTGCCAGCAGTCTGGTCAATTTCGGCGTGGCCCTGACGGCAATCTATTTCAAATGGTCTTTGCCAGCCTATTTTCTCGGCTATACACTGGCGACCCTGCTTCCGATTCCCCTGAACATCCGGAGGCTGAAAGTACTCCCCTTGCCCTTATCCAAACTCCTGATTCCCAAGTGGGATTTGGCGATTTTCAGGGAGATCATCGGCTACAGTGCGGCAATCTTTCTGATGGGAATTTTCCAACTCACCGCCAATGAGCTCAGACCGATCCTATTGGCAAGGTATGCTTCCAGTATCGATGTACTGACGGACTATCGGGTTATCCAAACCATTGCCATGCTGGTGATTTCCTTTGGAAGTATCTTTCTACAAGTGCTCATCCCTTCGGCATCCAAGATCTATGCTGAGGGAGACAACTCAAAGATCGAACGCATGGTGCTCGAAGCGACACGCTATATCTCGCTGTTTCTCAACTTTGTCGTTTTTATCCTCATTCTGAACTCCCGCGACCTGCTGGGGGTCTACATGGGGCCAGACTATCTCTACCTCGCCCCCTGGCTGAATCTCTGGCTGCTGACGGTCTTACTCAACATGCACAATACACCGGTGGCCAGCCTGGTGCTTTCCTCGGGCAAAACCAAAGCGCTGATCTATTCCTCGGCGATCTCCTGCATCCTCTCACTTCCCATCACGGCAATGCTCGCCCCGCAGTGGAATGTAGGAGCGGCGGTGCTTGGCTATCTCGTTTATATGACGATTCAGATTGGCTTTTTCTACGCCTACTATATCCCCAAGGTACTATTCCTTCGCAGCTGGAAGATCCTTTCGGTCTCCTTTCTGCCCGCATTAGCGGCAGGACTGATCGCTTGGGCTGGAGCCTACGGTCTGCAAAATTGGCTTGGCTTTGGAGAGTCCCCATGGCTGAGGATGTTACTCCAGTCGGCGGTGTTCGCCTGTATTTTCCTTTTCTTGCTGCTATTCCTTGTGGTCCGGCCGGAAGAAAAGGTCATGCTAAAAACGTATTTCAGAAGATTCGTCCTCAGATCCAGCTAAGGCTATCATGGTAAAATTTTCAATTTGTATCCCCGCTTTCAAAAGCACCTTTCTCGAGGAATGTATCCAAAGCATCCTGGATCAGTCGCTTGGGGATTTTGAACTCATCATCCTGAATGACTGCTCTCCCCAACCTGTCCAGGAGATCGTGGAAAAATTCACAGACGATCGCATACGCTATTTTTCGAATGAAAAAAATGTGGGCGCTTATGATTTGGTGGACAACTGGAACAAGTGCCTGTCCCTGGCAAGTGGGGAATTTTTCCTCATTATGGGGGATGACGACCGCTTGCATCCCGACTATCTCCTAGAGTTTTCCACATTGATTGAAAAATTTCCCACGCTGAATGTCTATCACTGCCGCAGTAAAATCATCGACGACGCAGGTAAAACTCTTCGGCTCACTCCGGCGCTTCCAGCCTTTGAGCATGTGTTTGACTCGATTTGGCAGCGCCTGGAGCAGCTACGTTCCAACTATATTTCGGACTACGTGTACTGCACGGAGGCACTTCGTCAGCAGGGAGGCTTTTACAAGCTTCCGTTGGCTTGGGGCTCGGACGACATTACCGCCTTCATCGCCTCTCGGGAGCTAGGGATCGCACATAGCAACCGACCGGTTTTCGAGTATCGCAGCAACGCCCAATCCATCACCTCGACAGGAAGTGACCTCGTGAAAATGGAAGCAAACCTGGCTTATGCCGACTGGCTACGGGAATTCCTGAAGCACGAACCAGCTGACTACACCGACAGAATCGCGAAAGAATTCCTGCTCGAGCATTTCGCCCGGCTGATGGAAAAGAGAAAGGCTTACACCCTGCTGCTCTCCCTCGCTGGCAATCGCCTGGAAAAGTCCGGCAACTGGTGGAAGAAACGAAAAGAATTCGGGCTGTCCGAAAAAGCAATCGCAGTGGCATTTCTAAAAAGCTTCCTGAACAAATGAACGCTGTAGAGAAGCACATCCCGATCATATTCAATCCTTCCGAAAACCGAGAAAACCAGTATATAAGCATCTTGGTGCAGGGAATGGAAGAAAAAGGTTTTGAAGTAAGCTCTCTGGATGATTTTCTCAGCAGCTCTTCCCACTTCCAGTCCATCCGACTCGTCCACCTTAACTGGTTTGAAAATCTGGACGAGGGCTCAAACGCTACGATGTGGAAAAGCTTTTTCCGAAAAATATCCGCCGTGCTTCTCATCAAGGGAGGCGGAAAAAAATTAGTCTGGACCATGCACAATAGGCTTTCGCATGAAAAAGGCTCCGGCAAACTCAGTGGAATTCTGGTGAAATTGCTTTTGAAAAGTGTGGACACAATAGTGGTCCATTGCTCTGCGACCGAGGCTATTTTGCGGGGCCAGAAACTAAACTATTCCGGAGAAATCCTGAACATTCCCCATCCGCATTTTATCGGGACCTATGGCCCCGAGCTTAAAGGCTCGACAGGTTCGTCTGAAGTATTAAAGCTTTTGTTTCTAGGCGCAGTCAAACCATATAAGAACCTGGAACTGCTAATCCGGGTATGCAGAGAGTTTGGCGACGCGGTGCAGCTGACTATCGCCGGAAAAGCCTCTTCCAAGGACTATGCGGACGAGCTCCATCAGCTCGCTGAAGGGAACACATCCATCCAGCTTGAACTGGGTTTTGTCGAAGACCGCAGAATTCCCGAGCTCATCGGCGCCTCGGATCTCTTGGCTCTGCCCTACGATCTGCGAAGCAGCCTCAATTCCGGCACAGTCATTCTCGCTTTTTCCTATGCTCGCACGGTGATCTGTCCCAAAATTGGCACTATTGATGAATTGGGTGAGCAGCAGGGTGAAGTTTTTACCTACTCCTATATTTCTGAGTCTGAGCACGAGGTGAAGCTAAGAGAAGCCATCGCAGGTGCCTGTGAAGAAAAAAGACAGGATCCCGCCGCGCTTTTGGAGAAAGGTCGGAAGATGAAGGAATATGTCAGGAGAGAAAACGACCCGGATATCGCAATAGAAAGGCTAGACCGGCTCTACCGTAAACTTTTGTCTTGATTTAGCAACATGAAGATCCTCTACATCAATTCCTTGTATCCGCCACTGGTCAAGGGAGGCGCAGAGCTTTCCCTACAGCAGATCGTGGAAGGCATGCAGACCCTCGGCCACGAAGCCGTGATAGCGAGTCTCCATCCAGAAGATACTCCGATTACGGACAAAGTGAATGATGTCAGGGTAATCCGGGTTCCATTAAAAAATTCGTATTGGCCCTACAAGGATATCAAGACCTCCAGCCTGTCACGATTGTCATGGCACATCCGCGACCGAAAAAATACAGCAATGGGACAAACCCTGAGGCAGATCTTACAAAAAGAACGTCCTGACTTGGTTTCCTGCCACAATCTTGCGGGCTGGTCTATTTCGGTTTGGGACCAAGCCCAAGCCGCCGGCATACCGGTCGTCCAAGTACTCCATGACTTCTATCTACTCTGTCCAAACAGCAACATGAACCGCGGCGGAACTCCCTGCGAAAAGCAGTGCCTGAGTTGCCAAGCACTTCGGAGCGGCCACACCAAAGCATCCAACAAGGTAAGCGCGGTGGTTGGCATCAGTCAGAGTATTCTGAACCGCTTCCTCTCCAACGGCTATTTTGCCAAAGCAAAAAAACACGTCATCTACAACATCCGAAATGCCGCCGATGCTCCATCCGGAAGGAAACGTAATCCCGGACAAAAACTGCAAGTCGGCTATCTGGGGACGATTTCCAAAGTAAAAGGCGTAGAATGGCTGATTCACCAATTCCAAGGTATGGATATCCCCGCAAGCCTGAAAATTGCCGGAACTGGGAATGAAGGCACAATAGCAGCGCTTCGCGGCCTTGCAAAAAATAGTGATGTGGAGTTCACCGGCTATGTGCAGCCGCAGCAATTCTTGGAACAAATCGACGTCTTGGTTGTACCTAGTCTATGGGAAGAGCCCCTGGGAATGGTGGCGATCGAAGCGTTGGCGGCGGCTATACCCGTCGTGACTTCAGGAAAGGGCGGACTGAGTGAGTCTGTCAAGCATGAGATAAACGGTCTCATCTGTCCGCCAGAGCAGCCCGAATCTTTAGCCCAAGCCCTCATTTGCCTCTTTCAAGATGCCGAGTTGTACAACCGCCTCAGCGCAGCTGCTCCAGCCTCTGTATCCCACTTTTTGGATCGAGACCGCCTGATCTCGGAGTACGATCAAGTCTACCGCAGTGTAAGCTCATCCACCGCATTTACGACATGAGTACTTTTCCATCGTCTGATGCATCTATGGGGTCGAGCTTGCAAGTGAGGTCGGTTACCTTAGGCGAAAGTCTTTTTCTGCTTTCCCTCTTTTCCATCTTTTTGCCTTGGAAAGTATACCCTATAGTCTTTTTGATTTCTTTTTTTTTCTTTCTGTATGAAGCCCGACCACTACTAATCAAGCCGTGGATGCTCGCTTTGTCCGTGTATGTATTCTATGGAATGGTCGTCTTCGGGCTTACATACTCGGGCCACCCACTGGAAGTCCCCAATGCTGCCAAGCTCCTTGTCAATCCCCTTTTTCTGCTTAGCTCCGTCCTATGGCTGAGTTCACGTGCCAATGCCCGACTCGTCTATTTCCTGGATTGGACCCTCGGTATTTTGCTCCTGCTCAGCCTGGCCCAATTGCTCCTGTACCACGCTTCCTTCGACTTTCGGCTGGTTTTGGGTTCCGATAGCTCCGGGCAGGCCAGCTCCCTCTATCGACCAGCGCTCTATTTCTGGGGATTGGACGACAAAAACATGTTTGGGGCCAGGATTGCCCTGATGGGATTCGTATTCATGTTCATTCCGGTTTTGACAAAGCGAAAACTCAGTTTGCTGCGGATTTTCTTTGCTTTTCTGGTCGCATTTCTCAGTCTTTCCCGCACACCGATGGTGGCGCTGCTAATCGGAGCGACTGTCTTGGGATGGCTGGTTTTGGAGCGAAAGTGGAGGGTGGCCATGCTACTGGCGGTGGCGATTTTGCTTCCGGTTTTTCTTACCCAGGTCGTGCGTATAGACTCCATCACCTCATCCAATGACGGAATGGGTATTCGGCTGATCTATTGGCAGGCCTTTTTCGCCCATTTCTCCGACCTTTCCATTTGGGGCGGAGGCTTTGTTGAGGCGAGTCGATTTCTGGAAGACAATGCGAAATTATACCGTGGCGAGCCTCACATTCATAATACGCTCATGACGACTTATGTGGAATTTGGGCTGATTGGCTTTGTAGCATTTACGGCATTTCTGGGCCTTTTTCTACGGGCCTGTTATCAGCAACGTCAGCAATGGGCCCTTTGGATTCTATTGTTTCTACCGATCGCTTCGATCATGATGATTCTTTATTCGGGCTATGACAACGACGTGATGGTTTATCTAGCCTTAGTCTGGCTGGTAGGAACACAGCAGGACGTCGATTTTCAACAAACCAAAATCACGGTGCTATGAAGAGAAAAGTTGTGTTTGACGCAAGCTGGGACGGAGAAACGGGCATCGGAAGGCTCTATCGGGAAGTGATGGCTCGCAAGCCGGATTTTGTGGAATCCGTGCCGGTCCGGGTGGAAAAAGACCCGGCTGGATTCTTGGCGCCTTTTCGCCTCGCCCAAAAAATCAAGGAGGTAGATGGCGAAGTATTTTACAGCCCCACCTTTATCCCGCCACTTTTCTCCCAAATCCCGTTTGTCTTTACGATCCACGACCTGATGCACCTTTTCTATTATTCCCGATTGCACCGGGAATACTATCGCTGGGTGATCGGGCCGCTGTCCAAAAAGGCAAAAAAAATCATCACGGTCTCAAATTACTCCAAGTCACTTCTGATAGAAAAGCTGGGAGTACCAGACGACTTGGTTCGGGTGATTTACAATGGCGTAGGACAAAACTTCTTTGACAATGAACGGGAGTATGCTCTTGACAGACCCTATTTTCTCTACGTCGGAAATCGCCGAAACTACAAAAACCTCCCCGCAATGATGGAGGCTTTTTCCAGGGCTGATATTCCAAGGGACTTTGTTTTTGCACTCTCGGGACATCCCAATCCAGAGATCGAAAACCACATCCGCCAGATCGGCTTAGAGGGAAGGGTAAGGTTTTTGGGGAGGATTCCGGAAGAAGACCTTCCGGCAATTTACAAGGGTGCACACGCTACCCTTTTTGTTTCCAAAATGGAAGGCTTTGGACTTCCCGTCTTGGAATCCATGGCTTCGGGCACTCCTGTTCTCACTTCTTCCGCATCTTCCCTACCGGAGATTGCCGGAGGAGCTGCGATCTGTGTGGATCCCGAAGAGGTCAAGGCGATACAGCAGGGCATCGAACTGCTGGTGAAGGACGAGGCTGTCTATGTTTCCTGTGTGGAAAAGGGACTGCAGAGGGCAAACGATTTCTCTTGGGAAAAAACCGCCTATCAGACATGGGACACCATCCTTGGCTAAAAGACTGACCACATGAAACTGCTTTCTTCAATAATTCTTCTCCTGTTGGCGCTCTTCCAAAATCCGCCAAAAAATCCCGAACCGGGCCCTCCCAAGCCTGGAGTCAGACTCACGGTGACGGATTGGGGCGCCGTAGGCGACGGACAGAGCGACAATACCTCGGCAATTCAAAAGGTACTGGACAAAGCCACTCCCGGTGATACGGTCTTTATTCCTGAGGGTATTTTTATGGTCCGCACGCTATTGCTTAGATCGGGGGTTCATTTGGTATCCGAGGGCGTCCTTACCCATCATCCAGACGCGAAAACAGGAGATTATTCCATCGAAAAGCAAAACTCCCCCAACCCTCTCCTCAAAGGTGAAAACATCGAAGACGTTTTCATCTCTATTCGGGGAAAATCAAAAAACGAAGCCATCAGCCTGTACAGAAGCAAACAAATTCGAATCGTCAATTCCGATCTGGAAGGCGACTCGACCAAGCTCAGGGCCTACCCGGGTATCTTGGTCTTTCAGTGTAGCGGCTTAGAGGTACTATCCTCCAGAATCTACAATTTTGGAAGCGACCGAACAGAGACCCATTCTTACCAGCCCGGCACCGGCATCCGCATCCTGTCAAGCAACACGATCTCTATCCGCGATTCAGAAATCTTCGAAAACGGCGAAAATGGCGTATTTCTCCATGGCTGCCGCAAAGCTGAAGTGTTGAACAATACCATCCACCACAACGGTATGTCGGGAATTCAGGTGGCTTTTGGGAACTCTGGCAAGGAAAGCGATTATGTCTTCGCTGGGAACGTGCTCGACCAGAATGCAGCGGACGGCATCGACATCAACAACCGCTCCCCCCAAAACGCAAAAGATATTTCCACAACCATAGCCTATAACTTGAGCTGCGGCAACGGCTTCGTAAAAGGAAAATCCACACCCGACGGCTCGGGCTTTGGCACACTGATCAATGTCTCCGGTCTGGTCATATTTCGAAACCAAGCCATCGCCAACAACCGCCCGGCTATGTATATTGAAGATTGCGGCGTAATTCTCAGTCGGGAAAACCAAGCTGACAACCAAATGGAAATCACGCTGGGTATAGACGACCTCCGCATCGAGTCCAGCCGATACAGTAGCATCAACCTCATCGCCAATACTAAAGCGCGACATATCCTCATCCAAAACAGCCAAATTGGTTCCCTCTCCCTGCCAAATGGAATCCAGGTGGAAAGATTTGACATCGAATCCAATACTTTTTCCCACGCCCGCATCAATCTCAACATGAAAGGCAACCTGGTCATGAGAAACAACATCCTTAGAAATAACAGCAGCTCAAACCTGCTCTTTATCGCAAGCGCAGGCACTGCACTCATTGAAGGAAACGAGATAGAGAGCACCCAAGCAGCGGCCATTCTGATAAAGAAAAATGCCAAAAACATCCAACTGCTAGGAAACAAGCTCCGTTCTCCTGGACCTGTGATCTTGGACGAGGGCAGTCCCAACCTACTCGTTCAAGACAACCGAATCGAGCTCATCCCAGGAGGAAAAGAGGAACTCACCCTAAAAAGCAACTATCCAGACGGCATTCGGCTCTTGGGGAATGAACACCGTGGAATCGAAGGACAAGCTACTCTCCTCTTGGTTGGCAAAGGAACGGCTACAGTCAACGAAAAACTCATCATTGGTACGACTGAATACTCTGCCGTGAAGGTGGAAAACGAATAATTGGACATGAAGGTCAATCTCTATATCCCTACACTTAATGCCGGCCCCCGAATCCAGGAGGTCTTGGATGGACTCAAGGCGCAAAGCTACCCCATCCATCGATTGGTGGTGGTGGACTCCGGCTCTACAGACGGGACGCTGGAGTATTTCCGGGAAATTCCCCACGACTTGATCAATCTGGACAAAAGAGACTTTGACCATGGAGGCACGCGTCATATGGCCATTGAGGCTTTTCCAGACGCGGACATTTTTGTCTTTTTGACCCAAGATGCCATTCCGGAAAACGCGGATGCACTGGAGGTCATGGTTGCTGCATTCCAATCAAATCCAAAGCTGGGAATGTGCTATGGCAGGCAGCTGCCCCATCACGGAGCCAAGGTTTTAGAGGCCCATTCCCGCATTTTCAACTACCCCACGAGGTCAAGTCTTCGGACATTTGAGGACAGATACAGACTGGGAATCCGCACGATCTCTTGCTCCAACTCCTTTGCAGCGTACCGCAAAGAAGCCTACTTTGATGCGGGAGGATTTCCCTCGGGCACCATTTTGGGCGAGGACGTGCTGATTGCTGGCCAGATGCTCCTTAAAGATTGGGAAATGGCCTATCTAGCCGAGGCTAAAGTGCGCCATTCGCACGACTACTCCCTTTCAGAGGAATTTAGGAGATATTTCGACATCGGGGTTTTTCATCGGGATAACCCCTGGATTTTTGAAAAATTCGGGACGGCCGGAAAAGAAGGCTTCAGCTACTTGCGCTCCGAACTCGCCTACGTCTGGAGACACAAAGCCCTACTCTTGCCCAAAACTATTGCCTCCCTTTTCGCCAAATGGATCGGCTACCGCCTTGGACTGATGCACAATTCTTTGCCTGTCTCCGCTAAGATCCCCCTCTCAATGCACCGTGCCCACTGGGGAAAATAAGAGAGCGCCGATTCCCCAGGGCAACGCAATACTGTAGCACTTGTATACAATGTGTGGAACAAACAAGGTGGTGGATTTGAGACGATTAGACTTTAGACTCCATTTAGGATTTTTTTAGATTCCGTTAAAAAAATGCCCGAATTAGCCTTGATTGGCCATTTTGGTCTTTAGAAAAATAGAGATAATCTGACTTCCTAGCATAAAACCACCCCTTCCACCGCCAGCCTTTTCGCCGTGGTATGCTAATTGAATTTTTAGTGTCACCAACTACTACAATTAAACTATTTGAGTGATGAGAACTAACCAACACCAGGATTATGTACTCCAAGAGTACGGAAGGGAGTCTCCTCTTCCAACATTTGTGGCGATGTACCGGGTATCCACGGATACCGTCAGGGAGGTGATCTTTGAAGGGATCGAATTCACGACGCGATTCATTAAGCGAACCTTTGATATTGCGTTTTCTAGCGTGGTAATGCTACTCGGTCTGCCGGTCTTTCTGACCGTGATGCTGATCACCAAACTGTCCTCCAAAGGGCCGGTATTCTACAAGCAAGAAAGGATTGGGCGAAACGGCATCCCGTTCTATATCTACAAATTCAGAAGTATGGTCGTGGATTCCGAGGTAAATGGTCCTCAGCTCGCCAAAGACGATGATCCTAGAATTACCCGATGGGGTAAGATCATGAGAAAAACGCACCTGGATGAGTTGCCGCAATTCTGGAATGTGCTGAAAGGTGAAATGTCCATCGTGGGACCTCGCCCTGAGCGGGCTCACTTCATACGCCAGATCGCGGAGCGGGCTCCCGCTTATTGGCAGCTGCTGGCCATCAAGCCAGGCATCACTTCTATCGGACAGGTTGACTATGGATATGCTGAAAATGTTGACCAGATGGTAGAGCGGATGTCCTTGGACTTGAGGTATCTGTCCGATGTCAATATCTTCACCGATTTGGAGATTATTTTGAAAACTGTCGGCACAATGGTCGGCGCAAAAGGAAAATAATACCCAATTTCTCAAAGGGAATAAAAAAGCTAAAGCTGGAATCGGCTTTAGCTTTTTTGCTTTTGGATTAAATGGAATTTAAAAGCCCACAAATGCTGGCGGCTCTATACCATTTGCGCGAAGGTACGCGATAGCCGAACCCCGATGATGGGTGCTATGGTCGATAAGCAGTGCTTCCACCTGTCTTCGAGTTACACTACTGCCAAAAACCTCGATGGTGGCAGCGGCGTCAGCATCGCTCAGCGCCTTCACGGTAGCAGCTCCATAGTCATACGCATCAGAAACAAACTTAGCCAAATCCGCACGAGAAGCAGTCGCCACATCCAAGCTAGGCGCATCTGCACCGCCTTTCAGAAAACCTTGGGAAATCCCGACAATGGCCATTCCGATGTGGTGAATCTGTTCCTTAAAGGACATGGCACCTGGGTCAGTTTTGTAGTCCATTCCCGAGTCTGGCATCTTGGCCAGCACGTCCAAGGTAAACTTCTTGCTGTTTTCCCATTTGGCCAAAAATTCCTCTTTGGTGGTCTGGGCCATCACCGTAAATGAGGAAAGCAAAAAGACAGCGGAAAATAAAGTCGTCAAGGTAAGTTTTGCAAAATTTTTCATAGGTAAGTGATTTTGGTTTATTGTTAAAGTTCCGCTATTCCCAATTCAATTCAAATGGAAAACCTAATTTTGACCCATGAAGAAATCGAGTAGGACTCAGGAGTCGCTGATTGGGTTAGTTAGCCAAAAAGCGAATTTCCATCTGACTATTGAAAAATCCATCAAACAGATGAAACTACTGGCTTTGCCTCTGATCCTGATGGGTTTGGCTTCTTGCGAAAACAACTGGCTCCCCAAGCCCACCGGCTACAACAAGATAGACCTACCAGAGCACTCCTACGAAAAGCTCCAGGGGGACTATCCCTACCAGCTGGACTTTTCTACTTCAAGCCAAGTCGAGCCGGATTCATTCAACCTTGCCGAAAAAGCATGGATCAACCTCAACTACAAGGGCTTTGGAGCCAAAGTGCATCTCACCTATAAAAAAATCGGCGAGGGGAAGGCAGATTTCGAAACACTTTCCAATGACGCTTTCAAGCTCACCGCAAAGCACCAAATCAAAGCCTACGGCATCGAAGAAGGCGTTTTGATCACCCCAAATGGCTACACCGCAGTCGTCGCTGAGCTTTCCGGAGAAGTTCCCACACAGTTCCAGTTTTTTGTGACTGATTCCACAGACCACTTCCTTCGAGGAGCACTTTATTTCAACACAGCGATGAAAAACGACTCTTTGGCACCGGTGATCGAATATATCAAGATCGACATGACCCACCTGATGAACTCGGTGGAGTTTCTGGACCAATAAAAAAGCTCAGAAAGCAAAAAACCTCCAGCTCTAAGAAACTGGAGGTTTTTCTTGAACATTACAGTTCAAAAAGCCTTAGCTCATTTTTTTCCAGGAGGTTAAGATAACTACTCCTCCTACAAGCGCGATCACGGCCGCGATCGCTCCACCCAGGGTATTGCCATAGATAAAGAATCCCGTGGAAAACAGCGCGGAATAAATCATCACCGTTCCGGTAAGCATCAATCCAATTTCCTTTGGCAAGGTACCTTGTTCCTGTTTTTCGGAAGGATATCTATCCAATACTTTTTTCCATCCAAAAGCAGCTGGCTTTACCTTCCTATAGAAAGAGAGGAGTACTTCGTCTTTTTCCGGCTTGGTCAGGAAAGTCACCAGCATCCAGCCGACTGTGGTGATGGACACCGAGTAAATCAGCTTCAGATACGCTTGGTTTTCCGGGATCAGGATCCAGTTCACTTTTGGGTTGATCACTTCGAAGAAAATCGCCACCACAAAAGAAATAGCCATCGCCCAGATCTCCGTGTAGGCGTTGATTCTCCACCAAAACCAACGTAGGATAAAGATCAAGCCAGTGCCCGCTCCGATCTGTAGCAGGATATTGAAGGCATCCAAGGCGGAAGAAAGAGCCAAAGCCAAGACTGCGGAAAGCACCATTAAAACAACGGTAGAAATCCTACCTACCGCAACCAACTGCTTGTCCGAGGCATCTGGCTTCACAAACCTCAGGTAAAAATCGTTGACGACGTAGCTGGATCCCCAGTTGAGGTGGGTGGATAGCGTCGACATCACCGCGGCAATCAACGAAGCCAACACGATTCCAATCAGGCCGGTCGGCAAGAAGGTCAGCATCGCAGGATATGCCAAATCGTCTCCCAGTTTGTCTACCGGGATATGAGGAAAAGCCGCCTGCAAATCGGAGATATTAGGATAGATCACCAAGGAAGCCAAAGCAACAAGGATCCAAGGCCAAGGTCTTAGCGCGTAATGTGCAATGTTGAAAAACAAGGTCGCACCGATGGCGTTCTTTTCATCCTTTGCTGAAAGCATACGCTGGGCGATGTATCCACCGCCACCCGGCTCTGCACCAGGATACCACGTTGCCCACCACTGAATAGCTATAGGCATGATAAATAGCGGGATGTACAGGTTTGGATCGCTGAAATCCGGAATGAAATCAAGCTTGGTAGAAACCACTTCATGAGCCAAGAGATTGTTCAGAGAGCCGATTTCGGGAAGGTCAAGGATATAGTATGCCGCTCCGAAGGAGCCGATCATCGCAATGAAAAACTGGAAGAAGTCAGTCAGCAAAACACCTTTCAATCCACCCAATGAGCTATAGACCACGGTGACGATGGAAGCAATCAGGAGTGTCTGAACAGGCGAAAGCCCGAGCATGACCCCGCCAATTTTGATCGCCGCCAGCGATACTGTCGCCATGATGACAACGTTGAAGAAAACACCCAAATAGATCGCTCTAAAAGCCCGCAAAAAGGCCGCTCCTTTGCCGGAATAGCGCATCTCGTAGAATTCCAAGTCCGTCGTAGCCTCCGATCTCCTCCATAGCTTGGCGTACACAAACACGGTAAGCATACCTGTGAGCAAAAATGCCCACCAAGCCCAGTTGCCAGCTACGCCGTTTTTCCGCACGATGTCAGTGACTAGGTTTGGTGTGTCGGCTGAGAATGTAGTAGCGACCATCGAGACCCCGAGCAGCCACCAAGGCATATTCCGACCGGAAAGGAAAAACTCTTTCGCCGAACTACCTGCGGACTTCGCGGTAAACAGACCGATGAGAAGGGAAATGATAAAGAAGGCTGCAATGATGCCCCAATCCAAGGCAGTTACATTCATAGAGGTTGGGTTTAAACTAGCGGACAATTAACAAATTTTTTTTCTATCGAATGAAGTCTTCTTTAATTTTTTTGAAAAATAAAGCTTGTTATGGATCTTTGCGCCGCCTTTTATTTTTGGTAAAATGTAAAGGAAACAAATTTTCTTTTCTTCCTTATTTTGCATGATGCTTTCAAACCTCATTCCTGCACTTTCCAGCTCGTACTCCATTCTTGAAAACCAAACGATTAGCATATCGCCCTTGGGGGAAGGCTTGATTCACGAGACCTTATTGCTGGACAATGGCAGCCACCAATGGGTGCTTCAGGGCTTCAACGACATGGTGTTTAATTTTCCCGACCGCATAGACTACAACCTGTCCTTGTTGAGTGTCCATTCCGAATCTCATCCCCTGCCCTTCGTCCTTCCACTTCCCATACCCAACAAATCAGGAAACGGACTAACGGAAATTGGAGGAAAAAAATACCGCCTCTTTGACTTTGTAAAAGGCAAGACCCTTCAGTTGATCAGCGATCCAACCCAAGCTTATTCCGCTTCGCTGGCCTATGGTGAATTTGCTGCGTGGAGCACTGCGATTGGAGGCGAGAAAATGCTAGAGACCATCCCGAATTTTCACCGACTCGACCTTCGCTTTGAGAAACTCGTTGCGGTAGCTGGAGAAAAAAGTGACCTTAGTGTCGAGGAAACCGAGATTCTTGACTTTTACCTCAGTCAGCAACCCTTGGTGGACTGGTATCTGAGCCAGCTGAACGTGCTTCCACTTCGTGTCACCCACAACGATACCAAGATCAACAATCTCATTTTTTCAGAGGACCTGAAAAAAGTAGAGGCACTGATCGACTTGGACACACTGATGGGGGGCTACTTGATGTATGATTTTGGTGATCTCGTGCGGACCGTGGCTTGCAGCTTGCAAGAAACCTCCACACAATGGAACGCGATTCACCTGATCCCCGAGATTTTCACTCAACTACTCCAAGGTTATTGGAATGGCATCAAGGGAATTGCTACGCCTGAGGAACTTAAATCCCTGCTCCTCGGCGGGGAAATCATGACGCTGATCATGGGGCTTAGATTTTTCACCGACCACCTGCAGGGTAATGTTTATTACCGGGTGACTTATCCGGAACAAAATTTCCACCGCGCCAAAAACCAGATGATTTTCCTCAAAAGCCAGCAGGAAAACCGGGATATCCTCCACGAGATCTGGCAAAAAATCACCTTAACATCTTCCTGATTTACGACAATCAATTTCAAAACTTTGGCTTTTGGTTAGTCAGGCGGTTAATTTGCCTTTCCCAAAAACCCAGAGCACTTGTCAGGAATTTTTGATACCCGCATCGAATACCTCAAAGGCGTCGGCCCCCAAAAGGCCGAGCTGCTGAACAAGGAGCTGAATATTTTCACTTACGGAGACATGCTTCAGCATTATCCTTTTCGATACGAGGACCGCACCAAATTTTTCAAGATCCGCGAACTCAGGGAAGAACTCGAAAGTGTACAGCTCATCGCCCGAATCAAAAGCGTCGAACTGGTCGGTGCGGGAGGCAAGCGTCGCATGGTAGCCCACGTTTTTGACGAAACTGGTGAGATGGAAATGACTTGGTTTAAGGGTATACAGTGGGTTCAGAAAAAGCTGCCGGTTGGTGCGGTATACGTTTTTCTGGGCAAACCCGCGCAATATGGCCGAAAATGGAGCATGGCGCATCCCGAGATGGAACCATTGACCACAGCCAACGAAACACGCAACAAGTTCCAACCGGTCTATTCCACAACTGAAAAACTCAGGGCCAGTTTCATGGACTCTAAGGGTATATCGCGGATCATGGAGCAGCTCATACCTTTGGCTTTTCCACATATTCCAGAGACGCTTTCTCAGGATATCCTCCACCAGTATCAACTGATCGGCAAACCGGAATCCATCCGCCAGATTCACTTCCCGACAGCACCCGACCTGCTAAACCGCGCCAGAAAGCGACTGAAATTCGAGGAATTCTTTTATCTCCAGCTCCGACTGTTGACGATGAAGGTGACGCGAACCGAAAAATCCAGGGGACAGGTTTTGTCCAGCACCGACTTGCTGACCGATTTCTACAAAAACCATATCCCTTTCGAGTTGACCAACGCACAAAAGCGGGTAATCCGAGAAGCTTTTACGGATATGAAGTCTGGCAAACAGATGAATCGTCTGATCCAAGGTGACGTGGGCAGCGGAAAGACCATGGTTGCTTTCATTTGCATGCTGATTGCGATTAGCTCGGGCGCCCAAGCCTGCCTGATGACACCGACGGAGATCCTGGCAAACCAACATTATGAGGGTCTGAAGGAATATGCTGACATGATGGGGATGAAAATCGCCTTGCTGACCGGATCCACCAAGAAATCGGCGAGAAGTGTCATCCACGAAGCGCTAGGCAATGGGACGCTTAAAATCCTTATCGGAACCCACGCCCTGCTGGAGGATGTGGTACAGTTTCAAAACCTCGGCTTGGCAATAGTAGACGAGCAGCATCGGTTCGGAGTGGCACAGCGAGCCAAACTCTGGACAAAAAACGACGAGTTTATCCCCCATGTCCTGGTTATGACGGCCACACCGATTCCCAGAACTTTGGCGATGACCCTCTACGGAGACCTGGACGTTTCTGTCATTGACGAATTACCAGCGGGGAGAAAGCCCATCCAAACCGTCCACCGATACGACAAGGATCGCCTCAAAGTCTTTGGATTCATCCGGGAGGAAATCCGAAAGGGCCGGCAGGTGTACATTGTCTATCCGTTGATAGAAGAGTCTGAGACCATGGATCTCAAAAACCTGATGGATGGCTACGAAAGCATCGCGCGGGCTTTTCCACAATATCCCCTCAGCATCGTCCATGGAGGAATGAAGTCCGATGCCAAGGACTTTGAGATGCAACGATTTATCAAAGGTGAGACCAAAATCATGGTAGCCACGACGGTGATCGAAGTTGGGGTAAACGTCCCGAATGCGTCTGTGATGATCATCGAGAATGCTGAGCGTTTTGGTCTTTCGCAACTACACCAGTTGCGCGGCCGAGTGGGACGTGGTGCAGAACAAAGCTATTGCATCCTGATGAGCAAATACGAGCTCAGCAAGGACTCCCGCATAAGACTGGAAACGATGGTGCGGACAAATGACGGATTTGAAATTGCCGATGTGGATCTGAGGCTAAGAGGGCCAGGAGACCTGATGGGCACCCAACAGAGCGGCATCAGCGATCTGCTTATTGCCGATCTGAGCAAGGATGCTCCGATACTGACGGTGGCGAGGGATGCTGCCCAGCAGCTTTTGGCGAATGATCCTGAACTGAGCCACGCGGAAAATGCTCCGATCCTTCGACAGATCAAACAGCAGAAAAAAACCGCTGTAAACTGGAGTAGGATTAGCTAAGATGGAAAATCGGGAGGCATGGAAGTCGGAAATTGGGAGGTGTCCGATTGAGCGGATTCGGAGGCCACTTTGGTGGAAAAAGTGAAAATTTGTCGAAATCGTACTTCCCCGATTTTCAAATTAACTCAGTTTTTCCGCTTGAAAAGCCCTGCTATGCGGCGTGCGATCTGTTTTTCCTTTTCCCAAAAGAAATTGAACTGGCCGAAAATAAAGCCATAGATCAGGAGGAATATCTGATAAAGCGGCAAGACCAGAAGAAGATAGAGGAGCGTATTGACAAAGCCCCCTTTCTCCACTCCAAAAAAATCCAGGATGGGATTTTTGACAAACAAGATCGTGAACCCCGTGCAAGCAAAGACCACCAAAACCATGACTACCTGAAAGAGACTTTCCAATTTCCACTTGGTTTGAAGTCTCCGTAAAAAACCGGGCCGCTCTTCTTGTTTTTGCATCTGCCAAAAGTAGCAAGAAACAGTCTAAATAAAAGAGCCGGATTCATCCGGCTCTTGCATTTCATAAAATTCAGGACACTGGAGGCTCAGCCCCAATTTCCAATCCCTCACCAAGTGAAAACCCCGTTATTCAAGTTCTGGAGGGCCTGTACCTTGTACTTGGCATCAACCAGGATGGATACGTTGTGGCGGCTACCTCCGTAGGAGACCATGCGAACGGGAATCTCTGTAAGTGAGTCCATCACGGACTTGATCGCACCCTTCGTTTCGGAAACCATATTGCCCACCACGCAAATGATCGTCTGATTCTGGTCAACTTCTACGGTTCCAAGCACTTTCAATTCTTCGAGAATTTGATCCAAATGGCTCAGATCATCTATAGTGACCGAAACGGCCACCTCGGAAGTGGTGATCATGTCGATCGGAGTTTTGTATTTTTCAAACACTTCAAAGATTCTCCTCAAAAATCCATACGCCAAGAGCATGCGGCTGGATTTGATCTTGATGGCGGTAATGCCGTCTTTGGCAGCGATGGCTTTTACACCAGTAGTCTCGACTGATTCCTTAATAAGCGTGCCGTGCGCCGTCGGCTCCATAGTGTTGAGTAGGCGGACGGGGACATTGTATTGCTGCGCCGGCCAAATGGATGCAGGATGGAGGATCTTGGCTCCGAAATACGCCAACTCCGCCGCTTCGTCAAAAGACATTTCGGCAATCGGCCTCGTACGGTCTACCACTCTAGGATCGTTGTTGTGCATCCCGTCGATGTCAGTCCAAATTTCGCACACAGATGCGTTGATCGCAGCTGCGATCAGGGATGCAGTGTAGTCGCTTCCTCCTCGCTTGAGATTGTCGACCTCGTTTTTATGGTTTTTGCAGATATAGCCTTGTGTTACAAAGAGTCTCGCATCCGGATGTTTTTCCAGAATCGCCCCAAGCTTCTCCGAAATCTTGGCCAGTTCCGGCTCGGAGTTTTCGTCGATACTCATGAAATCCAACGCAGGTAAGAAAACTGCGGTGATCTTTAGCTCTTCCAAAAGAGTAAAAAACAGTTTCGTGGAAAGGAGCTCGCCTTGGGCAAGGATATCTCGATTAATCGCTTCGTTAAATGATATTTTGAGAAGGATATTGAGAAATTCGAAATGTTCCTTGACGATTTCTGCAGCTTTGGCCTTTGCCTCCTCTGTATCCAGCAGCGCTGGATAGAAGGCCTCATAGTGAGCCAAGAGCGTGTCAATCCTGTCCTTGGCCAGCTCTTTGTCACCAGCAGCAAGAGCTTCTCCGATGCCCACCAAGGCATTGGTAGTCCCGGATAATGCGGACAATACGACAATAGTAGGCTCGTCTCCCTGAGTCACGAGACTTTTCACCTGATGCATACGCTCTGGGCGGCCGACCGAGGTGCCACCGAATTTCATGATTTTCATGCGATTGATTTTTGAAAGGCTACATAGAATCCCGAGAGTGTCGGACGGGGATCACAGTCGACAAGTGGGATCCTATAGGGTTTAGGTTTTATCGAAATAGGTTTGTGAATTAGAATCCCAGCATTTTGATTGCGGTGATCGCCGCCTCGTCACCTTTGTTGCCGTGCTTGCCACCGGCACGATCCATGGCCTGCTTTTGGGTATCGGGGGTGAGGACGCCAAAGATCACAGGCTTGTTGTACTTCAAGCCGACGTTGGTGATGCCATGTGCCACGGCATCGCAGATGAAATCGAAATGACGGGTCTCGCCCTGGATCACACAACCCAAGCAAAGCACGGCGTCGATGGTGTCATCCTGTGCACACCATTGGGCACCAAGGGTCAGCTCGAAGGAACCGGGTACATTTTTTCTGATAATGTTCTCCTTCTTAGCCCCGTGCTCGATGAGGGTCTGATAAGCACCAGAATAGAGCGCCTCGGTCACCTCTTCATTCCACTCGGATACGACAATGGCAAATTTCTTGGAGCTGATGTCCTGGATGTTTTTGGAGCTGTGTGCACTTAGACTTTTGAGGGCAGTTGCCATGAAGTATATTTTTTGGAAGGGATTTAACAAAAAAAGAGTAAGACCCTTTGGCCTTACTCTTCTAACTTATGCGGTAAACACCGGCATTACTTAGCGGCAAGGCCTTCTAAGCGAGCTTTGTGTTTTCGTGCAGCAGCATATTCAAATGATTCGTAGTATTTTTCCTCGATCTCGGCATAGGTAGCAATTGCATCGGCAATTTTGCCCGCCTCTTCCTGCGCCACAGCCAGTTTAGCCAAGTATTTCGGAGTCGTGTATTTATTTTCGTTGGTACGAGCCGCTTTAGTGTAGCTTGCGATGGCCTGGTCGGTCTGACCCAACTCCAACTGCGCGTCACCAATAAGGGAAATAGCCTTGGACTGAACCAGATAGTCATCTGCGGAGAACTCCTCCAAATGAGTCAAAGCCTCTTGGAATTTCTTTTGGGAAAGGTAAATGGAGCCAATGTAGAAATGAGCCAAATTGGCGGCATCAGTTCTCGGATAGTCTTCGGCTATAGTCAGGAAACCCTTGTTGATCCCGTCGCCATTCAGCGCAAAATCGATGCTGTCCTGCTCAAAGAAATAGACCGCCTGAAACATTTCAGCTTGGGCCTTTTCATTTTGGTTTTGGTTGTTGATCTGGAAGAAAAGAATTCCTCCGATAAGGATCACCGCTGCAGCCAAGACCCCACCTAATACTTTACTATTCTGTTTCAAAAAAGCCTCACCTCTTCCGATTCGCTCTGCTAGTACTTCCGGGTTTTCAAGTACTTCGTTGTGGTGCTCTTTTTTAGATTGCTTTGTCGCCATGTTACTCAAATTTCGGTCGCAAATATACGGTTTTTATCAAATACACAAGTCCCAACGAAAAAGCCATGAAATCTGAAAGACTTCATGGCTTTCGAGGGAATCAAACCAGTATTTATTCCATCACGAATGGATAGTCTTCCTGAACGTAAACGTCCTTGAAAGCATCCTGCCCATCAGGCCATGGAGACTCTTCAGCAAATTTCACTGCGTCATCTACTTGCTTTTTCACTTTTTTGATGATCGCATCGATCTCTTCCTCGGTCAGGAGGTTGTTTTCCCTGATCGTAGCCAGTACTTGCTCGATTGGGTCTCGCTGCTTGTATTCTTCTACCTCCTCTTTGGTTCGGTATTTTTGTGGATCGGACATGGAGTGTCCCTTGTAGCGATAGGTTCTCATCTCCAGCAAAGTCGGGCCATCGCCGCGTCTTGCTCTATCGGCAGCTTCGGATACCGCTTCGTGCACGGCCTCCACATTCATCCCGTCCACTGGGAAGGATGGCATATCGTAGGCCTCACCGATTTGATACAGTTCGGTCACGTTGGACGTACGGGCTACAGAAGTACCCATCGCGTAGCCATTGTTTTCGATCACGAAGATTACTGGAGTTTTGAACAGCATAGCCAAGTTCATTGCCTCGTGAACAGCTCCCTGACGGACTGCGCCGTCGCCCATGTAGCAAATCGCCAGGTTTTTGGTGCCTTTATATTTTTCTGCAAAGCCCAAACCCAGTCCCATAGGCACCTGTGCGCCTACGATTCCGTGACCGCCTGCGAAATTTCTTTCCTTGTCAAAGATGTGCATAGACCCACCTTTGCCCTTGGTGGTGCCGGTGGCTTTGCCAAACAACTCAGCCATCACCGCGCCTGGGTCGGTCCCCAAACCCAGCGGATGCGCATGGCATCGGTAGGCAGTGATCCACTTGTCATCCTTGGTAAGGGCGCTGATGGAGCCGGAAGCGCATGCTTCCTGACCAATATAAAGGTGGCAGAATCCACGGATCTTTTGCTGACCATAAAGCTGTCCCGCTTTCTCCTCAAACCGTCTCATTAACAGCATGCTCTCGTACCAAAAGCGGTACGTTTCCTTCGGATATTTTACTTTGGACTTGGTCGCTGCAGTTTTCTTTGCCATATCGTAATGATCAAAATATGCTATTTTAGGCCCCAAATATAGCAATCCCGACCTAAAAATCAGGAGCCTGCCAAAATAAATCCCGCTGCATGCATCTGGAGTCCATCGATTTAATCCAGTTCAAAAACCACCTCAAAACAGGCCTGGAGTTTAGCTCCCAACTGAACTGCTTCACAGGCTTGAACGGCAGCGGAAAGACCAACATCCTGGACGCAATCCACTACCTCTCCCTGACCAAAAGCGCCGTTCAGAGTAGCGACACGCTGAACATCGCCCACGGCATGGATTTTTTTGCGATAAAAGGGCAATTTCGGCTGGGTGAAAAAAGACTGGAGGTGCGCTGTACCTTCGAGACCGGGAAAAAGAAGAACATCTTTCAAAACAGCAAGGCACTTCTCAAAACCAGCGAGCACGTCGGTCTAATCCCCTTAGTGCTGATCGCTCCTGATGACACAGAACTGATTAAAGGAGGGAGCGAGGGACGCCGCAAGTTTTTTGACGGCTTGCTCTCGCAGCTGGATCACCCCTACCTAGAGCACCTGATCCGCTACCATCATTTCCTAAAGCAAAGGAATGCCCTACTAAAGCAATTTGCCGAAACAGGGAGAAGAGACATGACGCTCTTGGGCAGCTACGATCAGGAATTGATCCGGCTGAGTGTAGTTTTGGCGAGGAAGCGGGCGGACCTGCTTAGTGAAATGGCTCCCATGCTGCAGAAGCACTACTCGGAAATATCCCAAGGAAAGGAGGAAGTAGCAATCTCCTATGAGACGGAAGCCTTACGCGATGACTTCGAGTCCTATTTTCTGAGCCTGCGGCAAAAGGACTTGGCAACCAAAAACAGCAACGCGGGTATTCACAAAGACGATTTTGATTTTCGGATTGGAGAGCACCCGATCCGAAAAATCGGTAGCCAAGGCCAACAGAAGTCCTTCATCATCTCGCTGAAGCTGGCGCAGTTTCAGGTCTTTGAAGCTGCAAAAGGCGAGAAGCCGCTTTTGCTGCTAGACGACATCTTTGATAAGCTCGACGACCTGCGGATATCCAAGCTGATGGAATTGATCTCCCGGCATACCTTTGGGCAGATCTTCCTTACCGATGCGAGGCCCGAGCGCTCCAAGGGGATTTTAAAAGACTTGGACTCAGAGGTATTCTTCTTTGAGCTGGAAAATGGAAAAGTCAAAAAATAAAAAAGAGGCCGAAGCCTCTTTTCCTATTTCAACCGATATCCAAAGTTAAACTCCAGATTGATTGGCCAAAAGCCTCCACTACCCGTGAGATCAAAATAGTAGATCGGCCCGACACTGCTGAGAAATGTCCATCTGCCATATTCCCGCTTGATGCCCCAAGTCGGCCCAACGGCCATGGTATAATTTTCGTTTGGCCGGACATTACCGGCGATTCTCGGGCCGTAGTACAAGTAGCGCAAAGCGAGGAAATTCCCTCCTCTATGCTCATTCCCTTCGCGTTTTTTCAGGTTATAATAGCTTCTTCCTTGTAAATCCACAAATGGGGCGATAACCCCCTGGAAACCAGACTCGCCATACATGGTATTTAACTCAGGGTAGGAATAGTTGTATCCGAGACCGACATTGATCTCCAACGTGGTGTGTTTTCCTAGGGGACTTTCCCAAGCTATACCGGGATTTACCACGTTAAGCCTAAGTTCCTTGCTCGTTTGGGCTATAAGAGAGTTCATCGACAAAAAGTACAAGACCCCCAGTGCTTTTTTGTAATTCATAGTTGGGAATTTGGGAGCAAATCTAGCTTGGGATAGATGTGCCCTCCAATACTCTCTAAAGGGTATTTTTCGCATGCTTTCATAAAAAAGAGGCCAAAGCCTCTTTCCTTATTTCCACAAATCCGCAGGATATTCTCCGGTATCATGCAGCTTTTGCAGCGCATCGATCACCACAGGCTTGTCTTCGGTGTAGGTCACACCAAACCAAGTTTTCCCGCCGGCCAAGATCTCAAAGGCTGCTTTGTCCGCCTTGATCAGGTTGTTGGCAACTGTAGGGATATAGAATTCGGACTTAAGATTGTCCAAGTTGGCAGGAAGGAACTCCGACCACATCTGCTCGATGTCGGCAAATACGTCTGGATGGAATCCCCAGAAATTCATGCTGACAGGCGTATTTTCCGCGATTTCGAGGACCTCACCTTCGCCCCGGCTCATGATTTTTTCACCTTCTCTCGCGATAGACGTACGCTCGACCATCCCGACTAGCTGGCCTTTTTCGTTGGTTTCGCAGACTCCGCGGCTGACGGTTCCATTTTCAGAAAGCACATTCTGAATTGCATAGCCTACCATGGCATGGAGATCCGGCTTCACGTCGGTCGAAAGGAATTTCCCCAACACCTCAAAAGCTTCCTTGCCATAGAAATCGTCTGCATTGATGACGGCAAAAGGTTCCTTGATCGCACCCTTGGCACAAAGCACGGCATGGGCGGTACCAAAAGGCTTCACCCGTTCTGCCTGCTTCAGCTCAGCAGGCACAAAGCTGTCAAGCGTCTGAATCACCCAATCCACTTTTATCTTGCCTTCGAGCTTGGGCATAAATTTTTCTTTGGCCACTTCGAGGATTTCCTGTCTTACGATGAACACTACCTTGCCGAAGCCGTAGCGGATCGCATCAAAAATCGAGTATTCGAGGATGGTTTCCCCACTGGGGCCAAATCCGTCAATTTGTTTGTTTCCTCCGTATCGACTGCCGATTCCGGCTGCCAATACCAACAGGGTTGGTTTGTTAGTCATATGCTTAATAAAGAAAGGTCACAAAAATAGGGCTTTATCTCTCTGAGCCAAATCTGCAAAAAAAGACACCCGCCGTTTCAAATTAACCATAACCCGACCAGATTCTTATATTTTCTACAAGACAGAAGCTATTTATCTACCCATTTTTAAAAAATCAGACGCTTTTTTTGAAAATAATGAGCTTTTTTTCAACCTATTTTCGATCTAGTTCAAATTTTATCTTACTTTCATGCCATAATCTCAAAAAACCACTTAATCTATTGTGAAAAATGAAAAAAATAGAAGCGATCATCCGGACCTCGCGATTTGATCAAATCCACACCTGCGTTTCCAAGCTCGGTGTCAAATTCCTCTCATTTTCCGAAATCAAAGGAATGGGCTTCGAGCATGCCCGCCAGGAAATGTATCGTGGAGTAGCCTACGAACCGACCTATATCCCACGCACCAAACTGGAAATCGTCGTTCCCGATGAAATTGCCCCGTCAGTCATCCAATGCATCCTCTCCGAAGGCAAAACCGGTGAAATAGGCGACGGAAAAATCTTCGTTTACGAGGTTTTGGAAGCCTACAGAATCCGAAACAACGAAACCGGCGAAGCTGCTCTATAAAACCTATCAAAAACCACCTCACCTATTAGACTTATGGAAGAAATACCTGTACAAGACCTCTTTACGGTCAACAACCTCTGGATGATGATAGCCACGACAATGGTCTTTGTCATGCACTTGGGTTTTGCCACGCTGGAAGCGGGCCTTACGCGCTCCAAAAACACCGTCAATATCTTATTTAAAAACACCATTATACCTGCGATTGGGCTGCTTACTTATGCGTTGGTAGGCTTCAATCTGATGTATCCTGGAGCTGATTTTGCCGGAGGATTCTTCGGATTTGCTGGGTTTGGCGTGAGCCTTCCGGAAGGCTGGGACACCAGCAATTACAACGCTGGATACACCTACTTTACCGACTTTATTTTCCAGGCAATGTTTGCCGCTACCGCTGCCACCATCGTATCCGGAGCCGTCGCCGAGCGAGTCAAACTCGGTCCCTTCATTACCTTTTCCATCCTCTATGTAGCCTTCATTTATCCAATCGTGGGCATGTGGAAGTGGGGAGGAGGATTCCTAAATACCTTGGAAACCCCATTCTATGACTTCGCAGGATCAACAATTGTACACTCTGTGGGCGGCTGGGGAGCATTGGTGGGAGCTTACCTTCTTGGCCCAAGAATCGGCAAATACACTCCTCAGGGCATGAAAGCTATCCCTGGCCACAATCTACCCATGGCAACAATTGGAGTATTCCTGCTGTGGTTCGGATGGTTTGGATTCAACGGTGGCTCAGTGCTTAGTGCCGATCCGGGATTGGTATCCAAAGTGTTTGTCACCACGTCAATTGCAGCGGCTGCGGGAGCAATCGGAGCACTCGTGGTTTCCTATTTGAAATTCAAAACCTACGACATCACCATGGTCCTCAACGGCATCCTAGCCGGCTTGGTCGGAATCACCGCAGGTGCTGACCAGATGGGCGTCTTGGACTCGGTATTCATCGGCCTAGTCGGTGGCGGGCTGGTAGTCTTTGGCGTAGTGTTGTTTGACAAGATCAAGATCGACGACCCTGTAGGCGCTATCTCTGTCCACCTGGTAGGCGGTATTTGGGGTACGTTGGCAGTAGGTCTTTTTGGAGACCTAGCCGGTATGGACCAAGTCATTTCCCAACTTATAGGAATCGGCGCTGTCGGCGTATTCTGCTTCGCTACTGCATTTTTGATCTTCTTCGTCTTGAAGAAAACAATCGGCATCCGAGTGGATGAAAAAGAAGAAATTGAAGGCTTGGATATCAACGAGCACAGTATGCGCGCTTATCCGGACTTTGCAACTAGAGATTAACTACCATTACCAACAATCAACCACCAATCAAAAAGCCCTGAATCCAAAAAATTCAGGGCTTTTCATTGTCATAGCTAATAAGCAGGACGAAAATAACGGTTGAGTATCGGGCGGTGGCTCAGGCCAAAAGAATCATAGCACCAATCCTTAAACTCTTCAAGTTCTGCTGGCATCAGATAGCGAATCCCCTTGATCAATTCCCGTTCAAACAAATGCTTATTAAAGCTGACTTTTTGCAAAATGGTCTTCACATACTCTAGCATAGCCATTATGATTTGGGTTTATTAACTGATTTTAAGCTAGGAAACGAGGGCTTTTCCCAAGATGTTACGTTATTTTTGAAACCCCTAAGTATAGAATAATCCCTACTTTCGCATCCATGACAAAAACGATGCTCCGTCTCGCTTTCGTATACCTTAACTTCTTTCTGGTGAATTTTGTCCACGCCCAAGACGTCAAGATCGAGCTGGGACCAGACGAAATCGGGCTGAATGAGACGTTTACAATCAAAGCGACGCTGGCCAACGACAAGATCAAATCCTACGATCAGTTTCCCGAGATTCCTGGATTCCAAAAGCAGGGCATCTCCCAATCCTCGTCCATGAACATCATCAATGGGCAGATGAGCAGCTCCAACAGTATCATCCAATACTACAAACCCACCCGAAAAGGAGAGTTCACGCTGGGCAATTTCTCCATATTGATCAACGGGGAGTCTTACAGCTCACCCGGAAAATCGATCACCGTGGGAGACGCAGTCAGCAACCAGGGATTTGGCGGAAATGCAACCGATCCTTTTGCGGATTTTTTTGGAAGACCGTCGGAAGAACCCGAATACGTGGAGCTCGAGGATGACGCGTTCTTTTCCGTATCTGTAGACAAAAAGGAAATCTACGCGGGGGAAGGCTTCAACCTCAATGTCGCATTCTATATGTCGGAGCAAAACCAAGCTCCCTTTGACTTCTATGAGCCGGGCAGGCAGCTCGATGCCATCCTGAAAAAGCTAAAACCCAACAATGCCTGGGAGGAAAACTTCAACATCACCAATATCCAGCCAGAGCTGGTGGTAATCAACAACAAGCGATGGATGCGGTACAAGGTCTACGAGGCCTCGTTTTTCCCGTTTTCAGAGGGCACGATCGAACTCCCCCGGGTGCCGTGGGAAATGATCAAATATCGAATCGCCAAAAACCCAACTTTCTTTGGGGCAAATCGCCAGGAAGACTTCAAGACTTTCTACTCTTCTCCCCAGACTATCACCGTAAAACCGCTCCCTCCACATCCGCTCAAAAACGAAGTGGCAGTCGGAGTCTTCCAGTTGCGGGAAAACATCAGCAAGCTGGAGGTGGAAACTGGCCAAGGCTTCGAGTACAACTTTGGAATCAGCGGAGTAGGCAACATCAACTCTATTTCGCCACCCAAGCGCCTGACCGGTACAAATCTCAACACCTACGACCCCAACGTTCGCCAACAAGTCAACCAAGGTTATGGCCGGGTCTCCGGAATCAAGGAATTCAACTACTATATCACGATCAACGAAGCCGGAGAGTACGAGCTGGACGATCACTTTGAGTGGATCTATTTTGACCCCGTGAGGGCTGTCTACGATACGCTGAAGCCGGAGGCAAAGATCGTCGTGTCGGGAGAAAGCAAAGTAAACCAGGCCATTTCCGGCCAAAGACTCGGAGGCATCTATGACAGGATTGCCACTGAAAGCAATCAGTTTTTAAACGAGGAATATAAATACTATTTTACGACCGCAATCAACGTGCTCCTTTTAGGTGCTGTCGCCCTGCTGGCGGTTCTGATAATCAAGAAAAAATAATGGGAAATTCATTTGGCAAGCTTTTCAGAATCACCACGTTTGGTGAATCGCACGGAAAAGCTTTGGGAGCTATTGTGGAAGGATGTCCGGCAGGTTTGGATTTGGATGAGGAAAAAATCCGGCTCGAAATGCAAAGAAGAAAGCCCGGCCAATCCAAGATCACCACCCAACGCAAGGAGGAGGACGAAATCCAAATTCTTTCGGGAGTATTTGAAGGCAAGACTACCGGCACACCCATCGGCATAGTCATCCAAAACTCCGACCAGAAAAGCAAAGACTACTCCCACATCGCGGACAAATTCCGTCCTTCCCACGCAGACTATACCTACTTCGAAAAATACGGCATACGCGACTATCGTGGCGGGGGAAGGTCCAGCGCGAGAGAAACCGCCGCAAGAGTAGCCGGAGGCGCTATCGCAAAACAATTTTTGGAGACAAAAGGGATTACAGTTCAAGCCTTCGTATCCCAAGTAGGGGCGCTAAGCCTGGAGAAAACCTATACCGAGCTCAACCTGGATCTGGCCGAGGAGAATATCGTCCGCTGCCCGGATCCCGATATGGCCGACAAAATGATCACCCTCATCGACCAAGTCCGACTTGAAAGAGACACTATCGGAGGCGTAGTCACCTGTGTGATAAAAAATACGCCTCCAGGCATAGGCGAGCCTGTCTTTGACAGGCTCCATGCAGAATTGGGCAAAGCCATGCTTAGCATCAATGCGGTGAAAGGCTTCGAGTACGGCAGCGGATTCGAAGGCGTCAAGATGCGCGGCTCCGAGCACAACGACACCTTTGTGAAAGAAGGGGACCAAATCCATACGCTTACCAACCATTCGGGAGGAATCCAAGGCGGCATCAGCAATGGTGAAGACATCTATTTCCGTGTGGCATTTAAACCGGTGGCGACTATTATGCAAGACCAAGAATCACTGAACGAGGCTGGCGAGACAGTCATCGTCAGCGGAAAAGGACGGCATGACCCCTGCGTAGTCCCCCGCGCGGTGCCGATCGTGGAGGCTATGGCGGCGTTGGTCATCGCGGACAATCTTCTCTTGTCCAAGACAAACAAACTTGAAGGAATATAAACCCACCAGCGATTGAAAAAGAAGAAAAAAATACCCTTACATACCCAGATTATCCTAGGACTCATCCTCGGGCTAATCTTTGGCTTGGTCGTGATTAAAACTGGAATTCCCAATTCCTTCACCCTGAATTACATCAAACCCATCGGCACGATCTTCATCAACGGGCTCAAGATGATCGCGGTGCCCTTGGTACTTGCTTCCCTGATCGTCGGCGTATCCAATTTGGGCGACGTATCCAAACTCAGCAGAATTGGGGGAAAAACCATAGCAATCTACCTCTGCACTACGGTAGTCGCCATCTCTGTGGGCCTAGGTCTAGTGAATATCTTTTCCCCGGGTAAAAGCCTCCCAACCGAAACTCGGGAAAACCTGATGCAGCTCTATCAAGGGGATGCTGGAACCAAGCTAGGCCAGGCATCGGAGATTCAGGAGCAAAGTCCACTGCAGCCGCTGGTGGACATCGTTCCGGAAAATATCTTCGCGGCAACGACGAACAACGGCGCCATGCTTCAGGTGGTATTTTTCGCATTGCTAGTCGGCGTTGCTCTCCTTCAAATCCCAAAATCCAAAGCGGAGCCAATCATTGCGTTCTTCGACGGTTTCAATGACGTGATCATCCAGATCGTCAATTACATCATGCTGGTGGCGCCTTATGGTGTATTCGCCCTGATGGCTTCCTTGATCGTAGAGATCGCGGGAAACAATCCCGACTCGGCAGTCCAGCTCCTCCTCGCTTTGCTCAAATACAGCCTAGTAGTTTTAGGAGGACTTGCCCTCATGGTTTTCTTGGTATACCCGATGATTTTGAGGGCATTCACCAAGGTTCCTTACTTGGAGTTTTTCAAAGCAATCCGACCCGCCCAACTATTGGCATTCACCACTTCGTCCAGCTCCGCCACACTTCCCGTGACCATGAAGCAGACAGAGGAAGAAATCGGCGTTTCTGAAAACATCTCAAGCTTTGTACTGCCCCTTGGCGCCACGGTCAATATGGACGGAACTAGCCTCTATCAAGGGGTGGCGGCGGTGTTCATCGCGCAGGCACTCGGCATGGACTTGTCGCTCACCCAGCAGCTGATGATCGTGTTGACAGCCACGCTTGCCTCCATAGGCTCCGCTGGGGTACCGGGGGCTGGCTTGATCATGCTCATCATTGTCCTCGAATCCATACAGGTTCCAGCGGCTGGGATAGCTTTGATCATTGCGCCAGACCGAATTTTGGACATGTTCCGAACGGTGGTCAACGTTACTGGAGATGTGGTAGTGACCACGGTCGTCGCAAGTACGGAAGGGGAACTGCCCGAGGGATTAATCCGAAAAGCAAATCCTTTCACCGCAAACGAAAGCGTACAGGAAGAATCATAAACGAAAAAGCCCGGCAAGCCGGGCTTTTTCGTTTTTAGTAGTTTCTCAGAAACTCGATCAACCGGTCAAACTCCGCATCGGCAATCGCCGGAAAGTTGGCAATCCTGAAGCTGGTCGGCTTGTGCGGCCCATAACCGCTGCCCAATTGCATTCCTTGTTTTTCTGCAGCTTTTTTAACAGTTGCTATCAAGTCCTTGGTACCGGCAACCGCCATCACCGTCGTGCTACGAGTCTGGTCATTGTCTACCAACATTCTAAATTTGTCGGATTTCGCGATGGTGTCCTCAAGCTTGGCCATGCGCGCTCTTAGTCGGGAATCGACATGTTGGATCTCCTCTAGATCTTTTAGGACCCGATTGAGTAAATAAATCCCAAAAACGTTGGGAGTATAGTGGGTCTGGTAGCCGGCCGCATTTTCCAAAATGAAATTCAGGCTGTTATATCGACCTCGTTCTCCTTTCCGCTGTGCTTTTTCTACCGCCTTCGGAGAAACAATTAGAATTCCCAAGCCAGCAGGAAGACCAAAACACTTTTGCACCGACGCGTACCAAATATCCGCCAGACGAAAGTCCAATTCTATGCCTCCCATGGAAGAGGTGGTGTCGACTGCGATCATCTTTTCCGGAAATTTCTCCCCGATCGCTTCGATGACCGCCATGGGTACCTGAGTCGCGTTGGCGGTTTCATTTTGGGTAATCGCGATCAGGTCAAAGCCCTCCCCGATTTCCAATCCTGCTACGTCCACAGGTTGATTTGCCTCCAGTTTTAGCGCACCAGTCGCTGGCACGATGTGTTTAGCATATTCCAACCACTTTTTCCCAAAAGACCCAGAGTAAATATGGAAACTCGCCTTCTCCACAATCGACTGGGTGATAATCTCCCAGTTTTCGGTCGCGGAAGAAGTGAACAGGAGTTTGTAGCCATCCGGCATGTGAAGCTTTTCGCGCATCAGCTGCTCAGTCTCCTGGTAGAGGTGCATGAAAACCCCACTGCGATGGTTCGCGCTTAGAATTCCTTCATTATAGGCATCCTGCATGTATTTGGGAAGCGCATCGTAAACTTTAGATGGTCCCGGAGCAAAAGTAATCATAGTTCTGGGGTATGTAGAAAATAGGAAATACCGAGTTCATAGCCTTTAAGGCCCAGGCCGGAAATCATCCCAACACAGGATTTGGAGATGATGCTTTTGTGGCGAAATTCCTCACGCTTGTAAATATTGGAAATATGCACTTCCAATGTGGGAGTGGTCACGCCTGCGATCGCATCCGAGATCGCCACCGAAGTATGGGTATAGCCTCCGGCATTGAGAAGTATCGCGTCAAAAGAGAAACCAACTTCGTGGATTTTGTTGATCAGCTCGCCCTCGACGTTACTCTGATAATAGTGAAGTTCTACTTGGGGAAAGCGCTTCTTCAGTTGTTCAAAATAGTCTTCGAAAGACTCGCTTCCGTAGATTTCCGGCTCCCGCTTTCCGAGCAGATTCAGATTGGGGCCATTGATGATTTGGATTTTCAAGGCAAAATAGGTTTAAAGCTTTGGATCAAAGTTAAGTAGTCCCCCGAAGCTTACAAGCTCTCACCCGATAGCCATTCATTTTTATACGGACTTAGGCTCTGGAGAAAATTATCGTTTCTGTTAATTTATCTGTTTCCCAAGTAGACCAGATATCCATCAACAAAGCATTGAATCAGGTCGCGATCTAGGTCGAAATCTCTCGGGTTTTGTTCGTCGATTTTATTGAAATCATTCCAGCTATCCCTTAGCTTGTACCATTTAAACTCGATCTCCAATAAGTCCTCTTCCGTAAATTCAAAAATTTGCTCATCCAATATTCTGAGAATATGACACCTAGTCTCATAGCTATTATCATCGAAGAGTATGTCAAACAAATCTTTTAATCTAAGACTACAATCCAGTGTTTCTAAAGCGTAAGCCATTGTGCCATTGCAGCCTTTATTTTCTTTCTTTTTAATTGAGTTCAACAATGGATCTACGGCATCATTGAATCTATTACGACGAAAAGTCAATGCTACGGCATCTCTTATTGCCGAGTTAGGATGATCCAAGAGCCCCAATAGATAGTCGATACTTTCTACTTCTCCAATTTTAAACAGCATGTCAACTGATTCTAAGATCTTACCCGAATCTCCAGAATGAATATCAAGCTTTAGCTTTTCTATTTCCATTCTTTTACTCGAAACAGGTAAGCCAAAGTAAACTCCAGATTGGTGGAATTCATGTCATAAATCCTGTCCTGAGATTCGGGATTGGTAAAATCGTAGGCAAATCGGACTTCGCCCGAGATGGTACTTTTACCAAACAGTTTCGAAATCCCCGCTCCCGCCGTGAGGCCGTACATGAATTTGTTTGGATTATCGCCCGCTCCGCCATAAGTCGGCAATTCCGGTGGCGTGGCACCAGAATACTGTCTTTCGATATCTTCAGCTTTTACCAAATACCCCAGATGTGGCCCCATCTTGACCTGAAATCTGCCTGACCTTCCTGCAAAAAAGCTCGCAAGAAACGGAACTTTGAGATAGGTCAATTCGGTATGGTTTAGCTCTTCCTCGGCGTTAAACTGCCGAAAACCGAGCGTAAGCTGCTGAAGGTTTAGCTCGACTCCCGCGTTTTTAGAGCTAAAATACTCGACGACGAAAGAGAATGTCGGAGCCCCGATGCCATCTACCGTAGTGCTTCGAGTCGATGCTGTTCCCTGATAGCTATAGGAGGAAGTCGCGTATCCCCCTCTAATCCCGACACTGAGCTGGGCAAAAGCCCCAATGGGCAACGCAAGCAATAGCAGGGAAACCAAGATTTTATTCATGTTCAAAAATAACGGAATTCGACCAACCTGAGCTATTTCTGGTTGAGGATAAAGGTGCCGCTGACGATTTCCCCGTCAGTTCCCAGTCCTCTGAGCTCCACTACCACCGGCCCTGCGGAGTCGTTGGTATAAAAAGATACCGTCACCTCCCCCTTTTCGTCCGAAACTAAGTAGGGGTTCCAATACAAGGTCTGTCGATCGTCTTTTTCCACGGTCTCAGTCAGCTGACCATAGTCTAGAACTACAAAATTCCCCTGTGGCTGATAGCCTTGAACCACAAACTCTTTGATCCCTGGCATGCCAGACAAGTCATCCGAATCCAACTTGTCCTTGGTGTATACGGCAATCACTCCATTTCTACCTTGATCTCCCAGCATAGGAGACATCCTCGTCACCACTTCTACCCGATCTATGTCAAAGGGATTGATTCCTCTCAAATTGTCTGCAGCGGTAGCCCCACCGGCAGCGCCTAGTATACTCCCGTTGAGCATCACTAGAGGCTCCATGGAAGAGCCTCCGGAAGTGGCCCCTCCACGGATGCGGATCTGCTGCTGCCCCGTCGCTCCCACTGTTGTCACCCGCATGCTAGGTACATTTCCAGAGAGGCTGTTCACCAAATCAGAGTTGACACCAGTCTTGGTTAGATCTTCGCCTTTGACCACAAAGTCGGGACTGCCATAGATTGCGGGCGTCTCTCTGGCGGTTGTAGCATCGGATGTACCGGACTCCAATTCGGGATCAGTTTCAACGCTGCGGACCGGAGTCGCTAGGATGGTAATTTTCGGGAAAAATGCATCTGATGGCAAGGAGATGGGAGCCTTGAGCGGAACATCAATCGAAACATTCAGCGGCTTCCCCTTCTTGTCCAAAGCCGAAAACGCCAAGCGCATCGGCCCATAAAACTCCATGTCGTCCAATACAAAAGATCCGTCGCTAGCGGACTCCAAGTCAATCGTTCCCTGAAAGTCATTGACAAAAGCGGTCACCGCAGCAGCGGCACTTTTTCCTTTTTCATCCGTCACTTTGCCGTCGAGTCTGAGACTCTTCTCAATGGGATAGGAAAAACGCTCCAAACCTAATTCATCAGAAACATGCAGCATGTCCAGCGCATCGCCCATCTCCACCCCCCTCTTGATCGGCACCAGCTGTCTGGCATCATATACGCCAAGTGAGAATGTGGCAGGAATAGGCGCCTTATCCTTGTCACTTACTTTTACGGCCAGTGTCACCTTTTCCCTCGTCCCAAAGCTCTCTTTGTCAGCCCGGAGTTCAACACCCATATTAGGCCAATCGCCCACCGCTTCTTCGGGTGAAATCCTTTTATAGGGGTCCAGTATCGTAAGCGTTTGCAAAAAGTACTGACTAGGGCCATAGTTACGCATCCAATTGGTGTAGGCACGCAGAAAATACTTCTCCCCCGCCATAGAATCCGGCAGATAGAAATCCCCGACCACGATGCCGTCTCTAATCGGGAACTTCTTTTCTATGACCAGAACTCTATCCTGGCTGATGACTTCCACATACAGCACCCGGCTGAGCTCGTCTCGCAGATAGGGATTGCCATAAGCAAAATATCCCTTGAAAAAAACCTGGTCTCCCGCGTAGTAGTAGGGCTTGTCCGTATGCAGGTAGACTTTTTCTTGGTAGTTTTTAGCAGTTTTCGCCAAATCTTGGAGCTGAATCGCCTTGGTCGCGTCATAGTCTAAAGGCAACAGGTTGGAAATCCGCTTTCTATCCATATCGCCCGAAAAAACCAAATCCTGGGGATTCATCACCGCCCCATTCTCCCTCACCCGCACTTTACCACCATTTACCTCCAGCCAAGAGATGGGGTATGGAGCATCCTTGTAGGTATTGGCTTGGGAATAGCCCTTCTGATAGTGGATTTCGATTCGGCCTTTGAGATTGATGAAAGATTCATCAGGCGTATTGGCCGGAGTGACCAAAGGGTCGGATTTGTAAGCCACCACCGACTTTCCCAGCTCGTTTGCAAAGATGTCGGATCGCATGTTCATGCTGGCAGAGCCACCTGCCTTGTCCCCATAGAGATAAAAACCTTCGCGCTCCTGCGTCCCCTGAATGATTGCCCGAAACATGTTCATCGGTGACTTGCGGTAGACCTCGGCACGGTTCTTTTCCCAAGCGGACTTTTGGGCATCCGTACCCGGCTCCATTTCCTCAAACCTCGCCGCTCCCGCGATTCGGAAGCTAGTGGGAGAATCGAAAAATTCGTTGAGATTAAACGTGATTTTGTAGCCCAGAAAGCGATTCTCGATCTCCAAAGGCTGATCGGCTTTCGCGGTAAATGCCCCTTTTTCACTGGAAGCAGGAAAATCTATCACCCAGGGATTCAAGATCTGGGTCTGAGCAGCGGCTTCATCTATGCCTATGAAGAGATTTTGAAACTTGCGCAGGTCGCGCTCCCAGTTTTTGTCGCGGGATGCCTGGATCTCCACATCGCTGAGTTCTTGTGCAAAGGGCTTTAGAGCTAGGTTGATGGTAAGCGTCCCGCCGGGATTCAACGTCACTTTTCGAGTTTCGGCAATATATCCGGTAAAGGAAAAGCCAATCTCCACCGCACCTGCCTCCAACCCTTCCAGTGTGAAATTCCCATCGAGATTCGTGGTGGTGGAGATCGTCGTATTGTTTAAGAAAACACTGCAAAAGGGAAGTGCCTCGCCAGTCTCCGCGTCTTTGACCGTGCCGGTGATCTTGCCCGTCTGCGCAAAAAGCTGTGAGAGCAAACCCAAACAAAGGCTGAGGCTGAAGAGGACTTTTTTCATCTTGTAGAGGCTATGAATAGTAATTGCCAAGTATATGAAAAAAGCCCCGATACGGAGCTTTTAGTTTTGTTTTTTAACATTCGAAACACCCTACTCTTCCTTGTTAAGGTCGTCTCGGTCTTTCAGTTTTTTGTCTTCGACATTTTTATTGAGAAACTCGTTGATCTTGTCAATGGAAAAGCTGGACGAGATTTCCCCGAAGGAATTGATTTCCATCTTGAAACCCTTCAGCTCCTCGTGAACCTTGGGGTCGGTTTCTTTTTTCTTTTTCTTGGTCATCTTTATGCTACTACGGTCAATTTGCTTAACGCAAAACGGATTCTTTTGGCTACCTCTTCTTTGCCCAAGATAGCAAAAACCTCCATCAAATCCGGCCCGCCGCCAATACCCGTCACTGCCAAGCGTACTGCCTGCATCACTTTACCCAGCTTGACACCCTCGGTTTCGGCTGTATTTTCCAGTAAAGACTTGGCGCTAGCAGCATCAAAAGTCCCCCCGAAAGTATCCAATGCGGCGGCATAGGCTCCCAGAACTTTCACGGCGTCCGCATTCCATCTTTTGGCCGCCACATCCTCGTCAAACTTCTCAGGCGCTGTGACCAAGAATTTGCTTTCTTTCCACAGATCCGCAGGAAAAGTCACCCTCCCCTTCATCAGGTCGACGATAGCTTCCGCTTTGTCGGCAGGCACTTCCACACCCTCTGCTTTTGCGTCAGCGATCAGGAAACCTGTCAGCTCGGAAGTCGGCTTGGATTTCAGGTATTGCTCGTTGTACCACTTGGCTTTGGCAATGTCAAACTTGGTACCCGACTTGCCGATCCGCTCCACGGAGAAGGCCTCGACGAGCTCAGGCAGGGAGAAAATCTCCCGGTCGTCTCCCGGATTCCAACCCAAGAAAGCGAGAAAATTCAGGAAAGCATCGGACAAATAGCCTTGCTCGCGGAATCCGGAGGCTTTTTCTCCAGAGAAAGGATCCGTCCAGTCCAGAGGAAATACAGGAAAGCCTAGTTTGTCGCCGTCACGCTTGGAGAGCTTGCCGTTTCCATCAGGCTTGAGCAAGAGAGGCAAATGCGCAAACTGTGGCATTGTGCTCTCCCAGCCAAAATATTTGTAAAGCAACACATGCAAGGGCGCGGACGGAAGCCATTCCTCCCCGCGAATCACGTGGGTGATTCCCATGAGATGGTCATCCACGATGTTGGCCAGGTGGTAGGTCGGCATGCCGTCGGACTTCATCAGGACTTTATCGTCCAGTGTGCCCGAGTTCACCATCACCCAGCCGCGGATCATGTCGTTGAGGCGCACCTCTTCGTTTCTGGGGATCTTTACGCGGATCACGTAGGGATCGCCCGATTCCAGTCTCGCCTTCACCTCCTCGGCGGAGAGCGTCAGGGAGTTTTTCATCTGGGTGCGGGTGATGCTGTTGTATTGGGGCTGGACCACGCGGGCGGCAGTCAAGCGCTCACGCATGGCCTCCAGCTCTTCTGCCGTGTCAAAAGCATAGTAGGCGTGGCCTTTTTCGACCAAGTCCAGCGCATATTGCATGTACATCGGTTTACGTTCGGATTGGCGATAGGGACCGCAATCACCCGGGTTCCAAGGACTTTCCTCGGGAGTAATGCCTAACCATTCCAGGGACTCTTTGATGTATTCTTCCGCACCAGGCACGAAGCGGTTTTGGTCGGTATCTTCGATACGCAGGAGAAACTTGCCTCCCATTTTCTTGGCGAAAAGATAATTGTAAAGGGCGGTGCGTACGCCGCCTATATGCAAGGCTCCAGTGGGTGATGGGGCAAATCGTACTCTAACTTCTCTGCTCATGGGTGTCTCTTTCAGCTGGCAGCCCGGAAAAGGGCTGGGTTTGGATCAAATCAGGCGGCAAAGATAGGGAAATGTCGGGGAAAGGGGGAGTGAGGGCGGGGGCAAATTGGAAAGGCTAATATGCGCTAAAGCGTCCTTCACCATTTATGCCCGCTTCTTTACGTTAATTTCTACTTGTGAGCCAGAGACTTCAATTCGCAAAATGATACCTACCCTCTCTCATTTTCATCCTCACGCTTCTGATCCTTGATTTTTGGCTGGTCACTCGCCAAAATCCAGCCCTTCCCCAGCGCGTGCTTGGCGGCTTCCAGGGTGTCTTTGACCAATACCAGCTCCACGCCTTTTTCCAAATAATCCCGAGCCAGGAGGGAAAGGTCCGCTCCGGACACATCTCGGATATAGACCGTTAGGATTCTTCCGGGGAACTTCCGGATGATCTCGTGGTAGATAGTCGGATCTTCCTGTCCGCTATCCCCGATCAGGATAAAGCGCAGCTCCGCAAACACCTCCAAAATATGCTCAATCTGCTTCAGTTTGTGCTCCCGGTGCGGGCCGGCGATCCACTGATCTCGGGACAAGCCCAAGTCACGGAGCATCAGCGGTCCTTTTGGAATGTGGTGGATATCGAGAAACTCCATCAGGAAATCATAGAGGTTCCAAGGACTGCTCGATACGTAAAAAATGGGATTGCTCAGGATGCGGTCGTCGCCTCGGCGCAGCGCGTCGTAAAACTCTGACACCCCGGCAAAGGGCACACGAGTATGGGCATTTTGTCCAAACGTCACCTTCAGCATCTCCCAAAGCCGCATCGCCCCTGTCGTCAGGATGGTGTCATCAATGTCTGAGATAATACCAAAATCCGTATCGGCCGCCGGGAAATAGACCTCACCCAGTGCTACGACTTCGGTCTCTCGCCCCAGCAGATCATGAAGCAGGCGTAGCCTAATCGGATGCCAGCCCTCGGGCAGCAAACCGCTGTCCAGAGTCATTCTAACCTCAAAATACCCTTCCTCGTCCGAGGTCACTTGGATCGTCTTTCCCTCAAACTCCGCCTCCAAGTGCACCCCAGGAAAGACGATCGAGAAAAAGCGGCGCCTCATCTTCCCAAAATTCATCCAAAACCGGTCATCTGGGGTTGAGGCTTGGATATTTCGGTCCGCCAGCACCCGACCTGCCAAGTAAATCTCCTTTCCATTTCCGTAGCCGGCGTAGGGTTGGATTAGGACTTTTTTCACAAAACCCAACTTCACCAGCAGCCAGAGCTTTACTTTGGATACCTGCCGCTTGATGTAATAGAGGACATGGAGGATGCGGGACTTTCGGGCCGTTTCAGTATGCAATTCCAATTATCATTATTAAAAATTTGATCCTTGTTAAAAGCTATAGTTATCCTTGAAGCTTTCTGGCTAGTTATGAAAGGTGTCAAAAGGGCAATTTACCCAAATCCACATTGCCACCGGAGATGATGATGCCGATTCTTTTCCCTGCAAAACGCTCAATATTGGCCAATAGTGCTGCCAGCGGAACCGCTCCGGAGGGCTCTACCACCAGCTTCATCCGTTCGAAAAGTATACGCATCGCGTCGACGATTTGCGGGTCCGTGGCAAGCAAAATCGAGTCCACATGCTCTTGGATCACTGCAAAGGGAAGCCTACCCACGGTCGTGAGTAGCCCGTCCGCGATGGTTTGGGTTTTTTCATTCGGAAGGATCTCCCCCGCCTGAAAAGAGCGAAAAGCGTCATCCGCTCCCGTAGGCTCTCCGGCAATGACTTCGATTTTTGGATTGAGATTGTGAACGGCCAAGGCCGTTCCAGCCAAAAGTCCGCCTCCTCCTACCGGCGCCATCACGACATCAAGGTCAGGCTGAGCCTCCAACAATTCCAGTGCGCAGGTGGCTTGGCCCTCGACCACATCCCAAAAGTCAAAAGGCGGGATAAAGGTTGCTCCCGTACGCGCCACTACTTCCTGCAGCGTAGTCTCCCGCGCTTGCAAAGTCGGCTCGCACTCGACGATTTCCCCGCCATACCCTCTCACTGCCTTCTTTTTGATCTCTGGAGCGTTGGAAGGCATGACGATGTAAGAAGGGATTCCCGCTACGCTGGCGGCTCTGGCCAGCGCTGCTGCATGGTTTCCCGATGAGTGGGTGGCCACACCTTTTGATTTTTGCTCTGGGGAAAGCTTGAGCACGGCATTGGCTGCACCCCTGGCTTTGAAGGCCCCAACTTTCTGGAAGTTTTCACACTTGAAAAAAATCTTACATCCCGCTATCTCATTGATCGCTGAAGAGGTTAAAACTGGCGTTCGGTGGATGAAAGGTTGGATTCGCTCGTGCGCCGCACGGATATTGGAAAGGGTCGGGAAATTCATGACCTAAAGATAGGTTTTCATCCTTTCTGTAAAAATCGTTTTCCCGTAAGCCGAACAATCCTGATTTGCGCGAATCCCCCAGAATTTAATCAAGTCCAGCTTCTGGAAAAACAGGACAAGGCTACTCTTTCCACCGGAACGACTTGTCATCAATCGCCCGCATCGTACACAGAACACCATCCAGATGGTCGTATTCATGCTGGATCAATTCTGAAATGGCGCCATAAACTTTCCATGACTGTGGTTCCCAATTTTCATCCCAGTACTCCAACGTGAGACTTTGATGCCGCTTGACTCGCACGAGCAAATTGGGAAAGCTCATGCAGTCGTCCCAAAGTTCGAATTGATCCTCGCTCAGGTTTTTGAGTTCTGGATTGAGAATGATGTACGGCCTGTCCAGATTTAGGTAAAACATCCGCTTCATAATTCCCAACTGTGGAGCTGCTACCCCACGACCAAAACCATAAACTCTTCGAATATCTTCCATGGCTTCATGAAGTTGCTGGGTCCAAATAGGGACTTGCTGAAGCTCTGACTCAAGTACAGGTTCACAAACTTCATACAGTCTGGGATCACCAAGTTTGAGGATATCGTGGATGGTTTTCATGGACGGAAGTTATTATTTCCGCGAAAGAATAAAAGGCAACAAGTTTAAAGACTGGCTTTTCCCTACTTTTGCGGCATGAATTACCTATCGGTTGAGAACCTCAGCAAGGCTTTCGGGGAACGGAAGCTATTTTCCAACATCTCTTTTGGCATTTCCCAAGGGCAAAAAATCGCGCTTGTCGGTATCAACGGCGCCGGCAAGTCCACCCTCATGAAGATCATCATGGGACTGGAGATCCCCGACACCGGCCAAGTCGCGCTTAACCAATCGGTGAAAATCGCCTACGTGCACCAAAACCCGGTTTTTGAAGCCAATTTGAGCATTTACCAAACCATCTTTGACCAGAGTAATTCAGAAGTGCTTCGAGTCATCGAAGACTATCACAAGGCGATGCTGGATGCTGAGCGAGGTATCGACAACTCGGATAAAATGTCCAAGCTCTTTGAGAAGATGGACGCTCTTCAGGCTTGGGACTTTGAATATCAGGTGAAGGAGGTCTTGGGAAAACTTGGCCTACACGACACGGAGCTTCCAGTCGGAAGCCTTTCCGGGGGCCAGCGCAAGCGGGTTGCATTGGCGAAGGCTATCCTGGAAAAGCCGGATTTGTTGCTACTCGACGAACCGACCAACCATTTGGATTTGGAAACGATCGAATGGCTGGAGGATTATCTCGCCAAGGCCAACCTTTCGATCTTCATGGTGACGCACGACCGCTACTTTTTGGAAAAAGTCACCAACGAAATCCTTGAACTCGACCAAGGAAAAATCCACCGCTACCAGGGCAACTACGGCTACTTTTTGGACAAAAAGGCCGAGCGCATGCAAATCGAGGACATCGAAATCGAGAAAGCAAAAAGTCTTTACAAAAAGGAACTGGATTGGATTCGTCGCCAACCCAAAGCTCGGGGCACCAAAGCGAAATACCGCGTGGATGCTTTTGAGGAAACCAAAGAAAAAGCCTTTACCAAGCGTGAGGAGCGGGATATCGAACTGACCGTTTCTACCCAGCGATTGGGAAACAAAATTTTGGAAATCGACAAGATCAGCAAGTCATTCGACGAGAAAAAGCTGGTGAAAGACTTCAGCTACATCTTTAGAAAGAAAGACCGAATCGGAATCGTCGGACCAAATGGGGCCGGAAAGACTACTTTCCTCAAGATGATCACAGGACTATTGGACCCGGATGCTGGAAAAATAACAGCAGGTCAGACCACTGCTTTTGGCTACTATCGCCAAGAGGAAGATAGATTTGACGAAGAAAAAAGACTGATCGATGTCGTGAAAGAAGTCGCCGAAGTCGTCGTGCTGGACAAGGGACAGACGATCACGGTGAGCCAATTTCTCACCCAATTTGGCTTCCCTCCCAAGCAGCAGTTTACTCCGATCGGCAAGATGAGCGGCGGTGAGCGACGACGGCTCCAGCTCCTGATGGTTTTGATCAAGAATCCTAACTTCCTGATTCTTGACGAACCGACAAACGATCTGGATTTGATGACGCTAAACATCCTGGAGGAGTTTTTGGACACTTTTCCGGGTTGTTTGATCATCGTCTCCCACGACCGTTACTTTATGGACAGACTAGTAGAGCATCTCTTTGTCTTCGAGGGCGAGGGAGTGATCCGGGACTTTCCGGGGAACTATACGGACTTTAGGGAGTGGGAAAAGGATAATAGTATCAAGTATCAAGACAATAGTAGCAAGATCTCGGAGCCGCAAGTCGAGAAAAAAGAGCCAATAGCCGAGAAACAAGAAACAGCTCCGAAAGTAAAAGCCAGTTATAAGCAAAAGCAGGAGTTCAAAAAAACGAACGAAACCATCGCCAAACTAGAGGCCGAAAAAGGGCAGCTGACTGAACAGATTTCAGCAGGTACGTCCGACATGAACCAGCTGATGACTTGGTCCAATCGCCTCCAAGCCATCGACGGAGAGTTGGAGGAATTGGAGTTGACTTGGCTGGAGCTCAGCGAGCTGGACGGGATAGAGGATTGACTTCCATTTTTTCTAGCAAAAACGACAAAGGCGCAGAGTATTCCTCAGCGTCTGTCTTGCTTTGTAGCAAATCCTAAATTCTCCCCTTCAAAAAATCCTGTCTCAAGTCCTCTGGAAATTTTTCTATCGCGTATCTCAATGCCGTTCGGGGCATGGATCGGTAATGCTGTTTCAAAAAGGCCATCTCCGCTTCAAAATCCAGATTTCCGATTTCCCGCAGCATCCAGCCCACGGCTTTGTGCATCAGGTCGTGAGGATGATTTTTAAGATCCTCGGCCAAAGCCAAGGCATCGTCAAAGTCTCCCTTTTTGATCCAATAAAGGCTGCTGATCATCGCCACTCGCTGTCTCCACAAATCATGTGAGCCCGCCAAGTGGTAAAACAAAGCCTTGTCCTTATTCCAATAAAAATGCCCCAAAATCGGATGGCAAGAGGTATCTACCAAGTCCCAGTTGTTGACCCAATCCAGATGATGGAGGTAGAAATCGGCCAACTCTTGCCGCTCGGCCTCCGTTTTGCTCTTTTCATACCGATACACCAGCGCAATCAGTGCGGTGAGGCGGACCTCATGGTAAGGATTTTGGATTAGCTCCGAGAGATCTCCCAGAGGGATTTCCCGATAAAATCCCTTGGCAATTCTACGTTGGTCGGGGACTTTTACACCCAAAAAAAGATCGCCTTCCCCATATTCCCCGGGGCCCGCCTTGAAGAACTGCGGAAAAAATGCCGCTTTCTCCGGTATCGCCCGGTCTTGAAGGGAATGGATGATCTGCTCTGTCAATAGGCTCATGCCTAAATTTAACCATGATGGGGTTTTCGATCACCCTTTCTCTCAAAATTCTTCCCCGCCAAGGTCGTCTCCACCCTCTCTGCTGCTTCTACCCTCGGATTTTTCCTTGTAGCCGCCAAAGCGATAGGTAAAGGAGAGCGTCCCTATTCGCGTTTCCCGCTGGAATGTTCTGGTTTGGATAAACCTTGGGTCAACGGTCTCAATTCGGAAATTCCTCGTGTTGAAAACATCGGAGACATTTAGATTTATCGTGCCCCGGCCAGCAAGCACATTTTTGCTTAAGCCGAGATTGAGTGACCACTGGGGCAATATTTCCCCCTGCGGCTGCACGATCGGTCCCCGGTAGTTGCCCTGAAACTGGAAACTAAACCATTTGGGGATCAACACATTTCCAAGCAGAGTGACTGTCCAGCTGAAATTCTCGTTGCTAAAGCCTTCTTCTATATTCTCTCCGTTTACTTTTGAATAGAAAAAGTTACCCGTCAAGGTCGCGTCAAAGTTTCGTGCCAGCTGCACCTGGTTTATTAGCTCTAGCCCGCTTGATATGCGGGTGTCGGCATTTTGACGGGTTTGAATGGCCACGTTGTCGTCAGTGAGATAGGTGATTCTGGTCTCCACATCGGTACTATAGCGGTGGTAGGCAGTCGCGTTTAGCAGGTATTTTTCCCAACCCTTCCGATAGCCAAACTCATAGGAGTCAGTGAATTCGGGCTGAAGGTAGGGATTGCCAATACTTAAATTATACTGATCCCGTACGCGATAAATGGGAGCCAAATCCCATATTCTGGGCCGTGAAACCCGTCGGGAATAGTTTAGACTGAATTCACTCTCCTTACCGACCTCATAGGTCAGATAGGCACTTGGGAATAGGTTGAAGTAATCGTTTGGTATTTCAGTGTCTCCCTTGACGGTCTTTCCCAAGGTGTTGGTCTGCTCCGCGCGGAGGCCAAACTGGTAGCCAATTTTGTCCTTTTTGCGTTTGAAGGTGAGGTAGGCAGCGTAGACGTTTTCGGTGTAGTCATAGCTTTCGTTAAGGCTGTCGACGACGATGGGAACAAAATCGGTATCGACGTCTCCGGTTGCAAAGGTCTGTCCGGAGATCCAGTTGGCAAAGGTACCCTTTAGTCCAGCCTCCATGCTGCCAAATTCCCCCAAAGGTTTCTCATAGTCGAGCTGCGCCACGACGAGTTCACTTTGGCTTGGCCGGACATTGGTCTGTACTAGCCCCTTTGTCGGGTTGAGCTCTCCGGCAGAAGAATAATATTGCTGTCTATAGTACTCGTCCGAGTGCCGATCGTCATAGGCATACGACAGGGAGGAATATAGCTTTTGCCCCAATGAATCGATCTCCCAGGTATAGTTCAGACCGCCTTCCAGATTTTTGCTCCTCCCAATCTCTTCATTTCTCCTGACAAATGAGGAATCCACTATGCCGTCCTCGCCAATATTTCGCTGGTCGATATCCTCGTATTCCTCTTCGGTCTCAAAATTCCCCTGAAAATAGAAGCCTAGGATTTTACCTCGGCCGAGAGTCCAATCTGCCCCGGTTCGGATCAGATGATTCTTCTCGAACTCCAAGCCGTCTTGGTCTTGGTCCAGGACCGGAGAGAATCCTTCCAGGTCGGAGATTCTGGTACCGCTGCCAGATTCGATTTCGCGGCGATCCTGCCAGTTGTACGAAAAAAAGTAATTGGCCTTTTCCTTTCCGTAGTTCAGGTTGATCCCGGCCTGGTATTTCTCACGGGTGCCGACTGAGGCATTGACCTGGCCGTTGAATCCTGTTTGTTCATTCTTTTTCAGAATAATGTTAATGATACCGCCGACCCCTGCGGCATCATATCGGGCAGAAGGATTGGTGATCAGCTCGACTTCCTTGATACTGTTCGCTGGAAATTGGGAGAGGATACTCTCCATGTCGTCCCCGGAAAGATTGGATGGCCTTCCGTTGATGTAGATTAGGATATTGCCGCTACCCCGCATGGAGATGCCGCCTTCGTCGTCGACCTGGATCGAGGGCAAAGTCGCCAGCAATTCGGACGCCGTCGCACCGGTGGCCAAAATGTTGTTTTCGACATTGTAGATCCGCTTATCGACATCGGACTCAAAAATGGATTTGACCCCCTCGACTACCACTTCATTTAGATTCTGTGTGTCAGCCTCCAGCTTGACCACGCCTAGATTTACGGTCGGCTTTGCCCCGAGGACAATAGATTCGAAATAGTTTTGGTAGCCAATAAAGCCGACCCTCAAAATGTAGCTTCCCGCCGGCGCGCCAAACTCAAAGGCTCCTTCCAAGTCGGTCATACCCCCCGAGATGAGCGTCGAATCCGCCGGCCTGAGCAAAGAAATATTAGCGAACTCCAAGGGAGCATTTTGGGAAGCATCGCTTACGCGTCCCTTGAGGGTGATCTCTTGTGCCTGAACCGCCACGGCCAAGAAAATAAATGAAAGCAAAATACAGTACCGGATCATCTGACTGGAGTTTTGAGATAAGAAAAAGAAAAAAGGAGAAAGCACCGAATACCTCTAATGGGCGGGGAGTAGAGGAGTAATTCAGTGCATTTCCTGTGAGAAACCACTTTATACTACTAATAACAAGCACTTTGGGTTTAAAAAAACAGCAAATTCTTTCCAGTCGGACAAGCCGGCGGATAAGCCGAAAGATAGTGGTGTGGACGGGTGGGGAAGATCCTACAGCCTTTGCTTCAAAAGCCGAAACATTCCAAAGCTGCCTGTATCAAGCGCTCAATGGTTTTGTTGGCCTCAGGGTCAAATTTCTTCAAAGGGCGGTTGGCCACGATCGCATTAAGACTGAGCATCTGATGACCGAGCAATTCGCCCAGCGCATAATATGCGGCGGTCTCCATCTCGAAGTTGGTAAGCCTTTTTCCGTCAATAGATAAGTCAGAAAGACGCTCCAGCATGAATTGTATGCGCGGCTTGAGCACGACGTGTCTTCCCTGTGGGGCATAAAAACCTGGACACGTCAGGGTGATTCCCTTGATGAACTTGCCCTCGACTTTCGAAAGCAAATCCGAATCGGCGGCGGCTTGATAAGGCAGAAAGCTCAAATCCAGCTCCTTCTGGATGGCATGGGCAAGATCATGGTTTCCTGCCAAATGGGGATAGAACATCATGAGCGTATCCAGTCCTATGCCGATCTCCGAGGCCAGTAGCGATCCTGCTGGAATATCCAACTGCAAACTCCCCGAGGTTCCCAATCGGACAATCTGGAGCTGCGTCTTTTTGGTTTTCAGCAATCGGCTTTCCAAATCGACATTGACCAGGGCGTCAAGTTCGGTCAGGAGGATTTCGATGTTGTCCGTGCTCATCCCGGTGCTCATGACTGTTAGCCTCTTCCCATTTTTCCAGCCAGTATGGGTGACAAATTCCCGCTTTTTGATCTTGAAGTCGATCTGTTCAAAGTGTTGGGAAACCAACGGCACCCTATCCGGGTCACCTACCGTGAAAACAAAAGAAGCCAGATGCTCTGGCTTCAGATGTAAGTGGTAAATGCTCCCGTCGGAATTGAGGATCAGCTCAGACTCAGGAATGTGTCGGTTCTCCATGTTGGTGTAGTTCATGGGACGTGGAACGGTAAAGTCCCTTAAAAGGATTGTATCCGTTGGAGTTTTTTTGGTAGTAGCCGGTGCCGTCATAGGGGCGTTTCTCAGGATTGTCCTTACACTCCACAGAGCAGGCACCTTCCAGCTCCCATCCACACTTTTCACAGATAGCCAAGTGCTCGTTGCAGGTTGGATTGGCGCAGTTGACCATGCGGTCGCAGTCGGTCCCGCAGACATGACACTTGGATATCACCTTAGGATTGACCGAGTTTACATCCACGGCGATGCGGTTGTCAAAGACGTAGCATTTGCCTTCGAAATCCTCTCCTCCAGCTTCCATGCCGTATTTGATGATTCCTCCGTGGAGCTGATAGACATCCTCAAATCCCTGCTCAAGCAAGAAGGCGGAAGCCTTTTCACACTTGATTCCCCCCGTACAGTAGGTCAGTACTTTCTTGTTTTTCAGATGTTCCAGCTCTTTTACTTTCTCTGGAAAATCGCGGAAGTTGTCGATATCAAGCGTGAGAGCATTTTTGAATCTTCCGAGTTCATGCTCATAATTGGAGCGCACATCGAGGATGACTACGTCTTCCTGGTCTTTGAGCGCCTTGAATTCTTCTGGTTCCAAGTGTTTTCCAGTCCGCACATTTGGGTCTAGGTGGCGCAAGGAGGAATGGACGATCTCTGGCTTGTATCGGCAGTGGATCTTGGCAAAAGCATGCTTCTCGTGCTGATCTATCTTGAATTCGGTCTTGGCAAATCGAGGATCGGCATGGATATAGGCCATGTATTTTTCGCAATCCTCATGCAGTCCGGACACGGTGCCGTTTAGCCCCTCGTCTGAAATGATGATTCGACCGCGGATGTTGTTTTCCACGCAGAAGAGGTGATGTTCCTCTCGATACGCCTCGGCATTTTCAATCTTGGCGTAGCAGTAGTACAGCAGGATGCTGTAAGGTTTGTTGTTGTTGTTTTCCATAACTAGCGCCCTGTTTCGGCAGGGTGTTTGGGATGTTGTATGTTTGAAGTCAGATGTTAATTCGACGTTCGGCGTTCAATACTCTATGTTCGCTTTTACCTGATTACTGTTTTTTACGAATAAATCGAGGGAAATTTCTCCTGCACCTGCGTACTTCGTTCCTCGTTCCTCGTACCTCCTACTTTACTTTTGCAGCGGGGTTACCGAAGACCGTTTCATTCTTTCCCACCGAGGCTATCACCACCGAGCCTGCGCCTACTCGGGCACCTTTGCCGATAGTCACCCCTCCGACGATAGTCACCCCCGAACCAATAAATGCCCCCTCTTCTATGGTCACATCGGCATTGATGATGGAGCCGGCACCGATCTGAACAAAATCACCAACCTTCACTTTGTGGTCGATGATCGCCCCAGTGTGCAAAATGCAGTGGCTTCCCACCTCAGTCCCAGCGCCCACCAACACGTTAGCGTTGATGAAATTGCCGTGGCCAATGCTCGCATCCGTGGAGATATACGCACGCTGGTGGATGGCGTTTACTGGCTGGACTTTACGGACATCGTGAAGCATCTCTACCAAAAACTTGCGGTACTTAGTATCGTCTACCGCCACAAACGCCTCAGTCTTTTTTCCCACCAATTTCAGAAATCCTTCGTCCTCGGTGTTACCCAGAATGGGGATACTATTGATTTCGGTACCGTAGATGCTTTCGTCCTCATCCAAAAAGCCGTAGACGATGACCTGGTTGCTGTTAAATATCTCGAGGGCGGGATGGGCTATGCCTTTTGCGCCAAGAATGATCACCGGTTTGTCCATGGAAGCTTTGGTTTTGGCCTGCAAAAGTACGGGAAATCACTCGCTTGCGCAAAATTTCATTTGGATTGACCTTTGAGAAGACTTTGGCCGACTTTGCACGATAAGCATTTTTGGGCTTCGCAAAAGCCCCGAAAGAGTCCTATCATTCCCTGGGAGTCAAAGGCATTGGCAGCTAGGAAGCCTTTGTCTCCAAACTTCCTGGTAATAAAATTCTGCTCAGCCGGGATCGTTTGAAGCAGGTCAAAGCAACGCTCCTGCCATTCCTCCTGCTGAAAATAGCGTCCGTATGCAAACCAGAGGGGGATTACAAAATTGATGATCAACAGTTCCAAGGTACCTCCTGAGATGCCCTTTGACGCGATTCTTTCTGTGGGCTTGCCAAAGGAATAGTGGTATCGCCAATAATCTGAGGGAGCGACTTGGAAGAGCATTTTGAAAGCAGAAAACTCCCGACTGCCTTCCATGACGGACTGGAGCAAACCGGGAGCCTGCGCAAGTACCGCCGCCAACTGGGCCAATCTCAGCGTCGGAAAGTTGGTGGGTCTTGCCCCCATGAAGTTCCAATGCTGCCGCAACATCGGACTGTCCCATTTGAATTTTTTCTGCAAAAAACGATATTCATCAATCAGGTGAGCGACATAAGGCTCTTCGGATGATTCGGGCAACAGCCCCGCTTGCCCGAGCAACATAGCTTCCAGAGTAGAGATTTGATTTCGGTGTTTTTGCAGGATCTTGTAGGGAACCAATGCCGCCAACTCACCCATAGGGCGGGAGTTTGTCTTAAACCCATAGCAGGTAAAAAGCCAACGATAGGCCGTCTCCTCCCAGTCGCCCTTGGTTTGGTCGAGCATGTGCAGGATCAGATCAGACTTGTCATAGAGCCTTCCCACCAGAGCTTTTTCCAATGCCGAAAAACGGATAATCCCTGGCACATTTGCCAAGGCATGCGCACAGGGAAGGTCTGATCTGAAGTCAAGTAGGCTCTCGTAGTTTCTCCAAACATCCAAAAAGATCCGGCCTTTCAGCTCCAAAGTGGGCATGGATGTGCCGTCATTGCGTAGGACTTCCCGGTCATTTTCCCAAACGACATGGAGAATGACCGAATTGTAAGCGGGATCCCCTCCGTGGGAATGCTGCTTCCAATCCGAAGCTAAGCGGTGTACCTCCACATGACCGTGAAGCTTGACCCCGTCCAGCACGATGCTTGCATCACGGAAATCTGGGCCTTCGCCCTGATTGTGAAACCCTACCGAAAGGATTTCTATGGATTGGTCCTCGACGGTTTTGAGGTTTTTTCGGTCGAAGTAGAGATACTTCCAAACCAGCTGTAAAAAGTCTTCCCTGAACTGCATAAAAAATCTGATGACTAAAAGTTCCTGGAATTTAAAAATTTCTCGAGCAGAATGCAACAGGCGAAATTTCTTCAAAATGAAAAAGCCGCACCCAAAAGGAATGCGGCTTTCGAACTCTATCTATTTATTATGATTACTTAGCCCAGAAGATTTTGTTGGTCAGGTTGTCCTCACCCTGTACTACGGAGTAGTTTGGCAGGTTGTAGGTCGCTTCCGAGCCCGGGTATATCCAGCGATTTGGAGGAAGGCTCTGCTGGTTGGACTGGTCCGTCCAGAAAGTCAGCTCCACCAAGTCAAGTCTTCTCAGTTCTGACCAGTTTTCGATAGGCTGAACCACGTTGAAGTGCAACCATTTTTGCTCAGCGATCAGCTTCAGCTTAGCCTCTGCTGACGCAGCCGCATCCCATGAAACCGCTCCTTCTTGCAAGTAAGCCGCCATGTCCGCATCGCTCGGTGCTTCTGGAGCAGGAGTTTCATTGTTGTTGCTGATGCTTCTCAGGTACTGATAGAAGGCAAGCGATTGCTTGATAGCTTCCTCGTAGTGGGTTTTCGCCATTGCCGCCTGATTGTTTTTCAGGTAATATTCGGCAGCCAAGAAATGTACTTCAGACGCTGTGATAATGATGCCAGGAAAATACTGGTTTCTGCTGATCGTAGATCTGTTGTAGATGGATAGCGTATTGGTCGCCACCAATTCAGTTTGGTCTGTCGCATTCATCAAAGGATCCAGTCCCAAGTATTCTCCTTCAGCTTCCAAGCCGGGCTCAAAAACGTAAGGCAGTCTTGGATCTCCATTTTCAAGCATGTGGTCGATGATGGCTTTGCTAGCAATGTTGCCGTTCCAATCTTCCAGACCGCTCTGGAATGTGTTTGCGGGCAAGATGGTTCCAAGTGAAAACACATCCCATTGGATATTGTCAGCGTTGTCAGCCACTACCGGATAGGTCGCTGGATTGGAAAGGATTTCATTGATTTCGGCAGTAGCTCTTGCACCAAACGTGCTGGATCCGCTCACTCTTGTCAGCATTCTCAAGCGTAGAGAATTGACGTAAGCCTTCCACTTTTCAATGTTGCCTTTGTTAATCAGATCCTGGGTTCTGAATTCAGTCAAGACTGCAGGCTCAATCTCAATCGTATTCAGCTCATCGGCAAAGCCTGCGAGATCATCCAGCATTTTGGTGTAGATATCTTCAGCGTTGTCATAGCTAGCGTAGGACTTGGTATAGTCTCCGCCATTGGTGCTTAGCATACCGGCTGCTGTCCAAGGAATATCCCCGTGGAGATCAACTACCTGCTGAGTGTAGTCGTAGAAGAAAGCAGCCCCCGTGATCATATAGATACGCTTATCAGCCTTTTCATCTTCCCGAAGTGCGTTGTACACTTTCTCTATCTCACGAAACTGTCCAAGGACATTGTAGTAGGAATTCCAGCGATCGGTTATTGCTGCAGATCCAGGCACGTACTGATTCTCAACATTCACCCAACCCACTGCCTGATTGTAGCGGTTGTTGGTGATGCGATGAATGACGAAGTAATTCCAGTAACTGGGAAGTACAAACTCCCGGTTGGAATAGATCATTCCCGAGAACTGCTTTCCAACGGTGGTCTCAGCCAACTTCGACGGATCGGTGTATGCGTCCTCGAATTGCGATTCCGTACAAGAAGCCACGCCGGCCGCCAGTAGGACATATAGATATAGACTCTTTATTTTCATGACGTTTTTTGGATTAGATTCATTCTGATGATTAGAACTTAGCTCTTAGCATAAATCCGAGGGTTCTGGTCGCAGGGTTGGTACCGGCAGAAGTAAGAGTTTGATACCATCTAGATCCTCCGGTCAACACCTCAGGATCCAAATCCTTGATATTTCTATACAGGAAGAAGAGGTTTCTTCCGTACATGGAAATGTTCAGGTTACTGGCCCCAATTTTACGTGAAATATGAGCTGGCAGGGTGTATCCCAAAGAAAGCTCCCTCATCTTGAGATAAGTATTGTCCTCGATATAAAGCTCATATCTTGACTCAGAATACTGAGGACCACCCCAGTTGTAGGTTCTCTGATAGTACAGTGCTTGGGAAATTACATTGGTATTGGCTTGACCATCAGCGGTCACCCCATCCATTAGCATCCCGTCATGATAGACAGTTTCACCACCTGGTCCTGCAGCGGTAGAATGAGGGACTTGAACTCCTTTGCCGTTTTCGTTCACGTAGTAGGCAAGGCCACCAGAAGCTTCGTTTCTGAAGTTCAAGCTTTCCTCAGTTAGACCTCTGGAAGTCATCCAGTTGATACCAGTTGGCATCACAGATCCACCGATTTGGAAGTCCATTGTAGCGGCAAAGGTGAAGTTTTTATACTCCAAATTATTAATGAATCCTCCCACAGCATCAGGCATGGCATTACCCACTTGAATCCAGTTGTTCGGATCGATTTTGTGCAGACCATTTGGCTGCACGATCTTGTTGCCGTTTGCATCAGTCTCAACCGGATGGGCGTAGAAATCGCCCATAGGACGGCCTACCACCGATTTCAACTGCGCCGCGCCTCCATCATAATCTGCATGGAGCAGTTCAGTAGCATTGTTTGCCAACTTTTCCACTTTATTGATATTTCTGGCGAGGTTCAGCGTCATATCCCATCTGAAGTCGCTGGTGGAGAAAATGGTACCGTTCAAGGCTAGTTCAATCCCTTGGTTTCTTAGGGTACCGATGTTGGTCAATACCGATCTCGCTCCAGACGTAGCTGGTAGGGTGAGAGGAAGGATCTGATCACGGATCTGGGCATTGTAGTAGGATAGATCGATTCCCAGACGATTGTTGAACAAGCGGGTATCCAAGCCAAATTCAAATTCATGTTTCTGTTCGGGCTTGATTCCGTCGTTTCCAAAGTCTGTTGGGATCGTGGTATAAAGTACTGCTGATCCTCCCGTCTGCTGTACACCCAAGGTATTTTGAGAATAGGCGATATTGGCACGGTATATATCCGGATAGTTACCTACTATACCCCAAGACCCCCTCAATTTGGAGAAGGTAATAAAGCTTGGTAACTCAAACGCATCGGTCAGTGTCAAAGCCGTATTCACCGAAGGATAGACAAAGGCATTGTTGTTCGGATTCATGGTAGAAGTACGGTCTCTACGCAAAGTGCCTTCTACAAACCACATGTTCTTGTAGTCGAAATTTAGTGTACCTATCGCTGCGTCAATCACTTGGTACCTTCTCCATGAATCGCTGTATGGCAGGTTAGTGGAAGCCACGATGTCAAAGAGGTTTTCGCTGCTCAGACCACCATTGGTACTTCTGCTGACCATATCCCCTTCGTCTTTCCTAGCCGTATAACCTGCCATCGCACTCAGCGTGATCTCGTCCGTGAGCTTCTTGCTGTAGGTCAACATCAAATCCCCGTATAGAATGCTGTAGTTTTCGTCCTGCATCCCAAACCCTCCGGATGGGCCAAAGGCCAAAGGTCTTTCGGTGTAATTTTTGGTTTCAGAATATCTGGATGTAAAGTCAGTTGAAATACGTGCTCTGAAATTCAATTCATCCGTGATCTGGTAGTGCGTGGTCAAGCTACCAATCACGCGGTTGCTAAGCTCGGAAGCGAGGTTTTTGTTTACTCTCCATACGTAGTCAGCGATATCGCCCCTGAAACCATTGTAGACAATATTTTCGTCAGGAGTGGAACTTTGCCCGTTTCCAGTCACGAATCTGTAGCCATCACTGGTCTGGTACTTGTTTAGGTACCATTCTCCGTTGTCAAATCTTGACATCATTCCAGTAAAGTTGTTAATCATACGATCCACAGAGACTGGTCTGTTTGCGGTATTTTGATTGATGTAGTTCACCATCAGATCCACTTTCACCTTTTTGTTGAGGTTATAAGTGGAGTTCAGATTAATGATGTTTTTGCTGTTTTTAGAATTCAAGCTAAGTGCTTCGTTATCTTGACGCGTCAATGACAATCGCACACTTCCGTTTTCACCGCTATTGGAGACCGCAACGTTAAATTGGGAACTCACCGGACTATTGAATAATGCCGCATAGTTGTCTCCTTGGTCCACGTAAGGCCGTTGCACACCATCCCATGCCATCATAGGCTGTCCATCGAATTCAGGACCGAAGTTGATGGAAGTATTGGGCTGGATTCTGATCCCCGTTCCGGCTTCGTAGTTAAAGCCATCATCATCTTGACCCAAACCAAATACGTGCCTAGGACCGCCCAGACCTCTCACGGTTTGATACCTTGGTAGGTAAGCTATCTCATCAAAGGAAACGTTGGCATTGAAGTCTACAGCAAAGCCTTTTGCTCCAGCAGTACCTTTTTTGGTAGTGATCAATAGAACACCGTTTACCGCTTCAGAACCGTAAAGCGCTGCTGCGGACGCACCTTTCAGAATGGAGATGTTGTCGATATCTTCCGGGTTGATATCCAAGAGGCCGTTGCCTCTCAGTCTTTGATCACCCCAGTAGTTGGTATTGGTGACCTCTTCGTTTCGGATAGGAACCCCATCCAATACGATCAGTGGCTGGTTTCTACCGGTGATCGAGTTGATCCCACGCACGGTAATGTTTGCCGCAGTGGTAGCGCCACCGGCACCCGTTTGGATTCTCACACCCGGAGCCTTACCGTAGAGTGCTGTCACCACGTTTGGTGTACCCACCTTGATCAGTTCGTCCGACTTGATGGTTGTCGTCGCGTAGCCGAGAGATTTCTGCTCCTTCGCCATACCGAATGAGGTCACAACGACCTCATTGAGTAGAGAAGTCTCCTCTGCCAAGACTACGTCGATGACGGTTCTGCTGCCAACCTCGATATTCTGAGTGGTGTAGCCCAAATAGGAGAATACCAACGTAGCGTTTTCAGCTACCACCAAGGTGTATTTCCCATCGAGATCGGTGACGGTGCCCTTTGTTGTACCGAGTACGGTGACTGTTGCTCCCGGTAGAGGATTGTTTGCTTCGTCCACCACCGTTCCTGTGATTGTGACATCCGCTTCTGCATTTGCACTTGCGGTCATGGAAGGAAGCAGGCTTGCGGCATAATTAGGAGCTGCCTGTGCTGAAAGCACAGCGCCTAAAAACATGCCCTGAGCCAAAAGGATGGTCCCTGTCTTTCCAAACAGCGCCTTTGGCTTCCATAGCTGGGGTACTTGTTTTTTCATTTGTTGTTGGGTTGAGTTACTTAAAATTCATTAGTTAATAACAACTGGGGTTTACTGATCTAGTCTTTGTTGCTTTTCCATTCATGCGGTAAGTAGTTAGGGTTATTTAAATTGTTTAAAAGAACGTTATCTCAAAATGAAATTTCTTTTAAAAGTACCCGAAATCAAATATTTTTTTTTGAATAATGGAAGCGACTTAGAATAAAAAAATATATCGAATAAGGGTAGTTTGGTAAAAAAATATTTCACGGCGCGGTCGAAGCTGTGTTTTTCCACGACCTAAAACCTTACTTTTGCAGATATATATTTGGATTATTGGCTTTGGATATAAAAAAAGTTGGGCGGGACACTTGTCAGCGCGCCAAAATCCAAATTTTCACACAATTAGTATTTCCTGCTGAAATTCAGACTAATGTATCAGCCCTCCTGTCCGAAGCCTCGAAAAAAAATTATTGTCCTATCTGATAAAATCCTATTCCGATTAGGAGAATACAATTAAAAATCAATAAATAGTCCATGCGCCCTATATTTAGAGAGCCGGCAAGTCGTAAAAAAAATTTAGAGATGGGTCTCCAAAAGCACCCGCATTTCCGCCTGAAGCTTGGCGGCCTCCGTCCTGGCAGCAGACGCAAAATCCAGTCCCCCAGAAGCATAGATGATGCCTCGGCTCGAATTCACCAGAAGACCACAGCTTGAATTCATGCCATATTTGGCGACCTCGGCGAGACTGCCGCCTTGTGCCCCTACACCGGGTACCAGGAAAAAATTGTCAGGAACCACTTTCCTCACCTCGCCAATCAGCTCCCCGCGGGTCGCGCCGACGACGTACATCAGGTTTTCTGGTGAGCCCCAGCCTTGGCTCTTTTCGAGCACCGACTGGTAGAGCGGTTTTCCGTTTTCGTCCTTGATCAGCTGAAAGTCCAGCGAACCTGCGTTGGAGGTCAGCGCCAGCAGAATCACCCATTTGCCCTCAAACTCAAGGAAAGGCGTCACCGAGTCCTCCCCCATATACGGAGCCACCGTCACTGAATCGAACGCCATCTGCTCGAAAAATGCCTTCGCGTAGAGCTTGGAGGTGTTTCCGATATCACCCCGTTTGGCGTCGGCAATGGTAAAAATGTCATTCGGAATGAACTCCTGCACTTTCTGAAGTGTCTCCCAGCCCTTTGGCCCCATAGCCTCAAAAAATGCGATATTGGGCTTGTAGGCTACCGCATAATCGGCCGTCTCCTCGATGATAGCCTTGCAAAAGCTGAAGATCGGATCTGGTTCCGAGTGCAGGTGAGCAGGTATTTTTGCCAGATCCGGATCAAGTCCTACGCATAAAAAGGATGATTTTTTCTGGATTTGGGCAAAAAGCTCAGCTCTGTTCATGGATCTTGGAATTTGGGCAAAGGTAGGAAATCAGAATTAGTTACTTTTACCAAATTTGAATTATTGAAATCATACCTTTCCATACTCTCCTACTTTTTTGCGATCAATCAATTTGCTTTGTGTCAAGACCTATCGGGTACTTGGAGATGGGCAGAGGAAAAAGATAATCTGTTTGAGATTTTTTTGGAAAAAACCGATCCTGATCAGAAGCTTAATTATGACTTTCTGGGAACACACTGCGGAGTTTATTACAATGGAGAGAGGATAGATTGTATGCTTGAGGACTTTTCCATTTTCTTGGACCGGCATTGTCAAAACATTTTTTCAGGCAAAATAACCAGCGCTTATTCCCATTCCGATTTTGAAATTCGACTAACCTATTTGGTTGATGGCCAAAAAATTCTCTGGGAAGTGACCAAAAAAGGTGATGGACAGTTCTATTTTCCTGTGAAAGAAGTTTTGAAGCAGAATTAGAAAGACTCCAATGATCTAAATGTGCGAAGTCGAAGGAATTGCCAAAATCAGAAGACCCGAGTTTTAGTTTTTTTCAACCAAATCAATTTTGACAAAGGCTCCGACCAACGAAACGGCCGCAGAGATCAGGAAAAAAATCATGCTAAAGGCTACTGCCGCCGTTTCCTCGATACCCGCATAGGTGTGCGCGTAGACGAAAACCAACTCCCGGGCTCCCACTCCACCTATCGTCAGCGGCAAGACCGCCACGATGGACGAAAGCAAAAAAACCAATTGGTACGCCAGCAATTTTTCGTGGACACCGAGAGCGAGAAGGATAAACCAGGCACAAACCAACTGCGCCACCTGACCGGCAAAAGACCAGGCATTTGCAAGCCAGAAAGAAGGTAGGAAATCTTTGAAAAACAGTTTTTGTGCCACCCAGAAAGCGGGGATAGTCAAGGCCAATCCCGCTACCATCAGTCCATTCCAGAGCTTAGACTCCAGCCAGTCTATCCGGATATCTACCAACAAAAAGAATCCAAAGAGCAAAAATACAATTGCCACCAAACCTCCTAGTCTGTCCAAAAGGGCCGCTTGTATCAGCTTTTTGACGGGTGTTTTAAAGTGTTTGTTGAGCAAATAGACCTTGTAGCCGTCGCCGCCAATGCCGCCGGGAAGAAAAAGATTGTAGAACATGCCCACGAGATAGAGTCGCCAGTTTTGGCCCTCGCTGATATGCAGTCCAATGTTTTGGAAGTAGAGATTGAGTCGGAGTGCGGTTGCAACTTTGCTCAGCACAAAGATCGACACTGCTGGGAGCAGCCATGGCCAGTGGATGGTTTCCACCAAAACCAAAAGCTGATCCGGTTCGATCTTTCGAAACACCAAGTATAGTGCCAGACCAGTCAGCGCCAGCTTCAGCGCGGTTTTCAGCTTGTTCCAGATGCGCTTGCTTTGGCTCAAATTGGCAAAAATCAGGTTCCTAATAAAAAAACATACTGCCTACTCCCCACTGAGACTGCCTATTGCAGTTCCCACTCCTTGGTACACCGACTTGACCTTGTAGGTCTTTTTGTGTTGGGATTCAAAGTATGTTCGGACGATTATTTCCGCGATGATCCCCGTCGTAATCAGCTGAATCCCGCCAAGGATCAGGATAAAACCCAAGATCATAATCGGTCTGCCCCAGATGTCCTCGCCCAGAATTTTCAAAATCAGGAGATACAAGCTGATCAACGATCCCAGCATCAGGGAAATCAGTCCCAGTCCCCCGAAAAGATGGATCGGCCGCTGAAAGTATTTTTGGAAAAACAGCATGAGGATCAGATCCGACATCACTTTGAAGGTCCGGCTCAATCCATATTTCGATTCTCCGTGGATCCTTGGGTGGTGTTTGACGTCCACTTCAGTCATCTTCGCCCCCTGTTGCTTGGCAAGCACTGGGATAAATCGGTGCAATTCCCCGTACAGCCCCATGTTCTGAGCGATGTCTGCCTTATAGACCCGAAGCGTACAGCCATAATCTTTCAGGTAAACTTTGGTTGTATTTCGGATCACCCAGTTGGCGATTTTGGATGGGATTTTTCTTAGCACAAAGCCGTCCTTGCGATTGGCCCGGCGGCCTGCGACCACATCCCAATCTTCGTCTATCGCCTTTTGCAGCATCACCGGGATATCCGTCGGATCGTTTTGGAGATCCCCGTCCATGGTGGCAATGTACTCACCAGTAGCCATGTCGATCCCGGCGGCCAGGGCTGTGGTCTGTCCATAGTTTCTGTTGAAAATGATCAGCTTGGTGCGGTCGTTTGCAAATTTCTTGACCTCTGAGACCGTTCGGTCGGTCGAGCCATCCTCGATCAGAATCACTTCGTACTCGATTTCGGACAGCGCCGCATAGGTGGCTTCCAGTAGGGGTTTGATGTTTTCCTCCTCATTGTAAACGGTGATGACAACGGAAATCAACGGCTTGGTCATGAGCTAAAATTTCCCCAAAAGTAGCCCATTTTACCTTCGGGGACAAAATTTAAGAGGCGAGACAGCCGCCATCCAACCGCGTCAATAGGAATCCGGGATAAAGGGCTGATAGGAACGGAGGTTTTTCCAGACCTGGATTTTGACCTTCCTGACCGGATATTCTCCGAAATAGGGCACAAAAGTCTCCTCATAGAGCAGACTGTCAAAGGTCGCACGGCCTTCCATACTCTCGTGGTTCATGCTCACGAATACGCCGACATTTCCCTTGTTCTGATACTGACTCATGTCTTCCCAGAGATCGAACTGATTTTTGCGGGAGCCCATGTTCATCACGTAGCTTTGAGGATGCCCCGCAAGGTAAAACGAAAGCTCCGATGACGTATGGTAGGAGTCCGAAAAGTAGAACTCGTTTTCCAAGTCCAGACTGTCTTTCAAGAAATCCAAGCGCTTTGCCAGCGTATGGTGCCCACTCAGGCGATTGAGTGCTTTCTGCTCGCCTCTTTCTATCGCGGGGATGGACTTCAGCCCGGAGAAATCCGGCAGCAAAAAAATCACCGGAATGCCAATGCTCAGCATGATGGCCCCCTTCGCGTACCTCCTCCAAGCCTTGGACTGTCGCACGATCCAAGCTCCTAAAATAACCGAGAAACCAGTGTATGCAAAGACCGGCCAATTGACCTCGGTTCGTTTTAGAAAACTAAGAGCGGCAAAAGCCGAAAATGTTACCAATCCAGGCAAGATCAGATAGATGGATGATTTCTCTTTGACTTTGAAAATTTCCAAAAAACAAAGGATCCAAGCAGGCAACAAAAACACGGAAATGATCGCCAATTGTCCTGAGAAGTATTCCAAAAACCACTTGAGGCTATTCCCAAAATCAAAAGGCTTGGACTCGCCACCACCCGCCCCGCCAAGGGTGGCAAGGTGCTTGAACGTATCGAAGTTGTTCTCCCAGTTCCAAATCAGGGCGGGTATAAACCCGAGCAAACTGAGCCCAACGAAGAGTATAAAGTTGCCTTTTTGAGCCTTCATCTTCTTGGCGAAAAGCAGATAGATAAATACCGTTGGCAGAAGCAGGATCATGACCACCTTTGCCATCAATCCCATCGATGTGGCGAGGCCGGCCCAAATCCACAACCGTTTTTCGCCCTCACATATGGCCCGAAAGGCAAGATATGTCCCCAGCGCCCAAAAGAAAGTGAGGGAAGAATCAGTCATGTGAAAAGTCGAAGCCAGCCACCAGACCGGCATCGCCTGCATCACCATAGCCGCCCAGAAGCCAGTTTTCCTGTCGTACAAATAGGCACCAAATAGAAAAGTAACCCATGAGATCCCCACGCCAGCCAAAATCGCATTGATCCTGACACCGAGTTCGGTATTTCCGAAAACAGAGGTACTGAGGAAGTTCAGCACCGCTACCAGGGGGGGCTTGGAGTAATAGTGCCAGTCCAGATTTTGCGACCAGAGCCAGTACTGGGCTTCTTCGGTAAACAGGTTGACTTCCGGGCGGAGGGTAAAAAGGATCTTCACGATTGCCAACAAGAGCGTGATGGTCCAAAAGCCTAGGGTGTAGCGGGATTCTGATTTCATGCGGGAAAGCAAAAATAAAAAAGCCCCCAGTTTCCCAGAGGCTTTCATCTATTTATTTGTCCGTTTTACTGTTTGACCAGTACGACTTTCTCCTTGTGTTTCTTGATTTGGCGTCTCAATCCCTCGATTGATTCGTCTGCTGCTGCCTCGAACGAGTCGGCTTGATGTTTGGCAAAAAACTGCTTTCCGGGCACATTGAGCTTGATCTCAACTATCTTGTTTTCATTTTTTTCGTTTTTATCGAGCCTCATAAAAACCTCTCCATCGATAATCCTATCATAAAAGGTGTCCAGTTTGTCAGCCTTTTTCTGAATAAAGTCGATCAGTTTGATATCCGCGTCAAAGTGGATGGAGTGCATCTGCAGTTTCATAGCGATTTGCATTTAAGTGGTTGAACAATTGATTTATTTACGCTTTGGGATGTGCCTGTTCAAACACAGCCTTCAGTTTTTCCATTGAATTGTGCGTGTAGACCTGGGTGGCAGCCAAGCTGGCGTGGCCCAGCAAATCTTTGACAGCATTGAGGTCCGCTCCCTTATTGAGCAGGTGTGTGGCAAAAGTGTGCCTGAGCAAATGGGGACTGCGCCGAGTGGTTTGGGCAAAAAGATCCAGATAATGTCTAACAATCCGATATATCATCATAGAATAGGCTTGTTCACCCCGATTGCTCGTAATAAAGTACTCATTCCCCCCAATTTTTGAAAACCTTTCCTCAAATACTTTTCTGTACAAAATGATATTCTGCTTTAGCTTTCTTGTAAGAGGGATTATCCTCTCTTTGCTGCGTTTTCCCAAAACTTTTACCTGATCCTCTACCAAGTTTAGGTCTCTCCACCTAAGCGAGGTGAGTTCCGAAAGCCGGACCCCGGTAAGGTACAGAAACTCCATCACCATCCTGTCCCGCTGTCCTTCAAAATTGGCTTCGTAAACGCTTTCTTCTAATACGGACTCGATGATATTTTCTTGTACAAACTCGGGCAGTTTCTTCGGGTTTTTAAGGGATTTTAACTTGTATGTAGGATCCTGGGAGACCAGTCTTGACCTAAGCAAAAACTTGAAAAACGATCTTAGCGTGGCGATTTTGCGGTTTACGGTGGTGGTACTTAGCCCCTGCTCCACCAAGTCAATGACCCATGCCCGCAACTCCGAATGGGTACAGCCTTCCAGGGAATTTATTTCAAACGACAGCTGCACAAAGTCCCGGACCTGCTCCAGATCCTTCCGATAGGCTACGACGGTGTGCGGACTGCTTCTTTTCTCGTACTCGAGATAGTTGATGAAGGAATCTATCATTGCTTGGCGTGATAGGAGGCTATTCTGCCAGTGAAGAACGGTCCCACTCCCTGCCGTCTGAAAGACGCATGCTTGAAAACGGAAGTGGTCAATCCAATAGCCTCGAGAGAAGTATTAAACCTGTTTGTATTGAAGCTGCTATCCATATTACTGAAAAGATAACGGAAAAAAGGAAAGTCTTGGCTGACAAAAATCACAGGAGTATAAAAACAAAAACGCACTTGCCTGAGGGACAAGTGCGTCTGTATGGGGAATCAATTCTGATTACTTCATCTCTTCGTTGCGAAGTTGTTGTTTGTAAGCAGCCTTGATGACCTGTGCTCTTCTTACGACAGAAGGTTTCGTGAACGCCTGACGCGCTCTGAGTTCGCGAACCGCACCGGTTTTGTCAAACTTCTTTTTAAAACGCTTCAGCGCTTTTTCGATGGATTCGTTCTCTTTTACGTTTACAATGATCATAGTATACACCTCCTTTCGGGGGGCAAAGGTATGCAAGACAATTGAAAAACAATACGATTCAGAAGAAATTGTGGCGAAAAGCTTCTGACTCGGGACGAGCGGACAAACACTTTTTTCTGCTCCACGGCGGTTTTCGTCCGGATAAACAAAACTCCGGCAAGTTTAAATCGAAAAAATTCCCTCCAACCAATCTTTTAGATAAAACTATTGCCCTTTTAGGTTTATTCCGCTCTCCACTATTAGCTACCTCACTTTGTTTCATGAAAAAATCATTTTTTACGATGTCCAGCATCCTGTTAATGCTGGCTCTGTTGCTTGGATGCCAAAGGGAAAACTCCCAAAAAATCCAATTTGGTGTTTCCCAGGGAGTGATGAATGCAATGGATTTTTCCCCGCTCGGAATACAGAAGGGAGATCCAGTCGACTCACTCCTGCTCTACACGCGCTCTGGAGATCCACTAAAGATGGATTTTAAAAAGCATGAGAAAGCTATCCTTTTGATTTCCGGAAGCTATACATGCGATATCACCCGAGGAAACATGGAAGACATTCAGAGCCTTTTCCGGGAGTTTGGATCCACTGTCGACATCTATCTAGTCAATACCCTAGAAGCTCATCCTGACGATTCGCCTAGTCCATATTCAGCCGAGCCAGAGGTTTGGCTGGCAGCGTCCAATCTGCGCGACAGCATCTCGGCTCCCCAACCAAAGACTATGGGCGAGAGGATTCGATTGGCAGATCAATGGATCAAGGAATCCAATATCCAAATCCCAGTGCTTTTGGACGGGCCCGAGAACAGGTTTTGGAATTTCGCAGGTCAAGCTCCCAATATGGCAGTGTTGGTAGAAAATGGAATCGTTGTTTTGAAGCAGCCGTGGTTCGATTACGAAAGAATGTGTGAAACACTCACGGAATGAATATGAGGAATATTCTTTTCCAAAAGTTGAAAAGTAGGGCGGATAACCTAGTTTTGGGCTCCATTCCCAGTAATTACTATGAAATCCCTTTCTTATTGGTCAAAGCGCCTCGCGGCACTCGCGGCTTTGGCATTGCTAAGCCTCCACTTCAACCCTCTTTTTGCACAGGAAAATCCCGAGAAAATGGATTGGTTTCAACAAGCCAAACTGGGGATCTTTATCCATTGGGGGATTTACTCTGTTAACGGAATCGACGAGTCCTGGTCATTTTTCAACGACTACATCCGGTACGAAGACTACATGAAGCAGACAGCCGGATTCACCGCGGCAAACTACGATCCACAAAAATGGGCCAAGCTGATCAAAGAAAGCGGGGCCAAGTATGCCGTGCTTACGGCCAAGCACCACGACGGAGTTGCGCTATGGGATACACAAGCCAGCGATCTGTCTGTAGTAAAAAAGACCCCAGCAGGCAAGGATCTAGTGGGGCCGTTCATGCAGGCGCTGGAGGATCAAGGTTTGAAAAAAGGAATCTATTTTTCCGTCTTGGACTGGTCCCATCCCGACTATGACCGAAAAACGCGAGAGGCATTTCGCTACAAAAATGATCCCCAGCGATTCAAAAAATTTACCGACTTCAACTTTGCTCAGCTGACCGAGCTTTCCACCCAATTCAAGCCAGACCTCTATTGGTTTGATGGTGATTGGGAGCACAAGCCAGAGGAGTGGAGAAGCGCCGAGCTGAAGAAAAAGCTGCTGGGCTACAACCCCAACCTGATCATCAACTCCCGACTCGGCCCGGGCTTCGGCGATTATGCCACTCCAGAGCAGGGTGTTCCGGTTTCCCGGCCGAAGGAATCCTATTGGGAGCTGTGCATGACCATGAACAACAGCTGGGGCTATCAAGGCAACGACCACCAGTACAAGTCACCGAGTGAGCTTCTTCGGATCTTTGTGGACTGCCTGCACATGGGGGGAAATCTCCTGCTGGACTTTGGGCCAAAGCCAGACGGATCCATCCCAGTGGAAGCTGAAAACATCCTCAAAGAATTTGGCCGATGGACCTCCAAGCATGAGTCGGCGATCTACAATACCCAGGCGGGCATTCCAGACGGGCACGTATACGCTCCAACTGCGCTCTCCCCTGACAAAACCATCCTCTACATCTACCTAGACTACAAGGTAAATGAATCCTTGGCGATCAAAGGACTGAAAAACAAAATCCAGCGTGTCTGGGTAGTGGGCAACGGTACCAAGCTCCAGTCTAGGGAAGTCGGCAAGATGTATTGGAGTGCAGTGCCTGGCATGAAGTACATCGACATTCCAGAACATGTCTATGACAAGGACATCACGGTATTGGCAGTCTTGCTGGACGGCCCAGTCGATCTCTACCGGGAACACGGGCAGGTCATCGAAAGCAACTAGAATGGATCACAACCTTTCAAACTAAAGCCCGAGGCTCCTCAGATCCTCGGGCTTTTGATTTCGACACGGAACTCCCGCGGGTTAGTCCGACACCACCTTGTAGGTAGGATCTTCGATCACATTCACGTCGATGACCTCCTCTGCGTTTTTGATCAATTGCCTGCAATCTGGGCTGAGGTGTTTTAAATGAACCGTTTTCCCGACCTTATGATAGCGGTCCGTGATCTTGTTCAAGGCTTCAATCGCGGACATGTCGACCACCCTGCTTTCCGCAAAATCAACGATTACGCTATCTGGATCAGTAAGCACCTCAAATTTCTCATTGAAAGCAGCTACTGAGCCAAAAAAAAGTGGCCCGTAAATCTCATAGTGCTTTACCCCCTGCTCATCGACATACTTTCTTGCGCGGATGCGCTTGGCATTGTCCCAAGCAAAAACCAGCGCCGCAATCACGACCCCAATCGCCACCGCCAAAGCTAAATTGTGGAGAACCGCCGTGACCAAGGTGACCAATACCATCACAAACACATCCGATTTGGGGAATTTCGTAAAAGTCTTCAGGCTTGCCCACTCGAAAGTCCCAATGGACACCATAATCATCAGTCCTGTGAGTGCAGCCATGGGAACCTTCTCAATCAATGTCGAGCCAAACATCACAAAAACCAATAACATCACTGAGGCTACAATTCCGGATAGCCGAGCCCTGGCGCCGTTGGACACGTTGATCAGGCTTTGGCCAATCATCGCGCAGCCCCCCATTCCGGAAAAAAGTCCTGAAAGAATATTGGCGGTACCCTGAGCAACCGCCTCTTTGTTTCCTCGACCCCGGGTTTCGGTAATTTCATCCACAATGTTCAGTGTCAACAAACTTTCGATCAACCCGACTCCCGCGACAATGACGGAAAATGGCAAAATCGTGAGGAGCGTCTCCCAAGTAAACGGGACGCTAGGAATATGGAAAGGTGGAAACCCGCCTTGTATGGAAGCCATATCACCCACTGTTTTGGTGTCAATTTTCAGAAGATAAACCAGTCCAAAAACCACCAAAATCGCGGTGAGTGAAGCTGGGACAATCTTGGTCAGCTTAGGTAAGCCCCAAATGATCAGCATCGTCAGCAGCACCAATCCCAGCAAGACATAGAGTGCGCTACCTGTAAGCCAATTCCCAGAAGCATCCTTAAATTGGTCTAGCTGGGACATGAAGATGATAATGGCGAGACCATTGACAAAACCGAAAATAACCGGATGGGGAACCAGACGTATCAGTTTGCCCAATCTAAGAGCGCCAGCAGCCACCTGAAGAACCCCGGCCAAGACGACGGTAGCGAAGACATATTCAACCCCGTGGCTTTTGACCAAAGTCACCAAAACCACCGCCACTGCTCCCGTAGCTCCGCTAATCATCCCCGGCCGGCCACCGAAAATGGAGGTAACCAAGCCCATCATAAAAGCAGCATACAGTCCAGTGAGTGGTGACAACCCGGCAATCATCGCAAAAGCAACCGCCTCGGGAACGAGCGCTAATGCGACCGTCAGCCCTGACAAAACTTCGGTCTTATAGTCGACCTTCTGCGACAGGTCAAATAGATTCAAGTATTGGTTCATTAGAAAGTCCCGGATTCGGGATCGGTTTTTTGAAAGAAATATATAGTGGCCGATATCCCAAAGTGTCACCAAGAACGGCCACGAAACGTACTAAAGGGCCCCAAAATTAGATTTTTAAAAACGAAACGCCAACCAACCCCCAACTCACAACTATCCAAGGGCCTGGCCTTGGCAGTGGTAGGAAACAGTGTCTATCCCTCGTTTTACTAGCCAAAAAAAAGGCTGCGCCAGAAGCGCAGCCTTGAAAGATCTCCGGAAGCCCGGCTATTTCACCAAATCTCGGGTCTTGATCATATGGCCTACGGAGATGTACATCATGGTACTTTGGGTAGGCGTGTAGACAACCCCCGGCTCATTGACGGATTGATTGTCAGTCTTCAGAAAGTCCGTCAAATAATACTTAAACCTAAAATAACTCCCTTTTTTCGACTTAAACTCTGCAAAGACCGAAGGCAGATAGATATTTGTCCGATCGCTAAACCAAATGTTGGTTTTGCTTTTTTCGTCATTCACATATTTTTTCTGCTTATAGTTGATTGCAAACTCGTTGTCAATTCCCGCTGCGAGCAGATTGCCCTTCATGTCCCCAAACTTGAAAGCAATTGGTATCCCGAGCGTATAGACGCGTTGCTTCATGCGGATGGAGTCGTTGAGATCGGTGATGATACCCACGTTTCGGGAAGCTAGGCCGGTATAAAATCCGGTTTTTTCATTGAAGTCCCGATGAAGCAACAATCCAATGTTGATAAAAGGTGTAAAACGTGCGATATTCTTCGTTTCCAGTCCTGTGGCTTCTACGCTTCCCCAAGAAAGGATAGTCTCGGATGCGGACACCACATACCAGGGACTCGTACTGGGTGCGGTCTGGGCAAAAGCCAGATTTCCTGCCAAAAACAATAGGCACACTAAAGCTATTTTTTTCATGCTGTAAAGAATTTAGAATAAAAGTGAATCGGTTTAGATACTAGAAAGATAAGTATTTTCCGACCTAGAAATATGCCCTATATCCAAGCAAAGATCATTTTTCTTTTCGGAGCCAAACGTACATTTCATTCGGGCCTCTATTTGCCCAAGTGTAATATGGAATTGCCGTAGCCGAAACCGACTCTGAGGCGACCTCTCCAGAAAGCTTGATCGCCCGAATGTGCTCGTCCAGCACTTGGGTCTCCACCACTTCAAATTCCACCTTTTTCGGCACGACCAACTCCGATAGCGAAGCCCCATTGTCGGCCCCTTCGACGCAGTAAACCAATGGTCCGCGCTGTATCGCTATCTTGTCGGTATTGGCGAGAACTTCCGGTCTGGATTTGATTTCTTTCACTTCCATCGGCATTTTGTATGTAATCTGGTCGCCTGCCTTCCACTGCCTTTCGAGTACTGCATAGCCATTTTCCACCTCAAAATCCGCTGGTTCACCATTCACAAAAACAAGAAGATCGGACGTATTCTCCTCCAAAAACCGATAAAGCTCACCTGGGACAGGTTCTCCCCTAACCCAGCCAGGAATACGAAGATGGATTGCAAACTCCGTGGCTTTTGCGGGCTTAAGCTGCAGGGATACTTTTCCGTCCCAGGGAAAATCCGTTTCCATCTCCACGGCCACCTTGGTTCCCGACAGCTCAAACTCAGTCTGGTTTCCGATAAAAAGATTCACCCAAAGCGCAGATTCGTTTTTGACATAGATGTAGTCTCCGACGGATGCGACCAGGCGGGATATGTTGGAAGGGCAGCAGGCAGTGCCGAACCATTCCTTTCGGCTATGCTGGCCGGATGAGGCTAGGGGGTTGCCATAGAAAAAATGGTCTCCTGTCAAACTCAGCCCATCCAACGAAGCATTGTAGAGACTGCGCTCGAGCACGTCGATATACTGAGCCTGTCCTTCGAGCAGATTCATGCGCTGATTCCAGAAGACCATCCCCACGGACGCACAGGTTTCGCTGTACGCATTTTCGTTTGGAAGGTCATAGTCGACGGAAAAGCCCTCGTTGCTTCCCGATGAGCCAATGCCACCCGTAATGTACATGTTGCGATACACCACGTCTTCCCACACCGTCTTCATGGCATTCATGTATCCGGGATCGTTTTGGTTCGCAGCCACATCGGCGGCCCCGGTGTAGAGGTACATCGCACGTACCGCGTGCCCAGTGATTTCCTTCTGTTCCTTTACAGGAACTCCATCTTGGGCATAGTCTGGTCCCCATTCGGCCTTGTCCCATATCGCGCCCCTCCCCAAACCTCTTCCCCGCTGGTCAAGAAACCAGTCTGCCAGATCCAAATAGCGCTTTTCCCCGGTGGCTTTGTAGAGCTTCACCAGCGCCAGCTCAATCTCCTCGTGCCCGGTCACCCAAGGACGATCTGCTTGACGAAACTGGCGATCGATATGATCTGCCATGCGACTTGCCACATCGAGCAATGTCCTTTTTCCGGTGGCCTGAAAGTAGGCAACCCCCGCTTCCATCAGATGGCCAGCACAATAGGCTTCGTGCTTTTCCATATCAGTCCATCGCTGTTGCAGGCCGGTCAGTGAGTAATAGGTATTGAGGTAACCATCCGCCTCCTGTGCAGCGGCTATCTTTTCAATCCACTCGTCAGCTTTCGCCTCCAGCTCTGCATCGGGAAAGTTCTGCAGGGAATAGGCTATGGCTTCGAGCAGCTTATACACGTCGCTGTCGTCATAGTAGATCCCCTCGTGTTCTTCCCCTTGCTTTCTGGCCGCTTTCTCAAAATTCCGGATACGACCTGTCTTAACCTCCGTCTGGTAGATCGCCGCGGGGAGGGACTTTTCGGCGACCTTTTCCAACTTAGGTTTCCAAAATGCATCCGTGATCTGGATCTCCGAGAAACTGTGGACCTGAAGTGGCAGTTGCCCTTGCCAGGCGGAAAGAGTCTGACTGGATATCAAAAAAACCACTAGAAGCAACCTAAGTTTCATGGCGATGCATTTTTCTAAAAATAGGGAATCACAAACACCATGTCCCTATCCTTTTGAAAAATTTGCCAAGGATCCATCTTTCCATGAAAGTATGGGAGGTCTTTCCGACAGGAAGTCCTATTTTGGCTAACCCTGACCTCCACTTCAATTTTTGTCCAGTTCCCATGAAAAAGCACCTTCTCGTAATCGTATGCTTGTTTTTTTTCTCCGCAAAAAGTCCGGCCCCTTCGACCTGGGTCGCGATAGGAGACTCGATCACCTACCTGAATGATCATCAAGACGAAACGGGCAACAGGATCAGTAAGGGCTATCTAACCCTGATCGGGGAAAAATTTCCCGAGCTCGAGATCGTCAACAAAGGATATAATGGCTGGACGGCGGTGAAGATTGCCCAGGAATTTGACAAGCTGGAAATCCCGCGGGCTGACATTTACAGCATATTCCTGGGAACCAATGACTGGTGGGGAGGAAAGCCGCTTGGCGCCTACTCTGACTTCCAAAACGCAACTGGGCACGAAACTCTAAATGGAGCCTTTCGCGTGATGATCGACAAGATCCGCCTCCTCAATCCAGATGCAAAAATCATCCTGATCACCCCCATGCAGCGCGTCGACTTCGTCTACATCAATAATCCCAAAAACAATGCATTTGGATCCTATCGGGAAAAAAATGGCCAGAAGCTAGAGGACTTTGCTGACGCGATCAAAGCAATCGGTGTCCAAGAAGGGCTGCCTGTAGCGGATCTATACCATCAAAAAGACATGGGACTTGCCGACTTGGTGAAATACAAATGGCTCAAAAATCCCGAGACCGGCAAATACCAAAAGTACCGCTATCCTGACTTTGTCGGTGTGCCCTTTGATCCGGAAAAAGATGAATACCCTTATCCTCCAAAGACTGTGGCGATCACCTACGATGGACTGCACCCCTCGGACAAGGGATACCAAATCATAGCGAAGGAACTGCTTCCGATTTTTGAAAGTATCCTGAAATAGGGCTCAGTCCGTACCAAAGCACATTGGGGAGATGCGACAAATTTCCACCCACGCGATTTTACTTAATCTGTACTAGGGTATAGTGGTAATTGTTTGCGTTTGTTTTTTGTTATTTTAGGATTCGCGCTGCATGCTTCCAGCGTGGAGCAGTATCCTGAACCAATTTCTTTTTCTCAATACCTACTGAATTTTTAACAGAAATGCCATGAAAGCAAAACCAAAACAATCTCGTTATTTAACCTTGGTTCTCATCCTGGGATTAATCGCTGCCTGCACCCCACCTGCGGAGAAAACGGCCGAACCCACGTCAATTGTTGAAGCCGATCCCCTTCCGTCCTGGAATGACGGCCCGCGAAAGGAAGCGATCATCAGCTTCGTGGAAGACGTGACCGACAGCGCCAGTCCCAATTTCATTCCCGTGGCGGACCGTATCGCCACCTTTGACAACGACGGCACGCTCTGGTCGGAGCAACCGATCTACTTTCAGTTCTTCTTTGCCTTGGACAGGGTAAAAGCTCTTGCGGCGGAACACCCGGAATGGAAAAACAAACAGCCATACAAAGCTGTCTTGGAAAACGACATGCCCACGCTCATGCAGCAAGGGGAACATGGGCTTCTTGAAATCGTAATGTCAACCCATGCCGGAAATACCACAGACGAATTTGACAGCCTAGTGAGAAGTTGGATTGACACTGCTCAGCATCCGGTAAAAAAAAGGCGCTACACCGAGCTGGTATTCCAGCCTATGTTGGAGCTACTCGACTTTCTGAGAGCGAATGATTTCAAAACCTTTATAGTCTCTGGCGGTGGGATAGAATTCATGCGTCCTTGGGTGGAAGGGGTCTACGGAATTCCAAAAGACCAAGTAGTCGGCAGCAGCATCCAAACTGAATACGACTACAACAACGGCAAGCCCATAATCAAGCGACTGGCCAAGATCGACCTGATCGATGACAAAGAAGGAAAGCCCATAGGGATCAACCGATACATCGGTCGCAAGCCCGTCTTCGCTGCAGGTAACTCCGACGGTGACCTTCAGATGCTCCGCTGGACAGACGCCAACCCCTTGATGAGCTTCCAACTCTATATCCATCATACCGACTCCCTCCGTGAGTGGGCATATGACAGGGATTCCCATATCGGAAAATTTGACATTGGGCTAGATGAAGCAATAGAAAAAGGCTGGACGGTGATCGATATGCAAACCGACTGGAAAATCATCTACCCCTTCGAGAAAAACCAATAAGTGCATGAAGGAGATTAAGGTTAGCATCCGAAGTCAGGCGTTGGCAATTACCTGTGCCCTTTTCGCCCTCTTGATCAGCAAGTCAAGCATGGCCCAAGAGGAGCGAAAAGAAGAAAGAGAATTTACCAAAAAACAAAGTATCGCAATCGCCATCGGCCATACCCAAGTGGCCAAGGGATTTCAGGAAGGAAAAAAGAAATGGCTCTCTTTACCCAGCTGGGCTGTGGACTACACCTATCGCTTGAATCCAATCTGGAGCTTAGGCCTTCAAAACGAACTGATCCTTAGTGATTTCGAGGTGGAGTCAGAGGAAGGAAATGGACAAGTGATCACCCGGTCGACACCGCTTGCCAGCATCGCGGTGGTAGGCTACCGACCCTTGGAGTACCTCACCCTGTTTGCGGGTGCAGGCGGCGAGTTTGCAAAAGAAGAGGATTTCGCGGTGGTTAGGCTTGGAGTTGAGCCATCGATGGAGATCCGGGAAAGGCTCGAACTTTTGGCCAGCCTCGTATACGACTTCAAGATCGATGGGTACAACAGTTTCGGTCTGAGCGTAGGAGTGGCGTATACTTTTTAGCTTGTTCCGCAGAACAAAGGTTAATGCCGCAAAAAAAAAGCCGCTTCCAAGTTCTTGAAAGCGGCTTTTTTGTAGCCTAGCTAGGAATCGAACCTAGATCTAGCGTTTAGGAAACGCTTGTTCTATCCGTTGAACTACAAGGCCATAAGGGTTTGGAAGCGGCGTTTGTCAATCAAAGTTGATCCACGCCACGGATTTTCGAGCCGCAAGATAAAGGAATTCTGAAATTACAGGCAAATATTCTGGAGTCAACTTGTGCCTTTACAATGATTTACCCTATCTTTGCACTCCAAAATTAGGATGGACGGGTTCCATCCAATCACTTAATCTAAAAAATTATGTCCGTAAAAATCAGATTAGCACGTCGAGGCAGAAAAAAACAAGCCATCTATGACGTCGTTGTAGCTGATGCAAGAGCTCCACGAGATGGACGCTTCATCGAGAAAATCGGAACTTACAATCCGAACACAAACCCCGCTTCCATCAACATCAACAATGAGCGTGCTCTTACTTGGTTGTTGAATGGAGCTCAGCCGACTGATACCGTAAAAGCTATGCTTTCCTACCGAGGTATCATGCTGAAAAAACACCTTCAAATCGGTGTATTGAAAGGCGCTATCTCCCAAGAGCAAGCAGACGCTAAATTCGGTGCTTGGTTGGAAGAAAAAGACTCAAAAATCGCATCCAAGTCTGACAAGTTGGCTGCTGCCAAAGCTGATGTCCGTGCAAAAGCACAGGCTGCCGAAGCTGCTAAAAACCAAGCTCGTCTGGACGCTATCAAAGCAAGAGAAGAAGAAGCAAAGGCTGCTGCAGCCGCTGCCGAAGCTCCTGCCTCTGAAGAGGCCGCTCCTGAAGCTACTGCAGAAGGCGGAGAAGCTGAAGCTTAATAGAACCCTATTCCATGAACAAGGATCAGTGCTTTCAAATAGGCAGAATTGCCAAAGTTCATGGACTTCGTGGAGAAGTAAACGTAGTGCTCGACGTAGATTATCCTGAGGACTACGAAGGATTAGAGCACCTGTTCATCGAACAAAAAGGCCGATTGGTCCCCTTCTTTTTGGAGCACTTTGTGATCCAGCCGGGAGGAAAAGCCTTGGCGAAGTTTGAAGAGCTGGACACCATCGAGTCGGTGGAAAATATGGTCGGATCAGAAGCTTATCTTCCTCTGACCGAATTGCCCCAACTCGAAGAAGGTCAATACTACTTCCACGAGCTGGTTGGTTTTGAAGTCATAGATGAGACTTTGGGACTAATCGGACCAGTTCAGATCATCTACGATCTGGAAACACAGGATCTCCTCGGAGTGACCCACCAAGGAAAAGAAGTGCTGATCCCAATACAGGACGGCATCATTTCCAAAGTGGACAAGGCAGCAAAAAAAGTTTACTGCCAATTACCAGAAGGTTTACTTGACATTTATCTGGAAGACTGAGCCATGCACATTGATATCATCACTGTGGTGCCGGGATTACTGGAGGGACCTTTCTCCCACTCGATCTTAAAAAGAGCGGAGGACAAAGGCTTGGCCAGTGTAAAGGTGCATAACCTCAGGGACTATGCCACCGGCAAGCAAAACCAAGTCGATGACTATGCATTCGGAGGTGGAGCAGGGATGGTCATGATGATCGAGCCGATTGCTCGATGCATCGAGGCGCTTCAAAAGGAAAGAACGTATGATGAAATCATCTACATGACTCCTGATGGAGACACCTTTGATCAGCCCATGGCCAACTCGCTCTCGCTTAAGAAAAACCTCCTGATCCTCTGCGGTCACTATAAGGGGGTAGATCAGCGCGTGCGGGACAAGTTCATCACCCGGGAAATCAGCATTGGAGATTTCGTCCTTTCGGGAGGAGAATTGGCAGCAGCTGTAGTGGCTGATGCGATTATCCGGCTGATTCCGGGAGTTCTCAATGACGAGACTTCTGCCTTGACGGATTCCTTTCAGGATGGTCTTTTGGCACCACCCGTTTATACCCGGCCTGCAGAATATGAAGGAATGGGAGTACCGGAAGTGTTGCTTTCAGGCCATGAAGCCAAGATAAACGAGTGGAGATTTGAAGCATCGGTTCGCCGAACCAAGGAAAAACGTCCTGACCTGCTTGAGGGCAGCGGATGGGAGTAGGCGAGACAAGAGTTAAAAAAAGTAATTCATTTAAACCGCTGCGGCGGTGAACTGCGAAAGCATAAAATATAGAGCTATGAGCGATCTAATGAAAATTGTAGAAGCGGAATACAGCGAGGCGAGAGCCAAATTCCCTTCTTTCAAAGCCGGTGATACCATCAACGTACACGTACGTATCAAAGAAGGTAACAAGGAGCGTATCCAGCAGTTTCAGGGAACTGTGATCCAGCGCAAAAACCCGAACACTAACGGTGAAACCTTCACTGTACGTAAAATCTCCAACGGTGTAGGCGTAGAGCGTATCTTCCCAATCATTTCCCCAGCGATCGAGCAAATCGACGTATTGAGAGAAGGTAAAGTGAGAAGAGCTCGTCTGTTCTACTTGAGAGGTCGTCAGGGTAAAGCTGCCCGTATCAAGGAAAAAATCAGACCAAGACACTAAGATTGTCGCGTTCGATATCCTAAAAAGGAATCCAGAAATGGGTTCCTTTTTTTTGTTTTCGTTAAATTGGGAAAAAGATAATCTCCATGAACCCAACAATTTCCCTTTCTGACCCTGGAGCCCTTTTGGGCAAAACGTTCGTGAGAATCGGACAGGGGCTGTTGATATTCCTACTGCTTGGAAGTGCTTACATGGCCTATTTGGCCGCCGATGGTTTTTTTACCGGCTGGGATTGGGAATTTGATTCCGATTTGGCAGACCTCTTTCCCGGACAAAGTCCCGATGCTATAATATCTTACTTCTTTGTTGGTATTTGTGTCAAGCTTCTGCTTTTACTGGGGTTTTTGACTTGGCTCGGCCGTAAGATTTGACTTAATCTATGGCAAGGTTCTTTTTCCGAACCTGATGACACGGCCCTTAATCGACTTTTTGGGTGGGTATCGACCATATACAGGTCCAACTGGGCCCTATGACCAAAGTTTTGGACAGGAACACCACACGTGAGCAATGCTACATCTTATTGACAACTAGCCGTTTTTGACGGTATTTTCAATCTTCAATAACAAATATTTGCGGTCTAATCATTAGATTTAGCTAGCTTTTTTATTCCCACCTAAATTTTAATCTATGCTCAAAAAGATCTGTTTAGGGCTGGCGCTGATTGTTACCGGCCATTTTGCAAAAGCCCAAGAAGGAAAAATTGACTCAACCGCCATGATGATCTTGGACAAGATGAGCGGTCTGTTTGGAGAACTAAAGTCTGTGGGATTCACCAGCGAGGTAGCCAAGGACGTGGTATACTCCGAGGACTTCTTTATTAAGGAATTCGGATCCAGTAAGGTTAGGTTTTTGGGGCCAAACAAGTTCTCGGTCCGCATTTCCGGAGAGAAACAAGATGATCTGTATAGCTACAACGGCTCCCAGGTGGCCTACTACTCTTTTGCGAACAATCTATATGCGGTGGCAGATGCGCCGGATAATCTGATCGAAACCATTGATTGGTTATATGAGGATTTTGGAGTTGAACTGACTCTGGCAGACCTTTTTTATCCGTCTTTTTCCCAAGATTTTGCCGACAAAATGGACTACGTGGAATTTTTGGGAGTCATCCATATTGACGGCGTCCGTACATTCCATATTGGCGCCGCCAATGAAAATGCGACCTTCCAGTTCTGGATCTCTGACGATGGCTATTTTTTGCCAAAAAAAATCCTGATCACCTATATGGACGGGCCATATGCACACCAACATCAAACGGACTTTTACGATTGGGAATTGAACCAAGACCTTCCCGAATCGATTTTTGAATTTTTGCCTCCACCAAATGCCAAGCAAATCACGTGGATCAAAAAAAATTGACCAAGCTAAACAGAGACCTATGAAAACTTTCAATGTGAAAATCGGAATTCTGATGTTGGGTATTTTTGGGATGTTAATTTTTCCGGACCTCGCCGAAGCCCAACGGATGCGGGGGGCCGCCGCTGGTAGGGGGGCCGCAAGACCAACAACTACCAGAAGTGCGCCTCAAAGATCCACTGCCAGGCCCGCGTCGAGGCCTGCTACGGCCAACAGGCCTGCATCAAGACCTCAAGCCTCCCAATCAGACAGAAGAGCTTCCAATTCAAGCGCAAAAGCTACTTTGAATGGAGGCTCAAATAAACTCGTGCAAAAGCCAACTAACAACGGCAAAGTGGCCAGCGTGAAAGACAGAAATGTTGGTAACAACTCCGGGAACCGTGTCGGTAACAATTCCGGAAACCGTGTCGGCAACAACACCAACGTCGGCAATAGGGTAAATATCGACAATAGTAGAAACGTCAACATCAATGTACGAAACACCCGAAATGTAGCCTACCGACCTCCCTATCGCCCCTATCCTCGTCCTCCTGTAGTTTGGGGAGGCTATGGCTTCTCCTGTTTTAGACCATACTACTACCATCCTTATACGCCTTTCTACTGGGGACCTGCTTGGCATCCCTGGGGCTTCTTTGTGGCGGCGTTGGCTACCACGGCCATCATAGTCACCGTGGAAAACCAAAAATACCACTATGATGAAGGCGTCTTTTATACCGAATCCGACGGCGGATATGTCGTGGTAGAAGCACCGCAGGGCGCTACCGTAAAAGTGATTCCCAGCGAAGCCGAAACTGTACAAGTCAATGAAACGGTAAACAACTATTACTATGGAGGAACCTTTTACGAAAAAGAAGATGGAGGCTACACAGTCGTGCCTCCACCGGCTGGGGCGACCGTAGACCAGCTCCCAGAAGGAGCCGAAGAAGTAAAAGTTGGTGACCAAACCTATGTCAAGTATGGCGACACCTACTACCTACCCGTTCAGGTCGATGGGAAAAACGCCTATGAGATTGCCCAAGTCGAAGAGGTGGAACAATAGTTCCTTTAACCAAATCGTGTAATCATCCCTTTCACAGCAAACCAGAAAGACTTAGTCATAAAAAAGCGGTCCTTAGACCGCTTTTGCTGTTTCCATCTGGTTGATGATTTCCTCGTAGTCGAGTTTGTCCCAGTTCTCGGTGATGAGTGGATTTGCCATCACCTTGTTCATTATTGCTTCTTGGAGTTTGCCTTGTGCATAAGCCTCGGCATAGCCCATGTCGGAGAAGGTCACCATGGTATAGAGCGGAATCCATTCTTTTGGATAGAGCTCATGTAGCTTGGCTTCGATTTTTTTGCGGAGCAAAAACTTTGGATCACCTACAGAATCCCTCATTTCTTTGAAGTTTTCCATCGCAAGCTGGCATATGGCATCCGTGTCTGGCTTGCGCTTCTTCTGGAATTTTTCAAAGACCAGGTCCCAGGCGTTGGTGCCTAACTTTTCGATTAATCCATTGAGAATGTAGCAATCCTCAAAACCACAATTCATCCCCTGACCGTAAAACGGCACCATAGCATGGGAAGCATCCCCCAAAAGCAGGGCGTTTCCTTGTACCCAAGGGAAGCACTCAATATTGATCAGTGCAGCGGTTGGATTCTTGAAAAACTCAGTCTTCAGATCCGGCATCAGCTGGTATGCATCGTCAAAATAGGCCTTAAACATCGTTTCCAGATCCTTTTCGTCCCGGATTTTCTCAAAACAAACCTTTGACCCCTCGAAAGGCAAAAATAGCGTACAGGTGAAAGACTTGTCAGGGTTTGGCAGCGCTATCAACATAAACTTCCCGCGGGGCCAGATATGTAAAGCATTCGGGTCCATGGCAAACTCACCCTCAGCAGTTGCTGGGATCGTCAATTCCTTGTATCCATGCGGAATGAACTCCTGCTTGTAATTGAAGCGGATCTGCTTCTGCATTGCCATCCTCAGGGAAGAATAGGCTCCATCCGCTCCGATGACCACCTTGGGAAAAAGAGTTTTCTCACCCGTTGGAGTATCAAACGTCACCTGGTTGCTTTGGAAGTCCACACCAACGCACTTGTGCTCAAAGTGGACAGCAGCTCCCAGCCGCTCAGCCTCTTCGACCAGCATTTGGTTGAATTTGCCTCTGGAGATAGAGTAGATCGCCTGATTGGCATTGCCATAGGGGATAAAGCTGGTTTTGCCGTGCTCGTCGTGCACTTTTCTCCCATACATCGGGATAGCCAACGGTAGCACTTTGTCTTTCAAACCCACCTGTTCCAGACTTTTCCAACCTCTATGGCTTAGTGCCATATTGATGGATCTGCCGGCTTCGGAATAGGGGGTTTTACGCTTGTCTGGCCGCTTGTCGTAGACTGAGACATCCAGCCCTTGGCGCTTGAGGTATATGGCCATCAGACTGCCGATCAGACCGGCACCCAAGATGGTGATTTCGTTTTTTTTCATCGGATAAGTTTACCCACGCTTCTTTCAAGCGAATTTCTCCAAGGATTGTTCCAAAATCTGTGCAAATCGAAACACGTCCATGAAGCTGTTGTACAGCGGAGTAGGAGCAAGACGGATCACATTGGGATTTCTCCAGTCACCTACCACACCATGTTTATAAAACTCATCGAATACGGCTTTCCCTCCCCGATGAATCAGCAAAGATAACTGACAGCCTCTTTCCGCAGGGTTTTTTGGGGTAATAATTTCCAAAACCCCTGATTCTCCGCTGATTTCACGGATGAGAAACTCCAAGTAGGCGGTCAACTTTTCACTCTTTGCACGGAGATTTTCCATTCCCGCTTCCTGAAAAATGTCCAAAGATGCCTGATGCGCTGCCAAAGCCAAGACGTTATTGTTAGCCAGCTGCCAACCGTCGGCTCCAAACATCGGTATAAAGCCTTTTTCCATCTTGAATCGCTCCTCTTCGTCATGTCCCCACCAGCCCGCAAAACGGGGCAAATCGGCACGCTCGGCATAGCGCTCATGGACAAAAATACCCGAAACATTGCCTGGACCGGAGTTGAGATATTTGTAGCTGCACCAAGTGGCAAAATCCACATCCCATTCGTGGAGCTTCAAAACGGCGTTTCCAGCCGCATGAGCAAGGTCAAAACCCGCAACCGCGCCAACTTCATGCGCGGCGGCGGTGATTGCCTCCATATCAAAAAGCTGCCCGGTATAATATTGCAGTCCGGCCATATTGACCATAGCCAGGGAATCTCCTTGCTTTCTGATTTCAGCCAAAATATCCTCTGTGCGCAGGATATGCTCTCCCGGCCTGGGACTTAGTTCTACAAGCGCGTCAGCCGGATCCAAGCCATGAAACTTGATCTGGGATTCGAGCATGTATTGGTCTGAGGGAAAAGCTCCCGCTTCAACTATGATCTTGTACCGCTCTTCGCTCGGTCTATAAAACGAAACCATCAACAAATGAAGATTGACGGAAAGATTGTTCATCGCCACCACCTCATGTTCATGCGCACCAACTATCTCAGCCAGTGCCGGCTTGGATTTTTTGCGAATGTGAAACCAGGCATCTTCCCCATGGAAATGTCCGTCTACCGCCAGATCAGCCCAGTTGTTTAGCTCCCGCTCGAGGTGGTCTTTGACGGATTTGGGCTGAATACCCAGCGAGTTGCCGCAAAAATAGATGGCTTCCTTTCCATTTACTTTCGGAAAGTGAAATCGCGATCGGAAAGACGCCAAGGGGTCTTGAGCGTCCATGTGAAGGGCGAAGGATTCGGAATATTCAAAATTCATTTTTTGTTGGTCAACGGTCGACAGACTTCCGTCCTCGGCCCGTCATAAAATTCTTCAACCTTGATTATCAAACTCAAAACCATGCAATACCTGCTGTCAACAACCGTCGGTGGGCTATTGACATCGTCTATTTTTGCATAAAAGTCCCGCAAGCCTTGCAGGTCCTCAATTCATCATTGGACCAGAAGCGCTCCATGATCGGAGGAAGTTGGGACACGATGTCTGCGAGTTCTACATATTCCTCATACAGCTTTTCCCCGCAATTTTCGCAGTGCCAGATAAAGCCATCCATCTCACCAGGCTGGCGATAACGCTCGATCACCAGGCCAACCGTATTGGCCGGACGGCGCGGAGAATGAGGCACTTTTGCCGGAAGAAGGAAGATTTCTCCCTCCTTGATCTCGATGTCCTTGGGCTTTCCGTTCTCGATGATCTTCAGGACGATATCGCCTTCCAACTGGTAGAAAAACTCCTCACTCTCGTCGTAGTGGTAATCTTTGCGGCTATTGGGCCCGCCCACGACCATTACGATGAAGTCGCCGTTTCCTTTATACACCTGTTGGTTGCCGACAGGCGGCTTGAGCAGGTGGCGGTTGTCTTCGATCCACTGTTTGAAATTGAAGGGTTTTGCTACGGCCATGGTATGATTAGGTTTGAAAGGGGATTTGTGCCAAAGATAGGTATTGGGAGGAAAAACACGGAGTAGATTGTATGAAGTTAAATTTTTGCTCAGTTCTTTCTTGCTAGCATTTCCGCTTCCTGATGGTCTTTAACTTTAGAGTAATAAATGTCGCTCCTAAGCTCGTTCAGGTTCTTTTTTCTTCGTTCTTTTGGCTTGACCCAAAACCAAAAAGTCAAGATTCGCCAAAGCTCCCACCGCACGAGGCCGAACGCTGGCTCGCTGGCAAATCCTCCCTCCCGCCTATCCGAATTATGTTAGGTGCTACGCAGGTGAAACTTACTCCTTGATGGATAGCAAGAGCAAAAACGCGGTAGATATCGTTTTTTAAATTCTTGAATTTCCAGAAGTCGTTATTTTATTCCGGAAAACAATTGCGTTGGCTTGAGTCAATAGAGTCCTCATCTTGTTCCGAAATTAAAAATTCTAAGTCCATTTTGCCTTATTTTGCCTGAAAACCCATTCCCTTCATGAAGTATCCCATCGCCGATATGCATTGCGATTTATTGTCGTTTATGGCCAAAGTGCCCAATGCAGACCCTTTTGATTCCTCCCAAATTGCCTGTGCATTTCCCTGGATGGAAGCCGGTGGGATGAAAATGCAGGTCATGGCCATCTACACCGATGTCAATCCCGACAGCATGGATTTGGCAAGCAAGCAGGCTCGGATTTTTTCGGATTTACTTCAAAACGAGGCCGGTACCGTCACCAGGTTTGATTCGGAATACATTCAAAATCAGGACAATCAAGAGTCTATCGGGATCATCGCTTCGGTAGAAAACGCGGCTGGATTCGGACATGAAAATGCCACATGGCCCGAGATTTACGCTCAGTTTGACTCAATTGTCGATACAGTCGGGCAGCTGGCGTACATCAGTCTGACCCACCATACCGAAAATCGCTTTGGGGGAGGCAACTACACCGAAGGAATCGGACTAAAAGAGGACGGGAAAAGGCTGCTTGACTACATGGCGGGCAAGAGGATTCCGATCGATCTTTCCCATACTTCCGATTTGCTGGCCGAGGGGATTTTGAAACATATTGATCGCCATCACCTTCCGATTCCGGTCATTGCCAGCCATTCCAATTTCCGCACACTTTGGAATCACAAACGGAATCTGAGCGATGAATTTGCCCAGGAAATCATCAATCGAGGTGGGATTATCGGCGTAAATTTCCTTCGCGCATTCTTGGACACGGATGTTCCAGAGCGCTTGTACGAGCACTTGGAATACGGCACCAAACTGCGCGAAAATGCCATCTGTTTTGGAGCAGACTTCTTTTATACCCAAGATTTCCCCGACAAAAGCCGCCATCCTTTTTATTTCTCTTTGGCGGAAAACTCCAGCAAATACCCCGATATTCTGGAGCATCTGAACACGAGCTTGTCCGAGGTACAGCTTCGCAAAATGGCTTTCGAAAATGTCTTTAACTTTTATCAAAAACTCTGGAGCTGATGTCTAGCCATCATTTTGTCAAAGAACAACAGGAGCCCGCAGTCTTTATTTTGAGCACCGGAGGATTGGGCTTTGATGCCGTTTCGCCGCTTTTGGAATGGGTGCCGACGGTTATTGTCTGGCAGGAATGCTTGGACACAGTGCTAAGCTGGGGAATAAAAGTCGACGTGATCCTTGCGGAAGAGGCTTTTCAAAAGGAGAATATTCACCTTTTGGAGGAACAATATCCGGTGAGGTTTCTGACCGCCAACGCAGACAATTTCCTCCATGAAGGCCTGCAATACCTGCTGGCTTCCCAACACAAAGGAGCGCATTTGGTGGGCTTTGACCATTCCAAGCTAGAGACTTTGACTCCCGAGGCGGAACTCCTAGACCTGACCGTTTTGGACGACGGCTGGAAATACTATCCTGTCAAGACCAGAGAATTCAAAAAGTGGTTTGTGGCTTCGACTATCCGCATCCTCGGAAGGGAAGGTATGCCTTTGGAGGTCGCCAATTCGGATGGCAAACTTTTTCTGCCACTTTTCTATTTGACCCAACTGGAAGTACCCGAGGGCATCACCGAGATCAAGGGAGCGGATTTATTTTGGGTGGGGGAAGAGGTTTGAGGCAAAGGAAAAATTAGGTTGACATTTAAGTTATTTTGGACCCTCTTTCACTTCGGGATAACCAAAGGAAAAAGGAAGACCTTTGCCTTCCTTTCTTGTTCTATGGATAAAGATCGCGTGGTTCCTCGCGATGACGGTTACTCCCTCACCCAGCTTACTTTTTCAGCCATTGAATCTCTTTTGCCTTCCGGCCAGTTGTCAGAAGCTGGCTTGGCAACGTAGAAAAAGCCCATCAGCATATCCTCCCCTTCCAAACCGAAATCTTCTCTAGCTTCTGGCCAGAAAGTCGGCCCGCCGGTACCCCAGTAGCAGGCCAAGCCATGCGCGCAAGCTGTCAGGTACATGTTCTGAACCGCCATGGCAGTTGCAGCGATCTCCTCCATTACCGGAATGCCTGAACCTTCTGTTCTCTTCATAACGATAGCGATCACATGGGAAGCCTTCAAGGGTTGTTCCTTGAATTTCTGGTAGGTTGCTTCGATAAAGTTGGTGCCGTTTTTCTCCGCTCTGTACTTGTAAAGTTCAGCCTGATAGTCGGCAAATTTCTTTATTCCAGCCCCGGCGTAGACGATGAATCTCCAAGGTTGGGTGAGCTTGTGGGTAGGCGCCCAGCTTGCGTTTTCGAGGATTTCCTCGATGATGGAGTCCTCCACCGGATCGTTTTCCTTATACTGTGCGGCAAATTGGGAACGGCGTCCCCGGATAATCTTATTGACTTCTGCGATGTTGAAATCGGGTCTTTGCATGTTTGTCTTAAAATGTATTATTCGATCAATTGATTTTTTGCGCTGGAAGTTCGCTCTAGGTCTAAAAACCTGACTCGATTTTTAGAATGCCTTCTTGCTCATGGGACAAAAAGTCGAGAATCTCATTTTTCCTCGACAAAAGTATTTGAGCTATATGATTGGTGGAAGAGTTACCCAAACGAAACCAAACCACTTTAGGCGGAGATTTTAGAAGAATGGAAAGATCCACGAAGTCAGAATCGAAACTCGCGATGGCAAATCCGTTTTCTTTTGCCCAATTCCAAATCTCTCGATCCGTTTTTCCTTCTAAGCCCACCTCTCTAACCTGCTTGCAACCCGGAAAGTCTGCAGAAAACGCTTTTAGGATTCGATAGGAAATATTTTGATCAAAAAGTAAAGGCATATCGCTGGCTAAGCATACTTCAACTTCTGCTCTTTGTCGGCGGCATAGGCGAGGCAGGCTCGGACATGTTCTTCGCTCAGCTCCGGAAAGTCTTCCAAAATCTCCTCCACACTCATTCCGGATGCCATCCAACCCAAAACATCGGAAACGGTGATCCTACTTCCAATGAGATAAGGTTTTCCAAACCGGATATTGGGATCAATGGCGATATATTTTGAATAGTCCATGGGGGAATTTACGAATATTTCATCCAAATGATTTCTAATGGGACGGGACAATCCAAGCCGGCAGTTTTCCAGTTCTTGAGCTCCAACCAAGCGTCACCCAGCCTAGTAATTCCAACCTAGCTTCACACCCCCATACCAGTTGCGGGTCGGAGCGGGCTGATAGTATCTCCCACCAAATGCGTTGAGGTCATTGCCGAGGGAGTAGCTTTCATCCAAGAGATTGTCCACTCCGGCGAAAAGCTCCAAATCCCACTGTCCCAGATTTTTCACCCAGCCAAACCTCAGATTTACCAGGTTGTAGGCATCTTGATAGACGGTATTGGCATCGTTGAGTGGAATTTCGTCCGTGAATTGATGGGTCAGGTTCAAATAAATTCCCGGACGGGAACGGATATCGAGCCGGCTTACCAGATTGTTCGGCGGTACGCCGGTTAGGTCATTTCCTGAGAAATCGTTGTCCTGTTTTTGGTAGTCGTTGAATGTAAAAAACTGTCCCGTATAGGCAGTTCCCAGCAGCAAGTCCTTAAAGAATCCCAAGCCATTTCTCAGCAAGGCGTAATCCACAGAGGCTTCAATCCCCTTTTGATCAGTGGAACCTGCGTTTCGGAAGAGCACCACGCCATTTTCATTGGTGTAGGTGGTAATGGTCTGGTCGAGTTTAAGATAGTAGGCAATCAACTCAAGATTGATTTTTTCCTTTCCAAGTCTATAGCCCAATTCAAAGTTGGTGCCCTTCTCCGCTTCAAGATCCAGATTGACACTGCCCTCGTTGGTACGAACCTCGTCTATGGTCGGAGGAGAAAATCCCCCGCTGACAGAGCCATAAACCGAACTGAAGGAATTCAGCCTGTAATTCAGCGCAACGCGCGGCACGATTTCAGGATCGAAAGTTCGCTTCTGTAGTCCCGTTGCCCCACCGGAAGCGTCGATTTGACGATCTATCTCATAGCCTGAGAAGTTTTCGCTCAAACCTAATGTGAAAAGCAGCTCCTCTGTGAGATTCCACTCAGCCTGCTGAAAAAGGAAACCTTGGTAAGCTCGGAGCTTGTCCGCAAAGCGAACGGTATCTGCGACACCTTCGCGATTCCCAAAATTCTGGGCGTTCGTCAAGCTGTTTTGGTATTCTCCACCTGCAACTAAGCGAAAGGACTTCCCTGCCAACTTTCCGTCGTAAATGAATTTGGTTCGCAACCCGTATCCGAAACCCAGTTCTTTCTTGTAGTCAAGAATGAAGGGATTTTCAAAGTCATTCGTGTTTAGATAGACCGTGGTATTGTTACTCGCTTTCTCTGAAAAGCGATACAGATGCCCCAAGGAAAGCAAAAGTGCTTGCTGAGAAATGGAGCTGTTTTGGGCGACAGAACCTGGGCGAGCCTGAGTCGGATCCGCCGCTAACTGGTCGGCATTCAGCGCTCCGGGGATCTGATAATCTAGATCCGACACCAGCAATTGGGTGCGGATTTCCTGCTTGTCTGATACAGGGAAAAAGCCCCCCAACTGAAATACTTGTCTATCCACCGCCGAGTGCTCCCGATAGCCATCCGATTTCTGCGAAACGAAAGAAGCTTCAATTCCGCCATCACCGACCTGCTGGGAAAGGCTCAAACGATACTTTGAAAGCCCAAAGTCACCAGCCAGAAAGTCCGCCGATACCCGATTTCCAGAAATGTTTGGCTGACTGAAAAGTGAAATTGCCCCGCCATTTCCCGCACCGTAGATACTCCCAGACGGACCTTTTACTACTTCCGAAGACCGGATATTCGCCAAATCGAGCAAATTCAGAGCGGTCGTACCGTCTGGCGCGGTGAAGGGGACTTCATTCCAATAGACTTTGACATTGCGTACCCCGAACGGCGATCGCAGCGAACTTCCCCTAATCGAAACCCGGTAGCTGGCGGGAGCGCGCTCTTCGATGCGAACACCGGCCTTTTGGTTGAAAGCATTCACCGGGGAGATCTCGTTAAATCTTCCGAAGTCGCGTTCCGTCACTTGCACGACGGCTGCCGATTGCTGCAAAAGCGGGCGCTCGCTCTCAAAGGCTGTCACCGTCACTGCGCCTAGATTCATGACAGCTGGCGTCAGTTTGACTTCATTTTCTCCCGACCCGAAAAGCTTTTCCAAAGATTCATAGCCTTCCAAAGTGAAAGAAATTCTGAGCTTATCCCCCGGAAACACGACCGTTCCAGATGCATTTGTCCTTTGAATCGTACCCTCTTCAGCTCTCACTCGCACGTTTTCCAATGGAAGCCCCGTGATCTGGTCAACAACCCTGACTTGGATTTGAGCCTGAGCAACCAAGCTGATCAAGCAAAACAAAAAGAAGAAAATCTTTTTCATGTGGGAAATTAAGACGAAAGCCGAAGATAGTGGATTGAATATTTTTCAGCGGCCTAATCTGGCTTTAAACCCATTTTGGAAGAAAAACAGTAAGAGCACAAATTGATTGGCCTATCTCTCTGTTTGCTTGGAAATAACGATTTAAAAAAATACTTTTTGCAAAGGCAACTATGGAACTACCTTCCTAGCAGTTCAGCCAAAGAGGCATTCAAAATATAAATTTCGCTATACCACCTTCCCAAATAACCATGAAACGCCTTCTATTCGCATTCTTTTTTCCCTTGGCGCTGTCCTTTAGCCTAGCCTGTGACGCGCAGATGATGTCCAATCGGGACAAAAACGGTGACATTCCTTTCAAAAAAACAATACTCTTCGACGACTTCGTTTCTGAAGGAGTCGCCGTGGGAGACGTGAACCAAGACGGGAAAATCGACGTGTTGGCCGGGCCTTTTTGGTTTGAAGCTCCAACTTGGACTAAACATGAAATCTACGAACCTAAACTCTATGTGGCGGAAAAGGAATGGAGCAATTCCATGCTGAATTTTGCCCTGGACGTGAACCATGACGGCTGGGTAGATCTGATTAGGGTGGATTTTCCCGGAAAGGCGGTCTATTGGCATGAAAACCCAAAAGGCAAAAACCAACTTTGGCAGGTGCACATGATCCATGAGACCGTGGGAAATGAATCGCCCAATTTTGTCGATATGGATGGAGATGGGCGAAAGGACATCCTTTGCGGAGATGTGGCAAACAAGCAAATGATTTGGCTTAAGGCGCCAGTTTCCGCTGGAGATTTGGCTTGGAAAAAGTATACGATAAGTCGTCCTGGTACTCCTGGATCCGAAAACTTTTCACACGGACTGGGATATTCAGATATCAATGGGGACGGAAAACCTGATGTAATCGTGCGTGAGGGCTGGTGGGAAAATCCAGGAAATCCGACACAATCCGACTGGAAGTGGCACCCCTCGAATTTGGGCGAGCCGGCTTCCCACATGTATGCAGCCGATTTCAACCAAGATGGATTTGCAGATGTCTTTGCCGCCTCCGCTCATGAGCGGGGCATTTGGTGGTATGAAAGCAAAGGGGATGGGAGCAACGAAAATTTTATCCGGCATATCCTGACAGAGGAGATGTCAGAAACTCATGCCGTCGCCTTCGAGGATGTGAACGGAGACGGCAAGAAAGACTTTATTACCGGAAAGCGCTATTACGCTCACATGCGGGAAGGTACTGGGGCCTTGGAACCAGCCTATTTGTATTGGTTTGAGTATATACCGGACAAGAATCCGCGATGGCTGGCGCATCAGATCGACGACAACTCCGGAGTTGGACTCAATGTCGTTGCCGAGGACATTAATGGCGATGGCCTCTTGGATGTGGTGATCGCGAACAAAAAGGGGATTTTCGTTTTTGAGCAAATCGATTGAATAATTGATCTTCCCCCGCAAGACTGACGTCAGGAGACTTCGATGTCGAAGGTTCAGAACGGATTGACAAATTCCTCCATTTTCTTATTATTTACAAAAACCCTTAGGAACTTCCTGTAATTTTTTCTTTATAATACCATTTAAAATGGGTAGGTTTTCGGCCAAATACTACCCTATGAAAAAGTACGTCTGGCCGTTTTTAGCCCTTGGATTAAGCTATTGTCAGGAAAAAGCAGTTCCTCCCGCTCCGGTTTTGCCGGTGCCTCACGAGCGTCAGATCGCTTGGCAAGAATTGCAATTTTACGGATTTGTCCACTTCAATATGAATACCTTCTCCGATCGGGAGTGGGGTTTTGGAGATGAAAAACCCGAGCAATTCAACCCAACAGCTCTTGATGCCAGACAGTGGGCTCGAGTGGCCAAAGAGGCTGGCATGAAGGGCCTGATCATTACGGCCAAGCACCACGATGGCTTCGTGCTTTGGCCATCGGCCTATACCGAACATTCGGTCAAAAACAGTCCCTGGCGTGATGGAAAAGGGGACCTGATCCGCGAATTTGTCGACGCTTGCAGAGAGTATGGCTTGAAGGTCGGGATTTATTATTCTCCATGGGACCGAAACCATCCGGACTATGGCAAGCCGGAATATGTAACCTACATGAAGAACCAGCTTACCGAGTTGCTAACTAACTACGGGGAAATCTATGAAGTCTGGTTTGACGGAGCCAACGGCGGAGACGGCTGGTACGGCGGAGCAAACGAGGAGAGAAAGGTCGACAAAAGAACCTACTACGACTGGCCGACCATGCACGCACTGGTGCGCGAACTCCAGCCCAATGCCATGATGTTTAGCGATGCGGGACCGGACGTACGCTGGGTCGGCAACGAGCATGGATTTGCCTACGAGACCACTTGGTCCAACCTTATGCGCGACTCCACCTACGCCGGGATGCCGGACTTCGACAAGTGGGCTTCCGGCCAGGAAAACGGCACCCACTGGGTGCCAGTAGAGTCCGATGTCAGTATCCGTCCAGGGTGGTATTATCACAAATACGAAGACCACAAGGTTCGGACTTTACCGGATCTGATGGAGATCTACTACAAAAGCATCGGACAAAACAGCTCGCTTTTGATCAACTTTCCGGTGGATACTCGAGGATTGATCCACGAAAAAGACGAAGAAGCCATTTTGAAGATGGCGGCCAAAGTGAAGGAAGACTTCGCAGTGAATCTCGCCAAGGACGCTTCCTTCGAAGCCAGCGAAGACCGCGGTAAGGGATATGAGCCGACAAACCTCAATGACGGCGACTTTAACACCTACTGGACTACTTCCGATGGGCAAGTGCAGGCCTCTGTGGAAATCGACTTTGGAAAAGAAGTCTCATTCAACCGTCTCCTTCTCCAGGAATTTGTCAATCTCGGTCAGCGGGTGAAGTCATTTTCCCTAGAAAAAGAAGTGAATGGCAGCTGGGAAAAAGTCGCTGAAGGCACCACCATCGGCTACAAGCGCATCCTGAGGTTTGCGGACACGCAAGCCCAAAAGATCCGTGTCAATTTCCTCGACTCGAAGGACATTCCCGTGATTTCCGAGATTGGTGTGTTTTCCGCGCCAGCCTTGCTTTTCCCTCCAAAGATCACTAGAACCCCTGACGGCAAAGTCAACATCCAAGCTGCCGAATCTGACTTGGAAATCTTCTACACGACCGATGGTTCCACCCCGGAAAAAGGCAAAAATGCCTATTCTGGAGAGTTTGATGTGGTTTCTGCTCAGACTGTTCAGGCAATTGCTGTGGACCCAACTACTGGAAATACTTCAGAAATTGCCTTAGTGGAATTCGACCTTCCGAAAGTGAGCTGGAAGGTTGCGAGCTCGGATGAAAAATCCGTGCGCGCAATAGACGAAAATATCCACTCTTATTTCACGACGGAAAACAACAATTTCCAAGTCGACTTGGGTAATACTTCCGAATTGACGGGCATTTCTTACTATCCAATGCAAGCCCGTTATCCCAGCGGATTTATCGCGGACTATGCCGTCGAAGTAAGTGAAAACGGAAGCTCTTGGAAAGAAGTAGCTCGGGGAGAATTCTCCAATATTGCGGCCAGCCCAATCGAGCAATACGTTCGCTTTGAAAAGGTGCCAGCACGCTATGTCCGCCTCAAGTCCCTGAAAACCACCGATGGCAACAAGGCCACCGTGGGGGAATTTGGCGTTATTACCCGCTAACACTGAAAACAATTTTGTGGTTTCTGGGCAAATTGGCTACTTTCTCAGCTCAATTTGCTTAGAGCCCAAATAATTAACCTATGAACAGACGCATCGCCCTGCGGCATCTGGCTTTGATCTCGGGAGGACTCGTCCTGATTCCTTCCTGTGATTTTAGCAAAGAGGATATCCTCGCCGCGTACGAAAACCTTAAAGTCACCGCTTCCCAAAAGAACCTTTTGGGGATGATTTCCGATACCATCATCCCTGCCGGAGAGATCAAAGGAGCTCTCGATCTAGAGGTACCAGACTTCATTCTGGTCATGGTAGACGACTGCTTCACTCAGGACAATCAAACAAAATTCACCGAGGGCTTAGCCTCTTTCCCCGATTATGTGAAAAACGCATCGGGAAAGAAATTCGAGGATCTCTCCACAAAGGAAAAAGAGGAAGTCATCCTTGCCGGCACCAAGCTGGAAGGAGATGATACCGATGAGGGGAAGAAAAAAGCGGCCGTCGCCTATTTCCTGAATTCCACCAAAAGACTAACTATCCAAGGCTATATGGCCTCCGAATACATCCAAACCGAAGTCATCCCCTATTCCCTCATCCCTGGCGAATACAACGGAGCAGTCTTGATCTCTGACCTCCAAAAACCTAGAGTAAATGGCTAATCTGAATATCCGCAACAAACAGGAGCGAACCTACCAAGCCATTGTAATCGGATCGGGTATCAGCGGAAGCTGGGCCGCCAAGGAACTCTGTGAGCTAGGCGTAAAAACTCTTATGCTCGAGCGCGGGCGCAATGTGGAGCATAGCAAGGACTACCCCACCACCACGATGTTACCCTACGAATTCGAACATCGAGGCCAAATCCCAGAAAAAATCAAGGAGGAAAATCCGGTTGTCAGCCGCTGCTATGCTTTCCGAGAGGATGCAATGCACTTTTTTGTAAAAGACAAAGAGCATCCTTATGTCCAAGAAAAGCCTTTTGACTGGATCAGGGGCTACCAAGTAGGTGGAAAATCCCTACTGTGGGCTCGTCAAGTACAACGTTGGTCTGACTTCGACTTCGAAGGTCCAGCGAGAGATGGTTTTGCCGTGGACTGGCCGATTCGATACAAGGACCTCGAAAAGTGGTATAGCCATGTCGAAAAATTCGCAGGTGTCTCTGGTTTCAGAGACGGCATCGACACGCTTCCCGATGGAGAATTCCTTCCCGGCTACGAGTTAAACATCGTCGAAAAACACTTTGCCGACCAGCTGAAGAAAAACTATGGCGGCACCCGCCATATGATTTCAGCACGTTGTGCGCACATCCACGGCAATGCGGAATATTACGCCCAACAAGGTAGAACCCTTTGTCAAAACAGAAACCTCTGTCAGCGCGGCTGTCCATTTGGAGGCTATTTCAGCTCCAATTCATCGACCATTCCTTGGGCTTTAAAAACCGGAAATCTAACCCTGAGACCAGACGCCGTGGTTCATTCCATCATCTATGACGAGGAAAAAGGCAAAGCCACCGGAGTCCGTATCGTGGATCGGTTGACGAAGGAGACCGAAGAATTTTACGCAGATGTAATCTTCCTGAATGCAGCAGCGTTGAACTCCAACCTTGTCTTGATGAACTCAACCTCAAGCCGCTTTCCAAATGGGCTTGGCAATGACAATGGGCTTTTGGGCAAGTATGTGGCTTTCCACAACTACCGGGCACAAGTTTCGGGAACTTGGGAAGGACACAATGAATACACCACCTCCGGCGGTCGTCCTACGAGCGGATATTTCCCAAGATTCAGAAATGTCTACAAACAAGAAACAGACTTCCTGAGAGGCTATGCGGCTGGATTCTCTGCAAACCGCGGCGTTCGGTCAAACTCGGACGGCATAGGTATGGAGCTCAAAAACAGCCTCCTCAACCCCGATCAATTCGGTCCTTGGTACGTGGGCTCACACATGATGGGCGAAACCATTCCGAAGGAAAGCAACTTCGTAGCCTTGGACTTGAGCCAAAAAGACGAATGGGGGATGCCTCTTCTGAAAGTCAGCGTGGACTACGACGACAACGACGAAAAGATGATCAAAGATTATCAGGAGCAGATGTCAGAGATGTTTGAAAAGGCTGGCATCACCAATATCCGGGTCAACGATGATCATAGAATCCCTGGCTTGGACATCCACGAGATGGGCGGTGTACGCATGGGCAAAGATCCCAAGACTTCCCTGCTCAACGCCAACCACCAGCTTCACGCGGTTCCAAATGTATATGTGACCGACGGGGCGTCAATGACCTCCACTTCCACGCAAAACCCTTCGTTGACCTACATGGCTTTTGCCGCCAGGGCTGCGCATCATGCGGTGGCCGAAAGCAAAAAGTAAGTCAGATTGGAATTCTAAAAGCTGATAGCAGAAATCTGAAAAAGGTCCAAATTTTCAATTTGGACCTTTTTTTATTCTTCATTTTTGGCTTTTCCAAGCCTTCAACCATCCCAAGATCAAGTCCAACCCATACTCGGTGAGATAAGCTTCGGGATGATATTGGATTCCCAAAATCGGTAGCGTCCGATGAGCCATTGCCATAATTTCACCGGATTCTGTTTCCAGAACGCACTCTAAGCAATCTGGTAGGTTCTTGAGCTGGAGCGAATGATAGCGCGTGACCTGAAACTTCTCAGGAAGATTATCGGTGAAAAAGTGCGGCCTTGTCTTTCGCACATTATGCACTTTGCCATGAATCGGCACCTCGTTTTTCACCAAGTCTGCTCCAAAAAACTCCCCGATGGCCTGATGTCCCAAGCAGACGCCAAGAACGGGGATTTTGTCATGGTATTTTTCGAAAATCGCATTCAGATTTCCCGATTTGCTAGGAATCCCAGGCCCAGGAGAGAGAATAAGACCCTGAAAATCAATCTTTTCCAGGTCTGCAAGCATCGCGTCATTTCTCAGGATCAGGAGTTCCTCGCCGGTCTGACGGATGAGGTCTGCAAGGATATGGCTGAAAGAATCAAAGTTGTCAATCAGCAGCAGCATCCTTAAATCCCTCGACGATCTCGTCAACCGTCTTTTGCAGTTCCCCAATTTTTGGCACCACCGGTTCTAGCACCCAAATTACCGCGGGTGCGAGGGGTTCTACATATTGAAGAAATTCACTTTTCGCACTCCATTCCTTGGACATTTTCAGATCAAAAAGATTGGCAAGCCAGAGGAAAAGACTGATGAAAAAGGCGGTCTTGACTATCCCCAAAATAGCACCTCCTATGCTATCCAGGCCGCCCAACAACACCAAGTCCACCATTTTTTTCATCATCCAGCCGGCAATACCAACGATTGCCATCGTGATGCCGAACACAATCAGAAAGGCGAGGATGGGAAATGCGAAAGTAATTTGGTCTAGATGCTTGGCTAGGTATTTACTCATCGGCTCCATAAAATACACGCCGAGAATGATAGCCAAGACAAAGCCTACGAGCCCCATAATCGTCCTCAGAAGGCCTTTCCTATAGCCCTCGATGGCACCAAGGATGATCAGGATCAGCAGTATGATATCGACCGTTGCCAACTCAGTTGTTCAATAAGGCCTTTACCATATCCGCAATCGCCTTGCCATCGGCTTTTCCCGCAAGCTTTTTGGTCGCTCCCATTACCTTGCCCATATCCTTAGGACCCGTAGCACCCACCTCGGCGATGACCGCTTGGATCTCAGTCTTCAATTCTTCCTCGGAGAGCGCCTTTGGCAAAAACTCCTGAATCACTGCCAGTTCGGCCAATTCAACATCCAACAAATCGGTCCGCCCCTGCTGCTGGTAAATATCTGCGGAGTCTTTGCGCTGTTTGGCTGCTTTGGTCAGCAGCTTCATTTCATCGTCTTCGGACAGCTCTCCTTTGAAACCTTCCTTGGTTTCTTCCAAAAGTATCATGGATTTGATCGCACGAAGCGCTGTGAGGCGTACCTTGTCCTTCGCTATCATCGCCGATTTTATTTCCCCTTCTATTTTCTGCTTTAAAGCCATTAGTCCTAAGTTTGTGTTTCTTCAAAAATTTCGGGTAAAAATACCCTTTTTTCCCAGCAGATATGACTAAGCTGAGTGTAAATATCAACAAGATCGCCACCCTGCGCAATGCACGCGGAGCAAACAATCCCGACGTGGTGAAAGTGGCTATGGATTGCGAGCGATTTGGCGCACAAGGGATTACGGTGCATCCAAGGCCTGACGAGCGACACATTCGATATCAAGATGTACTCGACCTAGCGACGGTAGTGTCGACTGAATTTAACATCGAAGGCTACCCGGATCAGCGCTACATGCAGCTGTGCAAAGAGGTGAAGCCTGCACAGGCCACCCTCGTACCTGATCCGCCAGATGCCATCACGTCCAACACCGGCTGGGATACGATTTCAAATCAAAGCCAGCTCCGAGACATCGTTGCCGAACTCCAGTCCTATGGTTGTAGGGTTTCGATCTTTATCAATCCCGAGGATAAGTATTTCGAACCGGCCAAACTGACTGGTACGGACCGGGTAGAGCTCTACACGGAGCCCTATGCTTCACTTTTTCCCAAAGACAAAGAAAAAGCCGTGAAGCCCTATGTTGAAGTTGCCTTAATAGCCAAAGAGCTCGGACTTGGACTCAATGCAGGCCATGATCTTGATTTACACAATTTGGCCTACTTAGCCCAAAGCATTCCTTTTTTGGAGGAGGTTTCCATCGGACATGCGCTAGTTTGTGACGCACTCTACTATGGCTTGCAAAACACAATCCAGATGTATAGGAGGCAGCTAGAATTGTAGTCAACGGTCCACAGACTACAGTCAATGGCGGGTTGAAAAGAGCTCCATTTATTTAAACATTTACTTATATCATTCAAATTTGAAGATTTAAGAGTATGGAAGGAGTCGATCAATCTGTCAGCCGGGGTCAGCAAGTTGATTAAAACTTTCCCTGCAGCGGAAAGATTTGTTTTGAGTTCTCAAATGCAACGGGCAGCAGACTCCGTTGCTCTGAATATTGCAGAAGGATCTACAGGCCAGTCAAATGCCGAATTCAAAAAGTTTCTCAGCTATGCTAATCGCTCGGAGATAGAAGTGGTCAATTTCCTGTATCTGGGGAAGAAAAGAGACATAATCAATGAGGAAGATTTTTCAGTTTGTATGCTGTATACGAAGCCTTAATTGTGAAAATTCAGGCACTAAAAAACTCCTTTTAAAGTTGAACATTTGATTTTATTACTGCTCGGCTGCCGTCTGCGGACTGTCGACCGTTGACAAAAAAACAATGAAACTAAACTATAAAAAAACCGGCTCTGGAAAACCATTGGTCATCCTCCACGGCCTATTCGGCTCTTTAGACAATTGGTTTTCGATTGCAAAGGAACTCGTGGAGCACTACACGCTCTACTTGGTCGATCAGCGAAACCACGGCGACTCTCCCCACGCCGAAGCGTGGAATTACGCCGTGATGGTGGAAGATTTAAAGGAACTTTTGGACGCGGAGGGATTGGATAAAATCTACTTGATGGGTCACTCTATGGGTGGAAAGACGGCGATGAATTTTGCCGTCAACTATCCGGAGCTGGTTGAAAAACTGATTGTGGCGGACATCGCTCCGCGCTACTATTCACCCCACCACCAATCTATCTTGGAAGGGTTGAATTCCTTGGATCTCAAAGAAATCAAATCGAGAAAGGAAGCGGATGATCAGCTAGCCAAATACATTCCCGAACTCGGTGTCCGTCAGTTTTTGCTAAAAAGTCTGACAAGAGACAGCGAAGGCTTTGTTTGGAAAATCAACCTTCCTGCGATCACAAAAAACATTGAAAATGTGGGCGAGGCTCTTATGGAAGGAAGTCATTTCGATGGACCAACCCTCTTTTTGGCGGGAGCAAATTCCAATTACATCCAACAAAAAGACCTACCTGACTTGGAAGCCCATTTCCCCAACTATCAGCTTGAATTCGTAGCCAACGCAGGACACTGGCTACACGCCGAGCAACCGCATGCGGTGGTAGAGGAGATGAAAAAGTTTTTAAAATAAAAAAGGGGATGTAAAAACCCCCTTTTTTAAACAAAAACTAATTTTTCAATTTTAAGGAATAGCCCAGCTCCAAGGCCCAATAACTCATGCTGGTCGAATGGGTGACGTGATATTCTTCAGACTCGAAGATGACCTCCGGAAAATCGCGTACGACCACCGCGTTCATCATTGTGATCCCAAGGCTCCCTTTCACAAAAAGCGATGATCTCTCGTTTAACGCATAGTGTAGCTCAACATTTGGTTTTACTAAAGGGAATACACGGTTTTCCACTAGTTGGGATCCGGAAAATGTAAGGTCGTAAAGTGGAACACTGGAGATGGTGCCGTCAGGATTCTTTTTGTCATTTCGCATAGTTTGGAATGATTTAGAATTTTCGTAATAGCGATCTTTGCTTGGCATGTAGCCAATCCCAAATGCCAAATTCGCTCGAATAGAGAACTTGCTATTCTTAGGATTGTGGTGGTAGCCTATAAAGGGTAAAATCGAAAAATGATGAATTTCTCCAATACCATGTCGACCAATTCCAAATTGGAAGCCGTTTCCATACCGATTTACTCCGAGGTCGATCCCATAGATCAAGCCATTTTCCTTTATTGTTAGTCCCGAGGCAGTAATCGACCAACCACCGGAATTGACTGTTCTCAATCCATCAAAGTTCCCACTATAGCCCCAGTTGATGCTTGGAAAGCCTAAAGAGAGACTAAGCGATTTCTGGGCAAATGATCCGGAGTGTGCTGCCAAAAATACTAAAAGGGTTACGGCGATAGTTTTAAACATGAATTAAAATCCCTTATCTATTTGGTAAAGATCAAAATCCCAGTACGCAAACCCACCCGCACCATCACCATGGTTTCCTCCAACTTCCACATAAAAGTGGCTATCCAGCCTATATGATTCCAACCCCCTTGAGGAAGAATAATGGGTCTCTTCGTAGACGTCATTCCATTTCGAGTCGTTGTCGATATCTGACTGAATACCAATACTGTTTCTCTTGCTTTTGAACCAATAATCCCAAGATATTTGAATCTCTGTAGGTTCCCCGCTATAAAGTGGAGGTGAATTTCTCTTCATGTGTTTTGCCTGAGAGAACAACTTGAAATAGACTCCAGAGGACTGATACACATGTTTGGCTTCAACCCGATATTCGTACCCATTGTCGCCAGGAGTATTACTATCATATCTGCATTCATCCCAATCGCAATTGGATCCCACGGCTGCAATTCTTCTGTTCTCTAAATCCGCTTTCTTTTTTGAGAGAATGGTTCCTGTCGAGCCTTCTTCCAACAGTCCGATCACATCGTCCTCAAAAGAAAAAAGATAGACTAAATCCGAGTCGTAATCGCCTTCAATCAAATACTGTTTCAAAGAAAAATCCTTCGTCACGGCTACCAGTTTTTTGGCAAAGTCTAGATAGAACAATCTCTCACCAATTACGACAGTCTTCTCCTCGTCTAGAATATCAACGATCAGCGAGCCCTCGTATTCTTTGAGCGCATCGGTTTCATCGTCTGACAGAATTCTTGCATTTGAGGATACTTCTTGCCGTTGTATCAAGCGGGATATCGACCTGAACTCTAAGTCAATAATTTCATCAGGGTTCTGGATTGCGTCTTCATAAGCTTCAAAATCAGCAAAGCTTAACGTATTGTCCTTGACCTTGAGCTTGCTGACCTGAGTGACATCTGACAGAGATTCGTTGGGGTCTGATATGCAGCCTAAAAGGATTGCCACAGGAAGTATTAAACCTCCAATTTTCAAATTTGTTTTTTCATAAGAATATGTTTTAAAAGTTTAAGTCAATTATAAAAAAAACCACAAACTAAACAATATGACTTCTTATTTTTCAGTAAAAACACTTCATGTCACTGTATATCAGTTGAATAAAATTTTAGTAATGTGAAATCAAACGAATATTCGGAGCTTTGACGATTTTCTTACGAATTTTGCGCTATGCCCAAAGGAAAGCTCTTTTTAATCCCCAATGTACTAGCCGACAACACGGCCCATTGGGTGATCTCCCCCCAAGTACAGGAAGTCATCGCACACACCAAGATTTTTTTGGTCGAAAATCCCCGTTCCGCCCGTCGCTACATCTCCAGCCTCAAGCTGGGGGTGAATCTGGAGGAGGTGCACATGGACATTTTGGACAAGGGAACCCCGCCGGAGTTTATCAACCGGCTCATGCAGCCGCTCATGAACGGCGCCGATATTGGGGTGATCTCAGAAGCTGGCTGTCCCGGTATCGCCGATCCGGGAGCATTGGCTGTTGCCTATGCGCACCAAAAGGGAATTCAAGTCGTGCCAATTTCCGGACCTAGCTCCATGTTTTTGGCGCTGATGGGTTCGGGATTTTCAGGGCAGTCCTTCGCTTTTCACGGCTATTTGCCCATTGACAAAAAAGAAAGGGCTTTGGCTCTAAAGAAACTGGAAGCGGAGTCCATGAAAGAAAAACGCAGCCAGCTTTTTATGGAAACCCCTTTTCGGAACAACCAAATGTTGGAAGACTTGCTCGCTAACTTGGCTCCGCAAACGAAACTCTGCATCGCCAAAAACCTGACTGCTCAAGACGAATTCATCCAAACCAAAACCATCGCCGACTGGAAACATCATCCCGTCGACCTGCATAAAATCCCCACTGTTTTTGTCCTACAAAGCTTTTAAGCCATGTTTACCATCGACGCCCATCTTGACCTGAGTATGAATGCCCTAGAGTGGAACAGGGACCTCACCCGGCCTGTCGCCGAGATCAACGCCAGGGAAAAAGGCCTGACGGACAAGCCGGATCGCGGCAATGCGACGGTATCTCTTCCAGCACTTCGCGAAGGGAACATCGGCTTGGTGGTCGCCACGCAAATAGGCCGCTATGTAGCTCCAAACAATCCCCTTCCCGGATGGCATTCGCCAGAACAGGCTTGGGCGCAAACCCAAGGTCAGCTGGCGTGGTATCAAGCCATGGTCGAAAAGGGCGAAATGACCCAAATCCGCAATCTGGTGGACTTGGATCGCCATGTCGAGCTTTGGAATGATGGAAAAGAAGCGAGTGAAAAGCCAGTGGGATTTATTCTTTCCTTGGAGGGAGCCGATTCGATCGTGAGTCTGGACTATCTCGAAAAAGCCTACCAAAGCGGTTTGCGAGCCTTGGGACCCGCACATTATGGACCCGGTCGCTATGCTTTCGGTACAGATGCCTCAGCGCCACTCAGCCCGCAAGGAAAAGAACTGCTCAAAAAAATGGATGAACTCGGCATCATCCTGGACGCCACACACCTTTGTGATTTGGCTTTTTGGGATGCGCTGGAAATTTACCAAGGTCCGATATGGGCCAGTCACAACAACGTCCGGGCTTTGGTCGATCACAACCGGCAGTTTTCCGATGAGATGATCAAAGCGCTGGTGGATCGCGGTGCGGTAATCGGTGGCGCCTTCGATGCTTGGATGCTCAGTCCGGGTTGGATCAGAGGCGAGTCAAGTCCAAGAGAACGGAATGTGACGATTGCCACGGTCTTGGACCATCTGGATCACATCTGTCAGATTGCCGGAAATGCTGACCATATCGGCATAGGCTCCGATCTGGACGGAGCCTTTGGCACCGAGCAAAGTCCGTATGACCTCGAGACTATTGCCGACCTACAAAAAATCCCCGACTTGCTTCGGCAAAGAGGCTACTCCGAATCAGACGTGAATAAAGTCATGCGCGACAATTGGTTGAACTTTTTGAAGAGAGCTTGGGCCTGATCCAAGAATAATTGTATGATATCGTTGTTTTTAGGTTGCATAAATAATTCAAATTGAATTATTTGCAAGCATGTATTACTATCTAGCAACGTATGAATTGTAAAAATTTACTCCTTTTCACCCTTTTCACCCTACTAGTTTCCCCTTCCTTTTCCCAAAAATTAATGCTTACTGCGGATCATTCTGATGCAAAGTTCATCTTGCTGAATGACTATGACGATTCTGACAAGGTGGAGCTGGGTACCGGTACGGTAGAATTGAAGCTTGAAAAAGACAGCAAAAACCGCGTAAAAATCGTAAAGCCCGGCTATCAACCAGTGATCAAAGAGTACAACAAGGATCTCAAGTGGGACAAGGAACAGCGTATCGCATTGACCACTCGCCAAGTTGACATCACGGCCGAACCTTTTGATGCGGAGATCCTCGTAGACGGCCGGGTGATCGGTACCAAAGCCATCTACCTTTACGTCCAAAAGGACCGTTTTCTGACTTTGGAGGTAAAAAAGCCCGGCTACATGCCCGTGACCAAGGTGTACTACAACCAGCCGGACAAGGAAACTCCGCCTTTCAAAGACCACTTTGTCCTGAAAGATCGACAAGTAAGACTGGAAGTCTCACCTGCAGATGCCAATGTCGCTGCCAATGGCATTACCCTTGGCAAAGGCAACCAGGACATCCGAGTCCCTTTTGGCGACTGTGTGACCGTGACTGTGACCAAAGACGGTTTTGTCAACTATGAAAAAGTACTTTGCAACAAAGAAGGTGATCCTGAACCACCGGTCCGCGATAAAGCAGTTTTGGAAGACAGATTGGTAAAGATTACCACTGCGCCTAATGACGCTGCGATCGAAATCGGCGGCAAGCGTGTAGGCAACGGTTCTTACGATTTGAAAGTCGCCAAAAACTCCTGCGTCGAAATTCGCGTGAGCAAAGACGGATTTATCCGCTATGTGAAAAACTACTGCAACCAAGCCAATATGCAGGAGCCACCTGCATCGGACTTTCTGGAAATGGTCGTGGACGAGGCCTACACTTCCTCAGTTTCTTCCGACCTGGCTAACGTAAGAATCACCGTACCGGTCAACCCCGCACATTCTCCTGAAGCAGCTTGGAAAATTCTCAGCTCCATCATCACGGGCTATTTTGACATCCTTGAGACCGTGGACTACAACACTGGCTATCTGACCACTTCCTGGCAGGTGCAAAACTTCCAGTCGAGCATCATCCGTACGCGAGTGATCGTATCCAGTGGAGGCAACTCGGACCAACTTGCCTACGCGGTGAAGCTGGTGAGCCAAGAAGCCTATCTGGATGGAAAAAACCCAGTTACGGTCAAAGACGACGAGCGCTTCCAGGATTGGGCTCGAATCCTGAAAAAGTATGACGGTCTGATCCAAGAGATACAGGCCCGTTTGCAAAACTAAAGGCAATCCCAATCATCGTTCTCCTACCCCCAGCAGTGATCTGTTGGGGGTTTTCTTTTTTTGTAGGCTAGAGAAGACTTGCATTTTTTCTACCCTTAGCAAAAGGTAGATTTCCCCACCTCAAGTAGCCACAAAAACCAATGCCGGAAGCGTTGACCACTAGTCCTTTTCCCCCAGGAGCGGGGTAGTATCTGACGGAATAATGTATAAATTGACTTTCCGCATTTTCAATCCAAACCAAAAAGAAATGAAACCTATAGTACAGATTTCCCTGGATCTGACGAATATCGATGAAGCACTGGAAACGGCTGCGCTGGCCATGAGAGCGGGCGTTGACTGGCTGGAAGCAGGAACTCCGCTGATCTTGGCTGAAGGGCTTCATGGCGTGAGAAAATTGAGGGAAGCTTTCCCGGGAATACCAATTGTAGCAGATCTGAAAACCATGGATGGAGGCTATCTGGAAGCGGAAATGATGGCCAAGGCGGGTGCAACCCATGTTGTCGTCATGGCCCGCGCGCACGCCGAGACCGTCAAATGCGTAGTCAAAGCCGGCAGAGATTTCGGAGTGAAAGTAATGGGTGACAATATGATCTGCTCAGATATGGTTGAAGGAGCCAAGTTTTTGGAAGACCTCGGTTGCGACTACGTGATTCACCATATCGGCTACGATGAGAGAAGGGGAATTGCAGCAGCCGGGCATCGTATGCCCAGTCCGCTGGATCAGCTGCGAGAGGTAGTGTCAGCTGTAAATATCCCTGTACAAGCTGTTGGCGGTCTATCTTTGGAGCAGGCAATCAAGTGCCCCCAATATGGTGCTCCATTGGTGGTCTTGGGTGCACCATTGACCATTGATGCGGATTCGTTCAAAACAGCCGACGGCAATTTGGAAGCGTCCCTCCGGATGATCTGTGAAGCCATCCACGCCCAAGAAACCGTTTTACCCCAAAAAGCCTAAAACCATGTCCAGCTCAAAAAACGCGGCAGTAGTCAACTACTCCGAGCAAAAATATTCTGTAGAACTCCGCGAGATTCCCGTACCTGAGATAGGGGAAGAAGATATTCTTCTAGAAGTGGAAAACGTCGGCGTTTGCGGCAGCGATCTGCACCAGTGGACCTCAGACCACAGCTGGCCGGTAAACTATCCAGTCGTATTGGGACACGAGTTTGGAGGCAAAATCGCCGCCTTGGGATCCAGGGTATCCGGCTGGAATGTCGGGGAACGCGTGGTCTCTGAGACCGCTGCTGTGATCGACAGCCAAAACCCCATGAGCAAAGTCGGTCTATACAACCTAGATCCTACTCGAAAAGGCTTTGGCTATGGCGTGAACGGCGCGATGACACGTTTCGTACGGGTACCTGCAAGATGCCTCCATCATGTACCCGAGAACCTATCCTTTGAGGAAGCCTGCCTGACCGAGCCCTGTTGCGTGGCTTATAATTCCGTGGTGGGAAATTCCAATATCAAACCTGGCGACCGCGTGATCGTGATTGGACCAGGGACAATTGGAATTTTGTGCGCCGCTATGGCTAGACTGTGCGGAGCAGAAGTCGGAGTCTTGGGGCTTGAGGGCGACCGGGCTAGGCTGGAAATCGCAAAGCAAGCCTATGGCTGCGAACCGCTCATCGGAGAGGATGCAGCGGAAGCCTGGGCGAGAAAGCGGGACGGCCTAGGGGCTGACCTTATTATCGACGCAGCTGGACATAGCATCACGCTGAAAATCGCCATGAAGATAGTCCGTCCTAATGGGCAGATCACCAAAGTCGGCTGGGGACCTCAGCCTCTCAATTTTTCCATCGATCCGATTGTACAGAAAAACATCCGGCTTCAAGGTAGCTTCAGCCACAACTGGCCTATCTGGGAGCGTGTGATCGCCTTGTTGGCAAGCGGCGCTTTGAACGTGAAGCCCATCATCGGCGGCGTATGGCCTATTACGGAATGGCATGAAGCCTTTGAAAAAATGCATTCTGGACAGGTGGTGAAGTCTGTGCTCAAGCCCGTCTGACATGCGACTCAAGGGAAAAGTAATTATCGTCACAGGCAGCACCACAGGCATCGGCAAAGCCATCGCGAAGCGATGTGTAGCCGAAGGAGCAAAAGTGGTTCTCCATGGCCTGGAGGAAGATCTGGGTTTGGAGGTGCTCGGTGAAATAGGCGAAAAAAACGCCGTTTTCCACTGTGAAGACATCTCCACCGATAGGTGCCCGGCGAACTTGGTTCGCGTGGCAGAGAAGAGTTTCGGCAAGCTGGATGCAGTGGTCAACAATGCGGCATGGGTCGTCACCTCCAACGTAAATAACACAGACCGGGCTTTTCTCCAAAAAATCCTCGACGTCAATACCATCTCTCCCTTTTTGCTGATCCAAGAGGCCTTGCCCCAACTTGCTAAAACCAAAGGCTGTGTGCTCAACATCGGATCGGTCAATGCCTGGAGCGGCGAACCCAATTTGCTCGCGTACTCCATATCAAAAGGCGGCCTGATGACTATGACCCGCAACCTTGGCGATGTGCTCATCCGAGACCATGGCGTTCGCGTCAACCAAATCAATCCCGGATGGGTACTGACAGAGCGGGAGCGGGAACGGAAAAAGGAGCATGGACTGTCCGAATCCTGGTATGAGGGATTGCCTCCAATCTACGCCCCCGCCGGAAGAATCCTTTGGCCTGAAGAGATTGCAGCGGCCTCCATCTACTGGCTTTCCGATGAAAGCGGCCCCATTAGCGGGCAAGTCGTCGATCTCGAGCAATATCCAATGATCGGTCGAAACGCCCCAAAAGACACCAGTACAATCAAATAAGTTGAAATAAATCAGCACAAGATAAAATGCCAAAATTAGCAGCATTCCCAAAGGCCTTTATGCAGGCACTTTGCAAAGACGGAAGTATGAAAATCGCCGATTGGGTCAAACTGGCGGCCCCATTGAACATCGACGGACTGGAATGGTACGCGGGATTTTTGGAGATGGAAAACGAAAAGAACTGGCCTGTTTTCCGCAGGATGGTTGAAGATGCAGGAATGGTCATCCCCATGATGTGTTGCTCTCCTGATTTTACCCATTTGGACAAGGCGTTTCGCGAAAAGGAAATCGAAAAACAAAAGCGCTGGATCGAGATGACTGACGTGCTGGGCGGAAAATACTGCAGGGTTCTTTCAGGTCAATACCGCCCCGAATTATCCATAGACGAAGGCATCAAACTCGCCAAAGACAGCATCGAGGCCTGCCTTCCTTACGCACAATCCCTTGGAATCACACTGATCATCGAAAACCACTACAAGGACGACTTCTGGGAATATCCGGAATTTGCCCAGAAGCGGGCTATCTTTACCAAGTTGGTGGACAGCATCCACCATCCCTTCTTCGGAGTAAACTACGATCCGAGCAATACTTTTCTCGCTGGCGAAGACCCTTTGGATCTGCTTTACGATGTCTCCGAGCGCGTTGTGACCATGCATGCCAGCGATCGTTTTTTGAAGTACGGCACCATCGAAGATCTCCGAAAAGAAGAAGAAGGCGGTGCGGTCGGCTACGCCAAAAGGCTGAGCCACGGCGAAATCGGAAAAGGGATGAACGACTACGATGCCATCTTTACCGAGCTGAAGCGAGTAGGTTTCGACTCTTGGATCAGTATCGAAGATGGCGTTGACGGGATGGACCAGCTGGAGCGTAGCGTGGCATTTTTGAAGAAAAAAATCGCGCAGTATTGGAAGTAAGTCCAAGGTCAACAGACGACAGTCGGCCGAAAATACTGAACCAAAACCAGAAACCCCGAATATTAACCAGCGGCCGTTGTCCGTGGACTGCCGACCGTTGACAAAAAACCTTACCATTTTGAAACTATCCAACTTTACCTCCATTCCTTCCCAGTGCTTCCTCGGCGAAGGCCCGCTTTGGCACTCCGGGCGGCAAAGCTTTTTTTGGGTGGATATCGAAAGGGGCAATCTTTTTGAATACCACAGTGCCACGGGTGTCACGAGTACGCGAAATTTTCCCCATCGACTGGCCGTGGTGCTGGAGGGAAAAGACGGAAGCCTGATATTGGGTTTGGACAGGAGGCTGGCACGATTCGACTTGGAAACCGAAGAATTGGAATGGCTCTGTGAGGTGGAAGAAGACCTTCCGCTCCATCGCTTTAATGACGGAAAAGTGGACCCAGTCGGCAGCATATGGATCGGCACGCTCAGTACCAATTTTACCGAGGGTGCAGGTTCACTCTATCGAGTTGGACGGGATCTGCATCCCAAAGCACAACTATCCAATCTCACGATCAGCAATGGAATGGCCTGGACTGAGGACAAAAAAACATTCTTCTTTATCGATACACCGACCCGTCTGGTTCGGGAGTTTGACTTTGACTTGGAGTCTGGACAAATCCAATTTCGAAGGGTAGCTGTGGAGGTGCCGGAGGAGTTGGGATTTCCAGACGGAATGTGCATTGACCGAGACGGCATGCTCTGGATTGGCCACTACGGAGGATCTGGAGTGTTCCAATGGAATCCAAAAACTGGGCAACTTTTGGAGAAAATCGAACTTCCGGTTCCGCATGTCACTTCCTGCTGTTTCGGAGGGGAAAATCTCGATATCCTTTTGATCACGACTGCCCAGGAAAACCTTACTCCGGAACAACTGGAAAAATATCCCCAAAGTGGAGATGCGTTCTTGGTGAAGGTAACGGTACCAGGATATAAAACTAGCGTGGCGATCTTATAACAAAAAGGCTGACCTCTTGGCCAGCCTTTGAAGCTATAGCATTGGCCTGAATTGCCTTAAGAATCTGACATCATTCTCGGTAAAGAGGCGCAGGTCTTTGATCTGGTATTTCAACATCGCGATGCGCTCGATGCCCATACCAAAGGCAAAGCCCGTGTATTTTTTGGAGTCAATCCCACAGTTTCCCAGCACGTTAGGATCGACCATACCTGAGCCTCCGATCTCTACCCAGCCGCTTCCTTTGCAGACATTGCAGCCTTTTCCACCACAGATCAGACATGAGATATCGATCTCAGCGCTGGGCTCTGTAAACGGGAAGAAAGAAGGCCTGAATCTCACCTTGGTCTCCTTGCCAAACATCTCCTTGGCAAAATGATAAAGCGTATTTTTCAAATCGGCGAAGCCGACATTTTCATCGACATACAAGCCCTCAACCTGATGGAAAATACAATGTGCACGCGCGGAAATGGCTTCATTGCGGTAAACCCTTCCTGGTGACAGTGTACGGATAGGAGGCTTTTGGTTTTCCATTACCCGCACCTGCACGGAAGAGGTATGGGTACGAAGGGCGATATCGGGATTCTTCTCAATGAAAAACGTGTCCTGCATCTCACGGGCCGGGTGGTTTTCAGGGAAGTTGAGCGCAGTGAAGTTGTGCCAGTCGTCCTCGATTTCAGGACCTTCGGAAAGGTTGAATCCGATTCGCTCAAAGATCTCAATGATGCGCTGACGAGTGGCCGTTAGCGGATGGATGCCTCCCAAGGGATAGTTGGACGGAGGCAAGGTCAGGTCAATATCGGCTGACTTCGATTTCTTGTTTGCCGAGTTGACCTTTTCGATCAGCTCCTGGAATTTTTCCTCGGCCAGCTGCTTCACACTGTTGACGACCTGCCCGTATGCTCTTTTTTCCTCGTTGGGAATTTTCCCCATCGCTGCGAACAGTTCTCCTACGACGCTCTTTTTGGAGATAAACTCCATTCGGTAGGCTTCCAGTTGATCCGGGGTGGTGGCATCGGCCGCTGCAATGGCCGCTTTGATCGCTTCGACTTTCTCCTGGTACATGGCTTGGGATTTAATCAGGGCACAAAGCTACCATTTTTAGGCTTTTTTGGGTAAAAGCCAGCGGCGAAGTCAACACTGAACCTGCGATTCCTCGATTTTTTTTATTCCAGCTCAATCCAAGTCGGAAATCCGCCTCGTAAGTGCTTTCAACTTTACATCAAGAACTCTAAAAATCAAAAACCATGAACAATCTAGTGAAACTGGCTTTTGCAGCCTTCGTATTTTTGTCAGCCAATCTGGCCTATGCGCAAATGGAAAAGACCGTCGAAGTGGGCGGTGCTCCAATGTATCCCTCCAAAAATATCGTGGAAAACGCAGTGAACTCTGCCGATCACACCACCTTGGTGGCTGCAGTGAAAGCTGCCGGCCTTGTGGAGACCCTCCAGGGCAAAGGGCCCTTCACAGTCTTTGCCCCCGACAACGCAGCCTTTGACAAGCTTCCAAAAGGAACTGTTGAGACTCTTTTGAAGCCTGAGAATAAAGGTCAGCTGACCTCGGTACTAACCTACCATGTTGTGGCGGGCAAAATGGGCTCAAAGGAGATTGCAGCTGCAATCAAAAAAGGAGATGGAAAAGCGACCCTGACCACTGTGCAGGGGGGTAGATTGACTGCATGGATGAAAGGAAAAGATCTCTACATCACGGATGAAAACGGAGGACAATCGAAAGTCACCATCGCGGATGTATGGCAGTCCAACGGCGTAATCCACTCAGTGGATACCGTGGTACTTCCTAAAATGTAAGCAACAATCACCTTAACCAAAAAGGCCGTCTGGAATGATTCCAAGCGGCCTTTCTGTTTCCAGACCATTTTCCCTACCAGGTTCTTCCCCCTGAAGGCCGCCCCATTTGCCAAGGCTGCCTCGGCTCCTCGTCGGACTGCTTGAAGTTGCCAAGGATGTAGGTGAAGGTGAGCATGCCGTATCGCGTGAGCACATTGGTGTATACGTCCGTCACTGACACATCCGACACGGTTCGACTGATGCTGTTGTTTTGGTTGAGCAGGTCAAAGATGACTACTTTCAGCTCGGCCTTGTTGTTTTTGGCAAAACGGTAGCCGCCTTCAATATTCCAAAGCCAGAAGTTCTGGTCGAAGCCTTCCGAAAGTCCGCTGTACAGCGTATGGGCGACGTTGTTTCCGACAAACACTTTCCCGTTTTGCGACGAGAGGTAAAGTCGGATATTCGATTCCTGCTGATAGTAGTTGTTGTCAAGATCCTGTTGCAGGCTGGAGTTGACGATGTTGTAGGTACCTGTGGTCTGTATGGAAAAGTCCACGTTTTTGCTGATGTTGGAGCTGAAGGTCAAGCCCTGGCTGAGAGCAAGGTTGTCGTTCAGGTTCCTGTCCCCATTGATCATGCCCGGGGTTCGGTTGAAGCTTACCCGGCTATTGGTGTTAAACTGGGTTTTGATTTTCTTGATCGGTGCACCGTAAGTTAGGAAGAGACTGGTCCTCCAGTTTCCATCCAAGTTGACGGGCTGGGAAATTTGACCTCCTGAGCGCAATAGTATTTCCCCGTTGATCAGGGTGTCCTTGGCAGTGATGAAGGTATTGTTGCCGATGTAGTTGTTGGTCGCCGAATAATTCACAAACATGAAAAGGGTCCTCGACTTTTCCATGTACACCTTGCTGATGTTGGCGAAAATGTTGTGGTTATAGCTCTGGGCTAGGCTTGGATTACCTACACTCATGTTGAGCGGATTTTGGTTGTTGACCACGTTCTGAAGTTGGGAGACGTTTGGTTCGTCTGTGTCCGTTCTATAACGGAACCTCCAGCTGAAGCCCGTCTCACGGTTGCGGTAGTTGATGCTCGCACCAGGAAGCACATTGCTGAAGTCCCTTTTAAAAACTCCCTCTGTAGGGAAGAAAGACTCATTGTCCAAAGTGGCAAACTGATAATCCAAGTTCAGGTTGATACTATAGCCCTCTTTGTTGTAGGCATAGCCGGAGCGCAACCTTTGAGTGATGAACTTGTTGTCAAACTCATTGGAAAGAGCGGTATCCAGCACAGGCCTACGCTCGTCGTCCAAAATATAGGTCTTCTGGTCCGCGATCGTTTTGTTGTTTCCGATCTGATAGCCCAGTGTACCGATGGAATTTTGCCCCAACGGTTCCGTCAGGGTCGCGTTGATCCGGTAGTTGAATCCCTCATTCAAAGCGTCCGTATCCTGAAGCGTGGTGTCCAACAGGTTCCTATTAAAATCCCTACTGGCGGCAAGGAGATCGGAGTTTTGGTCCCGGTTGCTCCACGCGGTGTATATATCAGTCGAAAGCGTTCTTCCCTTTTTTTCAAACTTGTAGCGGTAGGTCAGGTTGTTGGAGATATTGAAAGCTTGGGTCTCTGCATCGGTGATGGATCTCAAGGCAGATAGCGAGTCTCCCGTGCTAGCCAAAGTCAAGGCATCCCTGTCGCTAAATGTCTTATTCGTTTGGAAAGAAAGGTTTGGTGTCAGGATGATGGAGTTCTTTTCATTCAAGTCCGCCTCGATTCTTGCATTTGCGCGATGGTTGTAATTGTCCACCGTGTTGATGAGGTTCTCCTGGTAATACTGTCTCAGGTCTTCGTTGACCACGGTCTCCCGGTTGGTGATCTGCTGCAGCGTGTTGGTGGTGTTGTTGAAAAAGTAACTTCCCGTGAAATTAACTTTGTCTCCCCACTTGTCCGAATAGTTCAATCCAAGTGCATTGGTCGTGACTATGCCCCCCGAGTTTCCGACGTAGAAATTGTTGTTTCCACCGCCCCAGCGACCTCCGCCGCCACCGAAGCCTCGGCCTCCGCCGCCAGAAGCATTAGCAGACAAACCCGCCAGATCTTGGCTGGAGAAGTTTTGTTGGTTGATGTTGTTGAACAAGCCCAAAACGGAAATCCTTTGGTCTCCTTTGAATAGATTGACGCTTCCTCCTGCGGAATAGCGTTCATCGGTGCCAAACCCTCCATAGGCTCTTCCAAATGATCCGTTTTTACGGTCTTCTCTCAGGATAATGTTGATAGTCTTGGTGTAGTTGCCGTCGTCAAATCCGGTGAGTCGGCTTTGATCCGAGCGCTGATCCAATACCTCCACCCTATCGATGGCGTCTGCTGGGAGATTTCTCAGCGCAATATTGGGATCACTGCCAAAAAATTCCCGGCCATCGACGAGAATCTTCTGCACCTGTTCTCCTTGAGCTTGGATTTGCCCTCCCTGCATCGTGATGCCGGGCATCTTTCTGATCAAATCTTCGGCCTGGGCATTTTGTTGGGTTTTAAAGGCATTCGCGTTGTAGGAAGTGGTGTCTCCCCGCTGCTCGCCGACTGGCGCTTGCCCTTCGATGACTACTTCTCCTAGTACTTTGGTATCCTCCAAAATAAAAAGCTCACCCAGCTCCACTGGGTCTCGGAAGCTGTGAATCTTGGTGATCGTCGCGTAGCCTAAAAAAGAAATTTCAAGCTTTACCTCTGGAATCGCCGGCCTGGCGATCTCAAACTCTCCATTTGGCCCGGTAACAGTTCCCCTGAGCAGGGAATCGGTGACGGTTTTGATTGTCACGTTGGCGCCAATCATGGGCAGTTTGGATGTCCCGTCCGTCACTTTCCCGGTAAATTTCCGCTCTGGGCGGCTTTGTCCGGCCGGGCGCTGCCCGTAGACAGACGCGCCACACAACAAACTAAAAATCAGGATGATAAAAAGGTATGTCTTTTTCATAGAATTCAAAGTTCACACCTTTGACCAAAAGATTCAGCCGACGGTTTAATCCGGATCGATATAAAATTGGAAAGGATATTTTAGAGGATGGATGGTCTAAAATTCCTTTCAAAATACCAAGCCTTTCAGACCTGGGCCATGATCTCCGGATAGGAAATACCAAAGTGGCTGTTGTCATATACTGCTCGTCCATTTCGGACGATGATGACTTGGGGTGACTCATGGGGAACACCAAATTCGGCCTCGATCTGGTTGGAGAGACTTCTGAAAGCAATGAGGTCCAAAAAGTATGGTACTACCCTCTCCCCATCCTCCGTCTTCCAGTTGCGCAGCAGTCTATCCAGAGACATGCTGCTGACTGAACATCGGGTGCTGTGCTTGAAAATCAACACCGGCTTGGAAGTGCTTAGCGCCTTGATTTCCTCTATTTGGGTCGATTCAGTGAGTTTTTTCCAGTTCATTGTCGTGATTGCTTACTTTTGGGGCAATTGTTGCATGGGAGGAATCAATTACCTATTTCCGTCTTGGTTTTGCTATGAAAATAACCAACAAACGCCGATTTGTTCCATCTGACTACCTAGGCTTGATCATTTTTTGTGCCATCACGGCCTGCAAGAGCCTAAACCCCAACGCCAATCCCCCGCTTCCGCGGATTCCCGATGCCTATTCGCAGGTAAACTTGCCTCTGGAGATCCCCATCGAGACCTTGGAGATTCTAGCCAACCAACGCATTCCACTGGTGCTTTTCGACGACCGAGGAATCGAAATGGGAAATGGGATAATCGGAAATCTGGCTTTTACCCGAAACGGCATGGCAAAGGTAAAAGCCGTGGACGAAAAGCGACTAGAGCTCACCCTTCCGATCCAAGTCAAGGGGGAAGTAGGTTTAAAACCTGGTGGACTACGAAACCTATTTCAGTCTAAAGTCCCCATTAACCATTCCTTTGCACCTGTGGTGCTATTTGATCCGGGAATCAACTCCAATTGGTCTTTGGGGATTTCTGAATTTGAGGTGGAGGAACTTGGAGGAAAAATGAGCCTAAACGTCTTGGGAATGGAACTGGATCTAACGCAAATGATCCAACAGGAGATCCAAAGGTATGCAGCCAAAAACCTGACCTCAAATCCCGATTTGCTCCCACTCAAGCCACTGATAGATCGGGCTTGGAACCAAGTAGGAAGGCCTGTCCTTGTGGAATTTGAAGGAAAGAAGATGGCCTTTTCGATCCAGCCCGATTCGGTGAAACTTTCGGAAAAATTCACACCGGGCCAAAGCTATGATCTGAACTTGGGCCTGTCCGGGAAAGTAAATTCCCATCCTGTGGACGCTATGCCGAGTAGGGCTTTCCCCTTACCCAAGCTAACCGATAACAAAAACACTGGAAATTTTCTCGAAATCCTCATCCCGCTTCGCTTGAGCTACTCGGAGATTGATCAGCTGCTAAGCGAAAACTTCGAAAACCAAGCTATCCGTGTCAACAAGACTACCGTTTTCCGTCCTAGTAATTTCCGGTCCCAAGCATTTGGGGATAGACTTGGGATCTGGATGGACTTCCACGCAGAGCAAGCCGATGGAAAAAAAATCGACGGAAGCCTATTTTTGGTCGGCTCTCCGATATTCGAGCCAAAAGAAAAAATCCTGATTTTCGACCAGACCAACTTCCATTTGGAAAGCGACAGCAAAAAAGCAAGAATGGCTGCCTCGCTGAAAAAAGGCAAGATCATCCGGCAGCTCGACAAAAAGCTGCGCTTCGAAATGGCGGAGGTGATGGAAGAAAGCTTAAGCGGAATTCGGGAAAGGCTAGCCCTGCAGACACCCTATGGGGACTTGAAAGTTGAAGACTTGGAGATCGTACCCGATGGATTTTACCCCTCCGCGACCGGTTTGGAGATACAGCTGAAAGCCACAGGAAACGTAGCTGTCGATTGGAAATAATGAAAGCTGCCCGACTTTCGCCGGGCAGCCTGGAGATTTGGACGATTGACTATTTTAATTTTTTCATCATATCCACTGCCACACCCTTGATATCATCATCAAGGAAGCTTTTGGAAATCTTGTCGATTTTTGATTTGAGGGTCGCTCCCAACTTGCTCGCCTTGGCGGATTGCAAGGCAAACTTGACCACCGAAGGACTGCTGTCATCTAGGGAGTGCTTGAGGATCGCTTCGGCAGCGCCTGTACTTCGTTTTTGAGCTCCGTAAGCAGCGGCTACCCTAATCGGTACGGATCCAGAGGCGGCTGCTTCTTCCAGTATTTGATCCGCAGCGTCTCCTTCGATATAGCCGACAAGATAGGCGGCCTTCATCGCGAGGTTTTCGTCACTTCCGCCGACCAGTTCTTTCAGAAATGGAAGTGCAGACTCTCCAAATTTGAGCCCAGCAGCCGGATAGTCTAATTCATCCTGTCGCAGAAAGGCCAGAAGTTCATCTGGGTTAAACTCCCCGGATGCTGCTGATTTTCGTTTTTGTGCCATGATCGTCTGGATTTAAAGTGGAGTACTGAGGTTCGAATTGCGCATCGTCGTGGACTCGGCGGCAGTCAGGTCCGGAGGAGGGTTCGTAATGTTAAAAGTCCCGTTTCCTGTCATGAGCCGATCATTGTTGTTCACATGGTTGAGTCCCAGCACATGCCCAAACTCATGTCCCAAAGTCCATCTGCTGGCAGATCGGACTACGACGCAGCCCGGTCTTCCCGCAGGATGAGCTGCGCAGCCATTGTAACCCGGCACGGTACTTCGTACATAGTACACGACTAGGTCATTGCCGGACATGAAGTTTCGGTTGCCAAAGAGCGAATTCTGCTCGGCGGTAGTCTGTCCCATGAAGCATCCTCCTACATCCACGTCGGTCAACGTTGGGAGATTCAGATTTTCTGTGGTGACCCAATCTACCCGGATCCCGGAAACTGCCCAGACCTCCTGCATTGCAGCAAATTGCTGATTCAGGGTAAAAGAGGTAGGGTTTTCAAGGATTTTCACATGAACTCTTACCCTTTCCCTGAGCACTCGTACTCCAGCCGTAGGCGACCAATAAATGCTCCCTTTTTGGAAATGGGAAATCCTGCCAGTGCCTCCAAAAACCACCAGTTCGTCCGAGGTTGGGTATCCCACGACACTCTTTTCCCACCCTATAGAAGCCCAATGCTGTCTAATGAGTCCATGGACTTCATGGGCACCGGTGGTCGGAGTCCAATAGATGCTTCCTCCCTGGAAGTGGTTGTACCGACCGACCCCGTCCGGAGTTGTGTTTTCATTGGTCAAGGGATAGCCTAGAAAGCTCTTTTCCCAACCCAAACTGGAATATTTGGAACGAATCGCCCCATGAACTTCCCAAGCTCCGGAGGACGGGCTCCAGTAAATGCTTCCCCCCTGGAAATGATTGTATCTGCCAATCCCGTCGGGACAGGCTGATTCGTCAGTCAGAGGATAACCCAAAAAGCTCCTCTCCCAGCCCAAAGACTGCCAGCGAGCCCTAATCAGCCCATGCACTTCATGGGCACCTGTGGATGGATGGTAATAGATCGATCCATTTGCATAATGCTGATAAGAACCCACACCGTCCGGACATTTATTGATCGGAGTAGTGTTTGGTCCCAACCAGCCTCCCGGACCTCCCAAGGCCTGGTATTTCAGGGTAATGGGATGCTGAAAAATCTGGATATTCTTAATCAATTCCAGATTCAGCTCTGTCCTCACCAAAGCGGGGTCAATTTTGAGTTTTGACATAGGACTATCGTAAAAATGTGAAACAAAAAATTTACTTAATATAATGACAATATATTAAAAATCAATCTATGATAAATTATATTTTCATTTCTAACGCCTTAATTCATCTAGTAGTTTTTCGTCAAATTTTTAAAATCGTGGATCCCTTTTTGTTGGCTTTTTTTCAAAAGTTTCAACAACAGCTGTGCCGTCAGGAAGGCGTCTCCTGCTGCAGTGTGCCTATCGTCCGTTTCGATTCCATACCTACTGCACAGCGCGTCCAAACTATAGCTTTCCAGTTGGATCCTACTGCGGTCAGCCTGAGGCCCGTGCTCCAGCCTAATCGCCAGATTCAGTGTATCGATGACCGGATTGGGCAACTTCTCAACGCCAAAAGGCTTAAGCAATTTGATTATCATCTCCAGATCGAATCCCAGATGATGCCCGACGAGAATAGAATTACCAAGATATTTCAACAGAAGCCGCGAAAACTCTTCGGTCGAAATCTGGTTCTGTATCCCTACCAATCCATGTATAGGTGCCGACTTACCTCCATGGCCTTTCGCCGCAGGGTACCATTCCACTGCGCTGGGAACTTGGATCCTAGACTCTGAAATCTTCACGGCACCAAAGGACAGGATGGAGTCCTTTGTCGTATCCAAGCCTGAAGTTTCCGTGTCAAGAACCGTAAAATTCAAATGCTCGATTGATCGAATTCCAGAAATCACCACTTCATTTTCGGCAAAAAATTCTCTCACGAAGTCCAGCCTCTCCCGCTTGGGTTTCCAAAACTGCCACCAACTCATCGCCTGAAATAGTCAAGTTGGAAGCGGATATTGACGACTTCCTGCAACTCTGAAATCGGGGAGAAGGTATTCTTTAGGAGTTGGCGCTGGATTTTCCCCAAAGATTGGGGTTTAATATATCGTCCGTTGTTTCGCTGGTGAAGCCCCTCCAAGGCCCTCATGCGCATCAGAATTTCGTAGGCTTTGCCAGCTTGAGAGAAAAGCTCCGCATTGCTCGGCTCCAGCTCCGAGAGCTTTTCAAATCTCTTGAAGGTATTGTTGATTCCTACGACCTGATGGCTCAAAATGAGCAATCGCGCCAAGTCGGTCAGGGGAAGCATTGCCCTGGCTTTGATGTCAAACTGATCCCTGTTTTCGCCGGATTTCTCCACGACAAAATCCTTGAAAAAGCCCAACGGCGGGGGATTTTTCAGTGCATTTTGAGCGAGGAAGTTGAGAAAAATCCGCTTTTGCCCTATCTCTTTATACACGTGCTGAGTGAGTTCCTCCACAAGAGACTTTGATCCGGCTACCGACCGGTAGTCAAAAAAGATCGAAACCTTCATCAGCGCTTCAGGGCTTGGATGGTGTATCCAGTCGGAAAAGTAGTTTTTCCAAACAGAAAGCGGCTGGACCCACTCAGGATTGCTGGCCATGATCTTCCCCGGACAAGGATCAAAACCACAGGCCAAAAGCACTTCAACCACATTTTCCCCTAACTTTTGAAAGTATTCGGAGGCTATCGTCTCTAGCTCAGGAGGCACATCTTGGTACAAGATCGCGTTGTCAAGGTCCGTCCTCAGAAGCTGCTCCTCCCTTCCCTCGCTACCCAGCGAAAGAAAACAGAATCGGGTCTCGCCCATTTCGGGAAAGTCCGGTTTGAGTTTTTCTTTGGAAATTTTCAGGGCTTGTGTGATGATCACGTCGTTGATCTCCGTCATCACCGATGCTACAAATTCCATCGAGATCTCATTTTCGAGGTAGTACCGCAGCATTTGTTCCGCCCGGTCGCGGATCAGCCTCATGTCCCGCACATCCAAGGTATTCATCATCCCGTGGATCAAGACTGCAGGGCTGTTGCCCATAGAAAGAAAAATGTCGTGGTCGGCGATAATTCCGCAGACCGGACTATCTGAGCTGCCGTCTTCTGTCAACACCAAATGGTGGAGCCTGCGGCGGATCATCTCAAGGTAGATGGTCGTGAATCCGTCCTGCTTTTTCACCGTGACCACCGGAGATGTCATCACTTCTGACACGGGTTTTTTCGGAGAAAAGCCAGAAGCTACGACTTTGCTTCTTAGATCCTTGTCGGTCAAAATGCCCAGCGGGAAGTCTTCCCCGCTACAAACCACGATACTGCTAACCTGGGAATTCGTCATGAGCTGGGCGGCATCTTCTATGCTTGTGTCGGGAGCACATTTCAGGACGTTCTCCGAGTACCTGACTTGCGCTGGGTCGGAAAAAATCAGGAGAGAATGGTCTCCCGTAGTATTTCTGAATAAACTTCTCGCCTTCTGTCCTTGGGAAAGATCCTGCCGGACCACCACCTGCCCCGCAGCAAAACCCGCAGCAAAAAAAAGTGCAACTCGGCTATTTTCCTCCAATACCTTTTCAAAAACCTCCACCGGAACGGCATAAATGAGACTGTTTTCGATGATTTTGGAGCTGAGAAGATAGGGGCGTTTTCCCAGTAGTGCCAACACGCCAAAGACATCCCCTTCATCGCAGACTTCGCGGATTTCATCTCCATTTGGCGTGTCTTCTACCAAATGGACAAGCCCCTCCTTCAGGATAAAAAAGTGCGGTCTCGCCGCCTCTCCCTGTCGAAACAAAGTCTCACCTGACTCCAGATATTGAATCTCGACTGAGCGCGCGACCGGTTCGAGTTCGCTTGGACTGAGAAAGGAAAACGGAGGGAAGCGCTTGAGAAACTCGGCTACCCGCTTGACGATGACATTGCTCATTTACATCACTAAAGGCTAAACTGAATCATAGACTGACAGAATGACAAGGAAATTTCCCGGCTCAACATTTGAACAAATCGAAACTTAAGCTATTGTAAATGAAGGGTCTTTTCAAATTTTTCCGGCCATTTCGCCGACTTCTTTGGGCATTGATCGTGGCCTTCATGGTTGGTGTGCACAATTTCTACAAACAGGAAATGGACTCTCCAGATTCGATTGTGTCTTCTATAGAGATGGATTCGGAAGAAAACGACTCTACTCCGAAAGACTAAAAAAAAGAGCCGGGGACTCCGGCTCTTTCACTTTCTATTTCCTTCCGGCAATGATCTTTTCGACCACTTCTGGATCGAGTAGCGTCGATGTATCTCCGAGACTATCCAAGCTTCCTTCCGCCACTTTCCTTAAAATCCTTCGCATGATCTTTCCCGAGCGTGTTTTTGGCAAACCCGGGACGATCTGTATCTTATCTGGCTTGGCAATAGGACCTATGATCTTGGAGACCGCATCTTTGATCTCATTGATCAGATTGTCCTCAGTTCTATTGGTCATATCGCAAATGACATAGGCGTAGATGCCTTGTCCTTTTACTTCGTGTGGATAGCCGACCACCGCGGACTCGATGACTTTAGGATGTTCGTTGATAGCGTTTTCTACCTCGGCAGTACCCATTCTATGTCCTGAAACGTTGATCACATCATCCACCCGACCGAGTATGCGATAGTAGCCGTCGTGATCGCGCTTCACCCCATCGCCTGTGAAGTACATGTTTTTGTAGGTCGAGAAGTAGGTTTGCTTACATCGCTCATGATCGCCGTAGGTAGTACGGATCATCGATGGCCATGGGAACTTGATGCAAAGGTTGCCTTCGACGGAATTGCCCGTCAGCTCATTTCCCTCTGCATCTACGATGCAAAGCTGAACTCCCGGGAGTGGCAAGGTTGCGTAAGCGGGTTTCGTTGGCGTGATCCCAGCCAAGGGTGAAATCATGATTCCCCCAGTCTCAGTCTGCCACCAAGTATCCACAATCGGGCAGCGTCCCTGTCCGATATGGTTGTGATACCAATGCCAAGCCTCTTCGTTGATAGGTTCTCCTACTGAGCCCAGGACTTTCAGGGAGCTGAGGTCTTTACCCTGAATTGGAGCAGTTCCAAAGGCCTGAAGTGCACGGATCGCGGTAGGCGCAGTGTAGAACACATTGACCTGGTGCTTTTCGATGACTTCCCAAAATCGGCCCGGACTAGGATAGGTTGGCACTCCCTCAAACATCAAGGTAGTAGCTCCGGCCAACAAGGGACCATATACGATGTAGGAATGTCCAGTGACCCAACCAATATCAGCCGTGCACCAATACACATCCCCTTGGGAATATTGGAAAACATTGTCAAAGGAGTACTTGGTATACACCATGTAGCCGCCAATGGTATGGACTACTCCTTTGGGTTTGCCGGTGGAACCGGAGGTGTAGAGGATAAAAAGCATATCCTCACTATCCATTTCTTCGGCTTGATGGATTTCGGATTGACCCGCCAATACCTCATGCCACCAAAAATCCCTTCCTGAAACCATGTTGGTTTCTTGACCGGTTCTTTTGTACACGATCACGGTTTCGACCGAACTCTTTTCCAACGCCTCATCTACCACCGATTTCACTCCGATTTTTTTGCTTCCCCTGTAGTTTCCATCAGAGGTCAGGATAGCCTTTGCTTCGCAGTCGATGATACGGTCCGCTAGAGAAGAACTTGAAAATCCCGCAAAAACCACTGAATGGATGGCACCAATCCGAGCGCAAGCCAGCATTGCTACGGCAGCCTCTGGCACCATGGGCATATAAATAATAACCCGGTCGCCTTTTTTGATCCCTTTGCTCTTTAGCGCATTGGAAAACCGGCACACCTCGACGAAAAGCTCTCTGTAGGTCAGCGTACGCGTGGCCTCTCCCGGCTCGTTGGGCTCCCAAATAATAGCGGGACGATCCCCGATGGTGTATAAGTTGCGCTCAAAAATGTTTTCGGTAATATTCAATTTCGCATTGAGGAACCACTTTACATCAGGCTTCTCAAAATTCCATTTCAGCACGCTGCTCCAACGCTTTCTCCAGTGAAATGAATCGGCAATTCTAGCCCAGAATTCTTCGGGCTGGGCAACGCTTTTCTGGTATTCGTAAAGGTACCCGCTAAGGGTATGTAATCGGTCACTCATGGTAATGGAGGTTATAAAGGGGGAATGTTTCTTTTAGTGATTTTGGGCAGCGCCTGCGCCCTTGGGAATCCTGATATTCTGGATTAGATCCTGTACCTGCTGAGGTGGTGCAGGAGTAAATTTAGAAATGCCAAAGCATACGGCGAAATTCAGCACCATACCCAAAGAGCCAATTCCCTCGGGCGAGACTCCAAACCACCAATTTTCCGGGGTGTTGAGCTCAGGATGGAGGAACTTAAAATACACGATGTAGCCGATAGTGAAAACCAAACCAGAAATCATCCCGGCAATCGCTCCCTGCTTGTTGGTCTGGGTTGAGAAAATCCCAAGGATAATTACCGGGAAAAAAGAGGCAGCTGCCAAGCCAAAGGCAAAGGCGACAACTTCGGCTACAAAACCCGGAGGATTAACCCCAAAATATCCAGCAAATATCACCGCTCCAGCGGCAGCTATCCGGGCAATCAGCAGTTCTTTTTTTTCCGAAATTGTCGGATTGAAGGTTTTGACCAAATCCCGAGACACCGAGGTGGAAATCACCAAAAGCAATCCGGCAGCGGTGGAGAGTGCTGCAGCCATGGCCCCGGCAGCGACCAGTCCGACGACCCAATTTGGCAGCTTGGCGATCTCGGGGCCAGCAAGCACCATGATGTCCTTGTCGATGGAGAGTTCATTGGTATCAGGATCGGCGAGGTATTGGACCTTCCCGTCTCCGTTCTTGTCATCAACAGAGATGAGATTTGTCTTTTGCCAGTTTTGTATCCAAACTGGAAGCTCGGAGATGTTTTTTTCCGAGGTGGAGTTGATGGCGTTGTAAATCCCAAAGGCAGCCACAGCTGGAGCGGTCGTGTAGAGGATTGCGATGAAAAACAAGGCATAACCTGCTGAAAGTCGGGCATCTTTCACTTTTGGAACCGTGAAAAAACGTACGATCACATGGGGCAGCCCAGCTGTGCCCACCATCAAGGCCAAAGTGATCATAAACATGTCCGTCATGCCTTTCCTTCCCGAGGTATATTCAGCAAAGCCCAGTTCTGACAGCACACCATCAAGTTTTTCCAAAAGGGGAGTACCGTCGGCCACACTCCCGCCAAGACCAATTTGGGGGATTGCGTTGCCGGTCAGCTGCATGGAAATGAAGATAGCCGGTACCATGTAAGCGAAGATCAGCACGCAAAATTGGGCGACCTGCGTATATGTGATGCCTTTCATTCCTCCAAGCACCGCATAGAAGAACACAATACACATTCCGATGATCACACCCGACTCGATCGGAATTTCCAAATAGCGCGAAAAAACGATTCCCACACCTCTCATCTGTCCCGCCACATAGGTGAAAGAAATGAAAAGCGCACATATTACCGCAACTACCCTCGCTTTGTTGGAATAGTATCGGTCTCCCACAAAATCCGGCACGGTGAATTTCCCGAACTTTCGGAGATAAGGCGCAAGCAAAAGTGCCAAGAGTACGTATCCCCCCGTCCACCCCATCAGATATACCGAGCCATCGTAACCAGAGAAAGAAATCAATCCAGCCATGGAGATAAACGAAGCGGCCGACATCCAGTCGGCGGCTGTTGCCATTCCATTTGCCAAGGGGGATACTCCCCCTCCCGCCACATAAAATTCTTGGGTGGAGCCGGCTCGCGTCCAAATTGCGATCCCGATATACACTACAAAGGAAAGTCCGACAAGAAGATAGGTCCAGGTAAGTATATCCATAGGTGAATTCAGTCTTCGTGAACGTCAAACTCCCTGTCTAGTCTGTTCATTCGAAGCACATAGACGAAAATCAGGATAATGAATGAATAGATCGCGCCCTGCTGGGCAAACCAGAATCCCAGAGGATATCCCCCGAGGTGGTAGCGATTTAGGGGCTCTACCAAAAGGATTCCAAAACCGAAAGAAACGACAAACCAGACAACCAGCAAAACCATGAGCGTGCGCAAATTTTTCTTCCAATAGGAAGTCATTCTGTTTGGCGTTTCCTTCATAAAATCGATGCGGTTTGAGGGTAAAAAAGCGGGTGAAATAGCGGCTAAAATGCCATTTCTAGGATAGAAATTTCTGCTTTTTAATCCAAAAATGAAATACTTGATTCTGGAGACAGAATCCAAGTCATTTTCTGCTAAAAGCCAAAAATTTTTGAAAGTCTTGCCACTTTTCTTCAAAAACCGAACAGAAGGCTACAGATTCTTACAAAAAATCTGGTGGATTTCTAAAAGGTGGGAAATCACACAAAGTACTCTGACGCCATCGCCAATGCCGCCGCCACGAATGTGACGATGAGCTTGTTGAGCTGAAACTTGTGATGGGGACTGCTCTCAAAGAAAATCGTCGTGGAGATGTGGAGAAATCCACCCGTGACCAAGCCGTAAAGAAGTCCGATGCCTTCGTTGGAGAGGGCCCCTTGACTAATAAAAAAAGCGCTGGAGAACATGCCCAATGGAGACGCCAAAGCGAAAATAGTCAATAGAGCGAGTGTCCATTTTTTGCTCAATGAAGCCGAGAGCACCGCAGCCAGAGCAAAAGCGGCCGGCCCCTTGTGCATGATGATACCCAACAGCACAGTCTTGTCGCTGTGGGAATGTCCCGAGACCAGTGAAGTCTCTGGCATGGCTGAGCCATGTGACAAAAGTGTACCCTCCAGAAACGCGTGGATAAACAAACCCAGCATCAAGGTAATCACGCCTTTGGAAGTCTCAGAATGGTGCTTGTGGATATGGCCGTGCTCTATGCCCGATGACCAAAACTCCAGCAACTGCTGCAAGAGAAAGCCAATGAGGATATAGAGGCCCATCCGGGAATTGCTATATCCCGAACTAAACAGCTCCGGCACGATGTGAAGAATGGTGATGGAAAAAAGGTACGAGCCCGCAAAAACCAGGGCCAATTTGAAAAATCTATCCTTGAAGGCCGGCGCAAAAAACACCAAAGAGCCCGAAATCATCGCAGTAAGAAAAAGAATCAGAAAGTTTATTCCCATAGTCAAAATTCGGCTTTTCGGCTAGTCGAAAATGCCCAGTCTGGTGATAACTCTTGCAAAGGTAAGAAAATTCAATAATGTTGCATTTAGCAAGGCTATTTTACCGGGAACGACAAAAAATCAGTCAGTTCGGGACTGACATATTGCTTCAGCTTCCCACTCCTTTCATTATAAATGAAGAGCATTGCCAGGTCCGATCGGGAAGAGTCCAGTTTCATTGCCTCTCTCCAACCGAGCACCATCAGGGCATCGGACAGGGCATCGGCTGTCTTTGCGTCAGGGCCCACCACCGTAACTCCCAAAAGTCCGTGCCTGACCGGAAGGCCAGTCCTAGGGTCTAGGGTATAGGATAGACGAACCGAGTCTTCGGTATAGGTTTGTTGGAAATCGCCTGCGGTGGAAATTGCTTTATTCTGAAGCGCAACAATTCCATCGGCCCGAGCTCCTAGACTGTCCGCCAGGTAGTACACGCCTATCTTCCAGAGCTCGTCGCGCTCGTTCTTCCCCTTGGCCAAGTTTTCACCTCCGATTTGAATCAGGTAATTTTCTATGCCACGCTCCTCCAGAAACTCCGCCATCATGTCCATCAGATAGCCTTTGGCGGATTTTGAAAAGTCCAGAAAAATGCCGCTAAACGACTTGCGCACCAAGGTATCGGTCACAGCGATTTTTTTTAAGCCGACAAGCGGAAGAACCAATCTTATATCCAAACTGTCCTGCAATCTGGCACCCGCGCGAGAGAATGTCCATACGTCCTCTATCGGCTTCATAGTCGGGTCGATCGCGCCTCCATAGAGGTCAAATACCCGATTCGCTTCCCCGAAAACATCCAACAAAACCGATGATGGGGACAGGAGGGTGTCACGAAAATTGAGCCGGTTGATCTCGGAAGTCGGCTCGGAAATGGAAATGATCAGGCTAAAGGCATTGATCATCGAATCTATCGACGGCTTGAAGACTCGATTATCCTCGTCCAGATATGTCACGCGATATTCCGCGTCCAGTGCATTGCCAAAGAATGCGACTTTGCCTGGCTGGTGGGGCTCCAGATTCCTGTTTGCCGAACGCTCCTCCCGGGTTCGCCAGGCATAGACTAGCAACACAACAGCAAAAAGTATCAGTGAATAGACAATGTTTTTCCTAGCGTTGGGATTCATTGAGCGGGAGATTTCGGGACGAATTTAGGCCATTTTTTGTCAGATCGGATAAAATGGAAAAGATCTCCGCATGGGGTTTTGTTTATATTTGTGCGTATCCCAAACGCCATGAGAGAAGACTATCTGAGAGGAGATGAAGAGCAACTAAGCCCAAAGGACCGGGAATTTGAGCGCGCACTGAGGCCTTTGAGTTTTGAGGATTTTACGGGTCAGGCCAAAATTGTAGAAAATCTTCGGGTTTTTGTCCATGCAGCAAAAAAGCGCAACGAGCCGCTCGATCATGTCCTGCTTCACGGGCCTCCGGGTTTGGGCAAAACCACGCTTTCCAATATCATCGCCAACGAACTTAAGGCTGGGATCAAGATTACTTCCGGGCCCGTTTTGGACAAACCTTCCGATCTGGCAGGACTACTGACCAATCTTGAAGAGGGCGATGTGCTTTTTATAGATGAAATCCACCGACTCAATCCCATCGTGGAGGAGTACCTCTATTCTGCAATGGAGGATTTCCGTATCGACATCATGCTGGACAGCGGCCCCAATGCCCGTACAGTTCAGATTTCCCTGAGTCCTTTCACGTTGATCGGCGCGACGACGCGATCCGGATTGCTCACCTCTCCATTGCGGGCCAGATTTGGGATCAATTCCCGGTTGGAATACTATGACGCCAAGCTTTTGACCGATATCGTGTCCAGGTCTGCGGGGATTTTGCAAACACCGATTGATGAGATTGCGGCCTACGAAATCGCCCGCAGAAGCCGAGGTACACCCCGGATCGCCAACATGCTGCTGCGACGAACGAGGGACTTTGCAGAAGTTAAAGGCAATGGCACCATCAACCTGGAAATTGCAAAAATCGCCCTCAATGCTTTGGATGTGGATGAAAACGGTCTTGATGAGATGGATAACAGAATCCTGCTCACCATTATCGAAAAATTCAACGGAGGACCGGTAGGCCTTGGTACCGTCGCCACTGCCTGCGGTGAGGAGGCGGAAACAATTGAGGAGGTATACGAGCCTTTTCTTATTCAGGAAGGCTATCTCAAGCGAACCTCAAGAGGGCGTATGGCTACAGAGCTCGCCTACAAACACCTGAGGATCAAACCAACCGGCGCTACGGGAACTCTATTTGATCAATAAAAATCAACAAACCTAACCGTGTCTCATTCTTCTTTTGGCTTATTGTTTGCGCCAAAAATATAACCAAGAATTGCTGTTAGCACCGGTAATAGGAGATTCAGTAATATCAACTGAGCTATGGATATGAAAAATGCTCTGACATCATTCTTTTCCTCCTTTACCAACTTAAACACCTCCAGCTTTTTGGCGAAAAGAGAGTCCGCAGGATTTAATTGGGAAGTATCAAAATCTGACGTTGCATCCAGCGGTTTAAAAAATAAAAACAAGAATAGCATCGCTAAGCATCCAATAATAGTCCATAATACAAATTGAGACAATTTATATCCAATTATCGGTAACGATGGTTCCAAAACAGTTGGCTTCGATGTACTTCCAGAAAACACATCGTCTTCCGCCATAGCCGACAAATCCACCTTGTTTGGAGGGAAGGTGGAGGAGCCTCCCGGATCCTCCACCTTATCTTGATACTCTCCGGCCATGGCTATTTCTTATATTTGGCCATTTCAAGAGTCGGCATTACCACCTTTTTCAAATCCCCTCCTTGATCATCAGTAGTTATGAGTACTCGTTTGTTTTTAGCTTCATTAATAGCCCATTTGTAAAATGTAAGAGCTTCTGCGGTAAGCTGTGAAGCCTTTTCAATACCAGTTTCCTTTTTCAGTTCTTCAATGAACTTATCGTCAATATTCAACCTGATCTCAGCCATTATAAATTAAAGTTTGTTTGTATCAAAATACGAATTACCGGACAAAACATCCAAATTTTATCCGAATTTTATCCATAAAAATTCCAAATCACATTTGGATTGTCAGAAAAAACACGTAGCGACTTGTATTTTTTGAAGGCTGTAAACTCAAAAAGTGGCCGTGATGAATCTTTTTTAGACCAAAAAATCAAATGTTGGATTTTAAGATCCAAGGCCTAAAACACCAAATTGAAATGATTTCCCATTTCACTCCCCTGAAAACAGGATGCACATCTCGGTTGAAAACGTATTTTAGGGACTTCCACACACCTGATCCAAAAAACTGATGAAAGTCGTTCAGTACTTTTTCTTGATTTCCTTTTTCTTATTTGCTTCTGCCGGATTTCCCCAGCAGAAAATCAACTCGCCAAATGTAGTCCTGATCATCACAGACGATCAAGGCTATGGAGATCTAGGCACGCATGGGAATCCGCATATCCATACGCCGACTATCGATGCTTTCGCTGCAGAGAGCGTCCGTTTCACCAACTTTTATGTTTCCCCCGTATGCGCACCCACTCGGGCAAGCCTGATGACGGGGAGATATTCCCTCCGAACAGGCATCAGGGACACCTACAACGGGGGAGCCATGATGGCCGGAAGCGAAATCACCATAGCAGAGCTCTTACGGGCAAAGGGCTATGCGACTGGGATCTTTGGCAAATGGCATCTCGGCGACAACTATCCCATGAGGCCCAGCGATCAGGGGTTTGAGGAATCCCTAATCCATCTGGCAGGAGGCATGGGGCAGGTCGGCGACATCAGTACCTACTTTCAGGGAGAAAAAAGCTATTTCGACCCAATTTTATGGCACAATAATCAACAACAAAAATATCAAGGATATTGCTCAGACATATTCGCTTCGGAGGCTATCAAGTTTATCGAGAAAAACAAAGATCGCCCATTCTTCACCTACTTGGCATTCAATGCCCCGCATACCCCACTTCAAGTGCCGGAGGAATATTACCAACGATACAAAGACATCGATCCATCAGCTGGATTTGGTGGCGATGGAAGACCCTTTTACCCGATGTCTGAGAAGGACAAAGAAGATGCGCGAAAGGTCTACGCCATGGTCGAAAATATAGACGACAATCTCGCAAAGCTCTTTTCCAAGCTTGAGGAATTGGGAATCGAAGAGAATACCATCGTGATTTTCATGACCGACAACGGACCCCAGCAGCAACGGTATTTGGCCGGCATGAAAGGACGCAAGGGCACCGTCTACCAAGGAGGCGAAAAAGTGCCATTCTTCATTCGATATCCTGCGGGATTTACCGGAAATCGAGATATCTCTTCTCTCTCGGCCCATTTGGATATTCTGCCGACTCTGGCAGACTTGTGTGGCCTTGACGTACCTAGCGATCGGAAAATTGATGGACAAAGTATGCTTCCCTTGATCTCAAATTCAGGGAACGCCACAGCGGACCGAAGCTACTTTTCCTATTGGACGCGCAAATATCCTGAGCTCTATGAGAATATTTCGCTCCAGAAATCAGGATGGAAGTTGGTTGGGAATACCGGCTACAGTTCGGAGATAGAAGACTTTGAGCTATATGACTTGAGCAAAGATCCTTTTGAAAAGCAAAACCTCGCAAAAAAACACAGCTCAAAAGCAATGGAGCTAAAATCTGAGATGGATCATCTCATCGCAGAATTGGTCAAGGAAGAAAATCTGATCCATCCCCCGCTGATTCAGATTGGATACGAAGCCGAAAATCCAGTAGTTCTTAATCGCAACGATGCTTCCGGCGAAAGAGGCATTTGGGACCAAGAAAACATTCTTGGCTATTGGAGGGTAGCCATCACCCCGGGTGTGTATGATATCAGGTTTAAGTTTATAAAACCAGTACCACCTCTTGGCAAAATGACCTTAGAGATCGGTAACCTAGCCAACGTCCTCTCAGACAAATCCGAGAGCGAGATAGACATTTTGGAAATGAAAGGGGTGAGGCTAGAACAAACCGAAGGAGATCTGCTGCCTTTCTACACGGTGGGAGGCAAACGATACTTCCCTTTTTGGGTAGAGTTGGAGAAAAAAAAATAACGACAAGAAGCAAATTCTTCGGCTCGAACCTGGCGTAATGACGCTACCTTAACAGCCTATCTCAAGTCAATCACCTCTATACCTGGGTACTTTTTTGGATCAAAGACAAAGTAATCGGCGGGCAAACTCGGTGCGGCTTTCAGGTTTTTGAAGGAGTAGGCAAACATCCCCCCCTGTCCATCAAACATCTCCCAGCCTAGCAGATCTTTGGTTGACTTGTCCACCATCAGCTTCACTTGTTTAAATGGCGCGTTGGATTTGAGAGCTGTCAGCTCGACGACATGCACGGATTTTCCCTGATAGGTTTTGTCAGCCAAAAGCTTATAGTTAAATCCCGACTGATACATCTTATACACGTTAGACGGGGTCAATTCTCCTTCCATCTGCGAGGCGTCGTTGATCGTGACTTCCTTGTAAGTCGAAGTTTGGATAAAAGTCCACACGGTTTTGCTGTCGTTGTAGATCTCTTGATCAGGAAGCTTGAGCCGGTATTTGTCGCCATTCACAGCAATCTCTCCCGACTGTCGATCTCCCGTGCCACCTGCATCTTGGTACGTGTAGTCAAAACCTGCGGTGAAGCCTTTCATGCTTTGGAACTTTTCGCTCATACCATCGAGCACGGCCTTGGCCTTTGGATCCTTCTGGGCAAAGGCCTCAAAAGCGGAGAAAGACATAAAAAAAAGAATGATAAGGAGGTAAAGAGACTTCATGAATTTGGAGTGATGAAACTGCGAGACAGCTTCTACAAGCCATTCAATAACCGTTCCAAACTAACCTCATCCTGAATCAGTACTTCACGGGCTTTGGAGCCTTCAAATGCCCCCACAACGCCTGCCGCCTCCAGCTGGTCTACAATGCGGCCAGCTCTGTTGTAGCCTAGCTTTAGCTTTCTTTGGATCAAAGAGGTGCTGCCCTGCTGATGAAGTACGATGAGCCGTGCAGCTTCGTCAAAAAGCGGATCCCGGTCGGCAAGGTCAACGCTAGCGAGCGAGCCGTCTCCATCTTCCCCGACAAATTCCGGCAAAAGGTAAGCGTCCGAGTAGCCTTTTTGCTCTCCAATCCAGTCGCATATGGCATCTACTTCAGGCGTATCCAGGAAAGCACACTGGATTCGAGTCATCTCAGATCCTACGGAAAGCAGCATATCACCCATGCCGATCAGCTGATCTGCACCACCTGCGTCGAGGATGGTTCGGGAGTCAATCTTTGAGGTCACGCGAAAAGAAAGCCTTGCGGGGAAATTGGCCTTGATGATACCCGTGATCACGTTGACAGATGGCCGCTGCGTCGCGACTACCAAGTGGATGCCAATAGCCCGGGCTAGCTGGGCAAGGCGAGCAATGGGAGCCTCGATTTCCTTGCCGGCTGTCATCATGAGATCCGCCAGCTCATCGATAACGAGGACTATGTAAGGCATGAAGTAGTGTCCCTTTTCCGGATTGAGCTTTCGGGCGATAAATTTCGCGTTGTACTCCTTCAGGTTTCTACAGCCGGCATCCTTGAGGAGGTTGTATCGGTTATCCATTTCGATACAGAGGGAATTAAGCGTATAGATGACTTTTTTGGTGTCGGTAATGATGGCTTCCTCCGAACCTGGCAGCTTGGCCAAGAAGTGTCGTTCAATCTTGTTGAACAGCGTCAGTTCAACTTTCTTTGGATCGACCAATACGAATTTGAGCTGTGAGGGGTGCTTCTTGTAGATCAGGGAAGCAAGTATCATGTTCAGTCCCACGGACTTACCCTGCCCGGTAGCACCTGCCATCAGAAGGTGCGGCATTTTTGCAAGATCCCCGACAAAGACCTCATTGGAGATGGTTTTTCCGAGGGCCACGGGTAGATCCTTGTCCGACTTCATAAACTTCTCAGTCCCCAAAACCGCTCTGGCAGGAACCAGTTCTCGGTTCTTGTTGGGCACTTCGATACCAATCGTCCCTTTGCCAGGAATGGGCGCAATGATACGGATTCCCAAAGCCGCCAAGCTGAGTGCAATGTCATCTTCGAGATTTTTGATCTTGGAGATCTTTACTCCCGGATCCGGCACGATCTCATAAAGGGTCACAGTCGGTCCGATAGTTGCCTGTATTCCCTGTATTCCTATCTGGAAATTCTTGAGTGTGGTGACGATCTTCTCTTTGTTTTCCTGAAGCTCCTGCATGGTCACGGTCACCTTCTTGATGTCGTACTCATTTAGCAAGTCGAGCGTAGGATATTTGTATCTCGGAAGATCGAGCGTAGGATCATAGGGGTCGAGGTTCTCCACTTCCGCGGCAGTCTTTTCCTCTTCTGAAGCTTTCTTGATCGAGAAACTGCCCGCTTTTACTGGACCGCTTTTTTCTGCCCCTTCCTCCAAAAGATTCACTTGGGGTACGTCAAAAATGTCCTCCTCATCTTCCGGCAGCTGCTCCTCCAGACCAGGAACATCGAAGGGAATCTCAGTCTGCGGCAGCGGAGAAGCGGCGGGCGCCGTGTTTTTCACTTCCCAACTGCTTCCGTCATCTTCTATTTCATCCAGGGAATCCGAGAAATCCTGGCCTGATTCCTCTGAATCCAAAAATGGGTTTGGCTTGTTGCTTCTTCGTGCAAACTCCGAAGCGAGGCCGCCATCTTCTGCCGAGTGCGACTTTGGAGAAAACCAATTCAACTGCTCCAAGCCAAAGAAAAGCACTACAAATATCAAGAATGCCCCTACGATCAGGATGAAAGTCCCCATGCCCAGAAAATCACTGGAAAGCTTCGCCAGCTCGTATCCAAATCCCCCCGAAAGAAAACTCCAATAAGAATAGCCCTCCACCAGGATCACGATGTATCCCATCAGCAGCCCGAGCCAAGCAGCAAAAAAGAGCGCAAAAACCGAATAGCGGGTCAGCGAAAGCAAGGAAAATTTGAAAGTCCACCTGAATCCCAGCAAAAACAAAAATGGTGGAAGGAGAAATGCAGCAATTCCAAACCAGCGGTAAATCAGCCAGTGCGAAGCTTGCGCACCGAGGTAGCCTACCCAATTTCGTGATTCCCGGGCAGAGTCACGGATCGCCTGATCCGGATTGTTCATCACAAGACTTTGGTCCGCGGGACCATTGATCAGATAGCTGACAAAGGCAATAAAAAGGAAGATCGAAGCGGAAATAAGGATAATCCCCAGCGTCAGCGTCAGCTGCTTAAATTGAAACTTTGGCAGCGAAATACCCGACCCACTCGGTTTTTGAGTGGTCTTTTTGGTATTTTCTGACTTCTTTCGAAAGGTATTTTTGCCGGGAGATTCTGATGCCATCTAAGCTTGAAAGTACAATTTTAATTTTAGCCAAAAGGCTAGTGAAAGACAACTTACCGGGAAAAATACTCCAGCAGTCCTTTCTTGATTTTCTTGATCAGTCCTGGTCCCTCATAAATCATGCCCGAGTACACCTGGACCAAGCTAGCGCCCGCCTCCAGCTTTTCTATTGCATCCTCTGCCGAAAAAATCCCTCCGACGCCAACGATCGGAAACTCTCCATTGGACTTCTGATGCAGGTAGCGGATGACATCGGTGCTTCTTTTCGCCAACACTTTACCACTTACCCCACCCGCACCAATTGCCTCGACCTGCTCTTTCGACGTGGTCAAAACCGAACGGTCTATAGTCGTGTTGGTCGCAATTACCCCAGCGATGCCCGTCTCCCGAACGATCTCCACAATATCATCCAGCTGCCCGTTCGTCAGATCTGGTGCTATTTTCAGCAGAATGGGCTTAGGATTGGACTTTTGGTCATTGGCGGATTTAACCGCGCTCAGCAATTGCTTCAAAGGTTCCTTTTCCTGTAGATCGCGTAGATTCGGCGTATTTGGGGAACTGACATTGACTACAAAGTAGTCGACGTAAGAATGCAAGGCCTCAAGGCAGAAAAGGTAATCGTCCACCGCATGCTCATTGGGTGTGACCTTGTTTTTGCCGATGTTTCCGCCTACTATGACATCGGACTTTCGTTTTTTCAAACGCTCCACGGCCTTGAGCACCCCACCGTTGTTGAAACCCATCCGATTGATCAGGGCATGGTCCTGCGGTAGCCGAAACAGGCGCGGAAGCGGGTTCCCCTCTTGCGGCTTCGGGGTCAATGTCCCTATCTCAATAAAGCCAAAGCCCAGCATCGCCAATTCGTCAATCAACTTGGCATCTTTGTCTAAGCCAGCGGCCAGGCCGACGGGGTTCTTGAATTTCAAGCCAAAAACCTCCCGCTCCAATTTTGGATCATTCAGCTCAAAAGTCGCTTTGACAATCGAATCGACGATCGGCAGATTGAAAGTCAGGTTGATCAGGTTAAAGGTAGTGTGATGGGCCTTTTCCGGATTTCTGAGAAAAAGAAGCGGCTTGATGAGCGATTTATACACGGCGGTTTGGTGGGATTTTGGTTGCCAAAGTTAGGAATTGCTCGGAGAAAAACGGGAGGAAAAACCCCGGTTTTGCCTATCCGGCAGAGTTGGCTTCCGTGATCAGCCTCAGCCCTTCCAAGGTAAGGTTAGGGTCGATCTCATCGAAGACTTTCTCCAAAGTCGTGAGTATGGCGGCCAAACCTCCGGTTGCGACGACTTTGAATTTCAGATTTGCCTCCGTTTCCATCATCTCGATCATCCCCTTGACCAGACCTGTGTAGCCGTACAAAACTCCCGCTTGGATCGCATGGATGGTGTTTTGTCCCAAAGCCGAAACGGGAAATTTTAGCTCGACTTCCGGAAGTTTGGAAGTATTTGCCACAAGTGCCTTGATGGCAGTTCTTAAGCCAGGGACGATGTTTACCCCAAGGATTTTGCCTCCCGCATCCACAGCCGTAAAGGTCAGGGCTGTCCCAAAATCCACCACAATCACCGGACTGGTGAACTTTGAAAATGCGGCCATGACGTTGCACATCAAGTCAGAGCCAATCTCATTTGGGCGAAGGGACTTCACTGGAAGTTGGGAATAGCTCTTCGCAGTGATCAAGTAGGCCGAGAGCCCAAAATAGCTTTTGCAAAACTGCTCGATGATGGCGTTGATCTCCGGAACCACCGAACTGAAGCCAATTTGGGAGATGTCGGAAGCTTGGATTCCATGCTCCAGAAAATAAAGCGGAACCTTCTTGCCGAGCTGGGAAATCAACCTAGGCGCGTGCGTCTCCAGTCGGAACTGATTAGTCCATTTTCCGGCTTTTTGATCATACAGCGCAAATACAACGTTCGAGTTGCCGGCGTCAATGGCTAAAAACATTCTTTCTCAGGTTTTGACTAATTTAGGCCTTCACAAAAGTAAATACCAAATCTAGACTCCCATTCTGAATATGTATTCTCTCCGCGAAGGCAAGATTGAAGACCTGCCCCGAGTACTCGAACTGATCAAAGAACTCGCCCTATATGAAAAAGCTCCCGAGCAGGTGACCAACACTTTGGAAATGATGAAGGCCGACGGATTTGGGACAAATCCGGTTTATGGACTTTTTGTCTGCGAGAAGCACAACTCAGCCGAAATCATCGGAATCGCCATCTACTACTACCGCTATAGCACTTGGAAGGGCAAGCGCCTGTACCTCGAAGATATAGTAGTCACGGAGTCAGAGCGGGGAAATGGCGCCGGAAAACTACTTTTTGACCGGGTGATGGCTAAGTCACTCGAGGCAGGCTGCACAGGGATGATGTGGCAGGTGCTAGATTGGAATGAACCCGCGATCAATTTCTACAAAAAATACGGCGCCGCGCTTGAAGCAGGCTGGCTCAATGCCCATTTGCAGGATTATGAGATTAAAAAATTGCTGGGTGCCTAAAGTCCGGTGACCGATGCTTTCGACATCAGGCATCCGACATAATCCCCTACCTTTGTGATTCATTATGAGAAAGAAGCCATTTACCGTTGTCTATGAAGACAACCACCTCCTGATCGTCAACAAGGCGGCAGGGATATTGGTCCAAGGGGATAAGACCGGAGACAAAACCCTGACCGACTATTGCAAGGAATATATCGCCGAGAAGTACAACAAGCCCGGAGATGTCTTCCTCCATCCCGTCCATCGCTTGGACCGTCCTGTGAGTGGGCTGGTGGCTTTTGCACGCACTTCAAAAGGTCTGGAGCGCATGATGGAGCTTTTTCGCAAGCGGGATATCCACAAGGTCTATTGGGCGATTGTCAAAAGAAAGCCGAGAGAAGAGCAAGGCAAACTCACACACTATTTGACGAAAGACGAAGCTAGAAACGTAGTCACAGCACACGAGCGTGAAGTACCCGGATCACAAAAGGCAGAGCTGAATTACAAAACACTCGGCTACATGAACGACCACTGGCTGCTGGAAGTCCGTCCGATCTCTGGCCGTCCCCACCAGATCCGTGTCCAGCTCGCTTCCATGGGCTGTCCGATTCGCGGGGATGTGAAGTATGGCTTTGCTAAGCCTAACCCTGACGCCAGCATCAACCTGCATGCCTTCCACTTGATCTTTGTCCATCCGGTAAGAAAGGAAAAGCTCTACATGCGCGCAGCCCTGCCCGAGACGGAGTTTTGGGAGCAGTTTCTGGAGTTTGAGGAAGTCAAAGCCAAAGACCAACATTTGGACAACACATTTTCTGGGTAAAGTCTTTATTTCGGGAATAGAGCCTTACCCCCGACATCCAAACATCGAATCCCAGCTCATTTTGCAATGTCACCTTACCAAGCCTTGAAAAATTTCCTTATCCTTCTCTTCTTGGTCCTCGCTCTTGCTGGCTGCACTTCCCAAAACCAGCCCAAGACCATCTACATAGTCCGGCATGCGGAGAAACAACTCGAAGGGAGTGATCCGGAGCTGTTGTATGTGGGCGGAGTGAGGGCGACAAAGCTTGCCCAAATTCTTGAGGACAAAGAAATCCAGCACGTCTTCTCCACGGACTACAAGCGTACACGCCTCACCGTGGAGCCAACTGCCCGCGCCTCCGGAGTCTCGATCCAATCCTACGATCCAGGCAACCACGATCAACTGGTGGAGAATCTCAGAAGCCTGGAAGGCAATGCACTCGTAGTAGGCCACAGCAATACCGTCAGCCAGTTGGCCAACTATTTCGTAGGGGAAGGAGAGAAGTTTCCGGACCTGACAGATCTGGAATATGAATACATCTATATCGTCACACTAGAGCCCAACTCCTCCTCGGTAGTCCGAAAAGTTTACAAGGATTTTTAGACCGATCATTCCAATGATGATCCAATTCCTCTATCTTGAAAGGACTTTTAGACGGAAAAATGGATCGAAACGAAAACCTGGAGCAACTCAAAAACTCCGAAAAAATCTGGGACATAGCCGTGATTGGCGGAGGTTCTTCAGGATTGGGAGTTGCCCTCGACGCGGTTTCAAGAGGACTTTCAGTTGCACTTTTCGAAAAAGCGGATTTTGCCAAAGGCACCTCCAGCAGGAGTACCAAATTGCTCCACGGCGGAGTGCGCTACCTAGCCCAGGGAGATGTCATTCTGGTACTTGAGGCGCTTCGTGAGCGGGGAAGATTGCTAAAAAACGCACCTCATCTTACCAGAAACCAAGCCTTTATCATCCCGGTGTACACGCTTTGGGATCGGGTGCAGTTCAGCGCGGGGCTGAAGATGTACGACTACATGGCCGCAAACTTGAGCCTTGGACCCTCGCGATACATTTCCAAGGAAGAGACCATCCAAAGAATGCCCGGGATACAGGCCAAAGGACTGTTTGGCGGAATAGTCTATCACGACGGGCAATTTGACGACGCGAGGTTAGCACTATCTATCGCCCAGACCGCTGACCATGCCGGCGCCTGCATCCTGAACTACACCAAGGTAACAGCACTCAAGAAGTCCGAAGCGGGAAAAATCTCGGGACTTGAGGTCGAGGATCTTTTGTCCAAAAAACGCTACGGCATCCAAGCCCGCATGGTGGTCAACGCCACCGGGGTGTTTGCCGACAAAATTCTCCAAATGGACAATCCCGATGCCCCAAAAACCATCCAGCCCAGTCAGGGTATCCACTTGGTTTTGGATCGGGACTTTTTGGGGGGGGATGATGCACTCATGATTCCAAAGACTCGCGATGGACGTGTGCTTTTCGCAGTTCCTTGGCATGGAAAACTCGTAGTGGGAACTACAGATACCCTTCGGGAAAAGGCGAAGTTGGAGCCGGAAGCCTTGCAGAAAGAAATCGACTTTGTGCTGGAAACAGCCTCAGGGTACCTCAAGCGAAAGCCAACTCGCTCAGACGTGAAAGCGGTATTCGCCGGGCTGAGGCCACTGGCGCGGCCAAAAGAAGGCAGTACGAAAACCAAAGAAATCTCCCGTTCCCACAAGGTCATCGTTTCAGAGAGTGGCCTAGTGTCACTCACAGGAGGCAAATGGACCACATTTCGCAAGATGGGAGAAGATACCTTGGAGTATTTTCCCCAAGTCACTGGCATAAAAATGGCCCGCTCCACCTCCAAGGATATCTTGCTACATGGATTTACCAAAGCTATACCCGACGGACACTGGGGCACCTATGGTTCGGATGCTGCTTTGATCAAAGATTTGGCAAAAAAGGACCCTGCGCTTGCCGAAAAGATACACCCCGCATTTCCAAACATCATGGCGGAGGTGGTATGGGCAGTCCGCAATGAGATGGCCGTCAAAGTGGAAGATATACTTTCCCGAAGAATCCGAATGCTCATCCTAGATGCACAAGCGGCCTTGGATTCTGCCAAAAAAGTGGCAAGCCTAATGGCTTCTGAACTGGAAAAGGACTCGGTATGGATAGAAAAAGAACTGGCTGACTTTCAGCTCACCGGTAAAAAGTACCTGATCAGACCTGGATAAAATGAGGGCGAGCACAAGTCCGTTTTTGTTTACAATCAAACCCAGAAAAATGACCCAAAACAAACCTTACCTCATGGCCTTGGACCAAGGAACAACAAGCTCCAGAGCCATAATTTTTGACAAAAAAGGCCAGATTGTTTCCGTTGCCCAAAAAGAGTTCAAGCAATTTTTCCCGAAGCAGGGCTGGGTAGAGCATGACGCCAATGAGATCTGGACGAGCCAGTCCTCCGTGATGATCGAAGCGCTGGTCAACCAAGACATCCGGGCAGACCAGATCGCCGCCATCGGCATCACCAATCAACGCGAGACCACCATCGTTTGGAACAGGAAGACCGGAAAGCCGATCCACAAGGCAATTGTATGGCAGGATAGACGCACGGCCGCATTTTGCAATGAATTGAAAGAGAAAGGACTTGCGGAAAAAATAGCCTCAAAGACAGGCCTGGTCATCGACGCGTACTTTTCCGCCACCAAAGTGCGATGGATCTTGGAAAACGTAAAAGGTGCCAAAGCGCAGGCGGAGGCGGGTGAACTCGCCTTTGGAACCGTGGATTCCTGGCTGATCTGGAAACTCAGCACCGGACGAGCCCACCTGACCGACATCACCAACGCCAGCCGAACCATGCTCTTCAACATCCATACCCAGAAATGGGACGAGGAGCTTTTGGAACTTTTCGAAATACCTATGTCCATGCTTCCCGAAGTAAGGTCTTGCAGCGAGATCTTCTGTGAAACCACTGGAGATGTATTGAGTGTAAAAATCCCCATTTCGGGCGTGGCGGGGGATCAACAAGCAGCCCTTTTTGGCCAGCTCTGTACCGAGCCGGGTATGGCCAAAACGACCTACGGCACTGGTTGTTTCTTGGTGATGAACACGGGAAAAGAGGCCGTGCGCTCCCTAAACCAACTATTGACTACCGTAGCTTGGAAGGTCGGGGACGAAATCAACTATGCGCTCGAAGGCTCGGTTTTCATCGGTGGAGCCGCCGTACAGTGGCTTCGCGACGGACTGGAGCTTTTCGAAAAAGCCTCTGACACTGAGAGTCTGGCGACTAGCCTGGATGACAACGATAAGGTATATTTTGTGCCTGCGTTGTCTGGTTTGGGAGCGCCACATTGGGATCAGAACGCAAGGGGGGCGTTTTTCGGGATCACACGAGGAACGACTATCGCCCATATGACCCGGGCAGCACTGGAGGCGATCGCTTATCAAGTTTACGATGTGCTTAAAGCCATGGAAAAAGATTGCGGACAACCGACCCAAGAGCTCCGGGTGGATGGCGGTGCCACAGCAAACAACTTCCTGATGCAATTTCAGGCGGATCTGCTTGGCTGTGAAATCAAACGCCCAAAAATCATTGAAACCACCGCAATTGGAGCAGCTTTTTTTGCAGGCTTGGCAGTCGGGTTTTGGGAAAGCAGAGAAGAACTTCAGGCACTTTGGACTGCGGACCGAAGCTTTGATCCAAACATGAAAGCCGAAAAGCGGGAAGAACTGATCCACTTTTGGCACAAAGCAGTCGAACGCTCCAAACATTGGGTAGATTGAAATACTAACCCATCAAAAACATTCAAAACAGGAAAACCAAAGACACAGAAATAGCAGTATGAATCCCTATATAGCAGAATTTATAGGCACGGGAGTCCTCCTTTTGCTGGGCTCGGGCGTGGTCGCCAACGTCATTTTGCCACAGACCAAAGGAAACGGAGGTGGATTGATCGCCATTACCACCGCTTGGGCTTTGGCAGTATTTTGCGGCGTCGTTGTCGCGGGACCATACAGCGGCGCGCACCTCAATCCTGCCGTGACGGTTGGGCTTGGGATTGCAGGCAAATTCGACTGGGCCTTGGCTCCAGGCTACATTCTTGCGCAGATTGGGGGTGCCATGCTTGGTTCATTTTTGGCCTGGCTGATGTACCGAGAGCATTTTGACCTCGCTACGGAGCCAGGCCTAAAACGAGCACCATTCTGCACCGACCCGGCGATCAGGAATTTTAACACCAGCGTGATATCCGAAGTGCTCGGAACCTTTGTGTTGATCTTTGTGATCTTGTACATCGCTCCTGCCAAGATGGAAGACGCTTCCGGAACTCCAATCGGCTTGGGCTCTGTCGGCGCGCTGCCAGTGGCATTTTTGGTTTGGGTGATAGGCTTGGCACTTGGAGGCACTACGGGCTATGCGATCAATCCAGCCCGGGACCTTGGTCCGAGAATTATGCATCAGATTTTACCGATCAAAGGAAAGGGAACTTCTGACTGGGGATATGCTTGGGTACCGATCGTAGGCCCGATCATCGGATGCGCGCTGGCAGCCGGATTGTTTTTGGCGGTGGGGAGCTGAAAGATCAAACTTCCAAGAGCCGTTTTACAGGCACCGAATTAAAAAGCCCCGAATTGAATCCGGGGCTTTCTTGTTTCATTTCACGTTAACCTTCGTACTTAAGAGAACATCTCCTCGATCAGATCTGAATAAAATTCCTTCACCTCCATCCCAGCCGCCCTTACCTGCTGGGAGATTAGACTGGTCTCGGTTTGCCCTGGTACGGTGTTGATCTCAATGAAATAGAAGTTTCCTGTTTGTTGTTGAAGAAAATAATCGACACGCACCGCTCCTTTGCAGTTTAGCTTTTCATAAACTTGGGTCACAATCCTGCCGACGCGCTCGACCTCTTCGGGACTCATCCGTCCGGGAGTGATCTCTTCAGTCACTCCGGGAACATACTTCGCTTCGTAGTCAAAAAATTCTTTGCTGCTTACGATTTCCGTAGCCGGAAGGACGGTGATTTTTCCTTTCCCTTTGAAGACTCCGATCGAAAACTCCCTTCCGGAGACAAACTCTTCCACCAACACCTGACTGTCTTCAGCAAAGGCTTTCGCCAAAGCCTCCGGTAGTTCTTCCCAAGTTTTCACCTTACTCATGCCTATCGAGCTGCCGCCGTTGTTGGGTTTGATAAAAAGGGGCAGCGTCAGTTCTGCGTGAATTCTCTGGGCATTTTCTCCGATGTCTTCAAAGAGCTGGATAGACTTGGCAACATTCAGCTCGGGAATGTCCTGCACGATGGCCTTGGTATAGCCCTTGTTCATAGTGATCGCCGATGTCAACTGATCACAGGTGGTATACGGAATCCCGAGCATATCGAAGTAACCAGCAAGCTTTCCATCTTCTCCGGGAGAGCCATGGAGAATATTAAACACTCCGTCAAAAGTGATCTTTTCATCTCCAAGACTGATACTGAAGTCGTTCAGATTGACCGGGATCTTTTCCCCGCCGGAGTTCAAATAATGCCAATCCCCAGGATAGACGAAGATTTTGTAAACTTCATACTTCTCGCGATCGATGGTCTTTTCGACCACCGCGGCGCTTTTCAGCGAGATCACGGACTCACCGGTAAAACCCCCAGTCACCAGGGCAATTGTTTTCTTCATGGCAGGAAAAATTTCTACTGCGAAATAGGCTATTTTCTCCTAAGCCTCCAAGTGTCGGCCAAAAACCCTCCATGGCTTTCAAAACATTGGAGGGTTCAAGTTGGGCTGCCTATATTCGCCGATTGAAATTGATATGTCATACCCAAATAAGTGATCGAATGATTAAAAGTTGGAAAGTACTGTGCCTTGCGTTGGTTTTTGCCCTAGGCCTGTCCTCCATTTCTCAGGGCCAAGCCCTGAAAAAAGTGACGATGGAGGATGTTTTCAAAAATGGAAGTTTTACCCAAAAGACCGTGTCCGGAATCAACTGGATGAAAGATGGCCAATTTTATAGCTCCTTGGTCGAAAAGAACGGGGCTCCGGCAGTGGTCAAAATCAACTTGGCAACTGGCGAGGAAGCAGGAATATTACTAGACGGCTCCGCTCTGGGAGTTGACTTTTCTTCCTATTCTTTCAATACCGACGAGTCAAAAGCCCTCATCGCCGCTGAGGTCGAATCTATCTACAGACGATCGTCCAAGGGCATTTTCTACGTGGTCGACATGGCCACGGGCCAAAAACAACAACTGATGAACGGAGAAAAAATCTCCTATGCCACCCTTTCTCCAGACAATGACAAGGTGGCCTTCGTCAAAGACAACAACATTTTCCTAGTGGATCTCTCCACCAATAAGTTGACCCAAGTCACCGCCGAGGGAGAATGGAACAAAATCATCAATGGTGCAGCAGACTGGGTTTATGAAGAGGAGTTTTCCATGGCTCAGGCTTTCAAATGGTCTCCTGACGGAAAAAAAATCGCCTTTATCCGCTTCGACGAAAGCCAAGTCCCCGAGTTCAACATGCAGATTTGGGGCACACTTTATCCCAAAGACTACAAGTTTAAATACCCAAAAGCCGGTGAGAAAAACTCCGTTGTCAGTATTCATGTCTACGACTTGGCCTCTGGCAAAACCCAGAAAGTGGATGCAGGAACAGAAACAGATATCTACCTCCCAAGAATCTATTGGACCAAGGATGCCAATACTTTGGCTTTCATCCGTCTGAATCGTCTACAAAACCAACTCGACCTTTTCCATGCCGATGCTAGCACCGGAGCCAGCAAATTGATCATCTCTGAGACTTCCAAAACCTACGTGGATATGGAATACAATGATGATTTGCAGTACCTGAGCGATGGCAAAACGTTCATCCGCACGTCGGAGCAAGATGGCTTCAAGCACATCTACCACTACAACTTGGATGGCAGCTTAATCCGCCAAATCACAACCGGCAACTGGGAAGTAACCGCTATGGTCGGACTGGATGAAAAAGCGAAAAAAATCTATTACATCTCCACCGAAGCCTCACCTTTGGAGCGCAATTTCTATGTGATCAACCTGGATGGAAAAGGCAAAAAAACCTTGGCTCCTGCCAAAGGAACCCACGCGATCAACATGAGTTCCGACAGCAAATTCTACATCGATTATTATTCCACTGCCGACACTCCAGTCAAAGTTACCTTGCATGAAGCCTCTGGCAAGGAAATCAAAGTACTCGAAGACAATCAGGCTTTGAAGGACAAACTTGCTGACTATGCTCTGGCAAAGAAAGAATTCTTCACTTTTCCGACTGTAGATGGCACTGCGCTGAACGGCTATATCATCAAACCGGCCGACTTTGATCTAAACAAGAAATATCCGGTCCTGATGTATGTCTATGGTGGCCCGGGCTCACAGAACGTCCTCAACTCTTGGGGTGGCATGCGAGATTTTTGGCATCAGCAACTTGCCTCTGAGGGATTCATTGTAGCCTGCGTGGACAATCGAGGAACCGGCGCAAGAGGTCGTGATTTCAAACATGCGACCTATGCCAACCTTGGCAAATTGGAAGTGATCGACCAAATCGAAGGAGCGAAGTTCTTTGCCAAAATGCCTTTCGTGGATCCGGCTAGAATCGGCATCTGGGGCTGGTCCTACGGTGGATATATGTCATCCCTTTCGCTGATGATCGGCAATGATATTTTCAAAACCGCCATCGCCGTAGCTCCCGTAACCACTTGGAGATATTATGACACGGTTTACACCGAACGCTACCTGCAGACTCCCCAACTCAATGCAGCAGGTTATGACGACAACAGCCCGATCACTCATGTGAACAAGCTGAAAGGAAATTTCCTGCTGATCCATGGCACAGGTGATGACAATGTCCATTTCCAAAACTCGGTGGATCTGGTCAATGCGCTGATCACGGCCGACAAACAGTTTGACTCCTTCTACTATCCCAACAAAGCCCACAGCATCTCCGGCGGAAACGCGACTTGGCATATCTACACGCAGATGACCAATTACTTGAAGGAAAAACTGTAAATTATCTCCCACTCCAAATAAAAAACCGCAGAATTTTGATCCTGCGGTTTTTTTGTTGTAGCACAAACTATATTTCATACGTCTGGGTATCAAATACTTTTGTCAACCCAAATCAACCTCTATGAAAAATGCCTTTTTGATTTTCCCAGTCCTGCTTCTAAGCTTTATCTTTTACTCCTGCCAAGAAAATGAGGAACCTGAAAACCTGCTCGAACAAGTGGGCTTTGAAGGCACTTTGCCGGATGGAAGTACATTCGGAACCTCTGAAATCCGATCGGGAAATGGAACTGGAGGTTCGGGTGTAAATGGGAAAAATGAAGGTCGACATATTTTGGATATTCGAACTGTTGACCACAAATGGTCTATAGGGCTGGAAACTCCATCCCAGCCCCTGCCAGATGGCATGCCAAGAGGGGAACAAGTTCCATTTCAGGAAATCGTGGACTTGTTCAATACCCACTATCCGTATGAGGATTTGTTGCAGGTTTTCTTAACGGAGAAATCAAAAGCAGATGCTGACCCTGAGTATACCAGTTTTGAGCAATTTAGGGTTCAGGTGGCTAACCAAGAAAAATATTATTCCTATCTGACCGAATACTTTTTCCCCAGAAAAGGCGGAAAAATCCGTGTATTGGCGGTCGAAGAAGGTCTAGTAAAAAATCTATCTGGACTGGACGTGAGAAAAATCGAGGTGGTTTTGGAATTTGACCTTCCCATGAAGACCATGGACCCGACTGTTGCAATCCAAGAAGGGAATTTGAAAGGCCTGGGCCGATTTAGGTACCGCGAGGATTTCTATCAGGGGGAGCTGGAAGAGTTTGATTAAGCAATCTTGATCTGATCCAGATAAAACTTCATCCAACCGATGTCCTTTGAACTGAAATTGAATCTATTGGAATTTTCAAAACTTGACCTAATTTTCATTTTCTGGCCAAATTCAATCTCATGAAAACTGAATCTTTGAAGCGTATTTTCTTTATTCTTTTGAGCGCAATGCTCGTTTCCTGTGAATCGGAAGAGAACTTGCTTCCTGAAGAAGAAGTCGCCACTGAGACCACGGTTAGATTTGAAGGTCAATTGCCCAACAATTCGACATTGGGAACTTCCCTCAAAGGCTCTAATTGGGTGATTTCCGCCATGGATCTGGTGCAAAAAGTACAGGGAACCCATATTTTGGCTCTTGTAGACACCCAATCTGGATGGGAATTGCACGTTTCCCTTCCTGTGCTGGAGATGCCGGAATTCCCTCAATTCAGCGAGCTTCAAAGCCAGAGGGAATATTTCAGTCATTTCAAGAAAGGCTATTCTTACGAAAAGATTTTGGAGCTCTTTGAGGCAGAAAAGGCAAAAGCACAAGCCAATCCAACCTACAGTTCAATAGGTGGTTTTACAGTTCGCGTGAAGCAAAACAATGAGGAACGATACATCCACAACTTTCACGATCCGGTGGAATCTGGAATTCTCCGAATCATCAATATCGAGGAAGGAACCGAATCTTCTGACTCGGGAGTACAATCCCGGAAAATAGAGGTGGAATTTGAATTCGATTTGAATATGAAGGCGGCCCATCTGGAAACTCAACCTCAAAGCGGCAAGTTGAAAGGCAAAGCGACGATGAAATTTTCAGAATCGGTCTTTGATGGCGAATAGCCCGTCCACAACCCAAGCTATCCTAGCTTGATCTGATCCAGGTAAAACTTCATCCGGCTATGGTCTCTGGGAAGAAAGTCGATCTTGTCGATACGGTCTTCCTTGTGGTTGTAGAAAACTTCGACGTATTCGTTTTCCAGGAGGTAGAGGTTGATCTTATGGCGGTAGTATCGGATGGCCACCACAAAAGTACCCTCGATGTAGAGGGTCTTTATTTTTTGGTGAAGTGGTAAACTGTGAAAATCCTCTCTGCTCATGTTCTATACTTTTCCCCGAAGACCTGAATTTAAAAAAAATGGTCTGGAAAGAACCCTTGCCATTAGAGAAACCTTATCTGACCCTGTGCTTCCCACCAGAAAAATCACCAACGCAGATCCAAAACAATTTGTTTCCTAAGCTGTGAAGCGTAAACTTGAACAATCAATCTGACTACTACATTGGGCAAAAAATCCCGAATCTCTTATCTCCTTTCCCTTTTCCTACTGGCAGGCCTGACACTGGCCATCGGATGCAAGTCCAAAAAGAAACTCTCCAAGGAATCCCCCGCCTTCACCGTGATCGAGACCGCGAGAACTTATCGTGGCACTCCCTACAAATACGGCGGCACGACGCGTGCTGGGATGGATTGCTCCGCCTTGGTTTTCCACTCCTACTACGCCGTGGGCATCAACCTGCCACGCATGTCTGTCGACCAGAGCAAGGTGGGCCAAAAAGTCAAGCTTGATCAAGTAGAGCCGGGTGACCTGCTATTCTTTGCCACCGGCAAGCGCAAAAACCAAGTCACCCACTCGGGCATCGTCACCGAAGTCGATCGGGACGATATCCGATTTATCCACGCCTCGTCCTCCCTCGGAGTGACGGAAGACTTCATGAGCAACAACTATTGGAAAAAGGCTTTTTTGTTTGCCACAAGGCTTTTGGAATAGATTGAAAACAGAAAAGAGCGCTTCGGCGCTCTTTTTTTCTTGGATTCGGTCCGGAATTAGTTTCCAGCTTCTACCAGCTCGTACTCGAAGCTTGGCTTGCCTCTTTCTCCGTCTTTGGTGAGAGACAGGAATCGCAATTTATAGACGTTTCCGTCTGAATCTTTTACCACATAGTAGATAGTATCGAAGGCACTTGGGGGATTAGGCGAGGATGGGCCTCCAGTATATCTCCAAGTCGAACCGATAGTCAGTCTGTTGTCGCTGTTAAAAACTAGTGATGGTACATCAGTTTCGTCAAACTCTGCAAAAGGGACAGTTTCCTCCAAAACTGCTACCGCGCTTGTTCCTCCATAGATGTTGTGATACACCAGGTCTTGATAAAAATAGGCCAATTTTCCGTTTGTTGCCGCCGGAAAAGCGGTTTCCGAAGTTCCAGCAGTCCAAACAATATCCCAATCCGTCTTGGCTGGCTCTACATTCACCACGCCGTTTTCGAAATTTACATAGACAAAGTTGTCGTCCGAGTCTTTGGAGATGTTCAGGGAAGTGAAGGTAGTTGCGTCTGCGTCGGCATGCTGGAGGGTGTAGCCCTCACCATTGCGGATCACACGGATCTTCTTCCAAGGCTTGGCATCCACTCCGCTAGCACCTCTGGAAAGCAGATATACTAGGTTGTTTGCCTCGGTAGCGCTCACGGCAGCAATAGTGGGATTGGAAAGCGGGTCTGCAGCATCATCTACGTGAAGGATTCCAAGCATATTGGTAAAGCCCATCACAAGTTCCCCACTGGCCTCAGCAGCCGCGATCTCGGTAGCACCTACGGCATTGATATCAGTTTTGTCAGTAGCGGAAGCCATGGCCCCAGTCGTGCCATTGATCAGGACTTTAAAGTCGGAGCCTGTGGAAAAGGCCAAATCCCAAGTGGTACGAGCCACTGGAGTCTGCACACCAGATCTGAGGGAAATGAAAACGGAATTGGGATAAGTCGCGCCGCCTCCATCTACTTCGATCAAGCCTTCTTCATTTGGTGGGACTACGACTGGATCTGGGTCGTCGGAACAAGAGGAAAAAAAGGATACTGCGGCCAATAGCGCAGTCATGGGGAGGAAACGTAGGTGTTTCATACTAGTTAGGTTTAATGAAATGTTATTTATTTAGTTGATAGGTCAATCCGAGAAAATAAGAGCGTCCATAGCCGATGGGTCGGCTAGACCCACCGCCATGCGCATCCCCGCCTGCAGCGGTTGAGTTGATCTGGGTCACATCCAGTAGGTTTTTGATACCCAAGTTGAGATTGAGATTTGGAATGAGCTCCTTGCCCAGCGTCAGATCCATCCAGTGATAGGCGTCTGTTTTCACCTCTTGGGCGGTGACGTTTCCTCCATCGACCACTGTCTGATAGGCTGGCAGTTCTCCAGTGTACTTGTAGAAAAGGCTGACCGAGGCGCCCCATTTCTCGATTTGATAGATCGTATTCGCTGTGACCTCAGGAGTCCAGGCCATCTGTGGAGTATCTTCGATCTCCTCGGAGATCAGGTTATAGCGACCGATATAGGAAAATCCCAGATTGGTTTCCAAGCCTTTGTAATGGAAGGTCTGACTGAGTGTAGTTCCTGCAGTCTTGAAGTTTTCCACATTGAAAAGCGTGGTGATCTGGATATTTTCCGGGTCTTGGCCGTAGGCAATCCTATCTTCCACATCATTATAAAAGAAGCCGAGTACTGAGCTTGTCTTGAGCTCTCCTTTGATCTTCGGAGACCAGTTGAAAGAGCCATTAAAGCTGTCGGAGGTTTCAGCCTTCAGGTTGGGATTGCCTTGGATGGAGTGGCTGGCATCAAAGAAGTCGAAGTACAGCTCTCGGATGGAAGGTGCACGAAAGCCCTTTGCATAAGACAATCTCAAATCCAGCGTCTCCGCCAGACGGAATTTCGTGTTGAGCGAGGGGATGAGACCCGGGGCATCATAAATCGAATTGTTGGCTTTTCGCAAACCTGGGCGGATCTGAATCCAGGAGTTTGGCGTCCACTCTCCCGTCAAGAAAACGGCGTAGTCTTGCATGCCTTCATTGTCGGTGATACGCTCGCCGCTGCCGTTTTCCAGGTTCAGATCTACGCCTGGTTGGATTTTCAATTTGGACCCAAGTGACCAATTTCCCATTGCCCTCCAGCTGAAGCCGTTGTACTTGATGGTGGCTTGGGCCCCAGGGGCGGTCGAGAGATATTTTTCTCCGGTTCGGACGTTGCTTACCCAGGTCTCACTATCTCGCTTGTAGTTGGTCCATCCTCCCTGCCAACTCAGCGCAAATTCAGAAGACAAATCCCACTGTCCCAGCAGGCGATGCATCCATCGGTCGGTGACGAAATTTTGGTCAATCATCTCCAGCCTTGCCTCAGGACCATAGGTAAAGACTGTTTCGTGTAGAAAATCCAACTGGTAGTCGAGAGAAATCGCCTCCTTTGCCAACCCGATCCGGGCATTGGCGAAATCCTGATTTCTAGGAAGCCACTGGTATTGGCGGCCGGTGTAGTCTCCTTTCCATCCGCCAAAGCGGTTTTGGGAGTAGCCCAACCCAAAGTTCCAGTTGTTGACCATGCCGGTGCCAGAGATCGCTCGCTGGTGGTTGCCATCTCCGGTGAAAGGAGAATAAGAGCTTCCCACGCTTTCCTCCTGCACCCGGACGCTCAGTCCCCAGGTGTTGTCAGAGCTTTTCTTGGTGATGATATTGATCACGCCAGCCAAAGCGTCCGCACCGTAAACCACGGACATCGGGCCCTCGACGATCTCGACGCGCTCGATCTGGTTCACATCGATTTGGTTGATATTGATCTCGTTTGAAGTACCCTGTCTGCCGACCATGGGCACGCCGTCGATGAGGATTTTCACGTTTTGGCCAGACATACCGAGCAACTCCATATTGCTCGATCCGACTGCATTGTCCTGCGAAAAGCGAATCCCCACTTGGGTATTCAACACATCCTGAAGAATCATCGGTGCTCTCTTGCTGATCTCCTTCGCCTCGATGCTGCGCACCTGATAGACGGAGTTACGGGCCGATTGGGGTTCAAAACTGCCCGTGATCACGACCTGCTCCAAGTCTGAAGTGGACTGGGCAAGCGTAAAGTAAGCTTCGTTCAGGCCAGCCGGCCATTGAGTCGATAGCGTTTCAAATCCCACGGCCGATATTCTCAGCGAACTGCCATTTGGAAGTTCGCCGAGCACAAATCCGCCCTGTTCGTCGGCCACTTTTCCCTGGGCATCTCCCAACCAGACTGTCGCATGGGGTATGGCTTCACCCTTTTCGGTGACTACTTTACCTTTGAGGACAGTCTGAGCCAAGCCTTCTGGATATGTTCCAAAAGCTCCCAGCCACAGGATCATCATAAGCTTATTAAGACTAAATCTACGCTTTTGCATAAAATTTTTTGAAAGGGAGGCTCTACCAGAATCTCCAGTGTGCCAGCCTGAGCGAAGTCGAAGGCGGATTTCAGTTTACAAAACCACATTTCTACATCGCTCAAAGTGACAATGGAAATTCCGAGATGGCCTCCGGTAGGTTCTTTAGAGGCTATCCACGAGGGCCTTCCACTCCGTTTTCTGAGGAAGGCCTGGCTTTCTCAAGCCAAAGAATTGTGCGACCATCTCGCCTTCCTTGTCGAAAAGCTCCACGGCGGATACCAAGCCGTCTTCGGTATTTTTGTGGACGACAAAGGCTTTATCCACCACGCTCTCATTCAGGTGCATGTTAAAATCCGGATCCAAAACATTGAGCCAATCACCCATCTGTCTCACGGTTTGCACCTTGCCTTGGTGGATTTGGATGTTTCCCTTGTTGCCTGCGAAAATCATGATCGGAAGTTTGGTCTCAGCGGCTACTTCCACGATTTTCCTGACGGAAAGACGGTCGACCTCATAAGCCCATTTGTCATCAATCCACTTTACCGCATCGAGTCGGTTGAGCTTGTATTTGCGCAGCATGCCAAAGAAGTCGTGCGTATCCTTCATGTTTTCCCAGTCGTGGGTAAAGGATTTGAAGTCCAGATTTTCCTGGGAAGTGTACTCCGGCTTGGGGAAAGCCTCCAGGTCCAGCTGGGCATTTTGGTCTGCTGCGGTGTTTTTGGCGACCAAGTCTTCGTAAACTTCCTCTTTGGACTGGTCTTGGAGGTATACTTTCATGACAGCCTCACCTTCTTTGTCAAAATACTGCAGGCTTTTCATGGTGCCTCGGGGAGTCTCGGTAGTCACGGCAAAGCCGAATTTCCAGCTCGCAAAAAATACCCGCTGCTCGATCGGGCCGATCACGGTCGCAATCTTGGCCGGACCCGCCTGATGCATCTCTATCTTTTGAAACGGGCCTTTGTGCTCCAATACACAGCCTTCACTTCTGGTCAGGGACATCACACGTCCCAATCTCGGGAATTCGATGAGCTGCCCTTCAAAGTTGTCCGTCAGGCGAATCACGTTGGTTCCTATTCCTGTAGCCAAGAGCTCGGCCTCGCTTACACCCAGCTTGGCGGCTGCGTCCCTGATTCTGAGTGTGGGTTCGGATACTTTCAGGCTATCCCAGGCTTGTTTGAGGGATAGTACGGATTCTTGTAGCGTTTCCATATTAAGCTTGTTTAATGGTATGGGTCGATGAATATGATTGGGCAGCGGAAGAGACAAATACTCCCCCAGTAGCCGGGTTGGCAATAAGCTGGATAGGATGATCAAACACTTGGGCAAGAATCTCTTCGTCAAGTACCTCCTTCACAGTTCCGGATTTGGCAAGGAGGCCGTCCTTTAGCAAAGCGATCTTGTCCGCGTATTGGGCTGCCAGATTCAGTTCGTGGAGAATCACTAGGATGCCGATATTTCTCGACTTGAGCGCTTCTAGGATCTTCAGGACGGCATGCTGCTGGGCAATGTCCAGACTGGAGGTTGGCTCGTCGAGCAGAAGATAGCGGGGAAAAGGTTTGGCCTCCCAGATCTGCACTAGCACTCGGGCGAGCTGCACACGCTGCTTTTCACCTCCTGAGAGAGTATTGAAAACCTGGTCTTTCAGGTGGGAAGTATTGGTTGCTTCCAGTACCTCGGCGATCAGCCTAGTTGGATTTTTTGCTTTGGTACTGATCAGGCCCAACTCCACCACTTCCTGCACGGTAAAGGGGAAATTTACCTGTGTATGCTGGGGCATCACGGCTCGCACTTCGGCCAGTTCTCGGCTTTTGAGGGTATGAATGTCATGTCCGTTATAGCCTATCGCACCGTGTTTGCACCTGATTTCCCCAGAGAGGATCTTGAAAAACGTCGACTTGCCAGCCCCGTTTGGCCCTAGTACCGCAAGGATTTCCCCCGGATTCAATTCCAGGCTGACCTCGTCCACGATGGGTCTTTGTCTGATACAAAAATGAACTCTTGAAGCCGTCAGCATTAGTTTTTGGGTTTGTTCAGATTGAAAATGAGCCAAATAAAGAAGGGCGCGCCGATCAGCGCCGTGATCACCCCGATAGGCATCTCCGTCGGAATCACGATCACGCGGGCGATCAGGTCGGCAAAGTTGAGCAAAAGCGCTCCCAGCAAAAAGGAACCTGGAAGCACTAAGCGGTGATCTGCTCCGAATAGGATACGGATCAAATGCGGAACCACCAAGCCAACGAAACCGATCATTCCAACCATCGAAACTCCGGCTCCCACGATGAGTGCGCTGAAAATCAGGAACTGCAATTTGACGCGCTGCACGTTCACTCCCATGTGGAAGGCCTCCTGCTCGCCCAGAGCCAGCGCATTGAGATTACGGTAGCTGAAGAGAAGCATGAGGGAAGGGAAGGTGATCAAGATCAAGCTCACGGGGATTTTGGTCCATGTTGCTCCGGCCAAGTCTCCCAAGCTCCAGAAGGTAAAGCTTCGCAAAGCAGAGTCGTCGGCAAAGAAAAGAACTAAGCCAATCAGCGCCCCCGCCAACGCATTGATGGCCACACCTGCTAGGATCAGGGTAGCTGCATCCGTCTTTCCTTGGGATTTGGACAGGCGATACACCGCCAAGACGGCAATCAGGCCTCCGGCAAAAGCAAAAATGGGCAAGCCTATAGGTCTGACCCATGCCAAGATTGGAGATATCGGGACGAATACCATAAAGATCACCGCAAAGAGTGCGCTTCCGCTGCTGACACCGATCAGTCCTGGTTCTACGAGGGGATTTCGGAACATGCCCTGCAACGCTGCCCCGGCGATTCCCAGTCCTCCACCGACCAGCACTCCCATCAGCACCCGCGGCATGCGGATCTGCAGGAGCACATTCGCCTGCTGTACTTCGAAGGCTCCGACGTGCATGCCCACCTGGTCAGACAGGATCGCCAGCACCTGAGGCAACGGAATACGGTAGGCGCCCATGGACAGGGAGACAAGCAAGACCATCCCAAGCATCAATCCAAAACCCAGCAAAATCTGGTTTTGGCTTTTGGTTTTCGTATGTGCCAAGGCTGAACTCATAGGTTATCGGCGGGTAGCTTTAGCAAGGTCCAAAGCGGCTTTGCCGACTCTCGGGCCGAATCCGGATAGATATTGTCCGTCAAGCGCAATGATCTGGTCTTTTTTGAATGCTTCTGTTTGGTCGATTCCCTGTATCTTGACCAAGCCTTCTTTTCCGCCCAAACTCTGGACTCCCGATTCAAAAAACACCAAATAATCAGGGTTCATCTGCACCAGCGACTCCGGAGTCAAGGGGGCGAATTCGTCGAATCCTGTAGCGGAGCCTTCTAGTTTGGCCAATTTGAAGATCTCTGTGGCAAAGGTCTTGTCACCGGCTACAAATACGGTCTCCGGGCCACGTGCCATGACGAAAATTGTCTTTGGCTTGGATGCTTGGGTCTTTAGATAGCTTTCCAGCGCCGCCAGATCTGCATCAATGCCCTCAATTATTTCTACCCCTTTCTCAGGAACTTCAAAAAATACCGCCAACTCCTTTACCAAAGTTCTTGTTCCCTCGACGGTAGTCGGCTTTTGGAATACTTGAATGTTGACCTGGGCAGCCTTCAACTGGTCTACTACATCTGGGTTCAGATAGTTTTCTTCGATCAGCACCAAGTCTGGGCTAAGCGCGAGGATACCTTCGGCTTTGATTTGATTGCGGTATCCTATGGAAGGAAGAGCCTTCATGCTTGCCGGATAGGTAGAAGTAATATCCGTTGCAATAATCTGCTCACTAAATCCCAATGCGTCCACTACCTCGGTAATCGTGCCGCCAGCGGTGATGATCTTGCGGGACCTCGACTCAGCTGTATCGGTCGCAGCCTTGCCACAGGCAAAGCATAGGAGAAGGATCAAAGGCAAAAATCTCACTATCATTATTTAGATTAAGTTTAAATACAATGCAAATGTATTGTTATTAAGATTGAATCCAAATAATTGCGCCAAAAAAAATGATTGCCGGATAAATGGGTTTGGCGGCGGGTAGAAGGAGGTTTGGCAAATTCTCTTAACCAATCAAAAAGCTCAGACTAGATACAGGCCAACTTAAAAAAATGGCCCTTGGCCGGCTAAACGATCTTCATACCAAGAGCCAAAAAAAACGCAAAACCTTAGACCTAGAACACCTAAGATTTTGCGGCAGTATTTAAAAGCTATGGCTTGACTACGCCCTAGCGCACACTAAACAAATAGATTTTTACTTGCTGTGCTTGGGTATTTTCAGGATTATAGAAAGCGTATTCCATTTCATTCTCAAGAGGTCCCGAAGGCGTGATTTTGTAGATCCCTTCACCGCTCTTTTCAATCTCAAAATTAACATGGTATTTGTCGGACATTGATTTGCCCCTTGCACCGAATGCCGCTAATGCACTAACCTTGAGAATAGGAATGCTACGTTTTTTACTGTCGAATTCTGTTTTGGTGAGCACAATTAGCGATTCAGGATCCACTCCCTCGTCTACCCAAATCACAAAAGTTGGTTCATTAGATGCTACAACTGGAGATTTTCCTCCTGGAACCGATATCTCTTGCTGTGTCCCTCCATACCCCAAACCTTTTACTTTATATTTGGTTTCAGCGGTTTGCACCTCCAACTTATGGAGTTCTCCATCTAATAGTATCATTGGCTGGTTTTTAAACTCCGGCCGTGGAAAATCCTGGGCATAGCCAGTAACTGCGCAGCTTAACAGAAGCACACCTAAGATAATTTTTTTCATTTTTTTTAATTGATCTATGTATTCGCTCAATATTACTATCAAGCTGTAAAACTGCCTAATCTTTCTTTACAAAAAATCGCTCCTCCATATAAGTCGCATATCCTATCGACAGACTTGATAATAAAATTCAACTTTAAGGGGCCTTCCCTTTAGAATTTATGAGTGAGATCGATGACGATCGAAGCATTTTCCTCGCACCAAACAACCTGTCATCCTCTTCTGATTGCTAGAATCAGCAAAAAATCAGCTCTGAACAATCTCCATTATAAAGCTGAACGTACAAAATTCCCAAATATACTTTGGTATTAGGCTTTATTCATTAATTTTGCGCTCGAATTAAAAAAGCGTATCCTTTTTACATTTCATCCTACAAATGGCAAATATTGGAAAGATAACACAGGTAATCGGCCCGGTTGTGGACGTTTCCTTTGAAGGCGGTAAACTGCCGAACATCCTTGACGCGCTGGAAGTGACCAAAGAAGACGGCCAGGTGGTCGTCATGGAGGTTCAGCAGCACCTAGGCGAAGACCGAGTTCGTACCATCGCAATGGACGCTTCCGAAGGGATGGTCCGTGGCATGGAAGTCCGCGACTTGGGTCAGCCTATCTCCGTACCTACCGGCGAAGCGATCAAAGGTCGTCTTTTCAATGTGGTAGGCCAGGCGATTGACGGTCTTCCGCAGGTTCCTGCCGGCAAAAGACTTCCAATCCACAGAGCTGCTCCCAAGTTTGAAGATCTTTCTACTTCTACCGAAGTACTTTATACAGGTATCAAAGTAATTGACTTGATTGAGCCTTATGCAAAAGGTGGTAAAATCGGTCTTTTCGGTGGTGCCGGTGTTGGTAAGACGGTATTGATCCAAGAGCTGATCAACAATATCGCCAAGGCTTATTCCGGTTTGTCTGTGTTTGCCGGTGTAGGTGAAAGAACCCGTGAAGGAAACGACCTTTTGAGAGAAATGATCGAGTCTGGCATCGTGACTTACGGTGACGACTTCGTACATAGCCTGGAGACTGAGGGCGGATGGGATCTATCTAAAGTAGATCTTAAGAAGCTGGAAGAATCCAAGGCAACCTTCGTGTTTGGTCAGATGAACGAACCTCCTGGAGCACGTGCGCGTGTTGCCTTGACCGGTTTGACTTTGGCAGAATACTACAGAGACGGTGATGGTTCAGGACAGGGAAGAGACATCCTTTTCTTTATCGACAACATCTTCCGATTCACCCAGGCAGGTTCCGAGGTGTCCGCACTTTTGGGTCGTATGCCATCTGCGGTAGGTTACCAGCCAACTCTGGCAACAGAAATGGGTACCATGCAAGAGCGAATCACCTCTACCAAAAATGGTTCTATCACCTCCGTACAGGCCGTTTACGTACCTGCGGATGACTTGACTGACCCGGCTCCTGCGACGACTTTCGCGCACTTGGATGCCACTACCGTACTTTCCCGTAAGATCGCCGAACTGGGTATCTACCCTGCGGTGGATCCATTGGACTCTACTTCCCGTATCCTCTCTCCGGACATCCTGGGTGACGAGCACTACGGCTGCGCCCAACGCGTGAAAGAGATCCTGCAGCGCTACAAAGAACTTCAGGATATCATCGCGATCCTGGGTATGGAAGAGCTTTCTGAAGAAGATAAGCAAGTCGTACACAGAGCGCGTCGTGTGCAGCGTTTCCTTTCCCAGCCATTCCACGTAGCCGAGCAATTCACCGGCTTGAAGGGTGTATTGGTAGACATCAAAGACACCATCAAAGGCTTCAACATGATCATGGACGGTGAGCTGGATCACCTGCCTGAGGGAGCGTTCAACCTGGTAGGTAGCATCGAAGATGCCATCGCCAAGGGTGAGAAAATGCTTGCAGAGGTAAAATAAGGAAATTAGTTAGAGGTGATCGTCAAACAGATGGCGCTTCACCACTAACCTAATAACTAAAAATATGCAATTAGAAATCGTCACACCGGAGAAGAAAGTGTTTCAGGGAGAAGTCTCCGAAGCTAGCTTTCCCGGCGCATCCGGCTCATTTCAGGTATTGAACAACCACGCCCCTATCGTGTCCGCTCTGGCGAAGGGCACGGTGTCTTTCACAACCAAGGAAGGCGCTAAGCAGTCCCTGACCGTGGACGGCGGCGTAGTCGAAGTCAAAGACAACGTGATCGTGGTCTTGGCCGAAAAAGTGATCGGCTAATTCCTGCGCAAACTTTATAGAAAAGGCCTCCTGTGCAAACGGGAGGCCTTTTTTGGCTATTGGTGTGACTAGTTATACTCCACAACCGGCCGTAGCACCGCTCGTTTAATGTATTTTTCGTCGTGCTTCATAAGGCTACCTTCGTAAAAATAAAGTGTATCCCGCACCACCCCAGCCAGCATGCCGATTTCCATGATATTTTTGGGATTGACTGTTTCTGACCATTTTTTCGCGGTCTTGTCGTAGATCAATAGATGAGAAAAAGTAGCGTTTTTGTCTCCTTGTTCACGATTGTTCATCCAAGTCTCAATAAAAATCTCATCACCACTTTCCTGAATGGAGTTAAAATAGTGATTGGTCGGCACGTTTACTTTGGAGTCTCCACCGGATTTAAATAATTCATTAAAGTCAACAATCTGGTCTGCGCCACGGAGGGCGTAGTCGAAAAAACGGCTTTGTGGCAAGGCCACCGAATCGAATATTTGTTCAGTTTCGGAATAGAATGTCAACTTTTTACTGTGCGGAAGAGATAGCGCGAGGTTCTCACCGAAATCCCCCATAGTCAAATAAGTCACCGCGCTCAACGACCCCGATATGGCCTTGTACTCATCCGAATATTCAAACATTGAACTCTGAACCGCTCCGTCGAATCCAAAGAAGTAGATCTGATCTCCTGAGGCCCGATAAAAGTCCGGATGAAAGCTGTCATATACCGAACTAACCAGCTCTACTAGAAAACCATCTACCAGTTTTTTAAACTTTGCGCCCAAAAACCTGATCACCTTATCTTCGGGTAGTTGGAGTTTCATTTTTTCCACAAACTCCTGCGTTTCCGCATTGAATACCAATACTGACTCGCTTCTCTTGTCAAGGATATACACGATGGGATACGCTGACACATCAAAGGAAGCGGGAGAAAATGAACCAATTGGAAAATCCCCCGAGGCGATCTTTGTTACCTGCTCGCCACCTGTTGTCATGATGGCCACCATGGGAGAGCGGTAGGAAGAGACGGCCAAAAGGCTATCGCCGATCAGTTTGACTTCTGCTTGGCTATTCAGGAAAAATTTGTCCTCCCTCACCAGAACCGAATCCACCACAGAAAGCTCCCAAAAATCAGGATTTGCGGCCTCTTGCTTTTCGGTAGTGCATGCAGCCAAAAAGGAAAAGAATGCCATCGCAATCAAAAAGTATCGTTTCATAGTGTATGATTTAACACGGTAGGTTCGCAAGAAAAGAAAATACTGCGAAAAACCAATCACATGCCGAAAAACATAATAAATCACCTTAAAGAGCTTCAATTCAACCAATGCTCACCTTTGCCAAACAAAAAAGTCCAAGCCTTTCGACTTGGACTTTAACTTTTCAGCCTAAGTTAAAACTCACTTCAAGCTTCCGATCATATCCTCTGGCTTCACCCACTCGTCAAACTGCTCGGAAGTCAACAGACCAAGGGCGATGGCCGCTTCGCGCAGGCTAGTGCCTTCTTTGTGCGCTTTCTTGGCGATGGCAGCGGCATTCTCATAACCTATATAGGGATTGAGCGCCGTCACCAACATCAGCGAGTTTTCGAGATGGCGCTGGATCATTGGCGTATTTGGCTCAATGCCGATCGCACAGTTGTCATTGAAAGACACGCAGGCATCCCCGATCAGTCGAGCGGACTGCAGGAAGTTAGCAGCGATCAATGGTTTGAATACGTTCAATTCGAAATGTCCGTTAGATCCGCCAATGGTGATCGCTACGTCGTTCCCCATTACTTGGGCTGCGACCATGGTCATGGCTTCCACTTGGGTGGGGTTGACTTTTCCTGGCATGATGGAGGATCCCGGTTCATTTTCCGGGATCAGGATCTCGCCGATTCCCGATCTTGGACCGGAGGAAAGCATTCGGATGTCATTGGCGATTTTCATAAGCGATACGGCCAACTGCTTGATCGCTCCATGCGCCTCCACCATTCCGTCGTGCGCTGCCAAAGCCTCGAATTTGTTTGGCGCAGTCACAAAAGGATGACCGGAAAGCTCGGCAATTTTCTTGGCTACCAACTCGGAATAACCCTGTGGTGTGTTTAGTCCGGTTCCTACAGCTGTTCCTCCCAAGGCAAGTTCAGAAAGGTGTGAAAGCGTGTTTTTCAAAGCTCTCAAGCCGTGATCCAGCTGGGCCACATAGCCACTGAATTCCTGTCCGAGGGTAAGTGGAGTCGCATCCATAAAGTGGGTACGGCCGATTTTCACCACGCTTTTGAAGGCCTCTGCTTTCGCAGCCAAGGTGTCACGCAACTTTTGAACCCCGGGAATCGTCGTCTCCGCGACCATCTGGTAAGCAGCCACGTGCATGGCAGTAGGATAGGTATCGTTGGACGATTGGGATTTGTTTACGTCGTCGTTGGGGTGGATTTTCTTCTTGGCATCCTCAAGAGAACCTCCCAAAATCACGTGTGCGCGGTAAGCGATCACCTCGTTGGAGTTCATGTTGGACTGGGTACCAGAACCTGTCTGCCAAATCACCAGCGGAAACTGGTCGTCATGCTGACCAGCGAGGATTTCGTCGCAGACGGTAGCGATGATATCCGCCTTGCCTTGATCCAATACGCCGAGCTCGGCATTTGTGAGAGCAGCGGCTTTTTTAAGGATCGCAAAAGCACGGATAATCTCGATGGGCATGCGGTTTTTTTCGCCGCCGATCTTAAAGTTGTTGATGGAGCGCTGAGTCTGGGCTCCCCAGTATTTGTCGGCTGGGACTTCTACGGGCCCCATGGTGTCCTTTTCGATACGGATTGACATGGTCTTGTTAAATGGGTTTGAATTTCGCCCCAAAGGTAATGGCTAAGCGTCTTTTAGCCTAAGAAGAAAGATGATAGTTGTGACGTATGGTAAACGGTCGACAGTCCAAAGTCCACTGCCGAGAAAGAGGAACTTCATGCGCCAAGTCTTCTAGTCTATCGTTTTGCAATGCAACGTCAAGTTCTTTCTTGACCGGCTGTCAACCGTCGTCTGTGAACGGTTGACAAAAGACTGCCTACTGAAACCTGTCTACTGTCCTACTCCTTTCCCTTCATCTCCAGGTTGATGAGCTCATGAAAAACCGATCGGGAGGCTTTGACTTGCCGCTGAAAAAAAATGACGCAGAGCACGTAATTCAATATTGCGAGACCTAGACAGATGCATCCGTAACTGATATTTTGATGCCCAAAGAAATAAAAGCCGGTGAAGGCCAGCAAAACGACCGTCCAAAATACCAGGAAAAACACCGTGGCTGGGAACAAGCGGTAGTTTAGAAAGATAATGGAACCGCGCGCGGTGGACTCCACCTGTCCCGTGATCAAGGGCAGAAAAGAATCGCCACGCTTCACTACCCGGGAAATCCGAAAGCCCTCTTGGCCAATGAGGCCATTGAAATGGATCTTGGGATCCCCCTGAGTACGGGCATCCAAGAAATTGACCTCCCTTGTTACCCGGATCAAATGTCCCAACACTTCCTCTTTGCTGAGGATGCTGACGAGTGTTTCACTATGGGCTGGCAGGAGGTTCAAGGTCTCTTATTTCACGGCAATACAGGAAATTTCCACATTCACATTTTTGGGAAGCTTACTTACTTCTACGGTTTCCCGGGCTGGAGGATTTGATTTAAAGTATTGCCCATAGGCCTCGTTGATCGTCCCAAATTGTCCCATGTCCCGGATGAAGATGGTGCACTTCACCACATCTGAAAAGGCAAACTTTGCGCCACGGAGTACCGCTTCCAAATTTTTCATCACCGCATGGGTCTCTTCGGTGATGTTTTCATTGATGAGTTCTCCAGTGTCGGGATCCAAGGCTATCTGACCCGAAATGTAGAGCGTATTGCCAGCCAGCACCGCTTGTGAGTAAGGTCCTATCGGCGCCGGAGCTTCTGGGGTGAAAATGATTTGGTTTGGCATGATGAAAAGTTAAATAGTAAATTGGTTAACAAATTAATTTGGCTTTGACTCCGCTCAGCTTGACGCATTTACCGCAAATTGCCGACTGCCTACTGTCCTTTAGCTTCGTTCCAATACACATCCATTTCGGCCAGCGTCATCTCGCTAAGATTTTTGCCTGCTGCTTTTGCCGCATTCTCCAAGTATTGAAATCGTTTGATGAATTTCAAATTGGTCCGTTCCAGCGCTTCCTCGGGATCAATGTCGATAAACCGGGCGTAGTTGATCAAGGAGAAAAGCATGTCGCCAAATTCAGAAGTGGCCTTTTCCCGGTCGATTTCTTGTTCGTCCGCAACATTGAATTCCGCCTTGAATTCCTGCATCTCTTCCTCCACTTTTTCCCAAACCTGATGTTTTTCCTCCCAGTCAAACCCTACTCCCCGGGCTTTCTCCTGGATTCGCATCGCCTTGATCACAGCGGGAAGCGAGCGGGGTACTCCGCCAAGGACGGATACATTGCCTTTCTCTTTCAGTTTTATCTTTTCCCAATTTTGGCTGACGGTTTCGGCATCATTTGCCTCCGTATCGCCATAGATGTGGGGATGTCGCCGAATTAGCTTTTCGCAGAGCGAATTGGTCAAAGTCGCCATGTCGAAATTGCCCTCTTCCGAACCTATCTTGGCGTAGAAAACGATATGAAGCAGGATATCTCCGAGCTCCTTCTTGACTTCCTCAGGATTGCCGTCGAGTATGGCATCGGAGAGCTCAAAAGTCTCCTCGATCGTCAAATGCCTGAGACTCTCGGTGGTCTGCTTCCGGTCCCAGGGACACTGGGCACGGAGCTCATCCATGATGGTCAACAAGCGGTCAAAAGCAGCCAACTGTTCGGCACGGGTACTCAAATTAGACATGTGCGGGGAAACTAACCTTAAGGTGTGGACGTTTTCGAAGTAAAGCTTTAAATTTGCGCAAATTTATCCGTTATGACAACTGTATTGATTACCGTAGGATTCGTGGCATTGTTCTTTATATTGATGTCTGTACGCCTGATCTTCCTCAAAAACGGTGAATTCAAAGGCACGTGTGCGTCCCAAAGTCCTTTTCTCAACAAGGAAGGCGTGACATGCAGCCTTTGTGGGAAAACGGTCGACGCTGACAGCAGCTGTGGCAATCCCGAAAATGAAGTGGACAAAGTGATGGCCAAATTCAAATAATTTATCCCCTGTTTCAAGCAGCTTTTTTATCATCTTCATCAAACCAATTTATACGTGTCGCTTATCAAATCTATTTCCGGGATAAGAGGGACCATCGGAGGAAAATCCGGCGAAGGTCTTACTCCTATCGACATAGTGAAATTTACCGCTGCCTATGGCGCTTGGGTCATCGAGACGACCCACAATCCCAAAGTAGTAATCGGAAGGGATGCCCGAATATCGGGGGAAATGATTTCCAGCTTGGTTTCGGCGACTCTTCAGGGTTTAGGCATACACGTAATTGACCTCGGGCTGAGCACTACCCCTACAGTCGAACTCGCCGTACCAGCTGAAGGAGCTGGAGGTGGTATCATCCTCACTGCCAGCCATAACCCCATACAGTGGAACGCACTCAAGCTTTTGAACGCTGTAGGCGAATTCATCTCAGATGCGGAGGGAAAATCCATTTTGGAAAAAGCGGAGAAAGAAGCCTTCACCTTTGCAGAGGTGAAAAAACTCGGCAAATACACCAAAATTGACGACTACATCGATCGCCATATCGCCCATGTATTGAGTCTGGATCTAGTGGACGTGGAAGCCATCAAAGCCCGTAACTTCAAAGTAGTAGTGGATGCGGTGAACTCGACCGGAGGAATAGCCGTCCCCAAGCTGCTTCGCGCACTTGGCGTCACGGAGATCGAGGAAATGTACTGCACCCCGGATGGGCTTTTCCCGCACAACCCGGAGCCCCTTCCGGAAAACCTACGCGATATCTCAAAAAAGCTGGAAAAGGGCAGCTTTGACTTGGGCATCGTGGTAGATCCAGATGTGGATAGGCTCGCCTTTGTAAACGAAGACGGCTCCATGTTTGGCGAGGAATATACCTTAGTCGCGGTAGCGGACTATGTGCTCTCAAAAACTCCGGGTAATACGGTGTCCAATCTTTCCTCCACCCGCGCGCTGCGCGACGTGACCGAGAAAAGAGGTGGTAAATATACCGCAGCCGCAGTAGGTGAAGTGAATGTCGTACAGCAAATCAAAGCTGTTGACGCCGTGATCGGAGGAGAGGGCAACGGAGGCATTATCTATCCAGCTTCCCACAACGGGAGAGACGCCTTGGTAGGGATTGGCCTGTTTTTGACTCACTTGGCAAAATTTGGGAAATCCATCTCCAAGCTTCGCGCCAGCTACCCCAACTACCATATTTCCAAAAACAAGATTGAACTCACTCCAGAGATCAACGTCGACAAAATCCTTTTGGAAATCAAAAACAAATATCAAAAGCACCCGATCAATGACATCGATGGGGTGAAGATCGAGTTCGAGAAGGAATGGGTGCATTTGAGAAAATCGAATACTGAGCCGATCATCAGAATCTATTCCGAGTCAGACTCCGAGGCAACAGCCGAGCACCTGGCCAAAAAGATAATCCAGGACATCAAAGAAGTCGTCAGCTCTTCCTTGATTTGATCCAAGTAGTTCAGTGCCCCAGACCCAGATATAATAATGAAAGTTTACTTTGATAATGCCGCTACTACAGCTATGGACGATCGCGTGATCGAAGCCATGCTGCCCTACATGAAGACGCACTTTGGCAATCCATCTTCCGTCCATAGCCATGGCCGGGAGGTACGCACAGCCATCGAGCGGTCTAGGAAAAAAGTGGCGGAACTGCTCAACGCAAGCCCATCTGAAATCTTCTTCACCTCGGGCGGCACAGAAGCGGATAATACAGCACTGGTATGCGGCATCGAAAGCCACGGCATACAGCATGCTATCACTTCCCCTTTGGAACACCATGCCGTACTCCATACCTTGGAAGTTTTGGAAAAAAAAGGCGCGGTAAAACTCAGCATTCTCGATGTCAATGAAAAAGGAGAAATAGACCTCAACCAAGTCGAGGAATTGCTCAAGGCAAATCCGAAAAGCTTGGTTTCACTGATGCATGCCAACAATGAGATCGGCAATCTCAATGACCTCAACCGTATCGGAGAACTTGCCAAATCTTACGATGCATTTTTCCATTCAGACACGGTGCAGACCATGGGCCACTATGTACATGATCTGAAAAGCCTCCCAATTGATGCTATCGTGGCGGGAGGACATAAGTTTCACGGGCCAAAGGGTTCCGGCTTTCTATACGTGCGAAAGGACAAGAAAATCCATCCTTTCATCCATGGGGGCGCCCAAGAGCGCAATATGCGGGGAGGAACCGAAAACGTCATCGGCATCATAGGGATCGCCAAGGCTTTGGAACTGGCCTACGAAGACATGGCTGGACATCAGAGCCATATCGAAAAGATCAAAAAACACTTCATCGAAAAGCTGGTGCAGGACATTCCCGGTGTTGAGTTCAACGGACTTTCTGCAGCTATGGACAAAAGCCTTTATACTGTCCTCAACGTCAGTCTGCCTCCGTCTCCCGCAAATCGCGGTATGTTGCTCTTCAACTTGGATATCGAAGGGATCTCTGCTTCCGGCGGCTCTGCCTGCAGCTCTGGAGCGACCGTGGGCTCACACGTGCTGAGAGCGCTAAAACACAATCCTGAACGGGATTCCGTACGATTCTCCTTCAGCAGATTCAATACGCCGGCTGACGTGGACTACGCCATCGACAAACTCAAAGAACTCTACTTAGTCGAAGCTTAAAAATAAGAAAAGGAGCCTTTTGGGCTCCTTTCTGTTTCTCCTTCGAATCAAACTATTTGGCGGACTTATACCCGATCGCATAGGGTGTCCAGATCTCATAGATCGGATTACCAGTCGAGCTCAGGCCGCTGTGATGCCATTCCCCGTCAATTACTTCATAGTCAAACCCAAGACTTGCTCCGACTCGGCTGTTGTCCCGAGAGAAAAAAGTGATGTTTTCGGTGTATTTTCCATTGATTGCGGTATAGGTCCCCCCCCCTGTACCAGAAAACTCCTTGGTCTCGGAGTTAAACGCAACCCATTGAAATCTGCCGCCACTGAGGATCTTGATTGTCCGCCGCGCCCCGGGAGTGGATCGTGAAATCTCACCTTCGCGCTTTCTCCCTGTGATCACCCAATTGCCAGTAAGCTCGTCTTTGGAATCGGAGACCTTTTCCCAAACCTCCACCAACATGCCAGCGCCGGTGTCGGTGGATAGCGTCAGGCGATTTCCCTTTAGTTCAGCCTTGAATGGCGTAGTCGTGCCTACCTTTGGAGGATCGAGGGTGAAAAAATCAAGCGTCTCGGTATACTTGCCATCCGCAAATTGGTAAGGGCCTCCGCCAGCTCCAATGAAGGCATTATCAGCTACCTTCTTCACGCCGAAGGCAAAGTAGTCGTCCTGATATATCTTGATATATTCTTGGTCGGTGACCGGCTTTCCATTTTGGGTTATCATCTTCCATGCACCATCAAGATCCTGGGCGCTGGCCCAGCCGAGCAAAAAGAGAAAAGGCAAAAACAGATATTTTTTCATGGTTTGATCAGGTTAATTGTGAGTTTGTGGAATTTGGACACTTATCCCCAAAAAAGCAAAAGGCTATAGCTTAGTTGGTTAATTTGCGATTTCAAAAGCAGCACAAGATGAAAGAATACAGCCTTGGCTCCAGCAGAGAACAAGTCTTGGGTTTGTTTCCCGAGCGGATGATCAAAAAGATCCAGCTTGGCGAGAAACTGCTCGGTGGAGTGAGAATAGGCGAAAAAATCTTTGTCTTCGATGCGAATTGCCCGCATAGGGGAGCGCCTCTCACACAAGGGACCTTAAATGGTCTTGGGGAAATCATCTGCCCACTTCACGAATATCGTTTTGACCTATCCACCGGAAATGTTCGCGCAGGATCATGCGGCGATCTGGAAGTCTACAAAACCAGAATCGATGCGAATGGGCTAAAAATCATGCTTCCCTAGTGGAGCCGTTTCCCGTTTGGGACCTTTCTTTCCGAAGTTGCCAATACAATCCCTCCTCCTTCGGAGGCAAATCCCGTCACCAAAACCTCGGACATAAAATCGGCAATTTGCCTCGGTCGAAAGTTGCAAACGCAGAGCACTTGCATTCCGACCAAATCCTCCGCCTTGTATAGCTCCGTCACCTGCGCCGAGGACTTTTTTATCCCCAGTTCAGGACCGAGGTCAATCCAAATTTTGTATGCTGGTTTACGCGCTTTTTCGAAAACTTCTGCCTGAATAATTGTCCCCACCCTCATGTCTATTTTGGTGAATTCTTCGATGTCAATCGTTTGCATAGTGGTTTTTTTTTCTAATTTTAGGAACCTTTAAGCCCTGTACGAGTTAAAGAACTATCTATCCGAAACTAAGCCATGTTGAAATTCTCAGGATTTCATTTTAAAAAACCCGCCATGCTCAGTGTAGCTGTTTTGGGATTGGCCTTGATTGCAGTCAATGCTTCTGCCCAAACCGAAACTGAGAAAGAGGAAGACCACACTTCCAAAGTCAATGACCGGGTGCTTTTGGAAGACCATAGCTTACTTCAGGACAATATTTCTTCGCCAGTTCATGTGACCAAATCCACTCCGGCAAAAACATCAAACCCGGCGACGGTGAAAAGAGATCTTCCAGCGGGTGGAGTAGTCATAGACAAGGATGCCAAGAAAAATGAGTCCCCGTCGACCTTGTCTTTCAACATCTTCCTCTACATCGTCGACAAATTCAAAGCGGATTAATCCAACCTTACCATATACAATAAAGAGGCTTTTAGCCTCTTTTTTCGTTCTATGACTCAGAGATAAATTTCTCAAGCTCGTTCAGACTGATTTTGCCTTCGTAGTACGCCCGGCCAAATACTGCCGCCTTCATTCCAAGATCCCTTAGCTGCTTGAAGTCATCCACACCCCTAACTCCCCCCGAAGCGGCCAAGTGTATAGAAGGATACTTTTCGATGATTTCTGCGTAGAGTTCAAAGTTCGGGCCTTGCATCACCCCGTCCCTTGTCACATCAGAGCACTTGAGGTATTTCAATCCTCGCTCGTAGAAGAATTCGATATGGTCAAAAAGATCTATTTCGGTTTTTTTCAACCATCCTCTGATTTTGATTTTGTGATCTTCCGGATTCGTGTCGGCGGCCAGGTTGATCTTTTCCCTCCCATAGGAAAGGATAAATTGGGCAAACCTCTCCGGGAAATTGGCGGCTGCGGTGGCCACAGTGACAGTTTTCGCACCGAATTCAAAGCATTTGATCACGTCCCCGTCCGTAGAAACCCCTCCGGTAAAATCCACTTTGAGGTCAGTGTACCCAGCTATGGCTTCCAGGATATGGTAGTTTTTCGGCTCTCCTCTTCTCGCCCCGTCCAGATCCACCAAGTGTAGCCTTTGGATCCCTATGCCCTCAAAGGCTTGCGCAATTTCCAGAGGATTATTTGAAATCACCTCCTGAGTGGCGAAATCGCCTCTTTTCAGGCGGACACATTTACCATCAATAATCCAAATGGAGGGGATAATTTCAAACATGGGTCTAGATTCGTAAGGATTAAGATTGGAACTCAGCAGGAATTCCCTCCTTAAATATACTACCGACGGGCTGGATAAAAAGCGGCCGCGAACCAAAACTTGGTATTTAGAATTCCCTGCTGGATAAATATCTGCTATTGAGGCAAAAAATGTCAGGCCAATCTATTTGACCAAAATCCCAATCCTTCCGGAGCTACCACTGGCCCAAATGGCCTTTTGGTCGCTAGAAACTTTCACCGCATGATAGCCAGTAGTGGAGAAATTTTCCCAATTTTTCCCCTCGTCGCTTGACAAGTCAGAACCAGATGGCCCAACGGCGAGGATGAGGTTATTTTTTTCCCAAAAAGCAATCCCAGAGCGATAACCGAGGGGCATAGACTCAGGAAAGGAAAAAGCTGCGTTCTTGTAAATAAAAGCATGCCTTTCGCGCTGCTCCAGCTTGGTATAGTCACCACCGACGGCGATTATCGCGTTCCCGACTTGCGCGATTGCAAAAATTCCCTCCGAAGGCTGACCCTGTATCATCGGAGTCTTCATCTTACTCCACGACATGGTCTTAAAATCATACAAGTGAAGATTGGATACTGATCCTCCGGTACCGAGTACCAATCCGTCCTTGCCCACGGTGAGCGAGGAAGCACTGGCCGCAAAAGCAGCTTCACCCGCTTCCGCATCGGGCGAGCTTGCCAAGGACTTCCAACTTCTACCCCCATCGCTAGTTTCTAGGATCATCCACTTTCCGTCCACTGGATCCCCGATCACATAACCGGTATTTGTTCCCGAAAAGGCAATTCCATCAAAAAATGCCAAATCGCCCTCCTGATGAACTTTTCCCCAAGTCTTCCCTCCGTCTTCGGTTCGATAGATTACGGCTGGCTGGCCGGCGGAAGCTGCAACGGCCGTCTGGGCATCAAATGCCTGAATGGAACGAAAGTCCACCGTATCCAATCCTGCGATCACTCCATATTCCCAGGTCAATCCTCCGTCAATGGTTTTCAGCCAAGTACCTCCGCTGCCGCTGGCCCAGCAGATCTGGTCTGAAACGGGTGAAAGCCCCCTGAGGGAGGCTTTCACTGGTGTATTGATTTCTTTCCACTGGGGATTTTGGGCATGTGCAAAACAAGCCCAAAGCAGGCCAATGGCCAGGAAAAACTGCTTTATCATGCAATGTCCACTTTTCTATAGGCTTCGATGAGGGCTTTTTCCCCATCTACTCCAGGCAAAGCGTTGCCATGCTCCATACCCATCACTCCGGTGAAACCTTTGGAATGGATGTACTTAAATACATTGCCGTAGTGGATTTCTCCAGTTCCGGGTTCTTTCCGTCCAGGATTGTCCCCGATCTGGATATAGGCAATCTCACTCCAAGTCTTCTCCATGGTGGCAATCAGGTTCCCCTCATTGCGCTGCATGTGGTAGATATCGTAGAGGATCTTGCAGCTGGGGCTTCCCACAGCCTTACAAATCATATAGGTTTGATCCGCATGGCGGAGAAACAGGTCTGGATTGTCACTCAGGGGCTCCAATACCATGGTCAAGCCGGCAGGCTCCAAGATCTCGGACCCACGCTTTAAGGCTTCGATCACATTGCCCGTCTGCACACCCATGGGGAGGTTTCTCTCAAAATAGCCAGGAACGACTGTCGCCCACTTGGCACCAACACGCTTGGCTACTTCAACGGATTCACGACAGGTCTTCAGAAACACATCCAAAAACTCCTGCTTGCCTGTGGTGAGAGAAACCTTCCAGTTGTCCCCTCCATCGATCACGAAAACTCCCATGCGCATCCCAAGATCATTGAGCGTCTTTCCGATCAGCTCTTGGTCGGCAACGGATCGCTTCAGCATGCCATTGTCCTCCAAGGATCGAAAACCTTGGTCCGCCATAAACTTCAACTCGTCGACAATACCGCCAGGTGCTGAGTTTTTGAACATGCCGAAGTGCGGGGCAAAATCCATTTTGAACGCAGGCTCTGCCTCCTTCACCCCAGCAAAAGCCGGCATGCTCATGGCGCCGGCAGTGCCCAATAATGCACTGCCCAAACCCATTCTCTTAATAAAACCTCTTCTCTCCATGGCTTAGATCACTTTGGTTTTGCCAGGAATAGCATGCGGGTAGTAGCCATCGGCGCCGGGAAGCAATTTTGGCGATGCATCCCAAGCCAGCGTCTCAGGGAAGAGATCTATCGTTCCGTTGAGCGCCTCGTCCCAAGTCAGGACTTTTCCGGAATAAGTCGCATATCTACCCATGATGGCAGTCATCGTGGACTTGGCGGCGTTTTCCGCATCGGCAAACTTGTATTCGCCTTTCACCAAAGCTGCCCAAAGTTCGTCGTGCTCTGTCTGGTAAGGGTTTGGCTGATTTTCGCGATTGTGGGTATAGATCGGATTTCCTTTCCAATCGGTCATCACGCCATGGTTGCCGGCGCTTAGAAACACCTTCCCTTTGGTTCCTTGGAAAGTCTCATCCACGCGATTTGCAGCGCCTGGAAAATGGCGGCACTCGGAGTGGATCACAGTTCCGTCATCGTAGGTGAAAGTCAATACGTGGTGGTCAAAGATCTCCCCGTTGTCCTTGCCTGTTCTCACCATTCTACCTCCAGTTCCCTCGGCCTTGACCGGATAGGAGTTTTTGGCCCAGTTGGCGATATCGATATTGTGTACATGTTGCTCCACGATATGGTCGCCGCAAAGCCAGTTGAAATAATACCAGTTTCTCATCTGGTATTCCATCTCGGTCTGCTCAGGCTTACGCTCGCGAACCCAAACACCACCGTCATTCCAATACACCTGACCGCCGACAATTTCACCGAGGTCTCCGTTGTGAATGCGCTTCATCACCTCTCGGTAGTTGTTTTGATAGTGACGCTGCAGGCCCACGACCACATTCAGTTTTTTCGCTTTTGCAACTTCAGCGGCTGCCAAAACTTTGCGGATACCCGCAGCATCAGTCGCCACCGGCTTTTCCATGAAGATCTGCTTGCCTTGGTTTACCGCTTCCTCAAAGTGCGAAGGACGAAAGCCTGGAGGAGTCGCCAAGATTACCACATCGGCTTCGGCGATTGCTTTTTTGTATCCGTCAAATCCCACAAATTTCTTTTCGGCAGGTACATCGACTTTGTCTTTTCCATACTTGTCAAAAATCGCCTTGTAACTATTGTCCAGACGGTCTTGAAAGGCATCAGCCATCGCTACGAGCTTGATGGGATGGCCGGTCTCGAATGCTTGGAATACCGCGCCGGTACCACGTCCACCGCAGCCAATCACGGCGAGCTTCAGTTCATTTGCTGGAGCAGCATAGGCTCCGGGCACCAAAAAAGAAGGTGCCATCATCCCCCCGGTCACCAGGGCAGAAGTCTTGAGAAAGTCTCTTCTCGAATTTAGATTTTTCATAGACATGGGGTTATTTAGGTTCAATAATCAGCAATGGGTGCCTGCTCATAGTAGGCTTTGATCTCCTCGGGAGACGGCGGATTCAGTGGTCTCACCAGTCTCAGGCCGATAAAGGGCGCCTCTGGGAACCACCACTGGCTCTTTGGAATTTGGGGATCGATTCGCTTCCAAGCGGGGTCGGATACACTCCGCATCGCCGAGCCTATCTGCTCTGCCGGAGTCTTGAAGCTCCCTCCACGCACTACATGGGGGTAGAGTTTTTCAGCGGGATTGAGTGGATTTTCCTTGCCGGAGCGCTTGTAGAAATCCTCCTCATACAGGTCCATTGTCCACTCCTGAACATTCCCATAGATATCGTAGAGTCCCCAGGGATTCGCCGGCTTCTTTCCGACCGGGTGGGTACTTCCCTCACTGTTAGGTTCGATCCAGGCGTAGTCAGTCAGCTTTGACTCCTCATTTCCAAAGAAAAAGCGGTCGCCCGATCCTGCCCGAGCGGCATATTCCCACTCCGCTTCGGTAGGTATTCTATAGAAGATGCCGGTCTTCAGATACAACCAGCGGCAAAATTGCAGGGCTCCGTACTGGGTCATCCCAACGGCGGGCTTCCCTTCTTTTCCCATCCCAAAAGTCATATCCAGATAGGGCAAGCTCGGCCGAGTCAAGCCATCCACGATCTCAGGCACACCGCCCTCTGTCATGGATTCTTCGTATTGCTTGTCGAGGAAAAGCTCAAAGGCATCCCAGGTCACCTCATGGGTTCCCATCCAAAAGGCATCGATTTTCACCTCATGGGCGGGATTTTGATCTGGAAACTTAGGGTCGTTTGAACCCATCTTGAAGGTTCCGGCAGGAATCGGTGCCAAATCAAAGGTGACTTCAGTGCCGGGAATCTTTTGGGTATAGGCCTCAAACATATCGCTTTCCTCCGATTGAAAGCTCATGAGGATCAGGCCGGATACCGCTAGGTACTTTTTCATTTTATTCTGGGTAATTGGAAATTTCAAATTACTATATCGGTTTACTATTGACTTTGATCTTTTGATAAATGGTAGGTATAAAGTTGGATACCATCTTCTTTGGTGTAGAAAATAAGTGAATTCTCCAACACTTCGACCCTTCTGACCTCTCCGCGGAGCGAAAGTCCGGAGGCCGACGGAACTAGCGCTTCAAATCCTCCCTTCCCATCGCCCAAAAACACCGAACCATGATCTGCATCGTAACGGCCAAATTTCAGCTTGGTGTCAAAAAGATTACCCCCAAATACCAGATCGAGGTTTCCGTCTCCATTTAGGTCCACGGAGGTAGATGCAAAGACCGGCGAAAACTGCGCCTGCAGTGGCAGTTTCCTCTTCTGGAATTTTCCGTCTTGGCCGAGGGCAAAATAACTTGTCTCCAGATTGTTTACCGAGATGGTCTTGGCATCCTTTCTCTCCTCCTCGGTGAAAAGCTCATCCATCTTCACCTCGGAAAAGCTCTTGAAATCCAGATATCTTTTCTTCAAAAAGAGCACTTGGCCAAGGATTTCATCACGACTGGAGGAGGGGTACTTTTCACCCTGAATGTAATAGGATAAGATAGCATCTGTGGATCCGTTGGAGTCAAAATCCTTGTACAACAATTCCAAAGGCTGGCCCTCGCTGGCGAAAAGCTGGGAATTTCTACCGTGGTTTCCAACAAATAGCTCGGGCTTACCGTCACCATCCCAATCTCCGATCAGCAGATCCGACCAAAACCCGACTTGGGCTTTATCAAAATATGTAGAAGTCACCTCTTGCCAAGTATTGCCAGATTTGCCGAAAACCGTGATCGGCATGGCATCACCCACGACGATGAGTTCAGACTGGCCGTCGCCATTCAGGTCTGCCAAGCCAGAATCGGTCACCATACCCAGACTTTTGAAAGCCGGAGCTAGCGCATCCGTCTGATCAGTGAAGTTTCCTTTGCCATCACCAATCCAAACCCGAGACCCAGGTGAGGTCGGATACTGTCCAGGAACGATACGTCCTCCGACAAAAATATCATCATGGCCATCGCCATTGAAATCGAGTGCCAAAAGAGAGCCGATTGGGAAAGCCTCTTTGGGAAGCGCATCAGGAGAAAGACTGAACTTGCCATTGCCGTCATTCAAATAAAGTCTAGGCAACAAAGCTGGGTCGCCGATCTGATACTCATACATCCCACCGGAAGCAACCAACATATCTATAAAGCCGTCCCCGTTGGCGTCTAAGCTGAGCGCATCCGTATCCGCACTGGACGCTGCCAAAGCGAAAGCTGTCGAATCCGCTTTTCCAAACTGTCCATTGGTCTGGGCAAAATAAATCCTTCCACTCACCCCTGTACTGCCGCCCACAAATAGGTCGGCTTTGCCGTCCCCGTTGAAATCCTCCACGACCATGGCTTTGCCGTTGCCGGAAATTTCAAAATTCAGCAGGGGCTGGCGTTTGAAGTCGTTTACCTCCTGGCCCTTTGGCAAAGTCAAAATTCCCGCCTTGGTCAGCAAAACTGAAACTTTTGAAGATGGTGTTATTCGCGCTTGGCTGGCTTCGGTCTGGTCGATCCTATAGCTTTGGTTAGCCTGCAGATCCGCCAATCTGGATTTTTTCCCTCCCGGCCAATTCACCAAGACTGAGTCGGCGATTGTGGAAGATCCCAAACCAAAAACCAAAAGGGGAGAAACGGAAGACTGGAAGCCCCGGTAGAGATTTTGCTCCTGCATCTGCATTTTCCCTCCGGAATAGACCTTCACCAAAGCGCCTTGGCCTAGGGTGTTTTGGCCCTCGCCCTTCAGCTCGACTTTCAGGAAATTGCCTTTCGCCTTTTGCACCGCGAGATTTTCATAGATAAATGCCGGCGCATTGATGTTGTTGATCACCAAATCGAGGTCGCCGTCATTGTCGAGGTCAGAATAAGCCGCACCGTTGGAGTTTCCGTTTTCGGATATGCCCCAGCTTGTGCCAATACTCTCAAAAGTCAAATCCCCTCGATTTCGGTAGGTATAGTTCCGAAGATTGGAAGAGCTCATGGATTTTACCAGATTCAGCAAATCCTCCCGCTTCAGCTGTCCTCCGGCGGTACGGACGTAATTATCCATGTATTTGAGAAAGTCCTGGTTGTTGTAATCCCTCAGGTAGCCATTGGTCACAAAAAGGTCTTTCCAGCCATCCAGATCAAAGTCTGAGAACAGCGCCGCCCAGCTCCAATCCGTGTTCGAAATGCCAGAGATCTGCCCAACTTCCTGAAATCGACCGTCACCCGTATTCAGATGCAGCATATTTCGCATGTACTGGTAGTAGAATCCCCGGTCTAGATTGAGTTGAAACAGCTCGAAATTGTCCGGAGAGAGCAGGAGTTTCTGTCTTTGGTTGTCCTCTGGAAGCATGTCCAGCGTCAAGATGTCCAAGAAGCCGTCGTTGTTGATGTCAGCGATGTCGTTTCCCATCGAGAAATGGGAAACGTGATCCAGCATGGACTGGATTTCGTCCTTGAATTTCCCGTTTTTCTGGTTGATGTACAGATAGTCCGGCATGGAATAATCATTACCGATGTAGATATCCGGCCAACCATCCGAATTAATATCGGCTACCGAGACCCCCAGTCCATAGGACAGACTAGAGCTGGATATTCCAGCTTTTTCGGTGACTTCGACAAATTTGCCATTTTGATTTTCAAAAAGCTGGGAACCCGCCTCATGCTTATCCTTCATCAAGGCACGCGTTACAGCGGGATCATGGTTTTGAATAGACTTGGTGTTGTGGTTGAGGAGAAAAAGATCGAGGTCACCATCCAAATCGAAGTCGAAAAATGCCGCGGACGTAGTAGTCGACTGGGAGGCTACGCCGAATTCTTCGGCCATTTCCCTGAATTGGGGAACGCCGTCCGCATTGTTTCCCTGATTGACAAAAAGCTCATTTTTGCGCTTCTCGGGCATCAAGGCTCCCGAGTGGCAAAGGTAGATGTCCAGCTTGCCATCGCCGTTGATATCCACCAGGACGACACCGGTCTTCCAAGGGCCAGGTCGGCCAGAGGCTCCTGAGGATTGGGTAATGTCTTTGAATTTGAGGTCTCCCTCATTGAGGTACAATTGGTTTTGGCCAACATTGGCCGAAAAGTAGATATCGTCCAAGCCATCTTGGTTGAGATCGCCTACAGCCACACCCCCACCATTGTAGAGGTATTCATACATCAGTACATTGAGGTTTAGATTTTCCTCGATTGGATTGGAAAAGTAAACTCCACTGGAATCGGGCGGAACAAGCTGAAAAATCGGATCCGAGGCAGGAGCGCTTGAGGTGGAAGTCTGCTCAGCAGTCTTGTCGCATGAAAAAAAAAGCCAGCTAAGGCCAAGTAGGCTAATGGGCAATCGGAATAGCTTCATACAAATAAATCTGGGCTACTCCCAAAGGGAATAGCCCAGACAAGTTAATCAGGATTTTATTCGGTATACCCAGGATTCTGAACCAGTTCTGAATTTCGGTTCATTTCGTCCCTGTGGATAGGCAGATAATACATCTTATCCAACCACTTACGATTTTCCTTACCCGGATCCATGTCGATTACTTTGTAGACATAGTTATAGATTGTAGGATCATATCTATAGATTTCCAAAGTCTTTCCCGGCTTGAAAGTAGCAGTGATGTTGATACCATTTGCCTGTCTGTTGAATGCCACAGGGGCTATCATCCAGCGGCGCACGTCGTGGTAACGCTGCTCCTCATAGGCCATTTCGATTCTTCGTTCATTTCTATACCGCTCTCTCAAGGCGTCCCCAGTTTCGGTGATGGCTGGCAAACCTACACGGAATCTGATCTGGTTGAGCCAAGCTTTAGCTTCCGCCTCCTGACCCAATTCTATGGAAGCCTCCACATAGTTGAGCACAGCCTCGGTATATCTCAGCACTGGCCAAGGCACTTGTTGCCAAGTGTTCTGATCTACGATGGCCGGGTTGGCATCGATAAACTTGCGGAAATAGTAGCCGGTATACGAACCGTTCCAGTCTTCGATTGGGCTGTTTCTGGTGTCCAATCCGAAGTGGGTGCCGGTACCTCCAGTGATTTCATAGGTACCTGTCTGAATTTGACCTAGTGGATCTCTTGGCTGGTTAGCACTGGATCTTGGCTTCCACTGCGCTCCGTCATAAAGCACTGAAGCATAGAATCTAGCCTCTCTGTTTACATATGGAGCCGCTGAATGCTCAGGATTAGACCAAGAAAATTTGGTACCGTCCATCATCTCGTAGTCGTCTATCAGCGTCTGCACCGGGGTATTCCCAGCCCAGTTGTTATATCCGTTTGGACCGTTGAAGAGACCCTGACGGCCGCCATTTTCCTGCTTCAGGTTGATGAAATATCTACCTAAAAGAATCTCCGCCTCCCCGCCATTTCTGGCCATGGAGTTGTTAATGTAGTTTTGGATGGCAGTTTCCTGATCTACTGGAGCGGTAAGGCCCATTTGATTTCCGGTGTGTTCATCCAGTACCGCTTTGGCAGCAGCCTGGGCTCTCTGCCATCTTTCGGTTCTGTTGCCTGATGGATAAGCCAAGATATCAAGGTTGCCATAGGCCGCCAACTCAGCTGATTTGGCTTTTGCAGTAGGGCCGTCGTGCAGATCACTTGCTGCGTACAGAAGCACTCTGGATTTTAGGGCCAACGCAGACACTTTGGTCGCCCGACCTCGTATCGCGGACTGCCCAGTGAGCAGATCAGCAGCTTCGTCCAAATCCTTTACGATAAACTCCACACATTCCTCGAAGGTGTTTCGCGGAGCGAGAAAGGTCTCGGCATCTAAGGTATAGGCAAAGTCGACGATTGGGAAACCACCGTAATAGCGAAGCAGCTGATGAGAATAATAGGCCCTCATAAACTTGGCTTCACCAATCAGCCGATCCGTGCTGGCACCAGTGTGAGGAAAAGCTTCATCGGTCAGCTTCTCGATTGCTAGATTGGTAGCTCTGATGCGTAGATACATATTCTGCCAAGACAGCGTACCATTTACCCAACCGATATCGGCCGGGTTGGAACGCGCCTCAGTGATCGTAGTGATACCCCGTCCAGGGTGGGTAAACATGGATTCATCCGTCAAAGACGCAAGCATTTGCTCGTCAAAGCCCCCGTTACCTAGACCTGAATATATTCCCACTACAAAGGCTTCTGCCAGATTGATGTCCGTCCAAACACTTCCTTCGTCCACCTCGCCAAGAGGCTTGGTGTTCAGAAAGTCGTCGTTACATGCGGTGAACGTGAAGCATGCAGCGAACAGAATAGCAAAATATTTATTGATTCTTTTCATGATTCACAAATGTTAGAAAGTAACGTTAAGTCCTGTGCTGATGATTCTGGCCTGAGGGTAATATTGCCCTGTACTATTGTTAGTTTCAGGATCGTAGACCTTCAACTTATCCCAAGTAAAGAGGTTGATACCGTTGAAGTACAGTCTCAGATTCCTCACACCCACCTTTTCGGTCAAATGGGCTGGGAAATTGTAACCCAATTCGAAGTTTTTCAAACGGATGTAATCAGAGCTTCTAAACCAGTAGGTGTTATTATTGGAATAGTACTGGTCACTTCTGTTGGCAATTCTTGGATCCACACTGCTTGGGTTGTCGATAGTCCATCTATTTTCATAGATGTCCAAGAGATAGTTACCGATATTTCCGGACTCGCCAGCACTAACGTATTGTCTTGCGCCGGCAGCGCCCTGGAAGAGGACGGCCAAGTCAAAGTTTTTCCAAGCCATGTTGAGATTGATTCCTCCTTGGAAAGTTGGAATATCGTTGTTGTCCATTCTTACCCGGTCTTCCGGGGTAATCGCACCATCACCATTGTAGTCCTGATATTTCATGTCGCCAGGACGTAGGTTGTTGGTGATTGCGGAATAATCCAAAGATTCAGAATCGATATCCTCCTGGGTAGCAAATACCCCATCATACTGGTAAACCAAGAACGTGTTCATTGGCTTTCCGGTAGATCTTTGCCATTCCGGTGCTCCAGGTGCCTCGTCCCAGAACAGAATTTTATTTTTGGCATAGCCTCCATTCACCGATGCGGAGAAGGTCACTGGGCCAAGATTGCCCCTATATCCGACGTTCAAATCAAAGCCTTTGTTTTCAACTTCCCCGATGTTTTCGGCTGGAAGGATCAAACCTGTGGACTGGGGTACGGAAGCGTTCTTTCTCCAAAGGATATTGGTTCTTTTGTTGTAGAACAAGTCAAACTCGAAGAACACCTTGCCTTGAAGGAATTGACCTTCAAAACCCAAGTTGGTGTTGTTGGCCACTTCCCAGGTAATCCGGGTATTTGGAATTCTGTTTTCGAACAATGTTTTTACTTCTGTCCCATTGACAATGTAAGAACCGAATCCGTACGTAGAAAGGAATTGATACTCTTGCAAAGAAGCTCCATTTTGTCCGTCATGGTCAAAGAATATCTGGTCGTTACCCAGCTGACCCCAAGAACCTCTAATCTTGAAGAAATCAAAGGTTTTGCCCAAGGAGTTTTGCCAGAAGCTTTCGTCGGACACGACCCATCCCAACATGATACCAGGGAAGAAACCATATCGTGTGTTTTCAGGGAAAAGGTAGGAGCCGTCGTATCTCCAAAGGAACTCGGCAAGGTATTTCTCTTTGTAGTTGTAGGAAGCGCGGCCGAAGTAGTTCAGACGGGCACGTTCGTAAGCTCCGCCACCGTTGTTTTTCTCCAAGTCCCCGCCGGCAAACATTTGGTCAATGGCGGTGGAAAGGAAGTATCTTCTGAAGGCATTAAAGTTGTTGGATTCGACGGTCTCCTTATTGAAGCCCGCCAAGATATTGATGGTGTGGTTGTCTGCGATGACTTTATCGTAGGAAGCAACGGTTCCGAGAAGAATGTTCAACGTGTTTTCATTTGACTCGGTCAGCCTTGGATCCGCTGGGCCTCTCTTGGAAGGAACCAAAACAGGAGTCACACCGTCTTCCTCGAATCCAGAACCCAATTGGTACAAGGTCCAAGGAGTCTCCCATCTCTTGGTGAAACGCATGGTTTTATCCACAGCAGCGGTACCTGTAATTTTCAATCCTTCTACACCTGGGATCTTGATCTCCAAAGTACCGTTGGTCTGGAAGTAGTCGCGGGTATCGCGATCATAGCCGGTAGCGTTAGTGGTGATCACGACTGGGTTTTCACCATTCTCAATGTCAGGACCTGGCAGCCCGTTTGGCCAATAAGCCGGCTGGTTGGGCTTCCCACGCATCTGCATACGGAAAATGGCTCCGGCTCCTCGCGTAGGAAAGAATCTTCTTTCTTCACGTCCCAAGATACCTACACCCACTTTGATGTACTTGTTGATGTTGGCATCCAAGTTTAGCCTAATGTCATACTGCTTAAATCCAGTCGCCGAATTGATATAATAAGCGTCCTGATCTTGGAAACCGATGGATGTCATGTACTTCACGTTGTCGGTACCTCCGACTAATTGGGCATTTACCCGAGTCTGTGGAGACCAGTTTTTCAGCGTAGCGTCATACCAGTCGGTATTTGGATAGAACCAAGGATCGGAACCATTTCGGTACAGCTCCAGCTCATCTGGAGAATAAGGAGCAGACCTTACTTGGCCATTTGGCCGAGTATATTCTCCGTTTTGCTTGTAAGCTTGGTTAGCCGCAGCCCATTCGCTTGTAGGCAATTCGTAAATGTTCAAGTCATTGAGCATTTCTGCGTATTGCGCAGCGTTGGCCAAGTCAGGGACTACCGTAGGCTGGGCCCAACCCTGATTGACTTGGAAAGTCAACTCTGGTACACCACTCTTTCCTCTCTTGGTAGTGACCAAGATCACACCGTTGGCAGCACGGGAACCATAGATGGCAGCAGACGCATCTTTCAATACGGAGATGCTCTCGATGTCATTTGGGTTCAGACGGTCGATGCCCCCAGCCCTCGCCGGGATACCGTCAATTACGATAAGTGCATCGTTGTTACCCAAGGTATTGGAACCACGGATACGGATCGCAGACCCGTCATATCCTGGTTCACCGCTTCTGTTTACGGCTACCACACCCGGCATACGACCGGCAATGTTGTTGGATAGGTTGACCGAGGGCGACTTGGCCAGTTCACCACCTTTGACAGTGGCAACCGAGCCCGTGATGGTCTCCTTTTTCTGCTCACCATAACCTACCACGATCACCTCTTCGAGGGACTTGGTATCGGGAGCGAGACGGACATCAAGCACACTTTGCGAACCGACGACCACCTCTTGGGTGGTAAAACCGATAAAGGAAAAAACCAGGACAGACTGGTCGGATTCAACGGCGATTCGGAATTTACCGTCCACATCGGTGACTGTACCTGACGTGGAGCCCTTGAGGAGAATGGAAACTCCTGGAAGTGGCAAATTATCCTCACCGGAGATAACTACACCAGACACCTCCCGGGTCTGGGCCTGCGCAGTGCCCAAAAATAGAAGGCACATCAAGAATGACAGACAGAGAAGCCTGACATGAGTAGAGATTTTCATAGGCAGTTTTGGGTTAATGAAAATTAAACCACAATGTCACCCATTTTTTGGCTAAAAGTGTACCTGTTTAGCGCCAAAAACTGACTGTATTATGCTGTTTATACAAACGGCCATCTTATTTTTCGCCAATATTGGAGGAATACAAAAAAAATTCTTCTCACAATCCGATCAAAAAAACAACAGCAAGAAACCACATTTCAAGAGCTTGCCTTGAAAAGGCAACATTTATCGACGGAAATTTTATAAAAATCTGAAATCTGCGGTTTTTATAGTCTTTTCACCACTTCCCGTTTTGGAATTCGCAGAGACCACATCCCTCTGAGATCCCCCTCCTTATAGTTAATTGCTTTGTCTTCGGGATAGAGCTCCGTAAGCTTCTGGAGAGTAGCGTCATCGATGCCTTTACCGGGATCGCCGTGACAGGCAAGACAGAAGCCTCCAGGAATAACAATAGGCTTAGTGTAGAGAAATACCTCGCCGTTATTGATCTTTTGAATATTGGGATCACTTTTCCCCCCGTTTTCTGCGGTATATTCATACGCATCCAATAGCGGTGCCTCGTCTGCATCCGGCTTGTTCGATGGATTTCTATTCCGGTTGGACACCCGACGGATATCCACCTGACGCTCCTTGCCTATTTTTTCGAGTATTGGAAGCGCCTGTAGTTGGCAGAATTCTAAAGCGCCCACTGTACCATTTTCAGAAATTGCCCGCTGAAGTTTGGAAATCAATTGGGCCTGAGCCTCTGCGGTCAAAGAATCTCCCCAAACCATAGCCTCCTCCAGGATCTCGACTTCGGTCAGACGCTTTACCTCCATGGCCTCATTTACCTGCTCAAAGGTCTCTCTTGATATCCGTTCCCGAGGTCCACAAGCTATCATCGTCAGCATACATAGGGAAAGAGTCAGGTTTTTCATGGCAGAGTGGATTAAAGCATAAATTTACCATGCTATTTAAGATTTCGGGCGAAAGCATTTGATTATCTTAACTCGGCATATAGTTTTATCCCCACCCTATCGAGCAAAAAATGACTTCCTTTCTAAGATCATCTTGTTTTCATCAAGCATGAAAAAACTCTTACCGATCACCTTCTGGCTTTTGATGCTCACGTCTAGTTCGCTAGCCCAGACGCTGAGCCGAATGCAGAGCTGGGGCTTGGATTTTGAATCCGTCTACTGGCTCAATGCCCAACAGGGCGTCGCCGTCGGGGAAAAGCTGATTGCCCTCAGCATGGACGGAGGCAACACTTGGGAGGAAGTGCTACAAAGGTTTGACCTGAGATTCTATGACGTCGTTCTTCTTAATGCCGAGCGAGGGGTGGCCGTGGGGGAAAACGGTAGAATATTCATCACCTCCGATTCGGGGAAAACCTGGCAAGAAAAAGAATCGGGCACGTCAAACGATTTATTTGGTATTGCCAAGTCCTCTACTTCCGGGCTGACGGCGATAGGGCAAAACGGAGAGATTATTCGATCGACCGACGGAGGAGAAAGCTGGGCGAAAACTCCAAGCGGAACCAATCTAGCGCTGAACGATATCCAGTTCATAGGAGAAAACGCAGGATTTATTGCGGCCGAGGGAGGAAACATTCTAAGCTCACAAGACAGGGGAAACACTTGGACATTATCAAGCCTCCCGGAAAACAATGCCCTTTTTGGTATCGCGTTTTCAAGTGAACTGATAGGCTATGTCGTGGGTGCGGACGGATTTTTCGCGAAGACCATAGATGGAGGCTGCTCCTGGTCAGCGCTGAACTCCGGCACTATAAATACCTTGAGGAAAGTAGCGATTAGTCCCCTGGATACGCGGATTGTAGTTGCCATCGGTGATATGGCGACCATCACCCGAACTGCAAACTCCGGAAGTACCTTTACTAAACCCAGCCTTGGTGCCGCCGTGACAAGGAATCTGAAGGGCATGGGGTTCAAACCATCAAGCAACCTCCTTTCTGTCGTAGGCCAAGACGGCTATTTAAGCAACTCCAGCAATGCTGGGGCAAACTGGGCCCAAAAACTAGCGGGAATCCGAAACCACTTTACGGCAGTGGATTTTCTGAACCAAAATACCGGATACGTTGCTGGAGAAAACGGAGGCCTTTTTGTCACCAGCAACGGTGCAACCACGCTAGTCAACCGATCCCTTCCTGAGCCTATCACTATTCGAAGCATGGGCTTTTGGAGCACATCCTTTGGCTATGTGGGATCAGACAATGGCAAAATCTACCGCACTTCCAACTCGGGGACCAGCTGGGTAGCGGTGCCCACATCTGCGGACAGGACCATTACCAGATTCTACCTTTTTGCGCCATCCGTGGTCTACCTATCCGGTTCCAGAGGATATATTTCCAGATCTTTTGACTCAGGCAGCACCTGGGATCAAACGGTAACCTCCAACACTCTAGAAAATCTTAAAAGCCTCATCTTTTTCGACTTTGGTTACGGGGCTGCTGTAGGGGACAAAGGCCAAATCAGCCGGACATTTGGGGGAAGCGAGTGGGAAACCGTCCCAGCAGCAAGCGGTGAAAATCTGAATGCCCTTGCCAAAATAGACAGCACAAGGGCCATCGCCGTAGGTGATGGAGGGGTAATACTAAAGACCGAAGACAAAGCCAAAAGCTGGAGGAAAATTGAATCAGGCACCACCAAAAAACTTAAGTCCGTAGACTTCTTCGGAACAAATTACGGATTCATCGCTGGAGAAGATGGCCTTGCCTTGGCTACGTCAGACGGAGGGGAGACGTGGACTCCCTTTGCCACAGGGACAGTGAGAAACCTGGAATCTGTGAGCGCTGGCACAGACCAAAAAGCCTATTTCGCCGGAGAAGACGGTACCCTACTCGCCTATACTTGCGTCCCTCCGAGCGGCTCTCTCGGGACAATTGCCGGGGATTCAAAGTCATGTCTGACTACTGCCACTTACTCCATCCTCGAATCCGACCAAACCGGTTCCGATATCAGGTGGAGAGTGGACGGAGGTGAGATCCTCTCTGGACAGGGCACCTCCCAAATAGAGGTAAAATGGACTGGTCTCGGAAGGAACGCGGTCTTGGTCAGCAGGACAAACTTTTGCGGCAGTGGGGAAACCTCCGCCTTGGAGGTCAGCGTAGCTTCCATTCCAACAAGCGATTCAGAGATCTCGGGAGAGGGAGCTGTTTGCAGTGAAGGCAGCTATACCTATTCCCTGCCAAACATTAAAGGAGTAAGCTATACTTGGACGGTCAGCGGGGGTGAAATCAAAAATGGCCAAGGAACCCATGCGGTGGAAATCATTTGGGATCAAGCCGGAGAGCAAAAAATAACGGTAAGCCAAGAAAACTATTGTGGACAAGGTGCAAGCTTGGAGAAAGCGATTTCCGTGACTTCGGCTCCGGCCTCTCCTTTGGGAATAGGTGGAGAAGCACTCACTAGTCCGGGAGAAGAAATTTACGAAATAGAGACCCTTCCTGGCCTAAACTATCGATGGAGCATTTCCGGCAATGGAGGTAGAATAGCCTCCGGTCAGGGAAGCGGTCGAATCTTGGTAATCTGGGAGCAAGAAGGGGATTTCGAACTTTCGGTAGAAGCCCAAAATGCCTGCGGCTATAGCTCCAAGCGTATTCTCCCCGTCAATGTCAACATCATCACCGCACTCGAGCCTGCGGTGGCGGAAAGTCTTAAGATCTACCCTAATCCAAGTCAGGGAACAGCAACGGTTTCCGCCGATAATTTGGATTCCTGGTCGGGCATTTCGGTCGTCAATTCCCTAGGTCAGGCGATAGTTGACCTGCCGATCGCCGACGGCCAAAAGCAAATCTACCTCAGCGGATTGCCAAAAGGCCTCCTTTTGATCCGCTTGCAGGGCAAACAAGGCGCGGTAACAAGAAAATTACTGGTACGGTAGGACTTCAAAGATTTTGGTGGTAAGGAGACCTTTTAGTTTGCAAAGGTTGATAAGGAATAGCTGAAAGTACTCTTCGTACATCGCATCGAGACAGAGAGCGGGTGGCTTGAAACAAAAAAGACGAAGATTATTCCCCGTCTCTTATCATTACATATTGGAATACATCTCCGACTATTCCCCTTTTGATATAGGCCTTTTTCAGGATTGCTTCGGGAATAAATCCCGCTTTCTCGAGGACGCTCATCGACTCCCCGTTAAAGTCATAGACTTGTGCATAGAGCCTCTGGATGTCGAACTTTTCGAATATATACTGGGTGTAAAGTTTCACTGCCTCCGTTGCGATGCCCTTGCCCCAAAATGGCTCGCCTACCCAGAAGCCCAGTTCCATATTGGTACGGAGTTCATCCTTTCCCCGGTCGCAGCCAATCGAACCTGCTAGTTTTCCCTCAAACTCTATCGCGAAGTTTTGGGGAGGGTTAAATTTCTGGTTGTGCTCTATCCAATGCCTGGCGTCATGGATGGTATAGGGCTGGGGGTAGCTGTCCCGCAGGTTCATGGCAATCTTGGGATTGTTGGCGAGGGGATAGAGTTGGTGAAAATGGGCCTCGCTCCAAGTGACCAGATTAATTCCTCTTTCTCCTGCTATGATCATAAAAGTGCGTGGGTTATTTCTCCGCCAGGGCTTTTTGTTTGTTCAATATACCTTCTTAATTCAATCTTGCAAAGCCTGTTCCTCTTAGTCAATGCCTCCTGCCTGCATTTTCTCAAGGTTTTCCGCGAGTCGAAGTGCGGAGATAAATTCCTCGATATTGCCGTTCATCACATCCGGCAAGTTGTAGACGGTTTTGTTGATCCGGTGGTCGGTTACCCGGGATTGCGGATAGTTGTAAGTTCGGATTTTGTCCGAGCGGTCTCCACTTCCAACCATGGACTTACGTTGGGCGCCCACTGCCTCGTTGTGCTTGGCCAGCTCTATTTCATAGAGTCTTGACCTGAGCACCTTCAGCGCTTTTTCAAAGTTTTTGATCTGGGACTTTTCGTCCTGACAGGTAACTACCAATCCCGTAGGATTATGGGTGAGCCGTACCGCAGAGTAGGTCGTATTGACGGACTGTCCACCAGGTCCGGAGGAGCAATAGGTGTCCTTTCGAATGTCGTTCATGTCCAGATGCACCTCAACTTCGTCCATTTCGGGTAAAACCGCCACAGAAGCGGCGGAGGTATGGACACGTCCTTGGGATTCCGTGGCTGGCACCCGCTGCACGCGATGCACCCCGGATTCGTACTTGAGCATGCCATAGACATCCGCACCGGAGACAGTGGCAATGATTTCCTTATATCCGCCGGCAGAGCCGAAAGTCAAATCAAGAACGGTCAGCTTCCAACCCTGCATCTCGCAAAAACGCTCGTACATCCTAAACAGGTCACCGGCAAAAATCGACGCCTCGTCACCACCTGCACCACCCCTAATCTCCAAGATACAGTCTTTGGAGTCATTGGGGTCTTTGGGAATTAGCAATTGCTTCAGATCCTCCTCGAGGATTTCCTTTCTCTCCCGTAGCTCGTCCAACTCCTGCTTGGCCATCTCACGAAACTCAGGATCCTTTTCCTTTTCCAGGATTTCCTTGGAGCTGTCGATATTTTGCAAAACGAGCTTGTACTCGTCGTAGGCAGAGACTATTTTCTCAAGGTCTTTATACTCCTTGGTGAGCTTTGCGTATTTGCCCATGTCGGACATAGAGTCCGGCAATACGATGAGTTGTGCTACTTCTTCGAAGCGATCTTTAAGGGCCTGTAATTTATCCAGCATGGGTTTTTCCTTCGCAGCGCAAAAGTAGGAATTTTATCGGGAGCGCGCGTGCATAGGCTGGGTATTAAACTTTGGGTAAGTAGCGTTTCCATCAAGCAATCCGTTCTTTAGGATATGAAAAAACCGGCATTCTTTCTCCTTTTTGTTCTAGCTTGGTTCTCTTTCGGATGCGGGGAGGAAAATCCACCCGCCGACTGTATCGACCCCGAAGAAGCTTGGACCGGCCCCTGTACCCTGGAGTATGTTCCAGTCTGCGGCTGCAATGGATCCACCTATCCCAACTCCTGTGCCGCAGACCAAGCCGGCCTCAAATCATGGACTTTGGGCGCTTGCAAGTAAAAAGGCTGCCATTTCCTGACAGCCTTTTGGTCTATTCTACTATTATGATCTTTTCCTCCAGCCTGGATTCGTCCACGGTCAGTTGGCAGATGCTGAGCAAGATGGTGCCTGCTGTCACCGCATAGCCCGCATAGGCCAGGAGGATTTCATTTATTGTGTTCATGGGAGTTAAGAGTGGACTCCGTGTAAAATGTAACTTCCTGCACAAAAGTAAAGGTGTCATACAAGTATATAGGGGGTATCTAGGGAGTATCCTGCGCGTATCTAGGGAGTATCGTGCGGCATAGTACGGCGGATATTGGGTTGTAAGCTTCGCATTTTGGGGAGGGAAGCATAACCTGAAATATGCTTTAGCAATTCTATCGCGGACAGTAATTGCTTCAATATCTGTCTTGTAGTTGATTTTGCCCAATTCACGTTTGGCAGACCAGCCGAGTAATTCTTGCTCCTCCTCCTTGAGCCGTTGGAATTCGGTAATCAGGTACATCTTAAAAGGAATGCTGATCCGGAACCGAATTCAAAAGCAATGTCTTTATGGGCGTAGGTTCCCCCATATTTTCCCTTTCTGACGGTAATTCCAATGGCATTGGCACGACTCTCACTTTTCTTGGCATTTGCCATATCTGTAAGTGATGTATTATCCTTTTCTTCAATGGATAAGATCGTTATTTCAGCATTTTCCACTTTTATTTTAGCCATCTAACCCTGCAATATTAAATGATTAACAATCCAATATGTGAAGCCGGTTGATCAAGAAATAAAAAGATTAGGACTATTAAAATGCCGTGTAGTGGGTGTTTTTTAAACTACCTCACCCCTCACAATACCACCCTGCAAGCTGGCCCCTCGCTAGTCCTCCCTACAGCCCGACTCTTCGCTAGATTGATCTGCCGCGGCCGGTTAATCCTCCATGCTCAGCCCTCCAAAGGGATCATTTCTTAGCGCTCGGTTGCTTCGCACCAGCCCAAGGATTTCCTCCAGGTTCCCGTCCAGTTCATCAAGATGTATTTTTTCTTAATTTGGGCAGCTTTACAATTTCTCATCTATAATTCATGAAAAGCTCCCTGTTAAAAATCATTAGTATTGCCGCTATACTGCTGGTGAATATTCCTGCATTCTCCCAAACAAATTTCAGCAGTAATTTAATTGGTTTGGGCGTGGTGGTATCTGATCTGGAACGATCCTTAGACTTCTATGTCGATGGGATTGGTATGGCCAAGGCGTATAGCTTCACCATCAATGAAGATTTCTCCATACGTTCGGGTCTTTCAAACGGTGTTGCCGTCGAAGTAACCGTTCTAAAATTGGAGAACAGCCCAAACGCAAATGAGTGGAAGCTGATGAGTTTTGGCAATAAACAAACGGAGTCTAAACCGGGCTATATCCAGGATGGAACTGGCGTTCAGTATATCACCATTAATGTAAAGGCGTTGAATCCCGTGATTAAAAGGTTAAAAGAAAAGAATGTCAAATTTTTGGGAAGTACGCCTACACCATTAAATCAGAATTTACATTTCGTCTTGGTGCAAGATCCTGACGGGATCTTCATTGAACTGATAGGGCCTTTGGAATAGTCGACTTTTTGGCATGATCATTCATGCCTTACCCACATCTTCATAATTACAAAGACTTTGATAGCTCACCCTTCCCTCTCCTAGCTCATCCCTTCCTTCTTCCCGATATCGCTATGCTTAAGGGGAGAGGCTATCGGCCACATCATACGCAGAGGCAAATGATTGTTATGTTCTCAACTTTACTTAACAGGACCATTTGTACTTTTAGAGAATCTACCCTAATATCATGGAACTTGCCTAAGCCGTAGTTTTGTTTTTGCTTCTATGGAAGTAATGACCCTTTCGATTGCTTTTGCCACCACTTCAGGATTATCATAGTGAATGAAGTGGCCACTTTTTTCGTCTAGAATGAATATTGAGTTAGTCGATAAGGTGTATCGGCATTGAGAGGCTGCAGGCTAAAGTCATCCAGAATTAGCAGGTGTTTTTTTTCAATCTCATCACAGACTGATTTTTTTTTCCCGTATCCAAGACCCTGGAATAGACTTCCCTTCAATCCACAATCCCTCGGACTTTCCTGATGGAAAATCGATCCGCCAACTGCATTGACCCCGAATAAGCTTGGAACGGCCCCTGTACCCTGGAGTTTGCTCCAGTCTTCGGCTGCAATGGATTCACCTATCCCAACTTCTGAGCCGCAGACCAAGCCGGCCTCAAATCATGGACTTTGGGCGCTTGCAAGTAAAAAGGCTGCCATTCCTGACAGCCTTTTGGTCTATTCTACAGTTACGGATTTCGCTAGATTCCTGGGCTGGTCGACATTGCACCCTCGCATCACAGCGATGTGATAGGAAAGCAGCTGCAGGGGAACGACCGCAACCAAAGGCACAAAGGCCTCGTGCAATTCTGGTATTTCTATCACGTGGTCAGCCATGGCTTTTACCTGGGTATCCCCTTCGGTGACCACAGCGATTACTTTTCCCTTTCTGGCTTTTACTTCCTGGATGTTGCTCACCACTTTTTCATAGGAACTGTCCTGAGTGGCGATGAAAATCACCGGCATCTCCTCGTCGATCAACGCGATCGGACCGTGCTTCATTTCAGCGGCGGGATATCCTTCCGCGTGGATGTAGGAGATCTCTTTCAACTTAAGTGCTCCCTCAAGAGCAACCGGGAAATTATAGCCTCGTCCCAGATAGAGTGCATTTCTGACTTCCTTGTACTCGGAGGCGATGTATTTGATGAGCTCATTGGTCTGAAGAGCCTTTTCTACCTTGGCAGGCACTGCGGCCAATTCATGTAAAAGTTGTATATACTTGCTTTCAGGCAAAGTGCCTCTTTGGTATCCCAGCTTCAAAGCCATCATGGCCAAAACCGAGATCTGTGCAGTAAAAGCCTTGGTGGATGCCACCCCAATCTCCGGTCCTGCATGGGTATAAGAGCCCGCATGGGTTGCTCTGGGAATCGAAGAACCAACCACATTGCACACGCCGAAGATTGTCGCCCCTTTTGATTTGGCCAGCTCGATAGCAGCAAGGGTATCTGCGGTTTCACCAGACTGGGAAATGGCGATGACAAAGTCCTTTTCGCTGATCACCGGATTTCGGTATCTAAATTCAGAAGCATATTCCACTTCTACGGGTACTCTGGCAAATTCCTCAAAGAGGTATTCTGCCACCAAGCCGGCGTGCCAAGATGTCCCACAGGCCGTGATGATGATCCGTTCGGCATTTTGAAATTTGTTCATGTAATCCCGCAGACCGCCCAAAACCAATCGTCCTGACTTGGCATCGAGTCGTCCCCTAAGACAATCGGAAATTGACTTAGGCTGCTCATAGATCTCCTTGAGCATAAAATGTTCGTATCCCCCTTTTTCAATCGCCTCCAACTCCATTTCCAGTTGGTTGATATAGGGGTTGGTCTCGATGTTTTCGATCGTTTTGAGCTGTAGTTTTCCGTCGCGGATCACGGCGATTTCGTAATCGTCGAGGTAGACCACCTTATTGGTGTATTCGATGATAGGGGTAGCATCGGAAGCTAGGAAATATTCATCCTCCCCCACGCCTATGACCAATGGAGATCCTTTTCTTGCTGCAATGAGCGTGTCCGGTTCCTCCTTGTTAATCAGCACGATCGCGTAGGCTCCAACTACCTTGTGCAATGCGAGGCGAAGCGCCTCGTCAAGGGTGCACTGGTTATTCAGATAAATATCCTCAATGAACTTCACAAAAACCTCCGTGTCGGTATCACTTTGGAATTGATAGCCCTTCTGAAGCAAATCCTTTTTCAGCACCTCGTAGTTTTCGATAATCCCATTGTGGATCATCGCAAATTTTTCTGAGGAGGAGTAGTGCGGGTGCGCATTTACATCGTTGGGTTCTCCATGGGTAGCCCATCGGGTATGTCCAATTCCGATCTTGGATTCTATCGCCCCGTTTGAGTCGAGATATTTCTCTAGCTCGGAGACTTTTCCTTTCTTCTTATAGATGCTGAGCCCGTCTTTATCTAGAAGGGCCACACCAGCTGAATCATAACCCCGGTATTCCAATCTCCGGAGTCCTTTGAGGATGATGGGCAAAGCTTCCTGCTGTCCCACATACGCCACAATTCCACACATTTTTGAAAAATAATTAAAGTTGGTTTGTACTTCCGCAAAGAAACAGGATTCATGCCAAAAAAAATAATCCACTTTCCTAAAAACGGAAAGTGGATCAGGTATACTTATCGGAAATCGATTGAACTATCTGGATTTGGAGTAAATTACTTTTATCATGATTTTATCCTTGTTCACTTTAAACTGACGGAGGGATCTTTGAAAATCAATCCCTGTGCTTGACAGCCCAGGTTTAGGGGGAATTGAGCCGTCAAGAAGCCAGTTTTGGCGAATGAGGTCTCCGCGATAGATTGCATTGATATGGGAGGTCAGACCGGTCTGATACAATTTATCCTCCGAGTCATAGGCCAAGATAGCCGCAGTCGTAAAGGCGTTGTTTGGCACTCGCTCTCCCTCTGCGTTTTGCAAGACTTGGGGTTGAGCATCTTCCTGCACATAAAGTTGCGCATTGTTGATTGTACTTCGGATTGGCTCATTATTCTGATCCACGAACTTCATGACCATTCCTGTAATCGGAACGTTTTCCTCATCCTGATCTTCTATTGCGCCAATGGTAAATTGAACCTGATTGAATGTAACTCCAGACAATGTGTCCAAAAATGCATCCAATGGACTAGTGTCTATCCTCATGGCCATTGCAACTGTGGACTTCATCCCCACTATATGGGCCATATCATAGGACAGGCCATATTCCGTCACGACTTCTGTAGGCGTGCCGCTGCGGTCTGATTCTATTCCGTTGAAGCTTCTGGAGGAGAACGTATTGATATCGTATTTTAAGGGTACGGTGTCTCCTACCGCATGGTAATACACTGCGATACCGGTGTTCGCACCCAAGGCAACGCCAATAGTTGAATTGTCTCCTTCCTTGGCTTTGACCGCTATTCCGGGAAAATATTTTCTGAAATTGATCAGATTGTCAAACTCACTCCCGGACTTCAGCTTTTCGAAAAGCTCTTGCTGAAATGCCTCGTCTACCGAAAGCTGCATGACAGTGTCCTTGACCTCATCGAATGTGATGTCGATGGTGGCAAGCGGCTCTGTCATGTAAGCAAGCTTGTCAAAATTGTAATAAAGCGTATCCAGAATAGGCTCGGAGAGCATGTGAACCGAATATCTTTTCGCCTGGTCCAAATCGGAACCATTTACACTGACCACCTCCATATTGAAAAAGACGGAGTCGAGGATCGCATCTGCTTTTGGCCTCGCATCGGTCGCATCAATGTACATTCTCGAGTAGCCCGTAGCGTCCGTCTTGCCAAAGTAGTCATCGGACTCATTGCCCACCACCAAAACTCCAGAATTGGTCGTGTTAAACGAATCCAACAGCACCAATTGAGCATCTAAGGCAAACTCCTCGTAGAATACGCCGATCTGGTTGTTTCCCGGAGCCAACTCAAGGCCGACTGTTGCCGGGTCACTGCATGAACTGTTGAATAAGAAAGAAGCGATGGCCAATCCGGCCAATAATTTAGCCCGCAAGGCTGTTGTATATCCCAAAAAGCTCGTCGTGAGCCTGCTGTTCTTCTTGAATACTGATTTCAAACTTTTTGTCTTTTGAGAAATCCTCGATGAGTTGGTTTAATTCCGGGGAGACCGCTGAGCCTTTTACCACGAGGTCGGCGTATTCCATACCCATCTTGATAAAACCGGTGAAGTCTTTGGTCTTCAAAGGTGCTAAAATAGTGTCATCGATATCCACCATCTTAACCTTGTTTAACAAATCGTCGCCAAAGGTATGCGAAAATCCATTGTTGTAGATCGCAAACACGGTTTTCGTGTCCTTAAAAAGTGGCTCGTTCTTGTAGGTCGTCTTTAGGTACATCGGAATCAGCGAAGTCATCCAGTCATTGCAATGCACGATATCCGGAGCCCATCCTAGTTTCTTCACGGTCTCTATCACACCTTTGCAAAAGAAAATTGCCCGCTCGTCATTGTCTTCGTAAAACTTCTGCTGTTTGTCATGGAAGACATGCTTTCGCTGGAAATAATCTTCGTTGTCAATAAAGTAGACCTGGAGCTTGGCATTTGGGATCGACGCCACTTTGATGATCAGGGGCTTCTCCTCGTCTCCCACTGCAATATTGATCCCGGAAAGACGGACTACCTCATGGAGTCTGTTTTTTCGCTCATTGATCAGCCCAAATCTTGGCACCAAGATACGGATCTCCATTCCTCGCTCTTGCATAGCTTGGGGCAGGGATCGTAAGAAATTGGCTACTTCGGAAGTTTGTAAGAAAGGGTTGATTTCACTGGCAACGTAGAGGATACGCAGTTTGGACATGCTAAAGGGATTTTAATGAACGTGATAAACAACGGGCACAAAGTTAAATAAAAAAAGCCAAAAAGCATTGTAATTCTGGATATTAATCTACTTTTGCCCCAATTTAGCCGAAATACTACCCTGGCGTGAAGCTAATCCGTACCGGAGCCGAATGGAACCCCCTCTGGCTCAATCACCTTCAGAAAAACCATCAGATCGGACTCGTACCCACCATGGGCGCCCTGCATGAGGGGCATCTGCAATTGGTCAGAAAATCCAAGCAAAGGTCAGATCTCACAGTGGTGTCCATTTTTGTTAATCCGACACAGTTCAACAATTCAGAAGATTTTGCCAAGTATCCTGTCACCCTTGAGGATGACTTGGAAAAACTCTCTTCAGAGGGCGTTGACTACGTTTTCGCACCGGAAGTGCGGGAGATCTATCCCACCCCGACCAAGCTTCGTTTCGACTTTGGGGATCTGGAAAGGGTGCTGGAGGGGAAGTTTCGACCGGGGCATTTCAATGGAGTGGGAGTAGTAGTGTCCAAACTATTCCATATCATCAAACCCCATAGAGCCTTTTTTGGGCAAAAAGATCTGCAGCAGGTTGGAATCATCCGGCGCTTGGTGTCCGACCTTTCATTTGATTTGGAGTTGGAAATTGTCCCGACCCACCGGGAACCAAATGGACTGGCAATGTCTTCTAGGAATGTGCGTCTCAATCCGGTCGAGAGAGAAAAGGCATTGATGCTCTTCAAAAGCCTGGAAAGTGCCAAGTCAGGCTTATTCCAAGGCAAACCTTGGACTGAAATCCAAAAGCAGGTAGTAGCGGATTTCGAAGTCGAGCCTTTGGCTAAGCTGGAATACTTCGATCTTGTAAACCCGGAGACATTTGAAGCCCACTCCGAATTTTCAAAAAACCGAAAATCCTCAATCTGCATCGCTGCGTATATCGGAGATGTCAGGTTGATCGACAACATGCCGCTTGTTTCTTAGCACTTGCTGCAAGCGTCGTTTTGTTATTGAACAAACCAACATTTTGCCATGCAAATCCAACTATTAAAGTCAAAAATCCACAGAGTAAGAGTAACCCAAGCCGAACTGCATTACGTGGGTTCGATTACTATCGATGAAGATTTAATGGACGCTGCCAATCTGATCGAAAATGAAAAAGTGCAGATTGTCAATATCAACAACGGGGAGCGACTTGAAACCTATGTGATCAAGGGTGAGCGAGGTAGCGGCGAAATCTGCCTCAACGGTCCCGCGTCCAGAAAAGTCGCCGTAGGCGATATAATCATCATCATAGCTTATGTGGGGATGGATTTTGAAGAAGCAAAAAAATTCAAACCCGTTTTGGTTTTCCCAGACGAAAGGAATAGAATAAGCTGATGCCTCGAACAAAAATCAAACAAGGAATCCAAATAGCACTGTCGCTGGCACTTGCTATTTGGATTTTTTGGCTTCTGTACAGAGACATCGAGTTTACAAACTTGGTAGCTCAAGTAAGGTCTTCCAAATGGATTTGGATTCTTTTGTCGCTCGTCGTTTCCCTTTTTGGGTATTGGCTCCGGGGCTGGAGATGGGCGCTACTGATGAACTTTGACGAGGGGAAAGAGGTAAGCGCCAGCCGGAGTTATCACGCAGTGATGGTGGGCTACGTGGTAAATCTTCTCATCCCAAGGGCAGGAGAGGTTGCGCGTTGCGGAGTCTTGTCCCGAACGAACGGAATCTCGATTGGGCGTCTGCTCGGTACCGTGATTGTGGAGCGAAGCATTGACCTTCTTTTTTTGATTGGAATCATCCTGCTAGCCTTTTTGGTCGAAAACCAACTCTTTATATCTCTTGCCGGCGAAATGGTCGACCTGAACAGTCTCGGGGCAAAGCTGTTGAACAATCTCCCTATTTTCTTGGCTGGAGTCGCAGTATTCGTGTTGCTCGTATATTATCTCGGCAGAAAATTCAGAAACAGCGGGCTCATTCAAAAGGCGCAAAGTTTTGGGAGGCAAGTGGTATTTGGGATAAAGAGTATTTCTGACTTGAAAAACCCATGGGGGTTTTGGGGAAGCTCCATCTTGATCTGGGTGATCTACTTTTTCACCATGTATACCGTATCGCTCGCAATCCAAAGTACTGCCAACTTGACACCAGGAGAGGTCCTTTTGGTGATGGTAATGGGAACTATTGGCATGGTCGCCCCGGTGCAAGGGGGTATAGGTACATTTCACGCACTGGTGGCTTATATTTTGATACAATTTGGCGTGTCGGAATCCGACGGGAAAATCTTCGCCGCGATCATCCATGGTACTCAGGTAATCCTAGTGCTCATCGCCGGTTTTATTAGCTGGCTGATCATGGTGAGAATACCCGCTTGGATTAAACCCGACAAGGTCTAACTTCGTATCCACACCCAGCTAAACAATAAAAAAATGATTATCGTAATCGTTGTCGTATTTGCAATTCTTGGATTTGTCGTCAGCAGCAAGCTGAAAAGCAAATTCAAAAAATACTCCCAGACGGCACTTCAAGCCAACCTCTCCGGAGCCGAAATCGCCAAATTGATGCTTGCCGACCATAACATCCACGATGTCCAGGTAGTTTGCGTCGAAGGTCAACTGACCGACCACTATAATCCGATGAACAAAACCGTCAACCTGTCTCCAGATGTATATTATGGACGAAATGCTGCCGCTACCGCAGTGGCTGCCCACGAGTGCGGGCACGCCGTCCAGCATGCGACGTCCTATGCTTGGCTTAAGATGCGCTCAGCACTAGTACCGGTTCAAAACGTCTCCGGAAAGATTCTGAACGTAGTCTTGATCGCCTCTCTTTTCGGCGGCTTTGCTCTGGGGCTACCGGTACCGTTTATCGGATACATTGTGGTAGGCGCCTATTCTGTGATGACTTTGTTCACCTTAGTCACTTTGCCAGTGGAATTCGACGCGTCCAACAGAGCCCTAGCTTGGGTACAGACGCGCAACATAGTCACCAAGCCAGAGTATGAAATGTCCAAAGACGCATTGCATTGGGCGGCCATGACTTACGTAGTCGCTGCGTTGGCCTCTTTGGCGACCCTCGCCTACTACATCATGGTCTTCTTTGGCAACCGCGATTGATAGGGGCAAAAATAAAAACCGAAAAGGGGCAAGCAGTTGTCCCTTTTCTTTTTTTTGGGGTATATTTTCGGGAAGAAGTCAAACCCAAAATATAATTCCCCATGTATTTTCAATTATCGGAGGAGCAGCTTGCCGTGAGGGACGCTGCTAGAGAATTTGCCAAATTAGAGTTACTCCCTGGAGTAGTTGAGCGTGACACCAACGCGGTTTTTCCCAAAGAGCAAGTCAAAAAAATGGGCGAGCTGGGCTTCCTAGGCATGATGGTAGATCCCAAATACAGCGGGGGAGGTATGGATACGATTTCATATGTCTTGGCAATGGAAGAGTTGTCCAAGATCGACGCTTCCGCCTCTGTGGCAATGTCGGTAAACAATTCGCTTGTCTGCTGGGGCCTGGAAAAGTATGGTACGGAAGAACAAAAGCAAAAGTACCTCACCCGACTTGCGAGCGGCGAGGTTTTGGGAGCTTTTTGCCTCTCTGAACCCGAAGCAGGCTCGGATGCCACATCCCAAAGAACCGTCGCTGAAAAGAAAGAAGACCACTACCTGCTCAACGGCGTAAAAAACTGGATCACTAACGGTTCTTCCGCTTCAATATATCTCGTATTTGCCCAGACTGATTCCCAAAAAGCACACAAAGGCATTTCCGTTTTTATTGTCGAAAAAGGATGGGAAGGTTTTGTGGTTGGAAAGAAGGAGGACAAATTGGGTATCAGGGGCTCCGATACGCATTCTCTGATTTTCACGGATGTGAAAGTTCCCTTTGAAAACAGAATTGGAGAGGAAGGATTTGGATTTTCCTATGCCATGGAAACCTTAAACGGGGGAAGGATAGGCATCGCGGCGCAGGCTCTCGGAATTGCGGCGGGAGCCTATGAATTGGCCCTTGCCTATTCCAAAGAGAGGAAAACCTTCGGCAAGCCCATCAGCCAGCATCAGTCTATCCAATTCAAACTTGCCGATATGGCCACTCAGATAGAAGCCGCTAGGCTTTTGGTGCATAAAGCCGCATGGCTCAAAGACGAGGGCAAAGACTATACACAAGCCTCTGCCATGGCAAAAGTTTTCGCCTCAGAGACCGCAATGAACGTCACCATAGAAGCAGTCCAAATTCACGGTGGTTACGGGTACGTGAAGGAATACCACGTGGAAAGATTGATGCGCGACGCCAAAATCACCCAGATCTACGAGGGCACTTCGGAAATCCAGCGAATCGTCATCTCTAGGGGGATTCTCAGATAATCTGGTTTATCTTATCACCTAGTTCATGGACACGCCACCAGGGTATTTAGCCGATTGTTAGTGGAGAATTTTGACATGTTATCACAATTAAAGCTTTATCAAAACTTACGAAATCAAATAGTTAAATTCCCCGAAACGGTATAATTCCAAATTTTTATCTCTGTTTTTTTATTTTCCTTTAGCATTTTATAGAATATTACTGTTTTCGCTTTGGAAAAATTATATTTTTGCGAATTAACTTTTATTCCGATTTCATGGATTATTACAACAAAGTCATAGAATCAGTCCACGTACGATTTTTGAAAGGCAACAACTTCAAGATTGAGAAGCCAGTAAGCGTGGTGGGCTACGAAGAAAACGAAAACAGCCTCATCCTCCTCCACCATGGCACTCTGAAATTTGGCGAAGATCAGGAGCTGGTCAATGAAGGCGAAGTGCTCTTTGTGCCCAAAGGCCAAAAAATTCAAGTCACCTTTGGCACCGGAGCGAAGAGAAATGAAGTGGACATGGAGCAGTTTGGTGACAACAGGCGCAAATACCTCCAAAGCATCAGCTTCAAGGATATCAAAACCAGTGAAGACGACTGCATTTCCTTGGTGCAATTCGAGTCTAAAGTCTTTGACGTGGTCAACTTTTTCAACTCCCTCGACATCCCACCTTTTATCATCCGCTTCAATGACCGCATCACCACGCTAGTCGAAGATATCATCAAGGAGTTGGAAGCCGCCAATGTTGGAAAAGAAAGATCGCTTAAAGCCCAGACGGAAGTTTTGGTGATCGAGCTGCTCCGCCATATTCTGAAAAACCGACTCTTCACCGAGGAGCTGTCTACCAACTCGACTTATTTCAAAGACCCAAGGCTGATTGACTTATTTAATTTCATTAAAGCGAATATCGGCGGGGATCTGTCCAATAAAGTACTTGCCAAGGTGGCAAATGTATCCGAGGACTACGTAGGCCAATACTTCAAGATGCTGACGGGCATCAATCCCCAAGACTACATCGAATACCAGCGCATGGAGGCAGCGGTGGAGCTCCTACGAACCACCAAAAAATCCATACGGGATATCGGAAAAGAGGTAGGATACAAAGACACTGCTTACTTCTGTCGCCGATTCAAGATGATGTACGGCGTTCCTGCCGGTAAAATGCGCCGCAGGGAGTCCCTGATCAATATTCAATAAAATTGTAGGATTGCTTGACATCCAGGACCTCGGCCAAAAAGCCGGGGTCTTTTTCAATAGCATTGCCGATCACAACCAAATCAGCCCCCGCTTCATATGCGGCTCTAACCTTCTCCGGAGAATTCAGTCCACCGCCCACGATGAGCGGACAATTCACGGATCTTTTTACTTCGGCTATGATGCTTGGGCTGACTGGGACCCTAGCTCCGCTTCCTGCATCCAAATAAAAATAGCGCATGCCGAGGAATTTCCCGGCCAACGCGGTTGCCCTCACCAAATCTATATCTCCGTTTGACAGGGGCAATGTTTGGCTCACTGAATGCACACTGAGCAGCTCACCGCCATTTACCAGCAAGTATCCTGTCGGCAGCACCTCCAATCCCATCTCAGCCACTTGCGGAGCAGCTTTGACTTGCTGGGAAATCAGAAATTCGGGGTTTCGCCCTGAGATCAGGCTCATAAACAGAATTGCGTCGGCATTGGGAGACAGTTGCAGATGGGAGCCTGGGAAAATGCATATCGGGATTTCGCCTGCTAGTGGCTTTAGCGACTGAATGGCTTCCTCAAATACCGAGGCAACCAAACCGCTACCCCCCACTAGGATCAGGTCAAGTGGTGACTCCTTCAGCCACGAGAATTGAGGGACTGAGTTTGTTTTCTCGGGGTCGATCAGCCAGGCAAGTCCCTTTCTGCGGTTTTTCGAGAGGGACTTGAGGAGATTACTTACCCTTTTCACTTGATTTCACTTCGGCTGGAGAAGAAAAAATCTGATGGAACAATTTGTCTTTGGCTAGTGCCAAGCCCAAAATCACCAGTCTTTGGGTAAAGCTGGGCCAGAATGTAGCCCCTTTTGATTTGCTCAGGCGTTTTTTAATGTCTTCGTTGAGCAGGCCTTCCCTCTCGAGAACCTCCATTGCTTTGTCCGTGGGTTTTACCTTCTTCTTTCGCGTTGCCTTGACTATCCCGTAGGTCAGCAGTGCGCCGACAGCCACCACGGCGCCAACTTTTAGCAAGTCCTCAGACTCCTTCTTCAGCAATTCCAGCTGTTTGGCAAGCGTCTGCTCGAGTTCCTCTGGCGTCTTATCCATTCTATTGCTCATTTTCTTCCTTTTCTTCTTGCTCCGATTTCAATTTTGCCTTAAAAATAAAGTCTTTGAGCATCAGCTCGACCCGCTGCTGAATACGCAGGGAGTCCCTGGTAAGGATCATCGCCAAGACTACCAAAAAATAAAGCAAGGCAACGATCAAAAAGCCCAGATACGGACTCTTGGTAAGTTGGCTCAGAAAAAATGCAAGGGAAAGTGATAGAAAAAGGAACACAAGAAGGAGCATGCTGCCGATCAAAACAAGTAAAATCAAACGCGACAAAATCCCAACAAACTCATCTTGGATTTCTTGCTTGACTATTCCGATTCGGGCCTCAATGATTCCCTTTACTGTTTGGACGATTTCGCCTATTTTCAACATAATCCGGGTTTTTACGACTTTTTTCCCCTAACATTTTCCGAATATACTGGAAAACGGAGGAGCAAAAAAATCGCCGAAGGTCTCTTTAGCCGGCCTCCTCGTAAAACTTGAACCTCAAAACCAGCTCCAGAGCTACCAAAATGGCCTGATTGATGGGATACTGCGTGGTGAGGGACTCATCCACATCATACAGCCGGGTATAGAAAGCCATAGCCATGGGGATATCCAACCCCGAATTGATGCGGGAGGTCGCATCGGCATAGTCCTGCGGTTTATTGGTCTTGAGCACCTTGCAAGTGATCAGCTCCTTTTGCCCGTACTTGTTTTTGCGGGCAGAAGCACCAAAAAGCCTGCAGATCAATCCTCGGCCTCCGTAGTTTCCACAAAAACCTTTGGTCTGATCCTCCGATTGAGATCTATACAGGACGCAGATTTCCAATTCGTCCTGCAAAGCCAGTCGGTTGGCAACATCCTCGGCTACTCCCTTTTCATACAGATCAAAAGCCAAAGGCAAAAACTCCAATGGCGACGCGGGTATTTTCGGGTTGGCGCAGCAAAATCCGCATCCAGACACGCAAGCCAGCCCCCCATCGGTTTGAAATTGGCGGGATTCGGATTCAAGCTGGCGAAAGACCTCCTTCACCGCTTCGGATTTTTCAAATAGATTCATTTCAGACAATAAGGATGCAAAAGTAGAGCGAGATTCACCCAAAAAAATCCCGTCCTTCACCATTTTTTTTCACTGATATTCAGAACGTTAGTTTTTCATCCTTCACAAAAACCACCTATTGAGTCTGAGAATCGTTTTTTTGAAAGACCAAAATGAGCAACATGAGCGAACTGGAAGACAAAAAAGCCGAAGAGCGTATTCGGAGAGCCTTCAAGGAAAGAGACTGGAGTGAGATCCGAAGCGAGGATTCCTGGGCAATTTTCAAAGTGATGTCTGAATTTGTCGAGGGCTATGAAAAACTCGCCAAGATTGGACCCTGCGTCTCGATCTTTGGCTCTGCCCGTACGCCCCGCGACCACGAATACTATCAAATGGCCGAAGAAATCGCCGCCAAACTCGTAAGGCATGGCTACGGCGTCATCACCGGCGGAGGCCCCGGCATCATGGAAGCGGGCAACAAGGGAGCTTATTCGGAGGGAGGAAAGTCAGTGGGCTTGAACATCATGTTGCCCTTTGAGCAATTCAACAACATCTACATCGACCGTGATAAGCTGATGAACTTTGACTATTTCTTTGTCCGCAAAGTCATGTTCATCCGCTATTCCCAGGGCTTTGTTGTACTGCCAGGCGGCTTCGGCACACTGGATGAGTTTTTCGAGGCACTTACCCTTATCCAAACTAACAAGATCGGACGCTTCCCGATCGTCTTGGTGGGCAAGTCCTATTGGGAAGGTCTCGTGGATTGGATCAAAAACACGCTCCTTGCCAGACTCAACTACATCATCGAGGAAGATCTGGAACTCTTCACCGTGGTGGACAATGCAACCGAAGCCGTGAAGGTCATCGACGACTTCTACAGCAAGTATCTGCTGAGTCCAAATTTCTGATTGGTCGGAAGCGGCGGGAATCTATGGGTTGCGCTCAGGCGAGCTTCAGCTTGAGCTCTCCCTGTCTTTTGACGACTTTCAGATCGAAGTATTGGTTGATAAAGGCCTTACAGTGGTTTTCTGCCCAGTCTGCCCGCGACTCCGAGTCGTAAAGAAGCGTCATGCGTAGCATCGTTTTCACGTACTGCTCATGCTGCCCGAGTTCAAGCAGCCATGCGATCAAGGTCGACTCCCACTCTTCTTTGAATTTTTCAAAATGGGTACGACCGTCAAAAAGTAACTCAAGTTGGTTGTCCCGGTTTTTGTAGCGGTAGATACCACAAAGCTGCCTGTAGATCATCCTGACCCGCTCTGCTGGAAAATCAAACGTGTCCAAGATCTTGGAATAGGTCTGATCCATAAGCTGGAGCGGATTGTAAAGGTAGGTGTAAGAACGCTTGAGCTCGTAAACCATCTGGTCCATCAACTCCTCTTCCAAAGCATACTGCGCCTGTCTGAGGATGTAATTTTTGTCCAGCGGAAAAAGCTTTTCGATCATGCAGCGTTGGGATTCTGGCAAAAATACAATTTATCTTCTTTATACCATGTATAAGGCCAAGCAAAAGCATGCTTTTAGCCATTGAAATCCCCAAAGTTTGCATCTTTTTTTCAGCCTACCAGTCTGACGGTCGTCGGGCCTGGTAAGCGGCCATTTGGTCCAAGAGATCTACTGGATCATCCGAGACAATAAGCAGCTCCTCCTGCTCGGGATACAAAAAGCCAGCTTCCATGGCATGGCTTAAGAAGTCGATCAACTTGTCATAGTATCCATTGACGTTGAACAGCGCGAGTGGCTTTTGGATATACCGGAGCTGATTCAAGGTCATGATCTCAAAAAGCTCCTCCAAGGTACCTATTCCCCCAGGCAAGGCGATGAAGCCATCCCCACGCTCGGCCATCAGCCACTTGCGGTCACGCATGGTCTCCACTATGATCAGCTCGGTACAGCCCTGATGAGCCACCTCTCGGTCGACCAGCTTTTGGGGGATAATTCCCAAAACCTCTTTGCCCGCAGCCAGCATCTCATCAGCTATGACCCCCATCAAGCCTACCCTGCCCGCTCCGTAGACCAAAGAATAATCCCGTCGGATCATCTCCTGTACCAACGCCCTCGCTGCAGCTTCAAAGACACTGTTGTTTCCCTTTCTCGAGCCGCAATAAATCGTGATCTTTTTCATATCCACGAAAATAAGACAGGGGAATCACTGAAGAAAACCGAAAAGTACAGAAACCCATTTCTGCTCCATAATTCCAATTGTCCGCCGCCTTTGCACTACCTTTGGGCATCTTAAACCGAAAAATCCGTACATGAAAATCTGCTTTGCCACCAACAACCTGAAGAAGATAGAGGAGGTAAAGGCCGCGCTAGGACCCGAATTTGAGATCGTTTCTCTCCAGGAGATCGGGTGTTACGAAGAGCTGCCGGAGACTGGCGATACGCTAGAGCATAACGCCTTCCAGAAGGCTAGGTATGTCAAAGACCACTATGGCATAGACTGCTTTGCCGACGACACTGGCCTTGAAGTGGCGGCTTTGGACGGTGCTCCGGGAGTGTATTCCGGTCGGTTTGCCGGTGAGCCCCGTAGCGATGAACGAAACATCGCTCTTCTACTTCAGAAAATGGAGGGTAAAACCGAGCGCAGCGCTCGATTCCGCACGGTCATCGCCCTGATTTGGCAGGGAAAGGAATTTTCATTTGAGGGAATAGCGGAGGGCGAAATCCTGCCTACCGAACTCGGAAAGGGAGGCTTTGGCTACGATCCTGTCTTCAGGCCTAGCGGATTTGACAAAACCTTTGCGGAGCTGAGCTTGGAGGAAAAAAACCAAATCAGCCATAGGGGACAGGCGGTGAGGGCACTGATTGCCTTTCTTCGCGGTATCAATTCCGGCCAACAAGCTTAAAATGACTTATCTTTTAACCCCATGAAAAAGCCATTTATTGTCGGGATCACCGGCGGATCCGCTTCAGGCAAAACCTTGTTTTTGGAGCGTCTGCTGAGCAGTTTTGATCCTGGGGAGGTTTGCTTGATCTCTCAGGACAACTACTACAAACCGCGGCACGAACAGCCCGTGGACGCACATGGAGTCCACAATTTTGACACCCCCCACAGCATAGATTTCGAGCAATACGCGGGGGACATCCGCAAGATCCAGGATGGCGAGACTGTGCTACGCGAAGAGTACACATTCAACAACGCATCCAAAAAGGCCAAAATGCTCACTTTTACTCCTGCTCCTGTGGTAGTGGTAGAGGGGATTTTTGTGTTGTTTTATCCCGAGCTGGCTGATCTTCTAGACCTTAAAATCTTCATCGACGCCAAAGACCACATCAAACTCAAGCGTCGAATCATCCGTGACAAGGTGGAACGGGGCTATGATCTGGACGATGTCCTCTACCGCTATGAGATGCATGTGATGCCGACCTACGAGAAATACATCAAACCCTTTAAGAACGAAGCCGATCTGATCATTCCCAACAACTCCAGCTTTGACATGGCGCTGGACGTGATCCGTACCTACTTGAGAACCAAGTCGGGACAGCGATTCTAAAAAAACAGGGGCAGAAAGGATGATTTTCAAATAATGTCTATATTTGCGGCTCATGAAAACCAGGGAAACCCATAGTAATCTTTTCCAGCAGCGCTTCACGCTGTTGATGGCTTTGTTGCTATGCCTGTTTGTTTCCGGTATCGAATATTTGCCGCAGGAGGCTTCTGCAGAGCAGACTGAGCATTCCGAGGACCATCCTGACCAGACATTTCTCAATGTGGCCGTGGACGCCGTCGTGCCCTTTGTGCTGCATGTAGCCCACACTGTGCTCCATCTGATCTATCAGGTTTTCAGCTTTGAATTAAAACTACCCCTCGCTCCCGCGGTAGCAGCTATTGCCCCCAACAATCTCGTAGAGATACTTTTTGAGCGGATTATATCCCCCCAGGGACCCTGATTTCCATATTTCCCCGGAAAATCCCCCACGCTGAATCTGCAACGGTTCGGTTACCAATGTGTATTTCTTAAACAATTAAATATCCAACACTTATGCAAAACAAAGGTGTCATTGTGTTTTTGACAGTGATAATCACGGCGCTCTGCCTGTACTATCTGTCATTCACATTCGTCTCCAGCGGTATCCAGCAGAAAGCAGAAGCTTATGCCACGGATGCCTCAGGCAATATCGACTTTGCCAAAAGAAGAGCTTATCTAGATTCCATCTGGCGTGAGCCGGTTTACAACTTCCTCGGAGCTGATTTCACCTACCAGGAGATCAAAGAAACCGAACTTGGCCTTGGCCTTGACCTTCAAGGCGGTATGCACGTGACTTTGGCCGTCTCTCCTGTAGAGATCGTAAAAGGTCTTGCAGGCAATCCAAAAGACGAAGGCTTCAACAAATCCATAGAAGAAGCCAGAGAGCAGGCCAAAACCTCCGACTCCAAGTATGTGGACTTGTTTTATGCTGCTTGGCAGAAAAACAACCCCGGCAAAAAGCTCAGCTCCATCTTTGCCACCGCTGCCAACAGAGGACGCATCTCCCTTGAATCTTCCGACAGCGAAATCCTTGATTTGATCAACACAGAAGTCGAAAACGCAATCGAGCGTTCTTTCAACATCCTGAGAACTCGTATCGACCGATTCGGTACGTCCCAGCCTAACATCCAGCGAATTGCCGGATCCGGAAGAATTCAGATTGAACTGCCAGGCGTGGACAACCAAGAGCGTGTGAGAAACATGTTGCAAGGTGTAGCAAAGCTTCAATTTTGGGAAGTATTGGAACTGAATGAATTTGGCGGAGCGATCGAAAACATCAACTCCACTTGGGTGGCTGACCAAAAAGCAACCGCCACTCCTGTGGACTCGGCTTCAACTGCAGAAGTATCTCCAGAAGATTCCCTGAAAAATGCGCTGGAAAAGCAGCTCGAGCAGATCGACCCTATGGGCAACACCACAGACGTATCTCCACTCATCAGCTCCTTGAAAGCCAACTATGGCTTGGTTTACGATGTCAAAGACACAGTCGCCATCAACAGAATCATCAAGAATGAGCGCTACAAGTCTTTCCTTCCAAGAGACCTGAAGCTCCTTTGGGGTGTAAAACCTACCGTAGCTGAAGATGGAAGCGAATTGTTGGAGCTCTATGCAATCAAAACTACCAGAGGCAGCGACGAAGCTCCACTGGAAGGCGATGTGGTTACCGATGCCCGACAGACTTTGGACCAGACTTCCCGTCCGGCTGTTTCCATGCAGATGAACGCAGAAGGAGCCCGCAAGTGGAGAACTTTGACTTCTGAAAACGTAGGCCGAAGAATAGCCGTCGTACTCGATGACTATGTGTATACTGCCCCAGTGGTAAACGGAGAGATTCCAAATGGCCAGTCTGAGATCGCAGGCAACTTTACACTCGTGGAAGCTCAAGATTTGGCGAATATCCTGAAGTCAGGATCTCTACCTGCACCAACCCAAATCGTAGAAGAGAGCATCATCGGCCCAACCTTAGGCAAGGAAGCTCAAAACCAAGGCGTGTTCTCCATGATCGCCGGTCTGTCGCTTGTGGTTCTTTTCATGATCGCCTACTATGCCAAGGGCGGCTTGGTCGCTATCGCAGCATTGGTGTTCAACATTTTCTTCATCCTGGGCATCCTAGCCCAGCTCGGTACGGCTTTGACTTTGCCCGGTATCGCGGGTATCGTGTTGACGATAGGCATGTCCATCGATGCCAACGTCTTGATCTTTGAGCGTATCAAGGAAGAACTCCGCAATGGTGTCGGTCTGATTGCCGCAATTAACGCTGGTTATAGCAAAGCCTTCTCCGCGATCCTAGACGGTAACGTCACTACCTTCTTGACCGGTGCCATCCTGTTTGCGCTGGGTCAAGGTCCTGTGAAAGGATTTGCAATTGTATTGATGATTGGTATTGCCTGCTCGTTCTTCTCCTCCGTATTCATCACCCGAGTGATCGTATCTTGGATGACTAAAAAAGGTGATAAGAGCAGCATCAACTTTACCGCTCCTTTTGCCAAGAACGCACTCTCAGGCATGAACATCGACTTCATGAGCAAGAGGAAGTTTGCCTACCTGATCTCCACTTCCATCATTGTGATTGGACTTGCAATCGCCGCAATCAACGGCCTGAAATTCGGCGTTGACTTCACCGGTGGCCGTTCCTACATTGTAGCGTTTGAAGAAGCGGTAGTACCTTCTGACTTGAAAGTCGGACTCGACGGCGAATTTGACGGATCTGTGGAAGTAAAAACATACGGATCAAACAACGTGTTGAAAGTCACCACTTCTTATTTGATCAACGAAGATGATGACGCTTCCAACAAAGAAGTGGAAGCAAAAGTAAAAGAAGGCATCGCCAACGTAACCGGATTCACCTATGTGGATAATGCTGAGCAGATCTCCGATGGACAGTTCTCCATCACCGGTTCATCCAAAGTAGGTGCTACTGTGGCAGACGATATCAAGGCTTCTTCTGCTGAAGCGATGATTGTAGCCCTGATCGCCATCTTCCTTTACATCCTCTTGAGATTCCGCAAGTGGCAGTTCTCTTTAGCCTCTATCGTCGCCTTGGTGCACGATACACTCTTTGTGATCGCGGCCTTCGCGATAGGCAGCGCCTTCGGAGCGACCTTTGAAATCGATCAGGTGTTCATCGCGGCGGTATTGACGGTGATCGGTTATTCGATAAACGATACCGTAATCATCTTTGACCGTATCCGCGAAAACATCGATGCAAGAGGCACCAATAAGCTGGTCAAAGTCTTCAATGACTCCATCAACCAGACCTTGGGAAGAACGCTGATTACTTCCTTTACGACCTTGATTGTGGTGATCATCCTCCTACTCTTCGGTGGTGAGGTGTTGAGAGGTTTCTCTTTTGCCCTCTTCGTGGGTATCGTCGTTGGTACTTATTCGTCCATCTACATCGCGACACCGATCGTGGTGGATTTGATGAAAAAGGAAATTGAAAACGAAGGTACTCCTGCTCCAAAGGAGACTAAAAAAGTAGCATAAACCTCACTTTTCCAAATTAAAAAAAGGAGCGGGAGCAATTCCGCTCCTCTTTTTTTTGCCATGCAAAATCAAAATCCATTATCTTTTAAAAGCAAAAAACATTTTTAAACCCACTTTCAACAAAACCAGAAACACCAAATCATGAAAATCACCAAAGAACAGTTCGAAGAAATGAAAGCCAAGTACGATAAGGAGGTCAAAAAAGGAAAACCGGCCAAAGGACCTAGACACGACATCGAAAATCAGACCAACTGGGAGTCCTATTCCAAGGAAGACCTGATGGAAGTACTCAACCAAGACGGTGTGATCGGTCTGAAATTTCACTTGACGGAATACACCCAAAAGGTTGCCGAGGAATTTCACGGCGCAGATGCTGCGGAGTATGTGGGCAGAATCAATCTGGTCTATTCTCCTATCTACGCCGACTCAGGAGCGGATCGATCCGGTAGGGTCGAAGGAGGCGATGAATATTACGATAGAGGCACCACTTGTCCTCCAACTTGCCAATAAAACAAGTAATGAATCAGTTCGATCTTGACTTATTTTTTAATCGTCTGAATTACTACCCAATACTATTGGTAGGCTTCGCCTTTACGGCTTTGGTGGGATATTTTTTACTTTCAAAACAGCAAAGGATGAATGAGGCTGTGTGGTTGTCACTTGCAATTTTGGTTATTGTTGCTTTTTATGAAATGCTTGGGACGGTAATAAGCTCCCAAAAAATTATAAACAACTGGGTTTACAATCTTTTCAATTCGCACGTTGCCGCTATTTTATTCTTTCTGCTGATCCGGAGTTTTCTCAAAAGGAAAAGTCACAAAAAAATGATTATCATTTTTATTGTACTTTTTCTTTTGATTTCCCTGGTTTTACATCTGATCGGGTTTGTGCATTACAATGACTCAGGGGAATACATTTCTTTTTTGAACACTGTCTTAATGTTGTGCTCTTGCGGTTTGTATTTTTTTGAATTGATCACAATTGATGAGGTCTTGGACATCAATCCTCTGAGAGAATTCAGCTTCTGGGCAACCACTGCCATCTTATTCTATTTTTCTTCCTCTTTTATGGTATATATTTCCCATAAATATCTCTACACCCATCATTTGGATATTTTTTACATGGTCAACGAGATCCCAAGAAGTATGACACTTCTCTGTAACCTACTGCTATGCTTGGGCATTTGCCTGGCGGTGATTAGAGATCGGTTTCAAAAAGAGTTCATCCATGTCTGAGCAAGAGAGCCAGTTTCTGCTGATCCTATTTGGAGGGATATTTTTCGCCTTCCTGATGTCTCTTTTTGTAGTGGCTATGGTGATTCTCCACCGTCAGCGCCAAGTCAAAAACCGTCAAAAGCTAGAACAGATAAAGTCAGAATATGAAAAAACCCTGCTCAATGTAGAGAATGAGATCCATCAGGAAACCCTTGCCCAGATCGGCCGGGAGCTTCATGACAACATCGGCCAACTCTTGTCTCTCACCAAGCTAAGTCTCAACTCGGCCAAGCCCGAAAAACAGCAACAGGCCAAGGAGTACGTCAACCAGGTCATCAAGGAAGTGCGGGCGCTGTCCAAGACCCTGAACCTGGACTGGGTGGAATCCCTCAGCTTGGATGAATTTATCAACCAACAGCTGCATCGTATCCAAGCGACAGGGTTTTGCGAAACTTCCCTGCAGTCAGACCATTCCTTCGCAGAGCTGAAAAAGGAGGAAAAGCTGGTCCTGATCCGGGTGATCCAAGAGTGCCTCAACAATGCGATCAAGCATGCCGACCCGAGCAGGATCGATATCCGAATCCACCAAAACGGGAAGGTCCGAATTCTGCAAATCGCCGACGACGGACGTGGCTTTGACACCTCTCAAAAGTCCAGCGGCAGCGGCATGTACAATCTTGGCAAGCGGATGGAGACTATCGGGGGCAAGTTTCAGCTGTCATCTATCGTCGGAAAGGGAACAGTTGTGAATTTGGAGTTGCCTTTCTCGGTTTAGAATCCTAATTTCAGGATCATTATTGCTTTCTCCCCTGCTTTTCTCCGACACACCCATCCAAAAATGATCCGGATCGCCCTGGCTGACGACCACAAATTATTTGCAAAAGGCATCGAAGGGCTCATCGAAGAGCACGAGGGCCTCCTGGTAGTCGGGCTATTTCACAACGGAAAAGAACTGCTGGAATTTTTGGACAAGGAAGAAGTGGATGTCGTATTGACCGATTTGAATATGCCAGTATTGGATGGTTTTGGCGTACTCAAGCACTGCAAGCTCCATCATCCCGAACTGAAAGTCATCGTACTCTCCATGTACGACGAGGAAAAAATCTTCAAGGAATGCATGGTCCTGGATGCGGATGCATTTATCCTCAAAGATGCCGATCCCGACGAGCTTATCTTCACGATCATCGAGGTGTATGAGGGGCGCTACGTCAAAAATTTCAAGCGTGTGATCCAGCAGGCGGAACAGGCTCCCTTCTTTGACGCTTTCCGCGAAAAGTACCGCCTTTCCCGTAGGGAAACCCAAATCCTCAAACTCATCAGTGATGGGATGCTCAATCGCGATATCGCCGACGAGCTGAGCCTGAGCATACAGACCATCGAGACCCACCGCAAAAACATACATCAGAAACTGCAGGTATCTTCCCGCATCGAGTTGATCAAAAAAGTCAACGAGATGCATCTCTAATCCTATCTTCCGATGACCCAACCCCTCCGAACTGCGCTCGTAGGCTATGGCTCTGTAGCCGAAAAGATGCACGCCCCCCTGATCAACGCCTGCCCCGAGCTGGACTTGGTGGCTGTGGTGGAAAGAAATTCGAACAAATGTGAGACTAAATTCCCCAAGGTGCGGACATTCCGAAGCTTGGAGGACCTATTGGCCGCCGATGCGGCCGACCTGATCTGTATCACCACGCCCAACGAACTCCATTTTCCCATGGCCAAGCAATGCCTTCTGGCCGGAAATCATGTAGTGGTAGACAAGCCCGTGACCATCCATTCTTGGGAGGCTGAGGAGCTGAAGGAGCTAGCCCGATCTAAGGGATTGTTCTGCAGTGTGTTTCAAAACCGAAGGTTTGATGGAGACTTCCGCACGCTGCAGAAGCTGGTGGATGAAGGTACATTGGGGAGATTGGTCTATCTGGAGTCCCATTTTGATCGCTTCAGACCGTCTGTCTCCGAAAACTGGCGAGAGGCACTCGTGCCTGGCAACGGCATCACCTACGACTTGGGCTCCCACCTGATAGACCAAGTAGTCCTGCTTTTTGGCAAGCCCGAGGCGGTCTTTGCCGATATCCAAAAACAGCGTACAAATGCCGTAGCGGACGATTATTTCGACATTATGCTTTTTTACGAAGGCTTCAAAGCCCGCGTCACGGCAGGGATGCTAGTGCAAGCCCCTACACCCAAGTTTCTACTTTTGGGGGAGAAAGGAAGCTATCAAAAATTCCATCTCGACGTGCAGGAGCAAGCCTTTAAAGAGGGTAGAAAGCCAGAAGGAGACGATTGGGGTGTAGATCCACCGGAGCGATGGGGAAATATTTTCCTAGACGGAGAGGCCAATCCTCTGCAAACCGTGGATGGAGACTATAGGATTTTTTACCAAAATATTGCTGATGCGATACTCGGGGGAGCCGAACTCAAAGTGACTTTGGATCAGGCCATTTCGGTCTTAAAACTCATCGAAGCGGCTCATGCATCTGCCCGAGATGGCCGAAAAATACGGCAGGAGGAATACGCATGGTAATTTGCTTGGCCTAGGTTTTGCCAATGGCAGACCACACCAACGTTTATTACCATGAAAAAATTGTTTTTCCTTTCGTTCATCCTCTTCGGGTTCATTTCTGTCGCCCAAGCCCAAGTCAGTGTTGGGATCAACTTCCAAACCTCAGACACCTTCATCACTGTAGGCACGGATGCCGACAAGGAGTTTTTCGGAGAAGCCCGCCTGGGCATTGGACACGACTTGGGCCTGGAACTGATGGGCGGATACAACTTCCTGAGGAAATCCGAGGTAAACGCCTATGTAGGGGCCGGGCTTGGGCTCTTGGGCGATCATCACCACCACCACCATCATGACGACCACGACGACATCTATGTGGCCATCCCGGTGGGCATCCTGGTGAAGCCCTTCTCCAATACCCGAAATCTCGGCTTCCTCGTAGAGGCCGCTCCAGTATTTTCCGGCCATGATCACAATTATCTCAGAGGCGGCATAGGGATCAAGTACACATTCAAATAACGGCTCCTGAGGAATCTTGGAATTGGGCCGTGACGGCAAAACCTTGTTGTCCACACATAACTGTGTCTGACATTAAAAAAAGAGCAGCGGAAGCTTGCTCTTTTTTAGTTTTATAGGTTGTAGAAAAACTCCTTTGTCAGAAAATCGGATTATTTTAGGCACTCTTTTTTAACCAAACGAACCTATTTCATGAAAATTTCCAAAGAAGACTTCCAGGAGATGCGCGCCAAGTACACTGCCGAAGTCCGCCAGGGCAAACCTGCCCAAACGCTAACTGGCGAAAACACCAACCAAACCAGCTGGCTTTTTTTCAACCGGGAAACGCTCGAAGGGCTGCTGGCCCAAGTAGACGAAGATCCCAAAATCGGCGGAGTCCAGATTTTTCTCTCGGAATACACCGAAGAAGTAGCCAAAAAACTCTATCCTCAATCCTATGAGAAGGTCGTCGGCTCGCTGACTCTGGTACTCTGCCCCGCCAATCTCAAAGAGGGGATGCTGACCCGAGTGGAACTTGAAAACGGAGGCACCACCTACGAAAACAGGGGAGAGCTGTGTCCACCCGTGTGCGAACCTGATCCTACGGACGTCTAGGCCGTGCGTACTGAACTTTTACCCTACATGTTCAGAGATTGGGTATCTGTATCCAATTACGTCTTCATCGTTTTGTTTTGCGTTGTCTATCTCCTGCGTCGGCCTGCCTTTCGGCAATGCAGCTCAGATCGCTACGCTTTTCTATATGCATTCCTATTGGTGGCTACCCCACCGATCGGATTCGCTTTTCGGGTTTTCCAGGATCTGAACGGGGAGATCAACGCTTTTTTTGGAAATTTGGACAAACCGTCTTACAATGCTTGGTGGCATAATTTGACCCTGTGGATAGTAGTGCCAATGGTAGTCATGCTGCTTATCCATTCCTACCTCCCCAGAGGCAAGAAAGCCCTAATCAAAAAACTAATGTATGGATTCATGGTTTTTGTGCTCATTTTCGAAGGATTGCAGATCCAGCCCTTTTATCTTGTGCAGGGCATCTTGGCAGCCGTCGGCTCGCTTTGTATCCTTGCCTCTTGCATGACTTATTTTTATAGCCTCATGACCCATGAAGAGTATTTGTCGGTAGAGCTACTCCGCCTGCCATCCTTCTGGCAAGTGACGTTTATATTCTTCTACGTCTCCTTAAACTACAGCAGCGATATCTCCTTTTCCTATCTATCTGAACGAAATCCAGAATTCGTGACATCCATTCTATGGGTAGCCAAAGTCAGCGGGGTAGCCCAATCCTTGGTTTTCTTAGCCTGCTTTACTGCACCAGCTTTGAAAATCAAACTAGAAAACCAACCCAGCTATGCTTGACCAAGAAAGCCAAGTCATTGCCATTGTCCTTTCTGGGATCTTCTTTGCGGGACTGATGTCGGTCTTTGTGGTGGCGATGGTCTTTGTCCACCGTCAACGTCAGGATCTCGCCAGACAAAAACTCAATCAGTTACAGGCTGAGCATGAGAAAACCCTGCTCAGCATCGAGAACGAAATCCAACAGGAGACCCTCTCACAGGTCGGAAGGGAACTTCACGACAACATCGGCCAGCTCCTATCCCTCACAAAGCTCAACCTTAATTCTTCCAAGCCAGAAAAACAGGCCGAGGGCCTCAGCATGCTCGGCCAAGTCATCAAAGAGGTCAGAGGCCTCTCCAAGATTCTGAACCTCGACTGGGTAGAAGCATTGACTTTGGAAGACTTTCTTGCCCAGCAGCTGGAAAAGATCCAGTCCACCGGCTTTTGCCAGACGGAGCTGCAAAGCGACCTGCCGCTACCCGGTCTTCCAAAAGAAAAGAAAATCGTCCTGATCCGGGTCATCCAGGAATGCCTCAACAACGCTCTCAAGCACGCCGAACCGAAACAGATCTCAGTGCGTATATCCCTGCCATCTGCAGAAAAAGCTCTACTGGTGATCCAAGACGATGGACGGGGTTTTGATGCGTCTATCCCTTCCCAAGGCAGCGGAATGAGCAATCTCTCCAGCCGGATGAAGGCAATTGGGGGATCCTTTTTGTTGACCTCCAAGCCTGGCGCGGGTACAAAAATCATCTTGGATTTCCCGATCTGAGCCGCAAAAAACCGAAAGCATCCCGAGAACACAGGCTCTCGGAATTCTTTGTTTTTAGAAAAAGAAGGTAGCGCCGATCTGGTAGGAGGAGAAAAGGCCGGCGTTTAAATTTGATGTCGTGTTATCCCCCTCATAATTCTCTGGAATTGACCGATGGTAGTCATAGTCGATCAAAGAGCTTTGGAGATGAATGCCCAGAAAACCTGCTACCAAGTACTGTAAGCCGACAGCGGCAGACCCGCTGAGGCCCTTGCGTTTGGTATGAACAATACGCTCGCCGGAGTCGACGTCCATAGAGGTTGGCTTCCCTAAATAGCCTCCTACCCTCAGATCCCCGTAAAACGCAAGTTTTTCGGAAACTGAGACATACTTCCTCGTAAAAAAGCCCAGTCCGTAGCCCCGGTAGTTTCCTTTTCCGGCTTCACTGCCATCCAGGTTCCTCGTTTCCCCGCTCAAAAACTGGAAATCTCCTGAAATACCCAAGGCCCAGTTTTCCTTCACGAAATACCCCACGCCAGGCTGTAGGTAGAAATTTGCGGTTCTATGCCAAGTGTAATAACTTCCGCCAGCTAGAGTCGCCCGGTTTTCTTCGATCTTGTTATGAGTTGACCCGGCCTGCCCGTCGAGCAACCAAGTTCCTTTTTGCATTTGGGCATGGCCGCTTATAGCCAACACTAAAACCAAGGCAAGAGTAAAAAAAGACTTCCTCATTTCTTTGACAGAAAAAAGTTGACGCCTAAGGTGATCACTGAAGTGTCTATTCCAAAGCTAAATCCGCTGCTGTCCCCCTCGGAATTCTCGGTGTATCCATCATCCTCCCAAGAAGTATTCGTATAGCTGAGCGGGGATATAGAAAGATTAATTCCAAGCCATGTTTTGGGAAAGTAGGAGAGTCCGAGAGAAGCGGCGGCATTTACGCTATTGATATCCTTGCTGGAGGAGGCGTCCTCGTTTCCGTTGGGGATGTCAGTGAATGAGACGTGCGAATATCCGACTTGTACTTGTCCAAAGGCACTGATCTTTTCCCCAAATGGAAAATATCCCCTCACAAACGGCGCCACTCCCCACGAACTGTATTTGGACTCACTGGAGAGTTCCGACGCTCCAGATGAAGACAAGGAACTGGTTGTTGAATTATTCCAACTAAGCGGGAGGCTAATACCGAGCAACCAATTGTCTTTGAAAAAGAAACCAGCGTCGGGGCTGAAGTTGAAATTGCTGTTTTTCGTTTCGGCGTAAAAAGCTCCCGCTTCGGACGATGAACTTGATGATCCGAATCCCACTCCGCCTCCGAGGAGTATAGTTCCTTTTTCGAGCTGCGCAAAGGCCGTAAGGGATAGCAGGAGCATCATGGGCAGCACTGCCAAAAATCGTTTTTTCATAAGGGTTTGGTTAGGTAAGGTTTGGATCATTTGACGGATTTCTGAAAAATTAGTTTTTCTATACAATCGGAATAGAATGCTTGATTTTTTATTTATTTGGTTTAAAACCACTTGCGTTTCTGGATGCTTTCGGAAAAAGTGGAAAATCCTTCCTGAACGGCAAGCGTCAACTTTACCCAAATCAATTTGTTTCCCTATTTTTGCGGCCTATGGCAAAAACTGAGACCCCGGGCGAACACGCCCAACTGAAAGATATTATTTCCCATGCCAAGGAGTATGGTTTCGTTTACCCAAGTTCCGAGATCTATGATGGCCTTCAGGCGGTCTATGACTATGGGGCTTATGGCGTGGAATTGAAAAATAACCTCAAGCGGCTTTGGTGGGAAACCATGACTCGCGTTTCCGACAACATTGTCGGCATCGATGCGGCCATCTTCATGCACCCGACCACCTGGAAAGCCTCCGGTCACGTGGACAGCTTCAACGATCCGATGATCGACAACAAGGACAGCAAAAAACGATACCGTGCCGACGTGCTCGTCGAGGAGCATGCGGCGACTTTTGAGCGTGCTGGCGATATCGAAAAGGCCAACTCCCTGACTGGAGCTTTGGCGCGACTGCTGGAAGCCGAGGACCTGGCCGGAGTTCGCGACCTGATCACCAACGAAGGGATCAAGTGCCCCATCTCCGGCACCTCCAACTGGACCGATGTACGTCAGTTCAACTTGATGTTTTCGACCCAAGTGGGTTCCGTGGCGGAAGATGCTTCGACCATCTACCTCCGTCCGGAGACTGCACAGGGGATTTTCGTGAACTTCCTCAATGTGCAGAAGACAGCCCGAATGAAGGTTCCGTTTGGGATTGCACAAATCGGAAAAGCATTCAGAAACGAGATCGTAGCACGTCAGTTTATTTTCCGTATGCGGGAGTTTGAGCAAATGGAGATGCAATTCTTTGTACGTCCCGGCACGGAGCTCGATTGGTACCAAAAATGGGCTGACACCCGAATGAGATGGCATCTGGCTTTGGGTACACCTGCGGCAAAGCTTCGCAAACACGACCACGAAAAGCTCGCTCACTACGCCAATGCAGCGATGGACATCGAGTTTGAGTTTCCGTTTGGATTCAAGGAAGTGGAAGGAATACACTCCCGAACCGACTTTGATCTCAAGTCCCACCAGGAATACTCCAAGAAAAAGCAGCAATACTTCGATCCGGAGATCAACCAAAACTACATCCCGTATGTGATCGAGACTTCGATTGGTGCGGATCGCCTGTTCCTTTTGACCCTTTGCAATGCTTACACTGAGGAATCTTCAGAGGAGAAAAGCAGAACCTACCTGAAATTCCACCCTGCCATCGCCCCAGTGAAGGCTGCCATCCTTCCTTTGACCAAAAAAGACGGACTACCGGAAAAAGCCCAAGAAATCGTGGACTTGCTCAAATACGACTTCAACATAATCTATGAAGATGCCGCATCGATTGGCAAGCGGTACGCGCGGCAGGATTTGATCGGCACGCCGTTCTGTATCGCGGTGGATCACCAGACTTTGGAAGACAACACGGTCACCATCCGTCACAGAGATACTACAGAACAGGAACGTGTTGCCATTTCCGAGTTGCATGGCAGAATCACCGAAGCAACCAGCTTCAGAAGGATTTTCGAGAAAATTTAAAAGGTCGGATACTTGATGTCCGATGACCGATGAAAAAAACCGTCAGAACCCCAATTCTGACGGTTTTTTGTTTTATGGAAATTGTTTAAAACTCCACCTTCCCCTTTTCCTCGCCTTTACCCAATAGCATACTTTTTGGGGATTTAGAATTGAAGTATACGTGGATGATGTTCTGTTGCCCGTCAAATTCCCCCAAAAGCAACGTATTTCGCATCTCCACGGTCTTGGGAATTTCCGCCTCTGCCGACTCCAAGTAAAACCAGGCTGCATCTTCCTCGACCTCATAGCCCATGTAGTTCAGAGCGATGGGCTTTCCATTTACCCAAAGCTGGTTATGCTTGAGCAGATAGGTCCTGACCAGCTGGTCGAGCTTGGCTTTGTCCTTGGGATTGAGAAAATCCACCGACTGGCCGAACTCCTTCGCCAAGGAAATTTCCAAATCATCCCAGAATATCTTCTGGGCCATTTCCATTTTTTGGGAGCTGGTATTGTACCGCAATTCCGTCAGACTGATGAAGAACGGATGGACGACAAGCAAGGAAAACAAGGCCAATAGCGGCAGCAAAGACAATTTCATGGGGGCGATTCTTTGGGAATAATCCTGTAATATTGCCGCAATTTAATGCTTTAGAGCGCTTACCGCCCAAATATGTCTTCATTTGAACTTTACTTCAAACTTGGCCTCCAGCACATTCTGGATATCAGGGGATTTGATCATATTTTGTTTGTCCTTGCCCTTTGCGCCATCTACGTCGCTCGGGATTGGAAAAAAATACTGATTCTTGTCACCGCATTCACTGTCGGCCATTCCCTCACTTTGGCACTCGCCACTTTCAATATCGTCAACTTTCGATCAGACATCATCGAGTTTCTCATCCCTGTCACGATCGCGATCACGGCTCTAGCCAACTTGTTTAAAAGCAAACCGACCACTGGGAAAGGAATCACCCTAAGTTACTTTTTTGCCGGATTCTTCGGCTTGATCCATGGGCTCGGCTTCTCCAACTACCTCAAGGAACTCTTGGGCAAAGAGGCCAGTATTTGGCAACCACTCCTAGCCTTCAATCTAGGTCTGGAAGCAGGTCAAATCGTCATCGTGGCGGCATTCCTTCTGGCTACCTCTCTCGTCCATCTTGCCGGCGTCAACCGGAAAGACTGGACGCTGATCGTCTCTGCTTTTGTTTTGGGTGTCGCCTGCATGCTCTTGCTGGAAACCAAATTTTGGTAAAAATTAACCGCCAAAAACAGAATTGTTTTCTGTTTGACAATCAATCCGTTTCTTAGCGACCCAATACCCTACTACCCATATGATGAAAAAATTAATTGCTATTGCAGCAGTTGGGCTAGCTGGAATCACTCCACTTCTGGCTCAACATACTGAACAAAATCATGGTTACCGATTTGAACAATTGGGCACCATGCTCCGCACACCAAATGTCTACAGAACCGCCTCCGGCGCTCCGGGGCATATGTACTGGCAGCAGCAGGCCAACTATGTAATCGAAGTCGAGCTCAACGATGACAACCAGTCTATCAAAGGCTCCGAAACCGTCACCTATATCAACAACTCTCCGGATCAGCTCACCTACCTGTGGCTGCAATTGGATCAAAACAATCGGGGAAAGGATTCCGACACCCCAAAGGTGACAGAATCGAGCATTGGACCGAGGATGTCCATGCGGGATTTGGAGGGGATCCTCTGGCATTCAGATGATCACGATGTGAAAATCATCTCTATCAAGGACGCCCAGGGCAATCCGCTCCACATTGCCATCAACAAGACCATGATGCGCGTGGATCTCCCCCAGCCTTTGAAGGCGGGTGAGACCTTTACTTTTTCCATTGATTGGAGCTTCAACATTACCGACCGCGTAGGCTTTATCGGAGGCCGACCGGGTTACGAGCTATTCCCAAAAGACGGCAACTACCTCTACACCATGTCGGAATGGTTTCCAAGAATGGCGGTTTACTCGGACTTCGAAGGCTGGCAAAACAAACAGTTCCTAGGCGCAGGTGAATTTGCCCTAACCTTTGGAAACTATGAGGTGCGAATCACCGTACCGGCTGATCACATGGTCGGAGCTACCGGAGTCCTTCAAAACCCCGAAGAGGTGCTATCTTCCACCGAACTGGAAAGATGGAATAAGGCCAAGCAAACCTATGACAATCCGGTAATCATCCGTACTCAAGCCGAAGCAGAGCAACTGGAAAAAGGGAAATCCAAGGAGAAAAAGACCTGGATTTTCAAGGCAGAAAATGTTCGGGACTTCGCCTGGACTTCTTCCAGAAAATTCATCTGGGATGCGATGGCCGTGAAACTGGGCGCGAAAGACGTGATGGCAATGTCCTACTACGCCAAAGAAGCCAATCCACTTTGGGAGCAATATTCTACCAGAGTGGTAGCCCATACGCTGAAATCCTATTCTGCCCACACTTTTGACTACCCGTATCCCGTAGCGATCTCCGTCGAGGCCAGCAACGGGATGGAATATCCGATGATCTGCTTCAACTTCGGCAGACCGGATGCGGATGGAACCTATTCAGAAGCGATAAAAAACGGAATGATCGGCGTGATCATCCACGAAGTAGGCCACAATTTCTTCCCCATGATCGTCAATTCAGATGAGCGTCAGTGGACTTGGATGGATGAGGGCTTGAACACCTTCATGCAATTCATGGCTGAGCAGGAATGGGACAGAAACTTCCCTTCCAGAAGAGGGCCAGCCCATAAGATCGTTCCGTACATGAGAAGTGAGAAGAATCTCCTGGAGCCAATCATGACCAATTCCGAAAACATTATCCAATTCGGTCCAAACGCCTATGCAAAACCAGCCACGGCCTTGAACATTCTTCGCGAGACAGTGATGGGTCGTGAGCTATTTGACTATGCTTTCAAGGAATATTCCCGAAGATGGATGTTTAAGCACCCGACTCCAGATGATCTATTTAGAACTTTGGAAGATGCGTCTGCTGTGGATTTGGACTGGTTCTGGAGAGGTTGGTTCTATGGCACTGAGCCGGTAGATATTTCCATCGAAAATGTGAGCTGGTACAAGCTGGACAACAGGACTCCAAAAGAGAAAAAAGCCGCTGCCCAAGCTGAAGCAGAGTTGGAAGAAGCCTATGTCAGCAAGGACTTCAACAAAACCGATGTCCCTCAGACGGTCGTGGAGGCGAATCCTGCCACCCGGGATTTCTACACAACTTACAATCCATTCATGGTCACTCCAGAGGATGAAGAAGCCTACAAGAAATTTATGGCGAGTCTCTCTGAAAAAGAAAAAGCAATCCTTGACAAGAACCTGAACTACTATGAAATGACCTTCAAAAACGTAGGCGGTTTGGTGATGCCCTTGATCATCGAGTTCAGGTATGCGGACGGAACGTCTGAAATTGAGCGAATCCCCGCGGAAATCTGGAGAAAAAATGAATCCCAAGTGACCAAGGTTTTTGCGAAGGAGAAGGAAGTCGTAAGCTTTGTCCTCGATCCAAAACGGGAAACCGCCGATATCGACGAAAACAGCAATTACTGGCCAAGGCAATATCAACCGACCCGCTTTGAGCTCTTCAAGGGAGCTGGCGGCATTCGTGGCGCGTCGAGCGGCGACAACCCGATGAAGAGCGCGCAGAACAAGAAAAAGTAAGATTTACGTTACTCAATGTGCATTCAACCCTCCAAGGAAGTCCAAATCCTTGGAGGGTTCTTTTTTGTATTAACCCGAAGATCGATTGCCTTTGGCGACTTCTTTGCAACTCTGGATAGGCAATAGTCCTCATTCAACATCTAAAGGCGCTAAAATGAAATTAGGAAATCCCCAACTTCGAGTTCTGTTTTTGATTTTATTTCTGGCCCTACCACATTTGGTCAGATCCCAGGTTAGGCTCAATTTGGAGTCTGGAGCCGCTTTTTCGCAATACAACGACGTACGCGTTCCGAATGCCGGGGCCGATCCCGGGACGCTTTTTTCGCTACAGGACGATTTCAGTCCACAGCCCACCGCGTTTATCAGACTGGAGATAAGCTACCTCATCAAGGGCAAACATACGGTGGAATTGACCGCGGCACCTTTGCAGCTTGAGTATCTCGATTCCCAGCTTGGGGAAATTGATTTCGCCGGCACCCTTTTTTCGGGAGATGGGATAGAAGCGAGTTACCAGTTTATACCTATCGAGCCAGTTATCGCTATCGCCTGGTGAACACAGAACGGTGGATTCTGGATTTGGGAGCCACGATTCTGGCAAGGGATGCGCGTATCGCACTGACACAAGGTGACGTGGAGGCAGAGGATACCGATTTGGGTTTTGTACCACTGCTGAGTTTCAATGTGAATTATACACCAAAAAACAAACTCTCTTTGGTAGTGAAAGGTGACGCGCTAGTGGGCCCCCAAGGAAGAGCAGAGGATATCTTTGCTGGAATTCAGTACCCGATCTGGAAAGAAGGTCTAAAGCTCAAAGCTGGCTATCGTCTCATCGAAGGGGGAGCTGATGTGGACCAGGTTTATAATTTCGCCTTTATTCACTTTGCAAGCCTTGGATTGGTATACGATTTCCCCTCTAATTGATTGATATTCCAGGAGTAACTCTCAAACTCTTGACTTAAGCATTCAGACCTCTTTTTTTAAGACCAAAAGAGAAAAGGCGGCAAATCGGTGGATTAAATGCCCTCCCTGACAATTCGCTCAAAGACATTCACCCCGGTCTCTATAAGTTCATCCGGAAAATCATAGGTGCCTTCATGCAACTGGGGAGAGTTTTCTCCAGCTCCCAATCCGAATAAAAACGAGGGACAAACTTGGGAAAAAAGTCCAAAATCCTCCGACCATCGAAAAGGATCCGACTTTTCTGTGATCGGAAGGGAAAGGTCTCGAGCTGCTTGAGCCACTATCGGATAAAGTGCCGGGTCATTTTTGGACACTGCAAAACGCTCCACAAACCCAAATTCTACCTTTATTCCTTCGTTGGAAGCTTCTTTTATTGCCGAGCTTTTCACCAGTTCGATCAAATGTTCCAGCTGATCCTGATCAAAGGCCCTCAAGGTCAAGCTCAGGCTTGCCTTTCCAGCGCTGGTTCCAAAAGCCAAACTTCCCAAGTCTGCATGAATCAAGGTGAGCAACGCAAAATTTTCAACTTGCTTAGGCAGCTCAGGTAGCTTTTGGATCAGGCGGGCTAGGACTTGGGCCGGATTGAGTCCGGCCTCGGGATGGGCGGAGTGGGAAGTTTTTCCTGTCAGGTATATCGTCATTCCAGTACTTCCAGCAGCAAAAGTCCCCTTTCGGACTACCACTTGATGGAGGGGATAGCCGGGTAAGTTGTGCAGGGCAAAGGCGGCGTCCGGCCGTATCTCTGCAAATCTCTCATCCTCCAAGACCGCTTTGGCTCCATCCCCGGTTTCCTCAGCAGGTTGGAAAAGCAACACCACCTCTCCTGACTCTGGCCGATTTTGGGCTAGTCTTTCGCCCAATCCACAGATAATCGCCATGTGCCCATCATGTCCACAAAGATGACCTTTTCCCGGAATCTGACTTTGGTGATCACTGGATTTTAGGTCTTCGATTGGCAGAGCATCCAGTTCGCAACGGAAGAGTAATCGCCTGCCTGACTTTTCTCCTCTAAACACAAAAGCCAATCCCGTACCGCCCAATTTATCAATTACAAAATCAGGATACAGGGGAGCAAAAAAAGCCTTGATTCGCTCCGCAGTTTGGTATTCCTCCAAGGCAACTTCTGGAAATTGGTGGAGCGTATGACGAAGTTGGATGAGATTATTCATCTTTGGACTAGCTTAGATTTACTTGATAGCTGACACTTCTTCCTCCACCCTGAGGAACGAGAATTCCCAAATCCCGCAAATGTTGCAAATCCCGGGTAGCTGTAGCCTTGGATGCTCCTGTAAGCGACATATATTTTTTGGCGTTCATTCCGCCTTCAAATCCTTCCGGACCCTCCTCCAGCATTCGACTCAAAACCTTCAATTCCCGCTCATTAATTTCAGCTCGATATGTATCAAAAAATTGAGCCTTTTTTAGTGAAAATTCAATGACCTCTTCCACCTTTTCCTGCGCTTTCAAAATCACATTTCCAAAATAAACCAGCCAATTATCTATATGAAGCGTGCGTTGGGCCTTTTTGAGTTCGTCATAATAATTGCTCCGATCGGCTTCAATCACCGTCGACAAGCTGATCAAAATCGGTTGTCCAATTCCCTGATGCAAGGCCTTTTCAGCTAAAGCCCGTCCGATTCGACCATTTCCATCTTCGAAGGGATGGATACTCTCAAAATACAAATGCACCAAAGCGGATCGGAGAATGGGATTCAGTATTGCCTTATTATTTCCAGGAGCGGTGGAATTATACCAAGTGATAAATTGGAACATTTCCTTCGGAATCTGACTGGAAGGCGGTGCTTCGAAGTGAACGATTTCCTTTCCGATAGCCCCCGAAACCACCTGCATAGGATCAGCTCCGCTTCTCCACTTGCCTGCCTCCACATATCGATTTCCTTCCATCAGCATCTCGTGCCAAGAAAAAAGCATGGCTTCATCCAAAGGATCCTCCCATTTTCGGCGCACGGCCACCATGAGCTTAGCAATGCCTTTCGCACGATGATCTTTGACCAGTTTGGGTTGTTCTTCATGGATGCCCAAGTTTTTCTTGAGCGAAGACATTACATCAACCCGACTGAGAAATTCACCTTCGATTTCAGAAGTTTTGATCGCCTCGGACAAAAGGATATCCACCAGAAGTTGGTCTTTCTTCTCTGCTGAAATGCCGGAGTATTGCCCGCTGGTTTTCCCGGATTTCAGCAAAAATCTCAACTGAAAATCCTCAGTCAAACCTGGTGAATACTGAAATTCCGGCCAACCGTCTTGTTGCCAATTATAAGTCATGAGCCGATTATGTTCGCTATTCGGCTCAAATATACTCAATATATGAGCCGAATAGTTAATTTATTCGGCTCATAATATCAAAATAAATGAGCCAATTAGGTTCGCTAATCGGCTCAAGCAAGTTTCCTAGCCCAAAAAATCCAAAAAAGTAAGTATCTGTAATCCAAGAACTAATTTGTAGATTCTGGAAAAATTAGTCCACAACCTGCCTTAAGCCGTGCCCATGAAGCCTTTTCCCAAACTCCATCTTTGGCTCTTGATTCCCTTTGGATTCACTTTGCTCGGTTTCAGAAGTTATTGGACAGGCTTTTCGGAGGCTCCACTCCGATGGCATTTGCATGGCATATCCGCTACGGCTTGGTACATCATCTTGATTGTCCAACCTTGGCTTTATCACCATCGCCCCATCCAAATACACCGAAAAGTCGGGATGCTTGGATTGTTGCTTGCCGGGTTTGTGACCGCTTCGGCTCTAGGAGTCATTCGTGGAAATCTCACCCAACCGGAGCAAAGCCCTCTTTTTAAGGTACGCTATAGTCTTTCTCTCTTGGATTTTATCTTCATTGCCGGCTTTTTGCTCTCCGTAGCCGCTGCTGTTTGGAATGCAAAAAATACGCAAGTCCATGCGAGATGGATGATCAGCACTGTTTTTTGGGTGCTTTCCCCCGCAACAACCCGCTTGTCTTTCTTGCCTTTGGGGATGATTTACCAGCCAAAGGAATTTTCGGACTTCCCGTTTTTGTGGGTAGATGTGTTAGCCTGGAACCAAGTTCTGGTTTTCCTGATTGTTGCTTTTCTGATGATTCAGGACTACCGCAAAGAGAAAAAAATCTACTTATCCTTCGCTTTGGTAGCAATAGTTCAGCTGAGTTGTATTTGGGTGGTCTTCGCTTTAAAAGATGCAAAATGGCTAATCACCTTGTTCAACCACCTCTTCGAATTATAGTCTTATCTGGAGCCGAACTGAAATCCCATCCAAGCTCCACCCAGCATCAGCACCAAAGTAATTAGGATTAAAAGTAAAAGCGTGGAAAGGGGCATTTCCCAATCCTCTGAGCCGATTTTGAATTTGACGTTTTTCTTCCAGTCCATGATTTCATTCAAAATAAAGAGTCCACAGCAGTTTACTATGGACTCTCAGTAGTTGCTCTTAGGCGATTTTGATTCTTATTTTTTCAATATGGTTTTCCAGCCCTTTTCCTCGATTTGGGCAGCGGATTCTTCCACTTTCTCACGAAGGCCAGTCTTAAAGGCATCCATCTTTTTCCCAATCTCGGCATCATATGCTCCGACAATGGAGGCAGCCAAAATTCCAGCGTTCTTTCCTCCATTTAGGGCTACCGTAGCTACCGGAATTCCGCTTGGCATCTGCAAAATGGATAAAATACTATCCCACCCATCTATGGAATTTGAGCTCAACACAGGAACGCCGATTACGGGTAGGCTTGTCAATGAAGCTACCATTCCCGGCAAATGCGCAGCGCCACCAGCTCCGGCAATGATTACCTTGATACCTCTTTCTCTGGCAGATCCAGCGTAGTCAATCATTCGCTGCGGGGTGCGATGCGCGGAAACCACGGTCAATTCGTATGCGATTCCCAATTCTTCCAAAAACTGGGCGGCTTCCGCCATGATAGGAAGGTCGGACTGACTTCCCATGATGATTCCTACCTGTGGTTTCATTAGATCGATTTGATTTTGATTAGTTCTTTGATTCGGTTGGCTTTGGCTTTTAGACTCGTCACGTCTTCGTCAAGAATAGTCACATGGCCCATCTTGCGAAAAGGCTTAGTCAGCTTTTTCCCATACAAATGGATATACACGCCTTTTTCAGCCAGTGCCTCTTCTTTGCCTTCGACGACAGCTTCACCGGAATAGCCGTCTTCGCCGAGCAAGTTGATCATGGCAGCTGGGCAGCGAAGACCGGCATCACCCAATGGCCAGTTCATGACTGCACGCAAATGCTGCTCAAATTGTGAGGTAAAGTTGGCTTCAATGGTATGATGTCCACTGTTGTGGGGGCGGGGTGCGACTTCATTAACAAGAACCTCTCCCGATTTGGTGACAAACATCTCCACGGCAAGAATGCCCACCATATCGAGTTTTAGAATCACCTCCTTGGCGATTTCTTGGGCTCTGGCCTCTATATCGGGGGAGATTTCCGCTGGGGCAAAAAGGAACTCTACCAAATTTGCCGTTGGGTGAAAAGCACATTCGACCGCAGGGTAGGCAATCAATTCCCCGCTCTCGTTTCGAGCCACGGTGACGGCGATTTCCTTATCAAAGTCAATCAGCTTTTCCAACAAACCCGGCGCATCAAAGGCCTTATCCAGATCGGCTTCGCTTCGCAAAACCTGCACACCTCTGCCGTCATACCCTTCTTTTCCAAGCTTGTTGACGGCGGGCAAAAAGTCTTTTTTTGCAAGTACCTCAGCTTTATCCGCAGTCAACACATAGTCAGCGGTAGGTATCCCATGCTGCTGGTAAAACTGCTTCTGCTCACGCTTGTCCTGAATAAGTTTGAGGATGTGCGGTTGGGGAAAAACTTTTTTGCCCTGATCAGCGAGCTGCTGCAGGGCATCAGTGTTAACGGCTTCAATCTCGACTGTGATCACGTCACACTTTTTTCCAAAATTGACGACCGTGTCAAAGTCCTTGAGAGACCCCACCTCGAACGCCTGAGCAATGTCCCTGCAGGGAGCATTGGCATCAGGGTCGAGAATGTGGATATCTTGATTGTAATTGATGGCAGCTTGGATCACCATTCGTCCAAGCTGCCCTCCTCCGAGAATTCCGAGAGTCTGGTTTTGTGCAGAATTAGTCATAAGCACGCCAAAATTAACAGATTCCCAGAGATTAGGCGTACAAATAAAAGTCTGGATCGGATCCTTTCCAGCTTTAGACTGCTCTGCCTCCGCCAATCAGTCGAAGAAGGACAGCCACTACCGCCAAGACAAGTAGAATGTGGATCAAGCCTCCAACGCTGTAAACGAAAACTCCCAACAACCACCCGATGATCAACACCAATGCGATAAGATACAATAAAGAGCTCATGATAAATTTGGTTTAGGTATAAGATTCATTTTTCAACCACTTACCCAATCCAAATGCCATAAGCACCTAGCTCTCGAATCGAATACCCATCAATTCCATCAGTTTATGTGCGTTAAAACTAGCGCAAGGGCCTTTTTTGACCCGATAATCAAAATCTATAGAGCGATCGTGAATCTCCGAATGGAACGAAAAATTGTGTACTTTTTCCACAGTATGGGCAAGCGCGGACAGCTCAACGTCATGGGTGCTGATGATCCCGAAGCCATTGGTCTTGAGGGTTTGACGTATCAAAGCCTCTGACCCGGAAATCCTGTCCTGGGTATTGGTGCCTTTTAGGATCTCGTCTAGCAGGAAAAAAAGTATCTCGCCCGACTCCAGCCGCTCGATAAGGGAATGGATTCGCTTCAGCTCCGCGTAGAAGGAGCTCACGCTTTCCCCCAAGTTATCCGAATTGCGCATGCTGGTGAAAAGCTGGCATCTCCCTAAAACCAAGCTGTCTCCAAATGGGCGGAGGCCTAAGTTTGCTAGAACACAATTGATCCCAAGCGTCCGCATAAAAGTAGTCTTGCCACTCATGTTGGCTCCCGTCAAAAGGATCAATCGATGGTTGGCGTCGAATTGCATCGAATTGGGAATCGCCTTTTCCGGCAAAATGAGGGGATGGGCTATTTCATCTGCCAAAAGCTTCGCTTCTTCCGTCCATTCAACACGCCCTTTTCCTCCCAGCTCCACCTCAAAAGCCCCTAGAGAAACGAGCACCTCCCATTTCTCGAGATTCTCCGGCAGGTGGCTAAGCGACTGTCCCACTCGGGTCTTCCAGGATACCAGCTGGGTAAAAAGCAAAAAGTCCGTCCAAAAGAGAAGATTGATCGGTAGGTAGAGGAGATTGAGTCGGTTTTGAATCCAAAGACCAAGCTTGTCCAGGTCACTCAGTAATACCGAAGGAGAGATTCCGTCCGGGCAAAGTGCCCGCTGCCGCTCAAGAAGTTCCTCCGAGGCGAAGGTTTCCCTCTCGATCAGCTCTGCACGAACGCGAAAGGATTTGAGCGTTGCCGCAAAGGGAATCGCCTCGTCAGCCTTCTTGAGCGGCAGGAAAACGGAACTCAAAACTGCAACACCCAGCAAAACCCAGATACCCAGAAACGCGGCCGGTAAGATGTCCAGATAAATCAAAAAAAGTAGGGTCAGTCCTCCCAAGGGACCGACAACCGCAAAAGCCTTTGCAATCATGGTTTGCTTTTCTGCCTCTCCCAGCCACGCAATCCATTTTCCATCCTCTTTTCCTTCTTTCTTCAAAGCCAAGCCCGCCGCCTCCATCGACTGAAGAAACAGGGGATTCGAAGTCAGCTCCGCCACCGCCTGAGCGCGCGCCTCGGAATCTTTCCTTTCAAATTTACTTTTCATCAGCTCGGCAAGTCTCTTTTTTCCTCCCGACGAAACCGTATGGTTTAGCAATTGAAAAAGGGAATGCTCACCGAAAAGATCCAAGTCGTTGCAAAAGGGATGGCTTTTGTCCAAAAATTCACTTCCAGGTTCAAAACCCGATAGCTGCCGTCGGCTGCGATTTTCTTTTTGGGCTTGCATCTTATCCAATGCGAGGTAGATTGACTCCTGGTCCTTTTGAAAATTGTAGGCCTCTACCAACCGAATAAACAGATACGACACCATCAAAGCTGGAATAAGCCAGATGGGGTGCTCTGCAATGCCGAGGATAAAAAGTGCACCAATGCCAAAAAACAACACGACGCGCAAGAGGGATAACTTGGCGGCCTTACTCCTGGCGACAGCAAGTTTGGTATCCAATCCCTCCCGCTCAAAATCAAAACTATTCATGCTCAAATATAGAGATAGCCAACATCGCTCATTAAGAAAATTAAACCTGTAGGACAATTCTATGGTAAAAAAAGGCGATTTTAACAGCCACCCTTTACCCTTCTGAATTATGAAAAAGAAAAAGAACCAGCCTATCGTCGAGGAATGGGACCTTAGCGAAGGAATGGGAATCCTACCCAATGACATCGGGCTGACCCAAAACATAGGCTGCGTGGGAGGCAAGAACCCAAAAACCGAGAAGCAGGAAAAGAATCAGAAAAAATAAGTTGTAACTTTCGAAACTCAATCTACACATCACCATGAAATTCAGATTATTACACCTAATCAGGCCTGCCCTCTTTGCTGTGCCGTTCCTTATTTTTTCCTGCGGCGAAGATGAAGACCCCGTCGATTCCGAGCCCAATCTCGTGGTCGTGGAGGAGCAATTTGAAGTCAATGCTGCCTATGAGGATACCGATCTGTTGACTCTCGACATTCTGCAGAGCAGCGGATTGGGTACCAGGACGCAGTCCGAGGCGGATATTTGTGCCAACACCGTGGTGGAGCACAATGAAGGGGCAAAAAAAATCACCATCGACTTTGGTGCGGGATGCACCAGTCCAAAAGGAGTTGAGAGAAAAGGCAAAGTAATTCTTACCTATTCCGGCACCAATTTCCTCCAGCCCACTACCTCCATTGTCACAACATTTGAAGGCTATGAAGTAAACGGAATCAAGATCGAAGGATCCCGCACCCTTACTAACGCCGGCTTCAATATTCTCACCAGCAGTCTCATTCTCAATGTAAAAATCGAAAATGGCAAGCTAACTTGGCCTGACAATTCCTTCGCTATCTACACCAGCACCCAATCGAGGGTACTCACTCTTGGATCCGCCGGCTATCAAATATCGATCACAGGAACCTCCTCGGGCAAAAGCAGGGAAGGGGTCGATTACACGGCGTTAGTAACAGATCCGCTAATCGTGGATCAGGAGTGCGTGAGAACTGGAGTTTTCATTCCAAGTGCCGGCAAGCTGGATTTTGTCGTTCAGGGAATTACCATCACGGCTGATTTGGGCTCGGGAACCTGCGACAAAACCGTAACCGTCAGCTACCCGGGCGGGTCGAGGGAATTGACAATGGACTAAAAGTCCGACATCCCATCCAAAAACGGTTAACTTTCGGGCTAACCGTTTTTTTTATGAAAAAGAAACTGATCAATGGCTTTGAGCATATCGCATACAGCCGGCCGGACATCAGCATGGAAAAACTGAGGGAAAACGCCTTGGATTTTTACCAAAGCATGAATCAGCGACGAACAGTGAGGGAATTTGACAGCCGCCCCATTCCAAAAGCAGTAATCGAACACCTCATCCTCACAGCAGGCACAGCTCCCTCAGGAGCGCACAAGCAGCCCTGGACCTTCTGCTTGGTCGAAGCTCCCGAAATCAAACGGAGGATAAGGGAGGCCGCCGAGGAAGAGGAGAGAATCAGCTATTCCAGCCGGATGCCAGACACCTGGAAAGAAGACCTAAAGCCACTCGGTACTGACTGGCGAAAGCCTTTTTTGGAAGAAGCCCCCTGCCTCATTGTAGTTTTCAAACAATCCTATGGTGTCCATCAGGGAAAAAAAGTCCAACACTATTATGTGTCCGAATCCGTCGGCATCGCTTGTGGATTTCTGATCGCGGCAATCCACCAAGCAGGCTTGGTCACGGTCACCCATACTCCGAGCCCTATGAACTTCCTAGGCGAGATATTGAATCGCCCGGCGCATGAGAAGCCCTTTTTGCTACTCCCTGTTGGCTTTGCCAAAAGTGAAACGTTCGTACCTGAAATCAGCAGAAAATCCCTCGAAGAAATCTTGGTCCGCTACTAGCAAAAAAATCCCCCAAACCAGCTCCTGCCGATTGGGGGATTTAAGAGTCGCTGCAAGCTTAGTCGTTTTTTGCATATACCACCCGCTGAGGAAACGGTATTTCGATCTCATTGCTATCGAAGGCGGATTTGATCTTCTCCATAGAGTCGAAATAGACAGGCCACAAGTTGCCGGTGTCTGCCCACGCCCGCACGACCAAATCCAGGGAGCTGTCTCCAAAATTTTGGAGAAAAACCACAGGCTGTGGTTCGGCGTGTACCCGCTCATCCTTCTTTAGAATATCAAGGATAACTTCCCTGGCCTTTTGCAGATCGGTACTGTAGGCAACTCCGACCTTGATGTCTATACGCCTGGTCGGCTGCGAGCTGTAGTTGACCACTTCCGAGTTGGCCAGATTGCCGTTGGGAATCACAACTTCTTTGTTGTCGAAGGTATTCAGATGGGTATAAAGAATATCAATCTTGGTCACGGTGCCCGTATTCCCTTGGCCCTCAATCACATCTCCCACTTTGAACGGCTTAAAAAGCAAAATCAACACACCCCCTGCAAAATTGGAGAGGGAACCTTGTAACGCCAAACCAATAGCCAAGCCTGCTGCACCCAAGATCGCAAGGAAGGACGACATCGGCACGCCAAGGATCGTGGCAATCCCGATAAAAAGGGAAACATACAGGAGAGCCTTGACCAAGCCCACCAGGAAGGTGTTCAGAGAGGGATTGGCTTCGCGGGCATTGAGGACTTTCTTAAACCCTTTGACCAGCTTGTTGACAATAAACCGCCCGACGATGTAAAAAAGCAGGGCGTAGATGAGCGAGGGTACAATCCTGTAGATCAGTGCGATTCCCTGATCCAAAAGCGATTCGATGGTTTCGGGGGAAAGTTCCATAACGAAAATTATTTGGTTGTTTGAATTAGAATACGATCAAAATTTGCCATCTAAAAGCCCAAAACCAACGGATTTCGAAAGAATCTATTCCAGAGATCTCAAAAATCCGTTCCCAGTCCTCTTTTGTGAAACTTCTTAGCACCGACAGCGACGCATCATTCCGGACCATGGCAGATTTGCTAAATACACGGGTTAAAAGCCGAATACTGTGAAAAGCGAACCAGTGACGGTGAAGGTCATTGATGACGATGCCCATGGATGCTTTGGCCCGAAAGGCTCTAATCAGGCTGGCCAGTTCCTGATCAGTAAAGTGATGGGTAAAGAGGGTACAGGTTATGATGTCCACTTTTTCCCTGGGAAAATCGGGATCGAATACGTTTTGCACCTTCCAGCGAACATTCGTCACTTCTTTCAACCTGATTTTTGCCAAGTCTATAATGTTCGGGTTGGCGTCAATCCCGATAAAATTAACTTTCAGATTCTGTGATTTGGCCCATCTATCCATAATGCCAATCATATCTCCCCCGCCGCAGCCGATATCTGCAATCCGGTAAGATGACTGGGGGCGAAGTTTCATCAGTTTAGCCAATCCATTGGTAGTGACGTGGTTTCCTCCCAGCCATCTATTGATCGTCTTCAGCTCTCGCAGAGTCTGCTCCAGCTCTTCTCCGGAGCAGTCGAGGTTGTCCATGAGCTCCTTTTGCCCGCTCCGTTTTTCAAAGATGCTCATTGCTTCACGAGGTGTAAAGTCTCCAAAGTCAGCCCTGGACCAAAACCCATCGAAAGGATTTCCCCTTGGACATTTGGATCTTTCATCATACGATCCAACACAAACAGGATGGAGGCGGAGGACATGTTCCCGAATTGCCGCAGCACGTCCGAAGCATGGAAATTTGCCTCTGGTCCAAGTTCAAAAGCCTCCTGTACTTTTTGCAAAATCTGTTTTCCCCCAGGGTGGATCGCGAAATTCGGGATTTTACTCAGGGCAAATTTCCTCTCGAAGACGTTTCTGAGTTGACGAATTCCCTGATCCAGAAGGGTAGGGATGTATTTGCTCAGCTTCATCTCAAACCCAAAATCCCCAATTCCCCAAGCCATATCCTGGTCACCATTCCGAAGCACCTGACTAAGGTAGGACTTGATTTTAAGGCCTTTTTTCGCATTCATTACCAAAGCAGCGGCGGCGCCATCCCCAAACAGGGAATTGGCAAGCTGGTTGTCTTCCGAAAATTCTTTCTGAAAATGAAGCGTGCACAGCTCCACCGAGACCAACAAAACTTTGGCATCGAGCTCAGTCCTCAAGATTTTGTCCGCAAGTTTCAATCCGGTAAAAGCCGCATAGCAGCCCATGAAATGCACACAATACCGCTCTACAGAATCATCCAACCCCAGCCTTTCCATCAACTGAAGCTCCACTCCAGGAGCGACCATTCCCGTGCAGGATACCAAAATCAGATGAGTGAGTGCCTTAGTGTGCACCCCTGCCTGCTCCAGGCTGGAAAAAGCGGCCTTGGCAGCGAGATCCGGAGCAGCTTTCTGAAAAACCTCCATCCTAGCCTTGGTCCCCGGAAAGGGCTCTAAGGCTTGGTTGTTGGGAAAAAAAGAGAAATCCTCGACCCTCAATTTGTCAAAATCCTCCAGTACACTGTGCCTGGTTTCAATACCGGTCTTCCGATAGAGAAATCCCAGCTTTCTACCTTCCACTTCATCCAGCTGATGAGCGAGCCGCATAAATCGGGCAATTTCGGATTGTGGTATCGGAGCTCCGGGATTCGAAAGGCCGATGCTAACTATGGTCGAACTCATCAGTTTAAGTTAAAGGATAATTTCTAAATTGATAACTACTTCTTAACCATCCAAACCAGATAAGGTTATGGGGCAACCAAACAAGACATGATTACCAGATCCAGTCTACGCCACCTCCGCATCCCCTTCTCTTTGTTTTTGATGCCGGTATTTCTATTTGCCCTTGGCCTGACTCCAGACTTGGACGGTGAGCGAGTGCTGTTGGTTTTTTTGGCGCTCCACCTGTTTCTATATCCGAGCAGCAACGGATACAACAGCTACTTTGACAAGGACGAAGAGAGTATCGGTGGACTGAAGCATCCGCCCAAAGTCACCGCAGACTTGTATTGGCTTTCCTTTGGATTTTTGTTTGTAGCGCTAGGATTGGGGGCAATGATCAGCTGGAGTTTTGCCAGCATGCTTTTGGTCTATGCCTTGGTAAGCATGGCTTATTCCCACACTTCCATTCGGATCAAAAAATACCCCTGGGCGAGTTGGTTTATCGCCGGATTTTTTCAGGGCTATTTCACATTTGCGATGTGCTATGTAGGGTTGGGCAATCTGGGCTGGGACACTATGTTAAAGCCCCACGTCTTTATTCCAGGACTTTTGACCAGTCTGATGCTGTGGGGAAATTACCCCCTGACTCAGGTATACCAGCACGGCGAGGACTCGAGACGCGGCGATCATACTTTAAGTCTGAAACTGGGTATCAAAGGCACGTTTATGTTTTCAGCTTTACTTTTTGCGCTTACGGGGGCTGCCTTTGCGTGGTATTATATGGATCGAAATCAGACGGACATTCTGTGGGTTTATCTCGGTGCTATGGCGCCTGTCATGCTGTATTTTCTCACGTGGTTCAGGTTCGTGATTTCCAACCCGGAGAAATATGCTTCTTATTCTTGGGCGATGGGCATGAACAGCATCTCATCCTTGCTTCTAAACGCCTTCTTTATCTATTATTTTCTGGAAAATACCCAGGTCCTACAGCTATTTAGCCAGTGATCAAAAGGGTTTGCCGTGCGTGTTTTTGATTATTTGCTGCGCAAAAAAAGGACTATTCCGGATGAGCTTCCCTGCAAACACTGAAACTCCCCTTGCCCCAAACAGTCGCTGAAGGTGTCTGCCGACCCAAAGTCGCCTGCGAAAAGCGGCATTCCAAGATTTAGAGTAAATGCTTTCAACTTCTACTCTGCTTTTTCCCAGAAGAATCGCATCCGCAGCCATCTTTCCAGAATGGATCGCCATGGCCATCCCGTTGCCGCAAAGCGGTGTGATCAATCCTGCCGCATCTCCCGCCATCAAGATGTGCTGCTCTACTGGCATTTTTGGCTCGAAATTGATCTCATTGATCACTTCCGGTTTTTCCAGGAGAAATTCGCTTTCCTGAAAAACCCTTTTCAAAATCGGATTTTTCCATAGAATCTGTCGCTCCATTTCTTCTATCGAACCGTGCATACGCAGCTGATCCCTATTGCCGAGATAGCAAAGATTTACCTTTCCATCCTCTATCGCATTGAGCCCACAATAACCGCCGGAAAAATTGTGAAGAGCGACGGTGTCTCGAGGAAAATCGGCGTAGATGTGGTATTTGACACCGATATACGGGCTCACTTTTTGTATAAAAGGACGATCCAGCGTCTTATCCAATTTGCTTCGTTTGCCAAAAGCACCGATCACAAACCCGGCTTCAACAATGGAGTGGTCGGAAAGGGTCAGAGCGAACTTTTCTGTCCGCTCCTCAAACACCGCATCGAACACCTGAATTTTGGTCTTTACTTCCACTCCGGCTGCCTTTGCCTTTTGGTAGAGCCAATCGTCCAGCATATATCTGCTGATGCCAATTCCCCCCAAGTCGAGGGGAATACTTACGGACTTTCCCTTGGTATCACTAAACTCGAAATTGGAGATCGTGGGTATTTCCAAAAAGTCAGGATAAAGCTGCTCCCTTTTCAAAAAATCAAGCACCTCGTTGGAGATGTATTCCCCGCACACGCGGTGAAACGGATATGCTTTCTTCTCGATCAACAGGACCCTCTTCCCCTTTCTTGAAAGAAGAATAGAGGAGACCAGGCCAGCCAGTCCGCCGCCGATGACAATAATTTCCTTTTCTGTTTCCTTCAAGAGCCTTTGGTTTGAGGATGGAACCGCTTATCAAAAAACGAGTTTGCCTGTCCATTTATCCCACGGTTTGGAAGTTATTTTAATTCCAAATTTCAACTTACGTTAAAATGAACAAAACACTACCCAAATTACTGAGGAGATCTCTTCTTGTTTTGGGTGTGATGGGGGCTCTACTTGTTTCAGAGGACTCATTCGCCCAAAAGAAAAAGAAAAAAGGCAAAGAGCAGCCCGCCCCTACCGCTCCAGCCAGACCGCAAAACGGCGGACCGACCAACGGCCCTAAGCCCTATAAAGAAGTCATCACTGCTAAGGCAAAGACCAAGGAAGGCTTGTTTGATGTCCATCAGGTCGACGACAAATACTTCTACGAAATCCCGGATTCACTCTTTGGCAGAGACATGCTGATGGTCGTCCGTGTGGCTAAAACGGCAGACGGAATCGGGTACGGGGGCGAAAACACCAACAACCTCATGGTACGCTGGGACAAAAACGGAGACGATATTCTCCTGAAAGTCGTCTCGGTCAACAACTATGCGGCTGATTCCCTCCCGATATCGATGGCGGTAAAAGCCTCCAACCTGGAACCGATTCTTCAGAAGTTCCCAGTAAAGTCCAGGGCTACCGACTCTACGGGTACGGTCATCGACGTGACCGACCTGTTTAGCAAAGACACACCTGCCCTTGGCCTACAGCGAAATAGAAGAACCCAATACAAGGTAACCCGTCTAGACACTGACCGCACCTACATCGCGCATATCAATTCCTACCCGATCAATATCGAGTCGCGCTATGTGTTGACCTATGCCGCTTCCGAGCCCCCCTCAAATAGTTCGACCGGCTTGATCACTTTGGAGATGAACGCCTCCATGATTCTGCTTCCCAAAGTACCGATGAAGCAGAGGCTCGCGGATCGTCGAGTGGGCTGGTTTGCAAGATCCTATGTCGACTACGGATCCGATCAGCAAAAGGCCGCTTCACGCCGCTACCTCGACCGATGGAGACTGGAGGTCAAGCCTGAGGATATGGAAAAATTCAAGCGAGGCGAATTGGTGGAGCCGGTGAAGCCGATTGTCTTCTACATTGACCCTGCCACGCCAAAACAGTGGATTCCCTATCTGATCGCAGGCGTGGAAGACTGGCAGGTAGCCTTTGAGGAGGCTGGTTTCAAAAATGCCATCCTTGCCAAGGAAGCACCAAGCCCGGAAGAAGATCCGACTTGGAGCGCAGAGGACGCGCGTTTCTCTGTGATTAGGTATTTTGCCTCTGATATTCAAAACGCCTACGGACCCCACGTATCTGATCCAAGGTCTGGGGAGATCCTGGAGTCCCATATCGGGTGGTACCACAACGTAATGAACCTGCTAAGAAACTGGTTTTTTATCCAGACTGCCGCCATCAATCCTGATGCTAGAGGCGTAAACTTTTCAGAAGAAACCATGGGCAGACTCATTCGTTTTGTCTCTTCGCACGAAGTGGGTCATACCCTCGGCCTACCGCACAACTTCGCTTCATCCGTAGCATATCCGGTGGAAAAGCTCCGCGACGCGGAATTCACGAAGGAATTTGGCACCGCACCATCCATCATGGACTATGCCCGCTTCAACTACATCGCACAACCTGAGGACGAAGGAGTGAGCTTGATGCCAAATGTCGGCCCCTATGACAAATACGCGGTGATGTGGGGCTACCGTCCTATTCCTGACGCGAAAACTCCAGAAGACGAGCAAGCCATCTTGAACCAGTGGATATTGGACAAAAAAGGTGATCCCGTCTATCGCTATGGCCGCCAAGGAAACAGCTATGATCCTACTGCCCAGTCCGAAGACTTGGGTGACAACGCAGTAAAGGCCTCCGAATACGGTATCCAAAACCTGAAGCGAATCATGCCTAATCTGCGTGAGTGGACCACTGAGGAAAACAAGCCCTTCAAGGACTACTCTGATTTGGAAGAGATGTATGGCCAAGTGATCACGCAGTTTAACCGCTACATGGGCCATGTCAGAACCAATGTCGGAGGCGTAGAAGAGATCTACAAATCGGCAGGCGAAGACGCCCCTGTCTATATCCATACTTCCAAGGAGATGCAGAAATCCGCAGTGGACTTTCTGAACAAGCAACTTTTCGCCACTCCTAGCTGGATGATGGATGACGAGATCATTTCCAGGATCGGCGACTTCGGTGCGCTTGAGCGTATCCGAAGTATTCAGGCAAATTCTCTCAATGGCCTCCTCGAATGGGGTCGCTTGGGCAGAGTGATCGAAAACGAAGCGCTCAACGGCGCTGATGCCTATAAGATCACCGAGCTTTTCGACGACATACGCAAAGGCATCTGGACTGAGCTGTCCTCTGGCAAAACCATCGACGTACACCGTAGAGCGCTGCAGCGCGCGCACATCGAAAAGCTGGAAGAACTGCTCACCGAGAGCCCAAGCCCGGTGCCTGCACAATTCCGGCAGTATGTCGGACCGCAGATCAACGCCTCCCAGTCGGATATACGGCCTATGGCGAGAGGGGAATTGAAGACCCTTCAGACTCAGATCAAAGCAGCGATAGGCCGCACTTCTGATCGAATGTCCAAGCTACATCTGGAAGATGCACTGGCAAGGATCGACAAAATCCTAGCGGAGGAATCCGGAAAATAAACACCAAATGGCGCCGAATTCGGCGCCATTTTTTTTCACTTGATTTTTTGAGTTAATTTGACCGTCAAACAAAGCACATGATAAACCCAACGGCCATATTACAGTCCCACAAGCTAAGGATCACCGATTGTCGGCTGGATATCATCCAGGAGTTTTTGGACAAGAATATCGCTTTGTCCCATTCGGATTTGGAAGAAACGCTCAATCAGCAGTTTGATCGGGTGACGATCTACCGCACGCTCAAGACCTTTCTGGACAAAGACCTAATTCACAAAGTATTGGACGACAGTGGCGCGACTAAATACGCACTGTGTTCCCATGGAGAAGCAGTTCATGACCACAGCCATGAACACGTCCATTTCAAGTGCGAAAACTGCGGCGAGACCACGTGTTTGGAGGACATCACCTTACCCCAGATCAAGCTTCCTCCAAGATTTGTAAAGAAGGAAATGAGTTTGTTGGTACAGGGGATCTGCGAAAAATGCCGCTAAAATTCCACCGGTTCGGGAGATTTTGATTTTTTGGGTGCATCTGATGGCCAAATCACCCCTGGAGGCAAATCGATCTTGGGAGGCGTGAGGTTCTCTATCCCCCCATCCCCATCGTCATTGTTGCTGTTGCCCCTCCGGAGAGAATTTTTTGTCATGGTGGCCACAAAATAAATCAAGATGACATACGCCACTCCGCACATAAATAGATCGATCACGAGACTGTTCATGGCCAAAAATTTTCAGATAAGATAATCGAATGCGCCTTCTAAATCAATGGAATAATCCATTTGTTTTCATCCCATTGCAGGATTTATGATTTTATTCGGCTTGCTTAATCAATCCGATAGGCGGATATTTGCGCTCTCTAATTAGTCACCGATGATTATCAAAACCAAAAAATACCAGCTCGAGACGGGCACCTATATTAAAATGGGTCTAAAATCCATCCTCAAGGAACAGTGGTGGGTCATCCTGATTGCTTTGGCGATCTGCTGCGGATACTTTTGGATCGCTTCCATTTGGTGGATCGTCGGAGCTTTGATCGCCTATGGCCTATATGTGCTCTTTTGGACGATCCAGTTTACAGGAATCACACAGATGGAGCAAAACAAGGCTATTTTCCAAAAAATGGCCTATGAGATTGACAGCCGCCAGATCCTGATGAAGCTCAACGCCCGTGAAGGCATGCCGGTCCAGTGGAACATGATCAAGCGCGTGGAGCTCACCAAAGACGCTTTTGTACTGTACATGTCCAAAGCGCAGTTTATCCACCTACCATTCCGCATCTTCAATACCGAAAACGAAAAGAAATTCATGGAGACAATCCTGAAGCGCAAGGAGTTGATCAAGTAAGTTTTTTAGGACTAGAAATTTGAAAGCCACCCCAAAAAATTGAGGTGGCTTTTGTTTTCAACCGACTTTGAGCTTTTTCGGGGACGTTTACTAGAGATTTTTTGGGCAGTTCAACGACTCGCTCCTTTACAAACATCGTATTTTGGTCGAGCACACTCCTACTTCAACTTTTCCAAGATCACCTCGATTGCCTTGTCCAATTGTTTTTGATGGCCTTCCAGGCGATCCACAAAGCCCTCATCCATGCGGAAGTCCGGCTCGACTCCGTCTTTCTCCAGATTTCGCCCATCCAAGGTGTAGCAGCCCCAAGCTGGAAGTCGGTAGAAAGATCCATCCACCAATCCTTGTCCCGAGGTGAAAATAATCCAGCGGTAGGTCTCTGTTCCAATTATTGTCCCCAACCCGAGATGCTTAAAGCCATGCGCGGTCATTTCCGCATCAGAAAGGGATTGCTCGTTGATTAGCAGGACGATGGGTTTGTCCGAAGGAGCAAAGTTGGGCTGCTTGGTCAGCTTCCCGTCCCGGTATTTCCACTGGAGATAGCTTCGCTGGCTGAGAAACTGCAACACCTGGTCGTGGACATTTCCCCCGGTATTGTAGCGCAGATCGAGGATAAGACCTTCACGGTCGGCCTTGTTGGACACCATGTATTCGAGGAAATGCTGGAGCTCTCCTCCACCCATATTTTTCATATGTACGTAGGAAATCCGATCTTCTGACTTTTCGTCCACATAGGCTTCGTTGCTGTCCATCCATTCGTCATAAAGCCAAGCCTTCATCTGACCGGTGGAAGCCGGATGAGCCTTGAAGCTGACTTCGGTTCCGCTTCTGTCAAAGGTCAAAACCAGCTCCTCTGCCATGCTAGGTGCGGCAAAGTAAGCTTCCCGATTCTTGCCTGACTCGATTCGCACACCGTTCACTGCCACTAGTTTGTCGCCGGGGCGTACGGGCATAGGCTCCAGATCGGCCGGACTGTGTTTCAGTATTCGGTTGACCACGAAGGGGTTTTCTTCCTCGAAGACAATCCCTGCATTCATGGAGCGGGTACCAAAGTATCCCTGTTCTTCCTCCCCGAATGAACTGAAGCCAAAGTGAGAGGTATTCAGCTCACCAAGCATATCGTTGAAAATCGTACGGAGGTGCTCGCGATTGTGGACATAGGGTAGAAACTGCGCATATCGATCCCGCAGCTCCTGCCAGTTTTCGCCATGGAAGTCCCCATCGTAGAAGTTTTGCTCCATCCCAACCCATGCTTCGAAGTACATCTGCTCAAACTCATCCCTAAGTTTTTTGTTGAAAGTCTGGGAAAACTTGATCTCCTCGGTTTTGTTCGCGGCTGGGTCCAAGGTGTGGACTTTTCCGCCTGCCAACAAATACACTTTGTCTTTGGCCTGCACCAAGTCAAAGCCCCCGATTCGGTCGTCGCTCACTTTTTCAGTTTTGGGTTTTTCAAATTCCTCAAACGTTGTCTTCCATAGCTTGGGATTACCCTGATCGTGGTTGGAAGTATAAAATACCCAAGTCTTGCCATCCTTTTGCAAGACGAAGGGATTGTCCTGCTCACCAAATGACGGCCCAACGAGTTCCAATCTATCCATCAAGTCGCCTGGAGTGATTTTGACTTTTACAGCCGGCTTTTCAGCCGGGGAGTCTTTCTTGTCTTTGTCTTCCTTGGGCTCTTCTTTGAACAGTTCGGCCACTTTATCCGACTCAAAAAGCTCCGCAAACTTGTCCAGCTTCATCCGGTAGATATGGGCGCTCGTGGTGCCGTAGGGGTAGCTGACGTGGGTGCGGTCCGACGAAAAATAAATGTATTTGCCATCGGGAGACCAATAGGGAGAATTCTCCGTCACGAGGGTTTCCGTGAGATTGAGGATTTTCTGAGTGGGTCGATGGTAGACGATGACTTCGCGCTCGAAATTTCGGATGGGGCTAAAAACCACATATTCCCCATCTGGAGACAAATATGGACTTGGTGTATACAGTCCCCAAAGTTCGTCCTCAACCAAAGTCTTGCTCTCAAGCGTGTTCAAATCAATCTCCCGGATCAGGTTTCTGCCGCCTACATAGACGCCAAGCGTCCTGTCTTTATTCAAAGTTAGCTGGCGGTTTTTGAATAAGTCGTTGGTAAGTTGCTTTTCCTCGCCGGGATTCTGGGCAGAGATGGTAAACCAATTGTGATAGCCCTTCACCGTGCGGGAATAGATCAATGTCTTATTGTCTGCCAGCCACTTCACTTCCTCCACCGCTTCCTTTGGATCTGTCGGAATCTGCTGGATAAACTTCCCCTTGACATCAGAGATAAACAGTACCCCCCTACTCACAAAAGCCATCTTGGTTCCGTCTGGAGAGACATCGAAATGGCTGATGTTATTAGAGACGTTTCGACTAATGTCGCGCTCCAAGGTTTGGTTTTGAAAGATGGCGATGCTGGGCTGTGAGGTTTGTCCGGTGGCTACGTCGTACACGTACACTTGATAATCCTTGCGAAACACGATCTTCTCTCCATTTGCACTCACCTTGGGCCACATGATGGAACTGGTGAAGTCGGTCAATTTTGTTTTTGCCCCATTTTTAAAAGTATACAGGTTATATTCTCCGTTGGCCTCGTCTGACTGGAAATAGACGTTTCCATTTTGGTCTATAGTTGCCCCAAAGTCCTTTCCCTCATAATCGGTGTACTGGGTAAACTTCTTGGTTTCGGGACTATAGGACTGGATATCCGGATTATACTCCCCTTTGTAGCGCTTGCGGTGTGCAAAGTTTTTGCTTTCCCAGGTCTCGTTAAAATAGATTTCGCCGGTCTTCGGCTGCACGACTGCCCCATGCACGGTATTGAAGTAGTGTTGGAAAAGGCGCTTGGGAGTCGCTCCGTTTAGATCTACCTCGTAGGCAGCAAAGGAATTGTAACGATTGGAAGTGAAGTAGATTTTGTCGCTTTCCCAGCCCCATGACTCCACCTCGTCCACACCGTCATGAAAGGTCAGCTGACGAATGTCTCCTCCCGCCAAAGGCATCAAAAAAACGTCCTTGTTTCCGTATTGCTCGGCTGTAAAGGCCAGCCATTTTCCATCTGGGGATACTGCAGGTCTGGATTCAATGCCCTCCATGGCTGTTAGCCGTAAGGCTGCCCCGCCTGAGACCGGGACTCTCCAAAGGTCTCCCTCATAGCTGAAAACGATCTCCTTGGCATCGGGTGTCAAGGTGGGATCAAGCACAAAATAGGGGTTGGATGTCTGGGCAAATCCAAAGTTTGTCGCACAAAAAAGTCCAAATGCAATAAGCGTTTTTTTCATAAGTAGGGGGCTATGAAGGTTCTCTGAAGGAAAGTAAGTTTTATCCCCGAGATTGGAAAGGGAAAAGGTATGGTGGGCTTTTCCTAGATTTGCGCATGACTATCAAACTGATCGCGATCGGAAAGACAGACCACAAAGCCATCATTGCGCTGGTAGATGAGTACAGCAAGCGTCTGAATTTTTACATCAGGTTTGAGCTCGAAATCATCCCTGACCTGAAACACACGAAGTCACTTTCCGAAGTCCTCCAAAAGGAAAAAGAAGGGGAATTGATTCTAAAAAACATCATCCCTTCCGATGACTTGATCCTGCTGGATGAGCGGGGAAAAAGCTACTCCTCTGTGGACTTTTCGGAGTACCTTCAGAAAAAGATGAACTCAGGCCTGAAACAATTGATCTTCGTGATTGGCGGGCCATATGGTTTTTCAGATGAAGTCTACAGCCGTGCAAACGGTAAAATCTCCATCTCCAAGATGACGTTTTCGCATCAGATGATCCGGCCTTTTTTTATCGAGCAGCTCTACCGGGCCATGACGATCCTCCGCAATGAGCCCTACCATCATCAGTAGGCAGTGATCAGTCACAGTAGGTAGAGGGCAGATTGCTAACTATGACTGAATACTGACACCGCCTGCTGGACTCCAATGTTAAGTTTTTGATTGAAATTTTTCCAATGTTACCAAATTGTTAACTTTGGATTAATCGATTAACATTGGCTTCACACCGCATGAAAAAGGTGCTGTTCATACTCGTGATTCTTACTGGGCTGGTTTCTGCGACCATGTCACAGACGAATTTAGTGGAGTATGAAACGCTGAGTTTCGATTCCGAAATGGAAAAGGCCATTTGGCAATCAGAAAAAGAGAGTCCTTTTTCGCTTTTTCGAGCAGTTCAGGCGGAAAAATCAGGCTCGGAAGATGCTTGGGCCAGTCTGGTCAATGAACTCGACTCGAAAGCAGCCAAGAACTCCACTGATGTCAATTTCCTCCGGCACATCTTCCAAAAATCCAGTCAGCGCCTTTTCAAAAAGTACGAGCAACACTCGACTTTCAACTCTATGCTCTCTGAGGGAAGGTTCGATTGCGTGAGCGGTTCAGCTGCCTTGGGAATGCTGTTGGAACGATACGGGTATTCCTATGATATCGTGGAGACTGACTACCACGTATTTATAGTCGTCAACATGGACGGTAAGGAAATAGTACTCGAAAGCACGCTGCCAGTAGGCGGAATGATCACTGCACCTTCTGAAGTGGAAAAGTATTTAGACGCATACAAGCCGGCTGAATTTGTGTCGGCAAAGGCAGTTAGCCAGCGTCTCGCTGGGCCAGAAATCGACTACAGTGACAACTCCATCTTTAGAAAAGTGAGTCTGACGCAGTTGGCTGGACTTCAATATTACAATGATGCCATCGTGCATTTCAACGCCCAGGCCTTCGGCCAGGCAGTTGAGCAGCTATCCAAAGCGTATTTGCTGTACCCTTCGGATCGGATTTTGGGCCTCCGTGAGCTAAGCGTTGACTTGGCTTACAAAACCTTTGGCCACGAACTGAAAAAGTGAAAAAGGGCTTCTGAAAATCAGAAGCCCTTCTTTTATCGGCGGATGAGTCTCACACCATAAAAAAGGCCCAATTCTAGTTGAAAAGGGCCATGATATGCCTGGCGTGGGAATCCAGCTTTTCAGTGATGATGGTGCCCGTCCGGTCCATGCACATGCCCATGCTCAATCTCCACCGGCTGAGCCTCTCTTATCGACACGATTTTTCCCTCAAAGAACAAGTCATAACCGGCCAAAGGCGGATTGAAGTCCATATGAACGCCTCGATAGTCCACCTTGGTTATTTCTCCACGCATCTGATTTCCTTTGTCATCCTGCATTGGGATCACATTCCCAACCTTCAAAAGATCCTTGTTCTTCTTCCCGTCTTCTTTAAAATTGGATTTTGGAATAATAGCTTTTTTGTTGTCGTCATAGTCGCCATACGCGTTTTCAAAGTCAATCGCCACCGTGAAAACCTCACCAGCTTCTTTTCCGGCGATTGCCTCCTCAAACTTCGGAAGGACATTTTGATGTCCAAAAAGGAAGTAAAAAGGAGAATCTTCAGTAACTGTCTCATACAGTTCCTGACCATTTTCACCGTCGTCTACTTTCAGCACATAGGCTACTGCCACGACTTTGTTTTTTTCTGCTTTCATGTTGGTTGGTTGTAATATCAGCGGAACAGGTAGGTCAACCCAATCTGCCCCACGAAGTTCTTGCGATCATAGCCACTGACAAAATAAGTTTGCCCGGTCGGATCATTTTCGAGATACCATTTGTAGTTGAGAGTACTCACGTATTGCAGTTTTCCACCAAGTAAAAAGTCTCCAAACTTCCACTCTGGTGCCAAGGTAAACACAAGGTCCACATACTTGTTTCTGAGGTCTTTGGAAGCTTCGTATCGGAAGTAATAATAGTCCGCATTGTACTCGATTCGTTCAAACTGAAGTCCAATCTTCTTAAGGCCTTCCACCCAAGCAAGACCAACAAAAAGCTGGTTTGCTGCTGGTCCATTACCAATACCGAGTGTCTCTCCTTTGTGGGTATAGCCATGCCGCACATGGTCGTGAATATACCAGGTACGCAGCTGTCGGATCTCCTCGCGTATCGGCTGCCCAGACTGGGTCATTTCGGAACTCAGCTCCAGAAACCTCCCCGGCTTCTTTAACTTCATTAAATGGGCAAATCCAAAAGTGAAGGCTCTGCCCTGCTCCGGAGTGGTGATAAACTCCTCAAACTTGCGGCTGTTTCCGCGAGTTCCGTATTCGCCGTAGAACTCGAAGCGACCGGCCGGTGCTAGCCATCTAAAAAATCCAGAGCTAAACTGCTGCCGCTTGTCCCGCACTGGGTCAAAAACATTAGAAGGCCCTTTTCTGCCATTGAATATCGGCATCAGATCCCCAAAGGTCGACACATCCTCTCGGTACATGTGATTGACCGACCCATAGCCCAAAAACAGGCCTGGAACCCATTTCGGCTGATAGGTCAGCACCACACCGCCTAAATACCGATTCCCATTTTCCCTTTTCGGGATGTACACGAGATTTTGCTGGAAGACGTAATCAGGCCAAGGCGGCAAAAACTTGGTCGATTTTAGAAAACCGGAAATCACCTGGCCTTCAAACGATCCGATGGGAGTACTAACGGGTTTGCGGGTATTTAGCGTGAAATGGAGAAAGCCTGGGGCATTGTTTCCCAACAGCAGGGAATTTCTTCTTCCGGGACCCCACCAAAGGTTCTCGGTGGAAATACCTACTGAATATTCCTTTAGGTTAAACCTCAAACTTGACTGTCCAGGATAAGCTCGGTTGTATATGCCATCCCCGAATCGTTCTGGCATGTCGATCCGGTTCATGTACTCATAGTAAAACAAGATTGAAGACTGATGCTCAATGGGGAAACCTTGGTAATCCCTGTTTTGTGCCAAAAGAACCTCCGGCTGAAACTGCAGGCTAAATTTGCCATATTCAACATAGACGCCTGGGCTAAAAATCTGCTGCACACCTCTGTTGGGGATAAAGGCCCCCTCATTAGCCGCGGAGGCATAGGTAGAGTTATACTGCATTTTGTACACCCCTGGCATCATCAAAAATTTACCCTTGGTCCCGATTCTGCTGTGAAGGGTAGAAATGTCCAAGTCAACTACGGAGCTGTCCAGATCAAACCCATTTTCAATACCAAAAGCCTCGGTGGGAAATATCGGCCGGATCATCCAGGAAGAAGCGGAGTCTACCTGCCCTAAGAGCTGCAGTCTCCGGAGGTAGTCATCCAAGACCGGGGTACCTACCGGAATGGTTTGAGAAAATGCAAGGGGCTTGATCCCTAACAACAAACAAACTAAGGTGACTTTCAAAAATCTCAACTTTGTTCTCATTCCTTAATTGGTTTGGATAGCTACAACTTCGACCTTAGCCAGGGACCAAGATTCGTCACAAATTGGACTAGGCGAATTGACCGCAGTGAGATCTCCACCCATGTACAATTTCACATTGGGGTTGGAATGCTCAATCAACTTGGATATGCTGTATCTAGTGGTATAGTTTGGAGCCTCTGGCCCAAAAATGCATAGTCCTGGCAAATCGGTCTGAACGGCGCCGGACTTGGGTACGTTTTGCCGGAAATAATCATTGGGATAAGACTGATAAAGGCAGTAGGTAGACACGCAGGGAGTATTGGAGAAGGTAGTCCTGAAGACTTCAATGCCATCGTATCCCATATACCAAGCGTCGGGTCCGCCAATGCCATCGTCCGAATTGCCATCCCAGCTGTCGTGGACGAAGATATCCAAAGTTATTTTCAGGTAGTTGTGAGCTGGCAGGTCCCCGATGTTGACTGCCACCTCATCGTTGTGATAAATCCCTACGACGGTGTCGTTATTGTAGATATAAAGCTTGGCATTCTCGAAGCCAGCCAGATCCAAATCTGAAAAATCGTTGGAATAAGCTATCTGTTCTGTTTCCACTGTAGGCAGGCAGGAGGTAATTAGAAAAGCCAAACCCAAAAGCAGCCAAACCCCCAAACTAATTTTTCTCATTTATTCACTTTTATTCAAAAAACACGGGCAAAGAAACAAAAATCTAACCAAACACGAGGCATGAAAGTTAGGAACGGGTCCCCGGACACCGGTTGGATTGCCTATTTTTGTACAAACCATACGAATCGCTCATGCCCAAGTTCACCATAGTCGCAGGTGCAAGACCCAATTTCATGAAAATCGCCCCCATCATCCACGCTTTTCAACGACAAAAAAAAGCGGGAATTGAAGTAGGATACCGCTTGGTACACACCGGGCAGCACTATGACAAAAAGATGTCAGGGGACTTCTTTGAGCAGCTCAGCATCCCAGAGCCCGATGCAAATCTAGGCGGCGGGGGAGGAACCCAAGCTGAGCAAACTGCCGCCATTATGGTCGCTTTTGAAAAGGAATTGATGGAAAACCGGCCAAATCTGGTCATTGTCGTGGGCGATGTCACCAGTACATTGGCCTGCTCCATTGCCGCAAAAAAACTTCAAATCGACGTCGCTCACGTGGAAGGAGGCATCAGATCGGGAGACCTGTCCATGCCCGAGGAGATCAACCGCATGGTCACCGACAGCATCACCGACCATTTCTTCACCACCTCCGAGATCGCAAACGTTAATCTGCGAAAAGCGGGAGTACCTGAGGAAAGAATCCACTTTGTGGGTAACACCATGATCGACACGTTGATGGCCCAGCTCCCCAATTTCAGAAAGCCTCAAGGCGAAATGTTCAATCACTTGAGGCCCGGAAACTACTTTGTGATGACCATGCATCGCCCGGCAAACGTCGATCAGGAGCATTCACTCAAAGCTATGATCGATGCCATACTGGAGGGAATCGGCGGCCTGTCCATAGTCTTCCCCGTGCATCCCCGTACGGCCAAAAACCTCCAAAACTTGGGCATAAATGCCGCGAACCTCCTGCTATGTGAACCTTTGGGCTACCTGGAATTTAACTACTTGGTAAAAAATGCCAAGGGCGTCATCACCGACTCCGGAGGAGTGACTGAGGAAACCTCCGTAATGGATGTCCCCTGCATCACGCTTCGCGATAATACCGAAAGGCCTGAAACTACCCTTCTCGGGACAAACGAGCTTGTCGGTACCGATCCAAAAAAACTCAAACCCTATCTTGACAAAATCATGAAAGGCGAGTGGAAACACTACCAGGGAATCCCATTTTGGGATGGAAAAACAGCCGATCGTATCGTGGACACACTCATCAAAACCTATTCATGAATTCCGATCGTGTTGATGAGTTAATCGAAAAACTGGGCCTAAAGGCTCATCCAGAAGGAGGCTTCTATTCAGAAGTCTACCGATCCAGGGAAAAAGCAGCTACTGATGCTGGTGAGAGAAGCCTGTGCACATCGATTTTCTTCTTACTTCGTTCGGCGGATGTTTCCCATTTCCACAGAATACAAAGCGATGAACTTTGGTTTTGGCATGAAGGATCACCGCTTTCCGTCCACTTGCTGGGAGAAAAGGGACACCAAATTCTCAAACTTGGGCCGGCAGATCAACAGGGCACTTTACCTCAGCATCTGGTAAAAGCGCACAGCATATTTGGCAGCACGGTCGACCATCCCGAGAGTTTTTCGCTGGTTTCCTGCGTGGTCGCGCCGGGCTTTGATTTCAGGGATTTCGAGCTTTTCGAGAGGGAAGAGCTACTGGCCAAATTCCCCTCTTCGGTCGAAATCATCCGAAAACTAACCTGATAGACCTCATTGACTCTTTGAGCCGCTAGGGGAAGAGTTCAGCTTAGATCGCTACACGATTTCGGTAAATGGCAAAGAGGCTGCTTTATGGGCAGCCTCTTGCTTTATGGTAGGTAGTGGTAGTTTAGAATGAAAACGCGACGTTGAAGTTGATTTTAGTCCCAGGTGCAAGGCTGGTAAAGATCTGATCTTGTGCTTCGTAGGCCTTGAACACAGTCTCGCGCTTTTGGTTGAGAATATTCTGCACACCCAATCCGGCCTGGATTCTCTCATCTGCGCCAAACGATTTGTTCAGGTTGAAATTTAGCGAGTGGAAAGGCACTGAGAAGGTATCGGTACGATTGCCGAAGCCAACGTAAGTCAGAGTCGGACCCTGCACGTTATAGAACAAACCTGCTTCCAAACCTGTGGCGAAGTTATTGAAAGACAAACCGGTGTTGATGATGAATGGCGCTTGACCGGCCATCTGACGGGTGTCATCGATTACTTCTCCTTCTTTTGCGGAGTTTGTTCGGGATCTCAATTCAGACTCAGACATCTTGATCTGCGACTCGGTTATGGTGACGTTGGTATTCCAGGCAAAATTCTCCAGAGACGGCGTGATGAATTTGAGGGATTTTCTGAATTCAAACTCCAAACCCGCTACTGAGCCGTTGCCCACGTTTCTTGGCTGGAATGTGCCCGGATCTGCCAGGAACTGCACCATCTCGATCGGTCTGTCAAAGGTCTTGTAGAAAGCGCTCACGGAAAACATCTCGCCACGCTGCTGGAATAGCTCCCATCTCAAGTCAAAGTTGTTGATACGGGTGGAAGTCAAGTTGCCATCCCAAAGTACTTCGCTGCCACCATTGGTAGTTTCCTGATAGAGACCACCGATGAAGGTACGTCCTGAAATTGGATCAAGAATCTCGGCATAGGAGAGCTCCTTGAAGGAAGGCCTAGCGGTAGTCCTGGTAGCGGAAAGCCTCAAGTTTTGGTTTTCCTTCAGATTATAGATCAAGTTTACCGTAGGAAAGAAATCCAAATCATCCAGCATCTCGACCAGGTCAAACACGATATCACCGGTTTGGTTAGTACCAGTATAATACTGGTTAAACTGCTCCACTCTAAGCCCCACGACTGCCTTAAGCTTTTCCGCCGGATTCAACTCCATAGAGGCGTACCCTCCCATAGTCGTCGCATAGGCTTCGTATTCGTTGGGATTGGTAGGGATAAAGTCCGGATTGTAGCGTACACCGTTTCTGTTGTCGGCAGAGAAGAGGTTTTCCTCGTCCAAGATCTGGTTGGGATCGCCAGTAAGCTCAGTGTCGCCTGTTGGGAACTGAAAGCTTTGGATGTTGAAAAGTCGGTGTTTGAAAGAGTAGCTTCCGCCGAATTTAAGCTTGGCATCCCTGTTCCAAAGGGACAGGTTTCTGGTGATATCGCCTTTACCGTTCAGGTTTTCCTCCTGAAGCGATCTCCAGATTCGTGCGGGAAGACCAACTTCCGTGGAGACATTGTTGGTGGGCTGTCTGAAGCGGGTAAACCTGATGTCCGGATCGTCAATGGTGGAAAGAGTCGGAGCGATCTTCCAGCTCAATTCCCAATCCCTACCATTGAAGAAGTGCGTTCCCGACAATAGGATACTAGTCAGCGCTCTCTGGCTGTACTCAAGGTTGTATTGCTTGGCCTCAAAGTTTGCACCCAAATTGGTGTTGACGAAGTCGAAAATACCCGCTTTGGATTCACCGTTTTGAAGATGTAGGAAGTTGAGCTTGTACTTGGATGCATTGGTTTTCAAGGCAATTCCCGCCATTCCTCCAAGTAGTACATTGTTCACCCCGTAGTCGCCACGCTGTCTCTCCAAGGGCTCCAGCTCTGTCTCTGTCTCGCCGATGGGCTTACCGTAAAGGTTAAACTCCGCACCCTGGTAGTATTCCGTTTCGTTCTTATAGGTCACTGCGGCATTATAACCCCAGGTTACTTTTGGTCTTGCGATTTGATTTCCAAGAGAAAAAGAAAGTCCAAAATCCATCAAGCTTGATTGACGAGTGCCTCCCAGGGTTTTGTTGAAGTCACCCAGTATTTGTTGGTATTCAAGGCCTGCTGGGCTGTTTGGATTTCCCACGACTTGGCCGTATAGCGGAATGTCAGTTCTTCCGCCAGTTGGAATTGCGCGGGTTCCGTCATCAAATCCCAACCAATCGGTCTTTCCTCCTTCGTAGGTAATGTAATTTTTGTTGAAGTGCATCGAAGGATTCACTCCTACAGAGATGCCCAACTTCATGGTTTTTTCCTCCGGAAAATCCTTGGTCTCGATATCGACCACTCCTCCGGTGAAATCAGCGGGAAGGTCAGATGTAAATGACTTGGAAACGATGATATTGTCTATCACATTGGTCGGGAAGATATCCATCTGTATTGTATTACGGTCAGGATCCAAGCCCGGCACGTCCATGCCGTTTAGGACGGTCTTGGTGTAGCGGTCACCCAGACCACGTACGTAGACGTATTTGCCTCCTTCGATGGAGACACCAGTCACTCGCTTCACTGCTGAAGCAGCGTCGCCGTCGCCGATCTGGCGGAAAGTACTCGCAGAGACTCCGTCCAAAAGATTGGGGGCGCCTCTTTTTACAGACATCAGGGCAGACTCAGTGGTACGGATCGCCGCAGCTTGCACAGTCACGGTCTCCAATTCGGAAGCCTCTTCTTTCATCAGGATGTCCTGAAGTACGTTGACCTCTCCGCTACTAACCTCAACGGAGGTAAGCTCGAAGGTCGTGTAGGAAATGTAGGAAACCTGAATCGTGTAGGTACCAGGCGCTACCTGGATTTCAAACTTGCCATCAAAGTCAGTGACGGCTCCTGTGGATAATTCTTTTATCAAAACAGAAACTCCAAATAATGGCTCTCCGGTCGATTCTTCATAGACTGCGCCACGAATGGTCCCATTCTGGGCAAAGGCGAATCCTGTAAGCAGCTGGAATAGCACTAAGAGTACAATCGCTACTGAGGTTTTCATCAGGGATTTAGATGCTTTGTTTTTCATACAGCAATAGAAATATTATCAGCAAGAAGGAATCCTGAAAAGAAGGATCCTTGCAAGACCTTCTTTTCAGGATATCCAGTTTTTTTATTTGAAGTCGGACAATGCGTTGGCAGCGGCAGCCCAAGTCCAATTGGCAAAGGCAGATTTGTCAGCACCTACGGTATTGGCTTGTGCAGCCACAGAGCTAGCGTGGGCAGAAGTGCCGTTTCTGAATGCCTGATCTAGGGTGACACCTTCAGCCAGAGTAGCTTCTAGCTTGGAGAAGGTCAGGATTCCTTCGGCAAAGTTTGCGATGGTATTGTCCCCGCTGAGCGAAAGGTCTCCTTTGCCAGCATTGTTGTTGGCGGAGGGAGCTGGGAAGTTGAAGAAGTAAAGGTTTGAGAAAGTACCTCTTGCTCCCGCTCTGAAGTCGGCGAATTCGGAGTTGGGATGACCTTTGATAGATCCGTTGGTCACGGTATGTGCGGCGTTGTAGGCTCCTTCTGGTCCATCGATTTCCAAGGCATGGTCAGTATTGGTGCCGCAGATCACGATGAAATTGTCAAGGGTACCAGCCCAAGATTGATCGGTATCTACCGCATCGTCACCGGAATTCCAGATCAGTGCATTTTTTACGGAAACTGTTCCGCCAAACCACTCGATTCCGTCGTCTTGGTTGGCGACTACTTCTATATTTTCGATCACGGTACCGGATCCCACGCCACCAAGAGTAAGGCCGTTGATTTCGTTGCCCTCACCGATATTGGCGCCACCGTGACGGATGGAGATATATTTCAATACGCCCGAGTTGTCAGCGTCGTCGTTTCCGCCATAGAGACCGTTGATGTCAGAGGCTGGGATGCCTTCGATTTGGGTTTCCATAATGTCACCGGCGAAAGAGCCTTTAGCTCTTCCCAATACCAGCAGGCCACCCCAAAGTCCTTCCAAGGTAGGATCCAGGTTGGGAGAAGCCACCTGGCCGGGTTCGATTTCGTCAGCTATGGAGGTGAAGATAATAGGCTGGGAGGCAGTTCCCTCTGCCATGATTTTCGCTCCTCTTGCGATGACCAAGGCCGTGGCGTTGGCACCAGATCCAGCTTGGCCTTTTACAATTACGCCTGGCTGAATGGTGAGTGTTACTCCTGAAGTCACGGCAATCCTACCGCCTAGCACGTAAACTTTACCAGTTTCCCAAGTGGTGTTGGTGGTGATGTTGGAAGTGATCTCGACACTTGAGCCGTTGTCACCATCGGTATCGGGTTTGTCGTTTCCTTCAATACAGCTGGAAAGTCCCAGAAGGGAAGCTGTGATTAGGGTTAACAGGTAGTTGTACTTTTTCATTTGGTATAAATTGAATTATGGTTTTGCGTTTTTCCGATGCAAAACTGCTTTCAATTTTCCCGGCAAGAGAATTTTGCTGTTTATGGTTTTTTTAAAAATCCAGACAGAATTTAATATTGGATTAACAGTGAAAACAAAAAAAAAGGCTTTCCCTGTGGAAAGCCTTTGAAAGCTTGATCTAATGTTATTTCAATGTTACGGACTTGTTAATTGGCACTTTTTCAAGAAGAGTCTTCACCAGGCTTCTCGTGCTTACATTGTCTGCCTCAGCCTCATAGTTGAGCAAAATCCGGTGATTCAGCACGTCTTCGGCTATTTCCTTGATGTCTTCTGGAAGCACATAGTCGCGCCCATCCATGAAGGCCACGGCTTTGGCTGCCAGGTTTAGGTTGATACTTGCCCGCGGTGACACGCCAAACATGATATACTTGGCTTCATCCCTCAATCCATATTGTTGGGGGAATCTGGTCGCAAACACCAATTCGATGATGTAGTGCTCCAGAGGTTCTGCTATGTTTACCGCGTTGATCTGGTTTCGAATATCAAAAATATCCTGCTTGGAAAGGATAGGTCTCACTTCTGAGGAATATTGCATGTTCGACATCCGTCGCATGACTTCCATTTCGTCGGCTTTGGTAGGATAGTCGATGTGGACTTTCATCATGAATCTATCCACTTGAGCCTCAGGTAGAGGATAGGTTCCTTCTTGGTCGACTGGGTTTTGGGTAGCCAGCACCAAAAAAGGCCTGTCAAGGGAAAAAGTCGTCTCCCCAATGGTCACCTGCTTTTCTTGCATAGCTTCCAGCAAAGCGGACTGCACCTTGGCAGGGGAGCGGTTCACTTCATCCGCAAGGATGACGTTGGAAAAGATCGGCCCCTTCTTCACCTCAAAACTCGAAGTCTGCTGGTTGTAGATCATGGTACCAATTAGATCGGAAGGCAGCAAATCCGGAGTAAACTGGATCCGGTTGAAGTCCAGGTGTAGAACCTTGGCGAGGGTGTTGACGGTGAGGGTTTTTGCCAAACCGGGCACCCCTTCGAGAAGGATGTGTCCGTTGGTGAATAGTCCGATTAGCAGGCGATTGACCATCTTGTCCTGACCCACGACTACCTTTTTTACTTCTTGGATTACTTCGGCGATTTTTTCCTGATGCATGAATTACCGTTTTTGGAGCCTGAAATGGCGAGGCTAAAATAGGGAGATTTGTACCAAAGGACAATCTTAATTCTTAGCAATGGTAAAGCCCAAAGCCTATTGGGTTTTTAGGAAATTTTAAGAGGAAAAATCAAAATCCAATCTCAGCAAAAAAAAAAGGGAATGAGAAAAAATCCCATTCCCTAACTTATAGAAAGGCAATCAAGCCCAATCCTATAATGACCGCTTATAGGTTTTCATGGATGATCGACCACTTTTTAAATGGCTCTGGGTCCACTCCTACACTATTGATTCCAATATTTGACATGATTGTTACTCGCTCGGACCACTCCAAAAACTCCGAGCTGGTAAAAGGGTCATAGGAATATACCTCTAACTCACTTACCTTAGGCATATACTTCTTTGGTACCAGATTGATCCAATAGTTAACCACTGCAGGTTCCCAACTATCTGCACCCACTGGGTAATCCCCACTATCTAAACTAGGAGTGAATTCAAAATAGATCTCCGATAAATCTGTGTTTGAGTTTTCTTCGAAATTCAAAATCCCCCCTCCGCCACTTACAAAAATGGATCCCTTGTTAATGTGATGATTCCCTCCATAATAATTCCCTTTAGGCCCGCCAACAATAATTGATGAAATACAATTGCCCAAATAAAAATTTTCTAACGTTCCATTCCATCCCTGATCGATACTCAGTCCTGTGCCCGTATCACTGACCATGATGTTTTCCAAATTCACAGCACCTCCCAAAACCCTAATCCCGATCTGACCGCCTTGAAAAACCTCCACCTTATCCACCTGAGTACCGGAACCAACAGCCGCCAGGGTCAACGGACCCACATTCCGGATCGAAACATAGTTTAAAACTCCGGAATTGTCTTGGCCGTCATTTCCACCATAAATCAGCCCATATTCCGCTCCATCCTCCCCTTTTAGAGAAACTTCGGTAAAATTACTCGCGAATGAACCTTTTGCATTTCCCAAAATAACAATACCTCCTTTGGCATTATTAGTATAAAGATCCGGAGCTTGAGGAAGAAATGACGATTTAATTTGGCCGGGTTGGATTTTGTCAAATATCGAGGTAAAAATAATTGGCTCTTCTTGGGTTCCATTTGCCATGATTTTTGCCCCTCTTTCAATCACCAAGAAAGGAATTGCCTCACCTTCTTTCTCTGCGTCAACCTTTACAATCACCCCTTTTTGGATGGTAAGAGTGGCACTTGGCAAAACTGAAACCTGCTCAGACAGGATATAGGTTTTACCGCTTTCCCAGGTTTGATCGGTTGAAATATCAGAAGATACTCGTATCGTATTTGGCAAATCTGAGACGGTAAGCTTCATTTCTGATTTCGCCATATCACCATTCATATCCCTTGCCTCAAACTCAAAAAGCACATCTTCCCCGATTTCCAATGGACTTGGGGCATAGGTAAATGTGGAGTAGAAGTATTTAAGTTTTGCTTGGTTTAAATTCCAAACTTCAAATTCTTCTCCATTTTTCAAAATTCTAAAGCTGGACAAGAAATCCTTACCAAATACACCTATTGTCAAAGGGCCAATGGATTCATAAACCTGTACTTCCAAAACATCCGGGACTCCATTTACCTCTATAGGATTATTTGGTAACGGTTTCTCTGTAGTGTCACACCCGATGACGATGCCTAGCAGGATGGCAAATTGGACGAGAATAATTTTAGGCTTTTTCATATTCTATAAAAATTTAAGGGAAAAAAAAATGAAACTATTATCCTAAAATACAAAAAAGAACGGCAAAAAAACAACCTATCAACTAGCTTATTTTTAGTACTTTATGCAAATAATCGCAAGTATTTGACTCCCCTTTTCTTGGGTAGTTTTTGACCATTCTAAAAAAAATTCCCTAAATCGAATCGCTACTTTTTGTATCCAGTCAATCCCAACATTCGGTAGATAGACTGCTGATCCATCTCCCTCACCTCTCCTGATTCGAATCCTTCAATTGTAATTTTTTCCATGGCAAACCGCACCAAACGAAGCGTCGGAAATCCAACAGCCGCAGTCATTTTTCGTACCTGCCTATTTTTCCCTTCGATCAAAGTCAGCTCAATCCAAGTATCTGGAATTGAAGCACGATATCTAATAGGTGGATTTCGCTCGGGCAATTTCGGCGCAGGATCCAAGATTTTCGCTAAGGCGGGTTTGGTGTGGTAGTCCTTTCCGTCCACATTGATAGTGACTCCGTCACGAAGCTGCTTCAGGGCCTCTGGAGTCGGGATGCCCTCCACCTGGGCGTAGTAGGTCCGCTGGTGCCCAAAACGCGGATTGAGCAGGTGGTGGTTGAGCCACTTGTCGTCGGTGATGAGCAGGAGCCCCTCGCTGTCCTTGTCCAAGCGGCCCACGGGATAGACCTCCCGGGGAAAAGCACCGAGAGAGGCCAGCGTGGGCCCCTCTCCGGTGAATTGTGTCAAAACCCCAAAGGGCTTGTAAATAATGAAGTATCTGGCCAAATCGGTAGGATTTTAGCTTCCGCAGCCGATGCAGTCAAAATGCGAATCCATGGGCTTCACGCCTTTTAGCTGCATTTCCAGATTGTGGATTTCATCCCTGGTCTCCATGTCGGCAAACATGTCACCAGTCAATTTTCCTTTCAGTGTCGCAATGGCCTCTTCGAGCGCTTGTTTTTGTTGTTCGGTCATAAAAGTGCTTGGATTAAGTGATGATTGAGAGGAATGAAAATAGCCAAATCGGTGAAATTGGTTCCTGCCGACGATGTATTTTTTTGGCTCAAATATGAAGCCATTCATAGCCAAGGACTTTCAGCTTTTCCCTGGATAGTATTTTTTCCTAAGCCAAAAAGCAACCCTCACCAGTAGTATCAACGCAGGCACCTCCACCAGCGGGCCGATCACCCCAGTGAAGGCCTGGCCGGAATTCAGCCCAAAGACTGCAATCGCCACAGCAATCGCCAGCTCAAAATTGTTGCCCGCCGCCGTGAAGGCGATGGCGGCATTTTTGTCGTAGCTGGCTCCCATGGCTTTGCTCACAAAGAACCCGATCAAAAACATCAGAGCGAAGTAGATCAGCATGGGAACAGCGATGCGCAGCACGTCTCCCGGGATCTCCACGATCGATTCCCCCTTGAGCGAAAACATCAGCACAATCGTCCCAAGCAGAGCGACCAGCGTTATCGGGGAAATTTTCGGGATAAACACCTTATTGTACCACTTTTCACCCTTGGCTTTCACTAAAACCAACCTACTCAAAATCCCCATCAAAAAGGGAATCCCCAAGTAAATCGCCACGCTCTCCGCGATCACCCCAACGGATATATCCACGATAGCCCCCTCAAACCCAAAATATGGCGGCAATACGGTGATAAACAGCCAGGCGTAAAAGCTGTAGAAAAAGACTTGGAAGATGCTGTTGAGAGCTACGAGCCCCGCGCCGTACTCCCGGCTCCCCTCGGCGAGATCATTCCACACCAGCACCATCGCAATACATCTAGCCAAGCCGATCAAGATCAATCCAACCATGTATTCTGGGTAATCCCTCAGAAAAATTAAAGCCAAGGCAAACATCAATACTGGCCCAATAATCCAGTTGAGCAACAGTGAAATACTCAAAATCTTGGTGTTTCGGAAGATCTTAGGAAGCAATCGGTAATCCACTTTGGCTAAAGGTGGATACATCATCAGGATCAGGCCGACGGCGATCGGGATATTGGTCGTCCCTCGGCTGAGAGACTCGATGCGCTCCGCGATGGGAGGGAAAAGATACCCCAACCCCACACCTATGCCCATCGCCAAGAAAATCCACAGCGTCAGGTTTCTGTCAAGAAAAGAGAGTTTTTTCATCCCTTTTTCCGGATTTGGGAAAACACGTAAAGCATCTCCGAGGCGATCTGCAGGGATCGCTCGTCGTACTTTTCGGACTCCAGCTCCGTGTCGTCAAAGGCCTTCGGATGCTCATAGCGTACCGCGATGCGCTGCTCCGTGCCGGGGATGAAGGGGCAGTTTTCATCCGCATGGTCGCAGGTCATCACCGCGGCAAACTGCGAGGCTTTGTTGGCCGGGTCGTCAAACAGCTTGGAAAAGGCCACGATGGGATCGGCTTCATCCGAGTAAAAAAGGAAGTAGGTCGGATTCGATCCGTTTTCTTTGGAACTGACCCGAAAGCCGCTCCGCTTCAGGGACTCCACCGCTCTGGAATTGAAGGCCGTCACCTCCACGCCGCCGGAGTAGCTGTTGATGGCAAGTCCATGGAGCTCGGCGGCAGTCTTGGTCCACACTTGGGAAAACTGGCTGCGGCGGGAGTTGTGCGTGCAGATGAAGTTCAGGTTGATCTCCTGCACTTGGTCGATCTTCTCTTGAACGTATTGGATCAAAGGACTCAATACACTCTTTCTTTCCTCGGAAATAGGCAATAGCTGGGCTTTGCGAAGCGTCTCTGCAAGCAGGGGAGTGCAGGTCTGGAATTGGTCTAGCATGGTAATACTGGCGTGGGATTGAGAGTAAAAAGCAGTGAGACCGGTCAGGTATCTAAACCTGGTCGGTCTGGCTTGATTGCCTAGTTGCAGCAGCCGGAGCCGGGGGCACAGCTGGATTGGGCATTGAGCTGGGAAAGGCGGATTTTCGGCTTTTCCGAGGGGATACCGCATTGGTCTTTGGCCAGGCAGTCGGTCATCTTGGTGGTCAGGAGGAAGGCGCTGCCATCATGATCCAGGCCATATTTGCCGATGGTGTCGCCCTGATACTCCACCTCGATCTCCAAATCCGGCATATTCAGCACCCGTTGAGAGAGCTCAATGATATGCACCAGCTTCTCGGGATGGAGGCGGTGGTCGTAGTCATCGGCATTCCAAAGCTGGAAATTTACCTTTTGCTCCTTGCGGACGGTACCTCCGCAGTCGATGAAATGTTTGTCTACCAGCCCGATCTCAGTCACATGGAAGTGGGAGGGCACGAGTTGGCCATTGGGAAGCTGAAAGGAAATTGTTTCGGCTTCGGACAGGATTTGTTTTGCTTCGGATAGTTTCATGATTTATTGCTTTATTACGATGGACGGGTTCAAATTTTTTTAGCAGGACGAGTCGCAACAGGCGCTATAGCTCTCAAAGAAGTGTTGAAACAGGCTTTTGAGCTCGTTCCACTTTTCGGCATGGATACAGTAGTTGATTTTGGTCCCCTCGATGGTGCCCTGAATGATCCCCACTTCCTTCAGCTCCCTGAGGTGCTGGCTGATCGTCGCCTGCGCCAAGCCTATCTCCAAGACCAGATCCCCATTGATGCAAGACTTGGTCTTGATCAGGTGATGGAGGATGGCGATGCGCGCCGGATGGGCTATGGCCTTGGCGATCAGGGCCAGCTGATTTTGATCCTCGGTGAAAAGATGAGATTGGGTTACTCCCATGGTGAAAATTATTTATTGCAATATTACGATATAAAGAACCAAATTTCCAGATAGCTGTCGAATTTTCCTGGATAAGCACATCACTACGTACTGCCACGGATAGCAATTGCAAAGAAGTGGGTATTTCTCATGGACTGAAAAGGCAGGAATTTTATCCTCATCTAACCAGACTACATTATGAAAAGCATACTTCTAGTACTACTTCTCCTGTTTTTGGAGATAGCACCCACAACAGTGTTGACTGAAAAGGACATGAAAATCACCAGTTTCAACAAGAAAAACCAAGGCAGCAAAGCGCCGAAAAAAGTATTTATCCGAAGTTTCAAAGCACTTTTTGAGGTTTTCGAAGAAGCTTCTGCAAAGACTTCCGGGTCAAAAAGTGAGCGTGCCGACCGCACCACTTTTACTTCAGGCACTTCCACGAGCCTTGGCGTTCAGATTTCTGGAGTTGATGTGGAAGACTTTCAAAAAATGATCGATGAAGCTTACGCTAGCTATGTTTCACAGTTGACTAGCCAGGGATTCGAAATCCTAAGCGCTGAAGACGCTTTGAAAAATGAATATTTCACGGGATGGACCCTAGTGAAAGGAGGAGCAAGCTCCGATGCCCAGGCTGCGGGGTTTGTCATGGTTACCCCACAGGATTTCAATTATTTGGTAAAAGGAATGAGCAATGGAGGAAGGGAAAAATCCGGCGGCGGACTTTTGGACAATACTCCCAAAATGTCAAAAGACCTTGACAATGTCTTTGTAGCAGATGTAAACTTTGTATTTCCTTTTGTCAACTTGGATGCCGATGCTTCAACCTGGACCAAAGCCACTTCAGTCCGAGCGGATATTGATTACCGCATTGAACCGTTAGTTGATCCGACAGAAAACAAAAAATCCCTTGCAGGCGGACCCAATCTCTTATCCCAGGTGAGTTTCATGTCCGGATTGGATATTGGAAATAACCCACTTTTTCATGCAAAAGTGGAACCGAAGAAGGCAGTATCTTTTGAGGGTGTTTTCAAAGACAAAAAGATTTTGGAAGTGACGCAAGCCAAGTCAGAAATGTTTGCCAAAGCGGGCTACACCCAGCTCGTCATGACCTCTGGTGATCAAAAAACCGTCGCCTCTCATTTCGCTGAGTGCGATCACAATGCCTACGTCCAGGCAGCCTCAGGCTCTATGAAGGACCTAATCGATGCAGGTGTGGCCAATTTTTTGGAGATGACAAAAAATTAAGCCGCTCCTCCAATGAGGTTGTTTACCAATGCAAACTTCAAAAGACCAACTAGCGAGTTGGTCTTTGTCTTTTGGTAGATATTCTTACGATGGGTCTCTACGGTACGCTCAGAGATAAACAGCCGTTCGCCGATCTCCTTGTTTGAAAGTTCATCAAAAATCAAGGTTAACACTTCTTTTTCCCGGTCTGTAAGAATCCGCTCGTCTTCCGGAAATCGCATCCGCATGATCAGAATTTTCTGGATTTCTGCACTGAAATACATCCCCCCTTCAGCTACTTCCCGCAGCGCTTTGAGCAGTTCTTCGTGAGCTGCTTTTTTCAAAACATACCCTTCCGCACCTGTGGAAAGTGCCTCCTTGACGCGGTAAGGCTCTTCGTGCATACTCAGGAAAATCAGTTTGACTTGGGGGAAAAGGGATTTTACTTTGTGAGCGAAGGCGATTCCACCGATCTCCGGGATCGAAATATCCGAGATAATTAGGTCGGGAATTTGCTCCCGGACTTTTGCCAGTGCTTCCTCCACTGTACCGGCGATATCCACTTGGCTCACCTCCGGTTGGTTTTGGATCAAAAATTTCAATCCATCCAATAGAATCCGGTGATCGTCAACAAGCAGAATATTCATCCAAAAGGGTAGGTTTAATTGGCTCGGTGAACATAGGGAAAAGTGACCAAAAGCTTTGTCCCTTGCTGCCCCTCCTGTGTAAAAAGCTCCAGTTTTCCGTTGAGCAGCTCGGCTCGGGTGGTGATATTCTTCCAGCCATTTCGCTTGCTTTGCTGAAAAATACTGGGATCAAACCCCTTACCGTCATCCAGAATTTGGAGTTTGGCAATTCCCTGATGTTGGGTTAAAATCAAGGAAATATGGTTGGATTTGGCGTATTTGAGCACATTGTTGATCCACTCCTGGCAGATACGGAATAAATTGATTTCGACCAGTTCGTCCATTCGATCAGGAAGATTTTGCGCCTCTATCTCTAGTTTGACCTTTTGGCCCGCATTGATGCGATGGGCCAGGTCATCTAGAGCGCTCTTTAGGCCGAATCGAATCAGTGTCGCCGGCATAAGGTCATACACGACGTTGCTGATTTCCCTCGACATCTCGTCCAGCACCGAATCTGTGCGGATGACCAACTCTGACTTCAGCTCTTCCTTGGCTTTTCCACTCTTCAGTTGGGCGACATACATCCGCAAGGCAGAGATATACTGCCCAAATCCGTCATGAAGGTCTTGCGCCATTCTACGTCGTTCCTGCTCTTGAGATTCGAGTGAGGCTTGGATGTAGGCCTCCTTTATCTTAAGCTCTCGATCCTTGACCAGCAGCTCCTGCTTTCGCTTTGCCCGATTTTGATAGTAGACAAACGTACCTATCCCCAGAAGGAAAAGCAGCCCAAGCGACGCAAAAGCAAAATAGTTCCTTTGAAGAATAGCATTTTTCTCTTGCAGCTCGGCGGTTTGGAAAGCGATTTGGTTTTCTTTTTTCTCCAGTTCATACCTCACCTGGAGATCGGTCAATAATTGCGCATTTTCTTGACTAAACACTTGTTTGTTCAGCGCCTCATATTCGTCGAGGTAGGCATTTCCTTTTTCGAAATCTCCCATTCGGAAATGGATTTTGGCCAAAGTATTTTTCAAAGTCAAAGAATAATTGATCAATTCCCCGTATTCGTCCAGTATTTCAACTCCTCTTTTGGCAAATTCCTCTGCTTTTTCCACTTGACCCAACATAAGATAAGAAGCTGCTGCGTTACTCACGATACTCAATTCCATTTTTGGATCGGGAATAAAGCCATCCGAACTATCCAAAGCTACATTCAACCGAAGTAGTCCTTTTTCAAAATTACCCATCTCCACATACAGGCTTCCTAAATTATCATGAGTTCGATGGAAAAGAACCTTGTTTCCAGATTCTTTGGCATATTCTATAGCTCGATCATAATAACTGATCGCCTCTTCAAATTGCCCTAAAAGCTTATAGCAAACCCCCAAATTGGCGCAGGAAATTGCCATTCCGTCTTTGTTCTTCAGTTTTTCACGGATTTCCAAGGCTTCCAGATGATACTTTATCGCCTGTTCAATCAAGTCCAATTCCTGATTTGCAAGTCCGAGATTTGAGATATAATTCACATAATCACCAGGCCTGGCATTGGGGTCTTTTTGGGCCATGGCAAGTGCCTCCGAAAAATACTCAATCGCCGCGCGGTAGTCGGATGAATTGAGGCGATTCATCCCAAGATTGTTATTGGATCGCTGCTCAAGAGCCTTCCAGCCTTGTTTTTGGCTTTCCTCCAAGATCTGAGAAAAGATAATCAGGGAGCTGTCGGTCTGTTGGTTTACATCGTAGTAGATACCGAGATTCTGAAGGATTTCGTAGTAGATGCGGGACTTGCCCACTTCCTTTTCGGCGGTTTCCAGGACTTCCTGGATCTTCACTTTGGCTTGTTGTCCATCACTGAAAATCATGGAGAAGGTACGCTGCTGAATAGCACGATAGCGAACTGAATCCGAAAGGCTTTGATTTTGAAACACTTGCTCAAGGCTGTCGGATTGGAGTTGTTGAAATGCCAAGGTGGATTGACATTGGAGTCCAATCCAAAAGAGAATAGAAAGAACAACAAAACGGTACAAGGGCAAAAGATTTGAGGTTAAAGTAAGTGCTCTACCTAACTTTTCAAATTCTTTATATCGAAGAGCCTGCAATTTCACACCAATAAATCTTCCCGGCTGGATCAGCAATTTCCTTCCCCCAAAAGCCCTTTTCTTCTATCTTTGTGGCTTGTTTTGAGCGGGATGCCAAATATGGCCCCCGCTTTTCTTCACCTACTTGCCCTTAAGAAAGGAAATTGTGAAAACGTATCAGGAATTTAAGCAGGTGGATTATCCCCAAATCGGAGAATCCGTCCTTCAGTATTGGAAAGAAAACCAGATTTTCGAGAAGAGTATCGCCAACCGCGAAGGGGCGGAAACCTTCACCTTCTTTGAGGGTCCCCCCTCAGCTAACGGTACGCCGGGCATTCACCATGTCATGGCGAGGGCTTTGAAAGACATTTTCTGCCGATACAAAACTTTGAGAGGATTTCAAGTGAAACGTAAGGGCGGATGGGATACCCATGGCTTGCCGGTGGAGCTTCAGGTGGAGAAAGAACTCGGTATCACCAAAGAAGACATCGGGAAGAAAATCACGGTCGAAGAATATAACCGCAAATGCCGCGAGACGGTCATGCGATTCAAAAACGAATGGGACGATCTGACCGAAAAAATCGGCTACTGGGTGGACTTGGATGATCCCTACATCACCTTCGACAGCAAATACATCGAGTCACTCTGGCATCTGCTCAAGCAGCTTTACGAAAAAGGGCTCCTATACAAAGGCTATACAATCCAGCCCTATTCTCCCGCCGCGGGAACGGGACTTTCTTCCCACGAACTAAACCAGCCAGGCACTTATAAAGATGTCAAAGACACCTCGATCACTGCCCAGTTTAAACTGAAAGGGCAGGAAAACACCTACATTCTGGCCTGGACGACCACTCCTTGGACTTTGCCTTCCAACTCGGCTCTCGCCATCGGCGAAAACTTGGATTATGTGAAGGTGAGGACATTCAATCCCTATACCCACGAACCTGTAACTGTGATCTTGGCAAAAGCCAGGATGAGCGCTTACTTCAATCCAAAAGCTGACGACCTTAAGCTCGAAGAATACAAAGCTGGAGACAAACTGGTTCCTTTCGAAGTGGTCGAAGAGTTCAAGGGCAAATCCATGCTGGGTTGGGAATATGAGCAGCTTTTCCCAATCTCTGAATTGGCACTGCCTAATCCAGCTTTCACCGTGGTCTCGGGAGATTATGTGACTACGGAGGACGGCACGGGAATCGTACACTTGGCCAAGGCATTCGGTGCGGATGACTTTAGGACTTTGGTACAAAACAATGTGCCCGGGATCTTTGTGAAAGACGAACTGGGAAATGACATTCCCGTGGTGGATAAGAGAGGCAAGTTCCTGCCCGTCGTGGGAGCATATCTTTCAGCAAAAATGCGGGAGCATGCAATCACCGCACATAAGGAGTATGGCGTGGATGATTTCTATGTGAAAAACTATACCGAGGACGATGAGTCGGCGCCGGATTACAAAAACACCGACGTGATCATCTCCATCATCCTAAAAAATGAAAACAAGGCCTTCAAGGTCGAAAAATACGAACACACCTATCCGCACTGCTGGAGAACGGACAAGCCCATCCTTTACTACCCTCTGGAAAGCTGGTTTATCAAGACTACCGCCTACAAAGACCGCATGGTCGAGCTCAACAAGACTATCAACTGGAAGCCCGAGGCTACCGGTACAGGTCGCTTTGGCAACTGGCTCGAAAACTTGGTCGACTGGAATCTCAGCCGGTCCAGATTCTGGGGTACACCACTTCCTATCTGGAGAACTTCGGACGGCACGGAGGAAAAATGCGTTGGTTCTATCGCTGAACTAAACGCCGAAATCGAAAAATCCATCGCTGCAGGCTACATGGAAAAGTCTCCCTACGAAGGCAAAGAACTGGACCTACACCGGCCTTATGTGGATGATGTGGTTTTGGTTTCCGAGAAGGGAGAAAAGATGTTCCGCGAGCCCGACCTGATCGATGTATGGTTTGACTCAGGTGCGATGCCCTATGCGCAGTGGCATTTTCCTTTCGAAAACGAAGATATCTTCAAAGCCAACTATCCAGCGGATTATATTGCCGAAGGTGTGGATCAAACGCGTGGCTGGTTTTTTACCCTGCATGCCATCGCCGTGATGCTCTTTGACAGCGTGGCTTTCAAAAACGTAATCGCCAACGGCCTCGTGCTGGACAAAAACGGCAACAAGATGTCCAAGCGACTGGGCAATGCCGTAGATCCTTTCAAAACGCTGAAAGAGTTTGGACCGGACGCCCTACGCTGGTATATGCTCAGCAACGCCAACCCATGGGACAACCTGAAGTTCAACTTGGACGGTGTCACCGAAGTGCAGCGTCGCTTCTTTGGAACCCTCCAAAACACCTATAACTTCTTCGCCCTTTATGCCAACTTGGACGCTTTCGTCTACGACCAAAGCAAGTCCGTACCGGTAATCGAGCGTGCGGAACTCGACCAGTGGATCATTTCCAAGCTTCAATCCTTGATCGCCGAGGTGGAAGCCGCCATGGATAACTATGACGGCACCAAAGCTACACGAGCGATCATGAACTTCACCGTGGATCAACTCTCCAACTGGTATGTGCGACTGGCCAGAAAAAGATTCTGGAGAGGCGACATGAATGCGGACAAGCAGGCCGCCTATGAGACGCTTTACGAGTGCTTGCTCACTTTGACACAGTTGATGTCTTCCTTCGCTCCTTTCTACGCAGACTGGATGTACAAAAACCTCAACGAGGCAGGCGAAAATGGTAAGGAATCCGTCCATCTGACAGACTGGGTATCTGCCGACTCCAGCCTGATCGATACCGATCTTGAGGAGAGCATGGACTTGGCCCAGAACATTTCTTCCCTAGTCCATTCCCTCAGAAAAAAAGAAAAACTGAAAGTACGCCAGCCCCTGCAACGCATCCTGATCCCGGTGCTTTCCGCCAAGACCAAAGCGCAGATCGAGCACGTTGCTGAGCTGATCAAGTCCGAAGTCAACATCAAGACCATAGAGTTTTTAGACGACGCCTCGGGCATTTTGGTGAAAAACGTAAAGCCAAACCTACCTCTACTAGGCAAAAAACTTGGTCCGAAAATGCGCTTCGTGGTAGCGGCGATCAATGCCTGGAGCCAAGAGGAAATTGCCCAAATCGAACGGGAAGGCAGAATCGCAGTGCAGCTGGAAGGCGACGCCATCGAACTTCTTCTCGAAGAGGTCCTTATCACCTCTCAGGATATTCCGGGCTGGTCAGTAGCCTCGGATCAAGGCGTGACAGTGGCGCTAGATGTGACGCTGACCGAAGCACTGAAGCAAGAGGGAGTTGCCCGTGACTTGGTCAATAGGATTCAAAATCTCCGAAAAGAAATGGGATTGGAAGTACAGGATAAAATCAACATCATTGTGTCCCAGGACAACGAGCTGGTGAAATCAGCCGTTTCCGCATTTGGCCAATACATACAGTCCGAAACCCAAGCACTGGCACTCGGTCTCGGTGATATCGCTGAGGGCACCGTATTGGACATGGATGATTTTGAGTTGGCCGTAAAAGTAGAAAAGGCCTAAGCCTGTAGCAGATGAACAAGTACGTAAAATATTTTGGCATCGCCCTTTTGGTGATTGCGATAGATCAGATGGTGAAGATGCTGGTGCACTTCCAGATGGACTTTGGGACACCAGGCCAGATCCCGATTTTCGGAGATTGGTTTAAGCTGCACTACACCACCAACCCAGGAATGGCATTTGGGATGGAGTTGGGATCGGAATATGGCAAGATGATCCTGACTTCCTTTCGGCTTGTGGCCATGGTGGGGATAGGCTATTACCTTGTCCACATCATCGAAAAGAAAAACCATCCGGTGTACATCCTTTGCATCTCGATGATCCTCGGAGGCGCGATCGGCAACTTGGTTGATTCGATTTTCTACGGTGTTTGGTTGGACAATGCACCGTACAATGCTCCTACCGCTTGGTTTCATGGCCAAGTTGTGGATATGTTTTATTTTGATATCTGGGAAGGCTATGTGCCTGAGTGGATTCCGCTCTGGGGCGGAAGCTACACCGCGCTTTGGCCGATCTTCAATGTGGCTGACGCGTCCATCTTTATCGGAGTAGCGATCATATTGATTTTCCAAAATCGATTCTTCCCGGAAAAAAAGGAGGAAAAGACGCCGGAAAAAACCGAATCATTCTCCTAAAAGATCAAGAATAATCCAATTTTAGGCTCGAATTTTTAAACTTCGGGCCTTTTTCATGATTTTTTTTCAAAATACAAGGCTACATTTTCAAAAGAAAAGCTCATTTTGAGTAATTTTCAATTTGTATATCCTTGAGTCAACCCTAACCTCATAATATATAGCATTGGGGAATTCTGATGCTATATATTAAGTATGCCTTGTTATGATAGTTCATTCAGATCAACCCTTTCAAATAGTATATTCCATATTTAGTCATGAGTATTTGGGCTTACTATTTGAATCTTTCGCTATCCAACTGGATGAAAAAGGCAGGCTCTCTCTAGCCTATCAGAATATCAGCTCGGCCAACGCCGAGGATTTTGACGCAGGGATCGACAAGGCAGATTATGACCTGATCAAACTCATGGATTCCATGCAACCCGAGGTCGTGGTCAAACCCTATATGAAAAAGGGGAATATTCGTCCCAAGGATTTTTTACAAAAGGTATTTGATCCAAAAACACCCGATAAGACCATCCAAGAGCTTTTGTTTAAAAATCTAGAAATCAAACGAGCCAAGATCCTTCCCATGCTGATAGGGAAGCGTTTGTTTGAAATGGGGTCTGACGGCAATCCTACTTGGAAGGAGATTACTGTAAATGCCGAGCCTGCCAGCATCGTATTTCACTTTGAAAAAGGCGAATACAATACCCAATATTACCCTCGCGTCAAATTCAAGGGAACACCGCTTGACTGGCAGCACAAAGGGGGTTACCTCATCTGCAAGGATCCGGCATGGTTGATTGTAAATCAACAGCTGTATCATTTCAAAAACGACGTCGACGGAAAAAAACTACAGCCTTTCCTATCGAAAAGTCGGATTATGGTCGAGCGTAAGTTTGAGCCAGAGTATTACCGCAAGTTTGTCACGGCGCTAATCACCCAGTTTGACGTGGTTGCTACCGGTTTTGAAATCCACACGGAGCAGGGCACCCCCGAGGCCCTGCTTACCTTCAACGAGCTTCCCGGTGGTTCGGGAGCCGACCTCTTCGGCGGAGAAATCGAAAATCTCAATGAAGATATCATCGTGTTCCAGCTTCGGTTCAAGTACGGCGACTTCGATTTTGGCATCATGTCAAAGGACAAAGAGGGAAGCGGAAATTCCTGTCGATTTGAGGAGCATGAGGGGAATTTTACCTTTTTTAAAACAGTCCGAACCGAGCAGGTCGAAAGGAAATTTGAAACCGTCCTGAAGAAAAAGCAGATGGTCTTCTCCCATGGCAAATTTGCCCTGCCCAAGACCAAGGCCTTTGAATGGCTGGGAAACAACGAAGACTATCTCAGGGAACACAAGATCAAGATCGAGCAACGCGGCAGCTTAAGTGGAAAGACCTTCCATATCGGCCGTGCGCAGATTTCGATCGAAGTCAACGAAAATATCGACTGGTTTGACGTCAAGGCCCAGATCAAGTTCGGAGTATATTTGGTTTCTTTTGCCAAAATCCGAAAGCTGATCATTCAGGGAAAATCGGAGTTTGAGCTGCCAAATGGCGAGACAGCCGTTATTCCCTCTTCTTGGTTTGTCAATTATTCAGAGCTGTTTAACTTCATCGAAGAGCGCTCATCCGAGGAATTGGTGCTCCGCAAACACCATCTGGCATTTGCCCGCGAGCTCCAAAATGGTGAACTCATCCGCCTCAACCTCAGTCTCAAACTGGAACGTCTGAGGAACTTCGACGCAATCGATGACTATGATTTGCCGGAAAACTTCGAAGGCATTCTTCGCCCCTACCAGCACGCTGGCTACAACTGGCTACGCTTTCTCAACGATTATCAGTTTGGCGGCTGCTTGGCAGATGATATGGGTCTGGGTAAGACCGTGCAAACCTTGGCTCTCTTAGCCCACGAAAAAATAGAGAATCCAGGCTTTACCTCTTTGCTGGTGATGCCGACTTCCCTGATCTACAACTGGGAACTTGAAGCCAGAAAATTTACCCCTGACCTCAAGATTCTCGTCTATTCCGGTACCCAGCGTCTCAAAGATCCCTGGAAATTCAGAGGATACGATATCGTACTCACTTCCTATGGAATAGTCAGGCTGGATGTGGATATCCTGAAAGATTTCTACTTCAACTACGTCATCCTAGACGAATCCCAGGCGATCAAAAACCCCACCTCCAATATCGCCGTGGCGGTAAACAAGCTAAAAAGCAAAAGACGCCTAATCCTCACAGGTACGCCTGTAGAAAACGGCACCATGGATCTTTGGTCCCAGATGAACTTTGTCAATCCCGGACTTTTGGGTAACCAAAACCTGTTCAAAAAACAGTTTCTCTTGCCGATCGAAAAGCAAAACGACAAAGATAAAGCCGGCCGTCTGCATGCGATGATCAAGCCTTTCATCCTTCGCAGGCTAAAATCCCAAGTGGCCAAAGACCTGCCAGAAAAGCTCACCAACGTTAAATATTCGGACATGACGCCGGAGCAGGAGAAGGTCTACGAAGAAGTGAAAAGCTATTACCGCGAAAAAATCATCGGAGAGCTGGCCGGAGGCGGACGCGGATCCCAGCAGTTCACTTTGCTGCGAGGCTTGACGCAACTGAGACAGATCGCCAATCACCCAAAGCTGGTAAGGGAGGACTACAAAGACGATTCAGGTAAGCTGGAAGACATCACCTACATGCTGCAGGAGACCATTTCAGAAGACCATAAAGTACTCGTATTTAGCCAGTTTGTAAGGCATCTGAGCATCGTACGAGAATACTTGGATGAGCAGGGAATCCCCTATGCGTACCTGGACGGAGCCACCAAGGACCGTCAGGCCCAAGTAGAGAAGTTTCAAAACGACGATAATATTAAGGTATTCCTGATTTCTCTAAAGGCAGGGGGTGTAGGGCTCAACCTTACCAAGGCTGAATATGTATTCCTCCTCGATCCTTGGTGGAACCCTGCTGTAGAAGCTCAAGCGATTGACCGTGCCCACCGAATCGGACAGGAAAATAAGGTGATCATCTACAAATTCATCACCCGTGGCTCGGTGGAAGAAAAGATCATGGCCCTACAGGACCGCAAGCTTGCCTTGGCCGGCGAGCTGATCAGCAACGAGGAAAGCTTCATGAAAAGCCTCGACAATGAAGATATCCGGGCTCTGCTGGATTAAAGTTGCTGGGTGATTAGGACTTGAAGTGGCAAAGTTTCGGGAAACGCGCTTTGCCACTTTACAACTTTTCAAAGTTGGCACTTTTTATCATTTTGATTGTCAATCCCCTACCTATACATTGACAATTCTTATCCATAATTTTTGGTAGTAATGTGGCTTTTCACGGAGATTATTCTTTAAATTATTTCAACACATTACCACTACAATTATCCTGCGCATGCCTAGAGCCAAGTCCGATAAAGATCGGAAAATCTTTGTGCTGGACACCTCCGTGATCCTTTACGCACACAACTCCATAATGAACTTTGCCGAGCACGACGTAGTGATCCCGATCACCGTGCTGGAGGAACTTGACCAGTTCAAGAAAGGCAACGACACCAAAAACTTCGAGGCCAGGGAATTTATCCGCCTGCTTGATAAGCTTTCACAGGATCAGAGGATCGACCAGTGGACCCCGCTAAATGGAAAGACGAAGGGCTTTTTCAAAGTGATGATGCATCATCCCGAAAATGAAAAGGATGCCATCAAAATCTTTGGCGACGACAAAAACGACAACAAGATCCTCAACGTCGCCGTGCATCTAATGGAAACCGAGAAGGCACGAAAGGTAATCCTGGTATCCAAAGACATCAATCTCCGCCTAAAGGCCAAGTCTCTGAACGTTAACGCCGAGGATTACGAAACGGGGAAAATCAAAAATATCACCGAACTGGAAAACACCGGTAAGTACGTGATGGACGACGTGGAGCCAGAGGCGATCAACAAGCTATACGAGCAGGGCTACATCGAAGCAAAAAATGTCTTGGGCACTAGAAAGCGAAAGTCAAACGCCTACTACATACTGAAAAGCGAAAAAAACTCGGTGTTAGCCTTCTACAACTCAGAGGAAAACGTCCTCGAGCGGGTAGACAAGCGCCTGGCCTACAACATCAAGCCCAAGAACGCCGAACAGACTTTTGCACTTCATGCCATCATGAATCCGGCCATAAAGCTGGTGTCCATCCAGGGCGTGGCGGGTACTGGCAAGACGCTTTTGGCTTTGGCTGGAGCCTTGGAGCAGCGAAGGGATTACAAGCAGATTTTCCTTGCGAGGCCCATTGTCCCGCTCTCCAACAAGGACATCGGCTACCTGCCCGGAGACATCAAGTCCAAGCTCAATCCCTACATGGAGCCCCTCTGGGACAACCTTAAATTCATCCAAAACCAGTACAAGGAAACTGACAAAGAATTCCAAAAGATAACCGAGTTAGTCAATCAGGAAAAGCTGGTCATCCAGCCCCTGGCCTATATCCGTGGGCGATCGCTATCCAACATATTCTTTATCGTGGACGAGGCACAGAACCTGACCCCACATGAGATCAAGACGATCATTTCCAGAGCGGGTGAGAATACCAAGATCATCTTCACAGGTGATGTCTTCCAGATCGATACACCCTATTTGGATTCCCAATCCAATGGCCTTTCCTATCTGATCGACAGGGTCAAAGACCATCCGCTCTATGCGCATATCAAACTGGAGAAGGGAGAACGATCCGAACTCGCCAATCTGGCGAATGAACTTCTCTAAGACAGGGGTCCTTGGACTTAGAAAGCTGCTCGCATGCGGGCAGCTTTTTTTATGATTTGGAATTTAACGGTCGGACTCTCTGTTTCAAGGGTTTGAATTTTACAAGTAAAAAGATGCGAGACCTGAGCGAGTTCTATAAGGAAATCAACCAAGCCCCACCTTCGGCCTTGAAAACAAACATTGGACATTTCAATATTTTCGACGTGAGGGAGCTATACCTTAAAGCCAAAGGAAAGCCCCCGATGACCTATAATCGCAGAACCTACCACAAAATCAGCCTCATCCACGGCAAAAACAGGATCGAGTATGCGGACGAAATCATCAACGTAGAAGATTATGCCCTGCTTTTCTCTACGCCCAGAGTCCCGTATCACTACCTACCCCAAGATTTGAATCAAGAGGGATTCTTTTGCGTATTCAGCGACAGTTTTCTTCCAAAAAGCAGCGATGGAAGCGGCTTCGAAGAGCTTCCAATCTTTCACTCGGATTTCCACCCGGTCTTTTTGCTAGACAAATCACAATATGAACAGCTATACACCCACTTTCAGAAAATGAGCGCTGAGTTGGGCTCGGATTATGCATTCAAATACGACTTGATCAGAAACTATGTCATGGAGCTTGTCCATTTTGGACAGAAACTTCAGCCAGTGCCCAGCCAGTATACGCTGCAAAATGCCTCCAAAAGGATCACGGCTCTATTTTTGGAATTGCTGGAAAGGCAGTTTACCCTGGAGAGCCCCGGGCAAAGGATTCAGTTGCGGTCCCCCAGCGATTTTGCAGACCGACTCTCGCTTCATGTAAACTATCTCAACAAAGCCCTAAAGGAAGCCACCGAACTGACCACCTCTTCCATCATCAACGGAAGGATAGCCAGAGAAGCCCAGTATCTCCTCAAAGAAACTCCCTGGAACATCTCGGAAATCTCAAACAGCTTGGGCTTCGAAGAGACCGCTCATTTTTCAAATTTTTTCAAAAAACATACCGGCTTATCCCCGCTCCAATACCGAAGCAAGGCTTTGATTTGATTTTCGCAAAAATTGGATTGATCCCCGCAAACAGGTCGCTCCCTCTATCCCCCATTTTTGTAGCGTTCAAAAAATCGAATCGACATGAAAAAGAAAATTGCACTTGTGACAGGAGGAAGCCGAGGTCTTGGAAAGGATATGGCCCTTAGACTGTCAGAAAAAAGCTTTGACGTCATTTTCACTTTCCAAAATAACCAGCAATTGGCGGAATCCACTTTGAAAGAAATAGAGGCTAATGGCGGGAAAGCAAAAGCCATTGCACTGGATCTTTGTACACTCGATAGCCTGGAGGATTTCGTTTCAACACTGAAAGAAGTCCTAAGCTCCGATTTTGAGGGTGGAGGTTTGGATTTTCTGATCCACAATGCGGGTATGGGTGGAACCATTCCTTTTGAGCAAGCGACCGAGGAGCAGTTTGACCGCTTTATGAACGCCCATTATAAAGGAGTTTTTTTCCTGACACAAAAGTTATTACCCTTACTCAACAATGACGGGGGAATCATAACCGTCTCCAGCGGTACTACGCGGTTTGTCAACCCTGGATATTCCATCTATGCATCCATGAAAGGTGCGATCGAGACTCTTACCAAATATCTTGCAAAAGAGCTGGGACCTCGGGGAATCAGGGCAAATGTGGTAGCTCCTGGCCCAATCGAAACCGACTTTAACAACGCCGCCATCCGAAACAACCCCCAACTCAAAGAAAGGCTAAGCAGTCTTTCCCCCCTTGGCCGGGTTGGCACGGCCGAAGACATCGGTGGCGTAGTCGCTTTCCTTTGCAGCGATGACGCCAGATGGATCAATGCCCAAAGAATAGAAGTAAGCGGAGGGATCAACACCTAATAGAATAAAGGCCCGCGACGAAATAAGCTGCCTAATAGCAGCTTATTTTTATTTTGGGCTAAGAATCCTTCCAGTTGACAATTTTTTGCCGAAATCATACAATCAGCCACTGCCGAATTTTGTTCGGCTTTTTTGTCCGCACTTGGTGAAGTAGTGTACGCAAGCGAACAGGCACTAAAGGCGAAAAGGCCAAATACAGCTATTTGAGGCTGTTTTCAAAAATTGGTCGCCTTTTGGCATAATGTGTAATACGAAAACAAACCAACATTATTACTGCCATGACTACTGCAATATTTTCTCAAAAAAACGTCTGTGCGGCACTGGGATTTGCAATGGCAATCACCATTGTCATCAAAGCGAAGGCCGAAGCCAACCTCGCGAGACAAACTGCCCGATTTGAACTTACTAAGCCAACTCCCCAAATCGGATTTGACACCGAAAAAAATCCTGGTATCCTCCAGGTTGACATCTACAAAATTGAAAAAGCCCGAATGCTCGGGCTTTCCTAAAGACAATACTCGTAAGGGTTAATTTGGTTGATTGTTTGGTTAATCTAAAGAGGCGGGTTTTGCCCGCCTTTTTGTTTTGCCCCTGTTCAACCTTCAAGGGTTTTGCTCAAATCAACTTTCAGTGATGGTGTTCAACTTGGCAAGAAAGCTGTTATAATATTGCCGCCCGACCTGGATCACACCGCCCTGAAGAAGGGTGATCTCTTTGGTATTGAAGCTTTCGATCTGCCCCAAGTGGACGATGTAAGACTTTTGGACGCGCAAAAACAAATGGGAGGGAAGGATATCCTCTATTTCTTTCATGGACTTGCGGATGCTGTAATTCCGGTTTTTTGTGAAAATGGTAACCATGTTACCGTTGGCCTCCACATAATAAATATCGTCGTATTGCACACGCTCAAATGCGTTGTCCGCTTTGATAAACACCGCATCGTTGACGAGGAAAGGACTTTCATTTCCCATTTTGACGACTGCGGCTTCTGGGGCAGGCTTGGTTCGCTTGTTGTAGAGAACAATCTCTACTATCGCGTGGATGTCGTTGGTATTAAATGGCTTCACGATGAAGCCAGCCGGAGCGATCCGCTTGGCACGTTCAATGATCGTGGGATCGCTGTAAGAAGTGACAAAAACCAAAGGTGCATCCACCATTTGCTTGACAATTTCTCCCAACTCAATCCCATCCTTGTCCCCTTTCAGCTTGATATCCATAAATATCAGATCAGGCCGATACTTTTTGATGACCTTGATGCACTGATTTGCAGAATTGGCAATGTCTATATTCACATAGCCCAAAAGTTCAAGTATTTCTTGGATATTCTCCGCAATGCTTAAGTCGTCTTCGACAATCAGGATTCGTTCTTCTTTCATAGGTGGAGCGATGAATAGCTTTTAAGGGTCAAAAATCGTTTTAAACAGTCTAAAACTAAGACGGCCCACTAATGTCAAAATTTTCCGCGGAAAATCAAATGCTTTTTTTTGTCTACAAAAAAATTAAAGACTCATCATTTCCTTGAACCTCGCGGCTTGTCTTCGGCTTACCTCAATTCTGTCACCGCCTTTTAGCGTCACTACCAGGCCGCCGTTAAACCAAGGCTCTATGGCTTCCACCCAACCTAGGTTGATGATATGTTTGCGGCTCGCCCGGAAAAAGGACTTCTCGTCCAATCGCTCATCCAAGGCATTGAGCGACTTGTGGATCATCGGCTTGAAATTGTCGAAATAAACTTTGATGTAGTTGCCGTCGGACTCAAACAGCCGCACATTGGACAGTCTCACAAACCAGCACCTATCGCCGTCTTTTACGAAGACCTGATCGTCCAAGGTCAGCTTCTTTTGGTTGGCGGCATGTTCCTCATCTTTCTTTGCCACTTCGTCAATCTTGCCCAGCAGCTTGTTGATCGCATCCTCCAACCTCTTTGGCTCGATTGGTTTGAGGAGGTAATCCAATGCATTGACCTGAAACGCCTTAAGCGCATATTCATCATACGCGGTGGTAAAAATGACATGGGGAACATGGTCCAATTCCTCCAGCAGGTCAAAGCCCGTCTTTTCCGGCATCTGAATGTCCAGGAAAATTACATCAGGGCTAAATTGCTCGATTTTTTCTTTTGCATCATCCACATTGACTGCCTCTCCGACGACCTCCACTGTCTCCAATTGATTGAGCAGATTGATCAGTTCTTTGCGGGCAAGCCTTTCGTCATCTATTACAATGGCTCTCATAGTTATTGAGTTTGATATTCTAAAGTAACTCTTTGTTTCGGAATTTTGATTTCAGTGATTACGAATTGGCTCCCCGAGTTGAAAATCCGGAAGCTCGCTTGGTCGCCATAAAGCAGCCTTAGCCGCTGTCGGGTATTCTCCAAGCCATGTCCGCCTTCCTCCCTCTTGGATTTTGAGGCGTTCGGGTTCAGAAACCCACTGTTTTTCACCTGTATATAAAGCTCGTTTTCAAGGCCCTCCCGGCACTTGATCTCGATCAGCCCCCCTTTGACCAAGTTGGAGATGCCATGCTTGATCGCATTCTCCACGATAGTCTGCAGCATCATGGGGGGAATCTTGTAGCTAAACGATTCCTCCTCGATCTGATAGACTACTTCCAGCCGCTCCTCAAACCTGATCGATTCGAGTTCGAGATAGTCCTTGACCGTAGCGAGCTCGTCAGCAAAATCAATGACCTGCTTTTTGTCCATCATCAGCGAAAAGCGCAGCATGTTGGAAATGCGGGTGATCGCCGACTTGGCCTTGTCGGGATCTTCATCTACCAGCGCCCGGACAGAATTCAGCGCATTAAAGATAAAGTGCGGATTCAGCTGGCTCTTCAGATGGTTGAGTCGGATCTCGTTGATCTTGGCCTCATAGCGCAAGCTGCTGTTGTAGTTGTCCAGAAAGTGGAAGAGAAAATACAGCAGAAACCAGAAGGCATAGTAGAGAAAACTAACGAATAGGTTCACCGTGATCACCAAAGAGCGGAAATCCTCCTCTGGCTTCAGGGTACCGAAAGCCAGGTTGATCAGGATCTGTGCAAGCACGTTGGCTACGGCCAAAGCTAACAAAGCCAAGATGGTCTGGATCAAAAGCCGGAAAATCCCCAACCGAAACCAACCGTAGGATTTCACGACGTGGCGCAGTGAATGGGTCGAAAGCAGGTAAAATGCTGCAAGCACCACAAAAGCCCAAAGCTGTACGGCCGAGATTCCGCGGGAAAGTGACGCGAAAAAAATGTTGACAAAGGCAAAGCTTCCCCAGCCCAAGATCTGCAAAATCCAGTAAAGCCTAACTCTATTCATAATCGGCTTAAAGTTAGACACAGCCGAGGATTGCGCGCTTTTATTTTGATGGAAGGGCGAGGCGCTTGATTTTCGTGTCAATTTCAAGAGTTTAACTCCGCCTTCAAGAATCGTCCCGTATGGCTTTTGGGATGTGCGGCCACTTCCTCAGGTGTCCCTTGGACGACGATCGTACCTCCCTTGTTTCCACCTTCTGGCCCGAGATCCACCACTCGATCGGCGACTTTGATCACGTCGAGGTTATGCTCTATGATCAGGACAGTGTTTCCCTTGTCCACCAATTTTTGCAATACTCCCATCAATAGATCAATATCCTGAAAATGCAGCCCAGTAGTAGGCTCATCAAGGATGTAGAAGGTCTTGCCTGTATCTTTTTTGGAAAGCTCCGTTGCCAATTTCACTCGCTGGGCCTCGCCTCCCGAGAGGGTGGTCGCGTGCTGTCCCAGGGTAATGTACCCCAAGCCGACTTCACTCAATGTTTTTATTTTCCGAAGGATCTTCGGCTGAAACTCAAAAAACTCGACAGCCTGCTCCACCGTCATGTCCAACACGTCGGAGATGGATTTGCCCTTAAACCTTACTTCCAAGGTCTCCCGGTTATACCGCTTTCCTTTGCAGGTCTCGCATGGGATGTGGACATCGGGAAGGAAGTCCATCTCGATCAGCTTCATACCGGCACCCTCGCAATCTTCACATCTTCCGCCCTTGACATTGAAGGAAAAACGGCCAGGCTTGTAGCCACGTATTTTAGCTTCAGGCAACTCTGTAAAAAGCGTACGAATATCTGAAAAAACCCCGGTATAAGTAGCCGGATTCGACCTCGGCGTACGTCCGATCGGGGACTGGTCTACCTCGATCACTTTGTCGAGCTCCTTGAGACCCTCGATGCTTTTGAAGGGCATCGGCTCCTTTTTGGAATTGTAAAACTCCCGGTTCAAAATCGGATACAGCGTCTCGTGTATCAATGTACTTTTGCCGCTGCCGGACACGCCAGTGATCAGAATCAGCGTCCCAAGGGGTAGATCCAAAGTCACATTCTTCAAATTGTTGCCCGTAGCTCCTCGAAGCACCAGACTTTTGCCCTTACCTTTTCTGCGTTCCTTTGGAATGGGGAGGCCGAGCTTTCCGCTCAAATACCTGGCGGTCACTGAGCCGTTGTTGAAGATCTCGCTCGGTCTGCCTGCGGCTACCACCTGCCCTCCATGACGCCCCGCTCCGGGCCCCATGTCCAGCACAAAGTCCGAGGCCATCATCATGTCTTTGTCATGCTCCACGACCAAAACGGAATTTCCCAGATCGCGCAGACTTTGGAGCGCTTTTATCAGCTTCTCGTTGTCCCGCTGATGTAGCCCGATGCTTGGTTCATCCAAAATATATAACACGCCTACGAGTTGGGTCCCAATCTGGGTGGCCAAGCGTATCCTTTGTGCTTCGCCGCCTGATAGCGTTCTCAAGGGCCGGTTGAGGGAAAGATAATCGAGGCCAATATCGAGCAAAAAACCGATGCGCTTTCTGATCTCCTTCAGAACCTCGGCGCCGATGATATTCTGCTTTTCGGTAATGCGCTCCTCCAAGCCATCAAACCAATCCGACAAGCTACGGATATCCATCACAGCCAGCTCACCGATGTGCTTTTCAGCAATTTTGAAATGCAGCGCCTCTTTCTTCAGACGATATCCCTGACATTCGGCACAGGTCTGGGTAATGGTGAACTCACTCACCCAGTCCTGGATTTTGTCTGAGGATCCTTCTTGATACTTCTGGAGAAAATTGACAATCCCTTCAAAGGTCGTGTGCCATTGTGTTCCCGGATATTTCACCGAATCCACGGCTACCTCCACCTTGTCTCCATACAGCAGGACGTCTACCACCTGCTTTGGCAAATCTTTGATCGGAGTGCTGATGCTGCATTTGTAGTGCTTTAGGATGGCTTCGATTTTTTTGAAGATCCAGATGTCGCGATACTCTCCCAGCGGGGCAATTCCCCCTCGGGTGATGCTGAGCGCGGGGTCTGGAATGATGCTCTCCTGCGTGATCTCCTCCGTGATACCGAGACCGTTGCAGGTCGGGCAGGCGCCGTATGGAGAGTTGAACGAAAATAAGTTTGGCGCAGGCTCATCATAGGAAAGTCCGGTCTCTGGATCCATCAGATACTTTGAAAAGTGGTGGATTTCTCCGTTTTCCTCACGGATCATGATCACGCCTTTGCCATGCTGAAGGCCAGACTTGAGTGACTGGGTGATGCGAAAGCGATCCGACTCATCCGCCACGATCCTGTCGATGACGATCTCAATGTCGTGGATCTTATACCGGTCGAGTTGCATTTTGGGAGCGATCTCCATCACCACGCCATCGACACGGACCTTGGAAAATCCCATCTTACGGATCTGCTCAAAAAGCTCGCGGTAATGGCCCTTTCTCCCACGCACCACAGGCGCGAGGATGTAAAGCTTTTTGTCCAAAAATCGCGAAAACAGCTGTTCGATGATCTGGTCTTCCGTCTGCCGGATCATTTTGTTTCCCGTGATGTAGGAGTAGGCCTCGCCCGCCCTGGCATACAGCAAGCGCATGAAATCGTAGATTTCAGTCACCGTCCCCACGGTGGAGCGAGGATTTTTGGAGGTGGTCTTCTGCTCGATGGCGATCACGGGAGAAAGACCGTTGATCTTATCCACATCAGGCCGCTCCAACCCTCCCAAAAAGGACCGCGCGTAAGCGGAGAAACTCTCCATATACCGACGCTGCCCCTCCGCATAGATGGTGTCGAAAGCCAACGAGCTCTTGCCACTGCCCGAAAGACCCGTCACCACCACCAGCTTGTTGCGGGGAATCTTGATGTCCAAGTTCTTGAGATTATGCTCTCGTGCTCCAAAAATTTCGATATATTCTTCCTGTGCAGCAGGGGATTGACTCATCGGATGGGGGGAATTTGACTAAGCAGCGAAGGTACGATTTTTTGAAGCGAAGAGCGAACCCTGTCCGAAGATTGTCACTTATTTACGGACTTTGATCACTCTGCACTCGCTAGGCAAATGGCTGGGAAATCGACGGGCTCGGCTGGGAAAACCACACCGGTCCAGACTCGGTCATGTAGACGCAGTCCTCATGCCGAACACCAAACTCACCCACGATAGAAATGTTTGGCTCGATGCTGAAGCACATTCCCGGTTCGAGGATTTGCTTGTTGCCCCGCACAGCATTGCCCCATTCGTGGCCATCCATGCCAATTCCGTGGCCGGTACGGTGTGGAAGTCCGGGCAACTTGTAGTCTGGACCAAATCCGGCATCGGTAATCACCTTTCGGGCCGCAGCATCTACCGCCTCCAAGGGAGCACCGATCTGCGCCGCCTTGAATCCTGCTGCTTGCGCTTCTTTCTCCAACTCCCAAATTTCCCGCTGACGGGCTGTGGGCTCCGCACCGAATACAATCGTCCGGCTGATGTCCGAGTTGTAGCCCTGTACCAAAGCTCCACAATCCACTAGCACCACATCTCCTTTTTTCAGGATTTGGGGCTGGGAACTTCCATGGGGAAAAGCCGAGGCAGGGCCTGAATTGGCAAGGGCAAAAGCATGTCTGGCCCCCATCTTCTGATGGGCCTGGGCTACCGCGGCCGAAAAGAGAGAGGGCGCCTCGCCTTCCTTGAGCGCCGCAAATCCCAACTTCATCGCTTCAATGGTGATGTCTGTAGCACGCTGCATCAGCGCGATTTCCGCAGGAGATTTGATGATCCGACAAGGGATAGTCACCGGATCGGCACTCACCACCTCAAAGCCGGGGGTCACTTTCCTCACTCCATCCGCTATAAAAAAGCGAACGCGCTCTTCCATACCTATTTTTCCGGATCTGGCTCCTGAGTCCAAAATTGCCCTTTTGATCTGCTCATAGGGACTTTCATCCTCTTCCCAAGGGTAGATTTTATCCCCAAGTTTAGTTCCAGAGGCCAGCATCTCTTCCAGCCGCTCTTGCTCAAACTTGGGACAGACGAAGCCTACCTCGCCTTTGGCGGGGATCACGGCCACCATCGGCCGCTCGCTCTGTCCCCAGCTCATCGCCGTGAAATAGTTCATGGTCGTTCCAGAATCCAGCACGATAGCTGCAAAGCCGTGCTGCTCCATCAGCGCCTGCGCTTTTGACACGCGGGCTAAGCGCTCTTCTTTACTGATAGGGACGACTTGGTCTAGCCGAGAGGTCAAGCCTTCCAAAAGAGAGGAAACATGGTCTGGCTGGGTGGATGCAGGACGGCTATAGGTAGCTGTCCCGGTTAAGATAGTGGCTCCTGCACTCATTGCAGAGACATTCATAAAATTCCTTCTGTTCATTTTTTGGGGTAATCGTGATGGGTTTCTAAAGTAAATAAATCTACCCTTGAAAATGTGACCAGAGCCGTTGGAAAATGGCAATGATGGGGTTTCTCCTACAAGAAACCGGTCTGCGGGCAGTTTCGCTATACAGGATCGGTCTGCGTCAATTGGCAGGAGTCAGAACAATCACTGGAGGACTAGAAGGCGGCGTTTTGTCAAATGGCTCGGAGGAAGACTCCGGAACTGGGGCATTGGAAAAAAGGCTAAGGCCTAAGCCTGAAATCTCCGACACACTCCTGATCCGAACGGTCACACGCGGCAGGTCGGAAGAGGATCCATCTGTCCTTTCGACCACACGGATGACATCAAAGGCCACTATTCCCAGATTTTCCCCTTGCAAATTTCCCGTCAATGGCGAATAATTGATTGAGATATCGCTGTCGTAGACTACTGCATAGACTGTCTGCCCTACCAGCATGGCCAGCCCAGTAGCCCGCAAAGGCGTCACGTTGGGAATTTTGTCCAAAAGAACTTCCCGATCATCATCAGGTACAGCAGCACCCAAACCTGGACCCGGAGTCAGGTAATTTCTCAGTCCATTTCCGGTAGGGCCAGCATTGACCCAGGTGGTTGGGATAGTCTTGAGAGCAAACCAAGCCTCATCTCCCACCTGCCCGGTAAAGAGGTCTATTTCCCGGCCAACTTCCTCTTCAAAAAAGCGCAACGTCTGACGAAGACCCAAGGTGGCAAGCTGGTCATTGACATCTGTCTCAGAGAAATTATTTGGCGGATTGCCGTTGTCAATACTTTCCTCATCAATCAGTAGAAATACCGCCTCCGAATTGGCGAAATCCTCTCCAGATCGGTCAGGATCGGAGTCTTGCTCGCAGGAAAACAACATGCATAGGGCCAAGAGTCCGGTTATTCTGAAAATTGAAAAGTTTTTCATGGCAAAAGAATTTAAGGTCTAGAAACACCTCAACCTGAATTTTCCTTTCTTCCAAGCAAACTGGAAAAACCCCGAAACTCCGAGAGGCTTATATCTTCAACCAAAAATTACTCCAAGAGTTTGATTTCGTAGACTTTGCCTCGCTTTACATTGAGTTTACGGTCGCGAAGCCAAGGGTTGTAAAGTTTGAGATCCTTGTAGGAGCTGCCGTGATCTTTGGCCCACTGCGGAAGGTCTTTGATGTCACCTTCCACGCGGATTGTCTTCAGTCGTGGATTTTTATAATAGTCACCTTCTCGGAGGTGGTAACCAAAAGCACCGGGATTTTCGAAGATTACTTTGAAAGCCAAAATGCGGAAGAGATACCGACTGGTCTCGTCATTGAGGTACAATTCATAGAAGCTCCGGTGAAGCTGCTCTTCCTGCCTGCGGGAAAATCCGCTTTGGCCCATATTGTAGCTTGCTGCTACCGCAGTCCAGTCTCCAAATTTGGCGTGTGCCTTTCTGAAATACTTTGCAGCGGCCTCCGTGGACTTCTCGAAATGGTAGCGTTCGTCCACTTCCTTGTTGATTTCCAGACCATACTCCTTGCCCGTACTTTCCAGGATCTGCCAAAATCCCCTCGCTCCAGCCGGCGACCCCACATTCATCAGCGCGCTTTCCGCAATGGCGAGGTACTTAAAGTCATCCGGGATTCCATTTTCCTTGAGCATGCGCTCCATTTCCGGAAGATACTTTGCCGATCGTTTGAGCAGTAGGATCATATTGGATTCCCAGTAGGCGTTGACGTAGATCTCCCGCTCGAGCCGCTCCAGAATATCCTCCCGATCCAGCGGGACTTTTTCCCCGGCAAAATCCAGTTCTTTGGGCAACTCAAAGAGCCGGATCGAATCCCTAAAATTCAGCTGGGGAGGAACACTCAGTGGCTCGGCCGCTATAAACTGCGGCGTAGCAACGGAAGTATCTGAAGGAACCCGCCAATAGGCCAAGGCAGATAGGGTCAGACAAGCTACAAGCAGGGAATAAATAAGCAACAGATGAATCTTGGGCATTGGAATACTCGATTGGGACTAGAAAGCCCTCAAAGTACGGCTAAACCCAAAAACATCCGAACGGATTTTCCCAAATGGAAAGGAAGTGGCTAAAACCCTCAAAAATGGACGAGGGACTTGCCGCTATCGACTAATCCATCATCCCCAAGATCTCATCCAGATATTCCCGGCTATTGGAAAGGCGTGGTACTTTATGCTGTCCACCGAGCTTGCCTTTTTTGCGCAGCCAATCTTCGAAAAGCCCTCTTTTTGCTTGATGGATAATCGGCATCTTCAGGGCGATGTCCTTGTGGCGCTTGGCGTCGTAGTCGGAGTTGACCTCGCGGAGTTTTTGGTCCAAAAGTCTGGTAAATTCCTCAAGGTCTTTGGGAGCCGATTGAAATTCGACGATCCACTCATGCGCACCATTTGAGCCGTTTCCTTCAAAATACACCGGAGCGGCGGTGAAATTTGCAATGGTAGCTTGAGTCTGCTCCGCCGCAAACTGTATGGCGGCCTCGGCATTTTCCACGATGACCTCTTCCCCAAAGGCATTGATAAAATGCTTGGTTCGGCCCGAGATCCGGAAGCGATAGGGCAGAGTAGAGGTAAACTTGACGGTATCGCCGATCTTGTACCGCCAAAGCCCACCATTGGTGGAAATCACCATCGCGTAGTTCTTTCCTACTTCCACCCCCTGAAGGGCGATCACCTTAGGGGTTTCGCTTTCCCATTCCTCCATAGGGATAAATTCGTAGAAAATTCCGTAGTCCAGCAAGAGCAAGAGCTCATCGGAGTCCGTCTGGTCCTGTATTCCAAAAAATCCCTCCGAGGCATTGTAGGTCTCCACATAATGCATTTTTTCCGAAGGAATCAACTCCCTAAACAGGCTGCGGTAAGGACCAAAAGCCACTGCTCCATGGAAAAAGACTTCCAGATTGGGCCAGACTTCCAGGATGTTGTTGGCCTTTTTCAGCTCAACAATCCTACGTAGCAGTACCACAGTCCAGGTGGGAACTCCCGCGATGCTGGTGACATTTTCGTCCATGGTCTCGCGGGCCATTTTCTCGATCTTTGCCTCCCAGTCTCCCATCAGGGCCGTTTCCAGTGCAGGAGTTCTTGCAAATTGTGCCCAAAGGGGGAGGTTCTGCATGATTACCGCGGAGACGTCTCCGGCTTTTGCGGTTCCTTCTGGATTGAGCGGGTTTCTCTCCAGAGTCCCGCCAATCGAAAGGCTTTTACCGGTAAACAGCTTGGAATCTGGATAATTGGACACATAAAGCGAGACCATATCCTTACCCCCTTTGTAGTGGCATTCCTCCAGACTCTCTTCCGATACAGGAATGTATTTGCTCCGGCTGCCCGTGGTGCCTGATGACTTTGCAAACCACTCGATCTCGGTATTCCAGATCACCTCCTGCCGGCCCTGCATGGTTTGTTCGATATAGGGCTTGAAGGACTCATAGTCGAATACAGGCACTTGGGCGGCAAAATCCGAATAGGCTTTAATTCCCTCAAAGTCATATTCCCGACCAAATTCCGTGGACATGCCAGCTTCGATCAGCTCACGGAATGTGGCTTCCTGCACGGCAATGGGATTTTTCTTAAAATTTTCGATCTGACCGAGGCGGCTTTTGAAGATCCAGGTCAAAAAACTATTGATGACTTCCACTAATTAAAAACTTTGCGTTTTAGCTCAAATTGGCTTCCAAGATAGACTTTTCTCACCTGCTCATCGGCGGCAAGCTCCTCGGCGGTTCCTGCTTTTAGCAGCTTTCCCTCAAACATAAGGTAGGCTCGATCGGTGATGGATAGGGTTTCGTTGACATTGTGGTCGGTGATCAGGATGCCAATGTTTTTGGTTTTGAGTTTTGCGACGATGGTCTGGATTTCTTCCACGGCGATGGGATCCACTCCCGCAAATGGCTCATCCAATAGTACAAACTTGGGGTCAACGGCCAAGGCCCGGGCGATTTCGGTTCGACGACGTTCGCCCCCGGAGAGCACCATCCCGAGATTTTTCCGCACATGGGTCAAGCTGAATTCTTCCAGCAGACTTTCCATCTTCTCCTTTTGGGCGGCCTTGGGCAATTTGGTCATTTCCAATACCGCCATGATATTCTCTTCCACGGAGAGCTTTCTGAAAACGGAGGCTTCTTGGGCCAGATAGCCGATCCCAAGTTGTGCTCGCTTGTACATGGGCAATCCTGTGATCTGCTCGTTTTCCAGAAATATCCTACCCTCATTGGGCTGGATCAAGCCTACAATCATGTAAAACGACGTGGTCTTTCCGGCACCGTTTGGCCCCAAAAGCCCAACGATTTCACCTTGCTCCACCTGCACGGAGATGTCGTTGACGACTCTGCGGCCTTTGTATATTTTCACCAAATGTTCGGCACGGAGGATCATATCAGTCAAATTTGATGTCTTTCACATAGAGTTGCAAGCTGCTTTTGTCGCGGAAAAAATTCTCCCGCATCTCGGCTACGATATCAAATCGCATCTTGCCACGCAGCATGTTGACCGTGGTCAGATCCGGATCTTTGGCACGGTCAGCCATCCCAAATCCCAGGCAAACCGGCGTGGTCACCTGCCCATCCTGAACGATCTTAAACCTCAAATGTTTGTCTTTCAAAACTGTCACCTCGTCCGCGTAAACGTTGGAAATACGAAACACCGGTTCGGTATTGCCCGGACCGAAAGGCGCCATCTGCTTCAGAATGCTGTGAAACTTGTAATTGATCTGGTCCAGCAGCAGCTCATCGTCTATCTCGATCACCGGCTTGCGGTGTACCTCCTCGATGCGGCTGCGCACGACCTGCTCAAACTTCGCCTGAAATGCCGGCACGTTTTCCACCGAGAGCGTCAACCCAGCGGCGTATTTGTGTCCCCCAAATTGGTCCAGAAGTTCTGCGCACTCGGCGATAGCTTCATAGATATCGAAGTCCACCACGGAGCGGGCGCTGCCGGTAGCCTTGCCGTTGGACTCCGTGAGGATGATGGTCGGGCGATAGTATTTTTCTATGCATCGGCTTGCAACGATCCCGATCACACCTTTGTGCCAGTCTTCCTTGAAGAGGACGGTAGAGTTCCAAACCGTGTCGGCCTCCATCAAGGCTAGCATCTCAAAGGCTTCTTTGGTGATGTTTTCGTCAAAGTTTCGCCGGGTGGAATTGACCTCATCAACCAACTTTGCCCGTTCTATGGCCTCATCCAGATTGGAGGAAATGAGCAGTTCCACGGAGGCTTTAGCATGCTCCAGTCTGCCTGAAGCGTTGATTCGGGGACCGATCTTGAATACTATGTCTGAAATCTGGATTTCCTTTTCGACCTTGGCCTGGAGGATCAATGCTTTAAGACCAGCTCTTGGGTTATTGTTGATCCGGTCGAGGCCGTAGTAGGCGAGAAGGCGATTTTCTCCGGTGATAGGGACGATGTCGGCAGCAATGCTGACCACCACCAAATCCAAATAGCCATACAGACTGGATTCCTCCATCCCATGGGTTTTGGCATATGCTTGGATTAGCTTGAAGCCAACTCCGCAGCCACTGAGTTCCTTGTAAGGGTAGTTGCAATCGGCTCGCTTGGAGTCCAGGACCGCCACCGCAGCGGGCAGATCCTCCCCCGGGGTATGGTGATCGCAGATGATAAAGTCCACCCCCAGCCGCGAAGCGAGGGCTACTTTGTCGATGGCCTTGATTCCGCAGTCCAGGGCGATGATCAGCGTAAATCCGTTTTCGGCTGCAAAGCGTACACCACGCTCGGAGATGCCGTAGCCTTCCTTGTAGCGGTCTGGAATATAGAAATCCACATCGGGATAAAAGCCCTTCAGGAAACCATACATCAGCGCCACGGCTGTGGTACCGTCGACGTCGTAATCTCCATAGACGAGGATACGTTCTTGGTTTTGTACGGCCTGTTTGATGCGACTTACGGCCTTTTCCATATCCCGCATCAGAAATGGATCATGCAGCTGACTAAGGCTTGGCCGGAAGTAATCCTTTGCCTGGTCAAAGTTTTCCACCCCCCGGTTGATCAGCATGTTTGCCAGCGTGGGATTCACATTGATCTCCTTGCCGAGCTTTTCGATGGCTGACTGTGAGGCTTTGGGCTTTTGTTTCCAGACGTACTCCATGTTTGTTTTTCAGAGGTAGATGAGAAGGGATCTTCCCAAGTGGGTATAGACGGTGACTTTATCGCATTGGGTACGTAAAAGCCGCTATCGAGGCCGAATCCTCCGCTTTTTTTCCTGTCTATAGTAAAATAAAAAAAGCGCTGGAGAAAGGAGCGCCTTCAACTTCCAGCTGTTTTTTTCATGAAAACTCAAGTCAGAATCAGCATTCACTTCCCGATACATCATCACTGCGACGACGCAGTGTGCCAATACGGCAAGCAACAAAAAAGTGTAAATCAGTAGTTCGTTCATCTCAGGTTTTTTGAAGAATTAGCGCGGCCCAATTATCCTTGGATGATTTCTTGACCAGCCCCAGGCCGAAAGGCTTGGCAGCCTCCAGCAAATCCGAAATGTCTTCGGCGTAGAATCCACTGAGCAAAAGGTAACCCTGATTAGGCAAAAGCCGCGAATAGATTTCCATTTCGTCGAGCAGGACGTTTTTGTTGATATTGGCCAGTACGATGTCGAAATTACCCTGCGGGTTGACCTCACGGATGGTGCCCAGGCCCATACGGGTTTGGAGTCCGTTCAGGTCAAAATTCTCATTACCATTGTCGACGCACCAGTCATCGATATCGAAGGCCTCGACAGACTTTGCGCCAAGTAAATGGGCCATGATGGCGAGGATTCCCGTTCCTGAGCCTACATCCAGCACCCTTTTCCCCTCGTGGTCCAACTCTCCCTGATGTCTCAGCATCTGGAAGGTCGTCGCATGGTGTCCCGTCCCGAAAGACATCTTGGGATTGATGACGATTTCGTACTTGAACTCGGGCTTTGGCTCATGAAATGATGCCCTCACGTACACAAGGTCATCCACGGCGATGGGGTCGTAGTTTTTTTCCCACTCCTCATTCCAGTTGACCCTGGGCATGATGCTCTCGGATAGGGAGATTTGGGCGGCATCCTGATAGGAGGCGATGAGCCCGTCAAATCTAGCCCGGTCAAACTCGGACTCGGCGGCATAGGCATCAATCCCGTCCTCTGTCTCGAGGAAGGAATCGAAGCCGATTTCCGCCAGTTCTGCAATGAGGATTTCCCGGAATTCTTCCAGGCATTTGATCTTAAACTCCAGGTAATCCATGAATCTTTAGAACGATTTGATGATGTCGATGAAATCCCTCGATTTGAGGGAAGCCCCTCCGATCAGGCCGCCATCCACGTCAGGCTTGGAGAAAAGTTCTTTCGCATTGCCAGGATTGGCACTGCCGCCATAGAGGATGGAGGTATCTGCGGCGATCTCCTTGCCATATTTAGCGGCGATGTGCCGTCTGAGCGCCGCGTGCATTTCCTGTGCTTGATCAGCTGTAGCTGTCTTGCCAGTACCGATAGCCCAGATTGGCTCGTAGGCAATGACTACTTTGGAAAAATCCTCAGGGCTCAGGCCGAAAAGGCTCTCTGTCAACTGGAATTTTACATTGGATTCGTGTGTGCCGGCGGTGCGGATCTCCAGAGATTCACCACAGCAAAAAATAGGAGTCAGGCCATGAGCAAGCGCCTGCTTCACTTTTTCAGCAAGGAGCTCGTTGTTTTCCTTGAAATACTCTCTTCTCTCGGAGTGGCCCAAGATGACATACTTTACTCCAAAAGATGCCAAAATCTTGGCCGAGACCTCGCCCGTGAAGGCACCAGCTTCTTTGTCAGAGCAGTTTTGGGAGCCCAAGGCTACTCCTTCAACACTGCCAATCAGTTTTTTAACAGGAAAAATATGGGGAAAAGGCGGGTTGAGTACCGCAATGACGTCCTTGATCGCCTCGTCTTTGTACATATTCACGATCTCGGAAGTGAGCTTTTGGCCTTCATCAAAGGTCATATTCATCTTCCAGTTACCGGCAACGATTTTCTTTCTCATGTGGGAATTAAAATTTGTGGTGTTTGAAAAAAAGATTTAGCAAGGGTATTTTGGCTTAAAATTACCAAAAATGTCCAGCTGGGGAAAAAATAACCCGGATCATGCCCCAAAAAAGTCTTGGTCACTCGGGGAAGCGAAGGGGAAACTGGAAACCTACTGTGCTTACCAGGAGCGATGTCAGTGGGAAGTGAGGAGAAAGTTGTATGAAAAAGGCATCAAAGGCGATTCTGCCGAAGAATTGATCAGTGAGATGATTTCCTCCGATTTTTTGAATGAGGAGCGATTTGCGAGATCTTTTGCCAGGGGCAAGTTTCGGCTGAGACACTGGGGCAAAATGCGGATTGCCAGGGAGCTCAAGCTCAGACAAATCAGTCCGGCGTGTATTCGATTGGGACTTTCGGAGATCGATCCGGAAGAATATTACGATATGCTCCTAAACCAAGCAGAAAAGAAATGGGAAAAAACCACGGAAATGGAGCCAACAAAAAAACGCTATAAAGTCGTCGCTTACTTGATGGCGAAGGGTTTTGAGCAAGACTTGGTGCAGGAGGCTGTGGCTTCAGTGAGCAGCGAGCAGTAGCAGTCAGAAAGCTTATATCAGAAATCTGAAGGAGGAAAACTCAAGCCACAAAACTGAAACTGGAAATCTGAAGACCGACTATCCGACGTCGGGCGTCCTTCATTCTATATTCCAAATACCACATACCCCTATCTCTACTTCGTACTAGCTACTTGATACGTTGTGCTCTCCTACACCATATCGCACATAATCTTGGCCGACATCAAGGACAACGGTATCCCGCCTCCCGGATGCACGGAACCTCCACAGAAATAGAGATTTTTGATGTCGGACGAGAAATTGGCGTGGCGGAGGAATGCGGCAAAACGGTTGTTGGAGCTGTTGCCGTAGAGAGCGCCATGCGCGGAGGATGTTTTCAGTTCGATCGATCTGGGGTCTAGGGTTTCTTCAACTTCAATTAGGGATTCGAGGTCGGTTTTCAGCATTCGGTTGATTTTGGCAATGACATGCCACCTGGCCTCATTGACCAGCCCATCCCAGTCTTGACCCTGATTGTTGGGTACGTTGATCATGGTAAACCAATTCATGCAGCCCGCCGGTGCATCATCAGGCTTCATTGTCGAAGTGACGTTGATATAGACCGTCGGGTCGGGATGGATGGACCTTTTTTTGAAAATGCAATTGAACTCTTCCTTGTAGTCATCTGAAAAAAGAATATTATGGAGACCCAGTTCCGGAAAATTCTTTTTCACACCCCAATAGAAGATCAGTGCAGAGCTGGATTTGGGCTGCTTGAGAAGGCGCTTGGGTTGCTTTTGTGCATGCAAGATGGTCTTGTAGGCATTGACCATGTCCATGTTGTTGATCACGATGTCGGCGAGAAACCTTTTGCCTTTGCAGCTCAGGCCCACGGCCTTGCCGTTTTCTACCAGGATTTCATCCACTTTGGATTCAAAATGAAATTTCACTCCCAGTGACTTAGAGAGGTGAAAAAGGCTGATGGTGATGTCATGCATGCCTTTTTTCGGAAAATAGGCACCTCTGCCAAATTCCAGATGCGGGATGATGTTGAGCGTAGCGGGAGTCTGATAGGGATCGGAGCCGTTGTAGGTGGCGTAGCGGTTAAAAAGCTGTATGAGCTTGGGATTGGAAAATCGCTTTTCGTTGGCCTGGTTCATGGTGGAGAAAATACCCAACTTCCCCATTTTAAAATAGGATTGGAGAGCTTGGGGGCTGGTCCAGGTAGACAACCGGTGCAGCGAGCGCTCCATGAAAAGTGGCGCTAAATGCTGGAAGATGTAGGCGGACTGTCTCAGCGCTTCCCGGGTATGCTTGGCGGGCTCCCCCAACTTCGTTTCAACTTCCTCCGCAAATCGGTCAATGTCGGACCAGGCCGTGAGTCTCTTGCCGTCCTCCCAAAAATACTGGCAGATGGCTTCCAGCTTTTGATACTCAAAATAGTCTCTGGGGTTTTTCCCCGCAAGGATAAACAGCTCGTCTACCAAGTGCGACTCCGTAAATAGAGAAGGTCCCGCATCAAAGCGGTATCCTCCAATATCTGTTTGGGACAGTTTGCCTCCGGGATAAGAATTGGCCTCAAACACCTCCACTTGGTAGCCCTTTACGGCCAAGCGAATGGATGCGGCAATCCCTGCGATACCGGAGCCGATAATCAAAGCTTTTTTAATCATAATCATTAATCCTCGGGGTAAACTTCCAATTGTTGAGAGTGTTTGAAATCTCCATGGATAAAAGAGATCCTTAGAGTTCAAAATCTCGAATTCGTAATATCATTCCAACCTTTCAATACATGGTGAGCGAGACTGTCTGATAGATGTTAATTCACCCTCGCGATTTTTTTTTTGCAGAAAATACTAAATACACAGGAATAAGCAATTTTTAGTAAAAACCGATAAATATATCATGCGTTTTACGGCATTTCAAACGCGTTTTTAGAGTGTCAAAATTCGCTTTTAGTGTATTTTTAACTGATTTAATACAAATATTTTATGCAACCTACACGAAATGCCAGGAGCCTCATCGGGTTATGCGGACTGGTGCTTGTATTTCTAGTTTCAAACTGTACGCAGTTTGATGGTACTGATCCTAACAAGGATTTAGATCCGATTGCCTCTGAAAATATCTCCGGGGATTTGAACGCAAGAATGGTATGTGATGGGCCTGATGTGACACCTGTCCTATTTACTGGCGGCCGGGGAGGAAACGCTTCCTGTTCCGACGTATGCGATTTTGAGTACTCTTCCGGAAGAAATGATTTCGTAGATGGTGCATTTGTAATGGAATGGCCGGAGGGCTTTACGGTGAATGTCAAAGATGGAAAGTACGTTTCCTGGAGCTTTGATCCTCCAGAAGGGTATTGTCTCAATGGAATTACGGTCATCGTGAAAGGAGGACCTGCTTCAAACATTTACAAATACGGTCCGGGAGTCACTTCAGACTGCGGGCTGGTCTCCCCTGTGAATGCTTCAGGTAGGCCAGCGGCGCTCAGCAACTTGACTTTCTGCTATGACCTCATTGAAAAACCTGAAGCTCCTGAAGCCGAAGATAAGTTTGCAGAATACTGCGAAGACGATGAAATAGCGGCACTTTGCGCAGAAGCCATTGCTCCTGAGGGTGCGACCGTGGTGTACTATACCTCTGAAACCGGAAATGAAGTGGCAACAGTAACATGCCTTTCTGATTTTGGTACTTTGGAACTATGGGCTGCATCTGTCACTGACGGCTGCGAAAGTGAAGAAAGGACCAAAATCACATTGACTATTGCCGAAAAGGAAAACTGTGACACAGTAATCGACGAAGATGATTGCTTCCAGGAAGAAACCGCATGGGGCGGTAGCAGTGAAGGTGGTGGACCGGCTTGGTGGTTCTATTTTGACACCACGGGAGATGCGGTTCAACCGATCTATGCAGGACAAAATCTAACTGATGGTACTATAACTTTTGATGGAAACAACCTAATCATTGATTTAGGATCATGGGTACTTCAGGATGACCTTGAGGCAGTAAAAATCCAAGGATACAATTCTATTCCAACCAGTAGACCAGCCGCAGGGCCCTTCACCACCTATAAAGGAAGAAATCTAGTCATACCGGTGAGCGGCTTCACATATTACGCCATCCATTTGGACGTGATGTTGGAAATCGAATGCCCTGAACCTGAATAGTCAAATCAACCGCTAATAATTGATAAAGCCTCGCCAACAAATGGCGGGGCTTTCCTTTTTTTTCATAGTGATTTAGAATTAAAATGCTCTAAAAGCGATCGGATCAGGACTGGCGTCCTTGTCTCCGCTAATGTATCCATCCGCTCGTATTCCACCAAGCAGCCTTAAGCCAGCTACATGGGGAGAAGCCATGGAAGTGCCACTTTTGGAGCCGTATGCACCATTGGGCAGCGTTGACCTGATAGATACTCCCGGTGCAGCCCAATCGATGGGAGGGTTGCCATAGTTGGATGAGCTGGCCATAGTCCCGCTGCTGCTCATTGAGGACACCGTCTGGATGTAGGGTCCATTTGCTCTTGCGGGAGAATAATTGTTTGCATCTGCAGCACTGTTACCAGCGGATGTTACTACCCAGATCCCCATATTGGATGCTTTGATCACCGCATTATCAAAAGAAGTACTTGCCCCAGACCCAATGCTGAGGTTGATCACGTCTCCTGGTCGGCCAACGGAAAGCACATAGTCTATGCCTGCTATTGCGTAAGACACGCTACCTCGACCGTCGTCTCCCATTACTTTTACTGGTACAACCCATGCCCCAGCAGCTACGCCTACGACGCCGAAGGTGTTGTTTTTTGCTCCAATTATCCCGGCAACGTGGGTGCCATGTCCATGAAGGTCGTTTAGTGTCGCGCTTACCTCGTCAGGGACTATTTTCTTTCCCCAAGAAACCAGCACATTTAGGTCTGGATGATCGAAATCAATGCCGGTGTCTAGGACAAAAGCTATGTTATTTCCGGTGTGCTTCACAGGGCCTCCAACTCTTTTAATCCCCCAAGGAATCTCTTGTGTACTTGGTCCTTCTAAGGAATCGTCTGGAGCAGGCGAGGTAGGTGATGGTTCAGGGTCAACGGGGGTGGGTTCCGGATCGGTTGGTGTCGGGTCTGGATCGAGTGGTGTAGGTTCTGGATCTGTGGGTTCAGAGGATTTCTTTCCTCCGCCTTTTCCGGAACCCGTCGGCTTTCCCAAAACGATTACTTGGTCACGTTCGATATGGGAGACCCTTGGATCACTCTTCAGGGACTCGTATTGGCTTTTATCCAGCTTCACGGAAAAACCATCGATCACCGTACTAAAGATAAATTTGAGAACTTCAGGCTTAACCCTGTAAGACGCCAGCAGATTTTCGGAAAACTTCCTCATTGAGGCTTGGTTGCTTTCGTAATCTTGGGTTTTTCGAAAGTTCAGAGAAGTGGGCTTCAGCGTAACGATGTACTGATCAGGAATAACCTGAGAATAACTGCTAACCAATTCAGCTTCTTCTAAAACCATTTCTGGTTCTAAGACCTCTTGGCAACTGAATACCATCGCTCCAAGTAAGATTACTTGGAGTAGCTTTGCTTTTTTGTCGAATTTCATGGATTTATTTTTGGCGGATGATTTTTTCTAGGCTGATGCAATAGATTTTCTTGGCGAGTTTCTAGGAATTGGTCCCTGCCTGCCAACAAGAGATCACCCTACATGGAGACTTTCTCCAGGTAGCAGTACATTATTTCTAAGCGTGAAAAGCGCCTTGAAATAGGGGATAATGGAAGCTTGTTGTCTAGATCGGGTGAAATCCAGACGTAAATAAAATGCAATTTAAATCAGATTGTCAAAATATATTTTTGCATAAAATATTAAAATCATTATTTTATTTTCTTTTTGCATTTTTAATGCTTCAAAAAACTCCAATCTTAAAGTCTTTCAATCACTTAAGTTTTTGCTAGCAAGGCTTCTTGACCTTATCTTCTGGAAGACGAAAAATTAAAACTCAGCCATCACTAAAATCAAATGGATAAGACCACCATCTATCTGAAGCATTTCGATGAGTCCAAGACCAACCTGAAGAAGTTTGATCAAGAGATTCGTATGCCGAGAAGGGCTTGGCAATTGAAAACAATTTGGCCACCTAAATGAAAATCCAAACATCCGCTTGATTTTTCTTAGGCACTCGCCCTAATTCTGTTTTATTTGGGATGTTTTATCCAGAGGTTCTATTCCTTCTGGACGAGTTTTGAAAATACATTTATACACTATGAAGCGACGATCGGCCGTCAAGGCCATGGCTCTGACCTCTTTTTCCACGCCTTTCATTTTCAGCCAAGGATTTACAGGCATTCGACGGCTGTTTTCGAAATCCTCCCCAGCCTACCAAAGCAACTGGGAAAACTGGCCAGACCTCCACTGGATCGGCCCTGAGTATTGGGGAAACAGACTGCAGGACTGGGAAATCCAGGACGGCAAAGCTGTCTGTGTGGTCTCCGGCCCCAATCGCGCACTCCATATCCTGACCCACCAGCTACAAGACGGCAAGCAGGGATTTGAACAGTCCATTACGCTGCAATGGAAAAATGAAGCCCTAAAAGGCAATCCCAAAAGCTACTTGGGATTCCGAATCGGCGCCAAGGGAAAATTTGCGGACTATCGTTCTGCGGCAGTTTTTGGACAAGGAATAGATCTCGGTATCTCAGGATCCGGGCAGCTTGTAATCGGTGAAATGAGTAGCGAAACGAAGCTCGATTTGAGTCGTCCTATCCACCTTCGTTTGCAGGCAAAGTGGACTGACAGTTCTTACGCGTTTACCCTTTCGGGGTCGAATGATTCCGGATTTGCATCTTCAGTCCAGCTTCAGTCAGATGGAATTAATGCAGAGGATTTAAGCGGCAACCTCGCCATCGTCGCCCATGCCCCAAAAGATGATCAAAACGAACTTCCGCTAGCGGCCTTTTCCGACTGGAAGTTTTCCGGAGAAAAAATCACCGCCGATACGAAGCAAATCTTTGGTCCTATTGTCTTTGCGCAATACACCGTCCATCGCAAGGTTCTCAAGCTCACCGCCCAATTAGCCCCAGTAGAGAAAGTCCAAGGATTGATGGTTCAACTCCAGCTCCATGAGGATGGAAAATGGGCGACCGTCGCCACTTCCGACATCGATCCAGAAGGAAGATACGCCCACTTCCGCGTGGAAAACTGGGATAAAAAAGAAAAAGTACCCTATCGGGTCTTACTGGATTTCCCGCTCAAAAACGGAAATCAGGAATTTTTCTTCGCCGGAGAAATCGCCAAGCAACCAAACTCCACTGAAAACCTTAAAGTGGCGGTTTTCAGCTGTAATGCGGACTACGGCTTTCCAGATCAGGAAGTAAGTGATCATGTCAACCTTCACAAACCCGACATAGCCCTTTTCCTTGGGGACCAATTTTATGAAAGTACTGGGGGATTTGGGATCCAAACCAGCCCTGTGGAGAAAGCCTACCTTGACTACCTACACAAATGGTACATGTTCGGCTGGTCTTATCGGGAGATCTTCCGAAATATCCCAGCAGCCATCATCCCCGACGACCACGATGTCTATCACGGAAATGTATGGGGAGAGGGAGGAGAGCATGCTCCAACGGACGAAGGCTGGGGTTACGTGGCGCAAGATCAAGGCGGTTATAAGATGCCGGCTCAGTGGGTCAATATGATCCAGCGAACCCAGACTTGCCACCTTCCCGACGCTTATGACCCAACTCCGGTGAAGCAGGGAATCGGCGTCTACTACACCGATTGGGTCTATGGAGGGGTGAGTTTTGCGATTTTGGAAGACCGAAAGTTCAAAACCGCTCCCAAAAATGTGCTCCCGGAGGAAGCAAAAGTCACCAACGGTTTTATCCAAAACCAGGACTTTGACATCAAGAAATACTATGATATAGAAGCTGATCTATTGGGCAAGCGCCAGATGGACTTTCTTGAAAACTGGGTCCAAGATTGGGATGCGGACATACAGATGAAATCAGTCCTTTCCCAGACCAACTTCTGCACCATTGCCACCCTGCCGGAAGGTAGCATTATCGACAGTATAGTTCCAAGACTGCCCATCCCGAGGTTTGGGGAATATGTAACAGGCGACGCACCTACTACAGACATGGATTCCAACGGCTGGCCGCAAAAAGGCCGAGATGAGGCGGTTCGCCTGATACGAAAGTCCTTTGCGCTACATATCGCAGGAGATCAGCATTTGCCGAGCACAGTGCAGTATGGTGTGGATGAGTTTGGTGACTCGGGCTTCGCTTTTGCCGGTCCGGCGCTCAACAATCTTTTCCCCAGAAGATGGTGGCCCAAAGTCCCGGAAGGACATCAACCCATCCCTGGGAAAACTCCCAATACCGGGAACTATCATGATGGATTTGGCAACAAAATGACCATACATGCAGTCGGAAACCCTTACCAAACCGGAGTGTTACCAGCACTTATCCATGATCGCAGCACAGGCTATGGCATCATTACTTTTGACAAAACCAAAAAGGCCATCAAGATTGAATGCTGGCCGAGGTATGTCAATCCTGTCAAAAATCCTGAAGGTCAATTTGCGGACTGGCCAATCCAGATCACCGAAGCTGACAACTATGGAAGAAAAGCTACCGCATATTTGGATACATTCAAGTTCGAGGGAGTTGATGCGCCATTAGTCTCTGTTTTTAACGAAGCTACCGGCGAATTGGAATACAACCTGAGGGCGAGTGGAAGCTCTTTTCAACCCAAAGTCTTCTCCACTGCTCCGCATCGCCTAGAAGTCAAAAATCTCAAAACAGGAGAGGTCAAATCTTTTCCAGGACTAAAGCCAGGTGAAGAAAAGAGCCGGGAAATAATCGTGAACTTCGGCTAAATCGTAACAAAAAAAGAATCAATTGATACATATGCATTTTAGAATTTTCGGCCTTTCACTAGCGGTTTTCCTCACTTTGGCTTGCAGCGCTCCAGAATCCGACCAAGGAAATATCGAGACTGCCGGCAAACCCAATATCGTCATCATTTACCTCGACGACTTGGGCTACGGGGACATGAGTGCCTACGGCGCCACCCAGCTTTTCACTCCAAATATGGATCGGCTTGCCAATGAAGGCATTCGCTTTACCAGTGGCTATGCAACCTCAGCCACCTGCACGCCAAGCCGGTACGCCCTGCTTACCGGAATCTACCCCTGGAGAAACAAGGATGCAAAAATCCTTCCCGGCACGGCACCCCTCTTGATTGACACAGCGCAAATGACCGTCCCAAAGATGCTCAAAGCTCAAGGCTACAGCACCGGGGTGGTGGGAAAATGGCATTTGGGTCTTGGCTCTGGGCAGACAGACTGGAATGGCAGCATCAGCCCCGGTCCTAACCAAGTGGGCTTTGACTACAGCTACATTCTGGCGGCGACCCAGGATCGGGTACCGACCGTGTATATCCACAATGACCGGGTGGACAAGCTGGACCCAACTGATCCAATCGAGGTAGATTACCAGAAAAACTTCGAAGGAGAACCCACCGGCAAAGACAATCCCGAGCTGACTACGATGAAATGGCATCACGGGCACAACAACAGCATCGTGAATGGGATCCCGAGAATCGGTTTTATGAAGGGAGGAAAGGCTGCCTTATGGAATGATACCACCATGGTTGATCATTTTCTCACAAAAGCCCAGGCCTTTGTCAAGTCCAATAAGGAAAAACCCTTTTTCCTGTACTATGCCCTGCAGGAGCCACACGTACCGCGTACGCCCAACCCTAGATTTGTCGGTAAATCCGGACTCGGTCCAAGAGGAGACGTGATCTTGGAAGCCGACTGGGCAATCGGAGAATTCATAAAAACGCTGGAAGAGGAAGGCATCCTGAAAAATACCTTGGTCATCTTCAGCAGTGACAATGGCCCGGTGCTGAATGATGGCTATTACGACGATGCGGTGGAGAAAAACGGAACTCATACTCCCGCAGGACCGCTGCGAGGCGGAAAATACAGCCTACTCGAAGCTGGAACCCGGGTACCCTTTATGGTTTATTGGAAAGGAACCGTACAGCCGCAGGTCTCTGATGCACTGGTTTGCCAGGTGGACTTTTTGAGTTCTCTTGCGGCTCTGACCGGCAGTAGCATAAAAGGCCAAGACAGCGAAAACATGTTGGATGCCTTCCTTGGAAAAAGCCACCAAGGCCGCGAAAGCCTGATTTTGGAGGCGACCGGACGGACTGCCCTGAGAAAAGGCGATTGGGTGATGATTCCTCCACACAAAGGCAACGCTGTTCTTCAGCCTGTCAATATCGAAACTGGAAATCTGGACGAGTATCAGCTTTACCAAGTGACTGCTGACATTTCCCAATCCAATAATTTAGCTGATTCCGAGCCGGAAAAACTGAAGGAAATGGTTCAGTTCTATGAGGGGATTGTTGGCAAAAAAGTCCCGGAAGCCCAAGAGATCGAGTTGAAGTGAGTTGGAAAGAAAACCGAACTAAAGCGTCATTGGGACTGAGGCAAGGACGAAGCAGACTTTGTTTATTCCTGCTGGAAAAAAAAATTAGAATCTAAAATATGATAAAATCAATCGCATCGAAATTTCCCCTGTTGGGCATTTGCTTGGCTTTTGCCTGCAATCCTTCCCAAGGAAGCAACACGCAAATAGGTCAAGATCCGACCAAACCCAACATCATCTACATCCTAGCGGACGATCTGGGCTATGGTGACTTGGGGGCATTTGGCAGCACCAAGATAGAAACCCCAAACCTCGATGCCTTGGCCAAGGGCGGCATGTTGTTTACCCAGCACTACTCCGGAGCACCGGTTTGCGCCCCGGCTCGATATATGCTCATGACCGGCCAGCACTCGGGCCATGCCTATATCCGTGGCAACGATGAATGGCGGGAGCGGGATTCTCCATCGGGTGGTGACGTCTGGAATTTTGCCGACATGGAAAAGGATTCTACTTTGGAGGGACAACGCCCGCTACCGGAAGGAACCGTTCTTTTCCCCAAACGACTCCAGTCTGTAGGCTATACTACCGGCAGCGTAGGAAAATGGGGACTCGGAGCTCCCCAGACCAATTCAATCCCGACTAAAATGGGATTTGATTTCTTCTATGGCTACAATTGCCAACGGCAAGCCCATACCTACTATCCGGTTCATTTGTATAAAAATGAAAACCGGGTACCGCTCCGCAATAAGCTGGTCGCGCCCAGCACCAAGCTACCGGATGGAGCCGACCCCAAGAAGGCAGATAGCTATTCAGATTTTACCCAGCAAGACTACGCCCCAGACCTGATGTTTGCAGAGATGATCAATTTCATTTCCGAGAACAAAGACAAGCCATTTTATTTCTACTGGGCGACGCCGATCCCACACGTGGCGCTACAGGCTCCTCAGCGATGGGTGGACTACTATGAGAAAAAATTTGGCGAGGAGACCCCATATTTGGGAAACAAGGGCTACTTCCCCCACAAAAATCCACGAGCTGCCTATGCTGCTATGGTCTCCTATTTGGACGAAAACGTGGGCAAGCTGATCGAGCATCTGAAAAAGGAAGGCTTGTACGAAAACACGCTGATCATCTTTACCTCAGACAATGGTCCGACCTTCAATGGTGGCACCGACTCTGAGTGGTTTAACTCCGCCGGGCCTTTCACCGAGGATCCCGCCAAGATCAAAGGCCACGTACACGAAGGAGGCATCCGCGTGCCAATGATCGCCAGCTGGCCAGGAAAGATAGCGCCAGGCACCAAATCGGACCTGCTTTCCTCACATATCGATATGATGGCGACTTTTGGGGAAATCGCTGGCTACGAGGTCCCACAAAATGACGGGATCAGCATCCTCCCAACCCTCCTTGGCAAAGGAGAACAAAAACAACATGAATACCTGTATTGGGAGTTTCCCGAGTATGGGGGACAGGTCGCCGTCCGCTTTGGGGATTGGAAGCTGATCCGTCAGCATCTCAGCGATAACCAAACGCCTACTTTGGAACTCTACAACCTGGCCCAAGATCCTCTTGAAACCACTAACCTTGCCAAGACACATCCTGAAATCTTAGCCCAGGCAGAATCCATATTCAATCAAGCGCACCAGCCATCGGAACTTGAAAAATTCCGCATTCCATTGTTGGAAAAGGGTCTGTTGGGTATAGAGAAGTAGCCAGAAAACAAATGGCCCAGAGTCCTAACCCTGGGCCATTTGTATTGCCGAAACCATCTGCTAAGAATTGCTTGCGACCTGCGATGCCGCCAAATCCAGGACCCTTTCGTATTCTTCCTTGCCGGCAGGGGTAAGGTAAGGCAGGATGGTATTCCAGACCAGGCGCACCATCTCGCCTTTTTGCTGGAACTTGTAGGGAGAAATGACCTCCAACTGGGAGAGCCAGAATGTGATGACCATGCGGATGGTATGGAGGATACGCTCCATCACGTCCTCCTCGGGGAAACTGACAAAGCCATCCCTCAAAAACTCTTCAAACAACTGCTGGGACTGCTGTTTTCTCAGGATCAGGGTTTCCTGGATCTTTTTGTTCACCAGAGGAAAAGACCGGCTGATCTCCAGTACATCCAGATTGAAAAAACGGTAGCGGTACTGGAATTCCTCCAGCTCAGATATCATCCGGTGGAAATGTTCAAAAGAAGAAGTGTGCGGCTTTCTGGTGCCATAGGATTCGGACGCTTCCAGCCTCATCTTCTCATAGATGGCCAAAATCAGGTCTTCTTTGGTATGGTAGTGGTAGTCCAAATTCCCGTGACTGATCCCCATTTCAGCAGCGATGTGGCGACTCGTGATGCCTTGAACTCCAGCCTCATTAAACATCCGGATTGCGACGGAAAGAATCTTGTCTTTGGTTTTTGGTTTATTTGGCTTTGTCATTTGTCAATAATTGAGAAATCACCTTTGAAATTAATGGGATTAAAATCAAGTAGAAGCCAAGTACACATTTTTTTAGGTTAAAAAAAAAGGCTAGTCTCGAAAGACTAGCCTGGGTATTGGTATGGATCTAGAGTTAATCCTCGATTAATCGATCCGGTTAATTACCAGTTCGGGTTCTGAGTCAAAGCAGGATTCAAGACCAGCTCATCCGATGGGATTGAGGTCAGATAGTCTTGATCTTTTCTAAATCCATAGCCCGCTGGCATCTGGGTTTGAAAATAATCGATACGGCCATCTTCGGAGAGCTTGGGCGTGAAGCCAGGAAACTCCGCAGGATCGAATGGATAGCCCAGCGGTCTTTTGCCGGTCACAAGTTTATGTGCAGCCCATCGCTTGAAATCATCCGACCGGTGACCTTCTAGTGCAAGCTCCACTCTTCTTTCGTTTCTGATCGCATAGAGCGCATCGTCTATGGTATAGCCATAGTCAACAAGGTTGTCCCCATACTCGGCTTGTGGAATGACCGTAAAATTGGGCATACCCACCCGAGCTCTCAGGGGGTTCAATGCCTCAAAAGCAATGGTTCCGTCCAGTTCATATTTCGCTTCGGCGTAGTTGAGCAGTACTTCCGCGTACCGGAAGTAGATTCTTCCTGTCTGGCTTAGCCCACCAAAGTCAGCTCCAGCGGCAGTAGAGTAAGGGTTTGAAAATTTTTTCACTTGAAATCCAGTCGCGGCAAGCTCCTCGGAGCCACCGTTGAGAAAAGGCTTACTGAAAGTAGTGCCTGAGCTTGCTACACGGAGATCGCCGGGTATCCACACGGTAGCAGAGAGTCGCGGATCGCAATCGGCTGCGATCTTGGCCAAAAACGCATTTCCCTTGGCTGATTTGGCCAACTCGGTGAAGTTGTATGGCATCCCATCTTTTCCCAGATAAGAGGAAACCAATGACCAGGTCAAAGACATATCTCGGGTCCGTCGTGTGGTGTAGAACTGCAATTCGTGCCCCATTTGCTCAGATGTGCTTGCAATCTTGTAGAAGAGTACTTCATTGACCGAAGACATATTGTCCAAGCCAAACAGGGTATAATAGTCAGAAGCAGGCTTGCCTGTGGAATAGAGTCCCTTGGTATAGCTGCCGGTGATCAGCTGCTGAGAGGCATCCACTGCGAGTTGAAAATACTTCTTGGGGTCAGCACCGGAAGTACCAAAGGCAGTACCTGCGTGGTATTTCTGCCAAGATCCTTCATAGAGCGCTACTTGAGATTTAAAAGCCAATACGGCTTCTTTGTTAATTTTCGCATTCCCAGTCTGCGCTCTCGCACCCACATATTGAAATGCCTTGTCCAGCTCCGCGATGATAAAATCTGCAACGGCCGTCCTGGAATCTCGGCCTTTGTATAGGTCCTCGTCTCCTGGGAAAAGCTCATGCTCGTAGATCGGAGCATCCCCATAGGTCTGAAGCATCTCGTAGTAAAACCAGGCTCTGAAGAAATGAGCTTCTCCCAAAAACTGGGCATACTGACTCACATCTGCCTGCACATTGTCCAAGTTGTCAAAAAGGATGTTGATGCTTCGGATGTTTGCCCATTCCGTGGTCCACTGTCCATTTCGCGGAGCACGGGTACCGTGCATGACCGAATTGGGGATCGCCACGATTAGATTGTCAGAGTTGTCGTCCTGTAGGGGAAGATTGGCCGAACCGTGAACTGGGAGGCTAGCATAGTACTTCTTGACGTAGTTCTCGATGTCGTTAGAAGTCTTGAAGTAGTCGTTGACGGAAATCTGGTCTTCAGGGGAGTTGTCTATAAAGCCTTCGCAGGATACAGCTCCAAAAAGAACCGCTAACAACCCGAGCTTAAATATGGATTTTTTCATAGTCGTCTAAAATTGATGGGTTAATAGGATACCTGAAGTCCAAAGGTCAACATTCGGTCAGCACCATAGGTTTTTCCGATACCCCAAGAGCTAGAGACCGCAACCGGGTCGATACCAGGGGATAGACTACTGAAAGTCAGGAGATTTTCTCCTGAAAAATACATGCGGAGATTGCTCAAGTGCATTTTGGTGAGGAGGGGATCAGGAAGCGTATACCCGACCTGCAGGTTTTGGATCCTCATATAGGCACCACTTTGAAGATAGCGGGTACTGGTCAATCTGTTTTTTGCGTTCTCATTATTGTTGAGATACGGTCTTGGGAAATAAGCATCCAAATTAATATTGGCATCTCCCTCATACAAGCCAGTATAGGTGTCACCCGGCGTATCCCGGAAGTAATCCAAATGCTCTGGGAAGAGTGAAGTTTGATTGCCTGTTCTAAAGCCCCAGAAGATGTTTTGGTTTTCGTCAAACCACAGATCGCGCTTGCCTACACCCCTAATGATCATTGAAAGGTCAAAACCCTTATAGCCTGCATTTAGGTTTAGACCATATTGATAGCGGGGAGTGCTGTTACCGATGATTCGCAAATCTCCATGGTCTTCCAGCGTATTGGTGCCGTTGTCTACTTTGCCGTCTCCATTGACGTCGATGTATTTCACGTCACCAGGTCTCCAAGCCAAGCCAGTGATGTCTCTCAGATCCACTTCGGAAGTATAGGTATCCACTTCTTCTTGGGTTCTGTAGAGATCATGCGCGGTATAGCCCCAGATTTCGCCCTGTTCTCTTCCCTCGTACCAAGTAGAAAGCACTCCGGTCGGGTTGAGGTATTTGGTGATGTGGGACCTGCTATCGTACATATTGACTCCGAGTGTGAAAAAGAGTCCATTATCAAAGGTTTGATTCCAAGTAATAGTACCTTCCCAACCCCTTGTTCTAAGTGATGCATTATTTGACTGGGGGACAGTAGAGCCCAAAACGCCCGGAGCAGGATCCACTGGACCGATCATATCCAGCGTGGTACGCTCAAACCAGTCGAAAACCAGCTTAAGTCTTCTATCCAAGAAACTCGCATCCAAGCCAATATCCGTAGAACGTGCCGTCTCCCAGGTCAGATCCGGACTGATCAGTGCCGGAGTACCCGCAAAGCCGATAGGTCTCGTACCATTTGGAGTGAAAATCCAGTTCACGGCGTTACCGGACAAGGGGATAAGGGACAAATCCTGATAGGGATCTACGTTTTGGTTGCCCAGCTCACCCCAAGATCCTCTAATCTTCAAAGTGTTGACCGCTTTGCTGATAGGCTGCCAAAAGCCCTCTTTGTCCAGATTCCAACCCGCAGAGAAAGACGGGAAAAAACCCCATCTCTTACCATCTCGGAATCGGGAAGTCCCATCGTATCTACCGTTTAGCTCGATCAGGTACTTGTCGTTGTAGTCGTAGTTGAATCGGCCAAAATAGCCCTGTGTGCTGATCGTGAGCAGCTGCTCTGTCATCTGGATTTCTCCATCGGCGGTGTTCAATGAAGGCACGTCAGGCACAAGTAGGTTCGTTCTGAATCCGCTCAAGCTACGGGTTTGGAATTTCTCAAATTGGGTACCCCCCATCACTCGGAAGTTGTTTTTCTCACCAGCTTTGAATTCATACGAGCTATAAATGTTGGAAGTCCAGTATGGATTGCTGTAATGTGTCCTTCTGGTGTTGCTCGGGACGGTGTTTCCATTTGCCAAGAGACTACCGTTGACCAAGTGATCATAGACAGTCAATTCATTGCTTTGGTAGAATTGATCCACGTTTCTCATCGCGAAGTCGGCATGGATGCTCCAGCCTTCGATAGGACGGATATCGGTGGCAAAGTTGTGCCAGTTTTCCACCGTCTCTGTCACGTCCGTACCTGCGTCGTTTACCCAAGGAATCTTCGACTGGATCATGATGTTACCAAATCCGTCGTACAAGGCATTGGTAGGCATGGTCCGGGCGATTTGGTGAAAGATCAAATCATAACTTCCCTGTCTGTCCATGTTGGGAATCTCTCTCGCCTGCTTTGAAAAGCGTGGCTGATAAGTGAAATCCCACTTGTCGGTGATCATGGTCGTGATTTTACCCATGATGTTGTATCGGTCAAAGGTATCCGTGCCATAGTTCAACACGCCCGACTGGCCATACAGCCCAGCAGAGAAGTAGTAAGATGTTCGATCCGAACCTCCTGAGATACTCAGGTCATGCTTCTGGATGAAGCCTGTTCCAAAATATTCGTCAAACCAATCTCTGTTGCCATTCCCATTCTGGTCAAATCCCCATTGGTTAAGGTTGTTTGGATTAGGAGTAGTCTCAAAGTGCGTCGCATCCGCAGGAAAATTTGCATTGCCGCGGATAAAGTCGTAGTCGCCCCGCTGATAGGCCAAGATATTGTCTATCGTCCTATTTGCGAAAAATCGTCCCCCGGCACCAAAGACCCCGGCTTCATTCACCGCTTTGGCATGGTCGTAGGAATTGAGCATTTGGGGAAGATTGGTTGGGCTTGACGAGCCCACGCTGCCTGAATAGCTGGCGGTAAGCTTACCTTTTCCTTTTTTGGTCGTGATTACGATCACGCCGTAGGGCGCTCTAGCTCCGAAAATAGCGGAAGCAGCCGCATCCTTCAATACCGAGATCGACTCAATATCGTTGGGATTCAGCCGGTTCATGTCTCCCGGTATTCCGTCAATGACCACATAGGGCTCTCCTCCATTAAGCGAGCCCATGCCCCGGATCTGAATGTTCATATTGGCACCCGGCTCGAAACCATTGTTTCCCACACTGAAGGTCAAGCCTGGGGAGGTTCCTTGGAGAAGTTGTGAGACGGAGGGAGAAGGGCGATCAGCAATCGTTTTCCCATCCACCACGTCGACGGCACCGGTAAGATTAGTCACTTTTTGGGTGCCGTAGCCTACCACCACTACTTCTTGCAAAGACGAGATGTCGGGACCCATGGCCACGTTGATAGTTGTCTGATTGCCGACAAGGATCTCCTGACTGGCATATCCAACATAGCTGAACACCAAAATGGCATCAGTACTGGGCACCGTGATCGTGTATCTTCCGTCAGCGTCCGTGACAGTTCCACTCGTTCCACCTTTCAATATGACGGTAAGTCCCGGCAGCGGCAGTCCTTCTTCCTGATCAGTCACTACCCCTGAAACGGTGATGGTTGCGGCTTGCTGGGCCTCAACCCCCAAAAAGGAGCACAAGAAGACCAGAAGAAAAAAGCACGCCCTCATTCCCAAATAGGGGGATGGTTTTCCGTTGAGGAAACTTGCTTTCCTCGGTAGCTTGCTAGTAAAGTTTTTCATGCAATGGCGTTTTATTAACTTAATTCTTTTCTAAAACCTTTCCCACATAAAGGAATTTTTAGAATAATGGCAGGAAGATATATAAAATAGTGCAATTGCTCTAAAAACTAGTCAAAAAATTTGACCATTTGGCCTATTTCTGTGTATAATTACTTGATTATGTGATGTATAAAATATCAAAAATCTTTATTGCAAATCACTAAACGACATCGTCCTCCTTGTTTCCACTGTTCTTTTTCTACCTGAATGCAAGCCACTTAGCCTTTCTTCCTACAGCAGGGTATCGGCTAGTTCAATACTCCCGGCTCACTGGGAGCTTTGCCAGTGAAAAGGTAAGGGTGGAAGCGATCTTAGGTCTTCCTGAGCCTCGACCAAAGGGAATTTGGATTGTGACCCAACTGCGGATAGTCAGATTGAATAACAGGAAGCACTCACTTTCCCTAGTTCCGGCCGAGATCTTTTCCAAACAAATGCAGGCCTCCTAGATCAGGCGACCGGAATGCAAGGTTGCTGAAATCTGTCTTTTCAAACAGGTACCTCTGAAGTATATGCCTTGTCCCGGATCAGTTCGGATAAAATAGTCATAGGTGAATCCCTTCTCCGGGGGGAAAAATCTTACCAAAACACTTCGTCAGCGAAGCTCCGGCATCGATCGGAGAAAATTCCGATTTTGCCATGAACTGTCGCTTGGAAAGCAATCTCCCAGAAGCTGGAAAGCAGTAGAAAAAGTAGTCTTCCTCTCAGTTGGGCAATTCGGATTTCTTTCATGAGGCATTCATGTTAGGTAAAATTAAGAGCAGGGATAAGTCCTTTAATTTGACTACAGTTATAATTAAATACCAATTGGAAGCTTTCGGCCAAAGGATCGGCTAATAAGACTAGTCGTGTTGCAAAAGATCCGCACTCATTCCAGGCTCCTGGGGTGTCAGGTATTTCCCGTCCACTATCGTCACCGGAAACTTGAAATAATCCCGCAAATGCGGAATATGCTCCAGAAGTAAAGCCGGATGCCCAACGGAGATATGGTTGAACAACACCAAGTGCTGGTGGATCTGCCCCATGTCTCCCACGTGTGGTACGACCGGTACATTCATTTTCTTGGACAAAAGGCTGATGAGGATAAACTCAGACACTCCGCCGACACGCACTGCGTCCACCTGATTGAAGGACATGCAGCCGGACTGGAGGAAGTTTTTGAAAATAATTTTGTTGGGTACATGTTCGCCAAGGGCAAGTGGCACATCGACCGCCTCAGCCAATCTGACGTGAGCCAAGACATCATCCGGATGGGTAGGCTCTTCGATCCAAAAGGGGTTGAGGTCTTTTAGTTGTTTACAAATCTCAATCGCCTGCGGCAGCGTCCATTGCTGATTGGCGTCAAACATGAGCGTGGCGTCATCGCCGGCTGCCTCCCGAACGATGCGGGCCCGGCGAATATCCCTTTCCGCGTTTTTGGAACCGACTTTGAGCTTCATCGCCGTGAATCCTTGCTCCATGGCTTCCTGCACATTGCGCAGTACCTGCGCATCGGAGTAGTTAAACCAACCTACCGAGGTGTCATAACCCGGATAGCCTGTCTGCACGATAAGCTCCCGCTCCAGACGGGTTTCTTTTTGGCTCTGTAGGAGTTGCATCGCCTCGGATCGGGTCAGGATATCTTCGTAATAGGAAAAATCCAAGGTATTAACGAGAGCCTCTGGACTCAGGTCCGTTAAGAGTTTCCACAATGGCATTTCCTCGACTTTTGCCCAGAGGTCGTAGCAAGCGTTGACCACGGCAGCAAGAGCAAGCTGCACTACACCCTTGTGGGGGCCCAGCCAGCGGAAGTTTGGATCATCGGCCATCTTCTTATAGACCGAGCCGAAGTCCGCCATGAGTTCATGGATTTCCCGCCCTTCTATATGCTTGACGAGGTAGTCGATGGCATCACAAACTATCCGGTTTCCCGCTCCAAGTGTAAAAGCCAGGCCGATGCCTTCCAAAGTAGAGTTCGTTTGGAGTTTGCAGACGGCGTAGGCATAGACTGGATTGACATGGACAGCGTCAGAGCCGGCACCGTTTTTCAGGTCAAAACGCATGTCACTAGACAGCCCTCTTTTGATTACCAGTATTTTTCTCATTCTTGGTTAATAGGTTTTGTAGCAAGCGTCAGCGCTTGGTAGGATTTGATTGATCAGTCTATTTTCAAGGGGATATGGACATTGAAAGAACTTCCGTCCTTTTTGCCATTGACATTGTCCACCGAAGCCGCGGCGTAGAGGTAGCGTGGAAGGCCCTTTTTGTCCAGCAGGAGCTGAGGACGCTCGAATCGATTTAACTTCTGTTGCGATCCATCGGCCAGGATGACTTCCGGCTTGAGAAACTGCGGATTTTCGCCCAGCTTCCAGTCGATCCCGTCTTCGGACTCCAGGATTGCCAAATCCTTGGGATTTCCTCCGGAGATCCTTCCGGTGAAGTCCTTAACCACGGCAAAAAAGCGTCCGTAGGCTTTGGAATACCAGACATAGGGATCCTCAGCGCTGGCAATTGAGCCATCGGGCATCCTGACGTCGAAGATAAATTGGTCTTTGGCGACAAAAGGCCCGGTAGGTGTAGGCCCAGTGGCGACTCCATGCACGCCTTTCCAATTGGGTTCATAGATATTGCCCTTGAAAAAAAGCATGTATTCCCCCGTATTCGGATTGTAGTCCACCGATGGGTTGACCACGATGAGATTGTCAGGCTTCACCTCGGTACCCGGAGGGGAAGGAAGCAACACCTGATTGGCCTTGACCCGTGTGCGGGGACTCAGCAAAGGCTTGGAGGGTCTGTCAAATTTTCCGTCCAACAAATCCTGAAACGAAGAAAACTCCAATACCCCAATCTGCTGATTCTGCTGGACCCTTGTCCGTTTGTCAAGGTCAGGAGCCATTTTTTCACCGAGATCCCTACCACCGATATAGTAGAGGTAGTACTTGTCACCAAACTTTTTCAGGTGCGGATTGTGTACGCCTTGAGCATCCCATGCCTCCGGATTTCCGTCGTAGCGGGCTCCTTTGAGAAAGATTTTTTGGAATTTAAAATCCCGATCGGGGTAATCGGATACCGCATACCCCAGCTTGCTCTCCAGCACCCATCCGTTGTTGAAAACATCCCTATCAGGACCGCTTTCCCAAAGGGAAAAAACCATGTGATACTTATCGTCGTCGCCTTGCACTACCGTTGCACCCCAGACGAAGTAGCCATCCAGCTTAAGCACCGAGGGGCCTTGGAGGTAATTGCTTTCTTCCGTGACAAGCTTTGCATCCACTGGCTTAGGCACCACACGAAGGACATTGTTGGGAACACTCGCGCCCATGCAGGCCAGCACAAGTGCTGTCAAAACGAGTTGAAGCGATATTTTGGTAGGGCGGAAGTTCATTTTTCAGTTAGATAAGTTTTGTTCAAGTCATTTTTTCTCACCTCGGTCAGCTTTTCACGAAGACGTTTTTGCATTTCTGCCACAACATTCGCATACTCCGGCAGTTGGGCCAGATTGCTGTACTGCTTGGGGTCCTGATACATGTCATAGAGCTCCATGCCCGATTTGGCGTCTTCGTCGTATTGGATGTAAGCCCAGCGATCCGTCCGTACGAGATAGGTATTTCCATTTTGACTTACAGAGAATGCCATATCCCGCACCTGGGCCTGTTTGTCTTTCAGGACAGGTACCAGACTCTTGCCTTGGAGATTGCGCGGGATTTTTCCCCCTACCAGATCCACCAGTGTAGGATAGAGGTCCAGGAGCTCTGCAAAAGAACTTGAACTCCCAGATTTGACTCCCGGGGCTTTGATCAGGAAAGGCACCTGAACGGACTCCTCATGAAGACTTACTTTCATCCAGAAGTCATGCTCTCCCAAGTGAAAACCGTGGTCGGACACAAACACGACGATCGTATTTTCTTCCAGGCCTTCCTCCTTGAGTGTTTGGAGGAGCTTGCCTACCTGCGCATCCATAAAAGAAACCGAGGCATAGTAAGCCGCAATTGCTTTTTGCTTTTGGGCATAGGACATCTGTCCATTTTTGGTAGTCACGTAGTTGATGCCGCGGGCGGGAATGTCAGCCCAATCATCCTGCACCACCGGAGGAGGCACCATTTGCTGCCAAGGGTAGGGGATAAAATACTTCTCCGGCGCGACAAATGGCACGTGAGGACGAACCAAACCCACTGCCAAAAAGAAAGGATCTTTCTTGTGAGCCCGGATCAACTCAGCGGCCTTTTCTGCCGCCATCCCATCCGCATGATCCAGCTCTGAGTCGGAAGCCTGCACGATGGTCATTACGTTGCCTCCCTTGCGGACAATGCTGCCATCGGGATTGTTTTGCACGAGTTCCGCTTTGCCAGGCGCCTGCCATTCAGGCGCTTTCACGTTGAATTTTTCTGTCCAGGAGGCGGCATCGTCCGTACCGTCAGCGCCTTTTTCAATATCTCCAGGTATTCCCATGTGGTAGATCTTACTCACGCGGGCGGTATAGTAGCCTTGGTTTTTGAACCATTGCGCCAGCGAAAGACGATCCGTCCCCACCTGCTCCCGGCCGCTCACGTAGCCATAGGTCTCCGTCGCGCTGGGATAGTACCCAAACATAAAAGAAGCCCGGGACGGCCCACAGACCGGAAACTGGCTATAGGCCCTGTCAAATTGAACTCCCTCCCTGGCCAACTGGTCAATATGGGGAGTCTGTGTGATCCGATTGCCGTAGGTACCCAAGGCAGTGGTAGTCAGGTCATCCGAGATGATCAGCAGGACGTTGGGTTTTGATTTTTTCTCCTGGGAAAAAGAAAAAAGCGGGCTAATTGCCAGCAGGAAAAATAGAAGAAGTCGGGTGCTTTTCATGTACTAAATTCTTGAGTTTTGGTAGACGAGCTCGACCAGCTCCATGGTCTGGAGGGCGTCCCCTACGGAATGAATTAGGGGTAAACTGGGATCTTGGAGGTGATTTTGGAGTACGGCCATGCTGCCCACGAAGGCCTCCGGAAACCAGTCCCCTTGCAGCGGAATCTCCTGCCAGCCGAGCTCGGAATCATTTTCAAAATATTCCATGTAGGAAGGCCGACCTTTGGGATAGTCCAAGGATAGTCCCAATTGAATAAATGCCGCCCCTTGGGTACCTTCAACTTTCAGGTAGGATTGCTGATGCTTGCCTCCAAAGGAATGGCCATGGTTGGTGAGGATGCGGGCCTGCTTTGATTCGGGATAGTCCAGCAGGATACTGCTGCGGGCATCGGCCAAGTCCGGTGACTTGGGATGTCGGGCAAGCGACGCGCTGACTCTGCTTGGGTTTCCCGCCAAAGCCCGGATGAGATCCAGGTAATGAACGCTGTGGTAAAGGACTTCCATGCGGGGCTTGGTTTTGAGAAAATCCCAGAGCTCCCAGGGTGTATGTACGCAGACCTTCAGCTCGATATCGTAGACTTCGCCAAGTATGCCCCGCTCCATCAAATCCTGAAGAGCCAGCATATAGGGAGCAAACTTTAGCTGGAAGTTGACCGCGGCAACCAGGTTTTTCTCTTGGCAAACGGCAAGGATCTTTTGGGCTTCCTCCAGCGTTTCACCCATTGGCTTTTGGATCAAAACCGCCGAGTGATCTGGGATTTTCTCCAAAACTGAAAGAATCTGATCCGCCGGGACGGCTAGGTCAAAGACTGCATTTTCTTTAAACCCCACCTGTACCAAGTCATCCAGGATAGAGAATGTCTGGCTTACAAATGGAAATCGCACTTTGGCGGCCTTCGCCTTTTCCAAATCCCGGTCGTATATCCCCAGTACTTTCCAACCAGCCTTGCTGTATGCCGGTAAGTGCGCATCAGTCACAATTCCTCCCGCTCCGATGATGACTATCGGCGATGGATTGTTGAGAAGAGGGATGGATTGCCGGAGTTGCATGGGATTTATTGTTTTTGCGATCAAAAGAAAATGAAATAAACTACACTCATACAAGCCATGAGCAAAACGCTTAGGCCTATCACTATTCGGGAACTCCCCGAAAAGCTCAAGCTGGACACTTGGACATTGAGAGCGGGCTTAGCACCCATGGTACTGGTTGCCCAGTAGATCGCCGTGGATAGCAGAAAGAAATAGACCGTCTGGCTCATCCAGTTGATGCCAAGTCCCTCGGCCGACGAGACAAAGTTTCGGACACCATTGACAGTCAAGTACTTTTCAGTCAAAAAGACTCCAGCAGCGATCCCACTCCCTAAAAGCAAGGTGAGGAAAGAGGCTTGGGATGTGCCTCTCGAAGAGACAATTCCAAAAAGAAAAACCACTACAATGGAAGGGGCGAAGATGGAAAACATCTGGTTGATCAGCTCGAAGATGGCGCCGAGATTGCCCAAAAATGGAGACCAAATCACTGCTAGAACTAGCACAAGTCCCGCAGTGATGCGTCCGATCCGGATCTTTTTCCCGTCAGTCAGACCTGGCTTCAGCCTGTCAAACACATCATAGACTACCAATGTCGAGCAGCTGGTCAGAGCTGCCGCGACACTGCTCATCACCGCTGCCAGCAGTGCGGCTACCATCAGCCCTTTCAAGCCAATGGGCAATAGCTCCATGATCAGCACTGGCAGGACACTCTTGGTATCCTCACCGATCTCACTGCGAAACAAGGCAAAAGCCAAGATCCCCGGCAGAATCATGATAAACGGCGGCAAAATCTTTAGAAATCCAGCGAAAACCGCTCCCAGGCGGGCTTGGTTTTCATCTTTGGCCCCGAGGATACGCTGCACGATCGTCTGGTCGGTACACCAATACCAAATACCCAAAATCAGATGGCTAAACAACATATCCCGAAAAGAAAATCCCTTGGCCGCCGAATCAAAGTTCACCGCGCTCAGCCGGTCAGGAGTCACGGCAGTCTTCAACTCCGCAAAAGAATGAATCCCAACTTCCGGCAGGGCGAAGAGTGCCAGCAGGGTGATCAGCAGTGAGCCGAGGATCAAGATGACGGTCTGTATGGACTCGGTCAGCACCACGGAAGAAAGCCCTCCGATGATGGTATATAGGCCGGTAGCTACCGCGATCAAGCATACAGAAAACCAAATATTCCAGCCAAAGATGGCCTCAAAGACCACTGCACCGGCATAGAAGCTAATGCCGATGTGCATAAACAAGGCCGCCAGTATGCTAAACAACGCCAGGATCATCCGAGACCGGGAGTCATATCTTTTTTCCAAAAATTCCGGAAGGGTGACCACCTTGCTCTTAAGGAAAAAGGGCACAAAGACAAAAGCCAGGATCAGCAGCTCAACCGTGGAAAACCACTCGAAATTCCCCCATAGGATTCCATCCTTGAATCCGGACTCCGCCAGCCCCACCAGGTGAACTGTAGAGATGTTGGAAGCAAAGAGCGAGGCACCGATGACCTTCCAGTCCAAGGATTTCCCCGCTAGGAAGTAACCCTCACTTGTCACTCGCTTCTTTTGCGCATACGCAATCCCTATCCAGACTATGCCGATGAGATAAGCAAAAATGGCGACTGCGTCGAGCAAATGGAGCTTCATAGGGTCTTTAAAACTAGCCAAAAATGACTTTGCAGGAGCCAAATTAAAATTATTAGGGCAAAGGCACTAAATTAGTAGCAAATTATTTTCATTTGTTCCTTCAATCGGCAAGATCTCTGGCCGTTTGACGGAAAACCTTGGCTTGAAAAGCGGCAAAAGGCTAATTTCAACCACGAATACCCTAACCAATAAACCATGCGCAAGACTCTTGTCTTTATTTTGATCTGTCTCTGCTCTGCCCAATCGGGATTCTCGCAGGCGGGCAAACAGACCTCCGGGAGGCCAAACATCATCTTCATCATGTCCGATGACCATGCCTACCAGGCCATATCTGCCTATGACGACCGCCTCATCGCGACGCCCAACATCGATCGTATCGCCGATATGGGGATTCTTTTTACCCAAGCCAGCGTAACCAACTCCATCTGCGCCCCTTCCCGGGCGACCATCTTGACGGGAAAGCACTCCCATCTTAATGGCAAGGTGGACAACCATTTTGCCTTTGACACGACCAATGTGACCTTCCCGCAACTCCTGCAGGATGCGGGCTACCAGACGGCGATGTTTGGCAAGCTGCACTTTGGCAACAATCCCAAAGGGTTTGACGAATTCAAGATCTTGCCAGGACAGGGCTCCTACTACAACCCGGAATTTATTACCAAAAAGGAAGGCAATATCAAAGTCGAGGGCTATGTCACGGACATCGTGACAGATATGACCCTAGACTGGCTGGAGAAAGACCGGGAAGAGGAAAAGCCCTTTATGCTCATGTACCTGCACAAGTCTCCGCATCGTCCCTGGCTGATGGCCGAGCGCCACATGGAAGAATATACCAACAAAAGCTTTCCCGAGCCCAAAACGCTTTTCGACGACTATGCCGAACGTCCCGCCGCTGCGGAAGCAGAGATGAATATACTGGAGCACATGAGCTGGGCCGGGGACAACAAGCTTTTCCCCGAAACCATGGATGAGCTGGGTCTTAGCGAGATCGGCCCGGACAAAGGAAGATTCAAGGGCGAACTGGCACGCTTCACCCCCTCGCAGCGGGAGACTTTCCTGAAGTACTATAGCAAGGTCAACGAGGATTTCAAGAAAAAATACCCTACCATGTCCCAAGAGGACATCATGAAGTGGAAATACCAACGCTACATGCAGGACTACCTCGGCACCATCAAGGCGGTCGATGAAAATGTGGGCCGATTGCTGGACTATCTAGAGGCCAATGAGCTGATGGAGAATACCATCATTGTATACACCTCAGATCAGGGCTTCTATCTAGGCGAGCACGGATGGTATGACAAGCGTTTCGTTTACGACGAATCTTTCAAAACTCCCCTGCTAGTGGCTTGGCCTGGACGGACCAAAGCTGGAAGCACCTCGGATGCGCTGGTACAAAACCTGGATTTTGCTCAGACCTTCTTGGACGCTGCAGGAGTAAAAGCACCAAAAGACATGCAGGGAGAAAGCATGGTGCCCTTGCTAACCGGAAATGAAAAGAAATGGACTCGTGACGAAGTGTATTACCACTACTACGAATATCCCGCCGAACACATGGTACAGCGCCATTATGCCATCATTACCCAAGAGTATAAGCTCGTCCATTTTTATTTTCCCGAGGACAGATGGGAACTTATAGACCGCAAGAAAGACCCGCTCGAGCTGCACAATTACTATGATGATCCGGCCCATGCCCAGATCCGAAAAGACCTGCACGCCCAACTGGACAAGATGCGTAAAAAATACAAGGACAGCTCGGAGATCAGTCAGAGCTACATCGACCGACTGATCGACGATGCTGAGAAAGGAAAAGTCTATGGCGCATCGAAGGAAAAAGTAGATGCCGTCATCCGACGTAGCCGTGAAAACAAGGACTAGCGAAGTAGCAGTTTTTGACAACAGAAAGCGCGGTCAGGTTTAGCTCACCTGACCGCACCTGATAATTGCAATCCAGACTAGCACCAGCTCTTGTCACGCATGCATGACCAAGAGGGGATAATGGGTAACAGAAGCCATCTCGTGGGTGAAGTGGCGTTGGAATAACCCTCCAGAATCTCGGGCGATCATCGCAACCAAGCCCGTGTCGTCATTCTTGTCAAGGTAAAAATTGATTCCGTCCATCACATTGTTATCAAAAACGGTGATGCGCTCGGTTTCGATGTTTTCCCGGAATCTTGACACCAAGGCGCTGCGCTCCATTTCTTGGGTGAATCCCAAGCTGGTGTTTTTGGGCCGGACATTGAGTATTCTTAGCCTGGGTTCGATCATCAGGGAGGTGATGTCTGCCAGTACATCGAAGGTTTTTTCCTGCCCAACTTCCATCAAATCGGTTGCCAGCACCACACGGTTTTTGCCGGCTCGATTGAAGGCTTCAAAACGTGCTGTTTCCGGAACGACGAGAACCGGGGACTTGATATGGGCTAGCACCTTCACGGTATTACTTCCGATGAAAATCCTTTTCAGGCCCGTAGCCCCTTTTGTCCCCATCACGACCAAATCGGCGTTTTGGCTCTTTATTTGGGATTCCAAAGAAGGAATCAAAGCGTCCCATAACGCGAGGGAAGAACATTGAAGTTCTTCTCCAAAGGTGTGTTTGAGGCGACTCTCCAACAGTCCCAGTCGCATTTTGGCGTCCGCTTCGCTGTCGTCTTCAGAAAGGACATGGAGGATTCGAAGCTGGCCTTGCGTCCTTTTGCACAGCTCCGCTGCAAACAGCAAAGCATTATCAACTTCGTCAGAAAAGTCCACGGGGACAATAATAGTTTTTAGCATAAAAATATTTTGGATAGGTCTAGCCTTAAGATATGCATTTTGACTAAAGATTCGAACGCTTGAGAATAAGGCCAGCCAGAATCTTTTTTTCAAAATGAGGAAAGGATATCGAGCCCTAAACAACAAAGGTGCGCCTATGATGATCAAAAAAAAGTCCGACCCTTGCGAGTCGGACTTTATCATTTAAATCAATTTGGAATTAATATCCAGGATTTTGCTCGATAGGAGCGGAGGTGTTGTTCTGAATTTCGTCCAAAGGAATAGGCCATATAAAGCGATGGTCGGTATAGAGAAGGTCATGGCTGGTAACAACCGCACGGCTCGTTGTATAGAAATCCAAGTTGTTGACAGTACGTGTTTGGGCCTTCAATGGGATACCATTCATTACTCCTGCACCCGAAAGTCTGTGGATATCAGCCCATCTGCGACCTTCCGCCAAGAATTCGATTCTGCGCTCGTTGTAGATTGCAGTCAAAACACCAGCCTGACCGCCCAAACCAGCAGCAGTGAAGGAAGGAACAGTATCAGGAAGCGCACGGTCTCTTACTGAGTTCAAAAGGGTCACAGCAGCATCCAGGTTACCCAATTGTGCATTAGCTTCAGCAGCATTCAATACTACTTCAGAGAATCTCAAGATCACGTTTGGATCAGTACGGGTCACCGGATCTATGTATTTAGCACTGTATATACCGGCTGCATTTCTGCTAGTCAAATCCACTCGTCGGGTATCTTCCGCATGCCAAAATTCCGACTTCCAGATGAGAGGAGAGATCTTTACCAGGCCACGGCCACCATTGGCAGGGTTGCCATACATAGAAGGCAGCGCACCGTTTACGGTACCGTTAGAGGCTTCCGAGTTAAGGAAAGAGAAGATGTTGTCAGAGCTGGTTCCGCCTCTGAAAGGAGTGGCGGGGTTAGGAGTCACTGCGTACAGAGACTTGATTTTCTCATACTCTGCCAGTACGCCAGCCCAATCTTCTTTGTGAAGAAGGACACGGGTCTTGAGGGCGACTACCGCACCGTAGCTCACTCTGGATACGGTGCCTTTACCTGAACCCAAGGCAGTAGCGGCAGCATCCAAGTCAGCCAGAAGTTGAGTGTAGCCTTCAGCGACCGTACCTCGACGAACTGCCTCTCCGTCTGGAACTTTAGGCACATCGTTGATGGCGAATGTTCTGTAAGGAACACCAGCAGTAGCAGGATCGTCAGAGTAAGGTCTGGCGAAGTGAATCAGGAGCTCATGGTGAGCCAAAGCTCTCATGAACAGCATTTCACCTTTGTAGGCATTGCCTTCTTCTGCCGTCAGCACACCGCCTACTACAGCAGGATCGATGTTTTCAAGAACGATATTCGCCCGGTTGATCAATCGATACAGGGAGATCCACATTCCGTTGTTGTTTGCAGACTGTGGAGTATAGGAGTTGTTGTAGGTGATTTCGTAGAAGGCCTGGTCATTGTACATGTCCTCGCCTCTCATGTCACCCTGCTCCACGTTGGCAGCCCCGAAAGGATAGCCACGACCGTTGGTCACGGAACCGTTGTAGTACCCGCGCTGGGCAGCTTCATACACACCCAGTACCGCAGACTCGATTCGAGCGGCAGTAGCAAATGCTTCCTGATCTGGGATCAAGTTGGCAGGGGTCAGTTCAGTTACCTCGCAGGCACTGACCACTCCCATCATAGCCGCACCGGCTAGGATAAGCTTGAAGTTTTTTATCGAAAATTTTGTCATTGTAATGCTTCGTTTAGGAGTTTGAAATTAGAATCCTACGTTCAGACCCAAAGTGTAAGTGCGGATCACAGGAGCTACGTTCCAGTCCACGCCAAACTGCTGCTGGCCAGAGTACTGGTTAGCCTCAGGGTCCAATCCGCTGTATCCGGTGAACGTGAACGGATTCTGAACCTGGGCAAAGAATCTGGCATTGGTGATCGCGCCGTTAAACGCTGAGGTCAAAGCCGCAGCTGGTATAGTGTAACCCACCACGATATTTTGGATTCTTACGAAATCTCCCTTCTCAATGAATCTGCTGTTGGCAGCAGAGTTCTGCCAAGTATTCTGATCCTGTCCAGAGTAAAGCTTAGGAACGTCAGTTACCTGGCCGCTTTCAGTCCATCTGTTGAGGATAGAAGCATGGTTGTTGGAGAAACCAAGCCCCATTAAACCTCTCAAAGATTCGTTCATGATGTAGTTGCCACCAGAGAATCTGGTAAAGATTTCAGCATCCCAGTTGCCGAATTTGAAGCTGTTGCTCCATCCACCCTGCCACTTGGGAAGGGTGTTCCCCAACAGTTCCGGAGTTGGGCCTGATGCAGTTGTTGAGACATCAGCAGGGTTGGAAGGATCGTAGTTCTTAAACAACAAGCCACCCTGATTTGAAGGTCTTAAGTCATACTGAACTATTTGTTCGCCTCTATAATACATCGGGTTACCGTTGGCTGAGTTCACCCCGGCCCACTTGAAGCCGTACAGTTGGGCGATCGGGCCCCCTACTACGGTCCTGTTGTAGGTAGACGTCAAGGTCTGAACCAATTCAGTTACCTCATTTTGGATAAAGGTAATGTTGAAATCGGTATTCCAAGAGAATTTACCTCTATTGATCACATTGGCAAAAGCTCTCAACTCAAAACCTTTGTTGACCATCGCACCCACGTTTTGGTTGATCTCGTTATTTGGGATACCCAAAGAAGGAGCAGTAGGGGCAGCCAAGATCAAACCATCTACGTCGTTGGAGAAGTAGTCGGCAGATACAGTTACACGACCAATAGTCATGTCAAAACCAAAGTTCATTTTCTTGGAGGTCTCCCACTGGAGGTTACCGTTTGCCACTTTGGAATAGCCGATACCTGCACCGGCACCACCCAATACTGGAGAATAACCTCCGAATGCCGCAAAGGTATCAATCCCAGTATTTCCAACTTCCGCATAGGAAGCTCTCACTTTCAGGTCAGAGATCAGCTCAGAGTTGAAGAAGGCTTCGTCAGACAGTCTCCATCCCACGGATCCTCCGAAGAAGGTACCGCGCTGATTTTCAGAAACAAGATCAGAGATCCCATCATTTCTTACGGTGAACGAAGCTAGATATCTGCCTTGATAGCTGTAGTTCAATCTACCGAAATAAGAATCGAATCCTTGATCAGCATAGCCGCCGCCAGAGAACTGGTTGTTGTAAGAACCAGAGATCAGGTTTTGAAATCTGTAGAAATTGTCAGAAAAATCAGTGCCCTCGGCACTATAGTTATAATAGTTAGTTAACTGATACTCCATACCTGCAGTCACGTTCAAGTTGTGGTCATCAGCGATCACGGTCTGGTAGTTCAGCGTATTCTGCCAGTTCCAGCGAGTTGCCGGTCTAAACGACTGGTAGACGTAGCCGTTTGTGCCACGGCCGTCACCGTGTCTTGGGTCCAAAGACTGGAAGTCATCTGCCAAGGTCAAGTCGATGCCGATTTGGGTTCTAGCAGTCAAGCCAGTGATGATATCCACTTCTCCATAGGCAGCACCCAAAATCCTATGCGCACGGCTTCTGTAGATGTTGTTGTCCAGTACAAAGGCAATATTTGGAATATTGTTGTCGGGACCTGCTAGGTTGTTGCCCCAACCAGTAGTAGAGCCATCAGGCTGCACATTGTATCCGTCAAATGCGGTGTTTTCCGGATCGTATATCAATACGTTTGGAAGCGCACGTGTGGCGTTGTAGATGGCGCCGGAGAGAGAGTTTGCACCGTTATTCAAACCATTGATCTCTGTCATAGAGTAGGAAAGGGAAGTGCCGATTCTTACCGCTTTGGAGATGCTGTGATCCACGTTAGTTCTAAAGGAATAGCGCTTCAGGTCGTTGGCTACAATAGCTGCCTCCTGATCGGTGAAGCCCAGAGAGAAGAAATATTTGGTAGCCTCAGATCCACCAGCAATGGATAGGTTGTGCTGTTGGGTAAAACCGTTTCTGAAAACGGCATCCTGCCAGTTAGTGTTTTCGCCTGGTCTTGCGTTACCGGTAGCATTCGGGTTGGTGTTGGTCACTTTCTCATTTGCGATAGTAACAAACTCGTCTCCAGTCAACAAATCAAATCGGTCTACCTCCTGATTAAGACCCATCGCCATGCTGTAGCTCACTTTTGCCTTACCAGTAGAACCTCTTTTGGTAGTAATCAAGATTACACCGTTGGCGGCTCTTGAACCGTAGATTGCAGTCGCGGAACCATCCTTCAGCACTTCGTAAGACTGGATGTCAGCCGGGTTGATGTTGGCAAGAGGGTTGGAAGCGTTGACGGCAGATCTGTCGTCATCCACTACAGGAACTCCGTCAATGATGATCAATGGGCTCGCACTGGAGCTGATGGAGTTTACCCCACGGATACGGATGATTGGTCTGGTACCCAAGACCCCACTTGGAGTGGTCACCTGTACACCAGGAGCTCGGCCTGCCAATTGGGATTCAAAAGAAGGGGTGACCAAGTTTTCGATGTCCGCGGAATTGATAGAAGTCACCGAGCCGGTGATCTCTCTTCTCTCCTGCGTACCGTAACCTGTAACAACCACTTCGTTCAAGGTCTTAACGTCAGTGTCCAACAATACGTCGATTACGCTGCTGGATCCGATAGGCATTTCTTTGGTCAAATAACCGACAAAGCTGAACACGAGCGTGGTCGCATTGTCCGGAACGGAGATCGAGTATGATCCGTCCAGGTCGGTGATTGTACCCTGGGTGGTGCCTTTGACCACCACACTGGCTCCAGGTACTCCTTCTGGCTCTTCAGCCGAAGTAACCCTACCAGTGATCGTTTTGGACTGCGCGAGTACTGACACGATGGTCAGGAAACTCAATGCAAAGCCTAATAAAACTTTCTTCATAGGTGTTTGATTTAGTTTTTTTAACATTCAGGACGCTAATATGAGATGTTCCGATGCTAGTAAACAAATCCTTAAAAATGGCCTCTTTTCTGCGAAAGGAGTATTTTATTCTGCCTATATGTGTTTTTAACAAATTTTAATAATTTAAAAAACTCGTAGATAGTCGCTAAGCCGATAAACTATGGCTTTGATTGAAAAGAGTAGAATAAAATTTTTTTATTGAATCCGTTGTATTATTTAAATTCTGAGTATCCAAAAAGTCCAATTTTTACTCAGAGTGTCTTTAGATTTAAAATTGAAATAATATTTGGATAATCTACGTCATTTCGAGACAATACAATCTATTATTCTGAATTACAAAAACTCCACCCTCGAGATTCCGAAATGTTTATAACAGGAACTGCAAATTCCCCAAATTTCCTAAATCTTGATTTTTTTTGAAAAATCTTCATTTTTTGACTTGGATTGGGTACCAAAAATAGGATATCCCTAAAAATCAGCGTTTAAACGGAATGTTCCGATGCAAATTCCAAGCTCCTCCAATCCGCTTGAGCAAGGTTAAATCCCCGGTAGAATATTCCGCTACGAAAGCCTGCTCCCTTACTCTTGACAACACTTCCGCAAAATGCACCGCTTTTAGATCTTTGAAGGCTACTGTCATGTGGGGGTGAAAGTTTCGGTCGCTTAGCTCATCCACCAAGTGAAGCCGCTTTTTGCAAAACTCTTTCACTTGTCGCTGCAATCGCAAGAGTGGCTCAGACTTCTCAATGGACAAAAAGACCACCCTGTTTCCAAAGGCCCCAACCCCCGAGATCTTTACAACAAAGGGCTCCTGTTCCCTCAATTGCTCACTCAATCTTTCTACCAACACATCCTCTTTGGCCTCATTGTAGTCAAAAGGCATCTTGACCGTGATATGGGGTGGGGACTTGAGTGCATATTTGATCCCAAATTCCTCCCGGATGCTCAATTTGATTTGATGGGCTTTCTCGAGAATCTCGGGTGGCGGTACCAAGGCCAAAAAGTATTTTTGGATGACTTTCATGGATAGGCAATTATTTTCATTCAATGCAGAGTCAGGGTGTGCCAACTTCAACTTGGGAGAATCCCGCTTGGCGGACCTACATCCGGCAATGCCGTCTGTGCGATGTCCTGATTCATCTCTACAAAAGTACCCTGAAAACATTCTCTTTGCTCCATTCTAAAAAATCTGTTCGCATTACTCGATCTATCTTTTAACTTAAGGCTGAATTAACCTAAAAACTATGAAATTCTTTTCAAAGGCTATGGTTGGCCTGGATCTTACCGAAATGGATGACAACCTCATCAAAAAAACGGCTGTTTTTATCAAGTTTCTAGGAATCGAAAAATGCTATTTTCTCCATGTCGCCAAAAACCTGGAAATCCCAAAGGAAGTTCTCGACCAGTACCCAGACTTGATCGCCCCAACGGACGAATCCGTAGAGAAGATCATCAAAGACAAGCTGAAGGAATACAATTTCCCGGAGGACATCGAGACGGAAGTGTTTGTGGAAGAGGGCAACCATCCCTTGGACACGTTCCTACGTTGGGCAAAGCTCAAAGACGTAGACCTGGTGATCATGGGGAGGAAGGACTCCCTCCCCGGCAATGGAGTGCTCGCGGACGGAGTAGCCAAAAAAGCCCCTTGCTCCGTGCTATTGATCCAGGAAAAACGCCCCGTCAAGTTTCCGAAGAAAATCCTCATTCCTACCGACTTTTCGGCACACAACCACATGATCTATGATTTTGCCGAACGAATTGCGGAAAAACTGGATGCTGAACTGATACCGATGCATATCTATGAAGTCCCGCATGGCTATTCAAAAACCGGAAAATCCTTTGAGGAATTTTCGGAAATCATGAAGGAAAATGCTCAAGCCGACTTCAAAAAATTCGTCAGCAAACACAACCATACTGATCTGGAGTGTAGCCTCGTACTAAATGAAGGCAAAAACCCAGCTCAACTCATCTTGGATTTTGCGCAGGAGATCGACGCCGATATGATCCTATTGGGATCCAGGGGTCGAACCCGATCAGCGGCAATCCTACTGGGAAGCACCGCCGAGAAGCTCATCCATGTGAACAAGTACCTTCCCATGCTGATCTTCAAGAAAAAAGGCGAAACCATGGGATTTTTCGATGCGCTTTTCCGCATCTGAGGCATTCCGCCGGACTTAACAAGCTCTTGTTCTAGACCCTCCATTATCCTTTGGAGGGCTTTTTCATGTCAAATCAGTGATGTTGTTTTCCGGCTTGGACTGTTATGTGTTCGGAGGCGCAAACTTTCCTGTAGTCAGAATTTCCCGATCAATAAGCTTTCTCTCGATTATACAGGAGTTCATACACGGTCTTGACCATGATATCCAAGTCAAGGAGAAACGACCAGTTGTTGATATAAAAATAGTCGAGCCTCACCCGTGATCGGATTTGGAAAGAACTCTCTATCTCCCCCCTATAGCCCTTTACTTGAGCCAAGCCAGTGATCCCAGGACGGATTTTGTGCCTGGAATTGTAGCGATCCATCTGGTTTCTAAAGGTCTGATTCATTGGTACCGTATGGGGTCTGGGGCCTACGATAGACATATCACCAGCAAGGACGTTGAGAAATTGGGGCATCTCATCCAAGGAAGTATTCCGCAAAAAAGCACCTATACGCGTCACCCTAGGATCGTTTTTGCTTGCCTGCAGCGTATCGGAGTAGTCGTTGGGCGTCATTGACCTGAACTTAAGGCAATCAAACACCCGATTGTTAACCCCATTTCTCTTTTGGACAAAAAATACCGGCCCACGCGATTCGATTTTGATCAGTAAGCCTACCAATGGAATCAGCCAAGACAAAATAAAGACCGTCACCAATCCAGCAAAAATGACATCAAAGGCCCGCTTCACAAAACTGTTCAGGGCGTTGTCCAGCGGGATTTCGTTCACATTGATCACGTACAACTCACCATACTTGGAAAAGGAAAGCTTCTTTTCGAGCTGGAGGCTACTTCCTGGAATTAGCTTCACCTTTATGTAATTTTCGTCGGCAAAGTCGATAATCCGCTTCACCAAAGTCGGCTCAAGCTGGTCATGCAGATAGACGATGTCCAGCGACAACTTCGGAGCTTCTTCAAAAAAATCGCCAATTCCTCCGCGGGTTTCGCTGCAGTCCGATCGGTCATCAAAATATCCGAGGAAATTGATTCCAAAGTCTTTTCGCAAACGAAAAACGTCAGCCAGTTTGGGGCTTGTTCCACCCTTGCCAACGATGATGGCATTTTGGTAGTTTTTCCCCTTGGTACGGTATTTCCTCAGCAGCAGATGGACCACCACCCGGTAGATTCCCATCGAAAATCCCATAAACAAGCCTAGTCCGACCAATTGCCCCCAGTCCAAAGACTTCCCAAGCAAGGGAGTCCATAGAACAGCCGCCGCTGCCAAAAAAGCAAGAAGGGTGATGGAAAGACGCTTCAAGGTGAAATCATACTCATCGGTCCGCCCTATCATATGGTCTTTTCTCAGCGTAGAAAGCATCAACCACAGCGCGGAAAGTACCAGCAAATCCGGAAGTCCAAGCTCGGGAAATAAGCCCGTTGGCTCAAAGAGTAGGCTGAATATCAAAAGCGAAAGCAGAGAAGCCGTAAAATCACCAGCCGCAAACAACCAGGGGAAAAAGGTGTCGAATCTTCTCTTCATAAAAATTTTTCTGCCCGAATTTTGTCTTTAATTGCAAAAACCGGACAATTTTGGCATTGAGCAGAAAGTTTTGCGGCTTAAAATTAAGAAAGAAATCCTGTAGGCTGTTTACTTTTGAATTTATTTGTATCCCCAATTGCCTCAAGGCTTCTAATGAGTATTATAAACGATCTTTTTGCACCATCAGACAATCCCAAATCAATAGGTGCCAAATTCAGAGCAAGACGATTAAAAAAGTTCGAAAAGCTGTTTTTCAGAAATTTCAATCCGGAAAAGCCGATCCAAATCCTGGATGTGGGTGGCACGGACTATTTTTGGAAGTCTAGCCAAGTCCCCAATATTCCCGGTGTGACCATCACCCTGCTCAACCTCCACCTCGAAAAAACTAGCCATCCCCACATCCGCTCGCAAGTTGGAGATGCCACGGCTATGCCGGAATTCGAAGACAAAAAGTTTGACCTGGTGTTTTCAAACTCGGTGATCGAGCACGTGTACACGTTTGAAAACCAGCGGAAGATGGCGGAAGAGATCCGGCGTGTGGGCAAGCGGCATTTTATCCAAACGCCCAACAAATACTTTCCCGTCGAAGCCCATTACGCCATTCCTTTTGCACAGTATCTGCCTAAGGGCCTTCTTCTTTTCTTTCTGACCCAGACCAGAATAAGCCGAATGACCAAATGGCAAAAAGCAGATGCACAGCAATACCTGGATGAAATCCGCCTCCTCAACGAGAAGGAAATGAAGTGTCTTTTTCCCGGTTCAAAAATTCTGAGGGAAAAAACACTGGGGATGACGAAGTCGCTGACCGCCCACAACCTCCGTTAGTCTGCAAATTGCAGGCGCACCAGATTGGCGTAGAATCCCCCTTGGTTTTCCAGCAGTTCCCTGTGGCTGCCTTGCTCCACGATTTTTCCTTCACTGAGTGCGTAGATGCGATCCACCTTGCGGATCGTCGCCAGTCTGTGGGCAATGATCAGTGTGGTACGTCCTTTCATGAGCTCATCCAGAGCCTGCTGCACTAAGGACTCGGACTCTGCATCCAAAGAGGAAGTAGCCTCATCCAAAATCAGGATCGCAGGATCCTTGAGAATGGCTCTAGCTATGGCGACGCGCTGTCGCTGACCCCCTGAGAGCTTCACGCCTCGCTCGCCGACTAGGGTGTCCAGGCCTTCGGGAAACTGTGAGATAAACTGCCAAGCGTTTGCTTTCTGGGCCGCCAAAATGATCTCTTCTTCAGTCGCTTCAGGTTTTGCATAGGAGATGTTTTCGCGGATCGATCCGCCAAAAAGCAACACTTCCTGCGGGACAATGCCGATCTTGCTTCGCAAAGCCTTAAGATCCCATTCCCTGACATCACGTCCGTCTATCCGAATGTTTCCTTTTTGGCTTTCGTAAAAGCGCAGCAAAAGCTGTATTACCGTTGACTTGCCGGCCCCAGAATGCCCCGCAAGTGCGACTTTCTCTCCTGGCTGAATTTGGAAAGAAACCTGTTTCAAAACCTCCACCTCCGGGCGCGTCGGGTACGAAAATCCAACCTGATCGAACTCGATTTTTCCGAAAAACCTATCCGCCACTGCACCAGTCTCGGCTTCCGCCTCTTCGTCCAAGATTTCGAGCACACGCTCCGAACTACCGATTGCCTTTTGTACTTGGCTATAGATGTCTCCGAGACCCGCGATTGATCCACCGATAAATGTGGTATAAAGCACAAAAGACACCAATTCGCCAACGCTCATGCTGCCCTCAGCAACCAGACTGGCCCCATACCACATCACGGCCACGATCCCGCCAAACAACGCGAAAATGATAAATGAAATAAAAGCCCCGCGATATTTAGCGGTAGTCAGCGCTACAGCGACCACGCCATGAAGGCCTTTGCCGTATCTCGCTGACTCGTATGCCTCTCCCACAAAGGACTTTACGGTACTGATAGACTGGAGCGTCTCCTCTACAATGACATTTGCCGCAGCGAGTTCATCTTGGGTTTTCTTGGAAAGATTCCTGATAAATCGCCCGAATACCATCGCAATCAATACCAACACCGGAAAAGTAGCCAGCATGAACAGCGTCAACTTTGGGGTATTGAAGAGCAAGAAACCTATCCCAGCCACCAAGGTGACTACCTGCCGGAAGAGTTCGGCTAAGGTCGTAGAAAATGTATCCTGCAGCTGGCTGACGTCTGCAGTGATCCTGCTGATCAGCTCGCCAGTTCTGCGCTTGTCAAAAAACGACATCGGGAGTCGAACAAGCTTGGAATACACGGCCAATCGGATGTCCCGCATAGATCGCTCCGAGACCAAAGCGAAAAGCCAAACCCTGAAAAACGAGAAGATGCTCTGCACCGCCAGAATACCGATTAAAATCCAGGCGATGGAATTGACATCGCTTACGATCCAGCTGCTTCCCTGGGCCGTGTCAATCAGCTTGCCCGCAACAAACGGAAAAGTAAGCAAGGTGAGGGAGGAAAAAAGCAAAAACACCAACCCCAAAACAAATGCCCATTTATAAGGAAGCAAAAACCTGAAAATCCCTCCAAGCTTACTGAGATTTTGCTTGTTTAATTTTCTTCTCTCTTCCGGATCTAGAGCACTTCCTCTTTTCTTGGCCATTTTCGGTTCTTGGTAGACAGTCGGCAAAAGTAGGCGTTTAGACAGAAAAATGACAGGAAAAAAGATAACCGGAATCTATCCCTGCATTGACAGAGTTTTCGCAAGCATTTCGCCCAGCGCAGCTGAATGTTTAAATCCGTGACCAGAACAGGCCGACACCATCAGTGCGCGAGGCATCGCCGGCAAGGGCTTGACGACGAAGCGCGCATCTTGCGTGACGGTGTAAAAACAGACTTCTGATTTGGCAAAACGAGGCCGTACGCCCAAAATCCTCCCGGCGACCTTTTCTTTCCAAAACCGAGCTTGCTCCTCTTCAGTCACCAGCCGATCCAGAAAATCCGGATGCTTGGCGTCTACGAAGGATTCTGTCGCCATCTTCACCGTCTTACCGTTCAGCGAAGGAAACCCATAAATAAAGTCCTCCGCTCTCGCCCCGAAACCCCACATCCAAACAGGATACCTCTCCCAGTCCGTATAGTCTGGATCTATCTCCAGCCAATGCAGAACTTGCCTGCAAATCTTAAATTCGGACTGCTCAGCCTCGGGCAAAAAGTCCTTTATCCAACCACCTGCGCTGAGCAAGACTTTTTCTGCCATCACCTCACCAATGGACGTACGGATCAGGATGGCATCGCCTTTTTGGCGCAACTCCTCCACTTGGCTATTCGTCACAATCTCTGCCCCATTTTTCCTCGCCAGCTCCAGCTGTGCTTGGATGCACAGCTCCGGTCTGAGAAAACCGGCCTGCTCTTCTAGATAAACTTTGCCAGAACTCTCCAGCTGAAATGCCGGAAATATTTTCCTGAGAAAATCAGATCCAAAGACCTGATGGCTGATCTGATGTCGCTTAGCAAAGGCTAGCGTCTGATCCCAAAAAGCCATTGAGCCATGTTTTCCCCATGCGTTCACTCCAGAGTCCATCAAGATCCCCGACGTAATGGTCATGAGCTTCATCCCAGTTTCGGACTCGATCTCCCTCCATAATTCATGTGATCGCTTGGCGAGTGCGATGTAGTCTTCCCCCTCGCCTACAGCCAGACGGGTAATGCGGGATTCACCGTGGCTCGACCCCAAGCTATGGGGAGGAGAGAATCGGTCGATTCCCAAAACTCTGCACCCACTTTTGCTCAGTTGATAAAGTGTCGCGCTTCCCACGGCTCCAAGACCAACTACGGCGACGTCATATTTTGAAAGGGATGCTGTCATGTCCCCAAGATAGCTTGGACATCAAAAAAGCCGAAGAGTTTCTTCGGCTGTATTCTATTTTCCCATTCTGCCCCAGTAAGCAGGGGACAAATTTCCATCGCAACTCAATTTCTACCCATTTGGGCATCGATCAATTCCCGCTTTAGTTTGCGCTCACGATCCAGTGTATTTTTGCGGTGTTGATCAAACTCCTCCTGCACTTCCAGAAAGTCTTTCTCGGCTTTTTTGATCCTTCCAAAGCTCTTGAAGTATTGCATAGCAAAAAAGGCAAGAGCGCCGGATAGGATCGCAACCAAGGTCCACATTAGTGTGGAATAGAGTGTCTTTTGTATCCCTATACCCAGAAAATTGAAATTATCCCTGTCGGCAATCGCTTGGTTTTTTTCTTCCATCTCCGCAGACAGGCGTTCCTTTACAATGCTGACGGAGTCATTGAGACTGGACATTTGGAGGTTCAGATCGGATACTTTCTTGCTCAGCGTCTGTACGGAGTCCAATACATTGGATTTGAGCTGTTCCAAATAGGCCTTTTTGACCACCTCATATTCCTGAAAGCCATTGGAGACCCGATAGATGTAGTCAAACTGACTGGTAATAGTCCCTGATCGAAGGGAATTTTGAGTGGAGGTGGTGTCTTGGGCAAAGCCTATGGAAACAACGGAAAAAAGGAAAAATACAAAAAGGGCATACTCTTTCATCGGCATTGGTTTTTTTGTTTTCGCTAGCTTTCAATAAACGTGCCTTAAATCAAACCGAATATAATTTTTTATCCAAAAAAATCAATCACAGAAGCGATCTTTTTCTAATTGATAATCAACCGATTAATCTTATATTTATTTGCTGTCCAAACAGAATTTTCTCTTGCGGCTGCTGTCATTGCCTCAATCGAGATGGTTCCGACGTTTGTCTTCGCATTTGCCAAAAGAACTCTTAGCAAGGGTCTTAAGGCTGCCAATACAGATTTCGGTCGGTACCGATTAAGCCCGAAAGTGTAGACCGAGGCACTTGAGACAAGCCAGCGCTAGATCCGTTTTAAGCGTGCTGGAGTTAAGTATTCTTTTTTACCATGAAACTCAAGACTTTTAGAATCTGGCTTTTTCTCCTGCCTCTCGTTGCAGTCATCGGAGTAATGCTCTTCGTCCAATCTACCAACAATCAGAAAGAACTGGAGCAACAGCGTATACGGATTATAACTAGCCTAAGTCGGGACGTACAATCTGCCCTCTCGGACTACGTCGCGCGCTCGGAGGCCTATATTCTGCGAAAAGGATTTGCAGAGGAAGACGGTTCGTTGGGAGAAGCTGCTGGTGATGTAAACGAATTTCAGAAGGGATTTGCTCCGGAGCTGATCCAGCTCCGATATCATCAAAAAGAGTCACTGCCGGAAGAAACCCTTTTTCTGGACAAGGGTAAAGTGAAAGTACGATTCAAAAGAATCCAATTCCCTTCTGAAATCAAAGAAAGGTTTTATGAGGCAGTCGAGAGTGCGGATTGGATATAAGGTTCGGCAGCGGACGGCGACACGCCCCTGCTGATGGATCTGGATATCCCGCTTGCCGTACTGCTTCGCAAGGTCGAGACCCAGGATTTTATATTCGGGAAATTCTTTTTGACCAATGCCAAGGGGTATGTGGTATACGCAGATACGGATCTGGGCACGCAGATATTTGATCCGGTAGGGGCAGCTGAGGATACTTCCGAATATTTCAAAACGGGTATTTCCCTCCATTCTATCCAATACAACCAGCTTCACTACCAGGCCTACGCCAGTTCCCTGATGCTGGGCAATTTGAAGCTCTACTTTCTGGGAATCTACGAGGATGCCTATTTTCAAAAAGTGGGCTTACGGGTAGACTATGGATTGCTCAGCATACTCCTATTTATGCTGGTAGCCTTGGTGTGCTCCATTCCCATATTAGCTGTAGTATCCATGTGTAAAGGCGACGTGCTGACCCAATCCAGGGTGATCCAGGTCGGTGTATCCCTGATGGCGCTGGCCGTGGTGGTGGGTTTTACCTTTTCGTATGTTAAAAATGTCCCCGATCCAAAAACCATCCTGAGTGGGGACATCGAGCAGGTCAATTCGGAATTTACCGACAACCTAGCCCAATATTACCAGCTAAAAGAGTGGGATCCCGGCGCCAAGCAGCAAGAATCCCGTTACCACAACACCAACGAGCTCTTGACGGTAGGCTAACCGAAAAAACCAGGATAAGCCTTCTCGCAAACCGACTAAATCAATAAATTGGAAACCTGTACCCGTTTGACACCTCTCTCCACATTGAAAACACTCTATCTATTCCTGATCCTTTTTTCCTGTGGCTTTCACGCTTTTTCGCAAAAAGCCAACCTTAGCCCGCTTCAATTGGCGCAAGAGGCTTTTGAGCAGCAGCGCTGGGAGAAGGCGCTGTCCATGCTCGATCTTTGGATCCAGGACAACCCCGCCGACCGGGAGGCTTATTGGATGCGTGGGCAGGCCCACCAATACGTAAACAAACTGGAAGAAGCCCTGGGCGATTTCAGCAGCCTGCTCACCCTTGACCCTCAGTTTGCCGAGGCATACTTTGAGCGGGGTAGGGTGCGCTACCTGCTGGGACACTACGAGTCTGCAATCGAGGACTTCGAAAACTTCCTCAAAATGCCGCCTGGAGAAACAAACCGCGTCCTCTACAAAGTCGCTCCCGGCTCCAATGGCGTATCCGAAGTCACTACACTTCAAACCGCAAGCGCAGAGCAAGCCTATTACCATCTGGGCCTGTGCAGCATAGAGCTGGGAGAGTATGATTTTGCCATACTTTACCTGGACGAAGCCCTCAGTCTAAACCCGGAAGAAGCGGATTTCTATACGGAAAAAGGCCGAGCTCTTGCCAGGCTGGGAGACAATGTGCCGGCGATGGAGGCTTTTGAGCTCGCCCTGGAGTTGAATCCCAATCACCTTCCCGCTAAGGAAGGTTTGGCACTGGTAAAAACCGGGGGAGACGAAGTGCTGCTGAGCCAGCTGGATCAGGTCGTCGCCGAGGGCTCCGGCAATTCCCAGACCTACAAGCAACGTGGGTTTTACAGGATGAGCCACGGACAAGACGATGGCGCAATTGAAGATTTTGGCCTGGCCATAAGCCTCGATCCAGAGGACTCCGAATCCTACTTCTACAGGGGAAAGACCTACTCCCGGCAGAAAAAATGGAAAGATGCAGAAGCCGACTATTCCGCCGCAATCTCTCTAGATCCGGAAAATCCCGAATACCTGCTGTCGCGGGGCCAGTCTAGATATGTCAGTGGGCAACTTGAGGAGGCATTGGCGGATTTTACCCAGACCATAGCGCTCGATCCGGACTTCGCTTCCGGCTACTATCATCGCGGCATCACCTACCAGCGCATGAACCGAAAGTCCGAGGCATGCTCGGAGCTGCAAAAAGCAATCGACCTGGGAATGGAAGCGGCTGTGGGTGTTTGGGAAAAAGTGTGCAAGCAAGACTAAAGCTCCCGCACTGTATCCACCTGTGAGGCAATGATAGCTGGCCTCCACGAAGCCAAAAGCGTAATTGAAATCACCGCGGCGCTGATCCAAAGAAAATCCGACCAAACGATCCTAACCGGATAAGCATCTACGACTGCCGAAGAAATACCCAAGGAAACCAATCCAAAGGAATCCTGCGCCAAGACAGTCAGGTAGCCCAAAATCAGTCCTATCACGGCACCGCTCAGTGCGATCAAAGCTCCCTGTTTCAAAAAAATCCTTCGGATCGTTCTATCACGAGCACCCATGGCCTTGAGCACGGCGATGTCTTTTTTCTTTTCGATCGCCAACATACTCAGTGAAAAAAAGATGTTGAAAGAAGCGATGGCCAGGATAAAAGTCAGCGTCAGGAAAACGAACAACTTCTCCAATTTCACCGTCCGGATCAGGCCCGCGTGCTGCTCGTCGGCGTTTTTTACCAAAAAGTCCGGCCCGAGGTGCTTTTTCAAGCGCTGCTGCACCTCCGCGATCGAGCTACCTTCCTCCACTTTGATTTCGAGCGCGGTTCTTTTCTCCCCATAATTCAGCAGATCGCGGGTAAAATGCAACGGAGCGATGACGTATTGATCATCAAACTGCTGCTCAATGCTGAAGAACGCCCGAGGCTCCAATTGGGCGGAAGAGTAGAGCTGATTAGGGTCTAGGCTTGCAGCAGATCGAGGAGCCTTGGGATAGAAAACCTTTAGCGCGGATTGGGGCTGGTTGAGATGGACCGAAAGAAAGAAGCCCACGCCTCTTCCTAAAATCGCTCCTGGCCGAATGTCGGTGCCCAGTGTCGTGTCACCCCAAAAATATCCGTTTGAAAACCTGCCTTGATCCAGAAAGTTATCCGAAACCCCCTTGATCTTGGCGACGAGCTGATTGCCATCATGCTCGTACAGGACATTGTCCTCGATGACTTCCGTCAAGACCTCCACACCCTGGATATTTCGTATTTCGGCAAGCCAATCTTCGGGAGCCACAAAGCTTTTGCCCTTAGCTGCCTCGACTTTCAGCTCTGCATCGAAGCTGGCAAACAAGCTTCGGATCAAATCCTCAAGTCCATTAAACACCGACATGACCACTACCAATGCAATCGTCCCCACTGCGACTCCCACCATGGAGATGACGGAGAGCACAGTGATGAAATTCCGCTTTTTCTTACTTCGGAAATATCTGCCGGCAATAAAGGAGCTTGTGTTCAAAATCTAAACGGATTAGTCTTCTTCCTCCTCTTCTTCAGGCGCGGGCGGAATGTTGAGATCCGAGATCACCTTATCCATGTGCTGGGCGTAGGTGGCTGAATCGTCTGGAAAAAAGGCTATCTCGGGGATGATTCGCACGGACTTACCGATTCGTTTGGACAGATGGTGGCGGATCTCTCTTTTATGCTCATTGATCAGTTCGTAGGTGGCTTTGGGATCGGTGAGCAAAAAACTCACATATACCTTCGCAAAACCTAAATCAGGGCTCACAGCCACCCGAGTGATGGTAATCATGGATTTTCCGACCAAGTTCTTCGCCTCCTTTTGGAAAATATCCCCAAGCTCTTTTTGAAGCAGCTTGGCATGTTTTTGTTGTCTTTTGCTTTCCATGTGAAGTATTTGTGGTACAAATTTAGCGAAATACTTGGGCATGCTTTAATTTCGAGCCAATCCAACCCAATCCTTCCCTCGCCTTGTTAAGTTTTTTCAAAGTAAACGATCCCTTTCGACTCCTTGGGATAGCAATTTACCTGATTCTGCTCGCGATCTTGTTGCTGGGAGTATTCTCCTTTCCTCTCACAGAACCCAGACTGGTTTGGATGGTTTTGGGCGAACGCTTGAGTGAAGGATACTTCCTTTATCAGGACGTGATCGATGATACGGGCCCCTTGTCCGCTGGCTTTTTCACGTTCGTCCACGCAGTTTTTGGCAGGAGCGAAATGGCCTACGAGATCATCGGACGAATTCTGGTGTTTTCGCAGATTGTTTACTGGAACTCTGTCTTGATCCGATACCGCGTCTTCGAAGAAAACACCTATCTGCCGGCAATCATCATGGCGGCGCTATTTCACCTTTCTTTTGACATGGTCGGCTTATCCCCGGCCCTGTTGGGAAGTACGTTTTTGGTATTGGCACTGGGCCAGCTTTTTTCCCAGACTATGCTCCAAAAGGAAACCAGTGAATCCACCTTATTGATCGGGATTTACGGAGGTATTGCGACCGGATTTCACCTAAACTTCGGCATTTTCTTGCCCTACATGATCTTTGCCGGGATTGCGATTAGCGGATTTTCGTTCCGGCAGTTGATTCTGTCCCTAGTTGGATTTTTCCTGCCTATCCTGTTGGTGTTGATTTTTTACTTTTGGAACAATGGCCTGACCGAGACACTGGAGATTTGGCCCCTGATATTTGCATACGAAAAGTACAACTACCAGTCCTTGTTTGTCTGGTCACTGTTGGGAGCCTTTCCTTTGATCCTTGCTTTAGTGGGTTATTTCTACAGTGCGGTGCTGAGAGGTTCCACCATCAATCAGCAGAAGCAGAGGCAATTGATTCTGGTATGGCTGCTGTTCTCTCTTTTCGAATTCGTGCTCATCAAAAGGCAGGCGACTTTCCAGCTACTGATCTTTATTCCGGGTCTGACCTACCTGATCACCCAGTTTTTTCTAAATACCGGAAAGGGACTAGTTGGCAAAACCGCTTTTTTGATTCTCCTGTTCGGTCTTCCTGCTGCAGGGTGGTGGTATTGGCAAGATCAGGCAGAGTCGAAATCACCTTACTTTATCGACGGGGTTTTGCCAATTACACTCAATCCCAACGAAACGGTGATGGTGATGTCGAAGGACTCTTCTCCCTATCTCGATAACCCGCTCGGAGGTCCTTTCCTCAACTTCAACCTGAGCAAAACCTACCTAGAGTCAGAAAAAACGCTGGAACAAAAGGCCAAAATCTATCAAAACCTCCATACCCAAAAACCCCAGGTAGTGGTCGATCCCGAGGGCGTTTTTAAGAACTTACTGCAAGAACTACCCGCCCTTAAAAACCTTTACTCAGAGTCGGAACCGGGGGTTTTTAGGTTGAAATAGTTTCTCATTTTCCTTGGCCTCACACCGTTCTTAAGCTATTAGAGCTTGAGCTGATTTCCCAAGACAGCAAAAAGGCTAGGAACGAAAATCTTGTTTCTGCCGTAGACGTCTAGTCTTCACCATTTTTAACACCGCTTTTTATCCCCTTATTTTGGATTGATCGTTACTTTTGACTTATGAATAAATCCCTCTATAACTCACTGGCGGGCCTGAGTGTTGGGCTGCTGGTCATGGGTTGCAGCTCCACTGCTGTGATTACCGCACCTCCGATTTCTTATACTGGCAGTTCCCCGAGAGTATTAGAATTGTCAGATTCGCAAACCAAGCACTGGAGTCATCTGGATCTGGTCAATGATACCGTTCCGGGCATGAGTGTGGACCGTACCTACGAAGAACTCCTCAAAAAAAGGAAAGGTAAGCCGATAGTGGTCGCCGTAGTGGACTCGGGAATTGACCTAGACCATGAAGATATCAGAGATATCCTGTGGGTAAACAAGGGCGAAACCCCTGGAGATGGCATCGACAACGACGGCAACGGCTACATCGATGACGTACACGGCTATAATTTCCTCGGAGAATCCTACCATGAGCAGATGGAGATGACAAGGATCATTCGATTAAAACTCGGAGATGAAGCCTTGCAGGCCGCAGCAAAAGAAGCCCTGGACGCTGAGCTCCCCGAGGCCAAGGAAGCACTTCCACAGCTTGAACAAATCGAGCAATTTGTGGGCATGGCACATCGAAACATCCAAAAAGAACTAGGAAAGGAGTATTACTCTCTCGCCGACTTGGAGAAATTTCAGCCTAAAAGTCCCCAACAGGAGCAGCAAGTAGGCCTGTTGAAACAAGTGATAGGGATGGGACAGGATGTGCCCACAGCGCTCAAAGACCTCAATGATGGCATCACCTATTACAAAGGCCAGCTGGAGTATCATCTGAACGTCGACTTCAACGGGCGTACTCCCGTAGGAGACGATCCCTACAACTTTGATGACCAAAACTACGGGAACGGAAATCCCAACATCCGGGACAAGGAAGAAAGCCATGGCACACATGTGGCAGGCATCATAGCCGCTACACGAGGGAACAAGAAAGGCATAGATGGAGTGGCCAAAAACGTGTCCATTATGAGCGTTCGTACTGTACCCGATGGAGACGAATACGACAAAGACGTGGCGCTGGCTATCCGATATGCTGTGGACAACGGGGCAAAAGTAATCAATGCCAGCTTTGGAAAAGCATTCTCCCCAAATGCGGAATGGGTCTATGAGGCCCTGGAATATGCGGCTTCCAAGGATGTACTTTTCGTGCAGGCGGCTGGAAATGATGGGTTAAATCTGGATGACACCGAAAACAAAAACTTTCCGAATGACAACAAGCTTCAAAATACGCCTGAATTCGTAGACAACTTGATCACGGTGGGGGCACTCACCTCTAGCTTCGACAATGGCCTTATCGCGTCGTTTTCCAACTATGGGAAGGAAAATGTGGACATCTTCGCACCAGGCGATGAGATTTATTCGACGATGCCAGATGACTCTTATGAATTTCAGGGAGGCACTTCCATGGCAGCCCCGGCCGTGGCGGGAATGGCTGCCTTGATCCGATCCTATTATCCTGAGTTGACAGCTGTCCAAGTAAAACAGATCATCATGCAGTCTGGTATCGCGCCCCAAATCAAGGTAAACGTAGGGGGCGAAGAGGGAGAAGAAAAGTCACTTTCGGAAATCTCGAAGACTGGAAAGATCGCCAACCTCTATAATGCGATCATTCTAGCGGATCAGGTGTCCAAGGGCAGTGCAAGCCTCTAAATCAGAAAAAAGCGCAATGATATCCGATCAAGGTTATAATTTTCCCATTTGCTAAGAATCCCTGCTATGAAAAAAGCCCTTATTCCAGTACTTGCGCTATTGGTGCCAATCTTTCTGAAAAGCTGTACCATTGAGACCTCCAAGAAATCTGATGGCATCAAGATCGAGATCACGACAAGTGATGACCTTGTGATCAATGGGGAAAAGATCAATGACAAAAAACTCGACAGGGAAATCAAAAAACTAATCCGTGATCTTGAAAAGGAAGGCCTGAGTAAAGAAGAGATCCGACAGTCCATCAGTGAAGGGAAGTCCTCTGTCAAAGAGGCTATTGAGGAAATGAAAAAAGAGCTCAAGGAAATCAAGTCCCATTCCAAACATCGGGAAGAGGCGAATTAAGCTGATAAGCCAGGTCCTTTGATCCTGGTATTTTCATTTCCCCTCCGAACGAGAAGAAAGAATTTACTTTTTAGAACCACCCTCCGGGGATTTGGGTATCTCAGGGATACATGCCAATTGCTTTCCCTATTTCGTTGAATTTATCCAGGCCACACCAAACTTATAGCCGACTGTCAAGACTATGGCCCCAGTGAAAAGTCCGATAAATCCAGCATGTAAAAAGCCTCCAATCGCCCCCAAGAAGACCACTAACATAGGCACTGAGGCGCCTTTTCCCAAAAAAATCGGCTTTAGTACGTTGTCTAGCAAGCCCACGAGAATCATCCAGATCGTCAATATCACGGCGGTGGTGCCTCCGGCGGTGCTCCAGATATAGATGATCACTCCGATGGATATGGGCAGGATACCGATCTGCACGATAGCCAAGATCAACGAAAGAATGATCCAAAGACCAGCAAATGGAATCCCAGCTAGAATCAGTCCGATACCTACGAGGGTTGTTTGGATAGCAGCCACCCCAAGTATGCCCTTTACCACATTTTGCACGGTTTGCTTCGCTACTCCTGCCAGCTCTTCTCCTTGCTTACCACCTAGCTTTCCAAACAACTTTCTGGCAAAATCACTTTCCTCGCGCTCGTATGCCAACATCACTCCGCTGATGATGATCGAGATCATGAGCAGCAAAATCCCCGTTGCCGTATTCCTCAGCAATGCGACGAGCTTAAGCAAGATCGGCTTCAGTTGATCCTGATGCTCCTGAATCGTCAAGGTAAGATTGGTCGAGGCGTTCGCCCAAAAATCGTAAAGTCTCTCGCCGACGATCGGCCACTCTTTTACTTTCTCATTGGGATTGGGGATTTCCAGCTCGTGATCCCGGATATTCTGAAAGAGCTCTTTGAGTTCCCCGGCCCCAGCGATCATAAAAAATACTGCGGGCACGATCAGGATCAACAGAGCAGCAAGCGTGATAAAGGTTGCCGAAAGACCGTTTTTCCACCCGTATTTTTCAGTGAGCTTTTCATGGATGGGAAAAAAAGTCGAGGCAAATACGGCTGCCCAAATCATCGGAATCAAGAAGGGTTCGAGAATATAAAAACACCAAACCAGCAAAATTGCCAAAGCCAAAAGCTGCATGGCATAGTGGATAACTTGGTTGGAGCCAGGAGATGGAGGATTAGAGTCTGGGTAAAGCGACATGGGATTTTGGCTAGGGTGCTAAGATTTAAGCCATAATTTCCAGCTATATATGCGCTAAAACCCTGATATAAGTCAGGAAAAATCCCTTGGCGGAAACAACAACAGATCAAATTCACCGGAAAGAGTTGTGAGAGCAGCTATCCTTATGAAGAGGAACTCATATCCCCTACTCAATATCGCAGCACGAAATCAACAATCTGCCTTGCTAAGCCTGTAGGCGAATTGCAATCGTCGGTGCTCAGTCCGACAGCAAAGGGATAAGCTGCAGCATATCCCCTTGTGTAGAATTTTTTTGCGCTTCCAGTGGGATTACTTAGGCCTTTTGCGCCCAAGGTCCCATAATGGCCAAGGTGAGTCCAGCCCCCTGAATGTTTACAAAATAGGTACTCCCGTCTGGCGAGAATACACCTCCTGCAAATTCACTGGGGAAGCCCACATTTTCTGCTAGCTTGTAGTATTCCCCATCCGGGCTGATGCCAACTACGAAAGGATGTTTGTCGTCTTCGCAGAGCAAGAGGTCGCCCCAAGGAGCAATGGCAAGATTGTCACAGCTCTTCAGAATCTCACGGTCATTGGGCTCTGCGAAAAGCTCCAGCTTGCCAGGCGAGGTCGCTTCGTCTTTTTTGCCTTCCTTCGCCCCAGGTATGTACTTGAAGATCTGTCCTGCTGAGATTTCTCCTCCGTTGGTACAGGCGAAGTAGAGTTCCCCTTCCCCAAACCATATTCCCTCACCCCTGGCAAAAACTGCCGCCCCACTTTCAAAACCCCGATGCCTCAGATCGTCTTTGGGAGCATCGATCTCATCCAAATCGACCCATTCTACCTCCAAACCTTCGTTGATCGGGAATTTCGGTCCAGTCAGGTCTTTCCAGTTTCGGGTATCCCTACTCTTCTGTCCTTTGATCGCCAAAGCTTGGAGCTTGCCTCCTTTGTGCAGCTTTCCAGGGACTGTAGGAATAAATCTGTAAAAAAGCCCATCTCCTCTATCCTCGGTGAGGTAGACGATGCTGGTCTTGGGATCAACGGCCACTGCTTCATGGTTAAACCTCCCCATCTCTTTGATTGGCTTAGCCTCCACTAGCTTGGCTACCTCAGAGGCAGGAACTTCGAAAACGTACCCGTGATCCTGCTCAAGCTGACCTTCCAGATCACCTGCGTTCAGGGTAGTTTCTTCACACGTCAGCCAGCTGCCCCATGGCGTAATGCCCCCGGCACAATTTCGAAGTGTTCCGCCTAGACTGAGAAATTCGTTTTCGACTTCTCCAGTAGCCGGATTGTAAACCAAAGTCGTCGTGCCTCCCAAGCTAGGTAAAGTCCCCTTGCCTTGATCGTAGAAAGCCCGTTTTGCCACTTTTTCGAAAAGCTGGTTTCCCTCTCCGAATGGTCCTTTGTCGAAACTGTCTGCACTGAGTTCATGGTTTCGGACAATGATCACCCGGCCGTTCTTTCCGGCGAAAGTACCCATGCCGTCTGGGTTGCCGGGAACGAGAAATCCGTCCTTCATCGGCTGACCGGATCTGGAAATGATTTTATAGCTAAATCCTCTGGGGAGATTGAGGATTCCTTCGGGATCGGGAAGTAAGTCCCCGTAACCCCTGCCTAGCCTCAAATTTCCCGCTTGCGCTACTGGCTGCACAAACTGGTACAGTCCCATAAAACCCAAGGCTACCAATCCGCCTTGTTTTAGGAATGTTCTTCTCGAATTGCTTTGATTCATCAGTCGAAATTTTTGTTGGGTCAATTTACTCCCAAAATCCCCTGCGAACTTTAGGACAGTTTTGCCTTTGCATGAAGTTATGCATAGGATCTACTTTAATTTACCCCAATTCACCCTTAATGGGCTAGGGATTTCGAATATTTCAGCGAAGCAAATGGCAAAAAAAAGCCCCGGAATTCCGAGGCCAATAAAAGCTTTGATTAACTACAGGCTATTTTATTCACCCGATTCTGGTGTCTTCCCCCCTCAAAATCAGTGGTCAGGAAGATCTCCGTCATTCGCTCAGCAGCTTCATAGGAGACGAAGCGGGCTGGAAGTGCAATGACGTTGGAGTTGTTGTGCTGGCGAGCCAGTGCTGCCAGGTCTAAGTTCCAGCACAGGGCTGCACGGATACCCTGGTGCTTGTTGGCGGTGATGGCCACGCCGTTGCCACTGCCGCAGATCACGATTCCCTGCTCATACTCACCGGATTCGATGGCGCTGCATAGGGGATGGACATAATCAGGATAGTCGACCGATGCGGTGGAAAAAGGACCAAAGTCCTTTACCTCATAGCCAAGGCTAGTCAGCTTCTCGATCAATTGCCCCTTGTATTCAAAGCCAGCATGATCTCCTCCAATTGCGATTTTCTTTGCCATAATCTTAGTCTTCAAATTCTGCCCTGCGTTGATCTTCTTTTTCTTCCTCGGCCCGCTTTACCGCACGCTTCTTCTCTAGTCGCTTAGCAATGCCGATTCCTACTTCATACAGCACTAAGATAGGCATTGCAATCAAAAGCTGGCTGATCACATCTGGCGGAGTGATAATAGCAGAGAGGACCAAGATCACGACCACGGAGTGCCTTCTGTAGTCTTTCAGCATCTTGGACGTCACCAAGCCCGACATGGACAGGAAGTACACTACCACCGGCAGCTGGAACATAATCGCCGAAGCCAATACCAGCATAGTCAGCGTAGTGACGTAGGAGGTAATATCAAACTCGTTGAGAATCGAGGGATCCAGCTGGTAGTTTGCCAGAAAGTTGATGGAAAGTGGAGAAAGGACATAGTAGCCAAAAGCCGCACCCAACAAGAATAGTAAACTCACGAAAGCCACAGCTCCGCGGGCGGCATTCTTCTCCTTGTCATAGAGGCCAGGGCTGATAAATCTCCATACCTCCCAAAAGACGTAGGGAAAAGCAGCAATAAAGCCTACCACGATGCTGGAGGTCATATGCATGGTAAACTGACCGGTCATCTGCCTACTCTGGATCGTGAAGGGAAGTTCGTCGATACAAAGTGCGGAAATGCCCATCAGGTTACCCAGCTTGCACAGCATCCGGTACGTGAAGAAATCCACCTTGGAAGGGCCGAGAATGATCTCGCCGAACACGATGCTTTTAGCCAGAAAGGCGATGACGGAAAGGACCAGAATTGCGGCGATGGATCGAAGCAAATGAAAGCGCAGCGCCTCCAAATGATCCAAAAACGACATGCCTTCTTCTTCCTCGTCTTGATGTTGGTCTAGAGCCACTTTGGGAAATCAATAATTAGTACAATGGAAATTGAACCATCCAAGCATTGACCTCTGACTTGATCTTGGCAAGCTCAGCATCGTCGGAATGGTTGGTCAGTGCGCGGTTGATCAGGGTGACGATTTTTTTCATGTCGTCCTCTTTCAGTCCACGGGTAGTCACCGCTGCGGTACCCACTCGCATCCCAGACGTCACAAAAGGTGACTTGGTATCGAATGGCACCATGTTTTTGTTGATTGTAATGTCCACTTTTCCGAGTGTTTCCTCGGCAAGCTTTCCAGTCAAGTCTTTGTTTCGAAGATCTATCAGCATCAGGTGATTGTCAGTACCTCCAGAAATAATCTGGTATCCAAGACTTACGAACTCTTCCGCCATTACGGATGCATTCTTTTTTACCTGCAGCACATATTCCATGTATTCGTCCGAGAGAGCTTCTTCAAAGGCTACTGCTTTGGCAGCGATGATATGCTCCAATGGACCTCCTTGGGTACCTGGAAACACACCCATATCCAGAAGGGAAGACATTTTTCTGACTTCTCCTTTTGGAGTAGTAAGCCCCCAAGGGTTGTCAAAATCTTCCCTCATGACGATCAAGCCGCCTCTAGGACCTCTCAGGGTCTTGTGAGTGGTAGTGGTCACAATGTGGCAATGCTCCAGCGGATCGTTCAACAGTCCTCTAGCGATGAGGCCGGATGGGTGGGAAATATCAGCCAACAAAATCGCTCCAACTTCGTCTGCGATTTCTCTCAGTCTTTCGTAATCCCAGTCTCGGGAATAAGCAGAAGCCCCGCAGATGATCATCTTAGGCTTCACTTCCAAGGCCTTCTCTTCGACCTTGTCATAGTCGATCATGCCTGTTTCTTCTTCCACACCGTAGAAATGCGGCTGGTACAGTTTACCTGAAAAGTTTACCGGAGAACCGTGGGTCAGGTGCCCGCCGTGTGAAAGATCAAATCCAAGAATTGGATCGCCTGCTTTCAGGCAAGCTAACATGACGGCAGCGTTGGCTTGTGCTCCGGAGTGCGGCTGAACATTTGCCCAAGTTGCTCCAAAAAGTTCCTTGGCACGATCGATGGCGATTTGCTCGATTTCGTCTACCACTTCGCAGCCACCATAGTAGCGCTTGCCGGGAAGACCTTCTGCATATTTGTTGGTCAGGACGCTGCCAGCAGCCTCCATCACTTGTTTGCTAGTGAAGTTTTCCGAAGCGATCAGCTCGATGCCTCTTTTTTGTCTGTCTTCTTCCTTGGCGATAAGGTCGAAAACAAGCGAATCTCTTTTCATGATCAGGGGTTTGAAAGCAAAGAAATATTCCCGGCAAAATTCCGGTCGTTTTGAAAACGAGCCCAAAAATAGCCTTAAAGTCCTTATTTTCCAATGTGAAAAAGGACAGGAAATGGAGTATAATGTTAAAGTTGGCAGGCAGTTTAGGCCAAACAGAAAAGCGGCTGCAGATTGGCAATCTCGCCCCTTGCCTAGAAGCAACCTAACTGCGGCAAGGTACATCAGATTTTGGAAGTCTCTCCAAAAATCATGGCCTCTGCCATCATTCGCGCTTCTCACTTGCTAACTTTGGCCTATGCCTGATTTCAAGTTCCAGCCGGAGACCTACTTTGTCGGGGAGACTACTTCTGCGCTAGTGGTGCGCCTTCACTATCCCGAAAGTACTTGGGGGGAGCAGATCAGTGTTTATGCGCATCAGTTTGGTGGGAAAATCCAGTTTGAAGCCGTGGACTTCTACGGAAACGAATACCTACTCTATCCGTCCAGCAGCTGGGAACCGCTGGTTTTTGAAGACATGGTCTATCTGATCGAAGGGATGCAGGTCAACCAAGACACCTTTGAGGGAAACATCGAGCTGGTGCTTGACGGCATTCCAGAAGCCGAAAGCCTTTTTTACCCAGAGTTGGCGGAGTATTTTGCGGAAAAAAGAAAAAGTTTTGGCCTGGATTAAAAATCCAGCAAGGCTTCTCCCTGACTTGGAATTTGCTGGCTTCTGAACCAATATTCGTAGGTGTCAAAATCCAGACAGTCATTGAGCTCTATCCCTTGGAAAAAGATTTTCTTCAGATGCAAAACCGGCAGGCAGGACTTGAGGGAGCGGACTTGGTCCGTGGAGAGTTGTGAAATCTGTATCCATTTTTTGCCCTCAATAAAAATCGGTATAAGTTTCGTCATGGTAAAAGCCTTGGTTCGGCACAAAAGTATCCTGATATTCAAAGCCATACAAGGAGGAGGAATTATTTTTATGTTAACTGAAAACAAGTTTTAACATATTCGGGAATGACAGGAGCAATCATCGCCACGTGCTGTCTTTTTTTGGGCCTCATCTTTCAGAAAATTCCCGGCTTCCCCGTCGAAAAACTGAGCACCTGGGTACAAGCCTACCTGATCAAAATCGTCCTGCCAGCCTTGGCTCTTCTCTATATTCCCGAGATCAAGCCCACTTGGGGACTGCTGATCCCGATTTCCTCAGCCTGGTTGACCTTTCTCTTATCCTGGCTGATTTTCGGATTGCTCGGCAAAAAATTCAACTGGGGAAAAAACACCACCGGCTGCCTTATCATTGTCTCGGGATTGGCGAATACGTCTTTCCTTGGATTTCCCGTGATTGAGGGTCTCTATGGAAAAGAAGGCCTGCCCACGGCTTTGTTGATCGACCAGGGAGGGTCGTTTCTGATCGTCTCTTCACTTTCCATTTTGGTAGGCTCGCTTTACGGCAACCACAGTGAAAGCCTCAGCAAAGTGCCGATGAAGATCCTCAAATTCCCCCCATTTGGTTTTTTGGTAGGCTCGCTGATCATGAGCTTATTTCAGCTCAAAACTCCAGAATTTCTCATTCCCGTATTGCAGCTAGTCGGAAAGACCATGCCGCCCATGGCATTGCTAGCTATAGGATTGAAGTTTTCGGTCGACATGGACTCGCTGGCTTCGAGATTTTTTTGGTATGGACTGGCCTACCGTCTGATCCTCGCTCCAGCCTTGGTATGGATGATCTATCGAAACTGGCTCCCCACAGACTCACTGGATCTGAAAGTGACCGTGCTGGAAAGCGGCATGGCTCCGATGATTACCGGCTCCATCGTGGCGATGCAATTTGGACTCCAACCAAAGCTGGCTTCGCTGCTCTCCGGCTTGGGGATGCCGATCTCCGCGGGGAGCTTGGTAGTGTGGTACTACCTGCTGGGCTGATCAGCGCCAAAATTCGTCCAGCACCGCCAGAAATTCTCCATGAATTTGGCCGTTGCTTGCGACGATCCTCCTGCCAAAGACAAAGTCATTTCCCCCCTCAAAATCGGTAACGGTCCCTCCAGCTTCCCGCACGATGAGTGCACCGGCGGCCACATCATAAGAGTTTAGGTTGTATTCAAAAAAACCCTCAGTCCTCCCAGATGCGACATAGCACAGATCCACAGCCGCGGACCCCATCCTTCTCAGGCCGTGGGTTTTCTGCATCAGCGACTTCATCGAGTTAAGATAGCGGTCGATCAGCTCAAAGTTGTAATAGGGGAAGCCGGTAGAAATCAGGGAAGCCGACAGGTCGGGAGCCGCGCTTACGGTGATTTTGGTATCATTGCAAAACGCTCCGCCACCCTTCATCGCATAAAAGCATTCGTGGCGATTGACCTCATAAACTACGCCCAAAATAAGCTCTTCCCGCTCCATCAGAGCTATGCTGACTGCGAAAACGGGAATTCCATGAACAAAATTGGTAGTCCCGTCCAAGGGATCTATGACCCAGTTGTACACCTCGGCCTTCGTCGAATTGGTCCCTTCCTCGGTGATAAAGCCGGCTTCCGGAAAGACCTTGGAAAGGCGGTCTACGATTTGAATCTCGGCTTCCTTGTCCACATAGGAGACCAAATCGTTGAATCCTTTGTGTTCGATCTTTCGGACATCGAAATGCTGCCTCTCCTTACGGATAAACGCACCGACTTTTTTGGCGACCTGCTGAGTTTGCTCTAAGAGTGAATTGAGTTGTTCGTTGGAAAGCATGAATTAGGTAAGGGTTAATTGGCAATTATAGAAAAAGTATGGAATATATATTCGGAAATTAGAGCTAGTCTGGCGGATGGAACCTAGTCATCGGTGTTCCATTTTTCCCTTTTTGTTGCTTGCCTCTCCTCACGGGTCTCTCGCTTCTCTGGCTTGCCCGCCACCACCAAAACGATTTCGCCTTTCAGCGGATTGGTTTCGTAGTAGGCGATCAGCTCGGCTAGTGTGCCGCGCACGTTTTCCTCGTGCAACTTCGTCAACTCACGGGAGACACATGCTTGCCGGTCAGCGCCGAAACTTTCCGACAACTGCTCCAGGGTTTTGGTGAGTCTATGGGGTGATTCGTAGAAGATGATCGTGCGGCTCTCTTCCTCCAGTGCATCGATCCGGGTTTTCCGTCCCTTTTTATGCGGCAAAAAACCCTCAAACACAAAGCGATCATTAGGGAGGCCGCTGTTGACCAGCGCGGGAACAAATGCCGTGGGCCCTGGGAGACACTGCACCTCCAGACCTGCCGCTATCACCTCCCTCACAAGCAAAAAGCCGGGATCCGAGATAGCCGGAGTTCCCGCATCGCTGACCAAGGCAAAGACTTCGCCCTTTTTCATGCGCTCCACCAGCTTTTCTGCTGCTTTGTGCTCGTTGAAAATATGATAGCTCTGCAGAGGGCGGGTGATCTCCAGATGCTTGAGCAAGGTGCCGCTTGTGCGGGTATCTTCCGCAAGGATGACATCCACACTCTTCAGCACCTCGACGGACCGCAAGGTAATGTCTTTGAGATTGCCGATAGGGGTAGGAACCAAAAAAAGGCTGACTGGCTTTTGGATCATTTCAAAAGCTTGTCAATCGCTTTGGCTAGCCTATGGTCCTTGTCTGTGACCACATCACCGGCATCATGGGTGGAAAGCTCGATCTCCACGGTATTGTACACATTTGACCAGTTGGGATGGTGGTTTTGCTTCTCAGCCAAAAACGCCACCCGGGTCATAAATGCAAAGGCCTCCTGAAAATCGGAAAACTCAAAAGTCCTCTTCAGTCGATTATTTTCTTCTTTCCACATAGCTTCTTGGGGTTAAAATGAAATGACACCTTCGATCTGGGCTGCCTTCTCATAAATTTCGATAATCTGGTCTGCGCTGTCCATCATAGCCTGGATGGTAGTACTCACATATTTGCCTCCCGAACTGGGCTTGAGAACCATCTCATTCTTCGGGAAAAGAACTCCCACTTCATTCTCGCGTCCCATGGGTACAATGAACTTGAACATGTATAGCATTGGAAACTGCCCAACGGCCTCCAGCTTTTCTTTAAACGCAGCTTTGTCAAACTTCTTTTCCATTAGGTAAACTTACTCCTTTCTCTTCAGAGTTTAAACCAAAAAAACCCATGCCTTATGACATGGGTTCCTTTAAGTCGGTGGCTTTTCCGATTAATAATATTTATATCTGAAATCCTTCACATCAGCAAGATCCTGAAGCGCCATCATGATCGTGTAGGTCATTCGCTGGGCTCCAGCCATGGTCAACTGGGCTTGGTACGAGGTGTAGTCGCCAATCTCAGCAGCCGGAGTGAGGTTGTTCAATCTGCCTACGACCACTCCAATGTCTTCCTGCACAGGCTTGGTGATCTGCCCAGAGCTTTGCAGTCCAAAGATGGACCCGATCGCTTTCGGAGCAAAGCCAATTCCTGCGATCACTGAAGAATTCAACTTCAGGTCCGGAATTTCATTGATCGCAGCGTCAGTGAATACCGCTTTCATCTCTTCCAAAGTAGTCTTGCCAGCTAGCTTCTCAGCAATCATAGCCGCTTTTTTGTCATTTCGTACTTGCTGCTCCACTTGCTCTCTCACGTCTTCCAGCTTCGCTTCGCCTTCTTCTTTTTTGCTTACCAAACTTGCCACCACATAGGAATTGTCAAGCTCATACACTTCTGACACCTCTCCAGGTGAAGCCTCGCTAAACGCCCAAATGATCACTTGACGGGCATTCTGAAGATTGTTTAGATTTCTTGAAGTCGCATCGACATTGTTTGCCTGCAACACTCTGTAACCATTTTCTGTGGCGTTCTCAGTAAACTCGTTCCTGTTTCCGCTTTCTGCTGCGAAGGAATCCGCATTTCTGAATGCCTCATTTCTGGTAGCGTCAGAAGCGACCAACTCCAACTCCAAGGTCGCAAGCTTGGTGTAGGTAGACTTGGGAAGCTCAGTCACATCGATGATATGGTATCCGTACTCTGTCTCAACCAATCCAGGCAATAAGCCGGTGGATTTGGCAGCATAAACAGCATTGGCAAAAGGCTCGACAAAGTCTTCTTTGGCAAACCAGCCCAAGTCACCGCCATTCTGCGCGGTACCATCCTGTCCGTATTGTCTTGCTGCCAAAGCAAAGTTTCCATTGGCCTTGAGGTCTGAAAGAACAGTTTCGGCCTGAGCCTTCACTGCAGCCTTGCCTGTTTCGTCCATCCCTTCGGTGCTGAATAGGATGTGGGAAGCTCTCATCCTCGGTGTGCCTTCATACTGATCAGACACTTTATAAGTGACATAGGTAGAGTTTGCGGTCACGTAAGGGCCATAGGTCTGTCCTTCTACTATCTCACCTGCGTTGCTGGTAAGGCTAGTTGGCAATTGGTCGCCAGGTCGGTAGGTAACGAATGGATTTTGAAGATCGGAGTTTTGGCTTACCAAAACCGAGTCGTTGTCAGCGCTTCTCAACTCTTCAGTCAATCCGTTGATCCTTTCGATCACCGTTGAAGAATCCTGTCCACTTGGCAAAATGCTGAATGATACATATTCCAGATTCGCGGTGTTTCCCACTTTGAATTTTTCCTGGTTTTTGTTCAGGTAAGCAGTCAGCTCGCTCTCCTCAATCTTGACGTCGCCGTCAGGGATCACGTAGTAGGGAATGAAAAGAACTGATGCATCGGCGATGGTATTTGCCGCTTTGTGTTCCAGCTTCGCTTCAGCCGTAGTGGCATATTCGGATGTTGCGAGAAGGTTGTCGTATTTGATTCTCAGTCGAGACTGTGCAAACAACTTCTCCTGCTGCGCCCAAGCAGCCTGCTGCGCTGGGTCGGCAGTCTCCAAAGTTTGGAGGAAAGAAATCAACTGATTTTTATCAAACTGTCCGGTCTGGGGATTGACCAACTGAGCCCTTAGCTCAGGGACGATGTTTTTGCCCTGAACCATATCCACAAGCTCCGCATTGGATACGGTGAGTCCGAGCTTTTCGTATTCTTCGTCGAATACCTGCTCGACGATCATTGCCTGCCAAGCCTGCTCTCTCACGGAGACCATTTCAGATTCGGAGGGAACACGTCCAGTCCTCTGTTGAAACATGGATTTGAATTCCTCGACCTTGAGGGAATATTCTTCAAGCGTGATTTCCTCGCCTGCGATCTCACCAACAATGTTTTGGTTGGAATTGAGAAGGGAAGAATTTGGACTCAAAAGGTCCCCACCGAGAAGAAACAAAATCAACCCGCCGGCGATTACACCGATTGCGAGACCTGTCCGCTGTCTTATTTGCTTAATTAACGCCATTATTGTTACTACGCTTTTTTAGAAGTGTCGCAAAATAATAGCATTGGGGGCGAAATTCAAAATTTCCCCCAGAACAAAGTCTGTGTTAAAAATTCCCTGATTCGCTGATTTTCAGTCGGACAGTCTCAATTCGGTGCGCCTGTTTGCTCACTACGGTAAAGGTATATTTTCCAAAAGTGACGTTATCTCCTTTGCTTGGCAGATTCTCGGTCAGTGACAAGATCAATCCGGAGAGAGTTTCAAAATCTCCGTAGGGCAGATCCCATCCATATTTATCGTTGAGATAATCGATTTCATGTCGGGCGCTGAGCAGGTACTCGTCCCCATCCACCTTCTGCTCCATGAGATCGTCTTGGTCGTATTCGTCGTCGATCTCCCCGAAGATTTCCTCGATGATATCCTCCATCGAAACAATCCCACTCGTGCCCCCAAACTCATCCACTACCAAAGCGAGACTTTTTCTCTCTTGGATAAACTGGATCAAAAGCTCGTTGGCTAGAGCCGATTCCGGAGCGATGATGATGGGAGTCAAAATTTCCCCAATCGTTTTCGGCTTGCGAAAAAGCTCCAGCTGATGACAATAGCCAATCACCTCGTCAATGGTCTCCCGATACACGATGATCTTGGAATGGCCGCTTTCTTCAAAGACGCTTTTCAGATCCTCGATGGTATCATCAACCTCCACCGCCACGATATCCGTACGCGGAATCATGCATTCCCTGATCCGGACTGTCTTAAATTCTATCGCATTGTCAAAGATCTTCGAATCAATCTCCATCTTTTTGTTGCTTGAATTCGCCTGCCGGAAGTGCTCCTTGATGAAGGAATTGAGATCCGTGATGGTAAATGCTGGCTTCTCCTCATTGTATTCCAAACGGAGAACTTTGGTGATAAAAAGCCTCGAAAGCCCGACGATCAGCCACACCACCGGATACATCAAATAGTAGATCGCCGAAAATGGCAAGGCAAAAAATGTCAGCATACTGTTGGGATTCAGCATGAAAAAGCTCTTGGGAAGGAATTCTCCGGTGATCAGGACGATGATCGTAGACAGGACGGTCTGGCTCACCAATATCACCGCTTCATTGTTGATCGGCTCCGGCAGAAGATTCCTCAGGGGTTGGTCAAGCAAAAACGCCATAAAAGTGCCGTAGAGCACCAGCATGATCGTATTGCCGATCAGGGTAGTCCCGATGAACTGGCCAGGCTTCTGGACAAACTTGCTCAGAATGCTACCGCTCAAAAGCCCCTGTTTGTTTTGTAGCTCGATCTGCAGCTTGTTTGCGGATATGTAGGCGATCTCCATGCCCGAGAAAAAGGCGGAAAAAACCAGGGTAATGATGACATAAATCAAATAGCCAGTCTCCATGCTCAGTTTTTCTTTTTCTTTTTAGGGACTTTGAGAGCTTCCGCTTCCTCCTTTGCCTTTGCCTTGTTTCGCCTGAGTTGAAACCAAAACAACAAGCCTACAGCAAACATAAAGATCGGATAGGAAGCGCCTATTCCGGCCACAAGGCTTTGGTGAATCCCGATGATGACCATGGCCAAGGCCAAGGAAAGAATCAACACGTCTCCTAGTTTCATATTCCTTCGCCGGGTAGCTCCGTCTTCCCCTTTGCTGATTTCAGCCTATAGTTCGAAAAGCTGTCGTCAGACTCCAATCCGTTTCCGCTAAACACCGTTCCCTTATCTTGAATAGTCACAAACTTTTCGGTATAGATTTTCTTTTTCGCCTTGTCCCAAAAGATTTCCTCAGATTTTAGGCTTTGGTCTTTGATGAGGTTCTTGATCTGCACATCACCTTCGCCTCGGTAGAGGTTTTCATTTTTGATAAAATACCCCCGGTCTGCCACCAGAGTCGTCTCCAACTCACCATTCTTCGTGTAGAACTTGATATCGATACCCTCTGGAAACTCCTGGTCGCCGTTTAGGAACTCCAGCTGCTTCGCAGCACGAATCTCTGTACGGACGATAGCCGAATCACTGTGAATCAGAAAGATATTGGTCGCCGAATTGACAGGGCCATCATAGACTCTGAGCGCATCCGGATCCACACTTTCCCGGCAGGAAAAGGAAAAAGAACCCAAAACGATCAATAGAAGCAAGAATCGATTCTTCATTGGGGCCAAAGATAAGTGAATAGTCTCAAATCAATCCAACGAAAAAAGGCAGCCTTGTGGACTGCCTTTTTACAATTCGGGGGAAAATCAATCTCTTGTCGCCAAAGTCACAGTCTCTCCGATCCAGCAACCGGTGCTCATGGACGCTCCAGCTTGAAGACCTTCTGTGAAAAGCTCCTCCTTAGATGGGAATCTCGCTCTCGCTTCTCCCATACCTTTGGAATCACCGGCTTTCTGGTATGCGCCGTAGGCGGCAATGTAGACGGAATGGTCTTTCGCCCGGCTCTCACCACCTTTACACTCGTTGAACGAAGACATATACAAATCTCCAATCAAGCTGTAAGCAGAGGCGGTCAATTCCGGATTTAGACCAGCTGCCTCCTTAGCGGAATTCCTTGCTTGGCTTTTTCTTCCGGCTTTAGTATGAACCTTAGCCAGTTCCATGTGGATTTCGCCTTTTTGCTTATCATTTTCCGCAAGGGTCAAAGCCTTCTCCAGTACCGGCTGCGCCTTCTCAAAATCTCCGCCAGACATGTATCTCATTGCCCTTACCTGAGAGGTCGCAAAAGTGGGGTTATTGGAATCAATCAGTTCCAAAGCAGCCAAGAAGGAATTGGAAGAGTAGCACTTGTACTGTACAGAATACTTGAAGATTTGATTGGCAACGTCAATATTGGTCGGATCTGCAGCCAGTTTTGGCCCCATGGTATTTTCGATGAAGTCGCAATCAATCAGTTCCATGTTGACCAAAATCTGCTCCAATGTACTTCTAGGGCTTGAAACGTCCTTGCCCTCTGCCTCTGCTTTGTTCAAAAGGCCGTTTGCCATCTCATATTTTGCCAAAACCTGTTCTCCGGTATAGGCTTGATTATAGGCGTTGTTACGATATATTAGGTCGAAATATGCACCGACCAACGTGGGAAGGCTAACATTGCCATTCAGCTCGAAAGCTTTCTCAAAATCCTCAATTACGCCAGGGATCTTGTCTTTGTCGGATTTGAAAAACAGATATCCGAAATAGGCTTTATTTTCGATCCACTTCGCCTCGTTGTTATACAGTGATCCTCTTTTTTCATAAATAGACATCACGCTGTCCTGATAGACCGCTTTCTTGGCCTCATCGGCCGTCTTGTCTGCGGCTCCTTTGTACACGGTGACTCCATTGATGTAAATGGACTCATTCAGCTCAGGTGTGTTTACCAATAGCCAATTGAGCGGCTTGGTGGCTTCCACAAACTGTTCAGACTTCATGTAGTCCACATAGGCGGCATTGAGCTCTCTAGCTTTTGCTTCTTGGGCAGCGTCCGCAGGCCAATTCCAGCCATCCTGCGCCTGAACCAAGCCGGCCAGAAGCATCGCCCCCAATCCCAGAAGTGTTGATTTGATTTTCATATTCAGTAAGGTTTTATTTCAGTTTATTTGGTTTGATCCAGTTTTGCCATTGCAAGATTTGGGCCTCGATGGGCTCGCAATTCTTAAATTTTGTTATTCAAATACTCTTTTGTAGAACCAGCTGTTGTCATTCAGAGAGAAGCCAAGCGTAAAATTAATATAGTTTTCTCTGATAAGACCATTGTCCAAGGTTCCTCTTCTACCAGCTTTAAAAGCCATATTGACCAGAGACAACTGATTCACAGGAATGGATGCACCCAGTGTAAAACCGATATCATCGATATTGGTTTGGTTCAGGTAATAAGGGGTTTGCATCCATTCTATCCCAAATCGATAGGTCCCTCTCAGGAGCAAATTGTCAAAGTTGAGATAGTCTGGTACTATCTGGAATCCCAAGGCCACCTTTTTGGTTTCTTGCAGATCCAGCTCTTCGCCAAAGAAATTTTGGTACTTGGCAAAGTCCTGTAACTGCCCCTCAAGGGCAATGGCAAATTTATTCATTTTCTCATATGTCACGCCGAATCCATATCGATTGGGTATATAAATACTCCCCTTAACGTCATCGGCGATCAGGTCTCCGTCTGTTTCCGGATCGCTAGCTTGACCAATCGCTGCTAGTTTTGCAAATCCAGTTCCACTAACATTCCCTAATTTCTGATAGATGGCTCCGAAATGCAGATTTCCCTTTTCAGAAAGCTTTAACTGGTAGTGCCCACCAACTTTGAATCCCACATCGGACACGGTCAGGCGCTCATAGTATTCCGAGGCGCTTCCCACGGTCATGCCGTCCTCATCCGTCACAATCAACTGATTGGATCGGATGGTGGAGCCGAAGAGATAGGAGCCGTGAAATCCTATGCTTAGATTTTTCGCCAGTAGATATCCGAAGTTGATATAAGCCTCCGAAATCCCTCCGTCTCCGCGTAGAAAATTGTTGGCCTTAAAATCCGAGTTGGCTACTTCGCTTTCTACCCTAAGGCGATAATTGACGCTGGTGATCTGCCCCAGCCCCATTCCGGAGGTAAATTTGCCTGCCTTAATCGGGAAGGAAAGAGCGATGTAGGAGAGACCACCCCCATCTACTTTGGACGTTTCGGTCCCATTGTCCACGTTGATGGTCTTGTAGTTCAGTGCAGCCTGAAAATTGAATATAGTGTTCCTGGTAGTAATGGCAGGGTTCACGTTGTTGGCCTGCCAGCCGGTGCCATAGCTAATGCCCATTCCACCCATACCTTGGTTTTGGGTAAGACCGGAATAGTTGAACTCTCCGATGCCCAAGGCACTGTAAGTGGATGAGCTGGTCTGTGCTCCGACCTCCGTAAATAATAAAAGGGTGCACAGCACACCCATCGATTTCAACCAGTTTTTACTCGACATTGTGGTTTAGAATACAATTCAGTCCATGAAGGACCAAATTTGGGACTACAAATATGTGGTCTTTTGCCAATGATTCAAAAGATTGAGAATCACCTCCGCAGATATAGGCCTTTATTTCAGGAATTTTAAGACGATAGGATTCTATTTGGCCGGCCAATTCAAATTCCACCCCATACCAGATTCCCGCCTGCATGCAGCTGACTGTGGAATCCCCCGTGAGGCTATCCGGTTTTGTTTTCAGTTCTACCAAAGGGAGTCTTGCGGTAAAAGAATTCATGGCACTCGCGCGCATCTTGAGGCCCGGACTGATTGCCCCGCCTCGATAGACAGACGCTTCATCCACAAACTCGAAAGTAATACAACTTCCCATATCTACGGCAAGCACGGGATTTCTATCCGCCATATGCCAAGCTCCCACCGCGGCAGCGATTCTATCCAGCCCAAGAGTCTTGGGAGTAGCATAGCCGTTACCGATTGGCAGTGGAGTATCTGAGTCTAGAAAACGAAATGGAAAACGAATCTTCTGGGCCAATTCCATCGGGCTGAACCTAACCGAACTGACCAAGCAATCAGTGAAACGCAGGGAGTTCCATACAGCAAGCGCCGCATCCAGCTCCTCAAAGCTGTGCTCAGCAATCAGCTCGCTGCCTTCAAAAAGCGCTGACTTGATTCTCGTATTCCCGATGTCTACGACCAGATTCCCCATTTAGGTCGGCAAATTAGACATTATTAAAAAATGGACTTTTAAGCCACTAAAATTATCTTTGAGACTAGTGCCCACTTAACAATCTTTAACCCATGAGCCCCGAGAAATACAGTTTGATCGGATTGATGTCCGGAACTTCAGGCGACGGACTTGATGTCGCCTATGTCCATTTTGATCATCAATCAGATTGGGCTTTTGAGATCGTCCAAGCCAAAACTTTCGCTTTTCCTAGTGAACTGGGATCGATGCTATTGCGCGCCCACACGCTTTCTGGGTTGGAACTGTCACAGCTAGATGTGGATTTTGGGAAATGGATGGGAGCGAAAGTCCGGGATTTTTGCAGGGAATTCCAGATCAAGCCGTTGGCCATTGCTTCCCACGGACATACTGTCTTTCACCAACCCTCCAAAGGGCTCAGTTTGCAGATCGGTAACGGCTGGGCGCTACACCAGGCTTGCGGCCAAAAGGTCATCAACGACTTCCGCATGCTGGATGTACAGCTGGGAGGACAGGGCGCTCCCCTAGTACCGATAGGTGACCGGCTGCTTTTTCCACAAGTGGATTTTTGCCTCAACTTGGGCGGAATTGCCAATATCTCTATGGAGCAAGATGGCCGGCGCATCGCCTTTGACACCTGTCCCTTCAACCTCCTCCTCAACGCAGAGGCAATGCACCTTGGCAAGCCCTTCGACTCGGGAGGAGAGATTGCCCGTTCGGGGGAAGTCAACCTCACGCTCTTTGAAGCGTTGAACCAGCTGCCCTTTTATCAAGTCAGCTCCGCAAAGTCGCTAGGAAGGGAGGAGATGGAAGGTGATTTTATACCCCTTATCAATCAGTATAATCTGGCTCCAAAAGACATTCTGAGAACTTTGGTAGAGCATTATGCCTACCAGATTGCCTCAGTGATCAGAAACTCCACCAATAATGAAGCACCGTCCGTGCTCATCACTGGAGGAGGAGCGTACAACGGTTTCTTTGTCGAGCGCTTGGAACACTATCTCGGCAAAAAGTGGCAGATGTTCGATGCCAATCCCGAGCTCATCGAATTCAAAGAGGCTATCATTTTCGCCTTTTTGGGCGTATTGCGTCTTCGCGGCGAGACGAATTGCCTTGCCTCGGTCACCGGTGCCTCCAGAGACAGCTGTGGTGGGACGATCTATGGCTAGCCGACCATCTTACGTCCCTTGCTTCCTGATCCGTAATTTTTCTATTTTTGGGCCCATATAAACCCAAAAAAAATGCTGGATCTGCTTAAGAAATTTGAGAACAAAAAGCCCGAAATCGTCTTTGAATGGAGTGATTCGGAAACCGAAGCTGAAGGCTGGGTGGTGATCAATTCCCTGAGGGGAGGTGCCGCTGGAGGTGGCACGCGGATGCGCAAAGGATTGGACAAGAGAGAAGTAGAGTCGCTAGCCAAAACCATGGAGGTCAAATTCACGGTCTCCGGCCCCAGCATCGGAGGAGCAAAATCCGGAATCAACTTTGACCCAGCCGACCCCAGAAAATCCGGGGTACTGGAGCGCTGGTACAAAGCGGTCATGCCTCTTTTGAAGAATTACTATGGTACAGGTGGAGACCTCAATGTCGACGAAATCCACGAGGTCATACCGATCACGGAAGCCTACGGGCTTTGGCATCCACAGGAAGGCATCGTAAACGGGCATTTTCATGCCAACGAACCACAAAAAATCAGAAAGATCGGCCAGCTGAGACAAGGCGTATCCAAAGTTCTGGAGGACCCTAAGTTTACTCCCAATGGCCCAAAAAAATATACCGTTGCGGACATGATCACCGGCTACGGAGTCGCGCAAGCTGTTTGCCATTTCTATTCTATTTGGGGTGGAGAGATCCAAAACAAACGCGCGATCATCCAAGGCTGGGGCAATGTTGGGGCAGCTGCGGCTTGTTTTCTGGCGGTAGCCGGCGTGAAGGTCGTGGGTATCATAGATCGGGACGGAGGATTGATCAAGGAAGATGGTTTTGGACTCGACGAGATCCGGGAGCTTTTTCTCAAAAGAGACGGCAATAGACTGGTAGCTGAGGGGCTTTTGTCCTTTGATGAGATCAATGCTAGGATATGGGATGTGCGCCATGAGATTTTCATACCCGCTGCTGCGTCGCGGCTGGTCACCCAAGACCAGGTATCCCGAATGGTGGAAGCAGGACTGGAAGTCATCTCCTGCGGAGCCAACGTGCCTTTTGCGGATCCGGAAATATTCTTTGGACCGACAGGAGTTTGGGCCGATGAGAAAGTCGCATTAATCCCGGATTTCATCGCCAACTGTGGGATGGCCCGCGTATTTGCCTATCTGATGAGCGAGGACGCAGAAGTCACTGACCAGGCCATTTTCGCGGATGTATCTCAGACCATCAAGACAGCCATGGAAAAAACATTTTCCGAAAATCCCAGCAAAACGAAACTGGCTGAAATCTCCTTTAAAATAGCTTTGACACAACTCGTGTAAAACCGCACTTGCGGATTGAAGCGCTGAATTAATTTTTGGTGAAATCCTGTTCCGGCCCGTTTATTAGTTGGACAGTTTGCATCAAAATCAGTAGTTTAGCGACAGGCGAACTCCAAAGAACCCCGATTAATATTTGCTTAAAATTCCGAGAAGCAGGCCCAATTCTACCAAATCGACCAAATGAAGAAATATCTTATAAGTTTATCCATACTTTTCGGAATATTATTTCTTGGCCTTTTTAACCTGTCGGATTCCTATGCCTTTTCCGTAGAAAATACTGCGGAATTTGTAGCCCAAGCTGACACCTCCCACGAGCAATTGGACGGAGGATCCGACCATGCTGGGGCGGAAGTTCACCATTCGGCTCCCACTTGGCTGGTCATTCCCTTTGTCACTTTGCTTCTGATGATAGCCACAGGTCCGCTCTTTTACGAGCACTTCTGGCATCACAACTATCCCAAAGTCGCTATTGGCTTTTCCGTAGTGGTAGTTCTGTACTATTTGTTCGTCTTGGACAATGTACACGCGCCAGTCCACGCCCTCGCGGAGTATATACAATTTATTGCACTGCTCGCGTCGCTATTTGTGGCGTCAGGCGGTATCCTCATCGAGATAGACAAGAAAGCTACCCCGCTTGCCAATGTCTCCCTGCTCCTCATCGGCGCCGTGGTTTCCAACCTGATCGGGACTACCGGGGCATCCATGCTGCTGATTCGTCCATTTATCCGTCTAAACAAAGGCAATATACAGCCTTACCACATCGTGTTTTTCATCCTGATGGTCAGCAACGTGGGCGGCTCGCTGACTCCGATCGGAGACCCTCCGTTGTTCTTGGGATTTCTGAAAGGAGTGCCTTTTTTCTGGACGATTGAGCACAACTGGCCCGCATGGGCGATGGCTCTAGCCCTTTTGGCTGTTGGATTCTATTTTGTTGACCGAAAGCTGGGTAAGGCGAACGAGGACGAGTACACGGAAGAAATCACCTATTCCAACAAGTTTACCATGGTGGGTGCCAAAAATTTTGGCTGGCTTCTAGTGATCATCTGTGCGGTATTTCTGGATCCGAATGTGATCGACGGCGTTCCGGCCATTGTCTATGACGGCCAAAAATTTTCCTATCTGAGAGAAATCATCATGCTTTCAGTCGCCTTCTTTTCCTACAAGTTTGCAGACCAGCGCGCCATCAAGGGGAACGAGTTTAACTTCGAACCTATCCGCGAGGTGGCCTTTATATTCGTGGGGATCTTCGGCACCATGATGCCGGCTTTGGAGCTGGTTGGAAACTTCGCGAAATCACCCGAAGGCGCGGAAATGATTACTGTCAATACCCTTTATTGGGGTACCGGGACCCTGTCGGCGGTACTAGACAACGCCCCTACTTATCTTAATTTCCTAGCTGCGGCTATGGCCTCCGAAGGAGCAAATATTGGCAGTATTGCCGAGGTGAGGGAGTTTGCCGACAATTCAATGAACAATTCGGATACGACGTTCCAGCTGCTGGCGATCTCGATTGCCTCGGTATTCTTTGGAGCAATGACCTACATCGGAAATGGACCAAACTTCATGGTGAAATCCATTGCCGAGCAAAGCGGTATTAAGATGCCTTCTTTCTTTGGCTACATCATCCGGTTTACGGTGCCAATCCTGCTTCCGATTCTGTTTTTGGTTTGGCTGGCATTCTTTGCCTTTGTTTAAGCCTTTTCCGGATTGGATCAAGAAAAGGCTACAAGGCCATCGTTTCCTTGAACCACAAACTTACGCTTGCCAGGGTAAATATTGATTGGGCGAGAAGGTGATTTTTTCTAATAGCGCTCTTGCCCTTCTACAGCTTGCCGATCTTAAAATCAGTTTTAAGTAGTTAGCGTAGTTCAATCCAAAAAAAAAACTATTAAATTAGATTTTGTTGAAATTGACCTACTTAACTCAGGAATATGTTCAGGAAATCGATTTATCATTTGTTCCTCTTCTCGATTCTAATATCGTGCTCTGAAGAGGATACCCTCCCGAAGGGAAGCCAACTCATGTTAAATCCCAATCTTTCCCTGTACCCTGACTCGGTAGATCCCTGGACACCTTCAAATTCGAAAGGGATTCTACACGGGGCGAGCCGAGAAATATTCATGAGCGGAAACCGGTCTCTATTTATTGAAAACCAAGACAGTACCGTTGTTACCCAATCCAACTGGTCACAAACCTATACCGGGCCGATGCCTGCGCCGGGATCTACGGTAGAACTAGCCGCATTTGTAAAGGGAGAAAACATTCGGGATCTGACTGCCGGCGGAAGAATTTTTATTGCCTTTAAAGTACTTCCAATCAATCGGTCCGCTTATGCTGTATTTGATTTTCAGGGGGATGTTGACTGGGTTCTTTTGAAAGCTACCTTGGAAAATTTTCCAGAAGAGGCAGAAAGCATCCAAGTTACCCTAAACGTGCCGACGCTGACCTTGGGCAAGGTTTATTTTGACGAAATCAACCTGACAGCAAAATGAATTTATCCCGCTCAGATATTGCGATTACCTTATCTCTCCGATAAGTCCAATCCATTAATTTCTAAGCTCCTCATAGCGAAAACATCCAACCAAATGGTCGTTGACCAATCCTGTGGCCTGCATGTGCGCATAGACTGTGGTGGATCCCAAAAATTTGAACCCACGCTTTTTGAGGTCCTTGGCCAAACGATCTGACTCTGGCGTTGTCGCCATTGCTTCCTTGGTGGAGACTAGGTAATTTTGGATTGGCTTACCCCCGACAAATCCCCAGATGTAATTGGAAAAGGAACCGAACTCCTGCTGCACTTCCATGAATCGCCGGGCATTGTTGATCGCTGCTCGGATCTTTTGGGCATTCCTGATGATCCCTGGATCCTGTAGCAATTCTTGGACATAGCTTTCCGGAAACTCGGCAACCGCCTTATAGTCAAAGTCCGCAAATGCCCTGCGATAGCCCTCTCTTTTCTTCAAGATTGTCGCCCAGCTCAGCCCTGCTTGGGCACTCTCCAAGACCAAAAATTCGAAGTGGGTGTTATCGTCATAGACTGGCACACCCCATTCGGTATCGTGGTAGGCTACGTATTCCGGAAACCCCAGACACCAGGGACAGCGAGATTTTTCTTCAGTATTATTCATTGCATTAAAAATAGGCAAGAACTGGGAAAAGATTCCGGCTGTCTTTAAATTTTGGGTTTTGACATTTCTCCATTCAATGCTCCACACTTCTCGCCTGGAAATCAGCACCGCCGCCTACCAAAAAAACATCACCTTCATTCGAAGCCTGATTGGCCCGAAGCCAACGATTTCTGCGGTCGTGAAAGGCAATGCCTACGGCCACGGAATAGCGCAGCTGGTTTCCATTGCTGAAAAAACAGGAATCCGCCATTTTAGTACCTTCAGCTCAGACGAGGCTCGTGAAGTATTTGCGAGCGCTAGGGATACTTCCGAAATCATGATCATGGGTATGCTTCACCTCGCAGAGCTCGCCGATTTGATCAAGAAGGGCATCCAGTTCTATGCATTTGACCTGCAGCGCCTAGAAGCTGCGTCTAACATTTCCAAGGAACTCGGAATCAAGGCTCAGGTTCATATCGAGGTGGAAACCGGCTTTAACCGAACCGGGTTTGAATGGGAGGAAAGAAAGACAGTATTGGAAATGCTCCGACAAAATGTTCCGTTTCTCGAATTGAAGGGACTTTGTACCCATTTTGCCGGAGCCGAAAGTGCGCAAAACCACTCTCGAATTCAGGAACAAATTAGGCGCTTCGAGGATTTCTCTGAGTATTTCAGGCGAAATGGAATTGCTTTCGAAAGGCGCCATGCAGCCTGCTCGGCCGCAACGCTTCTTTTTCCCGAAACGCGCCTTGATTTGGTCAGAATCGGTATTGCCGGGTACGGATTTTGGCCAACTCGGGAGACCTTTGAAATGGTTAAAGCCGAGCTTTCTGTCGAAAATCCCAATCCACTAAGACGGCTTCTGACTTGGAAAACCGAGGTGATGAGTTTTAAAAAAATCAAATCAGGTTCTTTCGTGGGGTACGGAAAAGGCTTCAAAGCGTCCAAAGACATGAGTCTGGCAATCATCCCCGTGGGATATGCCCATGGCTATGGGCGCAATCTGAGCAATATTGGGAAAGTACTGATTTCAGGGGAATTCTGTCCAGTAATCGGCATGGTGAATATGAATGCCATTGCAGTCGATATCAGCAAGCTATCCGGGATAACGCTCGGAGAGGAAGTGGTATTGATCGGAAACCAAGGCGATAACGAGATTACCGTGGCCTCTTTCGCGGAGACCTCAGACCTGATCAACTACGAGATGCTTACTCGACTACCATCCCAGATTCCCAGAATCATAGTGGACTAGTAAAAGATAATGGTCTTATTTCTGAATGCTAATACCTTCCGGTCAAGGTGGTATTTGATCGCCTTGGACAAGGTCACTTTTTCCACGTCTTGGCCGATCTGCACCAGTTCGGCTATGGTATTGTGATGGCGTACGCGCGCCACTTCTTGCTCAATGATCGGCCCGGCGTCCAGCTCCTCCGTGACATAGTGTGCCGTTGCTCCGATGATCTTTACCCCGCGCTCAAATGCCGCATGATAGGGTCTTGCACCTACAAACGCCGGCAAAAACGAGTGGTGGATGTTGATGATGCGATTGGGAAAATGACGGATAAAGTCCCCCGATAGAATCTGCATGTACCGGGCAAGGACAACGAAGTCCACCCGGTGTTCTTCCAAGAGCTGTAGCTGAAGAGCTTCGGCTGACTCTTTGTTGGAAGAGCTCACCGGAATAATAAAAAAAGGGATGCCAAAGGCCTCCACAATTGGTTTCAAATCGGAATGATTGGAGACCACAACCGGAATATCCACCTCCAGCTGTCCTGCATGATGCCTGCCCAGAATGTCAAACAGACAATGGGAAAGCTTGCTGACAAAGATTGCCATCCTTGGCCGAGGAAAATCAAAATGAAGTTTGATCTCCATTTTGAATCTCTTCCCTACTTCCTCTTCAAAGCGGGGAAGAATCTCATCTTTTCCAAGGAAAAAAGAATCAAGCTCCCAAGCCGCCCGCATGAAAAACATGCCCATTTCTACATCAACGTGCTGATCAACCTCGAGGATGTTGCCATTATAGGAATAAAGAAAGCGGGAGACTTCCGCGACGATTCCTTTTTGGTCGGAACACTGGACAATCAAAATGGCCTTTTTCATAGCATTTAGTTACGAATTCCAAATCACCCAATTGGCTTCTGCTTGCAAGGCCAGCATATCCATCCCATTTTTGGCCTTCCCTCCTTTGGACACGCATGCCTTCATCAGCGTGGTCTCGGCCGGATTGTACACGAGGTCATAGACCAGATGCCTTTCTCCCAGCTGATTGGTGGGGATGGCGGGCATACCCTCTGTGTTGGGATAGGTGCCGAGGGGAGTGGTATTGATGATCAGTGGAAAATCACGTAGATAATGGGAATCGGAGGCAAGTTCTGCATAGGTAACTTGGCCCTCTCCAGCCGATCGGGATACCGAAAGAAATGAAATTTCCAAGTCCCGCAAAGCTATTTTCACAGCTTTCGAAGCACCGCCCGTTCCCAAGACCAATGCCTTTGGCCGTGCATTTCCAAGCCAGTTTTCCAGTGAATGCTTGAATCCAAGGTAATCCGTATTAAAGCCTTTTCGGTTTCCGCCACGGATCTGTATGCAATTTACTGCACCAATTTCGCGGCAAGCGGGGTCCAATTCGTGCAAAAAAGGTATGACTTGTTCCTTGTAGGGAATGGTTACCGCCATGCCTTCCAACTCGGGATTTTCTCGCAAAACAAGCTCAAAATCGCCGATCTGGGGAATCTCATAAGAGTCAAACTGACAACCCTGGATGCCTTCCTTTTCAAACTTCTCCGTAAAGTACTTTTTGGAAAAAGAGTGCGTCAAAGGGTAGCCTATCAGTCCAAATTTTCTCATTAATCCAAAAGTTTAGCTGCCAGCCATTCAATCAAAAGAACCAGGATAATCCCAAAGGCAAAGGCCGTAATCGCTGCCAGTACTTGTGGCTCCTGGCCGACAAGCTCCATGTAGTTTCCCGGGAGCACATTTTCATCCAGAAAGGGCTTTTGCTCTCCAGTGGAGCTCGTCCTCCAGGCTGTGACCAGCTTCCAAGGCCAGAGCTCATTGACTGAGCCCAGCATAAATCCGGAAAGCAGCCCGATAGTGACGGAATGGTATTTTTTCAAAAGCCAGGAAACAACCCGGCTAAAGGTCAATATTCCTACAGCGCAGCCTGCAGCAAAAACGGCGAGTTTCAAAACGTTGCGGTCTTTTACAGCCTGGAGAATAGATTCATACTGCCCGAGGATAAGTAGGATAAAACTGCCGCTGATCCCGGGTAAAATCATTGCGCAGATGGCAATGGATCCGGACAAAAAGGTAAACCAAATCGCATCCGGAGTAGTGGTCGGAGGAAGATTGGTTACCCACCAAGCGATCAATGCTCCTACCAGTACAGCCAGCACAACACCCAAATGCCATCTTCTAATATCTTTCAAAATCAAGAAAGCGCTGACCAGAATCAGTCCTGAAAAAAAGGACCACAAGGGGATGGGATGGTTCGCCATCAGGTAGGTGATGACGCTCGAAAGTGCAAAGACGCTGGTCAGGATCCCCAACAGCAAGCTGAGCAAAAACTTGCCGTTGACCGCCTTGAAGAATTTCGTGAGTTCGAATCGCGTCAGAAGCTTGAGGTTGTCGACCGAAAAGGAATTTATACTGTTTAACAATTCCTGGTAGATTCCGGCAATCAGGGCGATTGATCCGCCTGACACTCCAGGCACAATGTCCGCAGCCCCCATGGCCATTCCCTTGAGGTAGGTGAGCGCGTACTTTTTTATAGATCTCATAGAAAAAAAAGGCTGACCAATGAATCGATCAGCCTGTTATGGAAATGTTTGTTTCAAAGTTTGATTTCGCCTAGGAAGTGGTCGAACGTATCGCCTCTCAGTCCGAGTCGGATGGTTTCCAAGGGAATCACCTCCGAAGGACTGATATTACCTAGATTCACGTTGGCACCGAGCAGCTTGATAAACCAAACCTGCTGGGATTTTTGGGGAGCTTCCCAAATGATTCTTTCTTCTGGTACTTGCGTTAAAATCTCCTCGACAAGCCCTTGGCGCACTTCTCCAGAATCGCGGAACAGGCCTACATTTCCGCCTTCACGAGCCTCTCCGATCACTTTCCATGCTCCGGCGCTTAGCTCGGTTTGCATTTGCTCAATCCATTTATAAGGAGGTATGATCTTGGCAGCGTCTTTGGACCCCACTTCCGATAGCACAGTCACCTGCTGCGAAAGGGTGGAGATGAATTCACACTTTTTGTCGTGGTTGAGCGAAATGGAGCCATCGGATACTTCTGCGAACTCCAGCTCGTATTTGTCTAGGACGCGTCTGTAATCTTCGAATTGTCCTCTGACAATAAAGGCTTCAAAAAGGGTTCCCCCAAAATAAACGGGGATGCCTGCGGACTTGTAAACGGCAATTTTCTCGGTGAGATGTTTGGTAACGAAGGAAGTAGCCCATCCCAATTTGACTATATCCACGTAATCTGAGCAACTATCAACAAAATCTTCGGTTTCCCGAAGGCTAAGACCCTTGTCCATAGCCATAGTGAATCCCGTGGTACGTGGCTTCTCAGTCCGTACAGGAATATTCTTCAGCACATAATTCATGTGTTTGTAATTTGATTTTTGATGGCCACATGGAATCTCGCACAAGGGATAATCATCACAGGGTGTGATTTTTTTGTCATGCTTGATTTCATTTGCCAGGTTTTAAAGTTTAGAGCTGGGAATGGTCATCCCGGTATTGGGCGATGATCTTGTAGATGGCCTGTTGTTGCTTCAGCTCCGGCATCAGTTCGTACAAGATGGTATGCCTATCAAAGTCCAAAGTTAACGCATTTTCCAAATATGAAAACGCTTCCTTGTATTTGCCCATCTTGACGAGGTAAACTACCATGCGATAATATAATTCAGGCTCCTCAGGAGCCTCTTCGATTCCTTCTTTGACTACATCGATTGCCTCTTCAAAGCGGTTTTGCTCAAAATAAATCACCGAGAGATTGACGTAAGTCTCCATGATCCCCGGCTCTAGGTTGATGGCTTCTTCATAGGCCTCCGAACTGGCTTGCATATTACCCAGATTGAACTCCGCGTCTGCCAAGCCCACCCAGTAGTTTGGATTGTCCTTGTTCAGGTTCAGTGCTTTCTTGAAATAGTGGATCGCCTCAAAAAACTTCTCGTTCTTCAGCATGCACATTCCCAGCCCAAACCAGGCATCGTCGTATTCCTCGTCCAGTTTGGCCGACTTTTTAAAATACTTAAATGCCTCGTCTATCCTGCCCAGTTTCTCATAAGCGGCTCCCATGTAGCAGCAGTTTTCCGCATTTACCCCCTCACAGTTGATTGTGTTTTGGTAAGCTTCCAGTGCGGCTTCATAATTCTGGGTATTCATCAGGGAATTGCCCATGTTGAAATAAGCTGAAGCAAACGCATCATCGATGATCAGCGCATATTCATAGGCGGAAATGGCATCCTCAAATCTCCCAAGTCGATTGTAGACCACGCCGAGATTATACCAAGCGCCTGCAGAATAGGGATCTTGATCGATGAATTCTTGGTAAAACTGCAGTATCTCGTCAAAGGAGCCTTCTTCCTCGGTGATCATCGCCAGTTGGAACAGGGCATCCTCGTGGTTGATTCGGTTTTTTACCGCTTCTTTGAAATAGTCGCTGGCTTTGGTGTTGTCGCCCTTGGCACGATAAAGATTACCCAAGGAGTAAAAAACCTCCGCTTTGTCCTCCGCCATGGGCAAGTAGTTCTCCAAGAGCTCGATACCTTCCTGATGATTTCCCGCTAGAATCTGCGCATTGGCAAGTGCCAGCACGATGTCTTCATTGTTTGGAGACAGATTGTTCAGATTTTCGAGGATACTCAGCCCCTCGTCCAGCTCATCGTTGAAGATGAGGCACTGCGCCTTAAGCAGACGGATCTCCACCGAAAAAGGAAACTTTTCCAGGGAGTACTCGGAGGCTCTAAGCGCTTTGAGGAATTTTTGCTGATCAAAGTAAAAGCGGATAATATCTTCCAGCTCTTCTTCTTCGAAATAGAGGTCCAGGTTTGATTTCAGGGAGTTTTCAAATCGCTCAACAAGCTTTTTGTCTTCTTCCCAGTCGTGATCGTGATCTCCGGTCATTCGATGGTGTTATGGTTTATTTAAGATACCAATAAAACAGGGATCTCAAAATTCGCTTTTGTTAAATTTTCCCCTCTTGAAAAAGGGAGGATTTTCGGGCATATCAATTTCTAAACGCTTCCTCAAAAAAATAAGTTTGGATCAAGACGATTTGGCCCACTCCAAACTTTCCCGCAGGGAATAGAACTGATAATCCAGTAAGCTCTGGATCTTGGAGTTGTCAAAGCTGATATTCTGTTGGGAGAGCATGGCGCTCCTTCTATTAAGGGGGACGTTTTTGAAGCCAAACAGCTTCGCAATGGACACGAGCGTAGAGAATAAACTGATCTGCCAGCTGCTCAAGGGAATGGACGGAGCTCTCTTTCCGAAGACTGCCGCTATTTCAGAAAAGAATTCCCGGAAGGGAAGCGACTCCCTGTTCAGTACAAAACGGTCACCCCAAGTGCTTTTTTCCACCAAAAGTCTGGTAATCCGCGCGGCATCCCTGACGTCGATGTAATTGAGACTTCCCTTTGGAAAAAACCTGTTTTCGTCCAAGACATAGGAATAAATGGAAGTACTGCTTTTTCCATAGCTGACTTTGCCCAGCAATACCGATGGGTTTACCACGATCAGCTCCAAGCCTTCCTGTTCACCTCGCCAGGCTTCAAGTTCAGCCCAGTATTTTGAGACGGCGTACTCGGTATTCAGGTTAGACTCTATCCATTTGGACTTTTCGTCTAGCTTTCTTTTTTCCGGATTTCGGCCGATCGCTGCTACAGAACTCACATGGACCAGCTTCTTCACGCCGACACTAAGCATCGCATCGACTACGTTGGCCGTCCCGCGAGTATTCACCTCATAGAGTAGATCCTTGTCTTTTGATAGAAAAGACACCATTCCCGCAGCATGAACCACCAAATCGATTCCCTGCATCGCATCCAGCAAGGATTCAAAATCCGAAAGTTCGCCCTGATGCCAGTGAACAGGAAAATCGAAGTCCGACAGCAGCCCAAGTTGGGACTCGTTCCGTCTGAGACCATGGATGTTGCCGATTTGGCTAAATTCCCTCGCTAGCTGGTTTCCGAACAGTCCTGTGATTCCTGTGATCAGAATATTCATAAACCGGAAGCTATAGTCTGGTATTGATTAGTTCTAGGGTCTGGATTTTTTCGTAAATCTTTTGGTATTTGGGCAGCGTCTCCAGCATGTCAAGGTAGCGCGCATTGTGGCAATCGGTACCCAGAAGTGCGACCACTCCCTTTTCCACGAGCATCTCAGCAAAATCCTTTACTTGCCTAGAATAAAATCCAGTCAGGGACAGCAGATTCACCTGAAAGAGCAGCTTCCGGTCGATCAGCTCCTCCTGCAATTTTTTGTCTGCTATGAGATATTGATAACGCTCCGGATGCGCCAAGATTGGCTTGTAGCCGGCCATTTCCAGATTAAAAATGATGTCAAGCAACATCTGGGGCTTATTGATAAATCCGGTTTCCACCAGAATGTGTCTATCCCCAAAGGTCAGCATCTTCTCCTCAGCCTTTACTTTTTCGAGAAAAATCTCGTCCATATAGTATTCCGCAGCCGCATCGATCTCGATCTCGATCCCTTCATTCTTCACAGCCTTGCGGAGATCCTCCAGCCCCATTCCAATGATTTCAGGGGTATTTCGGTAGTACTCGGCCATGATATGCGGAGTAGTGATGATTTTTCTGAGGCCAAATTCGGCCAGCCTCCTGACCAATGCAAGCGATTCCTCCATGGTTTTGCTGCCGTCATCGATGCCGGGAATCAAATGCGAATGCATATCTACCTCTAGCCAGGACAGATCTAGCGGGACCACCTCTTCCGGCTTTCTCTTGAACAAATCACGCCATCCCATCACAATCCCCCTCCACTTTGAGTTTTAAATTCTTCAAGGCTTATCCATTGTTTGTCCTTGTCCGAAACGATCGGCTCTTCTACCTGCCAATCAATTCCTAGAGCAGGATCGTTCCATAGAATGCCTCCCTCCGCAGGTTTGTTGTAATAATTCGAGCATTTGTAGACAAAAACTGCGTCCTCCAGCACGGAGAATCCATGCGCAAAACCAACCGGAACATAAAGTAAATTGTTCCTCTCGGCATCCAGAATTGTGGAAAAATGACTGCCAAATGTGGGAGAGTCCTTTCTCAGGTCAAGAACGACATCCAGCACTTTCCCGGAGACTACGCGCACGAGCTTGGCCTGGGCGAAAGGAGCATGCTGAAAATGCAATCCACGAACGGTTCCCTTTTGGGAAAAAGACTGATTGTCCTGAATCCAGTCTACGTCGATACCTTCGTTCTCCAACCAGTCTCGCCGAAAAGACTCAAAGAAATAGCCTCTGCTGTCAGGAAATATTTTGGGGAAAATTTCAAGAAGACCTGAAATCGGCGTGCTTCGCAGTTCTGGCATTTTTGGGGATAATTTCTACTACTTGAACCGGTAAAATAACCACTCCGTCCTTGACTATCCTAATCTATTCTAAGGAATTATGCCCAAATTTGCAGCGCGAGCCCGCTAAACCACTGGTTCAGCGTGCCAACCTTTGCCAAGTATTCTCCAAAGCGGAACAAATTTCGCTGATTTGGGCTTAGTCTATCCGAATACAAACCGCTATGAACAAATTTTCAAGGAAGCTTCAAAAACTACACGATACCGCACCCAAGCAGGAAACGGCCGTTTTGGTCACCTTGATCCGGCAATACCAAAGCGAGCAGTCGGTAGAGGAGCACCTGGATGAGTTGGCCTTCCTCGCCGAGACGCTCGGCGCGAAGACAGTCTACAGATTTACCCAAAGGATGGAAAAACCCGACATCCGGACCTTTGTCGGATCTGGAAAGCTGGACGAGATCAAAGCCTACGTCGAGCATTTCGAGGTGGATATGGTGATTTTTGACGACGACCTTTCTCCCTCACAGATGCGGAATCTGGAAAACGAGATCAAAGTCAAAATCTACGATCGCTCCTTGCTGATTCTTGATATCTTCCTCCAAAGAGCCCAGACTGCCCAGGCCAAAACCCAAGTCGAACTTGCCCGCTTCCAGTATCTCTTGCCCCGCCTGACCAACATGTGGACCCACTTGGAGCGGCAGCGAGGTGGAACAGGAACACGGGGAGGCGCTGGTGAAAAGGAAATAGAAACTGATAAGCGGGACATCCGCGCCAAGATCACGCTACTGAAAGACAAGCTCCTCGAAATCGAAAAACAGGGAATCACGCAGCGAAAGGGCCGAAAAGGAATCGTCAGGGTGGCCTTGGTGGGATATACCAATGTAGGCAAGTCAACCTTAATGAACCTGATCACGAAGACCGATATACTAGCCGAAAACAAGCTATTCGCCACGGTGGACTCCACAGTGCGAAAGGTCGTGCTGGACACGATTCCCTTTTTGCTCTCGGACACCGTCGGATTTATCCGAAAATTGCCCACCCACCTGATCGAGTCGTTTAAGTCAACCTTGGATGAAATCCGTGAAGCAGACCTCCTCGTCCATGTGGTCGACATTTCGCACCATGCCTTTGAGGACCACATCGCAGTGGTCACTCAGACACTCAACGAGATCAAGGCAGGAGACAAGCCTGTACTGCTGGTTTTCAACAAGATAGACCTAGTACAACAGATGCCATCGGAAGAAGAATCCCAACACATCAGCGAGCATGAGCTCCAGGAAACGCGCTATGTGGAATTCAAGGCCCTCAGCGACGCCTACGAAAAGAAAAACGGGATCAAACCGGTCTTCATGGCTGCCGCCTCAGCCGAAAATGTGGAGGAATTTCGGGAGTCGCTTTTGGCCGAGGTGAAAAAACAACATCGCAAAATATATCCCCACTATCTGGAAGACGAGGTGATCGACTGGACAGAAAAAGGCGAATCCACCTAATCTTCCGGATTTTGTCCAGCCAAAAATAGGCTGGTTTGACAACCCAACTTTTCAAAAAAACCATTAAAGGATTGAAAATAAGTTTGTTTTCAATCCATTTTTTTTAATTTTATCTAGTGTTTTGACCATTTGGTCAAAAAAAATTCAATCAAACCAACTTTCACCATGATCACAAAAACATTAAAAACATTATCCTTGGCGGTATTTGCAGCTGGCTTTGCCGTAGCAACCATGGTCTCTTGCGGACCCAAAAAAGAGGAGGTTGTAGAGGAAGAAGAAACCATCGAAGAAGTCGCACCACCCGTTGAGGAGATTCCGGCGGATACCACGATGATGGACTCTACCGTAGTGGACAGCGTTGCGTCCAATTAAAAAAGTAATCAAAAGAATGAAGCCGGTGCGGGGTGACTTGCACCGGCTTTTTTGTCTATTCAGCTTTCCTCGCTGTGTTCAGGTACGATTAAATTCCGGGAAAGGAAATCCCGTTGACTTTGCGGTAGAGATTCAGCGCATATTTGTCGGTCATGCCTGAAATGTGGTCTACCAAGGCCCTCAACATCGGGTAGGGATTAACCTCAGCACCCCAGCCTTTCATCGGAAAATCCTCCGGAAGCAGACGAAGGACGCTCTTGTCTTGGCCGGAAAACAACTCCGACTGGTAGAAATGGTGATACAGCGCTCTCGAAAAAATGGACAGTAAGCCCTCCAATACCTGAAATCCCGCAGCTTCTTTTTCCAAGACAACTTTGCTACGATAGATTTTCTGAATTGACACCGTGGAAATGTCCGCCAACGCTTGGGCCGAGGGAATGATGTCCGTCAGGGCCTTGTCGAAGTTTCCCTTGCGCATGTTCTCCTCATATTGCCCAAAAAGCCCCACGGTTTCCCGGATGAGCTGCCCGATTGCCATAGCCCGAAACGCCCCAAGATTCTGGGTATTCGTACGGTTTTTGAGTTTTTCCGGGTCAAACTTCCCTTTCAGAATGGGCTTTAGCAATTCCATCGTCTCTTCAAAGCTCACCAAACCCAAGGTGCAGCCGTCCTCGAGGTCGATGATACTGTAGCAGATATCATCGGCGGCCTCCACCAAAAACGCCAACGGATGCCGCATCCAAGAATCCGAGCTTGTCTTCTCAATCCCTAGCACTCCGCACATCTGCTCAAAATCTGTGAGTTGGTTGATGAAAAATCCGTATTTCTTCTGGCTTTTCCGGGCAATGTCCCGCTGTACAATCAGGCTTGGCCGCGGATATTTGGTAAAAGCTGCCAAAGTCGCATAGGTGAGCTTCAACCCAAACTGCTTGGAAACCAGCATCCTAAAACCTTGGGCATTACCCTCAAAATTGACCAAATCTGCCCACTGGTCCATCCTGACGTGCTTTTCCCACAGCCGGCCGTCGGGGTGGAGTCTGAAAAAATCAGAAATCGCCTCTTCGCCGGAATGTCCAAATGGGGGATTTCCTATATCGTGAGCCAAGGCCGCAGCAGCGACTATGGAGCCGATGGCCGACGCCGTAACACCCTGGTTTTGAAGAATTGGGAATTTGTCTAGGAGAATTTCCCCGGCACCCTTTCCAAGGGAGCGACCTACGCTAGACACTTCAAGACTATGGGTAAGGCGCGTGTGGACAAAAGCCTGATCGGGAAGGGGAAAAACCTGGGTTTTGTCCTGTAGGTTTCGAAAGGGGGCCGAAAAAATGACCCTGTCGTAATCAATTTCAAATTCGCTTCTGGCTTTGTCCGAAGTTGCAGCTTTCTGGCTTTCTCCAAATCTTCCGTCTGCCAGAAGGTTTTCCCATTTCATCATCCCCAAAATTAGAAATCTCCTCACAATTTCTTTTGGGAAAATTTCAATCCCTGATTTGGCATAGTTGTGGTTTAAGTTGTGGCCCAAACCAAACTATTATTACCATATGAAATTATTCAAGACCATTTTAGGACTTTTCGCCATTCTAATGTTCGCCGCTGGCTGCGAAGTATTCAACGATAGCCCTACTTCATCAGAAGCACAAGTAAATTTCCGCTTGGTAGACGCGCCTGCCGAATACGATGAAGTTTGGGTAGAAGTATTGGCCCTTAGGGTAAAATTGGATCATGAGGGTGGAGAGATGGACGAGGATGACGACTCCTGGACGGAAATCACCTACAATGGGCCTCAAATGGTAAACCTCCTGGATCTCACCGGCGGCAATTCTATCTTGCTGGGCTCTGGGGATTTCCATGAAGGAGAAATCGATCAAATCCGATTGATTTTGGGTGACAATAACTACCTCGTGCAGGACGGCGATGAAATCGACCTAAAGACTCCCAGCGCGCAGCAAAGCGGCTTAAAAATCAAAGTTGACCAAGAAATAAACGGAGGAGAATCCTATGATTTAGTTATCGATTTTGATGTAGCAAAATCCATCGTCACCGCGGGGAATTCAGGAAATGTGATCCTCAAACCCGTCTTGAGAGCATACCTTGATGAATCTCAGGGAATCCAAGGGCAAGTCTTCCCTCTTGAAGCCCATCCAATCCAGATTACCATCGAAGGACAGGGCGTCCAGATTAATACCTTTGCCGATGAAGCAGGAAACTACTCTGTGATGGGCTTAGCTCCCGGCAGCTACTCTATGACTTTCAATCCACAGGCACCCTACGTGGTAGAAACCGTCACCAACGTCCTGGTACTGGACGACGAAGTGACGACACCTGACGTGCTCACGCTGGAAGCAAAGCCATAATCAAATTGCCGGTATATCCGGCAATTTTTCTTTCGCCTCCTTGCTATCGGAGAGGCTATGAAAAGTTTTGGGCTAAATTTAGGCCGTGAAGCGATTTTATTTTCTCCTACCTGTTCTTTTTGCAGTCCTAATCCTCTCCTGCAAAAGCTTTGACGAAAGTCCAAAAGCATTGGTCAACGTGCTGCTGATCGACGCGCCAGCCACCTGGGATTCGGTTATTGTCGAAATCCAGGGCGTTGAATTGGATTTTGTCCCGGACGGTCGGGACGGAACCGTCGAAAAAATCTTTCTTCCCTATGAACCAGGCGATAAGGAAGTCGACGTGTCCCAATTGGTCGGCGGCGTCGCGCTACCCGTGGCCCGGTCGGAGATTCAAATGGGAAAAATAACCGGAATCACACTCCGCTTGGGTACCGAAAATGCACTTTTTTTGGACGAGGATCGCTATCCCCTTAGCCTCCCCGGGGGCAATGCCGATTATTCCCTTCCGCTTAGCGTTGACTTGGAGCAGGGCATATCCTACGACTTGATTTTGGATTTTGACTTGGAAAAATCCATCCAAGTCGTGAATGCCAGCCCCTTGGAATTGGATTTCAACCCTACGCTCAGCGCCTTTTCCGGTGTGGGCAGAGGGGATATCTCCGGGACCACCAGCCCCACGAGCCTAAAGCCGGTAATCTATGCCATTCAAGCAGGCGATTCGACCAGCACCCATACCAATAGCTCCGGTGGCTTTCTCTTTCGCTTGGAACCCGGTACCTACACGCTCTATCTCGATCCCAAAAACACCAGCTACGCTGACACCGTGCTCAACGTCGAAGTAAAATCCGGGAGCACAACGACCCTCGAACGAATCACCTTTGCCAGAAAATGAGCGACCGATACCAATCCTTTATGCGCCGGGCTTTGGAGCTAGCCTCTTGGGGGAAGGGCCAGGTCAGTCCCAATCCCATGGTCGGATGCGTAATAGTCCACGGGGAAAAAATCATCGGTGAGGGATATCATCAAGCTTACGGTGGACCACATGCTGAAGTCCATGCCATTAATTCGGTGCAAGATCCTCGACTACTCTCCGAGGCGACAGCCTATGTCACGCTTGAGCCTTGTGCACATTGGGGAAAAACTCCGCCCTGCGCAAATCTTTTGGTGGAAATGGGGCTGAAAAAGGTGGTAATCGCCGCTGTGGACTCCAATCCTTTAGTCGGTGGAAAAGGAATTGAGATTCTCAAAAATGCTGGCATTTCTGTCGAAACCGGCTTGCTTGAAAAAGAGGCAAGATGGCAAAACCGTCGATTTTTTACTCAAATGGAGAAGAAAAGGCCCTATGTGATCCTGAAATGGGCGCAGACCCAAGATGGTTTTGTCGCCAGAAAGGACTACAGCTCCAAGTGGATTTCTGGTTCCCTCAGCAGGCAATTGGTTCACAAGTGGAGGGCAGAGGAAGATTCCATCTTTGTGGGAAAAAACACGGCGCTACACGATGACCCCCGGCTGGACGTTAGGGACTGGGTGGGCAAAAACCCGATCCGTATTGTGCTGGACTTGCGACTCGAACTACCCCAAAACCTTCATCTATTTGACCAATCCACTCCTACGATCTGTTTCAACAGCAAGGAGTCCAAGGTGGAAAAAAACCTGGAACTGATAAAAGTAGAAACGGAATTTACAGTTTCCGCCCTGCTTGGAGAGCTGCACTCGCGGAAGATCCAAAGTCTGATCGTGGAGGGAGGCAACCGCGTATTGAGTCAGTTCATTTGTGCTGGTCTCTGGGATGAGGCACGGGTATTCACCAGCAAAACTAAATTTGGAGATGGTATTCCAGCCCCACATTTGAACCAAAATCCTTCTGAAACGCTTACCATCGGCGAAAACCTTCTAAACATCTACTACAATGGCTGAGTCTCTGTATATACCAGAAGCCGCGACCAAAGCTGAAAAATACGAAGCCGTCATCCCCCAGATCGAGGCATTGATCTCAGGCGAGCCTGACCTCTACGCCAACCTGTCCAATATCGCTGCGGCATTGCGTGAAGGATTTGGTTTTTTTTGGGTGGGATTTTACTTGGTAAAGGGTGAGCAGCTCGTATTGGGACCCTTTCAGGGGCCTATTGCCTGCACTCGGATAAATTTCGGAAAAGGCGTCTGTGGTGCCGCGTGGAAGGAAGCCAAAACCCAACTCGTGCCCGACGTGGATGCTTTTCCAGGTCACATCGCCTGTAGCTCCTCCTCGAAGTCAGAGATCGTCGTTCCTGTTTTCAAGGAAAATGAGGTGGCAATGGTCTTGGATGTGGACAGCGATCAGCTCGCAGACTTTGACCAGACAGACCAGAAATATCTCGAGGAGCTAATGCAAATCCTGTCTAAAACACTTTAATGTTTTGTGGAAGATAGGGCGAACTCGCGTATCAGTTCTAGTGTCTCCTCTCTTTTTTCGACCATTCCCATATGTCCCACGCCTTGAAGTTCGAAGTAGTGTGTAAATACATCTTTTTGTTTCCGACTGGCCTCTATTTTAACGGCACCATCCTCGGTACCGGCAATCAGAAGTTTAGGTCCTGAAAAATCCCTAAGCACATCCAAGCGCTCTTTTCTACCCCGCATCGCCCCAGTAAAAGCGATCAAGCCGCTTAAAGTCGAGCGTTTTCCGTCCTCTATGGCCCATGCGATTTCTTCCTTGAATTCTTCGCTACTTCCTTCCGGGAAAAGAGGCGGAACAAAGGAGGAAACAAATTTGTCCACTCCGTGCTTTTTTAGGAAAAGGATAGCCTTATTGCGGGTCGCCTTTTTGTCGGGGGAATCGGCATAGCTTGAGGAATGGAATAGCCCGACAGCCTTTAACCTACTTCCCATCAATTCCAAAAGTGCCAATGTGACGTAACCGCCAAGCGAATGGCCGATTACGATCGGTTGATGAATTTCGTTAGCATCCATCCATTCTTCCAGGATGACGGCAACTTCCTCCAGGGAAATCTGTTCTCCGGAGATTGGCGAATCGCCAATTCCAGGCAAGTCGGGACAAATTACCCGAAAATCTTTGGCCAATTTCTCCGCAAAATCCGTCCACATTCTCGACGTTTCGCAAAACCCGTGGATGAGCACCAAAGGCTGACCCTCTCCTTTTTCGAAAAAATGTATACTAGACATTGGGAACCGAGTTAGATTGTTCGAGCTACTTCTGAAAGGCTTCTAACTGTCGCGGCAATTCCCTCGGGATCAAAACCACACTCTCGGTGCAGCTCAAGCTGCTCACCATGCTCAATCACCTCATCGGGGATACCCAGGCGCTTCACTTGGGCGGAATAGCCATTATCCATCATCCACTCCAGTACGGCAGAGCCAAAGCCACCCATAAGGCAGCCGTCTTCTACCGTCACGACCTTCTTGAATTTGCCGAAAACCTCATGAAGAAGCTCTTCGTCAAGTGGCTTTACAAACCGCATGTCATAATGTGCCGGATTGAGTCCTTCTTTTGCCAAGACATTGCAAGCATCTACCGCATAGTTGCCGATATGGCCGATGGTAAGAATGGCAACATCTTCTCCTTCCCTCACGATTCTACCCTGTCCGACAGGAATCTCGCGTAGCGGAGTCTTCCACTCTGGCATCACTCCCGCACCCCTTGGATAGCGAATGGAAAATGGCCCATTGTAAATGCTACCCGTGTACATCAGGTTTCTCAGCTCTTCCTCATTCATAGGAGCGGAAACGACAAGATTGGGCACGCAACGGAAATACGCAATGTCATAAGCTCCGTGGTGTGTAGGTCCATCCGCTCCAGCAAATCCGGCTCGGTCCAGACATAACACCACAGGAAGATTTTGCAAGCAGACATCATGAACGACCTGATCATAAGCCCGCTGCATAAAAGTTGAGTAGATATTGCAAAATGGCACCAAGCCCTGAGTAGCTAATCCCGCTGAGAACGTGACAGCATGCTGTTCGGCGATTCCCACATCAAAAGCCCGCTCAGGCATCGCCTTCATCATGATATTCATGGACGATCCCGACGGCATCGCGGGAGTCACTCCCATGATGCGGCTGTCTCGCTCGGCCAGCTCTACCAAAGTATGCCCAAACACATCCTGGTATTTTGGAGCTTGGGGACTTGTAGGCACCTTTTTGAAGATCTCCCCGGTCACCTTGTCGAAGGTTCCCGGCGCATGCCAAGTGGTTTTATTTCCTTTCTCGGCGGGCTCATATCCCTTGCCTTTCACCGTAATGCAATGAAGGATTTTTGGGCCTGGGATATCTTTGAGATCCCTGAGGATTTCGACCAAATGGTCTACGTCATGCCCATCTACAGGTCCGAAATAGCGCAGATTGAGGGATTCAAAAAGATTGCTCTGCTTCAGCACGGCAGACTTGATTGCTCCCTCTACTTTGGAGATGACCTCTTGGGCACTCGAGCCAAATTTACTCAACTTGCCGAGCATTTTCCACACTTCATCCTTCACCTTGTTGTAGGTGTGGGAGGTGGTGATGTCAGTCAGATAGTCCTTCAGAGCCCCTACGTTGGGGTCGATTGACATGCAATTGTCGTTAAGGATGATCAGCAAGTTTGAGTCGCTAACGCCTGCATGGTTCATGGCCTCAAACGCCATCCCGCCAGTCATCGACCCATCCCCGATCACCGCCACGTGCTGGATCTTGGAGCCCTTATATTTAGAGGCAACTGCCATCCCCAGCGCAGCGGAAATGGAGGTACTGGAATGCCCTACGCCAAAGGTGTCGTATTCGCTCTCTTTTCTTTTTGGGAAACCTGAAATGCCTCCGTATACCCTGTTTGTATGAAAATCCTTTTTTCTCCCAGTCAAGATCTTATGCCCATAAGCCTGATGTCCCACATCCCAAACGAGCTGGTCGGCAGGGGTATTGAGCACGTAATGCAAGGCCACCGTCAGCTCTACCACTCCCAGACTTGCCCCAAAGTGCCCACCATAGACGGAGACATTATCCACGATAAACTGTCTCAGCTCTTCGCAGATCTGGACCAATTTGTCTTTGGGAAATTTCTTGAGATCCTTGGGAGTATCTATCTGGGCTAGGAGCGGACCGGGCGTGATTTGCATTTTCTAAAGTATTGGTGTCAAAGTGGAATAACCCAAAGCGGATCAGTTTGTTTGCTCATGCTAGAAATGAGCCAGATTTACGCATTTGCTTTATTTCCAAGCATTCCCATTAAATTGCTTAATTGAATATCTTTGGCTACGAAAAGGCAAAGTTAACCAATAAATTCCGCTAACCGTTGAGTTTCGAGATCAAATTACCATTGTTTGAAGGCCCCTTTGATCTGATGTTGTTTTTCATCGAGCGGGACGAGCTGGACATCTATGACATTCCCATCTCCAAGATTACCAAGGACTTCCTTGACTATATCCATCAGCTGGAAAAAATGGAGATCGAGGTTGCGAGTGATTTCATTCTCTTTGTGGCCACGCTCATGAAGATCAAGTCGCGCATGCTTTTGCCGCGTCCCGAGCTGAACGAAAAAGGAGAAGAGATCGACCCAAGAGAGGAGCTGGTCAGGAATCTTCTGGAATACAAAAAATACAAGTCGGTAGTCGAGGAGCTAGCCCAGATGGAGTCAGATCGACTCTCAAAGGAAAAAAGGGGCAACCTCGCAAAGGAACTAATCGAACTTAGCAAGACGGAGGACGTAGATGCAGAGATGCAGCACGTGGATCTCTACAAGCTGCTCAAGGTGTTCCAAAAATGCATTGCCAAAATGGCTTCGCGATCCGAGGAAACCAAGCACACGGTCATCCAATATCCCTACACCATCGAGCAGCAGAAAGACTTCGTCTTGGAAAAGATCAGCTTCAAAAAACAAGTGCCTTTTACTGAGTTCATCGAATACAAACCAGACAAAATTTTCGTGATTTATACCTTTTTGGCAATTTTAGAACTTCTTCAGCTCTCTCAGGTCACGATCTTGATCGGCGAGGGATATAACAATTTTTGGGTAGAAAAGACGGAGCCAATCGCCGCCTGACGATGAAGCTGGACAACAAAAAAATCTTCCAAACCCTCAATCCAAACAAGGTTTGGGTGCCAATCCTGATCGGGCTCGGCATCATTGTCGCCATGTTTTACATGGATCCCAATGTCTCGATCGAAAACCTCAAAGTCGTCTCAGACGCCTCTTTGCCTTGGCTGTTTTTTGCTGTCCTGGTACTTTTTTTCCGCGATTTCGGGTATGTCTACCGGATCCGGGAGCTTACCGACCGGCATCTCAGTTGGACACGCGCCATCTATGTGATCATCCTTTGGGAGTTTGCCTCCGCAGTCACTCCCTCTGTAGTAGGCGGCACGGCGGTGGCCATGTTTATCCTCAACAAAGAGGGGATGAAGATGGGCAAAGCCATCGCGATCGTGATGGTGACGGCCATCATGGACAACCTATTTTTCGTCATCGGAGCACCAGTCATCCTATTTCTGGCCAAAGGGAATATTTTCCCCGATAGCAAACTGCTCGAAAGCCAACTGGAAAATAGCCTTCAGGCCATATTTTGGATCAGCTATAGTCTCTACGCTACCTATAGCCTAGTGATGGCCCTGGCACTGTTCTACCGCCCAAGGGTGTTCAAGTGGATCTTGATCAAAATTTGCTCCATCAAGTTTTTGAGAAAATGGAAACACAATGCCCAGGAATTTGGCGACCAGATCATCGTGGCATCCCGGCAACTGTCGGGAAAGAGCCTTTCCTTTTGGTTAAAGATCGTCGCGGTCACGATCTTCATCTGGACTTCGCGGTACCTCATGCTCAATGCGCTCGTGTCGGCCTTTGTCCCCCTTAGCCTTGAGCAGGAGATCATCGTATTTGCCCGGCAAGTGATCATGTGGATCGTGATGATGCTATCCCCGACACCGGGCAGCAGTGGCACGGCCGAGTTTTTTTATGGACAGTTTTTCGCCCAGTTTCTGGGACAGTACACCTTTGTCACCAGCATCATCTGGAGATTGTTCTCCTATTATCCTTATCTGTTTTTGGGAGCGATATTCCTTCCAAGGTGGATCAAGCAGGTTTTTTTCAAAAAGAAACAGCTAGCCGAGGAGTAAGATGCTCAGTCCACTTTCCATAGACCAGCTCCTCGCTGTCACGGCTGGGGAAGTACGAGGCAGGAGATTTTCCGGTACGATCTCAAAAGTTACTATAGATTCCCGGCAAGTGGTCCAAGCCGAGCAGACGCTTTTCGTCGCGCTCCGCGGAGCCAAAGCGGACGGAGCTGCTTATATCCCCAAGCTGGTCGAGGAGGGAGTTTGCTGCTTTCTGGTGCAAAGGGATTGGGAAATACCCGAAGGGTTGGAGGAAAAAGCAAGTTTTATCCTAGTAAATGACACCCGCCTCGCGCTGCAGGCAATTGCTGCCTACGAGCGAAAGCTTTTCGCTAAACCTGTGGTAGGAATCACCGGAAGCAATGGAAAAACCATCGTCAAGGAGTGGCTCGGACAGGTGCTCAGCCAAAGCTACGCAGTCGCCAAAAGTCCCAAAAGCTATAATTCCCAAATCGGCGTGCCACTGTCCATTTTTGGCATAGAGTCTTATCATCAGGTCGCTATCCTAGAGGCCGGCATCTCAAAGGCCGGTGAAATGGACTCGCTCCAGCAAATGATCCTTCCTGACTTGGGCATTTTCACAAACATCGGGAACGCTCACCAAGAAGGATTTGAGGACATAATTGAAAAAATCAAGGAAAAGCTACTTCTGTTTTCCAACGCCAAGCTGCTGGTCTATTGCCGCGACCATGAGTTGCTGCGGGATGAGATTGAGCGCTCCGTTGACGGGCAAAAGCTGGTCTCTTGGTCTACCCTTCCCGGTGCGGATTTTTCGGTTTCTGTGAAAAGGCTGGAAGTCCAGTCCAAGATCATCCTGCTGAAAAGTGACCTGAGCACTTTTACCTTTTCAGTACCTTTCACTGACAGCGCCTCTCTAGAAAATATCACCCATGTGATCGTAGCCGCGCTGTCCTTGGGGCAGGACTTTCCGGCTATCCAGGAAGGTCTCGGCCAGCTCAAGCCAGTGGACATGCGGCTCACGCTGAAACCCGGCCTCAACGAGTCGCTGCTCATCGACGACACGTACAACAATGATCTGGCTGGACTGAAGGTAGCGCTGGAGTTCCTCAGCCATCAACGGCCCAAGCGATCCAAAATCCTGATCCTATCCGACCTTCTCCAGCAGGGTTTGCCCGAGAAAGTCTATACTGAAGTGGCCGAGTTGATCCGTTCGTATGGCTTGGACAAAATCATCGGGGTAGGCACTGAGATCAGTCGTTTGGCGGAGCATTTTGGCGCCGCTTTCGAAAATTACGCTTCTACTGATCTTCTGCTCCACGCTTTGGATCCTGACACTTTTCAAAACGACCTGATCCTGATCACCGGAGCGAGATCCTTCGCCTTTGAGCGGGTGGTCAACCGTCTCCAGCTCCGCGTTCACGGCACCACACTGGAAATCAACCTGAATGCACTGACCCACAACTTCAATTTTTACAAACGCCTTGTAAAACCGGAAACCAAAATGATGGTCATGGTGAAGGCCTTTGCTTATGGAGGCGGAGCCGCCGAAATCGCCAACCACCTCCAAACTATCGGCGCGGACTACCTTGCCGTGGCCTTTTCCGACGAAGGAATCTCCCTGAGAAAACAAGGAATCAAACTCCCGATCATGGTGCTCAATCCGGTGGAAGAATCATTCGATTTGTTACGCGAGTATCAGCTGGAACCGGTGGTATTCAGTCCGGAATTTTTCAGAAAACTTGGCAAATACGCACAAAACCACGCGGTTAAACTGGCCATACATCTCGATCTGGACACTGGCATGCATCGCCTTGGATTTGAAAAGCAACAGCTTTCGGAACTGAAAGACCTGATTTGCGCATTTCCTGAGTTGAGAATTGCCAGCCTATACACACACCTCGTAGGTGCAGATGAAGAAATGCACGAGGAGTTTTCAAGACTACAACTGCAAGAATTCACCGAAATGAAGACCGAGATTGAGGCAGTCTTGGCCTATCAGCCGCTGATCCACGCATTGAATTCCGCCGGAATCGTACACTTCCCCGAGTTTCAGATGGATATGGTCCGACTCGGAATAGGACTGTATGGAGTAGAAGTAACCGGAAAACACGACTCAGCCCTCAAGGCCGTAAGCATACTGAAAACTTCCGTTTCCCAGATAAAAACGCTCGCTCCCGGGGCTACGGTCGGCTACTCAAGAAAAGGCCTCCTTCCCGAAGGAGGAAAAATCGCCACATTGGCAATAGGCTACGCGGATGGCTATGACCGGAGGTTTTCGCAGGGAAAGGGATACGTCCTAATCCACGGAAAAAAAGCCCCCGTGATCGGCAACGTCTGCATGGACATGGTGATGGTGGATGTGGGCGCAATCGAAGTCAAGGAAGGGGATGAGGCCATCATCTACGGGGAGCAGATTTCGCTCAAGGAATTAGCTGATCGAATTGGCACCATTCCCTACGAGCTCCTGACCAACATCAGCACCCGGGTAAAGAGGGTCTACTACTTGGATTGAAATCGGGTTCCCTTCCTTCCCATGTTCCAGCAAGGCCGCGAGTAAGCGGATTTTTCTTTAAATTCCTGCATGCTTTTATCCAAAAAAAGACTGGCCCACATCGTTTTTGAATCAGATGATCGGGCATCGAAGGCCTTCGACCTCGTCCTGCTTTTACTGATCTTCGGATCGATCATCGTCGCGATTTTAGACTCGGTTGCTGAGCTGCACTTGAAGTATGGCCGGATTTTTCTCGTGCTGGAATTGGCCTTCACACTGCTCTTTACCTTGGAATATGTTCTTCGGGTATGGCTTACGAGCAAGACCCTCAAATATGTAATCAGTTTCTACGGTATCGTGGATTTGCTCGCGATCCTACCGGTCTACCTGAGTTTTTTCATTGCCAATACCCATTTGCTCTCCGTAGTCCGGGCGCTGAGACTGCTTCGGGTGATCCGCATACTGAAACTTGGACGCTACCTGGCGGAGGCTGAATTCCTGAGAGAATCACTAAAGGCAAGCGCCGCAAAAATCCAAATCTTCCTTTTTATGGTCCTTACTATCGTGCTGATTATGGGCACGCTGATGTTTGTGGTCGAGGGGCCCGAGCATGGCTTTACGAGTATACCAGTCGGGATGTATTGGGCGATAGTCACCTTGACCACCGTGGGATTTGGCGATATCACGCCCGTGACGGCATTGGGGCAGCTCATGGCCTCATTGATCATGCTGATGGGCTATGCTATCATCGCCGTACCCACCGGGATCGTGACCTCCGAAATGGCAAGACGTAGAAAATCGGAAAGCCTCGAAGATCTCAAATCCTGCACCTTTTGCGGATTTGACCGGCTAGATCGGGGAGATAGGTACTGTAGAAACTGTGGGGAAAAAAGAGTCAATTCTCCAGATTGAGAAAATCCTGAATGTTTTTGATCTTTCCAAAGATCAAAAGAATGTCCTCCTCTTCGAAAACATAATCTGCCGAAATCACCCCAGCCACCTCCCGATGGGGCAGCTTCAGGCCCAAGAGGTTGGTCTTTTCCTTTTCTTTTATTGTCGTCATGATGTTCAGGGAAAATTCCCTTCGGATATTGGCTTCAGCGACCGTCATCCCCACATAGCGTTTTGGGACTTTCACCTCAACGATATTGTAGTCATCCGAGATTTCAAGCGAGTCTATTACTCCCTTGAGTTGTAACCGTTTCGCAAGACGCTCAGCCGTTTCTTCTTCCGGATGGATGATTTCGTCCACTCCAATAGCCCGGATCACCGTCTCGTGCAGTGCATTGATGGCCCGGCCGATGATACGTTTTGCTTTGAGCTGTTTGAAAATCGCCGTCGCAAGGATCGATGCTCCCACATCCTCACCGATCGCGATCACGATCACATCGGAGTCCTTCATGGGCAAGGTATTCACCGCATGCTGATCGGTGGCATTCAGCACCACGGCAAAGGTCACGTGGTCCTTGATCTGGTCTATCTTGGTTTCACTGTTGTCCACACCCACTACCTCGTGTCCGAGATCTGTCAGTCTTTTGGCCAAGTAGGAGCCAAAATTTCCCATTCCTACAATGATGTATTTCATAGCTAAAGCATTAAGTAATGAAGACGGTTTCTTCGGGGTACTTGTATCGCAGCTCGGCTGCTTTTCTGGTGATCGCCACTAAGATGGTCAGCGTACCTACCCTCCCAAGGAACATCACCACCGCCACGACCACTTTGCTTGCCGTAGTCAGGCTTGAAGTGATGCCCAAACTCAGCCCTACAGTGGAAAATGCGGAGAAAATCTCAAAAGCGACGTCGATCAAGGCCAGTTCGGGATTGAAAAGCGTCACCAGAAAAACGCCTAAGCCAATGGTCAGGAAAGAAAGGGCGATTACCGCAAAGGCCTTTCTGAGGGTTTCGGCAGTGAGCTGCCTTCCAAAAACCTCCACCCGCATCTTGCCCGTTGCCACGCTCCACGTGTTGAGGATGGCAACCGCAAAGGTCGTGGTCTTCAGCCCCCCGCCCGTAGAGCCCGGAGAAGCACCGATCCACATCAAAATCAGGTAGATCAGGATGGTGGGCACCGAGAGAGCCGTCATATCCACCGAATTGAACCCGGCCGTCCTCGGGGTAACCGCGCCAAAAAAGGCAGTCACAACCTTGCCATAGGAGCTGAGTCCACTCAGGGTATGATTTCCTTCAAAATGCCAATAACATACAAATCCTACGACCAAAAGAGCCGCAGTCGTGTAGACCGCCAGTCTTGTGTTAATATTGGATACCCGCGGCGTGTGCTTGTATTTCTCTCCATAAAGGGCCGATCGGACGATGCCCTTCAGCAAACGATAGACGTAATTGTAATAGTTGATAAATACCGGAAACCCGATTCCTCCCAAGATGATCGTGATCGCCACCACTAGATGCATGTCGTACAGGTAGCGGAATCCGGGCTCGTACAGTCCCGAACTGAGCGTGGAAAATCCAGCATTGCAAAACGCCGAAATGGCATGGAAGCCGGCAAAAAACCATCGTCCGCCATCATTGGGAAAGAGTGCAGGCTCTGTCAGGACAAAAATTAGAACAGCCGCCGCAAACTCCACCAAAACCGTAAAGATGATGATCTTGATCAGCGTGGAGGTGATTTCCCCTACGTTGCTCTCATTGATATAGTCCCGGAGGAAGAGGCTGTTTTCGATAGAAAGGCTTCCCTTGAAAAAGAAACCGAAGAAGGTCGTGAAGGTCATCATTCCCAATCCCCCAATCTGAAAAAGGGTCATGATGATGATCTGGCCAAAATGGGTAAACGCCACCGAAGTATCCACCACGATCAGTCCTGTCACACATACGGCCGAGGTCGCGGTGAAGAAGGCATCGATGAGACTGATCCCCGAGGTCGTCGCCGAGGGCAGGTACAAAAGTGCAGTCCCGATCATGATCAGGATGGAAAAACTCAGGATAAAAACCAGCGAGGGACTGAGCTTGAGACGGTTGACCAAAAGACTGAACTTTCCCAGTTCCTGCACGAAAATCAAGAAGACCAAAACGTTAAGGACAAAGTACTTCCGGGTGAAGAGCAAGGCTTCTTCGGAGAAATCGCCAAAAGCCTTCCACCTCAGCAACGCAGAAAGAATCAGGAAAACAGCCACGAGCAGCTCAAATACCAGTCTCTTGTTTTTCCGGGAAAGATTCGAGAGCAAGTTTCTCATAATGATCGCCAAACCCAGGAAAAACACCATAATCTCAAATAACCTCGAAGTAAAAAGGATCTTTGAGGGGTCGGTCGTGTAGCCCATCTGATAGATGAGTACACCAAAAGTCCCAAAACTTAGATAGCGAATCGTCCGTCCGAGTACCAAAACCAATTTCTTGATAAACTGGAGGTTCTGGTCTGGATTGGAAAAAAACTGGAAGTTAAACCTCATATTTTGCCCTTAGATCTGGATCAAAATGATTTTTCGATGATTCCAAAACAAATTGAAAGGTACTCGATTTTACAATCGCCAGAGATATTTTGCCTCTAAATTTTGGGAAGCGTAGATACTTCCCTTGCCGCTGAAAAAATAAGCCACAAGACAGGCAATCCCCAAAAATACCCCAGCCTCGTATCCAAATAGCTCCATCCCCATTACCGTGCAAGCCATGGGGGTATTGGTAGCTCCAGAAAAAACTCCCACAAATCCCATCCCCGCCAAGAGGGCTAGAGGCAGCGGAATCCAAGCAGAAAGTGCGTTGCCCAGCGTGGCGCCGGTAAAGAAGAGCGGGGTCACTTCTCCGCCTTTGAAGCCGGATCCCAGCGTCAGCCCGGTCAGTCCGGTTTTAGCCAGCCAGTCATACCAAGGTAGCGGAGTCTCAAAGGCCTCCACGATCCTCGGCACCCCCAAACCAATATAGGTTGTGGTACCCGACAGGTATACCAGCAGGGCGATCAGGACTCCACCTACAAGCGGCCTAAGCGGTGGGTAGGCAAAGGTCTTTTTGAAAACAGCCGACACTACATGGGCTGTCTCCGCAAAAAGCCTGGCCGAAAAGCCAAAGGCTATCCCAGCGGGGATCACCCAGGCCAAATTTGCCTGAGAATGGCTCGGAATCTCGGGAATAAAGTAGTGAGTATGTCCCACACCCCAACCAAACTCGCATATCCAGTCCGCTACAAATGCAGCAAAAAATGCCGGAGGGATGGATCGCCAGCGCAGCTTCCTTACCAACATCCACTCCAGGGAAAATACCGCACCGGCCAGGGGCGTGCCAAAAACCGACGCAAAACCGCCAGAGACTCCACAGATGATGACGATTCTTCGGTCGGCTTTGTGGAGGGAAAACCACTTGGTCAGCTGGTCCGCCAGCGATCCTCCCATCTGTACAGCCGTGCCTTCCCGTCCTGCCGAGCCTCCAAAAAGGTGGGTGAAAATCGTCCCAAAAAGTACCAATGGAGTCATTCTCAGTGGAATGGGATCCTTTCCGTGGTACAAGGCTTCGAGCAAAAGGTTGTTGCCTTGAGAGGATTTGGCCCCATAATGGTGATATACATAGCCTATGGCAAAACCAGCGAGAGGCAGGAAAGCAATCAACCAAAGGTGGGAATCTCTCAGCTCGGTGGCAAAATCCAGGGATAGGAGAAATACAGCGGAGGCGGAACCGGATAGAAGGCCCACCAATGCCGCCAAAAAGAGCCATCGGCCTATGTTTGAAGCTATTTCTCCTGGAGTCACGAGCTGGGTTTGAAGCAAAACTAAGCGGAGAATCTAGAAAATTAATTGTTGATTGGATAAATTAAGCGAAACAAATTGCTCGGTCGATTGTCTTGAAACCGTACATTCGGCCAAATGAGAGTGAGAAGAAGCGAGTAGAAATTATCATCCATGCAGAATATATTAATCACAGGAGGGTCAGGATTGATAGGTCAGCGAATCACTGGACTATTGGAAAAGAAGGGCTACCAAGTCGCTTGGCTAGGTCGAAGTGCACATCCTGAACAAAGAACGTTTCTTTGGGACATTGAAAAGGATAAAATCGATGCCAATGCGCTGGAATGGGCGGACGCCGTGGTGCATCTAGCCGGTGCGGGTGTAGCCGAAAAACGTTGGACACCCGAACGCAAAAAACTGATCCTCGAATCCAGAACCAAAAGCACGCAACTCCTCTACTCGGCTTTGGAGAAGACCGAAAAACGACCCAGCACCTTCATCTCAGCTTCCGCAGTGGGGTTTTATGGCTTCGATACCGGCACCGCCTTGGTCGAAGAAAACAGCCCAGCCGGATCGGATTTTCTCGCCGAGGTAGTACAAGCTTGGGAAAACGAAGTCAAACGAATGGAGAGCCTCGACATTCGAACCGTGATCCTCAGGACGGGCATCGTCTTGGATGCTGATGGGGGAGCCTTGAAAGAGATGCTGAAGACTCCGGTAGCGGCACCCTTAGGCTCCGGAGACCAGTGGATGAGCTGGATTCATATCGACGATTTGGCGCGGATGTATGCTTATGCTTTGGAAAAAACTACCCTCCAAGGCATTTTCAATGCAGTAGGCCCCAATCCAGCGACCAACCAACAAGTAACCCGCGAGGCGGCTCAAGCAAAGGGAAAACCCTTTTTGAACATAGGAGTGCCGGGCTTCCTTCTCAAATTGATATTGGGAGAAATGGCCGCGATGGTGCTGGGCGGCAACCGTGTGTCCTGCCAAAAAATCCAAAAAGCGGGTTTTCAATTTGAGTTTTTCGAGCTGTCAGCTGCGCTGAGAGAACTCTACCACAGGTGAATTCAAAGCCTTTTGTTTCTCCCCACCAAAAACCACAACAGCGTACCCAAAAACGGCAGCAGCACCACGATGATGATCCAAATCAATTTGTCGTTTTGATTTGTAAAGCGACTAGTGACCACATCGTATATGGTAAACGCGTAAACGGCAAGTCCGAGAAATTTAAGCATTGGCGCTTCTTTTGGTTCCCCTTCCCAAAATCAGGTAAATAAGCGGCCCGACCCCTTGACCGAGTAGAAGGACGACAATCCAAATCAACTTCATGTTTGGATCGCGAAAGTCTGACCGGATGATGTCCACCAAGCAATAGACCCACAGTACAAAATAGATAAGCGCAAAAAGGAGTATTGTGCCTCCACTTACATTATAGATAAAAGTTAAGTTCATGGATAAGAATTGTTTATACACTTAGGCAAAATATCGGCTGTTTTTTAGTTTTTTTGGCACAAAAGTTTCGGATAAGTGGACTCTGTCGTTCAATCAATTATTCTGAGTCACCTGTTCCGTTAATTTTACCACCAGTACAAAATAGCTTTTTTTCTTAGAAGTAAGTAAGAAATTAGGTCTAGAAAAACCCCAACCTATGACGAAGTACACGCTTGCAGTGCTTTTAGCCCTATCAACTACACTCACGTTCGCACAGGATCTGAGTTATTATCTTCCCAAAGGCTACACCTACAATCCCGATATCCCCACTCCCAAGCAGATCTTGGGCTATGAAGTGGGGGAATGGCATGTGACCCACGACCAGCTCGTTATGTACATGAAAGCTGTTGCCGAAGCCTCTGATCGGGTGATCTTCGAAGAAACCGGAAGATCCTATGAGAAGCGTCCCCAAACTCTCTTGACCATCACTTCGCCCGCTAACCTCGGCAAACTCGATCAGATCAAGGCGGAACGGCATAAGCTCCGAACTCCGGGCGCCTCGGTCAATATCCAGAATATGCCCGTGGTCATGTACATGGGCTATTCCGTCCATGGCAACGAGCCCAGCGGAGCCAATGCCTCTCTGATCGCCGCTTACCATTTCGCAGCCGCCAATGAGGTAGCTGCCGACTTGGAAAACATTGTCCTACTGCTCGATCCGGCTATCAACCCCGACGGGCTGAACCGATTTGCCTCCTGGGTCAACTCCCACAAAGCATATATCTTAAACGGCGATCCTGCCCAGCGAGAGCTAAATGAAGCTTGGCCGCGTGGACGAACCAATCACTATTGGTTTGACCTGAACCGCGACTGGCTGCCGGTGCAGCATCCGGAATCCAGAAACCGCGTAAAAGTCTTCCAAACTTGGCTTCCAAACATCCATTTGGACTTCCATGAGATGGGCACCAACAGCACTTTTTTCTTTCAGCCCGGCGTGCCGGCACGTATGCACCCACTCACCCCCGCCAAAAACTTTGAGCTGACGGCAAAAATCGGCACCTACCACGCCAAAGCTTTGGACCAGATCGGATCGCTCTACTACAATCAGGAAAACTACGACGACTTCTATTACGGCAAGGGTTCTACCTATCCGGATGTGCAGGGCTCGATTGGGATTCTCTTTGAGCAGGCAAGCTCCAGAGGACACTTGCAGGAAAGCGCCAATGGCATGTTGAGCTTCCCTTTCACGATCAGAAACCAGTTTACGGCCAACCTTTCCTCCTTCCAGGCGGCGAAAGAAATGCGCGTCGAGCTCAACCAGTGGATGAAGGATTTCTACACTGAAATCAAAACCGAAACCACCGCGGATGTCAACAAAGCCTACATCTTCGGAGACAAAGAGGACGATGCCAAAAGCTTCCACTTAGCGGACCTGATCCTTCAGCACGACATCGAGGTATTTTCGTTGAACGAGGACATCACGGTCAATGGCAAGCAGTTCAAAAAAGAATCCTCCTACATCGTACCCGTCGATCAGCCCCAATATCGTTTGATCAAGGCGATGTTTGAGACTAGGACTACCTTTCAGGACAGCCTATTCTACGACATTTCTGCTTGGACCTATCCAATGGCTTTCCACTTGGACTTCATGGCCCTCAACAGCAAAATCCTAAACCTGGCAAGCGTTTCCAAGGTCGATCGCGAAAATTTTGCCTTGGCTCCAGGCAAGGTGGTAGGAGAGGCTGGCGCCTATCAATATGCTTTGGAATGGTCCGACTATTATTCTCCAAAAGCTACCTATCAGCTCATGAAAGTGGGCTTTCTCGTTCGCGTGGCCAATGCGGAGTTTACCACGCCCGAAGGGAAGACTTTCAAAAGAGGTACGATCCTGATCGACAAGGGAGAATCCGGACTGGACAACACCGCATTTTTTGCGAAGCTCCAAGAAATAGCCTCATCGGCCCATGTGGATATCCATGCGATTAGCACAGGCTATACTACCGGAGCAAATATGGGCTCAACCTTTATGGTCCCTTTGAAAACTCCCCAAATTGCCCTGCTCGTAGACGGAGGGGTGGATAGCGGGGAGGCTGGAGAAATCTGGCACTTACTGGACCAGCGCATGAAAATGCCCGTGACCTTACTGCCGGTCGGCTCTGTCAACATGGCAAATCTGGATCGCTACAACGTCATCCTGATGGCGGATGGCAATTATGGATTACTCGGAAAATCCGGTGCGGAAAAAATAAAAGACTGGACTTCCAAAGGCGGCACGCTGGTGGCCAAAGGCGGTGCAATCCGCTGGCTGGCGCAAAATGAAATCGGAAACTTCTCTTTCCGATCTGTCGACAATGCTGAAAAAGGTGTACAAAAAAGCTATGCAAACTACGAAAACGCCACGGGTGCAAAAGGTACCTTCGGCGCGATCTTCAAAGCCAATCTGGATACCACCCATCCTATCGGCTATGGCTACGCCGAAAAGGAAATCTATACCTTTAGAAATGATAACTTTTTCATGGAAGTATCTCCAAATCCCTATGCCAACCCCGTGGTCTATACCGCCGATCCATTGGCTTCGGGCTACCTCCATCCGAGCAACCTACCGGGCATACAAAATGGCAGCGTGATCCGTGTCTCCGGGGTAGGCCGTGGAAGAATCATCGGTTTTGCCGACAATCCCAACTTCCGGGCCTTTTGGTTTGGCACCAACAAACTGTACATGAATTCGATATTCTTCGGCCAAGTCATCGACGGAGGCACCGCCAGATAGCAATTTGAAATCCCGATTTCCCATCGGGATTTCTTTTTTTCCGCTCAAAGAATTTTCCAACCCATTTGCCGACAATTTCAGTTTAATCGCTCATGAAGAAATCACTACTCCAAATTTTCCTTGTCGTTTTTGCCTTTGGCTTACCTTTGGCCAACTCAGTCGCTCAGGAGATGAGCTTTGAAAACTACAATCCACCCTCCACACTAAAGGTACCTGAGCATCCCGTGACCCGCGCCAAGTTTCCCTTCATCGATATCCACAGCCATCAAGGTGGGGTCAACGAGGAAAAAATCGACCGACTAACTTCCGAGATGGACGAGATCAACATGGCGATCATGATCAACCTGAGCGGGAGGGGATTTGGCCAAGGCAACAGCAATGCCCAGCAGGAGTACATCAAGGGTATGATGAACGAATTCAAAACCCATGCGCCGGGCAGATTTATGGTGTTCACCAATCTAAATTTTAATGGGTTTGGGGATCCAAATTGGACGGCCTTGGCGATAAAGGAACTGGAAGAGGATGTACAGGCTGGGGCAGTCGGACTGAAGATCTACAAAAGCCTAGGACTAAACAGCAAAGACAAAGACGGAAATCGCATCCCTGTTGACCATCCTGATCTGGACCCTGTTTGGAAAAAGGCTGGCGAGCTGGGTATCCCCGTCTTGATCCATTCGGCGGATCCCGCACAGTTCTGGCAGCCAATGGATTCCACCAACGAGCGATGGCTGGAACTCAAGCTCAACCCGAACCGAAAAAGATCCGACACTGATCCGGCTCCATTTGGCCAAATCATCGCTGAGCAGCACAATGTCTTTGCGAAGCATCCAAAGACGACATTCATAAATGCCCACATGGGCTGGATGGCAAACGACCTGGACGCGGCCGGCGCGCACTTGGACAAATACCCAAATGTGAACTATGAAATCGGCGCAATCATTGCCGAACTTGGCCGCCAGCCTCGACGTGCTAAGGAGTTTTTTACCAAGTATCAGGATCGTATTCTCTTTGGCAAGGACGCCTACAATAAGGAGGAGTTTTATACCTATTTCCGGGTGCTGGAAACCGAGGATGAATACTTCCCTTATTACAAAAAATACCATGCCTACTGGAAAATGTACGGCCTAGGACTTCCGGACGAGGTTCTGAAAAAAGTGTATTACAAAAATGCCCTGCGAATCGTGCCGGGATTGGATAAGACGCTGTTTCCGGAGTAAAATAGGATTGGGTTTTCCTGGCTAAAAATGGCCTCATCGGAGCAGATGAGGCCATTTTTGTTTTCAAAATCATCAGGAAGCTGATAACTTCATCCAAGTCGTTGTTCTATACTCCCGTGGATACACATCGTGCAATTTTCCAAAGACGGATGTCGAAACTAAAAAAAGCAAGAAACCTAATCCTGCTTTTGATAGCCTTGTTGGGGATCACAATTCTTCAGGACTATCTCCAGTCCAACTATCAGGACTATGCATTCTATCTTTCAGAATCGCTTCTTTTCAATCTGTATTGGCCACTGATCATACCTGTCACATTGATCCTGAGGGCAGCTTTCAGACGCTCAAAAATCGAATCCAAATGGACCAAAAGAGCGCTTTTTGTGCTCTTGGCTTCGACCCTCCATCTTTTGATTTTTGCTTTTCTGGTGTATGCAGTTTCTGGATTATTCTATAGTCACACCTTTGGATTTTATGACAATCTCATTTATTCCATTTCCAATGATTTATACAAATACCTGCTAATCTACACGGCGATTTCACTGATTCCAGATCAAGCTTCGAAAGCTCAAAAAGAGACAGAACGCCTTGATTTTTTGCTTTTCCAGTCTGGAAAAAAGACAGAGAAAGTTTCCGCAGAATCCATTATTTACCTGAGCGCTGCCACGCCCTACGTTGAGTTTTTTACTGCCGAAAAGAAATACCTGCAACAGGGATCGCTTAAATCATTTTCGGAAAAACTGGACCCTGCGGTCTTTGTACGAATCCATAAAACCACCCTGGTAAATGTCCGGAAAGTAGATTCGCTCCATTCCCGAGGCAATGGAGATTATGATTTGCTGCTTTCCAATGGACAGCAGCTTAGGCTGAGCAGAAATTACGTCTCCGAATTCAGAAGCAGATTTGAGAAAGCTCCCACAGCTTGATTTAGAATCTACACAGGACAGGCTATTCGGTTTTCAAGCGTCCAATTCTTTCGTTCCCTTTGTGGAAAAAAGAAAGCGATGAACCGAGTTATGATCCAATGCCTGATCTTTTGTTGCATTTTTCTGAGCGTCAACTGCTCCGGCCAGTCCCGCAATTTAGTTGGAGGTGGTTGTGAAGGCTGCGAAGCCATCTTTGAGTTTGGGAAAAAAACCTTAGCACCTGTTGACACGCTTCCGGGATTTGAACCTAACGAACCCAAGCTAAAACTTTTCGGCACGGTCTTTCAAAAAGACGGCAAAACCCCAGCAGGCGACGTAATCCTCTACATCTACCATACCGACCGAACCGGAATCTATCCCAAGAAAGGAACTGAAACAGGCTGGGCAAAACGTCATGGATACCTGCGGGGTTGGATCAAAACAGATCAAAGCGGGCGCTATACTTTTTACACCTTCCGTCCGGCGGCATATCCCGACCGATCCGAACCAGAACACATTCACCTGACGGTAAAAGAGCCGGGCAAAAACGAATATTATCTGGATGATTATTTGTTTGAGGATGACGCGATTTTGACCGATCAAAAAAGAAAACTTCTCGGAAATCGGGGAGGATCAGGGATTGGAAATCCACAACTGGAAAACGGAATGCTCACTTTTCACCGAGATATCATTTTGGGTTTAAATATTCCGGATTATGAGTAAAATAGGATTGCTGGCTTTGCTTTTACTGGGATCTGGCTGTGTGGATAAGTCAAATTCTGAAGTTCAAAAGGCGATGATCAAAGAGCACCAAAGTATTCCGGAAGAGCTGGAGGCAGATACACTAAAACTTGATCTGAACCAATCCAAACTTTATTGGAAAGGGACCAAAATGCGTGGAAACGGAAGTCACGAAGGAGAAGTAAGCATCAGCCAAGGATATTTGCTCAGGGACGAAAGCGGACTGTCCGGGGGAAAATTTGAAATCGACATGAAGTCCATTTCCATCACTGACATCCCTGAAACCGATCCGAATCCGATAAAAAACCTGACAGAACACCTGATGGGTTCGGACTTCTTTGATGTGGATAACTTTCCTGTTTCAGCTTTTGAAATCACTAAAATCAAGACTCATTCCCCTGAAAACGTGGAAGTCTCCGGAAATCTGACCATTCGGGGAATTACCAAAAACATCACTTTTTCTGCCAATCAAAAAGAGAATTCCATCACTGCTCGATTTCTCATCGATCGGTTTGACTGGAGTATTGCCTACGAAGGCTCTTGGGCAGATCGGACTTTGGTGGATCGGGAGATTGAGTTTCGGGTAAAACTGGAGTTGAAGTGACGCTTTTGATTATATTGAAAAATATCGCAGCAAAGTCATGAAGCACTTCAATCATACAAATCGGAACTACGGCATTAACGGATCGAGAGTGCTGGGTGTTTCCTTAGTGATTGCGGGACTGATTGTTTTGCTTGTTCCCATGTTTGTTGAAGTGGATACTGATCCCCAAAAAATTGGCTTGGTGGGTGGTGGTGCCATTTTGCTTGGGGCGGTATTGATTACCATGTTCGCTGGCACGGAGCTGGACTATGAAAGCAGCCAATTCAGAAAATATCATAGTATCCTCTGGTTCAAATTTGGACAATGGCATGATCTTCCAAAGATCGAAGCGGCGAAAATCATCATCCACAGCTTTCGCAGCCAACACATTCCCAACGGAATCACACCCACGATGTCGGGCCCCGTCACGCTATACAAATGCGTGCTGCTCACCAACGGCTCCCAGTTTTTGGTCTTTGATTATTCCAAAGAGGAAGACGCAGTTGCTGCGTTTTTGGAGATCAAAGCCGGTGTGGGGATTTGAAAGGAAATCAAAAATCGTGGTCTGTGCGGACACAGACCACGGAAATTAAATCGTCAGCTTCGGTCTCCCGCCATCAGTCATTCTTAAAACTTTAAACTCAATCCCAGTAAGAAATTAGTCCCGGCCTGTGGATAGTAAAAGTTTTCAGTCACGAGGTCTTTTCCAGCATCACCCGGCACAAAGTAGCTGAAGGTGTAGCCATTGGGCTCGTACATTTCATTGAAGACATTGTTCACCAGCAAATTGAGCTCAAGACCCTTGAAGAATCGCGGCTGGGCGGCATAGCTGACCCGGAAGTCACTGGTAAAGAAAGCGTCCAAGGCGCGGCCGTTATTTCCGGTATTGTCGAGGTACTGCTTACCTACATATTTGTTGAGCAAGTTGAGGGACAGGCTTTTCACCGGCTTCCACTCGACGATAGCGGAGCCCACGACATTGGGGGAAAAGGCGATATCCGTATTGGTGTAGGAGAATGTCTCTTGCTGAAATTCCTCCCCGCTATAGTCATCCACATACTCGGTAAATTCCTTGATTTTGTTTTGGCTGAAAGCAATATTTCCTCCCAAAGTCCAAGCCTTGCTCAGCTGAAATGTCCCGTCCAATTCGATTCCAGCTCGATAAGACGATTCCACATTTTCCCGGATGTAGGCTCCCACATCGTTGATTTGGCCAGTCAGTATCAACTGGTCCTTGTAATCCATGTAGTAGAAGTTGGCATTGTAGCTCAGGCGACCGGTACGTGCGCGAAGGCCCGCTTCGATATTGTTCAGACGCTCTGGGCGCGGAACTTCAGTGATCGGGTTATCCGTAAAATCCGAACGTGTTGGCTCTCGATTGGCCACCGCGTAGCTCGCGTACCAAGTCTGGCTCCCCTGCTCGTAGGAGAATCCAAATTTGGGATTGAAGAAAGTATAGCTTTCCTGACCATCGACAACCCGCTGATCGTCATTGACCCCTGCAAAAGAATAATCGATCCCTCGGACTTGAAGGTCTCCAAACAGATTCAGGCCCTGGGTGATTTCATAGGTCGCCTTTGCATAGATATTCCGGTCGTCCTTGATGGCATTGTTATCGTAGTATCGGTCGCGGATCTCGGTGTCACCGGCGACTCCTGCCCAAATGATCTCCCCAAAGTGATCTCCGTCGTATCGGTTGGCTCCGCCGCCTAAAACAAGGTCCATTTTCCCGTTGTCGGAAATGTAGCTGACGGAACCGACGAAACCGAAGAAGTCATTGTCCAGCCATCGCCTACGGATAATGTCGATACTCTCTATCGTTTCCTCTCCAATAGTCACAGGAGGCAAGCCATAGCTGGCAAAGTCATCGTCTTCGCGGTACTGCTCGTAGTATCCGCGCCCATAGGTGTAGTGAAGGGCCAGATTGGTCTTCCAGTTCCTTCCAACTTCACCTGTATAGATCAGCTGATAGTGGTCCTGCTGATAGTTGTCCGTCTCGTTGTCGTAGGTGTAATAATTCCAAGTACGGTCATCTTCGAGTTTCGATTCCGGAAGTCCCCACCAGCTTTGGTAGGTTTGCTCTTTTCCTGAAAATGCCACCAGTTTGATCACATTCTTTTCCCCATAATATCCACCGGAAACAAACCAGCTGCTCAGATCCGAAAATGCTCTGTCCACATACCCGTCGGAGGTGATTTTTGAAAGGCGGGCATCCACCGCAAATCGGTTATTGAGCAAGCCAGTTCCCGCCTTTACCGTATGCCTCCAAGTATTGAAAGAGCCAAAGCTGTTGTCGATCTGAGCATAGGGATCATCCTGCCGGGTGTCCGTCTGGAAGTTGAGGCTGGCACCAAAGGTTGCGGCACCGTTGGTCGATGTGCCGACTCCACGCTGTATCTGCACGTTATCCACCGAGGAGGCAAAGTCCGGCATATTCACCCAGAATACACCGTGCGACTCTGCGTCATTCATCGGTATGCCGTTTACAGTCGCATTGATACGCGTCTGATCCGAACCCCGAATCCGCAAACCGGTGTAGCCAACTCCTGCTCCAGCATCCGAATAGCTTACCACAGATGGTGTGTATTGGAGGAGAATGGGGATATCTTGTCCCAAATTTCGTTTGGCGATTTCGGACTTATCCACATTGGTGAAAGTCGTGGGCGTATGTGACGACGCTCTGGTGGCCGAGACGACAAACTCCTCGGAGAGGAATTCCCTGGGAACCATTCTGAAAACCAACTCTCCACTGTAGGGCAGGGAAATGGTTTCGTTGACGCTTTCAAAACCGAGATACGATACGCTAAGCTCGACTGAGCCAGCGGGTAATTTATCAAAGGAAAATTGCCCACTGGCATCCGTGACAGTTCCTTTTCCTATTTTGGTAGTCCAAACGGAAGCTCCCACCAGAGCCTCTCCGGTATCGGCATCGATGACTTTCCCACTCAGGCTCTGCTGTGCCCAGCCGGAAATGGTGGCAAGGCAAAGAGCCAGGCTAAATATTAACTTTTTCATGTGTGCGTAACCCTCTCGGGTCATTGAGTGAAACATGGGAAAACCCAGGGGAGGTTTTCTGTGACAGTTTACCCGTTTTGCAAAACGAAAATTCGGAGATAGCCCGAAGGGTACCACTTCAGGCAGACTACTGTTCAGTCTCGTTTTACTTTCTCATTTCCCTTCGCCGGCATTACCCGGATCAGGTCTTATGGGTATGATCTCAGCCCGTTTTGTTAAGGCACCCCTTATGATCTTACACAAAGGTAGGAGGGAAAAATTTGTATCAAATTATTCCATGCAAAATTAATAAGCCCTTATTGGCCCTATTCCCGGCGTATGCAGTAGGATAATTGGTAGATCTGGCATGTTCTTGAGCTTGCCGACGAATTTTTGACTTTCTTGTTTTCATCGGCATCTCTTCCTAGTCCTGCAGGAATATTTCCATAAATTCACCAAGGCAAAAAACCCTTTAAACCTATGAAACTCTACAAACTCACAGCGGCTACACTTCTTGAATCGGACAATGGTATTTTTTTGGGACCTGAACTCGACTGGGATCAACTCCTAGGACGAGAGCACTTACCGCAATTGCTAAGGTCCGAATCTTCGCACTGGGAAAAAATCGACTCCGAAAAAGCTGAAGAGCTAAAGGCCGAGGGACTCCTGTCTCCAATGGGCAACCAAGAAATCTGGGCGGCGGGAGTGACCTACTACCGCAGCCGGACCGCTCGGATGGAAGAATCCCAGGATGCCGGTGGAGCGGATTTTTACGATAAAGTCTACGGAGCCGACCGACCAGAGCTATTCTTCAAAGCGACCGCGAGCCGGGTCTCCAACCCCGGGGAAACAGTCAATATCCGTAAGGACTCGACTTGGGATGTGCCTGAGCCAGAGTTAACCCTGCTGATCTGCCCTTCGGGGAAAGTACAGGGATTCACTGTCGGCAACGACATGAGCAGCCGGAGCATAGAGGGGGAAAATCCGCTCTATCTGCCCCAAGCCAAAGTCTATCAAGGCTGCGCGGCCATCGGTCCCTGCATTTTGGTACAGGAAGAGCCGCTCTCGGACGACACCAAAATCAGCCTGGAAATTATCAGAAACGACAAAAGCGAAGCAGGAGGTGAGACGACTCTCGCTCAGATGAAGCGGAAGCCCCAAGAGTTGGCAGATTGGCTTTTCCGCGCAAATACCTTTCCCATTGGCTGTTTTATGATGACCGGCACAGGCATCGTGCCGGACAATTTCACCTTGGCCAAAGGCGATATCGTCAGAATCAGCATCGAGGGTATAGGCACGTTGGAAAACAAAGTAGGCATGATTTAGCTTCAAGATGGCTTTTGATCCCTATCAGTCCGATCGAATCTCCCGGACCCTAAAAGACAAAGGAGTCACCTCTTCCTCCAAAAAAATGATGGGTGGTCTATGTTTCCTCGTGGATGACAAAATGCTGCTTGGCTTGGATCAGGACAAGAAAACCCTAGAAAACCGTCTGATGGTTAGGGTCGGACCGGCCGCTTACCCGCAGGCTCTGGAAAAACTTGGCTGCTGTCCCATGGATTTTACCGGAAAGCCCATGAAAGGATATGTTTTTGTATATCCTGAGGGATTTGACTTGGACGAGCAGCTGGAGGAATGGATCGATCTCGCGATGACATTTAATCCTCTTGCCAAGAAAAGTAAAAAATGAGTACCGTCTTTTACCAGAAGTCGCTAAAGCTACCTGCATATTCCCAAGGCTATCATCTGATCACGGAGGAAATCCAAGGAGCAATCCCAGATATCAGACAAATCCGCATCGGGTTTTTGCAGGTATTCCTGCAGCATACCTCAGCAGGACTCTGTATCAATGAAAATGCCGATCCTACCGTCCGAAAAGATTTTCAAACCTTTGTAAACGAACTGATTCCGGAAAATTATCCACGGTTTATCCACACTTACGAAGGCCCGGATGATATGCCTGCGCACATTAAAAGCGCTTTTTTCGGAAACAGTCTCCAAATCCCCATTTCTGGTGGAAAACTTGCACTAGGAATTTGGCAGGGGATTTACCTCTGTGAATTTCGGAAGAGAGGGGGGAATAGGAGCCTGATTCTTACCGCTTTCGGCACGGAATGATGAATTCCAAAATGACTTCTTGCCATTGATAAAATTCCGTGTCTGATCCCGGCGCTGTCCTTTACATTTGTGACAACGACCTTACATGAAACTTCGCTTACTCCTCCCAGCAGTCCTTTGCCTCGCATTGCCAGTGTTGGCTATTGGCCAATCCGGTCTGGAAAGCAACGCCTTTGCATTTAAACTCAAAGAGCCAGTGATCCTCGACGGCGAACTCAGCGAGACTATCTGGACAGATTCAGAGGGCTGGAATGGCAACTTCCGACAATACTTTCCATCGGACACCTCCGAGTCTCGGATTCGCACTCGGGTAAAGATCGCCTTTGACGACCAAAACCTCTACATCGCCGCGGTGATGGAAAACCTCGGCCCACGCAACTATGTGTCCACCTCGCTGCGGCGGGATTTCAGGGGCGAGCAAAACGACGCCATCGTCTTTGTTCTGGACACCTTTAACGACAAAACCAACGCTTTTTCCTTCGGCATCAATCCCTACGGCGTACAGCGAGAGGGTCTGATTTCCAACGGAGGGTCAAAGTCCGAAGACCTCAGTCTTGCTTGGGACAACAAGTGGTTTTCGGAGGCAAAAATCTTTGAAAATCACTGGCAAGCAGAAATGATCATTCCCCTGTCCACGATTCGGTTTAGCGACGGGGCGCAAAACTGGAACGTCAACTTCTACCGCATCGACAGTGAATATGGAGAGCGAAGCACTTGGACGCCGATACCGAGAAATTTCCCCATCCTGACTTTGGCCTACAGCCGAAAACTCATCTTTGAGGAACCCCTGAAAAAAAACTCCGCCAATATTTCCCTCATTCCCTATACTGCGGCACGTACCTCCAAAAACTTCATCGAAGGAACTGAGGAGGAGCTGACACCTTCATTCGGTGGTGATGCCAAGATCGGAATCGGACCTGCCCTAAACCTCGATCTTACCTTCAACCCTGACTTTTCCCAAGTGGAAGTGGACCAACAGGTGACCAATTTGGATCGTTTCGAAATCTTTTTCCCCGAGAGAAGACAGTTCTTTCTGGAAAACGCCGACCTGTTTGACAGCTTTGGACAAATGCGCTCTCGGCCATTTTTCTCGAGAAGGATAGGCGTGGATATCGACTCTGCCACCGGTCAAAATGTGCAGAGCAAGATCATCTACGGCGCAAGGCTAAGCGGCAAAATCACCGAAGATTGGCGAATAGGCCTGATGAACATGCAGACGGCGACGGACGAAGAGGCAGGCATTTCCGGAAAAAACTTCACGGTGATGGCACTGCAAAAGAAGGTCTTTACCCGATCCAATATAGGCTTGATCTTCGTCGATCGTGAGTCCTTGGCCGTGGACGAGTTTCAGCAGCTATTTGACCCAAGTGCGTACAATCGGCTCATCGGAGTGGACTACAACCTCAACTCTGCCGACGGCAAATGGACCGGCAAAGTCTTCTATCACCGAACATTTGAATCCCGCGAGACGGTTTCACCCTATTCCTTCAATGCCTACATGCTCTACAGCGATGTACACTGGGCGTGGAGCTTTAGCTATCAGGACATCGGTCAAGATTTTAATCCGCTTGTGGGCTTTGTTCCAAGGGTAAACTTCAAGCGGCTCAATCCAGATCTGGCCTACCTTTTCTACCCAAAATCCAAGCTCATCAACCGCCACGGGCCCAAGGTAGAGTTTGAGGGCTATTGGAACGAAGATATAGGGCAGACCGACCGCGACATCAACCTGGGCTACCTGATTCGTTTCAATTCCTTTTCGGAGTTGGCCGTGACCCAGAAAAACCGCTACATCTACCTCTTCCAAGACTTTGACCCCACCCGCACTGGCGGCGTGCCCCTCGCAGCAGGATCGGACTACTACAACAAAACTGTGCAGCTGGAGTACAAAAGCAACCCCAGGAACCGGGTCAACCTCGAACTGGACGCCGAAGCTGGCCAATATTATACCGGAAATTTCCAAAGAGTCACCGGACAGATGGGCCTGAGGATGGGCTATCTGGCAAATGTGTCCATGAACTTCAACTACGCTAGGATCCGCCTTCCTGAGCCACAAAGCGATGCAGATCTGATCCTTGTAGGTCCGAGGATAGATCTCACCGTCACCAAAAAACTGTTTTGGACCACTTTTGTCCAGTACAACAACCAAATCGACAACATCAACATCAACACCCGCTTTCAGTGGAGATACGCCCCAGTCTCAGACTTCTTTCTGGTATACACCGACAACTACTTCCCGGGTGACTTTGTCCCAAAGCAACGCTCACTGGTACTTAAGCTGAACTATTGGTTGAATCTCTAGAAATCGAAGAAAGTCCTGCCAGGTTTTGCAAACCTAGCAGGACTAAAAAAAATCAATTACTCGCCTCCACTCTTAATTTTTTCCCTGTCATCAAAATCCTGTGATAACCGTCATGGGTATCCGCGCTGACCTCTTTTCCCAGAACTTTTACTTTAGAAAATTCTTCGGGTATCTCGATCGAAATACCCCATTTGGACTGAGTTTGCTCCACTTCAACAGTCCTTACGCCTGACTTATCCACATAGCTTATCCGGATTTCATTGTCTCCAATCACCACATTTTGAATGGACGCTTCTTCCCAGGTTGTCGGCATTTGCGGTCTGATGTGGATCACTTTGTTGCCGGCATCCGGCTGAATCCCAAAAAACTGAGTGATGATCGGCACGGCAAAACTGTACATGTTCCAAGCTTGGGTAAACATCCCATAATCTGGAGAAACCTCATAAATGGATCCCGGTAAAGCAAATCCAAAACTCCGGGTCATTCGCTTCAGGTAGTCTAAGGCTTGATCAGGATTCCCATACTTGTTTTCTCCGATCGCCAAAACGCCTGTCGGCAAAGTCATCACAGCACCGGTATAGGAAAACATTTTGCTTCCTGAAAAAGACCCATCTTCATTCGCCGCGCTTTCGTCCCGGTCGATACCTGTCACAAAAACCCCAAAAGGATTAGTGTATTTTCTTCCGGTCTCCAAAGCAATTTTGGCTTTCTCCGGATCGGCAATTCCGGTCTCCATCGGGGTATTGACTACCCAATTATGGTAAAGCACAAAGCCTTGTTTCTGACCTTTAGGCAATGTGGATAACTTCTCTTTGGTCGCCTCCAATTCTGCAACTGCCCAAGGCTTTTTCAAGGTGTCTGCCCGAATAATCGCCCCATCGATCAAATGCAAGGCATCCTCTGCCGTCCCGATAAAATCTGCATAACTGCCAAATTCCTCCACCCAAAAATCTGAATTGATCTTTTCTGCCAAAGCATCAGCTGTTTGTTGATAACTCTTTGATAGTTCTGTTTTTCCCAGGATTTCGGCCATTTTTGCCGCATCGGCAAAGGCCTTCTGACTGTATACCGCCACATCGATCATCTCCGATTCCAACCCATGAATCTCCATCATGCCATAGCCGTCTGCGAGGAGGTTACCGTCTTTGTCATTTTCATTGAGCAACCAATCCAGTCCCTTTTCGATGGAGGAAAAGTACTTTTCCAAAAGTTCCCGATCCCCTGTCCACCGGTATACTTCCCAAATCAAAGAAGCCCACTGCGGCGTTTCGTTGATATTTCCGGGATTGAAAACGGCCCCGTTTGTACTGACTTCGTGTACAATTCTTCCATTTCCGTTGGCTTTTTCAGAAAGAGAGTGAATCAATTCTATCGTGGAGTAAACCAAATCCTTCCGGCCTGTGGTGATCAAACCTTGAATAGTGTATTCACTATCCACCCCAAACCACCAAGGGTAATCCTGCAATCCTGCTCCAAATCCGCGGCCCTGGTCCGGCACTTCCCTAATCAGCCAATCCGTATTGTACTTGACCCATTCAAAAGCCTTTTCCAATTCTTTGTCAGGAATGGAGATTTCAGACATTCGCGCCAATGACTCGAATCGTTCCTTCTTGTTAAACCAATCCTTGCCCAGATTTTGCCTCAGGTCTGCCAAAGTTTCCATCGCCTTTAATTCAGTTTCATTGGAGCCGGCAATAAAAACCGGAATAATCTGCTCCGATCCTGCCGGAAGTAAAATATCCAATCCGAAGGAAGCGGCTGATCCTTTTCCTTGGGGGTCCATTCCGCAGCCGCGGATTTCCTGCTGGTTCAGAGGTATGGATTCCCCGCTTCCCCAGACCACAAACCAGTCATTTCCCTGGTCCTTGCCGGTAAACGTGTTGGTTAGCTCATCAAAAGAAATCTCATCCGGATGGTCCACCATACCCGTGCGTTCTCCCAGCCATACAGGCATCAAATCCACGTAAGCATTGAAGTCAAAGCGGAAAGTTTTGTTAGAGTTATCCACATTTTTCACTTTGAACAAAATAATCACGCCTTCTTTTCCGTCTGGGACAAAGTGCAGCCGCTCCACTTCAACTCCCGCCTCTTGCTGGGCAAATTTCAGCACATTGGAAAAGGGATAATTGGTAAATGACTCTGCTTGGTCCAGACAAAAAGTATTTTCTCCCAAAGAGACTGAAGCGGTAAAGCCATCCATCAGCTTAATCGGATGCAGCCATATTCCTCCCATTTCACCCTCGACATGCCATCCCAAATCCGGAAAGGTGCCGTTTTGGTGACCGATCAGATAAACCCGATCTCCAGCAGCCACAAACGGAGAATTGAGGTATTCGGCATTTCCTGCCAAGGAGGAATGACTTTCCAAATCGGAAAAAACCGCATGTTCTTCAGGCTGCTGAGTACAGGCAAAAATTCCGAAAAATTCAAAAAGTAAAATTGCTTTAATTGCTCTCATGAGAGGGGAAACTGAGAAGAAAATTTAGCCTTTTGTCAGGACTTTCTTAATAATTTGAATCCACTACCTCCTTGGAAAAAAATCTGGCAAATTTCCCATTCTGAAAAAAGACCCGTTTTGTAGGAGCCTAATCCTCTCTAGGCTTCTTTTCTATCAGCTTTCTACGGTTAGGTATCCAAAAAACAAAGTAAAAAGCAGCTGCAAACCAAACTTGACTTGACAATAGCTTTACCCAAGTTGAAACTTTGAGTGTCACAGAAAAATCAAAGCTCAGGTTAGGATAAACGTAGGCCTGAACAAACAGGAAATAGAACAGCGCACCGAGGGAGAAAATCCACCAGTTTGATTTTAGGAATGCCAGAAAATCTTTCAAGAGAAATTCGGATAGATGAACAAACTAGCATCAAATTAACTCCCCAGAAGTTAATATTCAAACTTAAAACCACTCAAATCAGCGGGAATCTGTTTTTCCCGCTTCAATTCCAGCTGGTACAGGTATTCGCCAAGTTCCGCAAAAAAAGGCTTGGCGATTTCCTCTGTCTCGTACACTCCGTCATTGAGCGTCTGGTTCTCGTTGGTATAAACGACTGCCGATACAAAAAACTCCACCCTATTTTCTAGATCAACGAAATAGCTCCCGTCAATCAGGTATCCGTAGGACCAGCCCGTTTTGTTGAAAATCCGAAAATGCTTAGGAATAGGCTTTTTGCTAGCGCCAAATTTGAAAAATTTCGAGTAGCTGTCGTAATACTCCGTCGTGTCGTATCTGGGATAGTCGCTTTCTCCGGGAAGCATGCACATGTATTTCAGGATAAATTCCCGATGCTCGGACGAAAGATTAAAGCGCTCGTTTTCAAAAAAAGCTTGGGGAAAAACAATCCGCTGCACCACGCCATGCAGATCCGACAAGGCAAATTTGCTCTTGAATGAAAAATCCATAGCTCCCTGATACAGACTATCGTTGCGATAATGGGCTTTGCCAAGCTTGGGTTCACCTGGGACTATGTAGATACTATCAGTATGCCGAGCCGGGAGCTCCAAGATCACTTCGCCCGCCTTATCCACAAACCGAACCGGATTAAACTGGCGGTTCTCTTCCGGAGAGATTGGAAAACTGAGACGCTGCGTGATCACGGTATGATCCAAGCCCTTTTCCCTCAGTTTTCCGTTGATGTAGTTCAAGCCCAAAAGTTCGTAAAGTCTATTCGCGGCGTCGTTGTCTGACACCAAGAGGATCTTTTTGATATAGTGCCCAATACTGGGAAGGCCATTCTCAGCCGTTGAATCCAGATATGCGGGAATCTGGGAAGGCCTGACCGAGTCCGTCAGCATGGTCGTCTCCAGAGTTAGTCCCTCTACGTCCTGCTCTTCCAGCCACTCCAAGGCCAAAAGCGCGATAGGCAACTTCACTGTCGAAGCCGGGTAAAAATAGCGCTCGTCGTCTAGATTAAAACTAATGTCCTGGAATAGTGGATTGCCGTGCTCGTTGCGGTCGATCCGGGTGAAAAGGATCTGTACCTGGTACTTATCCACATCTCCCATGACCTGCCTCATTACGGGATAGTTGGCCAACCCGTCCTGAAAAGGCTGTTTTTCTTGTTCCTTACATGCCGACAAGCAAAGTAAAGAAATCAATAAGTACGTTAAATTTCTCATCCTCTTTTTAGATTGTGGATAATATCAAGGAGGTACATCAAGTCTCCCAACTCGTGAAATCCAGAAATGACGATCCGGTTGACAGTAGGGCTGCCCGGAGTAGGGTATGGAAAAGACGAAGTGATGATTCCCGCTTTTTCAAATTCGCGGAGCCAGGCATTTTCAGTGTAACGAAACACCGGGAAATGCCTGCTTCCATTGATCTGCTTTATCCTCTCTACCTCTTGAGCAAAAATCCCGCAAGCATCTTCCAGCCAGCTTTTTTTCTCCAAATACCTATCCTCCATTTGTAGAAAGGTGCAAAGATGGGCAGGAGACCCAGGAGACGCACCGCCAAAAAGCGGAGTCGTTTTGATTCGACCAATCTCTGCCAAGCTCCCCAATACTATGCCGGCTGGTAAGCCGAGTCCTTTGCCCAATGAGCCGCTGACCAAAAGGTTCACATCGGGAGAATTCCACTGTTGATAAGTACCGTAAATGCTGTTGCCTACCGTTCCGAAGGCATGGCTGTCGTCAAGCAATTGGCTGATACGATGCTTTTGTCCGAGATCTTTCACCCAAGAATAATCGTGAATTTGTCCCGAAAGCGAGTCCAAAGCATTTCCGATGATAAGAATCCGGCGAGACGAAAGCTCCTCAGCGCGCTCCAGACAATGCTTTTTCCATTGTGTAAAATTAAATTTAATCATAGGAACCAAACCGTCGGGGATGATCGCGGGATGAGCGTCTGGAGCAATCCAAACTTCATCGGTATTGCCTACAAGAGATTTCCATGCAGCAATACCGGCCAGATATCCAGAGCTGAACACCGCTGCCGACTCAGCTCCTGCCGACTCAGCAAAGGCATCCTCAAACTCGTCAAAGACACGAAGACGGGTATTATTTATCCTACTCTGCCCGTGACTGGCCCCAAATTCAAAAAGATTGTTGGCCAGCAAGTCTAAAAAATCCCGGTCTTGGCCAATCCCCAAATAGGAAGTTCCGCTGAAGTATAGATAGTCCTTTCCTTCAATTTGGACCATTCGGCCGATTCCGGAATCTAGGTAATGCGTTTTCACGGTTTGGGGATTATTTGGCAAAAATCTGGCTGGGATCCTGAAAGGACTTGAATTCGAGTGCATTACCGCAGGGATCCAGAAAAAACATCGTGGCCTGCTCTCCCACTTCGCCCTTGAACCGGATGTAGGGCTCAATCACGAACTCAATCCCGTAAGACTTAAGTTTGTCGGCCAGCTGATGCCACTCTTCCCAATCCAAAATCGCCCCAAAATGCCGAACAGGCACATTCTTGCCGTCGACGGCGTTGGTTTTGGCGTTTGCGAGCTCCTCAGGCTTGATATGTGCGGAAAGCTGGTGTCCGAAAAAGTTGAAATCTATCCACTTGTCCGTGCTACGACCGATGTCGCAACCCAACAAATCTCCGTAGAATGCACGGGTTTCCTCAATATCCCGAATGGGAAAAGCGAGGTGAAAAGGCTTAAATTGGCTCATATTGCTTAATTTCGTCGGTGATGTGAGTCCATTGGATGTACTTGGACCTCCCTAAATATATGTCAAAAAAGAAAACAGTTTCATTGGTTTTGAGCAGCGGTGGAGCGAGGGGATTGGCGCATGTGGGAGTGATCGAAGAGTTGGAGCGCCGCGGCTATGAAATCGGGGAAATCGCCGGCTGCTCTATTGGGGCCTTGGTCGGTGGCATGTATGCAGCTGGGCAAATGCAAGTCTTCAAAGACTGGATCTGCAACCTGGATCGCGTGGATGTTTTTTCATTGATGGATTTTACCTTCTCCAGTCGGGGATTTATCAAGGGCGACAAAGTTTACAATTCACTGAAGAATGTGATCAAAGACTGCCAAATCGAGGACTTGCCAATACCTTTTTCCTGCAATGCCGTGGACTATAGAAGTGGAAAGGAATATGTATTTCGCGAGGGGAGCCTCTACTCGGCAATCCGCGCCTCTGGCAGTATACCGACGGTTTTTCAGCCAGCCCAGCATCCTGGTCATGAATTCATTGATGGAGGCGTGCTGAATCCAGTGCCAATCTCTCTTATTTCCAACCATGAAGACCGACTGTTGGTCGTGGTAGAGGTCAACGGCCCCCAACACTTGTATGTACCTCCAGCCAGACGTGACCAAAAAGGACGGACTCTGATCTCCATACCCAAGTGGCTCCAAGATTACCGCAGAAAGATGACCCAATACTTTCCCGAGGAATCGAAAGAAGAAAAACCTGCCACTCTAAGCGCATTTAGCCTTATCACCCGTTCATTTGACCTGCTTCAGGACAAGTTTTGTGAGCTGCTGATCGAAAAATATCCAGTGGATGTGACGGTGAGGATATCGAGAAAGCAAGCCGGCACACTCGAATTTCACCGGGCAGCGGAAATGATTGAGATCGGAAGACGCAAGGCCGCGGACTCGCTTGACCTTTTGGAAGATGGAAATAACTGAGCTCAACCGCTTGCTAGGCAATGTGGATATCTACCTGCTGGATCAGATTCTCAAGGGCCGATTCACCAAAGAGATGAAGATCCTAGACGCTGGATGCGGGGAAGGCAGAAATGCTGTCTACTTCATCCAGAAAAACTATCAGCTCTTTGGAATAGATCCCAACGAGACCGCCATCCAATATTGCCGCTATCTCGCTAAAAGTCTGAATTCAGCCTACGACAGCCACCGCTTCCAGGCAGGCAGACTGGAGGAAATTCCCTTTCACGCCGGAGCCTTCGATGCAATCGTGTGTTCGGCCGTCCTCCACTTCGCCAAGGATGTGGATAACTTCATGGAAATGGCCCGCGAAATTCATCGAGTGCTCAAGCCGGGTGGAATGTTTTGGTTTCGGACCTGCACCGCCTTTGGAGAAATTTTAGGCCAAAGCAAAGCGCTAGGTGGTGGTAGATTTCTTCTTCCGGATGGATCGGATCGTTTTTTAGTCATGAGCCAAGATGTGGATAACTTGGAAAAAATCGGATTCCGATTCCTCGACACCCCCAAAACTGTCTTGGTTTTGGGACAACGGGAAATGGGTGTCTTTTTAATGGAAAAAGTCTAATATCGCTGAAATGGATCTTCAATACGCTTTCGAACTTATTGGCACTTTTGTTTTTGCGATATCCGGCGCGCTTGCCATTCGTGAAAAAGAGCATGACCTTTTTGGTGCCGGCTTCACTGGATTCATCACCGCTATCGGAGGAGGCACACTCCGCGACATCTTGCTGGACAGCTATCCCCTAGTCTGGATAGGAGACATCTATTTTCTATACGCCATCCTCTCGGGCATATTGGCGGCCTTTGTCTTTCCCAACCTGCTGAGCAAGTTGCGACGCACATTCTTTCTCTTTGACACGATCGGCATTGGATTCTTCACCGTTTTGGGTGTGGAAAAATCCCTGAGTCTGGGAGTCCGCCCGGAGATCGCGGCCATCATGGGGATGTTTTCGGCAGTCATGGGCGGAGTGATCCGTGATACCCTCACCAATGAGATACCCATCCTTTTCCGCAAAGAAATCTATGCCTCGGCATGTCTCGCTGGAGCGATCTTCTATGCCACGATGGACTATCTCGGCCTGGAGCGGAACTACAATTTGTTGATCTCTATGTCTCTGATCATTGCTATCCGAATGATTGCGATGAGATATAAACTCAGCCTCCCCAGACTGGATTGAAGCCTTGTTAATTTCAAACGGTATCAGCTCAATACTGCATTCCCTTAAGAATTCGAAGTTCTATGGTTGGGCACCTTGGCTTTTTGCTTAAATTTTAAAAAAAATTTACTTGCCCTTTCACCTTACCTTTTTAATAGCACCTAGATGAGCACTTATAAACAAGAAATAGACTGGAGAGCTGTTTTCGATCCTGTCTCCATCTTTTACATTGTTGCCGGCGTCATTTGTGCTGCTCTCTCGTTGAAGGGATTTATGCTCCCAAACAAATTCCTGGATGGTGGAGTGACTGGCATCGCCATAATCGTAAACCTCCACTACGGGATTAACCTAAACGTATTGTTGGTGGTAATCAACATTCCGTTTTTATATCTGGGATGGAAAAAGATCGGGAAGACTTTTGCCGTCCAATCGACCTTCTCGGTTTTTTTGCTGGTAGTGGTGCTTGAGCTACTTGGGCTGATGAACATCGAAGATGGCGTCACGGCAGATCTTGTGCTGAGTGCTGTTTTTGGAGGGGTTTTGATGGGTGTGGGGATTGGCCTGATTATACGGGGAGGAGGATTGATCGATGGTTTTGAGGTGATCACCGAGTTTGTCCAGAAAAATTCTCCTCTTTCTGCGGGAGAGATTACAGTCTTTTTAAACTCGCTTATCATGCTCTTCGCCGCCATATTTTTTGGCATTGAGCCCGCCATGTACTCTATCCTGACCTATTATACTGCCATCAAGATGACCGACTATGTAGTGGAGGGCTTTGAGGAATACACTGCCCTGACGGTCATTTCCCGTGAGGAAGAAAAGGTGAAAGAGCTCATCGTGAAGGAATTTGGCAAGGCAATCTCTGTATATAAGGGCGAAAGGGGTTATCTTCCCGAGACGTTCCACATCAAGCATCCCTGCGACATCATCATGACGGTGGTCACCAGGCTGGAAGTACACCGAATGAAAGAAGCTATCCAACACATAGACCCTAAGGCCTTCTTTTATGTGCAGACAATTAAGGAAGTGAAAGGGGGGATCATCAAGAGGGTCGGTAAAAAGCACAGCTGATGGTTTTTGAAGAAATCCAACACAAGGTCTATCGGGACATCCTGGCGAAACTGCCACAATACCTCACGTACCACAATCTGGGACATACTGCCTACGTGCTGGATCAGGCAATCTTCCTTGCTCGGCAGTCCCATGTTTCTGAACAGGAAGTGGAGCTCCTGAAGCTGGCTGCGCTCTTTCATGATACCGGGTTCATAGACAATCCTAAAGATCACGAAGAAAAAGGCTGCAAAATCGCCGAATCCTATCTCTCCCAAGACTATGGAAGGGATCAGCTGGAGGAAATCTACGGCATGATCTTAGCCACCAAAATCCCCCAGAACCCCAAAACCCATCTGGAAAATATCCTGGCCGATGCCGATCTGGAGTATTTGGGCACCGAGCTTTTTGACCAGGTAGGGCAGACACTCTTCCAAGAGTTGAAGCATTTCAACCCTGACTTTACGGAGCAAGCCTGGGACGAGCTACAGCTAGTCTTTATGCAAAAGCACCATTATCATACTGACTTCTGCCGCATCCACCGCGAGCCTAAAAAGCAGGAAAACCTGCTGAAAGTGAAAAAAAGGCTGGGATTGGTTTGATCAAAACTTAAAATCCATCACCGCAAAGCCCAGCTCATCGTCCACGTTGACATAGGACCAGAGCTTGCCGTCTTTGAAGAATTTTTTCGAAAAAGGATCGACTGGAACGACCATCTCTCCCTGCTGGTTTAGATCCTCGTCAAAGACGGTTAGTACATTTTTGAAAATCAGGGAATCTCCGATTTCTCTGTCGAGCTCTCTGGAAAACCTCCAGAACTGGCTATTTTCTCTATCGAAATAGAAGGGGCCAAATTTGACTCCTTTATCCCCTTCGCGGATCAAATCTTGGAGTTCGTTGATGGTTTCCGCGGATGTAAGATCCGGAAGTGGTCTTTTGTCCTGGGTCAGCGAGGAATGAAAGGTTTTCACCCTCACCGAGTCACTCGCCAGATCAATTATTATCGCCTCGTTTGTAAAGGCGGTGGAAACGATCAGTTCGTTATCGACTAACATAAGGCTGATTGGCTCATAAGACTTGTTGCTCAGTCTTCCTTGAACAAACAGTGAATAGGTAAATGGAACAATTCTATCCGCGATTTCCAAGGGAATCTTTTTGGCGATCCGGTCTTCCAATGAGACAATCGCCAAACCCTGAGGAACCTGCTCGTATGTCTCGTAGATCGCATAAAGAACACCTTGGTCAACGACCTTGGGATTAAACGGTGCCAACATCCCTGGCTTGATCCTTATCAAGTCCTCTTCCGTAATCGGATAGCGTTGCATGGAGTCCAAGTCTGGACTGAAAATCCTCACTTCATTGTATCCAAACAAAACCCATCTACCGTCTACATCAAACTGGAGAGCATAAGGTAGTCCAGTACCACGTGGCCCCTCTCTTACCGTAGTGATTTTACGAAGGAGGCTCAGTCTGTCCAGGTCAATCTCCTCCAGTTCATCTTTGGGGGTAAAGTTGTACAGCCTTGCCTGATCGTTGCTAAGAATGGAATGGCTTAAGTCTGATTGAAGAAAGAGCAGTTCCTCACCTGTCTCGATCAGAACAGTATCCACGGTGTAGCTCAGGTTTTCGAGCATGTTGGCGTCGGCATTTTTCTCCTTTACGGAGCAGGAAAAGAGGGCGGAGGCCGCTAGGGCCAAGATCAGTTTTTTCATACATTTTGTTTTGGGTTTAAAAATCAAAGTCAATCAGTGCGAAGCCCAGCTCATCGTCCACGTTGACATAGGACCAGAGCTTGCCGTCTTTGAAGAAGCCGTCCCAAATCGAAAGGTTCTCTCCTTCCAATTTCGTTTCTCCCACCACATTAAAGTCCCGATCATAGGCAAACAGAAAAAATTCTATGGCGGGCGGGCCGGGCTGTTCGGGCATTTTAGTTTTCATCCCGACGCGAAAATAAAGCTGCCGCGAATCATCCCACATCAGCTCCTGGTAGTTGATCTGCTTCCATATCTTTTTCTGGATTTCAAACATCTGTGACGCTTCGCTGGGGTTCTGGATGATCGCAATATCCATCGAGTTGGGATAATTTTTGTGCTGGATATCGATGAACTCCAGCTTTTCGGTTTGGATGTCCAATCGATAAAAACCGCTCATCGCAGGGGTGGACAGGATCACCTCGCCAAGCAAGAGGGTAATGTTACTCCCGACCGCGTAGAAAGAAGTGGTCGTCCCATTCTTGGTCTCAACCGATTCCGTTCTACTGAAGTCGTCCACGATCTTCATTTTGGGAACCGGCAGGGAGGTGGCAGATTGGGTCTCTGGATCTAAAATCAGCAGCACATATTCGCCCGCCTCGCTAAAACTGGGATGGGAGTAGATTTTTCCGCTGCCAAAGTCATAGACCGATTTGTCAAAAAGAGCATGTCTATTTTGCGCCAAGCTGGAGTCTATTCCTGAGGGCACAAACTTCAGATTTTGAAGCGTCTTGGCATTTTGGCCAAAAACCCCAACCGTCCGCTCGCTTTTCAAATAAAGCTCACCCTGTGGCCCTATTTCCAGATCCGTAATATAGCTTCCAACTCCATCTGGCCCTTCCTCTTCGAAAGCGGATTTTTTCAGAACCTTCGCCTGATCCAAGTCCACCTGAACCAATCTAGGAGCACTCTCAAAAAACCAGAGTTGCCTCTTGTCCTCAGTCAGGCCGTACGGCCGGATTCCGTTGGATAGGTTCAAAAAGTCCTCTACAGCATCCACCATCACCGTATCCACGGTGTAGCTCAAGTTTTCGAGCATGTTGGTGTCGGCATTTTCCTCCTTTGCGGAGCAGGAAAACAGGGCGAGAGCCAGAAAAATAAGCAAAAGGTTTTTCATACGTAAGTTTCTCAAAACTGGAATTCCGGTTTAATTCTCACGAAACACAGCTCATCGTTTAGATTGATGGGATGATGGAGGTAGCCTTGGTGGAAGAAAGCATTGGACCTGGCTCTTGGAAAATCCTTCTTCTCTAAAACCACTTGAAAATCAGGATCTGCTACGGTCACATAGACCTGAAACTCGGGCGGGTCAAAGCCCGATTGATACTGACTGATCCGAAAATAGTGCTGGCTGCTCTCGTCCCAAATCCACGGCCCGAAACTGACTTCTTTGGCTTTGGCCAAGAGAGACGCTTTCATTTGATCAAGAGAGGTGACCTTTTTCTCAAAGTTTCCGGGTTTTTTATCGGGTAAAAGTTCAGATGAAAAATCAATCTGGTAGAGAGAGTCTCTACAGATATCATAGACTGCCAATGAATTATGGGCCTCAGTACTGATCAAAATTTTTTCATTCTCGTGCTGAAGAAAAAAGCTTTCAAAGCCGATCGTTTTTACATCTCCGTCCAGTTCGATCTTATAGTCTGTCAGTGATTTGAGCAAGGGGATTTCCTTGGTTCGAATTGCCCGATTTGGGATATCCAAAATCCCCAAGCCATCTCCATTGCTGTTTCCTCCTCTTTCTCTCCCATAGACGCCATAGAATATGTTTCCTGTCGGGTCATACTCGCCGTCAAAACTCAGGATAGTTCCTTCGGGTATTTGGCCGGATTGGTAGTTTAGGCTTTCCCAATTGTAGCTTTCTATTTTGTTGCCCAATGAGTCCATTTTGCGGATGGCATCTAATGAGGCGATGATGATCTCGCCCCTCTCGGTGATTTCAAATCCGTAAGGGGAAATGCCCCCGATTCCTTGAGGTCCGTCTGCGCTGAAAAAAATCGACCGACTGATCTGATAAGAATTCAAGTCAATCAGATCCAGCCTTTTTTCGGAAGTATTGTAAAAGTAGAGTGTTTGGCCATCGGGTGAAATTGCCATCCTGTTGAGGCCATCTTGGACATTGAGAAACAGCTCGTGGTTTTCTACCTTGACCGTGTCTATCATATAGGAAAAATGTCTCTCTGAGACTGTGCTGTCTTGGTCTCCGCAGGAGAACAAAATGGGAAAGGCTAGAAATAGTAAGTGTATATGCCTCATGGGTTAAAAATCAAGAGTCATCACCGCAAAGCCCAGTTCGTAGGCAACCACCGCGAGGGGATGTGGAAAATGTTCTCCAGGATAGCTCGACCAGCTCTTTCATGGCTTGCCTGTTTCCCACAGGAAAAAATCAGTGGGATCAAAAGCACAGTTACCGCTTTCTTCATAAAAATTCATTTTTCTATGAAAAAAGCAGATTTTAACTAAACAACAAAGCTTGTTGACTTATTTTAACCTCGCACTGCCTTGACAATAAGGTCGAAAACGGCCGTTGGCTGGATCTTGTCAGCCGCGTTGATATCAGACTTTGACACAAAAAGTGGCTTGTCTAAGTCCGATTCGGGGATTCTTCCATGCGCTCCTTTGACTAGGGTCGCGTCCAAGGGAATCACATCCATGAGGTAGCGGAAGCCGAGTTTTTTCTTCAGGACTTTGGAGCCAACGGTGAGCAGGGGGATTCTGATCGCGGGATCGAGCAGCAGTTCCACCGGATCATAACCTGGCTTGCGATGGATATCCACGCAGCGGGCATAGTCCGGCGCCTTGGCATCGTCCAACCAGAAATAGTAAGTAAACCAAGAATCTGCATCGGCGATCACGACCAGATCCCCAGCCCGCTCGTGGGCAATGTGGTATTCCTTTTTGCCGGCTTCGTCCAGCACTTTCTCCACGCCGAGAGTCTTTTCCAAGAGGGCTTTGACTTCAGCGAGCTTCGATTTGTCGTTGACATGGACATGGGCGACTTGATGGTCGGCTACTGCAAAAGCAGCCGAAGTTCCGGCATCCAAGGTTTCCTTACCTAATTCATCCTTGACCTGAATCCAGCCATTTTCCCGGAAAATCCGGTTCAAATGAACCGGCCTGCTGACAGAGGTGATTCCATACTCGGAGAGAAGTAGTACTTGGGCTCCCTGGTTTTCGAAGTAGGTAATCAGATCCTCCGCAAGTGCGTCCACCTCGCGGAGATCCTTGCCAATCTTTTCAAAATCAATCCCGAACTTTTGCAAGCCATAGTCCAGATGCGGGATATAGATCAGGTTGAGTGTAGGATTGTACCATTCGTCCACCTTTTTAGAGGCATCTGCGATCCACTTGCTGGAAGCTATGCTGGTATTTGGTCCCCAAAAGGAAAACAGCGGAAACTGTCCAAGTTCCTTTTGCAGCCTGTCGCGGAGCTCCATGGGCTGAGAGTGGCAATCGGGCAATTTGCGGCCGTCCTGTAGATAGAGTGGTCTTGGCGTTACCGCGTAGTCGGCGCTGGAGTACATGTTGTACCACCAAAACATATTGGCGACGGTGAAGCCCGGATTGTCCCTGCGAAGAACCTCCCATACTTTCTCGGCCTGCACCAACTTGTTGGATTGTCTCCAAAGTTTGATTTCGCACTCGTCCTGAAAATACCAGCCATTTCCGACTATGCCGTGATCCGTGGGCCACTTTCCAGTCAAGTACACGGATTGGGCAGAACAGGTCACCGCCGGAAGGACCGGTTCGACGACAGCGGATTGCTGCTTTGCTATCCATTTTTTGAGAAAAGGAGTATGCTCACCGATCACCCGGGGAGAAAGCGCAACTATATTTAGAACTACTGTTTTTTTCATCTTTTTGAGTCTAATCAAAAATAAGTTCCTACTTCGTTTAGGCTGACTCGGAGCTTATTCTTGCTTGGCCTGATATCTCATAATTCCGACCTCTCACTGGCAAATCCCACCTTGCGCATACCCAAAACCTCAAGCTTCATATCTGAATTTATCCCATCCTTTCCCTCACCCAAGCGAGCTCCCTGGCTATAGATTCGCCAAGGCTTTGTCGGGTGCCCTGGGGCAGTACCTCCCAAGTGTAGGTCTCTACCTCCAAATGCTGCGTGATTTCCGGATTGGATAAAATTTCCTTGAGTACAATTGAAATGGTCTCTTGGGTGGAAGAAAAAGAACCATAGTCTTCGAGAAACACAGGAACGTGAAAATGGATTCTCCACTCTTTTTCCTTGGTATCGGGAAGAACGTCCAAAGCTTGTGGCAAGTCAGAATAGGAATTCAGTTTTCCGTCGTCCAATCGTGCGACGACTTGGTGAAGATAAGTCGACTCCGCAAAGGCTTGGAGCTTTTTGCCCAAGCTGAATTTACCGTTGGCAGATGGTGGAATCAGGACTTTCAATGCTGCCGAGATCTGGATTTTACCGACACGAATGCCCGCTGACTCAAACTTGGCAAAAGTCTCAGCGGGCTCTTCGTACACGATGGCGAAGTGGCAGACATCGTAGCATACTTGGATATGGGTTTTGATCAAGTCTTCGGCCTCCCTTTCGGATATGCCGAGCTTTTGGGAAAGCTGGTGTTTTCCCTTCGGCAATAGCCAATTTTTGAAGAGCCAAATCATCTCGTCGGAATTCTCCAAGATTCCATCTGGCTCTGGCTCAATATCAAGGTGCAGCAGTTTGCCAGTATTCTTATGGATTTTTGCTAGCTCCTCCACGATCTCCAAGAGATGGGCTGTGGCTGTCTCCATGCCTGCCTTTAGCGCCTCCTTGGTCTTAAACCAATGCCGGTAGGAAATCGGAGAGGTAGATATTCCTCCTTGCATGCCCGGAGGCAAAAGTTGGGAGAGAATCTGAAAGGAACGAAGGGTGTAGTCTTTTCGCTCGACAGTGGTCCAATCAGGAAAGTGTACTTTTTCCTTTACGATCTGCCGATGAAAATCGCCGTAGGGAAACCCGTTTAGCGTAAAAACATAAGCATTGGTCTGACGGAGCCAAACTTGGAATTCTTTTAGCCTTTCCGGTTTTTCGAGCTCCAAAGAGGCTTGGTGGGAAAGCCTTAGTCCTATTCCAAAAGGGCCTTCGGCCTTGAGCCTCTGCCGCACTTCCGGAATGTAGATCTTGAGGTTTTGGAAGGTCGCATCCCAGCTTTCACCGGGATGTATATTGCTGCAGTAGCTGAGATGAAAGCCCTTGACGTCCATAGTTCGGGTTTAAAAAGTCAGGAAGTGATGAGGTCGGATTTTTCCTGAAAAGTTCGAAGCAAATCTACGGATTGATGGATCAAATCCTCATCCATCTCATGTACTTCTACGCCTTTTCCTAATTTCTCCAAGAGCATGATGGTCAGCTGCCCGCCCAGATGCTCCTGAAATTCCCTGAGGCCTTCAATCAGGCTTCCACCCTGCAGCTCTGGGGCAAAAAGGTCAAAGCCCAGCTTCTTCATTACCTTGACAATACGCGCGAAATCCTCCTCTGTGATCCTTCCTTGCAAGAAAGAATAGGCTGAATCCAGCGCAATGCCTATTGCCACGGCTTCTCCGTGGCGGACGCGGAAATTGCTAAGTTTCTCGAGCTTGTGGGCAGCCCAGTGTCCAAAGTCAAGGGGTCGGGACGATCCAAACTCAAAGGGGTCCTTTCCAGCGATATGGTTCATATGCATTTGGGCACTGCGGATGATATGAGCCTTCATCGGCTCCATTTCCCGCTTGGCAAGCGCATCGGCGTTTTTTTCCAACCACTCAAAAAAGCTCAGATCCTGGATCAAAGCCACTTTGACAGCCTCGGAGATCCCAGCTCTCCAATCCCTGTCTTCCAGTGTTTTCAGGAAATTGAAGTCGTTTAATACCGCGTTGGGGGGGGTAAAGGTACCGAGGTAGTTCTTTTTGCCGTAGGCGTTGATACTGTTTTTCACCCCAACGGCGGAGTCGTTTTGGGACAAAACGGTAGTCGGAATCCGAATCAGCCGGATACCTCGGTGTGAAATCGCAGCTGCAAAACCTACCATATCTAGCACGGCCCCGCCACCGATCACAGCGATGTACGAGTGCCGATCAATGCCATACAGATGCGTAGCCTCGACAATACTTTGATAGAGATCGGGATCGTTTTTGCAGGCTTCGCCGCCAAGGACGATCACGGGCTCCGCGGCAAGAGTAAATACGCTTTGGTGCTGAAAGGAATAATTCCTCAGCTCATCGACCAGTCCCGGATGGGTGTCCGCCACGCCGCTGTCCACCACAAAGAGAACTTTAGGAATCCGCTCCCCCCGCAGGACATCCGCCAACATCGTGTTTTGGGGATCAAAAAGACCTTCGGTAAAGCACACCGGATATCGGAAGGGGACTGAAAAGGTCTGTTCAAGAATCGTATTCATGGGTATTCGTAAGGAATTATTTGGGCTATTGCCGTCTTGATAGACAATTTTGGATACAAATTGGTTTATTCCGCGTCAGGTTACGGCAAATTTTTTGGCTAACCAAAGAGAAACAGGAAGAAGCAGCAAAACGACCATTCCAATGGGCCAGCCCGAAAATGCCGACGCAATGGAGGCATTCACTATAATGAGCGAAATCACCGCCGCTTTGACTGACTTGCCAATGAACCTTGGCTCTTGGGTCTGGATTGCTTTTCCCAAAGGCGGTACTATCATATACGCAAGAAGGGCCAAAAAGGGCAGGACATGCAGATATCTAGGCCCTTGGATGTATGCCATCGCAAATATCGCAACAAAGATAAATCCATACATCAAGCCTCCAAAGTAGAGGGCTCTCCTGTTTTTGCCATGTACTTCCCCACGGCTGATCATCGTGATGGCGGCGACATAGATCAGAGGTATCAAGCCGATGATCCAAATCTTTTCCAAGACTTCAGGAGCTACGCTGACACCTAGCAGCAGATTTCCGCTGCGACAAAGCCCCATATTGATCGGACCGAGGATGCTTTGATGCTTACCCCAATAGTCATACAGTACCGCCAGAAGCGCCACAATCGAAGCCAAACCAGCCGAAATCCAATTGACTTGGGCAGCACATACTACCCCGAACACCAGCAAGGCCGTGGACATAATCGTGGCATTGGATTTGGATACCCGACCGCTTGGAATAGGCCGCTCTGGTCGCTCGATGGCGTCCAGTTCTGCGTCCGCTACGTCATTGAACGCAACACCGCCAGCATACAATCCGATTGTACTCAATGAAAGCCAAAGCAGGTTCCACCAAAAATTTGAGTTTCCGTATATAAGATCTGTTATCAAATAATCTATTCCTCCAGCAACGGCAAAACCCGCCCAGATATCTGCGATCGCAGTGATCACGTTGGCAGGGCGGGTCAGCTGGAGGTAGGCAAAAAGTCCTCTCTTTCCCATCGATTAGTTTTCTACACGGTCGGCAGGCCCTTCCACTCGGGGTACCTGTCCGCCACGCAACACGGAGTTTCCTCCCAATTTTTTGGTTTGGTCGATGGGAGCAGCATTGAGCCAGTCGCTTTCATCCATCTGTCCGCTGAGTCCAAAGACCGTCAGTGCATTTTGGTAGGTAGTCATGCGGATATCCTCTTCCGGGATTCCCAACTTTCGCATCAGGTTGGCCGTCTTTGGCACAGCTAAGGGATCTGAAATGCCCCAATCCGCCGCGGAATTTACAATAATGCGTTCGGGGCCGTATTGCTTTACAATCTCCACCATGCGCTCGGAGCCCATTTTGGTATGTGGATAAATGGTGAAAGCCGCCCAGTAGCCTCTGTCAAGCACTTCCTCGACGGTTTCCTCGTTGTTGTGATCCACAACCACCCATCCAGGATCCATGCCGTGCTCGTCAGCCACATCCATGGAGCGGGTAGTTCCTTTCTTCTTGTCACGGTGGGGAGTGTGGATAAGTACAGGCAAATCAACTTCCTTGGCCAACTCCAACTGTAATCTGTAAAAGCGGTCTTCCGCCTCAGTCTGATCGTCATAGCCAATCTCGCCTATAGCCACTACACCCTCTTTCCCTGCATACAGCGGCAAGAGCTCCATCACCTGCTCAGCCAAAGGCACATTGTTGGCTTCCTTGGAGTTCAAACCCATGGTGCAGTAGTGTACGATGCCAAACTGGCTGGCTCGAAAACGCTCCCAACCTACCAAGGTGCTGAAGTAGTCTTTGAATGAGCCCACCTCCGTACGGGGCTGACCTAGCCAAAAGGCCGGTTCAATGGTCGCTACGATTCCCGCCTTGCGCATCGCCTCATAGTCGTCAGTGGTGCGGGACACTAGGTGGATATGGGGATCTATGTACATTTCCATTTTATTAGAATTATGAACTTTCAAAGTTAAGGGATTTGCCAAGACAGCTATACTAGTCTGTCCTGTCATCAGGAAAAGGATTAGGCGCGCTTTTCCTGATAGTCGGCACCGATCTTTTCCCAGGTAATCTCTCCATATTCGATGGCCATTACTTCTTCGGATCGGGATTGGAGCAGTTGCTTTGCCTCCTCAGAGTTGCATTGGTACAAAGCTAACAGGCCAGCTTCCACTTCCATTTGGTCTTCGGATTTCAGGACTTTCTTCAAGTCCGCAAAAAAGCGTTCATTAAGATATGGCACGACGAGCCGCCAAAGTTCTGGCATAACTGATCTACCGGCTGCCCATCTTTCGTGGGCAAAATCCGATGCGATATCCGCCAAAGCTGCATTGCGGCGCTCATCCAGCTGCTGGATACGGTAAAGTGGCCGCTGCATAAAGATGGACTTCAGCACGAGTTGGTTCCAGTTAGCCTCGGGAAAATATTTCGGTGGAAAGGGATTGTTAAGCGCGATAGCGTCAAATATCAGAGTCATGTTGGTCCTGCATCCGTCAATTGCCCTTGGGAGCATCTCTTCCGGATAGGGCATGAGGGGCAAGGCAGCGTATAGGGACTGCTGCTCATACATGTCACCAGTCTCAAAGAGCTGGTTGATGACCGCCAGCCACTGTTTTTTTTCCTGTGGATAACTCAGCATCAAGACCGTACGGGCAGCCTGCAGTTCGTTCCAAAAAGCAGGTTCAAAGCCGCCCACAAGAGTTGTTGCCTTCTTTTTGTCGGCTTCGTTGAGCGTCAAAGTTTCTTTCTTGAAATATCTGGAGGCCTGCGAAAATGCCAAAAAAAACTTGGAGGGAGCCTTATCCAAACCAATTTTTTCCACTTGGATGCGCAGCCAATCCAGGGATTTTTGCGAAGCGCTTCTCCCCAAAATGTCCAGCAAAAATTCTTTCGGCTCCATTTGCAAACTCATTGTTTTACTACTTACTATACCAGCTTAAAGTAAATCCAAATCTCCCACAAAAGCCAAGCGTATTTAGACTGATTGGCATAAAACCAGCGTTTCCTGACCAAAATCAGGGTTGGATATCGCTAAAGGTTTGCTTTTTGGTTCACGGAGATTTTCGATAGTTTTAAAATGACCGATTTAAAGATGAAAACCAATCTCGAAAAAATGCTCGCCGGGGAGGTCTACGATACCCGCGACCCCGAACTTTTGATACTCTACCATCATGCCCGTAGGCTTACCCTAGAGTACAACAATTCAGACAGCACCGACAGGGAAAACCGGGACAGGATTTTGTCGGAATTGCTGGGCAGAAAGGGGGAAGGGGTTTGGGTAGAGTCGCCATTTTACTGCGATTTCGGCAAAAACATAGAAATAGGCGAAAATACCTTTGTCAACGTCAACTGCATGTTTTTGGATGATAACCTGATCCGGATTGGTCGAAACGGGCTCATCGCACCGTATGTGCAGATTTTCACCGCAACCCATCCTCTCAAAGCCTCCGAGCGAATCTACATGGATGGCGAGAGTACTCGCTACCACACGGCCACCAAACCAGTGATCATCGGTGACAACGTTTGGATCGGCGGCAATGCTGTCATCTGCCCCGGCGTGACGATTGGCAACAACGTCACCATCGGAGCGGGCTCGGTAGTCACCAAGGATATCCCCAACGACGTGCTCGCTTTTGGCAATCCCTGCAAAGTCATTAAGTCTCTGGAATAGGCATTTCCTCCAATACTCCACCAGCGGTTGGATTTTATACCCACAGGCTATTTAATTTGCTTCCCAAACTATCACTAGCTATGAAGAAAATCTACTTCTACGGCCTCGGATTGCTCCTGATGCTGGCGGGTACCGCCCAAGCACAGGATCCAGTAATCGAAGCTATTATCAAAGAAGCCAACGAAAACTCCCAGTTGGAGAATCTGGCTCACGAACTGCTCGACGGCATCGGCCCGAGATTGGTTGGCTCCCCGCAAATGCAGAAGGCGCACGACTGGGCAGTGCAGCAATATGGTACCTGGGGCATCGAAGCCCACAACGAAAAGTGGGGCGAGTGGAGAGGCTGGGAGAGAGGCATCACCCACATCGACATGGTCGCTCCTTGGACTCGCTCCCTTTCAGGAATGCAACTGGCTTGGAGTCCGGCCTCGCCAAAGGGCGGCGTGATAGGAGAAGTGGTTGTGTTGCCCGAGTTTGCCGACTCAGTCGCTTTCCAAAAATGGCTTCCTTCCGTCAAAGGCAAATATGTCATGATCTCGGCTCCCCAGCTCACCGGTCGCCCGGACTACAACTGGGAAAAATGGGCCACCGAGTCTTCTTTCGAAGCAATGAAAGAAGAACGCTCCGAGATCGAAAAAGAATGGATGGAAAGAACCCAAAAAACAGGCAAAAACAGGAGCACATTGCCTATTGCTTTGGAAGAAGCGGGTGCGGCGGGGATTATCACCTCCTACTGGTCTAGGGCCTTTGGCGCAAACAAAATTTTTTCCGCCTCCACCAAGAAAGTTCCTACCGTCGACTTGTCACTTGAAGATTACGGTATGCTTTTCCGACTGGCTGAAAGTGGCAAAAAGCCACAAATCCACCTGAACGCACAATCCAAGGAGACCGGCGTGCAGCCAACCCAAAACACCATCGCTCAGATCAAAGGCACCGAAAAGCCTGAGGAATACGTGATGCTATCCGCACACTTTGACTCTTGGGACGGCGGAACCGGCGCTACCGATAACGGGACCGGTACGATCCTGATGATGGAAGTGATGCGAATTCTAAAGAAGGTGTATCCAAATCCAAAAAGAACCATCCTCGTGGGGCATTGGGGTTCTGAAGAGCAGGGGTTGAACGGCTCAAGAGCTTTCGTGGAAGACCATCCGGAAATGATGGAGAAAATCCAAGTGCTCTTCAACCAGGACAACGGAACTGGCCGCGTGGCGAACCTTTCCGGTCAGGGCTTTGTGGACAGCTACGAGTATCTTGGTCGCTGGATGAACAAAGTGCCTCGGGAAATCACCAAAGACATCGAAACTTCCTTCCCTGGCAATCCTGGAGGCGGAGGTTCTGACTACGCATCATTTGTAGCAGCTGGCGTCCCTGCATTCAACCTGAGCTCTCTCAGCTGGGACTACGGTACCCAAACTTGGCATACTAACATGGATACCTATGACAAGGTGGTATTTGAGGATGTGAAAAGTAATGCTATCCTAGCCGCAATCATGGTATACATGGCATGCGAGGAGGAAAACATGGTATCCCGTGAAGTGCGTGTGCCGCTTGACTTCCGCAGCGGCGAGCCGACCTCTTGGCCAACACCCCGCTCTCCAAACAGAAAAGGAGGGTTATAATTACCGCCTTTTTAAAACAAAAGGCTAGAAAGCTAAACTGATGTGTCCCCAAAAGTCAGACACTTATTTGGGGGCTAGTTCAAACTCTTTCTGGCCTTTTTCTTTTAAAGGTATTTTCATCTAATTACTCCAAATACCGCTTCGCCCATTCGATGAAATGTGGCCAATTTGGGCCGACCGTATGCCCTCCTTCATGTTGCCGAAATGCCAAATCCCCGTCCACCAATGTCTGGATCGGCGGAAACTCGGTGATGGCCAGTGGCTTTTTCCCGACGAGTTCGTAAACGGGCCCAGCCAAAACCGCCGCATCAAACATGCCCTTGCCATCTATCCATTGGCCTTCCACAGTCGGCGAGCCCACGGAGATAAACATCGGTCGGGGCGCGCAAAGCGCGATCAGTTCATGCGCGTCCACCGGCAAATCGTCGTGGCTTAACGGCCCAGCATATTTGATAAAATTAGGTGTAAACCAGTGGTATTCTCCAGAAGATGCCAGATTCTCCACCTGCTCTCCGAATTCGCGATGCAACAGCTTGGCTCCACCGGCACCCGAAGAGCCGATCAGACCCAAAGCAAATCTGGAATCGTAGGCCAGCGTGACTAGGGCTGCTTTGCCATATCTAGAAAGGCCCTCGATCGTTACCTTTTTTGCATTTACCTTGGGATCCTTTTCAAGCAAATCAAGAGCCCGACCTGCTCCCCAAGCCCAAGCTTTTAGCGTTCCCCAATCATCCAGTTTCCTTGGCTCTCCCTTGTTTACCAAACCTATGATTCCGGAGCGCAAACCCGCTCCGTTGTCCGCCTGGTAGCTGGTGGGTATGATCACGCCAAATCCCCAACCCTCCGCCAATACCTGTTCCTGCCAAGTCGGGCCGGAAGGGGCTGGTGGACGCTGCATCCCTGCAGGCCAAATCCACCCAAACTCCATCACCAGAGGAACCGATTTATCCACATTTTTGGGTACTGCGTAGTCGAAGTCAATCGCAACGGAAATGTCCGGAAACACTGAGTTATCCACAATTCCTTTCATTTTTTTGTAGTTCGTCAAAATCCCCCCGATCAAAGAATCTTTTTCCCAAATCAGCTCCCATTTTACGGAGGGCAGGTTTTTAGGCGTTCTGCCGTACATTTCTCGATCAAAAAGCTCAAACAATTCAACTCGTCGCCTGCCCCAATCCTTTTTGTTTTTTACAGTTTTTCCATCTTCAAAAATCAGCGGGTCGGGCATGTTGACCAAATTCACTTTGCTCTCGTCGGAATTGGCGGCGTTGGGCGCCTGGGGATTGCCGGAGGGGCCGGCGCGGAGGGCATCGATGCCGAGCTTCTCCAACATAAGTTGGTGGTCTGCTTGGGTGAGGCGGTTCAGGCTATCTCGCTGAGCTTGATTGAGCTGGGCCTCGACATGCTGGGCAAGGAGAAAAAATAAGAGTATGGCGAAGTAAATTCTCATGATCCTTGGATTAAGTAATTAAAAGTTATCGAATTCCCGTAAAAAATAATGCCTCAATAACTGATCTTGACCGACCTAAAGTGTGCGGTGGACTCGGGACTTCCCTTGGCCACCAAACCCAGTCGAAAACCCATGCCCCATGGCACCAGGTGCCGTACGTCCTGTTCGCTACCGATTAACTCCATTTTTCCATCAATCAGCGTTTTGGCCTGTAGGCGATAGCCATCTTTGATTTCCAGGATCAAACCAATGGCTTCATCCTGAATTTCTTTACTGGAAATTTCCCTTCGCTTTCGATCAATACTTTCCCAGAGCACGAGGCGGTTTCCCTTCACCGAAACGCCAATTCCCGCCACTGGGGCGCCAAAACCATTATTTGCGCCGCCAATCAGCGCCAAGCCTGCTTCGGCCTGTGGGTCGGGTATGACCGTCACTTCGTATCGATAGTCCAGGGACTTGGTGCCTTGGACAAGCAAGGTCCCCAGTTCCTCATTCTCTTCTGATGCTTGGAGGTACAGGCCCTTTTCGTCGGTGCTATAGTTGATCTTCTGTGTCACCCTCCACTGCCAAATCGGGTCCAAGCCTTTGGAGAAATCATCTTCAAAGTCCAGGGAACTCAGCTTACGGTCATAGGCTGCCTCATCGGGTAGGATAGGCCAAAGATCCTCGGTCCAGTGCATTTTTTCCAAGACTCCCTGTCGTCCTACAAACACACTTCCCTCCGTATTGTACGCGTGATAGAGCAGGAAAAACTCTCCGTCCTCTTCGATCACCGTGCCGTGTCCGGGACATTTCCAGCTTGCATTGTCTACTTGGATGGGGTTTTGGCCAAACTTTTCCCAAGGACCGAGCAGCGCTTTGCTTCTCGCCACACCCGTGACGTAGTCGCAGTCAATTTCACAGCAACCTCGAGCGGAATAGGTCGCATAGAAGTAGCCGTTTTTGCGGAAAATGGCCACTCCTTCGACCAGTCCCCCTTCCCAAGGCTGATCGTTTTCAAAGAGCTTTGTCTTGTCACCGATGAGCTGGGTGCGGTCCTCATTGATCTCCTGTGCCCATATCGGCGTTTTCTGTCCACGCGAGTTGCCATCTTCTTTCCAGAGCAGGAAGAGCTTTCCGTGTTCATCCCTTGTCTCAAATGCATCGATAGAGCCGAGCTCTTGGGCTACCAAAGGCCCATGGTCACGAAACTTCCCAATCGGCGAATCCGCACTCGCCACGGCTACACTCAGGCGATTGGTGTTTTTGTCCCGGGCTGTGTAGTAGGCGTAGAGCTTTCCTTGCTTCTCATCGTAGGATAGTTCGGGTGCCCAAAAGTTGTTTTTTGCCCAAGCTGGAGCTCCTTCGGGAAAAACATAATTCACTACCTCCCAGTTGATCATATCTTTCGACTGGAAAATGGGGAAGAGCGGTGCCCATTCGTTGGAGGTGGCGGAAGCGTAGTAAAATTCGCCAACCTTGATCAACGTGGGATCGGGTCGGTCTCCCGCTAATACTGGATTTAGTAGGCCTGGCTGTTGAGCATACACCGACCTGAGAAAAAAGGAAAAACAAATAATCGCAGAGAGAAGAAATCGGGTCATTTTTTGGGTATTGTTTAGTATTCGATTTGATATAAACTATCGTCCAAAAACCGGGGCGGCTGTGCTACCTGATCCCGGTACTTGATCGGCGACCGAGGGCCAACCCTCAGTCCAGATCAGCGGATCCAAAAAAAGTGCTCTCCGGTTGGTTCCGTTGGCGAGTTTGGGCTTGGAGAGGTATATGCCGTGATACATTAGCCAATCCTGACCCTGGTTGTCCGTGATAACTTCAGCATTGTGGCCCGGCCCCGCTACGCCGTGTTTGCCAGGACTTCCTTTCAAAACCAGAGATCCGGATTTTCCATCCAAAAGCTCGGCTCCCGATTTATCCACATAGGGTCCTGCCAGCTTTTCAGCCCTTCCTACCAGGATGCGGTAGGTGGAGTTTGCGCCTTCGCAGCAGGTCCCAGCAGAGCCGAAGAGATAATAAAATCCGTTCCGCTTGTAGATATAAGCAGCTTCCAGGTGATTTCCTGCAATTTGGACTTTATCACCGACGGCCTTTTTCCCATCTGGAGAAAGCTCCGTCAAAAATAGCCCGTGAAAACTTCCCCAAGCCAAATACTTTTTCCCACTTTCTTCCAAATAGAAGGGATCGATTGAGTTTTTCACCCCGATCTCCTCCGAAAAAAACACCGCTCCCTGATCCACAAAAGGACCCTCGGGCGAGGCTGATTTCGCCAGCCCGATTCCCGGATTAGGATCGCCCCAAGTCGAAAAGGAATAGTACATCCAAAATTCCTCCTCGACCTGCGTCACGTCCGGCGCCCAAATACCCCCCTTCGGCTTCCAATCCGGCTTCTTGTCAAAAGCGTCCCGCCGATACTCCCAATGAACCAAATCTTTGGATTTCAAAACAGAAACCAGATGGTAGCCACCTTCCTCTCCCCAATTGTCCTCTGTGCCATAGGCGTAAAAGCTATCGTCCACACGGATCACGCTGGGATCTGCCAAGACCGGCTCAAAAACGGGATTCCGGTAAAAGGTCGTATCCGAGGAATTCGGGTCATCTGTTTGGGCAAAAGGCTCTCTTCCAAAAGAGAGGACAAAGATGCAATAGGCAAACCAAGCAAAAAGGTGCATTTGAAAGGGTTTATGTCAAAAGTCGAGCGAAGCTTTCGCGGTAATTTAAAAAACCGAGGGGACTTTTTCGGATTACCAATCCAACAATGGTATCTTTTATTCGCAAACTCTCCCTTCATGCCATGTACATCCACCGGCCTATACTACTGTTGATCTTTTTTCTCATTTCTGTTTCCCCAACATTTTCGCAGGAAAAAATCCTTCAGAATGCCCTGAGCCAAGCCGAGTCAAACGGATTTTCGGGGGTGGTTTTGGTAGCTGAGAACGGGGAAATCCTTCTGGAAAAAGCCATTGGCTACCGCTCTTTTGAAGAAAAGGTTCCGCTGCAAAACCGCGATATCTTCGAGCTTGCCTCCGTATCCAAGCAGTTCACCGCCATGTTGATAATGATCTGTAAGGAAAAAGGACTGCTGGACTTCGACGATCCGGTGGAAAAGTATCTCGAAATCCCCTACGCAGGCATCACTATCCGCCATCTGCTCACCCACACCAGCGGCCTGCCCGACTATCAGGACATCATGGACGAGCATTGGGACAAAAGCAAGGTCGCCGGTAATCCCGAAATCCTGGAATACCTCAACCGTTATGCGCCACCAAAGCTATTTGAGCCCGGTGAAATGTACCAATACAGCAATACTGGCTACGTTTTATTGGGAAGCATCGTGGAAAAAGCAAGCGGCAAGGACTTCGTAGAACTAGCTAGAGCATGGATTTTCAGGCCGCTGAAAATGGAGTCGACCGATATCCGAAGCTTGGAGGAGAAAGTGTCCGTTGTCAACTTCGCCGCAGGACATCTCAAAGACAGTCTGGGGAATTATGTCAACGCAAACAAGTTCCATGACTCGGACTACACCGTCTGGCTGGGAAACCGAAAAGGCCCCGGCCGAGTCAGTAGCAATGCCGAAGACCTGCTGAAATGGGATCAGGCGCTCTATTCTCAAAAGTTGGTGAAAAAGGCTACGCTGGATGAGGCGATGGCGCCTTTTATCCTAAATGATAACCGGCGCAGCTACTATGGGTTTGGCTGGGAGATAGACCCCAAAAGCCCTTTCGGCAAGATGGTGCTTCATACCGGTGACAATCCTGGGTACAAAACCATCATCGTGCGCTTCATCGAAGACAAAAAAACCGTTATCGTGCTGAACAACAACTACCATCCCGATCAGATGCGGATCGTCGAGGCGGCGACATTGGCATTGGGAAAGTGGTGAGAAGTAGGGAAGCCCGAAAAGGAAAAGACACCGCACTTGACGAATACTAGCCGAAACAAAATAGCTCTTGCGGTAGGAGTGTGTCAAAGCGACTGAAGAACCGCTATGGCTTTTTCCCGTCGCGCATTGCGGTCGCCTGAAACGACTGCATAGAGAAAGCCGCTCACTTTTGCCAGATTCAGGTATTTTTCGAAGAAATACTGGCGCATCTCCAGCTCCGGATATTCCCTCATTGGGTCGGGTGTCCAGGGCAAATCGGTGTCCGTCAGCAAAATCAAATCATACTTCCGCTCCGCCATTTGATCCAAAACCCAAGGATCCGTCTTTCCAAACCTATGCTCCGACCAAATGTGGATCACCCTTAGATCGGTGTCGACAAAAAGAAATCTCTCGGCCTTTTCGGCAAGCAAATCCTCAGAGGCCACTTGTCCTCTTCCAATCTCCGAAAGATCCTCGTATCGGTAAGGCCGCTCGATTTTTTCCAGATATTCCCTGGCAAACTCCGGCACCCAAGGTTCACCAAAATGCTTGGCCAAGTCCTCTGCCAGTGTACTCTTGCCGGTCGATTCCGGCCCCAGGATAAGGATGCGTTTAGGATTGGACATGGGTTTTGGCAGATTTGATCCACGCGATCAGTCCGAGAGTGGCGAGGATGGTAAAAACAAGATACTGGAAGGATGTGAGCAACAAGCCCTTGTAAAAATAAAGGGGTATCGCCACTAGGTCAGTCAGCAGCCAAAAGTACCAGTTTTCGACTTTCTTTTTGGCCATCAGCCACATGCCCACAAAGGCTGAAGCTGTGGTGAAGGAATCCCAGTAGGGCACATCACTATCGGTGAAACGAGCCAAAACCTGGGAAAGCACGGCATAGGAAGCCACAAAGAGAAGCGCTGAATAGCCCCAACCCTTGCCGGATAGCCAGGTCACGGGAAGTTTGGCTTGATCTTCTTTGGGATGAGTCCAGACATACCACCCGTAGATTGACATACCAAAATAGTAGGCATTGATGCCCATGTCGGCGTAGAGCTTATATTCAAAGCATATCCAAACGTAGATCGAAGTAGAAATCAAGCCTGTCGGATAGACCCAAATATGCTCGCGCATGGAGTAGAAAACCGAGGCAATCCCAAAAAAAGCGGCGATTCCCTCCAGCCAAGTCATATTGCGCAGCCCTTCGGCCAGTCCGTCCAGAAGAAATTGGAAATCCATGGCCCGAATTAGCGAAATTTTGGGTCAACTCAAGAAAGGTTCGTAATAAAGATCCGCTGGGGGAAATTCTCTTTTCCCCCCAAAAATCAACGGGGTAGTTGAGTCAAAGGGGAACCATCTCGAGCCTTTGTCGCAAAACTAGCTGGTATTGCAGCTGCTGGTGTTCTGGTCACATAGACTGCAAAAAGAGAATTTGATACAAATGTCCCATGATTTGGCTGCAGAGGTAAGGGAAATTCCGCTTCGATACCTCCGTAGATATACCCCACCAAAACTCTACTTCCTTCCGGGAAATTATTGAGCTGCAATACTCCATTGTCAAAAGCCTGTCCATTTGCACTCAAGGCCGGATTTTTGATAAATGGAATGCTGGTGCCCAAGAGTCGGTTGTTTTGTATAGGTTCCGGTAGAATGAATTCCTGATAAGTCCCATTGGAAGATCTCTGGAAGGTGCTGACATCCGACACAAAGGGAAATCCGTCATTTCTCCCCTGAACCGTCACAGTATCAAAAGCTGCCTTTTGGGCGGGAGTTTGGTGATAATAATAGGCGCTGATTCCCCCAAATAAGGTATGATAGACGGATGTATCCTCTTCCGAAGCGTAGTAGATCGGAATTACCGGACATTCGTACTGGCTAAATCTCTGATGAACAGTAGAGTCCATGCTCACCGATCCGGGTCCTGAAATATAGATGGGGTAATCATACGCGCCAATTATCCCTGGCTTGAACACACCTCCCAAAGCCATAATGATTGGCAAACTTGTTTTGGGGTCCACACTTTCAAAAATGTTTCCATCTCGCCGGTGAAATGGTTGGTCTGCTCCTGAATTGGTCCCTGCTCCGTAAACAGATATTTTTAGAGTTTGGGGATCAAGCCGAAATGTCCTGAATTGATTGGAATATTCTTGGGTAAAATCCGATCCTCCAAAGGCCCGGTATTGTCCGTCAAATCGCTGTCCAAAGACCAGGTAAAAACTCCCGTTGAGCATCAATAATTCGCCCCCTGTAATGGCCAACCGATCATCGTTGCCGATACTCATCAGGGACTGAATTGTCTGAGCATTTGCTCCGCTTTTAATGGCGTTTGCCAAGTCCTCCAAATGAAAACGGATGACTGTTCCAAAGGTCTTCATGTTACTTCCATCTGATTTCCAACCATAGCCGCCCACCACATACATTTGACGGGTACTTTCATCCAGATAGGATTGAAGGTTAGTGGACTGAAGGGGAGCGGAATAATCCCCGCTCAACTGATTGACATCAAATGACCATTGGTCGCCTGAGTTGGGGTCGATGACAAACAAAAAATTATTTGCGCTGTCTTTTACAAAGTTTATTCCCGGAGCGCCATTAAAGGTGTGAAGCCCCTGTCTCCTCCCCCCGGCGACTAATAACTGTCCATCCTGGGTGACCGCACTGACGTAAGACTGCAGCCTAGGCAAATCCGGTTTTCCGGTAAAGGTTTTCTCTTCAAATTCAATAGTGAAAGGAAGAGCCCCTGCAACGGCGTTTGAATCCAATAGCACTGCAAGATTCTCACTTTGAATTTCTTTTTCAGAATCGGAATTTTCTCTTGGTGAGCAGCTGGAAAATAGAGCCATTCCCAATCCAAGCGATAGAATAAAGGCTAGAAAATTTTTCATGAGGTAGGAGGGACAATGGGTGTTTGGATCAAATTTTTGATATAATGAAAAAGGGTCATCTGCTTGGCAGGAGAAAGATCTCTGGTGACCGGCATGTATCTGGGATCGGTAATATCCCGGGACAAATAAAACCCAATAGCACCTCGTTCAATCCCCAAGGGTCCATTTGGAGGGGGAACTTGATAAGCCTGCCAGGGTGGATTGAGCGCAAAAGTCTGAAAGGTGGGGAAATCGCTAAAATTGATCTTTTTGTTCATCCCCGGAAACAGTTTGACATACCCAGCCAAAATCTCCTGAACGTCCTCCCAGGTTGGGTTTTCATTTACCTGGTAGTCCGACCAAGCCAAACAGGAGATTATAGAACTTTGGGAAGGGGAAATGGGTACAGGCTCAGCTGGATCATATAGATTGATGAAGTAGAGTTGTCCATCCAAGAGTGGAGTTCTAAAACCAGGATCTTTGAGAATTTCGATGGTCACTGTCGCATACCCATTGCTATCCGTGGGAGAAATACTGGCAGAAATAGCACCAATAGCTTGCGGGGTATTTCCGGGATTGCTTGGTGGCACTGTGGCTCCGGGTGTATCCCCGTGGACACTGATGATGTCCAGTTTCAGCTGTTTTCCAAGCAATGGTTTGCACATTTTACTGACAAAAACCTTGGTGGTGGCGGTTGTCCCGGGAGTACCTGAGATCCGAATAGGCCTAACCTCTACCTCAACATTTGTTTGGTCGACATTTTCACTGAAAACCAAAGAGGGACCAATGTCCGTCCTTGACATGGTCAGCTGAATTTGTGAATTCTTAGCCAAAGCCAATTGCTCATCTGTCAAGGGGATCTCCACGATATGAGAATATAGGTTGTAACAGAATTCCGAATAATCCACATTCCCCAGAGATACTTTATCTCCTTGTTCGGGTACAATCCAGGCAGTCAAATTTCCCAAATCCACAGGTGCTCCTCCGGCATTTTGTCTGCAAATGCCATTGGCCAAATCCAGAATCAGAAGTTTTCTGGAAAAATCGACGACAAACTGGACGTTGTTAAACATGGGCCAGTTCCAGGGATTGGATTTGTCCTGAGCTCTTCCCCACATCCATCTTGCTCCGGCATTGTATCTGGGTTCATTTCCGAGGACAGGTCCCAGGGAACCTGTTATTCTCCCTGTTTGGTAATTTTTGTCCTCGGGAACATTTCGATAGCCATCTACCACAAACCTCATAGAGATCAGGTAGTTCCCGTCCTCTAAAGCAGTCCTTTCCCTAAGCTGCTGGAGAATCGGTGAAGTCGAATCTTCCGGCCAAGAACCTTGAGGGATTCTGATGACCGACTGAAAAATCCCGCAAGCATTCATATCTCCGCCGAAACTATCCATCAGGTAATCTGAGTCCTGCCAGCTGCGGGTAGCCAATACAGACACCCACCAGAGCTGGTTGAGCACGGCAGGATCCACTACTCCGGTCAGACTAACAGTAGACGAAATCGGAATACTGACCTGCATGCCGTAAATGGTCGGAACCCCTTGTTGATAGACATCCAGATCAGCGATTTTGGCAGGAGAGGGAGTATTTGTAGTCATGAATGGCATATTGACTATCGGGTCAGCCACCTCTCCGTTTTGCCCAATGGTAGAAACTACGGTACAATTCTCCAATTTAAACTGGTGCAATCCGTCCGGATTTTGCCAGGGTGATGGAGGGTCGTCACTCACAATGTAATGGGTGGGGTCGTTGTTAACAGTGGAAGGATCCGTGAAAAACCTCCCGTAAAAATTGATTCTGGGATAACTGAGATAGCTCATTATTTATGGGTTTTTGGTTTACAAAACTTCAATCTTTCTACCCAAGCATTTCTGAGCTTGGGGTCATTTCAATGGCTCCACAAAGTACATTTCCACTTGCCCCTTGTTTTTTACTTCTATCTTTCCCCTGGGAATAAATCTGAACCGATCCTCAATCAGCCGATAGGTATCGCCACTGATGTTTATTTTCCCGGCTTGGCCGCTGGTTTCCATTCTGGAGGCGATATTGACGGTATCACCCCAGATATCGTAGGCAAACTTTTTGATCCCAACAATCCCCGCGATCACCGGCCCAGAGTGGATTCCTATCCTCATGGAGATATCGGGGGCGCCTGAACTTCGTTTTTCGGTTTGATTTTTTCGGATGAATTCGTTGATCTCAAAAGCGGCCAAAATGATGTTTGACACGTCAAACTCCTGATTTTGATTCAATCCTCCAGCACACATGTAACTATCCCCGATCGTCTTGATTTTTTCCAAGCCGTACTTATCCATTATCCGGTCAAACTCGCAGTAGAAATAGTTCAATTCAGCCACCAAATCCTCCGCGGAAAGTTGCTCTCCGATTTGTGAAAAATTGACAATATCCGTGAACATCACGCTGACATTGGTGAAATGTCGCGCTTTAAACTGTCCCTGATCAATCAACTCTCTGGCTACGTCAGGGGGAAGAATATTCAAGAGGAGCTTATCTGCCTTTTCCTTTTCCTCATGGAGCTGCTTGGTTCGAAGTCTGACTTTATCCTCCATGTTCTGGTAGAGCAGGGCATTTTCCAGAGAGATGGCCATTTGACTGGATAAAATATTTATCAGATCGAGCCTTTCTTTGGTAAATGCTCCCTCGATCAGGTTGTTTTCCAGATAGATGATTCCTGTGACTTCTCCTTTTTTGACCAGAGGAACGCACAAGATGGATTTCAATGCTTCTTTTTGGATGTAAGGATCCCGAGAAAATCTGGCGTCTTTGCTGGCATTGTCCAAAATGATGTTTTCTTTGGTTTTGGCCACAAAATGAATTACCTCTTTAGACAGTTCGGTGAAATACATCAGCGGGAGATTGTTAAACAGCTTCGGCTCCGGATCTTTGGTACAGGATTCTGATTGTACGAGTAGGTCTTGCCCATTTTTGAATAGAAACACCATCCGTTGAGCACCGGCATTTTCTATGATGATCTTCATCAGCGTTCTGAGAAGATCTTTTAGCCGGATTTCTTGGGAAATGGCCTGCGTCGACTTCATTACCGATCTCAGATCCAGTTCTTGGGTAGAAAGATCCCGTTTGGATTTGTCTCCGGCATGCATACTCGTTCCGAATTTGAGCTCTTTCGGAGAAAAATCACCGAACGATCTTTTAGATCCCATCAGATCGACTATTCCATCGGCTCCCAATAAATCATATTGGTATTCTGCATCATTGAGGTGAATGGCCGCCATTTTCTTTTGCCCCGATTCCAGAAACAACTCAAAAAGCCTTCGGTTTGCCAGAGCCTGAATCTGCAGATAATGATACTGTTCTGCAGCCTCCAAGGCTTTGTAATAATGTGATTGGGCCAGATCGGTCCTACCCTTTGTTTTGTTCAGTTCAGCCTCGAGCAGGTGATATTTATGTTCGAAATTATCCGGACAGTGCAGAGAGTAGGTTGTGAATTTCCGGACTATCCCCTGGAGTTTTCTGCTGGCCTTCAACTTTTCCAAACCAGTCAAATCCGGAATTCTGGCAGCCAAAATCAGCCCCTGATAAAAATAATGCTCGGCTGTATGAAGCATCCCCGGGGAATCTTTGAGATAAGTCTCGGAAACCAAAGCTATCTCCTGTGCTTTTTCATATTGCTCCCAGAGATACAGCGTCTGCATCTTGTTGATAAAATAGAAATGCGCAAAGTGCCTGGAATTGAAATGAGCTAATTTGTCCACGTACTCGTCTTCCTTGAATTTCCCGTCCGTGAAGCTCGATATATCTTCTGTCTGCCCTTTTAGATTATTGATCGCTTGAACTACAGCGTTCTGGGTAAGGATTCCTTCCTCGGACTGGATTCTCCGTAAATAATCCAGGAAAGACTTGCTGGTTTCCATGACCGTCTCAAACGGAACTCCTCGCATAAATTGACTCTGAAGAGTGGCGCAAATCGCACAGCTGGCGTGAAACTGATCTCCAGCTTCCAGTCCCGCCTCATAGGCTGTCTGCCAATTTTGCTCCATTTCCAAGGCGGGTCGTCGCCATGGGATGGAAAAGTAACCCGTTACAAAATAGGCTTCCGCTCTTCCGCCGTAATCATGGTATTTTTCAATCAGTTCCAAGATCAGCTTTCCAAACTTGTAACCGGTGGTCCTGAATCCCAAAATCCCACTGTGAAAGACCGAACCGAATCCAAGATATCCCACAAATGCCCCGGAGGTATTGCCATGCTTCAGACAAAGATTCACAATGACCGCACAAAGCAAAACGCAGAGTTCGGGCCGTATCTGAAAAGCTGACTGTCCCGCAGCAGCCATGACCAAAATGGCTGTTTTGAGTTTTTCGTCCCGCATTTCTGGCAAGTCAATCAATTGATTTACCTCCCTTCGCCCCTTGAAAACCTTGTACTTTGCGAACTCAATCAACAACGCCGGAGCTGAAAACCTTTCCGGAATTGCCACTCCCAAATCCGCGGAGGCTTCCCGACACGCCTGATAGGCTGCCTCGAAGTTTCGGATATTGTTGTAATACTGGATTTTGCGGATCATTACCCTAGCTTTTTCCAGGACGTTGTTGGAAAACTGGAGAGCTTTGTCAAAGTATTCCTCGACAGATTGATTGTTCCCTGTCAAATGTTCCGCTTCCGCCCGATAGAGGTAGAGGTCTTTTAAAATACTCCCGTCCATCTCCAGGTGGCCTTCTTCGATCAAATCCATCCCAGATTTGATGTAATTCAGAAAGGATTCGTAGGCATTGGCATTTTTTGAGCGGATTCCAGCCGCAAGATTGAGACGTACCAGCCGCTTAAGTGTCTCTTGGTTTTGGATCAGGCTTTGGGCAAAATTGAAATGATCTGTGACGGTGTAGATAAAGTCTGTATGCCCTATCTCTCCCAATTTGGAAGAAATGCTTTCTGCGATGGCCAGGCGAATTTGCTTTTTTTCCCGATCGGGAAGCATTCCCAAGGCGGCTTGTTGAATTTTGTCATGTTGAAAAATAAAATCTCCCTCACCGAATCGTTCGCGGCTCTTGAGATTTTCGATGATACAAAGCTTTTCGGCCAGTTTGAGCTGCATTTCCAGCTCTGCTTCCGGTATTTCCAACAAAACACTCAGGATTTCGATCGAAAAAACTGTTCCGACACAGGAGGCAAATTTTAGAGTAGTCTGAACTTCCGCTGGCAGCCGGTGAAACAATTCGGCCATCAGCTCCACGACATTGTCGCTGATTTTCACTTCTAGAGCCTTTTTGGCATGATAGGTCCAGTGATGGGTCGCGGGAGATAGGTAAATGGCCCCGTTTTCAAATAGAGTCAACAGGCATTGTCGTATAAAAAAGGGATTGCCCAAAGTCTTTCGAAAAACTATCTCCGCCAATTCTGCGCTCTGAGATAGGGAAATCCCCAAAGAATCCCCGATAATCTGCTCGACCGAAGTCAGCGGAAGTGGCTGAAGGTCTATCTCCGTAATCCTGAGATCATGGTTTTTCAACCTATCCTTCATCAGCATCATCGGATGGGAAGGGGAGACTTCATTTTCCCGGTAGGCACAAATCACCAGAAGATGACTCAACCCTGGATCTTCTAGCGTGGTCTCCAGCCATCTTCTGGTGGTGGTGTCCAACCACTGCAAATCATCCAAGAAAATGCAAAGAGGATGATCTTTTCTCGCAAATGCCCTGACAAAACTGTTGAAAACCTGATCGAATCGATTCTTTGATTCTGCTATTGGCAATGGGGGTATCTTTGGCTGGGGGCCGATTAGCCGCTCTAATTCGGGCATGATTTCCAAAATCAGTTGCCCGGAACTCCCAATAGCCTTCATCACCAAGGTTCTCCAATAATCCTGCTGCTCTTCGCTGAGCATCAACACCTGACTCACCAGATCATTCAGCGCCAACAAGAGCGAACTAAGGGGTGGGTTCTTGCGGTATTGCTCGAATTTTCCCGACACAAAAAATCCTCCAGTCGAATCTAGATGTTTTTGAAACTCCCGTACAAAGCTCGACTTGCCCACACCGGAATATCCGCTCACCAAGACCAATTCTGCTTTGCCTTCGCGTGTCCGCTGAAAGACCTCCCCCATTTTTTCGAGCTCTTCCTCACGCCCGTACAGCTTTGAAGAAATCTGAAACTGATCCAAATGATCTTGACTTGCCAGTGGAAACGGCGTTATCCTCTGATGGGAATGATACTCTTGTTGGCAAATTTGGAGATCATGGAGCAGTCCCGAGCAGCTTTGGTATCGGTCTTCGGTGTTTTTCTGAAGCAGTTTGAGAATGATTCGGTCGAAGATTTCCGGTATATCTGGCCGGAGTCTTTTTGGAGATTCGGGCAATATTGCCAGATGCGCGTGCATCAATTCCAAAGGGTCCTGAAGCTGGAAAACCGGCCTTCCAAGGAGCATTTCAAAACATATTGCCCCTAGGGAATACAGATCCGACCGATGGTCGATAGGCCTGTTCATTCTGCCGGTTTGCTCTGGAGAAAGGTAATGAAGCTCCAATTCCAAGGCTTCGCTCACATTGGAAAAATTTAGATCCCGCCCTCGCTCTATCGCATATTCAAACCCCCATACCTTGACCTCCCCATTTCCTTGGATCAGAATATTGGCCGGATTTAGATTCTTATGGATGATATTTTTGCTGTGCAGATATAATACCGCCTGCGTGATGCCAATCGCAATGGCCAAAAACTCACCAATCGGCAGGGGGCCTTTTTTCAGATGGATTTTTAAGGAAACACCGCTAACTCCCTCATTGACCAACACGGGAAGATTTTCATGACTTTCCAGGCTCAGCGGTTGGATAATATTGGGATGAGAGAGCTTCGACAAAATCGAAAACTCGTGCTTCATATGATTTAAATCCCTAAAACTGGGATAAGGAGAGCGGAAGGTTTGAATGGTGACGGGTTGAGAATCCTCCAGTCTGTTTGCCTGATAGACAATATACCTGGAGCTCTCCCGCACCTTGGAAATCATACGGTAAGTCGAAATGGGCATTTAAAAATGACTAAGTGATAACCTTCTAAAAATTTTCAGATTCTAATAGAATTTTGAAAATCAGCTCTTTAAAATACAAATTTTATTCGTTTAGTATAACATTTCTGCGACTTATAAATCTTTCTTTTGTTAAGCTGGCTAAAACTCAACCAAGAGAAGTAAAAATCCCAGCAAGCATGTAGAGCGGCTGGCACTTTCCTGCTTTTTCACCACTCACTTTGTATCTTTGTCCCCTATGACTTTGAGCAAATCGAAAGCCTCCCAAGACTTGGACTCCCTGGATCCCAAAGAATTCATCATCATCAAAAACGCCCGTGTCAACAACCTCAAGAGCTTGAGCGTGGCAATTCCCAGAAATCAGTTTGTGGTGGTCACGGGGCTCTCGGGCTCGGGTAAGTCTTCCTTGGCGTTTGATACGCTCTTTGCAGAAGGGCAGCGGATGTACGTGGAAAGCTTGAGTTCCTATGCACGGCAGTTTCTCGGCAGGATGGAAAAGCCCGACGTCGAATACATCAAAGGCGTCGCCCCCGCCATCGCCATCCAGCAAAAAGTCAGCACCAAAAATCCCCGCTCCACCGTAGGCACCACAACTGAAATCTATGACTACCTGAAGCTACTCTTTGCGCGGGTGGGCAAGACCTTTTCGCCCATCTCTGGCAAGGAAGTGAAGCACCACACGGTCACAGACATCGTGGATTACATTCTTTCATTTGACGACGGCGCCAAGGTCATGATCTCCTGCCCCCTCCAAGTGGCAAGAGGACGCAAGATAGAGCAGGAGCTGGAGCTTTTGCTGCAAAAAGGTTTTACACGGATTCTGATTGACGGGGAGGTGTTCTTTGTCGAGGACCTTTTGAGAGAAAAGAAGGTAAAAAAAGGGGAATATGAAATCCTGATCGACCGGGCTTCGGTCATCAAAGACGACGAAGACAACCAGTTTAGGATTGCCGATTCGGTGCAAACGGCACTTTTCGAAGGCCATGGAGACTGTAAGATTACTGTTCCAGACATAGAGACTCGTACTTTTTCAGACCGCTTCGAACTGGACGGGATGAGCTTCGAACTGCCTTCGGTCAACTTTTTCTCTTTCAACAATCCCTACGGAGCCTGCAAGCGCTGCGAAGGTTTTGGCAATGTCCTGGGCATCGACCGAGACTTGGTCATTCCAGACAAAGACCTTTCGGTCTACGAAGGAGCAATTGCCCCTTGGCGGGGTGAAAGCGGCAAGAACTGGTTAGAACCGCTACTGAAAAAAGGAATCGAGTTTGATTTTCCCATCCACAGATCCTACCACGAACTCACCGAGAAACAGCAGGAATTGCTCTGGACAGGAAATAAATACTTCAGAGGCTTGGATGCTTTTTTCGAAGACTTGGAAAGCAAAACCTACAAGATCCAGTACCGCGTCATGCTTTCGCGATTCCGTGGCCGTACCGTCTGTCCGGATTGCCGGGGAACGCGCCTCAGAAAGGATGCTTCATATGTGAAAATCGCAGGAAAATCCATCACCGACTTGGTGTTGATGCCGATTGACGAAGCCTTGGCTTTTTTTCAAAAGCTCGATCTTCCAGAGCATGACGCCAAAGTCGCTAACCGACTGCTCAAGGAAATCATTAGCCGCCTGGAATTCATGGATCAGGTGGGGCTGGGCTACCTGACCTTAAATCGCCTGAGCTCGACGCTCTCCGGCGGAGAATACCAGCGGATCCGACTGGCGACCTCGCTGGGTTCAGCGCTGGTAGGATCCATGTACATTCTCGACGAACCCAGCATCGGTCTGCATCCCAGAGATACGGACCGCTTGGTGGGTGTTTTGAAATCCCTCAAAAACCTAGGCAATACGGTCATTGTGGTGGAGCATGAAGACAAAGTGATGAAAGCCTCGGACCAGATCATCGACATTGGGCCTGATGCGGGAGTTCATGGGGGAGAGCTTCTTTTTCAGGGAAAAATCGAAGACCTGATCACCTCCGGAAATACCTATACCGCCAAATACCTGCGCGGGGAGGAGAAGATCTTCGAGAAATCCGGCAACCGCAAGTGGAAGGATTCCATCACGGTGAAGGGCGCCCGGGAAAACAACCTCAAGAACCTCACCGTCCAGTTTCCGCTCAATACGCTTACCTGCGTGACAGGGGTTTCCGGCTCCGGAAAGTCCACTTTGATCAAAAAAGTGCTTTATCCGGCTCTGGGCAAAATGCTCGGGACGGTGATCGACGAAGGCGGAAAATACGATCGAATCGAAGGCGACTACAAGCGTATCACACAAGTGGAATTTGTCGACCAAGACCCAATCGGCAAGTCTTCCCGGTCAAATCCAGTGACTTATGTGAAAGCGTATGACGCTATCCGTACGCTCTTTTCCGAGCAGCCGCTCAGCAAGCAGCGTGGCTACAAGCCTGCCTTTTTCTCCTTCAATGTAGACGGAGGGCGCTGCGAAGCCTGCCAAGGCGAGGGCACCACGACAGTGGAGATGCAGTTCATGGCGGACATCCATCTAACCTGCGAGTCTTGCAAGGGCAAGCGCTTCAAGAATGAGATCCTGGAGGTCAAATACAAGGACAAGGATATCTCCGAAGTCTTGGACATGACGATCGATGAAGCCTTGGAATTTTTCAAGGGAAAAACCCAGATCATCAACCGACTCCAGCCTTTACAGGAAGTAGGCTTGGGCTATATCGGCATGGGCCAAAGTTCCAATACTCTCTCGGGCGGTGAAGCCCAGCGGGTGAAGCTGGCGTCTTTTCTGGGAAAAGGGGGCACGAAATCGGGTGACCACATTCTCTTTATTTTCGACGAACCGACGACCGGTCTGCACTTCCATGACATCAGCAAACTCCTCCATAGCATCAATGCGCTGATCGACCAGGGCCATTCTGTCATTATCATCGAGCATAATACCGAAGTGATCAAGTCGGCCGACTGGGTGATCGATTTGGGGCCGGAAGGCGGAAACAAGGGAGGACACCTGACTTTTGCCGGCACACCGGAGGATATGGCCCAGGAGGAGGAAAACTATACGGCGAAGTACCTGCGGGAAAGTTTTCTTTAGCCAAAAGGGCTTTGGGGTTTTTGAAACCTGCACCATTTGGATATATTCGCATCCACAAACCGGGATCTTAGCTCAGCTGGTTTAGAGCGCTGCTTTGACAGAGCAGAGGTCATGGGTTCGAATCCCTTAGATCCCACACAGTTTGCTGAAAAAGGCGCAATTTCCCATCGGATCTTGCGCCTTTTTGGTAAACAGGTACATTTGATACAAACGCCGGTGTAGCTCAGTTGGTAGTCCGCCTCGACGGATCCAAGCTGAAGGCCGTGAGTTCGAGACTCATTACCCGTTACAAGTACTTCAAAGGCGCAAAATCCCCAAGGACTTTGTGCCTTTTTACTTTCTATCCAAAAATTCCCGCAAGCTCACCACCTTTACTTTTTCCGACAGAGGAAAACCCTGATCAACCCTACAAACCACCAAACCTTCCTCAGCTCCGGTGTCCTCCATGCTGATCTGCATGCCTTTGCTCAGATGAGACGACAGCATGAATCAGGGGAAACATGGGCGAGTATTTTACCATGAAAATCGAAAGTTACATATTCGATTTTCATGGTAAAATCAGATCAAGACCACGCCTTTTCCGACTGCTTTCTGATCCAAAATGGCCTGCAAGGCCTCAGGAGCCTCTTCAAGCGAATAAGTCTTTCCGATGGCGGGATTAAGTTTTCCTTCTCCGATCCAATCCATGAGTTGCTGGAGATTGGCTTGGTTGGTGGTTTCTTCCACACGGGAAAAATTCCCCCAAAAAACGCCCATAATCGAGCAGCCCTTCAGAAGAGGCAGGTTCATCGGGATCTGCGGCACGGTCCCGCTGGCAAAACCGACGATCAAATAGCGCCCTTTCCAGCCCATCCCTCGAATTGCGGCTTCCGTGTAATCGCCTCCGACAGGATCAAAAACCACATCTACTCCTTTTCCGCCTGTCAGCTCTTTGATCCGAGATTTGAGGTCTTCTTCAGTATAATTGATGAACAGGTCCGCTCCTTTTTGCCTACACAATTCCAGCTTTTCCTGTGAAGATGCAGCCGCGATGACAGTCGATCCCATGATTTTTCCCAGCTCTACCGCCGCCAAGCCCACACCTCCCGATGCACCTAGAACCAAAAAAGTCTCCCCCGGTTGGAGATTGGCTCGATCTTTCAGGGCGTGGTAAGAAGTGCTGTAAGTATATAGGCCAGCTGCTGCAAGCTTAGCCGGAACGTCGTTGGGTAAAGGGAAAACCCGATCCGAGTCCACTGCGACCTTTTCGGCAAAACCTCCCCAACCGCAAAGGGCAATAACCGGCTTTCCAATTTGAAAATTGTCGACCTCCGAACCCGCAGCGATGATCTTCCCCGCCACCTCTCCTCCAGGAGAAAAGGGCAACCCCGGCTTGATCTGATACTTGTTTTGGATCATCAGAAGATCAGGGAAATTCACGCCACAAGCCTCCACAGAGATCAAAACTTGGGCGGGAAGAAGGCTTGGATCGGGAATCTCTTTGATCTGTAGCGTGCCGGGAAGTCCAAACTCTTTACATATAACAGCTCTCATTTTTTTGCCTAGTCTAACTGGAATAAAACAGTGTCCAAACTAGGCAAATCCTTCTGAAAGGGATAATTTTGAGGCCTTTAGAATCCTAAAACACCCAAATATGTCTGCAGCTGCATTTATCGAAAAAAACAAAGACCGCTTTCTCAACGAACTTCTGGACTTGCTTCGCATTCCTTCCGTGAGTGCCGATCCCAAGTTTAAAAATGACGTCTTTGCCGCAGCCAATTTTGTAAAAGAATCCCTTGAAAAAGCTGGAGCAGATGTGGCTGAAATCTGCGAAACCGCAGGTTATCCGATCGTCTATGGAGAAAAAATCATTGACCCCAGCTTGCCAACGGTCTTGGTGTATGGACACTACGACGTGCAGCCAGCCGATCCCTATGAACTTTGGGATTCGCCTCCTTTCGAGCCGGTGATCAAAAAGACCACGATCCACCCAGAGGGGGCAATTTTTGCCAGAGGTTCGGCGGATGACAAAGGCCAGTTTTACATGCACGTGAAAGCTTTCGAAGCCATGATGGCGACAGGGGAATTGTCCTGCAATGTCAAATTCATGATCGAAGGCGAAGAAGAGGTAGGTTCAGACAACCTCGATGCGTTCGTAATGGCCAAAAAGGATCGTCTGAAGGCTGACGTGATTTTGATCTCCGATACGCACATGATCAGCATGAAAGATCCATCCATCACCGTTGGTCTTCGAGGCATGGCCTATATGGAAGTGGAAGTCACCGGTGCCAATCGTGACTTGCACTCCGGCACTTACGGAGGTGCGGTCGCAAACCCGATTAATGTGCTGTGCAAAATGATTGCTTCACTCAAGGACGAGAACGAGCAGATTACCATCCCCGGCTTTTACGATAAAGTCCAGCAGCTAGCTGATGAGCAGAGAAAGCGCCTAAACGAAGCGCCTTTTGACCTCAAAGAATACCAAGACAAACTGGACATCGAGGAAGTTCATGGAGAGAAGAGCTACACCACTATCGAGCGGGTAGGAATCCGACCCACACTAGATGTGAATGGCATTTGGGGTGGCTATACAGGAGAGGGAGCAAAGACGGTATTGCCTTCAAAGGCCTTCGCAAAAATTTCCATGCGGCTCATCCCAGACCAAGACTGGCACGAAATCGCCACGCTTTTTGAAGATCATTTCAAAGCAATCGCTCCAAAATCCGTCAAAGTCAAAGTGAAAAAACATCATGGAGGTGCACCGGCAGTAGTGTCAGACTCTTCCATCGGCTATCAAGCCGCTGAGGCCGCGATGCAAGAGACTTTCGGAAAAAGACCTATCCCTACTCGTGAAGGAGGCTCCATTCCTATCGTGGCATTGTTTCAAAAGGAACTCGGATCAGATCCAATCTTGTTTGGGTTTGGATTGGATACGGACGCATTGCATTCGCCAAACGAGCACTATGGGGTAAAAAACTACTTCATAGGCATTGAGACGATTGCTGCGTTCTTCAAACATTTCCGCCAACTCAATCAAAAGTAAGCTTTACCGCAAAGGAACTGACCCGCAAATTGACCAAAAACGCTTTGACCCGATTCACCCAGTCATCTTCATTGAATATCAAAACCGGAAGCCTTATACTTCTGGTTTTTCTGCTGAACTCCTTTCTTGCCCAAGCCCAGCTTGTCAAACCGCCAAAATGGACCTTTAGGCTGGAGCCTAGCGAGCTTCATGTTGGAGAAAAGGCAACCTTAGTCATGGAAGCAGAAATCCCCATGGGATGGTATGTGTATTCCAACGATTTTGACAAGGATTTGGGACCGCTTTTGACACAGTTCGTTGCTCAGAATTCTTCCGACTATGAGGTAGCAGGACCGCTTAAGGCAATCAATCCCAAAAAGAAGTACGATGAGACTTGGGAAGGGGATGTGACCTACTTTATGGGAAAAGGCCGATTCGAGCAGCCTGTCGTCTTAAAATCGACTTCTGGATCTCTTATTGGCTCGCTTCAATACCAGATGTGCTCTGACATACTTATGAAGTGTGTTGATTTTGATGAAGATGTCGAGATTTCTTTTAAGGCAAATCCAGCGAAAGCTTCTCCCCAAGAGTCCAAAAGTGTAGCACCTGAAGAAGCTGAAACCTCTCCTTTCACTTTGGCCGAAACAGAAGAAGCTGAAAACAACGCAGAATCTCTCTTGGACTCAAATGTGAGAGAAGTAGCTGAACAGGCAAATGAGGAGTCAAAAATAGAAGACGTCTTAGTCAATGATTTTACTGCTGAGGGAGAAACCGAATCGCTTTGGGGCTTTATGGTTTTGGCGTTTCTGGCAGGATTGGCGGCATTGATCACTCCCTGCGTATTCCCCATGATTCCTATGACCGTGAGTTTCTTTACCGGAAGATCCAAATCACGGGCGCAAGGAATTCGCCAGGCTTTTGTCTATGGCATCTCGATTATTGCAATTTATACGGTTGCTGGCACTGCTGTCGCAGCGATCCAAGGACCAGAGTTTGCCAACTGGCTGGCGACACATTGGATTCCCAATGTCTTTTTCTTTTTGATTTTCATTGTATTTGCCTTGGCATTCCTCGGAATGTTTGAGCTGACGCTGCCATCCAGACTCGTAAACAAAATAGACGCAAAAGCTGAAAAAGGAGGGCTTGGAGGCGTGTTCTTCATGGCCTTTACTTTGGTTTTGGTTTCATTCTCCTGCACTGGTCCGATCGTAGGTTCGATCCTGATTTCATCTGCTGGCGGCGAGCTTGTCAAGCCGGTGCTGGGAATGTTTGCGTTCGGTTTGGCTTTCGCTATTCCCTTTACGCTTTTCGCGATTTTTCCTGAATGGATGCAGAGACTACCCAAATCCGGAGGCTGGCTGAACTCTGTTAAGGTCGTGCTCGGATTTTTGGAGCTCGCTCTGGCCTTCAAATTCCTATCCATCGCCGACTTAGTCTATCACTGGGGCATTTTGGATCGTGATATCTTCTTGGCAATCTGGATTGTGATATTCTCAGCCTTAGGCTTTTACCTGTTGGGCAAAATACGACTGCCGCACGATTCCAAGCTCGAGAATATCGGAGTACCTAGACTGCTTCTTGCCTTGCTCACATTTACTTTCGTAGTGCACATGATCCCAGGGCTATGGGGAGCTCCTTTGAAAATCCTCAGCGGCTATCTTCCTCCAATCACTACCCAGCAATTTACGATTGAGGGGGCAGTTTCTTCTGAACAAAGAAGCTCAAGCGAATCGGTCAAGTATGGGGATATCCTCAAAATTCCCCATGGCATTCCAGGTTATTTTGACTACGAACAAGCTCTGGCCGCGGCAAAGAAAGAAGGAAAGCCGCTTTTGATTGACTTTACCGGACACGGCTGCGTGAACTGCAGAAAGATGGAAGAGAATGTCTGGGTAGATCCTCAGGTATTGAAAAGGCTGAAGGAGGATTTTGTGATGGTCGCCTTATATATTGACGAGCGCCTGGAACTTCCCGAAAATGAATGGTACACCTCCTCCTATGACGGAAAAGTGAAAAAGACCCTCGGGAAGCAAAACGCCGATTTCCAGATTACGAGGTTTAACAACAATGCGCAGCCTTACTACATCATCCTAGATCATCAGGAGCAATTGCTCGCCAAACCCAGAGGCTACAACACCGATGTCGCGGAATTCATCGATTTTTTAGACGGCGCTAAGAAAAAATTTAAAGAGAAATAGGCCTCTCGCCAAACAATAAAAACAACTCATTTGTCTTCAAATGAGTTGTTTTTTATTCAGAAGTGGTGGTGCTTGGATGCGAAGGTCATTCCGCGATCAACTTGCTTAATTGTAGATCTCTTCCAAAATCTGAGCAAGTCTGACACTTGCTGCCAAAAGTCTCTCTTCCACAGCATCTCGGGTTTCGTAGCCGTAGTTGTAGGAAAGTTTTTTGTTTTCGGGGAGCTTATACACCAGAGGTCTTAGCGCCACTGCCTCACCCAACCAATCTTCTAGGCTGGAAGATCGGTAGGCCGCAATCTGCTCCGAAGTCAATCTGCGAAACAATTCTTCTCCAATCTCGGTGTAGCTCATATTCCATCCTTCGATCAACTCCGTATCCCAGACGGAATGGAGATTGGTGTTTTTCCCAAAATATTCAACCTTTTGGTCATTCCCACCGCGATCTTTGCCCGTACCAACATGGAGTGGCTGGTGAATGTCCTCCACGATATGGATCAGCATTTTTAACTTTTGTGACTCTTGCTCCGGGCTGAGATTTCCTGCCTTGAGCTCTGCTTTCAGCTGTTTGATCGCTTCATAGGCATTGCCTCCTTTTTCCTGAATCGTATCATTGAACTCGCCATGCTCACTGGTCAGGTAATGCCAAGAGTAGAGGTGATCATAGGCTTTGTCCGATTTGATCTCGTCCATCCAAGTGCCGCTGCGCCCGATAGACATCGGCCCGAGTATCTCATTCACTTTTTTCAAAGTGGATTTCTTCAGTTGTTTTTGCGCCATATACCCGACCACATAGTGGCCGAGTTGACCCCATGCAAAGGCCGATTGAGTGAGGATCAAACTAACCAGAAGTGAGAGCGATAATGAAATGAGTCTTTTCATAGTGGAAAATAAAAAAGCGAAGATAAATCTCCGCCGGCATTTTCGGGTTAAGGGATGGTTATGCTTTCGATAGCTCAGAAACGGCCAGCCAAGCCATCAGGCCACAGCCAACCTCCAATGCATCCTCGTCGATATCGAAGGTCGGGGTATGGACTCCCGAGACAATGCCTCGTGCTTCGTTTCTCGTTCCTAGCCGGTAAAAACACCCGTCGATCTCCTGAGAGTAAAATGCAAAATCCTCCGCAGCCATCCAGATGTCCAGATCGAGAACATTCTCTTCTCCGAGGTATTCTCTCGCCGCATCCATGGATCGAGCAGTCAATTCTGGATCATTTTTCAGAAAAGGATACCCTTTTCGAATCTCGAAGTCCAATTCTCCGCCCATCCCCTCTACGATACCGTGGGCGATTTGGAGCATTTTTTCATGGGCTTTTCCTCTCCAAGCTTCATCGAGCGTCCTGAAGGTTCCTTGAATTTTTACCTCATTTGGGATCACGTTCGTCGCTCCAAGTGCTTCCACTCGGCCGAAAGAAAGAACAGAAGGGATCTTTGGATTGGCGACACGGCTCACGATCTGCTGCAAGGCCACAATCATATGGGAGCTGATCAAAACCGGATCGATAAATGTCTCCGGCATCGCCCCGTGACCACCTTTTCCTTTTACGGTAATATAAATCTCATCTGTGCTGGCCATATAGATACCAGGGCGGAATCCAACTTTTCCCGCCGGGATGAAAGGCATGACGTGCTGACCGATAATGCTTGAGGGCCGGGGATTTTCCAAGACTTTGTCTTTGATCATCAGGGATGCTCCGCCAGGCACCAATTCCTCTCCAGGCTGGAAAATGAGCTTTATGGTTCCTTCGAAGTGCTCTTTCAACCCATGTAGGATTTTGGCAGCTCCGAGCAAGGAGGCTGTATGGGCATCGTGCCCACAGGCATGCATTACCCCTGGATTCTGGGATTTGTAAGGAACTTCATTGGCCTCGATGATCGGCAAAGCATCCATATCGGCACGCAACGCAACGACTTTTTTATCGGGATTATTGCCCTTGATTAAGGCTGCCCATCCGGTATTGGCCTTTTTTTCAATTTCAGAAATACCTATTTCCCTGAGTTTGGATTCGACAAATTCCGCTGTTTTGAATTCTTGGAAAGAGAGCTCTGGATTGGCGTGTATATGCCGACGGTTTGCAATGACTTCCTCTTTATATGCGCTGGCTAGCGACTTAATTTTGGATAGGAGCATTTGAATCTGGGGTAGGAGCGACGTATTCTTTTCGCTGAAATCTGTCTTGGATGATCCGGGCAGAAGGGAATTGACCCTTGATCTGGGAGAAGGCTTTTTGGGCTTCAATCTTATAGGTGTATTGCCCGACTTTGACCAAGTACCTAGGTTGTTGGTATTGCATCTCCGGATTGAGATCGGGAAAATACATTTTCAGCTCATCCTGGGTTTTGAAAGCTTGGTTACGGTCTATTCCTGAAAAAACCAAAACCGTGAAGCCGCTGAAATAAGGATCTGCTTTGTTCTTTTCAACCAGCCGACGCTGTACTTCGTCCAGCTGTCCATCCACAGACTGGGCGGAGCTACTGGAAGTATTGGCGGTGCTTTCTACAGTTTGTGCTTTATAATCAGGGTACTCGGGCAAAGAACTACTTAAGTCCTCTTGGTAAGTGGAAAATGCACTACTACCACTGTCTGAAGTGGAACGCATGCTTTTACAGCCCAGCAAAATAGTCAAAAGACCAAGTACCCAGATATTTTTCATTGTTCTTTAGTTATCAATCACGACGCACTTCCCTTCGGCAAGATCCTGCTCCACACTTTTGAACTTGACATCGCTTTTGGTAGTACCGTCGGCATATTTCACCGACACCTTGTCATTTCTGCCAAAGGTCTTTTCGACTTTCCTCGGAGCGATGGGTTGTGGAGACTGTCTGCCTGCATTTACGGCGGCGGCAGCTGCCCGGTTCGCTCCTGGATTCAAAGAGCTTGCCACCTCCTCTTTCGAAGTCTGAACTTTTGGCTCTGCAGAACGCTGCATCTGAGCCTGCTGTACTTGGGCGGGGTCTTGTCTCGGCAGATCTGCTCTGGAAAGGAACGAAATCATGTCTTCGTTCAGCTTACCGATAAACCTCTTGAACATCTCAAAGGCCTCAAACTTGTAGATCAACAGGGGATCCTTTTGCTCATAAACGGCATTTTGTACAGACTGCTTCAAGTCGTCCATATCTCGAAGATGCTCTTTCCAGTTTTGGTCAATGATCGCTAGAGAAACGTTCTTTTCTATCGACCTGATCAATTCTCTCCCTTCGGTGTTGATGGTAGCTTCCAAATTGGTGACGACTCCAATCTGCTTGACTCCGTCGGAGATCGGTACCATGATATCTTTCACGGTAGCGCCGCGCTCTTCCTGCACCCGCTTGAAAATCGGAAGCGCAGTAGAGGCTATTGTATCGTTCTTTTTGACATAGGTTTCAAAAGCGACCGCATAGAGTTCTTGAGTCAGTTTTGCCGCGTCTTTTGACTTAAGATCACCGTCAGAAATGTGGTAATCCACACCCAAAGTGGTGAAAATGTTCATCCTCAGATCCTCGGCGTTGTCCGTTGACTTGCCCATGTCGATCAGACTTTCGCAGACATCAAAAAGGATGTTCAAAATATCCAGTTCAAGTCTGTCGCCCTTCAGCGCATTTCGACGGCGCTTGTAGACTACCTCACGTTGTGAGTTCATCACGTCGTCGTACTCAAGCAGTCGCTTACGAGTTCCAAAGTTGTTTTCTTCGACCTTGCGCTGTGCTCTTTCGATGGATTTGGTGATCATGCTGTGCTGGATCACTTCGCCTTCTTCCAGACCCATTCGGTCCATCAGTTTCGCAATACGGTCCGATCCGAAGAGACGCATCAAGCTGTCTTCCAGAGAAACGAAGAACTGGGAAGATCCCACATCCCCCTGACGTCCGGATCGACCACGAAGCTGACGGTCGACTCGGCGCGATTCGTGACGCTCGGTACCTATGATGGCCAGACCGCCTGCTTTTCTGGACTCAGCGGTCAATTTGATGTCCGTACCTCGACCAGCCATGTTGGTGGCGATCGTGACGGTACCCGGCTTACCAGCCTCGGCCACGATTTCCGCTTCACGGGCGTGCTGCTTTGCATTGAGAACCTGATGCGGGATTTTCTTCAATGTCAGCATTCGGCTGAGTACTTCGGAAATCTCTACGGAAGTGGTACCCACCAGTACAGGTCTGCCCGCAGCTACCAATTCGTTGATTTCATCTGTAACCGCGTTGAATTTTTCTCGGACGGTCTTGTAAACTTTGTCCTCGCGGTCAGCTCGGATGATTGGCTTATTGGTAGGAATGACAACTACGTCAAGCTTGTAGATTTCCCAAAATTCACCCGCTTCAGTCTCCGCCGTACCGGTCATACCGGCCAGCTTGTGGTACATTCTGAAATAATTTTGCAGGGTGATCGTCGCGTAGGTCTGGGTGGCGTCCTCCACTTTTACGTTTTCCTTCGCTTCGATTGCTTGGTGCAATCCGTCGGAATAGCGTCGGCCTTCCATCACACGACCGGTCTGCTCGTCTACGATTTTGACTTTACCATCTACGATGATGTATTCGGTATCCCGCTCAAACATGCAATAGGCTTTCAGGAGCTGGTTTACGGTGTGAATACGCTGAGCCTTCACTCCGTAGTCCTTAATCACTTCTTCCTTTCTGATAAGTTTTTCCTTGTCATCGAGCTCGGTGCTTTTTTCCAGCTCTGCGATTTCGACCCCTATGTCAGGGAGGATAAAAAAGCTTGGATCCTCGTTTTTGGTGGTCATCGTCTCAATACCGCGGTCTGTCAAGTCCACCACATTGGTCTTTTCGTCGATGGTAAACAAAAGCGGCTCATCCGCCTCCGGCATATTCTTTTTGTTGTCCTGGAGGTAGTAGTTTTCTGTTTTTTGAAGGATGACGCGGATACCCGGTTCAGAGAGGTATTTGATCAGGGGTTTATACTTTGGAATACCTCTATATGCCCTGAAGAGCGCCAAACCGCCTTCTTTGTCGTTTCCGTCTGCGATTTGCTTTTTCGCAGTGGACAAAAAGCCCTGAACCAGTTTACGCTGCTCGTCCACCAAGGTGGCTACCCGCGGCTTCATCTGGTCAAACTCATGCACATCGCCTCTAGGCACTGGGCCGGAAATAATCAATGGAGTTCTGGCATCATCAATCAATACCGAGTCAACCTCATCGACCATCGCAAAATGGTGCTTGCCTTGGACTAGATCGCCTGCTTCCCGGGCCATGTTGTCCCTTAGGTAATCAAAGCCAAATTCGTTATTGGTACCGTAAACGATGTCAGAGGCGTAGGCTCGTTTCCTTCCGAGCGAATTTGGCTGGTATTTATCGATGCAGTCTACTGTGAGACCGTGGAATTCAAAAAGTGGAGCATTCCATTCGGAGTCACGCTTGGCCAGATAGTCGTTCACGGTAACAATGTGAACACCTCTTCCTGCTAGTGCATTCAAGAAAGCCGGCAGGGTGGAAACAAGCGTTTTACCTTCACCAGTTGCCATTTCGGCGATTTTCCCCTTGTGAAGGACCATCCCACCGATGAGCTGCACATCATAGTGGACCATGTCCCACACCACTTCTGTGCCGGCAGCCATCCACTTATTGTGCCAAATCGCCCTCTCGCCTTCGATTTCTACATTGGGCTTGGAAGCGGCCAACTCACGATCGCGCATAGTGGCGCTCACGACCAGTTTACCATTTTCTTTGAACCGTCTTGCAGTCTCCTTCACAACGGCAAAAGCCTGCGGCATTACTTCCTCCAAGACCTTCTCCAACTCGGTATCACGGCCTTTTTCCTGTTTGTCGATTTCGTTAAAGAGTTGGTCCTTTTCGTGAATGGCCTGTGCGGGAAGGGCTTCGATCTGCCCTCTTAGATCGGCGATTTTATCGTCGATTGGTTTCAGACGGGTGTTGATCACCTCTTTGATTTCGTAGGTTTTGAGTCTCAATCCATCATCATCCAGACTTTGCAGGTTTTGGAAAACCTGGTTGATTTCAGTCACTTTTGGAAGGAGTTCTTTGATATCTCGGTCGGATTTGGTGCCAAAAACCTTGGCCAATCCCTTTGCAATAAAATCTAGCATGTCTTTGTATGGATTCCCGATTAGGGGGCTTAAAAGTAAGCCGTTTTTGTTAGAATTGGTAATCGATACCCTTCTGGGCGTAGGGCCCAAAAAAGGATTTTTAAATGTTTATTTTTCCAGAGAAAACCTGCTCAGCAGGGCCTATGAGCCAAATTTTACTGAAGGATCCATCAGGATTGGAATGAAACTTCACGGACAATTTCCCACCAAGAGTGTTGATTTTCACGCTGTTTTGTAAGCGCTGTGAACCATAGACTAGAGCGGCAGCCGTGACGCCTGTCCCACAGGAGAGGGTCTCATTTTCGACCCCCCGCTCATAGGTACGGACAAAGACCTCGTCTTCGGCCAGCGGCTGTACAAAGTTGACATTGGTGCCTGCTGGAGCATATCCTGCATCAAAGCGAATCGCTTTTCCTTCTTCAAAGACGGGATAATTCTCGGCTTGCTCCACAAATCGAATATGGTGTGGAGATCCTGTGTTCAAAAAGAAGTCACCTGATTTGTCTTCGATTTCCTTGACGTCACCCATCAAGAGTTCCACATTTCCCCCGGCCAAAACTGCCTCATGCGGTCCATCGATAGCGAGGAAATATGTTTTTGCGCCAATTGTTCCCAAGAAAGATGCAAAGGCTACCGCACACCTTGCGCCGTTTCCGCACATGCTCTGGCTTCCGTCTGCGTTGAAATAGACCATCTCAAAGTCGTAGTCCGGATGGTTTTGGATGGCGATCAATCCATCAGATCCTATCCCGAATTTGCGGTCGCAAAGCCTTCTGACTAGCTCCAAATTGCCCAGATCAAAGACTTCGTCACGATTGTCTATCATGACAAAATCGTTGCCGGTACCCTGATATTTATAGAATGTCACTTCCATTCCCGATTATTTTCACTACTCCCGTCAAAAACTTTTCCAAGAGTCCATTCAACTGCAAACATAACCAAGTTGTCAGGAATTCGGACGGATTGTCTGATTATCAATTTTTAATCCCGCCCAGTTTGGCTAATTTCAGCTGTTTAAATGGAAACGTAAACCAAATTAATAACACCATGAATAGTCTTGAAAATGGATTGTCGCGTAGAGCTTTTTTGTCCAATACCTCCAAGGCGAGCCTGGCAGTAGGCCTAGTAGGGACGGGCATATTGAGTGCCTGCTCCGGGGAAGTCAAAGGAGACGACACAGCGGTATTGGCAACCAGCTTTACCCAGACCCCGCTCGCCTATGACTTTGCAGCTCTTCAGCCGCATATTGATGCGCAAACCATGGAGATCCACTATACCAAACACGCCGCCAGCTATGCAAAAAGTCTTGGCGAGGCCATTGGTGAGGAAGCCGTGGACACCAACAAACCCCTTGAAGACGTGCTTGCTGGGATCTCGAAATATTCCGTCAAAATGAGAAACAATGGGGGCGGCCATTATAACCATGAACTTTTTTGGAAAGTGATGGCACCGAACGCCGGAGGGAAACCTGATGGAGAACTGGCCGCTGCAATTGACGCATCTTTTGGAAGCTTTGATGAATTTGTCTCACAGTTTGATGCAGCTGCGAAAAGCCGCTTTGGATCGGGCTGGGCATGGCTTGTTGTAGGCGCAGACAAGAAACTGGCCGTTGGCTCAACTCCCAATCAGGACAACCCTCTGATGGATGTCTCCGATTTTAAGGGTACTCCCCTCCTGGGATTGGACGTTTGGGAGCATGCCTACTATCTCAATTATCAAAACAGACGTCCAGAGTATGTGACTGCATTCTGGAACGTGATCAACTGGAATACCGTCGCGGAGCGATTTGCAGCCGCTTCCATGTAATTTGATTGGACAAATCAACGTTTGAAAGACCGGAAAACCGGTCTTTTTTCATTTATTTCGGGCAATCATTTATTACAATCATGCAAGACCCCAAGTCCCTCACCTCTGTAGCTTTATTCCACGAGACCTTTAAACATCCTGTCCTTCCAGAACCGACCATTCCCTCCGAAACTCGTTGTAATCTTCGAGTGTCCCTGTTGGCGGAAGAATTGAAAGAGCTGGAAGAAGGGATCAAAAACAAGGATATCGTCGAGATTGCTGATGCGCTTTGCGACCTACAATATGTGTTGTCGGGGGCTATTCTGGAATTTGGCTTGGGAGAGAAATTCAAGACGCTCTTTGACGAAGTGCAGCGCTCGAACATGAGCAAGGCCTGTAAAACTGAAGTAGAAGCTAAAGCAACCGTCGCCCACTACGAAGCCAAAGGCACATCTTGTTTTTATGAAAAAGAAGGAGACTTATTCCTCGTGTTCAGAGAAGGCGATCGAAAGACGTTAAAATCCGTGGCTTATTCTCCGGCGGATCTGAAGGGGATTTTGGAGAAATAATTGAGAACAACCTCTCGCAGACCTACCCGCTGGACCCAGCGGGTTTTTTGTGAAAATTCTAAAGCAAAAAGCCCCGCCCCGAAACTATCGGGGCGAGGCTTATGTACCAGGAGCGGGAATCGAACCCGCACGGCCGATATGGCCACAAGATTTTAAGTCTTGCGTGTCTACCTATTCCACCATCCCGGCTTTCTCTACCTTGGAGTAGAGCTTCAGACATCCAAAATTAGAAACGTCCTGAAATAAAAAAGCCCTTTTGCAAGGGCTTTCTGGAGCGAGAGACGAGATTCGAACTCGCGACCCCGACCTTGGCAAGGTCGTGCTCTACCAACTGAGCTACTCTCGCTTATTTTAATTCCCCAGACGTGTTCTGGTCGAATTGTGGATGCAAAGGTAAGCCTCAAATGTAATTTTACAAGTCAGCACTAAATAATTTTTTTCCAAAATTGAGGAGATTTAGCAAGATGGACTGATTTACAGTCCTTTTCAAAAATCGTAGGATGCCAGGATCTTGACCATCTCTCCCACATTTCTCGCGCCGAGTTTCCTCAGGATATTCTTTCGATGTGTAGCTACAGTATTGATGGAGATCGCCAATATTTCGCCTATTTCTTTGGACTCCTTTCCTTCTAGAATAAAGCCCACAATCTGACGTTCCTTGAAAGTCAAATTAATAGCCCGATCTACTGGAGAGTTTTTGCTTACAAAAATCTTTGAACCCCCGTCACTGGTATAAGTGTAGTTCCAATCGTAACCCTTCGATTTGGGAGGAACGGAAAGCTGTACGATGATATGGAGATCCATGATAAAATTGCCCGCCTCATCGATGACGTAAGGTCTGACCTTTGAGGTCATCCAAATTACCTCATGGGTGCTTCTGTGAACCCACCTCGTCGTGTAGGAAAATTCGAAAGTATGCCGCTCCGTGAGCGAGAGCGTATGAAAGGCCTCAAATACAATCTGCTGAAATCGAAAAAGCTCAGGTCGGTCATCGGGATGGATCATTGCCATGGCGGTCTCCATCCCCTGGTTCCGAAACATGGCTGCCGGATAGCCAGTCAATTCTTCCACGTTTCCGGTGAAAAAAGCCAGAGTGAGATTCCGATAGTCAAAGCAGGCCAAGACAAGACCTTCCTTCATTCCTATGGACTTGCCAAGAGCCTCCAGTTCCATCTTGAGCTTTTGCTCATCGATTTCTCCCTGGAACTCCTGCTCCTTCCACTGCTTAAAAAACTTGGTATACTTATCCTGCTTTTTCAGGTCCCTGAGTAATACCCTATCCATGCAAAAACAACGCTCTAGTTTTAACTAAATCGTTGATAAGATAGTTGAAAGCTCGTATCATTCCAATTTCTTTTTGATTTCATGCAGCTTTAAAAGCGCTTCAATCGGAGAAATGGCATTAATATCGATCTGGTCCAATAGTTCTTTTGCGGCGGTAAATTTCGGATCCATCTCAAACAGACTGAGTTGAAAGTTGTTTTTGGGGATGGATTTGAAATGCTCTTTTTTTTCCTTCAGTGATTTGTCCTTCTCCAAGTGGACCATGATCTCAGCCGCCCTTAGCACAACCGGGTTTGGCATCCCGGCCATTTGGGCTACGTGGATACCGAAACTGTGTTCGCTTCCGCCCTCTTTCAGCTTTCGCATAAAAATCACCTTGTTGCCCACCTCTTTGACGGACACATTGAAGTTTTTGATGCGAGGGAAATCCTCCGAAAGCTGATTAAGCTCATGGTAGTGGGTAGCAAAGAGAGTCTTCGCCTTGTAAGTCGGATGACTGTGCAAAAACTCGACAATCGACCAAGCGATCGATATGCCGTCATAAGTGGAAGTACCTCTGCCGATTTCATCCATCAACACCAAGCTTCGGTCAGACAGGTTGTTTAGAATACTCGCCGTTTCGGTCATCTCGACCATGAAGGTCGATTCTCCTTTGGACAGGTTGTCTGAGGCGCCTACCCGGGTAAAGACCTTGTCGATAATACCAACTCTGGCAAATGATGCCGGGACGAAACTTCCCATCTGGGCCATCAAGACTATCAGCGCCGTCTGGCGCAGCAAGGCGGATTTCCCGGCCATGTTGGGTCCGGTGATGATGATGATCTGCTGGCTGTCGTGATCCAGATAGATATCGTTGGGCACGTAATGCTCCCCGGGAGGAAGCTGCTTTTCGATCACGGGATGGCGGCCGTCTTTGATCTCCAAAGTCTCGGTATCGGAGACCTTGGGACGGGAGTATCCGTTGCTCAGCGCCACTTGCGCAAAGGAAATCAAGGCATCCAACGTCCCGAGTACCCGGGCATTTAGCTGGATTTGCGTGACATATTTCGCCGCCTCCTGAACGAGGTCGAGGAAATATTTTTGCTCCAAGGCAATCATCCTATCTTCTGCATGAAGGATCTTCTCCTCGTATTCTTTCAGCTCAGGGGTAATGTACCGCTCAGCATTTACGAGTGTTTGCTTGCGAATCCACTCCTGCGGCACTTTGTCTTTGTGCGCATGAGTCACCTCTAGGTAGTAGCCGAAAACTTTGTTGTAGGAAATTTTCAGAGAAGAAATCCCGGTATTCTGTACCTCACGTTGCTGGATCTGCACCAGAAAATCCTTGCCTTTGTTGGCAAGTCCGCGGTATTCGTCCAACTCCCGATCCACTCCGTCCCTGATTACACCTCCCTGATGTACCAGCATAGGCGCGTCCTCCTGCAGTTCCCTTTCTATTTTTTCCAGTAAAAACTCACACGGATTGATCTGGTCAGAAAGGCGCTTGAGTGTCGGGTTTTTCTGCTCTTTCAGCAGCTCTTTTATTGGCAAAGTTGACTTGAGCGCGCGCTTGATTTGGTTTATCTCGCGGGGATTGGCCCGACCTACCACGACTTTGGAAATGAGTCGCTCCAAATCGCCGATATGGCGAAGCTGTGGAAGAATCTGGTCAAGCAGAGCCGAATTTTGGAAGAAAAACTCGACCACATTTTGACGCTCCTCAATGGGTTGCTTTTCCTTTAAAGGAAGCACCATCCATTTTTTCATCATCCGCGAACCCATGGGAGTCACGGTCTGATCCAAAATTTGGATTAGCGGGACTCCGCCTTCATGTTGCGGAAAAACGAGCTCCAGATTTCGGATGGTAAACTTGTCCAACCAGACATATTTTTCTTCGGCAATCCTCGAGATCGCTGCAATGTGCTGCACCTCCCTATGCTCAGTCTCTTCCAGATAATACAAGATCGCTCCCGCCGCCACGATACCGGTAGGGAGCTCTTCTATGCCAAAGCCTTTTAGGTTTGCCGTTCCAAAGTGGCTCTTGAGCTTTTCGTAGGTAAAATCATACTGGAAGACCCAATCTTCACAGTGGAAGGTGATGAAGTCATTCTTTATCAGTTCGGCGGCTGCACTTTTTGCTGCCTTGGAGAAAATAATCTCGGAAGGAGCGAAGCTTTGTAGGAGCTTGTCCAAATAAGCGGAATTACCCTCAGAGCACATAAATTCCCCCGTGGAGACGTCCAAAAAAGCGATTCCGTGCTTTTCTTTTCCAAAATGGATAGAAGCCAAGTAGTTGTTTTTCCGCGTGTCCAGCACCTGGTCGTTGTAGGAAAGACCTGGTGTGACCAGTTCCGTGACCCCACGCTTTACGATGCCCTTAACCGACTTAGGATCTTCCAATTGGTCACAAATAGCGACCCGATTTCCTGCACGGACTAACTTGGGCAGATAGTTGTCAAGCGAGTGGTGTGGAAATCCAGCCAGCTCGATATGCGAAGCAGCACCGTTTGCTCGCTTGGTCAATACGATATCCAGAACTTTACTGGCGACCACTGCATCCTCGCCAAAAGTCTCATAAAAATCCCCAACCCTAAATAGCAGAAGTGCTCCTGGATGTTTGGCTTTGATGGCATTGTATTGCTTCATCAGGGGTGTTTCCTGACCATCTTTGGATTTACTCATGGGGTAAAAATGGGATTTGTATTACTTTTGAACTTGGAATCAGGCCTGAAAATAGGCGATTAGGGTAGGAGATCAAAAAGCGATGAAGAAATTAAGCATGGAGGAATTGGACCGGATTTCGGTCGGAGAATTTAAGCAAAAGGAAAAATCTCCCATCGTCCTGGTCCTGGACAATGTCCGAAGCCTGAATAATGTGGGATCCGCATTCCGCACAGCGGATGCTTTTCGGATCGAGAAGATCTTCCTCTGCGGCATCACCGGCACGCCTCCCCATCGCGACATACAAAAAACCGCCCTCGGCGCCACGGAATCGGTAGACTGGGAGTATTGCCTCAACACAGGCTTAGCAGTAGAAAAACTCAAGTCATCCGGTTACCAGCTTTGTGCATTGGAGCAAGTGGAAAACTCCACCATGCTCAATGAATTTTCTCCAGAAAAAGGAAAAAAATATGCTCTGATCTTCGGAAACGAGGTTTTTGGAGTCGAAGAGGAAGTCCTAAAAGCCTGTGACCGTGTCTTGGAAATCCCGCAGCTGGGAACCAAGCATTCGCTCAATATCTCCGTATCGCTTGGAATAGCCGTGTGGGATTTGATGGTGAAGTTGGAGGAATTTTAAACTTAAGAAGAGAGAATTTGACAATTCTCCCTTTTTAATTAATCCTTCAGGAATCGATAGCGGATCCCGAATGAGCCCCGAAATAAAGCGCCTTCATCGAAGCTTATTATCGGTGCTGCTTCAATGTGAAAACCAAAATCCTTCCTATTGAAAGGAAAATAATTAATCCCAGAGGTAATCACAGCTCCATCAAGCAAATTTGCTCTAATTCCTGCCCCAATGTAGATCTGTGTCGATTCTTCTGATTTGAGCATGTAGTTTCCAATTAACTCAAAGCCCAAATCTTCTACATAGTTATCTGTTCCAATTCGAAGCTCAGGAATCCATTTCTCTCCAAATTGGTGATTGACTCCGATAAAAGGCAGATTGCTTTGGTGAAAAGCGACTGTGGTCTGCGAAAAGGCGGCCGCAGAAAGTAGCATAAAACACGCTATTAATAAGGATTTTTTCATCCTGCAAAAATATCGCTTGCAAATTAAAAACCTAATTCATTAAGCTTAATATGTGTCTTTATCATGTTGGAGCTGGCCTTGGCGACTATTTTTCCGGATTGTTTTCTGATGACGGCTTCCCAATGATTCAAATTTGAGCCTGATCGGACGAGTTTTGCCGTTACTTCGAGCTTTTCATCGATTTGTGCAGCGGACAAAAAATCCACATGCAAGTTGATGCTCGTCATCAGATACTCTGATCCAGCTACAAAATTTCCCATCCCAATCACATCATCCAGCATCAGCGAAGCGACACCACCGTGCAGGATTTTTCCAGGGTTACACATTTCCGAACGCACAGTGTAGGCAACCCGAATGTGGTGTGAATCGATATCCAAAAGCGTTCCTTCAAGCCAATTACCGGCCAGAGAGGGCGTATTATCCAGTTTGCTTCCTATTTGCGACTTGAATAGTTCCAAGCGCTGATTTGAGTGGTTTTCCATTCTAGTCGGTTTTTGCCAAAAGTCGAAGATAGTCTTCCATGACGGTTTTCAGCGCCTGCTTTTCTTTTTCTCCAGCCCAAAGCTGATAGCTTTCTCCTTCTACCGTCAGCTCAAAATCCAGGTCTTTTTCAATTGCGAACAATAGATTTTTAAAAAGGGAGAAATGATCCTGATTGTTTCCGTTGGCAAAATCGTAGGTTTTCATCTCACCTAGACTGTCTAACTGAATTTGTATAGGCCATTCGGCGTTTTTTAGCTCGAAATAGATATATGCTTCGTCTTTTGTAGGATTCATCAGAATCACCAAGTCCAGTGTAGGTCTCGATTCTGATTGCAGCCGTTGGCGGTGTCGGAAAAGCACCATTCCAGCGTCATTTCTATTTTCCCGCTCATAATTGATGGATCGGACATTTTGGAAATAAATACGGTCGGAATCTGCGACTCGGAAGGTGCGATCTTCGCCAGTATTATCGGCTCGATAGCTGTTAAAAAATGAAAGAAGGAGAACCACCCCCAACGCCGAAAAAATGAAAATTTTCAAAATCTTTATCAACTCCGGAGTGAATATGGGATCTCGTTGTTTCATTTTTTCTAAGATAAGAAAGCGGGTCTCCCTTATTGCAATTACCTCACATAGGAACCGGCATTCATGTCTATAGACGTCCCTGTGGCATGGTCTGCAAGTCCGGAACAGAGAAGCGTGACCATAGGAGCAATGTCTTCCGGAAGTGTCAGCTCCTTCAAAGCGATATCTTTCAGCGCGAAATCCTCTCCATATTCCTCTAAAATCTCGTTGGCCATATCGGTTCGCGTAAATCCTGGAGCAATGAGAAATGCTTTAATTCCCTGCTTTCCGTAGTGCCTGGCAATCGATCGAGTCAAGCTCACCATCGCTCCCTTGGATGCCGCATAGGCCAAATAATCTTGGGTATCCCCCCTGAAGGCAGCCCGGGAAGAGATCATGACAATTCTTCCGTCTTCGAGAGGCTTCGCCTGATCTATAAATTCCTTTGACAGGACCCCAACCGCCGTAGCATTAACGGCCATTACCTTTTCCCAAATTTGAGTCCATTCCATGGTATCCAAGGAATCGGGAGCGGAAAGGGCAATACCTGCATTATTGATCAAAGCCGTCAAAGGCCCATATTTTTCTACAAGTTTTGGGATAAAGCCAATTACCTGGCTTGGCTGTGATAAATCGCAGGCCTCCATATAGCCCGGATTTTTAAGTTGGGCAAGAAGGCTCTGCGCTTCGTCTTTATTCGAATTATAATGAATGATGACTTCGGCCCCCGATTCGGAAAGTTGCCGAGCGATGGCCCGCCCGATTCCACGTGACGCGCCAGTTACCAAAATTCGCTGATTTTTGAGGGAGATGTTCATCAGGAAATCGATTCGTTTTTTACCAGTTTTCTCTCAACACCAAATGTTGGATGTGAGAGAGATGATGGGTGGAGTGCCAGGCGTACATTAGGGTTATTTCGCCCAACTCCTGACTGCGCTGCTTTTCGGGATGGAAGTAGGACCTGATATAATCTTCTTTACTCATAGCATCCAAAACGACCCCCCATTTGAAGTGAATGGCTTTAATGATGGCAAGCGAGGGCTCTATGGGGAGCTTAGAGTCCGACAAGTTTGCCCATGCCGCCTCATCATAGGGCTTGATGGTAGGGTTTTGTTCAGTCAGCGCTAGTTTGAATCTAACGAAAGCATTCATATGACTATCAGCACAATGATGCACAAGTTGCCTGACAGTCCATCCTCCCGGTCGATAAGGCGTGTCCAGCTGGGCTGGGGAAAGAGGGCTGACGGCGGTAAAAAGATGAGCTGGAAAAGATTTGATCGTGGCAATTGCCTCGCTGATCAAACCTGGCTCGGTCGTTTCGGGTTTTTGAAACTTACCGATCGGATATTTAAGAAACTCGATATCTATGTCCATGCTAAAAGACTATTGGCCACCTGCGGCGATGGTGGCCAAATCTACATGTTTTGCCCCACAGTCCAAAAGCACGTTGGCGCACGCACAAAGCGTCGCGCCAGTGGTAATCACGTCATCCACTAGTAAAATCCTCAAACCTTGGACATTTCCGCCATTTCTCAAATCAAATACCTCTTCCACGTTTTCGAGGCGCTGGAGCCTTGTCTTTTTTGTCTGCGTCTCGGTAAATTTTCGCCTCTCCAGCAAGTTTTCAAGCCTGATATTCATCGATTTCGACAGCCCTTTGCCAAACTCCTCACTTTGGTTATAGCCGCGCCTTTTCTGCTTCATGGGATGCAGCGGCACAGGTACGATCACATCCCACTCCGATTGTAGTCTTTCATTAACCAGCGAAAGGCCGAACAGGCGCCCCATTTCGACTCCGATCTCAGGCATGTTTCGATACTTGAGCTGATGGAGCAATTTTTGGCTTTTTCCTTTTTTGGAGAACCTTAGAAAAGCCATGACCCGACTTACAGGCATCAGTCCCCTGATCTTCGAAGTAAGTTCATTGTCAAACGCTCTCATATGAAAGTTGGCCAAAGGAAGAGAGCCTTGGCAGACAGTGCACAGACAGGGTTCAAAATCAAAAAGTGCCCGCCCACATTGGAGGCAATTTCGGGGGAAAATGAGATCCAAAAAATCTTGCAGAAAAAGTAAACGCATCAGTAAAAACTTCTGTTGTTAGCCTCTAGGGTCGAATATGCAGTATATTTGCATCTTACAAAGTATTAATCCTTAAGTTAATGAATCTGATAGAAGAATTCAACGCCTACAGAGCCAAGATGAACGAAAAAATCATGGCTGAGGACAACAAAGTCATCAAACGGTTTTTCAACTTGGATACAAACACTTACGCTGAGGGCGAGTTGGACATCAAGACCAAGGAAATGATAGGTTTGGCGTGCTCCATGGTGCTACGGTGCGACGACTGCATCAAATACCATTTAGGAAAGAGTCATGAAGCAGGATTAAAAAAGGAAGAGATCTTCGAGGTGTTTTCGATCGCTTTGGTGATCGGCGGTTCAATTGTAATCCCACACCTTCGCAGGGCCGTAGAATACTGGGAACAACTTGATAGTCAATAGGTTATACGATGTTTAAGCGCGATTTAGACTTGGAAAAACGCTGGTCCAAACTATTGGAAGGACTGAAGGAAACCATTGGCAAAAAACCAAACGACTTGAATGGCGTACTCTTTTTGATAGGCGTTCAGGAACTTGGCAAAGGGACCCGCGCATTTTCCAAGGAGCAAAAGCAGGATTTGATGCACATTGCCATATGTAAGGTGCTCAGCTATTCCGGATTTTATGAATTGGATTTCGTTGACCAAGAAGGCTGGCCCCACTGGAATCTGGTAAAAGAACTACCACATTTCGACCTGCTCGCACAGGAAAAACTGCTTAAACTCCATGTCTTGGAGTATTTTGAAAAAGAATACCAAATTGAAATCTGAATGAAACTGATCTCCTACAATGTCAACGGGATACGGGCAGCCATAAACAAAGGATTTGTACAATGGTTGACTAGCGAAAATCCCGATGTCATCGGCCTGCAGGAAATCAAGGCGCAGGAGAAGGATGTCAATACTGCCATCTTCGAGGATTTGGGATATTACCATTATTGGTTTCCCGCACTGAAAAAAGGGTACAGTGGTGTGGCTATTTTAAGCAAGACAAAACCAAAATCCATAAAGCATGGAATGGGCCTAAACCGTTATGATGATGAGGGCAGACTAATTCAGGCAGACTTTGAAAATTTTTCCTTCATCTCATCCTATTTTCCATCAGGTACGACTGGGGATATTCGCCAAAGATTCAAATACGACTTCCTTGACGATATCTTTGGGTACATGCAGGATTTGAAAGAAAACAATCCCAACTTGATTCTCAGTGGAGACTATAATATTTGCCACAAGGCAATCGACATCCATAATCCGATAGCAAACAAAAACACATCGGGGTTCTTACCCGAAGAACGTGCTTGGATGGATAGGTTCACGGAATCAGGCTTTATTGATAGCTTCCGACATTTCAACCCACTCCCCCATCACTATAGCTGGTGGAGTTATAGAGCCAACTCACGAGCTAAAAACTTGGGATGGAGAATAGATTACCATATGGCTACCAATGAATTGCAAAATAGACTGAAAAGTGCCGTAATTTTGCCGGATATCATCCATTCGGATCATTGTCCGGTGATGCTAGAAATCGCGTAAGAATAACTCAACGAGAACTGAATCATAGAAAAATTCCCAGATGAAGTCCATTAAAATTTCAATTCCATCTCTAATCGAGAATATAAAGGTCATCGAAAGCTTTATCGATAATGCGAAAGACAAATTTGAGATAAATGATGACATCTATGGGAACATCATGATATCCGTGACAGAATGCATCAGCAATGCAATCATTCACGGAAACAAAAGTGACAAAAACAAACTAGTTCACTTAGAATTGAAGATGGAGGACGATCAGCTCAAATTCATCATCCAAGACGAAGGAGAAGGCTTTGATCTGCAAGAGCTACAAGACCCAACAGCTCCAGAAAATATAGAAAAGCCAGGCGGCAGAGGGATTTTCCTTATTCGCCACCTAAGCGATGATGTTAAATTTGAAGAAGGAGGAAAGAAAACAGTTCTTTCATTTTACATGGAATAGGCATGGCTATAAATTTCTTTTCAGAAGATGTAAAATTCAATCTGCCCGAAAAAAACCGAAGGAAAAATTGGCTAAAATCTCTCGCTAAATCTGAAAACTTCAGGATAGGAGAACTCAATTACATATTTTGTTCGGATGAGTATCTATATCAAATCAATACCGAATACCTAAATCACCGCACCTATACTGATATCATAACATTCGACAACTCCGAGGAAAGCCAGGTGATCGAAGGGGATATATTTATCAGCATTGACAGAGTGAGAGAAAACGCCTCAAAACACCAACAAGAGGAGACTTCAGAATTAAGCAGAGTAATCAGCCATGGGCTTTTTCACTTGATGGGGTACAAAGACAAGTCCGAAGAACAATCCGCGATCATGAGGTCTCAAGAAGAATTGGCCATCAAACTATACGAAAACACTTAACTGTTTCACGTGAAACAGCTGGCTGGCTGGTGTATACTAGCAAGAGGTTCCACGTGAAACACAACAAAAAATATCATGTTTCCAATATACGATGTGATTGTAGTCGGTGCAGGCCACGCAGGCTGTGAGGCAGCTCATGCAGCGGCGTCAATGGGATCAAAAATCCTGCTATGTACCATGAACATGAACACTATCGCCCAAATGTCCTGCAATCCAGCAATGGGAGGCGTCGCAAAAGGGCAAATCGTGCGAGAAATAGATGCGCTTGGTGGAATGTCGGGCATCATATCCGACAAATCCATGATTCAATTCAGGATGCTCAACCGATCAAAAGGCCCGGCAATGTGGTCACCCAGATCTCAAAACGATCGTATGAGGTTTGCGGAAGAATGGAGACTTGCACTCGAAAAAAACCCAAACGTCGACTTTTGGCAAGAGATGATATCAGGATTACTCGTTAAAGACGGTAAAGTTTGTGGAGTAAAGACAGGGATAGGCGTAGAAATAAGCTCCAAATCAGTCGTACTTACCAACGGGACGTTTCTAAATGGAGTGATCCACATCGGGGAAAAACAATTTGGAGGGGGAAGAACAGGGGAATCCGCAGCGAAAGGAATTACCGAACAGCTCGTGCAACTAGGGTTCGAAGCTGGACGGATGAAAACAGGCACGCCGCCGAGAGTGGACGGAAGAAGTCTAGACTACGGAAAAATGGAAGAACAATTCGGTGATGAAAACCCGGAGAAATTCTCCTATTTAGATTCTACACAACCGCTAAAAGAACAAAGGAGTTGCTGGATCACCTATACCAATAAAGAAGTGCATCAAACCTTGGAAACGGGTTTCGATCGATCCCCAATGTTCAACGGAAGGATTCAAGGTCTTGGCCCAAGATATTGTCCTAGCATTGAAGACAAAATAAACCGATTTGCTGAAAGGGATAGACATCAAATTTTTGTAGAGCCAGAAGGATGGAATACCGTAGAAATCTATGTCAACGGCTTCTCTACATCACTGCCCGAAGACGTCCAATACAAAGCGCTACGAATGATCCCTGGGTTCGAAAACGCCAAAATGTTTCGTCCCGGCTATGCCATAGAGTATGATTTCTTCCCTCCAACGCAGCTTAAGCTATCCCTAGAAACCCATCTTATCGAAAACCTGTACTTTGCTGGCCAAATCAACGGAACTACCGGCTACGAGGAAGCCGCATCACAGGGATTGATCGCTGGAATAAATGCCAGCTTAAAAGTGCAAGAAAAAGATCCGTTTATCCTCAAGAGATCTGATGCATACATAGGAGTTTTGGTCGATGACTTGATAAATAAAGGCACCGAGGAGCCTTACAGAATGTTTACCTCTAGGGCAGAATTTCGACTTCTATTGCGGCAAGACAATGCAGATTTACGTCTTACCAAACTCGGCTACGATATCGGCCTTGCCTCTGAGGATCGATTCAAAAAGATGCTCGACAAGAAATCAGCCACAGCAAGCTTGATCAACGAGCTAAAACAGAAAAAAATGGGTCCAGAAGGTGTAAATTCCATATTGGAATCAATGGGAACCGCTACCATTCAGGAAAAAACAAGCGCTGAAAAACTTTTGAAACGCCCTCAGATAGGTGTTCGTGAACTCATGTCCTTAGATGAAGACCTGCGGGAAAGTCTAAAGAAATATACCAAAGAAGTCCAAGAACAAGCGGAAATCCAGATCAAGTACGATAGCTATATCGATAAGGAACAGCAAATGGTGGCCAAACTTTCCAATATGGAAAATTTCCGAATACCTCATCGTTTCGACTATCTCTCTATCACAGCCTTGTCCAACGAAGGAAAACAAAAACTAAACAAAATCCGACCGGAAACCCTCGGACAAGCCTCACGGATCAGCGGAGTTTCGCCTGCCGATTTGTCTATATTAACAGTCTATTTGGGACGATAAAATGCTAGAACGACTCAGTAAGTGCCCACTCTGTAAAAGTGGGCTTTTTCTTAACTACACTGAAATAATTGACCACGCAGTGACCAAGGAAATCTTCGTACTCTGCAAATGCTCAAACTGCCAACTGCTTTTTACCAATCCGAGACCTGTTCAGGAAAAAATAGGTCCATATTACGACTTTCCAGAATACTACTCACACGAGGATAAGGCAAAAAATATAACGCAATGGATCTATCAAAAGGTCAGAAACTATAGCATAACCAAAAAAATAACTTCGATTGAAAAGATGATTCCAACAGGAAGCCTCTTGGACTACGGTTGTGGAACCGGGGAATTGTTAGTTGCCGCAAAGCAGCGGGGGTGGAAGATTGCAGGAGTTGAACCTAACGACAAAGCTAGAAAGCAAGCAAGCCAAAAATTGAACAAAAAGGTCAAAGCGTCCATCGATGAGTTAAAGAAAAATTCCTCCTTTGACGTGATCACTCTTTACCACGTATTAGAGCACATTCACCAGCTCAGGAAAACCGTGAAAAAAATCGTATCACACTTAAAATCAGATGGTTACCTACTAATAGCCGTCCCAAATCATCAAAGTTGGGACGGAAAAAAATACGGGCAATATTGGGCCGGTTGGGATGTCCCAAGACACCTATACCACTTTGGGCAGGACTCTATGAAAAAGTTCGAGGAAGAGTTCGGAGTCGAATTGAAGGAAACGCAGCCGATGAAATTCGACAGCTTCTATGTCTCCCTACTTTCCGAAGGCTATATGGTTAAGTCATCCACACTAATCTCAAAATATTCCAAAGCAATTCGGGCGGGACTTAATTCAAACAGAGCCGCAAAAACTCCAGGCCAATTTTCCAGCAACATTTTCGTTTTCCAAAAGAAGTGAAAAAACTAAGATTACTGCTATTCGGATTTATCCTATTGCTAGCCTATTCCTGTGCAAAACAAAGCACACCTACAGGTGGACCCAGAGACGAAGACGCTCCGATTCTCATTTCATCCGATCCGGTCACAGAAAGCCTAAATACTAAGCCTGAAACGATCACACTGACTTTTGATGAATACATCAAACTGGAAAACCCATCTAAAGGAATAGTGATCACACCTAGAATCGCCAAAGACGAAGTCGAATTTACTACGCTGAAAAATGTAGTCACAATCAAGCTCAACCAGGAGCTCGAGGACAGCACCACCTACGTTTTTGACTTTCAAAAATCGGTGGTGGACATCTCCGAAGAAAATCCAGCAGAGAACCTTAAATTGGTTTTCTCAACAGGCTCAGCGATAGATAGTATTAGTCTTTCCGGAAAAGTGAACTTTTACTTTCCAGGATCAAAACCTGACTTCAAGGACGTTCTTGTCGGCATATATCCTCTAGGAGACACTACTGACGTGCTCACTGCACCTCCATACTATCTAAGCCAAGTCGACACAGCAGGAAATTTCCGAATCAGCAACATCAAAAACGGAAAGTATATGGCCTATGCCTGGAAAGACGCAAACGGTACGCTTAAAGCCGAATTTAAATCAGAAGAATATGATTTTTCGCTAGACACATTGGTCTTAAACCAGAACTTGGAAAACCTCAACTTCAACCTCTCCAAAGCTGATATCACTCCAATCCGAATCCTGAGGACGGCAACATTTGGACAAAATTTCGATGTCATTGTAAACCGAACACCCGCTTCGACTACCGTCGAAAACGATTTACTCGGTGAGGAATATTTCTTTAGCAATACAGATGGACGCATCAGAATATATTCAAAGAACCCAAAACCAGACAGCATTCCCTTCCAAATCAATGTTACCGATTCACTGGGATTCAGCAAAGACACCCTGGTCTGGGCTAAATTCCCAGAATCGGAAAGAAAACCTGAAAAACTCACCGTATCGGCAAACTCGGGCAAAAACTTCTATAGAAACCTCGAGGTCGAGCTGAAGTTCAACAAACCCCTTAAATCGATCAGCACGGACTCCTTATACATATCCTACGACAGCGCTTCCATCATACCCGTAAAAGAGTCCATGATGTCATACAGCGATTCATCTATGCGGGATATTCTGAAGATCCTAGTCACAATTCCCGACTCTCTTTCGCAGGAAATATTCACCCTCAAAGCCGCAGATTCGACTTTCACGGATACAGAAAACCAAAAAAACGAAACAGCTCTTCTAGCAAATTACAGAAAATTGAAACGTGAGGGTCTCGCAGATGAAATTGCTGGAACAATACAGGGCGCAAATCCCCCGTTTATTGTCCAGTTGCTGAACACCAAAAACGAAATCGCCCAAGAGCAATTTCTAGAAGACACCAATTCTTATTCCTTCAAAATGGTGGAGCCCGGAACTTTTAAAATTAGGGTAATAGAGGATCTCAACGGAAACCAACGCTGGGATCCATCGAACTTTACCCAAAGGAAGCTCGCAGAGAGAGTGTTCTACTTCGTCAATACAGAACGCCAAGCGACCTTGGTGATCAGAAGCGGCTGGTCTCTGCAGGACCAAAACATCCAAGCTTCTGACCCAACTGGACTTCGAAAAGACTAGCCTAGTCCCTGTGGAAAAGCAGAGAATAGTTGTCGATAACTTCATGAAAAGTCCCGATTAGATGCAAGCTTGCCAACAAATCCAAAGCGAATCAATCGAACTGAAAAATATTTGGGGAAAAGCGATCTCTTATCCACAACGTAATTGAGGGCTTTCCACAGCCAAATTAACCACAACACAGTCCACCGGAATAATCCACCAAAATCAAGAGTTTCTGATAACTCACAGAAGTACAGAATCGAACAAGTGGAAAAACGGTTGATAACTTGTCAAAACAGACTTGGAACCCGACCCATTCATGTGGTCAACTTTTATCCCTTCGATTATCAACAAATCCACAGCCTTAATAACCTTAATAGTTTTTATTTAAATAAATAATTAATAGAGTTATTACCACGTGGATTCTGTGGATAGCTTTTGTGATTGAGATTGGGAATGGGTAATATTAAAATAGGCAAACCCAAAAGAATTGATGGATCTCAATAGACTCTTCGATCTGATTCCCTATCAGATTTCCAAGTACGACAAAACGGTCGCATTGGGCCACAAGGAAGACGAAGTCTGGAAAACCTATTCTTCAAAAGATCTAAAAAGGATTGTAGACAATCTCAGTTTGGGACTTCTAGCCTCTGGGCTTAGTGCTGGAGAAAAAGTAGCAATCATCTCCGAGAATCGGCCGGAGTGGAATTTTGTCGATTTTGCCTTGCAGCAGATTGGTGCTATTTCAGTGCCTGTCTACCCTACCATCACTACGGAGGACTATGCCTATATCTTCGATCATGCTGAGGTAAAAATGCTCTTTGTGGGAGATCAGACGATCTATTCAAAAGCTTCTGAAGTAGCCGCAGGTCGAAGCATTTATTCATTTGATCTGATAGATGGTGTGGATCATTGGCACATGTTGGAGCAACTTGGCGAAACCGGGGATCTCGCCAGATTAGAACAAAGCAGAAGTCGGATCAAAGGTGAAGACCTCGTCACGATCATTTATACCTCAGGTACCACGGGCAGACCGAAAGGAGTAATGCTAAGCCATTCCAATATTCTCTCCAACGTCCTCTCGGTAGCCGAGAGGATGACCCCGCCCGCTGGAGTTTCGACAGCCCTCAGCTTTCTCCCTCTTTGCCACATCTATGAGCGCACTGGCTTTTTCTGCTTTATATACCTTGGGTTTTCGGTCTATTATGCGGAGAGCATGGATCGGATAGGCGAAAACGTGAAGGAAGTCCAGCCCGATGTGTTTAACACGGTACCGCGACTTCTGGAGAAAGTGTATGATAAAATAGTCGCCAGAGGCTATCAATTGAAGGGCTTGAAAAAGAATCTCTTCTTTTGGGCACTGGATTTGGGTCTTCGCTATGAACCGACCCGCAATATGGGAGCATGGTACCGCTTCCAATTGAGAATGGCTAACAAGTTGATTTTCTCAAAATGGCGTGCGGCCTTGGGTGGTAATATTGTACAGATCAATTCCGGCGCTTCTGCGCTGCAGGCTCGTTTGGCCAGGGTTTTTTGGGCGGCAGGGATTCGGGTTTGCGAAGGCTACGGCTTGACGGAGACCTCACCGGTGGTATCTGCGTCAATCGGGACACCGGATGGGATACGCATCGGCTATGTCGGAAAGGTGGTCAAAGATGTCCAAGTAAAAATCGCTTCAGACGGCGAGATTCTCGTCAAAGGACCCAATGTCATGCAAGGGTACTACAAGCAGCCTGATACCACCGCAGAGGTCCTTAAAAATGGCTGGTTTCATACCGGTGATATCGGGGAGTTTGACGGAGATTACCTCAAGATCACCGATCGCAAAAAAGAAATGTTCAAAACCTCTGGAGGCAAGTACATCGCGCCTCAGGTAATCGAGAATAAATTCAAAGAGTCCTCCTTGATCGAACAGGTAATGATAGTGGGTGATGGGAGAAACTATCCAGCAGCACTCATTGTCCCCAATTTTGAGGCATTGCATGATTACTGTCGGCGAAAGGAAATACCCTATTCTACGGATGCTGAGATGATAGTCAAGCGGGAGATCCGGGAGAAATACCAATCGGAGATTGATGGCTTGAACAAATATTTTGCGAAATGGGAACAAATCAAGCGCTTTCGACTACTTGACGAGCCCTGGGGTATAGATTCCGGAGAGTTGACTCCCACGATGAAATTGAAGAGGAAAGTGATCATCCAAAAATTCATTGATGAAATAGAAAAGATCTACCAGCCTTCCTAGGTAGGTATGGGCAATTGTCGATTTTTTAACAAAAAGGTCAGCTCAAAATTACTTTTTGGGTAAAGGGATTTCAGGCCATTTTTGTTTGGATTTCCTTGTAATGTCGACCAAGTTTTAAACCATTGTTCTTTGATCCTGTAGAATGGCAGTTTTTAATTTGTGATGCATGCATAACTTTTTTGAAAATAGTATGCATGCATACAAAATATATTCTAAATTAGGTCAGCTCAAATTCAGCTTTTGATTGCCATGAAAAGAGAAGAGACTGTAGACTATCACATCAAAAGTGCTTGGCATGCCATCTCCAGGATGTATAATCAACAGGCAGCCGAGGAGGGATTTACGACTGCGATCGGATTTGTGCTGATCAATATCCACTCCAAAGACGGAACACCAGCCACCAAGATTGCGCCTTTGATCGGATTGGAGACGCGCAGCCTTACCCGCATGCTAAAGACGATGGAGGAGAAGGGATTGATTTTCAAAAAGGCCGACCCTTTGGACAAGCGTTCGGTTCGGATTTTTCTGACTGAGGAAGGGAAGGAGAAAAAGGAAAGATCAATCAAAACCATCATGGAATTCAACGAGCAGGTTCGTGAAGTGGTCAGTCCACAAGAACTGCAAACCTTTTTTGGCGTATTTGAAAAGATCCAACTGGTAATAGACCAGGTCAATGGAAACGAAGTCAACAAGCCTGTATTTGAAATGTAAACCAATCTTCCCAAAGCACATCTGTGTGCCAAAAACTCAATGCAATGAACAGAACCATTAAGAAGGTAGCCATTTTAGGTTCGGGGGTGATGGGATCACGGATCGCCTGTCATTTCGCCAACATTGGCGTTCAGGTACTTTTGCTGGATATAATCCCTTTTGAACTGTCCGAAGAGGAGCTAAAAAAAGGATTGACCAAAGAGCATCCCGCGGTCCGCAACAGGATCGTAAACACAGCCCTACAAAATACCCTGAAGTCCAACCCCTCTCCGATCTACGACAAAGCTTTCGCCAGCCAGATCACGACGGGCAATTTCGACGATGACCTACCCAAGATCAAGGACTACGATTGGGTGATGGAAGTCGTTGTGGAGCGACTGGATATCAAGCAGTCGCTTTACGAGAAGGTGGAGAAATTCAGAAAGCCTGGTTCTCTGGTCACCTCCAATACTTCCGGTATTCCCATGCATATGATGTGCGAAGGCAGGAGCGAAGACTTTCAATCCAATTTCGCCGGTACTCACTTTTTCAATCCTCCAAGATATCTGAGGCTTTTGGAAATCATTCCAGGTCCGAAAACAAAACCGGAAATCATCGACTTCTTGATGGAATACGGGGATCGGTTTTTGGGAAAAGAGACCGTCCTGTGCAAGGACACTCCGGCGTTCATCGCAAACCGCATTGGGGTCTATGCGATCATCTCTGGAATGCACGCCATAGAAAAAATGGGCCTGAGCGTCTCCGAAGTGGATAAACTTACCGGGCCGGTCATAGGGAGAGCCAAATCGGCAACCTTTCGGACTATGGACGTGGTCGGGCTTGACACCACGGTCAACGTAGCCAATAACCTATACAAAGCCCTACCCCACGATGAGTCTCGGGATAAATTCAAACTCCCGCATATCGTCGAGGTGCTCTACAACAACAAGTGGTTTGGCGACAAAACCGGACAAGGCTATTTCAAGATGATCCGCCACAAGGATGGAAGCAAGGAACTCAAGGAGCTCGATCTGAAGAGCTTTGAATACAAAGACGTAGAGAAGCCTAAGTTCAAAGCCTTGGAAGCTTCCAAGGATATAGAGGACCTCAAAAAACGAATCAAGTTTTTGGTCAACTTCGACGATAAAGCGGGTGAATTTTATCGTGCGTCATTCTACGATCTATTTAGATACTGTTCCAACCGTATCCCGGAGATCTCCGATGAGCTCTACCGCATAGACCAAGCGGTCTGCGCTGGATTTGGATGGGAGCTGGGGCCCTTTGAGACATGGGATGTGTTGGGAGTGAAAGAAACGCTCGAAAAAATGGAAGCCGCTGGAGAGAATCCAGCAGCATGGGTAAAAGAGATGCTGGATGCTGGTAACACATCCTTCTACAAAGTCGAGAATGGCAAGAAGCTTTTTTACGACATCCCCAGCAAATCCTACCAAGAGATCCCAGGAACAAAAGACTTCATCATCCTCGATACGCTCAAGTCCGCAGGCAAGAAAGTTTGGGGAAATGCCGGCTCCACGGTCTACGACATGGGTGACGATGTGATTGGATTGGAGTTCCACACGAAGATGAACTCCATGGGCTCCGAGGTAATCGAAGGCATCAACACGGCAATCGGTATGGCAGAGAAGTCGTACAAAGGACTGGTGGTTGGCAACGAAGGGGCAAACTTCTCCGCGGGAGCCAATCTGGCCATGCTGTTCATGTTTGCAGGTGAACAGGATTTTGACGAGATCAATTTGATGGTCGCACAGTTTCAAAATACCATGATGCGGGCACGTTATTCTTCCATCCCGGTAGTTCTCGCTCCGCATAATATGGCTTTGGGCGGTGGCTGCGAGCTTTCCCTCCATTCTGACCATATCCAAGCTCATGCAGAGTTGTATATGGGCTTAGTGGAAGTAGGTGTCGGGCTGATACCGGCGGGAGGCGGTACCAAGGAGATGACGCTGCGATATTCCAATTCCATCCACAGTGGAGATGTGGAGCTCAACCGGCTGCAAGAGTACTTCATGAACATCGCGACCGCGAAAGTTTCGACCTCAGCTGAGGAAGCGAGGGGCTTGGGTTATTTGCGAAAAAGGGATGCAGTCTCCATCAATAGGAAGCGCCAACTCGCCGATGCCAAAGAGAAAGTCTTGGCCCTGGCGGAAGCTGGCTATACACAACCGATAGAGCAGACGAATATTAAGGTGCAGGGAAAAACCTCCCTGGCGCTCTTCGAAGCGGGAATCACGGGCATGCAGTACGGAGCCTATATTTCTGAGCACGACGCCAAAATCGCGCGAAAATTAGCCTGGGTAATGTCCGGAGGGGATTTGTCATCCCCGACAGAGGTCAGTGAGCGATATCTGCTTGATTTGGAGAGGGAGGCCTTCTTGAGCTTGACTGGGGAGAAAAAAACCCTTGAGCGGATACATAGCATTCTTTTTAAAGGAAAACCGCTAAGAAACTAAAGTATCAAGTATCTAGTACGAAGTAACAAGAGATTTTAAACCCATCTAATCATGCACAACTTCAAAGAACTCAAAGTATGGCAGAAGGCTGTCGATTTCGCCGTGAAGATCTATTCTGTAACCAAGCTGTTTCCCAATGAGGAAAAGTTTGGACTGGTTTCACAGATGAGAAGAGCTGGAATCTCGATTCCCTCTAACATTGCCGAGGGCTGTGCCAAAACTTCCCGTAAGTCTCTTGTAAACTCATTGGAGATCAGCTTGGGAGAAAGTTTTGAACTGGAGACACAGATGATCATCTCAGAGCGCGTTGGGATACTGAATCTTGAAACAGCAAGAGAGATGGAAGTGGATCTTGCTGAAGTGCAGCGCATGATCATGGGTTTAAAGACCTCAATTGAGGCAAAGTCTTGATACCAGCTACTCAATACTAGATACTCTCAACTAAAAATAACCATGGAAGCATACATAATCAACGGATATAGATCGGCGGTAGGAAAGTCGAAAAAAGGAGGTTTCAGATTTTATAGACCGGACGACCTCGCTGCGGATGTCATCAAGCATCTCATCGCCAATACGCCGGGCTTGGAGACCAAAATGGTTGATGACTTAATCGTCGGCAATGCGGTACCCGAAGCGGAACAAGGGATGCAGATGGGCAGAATGATCTCACTTTTGGCGTTGGGAGTAGACAACCCTGGATTTATCATCAACAGATATTGCGGTTCTGGCTTGGAAGCTATCGCCCTAGCAGTGGGCAAAATCAAAGCGGGAATGGCAGACTGCATCATTGCAGGAGGCACGGAGTCTATGTCTCTGGTGCCGATGATGGGCTACAAGACAGCCCTCAACTACAAGATCGCAACGGAAACGCCTTCCTACTACATCAGTATGGGATTGACTGCAGAGGAGCTTGCAAAAGAGTACGGAATCACCAGAGAGGAGTCCGATGCTTTTTCTGTCAAATCCCACGAAAAGGCCTTGGCCGCGATTGCTGCGGGCAAGTTCAAGGACGAGATCGTACCTGTGGAAGTGGAAGAAACCTATCTCGATGAGAAAGGAAAAAAGAAGACGAGAAAATTCTCCGTAGATACCGATGAAGGGCCTCGGGCAGGGACGACACAGGATGTGTTGGCTGGATTGAAGCCCGCCTTCAAAAATGGAGGACAGGTCACCGCGGGAAATTCCTCCCAAACTTCCGATGGAGCTGCTTTCGTCGTAGTAATGTCTGAGCGTCTGATGAAATCCCTGAATCTGGAGCCTGTGGCCAGACTGATGTCCTACTCCGTTGCCGGTGTTGACCCAAGAATCATGGGAATAGGACCTCGGGAAGCTGTGCCAAAAGCACTGAAGCAGGCAGGCTTGACGCTCGCTGACATCGACTTGATAGAGCTGAACGAAGCGTTTGCGGCGCAGGGACTGGCCGTGATGAAGTCTTTGGACATGAATCCGGACATTGTCAACGTCAACGGTGGAGCCGTCGCTTTGGGCCATCCGCTCGGATGTACCGGAGCCAAGCTATCCGTGCAGATATTCAACGAACTTCGCCGCCAAAACAAAAAGCATGGTCTAGTCACTGCTTGTGTAGGTGGCGGACAAGGTGTTGCTGGCGTCTATGAGTTGCTGAAGTAGGTAGACCATGGACGAATGACCTAAGAAAAACCATTTCTCCATTCGACATTCTGAATAGACGGGATTCCTAACTCTGAACATTGAACAAAAAAACATATACGATACATGAACACCTTATCCAAAGCAATCCAGGGAGGTGAATTTCTCGTCAGAGAGACACCAGCACAGGATATCTTCATACCTGAGGAATTTAGTGAAGAACAAAAAATGATGGCTCAGGCCTGCCAGGACTTCATCGATACGGAGATCACTCCGAGGATTGAAGAGATTGACAGCATGAAGCATCCCGAGCTGGTGCCGGAGATTCTCAGAAAAGCCGGAGAGCTAGGGCTTTTGGGCGTTTCCATTCCGGAGGAGTACGGGGGTCTAGGCATGAGCGTCAATACGGCCATGCTGATAGCGGATATCATTGGCGCAGCCGGTTCTTTCTCTACCACCTACGGAGCGCACACAGGGATCGGTACTCTGCCCATCCTATACTATGGTACTGAGGAGCAAAAACAAAAGTATCTGCCCAAGCTAGCGACGGGTGAATGGGCTTCCTGCTACTGTCTCACCGAGCCGGACGCAGGCTCTGATGCGAATAGTGGAAAAACAAAGGCAGTTCTCTCTGCTGACGGTAGCCACTACTTGATCAATGGACAGAAGATGTGGATCTCCAACGCCGGTTTTGCGGACTTGTTCATCGTCTTTGCGAAAATTGAAGATGACAAAAACCTCACTGCCTTCATCGTGGAAAAGACCTTTGGAGGCATTACTATGAACGAGGAGGAGAAAAAAATGGGCATCAAGGGCTCTTCTACCCGTCAGGTTTTTTTCAACGACTGTCCGGTTCCGGTGGAAAACATGCTTTCGGAGCGCCAAAATGGCTTCAAGATCGCCGTCAATGTCCTCAACATCGGCAGGATCAAGCTAGGCTCAGGAGTCTTGGGTGGAGTTCGTACGGTTATCAGCCGCTCCATCGCCTACTCCACGGAGCGTAGGCAGTTTGGCGTCAGCATCAATACATTTGGTGCAATCAAGTCAAAGCTGGCCGAGATGGCGATTCGAACCTACGTATCGGAGTCTCTTTGCTACAGAGCAGGTCAGGACATCGACGACCGGATAGATGCTTTGAAAGCCGAGGGCATAGACGAATCGGAAGCCAAGCTTAAAGGAGTAGAGGCATTCGCCATCGAATGCGCAATTGCCAAAATCCACGGCTCCGAAGTGCTCGACTACGCAGTAGACCAAGGTGTGCAGATCTACGGGGGAATGGGCTATTCTGCCGAAGCTCCCATGGAGCGTGCCTATCGGGATGCGCGTATCGCCCGCATTTATGAGGGTACGAATGAGATCAACCGTATGCTGATGGTGGGGATGGTGCTGAAAAGGGCCATGAAAGGGGAAATAAACCTCTTTGAGCCAGCTATGGCTGTCTCGGCCGAGCTGACTTCTGTTCCTTCCTTTGAGACCATTGATACTTCGGAGCTTTTCGCAGCTGAAAAAGAAGTCCTCAAAAAACTCAAGAAGGTATTTCTGATGGTTGGAGGCAAGGCGGCCATGGCTTTGCAGGACAATATCGAGGACGAGCAGGAGATCATGATGAATCTGGCCGATGTGATGATCGAGATCTATGCTTCCGAATCAGCCATCCTCAGAGCAGAAAAGCTGGTAGGTCTCCGGGGTCAGCCTGCCTGCTCCCACCAGATAGCCATGGCCCAGGTTTACTTGGCCGAAGCGGTGGACAAAATCAACTCCGCAGCCAAGGAAGCGATCGCATCCTTCACCAAGGGAGACGAGCAAAAGGTGATGCTGATGGGTCTGAAGCGATTTACCAAAGCCGATTTGGTCAACACCAAGGAGCTCAGAAGACAGATTGCAGACCACATGATTGCAGAGGGAAAATATCCATTCTGATTTCAATAAGGGCTGACTAACGACAAGCCTTCAGTAGGATTTCCTGCGAAGGCTTGTTATTTTCAGTTGCCTAAACCCAAAGTTAAGGTCACTGCCGAGGGATAGAGCGGATTTTTCTAAACCGACTTTTTTTATGAAAAAAGAAAAGCTCCTGCTTATTGTTTTTGTTTTTTGCTCCGGCTTGGCCATTGCCCAAAAGCAAAAAGTGTCATTCAAAGACTCTTTAGACCACAAGCTTGATCTCAGTGATTGGGTATTGACCGCCCATGGTTTTATTCCCTTTCCTTCGATCATCACCGAGCCGGGGCTTGGTGGGTTTGGAGGGGCAATGTTTGGTGTATTCGTAGACCCCAACCCTCCCTACAGAGACAGTGTCGATGGCAAGGAAGTCCTTACCCGCGTCAAGCCAAACATTTACGGCGCCGGAGGGGCTGTGACTGTGAATGGCACTTGGATGATGGGGGCCGCGGCCATCGGTGTGATCAATAAATGGCGCTCCAACTACCGTCTGGTCACGGGCTACGCCGATGTGAATTTGGAATTTTACAGGACGTTTCCGGTTATCGGTGAGAAGAGATTTGAATTCAACATCCGTACGATCCCCATCACGGGTCAGCTGACCAAGCAGATTGGGAAAAGCGACTGGTACGCGGGACTGAATTACCTGTTTTTGAAAACTGAACTGGGTCTGACCAACTTTGAATTCCATGACGAAAAGGCGATAAATACGATCATCAGCCGTCCGAGTGTGCTAATAGAGTATGATGGGCGAGACAATATTTTTACACCGGACCGAGGGGTGCATTGGGTCACTTTGATCGGCAATTCGGCTGATTGGCTGGGCAGTGATTACTCCTATGGGATCGTGAGTTCTACGGTATTTTACTGGCTCCCAGTGACGCCGACGTTGATCTCTGGATTCCGCGCGGAGGTTCAAAACCTATGGGGCGAGGCTCCTTTTTATATGCTTCCCTTTGTCAATCTGCGCGGCATTCCCGTCGCTCGCTACCAGGGCAATACCATCGCCACGGCAGAGACCGAATGGAGATGGGATTTCAGTCCCCGATTTAGTGTCGTGGGATTTGTCGGCACGGGCAAGGGTGTGATGAAAGAGGATTCCTGGGGCGAAGATTCTTGGAAAACCTCTGGGGGAGCCGGCGCACGCTACCTGATCGCCCGCAAGCTTAAGCTGAGGATGGGAATCGACATCGCCCGAGGCCCGGAGGAGTGGGCGTACTATTTCGTCTTTGGGACTTCTTGGCGGAAATAATAATGACGGTTTAACACTGATTCTTTTGCAAAAGGAGCTGCATGGCAACTTTTTGACCTCAGCACCTGATTCGTTTTCCCTTCCAAACTATTTAGAGGCCGGTATATAGGGGGGTGTATAACTTTTGGCTCACGGTACGGGCAAAGCCCGAAATGACTGAATTTTACGCTATAATAGCCGATATCTTTGGTGAAAAAAGGAAGAAAGAATTTAACTAGTTGTTTTTCTTGGAAAAGGAAAACACCAAATTAGCAGCAATGAAAAATGCCCTGATACTGTCGCTGGCGAGCTGCCTACTGATTTTTTCCTGTTCACCCGTAAAAGAAGAATTTGGTACTGAAATTTCCACAGATGCAAGCCAAATATTGAAAGGGAAGGCGGTCTTTGAAGACCAATGCTCCACTTGTCACAATTTCAACGAAGATGCGATCGGCCCCAATTTGAGCGGGGTGACCAGACAAGTAGAAACTTCCTGGATTCGTCAATTCATCCGAAATCCCCAGCAGCTTTTTGATGCCAAAGATCAGCGGGCCCTTGAGCTATTAGCCAAATTCAAAACCCCAATGCCGGGATTTGCCCATTTGAGTGAAGATGTCGAAGCCATACTGAGCTATTTGCACACCTTTGAAACGCTCCCATTGGAAATCTCCGGGGATACCACATCCAACCTTATTCCGGAAAAAGTGGTGGATTCGGGAGTCAGATTGGAACTTGAGTTTTTTGCACAGCTTCCTCCATCCGATACCGTTCCTCCTTTGGCCAAAATGACCAAAATGGAGCCCATTCCGGGGACTGACCGGCTTATGATCAATGACCAGAGAATTGGAATTTATGAATTGGTTAATCAGCAGCCCATTCTTTTTCTAAATATTTTGGAAAACCGCCCAGCAATGGTCAGCAAACCAGGTTGGGCTACGGGAGTGGGAAGTTTCGCATTTCATCCGGAATTTGAAACGAATGGACTTTTCTATACTGCTCATACAGAGCCTGGAGGCACCAAACCTTCGGATTTTGGCTATACGGATAGTCTGGCAGTTTTTATGCAATGGGTCTTGATCGAATGGAAAGCTGAAGATCCCAAGGCAAAAACTTTCAAAGGAACTGACCGGGAAATCCTCCGTATTGATAATTCCACCCAAGCTCACGGGATGCAGGAATTGGCTTTCAATCCCAATTCCAAAAAAGGCGATCCGGATTACGGATTGCTATACATCGGATATGGGGATGGAGGCACTGCCGAAAAACGATTTGCTGGAATTTCCAATCACCAGGGTGCAGGGATTTACAGCAGTATTTTAAGAATAGATCCTGCCGGAAAAGACGGGAAAAATGGGAAATACGGAATTCCGAAAAACAATCCGTTTGCGGGAGAGCAGGGAAAAGCGGGTGAAATAGTTGCCTATGGATTCAGAAATCCCAATCGGCTGTTTTGGGATCGGGAAGGGCAGCTTTTTGCCACGGACATTGGGCAGCATAGCATAGAGGAAATCAACAAAATCGAACCGGGAAAATTCTACGGCTGGCCGGTTCGAGAAGGGACTTTTCGAATCAATCCGTATGGGAGCTTTCGGGCGCTTTATCCTTTGGGTGAGGATGATGCCATAACCGGTGTGACCTATCCACTGATCCAATTGGAACATGATGAGACAGTAGCTGTTATTGGAGGATATTTTATCCCTTCTGGAGTCCTGAATGGCAAGTTTGTCTTTGGGGATATTCCATCTGGTAGACTATTCTTTGCCGACCTGTCGCAAGCTATCCCTGTAGTCCAGACTTGGGGGGTAATTTTTGAAGGGAAGGAAGTGTCCATGAAAAGCTTGGTAAATCATGATCGGGTGGATCTCAAGTTTGGAATCGATGGAAAAGGGAATGTTTTTATTATGAGCAAAACCGAAGGGAAGGTATATAGACTAAAATTGGACTGAGATAATCCTAGGCAAAAAGTAAACAAACGATTCTTCGCAAGAAGAATGAGAAAGTCCGCAAACGCGGACTTTCTTGTTACTTATAGAGTTTTTGATAGTACTCCTCCGCCATCCTGTTGCTGTCAAATTCATGTCGGACATCGTGCATACCGGCTTGGACGATATCCCTCCATTTGCGCTTGTTATCATAGTAGGTGGGTAGAATTTCGTTTTGTAGGATCTCAAAGAGGTGGTCGAGATCTTGGTTGTCTTGGTCTTGGATACTCAGGGTATGATAGTCGGCCTGGGGGACGATGAAGCAGTTTTCCCCATGCTTGGCAAACTCACAAATCCAGCCGTCAAAGGTGCTGAAGTTGACAGAGCCATTCATCGCGGCGCTCATCCCGCTGGTACCTGAGGCTTCGCGCGGCACGCGAGGATTATTGAGCCAAACATCGGATGCTTGTTTGAGCCTCTTGCTTAGCGCAAGTTCGTAGTCCACACAGACAGCCACATTTTTGAACCGCTTGCTTAGATGAACGAGGGAGTTGAATACGCTGATGGCGCCATAGTCCATGGGATAGGGCTTGCCCGCCCAAATGATCTGAACCGGCTGTTCGGTATTTTCGACCAATTCCTGAAATTTGGCTAAATCCTGTGCGATGAGATCCGGCCTTTTGTAAGCGGCAAATCTCCTAGCCCAGACGATGGTGAGCACCTCAGGGTCGAAGAGTTTGCCGGTTTGGTCCGCGACGATTTCGAAAGCCCGCCTTTTCAAAAACATCTTCCGGTCATCGAAGGCCACGTTATCTCCCTCTTCCATATACCGATACAGCTGCTTGTCCGCCCAGTATTTCCAATTTTGCGCGTTGGTGATGGACTGGATTTCAGGGATGTTTGGGTAATGTCCCCACATCCTTCGGCTCACTTCTCCATGCAGCTTGCTCACGCAGTTGGCTTCACTCGCAAATCGAAGCGCGGCCAAGCTATGGTTATACACCGCTCCGTCCATTTCGGTCAGCGCTTGTACTTCCGAGATCGAATGTCCATAGAAGAAGCTCATCTTGTTAAGGAGGAAGTAGTCATGTTTTTCGTTGCCGGCTTCTTCAGGAGTATGGGTTGTGAAAACCAGATGTTTTTTGACTTCATCCTTGCTACCGAATTTTTTCATGAGGTAGTAGATGCTGCTGCCGGCATGGGCCTCATTGAGGTGGTAGAGTTTTGGGTTGAAATTCAGCTCATCGACCAGCATAGCGCCGCCTATCCCCAGGATCATCATCTGGGCAATCTTGGCTGCGGTATCCGCATCGTATAGCTTATGGGTAATGGTCTGGCTGAGGTAGTCATTTTCCGGGAGGTCGGTGCTCAGCAGAAAAAGCGGCGCACTTTCAAAGGTTTCGGGGGGAAGATACCAAGCCTTGACCCAGACCGGCTGATTGTGTACAGGCACTTGGATTTTTATTCCGGTATCCTGGAGAAAGCTGTAGGTTTTCTCGTACCATTCAGCCTTCAGCGTTTGGTCTTGGTTTCGTCCTTGGTCGTAATAGCCATATTTCCACAGGATACCAATTCCGATCAGGTTTTGCTTGAGTTCATAGGCGCTTCGCAAATGGGAGCCGGAAAGGAAACCCAGACCGCCGCTATAGATCTTCAGAGGCTGATGAATGGCAAATTCCATGGAGAAATAGGCGACGGCCGTGGAATATTCCGGGGCAAGTTCATAGGGAACTTTGTAGTTCTTAAAGTCGGTCATAGGTGTAAGGATAACGTCGATGAAGTATTGAAAAAAACCGGTGATCAGAGATTTGAAGAATACTTGGCTACAGAAAAGTAGCTCTTTCCAATAAGGTAAAAAATGGCTGGGGCCAAAAAAAGAGATCAGCTGATTTTTTGGTTCAATTGAAAAAAGGTTTCAGGAGGAGAACCCTCCTGAAACCCCGGAACGATGGATAATTTGTTTTGCCTTTAGGCGCTGGCAAGGCTCATTCTTGCGGCTCGGTCCGGATCGTTTTTAACTTCACTTGTATCGTTCAAAACCATGGTTTCCCCGTTTTGAGCGGTGAATTTTGGCCAATTGGGAAGCGTTCCGGCGTTGGGGTCGCCGGTTTTCATAAAGGCCAGTAGCGAAGCGGACATTTTCTCGGAAAGCATTCTTGGGCGCTTGCCCCCGCCGGTGTGGGTGTACATCCTGTCTGTATTGTCGTACCAAAAACAGATGTCGATGCAGTGGAAAGCACGCATCCTGCCATTGTAGAGATTGGGTTCCCAACCAAACCAAGCCATATAGACGGGTGCCTTTTGCTTGACTTTTGCATTGCCACAGGCAACGGCATTGGCGCGGTTTGAGGCTGCCAGAGTCATAATTTCAGCAGGCTTTTTTCCTGGGAAATTGGCAGCATAGGCTTGGTAGACTTTTTCGGAATTGTCCCCAAAGCGGGATTTCAAAGCCTCTATCGCCTGCTCTGGCCCCCCTGCCTCAAGCTGCGGATTGGTGCGCGTGGCTCCCCATTCGTGGAAGGTCGTGCAGATCATCAGCGGTATTTCTGCAGTATGGTCATTCGGATTGCTGAAAAACTCGCCTTTGGGCACATTCACTCCATCTGCCACGGGTCCAAACCCGCCTCGGAATCCTGGCTGAGGAAATTCTTTTCGCATCCGGTCCAATGCTTTGTTGGCGATGTCGAGGTATTCTCTCCAGGGAATGTCCTGGAGTTTATCTACTTCTGCCGGGGTCAATCCGGCTCCTTCAAGGACATATTGTCCAAGTTTGCGGCTGTATTCGGGATCATTGGCTCTGAGCATCGAACCACTGAGTGCCACACCTTTGTGCACAAGTCCTTTTGCCGCGGGCATAGACATGGTGCAAGTTACTTTTGCTCCACCTCCGGATTGGCCCATGATGGTGACATTTCCGGGATCTCCGCCAAAATTGGCGATGTTGTCCCGCACCCAGTGGAGTGATGCTAAGATGTCTAGCTGGCTAGCGTTGCCCGAAGCAGCATATTTTTCACCGCCGACTCCTGAGAGGTCCGTAAAACCAATAGGACCGAGCCGGTGATTGATGGAGACAAATACCACATCCTTTTTCTTGGCGAAGTTTTCCCCATGATAGCCATCCTGCTCGATTCCGTTGCCATTGGTAAATCCTCCCCCATGCAGCCAAACTAGCACTGGTCGCTTTTTCCCATCTGCCAGTCCGTTGGTCCAAACATTGAGTTTGAGACAGTCCTCGGATACGTCATCGTAGTTCCAGTGATCGGCAAAGGAATAATGCACGTTCGCATAGCGTCGGTCCATGATTTGGGGCGCGGTATTTCCCCACCAGATGGTGTCTTTGATTCCCTCCCACTTTTCGGGTTTTTGTGGGGGCATAAATCGGTTTTTGCCGGAGGTATCAGCCCCATAGGGCACGCCCAAAAAAGTGTAAACCCCATTGAGCTGGTAGCCCCGGATTTTTCCAAAACTTGTATCAGCCACAGCGATATCATCTCCGATTTTCAGGAATTGCTCATCCTCGGCTTCTGCCTGAGGCGATGAAGCAGAGGCACCACTTACAGCAAATGGTACAGCCGCAATACCAGCTGTCCCAAGGCCAATTTTCTGCAAAAAGTCGCGTCGGTTGTTTTTCATAAAGGTTACAGGTTTAGTGTCAATTTCTATTGTCTCAAGTTGTGGGAATAGATGAGAAAATCCTAATCGCCTGATTGTTTTTATTTTGGCTAGTCAAATGGGGTTTGGACGGTACACAGGTTATTCTTGCGGAGGGAGGAATAAACTGGACGCTCGATCAAATTTCCTGGGTGCTGTGAGCCTTGAATTGAGCTATTGGAGTTGATTTGACTTAAATTGGCTTTGGTTAATTTTCTTCCTTGAATCCGACTACTCTGCAATGAAAAAACTCCTTTCCCTGCTGTTGATCCTGATTTCTTTTCAGGCATTTTCCCAAAAGATTTCCGTTCCGGGTTCCGTGAAAAAGGCCATGGCTCAAGTGGATACCCTGACGGTCCGAAATCACATTGCTTACCTGGCAGATGACAAATTAAAAGGGCGCCTTCCCGGTACCGAAGGCTACCAGATGGCAGTGGACTATGTCATTGAGCAATTCAAGAATATGGGTGTTCAGCCTGGAGGTGATCCGGGACAATTCACTCAAAAATTGATTTTGAGGAAGTCCATAGTAGAAAATTCTTCTGCCAAGGCCGCGTTGAAGGATAAATACGGCAATGTGGATTCCTTGGCCTTTTTCAGAGATTTTCTACCTGTCCCCCATCCCTTGCAGTCAAGGGCTTCTGGAGAGGGAACCCTGGTATTTGTGGGATACGGGGTGGATATTCCAGGTAAATATTCCGACTATGAAGGCGTGGATGTCAAGGGTAAGGTAGTAGTCATGCTTGCCGGAGTTCCTGATGGGATTCCTGCTTCAACCTTGATTTCACACTTTTCCAGTCCTGGAAATAAAATGAACACCGCTTTTTCGAAAGGCGCAATCGGATCCATTCTGGTCAATCCCAGTTTGACTTTTGCCAATCCCAATCCCTTGCTTCAGTCCAATGTGGCGTTAAACCCAGAGAAAACCACAGCCTACGGACGCGGTTTTGTTGGCAATCTAGGCTTTGCTTTCAACGCTAGTATGTCTTTTCTAACGGGGATCTTCTTGAATTCAGGAAAAAGCCTGGATCAGGTTTTGGCAAACTTAAAGTCCGGCAAGAATTCTTCTTTTGAATTTCCATTGACATTTTCGGCAAGCTATTCCAATTCCCACAGCGAGTTTGAAAGCGCTAATGTCATCGGCATGATTCCAGGTTCGGATCCCAAGCTGAAAAATGAATATGTGGTCCACTCTGCTCACTTGGACCATGTGGGTGTCGGTAGACCTGAAAACGGAGATTCCATTTACAATGGCGCCCACGATAATGCCTCCGGGGTAGCTTCGCTTTTGGAGATTGCGCGGATTTATTCCAAAGGAAATGCAAAACCCAAGCGCTCGGTGTTAATCGTAATGGTGACGGCCGAGGAAATGGGCCTTGTCGGATCGTCTTATTTTGCCGCCAATCCCTCTGTGCCCAAATCCTCCATCGTGGCAAACGTCAATACCGACATGCCAACCCTCATTGCGCCTTTGCTTTCTGTGGTTCCCTTGGGAGCGGAGCATTCCAGCTTGATGGAGAATGTAAAGTTTGCCGCTGATTACCTGGGCTTAGAAGTAGAAGCGGATCCCGAACCTGAACAAAACCGATTCGTACGCAGTGACCAGTACAGTTTTGTGGTCAGTGGGATTCCCGCATTGCATATTAAATACGGCAACAAAACCAATGATCCCGGATTTGATCTAGACGCTTTTGTGAAAGAGTGGAGAGCTAAGTTTTACCACAGGGCTGCCGACGGAATGGACGGAGTTTTCGATTTTACCGCCGCCAAAACATACATACAGCTCAACTTCCTGATCAGCTATTCCATTGCGAATACTTCCGCAAGGCCGACATGGAACCCCGGGGATTTGTTTGGTGCCAAAGGGAATTAGGAAAAGGACCGGGAAGAAGGCACAATATCCTCTGAGAGGGTCTTCCCGGTTTTCAAAAAAGTTTGGTTTATTGTTGGTTTTCGAGACTGCTGACAGAATCTGCGGCGGCGGATTGAATCTCCATGATTGCCAGCTGTATGGGAGCATTATCCCAATACCCATGGGATTTCACAATTTTGCCGTCGACAAATTGGGAGGTAACATGAATCGGAGTTTCAACTGATTTTCCATCGGCTGTCAACGTTCCTCTCCACACTCCCCAGAAGTTCACCCAGGTTTCACCCTGATCGTCAACCACCATTTCCAAAAAATCCTTTCCCCTGTCAAAGGAATAAGAAGAAAGAGCTTCCAATTCCATCTTTTGCTGGGCTATGATCTCCTGTATGGTGGCTGGATGATCCTCCGTTGCGTTGAAAAATATCTGAGCCCCCTCCGCATAGTGCGGGAGGTATGCCTCAAAATCCCCTTTTTCGTAACTGCTTATTATTGATTTGAAAGTTTCAATTTCTGCAGATTGTTGCGTGTAGCGCTGCTTGCCTTCACAGGCGAAAAGCATTGCCGCAACAGCATAGATAATGATTCTGTTTTTCATCGTAGTTTTTGGATTTCAGTTAGACTTTTATTGGACCAAAAGCTTTCTGGCCTCCTCCGCCCTTTCCTGAGAGACTTCCAAACCCATGTCAGCTGCTTTTTGGTAGTATTTGGCTGAGTTTTTATAGTCTTTCACATTCATGTAGTACTCTCCCATACTGTCGTAGGTATTGGGTTCATCCGGAAATTTCTTGATATACTTTTTGAAGGATGCCTTAGCGACTTTCATATTGGCATAGCCCAGCATATTGTATCCTCCGCCGAATTCCGGGGCAAGTTTTACCAGCATTTCTCCGTTTTTTACCGCTTCGGCATAGTCTTTTTTGTAGAAGTAGTTGACAAAAAGACCGAACTCATAGACTTGCGCCGTGGTAGGATAGGCTGCTTGAAGTTCTTTGATTACTCCTGAAATATCCGCCTTGAGGTCACTGTCCAGCAAGACCAAGGCTTTTCGCAGGATCTTTTCTGAATCGGTTAGTTTGGCTTCAGAAATTGCAAGGGCTTTTTGGATGTTTCCCTTTGGAAGATCTAGGTTGGAGGAATTCAAGCTCTCAATACCACGATGGGCCAAAGCCATGAAGAACTCGGGGTCACTTTCCAATGCTTTGGACATCAACTCCCGATAGGAGGTGAGATCGGCGTGTTGTGCTGACATCACGGCGGCCTGGTAGTTTTTCTTGGCTTCATCTGAGGTCGTCGAAACCGGCAAAAAATAATCCTGAGCCTTCGAAGTGTTCAAGGCTAGAAAAAGGATAGCGAAAGAAATGAGCGTTTTCATCGATTTTTTGGGAAATAGGTTATCTGGTCCTTCGGCTCATTTCAACGTTCAGTTTATACTGATATACCCAGGTGTTTTTCAGGGACAGTCTGAATTCTGCCTGAAGTGCCTCCCGTTTTTCCTTTCCATGTTCCTTTTCATAGAGGTCCCATACTCCGTCCCTTATCATGTCCATTTCCGCAAAGTTTTCAAAGGGAATCACGTAATGGTAATTTGGACTCTCAGGGCCCATAGTCAGCCAATTATACCAATACCCTCTTGCAGCTCCTTCAGCTTTGGTAATACTTGCTGTAACTTCCCGGATGGTAGGAAGAAAAAGGTAACCATGGGATTGGGTGAGTTCGAAGAAGGAGACTGAGATTAACTCATCCTCGGTTGGAGATGCAATGCTCAATGCCGGGAGTAGCCTGGTGATGTGATTGGTTGACTTCTCGATATGGGGATTGATCAGATTAATGGCTATTGTAGCACAGTTTTTTCCGACAGGGTCTTCTTTGTCCATTTCGGCCCAGTTTTGCATGTCAGACACTAGGACATACACGTTGCCATCCCCCTGCTGCCTTTGCCAGATCCTCCAAGTCCATTCCCCGTTTGCGGCGATGTAGCATTCTTTCCAGGCTTTTACTCCCTCTTGGAACTGAAGGTCATGCCCGGGTTTGATGGTAAATTCCGTCACAGACATCAATGGCCCGAGTGGTTCATTTTGGGAAAATGAAGAGAGAGTGGCGGAAAGGATAACGGCCCCTATAAAGGAGGACTTTATCAAGAATCGAGAAAGAGTTTTCATAAGATTATTGGATTTTTTCTGTTCAATTTGAACAGTATCTGGGCGTATTAAAAGTCAAATAGGACAAAGACAGCCTTATACTGTCCTAAGGTGTTGTTTTATTTTTCTTGGCCTTTGAACTACAATAATCTGATTTTAAAAAGATTATATTTTGTTATATTTATCAAATGAAGAGTGTTTGGATTCTTCTTTTTTTTTCGACAATCCATTTGGCTTATGCTCAGATTGGAGAAAAGAATGGATTTTTTCAATATCAAGAAGTCTTTTTAGAAACAGACGATTTTGGCCAAGAATATCTGGGAGTTTTGGAGCAATCCTTGGCACAAATTCACACTGATTCACTGCTCAGACTAAGGATACTCAATGACTTGGGGTACTACTATCACACCAGAAATTTGAACAAGGCGCTTGATCTGATCAATCGAGGTCTTGACGAAGCCACGCTGCAAGACAATGTCTACTGGCAAGGTAAACTACAGGTTTCCCAAGGAGCCATCTTACTCCGAATGGAGGAACTGGATCTTGCGGAGGTCGTCTTGAAAAATGCCCTCGAAAAAATCCCCGAAAAGGAATATTGGCTGCTTTATACCAATCTGGGATATGTCTATGAAAGAAGGGGAAAACTTGGCGATGCGTTTGACTACGCATCCAAAACTCTCAAGATAGGGGAAACTTACAACGACAAAAAAGCCATTGCAATGGCCTATTCGGATATGAGCAATCTCTTTTGGAAGCAAAGGAAATATGGAGTGGCTTTAGAATACGGGTTAAAGTCTGTTTCGATTTTTGAGGAAATAGGGAAAAAAGACCTGGATTATGACTTCACCCTTCATGTGGTGGGAAACAACCTAGTTGAGCTCAACCGACTCGAAGAAGCCCAAAGGTATTTTGAAAAATCCATCCGGATAGGCGAGCAATATGGATTCTACAACAATCTGAGCGATAGTTACATTGCACTTTCTGATTTGAATACCCAAAAAGGGAATTTTGCAGAGGCCATCTCCTCGGGAATGGAGGCTTTAAAGTATGCAGAGCTTTTGGAGAATGGATTCATGATCATGCGCTCTTACCTTTCCCTCGGCAAGGCGAGTAATGCGGCGGGAAATTTTGAAGAAGCGGTGGCATATTTGGAAAAAAGCATAGAGACCGCAACCCCCGACTTCGGAGATAAATATTACCTGAGTCTTGTTTATTTGGAACTGAGCAAAGCCTTGGAGGGAAGCAAGCAGTTTGCCAAAGCTCTCGATGCCACGCGTACCTACGATCAGCTCAGACAGCTTGTTTTTAGCCACAATGCCAACGAGCAAATTTCCTTTTTGCAAACCCAAATGGAGCTAAACCAGAAGGAAAGTACCATCAAACTCCAGGAAGCAAAACTTGCCAAAAACCAAGTTATTCAGGCTTTTATCCTGACCTTGTCTGGGATTCTGGTAATTTTTCTCTTTGTCCTTTACAGGATTTTCCTTCGAAAAAAGAAATACAGCAGGCTTTTGGAGAAAAAGAATCTCGAAAAGGAATTTCTTCTCAAAGAGATTCACCATCGGGTAAAAAACAATCTGGAGACCATTTCCAGCTTGCTTTCCTTGCAGACAGCCCAAATTGAAAGCCGGGAATTTCAGACAATCATGGAGGAAACCCAAAACAGGGTTCACAGTATGGGGATGATCCATAAGAGACTTTATCAGGGCGAAAATATCAAGTCGATTGAGATGCGGGATTTTTTTGAAAGTCTCGGGAACTATACCATCGATACGTTCGATGCCTCGGAGAGAATCCGCTTTCTATCAGACATGAAGCCGCTCGAGCTCGATGTGGACTTGGCCATCCCTATTGGACTTATAGTCAATGAATTAATTTCCAACTCCTTAAAGTATGCATTTCCAAACAACTGCTGCGGTGAGATAGAGGTGAAACTTTTGGAAAAGGATGATCATCTGCATCTGATAGTCTCGGACAACGGAATCGGAATATCCGAAAATCCCCAAGTACTAGGCTCGGGTTTTGGCAGCCAGTTGATTCAGCTGCTTACCAGGCAGTTGGACGGAAAAATGACCCTTTTGAGGCAAAAAGGCACAGAAGTAATTTTTGAATTTCAAATCAACAAGGCAGCCTGATGGAAAAGACAAGTATTCTGATCGTAGAGGATGATATGATCATCGCCGCTAATATCAGTTTGAAGCTGTGCAATCTGGGCTATGAAGTGACCGGAATCGAAACCAAGGCAGAAGAGGCTATTCACCATGCCTTGGAAACGAGGCCTGACATGATCCTGATGGACATTCAGCTCAAAGGTCAGTCTAACGGTATCGATGCTGCCAAAGCTATCCGCAGATACCTCGACATCCCCATCATCTACCTCACCGCAAATGTGGATGATTCCACCTTCCAAAAGGCAAAAGAAACCCATCCATATGCTTTTATTGCCAAACCCTTTACCAATCTGAACCTTGAACGAACTATAGCTTTGGTGGAGGAAAAAGTCAAGGAAAAAAGAGAGCATGTCTCGATGGAGGACACTTTTGTGGATTCCCAAGAGGATAGGATTTTTATCCGCAACCAAAATAGGCTCGTCAAAGTAATGTTCGACGAGATTCTTTTCGTGGAGGCAGACCGGAATTATAGCAAAATTACCACGACTACACAGACCTTTCTGATTGTATGTCCTCTGAACAAATTATGTGACAAAGTTGACCCCAGGCATTTTGTCCGAATCCACAGATCCTTTGTTGTTAATTTTGGAATGCTGGATGCAGTGGCCGACTCCTATGTGGATATCAAGGGAAAGCTTATCCCGATAGGAAAGCAATACAAGGAAGTTTTGCATAAAATGCTAAACAAAGTCTAAGGCTTTCGAGCTTGTTCAGCTCGTCCAGTCCACTTCTCCTACGAGCATTTTAGCTCCTCCGGTAGCAAAATTTGCAATGTCGGCTGCTGCCGCAGACCCTTCGGCCGAGGCCATAGTAGCCTGAAATTCCTCCAAGTTATTGAAATACAATTCCCCCATCCTATAATATGGAGGATTAGCCCCATCAGGACCAGAAAGAAACTTGGTGATTTCGGCCCTGACCACTTTTTTCATTCTGGCAACAATGACCAGATGCTCATTCAAATAATACGAGTCAAAGGCCTTTGGATCCGCAGGATGGCCGTAGAGAACAGTTACTTTGATCATGATAATTGGGTTTATGTTCAGGTACAATTCTATTTTTGCTATTTCTTAAACATCAGCTCCCCGACCTCATGCTCCACCGGTTCGAGACTGTGAAGAAAGAGGTAAAGCGCTTCCAAATCCTCATCTGACATTCGTGAAAAAGGTCCCCAGTGCATGGGAGAAATTTTGATTTGTCGGCCCTTTCGGAACCGTACCTTCCATTCTTCTACCGTTTTGAATTTGGAAAGCGCGCTGTTGGGATGAGGGGTAATATTGGGAGAGCGCATCCATAGCTCGGGATCTTCACCCAATGCCAGATGCATCTCAGGAAAAGGCTCAAACTCCATCCCACCAGCAAATTCAGGCCCAATCGCCTCAAAAGTAGTCAGATCTCTTTTTGTATGACAAGCCACACAGTTTGCCACATTTTTGGCCAGATACTCTCCCCTTTCGACCGTTGCCTCCATCGGAGGAGCCTTCGGACTTGGATCGGGATTCTCAATAGGTTGAAAGGTAGGTGAAATTACCTTAACCGCTTTCCCCATAAATGTCCATTTACTGTCTGAGACTTTATTTTCAATGGGGGCCATAGTTCTCAGGTAGGAGACTACTGCTATCAAGTCTTCATCAGCCATTTTCCAAAAAGGCATGAGCAACGCGATGCTCGCTGTTCCGTCTGGCTTGACTGCATGACGCATCATTCTGAATACCTGACCGTCGGTATATCTTCCAATGCCTGTTGTTGGGTCCGGTGTAAGATTTTTTGTGAATAAACTACCCAATGGACCCAACGAGAATTCTGCCCCACCTCGTAGGGGAATAGGCTCCCCTGCATCCGTAGCGACCATTTCTTCAATAGTGGCTACATGGCAATTCGAACAATGTGCCGGTCCGTGCACTAGGTACTTTCCCCTTGCGATCACGGCCGAATCCGTGCTTGTCTGAAGATCGGGATAGGGAATGTCATAGGTTTTGTTCCATGACGCCTGAACATAAATTACCATTCCCCCTATCACCACAATAAGGAGGATTAGAATTCCGAGAAAGATTTTCTTGAACATCGTTATAGGGTTTAAGTGAACCGTTTTTACTTTTTATTCCATTGGCCTTTTTCGACGATTTCCCCGTTTCCACAAAAAATGGCGTACTGTTTAGCCAGCGGAAAAACACAAAAGCAAAAGTGACCACATAGCTTCTGTACATTCGTTCTTTGTAGTGATTGATTCGCCTCAGTAGAATAAATCGGAGTGCCGCAAGCCAAAAGCTGTAGCCAAGCTTTGGGTTTATCCAGGATTAGGCTGAGTTCTTTGGCCACTTCTATTTTGATTTATTGGACCGTTGCCTCGTGCAATTTTTTGGTATCCGCATACTGTTGGAATGCCACCACTTTCCCGTCTTTTAATGTCCAGAAATGCGCCACCTGAACATTGTAACTCTTCCCGTTTTTCCTAAGGGCATCATATCTCAAAGTGGCCAGCACTTTGCCGTGGAGTATCTCATGCAGCTCGATATCTTTCAAATTAAAATACTCGTGTTCTGCTCCTATTCGGGCAAAAACCCCATTCAGAACCGCCTCAGGCCCTAGGTATGGGTTGCCGTCTGCATAGGGATTGCCTTCTGCCTCATTCCAAACAATATTGGGGTCCATACTGCCCAAAACTGTCGGTATATCACCAAGGGCAAATGCATTGTAAAGTCCATCGATGACGGAAAGGTTTTTGCTTCCAATTTCAAGGCTATTCATAGTCGTTTTCAGTTTTAGGAATTCATTGTTTATGTGCTTCCAGCTCGATTTCTATCAAAAATTCAGGTAGGGCCAAGCCTTTCACCTCAATCCAAGACCCGGTTGGAAATTGCTTTGTATAGAGCGTATTTCGGTATCCTGCATGTTCTAAAAAGGCCGGCATATCGGTTGTAAATACATTCTCAACCACTACATCGTCAAAGGTGCAACCGTAGTGTTTCAGCACTTGGTCCAGGTCTGCATAACAGTTTTTCATTTGCTGGAGAAAATTACCCATTGCGGTGGGCGTACCTTCATCATCCATGCTGACTGCACCGGAGACTTTGATGCTGTTTCCGATTTTTACCGCATGGCTGTAGCCATAGGCTTTTTCCACTTCAGGCCGGAGCGAGAAGTATTCGGGCTTTTCGTTAATTGATTTATCTGAATTTTCCACTTGATGATCAGGGTTTGATTTAGTAAGCTTTATCCCAAGAAATTCATCTCGTTAAAAAGAGCCTCAATTTTCTGTATCGCTGTTTCCAATGTCCCTGATACAGACAAACTTTCCGTTGCGCTTTTCCCAGATGGCCATATATTTTCCGGTGGAAGTGACCTTTCCGGAGGCATCCGTTCTTGTTGATTTACCAACCTCAGTTACGATGTTGTCATCACCAAAAACCTCCAAAACCTCATAGGTAACCGTGCCGCCGGTAGGACTTTCAGCAAAGCCTTTTTCAATTGATGTTTGGATGGCGGCTTTACCCACACTCATGGGTTCTCCGCTTCCCATCGTCACCGCATCGTCACTGTAGAAAGCAAGGATGGCATTGACATCACGGGCATTGTCAGCTTCTGCAAAGGCGGTTTCAATGGCTTGGATTTCTGCCTTGATCGCAGCCATATCGGGTTGGGTGACCACTATCGGTTCGGGGGCTTTGGCTTCCTGCGGAGCTGGAGAGCCGCAAGAGAGAGTTAGAAAAGGCAGCGCGATAAGCGCTATTCCAATTCGGAAATAGGTGGTATTATTCATGGTTTTGGATGTTTGGTGCTTACTCTGATCGGTTTTCGGCATCCCCGTTTTTATTTATAATGCTTAGGTGAAAAGAATACCAAGGTTTCTGATCAATGAGAGGCCTTGAATCCGTCTTTTGCCCATCGTGAACACTACCATACAGATCACCGAAAGCATGATGGAATTGGTCAGATCCATATTCTCAAGAGAAGCTAGAGCTGATTTCAATTTATTTTGACTGTTTTGGAAAAAGAGACAGGTCAGGGCTTTTTGAAAAATCCCGAGATGTTTGGCTTGCAGGTAAGCTACCCAGTTGGATAGAGAAAAAGAATCAGCCTAGGACAAACGACCCGACTGAATGTCCGAAATGGGGTAAATACTTTCCGGGGAATATTCAAAAAATCGGGCCCTTGGTAAGTTGGCGACTTGATTTTGCTCGGCTTGGGAACCTACAGATCTACTTCTTTTTCCTTTGACCTCATGTTTCCGAGCTTATAGGTGTAAGTTGCCATAAACATCCGCTTACTTGAATTACCTTGGTAATCGCTGATTCTGCAAACGAACAGGATAAGACTTGTGACCCCTTTGATCTACTCAATAGACTTCCCAAAAAAGCTCGAAATTGACCTTTCGATAATTCGTATGGTTCTCCTGCGGGTCATTTCAATTGGCAGGCGGCGTCACGGTGTATCCCTGTGTTTCCAGGATATTCAACACATCATACCAATACCTCAGAAACTCGATTTTACCGTTAACTACACGGGCAGCTGTGTGATAGGGGACTTCGATGATTTTGCCTGTAGTCTTATGGGTAAGTGTGTTTGTTCCCCAGGATAACACCCATTCCCCTTCATTCCAGTTGTTCGTTACTTTCACTGGCAGATATAGCTCTTCTGAAATAGAGTGCTTGTATTGATTGATGCTGTTGGTAAAATATTCTTTGTGCTGAGTCCTGTTTAGAGAATCCATCCCACCTCCGAGTCCATACACCATGACGTTAGGTGCAAGCTGAGCGTCCATTTTAGAAACATCCCCCGAATGAAGGGCTTTGACATAACTTTGAACCAACTCAAGTGCAGTTGCTGCATTTTGAAATTCAAGGGTAACTGTACCCTCTTGAGCCTTTGAAACGAGAGGCGTCATCATCAGCACGAATGCCAATGGTAGCAATGATTTTAAATTTTTCATAGTTTGATTGTTCAGATAGAAGGTTAGATAAATTGAAAAGTTCGTTGAAGTGAGAAAAAAGATCCAGGTATTCAGTAGATTATAAAAGCCATGTAGGACGAATGACCGGTTATTGTTATCCCAAACCAAGGGAAAAATTTTCCGGGAGAGGTCTATCGAATCACTATCCGAGTTTGAAGAAATCGGAAAACAAAGGGGCCATGATCTCGAACTGTTGAAGCACCTAACTTGGGTTCAGGATAAACTGAAAGCCCCAGGTGTATGCGATTTCATCCAAAAGTTCATGGCGTTAAATCCTTCGAACAAGGCCGACAGAGAGAATTATGAAATAGATGCTGAGTGTCACTGGACCTTGGGCGGCTATGCCCCGTTTGAAGCTAGCAGGATGCCAGCGCTGCAAAAAAATAGGATCAATCCCACATGCCCTTTCGGAAATCTTCGTCAAACTCGTCTAGGCAAATTCATACAAAGGGAATCCTGAGATAAAAGGTGGAGCCTTCTCCTTTTTCCGAATCCACTTCCAGCTCTCCCCCATGCGCCTTGACAATATCGTAGCTAAGGGACAAGCCTAAGCCCGTTCCGGATCCCGTTGGCTTGGTGGTAAAGAAGGGCTGGAAGATTTTGTCCTTTATCGAATCTGGGATACCGATGCCGTTGTCTTTGATAGAAATTTCGACACCAGAAGGAATTTTCTTGCTGCTTATCCCGACTTCAGGCTTGAATCCATCAATCCCCGATTTGGCTTTTTCGTTGACCGCATAGAAGGCATTGTTTACCAGATTCAGGATTACCCTGCCAAGATCGCCAGCCACGATCTCGACTTTGGGTAGCATTGGGTCGAGGTTTAGTTTTATCTCGGAATTAAAGGATTTGTCCTTTGCACGGAGTCCATGATAGGATAGTCGCACATACTCCTCAACCAAGCCATTGATGTCGGTCAGCGATTTTTCACTCTGATTTGTCCGGCTATGTTCGAGCATTCCCTTAACTATGCCGTCTGCGCGCTTGCCGTGCAGCCTGATCCTCGACAGGTTTTGCTTCAGTTCTTCTCCCAGGGCCTTTGCTTCCTCATAGTCCCCTTTTTCCAACTCTTCCTTCATCTCGTCGACCAGTTCCTCACTGACTTCAGAGAAGTTCTTCACAAAGTTGAGCGGGTTTTGGATCTCGTGGGCTATGCCTGCGGTGAGCTCTCCCAGAGATGCCATTTTCTCGGCTTGGATAAGTTGAGCCTGGGTGGATTTCAGCTGATCGTAGGCAGTGGTTACATTTTCTCTTTGGGTTCGGATTTCCTCTTTTTGAATCTGTAGCAGGCGGTTTGCCTTTTGCTTGCTGAGGTTGTTTCGGAAGAGCGAAATGCTGATGATGACAAACATCACCAAACCGCCCAAGGAGGCAAATATGATGATTCGTTGATTGAAAACGGCCGCGTTTTTCAGCTCCGTGTCTTTTTGAAGTAGCTCGATTTCCGCTTCCTTTTTGTCCAACTCATATTCAAATTGGATCTGTTGAATTCGCTGTTCCGTACTGGATTTTGCGATTTCCTCTTTTACAGTTTTTGCGTTGATCTCATTTTCGTAGGCAGCCTTGAAGTTTCCGATTTGGGCTTCTGTTTCTGCAAGATTTTGATAGATGTCTACCAATTCATTTTTGGCATCAAGGGCAATTGCCAAGAGTTTTGCTTGCTCGAAGCTATCAATGGCGCCTTTGAAATTTTTCTGCTTGATTTGGGTTTTCGCCAAGCCAATCAGACTTTGCGTCATTTCAAATTTGGCGTCCAAAATTTCTGCGATTTTCAGGGCTCTGTTGTGATAGCCGTATGCTTGCTGAAAGTTTCCCAACTCTGAGTTGATTTCCCCGAGCTGGGTCAGGGGAAAGGTGGCGTCGAGAGTTCCGTCGCATAGCTCTAAGGCCATTTGGTGAAAGTAGATGGCGGAATCATACTTGGAATCGAGAAAATAGACCTCCCCAATATTCATGGCGGCGATAGCTTCTCCCGATTCCAAGTCTATTTCTCGGAAAACCTCCAAGGATTTTTTGAAATAAGTCAATGCTTCGGTGATAGTATTGCGGTTTTTGCTATATACCGTACCGATGTTGTTGTAAGAGGTGCCGATTCGTAGTTTATTGTCCAGCTGCTCCGAAAACTTCAGTGACTCAAAATGCAGTTCCAAGGCCTTGCTGCTATTTCCCAACATGTAGTAGATAGAACCCAGATTACTGAGAACATTTGCTTCGCCAGTTTTGTCGTCGATTTCACGGAAAACCTTTAAAGCATCTTGGAAGGTCAAGATAGCTTCCTGAAGTTTTCCTTGCTGGGAATAGGCCCTTCCTTTTGCGTTGTATGCATCCGCCAATCCTTTTTTGTAATCTAGATTGAGTCCCAACTGGATGGCGCTATCGAAATTTTCGATTGCGGAACTAGGATCGGTGCCAAGCAACTCAATCCCCAACTCCACATAGGCAATGGCCTTTGCACTATCATCCTTCATGTTCCCAATCGAGCTCGATAGACTATCGACTCGAGAGGTTTGAGCCAAGCTTTTATTCCAGAGAGAAAAAGACAACAAAAGAAGAAATAACAAGAATCTATAAATGGTCATAAAACAGTTCTAATTCCCATATTCTATCGGACAGATTAGTCTTATTCAATTTGGTGATTTTTTGGCTAAAAGAAATAATACCTGTTTATGGATCTTTGATGATATGAATGGTTTTTACGCCTCGTAAGGTATTGATATTGATCATGTAGAATCCATGATGCATTTGTGAGAAGTCCAGCTCCAGTCGGCTTTCGTCACTATGCCAAGTTCTTCGCAATTGATGGACTCTTCCCATCGCATCCAGAACCACCAGTGAGAATTCACTTGGTTCCTCATTTACCAACCCTTTCAAGTTGAGGCTTAGGATATCTCTGACTGGGTTAGGATAGGCGACTAGTTCAATAGTTGATCCTTTCTCTCCCAATGTCGAGTTGTTTTCCGAAACAGAGAGCTCTGGGTATGCTTCATTTGAGAGAGGCGCTGTCCTGGCAGATTCGAAGCCATTTCCTATTGGCCGAATCGCAATCGCTTGCGCAACCCACTGCTCACTTATACTAGCCTTGGCACTCTTGTCACCGGTATTTCCGGGATCGCCTTGGATAATATAGGACATCATATTTGAAGTCAATCCTTGCTGCTGGTTTGGATCATCATAAACTTCTATCGCACCGGTAGGTGGAGTCCAAGTAGCCTTGCTCTTGTTGGAGTAAAAGAGCATGACTAGGGTATTGCAATCTAGAGTAGTCAGAGAAGGAGCGGTCGCAATCAAAGATTGATTACCGGACGAGGCACGGGACGAGACGATAGGCCCATCGGGATGGTAAATGTCAGCACCCGTAATTCTGGTGATTCCCATCGTCCATTTTGGAGCTTGTTTGATGGCAAATTTGTAGAGATCAGGCTCGCTTGCGCTTTTTACCACTTTGTAATAAGTAACCATTGCAATTTGGTTTTTCTGATTGACCCGCTTTATCAAAATCCATTCTTTGTCAAGGGGCGTAACCGACGGAGCCTCTCCTTTTTCAAACATCAGACCCACAATCAGCAAATCTCCGACTTTGGTGTTGGCTGGTTTCTTAATGGTCGCGGGATTGCTGGTATTTCCTGCACCCATGGCGGTTTCAAATTCTCGGATTTCAGGAGACTCGTTGGCACACCCTACGATCAATAGGGTTTCATACGCTGAACTCGCGAGCAGATAGTTTTCATTTCCAAAGAAGGTGGCCTTTACCCGGTAAGTGCCGGGGTGCGATGGAGCTATAGCAGTAGGACCGTAGTTCGTCTCTCCCACTCCTTCATATTCGATCGTAATCAGACTTTGATCCAGCAGGTCTTCTATTCCTCCGATTCCGTAAGCAGATGCGGTTACTTCGATTGGTTCCCCGTTATACTCAAATATTCCGCCCATAACCAAAACTGTCGGAGTGGCCTTTTCGACAGTTAGGAGCCCTTTTGTGATGGTACCAATGACATAATTCGACGGGTCAAAGAGCTTGATGGCCGGATCAATCTCGAAAATACCTGCTGGGATCAAGCTATTGGCTGGAGATGAGGCTTGACTGCCAAAGAGCGAATAAGAGATGGATTCTACTACAGATTCGGCGTTGTCTTCCAAGGTCACTTCGTTCCCTTCTGAATCGAGAAAGTTCGTCCTTATCTTAAAGCCATCAAATTCGGTGGTGAACGTCGGTTCACTTCCACCAAACACGACCAAATTTGGATCTGCGGATGTTTCCGCAGAGAGTGGAGCAGGGTATATTTCCAAGTCAGCCGGCAAGTAGGATGAAATGAAGTTTCTGGTTTCGAAGGTACCGGGTATAATGATGTGTTGTCCCACGTCCGTGCCGGTCACCATATTAATCGAAAAGAATTCCAGGTTGAAATCATCGTCACTTTCTCCGACCTCCTCACCAAAATCGTAATATTTGCCTATATCGGCGTTTTCACCTTCTATTGCCAGTTCCAGATCTTTTTCTCCGAAAATTACCAGACTATTGTTTTCGGCTTCTTCTTCACTTCCTCCGGTGCTGTTAATGATAGTTCTCGAATTGATGATGACCCGGCCATTGATCAAGGTTCTGGCGTTGATCAGGGTACGTCCATTGATGATGACCCTTCCATTGATGAGGGTGCGTGCGTTGATCATCGTGCGCGCATTGATCATTGTTCGACCGTTGATACTCACATCCTTGAGCTCCTGACTATCGGGGTCATCAAGGTAATCGAGGAATGAAGCTACGGGCACATCAAATGCAGAGTTGATGATAGGTCTACCATTGATAATGGTCCTACTGTTGATCATTGTCCTTGCATTGATCATGGTGCGAGCGCTGACCATGAAGCTTTTGTTGACAAAGTTGGCTTTGTTGATGAATGTCCTTCCGTTGAAGATTCCCAGTGGAAGACTGGTATCGTCTGGTCTTTTGGCCAGCTGAAGATCCTGCAGGTATTGGGCAATTATGCCATTTTTCAATCCTTCGACGTCGTTGATCTTCACTTTCCCATCCATTTCGATCAGATCGGCCGGTATGATCACTTCGAAATCCAAGGCATTGCCGATCGATTCTCCATATTCCAAGGCAAGTTGGCCGGTCAGGTCTTTGGGTTTGATAGTGATCGGCAAACCTTCCACTTTGATGATTCCCGGACCGTAGTTTCCAAAATCATTGTTTGTACCATCATATAGCAAGCTTCCATCCTCCTGGGCCACACCGACATAGTTGAAAAAGTCCGAGAAGGTAAATGTAGTTTGCGGGTGTGAGGCGGTGATAATGTAAGTGCCGACGTCGGCCAAGTCTCCGCCTATTGTACTATTAAAGCTGAGTAGTCTCAATGAAGGATCCGGGTTTTCTGGGTTCAATGTGAGCCCCACTTCCTCTAGCGTAAGTTCGCTTGGTACCCATTCGTTGCCGATTCGTTCGAGCACACTAGCGGTAAATGGCTCAAGGATTTGGGCGTACTTTTTGGTTACGTCATCAGCTCTGATTGCTATGGTTTTCTTGACCACATCGAAGAAGTATTCCGGGCCCGCAGATCCACCATCCTGCCCACTGTCAGAAATGGAATTGTTGGTCACAGTGACGCCGGGATTTCCTTCGAATGGAGGTACGGTGACTTCTAGGTAGCCAAAACCGAACTCATCGAGCCCGTAGACGGCATTCAATTGTTCTTCCCGCAAATAGACATTTGAGCCTTCGTAGAGATTTGTTCCACGGATGATCAACTTAAACTCTATCTCACCAGGATTTACTCCTTCATCATACACCAATTCGATATTGTCTGGATTAGGCGCTGCTAGAGAAATCAATGCCCTATCTGCTCGAATGAGGCCTGCCCCAGATTTTATATCCTCGCCTGGCTCGTGCATATCCTGGGCGGATGCTTTGAGAACCCTTCGAATATCGTTCGGCAAGCTAACACCGATTCCACCCTCCCATTCCGTCGGGTTAGATGCGGGATAATATTTGATGCGAGCCTGTTTGATCAAAGCGGCTACCGCGGCAGCATGGGGAGCGGCAGCTGATGTGCCATAGAAGTTCGGGAAATCGTCGCCTTCTAGATTGGGAGCGCCGAAACTCACTGTGGTATTTACTCCGTTGGGGGCTGTGAAATCTGGCTTCGCTCTCAGCTCCCTATTGGTTGTGGTTCCGCCTCTAGAAGAAAACGATGCTACGGTAAAAGGCTCTGTTCCACTTGGAACCAAAGCTGGGTCAAAGCCGAAGACGGAAGTATTCGCATAAAGAACAGCTCCCACCGTCATGGCACCTTCAGAATTAGCATGTCCTACGATGGTGGAAGCGTTGATGCCGTTTTGATCGTTCGGATCTAGCTCACCTCTGAAAACAACATATTTAAAGTCGATACCCGTATTGGTGTCTAGGTCGGTGCAAGTTTCACACTCCCTTGCTATAACAAGTTCGACGGTAGTTTCTTGAGAAATGGTGAAAGAGAGAATTTCCAAGGGGTCGCCATTGGCATTGTCACGGTTGAAGCCATAAAGTGGAACACCGAAGTCTTTCAGGTAAATATCCAAATCGTATGCACTGCCTTGTTCATCAATTGAGTAAATGGGGTCATCCCATTGGAGGGCGATCATATAAACTGCGGGACCGTTTTCCCCGGGGAATACCTTGATGGATTGTGTAGTATTCCCATTGGCAAATTGATGTACTCTTCCCAACCCATTCCAAGTTCCTTTATTCAAGGGCAATGCAATATTCGGATCTGTTGTCGGAGTAAATGTGCCTTCAAACGATTTGCTTCCGAAGTTTCCTGCGGAAGTAAAATAGGATACACCATTGGCGGTAACCTCATTGATGGCCCTTGCTACTTTCCCATCTCTAAATGTTGGTTCTGTCATGTAGGTGATGTCGTCCACCAGGATGTCACTCCCCGCAGCGGCCATGTCGCGTATTCCTTGGGCAAAATCTCCGGCGGTAATGACTCCTGTGCGGAAACCAAGGTCGGCTCCTGGAGCGATGTCGAAAGCGATCTGCGCCATTGCGCGGCCCTCGTCAGTTCCGGTTCCAAATCTGCTGGGGAGATCTCTAAAAAAGAAAGTGGTTTCAGGCAAGTCTCCATTTGAAATGTCCGCGGCTAAGGTATTTACTCCGGGATCAGTTCGGGTGGCGTAGCTGTCAGAGAGTACGCCGATTTTGATACCCGTGCCGTCAATGGGCTGATCTCCCTCAAAATGGGTATACCCAGCTCTGACGAGATTTGAACGCATCACTCTGTCCCCCTGAGTTGTAGTTGCACCCTTGTTGGCAACGGGTGGAATAGCTGGCTGAACATGATTGATCACTTCGGGATATAGGTTCAGTTCTGGAAGTTTTTCGATCGGGAAGAAGCCTGCGATGATCAAAGAATAGGGATCTTGTTTGAGCTCTTCTTCATCTGGAGTTACAAAACCCAAGTTTTCCAAAATCGCCTTCGCCTCGGCAAATTTGTCCTTCATGTAGATCACTTCAATCAGGACTTCGTTTCCATCGATGTAGAATACTTCGTTGGATTCTACCACCTGGCCTCGACTGAATATTTCATGCAATGCAGTGAGTTCAGACCCGATAAGTGAATAGACTTTTCCCTGTGTACAAATACCAAAGATTTGCCTGTCGTTGACTGTCACGTTCAGGGTTTCAGCACTTCCGCAGCCTGCGGTCGTTGAAACCATGATTACATCACCATTTGTTACCAAAATCGATTCTGGAGTTGCTATTGTTTGACCGTTTCGGGTAAAAATCAGCTCTCCCTGATCAATGGAGGCAAAGTCATAGAGATTGGCAATGGCGTTGTTTCCTCCGTTTTCGGTACTGCACAACACAGCGTCGACGACTGAAAGACTGGGCGCAGTAGTATGGGTGACCTCAAGGCTGCATTCCGTTGGGCTGCAGGCGCCTTTGTTTTCTATTTCCAGCGAAACGCTACCAGAGCCCGACCATTCTACCGTGATTGAATTGGTTCCTTGGCCGGAAATAATTTCGCCTGCTTCGGTGACAGTCCAAAAGTAAGACTTGGCTCCCTCGGGCGCTGAATATGAGGCAGAAGAGCCGGCACAAACTTCAACATCCCCCTCAATGGCACAGGCTGCATCAGAATCTATCACCTCAGAAGCTGCCTGCACAGAACGGCTTTGGCTTCCTACAGATTTTCCATTTAGTGAAACAACTCGGGTATGGTAAGGAGAGCCGTTGATGCTAGAGGCTGAATTTCCATCTCCCCAATCCTGTGCTTTGGCGATGTGTCCTCCCCAGGAAATTACGACGGTGTTGTAGGAGCTTTTTGCACCAAAAACTGAGAAGGATATCTTCAATCTGGTGACGGCGTTGTTTGCCGAAGTGTTTTGTTGTAGGACGTATTTGATTTGTGTGATTTTGCCTCCGTAGATGGCGATTTTTCTTTCAGCTTCAGACAGTTGGCCAAAACTTGTGGAAGGTTGAGGGGTACCATTTGGAGTGGGAATTGCCAAAAAATTTGGATTACCGGTACTGGGAATTACGGACTCACATATTCTATCGAAGCTTGTGATATAGTCAATTGCATTTTTTCCGTCCTTTTTCGTATCCCATTCTATTTCCAAGGTATGGTCTCCTGGGCGCAACTTTGAAATTGTCACACGATAGGGAATAGATTGTCCTTCAAAAAAATGGCTATTGCCGGAGTTGGAGTTTCCTGTTGACCAGACAACGGGGCTTTTCGGTACTTGGCCCACCCCACCATTTTGTCCCTGCTCCAGCTTGACGGTTTGGGAATTTGCATAAGTAGCAACGAGGAGAAATAGAATCGCCAGTCCCTCGCGAAGAGTAGATAATCTTAGCATAATTAGTCTTTAGTCTAAAGAGTCCAATTGTTAAATCGAAATAGGTGTTGTTTAACTCAAGAAGCATCAAAAAGTAAGAAGAAGCATTTATTTGCTATCAAAATACAAAGTTAATCCTGTAAAATGGCTTTTCAGGACATTAAAAGTTTGATCAAAATATTCTAAACCAATGACTTAAAAGGTTATTCTGGATCAGTGGAGTTATAGAACAAGATTAAACCTTTAAAAAATTTGACTATTTGATCCAGTAAACCATTTTTTAGAAAAAAATCTGTATTGAAAATTCTTGGTGTCAAGGAGTTTATATTCTTTTTCCCCAGCGAATTTTCGATAAATGTATCTTATAATTCAGGTTTGAATGTGTTGCTGCCAAAGCAAGAGTGAGAGCAAGGGTGCAGTTGAAGGCTATCGTTTTATAAAATGAAAAGTGAGTATCTCTTTTTCATTAAATCGGAGGTTGCGGTAGTCTAGGAGTACTTCATCTATTTGTAGTCTTTTGCTGTATTGTTTTGATCATGAAGTAAATTACAGTCAAGGCGACAAAGAAGACGGAGAGGCCTGTTTTCTCATATCCAGTAAGATAGGATAGAAAGAAAAGGATTATCCCCGCTGACAGGATTGGAACGGTATATCCGAAAGGAATTTTGAAATACCCGGATTGAGCTACTTGTTTCTTTCGTAACGGGATGACCGAGAGACAAACCCCAAAATAAACCAGCAACATACTCGCGGAGGCAATTACCGCTAGCTCTCTGAATCCGCCAATCGCAGCTAAGGTGAAACCCAGTCCTGCGTAAAGAAGAATGGCCAAATAGGGTGTCTTGAACTTGGAGTGGATAGCAGCCAATTTGTCAATGGGGATGACCCGGTCACTGGCCAAACCGAAAATGACCCGGGGAAGATTGAGGATTTCTCCACTAAGCATACCAAACATGGAAACGCCTGCTCCGATGATAAGCATCGTATAACCTACTGGACCAAACACCACTTGCGCAACCGCGGCCAGAGGAGCTTCTTTCGAGAGGACCAACTGATCTCCCAGAATCCCTTGAGAGACTGTTTGGATCAGGATGTAAAGGATCAGGACGAAGAAAATCCCCAAGAAAATCGCCGTAGGAACAGTTTTTTGGGGGTTTTTGATTTCGCCACCGACAGTCAGTCCAGCGTCCCCGCCCTGAAAGGCGAAAAACAAAATCAAACAAGCCTCACCGAATTTTTCAAACGTAGGAGCGGATTCCCAATAGAGATTGCTGAAAGAGACGTCTTTCCAGCCGAAAAGAATCAGCAATATCAGAGGCGTGAGTTTGGCAACCGTGTTGATTTTGACCAGACCGATCCCCTGCTTGACTCCGATGACATTCATGAAGGCCAAGCCAGAAAAAATCACAAACAGCAAGAGGACTCGGTTAACGGAGCCGGAGAATACGGGAAATGCCAGAGCAATCAATTCTACCAAGGCATTGGCGACCGCAGCATCGGAAAAAACACTTCCGGTAACCATAAATACAGCCGACAAAAACCCGGTATATGGTCCAAAGGCGGTGGCTACATAGGCATATCCACCACCAGATCGGGTGACTTTGCTTCCTGCTTCCGCGAAGCAAAGCATGACTAAGGCAATCAAAAATCCGCAAAACAGGTAGACGATAATGCCCGACGAACCCATGATTTCCGCGACAATCGCAGGCAGGACAAAGATCCCCGCACCGACGATGATATTTACTATGTTGGCAGAGAGGCCCCAAACGCCGATTTCTCTTTTTAACTGACTGTCATCTCCCACAGGTATTCAATTATGACTTTTGATTTTATGATAAAACCCTTTGCCTTATGTCAAGCAGAACTTCAATTTGCTATCACCCCGTTTTCTACTGAACACTGAGACTGCACACTGTTTACTGGATCAATATGCTTTCGCCGCTCCGTCCTCACTCGAAGAATCCGAAGCACCCACATATACTCCCAGGCTTGCGTCATAGGTGATTCCCATCAGGACACCCAGATTGGTGGTAGGCCTCAAAGTATGGCCCATTTGTTCCAGCGCTTTTTTGGTATCCGGGGACAAAAGATTCCTTTCGTAAGTGATTTGATTAGGGAGCCATTGGTGGTGGATTTTCATCGCTTCAATAGCCCGGTCGATCCGCATGTCATAGACCAACACGTTCAAGACCGTCTGAAAAACCGTATTGATGATGGTTCTTCCTCCGGGACTTCCGATGACTAGGTAGGGCTTGCCATCTTTGGCAACAATAGTGGGAGTCATACTGGAAAGCATGCGTTTTTCAGGTGCTACGAGATTGGGATTGGAGCCGATTAGTCCCGTGGAAGTGGTGAATCCGGGAATTGGATTGAAGTCTCCCATCTCATTGTTGAAAATGAAGCCCAGTTTGGAAGATCCCATTTTTACGCCATAGGAATTTTCAAGGGTGTAAGTCATGGAGATGGCGTTTCCATCCTTGTCCACCACAGAGAAATGCGTGGTATGATCTCCCCCATACAGCTGCCCATAGCGGGACGAGTCACTTTTCGAGGCTTTGGTCAGATCCAGGTTTTTGAATCTCGCTTGCGCAAATTCCTTGGAAATCAAGTTTTCCACAGGCATTTCCGTATTGAAGTCCGGATCTCCCAAAAATTCCGCCCGGTCGGCAAAAGCCCTACGCATGGCTTCGGCAACCAAATGGACATAGGCCGTGGAGTTAAACTCAACGTTTGAAATATCCGCCGCCTCCATCAGGTTCATCATCTCGATCAGCGCTACCCCGCCAGAACTGGGTGGAGGCATGGAGAAAATCTCAAAATCTTTAAACTGCGTCTTCAGAGGTTTGCGCTCCACCGCTTCGTACTTCGCCAAATCCTCTTGGGTGATGATTCCCCCATTGGCCTTCATGTACAATTCGATTTCCTCGGCGACTTTTCCTTTGTAGAATCCGTCACGACCATGATCTCGGATTTCCTCCAAAGTCTTGGCGAGGGCCGCTTGTTTCCAGAGTTCTCCCGGTGCGACGATTTCTCCATCGGTCCCTCTGAAATAGTCCTTCATGATGTCCCAAGACTCGTCACCGTTGGACATTCGGGTTGCGGCTCGATACAGTCCCCAAGACATGGGGAAACCTTTTTTGGCTAGTTTGATGGCTGGGTTGACTAAGTCCTTCCAGGGAAGTTTCCCATATTGTTGGTGTGCTTGATAGAGGCCGGCGACGGTGCCTGGGACTCCTACCGAAAGTAAGCCTTTGTGGTTGGAGTTGTCTTTGATCTTTCCGTTATCATCCAAAAACATGGTCGGGCTTGCTGCTAAAGGAGCTTTTTCCCTGAAATCAAAAGTGGTGACATCACCATCAGATTTCATCAAGACGATGAAGCCGCCGCCTCCAATGTTGCCGGCTTCGGGATGAGTGACCGCCAAGGCAAAAGCTGTGGCGACAGTGGCGTCGATGGCATTTCCACCCTTTTTCAAAATCTCAACCCCGATCTCAGAGGCCAAATAATGATCCGAGACCACCATTCCGTTTTTGCCATAGGTCTGGGAAAATGTGTTTTTTGAAAATCCGAGCCCTAGTAAAAATGCTATGAGCGTGTAAAGTGTAAACCTCATAAAGTGCTTTAGGTGTAATCTTTTTTATGGTTTAGTTATGGTTGTGCTCCAAGCGATGCTTTTTCAGAATGTCCTCGCCGAAATTGTTTCCTTTTTCCCGCCAGATCGAGTGGATGTGGTTGGCATTGTCCAGAAAGCCAACGTTGTCGTATTCGATCAGGAAATCTGGAGAGTGAATGACGTAATAGTGGGGTTTCATGGGTTCATAGCTCCCAATCCAAGCAAAATAGACTTCATTCATCCCTCTGGCATGAAGCTTGGCTAGATATTCCTCCGCCTTGGCAGGATGCAGATTTCCAATGTATTCTTCGATCAGATAGTGAAGTATTTTCTGCTGGCCCTCGTTTAGTTCCGCGCCCTTGATACCCTGAAATTCTTCGATCCATTGTGGACGATCGGGGCTGGTGATGATGTCCGTGGGCACTTTTCCCTCCAAGGTCGCTTTCGCCTTTTGCCCTTCGTCCAGTGCATTGATCAGCCAAAATCCATAGTCCTCTTCTTTGCTCAAAGGTCGAAGTCCGGCATATTGTGTATCCTCCACGACAGCGGGATCTGAGCCTAGGAAGAAAGGTGTCATAGTGAATTGGCCTCCTGCTCCAGTCAAATTTATAGAGATGTGATGCCCTTCAAATTTTAGCCCCCATTCGCCATCGTCCTCGGGACTTCCCGCGATCGCCACGTAGTAGTTTCCATAGTCCCAATTGAGCCCACGGATCATCTTGATGGCGTTTTCATTGATCTGGCCCCGGTTGAACTGAATCTCAAAGAGCTCGTGAAGAATGTCATCCACCTGCATGATGGAGAAGGTTTTCAAATAACCCTGAGAGCTCAGCATGGCGCTGAGGACTTGATGAAACGCAATCTTGCTGCCCTCCGAAAGATCCCCGTACCTAACTCCGGACCTTGCGGCTAAACCCAAAGGCAGATTAGTCCACTGGGTGCGGGTGCTATCCTCCATGGCAAATAGAATTTGGTTTTTTTGGGCTTCTTCCAGAGACTCCAGGAAAATGAGGGTTTTTGCCCTCATTTGGTCGATGGACTGCGCATGGAGTGCTGGGGTAAACGCCCAAAGAAGTAATGCAATAAGGAATAAGAACCTCATGGTGTGTCTTGTTAAAGAGTAACAGGGCGTGAGTAAATGCTCCGGATAGTTGGCGATTCATGCGATAGAGCGCCGGAACGAATGCTAGTCGTACTGGTTGCTGTTCGGGTTTTTGGATGCCTGGTATTTTTGGCAATAGCCAACACTACCGGTGATGCACAAAGGAATCCTCAACATCGAAGAGCAGCTTTTACTAAAAAAGCATTTCTGAAAATATGAAAAAATCGGGAAGTTCCAACTTGAGGATCAGGACAGTGGGCAAGGCAAATTGGTTTTCTCGAATGGAAGGGGATTATTTATTGCGGAAGATTGCCATAAGACTACTACCATACCAAATGGTTTTAGGCTGGCTGATTTCGGAAAAGCTTTTGGATTTTGCAGCAATACCAATATCAGTCCCTGGCAATTTTGGAATATTGGGTGGGGAAAAAAGAAAAAGGAGATGGATCAGACCATCTCCCAAGGGCTCAGATGGACTCCAGAAGGGATCTGAAAGCAACCGCTCGATCCTGATAGCGTTCGGTGGTCTTTGCGCCAAGCAGCGAAGCATGCTTTTTTTCGTACTCCATCATCTTTTCTATGCTCTCTGTAAAGTATTGGATGCAATAGTTGGTGGAGCCATCTTCGGAATCGTGCAAGAGTCGGAAAAACTTATGCTCATGAAAAATCCCCGTTTCAAGGACCTCAGGAATGTGGATGTCTCTCATCCAAGAAACAAAGTCCTCTTCTATATCTGGGGTGACGTTTATGGTGATATTGTACAGAATCATGAGTGAAGAAATGGGTTTTGGTTACTTTTGCTGCCAACAATAAAACGGCTCCCAAAGTTAAGCATCCCGAAACGAAACTTTGGCCTCAATTCCTGATATGCACAAATATGTCCCTTCGAGGGGAGAACCCCGATTTTCTAGATTGTTGATTGGTAGAATATTAATAGTTGCGATTTATCTGGTGGGAGTTATTGGCCTGAGCCTGCCTGAATATCAGGAGTTATTTTTGAAGCTGACGCCAGCGCAGCTTTTGCTTACGCTATTTCTTGTCCTATTCTACCACAAGGGATGGAATGATGCTTTTCCCATCTACGCGGCGGCTGCGTTTTGGATAGGATTTGGGTCCGAACTGATCGGTATACACACTGGATATCTTTACGGGGACTATGTGTACGGCAAGGCTCTGGGTCCCAAACTTTGGGAAGTCCCCATCGTCATTGGTGTCAATTGGTTTCTCCTCAGCTACCTCACTGGAACGGTTTTCCACAAGATTCCAAATGATTACTATGCGGCGTTTTTGGGAGCTTCGGCGATGACGGCCTTGGATTACATCATGGAGCCAGTCGCCACGGTATTGGATTTTTGGGTGTGGAAATTTGACATCATCCCTCCAGCCAACTATGCGGGATGGTTTGGCGTGTCCTTTCTGATCCATTTGATCTACCGAAAGGCGAATTTTGAAAAGACTAATCCCATCGCGGCATTTCTTCTGATGGCCATGATTCTGTTCTTTACTATATTGAATTTTACGTTGGACATATGAATCGGATCAAATCTCTGGTCCACGGAGATTCAGCTGGAAAAATTTAGGGGGAAAAAATAGTTTGTAACAAAACGACAGCATTGTTGTTGTTTCGATAATGGTCAACGCAATAGCATTTATAGCGATCGGTTTTATCTTGATGGAGCTTGCAGGTTGGTTTATCCACAAGTACCTGATGCATGGTCCGCTGTGGATGATCCACCAGACCCACCATCGGCCATCCAAGTCATTCTTTGAATTGAATGACTTGTTTTCCGTGCTTTTTGGATCTATTGCGGTGATTTTGATCTTCAAAGGACTTGATGCGTTGGATTATAGGTTTTGGATGGGAGTGGGAATCAGCATCTATGGGGTGCTGTATTTTATCCTTCATGACGTTTGGGTACATAGACGTTTGAAGTGGTTTGGTAAGCCGCGCAATCCCATTCTTAGAGGAATATTCAAAGCCCATCAAGCCCATCACAAAACCAACAAGAAGGAGGAGGCGGTTTCTTTTGGACTCTTTCTGGTACCCAGGAAATATTTTAAAGAAGACGAGGAGTGAGCACTTATTCGATCAAGGATCTGGAACAGCTGTCGGGTATCAAAGCGCATACCCTTCGCATTTGGGAGCAACGGTACAACCTGCTCAATCCGAAGCGGACGGAGACCAATATCCGATACTACGATGATGAGGACCTAAAGCTGATATTGAACGTGGCCTTTCTCAATGAAAATGGCTACAAAATCAGCAGAATCGTCGCAATGCCCAGACGCGAAATCAAAGCAGAGGTGCTGAGGATGACCGAGGAGTCACTGGCGCAAGACGACCAGTTGCATGCCTTGACTTTTTGTATTATCGACATGGATGAAGAGGGTTTTGAGCGGGTTTTCAACGCCTGTATTGTCAAGCTGGGATTCGAACAGACGATGCTTGACGTCATCTATCCTTTTATGTCCAAAATAGGAGTCCTTTGGCAGACCGGCTCGATCACCCCAGCCCAAGAGCACTTTATTTCCAACCTTGTCCGCCAAAAGCTCATCGTCGCCATCGACGCGCTCAACCAGCTAAATACCGGGAAAAAATTTCTGCTTTTCCTGCCCGAGGGCGAGCTTCACGAGATCTCCCTTCTTTTTTCTTGCTTTTTGATAAAGGCAAGTGGGCACAGAGTAGTATATCTTGGACAAAGTACGCCTCAGGAGGACTTGAGGATGGTTTATCGAGTTCATCAGCCGGACTATATGCTTACGGTATTGACGTCTGCGCTGTCTTCCGAGACGACTCAAGAATATGTCAGTTCGCTTTCTGCACAGTTTCCTGATACACAGCTGCTCGTATCAGGCTATCAAGTGATAGCCAAGGATCTGGTTTTTCCCTCAAATGTCCGTCTGATGCGGCACTTTGCAGACTTCAAGGAGATCTTGGGAGAAATCAGTTCCGTGGCACAGGAAAAATAACCTAGTTGTCCAATAGGCCCCGCTGCCGATGAGTTGGTGCTTTTCCTCTCAATCCGAGCAGGCAGTCCAAACTTGGCGTTTCACTTCCCAGACATTTTAGGGATGGCAATGGCAGCTTTCAAAGCTGGTGTTCACCTTTTTCAGCTCCCACTAAGATTAAAGGCAGCATGCCTGTTTGCCCATAAGGTACCGTAGTATTCTGGCGTGAAAGCACAATTCGGACCCAATTGGAGCTCCAATTTTTTTGACCAAGTTCTAAGAGAAACGGTGGAAGCGAGTCAGAAGCCCACAAGAAACCAACCTTAGCTGTAGTTTTGTTTAAAGAAACGCAAGAAATTTTAAACAAAACCTTGCATTTTTGTTTAAGTATACTTAGATTTCGTTAAACAAAATGGTTTCCAAATGACAACTCTAGAATTTAGCTACTCACTAAACAAAGCCTCCGGCTCACTGAAACCTTTTGCAATGAGGTTGACTCGTGATGCCGACGATGCCAATGACCTGCTTCAGGATACGATCCTCAAAGCTTTTTCCAACAAGGAGAAGTTTGCGGAAGGCACCAACTTGAAAGCATGGCTCTATACCATCATGAGGAATACTTTCATCACCAACTATCAGCGAGCAGTGAGAAGGGGAACATTTGTCGATACCACCGATAATCTTCACTACATCAATTCCGGAGGACAGGCGATTGAAAATGGGGCATTTGGAGCCTTTGCCCTGACAGATATCCAAGTCGCGATCGATAAGCTGGATGATGTCTACAAGACGCCGTTTCAGATGTTTTTCCGCGGATTCAAATACCATGAGATCGCCGATGAGCTTCGCATTCCCATTGGAACTGTGAAAAATAGAATACATATTGCCCGTAAGCTGCTCAAGGACGCCTTGGAGGTTTATATGCATAAAAATTGATCCCATGCCCCAAAAACACATCGTGGTGATCGGGTCTGGATTTGCCGGGCTCTCGGCAGCCACACATTTGGCCGATAGGCCGGGCTGCAAGGTCACCCTTTTGGAAAAAAATGACTCCCCCGGCGGAAGGGCGAGAAAATTTCAGGCTGAGGGATTCACGTTTGACATGGGGCCGAGTTGGTATTGGATGCCGGATGTTTTTGAACGGTACTTTGCCCGTTTTGGTAAGAAACCCTCGGACTATTATGAGTTGATCCGTTTGGATCCCTCGTATTCGGTCATTTTTGGAGAGGGGGAGATTCTCGATATTCCGGCTGACTTGGGCCAATTCAAAGCCATGCTTGAGGAAATCGAGCCTGGGGCGGCAGAGCAGTTGGACAGGTTTCTTGCACAGGCAAAATATAAATACCAAGTAGGTATCCATGATTTGGTCCACCGGCCCAGTCGGTCGGTCTTTGAGTTTGCTTCACCGTCTCTCTTGATGGACGTCATGCGCTTGGATATTTTCCAATCCATGGCAAAGCACATACGCCGATTTTTTTCCCATGAAAAGATCATTCGAATCATGGAGTTTCCGGTGTTGTTCCTTGGAGAAACTGCCGAAAACATCCCTGCACTCTATAGCCTGATGAACTATGCGGATATTGCCCTAGGTACGTGGTATCCGAAAAAGGGCATGCACGAGATCATCCGCGGGATGGTAACCCTGGCGGAGGAAAAAGGAGTGGATATTCGCTATGGAGCAGAGGCCGAAAAAATCGAAGTGACAGACGGGCAGGCAAAATCTATCCGACTGAAGTCCGGAGAGTTGATCGATGCGGACGTGGTGGTGGCAGGGGCAGACTACCATCATGTGGATCGAGTTCTCCTGCCCCGAGGATACAGCAACTACTCGGGGAAATACTGGGATCAGCGGGTCTTGGCGCCGTCCAGCTTGCTTTTCTATCTGGGAGTGGGCAAGCGACTTAAAAATCTACGGCATCACAATTTGTTTTTCGATGAGCAGCTGGGTCCGCATGCGGATGCGATCTACAAAAATCCCCGATGGCCAGAAAAGCCGCTTTTTTATGCATCGGTTCCATCCATCACAGACCCTACAGTCGCACCAGAAGGAATGGAGAATTTGTTTTTGTTGATACCCTTGGCACCCGATCTCCAGGACTCCGTGGAGATGCGGGAAAAATATTATGAAATAATCATGGATCGTCTGGAGAAAGTCACCGGACAGGATATTCGATCCCATGTGGTCTACAAGAGGTCCTACGCACACAGCGATTTCAAGAGCGACTATCACGCCTTCAAAGGCAATGCCTATGGCTTGGCCAATACGCTGGCGCAAACGGCGCTTTTAAAACCTTCGCTTAAAAACAAAAAGGTCAGAAATCTGTATTACACTGGACAGTTGACCGTTCCCGGGCCCGGTGTCCCGCCTTCCTTGATTTCCGGGGAGGTCGTGGGCGGAGTAGTGATGAAAGAACACGATTTATAGATAAACAGGTATATTATAGCAATGGACTCAATCGCACTTTTTGACCAAACCTCGCTGGAATGCAGTCGCCTGATCACCCATCGGTATAGCACGAGCTTTACCTTGGGTATCAAGACGATGGACAGAAAATTCCATATGCCCGTATATGCCATTTATGGTTTCGTCAGGTATGCGGACGAAATTGTCGACACCTTTCATGAAAAGAATAAAAAGGAACTCTTGGCCCGATTTAAAACTGACACGTATCTAGCCATAGAGAGTGGGGTATCACTCAACCCGGTACTCCACGCCTTTCAGTTAGTGGTAAATCGCTATCAAATCGACACAGAGATGATTGAAGCATTTCTCCACAGTATGGAAATGGACCTCGACTTCCATACGTATGACGATTCGCGGTATTCCGAATATATCTATGGATCTGCGGAGGTAGTCGGGCTGATGTGCCTCAAGGTCTTCTGCGAAGGCAACTCAGAAATGTATGAACACCTGAGGGAACCGGCCCGCAAGCTAGGTTCTGCGTTTCAGAAAGTCAATTTTCTCCGTGACATCAAGAGTGACTTTGAAGAACGCGGAAGGGTATATTTCCCCGGTGTGGACTATCGGTTTTTTGACAATGCGATGAAAGCCGAGATCGAGGAGGACATCCGCAAGGATTTCGCTGCCTCTCTTGCCGGAATAGAGCAGCTGCCCTCGGGCGCTAAGTTGGGCGTAAGGATCGCGTATCTCTACTACCAAAAGCTATTTGAAAAAATCAAATCCATGCCGGCATCTACCATCACGGAAAAGCGCGTCAGAATCCCTAATTCCCAAAAACTGTCCCTGCTGCTGGGGACTTATTTTGAGACGAAACTCGGCATGCTCTAATGGAAAAATACCTCTATTCAGGAGTGTTGTTGTTTGCCGTTTCCTATCCGCTAGCCCAGTCGTTTGAGCATAGGATCCGCTATTCCTCGCAGTGGTATGCGCTGATGCCCGCCTTGTTGATCTCGGCTGCTGTATTCCTTGTCTGGGATTATTGGTTTACCCAAGCCGGCGTCTGGGAATTCAATCCACTCTATGTCTTGGGTGTCTTTCTCTATGGACTTCCCTTGGAGGAGATTCTGTTCTTTTTCGCGGTCCCATTCGCGTGTGTTTTCATCTACGAGGTTTTGAACTACTACTTTCCCAAGGATTTTTTGTTGCCCTTTGCCAAGCCTTTCGTCTACGTAATGATTCCTTCTCTGCTCGGATTTGGACTGCTTCACCTAGACAAGCTCTACACTTCGGTCAATTTCCTGTTTGGAGCGGCTGTCCTTCTGCTACACTTCCTCGTTTTTGGAGATCGCTATCTAGGTAGGTTTTTGTTCGCTTACCTGGTTCACTTGATTCCGTTCATCATTTGCAACGGAATCCTTACTGGGGGGCTGACACCTGAGCCGGTGGTGATCTACAACAATGCAGAGAATTTGGATATCCGGATTTGGACGGTTCCCATCGAGGACACGGTCTATTCCATGTCCTTGCTTTTGCTCAATATCAGTATTTACGAAAAGATCCGGAGTAGAAAACAATTGCGAACCTCAAAGGTTTATAGGGTATGAAAGATCTCCAAGTACAAATAGACTCGCATTCAGGGTTTTGCTTTGGTGTCGTCTACGCGGTCGAAATGGCCGAGGAGATTCTGGATGAGCGCGGTTACCTCTATTGCTTGGGTGATATCGTGCACAATGACGAGGAAGTAGCCCGACTGACTCGGAAGGGCCTGAAAATCATAGACCATGGCGATCTCTTTGGCTTGCGCAATGAAAAAGTCCTGATACGCGCCCACGGTGAACCACCGGCTACCTATGAGCTCGCGCTGAAAAACAATCTGACCCTGATTGATGCCAGCTGTCCAGTCGTTCTGAAGCTCCAGAATCGTATAAAAAACTCTTTTGACAAAGGGGAGCCTATCTACATTTATGGCAAACACGGGCACGCCGAGGTGGTAGGTCTTTTGGGCCAAACCAACAACCAAGCGGTGGTTTTTCAGGATTTGTCAGAGCTGGATATCGCTCGTCTGCCCAAAAACCTCACACTTTACAGCCAGACTACCAAGAGCACCGACAAATTCTACGAAATCAACCAGACGCTCAACGAAGCCGGTATCTCCGTCAGCACCAACGATACCATCTGTCGCCAAGTCTCCAACAGGGACAAAGAACTCAGGGACTTTGCCCGTAAGTTTGACAAGATCGTTTTTGTCTCCGGCTCCAAGTCATCCAACGGAAAGGTACTCTTCAAAGCCTGTACGGAAAGCAACCCCAATACCTTTTTCGTATCCAATCCTGATCAAGTAGATCAAGAATGGTTTGGAAAAAGCGAAACTGTGGGAATCTGCGGCGCGACATCGACTCCGATGTGGCTCATGGAGCAGGTGAGGGACAGACTCCTCAGCTTTTGATTACCTTTACCCTGTGATGAATACCTCCCAAATTTCACACTCCAAGACGCTTGACCCGAAAGGACTGCTTATTGGCTGGTCTATCATTTTGTTTTGGGGTCTTTCATTGGCATTTCTGCTCCGCTATCCACTTTCTTGGACAGATCCTCTTGTTTATTTGGGCGTTTTCATTCAAATGCATCTTTACACTGGACTGTTTATTACAGCCCACGATGCGATGCACGGTGGCGTGTCTTACAACAAAAAGCTCAACCACCTCACCGGCTGGGTGGCAGCGATCCTTTTTTCCTTTAATTTTTACTGGAAGCTTTTTCCCAAGCACCATGCACACCATCGGCATGTGGCGACAGCGGACGATCCGGACTATCATCCTTCGGGAAAGTTTTGGCGCTGGTATCTGGCCTTTATCCGACAGTATGTCACTTGGCTGCAGATCTTCCTGATGGCGGTAGCTTTCAATCTACTCAAGCAGATTTTTCCTACGGAAAACCTGATCCTTTTCTGGATGTTACCGGCCGTCCTCTCTACCTTTCAATTGTTTTATTTTGGTACGTACCTTCCCCACCAGGGTGAAATCGACAACGCCCACCATTCACACACGCAACAAAAGAATCACCTTTGGGCGTTTTTGAGTTGCTATTTTTTTGGCTATCACTACGAGCACCATGATTCCCCGGGCACGCCATGGTGGAGGCTGTGGCGCCTAAAGGAAAAATGAGGATACGTGCTGGTATTGACATGAATCAAAAAAAAACACAACCCTAAACAATCAACGACTAATATTGCTTTACTGGAAAACCTACACTCCGTGAACTTTAGAATTACGCTTTTGGTCTTTTTCTTCCTCCCTATCACCCTTTTTGCACAGGGTATTCTCAAAGGAAGAGTTTTCAATCCTGTAAACAACGAGCCCGTGCCGTTTGCCAACGTACTCATCCTGGGTACTGAGCTAGGCGGAATATCCGACGAAAACGGCAACTACGAAATCTCCAGTATCCCGCCTGGACTTTACAACGTCAGGGCGAGTTTTGTCGGGTTCAAGCCGCTGACCCAGTTCGAGGTGCAGATCTCGCTGGCCCGCTCGGTACAGCTGGACTTTGCCTTGCAGGAGGAAGCTTCTGAGCTGAGTGAAGTAGTGGTGAGTTCGGAGTTTGTGCGATCGGAGGAGACACCGATCTCTGCCCGAAAACTCAACACCAACGAAATCGAGCGCTATCCGGGTGGCAACCGCGACATCTCCAAAGTAATCCAATCGCTTCCTGGCGTAGCATCCACGGCGAGTTTCCGAAACGACATCATCATCCGGGGCGGTGCTCCCAATGAAAACAAGTTTTTTGTGGATGAGATCGAGGTGCCGGTGATCAACCATTTTGCCACGCAAGGCTCATCGGGTGGACCGGTGGGCATCCTGAACGTGAACTTGATCAAAGACGTGGAGGTAGTCACAGGTGGATTCCCCTCGGATCGCATGGACGCGATGAGTTCATTTTTTGAATTCCAGCTGAAAGAAGGCAGAAGGGACAAAATGGCCACGCAGCTCACACTCGGAGCCTCGGAGCTGACGCTTTCCAACGAAGGTCCACTGGGGGAAAAGACCACCTACCTGCTTTCGGCCCGGCGATCATACCTTCAGGGACTCTTCAAGCTTTTGCAGCTTCCTTTTTTGCCGACTTTCAATGACTTTCAGCTCAAAACCACGACCAAGCTCAACGATAAAACCGAGCTGACTTTCATAGGCCTTGGTGCGATTGACAAATTTGTGCTCAACGAGGAGATTCCCGAGGGGGAATCTGAGGAAGAACTGGAAAACCGGCTTTATCTGTTGGACGTGCTTCCGATCCAAAGCCAATGGAACTACGCAACTGGAGTCAAGTTGAAGCGATTTCGGGAAAATGGCTTCTGGACTTTTGTCCTCAGCCGAAATATGCTCAACAATCAGTCTTATAAGTATGCCGGAAATGACGAAAGCGCTCCCGGAAACCTCCTGTTCGACTATTCTTCCCAAGAATCGGAAAATAAGTTTAGAGCAGAAAACAGCATCTTTGGTCAAGGCTTTACGGTAAAATACGGCTTCAATTACCAATACTCCAGGTATTTCATTAGCAACTATGACCGCTCCACGCTTGCGGCGAGCGGTGAGGTGATAGATGTTGAGTCCAAAACAAATTTCAACCAGTATGGTGCCTTTATCTCCGGCAGCAAAAACTTTCTCAAGGACCGGTTTCTGATTAGTGGCGGTATTCGGATGGATGGAGCGGACTTTGCCGAAACAGCCTCCAATCCTTTGAATCAGATCAGTCCTAGGATCACATTTTCCTACCAACTTAGACCCAATTTCTTCGCTACAGCAAATGCCGGAATCTATTACCAAAAGCCACCCTACACCGTACTCGGCTATCGAAATAACGAGGGAGAGCTGGAAAATCAGGACGGCGACGTGCGCTTCATCCGTAATTCCCAGCTCATCGCAGGTTTAGAGTGGATGGTTCCGGACAAAAACCGGCGGTTTACCCTAGAGGCTTTCTATAAGAAATACAGCAACTATCCTTCTTCCGTCCGAAACGGGATCTCACTGGCCAATCTGGGGGCTGACTTTGGAGTGATTGGTAATGAGCCTGTCGTTTCCAATTCAGAAGGCCGAGCATACGGCATGGAGTTTTTAGCCCAGCAGCGTTTGTTCAATGACTTTTATGGGATTGCTGCACTGACCCTGGTACGAAGTGAGTTTACCAACCCGAATACGGATGGCTATGCACCTTCGGCTTGGGACAACAAGTTTATCGTGAGTCTCACGGCAGGCAAGCGCTTCGGCAAAAATTGGGAAGTGGGCGCAAGGTGGAGATTTTTGGGCGGAACGCCCTACACTCCCTACGATCTGGAGGAGTCCAGCCTGATAGCCAACTGGGACCTGAGAAATGCAGGAATCTTGGACTACTCGCAGATTAACGCCGTCCGCTTGGATCCTTTCCACCAGCTTGATGTTAGGATTGACAAAAAGTATTATTTCCGCCGCTGGAATCTCAATTGGTACGTCGATGTTCAAAACCTCTACAATTTCCAAGCGGAGCAGCCGCCAGTTCTTGTTCCGGTCAGGGATACCTCGGGAAATATCCTCATCGACCCCAACGATCCCAGTCGGTACCAACTCAAGCTATTGGAAAACCCGGCAGGAAATCTCCTACCTACCGTGGGAATCATTGTGGAGTTTTAGCCTTCAGGCCCCAAAACGGCTAGAAGTTTGATGATGCGGTCTGCCTTGGCTTGGTCGCTGTCGGCGCTATAGATGAATTCTACCCACTCCTTCTGCTTGGCTTCGCTCAGTTTTTGGAAAAGTGGGAGTTTTCCCGGATCGTCCTTTAGGCAATCGATCAGTTCTTGGGGAATGGATGAAGGGATATCTTCCCGAAACAGCTTCAGTCGCACCACATCTCCTTCTTCTTTTCCAATGTGTGTTCGGATTGGTTTGGATATGGGGAGAAAAAGTATGCCCTTTTTCATGGGCATGAGGTGTTTTCCGACAAATTCAAAGTCGTCCACCGATCCGTTGAGTTTGACCATTCCAAAAGCCTTGCCTCCCGGCAATTGTCCTACTGGTATACGTATGAAAGTCCAACCTCCCTTGCCAGGAAAGCGCTCCAACAAAAATTCTCCTTCCAGTATCAGTTCCATCGCAAAAAAATAGAGCGGGTTTCCCCGCTCCGGTCATCAGTGGTAAGTGATCAATTGAATCTCCATCGTATGTTGAGGCCGAAGCCACCGGCATCAAAGCTGGTCTCCTCGACGATGATAAAATAAGGTCTCCAGTCCAGGCCGATGGTCAAAGGAACTTCGGAAAAGGGGTATTCTGCGCCAATCTCCCCCGCTACGCCAAACTTGAAATCGTTAGCCAGAAATAAGGAAGGGCCAAAACCGGCGTACCATTTGAAATCCGAGGTGGAGATGTCGTCATAAATTGGGTTCCAAAGTGCGTCAATGCCGACACCATCGTTGCCGAAGCTGACGTCAGCATGTATTCTGCTGAAGTCGCCGAGGGCAAATACCCCGTCAACGGCGACATTGTTGCCATTGACATTGCCGAATCGAATACCCACCTCCTGTGCTTGGGATTCCAGCGCAGCGAAAAGCCCCAAGAAAAGGACGAAGGAGAAAACTTTTAAAAGCTTCATAAATAAATCAGTTTGTATTGTGATAGGTTGGTTTGTAAAAAAAGCCTTCCGATTTCCCGAAAGATCTTGCTGCGATCTAGCTAAAATTGCGCCAATTGTAAAGATGAACCGAAAAATCCGAGCTTCTGAAGGGCTTGGCGGAAGTGAAAAAAAAGCGCGGGATTTTTCCCGCGCTCGTCATTTCTAATTCGAAGTATTGCTACTGCCTCCACCACCAAATCTCCAGCGGATGTTTAGCCCAAACTGATCTGCCAGAAAATCTGTGTCCTCCACGATTCGGAAGTTGGGTCGCCAGTCGGCGCCGATCACGATCGGGATTTCGGAAAACGCATATTCCACCCCGATCTCACCAGCTATCCCAAAGGCGAATGGGTCTCCCAAAAAGAAAGACGGACCAAAGCCGGCGTACCAATTGAAACCGCTGCTGGCAATAGGGCGATACAGCGGATTCCACAACGCATCGATACCGACGCCATTGCCACCGAAGCTTACGTCGGCATGAATTCTACTGAACTTTCCCAATCCAAAGACTCCATCAATGGCGACGTTATTTCCTGAAAAGTTGCCAAAACGGACACCTAGTTCCTGAGCGTTGCTCTCAAGTGAGGCTGCAAAAGCAAAAAATGCAACCAAGCTGAAGATCTTTAAATATTTCATCTTTTCTATGGATAAATGATAAAACAAAAACTTTCCATGAAAATATTACTTTTTTTCAACTAATCGGTTGTAGGAGAGAGGTTTTTGTAGACAATGCCAGCCAAAACAGCTCCTACAATTGGGGCAACCCAAAAAAGCCAAAGCTGCTGTAGGTAGATACCACCTGCGAAAATCGCTTGAGAAGTGCTTCTTGCCGGATTTACGGATGTGTTTGTGACTGGAATGCTGATTAGGTGTATCAGGACCAAGCAAAGACCAATGGCCAAGCCGCCAAAACCCGCTGGTGCTTTGGGATGGGTAGCGCCGAGAATCACAAAAAGAAAAATAAACGTCATGACTACCTCTGTGACAAGAGCTGCTGTCATGGAATAGCCTCCGGGAGAAGCTTCACCAAAGCCATTGGAAGCGAATCCGCCCAAGTCGACCCCGGCCTTGCCCGTAGCGATGACGTACAAAATTCCTGCTCCCGCGATCCCGCCGAGTACTTGGGCAATGATGTAGGGGAGCAATTCCTTAGAGTCAAATCTGCCGCCAATCCACAAACCCACCGAGACGGCTGGGTTGAGATGGCAACCAGAAATATGGCCTATCCCATAGGCCATAGTCACCACGGTCAAGCCAAAAGCCAGGGAGACGCCGACAAAGCCGATCCCGAGCTCAGGAAATCCTGCCGCCAACACGGCACTGCCACATCCTCCCAAGACCAGCCAGAGGGTCCCGATAAATTCCGCTACTAGTTTTTTCATGATAAAAGGATTTAAGGTTGTTAAAAATTGATAGGATAAAAGATACTAAAATGGACTCAACAATCAGATTGTAAAATATTTACCAGAGTGTTTCTACTTCGTCAAAAAAACCGGTGCCAGTTGCGTCCGGATCAGCGTGTCGGTCAAGATCCGCTGCTCCTTGCTCTCCCAATTCATCAGCACGATGTGGTATTGGTTTGTGATGGTGTCTTGAAACTGGTCAAAGACCAGCCATTTACCGTCAGGACTCCAGTCGTGGTATACCTCGTCTTTTCCGCTGTTGGACAATTGCCTTCCGTTTGATCCGTCTGGACTGACAGCAAAGATGAAGGTGTGGTCGCCTCGGGAACTTGCATAGGAGATGAAGTTCTCGGTAGGATGCCACTTTAGCGCGCCCGCCTTGTATCCGTGGCTGAGAGCCGCGGGGTCTTCTGCGGGAAAATGGGTCAGCTGCCGCTCTCCGCTACCGTCCCGGTTGATCAGGAAGACTTCAGGAAAGATCCCCTCAACTTTTGCTTTGGGGCTTTTGACAAATGCGATCTGTAAACCGTCTGGAGAAAAAGCAGGATCTTGAAAATGATGCAGTGAATCACTGATCAGAGGTTTGAAGCTGCCGTCATCCAAATCGATGAGAAAAAGCTGATATCGGATCGTGGGTGTTGGCCGTGCCGAAACGACCATTTCATTTGTCTTTGGATCTAGATCCATCCAACTGTCTTCCAGACGAAGGCCACTTAGTTTTTTCACCGCAGTCCCTTCCGCGCTCATTTCATACAGGAAAAAATTACGGTAAGCGGTATCCCTGTCACTGATGAAATAGATTTTGTCCCGATGGGCCAGATAGGTCCAGGCAACATCTGGATGCTTGGTCAGATTTTTTGATGCAGGGGCAGAGTCGAGACTTAGGAGGTGGATTTCCCAATTGTCCTTGGCAATAGAATCCGGCTCAAAGGTATTGTAGGCGATAAAATAGCCTTCTTCCCTGACAGAGTCCGACTGCTTTGCAGTACAGGATAAGGCTATAAAAAATGCCGCAAAGCTATAGGAAAGCGATCTCATGGGAACCGATTTTCGGAATTTAGGCATTTTCCCAAATCTTTGCTACCCACGCAGTTAGACTTCTAGATTCCGGGCAAATAAAAATCACCCTTCGGCCGGCCGGCCTTTTATGCTCAAGCTTAGTCTTAGCCAATCGCTATTTCTTGAAAATAAAGTAAACAGCCAATATCAGAAACATCGCCCCGATGGCATGGTTCCATCGAAGAGTTTCTGTTTTGAAGGCGATCAAGGTAAAGATCATGAAAACGACCAGCGTGATCGCTTCCTGCAGGACTTTGAGTTGGACGAGCGAAAAGGGCCCTCCGTTTCCGGAGAAACCGATTTTGTTGGCAGGAACCTGAAAGCAATATTCAAATAGCGCTATGCCCCAGCTGATTAGGATCACGGAGACCAATCCCAACTTGCTAAACCATTTCCATTCGGCAAATTTCAGGTGCCCGTACCAGGCTAGTGTCATGAAGGTATTTGAGAGGATTAGCAGACCAATGGTAAGAAGTGCTTTCATGGAGAGAAGAGAATAACGCAGCGAATTTCGAAAAAAACCGAACCCCTCAACACGCTCTTACCGCAAATTCTACTCCACTAGTTTATCGTTCACCCTGACGTTGCGCAGCGTGAAATTCTTGACAATCCCCTGATCGATTTTTGCGTTGCTTGCTCTGATTGTCAAATTTTCGAATGAAAAATCCCTCAGCCTATCATGCTCCGTGATCGCCACGTCAAAGAAGATCTCGCAATCCAGCTCAATGTTTTTCATCGTGATGAACTGTGACTCGGAGATTGGTACATCTTTTCGTCCCTTTAAGTCAAAGAATTGAGTCCAAGGCTTCACATAGATCATACTATAAGCCTGTCCGATGATGTTTTCTACCGATATATGCTCGTAGAGCTGAGGGGTATCTGGGCGCATCTTCAGCCAAAGGAGGCGACGGGCATCCTGCACTTTGATGTTGCGGAGGATGACGTTTTTGTTGTGGATCGCTTCACTCCCACAGGTCATCGCCGCATGACAAAATCCAAATTCACTGTCTTCGATCAGGATGTTGGTGTTTGCTCCGTTGTTTGGGTCTTGGTCGGCCCAGGGTCCTTTGCCGCCCTTTAGCGCGATGGCATCGTCATTGACGGAGAGGTAGCAGCCCTTGATCAGGACATTGTTGACCACATCAAGGTCAATGGCGTCGGTGCTGGGCGCTTTTACCGGAGCGTGTGGTGAGGTGATGGTCAGATCGAGAATCTTAACGTTTTCACACTGGTAATAGTGGCTGCTCCAGAAACCCGCATTGATCAGCGATACGTCTTGAAGCTGTACATTGTTGCTTTTCCAGATGAACACCAGCCGGGGGCGGGACACTTCCAAGTTTGTGCAATTGGGATCCTCTTCCCTTCTTTTCCAAAATGCCTCCCAAAATTTTAGTCCATTCCCGTCTATGGTTCCTTGGCCGCTGATGGTGAAGCCATCGACCCCATAGGCGTTCACCAGGGCGGCGTAGTAGTCCAGGTTTTGACCCTCCATGCGGGAGGGAATCAGCGGGTAGTTGGCAATTTCATCCGAGCCTTTGAGCACCGCTCCTTCTTCGAGGTGAAGGTGGGTTTTGGGTTTGAAAAAGAGCGCCCCGCTGAGAAACGTGCCTCTGGGAACGAGGATCACTCCGCCACCCTTTGCCGCGGCTTCATCGATGACACGCTGGATTTGCTGGGTTTGGAGAAGTGTTGAATCGTTTTTTACCCCAAAATCGGTGATTCTATAAGCCTTTCCCAGATCCTCCAACCCTACCTTGCTGTAGTCCCTAAACCAATCCGACATAGGACTGCCATCTGGCCAAGTATCGTTCGATTGGGCTTGAGCAAAGTTGCCGAAATAGAGGGCTAACGATAAGGCTGAAAGGATTAGAAAATAAGTTTTTTTCATAGACTGGACGCTCTGGTCAAATGGCTTGAATGGCTAAATATAAGCAGGGAAGCGACTTTAGCCCGTCAAGCTCTGTCCTGCTTTCTCAGGTGATTGACGCTTCATAGATCTTGTCAATCGCGTTTTTCAGTGAATTGGAGAATTCTTTGGCGCTTTGGCCAGCTTGCAGATCGTCAAGCAGGGCGCGCGAAAAGCTGGCGATCATTCCTTCATTTTTTCTCAGTAGGCCACAGGCTTCTTCCAGACTATAGCCACCAGACAAGGCAAAAACCCGCAAAACCTTCGTGTGGGCGATCAGTGGCCTGTAGAGATTTTCCTGGCTCGGAATGGTCAGCTTCAAGATCACGGATTGTCCTTCAGTCAGGATATCCAGCTCTGCCATGATTGCCTCCAGCAGAATTTTCTCGATTTTGTCTTTGTCTTTCGCGTGGATATCCACTTCGGGCTCCAGGATCGGGACCAATCCGTGGGCGAGGATGACTTTTCCGATTGCAAATTGCTGCTTGACGATGGAGACGATTCCCTCGATGTCGTTTTCGAGGATGACAGACCTCATTTTGGTTCCAAATATCCCCTTGGCTTTGGCGTCCTCCAGCACTTTGGGGAGGTCTGGGATGTCCTTCATATGCTGCACCCCATTGGATTTGGCCTCTAGGCCTTTGTCGATTTTTAGAAAGGGAACGATGTTTTTTGCCCAGAGATACTCCGGCGTCTGCATCCCGTCCACCTGAGCATTCATGGTCTTTTCGAAGAGTATGACCCCGATGATCTTATCTCCCGAAAAAGCCGCATCAGTCATCACTCTGGCCCGCATTCCATGAATCAGGGAAAACATCTGCTCCTCTGAATTGTACTCGGATTCCGTTATTCCATAGGCTTCAAGCGCTTTCGGTGTGCTTCCTCCGCTTTGGTCCAGCGCGGCGATGAAGCCCTTTCCCTCCTTTATTCTTTGATATTGTTTTTCAAATGTGTCCATGCTTGCTGTTGTTTTTTGGTTTGATTGAGGTGGATAATCTGTGCAAAGCCCGTACTAACAGCGACGTAGTCTGATGAAACTTCAGCAAGTGAGCCGGATTTTCACGTGGTTTTTCGGTTTGAAAATGTTTCCCACCAGTTTCCAGTCGGTGAAGAGAGCGGTAGTGAGCGCCGCCAACAATGCTTCCATGGCTAGTAAAGGTTGCCGAAGCAAAGGGAAGATACAACAGCTAAAACTTTAATACCTAGTGGGTTTCCCTCAACGATCTTAGATACGGTTTTCAAAGCGGCAGGAAAACTACCAAAGTCTTTTAAATGCCAAGATTATAATTTAGGCCATCTGTCCAAATAATATTTTGAGATATTTAAAAAAATAGACTAATGGCTAGTATTTAGTCTAAAAATCTGTAAAAGCGGTTTTGTTCCAAACAAAAAATAATATTATTGGGCATAGAATTTTGGAAAGTGGTCCCAGCGACAGCAGAAAAGTCACCTCCAAAAAGCCGAGTTTTTTTGGCGCAAAAAGCACAGTTTACATCGAGTCTTGTAGTTTAGTTAGTATGGCAAGTGCATATTCAAAACAATCTGATAGGCAACTAATCTCCTCCTTACAACGGGGAGAGCTGAAGGCCTTTGATGAATTGTATGGAAGATATGCCAGGAAAGTGCTGGCCTATGCAAAGACTTTCTTTTGGGATAAGACAGAGGCAGAGGAAGTCGTGCAGGAGATCTTTGTAAAAGTATGGGAGACCCGCGCCAAGCTCGATCCGGAGCTGAGCTTTAGTTCTTTTCTCTACACCTGCGTCAAGAACAAAATCTACAGTAAGCTCAAGGCCCAAAAAAAGACGGTGTTCGTAGCCGATACGGAACTCGAAGCCCTTGTGGATGAGTCTGGGCATGAAGAGCAGGTCGCCCATGAAAGCCGCAGGCAGGTAGCCTTCCATCTTTTGGGGCTTTTGCCACCGGTACAGCAGAACATTTTTACGCTGAGCAAGCTCGAGGGACGGTCCCACCAGGAGATCGCCGACATGCTCAATATCTCGATCCGGACGGTAGAGCACCACATCTATTTGGCCAAGAAGCAGCTGAAAGCCCAGCTTCTGGAACAGAGCCCCTATGCGCTCGTGGTGGGATTGTCGCTATTGGCCTAGTCTCCCCATCTCTCCTTTCCAACAACACAAGTCCAGAATCTCTTGATTTTTTGGTGTTTAGATTGACACGAAAAAAAATCCGATTTTTTTCAAAAACCCTTTAAGTAGTTGGAGCTGTCCGGGTGTATTACCACAAAAGGATAACCCAACAGTGGAGAAAAAAACGCTCATCAAATTTTTGAACGGGGCCTGCAGCCCGGAGGAGACCTCGCAGGTCGAAAAGTGGCTGGATCTTCCCGGATCCCGGGAGGAGCTAGACCTAATCCTGCAAGATAGCTGGGAGGCCATTCCGGAGTATTCTGAAGATGAAGCGGTGGACAGGATCCTGGACAATATCCGCCTGGAAATACAACCGAGCAGAAAAATCACCCGCTGGAAACCAGATTCCCATCTACTCAAAATCGCTGCCTCCTTTATCCTCTTTGGGTTGGTGTCGCTTGGCATCTTCAAATTCGCCCAGCAAAAAGAGCCCGCGGTTCAAGAGACCCTGAAAGTCTACTCTAGGGAAACTAAAGTGGGGGAAAAGCTGCGGATCAGGCTCCCAGACCAGACCTACGTGGTGCTCAACGCCAACTCCAGGATAGAGTTTGACTCGGATTATGGCAAGTCCAAGCGATCGATCAAGGTCTCGGGTGAGGCGTTTTTCGACGTCGCATCCAATGAGAAAGTCCCGTTCATAGTGGACTCGGGCGAGCTGCAGACCACGGCATTGGGGACGGAATTCAATGTTTTCTCCCGCGATGGTATTGAAAAAATAGCCCTGACGGAAGGCAAAGTGAAGGTGGAAATCGAAAATCTCCCAACTGCTGACACCAAATTTTTGGAACCAGGACAAATGGCTACGCTTAAGGAAAATACTGGGGAAATAAGCTCCTCATCCTTCGATCCGACTATCCTCACTGCCTGGAAGGAAGGCCGGATTCGCTTCAGGAGAACAAGCCTGAAGGACATCGTCGCCAATCTCCAGACTTGGTACGGGGTGGAAATCCAAGTGAAAAAGACGATTAACCTCAATCGCAAGGTCTCTGGGGAGTTCAACAACGAAAGCCTTGAAAACATACTTGAGGGACTCTCATTCTCAATGGGTTTCAGCTTCTCCATCAACGAAAATCAAGTTTCAATTACCAATTAAATACCCATCATGCCCCATTTCAATCCGGTCTCACTGCGCTGTCTGCAGAAGACTTTCCTAGAGGAATCCACCAACCCTACAACGCTATGAAACAAAAACTACTACTTCTAGGCAAGGCCGTGTCTAAGAATGTCCTCATGGGGATATTCATTCAGTGCCTCTGCCTGACCACGCTGATGGCGGGTGAAAGCACTGCCCAGATCAAGCCCATAGACAAGGCGACCATCCAGGTCGAGAAGAAGTCTTGGACGGCTACCGAGTTATTTGACTACATCGAGTCCAATACGGAGTACCTATTTGTGTACCCCGACGACGTAGTAGCTAACTTGCCATCAGTCGCGCTCACCGGCCAACACAGAACCGTGGAGGATGTCCTGAAGCTCTTTGCGCAGGAGACTGGCCTAAAATTCAAGCAGGTAAACAACAGCATCTACGTGGGCGGCAGCCAAAAACAAGACGTTCTGGTCGAAACTGCATTCGCTGACATTGCCGTTTCCGGTGTTGTCAAAGACGACACCGACTATCCCATGCCTGGGGTGACGGTGATCGAAAAGGGCACCACCAACGGTACGGTCACCGACCTGGACGGGAAATATTCCCTGACGGTCAAAGAGGGGGCTTCTTTGGTTTTCTCCTTTGTCGGATATCTCACTCAGACTATCCCTGTGGAGGGCCGCAGTCTGATGGACGTGGTCTTGATTGAGGATGTGGGAGAGTTGGAAGAAGTAGTCGTAGTCGGTTATGGGACCCAGAAAAAGAGCAATCTTACCGGTGCGGTGACCGACTTGAAGGCGGATAAGCTGGTGCAGACTCCCGTGACAAATGTGAAAGGACTCCTGATCGGCCAGATTCCTGGCTTGATCTCCAATCAAAACCCAGGCCTTCCGGGTGAAGACAACGCCACCCTGAGCATCCGTGGCTTTGGAGCGCCGCTGGTGATTGTCGATGGGATTGAGTCCTATCTCGATAGAATCGACCCTAACGACATCGAGACGGTAACAGTACTCAAGGATGCCTCTGCGGCGATCTATGGTGCAAGAGCGGGAAATGGGGTGATTTTGGTGACTACTAAGCGCGGAAAAGAAGGAACCATGGCCGTCAACTACCATGGCTACATCGCTACCCAGAAAAGACTGACTTTTGCCAAGCAAGTGGACGCAGCCGGATTTATTAAGCTGGGTAGAGACGCAGTCTTCAACACCCAATATGACCCCTTGAATCCGGATGCCGATATCAGCTATGGAACGCTTTTCACAGAGGAAAACCTCCAAAAATACCAATCCGGCGAAGAGCCAAGCTATGACTGGGTAGATGCCGTGTTGAAGGATACCGGCTCTCCACTGATGAACCATAACCTGAGCATTCGGGGTGGTACCGAGAAGATTCGATATTATTCTTCTGTGGGCTACAGCAGCCAGTCCGGAATTTTTAAGGGGGACTACAAATACAAGAAGCTCACCCTGACCAACAACCTGGATATCGACCTGGGCAAAAACCTTGCGCTGATCCTCAACGGACAGTACATCAATGAAACCAAGGACTACTCCATCATCGAGCCTTCCCAGATCTGGAACGATCTCCAGACTGCTCAGCCGATCTTCAATCCAAATCTTCCGGATCCCAACAAGGCCCCGTATTCGGGTTTCAATGAACGTTCACCTGTGGCCAGGATCAACCAGCGCTTCTCTGGCTATAGCAAGACCTACATGCACACCCTCACCGGATCGGCCGAGCTGAAGTACACCGTGCCATTTGTCAAAGGCCTGGCTGTGGGTGGTAAAGTAAACGTGCGGGCGAGAAATCTTCAAAATGCCTCCTTATCCACCCCCTACGATGTGTGGACCTATGATCCGGATGCGGTCACGGCAGACTTTGACGGATACACGCTCCAGGGATCCATTCTGGGTAATTCCTTCTCCCGATCCTATTTCTACAGCGGGGCGGATGATCCCAACAGCCGGGTACTGTCCAGAGCCTATGCTTCTTATGACAAGCAGGTCGACAAGCATGAGTTTGGCTTTTTGGCCTTCGGTGAAATAGAAAACAATATCTATCGCTCCCTTACAGTGAGACGAAGAGACCTTCTTTCTACGGAGGTTCCGCAAATAGGCGGTACAGATGAGCTGACCCGCTCCTCAGGCACCGGTAGGGATATTGAATACACCCGGGTGAGTTTTGCAGGGCGATTCAACTATGCCTACGACACCAAATACCTCCTAGAAGCCACACTTCGCGCGGATGCCAGCTCCAAATTTGGCTCTAATGCTTGGGGTTATTTTCCTTCCATTTCCGTGGGCTGGAATATCGCGCGGGAAGAATTTCTCGCCAATTCTTCCGTCCTAGATCAGCTGAAGCTGAGACTTTCCTATAGCCAGACCGGTGTGGACAGCAACGTGGGCAATACCTCCTTCGAATTCCTCTCCGGATACGAGGAGGCGGTAGGTTCTGTCTATTATCTGGAAGGGGCTCCTAATCCTATTATCGCCACCACTGGCCTTGCCAACCCGAACATTACTTGGGAAGAGACCACACTCTACAACGCCGGTATTGACCTGACCATGCTCAGCGGAAGGCTGTATGCGACCTTGGACGGGTTTTACCGATACCGGGACGGACTGCTGAGAATCCCGTTGGAGGCGCTGCCAAGCACTTTCGGAGCCACCCTGCCCCAGGTCAATCTAGACTCCAGAAGCAACCGCGGTTTTGAACTTTCCATCGGAAACCAAGGGACAATCGGTGATTTCAAATACGATATCAGCGCGGGAGTGGCCTATGCTAGAGAGCGTTATGAAAACTACCAAGAGGATATCAACATGGAAGATCCGATCCAGGTTGAGTTTGACCAGCTCAGCGGCAGATGGGTGAATGTGACCTATGGCTACAAGTCCGACGGCTTATTCAATACCCAGGCGGAGGTTGACCAGTACCTGGAGATGTATACCATCGAGGATATCAACACCCTGCCTAAGCCGGGCGATATTCGCTACGTGGATCTCAATGGCGACGGAATCATCAACCGGGCTGATCGCTATCAGATCGGCTACGGTGCCAATCCGGACATTACCTATTCTCTTTCTCCGAGAGTTTCCTACAAAAACTTCAGCCTGGCGATGTTGTGGCAGGGCGGAACCCGATTTAATGTCAACATCTCTGGAGCATTCAGGGGTGCGTTCAACAATGAGCAAATTCCGCTAGAGCTGCACGAACAGTACACCTGGACCCAGGATCCAAGCAATCCCGGCATCGGCTCCAACCCCAATGCCCAGCTGCCAGCCTTCGAAAGAAGCGGTACTCGACCTTGGAACAACATCCAGTCCGACTTCTGGATGTACAACGGCACCTACCTACGTCTGAAGACCGCAACATTGACCTATGCGGTTCCGGCGGCGTTCCTGTCCAAAATCAAGATAAACAGTGCCAGTGTATACTTGTCCGGGGACAACATTCTCTCATTCAATAATATGGGGATTTTCAAGGACGCCGTCGATCCAGAAGAGGCTACCAGCGCCAATGCCTTCAAACTTCCCCTTTTGAGAACGATGTCATTTGGCGTGCAGCTTGGATTCTAATGAGGAAAACAAAAAACAAGAAAGTCATGAAATCAAAAATAATAGCAGCAATACTTGGTCTTTCCGTTTTGGCTTCCTGCGAGAGCCAGCTGACCAAAACGCCTGATTTTATCTCCGAAGAGGTGGTATTTGAGGACAAAAACCTCACAGAGGCCTACGTGTCCAATATCTATCAGGACATGCTCTTCATCCACACCACGGGCGAAGGTAACCTGGACATGGGGATGATCCCTGCGGCCGGAGCCGAGCACATCAATTTCGCCGATTGGCAAACACCCAACACAACCTATAGAAGGGCCTATACCGCCGCAGCTGGAGCTGGCCCGCTCAACTACTGGGGCTACAACTCCATCCGGGACATCAATTTCCTGTTGGAAAACATCGGTTCCAGCCAGTCTTTGGACGAGGACTATATCCTCCAAAAGACCAATGAGGCAAGGTTTCTGAGGGCCTATGCCTACTTCCAAATGGTCATTCGTTTTGGTGGGGTGCCCCTGATCACCCGGGTTCAAAACATAGACGATCCGGAAGAAGAGCTCTATCCAAAGCGTGCTACTGAGCAGGAAATCTATGAATTTATCCAGTCAGAGCTGGAGGACATCCTGGTCACCATGCCGGACAAGAAAACCGGTGCCAGCGGACGAGTGGATAAGTACACTGCGCTGTCTCTGCTGTCCCGGGCTTCCCTCTATGCGGCTAGCATAGGCAAGTTTGGTCAAGTGCAGGCAAACGGGCTTGTGGGCATTGCCCCGGGAGAAGTGGAGAACTTTTACCAAACTTCCTACAATGCCTCGAAGGAAATCATAGAATCTGGGATGTTTGCACTTTACGACAAGCATCAGGACAAAGTGACCAACTTTACGCAGCTGTTTCTCGACGAAGGAAATAGCGAGGTCATCTTTGCGGAGGTTTTCGAACCTGTAATCAAGGGTCACTCCTATGACAACTTGGGGACACCGGCAGGCTTTTTGGCCACTTGGAACTCCAACTATCCTGTGCTTTACGACATGGTAGAGCTCTTTGACTTCGTCGATGGGCGAAAGGGAACCGACATCTCCCGCAGCGACTTGGTGGCTACCAAATCTTGGGATATCGATGACTTCTTTGGGAAAAGGGATCCGCGATTCCGCGCCTCGGTCTTCTATCCCGAATCTGAGTGGCAAGGAAGTTTAGCTTATTTCCACTCCAGCACTACTTACACCAACAGTGAAGGAAATAGGGTGACCGCCACCAGCGGTACGCTGAGTAGAAACGGTGTAGCTTGGCCGGCTGCCGCACACGCAAGAAATGTGAGAAATACCGCCCTGCTCCTCCGCAAAAAACTGGATGAATCCAATACCGAACCTATCTCGGGACGTTCTGGCCAGGACTTCTATGTTTTTAGATATGCAGAGACCCTGCTCAACTTTGCCGAGGCGGCTTTCTACCTGGGCAAAACAGGAGAGGCGCTGGATGCACTAAATCAGCTGCGCGAAAGAGCAGGTATGCCATTGCTGACAGAAGCCACCGAGGATAACATCAGACAGGAACGCCAGGTCGAGTTGGCTTTCGAAAGCCAACGCTTCTGGGACCTGATCCGATGGAGAATCGCCCCGCAATACTTGGACAAGGTGCGGACCAAGGGGCTGGTGTTCAACTATGACATGGATGAGGATCGCTACGTGATCACGCTAAAAAACGCCGAGAGCCAAGAGCGGACTTTTGGTCCGGAGCGCTTCTACCTGCCTATCTCCCAGGATCTGATCGCCGACAATCCCAACCTGGAGCAAAACCCAGGCTATTAAAAAAACATGATTATCCGGAATCTTACCAGTAGGCGATTTTGATTCTTCAATCGGGCTGGAAGACCGAAGACCGTAGTAGGGTAAAGCCCTAATTTTAGCGTTCTTTCGGATTGTCACGGCTACCTTCTGGCATAAAGCCGGATAATCATATAAAAAATGTTTTCATAAGGTGGGTTGAGGGGCCGGAGAAATCTGGCCCTTTGGCTTACCGCTAGTTTTCAGATATGCTTCACTTTTCAAAAATCTTCCTCTGCAGTCTATCCTGCTTGGCTTTTTCCGTGCTGGCCTCCTGCCAGTCGGGATCCTCCAAACAGATCCCCGAGACTAAGCCCAATATCATTCTGATCTATACCGACGATGTAGGCTATGGCGATATCTCCGCCTATGGCGGCAAGATCCCCACGCCAAACATTGAAAAACTGGCCCAAAACGGCCTGATGTTTACCAATGCCTACGCCACCGCGGCGACCTGCACGCCTTCCCGCTATTCCCTGCTCACAGGAGAATACGCCTGGAGAGCCAAAGGTCGTGGTGTGGCTCCCGGAGATGCTTCCGCGCTAATCCGTCCGGGCGTGGAAACGCTACCGCTGGTCTTGCAGCGCAGTGGCTATCGCACGGCGGTTGTCGGCAAATGGCACCTGGGACTTGGAGGAGAAGAAGGACCCGATTGGAATGGTGAGCTTAAGCCAGGGCCGCTGGAGATTGGTTTTGACTATTCCTTTATCATTCCGGCTACCGGAGACCGGGTGCCGACCGTATTTGTAGAGAACCATCGCGTGGTGGGGCTCGATCCCCATGACCCGATCGAGGTGAGCTACCGCAAAAAGGTGGGAGACCGACCCACAGGCAAGGACAATCCCGAGCAGCTCCAGATGATGTGGTCCCATGGCCACGACCAAACGATTGTCAATGGCGTCAGCCGGATTGGCTACATGGCCGGAGGCGAAGCTGCGCTATGGAGAGACGAGGACTTTGCCCAGACCTTTGTGGACAAGGCTACCGAGTTCGTCACGGTGGAGTCGGAGCAGCCCTTTTTCCTCTATTTTTCCACCCATGATATCCATGTGCCCCGCATCGCGCACGAGCGGTTTCAGGGAGCGACAGAGTTTGGGCCGAGAGGGGACGTGATCGTACAGCTGGACTGGACGGTCGGCGAGCTGATGAAGCTGCTCAAGGAGAAAGGCCTGGAGGAAAACACGATCGTGATCTTCACCAGCGACAACGGCCCGGTTTGGGACGACGGCTACGTGGATCAGGCCAAGGAACTGATCGGTTCGCATGATGCCTCCGGTGGCCTTCGAGGGGGAAAATACAGCGCTTTCGAGGCTGGAACTCGCGTACCGTTTATCGTCCACTGGCCAAAAAGGATTCAGGGAGGGAAAAATCAAAGAGCCTTGTTTAGTCAGGTGGACCTGCTGGCTTCCTTCGCCGCGGCAAACCAAGTGTCCTATGACTCCACCCAAGCCATCGACAGCCAAGACCACTGGCACACCCTGATCGGCAAGTCAGAGCAGGGCAGGCATAGTCTGGTACAAGAGGCCCTCTTCAGCAACCTCGCCTATGTGCGTGCGGATGGCTACAAGCTGATCCCGGGCAACGAAGGCCCACAGATCGTGCCTTGGGGCACGGAGATCGAGACGGGCTTTGCAAAAGCAGACCAGCTGTTTGACCTGAACGCTGATCCCCACGAAAAGACTGACCTATCGGCTGCAAAGCCCGAGATTCTCCAAGAAATGAAGGACGAGCTGATCGGGATCATGATTCAGAAGTAGATAGTATTGTTCCCGCATCAGTTCACAAAACTTCCGAGTACTCTCACTAGACCGTGTTTGGCTATGTGGCGAATTGCAAATTCGAAGGAATAGAATGTCGTAGTTGCAAACTCCGTCTAGCGGGGAAAAGGAACCCAGGATTCTGGAAAGCTACAACCCACGATACTGCTCCTGCTGCCAAAAGGAAAGCATGGTCAGCATCCAGCGACTGCCCAAGCGTGGCCCGCCAAAGGCGGTGTTTTCTACTGTACCCACCCAATTTTAATTCCGGATTTTCGTCGGGGTGCCTGCCCGCCGCAGGAGGGGCGAAGCTATGTCCCGGCCACAAAAAAGCCCTTCCAAAACAAGCTTGAAAGGGCTGGCTAAATGATTCCGAACTTACTTTTTGATGCTGGAGTCCCTCTTGGCTTCCGTTTCTAAGCTTCACAGGCTCTTTGATCCCCATAAAATACCGACTCAATCCCCATAAGAACCTTCCCGGTTTTCCCGAAAAAGTCGGGACAGGCAGTGCAACAGCGGTTTCATTGTTCGTCCTACGGACGCATCGAAAGCTTAATTGTTAGCGGCTGGTTTTTTGTCGTTATGAAGCTCCTTGAAACTTCAAAAAGTCGATTATTGCTTCATGGATATTCACCTTAAGCTGCGGGTCGTTTAGCAAATCTCTCATTACACCTGTATACATCTCCCGTTCGCTAGAAGAAGCCGAATTGATAATCCGATTGAGCATCCAAACTGTAAGAGTTGTCGGTTTTCTAGATAACGAATCAAGTAAGCGGGTCTCATATTTTCCTCGAAAAAGCTCTAACGTATGAACAAGTGGTCCGGGAGAACCAAAGTCGGCTTCAGGATAATTTTCTAGCAGACGAAAGATGTCGTCAAACGCATTTTCAGCGTCGTTGTTCTTTTGCAACTTTTCAGTTAGATCGTACAAGTAAGATTCGTTGTCGTTTTCCAAATCGTCGTCTCCATAGGGTACAAAATTTTGGAGTATTCTCTTTATTTCGTCGGTGGTCATTGGCGAATAAGTGGCTTGTAAACTTGCTGGTAACGGTTTGGCTAAAAGTTCGGGTGGTGGGCGGGACGAAGTCCTGTCGAACCGAGACGAACTTTGAGGCGAGAACGGAGCTATGAATATAGTCGAACCCCGCCTGACTTTTTAGCCCTTGTTGTGTAACGTTTTTTTATTTTTTATTTATTGGTATTGCGACCAAAAATCTAATTCACGTAGAACATAATCCGCAGTCAATTTCACTTGTTCATTCAAGTTTAGTGTTTCTAGTTTTTCACCTTGAAGTCCATATCCTCCATCAGTTCTTTTGTCTTCTGAATATAATACCCATTCATTAATAATTTCAGGGTTCAGTTCAATTGTAGAATGTAAGTTTTCCGCAGAAATGTCATGTCGAATTGTTTTGTAGTTGAGTCTATAAAGTGCCTCGTGCATAGAAATTCCTTCACCTCTCATTGATGTGTCATGTCCAACTTTAAGAATTTTGAGAATTGTGTATTTGGTAACTTTCACGTGTTTATTTTAATGTTACACAACGTTTTGGCTAACAAACGTGTCCCGAAGGGCATGTTTAGTTAGCCGTTGTTGTGCGTTCGTGCTTTTTTTATTCTTCTTCTTTAAATATTACTTGTAGGACAAATTTCATTGGGGTTTTGTCGCCACTGTCATCTTGCTCCCAATAGTAAAAGTCATATCGTTTACTCTCATTTTTATCTCCAATTTCAATCAAGTCCTTTAGGTCAAATGAAAGTTTGCCCCAGAATTCACCTGTTTCTGTAATTCTTAATTTTCGGTTCTTCTCATCTCTTACGAACAGGATGAATTTGCAGTTAATGCAAGGAGTATCATCTCCATGTCTAACAGTTAAGGTATCACCTTCATTTATTCTAAATCGGTCTATTTCGATTTTCAAATCTTGTGAAACAGAATTGAATTTGGCAATTACTGAATCATTGTAATAGACATGCCAATAGTCCAATGTGTCACAAACCCCAAGTACTGGTAATATTAATAGTCCGAAAGTGATTAATATTCTATTCATTGTCCTTTTCCGCATGACGCACAACGGTTCGGGTATGAAACGTAGGGCATTTCGAAGCACTTAACTGTCCGCCCGAAACCAAGCTTGCTAAGTGCCAAAAACTCGCGGAAACCATTGTCCGCCCTAAGTTTTATGCCCATTGTTGGCATTAGTGTTTTTTTTCCTTTTTAAAATTCTTCAGGTTGTCATAAATTTCTTGTCCGACTTCTTCAAATTCTCCTGCATAATAATGTTCAATTTTCAACCACTCTAGTTCAGTCTCTTTTATTCTCAAAACATATTTAGAAGTCGGTTCATGTGGGTCATATTTGTCAACGTCAAGTTGAGTTGTATTTATTCCAATTTTGACCGAGTCGCCATGAATAGAATAAATAGCATCATAAGTCCAACCAACTTCACATGCGTAGTAAGACACTTTATTGTCCGCATGAAATTTTAAAGTGTCAAGGCATATATCTTGAACCACAACTGACGTCCAAATCGTTCCTGTTAAGTCATTTGATTCCTTATCATCTGTTTTTTGATTACAACCAATAATGGTTAAAGTCAAAACGAGTGATAGTATGATAGGTGTCGTTGTTTTCATTTTACATTAATGCCAACGGTTGGCCGCTTTGCGAAGGCGGGGATTTTCAGCACTTAACTTCATTAGATGCACAAAGCTTGAATTTAGCACTTCACTGTCATAGAAGTACGAAACCCCCGCTTTTGCAAAACGGCTGTTGGCAGAAGTATTTCTTTTCATTACATTCTATTTACTTCTTGGGTTGTTTGTAATGCTCCGATTGCTTCAAAAACTTCGTCTTGGTTCTGCGTTTCAGTCCAACCTTTCAATGCTAATTCCTTTCTTACTTGATCTTCTGTTTTGTCTTTTACAAAGTGGTAAAACGCAAAGTCAACAACTTCTGGTGGTACTCTGTCAAGTTGGTATTTTGTTAGATTTCTTATAACAGCCATTACAGTCACATAATAGGTAATAACAAGTTGCAAAACCCAATGAATTATTAAGCCAATCCACCCTGTGTTTAATTTTTTGATTGTAAGTCCTTTTTCAAATTTTATTTTTAGAAACTCAAAAAAACCAATACGGTCATAATTGTTTTCATATAATATTATCTCGTATTGAAAGTATTGATTTAATATGTATGTCAAGCCAATAGTCCCTAATATCACATAATGGAGCTTGTCGTAATTGGTGTAGTTTGAGAACTTAATTAAATACTTAAAAGTAAAACCTATTGCAAATCCGACTAAAAACTCAAAAAGTCCAATGATGTAGAAACCACTTATTGAAACCTTTGCAAGTAAAAAAGCAACTAAGATTGAAAGTATTGAACAACCGATAATGGGGATGTAAAATTTTGGTTCTCTGATTTCGTTAGGTTTGGGTAAAGAATCGGGAACTACATAATCGTCCCAATTATTTATAGTTTCTTTTTCTTTGACAAGGTCTTGAAGTTTTTCCTTGTCAAAAGATTTTTCTGTTTCCTGAAATGCGTAAATGAATAATTGAACACGTTTTGAATTTCTGCCAACATCCCACATTTCATTACCAAGCGTCACGCTTTTTACTTTGATTTTTCCATACTCAAAAGTTGCTGTAATTCCTTCTGTCCAACGCTCTGTCCCGAACGACTTTTCGTTTCTTTTTGCTTCAATAGATTTGTCGTCTTGATAAATTATGTCCCAACCTAAGCCTTTAAATGTCTTTTCTGCGATTGCAATAAATTCCTTAGTACTTAGTCTTGTGCTAAATTCCGAAACATATTTTGGTGTCCAAGCAAAACTATGTTTCTTCTTGATTGTCTTTTCGTATTGTTTGTATTTATCTTCCATTTAGACGGTGTCTTTTTAATATTTCTGCCAACGGTTTCGGGCTTTGCGTTCGGGCGGGTTTCGGAGAACAAAACTGTCAACCTGCACTACGCTTGGATAGAAGCACAAAGCTCCAAGTTTGCATGTCAGCCCGCCTGACGCAAAACCCGTGTTATAGCTCGTTTTTCTTTTCATTCGCAATACTGTCCGTTGTCTGAGTAGCACCAGTGTTGTCCTTCTTCTTTGACTGTCCCAAATTCAATTTCAACTTTATGTCTTAAAGAGTTCGGGTCGCTCTGTCCGTCCATTTTTTCTGTGTTTAAAAACCAATCACCAAAGATTGAGTCGCAGTAAAAACAGCCGTGTGATAAATAATTGTCGTGAACCGTTTTGCTATATCGCTTTTTTAGTTGTCCGATTTTTAAGTTTTTCCCTTTTTCTGTCTGCAAAAAATGCTTTACAGCTTCATATATTTTGGGGCTTTTGTCTATATCGTCATTGTCCCACATTGACCTCATTAAATAGAAGTCCTGATTGCAAACCGTAACAAGATTTTGTTCAACTGTCCAAAGGTTTTGGGGCTTGTGGCACTTCCAACAGCTTGTGTCAAAGAAAACGATAGTCACTTCTTGTTTTGGATTAAGTCTTATGTGTTCACAGAATTTTAATCGTCTCTTCAATAAGCTGTCCACCAAAGATTTTAATGGCAGTTGTGTCTGTTTGAGTTGGGCAATAATATTTGAGTTCTCGTCTTTAAATATTTTGAATGCTGGTATTTCTTTGTCGGCTTTTAGATGTTCGTCATATTCTCTAAATTCCTTTGGTGCTGTTCGGAAAAACCAACAACCACGAACATTAGATTCTTTGTATCTATCTTGGCGAAACTTTGTGTCTTCAAATGTCTGCTTGCTCCATTGAACTTCAAATGCAATTCGTTTATCATTTTGGATAGCTAAAACGTCTGCTCGCCAATTAGTTTCTGAAAATTCAGGTATAGCTTTCCAACCATTTTCTTTGCAAGCTTCTATAATTTCAATTTTCGCTCTTAAATGCTCTGGGGATTCAGGTTTCCAGTCGCAAGTGTTGTCCGATTTTGCGTGAACGAAGTGTTTAAGTCCTTTGCTACTTGTCCTTAAAAAACCTACTTGTCGGCAACATGGCAATGTCAAAACAGACTCTTTTGATTTGAGCCGCTTTTTTAAATCGTCCCATTGTTTTTCGTCTTGGTCAATGGAAATGATTTCTTCATTGTCTATGTATGCTCTTAATGGCATTTTTTCTTGTCGTTGTCTGTCGTCTTAAAATGAGCTACGGGTTCGGCTATGCGTAGTGCGGGATTTGAAGCTGTAAGTTTCAAATTGGCACGAAAGCGAGCGAGCCGTTTTTATATTTGTTATTTTCTGCTAATAAATACACAAACTGCGAGCGTATTACAAGACGAAAATTTTCAATCTGGCACTTAACCCCGCATTACGTGTAGCCTTTGTTGTAAAACGTTTTTAATATTTATTTCCAGCTATTGTTTTCTTTGCAAAATAAATACAGTCAACTGGTTTTCCATCTTTTTCAGCTGGAATCCATTTTCCGTTAGTTTCCATTATAATTTCTTCGATATTGGTCAAATTTGACAATTCAGAATCTCCAAGAGTCTTAAAATCTTTGATTTGTCCATCACAAGTTATTGTGAAAATATAATTCAGTCGAAATACAATATTCTTTCCTTGTTCCTTAACTTTTAGTTTGGACTCAATTAGTTTATTCAATTCGTCTTTTCCGTCAGAGTAATTCGGAACACTTTCTATTTTCGGATAATCAGTCAGTCGTTTGTCATATTTCGTTTATTGTTCATTTGAGTAAGTTTTTCCATCTCCACATTCAACTTCTTGTCCAAATGAGATACCTATAAAAAAAATATTTAAAGTCAGAAATAAGATTGTTCTTTTCATAGTTTTTAATTTGTTCAAATGTTTTACAACGTTCGCATATAAAGCGTGCCGGCAGACCAAATTAATAATTAATCATCAACTTCTGCCGGCATGATTTATATGCATTGTTAGGCACAGTACTTTTCACTTACTGTTTTTACAAGTGTTACTATTC
>NZ_JAFKCW010000030.1 GCF_017254835.1 Algoriphagus aestuariicola
ATCAAGTTCGGCCAGATGATGTCTACCCGCCGCGATCTGTTCCCGCCGCACATTGCCGATCAGCTGACGCTGCTGCAGGATCGGGTGGCGCCTTTCGACGGTGCGCTGGCGCGCAAGCATATCGAGCTGGCGATGGGCGGCCCGCTGGAAACCTGGTTCGACGACTTCGAGCAGCAGCCGCTGGCGTCCGCCTCGATCGCGCAGGTGCATACCGCGCGGCTGAAAACCACCGGCCAGGAAGTGGTGCTGAAGGTGATCCGGCCGGATATCGGGCCGATTATCAAAGCCGACGTGCGCTTGATGTACCGGCTGGCAGGCTGGGTGCCGAAGCTGTTGCCGGACGGCCGCCGCCTGCGTCCGCGCGAAGTGGTGCGCGAGT
>NZ_JAFKCW010000031.1 GCF_017254835.1 Algoriphagus aestuariicola
GTGCGGCGATCCGCGCGCTGGAACATCAGATCGTCGGTGAGCAACTGGAGACGATCGCCGCCGACATGGGCGCCTTCTGGCGGCGCTTCACCAGCGACAGCCAGCTGCGCTGGATTGGGCCGGACAAGGGCGCCATTCACCTGGCGACCGGCGCGGTGGTCAATGCGGTGTGGGATCTGTGGGCCAAATCGGTCGGCAAGCCGGTGTGGCGGCTGGTGGCGGAGATGACGCCGGAGGAACTGGTGCGCTGCATCGACTTCCGTTACATCACCGACTGCATCACGCCGCAGGAAGCGCTGGCGCTGCTGAAACAGCGGGCCGAGGGCAAAGAACGGCGCCTGGAGCGGCTGCTGCAGGAAGGGTACCCCTGT
>NZ_JAFKCW010000032.1 GCF_017254835.1 Algoriphagus aestuariicola
TCGATCAACTGATCGCCAAGCTCGAGCAGCTGGAATTCCGCCGCATGTTCTCTGGCGAATACGACAGCGCCGACTGCTATCTGGACATTCAGGCCGGCTCCGGCGGCACCGAAGCGCAAGACTGGGCCAGCATGCTGCTGCGCATGTACCTGCGCTGGGCCGAAGCCAAGGGCTTCAAGACCGAAGTGATCGAAGAGTCCGACGGCGACGTTGCGGGCCTGAAATCGGCCACCATCAAGATCATCGGCGACTACGCGTTCGGCTGGTTGCGCACTGAAACCGGCGTTCACCGCCTGGTGCGCAAGAGCCCGTTCGACTCCGGCGGCCGTCGCCACACCTCGTTCAGTTCGGTGTTCATCTACCCGGAAGT
>NZ_JAFKCW010000034.1 GCF_017254835.1 Algoriphagus aestuariicola
GAAGCGCAGCGGATCCAGGCGCAGTTCGCCATTGTTCAGCTTCAGGTGCGTGGCCAGATCGCTCAGCGGCAAATCGCTGCCGCGTTCAATGCGCGCGGCGGCAAACTTCACGTCCGCATCCATCTTGCTCCAGCTTTGCGTATCGAACTGTTCGACCGGCAGCACCTTATCCGCAGGCTGACGGCTTTTCTCGCCGCGCCCGGCTTTGGCGGCGTTGGAGTCGGCGCCGATCAGCGGCGCCAGATCCGCCAACCTCAGCTGCCGGGAGTTCACCGCGCCGCTCAGCGTGGGCCGCGGTTTACCGGCAACGTACTTCAAGCTGCCGTGAATGTCGCTGTCGCCGATTTTTCCGTCGAATTTCTGGT
>NZ_JAFKCW010000035.1 GCF_017254835.1 Algoriphagus aestuariicola
GCTAGTCAGTGGCCTGAAGAGACGTTTGGCTGATCGGCAAGGTGTTCTGGTCGGCGCATAGCTGATAACAATTGAGCAAGAATCTTCATCGAATTAGGGGAATTTTCACTCCCCTCAGAACATAACATAGTAAATGGATTGAATTATGAAGAATGGTTTTTATGCGACTTACCGCAGCAAAAATAAAGGGAAAGATAAGCGCTCAATAAACCTGTCTGTTTTCCTTAATTCTCTGCTGGCTGATAATCATCACCTGCAGGTTGGCTCCAATTATTTGTATATTCATAAAATCGATGGAAAAACTTTTCTCTTTACCAAAACAAATGACAAGAGTCTGGTTCAGAAGATAAATCGCTCTAAAGCT
>NZ_JAFKCW010000036.1 GCF_017254835.1 Algoriphagus aestuariicola
CGTGCGGGCCAAAGAATTTGTAGGCGGAGCACACCAGGAAGTCACATCCCAACGCCTGCACGTCGATCAGGTTATGCGGCGCGTAATGAACGGCGTCGACATACACCTGCGCGCCCACCCGATGCGCGGCTTCAACGATGGTTTTGATATCGACGATGCTGCCGGTGACGTTGGACGCGTAGCTGACCGCCACCAGACGCGTGTTGGCGTTGATGCGCGCGCACACTTTTGCCGCGTCGAGAGAACAATCGGCGCTCTCCAGCGCTATCTGATGCACCACGGCGCCTTTGTCGGCGGCGGCCTGCTGCCAGCTGGAGACGTTGGCGTAGTGATCCAGCGCGGTGACGATGACCTCATCG
>NZ_JAFKCW010000037.1 GCF_017254835.1 Algoriphagus aestuariicola
GATGCCTATCTTCAGGCTGTCGGCCGGCTGCGGGTGAATCGACAGGCGGATCGCCGCCGGGAAATGCTGGGCCAGCAGGTTGCCCCAGGCCCAGCTGCGCTGGATAACGCCGCAGGCGCGCCGTTTGGCGTCTTTTTGCAGCGCGGCGTTGGAACCGCTGTAGCCCGGCAGGAGGCTGTCTTCATACAAGAAGCGCGTGATGGCGCGATACAGCATTAATCCCTGCTCGTCCTGCATCAGCTGACGCTTGATCGCCTCTTCCGATTCGGCATAACCGTCCACCAACAGCCGACGCAGCAGATCGTAGTCATCGGTATGCTCCGCCAGGCCTTTGACATCGCCAAGGTTGAACACGCTC
>NZ_JAFKCW010000038.1 GCF_017254835.1 Algoriphagus aestuariicola
GGCGTCCTATAACCGCCTCACCTCCGCCTACGAGCAGATCGGTGAGGTGAAATCCAAAGGGATTGAGGCGGAAGTGCACGCTCAGCCGACGCCGGAGATCAAGCTGATCGCCGCCTACACCTACACCGACGTGGTGACCAAAGACTCCAACTCGGCGGACGAAATCGGCCACAGCCCGGCGGGCATTCCGCGCCACGCGGCGTCCGCCTGGGGCAGCTACAGCTTCCTGAGCGGCGCGCTCAACGGCCTGACCGTCGGCAGCGGCGTGCGTTACATCGGCGATGCGCCGGCCGACGCCACCGGCCAGTACGATGTGCCGCACTACACGCTGTACGACGCCATGGTGAAAT
>NZ_JAFKCW010000039.1 GCF_017254835.1 Algoriphagus aestuariicola
GTGAGTGTGGCGTTTGTCATTCTGCTGTTGTGCTAAATATTCGCTTGAGAAATGATTTATTTTCTCGGCAATTATCATCTGATGAGGTGATAAAAAAGGCTGGGATGATTGACAATCACATAACAGTGCTGGGTTATTCAACTTCTGCAGATTACATTTATAAAAGACCACCGGAATTTTTACCCCCTGATATCGAAGCAGCATTTATTGAAGGGGCAAAGTGTATGAGTATTGGTTGCTATAATGCCGCTGCTACGATGTTTCGCTTGTGTTTAGATTTCGCTACTAAGTCTCTGTTACCAGAAGGTGAGGCTATTGGCTTAAATAATTCAACAAGAAGAAG
>NZ_JAFKCW010000004.1:0-277167 GCF_017254835.1 Algoriphagus aestuariicola
AGAGATTCGGCTTTATCTTTTCCCAAGTAGTCCTCGAAAGACTTAACATTGTCCTGCTTGTTATTGCATGAAAACAAAAGTAAAATTATAATTAAGTATCTCATTTCTCCGAAGTATTGTGCCTAACGCTTGTGTAAATGCAGTAGCGCTGAACAAATATATAAATAATCAAAATTCATCAGCGCTATTGCATTTACACATTGTTAGGCGCTTGTTACATTCTCCTCATTTTAATCGGAGTTCGATTTTTCTTTTCTCAATGTCCAATTTAATCCAGTCTGCTGATTTTTCACTGGGTAAACAATCAATCAGATCAGAGTCGTTCGCATATCTGTCAATTGATAAAGGTCCGAATATAATGGTCATTTCATACTCATCTTGTCCATCGGGTCCAATAAATGCATTGGTAATTATTGTTCCTGTTTTTAGCAGCACTTCTTTGCTCAATTGAGATTCAACAGAAGGATACACAATACCATCGCACCAAAGTCCTTTCAATTGGCTGTCCTCCGAATTTTTAAATGTCCGTCCTATGTGGTACTCCAGGTGTTCGCAAAAATCCTTGTTGAATGATTCTGTATTATGGGTGTCCATCTGTCCTTAGTAACTTGCGCCTAACGGTCTGTGTATGCGCTGTGGCTTTTCCATCTTATAAAGTTAAAACTATTTTCGAAGCTATAGCGCATACACTTTGTTGCCGGCAGTTATTTTATATCAGGTTTCTTTCTCTCAAATCGTTAATTATTAAACTAAATATTCCTTTTAGTCTAAATGGAATATACGACCCAGTTGTTCTAAACACAATCCTTTGCCCGTTTCCATAAGATATTTCTATGCCAAGAGCCCAGTCGTCAATAGCACTATTTACTTTACTTGTGTCCAACTTGTGTATGTAAGTCCACTGAAACAAACTGTCAATTTTTCTTTTCTTTTCTCTCTCAATTGTAAACGTTTTTTCTTTATCCACCTTGCAATTATTAATCGGTTTGAATTGAATCAGTCCACTGTCAGTAATTCTTAGATTGAATTCTGGACAATCACCGAAACATTTTCCAGCGGTCAATTTTATCTCATTAAATTTTAATTTCTCAACGAACTCTAGCTGTCGAGAGTAGTATTTGTCTTCAAAAATTCCACCAGTAAGAATCAAACTGTCTTTGGTTAATTTTTTTATTCGCCTCGTCTTATTAATCTTTTCTCCAAATTCGCTAACGATAATTGTGTCCCCGTTAACTAAAAATTTTCCTTCTTGAGTAAGTCCACCGTCATGGATTGTATACAAAGTGTCATTTTTAAACTTGAGTCCAAAGTAGTCAATCGTTATCTCTTCTGGATTTTCAATAAATATCCAATCACCATTAATTGTTGGTGATTCAATTTTATTCTCAATCGAACAACCTATTAGTAATAGTCCTATGATTAGTAGTCTCATATGTCCAAAGATAATTGCCGGCAACGGAGCCGCTAAGAAACGTGGGGCTTTCAGAGTTCTTATCTGTCCGCCCGTGACAAACTAAACTACGAAGTTCTATGCTTGCTTTCAGTTCATGTCGCCCCATGTTTTCTTAGCGTTTGTTGTAGCACGTTTTTTTATTTTTTATTCTGGAATCCATCCATTTTCAAATCGTTCAAGTATTTTCTTCAATTCATTACTTCTGTCGTTTCCTTTCAGGTCGGTACAGATTATTGAAATGTTGTCTAAGTCAGCTGTCTCTGGTAAACAAGTTGCGAAGAAACAGTCCCAAAATGTGTCTGCAAGGGTTTCGTCATTGTGCCAAGTAGTCATTACTGAAATCGGCTCGTGATTTTCAACAACTTCCATTTGAGTAATAATTTCATCAAAAAGGTCATGAATTTTTTCTCCAAACTTTCCATGTCCTTTAAATTCCAAAATTCCGTTGTCAATTGAGTGTCGAACGAGTTTTTCAAACTTCTGATCATTTGGATCAATGTCCGAAGTTGCAAGACATAACCAATCCTTTTTTGGCAATTGGTCAAGCTGAAATTGGTCATAGTCGAACCAAAATACTTGTCGAGTTTGATATGTTCCGATTGGTTTCATTCTAATGTGCTACAACGCTAGTATATAAAACGTATGCGTTTTAAAACCTTCATCTTTGTCCCACGTTGCTGACGAAATTTAACAGCACGCACTTTAAGAACCTACAATACAGCATATGTTTTATATACATTGTTATAGGGCGTTTTTATTTCTGTCCACCAAGCCATATGCAGCCTCTCTTAAATGAGTATAGTTCGGTTGTCTCGTCAATCTTAGTTGTCCTGTGTGGCTTTCTTAAAGTCCTTGTAAACCATTTTTTAGATTCTTCAAAATCTGCCAGGGTTGAATAAAGTCCAGGTTCACCAACTTCATTATTGTCAAAATGATCTTCGTCTACACGCCAGTCCCAATTTAAATTTTCAATTCTACTTTTTATAGGACCGAAATTGTTGGGTTCTAATCTCGCAATATTGTCAGACTTAAAAAAAATATTTTCATAGTAGGAAATCTTGTCACCAACAGCACAGACAACTTGCGATTTTGAAAAACGTGGTTCATAAAGCCAAATTTTAAGATAGTATGATTGTCCTATTTTATCCAATTGTTTTTTCCATGAATCATAGATATCAATTAGACCACTTAACATTAAATATTTGGTCTTTCCTTTTGGCTCAGGTATGGCACTATCTATAATTGAAATGTCACACCAAGGATGCACAACAATGTCGATATGGTCTCCATTATACTTTTGAATTAAATCAAGTCTTAGGTCAAGATTTTTCAATCTCCATTCTTCGATATGCTTATGTCTTCTTCTGTGTCCTCGTATTTTTTGTTGTCTCACAATGTCGTCTTTAAAATGCCCTATAACGGGTCGCAGCTAAGAAACGTGGGGCTTTTCGAAGCAACTTCCTCTCCGCCTGTGACAAAAGTAGCTACGAAGAACGGAACTTGGGGTAACTACTGCCCGCCCCATGTTTTCTTAGGTGCTGTTAGCTACTGTTTCTTTTATTTTTATTTCATTAAATAGTCCAATTTGGATCAGAATAGCACTAGTCCACCAAGCATAATAAGTTCCACAATTGGAAAACCAAAGTCCAATATCATATTTTTGGAATCCCATATCTGCAACAAATTCCATCGTACAATTTCTGTCATTCAAAAACAAATAAGTCAATATTACAAGAACGACAAACGATATATACCAAGTCCATTTTTTGCTTTTTATAGATTTATAAATTAACCAAATAAAAAGGAATGTCACGAGAAGAAATGGATATAAAATCGAGGTAGCTCCAATTCCTAAAAGTGATCCATCGTCTGCTAAAAAGTCAATAAAGTGGTCAATTAAATCAAGTTGAGTCAAAAGTAGAAATGTAGAAAGATAAATTCCGATTAAATACTTTTTCATAAGAATCAACAAGAGAATAATAGGGAAAAGCAATAATCCATAAATGCCGTATCCTATTTGGTTACTTTTTGCAAAACTTATAATTGTTGCAAAGTCATAACTGGTTAATCTACTTGGTAAGAAAAACGACAACAGAAAAATCAGTACTGCAATTCCTATCAATATTTGTGTCGTTCTTGTCATTTTAAATAGTAGCTAACGGTCTGTGTATGCGCTGTGGCTTTTCCATCTTATAAAGTTAAAACTATTTTCGAAGCTATAGCGCATACACTTTGTTGCCGGCAGTTATTTTATATCAGGTTTCTTTCTCTCAAATCGTTAATTATTAAACTAAATATTCCTTTTAGTCTAAATGGAATATACGACCCAGTTGTTCTAAACACAATCCTTTGCCCGTTTCCATAAGATATTTCTATGCCAAGAGCCCAGTCGTCAATAGCACTATTTACTTTACTTGTGTCCAACTTGTGTATGTAAGTCCACTGAAACAAACTGTCAATTTTTCTTTTCTTTTCTCTCTCAATTGTAAACGTTTTTTCTTTATCCACCTTGCAATTATTAATCGGTTTGAATTGAATCAGTCCACTGTCAGTAATTCTTAGATTGAATTCTGGACAATCACCGAAACATTTTCCAGCGGTCAATTTTATCTCATTAAATTTTAATTTCTCAACGAACTCTAGCTGTCGAGAGTAGTATTTGTCTTCAAAAATTCCACCAGTAAGAATCAAACTGTCTTTGGTTAATTTTTTTATTCGCCTCGTCTTATTAATCTTTTCTCCAAATTCGCTAACGATAATTGTGTCCCCGTTAACTAAAAATTTTCCTTCTTGAGTAAGTCCACCGTCATGGATTGTATACAAAGTGTCATTTTTAAACTTGAGTCCAAAGTAGTCAATCGTTATCTCTTCTGGATTTTCAATAAATATCCAATCACCATTAATTGTTGGTGATTCAATTTTATTCTCAATCGAACAACCTATTAGTAATAGTCCTATGATTAGTAGTCTCATATGTCCAAAGATAATTGCCGGCAACGGTTAGTATATGAAAAGTAGGCGGTTACGAAGCACTAAACTTTCGGTTATGCACATACTTTGATACGAAGTAAAAGCCTTGATTTCACTACTATTTTGCCTATTTTTTATATACATTGTTGGCATTTCGTTTTTTTCAGAATTTAAATTTCATTTTATCTCTTTTGCCTAATTAATATAAGGCTGAGAACTATTATTTTAAAGGTCGTCTAACTAATTGGACGTTCTTGTCTACATTAAATGTGTTCACTTCTCTTGACTGGAATTTATTTTGAGTATGATATACATAACCAACTTCTCGTCCTAGAAGCTTACTTTCTTCTTCCATTAGCTTTATACGTGCAGGTTCAGCTTTAATTATACTCTTAAATGCACCTACAAAGTCTCCACTTCCAAGAGAAGTTAATAATCCGGTGCCCATATTAATAATAACTTCAATTATTGAATTTCGAGATTTAAGCTTATGTATCTTGTATTGTCTGTTATATTCACTTAATAGATAATCGTATTCATCTTTAATTTCATTTACATCGAATTCGGATTTTGAGACCTTGTTAATCCAATTAACCAAAGCGAGGTACTTATTTCTAATTTCTTCGTCAGATTTGTAATCTAATATTGCCTCCCAAGGAGTTCCTGGTTCAGGTTCAGGTATATCACCCAAAATCAAATTTATGACATTCGCCTTCTTATTCTCTATAGGGGTAGTTGGATTGATTCTCAGAAATGGATAGAAGTCATCATTTGTCTTTTTACTCAGATAAATGGCATCTAAGCGTGCCGATAGATCGCTTGCTAAGAAATTATCAAAAAAGAACTCTTGTCTTAATTTTTCAATTTCTTCTGGGGTGTAATCTGAAAGCTTTACTTTTTTCGACTTTTTTGAGTTTGGTAAAGAAAAATTTGAAAGAACATTTTTTAATTCTAGTTGAATATCGTTGACGGTTTTATTGTTTTCAGGATTATCAAATTTTTCAAAATTATAAGGAAATACTTCTATGACTTTCTTATCAATTAGATATTCCATTGTGGTTTTTTGATAATTTAAGTATTCAGGAGTACTACCCTCAAAAAGAAGACTTAAGGACGCTTCGCAAACATAAATTTTATCATAAAGCAATGATATCTTCTTTAAGTATGGTTCGTCTAAAAACTCGCTAAATGTCTCAAAGGGATAAACAATATTCTTTCCCATAAATGTGATTATTAGATTGTCAGTTCAATGAATGCCAACACTTGTGTTTACAGCATTCCCGCTACCTTATTGCGTCTATATCGTCCTTGTCCACAGGCCTTCGGGGTTCTGATGTGACCAAATTAATAATTTCGTCTATCCCGTCAAGAGGACTTTGAATAGTTTTGTTGGAAATAGACAGCACATGGGTATAGATTTCGGTTGTCTTACTGCTTTCATGCCCCAGTAGGGCCTGGACGTAGCGTAGATTGGTCCCCTTTTGAAGTAGGTGGGTAGCAAAGCTATGTCGTAGCGTGTGCACAGTCGCCCAGGGATTGGAGTTGCTTTTCTCTACTGCCCGCCTAAAAACTGCCTGAATGCTCGTAGAGGAATATTGTCCACCCTCCTGCCCTTCAAAAAGCCAGTAGCTAGGTTTATATACTTTGTAATATTGCCTGAGAAGTACCAGCAATACTGGCGAAAGTACTGTTTTTCGATCTTTTTTGTTTTTGGCGCCTTTGATGAAAATGTAGCCTTCGTCGGAATGGATGTCTCGGTTCCTCAGTTTAATTGCCTCGCTGATTCTCAGTCCTGCACTGTAAATGAGCATCAGGATCGCCCGATGCTTGAGATTGTCCACACTTTGTAGGATTGCTTTTACCTCTTCCTGACTTAGAATATTGGGCAGGGTCAAGCTTTTCTTTGGGCGCTGGATCTCATAAGTCGTTCGCTCTCTACCCAGCACGTGCTCGTAGTAGGCTTTAATCGCATTTATCAGCGTGTTCTGAGCGCTCTCCGAAATCTTATATTTGGTAATCTGATGATATACGAAGGCTTCTATTTCTTCCTTGGTGATGTCTGTTAGATCCCGGCTTTCAAAGAATCCTAAGAACTGCGACAAGGAAGAAGCGTAATTCTTTACCGTGGAAGGACTGTAGGCTTTTAGCGTGAGCTTCTGCTCCAGATCAGCCAATGCCTGAATAGATTGCCCGTTTAAGGCTTTTACTGGAGTGGATACCTTTTTTTCATCCTGTTTGATTTCAAACTTGCCCCGATAGACCCGTTGAAGCAATTCCCAGTTTTCTTTGGTATTGACTAGACTCCAGAGTTTTTGTTGGGGATGGTAGTAGCTTGTAGCCAATTTCTTTAACAATTCGCGTTCAGCTTTAAGCTGATAAGGTATGAAAACCTTAAACCGGCCAGCTCTGTGATGTGGCATAAACAATAAAATCCGATCCATAGCTTTTTTGAAAGCTTAGGTAGGAAATGAAAAATCATTAGCCGGTAATTAGTCGATTGTAGTCGAATGTAATCGTTTGTTGTCGAATAATTCCCCATCGTGGTTTGTGTTCTCACAGACCCACTTACTCCATTTTTCCCTAGAAAATCTGCTGATACATCTCCTCCAGCTTGCTCAGCGCAACGACTTCGATCTTGTATTTGCTTAAGTCGAGTCCCTTGACCGCATATTTGGAGACGACAATCTTCTTGAAGCCCAGCTTCTCTGCTTCCGCGATGCGGTTTTCTATGCGCGAAACCGCACGGATTTCTCCACCCAAGCCTACTTCTCCCGCGAAGGAAATATGCTCAGAAACAGGCGTATCCTCATAGCTGGAGATCAAAGATGCGCACACCGCCAAGTCTAGCCCCGGATCGTCCACACGAAGACCTCCAGCCACATTCAGAAATACGTCCTGCTGGCCAAGTCGCATTCCACCTCGCTTTTCCAACACGGCCAAAAGCATATTGAGCCGCTTGGCGTCATGGCCGGTGCTGCTGCGCTGGGGCGTGCCGTAGGTCGCCGGACTGACTAGAGACTGGATCTCGATGAGCAGTGGGCGGTTGCCCTCCATCATCGCGCCGATGGCGACTCCATTGAGCACTTCCTCGCGCTGGGTAAGCAGGATCTCGGAGGGGTTGGACACGGCGCGAAGACCCTCGGCTCGCATCTCGTAGATGCCCAGTTCGTGGGTGGAGCCAAATCGGTTCTTTGAGGTGCGGAGTATGCGATAAGTCAGGTGTCGATCTCCCTCAAACTGCAGCACGGTGTCCACCATGTGTTCCAAGACTTTTGGGCCGGCGATGGAGCCGTCCTTGGTGATATGCCCGATCAGGAATACAGGCGTTCCCGTTTCCTTGGCAAATTTCATCAGCTCAGCCGTGCACTCTCTGACTTGGGACACCGATCCCGCTGCCGATTCCACATACTGGCTGTTGAGTGTTTGTATCGAGTCGATGACCAAAAAGTCCGGTTTCAGAACCTCGATCTGCTGGAAAATCTGCTGGGTGTTCGTCTCGGAGAGCACGTAGCAGTCTGGGTTTTGGGCTTCCATGCGGTCTGCCCGCATCTTGATCTGCGCTTCGCTCTCCTCGCCGGAAACGTAAAGGATGGTTTTTCCCTTCAGCACCAAAGCGATCTGCAGCATCAGGGTAGACTTGCCGATACCTGGTTCCCCGCCGATCAAAACCAGCGAACCCGGTACGATCCCGCCTCCCAGCACCCGATCCAATTCCGGATCGCCAGTCACCCATCGCGCTTGTTCCTCGTACTTGACTTCGGCGATTTTCTGGGGTGTGCTGGCTTTCTTCAAAGTCGAGCCAGACGGTTTCCAGCTGCCTTTTCCACTTTCCTCCTTTTGGATGATTTCTTCCACGTAGGTGTTCCACTCCCCGCAAGCGGGGCATCGACCGATCCACTTGGGGCTTTGCGCGCCGCAGTTTTGGCAGAAAAAGGAGGTTTTGGTTTTGGCCATTTTTGGATGGTGATTTTTGATTTCAATATTTGGCAATCCTAAGTAGAAGACCTTTCGACTCCGCTCAAGGTGACAAAAAAGGCTAGTGGCTAGAATTCAATATTTTAATGCGCCTGTAGCCAATCCGTACCCACGCCGACTTCGACCTCGATGGGTACGTTGAGTTTGATGGCATTGGACATCAGGCTGGGGATATGCTGCTTCAGCAAGTCGATTTCGTCCTTGTGTGCGTCGAATACCAATTCATCGTGCACTTGGAGGATCATCTTGGACTGGAGTTTTTCTTTTTTCATCCACTCGTGCACATGGATCATGGCGACCTTAATCAGGTCGGCGGCTGATCCCTGGAGAGGTGCATTGATCGCGTTTCGCTCGGCAAAGCCGCGGGTGGTGATATTGCGGCTGTTGATGTCACGCAGGTAGCGACGGCGACCGAGGATGGTTTCGACAAATTCTGTTTGCTGGGCCTTTTGGATCGCTCCGTCCATGTAGTCTTTCACCGCGGGAAACTCCATGAAATAGGCGTCGATGATTTCCTTGGCTTCGGCCCTTGGGATAGACAATCGCTGGGAAAGCCCGAAAGCCGAGATTCCGTAAATGATCCCAAAATTGGCCGTTTTGGCCTTTCTTCTCATATCGGAAGTGACATCTTCCAAAGGCACTTTAAAGATCTTGGCAGCGGTGGTGGAGTGGATGTCGCGGCCGTTTTTGAAAGCGTCCAGCATGGATTCGTCTCCCGAAAACTCGGCCATGAGCCGTAGCTCGATTTGGGAATAATCCGCAGAAAGCAGGAGATGATTTTCATCCCTTGGTACAAAAGCCTTGCGGATCTCGCGTCCCCGAGCTGTGCGGATTGGAATGTTTTGCAGGTTGGGGTTGATGGAGGAAAGCCTTCCGGTAGCCGCCACAAATTGGTTGTAGGTCGTGTGGATTCTGCCGGTTTTTGGATTGATCATAGTTGGCAAAGCATCCACGTAGGTGGACTTCAACTTGACCATCTGTCGGAAATCCAAGATGGCCTCGGCAATTGGATGCTCGTTGGCCAGCCTGCTGAGAATCTCCTCTCCCGTGGCGTATTGGCCGGTTTTGGTCTTTTTGGCCTTGGGGTCGAGTTTCATTTTTTCGAAAAGCACATCACCCAATTGCTTGGGTGAGGCGAGGTTGAAGCGCACACCAGCAAGCTCATAGACTCGTTTTTCAATTTCTTTACTTTCTGTGTCCAGAAGCACAGAAAGCTCCGCCAGGCTTTGCGTATCGATACGAACTCCCTCAAACTCCATTGCCGCCAGCACCTCAATCAGCGGGTTTTCCACCTCGTCAAAGAGCTTGGTCAGTCCATTGGTATTAAGGATTGGGTCGAATTTCTCCTTCAACCTCAGCGTGATATCGGCGTCTTCGGCAGCGTATGCGGTGACTTCGTCCTCGTCCACGTCCCGCATGTTGCTTTGGCCTTTTCCTTTTTTGCCAATCAGTTCGGTGATGGAGACAGGCTTGTAGTGGAGGTATTGCTGGGCCAGCCAGTCCATGCCGTGCTTGCCGTCTGGATCGATGAGGTAGTGGGCCAGCATGGTGTCATAGATTTTTCCTTTGACTTCGATACCGTAGTTCTTTAGCACCAGTATGTCGTACTTGATGTTTTGGCCGATCTTGACGATGGACTCATTCTCGAAGAAAGGGCGAAGAAGTTCAAGTACTCCCTGAACTTCTTTTTGGTCCTCCGTGACAGGAATATAGTAGGCCTCTCCCGACACATAGGAAAAGGAAAGTCCCACCAATTCGGCTTTCATCGGGTCTAGGTCGGTAGTCTCTGTGTCAAAGCAAACTTCATCCTGAAGTAAAAGGTAGTCGACCAACTCCCGAACCTGCTCTATTCCTTTGATTTTATGGTAGTTGTGTACATTTCCCCAAATGGTGTCCAAGACGGGAGGCGGGCCGATTTCCAGTGTCGTGTCGGGAGCATCGCCTTCGGTTTCAATCGTTACAGTTGCCACGGGAGCGGCGGGTGCGCCGAAAAGGTCCATTTGGGCGGGCGCGTTGATCGACGCTTTTTTGGCACCGGGATCCTTAAAAATCCTCGCGGCCAAGGTTCTGAATTCGAGTTCGGTGAAGATCGCCCTCAGTTTTTCCTCGTCAAATCCCTCGTAGCGCAGGTCCGCCTCGTCAAAGTCAACCGGTACATCGATCTTGATCGTCGCGAGCTCTTTGGACAAAAGGCCTTGCTGCGCAAAATTCTCCACATTTTCCCTTTGCTTGCCCTTGAGCTTGTCCACGTTGGCGATGAGGCCTTCCACGGTGCCATATTCCTTTAGGAGTTTGACGGCGGTCTTTTCGCCGATTCCAGGGATCCCGGGGATATTGTCCACCGCATCGCCCATGAGGCCGAGGATGTCCCTGACCTGATCCACATGGCTGATATCCCACTTGGCGCAGACCTGCTTTGGCCCCATGATGTCTACCCCATTTCCCAAAAAGGAAGGCTTGTAGAGAAAAATGTGCTCGTCTACTATCTGCCCATAATCCTTGTCCGGGGTCATCATGTATACCGTAAACATTTCCCTTTCGGCCTTCTTTGCCAAAGTTCCAATGATATCGTCGGCTTCAAAGCCGTCCAATTCCAAAAGCGGTATCCTAAAAGCCTTGACGATTTCCTTCACCCAAGGGATAGCGGTGGTGATATCCTCTGGCTGTTCCTGGCGATTAGCCTTGTAGGGTTCGTACTGCGCATGCCTAAAAGTTGGGGCTTTGGTATCAAATGCCACCCCAATGTGTGTAGGTTTTTCCTTATCCAATACCTCGACCAGTGTGTTGGTAAAACCCAGCATGACTCCGGTGTTCAATCCTTTGGAGTTGATTCTGGGGTTTTTGCTAAAGGCAAAATGAGCCCTGTAGATCAGGGCCATCGCATCGAGTAAAAATAGCTTACAGGCTTGTTTTTGGGACATTTCTGGACTTTCGTTTAAAATTCGGGAAGGGGGGAATAAGGCTTCTAAGTTACAATTTTTCCGGTACGGGCTTTCCCGGATTTGTTTTTCGGACAGGAGATGACGCAGCCTTGGAACCGATTTTGCCTTTTTACGGCAGAACAACAGCCAAGCATTATGAAAAACTTTATCCTATTACTCGCACTTTTCTTTACCGTCAACGCCGCTGACGCGGCTATTGATGCTAAGCCCGGCAAGACACCCAAAACAGAACTGACGGAAGCCCAGCTGATCCGAAAGGCAGAAATGGAAGCCCGCCTCGCGGAAATCAAGGCGATGGATTTCAAATCCATGAGCAAGTCCGAAATCAAGGAAATCAAGGAAGAAATGAAGCTGATGAAAGAGGAAGCTAGAGCAACCGGCAACGGGATCTACCTCTCGGTTGGCGCTATCATTATCATCATCCTGCTGCTGATCTTGCTTGTGTAAAAAGGCTTTAGTCCTTTATATCAATCGGGAAGATGGTTTGTTTTCGACACCGTCTTCCCGTTTTTTTTTGGCTAGCTGGGAAAAGAGATTTTTGTCTCCGTCGCTTCAATCTATTTCGGAGCTTCGGATTGGTTTAGGTAGTTTCTTACTTGCAGTGCCCGGAGAAAAGTCAAGATCAGCGGAATCAGCCAAAGGAGTTCATTAAAGACCAATTGGAAAATGCTCCGCTTGTTCCATCCCAAATCGGGCGCAAAGCCCAAGGTAAACCAGCTTGCTGAGATAAGCTTTCCGGTGATGCCGGCCAAGATCAGCCAAACCCAGCTGACCGGGTAAAAAGCGGAGACAAAGATCACCAGGCCAACCACCAGTCCAAAGGAGCCGAAATAGTTGGAAGGCATAGCCTCAAGGTCAGCGCTTCCCATTGCCATCCATTTCAGCAGCTCCAGCCCAAACCACTTGTAAAAAGCCGACCAAGCAATCGTGTAGATGCCTGCCAAAAGCAGCAGGCCTCGAAAATGCATGGGGAAAATGGGGAAGGGCGGTTTTTGGTCCATGGGGTATTTGATTTGTTGGGCGATTTCAACACCTTACGGATAGTTGATTTTTTTGGCATCGTTACAAAACTATCCAATGAAACTTAAAAACCGCTCGCAGTCCCGCGCTTTTCTGGCTTTAGGCGCTATGGCATTCCTGGCTTTGGGATTTACCTTGGGAAGGAATGCGGGGGAAATCACCCCTGCTACCATTGATTCCGCCGGCGAGCTGATCGGCCTGACCTTTTCTCCCCAGGAAAAGGACAGCATGGTCAATACACTCACGAACCAGCGGAATAACTTTGAAATCCTTCGGCAAACCAAGCTGGAAAACTCCGTAGGACCTTCGCTTGTTTTCAATCCCTTGCCGCAGGGCTTTTTCCCCAGCCAAGTGCAACAAGAATACGATTGGGGACTAACGACCTCTGTGGCCTTGCCATCTAAGGAAAGCGACATTGCCTTTTTGCCAGTCCATCAGCTGGCAGTTCTGATCAAAAACAAACAACTCAGTTCTGAGCGTCTCACCCAGATCTACCTTGATAGAATCAAGACCTATTCAGATACGCTCCAGTGCCTAATCACGCTCTTGGAGGAGCCTGCTTTGAAGCAAGCCCGAGCAATGGATGCCGAATTGGCGGCTGGAAAATACCGCGGTCCACTGCATGGCATACCCTATGGGGTCAAAGATCTGCTGGCCGTAAAAGGAACCAAGACCACTTGGGGCGCCAATCCATATAAAGAACAAAGTATAGATGAGACGGCTACGGTGGTCCAAAAACTGGAAGAAGCCGGAGGGGTTTTGGTTGGGAAATTTACGCTTGGCGCGCTGGCCATGGGAGACGTGTGGTATGGAGGCGTGACCAAAAATCCCTGGAATCTGAAGCAAGGATCGAGCGGTTCTTCGGCGGGATCGGCTTCTGCGGTCAGTGCCGGTTTGGTCCCCTTTGCCATTGGTACTGAGACTTTGGGGTCGATAGTTTCGCCTTCGACGCGCAACGGAGTGACGGGCCTTCGGCCGACTTTTGGCCGGGTCAGCCGGCATGGAGCGATGGCGCTGAGCTGGTCTATGGATAAGATCGGCCCGATATCCAGATCGGCAGTTGACAATGCCATCGTACTCTCGATCATACATGGAATCGACGAAAAAGATCCCTCGACCATTCCCTCGGCTTTCAACTATTCGGCAAGAAACGAAGTCAAACAACTCAAGATCGGCTACTTCAAATCCTTTTTTGAAGGGGACCGCCCAAACCTAAAAAATGACCAGGCTGTGTTGGAGGTGCTGCGGGCGCAGGGCATCGAGCTTCACCCGCTCGAGCTCAAGCCCAGTGTCAACCCCGCACCGATTGTGAATATGCTGATGGTTGAGGGTGCAGCGGCCTTTGACGAGTTGACCAGGTTGGATCTGGACGATCAGCTGGTGGCGCAGCATCGCAATGCCTGGCCCAATATTTTCCGCTCGGCAAGATTCATTCCGGCAGTTGAATATGTCCAGATGAGCCGGCAGCGTACGGTTTTAATCCAGGAGATGCATACGCTCATGAAGGATTATGATGTGATCGTTACTCCCTCCTTTGCAGGGCAGCAGCTTCAGATTACCAACCTCACTGGCCATCCGGCCCTTTGCCTGCCCAACGGTTTTTCAGAGAACGGAAGTCCTACCTCCATCACGCTTCTTGCCAATCTTTTCGATGAAGAGAAACTGATCATGCTGGGAAGGCTGATCCAAGAGAATTCGGATTGGCAGGCCAAGCGACCTCCGATGTTTGACCAATAAGAAAACCGGAGACATTGCCCTTTTGCTGATCCGAACGAAAAAGATCCGCCAATTGGCTTGGCGGACTTTTTTCTGAATTCAGATTTTATCGAATCGCCCCGGAAATCTTGATATGGGTAGGGTCGAGGAACCAAACCTTTTGGGTGGTTTCGATAGCGTAATGGTCTATCTTTTCTGTGGCTTGATTCATGTAGAGCTCTCCGACGGTTATACTTGAGAAAAAGAGATTTTTATCGGTGGTGCGGATACTGATAGCTACAGGATATTCTTTGATATACCTGATTTTTATCTCCTTCACTTTTCCCTTTGAGTCTGGCAACAGCCTGTGGATAAGGTATTCCCCCTCGGTCTCTGTGGAATAAGAAAGCGCAAGTGCGGGGGTATTGATATCGGCGCTGTAAAACGCCTCAAACTCCTCTTTCCAATCTTGCAGGGAAAATGTCTTGTCCACCGTAGTTTCCTCGCCGTTGATTTCTGAAATCTTGGTGACCGTCGCACCGTCCAGCTTGGCTAGCTCCAAATCCACAAAGCCGCTCAGGTTGAAGTAAGGCAGCTTCTCCATTTTTTTGTCGGCTTGGCCTGATGTACAGGAAAAGGCTGCCCAGATGAGCAGCCCGAATAGCAGTTGATTTTTCAGATTCATTAGTTTAAGAGGATATCTCCGGTCATTTCTCCCGGGATAGCAATACCCATCAGTTTTAGAATAGTAGGCGCCAGGTCTCCCAATTTACCATCTTTGACTCCGAGCTGCTCCTGATCATCCACCATGATCACGGGGACGAGGTTGGTGGTGTGGGCGGTATTTGGTGTGCCGTCTTCGTTGATCATCATATCTGAGTTGCCGTGGTCGGCAATCACGATAGTCGTGTAGCCATTGGCCAGGGCGTTGGTGATGACGCTCTGGGCACATTCGTCCACGGCCTCGCAGGCTTTGACCGCGGCGTCGAAGTCACCCGTGTGGCCTACCATGTCGGCATTGGCAAAATTGAGGCAGATAAAATCAGCGCTTTTCTTTTTCAGCTCCGTGTTGATCTTGGAGGCGATTTCATAGGCACTCATTTCCGGCTTGAGGTCATAGGTAGCGACTTTCGGCGATGGGCAGAGGATTCTGCTTTCTCCGTCAAACTCCGTCTCCCTTCCTCCCGAAAAAAAGAAGGTCACGTGGGGATATTTCTCAGTCTCGGCGATGCGGATCTGCTTTTTGCCCGCTTTTTCCAGTACCTCGCCAAGTGTGTTGTTGAGGTTGTCTTTTTCGAAAAGCACCTGCACTCCCTGAAAAGTGTCGTCGTAGTTGGTGAAGGTGACGTAGTCGACGTGGAGCTTTTTCATGTTGTAGTCCTCAAAATCTTTCTGGGTGAGGACTTGGGTGATTTCCCTACCTCTATCAGTCCGGAAGTTGAAGCAGATCACCAAGTCGCCTTCCTCGATGGTAGCGAGTGGTTTGTTGTTTGGTCCTACATGGATGATGGGGCGGATGAATTCGTCGGTGACATTATTGTCGTAGGATTTTTTGATCGCGGCGAGGATGTCTTTCGACTTTTCGCCTTCTCCTTTCACCATGGCATCGTAGGCGAGCTTCACTCTTTCCCAGCGGTTGTCTCGATCCATGGCATAATACCTGCCAACCACGGATGCAATTTGGCCGGCGGAGTTTTGGAGGTGTTGCTGCAGGTCTGCCAAGTACTTGATGCCTCCTTTTGGATCGGTGTCGCGACCGTCGGTAAAAGCGTGGATGAAGACCTGCTCCATGTTGTGGAACTTGGCTGCGTCGCAGAGGCCTTTGAGGTGTTCTATGTGGGCATGGACGCCACCGTCAGAAACCAGTCCGATGAAATGCGCTTTTTTGCCGGCGGCTTTGGTTTTGGCAAAAGCCTCGGCCAAGACCGGATGGGTATTGAGTTCACCGTCGGCTACGGCAAGATTGATTTTGACCAAGTCCTGAAAAACGATCCTGCCGGCGCCAATGTTCATATGGCCTACTTCGGAATTTCCCATCTGACCTTCGGGAAGTCCCACTGCAAGTCCGGAAGCTTCTAGCTTGGCATGCGGATATTTGGTGTAAAGGCTGTCCACAAATGGCGTTTTGGCTTTGTCAATTGCAGAAACCGCTGGGTTGGTAGCGATGCCCCAACCATCCAAAATCATCAATAAAACTTTCTTGTCCATGCGGCAAATATATTACTTTTCAGTCCAAACTTCCCCCCGGTATTCAATTGTAAGCGCACGTATCCTGCTTTCTTTTCGCTCGGGGAAATAAGATCCGCCTCGGTTTTTTTTGGCTTGGAATTTGCCAACTAAGGCTGATGCAAGTGCTAAGTCTTATTTTATCGGTTTTCCTTTGGATCTCGGTTCCAGAGCTAGAAGGAACTCCGGACGCCAATATAGGGCCTGTCGTATCTGCTCTGGAAAGTGGTTCCAGCAGCGATTTGGCTCGTTTTTTTGACTCCAGCATTTCCATGAACGTCAATGGGCAGCAAGGCGAGTACTCCAAAAACCAAGCGGAGATCGTCCTTCGTGATTTTTTCAAGAAGCATCCCTCCCGCGGTTTTGCCTTGGTATTCCAAAACGAAAACCCAGGCAGTCTCAGTACCTACGTAGGAGAATATTCCAGTAGCCAGGGCAAATTCCAGGTTTTTATCAAGGTTTCCCAAAATGCGAGTGACTTCCGGATTTACAGCCTGGATTTTGTAAAAAGTTAACCGCGAATGCTCAAGCCAGTAGTTTTGGCTATTTTTGCGGCATGAAGCCAAGTTACCTCAGTTCAGACGCCCTCCAGAATTTTATCCAATTGGCACTCTCAGAAGACATCGGCCCCGGAGACTATTCGGCTTTGGCTTCAATTCCCGCCGACAAAACTGGGAAGGCCCAACTCCTGATCAAGGATGATGGAATCTTAGCCGGAATGGAGCTTGCTGGTGAAATCTTCAAAGCCGTTGATCCGAGACTTGAGGTTGAATTTTTGAAAAAAGACGGGGATGAAATCAAGGCTGGTGACATAGGATTGATGGTGACTGGTCCTTCCGCTTCCATTCTTTCTGCAGAGCGATTGGTGCTCAACTGCATGCAGCGCATGAGCGGTATCGCCACCAAGACCCACCGTCTTACCCAACTGATTTCGCATACCAAAGCCAGGCTGATGGACACCCGCAAGACTACGCCAAACTTCCGCCTGATGGAAAAGTGGGCGGTATATATCGGTGGAGGCATCAACCACCGCTTTGCGCTTTATGATATGGTCATGCTTAAGGACAACCACGTGGATTTTGCCGGTGGCATACGAGCTGCAATTGAGCGTACCCAGGCCTATTTGGCCGAAAACAAGCTCGACTTGAAGATCGAAATTGAAACCCGTGATCTGAATGAAGTGCGCCAAGTATTGGAGGTCGGCGGCGTGGACTACATCATGCTCGACAACATGGACTATGCGACCATGCGGGAGGCTGTGCGGATGATAAATGGTAAATATCCTACCGAGGCTTCCGGGGGAATTACCGATGAGACACTCGCTCCAGTGGCTGAATGCGGCGTGGACTTTATTTCCATGGGTGCCTTGACCTACTCGGTTACAGCGCTGGACATGAGCCTGAAGGCGGTTTGATAACAAAGACGAAGAAAGCATCTGGCTGCTCTTCTCTCGCCAAGACGCTAGAGACGCAGAGAAATTGAAAGCCAAGACCTTCCTTTCGGTTTCTCTCTTTGCGCCTTTTCGTCTCTGCGAGACAACCTGTTTTCTTGCCAGAGAATACAAGAGGGGGGCATTCCCTGCTACTTAAGAAAATCCACATTTCTTCTCAGTCCCGCATACTTCGCGCGCTTGACAGCCGATTTCGCAAAGACCCGCTTGAAGGTTTCTTCGGTCATTTCCTTCCATTCCCTTTGTGAAAAATCCAACAGCTCGGGGCTGGGTTGGAATCTAGGCTCTTGATTGGGTTTGGAAAAGCGGTTCCATGGGCATACGTCTTGGCAGATGTCGCAGCCAAAGGCCCAGTTTTCCATTTTCCCAGCAAATTCATCCGGGATCGCATCCTTCAGTTCGATAGTCAGGTAGGAAATGCAGCGTGAGCCGTCCACTGTTCCGGGATTTACGATGGCATCGGTGGGGCAGGCATCGATGCAGGCAGTGCAGGTGCCGCAGTAGTCTTTGGCCAAGGGAGTATCCGGAGCGGCTTCAAGATCGATAATCAGCTCTGCGAGAAAGAAAAAACTCCCCATTTCCCGATTGAGCAAGAGGCTGTTCTTCCCCAGCCAACCCAGACCTGCTTTCTGAGCCCACTGCCGCTCCATTACCGGCGCTGAGTCTACAAAAGAGCGCCCATTGATTTCCCCGATTTCTTCCCGGAGACTTTCGAGAAATTCGGTCAATTTCTCTCGGATCACGAGGTGATAATCCTCGCCGTAGGCGTATTTGGCCAGCTTGATGTCGGATTTTCCTTCGGAAAGCTTCTGGCTCGGATAGTAGTTGTAGATCAGGGAGACGACGGTTTTGGCGCCTTCAACGAGCTGGGTGGGGTCGAGGCGCTTGTCAAAATGGTTGGCGAGGTAGCCCATCTTGCCCTGGTAGTTTTGGCTTAGCCAATGCTCCAGTCGGGGGGCCTCTGACTCCAAGAATTCCGCCTTGGCTATGCCGCAGTAGTCAAAGCCCAGCCGCTTGGCGGTGGACTTGAGGATAGCGGCGTTTTTTTCGGCGGAACTCATGGGGCAAAGATAGGGGACTTGGCTTGTGGGCCAATTCCTGAAAAGCATATGAAAAAATTGATTCCTAGATTTGATTTTTTATTCCGAAATAATTAGACTCAAAAAATTTTTAACCACACTTACCTAATATTTTATGAAAGACAATTTTGCCCCCCCTAATTACAATTTTCTGATCTTGCCCATCTTAATGGTGATTTTAACTATCTTGGGATTTGCCTGCGTAGAAAACAATGAAACCCCTGAAATTAATAGGGTGTCGAATATTGCCGATCTACAAAATTACGTCAGCAAGAATTTCCGTTTTTCGGAATTGGATGAAACAACCCTCTCTTGGTCTTCCGCCATTTTGAAGGATAGTCTAGAGAAAACGTTTTTTGATATTCCTTTTGGGCAATCCTATGATTCATCGGATTTAGCTTACATCTTTAGGTTGACTGGTGAAATGAAAAATTCGGAAGTTTTAAGCTCCCAAATCGTGCGGATGCAGACTTTTGATCAAGACCTTTCGTTTAGGGATTTGGAAGGAGAGAATGCCCACGAAAACTTCAATGGGATCAAAATATTTTATTCCATTATTGGTGAGTTTGCTTACTATGAAATTTACAAGGACGGAGTTTCTGCCCAAGTAGGAACAGACATTCAAAGCAAGGCTACTGAAAATAGTAAGGGCTTCGGGTATGAAAACTTCAATATGCCAGTCGGAGATTGCGGACAGATTACTAATAAACATTGTGAAAGAGTCTGTTATTACTTTATGTCTGGTGCCGCAAAGAAATATTTTGCCTGTTCCACTTGGGAATGCTCAAGTACAGTAGTAGACGCTTGCCCTGGTGGAGGCGGGAGTGGTGGAGGATCTGGTTCCAATAGCTATAGTACTGATGAAAAAGCTAACTTCAAGTATCCGCCTGGCTCCAATTACGAAACGGAGTATACTAAGCTGACGGAGTACATCAAAAATAAAATCCCACTTTTGAAGACAAACTCAACGATTATTAATGCCATCCAAGGGATAACTGGTCTTACGGTGGAAGAGATTCAGCAAGATTTTGAATGGGGGGAAGGCCCAACAATCTGGGTGGAACAATTGGATAATTATGCTCCAAATACTTCTAGCAACACATTGGCGTTGTTTGACCCCACCCATCCAAATCGTCTATTTATTGATGAGGACTTAGTAATGGAGCTAGAAACTGGGTCTTCGATTATGAATTCAGACGCGTTAATATTTTTAATTGGAGTTTCAATTCTGCATGAGTATGTACACTACGGTGATTTTAATCAGGGTGTGTACAATGAAATTGAAGAGGGAAATCTATTTGAAGAGTCTGTCTATGGAACGCGAATTACTAGAAGTAATGCAGGAGATTTTATTTTAAAAAGATGATAGCACTATGAAGCAACTAATATTTCTAACAACTTTACTTTCACTAAGATTGATTGAGCTTCCTGTTTGTAAGGATTGCCCATTGGAAACGGCCAAGATGATCCAGCAGATGCTAGACCACGAGCGCTTTGATAATCACAGGTCAAGCAGAAGGCAATATTATATCCAGAAAAATGACTTAATTCCCGCCAATCTTGATATCGAATTTGGGAATAAAAAAATTCTAGTAACTAAGGCTGATACTGGGGCAGTTTTCAAAGTCAAACGTTTGGAAAATACAGAGGATGGCAATCCTGTTTTGAGTCTTTTTCTTGTCAACGACAATTTGGACGCGTGGAGCACTTTCGAATGCCAAGACGGTGTGTGGAAAATGGCCAGTTTCAAATACGTGGTCTATTGAAAAACTAACATGAAGGAGCCGAAATCCTAAGCGCGAAATCCCATGCACATCAAATTAGCTCTAATCATGTTTTTCTCTGTTGTCACATTCAGGCTAGAACTTCCCTGTACGGTGGAAGCGATGCTGTAGCAGGTTTTGGCCCAGCAGCTATTTGATTCCCAAAGAGGATCAGACAGCGACTATTATTTGTTCGAAAACGAGTTGACAGAGGGATGTGAATCCGTAAAATTTGGAGCAAAGATGCTTGAGCGCTCAAACTCCAGAGAGGGAAACGTGTTTGTCATCGAAGGGCTGGAATTCGATTCCCTGAAAAATCAGGCAAATATGAAGGTTTTCCTGGAGGGTGAAAAGCTATTGATCAATGCATGGTTTCTGCGATCGGGGGAAGGGTGGAAGCTTGAAAAGCTGAGTTTTGTTGAGACTTGAAAGCTAACAAGTAAAACAAAGCAGCCCGAGACACTCTTTCTCGGGCTGTTTTGCTTAAATAACCTCGGTCTGTGGGGACACAGACCGGATGAGCAGAGGCTTTTACCTCGCGTAGATTTTCAGTTGTCGCATCGCCCAAGGCTGATCGCCTTTTTCGGTGGTTTGGATTTTGAGGAATCGGCCTTTTGCCTGTGCTTTAAGTCGGAGGGTGTTGAGGCCTTTTACACCGGTTCCACTGCCGACTTCGGTCCAGCTTTTTCCATCTGAAGATACGGAGACGGTGTACTTTATTGGGAACTGCTCAGCGCCGGAGTCAAATTCCAATTCTGCGAATTGCTGGTCCTTGGGAAGCTCTACTTGGAACCACATGCTCGGCTCTTGGGCTGTCTCAGTCTTCCAGCCCTTGAAGCTAAACGCATAGGAAGGATCTTTGGTCGAACCCACTCCCTGAAGTGCGGTGCTGCTGGCACTTACTTTCCAGTTGTCTTGCGGGAAAAGTGCCTTTGGAATCTCGCCTACCAGCTCGTCGTAATTGTAATTGGATTCACGGCTGGCAGTTTCCTTGCGAATTTGCGCGACATAGTCCGGATCGACGAAACTGCCTTTGTTGCCAAACTCATTGCGGATGTAAGATACCACCGAGGCAACCCACTGGTCGTCATTGCTGCTCATGGAGATCATCACGCCCTCATATTCTTTGCCCTCGATAGCTCCCGTGAGTCCATGAAGTAGGGTTTTCACGGCATATTCAGGATGGCCCATGATGCGGGGTGAACCAGAGAATGCAGGCGCAATCAGTTCTCCTCCACCGGTTGGAGTACCCAGGCCTTTTGGACCGTGGCAGGTAGCGCAGTAGCTGTCAAAGATGGTTTTGCCTTGGGCGAAAAGCGCCTGTTCTTTAGTACTGTACTTTGTAGCCGCTGCTTTCTTGGCTTCGGCTTCTCTTTCCAAAAGTTGGGATGCAACCAATTGGATGCCTTTCGAATGGTTTGTTTTGAGGCTTGACTGTAGTAGCTTTTCCACGTCGTCGATTTTCAGCAAATACGCGCTTTGTACTGCCTGGATCGCCACTTCTGGATTGGAATCGGAGGCAAGACCGCGGTAGTCTTCCGCTAGACTTTTCTCCCCGTATTTGTAAAGTGTCTCGCTGGCACGCAAAGCTTGAATGCGAATAGCCGGGCTTGGATCTTTCATCAGCTTTCTCACCAAATCGACATTCAGCACGCCCAGGCCTTCCAGCGTCCAAAGCGCATGGATTCTCGCCAGCTCGTTGGAGGAGGAGTTCACCATTTTTTCCAATTCACCAGCTACCGATTTGTCCTGGCGGAGGATGATATTTTGCTGGGCTTGGTCTCTCCACCAGCCGTTGGGATGCTCGAGGTGCTTCACCAGTTCGGCCGTCGTCTCGTCATACATGCGCGGCTTCTCTTTGCTTCGAGGCATGCCCTCATAGGTCAGTCTCCAGATCCTTCCGTTGCCGATGACGTCATCCATTTGGTACTGCTGGATCTTGGTACGCAAGTAGCTGCCGTCTTGAGTCCAGTTCCCCTCTTGGATGATGCCGCGATACATATCGACTATGTACATAGTGCCATCCGGAGCGGTGGCCATGTCCACGGGTCGGAAAAGAGGATCGGTGGACTGGATAAATTCCGATTCGGAGTCCTTGTATTGGTTTTGGAGGTAGGTAAGGCCTTCTTTTTTGTCGGATCTGACCTGTCGAACGATTCGGGCGACCGGCTCTCCATAGAAGTATTGTCCGACCAGTTCCTTGGGCAGCTTATCACCGCGGAAGACATCATTTCCTGCCGACCCGGTTACATTGTTGAGCGAACCGTCAGGTTTGGTTTCCCGCATTCCCGGCTCGAAGTCGGCTAACTTCACCAAGCTGTATGGCTCGCGGAAGCCTTCTTGAAACTGGCCCTCTACGCGAAAGTTGCCATAAACCAACGGAAACTGGAAGCTTTGCGGTACGCCCCCGGCCCCGTCTTGGAACCACATTTGGCCATAGTTGTCTTGCGTTACGCCCCATTGTCCCCAAGGATTTCCCGTAGGCTCCTGGATGACTCCGTCGGGAGTCCAGCGAATTCTTCGGGAGTTGTAGGTGCTGTACATCCAGTTGTCCATGGTCCAGGTGAGGAAGGAAGTTTGGTGCTCCACGTTTCCGGATCGGCCTAGGCCTGTGGCAAAAAGCTCCTTTTTGTCGGCTTTACCATCGCCGTCCGTGTCCGTGAATTTGTAGACATGGTCCTCGTTGGACTCCATGGAAAGGATCGTGTTCGGTCCAAAAGGAACCACGAATCTTGGGAACACCAAGCTGTCCAAGAAGACGACACCTGTCTCATACACGCCATCATCGTCCTTGTCTTCCCATCTTGAGATCCTGGAAGTCGCAAAAAGTTCTCCGTTGGCATCGATATCCTGCATATAGCTTCGCAGCTCCAGCACGTACATCCGCCCATTGCCGTCAAACTGGATCGCCGCAGGTTCGCGGATTTGCGGTTCGGAGAGGATGGGCTCCATCTTATAGCCAGGCTTCAGCACAAAGGATTTAGCTTCCTCGTTTGCGGAAACCGGGATTACCGGCGGAGCCGGGGTTAGATCGATGCCTTTCCAGCGGGGAGACTCCATGTCCGCATCTGCGGGAATCTCAATGGCTGGGTAGGGAGCTTCTGCCCGTTTGGGATCCATGCTTTCCGCAGGGGAGATATCAAAAGGCGATCTCTCCGGAGTACAGCTGGCGAATGCCACCAGGGAAGCGCAGGAGAGCACAAGGAGTTCTTTGGATAAATGCATCAACAATAGGGTCTGGTCCTGGCCGAAAGATTTGCAACTCTGGCCATTTGGTTTTTTGGAAGGGGCCAAAATAGTCGATTTTGTCCTGAAGTAGGTACCGCAAAAGTAATTTTTCGGGCTACTGAACTTTCGAGATGATTGAAAAGACATGGCTGGTCACTTTAAGTCCCGTCAAAGAAATCGGGGCAGGAATTCAGCACTTTCCTGGGTTTTACACGTATCTTTATTTTAAACACGTGTATTTATGAAGACGAAACTTACACTGACGATCAAGAAGGAAATCGTAGAACAAGCGAAAAGAAAAGCAGCGAGCCGAGGAATCTCTCTGTCCAGACTGATAGAGGAAATTTTTGAGAAAGATGATGCGGACCTTCAGACCTCGGAATCACAACTTGCCGCCAAACGGCTGTTGAAAAGATTGGAGGAAATGGAGGCCACCCGGGCACCCCAAGAATCCGAAAAAGTCGCTTTGACCCGTTATTTGAAAGAAAAATATGGTTAAGATTTTTTTGGATACCAATGTGGTCTTGGACATTTTGGGAAAAAGGGAGCCTTTTTACGGGGACGCTAAATCGTTTCTAGAGCTACACGCCAATGGCCTTGCAAGGCTCCAGATTGCCGAATGTAGTTTGGGCAATCTTTACGACTTGGCCTTCAATGTTTACAAACTCCCTCATGCCGAGTTTACGATGAGTGAGCTCATTATGGCTTGCGAGATCGTGTCCGGCGGAAAACAGGCGATTTATGGGTCGTTGAACTCAACTTTCAAAGACAAGGAAGATGCCTTGCAATACTACACGGCCCTGGCCAACAAATCCGACTTTCTGATCACTAGGGACAAAAAGGATTTCAAATATGCCAGCGATATTCCGGTGATGACTCCCAATGAGTTTTTCTCTTCCTAGTCCAGCTCAGGTTTTTCGCTTCATATCAGGCCTGTCCTGGTACCACTGTTCTTCAAAAGTCTCCGGAATGTCTACTGGGGCAGCGAGCACCCTCCAGACCATCCAGACAATCAGGATAGGGCTGGCCAAAAAAATCCCCCAGATCAGGAGATGGGCGATATCAATCCTGATCAAGGTGACAAAGACGATCAAAATCCCCGTCACAATTCCCACACAAGTCAAATCGTTTTTCATCTTTTCGGGAATTTTCTCTGTTATATTAAACTCGAATAGCCCACCTCTTGTTATCTCTCGGTATGAAAGGATTTCGGTTTACACAATATGTACCTCCTCAGGATCCTGAGAAAAACACCTTCGAAAACCTCCTGAATATCTTTTTGCAGTTGGTGACGATGACAGGAGGTGATGCGGCCGAGGCACTTAGCTGGCTGAGCAATCTGGATAAGCGCTATGGTCTTACCAATCCAAACTACGGCATCGGTGATTTTATCGAAGAACTGAAAAGCAAAGGATATCTCACAGAGGAAAACCAAAAAGGTGAATTCAAGATCACCGGAAAGTCGGAACAGACGATCCGAAAAAACGCACTGGAGGAAATCTTCGGGAAACTGAAGCGGGGAAAATCCGGGCAGCACAAGACGACCCACTCCGGCATTGGCGACGAACGCGGAACTGATCGTCGGGCCTTCGAGTTTGGGGACAATCTGGACCAGATCGCATTAACAGATTCTTTGAGAAATGCCCAAGCAAACCATGGCTTTTCTGGAGATTATCTACTGACTGAGGACGATCTGGAGGTGATGGAAAATGAGCAAAGGTCTCAGACCTCCACCGTGCTGATGATCGACATTTCACACTCCATGATTCTCTACGGGGAAGACCGGATCACGCCTGCGAAAAAGGTTGCGATGGCGCTGGCTGAGCTGATCAAGACCCGCTACCCAAAAGACACCTTGGACGTGATTGTCTTCGGTAATGACGCTTGGCAGATTGAAATCAAGGATCTGCCTTATCTCCAAGTCGGCCCTTACCATACCAACACGGTTGCTGGACTGGAGCTGGCGATGGACCTGCTGAGAAGGAGAAAGAATCCCAACAAGCAGATTTTCATGATCACCGATGGGAAGCCTACCTGCCTGAAAGTCGGAATCAAATACTACAAGAATGCTTTCGGCATTGATAGCAAAATTTTGGGCGAAACCCTGAAATTGGCTGCCCAATGTAGAAAGCTAAAAATACCGGTGACTACCTTCATGATCGCGTCGGACCCCTATCTGAAGGAATTTGTGAAGGAATTTACCAAAGTAAATAATGGGAACGCTTACTACAGTAGCCTCAAGGGGCTCGGCGACCTGATTTTTGAAGATTATAGACGAAACCGAACCAAACGTTTTTAACCCACATGGACTACCAAAAACTGAGCGGAAAAGAACTTACCCAAATCAAAACCTTAGGCCAGCTCAAGGCATCTGGTTACCAGCCCAAATCCATCAAAGAAGAACTTCGAGACAATTTGATCCTAAAAATAAAGAGAAAGGAAAATGTCTTTGAAGGAATCTGGGGCTATGAGGATACGGTCATTCCCGACATAGAGCGGGCCATTCTTTCCCGGCACAACATCAATCTCCTCGGGCTTCGCGGCCAAGCCAAAACAAGGATTGCCCGGTTGATGACGCAACTCTTAGACGAATATGTCCCGGTTGTCTATGGATCGGAATTGAACGATGATCCCATGAATCCGCTTTCCTCCTTCGGGAAACGAATGGTGGAGGAGCGGGGCGATGATATGCCGATTTTCTGGATGCATCGAGACGAGCGCTATACCGAGAAACTGGCCACGCCTGATGTATCCGTAGCCGATCTGATCGGGGATGTGGATCCTATCAAAGCCGCTACCATGAGACTGAGCTACAATGACGAGCGGGTGATCCACTACGGTCTCGTGCCCAGATCGAATCGCTGCATTTTTGTGATCAACGAACTTCCAGACTTGCAAGCAAGAATTCAAGTCGCCTTGTTCAATATCCTGCAGGAAGGGGACATTCAGATTCGCGGCTTCAAGCTCCGACTTCCTTTGGATATCCAATTTGTGTTCACTGCAAACCCGGAGGATTACACCAACAGGGGAAGTATTGTGACACCGCTCAAGGACCGAATCGAAAGCCAAATCATCACCCATTATCCTAAATCCATCGCTATAGGCCGTCGCATCACTGCCCAGGAAGCCAACCTTGGCGGAAAGCCCGTGGAGAATATCCACGTGCCAGAACTGATGAAAGACCTCATCGAGCAGATCGCAATCGAAGCCAGAGGCTCCGAGTATGTGGATGAGAAAAGCGGCGTGTCAGCGCGTCTGACCATTTCTGCCTACGAAAACCTCATCTCCGCAGCGGAAAGAAGACTCTATCTCAATGGTGAAAGTAATACCGTGGTGCGGATCGCAGATTTGATCGGGGTGATTCCCGCTATTACCGGAAAAGTCGAACTGGTATACGAAGGCGAACAGGAAGGCGCGGGACTAGTTGCCTACAATTTGATTGGGAAGGCGATTCGCACACAATTTGTCAATTATTTCCCCTCGCCGGAGCAAAAGAAAAAGGACAAAAGCGGCAATCCCTACGTAATCCCGCTGGCTTGGTTTGGAGAGGGACATGAGCTTGACATCCTCGCCTCTCAGCCGGACAAGGTATACAAAAGCCTCCTTCATTCTGTGCCTGGTCTCGAGGAGGTCGTTACACAGATGGTCAAAAATCTACCCGAAAAGGAGAAAGAGTTCTTTATGGAGTTTGCGCTTCACGGGTTGGCAGAATATTCTCAGCTGAGCAAGAAAATGCTGGATACGGGCTTACAGTTTAAGGACCTGTTCAGCTCGATGTTTGACATGGGAGGAGATGAGGATCTCGAGGAAGACGATTTGTGAGTTTATTCACCGCGAAGACGTTGAGAAGGCGGAGATAATCAAAAAATGAATAGGCGTTCTCTGCGACTCTGCGGCAATAAAATCTACCTCACATGGAGCAGGATCAAGGCGATCAATGCAGGAAGTCCCTGCACTAAAAAGACCTTCTTGGTGGCTGTCAACGCTCCGTAAATTCCGGCGATGAGTACGCAAGTCAGGAAAAATATTGCGACGTAGAAGGACCAATGGTGATCCTCGATCAGCAGGGACCAAACCAGACCCGCCGCCAAAAAGCCGTTGTAAAGCCCCTGATTGGCGGCGAGGATTTTCGTTTTGGGGAAAACCTCTGGCGGGATCTGCTTGAAAGTCTTTCGCCCGATGGTGTCCCAGGCGAACATTTCGAAGTACAAAAAATACAGATGGAGAGCGGCTATGGCTGCAATCAGGATGTCGGCGAGGAGTTGCATGTTTTTATTTGGAAGATAGCGAAAAAGGCCATTAGTCCACAGACGACAGACCACCGCTGAAACCGCCGACCGGGGTGCTGTGGACTGTTGGCAGTCGTCCGTCGACCGAAAAAGCTATCTTTGCGCCATGCCAGACATCCAGCTTCCTCCGGCCTTTGAGTCCCAGATGCTCAAGCTACTCGGCGATGCCGAATTTGAGCAGTTCAAAAACGCGATCGATCAGCCCTCCCGTACTTCCATCCGACTCAATCCCGCCAAGCCTTTCTCTCTAGCCTGGTCCAAAACGCCCATTCCTTGGTCAAAGGAAGGGTATTTTTTAGAGGAAAGACCCAGCTTCACGCTTGATCCAGCCATCCATGCCGGAGCCTACTATGTCCAGGAGGCTTCTTCCATGTTTATCGAGCACATTCTCAATTCACTCGAGGTTCCCAAAGGACTTTTCTTGGATCTTTCTGCAGCTCCGGGAGGAAAAAGTACGCTTCTTTCCAGCTATTTAGGTACAGACGGACTTTTGGTTGCCAATGAAGTGATCCAAGCCAGAGCCCAGATTCTGAAGGAAAACCTCATCAAATGGGGGCTTGGAAATGCCGTGGTCACCAACAACGATCCGGATCATTTTGAACCCTTGGAAGGATTTTTTGACTTGGTGCTGGTGGATGCGCCCTGCTCGGGTGAGGGGATGTTTCGTAAGGATCCTCAGGCCCGGGAAGAATGGTCGCCAGACAATGTCCAACTTTGCTCCGCCCGCCAAAAGCGCATCATGGACAAAGCCGGCACCCTAGTCAAGGGTGGTGGTTATCTGATCTACTCTACCTGTACTTTTAACGAAGCTGAAAACGAGGACATGATCCGTTTCCTCACCGAGGAATTTGCCTTTGAGCCCGTGAGGATTCAGTTAGAAGGGGATTGGAATATCGTCGAAAGCTCTGTGGAGACCGACGACGGTATGTTCTACGGTTACCGTTTTTTCCCGCATCGGGTGCAGGGAGAGGGATTTTTCATTACTGTATTGAAAAGACCCGACTCGGTCTCCAGCCAAGAGCCGGGGAAGATCAAAGATTTTAAGCATCCGGTGCTCAAGGGAGTTTCGGAAAAGGAGTCAGAGCAGCTTGATCAAGAACTCGTCTTTGACGGAACAGGGAAGTACTATACGCTTAATGACTCTTATTTCCGAATCCAGCGGGCGTTTTTTCGACACTTCGAGAAGCTCAGTCAGGTGCTCAGTCTGCGTTATTTTGGCGTAGAGCTTGGGAAAAAGCAAAAGCAGGACTGGATTCCCTCCCATGAATGGGCACTTTCACTTTTGCCCAAAAACCAATTCCCGAGCCATGAACTCAGCCTCGAACAGGCCTTGGAGTTCCTTCGGAAAAATGATTTCGAACTGGAAAATCTACCCACTGGCTGGGTGTTGATGACGTACCAAAACCTGCCTTTAGGTTGGGTGAAAAATCTGGGCAATCGCGTCAACAACTATTATCCGAAGGAGTGGCGGATTAGGATGTAATCCATTATCAATTTCTGCAAACTTGCCAGTAATCGAATTTACCTCTTCACAGGGGCTGGAAGACCGATGACGGAAGACCGAAGTTTCGGCAATCCCAGCATTAATCGTTTTTTGTGTTAGGTACGGTCATGTACCGGCGTGAAAGCTAATATTCTTATCAATTAAAAATCTGAATGAGGATACTTCCGTCTTCGGTCTCCCCTCTTCCAGCTTTTACTCCTTCACAAACTCAAACCTCGCCCACTGCTTTCGATGCCTCAATTCATTTCCTACGTTCAAGAATGGAGGCAGGTAAACCAGTTTTTCCAGCCGGATTTCATGGATGCCTGAAGAGAGGTGGCCAATGGGAATCTGTCCAAACAGGGCCTTTTGTCCGGTGTGGCCGGCGGTTACCTTTACCCATTTCTCTGCTTCCACCAGGGAGTCATTGAGATAGATTTGGTATTGGTCGATGAGCGATTCCACCTTTTTCCATTGGATCGTGTCAGACTGTAGGAGCTCGTTCATGTTTGGGATGGAGTTCTCCTCCCGCTCATACCGCGCCAGATACAAATCCATCACCTCGCCGCTTATTTTCTTGTTCGGAGTCCACATCCGCGCAAAACGTTTTTTCCCGGAATTGAATTCCTCAAAGTAGCCCCTATCGTCTGGCCATGCATAGTGAGAATCAGAAGTGTTGACGCTGGCTTGGTAAGAGGAGAATCCCTCGATATCCTGTGCAATAAATGGTGATGCCAGCACGATCAAGCCAACAGAAAACACGACAAAAAACCATCTTCCCAGGTTGCTTTGGTAGATGGCCCCGACCGTGCCACTCATGCTTTTGCCCACCATGTTTTTGATTTTGAACCTCTCCCCGGCAAAAGAGCCAACAGCAAATACAAGCATCGACAAAATGAAGACGATATAGACCACCTGAAAGTCAAGGTTGAAAACCAGGTAAATGCCAATCAGAACAAGGAGGTACAGCGTGATCGAAAAAATGGGGATGACGACGCCAATCGGTGCACCATAGAGCATGCTGCACCATTGTTCCAGCTTCAGGAGATAGTATTGTGGGGGACGGTAATCTACCGATTGGGAGTATTTGAATAGCTTTTCTTTCACAATACCATTGGGAAAAGCATAGGTGATGCCCAGCATTCCCGCCCAGACAAAGCGCATCACCAAGTGGCTGACCAGAAAGATCTTGAAAACCGAAATGATCACGGAAAAATAAACCAGGATCAGCTGTGCCGGAATCTGCTCCAAGCCATAGTCCTGAATCAGGATGATGGAAATGTCAAACAATCGGGAGGGAATCACAAAAAGTACCGCTAGGGATATACCCGATATGATCACCTCGGGCTCCCAGCTGTTTTTCTGCAAGTTTTCCAGCCAGGTCATGTCCTGCTGTTTTTTGATTGGGGATTCTTCCATGGAAAATTTGAATAAGCTATTTACTGCCTTTGATCCACTCGAACACCTGCTGCTTGGGAAGTGCTTCGATGCGGTGGCCGTCTTTGCCGGTCATGGTTTCCGCTGCAAAGAGCGAATTGACGATGGCCTCTTCGGTTGCCTCGATCACCGCGAGGAAAAGTGCCGTCATGTCGTCGTTGGCCAAAAATTCAGCGTTAAGGAGTTTTTGGGATGGATTGGAGTAAGGGATTCGAAGCTTTTCGTTTGTGGAAAAAGCAATTACATAGTCCCCCGATCCATTGGAGGCGATGCCTCCCGTCTTGGCTAAGCCCATCATCGCCCGCTGTGCCATACGCTCTAGGTTTCGCTCCAGCACGGGCGCGTCCGTGGCGACGACGATCATGCAGCTGCCATCGGATTTTTCCAGAGCGTCTTTAAATGGATATCGGCCTAGTTTCTCTCCGACGGGAACACCTGAAATCTGGAGATTGCCTCCAAAATTGGTCTGTACCAACACGCCCACGGTGTAGCCGCCAAGCGGTTCGGGCAGTTTGCGGGATGCGGTTCCGATACCTCCTTTCCAGCCAAAACAAACCGTGCCCGTGCCCGCGCCCACATTTCCTTCCAAAACAGGACCGGATTTGGCCGAGGAGATGGCTTGTATGACTTCATCCGAAGAAATGTGCATCCCCCGGATGTCATTCAGATAGCCGTCGTTGGTCTCGCCGACCAGGGCATTGGCTGATTGGACGTTTTCATTTCCTGGCTGTGCCAAAGAATAACGGACTGCACCCTCGATTCCGGCTGCGACGCTAAGCGTGTTGGTGAGGATGATTGGGGATTCGATTGTTCCCAATTCCTGCACTTGGGTCACCCCAGCCAACTTGCCAAAACCGTTGCCAACGAAGATAGCGCCGGGTACTTTCTCTTGGAAAAGGTTGCCTTCATGAGGAAGGATGGCCGTAACACCGGTGCGGATGTTGTCTCCTTCGACTTTGGTAAGATGACCGACTTTCAGTCCTGCCACATCGGTGATAGCGTTGAGGGGACCCGTGGGCAGCACGCCAAACGGTAGGCCTAGCTCTCTTGGCCGGGTTTGGGCGAATGAAAGACTGATGGGAAAAAGGAGTAAAAGCAGGAGATAAGGCCGCCCCATTTTATTTTTTGGAGAACATTGAAAAAACATCGTGCAAAACTTAGGATCATCTAGCTTGTCAATAGCTGAGCCAGCCAGTTTTTAAAGCTAGCAATTTTGTCAAAAATATCGGGCGTATGGCTCATGGCGAATTTCTTGGGGGACTTTTCCCCAAGAAATCAATCTGGAAGACCCCTCTCAAACCTTGGCTTATTTTGGGAATTTTGAGTAAAATCACCAGAGAAAAATGGTCGTAATGGAAGAGCTTCTGAATGATGAGGATTTGGAAAAATCCCAAAAGAAAAAAGCAAGGAAACTGATCCAACTGGAGAGAACGCGGACTGCCTTTGAGCGACTTCAGCTTGCTTGGGTACGTACCGCGATGACTTTTCTGGGAATCGGCATCGCGATCTATGAATTTTTCTATCGACGTATGGAGTCGGGTCAAAAGCCTCTTTTTGAATCCTTTACCGGGCAGGAGCTCGCCTTGACGCTGTATTGCATCGCGATGCTCGTCTTAGTTCTTTCTCTTCGCCAGCACCGCGTCAGCATGGCCAAACTAAAAGAGAGCTTCCCTCAAAGCCGTTATTCTGTCGCCGCGCTTTTGTCAATGATTCTCCTTTCCCTTTGCATCTTCATGGCGGCATTGCTGGTCTCTCGATCCTTTGTTTTCTGACTATTTGGCGACAATCCAATAGTTCAAATATCCGCTGGGTGTCTCCAAGACGATTTTGTAAAAGTCTGATGTTATCCCCTTACTGGGAATCGTTGCGTTCCCTTGGTCTAGTTGTACTTCACCCATCAGCCAATAGTTGTCCAAGCCACCTGTTTGGAAGTGGTTGGTCGTGCTGACCCAGACTCTAGCGGTTTTTCCTGATGAATATGGCTTCCACGCCAACTTGAAGTTCCCGTCAACCAATTCGGCCTTCAGATCTGTGGCTTCGATAGACCCGACAAACGGGCTACCGTCCAATTCCATGGCTATCCTTTTGGGCAGCTCCAGTCCTAAATGGCGGGCGATGCTCGGAAAGATATCCACCATCTCCGCGGACGCGCCGAAGTGGGAATTCAGATGTTGTGCGTTGGTGGCGATCCATATTGTGCGTTCCCGTTCGCTGTGACCGCCGTGCCCGAATCCATCGGCGGTGCGGCCATGATCCGTCGTGATGACGATCAGCCAGTCTTCGTCAAAATTCTTTTCCCGATATTGGATGGCCTCCCAAACTCGCCCGATTTGGGTGTCAGCCTTTTGCACCCCGTCCACCATCTGGGGACTATTGCCAAAGGTGTGGCCCATGTCGTCAGAGTATTCGAGATACATCCACGATAGGTCTGGGGCTTTCTCGCGAATATAGCGGGCAGCCTCTTTGGATACCGTTTCGTCGATTTGATGAATGTGGGATCGGTCTTTTTGATGGGGAAAACTCAAGGTGTCCAGCTCAAATCCATCAAAATAGTAGTCAAAGGCAAAATTGCCGGTCTGGGGTAGGTTGTCGCCCACAAGTTTGGTTCGGTTGTCCAGCCAAGTGGAAAATATAGCAGTCTGCCGTGATGGTTTAGCTTCCTTGAAAGCGCGGAAGATCGTCCAATAGTGATAGTTTGGATCTTCGATACCGTTTCCCCAGACGTTGTGTTTGTTAGCCCAAACACCCGTCAGCAGAGAGTTGTAGCCCACTGCGGAGATCGTGGGGGTCTGGCTGTAGGTGCCGACGTCCCCACCCATCAGGGCCTTGGTAAATCCTCCGATTTTGCTGATCTGATCAATGTTGGGAGTAGGGACAGTATCCACCACATCGGCAGGAATGCCGTCTACGATGATGAAGAGCGCTTTTTTGGTTATTTGTTGAGCGATTGCAGGGATCATGAGGAACCCTAATGCAAAGGCGAGTACTATTTTTTTCATCTTGAATAAAAAAGACAAACGCCGATAGAATGGCGATTGGGTCTCGGTATGTTTTATTGGTCAATCTAGTAAATGAAAGCCAGCGATCTGATGTAGTCCCGAGATCGCTGGCTCGAATTTAGGTCACTTGTTTATTCCCACCCGTAGATCTGGACCAAATTTGGATTCAACACCATCTGCTGCATGGGTACGGGTCGATAGTAATATTTGGGTTCTTCGAAGTTTCTTGCCTTTGTCTCGGTTACCATATTGCCGCCGCCTTCGCCATTTTCAAGGAAGACGTCCACATTTTCAGAGATAAGGCCGGCCTTATAATAGATCAGCGCCACGCCCAGGCTGTTCTTTTCCTTGGCATCGCCCACAGGAATCGTAGTGTCTTTGTCCACCAGAATGATATCCTCCACTCCGTCTCCGGTCATGTCATATTTTCCGAGTCCGGGGAAGTACATTCCTTGGGGAATCTGCTCCAGCAGTTTGCCTGCATGCCAGCGCATCAGGTCGTCATAGCGAAAGCCTTCCATCGCAAGCTCGACTCTTCTTTCTCTCCGTATCTCAAGCAGTACACCCAGGTTTGATCCGCTTAGATTGGGATATTTTGCGGCTTGAAATTGGTCGGGATTGGCATTGGCAGCGGACATGACCAAGGCGGGCATACCGACACGTGACCTGAGGAGATTGATGGTATTGTCCAGATCTGCTTGCGACAACTGCTCCAGTTCGGCTTTGGCCTCTGCTAGAGTCAGCAAGATCTCGGCATAGCGATAGACTGGAAAATCCACACTTGCACGATCTACGTTGTTGGTGGTATTCTTGAACCCCTTCAATTGATGATAGCCAGTGAAGTTTTTATTCAAAGTCTGGATGTATGGAGTCGTATTCGGCTCTCTGATCCAACCAGGATAGGCCATGGTCTGCATCAATCGTGGATCCCGATTCTGAAACTCTTCCACAAAACCTTTAGCCTTGAAATTTGCTTGTTCTGTATACGGCGTTCCGTCGCTCATGAGGTAGGACATGACCATATCCCGGGAAGGTGACTGCTCATAGTCCCCAAAAATGCCGGTATTGTTATCGCTGCTTCTATCCTTGTTCACGTCGTAGGCATTCACCAAAATAACTTCTGGATTGCCGACGAGGTTGGTACTGTTGAAAAGTGTAGCGTAGTCTTGGTTTGGTTTTCCGGTAGAGTAAAGTGAAAACTTCCCCGAGTTTAGCACATCGGTAGCCTGGTCTACGGCTATCTGCAAAAACTGACCTGAGGTTCCCCCAAGACCAAGTTCTGTATGGTATTTTCTATAAGTACCTTCATAGAGCGCCAATCTGGCGTAGAAGGCCTTTACAGCCCATACATTGGGAGTACCTTCGGGGCTAGTCTCGCGGACATGTTCCGCAGCATACTCTAGGTCTTCCAGTACATTGGCCATCACTTGCTCCCTAGAATCCTGCGTTTTGTAGAGGTCCTCGTCTCCAGGATTCAGGGTCTTGTCATACCAAGGTACATTGGAATACCTCTTGATCATGCCGAAGTAGAATTGTGCCCGATAGTATCTTGCCAAGCCCACATAGTGTGCTACGGCTTCATCGGGGGCAGTGGCTTTTTGGTAATTGTCCAGGAAATAGTTGATGTTCCTCAGCCTAGCCCAGTCCCAGCCAGAAGTGATCGTTTGAGAGGAAGGCGAGCCGGTCATGATGTTTTTGATCTCTATGGCGCCGGTGGTTGCCATGTTGTCGCTACTTTGGTCGGCGAGGTAGTTGCCCATGCCCGGCATGGAAAGCAGTCCGTTGACATACAGTTCCAAGTCCTCTTCGGATTTGAAAAACGCTTCCGGGGAAATGGAGGTCTGAGGGTATCTGTCCATGAAATCGTCCTGACAAGAGGACATTGCGAAACAAATTCCGATGATTGCGATATATTTTTTCATGATGCTGTTCTCTTTGATTATAGATCGATGTTTACCCCAAAAGAGTACTTGCGCTGAAATGGATAGGCCCAGCCGTAGCCGTCGTTGATGGCTTCCGGATCGACAAACTTCTTGATGGAAGAAAACTCAAACAGATTCTCCCCAGAGACAAAAATCCGTATTCTTTGCACATTGATCCGGCTGGTCATTGCCTCTGGGAAAGTATATCCAAAGGTTACGTTTTTGATCCGCAGGTAAGCGGCATTCAACAAATAGCGGGTTTGTGGGATATCTAGACCCGCTCCGTAGTTGGCATCGGCAAGCCAAGACTGTAGGACGGGAAAGTTGGAATCCAAATTTGCGTCTGCGAGTCCCGCGTCGATGTAGGATTGCGAGTGCTGCGCCATCAACGCAGGATCGTCGGCTTCCGCTCTATAGAAGTCCAGATTCCAAGGATACACGTTGGCATAGGGCTGCTGGTAGGGTCCCCAGAAAAGATAGTGTCTCGGATAGTAGTCTCTTTTACCAACGCCTTGAAGAAACAGGGATAGGTCGAATCCATTCCAAGAGACATCGAAATTGGCCCCGTATCGGTAGCGAGCGGTACTGTTGCCGATCAGCTGAAGGTCTTTGGGATCATCAGAGGAAAGACCCTTTTCGATTTTTCCGTCTCCGTTCAAGTCCACATATTTTGGCCAGCCAGGGACTATGTCCAGCGCGCCCCAGGGAACAATGGCAGACTGGTCCAGCTCGGCGATTTCATCTTCGTTTTGGAAAAGGCCGTCGCTGACCAAGCCCCACATCTCGCCGGTGTATTGGCCCACTCGGTAGTTGGAGAACAGATTTTGGTCGTTTTGAAATCTGGTGATCTGTGATCTGGAGTCAGATAGTATCAGCCTTGTGCCGAAATTGATAGGTTTGGAAGTACTTCCAAAATTGTCCCGGTATTCCAGGGAAACCTCAAAGCCTTTGGTCCGCAAGTCGGCAGCATTTTGCTTGGGAGGACTGGTGCCCAGCACACCCGGCAGCTCGACGGGGTCGGTCAGCATGCCCTTGGTGTCCCTGATAAAATAGTCGAATGAACCGATGATCTTGTCGTTGGCCAGGCCAAAGTCCAGTCCGAAGTTGCTGGTCACGACTTCTTCCCAGGTGTAAAAGTCAGGGTCAACCGCCAGAGGAGGAGACGAAGTGATGACTGTCTGACGATTGCCGTTGATCAGGTAGCTGGACAGACCAGTAGGCAGGGACTGGATGTATCCAAAGTCACTCACGTTTTGGTTGCCCAGAGCACCATAAGACGCACGCAGTTTAAATGTCGAAATGGTGTTGGTGAGTCCCGAGAAAAACTCTTCATCCATCATCAGCCAAGAGCCCGACACGGAAGGGAAAAATCCCCAACGGGATGATTTGGGAAAGCGTGATGAGCCATCATATCTCCCGTTCAATTCAAAAATGTAACGGTTTTTGAAGGTGTAATTTGCCCGGCCGAACACGCTTTGGGTTGCAAAGGTGCTGTAGCTGGGCGTGATAAAGGCATCGCCTGTCGTTAGTCCAATATATGGCAAGGAGGAGGAAATCAGGATACGCTTTTCTGCCTGGATGGAGCTATACACATAGCTTTGCTGATTGTATCCACCGAGAATTCCAAAACTATGGTCACCGATTGTTTTGGAGTATCGTCCATAAATATCCAAGATGATATCCGAGAGATCTCCGTTTCGCTCAACCACGGAGCCGTCTCCGCCTTCGGATCGAATGTCCTCAGGACCGTACCCGATCTGGAATTTTGTCCTGTCCCAATGATACTTCCACTGCTCCCTCTTGAAGCTGGCATTGGCATTGAAAGTCAGATCGCCGTTCAGGAAGGTCGCGGTATTTCGCAGGATGTTGTGAAAGCCAAACATAGTTTCCTGGTTTTGGCCACCGTCGGTCAGTCTTCCTGCCAGCCTTCCCGCGTCGGTGTTGGCCCAAGTCCCGTCGGGATTGACCGCTACATCCGTTGGCTTCAGGTAGTAGATGTCTGTGAGACTGGTGGTAGGATCGGCTCTCTCCGTTTGATAGATGTTGAGGTTGTTGTCCACATTGAGCCATTTGAGCGGATTCACCGTTACTCTGGCTCGCATGGAATACCGATCCCAGTAGTCTTCGGCCAGTTTGTTCATCCCGTTTTCATTGGTATAGTCACCGGAGATGTAATATCCAACTGGAGCTTTGCCCCCGCTGCTACCACTGATGGACAGGCTATGGTTCATCGAGAATGATGAATTGTTGAAAAAGTATCCGTACCAATCGTTGTTTCCCATGTATGCCCAGCGGTCGGGATTTACAGGATCCAGTCTTGTGTCAGGTATCGATGAATCTTCAGATCTTTCCTTTGCCCATTGGTAATGTGCATCAGAGTAGTTGACATAGTCCCAAGGGGTATTGTTGGTGGAGGTTTCCAATACCCTGGAGAAAATATAAGGGTCTGTCACCGGCTCTGGGAGTACGGTGGGTTTGCCCCAAGCGAAGTAGTTGTTGTAGCTGATCTGCTGCTTGCCCTCCTGACCTTTTTTTGTGGTGATCAAGATAACGCCAAATGCCGCTCTCGCGCCGTAGATTGCGGCAGAGGCGGCATCCCTCAGCACGGAATACGACTCGATATCGGAAGGGTTGAGACGTAGTAGGTCGCTGTTGTTTCCCGCCACACCGTCTATGACGATCAGTGGCCCACCCCCATTTATGGAAGTGAATCCCCGTATGTTGATGTTTGGCACTGTGCCCGGCTTGCCCCCGAGATAGGTGATGTTCAATCCTGGACTGGCACCTTGGAGACCCTGTACCAAGTTGGCGATCGGCCGATCTATCAGTTGATCCCCGGAGATTTGGTCTACGGCTCCGGTCACATTGATTTTTTTCTGCGTTCCGTAGCCGACGACGACGACTTGCTCAAGGAGCGTGTCCTCCTCTTCCAGTTGGACGTTGACCGTCGTCCTGCCATCCAACAGCACTTCGACTGTTTGGTATCCGATAAATGAGAACACCAAAGCTGCATCAGCCGTCGAGGTCTGGATCGTGAATTCCCCGTTGAGATCTGTGATTACACCGTTTTGGCTATTCTTCTCCAAAACCGATACTCCTGGCATTGCCGCTCCTGCTGGATCGGTCACCGCTCCTTTGACTACCGTCTGCGCTAGCGAGTGAAATACCATGGCCAAAGACAACATCAGAAGTAGTCCCAGCCTTTTGAGCTCAGATGCCAGCGCTGGCCGCTCTTGTAGATTTTGTTTCATAGCATTTAAAGTTGATACCTCTCCCTTCCCTGAATGCTCACAATTCGGAAGGATAGAAATATATTTAGATTGAACATTCATTCAATACTAAATACTGTAAATGAATAAAAAAAGACTTTTGATGAATAAATACTGATTTAACTGCCAGATAATATTCTCATAAAGTTGGGGCTTCCAAATTATCTGAAAGTAACGGAGGGGTAATCCGCGGATCTTTTTCCTAAAAATGACCAATGACAGCTTGAAATTTCGAAAAGCTTGGAATACAGGTATTTTCGAAGTCGTCTTCCCGTCGGTCTATGGCTGAAGTTTTACGATTTTTTTCAAAAACCTCTTTGCAATCTTGGATCAGGCCAAAGGGTAGTAGGTGTTTTCAACTTCGCCATTTTCGAAAAGCTCGAGTATCGCATAGCCGGGGGGAGTTTCGAGATAATATTGCTTGCCTGCTGAAAACTCGTCGCCCTCGCCCCACCAGAACCCGCTCAGGGAGCCATTGCAGTAGTAGTGCACGCCGTTGTACCAAGCACGGTCCAACATATGTTGGTGTCCGCTGAGGCAGACCTTTACCTTGTCCCGGTGCTTGTAAAATAGGGTTTTTAATTCTCGGTGATCTTTGTGCTGTCCTCCCACGAGCGCCTCTGTGACGGAAGTGATGGGAAAGTGCGACATCACCAGAGTCGGCGTATTGGGAGCAAGGGAATCGAGGTCTTTTTTAAGCCAAGCCATTTGTTCCTCGCCGATGCTGATTCCCTCATGATTGCCATCCAAGATGATGAAGTGCCAGTTGCCTTTGTCAAAACTATAGTAGGCGGCGGAAATCCCCAGTCGTTTGACGACATAGGGCTTACCATACATTGCATCGGTTTTGTCTGTAACATCCCACCAAGGGTCGTGATTTCCAATGCAGCTGTAAACCTCAAAGTCCGAGATCTCATTTCTGAAGAGATCCCACGCGTCCCATTGTTCCAGCGTCCGTTGTTTGCTCACTCCATCGTAGGATGCGTCATGTATACTGTCTCCACCATTGAGAAAGAAATCCGGCTGATGGGATTTTACCTTTTTGAGCCAGGCAATCGCCCGCTCCGGTATATTTTCCTCCGGGCGGATATGGACGTCTGTGATATGGGCGACTTTTAGCGATCGTCCTTTTGGATGCTTCCCGGCAAGTACTTCGCCCGACGTTAAAAGTGATCCTGCGGCAATTCCCGCCATTCCGAAAAAGTCTCGTCTTTTCATAGCTAGTTTTGGTATCTGATTGTTTGAAATTATGCCTCCCAATTTTCTTGGGTGGATTTTGTTTTTGTGGAAATTATTTTTTTCAGATGCTGCCAAAAAACATTGGGAAATCTGATTTCGGTCTATAAATTGAACAATTGTTCAATATTATATTTCGAAATATAAAATCCAAGTTCTCAGAAAAACAAAAAATCAAGGTTATTCTTGTATTAAGAAATCAAAAGATATGAAGGAGAAAATCTCGACCGCTAGAAAACAGGAGATCATCGAGGGATTTTACAGGCTCTCTGTCATCCATGGCCTGGAGAACACTTCGATTGCCAAAATCGGTAAATATCTGGATATGCCGCCAAGCCTGATCATGCACTATTTTCCCACCAAAGACATTCTGATTTCGAATTTGATTGATTTTATCCTGGAAAAATACCTGCTGATCTATCAGCCCATCATCAAGGAACTCGAGGTGAGCAAAAATGCGGACTCCACCTTGATCGTCGAGACCCTGTTTTCCAGAAATTGGAATCTGCTTTTTGACGACGGCGTGTTTTACAGTTGTTTTGCGCTGATTTTCAGGAATGAAAAAATCAAAAAAGAATACCGAATACTCCACAAGAAACTGAGGGAATCGCTAAAGGAAATCCTGGACAGCAACCCGGACATGGAGGGAAGGGATACCGCCGTTCTTGCAGAGCAGATTTTTGTAGTCGTGGAGGGTGCCTATTATTACCTCTCGATGTTTGATGACGAGGCTGACTATAACCTCAAAGTCGGGTATTTCAAAAATCAGGTCTACGATTTACTGCGAAAAACTGCCGTCCAGCAGTTGTAGATCGCCATGAGGGCTATTCCCGCCCAAACGACGTTGACCAAAATATTCGCTGTGTCCCGGAAGTGGATGGCATTCACTACTAAGCAGATTGCTCCGAGCAGGTTCAAAACGTGGTATTTTGCCTGATTTTGCTTCCAAATTCCTTTGGATAGCAGATAGTAAGAAAGGATAAAAAGGATGGCGCCAACCCAACCGATCAGTTCAAACAGCATAACTAGTTTAGTTTTTGGAAATTTTTGCCGACGCCATCATGCTCAGATCTTTCCCGGAGAATTGCGTAAATATAATCGGCTAAAGAAATTTGAGCTGCAAATTCTCCCAATATCCAAGTCCTTAGTTATATTCGGAGGCAAATCCCAACTTCGCTTATGCTGAAAAAACAGCGCTTCGAGGCTTTTATTTCCCATTTTTCCGAAAACATGCCCGCCGCCGAGACGGAGCTGCACTACGAAAACCCCTTCCAGTTATTGGTCGCCGTAGTCCTATCCGCCCAGTGTACCGACAAGCGGATCAATATGGTCACTCCCGCGTTGTTCCGGGATTTTCCGACTCCCGAGCATCTGGCGGCTTCCCATTTTGACGAGCTCTATCCCTATATCAAATCCGTATCCTACCCGAGCAACAAGACCAAGCACTTGCTGGGATTGGGGAAAATGCTGGCGGAGGATTTCGGAAGCGAGATTCCCTCGACGGTGCCAGAACTGATCAAGCTGCCTGGCGTGGGGCGCAAGACTGCCAACGTCATCACCTCGGTCGTTTGGAATCAGCCCAATATGGCGGTGGATACGCATGTGTTTCGGGTGTCGCGAAGACTAGGCCTCGTGCCAATGACTGCAAAAACTCCCCTTGAAGTCGAAAAGCAACTCGTGAAGCATATTCCAAGGCAATATATCCACCTTGCACACCATTGGTTGATCTTGCATGGTCGCTACATCTGTCTTGCCCGGCGGCCTAAATGTGAAGAATGCGCGATCACACATTTTTGCAGATTTTTCGAGAAAAACCAGGGCAAAACCGTACTTGACCAGCAGGATTTCTGATGTGTGGCATTCATCTGATATGGGGAAAGGGTGCAAATCGGCACGCGATCCAAAAGCTCGTTGATGCTGCCAATCACCGGGGTCCGGATCAATCCGCAATATATTCTCCTTGGGCGGGACTGTGGATCGGCGTCAATCGGCTGAAAATCCTCCATCCTGGTCCTGACGCGGATCAGCCCTTTTGGGCTCCTGATGGGAAAAGCCTGCTGGTCTTCAACGGCGAGATCTACAATTTTCAAAAGTTGCGAAGCCTGCTCACCAAGATGGGGGTGGAGTTTGCAACACAATCCGACACCGAGGTTTTGCTCCACTATCTCAGACATTTCGGCCAAAATGGCCTGAAGAATCTTGAGGGAATGTTTACCCTAATGTATGTCAACCTAGTGAGCCGTTCAGTCTTGGTGGCGGCGGACAGGAACGGGGAAAAGCCACTCTACTACTTTCAAAGCCAAGAGACTCTGGTTATTTCTTCAGAAGTTCGGGGGATTGTGAGCCTGCAGGAATTTAGACCAGACTGGGAGCAGATAGAGCACTACTTCTATTTTCGGACTCCCCTTCCCGGCAAAACTTTTTTCCGCGGCATTAGAGCTTGGAAGCCGGGAAGACACAGCCTGATCCACAGACACGACACGTTTAGATGGGATACGATTTCGCTACCGAAGGAGCCAAACAGCCTCCCTAGTCAAGCGCTTTTTGCAAAGGTTCTGGAAGAATCAGTGCTGCGCCAGTTTCAAGCGGATGTGCCGGTGGGTATTTTGCTGAGCGGTGGAACAGATAGCACATTGCTATATAGTCTTTGGTATCAAAATACAGGAACCAAGCTACCCGCCTACACCGTGCAGTTTGAAAAGAAATATCGCGCAAAATACGCAGATGGAGATGCCTCCCTTCGGGTCGCCAAGGAAGTGCCCATGGATCATCGTCTCGTCGCGGTTGACCAGAGATTTTTTTTTGAATATTGGGAGGAATACCTTCGGAGTGTCGATCTACCGATTGGGGATTCGGCCGGGTTTCTGACCTGGATGATAGGTAAAAATGCCAAGCCTGAGACCAAAGTCCTGATTTCCGGAGCTGGCGCTGACGAACTTTGGGGTGGATACCAGCGCCATGCCGCGTTTTCCAGATATTTGGCGCAGAACGCTTTTTGGAACCGATGGGCAGGCATTCTAAAAAAATTGCCCTTGGGCAGAGGCTGGGGGAAGTACATGGCCGCGATAGACCCGGATCCCAACCAGACTTTTTTGAATTTCACCGCTTTGCAAAATCCTCCTGCAGATATGGCGGCCGATTACGCCCGAATTTTCAATGGAAATCTTCCGGAATTCAAACGGATGCTGGATTTTGACCGACAGGTCTATTTGGTCCAGGATATCTTGAAAATCCACGACAATGCGCTCATGGCGCATGGCATCGAAGGACGATCCCCCTACTTAGATGCTTCGATTTTGGGCCTTTGGAGAAAAGTAGATGATCCGACTTTGCTTACAGGAAAACCCTGGATCAGGAATATCCTAAGGGAAAGAGGACTCGCCTGGGTGGCGGATCGGAGAAAATTTGGCTTTGGTTTACCACTTGAAGAGTGGCTAAACACAAAAAACGAATTCTCGCTCCGGGTATTCGATTCCTTGAAGACTTTTGAAAAAAGCCATGGAGAACACCTGTCACCCACCATCCGGCAGGTTTTGCAAAAGCCCGAGCAGTCAGCCAAAAACCAATTTTTGACGCTCTATAATCTGTTTCTGTTGGCAGAATGGGCGAAATTGCATGATCTATGAGAGTCGTGTATGTCCACCAGTATTTTCGCACTCCCGACCAGGGAGGCGCCGTGCGTTCCTATCACTTGGCCAAAGGCCTGGTGGAGGCCGGAATCCGCGTGGATATGATCACCGCCCATAATCGCCCTGGATACGACCAGTGCTGGATTGACGGGATACGAGTCCACTACCTTCCCGTGCCCTATGATCAAAACTTTGGGTTTCTGAAGCGAATTCTGGCTTTTTGGAGCTTTGTGAAGAAGGCCAAAAAGCTGCTCAGAAAGCTTTCCCGACCGGATTTGCTCTACATCACTTCGACCCCCTTGACCACCGGGCTAGTTGGTCTTTGGGCAAAAAAGGAGATGGCCCTGCCCTATATCTTTGAGGTGAGGGATCTATGGCCGGAAGCTCCGATCCAAGTTGGTGCCATCCGAAATTCGATTTTGAAAAGATTGCTTTATTCCCTCGAGAAGAGGATTTATGACCAATCGTTGAGCTTGGTAGCCCTTTCTCCTGGAATAGCTTCACACATTCGAAGGTCAAGCTCTGGAAAAGTGGTCGCACTGCTGCCCAATTTTTCCGACTTGACAACTTTTTTCCCTAAAGAGCGAAATGAAAAACTTGCCAAGGAACTCGGCCTCAGTGGGAGACTGACGATCGCATACACAGGTGCGCTGGGATTGGTGAATGCGGTCGAGGAATTGTTGGATTTGGCTGAATTGGCCCAAAAGCGTGGAAAAGACTGGGATTTTCTGATCATGGGAGCGGGCAGCCACGCCCAGAAATTAATAAACCTCAGCTCTTTGAAGAGTCTGTATAACGTCCACTTTATCCCTTTTGGGTCGAAATATGAAGTGAATGAGATCCTAAATCTAAGTGACATGGCCTGGATTTCCTTCGCACATTTGCCGGTTTTGAAAACGAATAGCCCAAACAAGTTTTTTGACGCGCTTGCAGCAGGCAAGGCCATTCTCGTCAACCACAAGGGCTGGGTTTATGACTTGGTAAAAACACACGACCTTGGCATTCCCTGTTTGCCGGGAAAGATAGAAGTTGCTTTTTCCAAACTGGAGACTTTGGCGGAGGATAGGGCCGAATTGGACAAAATGGGAGAAAACTCCCGAAAGCTGGCAGAAACTTTTTTTTCCAAGGAAATCGCAATCAGCCGAATGCTGGAGATAGTCAATCCCAAGCCAAAACCTACTCTGGGCGGCGAGGCCGATATCCGGATTGCCTAAATATGGTCTCGGCATTAGACTCCCGCATCAGCTCTGGTAGCGGCACATCCCGATTTGCCTGATAGTCGTCCACTATATTCCATCCCAGCCATCTTCCCAGTCGGCCAGGAGCTTTCGTGGAGATGGCATCGGTGAAGGGGGCTTCCCCGATGTACTTGCGGATTTCGAAGGGATTAGTCTCATAGAGCAGCTCGTTTTCCACGAAGTGCGACCAGATAAATTCCTCGTTGTCGTAGGTTTCGGCTAGCTCTTCAGGAGTATAGCCGATAATGTATTGCTCGGGCGTGCAAGGCATGATGGCTTTCACAAAATGATAGGCTTTGCCATAATAGATCATTTCCGAAAGCAAGGTGTTATCCTGGGGATTGATGGCATTGTACTGCGAGGAAATCGCCAAAACGATCATGGGCACTAGGAAAGGCTTTTCGTAGCGCTCAGCCATATACCTCGCGATGTCCGGTTGAAAACTGTGGTCAGCCGGCAAAAAGTAATCGAGACCGATCACGATCATGTCTTGAGTCACGACCAAGTCAGAGTTTAGACCCGACACGAAGGTGTACACCTTGGGTGTCTTGAAGTCCGGGAAATAATGCTTGATGTATTTGAATGCGTTGGTCAGGTCACGTTGGATATCTGAAATATCGGGGAATTCCGCCTTCACCGAGTCATATAAAACACGCATAGCTGAGTCCTGGTGGATCGCCAAAAGGCTCGATGCAAGCGAGTCTGGCGAGGGATAGTTTTTTTGCTCGAGATAGACTTCTGCAAATTCAGGATACTTTTCCAGGAGAAAGACAAAGTCCTTTGTGGTATTAGCTTTGAAAAATTCATCTTCCAGCCTCGTAATATTCAGCTCAAGTTCTTGGACCAAGATCTCTGGGTCGAGTTCGCAGCTTTGGTTTTTTTCGCCGCAGGCAAATGCAAAAAGCAGCACTGCGATCGGATATATACAACGGATTAGCCTCATGGGTAAAGGGTTTCAATTCCAAAAGTAAGGAATCAAATCTAATCCCTCGAAACGACGGCGTAGGTGGATTGGGATCTACCCGGTTGTATCTTCTCGTTGGATTGCCGTATTTTCCCGGGTGAAAAACAAATGGATCACCGGGCTGGCGTTTTTTCGGTACCTGACTTTCCAAAAAGTCGTCAACTTCCTTCTTTTGCGAAGCTCTTTTTACATAAGCCAGTTGATGCAGAAACCGGTGATGTGGGGAAAACCCACGACACTTAGCATCGAACCCACCACCAGCTGCAACCTTCGTTGTCCGGAGTGTCCTTCAGGGCTTCGGTCTTTTACGCGTCCTACAGGCATGCTTCATGAAAAGCTCTTCGAGCGAGTGATAGAGCAGGCGAAAAGCCATCTCGCCTGGCTTCACTTGTACTTTCAGGGAGAGCCTTTCCTCAATCCCCGCTTTTTGGAGATGGTTAGGTATGCTGACGAAAGGGGAATTTTCACTTCCACTTCCACCAATGCGCATTTCCTTGGTGAAAAGCAGGTTGCGGGTATTTTGGGGAGTGGTCTGAAACAGCTGATCGTCTCGATGGACGGGATCACGCAAGAAGTGTATGAAAGCTATCGGATCGGAGGAACGCTGGAAAAAGTGCAGGACGGTCTGAGACTTTTGCTTTCAGAGCGGGAAAAGGCCGGTCTTCGTTTCCCCAGGATTATACTCCAGTTTTTGGTCACGGGGCAAAATGAACGACAGATTCCAGCGCTGCGGACGTGGGCCAAGGAAGTAGGCGTGGACGAGCTTCAGCTCAAGACTGCCCAAATCTATGACTATGAAAGCGGTTCGGACTTGATTCCCTCTGACTTGGGCTTTTCCCGCTACATTCCAGCCGGGGAGGGGAAATGGAAGCTGAAAAACAAGCCCGAAAACAGATGCTGGAAAATGTGGCAGGGTGCCGTCGTGACCTGGGATGGCAAAGTTGTACCCTGTTGTTTTGACAAGGACGCGGAGCATGTGATGGGAGAGCTTAGGACGGGTTCATTGGGGTCGATCTGGAATTCAGAGGCCTATGCGGCTTTCCGGAGACAACTATTGGGCGACCGAAGCCAGATTGAGATTTGCAGGAATTGCACTGAGTAGATCGGCGCTATTGGCCCCGATGCCTACATTTTGGAGCTATATTTGGTAGAATTAAGAAATTCACGGATTTTTAGATCCCAATTTGCCCGATATTCACCCGGAACAGTCTTTCTACACATGATTTTATTTACGAGAATCTGGTATTTTTTTGCCTTAGTCATCTTACTGATAGTTTCAGCACCACAGACAATTGCCCAGCAAAACACCGATCTGACGACCATCAGAGTGGACGAACTCTCGGATCAACAGGTTTCGGAGTTGGTCAATCGCGCAAATGAAGCGGGACTGGGCGTGGATGAATTTCTCCAAATGGCGCAACTTCGCGGCATGCCTTCAGCAGAGGTTGAGAAATTGCGAAGCCGGATTCAGGGTTTGGATACAAGTGGCTCCGCCAAGCGTAATACGAACGCCTCCAGAAGGGAACCTCGGCAGCAGCTCGATATGAACGAAATCACCCGGGGTCTCTACCAACCCCAAGCCGAGCTTCTGTCAGATACGCCAAGCAGCGATATTTTTGGCACCGCTCTTTTTTACCAAAAAAATCGACGTCTGAGCTTTGAGCCAAGTCTGAACCAAGCCACACCAAAAGGGTACATCCTAGGGCCAGGCGACGTGGTCTTTGTGGATATCTATGGGCAATCGGAGCAATATTACGAAGCAACGGTCAATCCGGACGGATTTATTCTCTTGGACAATATCGGGCCGGTACCGGTATCCGGCAAAAGCATAGAAGCGGCCACCGAAATCATCAAAAATCGGGTGGGCAGATTCTACCCGGGACTATCGGGCAGTAATCCCAATACCTTTCTCCAGGTGACGCTGGGCAATGTGCGCACGATCAAAGTGCATATCCTTGGAGAGGTCAGACTGCCGGGGACTTTTACTTTGAGTGCATTCTCCACGGCATTCAATGCGCTCTACGCTGCGGGAGGGCCAAACGAAAACGGAACCATGCGGGCCATCAAGCTCGTGCGGAACGGCCAGACGGTTGCCGAGATCGACATCTACGACCTGCTGATTAAGGGCACGGCTAACTTGGACGTGCAGCTCCAGGATCAGGATGTGATCTTGGTTTCTCCTTTTCTGTCTAGGGTAAAAGTCAACGGGGAGGTAAAACGACCCATGACCTTTGAGATAGGCGAAGAGGACACCTTTGAAGATCTTCTCGACTACGCAGGTGGCTTTACCGATGTCGCTTTCAAGGACCGTGTGGCCATTTCCCGAATCACCGGAAACCAGCGCTCCGTGTCTGATGTCTACCAAAGCCAATTCGGTATGTTTATCCTCAAAGGCGGAGATGAAATCACCGTTAGCAGAATTCTCGACCGCTATAGCAACCGAGTTCAGATCAAAGGAGCGGTGTATCGGGAAGGAATATTTGCACTTTCCGAGGGTCTAACTCTATCTCGATTGATCAAAAATGCCGAGGGTCTTAGAGGCGATGCCTACACCGAGCGGGCAAGTATCCTGCGGACCAAAGCGGATCTCAGCTCCGAGATGATCGAAGTCAACTTGAAAAATGTTTTGGCAGGCACAGCTCCAGATATCGTGTTGCAGCGCGAAGACGTCGTCCGCATTTCCAGTATCTACGATATTCAAAACGAGCGCTACGTGCAGATCTTGGGTGAGGTGAAGAAGCCTGGAACCTATCCCTTTTCCGAATCCATGAAGATCGAGGAACTGATCATTCTCGCTGGGGGCTTACAAGAATCCGCGAATCCCCAGGATATCGAGATAGCCAGAAGACTGGAAGATTCGGATTTGGGCACGCTATCGGACATCATCCCCAGCAGGGTCAATGCAGATCTCTCGATCAGCACTGACTCACCTTCGCTTCAGCCATTTGACCAGGTGATCGTGAGAAAAAGAGCAAACTTCACGATGCAAAGGCTCGTGGCAGTGGAAGGGCAAGTGAACGCGCCGGGGATCTTTGCCATCCAGAATAGCGTAGAGCGGATCTCTGACTTGGTGAAAAGAGCCGGAGGGCTCAATCAGTTTGCCTACGCAAAAGGGGCGACCCTAATCCGTAGAACGGAGTTTTTCAATACAGAGTCCGAACAGATCCGACGACAGCGCAATCTGGAAGCGCTCAAAATGCGACTGATCGAGGACCCGAACAATTCGGAAGCCCAGGAGGAACTGCTACAGCGACTGTTCAGAGATCTTCCCAAGGAGAAAGTAAATCCGGTCGATACCTTGTTGGCCAATGCCAAAAAGGAATCGCTGGACCAGATTGCCGCGGGCACGCCGGGATTTGCGGTGAAGCTCAAGGAGTCCGAAGCCGTGGCCATTGACTTGGCCAAAATCATCCAAAATCCAGGCTCGGACGATGACTTGATTTTGGAAGAAGGAGATATTCTATCCGTTCCCAAGTTGCTGCAGACCGTGAGGATGCGGGGAGACGTGGTGTACCCGACGACCCTTCGCTACGAAAGCGGACGCAGCTTAAAGCATTATATCAACAGTGCGGGTGGTTTCGAACGCCGCGCAAACAAAAAACAAACCTATGTCGTCTACGCCAATGGAGCCGTGAAGAGGACTAAAGGCTTGTTCGGAATCAAGAATTTCCCGCCGGTAGAGCCGGGAGCTGAAGTCATCGTCCCTACCAAAGGGCCGAAGGTTCCGCTCCGCCTCGGAGAGATCGTAGGAATTACTACAGGCTTGGCAACCTTGGCTTTGGTCGTTTCTCAAATCAACTGGTAATGGCAGGATCAAAGCATTTTTCGGATAGTCAGTTTACACTTAAAGAGGTGATCCAAAACCTAGGAGAGTGGTTTGCTTTTTTTCTTTCCCAATGGAAAGTTCTCCTACTCGCCGCCATACTTGGCTTGGGCCTCGGCGTCTTGGCTTCTATCATCAAAAAACCCGTGTTTCATGCCGAAACGTCTTTCGTATTAGAGGAAGGCGATGCTGGAGGTATAAGCCAAATGTCTGGTTTGGCCTCACTGGTTGGCGTGAATCTCGGCTCGCTTGGCAGTACGAGCGGGCTTTTTCAAGGTGACAACATCATGGAGCTGTACCGGTCAGACCGAATGCTCGGTGAGACATTGCTTAGTCCATTTCAGGATGATCAAATGCTGATTGACCGATATGTGAGTTTTCAGGAGCTGGACGAAAAATGGGCATCCAAGGTAGATTTTGCTTCCCTTGATTTCTCCATTCCCAGGGAAGAATTCAGCGTCACCCAAGACTCTGTGGTCAAAGAAGTCGCAAAGCTGATTCGTGAAAACCAGCTTAACGTCGCCAAGCCTGACCGCAAGCTAAGCATCATTCAGGTGAGCATCTCATCGAAGGACGAGCTTTTCGCCAAGGCATTTAATGAAAAACTGGTGGAGAAGGTCAACTCCTTCTACTTCGAAACCAAAACAAAAAAGACAGGAGAAAACCTGTCCATCTTACAGTCACAGGCGGACTCCGTGAGAAGTATCCTGGACGAAAGCGTGAACGCCTACGCTGTCGCAACTGACCGCGTCCCCAACGCCAACCCGCTGATGAGTTCGGCAACGGTGGAGAGCAAAAAGCGCCAGATCGATGTGCAGGCGACCGGTGCCGTGTATCAGGAGATCGTCAAAAACTTGGAAATCGCCAAGGTCAACCACCGCAATAACTCCCCGCTGATCCAAATCATCGACTCTCCCAGACTGCCCTTGGAGCGCTCCGAGATCCGGCTGGTGAAAGGAATGGTGCTGGGAGCGGTGATAGGGGGGCTGTTGGCATTTTTTGGATTGTATTTTCGCAGGCTTTATGAAAAGCATGTGCGGGAAAGCTGAGCCTAAGCTGACATGTTTGAAAAACTAAACCAGCTCCTCCCTCTCGGAAATTTTATCCGGAACAAGTCGATCCAAAACTTCCTGTTCCTCGCCTTCATCCAGTCTTCCAATGTGCTGATTTCCATCATTTCGATGCCCCTGCTGATCCAAAGTATAGGAGTGGACCAGTTTGGCCTAGTCAATCTTTCGCTATCGGTGATTGTTATACTGAATATCCTGGTGGGTTTTGGTTATAATCTTAACGCTCCTAGGGAAGTGGCGATCAATCAGCAAAACAAAGAGGCGCTATCGCACATCGTTTCCAATATTTTTTCCGCAAAGTTTTTGTTGGCTGGATTTGCATCATTGGTCATTATGGTTGGCGTTTTTGGCTTGGGGCTCTTCAGCGAGTATCGTATAATTTTGGTCTATTCCTTACTTCTCCTTTTTTCAGAGGCTACCCTCCCCCTTTGGTTTTTTCAGGGTATGGAAAAAATGAAGCTCGTTTCCATCGCCAACGTCTTTTCCAAACTGCTTTTCCTGTTGGGCATTGTTTTGTTTATCCATTCTCCCGGGCAAAGTAAATGGGTCAACTTCATGCTGGGCTTTTTGGGTCTGGGGATCAATCTTTTCCTCCTTATATATATTCACATTTTTCTGGAGATAAAGCTTTATAAACCGGAGTTTTCGGCCATCTGGAAAAGCCTAAGGTCTAATGTTCTCTTGTTCTTTTCCAATCTCGGAAGTCACATCGCGGTAAATGGAGGATTGATTGTTCTGAGTTTTTTCTCTACGGCGGAGACCTTGGGTATGTATAGTCTTGCCGAGCGAGTGATCATGGTCATGAGGATAGTGCCCGCACTCATCGTGCAGGCGATATTCCCAAATGCTGCCAAACTGTACGCCACAGACCTTCCGGGATTTCTGGCTTTTTCCACCAAAGTATTGATGATATCAATTACTGTTTGCGCGGTGTTGTCTATCGGGACCTATTTGGGAGCGGAGATTATCATAGAGATCCTTTCCAGAAGATCCCTTCCGCAGTCAGTAAGGGTACTAAAAATACTGGCATTTGTCCCTTTATTGGCCTCCGCCAACATATTCAACATTATCTTATTTCTCATAAATGATCAAAAACAGCTCCTTTTCACCACTTCTTGGCTGATGTGTGGATACATGCTGATGGTCTCGGTATTCGCGGCTAACTATTATGGGGAAATAGGCCTTGCTATTGCGCTACTTTCCACTGAAATGGTCGTTTTTTTCATCTCTTGTTTTTTCAATTGGAAGTACAATCGGGTTCTGATGAATGAGCTTTTTTCGACTTATCGTTAGAGAAAAGCAGCCGTTCTTTCAGTTTGGACTGTATATTTGAGCGCAAATAGAATGTTTAACAGGCTCCTGATTTTGGATTTTTGTCCTCCATGACTTCCTCTTCTTTTCCCTCCGTCGCCGTAATCTTGATCAATTGGAATAATTACGAGGATTCGAAGAAATGCCTGATTTCGCTCCAAAAATGCACCTACGATAATTTTCTTCCGATTGTAGTCGACAACTTTTCCCAAGACGGTTCGACCCAAAAGCTGGCAAGTGAGTTTCAGGATTTTGCCCATTTCATTTTTAACCAAGAGAACCTCGGATTTAGCGGTGGAAACAATGTCGGGTTTCGATATGCGCTGGAACATGGATTCGACTATGCCATGGAGCTTAACAACGACACGGAGGTGGAGCCTGATTTTCTTGAGAAGCTTGTCTTTTCCATCCACGACAAGAAGGATTTCGCGGCAGCCCAACCCTTGATTTACTATAATCAGCAAAGAAGGCATATCATTTGGAATGCCGGAGGGAAACTCATCCCCCAGTTGGGACTCTCACTTACCAAAATGGAAGGAAAGACCAAGCCGGAATCCCTGCATGGGCAAGAAACAGACTGGATCACAGGCTGCGCATTCTTCATCAAAACAAGCGTCTTAAAAGAAACTGGTCTGCTTAAGGAATTTTTCTTTTTTGGTTCATTCGAGGATGTGGATCTGTCGACAAGGATCAGAAATGCGGGCTACAAACTATGGTTTGAGCCCTCCTCGGTCATCTACCATTCCGTGGGAAACTCGTCCAGCTCGAAGGTTAAAGGAAAAGAGGGATTTCTAAACCCCCGCGTTCACTATCTTGCGCAGCGAAACCAAATGATCTATATCAAACAGCATACAAGTCCAATATTCATCCCATTGGCGGTTTTGGTTCAACTTGGAAAAATGGGAGCCTACACCGGATACTTTCTGGCCCGATGGAGGCCAAACAAGTTGAAACTTGCTTGGCGGGGATTTTGGGACGGCTTACTAAAAACCTACCATGATTAATTTAGATTTTCTTGAAAAAGAGGCGGCCACTTTTCAATCCGCCAAACCGTTTCCCCACCTGATCATCGATGATTTTGTTGACGAGTCGATTGCTGTAACGCTGTCTTCAGAGTTTCCCAATATTGACGACGCAGGTCTCTTCAGCTATTCCAACCCCCTTGAGAAAAAATCCGCGCTGAACGACTGGAACCGGTTTCCCTCCACTACCTACAAATTTTTGGAGTATCTATGCTCTGAATCGGTGGTAGCTAGGCTGAGCCAAATCCTGGGAATCAAGCTTTACCCCGATTTTGGCCTGCACGGAGGGGGATGGCACATGCATCCGGATGGGGGAAAGCTCAATCCACACCTAGACTACAGCATCCACCCCAAGCTGGGGCTTCAGCGTAGGATCAATTTGATCATCTATCTTTCCCAAGATTGGCAACCTGACTTTGGAGGGCATTTTGGCTTGTGGAGCAACGATCCGAAGACCAGTTCGCCTTTGCGTCTGGAAAGCGAGGTCGAGATTAAATTTAATCGGGCGGTGATCTTCGACACGACCTTTATGTCCTGGCATGGCTTGAGCAGACAAGTGAGTACCGATGGGAAGAATATCCGAAAGTCACTTGCCGTGTACTACCTATGTGATCCTCCTTCAGACGTAGCCAGCCGTGAGCGTGCCCTCTACGCGCCGACTGAAGATCAGAAAAACAACCCTGAAATCGAGGATTTTATCCGAAAACGCGCGGATAGCCAACTCTACAAGGATCACTATGTAAGCAAAAAGTAAGCTCCCAATTGGGGGAAAAATAAGCTAGTCCAATGTTCCAAGCCTCTCTCTGTCGTATCACATCGCCTAAAGGCATTTGCCGCTCGACAGCGACAGCGCTGCTTTACTCCCCAAGGTTCCTAACCCCTTGGAAAGTCGAAATGTCATCTGCGCTAAACCCCCAAACGCTGCCCGGATGGCCCTAATAATATTCCTCATACTGGCGGTGATCGTAGGGATGGGTTTTCTCTGGATACTGAAGGAGATGATCTTCAAGGGGAAATGGGCATGGTTTGTGTTTTTTCTGGCAGCTTATCTTCCTTTCTATATCACCAGCTTAAGCATTACCTTCCTGGCAACCCGCTCGCCTGAAGTAGTCGCTTTGTTTCAAGCGCTCAAGGAAGTCGTCGTACTCGTCGCGCTCTTGGTTTTTATCTTCTACCAAAAGAACATTTTTCAGTATCCCTTTCGTCTCCAGTCAACAGACTGGCTGATGCTTGCGCTGTTGAGCCTGGCTTTTCTATATCTATTACTGCCGCTTGGCGAGGCCTCTTTTATCAACAAGGCGCTGTACTACAAAAGTATGCTGATCCCCGGATTCGTCTATTTTTTGGGAAGAAACACACGCTTTGCAGACTTCGAGATCGGATGGCTCTTTCGCATCATCTTCGTGGTTGCGATCGGGGCATTTGCGCTCAATTGCATTGAGCACTTCGTTTTGGATGCCCACCTGCAGCAGTTCAGCGGCTATGCACTGTACAACCAGGCGATCAACGACATTGAGCCCACAGGAAATTTTGGGCTGACTTGGACTTTTGAGACCCAGGCTGTGACGAAGCGACTCGCCAGCTTCTTTTCTGATCCTTTGGAATTGGCGAGCTCGGTTTTGATGGGCTTCACAGCTGCACTGATCTGGTTTTTGACCTCAAAGAAAGAATACAGTTGGCCCTATCTGCTGGTAATGCTGTGTTCATTGGGCAGCTTGGTGTTTTCCTCCTCCCGGGCTGCTTTCGGAGCCTTTTTTATTATGCTTTTCTTTGTGGCCTTGGTTTTCAAACTTTACAAGCTGATCGGCTTGGGCTTTTTAGCGCTCTTCGTTTTCGTGGCGTACATACTCTTTTTCGCCTCTGAGGATTTCTATTACTTCGTCTTGGACACATTGACCTTTGAGAGCGACTCCAGTGTGGGACATGTGGTCGAGTGGCTGTTGGCATTGGACTCCATGTTTGCCAGTCCCTTGGGTATAGGCTTGGCGATGAGCGGAAATTTTGGAAGTGTGACCGATGAGCTGCGGGTCGGGGGCGAAAACCAATTCCTGATCTATGGAGTCCAGCTGGGCTGGTTGGGGATGATGCTGTTTATTTTCCTGCTCGCTTCCGGGGTAAAAAACTCCATAAACGTATTCCGAAACACAGACAATCTGGGAATAGCCCGAATCGCATTTACGGGAGCAGTAGTCAAAGTGGGATTGCTTTTACCTCTTTTCACGGCAAACGTAGAGATTTATACCTACGTCTCCTGGATATCCTGGTGGATGATCGGAACCAGTGTCAACGAATATTCCCATCTAAAAAAATCCAAAACAGCCTTACATGATCCTTCATAAAATTTGCCCGATCTGCCAGTCCGACAGTCTAAGAGGCTACGCGATCGACACCTACAGAAAGGGTCCCCATATCTCGAGGGTACAATGCAACGCGTGCAAACTCGTCTTTGCCAATCCAATGGCAGATGAGAAAGAGCTCGTGCAATATTACACGCAGTACTATGAAAAAGACCGCTATGAGGCGATGGATTACAAGTCCTTGATCGAAGCACATTTTGCCAGAATCAAAAACCTCACACCGGAAGCTATCAAAGGTGAAGCGAGATATCTTCGTGGGCTACAGTCTGGATCCAGATTTTTGGATGTGGGTTGCGGCTTGGGATTAGGTTTGGCCTATGCCAATCAGCTTGGATGTGATTTGTATGCTACCGAATTCGACCAAGGAGCACTCGATTTTGTCTCGGATCATTTTAGTGTCAAGACCTTCAGGGGAGATCTTTGGTCAGCTTCCTTTCCAAATGATTCCTTTGACTTTATCCACATTTCCCATGTAATTGAGCATGTGCTGGACCCACGGGCCTATGTGCGGGAAATGAAGCGAATCCTGAAACCGGGGGGAAAGGTTGCCATCGGGACACCGGATATTTCGAGTAGTCTCTACAGACTCCATCGCTGGACGAAGCTGTTGAGATTAGAAGTGCCTGATGTAATCGATGGGCTGGAACACACCTTCATCTTTCCCAAATCGGTGTTGAGAGCACTTTGTGAATCTGAAGGTTTGAAGCCCATCGACCACTTCACCCATTCCCTGGGAGAAAAAATCGGCAATTTGATCCGCTATAAGATGCCACTTAGTAAAAAAGTCAATCGCCTGATTCAGAATTTCTTTCAGGTTAATCAGTGGATAATTTGCCAAAAATAGGCCTTGAGTGGGTTATGGTCACAAACCGAGAGTTTTGAATACCAAGCTCAAGACTTGATTTGATTTATTGGAGATTCGGATCTCTTACCTAAAAAATTTAACGATGGATAATATTGAACTTTTGGAGTTGGAGATTGCCAACACAGTGGGTGCAGTTGCCAATGAGCAGGTGTACTTTGATTTTCACCGGAAACGGTACAGAAGGTTTGATCAATTTTTGGAAAAAACCATCCCTGATTCCAAGGCCGAATTGAAGGTCTTAAATATAGGCAGCCATTACCTGCACACTTCAATCCTGCTTGCCCAAAGAGGCTACCAAGTGGATGCCATGGATGTGGCTGAGTTTTGGGATATGGATTTTGTTCAGGCCCGAGGCAGGAAGTTTGGACTGAATCCTATTGTGAACAACGATATCTCCAGGATGGAGGCTTTTGTTAATGTCGTAGACCACTATGACTTGGTCGTGTTTACCGAGATCATGGAGCATATCACCTTCAATCCGATTCTGTTCTGGAAAAGAATCTATCAGATCTTGAAGCCTAGCGGAATGATCTACATCTCCACACCCAACGCTTTTGCACTACCCAACTATATCCGCAATCTCAAGAACACCCTGCTGATGAAGTCAATCGGCATCACGGTGGATGATATCCTGTCCAAAGTGACCTATGGACACCACTGGAAGGAATACTCCCCAAGGGAGATCAAGACCTATTTTCAAAGACTCTCACCCGACTTTGAGGTACAGATTCATCCCTATCATTACGTGACCCACGAGCTGAAGCCACCATACTTTGTGTTCAAGCTTCTTTCGAGGATAGGCAACACGACCAAGATTTTTGCCGACGATTTGGAAGTTATTGTTTCTCTCAAGCAGAAAGCCTATTGGAGTATCAAGGAGCCGGAATATTGAGAGAAATAATGTTAGGGCAAATTTGGAACATAATAGAAACTTAAAGTTAAAAAATTGGGGTTAAACCGACTGGAGTATTCATTTATTCGATCTCCGCTATTTCGTGCTATATCCTCTTATAAGAAAGGTCTGGTTGATATATGTCGCTATATTGAAAGCCAGGGATGAAAAACTCATTGCCATCATTTCGCAATTCGTAGTGAATCTCATAGGATGAGCGTACAGCATTGTTCTTTTGCAGTTCTTCTTTATTAGTGATGGGTTCGGCGGTGATGGAATAGGGCGCATGGTAGAATTCATTGCTTTCTACGATTATCGTGGATATTGTTGCGCGGAATTTGGCTTTCTCGAATGATTCCCACCGGATAAAATTCCCTGATTCAGAGTTTCTGATAAATCGCTCTATCTCCAAATCCCCACTTTTTGAAAAACTGTAGACTGTTACATATTCTTCATTTGCAACTTGACGTTCAGCTGAAGAACTTTCAAATTGTCCGATCAGTGGCTGATAGATTGGATCCTGCTCCTTTTCGCAAGATGAAAATGATAACAGAAGAAATAAAAACAATGAGACCACGTTTGGATTTTTCATGATTTTGAGATCAATATTGGTTGGAAAAGAAACAGTCAGTTTTATGACGTAAATTTAGATTGGTTTGCTACAACTGCCAAAAAAAACTCTGGCGCTAACATGGTGAATTTTGTTGGAAGTCATCGTTCGCCTGAAACAGAAATCTCAGTGGAGCAGCGCTAGAGTATTGATGATGCTGTACGGTTATTCAGAAGTACACAGCCAATATCTTGTACTACGAAACCTATAATTTGACGATGGAGAAGACTGGCAAAGTCTTTGGGTGAATCTGATTATCTTTGCCCAAAATTCATCGGTTTGAAAGTTCTTCTCGATCTCCAATACCTCAACGTCGCATCTACCGGAATCAAAACCTACATGCTGGAGCTAGCCCATGCAGCCAGAGCCTATCCGCATCCGGAGATTGAATGGATTTTTACCCACGAGACTGAAGAAAGACTTGCAGACCAGACCTATAGAGGTACACAAAGCAAGATTCAAAAGCTGAACTTCCACTTGGATTATTTCCGGTGGAAGGAATTTCAACTTCCCGATTTGGTCAAGAAATACCAGGCTGATGTGCTCCTCTGTCCGGACTTCGTCTCCCCGGCGGCATCCTTGCCGTGCAGGAGACTGACGGTCATCCATGATGCTTTTTTTTGGCAAATGCCCCAAAACTACCCAAGGTGGTGGAGGAAGTATTTTCTCAGTCTAATCAGAAAAGGACTCAAAGAAAATACCGAGATCATCACGACGACTGAATATTCGAAAAACTCCCTCCTCGAACATCTTGGATCCTCGCTGCCGATTTCGGTCGTCTATCAGGCACCGAAATTTTTGAATGGGGTTACTCCATCCTCCTCCTTGCTTGCTGCCCATAATCTTGTCAAAGGAGGTTATTTTCTCCATATCGGCACCTTTGACAAACGGAAAAACCTACCCTTGCTGGTTCGAGCCTACGCCGACTTTTTATCCAAGAGCCAATCCAGTAAAAAGCTTGTCCTAGCGGGCGGACCAGGACAGAGCAAGGTGATGAATGACTTGCCCCATGTCGAAAAATTAGTCGAGAGCTTGGGACTCCAGGAAAAGGTAATCCTGCCAGGATATCTGGATGATACGGAAATACGAGCACTGTACGAGGAAGCCTTTGCTTATGTTTTTCCTTCTGAAAATGAGGGCTTTGGGATTCCCGTACTCGAAGCGATGGGCTTTGGGGTGCCAGTGATCCATTCCGATCAGCCTGCCTTGATGGAGGTGGCGGGAGCAGCAGGCTTGCCCTTCTCTACCGGATCGGAGTCAAACTTGACAGAAAAAATGATACTTTTGGAACGTGAAACAGACCTGAGATCCAGCTTGGTTCATGCCGGGATGGCCAGGTCCAAAGATTTTTCCGCACAAAAATTCATAACAGCTTTTCAAGAGATTATTCTTCGTTCGCCACTAGCCAGATGAGGCAAATTACCTGTCCTGTATGCAATACCCCGCCCGAAAATAGACCGGAATCCCAATCCGTCTGTAAGTGTGTATGCTGTGGGTTGTATTGGACCTATTTGCCGGAAGAAGTGGACGCAGAGGCCCTTTACTCGGACGAAGTCTATGCGGTGGTGGACAATAGAAAGAGTCTTTTTGAACGGATAATTTTTTCTGAGGCAAGAAAAGTTCTCAGAAGGGCGAGAGAAATATTTCCGACTGCGGAAAATGTGTTGGATTTTGGTTCGGGCAAGGGACAATTCTTGGCTGTAGCCAAAGAAAATGCTTGGAACGGGTTGGGAATTGAAACTGCTGCTGAGAGAAGTGGTTTTGCCCGGTCAAAATATCAGGTTGAAGTGTTGACTGAATTCTACCGGGGTGGGGTCATCCAAAATGGGAACTTTGACTTGATTACACTCAATCATGTCCTGGAGCACTTGCCGCATCCCATGGTATTAATGTTCGAGCTGCTTGGGAACAATTTGGCCTCCAATGGAGTGGCTTACATAGAAGTGCCGAGAGCTGACTCCTGGCAAGCCCGAATCTCTGGAAAAAATTGGATGCATTGGGATATTCCAAAACATTTGACCCATTGGACAGAGTCAGGCTTAGAGAGGGAGTTTTCCAAGATTGGCTTTCATAAAGTAGCCGCGCGCGGGCTGTCGGTCCATTTGGGGATTTTGGGAATGGTACAGGCCTTGCTTTCCATATTGGGGTACCAAAAGAACATCATCCTACAACTGAAGCGGGGAAAATCTATTGGCCTTTTGTTGTTGATTGGGCTTGTCTTGCCCTTTGCCTCAACTATTGAGCTGCTTTCTATCGTATTTGACAAGTCCGGAATAGTAGGAGTTTATCTGAAGAAAAATGGCTAAACCGCGGAATATACTGGTACTCCAAAGCTCCTCAGACCTCTATGGTACTGGGAAAATCATCCTGCAAGTGCTCCGCCTATACCAGCGCGAGGGCATCAATGCCGTGGTGTTGCTTACCGGGCCAGGGCCGCTAGAGCCCATTTTGAGAGCCGAAGGTTTTACGGTATACATTCAGAATTTGGGGATTCTAAGAAGAAAATATGTGAGCCCTGCCGGACTGGTCAACCGCTTTGGTAAAAACTTCCAAGCTTTCCGATTTCTGACCGAGCTGCATAATAAATATGAGTTTGAGCTGGTGTACTCGAACACGCTGGCGGTAATAGTAGGAGCCTATTGGGCCAAAAAAAACAAGGTGCCCCATCAGTGGCATATCCATGAGATTTTTCCGGGTCCGAGACCTCTGGTGAAGTTCGTGTGTAGTTTGATGGACAAGACCACGCCGAGTCCGATAGCGGTCTCACGTGCCGTGGCAAATCATTGGCAGCCCCTGCTCAAGAAATCCCGAATCGAAGTCATCCACAACGGCATCCCCTACGATGAGTTTTTGGAGGCACTTCCCAATGCGAAAGCTAAGGTAGGCCTACCGCAAGAGCAGCTGATCGTAGGAATGGTCGGCCGGGTGAACCCGCATAAGGGACAATCTTTTTTTCTCGAGATGGCGGAGCAGATTGCAAGAAAGTATTCAAACGTCCACTTTATTCTGGTTGGAGATCCATTTTCGGGCTACGAGCCAATTCTGGAAGAACTGAAGCAAAAGATAGTGGACAAAAAACTGGGAGACCGGGTATCTTATCTGGGCTATCGGACGGATGTGCCTGATTTGATGAGGGCTATGGATATCTTCGTACTCCCTTCCACATTCCAAGATCCTTTTCCCACCGTGGTTTTGGAAGCCATGGCCTCTGCGCTGCCCGTAGTAGCGACAGATTCGGGAGGATCGGTGGAAATGGTCGTCGATGGAGAAACAGGATTTTTGATACCCGTCGGAAATGTGGACATTGCGGCCGAAGCGCTGGAAAAATTGATAAAAAACCCTGAATTACGTTCGGAATTCGGAATGGCTGGAAGGAAACGGGTGCTTTCGGAATACAGTCTCGAAGCATTCGAAGAAAAAATGAAATCCATTTATGGCAAAATCTAAAAAGAAGCTGAAAGTAGCCATTATGGGCGCTAAAGGCTACCCCTATGTGTATGGCGGTTATGATACGATGGTACGGGAACTCGGAGAAAGGCTGGTACACAAGGGGGTGCACGTAAGAGTCTATAACCATCGCGCGCTTTTCCCACAAAAACCCCGCTATGTCAACGGAATCGAATGCATCTATACTCCAGCTATCGAGTCCAAGTATTTCACACAGCTTTCCCATTCCTTTTTTTCGATGATCCACGCCTGCCTTTCGGATGTCGATGTGATTTTTGTAGTCAACAGTGCTAACGGACCGTTTGGAATGATATCCAGGTTTTTCCGCAAGCCTACACTGATCAATGTCGATGGTCTGGAGTGGCTAAGGCCCAAATGGAGAGGTTTTGGCTCCAAGTACTTCTTTTGGGCTTCCCGCATGGCCACCAAATATTACGATCGAATCATCAATGACTCTTTCGAGATGGAGCGGGTGTATAAGGAGCTGTTTAACGCCAAGTCTCGAGTTATTGCCTATGGGGCTAACCCACTGGAGATTACCGATCCCTCTTACATCGAAAAATGGGGAATTAGTTCGCAGGAGTATTTTCTTATTGTCGGCAGACTAATTCCGGACAACAATGCAGACATTATAATCCGGGGATTTCTCCAATCCGATACCAAAAGGAAGTTGGTCATCGTGGGCGATGTTCCCTTCATGGACGACTATGCGTCGCTTCTCAAAAACATTGAAGACGAACGACTTCTTTTCTTGGGCTATGTAACCGACAGCAATGAGTTGGCGGCTTGGTACTCCCATTGTTACGCCTATTTCCACGGCCATGAATACGGAGGTACCAATCCCGCAATGCTCAAAGCCCTGGGCTATGGATGCGCGATCTTGGCGCTGGATACACCTTTCAACCAGGAAATGCTTCAGGAAGGTAAGCATGGCTGGTACTTCAATAAGGACGAAAAATCGATCAAGGATATCGTCGAGGCAGCGGAAAGTAGCCCCAAGAGAATGGAATATTTCCGCTCAATTGCTCGAACAGGCCTGGTAAAACGATACAACTGGGACTATGTTACCGAGCAATATCTGGAAGTATTCCAAGACTTGGCTGGGTTCAAAATAGAAATTCCCTCACCAGAACCCGTCAAGGTTGAAAAAATGATTCCTTGAGATTCCTTTGTTTAGAATTTGTATTTTGAGTCAAAATTAGACTGATATCTTTTCATCTTTAAACTCTTTAACCACATGATCAGAAAAGCAACCGCCGTATGGAATGGAAGCGGCAAAGAAGGCAAGGGCCATCTCACCACGGCCAGTACGGTTCTCAACAAAACCCAATATTCCTTCAATACCAGATTTGAAGACGGAGTTGGCACAAATCCAGAGGAATTAGTGGCGGCGGCTCACGCGGGCTGCTTTGCGATGAAGCTCAGCTTCAACCTTTCCGGAGCGAATTTTCCTCCAAAGGAACTTGAAGTGACTTCCAACATTACCTTCGAGGAAGGAACATTGAAGAAGTCCCATCTGGTGCTGAAGGCCTCTGTTGAGGGCATTTCCGAAGAAAAGTTTGCCGAACTGGTGAAGGATGCCGAAGAAAACTGTCCCATCTCCAAAGCACTGAATATGGAGATCAGCACAGAATACACGCTCAACGGTTGATTCCTACAATCGGTCGACAGGATAAAAGAGCAGGCACTAAGCCTGCTTTTTTCATTTCCACCGGAAGTTTCTCCAGCTTTCCTGCTGTTTGGGATTGAGAAAAGTCCAAGCCACAAAGCGGCTCTGTTTATTGCCTTGGGCCATCGGTATGGTTTTTTGCTCGCTTGCTCCGATTTTCTTGAGCAGGTTTTCTATAGACTTGAGATTAGCTGATTTTGACACCAGTGTGGTAAACCAAAATACCTGATTTTTGAACCTGCCGCTTTCCGAGATCATCTTTCGGATGAATTCCAGCTCACCACCGGCTGTCCAAAGCTCTGCCGCTTGACCTCCAAAGTTCAACTTGGCTTCGTGGACCTCTTTTCCAGTGAGGTTTTGCACTTTTCTTCTGCTGCCGGCTTGGGCTGCCTCTTGTGACTCATGAAAGGGCGGATTGCAAAGTGTCAGGTCAAAAAACTCATCTTGTCGAATGATTCCTTCATAGATTTTGTCCGGGCTGGCTTGGCTTCTCAAGTCGATTTTTTTCAACCGGGGATTTTTCCCCAAAATCAATCTGCCTGAATCCACGGCCTTTGGATTGAGCTCAGAACCGACAAAAGTCCATCCGTAGCTCAGATGGCCCAAAATCGGATAGATCAAATTGGCTCCCGTGCCGATATCCAAAATTTGGATTTTGTGTCCCTCGGGATTCTTCCCATGATTTGAGGCGGCTAGCAGATCCGCCAAATGATGAATATAGTCCGCCCGGCCGGGGATAGGTGGGCAAAGGAAGCCATCCGGAATATCCCAAAAGTCAATCCCATAGTGGTGTTTTAACAGCGCTTGGTTTAGGGCTTTTACGGCATTGGGATTGGAAAAATCCAGACTGAGATTTCCAAATTCGTTCTGGACTACAAATGGCCCGAGTGTTGGAAAACTGGCGGAAAGTGCCTCCAAATCATATCCGCCTTGGTGAAGATTGCGGGGATGGAGTCGGGGTTTTTCCTCTTTTTTCATCCTCAAATCTATAAATCAATCCACTTCAAACACCAGCTTCATCGTGATGGAGGCAGTTTTGTTCTTCGCTGAGGTATTGAAGGTGCCTCCCCAAGAGTAGTCTTCACCTGAGTTTTGACCCGTGATTTGGAAAATACCCATGTTGGCAGTGATCAGGTCACCAAGTTTGGCCTTCGAGTTTTCGGCGATACGTTCTGCTCTCACTCGCCCATCTTCAGTTGCCTTGGCGATCATCTCGAGTTTGAGGGATTCCAGCTGTGTATAGTAGTAACGGGGAGGCTGTGAGTAGAAGGTGATCCCCTGATTGAGTAGCTCGGTTATTTCCCGGCTGATTTTCTCGACTTTTTCCACTTCCTTGGATTCGATGACCAGGGTCTGGCTGAGTTGATAGCCTGTGAAGGTTTGCCCCGCGTAGGTGCCGTTAGCCGCGTAATTTTGCTGATAGAGCGGACTCGTTGTCACAGCGTTGAAGACAAGCTGCTCTTCAGGTATCCCTTTCGACTTTAAATATTGGGTCACCGCGGATTTGTCTCTTTCCAGACTGGCGTAGGCTTCTTTCAAATCACCGCTTTCCCTCGAAAAATTGCCCTCCCATACGATGAGGTCCGATGTGAAATTTTGCTCGCCCAAGCCAGTCACGGTGACCGTGCCCTGAGGGCGGTTGCGGTTGATCACCGCATTGCCCAGAACAAAGGCCGCAATGACAATCGCGATAGAGAAGAGGATGGAGGAAAGATTGGCTTTCATTGCGCTAAAAGTTGGGTTTATGGAAGATAGGACTTTTACATTTCGTGATCAAACGCAAAAAACCCACCGTTTTGGCGGGTTCAAAATTGCGTTGGGGATTTTTAACGTCTAGAGTACGCGGTTTTTATATTCTTGGGTTTTCGGGTTTTGCAGATCGATCAGATAGCCGTTGACGACAGCATATTTGAGTTGCCCGTCTTTGGAGAGAAAGAAATTTGGAGCTGAGCCCGTCATCCAGCCCCCGGAGACTTTTTCGGTGCTTTTCAGTACTTGGATGGGTAAGTTGTGAAGTTGCCGCGCGGTACCGTTTTTCACTTTGGCAGCCAAAAAACCGCCACGAAGCAATTCCAGGGCTTTTTCTTGGGAAATACTCTCTACGCTTTCAAAAGCCTCGGGATAAACCTTTCCTAGGGTGAACTCCATGCCCGTGGCATCCAGTGTCTCAAATCCAAAATAAACCTGCATATCGCCCAAATCGTCGATGGAGCCGGATACATAGTAGGATCCGTTAGCCTCGGATTCTCTCCTTCTGATCACCAGATCGATAGGGTATGGCTTTCCATTGACCTTCACCTGCATCTCGTTGATCATCAGATCCACCAGCTGCATGCCATTGTCAGGGATAGCAAAGTACTGCTCGGTGCTGTAGTTTTCGTAGCCCTTGGTGGCGATTTGGTGTAGGGCGTTGAGGATAATCATAAAGTTGATCTTTCTGATCTCCTGCTTTTCCGGATCATTGGGATAGCCACCCGACTCGATGAGGATGGTGCTGGTGCCCCATTTTTGGATATTGTCCCCAAAGGCCCGTGGCTCAAAGGCATCGTCGTACTTCCCAACACCGCCTGGGATCAGCTCTTGCAGCAACTCGTTCATCCCTGCGATAGTCTTCATTGCCCGACCGCGTACTTCGTTGATTTCGGTCTCGTAGTTATATGCGGGGGCCAAAAGCGAGATGGTTGCCTGCTTTGGCGTGTTGACCACGTTATAATAGGTCTGCTGGTCGTGGAGGTTAAAGCCAAACTCCGGCTCGAAGTCATCGCGGGCTTTTTTTAAAATCACCGCCTCCGGAGAAATCTGGGAGATGGCATCCCGATTCAGGTCGATGTCCAGGGAATTTCTACGCTTAAAAGCCTCTGCTCCATCGGGGTTGATCATAGGGATGAATTTGAGGTTCAGTTCCGAATTCAAGAGATTCCTCAACTCGTCGTTTCCATCATTTTTCCCCTCGAGGAAATTGAAAAGGTCAAAAAGTGCCATGGTGGCCGTGCTTTCGTTTCCATGCATTTGCGACCATAGCATTACCTTGATACTTCCATTGCCCCAGTCTAGGGAGGATATACTTCTTGCGTCGACCGACTCCCCGAGTTTTTCGACCTTAAAAGCTGAGGCATGTTTTTGGATCAGCGGCTGCAGGTCGGCGTGTTTGAATCTGCGGTGGGCAATTGCAGGTTCCTTGTATTTTTCATAGACAGACTGCAATTGACTGACCGGAAGTTTAGAGTAGGTTTTTTGGGCAAAACCCAGATTGGCCGTAAGGGCCAACAGAAAGAGAGTTTGGGTCAAAAATTTAAGGGACTTGGCAATGTTCATAGGATAATTCATTCAAACTGTGTTAAAACTAGCCATTCGAGTGAAACTATAGTGTGTATTTTTGTCAATCGCTGAAAAATCGTGCCATGAAATTAAGCTACCAAGTATACGACCTGCCGCTGAAGCATACCTTCACCATCGCCCACCAAAGCCGAGACGTACAGGATACGCTCATTGTCAAGCTGGAGGCTGACGGGTTTTTGGGTTTGGGTGAATCCACGACCAATCCTTTCTACGGCATGACTGTAGAAAATATGAGTGCCTGCCTAGAGGACTTTCGGCCTGTTGTCGAGAAGGGAGCCTGGAAAAGCCCGGAAGAACTTTGGGAGCTGGGCAGGGAGGTTTTCCACAACAATCCCTTTGCGCAGTGTGCATTGGATATGGCAGCATGGGATTGGTTTTCAAAGAAGCAGGGAAAGAAACTATACGAATACCTAAATCTTGATCCGAAGAAAATTCCTACGACCAATTTTACCATCGGCATAGATACAGTCGAGAAGATGGTCTCAAAAATGAAGGAAGTTGACTGGCCGATCTACAAAATCAAACTTGGAACCGAAAATGACCTGGAGATCGTGAGGGCGCTGCGCAAACATACCGATTCCATCTTCCGGATCGACGCCAATTGTGCATGGACCGCTGAGCAGGCTATCAGAAATTCCGAGGAACTGGCCAAACTTGGTGTAGAATTTATGGAGCAGCCTCTGGGCAAAGACGACCTTGAGGGCATGAAAGAAGTCTACGGGCATTCCAAACTACCGGTCATGGCAGATGAAAGCTGCATAGTGGAGAGCGACGTAAAGAAGTGCCACGGGCTTTTCCACGCCATCAACGTCAAGCTGGTCAAGGCAGGGGGAATCACACCTGGGCTCAGAATGATCAAAGAAGCCAAGTCTTTGGGGATGAAGACCATGGTCGGTTGCATGACTGAATCGTCAGTTGGCATCACGGCCATCGCACACATTGCGCCCCTGCTTGACTACGTGGATATGGATGGGGCCATGCTCTTGGCCCGGGATCCTGCCAAAGGGGTGACTATTACTCCCGAGAAAGTAACCTTTCCTGACGGGTCGGGGATCGGGGCGGAATTGGTGGGGTAGATAGCAAAATCCCGAAGCATTTACCTCGGGACTGTCAAGTTTTTTGTCTGGCGTTTGGATGTTTACATCTACTTGCTCAATCACCCTTCTCCCACGATCAGCTTAAAACCCTCCCCGTGTACGGTGATGATCTGCACTTTGGGATCGTCCTTGAGGATTTTGCGGATTTTACTGAGATAGACGTCCATGGAGCGGGCGTTGAAGTAGCTGTCATCACCCCAGATCTGCTTAAGGGCATGGCTGCGGTTGACTAGCTTATTGATTTCAGAAGCGAGCAGGCGAATCAACTCGTTTTCCTTCGAGGTCAGTTTGTGCTTTCCTTCAGGACCTTCGATGAACTGCTCATCGTAGTGAAGTACAAAGTCCCCAAAAGTATAGGTTTTCAGGGCGTTGACTTCATTGGATTTCTGGGTTCTGCGAAGTATGGCCGTGATCCGTAGGAGCAATTCTTCCATGCTGAAAGGCTTGGTGAGATAGTCGTCAGCACCAATCTTCAGCCCCTCGATGATGTCATCCTTTTGGTTTTTCGCTGTTAGGAAAAGAACCGGAAGATCCTCCTGTACTTTTTTGATCTCCCTGGCAAGGGTGAAGCCGTCCTTTTTAGGCATCATAATATCCAACAGGCAGAGATCATACTTGTCCTTTTTGAATTTGTTCCAGCCCTCTTCTCCGTCCCGGCAAAGGGTGGGTTCGTAGCCCTTCATTTCCAAGTATTCTTTCAGGATGTCGCCCAGGTTTGGGTCGTCTTCTACGACTAGTAGTCTTGCCTTGCTCATTGTTTTTTGGGTAGGTTAATGGTAAAGGTACTTCCTTTTCCCAATTCTGATTGTACGTGAATTTCGCCTTTGTGGGCTTCCAGCATGGTTTTCACATAGGATAACCCCAGTCCGAAGCCTTTTACGTCGTGGACATTGCCGGTGGGCACGCGGTAAAATTTGTCGAATATTTTTTTGACTGCATCCTTACTCATCCCTATGCCCTGATCCTTGATAGTCACCACTACCTGATCTGCATCATCCCAGGCCTCCACCCGTATCACCGGATTTTCCCTGGAGTATTTGTTGGCATTGTCCATCAGGTTGTTGAAGATATGGGTGAGGTGGAAAGCGTCGCCTTGGATTTCCGGATTTCTCAATTTGTTGACAAAATCGATTTTGCCGCCGCGTTTTTCGATCTGAAGGCTGATATGGTCCACCGTGCTCTCCAGAAGCTCGGAAAGATTGACGGATTCCAGCTTGAGGTTAAAATCCTTTTTGTCCAAGGCTGCAGCTTGCAAGACCTTTTCTACTTGGGTAACCAGCCTTTTGTTCTCGTCTTTGATGATGCCCAGGTAGCGGGATCGAAACTTGTCCTGGGCGGATAGTTCCGGATCCTGAAGTGCCTCCACCGCCAAGCTGACCGTAGCGAGGGGAGTCTTGAATTCATGGGTCATGTTGTTGATAAAGTCGTTTTTGGTGTCGGACAACGCTTTTTGGCGAATGATGACCTTGATGGCGTAGATGAAGCAAAATACGATCACCAGGATGAACACGATCGAGCTTGATATGGGCAGCCAGACTTGGCGGATCACGTGGCTGTTTTTCTCGGGGAAAAAAACGAAAAGGAAATTATCCTTGCCAAGTATGTCATTTGGAAACAGCTTGGCTTGAACGCCCTGACTTTTAAGCCGAACGGGGTCGGCAACTTTCCCTATCGGCATAATCTCCGATTTGTCGTTGAGTAGCCCAAGCTCAAAATCTTGGGAAATGCCTTTTTCGATCAATTGCTTTTTCAACAACTTTCTCACAAAGCCGGTATCCAACCTATCCAAAATAGCCTGCTGTCCCTCCGCCAGCTCAGCAAAAGCTTGATTCATCAGTTCGATTTTCAAGTTGGTTTTGCGGATCTTGTCTAGGGCGTCGTCAGTGATGTTGATTTCCCCCCTTATTCCGGACGGGCTGGATTGGGCCCTTCTTGGATAGCCTTGGTTTTTGCTCATGTAGTCGAGTTGCCGTTCTTTTTCCTCCAGCAGGATCTGCATTTCGTCGGGGGTAAACATGGTCGAGGCGATCTCCGGAGTCATGTAGGCAAAGAAAGTCTCCAGCTCGGAAAGGACTGAGATATCCACACCCCTAGAAAGCAACATCCTGCGGAATGTAGCGCTGACTTGTGGCACGGAATAAGAAAGCATCGTGTCGACCAAGGATGGACGATTATAGGATGTTACCGCCTCAATACTGAGTTCGATGGGGTCGATTTTTTTAAATACAGTCTCTTGGAGTGCGGAGTCAAGGATAAGCTTGTTCAGTACGATGTCGCTTGCTTCCCCCTTTTCCAGCTCGGCTATCGTACCAGACAGCGCTTGCAGCACGTTTTGGTCAAAGCGCTCTTGGTTGATCCGGATGGCATTGCTGATCCAGTAGGATTGGAAGGCCATCAATCCAAAACTTGCCAGAGACATCAGGACTACGATCAGGGTGATACTTCCTTTGGTCATGTTACAAATTTAGAGTGATTCGGAGGGTGGGCACATTGCTTAACATGTTTTAACTCAGGCCTTCTTAGATCCCGAATGTATTATTCAAACAATCAGCGTATTCTTGTCGTAGAGTTTCTAGTTTTCTTAATTACACTAAATCCAAAAAAAGGGGAGCTTCTTGCTTCCCTTTTTTATTGAATAGGTAACTTGCGCCCTCAAATTCAAAAACCTAGTTGCCGTGCCAAATCCTACGCACATTCAGGGCGTGTCGATCGCCTCTCTTGCCGATCAGTTCGGCACTCCGCTTTACATCTACGATGGCGAAAAAATAGCCGCCCAAGTCAAGACGTTACAGGAGGCTTTTTCCGCGGTGCCCTTGAAAATCAAATATGCCACTAAGGCGCTTTCCAATGTCAATATCCTCAAGCTGATCCGAAACGCCGGGGCAGGCGTAGATGCCGTGTCCATCGAAGAGGTAAAACTTGGCATGATGGCTGGCTACACCGCTCCAGAGATTATGTACACACCAAGCGGAGTAGCTTTTGCTGAAATTCAAGAGGCGGTCGAGCTGGGGATTATGATCAACTTGGACAGCCTTCCTCTGATGGAGCAGTTTGGGCAAACGTATGGCGGCAAAATCCCCGCCTGCATTCGCATCAATCCACATATCATGGCCGGCGGTAACCTAAAAATCTCCACGGGCCACAAGGAGAGCAAGTTTGGCATTTCGATAGAACTATTGCCAAAGATCCTAGAAACGGTGGAAAAGTATCAGCTACAAATCGTGGGGCTCCATATCCATACAGGTTCGGATATCTTGGATGCTGAAGTATTTTTGAGAGGAGGGAATGTACTATTCGAAGCTGCATTCCGGTTTCCTGACCTGAAGTTTCTCGATTTTGGAGGAGGGTTTAAGGTAGCCTATAAGCCCAATGACGTTTCCACCGACGTGATGGAAGTGGGCAAAAAGGTTGGCGAAGCTTTTCAGGCTTTTTGCAAGCAATACGGAAGACAGTTGGAACTCTGGTTGGAGCCGGGCAAATTTCTAGTCAGCGAAGCAGGATATTTGTTGGTTAGGACAAATGTCGTCAAGGAGTCGCCTAGTGTCACATTCGTGGGCGTGGACTCTGGATTGAATCACCTGATCCGACCAATGATGTATGATGCCTACCATAGCCTCTACAATCTGAGTAATCCTGATGGGGAAAAGTCCAAGTACAACGTCGTCGGATATATCTGCGAGACAGACACAATCGCATCCCACAGGGAGCTGAATGAGGTCAAGGCGGGTGATTTGCTGGTGATCAAAAATGCGGGTGCGTATGGCTACAGCATGGCTTCCAACTACAATTCGCGACTAAGGCCAGCAGAGGTGTTGATATGGAACGGAAAAGCTCAGCTGATCCGCAGGCGCGAAGAATTTGAGGATTTGATTCGAAATCAGGAAATAATTGAATTTTAAACCAAAGGCGCCGACATCGGCGCCTTTGGTATAATTATTGAGTTTCATGCTGTTTAAAGTAGCGGAAAGTCGAGCTTTCTCGCTAGACGTGAGGTTGAGACCGAATGATTGCTAGCCCCAATCCTAAGCCCTGGTAGTTTCATCTTCTTATTTATTAAAAATCAACCCGTATATAAAGTATTGATTATAACTTTGTTGCGGGCTTGAGGATTGGTTTATGCCAAATAGAATAGTTGGGATATGGGTATTGTTTTTGGGGCTCTTGAGTAGTGTGCACTTGAGCGCCCAAGACGTGCAATATTCCCAATTTTATGCGGCGCCGCTCTATCTCAACCCTGCGCTCACCGGCGCTACAGAACTCACCCGTATCGGTGTCAACTACCGAAACCAATGGCCAGGTTTGGACCACAGTTTCAATTCTTACTCAGCCTATATCGATCACTATATTTTTGACTACAATAGTGGTATTGGCTTGATATTCAACGGAAATCAGGAGAGTATGGCCAATCTGTCTACCAATGAAATTGGGCTAAGTTATTCCTACCGGCTACGACTGGGCGAAAGTTTTTTTTTCCGAGTGGGCGGGCAAGTCAGCTATATGCAGCGGGATGCCTTCTTTTCTGATTTGGTATTCGGCTCCATGATCGATATTGTCAATGGCAGCGTAGGGAGCATTACCGATGAACTCAACGGGGTACCGCTGGATAGCCGCTATTCCTTTGTGGACTATGCGGTGGGCGGGATGTTTTACAACGACAAGTTCTGGCTAGGGGCATCTGCGCATCACCTGACTGAGCCCAATATTTCTTTTGTGGATGACCAGACAAGTGTATTGCCAATGAAGGTATCCTTGCAAGGCGGCTACAAGATTGATCTTGTTCCCGGTAGGAGGGATTATTTCACCCACAATTACCAAGAAAGATCTGTTTCCTTTGCCTTTAACTTCAAGCAACAGGATCCATTTAGCCAGCTGGATGTGGGTGCACAGCTATTTTTGCAGCCTTTGGTTCTTGGTCTTTGGTACCGCGGACTTCCGACCAAAAACAACCTGCCAAACAATGAAGCGGTGATCGCCTTGGTGGGGATGGCGCTAGACAGCGGTCTGGATATTGGCTATTCCTATGATGTCACCACGTCGAAGCTTGGCCAAAAAAACAGTGGAGGAGCCCATGAGATCTCCATTCGCTACACCTTCCTCTGGGGAGATCCCAACTCTAGAAACCAGCGATCCAGAATTGTTCCCTGCTTTAGGTATTGATAGTAGCGAATTAAACGGAAAAGTCGACATTGATACTCTTTTTAAGGCTTTTTTCAGAACACTTCTTCCTATTCTGCGGGGAAACGGGGAAATAGGAATTCTCTATTCACTAGCGCCTGAAGCCATTTCATCGTCTTTAGTCGAAGCTTGTTCGAATGAAATTCTCATTTTTGGCAGTGTTTGGGGATAGTTTTTCTGAAGGAACTCAACCATCTTTTCCCTTACATGTACCCGGAGGTCCCATGCAGTTGGGGAATTTCGGGCAGATACCAAAATCCGACTTTCAACAGTCCGCTCTTTGGCATCCGTCACTTGGAGAACTTTCACTTTCTTGTCCCAAAGTGGGGTGTTTTCCAAGATGCGGTCCAGCTCGGCACGCATCGCGTCAAAAGGAACGGTATAGTCTGTATAGATAAATACTGACCCGATGATTTCAGCAGAAGTTCGCGTCCAGTTTTGAAAAGGTTTTTCCAAAAAATAGGTAGAAGGCAAGACTAGCCTCCGTTGGTCCCAGATTCTCACTACCACGTAATTCAGGTTGATTTCCTCGATCCATCCCCATTCCCCTTCTACGACCACCGCGTCGTCTAGCCGGAAAGGTTGGGTAAACGCAATTTGGATTCCTGCGATGAGCGTTCCGATTGCTTTTTGTGCCGAAAAGCCGATGATAATTCCCGCAACTCCAGCTGAGGCAAAGAGACCAACACCGACCTGGCGAACGGCTTCAAAAGAAACCAAAATCAAACCCAAGCCGATGAGGATGATCAGGAAGTTGGCAATTTTTGCAAGGATGTTGATCTGCGTATATACTTTCCTTGCTCGGAGATTATTCTCCTCAGTGAGGTCAAAATGCTTCAGAAAGATACGCCTGAGAATTTTGACCGCCTCCAAAAAGCACCATGTAAAACCACAGATAATCAGGATGGTGTTCAGATGAGGCAAATACGAAAAGGGAAATTCCCAATTCTTGGAGCTTTCGCCAAAGTAGATTTTGGAGAATCCCAAAATCAGAGTTACCAGAAACGGGAGGATCAGGCGTCTATATTTTCTTAGTTTCATCGGATTTGGCAGATTCAAAAATCAAAAGCGAGCAAGAGCTGCAAATCAGGTGATTTTGGGCACGGAAAGTAGAAAGTAGGCAATAGAAGCCACTTATTCAAGTTTGGATACAAATTGATCGCAGGGGATCGGCACGAGGTTCACTTCATGTCCATAGTCCAGCGAGTCGATATTTTTGTACGTGACTACTCCGTCTAACTCTTGGATATCGCCATAGCCCTCTTTCCACCCTTCTTCGAAGCGTTTGAAAACCACCTGCCTCGTACTGGTGTCACCCTCCGACAAGAAGGTATATTCTGCGATGAGTAGAGAGTCTCTCAGAGTGCCTTCTATCGTTCCCCAGCTCTTGTCCTTCTCGAAAAACAAATAGGCGAGCTCACCGCTGACGTTCACCTCTTCCGGCTGGATTCTCAGGCGAATCGTATCATTTCCGTTTACATATTGGAAACAGTCCTCTCTGATCTCCGCGGTGGCGACACTGTCTGGGGAAAAATGGGCATCAATTGGGGAATCTTCCTTGGGGCCTTTACAGGCTATAGTAGCCAAAATAGCGCCTATGAGCAAGAATTGTGTTTTCATGGCTAATTATCAGTTGCTTAGGTAGGTAAGGGTACAAAAAAACCGCCAAAGAGGCGGTCTTTACTTTCTTGAATTCGATTGTCATGGGTCTAGTCCCCAATCCACTCTGCTACAAAGAGATTGGTATCGCGGGTTCCACCGTTGTTTCTATTGGAGGCAAAGACGAGATGTTTTCCATCATTGGAAAAGACCGGAAAGGCATCGAAAGTCCCGTCATGTGTGATTCGGGTTAGGCCCGTTCCGTCCAGATTGATCATGAACAGATTGAAGGGAAATCCACGCTCGGTCCGGTGATTGGAAGCGAAGATCAGTTTTTCACCAGATGGATGGAAAAACGGCGCCCAATTGGCTTTACCAAGGCTGGTGATTTTTCGGATATCCGTTCCATCCGCATTGGCTACATAGAGCTCCATATCCGTGGGTTTGACTAGTCCCTCCTTGAGCAAGTCTTTGTATTCCTTGATTTCTTCGTCCGTTTGGGGTCTAGAGGCTCTCCAGACCAACTTCGTGCCGTCAGGAGAGAAAAAAGCACCTCCGTCATATCCCAAATCTGAGGTAATTTGCTTCACGTCACTTCCATCGATGTTCATAGTATACAGCTCCAAATCGCCCGTGCGCATGGAAGTGAAAACGATTTTGTCGCCCTTTGCAGAAACGGTGGCTTCAGCATCGTAGCCTGGTTCGCTGGTCAATTGATTCAGGATATTTCCGTCCAAATCAGCCGTGAAGATGTCAAATGAGTCATAGATCGGCCAAACGTATTTGCCATCCGATCTTCTTTCAGGCACCGGAGGACAAGTCTCGCCTCCTAGGTGAGTGGAAGCGTAGACAAAGGTTTTATCTCCGGGGAGAAAATAAGAGCATGTTGTACGTCCTAGACCTGTGGAGATTTTTTTCGGGACATTCGCCTTTAGGTCATCGTTTTCCCAATTCACGTAAAACATCTGATCGCATTCGTTGCCCCATCTTGCAAAATCGGACTGAAAGACGAGCATAGAGTCGTCAAATGACCAATACGCCTCCGCATTATTCCCGCCGAATGTAATCTGCTTAATGTTTTTGAGGTATTTCATCTCGTCTGGATGAAGGAGTAGGGAGTCGGAAGCGGAGTGTGGCTCGGGCGCCGAAGCTTCGGTGGTTTCACTCTTTGGGTTACAGGCAAAAGCTGCAAGCAGGGCGACAGCAAGCAAAGATCTCATTTGGCTAATTAGAATGGTTATAAATTGCTGAGCGAAGATACCAATTATTATCTTTGAGCCGAATCCAAACTAATAATGAAGACTAACTTAAAATATTATGTAATTCTGGCTGTTGCCGGTGGGCTTTTCTTCAGCTGCGATCCTGCTCCGACGGACGAAACTTTGCTTGCAGGCTTAAAATCTGACGTGACTTATTTGGCGGCTGATGATTTGGGCGGAAGAGCCATCGGCACGGAAGGAGAGCAAAAAGCCTCCGAATATCTGGCGAAAGAATTTGAAAAAATCGGGCTGGAGCCTAAAGGCACGGAAGGCTTTTTCCAACCTTTTACCGTTTCCAAGCCCTCCAATCCGCACGAGGAGGCTGTCATTGGTACCGACGGTGATGGAGTGACAGGCAGAAATGTCGTCGCATTTTTGGACAAAAAGGCTGACAAGACCATCGTGATTGGGGCCCATTTTGACCACCTGGGCATGGGAGGTCAGGGATCGCTTCACCGCGGAGACTCCGCCATCCACAACGGGGCTGATGACAATGCTTCCGGCACCGCAGCTTTATTGGCTTTGGCGAAAATCCTAAAGCACGAAGAGCTCCAAAGCAATGTGTTGTTTATCGCTTTTTCCGGCGAAGAAAACGGCCTTTGGGGCTCTAATTATTTTGTGAAAAACCCAACAGTCGACCTCACCACCGTCAATTTCATGATCAACATGGACATGGTCGGGAGATTGAAAGAAGATAATTCTTTGGCAATTAACGGTGTGGGAACCAGCCCGAGCTTTTCTCCGGTTTTCGACACCATCAATTCCGACAGCCTGAAGCTAGTGACTTCGGAATCTGGCGTGGGACCATCTGACCACACGTCTTTTTACCTTCAGGATCTTCCTGTGTTGCATTTTTTCACTGGGCAGCATGAGGATTATCATAAGCCAAGCGACGATTCTGATCTAATCAATTATGAAGGTTTGGTAAAAGTGGTGAGATACATTTCCAGAGTTGTACTGGCGCTGAATCCAGAGGAAAAATTGGCCTTTACCAAAACCAAAGATTCAAGTGACAATCCAAGATTTACTGTTTCCATGGGTGTAGTTCCAGACTATATGTATGATGGCAAAGGGATGCGAATCGATGGCGTCTCCGAAGACAAGCCCGCACAAACTGCTGGTTTGCTAAAAGGCGATGTGGTTGTCCAGTTGGGTGATTCCACAGTTACTGATATGATGAGCTACATGCGTGCTTTGAGTGTTTTCCAAAAAGGTGATTCCACCAAGGTCACCGTGGAAAGAGCTGGACAAAAAATCGACGCAACGATTAAGTTTTAAACTTTGAATTCGAAAGGCTAAGCCAAAATGCCTCGAAGAAATTCGGGGCATTTTTGTTTGTAGCGGAAAGTTGACTTTCCCCGTTTCGATACTATCTATTGACCAAAATGCCTTTGGCATGAAAAGAAACTTTTACTTCTTAGTTTTCGCAGTTTTTTTAATTACTTCCTGCAAGGATGACGAAGCTCCTCGGAGCTTTTTGAACGGAACCTATGAGAGAACCGGCATCATTTCCGAAACAGGAATTTACTATGTGCTCCAGTACATCTTTACCGTTGACGGTACTTTTGAGCGGATTACCCTAGTGAGGCAAGATGGGCTACTGCTCGGCTATAACTACTACGCCAAGGGCACCTTTAAGCTGCGGGGCGAAGAATTTACACTACTGCATGTGCAGATGGCTGGCCTGAATTATGAGGATTATCCTGAGGGCTATGTGGAAAGTTTGGATTTGCTGGAGGACTACAGCATCGAGCCAATGGAGTCAAAAGGTACTTTGAGGCAAATTGACAGGGGCGAAAAGATAGCTATTTTGATGGAATGCAACGACGTGATCGGCTATTCTTCCATGTGCATTGGAGAACAGGTTTTTGAAAAAGTTGACTAGCAAAAAGGCCTCTGAGATATCTCAGAGGCCTTTCTACTATTTGATCGGATTAGCAGCGACCCCTTCAAAAGTCATCTTGATCGGCTTGATTGTTCCGTCTTCGTTGAATTCCATCATGTCGATGCAGGTCACCCTATGGTCTCTTCCCTCATTGGGGATTGGACGACGGTGATAGACCATGTACCATTCGTCGGAACCGGGCTTTTGGATGACAGAGTTGTGTCCTGCGCCGGTGGCGATGGTGGTGTCAGCTTCGAGAATGGTGCCGATTCTGCGGTAAGGGCCAGTTGCTTTGTCCGCCATGGCATAAGCCACCTTATAGCTGTCGTTAGTCCAGCCACCCTCAGACCACATGAGGTAGTAGACGCCATTTCTTAAAAACATAAAAGGGCCCTCTACATAGCCCTCAGGCGTGATTTCGTGGAAAAGCTCCCCGTCTTCCCAAGGTTCAAAGCCGGTGAAATCTGTATTTAACTTGCCGATGTTGCAATGGCTCCAGCCTCCGTAGAAAAAGTAGTGCGTGCCATCGGTGTCTTTAAAGACAAACTGGTCGATAGGTTGGGCGCCGTTGTGGAAATCTGAAAGCAGCGGCTTGCTAAGGTAGTCTCGAAACGGACCCCCTGGACTGTCCGCCACCGCCACTCCGATGCCACCAAAATGGTTGATATCATTGTTGGGGTCATAGCCTGGACGCTCGGGCGTGAGCGGATCGTTGGCCGCGAAAAAGAGGTAATACTTGCCGTCTTTTTCGATGGCGGCCGGAGCCCACATGGCTTGTTTAGCCCACTTGACCGCTGAAGAGTCCAGGATGCGTTCGTGCTTTTCCCAAGTCACGAGGTCTTTGGAGGAAAAAGCATCGAAATGCATCTGCTCCTCAAAGGCTGCCGAAAAGGTAGGGTAGACCCAATATTCTTCTCCAAAGACTACCCCCTCAGGGTCGGCATACCAGCCATCGAAGATGGGATTGCCGGAGGGCTTTTTCTCAACGATTTCAGTATTTTCTTCTTTTTGCGGAGAGGAGCAAGCAAAGCTGACAAGGGTGACGGCAAGTAAAAGTTGGTTGATCTTCATGTTGAAATATTCGATGAGAGGTAAAAATGGCAATTTTTGCCCCAAATTTCCCAACTACTCTCCCACTTCAGTCGAATTTCGCTGCAATTCAGTCCCACTTTTTGACACTTCAGTCACCTTTGGTTTTTTACCTCGGCTGGACTGCGCAGTTTTGGTTCAAATACGAATCGAAATGAAGATCCGCCTGATACTTTTCTTCTACTTTTTCCTCAGCCAAACCCTGGTCTTCGCTCAGACGATTGTTTCCGGTACAGTCTTAGACGAAAAGTCCAAACCTCTCCCAGGCGTGAACATCTTCATCAAAGGGAGTTTTGACGGAGCCAGTAGCGATGCAGAAGGAGAATTCACCTTCGAAACCGGCGAATCTGGCGAGCAAATTCTCGTCTGCACCATGATGGGTTTTGAATCGCAGGAGATTTCAGTTCAACTGTCAGGAGCCCAACTGAGGCTGCAAAGCCTAATACTTCGAGAAGAATTCAACGAGCTCAACGCCGTGACCATCTCCGCGGGGGCCATGGAAGCTTCCGATGAAAAAAAGTCGGTCATCCTTCGACCTTTGGACATCGTGACCACTCCATCCGCCAACGGGGACATCATCGGTGCGTTCCAGACTCTGCCTGGTACCAGTACCGTGGGAAATGACGGACGACTCTTCGTACGTGGAGGCGATGCCAGCGAAGTGGGGATCTACATCGACGGGCTGAAAGTCGCCAATTCATACGGCACTACCGCCGCCAATGTCCCAACCCGCAACCGATTCAACCCCAACCTCTTCAAAGGAACTTTCTTTTCCACCGGCGGCTATTCGGCTGAATATGGTCAAGCGCTTTCTTCTGCACTTGCAATGAATACCAAAGATGTCGCAGCTCGCAGTCAAGGAGATCTTTCGGTGCTTTCCGTAGGCGCAGGCTACTCTCATACCCTGGCAAACGACAAACAGAGTATATCGCTAAGCGGAAACATCCTCGATTTGACACCTTATCAAGCCTTGGTCAAACAAAACTTCGAGTGGGAGCGAGCACCTCACGGTTGGGATCTTGAGCTTGCGGCGCAAAGCAAACTGAGCAAAGGGGGAATGCTGAAGGTGCTTGCCCGTACCGAAGCGGGAGGGATGGAAGTTTGGCAGGCGCTACCGGGAATCGATGGAAAGGGAGTACTGGTCAACCTGAAGAATCGCTACTCCTATGCCCAGACCAACTGGAGAAAGGCTTATGACAAGGGCTGGACGCTGTTTGCGGGAGCATCCTTTTCCCACAATAAAGATCAGATCCGCTACGACTCGGCGGAGATCGATCGGAGCAATGACCTCAGCCACTTGAAATTGACCGCAGTCAAGGACTTTTCCGGGCGGGTTTCGGCCAAAAACGGGGCGGAGCTTTTTGTCCATTCCTATGCGGAAAATTTGGTGAGATCTCAACTCAGTCGGAGTTTTGAGGACCAAGAGACGTATCTCTTCACCGAGTGGGATTGGTACCTGAGCCGAAAGTTTGTCCTGCGTGGAGGCTTGCGAACCGGCTATTCTTCCTTGGCGGAAAAAGGCTGGCTTGACCCACGGGCATCGCTGGCCTATCAAGTTTCGGAAAACGGCACCTTGTCATTGGCCGCCGGACGATTCCATCAGTTGCCTGTGGATAACTTTCGGGTTTTGAATCCTAACCTACAGAATTCCCAGGCTAAGCATCTGATTTTAAACTATCTACTTCAGAAGGATGGGCTTACTTTTCGTGCCGAAACCTTCTACAAGTCCTATGACAAACTGGTCGTTTTCCAAGGAAATCCACAAAGCCCCAGCCTACTGCAAAACGGAGGAGAAGGCTATGCGCAGGGATTTGACGTCTTCTTCCGTGACCGAAAGAGCCTTAAAAATACCGACTATTGGATCACCTACAGTTTTGTGGACAGCAAGCGTAGCTACAATCAATACCAGGCCCAAGTGCGGCCGGATTTTGCTCCAAAGCATAATTTTTCGGTCGTGGTGAAGCATTTTGTATCCTCGCTGAAGTCGCAGATCGGAGCCTCCTTTTCCTTCAATGACGGCTATGCCTATACCAATCCAAATCTCCCCGGGGAGATGAACTCTAAGACCGACGCCTACCAAAACCTCAGCCTGAGCTGGAGTTATCTTCCCAAACCCAATCTGATTGTCCATGCGGCTGTCACCAATGTGATGGGTGCTGACAATATCTTCGGCTACACCTATACGGCACGACCAGACGAGACTGGCCAATACGGTTCTCTGCCCATTGAGCAGTCCGCTCCACGCTTCATCGTGGTCGGCGTATTTCTGACACTTTCCAAAGACAAAAACGCAAACATGCTAAACAACCTCTAATTCTTCTACTATGAAAAAGTTATCCACAACCCTCGCCTTGGCAATAACCTTTGTTTTCTCCGCTTTTTGCGTCGATCCGGCTTATGAAAATGCCATGAAAAAACAGGTAGCTGCCATGAAAACCATCCGTACGCTGGAGGAATGCCAAGCGGTGACCAATGCCTTTCTTAGAATCGCTGAGGCAAAGCCCGAAGAGTGGCTCCCTCTCTACTATGCCGCCTATCTTCAAACGACGGCGGTTTTCCGCTTCGATGTCAACAAAGACCAATACCTAGACCAAGCGATGGAACTGGTAGAAAAGGCCGAGAAAGTCGCTGTGGATAACTCAGAAGTCACCGCTATGAAAGGCTATGTCTTGATGGGTAAAATCTCCATCGATCCTGCTTCCCGGGGCCAAAGCCTGAGCCCCCAGGTGATGCAGTTGTATGGAAAGGCGATCAATCTGGACCGGGAAAATCCCCGAGCCCTGATGCTTATGGCACAGATGGAACAGGGAATGGCTCAGTTTTTTGGTCAGGGACCGGAGAAGGCTTGTGGATTGGCTAGAAACGCCCTCGATCTCTATGCCAAGGAAGAGGCCAAAGTGAGCGGAGACTATATTCTCCCTACTTGGGGCAAAGGGCAGGCGGAGCAGGTGGCAGACGCATGCAAATAATAGATTTATGTTGATTGCTAAACCAACTCCAGTCTCCGGCATGGGTCGGAGACTGGCTTTTGCCTTCTGATTGATTTGGATAACCCTTTTTGACTATCTTCCGAAATGACACCAACCGCTGACGGGGCAGGCTGCAGAAGCCGGAGCAATTTCTGGTACGATACCAGAAAGTTCATCTTAATCAACTTGGGAATTGCTTTTTCCATTCAAGTGGTATTCTGTGCCACTTGTTTCTTTTCGTTGGAGGGAATCAAGAATATGATTCCTGACTTTATTTTTTCCTTCTTCGTCTCGGTTGTGCTTAGCTGGGGAGGCAGTCGTGTTGAGCATTTTCTTGATCCTCGAGTATCTTGGATCCATACTCCTGTAAAGCGGCTTTTGTTGACCACCATCCTCTATCTCGCCTATGCCTTTATCGGGTGTTTTCTCATCGTTTTTTCCTATTCATGGATAGTAAACAAATTTCCCCTAACGCAGATTCCTTGGATGCACATTCTGCGCTTCAGTTTGATGCCGATGTATATCGCTTTGGCATTCATGGCAATTTTCACCACCCGTTCTTGGCTGCTGGAGTGGAGAAAATCTGCAATAGAAGCCGAACAGCTTCGCTCCGAGATGCTTGCCAGCCAAAACCAAAGCCTCAAAGACCAGCTCAATCCGCACTTTCTCTTCAACTCACTCAATACGCTTTCCAATCTGGTCTATGAGGATGCTGACCGCTCAGCGGCCTTTATCCAAAAGCTTTCCCGGATCTACCGCTATGTACTGGAGGTGCAGCAAGAGGAGCTCGTGCCCCTAGCTAGCGAACTCGACTTTGCCCGCAATTTTCTGGAGCTTCACAAAATACGTTTTGGGGAAAACCTGAACTTCAGCATCAAGGTCCCGGATGGCCAAGGTCTTTTCTTGCCTCCGCTTTCTCTGCAGTTATTGCTCGAAAATGCCATTAAACATAACATCGCCTCAAACGAAAATCCGCTCTTCATCCAAATAATCCAAAAGGGGCAAGAGCTGTGGATAAGTAACACGCTCCAACCCAAAACCAGCCAAAGTGAGCCCTCGACGGGAATCGGACTGAACAATATCCAATCCCGCTACCTGCTTCTGAGCAAGGCGCAGCCTGAGGTGATTCGAGCCGAGCATGAGTATCTGGTCAAACTGCCCCTACTGACTATACAGCAATGAAGATACTGATCATCGAAGACGAAAAGCCTGCAGCTGCCCGTTTGGAAAGGCTACTGGCAGGCCTTTTTCCGGAGGCGGAATTCGGGGAAAATATCGATACCGTTACCATGGCCGTCCGTTGGTTTGGGGAAAACACAGCTCCAGATCTTATTTTTTGCGATATACAGCTTGCTGATGGGATTAGTTTTGAGATTTTCGATAAGGTAAAAGTAGCTGCGCCCGTGATCTTCACCACAGCCTTCGACCAATACGCAATCCGGGCTTTTCAGGTGAATGCCATCGACTATCTGCTGAAGCCCATCGATCCCGTCGAGCTCTCGAGAGCTGTGGATAAGTTCAAGTCCCGACAGGTAAAACCCGTGTTGGATTTGGAACTATTGAAAGGGCTGCTCCAGCCGGAGAAGAAAGTGTTCAAAACCCGGTTTTTAGTCCGTTATGGTGAGAAGATCCAAAGCGTCGCAGTTGAGGATGTCGCTTTCTTTTTTAGCGAAGAGCGGGTGAGCTTTTTACAAACCGTTGCTGGGAAAAAGTATGTTTTGGACGCCACACTGGAGCAGGTGGAAAGCCAGGTAGACCCTACACACTTTTTCCGTCTCAACCGAAAATACCTGGCCAAGGTCGATGCAGTCGAAGAAGTCTTGACCTACTCCAATAGCCGTCTGAAGGTCAAGCTCAGCAATTGCGCAGACCAGGACATCCTAATCAGCCGCGAGAAGGTAGGTGATCTAAAGGAGTGGCTGGATCAGTGACCTGTTAAATTTTGTGTCCACCTCGTCCGAAATCCCCGTTTTTGGCGTTTTATTTTTTCTAGATTCCGGCTATGAAACTCCTTTTGCTTAAGCTACCCGTTCTTTTCGGATTTATTGTAGCTGCGTGCAGTACGCAAACCAGCCCTGATTTAGCTGTGGAAACGGCTGCTTCTTTTGCAGAGGTGGCAGATGCGCCCCCGTCAGGCCAGTCTGGTGAAGATGTGCCGCTTGCGGAGCGGAAGGTAATCAGGGAAGGGGAGATTTATTTTGAGTGCAGCGATATCCAGGAGACGAGTACTTTTCTCCGAAATGAGGTGTCCGCGTCCAAAGGCTATATCTCAAACGAGTCATCCAACAGCTACGGGGAGCGAACCGAAAGGCGCATGAGCTTGCGTATTCCCTCCGATCAGCTAGATGGGCTGCTGCAAAAGATCCAGTCTCACGCAGTCCATATCGAGAATATGAACATCCGGAGTGAGGATGTGACGGAGCAGTACATCGATGTGGAAGCCCGGCTGAAGACCAAAAAAGAGCTGGAAACCCGGTACATGGAGCTGCTGAAGCAGGCCCGCAACGTGGAGGAGATCCTTGGCCTGGAGCGTGAGCTTGCCAATGTGCGAGGGGAAATCGAATCCATGCAGGGACGGCTTAACTACCTGGGAGATCGGGTGGCGCTCAGTACGCTCACCGTTTCGTTTTATGTGGAGGGAGCTAGGGAGTTTGGCTTTTTGAAAAAAGCAACCGAGGGAATCGGAGCCGGCTGGGAAAATCTGCTGTGGTTTGTGGTGTTTCTGATCAATCTCTGGCCCTTTGTGCTCTTTTTTGGGGTCTTGCTTTTTTGGCTTTTGAGGAGGAAAAAGACCCCTCCTCCAATGAGATAGATTTTGTCGTTGATATTTTGACCAGCCGGAAAAATGCCAAACCCTCCAAGAGTTTCAAACCCTTGGAGGTTTGTGAGCGTCCTATGTAAACAAGTCGATCAGGTTCTTTTTGAAATATTCGGCGCTGTCCTTCACACTTTGCAGGGGATTTTGGGCAAAGTTTCCTCCTTGCTCTATGTAGTAATATTTCATGCCCGAGAGAGAAGCATCCGGCAAGATCTTGGTGTAGTCGATTGAGCCGTTTCCCATCTCCGTGTAGTCCCTGCTGACCTTGTGCATGTCTTTGATATGCCACATGACGAAGCGGCCAGGAGCTTTCAGAAAAAGGTCATGAGCCGAGAGGGGTGAGCTGTGCGCCACCCAATAGAGATCGACCTGGAGTTTGACCAAATCAGGATCGGTATTATTCAGGATGATGTCATAGCCATTTTCGCCGTTGTGGTCGATAAATTCAAAGTCGTGATTATGGTAGGCGAAGCCCAAATTGGCTTGGGATACCCGTTCGCCGATTGCATTCAGCTTGTCAGTCAGCAGTTTGAACTTTTCGATAGATCGCGATTCTGGATCCAGCCAGGGCCAAGTGATATACTTTTGACCCAAAGCATGCGCCCCTAAGATGCACTGGTCGGTATAGCGCATGAGCTCATCGTTAGAGCCATTGAAATGTTTGATAAAATCATAGTGGCCGCTGGTACTCGTGAGGGAGTTGTCCTCCAGTACTTTTTTGAAATCAGCTGCTGGCATTCCGTAAAACCTGTTTGCAGGGCCATCATAACCATAGATTTCCGTATCCTGGTAGCCAAATCCGGCGACGGCTTGGAGTGTCTTTTTCGGATCTTCCGCCATCGGCTGCCTGATGGTAAAAAGCTGAAGGCCCATTTTGTAGGTATTTGCTTTTGAAAAATCAAAGCCGGAAAGTCCAAGGCTGGCAAGGGAAAAGGCAAAGCCGGTTTGCTTGATGAAATCGCGTCGGGAAGACATAAGGAGGAGGTTAGGTTTGGGTCAAATTTGATGGTTGGTAGGAAGTGTTCTAAATATACGATTGCAAAGGAAATTAGTCGTAATGGAAGAGGGGCGGATGATTCTTCACTTTTCAAAAAGCCTTTATCTTTAGTAAAATGTCACATGAACACCACCATCACCACGAATCCGGGAAAAACCTGAAGACAGCTTTTTTCCTGAATCTTGCTTTTACGCTCATCGAGCTGGTCGGAGGATGGTATGTCAATAGCGTCTCGATCGTGTCGGATGCGGTGCATGATTTTGGGGACTCGCTTTCCCTGGGGACTTCCTGGTATCTGGATAATCTTTCGAAAAAGAAGGCGACTGATTCCTACTCATTTGGCTATCGTCGGTTTTCCCTACTTGGAGCAGTGATCAATGCGATTGTGTTAATCTTGGGTTCGGTCTTTGTGATACGAGAAGCTATCCTGCGACTCATGAGCCCAGAAGAGTCCGACGCGCAGGGTATGCTCTATTTTGCGCTCTTGGGAGTATCGGTCAACGGGTATGCTGCCTGGAAACTCAGTAAGGGGAAAACCCTCAACGAGCGCGTGATCTCCTGGCACTTAATCGAAGACGTGCTGGGTTGGGTGGCTGTTTTGATTGTGTCGGTCGTGCTGCTTTACTACCCCAATCCCTACCTTGATCCGGGCCTATCGCTGCTGATATCGGTTTACATCCTCTGGAATGTGGCCAAAAGACTCCAGGAGACCATCTTTCTTTTTCTTCAGGGCCAGCCAGCAGACGTGGATAAGTCAGGCATTGAAGCCGAAATCCGCCAAATCCCATATGTAGAATCCACCCATCACACGCACATTTGGTCTCTCGATGGGGAGCACCACGTCTTCACCACCCATGTGAAGCTCAAGCCCATTTCTTCTTTGGATGATTTGCTTGCGGTGAAAAACCAACTCAAGCGCATCATGAAGAAGCACCCTTTTGAACATTACACCATCGAAACGGAAATCGATCGGGAAGACTGCGTTCTGCTCAAGGGAGGGCAACACTCACCGCACTGACATGAAAATATTTCACTTGATAAAGCCGGTGTAGGACATCGGATCCTTGCTGTTGCTGGTAATCCTGAGAGAGGCATTTCCGGAAGTTTGGATCGTGAGAAATATCGACCGGACGTCGTTGGACTCCTTGGGTTCGATCGTAATATCCCAGCCCCCTTTTTTTCGGGGTTTTACAGTGTAGTCATATTCAGAAAAGTCGAATTTTAGCCCAATGTCGGTACTACCCGGAGTACCTTGATATGACCTGCCAAAGAAGGGTAGGTTTCCAGATACCTTTTCTCGACTTACTTCCAGTGTGTAGCCGGGGTCTAGCTGGATCATCCTTCCCCGCATACCCGAAGCTTGCCGCCCTTCAAACACGAAGGTTTTGGTGTCTACGGCTTCCTGCAATTTTTCAGGATCGTTTTGCTGGGCTATGGCTGCTGTGCTCAGCATGAGACAAAAAAGGAGGAGATACGCAAGCTTATTCATATGTCTGCGGAGTTTGATAGAAGCTTTAATTTAGCGAGATTTTATCAAAATTGGATTTCTCGAAAATCATGGACGGCGGATTCCAAAAAGCGCCGAGTGGTCCTAAGTTTTCATCGATTTCCCTGAATTCAAAACTGATTTTCGTCATGATTTTTGGCGGATGCTCAGTATACATTTGGTTTGGACAACATTGTTTATAGCCAACAAAAACTACACAGCGCTTATGAGACACGCACTTCTATTGGGATTTGGTCTTACATTTTTCTTGGGAGCTGCTCATGCTCAGGTCTTTTCCAACCGGGAAGTGGGCGAAAAAAATGAACGGATCATAGACAGTGTCAAAATGGCGGAATATCCCTACGCTTTGCCCATTTTGGGTGATAAGGCGGTGGGCTTGGGATTTGAGCTACCGTATTCGGCGGGTCTGAGCGTGCAATATTTTTGGCAGGAATCCGATCTGATAATCGAGAACATGTCCATAGGCTTCAATGGGAGCCAGATGGTAAATGTAGACGAGATTGTTCGCTTTGATGTTGCCCGGGCCAAGGCTAGCTCCCTGACCGTTAGGCCTGACGTGTGGTTGTTTCCCTTTCTCAACGTGTATGGGATTTTGGGAAAATCCCAAGCTTCTACGGAGGTTGGATTTGGAGTCTATCTGCCAGATGGAGAAAATGATTTCAGCGAGGTACTATCGGCCAGCACCTTGGTGGAGTTCAACGCGACCAGTTTCGGGCTTGGTATGACGCCCACGGTTGGTGTTGCGGGCGGGTTTATCGCCTTGGATATGAATGTGGCCTGGACAGATGTGCCCCAATTGAACAAACCCGCAAAGACCTTTGTCTTTGGACCCAGGTTTGGGAAGCGGTTTGATCTGAAGAAACCTGAGCAGAATATCGCGGTTTGGGTGGGAGGCTTTCGCGTGAAGCTCAATTCTGAGACGGTTGGTTCCATTGCACTCGACGAAGTCTTTGATACTTCAGCTTGGGGATCTCGGGTGGACGAGGGGATCGAAAAGGTGGAAAACGCCCAAACTAGCGTAGACGACTGGTGGAACGGTCTGAGCCAAGCGCAACAAAACAACCCGATAAACAAAGCCAAGTACAACAAGGCAAACCAGATATTGGGCACGGCGAGTGAGTTTTTGGTTGCGGCCGACGGAGCCCTAAGCAATGTCGCCAATTCCACGGTCCAATATTCTATGGACAAACGTCCAGCTGACATGTGGAACTTTATCGTGGGAAGCCAGTTTCAGATCAACAAGCACCTAATGCTCCGGGCTGAATATGGTTTTTTGAGTTCTAGGGTTCAATTTATCGGTGGTTTGCAGTATAGGTTTGGCCTATAGTCTTCCCTTGGGGGAAAGGAGGTACGCGCAGCATAAAAAGAGAGGCTGTCCGATAAGGGCAGCCTCTATAAATTTAAGAAGGGAATGACTAGTCCACTACGGCAGTGTTCACTGTCGGTGCCTCTTTAGTCCAAGAGCTCACGTCGAGTTTTCGCGGAGTGGGCAAGACCTCATCCAAGGTATTTCCGTCATATACTCGGCCATTTTTCACCACATGGGTGATGGTGTTTGTGTTTCGGATGTTTTCCAGAGGGTTTTTGTCCATGATTACGAGATCGGCTAGCTTTCCTACTTCGATGCTGCCTAGATCCTGATCCAAGCCCAAAGCTTCGGCACCGAGGATGGTCGCTGTCTTCATAGCATCGAGGTTACTCATTCCTCCGCTCGCGACAGACCAAAGTTCCCAATGGTAGCCCAAGCCCTGCAACTGACCGTGGGAACCAATGCCGGCAAGGCCACCCTGAGATACTACCGAGTTGACGCCTTTTGCATGTTTCTGGAAGACGTGGTCTTCCGGGGCAAACCAGCCGCCTAGGCTTCCTACACGCCGTCTGGCTTTAGAGTTCATCTCGTTGTAGGGAGTGAAGCGATTCAGTTTAGGATCGTGGAGCGGGCTTTCGGTAGTATAGTAGAAATTCTCCGCCCACGGACCTCCATAGGCCACCAAAAGAGTCGGCGTATAGGCCATCTTGCTCTCTGCGAGGGTCTGCGTCACATCGCTATAAAGAGGATAAATTGGAATGGCATGCTCATGCCCAGGATAGCCATCAAACAGCTGGGTCATATTTAACTTAAAATCCAAACCGCCCTCAGTCGTAGGCATCAGCTTTTGTTCATTGGCAGCCATGATCACCCATTGGCGGTGTTGGCGATTGCCTACCAGGTACATTTTGATGTATTGGGTGTTGTAATACTTGCTGTACTGCTTGAGGACATTCTTGGTCTGGTCCAGGGACTTCATGTTGTACATCCAGTATCCGACACCTGGCCCAGTCGAGTAGACGCGCGGACCAGGCACCACGCCCGCTTCTACCATATCTCCATAGGTGAGGACATCAGTGGTAGCGGTTTGGGGATCTCGGGTTGTAGTCACGCCATAGGCGAGATTTGCAGCGTAGATCCACACGGTGTTCTTGTGCAGCCCCCAGGTCGGCCACATGTGAGCATGGGTATCGACAAAGCCCGGCGTGATCGTTTTTCCGGAAGCATCGATGACTTTTGCGTTTCCAGCGTTCAGGGACCCGGTGGGACCGACAGCCTTGATACGGTTGTTTTCAATGAGTATATCTCCGTTTTCGATAACCTCGGCTCCCTTCATGGTGACGATTCTAGCATTTTTCAGGAGTATGCTGCCGTTCGGGATGTCCTTGGCAAAATACACCTTGACCTGTTTTTCGTCGGGCTTGTAGGTTTCCTTTTCTTTGAGCTGAGCCTTGTAAACGCTATCCGCCTTGAATTTTTCTTTGTCGGCTTTGAAGAGTGAGTCGATTCGCTTCTTGTCTGCTTTGGCCAAGGAGTCCGCAAGTTTTACCGCATCCTCACCCTTGGCTTTCAGGCTGGCCACACTGTCCGCATCGGCGAGGGTCTTGGCTTTTTTGACTGCCTTCACAGAATCTTCTACAAACTGCGCTCGGTCAATGTCGTAAACCCAATGGCCATTTCCCAGTGACCAGTGTACCTTTTTACCATCAGCCTCCCATGCGGGCCATTCCCCACCGATCTCGGTCAGTTGACGTGAAGGGAAATTGCTGCTTGAGGGATCTGCAACATTGATGGTTGGAACCTTGCCGGCCGTGGGGATAGTCACCACGTAAACGTTGTTGTTGACTTGTGCCAACGCCTTATTCCCGACCGGTGCCATATAAATGGTGCTGGCGCTGGCAGGCATCATTTGCGGCTCGCGGGAGTTGGAGCCATCCGGAAGCATGCAATAGTTGACTGCGTCAGCATTTGAAATAGGCTTGCCCATCACGTAGCGTACGGTGGAGGCCTCTTCCAAGCTGGCATGCTCGTGGTCCGAATGGGGATCGGCAGCAGAGCCAAAGGGCGTAATGCCCGTGATTTTGGCGTAGACTTTTTCATCAGTTCCATCCCACTTCACGCTGAGAAGTGCTCCGCCTGGACCGTTTAGGAATATTCTGGAAGTGTCTTGGGTGAAGTGCGGATTTCCATAGTTCCCCGCGTCCATGATTTTTCTAAATGATCCGCCCGATGCTGGTATCCAGGCCAATATCGCCTCTGCCCCACTTATTCCAGGCCCTTCTGACTCCTGTAGCAAACGATTAGATCCCTTATAAACCACGATTTTATTGTTGGGACCCCAGATTGGAGAATAGTATAGGGAGGATTCTGTGGTCAATCGGGTGACCGACCCCCGACCTGCAAGAGATGCCTTGTAGAGATGTCCCCCGTTTTTTTCCTCCCAACTCGTAAATATCAACTGGGTACCATCTGGACTCCAAGATGGCATGGCTTCTGTAAATTCATTCGTTGTGACACGCTTCGGAGTTCCGTCTGGATAATCCATCACATAGAGCCTATTAAGAGCCGTAAAGGCAAGTTTTTTTCCGTCTGGCGAAGGGACGGCATCCCGGATTTGCGTTGCAAGCTTTGCTGTGGTGTCTTTGATTTCGTAGTTGAAATAAAGCCGCGGGCCCATTGCCAGCTTGACGTCAGCTTCAAACGGTATCTCCACGGCGCCGGTGCCATCAACTGAAAGCTTCCAGATTTTTCCACCGTAGGAAGCGATAATGTTTTTGCTGTCTGGAGTGAAGGCCATGGCCGGAAGTACCCCCTGCGGTGCAATTGATTCCTGTTCGTCACGCTGGACAGGGTAGGCTAGCCATTTTTCGTCACCTGTCTTGAGATTTCTGAGGACCAGGCCAGTCTTGTCTTCCCAGCGGGTGCCGTACACCAGCCATTGACCGTCTTTGCTCAGCGTCGGCGTGAAGGCAGAACCATATCTGGAGGTAATGGTGCTCAACTCTCCTTTTTCAAAGTCATAAGTGCCAATTTGGTACTGAGGTAAAAGCGCATTGTAGTTCCAAGACCCGAACCTTTGGGAGAAATAGATTTTTTTGCCGTCGGGACTTACGAATGGGTCGATGGTCTTCATCGAGGTTGGATTTTCGTTCAGCTGGATTCCCCCACCTCCATCTTTGTGATACATCCATAGTTTTGAGATTCTGCGGCCCTTCGAGACGATGATGTATTCTCCGTCCGGGGTCCAGTGAGCTCCAGGAACATCACCGTTTTTGTCCTTGGTGATTTGGACCGTGTCCTTTTTGACCTGGTCGATATACCATAAGTTATCGCTGCCTGCTCTGTCGGAGGTAAACAGGATTTTGTCTCCGTCGGGAGAAAATCTTGGATGGGTTTCGTAGGCGATTCCGGTTGTGATTGGTGTCGCTTTACCTCCTTCGATGGGAAGGGTGTAGATGTCACCCATGAGGTCAAAGGCTATCGTTTTGCCATCGGGACTCACATCAACACTCATCCAAGTGCCTTCTTTTGCGGTGAATTTTACTTCGCGCTCCGGTTTCAGGGGAAGATCCTTGAATTTGGGGTAGTTCAGGCTGTCTTTTTTCGAGCTATCGGCCTTTGCGTTTGACTCGCGATTGAGGGGGAAAAGCTCTCCTCCTGGTCTGGGAACCAAAGCTGCGAAACTGACCGAAATACCGAGAGCGACTAAAAGCGCGGGTTGGGTAAGTTTTCTCATATGATTTGAATTTGGACGATTAATCTACTGGGAATCTTTGGTTTTTTGCAATACCTCCCAGTCACTGGGTGAAAATCGATCGAATTCGGACGTTTCCCGAAATTATATTCGTTTCAGCGACATTGGGACATGGCTGTTGTAAACGGCCCGTCCTGCTCGTTTTCGGGATCAATGAAAAAGCAGTTGATGCGATTCACAGTTAGTTGCCAGAACTGTGATTTTGCCAACGCCCGAAAGGTGGTTTTCACGGTGGGTTTGGCGCAATTGCAACGCTGAAATGACCCGATCACTGTGGGGCGAAAAACATGGGTTTAACCCAATACTTCAAAAACGGTCACTGGGTTGGCCTTGTTTTTCAGCTTCATTTCCCCGACGACTTGGACATCAAACGTCTCCTTGATCGTTTCGGCACAACGGTCTAGAATAAGAATTTGGTTTGGACCCGCTGCATTCTGTAGCCGGGAGGCGATATTCACCGCATCGCCGATGACCGTATAGTCGAGTCGCTTGAGGGACTTTGACCCAATATTACCGGATACCATTTCACCGGAATTGATGCCAATAGATACTTGGGGGCGGAAATGGGTCTCCGCAGAATATTCGGGTATCGCCTCCATCTTTTTTCTGATAGCGAGGCAGGCGTTGACCGCTCGGATAAGATGATCGGAGCCTTGGAATACCGCCATGACTGCGTCTCCGATAAACTTATCCACACTGCCTTTTTGGTCGATGATCTCCCGCACCATCAGATCAAAATATTCGTTGAGCAGGCCTACGACGGTATTGGGTTCTTCATTTTCGGATATTCTCGTAAAACCTACCAGGTCGATGAATGCAACGGACGCGTCAATCGTTTCATTTTCCATTAGGGCGGACTCGATCTCTTTTCCTCCCATAAAATTCAAGACCGTCTCATCCACATACATTCTCAGGATATTGTTTTCCCTCATGGCTTGCAGTGTTCCTTTGATCTGGTTGATGTAGCCAAGGGTTTTTTCGATGGTTATTTCGAGATCCTGAAAATCCACTGGCTTGGTCACAAAGTCGAAAGCGCCCAAATTCATGGCCTTTCTGATATTTTCCATATCTCCATAGGCAGAGATGATGATAGTCTTTACCAGCGGATTTTTTTCCTTGGTGTTGGACAGCAGCGTGAGACCATCCATCACAGGCATGTTGATGTCGCTCAGGATCATGTCCACGTCCGGATTATCGCGGAGTGTGTCCATCGCCAGTTGGCCATTAAGCGCAAATAGCATTTCGTACTCTCCGGCTCGGATTTTTTGTCGATACTTCTGTCGAAAAAGCATCTCCAAATCCTCCTCGTCATCGACTACCAGAATTTTCGCCATCTTATCGGTTAGTTAGCAATTCAGCGATTTCGTTTTTCAGGGAGTCAAAGTCAACTGGCTTGGTAAAAAATCCTTTTGCTCCAGAATTGATCGCTTTGTTGTAGTTTTCTCTGTCTCCGTATGCCGAAATCATGCTTACTAATATATGGGGAAATTTGCTTTTGATCTTTGACAAAAGTTCTAGGCCATTCATTCCTGGCATGTTGATGTCCGAAAATACGTAGACAATCTCGGGGTTGCCAGAATTTCCCAATACATCCAAGGCTTGTTCGCCAGAAAAGGCAAATTCCACCTCAAGCAGATTGGATTTGATCTCTCGCCTGAATTTTTGAAGGAACATGATTTCTACATCCTGTTCATCATCCACAATCAAAATCTTCATTGTAAAAAAAGTTAAGTTGATACGCTGGGTAGTAAAGTTCTGAGCCTTTCGAAATTCAGGCCAATGTCCCTCTGAGGCTACGCCCGATAGCGTTGCCAAAAAGCAAACGACCAAGGCGCAACGTGCTAGACCTATCTAGTCCCAAATAGCGCTATGTGCAGTCCGTCATTTCAATATTCGATGATAGACCTGGATATTTCATGCTCCGAATCAGATACCGACAGTTGTCCACCGAAAACAGGGACAGGGCACTAATTTAACTTTATATCCGGATCCTTCCGCATATTAATTTGCGGTATGAAAGCGAAAAACTGTTTTTTGCAAAATACTTCCTTTGATCTGTAGAGCGAGAGTTATTTGCCACTGGTGAGCGCCGCAATCTCCAACTTCAATTTTTCGAAATCGACAGGTTTCGTAAAAAAGCCTTTGGCACCGGAGCTCATTGCTTTGTCGTAGTTCTCTTGGTCTCCATAGGCTGAAATCATGCTCACTTGAATTGCTGGAAACCGGGATTTGATTTCTTCCAACAATTCCAGTCCACTCATTCCTGGCATATTGATGTCGGAGAATACGTACACAAACTTTGGAGGGTCTTCGCTATTGAGGAGGTCAAGCGCTTCTTGTCCTGAAAAGGCGAAGGCGAGTTCCAGGTGGCCACTCTTGATTTCTTTCCTGAACTTCTGGCGGAAAAGATCTTCCACGTCTCGCTCATCGTCTACAAATAGAATTTTCATGGGGTTGGTTGGTTTTCTTTTGCTCGGCCAAGGGCTTCGGTCAGTTGTGTACCAAAATATGCTAGGCTGAGCCGGACAGCCTAATCTGTTTCGGGTTTATTCGGTTGATTTTGGCAGTAGAATGCTAAAGCAGGTGAATTTTCCTTCCTCGGATTTTATTTCCAAGGTTCCCTCATGGGACTTGATGATGTCGTGGGTAATACTGAGTCCCAATCCGGTTCCTTCTGTACCCTTTTTCGTGGTAAAAAAAGGCATGAGTAGCTTATCCCGAATCTGATCGGGAACCCCAGGTCCATTGTCCTCGACTTCGATCAGGACCTTGTCTCCAAGATCACGGGTGCGTATTTCCACTTTGGCTTTGTATTCCGGATTCTTGGCGGATAGTTTTTCCCTCATCGCATCAAAGGCATTTTTGACCAAATTGAGGATCACTCGGCTGAAATCTTCCGAATTGAGTTTGATCTTTGGCAGGTTTTCATCCAGGGATAGCTGTATATCCACATTGATAGGATTGGGATTGGCACGCATGCCGTGAAAGGCAAGATTGGAATACTCCCGGATGAGTGCGTTCAGATCGGTGGGATCCATGGTGCCGGTACCGCCACGGGAGTGCATCAGCATAGATCTGACGATGCTGTCGGCACGGGAGCCGTGGTGTCGGATTTTGGCGAGGTTGGATTTGATGTTTTCCAGCAAGTCGAGGATATTTTCCTTTTCGGGGCTGTCCGGGATTTTTGGCATTTCCTCGCTGATTTCGTGGAGGAAGTCGGCGCTGAGCTCTGAGAAGTTGTTGACAAAGTTGAGCGGGTTTTTGATCTCGTGAGCAATGCCCGCAGTGAGCTGGCCAAGCGACGCAAGTTTTTCTTGCTGGATGAGTTGCTCTTGGGTAGCCCTAAGATGATCCAAGGCGTGTTGGAGTTCTTCTTTTTGGCTGAGGATTTCGGAAGTTCTTTCCGCCACCAGGAGTTCTAGCTGGCTTTTCTGCTCTTCAGTCTGGCGAAGTTGCCTTTCCTGTTCTTTGGTGATGATGCGTTCGATTTCGATCTCTTTCATCTGTTTCCGGTGGTTGAGCCACATGGTCACTGCCCAGATAAACGCAAATACACCAGCTGCATCGAGGTAGTTTTCGACGATTTCAAAAATCGCGGGACTGATGGTTCTGACTAGGTACTCCAGCAATTTGACGCCGACGATGGGCAGGGGAGTGATGGCAAGGGTCTTCAGGTAGACCAGTTCGGGGGTATTCAGCATCAGATAGATGACAGCCCCCACTAGCACAAAGGACAGCAGTTCAAAGAGAATCTCGGGAGGAGCATTGGAGATGCCCAAAGCGATGAGCACTCCTGCGGCGATCATGCCATACTTGAAGTACCGATGGAGGCGCTCCGGAAATTCCTGTGCACCGGAGCTTTTCTTCAGGTAGTAGAGTAGGGAAAGTGAGATCAGGTTGATCAGGATCATAGTACTCGACGGCGTTTCTTAAGGTTGGGTGGAAAAGTGTTCGACAAAAAGAGTTCTAGCTTCGTAGGATTTCGCCGATTTCCCTCCTCAGGGATTCGAAATCAACGGGCTTTGTATAAAATCCCCTTGCGCCAGACCTCATCGCTTTCCGGTAATTGTCGGCATCGCCATAGGCTGAAATCATGTTGACGCGTAGCTGCGGGAAGCGGTCTTTGATGATGTCAAGCATCTCCAGTCCACTCATCCCGGGCATGTTGATGTCGGAGAAAACGCTGGCTACTTGGGGCGGATTGTTTTTTTCCAAAATTTCAAGTGCCTCCTTTCCGGAAAAAGCAAACAGCAACTCCAAGCCTTCGTTTCGGATTTCTTTGCGGAATTTCTGGCGAAAAAGAGCTTCCACATCGCGCTCATCGTCTACTACAAGGATTTTCATAGGGTAAAAGTTAGGTTTTTTAAACCGGTAAAAAAACGGTGAACGTGGTAAACTCACCGAGCACCGACTTGACATCCAGTTCGCCGCCATGCGCTTTCGCTATATCGTAGCTCAGAGACAGGCCCAATCCCGTGCCATGACCGGCGGGTTTAGTAGTAAAAAATGGCTGAAAGATTTTGCCGATGATTGACTGGGGAATGCCGGGACCATTGTCAGTCACCGAGATCTTCAGCCATTCCTTCGACTTGCCATCCTTCTCGATTTTGGCGGTGACCTTTACTTTTGGCTTTACTTCCGGGTTTTCTCTCCTGAAGTCCGGATTGGCGCAGGCATAAAAGGCATTGTTGCACAAATTGAGCAACAATCTGGAAATGTCCTGCGCTACGAGATTGACTTGGGGAAGGTCGGCCTGAAGTTCTGTTTCAAAGTCTGCACTAAAGGTCTTGTCCCGAGCCCTCATCCCGTGGAAGGATAGGCGGAGGCATTCATTAATTAGGTTTTTGACGTCTGTTTGGACTTTCTCGCCGGTGCTGGCCCTGCTGTGTTCCAGCATGCCTTTGACGATAGAGTCCGCCCTTTTACCATGCTGGGCGATCTTGCCCATATTGACCTGGATGTCTGAGAGGATTTCATCCAAGAGCTGCGGGTCTTGTTCTTCGGGTTTTTTGGCACGTTCCTGCTGGATCTCTTGGATCAGCTCGGTGCTGAGCTCAGAGAAGTTGGTCACGAAGTTCAACGGGTTCTGGATCTCGTGGGCAATGCCGGCGGTAAGTTCGCCGAGAGATGCCATTTTTTCGGCTTGGATGAGTTGTGCTTGTGCCGCCTTCAGCTGACTTAGCGCTTTCTCAAGCGCCTCGTTTTTGGAGGCAATTTCGTTGGTTTTCTCTTGAAGTGCGTGATAGGCCTTGTCTAGGTTCTTTTTGTTTCGGAACTCCACAAATAGAACTATCAGGAAAGCGACCAATCCAGCGCAGGCGGAGAAAATGACCCATCGCTGCCGAAGGCTCGCTCTCTCATATTCCATCGCCCTTTTTGAAAACTCATACTCCGCTTCCAGGGAGGCGGTAAGGCGCTGGGAATGGGAGGTGTTGATGCTGTCGTTGTATGACTTGAAAAGCTGAAAGCTTTTGAGTGCTTCCTCAAAATTCCCCTGATCTTCGTAGATCCTCGAAAGCAATTCATTTGCGTTTCGCATGAGCATGGGCTGGGCCATCGTTTCGGCCTGCGCCAAGCCTTGTTTTCCAAGGTCCAAAGCCTCCTCAGCCTTGCCATTTTTATAGTAAAGGCCAGCCAAGCCAATTAATGAATGCGCGTAGGGCACCCCGTAGCCATTGGCCTGGGACATCGAGATGGACTGGAGGTAAAGCTGCTCTGCTTTTTCCGTGCTGTCGAGTTCAGAATAGATGTCGGCAAGTGTTCGTGAGGTCATTTCGATGAACTCGGGGCTTTCCAATTCCATGGCAGACTGGTAGGCGATTTTGAGGTTTTTCAGCGCTTCCATCGGCCTCTTTTGCTTGAGCTCCACATCACCGATATTGTTGTAGGCAAGAATTACCCTGCCTTGGTTTCCAACGACTTGGTAGATTGCGAGCATTTCCCGGTATTTTTCTTTGGCATCGTCCAGCTTGTCCAGCTCGAAATAGATGAGGGCGATGTTGTTGAGTGCTGCCGCTTTGACATTGGAGTTTTTGGTTTGATCGGCTCCTTTTATGGCTTCATAAAAGGTATTCAATGCTTCGGCATAGTTGCCGAGATTATAGTTTACTAGCCCGATATTGTTCAGGATGCCCGGAACGAGAACTTCACCTTCCAAGCCTTTGGCAATTGCCAATGCACTAGTATAGTACTCGATAGAGCCAATGAAATCACCTTTGTTTTGAAGGGCATTTCCGTAGATTTTCAGCGCCTCGGCCTCCCCCGTTTTATAGTTTGCCTCGCGGCAAAGCTGGAGCTGAATATCAAGAAAGCGAATCGCGCTGTCTGGACTGCTCTCTGCCAAAATAAACCCAAGCTCATTGCCCTTGTTGAGATAGGCTGTGTCCGAGGCATAGCCTGGTACTCTTTCCAATCTGTCCATGTCCGCTTTCAAGCTCTCTGCCGTTTGGGAATGACCAGGAAGATAAGGCAGCAGATAGGCGCAAATTGCAAAAACAGCGATAGCCTGCTTCATACACCTCAGATCTCCAATGGAATGTTTCATGGCTTGATAAAAATTGGTTTTAGGTCCGAAGGGCTCTGTTTGACCATATTAATAAGCAATATAATTTGGATTTATATTCAAAAAAATTATATTTAGCATATAAAATTTGCATTTTATGTATCTACATACCCCGATTTCCCACGTAAGAGCTGATTTCGCGAAGCTTTTTTTTCTAGCGGCGATAGTTATTGCCACGGATTCAGAGGATGAGGAAGAAAACCAAGACGATTCGCCAGCTGAGGAGGAGCCAAACGTGGAGGAGCCTTCTGAAGGCGAGACCCGAGGTGGCGGAGATTCTTCATCATTTTCGGTTGATCCAGCGAGAACGGACTTGGTCGATCCCGCAAGGACAAGACGTGTTGATCCAGCACGTACCAGGTAGGATCTATATTTAGAAGTCGTCTCTATTATCGTCCCTTCGAGGAGGGTTGGGTTTGAGTTTTTTGCCAACTAAGCTTAGAAAAGTGACTTTTTTTTGCCGCTTCTCCAATTTTTTTAAGTTCCGAGTGAGCGTGGCCAAGTCCAAGACTCGGTTTGCCGGCCAGATCGTACATGGCAAATATTTTTCCCTAGTCCCCAACTAGTTTCAATGGGAAATTTTTCCCACAATATCTGCCTGATATCGTTATTGCAGAATTAATGTTTATATTAAATACACTATGCCTGTATTTAATTCTGAGTTTTTAAGATTATAGTAACCCAAGATAACTATGAAACCGACTGATGTCCGGAATCCGGAATATTACCACAAGGTGGTAGACTGCCAGTACGCCTGTCCGGCACATACTCCCGTGCCGGAATATATCCGACTGATAGCAGCGGAGAAATATACGGAGGCCTATATGATCAATTGGGAGTCCAATGTTTTTCCCGGCATCTTGGGGCGTACCTGTGACCGACCCTGTGAGCCCGCCTGTAGAAGGGTCAGAGTAGAAGAAGAGCCGGTCGCCATCTGTAGGCTGAAGAGAGTTGCCGCAGATCAGAAAGGTGAGGTCAGGCAATTGATGCCTCAGGCCCCGTTTCCGAAAAATGGCAAAAAGGTGGCGTTGATTGGGGGTGGGCCCGCCTCCCTTACCGTTGCCAGGGACTTGGCGCCCCTGGGTTATGAGATTCACTTGTTTGACGAGCAGATTGCTGGAGGAGGGATGATGCGAAGCCAGATTCCTTCTTTTCGCCTTCCTGAGAAGGTATTGAACGAAGAAGTGGACTATATCCTGGACATGGGAATTCATACCCAGTTTTTAACCTATGTGAGCAGCCTACGGGAAGTGCTGGCAAAAGAGTACGATGCAGTTTTCGTAGGTACCGGAGCTCCTAGAGGCAAGGATCTGCCAAAGCTCCCCGGTCGTCAAGAAGGAGCCGCATCCATCCATATAGGGATCGAATGGCTTGCGAGTGTGGCCTTTGAGCATACCAAATCCATTTCCAAAAAAGTCATCGTACTAGGAGGGGGTAATACAGCCATGGATTGCTGCAGGACCGCCCGGAGATTGGGGGGTAAAAGTGTCAAAGTGGTTGTAAGGAGCCCTTTTGCCGAGATGAAGGCCTCTCCCTGGGAAAAGGAGGATGCCATGCACGAAGACATCGAGATTTTTGACAACCATGTGCCGGTCAGTTTCGAACTGAAAGACGGAGTGCTAGTAGGAATGAAATTCCAGAAAGTGCGTGCAGTCTATGACGAAAAGGGAAAAAGACAGCTACTTCCTACCGGCGAGCCGGATGTGTTTATAGAAGCGGACGAAGTCCTGATAGCGATAGGCCAGCAAAACAGTTTTCCCTGGATCGAGCGTGACTTGGGTTTGGATTTTGATGAATGGGATATGCCTGTAGTCGACAGGAAGACTTTTCAATCGACTCACCCCCAAGTTTTTTTTGGAGGTGACGCGGCTTTTGGCCCCGAGAATGTCATCACTGCAGTTGCCCATGGCCATCAGGCAGCAGTTTCCATCCATCTGTTTTGCCAAGGAAAGAATCTAATGGATCGGCCCGATCCTTTCACCAATTTGGTGAGCCAGAAAATGGGAATCCATGAATGGAGCTATGACAGCCAGATCGCGGCAGACCATCGCTATCTCGTGCCCCAGGCCAAAAAATCCGTCACCTTGAAGGATCGCAAGCAGGAAGTTGAGTTGGGATTTGAAGTCCAAACAGCTCAAAAGGAAACTCAACGATGCCTCAACTGCGATGTCCAGACAGTGTTCACGGAGGATAGGTGCATAGAGTGTGATGCCTGTATGGACGTTTGTCCCACTTCCTGCATCACGTTTACAGTAAACGAGGACGAAAGCCAACTCAGGAAGAACTTGTTGGTTCCCGCGGAGAATCTTACCCAAGGCCTTTTGGTCTCCGAAACGCTAAAAACCGGGCGTGTTATGGTAAAAGACGAAGACGTTTGTCTCCACTGTGGACTTTGCGCGGAGCGCTGTCCGACCTCCGCTTGGGACATGCAGCGTTATTTCTATAGCGTGACCAAAGCCTACCAGATGCCCGCACCATTCCCAGCCCTCAAAAAATGAACAATCGTATCAATGATTTTATCGTCCGTTTTGCCAATGTAAACGGGACAGGATCAGCCAGCGCCAACTTTCTGTTTGCCAAGACTGTCTTTAGAATGGGTATTCCTGTCACCCCAAAAAACATTTTTCCTTCCAATATTCAGGGCCTACCGACCTGGTATGAGGTGAGAGTCAGCGAAAAGGGCTATCTGGGGCGGAGAGAGGGGATAGATTTGCTGGTCTGTGTCAATCCCCAAAGCATGGCCAAGGATGTATTGAGCGTAAATGAAGGCGGATATTTCATTTTTGACAGCACCAAAAAACTCAACCCCGAGTATCGCCGGGAAGGGATCCACTACCTCGGTATCCCGATGATGGAGATGGCCAACGCCGCTTTTGACGATCCACGCAAAAGACAGCTTTTGAAAAATATCATCTACGTGGGAGCGCTAGCAAAACTGCTGGCCATGGATGAATCGATTATCCGCCAGCTGATCGAAGAGCAGTTTGAGGGTAAAAAATCCCTTATCGAGGCCAATTTCAAAGCCCTCAGCTTGGGAATCGATTATGTGGAAAAGCACTACGAATACCCTCTTTCCTTCAAACTCGAAAAAAGAGAGCTGTTGGGAGAAAAGATTCTGGTTGATGGAAATACCGCATGCGGTCTGGGTGCAGTCTACGGAGGTGCCACGGTAATGGCATGGTATCCGATCACTCCTTCCACCTCGGTGGCTGAGGCTTACGAGAATTTTTGCAAGCAGTTTAGAAAGACCGAGGGAGGCGAAAACAACTTTGCGATCGTCCAAGCGGAAGATGAGCTGGCAGCGATGGGGATGGTCATCGGCGCAAACTGGAATGGAGCGCGTGCGTTCACCGCCACTTCGGGTCCTGGTGTTTCGTTAATGAGTGAATTCTTGGGGCTGGCCTATTTCGCAGAAGTTCCTGCTGTGCTGATCGACGTGCAGCGGGCAGGACCGAGCACCGGGATGCCGACACGCACTCAGCAATCCGATCTGCTCGCGGCAGCATTTGCATCCCATGGTGACACTAAGCACATCTTGCTTTTGCCTGCCACGCCCAAGGAGTGCTTTGAGATGACCGCCGAAAGTTTTGACCTCGCTGAGCAATTGCAGACTCCCGTAATACTGCTGACAGATCTCGATCTTGGGATGAACGACCATGTGAGCGAGCCATTTGAATGGGACGTTAAAAGAAAATATAAACGGGGGAAGGTTCTGACTGCGGAGGAACTGGAAGGCATCGGCAAATTTGGTCGATATCTGGACTCCGACGGCGACGGGATTCCGTACCGTACCTATCCAGGAACACACCCAACGAAGGGAGCATTTTTTACCCGTGGAACCTCCAAGGATGAATATGCAGCCTACACGGAAGATGGGGCAGCCTACAAAAGGAACATGGATCGGCTGACGCGAAAGTGGGAGACAGTCAAGAAGTTGGTTCCAAAGGCCGAAATCAGTATTTCCTCCAAACCAGAGGCCATAGGATTGTTGTTTTTTGGCACCTCCACTTTTTCATCAGAGGAGGCCAAAGACCTTCTCAACGAAGAGGGTATTGCCGTGGATTCTATTCGGATCAGGGCTTTCCCCTTTGGAAAGGAAGTGGTTGATTTCGTGGAAAGCCATGCTACCATATTCGTGGTCGAGCAAAATAGAGATGCACAGATGCGCAAAATGCTGATCATGGAGATGGATTGCCTCCCCAAGAAGTTGGTGCCAGTACTCAACTACGACGGAATGCCAATCACTGCTGATGCGATCTGCCAGCAAATAGTCCAATACCTAAACCCAAAAAGACTTTCCAATCATGAGCTATCTAAAACCGCTGTTTAGCCATCCCAAGCTTCCCAAAAACAAACTCGGCTACACGCTGAAGGAATACGAAGGATCCTTGTCGACCCTATGTGCGGGCTGCGGCCATGACAGCATCAGTGCGGCCATAGTCAGAGCCTGTTTCGAACTCTCCATCGAGCCGCATTTGGTGGCGAAGATCTCCGGGATTGGCTGCTCCTCAAAGACGCCCACCTACTTTTTGGGCAATTCCCATGGGTTTAACTCCGTGCATGGCCGGATGCCTTCCGTCGCTACCGGCGCAAATATGGCAAATCGGGATTTGGTCTATTTTGGGGTGTCTGGAGACGGAGATTCAGCATCCATCGGCATGGGACAATTTGTCCACGTCATACGTAGGAATCTGAATATGGTCTATGTGGTGATGAACAATGGCTGCTATGGATTGACAAAAGGACAAGACTCCGCTACGGCCGATCAGGGATCCAAAAACAAATCAGGATCAATTAATCCTTTTCAGGCTATAGATTTGGCCAGCATGGCAATTGAACTGGGAGCGTCTTTTGTGGCACAGAGCTTTAGCGGAGACAAGCAGCAGCTCATTCCTTTGCTCAAAGCGGCTATTAAACATCCAGGCTTTGCGTTCCTAAATGTGATTTCCCCCTGCGTCACGTTCAACAACAACCCAGGATCGACAAAGTCATACGATTACGTGCGGGAGCACATTGATGCGACTTCGGCAAAAGATTTGGTTCCGGGCAAAAACGAAATCAAAATAAAGTATGAGGCTGGAATGTCGACACAGGTCGAAATGCACGATGGTTCTGAGATACAGCTGAATAAGTTGGCTTTGGATTGGGATCCGGAAGACCGGAATTCCGCGGTGAATGCACTCCAAAAAGCCAGGGCCAAGGATGAAATCTTGACCGGGCTACTCTACGCCAATACAGACTGGAACGATCTCCATCGGACTCTGAAGACGACTAAAACGCCACTCAATCAATTGAAGGAAAATGAACTATGTCCGGGGATTAAAGTTTTAAACCAGGTCAATGCGAGTTTCAGGTAAGTGATCTTCTATTTTGGCTTCAGCTATAAGGTGTTTGCGCTGGGCTTGGTCGAAGGAGGTTGCAAATTGCGTGAGCTCAATTTATAATCTGGCTTATTTTAAAAGATCTAACCGCCATCCCTCTTCGCAGATTTGATAGGTAAATAAAAAGCCGGCCACTTTCCAGGGGCCGGCTTTGACTGTTGTAAGGATATGGTTTTTACTGTCCCACCATGAAAATCGCGTTGCTGAGCACCAGTTTTCCACTTTCCCAGAATCCCCTGAAAATGGGATTGTCCACAAAGTAGACAATCTGGCCTCGTCCCTGCGGCTCGACACCGATCGCAAGGGATTGCCCCATTTTGGATTTGATCTTGTAGCCGATGTACCCAGTTCGATAGGAGTCGTTGGATGCGATGATACCCGCATTTACCCCGCCAGAGAGGTAGACAAAGTGGTTGGAGTTGTTTTTTAGCGAATAGATCTTTCCTCCAGTACCATAGCCAAGAGGGTGGGTTTGGTCCATCTTGACTTCATAGATCGCACCCGCCGTGCCGGAGGAAATCTCCAACCGCTCGCCCTCCATATAGGGTTCTAGCCTCTCCTTTTTGGTAAGCTCGGTTGCTTCTTTTTCGGCTGCCTTTTTCTCTTCTTCTGAATCATAGGTCTTCAAGGCAAAGCCTTCCTTATTGGCGAAGAGATTCAGCGCAGCATCCAGTGCAATCAACTTTCCGCCAGCCTTCACCCAGTCGGTGATTTTTTGTTGCGAGTTTGCGTTGAGAGCAGATCCGAAGGTGGAGGGAATGATAAGGACATCGTATTTGCTCAGGTCGTAGCCGCCCATGGTGCCGGCATCCAGGGTGACCAATGGGTAGTTTAGTTCTTTTTCGAAAAAATGCCAAATCTCCCCAAAGCTCAGGGAGGAGGTTCCGCTTCCTCCGACTAGCGCCACGTTGGGAGACTTGATCGCCTTGATGTTAGGAGAGCCAAAGTCTTTTCCTTTGTCCATATAGCCGGTCTGGGTGGTAGCCAGCTTTACTCCAAATTTGTTGGCTGCGTCGCTCACTTTTTTGTCAAACTCTGCGACATACTCATTGCCTCCTTTGGTGATGATCAGGGAGCCTGCCGGAAAGCTTTTCCCCTCGACTTCAAAAGGATATTCGGCGTATTTCACCCTGATTTTCGCATTGAGCAGCGCGGCTAAAAAAGCCGCATCCCTGGTTCCTTGCCACTGGGCTAAATAGGCTACCGGAGTTTTACCGACGGGATTTGAGACTGCGGAGGGCTTTACGTAGGCTGCTGCGGCATCTAGCTTGGTCTCCAGCGCATAGGCACTGACACCATAGGCGTACGGCAGAGCCCAGCTGGTGATGTCGTAGGTGATGGAGTCATTGAGCGAGGGACTTGGTTCGAAAAGCACTTGGGTCAGGACTGACCTAGGCTGGTATGCATTGATGACGATGTCGTTTTCGGCTGTAGAGAAGGTGACTCCGGTTTTTCCGCTTTGATACTCAAAACCTTTCAGTCCGGATTTGGCGCCGGCCTTGCCATAGCGGATCCCGTTTTTGTCCAAGAGCTCGAGCAGCTTGGCGACTTGCGCTGGATTGCTTTCCCCCTTGATCACAAAACTCTTGTACTTGCCTTTGGGGCTGGTGGAGTTTGTCTTAAAATAGGCGGCAAACTCGGCCACCAGTTTTTTTGCGTTTTGGCTGGTCACCTCTGCTGCAGACATGGCAGCGGTGTAGTGGCCCGCGATGCGGCTACTTAGCGTCACGGTATCACCTAGGGAATTGTAACCGCCGATGCCGGCTCTTCCGCCACCGCCTTGTTCGATGGTCATGCCGATGGCTCCGTTGTACATGGGATAGGTGTCGCCATAAGAAGGGTAGAGGAGATCAAAGCGCTCCTTGGTGAAGTAAAACCTTCCCATTTCGTCGAAGTATCTTGCGGTATTTCTGCCGAAAATATCCTGGAACTCATGCTGGAAGGGAGTCAGCTGCTCATGTAAGGGCTCCGCGGCAGGAGCCATATAGAAGGGATGATCAATTCCCTGCTCGTGGAAATCCAAGTGCAGCTGTGGCATCCACTGCTGGTAGATCTTCAATCGATGCTGGGACTCTACCTGTACCTGCCAGGCCCAGTCTCTATTCAAATCAAAAAGGTAGTGGTTTGCGCGTCCTCCCGGCCAAGGTTCGTTGTGCTCCTGTGACTGGAGATCTGGCTGAAGAGTCGTATTCATTTTCTGGTTATACCAATTGGAGTATCGGTCACGCCCGTCTGGATTGATGCAGGGATCGAGGATGATGACCTGATTTTTCAGCCATTCTTGGGACTTCTCGTTATTGGGGTTAGCGAGCGTGTAAAAGGAAGAAATCGCCGCTTCCATTCCCACGGACTCATTCCCGTGAACGTTGAAGGACATCCAGTTGATGGGGATCTCGCTGTTGGGCGTACCATCCATTACGCCCGCCCGCTTGAGGTTGTCGGTGCGGATTTCCTCCAGCTTGGCCATGTTTTCCGGACTGGAAAGGATGGCGATGATCAGTGGTCGTTTCTCGTTGGTCTCACCATATTGGATGAGTTTGATGTTGGGATTTTGCGAGGCTACATGCTCGAAGTAGTCCACCATGCGATGGTGTGGGGTAAAGCGATCCCCAGGCTTATAACCCAAAAACTGCTCTGGAGTCTGGATCTGGGCAAAAGCTGCCCAGATAATTGACATGGCTAAGGCAAATGAGAGGAAAATTTTCTTCATAAGGGTAGGTTGGATTCCAATTGGGAAGATAAAAGCTTTTTACCCTTGATGGTCAGCCGCCGGCAAAATTGCTTTTGAAAAACTCGGCGCTTGTCCAATCTTTAGGATTCGCCGAGTCTAAGCTGCGCTCTTATTTCAACGTCCTCAGTTTTTCCAAAAGATCTTCTGAGGACACCAAAAGCTTTTCCATCGCTGGAGGGAGTTCTGACGATAGTTCGCTTTCCATCTGGTTTAAGGCCTCCATGACCTTGGTCTTCAGGGATTTTCCAGGATAGGTCAGATGAATGGACACGGTGCGCTCATCCTCTTCACCTCGTTTTCGCTTGAGAAGGTTTTGGCTTTCCAGCTTTTTCAAAAGTGGTGTGAGCGTTCCGGAGTCCAGATTCATTTTTGCACCCAATTCATTAACTCTGAGGCCATCCTCGTCCCAAAGAATGGAAAGCGCAAAGAATTGTGGATAAGTGAGGCCAAAATTGTTTAGTTGCTTTTGAATCCGCTGAATTAACAAACGAGAGCAAGAGTAGAGGTTGCGCGATAGGTCGAGTATGGGAAATTCTGAATCCGCCATTCCAAAAATAATGATTGGATACAAACTACTTGTTTTCAATTCATAAAACAAGAAGCTAGCTGATTTTCAGTAGTATCTCCCTATCATAGGATGATCCACAATCGCCTTTTTCAAAGCCAGAGCGTCGATTGTTCCGGGGACTTTATAGGCGATTTTGCCACCGGGCTCTATGAGCAAAGTTATGGGGAGGCTGCCATCCCAATCCTCGCCCACTACCTTGATCACCTCATATTTGTCCTCGGTGTCCATCAGGTAGTTCGGAATAGCCGAGGCCTTGCCCTTCAAGAATTTCAGGGCTTTGTCAAATTGGTCTGGTGTATCCATGCTGACCGAGACAAACTGAAAATCCCGCTCTCCATACATGCGCTGCATAGTAATGAACTCGGGATACTCGATGATACAGGGTCCGCACCATGTCGCCCAGAAGTTGACTAAGAGGAGCTCGTCGGTGTTGTTTTTGAGCAAATCAGCCAAACCATTTGGACTCAGCTTTTCCAGATTGACTGGTTTTTCCTGCCAAGCCTTGTTTGTCTTGATGGTGTAGTCGTTTTTCCAGGCCCATTTCATGGAGCAGCCAAAGGCAGGAGTCTGGGCCATTTCGGCTGGTAAAGCCTCTCCCTCAAGCGTCGTCTCGATCGCGTTTCTCAGGTCTTCCGCGTTGCCAGTGCCCGGTTTTTCCTTCGCATCTATACGACCTGAGTAAGATAGTTTTCGTTTTTTGTCAAAAACAAAAACATGCGGCGTGGCTGTGGGTCCATAGGCCAGGGAAAATTGGTGGGTGTCTCCGTCGTATAGGTAAGGAAAATTGTAGGACTTATCCACAGCTCGGATTTTCATCTCCTCATAGTAGTCGCCCAGATCCGTATATCCCAATTCCTCCGGCAGCACGGCGATGGGACTATTGGTAGAGATGGCGACAAAGGCCACGGATTTGCCCTTATATTCATCTACTAGGCTGATAAAACGATCCTCATAGGCTTGGGCTGTTGGGCAGTGGTTGCAGGTAAAATTCACCACCAACACATCGGCATCCTCAAAATCTTCTAGACTATAGAATTTTCCATCGACATCAGGTAAGCGGAAGTGTGGGGCCGGATCGCCGATTGCCAACTTGGCAATCGGCTGCTCTGCGACGACCTGTGGATCTGGGACAAATTGCTCCGTGGTTTCAGCTGTCTCCTTCGTCGATGTCTCTGAGCTCTTCCCACATCCGAAAAACAGAAGGACTGTGGATAAGTATAGAATGGCTAGCTTGGATTTTTTTCGGGTGTAATTCATCGGTAGTGTGGATAAGTGCGGATTTCTATATTAGCGAAAACCCGTTTTGATAGGGGTAATGCAGTCTGGTATTGGCGTCCAGATCGGTGAATTCCTGGTTAATTGGATCCCATTTAAGGGGTCTGTTCATCTCATGGGCGATGTTTCCGATGGTACAAACACTACAGGTGCTATGCCCGATTTCAACTGGCACGATTGGATCTTTCCTCTTTCGAATACAATCAATGAAGTCGACATGATGTGCTCCAAAAGTGAAGTTTTCCGGCTCCTTTCCGATTTCAAGTTCTTTTAGTGAAGTATCGTAATTGCCTCTGGAGACCTTGATCCAGCCTTTTTCTCCCATGAACTTCACGCCCTGACGGCCTTCGTCAAACTTAGTGATCAACATTTCTGCTCCATTGGCATATTTATAGGTCAGCGGCGCACCTTCAGTCATCGGTATGACTTCTACAGGACCATTTCTATCCATGCTTAGTCCCCATTGGGCCACATCGATCATATGGGCGCCCCAATCCGTCATCAGTCCTCCGCCTGTCTCTTTATACCAGCGCCAAGCTCCCCAAGCTGCTTCATTTTTCTCGGGGTCTAAAGAGATTCCCGGATTGAGTAGATCGTTGAAGTGGAGCGAGGGGATTGGTCCGAGCCACTTTTTCCAATCCAAACCCTGCGGAATGGATTCCTCGGCAAGGTCATAAGGCTTAGGATGCGGATTTTCTCCCACGTAGACGAGAACTTGGAATATCTCTCCAAGGCGCCCTTTCTGCACATGCATGGCAGCCGTTTGAAAATTAACGGCGGCACGTTGCATGCTGCCCACTGCAAGGACGACTCCATTAGAGCGAACAGCCTTGATCAGTTCCTGACCTTCCTTGATAGTGAAAGTCAGAGGTTTTTCTAAATAGATATCTTTTTTTGCTTTGCAAGCATCGATCGCCATGAGGGCATGCCAATGGTCTGGAGATGCAATCACGACGGCGTCTACTTCAGGATTTTCTAGAAGCTCCTTATAGTCAGCATACAGTTTTGGAGCTGAGATGGGCTTCCCAGCTTCTGTTTGGTTTTTCTTGACACGAAGCGCAAATCTTTCCAATTTGACAGCATAGACATCTGCGCCAGCGACAACTTCAACTCCGGGGATTTTCATGAAATTGTTTAGAAGGCCCATGGCCTGCCTCCCCACTCCAATAAAGCCCAGTCTTACTCTTTCATGGGCTACGCGGAATAGTGGTTGGGGAGTGGAAGCTAGTCCAAGTTGGGGGATAAGACCGATGCCGGCGGTAGTGAGGAGGCTTGCGCCTATAAATTTCCTTCTGGAAAAAGTTGATTTACTCATGCTGTAGGATTTTGGGTTTTTTGTATTTCTATGGAATAGTCGGAATAAATTAAGCCTTTTAGCGAGGGAAGTAAAATTTCGGCCATGCTATTTGTTCAAATAACCAGCAGGTTAGCTGGGTTCTTGTAAAAACGACCGCTAGCGGGAACTCATTTTTTATTTCATTGCTTAGCTTCATAGATTATTTCTATTGCAATGACCATCCAACAACTCGAATATTTGATAGCCGTCGACAAGCAAAGACATTTTGGAAACGCGGCCGAATCCTGCTTCGTCACCCAGCCTACCCTAAGTGCGCAGCTTGGAAAGCTGGAAAAAGAGCTGGGTGTGATCCTGTTTGACCGTAGCAAAATGCCCGTAATCCCAACGGAAATCGGGGTGCAGATCATCGCACAGGCAAAAAAGGTGGTATCCGAAAGCAAGGGTATCATGGAACTAGTGGCCCAGCTCAAAGGTGATATTTCGGGGACGATTAAGCTTGCCATCATACCCACATTGGCTCCCTATCTCTTGCATCTCTTTGTAAGGAAATTTTTGGAAAAATATCCCAACGTCAAACTCGAAGTGCAGGAGATGGTCACCGAGGAGATCGTCCGGAGGCTAAAAAACGACGAGCTCGACTTGGGAATCATCGTCACGCCGCTGGGGGAGTCCGGCGTGGTGGAGAAGCCCATGTTTTACGAAAAATTCTACGCCTACCTTTCTCAAGACCATCCGCTCTTGAAGGCGACGGAAGTGACAGTAAGCGACGTGAAGGCTGAAGATCTTTGGATCTTGCAGCAGGGACACTGTTTCCGGGATCAGGTGCTGAATTTCTGTGATCAGACCAGCTCTGGGCACAAAAATTTCCACTACGAGAGCGGATCACTGGAGGGGCTGAAAAACATGGTGAACCGCTACCAAGGAATGACCTTGCTACCGGAATTGGCCACGCATGAGCTGTCGGCGGAGGAAAAGACCAGGCTCAGGCCCTTCGTCGATCCTGTGCCTACTCGGGAAGTCAGCATTATTCTCAACCGCAGCTTTCTCAAGCAAAAGCTGGTGGAGCTGCTCTACAAAGAAATTACCGAAGCCATTCCTGCGGAGATGACGTCAAAGGCGCACGGTAAGATTGTTAGGTTTAAATAGTCAGAGCGTCACACCGCTAATGACCATATGAGAGAGAAGCTCGTTTTTTATTTTTCGGGCTCTCAAGATATCGGTTTGACTCGCCTCTACATTACCTAGTTGTCTATAAAGGGAGGACCTGGTTAGAAAATAGTCTTCGTTGTATGGATTAAGCGCAATGCACTGATCAATTAGTTTAAGCGCTTGCTCGTTATCTTTTGCTGAAATGGCCTCATTAGCCTTTTTGAATAAGGTGTGGACCGTGGAGTAGTCCGCCCCAAGGTTGAATTCTAAAATCACCAAGTACTTTTGATTAAGTCTTCGATCTCCCAGAAATTGTTTTTTCCAAGATTTTTGGATCAAATCAAAGGATCTGACTACCTCTTTTCGAAGAACAGGGTTGGGAGATTGGAGGATTTCGTATGACCTGAGTTCCCCGATTTGGTCGATATCCAAGGACACATATACTACCTCTTCAATCTTATTTTCTCGTGCTTCTCGCGGATATTTTAAAGTCTGAGCCAAAACGTCTTCAAAGTCTTGAGCCAAAGACACAATGCTAGGGGCTAGCAAGAGGACACGAATGTACAAAAGCGTTGAAATGACAGAGGTAACCATGCGATTTGGGACGACTAAGTTTATGTAAGGCTATTGTTTTTTGAGAACGTAGCGATCGGCCAAATCCCCCTCGATTTTGTTTCCACTTCTGTCCAAGTGCCAGATTTGGTTTTCGCCCACTTTGTATTTGCCGGGAGCGTTGCCGATGAGACCTTGAAGCGTCACGACTGAGCCACTCTCGTCCCAAGTGAACTTGCCAGTGAAAATCTCTTCCAAATCATCATTGAGGCCCATGTGGTGGGTTTTTAGGACAAAAGTACCGTCTTGCTTGAGCGTGACCCAAGTCTCGATGCCCTCACAGCTGGCACAAGGAAGCGTCGCAAAGTAGGTGCCTGGCCAATCCAAAGCATTTTGGGAATTGTCTCCGATCGGAAGATCCGCGGTGATTTCCTCATTCGGTCTGCTCTCAGTGGCGACAACTTCCTCTTTTTTTTCGGATTTTGAGCACGAAAAAGTCAGCGACAAAAACAGGGAAAGAAGTAAAATATTCCGATTCATTGACTGGGGGTTTGATCTCCAAAGTTAAGGGATGTCGTCTTTTAGACCAACCGCCTGCTATCGTAGGACAGTCTCTGTTCGCCGTGTGACCTGTCCATAAACAACCACGTCAAACTCGGAAAGCACCTTCTTTTTGGTGAGGCGGGAATTCATGTAATCTTTTTGGGCCTGTTCTGTGTTTCCCAATTGGCGATGGGCTTCTGATCGTAGTTGATAGTTTTTGTAATCGTAAGGCTGTTTTTCGATTAGCTGATCCAGGACTTTCAATGCTTTTTCGGGCTTTCCCTTTTCGATGTAGCCCTCTGCCACTTTTTTATAGTCGGCGGGTGGTCCGTTGGTTCCTCCAAATTCAAAATCGAAGCAAATCAGGTATCGCGCATTCACTGGACGATTTTCAAGGATCGCCGGACTCCACAGTGCAGAGCCAAGAGAGAACACCTCCAGAACATTGTTTTGGAAATAATTGGGCGCCTCTTCCACCAAAAACAAGCTATCCAGGTTTCCCTCTGGGCCAATTTTTACAGACAGCACGATTCTGGCACTTTCCTGAGCCCTAAGTCCTTCTGCGGGATACTTCAGGTTTTTTGAGAAAAACTCTTCCCAGATTTTTCGATCGGTAAGGGTTGAGTCCTCTTGCATTTGTCTGGCAGCTAAGTGTGAGGAAAGGAACGTGAAAAAGACAAGTAATGTAATAGACAGCAAACGCATAATATCCGATGAGGGTATTTGCTAAACTAAAGTCTTCCTCTCAATTTTCAAAATACGCGCAGAGGGAAGCGTATATTGGTTCTCAGGTTTTGGAGTTTGGATTCTTTACAATTGCTCGGGGAATCAGGTTTTGGGAAATCTGATCTTCCAAGTTCTAGAAGAAACTGACTTGGTTTTCGTATGGCGCTTAGGCTTGATTGTCAGATCTAAAAGTCCCGATATGCCAAAGAACTCCTGCGGGGTCGATGATGAAAAACTCGGCCCCCCAGACCTGCTGCTTGATCGGCATCACTTTCACGCCATGGAATTTTCCGGGGAGATCCAGTGCGGTGACTTTATCAAAATAGGCTTCCAAGTCGTCCACCTCAAGGAAGACCATGGAGTTTTCGCACCATTCCTTCTCATAGTATTCCTGCAGGTAAAAGCCGATACCCGGTGAGATGGAGACATAGGCAAAACCCTTGCCGTGGTGGCGGAGCTCAAATTCCAAGATTTCATAGAAGCGACAGCTTTCTCCAAAATCCTTCGCACCAACAAAAGTCCGTATGGATTTTCCAGGCTGGATCATACGCCAAATTGCGTTAAGTGGTGGTCGAGATGCTTGTAAAACTGGTTGTTCCATTCCTGAGCGGTCATCTTGCCGAAAGAGAGCGATTCCTTACCCTCGAAGTGATCCCGCCCCAAAGCCAATGTATGCTCTAAATACTTGATGAGTCGGTCTTTTTCTTCTTGAAAATCACGGCGGTCGGCAATGATAAAAGCGGGGGCTGTCCGTATATTCTTGGAATAGGGTACTTCGTTGACCACGCCTTTTTTCACAAACGATTTCAGCAAAAAACGCATCAGCGCATTGGGCTTGGGATGCTTGTTGGTAAAAGCCATCTCATAGGCGACGTTGCAGTGGGCGAGCATTTGGTCTACGCTCATTTCTCCCCAAAGAGCCGGGGATTCTGGTTTTAGTTGGTTGATTCTTTCCACCAGTTCGGAGGTGACGAGCGGGTCAAAAATGTTTTTCATGAGCGTGAATTTGAGAGAGTTCTAAGGTAAGCATGATTTTTCATCAGTGTAAAAATTTTGAAATTAAAATAGTTTATAATGTAAACCAATTTATATTTGTTCCGTTCAAATGGAAAAACGAGCAACACTATGGAAAAAGAACTGAGTAGCAAAGAGTCCCTAACCTTGATCACGGAAATGATCAACAGGGCAAAAAGGGAGACGGCAGGAGATGGTGGATTTCAGATGCGCTTGTGGGGCTGGGTGATCGCGATCTGCAATTTCGGTCACTTCACCTTGGACGAGTTGGGGTACGAGCATCCGTATTACATTTGGTTTTTGGTAGTTCCGGCGGCGGCGGTGAGTTTTTGGAAGGGATTTGAAATCGCGAGAAAGGCCCGTGTCAAGTCCCATGTGAGCCATGTGATCAACCAAGTGTGGATCATGGTATTCGTTGGGATCATGATCACCTTGGCTTTTATGCCGGTCATTGGCTATAACCAAAACCCCATCATCCTGATCCTGTCAGGAATAGGTATGTGGACAACTGGTTCCCTGATCCGGGTGAATTTGGTTCGTGGTGGAGGAGTGTTACTTTTGCTCGCTGCCGTGATCGGATTTATGCTGCCTGTCAAGGCACAATACCTCTTGTCCGGTGTTGCTATGGTTTTGGGCTATCTTTTGCCCGGATATTATTTGACTACCAACAGCCGTGAGCGTGTTTAAGCCACTTGATCCCCTATTGCACTCCCAACTCCGCCTAGCGGTAATGTCATTGCTCATCAGTGTTGAGGAGGCGGAATTTACCTTTCTCAAGGAAAAAACCGAAGCCACTGCGGGCAATCTCAGCGTTCAACTCGACAAGCTGGAGAAAGCGGGATATATCGGGATCGAAAAATCCTTTAAGGGAAAGCGTCCACTCACTACCTGTAGGATCACACAGGCTGGAGTCAAAGCTTTCGAGGAGTATGTGGAAAACCTCCGGAACTACATCGAGTAAAAAATTTGCGTTTTAAGTTTACAATGTAAACCAATTTACATCATGAAAAATCTATTGAAAATTGCCATGATTATCGGTTGTTGGCTTTCCTTTCAACTGCCAGCTTGGTCTCAGGCTGAGTATGAGCTAAACGAAGCGATCCAAAAGAAGATGTCCACACTTAGTTTTCTGGAGGGAAAATGGAAAGGCTCTGGCTGGATGATGGGACAGGATAGACAGAAAAAGACCTTTGTTCAGGAGGAGACAGTTGAGTTCAAGCTTAGTGGCACCTTACTCCAAGTGGAAGGAATGGGGAAATCCGGGGAGGCGGTAGTCCACAATGCCATCGCTTGGATTCATCCCGGCGAAAATGATGGGGAATTTCAGTTTACCTCCTTTCTGCAAAGCGGCTTGCATGGTACCTATCCGGCTAAGTTTGAAAACGGAAAGCTTATCTGGAAACCTGTGGAGCAGGTGCGCTATACGATCTGGATCAATGAGCAAGGCCAATGGCAGGAAATAGGTGAGTACAATGTCGGAAGTGCCTGGTACCAGTTTTTTGAGATGACTTTGGATAGAATTCCGTAAAAAGCGAACAGCGGCCGAATCGGGCCGCTGTTTCGCATCTTAGTCTAGAATAACCCGTTCGTTTTTTGGATACTTGACCTCGTATTGAAGTGACAGTTTTTTCTGTTCTCCCGGACCAAGGGTGATTTCCCAAGCTACTTTTCCGGTTTGCGAATCATATGATCCCGCTGAAAGATCGATGGGACTGACGGTAATCGCTGAATTCACTGAGACGGGAACCTGATCTTCCACTTTCAGCGTGACGGCTTGGGATTTGTTGTTTCGAAGCGTGATTTCGTAACCTCGCGTTTCAGTCACATTGGAACCAATGGTTCGCTTCTTAGAGTACTGGTCGATCTTTTCTCGCTGGACAACAATGGATTGATCACGACCCATAGAGACCAAAAGGGTGTCCTCCAAGGCCGAGCCATTCAAGATAGATCTACCAACAAAACCATCTTCAAAATACAAGTTGCTCTCGCCTTCCAGCAAACTGTACTGGCTCCAGTCGGCGATCTCTGCAATGAGGAAGGCATCGCTGTCCAGCTTGGGGATGACCGAATAGCGGTAATTCGCAGGAACTTCGTAAGCTTTCAAGTCCACCAAGGTCTTTTCCCCATTGGATTTTATGCTATAGGGCTCGGAGACTTCAATCTCGACGGTAGTTTGGTTTTCGATGACTTCGGTCAGTAAAGGCGCAGCCATCGTAGAATTGGAACCTCTGATTCTTACTCCAGCTACTGAACCACTTATTGACTTTTTTTCACTTGTCCCATAGCCCGTCACCACAACTTCTTCCATGGACTGCGTATCTGCTACCAAACCTACATTGATGGTGTTTTGGTTTTCGATTTTCACCTTTTCGGAAAGATAGCCGATATAGGAGATGGAAATCTCCTGAGCGTTGTTTGGCAAGGTAAGAGTGTAGTTACCATCTGTATCGGTAACTGTCCCAATAGTACTTCCTTTGACCAAGACGGTTGCTCCCGGCAGAGGTTCTCTGCTTTCTAAATCGAAGATTTTTCCACTAACACTTCCCACGGTTGGGCGATTTGAGTAAGGATTGAAAGAGGTCAATCGGGCATAGTTCAGCTCCCATTTTTCCAGATTTGGAGCCTGTCCGCTCTGGTTGGGATTGGCGTTGGAAAAGCGGAGTTTGACGTTGTTCCAGTCTATGCCGGTATTTTGGTAGACTTCGGCCTTGTAGTTGAGCGAAAGCGGGGAGCTGACGTTTTTCACCCGCACGTCGTATTTTGGATACCAGCCCGCATTGGCCACAAGGTAATTGATCTCGAAGCTGGCCGTACCGGCGGCCGGGGCCTTGACCCGAATCCGGATCTCAGCCGTTGATTTGTTTTCGCTTTCCAGCATGGCTCGGATCTGGTTTTGCAGGCGAGTGACCTCCTCGTTTTCCTTTTGCAGGCTGGAGTGGATCTCGACTCGTTCGTTGGAGATTTTGGTCAGTTCGGTTTCGTAAAAATCCATGGCCGCGCGCAGTTCGGCGACGTTGGTGCCTGCTTGCGTCCCGCCGAGATTTTTGTTGGCGTCGAGCAGGCTGGCTTTTTCCGCCAGGATCTCCAGGCGAGTGTTTTCCCGGCTTTGGTTCGCTTGTATTTCCTTGATCTTGTCCTCTAGCACCTTGACCTTTTCGTTGACTTGTTTCTCGCTCAGGTAGTCCAGTCGCTTGTTGACCGCCTGAATGGTGAAGTTTCCACTTCCCTTGGCTTGGATGCTTTTCTCGTCTAGGTAGGGAGATAGTCCCTTGATGAGGATAATCGACTCACCGGCGGTGATGTTTCCCTGGGCTTTTTCGAAAACTTGGGCATCAGAAAGGAAGAGCGTCACTTCCTGGATATTACTGGTGAAGGTGGTTTCCTTGAGCTCCTGGGCGAGGACGAGGCCTGAAAAAAACAGACAGACGAGGGCAATGATAGCGGTTTTCATTTCATAAGGATTTAGGTGAATAAAGGCAAAATGGGCAGAAAGTCAAAACGGCATGTTAAAATCTCTTTCTCATTGACGGACGGGGGCTTGCCTTCCGCTACGGAATGTTAGTTTTGCAGCGGTTAAAAAATATTATACATGAGCCTTTTTCAGAGTATCATTATTGCGATTATAGAAGGATTAACTGAGTTTTTGCCTATTTCGTCCACCGGCCACATGATTTTGGCTTCCGCTGCGATGGGAATCCATGAGGACGAGTTTGTCAAGACCTTCGAGGTTTTTATTCAATTGGGAGCTATTTTGGCGATTGCGTTGATGTATATCAAGCGATTTTTTCGCGGGCTCAACATCTATTTCAAGCTTTTTGCGGCATTTCTCCCGACTGCGGTGGTGGGTCTTTTGGCTTATGATTACATCAAGGCCTATCTCTTCAATCCAGTCGTAGTTTCCGTTTCGCTGATATTGGGTGGGATCATATTGATTTTCATCGACAAAAAAGTCATCAATCAGGAGACTACGCTCGCCGACGTGGAGGATATCTCCTACAGGAATGCCTTCTTCATCGGACTTTGCCAGTGTCTCTCCATGGTGCCAGGCACTTCCCGCGCCGCGGCCACGATCATCGGCGGCGTGTTCAATGGCTTGGACAAGAAGCAGGCCACAGAGTTTTCCTTTTTGTTGGCTGTTCCGACCATGATGGCTGCTGGAGGGTATGATCTGATCAAGTCGGATTTGGCTTTTGATCAGGCTCAATTAATCATGTTGGGAGTCGGATTTGTGGTGGCTTTTATTTCCGCGTGGATCGCGGTGAAGCTTTTCCTGAAGTATGTCTCCAACAATGGATTCACAGCTTTTGGCTGGTATAGAATCGTGCTGGGAATCCTGTTTTTGATCTTTATGTGGGGAGCCGATTTGGCTTGATGTCATTCAGGCTCTCAAAGCTTGAAAAAAAATGCCTTCCATGGTTGTGGAAGGCATTTTTTCATTTCAAACTCGCGATTTACTTTCGATTCTTCACATACTTTTCCAGCCAAGTATCCATTTCCCAAAGGGTGTGGAGTACGGATTCTTTTGCTGCATAGCCATGGCTTTCGCTAGGAAGGAAAACAAGTCGCGTCGTCGCACCATGGCCTTTCAGCGCATTGTAGTAGCGCTCGGATTGGATTGGAAATGTTCCGGAATTGTTGTCTGCCTCGCCATGGATCAGCAGGATAGGTGTTTTCACCTGGTCTGCAAAAGAAAAAGGAGACATATTGAAATAGACTTCGGGGGCTTCCCAGTAGGTTCTCTGTTCGTACTGGAACCCAAATGGAGTAAGCGTACGGTTATAAGCCCCGCTTCTCGCTATTCCCGCAGCAAAGAGATTGGTGTGGGAGAGGAGATTCGCCGTCATAAAAGCGCCGTAGGAGTGTCCTCCGACTCCTATCCGGTTGCGGTCACCAATTCCCATCTCCACGATGTGGTCAATGGCGGCTTCTGCATTGGCGACGAGCTGTTCGATAAAGAAGTCATTGGGCTCTTTGTCGCCTTCGCCTACGATAGGCATTTCGGTTTGGTCCATGATTGCATAGCCCCTCGTCACCCAATAAATCGGCGATCCCCAGCTGATGCGGGTAAAGGTATATTTTGAGCCTCTTACTTGCGCTGCATCCGCTGCCGACTTGTATTCTCTTGGATAGGCCCACATCAGAACAGGAAGCCTGCCGTCTTTTGCGGGATCGTAGCCCTCTGGGGTGTAGACCACGGCGGAGAGGTTGAGTCCGTCCTTTCTCTTATAGGTCACCAGCTGCTTATTGATTCCCTCGATGGATTCGTACGGGTGGGCAAAATTGGTCAGCTGCATGGGTGCTATCCGCTTTTTGGTATTGACCAGCCAGTAATTTGGCTGGATGTCAGTACTTTCCTTAAGCGTGACAAATTCCGTGGCATCTGAGTTGAGAACTTTGGCAACACGCTCATAAAAGGGAGCCTGTGACCTCCAAAGAATTTTCTGCTCTTTGGTTTTGGTATTGAAAGTAGAGAGAAAGGGCATGCTTCCTTCGGCACTTCCTCCTTCAGATCGCATGAAGATCAAATTCCCCTTGCGAAGCAGCACATTTCTTCCAAACTGATTTTCCGTCATGACCGGATCTCCCGGGTCATTGTATAGGTCATCAGAGGATCTTTCTATGATCGTTATTGGAGCTTGAGCAGGGCTTGAGGGATCGATTACCGAGCGCTTTTCGATACGACTTGCAAACCATCTTTCATTGAGAATCGCAAATAAATCATCTGACCAGTCTATTCCGGCGAAGCGCAAGGAAGTAGAAGCGAGCTTGGTCTTTTCTCCCGTAAAAGGCGCTGCCAGCGTAAAAACAACGTCGCGTTCTTCCACTTCGGTACGAGGGTTTCCTCCATCCATGGCTTCCACCCAATAGAGGGTAGCCGGCTGATCCGCTCTCCAATTGACGTTTCTTGGGCCTGTCACCGTAGCGTCAAATCCTGTAGGTCTCACTTCATCCAATGGGATTTCGGCGAGCGTTTTTATCTTTTCGCCAGCGGTAGTCCAGATTTCGACATGGTAGGGGAAGCGGATGCCTGGTACTAGATAGGAAAAAGGCTTCTGTATAGTCTCGATTAGTAGATAGCCGCCATCTGGGCTCAAGTCCATGGATTTGATCATTCCTGGCTTTCCCACGGGAGTCGTGCTCCCGTCCAGAGAAAATCTCATCAGTTGGGAATCCATAAAGAAAGCAAACAAGGCCTCGTCGTAAGGATTACTCAAAAGATCCTGATAAGTACGGCTTGGTGCGGCATTTCCGGAGGTCTCCTGAATGACTGGACCGGTCGGTGCGACTGGAGATTTGGGCATGGTGCCCCGATCTGGGTTGGCTGTTTTTACCAAAAGGCTATTGTCTGGCATCCACAGAACCGAGTTTCCAAACACTTGGTTTACGACTGCCTCACTCAGTTTCTTGGCTTCGAAAGTCGTCAGGTCGGCAACCCAAAGACTGATGCCCTTGTCTTCAGTGTGGGTGAAGGCTAGGTATTTTTCATCCGGAGAAAAAGAGAATCCGTTCAGCTTCGGCTGAGGGGGTAGACCTGTGATTTGGATTTCCTCCCCAGAGCGAGTCTTCTTGATTTTAACGTTGTGATAGCTTCCAGCCCGGCTTTGTCCAGAGATGGCTGGGTTGATTCTAATCCCGGCGATGCGTAATTCGGGTTGGGAAAGGTCTTCGATGGATGGTGCTCCTGCTCTTTCCAACACGAGCATAAGGCTACCATCCTTGCTGAAGGTGACGCTTGGTGTGGGCTCGGCATTAAAAAGATCTGCAATGGATTGAGGTGGGCTTTGGTAGCCGGTTTGTGCCAATGACACTTTTCCAACGCAAAGAAGCAGGCCTAGGAAGGCAATTCTAAACTTGGTTTTCAGGTTCATATTCTTGGAATTGATATGAGGCAATTTAGCCATTGGACACACAATTCCCCCCAAATTCTCAATGAGCGGTCTAAGCGATAGATCAACAAAAAAGCCCGGCAGTGTTGCCGGGCTTGATTATAGGGAGGCGTTTCGCCTTATTTTCCTTTTTCTCCTATCGAGATCATCGCGCATCTAAAGCCGATGTTGTTCGTAGCAGAGTCTTGGTGCATAAATCTTCTGGTACCTGGAGCAAGCCAATAGGCTACGTCTTTCCAAGATCCGCCTTTGTAGACGCGTATCTCGTCGGTAAACATAGAAGTTTCATAGTTTTCCTCTTCGTCATAAACACCGTCTTTTCTCAATGGGTTGAGATCGTCGGCATCCTGGAAGGTAAGCGGACGATAAATGTCATATACCCACTCGTTCATATTTCCAGCCATGTGATAAAGGCCGAAGTCATTTGGAGCCATGTCATAGACGTTGGTTGGCAGAATATCGCCATCATTTCTCTGATTGCCAGAGATACCGGCGTAGTCACCACGACCTCTTTTGAAGTTGGCCAAGAAATCTCCCTGCTTTCCTTTGCGCTTCACGTTGTAAGGATTTCTAACGCCGCGTCCATCCCATGGATAAATCCGTCCATACTCCTGGTTTTCATCCAAATATTGGGTACCGATCATAGCCTTCGCCGCGTATTCCCATTCTGCTTCGTTTGGCAGTCTGAAATCGGCCATTGCCACACCACGCTCAATCAGTTGATTTTTGGTAAACGAAGAGTCGATACCTCGCTCTTCTCTGACCAATTCCTGGACAAACTCAGTTCTCCACTTCGCGTAGACATTAGCTTGGGTCCATGATACCCCGGCTACAGGGTAGAAATTGAAGCCAGGAAATCTGAAATAGTAAGACTGGTAAAGGTCATTGAACGACATGGCGCCAGACCAGACATTTTCGGAAGGCTCAAGTTTCAAGAGTGAGTCAGCGCTCACCTTCTTCTTCATGTCAAAAAGGAATTCCCGGTAGTCATTGTTGGTGATCTCCGTTTCATCCATGTAGAAATTTGCAATAGAAACTGTTCTCTCCAAGTTGTCGCGGAAGGCCATTACGTCTTCCTCTTGAGATCCCAAAACCGTTCTGCCGCCTTGGATAAACTTGAGGTTTGGCCCAGGAATCTGCTCTGCTTTCTTGGAAACAAAGAACTTGGTCGAGTCATTCTCCTCAAAGGAAAACTCCGCACCGGTGGTGGCGCTTTTTTTCCCAGGATCGTTAGCTGTTCGGCGACCGTAGCCAGGCGTTTTGTTACAGGAGGACAAAACAGAGGCGGAGGCCAGCAAAATTGCCATCGCCCACATTCCCCAAGATTTGTTATTCAGACTCATATTGTAATGTTTTGGTCTATTTCAGAATGCTAATATAGAAGCATTGGAATCGACTTCCAATGAAATTCAATTTTCCGGAATTTACAAAACACCCCCAAATCGGGCGTATCGCGTAAATTCAGCAAAACCGCATATCGAAAACGCAATTTTAATGCCAGTTAAATTTCCTTGAATTTTCTACAAATTCATTTCCGACAGCACCTTTTGTGCCTTATATACGGTCGGTACACCCTCAATTGTAAGAATCAAACGATTCTTGTGTTCTTTTATTTTACATTCTTTGGGATGTACTTGTGCATATTTCATGATTTGCCCAAAGACCGCCGAGGAATAGAAGTCGTCGCGGGTGGAGGGCAAAAGATAGCACTTCATTTGTCTTCCCTTCAAGACAAGCTTCTCTATTCCAAGCTTTTCTGCAAGCCAACGTAAACGAACGGTCTCCATCAAGTCATTGACAGCCTTTGGCAATGGACCAAATCTATCCAAGAGCATCTTGGAAAATTTCTCCAATTCCTCCTCGTTTTTGATCCCGTCTAGCTTGGAATAAAGCCCTAGACGTTCACTGATATTGCTGACATATTCTTCCGGAATCAGCAGCTCCAAGTCGGTTTCGATCGTACAATCTTGCACCAGTACCTTTACCTTTTCGGCTAGGTCTGTCTCAAAGAGCGCCGCGAATTCGTTTTCCTTCAGTTCCTGCACCGCTTCGTCCAGGATCTTGTGGTACATCTCAAAACCCAGATCCGTGATAAATCCGCTCTGTTCGGCTCCGAGCAAATTGCCCGCACCGCGAATGTCCAAATCTTTCATGGCCACCTTAAAGCCATCCCCCAAGTCGGAAAATTCTTCGAGGGTTTGAAGCCGTTTTCTCGCTTCGGCCGTCAAGCCCGACATGGGGCTGGTCAGGAGATAGCAAAATGCCTTCTTATTGCTCCTGCCGACCCTTCCCCGCATCTGATGTAGGTCGCTCAAGCCGAACATGTGCGCTCGATTGATCAGGATGGTGTTGGCGTTTGGAATGTCCAGACCCGACTCGATGATGTTTGTTGAGACCAGCACGTCATATTCGTGGTTGATGAAATCCACCATGATTTTTTCGAGCTTTTTCCCATCCATCTGGCCATGAGCCCCGATGACTCGCGCATCAGGCACGAGTTTCATGATCAGATTGGCGATACTGTCGATTTCTCCCACTCTGTTGTGGACAAAAAATGCCTGTCCTCCACGACGAAGTTCGTAGGATATCGCGTCTCGAATCACTTCTTCCTGAAAAGTTTGGACCTCAGTGGTAACGGGCTGTCTGTTAGGTGGTGGGGTAGCGATGACGGAAAGGTCTCGTGCACCCATCAAGGAAAAATGGAGGGTTCTTGGAATCGGTGTGGCGGTGAGCGTCAACACATCTACGTTGACCCGGAGGTTCTTGAGCTGGTCTTTCACCTTGACACCAAACTTCTGTTCCTCGTCGATGATCAGAAGTCCCAAGTCCTTGAAAACAATATCCTTGTTGACGATTTTATGCGTCCCGACCAAAATGTCGATCTCCCCAGTTTTGACCTGGGCTACGATCTCCTTGATTTCTTTGGCCGAACGGAAACGGTTGATATACTCGACCTTTACCGGAAAGTTTTCAAGCCGCTCGCTGAAAGTCTGATAGTGCTGCATGGCCAAGATGGTAGTCGGAACCAACACAGCGACTTGTTTTCGGTCATTGACCGCCTTGAACGCAGCCCGGATCGCAACTTCAGTTTTCCCAAATCCCACATCTCCGCACACCAGCCGGTCCATAGGATAGGATTTTTCCATATCGCTTTTGACATCGCCGGTAGCCAAAGCCTGGTCTGGCGTATCTTCATAAATGAAGGAGGACTCCAACTCGACTTGAAGTACCGAGTCTCTCGTAAAGGCGAATCCGGGAGCAGTTCTCCGCTTTGCGTAAAGGTTGATCAGATCCTTCGCGATGTCCTTGACCTGCTTTTTGACTCGGGACTTTTTGTTATCCCATTCCGGAGAGCCGAGTTTGGACATGGAGGGAAGCTGCCCCTCCTGTCCGGAATATTTGGAGATTTTGTGCAGAGAGTGGATGTTGACATAGAGGAGGTCGTCGTCCCGGAATACCAGCCGGATGGCTTCCTGCATTTTGCCGTTGATGTCCACTTTTTCCAAGCCAGCAAAGCGCCCGACGCCGTAGTCCACATGTACGATATAGTCACCCGGGTGGAGAGCTTTGAGCTCCTTGATGGTCAGGGCTTTCGATTTACTGGCCTTTGTCCGGCTTTTGTATCGGTGATACCGCTCAAAAAGCTGATGGTCGGTATAGCAAACCAATTTTGCCTGCCTGTCTACAAAACCTTCCCGTAATCCCAAATGCATGCTCTGTACGTGCAAAGTAGGATCCAGTTCTTGGAAAATCCCCAAAAGCCGGTCGATCTGCTTTTCGTTTTCGGCGGTGATTAGGTTGGTGAACCCCTGCTTTTCGTTGTCGGAGAGATTGGTGACCAGGAGGTCAAAGTTCTTGTTGAACGAAGGCTGGGGTTGGCTCTCCCAAGCTATTTTGTTATCCGTCTTCAGGTAAAACTGCCTTCCAAACTCGATGGTGGAGAAACCCGCGACTACATCCGAAAAGTCCTTTCCACTGTCGAAGAGATCCGCCGGTTTTAGGAGGAGTTTTTCGGTGTGGCTTTGGGAGACGATTTGGAAAAATGCCTGCTCTGCCTTGTGGAAGGACTCAGTCATCACGTCCAGAGTCAGCTGGTAGTCTTTGAGCCAAATCATGGCCCCCTCGGGCAGAAAGCCCAAAAAAGACTGGCGCACCTCTTGGAGCAGCTTGGTTTGGACGTTTGGTATCAGAGAAATGAGCTCCACATTGGCGATTGAGAGCTGGGTCTCGGGGTCAAATGTTCGGATGCTTTCAATCTCTTTTCCGAAAAGCTCCAGTCGGTAGGGATGCTCATTGCTGAAGGAAAAAACGTCCAAGATACCGCCCCGGATCGCAAATTGCCCAGGCTCGTAGACAAAGTCGGTTCTCTCGAAATCGTAGCTCGTGAGCACTTCGGTGACAAACTCCATATCGACCGACTCACCGACTCGCGCGGTGAAGGTGTTGTCGACCAGGGAACGTTTGTTGATCACTTTTTCATAAAGTGCCTCGGGATAGGTGATGACTATCCTAGATGTTCCTTTCGTTTCCAAAATCTGGTTGAGGATTTCGGCCCGGGTCAAGACGTTGGCGTTGTCCACCTCGTCATATTGGTAAGCACGCTTGAAGCTGCCCGGAAAGACTAGGTAGTCTTCGATTCCAAGGAGATTTTGCAGGTCAGAGTTCAGGTAGGCTGCCTCTTCCTTGTCTTGGGCGATGATCAGATGAAACCCGCCTTTTTTTTCAAAATAGGAAGCGAAAAGCACCATGTCCAAACTCCCGGAAAGACCCCGGAGTTGTAGTCGGAATTTTTCCTTGGAAGCTAGCTTTAGGGCGAGCGTCTGAAAAATCGGGTCGGACTGATAAATGGTAAGAAGGGACTGACGATCCAAAAGCGGAATGGTTATTAGTAAAGAAGAAGCGCCAAATTTAGTTTTTTTTGACCTTTGTCAGGATCAATTTTGAGTAATTGGTGTTTTTCTGAACCATGCCTCGGCCAAAGTGTTTTTGAAATATGCATCAAACGAAGGAACCCAAAACTTGGCTTCAGCGCCTAGAGAGCCTGCATCCCTATGAAATGTTGCTTTTTTTGGGGATGCTGAGCAGCGGCCTGATTTTTCTGTTTTTGGTGGTGGCGTTTCTCTATACTGGCATTGGTCAGCTGGCTGGCATGGGTCAACGAATGCCAGTGGCATTTCTGATTTCCACGTTTATGCTGATCATTTCTGGCTATACTGCTTCCCAGATGCGGCTCCACTTTCGAAATGAAAATATTTCCAGACTAGAGGGAGCGCTTCGGAACACCTTTATGCTCGGGGTGATATTTGCGGTGTTGCAATTTGCGGGCTGGAAGGAGCTAAACGATATGGGAATCAGTCTTACAGGGCTTCCCAGTGGCAGCTTTCTGTTTGTTCTTTCGGGAATCCATTTGTTCCATTTGATGGGGGCGCTGGTTTTTGCGCTGATTATGTTGCTCCAGCTCCGCAAAGCACAGGACGACGGGGTGCAGAAGCTAATTCTGATCACCAATCCTTTTGAGAAAATGCGCATCCGCCTTTTTACCGTCTATTGGCACTTTATGGATGTAGTCTGGCTTGTGTTGTTTCTGCTTTTCGTCCTCAGCTTCTGATGAAACTAGTGATTGAGACTCCCGTTGAGTTGGGATACTTGGACGTGAAGGCAGGTTTTGACCAGACGCTTTTCAAGAAACTCAGCCCTCCCTTCCCTCCGGTGAAGGTGCTGCGCTTCGACGGGTCGGAAAAAGGCGATTTGGTTACATTGGAACTGGATTTTTTCTTTTTTAAGCAAAAGTGGACCAGCGAGATCGTCGAGTCTAGTACTACGGATCTTGAATTTCGCTTTGTTGATCTGGGGAAAGAGTTGCCTTTTTTTCTGAAAAAATGGAAACACAGGCATCGGGTGATTTCCACGGGAATCGGCTCTGTTATCCGCGACGAAATCGACTTTGAGGGCCCTTTTGGCTTGATGAGTTTTATGCTCTACCCGATCTTGTGGATGCAGTTTGCCTATAGAAAGCCTGTTTATCGTAGGATTTTCAAAAAATCTGCTGACCTATGAGGCTTTCGCAGTTTTCGATCTGACAATCTCCGTAGAGTACCAAGGAATGGCTGGTAATCGCTGACTGGAAATTTTTTCCCATGGCTTCCTTGATCTCATTGATCTTTGGATCCGAGAATTCACGGATTTTGCGGCACTGGTTGCAGACGTGGTGATCGTGGTGCTTGTAGGTGAGTGCTTGTTCGTAGAGCGCCACTTTGTCCTTAAACTGGTGCTTTACTGCCAATCCACTCTCCACTAGCAGGTCAAGTGTGTTGTAGATAGTGGCCCGACTGATGGTGTAGCCCTTGTTCCGCATTTTCAGAAACAGCCCCTCAACGTCGATGTGCTCATCTTCCGGCAAGATATAAAGCTCGTCGATGACGGAAAACCGCTCAGGGGTCTTCCTGCTTCCTTGCTTGACAAGGAAATTCTCAAAAATCTTTTTCGCTTTTTCTATCAGGGCCGAGTCTGCCATGTGATTCACATGATTAAGAAATAAAGATGATGTATTCCGCTTTTTTTGGCAAACGGCGAACGATCCTCGGGGTTAATTTGGGTTTAATCTAAATTATATCTCAGTTTACCGACCTTGTGTCATAACCATTTGATACAGATTTTGGGTTAAAGGAAGGAAATGCTTAAATAAATCTGTTTAACTTTTAAAAAAGAGATCGACCCAGTTCAGATGTTTGGTAAAAAGGTTCTGCTCCTTTTATTTCTGTGTTTTCTCGCAGTTGCCTGTTGTTGGGCACAAGTGCCTGGCTTTTTTATGGAAGAGGATGTGAGGAAAGTAAGGCTGCCTTTCTACTCCTCCAACAGCCTTATTATTTTGCCAGTCTCGATCAATGGTTCGGAAGCGATCAATTTCCTCGTGGATACCGGAGTCCGGTCCAACATTCTGTTTAGCAAAACACTTGGAGACGCACTGGGCTTGGAGTATACCCGCAGGCTAAGTATCGCCGGCGCAGACGGGTCCACGGTGATCATGGCCCAGGTTTCGCCCGTCAATACCCTGGATATGGGGCCGATCACGGGAAAATTGCAGAGTTTGCTGGTGCTGGAAGAGGACTTTTTCGAGCTGGAATCGGTGATCGGAGTGCCAGTCTATGGCATTATTGGCTACGAATTTTTCAAGTTCAATCCGGTGAAGATCAATTATGATGGGGGCTATCTGGAGTTCTACCGGGAAGGAGCTTTGAAGTGGAAGCCGCCTTTGTACCGGAAGTTTGACCTCATGATCGATGACAACAAGGCCTATATCAACGCGAAAATCGACCAGAAAAACGGACCTAAGCTCGATGCCAAACTGTTGATTGACACTGGGGCAAACCACGGCCTCCTCCTCAACCAAGAGACGACAGACGAAATCAAGATGCCAATGGTGTTCATAGAATCCCAGTTGGGCCAGTCCTTAGGTGGGGTATTGTACGGGTTTATCGGGAGGGTCAATTCGCTGAATCTTAACGGGATGATCATGAAGGAGGTGCTTACTTCTTATCCCGACAAGAATACTTTTAGTGATCTGATCGTCGCTACTGGTAGGCATGGCAGCTTGGGGTCGGAAGTTTTGGGAAGGACTCGGCTCATTTTGGACTACCCCCGGAAACGGGCGATGATCCGGAAGGGGGACAATTTCTATGCGCCCTTTGAATTTGACATGAGCGGATTGATTCTCAAGAAAGTCCCAATAGACGAAAATAGGTTTTACGTCAGTGAAGTCCGGGAAGGGTCGCCAGCCTATCGAACAGGTATTCTACCCTTTGACGAGATTCTTTCGATCAATAGGGTTCCTACGTTTCTATGGGAGCTCTCCGAGATTTTTAAGCTACTCCGCTCCGAAGAGGGAAGGGAAATCGAATTGGAAATGAGGCGCTATATCGGTGACGACCTTACCAAATTCTCGGACTATAAAGTGAGCATCTATTTGAAAAAGCAGATTTGATTGTTGCTAGAAATCGGCCAGCCATCCTTCGCTGCATTCGAGGGCTGTACAATCAGGAGGTAGTTTGGGTTGACGATTCCTTTTTCATAATTGGGCCAGCAAGTGAATATTTGGATAACTTTGATCTGGGATTCGAACAGAACCTGTGGAAATCCGTGTAACAACTCGTTTTTAAACACAACCAACACACTATGAAAAAATTTCTCATTCCTGTTGCCATCGTGGCTGTATTGGGTATCTACCTTTATACCAAAGCCGTGGGCAGCTACAACCAGTTTGTCCAAATGGAAGAACAGGTAAACGGACAATGGGCAGAAGTGGAGACCCAATATCAACGTCGCGCGGATTTGATTCCAAACCTGGTCAATACCGTCAAAGGTTATGCGGAATTTGAGCAGGAAACACTTACCGGCGTGGTAGAGGCTCGTGCCAAAGCTACCTCCATGACCATCGACCCGACCAATCTGACTCCCGAAAACCTCCAGCAGTTTCAGCAGGCGCAGGACCAGCTCTCCGGAGCTTTGAGCCGATTGCTCGTGACCGTAGAAAAATATCCAGACTTGAAGGCCAACCAGAATTTTCTCGAACTTCAGGCCCAGCTCGAAGGCACTGAAAACCGAATCGCGGTGGCCCGAAGAAACTTCAATGAGTCCGTGGTATCCTACAACTCCAATATTCGAACCTTTCCCAACAATATCTTTGCGGGATGGTACGGCTTCGAAGCCAAAGGCACCTTCCAGGCTTCCGAAGGAGCTGAGAATGCCCCAACCGTACAGTTTTAACCATGGCTGAGAAATTATTTTCTCCGGAACAAAAGGCCCAAATCACCGCTGCCATCCAGACGGCTGAGACTCGAACTTCAGGAGAGATTCAGGTCCATATCGAAAACCACTGCAGAGGCGACGTACTCGATCGAGCTGCGGAGGTTTTCGAAACCCTGAAGATGTACCAGACCAAGGACCGCAACGGTGTCTTGGTCTATCTGGCGGTCTTGGACCACAAGTTTGCCATCCTCGGCGATAAGGGAATCAATTCTGTTGTCCCCAAGGATTTTTGGGAAAGCACCAAAGAGCTGATGCTCTCCCACTTCCGCAATGGACAATTCACCCAAGGCCTCATCGAAGGCATTCACCTTGCCGGCGAGCAGCTGTCGGCACATTTTCCCTATGACAATACTGGGGATACAAACGAACTTTCGGATGAGATATCTTTCGGCTAAAAAGCCCCTTTTCCTGCTTTGGTTTGTTCTTTTGATCGGGCAAGTCCACGCGCAGGATTTTCCCCCGGTTCCCAACCCTCCCCGCTTGGTGACTGACTTTACCGGGACGCTTTCGGCGGACGAAGTGGCCAAGCTGGAGCAGAAGTTGGTGGCTTATAATGACAGTACTTCGACCCAAATCGCCATCGTGATGATGCGGTCCACAGGTGAATATGAGATTGCAGACTATTCCCAACGCCTAGCCCAGGCCTGGGGAATAGGAGGTGCTGCGAATGACAACGGCATCTTGATCCTTGCCGCAATGGAAGATCGGAATGTGTTCATCGCGACAGGATACGGGATGGAGGGCGCGGTGCCTGACGCACTCGCCAAGCGTATCGTCACCAATTTAATTATCCCAAACTTCAAGATGGAGGCCTATTATCAAGGCTTGGATCAGGCTACGGACATGATCTTTAAGCTGGCCTCGGGAGAGTACAAGGCAGAGGATGTGGAATCAGACGGTAACCACGGAGGAGCCATCTTCTTTATCCTGCTCTTTATCGTCTTGTTTGTGATTATTCCTTTGATCAAAAACAGGAAGGACAACGACAACCACATGGGTGGCCGGGGTGGAGGAATCGACCTCTGGACGACCATCATGCTCGCCAATATGCTAAAAGGTGGCGGTGGAAAATTCGGGGACTTCTCCTCTGGACGCGGCTCCTTTGGCGGGGGAGGCTTCGGTGGAGGCGGGGGATTTGGCGGTTTCGGCGGCGGTGGTTTCGGCGGCGGTGGAGCTGGCGGAAGCTGGTAAAATCCTTCAAAACAGGACTTTCTGTCATCCTATAGGTTTGACAAAAGGCAAAAAATCAGAACATTATCCCAAAAAAAATGCGCCTGTTGCGGGCGCATTTTCTGTTTTTGGGAAGGAAGAAACTTGTTCAATTTCCCCGCGATTCTATCGTCAGTCGACCGTTGACTAAAATCAGATCACACGCTCAAACTGGGAGAAATAGAAATTGCCTTCGATGGCGGCGTTTTCGTCAGAGTCAGAGCCGTGTACCGCATTGGCCTCGATGGACTTTGCGAAAATCTTTCTGATCGTGCCTTCCGCTGCATTGGCAGGGTTGGTAGCTCCGATCAAGGCGCGGAAATCTTCCACTGCGTTGTCTTTTTCCAGAATGGCGGCAATGATTGGCCCTGAAGACATGTATTTGCAAAGGTCAGCGTAGAAAGGTCTTTCCTTGTGCACTTCATAGAACTTGCCGGCCATCTCCTGAGTGAGTTGGGTAGCTTTCATGGCCACAATCTTGAAGCCTGCTTCTTCGATCATTTTAAGGATAGCTCCTGAGTTTCCGGCTTCGAAAGCGTCAGGCTTGATCATGGTGAATGTTCTGTTACTTGCCATGGGATGTTGTTTTGTCTTGGTTTATTTCGGCGGCAAAAATAGCGTTTTTACCTTCAAATAATCGCGAACCATCACGATTTCTAGTCTACGTCGCTTAGAATCAGCGTAATGGGTGCTTTGGGATTTCTCAAAAAATTCGTGACCTTTGCAGGCTACTAGAGCCAAAAGAGCCGCTGAATTGATATTAATGGAAGCTTTAGCCTCGTTTAAAAAAGAACTGTCCTCACCCAAGAAAATATTCATCACTACCCATGTGAAGCCTGACGCAGATGCTTTGGGTTCCTCTTTGGGTCTGGCCAACTATCTCCTCAAGAAAGGACATGAAGTGACCGTGGTGACTCCTTCGGACTATCCCTCGTTTCTCGCCTGGATGAAGGGCAATGACTCCGTCCTGGATTTTAGCAAGTCCGAGGATAGGGCCTTGGCTACCCTGCGTTTGGAGGAGGCCGACGTGATCTTTTGTTTGGATTTCTCGGTCCTCGGCAGAGTCAATGAGTTGGGAGAGCTGATCCGAAAATCCAATGCCTATGTGGTCAACATAGACCACCATCAGGATCCGGAGGATTTTGCGGATTTTCGGTACTGGAGTACTAAAGCCGCCGCCACCTGTGAGTTGGTATATGAATTGATCGTAAACGAACTTCGGGACAAGGATGCCATAGACAAGGACATCGCCGAATGCCTCTATGCGGGCATCATGACCGATACAGGTGGATTTCGCCATCCGAATACCACCAAAAACGTCCACCTCGTCGTGGCCGAGCTGATCGACAAGGGTGCTGACAGCTCCCAGATTTCCAACTGGATTTATGATTCCAACTCTGTCAACAGGCTGAAATTTATCGGATTTGCCATTACCAGGAGACTGGTCGTGCGCGAAGACCTCCACATGGCCTACTTTGTCATCAGCAAAAAAGATCTTAAAAAATATCAAAGCCAAACAGGCGACACCGAAGGTTTGGTCAATTATGCTTTATCTTTAGATGGGATCAAACTTGCCGCCTTGTTTTCGGAGCGGGAAGATGGCATCAAGATATCCTTCCGATCCAGCAGCGATGTGGCGGTCAACAAATTTGCCGCGGCCTACTTCAACGGGGGAGGGCACAAGAACGCCGCAGGAGGGAAATCTACCCTAGGCCTGAAAGACACCGTTGATCTCTTCGAATCTCTAGTAGAAAAATGTCAGGATGAGCTGTTTCATTCCGAGTCCATGACCGCCAACTAGGCGTTTTCCAAACAAGCCCACTCAAAAAAAATCACTTAATACTTTATGAAAAACAACAAAAGCCTGTTGGCAATCCTCGTTCTGATGTTTGGAGCGAGCACCATTTCTTCCTGTCAGAAAACCAAGACCACTGAAAAGGATGCCATCGAGTACACGTATATTGAGGAAGGTTCGGAAAAAGCCCCCAATGGACAGTTTGTGCTTTACAACCTGGAGATTTCCACTGCTGCGGACTCAGTCATTTATACTACAGTCGACCAGCCTTTCCCTGGGTACCTCATGGCCAATGATTCCATCACGCCTCAGAATGGCATGGACGAAATCTTCCTCTCTCTGAAAAAAGGAGATTCCATCAACTTCCAATCCACCGCCAAGATCATCTTCAACGGCAACCTCCCTCCATTTCTGAAGGAGGACGATATCGTGAAGGTAAAACTCGGGGCCTTCGACGTGAAGTCCGACTCTGCAATGCAGGCCTATTATCAGGAAGTGATGATGGCGGAGCAGGCCAAGAGTGCCGAAAGAGCCAAAACACTTTTGGTAGAAGAAGCAAAAACTATCGAGTCCTATGTAGCGGAAAAAGGCTTGACAGCGTCTAAGACTGAAAACGGTCTTTACTACGTCATCGAGAAAGAAGGAACCGGCGAAGCCACCACTCCTGGTACTACCATGTACGTCAACTATGCAGGTTACCTTCTGGACGGGACGCTGTTTGATACTTCTTGGCCTGAAATCGCCAAAGCAAACAACATCTTCAGCGAAGACAGACCGTATGAGCCACTTCCTGTCAATGTTGGAATGGGTCAAGTGATCCCAGGCTGGGACGAAGGACTGATGCTGTTGAAGAAGGGTTCGAAGGCGAAGTTTATCATTCCTTCTCCTTTGGCTTACGGAGAGAGTGGTGCGGGAGCGCTGATTCCCGGCAACTCCATCCTCGTCTTCGACGTGGAAGTGACAGACGTGCAGAAGTAAGAATACCAGCGTAGCTTAAACTAAACCAAAACATATGAAAAACCGACTGATCGCATTTGCAGCCCTGATTTTTGGTGCAGCTTCTGTCATCTCCTGTATCGATCCAGACCAATCCCAGGAAATCATCCTAAATGAAGACAAAGAAGAGATCCTGAGCTACATCGAAGAAAACCCATTGCCATCGGCAAAGGAATATAGTGAGCCGGTCGAAGGGTTTTATATGTTTTGGGAAGTGGTCAATGATGGCGGAAATACAGTCGTACTGGGTGATACCGTGACTGTGGACTATGTTGGAAAACTGTTGAACAATGACGTGTTTGATACCTCTATCGAACAGGTTGCCAAAGATGCTGACATCTACAGCAGTTCCAGATCTTACATTCCATTGGAGTTCCGTCCTGGGTACAACTTTGCCATTGTCGGCTTTGAATTTGCCATTTCGCTAATGAAGGAAGGTGAAAAAGCAACGGTGATTTTCCCATCCCGTCTGGGCTACGGTTCGCAATCAAATGGAACTATCCCACCTAATTCACCATTGATTTTTGAAATTGATCTAAAAAAAGTGGACAAGGCGCCGCAGAATTAAGATGATTAAAAAACTATTTCCGGTTCTGGTTTTGCTGGGTGCGTTGTCGATGATGGCCTGCGAACCAAGCAATCCTTTCAACACGGGCCCTGTCTACGACGAGGCTGGCAATCTAAAAGCCGATAGCCTCAAGATCGTGGCTTACCTGGACACCGCTCAGATCGACAGCATCGCGCGTATCTATGACCCAAGCGGCGTCGTGATTATTTTGCAGGAAGAAGGTGTTGGATCACGGCCTACCACGGGTACGATGGTCTACACCGACTACACCGGATCACTGATCACCGATGGCAGCGTGTTTGACACATCCATAGAGAGCATCGCCAGGGAAAATGACCTGTATGTGGAAGGGCGATCCTATCTGCCTCTCAGATTCGGATTGAATGTAGGCAATGTCATTACAGGATGGCATATTGCTTTCAAGAGACTAAGGCCGGGATCGAAGGCGGTGTTGCTCATCCCTTCGCCCTGGGCCTATCGAGATCAGGTGAACAATGCTAGGATACCTGCCAACTCCGTCCTTCGGTTTGACGTGGACTTTCTCGGAATAGATTGATACAAAAAGGGGCTTCGGCCCCTTTTTTAGTGGCCATTCGCATGGAACAGGCCGCTCCTGCCAAAATATTTTTATCTTGGAATCAACAAGGCATCCTTTGATCAGCCTGACGGCTTTGGTCAGGATGCCACCGCTGAATGAGCCAAACCTCCGTCCAAAAAGATCACTATGAAGATCGGAATCATCCGTGAAGGCAAAATCCCGACTGATAGAAGGGTTCCTTTTTCCCCAAAACAATTGAAGGCTTTGCACGAAAGCCACCCTGGGAATTTGGGCTTTGTGGTAGAATCCAGTAAACACCGATGTTTTTCAGACCAGGAATATCGGGACGCGGACATTGAGGTGACCGACGATATCTCCGAGGCCGATATTTTGTTTGGCATCAAGGAAGTGCCCATTTCAGAGCTGATACCGGAAAAAACCTATTTCTTTTTTTCCCATACCCTGAAACAACAGGCCCGAAACAGAAAGCTCTTGCAGGCAATCTTGGACAAGAACATCCGCCTCATTGACTATGAAGCGCTGAAGGATTCTCAGGGTAAGCGGGTTGTAGCCTTTGGGCGTTGGGCTGGGATTGTCGGGGCATACAATGCCTTCTGGACTTACGGCAATAAGACAGGGCTCTATGAGATCAAGCGAGCATGGGAATGCAGCGGATTGGCGGAGCTGAAGGTTGAGCTGGGTAAAGTACAGCTTCCGCCAATCAAGATCGTGGTGACAGGCTCGGGGCGTGTAGGCAGCGGAGTAAAGGAAATCCTGGATGTTTTGGGGCTGCTTGAGGTCGAGGCCCATCAGTTTCTGCACCTCTATTTTGAGGAGCCGGTCTATACCGTTTTGGGATCATCGGACTACAACAGGCGAAAGGCAGACGGAGGCTTTGACAAAGAAGAGTTTTATACCAATCCAGAGAAATACGAAAGCCATTTTTTGAAGTTTGCCGAGGCAGGCGAGATGCTGATAGCGGCTGCTTTTTGGAGTCCAGGAGCTCCCCGACTTTTTCAAATTGAAGACATCAAATCACCGGATTTTGGACTGACCGTAATCGCTGACATCACTTGTGACATAGGCGGCTCCATTCCTACCACTTTAAGGCCTTCGACAATTGCAGATCCCGTGTACGACGTGGATCGTGAAAGCGGCAGCGAGATCCCCGCTTTTGGCAGCCAAACAAGTATTTCAGTCATGGCGATAGACAACCTACCCTGCGAACTGGCCAGAGAGTCATCGGAGGAGTTTGGAAAGCAGCTCATACAATGGGTAGTCCCTGCCTTGTCGGAAGACAATTCCCAAATCTTGGAAGGGGCGACCATTGCCCGTGATGGGGACTTGACCTTGGAGTACATGTACCTGACGGATTTCGTCAATGCAAGAGACCAAACTGACGCATGAATAACTTAAACCGTTATTTGGAGTCCACCCTTCTCAAGCCGACCATGACCGACAAAGACGTGGATCTTCTGGTCGCTGATGCCATGGAGGAGCAATTTGTGGGGGTTTGTGTTCCCTCTTTTTGGGTGAAAAAGGTTAAGCGGGAACTGAAGGATCAGGACATCCAAGTAGCGACTGTCATAGGCTTTCCCTTCGGGTTTGAAGATACGGCGGCCAAGGTGGCGGAAACCCGAGAGGCAATAAAGCAAGGAGCGGACGAGTTGGACTTGGTTTGGTCACAAACGGCTTTTCATTCGGGCATGGGCTGGCCCAAGATTGAGATTGCCCAGATCGCAAAGATCTGCCATGCCGAGGAGCGATCGCTCAAGGTGATCATCGAAACTGCCTATCTAAACCCGCAAAAGATCCGAGAAGCCTGCCTGATCTGTCAGGATGCCGGTGCTGATTTTGTAAAGACCTCCACGGGCTACGCGCCAACTGGAGCAAAAGTGGAAGACATACTCCTCATGCGCGAAATTTTGCCCTCCACTGTAGGGATCAAGGCCAGCGGTGGAATAAAGACCTTGGACTTTGCCAAGGAACTCATATCTGCGGGAGCGGACCGGATCGGGACCAGCTCTGCCAAGGCGATCATGGACGCTGTCCGAGCTCAGTCCCGGCTAAAATAAATAAGAAGGAAAGGGATGATGAAGAAAGTGAGCAGAATGTAGGCAAAGCCGAAGATTCTGTGTTTCACAGAAGTCCGCCCCATAAAATCCGCCAATTTCACCGGAATCTGACGGATCTCCGGAAACGGCAAGAAAATCAAGGCTCCCAAGGAATTGAAGAGGACATGCACGAAAGCCAGTGCGATGGCAGCTTCTGTCTTGTACATAGCGGCAATGACCGCGGTGATTGTCGTTCCGATATTGGCTCCTACGATGAAGGGAAAAGACTTCGCTAGACTGACTTTCCGGTTGGCTACCAGGGGTACCACGAGGCAGGTGGTTACGGTGCTGGATTGGATGGCGGCGGTAAAGAATACCCCGTAGAGGAAGGATAGTCCGGTATTTTTGAAGATTGCTTTGCTGATGTCCTGAAAGGCGTCCAATACGAAAGTTTTGTAGACGGATGTAGTCAGGATCTTAATGGAGAAAAATACGAGGAAGACCGCAAGGATTGTTGAAAGGAACGGGATGTTGATATGTGTCACGATCCATTCTGTGAGGTTCCTAGTGAAGATTCGGTTGTATTCAAACGCATCTAGTGTATTGTCATCGGACGCGAAAAGCTGGGCTATTTTTTCAGATCCTTTGGATAGAAAGTGGAAGTGAAGCTCCAAGGGAAATAGAATGATGACATTCAATATATTGAACACGTCGTGTGAGATTCCCGAGGAAAGCGCTCTTCGAAACTCTTTTCTTTTGGTGATAAAAGTGAAAGAAACCAGCGTGGAGGTGAGAGTGGTCCCAATGTTGGCGCCCAGTACCATGGGAACGGCTTGCTGCAGGGTCATATTGCCCGAGGCGACGATCGCGACAATGCTCGCCGTGACTGTTGAGCTACTTTGGATGAGTGCGGTGACCAAAAGTCCTACAAAAAGGCTGATGAAGGGATTTCGGGTAGCCTGTATGATCTCCCTTGCCACATCGTTGTTGAGCCGGCCCATGGCTACCGTCAGCAAGTCAATGGCAAAAATGAAGAGCAGCAGGGAAAGAAGCACGATCAGGTAGCTTCTGACTTTGCTTGCTGAGGTCTTTTCTTTCGCGATCTCTTCCATTCAGTGACTTACTGGCCAATCCGGGATCTATGCCCGACCTTTTCCCAAATTCGAATTTCCGGCCTGATTTTTACGCAGGGTGAAACTCAGAATTTTAATTAGAATATCTGCTAAAAGTTGGAATTTTTTCAGGATTTCCAAGCCGGAAAAAGCTTTTGGGAAAAGGTTTTCTGCTTAGTTAACAATTTGTTAACATTGGTTGCTATAATCTTATTTATTTTTGCAGCCGATCTCCCACAAGCCTAGATATGGCCAAGAAAAAACCGATTGACCAAAACATCAACCAGGAAAAGCTTTCAAAGAAAACCTATTCCATATTTGATTTTACCAAGAGTGAGCGGCCTTTCCTGATTACAGTTTGCGTCTTGATCTCGATTGCTGGCCTGATTACCCCCTACACCTACGCGGCGATGTGGTTTGGTTTTGCCCTTGCGGCCTACTCTGCGATTGCCAACGACAGTATACAGACCATCGGTACCTTTATCGCTTCAAACAACAAACGCCCTTGGTATCTGCTTTGGCTTTTTATGGGCCTGATCTGGCTAGGTACAGTTGCTTATAGCTGGTTTGCCTATTCAGGAGATGTGACCTATCAGCGTCTCAGTGTGCCAGGTTTGGAGAAAGCCCCAGATAGCTTTGTGTTTCTTCAACTGGCTGCCCCTATCGTTCTCTTGGTCATGACCCGTCTCCGCATGCCGGTGTCCACGACTTTCCTCTTGCTCAATGTTTTTACCTACAAAGCGGGAACCATCGTGGATGTTATGTTCAAGAGTTTTGTGGGATACATCTTGGCATTTGTCTTGGCAATCATCGTTTGGTTTTTGCTGGAACGTTTTGTTAGAAACTACCTCAAGGGCCAGGCGAAATCCTATTGGATTTACCTCCAATGGATAACCTCCGGTGTGCTTTGGTCTGTCTGGATCATGCAGGATGCTGCCAATATAGCCGTCTTCCTACCTAGAGAGCTGAATCCAATTGAATTTTCGATTTACGCCGGCTTTGTGTTCGTGGGTCTTGGTTTCCTTTTCTACATGAAGGGCGACAAGATTCAGGAAATTGTCAACGAGAAATCCAATGTGACTGACGTCCGGGCAGCCACCATTGTAGACTTGGTCTATGCGGTGATCCTCTTCTACTTTAAGATGTACAACAACGTGCCAATGAGCACCACTTGGGTGTTTATCGGTTTGTTGGCCGGACGTGAACTTGCAATAGCACTTGGAAAACACGGTAAGGCCAAAAAGAGAAACGCTTGGCTGGTCAGGGCATTCCGATTGGCGAGAAAAGACGTGCTCAAAGCTTTGGCCGGTCTGGTGGTTTCCCTTATCCTTGCGGTGATTATCAACAAGGGAGTGAGGGATGAGATCATTGCCTTTTTCCAGTAACACGAACTAGCGTTGGAATTATACACCCACGAGTATTTCATGAATGAGGCTTTGAAGCAGGCCAAATTCGCCTTTGAAGAAGGAGAGATACCCGTGGGTGCTGTCGTAGTATCCAAGAATCGTATCATCGCCCGGGCCTACAATCAAACGGAAAGACTCAATGACGTCACTGCCCACGCTGAAATGCTGGCCATCACGGCTGCGGCAAATTACCTAGGCGCCAAATATTTGATTGATTGCCGCCTCTATGTAACCTTGGAACCCTGTGCAATGTGCGCGGGAGCACTTTTTTGGTCCCAGATTGGGGAAGTCCATTTTGCGGCTTCCGACCCAAAAAGAGGCTTTCGCCAAAACAATCCTAACATGCTCCACCCCAAGACGCAGGTATTCGTCGGATCGATGGCTGAGGAGGCCGAGACTTTGGTTCGCGATTTTTTCAAAAAACTGAGAGATTAAGGCATTTTTTGATCTAACAGAACCTTTTTTTTTAAAGACTGGTTGACAAATTGTAGTTTACGGACTCATTTGAAACTAATGTTTAACTCAAAATTTCTATAAAATGGCTTTTACACTTCCTGCTTTGCCTTATGCTTTTGACGCGCTGGAGCCGCACATTGATGCGCGCACCATGGAGATCCACCACGGAAAACACCACAATGCGTACGTTACCAATCTGAACAACGCCATTGCCGGCACCGACCTAGAAGGCAAATCCCTTGAAGAACTGCTGAAAGTAGCCGGATCGAATGCTGCGGTGAGAAATAACGGTGGAGGCCATTGGAACCATAGCTTTTTCTGGAACATCCTGTCTCCAAGCGGTGGAGGGGCTCCTACCGGTGACTTGGCTGCGGCGATAGATGCAAAATTCGGTTCATTTGATGCTTTCAAGGAAGCATTCAACAAAGCCGGTGCAACCAGATTTGGATCAGGTTGGGCTTGGTTGGTCGTGACTGCGGACGGCTTGAGCGTCACTTCATCCCCAAATCAGGACAATCCCCTCATGGATGTAGCTGAAGTGAAGGGTACCCCCATCCTTGGCCTTGACGTGTGGGAGCACGCTTACTACCTGCATTACCAAAACAGAAGACCTGACTACATCTCCGCATTCTGGAATCTGGTCAACTGGGATGAGGTGAGCAAGCTCTATACCGCTGCCAAGTAAGATTATATCTAATCAGAAATTCGATCCCCGGAGGAACATCTTTCGGGGATTTTTTTGTCCTAAACCGTATAAAATACTGTACGGTATTGAGACAGTAGATTTTTGTGTGAGGTACCAAAAGTAGTTTTTTGGGGAATTTAGGCCGTTTTTGGCCCTTGGCATTTCATTTTCTTAGCGTATGGCATAATGAACGAAAACAAGCCAACTCTATTTACCCAATGAAAACTGCCAACTTTCCCTTTTTAGCTTTACTTGTCTACTTTTTGGGGATAAGTAATCTTGCCGCCAATCCAAAGGAAGTATCCAAGCTTAGCGGAAAGATCTCCGACCAATCAGGAGAAGCGGTTCCCTATGCCAACGTCGCGCTAGTCCAAATGGACGGCTCTCTGGTGGATGGTGCCGTCTCCGACGAAAACGGAAACTTCCTCATCGAATCCACAAAAACTGCCAAGGTAAAACTTGTAGTATCCTCGATAGGATACCAGTCTTTTTCCTCGGAGCCTTTTGATCTCGCTCCTGGTTTGATCAAGGACTTTGGAACACTCGCCATCGTCGATGAAGCGACCGGCCTTGACGAGGTCACTGTCAAAGCTTCGCGGCCGGAGATCATCATCGAGCCTGACAAGACCATCGTCAATGTGGAAGGTACTGTGATGGCCGAGGGCTCCAACGCGCTGGATGTGGTGGGTAGATCCCCGGGCATCTACGTGGATCAGGACGGAAACATCAACCTTAACGGTCGCACAGGTGCGACGGTGATGATCAACGACCGCCCTACCTATATGAGTGCGACTGATTTGGCAAACTTCCTCCGCTCCATGCCAGCTGAAAACATCAAGAGCATTGAGGTGATCAACAACCCCTCGTCTCGTTTTGACGCAGAGGGCTCAGCCGGCGTGATCAACATACAGCTGAAGAAAAACACGGTAGACGGTGTCTTTGGCAACGTGCAGGTAGGAGGACAGTACAACGGACAGTTTGCTCCAAATGCCGGGGTGACACTCAATGTGAAGAACAAAAAGCTCTCCACCAATGGGACATTCAACTATAATGAATATGCTGTCTACAACGATCTGGAAATCAATCGGAACTTTACGGTGGAAGAGGGGATCTCCAATTTTAACCAAGACTCCCGAATCGCCTCGCGATACAAGACTCCCTCGTTTAACGGTTCTGCAAACTATGAATTGACACCGACCCAAAATTTGGGGTTGAACGTGCAGGCATCTTCCTCCACCGATACCAACAACAACACTTCTGGTACAGTGGTGACCAATCCAGGACAGGACTACAATAATTTCATCGAGTCCACCAACGAATCCGAAGGCAAACGCAATCGCCTATTTACAAACTTACATTACGACGCCAAGCTGGATACGGTCGGAAGCAAAATCTCGGCGGATGTGGACTTCACGATCATGGACAACTCCAGCTCTTCCCTGCTTGATAATAGCTATTGGTCAGGGAACGATGACCCAAATCTTGCCTACACAGACAAGATCTTGACACTGAACGACATGTACTACACAATTTTCACTGCCAAAGTAGACTATACCAAAGCATTGAAAGGTGGCAATACGCTGGAGGCTGGATTGAAAGGAAGCTGGGTAGAGTCGGACAATAACCTCGACATGAGCCGTGCAGAGAATGAAGGGCCTTTTGAGCCGGATCCGAATTCCAACCGCTTCATCTACAATGAAAATGTCTTGGCTGCTTACGGTGCGTTCAAAGGGTCCTTCAGTCCCAAAGTGAGCTATCAGGCAGGTTTGAGAGGGGAGTTTTCGGATATCGTGGGCAATTCCGTGACGCTCAATCAAGTGAACAAACAGCGCTACTTCAACCTTTTCCCGAGCTTCTTTGTCCAGCACAAGGTAAGTGATAAATACCAGATCGTGTACAATGCCAACCGACGTATAACCCGACCTAATTACCGATTGCTCAATCCCTTTGTGTACTACATCGACCCGCTGACTTCTGAGCAGGGCAACCCCAACCTAAGGCCACAGTATTCGACCAATTTCGAGATGAATCACGTGGTCAACGGCTCTTATCAGTTTACCTTGGGCTACAGTGTGACTGAGGATACCTTCATGCAGGTCTTTGTACAGGATCAGGAAGAACGTACTACAACCACTTATACCGACAATTTTGATCAGACCCGCAATGCCAACTTCCGTGCAATGGTGCCCGTGGAGATCAAAAAATGGTGGAACACTTCCAACATGCTCCAAGTTAATTACAACCAGTTTCAAACCCAAATCGGCGAAGACTTGCTGGATGTGGAGCAGGTATCCTACATGGTGAGATCCCAGCAAAACTTCACTTTGCCAAAAGGGTTCAAAGTGGAAGTGATGGGTATTTATCTTGGGCCACAGATTTGGGGTCAAGGCCTGATCAGAGGCTTCGGATGGGTGGATGCAGGTGTGACCAAATCGGTGATGAAAGACAAGCTTTCCATCTCGGTCAACGGCACCGATATCTTCCGTACCCAGCTCATTCGCGCCAGCATAGACTTCGCAGACATTGACACCAGCTTCCGCCAGTATAGAAGCAACCAGGGGATCAGGTTTACCTTGAAATATAATTTTGCGAAAGGTGAGAGTTTCCGAGTCAAATCGAGTACCGGCAGCTCCGAAGAACGTAATAGATTGGACTAACTGGAAAGCCTCTCCGGGATTCGGAGGGGTTTTTTCCTAAATCGGCCCTGCTGGGCGGATATCAAAAGACCTGTAAGGTTTTGAATACCTGACAGGTCTTTTATTTTTTCTGAGTTGCTAGGACTGCAGGAGCCTTGATGGACTTTCGTTCAATGGAAATGATACAAAAACACCAATATGCCGGTGAAGGCTGGCTTTTTCTGGTCTTTGATCTCCAGCTTGACTTCCACTTCCGCTTTGACAGTCCCGCGGAGATTGGCTACATTTTTCAGTTTGGCTACCAAGCGAACCTCACTTTCCACAGTCACAGCCTGAGCAAATCGAAGATTTTCTATCCCATAATTGATCATCATCTTGAGATTTTGCACCTGAACGATCTGGTCCCAAAGGTGGGGGACGATGCTGAGCGTCAGGTAGCCGTGGGCGATGGTATTGCCAAAAGCTCCCTCTGACTTGGCCCGATCCGGGTCGGTGTGGATCCACTGATGGTCATAGGTAGCATCAGCAAATAAGTTGATTTGGGATTGGTTGATTTTAAAATAATCTGAGGTGCCAAGCTCTTGGCCATTATATTTTTCAAAGTCCTCAAAGCTCTGGATTACCGTTGGGTTCATGATAGAAGGAATGAAACAAAAAGCCAAAGTAGCAGAGATTATCTTGTAAATCCAAAAAAGGAAACTAGCCATGAAATGCGTCTATGACTTCATGAGATCCTCATAAATGCCAGTGAAAAATACCCTTAAAAATTAAAGCAACAGAAATTAGTTTTATTAGGTCTAACATTTAAATTGCTCGAAATTTACCACCCATTCTTTATGTTTAAATTGCTTTTAGGGATCTTTTTGATCTCTAATTTGGCGCTTGCGCAGGAAAGTGACACAGTGCTGAAGGCAGAAGAGGTGCCTATCCATTCTATTCTATCAGAAGCCCAAATACTGACTTTGCATGAGGATTTTACTTATTCCCATCATGTAGATCGCAAAATTGTCGTGGTTTCCCCGGAGGGACTTGACCACGCCTTTACCAGACTTTTCTATGACAAGCTCAACTCTGTGGAAGAGTTTGAGCTGGAGGTGAGGGACCTGACTTCCGGCAAAACCATAAAGAAGGCTCGGCTGAAGGATATGGGAGACGCCGCTTATTATTCTACCTCGACGATATTTGACGACAACCGTTACAAATATTTTGAGGTTGCTGCCGCCAAGTTTCCGATCGAGGTATCGATCAAATCACAGGTTTCTTCAAAGTCCAATTTTTTTCTGCCGAGGTGGACTCCCGTCCCGAATTTCAACCAAAAAGTAACGGAAGCTTCCCTTACTGTTAAGTATCCGACTCGGCTTGGATTAAAATACAAAGAGCTTAACCTGAAAGGAAACAAAAAAGAGGAAGAGCTGGCGGGGGTGACCTCCATTACCTGGTCTGAACGCGATCTTGCCGCGCAACCTAGGGACTTTGATTCGGACGAAGACCCGCGTTTATTGCTTGCTCCTGTCAAATTCGCTCTCGACCAATATTCGGGAGAAATGGGGAGCTGGTCTGGCTTGGCGGCGTGGCAGTTTGAATTGAACCAAGGAAGGGATGTCCTCCCGGAAGATTTCAAGGAAAAAGTGCTTCAGCTGGTAGTGGGCGTAGACGATCCCTATGAAAAAGTAAAGATCCTCTACGAGTACCTGCAAAAAAACTTCAGGTATGTAAGTATACAGCTCGGTATAGGAGGATGGCAGACGATGACCGCGGCCGATGTGGTGAAATATTCCTATGGTGACTGCAAGGGACTTACCAACTTGATGAAGGCAATGCTGGATGCTGCGGATATCCCATCTAATTACACTCTTGTTTTTGCCGGATCAGATGCGGAAGACATAGAGGTCGATTTGCCTTCCAATCAGTTTAACCATGTGATTTTGCAGGTTCCGACATCCTCTCACCCGATCTGGTTAGAGTGTACCTCTAACTTGCTGCCTGCCGGATATTTAGGGGATTTTACCAAAAACCGACACGTGCTTGTGACGAGCAAGGGCGGCGGCAACCTAACCAAAACCCCTTCCTATGACACGGAGGAATGGAATGAGATCAGATCCCAATCCAAGGTAATCTTAGATGATCGGGGAAATGCCAAGATCAACACCGAACAGCAGTTTTTCGGGAATTTCGCCGCATACATTCTCTATGTTAAGGGTAATCTCGACGAGCGGCAGCAGCGGGACTTCCTTAACAGGAATTCTTCTGTCTCCGGGCTGATCGTTCAAGACTATAGGATCGAAGTGGCAAATCAGGACTCACTTCCCGTCACGGAGCTTGCATTTGATGGACTTCTTCAAAAGTTTTCCCAGATGACTGCAAAACGGGCAATACTTCGTCCATTTCTCGGAAAGTTGGGTCCTTCGCATTTGACGAACAAATCCCTAAAAAAAGTGGATGAGTATGAGATTGAACTGCCAGCCGCGTGGAAAGTGGATGGAGACCTTCCCCGAGTCTCGTTAGAAGAAGAGAATTTAAAAGGCCTTCTGGAAATGGCTATCGAAGGGAAAACGCTTCGCGTCAGACGCGAGCTCAGCTTGAAAATTCCCACCGAATTGGATAAAGAGGAGGAAGCCGAACTACTCCGGAAAATCAATACGGCCTTTGACCGAACTGTCTTTTTTGTAAATACCACCACCACCCAATCAACAAGTCCAGCAAATGAATAAGAAACTTCTCATTGCCATTGCAGTATTATTACCGCTTTTTTCTCCTGGCCAGTCGCTCAAGATGGGCGAGATAAGCCAAGAGGAATTTGATCTGAAAGAAGTCTCATACGAACCGGGAGCCAGCGCAGCCTGTTTGGTCGCATTCGGGGATTCCCGAATTTTCAATGGCACGCTGGAGACCCAATATTTTTATCGAGTCAAGATTTTAACGGAGGCAGGCAAAGAACATGCAGATATTCGAATCAGATACTACTCCGGAACCGGCAACGTGGAGAATCTCTCCGGGATAAAAGCTCAGATCACGAATCTTGAGGGAGGGAAGCCTGTCGTGACAAAGTTGGATAAGGATGATTTCTTCGACGTTGACCTCGGGGATGGGTTGAAGGAGCTTAGGATTTCTTTTCCAAATGCCCAGGTGGGCTCCATACTGGAATACTCCTATAAGAAAGGAGACAAGAACATAGAATTTCTAGATGGCTGGACCTTCCAGCGATCCGCGCCGGTATTGTTTTCGAAATATCAAATCAAGATACCTGAACATTTGGAATACAAGACGATCGGTCAGGGAGCAAATTTATTTTCGAAGTCAGAACGAACTAGCGAGTATGGCACTTTCAGCTGGACACTCCGTGATCTCTATTCTCTCAAAGAGGAACCCTATATGAAAAACTATAGAGATTATATGGATCGGGTGGAATTTCAACTTTCCAGGTATATGTCCGGATCTGGCTCCGGATATTCGGGAGGGCCAGAGTGGACCGATTTTCTCAACAGCTGGGAAAAACTGGGAGATGAATTGATCGCATATTATACCACGAAGGGATTCTATCGCGGCAATCCTATCGAGCGTGAGATTCTGTCGGTGGATATGAGCGGCGGAACGGAGCAGGAGAAAGCCAAGGCGGCATACTATTATGTACGAGACAATTTTGTCAACGAGGGTTCGGATTGGATCTACACAGATCAGACGCTACCGCAATTGCTTAAGTCAAAGAAGGGAGCCCCGGGTGAGTTGATCCTCGCCTATATGGGCATCCTCAAGTCTTTGGGGATAGAGTGTAATCCCGTGTTGATTGGGAGCAAGGGATATGGAAGAAGTGAAATTGTCCCTTTTCCGTTTTTGAACCAGTTTGACGAGATTTTGCTTCTCGCCACCTTGGATGGGCAACAGCAGTTCTTGGATCTCAGTGACCCGCTGGCACCTTTTGGATATGTTGATCTGGACAAGCACGTCAGCGCTGGGCTCTTGTTGCAAAAAAACGCCAGTAAGCTGATCGAAATCGACATCAAGCACGCCTCAAACAAGCTGGTTTTTTCCTCTATTGCACTTGATCCGGAGACTGGGGAACTGGTGATGGACAATGCAATTAGAAATACACATTACGAGGGGCTGGCCTATGCTCACCGAATAAAGAGCCTGAAAGACGAAAACAAGCCCATGGAAGATCTTTTTAAGCAAACTTACGAAGCATTTGAAATTCGGAATGTCAGCGTCAACGATCAGCTCGAGGATAAAAACACGGTCAGCATTCAATTTCAATCCGTGATGAAAGACGCTGCCGCTCAGGACATGTTGGTATTTAACCCACTACAAATATCCGAATTCGCCAAGAACCCCTTCACCCAAGATTTCCGAGTCTTTCCAGTCGATTTTGAATACACGTTCAGAGAGACCTATACCGCCAATGTGGCCATTCCGGCGGGATATGTGTTAGATGACTACCCGACCAATGAAATGATTACGATTCCGGGCTCGCCTATTGGATTTACCTACCAGACAGAGAATCTCGGGGAGTTAGTCAAGATTACGGCAAAGTTTGAAGTGAGAAGTCCCCTGATTCAACCGGAAAGCTATGGAGATCTGAAGTTTTTCATGGAAAGCGTAGCATCCAAGCTCGCCTCCCCAGTGATATTGAAGAAGACTGGGACTCTGTGATGAAATACCTCTTTCTGATCGCCTCTATCCTTTTCCTTTTTTCCTCAGAGACTATTGTTTTCGCTCAGAAAAAATTGGATTGGAGCTTATTTCCAATGGATGTCAAATGGGGTGTGTTTTCAGAGAGAGATTTGGCTATTAAGTCTGTTTCTTTTGAGCCAGAAGCCAAGGTTGTGTGCCTATTTGAGGAAGGCAAAGCGGGTGTCGTTTGGGACAACGATACCTTTCAAGTGCTGGGGATGTACGCGGCCCAATACTATCGATACAAAGTCCTCGATGACAATGTCGCAGGCTTTGGGGATATTGTCATTCCCTACTATCAAGCTGGTGAATTGCATATAGAGGAAATCAAAGGAATTGAGGCACAGGTTAGTTATTTGGAAGGGGGAGAGAGGAAGACCTATCGACTGGGCCAAGAGGATATCAAGCAGATAGATTTCGGGAATGGTTTCGGGGAATACAGGCTCATATTTCCCAAAGTGTTTAGGGGGTCGATTTTGGAATACAGATACCTTAAGACTGACCGAGTTTATTATAGCCTTGAAGGTTGGGTTTTTCAGGGAGAGCATCCAAAGCTTAGATCAAAATTTACATTTGACGTCCCCAATTTTCTCCAATATCAGCTGATTGTGCCTTCGGGTCGTGTAAAATCGTCGATGAATCAGTCTGAAGAAAGGGATCGGTTCAGCTGGACTTTGACGGATGTGAAAGCCTTCCATGTCGAGCCCTACATTTCTTCCCCCATGGATTATTTGGAGCGGGTGGAGGGCTTTCTCGCAGTGGACGCTACACAAGAGCCTTCGACATTGTATTCCACATGGGAAAAGTTGGGCGATCAAGTCATGGAGTTGAAGGAGTATCGCAGCTTTCTGAAATCCGTTTCCTACAAGAGTTTCGGATTCAAGGAGGATGTGTTTTTTGGCGAGAGCAAGGATGTCATAGCAAGGAAACTCTATGACCATATTTCGACAAATTTCACCTTGGAACCGAGCTTGTACCCTCTTCCCTCGAAGACTCTGCCGGAGCTGCTTCGTACCAAAAAAGGGAACCATCTGGATATTCATCTGCTACTAATAGCCGCATTGCGCGAATATGAAATTGAGGCAGAGCCGGTTTTGGTCAATGAGCTACATCCCCTTAAAAGATCATTTTTGATTCCCAGTCCTAATATTGATCAGTTTTCCTCTTCTCTGGTTAGGCTCGAGTTGGACGGAGGGGCTATCTACCTAGACGCTACCGATGCGACACTGCCGTTTGGGTTGATCCCGCTCCAAAAGCTTGTTGAAAAAGGCTTTTTGTTAACAAAGTCCAATTCTGCGCTTATCGATTTAAAGCATCACTTTGATTCAAAAACAGATCTTGAAATTACGCTGGGCTTAGATTCGGTTGGCAATTTGGAGTATCGCGAAAAACTTTCCCTCACTCAACTACAAGTGCTGGCGGTATTGAATAGCCTAAACTCAGACCAGGAAGAAGAAGCTAGTGATGACATTCGCCCATATAATATCACCCACGAGGACCATTTTCGAGAGGAGGGTTTTGTCAGATCGTCATTCCATCTTCCTATCAATGGATCGGATGGGGAACTTATCTTGCTCGATCCTTTCACATTTTCGGGATTTGCAACGAATCCCTTTATTGAGGAATCCAGGACTTATCCCTTGGAATTTGGTTTCCCGATAACGGAGAAAATGAGATTTGAAGTAAAGTTGCCAGAGGGATACTTGCTTGATGAATTCCCTGAGTCAGTCAGCTTACAGTCAGAAACTGGGGATTTGATGTTCAATTTTCAGGTGAAAAAGGAAAACGAGGTATTGCATCTCGTCTCGGAATTGAGGATCGATGTGGGAGGCTCAGTATCACAAGGTAGATATAAAGAGGTTAGAAATTTTTTCCAAATTGTATCCGAAAAGCTCTCCGAGCCGATCGTGGTGGTCCGGAAGCCTTTTATTTGAATTTCCAATTTTGAAGACTCCATGGTTCAATACCTTCACGGTTACAATACTCAAGAACAGCAACGATTGATTGATCAGGCGGGATTTTTGGGGCCTTTGATTTATCCATCTGTTGATTTCTCTGACTGTAAAAATCTTCTGGAAGTTGGAAGTGGAGTCGGTGCGCAGACCGCCGTGCTCTTGGGGCTCTTTCCAGAGCTTCGGATCACCTCCGTCGATTTTTCCGAAGCTCAACTGGCAAAAGCCAGGGAAAATTTGTCCGGCTTTTCTGACCGGGTAACTTTCGTAAACCAGGATGTGCAGTATTTGGATTTAAGGGAAAAATTCGATGCCGCATTTTTTTGTTGGGCTTTGGAGCATATTTCGGATCCCCAAGCGGTCATGCATCGGGTAAAATCCCATCTTTTGCCGGGGGCAAAAATCCATATTACCGAGGTTTTTAACTCCACGTTTTATTACGAACCAGCTTCGCCAGCGCTAGCCCACTACTATCGCGTGTACAACCAGCAGCAACGAAATTTTGGAGGAAATCCTGACGTGGGAGCTCAGCTTGGCAATCTGCTTGCACATGCCGGGTTCAAACAAATTCAGCTTTCGCGTAGCGGGTTCCATCTCGATCAAAGCCAGCCAGACGAGCTTCGGGGATTTATTGAATTCTGGAAGATGCTTATGAAAAGCGGGGCACCAGGCCTATTGGACACAGGCGCAATTAGTCAAAATGAAATTGATGCTATGGAAAGTGATCTGGATGGCATCCTAGCTGATGAAAATGCAGTTTTTTTCTACCAATTTGTGCAGGCAAAAGCAATGGCATAAGAGAGCATGAAGATAATTCGCTGGATTTGGAGGGTACTGTGGAAGACAACTCTTTGGTTTTTGGGACTTTCAATTGGGCTGGTGATTGTTTACAGGTTTATTCCTGTCCCAATCACTCCGCTGATGGTCATCCGGGTTTTTGAGCAGGCTTTTGATTCCGAAAAAGATGTGAGGCTGACCAAGGATTGGGTTCCGATCTCAGAAATATCAAAAAATGCTCCCCAAGCAGTGATTGCAGCCGAAGACCAAAAATTTCTGGACCATAAGGGCTTTGATTTCGAGGCCATGGAAAAAGCCTGGGAAAACAACAAAAAGGGGAAGCGAATCAAGGGTGCCAGTACCATTACCCAACAGACCGTGAAAAATGTTTTTCTATGGCCAAGTCGAAGTTATATCAGAAAGGGGCTTGAGGCTTATTTCACGGTATTGGTTGAACTCATCTGGTCTAAAGAGCGGATCATTGAGGTATACCTCAACGTGATCGAGATGGGAGACGGGATCTATGGTATCGAAGCCGCCGCCCAGTCTTACTACAAAAAGCCAGCCGCCAAACTCAACCGAAGCCAAGCCGCGATGATTGCCGCCGTCCTTCCCAATCCAAGGCGCTGGACGCCCACCAAGCCTACGGGGTATATACAGAGCCGGCAGGCTTGGATTTTACGACAGATGAACAACCTTGCCCCGGTTGGCTTTGGAGTTTGAGATTGTACTATAATTGTTAAAATGTAAAAAATTCAATTTTTAGGGCATTTATCTTCAATCTTTTTATTATGAAAAAATTAGTAATATTTGTAACCATCCGAATATCCCGAACAATATTCTAAAACTGGTGATGGTCTCGGGTTAAATGTAGTTGATATCCTGTAGAGACAACGAATAAAAAATGTTCCTGAATAGTTTGATTTCAGCTCCAAACAATACAGTAATAATTTATCCACAAATTCAATTATTTATCCACACTTATCAACAAGACTATTGTAAAAGACTGAAAATCAGCAATATGGATAGATGGTGGAAAAGGTATTTTTGTGGATAAATTAGGCTAACCCTAAGAAAATCAGCGCTTAAAGCTTCCTGAATGGTGGATAAATCTCAATTCCAAATTTTATTCTTTTTGGGCATCAATCCTGCTTTTGGCCGATGAGTCTTTTTCGGTAGGTATTGAATATCCTCGACTTGGATACGAAGCCCAGATACCGCTCATTTTCCACTACGGGCAGGTTCCATGCTCCTGATTTTTCAAATTTTTCCATAGCAGATTGCATATTATCGGTAGCCAATAGGATTTCTGGTGGGCTGTGCATCAGCTGACGGATTAATACCTTGTCCTGTTTCTCTGTATCGAACATGATGCCCCGGAAGTCATCCAATGTGATGATGCCCCGGAGTGTCTGATTCTCGTCTACAACGGGGAAAATGTTTCTTTTCGAGATTTTTACCAACTCGATCAGATTTTTTAGCTGGGCATCTGGGTGGATTGGCAGTAGGTCCCGCTCGATCACTTGTGAGATATCAATTGTGTCCAGCAATTCCTGGTCTTTGGTTTCAGGGAGATGTTTTCCTTGGTCTTTGAGCTGAAGCTTGTAGAGGCTGTCTTTTTGAAAGTGCGTTGTTGTAGTGTAGGCGATTGCAGATACGAACATCAGGGGCACGAAAAGCTCGTATCCCCCAGTGATCTCCGCAATGAGGAAGATCGCAGAAAGAGGGGAGTGTTGTACGCCGGCCATGAGACCACACATGGCGACAAGTGTAAAATGCGCGACAGGCAGGGAGTTGTTCAGTCCCAGTAAATTATTGGAGTAGGCGAAAAGAAACCCCACAATTCCCCCTACATAAAGGGACGGCGCGAATACTCCTCCACTGCCACCCGACCCAATCGTGACGGCGGACGCCACAGGCTTCACCAGTATAATCAAAGCCAGAAAGACGATGATCGTTGCCGGATTTTCGATTGTGGAAAAGAAAATACTATTGTCGAGGATTTGGGAGTGGTTGCCTTCAATGAGAATGTTTAGAGTACTGTAGCCTTCACCGTATATCGGAGGAAAAAAGAAAACCATCACCCCAAGCAGTGCACCTCCGTACATGGTCCTCATCCATTGGTCGCCGATATCGTCCATGACTTTTTCCGTGGCCCGTACCATCTTGCTGAAGTAAAGCGACACGACCCCGCAGATCATCCCCAAGAGGAGGTAATACGGCATGTGGGCTGCAATAAAGGACTCTTTCAGTTGGAAATTGAAGAGAGACTCTTCTCCGATCAGAATCATCGACGTGACCGAACCCATCGCAGAGGCTATCAGCAAAGGAATGAAGCTCGCGGTACTGATTTCCAACAAAATGACTTCGATAGCAAAGATCACCGCACCGATGGGGGATCCAAATATGGCTGAGATTGCACCAGCCGCGCCGCAGCCAATCAATAAGGTCCGCTTTTTGGGATTCAAATGGACCAGATAGCCGACGTTTGAGCCAATAGCGGATCCTGTGACGACCATGGGAGCTTCCAAGCCCACCGAACCTCCGAACCCAACAGTGAGGGCAGAGGTAATCACTCGGCTGTAGATCTTGACCCGTGGGATTAAACTGGATTTTTTGGAAATATTAAACAGAACATCTGGAATGCCATGCCCTCCGACATCCTTTAGGACAAACCTGCCAATGAGATATGCAGCTGAGATACCGATCAGCGGATAGATGATGTACATGAAGTTTGCGTATTCCTTGTAGAATCCCTCCGTGAGGAATTCCTGGATCGCATGGACGGACGACTTGAGAATGACGGCTGCCAATCCCGAAAAAATCCCGATAAGTCCACTAAGGATCAGAATGAAGCCCTTGTTGCTGAGGTGCCGAAGCCTCCAGATCAAAAATTTCGTTATCAGGTCGGTTTTAGCCAAAACAATTTTCTGTTTTCATTGGGATAAATACATAACGCTTCACTTTTCGGACAGCTCGCTGTCCAAAGCCAAAATGCATTTGAGAATCAGGTTAACCGCACCTTTGTAAAATTCGGGCTGGATATTCTCGAATTCATCGGAGGGCTTGTGGTAGTCTTTGTGGTCTTCCACACCAAAATAGAGGTGCGGAACTTTCTTGGCGTAAAACGCTCCATGGTCGGATGAATTAGTCCAGTCGTCGCTGCCCGTTCCGGGAAGATCATGCCCAAATAGCAGGGTAGGACTGTACCCTTGAGCTGCTTTTTCCAGAATGGGTTTAAACTGAGGATTGTGGTAGGTGCCCGAGGCATAGAGCTCGTTTTTGTCACTTCTGGAGATCATATCCATGTTGACATTGAGCAAAATCTGTTCGAGGGGATAAGGGAAGTCTTCCACAAGCGCTTTTGCACCTCTAAGGCCCATTTCCTCTGCGTCCAAAGCCACGAACATCATGCTATGAAAGGGTCTGTTTTTAGAGAAATATTCAGCGAGGGTCAATAATGCCGCGGTTCCGGAGGCGTTATCGTCTGCGCCGTTGTAGATGGAGTCGCCTTCAGCGTTGGGTTTTCCTACACCGACATGATCATAGTGTGCAGTCAATACAATTACTTTCCTTGATCCACTTCCTGCGATAAATGCCACGAGGTTAGCTGCGTCCTCATACTTCTGTCTATTGCGGCCAGTGAATGAAAACCTCTGAATATAGTCGGGGTAAAGAGCTTCTACATTGTCGTAGTTGGTGAGCTGGTCGAGGATATATTTACGGGCTTCCATACTGCCCGCGCTGAGTGGTTTGCGTCCCGCCAGTTCATCCGAGGAAAGGAATTCGATATGTTTCAAAAGCGCATCTGAGTTGATGCTTTGAGAGAAAGAAAAAGTCGAAATAAGTAAACCGATGAATAAAAAGAGGACTTTGTTGAAATTGAAATGCATCTGGTGATCCGTTATCCGTTATGTATATTCGTAAAAATACTAGGCTTACCGTCACCACATCTTAATTTGATGAAATATATCAGTTGCATACTCCTTTTTTTTCTTCTTTCATTCGATCTTGTGCTGGCTCAGGGAGGACTCCCAGAGAGTTTTTTCGACGGAAAATCAATCGTGTTGATATCTGCGGACCCTGGTTCTAGACCGGTGCTTACTTGGCAACAACTGGCAGACAGTGTTCACACATACTTGGTGGAGGCTGGAGGAGATCCGATCGCCTATTTCGAACTGGAGCAGGTTGCGCTTTCTGAAGCTAGACAAGCGGATTTTGCCAAGGCTTTTTCTAATCGACAGGTGAAAAACGTGGTCCTGGTCACGAGAAAGAAGGAAAGTCTAAGTATTCATGTGGGAACTTTCAGCGGTGATGGAAAGGTAATTACATCGACTACGTTGTTTGGAGTCTCGGGAAGCGATTGGAAGAATGCCGGCTCACAGCTGGTAGATATCGGACAGGCTAGAAAATCGAACAATCTCCTCGTCATAGACGTGCCCGAATTCCCGCAGATCAGCAGCCAGGAGGTAGCCCAATCGGAACAAAAATTTCTCCCAAGAAACCCATTGAACTTGGAAGTGTTCAAGCTGGGGATTCCTTTGGAGGGTTCTTCGGCTGAGACCGGTGCCTTGAGTTACTTTAGGTACGACCTGCTGGGCAAGTCCCAAGAGGCGATTTTGGCGGAGCAAGCATCCCAAAAATCCCAGATTCAGGGAATCTTGGAAAATCATTATCCCCACCCAATCGAATGGCTGACAGAGGCCAAATCCAACGAGGAACTGGTTAGGGATAGGGTTCAGTTTTTATTGGTAAAAGTGGAAGGACGCCAGGCAGACTTGATGAAAAGCATGGGACTCGAGCCAATTGATGGAGAGGATGGCCTCAAAACAGTCGTGAAATATTATATCAAACTGATCGTCCGGGATGAACTTTATATCGGATCAGAGTGGGATGCCGATTCTGACTGGAGGGTCGCGTTAACAAATTTCTTGGACAATCTTAAAAAAGTAAACCTCCCGGAGGAGGTTTAAACTTGACTTAGGGTTGGGGTGATATAAGCAACTTTTACTTTAAGAAATTCGATGTTTAGACTTATAATTCCTAAAAAAGGCAAGAATATTCAGTAAATACAATAAATAGCAATTTTTTTTTAATGCTTGCCTGCTTCCTGTAATTTTTCAAAGATTGTATTTTCTTTAAAATAGATTTTCGTTCACGAAAGGTATTAAAGCCAGAATTATTGCTTGGCGATAATATTCGCTTCGATCTATCACTCCATGGGTAAGGATGCCGACTGATCCACCATGCTGTTTGGAGTTTTCCTTTTCAAAAACCAAATCATCCGCTTTTCCCAGTTCCATTCCACCCTTTACCATATCGGCTACTGCTTTTGGCAGATAAAATGTGCCGGTTTTTGATTGGCTTGACTTCCCATTAGTGGCCAGGATGTAAATCCATGCAAAAGCAAACATCCCGTATTCGTCCTCGTCGATTCCCCCTTCAATTCCTACCCAAAAGTTAGCCTCTGGGAAAACTTTAAGGGAATTGTGCGCGCGGTTTTTCGCTCCCAGGAGGGTCTCTTTATCGCCTTTTGGCTGCTCGGATACGTCCGAAGGGGCGTTGATCCCGTCAACGAGAAAGCTTTTGTTGAATGCGCGGGTGAACGCATCCTCTGTGCAGGAGATTTTTACCGGGTTTTTGCTTCCGACCAGAACGAGAGGTTTGTCAGATGGCTGAAAGTTTTGTCTTTTTTTGAAACTCATGCTTGGAGCCTTCCAGATCAGGCCATATTGGTAAATACCTGGTTCACATCGTCGTCTTCTTCCAGCCGGTCGATGAGCTTGTGGATGATTTCCTCTTGCTCTTCAGTCAGTTCGGTCAAGGTTGTTGGGAATCGTTGGAAATCTGCGGAAATCACTTCAATACCTCGATCTTCGAGTGCTTTTTGCATGGATCCAAAGTCTTCGAATTCCGTGTAGGCAAAGATTTCACCCTCGTTTTCGGCAATTTCGGTCAAGCCATGGTCAATCAGTTCAAGTTCCAGTTCGTCGAGATCATGCTCGGCCTGGGCAAACCGAAATACTGCCTTGCGGTCAAACATAAAGCTCACCGAACCCGAGGTGCCGAGGGCCCCTCCTGCCTTTGAGAAATAGGATCTCACGTTGGCGACGGTTCGGTTGGTGTTGTCAGTGGATGTTTCGACGATGATGGCAATACCGAAGGGTCCGTAGCCCTCGTACACGATTTCTTCGTAGTCTTTTTCATCCTTGTTGGAAGCCCGTTTGATCGCCGCCTCAATCCGGTCTTTTGGCATTTGGGCTCCTTTCGCGTTTTGAATGACCGTTCTCAGTTTTGCGTTGGAAGTAGGATCAGGTCCGCCGGCTTTTACAGCCATCACGATTTCTTTGCCCAAGCGGGTAAAAACCTTGGACATTTTGTCCCAGCGCTTAAACTTTCTTTCTTTTCGGAATTCAAATGCTCTTCCCATAGTTATACTGAATATTAGAGGTGGGCAAAAATAACAAATCTTTTCACTAAGCAGAACCTCCTTTCTTTTAATGAAACGAAGCGATAAAAAGCGGAAACCAATGCCTTTCACACCCGCCAAATGCGTATAAGATAAAACCTCGATGAAATGAACTACTCAAACCATCAACCTATTCCTAATCTTCCCAAGCTGGAGTTACCCAAAGTGGTAATCGTGGGGGGAGGTTTTGGGGGACTGAAACTCGCAATGAGCCTCCGAAACAGTCTTTTTCAGGTTATTCTTTTGGATAAAAACAACTATCACCAGTTTCAGCCTCTCTTCTACCAGGTGGCCACTGCGGGTTTGGAGCCGAGCGCGATTTCTTTTCCGCTGAGAAAAATCTTCCATGGCGCATCCAATATGAGCTTCCGAATGGCGGAAGCTGAAGGCGTAGACACGAAGGCAAAAAGACTGTACACCGATATCGGATATATTGACTACGATTTTTTGGTTTTGGCGATGGGCGCGGACACCAATTACTTTGGAGCCAAAAACATTGAGTACTATTCTTCCCCGATGAAGACCGTCTCTGAGGCACTTTACATCCGAAACAAGATCATCTCCAACTATGAGCGGGCGATCACGCTCCCTACCATGGAAGAGAGAAAATCGCTCATGAATATGGTAATCGTGGGTGGAGGTCCGACAGGGGTGGAACTGGCCGGGGCGATGGCAGAGCTTAGAAACAACGTGTTTCCAAAAGACTACCCCGAGCTGAGCTTCAAAAACATGAAAGTCGTCCTGATCGAAGCTGGGCCAAAATTACTCGGAGCCATGTCGGAGCAAGCCCAAAATCATGCGCTACGCTATCTTCAAGAACTAGGTGTGGAGGTTTTCCTTTCGACAAAAGTGTTGGACTACGATGGCAAAGAGGTCTCTATCGAGGGAAAAGAACCGATCCAAACCCAAACGCTACTGTGGGCTGCCGGTATCAAGCCCAACCGAATAGAGGGTTTTGACTCGAGCCAATATGCAGGGAATGGTAGAATGCTTGTCGACGAGTATAACAGGTTGATAGGATCAGAAGGCGTTTTTGTGTTGGGTGACCAATGCCTTTTGCCGGAGGGTTCATTTCCCAAAGGTCATCCCCAAGTCGCGCAAGTAGCCATCCAACAGGCTAAAAACCTGTCCAAGAATCTTTTCAAAATCCGGGATGGCGAGAATATGACTGCTTTCCGGTACAAGGATCTTGGCTCGATGGCAACGGTTGGGAGGAAGTTGGCTGTGGTGGATCTGCCTTTCGTTAAGTTTCAGGGTTTGTTGGCTTGGCTGACTTGGCTCTTTGTCCACCTGATGGCAATCCTTGGTGTGAAAAACAAACTCTTCATATTTTTGGACTGGTCATGGAACTACCTCAGCTTTGACCCCAGTCTGAGACTCTTGATCAAACCCAAATATGTAAGGGCTTCTGAGAGGAAAGAGCTGATCGAAGAGAAAAGCTCCTGATATAGGTTCCTTAACATTCCATTTTAAGTGTGGTGTTAAACCCGGTTTGTTTCGCAAGGTCTAAACTCTGAAACAAAACCAATAACAACATGAAAAAATGGATCATCGGAGCAGCCCTGTTGGTGTTTACCAGCCTTCAGCTAGCAGCTCAGCAAGAAAGGAAGCCTCAGCCAAATCCCGAGGAACGTGCCAAGAAGATTACCGAAAGGATGGCGATGGAATTAGGCCTGTCTGAAGATCAAAAGAGCCAGATTCTCGCGCTGAATCTGGATCAAGCCAAAAAACGCCAAGCTGAAATGGAGCAAGAAGCTGCGGAGCGAACGGCGAGAATGGAAGAGATGAAGACCCATCGGGAGCAGATTGATGCTATCCTAACAGAGGAACAGCTTAGCAAATGGGAGGAAATAAAGATGGAACAGCGTGAAAAGCGCCGACCTGGAGGCGAAGTACATCGCCGGGGTGATCTTCCTCGACAGAAAAGAGAAAACTAAACCAAATGAAGAAAGCCACCCAAAAGGTGGCTTTCTGTATCGCAGGTGGGTCAACTAAACAGGGTACTATTGGACGTCAGGGCAAACCCAAAGGGGATAGCCTTGACATTATCCCGCGATATGCTCTTCAACCTGGAAGAAGGATTCGTCTTTCTGAGGCAGTGAAGATGAACCCATGAGGTATTCATCCACTTTGACAGCTGTCTCTCTGCCTTCGGAAATGGCCCAAACTACCAGCGATTGGCCTCTTCGCATATCCCCAGCCAAAAATACCTTAGGATTAGTGCTTTGATAATTTTTTGATTTTGGAAGACTGTTTTCCATGGTTTCTGCACCGAAAGCCTGCAACAGTCCATTTTGGGCAGGCCCCATATAACCGATCGCGATAAAAGCGAGGTCGCAAGGCACTGTACGCTCTGTACCGGCAATCTCTTCAAAGGTCATGCGGCCTCCTTTTTCTTTCCATTCGATATCCACAAGCGTCAGCCCGGTTACTTCCCCAGCTTCATTTCCGGTGAATTCCTTGGTCAGGATAGAAAACATACGCTCCGCGCCTTCCTCATGGGAACTAGAGGTTTTGAGCGTCATCGGCCATTCAGGCCATGGATTCAGGACATTTCTCTGCTTGGGGGGCTTTGGCAAAAGCTCCAACTGAGTGATCGATGCCGCTCCGTGACGGTTAGAGGTGCCAATACAGTCACTTCCGGTGTCTCCACCTCCAATGACGATCACATGCTTTCCTTTGGCGGAGATCGGGTTTTCAGAGATTTCGCTGCCGATCACCTGGTTTTGTTTGCCTAGGAATTCCATGGCAAAATGTACACCCTTGAGCTTGTCTCCTTTGATGTTCAAGGCTCTGGGTTGCTGAGCTCCAGTGGAAAGAACGACGGCGTCAAATGACTTCAGAACTTCTTCTGCAGTAGTAGTTTTACCGATTTCAGTATTGGTGGCAAAGATTACTCCCTCATCCTCCATCAGTTTTACCCTACGGTCGATGACCCATTTTTCCAGTTTGAAATCTGGGATTCCGTAGCGCAGCAATCCGCCCACTTTGGCGTCTTTTTCAAATAAGGTCACCTCGTGACCTGCTTGGTTTAGCTGGTCTGCTGCTGCAAGTCCAGCGGGACCGGAACCGACTACCGCGACTTTCTTGCCAGTCCGCTTAGCCGGAGGGTTGGCGTGGATAAGACCAAGCTCATAAGCCTTTTCTGCGATATTCTTCTCGATCAGTTCGATAGCCACGGGATCCTTGTTGATTCCCAGTACGCAGCTTGCCTCGCAGGGTGCGGGGCATATACGGCCCGTAAACTCGGGGAAGTTGTTGGTGCTGCGCAAAATGCTGATCGCCTGACCCCACTCCTGGTTGTATACTGCCTCGTTAAACTCGGGGATCACGTTGCCCAGTGGGCAGCCATTGTGGCAAAACGGTACCCCGCAGTCCATACAGCGCGCGGCTTGATTGTTTAGTTTTTCGCCGGAAAACGGCTCATATATCTCTCTGTAGTCGCTGATCCGTTCTTTGGGATCTCGGCTTACAGGGGTTTCTCTTTTAAATTGGATAAATCCTTCTTTCGCTCCCATCTTACACCAGTGATTTAGCTTGTTCTTGTGCTCTTTTTTGCAATACGGCTTTGTAGTCTCGAGGCATTACCTTGATAAACTGCTCTTTGGCTTTGTCCCATTCATCAAGGAATCGCTGTCCCAGCTGGCTGTTGGTCAGCTTGACGTGACGCTTGAGGAAAGCCTTCACCGTCGCAAAGTCCTCTTCTTCCAAAAGGTCGATGTCCACCATTTCGGTGTTGATCTCGGTAATGTAGTCCTTGAGGATGTAAGCAAAGCCGCCGCTCATCCCAGCAGCGAAGTTTCTACCGATTTCGCCAAGGTTGATCACCATGCCGCCAGTCATATACTCGCAACCATGATCGCCGATACCCTCGACGACAGTTTTCACGCCGGAGTTTCTCACGCAGAATCGCTCACCGCCTTTTCCGTTGATATAGGCCTCGCCTGAAGTTGCGCCATAAAAGGCCACGTTGCCGATGATGATGTTTTCCTCGTGGACAAAGCGGGCATTTCTGCTTGGATAGATTACTAATTTGCCCCCTGATAGTCCTTTTCCGAAGTAGTCATTGGCTTCGCCTTCCAGCTCGAAGTTGATGCCTCTTGCAAGGAATCCGCCAAAAGTCTGACCTGCCGAACCGTTGAACTTAAAGTGTATGGTGTCTTCCGGAAGCCCCACGCCTCCGTAGATCTTGGAGATCTCGTTGGAAAGCATAGCGCCGACGGATCGGTCGATACTTTTGATCTGGAAGCTGCCAGTTACAGGGATGGCCTGCTCAAGCGCTGGAGTGGCGGCTTTAATAAGCTGGCGATCCAGCACTTTTTTCAGTTCAAACTCTTGGTCGATTTGCTTGTGAACACCAACATGATCTGGCACTTCGACTTTGTGGAAGATTGGAGAAAGATCGATTTTGTCCCACTTCCAATGGTTGAGGTGTCCGGTAGACTGCAAGACTTGGCTTTGTCCTACCATCTCGTCTATGGTTCGGAAGCCCAAGGAAGCCATGATTTCACGCAGATCCTGCACGAGGAACTTGAAATAGTTTACCACGTGGTCTGGATCGCCGGTGAAGAGCTTTCTCAGCTCTGGATCCTGGGTAGCGATACCTACCGGACAGGTATTGAGGTGGCACTTACGCATCATGATACAACCTTCCACGACTAGCGCTCCGGTGGCGATTCCCCACTCTTCTGCTCCCAAAAGTGTCGCAATAGCTAGATCCCGGCCAGTTCTCAGCTGCCCGTCCGTCTGGAGGACCACACGACTACGGAGATTGTTTTTCACCAAGGTCTGGTGGGCTTCGGATAGACCAAGTTCCCAAGGCAGTCCGGCATGGCGGACTGAGCTCAGAGGGGACGCTCCTGTGCCACCATCTGCTCCGGCGATCAGGATGACGTCAGCGGAGGCTTTGGCCACACCTGCTGCCACTGTTCCTACACCTGCTTGGGATACCAGCTTCACGTTGATTCTAGCCTTTCGGTTGGCATTTTTCAGATCATAGATCAGCTGTGCCAAATCTTCGATAGAATAGATGTCATGGTGAGGTGGAGGAGAGATGAGGCCTACTCCTGGAGTGGAGTGTCTCACTCGTCCGATCCATTCGTCCACTTTATGGCCAGGTAGCTGTCCGCCTTCTCCAGGCTTGGCACCTTGGGCCATTTTGATCTGTAACTCGGATGCGTTGGTCAGATAGTGGCTGGTTACGCCAAATCGTCCCGATGCCACCTGCTTGATAGCTGAGCGTTCCCAGTCCCCATTTGATTTTTTCTCGTAGCGGATCTCGTCTTCCCCGCCCTCTCCGGAATTGCTTTTTGCTCCGATGCGGTTCATTGCAATCGCCAAGGTACTGTGGGCTTCGTGGGAGATGGAGCCAAATGACATCGCCCCGGTGGCAAAGCGCTTCAGGATATTTTCTGCGGGCTCGACTTGGTCGATCGGAACGCTGATTCTTTTCTTGAATTCAAAAAGGCCACGTAGCGTCAAAGCGTCTTTGGTCTGCTCGTTGATCTTAGCCGCAAACTTTTTGTAAAGTCCGTAGTCATCCAGTTTCGTAGACTTCTGGAGCAAATGGATGGTTTCGGGATTGAACATGTGTTTTTCACCCCTTCTCTTCCACTGATAGACACCGCCAGTCTCCAAAACAGAGGAATTGGCCTCATAAGCTGCGTGGTTTCGGGCAAGCACTTCCTCTGCAAGCTCGTCAAAAGACACCCCGCTGATACGGGAAATAGTGCCTTTGAAACAGCGGTCTATCACGTCTGGTCCCAGTCCGAGAGCCTCGAATATTTGTGCTCCCTGATAAGACTGGAGGGTGGAGATCCCCATCTTGGAGAGGACCTTTAGCAGACCCTTGCCGATGGCATCCTGGTAATTTGAAAAAAGCGTCTTTTGATCTTTTACCTTATGCAATTGGCCTTTTTCGAACATATCTACCAGAGATTCCAGCGCCAAATATGGGTTGATCGCAGAGACTCCATACCCAATGGCAGTAGCGAAATGATGTACTTCGCGGATATCTGCAGATTCCAATACCAAGCCAGCACGTGTTCTGATTTTCTTTTTCACCAGGTGCTGATGAACAGCGCCGATGGCAAGAAGGGAAGGAATTGGAGCCAATTCTTCCGTACTGTTTCGGTCGGAGAGAATCAGGACATTCTTGCCCTCGTGAATCGCGTCCTCCGCCTCTTGGCACAGTTTGTCCAAAGCCTCCAGCAGTCTGCCCGGCTTATGGTCGGCCACGAATAGCCCATATAGCTTGGTAGCTCTGTAGCCAAGATGCTCCATTCGGGTCACCTTTTCCAGGTCTTCGTTGAGCAGAACAGGTTGGGAAATATGAATCTGTTTGGTATGCTGCGGGCTTTCGTCCAGAATGTTGTGGCCTTCGCCGATTCGGGTAAATAGCGACATTACCAAGCGCTCCCGGATCGGGTCGATCGGCGGATTACTTACTTGGGCAAATAGCTGCTTGAAGTAGTTGGAGATGTGTTGGCTCTGCTTGGAGAGCACCGCCAAAGGTGTATCTGCGCCCATAGATCCTACGGCTTCATAGCCCGTATCTCCCATTGGGGCAAGGATGACTTTCAGTTCTTCGGAAGTGTAGCCGAAGACCGTCTGGCATTTCTTGATATTTTCTATGGAATAAGGATGAGTCAGTTCCTCAGGATCTGGCACAAAGCGAAGTTTAGTACGCTGCTCGTTTACCCACTTTTCGTAAGGTTGACGTCTGCAGATCTCGCCCTTTACTTCCTCGTCAAACAGAACCCGACCTTTCTCAAGATCTGCCCAAATCATCCTTCCTGGGCTGATTCTGCCTTTTTCGGTGATAGTTGCTTCGCGGATTGGAAGAGCGCCTGCCTCCGAGGAGAGGACAAGCCGGTTGTCCCTTGTGATAAAATAACGAAGGGGTCGGAGTCCATTTCTGTCGAGGGTCGCGCCTACTGATTTTCCGTCGGTAAAGAGCAATGCTGCCGGGCCGTCCCATGGTTCAACCAGGGATGCATGGAATTTATAGAAAGCCTTTCTTTCCCGATCCATGACTTGGTTGTCCTGCCAAGCTTCCGGTACCAGCATCATCATGGCATGCGGAAGGGATCTGCCGCTTAGTGTCAAGAGCTCCACCATTGCGTCGAGATTGGCGGAGTCGGAGTTTAGCTTATTGGTGATAGGCATCAGCTTAGCCAATTCTTCCTCGCTGAAGAACTTGGACTTCATCAATGCCTCCTTCGACTTCATCTTATTCAAGTTTCCTCTGATCGTATTGATCTCACCATTGTGGGAAAGGAAGCGGAAAGGCTGTGCAAGTCTCCAGTTGGGGAAAGTATTGGTGGAGAATCGGGAATGCACGATTGCAAAAGCCGACTCAATCCTCGGGTTTTGGAGATCCTTGTAAAAGGCCAACACCTGGTCCGTCCGCAGCTGTCCTTTATATATAAGTGTCAAGCTGCTCAGACTGGCGAAATAAAAGGAATGGTTTACCCCTGGTATCTTCGAGTTGATCTCCGAGGTGGCAAAGTTTCTCAAGACATATAGCTTCCGCTCCAGTTCGATTCCTGTGAGGCCATCTTTGTGGCTGACGAACAGTTGCTCGATATTCGGCATCACCTCCAAGGCTCCCGAGCCTGGAACGGTCTCATCCACCGGCACCTGACGATAGCCTATGAGATCGAAGCCCATTTCTTCAATCAACTGGTTGAGTAATTCTTTAGACCGCTGGTAGAGCTGTTTGTTTTTCGGGAAAAAGGTCATGCCCACGCCATAATAGCCAGGCTCGGGCAGATTGATTTCCGTACGTGCAGTGACGTCCCTGAGAAACTGGTGCGGAACTTGGATAGAAATACCGGCACCGTCCCCGGTCTTGGGATCAGATCCCCGTCCGCCGCGATGCTCCATATTGCTAAGCATGTATAAGGCATCGCTGATAGTCTCGTGAGTAGGTATGTTGCTCAGATCCACCACAGCACCTATACCGCAGGAGTCATGCTCAAACTCCGATCGATACAAACCTTCTTGCATTCTAATTTGATTTAATAGGTTCAAAATTTCCAAAAATTACAAAAAAAAAATCCTTTGTTAAAATTTAGGCAATAAAGTACCTGTAAAAATGAAGTATTAACGATAAAGTAGGGCTTTATTGGGTTTTTGGCAAAACTGAAATTCGGTCTATTTCACTTGGGTTTTTTATCCCAATTCCACAGAAAACTGATTTTTCAGCCCAAAAAAAACCCTACAGAGCTAAAAATTACATAAAAAAAGTGGAAATCGGATTTTTGAAAAAAAATGAAATTTTTTTTTCTCTTTTTTATTTCAGAAAAAAATGACCTATGACCCTCTTGGTGCCTTTATTTGAAAAAGACGAAATAATATTTTAACTATCTCGACAAATACAGAATATTAAGAATTCAGTATTTAGTCTGAAAAATGGCTGGCTCCGTCCTTTTCCCGGTCGAAAAACTGGACTTTCACCTTCTTAATCTTACGGGTATCGACAGCCAATACCGTAAACTCAAAATCGCCAAACTGGATTTTTGTTCCGTTTTTAGGCAGTTTCGAGTTTAGCTCTAGCAAAAGGCCACCTAGGGACTCACTCTCGCCTTTGACTTCCTCGAAGATTTGGGGATCCAGTTCCAGCTTTTTGCAAAAGTCATTGAGGGACACCTTTCCTTCAAAGATATAGGTGTCATTGTCCAATTCTTGGAAGAAGATATTGTCGGTGTCGTCAAATTCGTCATTGATCTCACCTATGATCTCCTCGATGAGGTCTTCCAGTGTGACCAGGCCCGATGTGCCGCCGTATTCGTCCACGACTATGGCAATGTGGACCCGCATTCTCTGGAAATCCTTTAATAGGGCGTCGGCCTTCTTGGTCTCTGGGACGTAGAAGCTCTTTCTGATCAGCTCTTTCCACTGGAAATCCTCGTCCTTGTCGATGTGAGGCAGCAGGTCTTTGATATATAGTACACCGAGGATGTTGTCGATAGTCTCTTCAAAAACCGGAATTCGGGAATATCCGCTTTTGTTGATCCTGTCCATTAGTTCGTGGAAGTCCATCTCCACGTCCACAGCTGTGATATCCATACGGCTACGCATCACCTGTTTCACAGAAAGGGTACCAAAATTCACAATACCCCGAAGGATTTCTTTTTCTTCCTCGGGCGTATCTTCCGTGGTCAGTTCGAGTGCTTGGTTCAGCTCGCCTACGGATGGAGAATAGCCTTTTTGTTCGACACGCTTCTCAATCAAGTTGCTGAAGGACATCAAAAACCAGGAGATAGGCTTGAGTAGTGATGAAAAAACGACGAGAATAGGTGCCAAGGAGAGCGCAAAAGGGATTTTTGCTTGGTTGGCATAGACTTTTGGCACGATCTCTCCAAAAAATACCAAAACCACAGTAACTCCGACCGACTGAACCAAGATCACCACAATAGCTGTGGCATTCATCCCAAAAATCGTCCAAGAAACAAAGGTAGTCAGCGTGACGATCCCGATGTTGATTAGATTGTTTAGGATCAAGATGGTGCTGAGAAGCTTCTTCGGGTCGGATAGGAGATTTGCGACCTGCCGGCCCCGCTTGGGATCGGATTCCTGTATGGATGCGATTTCTTCGTTGTTGAGCGAAAAAAAGGCTACTTCGGACCCAGAGGCGAGGGCAGACCCTATCAGTAGGAGGACCAAAACTAGTCCGTTGAAAAAGAAATAACTAAATGAAGGCTCGTTTATCTGTGCGATCAGGTAGTAACTCGGGTAGGGGTCGTCCATGTAGGCGAGAAGCTGGTTAGGGCAAAAATAATTAATTCCCCTGAAAATCAATTTCAGGGGAATCCGATATCACTCAAAATGGCAAATCATCGTCTGAGTCATCAAGTACCAAATCCTGGCTGGAGCCTGAGGTATTTGATGTTGCGGCTGGTTTTGGGCTGTAGGCTTGCTGCGAGTTGCTAGGTTGATTGCTGCCGGCACCATCAGGCTTACCTCCAAGCATGGTAAAGCTCAGCACCCGGATTTTGGTGCGGTATCGGTTTTGGCCTTGTTCGTCTTGCCAAGAGTCTGTCTTGATCTTGCCCTCTACGTATATCTGCGAGCCTTTTTTGAGGTATTGCTCCGCGATTTTGGCCTGCCCATCCCACATTTCCAAATCGTGCCACTCAGTTTGGTCGATCCGGTTGCCGTTTCTGTCTTTGTAGGATTCAGTGGTCGCCAGTCTTAGTTTGGCCACAGCTTTGTCTCCCTCGAGGTATTTTACCTCTGGGTCAGACCCGAGGTTTCCAACTAATATCACTTTGTTAACTCCTGCCATAATTGTGTTTGTTTGAGATGAAAAACGAAATTGAATTTACCTAAATCCCCTGATCGTTCAAAAAGTTCACGATTAATTTAGGTTTGGCTAGGTATTCGATTTCACTCTCGGCAACCAACATATACCCTTCATTTTCACACCACTGGCTGAGTTCGGCATGTTTTTCCAACGGGAGCTCTATTTCCGAAAAACTGGCAGTCAGTTTTTGGTGCGACAAAACATGTCGGTATTTTTTCGGAAAGGGGCTAGGTGCGACTGCCGAAACACCAGCAAAAGACGCTACCCCATGTTCAGAGACCGGGAAATCATGGAGCCCTTCCCATATATCACCGGCAGATCGCCTTTTCCATACCCAATCGTCACCGCACCGGATCACAAAATAGTGGAGGCTTCTTTCCTTTACTTTTACCTTGTTGATCTTCACGGGCAGCTGCTTGACCAAGCCATTTTTTAAGGCAAAACAGGAATTCGCCAGTGGGCAGGACTCGCAGTCGGGGTTTTTGGGGACACACTGTCTGGCGCCAAAGTCCATCATCGCCTGGTTGAATTCCCCAGGATTGTCTTGCGGAATGAGTCGATTCGCGAGCGCCTCAAACTCTTTTTTTGCCTTACTCGTGGCAATGTCCGTCTCAATGCCGAAGTATCTCGCCAAAACCCGAAACACATTCCCGTCCACCACTGCTTTGGCCTCTCCAAAAGCGAAGCTGGAAATTGCCGCAGCGGTATAGCTTCCGACACCTTTCAGCTTTAGAAGACTTTCATAGGTATTTGGAAAATGACCGTCCAGCTCCTGCCAAATGAATTGGGCGCAGGCGTGGAGATTGCGCACACGGCTGTAATATCCTAGGCCCTGCCAAAGGCGCAACACTTCAGATTCTGGCGCCAGAGCCAAATCTTTCACCGTAGGATAAGCTTCCACAAAAGCATAATAATACGGCAACCCTTGGGCAACACGCGTCTGCTGGAGGATGATTTCGGAGAGCCAGATTTTATAGGGGTCTGATGTCCCTCTCCAAGGCAATTCTCTCGGATTGGCCCGATACCAAGAAATTACATGAGTGGAAAAAGCTTGATATTCAGGGGCTTTAAGATTCATTTGTTCAAAATATTTCGGGTGCAAACATTGGTAATTTTTTTGATAATGTTTTTTAATTGAGTTGCTTATCGTACATTTGCAGTCCCAAAAACACTTGGTTAATAGGTTGTTAAGCTTATTTCGTAATTTCTAAATTAAAAACACTGTGACAAAAGCAGAAGTAATCACCAAGATTTCAGACAAAACCGGAATCCAGAAGGACGATGTTACACAAGCCATTGAGGCCTTCTTCAAAGTCGTAAAGGACTCTATGTCTGATGGAGAAAACATCTATGTGAGAGGGTTCGGTAGCTTCATCAACAAGAAAAGAGCGAAGAAAATTGCACGTAATATCTCCAAGAATACGGCAATCGTGATTGACGAACACTACATTCCGGCATTTAAGCCATCAAAGGTGTTTGTGGAGAAAATCAAAAACAGCAAGAAGATCAAGGAACTTGCTCCCCAGGACTAATCCTGTGGTAAATTGACATGAAAAAATCACAGCTCATTCTCATCATTGTAGGGATTTGCGCCGTCGCTGGGCTCTATGCCTTGCCAAAGGTCGTAGTGGACAATGAGGCAGGTACGACAATTGTCGGGGATTCCCAGGCATCGGAAGCGACTGACGTAGCCGGAATGCATGAGAATGAGCTTTCTTCCGAAAATCGCTCGGAGGCGGATGGGTTTAAGGCGACTTTGGCCTCTACCCAGGATCCTTCCCAAATAAGCGAGGCTGCCAAGTCTCTTGCGGCCATCTACCAAAAGGAGGGGATGTTTGACAGTGCTGCGTATACACTTGAAAAAGCGGTGGCAGTGAACTCTGCGGACTTGGGGTTGATTGAGGAAGCTGGTAAGGCCTTTTACGAAGCCTACTCTTTTGCTTTGGACAAAGCCAAAGTCGAGAGTCTGGCGGAGAAAACCAGGAACTACCTAAATCAGGTTTTGGAGAAAGATCCAAGCCGATTGGATTTGAAGACCAAAGTGGCGATGACTTACGTATCTTCGGCCAATCCCATGCAGGGAATCACGATGATGCGGGAGATTCTCGCGGAAGATCCCCAAAATGAGGACGGGCTTTTCAACATGGGAGTCCTTTCGATGCAGTCTGGTCAGTACAAGCGTGCAGCTGAGCGATTTGAGGAGCTGGTGAAATACCATCCGGATAATCTTCAGGGGCAGTTTTACCTGGCCGTGAGCTATTTCGAGTCCAATGAAAAGAATAAAGCGAAAGCACAGTTTGAGGAAGTGAAAAAGTTGACCCAAGATCCCATGGTCTTGGAAAGCGTACAGACCTACCTCGACAAGCTATAAATTATCATTACACACCTTAAATTCTAAAAACTATGCCTTGCGGTAAGAAAAGAAAAAGACATAAGATCGCTACGCACAAGCGTAAGAAGAGACTTAGAAAGAACAGACATAAGAAGAAGTAATCCACTTCTTCTTTTCCTGTTTCTATAACAAAAACGTTCATTTACATATTATCAAGACGAACTTTTGAGTACGGAATTGTTAATCGATTCTGCTCAAAACGGAAGTCGGATCGCCCTGCTGCAAGATAAGCAACTGCTCGAACTCCATTCCGAAGGGATGGACAACCAGTTTAAGGTAGGCGACATATATCTGGGCACGGTCCGCAAGATCGTCAATGGGCTCAACGCTGCGTTCATTGACGTCGGGTATGAGAAAGATGCCTTTCTCCACTACCAGGACCTTGGCCCGAATGTCAACTCCATGTTGAAGTTTACCAAGATGGTGCGCAACAACAACTACCAAAGCTATCTGATGAAAGGCTTCGAAAACGAACCTGAGATAGACAAGATCGGCAAAATCGAGAAAGTCCTATCCAAGACCAACCAAGTGCTGGTCCAGGTCGTCAAAGAACCCATTTCCACCAAAGGCCCCCGACTCTCCTGCGAGCTCTCTCTGCCCGGACGCTACCTGGTGCTCGTGCCCTTTTCCGATACGGTCAACGTATCCAAGAAGATACGCAGCAGCGACGAGCGCAAAAGGCTCCTCAGACTCATCAATTCGATCAAACCAGCCAATTTCGGAGTAATCATCCGAACAGTGGCCGAAGGACAGTCCGTGACGGAACTTGACAAAGACCTTCGAAACCTTCTCGATTCCTGGGAAGGAGGGATGAAAAAATTGCTGAAAGCCAAAAGCCGGGACAAAATCATCGGAGAGATGAGCATGGCCTCCTCACTAATCAGGGACCTGCTCAACGAATCATTCGACGCAATCACCGTAGAAGAAGAATCCACCTACGATCAGATCAGGTCCTACATCAGGTCAATAGCCCCTGAAAAAGAAAAAATTGTCAAGCTTTACAACGGTAAAGCCAAGCTCTTTGAAAGCTTTGGAATCGAAAAGCAAATCAAAAGCTTGTTTGGACAGACGGTGAGCCTCCCGCAGGGCGGCTATGTCATCATCGAACACACCGAAGCCCTGCACGTCATCGACGTAAACAGCGGTAACAAGTCCAACCAAGAAAGCGACCAAGAATCTACGGCTCTAAAAACCAACATGGTCGCTGCCAAGGAGATAGCCAGACAGCTCCGCCTCCGGGATATGGGAGGAATCATCGTCGTAGACTTCATCGATATGAAGAAGGCTGAAAACAAAAAAGCCATATACGAAGTGATGATGCAGGAGATGAAGTCTGACCGATCCAAGCACACGGTATTGCCGCTGAGCAAATTTGGGCTCATGCAAATCACCCGTCAGCGGGTACGGCCGGAGGTCAACATTGTGACCAAAGAAACCTGCCCCGCCTGCAACGGTACCGGCAAGATACAGGCCTCGATTCTGGTTGCCGATAAGCTGGAGCACGATCTCCATCACCTTGCCACCATACAGAATGTGGCAAAAATACAAATAGGGCTGCATCCCTACCTGCATGCTTACTTCACCCAAGGCCTGATTAGCCAGCGGGTCAAGTGGTTTTTCAAATATTACAAATGGATAAAACTGATCAGAGATTCTTCCCTGCCCGTGACGGAATACAGATTCCTCGATGAATCTGGTGAAGAAATCGAACTACAAGTAAAAAGCGAGACTGAGTAAGTCTCGCTTTTTTTATGGCTTGATTTTGGAAAAGTCCACGCGGGCATAAGCAACCTGATCCTCCCATAGTTGCACCACTATTGGGAAATAGATTCCATCCGGAGTTTGAAATGCATAGGGCGTAATGTCCCAATCGCTAAATGCGACTTCGGCTAATTTTTCTCCGGCCGAATTCAAAACCAGGAATACATGCTTTGATTTGATGTTTTGATCAAGATCTCCACTTTTGATTTTGGCATGTCTGAATATCAAGCCAGTATGATGGTCTTTTTGTAAGGCGGTGTATTCTCCGCTTTCATCATTCGGATGAAAAACCGTCCATTCCCCTTTCTGCGATGTGGATCCTCGCAAAAATTCGAGGTTTTCTTTGGGATCAGCCGGTATCCAGCTGGATTGACCTTCCCGCACTTTTAAAATTGAGTCCGAAGCCGAAAAGGAGATCCAGTGTGATTTGTCCGAGGCATCATACAAGTGAAAGTATTGCCCCAATTCAGGATCATCCAGGAAATTTCCGGCAGAGGAAGGAAATGAAAAACTTACATGACGGAAACTGCTGTCCTGAAGAGAAAAATCCACAACCCAGTCGGTGTACTCCAGTAATGACTGCTTGAGTACAAGGGGAACATCGGATATAAAAAGACCCCTTTCGGATTTGAAAATCGGATTAAACTCCCTGGTAGAATAATTGCTTGCCAACCTGGCAGGCGGTGGCTCAGGGAGCGCAATTCGTCTTTTTACAAACCCGTCGAAATCAGCTTCAATCAGTTTTTGATCTTGAGAAAGGAAATAGATAAAGTTCTGATCTATAAAATATCCTGCAATAAAACCTCCGATTCCATCCGGACCTTCCTTTTCAAATTTTATCGATTCAAGGATTTTTCCTTCTGGGTAGCTATAGGTCAAAAGCCGATGCCGATTGAATGTCATCAACACTTCTCCCGAGTCAGTTTGAAAATGGGTGAAATTGACCCCCAAATACTTGGTGAGTGTATCCTTTTGCAGAAAAAGTGTATCTGCAATCAAATCTGTAAGCTGGATTTCAATCGGCTTCTGGCTTTTGGTGCAAGCGGTCGCAATCAGGAGAAATACCAGATAGAATAATCGATTCATAGGGAGATTTTTAACTAAGAACCGAAAAAAATCAACTTAGTCAATCTCCGAAATCAAACAAATAGTCCCCAACCGTCATCTTGGCGATTGTTGGGATCGAAGCCTTTCACCCAGTCTACAAATAGGTTTTTAAATTCGCCTATTGCCTCCCTGAGGAGGGCGAGATGCTCTTCCGCGTGGGTTTCTTCCATGGCGAGCTGGTAGGTCATGGAGTTGAGATGCCGGGCGTGCACCTTCATGATGGTCGCATTTTCCATCTTGAGGATATAGTCATCGACGGCCTCCGCACCGGCGAATTTGGAACACATGACCGTCGCATCCTCCATCATCATCCCCCCATAGAGTTCCTTTCGGGCCTCGTCCAAGCTTCCGACCAGCGCATGGGTGAGGGAGATTATTTCGGTAGCCTTTTTCATGAGTGGGTGGGAGTAAATTTGATCCCGTTGTGCCTTTGGATCAAATTCACTCTCCTCGTCCCAGTCTTCGTTTTCATCGAAATCATCCCACATTGAAAAGTGAAGTTTAAAAAGCTTGAGAATACCTCTGATTGTTAGAACGGCAGTTTGTCCTCCTCGCTTTCGGAGTAAAAAGTATCTACCTCAGGCATGGAAGCGGCTCCACCACCATTGCTGGCTCGGTCTACCTTAAAGGCTTTAACTTCGGTATACCATCTTCCATTGTATTCGCGGCTCTCCACATCTACTCCCAGGGTGACCTGTTCACCCACTTTGAGGCCAAACTGGTCAATTTTGTCACCCCAAATCGAAACGCATACTTTTTTCGGGTATTGACCACCGGTCTCGATGATATATTCCTGCTTTCTCCAAGCGTTGCCGCTTTTGGAATTTCCGCCTACTTCAGGGAGTTGGTTGATTACTTTTCCGCTTAAATCCATGGTAATTGTTTTTACTTGATAAGATTACGAAGGTAACGATTGAAGGGAATTTTTTGGGTTCGAATGAGGGGGAAATGAAGCTTCTTTTTCCTAGGGTTTAACATTTTTTGGCATAACATTGGCCGCATTGGATCTATAACAAGCTTTAATGTCGATAGAAAAGGCTGAAAAACAACAGGTTTCCAAATTTCCTTTTGAATTTTCGCCAATGCTTGACAAGTATTCATAAAACACCTTAGATTGGATTCCATTGGCTGAATGCGGCAGCCGCTCTTAATGATTTTATTTCTTTCACTTTTAACAGATACTATGGTCTAGACTTCTACGTTGTTCATAAACCAACTGAAAATGAGTAAGCGAATAGGTCCGCAGGACAGCGAGTTGATAGCTCAGTATCGAAATGGCAGTGAAGCTGCATTTGATGTTTTGGTAGACCGTTACCAAAGTAAAGTATTTACCACAATTTACTTGATCGTTAAGGATCAGGACATAGCGGAGGATTTGCTTCAGGATGTCTTTGTAAAAGTCGTGCAGACGATCCACTCTGACCGGTACAGTGAGGAGGGGAAGTTTCAACCTTGGTTGATGCGGATTGCACACAATTTGGCAATCGACTATTTCCGAAAAGCAAAACGGTATCCGACGATTTTGATGGAGGACGGATCCAACCTTTTCAATTCTCTGCAATTCGCCGAGTCGTCCGTCGAGGACAACCGGGTAAAGGAGGAGACCTTGGAAATGGTGAAGCGACTGATAGAAGAGCTTCCTGAGGCGCAGAAGGAAGTGCTGGTGATGCGGCATTACCTTGACCTGAGCTTTCAGGAAATTGCGGATCAGACCGGCGTCAGCATCAATACCGCTTTGGGGAGAATGCGCTATGCGCTAATTCATCTAAGAAAGAAAATGAAGAAAATAAATTTTGCCTATGACAAAACCATTTACCCCAAATGACCTGGTACGATATATCTACCGGGAAATGCCGGAAGCAGAACAAGAACTCTTGATGCAAGCCTTGCAAAGCAACGACGCGCTGATGCAAGAATATGTGGAGATGCTGAGCACGATAGAGCAACTGGATCAGGTTCGCCTGCAGCCTTCCGACAAAGTAGTGAAAGCCATCAAAGAGATGGCCCATTCTACGGGACTACAGAGAGTCTAAAAGCTTTGGTAACCCTGACGAAAGTCGGGGTTTTTTATTTTTCAGTAAGTATTCCTATGGATTGTCTTTGATGAACTGGGCTGCCATAGTCAACAGAGCAGGGTAAGTGTCTGCGGTGAATCCGTGGCCTTGGCCAGGAACTACCTGGAACTGATAGGTGACGCCATTGTCTTGTAGTGCCTCTTCCAGCAGACTGGATTGTGAGAGTGGTACAACGTTGTCAAGATCCCCATGAAAAAATATAGTAGGGACGGAACTGGGCGTAATATGGCTAATGGGACTTGATTCATTGTAAAGGTCAGGATTGCTCTGAGGTGTACCTTCTAATAACTCAGACAGTAGATAGGCGGTCGGATCGCTATAGGTAAAAAGTTCGGATAGCTCCGTCGGTGGGAAAAAGGCCACGACGGATTTGACATTGCCAATGTCCGCGTGCTTATAGGCATGGAGTAAAGCCAAATGTCCTCCCGCACTTGCTCCAACCAAGACGAGGCCGCCTTCGAGATCCCATTCCGAGCTCATGCTTTCCACAAATTCAATTGCGGAAATGACATCGTTTTCCTGAGTTGGAAAAGGGTTATCGCCTGTGGCAAGGTTAAAAAGACTGTAATTCATGGAGGCATACGCGTATCCGGGGAACAGAATGCCCATGCCTGATTTGAAGGGCAAAAACTCATCCTTGCTGCCTTCTATCCATCCACCACCATGGATATAAAGGATAAGTGGGGTTTCGGCAAGATTTCTCCCCGCGGGTAGATAGATGTCCAACTGCTGTTTGTCTCCAGTTCCGTAGGAGACGTTGGTTAGTTCGAGCTCGGGTAAGGGAGTTTCGACTGGAGGCTCATCTGAACTACAGGAAAAAATAAATCCCAGAAGGATGAAGAGCAGTAATTTTTTTGCCATGATCAAAAATTTCAATTGTCTAATTTAGAACCATTTAATTAAAGATTCGATGATTTTTTTAGCCTTGAGTCCATAGGGAGGGCGGAGAAGGGTTACATTGTTGAATCCCACCCTTTGTCTGAGAACACCTTTCTCGTTGCTGAACGCCAAGAAGCCGTGGTACCCATGGGATTTTCCGATTCCGCTGTTTCCCACACCTCCAAAAGGAAGATTGTTGTGGAGAAAATGTAGCACGCAGTCGTTGATAACCGCATTGCCCGAACTCGTGTTTTTGAGAATCAAGTCTGTTTCATCACTCGAATCAAACACATAAAGCGCCAAGGGTTTCGGTTTTTGGTTTATATAGTCTATTGCTTCCTGAATGGATTCATAGGTCAGAATGGGTAGCAAGGGGCCGAATATCTCTTCATGTGAGATGTCCATTTCTTCGGTGATTCCACTCAGAATGGTCGGTTCGATAAACAATTCCCGTCTATCGTTTCCTCCACCAAAATCCGTTTTAGCTCCTTTTTCTGTTGCGTCCTGCAGGCAATTTAAGATTCTGTCGAAATGCCTCACATCTATGATTCGAGCCAAGTCCTTTGATTTTGCAATTCCCAGAAAACTCGGGTCATACATATCCTTGATTGCCAAAATCAATTCAGCCACCAGTTGGTCTTTTTTGCTTTGGTGCACCAGGATGTAGTCTGGGGCTATGCAGGTTTGGCCTAGATTTACGAATTTCCCGAAAGCTATTTTTTTTGCTGCATCTGCTATGTCCGCGGACTTGGTCACGATGGTGGGTGACTTTCCCCCAAGTTCCAGCGTGACTGGTGTGAGGTTTTTGGATGCTTTCTCCATCACAATCTTCCCTATTTTGGTGCTGCCAGTGAAGAAAATATGGTCAAAAGGAAGTGAAAGCAGCTCTTGGGAGACTTCCACTCCGCCAAGGCAGACAGTGACCTCCTCAGGCTTGAAGAGTTCTTTTACCATTTGGGCAACCAAAGCGGACGTTTTTGGAGTCAATTCTGAGGGCTTCAATACTGCGGGGCAGCCGGCTGAAATTGCCGAAACCAATGGCCCAATGGCAAGATTGAATGGATAGTTCCAGGGTGAAATAATCAACGCGCATCCCTTTGGCTCATATTGAACATAGCTGCTAGTCCCAAACATAGGCATCGGCATCGACGCTTTGCTTGGCTTCATCCAAGACTTTAGGTACTTCTTTGCGTGGTTTATCTCGGAGGTGACTGGGAAAATCTCCGATAAGTCCGTCTCTGCTATGGGTTTTTTAAAGTCATCCCAAAGAGCTTGGCGGATAGCTGACTGATTCCTTGATATCCAGTCGTTTAGAATTTTCAAACGCTCCACTCGCTCAGCGACTGAGGAAGATCTCCATGCCAAGGCTGTCTTTTTTTGCAGCTGAACAATGTCTGTAATGTCAATCGGTGGCAAAGCTTGGGTGTCCATTTGTGTAGGTTTCAAAGCTGAATATCACTTCAATATAACAAAGCACAATAGGCCAATGCATTTTTTGACTCAAATCAAAGGCTTGGAGGTGTTCGGAAGAAGTGGCCGATGATAGGCATGGGACTGTACCCGAATCCGTTGGATAATACCAAATCTGAACAATCACTGATTGAAGATGGGCAAGGAAAGAGATATTGCCCGACCGACCGCAGCAAAACCTATGAAGAAGGGATGCTGATCCGCTGCTGTTTTACCGCTGCTTTTTCGTATGTTTTGGCGTATGAAATACCTCTTTTTACTCTATTTGACTTTTTTTGGAACGGTTGCGTTCGCCCAAGAGCAGTTTGATCCCAAGGGGTCCGGACATGTTTTAATCTGGCAGGATGAATTCGACCAAAATGGGAAAGTCGATCCCGCCAAGTGGAGCTTTGAAAAGGGCTTTGTCCGAAATCAGGAACTGCAGTGGTATCAGGAAGATAATGCCAGCGTGGATGGCGGCCATCTGATCATCACGGGAAGAAGAGAGAACGTTCCCAATTCGGGATATGAGGCAGGTAAACAGGACTGGCGAAAGGCGCGCAGAGCTGCAGACTACACTTCCTCAAGCATCCACACCCGAGGAAAATTCGAGTTCAAGTATGGCGTAGTAGAAGTAAGGGCGAAAATTGACACGGCTTCCGGAATGTGGCCAGCAATCTGGACATTGGGGGTAAAAAATCCCTGGCCCGCCAACGGAGAGATCGATATCATGGAGTTTTATCGGGTGAAAAACCAACCTACCATTCTCGCCAATGCCGCCTGGGCAGACCGAGGACAATATCGGGCTATATGGGACGAGGAGAAAATCCCTTTCTGGGAGTTTTTGAGATCGGATATCGACTGGCCTTCAAAATTCCACCTTTGGAGAATGGAATGGGATGAACATTTCATCCGGCTATTTCTGGACGGCCGATTGCTCAATGAAATCGATCTTTCGAAGACACTCAACCCGGATGGCTTCAATCCCTTTCACCAACCCCATTATCTCTTGCTCAATCTGGCGATCGGCGGCAATGGAGGCGACCCGAGTGAAAGTACTTTTCCTAAGGAATATCGGGTGGACTACATTAGGGTCTATCAAAAGAGGTAAGAGGTCTGGGCGTTTCAGTCAAAGGTCTTGGAACTGTCGGCAATCATTTCGTTCAATTCCCTCATTTCTTTTTCTGTCAGATCCCTCCACGTGCCCACCGGGATGTCAAGATGGATGTTCATGATCCGGATACGCTTCAGCTGCTTGACGGTGTAGCCTAGAAATTCGCACATGCGCCGAATCTGGCGATTGAGTCCCTGAGTGAGGATGATGCGAAACTTAAACTTTGTGATCAGTTCGACTTTGCAGGGATCGGTCACTGTGCCTAGGATAGGGATGCCAGTTGACATCTTTCGGATAAAATTTGCATCAATGGGCCGATCCACCGTCACGATGTATTCCTTTTCGTGGTTGTTTTTGGATCGTAGGATTTTGTTGACGATGTCCCCCTCGCTGGTCAACAAGATCAGCCCCTCGCTGTCCTTATCCAGTCGGCCAATCGGAAATATACGCTCCGGATGTCCGATGAAGTCGATGATGTTGTTTTTTTCTCCCTTGACATCAGTCGTAGAGACAATACCAACAGGCTTGTTGAAGGCGATGTAGGTGTGGACTTTTTTTGGCTTTCCTATCAGCTTGCCGTCCACCCGCACTTCATCTTGGGGAAAAACCTTGGTGCCGAGCTCCGGAAGTTTGCCGTTGATGGTGATCCTATTTTGCTCCAGTAGCTGGTCAGCTGCTCGTCTAGAGCAAAAGCCAACCTCGCTGAGGTATTTGTTGATCCGTATCGAAGAATCCTCGCTCATAGAAAAAGAAAATGGATTTGATCCCAAAGTTACCGGATCAAATCCATTCTTGAAATTTCGGTATGGTTTACTTAAAACCCCTGGATGGCCAGCGAATCGGACACGGCCGCCAGCAATCGCTTTTCTCCCTCGAGAGGAATGGAGGCCAAGAGAGTGAAGGACTCGGCTTTTTTGGAATTAAAGGCAGCCAGATTTGCTCGGGAGATTGGTTCTGAAGGTGGGATTTCCTCAGCCAGCCAGTCTTCCTGCTTTCCATTTTTCCAGAATCTAAAACAGAGATGGGGCCCAGTGGCAAGCCCAGTACTTCCGACGTAGCCGATCACCTGTCCTTGCGATACGCGAGTGCCCTTTCTGATGCCTTTACCAATTTTGGACATGTGCAGGTATTGAGTCGTATAGGTTCCGTTGTGTTTGATTTTTACGTAGTTGCCATTGGCTGAGGTGTATCTGGCTTCTACTACGGTTCCCTCACCTACGCTTCGGATTTCTGTACCCGTCCTTGCGGCATAGTCAGTGCCCAAATGCGGCTTGTATCGTTTTTGGACCGGATGAAATCTCTTCAGGTTATATCTTGAACTGATCCGGGTGTATTCCAGTGGATCTCTCAGAAACGCTTTTTTCAATGAATTCCCGTCTTGGTCGAAGAAATTCAGCTCCCCATTTTGCTCAAAGGGAATGGCGTGGTAGGGCTTACCGTTGTGTAGGAAGTATGCGAGCTGAATGCCCGAGACATCTACCACCTTTCCGTCTACGATTTTCTCCTCATATACCACCTTGAATTCATCGCCTCTTTGCAAAGCTTGAAAATCAACAGACCAGCCGAAGAGGTCGGCAAATTTGTTGATCACAGCTACGGACACGTCCTTTTTGTCCATATCGACGTAGAGTGAGCTTTGGATAGTGCCACCTATTTCCCGAGTGCGATACTCCGCTGGCTTTTCGGCCTTGTAGATATCCATGGAGTCCAGGTTGAACACCACATACTCGGCAGGATTGGGCTCGTAGATGAAAAACTGGGCCATTTCCGAAGCGGATTGGGAAATGACCGTAAACTTTTTGTTGGCGGCGATACCCCTTACGTCAAAAACGCTCTTGGACTTTTTGGCAATCTCGTCGATGATCTGGTAGGGAACATTGAAGGGAGAAAGTATGGAGGCTAGGGTTTGGTTTTTGCTGACCGTACCTTCCACGATATTGAGGCCGGTGACGTTGATGCCGTAGAGGAAGACTTCTTTTTCCTTCTTGACAGCTGTACTGTCGATCGAGGCTACCATTTGATCCTCAGAGGGGGCCGCATCTTTGGTAGTGAGTTGGAAAATGACACCGGCTCCCAGGGTGAGAGCAAGAGCTGCGATGCCTATCCATTTATTGTTCATTAATCGCTGATTTTTAGAGAATAAGGAAGAATTTGATTTCTAATCAAGAGAAATTGTAGGGCAATTCCAAACGAATCGCTCCAGAATACGTTAGCAGCGCCAATTTTCGTGCCGCAATGTTGCAGAAACCGGCTGGGATTCCAAATCTACTGATTTTTAACTTTTTAAAATTTGTTAAAGAAATTGGGTGATCAGGAAGTAGAATCTTGCTTTTGTTGCGAATCTTACAAGTGGAAACGCTGATCTCTGGATCAATTATTTATCTTTGACCTCCCAAAAAAATCAAGGATTCAAAATGTTGAGAACTCATACTTGTGGCGAACTTCGCCTCGACCATGTAAATCTGGAAGTGACTCTTGCGGGCTGGGTTCAGCGAGTCCGTAACAAAGGCGGATTGATCTGGGTGGATCTTCGCGACAGATATGGCGTGACTCAGCTGATCTTTGAAGAAGGATCCACGGACAAAACCTTGCTGCAAAAAGCGGCCGATCTCGGTCGGGAGTTTGTCGTATCCGCTAATGGAACAGTCATCGAGCGAACTGCCAAGAACGACAAAATGCCAACCGGATCCATCGAAATCAAAGTCTCCCGGCTGGAAGTACTCAATGCGGCCAAGATCCCTCCATTCATCATTGAGGATGAGACGGACGGTGGTGACGAGCTTCGTATGAAATATCGATACCTCGACTTGAGGAGGAATGTGGTGAGGGAGAAGCTCCAACTACGCCACCGCATGATGCAGGAAACCCGCAAGTACATGGATGGTCAAGACTTCATAGAGGTGGAGACGCCTGTGCTGATCAAATCGACACCGGAAGGAGCAAGGGACTTTGTGGTGCCGAGCAGGACGAACCCTGGAGAGTTTTATGCTTTGCCCCAATCTCCCCAGACCTTCAAGCAGCTGTTGATGGTGAGTGGTTTTGATAGATATTTTCAGATTGTCAAATGTTTCCGTGACGAAGACTTGCGAGCAGACCGTCAGCCGGAGTTTACGCAGATTGACTGTGAAATGGCCTTCGTCACGCAGGAAGATATCCTGAACACTTTCGAGGGCTTGGTGAAGCACCTGTTTTCATCGGTGAAAGGAGTCGATCTCGGCTACGTTGAGCATATGACTTTTGCGGATGCGATGAAATACTATGGCAACGACAAGCCGGACCTGCGCTTCGACATGAAATTCGTCGAGCTGAATGAGGTGGCAAAAGGCAAAGGCTTTGGTATTTTTGACAATGCGGAACTGGTCGTCGGCATCTGTGCCAAAGGCGCCGCCGAATACACCAGAAAACAAATCGACGAACTGACCGAATGGGTGAAGCGTCCTCAGATCGGCGCAAAGGGGCTGATATATGCCCGATATAACGCCGATGGAACGCTGAAATCCAGTGTGGACAAATTTTATACAGCTGAGGATCTCAAGACCTGGGCCGATGCTTTCGGGGCGGAGCCCGGTGATCTGATGCTGGTGCTCAGTGGAGATGCCAAGTCCGTCAGAAAGCAACTTTCGGAGCTGAGACTGAAGATGGGCGAGGATCTGGGCCTGCGTGACCGCAGCAAGTTTAAGCCGCTATGGGTCGTCGATTTCCCGCTTTTGGAATGGGACGAGGAGACCAAGCGCTACCACGCGATGCACCATCCGTTTACGTCTCCTAAGCGTGAGGACATTCCTTTGCTGGAGACTGACCCTGGAGCTGTTCGCGCCAACGCATACGATCTGGTTATCAACGGCGTGGAAATAGGTGGCGGTTCGATTCGAATCCATGACCGCAGTACCCAGCAACTGATGTTCACGCATTTGGGCTTTAGCGATGAGGAAGCCCAAAAGCAATTTGGCTTTCTCATGGAAGCCTTCGAGTACGGTGCGCCGCCACATGGAGGGATAGCATTCGGATTTGATCGGCTTTGCGCGATTTTTGGCGGCTCTGACTCGATCCGTGATTACATTGCTTTCCCGAAAAACAATTCAGGAAGAGACGTGATGATCGACTCGCCAAGTACTATAGCAGACGAACAATTAAAGGAACTTTCGATTCGGGTGAGCCTGGAGCAAAAATAGGGAAAGGGGCTTCGGCCCTTTTTTATTTGAATTGATTTTTAGCCACCAAGAGCGCTAAGGAATTACACCAACCTTTCTTTTGAAACGTCGGCTTCTGCCTTTGTGCTCTTGAACTCCCTTTGGGATTTTGCGTTTGTTTGGAGTTTTTCAAGCTATCTGACTAGCCGCCAAATCTCTGCTTTCCTTTGTCGGTGTGGTTTTTCTCAACGGGGATTGATCAGATAGGAGCGAATTCCCATCACGATCAGCAGCTGGGCGATGGCGTAGGTTCCCATGATTACTATGCCCGATTCAGCGAAATCCTGAAAAAACCTGCTGATTGCAATCGCACCGTCTGAGATGAAAAAAAGCACCGCACCGATAAAGACCTGCCAAAACGAGGTGGCATTGCACTTTTTGTATCGCTCCCGAGCCGTTGCAACCATCGCCACGATTACGATGATGTAGGCAATCACGGGGACTTTTAGAGCGCCAAGGTTGGCATGGATTAAGTAATAAACGAATGCCGCTGAAAGATAAATGGGTAGATTGAGAAGAAAGGACTTTACGAAATTTACGTGCTCCAATCTGTTGGGACTTTGCTGCGCTATCCTGAATCCGATAATATAGCAGACGTGAGCCATCAAAAATGCCCCAAGCCCATAGACAAAAAGTTGGGACCACAACAATAGGATGTCTCCGATCCAAGAAAAGATCAGTGCCCCAAGGATCGATTTGGTGAGGAGAGTGGAAGCTATCGGCCGGGTGATTTGGTAGAAATAGGCAATCAAGCCCAGAAGAATCAACGGTTTCGAGTAAAACCTCATCGAGGAATTGCCTTCGACCAAGAAAGCCAAGTCAGCCAAGGTAGCTGCCAAAAACAAATAGAGCCAAACAATGTTTTTATCTTTCAATGGAATAATATTCTGTTTTTCGGCCAAATATAGAGGAAATTACTGCTTGTAACTGCGCCGGACGTCTCTGTGTTTGGAATTTGAAAACGGAAGTTTTTCCGAATTCTGGTCTAAGAAGATTTGCATTTTTGGGATTTTTTGTCGGATTTTTTTAAAACGCCTTCAATAATCTCAAGTTTTTGCTCAAAACAACACAAAAAATGTTGGGCATGGGGTGTTAAGCTTTCGTTAAAAAATGTGAAATTTGGATAGCAAAACTTAATGTTAACTACCCAACTTTGCTGGGGGGCAAACTTACCTTTACAGGGATTTTCTATCAAAACCAACTTTCAACAATCAAAATCTTATGAGGCAAAATTTACTGAAAAACTTGATGGCAGTGGTGATTTTGGTGCTCAGCTCCGGAATTGCCTTGTCTCAGGGTGTGACTACGTCGGGTATCTCTGGGGTAGTGACCGAGTCAAACGGAGAGCCGCTTCCCGGAGCGAATGTCGTCGCTACCCACTTGCCGTCCGGTACACGGTATGGGGCCGTTTCCAACCTGGATGGTAAGTATTCGATTCCGGGAATGCGAGTAGGGGGGCCTTACAGGCTTTCGGTTTCATTTATTGGATTTGCCACGCAGGATGTGGAAGGTATCGTCCTTTCTCTCGGCGTGTTTTCCAACGTGAACGTGATCCTGCTCGAAGATGGGCAGGAGCTGAATGAAGTGTTGGTGACCGCCAGTGCCAACAACATCTTCTCCAATGAGAGAACCGGCGCGAGCACGTCTATTGATAACCGCGCGCTGACCAAGCTACCTACCATTTCGAGAAACATCAACGACTTCACTCGACTGACTCCCCAGTCCAACGGACAGTCTTTCGCCGGTCAGGATTCCCGACTGAACAACATTACCGTTGACGGTTCCTATTTCAACAACTCCTTTGGATTGGGTAGCGGAAGCAATCCAGGCGGAAGAACGGGTGTATCCCCGATCTCCCTGGATGCGATCGAGCAGATCTCCGTCAATGTGGCCCCTTATGACGTGAGACAAGGCAACTTCACTGGCGCGGGTGTGAATACAGTTACCCGTTCCGGTACAAATGAGTTTTCGGGTTCTGCTTACTATTTCTGGAGAAACAACAACAACGTGGGTACAGAAGCAGGTGAGAACACTTTCAACCCCGGCGACTTTACATACAACCAGATTGGTTTCAGACTGGGCGGTCCTATCATCAAGGATAAACTATTCTTCTTTGCCTCCTTTGAGGACGAAAAAGAAGCAAGACCAGGCACTACCTGGAGAGCAAGGGTCGGAGATGAGCCGATTGAAGGGAACGTAACCCGCGTTCTAGCTTCCGACTTGGATCAGCTGAGCAGCTTCCTGAGAGATAATTTTGACTACGAGACAGGACCTTACCAAGGATACGACAACGAAACGCTCGGTACCAAATTTCTTGTAAAGCTCGATTACAACATCAACGACAAAAACAAGTTGAGCTTGAGATACAACCATCTAAACTCCTCCACAGATGTGTTAATGTCCAACTCTTCCTCTTTAGGCTTCGGAAACAGAAACCTGAGACCTCAAGCGCTTAACTTTCAAAACTCCAATTATAGCATCTTGGAAAACATCCGTTCGGTAGTTGCCGAATTGAACACCCGAATCAAGGACAACATGACCAACAACCTGATCGTGGGCTATACCTATCAGGATGAGAGTCGGGGCTACAAAGGGGAGTTTTTCCCAATGGTGGATATCTTGGAAGATGGAGCCACCTACACTTCGTTTGGTTTTGAGCCCTTCACCCCGAACAATGAGTTGAGGTACAAAACCTTTCAGATCCAGGATAATGTGCAGATCTTCAAAGGAAACCACACAATCACTGCTGGTTTCAGCTATGAATACTACGAGTCTGAAAACGTCTTCTTCCCAGGCTCCCAGTCTGCCTATGTATACAATTCACTGGAGGACTTCTATACCGACGCGAACAACTTTCTGGAAAATGGAAACACAGTTCCCTCAGGAGTGGACTTAAGAAGGTTCCAAGTAAGATGGAACAACATTCCAGGCTCAGACAAGCCAGTTCAGATGCTGAAAGTGAATTATGCGGGAATTTATGGACAGGATGAAATTCAGGTAAGATCTAACTTTAAGGCCACCGTAGGACTGAGGATCGATGTACCGTTCTTTGGTGAGACGGCTTTGAGAAACGAAGCTGTAGAGGCGATGAACTTTAGAAATCCCGCGGGTGAGACCGTGGAGTTCAGGACAGACCAACTGCCCGAAGCAAATATTCTTTGGTCTCCAAGAGTTGGCTTCAACTGGGATGTTTTCAACAATCTGAGAACCCAGGTTAGAGGCGGTACTGGGATTTTTACCGGTCGTCCGGCCTATGTCTGGATATCAAACCAAGTGGGTAACAACGGTATACTCACTGGCTTCGAGCAGCAAGACAATACCCTGACCAGACCATTCAATCCAAATCCTGATAACTACAAGCCAACTCAGGTTACTGGAGAGCCAGCGTCATCTTATGAATTGGCTTTGATCGAATCCAGCTTTAAGTTTCCGCAGGTTTGGAGGTCCAACATAGCAATTGACCAGCAGCTTCCAGGCGGGGTAGTGGCCACCGGTGAATTTATCTACAGCTCCGACGTGAATGGAATCGCCTACTATAACGCCAACCTTCCGGCGAGCCAAGCTTCCTACTCCGGTCCAGACAACCGACCAAGGTGGACTAGCAACAGAATCAATTCCAACATCCCCAATGCCGTCACCCTGTCCAACCAGGCTGTGGGCAACTCATGGATAGCTTCCGTTTCCTTGGAAAAGCCCTTTGCAAACGGGCTTTATGTAAAGGCTGCCTATAGCTACGGCAAGTCCAAAAACACTGTAGACCCTGGCTCCATCGCAGCGGGAACATGGTTTAACAACCCGATTGCTGGCGATCCAAACAATCCAGTGGTTGGATTTTCCAGCAATACTATGGGAAATCGGGTCTTTGCGGTGGCCTCCTATAGCAAAGACCTCTTCAAATTTGGCAACACTTCCGTTTCTCTTTTTTGGGAAGGCGTGAACCAAGGTGTAGGTAGTTACAGATTCTCAGGAGACCTGAATGGAGACGGTGGAACAAGCAATGACCTGATCTATATCCCGACAAGCACCGGCGAGATGAACTTCCAAGAGTATACTACTGGCGGTGTGACTTTCACTGCCGCGGAGCAGGCAGCTGCTTGGGAAGCCTATATCCAGCAGGATGAGTATTTGAGCGCCAACCGTGGCAAGTATGCGGAAAGGGGAGGGGCTCTTGCTCCTATGGTGTATCGGGCAGATTTTACTTTTGCTCAGCAGCTTTTCACTAATATCAACGGAAAGAAGAATACACTTGAATTCAGAATTGACATCCTGAATGTCGGCAATTTGCTGAACAAGGATTGGGGTGTAGGGCAAGCCTTCAACTCAACCCAGCCTTTGGTTGTTCCTACTTCGGCTCAAGGTGGACCGGTTGGCGCCAATGGTCAGCCGCAATACCGGTTGTTGAGCCAGGGTGGGAGCTTGATTTCAGAGACTTTCACCAAGACTGCTGGCGTTTCCGACGTTTGGAGAATGCAGTTTGGCCTAAGATATATCTTCAATTGATCTAGAATTTGAGTTGACAAAAGAGCGCTCCATGAGTTGGAGCGCTCTTTTTTTTTGTATTTTTCAACAGGTGATAAAACAAACTATGAATTTTTGATCGCCGGCAGTTTTGTTTTAAGCGTGAGGAGTAAGCCAATCGCTTCAATGGTGTCTAATCAATCCTCTATTTTATATGAAGAAGCTACAGTTTTTTTTGGTCCTTCTATTTATCGGTTTTGCCGTCCAGGCGCAGACTGACTCCCTTGTATTGAGCAACAACGACCTCATCGTAGGGGAAATCAAAAACATGGACAAGAATATTATCGGGATAGAAACAGACTATTCTGACGTGGATTTCAAGATCAAGTGGGACAATGTCAAGCGGGTCTATTCCAAAACCAACTACCTGATCACCCTTTCAGACGGCAGACGGTATAATGGTAGAATCCGCAGCCTCAATGACAGTATCGTGGAAATCGACACCCAAATGCCGGAAACTATCCTGAGTTTTTCAAAAAAGAACAACAAGGTCGAAGAGACATTTGGACAAAAAGTAGACGTACAGCGTCACCAAATCGTGTATCTCAATGCGCTCGATGATACGTTTTGGAGTAGGCTTTCCTTTAATTTCGATGTGGGGACAAACCTTACTAAGGCCAACGATTTCCGGCAGTTTACATTTAACACGGCGGCAGGGTATTTGGCGGATCGGTGGAAAGCCAATCTCAACTTCAACAGCCTGAGGTCGACCCAAGCCGAAGTAGAGCCTATTAAGCGTACAGAACTTGGAGCATCCTACAACTACTTCCTTCCTCATGATTGGTATCTGATGTATTCCCTGAATATCCTGTCCAATACCGAGCAGTTGTTGGATCTGAGAACTTCCAATATGATCGGTGCTGGCAATTATGTAGTACACACCAATAAGGCTTATTTGGGGTTTTCTGCTGGTGTTAACTTCAATAATGAAAAGTTTCAAGGAGACGAGTCGTCGACACAATCAGGGGAAGCATTTTTTGGCGCGCAGTACAATATTTTTGACATCGGTGATCTGGATCTCATGACTACCGTGGTAGGGTATCCAAGTTTGACGGAAAAGGGAAGATTCAGAACAGACTTCAAATTCGATATCCGCTACGAATTTAAGTTTGACCTCTATTTTAAAGTCGGAACGACAATGAACTATGATAATCAGCCTACCGAGGGTGCCTCTGACTTGGATTACATTTTCCAGACCACAGTAGGCTGGAGTTTATAGCCTCTAATTGAGACAATAGGAAAGTCATAAATCATTTTGGCAAATCGACATCCTCTTTTTTCCCCTTTGATAGCGGAGATTTGCCATCAGTATCTTTTATTCCCGTGTACCCATAATATGCTGTATTTTAGCTATCCAGTAAACTTTTGTCCAGTTCTGATAGTCTAAACAATTATGTTGTATCATCGGGAATACGTACATCCTCAAAGCCAGGAATGGGTGGTTTTCATCCATGGTGCGGGAGGGTCGTCTGCGGTGTGGTATAAGCAGTTGAAAGATTTCAAAAAGGAATTCAATCTTTTGCTGATTGATCTTCGGGGACATGGCAAGTCCATGGATCTGTCCCAGGCTATCTGGACTGACAAATATACCTTTGAATCGGTCACTCGGGATATAATAGAGGTTTTGGATCATCTGGGTACACCACCAGCGCATTTTATGGGAGTTTCTTTGGGGACTATCATCGCCCGACAGCTGGCAGAGATCCAGCCCCAGCGGGTCAAGTCGCTTACTATGGCCGGTGCTGTGACCAGACTCAACACGCAGAGTCGGATTCTGGTGTTTTTGGGAAATACCTTTAAGCACATAATCCCCTATATGTGGCTATACAGGCTGTTTGCATTTGTGATCATGCCGCGAAAACAGCATGCCGAATCCCGAAATCTCTTTATCCTGGAGGCGCAGAAGCTTTGCCAAAGGGAGTTTATCCGCTGGTTCAAGCTCACCCGGGACATCAATCCCCTCCTCAAATATTTCAAGGAAAAAGACCTTAAGATTCCTACCCTCTATATCATGGGAGACCAAGATGTGATGTTTTTGGAGCCCGTTAAAAACTTGGTGATAACCCATAAGAACTCTATCCTAAAAATACTCGAAAAATGCGGCCACGTGGTAAACGTGGAGCAACCTGAGCAATTCAACCATCTATCTCTGGCTTTTATCAAAAACCAAAAGCAACTTGACTTGTACCCTTAAATGAAAAAACAAACCAAAATTGCCCTTATTGTAGGAATTGTACTGATTATCGCGATTGCATTTTTCTATCCAAGACTCAACCTGAAAAGCGAGGGCGGTTCCGCCCCTGTATCCAATGGGGGAGCGGGATCCGAGCAGCCTTTGCCAGTCAATGTGGTGAAATTGCAAAGAGAGACCCTTCGAAACCAACTTCAGGTGACCGGCACCATTTTGCCGAACGAATCCGTGACACTGAGATCGGAGATCTCGGGTTTGGTGACCCGAATCGCTTTTAAAGAGGGCCAATATGTCACCAAGGGTACACCGCTGGTTTACCTCAATGACGATGAGCTTCAGGCCCAGTTTCAACGCTTGCAGTACACGCAGAAGTTGTTTGAAACTCAGGAAAATAGACAAAAACAATTGCTTGCCAGAGAAGCGATTTCGCAGGAAGAATACGACATTGCATTGAATCAATTCAACACGGCGCTGTCTGACATCAAGCTGGTGGAAGCCCAGCTGACCAAAACGGTGATCCGGGCTCCTTTCAATGGGATGTTGGGTTTGAGATTGATCAGTGAGGGGAGCGTAATCGGACCAAATGACGTGATCACTTCGGTGGTGAACATTGACCCGATCAAGATCGAGTTTTCGATACCGGAGCGATACGCCAACCAGGTGACGGTCGGCTCTCCGGTGTTTTTCTCCAACGAATCTTCGGGAGAAGAAGTGCAAGGCCAAGTCTACGCTTTTGAACCGCAGATTGACTTGGCGACAAGGACTCTGAAACTCAGAGCACAAAGTGCCAACAAAGGAGGCAAATTCCTTCCGGGGATGTTTGTGAAGATCCGCTTTATTTTGGAAGTGACCGAAGATGCGTTGATGGTTCCGGCAGAATCGGTTATCCCCGAGCTTTCAGGCTACAAGGTTTTCGTAGTCGGCGAAGGGGGCAAGGCTGAACAGCGGCTGATTGAGATTGGAACTCGGACAGAATCCCACGTGCAAGTCCTCTCAGGACTCGACGAAGGCGAGCTGGTACTCACCACAGGTGTGATGCAAGTAAGGCAAGGTATGCCGATCCAACCCAATTTACCACAATAAGTTATGGCTAGCTTATCCCACATCAGTATCAACCGGCCTGTATTGGCCATTGTCATGTCCCTTGTGATCCTGCTGTTTGGCGGGATAGGGATTTCTCTTTTAGGTATTCGCGAGTATCCGAGTGTGGATCCCCCGGTGATCAACGTCAGCACTTCCTATGTCGGCGCCAATGCAGACGTGATCGAGGCGCAGATTACTGAGCCGCTTGAGGAGCAGATCAACGGGATTCAGGGAATAAAGTCCCTAACCTCGACCAGTGCTGACGGACGTAGCAATATCACCGTCGAGTTTGAGGTTGGGGCGGATCTAGAAGCCGCTGCCAATGACGTCCGGGACAAGGTGTCCGGCGCTCAGCGAAACCTCCCTCCAGATGCTGATCCTCCAGTGGTGTCCAAAGCGGATGCCGACTCCCAGCCCATTGTCGGCGTCAACGTGAAAAGCGATTCCAGAAGCCTTTTGGAGCTTTCGGACTTGGCAGACAACGTGTTCAAAGAAAGGCTTCAGACTATTCCAGGCGTGAGCCGGGTGCAGATCTGGGGAGACAAGGAATATGCAATCCGACTCCGGATGGATCCGCTCAAAATGGCTTCCTACGGCATCACTCCTTTGGATGTCTTGAGTAAGGTGCAGAGTGAAAACGTGGAGCTTCCCTCGGGGAGAATCGAGGGCGAAAGCATCGAACTTTCCGTCAGGACAAAAAGCCGTCTCAGCTCTCCTCAGGAATTCAACAACCTCATCATCAAGGAAGACCAAAACAACATTGTCAAGTTTCAGGACATCGGCAACGCCGAGCTGTCCGCGCTTAACGAAAAGACCGTGTTGAAGCGTGGCGGAGTGCCAATGGTCGCAGTAGTCTTGGTGCCGCTTCCCGGCTCCAACAATATCGAAATCGCGGATGAATTTCACCGCAGGCTGAAGTTTATAGAAAAGGATCTTCCAGAGGATGTGGGCATAGAGATAGCCTTTGACTCCACCTCTTATATCCGCAGCTCAATCGAGGAGGTGCAGGAAACGATCATTACCGCCTTTGTACTCGTAGTGGCGATCATCTTCCTTTTCTTGAGGGATTGGCGCACGACTTTTATTCCGGTATTGACCATCCCGATCTCTCTGGTAGGGGTTTTCTTTATCATGTACTTGATGGATTTCTCCATCAATGTCCTGACTCTGTTGGGGATTGTACTGTCCATTGGACTGGTAGTCGATGATGCGATTGTCGTTTTGGAGAACATCTATACCCGTATAGAAAAAGGAGAGAGCCCCAAAAAAGCCGCGGAAGCTGGAGCCGAAGAGATCTTTTTTGCGGTAATCGCGACCACCGTAGCCTTGGCGGCGGTGTTCCTGCCGGTGATCTTCCTCACGGGTACTACGGGACGTCTTTTCAGGGAATTTGGTATTGTAGTGGCTGGGTCTGTAATTATTTCCTCTTTTGTAGCCTTGACAATGACTCCCATGCTCAGCGGCAAGATGCTGAAGTTGAGAAAAAAGCAAAATGCCTTCTACAATTTCACGGAGCCCTTTTTCGTGTGGCTCAATGACGGATACGATCGCATGCTTTCCGGCTTTATGAAGGTCAGGTGGATTTCATTTCCTTTGATTTTGTTTATGGCCTTGGGTATTTATTGGCTGTTTTCCCAGATCCCCTCTGAGCTCGTTCCTATCGAGGACAGATCCGAACTGAGGATCAACATGTCGGGACCCGAAGGGGCTACGTTTGGCTTCATGGGCACCGAAGTGGATCGGATCACGAGTATACTTCAAGAAGAGATCCCTTCCGAAGAACTCGTCGGATTGACCAGTGTGACCTCCCCGGGCTTTGGGACGGCCAACACCAACTCGGCATTTATTCGTTTGTACCTCACGGATGCGGACAAGCGGAGCCGCTCGCAGCAACAGATCTTCAATTCCGTAAACAATATCCTCAAGCAGCAAACTGCCGTTCGGGCCTTTGCCCAGCAGCCTGTTTCCATCGGTGATAGGCGTGGTGGATTGCCAGTTCAATATGTGATCCAAGCGCCTACTTTGGAAAAGCTGAAAGAGGTCATCCCTCCGTTTTTGGAAAAAGCTTCCCAAAATCCAGCCTTTATCTTTACTGATATAAACCTGAAGTTTACCAAGCCTGAACTGGAAATTGAGATTGACAGAGAAAGGGCAAGAAACATCGGCGTTTCGGTGCAGGAGATTGCCAGAACGCTCCAACTTTCCTATTCAGGTCAGCGATTCGCTTACTTCATCATGAACGGCAAGCAGTACCAAGTACTGGGTGAAATGCGCCTTCAGGATAGAAATGAGCCGATCAACCTCAGAATGCTATACGTGAGGGGAGGAGATGGTCAGCTGGTTCAGCTGGATAATCTTGTGCGTGTAGTAGAAAAGAGCACGCCACCCCAACTGTACCGCTTTAACCGATTTGTGAGCGCGACGGTGACAGCCAACCTTGCCGAGGGCTACACCATCGGTGCTGGATTGGACGAGATGGATAAGATCGCCGCCGAAGTGCTGGACGATTCCTTCTCCACGGATGTTTCAGGCCCATCCAAGGAATTCCGCGAAAGCTCCAACAGTTTGTTGTTTGCCTTTGTCTTTGCACTCATCTTGATCTATCTGGTGCTTGCGGCTCAGTTTGAAAGTTTCCTGGATCCGCTTACCATCATGTTCACTGTTCCTTTGGCCATATTTGGCGCGCTGGCGACGCTTTGGCTCTTTGATTTTACCCTAAACATCTTTAGCCAGATCGGCATCATCATGCTGATAGGCTTGGTGACCAAAAACGGTATCTTGATCGTGGAATTTGCCAATCAGCGCAAAGCTCAAGGGATGGACGTGGAGGAGGCCATATTCGGAGCTGCCGTTGCGCGATTCAGGCCAATTTTGATGACTAGTATGTCTACCATTTTGGGGATTTTGCCGATTGCTTTGGCACTGGGTGCCGGAGCGGAGAGTAGAGTACCCATGGGTGCTGCCGTCATCGGAGGTTTGACCTTTGCCACGATCCTTACCCTATTTATCATCCCGGCCATTTACACCTATCTCACTTCTAAGCAAGGAAGATTAGCAAGAATTTAATGAAAAAATTTGCCTTTTTATTCGCTTGGGGAAGTCTCCTGACCTCACTGTCGGCTATTGCCCAAGAAAATTTAGACCTAGAAAAAGCTATCCAGATCGGTCTGGAGAAAAACCTCCAGATAAAAATCGCTGTCGAAAACGTCAACCTGCGGGAAGGAGATGAAAAGATAGGAGTCGGGGAGCTCTTCATGCCGACCGTAGACGCTACCTATCTGCGGTCATTCAGCAATGAGGATGTTGTCCAGCGATTTGTCAATGACCCGGCACCAAGAGAGATCGACGACGCAAAGTCCAGAAGTGAAAACTTCAATGTGGTGGGACTTTACGGTTTCAGACCAGAGGCCATCGTGACCATGAAGCGTCTCGGTGAACTCACAGAAGTCAGCGAGCTGGAGGCCAAAATTTCCGTTGAAAATACTGTCGCGGGGATCTCCACCGCCTACTACCGCCTCATCCTGGAATTGCAGCGTTTTCAGGTCTTGAGGGAGACCTTGGATCTCAGCCGTGCGAGATTGGACATCGCCAAGGCCCAATACGAACTCGGAGGCGCTGGCAAGCGCGACTTCCTCACAGCTGAGGTGGATTACAACTCCGACTCGAGCCTTTTGCTTACGCAGGAGCAGATCATACAAAATGCGCGAGTCAACCTAAACGAGCTCATGGCCATTGATCCCCATGAAGAGTTTTTTGTGAAGGACACCATATTGGTGGGTGAGATCCAAACCTTAGCAGATTTGGAAGAAAATGCGTTTTTGGAAAACAAGCAGTTGCTTATCAACCAGCGCATGAATAATGTGGCTTTTCTCCAGACCCGGGAGTTGCAGGCGTCCCGACTGCCCATGCTCAATCTAAATGCTACCTATGCCAACAACACGTCCAATTCGGACGCCGGAATCGTCGCCCAAAACCAGCGGGCGGGATTCAACTATGGGGGGAACATCACTGTGAACCTGTTTAGCGGACTTACGCTCAACCGCAGAATTCAAAATGCCAAAGTCCAGCAGCGAATCCAGCAGAGTACTCTGGAGCAATATGAAATCCAGCTGAAATCCGATATCGCAAGAGCTTATAATACCTACTCCAACAACCTTCGGCTTCTGGAGATCGAGCGGAAAAATTTCCAAGTTGCAAGGGAAAATACTGACATCGCCTTGGAGCGTTTTCGATTGGGGATTGCTTCCTATTTGGAGTTTCGAGATGCCCAGGTCAATCTATTGACTGCCAAAAATAGATTGATCACTTCCATCTACCAGATCAAAGAGCAGGAGATCGAGCTACTGCGGCTCTCCGGAAAAATCTTCTTTGACAACAGCATGGAAGACCTGCAGCTACCTGGAGATTGATATAAAGCGGAAGCCCGAAAGCTTCCGTTTTTTCTTCGCTATTTTTAACAAATGCCTAATTTTATTTTGGCATAGCCTTTGCCAATCAGCGTGTTGGATCATCTGGGGTTGCCCCTGATAATGAAAAAAACGCTAATCGCACTAATTTCCTTCATCATTCTCCTCTTTTCCGGGGTGCAGTGCACTTTCTTCGAAGAGCGGCTTGAGAAGGCTTTTAAGCCTCCATATATTCTAGACCTTCCTGGTATCCAAACCCGTGGTACCATTCGAGTTGCCGTGGACAATAATTCCACTTCCTATTACATCTACCGAGGAAGGAGGATGGGCTATGAATTTGAGCTTATCCGGGATTTGGGAAAAAATCTCGGTGTTCAAGTAGAGTACTTGGTGATTTCGGACATCGAACAAGCCTTTCAAGCTTTGGAAGAAGGCCGAGCTGACCTGATTGCCATGAATCTTGAAAGTAGCCCCGAACGAAACAGTCGGGTTTCATTTACCCATTACCTGGGTACCATGAGCACCGTAGTGGTGGGGAAAACCGGCTCCCAACAACCGACCACTTGGGAGAAGATCGGTAAGGACACCGTATATGTGAGAAAAGGCGCAGTCTATGAAAAACAGCTCTTGGCCATCAAGGATTCGCTTCAGATGGGCTTTGTGGTAAGTGTTTCGGACGAGCATGAGGAGACGCTGATCGACCAGATAGCCGATGGAAAGATCAAGTGGACGGTGGCCGACCGAAATATCGCAAAAGCAAACCAAACCTATTATCCAGGTCTAGATGCTTCACTGAAAGTCTCAGAAGACGGTGCGATCTCCTGGGCCCTGCGGAAAAACTCACCGAAATTGCTCAACGCAGTAAATGTATGGCTGGCAGAAAAGAAAAAGAAGTTTGTCCCAGAGCTCTATGCCAAATATTTCCTCAGTCCCAGAAACAGCTTTTTCAGGGCCAACAGTCCCTTTTCTTCTCTAGGAGGCAAAAAGATCTCCGTTTTTGATGACATGATCAGAAATGCGGCGGAGGAGTTGGGCTGGGATTGGCGTCTTTTGGCGGCTTTGGTGTATAAGGAATCGGGATTTGACACCACCGCCGTTTCCTACGCTGGAGCGGAAGGCTTGCTTCAGCTGATGCCGGTGACCTTGCAGAGATTTGGCGTTACCGATCCCAATGATCCCGTACAGTCTCTCAGTGGAGGGGTCAGATATCTACAATACCTGGACAAGTTTTGGAGGGAACGGGTGCCTGACTCCAAAGAACGCATCCGCTTTATACTTGCCTCTTACAATATTGGTCAGGGTCATGTAGAGGATGCGTGGAGATTGACCATGAAATATGGGAAAAACACTCGTAGCTGGAAGGATGTTTCCCTTTTCCTCAACCTAAAAAGTGATCCTGAGTACTATCGGGATCCTATTGTGAGGAGCGGCTTTGCCAAAGGCCACATCGCGGTCAATTATGTCCGCGACGTGCTTAGCCTTTTTGAATCTTACAAAACGTTAGTTGAGCCCTGAATCTCAGTGAAGCTCAAACAGTGCTTCGACCTCGACGGGAATGTTGTCTGGAAGTGAGCCCATCCCCACTGCCGAGCGAACTCCGATTCCGTTTTCCTCTCCCCACACACTTGCGAAAAGCTCGCTGCATCCGTTGATGATAAAGGGGTGTCTTTCGAAATCCGGTGTACAGTTGACCATGCCCAGCACCTTGATCACGCGCTTGACCTTGTCCAGGCTGCCGATATTTGCCTTGATGGTGGACAGCATGGCTAGTCCGACCTGTCGAGCAGCCAGCTTTCCGGCATCCATATCCATGTCTACGCCGATTCTGCCGATGATCAGGCTGCCATCATCCTGCACCGTCCCATGACCGGAGAGATATAGGTATTTGCCATCGATAAGGCATGGCTTGTAGACGCCGAGTGGCTTTGGAGCGGGAGGAAGGCTCAGACCGAGCTTCGCAAAGTTGTTTTCAGGTGTTTCCATCAGGGTTGATTTTGGACTGAAATTAGACAAAAAGATCCAGAATGAGGACTCCAAACAAGCCTACAACGGCCACAATGGTCTCCATCAGCGACCAGGATTTGATGGTATCCTTGATGCTCACGTTGAAAAATTCCTTGTACATCCAAAATCCCCCGTCATTGAAATGGGAGAACATCAGGCTCCCCGCGCCAATGGAAAGCACAAGCAAATTCGGGTCTACATTCATAGTGGTGACCAATGGCGCGATAATCCCCGCTGTGGTCAAGCCCGCTACAGTTGCCGAACCAACGCAAATGCGGATGACTGCCGTGATCATCCACGCAAGGATGAGCGGGTGGATGTCCCAGGTTTTTAGGCTTTCGGCAATGGTTAAGCTGACACCCGTATCTGTGAAAATCTGCTTGAGGGCACCCGCACCGGCGACAATAAGCAGGATCATGGCCACATCTTTCGTAGCAATGGTGTAGATGTCCATCAGCTTCACCATGTTGGTATTTCTGAATATACCCAGCGAAAACGTAGCGTAAAGTACGGAGACTAACATCACCACGCCGGGGTCTGCAATGAAGTTAACCAGCGGACGAATCGGATCGTCCGGAGAAATGTTCAAGTTCAAGGCGGTAGTTCCAATCAATAAAATCACGGGAAGCAGTGCGGTGAAGATGCTGTTTCCGATTCCCGGCAATTCACTTTCAGGCTTAGGTTCTGATTGGAAAGTCTTGAGGGGTTCCGATTTAATGTTTTTCAGGAAAGGGGAAAATAGCGGTCCTGCGATGATGATAGTCGGAATGGCTATCAGAAAACCGTAGAAAAGTGTCAGTCCCATATTTGCTCCAAACTGTGCGACCAAGGCAGCCGGTGAAGGATGGGGAGGCAAAAAGCCGTGTGTTACCGAAAGGGCCGCAAGCAATGGAATGCCTACGTATACGGCCGGCAGCTTGTATTGATAGGAAACAGTGAAGGCCAAGGGTACGAGAAGCACGAAACCTACATTGTAAAAAAGCGGAATTCCCACGATCAAACCGGTGACGGCCATCGCCCAGGTCATGTGCTTTTCTCCGAAGATCCTCATCAGAAACCCTGCGATCCGCTGTGCCGCACCGCTTTCGGAGACTAGCTTCCCAAGCATCGCACCCGTCACGATCACGATGACCAGGTCTCCCAGCATGGCACCCATGCCTTTTTGCGCGGATTTGGCGACTTGGTCTGCCGGAAGTCCCAGCATCAGGCCAGCGGAGATGGAGGCGATCAAAAAAGCGAGAAAGGGATTGAGCTTGGCCCATACGATCAGAAGTACCAGGATCGCTATGCTGAGCAAAACAAAAACAAAGGTCATAGGTTGGTTTGGGGTTTAAAGGGTAAGATAGGCAAATCAGGGAAAAGTGCCTTTCCACCCGGAAAATATTGAACCTATTTCCTGATCAACTTGACCACCAGCTGATGTTGCTCCGATATGATCCAGACGAAGTAAATCCCGGGAGGCAGGGTTTGAATCAGCGGCTGAATATCGGCCCCAAGATACTTGGATTGAGCTACCAGCTGTCCCTGGGAGTTTTGGATGAGTAGCTGTGATCTTCTCAAGTCTAGATTTGGAGGAAGTACCAGATGCAGGGGGCCATTGGAATAGGGGTTTGGATAGATGCTCAGGCTATTGGCTTCGGCTTCGATTTGCCTTCCTACCCTCAGGACATTGCTCCAAGTGAAATTTGCTGTTTTGTCCAGCTGCTTGATTCGGTAGAAATTATCCCGACGCAAATCGGCACTTTCATCAAGAAACTGAAAATGCTCCAAAACATGGCTATTTGCCTGCGAGGCGATTTCACCAAGCTTTTCCCATCCGGATTCAATTGGATCGTGGCTCTTGTAGATTTCGAAAAAGAAATCCGACCCGTCTCCGACTACTTTCCATTTCAACAAGATGCCTTGTTTGGTTAGGCTGGCGTCTGTTTCGAGCCAGTGGACAGGTAGTACGGATGCGGTTCTGAAGCTTCCGACGGTGAAATTCTTGCCCGGCAAATCCGAGAAGCTCAGGCTCCGCCGAGCCCAAAGCTCGGTTGGGTCAATTCCAGGCAAGTGGCTGCCCGGAGCTGCGTAGCCGGTGCCAACTATCCGCAGGTCATCCACATCATCCACGATCAGTTTGTCTGCAGAGATCCGCAGTTCGAGCGGATTGGGAGTGGGCGTTATCCCCGAGAATTGAAAGTAGCTGAAAAGTCGATACAGTATCTCGGTGCCGTCAACGTCGTCAAACCCAGAATTGTATTCCGCTCCGCTGTATTCGGTGAAGGAAATCTGTAGATTCCCTCCGGCCGAGTTTCCCAGGAGCTGGACTTTACGGATGCCACCATTTCTCGTGTCTTGGAAGGGGAAGGTAGAATTTGCACCGTTCAGCGTCGCAGGGATGCCATAGTAGTGGAACTGGCCTACGTTTTTCCAAGACCCATCGAAATAGACGAATGTACCGGCTAAGCCCGTGTTGATCGAAAGATTGTTGCCCTCCAAATCCATACTTCCCTGGGTGAGTGTCAAGTCTCGCTGCACAGTAAGATCGGAATTGGGAAAGAAGTTGCCGCCGGTTTTGGTCAGAGTCAAATCCCGGACCACAAGCAGAAAGCCCAGAATTTCCTGGTCGCCGGAACCTGCCAATGTCAGGCTTGTGTTGGATGCCGTGAAATTGCCCGAGCCGCTTTTTTCCAAGTTTCCATGCAGGATCAATTGATTGGGGAGGGCGAGGTTTTGGCTTCCCTGAAGTTCGATGTCCCGGACTGAGATTGGGGTTGCCGCGTCGGCATAGGAGCTGGCTAGATAAGTCTTTCCGGTTGATCCGCCACGAAAGACGATTTTCCCATCAAGCTGGAAATTGGCCGCTTCTATTCTGGGCGCATTGCCTTCTAGAATCAGGGTGCCGCCATTTTGAAGAGTAAAGTCCTGCGCGCTGGTAGTCCCACTGGTAGATCTATTGAGTATTCCGGCATTGCATTCGGAAATAAAAGTCGCACCGGATTCAACGACCATACTACCATAGGGTCCTACTCCAAATACGGAAGTTTCTGTGTTGAACGACAGCGAAAAGCAAGTGTTTGGCAATACTGAAGTATCTATTTTTTGGAATAAGGTACCTGATCGGACGGTGAAGGCAAGGGCTTTGAGGGGAGCCTCCAGCGTCAGGGTTTCTCCTGGGTCCGCATCGAATATGACGGCAAAGCGACTTTGGGTGGTCTGGGCGCTCCAGCTATTTTTCTGAACAATCACCCGGGAGCTGCCTTTGAAAACAAGCGTGCTTGAAACGGAATTTCCGATCCAGTTTTGGCTGTTCCAGGCATTGTCGGGTGTTCCGGGGGCTGCTCCTGAAAAAGCGTTCAAGGATCCATACACATGTAGCTGAAATCCGGACAGGTTCAATTTTTGGCCTGCCCCCGTTTCAGCATTGATAAACACGCTTTTCACAGCCTCGTTGCTGGTCAATGTCAGGGTATGGGTCTGGTTGATGTAGATGTCATTGCCCTGACCGGGTTTGCTCGTGGCAGGGTTCCAAGTAATTCCATCCCAAAAAACCCAAATGGAAATGTCCGAGAAATTGCCGCTGGCGGTAGTTTTGTAGGCGTTTAGTTCTTGGGAAAAAGCCTTGCCAAGAAGCAGCCAGACCGCTGCAACTGCCAGGAATAACCAGTATATTCGGCGGGTAAAAAAATTCCTTCTGGAATCTAAAAAAGTATTAGTATCCATTAAAAAGAGGATTTAAAAAGTACTATTAATTTAAGAAAATGATCAAAAATATTAAAATAGTTTTTCTGATTTTTTTTCTGATAATCCTAGTTCCAACTAATTCCAAAGCTCAATCCCACCGTGTTAGTCTTCTGACTTGTGATGCAGGGGAGGAAATCTATACCTCTTTTGGGCACAGTGCGGTGCGGGTTCAGGATCTGAGTACCGGTCAGGATTTGGTGTATAATTATGGAACCTTTGACTTTGGAGCACCCAATTTTGTATTGAATTTTGCTGGCGGCAGGCTGGACTATTTTCTCTCTGTGTCGACTTTTGACCGGTTTATTGCCGAGTACGACTACTTCGAGCGGAGTGTTCGGGAGCAGGTACTGGATCTGAATGAGACTCAGACCAAAGATCTTGTGCAGTTTTTGCAGACCAATTACCTCCCAGAGAACAGAAACTATCGGTACGACTTTTTCTTTGATAATTGTGCGACCCGAATTCGTGACGCAATGAGGGTAATTCTCGGCGATCAACTTGTCTGGAACGAGCAAAAGCAGCTTCCCGTTGAAAAGACTTTCCGAGAATTGATAGATGAGAAGGTGCTTTACATGCCTTGGTCGGACTTGGGAATTGACATTGCGCTCGGATCGAGACTAGACCGTGACGCTACCCCGTTTGAGGAGCAATTTTTGCCATCTTACATGGAGATGGCTTTTGGCAGTGCAGAGATCATCGGAGATGGCCCCTCCCGCCCTTTGGTTAGTCAAAGTCGGGTAATATTGGATTTCCCGGATTCAGAGGAAAAAATGGCAACGTTGAATCCTTATTGGATTTTTTGGGTGATAGCTTTTGCCTTTACAGCAATGACATTTATCGGCCACAAGAAGAAAAGGCTTTTCATTGGCATTGATATCTTTGTTTTTGGGATTTTGGGAACTATTGGTCTTGTACTTGCGGCACTTTGGATTGGATCTGAGATTCCTTCAACTAAATGGAACTGGAATATTCTCTGGGCATTTCCCGGACATCTGGCGCTCGTGTATGGACTCACCAAAAAACAAATCCAACCTTGGGTAAAAAAGTATCTCCTTTTCGCGTTGATTCTAGCGGATGCGGCGGTGGTTTTTTGGATATTGGGCTGGCAGTCTTTTCACCCGAGCCTGATCCCGCTGCTGCTGGTGATCATCCTGCGTACGAACTACCTGTACTATAATCTAGGTGGCAGATCCCTGAAAGTCGCCTGATTTTCGAGTTTCGAAAACCTTTTGATCAGTCTTTGTTGTTGGGAGAAAAGCTATGGAATTTAAACTAACCTCTGATTACCAACCTACCGGCGATCAACCCAAGGCGATCGAGGAGCTTACCTCAGGAGTCAAAGCAGGCGAACCCGCTCAAGTACTGCTTGGGGTGACAGGCTCCGGCAAAACCTTTACGGTCGCCAATCTGATTCAGCAGACCCAAAAGCCGACTTTGGTTCTCAGCCACAACAAGACCTTGGCAGCGCAGCTTTATGGGGAATTCAAGCAGTTTTTCCCGGATAACGCGGTCGAATATTTCATCTCCTACTACGACTACTATCAGCCGGAGGCTTTTATCCCCAGCTCGGGCACTTATATCGAAAAAGATCTAAGCATCAACCAGGAGATTGAGAAGCTTAGGCTCAGTGCGACCTCTTCCCTGCTGACCGGAAGGAGGGACGTGATTGTGGTCGCTTCGGTGTCCTGTATCTACGGTATCGGCAATCCGGATGAATTTGGGAAAAATGTCGTCCGTCTCCAGGAGGGTGACCGAATTCCTAGAAATCAGCTGTTGTTCAAGCTGGTAGACATTCTTTACAGCAGAACACAAACGGACCTGACCCATGGTACTTTCCGGGTCAAGGGCGATACTGTCGACATTTTTGTCGCCTACGCGGATTTTGCCTACCGGATTTTCTTCTGGGGAGACGAGATCGAGGCGATCCAGCGCATAGAGCCTGCGACGGGCAAAAAGCTTTCTGACGAAAAAATCATCTCGATCTTTCCGGCTAACCTATTCGTTACCGGACGCGATACCATCCAGACTGCCATCCATGAGATCCAGGATGATATGGTCGCCCAAGTGAATTTCTTCGAGAAAGAAGGGAAATTCATGGAGGCCAAGCGCCTGCAGGAACGGACGGAATTTGATCTGGAGATGATCCGCGAGCTCGGATATTGCTCTGGGGTGGAAAACTATTCCCGGTATTTCGACCGCAGGCTGCCGGGTGCAAGGCCTTTCTGCCTGCTGGATTACTTTCCCGATGACTATCTGTTGGTGATCGACGAGAGCCATGTGACCGTCCCTCAGATTCGGGCTATGTGGGGAGGAGACCGGTCGCGCAAGGTGAATTTGGTCGATTACGGTTTCCGCTTGCCCTCAGCTTTGGATAATAGGCCATTGAAGTTTGAGGAATTTGAGCAGTTGACCAATCAGGTGATTTATGTTTCAGCTACGCCAGCCGACTACGAACTGGCGCTGACAGAAGGGGTGGTCGTTGAGCAGATCATTCGACCTACCGGTCTCTTAGACCCCACCATAGATATACGGCCCAGCCAAAACCAAATCGATGATCTTCTGGAAGAAATTGACCAAACGATCAAAACCGAAGCGCGCGTGCTGGTGACCACGCTGACCAAGCGCATGGCCGAGGAGCTTCAAAAGTTCCTGGAGCGGGCTGGTGTGAAATCCCGCTACATCCACTCAGAAGTAAAGACGCTCGATCGAGTGGAGATTTTGCGTGAGCTCAGACTCGGGATTTTTGATGTATTAGTCGGCGTCAACCTGCTCCGGGAAGGCTTGGATCTTCCGGAAGTTTCTCTTGTCGCGATCTTGGATGCCGATAAGGAGGGCTTTTTGAGAAATGAACGCTCCCTGGTACAGACTATCGGTCGTGCTGCAAGAAACTCGGAAGGCCGCGTGATCATGTACGCCGATAAGATAACAGAGTCCATGCAGGCAGCCATCGATGAGACTCGGAGAAGGCGTGCATTGCAGACAGCCTACAATGAAGAGAATGGTATCACGCCTACCACGGTGATCAAGTCTAGGGACAAGATCATGGGCCAGACCAAAGTCGCCGACTCCAAAAAAGGGACAAAATACTATGCAGAGCCCATGCCGTCTGAAGCACAGGTCGCGGCTGACCCGGTGGTCGAATATCTCAGCAAGGACAAGTTGGAAAAGCTTATTCAGCAAACTCAAAAGCTCATGGAAAAAGCCGCCAAGGAGCTCAACTTTATGGAAGCCGCTCGGCTACGGGATGAGTGGCAAGCCCAAAAATCCCGGCTTGCAGAGCTCAACCGAGGCCTCGGCAACTAGTCTGTAATAAAAGCAATCGAAGCCATGACCCTTCAGGAAGTAAAAGTCTTGGCCAACAAAGGCGAGGGGCTCAAGATCGAATTCAAGAAAAAGGCTGCATTTCCCGAGAAGATCGTGCGGGAGGTGATCGCATTGGCCAATACCGCAGGAGGGGATTTGTTGATCGGGGTCGACGATGATGGCACAGTCAGCGGTCAGCGCTACATCGAAGAGGAAATTTTTATACTGGAAAAATCTATTAGAGAGCTCATCTTTCCGGACTTGAGAGTGGAGATTTTTACCGTTAAGTTGAACGAGAAAAAGGGCGTAGCCGTATTTCGTATCCCCTTGAGCCCAGATCGCCCGCATTACCTGAATGTGGGCGACAGAAAACAATCCTACATCCGCGTGGGAGACCGCAGCGTCCAGGCCAGCCGTGAAGTTTGGGAAGTGTTGAGGAGGAACCGTGTCCCCAGGGATACGATTTTTACCTATGGTTGGAAGGAGGAGATTCTCATGAAAGCCTTGGAGGAAAAGGGACAGATCACCTTGAAAGAGTTTTCGAAATTGGCCAAGATTCCACCCTTTTTGGCCTCCAAAACACTAGTCAGGTTAGTATCTGCCAATGTCCTTGTCCTTCATCCCCAAGAAATGGAGGACTATTTTACCATCAAGTCGCAGGAAGGATGATCCCCGTTTTTTCTGAAAATCCTTCGTTTCCCTGAAGCCCTCCAGTATGGATCATCAGAATCCGGGATTGCTTTGCAAAATGGTCTTTTCCGATCAGGTCCCAAAGCGCAAAAGCCAGTTTGCCCGTATAGATGGGATCGAGGGGAATACCAAACTCGGAATGAAACCACTGTAGAAATCCGATCAGTTCAGGCTTGGTTTTTCCATAGCCTCCGAAGTGATACTCGGCATGAACGGCGTGGCTCCCTTTTGGCTTGATCTCGTATTTCGCCAGCATTTCCGAGATTTGTCGGTAAATGAAATCTCCCTTTAAGGACGAAAAGCCCAGCAGATTTTGGTGGTTTTTGATTGTCGCCGCAAGTCCTGCAAAAGTCCCCCCCGTACCGATGGAAACGCAGATATGGGAGAATCCGGCAGTTTCTTTTCCCAGGATTTCTTTTGTGCCAGCGATGGCAAGTTCGTTTGTGCCACCCTCGGGGATTAGATAAAAATCCCCAAATTCCTCTTTGAGTTTATCCAGGAATTCGGGGGAATCTTTGTTTCGATAGCTTTCCCTATCCACAAGACGAAGGACCATTCCCATTTCTTTGGCATGGCGTAGCGTAGGATTGCCCAAGTCCGCGTCTTGTCCGCGGATCACTCCGATGCTCGGAAGTCCCGCCGCATGGGCCGCCGATGCCGTGGCGAAGATGTGGTTTGAAAATGCGCCTCCAAAGGTCAGTATGGTTTTTTTGCCAGATTCTTTTGCGGCTTTGAGGTTGTATTTAAGTTTGAAAAACTTGTTGCCCGAGACCTCATCATCGATCTGGTCTAGTCGCAAAACGGCAAAATCCACAGCCTTTTTTCTTAAAAGCGGATGGGTGATGTATTGAATGGTGCCAATTGGTGGGACAAGCATTGGAGGACTTTTGCCAAAGTTAAGCCTCATCCCCCTATTTTTGCAGCCATGAGCCAACAGCCCGAAGAGGAATTCGAAGAGGATGAGTTAGAATTATATGAGCGCCACCGTATCCTCGTGGACAAGGGACAGTCATTGGTCCGCATAGACAAGTTTTTGACGGAAAAGATAGCCTATGTCACCAGAAATAAGGTGCAGCAGGCTATTGATAACGAAACAGTCCTGGTCAACGGAAAAGCGGTCAAGTCCAATTACCGCATCAAGCCGCTTGACGACATCCAGGTTTTCATGGATAAGCCCAGACGGGATACGGAGGTGATCCCCGAGGATATCCCCTTGGACATCGTGTATGAGGACAAAAGCCTGCTGATAGTCAACAAGCCTCCGGGAATGGTCGTACATCCGGCCCACGGCAACTGGAATGGTACCCTGGCCAATGCGCTAGTTTTCCACTTCCAACATTTGCCGGAAATGAAGGGCAACGAGGGCCGGCCGGGCCTGGTCCATCGAATTGACAAGGATACTTCGGGACTTTTGGTGATCGCAAAATCGGAAGAAGCGATGACGCCATTGGCGGCACAGTTTTTCCACCATACGATCCAGCGGACATACCTTGCACTTGTATGGGGCGAGCTGGAGGCTGATTCAGGTACGATTCGAGGCAACGTCGGCAGAAGTGCCAAAGACAGGAAAGTGATGGATGTGTTTCCTGACGGAAGCCAAGGTAAACACGCGGTGACCCATTGGAAAGTCGTAAAGCGATTGCGCTATGTGACGCTGGTACAATGTAACCTGGAGACGGGCCGCACCCATCAGATCCGTGCGCACATGAAGTTTATTGGACACCCTTTGTTCAACGATGCGATGTATGGGGGGGACAAGATCCGCAAGGGTACCCAGTTTGCAAAATATAAGGCATTTGTGCAGAACTGCTTCGATCTAATGCCTCGCCAGGCGCTGCATGCGATGAGTTTGGGATTTGTGCATCCGCTTACCAAAGAGCAACTCTACTTCGAGGCACAGCTGCCGGAGGATTTCTCAGCAGTACTTGAGAAATGGGAATCCTATGTCAATTTTGACTAGTTTGTTCTCAATTTTGGAAAAAAAGTCTGCCATTTATGTGAAAAACGTAAATATTGTTAGGATTAGGTATGAAAAATGTAAAAAAGTATCTTGCTGTTAACGGATCGTCAAAACCATGGAGCATAAAGTATACGATATTGATAAAATGACATAATTCAATCGTTACCATTAAAAATAATGTAAATATTCATCGAAATGTTTGAAAAGTTTGCAATGAATAGAAAAATGCATGCTATATTTGAATCATCAACGGGGATAAAAGATCCCCAATACAATGTAGGATGTTGAAACTGGCAGACAAGCCCTCCTGTCTCGGGGGTGGAGAATCTGGGATAAAGCATTTAGCGAGCTCGTAAATTTGCCTAACTACTCCGTGGAGGTTCGAATCCTTCTCCTACAGCAGGTTATTTTGGGTTTATTGTTAATTGACTAAAACCATGAAATTTTATTTCATGGTTTTTTTATTGCCCAAATTTTCCGATTTGACCCTTTGGAATCATTGAAAATCTTCTAAAAAGCTTCTTCCCGCAAAGGATTACTTTGCTGAATGTTTAATTATAACTATTTATTTTTAAAAAATATGTAAATTATTGAAAATATATTTGAATTATTTTCAATAAATAAATCAAACTGTTAACTTTGAGATATCAAAAGGGATGAACGGTCCCTCACACACAATGTAGGATGTTGAAATTGGCAGACAAGCCCTCCTGTCTCGGGGGTGGAGAATCTGGGATAAAGCATTTAGCGAGCTCGTAAATTTGCCTAACTACTCCGTGGAGGTTCGAATCCTTCTCCTACAGCAGGTTATTTTGGGTTTATTGTTAATTGACTAAAACCATGGAATTTTATTTCATGGTTTTTTTATTTCCCAATATTTCAATCGGCAAATAAGATTCTGCAACACTACAGTATGTCAGAATTAACATGAGGTAAATTCTGATTTGGTAGTCAATTGTCAAATTGATAACGAAATAGGTTTTTCTCAGGCCGTTGTTTTATGTATTTTCAATTAATTGATAAATAATTAATGATAATGTAAAAAATGAAAATAAAACTTGACGAAATTTTAATAAACCAATCGTATTTCTAATTTTGAGGCATCAAGTTCTCAAACCTATTCAAACTATTGCAAGGAGCTCGTTAGAGCTTTTTGATTATCAGGGGGTCGGGACGATTTCTGCCATAGGGCGGAAAGGTTCCTTTCTCCCATCTTATTTCTTGACATATTGTAGGATGTTGAAACTGGCAGACAAGCCCTCCTGTCTCGGGGGTGGGGAGCTCAGCACAAAGCGTAATTCAAACCGGACTATTGCCTAACTGCCTCGTGGAGGTTCGAATCCTTCTCCTACAGCACTTTTGAAAAGCAATGCCATGGCATTGCTTTTTCTTTTTTTGCCCATTTTAGTGTTATCTTTTGATTAGCCAATTCATATTTCGCTTTTATGGAATCTGGGAAAAGGAGTAAGCATTTTGCCCATCCCACTCGTAGGAAAATCCTCCGGATTGCAATGATCGTCGTGCTTTCCTTCCTTTTTCTGGAATTTTTGGTCTATTTCGGATCCAACATTTTTCTGAGAAAATATGCGCAGCAAAAGATCAACGAGGCGACCGAGGATGTCTATCTCGTAGATTTCAACCGCTTCAGTTTTTCTCTGATCCGAAGAGGCTTTTTTCTGGATGGCATCGTCATGAAGCCCGTCAATCCCAAGAACAGAAAGGAGGATCAGGCGCTGTTTGAGGTGACGCTGGATCAGATTGCCTTTCGAAACCTGTGGTATAACTTCTTTGACAAGAAGTTTACTATTGGCAAGATCTACATAGACAATCCGACGGTTGTCCTGGATTTGCCTCCCAAGGTTCCCCAAGCCGACAAGCATCCTTCGCAGGATGGAGAAGAGAAAATCTCTCCCATCAAAGCACTCGAAGAGGAGATCAAAAAGACTGTGCGAAAGGCCAATCTTGTGGGTTTGTTGATCAAAGAGGTGGAAATAGACCACGCCAACCTCTTTTTCTCCAACTTTTTGAGTCGGTCAGATCTGAAAGCCGACAATACTTCCTTATTGATCAGGAATATTGATTTTTCCACTGGTGAAGAATGGAAGACTCCCTTCAATGCGGAGGGCTTCGAGTTTGAGCTGGAAAAAGTCACCTATCCCTTAGCCGATGGAGTTCACCTGATCAGCGCAGATCGGGTGTTCATTTCCTCCCTGGACAATGTCATCGATATCGAGAGGGTTGATCTCACTCCGGACCGATCCAAAGAGAGCAGGGCCTACTACAGCGTCGGGCTCAAGGAGCTGCGAGTGGGAAATGTTGACCTAAATAAGGCCTTCATGACCTCGATTGTGGAGATCGACGAACTGATCCTGGACGATCCGGAACTGGATGTCGTGAGCAATCCCCAAGTAAGGTCAGACAGCGCAGCATCGGGTGACCTCAATGACTTCATCAAAGGAAGTTTGGAATCGGTGAGGATCAAGGAGCTGTCGATCAACAAAGGGAAGTTTGTAAGATCCGATTTGGAGGACACACTTAGGAATAGGATAGAGCTCGACGAATTGAACTTCAAGATGGTCGGATTTTACCTCGGAGAGGATTCGGTCAAACGACAAAATCAGTTTTTCTACGGGGAAGATGCGGCAATGGAAATCAAGGGAAGCCGGATCTATCTGGGAGACCAGATCCATTTGGTCACCGGAGAGGAGGTGAGCGTTTCTTCATTCAAAGATGAATTGATCGTCAGAAACCTCAGCATCCAGCCCCGTCCCGAGTCATTGGATTCACAGGATCCAGAACGACTGCTCAAGCTCGACCTTGCCGAATTCTCGGTAGAGGAGGTAGGGCTGAGGCAAATGTACAACGACGGGATTCTTCAGGCAGAGCAAATCAGGATCCTAAGGCCGCGCGTGGAATATACGGAACTGGAAAAGAAAATCTCCGACAGAAGCCGACAGGTACCCTTGGGCGAGATCGTTTCGGGTTTTTTGAAGGAAGTGTCGGTCGGTTCTTTCGCAGTTGAGGAAGGGACGATCCAATTTATAGGTTCGGGGGGACAAAGACGAAACGACATTGGATTCGAGCAGTTCAGTTTTCGCTTGGACAACATACTTTTTAAGCCGGAAGTCTCCGATGAAATCCGCGAGCAGGTCCAATTGGACGAGATTTATGTGAAGCTGGATAAATATCGATTGAAGCTGAAAGACAATCTGCATATCATCATGGCTGATCAATTGACGATAGATTCGAAAAACGAGCTGCTTGAAGTACAAAATCTGACCATCCGACCGGAAGACCAAACGAGCATCCAATCTCTGCTTGGGACGTACGGAAAGACTTCGGTGGTCGACTTTGCCGTCCCGATGTTTCGTGCCGAAGGAGTAGACATCAAATCTATTTTTTATGAGGAGGAGCTATTGGTGCATCGGATTCTGATGCCAAATCCTGTTTTCGTAATAGAGACCTATCGTGAAAAACCCAGGTCTTCAGGAGAGTCTCCGGGGTCCAATGATGAGCTCAGGGATGTGTTGCTGGGATATTTCAATGCCATAGCCGTCGACACAGTCAGCATGGACAAGGCACAGGTCCGCTATGTAAGTTATGTGGAAGGCAAGAGTTTTAATTTCGAAGAGGACAACCTTTCCCTGAGCTTGAAAAATTTTGCTTTGGATCAGGAGATGTCCGAGACAGATGACAAAACGCTGTTTTCGGATGAGATCGACTTGGTGTTCAACAATTATTCCTTTAGTCTGGCTGGTGGAAAATATGAAGTGGCGACCGATCAGCTGCAATACAATTCCCTGAGAAAATCCATAGACGTAAGGGGATTGGTAATGAGACCAAATTCCGATTTTCAGGGAAGAATCCAGCTGGGCCTACAGTTTCCCAACGTGAACTTTAAGGGTGTGGACATCGAGCAATTCTTGTTTGAAAACAGGCTGGACCTGAACAAGCTGGAGATCGACAAGGGGCAAATTGAGATCGGAATTGACAAAGAAGTGGCTGCAAGGTCTGCTTCCGCTGATTCAAGACAGCCTGCCGGACTTGGAAAGAGGTCCCTCAAAGAGGTGTTGATCGACACGATAGAGACGAGCAACTCGACGCTTGCGATCAATTATCAGTTGGATGAATCTTCGATAAACTCAATCGAAACGGATTTTGGGCTGCTTGTTCGTGGATTTAGGCTTGACTCGGCGATCACAGCGAACAAGGATGTGGGAAACTTGTACGACGAAGTCAACCTGAGTTTGAAGGAATTTAAGTTTGCGCTACCGGACAGTGTCCATACGCTGGGCTTCTCCACTGTTGACATCGGCACCACGAAGGAAGAGGTTGTGTTTTCCGATTTTTACCTCAGCCCAAAGGATCAGTTCGGAAAGCCGGGATCCCCGACCTTGGATGCAAAGATTGACCAGTTGATTCTGAAGAACAACAAGCTGGCGGAGATACAGGATACTGGAATATTGGATTTGAGGGAATTGCGACTGGTCAACCCAAAGCTGAACCTCTACTTGGATACAGCCGAAGTCCAGCATGGGCCCGAAAAAACAAAGCCAAAATCTTCCTCTTCGTTGGTTCACACCATTTTGTTGGGAGACGTTTTGCTGAAAAACGGCGAATTAGCACTCCACCGAAAAGGGCAGGGACCGATTCCTAGACTGGACTTTCGGGGGATATCAGTCGATGCACGAGCTTTGAATCTGAATCTGCTTAAAGGCGAGCAGGTCCTTGACTTAAAGGCTTTGGCAGAAAAAAATATCCAGTTTGGCTTTGAAAACTATTCCACAATCACTCCGGATAGCCTCTACAAAGTGGACTTGGGTAGGGTGGACTTTAGCCAAGGGAATTTGAGACTGGAGGACGTATATTATCGACCAGTTGACGGAAACTATGGCTTGCTGAGAAAGTTGCCTTTCCAGTCTGACGCAGTCACGGCACGTATCGGATCGATCCAACTCAATGGGATTGATGCAGAAAGCTACATTGGGAATAAGTGGATAAAGGCAACGGAGATCGTGGTGGAAAGCCCAAAGGTGGATCTTTTCAGGGACAAGCGATATCCCTTTGACAGTTCTGCGCAAAAGCCCATGCCGCAGTATTTGATGGAGAATGCCAGGATCAACGCCGATCTAGTTTCCCTGCGAGTCCGAAATGGACAAGTGCGCTATTTTGAATTTGCGCCAAAAGGCATGGTGCCTGGAATGATCTCCTTCGATAGGATCGACTTGGACATGGCGCCTTTTTATCTAAGAGAGGCGAATCAGGATTATCCCCTGGACAAACTGAGGCTAGGTATCCAGGCCTATGTCATGGATACGTCCAAGGTGAATTTGGAAGCCTTGATGTACTTCAAGTCCAAGTATCCTATGGACGTAAACGTGAGTATGGACAGCTTTGCCTTTGCAGAAACGAATGATTTTTTGTCAAAAACCCTTTTTGTCAAGGCGGTTGACGGAACGGTGACCAATGGAAGCTGGAATTTTGTACTGAATGAGGATGAAGCGAGAGGGGAGATGGAGTTTGGCTATACGGATTTGAAGATCCAGTTTTTGGATTCGCTGACCTTGGAAAGGGGGCTTGGAAAGTTGAAGATCTATACCTTTGGAGCGAATCTATTCGCAAAAAACTCCAATCCTCGGGCTCTGTCTTCCAAGATTGCCAAGCGCAGAATATATCAAGAGCGGGATAAGCGAAAGTTTGTATTTAGCGCTTGGTGGAGAGCGACTTTTAGTGGCCTCCGGGGAACCTTGGGATTTGGGAGAGCAAAAATGCCCAAGAGGAGAGAAGAGGAGTGAGGATTCGAAGAGAAGAATTCGCTGAGGCGGGTAATATCATTTTCCAATCCGATAACCACCTAGGAGCTCACTCTTCTTTGGGAAAAGGGTACGAACCGTCGAGAACCATTTCTGCGAATTCGTTTAGGGTCTGGCTGGTCTGAAGGGGAGCTTACAACTTAGCTCGGTGGACAGGCTGGTGTAAGCCATCTAATGGAGTCGAATGCACCAACTAGTGATAAAATATTTCGTTCGACTTATTTATAAACAAACAAAATTAAGCTCTTGCCAAGGGACGCGGACGGATTTAACAAAGAAGCTATTGAGCACGTGTGGTACATGCGCCCTGTTTTTTTCGTCTCAAGCATCCAGGATTCAATCGGATTCTATGTCGACAAGCTGGGTTTCATAAAGAAATGGCATGAAGCAGACGGTGAAGGCACGGTTTGTCAAGTCGACCGTGGAGGCTGTGAGATTATTTTATGTCAGGACACTACTCGCAGTAGTCGATCTCGTGTTTTCCTAGAATTGTCTCGCGATGGAGTTGACCAACTGCTTAAAGAAATTGCCGATCGTTCCGTTCCAACAAAGAAATCCTGGTGGGGATACGACGTACTTCAAATAGAAGACCCAGACGGCAATGAACTTCTTGTTTGCTTAGAAAACCTTCTATGAGGCCCGTCACGCAGACGGTATTAATGGGCAATAGATAAGATTAATTTACTCCGACAATTTCATGTGAAAAATGTGGAGTTGAGTTTTGTTCCCAATGGACAACATGTGGGCTAAATGCTAATTGACAGGAGAAAACTAAAAAAACGACTGCTGATTACTGACGAAACCCAACAGTCGTCAACAATGGGTTGTTCAATTGCGGGGTATAGGGAAAAGATATAGATTGTGTTTCAAATAGGGTTTGGTAACGTGGACAATGACGCATCAGGACGGTTTTATCATTCCGCTGCGCTTCATTTTTACAACCTCCTATACCCGCAACTGCAAATAGCCAAGCGTTGTGCACAACGCCGCGGGAAAGATTAGGTACTTCGAACAGTGGCACTTTTCCTTGACGCACATTCCCCCGCGACACCAAATCAATCAAAAAAGCCAATCGTTTCATGTTCGACGCTAACAGCAAAATACTGCGTTTGTAGATATTTATGAACGTTTGGTTGTTCATAACTGAACAATGAAAAAAACTGTTAGTTCAATTACGTATCCGAAATCAACAATTATTCAATGGCATATCATTTGACCATCATTAGACGACCAAATAGAATTGGACAACTATGCTGAAAAACAGTTCTTCATGGACAAAATCGCCTTTACTGTTTTTACTGTTTATACTTCCTCGTTTAGGGATAGCTCAGACGGGTAAAGCTCTATTAACAGATAACGCCCTCAAAACTCATCTTGACTCTTCTGTGAATATTTGTGCAAAGACCTACATGTCGGATCCAAATTCGGTAGGTCTTTCAATTGGCATTTTTCTTAATGGTAAATCTTATAAATTTAATTATGGCGAGGTAAAAAAGGGAAGTGGTAAACTCCCGACTGCCAATACTTTTTATGGTATTGGATCAATTGATAAGACATTTGCTGCAACTTTATTAGGTCAGGCTGTTCAAGAAAAAAAGATAAAGCTGAATGACGATATTAGGAAATACTTACCCACAGGATACTCAAATCTGGAATACGAAGGAACTCCGATCAGATTTGTAAATCTTGCAAATCATACGTCTGGTTTGCCCAATGCAATCAAGAAATATTCACCACAAATACAGGATAGCCTGCGCCAGTTGACGCTCGCAGACCAAGTAAACTTTTATTCGTTGTACTCCGCCGATAGTTTGCTCGCCGATCTTTATAAAGTAAGGCTTGATACTATTCCGGGTACAAGATATCAATACAATAATAATGATATAAAACTTTTAATACTGCTACTAGAAAGAATATACGGTCAATCTTATGGGCAGCTTTTGAGGGATTTTGTGAATAAAAAACTGAATATGAGTGATACCAAGACCGAACTTTCTGTTTCCGACACGTCAAGGGTCTCAACTGGTTATTTCAGAAACAAACCTGAGAATTTCGTAAACTTAAAAGGTTTCTTTGTGGGCCCAACGGTAGTTTCAACCACAAATGATATGCTGAAATATATTGAAGCTAATCTTTCTGAAAAAAATCAGGCTATTAAACTCACTCATCAGAGAACATGGACAGAAAGTGATAGTTTCTCTTTGGGATTGGGCTGGATGATTGGAGGTGAAAGCAATGGTGACCACTATATTTATCACGATGGAAATACACGAGCTGGCTATAACTCCATCTGTATATTTTATCCTAAAGACAATTTGGGAATTGTTATAATGGTCAATGAGACAAATAGCTTAAGTAAAATTGGAGATCTGGCAAACGAAATAAAAGTGAAATTGAGCTACAAATAACTTCACAAGACCACAACAATGGCAGTTCCACACATGCCGACACACAGACCAAAGCAAATCCTCAAATCATTCCGCCCTACTGTCACTTCGAGCCTCGATCGTCTTTGAGAGGCACAAATCCCATTTCGGATAGGCGCGTTCGGGGGACAAACCGTTAGGAAACAGCCCGCCGCGGCGGGGCTGTTTTAGGTTTGGGCCAGACTGTAGGGTTGGCGAAGTTACTCCGGCGTTCGGCCGAGTGCGGTTAGGACCGAGCGTTAAAGATTAATCCGTCGCGGCGGGCTAATCTAGCGAGAGCCTGTCCCGATCGCGCAGCGAATCGGGAGGCCAGCTTGCAGGGCTGGGAATGTCTTGACCTTTTGGTTCCACCCCTGCGTCCCGGCTCCTCGCTAAAAATACCCACCGGGTATTTTTTAACGCTCGGCCCTCCCCACGGTCAGTGCCTGCCTCGCCGCTAGGCGGGTCCCCGCGGACCACTGAACCATTTGGCGTCACAGCTCCGTCCTCCGGCATTGAGTTCGCTGCCGCTGCCATGTTTCCTGCGCCGGAGGCAATGGATTAGGTTTGTCTGATGCCAGGGGTTAAAACCCCCGCTTGCCCGCCGTGGCGGGGCTACAAAGATTCCGCTCCTACGGAGCTGTTTCCAGTTGTCCTGCTTCTCCCCCGATTTTTACCAGTACTGGACTTTGTACCAATCTCAACCCCGGCCTTTGGCGGACACAAATCCCAATTCGGATAGGCGCGCGGGCCGACGTGGCAGCGGGCCAGCGTCCAGCCAAGTGCGGTTGGAGCTTTGCCACGTCTTGACCTTTTGGTTCCACCCCTGCGTCCCGGCTCCTCGCTAAAAATACCCACCGGGTATTTTTTTAACGCTCGGCCCTAGGTCAAGCCAAAAGGACGTGAAAGAAAACAACCGTCGAGGTTCCTGAGGCTTCACCAAAGCTCTGTTGCTTGAATGCTGGATTGTTTACCAAATCAACCGCCTTTTCCAATCCATATCCCTGTGCTGAGGTTGAAACTTCTGATCCATTTTACCTAGTGTTAAAACCTCAGGCTACGGTATCGGCCGTACCTACGGCACGCATTCACCTATTCTGGGTCCTGACTTCGGATCCCGGCCTTTGGCGGACACACATCCTCCCCACCAGTCAGTGCCTGCCTCGCCGCTAGGCGGTTCCCCGCGGACCACTGACCATTTGGCGTCACCGCTCCGTCCTCCGGCATTGAGTTCGCTGCCGCTGCCATGTTTCCTGCGCCGGAGGCAATGGATTAGGTTTGTCTGATGCCAGGGGTTCCGCTGCGCTGCACCCCTGGCTACAAAGATTCCGCTCCTACGGAGCTGTTTCCAGTTGTCCTGCTTCTCCCCCGATTTTTACCGGGACTGGACTTTGTACCAATCTCAACCCCGGCCTTTGGCGGACACAAATCCCAATTCGGATAGGCGCGCGGGCCGACGTGGCAGCGGGCCAGCGTCCGGCCAAGTGCGGTTGGAGCTTTGCCACGTCTTGATCTTTTGGTTCCACCCCTACGTCCCGGCTCCTCGCTAAAAATACCCACCGGGTATTTTTTTAACGCTCGGCCCTAGGTCAAGCCAAAAGGACGTGAAAGAAAACAACCGTCGAGGTTTCTGAGGCTTCACCAAAGCTCTGCTGCTTGAATGCTGGATTGTTTACCAAATCAACCGCCTTTTCCAATCCATATCCCTGTGCTGAGGTTGAAACTTCTGATCCATTTTACCTAGTGTTAAACCCCCAGGCTACGGAATCGGCCATACCTACGGCACGCATTCACCTATTCTGGGTCCTGACTTCGGATCCTGGCCTTTGGCGGACACAAATCCTCCTCGCACGGCCTGTGCCTGCCTCGCCGCTAGGCGGGTCCCCACGGACTACTGAACCATTTGGCGTCACCGCTCCGTCCTCCGGCATTTTTTCTTCTGCTGTCACAATGTTTCCTGCGCCGGAGGCAACGGATCAGGTTTGTCTGATGCCAGGGGTTCCGCTGCGCTGCACCCCTGGTTACAAAGATTCCGCTCCTACGGAGCTTTTGCCGTACATCCCCTTGATAGCTCCCTCCCTTGGAGAGCCTGTCCCGATGAGCGCAGCGATATCGGGAAGAGGGGGGTGAGGTTATCGACCGAGAGTAGGCGAAAGGAAATTTTTTAATTCGATGCCAACAGGCCCAATCAGAAAGGATTTAAAGTGCAGGTTACATGTTGAATCAGCTTAAAAAAAACTAAAATATATTCTAAATCACTGTTGCTTCGTATGGTTTGCAACTATATTTTAGTCAGAGAAACAATCAAAACGTGACTGCGGAAAGTCAGGCCTGGAATTCTTCAGAAGCGACCAAAAGCTGACACATCTAGAAGCTGATTTTGGCGGAAGGGGATAGGTACTTTTGCCGTTAACGCCTACTGATTTTTTGTTTCAGATTTACCATCCTCTCCACCCAACCATCCCCACCCTGCACTTTCCAATGGAAAAAGTGAATGTCCAACTGAGTCCTGAATTCAGAACCCAAACCGTCAAGGCCGTCACAGCTATCGGCCTTTTTGTTTTTACCTATTTTGTCCTTTTCCTATTGGCACTTGGACTGACCGCATTGTGCATCATGGGGGGTATTCTCCTCATTTCGATCAAAGTTGCCATCATCACCATTGGTTTGGGTCTGGGGCTGGCCAGTTTGGGCGTGTTGATCCTGATATTCTTGGTCAAGTTTCTCTTCAAATCACACAAAACAGACAGGTCTCACCTACTTGAAATCACCCAAGCCGATGAACCGTTACTTTTTGCAATGATTGAGGATATCGTCGCCAAGGCAGGAACCTCTTTCCCCAAAAAAGTCTACCTGTCCTACGACGTCAATGCGGCGGTGTTTTACGATTCCAACTTTTGGAGCATGTTTTTTCCGGTAAAGAAAAACCTGCAAATCGGAATCGGTCTGGTCAATTCGGTCACTCAGGCTGAGCTAAAGGCGATTCTTGCGCACGAGTTTGGACACTTCTCCCAGCGTTCCATGAAGGTGGGTAGCTACGTCTATCAGGTCAATCAGGTGCTCATCAATATGCTCTACGAAAATGATTCCTTCGATCAGCTCGCTGCCAAATGGGCCAATATCACCGGCTATTTCCACATTTTTGTGGTGGTAGCCGTCAAAATCATCAAAGGGATCCAATGGATCCTGCGGAAAATGTATGAATTGGTCAATCGGGAATACCTGGGACTGTCCCGGGAAATGGAATTCCATGCCGATGAGGTCGCTGCTCATATTACCGGATTTCAACCGCTGAAAACTTCCCTTTTGCGACTTTCATTTGCCAATTATGCCTTGGATTCGGTCTTTGACTTTTACAATGGTAAAGTTTCTGAAAACCTCGGGACGCAGAATCTATTCGCAGACTACCAAATGGCAATGAACATACTGGCAAAGGAAAATGGCCTGGACCTGGAAAATAGCCTCCCCAAAGTCACCGAGGTAGAACTCAGCCGCTACAACAAATCAAAGCTGGTCATCAAGGACCAATGGGCCTCCCACCCGAGTACTGAAGATCGGGTAGCACGTTTGGAAAAATCCGGAATCACAGTGGAAGGACTGTCATCAGAGCCCGCCGGTGCACTTTTTCTGAAAATAGCGGACTATCACAAAACCTTTACCGAGCAGCTTTTCAGTACAGTGAATTATCAAGGGGAACCAACCCAACTTCTGGCAGATCAATTTTCTGAGGCTTTCGAAAAGGACTTGGTAAGAAATTCGTTCCCAAAAATCTTCAATGGGTACTACGATAACAAAAATCCGGTTTTCTTCGCCCCGGAGGAGACCAGTTCCGGTTTTGAGGAAATGTCAGACCTATTTTCCGATGAAAAAGAGGATTGGATCTATACCGCTCAAGCACTGGAAAATGATATCAGAACCCTGAATCAAATTCATAGCGGGATGCTCAAGGTAAAATCCTTCGATTACGACGGAATCAAATACAAACCCAAGCAAAGTATCGGGCTGGCAAAGAAACTCCGTCAGGAGGCTGATGCCCTGAATGCTGAAATCCGGGAAAATGACCGCGCGATACTGGGGTATTTTTATGGTGTGGAGCGCATGAAAGAATCCAAGCTGGCTGACTACCTGCAGACCTATTTCAGCTACGACAACTTTTATGCCGAGCAGATCAAGGTATATGATGAAATCAGTCAAGGCTTGGTTTTCGTCAATCAGTCCACTCCCTTTGACGTAATCAGGTTAAATTTCCTCAACCTCAAACCACTGGAGTTAACACTGAAAACGGGGATAAGAGCGATCCTGGAAGATCCAGCTTTTGCGAATGAACTGGATACCGACATGAAGGCAAATTTCGAACTGTACATCAATCATGATTGGGTTTATTTTGGCAATGAGAAGTACTTCGATGAGAAACTGGCATACTTGTTCCAAGCAAAAGAGGATTTTGGCCGCTTGCTATCAAGAGGGTATTTCCTGAGGAAAAAGGAGCTCTTGGAATACTGGGCAGGTTTAGTAAAGCTAGACTTGGAATCACTTCCAAATGGCAGTCCGGGTTCGTATGAAGTCGATAGTCAGAATTGAGATACGAAGCCGGGGGACGCAGCGTGAAGGATTAGCCCGCCGCGGCGGGCTAATCTAGCTAGAGCCTGTCCCGATCGCGCAGCGTATCGGGAGGCCAGCTAGCAGGGCTGGAGTTCTCTGCTGATACCATTTCTTATTCCTCCCGATGGCTTCAGAGGTGGGAGAGAGGGCGTCGAATCGGACCTGCATCTCCAATTCTACCACTGCTCAAGCTCCCTTTCCTGGAGAGCCTGTCCCGATGAGCGCAGCGATATCGGAAAGAGGGCGGGGGGTGAGGTAGAGAAGGAAGGGATGTGTTGAAGATGGGAAAATCCCAATGGAGATCCGGGAGATGATTAGCCCATATGCCCCAGCTTTCGGAACAGTTGAATAGCGAGCAAGACAAAAACAAAGCTGAATGGAAGGGCAAAAAGGATTAATAAATTGCTCACGGCTTCCAGCAGTCGATCTTTTCCCAATAGGACCAGCAAAGCGGTAAAGACCAAAATACTGACTCCCCAAAAAATCCGAATGCCGGGCCTTGGTTCTGTTTTCCCCTCGTCAGTGAACATGCTCAGGACGAAAATCGCCGAATCGATCGAGGTGATCAAAAAAGCAGCCACCAAAAAGGTCGCCACGAAATTGCTCAAATGAGAAAATGGAAATACCGAGAAGTAGTTTAAAAGTGAACTATAGATCGAGGAAAAAGCTTCTTTGTCAACGATTCCAGTTTGGAGCAGCTGGAAAGAATTGCCCCCAAAGACGGCAAACCAAAAGAATGTACCCAGCGACGGCACCAATAGCGTGCCGAGGATCAACTCCCGGATGGATCTTCCTTTGGAAATACGCGCAATAAAAACTCCCGTAAAGGGTGCCCAAGCCAACCAAAAAGCCCAATAGAAGTAGGTCCAATCCCTGAGAAATTCATCCCCGACTTTGGCTTTTCCTAGGTTGAGACTCATCGGGATGAAGTCAATCAAATAAGCTTCCAATCCCAATATAAAGTCCTTTAGGCTGAGGAGTGGTGCTCCCGATAGCCATGCAAAAATCAATAGCAAACTTGCCCCTCCTATTGTCAGATTGGATAGCAAACTGATCCCCCGGCGTACGCCAAAATAGGCTGAGATCATCGAGACTACCGATAGCAAGGTAATGGGAATCAGGACTGTTTCGGACGAAAATGATCTTCCCGTCCAATGCATGATTGCCTCCAAAAGTTGCCTGCTTCCCAATCCCACACCAGCCACGACACCAAAAAGCGTACACAGTACCAACAGGAAATCCATCAGCATTGACCAAACCGGATGAGTTTTGTTTCCCAACAAAGAAGAAGATCCCAAAGCTGGCCCCCCTTTTTGGTAGAGGTTGTAGGCCACGATTAAGGCCATCAGCCCGTAAAATGCCCAGGGAGTAAAGCCCCAATGGAAAAATGTGTATTCAAGTGCAAAGACCTTGGTATCCAAATGGGTTTCTCTCGGAGGGTTAAGAAAATAGAATACGGGTTCTTGCACTGCTCGAAGCATCAACCCACCTCCCATGCCTGTACTGTACAGCATGGCAATCCAGGTAAACCAACCAAATTCAGGAGGACCTTCACCCAAACGGATTTTTCCCAAGGGAAGAGCAGCAAGGATACCTAAAGTCAGCACAGCCCCTAGACCCAAAATCAGATAATAATCACCAAAATAGGCCAGCACCCAAGTGGTCCAATCGGCCAGTTGAACAGCCAATCGCTCCATGGAAAAAACCGCATACCCCAAAAAGAGCAAGAGGGCCACACCGCTGAGTTGGAGCAATCGAAGAGGGGGTGAAGAGGGGGTTTTAGAGGTCAAGTGAGTTGCGATTGAATCAAAAAGCCAAGGATTCTGTCTTCGGAAAATACCCAATCCATTGGGAAATCAGTCGAATGGTTTGGCATTTTTGGGGTTTAACTGTTCAATTTTTTGGGTCAAGTATAGTATCGGATTTTTTCCTGCCTGAAAATCCCTCTACTGAAGAGCCTGTCCCGAGCAGCTCAGCGTATCGGTAGACTGGCATGCAAAGTGAGACGCCCGACCTGCCTCAGCGTCCACAAACCACCCAGATGCCCATTTTGATTCCGCGCTCTACCCTAGACAACTATAAATCTGGCCTTCAGTCTTCTTTGCCGGTCATCTCGACGATAGGAGAGATCTCACAGGTTGGACAACCCGACAACAGCTCCGCTCACTTTAGGCTCTTCATTCTCGTCTTCCCGACTTCCTAGGCAAGATTGTTAAACAAACGCCTACCTACCACAAAACTCCAAAGGGAGGGACGGCCCTTCAGGATTCACGGTTTTTGGAGTGGTGGAAAAACCGTGAATAAAGCAGGTTAGCTCCCGAGTGCGGACAAACCGTTAATAAACAGCCCTGTGGGCTGTTTTAGGTTTGGGCCAGGTTGTAGGGAGGGGAGATCCACCTGTTTTTAGGTTTGGAACCACTCCAAAAATCCAATCGATTCGGAATAAAGGATGGATCAGAAAACACCACCGATTGGAAGTAAAGACTGGGGCCAAGGGGTTTTGGTTACTTTTTGCCCCACAAAAAGTGACAAATAAGAAAACAGCCTTTTAGGTTCCTTGATCTCAGTAGGCTGGACTGCACCGATGGTTGGTATTACCGCTTTTCTCCTTTTCAGCCTTCACATTTGAGCTTTCAAACTTCTCAGAGCCCCTCCAAAAACCCTCCCAATCTCCCTCCAATCCGTAGCCGGGTCATCCGTATTCTCAAACTCCTCAAACTCATGCCATTCATGGCTTACGGGACCGACTCCCCCTTTACAAAGGCCGGGAGGGGTGAGCGTGAAGAAACAGCCCTGTGGGCTGTTTTAGCGAGCAGCCAGCCTGCAGGGTGGGACTGAAATGGAACCTATCTCCAATTTTTCACAACTAAACGGATTTCCAGAGATCAACTTTCCCCGGAGTAGGGCAGTGGCCTCTCCGCCGTGGTTTGTGTATTCACAAACCACAGAATCGTATGGCAGGTGCTTCCACGGATATTCCCCTAGGATTGGTAAAGACCACACTACGGGTGGGCGTGATCGCTCCAACAGTGTGGATGGGAGACAATCAGGAAAAAAACATGGAAGTTCTGCTTGCGATGAAAGAGGGAGACCCCTCGACCAAACTTCCCAACAGTTCATTTATCAGGACATGGGTCACACTGGTGAAAGCCCTATTGATATCGTGATTTTACTCCTGATACGATAGTCGTGAATTAGTTACTAGAATAGCTAGTAGATGCTCATGAAGGCTATTTATCCAACTACGTGACTATTTGGAATTCCTGACATACTCAGTTGGGCTCGTGTCAAATTGCTTTTTAAAAGCAATTCGAAAGTTCCGAACACTACCGAAACCTAGCTCGTAAGCTACCTCCGAAACATTGAGTCCACTTCTAGTCAATAGCTTTGCGGCTTTATTCAACTTAGAGGTCTGGAGAAACTGGTGCGGGGACTGCCCCGTGATTCCTTTGATTTTCCTGAAAACTTGGCTGCGGCTCATGCCCAACTCTTTTACCAAAGAGTTAACGTCAAATTCTGGATTGGACAGATTGTTTTCAATAATCTGGTTGGCAGTGTCCAAAAAGGAAGAATCCAGCTCAGTCAGTCCAAAAACTGGTTGGGCTTCATCGCGTGGTTCGGAAAATAAACGCTTGAGACGCTCCCTATCTGAGATGATAGTTCTTATCCGTGTTCTTAGCACTTTTGGACTGAACGGTTTCAAGATATAATCATCCGCTCCCAGTTCATAGCCATCCTGCAAGGTGCTCTCGTTGGTTTTGGCACTCAACAATATGATGGGAATGTGGGAGGTGGAGAAGTTCTGCTTCAACAAACGGCACAGACTTAGCCCATCCATTTCGGGCATCATAATGTCAGTAACTATCAAATTGGGCTGCCAGGTATCTGCGATCAGTTTGCCTTCTACCCCATTGTTGGCTGTTTTCACCTGGAAGTATTTTTCCAAGGATTGCTCCAAAAAGGTTTGCATCTGTGGATCGTCTTCGACAATCAAAACCTTGTCTTTGGAGCTCGAAAATTGGACTTCCCCCCTGTCATAGTATTTCAGAACCTTTTTAGGCTGAGCCATCCGCAAGGCCTGATTAGACACCAATTCTTCCGAGCTAGCCATAGGAATCGTCACATAAAAAATGCTACCCAATCCTGGCTTGCTCTTTAGGGAAACCTCGCCTCCATGCAATCTCACGTATGTTCTGGCGATAGACAAGCCTATTCCAGTTCCAGGCTTATTGTGGTTCGATTGGTAGTAGGCATCAAATATCCTTTTCTGATCTTCCTCAGTTATCCCGATTCCATTGTCTTTGACTTGAATTTCGATCGAGTTGGAATCGGTCAACACTTTTAGACCGATAGAGACTTTACCTCCGGGTTTGGTAAACTTAAATGCGTTGGAAAGCAGATTGTAGATGACAATATCCATCTTATCTTCATCAAAGCACATCTCCTGATAACTTGTCTCAAACAGACTACAGATCTCTATATCATTGTCCTTTGCTAAGTACTCAAACTGTTTGATCCTTTTGGATAAAAATGATACGATGTCCACCTTACTTGGAATCAGAGAAATGGTTCCATCTTCCGATTTTCGGAAATCCAAGAGCTGGTCAGCTAGTTTCTTAAGTCTTGCCGCACTTTGATGGACTATTCGGAGATAGTGGTTACCGTCCTTATCCAATCTATAATTCTCAATAAGATTCTCGATCGGGCCAATGATCAAGCTAAGCGGCGTCCTGAATTCATGGGAAATGGTGGTGAAGAGGTCGAGCTTCAACCGGTACAAGTTCTCCTGGTTTTGCTTCTCCATGCGTTCCAATTTCAGATCATTGAGCAGTTTTAGCCTGTTCAAAGAAGCGCGGCTGACGCCAAAAATGGACAATACAATGGCGAGGAAGTAAAGTGCATAAGCCCACCAAGTTTTCCACCAAGGGGACAAGATCCGCATCGAAATCTTTGCGGGTACGTCATTCCATACGCCATCATTGTTTGATGCTTTGACGTAAAAGGTATAGTCACCGGGAGCCAAATTGGTATACCTGGCGGATCTGACATTGCCTACATAGTTCCAGTCATCGTCATAGCCCTCCATGTAGTACGCATAGCTGTTTTTTTCTGCGGAGGTATAGTTTAGAGCGGTAAAGTCGAAAGAGATATCCGATTGAAAGTGCTTTAATTCGAGTTCTTCGGTTTCAATTGCCGGCCTAGAGAGTAGGCCGTCTTTTTGGTAAGACTTAAGCGGTCTATTGTGTAGGTAGATGTCCGTAATATAGACCGGAGGCGAATAGGAGTTGGTCTTCAGACTGTCCGGGTGAAATGCCGTGACGCCATACACCCCTCCGAAGTACAGCTTGCCGTTCCTGTCGATGGCCAAACTGTTTTCATTGAATTCTATCCCATTGATCCCATCCTCGTAGCTGTAGTTGACAATCTCCATACTTGCCTTAGATAGCCTGGAGATCCCGCGGTTTGACGAGATCCAAAGATCTTGGTTACCGTCAAAAATCACCCCCTTGATCGTGTTGCTGGGCAGCCCGTGAGACACGTTGTAGTGCGTAAAACGCTCGGTCTCTACATCAAAAAAATCCAGCCCCTTGTCAGTAGCAATCCACAGGTTTCCTTGACGGTCCTTGCACAGGGAATATACTCGGGATCCCACGAGTGAATTTCTATCTGTCGGAGAGTGGGTATAGTTGGTCATTTGACCAGTTTTTTTGTCCAGAAGGCTGAACCCGTTAAAGGTGGCGATCCAAAGATGACTGGAATCTTTGGGAATGATCTGGGTGACGTGATTGTGTGGCAATGAAGCTTGCTCGCTTGGATCGTGTTTGTATTTGCCCCGAGCGCCGGTTTTGAAGTTTTGGTAGATTAACCCCTGATTTCTGGTGGCTACCCATATGGTGCCCTCTTGATCTTCAAAAAATGCCTTTACGTAGCCATCTTGGTACAGCCATTCGTTGTTCGAGTAGTTTTTGAAAACATCGTTTTTTGTTTTGTATTCACCTAGACCTTGCTGGTAATAGCCTAGCCACAGATTACCGTTTTGCGCTTCGAAAATCCCGTTGACCACATTGTCGGCTGGCTTGTTGCCATGTTTGTCGAAGTATTCGAATTTGTCGCCTTGGGGATCATAGTAGTTTAAGCCACCATGGTCAAGCCCAATCCAAACCCCTCCCTTGCTACTCGCCGCCAAACTTAAAACAGACTTGCCGCTGAGTCCGTTTTTTGGGTCTTGGGTAAATTTCCAATTTTCGAAAAGACTTTTCCGGGGATCCAAAACGCTAAGGCCTCCATTCACAGTCCCCGCCCACGTGAGGCCTGACTTGTCTTCCATCACGAAAGTAATCGCCTGGCTGCTCAAGTCCTTGTTTTCGGGGATAGGAACGAGCCGGTCAGCATTTGCCTCAAGGGAGTAGATACCCTTTCCGTCCGTGCCCACAATTATTTCACCATTTGTCCTCTTGGCCATATGGTAGATCAATTCAGGCCTTTCGCCATTTCCGGCTTCGACTTCCTCCAACTCCCTTGAGTCCAAATCATACCTGTAGATCCCTCTATGGTAAGTACTGAGGTAGACGGACCGTTCACGCAATATCAGCTTGGTGACAGAGAGACCAGAGGTCTTTGCCTCTCCGAAAAAGGCCACGTACTCCCGTGACTTTTTGTCAAAACTCTTGATTCCTCCCTGTTTGTTTCTCAAGACCCAAGCTCCATACGCGACCAAAAGCCTTCCGTCCGAGGTCTCTGCAATATCCCTTACTTCAGCCATTCCCGCTGTGGGGAATTTCAAAAAAATCTGTGACTCCGGATCAAACAGAAATAGGTTTCCTGAACCATTCCCCACCCACAACGATCCGGATTTGTCCACTAAAATCCTGGAAACCAAGTTTCCTTTGGGATCGTCTCCCGATCCCAATTGGAAGTGGCGAAATTGGTCCTGATCACGGTTGAGCAGGTTCAAGCCCTCATTGGTTCCAACCCAGATATTCCCGGATCTGTCCTCGGCTATGTCCCAAACCTCACTACCGATCAATGAAGTAGGATCCTCGGGGTTATGGGTGAAATTCCTGAAAACTACTCCGTCAAATTTGCCGACTCCCTCTTTGGTACCTATCCAGATGAAGCCCTTCGAATCCTGAAAAACACAGGTAACATAGTTGTTTAGCAAACCCTGCTCAATTGCGATTTTTTCTACGGCTGTTTGGCCAGAGGCCCTGAAAGCGACCGAGACAACCAATAGAATAATATACAGGGGGATAGTTACAAACCGGCGTTGGAAGCGCCGAATATTTTGGGTTTTCAAGTCTTAGGGAAGTTAGCGTTTGAATATACGAAAGCTATCCAAAACAGAAGCCCCAAGCTTTCATTGATAGAGAACTGAGTTTGGCTTTATCCTTCCGGAAATCAAAAAAAGGCGGCTAAAACAGCTGTTTTAGCCATGGCTGACACATTTCAGCCCCCATTTTGGCCAGAAATTTCCCCCGGAAGCCTCCCTTCCCGATTGAAATTGGCTTCACAATTCAGGTCTCTTTTCCCCATGATGAACAAAAAGTCCAAGAGGAAATATATCCAATGGCTTTCTCTTGAAATCATTTGTGCACTGGTCATTTTGGCGGTCACACTCTTCCTTATTGCTATCAATTAAAATGAACATCTCTTAATGCCCAGAAAAACAATTCCACTTCTAACCCAATAAATCCAAAAAAATGAACCACCCGCACAGCTTGATCAATCAGCATTTCTGGAGGAATATGCTGGGATTAATTTTACTAGTGTTATTAACCCCTATCGCGATGGCTCAGTCGCCGATACGGGGAAAGGTAACGGCCGATGATGGACAGGGCTTGCCAGGAGTCAACGTGCTAGTCAAGGGAACGGGCCAAGGAACCGTGACCGACTTGGGCGGCAATTACCAAGTAAGCGCCAAGGAAAGCGATATTTTGGTATTCAGCTTCATCGGCTTTCAGACTCTTGAGATAGCGGTAAAAAACCAGACCGAAATCAATATACTCCTCAAATCAGACGAGCAAAGCCTCAACGAGGTAGTCGTCACCGCGCTGGGAATCGAGCGGGAAAAAGAGGCCCTAGGCTATTCCGTTTCCGAACTGAAAGGCGATGGATTTACCCAAGCGAGGGAAATCAACGTCGCCAACGGCCTGGCGGGGAAAGTTGCCGGAGTAAACGTAAGCAACATATCATCCGGACCAGCCGGTTCTTCACGCGTGGTGATCAGGGGAGCGACCTCGCTTACGCAAAACAACCAGCCGCTCTATGTGATCGACGGGATCCCCATGGACAACAGCAACCTGGGCTCGGCAGGAATGTGGGGAGGCCGGGACCAAGGGGATGGAATCAGTAACATCAATCCAGACGACATCGAAACCATGACCGTACTCAAAGGCAACACTGCTGCCGCGCTATATGGCTCCCGGGCTTCCAATGGCGTCATCTTGATTACTACCAAAAGCGGCTCAAGCAAGGAAGGGCTGCGACTGGAGGTCAATTCCAACTTCGTCGTTGACAAAGCAATCAACCGGCTTGATACCCAAACTGAGTACGGTCACGGTTTGAACGGGAAGAAACCGACCACTTTAGCCGAAGCATTGGCCGGAGGGGATACCGCCTGGGGAGCAAAACTCGACGGAACTCCCGTTATCCAATTTGATGGGGTGGAAAGACCCTACTCCTACACTGGCGACAATTTTGCCAGATTTTACGAGGTGGGGCATACATTTACCAACACCATAGCCCTCACGGGAGGCACTGAGAAAATGGGCTTTCGATTTTCAGCCTCCGACCTCAGCAACAAGAGCATTGTGCCTAATTCTGGGATGGATCGAAACAACTTCACGCTGAATGCTCAAGGAAAAGTGAACGAAAAACTCACCTTTCAAGCGAGTGGAAGCTATATCTATCAGAACGTCCTCAATCCACCGGCACAAGGAGATTTGGTAAGCAATGTCAACTATACGGTATGGAGCTTGGCCCCTTCGATCAATGTCTTGGACCTGAAGGGCGACCCAAATCGCCTGGGAGCACGACCCGACAACGGGGCTGAATTTATGCCCGCCCAGACAGTCTATTTCGAAAATCCCTACTTCAGCGCCTATCAAAAAAGAAACGCAAGCGAGCGCACCCGGGTGCTGGGTAACATCAGTCTGACCTATGATTTCACCGATTGGCTGTTTCTGAGCGCGCGTACCGGCATCGACCAATGGAATAGGAGCTATGAAAATATGCACCCCTATGGAAGTGCCCAAGCACCACTGGGTTATATCGAGCAATCCCAGACCAAACACCATGAGATCAACAGTGATATCATGCTGGGTTCCAACTATTCCTTCAAAAATGGCTTGGCGTACAACCTGATGGTTGGTGCGTCCAAAATGGTGCAGGAGCGTTACAGCAATAGCACCAACGGGTACGACTTTGCAATCCCTTTCTTCAACAGCTTCTCCAACACCATCCGGAGAACCGGCTCGGTAGATCAATATTCGAAGGGAATCAACTCGGTATACGGATTGGCGGAAGTCTCCTACAACGCGGTCTTGTTTTTGACCCTGACCGGACGACAAGATTGGTTTAGCACACTCAATGGCAGGGGGATTTTCTACCCTTCGGTCAGCACCAGCGCAGTGTTGTCTGAGCTGGTGGACATGCCTGACTTCCTAAACTACCTAAAGCTGCGCGCTGCCTGGGCTCAGGTCGGTGGTGACACGTCCCCTTATGTCCTTAACCAAACCTATTCGCTGGGCCAGCCCCACAACGGGGTTCCTCAAGGGGGCATAACGCAAAACTTCGTGGCGAATTCCGAATTGAAACCCCTACTGGCCACAGAAGTAGAGCTGGGCTTTGAGGCCCAATTCTTCAACAACAGAATGGGAATAGATTTCACGGTCTACCAAAGAATCACCGAAGACGACATCCTACCTGCCACGATCTCAAGGACATCGGGATATCTCTCGGCGCAAGTCAACGTGGGCGAAGTGAGCAACAAAGGAATAGAGCTCCTGATCAACGGTACACCTATAGCCAAACCGAACTTCACTTGGAATGCCTCCTTAAATTTGGGCTACAACAAAAGCGAAGTGCTTAGCCTGATCAATCCGGAAGTCCACGACGAATGGCTGCAGTTGGACCAAAACAGAGCCCAAACCGCCTATATCCACAATATCGAAGGGCTCCCATACGGCCAGGTGACAGGCTACCAATACCTCAGGGATGCCTCAGGAAATATCACGCACAATGCCTCGGGACTGCCGTTGCGTGACGACGAGTCAGGATTGGTCGCATTTGGATCAGGTGTCCACCCCTTGACTGGAGGTATTACCAACAGCTTCACCATCAAAAAATTCGACATCGGATTTTTGGTTGACTACAAAATGGGAGCGGTGATATTCAGCGGAACCAATTCCTGGCTTTACAGAAGAGGGATGCACAAAAACACGTTGGTAGGAAGGGAAAATGGCATCGGTGACATCCCTGCAAGCAACATATCAGCCTACTACAACGAGATAAGAAACAAAATCGCAGAGGAGTTCATCTACGACGCCGACTTCGTGAAGCTCAGGGAAGTGACCATCGGCTACCAGCTGCCAAGCCACCTGCTCAACAAACTGAAAATCAGAAGCGGAAAGGTGTCGCTCGTGGGAAGAAACTTGCTTTTGCTCCACTCCAAAGTCGAAAACATCGATCCCGAGTCCACTTACAACGAAGGAAATGCCCAAGGGATGGACTTCTTCCAGCTTCCGCAAACCCGAAGCTATGGTGTAAACCTCAACCTGTCCTTTTAAGCTTTAGAACCCGAAATCACAAAAAAATGAAACTAAGCAATAAATACATCAGTAAACTGGCAGCCCCAGCTTTTGCGTTGTTTTTCAGCATAGGATGCGTAGAGGATCTCAAAGAACTGAACAACAATCCAAACGCAATCAACGACCTGGCCTATGGCATTCAGCTCACCAATATGCAGCTCAGCTTTACCGGGGGAGCCCATGAGATCTTTAGAACATCACTGGGGTATTGTTTTTCATCCATCCAGCAAATGGCAGACCTGGAAAGCCCCGTTTCCGGAGTATTCCTTCCGGGTGACAAGTACCTAAACGACCCGCTGTTTGCAGCTGCATTTTTCGAAGAGGCCTACATCAATGAATACCGAAACATCGCCGACTATGTCAATCGGACTGCTTCCGACCCGGCTGCGGTAAACTTTCACGCCATTGGTAGGATCTGGAAGGTCATGTCAGCCCATCGGCTGACTGACATCTATGGAGATGTGCCTTACTTTGAAGCAGGCATGGGATACATCAGCAATCAATGGTTTCCTAGCTATGATTCCCAAGAGGAAATCTATATGGACATGTTCAAAGAACTGGATGCAGCGGTCAACTCCTTTGATTCCGCTCTCGGTGGTCCTGGCAACAATGATATCCTATATGCTGGAAACCTCGAACAATGGAAAAAATTCGGCTACTCCCTGATGCTTAGACTGGCACTGAGAATCTCCAAAGCAAATCCAAGCGAGGCCGAAAGTTGGGCGAAAAAGGCCATCAACGGTGGAGTGATGACCAGCAATGAAGACTTGGCAAGAGTCACCCATCAAGTTGGAGGCCACCGAAACCCGTTCAATGCAGGCTTCAATACCCGGGACAGGATCCGATTGTCCGCCACTTTCGTCAACTGGCTCAAAGACCATGGAGACCCTCGGCTGGACATCATCAGCTGGGTACAAAACGGGGGACCTCATCAGGGGCTACCCAATGGTTACGACAACACCACGATCCAAGGCTATCCGGGCGGTAGCGACATCAATGCCTACTCCAACATCAACCCGGCACTGCGACAATGGGATTCACCTTCACTCCATCTGACCTACGCGGAGGTGGAACTGATGCTCGCAGAGGCCGCGCTAAAAGGATGGCATAGCGGCAGTCCAAAAGAGCATTACGAAAAAGGAGTTACCGCCGCTATGAGACAATGGGCTATTTTCGGGGTCGAAGTCCCATCGTTTGGGGAAATCGAAACCTATCTGAAAGAAAACCCCTTTAGTGCTGAGAAAGGTATGGAACTAATAGGTGAGCAATATTGGGCGGCAACCTTTCTCGTCAATTGGGAAGGTTACGCCAAATGGAGACAGACCGGCTTCCCAAAACTGACTCCAGTAAACTATCCAGGAAATGCCACCAACGGACAAATCCCCAGAAGAATGACCTATTCCCGAGAAGAATACAGCACCAACCTCCAGAATGTCAGCCAAGCGGTATCCCGTCAGGGCTCAGACGACTTCACCACCCGAGTCTGGTGGGACAAGGAGTAGATTCCCGATGGCCTTCCAATTGGAGGGCCTTTTTTTTTATTCAAATCAAGTTTTATCTATCCCAGCGCAGCCGGACACCGCCGGAATTCCTCCCATTTTTTAACGCTCCACTTTAAACTTTATACAACCGCGCCACTACCTGTTTTGTGTATCGCTGCGAGTCGTCTCAGCGTTCACAACCTACCCACCGCCGGAGGAAGCGGGCCGGCTTTCGGCCTTGTGCGGTTAGGACCGAGCGTTAAAGATTAACCCGGTGGATTAATCTAGCGAGAGCCTGTCCCGATCGCGCAGCGTATCGGCAGGCCAGTTTGCAGGGCGGGCCCTGTCTTGATTTTTTACCTGCCCGCCGTGGAGGGGTTCTTTTTCATCAAAGCCTGTCCCGATTATTTCGGGAGAAAAAGAACCTAAAGAAATCAACGATGAAGGTTCCAGAGCGCCTGCCCCAACGGTTTTTACTTCTACCTGCATTCAAATTCTCCGCGGCATTTTCCGTCTGCTTCCCAATTCCACATTCCTCTCCACCGGTCAGTGCCTGCCTCGCCGCTAGGCTGGTCCCCACGGACCATCGAACCATTTGGCGTCACCGCTCCGTCCTCCGGCATTGAGTTCGCTGCCGCTGCCATGTTTCCTGCGCCGGAGGTCAATGGTATTTTTGTCTTTTTTACCGTGGGTTACAGCCTTCGTACCTCAGGCCTCACCCACGGCTATTCATGGTTGGACCCCTTTGGGGTCAGACTCCAAGCCCCAGGCCTTTGGCGGACACAAATCCCACTTCGGATAGGCGCGTTCGGGGGACAAACCGTTAGGAAACAGCCCGGTGGGCTGTTTTAGGTTTGGGCCAGACTGTAGGGTTGGCAAAGTTACTCCGGCGTCTGGCCTAGTGCGGTAGGAGCTTTGCCACGTCTTGACCTTTTGGTTCCACCCCTGCGTCCCGGCTCCTCGCTAAAAATACCCACCGGGTATTTTTTTAACGCTCGGCCCTGGGTCAAGCCAAAAGGACATGAAAGAAAACAACCGTCGAGGTTCCTGAGGCTTCACCAAAGCTCTGTTGCTTGAATGCTGGATTGTTTACCAAATCAACCGCCTTTTCCAATCCATATCCCTGTGCTGAGGTTGAAACTTCTAATCCATTTTACCTAGTGTTAAAACCCCACGCTACGGTATCGGCCGTACCTACGGCACGCATTCACCTATTCTGGGTCCTGACTTCGGATCCCGGCCTTTGGCGGACACAAATCCTCCTCGCACGGCCTGTGCCTGCCTCGCCGCTAGGCGGGTTCCCACGGACCACTGAACCATTTGGCGTCACCGCTCCGCCCTCCGGTATTTTTTCTTCTGCTATCACAATGCTTCCTGCGTCGGAGGTCAATGGTATTTTTGTCTTTTTTACCGTGGGTTACAGCCTTCGTACCTCAGGCCTCACCCACGGCTATTCATGGTTGGACCCCTTTGGGGTCAGACTCCAAGCCCCAGGCCTTTGGCGGACACAAATCCCACTTCGGATAGGCGCGCGGGCCGACGTGGACCTGTCCGCCGCAGGAGGAAGCGGGCCGGCGTTCGGCCGAGTGCGGTTAGGACTGAGCGTGTAGGATTAGCCCAGTGGGCTAATCTAGCGAAGGGCCAGCTTGCAGGGCGGGCCACGTCTTGATCGTTCTTTTTCATCAAAGCCTGTCCCGATTATTTCGGGAGAAAAAGAACATAAAGAAATCAACGATGGAGGTTCCAGAGCGCCTGCCCCAACGGTTTTTACTTCTCCCCCACGGCCTGTGCCTGCCTCGCCGCTAGGCGGGTCCCAGCGGACTACTGAACCATTTGGCGTCACAGCTCCGTCCTCCGACATTGAGTTCGCTGCCGCTGCCATGTTTCCTGCGCCGGAGGCAATGGATTATTTCTCTTTTATGCCAGGGGTTCCGCTGCGCTGCACTCCTGCCCGCCCGCCGTGGCGGGGCTACAAAGATTCCGCTCCTACGGAGCTGTTTCCAGTTGTCCTGCTTCACCAGACCCCGAAGGGGTCAAACTTCTCAATAACCACGGGTGAAACCCGTGGCAATTCCCAAGGAAACTAAATCCCGACCCCGTAGGGAGTCGAACTGCTTCCCGCTGTCCTGCTTCTCCAACGATACCTATCGATGCCGGACTCGATCAAATAGAACATCCAGTGGCGTCTGGTTGGGAAAATGACTCACGATACACGGTCTCTCTTGATCTTGAGAAACTGTCTGATCAACGGGATGGAGGTGACCACGATCAGCGAAACGACGATCCATTCCAGATAGTGGATCAGGTCAGGAAAGATGATCTTTAGGAAATACCCCGCCAAGACCAGGCTGGATGTCCAAACCAAGGCACCAATGAAGTTGTACACCATAAAAACCCGAAAATCGGACCTGATCAAACCCAGACAAAGCGGCAAGAAAGTCCGGATGACTGGGATAAACCGACCGATGACAATCGCTCCATGTTGCCGCTTTTCAAAATAGGACGAGGCCATATTGAGATAGCTAGCTTTGAAAAAAAAGGAATCCTGCCGGGAAAGCAGCCATTTGCCCAGCTTAAATCCCACATAGTACGATACAGCGTATCCTACGAATGCCGCTATCGCAAGAGCGAGTACCAGCAGGTGAATGCTTACATCCAAGATCGGCAATCCACAAAGCATTCCTGCCAAAAACAACAGCGAATCCCCAGGCAGAAAGAATCCAAAGAACACCCCATTTTCGGTAAATATTACCGCCAATAGAAGGATAAGTCCACCCCGACGGATAATCAGCTCTGGACTCAACAACTCTAAGATGGACTGGATAAATTCAATCATAGTTTTGTGATTAGGATCTCTCAACCCGCTGCGGAATCCGACTAGAGGGTCGGGACAGCCTTCATAGTTCTCTGATTAATTCAGGTTGAGGGGTAGGCTGGGCTGCGGCCTCGCCGGTCTCCAGACCAAATTCACCTTCCCATTTTGCAATAACCACTGTTGCCAGGCAGTTGCCGATGACATTGACCGAGGTTCTTGCCATATCCATCAGTTCATCGATCGCCAGGATCAAAAATATTGGAGCCATGGGCAGGTTAAAGCTCGCTGCAGTACCCATTAGGATAATCAGGGAAGCTCTGGGAATGCCAGCCACACCTTTGCTGGTCAGCATCAGTGTCAATACCATCAGGATTTGAGTTTCCAGACTCATTTGGATTCCAGCGGCCTGGGCTACAAAGATCGACGCCAAGGCCAGGTAGAGCGTGGTGCCGTCCAGATTGAAACTATAGCCGGTAGGCATCACAAATGCCACGATCTTCCGGGGAACTCCAAACTTTTCCATGGCTTCCATAGCCTTGGGAAGCGCTGCCTCCGAACTGGTCGTCGCGAATGCAATGGACACAGGCTCAGAGATGGCCTTCAGAAATTTGATTACAGGGATCTTGAGCAGGTAGGCAATGGGGAGCAGCACCAGCACCAAAAAGCCCAACAAAGCCACATACAGCGTTGCCAACAGATGAAACAGGTTGACCAATATCCCAAGCCCCATCTCACCCACCGTGTAGGCAATGGCTGCCCCGACACCAAAGGGGGCAAAGTACATGATCAACCGGGTAAAGTTAAACATGACCTCTGACAGGCTCTCGGTAAACGAAAGCATCAGCTGCTTCTTCTTTCCGTCCTTCACCAGTGCCAGCCCGATTCCAAAAAGGATACTGAAAAGAACAATCTGCAAGATCTCCCCTTCGTAGATGGACTTGGCAATGTTTTCCGGGAAAATATGGAGGATGACTTCTTGCCAACCCCGCGCAGTCCCCTGAAGGGGTACCTCACCTTCAGGCAGTTCGATCCCGACTCCGGCTTGGGAGATGTTGATGGCCACAAGTCCGATGATCAAAGTCAGTGTGGTCACCAGCTCAAAATACAGCAGGGACTTCCAACCCATCCTGCCAACCTGCTTGAGGTTGGAATGGCCCGCAATCCCCACCACCAGGGTGCCAAAGAGTAAGGGGGCAATCACGGTTTTGATCAGTTTGAGAAATACTTGGCTGACCACTTTCAGGTTCATTGCCAGTTCGGGAAAGTCGACCCCTATGGCGATTCCGATAAGCATGCTCCCGAATATCCAAGTAGTGAGGGATGCCTTTTTCAGACAGTACCCCACCACGGCCACCAAGCCCAGCCACCTGCTGGCCATTAGGAGTGCGTCGGAGAGGAGCTCCGGCCATAGCAGGTGCAATACACCGGTCAGCGCCGCTTGGGTGGCCAATGCCACCAATAGATATAGGATCGTGTTTGATTTTTTAAGAGACATAAGGAGAATGCAATACAGATGGATTTCAGGACCAGAGATCGGCGGTATTTTGGGATTTTGGCAGATTGCAATACACGGGACGTATCCGTGTTTTCAGGTTTGATTTTTAGTGACTGCCCAGGAACGAATCCGGGAGTGGAGTGAGAGTTGCCGCGTCAAGACCAGGAGATGGATAGGTGATTTTCCCCTTTTTTAGGAAACACCCCGGATGAGTCACAATCGGGAAAGTCCGTAGTTTTTCCAACTGAAGCATTGTACTCGGTAGGGCCGCTTGCGACCGGCCGGTATTGCTCAGGCCATCCTGTCTAGTTGGCGTTTGGTTGGACAGACATTCTTATCCTAGACCTCCTTGGCAAGATGGGCCGACTGCCATATCCGTTGGTTAGCAGCTGCCGTAGCCCATTCTTTTTATCCGGGAGTAAGCGTGCAAACTCAAGCAACTGGTTTTATTCCAATTGATTTGGGCGATTCACCCAGAAGAGCGGCTGGGCTTTCCGGTGACTAAGTGAAACAGTGGTGGGGACACACTGTCAAAAAATCAGGTAGGCTTATAGAGATCGCCATCGGCAAGCCTTGCTTGTTGTTTCCTTTCAGAATACAGCATGCCGACAATCCAGAATAGGGATTGGGGATGGATTGAGGCTCAAAAAAATACTGGACTGTCCGGGCTACCGGCCGTTGGGGTACATACCCAAATGGAAGTCCATCGCCTACTTCCAGGCTTATACTTTGCTGAAGGAAATTGGTGGGATAGAATATTTCACCCGGTGCAGGCGAGTCAGGGTTGGAGGCCACGGGAATATTCCCGGACCAAATGCTCACCGCAATTGCCAGATTGAGGAATAAGAATAGGATCCCAAAAACCCTCATAGGAAATATTTGCAGGTAAAGCTAGCTGAAAAAAAAGACTTGATTTTAAAACAGGGTGTCAAATAGTTTTGTGTGGAGTTAAAATTTCAAACCCTAGTCCGACCTGCCTCCGCATTCACAACCCACCCCAATGCCTATTGTGATTCCGCGCTCTACCCTAGACAACTATAAATCTGGCCTTCAGTCTTCTTTGCCGGCCATCTCGACGATAGGAGAGATCTCACAGGTTGGACAACTCGACAACAGCTCCGCTCACTTTAAGCTCTTCATTTTCGTCTTCCCGACTTCCTAGGCAGGATTGTTAAACAAACGCCTGCCTACCACAAAACTCCAAAGGGAGGGACGGCCCTTCAGGATTTACGGTTTTTGGTTCTGCGGAAAACCGTAAAAAAACAGGTTAGCTCCTGAGTGCGGACAAACCGTTAATAAACAGCCCTGTGGGCTGTTTTAGGTTTGGGCCAGGTTGTAGGGAGGGGAGATCCACCTGTTTTTAGGTTTGGAGCAGGACCAAAAATCCAATCGATACGGAATAAAGGATGGATCAGAAAACACCACCGATTGGAAGTAAAGACTGGGGCCAAGGGTTTTTGGTTACTTTTTGCCCCACAAAAAGTGACAAATAGGAAAACAGCCTTTTAGGTTCTAAAAAGCATTAATCAAGCCTGTACCTAGATCTCAGTAGGCTGGACAGCACCTATGGTTGGCATTAACGATTTCCTCCTTTTCAGCCTTCTCACTCCCGTGCTGAGCAGGTCGAAGCGCCTGTGCTGAGCCCGTCGAAGCATTAGCTTTCTGCCTTTACAGACCCCTCTTCAAAAACTCCACGAGACCCCGAATTTCTATAACCAAGTCAGCCGTCAACTCAACGTATTCAAACTCATGCTAGGCATGATTCAGTTTTGGATGGCATGCCTATCATCAGTTTTCGACAAAAAAAATCTCATTTTTTAAATATATTGAAGCCTTGACCTAGAGTTTAAAAACATCATGCATCCATTCATTTTGGCCATTGGGCTCTTGTTATATAGCTTCCTAGAATCCGACCATAGGCTGGAAAAAGCCAGAGAACAATACAAAAGTGCCAATTCCGTGAGCTATCATCAGACTGCCTATTATCCAATTCCCGATGCGGATATCGTGGATTCGTCAAAGATGTTCGTCGTAATTTTCAATCCTGGATTGCTGGACTACCAATTTCTTGTTTCAAGAATGGACGTAGATGAGGTTTATCAAGATGGGATTTTTAGCGAAGTCAGGCATAAGGAAAAAGCATACTACCGCTATGAAAAATCTGAAAATCAAAAATCTTACATGGAGTCTTCCCTTTTGAATAAATATGGTCCGATTTCTTTGCTTCAACATGAATGGAAATATCTAAACGACACGGCTCTAAGTAACAGGCAATACGGCCATTTCATGCGGATAGAAAGAGAGTGGGTATATGAAGAAAAACAAATTGTGGTCGAACACCATATCTTTCTTTCTCCTGATGACTTAATCGCCCGGTTTGAACGAAGAAATTATGTGGATGGTGCACTCACTCAAACCGTCACCTATCGATATGATGAATACCAATTTGATCAGCATACCTTATCCCCACGGGCATCATCTCCGGAGCTGTATTCTATGAAGTATTTTGAGCGGGTGGATAAATTGAAAGCCCTTGAAAAGGGTACTTCAGCACCGCATTTTGAGGGGAGGGGCACCAATGGGGAAGAGATTGTATTCGGAAAAGAGCTGAGTGAACAAACCCTACTTTTATTCGGATCAATTTCCTGTGGATATTCTCAGATGGTAATAGAACATATCAGCCAAGAGCAGTTCAAGTTGAAAAATGGGGTAGCACTGCTTACATTTTTAGGTTCTGATACAAGAGAAAGAGCGGTCAAATACTTGGAGAAATTTCCCTTATCTAATCCAGTAATTGTGGATCGTCGGGATATCGAAACCAGTTATGGGATTGCAGGATATCCGATTTTGCATCTGATTGATCAAAACGGCACGATTACCGAAAGCCTCGCTGGATCCTCGGGAATCATCGAATTATTAGATCGTCTGGCAGCTGAAAAGTGATTTGCGAAGCGGTCCCCAGAAAAATCATCGATTGGTAGCAGATTTCATTGAGAGCGTCCACGGAGTAGTGCAAGGCCTTTCCTCCCGGTGGTTTGTGTCTCCACAAACCACTAAACCGAATGCCATGGAGGACGTTTCACTGAGATTCGCGACCACCATACTCCCAAATTCCTTGTAATTATGCGCATCCCGGTAGCAGTAATGGAAGCGGAGGTTCTTGATCTGACATACCTCTTCCAAAAACTATCCAAATCAGCTTCGCCGTCAAAAGAAGTATAAGTTCAGAGTGGTTTTCGAATAAAATTTATTAGTTTTCATCAATAGCTCATTCGTTCCAAAGCGGAGGTCAAGTAGAACAGTTTTTACCAATCGATGCGAGTTTCTCGCAGATGGAAACAAAAAAGGCCCGCATAGGAATACAGGCCAGTTCTTTTACCTGATTACGTTTCGTTTCTGAAAGAGGCTTGATCAGATCTAACACTTCAAATATACGGATTTTCCTTTCCCCCTGATTCGAAAGGAATCGGAATCCTGATAGATTCAGCCAGTATGACGGGAAGTACGTCTTATGAACTCACCAAGCTCTCCTCGGACCCGAAACAATTCCTGTATGGTTTTGCGACCCCAAGTGGAAATTTCAAAATCGTGGAGCATTCGCTTATCGAAACAAGGGATGATAGAAAAGTCTATAACTTGGGTTTCGGAGATTATAATGCCGAAACAGGACAGGTGATTGACGACGAGGTGTCTAATAAGGGAGATGGGAGAATTATCCTCAATACAGTCTTATCCACGATACCGCTTTTCTTCGATCAAAACCCAAGCGATGCGCTTATCGTGCAAGGTAGTGACAGCCGGGATGACTTTCCGGAAAAATGCCGACTTACCTGTATAAAAAGATGTACTGATAATTGTAGAAAGCAGCATCAAAGAATTAGAATTTACTGTAATTTCTTGGATAAAAATTTCGGCAGCTTGGTGAAGAATTACATTTTCTTCGGCCTTTCGGAGTCAAGAGAACTTGATTTTGAACAGTATATACCAGGGAACTCTTATCAAAGGGGTTTTGATTTATAGGAAAAAGTGATGAGTTTTAAGTCGCTTTTAAACGGACAGGAAACATGGGAAAAAAAACTGATAGCAACGTCATTGTTGTTAAAAGCAGCGTTAAAGCTAAAAAAGAGCTGCAAAACATCGGAGCATCCCTGAAAGGCAAGGAGCTTTTCAAGCAAAAAGTGGACAGTGCCAAAGAAATATTGGCAAATATAAAATCGTTGCCCGTTTGACTGGACTCAACGGATATAAATTGTAATCAAAAGGAGCCTTGTGCTCTTTTTTTGTTTTAGGATAGGACTGCTTTCTGCCAACTGGCCCCTGCCTTAGCAAAGTGTTGCCTCACATCAATCAATACAATCCATAACCCATTTGGCGGGGTGCTGCTTCCTTAAATAGAAATGTTGCTTTAGCCCATCTCCTCTCCGCCACCGGCGGTGATAAATCAAAGTTCGGAGGGGTGCGTTGGGTCGACGCAGCAGCGGGGTGCGCGGTGGTCAAGTGCGGTAGGAGCTTTGCTGCGTCTTGATTTTTTCGTTCTTTTTTATCAAGAAAAAAGAACACAGAGAAATAGACGGTCAAGGCATTCAGAGCGGAGTAAACCCATCAATTCACCCTCGTTCCTTAATTTTGCTACTTATGCAAACCTCACTATACGATCACCAGCTCCTCGCTTCTGACCAGCCACAAACCTGCCCGGTTTGCGGACTTCGAACTGAAATACTTTCAGATCTAAGCCATACGCTGGCAAAGACTCAGATTCACCGATGTCCCGACAAGGGATGCGGATTTGAATTTGTCGCAACTGCCGAGGATGGACAAGTATTTCTCTCCTTGAACGGCCTAATTGGGGACAAATGAGGGAGTAACTGAGGGTGTAAATCCCAATAGGACAACAGATGTGTGGCTTTGCATCTGAAGCTTGCCCTGCTATTACAAAACATCAATCGGAGAGGCGGGGGGGGCCGACGTGGACCTTTCCGCCGCAGGAGGAAGCGGGCCAGCGTCCGGCCTCGTGCGGTGAGGACTGAGCGTCAAGGATTAACCCGCCCCGGCGGGCTAATCTAGCGAAGGGCCAGGATGCAGGGAGGCTTTTTAGCCTTTGCCAGGATGTAGGGCTGACAAATTCCACCCAGTCACCGCAATAATTTGACTACTCCCAGAATGTGGTCGATTATGCCCATTCCTCTTGATTTGACTTAAAGAAAACAGTACTAGACCTGAAACATGAATTCAAAGAAGACCGCAGACCGTATAATGCCCTTTATTCCTTTTGTCCCCTTGCCGGCCACAGGGGTGGGGGTTTATACGATGATGTATTTTGATGTTCCTGCTGCGGTTTGGCTATTGAATCTGGCTGTTGTGTGCCTTGGAACTTTCATTTCACTGCTGCTTTTAAAGAAGCCAGTTCCACAGCCGGACATCAATCCTATTCTTGTTTTAGCTGTTTTATCGCTTTTGCTGGTAGGGACTTTTTTTAGTAGCGGAGTGATGGACGTGCATCGTTGGATAAATATCAATTCCCTGCAACTTAATGTTGGACTGATGGTTACGCCTCTGATATTGATACAGATTTCCAGGATTGCCACCCGTACTTTTGCCCTTACATTTAGCGTCCTGGTAACGATTGTTTTTTTATTGCAGCCAGATGCGTCGTTGGTGTCCGCATTTGCCGTTTCAGTCTATGTTCTACTCGTTAAGAAACCTAGGGGAAGACAGATTGGCCTATCGTTTTTGTTTTTCGCCTTGTTTGTGATAGGCTACTCTTGGCATAATTTGGACGGTCTAGAGCCAGTAAGGTATGTAGAGACTATCACTGCTATGGCGAGAGAGATTTCCATGACTTTGTATTTTGTGTCAATTATTTCATTGCTTTTGTTGGTCGTCCCATTTGTATATCCCTATCCCAAGAACGATCAGTTGTCTATTTCTTTGGGTATTTATTTTTTGATCAGTTTACTCGCGCCATTCTTTGGGCATTTCCCGGTTATGTTTATGGGTTATGGAATCTCGCCTATACTGGGCTATTTTATTGCTTTAGTTTGGAAAATCAACACGCATAGTAGCGAGACAAGAAAGGAGCTTGTTTTGCTGAAAAAGACAGGATAGCCAGCAAACAACCAGTAGGGGGGGAAGACTTAGGATGGTCGGTTTCATCTGATCCTGTTAAACTGTCTGATCAAAGGGCGGGGGAGGCATAGAAGCCAATTAAAAATCGGTAAGGATATTAGGGTAGGACAAAGTGTCAAGAAATCTTCCTGTGATTCCGATATTGATCGGAATTAGACTTGGGCCGGGATGTAGGGCTGGCAAATCCCACCTAGTCCAAACGATAATTTGACTACTCCTAGAGGGGGTAAGCTCGTTTCCAATCGGTGTGAAAAATGTCCCCATCTCTATTCCAGACAGGATTAGTATCGAATGGAATTCCTATTGATAATTACCCGGATTCAAGTGGCGGACATGATTTCGATAGTTTGGATATCCTTTGGAAAGCTCATGGAAAACATTCGCACAGGTCACCGCATCTTCACACACGTTGTCTCCAAGATTCACTTTAAACCCGCTTTCCCGGCCTAACTGTGCATATTTTTCATAATTCCCGGATAATTCAAGCAGGCCTAGGACATCAGTATACCAAATGCTGAAACTTTCTATCCCGTAATTTAGAAATAAGGTCTTAAGAATACCCAGTTCTACTACCGAATCATAGATTACCAGTAGATTGTTATTGCAGATTTCTGATAGCGTAGAATCCCAAAGTCTCCTAAAGTTTTGAACAGTTACTATTTCATGAAGTCTCACCTCACGGCCTTTTGGCAAAAGCAACGCATCTTCCTCATCGGGGGGAAGAATGTAGTAGTTAGTCCAATGGACAAGCTCTCCATTTTTCACAAAAGCCAATCCCACATTGCAGACGATTTCCTGGGGTGAATTGACAAATTGAAAAGCCATACTGATGAAATCAAACTCACCGTCAAAGTAATCCGGAAATTTGTGGGGGTTTTCAAAATCCCCCTTTCTTATTTGGCGCTCGATAGCCTTCAAATACTGAGGTTTAAACGTGATACCCTTTTCCCTGTAATAGGATAAATAAGATTTGAGGTAAGCAGGCCGGGCGCCCTCAATAGTTTTGAAAAACCAATACTCATTTTCCATGCCTGGGGATGTTCCCAAAGGCGAAAAAGTAGGTGTCTTTTCTTTGTCAAATAAATCATCAAACCAAATCATGCCGATACCTTTCTGGTTTCCAAAAATCTAATCCTGTCGTTTAGAAATGATGTATTAAGTTAATAAAAGGTAACGGGAGATTCAACTAGGGAAATATCAAAAGGAATATCCAGGTTCAGGAATCCAATCATCGGTTCAATTTCTCAATCGTGCTTGATCAATGAGGATTCTGAGCTCGGCCGATTCCCGAGATTCCATCTCAGAATAAAGTTTCCGCCACACCAAAAAAAACTCCCTTCCCCCTCACATTTTTCTCTTTTACCCCAAAAATACCCAGTACAGGAGGGCAGAGCGTTAAGAAATGATCCCTTTGGATCATTTTAGTGAGGAGCCAGCCTGCAGGGTTGGATTTCTACTAACTGATTCTTTTCTTGGGATACCAACTGACTGCCACCACATTGCTATCCTTTAACCAATCTAAATGATTTCAGCATTTCGGGATCTTTTTCTCTTTCTATTCCTCTTAGGTACTAGTTCTGTATTTGCCCAGACAGAGTCCAAAGTATTCGTGACCAAGACCGGTGCCAAATACCACCGCTCAACTCTAGCTGCTATGATCAGACAGGCGACCAGAACTTCTGAGACTACCACTGCTTGATCGCCTTCTCCTTAAGGAGAGAGGACAAGCCGTAAAAAATCTTCTGGTAGAAGATTTTAGGCTTGGGCCAGCTTGCAGGGTGGGATTGTGAAGGGATGAGGTAGACCAAGGTCCCCGGTGCACCCGAAAAGTATCGACAGGAAGTATCTATTGCTGGCAGCATGCGGGTTAGGAAGACAGGCCAATTCAAAATTGGTTTGGATATTCGAGTAGGACAAGGCGTTAAGAAATCTTTCTGTGAAAGATTTTAGCCTTGGGCCAGGAAGTAGGGTTGACAAACTTCACTCAGTCCAAACGATAATTTGACTACTCCCAGAGGGGGGAGCCTGGAACCTGCCTAAGTCAGGTATTGTCATTTTTCGGCCTGCACAACCAATAACCTTTTGACGGCTGCCGCCTCATTGTCGTTGACATGTAACTTGACATTTATTGACACTTTTTTACAATTGCACTCCTTTTTGTAAAGTAAGATTTTTCCAAAGGAATATATTTGAGGGTAAGTACACCCAAATAAACAATGTCGGTAAAATATTCTGAGCTTAGAAAAAAACTAAAAATTGATGTAAAAAAACCGGAACAGTCCGAATTGGCCTATTTGACCCATTTTTTGCACAGTGCTGAAAACGGAGTGGCAGATTATTACAGAACCGGAGCCGACCGGTATGCGGAGACTATCGTTGACTTGGTGGAAGAGCCTTGGTACCAAGGGTACCTGCCCATCAAATGGGACGTTCCTTTTCCCCCTCCAGAAAATCCGACATTCAAATTTATCGATCTCTTCGCCGGTATAGGGGGGTTCAGAATGGCCTTTCAAAATCTGGGAGGCAAATGTGTTTTCACCAGTGAATGGAACCACTATGCCCAAAAAACCTATGAAGCCAATTTTGGTGAAGTCCCATTCGGAGATATTACCAAGATAGATGAGACGGAAATTCCCGACCATGACATCTTGGTCGGTGGGTTTCCATGCCAGCCGTTTTCGATTGCAGGGGTGTCGAAAAAGAATGCATTGGGCAGAAGCCACGGCTTCTTGGATGAAACTCAGGGTACACTCTTTTTTGACATAGCCCGAATCCTTAAGCATAAAAGGCCAAAAGCTTTTCTGCTGGAAAATGTCAAGAATCTCGTTTCCCATGACAAGGGCAAAACATTTAAAATTATCTCCGAGACGCTCAGGGAGCTGGGATATAACATTCACTACCGGGTACTTGACGGAAAGTACTATGCGCCCCAACACCGTGAACGGATTGTAATTGTAGGCTTCGACAAAAATGTATTCCATGGCAATGAGGATTTCTCTTTTCCGGAAATGTCCGCCAATCCACCGATGGTAATGGAAGATATCTTGGATAAGCAGGTCGAGGACAAGTACACGCTTACCGATAACCTGTGGGATTATCTCCAGAAATATGCGAAAAAACACAAAGCTGCCGGCAATGGGTTTGGATTTGGTCTGGTGAATTTCGATGGGGTTTCCAGAACCCTAAGTGCAAGATATTATAAGGACGGCTCGGAGATCTTGATTCCTCAAGAAGGCAAAAACCCAAGAAGATTGACTCCAAGAGAGTGTGCAAGGCTCCAAGGTTATCCAGAGGATTTTAAAATTCCGGTTTCGGATACTCAAGCCTACAAACAGTTCGGGAATTCTGTTGTAATGCCGTTGATGCAGGATGTGGGAAAGTCGATATTGGAGGTTATCAAAGAGAAACAACTGATCCATGTCCAATCCCCTTTCTAAGTTTTTTGTCGCTGCCGGGGCGAAACGCTTGAGTGCCGTCGAGGCTGAGCCTGAGACATCCAATCAGCACGAGTTCAATGGGGTGATTGGTTTCAGAGACATCTTCGGATCGGCAAGGCAGACGTTTGAAACCGACTTTTTATACTTGCCTGACGACGAAAGTCAGGAGGTTTCTGCCTCCGGATTCCTGACGTGGTATGATGCCCGAGAACGGCACCCCACTAGATCCGAATATCGGATTTATTACAATACCAATGGACCCATGCAGTTGGCACAGGAAGGTGATATGATGATTATCGCCAAAACAACCGCATCGAAATTGTTGGTCATCATCTGTCCTAAAGGTTCGACGCACGAAAGCCAGCTGTTGTGGTTGTTTGGATTGGAAGAGTCCGAAAGAAAATTTGTGGTCAAGGAATATGGTGAGGAAAAATCCGATTTGGGTTACGCCGGGAAGCTGATCGTTTCTTCCTTGGGACTGGAGATAGAAGAGGAGGAACCCGACTACCTAGCCGAAATGCTTCACCGATTTGGGGCCAGTCTCCCCGCTACTCTTATTTTCAGCGAATACGCCCGTAAGTCTTTGAAGACGATGGCTTCTCCTGTGGAAGCGCCTGACGAGACCTTGTTGGCTTGGATGGAGTGGGAAGAGAAGCTCTTCCGGACTTTTGAGAAGTATCAGGTGCAGGAGAAGTTGCGAAAGGGATTTGGGGCCGACGGAATGGACGTGGATGATTTTATCAGCTTTTCCCTAAGCGTCCAAAACAAACGAAAGTCAAGAGCAGGCTACGCTTTTGAAAATCACTTGGCAGAGATTTTTGATCAGAATGCTATCAGCTATTCCCGAGGTGCAAAGACAGAGCGAAACAACAAGCCCGATTTTCTGTTTCCGGGAGTGTCCCAGTATTTTGATCTCGATTTCCCAAGTTCAAAGCTGACGATGTTAGGACTTAAGACCACTGCCAAGGATCGCTGGAGGCAGGTAATACCGGAGGCTGACCGGATCAGCCCCAAGCATCTGATCACCTTGGAGCCCGCTATCAGCAAAAACCAAACGGATGAGATGCGGGTACAAGCGGTGCAGCTGGTGATTCCAAAATCGATCGTTCCAACGTATTCTTTGGATCAGCAAAGGGAATTGATGTGTTTGGAAGATTTTATTGGGTTTGTGAAGAGTAAGTTTGCGCTAATTGTGTCTTAATTACCAAGCATATCAATTGAATTTTACCGTTAAAAATGGCTTTCGATTTTAGTAAACTGTCTCCTTTGTCTATTATGACGCTGGTAATGGCGTTTTTCGTGACGGTGTCAGCAGGGGCGCTTTTCCTTTTCGTGTATTCGAGAGAATTGTTCCTCAGTGTGGATTCATTTAAACTGTGCCTTTTAAGTTTTGGCATAACAAGCCCATTTTGGATCGTAAATACGATCCCTCATTTTTTTTGGGAGGGTGCAGGAAATGCAGATGCGAAAATTGATTCTCCTCTAATTGCTTGTTTATCAGGATGTATTTGGACAGTTCCCGTAGTCTACAGTCCTATAATTTCATCTTTATTCTGGCAATTAAATTTCAGAAATGCCCTTTTGATGATGCTAGCTGTAGGGTTGGTGGTTTTTGTTATTTTGAATTTTATCGAGGGAAGATCAGGAAAAAAAGTTGCGTTATAAAATCTATAACAGTTTATTTATCAAGAATTTAAGAGAAGTTCCGACGGAAGCGTGCAACAGCTTTTCAATCTTGTTGCTAAGCATCATTTAAAAGTAGAATCTACAGGATTTGTAATAAATAAAGAATGGATGTCACAATCAACTTTTGATCAAATTAAATCGCTGATAATGAGTCAACTTTCACCACTAACGAAGTTGATTGGAATAGGTGATAGGGAAATGGATAAAGCTCTCATCAGATATGATTTAAGGATAAAACAGATCATTAAAAACGATATGCAAATCAATCAGCCGCATTGTCTTTTTGATTGGGCAATGTCAGCCTCTAAAGGAGATCAGCATTCGAAGTCTTTTATTAGCTTTATTCATGATGAGATATCGCAGCTTTTAGCTTCTTTAGATCCTAAGTTTTTAAGTTCAGTTAAAAATACTGCAAAACAGATAGTTTTTTCTTTTGACGATAATCCTGAACTCAAAAACAATCCAAGCTTTATGAATTATTTAGGTGAGATTGTAGGTCTTAATTTTATCCTCCAAAAAGAAAAGACACGTTTTAACTTACTTTCTATCGAAAAAAAGTTAGCAAATTCAAAAAGCGCAGACTTTGAATTCCTAGATAATTCAAATGGAGATGTAGTATTGATAGAATTTGTTAGTTTGCACGGAATTGATCCTTCTAAAATTGAGAATGTTGAGATATTCAAAGAATTTCTGGAGTCGCGCTTTAATCAAAAGATCGAAGCTAAAACGGTGAATATGATCAATCATCATCATAGAATCGAAATGCTAGATGGCTCAAAACCTAACTTCACCATATTACCTATTCTGTGGAGTGAAGTGCAGTTTTTATTGCCTTTTAGAAAAGCATTTGATGATTTGAACACTAAGTACGCAAATGTTTTGCCATGTGTGTCACTATTGCCACAATTGTTAGAGGATGAGACTGTTCATTTCAGTCTTGCTACAGTCAGTAACATACTAGATCGTTGGGAGCAACAGAGATAAGAGAAAGCTACAACAAAGGCCCTTTAGACTCAAGAACAGAGGAGAAATTAAAAAATACTATTGAATTTTTAGAAAGCTTCAAAAATTCTAGCAGATGAATAATTCTGAGATTTTCGAAAACAATTTCTATAGCACCTATTATTATTCAAATATCATTTCAAATATATTGACAGGTGATCCTGATACAATTGGTTTTTTATCCAATTTCAGGGAATATATAGGGAGTAGTATTTTTTTGCCTTATCAGAAAGAATCTGCTCTCCACCATTTTTGCAGATCAGTGATCCATGATTTCCTCTATGAAGACATGACAAGATACGATGAGGAAGATTGGATACGCTGTGAGGTGAATTCGTATTTTAAGTTTCGCCCATACATTGACAGTGCCTTTTCTGTGTTTGATTTGAATTGGTCTTTTGACGAGTTTCTAGATGGGAAAACAAATCCAGAATTCTCCGATTTAGAGGAGTATTACGAAGAGGTGCAAATCACCGGCTATTTTGAGGAAGTTGTCAATCGAATAGCTGATGAAGTTTTCTATGTTATTTTTAACAATAGAGGGTTAATGAGTGATTTCAATGAGCTAGTGGCAGGAAGTCTGGATCTGTACTTGAATGATTATGAGGATTCTGATTTTGATGTCAAATCCCTCTTTACATTAAAGGGGACGCTTAAAAGAGCTCACATACCACAATGGGCAAAAAACGCTGTATTTCATAGAGACAAAGGACAGTGTACTTTTTGTCTGAAGGAAATTTCGGGAATACTTAGTCCAAATAGCAAACGCCACTATGATCATATGGTGCCTTTAGCGGAAGGTGGGCTTAATGATGTGTCAAATTTACAGTTGTTGTGTGGAAATTGTAATCAGACAAAAGGTAAAAAAAGAACAACGCCCTCCCTGAAATACTTTAAGTGGTATTGAATCCCCTTGAAAATTCCTTACTTTTCCCTCGTTTAACTGCACAAAAAGTTTGATTTTTGCTTGACATGGTGGGTAACCCATTAAAACTGCAAAAACACAATCAATGAAACTTTTAGCTATCGATCTTTTTGCCGGCGTAGGTGGTTTGACAGAAGGGATGCACAAAGCCGGTTTTGATACCAAGATGGCCTTTGAAATAGATTCTTTGGCCTCAAAAGCCTATAAGTTAAATCATGAGGGAACTGAGGTAATTACAAAAGACATCAGAAAAGTAGATCTTCAGGAGATTAAAGATACGCTTAATGGCGAGACGATCCATTTACTTGCAGGGTGTCCTCCTTGCCAAGGGTTTAGCTCAATGAGAAGGTTGAACCGGAAGCAGGAGGTCTTTGACGAAAGAAATGACCTGATTAACGAATATGTCCGGTTTGTAATGGAGCTTAGACCCTATACGTTTATGATGGAGAACGTACCTGCCTTGGAGAAGTATGATCTTTTTATTGCAGCACTTGAAACTTTTAAAACGGCTGGTTACAAAGTAGATTACAAGGTGGTCAATGTGAAGGATTACGGAGTCCCCCAAAGCAGAAAGAGGCTGGTGTTGGTTGGCTCTAGGTTGGGTGAGATTAAAGTGGCGAAGCCTATCAATAAAATAGTTACTGTAAAAGAAGTCATCGGCGATCTTCCTTTGCCAGAGAACTCTACAGATCCGCTGCATTCTGTTTTCCCTAGGCATAATCCGCAAATCCAAAGCTTGATAAGGGATATTCCGAAAAACGGTGGAAGCAGAAAGGACCTTGGACCGGAAAGACAGTTGAAGTGCCACCAAAAACCTAACGTAGGGTTTAATGATGTCTACGGAAGACTTCGGTGGAACGACTATTCTACCACCATCACTGGAGGTTGTTTGAACCCTTCTAAAGGCAGGTTCCTCCATCCAGAGCAGGATCGGTGCATCTCGGCAAGAGAAGCTGCCTTGCTACAGTCTTTTCCGCCGGAATACAAATTTCCACTAGACGCTCCTAAAACTAATATTGCGCTGATGATTGGAAATGCTCTGCCGCCTGAGTTTAGTAGGATTCAAAGTGAGAATCTGCTCAATCATATGGTAGAACATGGTTTGCACTAGTCTGAAGGATTACTATTTGCAGATATTCGATTAACACATGGTCATACTTTTAACTAATCTATTTTTTTTATATCATTATTGACTTGCAAATAGAAAAATATGCCAAATAGGAACTGTCTGATTCTTACCCAGTATCGAGAAGACGGCCTTTACAACGATTTCATTGGAAAGTTTTATCATTTTCCCGCAACGGGAGACAAGAATTATTTGAAGCAATTCCAATCACTGCCGATTGAAATCGTTTATTATGAGCCTGAAAAAAGGGGTAAGGGTGAGTTCTATGGATATGGGCAAATCAAGAGGCCTCCGTTTGAAGATAAACGGGAACCCGGTTACTTTTTTGTGGAAATTTCTGACTATAAGCCTTTTGCCCAGCCCGTGCCTTTCAAAAATGAAGAAGGTGAAATACTGGAAAAGCTCTATAACACGGAACACTACAATTACAATAATGCAGTTAGGCATATAGCACCGGAGTTTCTTGATGCCCTCTGTTTGGACGGAAGAATCCAACTAAACTTCAAAGCGGACGCACATCTCATCAAAGTACTCGGAGAACAACTCATCGGGTCGGAAAAGGTGGGTATTCTTGAACTTGTTAAGAACGGTATTGATGCCGGAGCAAGTTATTGCAGAGTAAAGATTGAAAAAGTTGGAGGTATCAGTGCCGCTGAATATGAATTTGGAGAGTTTGATGGTCCCGTTATTGTAATAGAAGATAATGGGACTGGAATGAATCGCGAAATTATTGAAAAGGGTTGGCTGCGACCCGCTTCCACCATAAAGACAAACGTTAAGGAGAAGTTAAAGGAAGAGCGAAAAAAGGCCGAAGCATCCGGGAAGCTGGGAGCATACAATGCCCTTATCGAACAGCTAAAAAAGGAACATGAAGGCAGGATTCCATTGGGTGAAAAAGGTGTCGGACGTTTTGCTACACATAGGCTCGGGAGGAATCTTGTTATAAAGAGCAAGCCCGTAGCTTCCCCGTTCGAGTATGTCCTAAAGGTTAATTGGGATGCGTTTGACAAAGTTTTCGATACTACGGTGGATTTGGACTCTATCGGCGTAGAACTCACACGTCAAGCACCTAGTAGGGACTACGGCGAAACTAATTCCGGTACTCAAATAATCATCTATGGTGGCCGAGAAGGGTTCGAGTGGGATGAAAAGAAAATTCGCGATATCAACAAGTCAATTCTTCGACTGAATTCACCTAACCCCAGTCCCGGTAAAGTGAAAACTTCTTTTCGGGCATTTGTAGAATGTCCGCAAATCCCCGATTTAGAGACAAAAGAAATATACGAAAGCTTCACACCTAATTTCAGCTTAGAAGCTCTAGTCAACAAAAAAGGTGTTGTTGAGGACTATACTTTGAAATTCTCTCCCCCAAAATCAGTTCCGCTTTCAGAGGAGATTTGGACGGATAAGGATTACGATTTGAAAGTTTCGTCTCCTTATTGGCGTGACGAAAATGGAGAAATTAGAGATCCCGTGTGTGGTGGCTTTTATATACACTTGGATGCATGGTATAGGAAAAAGCCGTGGATTGACGGGCCGGAAACCGGGGAGATGATTTCTTACTTGTACGAATACGGAGGAATATCCATTTATCGTGACGACATAATAATATTCCCTGCCGAATCGGGTACCAAAAATGATTGGCTAAATCTATCCAAACGTCATATTAAGCAGGGATTCCGCATCTCCTACTATAATATCATCGGTAACATCGAAATAGAGCAATCCGAGAACATTGACCTTGTGGATAAGACCAATCGCGAGGGGATGATAGAGAATTTGGCTTACGATGACCTGGCTAAGCTCGTTGAGACCATCATTCAGAACATTCTTGAAACACGCTACATAGCTAAACGCGATGAGCACACCGACCTTACCAAAGGATTAATTAGAGATCCCAAAACCTTAAGTTCTATTGCCATGCAAAACTCTGTCATTTTGGATGGAATACAGAAAAATTATCCAATCGAGGAAGACCCTTGGAGAATCCTTCATCAACTTGGGGAAACGGTTGATGAAAGAAAGGGTGGATTAGTCAATATAGACTCCTCTATCAAGAATTTGAAGAAGAGCATTGATCTAATCGAGGAAGTTCAGGAGCGAATGGCCGAGCATGCTGGATTTGGAATAGCTGCTGCCGTATCTATTCATGAAATAACCAAAATTACTGCCAACTTCTACAATGGAATCAGCCAGATGATTAAGTCAGGGCAGGCAGACAAGGTTCGACTTGAAGATCTGAAAAGTGCTTCGGCTTCACTTAATTCGGAACTGAAAAGGCTAAGCCCGTTGAGAGCAATCCGCAATGAAAATCGCAGGGAGTTTACGATTGTTCAATCTGTCAAATATGCTTACGGTGTATTTAGTCGAAAGATGAAACAAGAAGGCATAGAGTTCGAATTCGACTCACAAGTTGATTTCCCTCTATTTGGGAGATATTCCACACTCAATCAAATATTGGGGAATCTTTTTGATAATAGTATTTATTGGATTTTAGCTTCGGGAAAAAAGCCCCGAAAAATCAGAGTTGAAATCAACAGTCGCCATCGAACCTTAGTTTTTGCGGATTCGGGAACCGGGGTTGACCAGACTATTCAACCATACCTTTTTCAGCCGGGATACAGTATGAAAATTCCACCAAGCGGCTTGGGACTATACATATGCAAGTCATACATGCATTCAATGGGAGGTGATATTCACCAAACAACGGATCGAGAAAGAATAAATGGTCTTGCAGGAGCACAATTCACTATCGAGTTTAGTAATGTCCCTAAATCAAAAGAAGAGGCATAATGAAAAGAAAAATATGCATTGTTGATGATTCTCTCCCCGCCTCAGACTATCCTGACTTTATTGATGAAACAAAACTTCTTGATCAGTCAATTTTGAGATATTTATGTCATCACCACGAAAGTTGGCCTGAGGAACCTTTAAGAAAGCTTCTTCTTGAAATACTCTCAAACCATACGGATTGGACAGTTAGCGCTTTTTTAAATCCTGATTTTTATTTCAATCATGTAGAAGAAGAAATCTACAGCCCCGAAGTAATAATATTTGATTGGGATTATGCAACAACATCCGTTGCTACCGAAGAGCATTTATTAAACATTTTGCGATCTACATATTCAGTTGTTGGTATTTTTACAGGAGCAGATAAGAAGGAGGAGATAGACGGAATTTTGGCTCAACCAAATTTTCAGCCATATATAGAGAGTAGAATTCGTAAGGTTGAAAAGTGGACCGCAGACTCTGTTGCTATAATTCTAGATGAAGTCAATAAACGTTTTGATAGCAATTTTTCATTCAAATTAGGACAAGAATTGAAATTTAACGCGGTCAAAGCATTGGATTCCATCTTGGTGGATATAGGGGAAATGTCTTTTGATGAATTCATTTGGACTTTTGGTCATGAAAGTGGTGGAAATGGAAGAACTATAACGGTAAACGAATTCATAGAAATACTATCTGAAAAGTTTAGGAATAATTTGGCGAATGCGGACTGGTCTGAGACAACATTCCGAAATGCAAATCCAGCAAATGTGGCCGAGGTATTAGTTAGAAAATTATGGTCCTATCGTTTGTATAGATTTCCAAAAGATGATTTAGTTCGAGTCGGCGATATCATATCAAAAGTTGGAGGCAACAATGATGAAAAATTTCTAGTGATTTCATCGGATTGTCATATGAATCAATTGTGGAAGAAGAACTTTGGTTCTGTGACCTTAATACCACTTTTTGCAAATACTAAAACAAGCGAAACTTTTGCGAATAGGCTACTCACTGCACAAAATCGAAGTGAAATACGAAACGCAAAAGCATCGTCAATGATGAATTTAAGACCGTTTGATTCCTTGACTTTAATCAGCAGTATTCCTTCAAAAGATATTGAAGGGAATGTTATGTTCACTGATTATGTTGCTTTCCCTCGTTCGGTATTATCCATTGATGTCCCCAAACCTACTGGCTTGGAACAGCATCAGGTGAGACTTCAATCACTTCTTTACTCACATCTTCAAGACTATACGGGTGAAGAGAGGCTCAACCTAAACGAGCCTTTTCGTAGTCCGTTAATTCAATACTGTGTTAATGCAATTACCGGATACGGAGCTCCTGACTATCCAATAGAACTTCAATCTTCAATTAAAGGAAGGTTTAATGAGAATTTTAGCCAAGAATGATTCATCAAAAAACGTTTGGATATCCCGGAGCATATTGAACCACTGAATCCGGAATAGTTTCCGAAGAAAAAATTTCGCATCAAAAAAGGAAGCTGATTAGGCTACCTTCATAATGATTTAATGAAAAGGTGTCTTTACGTAGTCTTCCATTTTAGATTGGAAACCACCTTATTGGCATATTCAAGTTTGTCTGGAAAGAGTACTCTTTTCGAAGAACTATTCAAAGAAGTATTCTTCTGAATTTTCACCCCCAGCTTGCTGGCACCCTCTAGTTTTTTCTTCGGTTTCATGGCGGTAAAGTTAAGTCAATTTTCGTTTAACAAGGAATCCATCGTAATTTTCACCAATCCTGAACACCTCTACAACGGATTCTTTTTCATTAATGTTCAATCCAAATAGTTCAAAATCAGCATTTAACTCCTCTAAATTCATGGTGATAGCCATCCTGTAGAGCCTTGTTCTTTCCGCTGTACTTCCCGCAAAGAAAACGGCCTTATCGGGGTATTTGGATGTGAATTCATACACAGTTGCAGCTATCGTCGCCAGGATTTTATTCCTGTCCTGATTGTTGTTTCTGATATGGTCATCAATGTTACCATTTTCAAGTTTATCCCCAAACCCCAGATTGTAAATATCAGGATTGCTGGTTTGTGAAAATTGAACGACTTTTCTGAACTCTCCGTTCGGTCCTTCGCTGGTAAACTCAAACTCTAAAGAGTCACTCGATCCGGAAATGGATTCATATTTATCGTAATTCATTATAGGTGATTATTCCCAGTCGAAATCCAGTAATACTTTGGGATGAACTTTTAAAATTTTGGCAAATCTTTCCAATTCACTTATACCATAGTTGGTCTCGCCTCGAAGTACTCTTCCGATTTGCCTATTATCGTCAGCTTGAAAAAGCTCGGCAATTTGATCCTGTCCAAGGTCTTTCTCCTTAGCAATTTCAAGAATTCTTGCACTTACTTTTTTGATAAAATCTTCGTTTTTGTAATTAGGCTTGCGTCCCACATGACAATACTGGATATTTAGCTAAATTTTTGTTAGGACATATTTGTCCTTTTAATTGTTTTAATTATCTTAGTTGTGGTTAAAGAATTCTTTAATCCGCAATTATTCTTTTGAATGCATTTGCACTTGTGAGTCTCGTCTTAGGAAACTGGTAATTTCAATTGAGGAACGGGATAAATAAGTGAGAATGCTCACGCCTTTGGCGTGGGCTACTTACTTGCTTGTTCCTCAGGTATACCAGTGCCTCTAAGACAGCTAGTTTGGGTTCACGCCTCTTTTTTTGGCCTGGTCTCAACTTCGACTTAGTTATAACCCAAGTATCATGGAACAGACCTTGATTTTTTCTGGATTGAAGCGCTTACCGGGACGGAAATTCTGGAAAGAGAGGCTTGCTGTTTTGCTCCTTGGGGCACTGTGCTCTTATTACCTATTACAATCCGGTTCTACCTACTCAGGAGATCCAGGTCCCGGTTCCGCCGACCGCCTCTTTCCCCTGAAACCCAAGAACCCGATTTGAATTAGAGCCTATGACTTATGCGTTTAGCTCAGATCATAAGATTGTGGGGATTTCTTCGGTCTTCCGTCTCCGGTCTTCCGACCTATTTAAAACGGTTCTCTCTTGAAATTCAGAAGCTTTCTGTTTTGACGAGATTGCAATTAGTCATAGAAACTTAACACTTTTTCTCCCCGATTGCCCGACTAGGAGGTTGTACCTCCGGTTGGCATACCACCACTGATCCGGGAGTGACGAAAGCAGCCGTCGACGGTGATCTGTCGACCGCTGACCAAATGATAAGCCTTCCGCTGCAGGGGAATCTTTGCTTATCCATTCAATCCATTTCTTAACCTGAAGCTGGCTGTACCGATAGCCATCGGGAGGTCGGGTGGGAGGGGATTGTCTCGTACGAAGTACAAAGTACCATGTACCAAGTAGTGCGATGCTCTTGACACCTACCACTATACGGCTGTTGACTGTCGACCGTGGACAGTGGTCCTAACGATGAGACTGCCGCGTCGCCCTCACGGGCTCCTCGCACCTGTCCCGAAGGATTTCGGGAGTGACGTCTCCGGACTGCGGTCTTCCGTCTCCGGTCTCCGGTCCCTGAGCCTGTCGAAGGGCCAGCTTCCAACCTCTAAAAGCATATGGAAAAATTCCTACAAACATGCTTCCTGGCACTGCTATGCCTTATCGGAAGCACCTTCTCAGCCCAGAGCAAAGTTGCTGAGTCACCCGGGGCCGATCTTCTTCATAGGTTCGCCGGCCCCACCGTCTCCCCACATTCAGGAGACACCCATCGGGGAGGGGAAACTCTCTCCGATACTTTCCTCTACAGTACATCGCATGACATCGACGGTGGTCCGTGGTCGGTAAGTCTGTCGAATCCTTGGACTGCGGTCTGTGATCTGGAAACTGCAAACTGCAAACTGGAAACTGCCCACTGGAAAACGGGATTTAGTTTAGTTGATGACTCTACTTCCCCAGGGCAGGAGGATAGCATCCCTTCTGCCCGATTGGAAGCTGGCAGGTTTCACCTGGAGCTGCCAGCAGGATCCGCACCGGATACCATCTGGGTGAGCTATTGGGAGCATTTTCTCAAGGAGCATTCGGACGTCACCCCCGGAACGAGGATTCCATTGGTGGCCGAGACGGGTTCCTTTTTCGAAGGCAGTGCGGGCTACAAGTCCTTCCGCTGGGAGCTTGGGGACGTTGATGCCCCGCTTACCTTCAGCATCCGCGTCGGCAAGAAGCAGTTGGTCCGCTATTGGACACTGGTACCGGGCGACCAGGTGCGTATGCGGGTGGATCTGGATGCTGGGAGATCCTATTTCTCCGGGCCCTCGGCAGCCTTCTTTGCCGCACAGTACGAGGTGGACCGGGTCTCCGCGGAGCAGCGCATGGGCTTTGTCCCGCTCATGGTCACCGGTGATCTCGAGCGGATGCTCTCGGACTCCCTGACCGCACTGATGTACGACAGGTCCCGAAAACTTCCCGAGTCCCTGTACCAGACCATGGACTTTCTGGTGCCGGGCAAAAATGAGTCCGACGTCTTGGAGGGCTACCTCGCCACGCCTTTGGAGGACTATCCCTTGATCCATAAGCTGGAGGCATTGCTGACCGGACTGGATGGACTTCACCGGGAGGTGATCATCCAGCAGGCCTATGGGGAGACCCTTTTCAATATCCTCAGCAAGCTCAAGCTCGGAAAGCCCATGCTGCTGGAGGAACCCCATGCCTCCCGCTTCCGGGAACTGGTGGCCTCCCTGCCGGTGGCTTCGGAGGAATATCTTTCCCCAGCCTATTTGGCTGCCCTCTACGAGCTGACCCTGCTTCGGGGTAAGCTATCCGGCTTGCCGCTCAGCCAGCTGCTGCAGGACTATCCCTCCGCGGTGTCCGACCGCATCATCGGCCTCTACGTGCTGGACCGCTTCAAGCGATTGGACGGGGAGCAGGCCGACTTTGTGGAAAAGGCCATGGCCGAGGTGGAGACCCTATGGGTGTCGCAGCTGCTCTCGGAACTGCGGCAAAGGTCCCTGCGGGGAGCCCTGCTGGATACCGATCCCTTGCTGGACAGGCAAGGGAATCCCTTTGACTTGGAAGCGCTGAAGGGGAAATCCCTGGTGATCTCCTTTTGGGTGTCGGGGTGCAAGTTTTGCATCCGCTACTACCAGGAGTCGCTCCGGCCGGTATTTGAGGAGTTTAAGGGCCGGGAGGACCTCGTCTTTGTCTCGGTCAATGCGGACATGGATACTTCGATATGGGAAAGGGAAACGAATACTTGGAGGTATTCCCATCCCGAAATGGTCCAGCTGCACCAGGACGCCAGCACCGGCATCCTGGCCGACTACCGGGTCGGCACCTTCCCCCAAAAGATGCTCGTCGACTCCGGACACCGCCTTTTCCTGCTCACCACCAACCAGTACAGTCCGGAGGCCCTGGCCGACAAGATCCGGACGATGCTGGATACCCCACAAACCTATACCCATCCTTAATCCCTGAAACCATGAAAAAGAATCTTATCCTGCTTACCGCCTTGCTCTGCTGGGCCCAGCTGCTGTTGGGCCAAGACATTGTCCCCCTGCGGGGAAAAGTGCTCTCCAAGGAAGATGGCAGCCCCCTACCGGGAGCGCTGGTTGTTTTGGGCGACTCCAAGAAAATGGCCATTGCCGATGAGGAAGGCATCTTTGAGCTGTCTGCCCCAGAGGGCCTGTACAGCTTGAAAGTATCCTACCTGGGCATGTTGGCTCTGGAACTCGAAGTGGTGGTACCCCACGCCGAAGAGCTGGTGCTGCTGATGGAGCCCGATGTCCAGTCCCTGCACGGGGTTACGGTCATGTCCACGGGCTACCAGGACCTTCCCGCAGAGCGGGTGACCGGTTCCTTCGTGGCCCTAGACCGGGATCTGGTCGGCCGGCGCGTGAGCACCAGCCTCGTTGACCGCCTGGAGGACGTGACACCAGGACTGATCCTGAACCGCGGACCGAATACCGGAAGAGACCAGATCTCCATCCGGGGACGGTCCACGCTCTTTGCCAACACGGCGCCGCTGATCATCGTGGACAATTTCCCCTACGATGGGCCGCTGGAAAGCATCAATCCCAACGACATCGAGCAGATCACCGTGCTCAAGGATGCCGCCGCGGCTTCCATCTGGGGAGCGCGTGCGGGAAACGGGGTGATCGTGGTCACCACCCGATCCGGAACCAGGGGCAGCGCACCCCGTGTCAGCTTCAATTCCAACGTCAACCTGTTTGAGGAAACCGACCCCTTCTACGTCCCCCAGATGAACATGGGCGACTTCGTGGACATCCAGAAGCGCCTCTTCGAAAGCAATTTTTACCGCTCCCAGGAGATCAGCCCCAGCAAACCCGCACTTCCGCAGGTGGTGGAGACGCTGATCGCCGAGCGGGATGGCCGGATCACGGCGGAGGAAAGCGAAAGACGGCTGGAGGGGTTTAAGGGCAGTGACCTGCGGTCGGAGTTGCTGCGCTACTACTACCGCCCCCGGATCAACCAGCAGTATGCGCTGCAGGTGTCGGGAGGGGGAGCGGCCAACACCTACCTCTTCAGCTTGGGCTATGACGACAACCTCCATGAGATCGAAGGCAACGGGGACAGCCGCTGGACCTTGCAGGGCAAAAACTCCTGGAATTTTCTGGACGACAGGCTGACCTGGACGGCCGGGATCTACCTGAGCAAGTCCAAGGGCAACACGGGAACGCAGGTGCCGCAGGACGATCCCTACACCCGGCTGGCGGATGACTCGGGCAATGCGTTGCCCATCTACTTCACCGTCTCCCAGCGGTACGTCGAGTCCATGGCCTCCAGCGGACTGCTGGACTGGAACAGGTATCCCCTGGAGGAAATCGGAACCTTGGACATAATGGATGAAGGTTTGGATGCCCGCTTTCAGACCGGTTTGTCGTTTCGTATGCTGGAGGGGCTACAGGCGGAGGCTTCCTATCAATACTGGACAAACAGGGGTAGAGACAGGGCACTCAGCCCCCAGTCAAGCTTCTACGTCCGGGATATGATCAACCGCTTTTCCCAGATCGAGGACGGGGTGGTCACCCGACCGCTTCCACTGGGTGATATCCTGGATTTGGCCGAGAGCGATGCCTATTCCCATACCCTCCGGGGGATGCTGACCTACCGGAAGAACTGGGAGGGAAAGCACCAGCTGAGCCTCATTGCCGGTACGGAGATCCGTGATCTCCAGTCCGAGTCCAATTCCTTTAGGTACTATGGGTACAATGACCAGCTGGGAACCAGCAAGGCGGTGGATTTTCTGACCCGGTTTCCCTACGTCTATAATCCCTCCCTGTCCGCCACCCTGGAGTCCAACCAGTCCCACTCGGGCTTTACCGACAGGTTTGTCTCCTTCTATGGAAATGGGGGCTATACCTTTCGGAACAAACTGGACCTGACGGCCAGCATCCGTAAGGACCAGTCGAACTTCTTTGGTCTGGATGCCAATAGGAGAGGGGTGCCGCTCTGGTCTGTCGGAGCGGGGTGGACGCTGAGCGAGGAGAGGTTTGCGGGTTTTCTCAAAGGGTCCTATCTGAAATGGAAGGCCAGCTATGGCTACAGCGGTAACCTAGACAAGAGCCTCTCGGCAGAGATGACCGCCAGCTATTTCAACATGTCTTCCTTTGCCCTTTTGCCCAACATACCGGCTGCCCATATTTCCAACCCGCCCAATCCGAACCTGAGCTGGGAGAAGGTGGCGATCTGGAATACAGGGATAGACTTCGAGTCAGCAACCGGCAAGTACCGTGCCTCCCTGGAGGCCTACCGCAAAAAGGGGGTGGATTTGGTCGGGCGTTATGACGCGATGTTCTCCTCGGGCTTTTTGAGCATCACCTCCAACTATGCGTCCACCCAGACCAGCGGGGTGGACCTGGTACTGGGGGCGGACTGGCTGCCCGGAAAGCTGAAGTGGAGAACGGACTTCTTCTACTCCCGCGTGAGTGATGAGGTCACCCAGGTCGATATAGACTACAGCGCTTCGGCGCTGGCCGCATCCGTGTACAACGCCAACGCCATCCCGGTGGTGGGCAAGCCCATCTTTTCGGTGTATTCCTATCCCTGGGCCGGGCTCAACCCGGATACGGGCAGCCCGCGCGGACTGCTGGACGGGGAACCTTCGGAAAACTACTCGGCAATCCTGTCCGCGGCAAGCCTGGAAAACATGGTGTACCATGGCCCTGCCAGACCCACGGATTTTGGGGCGATGCGAAATACACTGCAATGGAGGGGATTCAGCCTCTCGGCAAACGTTTCCTACCGCTTTGGCTACTACTACCGACGCAGGTCTGTCAACTACTTTACCCTGTTACGGGGGCAGATCGGGCATGGGGACTACGAACGACGATGGATGGAGCCGGGGGACGAGGAGGCTACCCAGATTCCCGCGCTTCCCGCTTCGGCAAACTCCCAGCAGAACACCTTCTACTCCAACTCGGCGGTACTGGTGGAAAAGGGAGACCACATCCGACTCCAGGACATCCGCTTGGGCTACGGCATGGAAAAGGACCGCATGCCTTGGCTGCCGTTTGCCCGAATTGAGCTCTATGGCTATGCCAACAACCTGGGTATTCTCTGGAAAGCCTCGGACGATGTCTTGGATCCGGATTTTCAGACCTCCAAACCCCTGCGAAGTTTTGCCTTCGGGTTGCGGATGGATTTCTGATCCCTGGCTTTACTGAACTGGTAACAATCGGCTATTAAACGAACAAAAAGATGAGAAAATTGATAAAAAACCTGAAGGCAATGGGCTTTGCGGCTGTTGCCGCATTGACGATCTCCTGCGAGGGCTTTCTGGACGAAAAGCCCAGCAAGTCCATCCTGGTGCCGGAATCGGTGGCCGAGTTTGAGGCCATTCTTGACAACTACGACCGGCTCAGCAATACGGCTCCCTTACCCTTCCTCTACTCGGATGACTACTGGACGACCGAGCCCAACTGGCTTCGGTTTTCCCCCTGGCAACAGCGGGCCTATGCCTGGTCCATGGAGCCTTACCTGTTGGAGGAAACTCCCCAGGATTATTTCAACCTCTACAGAAGGATATTCATGGCCAACGTGGTGCTCGAGAAGCTGGACGAAGGCCCTGACTGGAAACAGGAGGACATTGACAGATTGAGGGGCAGAGCCCTGTTCTTCCGGGCCAGCGGGTATTTTGAGCTTGCCGTGTTGTTTTTGGCCCACCCGGCCGAGGGGACGGCTTCGGCGCCAAAGATACCGCTCAAGTCCAGTAGTCGCTTTGACCGGGTGGACGGCTGGCTGGATGCGTCCCAGGCTTTTGCCATGATCCTTGCTGACCTGACTACCGCGCTTCCCCTGCTCCCTGAGAAAACGGCTCTGCCCACCCAGCCGAGCCGCTTCGGTGGCTATGCCCTGATGGCGAGGATCTACCTGTATCTGGGGGACTATGGGAAGGCAGCGGAGTCTGCGGAGCAGGTTTTGGAAGGTGGATTTGAACTGATCGACTATGCCAAGCTCAACATGGACCTGGCCTTTCCCGTGTCCGGCTTCAATTCCGAGGTCGTCCTCTTTTCCTTTATGGGGAGCCAGTCCATGGTGACATCCAACAATGCGGCCTTTGTGGATTCGCTTCTGGTCAGGGACTACGATGCCACGGACTACCGAAGCAAATTTCTGTTTCGCAACACCGCCGGATTCCATTCCTTCAAGGGAAACTACACCGGTACTCCGGATATTTTCTCGGGCATCGCCTTGGATGAGGTACTGCTGGTTTTAGCCGAAGCCAACGTGCGTTTGGGACAGGTGGATGAAGGGTTGGTCTATCTCGACCGGCTGCTCGGAAAGAGGATTGCGGACTATCAGCCCATGGAGTCGATGGAAGGGGAGGAGGCATTGGAAACGGTGCTGGATCACCGAAGGAAAAGCCTGTTGTTTCGCGGACAGCGCTGGATGGATTTGAAAAGGTTCAGCGTCTTGGATTCCAAGCGTCCCCTGCTCCAAAGAAAGATCAACGGGGAAACGGTGGGGTTTGAGGCACAGCCGGGCAACTTTCGGGTGATGGTTCCTTCCAGCGAGATCCAGTAGGCGGGTGATGGGAAAAAGGCCGGAAGATTATCCCGGCCCTACCTTGCCCTATGGGGCGACTACCAGATTGTCCTCGTTTTGGACAATGAACTTCTTGCCCCGGCTGGAGTCCTCGATGGGGCTGCCCATACCGTGGGGAGCGTCATAGAGGCAGCCATCTTCGTCTACTTGGTCACAGACGTAGGTGTCGTTGTTGGGCGTCGTCGATGTGACGTCGTACCAGGTGCCGTTTTCCTCCCCGTAGAGGTTGTTGGCCTCGGGGGAAGTGAAGGCAAGGGCGGCAAAGGCCGCCAGCGCCATTGCCAAGGCTGGCAAGTATTTAAGTGGTTTGTTCATGATTACGCCCTGTTTTTTAACCAATCAAAAACAGGGAAACCGTTTGTGGTTATTTGCCTACTCTAAAAAGGGTTTTCGGCATCGCCCTTTTGGGAGGTCCATCAGTTGCAAGCTTGCCTCTCAACTCAAGCTTCCGAGAGGGATGGGCCTCTTTATAAATAGGGTTTTCTAAACGGGCTGCGGAGCGGGAGTCGGGCCAGCAGTCAGCACTGGCCCGCCCCGCTCCATTTTTTTGACATTTTCACTAAGGATCTATTGATATTCTGTCGGCTATTAGTTATATTTCTATATGAGAAGTTGAGAATCTCCCTTAAAGCCCTATCACCTCATGGCCCAAGAAACCCTCTTGGGCTTTTTTTACATCGCGTGGTCAGTGCCTGCCTCGCCGCTAGGCGGGTCCCCACGGACCATCGGACCAATTGGCGTCACCGCTCCGTCCTCCGGCAGAAAGCTCGTTGCGGCTGCCATGTTTCCTGCGCCGGAGGTCAATGGCATTTTTGTCTTTTTTACCGTGGGTTACAGCCTTCGTACCTCAGGCCTCACCCACGGCTATTCATGGTTGGACCCCTTTGGGGTCAGACTCCAAGCCCCCGGCCTTTGGCGGACACACATCCCACTTCGGATAGGCGCGGTGGACCGACGTGGACCTGTCCGCCGCAGGAGGAAGCGGGCCGGCGTCCGGCTTTGTGCGGAGGGAGCTTTTTTGCGTCTTGACCCTTTGGTTCCACCCCTGCGTCCCGGCTCCTCGCTAAAAATACCCACCGGGTATTTTTTTAACGCTCGGCCCTCCCCCAAGGCCTGTGCCTGCCTCGCCGCTAGGCGGGTCCCCACAGACCATCGGACCATTTGGCGTCCCCGCTCCGTCCTCCGGCATTTTTTCTTCTGCTGTCACCATGTTTCCTGCGCGGGAGGCAAAGGCATTTTTGTCTTTTTTACCGTGGGTTACAGCCTTCGTACCTCAGGCCTCACCCACGGCTATTCATGGTTGGACCCCTTTGGGGTCAGACTCCATGCCCCCGGCCTTTGGCGGACACAAATCCCAATTCGGATAGGCGCGGTGGACCGACGTGGACTTGTCCGCCGCAGGAGGAAGCGGGCCAGCGTTCGGCCTTGTGCGGTAGGAGCTTTGCCACGTCTTGACCTTTTGGTTCCACCCCTGCGTCCCGGCTCCTCGCTAAAAATACCCACCGGGTATTTTTTTGACGCTCGGCCCTAGGTCAAGCCAAAAGGACGAAGAGAAAGAAATTGAGGTTCCTCATTGTCCTGATTCTCCACCGATACGTATCGGTGCTGAACTTTCCCACCTATCTCCAATACCTCCTCGGCAAGGAATCTCTTGTCCTCACAATAGTCCTTGGCCGAGGTGGATTAAGGGTATCCACATTTACCGAGGGTTAAAACCCCCGGCTATGATATCGGCCGTGCCTACGGCACTTCCTCGCACCTTACCACTCTTGTGCTGAGGGGTCCTGATGAGCCCGTCGAAGTATGGTCACTGAGCCTGTCGAGGTATGGTCACTGAGCCTGTCGAAGTGCCAGTCTCCCAATACCTGTTCTTTATTCCCCATTTTCCAACCCTTTAACTTTACCACGTTCCAACCTTTCAGCTTTCATACTTCATCTTTCTGCCTTCCATCCATATCTCCAATACCTCCTCGGCAAGGAATCTCTTGTCCTCACAATAGTCCTTGGCCGAGGTGGATTACGGGTATCCACATTTACCGAGGGTTAAAACCCCCGGCTATGATATCGGCCGTGCCTACGGCACTTCCTCGCACCTTACCACTCTTGTGCTGAGGGGTCCTGATGAGCCCGTCGAAGTATGTCGAAGTATGGTCACTGAGCCTGTCGAAGTGCCAGTCTCCTAATCCCCAATCCCCATACACCTGTGCTGAGCTTGTCGAAGCATCCAACCCTTTAACTTCCAGCCTTCCAGCCTTCACACTTCAGCTTTCATACTTCAGCTTTCATACTTCATCTTTCTGCCTTCCATCCATATCCAAACTACCGCCATCCCAATCAAGCCCAGATTCATCCAGAAATGCTCCGCCCATCCCAGACTCTCCAACACCCCGGCACAGTTGCAGGGCACCCTCGGAAAAGCTCCCACCCAGATCAGCCCGACATAAGTGGTGAACACTGACAGCAAAAGAATGCTGGCTAGATATCCCCACCATCTGGTAGCTGAAAAGAGTAGGAGCAGGGCAATCAGCAACTCAACTCCAGGCACTAAGTAGCTCAAGGCATCCGCCAATTCCGGCGGAAACGTCTGGTTGTGAAATGCCTTCCTGCTGGATTGAAAATTGACGAGCTTTTCCAGTCCCGTATAGGTCCACAAAAGGATCAGAAAGGAGGAGAGTGTCTTTTCCATTTCATGTTCTTTGAAATCCATAACTCGGACGCTCTACCCAACGGACTCCCTCTCCTCGAGGAAGCCTGTCCCGATGAGCGCGGCGATATAGGGAAGGGCTGGGGTGAGGTAGGCCACTTCCGACTTTCCCCAAACCGGATCAGTTTGTCCAGTCCGGTGTAGGCCCAGAGGAGAATAAGTAAGGAGGGGCTTGTTCTTTTCATCGGAGGTTCCAGATAGAAGTATCTGAAATTAAACCCCACTTTGAATTTTGACTAAGTCAATTGTCGGGAATGCCCAGTTGACTTAAATAATCCGACAATTGACGGTTTTTTGACTTAAGCCATTAAAAATCGTGACCTAAATTTTGAGAAGTCAATTTCTTAACATTAGATTAACATTGCGTTTTTAGTTTGAATGTCAGTAAAGCCAGTTTTCTCACCCTGAACATTGGATCTTTTTTCAAATAAGTATAATGCCATGGAACAAAAATTCATTTCCCAGTTGATCTCGGATTACGATCAGCTCTTGAAACTACCCCGAGAAGCGTATGAGATGGTCATTCCAAACCTGAAACAGGTTACCTTGAAAAGAGGAACGGTAATCAAGGAGTATGGAAAGGCGGATGTCGTCAGCAGGTACCTCTGCGAAGGATTTATCGGTTCTTTCAATTCAAATGGAGAAAAAATCGAGCTATTTTCAATCTTCAAACCTTCGGACACTGTTTTTGACGAAGTTTCCTTTCGAACGGGTATCGCCAGCTCCACGGTTTTAAGAACTATTTCAGACGTTACTTTTCTGGAATTCCCTTCAGATGCGGAGTCCAAACTTTTGGCACAACATTCCCGATTTTCACTCCTTGCACACCGAGTGGCACATAGAATTACCGAAAGAAACAGTAGAGTCCATGCCATTGCCAAACTGGGACTTGAGAATGGGTATGCGGTCCTGATGAAGGAATTTTTTGGTCTGGAACGTGAAATAACCAATTCGGATTTAGGCTCCTTTTTTGGAGTTTCAACCAGAACGGTGGAGCGGTGGAAGCATGACCTCAAAAGTAAGAGCCATGACTAACCTGATTTTCCCTTCCGCACTGAATAGCCATACCCCAATCCTGAATGTCAAAATCCTTCGGTGGGCATGGAAGGTAGGTTTGTTTGAAAGTCCTTCTGAATTGGAACGATGCCGAATCCAAAAGGTCAATTGGTTTGCAGGGTATCTATTCCCAGAGGAAAACTCCGATAAATTGGAGCTGATCATGCGATTTTTCCTATGCCTGTTTCTTTTGGATGATTTACTTGACACCTTTCCGGAATCCGATTCTTCGCCATTTTTGAAAGGACTGAAAAACAGCATTGCAATAGCCAAGCATCCTAGATTAAGTCCTTTAGGAAAAGCCCTACTACAGTCCCATGAATCGTTGGGAAACGGAGTTTCAAGTCAGATTTGGCGTTCGGAGTGGATGGAGGCTTGGGGGCAATATCTTTCAGGACTTCAATGGGAAGTGGATAATAAATCCAATGACCAAATGCCTCGACTGGAAGACTACCGAATGCACAGACCCTCGAGTTCGGGAGTTTATCTGGCGATCCACCTACTCAGATCCGAAGACCACCCTGATTGCTGTGAGGCTGATTTGCTGGAAGATAATGTCGCCCGATTTATTTGCCTGTCCAACGATGTAATCTCCTACGAAAAGGAATTCTCCATTGGAGATTTTCACAATGAACTTATCATTCTGGGTAATGCTCTGGGTGAGAATGTAAAACCCTGGGCAATCCAGGAGATCAAATCAATCCAAAAACGGATAATGGTACTTGCAAAGCAAGTCGGTTCTAAGTCCGAAGCCTGCCAACTATGGGTGGAGCGTCTTTTTTTACTCTTGGGTGGCTGTCTGGCTTGGACAGAGGAGACTTCCAGGTATATGGCCTATGTCAACGGAAATCTGAAATCCAGCTAAATGAAAGGAGGACATCATGCTCAGAAAACGTTGCGTCATTTATCCCAAGGATATCCAGATCATTACCGGGCGGAGTGAGCGATACTGTCACGCCCTGATCAAAAAGATCAAAATATTCTATGGTAAGGATGATCACCAGTTCATCACTCAGGAAGAATTCTCCGATTTTTCGGGAATCCCCATCGAACAGGTGGCACAGTACATCATCTGAACCACCCCAAGGTCACCGCTAAGATTTACCCCTGATTTTCCCGGCGACCGGCTTTTTGAAAAAGATCATGAAAAACAAGTCCAAACCAATATCGGGCATTCCTTCTATGACTCATCTTCGTCTCATCTTCGACTCAACTTCGACTCATCTTTGGGTTTTGCCAAGAGTTGATACGGTTCAAAGGCCTAGAAGAGTCCCTGTTGGTCCATGATTTACAACCTAACCCCATCCCTATGGCGATTTCAGACGATTATTTTATGGGCAAAGTATCAGGAAAGCTGGGCAACCTGATCATTTACCGGCGCAACGGGAAGCTTTGCTACCGTTCCAAACCTGAAAAAATCTCTGTTCCTCCCTCTTCCAGGCAGATCTATCAGCGCAAAGCCTTTGCCCGGGTTTCCTCTTTTTTGGCACCGATCCGGAGTGAGCTGGAAATTGGGTTCTCCGGAATTCCGGGAGAAAACTCCAAGCGCTTTGGCAAGGCCCTTTCCCTGGCAGTGAAAAAGGCCGTTATCCCTGAAAACGGGGAACCGGTCCTATATCCTGAAAAAGTCCAGACCTCAATGGGAGATTTATTGCCTCCTTCCGACTGTCAGCTTTTTTGGGAAAATGAAAACAGGATTTTGCTAAACTGGAGACCAAATTCCTTTGAAGGAAACGGGAAGGAGGGGGACAGGATTTTTTATCTGGCCTATGATCCCCAGCAAAAACAAAAGTGGAGCGTGACAGAAGGGGAGTATCGCAAAAATGGGGGTATGGTGATTCAATTTCCCTGGTCCGGCCCTTTGTCAGGGAGGTTCTATCATTTTGTTTCCTTTTACAGCAAGCGCAAAAGCGGTTTTGAATTTTCGGATTCCGTTTGTTTGGGAAGGATTTGATGGGGGTAAGGCTGGTCGGGATTTGTAATCTCGACCCGATTTCTTAGGATTTTCAATCCGTCGATGCTTTGTTCTCCGTACCTCGGCATCAACCTTTCGATTCCAACCATATTCCTGCGCCGAGGTCAATGGCATTTTTGTCTTTTTTACCGTGGGTTACAGCCTTCGTACCTCAGGCCTCACCCACGGCTATTCATGGTTGGACCCCTTCGGGGTCAGACTCCAAGCCCCAGGCCTTTGGCGGGCACAAATCCCAATTCGGATAGGCGCGCGGGCCGACGTGGACCTGTCCGCCGCAGTAGGAAGCGGGCCGGCGTCCGGCCGAGTGCGGTTAGGACTGAGCGTGTAGGATTAGCCCGCCGCGGCGGGCTAATCTAGCGAGAGCCTGTCCCGATCGCGCAGCGTATCGGGAGGCCAGCTTGCAGGGCGGGCCACGTCTTGATCGTTCTTTTTCATCAAAGCCTGTCCCGATTATTTCGGGAGAAAAAGAACATAAAGAAATCAACGATGGAGGTTCCAGAGCGCCTGCCCCAACGGTTTTTACTTCCACCTGCATTCAAATTCTCCTCGGCATTTCCCGTCTGCTTCCCAATTCCCAATTCCTCTCCACTGGTCAGTGCCTTCCTCGCCGCTAGGCGGGTCCCCACGGACCACTGGACCATTTGGCGTCACCGCTCCGTCCTCCGGCATTATTTCTTCTGCTGTTACCATGTTTCCTGCGCCGGAGGTCAATGGCATTTTTGTCTTTTTTACCGTGGGTTACAGCCTTCGTACCTCAGGCCTCACCCACGGCTATTCATGGTTGGACCCCTTTGGGGTCAGACTCCAAGCCCCAGGCCTTTGGCGGGCACAAATCCCAATTCGGATAGGCGCGTTCGGGGGACAAACCGTTAGGAAACAGCCCGGTGGGCTGTTTTAGGTTTGGGCCAGACTGTAGGGTTGGCAAAGTTACTCCGGCGTCTGGCCTAGTGCGGTAGGAGCTTTGCCACGTCTTGACCTTTTGGTTCCACCCCTGCGTCCCGGCTCCTCGCTAAAAATACCCACCGGGTATTTTTTTAACGCTCGGCCCTCCCCCACGGCCTGTGTCCCCACAGGCCCCTCTTCTCCGTCCACTCCACCGGTCAGTGCCTGCCTCGCCGCTAGGCGGGTCCCACGAACCATCGAACCAGCGTCACCGCTCCGTCCTACGGCACTCATTCACCTATTCTGGGTCCTGACTTCGAACCCCGGCCTTTGGCGGACACAAATCCCACTTCGGATAGGCGGGTGGGCCGACGCAAAAGCGGGCCGGCGTTTGGCCCGGTGCGGTAGGAGCTTTTTTGCGTCTTGACCTTTTGGTCCTTTTGGGTCAAGCCAAAAGGACGTGAAAGAAAACAACCGTCGAGGTTCCTGAGGCTTCACCAAAGCCCTGTTGCTTGAATGCTGGATTATTTACCAAATCAATCGCCTTTTCCAATCCATATCCCTGTGCTGAGGTTGAAACTTCTAATCCATTTTACCTAGTGTTAAAACCCCAGGCTATGGCATCGGCCGTGCCTATGTGACCGTGGTCTGTGGACCATTGACCAAAGTTCCACCAAAGTCATCCTACACAGACCTCGACTTCGCTCGATCTGACACGAGACATGCGGCATCCGACTGCCTGCCGCTTACCGCAAACTGTACACTGCCATTTCCTTCCCAATCCGCGAAATCCGCATAGACCGCACATTCGATTGATAGCCAAGGCACTAGGTCTGACCTTGGGAGCATGTTTCACTTAAACCCATAGGATTATGGCAAAACAGACAGGAGTGATCACACTCAAGGGGCCGGTCGGGAGACTGTCCTTTTACAAGACCAGAAACGGCTATCTGGCCCGCGAAAAGGGCGGGGTGGAGAAATCCCGGATCATGAACGATCCCCGATACGCCCGTACCCGGGAAAATATCCGAGAGTTTACCGACAACGCCACCTCCTCCAAGCTGCTGCGGGACGCGCTGCGGCCGGTGATCTCGCAAATTGGGGACAAGCGGCTCAACCTGCGCATCACCCAGATGCTGATGCAGGTGCTCAAGTCCGACGAGGTCAACGTCCGGGGTGACCGCCGGGTGAAGGAAGGCAACTGGGAGCTGCTCCGTGACTTGGAGCTCAACGCGGGTTCCTCCCTGGGGAGTACGCTTTATTTCGAACTGCAGACCAGCAATGGGGCGGCTTCATTTGACGTACAGCTTCCCGCCTTTGTACCCCGGGACATGATAGCCATCCCGGGGGGAGCCACCCATTTCAGGCTTTCCGCTACCGGAGTGGGACTGGATTTTGACCAGAGTACGCGCACGGTGGTACAGGCCTCAGCCCCAGTACACTCGGTGCTGGATGCCTTCACCGTCCAGACGCTCTCCGTGGCCAAGTCCCAATTGGCCGGTACCCACTTTGCCTTTCTGCTAAGTGTGGAGTTCATCCAGCTGGTCAATGGGATGGAGTATGCCATCAACAACGGAGCGCATAACGCGGCCAAGATCATCTTGGTAGAAAAAGCCGCCTAATGCGCCTGCTGCTTAAGCGAAGATATACTCCCCGGGGAACCCTGGGGAGGCTCTTCTTGGGAAGCCGCCAGTTGTGCTTTATCCGGGAGGCTCCGAAGTCCTGCTACAGTCCCAGCCGACATTGTCTGGAAGAGGGGGTGTACGAGCTGGAACCGGTCCACACCGAGGCGGAGGGCTGGAGGATCAGGCTGGGGGACGGAGGCTGGATACTTTCCAAAGCTCCTGACCGTGTTCCCGAAACGGGTGAGCTCTGTCCGGTGACGGCTTATAGAGCAGATGGCACTCCCTTGTTTACCCGTCTGGCTTTTCTCAAACTCCTCGATGAGTTGGAGGAGGCATGGGGAGGGGGAGAGGTAGTGGAGTTGGAAGTGGTGTCACGGGGAGTTCCCTATCGCCTGGAGTCATGCCGGATACCGTCCTACTCCTAGGCCTGACAGGGGCCATCATCTCGGCGCTGCTGTCGGTGATTGCCTACTTTCTGAAGTTCCTGGTACAGGATTTCCGAAAGCTGCAGCAGGATTTTCTGGAGATCAAAGGCCGTCAGGAGAGCCTGAGGGCGGAGATCGACCGGATATCCGTGGTGTTGCTTTTCTTGAAAAAGCAGCTGATCAGAAAAGTTTAGCGGGAACAATGTTCAATTGATAATTGACAATGACCAACAACAGGTGGTCAACGAACAGTGCCTGTGCACCTGAGGTATATCAGGACCACTGGCCACTGCGACTGACCACTGGCAACTGAACACTGACCTCCCACTTAACTCTTAATTATTAACACTTAACTAATAAATATGACAACAATCGATGAAATTAAACACCGGGCTTTGGCCCCAACACCGCCTTTCTTCCAGTTTCTGAAAAAGGCGGGATTACTCATCGCCGCCATCGGCACAGCCATGCTGACCGCACCGGGCGAGGTACCTGAAATCCTCCTGGCCTATGCGGGCCATGCGGTGACCGCAGGCACCATCCTGGTGAGCATCTGCCAGCTAACCGTCGATGAAGGCAAGCTGGAGGAAAAGCTGCTGCAGGTGGTGAAGTAAACCAGTAATACCTTACAAATTGAAACCCGGGCAGGATTCCTGTCCGGGTTTTTTTATTCATCCAAAACTCCGAATTGTGGGTACCCATTCAGCCTCCACTAGGCATAATTAAGAATGACCATCCTTTTCGAAGCGGTTTTTATTGAGGCATGTCAAGCCATCCTCATCGTCTGAGGATTAGTTTATGGTATTCCCGATTTGCTCCCCAGGCGATTTCGAGGGTGTATACGCCTGCAGCCTTTGTTTTTAGTCGTTCTGACACCAGGATTCCGAGGGCTTCATTTCCTTCGGATTCGATGAGCTCAAATTGTCCAGTAGAAGATATGATCCTGAGGGTGACGGGCTCGTCGTGGTAGACTTCCTTGCTCAGTAGTTCAAGGTTAACCACTTCCCCATTTGTGGGGTTTGGATATACCCTCCAATACGTCGTGCCAGCTACAGGCGGTACTTGGATGGACTTGGTGACACTATAAGATGATTCACCATCAAAGTCTACCTGTCTCAGTCGGTAGAACACGTTCCCTCCGGCCAAAGGCAAGTTCAAATCTTGGAAGGCGTATTTCATTGGCTGTTCCGAGTAGCCAGCTCCCGGTACTTGTCCAACTACCGTCCAGTTTTTGATTCCGTCCACTGAGCGTTCGATTTCGAAATGGGAATTTTCCCACTCTTTGGCAGTAGCCCAAGTCAGTTCACCAGAGCGGGACGTTGGATTGTATTGGGCGTCAAAGTGCAGGTATTCAACGGAGAGGATGCGGTAGTTGAAGAAATATATATAAACGACACCGTCTCCTCCTTTTCCACCACCATAATAGCCGGCCCCTCCACCTGAACCTGTTTTATCGACGCCTGGATAACCGACAGGGCTAGTCCCACTTAAGTTTCCACTGCCTCCGATCATTATTCCGCCAGCAGATCCGCCCTCACCGATTTTGTCTGTTCCGTTAAAATATCTTCCAATTCCTCCACCTCCGGCGCCAAAATATCTCGTGGAATCGCCGAAATTAAGAACTCTTCCATCTCCACCTCTTCCCCCTTCTCCTTGGCCGTTGCCAGCTGCTTTGCCATTTTGGCCATCGTTTCCACTTCCCCAAGGGATCAGTCCTCCTCCGCCACCCCCGGCAACCGAGTTTTGAGGAGCACTGTAATCCCCACTTCCTCCTATGTTTCCTTGGTACACAATGACATTTGTTCCCGAATAAGTAATAGGTATTACGCTTCCCCCCACACCATATGTTTGAGCCGGATTTGGGCTAGCCCCGCCTCCCCCACCGGAAGATCCGCTTCCTCCTTGATTAGTAGTTTGCGAGCCACCTCCGCCTCCGCCTGGGACTGAAATATTTATATTACTTCCATTTAGGGTACCCGAAAATGTTGAAGGATATCCATTTATTCCATTCGCGTTGATCCCGGTTGCTCCAGGACCTCCTTGTCCCACTTCAATTTGGAAATTGGAACCCGCAGGCATACCATATGGACTTGAAACAGAAAATCTTTGCTGAATTATAGAGCCTGAGCCCCCGCCACCGGATCCCTCGCCGCTGCCGCCTCCGCCTCCGCCGCTTCCGACAACTACGGTGAATTCAGCCAATCCTGCTGGAGCGATCCATGTGTCGTCGCAGGTATATTCGATAATTGTGGTTCCAGATTTAGATCCATCGTCAACAATCTTGACACAGTCCGTTTGATCGGCATCAGGACAGGAATAGGAAATGACAATCAAGCCATTGCCTCCGTCGCCATCTTGGCCTTGAGCTCTAGTTCCTCCTCCTCCGGGTGACTTTCCGTCTGCCCGAGTTTGGCCCCCAGTTTGACTTCCTAGTGGGCCGCCAGCATCTCCTCCATTTGAACCAATAGAATTATCGCCATTTTCACCAGAAAATCTATTATCAAAGGTACCACCACTGCCATTTCCAAGTCCACCGTTTGCAAAAACTAGGCTATTTCCTAATTGATCTGCAATATTTGAATCCCTCGTTGCATAAGATACGCCACCATTATTTCCACCTCTAGCTCCTCCTTGTCCCACAAATATCCCTATCGCTTCTCCTGGAGTTACTGGAATATTTTTCCGAATAGAGTAGCCTCCGCCACCTGCCCCACTTGCATTCCCACCACCGCCTCCAGCTCCATAGACCTCAATAGTGATGCTGTATACATTGGCCGGCACATAGAAAGTACTATTTGCGCTATAAACCGCTGAACACACCCCAAAATAAGTCGTTGGGGGGGTGGGCAAGGTTATAGTGCATACATCCGTTGACTTTTTGATAGTCAAAATCTGTACTGTGTAAGTATCAACATTGCTTGTAATAGGAATGGTACTAAAGGTGCCCCGACCATTGGTCACAGTAGCCATGGCAGAATGTGTGGTAAAAAGTCCATTTGCCTGTTTGATCTGATAGGAAATCTCGTACGTTCCGTTCAACATGGAAGTGGGATCACCATAGAAAAACACGGTAGCGGTACCCCCGATAGAGGTAGCGGATACTGATGATATATCAGTAATGTTATATACTGGCGTCACATCGATAGTTCCGGTGGCAGTCATGCCATTGATGCAGTTGCCACTCAGAGGAATGCTGTAGGAGTACAGGCCAGTTGTTGTTGCAGTTCCCGAGAAAGTGATTGTGTTTCCAGAGAAGGAAGCGGAAATTCCGGGTGGCAACCCATTTACTCCAGGTATTCCAGGCTGGTCTATGCCAGTAACTCCGGATGTAGTTTGAGTAAATGGTGTTAGGGTCGGGCTATTAATACAAACGCTTGGGAAAGCTACCGAGGTAGGACCCACCGTAGCAAAAGGTTCAACTGTTGTGGTAGATATAGCCGGGGTCGTGGCCACACAACCGGTCGTTGGCTCAGTATAGCTAACGGTTACATTTTTTGATCCTGGGGTCAACCATTGGATAGTAGCAGTCGGATTTGCACTACCAAAACCACCCGAAGTTATAGAATAATCTACTCCAAGCGTACCCGGAATATTCCATACATAGTTGGATTTTCCAGATTGGGTTTCATAAGTCACCCCTTGCTGAACACACACTAATGGGCTTGGAGATGTGGTAAATGTTGGAGTGGGAAGCGGGTTTACCGTAAGTGAGTTATTGGCAGGGGCAGTTGCTGCACATCCATTTGAATTGGTATAAGACACGGAAACATTTTTGGTTCCGGAAGTCAACCAAGTAAGGGTTACCGTCGGATTCGAAGTTCCTATTCCACCCGAAGTAATTGTGTAATCTGTACCAGACACTCCCGGAACTGACCATATATAATTTGATTCACCAGAGCCGGATTGGGTAGTGTAAGTCACCGAAGAGCCAGTACAAACTGGTGCTACTGGAGCAGTGGCGAATGTTGGCAGAGGTAGTGCATTTACCGTAAGTGAATTACTTGCTGGTGTTATCGCAGTACAACTATTCGGATCCGTGTAGATTACAGAAATATTTTTTGTGCCTGCTGTCAACCAAGTAAGCGTTACTGTATTGTTCGTGGTCCCTAGGCCTCCTGAAGTAATTGTATAATCTGTCCCTTCGATGCCAAAGCCAGACCAAGCGTAGTCGGATTGTCCGGACTGGGTGGTATAAGTTACTGAAGCGCCCACGCAAATTGCTGTGGAAGGAGAGGTGGTGAATGTCGGAGTAGGAAGGGGATTTACCGTAAATGCCCCAGAAATGCTGGAAAGTACATTTGGACCGCAATCACTGGATACTTTTACAAAGTAATAAAGTGTTCCCACCGTAGTAGGGGGAGTGAAGGAATCAGAATTTTCTCCGGTGAGTTCGATGACTCCCGCAGCCAGGGTGTCCGCAACAGCTACTGTATTACTGTACCACTGGTATTCCAAAGTTCCTGTGCCGATGGCATCGATGGAGATCGGAGAGAAAGCTTGATTCTCACATATTTCCTGGGCATTGAGTGCTTCATTTTCGATCAATGTAGGTTGGGTGACAGTAAATGCACCTGAAACATTGGTAGGGATAGTACCGCAATCACTTCTACCAGTTGCGTAATAATACAAGGTTCCAACGGTGGTAGATGGAGGGGTGAAATCAGGGTTTGTGGCCCCAGTTATTAAGGTTCCGCCCGTATTTGTAGGAGTAGAATTACTATACCATTGGTACTCAAAGTCTCCAATTTGGGTTATTTCTCCATCTACTTCTACTGTTAAGGTAGGAAGAGGTGCTCCTTGGCAGACAGTATGGTTGGTGGTAGATGGATGCTGGACGATGGTAGTTTGTGGTGGAGTGACTTCGTACTCTCCGGAGACCACAGAAGTATCTGAACTACAATATCCGGAAACCACCACATAGTAATAGGAAATTCCGAGATTGGTGGAGGGAGGTGTGAAACTGCTTGACGTAGCTCCAGGAACTGGTGTACCTCCAGTGTTAACCTGAGTTGGAACTGAGTACCATTGATAGGTCAAATCTGCGCCTTCCGCTAATACCGTCAATGGATCAAAACCGTCTCCGAAACATTCGATGTCATCCGAAGTATCAGGCTCTGTGGTAATGAGGGTAACAGGTTCAACGGTTGCCTGAGCAAAACTTGATACTACATCTGGTCCACAGTCACTGGATACAATTACAAAATAATACTTAGTGCCAATTTCATCAGCTGGCGGGGTATAAGCGTTGGTGTCTCCCCCGACAGGAGTCAAATTTGGTCCTGATGCTGCCGATACTGTATTGCTGTACCATTGGTAGGATAGTGTGCCTGTTCCAGATGCAGTGACAGAAAGTTGGGCAAAGTTTGCGCCATCGCAAATTCGCTGATTGGCTAGGTTTTCTGTATTAATCGAAGTTGCCGGGGTTACAGTTACTGTTATGACTCCTGAATTGACCGTTGAGCAGGTGCCATTGGTAACCACCGCCCTAAAGTATCTAGTAGCTGTAAGCGCCCCAACTTGGGCAGAGGTCAGGGTGGTAGAGTTGGTCCCGACATTGGTCACATTGGCAGTGAAGGTTAGATCGTCTGCCCTTTGCCATTGGATAGTTCCTGTGGCACTGGCAATGGTCAAATCGGTAGGTGCGTTGGCACTACAAATAGTTTGATTGGCAGATACCGCGCCGACCGCACTTGGAGCATCGACATTTACGGTGATGATAGCAGAGTTGACTGAGGAACAGGTGCCATTGGTAACCACCGCTCTAAAGTATCTAGTAGCAGTAAGCGCGCCAACCTGTGCGGAGGTCAGGGTGGTTGAGTTGGTACCGACATTGGTGACGTTGGCAGTGAAGGCCAGATCGTCTGCCCTTTGCCATTGGATGGTTCCTGTGGCACTGGCTAC
>NZ_JAFKCW010000004.1:277265-700040 GCF_017254835.1 Algoriphagus aestuariicola
TGTAGCAGTAAGCGCGCCAACCTGTGCGGAGGTCAGGGTGGTTGAGTTGGTACCGACATTGGTGACGTTGGCAGTGAAGGCCAGATCGTCTGCCCTTTGCCATTGGATGGTTCCTGTGGCACTGGCTACTGTTAAATTTGAGGGGGAACTTCCACTGCAAATAGCTTGATTAGCTGAAATAGCTCCAACAGCGCTGGGGTTTACTGTTATTATTATTCGACCATTACCCCCATTACCTCCATTTCGGGAAGACCCTGAATTTCTTATTCCTCCTGATCCACCACTTCCTGGACTATTTCCAGAATTACCATTAGAAGTACCTGAAACTCCGTTTGGACCTACTGTACTTCCATTTGTAGAAGTACCACCTGTTGATCCAGAAGCAGGATTTCCATTTCCTGAAGTTCCGGCACTTGCGCCACCCCCTCCACTGGTTGTTGTACCATTCGTATTACCACCAGCTCCTCCATACCATGAGGCCAATGTACCCCCTAAATTCCCTGAGGTCACTGCCAGAGCTCCTGTTCCTATTCCCGATGAAGTACCAGCTCCTCTACCTCCAACTGCAAAAATAGAACTGTTAGTTTGAAACCAACTACTTTGTCCATCAGATCCTGATGCACCTGATCCGCCAGAACCCACAAAATAATTAATTGAAGATCCTGGAGTAACGGATAAATTTGTCCTGACATACCCTCCTCCAGAACCGCCTCCACCTGCAGAAGGATTACTACCCGCTACTCCACCAGCACCACCTGCTCCCCATACTTCGACAGTAATTGAAGTTACGCCAGAAGGCACTGGCCATGATCCATTGCCTGGGGTTGAAATTGTTGTAGGAGAAGGACACTGCCCATACGCCTCCCTGCCGACCAAAATCAGAAAAAGTGTAATGAAAGAAAGTAAAACTCTCCTCATAGAATCAAATTGGGAATTGGGCGATTTTTGTACTCACAAAAACGTATTTCAAATATATCGGTATTTTTCCAAGTTAAATGTATCTGATAATATTTTATTCTTTGCTAATCTGGAACTTATAACAGGTTATAATTGGATACGATGGCCAAAAAACGGGTAGGAGAGCTGTTTTTATCCGATTCGTCGACTCGTCGGGTGATTTTTTTATTATAGCTTCCTAATGGCTCTTCGATGGATCAATATTTCCCAAAAAACTTTATGACGCATTTAACCCAAGCGAAAAATCTCCGATGTGCCGGATGCCTCCAAGACAAAAGTAAAAAATCAGAAGAAGGCAAATTGGCAAAGCTATTTTCTGATCACCTTGAGCTGTTGGCTTTGTGAGCCCCACAGAATTTGAACAAGGTATATTCCCGGAGGATACAGAGCCATCCACTCCGAGAGTAGACTCGACGCCTCATTGGGTGAGGTTGCCTGTCCGCTTTTCACCTCTCCAACAGTAGTAATGAGGGAAAGGGTTATTTTTTCGTCGAGATACAATTCGGCCCCGAGCGGCTGTATTTGGATTGCGGCTCCACCGGCGCTTGGGTTTGGAAAGAGAATCCACGCTTCACGGGATCCTGCAGCAGGTGCCTGAATCGCCCGGGTGATGCTATAGGAGTAACTGCCGTCAAAATCCACCTGCTTGATGCGGTAGAATACATTGCCGCCTGAAGGTGGCAAAGCCATGTCCTCGTAGAAGTACTCCATTGGCTTCTCGGAGTATCCTTGTCCGGCTACTTCACCGATTTTTTCCCAAGTTTTGATGGAATTTACCGCACGCTCTATCTCAAAGTGGGAATTCCCCCATTCTTTGGTGGAGGCCCAAGAAAGCTTTGCGGATCTTTTGGAGTCTATAAATTCTGCTTGGAAGGAAGCAAACTCGATCGGAAGGATTCTACAGCCACCGTAGAAAGCAGGGCTGGGAGAAATGGACATTCCCGAGCCGCTGGCGTTTGGGTACTGTCCAGAAACTGTTCCGTCTGGTAGTCTGGCATTACAAAACACCAATTGGCTGTCTTTTAGAACAGTGACTGTTCCCCCAGACTTGGTCATATTGCCGGTTACCAAGACATCGGCGTTGTCGTCTGTCCAAATTTGTGCATTGCCAACATTGGGTAGGTTGATGTTTCCATCAAAGGTCACCGTCACATTGTCATTCATGCGAATCGGGCTTTCTACGGATGTGTTTCCTCCTACATAAAAAAAGCTGTTGTCGTTGATTACCAGTTCACTGGCAACATTGGGAAGAGTGAGATTCCCTGAGAGGTTAATCGTGGCGTCACCATTTACGTACATGGGCTTGTTGAGGGTAGTGTTGCCACCTACAGTAAGGTTGACGTTGTCAGAAACGGTCAGCGAATTGTCACCATTGTTTTCCAGGACAAGGTTACAGGAGATACTTACCTCGCCGTCATCCTCAGCGGTAATATGTTTGCTGACCGAAACACTCCCTGTGACATCCAAGACTCCCTCACCCCTAACTTGGACTCTTGTCGGGCTAGCTCCTCCATTGTTGGACACGACAAAGGTATTTTTGCAATCCGTGACATTGATACCCGTTTCAAAGCTGCCCTCAATCGTCAATTGTGAATTTCCGCTCTGAAGCGTGGCGACATCGAGGATTCTTACAGCGGTGTTTTCGCCAACATTGAATTGTCTGGGCGATGACCCTCCATCATTTGAAAAGTTCAGAGTATTCGCTGTAAGCGTGGGACCTGGACTGAGGTTGGCGGCATTGGTGAGGTTAACTTGGCTGTTAGCTGCCACATCAAAGGTGTTTCCCACGACGAGATTTCCATTCCCCGAAAGCGTAAGATTCGTAAGGCCGCTATTTGTTCTGAGCGTAAGGTTTTGCAGGAAGTTGGCATTGCCCTGGATATTCAGGGCTCCGGATGCGGTCACAGAGCTGCTGACGGTAAGACTGGCGTTGGAAGCATTGGTGAATGACATCCCGGAGGTATTAGTGTCAAAAGTGAATGCACTCAGATTCATAGTTCCCGAGTTGGACACAGCACCGGAACCGCTTAGGGCTAGACTTCCAGAAAGTGTTCCGGAATTTGAAAAGATTCCGTTTCCGGAGACGACGATAGGGCGACTGATCGTCCCCTGATTGCTCAAAGTTCCATTTGTGATATTGATCTGCCCCCCTGTTTGGCTACCTGCTGACGTAATCGTATAGGAAGTATTGGGATTGTTCGTGGTCACATTTCCGGATTGCACACCGGAGTTGGAATAGGTCGCGGTGTTGTTGAGCGTAACACTATTCGAAGAAGTGCCAGAATTGCTGAAGCTGGAGGTGTTGCTCAGCGTGACTTGGCCGGATTGTGTACCGGCATTCGTGTAGATGGCAGAATTACTCAGGGTGACCTGCCCGGTTTGCGTTCCGGAATTGTAGTAAGTTGCGGAGTTGGAAACTTGTACCCCGTTGCTGATCGTCCCTTGATTGGTCACGGTGCCGGCCTGAGCCGATAAGGTACCGTAGCTGTTAAACCTGCCCCCAGAAAGCACATTGAAACTGCTTTGGCTGTTGTTTAAAGTCAAATCCCCTGAGGTGGTACCGTATACGTTTACCGTGATTTTGCTGGAGGAGTTATATCCTGTGAACCACCCGGTAAAAGTGACTCCAGCGGCTACGCAGATCGTGAGGTCTGTTCTGTTTTGCAGGTCGATGGCGAAGGTTCGGTTGCCTCTGATACAGATCGTGCTGCCACCTTGAATGGTTCCGGTCACGGTGCCGCCGTTGACCACTACATCACATCCCGCTGGGCCACAGGAATTGTTTGCGGTCAGCAATCTGCATACCTCTGTTCCGTCACTTTCGTTAGTCCATGAGATATTCCCTGAACTTCCTCCAGAATTTGGAGTGGCGATCGGGCATACTCCGGATGTAGTGCCCGTCCAGCCTGTGATATCTACTCCCCCACTACCGAGGATAAAATCGGCTTCCCCAATTTCCAGTTGCGCGTTTGGACCTTGTAGGTTGATTTGAACTCCGTCTAAGGTATAATCATTGCGCGTAGCGTTTCTGGAGTCCATGATCAACTTGCCACCGTCTTCTACACAAATCGTAATATTCCTAAGCTCCGTAATATAGACGAGGTTCAGTACCGAGCCAGCACCGATGGTAATACATGCACCCTGAATGGCAAAGGATGGGTTGTTTCCTAGGTTGCCACGGTCAAGAGTTAGGTCAGCGCCATTTTGGAGGACTATACCTCCCAAATTAAATTGATTGTTTTCCGTCCAATTATAGGAAGCGTTCGTACCGTTGAATCTCACAATAGTGGCTCCGCTGGAAACAGCACCCGTTGGCGACCAATTGCCTGAGGAATTGGAAACGTTCCCTCCGCTACCCGTGTAAGTCTTCGTTGCGGTGCATGCCGAGCACTGTCCTTTCGCCTCTTTCGTGGAGAAAAAGGCAAAGCATAAACATAGAAGAAGTAGATGAAATTTACTCCTCATTAAGCAGTGTTAAGAATTATCGGGCAAGGGCGGGCCCAAAGGTCTAGGTGTTAAGCAATTAAGCGCTGGCAAAGATAATTGGACATTTTATAAAGCAAAATAAGATTGCAAAATAATGTAGGTGGAAAGCAGTAAAATACATTTTGTTTTTAGTTGCATCTTTGCACCTTTAGTCATCTTGGACTTCCTGATAACAAAAAAAGCTCTCCCGTGTTTGAACGGGAGAGCTTTTTTTGTTTACGGACGAATTTATTTACCCATTCATACTGATTAGAAACTCCGCGTTGTCGCGGGTGCCTTTCATTCGGTTGAGCAGGAATTCCATGGATTCTTGAGAGTTCATATCGCTCATCAATTTTCTAAGGATCCATACGCGCTGCATCTCTTCTTTGTCCATGAGTAGATCTTCTCGTCTTGTGCCAGAACCCAACACATCGATAGAAGGATAGATTCTGCGATTGGCAAGCTTTCTGTCCAGTGCAAGTTCCATGTTGCCGGTTCCCTTGAATTCTTCGAAGATCACTTCGTCCATCTTGGAGCCTGTTTCCACCAGAGCCGTGGCGATGATGGTCAGGGAGCCGCCGTTTTCTACATTTCTGGCCGCGCCAAAGAATCGCTTCGGCTTGTGCAGCGCGTTGGCATCCACACCGCCGGATAGGATCTTTCCTGAACTGGGGACTACGGTATTGTGTGCCCTTGCAAGTCGGGTAATGGAATCCAAAAGGATGACCACATCATGACCCACTTCGACCATGCGCTTGGCTTTTTCCAAAACGATGTTGGCCACTTTGACGTGGCGCTCTGCTTGCTCGTCGAAAGTCGAGGAAATCACCTCTGCCTTTACCGAACGGGCCATGTCTGTCACTTCTTCTGGACGCTCGTCGATCAGAAGGATCATCAAATGGACTTCTGGGTGGTTTCTGGTAATGGCGTTGGCAATCTGTTGAAGCAATACCGTCTTACCAGTCTTTGGCTGTGCCACGATCATCCCGCGTTGTCCTTTTCCGATAGGAGCAAAAAGGTCGAGGATTCGGGTCGAATACCCGTCAGGCTTGGTAGAGAGATTTAATCTTTCCTCTGGGAAAAGAGGTGTGAGGTACTCAAAAGGTACCCTGTCACGGATTTCGTCGGTGGTCTTTCCGTTGACGGTGCCGATTTTGAGCAGGGCAAAATACTTTTCCCCTTCTTTTGGCGGACGGATGGAGCCTTTGATATGGTCGCCGGTCTTTAGTCCGAATAGTTTGATTTGACTTGGTGATACGTAGATATCATCGGGGGAAGCCAGGTAGTTGTAATCCAACGAGCGAAGGAAGCCGTAGCCTTCCTGCATAATCTCCAGCACGCCTTCGTTTTCGATCACCCCGTCAAATTCCCTCGGACTGACAAAAGGCTTTTTACGGTTGGGATTGTGGAATGTCTCCGCCGCAGGAGCCATGAGCTCATCCGGGGATCTGAAGTTTTTACGTTTTGGAAGCTCCGTCTCTGAATCCTGTTTTGGGGCCGAAGCCTCTGAAGGAGCTGGTGGAGTAGTACTTGCGGGAGTCTCGGATGAGATGCTTGCCGTCACGTCCACTTCTTCGAATGCCCTGCGTCGAGGTCTAAAAGTTTTGGGCTCCTCTCCGGTTCCTGCTTCCTGCTTTTCGGGCTGGGTTTCTTTTTTCTCTTGGGCGGGTCTAGCTTCCTTCTTTTCCAGATTTGGTCTTTCTTCCCGCTTCTGCTTCCACTCGGGTTTTGCTGGCTTGGCTTCAGGAGCCGGCGCCGGTGCCGATGGAGCCACCTCTGTTTTTTCGGCTTCTGGTGCGGCCGGAATTTCGGTTACGTTTTGTCTTTTGAATTTAGGCTTGAATTCAGCCTGCTCTTCTGTTGATGCTGCCTTTGGCGCGGGAGGGGGGGCGGGTTTTTCTGCTTCAGTCGGTTGGGTTTCCGCTGCAGCCGGCTTTTTCTTAGGGAGTGCCTGCTCAGGGGTGATGGCCTGCTGGTCGAGGATGGCATAGACCAATTCGTCTTTTTTGAGTCCTTTGAAGTTTTTCACTCCTAGCTCCTCAGCAATCTCCTTCAGCTCAGATAAAAGCCTGATTCTGAGTTCTTCTATGTTATACATAAAGAGGGTATGAAATAAATATGATGATGTGAAATCCGGTTTTTGGGATCGTGGATGATTTTCTGAGCAAAAAAGGTCTGCAGGAAAAGCTCAAGTCAAAGTGGGCTGACTTGTTCATACACGGTGATGACACAATATTAACCGATGCATTTGGATTTAACAAATTTTTTGTTTTGACAGCTTTTTGAACGCCTGCTTGTTTATTCCATCAGTTGGCGGATTACCGCCAGAGATTTGAATAGGCTGGGATTGTCCAAATGCTCGGAATAGAAGTCCAGCAAATGATCCAGCAGCTTTCGGCGGAGGTGGGCGGGGAGTTTTATTTCACCATTGAAATTGTTCTCCAAGAGTTGGTTAAGAGCGCCGAGAACTATCGGCAGTTCTTCCGCCGCGAAAGGATGGTTTTTGGATTCTAGGATAAAGCCTTCGGCGTCTTCCGGGGAAAATCCCAGAAACCTGGCGTTTTCGATCAAAAAGGCCAAGGGGAAGATCGACAGCTTTGCATCCTGCTCGTCCAGAAGTGTGACGCTTTCGGCCAAAAAGTCAAAAAGACTTTCATTTTGGTAGTTTTCATAGATGCTGCGGCTGATCACTTCGGTCATGAAAAGCGCGATGCTCGTCCTTAGAAAGTCAAAGGGTATCCGCTGGTTCGGTCGCTGTAGCCGCGCATCCGATATGCGGTTTAGTCCAGCACTTTCCTTGTCATAGACCACGAGATCCAGGAGGGTGAGAGGTTGATACAGTGCGATCTTGGATCCCTTACCCATGCTTCTGATTCCATTGATCAGGTAAGATTTCAGGCCAAGTTCTCTGGTGAAGATCTTCACGATGATGCTCGTATCTTTGTACTTGATCGAACTGAGGACTATTCCTGAGGTTTTGCGGATCACGGAATCAAGGATATGGGGTTCAAGGTTTGAGATTCGAAATTGAGTCCCAAACGTTTAAGGTTTTTTGATATACAAACTAAGAGATGAAGAATCCTAGGCCGGAGATTGGCGATTTTAAAATCTTTCAATTTTCAAGCTTAGATCATCGGGCTCCAACTTCCAACCTCCCTACTTCTTGTCCTCCAAAAAGCACTTCCTGCATCTCGCCTCGTAACTCTCTTTTTCACCCAAAACGACCTTTTCCCTAGCGCCCGAAAGCCGTAGCGAAAATGCCGCAAGATCCCCGCATTTCATACAGATCGCGTGCACCTTGGTCACGTACTCCGCGATTGCCATCAGCCGGGGCATAGGTTCGAAGGGCTTTCCCTCAAAATCCATGTCCAAGCCAGCCAGAATCACGCGCTTGCCCTGGTTGGCCAATAACTGCACCACCCGGACAATCTCCTCGTCGAAAAATTGCGTCTCATCGACCCCGACTACGTCACAGTCTCCGGCTAGCAGGATAATGTCCCCCGCAAATTGGACAGGGGTGGAGCGGATGGCGTTTTCGTTGTGGGAGACGACGTTTGACTCGTGATATCGTTTGTCTATAGAGGGTTTGAAGATTTCGACCTTCAGTTTGGCCAGTTTCGCCCGGGTGAGCCTCCGGATCAATTCTTCAGTTTTCCCGGAAAACATCGATCCGCAGATGACCTCGATCTGACCTTTGCGTTCGGATTGCCTGCGGCTGCTCAGGGAAGGTTCTACAAACATGGCTACTCGGTATAGGCGATATGGGGGAATTTGTTGATTTCGGCAACCCGTACGACCAGCTCCCCGCGCAAAAGACTGCTTTGGCAGGAGAGTCTTTCGTTGGGCTTCAGCCGGTCTTGGCTTCTGTACATGAGCTCCGGAGCAGTCTCGGGGCTCAAGTTTTGCATTCCTTCCACTACGATCATTTTACAGGTAGTACATCGCCCTTTTTTCCCACAAGCATGCATCCAGTCGGTGCCATTTTCATGAATTAATTCGATAACTTTACGATCGGCATGTTCCGAATCAATGGTAAGATTTCCCAGGTTTTGAATGACTATTCGGGGCATTTGTTCGTTTGCTTTTGAAAACAAGACCCACACATGACAGTTCAAATTAACAGCAATTATTTAGAAAACTATTCCAGTGAATATGCCCGCCTGGTTTGCGATCGTTTTTTCTCTAGCCGGCAATTTATCACAGGTCAGGATATCATCCAGCTTACCAGCAGTACCCAGGTCAATTTTTTTATCATCAAGAGACTGTTTGAACTATGGCAAGAGGAGCTGGGGAAGCTGAAAAGCAATCCGTATTTCGATTATAGGGATATAGCGGTGCATGAGGCCTTGACCCAGTTTATGAATGTGCTGTCCCGGCGGATCAAAGTCGAAAGATCCAACCTGGAGCCCTTGGTGAAAGTAGCGGTAAAGCATGCTGTCGAAGTCGCGACCGACCCGGTGGCTTTTTATCAGAGTGAGATCAACAAGGCTCCGCAAGGGAAGATCAACGAGTATCTGAAGGAAAACAAGAAGTACTATAAGTGGCATGACAAAGCGGTCGTCTTTCTGATAGACAAGACTGGTTTTGGGCATGACAAAGACTCGTATCTGCGTGCCGTGGCCGCCAACTATCAGGTGGTAAAAGATTCCTTTGAATCCGTAAACCTGCTTTTGGCCACCCTGGGGGATGTCAAAGCCTTTGACCTGGATCAATACCTGAATGAGGAAACTGATCGTCCGACCGTACCTATTCAGGAAAACAACACGGCAGCCACGGACTCGAGTTTTTTTGAGGAGGTGGAAGCCAGTCAGCCCCCTCAATCCACTCCGCCGCCTACAATGGATGGACCTGCCCCCAAGGCCTCGGTAGAGTCGGTGGCTCCACCAAAAGCGTCCTTTGGCAACGGAGTGAAGCTGGATGCGTCCAAGCTAAAGTCCCATTTCGCGTCTGAATCCTACAGAGGCATGGTTGGGATTCTCGGGGAGCTGTCGGAAAGCCTTGCCTTGAACCAAAGATTTATGTTTACCAAAGAGCTTTTTGACGGCAACGCCGATTTGCTTCGCCATGCGCTCAAGTCGATTGACGAAGCTGGGTCCTTTGATTCCGCAGTGGAGTTGATCAACACCAGATACGTGTCTGAGTTATCCTGGGAGCCCAATTCGGATGTAGTACGGGAGTTTATGCAGCTAGTCTACAGAAAATACTCGGACTGAGAGTAGGTACGGAATTTCTTCGAGGCACTGGAGCTCTAAAAAACAGCCCCTCACAAAGACTGGACTAGGACTGACTGCTGTACACTGCAAACTGATCACTGGCCCACTGCCAACTGAACTCTGCTATCACCCCAGCCGTCCCAGTTGAGTAGCCCTAGAGGAGTCCATCTTGATAAAGATAAAGAGCAAGACGGTAAATGACCAAAGCGAGGATCCCCCGTAACTGAAGAAGGGGAGCGGGATCCCGACGACCGGAAAGAGCCCGATCGTCATCGCGATATTGATCATAAAGTGGAACAGCAAAATGGAAACGACGCAGTAGCCGTAGATTCTGGTGAATCGGGTTTTTTGGCGTTCGGCCATGAAGACCAGTCGGTAGAGCAGTCCGACGAAGAGCGCGATCACCACCAGGCTGCCCACCCAGCCAAACTCTTCCCCTAGGGTACAGAAAATAAAGTCGGTATGCTGCTCGGGCACAAAGTCAAACTTGGTCTGCGTTCCCTCCAAGTAGCCTTTTCCAAACAAGCCTCCGGAGCCAATGGCGATTTTGGATTGTGTCACGTTCCACCCCACACCCAGAGGGTCAAGATTGGGGTTGAACAATACCATGATCCGGTTTTGCTGGTGTTCGGGTAGCTTGGAGACGACGAAGTCGATGGAGTAAATAAATGCAATCAAGCCCAGTCCAATTGCGGAAAATGCAACGGTACGCTGCCAGGTTCTTTTTCCCAAAAAGATCAAAACCAAAGTGACCGCCACTATGGCGCCGGCGAGATAGAGGTTGTTTTCTATGCCCAATGCCAAGAGCACAATGGCGATGAGGCCAAAGCCGAGGATGTAATAAACTGCGGGCAAGCCCTCCCGATAAAACATCAAGAGCAGGGAAAAATACACCATTGCAGTACCTGTATCCGGCTGGAGAAGGATCAGAATGACTGGTAACAGCAGGACACCAAAAGCGATGGCCTGGTAGTTTTTCTTCGATAGGTCAAACGTCGGCCGCTCCATCACCTTGGCCAGGGCCAAGCCCGTGGCAAACTTGGCGAATTCTCCAGGCTGAATGCGAAAGTCTCCGAATCCGATAGAAAGGATCTGACCGTTGACTTCCTTTCCCACAAAGGGGGTGATCACCAGCAATCCGATAAAGGCCAAATAGATGTAGAGGGAAAGATTTTCGAAAAACCTCGAATCAGCGACCATGATGACAGTGATCAACATGACAGCAGTGCCTATCCATACGAGTTGTTTTCCCGAGTTGATGGAAAAGTCAAAGATGCTCTTCTCCGCCTGACCGTCGTAGACGGCCGCATAGATGTTGAACCAGCCGATCATGACCAAAGCGAAGTAGATCGCCACGGTGACCCAATCCACTCGGTTGATATGAATGTCAGACTCCCTCATCAGTAAATAAAGTTTCCGGCCAAGACGTATTCTTCCAGGGCTGGCCTTGTGATGCTGTCCCGGAGGTATTTTTCGATCATTAGTGATGCCGTGCTAGCTGCTGCCCTACCGCCCCAGCCGGCGTTTTCCACGTAGACAGCAATGGCGATTTTGGGATCTTCTTTGGGTGCAAAGGCGAAAAATACCGAGTGGTCTTCTCCATGCGGGTTTTGGGCGGTTCCGGTTTTGCCGGCGATGGTGATGTCCTTGAGCACCGCTCGGGCTGCAGTGCCATAGATCGCTTCCGCCATGGCATCCTGGATCAGGTCAAAATGGTGCGCATCGATGCCCACCTCATGCTTGATCTGGTATTTGGCAGGAATCATCGTTTCATCCCCGTCGACCGCTTTGATCAAATGAGGCGTGTAGTAGTAGCCCTTGTTGGCAAATACCGCAGAAAGATTGGCCATCTGCAGAGGAGTGACCAAAAGTTCACCCTGCCCGATGGAAAGCGAATAGATCGTGGAATATTTCCAATGCCCCTCACCATACACCCGGTCGTAGAGCTTGCTCGATGGGATAGAGCCACCCTTTTCATTGGTCATGTCCACGCCGAGCGAGCTTCCCAGGCCAAATTTCAGCACCTTCTCCCTCCAGGCATTCAAGCCGATTTCGGTATCCTTGAAGGTGTTGGAGGAGACTTCCTGGTTGATGATCATCCGGAATGCCTGATGATAGTAGGGGTTACAAGAGTTTCGGATGGCGCCAAAAAGGTTGACCGGGCTCGGGTGGTTGTGGCAGGCCACCAGAGAGCGGTTGCAGGCAAAGGTCGTATTGGGAGTCAAGATTCCCTCTTGCAGCCCGATTAAGCTCTGCACGATTTTGAAAATCGACCCTGGAGGGTACATGGCCATGATCGGCCTGTTGAAGAGTGGCTTGCTCGGATCGTTGTTGAGTTTGCGGTAGTTTTTTGAAAAATCAGCTCCAGTCAGATCATTTGGATTGTAAAAGGGAGCCGAAATCATGGCTAGAATCTCTCCGGTTTTTGGCTCTATCGCCACCACAGAGCCCGTCTTGCCGGCCATCAGCATCTCCCCATAGAGCTGGAGGTCCATGTCTATCGTGGAGGTGATGTTCTTGCCAGCTACCGAGGCGGTGTCGTATTCACCGTCTTTGAAAGGACCCTTGTCCACGCCTCGGACGTTGACCATTTTATATTTGACGCCTTTTCTGCCGCGCAGGTCATTTTCATAGTAGCGCTCCATTCCGCTAAGTCCCACGTAGTCGCCTTGGGCGTAGTATTTCAGGGTATCGCGCTCAAGCTGGTTAGCACTGATCTCTCCGATATAGCCGAGCGCATGCGCGGCAGTTGCATTGGGGTAGGATCTTACCGAGCGGGTTGTGATGAAAAGTCCCGGGTAGTCTACCAGAAAGTCCTGGATGCGGGCAAAGTCCCTCGTCGAAAATTGCTTGATCAGGGTGGAAGGCTTAACCGAGGAGTATTTTTTGGCGGCGGTGTAAGACTCGATCAACTGCTCCTTGGAAATCTTGAACAGTTCGCAGAATCTAGCCGTATCGCCGACTTTAAACTCCTTAGGCACTATCATCACGTCGAAAATCGGGTTGTTAAAAACCAGAAGTTTTCCGTTTCGATCATATACAAGTCCACGGTAGGGGTGGTCTACAATCCTTTGGATGGCGTTACTTTCAGCTCTCTTCATGAAGCTGTCATCCACCACCTGGATCATGAAAAGCTTGGTAAGCAAGATGACGCTCACCAAGAAAATAAAGATGAGAATGACTACGGGTCTCTGGTCTTTCATCTGTTTATAATTGGCTTTTTATAGTCATCTCCCCGATAGCTATCGTGGCTATCGGGAGGAATCTCGCATGGATTCCCATCATCCTAGTTTCTGACAGGGAGAACATGCTCAGTTTCATCAGATTCTCCTCCTGCGTTTGAAGAACAGTAGTTGCACAAGTATAACCAAAAGGCAGGTGAAAATGGAAGAAAAAAAGCTTTTGTTCAGAATCGTCCAAAGCCCGCCGGTACCCCATTGGTCCGCCGTAAAAAAGACCATGGAATACCCGAAAATCAGTGGTAAAGAGTAGCTCAAAAACCAGCCAAATCCCATCTCGGAGAGGGAAGGCTCTTCAGTTTCGACATACCCACCGGTAGGGCTGATAGCTCTCAGCCAAAGTGATCTTGCAAATGCCAAAAACGTGGCCGCCGCTGCGTGCATCCCTATGGTCTCATAGAATAGGTCCAGCACCAAACCCAGTAGAAACGCGATGAATATCAGTGTCACCGGTCGCATCGAAATAGGCAGAATCAGAATCCCGAGGAGATGGACAAAAGCGAAAGCGACGCCAAAAAGAGCCAGGTTTTTCAGAAAGAAAATCTGAACCAAACCCAAGAAAAGGATCAGCACTAAGTAGGAAATCAGATTTCTAATATTCATTGCTTATCTCAGATTGGCGATTGAGCGAATCCAGTTCGTCGAAGGCCGTGTTCTCAACCAGGTACACATAGCTGACCTTGCTGAAATCAGTACTTAGTTTGACGGTGAGGTCCAGGTAGTTTGGGTCTTTTTCGTTGGGGGCGACCTTTGAAATGATCCCGATCTGTATTCCCTCGGGAAAGACGGCATTAAATCCAGACGTGACGACCGTATCTCCTTCTTGGGTTTTCACGTGCCTAGGTACAAAGAGGAGACGGGCTTCCGTGGAGTTTTTCCCATCCCACTGCACAGAACCAAAAACATCGGTTGACTTGATTTTTGATGAGACCATCAGGCCGGTGTTGAGCAAGGAAAATGCCACGGAGTAGTTTTCGGATACGGACTTCACCCTGCCCACGACCCCTTCTGGATTGAAGACTCCCATGCCGGGCTTGATGCCGTCCTTGGACCCCTTGTTGAGTGTGAGGTAGTTTTGGGAGAATCTCAGGGAATTGCCAATGACCCGCGCTCCGCGAAACTCATAGGTGGCGACGAAAGCTGAGTCAAGGGGCAATTGGATGCTGTCCGGTTTCACCTGCAGCGCGAGCAGGGTTTGGAGGATTTCGGCATTTTCAGCTGTCAGGGCTTCGTTGGCATCGGCCAAGGAAAAAAACTGGACCACATCCGCCTGCTGCTTTAGGATGGAGCCGACAAGCGCATTGGAACTGTTGAAGAAAGCTGCACCCTGTGGAGAATTGTTGGTGACAATCATCCAGACTGCCACCACTTCAAGAAAGACGAATAGGATAAACGCCCGTATTCGGTAAAGAAACTGGAGGATGCGTAGCATTCAGTACTTAAGTCATCAGGACGGTTCGGAAGTTTTGGATATTTTTCAGGGCGGTCCCTGTGCCTCTTACCACGGCTCTTAGCGGATCTTCGGCAATGTGGATCGGTAGCTTGGTCTTTTGGTGCAGCCTTTTATCCAGGCCCTTGAGCAAGGCTCCACCGCCTGTGAGGTGGATTCCATTGTCGTAGATGTCAGCGGAAAGCTCGGGTGGGGCAATTTCCAAGGCTTTGAGAACCGCCTCTTCTATTTTTGACACGGATTTGTCCAGAGCAAAGGCGATCTCGGAATAGGAGACCTTGATGACTTTCGGTATCCCTGTCATCAAATCCCTCCCACGGATTTCATAGTCATCCGGAGCTTCGTCCAGCTCGGTAAGGGCGGATCCGATCGCGATTTTCACTTTTTCCGCGGAGCGCTCTCCGATCAACAGGTTGTGCTGTCTGCGCATGTAGTCGAGGATGTCTTTGGTAAAGGTGTCACCCGCCACACGTATGGACTGGTCGGCCACGATCCCAGATAGCGCGATGAGCGCAATCTCCGTCGTGCCTCCTCCGATATCCACTATCATGGAACCCATGGGTTTTTCGATGTCGATGCCAATACCTATCGCCGCCGCGATGGGCTCGTAGATCATGTAGACTTCTTTTGCCCCGGCATGCTCGGCTGAGTCACGTACCGCCCGCTTTTCCACTTCGGTGATGCCGGAGGGAATGCAGATCACCATTCGGTGGGACTGGGGAAACATCCCCTTTTTCTGTCCCGGGATCATCTTGATCAGTCCACGGATCATCTGCTCGGCCGCATAGAAGTCGGCAATCACCCCATCTTTCAAAGGACGGATGGTCTTGATGTTCTCGTGGGTTTTTTCGTGCATGTTCATGGCCTCCCGGCCGACCGCGAGCACTCGGTTGCTTGTCTTATCGATGGCGATGATGGACGGCTCATCGACCACTATTTTATCTTTGTGAATGATCAGGGTGTTGGCGGTACCCAAATCAATGGCTATATCACTAGAGAAAAAATCAAATAATCCCATTTTATACTGATGAATTGGCTTTTTAACTGGAGTTTGAAGTTTAAGGTAGTACCTGGGTACCGATTTTAAACGTGGGTCGGCAAAATTATTATCTTATATCGACAAAACTGAGATAAAGAAGATTTTTTTGTTTTCTGAATCTAAAGGAATTAGCGGCGGGACAAAATGGAAGTTTTGCCGCCCGATTTTTAAGATTTATTTCTAATCAGCTTGGATTGGGAGCACCCGTTTTGCAATTCGGGATTCTTTATATTACTTTTGCACCGTATTCGAAAGTTTCTGGAGGGGACAAAAAGTCCCCTCTTTCATTATTCTAACTTATGACTGAACTGAGGCAAGCTATCGAAGAATTGGTGGAAAAGCATCTTCCGGATGATTCCCACTTTGTAGTAGAGGTGAAATTGGAAGAAAAGCTGGGTAAAACCCGGGTTTTGATCCTCATTGATTCGGATGAGGGAGTGACCATACAAGCCTGTGCGAAAGTTAGCCGAGCAGTATCGGAAGAGTTGGAAGCAAAAGAAATGGTCGGGGAAGCCTACGTGCTTGAAGTGTCTTCTCCCGGGCTTGACTTTCCTCTGGGTAGCAAGCGGCAATATCAAAAGAATATCGGCCGTGAGCTGAAGTTGACTCTGGCTTCCGGCGCCGATGTGTCGGGGAAATTGCTGGAGGTGGACTCGGAAAAGGTGAAGCTACTGGTGAAGAAGAAGGAAAAGGGCAAGAAGGCGACAGAAGAGGAGGTCTTATTCCCTTTTGCTGAAATCAAAAAATCTATCGTACAAGTATCTTTTAAATAACTCAAATGGATGCCAAAATCTTAATAGAATCTTTCGCAGAGTTTGCGAGGTCTAAAAATGTGGATCGCCCTACCATGATCCGTATTCTGGAAGATGTGTTCAGAGCGATGATCCGTAAAAAGTTTGAGACTGACGAAAATTTCGACGTCACGATCAATGCTGACAAAGGCGACTTGGAGATTTTCCGGATTAGGGAGATTGTCGACGACAATTCCGAGGACATTTGGGATTTTGACAAGATCAGCTTCACAGAGGCCAGAAAGATCGAGCCGGATTTTGAAATCGGCGAGGAGGTTTATGAGAAAATCGAATTGGAGGCGTTTGGGCGTCGAGCCGTACAAATGGCCCGTCAGACCTTGATCCAGCGAATCAAAGATCTAGAGAAGGATATCCTCTACAACAAATATGAAGAGCAGGTAGGAGAGATCATCTCCGCGGAAGTGTACCAAATACTCGGACGCGAGATTCTCCTCATCGACGGCGATGGCAACGAACTGATCCTGCCAAAGGCAGAACAGATCTCCAAAGACCGCTTCAGAAAGGGAGACTCCGTGAAGGCAATCGTACATCGTGTAGACATGATCAACGGCAACCCGAAGATCATCCTTTCCCGCACTTCCCCGGTTTTCTTGGAACGCTTGTTTGAAAACGAGGTTCCTGAGGTATACGACGGCTTGATTACAATCGTCAAGATCGTGCGTGAGCCAGGGGAGCGTGCCAAAGTGGCCGTGGAGTCCTATGACGATCGTATCGATCCGGTAGGCGCTTGCGTCGGGATGAAGGGATCCAGAATCCACGCCGTGGTGCGGGAATTGCAAAATGAAAACATCGACGTGATCAACTATACGGAGAACCTCGACCTGTACGTCACCCGTGCACTCAGCCCGGCAAAGGTATCTTCGATCAATGTTGACCAGGAGAGAAAACGGATTTCCGTTTTCTTAAAGCCCGACCAAGTTTCCCTGGCTATCGGAAAAGGAGGCTTCAACATCAAATTGGCAAGCCGATTGGTAGGATATGAAATCGATGTGTTCCGTGAATTGAACGAATACGATGACGAAGATGTAGATCTTAACGAATTCGTAGACGAAATCGAGGCTTGGATCATCGATGAATTGAAAAAGACGGGTTTGGACACGGCCAAGAGTGTTTTGGCACTGACCAAAGAGGACCTGACCCGTCGTACGGAATTGGAGGAGGAGACGGTCGACGAGATCTTTAGAATCCTCAGACAAGAATTTGAACAATAAAAAGGGACTTCCCTTTTAGAATACCTAATTTTACTTAAGATTTCGAAAGAGGTTTTTGCTTATGTCAGACGAGAAAATGATGCGTTTAGGCCAAATAGCCAGAAAACTCAACGTGGGTACGGCAACCATCGTTGAGTCCATGGCTAAGAAGGGCTTTGAGGTAGAGAACAATCCTAATTCCAAGATAACCATGGAACAAGTGGCTATGTTGGAAAAAGAGTTCAAATCCTCGGCTCTTGAAAAAGAGGAAGCTTCCCACCTTTCAATAGGGAAGCGTCACGAGCCTATTTCGCTCGAACCTGAAACACCCAAACAGGAGAAGGCTCCCGAGCCTGCACCTGCCCCGGTTCATAAGGAAGAACCAAAACCTGCCGCACCCACACCAAGCCCAGCGCCTGCGCCAACTCCCGCTCCCGAGCCGGAGCCGGAAAAGATCACTCCCGAAGCTCCCAAGCTGGAGGGCATTAAGATCTTGGGCAAAATCGATTTGACTCCAAAGCCAGCTCCTGCACCCACACCGAAGCCTACGCCGGTGCAACAGCCTGCTACGCCAAAAGCGGATAAGCCGCAGGAGCAGAGAAAGCCTGCGCCAAGCCAGCCTGAAAGGCCACCTTATCAGGCGCCTAGACCAGCTCAACCGCAAGCCCCAACGCCTCCGGCTACACCAGCTCCTGAGGTGCCGAAGGTAACCAAGGAGGAGCCTGCACCTGCACAGGATCAGGTGATTGCAGCAAAAGCGGACTCTCTGAAGGGGCTGACCGTTCTAGGAAAGATCGAACTGCCTGTGGATCGGGCTAAGAAGAAATCCGGTCCGGTTGCTTCTTCCGATGAAAGAAACAGGGACAAAAAGCGTCCACGTAAGAGAATAGACAAGCCAGGAACCCCAAATCAAGGTGGACAGCCAGGTCAAGGCAACAGGCCTCCTCAGGATCAGAGAGGGCCAAACAGACCAGGGCAAAACCGACCTGGGGGCAATCAGCAAAGAGGTGGCAATCAAGCCCCTCAGCGTGTGCAGAAAGCCGAGCCTACCCAAAAGGAAATTCAAGATCAGATCAAACAGACTCTGGCGCGCCTTCAGGGCTCAAAGCCAGGAGGAGGAAAGACCAAATCCCGTAGAGACAAGCGAGCTGAAAGAGACCGCGATACCGAGATCGAGGGCGATGAGTCCAAAGTACTGAAAGTAACCGAGTTTATCTCGGCCAATGACCTCGCGGCATTGCTGGATGTATCTGTAAACCAGATTATCTCCACCTGTATGTCTCTCGGCATGTTCGTTTCCATCAACCAGAGATTGGATGCCGAAGCTATCACCATCATTGCCGACGAATTTGGCTATGATGTGGAATTCACCAAGTCAATTGAAGACGAAATGGTGGAGGAAGTAGTGGACGAGGATGAAGATCTGGTCGAGAGAGCGCCTATTGTCACCATCATGGGACACGTCGACCACGGTAAGACATCCTTGCTGGATTACATCCGAATGTCCAAAGTGACCGCTGACGAGGCAGGGGGAATCACCCAGCACATCGGAGCTTATGATGTGAAGACCAAGGACGGACACAAGATTGCTTTCCTGGATACTCCGGGTCACGAAGCCTTTACGGCGATGCGTGCAAGGGGTGCTAAGCTGACTGATATCGCGATCATTGTGATCGCAGCGGACGACAGCATCATGCCCCAGACCAAGGAGGCCATTAATCACGCGCAAGTAGCGGGCGTACCGATGATCTTTGCGATCAACAAGGTGGACAAGCCTAACGCTAGACCTGAGAAGATCAAGGAAGAATTAGCAAACATGAACCTACTCGTAGAAGAGTGGGGTGGTAAATACCAGTCTCAGGACATTTCTGCGAAAACTGGTCAGGGTATCGACGAGTTGCTGGAGAAAGTATTGCTCGAAGCAGAAATCCTCGAGCTGAAGGCCAATCCTGACAAAAATGCAGTAGGCTCTGTGATCGAGGCATCCCTTGACAAGGGACGCGGCTACGTAGCTACCATCATGGTGCAGGCGGGTACGCTAAGAGTAGGCGATATCATGCTGGGAGGTCAGCACTATGGCCGAGTGAAGGCCATGTTTGACCACAAAGGAAAGAAGCTGAAGGAGGCTGGCCCATCTACTCCTGTACAGGTACTTGGTCTCAGCGGCGCACCGCAAGCGGGTGACTCCATTAAAGTATATGATACCGAACGTGAGGCCAGGGAAATCGCCAACTCCAGAGAGCAGATCCAGCGGGAGCAGAGCTTGCGTACCAAGAAGCACATTACACTTGATGAAATCGGTCGCCGTTTGGCAATCGGAAGCTTCAAGGAACTCAATATCATTATCAAAGGTGACGTGGATGGTTCCGTGGAGGCACTTTCTGACTCCTTGCTCAAGCTGTCCAAGGACGAGGTCAAGGTATCCATCATCCACAAAGGTGTGGGTCAGATCTCCGAATCAGACGTCTTGCTGGCTTCGGCATCGGATGCGATCATCTTGGGATTCCAGGTAAGGCCATCTTCCAACGCCAAAAAGCTGGCTGAGCAAGAGGAGATCGAAATCCGTCACTACTCCATCATCTATGATGCGATTAACCAGATCAAGGATGCGATCGAAGGTATGCTTGAGCCAGAATTTGAAGAAGTCATCACCGGTAATATCATCGTACGGGAAGTATTCAAGATCACCAAAGTGGGTACCGTTGCAGGTTCTTACGTCACCGACGGATTTATCACCAGAAAGAACAAGATTCGAGTCATCCGTGGCGGTATCGTAATCCACGAAGGCGAGATCGATCAGTTGAAGCGATTCAAGGACGACGTATCCGAAGTGAAAGCTGGTTACGAGTGCGGTATCTCTATCAAAAACTTCAACAACATCGAAATTGACGACACGATTGAAGGATACGAAATGAGGGAAATCAAGAGAAAGAAATAATTCTCTAAATGATTCATTAAGAAAAAGGAACGGCGACAGTCGTTCCTTTTTTATTTTTAGCCAATGATAGCAGCACTGCAATTATCACTTCTTTTCCTTTCGGGCATTTTTCTTTTAAGCATTGGGCTTGGTCTTTTTAGGCCGGTAGTTGTCTTGTGGTTCTTGGATAGATTCAATCGCCGGAAGGTAGTTCGTTATTATGGGACCGCGTTCTTGATTTCGCTTGCACTTCTGTTGATTCTTGCTTTTTTGGAAGGTTTCCAAGTATAATATTCTGTCAAGTGATTCTTTTTTAGGATAGTGTATTTTGTTTGAATGAAATTTCAGGTTTTTTGACAATCGGATTTTTTTTTCATTATTTTTCGAACTGAATCCCAGATAACCCCTTGAGAAAAGCCGTAGCCATAGCACTTTTACTTTGCTTTGCCATGTACCATTTTGGCTACTACGCATTCTATTATTCCTATCAGTATTCCATCGAGAGCAACTGGCAGGACAAAATTTACGGGGAGCAGTTGGGCGCATTGGAGGAGCGTATGATGGAGATTCCGCTTTCGGCCCCCTACATGTCAAACCAAGAGGATTTTCAGCCTACCAATACCAAGTTTGAAAAGGATGGCAAGTTTTTTAGGGCTATCAAACAACGCTATCAAAATGACACCCTGCAGATCGTTTACGTTCCGGATACTGCGCGAAGGGCTTTGGTTTCTACAGTGAAAAGTTGGGTGGCGTCCTTGACCGACGACGCGCTGCCCCAGGATCAGAATGGGAAAACCCAGCTCAAACTCTTTGTAAAGGACTACATCGAAGCTGAGGTCTATCAACTAGATCAAATCGGCCTAAGCGCCATTGAAAATAAGATTGGGTTTATTTTTTCACCTTACATGAGTCGTTTTTCCACGCCAGACTCTCCACCTCCTCAGCTTTCCTGAGTTTTTTTCATGCGACATTCCAGATAGAATGGGATGAAGCCGCATGCGTTTAAAATTTGCCAAAAGGGGGATAACTATGTTTATCTACTTTTCCCTTTTGGCCTGTACATTCCAATTTATCTATCCTTATCTGAAATGAACTTCTACTCGAAGTTCCAAATGGGGCTGCTTACGCTCTTTTTGGGACTGACTTGCTATACTTGGGCCCAGTCGCCCACGGACGAATTGATGATGCCCCATCGGGAAATCTGTTTCCTAGGAAATTATGAATTCGGCCAATTTGATGAATATTGGGAGGGATCCACGCTTCGGACCAATGCCACAATCGCTACCGTAAAGCGGAGGACCGCTCTGCTAATGGCCGCCTATGGGATCACCGACAAGCTTGATTTCTATGTGGGGTTGCCCTACGTCTCCACCAATTCCACGCTTCCCAATGGGGGGAAATTTGCCGGCACTTCCGGATTTCAGGACTACTCTTTGGGTCTGAAATATCAGGCGGTGAAGAAAACTTCCGAAAAGGGTGAGTTTTCGGCCTATGCCTCTTTGAATTTCTCCAACCGTGCGTCCGATTACCTTTCAGACTACCAGCCCTACGCCTTGGGTTTGGGAACTCCGCAATTGGCCTGGAGAGCAATCGCCCACTACAAGTGGAACAATGGATTGTATCTCAGAGGTGTGGGAGGGTATATCTGGAAGGGATATACCGAAGCCGAGCGTGAGTACTACTACAACGATGGCAGCTATTACACCGCTTGGATGGATGTACCCAGCTCCTGGAACTATGAGGCAGTGGTGGGCAAATGGTTCTTTGCCAATAGCCTTCGCGTCGAATTGAACTACAGCGGGCAGCGCTCGACCTCGGGAGACGATATCCGCGCCTACAATGCACCCCAGCCCACCAACCAGGTCAACATGGACCGAGTCGGTGGTTTTGCGCACTACTATTTTCCAAAGATTAAAGGCCTGGGTGTGCTGGCCTACTACAACGAAGTCATCGATGGAAAAAATGCGCCGAAGATGTCCGTCTTCGGAGCAGGGGTAACCTACCAGTTTAGGCTTTTGAAATAACAGAGATTTTACATGAAAAAACATTTACTATATATCTCCTCGGTCATACTCCTTTCTTTGGGCGCTTGCCACAAAGACTTGCCTACCGAGCTGGAATTTGAAAGCTACCAATATGCTTCTTTGGACGAGGATGGTGGAGAATGGTCACCGGTATTGATCTCTGCGGGATCGGAGCTTGAAATTCCGGTTCCTGCTGAGACTAGTTCGTCCGCCTATCAAAGCGAACTGGCGATGACCAAGTCCGCCATCCAAAATATGACTGCTGCGCAAAAAGAGAATCTGACCCGCTGGACCAATAACCCGGTGGTGAGGTGGAATGAGATCGCCTTGGAATTGATCGCCAAATACAATCTCATCCCCGGGCCAAATGCAGATGGTACCTATACGCTTCCTAACCCTGCGACCCCCGAAGGACCTCCAGGATTCCCTTTTGCCCATCCGCCTTATGCAAGTCGGGCACTCGCTTACCTATCGGTGGCCCAGTTTGACGGATTGATTGCAGCATGGCACTACAAGTATCTCTACAATCGCCCCGCAGCCTACCAGGTGGATTCTTCCATTCCTTTTGCCTACATCAAACAGGAAATCCCCGCTTATCCTTCGGACGGGGCGGTGATTGCGTCTTCCTCGCGAAAGATTCTCACCGCGATGTTTCCCTTGGAAGCGGCCTACCTTGAACAAAAAGAAAAGGAGCATCTGGAAAGCCTGCTTTTATCAGGCGAGTTTGTCTCAAGCGATGTCGAAGCTGGATCCAAAATAGGAAACGACATTGCCGCGAAAGCCCTTGCCAGGGCTTCCACCGATGGCATGAAAAACGCCCAAACCTCCAAGGCCGTCTCTGACTCGATTGCCAATGCAGCTTTTGAGCGATTTGGGTGGAAGTGGGTCAACTTGGAATCTCCCCAGCGTCCGGTTGGTTTGACTCCGCTTTTTGGCAAAGTGAAAATGTGGAACGTCCCCAATGTCGAGGCGACGCGTCCGGGTATGCCTCCAGTGCCGGGCTCTGAGGAATATGAAGCGGATGTTAAAATGCTGAAAGACTACGCCGCCAAGAGGACTTTGGAGCATAGAAAAATCGCCAACTTCTGGCAGGATGGGCTTGGTACATACACTCCTCCAGGGCACTGGAATGATTTTGCGAACCGATTCATAGTAAAGTATAAAATGAGTACCCTCAGAGCAGCCCGAACTTTGGCTTACATGAACATGGCCATCATGGACGGTGGAATCAGCTGTTGGGACGCAAAATATTATTATCACTATCCCCGTCCGATCCAGCAAATCGATGGATTTGAGACGATTGCGGGCACGCCAAATTTTCCCTCCTACACTTCTGGCCATTCGGTGTTTTCTGCAGCGGCCTCAGAAGTATTGGCCTACATCTTTCCAAATGAAGCGTCTATGGTAAGAGCCTGGGCCGAAGAGGCCGCGGTATCCCGAGTATATGGAGGCATACATTGGAGCTTCGATGCTACCGTGGGCACACAGCAAGGCAGGAACGTTGCACAATATTCAATAAACAGAGCCGCTTCGGATGGCGCTGATTAAACTATGATTATTAAAAATTGAACGACATGAAAAACTATATACTCACCTCATTTCTAGTTCTGGCAACACTTGGGTTTTGCCAGCAATCAATGGCCCAAGGGTGCGTGGCCATCCGACAATTTTCCGGTTTGGGAAATGCGGTCGGGCAGGGCAATATCCTCAATCAGGGCGAATGGAATATCAGTATGAACTACCGTTATTTCAAATCATTCCGACATTTCAGGGGATCACACGAAGAGCCCGAGCGAATTGAAAACGGTACAGAAGTGATCAACTACCAGCACGGCTTGGATATCAACGTCAGCTATGCTTTCAGCGAGAGACTGTATGGGATTGTTTCTCTTCCTTTCCAGTACAATGAGCGAAGCTCACTCTACGAACACAACCGCACAGATAGACACACGACCTATTCCAGCGGATTCAGCGATATGAGAATTGGTGCGGGCTATTGGCTGCTTTCTGGGGAGAAGGCCAAAAAGGGGAATACGGCTATTGGCCTCGGACTCAAATTCCCTACTGGCGACTATGCGGCGACCAGTACCTTCTATAAAGGCGAAGAGGAGACTCCTACCGAGTTGACAGTGGACCAGTCCATCCAGTTGGGAGATGGAGGTACGGGTCTAATCGTTGATTTTCAGGGTTTATGGAATATCTCCGGCACCTATTTTTGGTACTATGACGGCTTCTATATGTTCAATCCCAAAGAAACCAATGGAACACCGACCAACAGAAGTAGGGAAAATGAAGCAATCATGAGTGTGCCCGATCAGTTTGCCGCCAGAACGGGTGTGTTTAAGTCATTTGAGAAGATTCACGGACTGGGCGCCTCCCTTGGGTTCAGGGTAGAAGGGATTCCCGTCCGTGATGTTTTTGGCGGAAGTGAGGGATTTAGAAGGCCTGGATACATCGTGTCCGTGGAGCCGGGAATCAGCTACATGCGGGGCAACGTCACCGGTACACTGAATGTGCCAATCGCTCTGTACAGAAACAGAACCCAAAGCGTGACCGATATCGAGAATTCCACACCAGATCGGGAGGTTCACGGTGATGCGGCTTTCGCCGACTACCTGATCAACTTTTCCCTGGCCTGGAGAATTCCCAAAAAGATCGAGAGTCCTTTCAATTGATCTTTTGACCTACCCCTTTCAGTTCATGGTGGCTGGCCGATGTTGAAGTCGGCTAGCCACCTATTGACTTTCCCATCCTACTTCTTACTTGATGAAGCGCTTGTTTTACTTTGGAATAGTCGGGTTGATCCTGTTCGAGTTCCTCAAAGTCTATTTTATCATGCCCATGCCGGGCAGCCAGCGGTTAAATTCCATCGACTTTGCTTATTTCCTGCATCAATATCGGTGGGTGTTTCGCGTTGCTTTTGCCATCTTGGTATTAGTTGGGACAAGGCCGGCTTTGTCCACTTCCCGCAGATGGCTTCCGATAGGCAGCTTCGTATTGGCTTTGACCCTGGGCCTGGTGTTTAATTTCAAAATGGCCGCCGACGCCATGTTTAAGGAGCCTAAGAATCTCGGTTTTATGGACAGGGAGTCATTTGAGCAAAGCGACAGCACGCTCGTGGTGGTGGTCGAACGACGAGGTGAGGCAAAAGCCTATCCGATCCGCTACATTGTATACCATCACCAGGTGCGCGATACACTCGCGGGAGAGCCGATCATGGTGACCTATTGCTCGGTATGCCGTACGGGAAGGGTTTTTTCCCCATTTATCGATGGCGAGCCGGAGAGATTTCGCCTGGTAGGCATGGACCACTTCAATGCCATGTTTGAGGATTCGGAGACCGGAAGCTGGTGGCAGCAGGCCACAGGTGAAGCGATCACTGGCGTACTGAAAGGCCAAAAACTGGATGAAATCGAATCCATTCAACTCACTGCCGGCGCTTTTTTCAGAGCTTATCCAGATGGGAAAATCATGGCGGCCGATCCAGAGTTCATGTCCAAATATGATTCGCTCGGAAAGTTTGAAAAAGGGAAAAGCGAAAGCGAGCTGACGGGAACCAACCCTTTTTCCTGGAATGAAAAATCCTGGGTAGTGGGTGTGGTGCTGGACGGAAAAGCTAAAGCCTACGACTGGAATGCGCTCAGACAAGATGGGGCCATTCGGGATAGGCTTGGAGAGAAGGAGTTGCTGGTACTTTTGCACCCGGATACCCAAAGCTTCGCCGCTTTTGAACTGCCGATAGGCACCTCGGAATTTCGCTGGACCGGGGATACCCTCTATGTAGATTCCGCAGGATATGCTTTCACCGGCAAATCACTCGACGCTGTCCATCCAGATCTCATGCGTGTCCAAGCTTACCAGGAGTTTTGGCACAGCTGGAGGACTTTCAGGCCCAACTCTGCAATTTATCCCGACGAACCGGAAAAATAGGCTGGGTTTTACGCTCCCACAGTAGACTTGGACTCGGTCTTTAGACTCTTGAATGCCAGATAAATCAGCGCAATCGCCAGCACAAATAGCAGCGCCGCGATCACTGCGAGCACATAGCCTTTTTCCTGGAAATTCTTCCAGGCAAACAGACCGAGCGAAGCCAAAGTAACTGTGAACATGAAAAACATCGGGATCATGACAAAGGTGGCGGGGATGTTTTTTCGGATGAGCCAAACGGCAATCGTCAGCAAGGCAAGTGCGGCCAGAAGTTGATTGGCTGACCCGAAAATCGGCCATAAGGTGCCGAATTCCCCTGAAAGTAGAAGCAAGACGGACAGAAGTACGACAATGCCTGTGGAGAGATAGCGGTTTTTCGCTACAACTTGGGCAGTCGGCTGGGGCATGTCCTCAAAGTACTCCTGAAGCGTGAACCTAGCCAACCTGGTACAAGTATCCAGAGTCGTCAAGGCAAAAGCCGAAACAGTCAGGGCAACAAATCCAACCGCGAAAGTTTCTGAAATGCCCAAAGTGGCAATCATCCCACCGATGCCGTTTGAGAATAGCGCTACGGGACCTTCCGCGCTGAGGCGGCTGGTATAGTCTTCCCGCGATAGAATCGCCACGGCGCCTACCGATATAATGGCCAGAAATGACTCAATGAGCATGCCACCAAAGCCCACGATTTTTGCATCGCTCTCTTTGTCCAGCTGCTTGGAAGTAGTACCGGAAGCCACCAGAGAATGGAAGCCGGATATTGCCCCGCAGGCGATAGTTACAAACAGCACGGGAAAAACAAAACCCAAGCTTTCGCTGGAGGCTTGGATTTGGGTGCTCATCTCGATTTGGGGATTGGCGATAAAAACACCTGCGACTGCCGCAATCATCATTCCGTAGAGCAGATAGCTGTTCAGATAGTCTCGGGGCTGCAGGAGCAAGCTGACCGGTGCCACAGAAGCCAAAAATGCGTAACCCAATAGGCCGGCAATCCAGAATTCATAACTGAGCGAAATGGGAATCTGGGTGCCCAGATACACGAAGTAATACATCAGGATCACACCGACTACTGTGATGATGGCAAAGGCAATCTTCCCATTTCCTACCATTCGGTTGAGAAATCCGAAGCCGACAGCTAGCAGGATAAATAGAATAGAAGCCGAACCTACGCCTGGGTTGGCGATGAAGGTCTTGGCGATGATATCCGCGAAGACCCCGATGACCAAAATGAGCGTCGAAAAACTGAACAGGACAAAAAGCTGTTTACCCTTAGGGCCGATTTGGTTTCGGATGATCACGCCAATAGACTTGCCTTCCGTACGAAGTGAGGCGGCCATACTGCCCAGGTCATGAACAGCCCCAAAGAAAATGCCCCCTACCAAGATCCAGATAACGGCGGGAATCCAGCCAAAGGTGACCGCGATGATCGGTCCCACGATGGGTCCCGCGCCTGCGATCGAAGCGAAATGGTGTCCCAAAACAACAATCGGCTTGCTGGGCTCATAGTCCACGCCGTCCCTCAAAAGATGGGCTGGTGATTTGCGGGAATTGTCGAGCCCGAATTTTTTGTAGACAAATGAACCGTAATACTTATATGCGGCAAAAAGAAGAACTGCGGAAATTAGGAGAAGGAGGGCTAAACTCATGGTTTATTCTGGAAAAAGGGGATTTGGCTTTTCTGGAAATTGGTAATCCTGTCGCAATTTAGAACAATGTGAAATTCATCCCGCGATTAAGTGAATTTTCTGGGGCGAAAAAGGAAAGGGTTTAGCCGCGATCCTGGCCCTTAATTTTATTTATATGGAGATTCGGTCTAAATTTGCGTCCTTTGACTTGTCAAATAACAACCTAACAACTCAATATGGCTTGGTTTAAAAGAACTGACAAAGGCATCAAAACCTCCACCGCCGAGAAAAAAGATGCTCCTGATGGGCTTTGGTTTAAGACTCCAAACGGCAACATTATCCACACCCGGGAGCTCAAAAACAATGCTTTCGTATGCCCTGACGATGATTTTCATGTGAAGATCGGCTCCAAGGAATACTTCGAAATCCTATTTGACAACAACAAATTCACCGAACTGGACGCGGATATGAAATCCGGCGATCCCCTGAAGTTCAGCGACACCAAACCCTACACTTCCCGCATCGAAGCCACGATCAAGAAGACCGAACTAAACGACGCCGTACGTACCGCATACGGCAAGATGAACGGCCTCGATCTGGTGGTAGCCTGTATGGATTTCAACTTTATCGGAGGATCTATGGGCTCGGTAGTTGGGGAAAAGATCGCACGGGCCATCGACCATTCGCTCAAGCACAAGGTTCCTTTTCTGATGATCTCCAAATCCGGGGGAGCAAGGATGATGGAGGCAGGCTTTTCACTGATGCAGATGGCAAAGACCTCCGCAAAGCTTGCGCTGCTAGACCAAGCCGCTATCCCTTACATTTCACTCCTTACGGATCCCACTACGGGTGGTGTGACGGCTTCCTATGCCATGTTGGGAGATTTTAACATTGCCGAACCCGAAGCATTGATCGGATTTGCGGGCCCGCGGGTGATTCGCGAGACCATAGGCAAGGACCTACCCAAGGGTTTCCAGAGCGCCGAATTTGTCTTGGAACACGGATTTCTCGACTTCATCATCGACAGACGGCAGCTGAAGGCCAGGTTGACCACCTTGCTCAACCTCCTGAACAATTAATCACGAGTCTCATCAAAAAGCCTCAAGGAATCAGGTCAAAATTGTTTTTGTTTGGCCTGTTTTCTGGATTAATAAATATATTTGTGCTCCCAAATCGGGTTCAATCCAGACGAAAAAGTAAAATCAAAATTTCATGGGTTCAGTTATTCTTACCTCCATTGTAGCATTTACGGTGATCATCCTGCTACTGGTGTTTATCCTTCTCTTTGCCCAGTCCAAGCTGGTCAATTCAGGGGATGTGAAGATTGTAATCAATGGGGATAGTGGAAATGCGATCGTGGCTTCTGCCGGATCCAGCTTACTTTCCACACTCAGCAATCAGAAAATATTCCTGCCTTCTGCCTGCGGTGGCGGCGGTACCTGCGCCATGTGCAAGTGCGTGGTGGAAGACGGAGGCGGCGATGTACTTCCTACGGAAGTCGGGCACCTGAGTCGTGCCGAGCAGCAGGGCAATGTACGATTGGCTTGCCAGGTAAAGGTGAAGCAGGACATGAAGATCCGCGTACCGGAAGAAATTTTCGGTATCAAGAAGTGGGAATGTGAGGTGATCTCCAACTACAACGTCTCTACTTTCATCAAGGAATTCAAGGTGAAATTGCCTGAAGGAGAAACCCTTCATTTCGAAGCGGGTGGTTATATCCAGGTCGACGTGCCTGCGATTACCGTCAACTTCAAGGATATGGATATCACTCCACATCCTGAGTTGGGACACCCGGCAGATGTGTACAAGAGTGATTGGGACAAGTTTGGTCTTTGGAGCTTGGTCATGAAAAATGACGAGCCGCTCTTCAGAGCCTATTCCATGGCCAACCACCCAGCTGAAGGAAACATCGTCATGCTGACCATCCGTATCGCGACTCCACCTTGGGATCGCGCCAACAACCGATGGATGGACGTGAATCCAGGTGTTTGCTCCTCCTACGTGTTCTCCAGAAAGCCGGGTGACAAAGTGACCATCTCCGGTCCTTATGGTGAATTCCACATCAACCCAACCGAGAGGGAAATGATTTATATCGGTGGTGGTGCAGGTATGGCTCCCTTGAGAGCTCAAATCTTCCACCTTTTCCACACTGAGAAGACCCACAGAAAAGTGTCCTACTGGTACGGTGGACGTTCGAAGAAAGAACTCTTCTATGTACCCCACTTCCGGGATATCGAAAAAGACTTCCCTAACTTCAGATTCTACATCGGACTTTCTGAGCCGCTTCCGGAAGATAACTGGAAGGTCAAAACGTCCTTGGATGGCGAAGGAGACGGATATGTCGGCTTTATCCACCAGGTGCTTTATGACAACTATCTCAAAAACCACCCTGAGCCAGACGAAATCGAATACTATCTGTGTGGGCCTCCATTGATGAACGCCGCAGTACTCAAGTTGCTAGACGATCTGGGTATTCCTAAAGAAAATATCCGCTTCGATGACTTCGGAGGATAAAATTTCACAAAAGATCCCGCTTCGGCGGGATCTTTTAGTTTAGTACCATTTTTGTTTACTTTTAAACACCCATCACCACGCTATGAACATTCAGTCTTTTTTTGACCCGGTTGCTGATTTTCTTTTTGAGAAAAAGTATTCGGAAAATTCCTTTTGCCATCAGATTCGCGCACATCGGACAGAGTTCCCCGACCTGAAAGGCATCCAAATTGCACTTGTTGGGATAAAAGAAAAACGAGGAGCAAAGAGGTCGGAAAGCATAGAGCGGGGAAGCAGCGAGATCCGGGAAAAGCTCTACGAATTAAAAAAAGGACTGGTCCCGTACCGGATCGCAGATTTGGGTGATCTGATTTCTGGAGAATCCCTCAACGATACCTATCAAAACATCAGACAGGTTGGGGAATTTTTGATGAAGAGCCAAATCCTTCCCATTTTCTTCGGTGGATCCCATGACCTGGACTATGGGCAGTACCTCTCCTATCAGAAGATGAAGAAGCTCGTAACCCTGGTGACGGTGGATTCCAAGGTGGACATGGAAGAATCTGGCCCGGAAGACGATCGCCACACTCAGGAGATCGTGCTCCATCAGCCCAATTTCCTTTTTTCTTATACGCACCTGGCATACCAAAGCTTTTTGGTAGATCCCACGCTGATCAATGTGATGGAGAAGCTATATTTTGACCATGTCAGACTGGGTCAGCTCCGTGACAAATTCAAAGAGACGGAGCCCTTGATCCGCGACGCGGATTTGTTGAGCTTTGATCTGAGCGCCATCCAGTCTTCGGACGCCCCAGGAGCGGTTGATGCGCAGCCCTTTGGCCTTAGCGGTGAAGAGGCCTGCCAGGTCTTTTGGTTTGCCGGCATGAATGAGAAACTGAGTTCGATTGGACTCTATGGATATGATCCCTATTTCGACGACGCAAACAACAAAACCGCAAAGGTCGCGGCGGTGATGATCTGGTACTTTGTCGAGGGATTTTATTCGAGAAAGGACAGCCTTTCATTCAAAAGTGCGGATTATATCAAATACACCGTGTCTTTGGATACCAAGCCCAATAACTTGGTGTTTTACAAAAGCAAAAGAAGCGGAAAGTGGTGGATGGAAATTCCGCACAATGAGACGGGAAGGTACGATCGGGTGAGCACTGTGCCATGCAGCTACTCGGACTACTTGGTGGCCCAAAAAGGGGAGATCCCAGAGCGCTGGATCAATGCGCAGATCAAGCTGTATTGATGAAGATCTACTCTGCACAACAACTGGCACTCCGAAATGGACAGGATAGGCCTGAGATATGGGTGGCCTACAGAGGAGTGATCTATGACGTAAGTGAGTCTAGGCTATGGAAAAAGGGCATGCATTACGAGCACTGGGCAGGCCAGGATCTGACGGAAGAGTTGGTGGATGCACCGCATACAGAGAAGGTATTCGAAAAATTTCGGGCCGTAGGCCAATTACAATAAGATGATATTAATTGCAGACAGCGGTACCAGCAAGACAGACTGGCGGGTCATCCACCGGGATGGCAGGATCAGCCAACATCGGGGTGTGGGCTTCAATCCCTACTACATGACCTCAGAGGAGATGGCTATTCAGATGCGCCATGATTTCTTGGTTAATCTGGAGAGCGAGATCGATCAGATCTACTACTATGGGGCCGGCTGCTCCGCTCCTGATCGGAAAATGGAGGTCGCAAATGCGCTGGGCGCCATCTTCCGCCATGCCGAGATTCACATAGATCACGACCTTGCTGCCGCAGCACATGCGACCTGTGGTCATCAGGCAGGAATAGCCTGTATTTTGGGGACCGGCTCCAATAGTTGCGACTATGATGGCAAAAACATCGTGGCGACACGTCCGGCAGCGGGATATATCCTGGGAGACGAGGGAGGAGGCTGCTATGTGGGACGGAAATTTCTCACGGATTTCATCCATGAGGAGATGCCTGTCACTATCCGCGAAGCTGCGATCGCGCGCTTCCACATCACCCAAGACATCATTCAAGACCATGTCTATCGACAGCCTTATCCGAGCAGGTATATGGCTAGTTTTTGCCGGTTTATCACAGAGAACAAAGCTGACCCATATTGCTATAGCTTGTACTATAATTCCTTCAAGGATTTCTTTGCAAAGCACATCTTCAAGTACCCAGATTTTCGGCAAAAGCCTGCAAACTTCGTAGGCTCTATCGCTTACTATAATTCTGATATCCTGAGAAAAGCTGCCGCAGACTCGGGAATCAACGTCAACATCATCATAGAAAGTCCGATCGCAGGACTCACGCTCTATCATCAGGAAAAACTATAAAGTCGTAGTCTGCAGGAATAACGACTTTTCCTGCAACATCCCTCTCGATAGCTCCGAATACTACATGGGCGAGGACCACGAAAACACAATATCAAACAGATGAAAGTCACAGAAAGCAGTTCGCTATATGAGAATTTGGAGAAGATGGATACCCTCGATCTCCTAAAAAATATCAATGCCGAGGATCACAAAGTCGCACCGGCGGTGAAGGAGAAGATATCCGAAATTTCAGCTTTGGTCGATCAGATTGTTCCTAGAATGCGGGAAGGAGGAAGGCTTTTTTACATTGGTGCGGGAACCAGTGGAAGACTTGGGGTCTTGGATGCCTCCGAGTGTCCGCCTACCTATGGGGTGCCCCACGATTGGGTGGTGGGCCTCATTGCGGGAGGGGATACAGCGATTCGCAAGGCGGTGGAAAATGCTGAAGACGATCCAGAGATGGCTTGGCGGGATATCCAGGCTTATGGCTTTTCCCAGCTCGACACAGTCATAGGTATAGCGGCCTCTGGTACTACGCCATATGTAATTGGAGGAGTGAAAGTGGCTAGGGAGAAGGGGCTTCTCACGGGATGTGTTACCTGTAATGTGGATTCACCTTTGGCAAAGGCCGTGGAATTCCCAGTCGAGGTAGTCGTTGGGCCGGAGTTTGTCACAGGAAGTACACGAATGAAATCCGGAACCGCGCAGAAGCTGGTCTTGAACATGATCTCGACGACTGTCATGATCAAATTGGGCCGAGTCAAAGGAAACAAGATGGTTGATATGCAACTCTCCAATGCGAAATTGGTAGACCGGGGTACCAAGATGATCATGGAAGCGACCGGTCTGAACTATTCGGAAGCGAATGGGTTATTGATTTCTCAAGGATCTGTCCGAAGTGCTACAGAATATTATTACAACAACAGGGCAGATTCTTAAGGAATATTTTGAATCGCATAGTAATAATTGCTGCCTTTAAGCGTATCTTTGCAGCCCTAATAAGCGTTTGAATTTCAATGGCTTATTATTCACCACAAACTACAGCAGTGATGCTGCATACTTATGAGAAAGAACAATCCTAGAAAGCCTTTTTTCAACGAGGGAGGTAAAGACTCCGATCCTCGAAAATCCTCCGGAAAGTCGGACTTTACTCCAAAAGGAGGCAGATCCGATAAAGGGGAAGGGAAATTTTTCCAGAAGGGAAAGTCCTTTGACAAGAAAGACGAATCCCACGGCAAGCCTTCATTTGGCAAAAAAACAAACTTCGATTCTGACAACAAGCGTTCATTTGGCGATAAGCCAAAGGGAAGATTTTTCAATTCCGATGAAAAAGGTTCTGACAAGCCTTCGTACGGTAAACGCTTTGACTCTAGGGACTCCGGCAAGAAACCCTTTGGGGACAAGCGATTTGACAAGGGAGAAGGCTTCAAGAAGAAATTCGACAAAAGAGAGGATTCCGGATTTCAGAAAAAGACATTCGGGGAGAAATCCGAACGGTTCAAAAAGGACGATTTTTCCGGAAAGAAATTCGAAAAGCGGGATGGAGGAGATTTTCCAAAGAAGTCCTTTGGTGATAAGCAGGAGCGGTTCAAAAATGAAGGATTTTCGCCGAAAAGGAAATTTGTAAAGGACGACTCATCCGAAAAGCCATTTTTCAAAAAGGAATTTTCAAAAGACTCCTCACCAAGAGACTCTGGCGAGAAATTGGTGTACAAGGGGCGGGGGAGAGATCAGAAGCCGGTCTTTGGCTTTGAGCAGCCCAAGTCTTCTGACGACAAGCCTACTGAGAAACGTGGTTTTGGCAAAAACAGACCAAACCGTCAAGAGCTGAATCCAGACAGACCCGATTACAATTTCGATGCACTTCCTGCCCGAAAGACAAAAGGAAAAGAGGAAAGCGAACTGCTTCGACTGAATAAATTCATTGCCAATTCGGGCATCTGCGGTCGACGAGAGGCTGATGACCTGATCGCCAGGGGACTGATCACCGTCAACGGCGAGGTGGTGACCGAGATGGGATTTAAGGTCAAGAAGACCGACCGTGTGGTCTATCAAGGAAAGAAGATCAATCCGGAGAAGCCAGTTTACGTATTGCTCAATAAGCCAAAGGACTTCATCACGACTACCGATGATCCTATGGAGCGCAAGACGGTGATGAAGCTGGTGGAAAATGCCTGTGAGGAGCGGATCTTCCCTGTCGGAAGATTGGATAGAAATACAACGGGCTTGTTGCTTTTCACCAATGACGGGGAGCTTACCGCCAAGCTTTCGCACCCTTCCAATGAGGTAAAAAAGATCTATCAAGTGACTTTGGACATGCCCTTGACACAAAACCACGAGAAGGAAATCTTGGAAGGGCTTACTCTGGAGGACGGTGACGTGAAAGTGGATGACATGCAGGTGCTCTCCAAGGATCGAACTATTCTTGGTCTGGAAATACACATTGGCAGAAACCGAATAGTCAGGCGTCTGTTTGCACATCTTGGATATGAGGTCATAGGCCTCGATCGTGTCATGTACGCCGGGCTGGACAAAAAAGATCTAAAGCGTGGTCACTATCGATTCCTCACCGAGCAGGAAGTGATCCGACTGAAATTCTTCACTTAAGAAACAAGAAAGGCTCCCGAAACAGAGCCTTTTTAGTTTGTCCACGCTCCAAGGGTTCCAAATCCCTTGGAGAGTTTTTGTTTTCCCCTGTTTGATATTTGTAGCGTCGAAGGGCCTTGTCGGGGATTAACGCTGCGGGCTGACTTCTGAATACTCCAACAGAAAGCTACTTTCCAAAAACTCAAATCCTTCGGCAGAACCTTCCTCCAAACTCAACTCCTGCCATTCCTTGTTCGGATAGAGTCTCAACTCTTTTTCAGTTGCAGCGTGGAAGGTTACCGGGATTTTCACCTCACCCAAATCTTTGTCAAGTCGATAGAAGAGCGAGGTTTTTCCACTCTGACTTTTCACATAATACTCCAGCTTGGGCAATTCTCTTTCATGTAGATAGTGATGGAAAAGCAAGCTCAAGTCCTGACCTGTCCTTTGGCTGAGCAAGCGCTCCAGGTCCTGTGAAGAGACGCTTTGGTGGCGGAAAGTGGATTGAAGTTCTTTCAGATACGCAAACCAGACGTCGTCGCTTGCCAGCTTTCTCAGCGCATCCAAAAACAAGGCTCCCTTGGTGTACATGTCCCCGATGTCGTAGTGGACGTGGTTCACCCCAAATTTTCCCACCAAAGGCGTCTTGTGGTTCATCTCTGTCCTCATCGAATTCAAGTAAACCTGCCCCGACTCATAGCCATAGATATCTTCCAGAAATAGCGACTCCGCGTAAGTGGCAAATCCCTCGTGGATCCACAGCTCGGCATTGTCGGTACAGCTGAGGCTGTTTCCCCACCATTCGTGCGCAAATTCATGAAGCAGGAGCTGGGCAGGAATCCAGCCTTTCGCGAAGTTTTCATCAGTAAATTCATTCCAGTCCCGTTCTTCTTCGGTAAAAAACTCTGTGCCCAATGCAACGGCACTTTGGTGTTCCATGGCATGTGGGGCGTCCACGAAACGGATGCCGTCACGGGGAAAAGGGTAGGGGCCGAAATACTTCTCGAAGGAATCGAGGACTGGCTGGACTAGTTCCATTTTCTTTTTTCCGATCGCTACATGATCTTCCAGCAAATCCATTTCAAAGGCAATTTGCCCTTCTACGCCCTTGAGCTTGTCGGCCAATGCTTCGTAATTTCCGAGATAAAGGATCAGGTTGTAGTTGTTGATCAGATAGCTGACAGCCCAGGACGTACGTGATTTTCCATTCCCCAGTTCCTTGTCCTCGACCTTCCGGCCATTTCCGATGGATACGAGATCAGACGGATGGGTAATGCTAATCCGGGCTGAGTCGGGCTCGTCGGAGAGATGGTCTTTGTTCGGCCACCAGCCGCTCGCCCCATATCCCTGGCAAATCGCCTGGATCCAAGGATGATCGTTTTCGTCTCTTGTCCAAAGAAAGGAAGCGTACATGGGAATATTTGGATCGTAATCCAATGGTCTCCCGCGGAAAAACACCTGAATCTCTTCGATGGAACCTTTTGAAAGATTGCCCGGAAACTGCACGGTTACCGCATCATAGTCCCGTGAAAAGTCCAAGGCTTTAGACCGATACAGGATGCTGTCGATCTGCATCTTTGAGTAGAGGTCGACCTGGATTTTGTCGGTATTTTCCATGACCTTGAATCGGATCAGACTACTCCCCGCAATGACTTCTTCCTCCGGAAAGACCTCCACATCCAAGTGATAAAAGCCGACATCATAAGAAGTCCTTAATGGCGTCAGCCCACCTTTCAGCGTGTCTAGCCTGCTGAACTCGTAGGGTTTCTGGTCGGGAGAGACATCTTTGAATCCATAGACGTCTTGGGTTTCGATTCCTTTGCTTCGATCAAAAGCGTTCCAAAACTCCGGCGAATAGTTTTCCTGAAAATAGGTATTGGCCCTGCCAATATCGTTGGAGAGAATTGGTTTGGAATAGCGCGCTGGAACGGGTGACTCGCTTTCAGCCTTGAAATGGAGGCTATGAACCAAGGGAGCATGGTCCAAACCGCGCGGCTTGCTTGAAATTTCGAAGATCTTACTCGAGTTGATCTCATCCAAGATCCATTTGTCTCCATCGAGTTTAAACTGAATCACTTCCCTCCATTCGCCGGTCTTGTAGTGAAACTTATAGAGGTTGGACACCATTATATAAGCGGCTTGGGACTTGAGTTTGTCAAATGCTTTTTCGGTGGAGATGAAGTCGATCTTCACATAGGCAAGCGTCTCTACATCCAGGTAGAGGTGTCCCGTCCAGATTGCGTATTTATGCTTTCTTTTTGGTTCCAGGGAGATCTTGTAGGCTGGTCTTCCCTCGAGTGACACCCGGTCTTCCAATTCAAAATGGTAGTTTGAGATGAACATCTCCCGCTGCACGCTGGAGGTAAAGTCTCTTGCTACATCCCGGTTGAAAAGCTGATAAGTATTATTTTCGTAGGGAGTCATGATGTGTACTTTCCAGTCGTCATATTCCGTAGGCATGGTACGCACCTGCCTCACATGTATGGAGTCGCCCACTTGATCCCATTCTTCGTCGTGCAGCACATAGGGATACTGGATGATGTCGATAAAAGCCTCTGTATACCGCAGGATTTTGTTGTCCAGCAGGGCGCTGTTTTTATAGTAGCCTTGGATGAAAGCACTGTCAGTGCCGTAATTTTTGGGGATGTTTGCGGCAGCTGCCCGCAGCAGTGCAACGGGATCTTCGGGTCGAATTTCTACCATTTCAAGATCCAGCAACTCTTCCTCCAGAGAGATTTCCAAAAATCCACTGCTGACTTTCCAGGTCACTTCTGCGTCTTTAAATCCCAGACAACTTACTCGCAGCTCGACCTCGCCGATTAGGGGTTTGGAGAAACTCACTTCGAAATCCCCCTTGAGCCCTGCTATTGCACCCGTTCCCATTTCGGAAAGGTAGATGTGGGCAAAGGGTACTTCCTCTTTGGTTTTGCCATTGACCACTTTTCCTTTCAGCCGCTGGACTTGGGCCTGGAGGTCTATGGCTGACAAGGAGAACATCATAAAAGCTAGCAGAACTGACTTTACAAAATTGGGGGAGGCAAGCATGGAGCGTTGGTTTTGTTACCGATCAAAAAAACGGCTTTTAGAGCCATGATGGCTGGCTTACGCTGGGATTAGACTTCTCAAATCCTGATTTGAGAACTTTCCCTTCCTATTTTACTCCACTTTCTTCCTGGCTTGGAAGTAGGATTTGGGTGTGTCGCCTTTGAATTTTTTGAAAGTCCTCTGAAAAGTGGCTGAGGAATTAAATCCGCAATCGAAGGCGATTCCCTGTAGGGTCAGCTTGCTGTTTTCCGCTTTTTCCGCCTCCCTACAAAATGCCTCCACCCGATAAGAATTCACAAAATCGTTGAAATTTACCCCACGTGATTGGTTGAGTATTTTAGACAAGGTTTTAGAAGGAAGGCCTGTTTTCTCAGACAAAAGTGAAAGGTTGAGCTCCGGATTGCGGTAGAGTTCGTCTATTTCCATAGCACGTAGGATCAGGTCCATTTCGGGAGAATTTGGCTCATTTTGGGATGGTTTCTCTTTTTTCCGAATGGGTTCTACGGTAATCGAGCGCATCCTGAAATAGCCGGCAATGGCAATCCAATAGAGAAACAGAACAAGCAGCAGTTCGACAGGATAGTACTCAGACCAACTAAACGGCCAAAAATCGAAATAGGAGATGATTACGGTCGCTGGCCAAATGAGCGACATGAGAAACTGAAATACCAGCAGTTGCTTTGCCCAGTCGACTGCGATTTTTCTGGGTTGCAAGCATCTTTTGTCCAAGAGGGCCGCCCGGTGGTTTTTTCGAAAATCCCAGACAGATAGGCTGAAGAAAAACAAGAAGACCAGCACACTGACCGGTTCGCTATACCAAGCATAGAATTGGCCGGCGCTCCTAAGCCAGGGCTGAAAGTTTAAAAGCTCCGACTTGGTCAGGAGATAGCCGATCCAACAAAATGCGAGGTAGGTGAATTGAAAAATAAAAGGGCTGTAGCTTATCAGAATTCTTTTGCGGGAAGGGGCTGTGCCTGCACGCAAAAGCGAATATTGGTACAAATAGAAAGAAGGGCCGACCAAAAAAATGAGTACAAAAGGGAAATAGTCAAAGAGGCGGGTGTATTGCTCCAGGTTAGAGCTCCAGTTGAACGTCTCGAGACCATTGTAAACCAAAGCCAATACAGCCAGCGCGAGAAATTTTGCCCCGGGGTGCTTGCTGCTGGCAAATAAGGCAATCATGAAAGTCATGCCCTGCACCGCCCCAAAAAGAATCAAAATGTTGATAAGGCTTAAGTCAAGCTCCATACAAAAAGGATTAGCCAATCGGCAAGAATTGATCGTGTGATTGCTTACGAAATATCCTGTCTAATATAAAACAATCCGTGAAAGCTTGTAATTGCGGTCTCTGAGACCGTGAAAGAGTCACTTAGCCTACAAAGCCCTTCAACTGCTGCAGCAACTCTCTTTTTGTTATCACTCCGCCTTTTCTCCAGAGGATTTTCCCCCGCTTGAAAAGAATATAGTGGGGAATAGACCGAATGGCAAACTGCTGGCTGAGCTGGGGATGCTTGTCGACATTGAGCTTGAGCAGCTTGATTTTCCCTCCCAAGTCCCGCAATGCCTCCTCCAAAATCGGACTCATGGTCTGACATGGCCCGCACCAGTCAGCATAGAAATCTACCAGGATCGCATCTTGGCTTTGGCTGATGAGGTCTTTGGGGTTCTTTTTTGACATGGATAAAAATAAAAAAACCGACTCGTTACGAGTCGGTTTTCAAGGAAGTTATTAGTGGTTATTGATTAGTTCCAGCTGGAGCTTCTGGCATCTTCAGGCCAAGCTTGGCCAATACCAACTCGGTGAATTTGTCGTCTTCTTTGGTGTAGAGCAAAATCGGAGACTGTCCGGCAGTCTCGGCGAAGATGTGCGTGTAGTTGTTTTCGGCAGCTACAGCGTTGATCGCATTGATTACCTTGGTCTGAACCGGCTGGAGCAATTCACCTAATTTTCTTTGATAGGACACCTGGGCATCTTGCTGGTACTTTTGTACGTCCTGCTCCAATTTTCCAAGTTCCTGTTCTTTGGTCGCGCGGGCCTCGTCTGTCATGGTGGTGGCAGCCTGCTGATAGGCTTGTACTTGCCTTTGAAAATCCGCCACCTTGGTCTGGATATTGGTTTGCAGTTGGGTTTCGTAATCTTTGATATCAGCCCCGATTTGTTCCATCTCAGGCATCAGGTCCATGATAAATTCCACGCTCGTATAGCCGATTTTCACCTCTTGCGCCTGAGCTGCAAATCCTACAAATAGCAGCGCTACTGCTGATAGGATAACTTTTACTTTGTTCATTTTGTGTTTGTATTTAATTGTTTTCTTCAATTCCCAATTCTTCCAGGACAAACTCAGAGTAGTCATGTCTTGGATCTGTATAGATTATCGCTGAGGGGCCTGCCGCCTTGTCAAACAAGACTGCCAAGTTGTTTCTTCTTGATACCCGCTCTATGGCATCGTAGATTTTGGATTGCAGGGGCTGAAGCAGTTCGGCCTGCTTCTGATAATACATTCCGTCAATCCCAAATATTCTGCTGTTAAACTCCTGCGAGGCCTTCTGCTTCGCTTTGATCTCTTCGAGCCGCTGCTGATACATTTCTTCAGTCAACAAAACCTCCTCTGCCTTGAGCTGAGTGGTCAGGTCCTTGACCTCCTGATCCAAACTCTGTGCCTCTTTCTTCCAATCGGTACTCAACTTGTCCAGCTCGCCCTGTACGACTTTGTAGTCAGGATGCTTGTTGAGAATATATTCTGAATCGATATATCCGAACTTTTGGGCTGTCAGAGGGCCTGCTTGGAGCAGAATGAGCAGCAAAAGTACAATTTTCAGTGATTTATCCATGTGTTCGTCTTGTTTTCAGTGGCATTTGAAGTCGGGGCATAGCCCCTCGTTTTTTGCATAAATTAACTAAACGAATCACTGCTTACAAGATTATCTGAATTGCTGGCCAATGGTAAAGTGGAACTGAGGGCCGCTTCGCTCCAATTCCGGGAAAACCCGATCAAATCCATATCCCCAGTCGACTCCAAGAAGTCCGAATGCCGGCATGAAGATCCTCGCGCCAAAGCCTGCGGACTTTTTCAGGTCATATGGATTGTAGTCTTTGTATGAACCCCAGTTGTTTCCAGCCTCGGCAAAACCCAACAGGAAGATGGTTGCGGATGGATTTGGAGAGACCAGAAATCGAACCTCTGTCACGAATTTGTTGTACACGACACCACCGTAGGGGTCTGGATTGGCTGTTCCCCGACTATCCTTTCCAGGGGTGATAGACTGGTTTTCGTAACCTCTCAGACCGATGATCTCCTGGCCGAGGGCAAAGTTGTTGAAGGTCATCCCGTCACCGCCCATTACAAAGCGCTCCAATGGAATAATTCCAATTTTGTTGCCGTAAGAGCCGAGGAAGCCCATGTGTGCACGCGCACTGGCCACAAACTTGGAGGATCCAAAGATTGGCGTGTAGAAAGAGGCGTCAAACATCCACTTGTGGTATTCCAGCCACTTGTATTTCTCCTGGTCAGGGGACTCATCGTTGATGTTTTTGTTCAAAGACGCATAGGGAGGAGTAAAAGCGGCGGACAACATGATGTTGGAGCCCATCCGTGGGAAGGTATTGTTGTCTATGTTGGTTCTGGCGATGGTGGTATTCCAGGTGATACTTTTTGAAGTACCGGTTGGATAGCTCAGACCAAATGATGTACCGAATTCGTCGAACTCATAGTTTTGGAACTGCAGTGAGTTGCTGATGCTGAAGTTGTCATCCGGCCACGTCACACGCTTCGCGAGTCCCACCGTGACTCCAGTGATCTTAAAGTATCCAAGCTCGTTTCCAAAATTGGCTTGGTTGTAGAAATCAACTTGTCGCTGTACCGAGTGGTTAAAGGAGAAGCTCAGCGCATTGGGTTTTCTACCCCCAAACCAAGGCTCGGTAAGTGAGATGGAGTAGTTCTGAAAAGTCTTGCCGTTGGCTTGAACGCGCAGCGAGAGCTTCTGTCCATCGCCCACTGGAAGTGGATCCCACTTGCTGAAGTCCCCGATATTTCTCACGGAGAAGTTGTTGAATACCAAACCGACAGTACCTACAAAGCCATAGAATCCGCCCCAACCGCCGGAAAGTTCAATCTGGTCATTAGGTCTTTCTTCCAGCTCGAAGGTGATGTCCACAGTTGCCGCTTCGAAATTTGGTCTAAGATCCGGATTGATTTTTTCAGGGTCAAAATAGCCCAAGGTGGAGAGCTCCCTGATCGTTCTGACCAGTAGCGCCCGATTAAACTTCTGTCCCGGTAGGATGCGTATCTCGCGCATGACCACGTGATCGGAAGTCCGCTCGTTTCCTTTGATACTTACACTGTTCACGGTCACTTGAGGGCCTTCGAAGATTCGCATCTCCAAGTCGATGGAGTCGCCGGAGACATTCACCTCCACCGGATCGATGGAGAAGAAGAGATATCCATCGTCTTGGTATAGAGAGCTGACGTCATCACCACGTTGTGGGTCATAGTTCAGACGCTTGTCCAGCTTTTCTTTGTCATAGACATCGCCTTTTTGGATTCCCAGTTTGGCGAGCAAGACCCCATCGGGGTGGATGTAGTTGCCCGAGAAAGTGATGTTGCGGTAGTAGTATTTTCGGCCTTCGACTACATCGATGTCAATGTTGATCTTATCCTCGGAGAAGTTATAGACCGAATCGTTGAGGATCTTTGCGTCACGGAAACCCCGGCTGTTGTAGAAATTGATGACGGCGTCCTTGTCGTTTCGGTATTCTTTCGGGATGTATTTAGATCCGGCGAAAAAGTTGAGTTTGAAATTTTTGTTGATGTAAGTTTTGACCTCCTCGACAGAGGCCGTGTCGCTGTGCAAAATAGAGTTTTTGACACTGGCGGCATCGGCGTCTGCAATCCTGGAGTAGACATCCTTGAAGATGGCCACCCGGGCGTGTTCTTTGGTTTTCTTCATCTTACCCTTCAGGGCGCGGTCACCGATTTCCTCATTGCCGTAAAATTGGATTTCGTTGATTTTGACCTTGGAATTAATGTCAATGTCAAATCGGAGCTTGACGCTGTTTGGGAGCGTGGTATCCCGATCCTGGAAGACTTTGACCTCGGTATTCAGGTAGCCCTTGTCCAGGTAATACTTTTCGATGTTTCTTTTTGCGGTGTTCAGCACATCATCCCGCACCACTCTACCGCGGATGTTTACCTTGTCACGCAGCTCACCTTCCTGGGTTTTGTTGATTCCCGTGAATTCGACTCTGGAGAATCTTGGCCGCTCGGCAAGATCCAAAAGGAGATAGATGTCCTCGCCTTCGATCTTGGTGACGAGGATCTTCACATCGCCGATGATGCCTTGGCCCCAGAGTTTTTTGAGGGCATTGGAGATGGCATCTCCCGGCACATCGATCCGGTCATCGACCTTGAGGCCAGAGAGGGATATGATGGCGATTTCGTCCAGGGTGGTCAATCCCACCGCCTTGATTTCGGCAATTCTGAATTTCTGGGGTTTGGAATAGTTCAACTCCAGAATGTTGATAGGTTTTGTTGACGCATAGCGGCTCTGTCCCAATCGTATTTGGGAGTATGCCGAAGCAGACCATATCAAACAAAACAGAATTAATAAACTTCTTTTCATAAGATTATAATTTGGCCTGAGAGGCCATATGGAATCTCGCATGGCTAGTCTTCATGAGTGTGTATCACGAGGCTAGCGTCTAGCTCGACTTCATGCATTACTTAAGATTTAACTTGCTCGCCGGTCTTGCCGAACCTTCTTTCTCGCTTTTGATAGTCCTCTATTGCGGCATGAAGGTGTTCCATTCTGAAATCTGGCCATAGCACCGGCGTAAAGTACAACTCGGTGTAGGCTAGCTGCCAGAGTAGAAAATTGCTGATCCGATGCTCCCCACTGGTGCGAATCATCAGCTCTGGGTCGGGTATGCCGGCCGTATCCAGATGATCAGCGATGGTCTGCTGGGTGATTTCCTCGGGTTTCAGTTTTCCCTCAGAGATTTTTTGAGCAATGCGTTTGGTAGCTTTGGTGAGTTCCCACTGTCCGCTGTAGCTGAGTGCCAGCACTACAGTCAGGCCGGTATTGTTTTCTGTCTGTTTTCTCGCTTCCTCCAGTTTCTCGTTTGCCGATCGGGGAAGGCTTTCCGTATCGCCTATGGAGATAAGGCGGATGTTGTTTTTCATCATCAGCGAAATCTCGTCGATGATGGTCTTAACCAAAAGCTCCATGAGCGCCTTTACCTCGTCCTGCGGGCGGGACCAGTTTTCCGTGGAAAATGAAAATAGGGTCAGGTATTTCACTCCCAGATCGTCCGCCCCTTCGATGGCATCTTTGACCGCTTGGATCGCATGTCTGTGTCCGAAGATTCTCATGGCTCCCTTTTTCTTGGCCCATCGGCCGTTGCCGTCCATGATTATCGCGATATGTCTAGGGATTTTGGTTAGGTCAAGTTTTTCCTTCATTCCAATGGATTGGGTACCTAATTTTTTGGAGGTACAAAAATGCTATTTCTTTTCCAATTTTCAGGCCTAGCATTCAATTTATTAATAGGCGAAACACTTCACATTGTCTAAGGCATAGCTGATTGTAACCCCCATGAAGTAATACCAATCCTTGGTGTAGGGATTTCCAAAATTGATGCCGTAAGGGGGGATTTGTCCAGTGTTCGGATCGGGGGGAGGAGCTGTTCTGGGAATGGCTGGAAGGCTGCTATCAATTTTATCCAGGTAGTCTGTCATCGTAGGGCGGAAGCCGAGTTCCGCAGCTAAAGTCCATCGTTTGTTCAGCCGGTATTTTACTCCACCGCCAAAGGGGATCACTAGGGAGTTGTCGTCGTATCTTTCGGAATTCAGGTATCCATAGGTGTTACCTTTCATGATAAAATACGAATACCCAAGGCCAAAGAAGGCATACGGAGACCAGCGAAACTCGGAATTGCTTCTGAGGAAGTCCAGAAAGTTGAATTCCATCACTGCGCTGCCCTCTATCACGCCACCTCTAAATCTCCCGTCCCTGACACGGGCTGCGGGATCCAATGGTCGCAGGCTGTCCTCAGCCTGCAGGACGGAGGAGCTGATGGCTACTCTTAAGCTCCACACATTGTCAAAATTTCTCTTGCCAAACAACGTGCCTTGAAGTCCAATCTGACGGGGGTCAACTTTTCGGATAATGTCCCCAGTATATGTTCCTACACCGAGCCCACCACCTATCTCGTATTTCTGGGCCTTGGCCGGGACCAAATGCCCGGTCAAAACGAGGATAAAAACGAGTAAGTGTCTGATAATCTTAAAATTGACCTTTTTCAAGACGGTGCAAGTTATGAAGTACCCAACGTTTAAAAAACGCTGCTTGGTATTTAACGGGTTAATTAATGTTAACCCCTAATTGTGCTCTTTTTAGTTTCTCATGTCAAAGCCCCAATTGAGCTTCTGTCGCAGGGTATCAAAGAAATGAAAGTGAGGCAATTTGACCAATTTTGCCGAAAACAGCTCTTTTTTTACACTGAGTTTTACTTCCGAGGAGATGGAAGTGGAGCGAGAGTCCAGTGAGATCAGAAACTTTTCACTTCTTCCCTCAATTTCGAAACTGATCTCAGAATCGTCCGACACGATGATGGGGCGCACGTTCAGGTTGTGTGGGCTCACTGGAGTGATCACAAAACTCTTGGTCGTCGGAGTAATCAGAGGTCCTCCGCAGCTCAGGGAGTAGCCAGTGGAGCCTGTGGGCGTGGAGACGATCAGTCCATCGGCCCAGTAGGAGTTCAGGTATTTGCCGTCTATGTAGGTATGTACCGTGATCATAGAGGAGGTATCCCGCTTGTGTATCGTAAATTCGTTGAGGGCAAAATTTATCCCGTTGAAAAGCCTCCGACTGCAGTCTAGGGAGATGAGCGACCTGGATTCAATCTGGAAATTGCCACCGGCTAGGTTGCTGATCACCTCGCCTATCTGGTTGGTAGCGGCCGTGGCCAGAAATCCCAGCCTACCGGTATTTAGGCCGAGAACGGGGATTTCCAGACGTCCAATCAGGCACACTGCGTCCAGCAGGGTACCATCCCCACCGATGGTGATCATAAAGTCCGCGGAAGCCAAATCTTCCTCGCTTTCAATCAACCAATAGGTCAGGTGCTTGTTGCCCAGCATCTTTAATGCCCGATCCATGGGTTCGGTTACGAGGATTTCTATCTGGTGGGCTTGGAGTTCCTGAAAGAGTCGTTCGATGTGAAAAGTATATTCGGCTTTGAATGAGATGCCGTGCAAGGCTATTTTCATGTGATTGATATTGTTTTTTAGCGGTCACATGGAATGCCGTACGTGATAGTTGATGGTGTGGTTAGCTGGTTTGATGGGCATTTCATGCCTTAAATATCTAAAAATCTCAGCAAGTTACCGATTCGGTCTTCTTCGCTGCTGATGCCGGTCTCTTCCTGATAGTGGTCAATCACCCGATAGCCAAAGCGCTCTAAGGTTGCTTTGACGTGCCGCAATTCCGGTTTGTCTAGCTTTAGCGTGAGCTTGATCTTGTCGCTGTCCAGAGGATCGTTTGTGATAAATGAGCTGAGGATTTTGGTGTTTTCGGACTCTACAAGTCTTGATATTTCGGACAGTAGGTAGTCCGTCATGTTCATGGAAAGAATCAGGACGCTCCCCTGGGATTTGATCGAAAGACTGTCTGCAAAAGCTGCGATTGCATCCTCCATGGAAATTACACCCAGGTAGCTGTTTTCCCTGTCCAGGACCGCCACGAGGTTGGACTGGTTTTCGGAGGCCACACGCAGCACATCATAGATATGCTTGTCGGAGTAGACCCAGCAAGCGCCCGCTTCGAGCTCTATCGTGCCGACCAATTGTTCGGGATCGTTGAGTTCAAAAATCACCTCATCCCCTATGAATCCCAGGAACCTTCCTTGGTCCGCCACGGGCAGGGAATCGGTTCGTATCTCCTCCATCCAAGCCAATGCCATCCCCGCTCTGTCGGAGAGTTTGAGGGGCGGAATCAGACTATTGATGAACTCGTAGGCTTGCATGGATGGAATTTAGGAAATGAATTTAGAACTCAAAACGCTTTTCATCCTATTCTTGTTCCTTTTCGTCCCTTTTTCCGATGGCTAGATCCCCAGATAATTGGCCACTATACCTAGAGCGATGCCTGCGAGGATGATCATCGGCGAGGAGATTTTGCTGAACTGCAAGACCGAGTAAGTGCCAAGGATGAAAAAGATATGAAGGGCATTGGCTTCCAGCGGTTCGAAAAGCAGGTAGGCTGCCGCGATCAACATTCCGCAGGAAACCGCATTGATGCCCTCGAGTGCAGCCCGCACAGGTCTGTACAGCTTGAGCTGATCCCAAAATCGGATCACAAAGAATATGAGGAAAATCCCCGGCAGAAATATTCCCGCTGCAGAAATCAAGCCTCCGAGCAAAAATCCGGTCAGCCCAAACTCCCGCATTGAAAGCGCACCGACGTAGGAAGAAATGGAAAATGTAGGGCCTGGAATGCCTTGGGAAATCGCGTAGCCGGTCAAAAATTCCTCTGAGCTCAGGAAATGCTTGAAGTCCACAAACTCCGTGTAAAGGTAGGGGACCAGTACCTGGCCGCCTCCGAAGATCAAGCTGCCGTTTCGGTAAAAGTTCTCAAAAAGCAGGATAGGCTGGTAGTTGGTGATGGCACCGGCGATTGCTGCCAAAAGCAACACGCCTCCCCATAGGTAGAAATTCGCCCACTTGATTTCAAGCGTTTTGTCCTCTTCCGCCTTGGGTTGGTTTTTGTACTTGATCGAGGTGCTCAATCCTCCCAGTACCAGCATCACCGGAAATATATAGGGAGAACTATAAAAAAAGGATACAAAAGCAGAGATCAACATCAGGATCATAGCTTCGGTACTTTTGACCATTTTGGAGATGGTTTTCTGGGCGGCAAAAATGATAAAGCCAATAGCCATGGGCTGGATAAATCTCGCAAAGCCCAGGGCACCTGGGGTGTTTTCCTGCAAAAACTGGATCAAGACCGCCGTTGCTGTCATGATCAGTGTGGCAGGAAGTATCCAGACAAAAAGCGCCAAGTACGCCAAGTTTGGCCCGCCAACCCGGAAACCAATTGCGGAAATCAATTGGGTAGAGGATGGACCAGGAAGGATGTTGCAGAGTGCATTGAGCTCCCAGAGCTCGTCCTCGGTGATATAGGCCCTGTTTTTTACCATCCGCTCCAGCAGCATCGCCAAAAAAGCCTGCGGCCCGCCAAAGGCAGTGACAGAAAGTGCCAGGACATCTTTTAGAAACACATAGTATCGGACTTTGCGGACCGACATCTTATTTCTTCAATCCTAATTCACGAAGTCTTTCATCCAGAAATTCCCCAGCTGTAGCATCAGCAAACTGCTTGGGATGCTCTTCGTCGACACAGCTTGCCAGACAGGTGAGGTCCATTTCGGACCTAGGGTGCATGAAAAACGGAATGGAATATCTGCTGGTATTCATCAACTCCCTGGGAGGATTTACCACCCGATGGATGGTTGACTTCAGTTTTTTGTTGGTGAGGCGCTCGAGCATGTCGCCGACGTTTACGACCAACTGATCTGGGAGCGCCGTAATCGGAATCCACTTACCGTCTTTTCTTAGCACCTGCAAACCATCCGCGCTGGCTCCCATGAGGAGCGTGATCAGGTTGATATCGCCATGCTCGGCAGCCCGAACAGCATCAGCCGGGACTTCGTCTGGATTTTCGATCGGGAAGTAGTGGATCTGCCGGAGGATGGAATTGCCGTAGGCTACCTTGTCCTCAAAATAATCCTCTGGGAGATCCAGATTGATCGCAATGGCGCGGAGCATGGCTTTGCCGGCATTTTCAAGAGTTTGATAGGCCTCGATGGCGTCATTTTGAAATTCCTTGATCTCCGTTGGCCATAGGTTTTCGGGATATTCTCCTTTGACGCTATCTGAGTCGGGGATCAGATCCAATTCTTGACCGACATGATAAAACTCTTTCAGGTCTCCCGTATTGCGGCCTTTTGCGTGTTCCTTGCCTTTGCCGGTGTAGCCACGCTGATAGCCGATTTCGGGTTTTTCGTATTTCTTTTTTATCTCGTCGGGTAGCGCAAAAAATGATTTGATAGAGTGGTAGAGCCTGTCTTGGAGCTCTTTGGACAGTCCATGGTTTTTGATTGCCACAAATCCGATATTCTCATAGGCTTCCCCCAGCTTTTTGACAAAAGCCGCTTTTTGGGCGGGAGTGCCGGAGGTGAAGTCCGCCAAATCCAGGCTTGGGATTTCATCAAAGAGGATGTCCATTTCTATTGTTGTTAGTTGTGCTGTACCGATATATTTCTTCAAAAATAAATATCTTTAGACTCAATCTGGGTCGCCAAATGAAGAAATTCCTCCTTTTACCGATTTTGTTTTGTCTGCTGTTGATCGGCTGTTCGGAAGACAGACGAAAGATAAATGAGTCAGTAGTAGATGGATTGTCGGATTCGGTTACTTTGGATTTGGAGATGCCCAAAGTTTCTTTTTACCAATACGGGGATTCGGCTGCCTATCCTGATGCGATTCTGGAACTGCATACGCCCTTGGGAAATCAGGTCTTTCGGCCGGGTAAGGTCCCCTTCGAATTCAACAGCAAAAATTTTCCATTTGGCGATATTACTGGAGATAAGCCAAGGCTTCACCTCATCCTGAACGGGGGAGATCCGGTTGGCTATTATTCTCCTATCTTCCAAAGGGAGCTCACCGAGGGTACTTACAGGGTGGTGGGCTTTCTCGTCGATGATGAAGGCCATGCGCTGAAAAGTTTCGGCAACTATGTGGACCGGGATTTTATAGTCGGAGACTCACGGCCCTTTCCCTATTCTGCGGAGCCCTATTTGGCTCTCAACCTACCGAGAAACTCCCAGACGATAGCAGTCGGTGAGGAGCTGGTGGTGGATTTTTTGTTATTGGGTGGAGACATGAAGCTTGACGGCCTGAAAGTCCAGATCAAAGTAAACGACTACACCTACGAGATAGATCACATGGCTCCGGTGCGCGTCACCAACCTTCCAAAAGGCGACTATCAGGTAAATGTGAGGCTGATGGGGACGAATGGAAAAGAGCTGGAAGGTCCATTCTCCGCCGTCACCAAAGCCGTGTATGTTCGATAAGTCCTTATCTTTGGGCTCCCAAATCAAGATTTCTCCATGCTTTTAGTCAACCAAATCCGGGACAACTACGCCGGTATGCTAGCTGGGCTGCAAAAAAGGAATATCCACAACGCAGCCAATCTCCTCCTTCAAGTAATCACCTTGGACGACAAGAGAAAGTCCACCCAAACGCAAAGAGACCAGTTGCAGGCTGAAGCAAATGCTATCTCGAAGCAGATTGGACAGTTGATGAAGGAAGGCAAAGCGGAAGAAGCGGTTGCGGTCCGAGAGCGAACTAGCGAGATCAAGGAACAGGTCAAATCGCTAGAAGAGCAGTATTCCCAAACGGAAGATGAGCTCAAGGCCTTGCTTTACACCATCCCCAATGTGCCCCACAGCTCTGTGCCGACAGGCAAGTCGGCGGAGGATAACGAGGTGGTGTTGGAACACGGCTCGATCCCAAGCCTTTTTGAAGGGAAGTTGCCGCATTGGGAGCTGATCAAAAAATACGACATCATCGACTTTGACCTCGGTGCCAAAATATCCGGGGCGGGCTTTCCAGTCTACAAGGGAAAAGGTGCGCGTCTGCAGCGGGCGATGATCAATTTCTTTTTGGACGAGGCCTTGGCTCAGGGCTTCACCGAAGTGCAACCTCCTATCTTGGTCAATGAGGAGTCGGGCTACGGGACAGGCCAATTGCCGGATAAGGAAGGACAGATGTATCACGCTACCGTCGACAACCTCTACCTTATCCCCACTGCCGAGGTTCCCATCACTAACCTCTACCGGGATGTGATCGTGTCCGAGGCAGAACTTCCGATCAAAAACGTAGGCTATACGCCTTGCTTCCGTCGTGAGGCGGGTTCTTGGGGGGCGCACGTACGTGGGCTGAATCGACTGCATCAGTTTGACAAAGTAGAGATCGTACAGATCACGCATCCGGATAAGTCCTATGAGGCACTCGAAAGCATGAGTACTTACGTGCAGAGTTTGCTTCAAAAGTTGGAATTGCCTTATCGCGTACTTCGACTTTGTGGAGGTGATATGGGCTTCACTTCCGCGCTTACCTATGACATGGAAGTCTACTCTGCAGCGCAGGAGAGATGGCTTGAGGTGAGCTCTGTGTCCAACTTTGAGACTTACCAGACCAACCGTCTGAAGCTTAGATTCCGGGGAGAGGACAAGAAGACGCACTTGGCGCACTCGCTCAACGGTTCGGCTTTGGCCTTGCCGCGTATTGTGGCTTCCATACTGGAAAACAACCAGACTCCTGAAGGCATTCTGATGCCCAAAGTGCTACATCCCTATCTTGGATTTGACAAAATCTAGATGCTGAATGCCGTCCCGAAATGATCGGGACGGTTTTGGTTTATGCGAGATTTGGAGTCCATTGCTTTTCCACATTCCCGATAGAGTAAATCAATACTAAATTTTTTATGTGGTTCGCAATCCGTTGCGGGCAGATTTAGTAGGCTGGATTTTTTGATTCGGAGCCTTTAGTTCTGATAAGTTTTCGAAATCGGAATAATATTCTGTTTGCTGCTATTTTAGAAATCCCTAAGAGATGGTTTGTTTTTTTACAAATACCGAATCCATGGCTAGCTTTGTACTATCAAATTTTCAACAAAACAAAGAATCATGGCATTAGTCGGAAAAAAGGCTCCAGCATTTTCGGTAGGAGCGGTAATCAACGGAGAAGAGATCGTAGAAAACTTTAGCTTGTCTCAGTACATCGGCCAGAAGAATGTGATCCTTTTCTTCTACCCCAAGGATTTTACCTTTGTTTGCCCTACAGAGCTTCACGCATTCCAAGCGCAATTGGCAGAATTTGAGAAAAGAGATACCGTAGTGATCGGTTGCTCTACTGATACTGAAGAGACTCACTTGGCTTGGTTGATGACTCCAAAGGCTGAGGGCGGTATCGAGGGCGTGACTTACCCAATTTTGGCTGACGCTGCCAAGACTATCTCCCTGAACTATGGAGTGCTTGCCGGCGAATATTCTTTCGACGCTGAAACCCGTCTTTGGTCATTCGCTGGTGCGCCGATTGCATACAGAGGTACCTTCCTCATCGACAAAGAAGGAATAGTACGTCACGAGTCCATCAATGACCTTCCACTGGGAAGAAATATAGACGAATACCTAAGAATCGTCGATGCGCAACTGCACGTCGAGAAGTTTGGTGAAGTATGTCCTGCCAACTGGGAGGAAGGAAAAGAAGCGATGCAGGCTACCAATGAAGGTGTTGCTAACTACTTGTCAAACAATTAATAGATCATGATCGAACTGACCGAAGATACCCTGCAGGAGCTGGTAGCGCAACATGACCAAGTCGTGGTGCAATACTCTGCCGGCTGGTGTGGCAATTGCCGCATTATGAAGCCCAAGTTCAAAAGACTGGCGGGAGAGAATGCCGGGGCAGTATTTGTCCTAGTTGACGCCGAGAAGTTCCCCAATTCCAGAAAGTTGGCCCAAGTGAACAACCTGCCGACTTTTGCTTCCTTCAAGGGCGGTCAGCTGCTCAAGCAGATCCAAACCAACAAAGAAGACCAGCTAAAAGCATTGATCCATGAAGTTGCCGGTAATTAAGACAATCCAGCGTAGCTGTACGCCCGAGCAGATCGAGACGGCCTTGGGGGTTTTGGAAGCTATCACTGAGGCACCTTCACTGAAAGAGCCGGAAATCGACGTGATCGGCGAACTGATCTCCAATCTTTGTGGCGCACTTGAGGTACACGAAATGATAGCAGATGGAATGTCGGAAAAAGATGCCGGAAACGCCTTCATGAAAAAAGTGCTAGGCTCGATCGACAGATAATAAATTAGTGTTAGGGTTTATTGTATTGAAATGGGATCTCAGTTGAGGTCCCTTTTTTTCTTTCTGTCAAGACGATGCCCGGAGAGTAGATTCGATTGTACTGGGGATGTTGAAGTCAGCTCAGGATTTCACCGACATGCCGTTGGATATTTTCCGACATTTTTGCCATGGGGAGGTCGTTTTCGTCGTCTCCAAAGGGCTCCTCGATTTCCTCGGCAATCAGCTCCAAGCTGGCCAAGACATAAAAGACGAAAGCGACGATCGGCGCGGCAAAATAACCCAACATGTAGGCATAGCCGACCGGAAGCGACAGCGTGTATAGCATGATAAACTTCTTGATGAAAGAGCTGTAGCTATAGGGGATGGGCGTGTTTTTGATGCGTTCACAGGCTCCGCAGATGTCAGTGAGCGCCGTGATTTCTCCGTTGAGGACGATTAGCTGGTCACCGCTGATTTTGCCCTTGGAGTAGAGTTGGTTGATTTTGGCAAATAGCCCCTTCGCAATCTGATTTGGAACGTGCATTTGCCCATCTACTTTGGTAGGCAAGCCTTCAATGTCCCCTTCATGGAGGCTATATTCTGTCAATTTGGATTGAAGGTGATCTTTGAGTGCGAAGGCGTACACGGGAATAGCCCTGCGAAAAAACTTTCTGGTTTCCTCATCCTCCGGAGCTATCATTCCCGCAATCTTGATGGCAAAGTTTCGACTGTTGTTGACCAATTGCCCCCAGAGCTTTCTCCCTTCCCACCAGCGGTCGTAAGCCGTGTTCGTTCGGAAAACCAGCAGCATCGAAATCACAAAACTCAGTAAACTGTGCATCTGAGGGAGGTTCCTTACCCAGCTGTCCGAAGTGACTTTGAAATAGTGGATTTCCAGATAGGTAATGCCAAGGGAATAGGCCAGGATAAACAAAATCAGAGGAGCCAATTTTAGTAGCGTATCCGATTTGGTGACCATAAAGACAAACTGGGCCCAGTCCTTGGTATTATAGACCTTCATATTATCCAATTAAGATTCTTAGTTGCCTATTTCCTTTGACCGCTTTATTCATAACCGGCGCAGAGCTTCCGATGGATATCCAGGACTTGTGGAATCAGGAGTTTGTTGTCGGTATTTTTGATTACAAAATCAGCCTTTTCGTTTTTCTCATCGTCCGGCATCTGCTGGTCGATTATGTGGTTGATCTGGGCTTCATCACGGTGGGGATCCCTCATCAAGACGCGAGCGATTCGGATTTTGAGGGGGGAGCTTACGTTGATGACCTTATCCAGTTCTTTGGCCGAACCAGTTTCAAAAAGCAATGCGGCTTCCTTGAGCAGGTAAGGGCTTTTCTGTTTGTCCGCCCAGTTCCTGAAATCTTTTCCGACAGCAGGATGGACCAGGGCGTTGATTTGTTTTACTTTTTCTGGATCCGGAAAAACTTTTTCCGCTAAAAAGACTCGGTTGACGCTCCCATCCTCGCGGTAGCTTTTTTCGCCAAACGATGAGCTGATACTGAGCCTCAGCTCAGGGTCATTAGCCATGAGCCATTTGGCGCGATCATCGGCGGAGTACACCGGAATTCCCAAGATTTGGAAGATTCTGCATACGGTCGACTTGCCGGAGCCTATGCCTCCCGTGATCCCGATCCAGCGAGGCTTCGAACTATTCATATTTCAACTTGACAAAGGGAGGTTCGATCTTCATCTCCTTGATATAGCTGGGGTTGGGCCTGACCACGATGGTGATCGTGCTGTCTTCCCGGTTGCGCTTCCCATAGTCCAAAATAGCCTCGAACTCCATGTCTTTCAGTTCTGTGACCTTGCTTCCATCCACCAAATAGGAAATAACAGGCGTGAGCTCTTCATTTTCGAGCGTCACTGTCTTGGGGAAATTCAGTTTTTTCAGCTTGAGCCGTTTGTTGCCTTCGAGAAATTGGATCGTAGAGAAGCTTACCTCGACGGATTCATTTTGGAGCGAAAGTATGTCCTCAAGACCTTTCTGAATTCTCAGCGGTACGGGCTCATTGAAATCTTCGCTGATCCGCTCATTGTAAAGCGAAACCAAGAACTTGCCTTCAAAGGTGTCCAACAAAGAAGACGGACCAACTACCGTGATTTGTTCTGGATCGAAGTTGATCTCGCCGTCTATTTCGACATTCTTAGCCAGCGTGAAACTGGCTGTGTCCAGCACGGGGTTTAGTTTTCGCGATTCTATCTGGTCGATATGGTAAGTGAGTGAATCTTCCAGCAAGCCAATCAGAGTGGTGGGTGTGATAAAATCGCCTAAAGGGCGCTTCAGGTCAGAGGTGAGGATATAGGTCCGGGAAGCGGGCTCGGCCAGGTTGATGACAAAAGGCGGCTCGTTGAGCTTGAAATACTTACGGAGGAGATCCCAGCCATTTCCTGAAATCTGTATGGGGACGCTTTCGGGTAGAGGCTGGATGGCCATGTATTTTTCCCCATCAAAGTCCCACTCGATCGGATAGTCCACGATGGTGGTGTAGTTGTCTTTGTTAAGGGCATTTAAAATCCAAAAAGTGGTAGCCGCTACGATGCAGAGGACTACCACTTTCAGATTGGAGAGTTTTTTGGAAGAAATCCTTCCGGAGGATTTTTTATGTTCCGGCAAAGCTCAATTTATTTGGATGGGGTGGATTTCTTTGAGAAATCAAGAGAGATGGCGGATTTTTCGACGGTCACCTTCAGCCCACGGTCAAGCTCAAGCTGCACGGTAGTCCCGTCCACGCTGTAAACCTTGCCATGTAGGCCTCCGATGGTCACCACGTCGTCGCCTTTTTTGATCTCCTCAATGAATTTTTTGGTTTCCTTCTGTTTTTTCTGCTGGGGTCTGATCATGAAGAAATACATAATCAGAATGATGGAGCCGAATAGAAATACTTGTCCAAGAATTCCCCCGCCACCTGCTGCGGCCTGTGCTAATACTGTGTTGATCATGATTATCTAGCGCTTCAATGGACCTGCAGGAGCTTCAGCGCCAGCCAATTTTGGAGTAACCGAACCCTTCATCCTCAGCCGGGTTACTGTTGGGTTGGTGTTTGCCTGGATGGTGACAGTCGGAGCCTGGGCGCCTGATTTTGCTGTAGAGTTGAACACCACTTTCACAAATCCTTTTTCACCTGGGTTGATGGGAGACTTGGTCCAGTCAGGGCTGGTGCATCCGCAAGACGCGGTGATGTTGGAAATGACCAAAGGAGCTTGGCCGTTGTTGGTGAAGTTGAAGATATGCTCCACGACTTTGCCTTCGTTGATCGTTCCGAAATCATACTCCATTTCGGCAAACTCAAACTGGCCCAATGTGCTCGGGTCTGCGGTGGTGGTAGACTGGGCATTGACTGGGGTCACTGCGGTGTTACTGGTTTCCAACTGGGCGATTTTGTCCTCTAGGGCTTTGATTTTAGCCGCTTGGTCGTCCTTTTGAGCGCAGGAACTGGCCAATACCAAGGCCAGGGCGAATGCGCTAAGCAATTTGATTTTCATGTTAGTTATTACCTTGGTTAATTTGATCGATTAGTTTGTTCACGTCATTGAGCAGGTTTTCTGCTTTGTTTTTTGCTTCGGAGATCACCCGCTTGCCTTCTGTTTTTGCTTCGTTTAGGTGAAGTTCTTTTCCTTCTACAAGTTCGTTGATGAGTTCCTCCAGCTCTTTTTTGTATTTGGAGAGTTTGAAGGAAAGCTTGTCACGGGTATTTGCCCCAGTGTCGGGTGCAAACAAAATGCCCAGTGCCGCGCCAACTCCGGCGCCGAGGGCAAATGCGAATAGGGTGTTGCTGCTCTTGCTCATATTTTTTTCTTATTTATTGTCCAAAAGTCCTCGACCACTCTTACGGATTTGGCCGCTGTCGGTTAGTTCTTTCGCCAAAACATCCAACAGTCCGTTGACAAATTGCTTGCTCTTGGGCGTGCTATAGGTTTTGGAGATGTCAATGTACTCATTGATACTGACTTTCACCGGAATGCTCGGGAAATGTTTCATCTCGGCTATAGCCATGGAGATGATGATTTTGTCGGTGAATGCCAGTCGGTCAATATCCCAGTTCTTGGTCTTTTGGGCGATTAGGGACTTGCTCATTCCCTCGTTTTCGATAGTGAAGTTAAAGATATTTTGAAAAAACTCTTTGTCCTCGTCCCAATTGATGGCAATCTCCGGCAGCTGGTCTCCTTCTGATTCCTCACTTCCAGCCGCATTTTTCAACACTTTGGAAGCCAGGCTTCTCACGACCGACTTGTTCTCAGTCCAATTGAGATCTTTCTCCGAAAAATAGTTGAGGATGACTTCATTTTTGAAAATCACCTTTTTCAAAAGATCGTCTGCAGCCTCGAAATCCTGCTCTATCGTAGGCTCGGCAATTTTCAGATATTCCTGATAGGGTTCCGAGGTCTTAATGTAATCTCTGAACCATTCCCTGATTTCAAGCTCGAGGTCGTCAAGGTTGACGTTGTTCCTAGCTATCGCGGCTTGGTAGGCTTGGGACTCGCGGATGTTTTTTAAGATTTGGTTGTTTGCGAGGTTGAGCTCGTTTGTGAAAGCAACAGGACTGTCTCCGGCAAGTCTTTTCTTTTTCTCGATCTCTTTTTCGACATGCTTGGCGAAAGCCTGAAGCAGTTCAATGGCTAAGAGGTAGAGCTGCGGGATGCGCTCCGCAGAAGTGATCATGTTTCTCAGCATAAAATCGCGATCCTTCTCATTGGCAGTGTGGAACTGCTTTAGCGCCTGTAGCACTATCTGTTTGATTTTAGGTTTCGCGTCGGAGGATTTCAGCAGGCTCTCATTCTCGAGATTTTGGTCAAAAAGCTTGACGGCTTCTTCCGCATCTCTCGTGAGCGCAGGCTTGTCCTGGACTTCCATGCTGTTGAGATCCGGCAGGAAAGACTCCCGAATGAAGTCTTTGGCAATATTGAGATTAGATCCTTTGCATTGTTCGAAAGCATAGAGGTTTTGAAATGCCTTGACTCTGAGGATTCTTCTGTTAAGCATATAGGTAGTGAAAGAGCCGTAAATATAGGGATTTTTGGACGGGGTGTAGCCATCATATAGAGGACAAAAAACCACCGACAGTTTGGCTGCCGGTGGTTTTTATCGAAAAGGGAATTGTGATTAGAAAGAAAGTTTTACTCTTCCGATCGCCTCAATTCGGGCTTTGGCCACTTCTATGGCTGCCTGTTGGGCTGGGATGGTTTCTTTTTCGGATTTTTCCAGGATGGTGAGACAGGTGTCGTAGATCTTTTCAGTCTGTGAGAACACGGTTTCTTTGTGATAGTCCCCGTAATATTCCGCGCCTACGTTGATCACTCCGCCTGCATTGATCAAGAAGTCGGGGGCATAGACGATTCCTTTTTCCATAAGGATCTTTCCATGTTTTGCTTCATCCTTGAGTTGGTTGTTTGCGCCGCCAGCGACCACCGCACACTTCAGTCTGTCCACGGTCTGATCGTTGATGGTTGCACCCAAAGCACATGGCGCATAGATGTCCATCGGAAGGTCGTAGATCATGTTTGGATCCACGACAGTTGCTCCTGTCGTCTTTGCAATTTCTTTGAGTTTTTCTTCGAATATGTCTGTGATGAGAATCTCAGCGCCTTCTTTGACCAAGTAGTCTATGAGGTATTTGCCGACCTGACCCACGCCCTGAACGCCTATTTTTTTGCCATTCAGTGAGTCGGAGCCAAAGGCTTTCTTGGCAGCAGCCTTCATTCCCATATACACCCCAAATGCCGTCACGGGTGAAGGATCGCCTGCACCACCTTTGATTTGCGGCAAACCGGTCACATGGCGGGTTTCCATGGCGATGTATTCCATGTCGGAAGTTTTCATGTTGACGTCTTCCGCGGTCACATATCTTCCACCCAAGCTTTCCACAAATCTTCCGAATCTTCTCAGAAAAGCCTCGTTCTTTAGTTTTGGATCTCCGATGATCACCGCCTTTCCGCCGCCTAGATTCAGCCCCGCGAGGGAATTTTTGAAGGACATTCCTCTGGAAAGTCGCAATACGTCGGTGATTGCCTCGGCTTCCGTCGCGTATGGCCACATTCGGGTACCGCCCAGAGCAGGTCCAAGTATGGTGTTGTGGATGCCGATGAGCGCTTTCAGGCCTGTGGCTTGGTCATGACATACCACCAGCTGCTCATGATCCATTGTGCTGATCTGTCCAAAGATGGACCCTTCCTGCACCGTTTCGGTTGCATTAATCTCTAACATGTGAACTTAGCTTTTTAGAATATGTTATATTTGGGTTGTAGCCTCCGGAAAGGGCTGATACAAAATTAAATACTTTTATCAGCCAACAAAGGAATTGCATCAGTAGTTTCTGTAACTCTATATTGGAATTAAAAATTTTTATTTGGTGAAGCCGCTTTGGAGAATCAATAAGTATTTATTTAAGTACAAGGGTCTGTTGCTGTTGGGGATAGTATTTACGGTAATCTCCAACATCTTCGTAATTATACCTGCCCAACTCGTCAGAATCGCGATAGATTATGTGGTTGAGAGTTTTTCACTGTATCGTCCTCTGATGCAGGGTGGTATGGGGGAGACAGCCCGTGAAATTTTCTTGGAGTATGTCTTCATTTTTGGGATTTTGATCCTGGTGATGGCCTTGCTGCGGGGTTTTTTCCTTTTTCTGATCCGGCAGACGATTATCATCATGTCCAGACGGGTGGAGTATGATATGAAGAACGAGATCTTCGAGCATTACCAGAATCTCCCACTGAGCTTTTATCGAAAAAACAGCACAGGCGACCTGATGGCCCGGATCACCGAAGACGTAAGCCGGGTGAGAATGTATCTGGGGCCGGCAATCATGTACGGGCTCAACCTATTGATACTTTTTCCGCTGGTAATTTTCTACATGATCTCGGTCAATCCCGAGCTCACACTCTACTCTCTGCTTCCCCTGCCTATCCTATCGGTCAGTATCTATTTTGTAAACAATCTGATCAATGAACGATCTGAGAAGATTCAGCGGAGCTTATCAGAATTGAGCACTTTTGTTCAAGAGGCTTTTTCCGGCATTAGGGTTTTGAAAGCCTTTGTGCGGGAGGAGGATTCTGCCAGAAACTTTGCCGAAGCAAGTGAAGCTTATAAGCATAAGTCCATCGCGTTGACGCGGGTGAATGCCTTATTCTTCCCACTTATCATGGCCTTGGTAGGAATATCCACAATTATCACCGTGTATGTCGGGGGTATCATGGTGATCGAAGGCGAGATAGGATATGGCGTGATTGCGGAGTTTATTCTTTATGTCAATATTCTGACTTGGCCGGTGACATCCTTGGGATGGGTGACCAGCATCGTCCAGCGGGCAGCTGCATCCCAAACGAGGATCAACGAGTTTCTGGATGTGCGAAACGACTTGGTGAGTACCGAAAATCTCGAGGCGGATTTCCAGGGAGAAATTCGTGTCAACAATTTGACGTTTGTTTATCCGGATTCGGGGATCAAGGCTTTGGATCAGGTGTCTTTTGAAATCAAAGCCGGACAGACCTTGGGTATCATCGGGACGACTGGTTCTGGAAAGTCGACGATTGCCAACCTGCTGATGAGAATGTATGATCCTACCTCTGGGGAAATACTGATAGACGGTGTAGATATCCGGAGGTACAACATCTCCGATCTAAGACGACAAATCGGTTTTGTCCCTCAAGACGTGTTTTTGTTTTCGGATACGATCTCCAACAATATTGCTTTTGGGCTAGACCATCCCGATCAAACCCTAGTCGAAAGGGCGGCGAAAGATGCCGACGTGTATCAGAATATCGTGGATTTTCCAAAAGGCTTCGAAACCATGCTCGGAGAGCGTGGGATCACACTTTCTGGCGGACAGAAGCAGCGCGTTTCCATAGCCCGGGCTATAGCTAAGGAACCCAGAATCCTGATTTTGGACGATTGTCTCTCCGCTGTAGATACCAAGACGGAAAACTCCATTTTGACCGCCTTAAAACGGATCATGGAGAACCGGACCTCGGTTATTATCTCCCATAGGGTCTCCTCTGCAAAACTCGCGGACCACATCATTGTGTTGGCAGACGGAAAGATCATCGAACGGGGCGACCACGATTCCCTGATGGATCAACGGGGAGTCTATGCCGAGCTTTACGAAAAGCAAACACAATCCGGTGAACAGATTGAAGGGTGAATTTTGCCAGAGAAAGCTGGTTTTCAAGTTTTTCCCCTAACTTGAATATCCAACTGATCACTTTTGGCCATGACTAAGAAAAAATCTACAACTCAGGATATCGAGGAGGTTCTCCAGGAAATCGGAAACAAAATCGAGGAGCTTGTTCAAAAAGGGGCTGAGGCCGGCGCCGAAGTCAAGGAAGAGATAGAGCAAAAGATCAAGGATCTGAAGGAGAACAAGACCAGCCTCGAAGAGGAACTGCGGAAAGGCAAGGAACTGCTGGAGCGAGAGTTCAAGGAAAAGAAGAAGGAAATGGAGCCGAAGATCCAGGAATCAAAGGGTTTTTTCAAGGAGGGGGTGAGGCAGCTAGGTCTTGCGATCAAGTCCCTTTTCGGAAAGAAATAAAAATGTCCCGAATACAAGTCAAAGTACTCGGGACATTTGGTTTTAAATGGGTAAGCTTTTTTAATTCCCCTGTAAAACCTCGCATCGGTCATAGGTCGGATCGACGTCGATGAAGACATCCTCTTTGGCCGTGATAAACCACTTGCCGAGGATTTCGTCTTCTTTCCGGCGGAGCGCCGCAGCTTTCATTTTTTCATAGTCATCTTCGAGGTTGGCCCGGTGTGCGGGATATTTTGCGTGGTAGTACAAAATTCTGACTTTGGTACCTTCACGTGGATCTTCGAATCGGATGGGCTTAGTCATATTGCCCACCTGCATCGTGTCGATGGTGAAATAAAGAACCGGATCCTCAAGCGTTCTCAGCGAAAGTCGGTTTGAGTTGGTTGCCGGATCGGTGAAAAAGCCTCCATGATCAGATGTGGCGCGGTCTTCGGAATACTCTTTTGCAGCCTTGGCAAACTCGATTTTGCCCGCCTCGATTTCCTTTTTGAGACTGTCCAGATAGCGTTCCGCTTTCAGGAGATCCTCTTCGGTAGCCTTTGGAATACGCAAGATATGGCGGGTATTGAAGGTGCTGCCTTTTATTTCAAGGAGTTGGATCATGTGAAACCCAAACTGAGTCTCGACTGGATCACTGATTTCACCTTGTCTAAGACCCAAAGCAGTTGACTCATACTCCGGCGCCAATTCCCCTCTCCTGAAAAATCCCAAATCGCCCCCTTGAGCACCAGAGCCTGGATCTTCGGAGTACCTCTTGGCCAGATCTGCAAAATCAGCCTTCCCATCCAAGATATCCTGTTTAAACTGTTTCAGCTGGGCGATGATTTCTTCCCGCACTTTGTCGCTGACTACCGGCTTTCTGACAATTTGTCCCACGGTGGCTTCGGAGGTGAAAAGCGGCAGAGAGTCTTTTGGAATGCTGTTGAAAAAAGCGCGGACGTCTGCAGGAGACACCGTCAGTCCTTCAGTGATTTGGCCTCTCATTTTGGAGACAATCAGCTGCTCGCGGATCACGTCTTCCAGTTCGCCTTTGAGTTGCTCGGCGGTTTTTCCATAGACTTGGACGAGCATGTTTTCGTCGCCGCCAAATTGCTGCAATACCGCATTGAACCGGTTTTCTGTCTGCAGCATCACCTCGGCATCGGTCACGATTACGGAGTCAATCTCTGCTTTGGCCACCATCAGCTTATTGATCATGAGGCTTTCGAAAATGTCGCAGCGTGTGGGAGCTTCCATTCCCTGCTGGGCCTGGGCCAAAGCCTCTATGTAGGTTTGTTGGACGTCAGATTCCAAGATGATATTATTGTCTACCTTGGCGACGATTTTATCCAAGACCTGGCCGGTAGGGGGAGCTTCCTGAGCAAAAGTCTGACTCAGTACTATCGCTCCCACAAGGCTGGGAATAAGTCGGTTTAGAAATTTCATGGGTTTTGGTAATCTGTTTTCCACTGAGGTGGAGTTTTGTTTATTGATTCAGTGCCAGAAAAGTCTCCTCTTTTACTTGGGGATTGATCTGGATGGGGTATTTGCTTTTTAGGGATTCGGTCAGGCTTAGGTCTAGGTATTCCTGATAATCGCGGATCACGAGTCCCCTTGATTCTTCAAATTTTCTCGGGCCCGCCGGGATTTTCTGTCCTGTGAGAACCAGGTAGAGGCTGCCGTCCGATTGGATCTCCTGATAGGAAAGTTGCGTGTCGATCTTGGATAGTACTGGATGGTCAGGGTACTCGAATACGCCCCACTCCGTCTGATAAGCAAGGGGCGAGTTGGCCTGATAGTCGGCTTCAAAACCCTCGATGAGTGTCTGGTTGTAGCCGTTTCCCTGGAGTTTTTTGCGGGCGTTTTCTGCTTGCGAAGGATCCAATACTTTCACCAGAAAGGCCTCGATGCGGTTTTTCCATTGGTATCGGTCTAGGTTTTTGCGGTAAAACTCGGCCTGACCGAGCGAGTCGGCTATTCCTTTTTCCCACACTTCCTGATTCATCAGCGAGAAGAGTAGGATGCCGTCATGGTATTCCTTGAGGAGCATTTGGTACTCCTTGTTGTTGGATTCTATGTCCTTCTCCTCGGTCTGGGCTAGCATTTTTGCCACAAAGCGATCAAACCAAAGGTCAAATGTGCCTCCGGTATGTTTGGAGCTGATCTCCTCACCGTCCATATAGGTGGTCAAGTCCGACACGAGGTAGGTTTTTCCCTGGAGTGTAAAAAGGGGCGCTTTGTCCAGTGATTGGCTGGTGACCTCAGATGCGAAGCTTGTTTTTTCCACTGGGTTCAGAATTTGGGCCAAGCGACTGACGGAAGACTCGTCTTCCTGATAGCCATAGCGGGCTTTTTGTATGGCCACCACCTGAGACTGAATCATTCCTGAGCGACTATCCCTCAAGATTCGGGATCGGATATTTTCCTCCATTTCCTCGAATGGGGCAATCGGTTTTTTTTCCTCCAAGCGGAGTATGTGGTAGCCATATTGGGTCTTGAGCGGCGGAGACACTTCGCCGATCTCAGTGAGAGAGAAGGCCCCCATTTCAAATTCGGGGATCATGCTTCCCACTCCAAACCAGGGCAGAAGGCCCCCCCTCTGGTTGGTTGCGGGATCTTCCGAATAAGTTTTGACGATGTCTTCCCAGACGGTGCTTTCTTTTTGGATCTCGGCATAGATGTCGGAGATCTTCCTGCGGGCGTTTTCTTCTTGGGTGGGATTTTCGGCATCAAAGCGTACCAAAATATGGGACACCCTTACCTGTCCGGGATTGGGCTGGCGGTCTTGGACTTTGATGATATGGTAACCAAAATTAGTCAATACGGGGTCGGAAACCTGTCCAGCCTGAAGTGTGTAAGCCGCATCCTCAAAAGGCTGAACCATCTGAAGTCCGGTAAAATAACCCAAGTCACCCTTGTTTATTTTGGCAGATGGGTCGTCGGAATATTGTACGGCCAGCTCGTTGATGTCACCTCCATTTTCGATTTCGCCTTTTACTTTCAAGGCCATCTTCAGGACGATCAAGCTGTCTTCGGTGCTGGCATTTGGCGGAAACTGGAAAAGGATGTGGCTGGCCCTAACGACCTCCTGCATCCTTGAGTAAGCTTTTCTCAATTCCCCCTCTTCCAGGGAATTTTTGATCAGATAGGGGCGGATCAGGGTCTCTTTGAAGGAGCTGAATTCCCTTGAAAATTCCTCTGTCTTCTCCAGTCCCAAGGCTTCCGCTTCACGGACTTTCAGCTTGTAATTAATAAAAAGCTCCAGGTTTTCCTCAAACTCCTCCCGGCTGATGCCCGGGGATTGGGCTCCAGTGCTTTTACCTTTGGAGATGAGGTACACGAGTTCATCCTTGTCCACGGGTTTTCCTCCCACAGTAAGCAGCGCATCACCTGTACTTTGGGCGATGGTGGACAGGGGGAAATTAAGCAAGAATGCAATCTGAAGGGTGACTACAAATGCCGAAACGGTTCGGTGATTCATGTACTGGATAGCCGATTTACAATGCAATGTTACAAATTTATCAGTAATTCGAGGTGAAAGCCCTATCGCTCGGGCATTTAACCAAAATTAGGATCGAAACCACTTGATCAGCCGGCAGGTATTCGTACCGTTTTTGGATTCAAATTCGATCTCGTCCATGATCTTCTTTACCAAAATGATGCCTAAGCCACCTTTTCGCTTTTCTACCATGACCTTTTTGAGGTCGGGAACTTCGTAGTCCAGGAGGTTAAAGGCTTCGCCTTGGTCAGAAATCTCAAAAATCAGTTTTTCATCTGCGTCTTTTATTTCGAGCTGGATGATGTCCTGGGGGTTGCAGCGGTGGGAATGGATGATGAGGTTGGCACAGACTTCTTCCACCGCCAGGGTGACCTGGTGCTTTTCGATTTCGTCGAGGGTCGCGCCACCCAGCGCTTGCTGGAGGAATGCTCTCAATTCCGAAAGTGCCGAAGTTTGGCAAGATATGTCCAATCTGTACTTCATTTCAATCTGCAAATGCTGCCGCTCGATCCGGATAGATGGGAATCAATTGGTCAAGGCCAAGAATCCTGAACACTTCAAAAACCCTTGGGGCTAGATCGCATATTTTCATGCGGATGCCCTGGTCCTGAAAGTCCTCCAGGTAGGACATGAATACCCCCAGCCCAGCGGATGAGATGTATTCGAGGTTTTTGCCGTCGATAAGGAGGGATTTGCTGCCGGAAGCGATGATCTCCTGAATGGCCTCGTCTAGGATTACGGAGTTGCTGGCATCCACTTCTCCGTATAGACTCAGGATTTCAAATTCGTTTTCTTTTGATTTTTCCAGACTAAGCATGGTTTGGGATTCTAGATTCTATGGGGTTTTTCAGTTGTTTGGCTGTTGAAACTTTACGACCATCATCGAATAGTCATCTTCGATCATGCCGTCGCCACCTACAAAGACGTGAAGGGCATCGATAAGTTGGTTTTGGATTTCCTTCGGACTTTTCAAGTGGTGGATTTCCACCAGACTTTTGATCCGTTCAAAGCCAAATTGCTGGCCCTTCTGGTTTTTGGCTTCCACGATTCCGTCCGTAATCAATACAAGGATGTCTCCCGGCTCATAGGTGAAGGTTTTTTCCTGAACGTGATTTTCGTACTGCTTGTTTCTCAAAATCCCCAAGCCCAGTCCGTCGAAGAACAAATATTCCGACTTTCCCTCGGTTGCCTTGTAAAGCAAGGTCGGAATATGGCCCGCACGAGCATGACAGATTTGGCGCTCTGAGATATTGATCTGGAAAATCGAAGCTGTGATAAAATGGTTCCTTTCAAGGCATTTTCCCAAGGCTGAATTGGCCTTGATCATAAATTGAGCAGGGCTCAGATTGAGTTGGATTAGACTTTGGAAGACGCCCTTCATCTGTGCCATGTGGAAGGCCGCGGAGGTACCCTTGCCCGAGACGTCCCCGATGATCATCACGTAGCGGTTTTCGTCCACCTTATAGGTGTCATAGTAGTCGCCTCCGACTTCGTCCGCCGCATTGGAAAACGCGCAAATTTCGTATTGATCCGGATGATCAAGTTGGGAAGGAAGCAATGCTTTTTGGACGCGTTGCGCGATTTTGAGCTCTTCCTGATAGCGTTCGTTTTGGATAGCTTGGTTCAGCAGTCGGTGGTTTTCCACCGCTATACAGGCTTGTCGGACAAAGGTGCTGATGATATTGACCATCTCTTTGTTGAAGCCGTCACGAACCTCCTTGCACAGCACCATCCGGCCAATGGCGATTTTGTTGATCACCAGCGGGACCAAAAGGGTGGATTCATATCGGGGATGCTCCAGTCTCACCAAGAGGGGCTGGAGCATTTCGGGACGGTCCGAGGTGGCCCAGCCTATGGCCGATTTCTGGTTTTTGATCATCTCGGAGATTTCTTCTTTGGTTGCTTCATCGAGAAACCGCAACTGGTTGATCCCCTCATTTTGCCCGTCAGGGCTGATTTCTATCCAGGCTCCGTCGGAATAAGACGCACTCATGCAGCTGTCCAGTAGGATGTCGAGTACTTGCTCTTCGTTGTCGTCTGGCTGTATGGATTGGCTCAGGCGCTGAAAATTGATCGCCTCGGTCAACTTCTGCTCAAATACCGAGGAGGTAGGAAGGTTGAAGAGCGTGACCAAAAAACTGAACAAGGCATAGGTAAAGATGAAGCCAAACAGAGCCATCAAAAACAGGTTGTCGGTCAGGTTGACCTGAAAGGGTTCGGCTGTATTGAATGCAAGCATCCTTCGGAAAAGGTAGCCTGTGCAAGCTAGGATCAGGAACAGGAAAAGGAGAGACTTCCACTTTTCCTTGAAGGTCAGGTAGGGTATCCATTTCAGGTTGCTGGACAGGACCACCGTGATCACGAAGAGGATGACCATCCCAAATAGGAAGCTGTAGTCGAAGTTGTTTTTGTTGAAAAACACAAAAAACATCGCCAAGAGCATCGCAAATTCAAAGGTCTGCCATTGCTTGACGACTTGTTTGTTTTTCTGGTACAGGATCAGATGCTTCCAAAGCAATGCCGAGGAAATCAGGAATATCGTCGTCAGGGCAAAGTTGACGTGGTAGAAGAAATTTTTGAGGAAGGGCTCGGTGGCAAGTTTGCTGTCGCCCATGGAGACGTAAAACAGCTCCGTGAGTAAGGCCATGCCGGTGGCGAATATGCCGGTCGATGCTGCCCTCCATAGCAGATTGAGAAAGTCGCTCTGGATATTCTTGCCTACTGAATAGTTGTAAAAACCATAGAGGGTAAAGAAAAAGAGGATTTCGAGTATCCAGGTGATTTCGGTGGAAATTCCCGACTCGATCTCGTTGATCATGCCAAAAAGCCGTACCAAGTCTACAAACAACAGGGCCAGCCACACCAGAATGGCGAGCAGGAGACTGAGTTTGCCGATATGGATGGAGGGGAGCTTGACCATCAGTATGATTTCGCAATAATACTCAAACTGAACTATTCCTTCTCAAAACGGGTGTTTTCAGTCGGCTTTGGCTAGTTAAAAATTGTAAAGAACCAATCAAAGGCAAATCAGCTCTTCCACTATCCCTTTGCCCACTTTTTCTTCGATCAGCACCAATACTTTGGAGCGGTTGAGCATGAGTTCTTTCTTGATCGGTCCTGAGCTGAGTTTTACAAAAAGCTTTTTGTCTTTGACAAAAACAGAAGAAGTTCGGTCGGCGATCGTCTTTCCCACGATCTCGCCCCAGCTGCTGACAAGTTGTTTTTCTTTGAACTTATCTTCCAGCCTGTAGGCTTTCAGCAGCTCATTGAAGGCTGCCTCAAGCGGTGCCACTTCTTTTTTTCTGCCTGGATTTGGATTGTGGTTCATGGATCTAGATGAATAGTTCGGCTGCGATACTGTCAGCCAGTAACATTCCCCTTTTGGTCAAAGATAGAGTTTTACCGTCCCAATTCAGCCAGCCCTGGCGAGCTAATTTTTCGATGGTGGAGGATTTGGTCTGCCAAAGGTCTATTCCATAGTCCTCTACCAAGTTGGAGAGAGAGATTCCCCACATCGTCCTAAGCCCGGTCATGATCCGGTCGTTAGCCCGGTCTTCGATAGTAGAATGCTCCTCTTGGTAGGGGATTTTTTCTGATTCCAAGATGCTGATGTAGGAAGCGTTGTGGGCGGGATTGGCACCGCGCTTGTCTCCGTCAAATGAATGGGCACTCGGCCCAAGCCCCAGGTAGGGCACGCCCCGCCAGTAGTTGGTGTTGTGAAGGGCAAACTGCCCCAGCTTTCCAAAGTTGGAGATCTCATATTGCATGTAGCCCGCATTCTCGCTTTGCTCCTGAAGCCATTCGAATTGCTCGGCGGCGAAGTCCTCTTCGGCGGGGTGGAATTTGCCTTTCTCGGCCCACTTTCCCAGTGCAGTTTTGGGTTCAACGGTCAAGGCGTAGGCTGAGATATGTCCAGGATCTTGGAGGAGCGCTTCTTTGAGGTCTTTTTTCCAGATCGAATGGTCGCTATGGGGGAAGCCATAGATCAGGTCTATGGAAAACTTGTCGAATCCGGCGTTTCTTCCGCGCGAAATGGCCTCCAAAGCTTCTTTGGCAGAATGTGCCCGATTGTAAAACTTTAGGACCTCTTCGTCAAAACTCTGGATGCCCAAGCTAAGACGGTCTATGCCCAGGGATATCCACGCCTTTAGATTTTCTTCGGATAGGTCGTCTGGGTTGGCTTCCAGTGTGACTTCTTTTAGCGCCAATTGGAAATTGCCACGGATCTTATTAAGCAGGAACTCCAAGTGTTTTTCCGAAAGAAGCGAAGGTGTGCCTCCGCCAAAGTAGATCGTTTCCAGCTTTTGGTCTTTCAGAAAATCCTTTCGCAAGTCGATTTCTGTCCCGATCGATGCGACCATTTGATCTACGCGGCCTAGATTGGTGCTGAAGTGGAAGTCGCAATAGTGGCACGCCTGCCTGCAAAACGGAATGTGGATATAGATGCCTGCCAATTGAATTCGATTAACTTGCGAATATAATCAATCCCGAATTGCGCCTTGATGACCCGGTTATTGGCAGTCTTCTTTTTGCTGGCTTGCGTCAAGTACGCTTGCTTGGGCCAGCAGGCAGTCAGGGTGGCTTGGGATGAGACATCAGGAATCGGTAAGCGAGAAATCCGACATTTTTCGGAGCGGGACTCTGCCCTGATGCTGACGGACTCACTCACACGGCTGTTCCATAGGGGGGGATTTCTTGAAGGAAGATTTAATGAGCGGATCCAAGGCGATACCTTGACCTTGCATTGGGACTCAGGCAGGCTTTTCCGCTGGGAAAAAATCGATCTGGGAAATGTGCCTCCAAATATCGTAGCACAGCTTGGAACCCCAAATCTAAGCTACCCAGCACCATATAGATGGATGGAAGAGGGCCTGAAGCTGTCAGAAAACAACGGATACCCTTTTGCGGAGTTAAAGATCGACAGCCTGGAAATCCGGGATAGTTTCCTTTCGGGGAAAATCACCTATGTCGCGGGCCCCTACATCACCTGGGATAGCTTGGAGATAGCTGGCGAAAGCAAGACAAAAGCTACTTACCTCCAGTTGATCTCGGGTTTGGCTCCAGGATCGCCCTTTTCCCAAGAGGAACTGGAAAATGCCACCATGACGCTAAGAAAGTCCCCTTATTTTACCTTGGTGGGTTCCCCTTATTTATCCTTTCAAACCCAGCAAGCGAAGCCGATTTTCACACTTCAGGATCGCCGGGTCAATGTCTTCGATGGCGTTGTTGGACTTTTGCCGAATGAGAACGAGCCGGGTAAAATGCTGGTCACGGGGGAAGTAGATCTTAGGCTGTATCATCTGGGAGGCAAAGGGCGGGATTTTTTGATCCAGTGGCAGCGGCTAAACATCCAGTCACAGTCCTTGGAGATACATGCAAGGGAGGCTTTTATATTCCGATCTCCCTTGGACTTCAACGTAGGATTTTCACTTTTGAAGCAGGATTCCACCTTTGTCAACCGGACCTTTGAATTGGCTTTTGGCTACAGGATCTCAGACGAAGGCTACCTTGATTTTTTTACCAGGCGGCAGGCTGGAGACTTGATTTCTCCAGAGGGGCTCGAACATTCAGAGACTTTGCCGACCGCAATCGACTATCGCTGGAACCAATACGGAATGGGTTTGGACTGGGACATGCTTGATTCGCCGATAACACCCAGACGGGGAATGCTGTTTCAGGGGCAGTTTTCACTAGGGAACAAAAAGATTCTGGAAAATACCGGCTTGCCGGAGGAGGCCTATGAGGACTTGGATGAATCGTCCCCGCAATATCAGGTTTGGTTTTCGGCGGAAAAACACCTCTACCTCAAACCGGGCTGGGGGATGTGGATCCGGGGAGTTGGAGGTTTTCTTGAAAATGAGAACCTGTTTCTGAATGAGTTTTTCCGACTGGGGGGACTAAAGAGTATCCGGGGATTCAACGAAAAGAGTTTTTTTGCGAAAAGCTATGGATACCTGAACTTGGAGCAGCGCCTGTTTTTTGACCAAAACTCCTATTTGGTGCTTTTTACGGATATGGGAGTCTTGGAAAATCCCTATTCGGATAAAAAAAACGACCGGCCTTTTTCTTTTGGCACTGGAATCAATTTGGACACTGACGGAGGATTGTTCAGTTTTGTGTTTGCGTTGGGAAAATCAAATACGCAGTCTATGTCTTTTGCCTATTCCAGAATTCACTTCGGATATCTGGCGAGGTTTTAGAGTATGAAATATTATATGTCCAGAGTCCGATTTCTGCTGTTTTTTCTTGTTTTCCTTAGTCTTGGCGCCAAGGCCCAGGTCTTGGAGAACTACGATGGCCTTTGGAAGTCCGCGCGCGAGGAATCGTGGCTAGGAAGCAACAACCAAATCGAGCTCAAAGTGGACCTAGTCGATTTTCCCGAGTCAGAGCTCCAGATCAAGTTGCCTTCAAAATCCACAGTTTTTATTGAGGGCAAATTGTGGAGATTGACAAGTGGAGACACCGTTTTCTTTCGCTCACTCAGAGAGATTCAAAGCGAGTTTGGTCAGGACACCGTCACTTTTACAGTGGTAAGCCCTAATTTGGGACCGGGTAGGACAAGCATAAAAAAGGTGCTAGGAAGGAGCAATCTGGACGAAACGGTGCTCCGTTCCGACCAGAGTTCCGTCAGCGGGCGCTTTGTCCCTCAGCCGGTGAAGGATTTTTACTTTACGGCTTTGTTCATCATTCTTTTTTTCCTGGCTATTTACAAGTTGGCGTATCCCTATCTCCTAGCGATGATGTTGCAGCCGCTTTCTGTGATCAATGCGGAGGATTTTTCGGACAGCGGCAACTTGCAGAAGTTTTTCTCATTCGATGTGATATTCTATATCCTGATCGTAGCGATGATGATCTCCCAGGGAGCGGTCAGCAGCTTGGTGGTATTCAGGAGGGAATGGCTGGATACTTGGATAGGCTTAGACTACTCCTCTCTGCTGGCGATATGGTTGGGAGGGGCTTTTTGCATTTTGGCCCTGACAATTGTCAAGTTTATCGCGATCAAGCTTATTTCATACCTTTTTGACTTGGGCAAAGCCGAGTTTTCCCATTTCTTTTACTTGCTGAGGCTGATTGTATTTGGAAGTGCGGTGGTACTTTTGGTTGGGGCATATTTCGTGTCCAACCATTTCTCGGGCCTCGAATCAGCCCTTTCTTTGGTGCTTTCAGGCTTTTTTTGGTTTTACATTTTCGGTGTTCTCGGATTGTTCCTGATTATGATGAGTAGGTTGAGTTTTAAGAAATACCATTTATTTACTTACCTTTGCATCGCGGAATTAGTACCTTTTCTAATCCTTGCGAAATGGATTATGGCTCTAGGACAGTGACGCAATCGAACTATAATTAAGGAATATAATTAGCATGAGTGCAGCTCCAAAAGATCGCTTTAAGCCAGTAAAGAGTATCCTAGTTTCCCAGCCCAAGCCTACTGATGCTAATTCTCCCTATCTGCTACTGGCGGAGAAATACAAGCTGAAGATTGATTTCAGGCAATTCATCAAAGTGGAGCCAGTTCCTCCAAAGGAATTCAGAAAGCAAAAGATCGATATCCTGAAGCATACCGCAATCATTTTTACCAGCCGGAATGCAATCGATCATTTCTTTGCGATCTGCAAGGAATTTAAGATAGAGATGCCTGCAGAGATGAAGTATTTCTGTATTTCGGACCAAACGGCGCACTATCTCCAAAAATATATCGTCATCCGTAAGCGTAAGCTGTTTGTAGGGCAAAAGACAGCAGAAGATCTTTTTGACTATTTCAAAAAGCACAAAAACGAAAAATACCTTTTCCCATGTTCGGATATCCGCAAGGATGACATCCCGGGATACATGGAAAAGCACGGAATAGCGTTTACTGAAGCAATAATCTACCACACGGTAGCGGCGGATCTTTCGGACTTGGCTGACGTGAAATATGATATTCTTGCTTTTTTTAGTCCTTCGGGCATTAAGTCCCTCAAAAGCAATTTTCCGGATTTTGTTCAGGGAAATACCAGAATCGCCGCTTTTGGTCCTACTACAGCAGCAGCGGTGAGGGATATGGGGCTGATTTTGGATATTGAAGCGCCGATGCCCAATGCCCCAAGTATGACGGGCGCCTTGGAGCTTTACATCAAAAAGGCCAACAATTTGTAAAACTTAGAATCATTTGCTGTGGTTTTTCAGTTTAAATTCATACACTAGTTTAAAATTGAGAGACCTCAGCCAAATGACTACCAAAAGCCGATTGGATTACTTTTTAAAGCTTGGATTTTCGTTGCTTCTGTTTTTGTATGCAGCATATGCCCAGGCACAGCAAGACGCGCAATTCACCCAATACATGTACAATGGCATGTTCTACAATCCTGCAGTTGCAGGTAAGGAGGGTGGTTATCGTTTTTCGGCACTGCATAGGTCCCAATGGGCGAATTATACTACCAGCGCGGGTCAGGGGGGCGCGCCGACGACCCAGTTGATCACAGCGGAAGGAAGTCTAGATGCAAAATCAATAGGATATGGTCTTTCCATTGTCAATGACCAAATCGGAGCGACAGGCAATTTGGAGGTCAATCTGAAAGGAGCCTATCACAAAAAAATAAAGAGAGGTACCCTGAGTGTCGGTGGCTATGTAGGAATGTATTCCAGCTCACTGGATTACGGAGAGCTGGTTGTTGTAAATCCGGAGCCTAATTTGCCGCAATCGGGAAAAGAAAGTCAGATTGCGCTGGATTTTGGAGCGGGAATATTCTATGACAGGAGCAATTATTACGTAGGCATAAGTTCCAAACATTTGAATCAGCCTACTTTTGACTTTGGGGATGCCACCTATGCCAATCAACTGAAGAACCATTCCTATTTCTTGTTTGGCTATAGGGTACGTCCAATCGGACAATTGAGAATTGAGCCCAGTCTCCTTATAAAAACGGTTTCTTTCAATAATTTTTCCTACGATGTAAGCGTTATGGCAACACATCAAAATAAGATTAACGGAGGGATAGCTTACCGTGGTGAAGAGTCGCTTTCGTTGATAATTGGTTACAGCCTTTTGAGGGATAACTCCTTGAAATTGGGCTATGCATTTGATATTGTGACGGGTGGGTTGGAGGCGAAGTCGCCTACCAGCCATGAATTGATGCTGAGATATGCGCTTCCCACCTCAAGTAGGGTGGTAGAGCGGGTGATCCAAAGGACTCCGCGATTCCGATAATAATCCTTTGAACCAGACTGTCTAGCAAGCCGCGAGGCGCTTCCTTTGGTTTACAATCTGGGTTAAAATTGGCAGGTTATTTGCATTATTGGGCCTAATTCCTCTAAATTTCGGCGAATCAAGTAGGTTTAGATTAGGCAAAAAATTGATGATTTCAAAAACGCCATTTATGTATAGAAAAATGAAACTCCGCTTAATGCCTGTTACATTGGGCTTGGCCATAGCGACTCTTTTACCTGGTTGCGGGCTTTTTAATAAGAAGGGTTCGGCGAGTGATAAGGCCAACAGACGTGGCGAAGTGACCGGAGTTCCTAAGCGTGCAAGCTGGCAACAAAACCTACCTATTGATATGGTTCCTGTCAAAGCGGGGACATTCTGGATGGGACAGTCCGACGAAGATATTGCCTATACACAATCGGCGATGAACAAGCAGATCACGATATCTGAATTTTTTATGGACAAATACGAAGTGTCCAATAACAAATACAGACAGTTTTTGGAGGCGGTGAAAAATGGCGAACTGGCGACAGGTACTCCGACTACGCTAAAAGATCCTCCTACTTTGAACTATGATGAGCTGAGACCAGATACAACAGTATGGTCAACCAGTTTTTCCTACCACTATGGAGATCCTCTGATGGAGTTTTATTTTGACCACCCTGCATTCGACAACTATCCAGTCGTTGGCATTTCTTGGGATCAGGCACAGAAATATTGTGAGTGGAGGACCTATCACCTCAGAGCAAACGACGAATCTGATTTTGATGCACCTTCATTCAGGTTGCCATCAGAGGCGGAGTGGGAATACGCTGCCAAAGGAGGAAAGGATGTTGCCAAGTATCCTTGGGGCGGTCCGTACTTGAAAAACAAAAGAGGCTGCCTGATGGCGAACTTCAAGCCTGGTAGAGGAAACTACATAGACGACGGATTTGCATACACGGCACCGGTTGATGTCTTTGCACCAAACGGTTTTGGGCTCTACAACATGTCCGGAAACGTAGCGGAATGGGTATTGGATGCATATAAAGCCACATCCAGAGTGGATACTTGGGATTTGGATCCAGTGTATGACGATCCAAATGAGCCAAGAAAGATCGTAAGAGGAGGAAGCTGGAAGGATATCGCACATTATCTAGAGACATCCACCAGAACTTATGAATATCAGGATGTCACCCAAGCCCACATTGGATTCCGTGCGGCAATGACCTTTATGGGAAGATCAGGATCAATGGACGTGAAATCCAGCAAAAGGACAAAAAGATAACCCACCCAAAAACAACAAAACTCAACCTTAATACACAAATTCCAAATGGCTAGCAACAGCAATTCCTTTAAAGCTAAGTTTTACAGCAACATTATGCCAAAGATTTATGGTATTGGTGCTGCTGTCGTAATCCTCGGTGCAATGTTTAAAATCCTCGATTGGCAATTTGCCAACGTTATGATCGGGGTTGGTTTGACCACAGAGGCGATTATCTTTTTCCTTTCTTCATTTGAGCCGAGACAGGAAGAAATGGATTGGAGTAAAATTTACCCGGAGCTAGCCGACAATGCTCCTAAGAAATCCAAAGGTGATGATGTGTCCGCCAAATTGGATGAAATGCTTTCCAAGGCAAAGATTGGCCCTGAGTTGATCGACAGTTTGGGTAAAGGAATGCAAAATCTGGCCACTTCCGCCCAGAATATGGGCAACTTGTCTGATGCAGCCCTCGCAACTAACGAATACGCTACTAACGTAAAGTCTGCCGCAAAGACTCTAGTGGACATGAATGCATCTTATGGCAAAACTGCCGCCGCTCTGACTGAGATGTCAGCGGCTTCTCAAGATGCAAAAGCTTACCACACCCAAGTGGTGAATGTGACCAAGAACCTCACCGCTTTGAATGCTGTCTATGAGATGGAGCTTCAAGATGCCAACAGCCACGTGAAAACCCTCAACAAATTCTACAGCAACATGTCTGCAGCAATGCAGGGACTTTCCGAAGCAGGAAAGGAAACTGAAGCGTTTAAGAATGAATTGGCTAAGCTGAACCAAAACGTAAGCTCACTCAACAAAATCTATGGTGGAATGCTTTCCGCTATGAAAGGTTAATCTATCCTAATCATCTAAAGAACCGAAAGCTAGAAAGATGGCAGGAGCAAAAGAAACACCTAGACAGAGGATGATCGGGATGATGTATCTGGTATTGACGGCCCTTTTGGCCCTCCAGGTAAGTAATCAGATCCTCCAGAAGTTCGTCCTCATCAATGATGGGATGGAACGTACTTCAAGAAATTTTATCTCAAAGAACCAGTCCACCGTCAACTCGATAAAGGCAACCGTAGAGGAGCAGGGTAATAACCCTAGAGACGTGCCCAAAGTAGGTGCCTCGGAGCAGGTAAGAGCGGCAACGTCCGAAGTCTATACCTACCTCGAAGAGTTGAAGCAGGAATTGATTGAAACTTCAAATGCGAAGAACGATGAGGGGAATTTTGTCAACTCAGCGTTGAAGAACACGGAGATCACCGGTAACATGTTTGCCAATGCAGGCAAGGGCGAAGAATTAAAGGCGAAACTTAATGCCTATCCGGCGCAGATTTCCGAGATCCTGAACGGAGTTGGAATCACTGGCGTGACCTTCAAGCCTATCGCTTTGGACGCCAAAGACATTGAAATCTTTGCCAATGACCGAGATGTTAGAGGCAAGAGCTTTGTGAATTTGAACTTCGTAAAGTCTCCCGTAGGTGCGGTGATGACTTTGCTTACGCAGTTCCAAAACGAAGTATTGAACATCGAAAGTGAGTCACTCGCGCAGATTGCGAGCACTTTGGGATCATTCTACTTCAAGGCGGATATATTGGAAGGCAAGATTGCGGCAGTCTCCAACGTGGTGGCAGCGGGTACTAAATTCCAAGGCGATATGTTTATTGCGTCAGCGTCTTCGTCAGCTGCTCCTACCATGACTTTGGGTGGGCGATCAGTGCCAGTGGAGAATGGATTTGGTAAGGTTGAATTTACCGTTCCTCCTGCATCGAACTATGACGACAAAGGACTTTCACGACAGTTGCTTACTGGACAGATTGTGACCAATGTCGGAGGGGAAGACCAAGTGATCCCTGTGGAATATGAATACTTCGTTGCTCAGCCGGTGATTAAAGTTTCTTCTGAAGTGGTGCAGCAGCTTTACGCAGACTGTGCTAACGAGCTTTTGATCGAGGTTCCGGCGTTGGGAAACACTTATTCTCCTGAGTTTGCCATCAACAATGGTCAATCCATCAAAGGTAGCAAGCCAGGTCAAGTGACCATCATTCCTGGAGCTTCTGGCAAAGTGAATATCGGCGTAAGCAGCGGTGGAAATAAAATTGGCGATGTGGCGTTTGATATTAAGCCGGTTCCTGCTCCGACGATCAAAGTCGTAGGGGGTAATGGCAGCGAAATCGACATGAGCCAGGCGCAGGCACTTAATACCCTAAACAGTATGAAAGTGGTCGCCGTGCCAGAGCCGACTTTCGCACGTACCATGGCGAAGGATTCCAACTTTGAGGTAACCGGCGGTGAGCTAGTGTTGTTGAGAAGTGAGGTGCCTCGCCAGACTGTCCCAATCGGAGGAAGCATGCGTTCCCTCTTGGAAAGTGCCAGGCCGGGGGATGATATCGTGGTGAGAGTGACCCAAGTGACCAGAACCAACTTCAGAGGTAATAAAATCAACTCTGAATTGAGAGAAATCAAACGTATTGCAGTTAAATAAGCGATACGAGTAAATCAAAAATATTATGAAAAGATTTGTGCAACACATCTTCTTGGCTCTTTTGCTAGCCGCCGGACTGGTTCCGCTTAGCGGCAATGCGCAGGTGGCCACAAGTGTCAATCCTTCTGGTTATGGAGATCGACAATTTTCGATGGATACGGTCTATTCTGCGAAGAGGATCCGGGATGATGACAAGATGTATCAAATCTCTGTATGGAGAAGGATTGACTTGAGGGAAAAATACAATCTTTCGCTCTATGGCTCTGGTGACAATAAGGCTAACGGGATAGTAAACCATATCTATAAGGCCGTGGTAGATGAAAATGCCCTCGAGGTATTTGCGGATGCGGAATTCACTGAGCCGCTTTCAATCGCTGAGTTCCAAGACAACTTCTGGATTTCCGCCAATGGGGATTCGATTTTCTCCAAGCAGCTTTACTATCTGGATTTCAAAGAGGATTTTGTCTTTGACAGACATCACTCTGATATGGTGTTTGACATAAAGTACATCGAGTTGGTGATGCCTTCACAGACAAATGCAAATGCAGGTCAAAAATCCATCGCATTTATTCGCTACAAGGATTTTGTGAACTACTTCAAAAATCATCCGACTGCCAGATGGATCAACTTTCAGAATATATCAAAAAGTCTGACTTACGACGAAGCATTTGAGTCAAGGTTATTCAGATCTGTGGTTCGGAGGTTTACCAATCCGGATGATGCTCTGATTGCCGACTTGGTCTCCACAGATCACCCAAGTCCGGAGATGCAGGCCTATCTCGATGCGCTTGCCTTTGAATACAAGCTATTGGAATTTGAAAACTCCCTTTGGGAGTGGTAATAGGAAAGGGGCTTAGGCCCCTTTTTCTTTTTCCATCCATTCTAGTAAGGACTTTGCCCGGCTGTTACCCACTACTTCCGCCAGTTCGGCTTCGCTTGCTGTTTTGATTTTTTTGACAGACTTGAAGTGCTTCAGCAGTTTGTCCGCGGTGTTCTCCCCAATACCCGGAATCCCGGTAAGCTGGGTCCCAAAGGCATTTTTGCTTCGGACCTTTCGATGAAAAGTAATTGCGAAGCGGTGCGCCTCGTCTCTGATGCGTTGAAGAAGCTTGAGGCTTTCTGATTTTTTGTCGATGTGAATGGGGTAGGAATCTCCCGGAAAATAGATTTCTTCAAGCCGTTTTGCGATCCCGATGATTGGCATTTTGCCGTAGATTCCCAATTCCTGCAAAGCCTCAACGGCGGAGGAAAGCTGCCCCTTACCTCCGTCGATCACGACGAGTTTTGGAAAAGGCTTCTCCTCTTCCATCGATCTCTTGTAACGACGGGTGACGATTTCTTTCATGCTTGCAAAATCGTTTGGCCCTTCTACAGTCTTGATGTGGAAATGTCGATATTCTTTCACGGCAGGTTTCCCTCCCAAGAAGCAAACCATACTGGCAACCGGGCTAGTGCCTTGGATGTTAGAATTGTCGAAACATTCTATGTGGTCTGGTATCTCAGGAAGGCTTAGATCTTGCTGAAGCTGTCGAATGACGCGATCCTTTTTGTCCTTGTTGAGGCCTTGCAGCAGGGCTTTTTCTTTTTTGTAGTAGAGGGCGTTTTTTAGCGAGAGTTCTATGAGCTTCTTTTTGTCTCCGATTTTCGGAACGGTCAGGTTGAGTCCCTCAATGGGGTTTTCGAGTTCTATGTTAATCAACACCTCCTCTGCGTCTGTTTGAAATTGGTCTTGGAGGCGGACTAATGCAGTCAGTAGCAACTCGTCGTCGCTTTCGTCAAGGCGCTTTTTTAACTCCACGTTTTTTGAGGTGATCATCGCCCCATTTTTGACCCGCATGTAGTTGACGTAGGCGTATTTTTCATCTGATACCAGAGTACACACGTCAAGGTTTTGGATACTCGGACTGGTGATTAGGGACTTGGACTGGTATTTTTCGAGAAGGTCCAGTTTTTCCTTCATCTTTTGCGCCTTCTCAAACTCAAGATTTTCGGCATGGGCCTGCATTTCTTGTTTAAAATAGGTTTTTGCAATGCCTAGGTTTCCTTTGAGAATGTGCTTGGCTTGTTCCAAGTCCTTAAGGTAAGCCGATTCATTTTGGAGCCCGACACAAGGACCTTGACAGTTGCCGATGTGGTATTCCAAACAGACTTTGTATTTGCCTTCAGCGATCTTGTAGGGAGAAAGGTCAAGCTTGCAGGTGCGGATGGTAAAAAGTTCTCGGATCAAATCCAGGACATTGTTCATTGCCTTTACACTGGCAAATGGGCCAAAATAGGTTCCCCGCTTCGGGATTAGTTTTCTAGTCTGGAAGATGCGGGGAAAATTCTCTTTTGTAATCAGTAGGTAGGGGTAAGTTTTGTCGTCCCGTAGCAGGATGTTGTAGCGGGGTTGGACTTTCTTGATCAGGTTGTTTTCCAAAAGAAGCGCATCCAGTTCACTGTCCACCAAGGTGATTTCGATCCGCCGGATTTCTTTCACCATCCTACGTGTCTTGAGATTTACTCCTGTGTTTTTGTTGAAGTAGCTACTTACCCTTTTTTTCAGGCTTTTTGCTTTGCCTACATAGATCAACTCATTTTCTTCATTGAAATATTTATAGACTCCAGGATGGTCTGGGAGAAGAAGATGGTTTTCGGGTGAAAATGAAGACGACTGCATGGCTTAAAATTAAAAAAACAGCCCGTGAAACAGGCTGTTTTATGTGGAGATAACTTATTCTGGTTTTAGAAATCGTTCTTTTTGGCATCATAATCAAAGTCGGCGAACCGCTGGCTGTCTTGCTCATAGCGATCGCAGTCGATCTCTATGCTGAGCGGACGCTCCGGTCTTGGAAAAGGACCTTTGTTGTAGCCGAGGCTTTCGTCCGCATAGACTTTGGTCATATATTTCACCCAAATAGGCCTAGCGGTGCGTCCGCCTTGACCTGCCGCCCAGTTTCTAAAGTGGATGGCACGGTCGTCACCACCAACCCAAGTTCCTGAAACCAGGTCTTTGCTTACGCCCATGTACCAGCCGTCTGATGCATTCTGGGTAGTGCCGGTTTTACCCCCTAATTCGTTTCCTTCACGCAGGGCCCAAGGTACGCCTTGGCTAGTGCCGTCCTCTTCTTCAAATCCGCCACGAAGCATGTACAGCATGAGGTAGGCATGCTCCTCACTCATTGCGGGTTTCTTCCTTGGAGTAAATTGCTGAATCACGTTGCCGTTTTTATCTTCAATCCGGTCGATGTAGTAGGGCGTCGTGTGTTCTCCTTTGTTTACAAAAGTTCCAAATGCACCGGTCATTTCATAGACTGATACGTCGTTGACTCCCAGTGCCAGAGAGGGGACTTCCTCCAGATCGCTGGTGACTCCCATCCTTCTGGCCGTCTCTATGACGATCTTAGGACTCAGTTTTTTCATCATGTAAGCGGTGACAGAATTGACCGATTGAGCCATGGCCTTTCTGATAGTCATCTTTTCGTAGCTGAATTTACTATTGGAATTGGATGGGCTCCAAGCCGGCTGGCCCGGGATATATACTTCTACAGGCTGGTCGATCACCGAGTAGCATGGGCTGTAGCCGTTTTCAATAGCCGCCGCATACACGAAAGGTTTAAAGGTCGACCCTGGCTGGCGCTTGCCCTGTTTGACGTGGTCAAACTTGAAGTATTTATGGTCGATGCCGCCTACCCAGGCCTTGATGTGACCGGTGTGGGGATCCATGCTCATGAAGCCTGTCTGGAGGAATTTTTTGTAATATCTCATCGAGTCCATGGTGCTCATCAGCGTGTCGATTTCTCCTTCCCAAGAGAAGATCCGCATCTTCTTCTTTTCGTTTAGCTTGAGATTGATCGAGTCGGTGTCATCTCCATAGCGGACCTTAAGCAGTCTGTAGGCTTCGGTTCTTTTCACGGCCGTCTCGATAAAATTGGGAATTACCTGGTAATTTTCATCTATCCAAGGCTCTCTGTTGCCCATCTCTTTGAAGAAGGCCTTTTGCAGGTCGGTCATATGTTCCTCTACAGCCTCCTCTGCATAGCGTTGCATGCGGCTGTCAATGGTCACGTAGATTTTAAGTCCGTCACCAAAAAGGTCATAGGCTGAACCATCAGACTTTAGGTTTTCCTTTGTCCATTTGATCAGATCCGCTTTTACGATCTCGCGGAAGTAGGTAGCCAGACCGTGGTTTTGGTTTCTCACTCGGTAGTCCAGCTCGATCGGAAGCTGGGCAATGGAATCGAATTCAGACTCGGTTAACACGCCGTTCTTTTTCATTTGGGAAAGGACGGTGTTTCTTCTTCTTAGGGAATTTTCCGGATTGAAAACAGGGCTGTAGTAGGTAGGAGCTTTAAACAGACCTACCAAAACGGCGGATTCCTGTACACTCAACTCAGAAGGCAGCTTGTTGAAAAACGTCCCGGCGGCGGTCTTGATTCCGTAGGCATTTGAGCCAAACTCGGAAGTGTTCAGGTATAGCGTCAGAATCTCGTTTTTGGTGTAGGCCTTCTCCAGCTGGGTAGCTACTATCCATTCCTTGGTCTTGATAATGAGCATCCGCAACCCCGGAATAGAACTTAGTACACCCTGAGAAGCGTCTGTACGGGTTTTGAAGAGGTTTTTTGCTGTTTGCTGGCTGAGCGTCGAGCCACCGCCTGCATCCTGTCCAAGTAGGATGGATTTTACGAACACCCGCAGCATAGCCGTCATATCTATACCGGAGTGGTCTTGAAATCTGACGTCCTCTGTTGCGATGAGCGCCTGCACCAAGTTTGGTGATAGGTCTTCGTAGTTGACTGGACTTCGGTTTTCTCGGGCATAGGTACCCAAAAGGAAGCCGTCTGCTGAATACAGCTCGGAGGCGAGCTCGCTCTCTGGATTTTCCAGTGCTTTGAAATCCGGAAGAGAGCCGAACAAGCCCAGGAAATTGATGCTGACTATCCAGACAAAAAGGATGAAGAAAATCACCCCTCCGACAAATGCGATCCAGAGGTATTTTATCGTTTTACCGGCCCAATTGGGAATTGTGGCTTTGGCAGGTTTAGACATAGGAAGTTACTGATATAGGGTTCGGAAGAAGGTTCTGTATTCCTCCAGATTTTTGGATTTATTTAACGTTTGAAAGTTTTCGATAGAAATAAAGAAAGCGTTCGATTTTACATTTTCTGGCAGGCCCTCTGATGCGAATTCTTCGGAAAATTTTCGGTAATACTCATTTGCTTTTTCCGCGTTGGCGAACGGACTGATAATATAGATCGCATTTTCCGGACTCATATTCATGTTTCCGGTTCGTAGCCGGGCATTTGGATAGTTGGCAGCGTGGAAATTTTCCAAATCTCCCAGAAGGTTTTTTGCCTCATCCGTCTCAGAACGGGACAAGGCAATCACAAATATATGAGTTTGGGACTCGTTGAGTTTATAGGGAGAGTCCTCGGGGACTTGTCTTCCGGCATTCACGGCAGTAGAGTCTGCTTGGAGCTGCGTGGAATCCACCTCTATAATTTCTTTTGGCGCCAAGGCTGCCAACTCCTCTTTGCTCAACATCGGTCGGAGCATATTTCTTGCCAAACTAACCAGGGCAGGATCTTTGGTGTTGTCGATGTAAGATTCCAGCCTTGATTTGAATCTGTCACGACTTTCGAGCTTGCCTGTCACCATGATGTCCAGCAATAGTAATTTCTCCGTGTTTCTCGTCAATGGATATTCCTCCAGGGTTGATTTTACGAGTTGCCTGGACCTTTGGAAATCGCCCGCATAATATGCGTTATAAGCAGCTTCATAACCTTTGGAAGATTCCAACGCGGCAAGGTTGCCTGATGCGGCATCTGGGTTGTTGACGGAATAAGTGTATTGGGACTCTGGGAATTCCCGGTTGAGTCGCCCGGCATACTGCTCGAAATTTCCCCCTGAATCCTTTTGTCCTAAGTACAACAAGTAATATGCCTCCGGCTTGCGAACCGTATTTGGGTAGTTTTGGATGAGTGTTTCCAGATTTTCAATGCTGGGCTCAATCTCTTTGAGGTCAAAATAGAGAAGTTTTCCAAGCTCGAAATACGACTCCTCCAATTCTGAGTTGAGCTGGGCGATTTGCTCGGGAGTATTTGGGATTTTTTCCAAGAGACTTTCGAGGGTGGGTAGTCCGGCGAGAATTTGGTTTTCAGCAGGAGCCAACGAATCGGGTTTGGAGCTCGGTATCTGCTGTGTGGAGGTCTGAAAGATGGCCGCTCTTCTCCGCCAGTCGTCTTGCAAAGGTCTGTTTCCCCAGACGCGATTAAACTCAATCGCTCCCTGCTGCATGGCTACCCCATTGTCAAAGTAGAAACTTGCTCCTGGGTCCTTACCGCTAAAGGCCAGGAGGTTGTTGAAGATATTGGGGTTTTTGGGTTGCTCTTTTGCCCTAGCTTCAGCCAGAAGCCTCTCTTCTTCCGCCGCTATGAAGTTTTCCGCAAGGGCGATTTGTTCGTCTGTGCTCAGCGAAGCAATGACCGTGAGACTGTCGTTGAGTTGTATGCGTTCCACATGAAATACATACTGGTCCAATGTGGCTTTTTGTTCCTGAATTTCCAGCGCTACCGGATCCTCTTCTTTAATGAAGGTCAATGCACTATCCAGATAGTATTTGGTCGCTCGGAAATCCTTGAATTCATCCAAGTTGATTTCCGCCAACTTTTGGTAGATATAACCCTTCAGCCGCGGATTGGTCCCGGGTTCGCGAACTGCCTGGTGGAGTAGCTGCAAGGTCAAGGGAATATCGTCTTGTTTTTCTTCAAACAAGGCCCGCTCATAGATCACTACATCTTTGAGATCCTTGTTTTTTGGATCTTTATACAGATCATCGTAGTAGTTTCTGACCTTTTTGAGATCTTTCGAAGCATTCAATTCCGCTACCTGCTGGGCATAGAGTGTAGCGAAAAAGCTTCGTTCATAGGGAGGGTTTCCGTCGAGAGATTTGCGGTAGTAGTCGTATGCCAAGGCATCCAGTCCCTCTTTTTGATAGCGCTGGGCGAGGATGAAATGGATTCTTGATTCTTCCTTTTTGTCGGGAACGTAAGCGACTGCACGATCCAAAGCGCCGATGACCCCATTTTGGTCAGCGCGGGTCTCATAGTAGTAAGCGAGGGTTTTGAAAAGGGCGAATCGGTTTTCATCGCTGATTTCAGACTCCTTGGAGAGATAATCTATCGTGAAGTTTGCGTTTTCGTATTCGAGCTTGTCCACATACAGCCTTAGTAGACTGATGAGCGCTCGGTGTCGCAGGTCCTTGTCTTTGCTCCTGCTGTTGACATATTTGAAGGCGTTGAGGGCATCGTCCTGCTGTCCCTGGAGGTAGTCGATCTTGCCGATCAGATAGTAGCTGTCGTCGACCCATTTGGAGATCCGGTGCCAGTCAATGGCCTTGGACGAGAGCTCCCGGGCAGAATCGAGTTTTGCTTTGTTGTCTTTGATGGTCGCGGAGTCTATCGGGATAAAGACCGGCAAAACCTGTGTGTAGTCCTCCTTGTAGTTTGCGACGACCTGAGCCTCTACGTCCTTGATTTTGGTGTCGGAGAGGTAAAAGGCGTTGAAATGGGACGTAAGATTGTGAAATGTCCTGTTGGTAAAGGTGTTGCGCTCAGAGGAGCAAGCTCCAATCACTATCAAAACAACTACCGCAAGCCCGGAAAATCTTCTCATCGCTGTATACACCCAATTTCAGTACCAAAATAGCCTTTTTAGCTCACTTACCGAACGCTAAAAAATGTCAAATCATGTGTATGGGGAGTTTTGGAATGCGGATTGATACATATTTTGGATACTTTCACTAAAATGAACGAGAAGCCTGAAAAGAAAAAGAATGAAGAGACCGGCCCACCGGTTTATGCGAAGTACGTTGGAATATCATTTCAGCTCTTCGGCATCATAGGTGCAGGAACTTATATGGGTTATTGGCTACAGCAGCGGTCCGAGATGAAATTCCCGCTATGGATTCTTTTATTTTGCTTTTTCTCGGTATTCGTGGCCTTTTATCAGCTATGGCTTTCGATGAAGAGGGATAAATAATGGTCGCAAATAGCTAGCCGAAACTGTTGGATGTGTAGTCGTGACAGCGTCAGGTGCACACTTGCCGTTGGTTTTTCTGAATTTCGGTCAAATGCGGTATTTTTGGGAAAAATTCAAGCATGAGTCTTCCCAAGAACGTCCACATCCGCTTTTTGATCCTTACAGCAGCTTTGATCTTACTGATCTTCGTCCTTCAATTCCTGATACCGGTGATCGTCCATCCAAAGATCTGGGAAATCGTAGGCTTTATGGTAATTCTGTCATTCCTGATCAGCCTGCTCAACTCCTTTTTGCTCAAAAGCTTTGGCGAGAATTTTTTTCAAATCATGGTTTTGGCGATGATTCTGAGATTTATAGCATCACTCGTGTTCATTGGAATCCAAGTTTGGCCAGGGATGGAGAATATTATTCTGTTTATCGGGAATTTCTTTGTGGTTTTTTTGTTCTACTTAGTTTTTGATATCTACGCCTTTCTGTCTAACTTGCGGCCGATTTCGAAGTAGCCCTCAAAAATTAGAGTTGATGACGCGTAAACTACTGGCCCTAAGTCTTTTATTATCAGCATTTTTGCTGGGATTCACCAGCTCCACTTTCGCAGCTGAATCAGAAGAAGATAAGACGAGTTTCATCATGCATCACGTGGTTGATTCCCATGAGTGGCACTTTGCGACTTTTGGACATACCCATGTGACGCTTCCCCTTCCTGTAATCGTATATTCAGGCGACCGTGGACTGGAGTTTTTCATGTCTTCAGACTTTCAAAACCACGAAACTCATGCCTTTGGGAAAGAATTTGCCTATGAAGGGTACTTTATAGATGATCATGACCATCTGGGCCGAGTAGACGGCGGAAGTTTTACTGAGCTGTCCATCACCAAGAATGTGGTGATGATGTTTATCGTGATTTTCATCGTGGGGTATGTCTCTCTTTCTGCGGCAGCACACTACAAGAAAAACGGGGCGGTAGCTCCAAAGGGGGCTGCGGCGATCATCGAGCCGATCGTGATTTTCGTCAGAGATGAGATCGCTCACAAATCTATCGGGCCTAAGTACAAGAAGTACGTTCCTTATCTGATTACCCTTTTCCTTTTCATTTGGTTTGGTAACCTTCTTGGCCTTTTGCCAGGAGCTGCCAACATGACCGGCAATATTGCGGTGACTTTGACCTTGGCGGTGCTGACCTTTATCATCACCAATGTCAGTGGCAACAAGGATTATTGGAAGCACGTGTTTGCCACACCGGGGGTTCCGATCCCGATGTTGCTAATCATCGTGCCAGTAGAGATCATCGGTTTGTTCACCAAGCCCTTCGCGTTGATGGTCCGTCTCTTTGTTGCGATCACTGCGGGTCACATTGTGATTTTGGGTTTCATCGCCTTGGCCTTCATCTTTGAGTCTATGGCCATCGGTCTGGTGAGTACGGTGATGGTGACCTTTATCAATATCATCGAATTGCTCGTGGCCACGATTCAGGCTTATGTATTCACGCTGTTTACGGCGATGTACATAGGCGGTGCAGTGGCGGAACACGCGCATGACGATCACCATTAAGTAGAAATTTCTTTGTTCAATTTATAATTCTAAAACTATGTTAATGTCTATCTTATTGACTGCTGGTTACGCTCTTATGGGAGCTGGTATCGGTGCAGGTATTGTTGCGATTGGCGCAGGCCTTGGTATCGGTCGTATCGGTGGTCAGGCAATGGAATCTATTGCCCGTCAGCCAGAAGCTGCCGGAAAGATCCAGGGTGCAATGTTGATCATTGCTGCTTTGATCGAGGTAGTTTCCTTGTTCGCGGCAGTAATCTGTTTGTTGATCGCGCTTAACATCGCGGAGATCCAATAAGCAAAAACGGAAAGGGATTGGCGCTAGGCCTCTCCCTTTTCTTTGTTTTCTATTGAACAATCTGAAATAAATCACATCTATCCATGGATTTAATAACCCCAGGTTCCGGTCTTATTTTCTGGCAGCTATTTGGCTTCCTAGGTTTGCTTTTCATCCTGATCAAGTTCGCTTGGAAGCCCATGCTTGCGGCGTTGGAGGAAAGAGAGAGCAGTATCGAAAACGCGCTGAAATCGGCAGAGCAGGCCAGAAACGAAATGGCAAATCTGAAAGCAGACAATGAGAAGCTGCTTCAGGAAGCGCGCTTGGAGCGTGATACCATCTTGAAAAAAGCTCAGGAAGCTTCCGTAAAGATGATAGAAGATGCCAAAAACGAGGCTTCCAAAGTTGCGGCTCAGCAGATTGAGAATGCCAAGGCTGTGATCGAAACCGAGAAAAGAGCGGCGCTTACCGAAGTGAAAAACCAGGTAGCAATTCTTACGCTTGAAGTAACAGAGAAATTGCTGAGAAAGACTTTGTCGGACGAGAAAGCCCAAAAGGCGCTTGTTGATGAGTTTGTAAAAGATATCAAGCTTAACTAAGTCCTCATGTCAAACCAAAGAGTCGCATACGCTTATGCCAAATCTCTGATGGAACTTGCCATCGAACGAGGTGAATTGGAAAAAGTGTATCAGGATTTTCTTCACTTGGCCTCCATGGCCCGGTCAAACAGAGAGCTTGAGTTGGTGATGAAGAATCCCATCATCAGCTCAGAAAAGAAGTTGGCGATCTTGAAAGCACTTTATGAAAAGAGAGGTGCAACCGAGGCGACGCTTTCATTCTTTGAGATCATCTGCCGAAAGGGAAGAGAAGAAGTGTTGGCAGATATCGCCCGGGAATTCCAGGTGCTCTACCAAATCCACAATTCTATCCAGGTAGCGGAAGTAACTACCACTTTTCCGCTGGACGACACCCTTCGTGCCGAATTTTCCAAAATCATCCGAGAAATCTCCGGGATGAAGGAGGTAAAATTGACCGAGAAAGTCAATCCAGATCTAATTGGGGGATTTATCCTGCGGGTCAACGACCGACAGCTGGATGAGTCACTGAGCAGCAAATTGAGAGAGCTACGTGTTCAGTTTTCCCAAAACCATTACCAAAGTAAAATCTAATAAAAGCTATAATAGACGATAACATGGCAGAAGTAAGACCTGATGAAGTTTCGGCAATCCTGAGAGAACAGCTCGCGGGTGTCAGAACAGCAGCCGAACTTGAAGAAGTAGGCACAGTCCTCCAAGTAGGGGATGGTGTAGCTCGAATCTACGGACTTTCCAAAGCTCAGGCAGGTGAATTGCTGGAATTCGACAATGGGATGAAAGCAATGGTTCTAAACCTTGAAGAGGACAACGTAGGTGCCGTATTGTTTGGTGATTCGAAAGAAATCAAAGAAGGCGATACCGTAAAAAGAACCAAAAAAATCGCCGCGATCAATGTGGGTGAAGGCATGCTCGGCAGAGTGGTGGACACCCTGGGTAATCCGATTGACGGTAAGGGTCCTATCCCCGGAGACTTGTACGAGATGCCATTGGAGCGTAAAGCCCCTGGAGTAATCTACCGTCAGCCGGTAAATGAGCCACTTCAGACTGGTATCAAGTCTATCGATGCGATGATTCCGATTGGCCGTGGTCAGCGGGAATTGGTGATCGGTGACCGTCAGACAGGTAAGACTGCCGTGGTGATCGATACCATTATCAACCAAAAAGAGTTTTACGAAAAAGGCGAACCGGTATTCTGTATCTACGTTGCGATCGGCCAGAAAGCATCGACCGTTGCAGGGATCGTGGCAGCTTTGGATAAAGGTGGCGCACTCCCTTACACGGTCATCGTCGCAGCTCCTGCTTCTGATCCTGCTCCAATGCAGTTCTTCGCGCCATTTGCTGGTGCTGCAATCGGTGAATTTTTCCGTGACACCGGACGTCCTGCTTTGGTGGTTTATGATGACCTTTCCAAGCAAGCAGTAGCATATCGTGAGGTTTCTCTTTTGTTGAGAAGACCTCCGGGACGCGAAGCATACCCAGGTGACGTATTCTACCTACACTCCAGATTGTTGGAAAGAGCGGCTAAAATCAACAAGTCTGACGCCATTGCGCAGCAGATGAACGACTTGCCGGAGTCTATTCGTCCTTTGGTAAAAGGTGGAGGATCACTGACGGCTCTTCCGATCATCGAGACTCAAGCTGGTGACGTTTCTGCCTATATCCCGACTAACGTAATCTCCATTACCGACGGTCAGATCTTCTTGGAGACCAACCTGTTCAACTCCGGTATCCGCCCTGCGATCAACGTGGGTATCTCGGTATCCCGAGTAGGTGGTAACGCGCAGATCAAATCCATGAAAAAAGTAGCGGGTACATTGAAACTCGACCAGGCTCAGTTCCGTGAATTGGAGGCTTTTGCCAAATTCGGTTCCGACCTGGATGCCTCTACCAAGCGTACCATCGAGAGAGGTCGCCGCAACCAGGAAATCCTGAAGCAGCCTCAGTACGCGCCAGTTTCTGTAGCCCACCAAGTCGCGATCATCTATGCCTCTACAAGAGGTTTGATGGACAGCGTTCCTGTGGAGAAGGCAAGAGCATTCGAGAAAGAATTCTACACCTTGTTGGATTCTACCTACCCTGAAGCCTTGCAGCTGATCTTGAAAGGCGACATCGACGGAGCTGGAAAGATTCTGTCCACTGCAGCTGCCGAACTGGCCCCTAAATACGCTAAATAATTGAAAGACCCCGGTGAGGCTAGCCTCACCGGATTTCTATAAGTACAAATCACTGATGGCTAACCTTAAGGAAGTAAAGCAAAGAATCAACTCGGTAATCTCTACGCAGCAGATTACCAAGGCCATGAAAATGGTGTCCGCCGCCAAGCTGAGAAGAGCTCAGGACAAAATCATTCAGATGCGTCCTTTCTCTCAGAAGTTGACCGCTATTCTGAACAATGTCTCCGCATCCTCCGAGGCTAGCGCTGACTTGGTGTATGCTGAGAAGCGTGACGTGAAAAAAGTCCTGTTGGTACCGATCACCTCAGACAAAGGTCTTTGCGGAGCTTTCAACACCAATGTGATGAAGGCCACCAACCTCGCTATCAGAGAACAATTTGCGGGAGCGGAAATCTCGGTGATGCCGATTGGCAAGAAAGCTTTCGAATATTACAGAAAAAGCAAATACCCGCTGATTGACCAGTATGCCAACCTGTTTCATGATTTGTCCATCGAAAACATCCGCGTTGCGGCTAATCATGCAATGGACGCTTTTGCGGCAGGAGAATATGATCACGTTGTATTGGTATTTAACGAATTCAAAAACGTAGCTACCCAAATCATCCGTACCGAGCAGTTTTTGCCCATGGCACCGGTAGAGAATGAAGTAGCTACCATTGAGACAGACTACATATTGGAGCCGTCTCGGGAATTCATCATCGAGGAGCTGGTACCGAAGGCCCTGAGAGTGCAGTTTTACAAAGCGATATTGGAAAGCAATGCTTCCGAGCATGGTGCACGTATGACTGCAATGGACAAGGCAACCGAGAATGCCGGAGACCTGCTCAAGGAATTGAAACTGATGTATAACAGAACCCGTCAGGCAGCCATCACCAACGAGATCCTTGAGATTGTCGCTGGTGCCGAAGCCCTCGGAGGAAAGTAATCATACAATAGATCCCAAAGTAGGACCACAGCCCGCAAGGGTTGTGGTTTTTTTATGAATTCTATTTTTTATTAAAAATCGCTGTGAGGCTTGAAACAAAAAATCCTGCCTCTCAAGAAGCAGGATGTTCAGCGTTTAGTCTGGATCGAATTACAATCTTATCCCCCTCGCAATCACCTCAGCCATGATGGTGAGGCCTTCGGTATTGGGATGGACACCATCGGGTAGCAGCTCGGGTTTGTCCATCAGTGGCGTATAGAGGTCGATGACTTCGGCCCCGGATTTTTGGACGATCTCGAAGAGCATCAGCCGCTGCTCGTTGTTCATCACTTCTGGGTTTATCCCAAAGTTGACTCTTGTCACGGGAACCGGGAAAATCACATAGACTTTGCCGTCTTTGGGCATATTCTCGCGGAATTCTGCAATCATTTCCAAGTAGTCTTTCACGAATTCCTCCTTATGGGCCCAGTTCTGCGGTTTGGAGTCGTTGGTACCCAGCTTGATGAGGAGAACATCGGGCTGAAAGTCCTTTGCTTCTTGAAACTGAGGCTCATTCCAGTAGGGGAAGTCGCCTTTTTTCAGCAGGGTCCGACCGCTGACTCCGAAGTTTTTCACCGTATAAGCGTCCCCAAGAATGGTACCCACCTGCAAGGGGTAGCTATCTGGATTGTCCCTACCTGGACCTTGGGTGATGCTGTTGCCGACAAAGGCTACTTTGATGGGGCTTTGAGCAAAAGTGTGAAGAGAGACAAAAAGTGCGGAAATGAGGAGGGATAGTTTTTTCATAAATGTTTTTGGTCAAAGTCTGCTGTCAATGGAAGATAGGTTTTTGGAAATGTGGGTTTATTTTGCCCCAAAATATAAAATATTGCCTATAAACCTGACTTGGTCCGTGCACCGTCGACTGCGGACTTCTATTTTTATCCAATGAAGCTGCTGAAGGTTTTCTCCCGATACATTTCATGGTTATCAATTGACGTATCTATTGGCGCTATGGCGGGGATGCTCTTTTTTGAGCGGCTGCTTCTATCCAGCCTCCAGTGGCCTGTCTATCTCCTGCTCGCGATGGCGGTGTGGAGTATCTATACGCTGGACCATCTCATGGATGTTCGCCAGCAGAATCCGCCTCTCTCTCCCCGACGCGCTTTTCACCATTCGAACAGAAAGCCTTTAGCTTTCTTCCTTGGGCTTACCATAATGCTGGGCCTGGTCGGTGCATACCGGTGGTTTGGATGGGGAAGGGAACTTCAGCTTACGTTTGCATTGGGCGTTTTGATCGTTGGGAGCAAGCTTTTGGTAGGGAAGGGTGGCCCGGGTTGGATGAAAGAGCTGTCCATTGCGTTGTTTTATGTGCTTGGGATCGTCTGGCTTCCAGTACTTCGTGCCGAACACACAGATCTGGTGTGGCAGGCAATGCTCTTCCTACCGATATACATTGGAGTCGCATTTATGAATTTGTTGATGCTGTCTTTTTTGGACCAAGATGAGGACAGGATGGCGGGCTTTTTTTCTGCAGCTTCCACACTGTCCCCCACCTTGCTCATCCTTTGGATCCGAAGGCTGGCCTTTGCCCTGATCCTAGGCTGCCTTATGGCGTTCATTCTGCTTCCTTCTTTCTACCGTCCTTTTGCCTGTATTTTGCTGCTTATGGGGCTGTTCCATTACGTGGTCTTTTTCCATCCCAATCTTAGTCCAGAACAAAAAAGAGTTCAGATGGAAGCGAGCTTTACCCTTCCGCTGGTTCTGTTTTTACTATAATATCAATTTTTCGTCAGAATAGTCCCTGAATACTCCGATTCGGAAAGACAGCAGCTATACAAAGGCACTATGCCCGGTGATTGCTCTTCCCACGATCAGGGAATTGATCTCTTTGGTGCCCTCGTAAGAATAAACCGCCTCGGCATCTGCTACAAAACGTGCGATGTCGTGTTGTAGCAGAATCCCGTTTCCTCCAAAAAGCTCCCTAGCATGATCGACGATCGACCGCATCCGTAGGGTACAAAAGACCTTGGCCAAAGAGGCATGCTCATCCAGCAGTTCGTCACTGTCCTGCATCTGTGAAAGCCGAAAGACCATGGTCTGCATGGCTGTCAAATCACCGAGCATAGTGACCAAGAGATCCTGTACGAGCTGGAAAGACGCAATCGGCCGTCCAAACTGCTTGCGCTCGTTGGTATAGGCAAGCGCCAGTTCATAAGCCCCGCGCCCGCAGCCTACCGCCTGCCAAGCCACTCCTGCCCTAGTCATTCGGAGAACCTTTGCCGTGTCTTTGAAGGAATTGGCGTTTTGCAGTCGGTCATTTTCCGGAACTTCACAATTCGTCAGGGTGATCAGCGCATTTTGAACGGTTCGAAGCGCCATCTTGTCCTTGAGTTTTTCGGCAAGGAAGCCAGGATTGTCTTTGCGGACAATGAAGCCCTTGACTTGGTTGTCATCCAGATCCCTGGCCCAGATGACCGTCATGTCAGAGAAGGTGGCGTTTCCAATCCATTTCTTTTGGCCATTTAGCAGCCAAGAGTCGCCATTCCGCTTGCAAGTCGTTGTCAAGCCTCCTGCGACGCCCGAGCCGACTTCGGGTTCGGTGAGGCCAAAAGCGCCTATCTTTTCCAAGCGCTGCATGGACGGAAGCCACTCCCGCTTTTGATCTTCCGATCCGCAGAGGTAGACGGAACCCATCGCCAAGCCGCTTTGTACCCCAAAGAATGTGGAGATAGAGGTGTCCACTCTTGCCATCTCCATGGCTATAAACCCCTCTAGCAGAGCCGAATGTCCCGGACAGCCATAGCCCTGATAGGTCAGGCCTGCGATGTCCAGCTCGGCCATCTTTGGAATAATATGCATGGGGAACTCTGCCCTGTTCCAATAGTCATTGGCTATGGGCTTGATCTCCGTTTCCATGAATTCTCGCACCCGAAGCTGAATCTCCCGTTCGTGGTGGGGCAGCATCTTTCCGAGTTCGTAGAAGTCCCCATTGACCGGCGGAATCTCCTTGGGTTTGCCGCCGCCTTTCAGCATGCCCATCATCTTGCTGAGATCTTCTTCACTCATCTTGGATACAAGACCGACCATCTTGGGGAGATCGACTTTTTGGGAAAGTTTTGCTACTTGGTCCAGATCGACACTACCGAGAAGTTGACGAATACCGGAGATTTTTTTGAGAAGATCTTTCATGTGTTTATTTTTTGTTTTTTTCGGTCACATGGAATCTCGCATTGCTGAAAATTACTCCTTCGTTAGGCATGGGAAAAATGCTCGATTTCATGAAAAATAGTTTTGGGTTGTTGTTATAGACAATTTTAACTGATGTCAGACGACTATGGTTTTCTAGCTCCCTTTTATCAGCCTCTTTCCAGATTGGTTTTTGGAAAAGATCTGATTGCGGCCAATTCCTGTTTTTCTTCCTTTGCCCAAGATAGACATTCGCTGATCATCGGAGGAGGCGACGGGAGTGCTTATAAGGATTGGGATGGGCGATATACCGGGGAATATTGGGATACCTCCGCCAAGATGGCTGAGTTGGCGGGCAGAAATTTAAAAAAAAGTAGGATTCGCGTGCACTGTGGACATTGGCTGGGAGACGGAACCTTTGATGTCGTCTTTTTGCCCTTCGTTTTGGATACTCTCTTGGATTCCGAAATTGACGAGCTGGTTCGTCAAGTCCATGCAGCGCTGAAGCCGGGAGGTCGGGTCATACTTTCGGATTTTTTCACGCCTGCTACTTTCTTTCAACGTGCGCTCCAGCGCTTGATGCTGATCAGCTTTCGGCTCTTTACCAATCATCGCAGAAAAGACCTTCCCGAATACGCTAATTACTTTGACTCCGATGCATGGGAAAAAGAAAGTTCAAAAGTCTGGAGAAAAGGCTGGATTCGCGCGCAGCTTTATCTCAAGAAGCAGGGTTCAACGGGTTGATTTGCGAAACTGCTCAGGAGTGCTACCGCTTTTTTTTCGAAAAAGCCGGCTAAAATAGGAAGGGTCTTCAAATCCAAGCTGCGAGGCAATTTCCGAAATATTTTTGTCAGAATAAGTCAGCAGACGCTGGGCTTCTAAAATGATGCGATCGATCACAAGCTGTGAGACGGTCTTCCCGAGAAAAGTCTTGCTCTGGCGGTTGAGCTGCTTGAGACTCAGGTTCAATAGATCCGAATAAAAAGAGGCTTGATGTTGGCTCCGAAAGTGGGTTTCTATCGCTGATTCCAGTGCTTTTTGCCTGTTTTGGCTAGGCCGATTTTCAGTTTTTAGTCCATAGGCGGATTCGTAGATTCGGCTGAGTGTGATCAAGAGGATCTCCAGATAGCTTCGGAGCATTTCCTTTTTAGAAGATGCCGGATTCAGGATTTCTGCTTCCATCGCCTCAAACAGTCGCTCCACATCCACCTGCTGTTTGGCTGGCAGGAGCAGACGTGAAGGCATCTCTGAGGCGCTGAAAAAAGGGTAGTGAAGGAGGTTTTTTGAGGGAAATCCAAAGCTGTAAAACTCCGTGCTGAAAAATAGGATATGCCCCTCACAATCCTCCGAAAGCTGCCAAGAATGTACTTGGCCAGGAGCTAGAAAGAAGAACGCTCCAGCCTCCACAGAGTAGCTCTGTACGTCAATGGCGTGTGTTCCCGAACCGGCAGTAAACAGCAAAAGGATGTAAAAGTCGTGCTTGTGGGGCTTCTGGATAAAGTGATGGGTATGCAGATGCCTCCCCAGTCTGGAATGGTAAAATGCAGAGGCATCCGGTCGATTCGTTTCAAAATCGGGTATTTGGTAGATCGGCAAGGACTCCTTCTTCATTCCCGAAAGTGGCCATTTCAGACAAAACTCGCAACTAGCGAGGCTCTGGGACGGCTGCTTCTTTTGCCTTTTTGCCCGCATCCGCTTGGAAGGGCACAAAGATGGCAATCCAGATAGACCTACTCAGACGAAAAATAAGCGGAAGCGAAAGCATCACCGTAAGTCCAAGCAGGAACAATAGGGTAGACAGGGAATAGTCTGGCGTGATGACAGAAAGGGCGACCCATGCCGTGATAAAAAGTGCGGTATTTAGGCCATAGCTGACAAACATCGCCCCAAAATAGAATCCGGGCTCAGGTTCAAAGCTTTGGCCGCATACTCCACAGGTTTTGTTCATCAGATAGAATTTCAAAGGGTGCATGAAATTTCCCTTTGGAAACATGCGGCCCCGTCGGCATTTGGGACATTTGCATGCCAAAATACTCGCGAGGATTGAGGGAGTACTTTCCATTGTTTTGCTGTTTCTGCAAAAATAGATCAGAACGCAGGAACAAATTAGGATTATACTGACCTTCAATGGGACAAAAATCCCCTCTTCGATTTAATGTGCTTTTTCTATCGTTCGCTTGATGAGTTTGTCAAAATAGCTGCCGTTTCCCGGTCCGTACCAGTTCATCTCCCGCACTTCGTGAAAGTGTTCGTCGTAGAGTTCATCGGGGGTAATGTAGCCGATGTAGCCGCCGTTGAATGTGGTGACGATGAGCTGGAGATCATTTTGCCTAGCTAGTTCTTCCCAGTCTTTGTAAAAAACACCCGAAAGTTCTCCACTGGAGGCAATCATCAGCAGATTGCCGATCTGGGTAATATCCAAGTGGGGATTGGTCTCTCCCAAGAGATAGTTGAAAAGCCAAGGCCGAAGCCTGAGGTCACCAGATATCCTCAGATGGGGAGCGCGCAGGCCTAGGTCAAGGCGGGAGTAAGCGATGCGGGGATTTTCGAGAGTATCCGTTAGCGTAGCCTGCTGCACGGTAGAGTCCAGTTGCAGTGCATAGTCCTCGACTTTTTCAGGCGTATTTCCAGGAGCAAGGGGTCTATGACTTCCGACCGTGCCTGCGGCGAAAAGAGCAAAGTCGTAACTACCGGCTTCCAAGGATTCATTCAGATACTTGGGATAGTCGCCAGAAAGCCCCATGAATTTGGAATTGAGGGAGGTTGCGTGGGCGGAATAGGTGTAAAAGCTTGCCTTTTTCCCGTCTTTTTTGGTAAAGATCAGCTGCCGGATAAAAGGGTCAATCGGTCCGCCCTTGACGAAGCGGTTGGCCACAAACTTCCCGGCATCTACTTTTCTGTAGCTGATTGCGACTGTATCCAGCGTAGAATTTGCCTCTTTAAGCGACGAGATGCTTTTCTCCACGAGCATATCGACTATGTTTTGGTCATAGCCTCCGAAGGCCATCTCTCCCAAAGGCCCTGGCATATAGCCCCCAATTCCAGAGTGGGTGTGTGTGGCGGTGAAAATCAACTGGTCCGGGGCAATTCCTGCGTCTTTGATTCCTGTTTCCACGGCTTTTGCCAGCTCGGGATGGACAATCAGCAGCTCAAAGTTGAGCCAGGCGATTTCCGTCTTTCCATTGCTCAGTACGAGCGCTTTTACATAGCTGCTGTCCTGTACAAACTCATAGGGTCCTCTCGGCGCGTAGCCCACGAGGTCGACTGGAGCGCTGGGCGTCACATTGGCTTTGCTCCAGCCTGCGAGCCAAGCTTCGCCGTCGGAACCGTGCCAGGGTGTATTTTCGAGACGTTCGAACGTCTCGCTGTAAAAGTCATGGCTCTCGATGGGGCTTCTATCCACCCTCGTAAGGAGGATCAATGCAAGAAGTACAAAAAACAGGAAAGCCCCCAAGACGATCTTGAGGGCTTTTATTAGGCTAGTGGACAAAAAATTTCGGCTGTCGACTTTCATGAAACCTGTTTGACTATAATAATTTCGAACTTCCAGCTTTCTTAATACTCAAAGGTTCCGTGTGGGCTCTGAATCGTGACTTTTTTCCCTTCATGTGGCTCTACCCGACCGATGATTTGGGCTTCGACTCCATAGGATTCCGCGATGTCGATGATCTCTTCGGCATAACGCTCGTCGAGATAAACTTCCATTCGGTGCCCCATGTTGAACACCTTGTACATTTCCTTCCAATCCGTGCCGCTCTCCTCTTGGATAATGCGGAATAAAGGAGGGGTGTCGAAGAGGTTGTCTTTGATCACGTGTACATTGTCCACGAAGTGGAGGACCTTAGTCTGCGCACCGCCACTGCAATGAACCAAGCCGTGAACGTGGGGTCTCATGTAGTTGAGCACGTCGACCATAATCGGTGCGTAGGTTCTGGTGGGTGACAAGACAAGTTTGCCCACGTTGACCGGCGCGCCTGGCGCTGCATCAGTCAGATTGTATTTTCCACTGTAGATCAAATCCTCAGGAACTGCCGGATCGAAGCTTTCGGGATATTTCGTTTTGAGTACTTTGTTGAAAACATCGTGTCGGGCAGAGGTCAGGCCATTGCTGCCCATCCCGCCATTGTATTCGCTCTCATACTTCGCTTGACCATAGGATGCCAGCCCGACGATCACATCACCCGCCAGGATCTTGTCATTGGAGATTACTTCATCCCTTCTCATCCTGCAAGTGACGGTGCTGTCCACGATCACAGTGCGGACCAAATCACCCACGTCGGCAGTCTCGCCTCCGGTCAGGACTACATTGACTCCATTTTCACGGAGCATCTGCAGCACTTCTTCCGTTCCCTGGATAATCGCTGAAATGACTTCGCCAGGAACCAGGTTTTTATTTCGCCCTATCGTGGACGAGACCAAAATGTTGTTGATGGCGCCGACACATAGCAGGTCGTCCGTATTCATGATGATGGCGTCCTGAGCAATTCCTTTCCATACACTCAGATCACCTGTCTCTTTCCAGTACAGGTAGGCTAGGGAGGACTTGGTGCCGGCTCCGTCTGCATGCATGATATTGCAAAAAGCCGGGTCGTTGCCCAAGGTGTCTTCTACGATTTTGCAAAAAGCTTGTGGAAAAAGACCCTTGTCGAGCTTGGAAATCGCATTGTGGACGTCTTCTTTCGATGCGGAAACTCCGCGCTGCATATAGCGCTCGTTCATGGCGGGGGTAAGATTTGGTTAGCGCAAAGGTAAGGAATTGAAAAATCGAAAGATCGGAAAATTGCAAAATTGTCCTTTCCGAACGATCGACGCCAAAAGAGGTCACCTGTCACTTTTTCCCCACCAAGATTAGCTCCTCTTGCGGTGCGATAAGGTAATTTGCCCCGGATTCGGTGACGACAGCCATCTCCTCCACGGAGATTGTCTTCTCGGTGCCGTCTGGTAGTTTCCAGCAGTGGAAGCCGTCAAAAGCGAAGACCATACCCGCCTTCAGGAGTTTTTGCGCCGCGGGTCTAGGCGTAGGAAGTCTCGCCCCACCCAAGTTGGGACCGACGTCATGGGCAACGTATCCTACCGGATGCCCGGTGCTCCACGGGACATAAAGAGAGCCGTTGGCATCCATCAAGTCTCTTTGGGCACGATCTACATCCTCACCTTTCACTCCTGGTTCCATGGCTGCAAGAGCGGCCCTGCTTCCAGCTTTTCCATTTTCCCAATAGCGCTGAATGTCTGCAGGCGCGGTAGTTTCGCCATCCTTGAGGACGTAGGCGAATCGTTGGATATCACTCACCCACACGCCGTAAAGCTTCACACCGAAATCGGTCTGGATGACGTCTCCCGGCATGATTATTTTATTCGTCGCATGCGAATGGCCGCGATCTGGACCTGAGTTGACATTGGGGTTTTGATCGGGATGCCAAGCATCAGTGACGCCGTATTCGGCCATTTTGGCTTTTAGAAATTTCGCCACATCTGCGTCCGTGGTTTTCCCCGGTTCGATCATCGCATAAGCTTCTACTTGGAAATCGGCCGCCAGCTGGGCGGCTTTGGTCAGAATTTCCACCTCTTCCGGGAGCTTGATCGATAGCCATTCGTAGACCAGTTCTTCCGAGGATACCAGCTTCGAAGCATCGCTGTCGAGAAGCCTTGCGAGTTCCAAATATTGGCTGTGGGTCATGCCGTCAGCCATTTCATTCGCCTCGGAGCTGTTGATTGCGATGGACTGAAACCCTTTGGACTTCACAAAATCCACGGCTTTGGCCAAAGATGACTCTCCTCTTGGCACCCTTTCCACCTTTTCATGAATGTCCAGTTCATCCAGCGCGGTGGCTTCTCCATCGGGGGAAAACACCAGGGAATGAAATCCGGAGTCGTCATTGTAAAACAGAAAAACCGCAGAGCCGCTGGCATTTTCCCCTCCCACGTGCGTAGCGATCGGGTCATTGTAGTTTTCCCGGCAGATGACCAGCCAGCAAGCTACGTCGGCGTTTCTCAGGGCATCCGGAAGAAGTTGGCTGATTCTTTTTTTGCGGATTTCCGGCCAGGGGTTTTCGCCCCAGCGATTTTTCGAATCGGGGCTTTTGAGGCTCGGGGTTGATTTCTCGGAAGGCTGGCAGGCAAATACTATCGCCAAGAATGCACAGATTAGGTATTTATTTCTCATAAGGTATTTGGAAGATAGCGTAAAATACTCCTGAAGATGGACACCAAAAAGTACTTTTCCAGCAATGTAAGCCATTGGAAATCACAAGTGGAAGGATAAATGCCTTATATTTTGAACAAAATCGAACCTAAAGCGTGTTTAAAAGCAAATCCAAAAAAGCCCTGATTGGCATTCAATGAAAATAGGAATCGTCTGTTATCCCACCTTTGGTGGTAGTGGCGTGGTAGCCACTGAGTTAGGTAAAGGTTTGGCGAAGGTGGGCCATGAGGTGCACTTCATTACCTACAAGCAGCCGATGAGGCTAGATTTTTTCAGCGAAAATCTCTTTTACCACGAGGTGGATATTAAGAGCTATCCCCTATTTGAATTTGCTCCTTACGAGCTGGCTTTGGCCAGCAAAATGGTTAGCGTGGTCAAGTATGAAAATCTGGATTTACTTCATGTACACTATGCAATTCCCCATGCCTCATCCGCATACATGGCCAAGCAAATCTTGAAAACACAGGGTATCCATATCCCTGTGGTCACAACGCTACATGGCACGGACATCACCTTGGTAGGGAAAGATCCGAGCTATGAGCCAGTGGTTACCTTTTCGATCAATCAGTCGGACGGGGTGACTGCGGTATCGGAAGACCTGAGGAAGGAGACCTACCAGCATTTTGACATTAAGCGGGACATTCAGGTCATTCCAAATTTCATAGACTTGGAGCGGTTTAAGAAGCAGCGAAAAGAACATTTCAAGATGGCAATCTGTCCGAACGGGGAGAAGCTGATGGTTCACACTTCCAATTTCCGTAAAGTAAAGCGGGTGGAGGATGTTATCCAGGTGTTTTACGAAGTGAGGAAGAGCATTCCCGCCAAACTTCTGCTGGTTGGCGACGGACCGGAAAGAGACCGAATGGAGCGGCTCTGCCGCACACTAGGTACCTGCGATGACGTCCGCTTTCTGGGAAAATTGGAGGCGGTGGAAGAGGTGCTTTCCGTGGCCGATTTGTTTTTGATGCCTTCGGAAAAGGAAAGTTTTGGGCTGGCGGCGCTCGAAGCAATGGCTTGTGAAGTGCCCGTTTTGTCTTCCAATGCGGGGGGAATACCTGAGCTCAATCTTGACGGTGTGACCGGCTTTGCCTGTCAGGTGGGGGATGTGGAGGATATGACTGAGAAGGCCAAGTTTATCCTTGCCGAAGAGAATTTGCCGGGCTTCAAAGAGCGGGCATTGGCTAGAGCAAAGGAATTTGACATTCACCAGATCATGCCAAGATACGAGGCCTACTATGAAAGAACCATAGCCGAGTCGCTCAGCGCAGTCTAAATTTATGAGCTAAATCATTTCGGGAGACAGTCTTCCAAAGCTCAAAAGCCTTACCTTTGTTGAGGCGAATACCAATAAAAAAGCTTACAGAATAGACTACCTATGAAAAAGATTGGAAGATTGGACAAACCAGACAATTTCGGTTCTGCCAAGATGTTTTCTAATCCAATTTTGGAGAAGATTTCCAGAACCAACATTCTAGTGCCGATCATTATGTTTTTTGCCATTTCAGCAGTGTCATTCTACTATGCGGTAACTACGACTGAGATAGGATTGAAAGTTGGGATCCCTGTGCTTTTTGTCGGACTATTTGTATTCACCTTCGTGGAATACATGATGCATAAGCACTTCTTCCACATGGAACCCGATACACCGATCAAAGACAAGCTGCAGTATACCGTCCATGGAGTGCACCATGATTATCCAAAAGATAAGGATCGACTAGCGATGCCTCCTTTTGTCAGTGCGGCCTATGCGGCGATATTTTACCTCGTTTTCAAGTTGCTGATGGGGGCTTATTCGCTTTACTTCCTACCGGGCTTTTTGATCGGATACGCAGGCTACCTCGGCGTTCACTATGTTGTACATGCCTACAATCCCCCAAAAAATTTCTTCAAGGTGCTATGGGTCAACCATGCCATCCATCACTACAAGGATCCGGACGTGTCCTTTGGGGTAAGTTCTCCTCTTTGGGATATCCTCCTGGGAACGATGCCTAAAAAAGATTAATCAAAAGCCTCCCTTCGGGGAGGTTTTTTGTTTCTTGTGGCAGCCGACCCCAATTTTAATTCTTATTCGGGTACTCTTTATTAATAGCCCATCCTCATAGTTTTATCCGCCTATTTGGCAAAACCAAAACCCAATGAACTCAGTCTCCATCATCGGCCTAGGCTGGATCGGTACGCCGACAGCTCACCTGCTGAGAAACGCCTATGAAGTCATCGGCTCTACCACCAATGCCGAGAAACAGACGAAACTTGCCTTGGAGGGCATCAAGGCCTATCGCTTTTCCCTCAATCCACATCCGGAAGGCATAGGCTTCAACACGCTTTTCCATTCCGAAATCCTGATTGTGAATATTCCGCCGCGAACCCGCACGGGAGATGGGACTTTTCATCTAGAGCAGATCAAGTATCTGAAAAGTCTTTTAGCCCAATCGACGGTCAAGAAGGTGCTTTTCGTCTCCAGCACCGGCGTTTATCCCGATCAAAATATCGCGGGAAAATATGCTGAAGACTTTCCAGTAACCCTCGATACTACCGGTCATGATACCATTTTTAGAGCGGAGCAAATGATGGCCAAAGACCGGAACTACGACTTGACTATCGTCAGATTTGGAGGATTGCTGGGAGATGATCGGATTCCGTTGAGATATTTTACGGGAAAGGAAAATGTGGCAGGCCATACGCGGGTGAACTTTATCCATCGCCAGGATGCCGCCCGGATGCTGGCTTGGATCGTGGAGAAAGGTCTTTGGAATGGCATCTATAATGGGGTCGCGCCTAAGCATCCCCTACGCCGCGATATCTATGAGAAACTGTCGCAAGAGACCGGCATGGCACCTCCTGCCAGCTACCAGAATGAACCGGAAGGCAACGATCGGCTGATTTCCTCCGAGAAAATCCGCGCGACAGGTTTTGAGTTTAAGTTTTCGGATCCTTTGGAGTTTTCCTATCAGCCGCAAGGACAATAAGACATAGAGAAGGTCTGGAAATTCTAGTGGCTTCTTTTAAGAGACGTTTGATTCATTGGCCTTTCAAAATCTGCTATTGAAATTTTTTCAGCTTTCTGACTTTACCCATCGGACTTTTCAACACTGCCAGCCGAGACTGCTTACTGCCAGCTGAAAAATGCCATCTTGTCACGTTTTCCTGAGTGGAACGGGCATTGTTAATCTCCTTTTGTAAAAAATCTGTAACCATTTAAACTGATTCATAACCATGCAGGAAAAAGGTACCATCTCGATCCATACCGAGAATATTTTCCCTATCATCAAGAAGTTTCTCTATTCTGATCACGAGATCTTCCTCCGCGAGCTTGTATCCAACGCCGTCGACGCCACGCAGAAGATCAAGCGTCTGGCGACTTTGGGACAGTATAAGGGCGAACTGGGCGATCTGACCGTGGAGGTTTCTTTTGATGAGAAAAAGAAAACCATCACCATTTCCGACAAGGGCCTTGGCATGACAGCCGAGGAGATCAAAAAGTACATCAACCAGATTGCTTTCTCCGGCGCGACTGAGTTTGTGGAAAAATTCAAAGACGCCAAAGATGCCAACGAGATCATTGGTAAGTTTGGTCTGGGCTTCTATTCTGCCTTTATGGTGGCGAAAAATGTGGAAATCCACACGCTGTCTTACCAAGATGGAGCTGAGCCAGCCATCTGGACCTGCGACGGTAGCACCGAGTTTGAGATCAAAAAAGGCAAGAAAAAGACCAGAGGTACTGATATCATCCTCCATGTCAACGAAGATTCTGAGGAATTCCTCGACAAGTGGAAGCTGCAAGGCATCCTCGACAAATACGCCAAGTTCCTTCCGGTTCCGATCAAGTTTGGCACCAAGTCCGAGTCCGTGGAAGACGGCGTGGACGACAAGGGCGAGAAAAAATGGAAGTCCGTTGAGGTAGACAACATCATAAACACCACCGCTCCGATCTGGACCAAATCTCCAAGCGATTTGACTGATGAGGATTATCTGAAGTTCTACAAAGAACTCTATCCAATGTCAGAGGATCCATTGTTCTGGATTCACCTGAATGTGGACTATCCGTTCAATTTGACCGGTGTGCTCTATTTCCCTAAAGTGAAGAATGAGTTCGAGCTTCAGCGCAACAAAATCAAGCTATTCAGCCGCCAGGTATTCATCACCGACGAGGTGAAGGACATCGTGCCTGAGTTCCTGATGCTGCTGCACGGCGTAATCGACTCTCCAGACATTCCGCTGAACGTATCCCGAAGCTTCTTGCAGGCCGACGGCAACGTGAAGAAGATCAACAACTACATCACCAAAAAGGTGGCGGACAAACTTGCCGAACTGTTCAAAAAGGACCGAAAAGCCTACGAGGAGAAGTGGAGCGATATCGGCCTCTTCGTGAAGTATGGCATGATCTCCGAGGAGAAATTCTACGAAAAAGGAAAGGATTTTACCCTGCTGAAAAACACCAAGGGAGAGTTCTTTACCCTGGATGAATATCGCGAAAAGGTGAAGGCGATCCAAACCGACAAAAACGACACGACGGTTTTCCTTTACTCTACTGACTTGAACAAGCAGGACAGCTTTATCGAGTCTGCGAACAAGAAGGATTACGATGTCTTGGTGCTGGATTCTCCGATCGATAGCCACTTTATCCAGCATATCGAAACCAAACTTGAGAAGACTCAACTCAAGCGTGTAGATGCGGATGTAGCCGAAAAACTGATCCAGAAAGATGATACCTATGCAAATCTCTTGACGGAAGAGCAAAGCAAGTCCGTGAAAGAGCTTTTTGAAAAAGCCATTAACAACAAATCCTACAGCGTGGAGGTAGAAGGCCTAAGCCCAGAGGAACTTCCTGTGACCATCACCATGGAAGAGTGGATGCGCAGAATGAAAGATATGGCGCAGACTGGTGGCGGTCCGATGAGCTTCTATGGCAACCTGCCTGACAGCTACAAGGTCGCAATCAACGGCAACCATCCTGTGGTAGACAAGATCCTCAAAGCCGACGGCGAAGAAGCCCAAACCAAACTGGCCAAGCAGGCCTTTGATTTGGCATTGCTTTCCCAAGGCTTGCTGACGGGTAAGGATCTCACAGCATTTGTAAGAAGAAGCGTGGAGATGCTGTAGTTAGATTGAGTTTTAGTACCTAAACGATTTTATAAGTTTCATTTTACCAAAATAAAAATCCTCGGTGAGAATCGGGGATTTTTATTTATAGGATAGCCGCTAAATGAGATTGTACTTTTTGAATAAATTTTCACTATTGAATGTGAGGCAGTTATAGTTTTATCGACTCGCGATCTAGTTTTGTACTTGCTTTTGAAGTTAAAAGAGGTGTTTTTGTTCAAATTTTTGGCGCGAAAAATTTTACACTATTTACTTGAAGAAAAATTAAAAAATAAATTTACTAATAGCGTGTGTTTTCTGCTTCACTTTCTCATGTCAGGAGATTGATAATGAGGTGGATCCGACTTTGAATTCATTCGAAGATATGAAAGCCATAACAGATGAGCTATTCCATTTTAATGCGGCTAATCTTAGTTCCTATCTTTCGAAAGACGGAAAGAACAAATTATGGTTAGATAAGCAAAAAATGGCTTTGGAATCCTTCAACCATCTGAATGGAAAATTAATAGATGCTTCAAACCTTGATTTCCAACTATTATCAGGATCTTATGGTAAAACTGAAATAGTTCCTCAGAATTTGAGCATAAGGGCGTCCGTTGAAATTGACTATGGGGCCTTTAATGGGTCTCAAGTTACACTTGCGGATCAGTATATCACAGATTTGTTGGCATTAGATGACTTGTCTCTTGTTGGGAAAACCACTAAGGCATTCAATATTACTGTAACAAACTCTACTCTATCCCAAGAAGAAAAAGATGAGCTTAAGCTTTTATCTGCAACAATTCTGAGTTTAAAAGATTTTCTCTTAATCGACGATGGGCAATCAATTATCTATAATGGATTGACTAACGAGTTTGGCCCATCAGATCCGACAATTGGAGGAAGAGTTTTGGGATGCAATATTAATACCAGAGATGTGTTCAGAGCGGCTGTTATGGGCGTAGTAAAAGGCGCAGTTGTCGGTGCTTATGTTGGTGCTACTGGCGGAACTGTCGTGATTCCGGGGATAATGACTGTAACTGGTGCGGTTTCAGGTGCAGTAGTTGGTGGGGCTTATGGATTTGTTTCTAATGCCGTACAAAGTATGGCGGAACAGATGTTTTGGACATGTTGGTCATGAAAATGTTAAAAAACCTTAATAAGAAATTCAAGATTAGGTTGGCCATAGGCTTCTTTTTCTTGATTGCCATAGATTTGGGTTTGTATATAGTTTTTGAAAGGGATACTCCATCCTATGTTAAGGTTATAGGTTCGATGTTGTCATCAGGTTTTATTGTTTTAGGATTGGCTTTTTTTTTCAATAAGTACAAGAAAATTGAATAGTCGATCGCCAATAACGTAAAAATTTGGTATTGAGATAATACGAGGATGTCTACGCAAACAGTTAAGTTGTGACTTGAATTCCGTTGACAAACCAACTAATTTAGTCTGCCTCTAGAATTATTCGCTCAACTGCTCTTGCCTCGAGCAAAGACCTAACCGCCTTTGTAAGAAGAAGCGTTGAGATGCTTTAAGTATCTCTGAATTGGAAAACGTAAAACCCTCCAAAGGCTAGCCCTTGGAGGGTTTTGTTTTTTATAACTTACCTCAAATAGGCGAGCAACTCCCCACCCGGAAGTTCCTTTGACTTGTAGTACATGCTGATCTGGTGTTCTGCGTGCGCTTTTTCGAGCTGGCGAAGTTCCGCTACCGAAACCTTCATGGGCTTGTTTTCGCTTGGGCTGTTGGCGAAAGTCCACTGCTTGAGCTCATGACCTTGAGCGTCTTTGAGCACGATCACCCGCTCGCTGCCCGAGCCAGACTTGATGGTGCAGTGGTTGTACTTGACCCAAAGCAGATCTTCGGGCGCTGCTTTGTCCAGCTGCAGCGTGCGAAGATTCAAGGGCTGGTTGATGTATTGCTTCATGATTAGCTTGTCATTGAGGTAGATTTCGTAGCTGTCTAGTCCGAGCTTGGGAGAAAAGGCCATGGTAATCAGGCCGATGATGAGTGCTGCCAGAAGGCTGGTGATAGTGGTTTTTGCATTTGGAGTTTTCATGGTGCGATTCGTTGAAGTGAGCATGTGTTTTTTTAACTTGTGTGTAGGCCTTCCATTCCCCAAGATCAGAGCCGGTTGACAAAGGAGTTCTGGAGAGCCTTCCAGTAACTTTACGCCGAAGTCTAAAAAAGGTAAAACACTAATAGTCTAAAGTAGACCAACGGCTCCGATACTAGACTTGTGAGTGGCGAGGTTTTGGGCTTCGTTGGTCGATAATATCGGCTCTTTGTCTACTCCCTTGAATCGACTACCGAATTTGTGCGTAATTGAAGTTTAGACCCCCACTGTCAATGTCAGCAAAGCTTGGCTCCAAAGTCCTTTCCCGCACCAATCTCCTTCACCTGCTGTTTTGGTCGGTGATTACCTTGATTTTCATTTATGATCGGCGATATCTGATCATGAAGTTTCGCCTACCAGAGCACTTTATCGCCTGCGTAGTCGTGCGGATGGGCCTTCTGATTTCGCTGGTGTATTTTCACCTGAATGTCTTGGTGCCCCGTTTTTTCCAAATTCGGCGATACCTGAAGTACACGCTGTTTCTCTTGCTTTCGACCTGTATCTACGTCAGCCTGCAAAATGCCTACGATATCTACCTCTATGGTTTCGTGATCGGGGATGTTCGGAGCAGGGATTTTTGGAGCGCCTTTCCCTACAATTTTTTCACCACTCTTTGGTATCTAGCGCTCAGCGCAGGGCTAAAGTTGAGCTTGGATCGCTATGGTGATAAGCGAAAGACAAATCAGGATTTGGAGCTATCCGATACCGTCTCGGATGTTGCGGATAGGCAGGTGTTGCTGAAAAGCGGCACCAAGCAGGTGAGGATCGACCTCGACTCGGTCACCCATGTCAAAGGCCTCAAGGACTACTCCATTGTCTACACCGAGGATGAGCAGGTCATCGTGAAGGGCTCACTGAAAAGTGCTGAGCAACTTCTGGGTATGAAAAAACTGGTGCGGGTACACAAGTCATACCTCGTTGCTTTGGACAGGATCAAAACCATTGAAGGCAACCATATCATTTTAGGCCAGCATTTCATTCCCATAGGGAGATCGTTTAAAAAGGATCTTTTTCAGCAATTGGTACCTTCTTGACTCTTGTTTTTCCGCAAGTGATACCCCACTTCCGTACTAGGCTATTTGCCTTTTTCTCGTATTTTTGATCATGCTATCCAAAAAAACCAAGTACGCCCTGCATGCCCTGACCTATCTCGGCAAGCATCGGGAAAACAAAACTGTGTTGATTCAGGACATTGCCGAAGAGCACGGCATTTCCCACAAGTTTCTGGAAAACATTCTCCTCGAACTGCGAAAGGCGGGATACCTGGGCAGCAAAAAGGGCAAAGGAGGAGGCTACTATCTCATCAAAGAGCCCAAAGAAATTCCTCTCTCACGCATCATTCGATTGCTGGACGGGCCCATCGCCCTGCTTCCCTGCGTGAGCCTCAACTACTACGAACCCTGCGACGAATGTAAAAGCGAAGTCCAATGTGGCATCAACAAAGTGATGGCGCAAGTCCGGGATGAGACACTCAAAATACTGGAAAACAAGTCTTTGCAAGATATTCTGGACGGGGAGTAAAATTTTTTTGTCACAAACTCTATAAAATTTATAGGGATTATATACTTTTGTTTTTCCCATCCGTATAGAGAGCCATGTTTATAGACCAAATCGCAAAGAAGTTCTTTTCTCCCAAGGCGGGGAAAGACAGTAACGCCAAAAGCCTGCTTAAGTCTATCTCCTGGAGAATCGTAGGTACTTTGGACACGATCGTGATTTCCTATTTTATCACCGGGCAGCTCGTCATGGCGGTATCGATAGGATCGGTGGAGGTTTTTTCCAAGATCATCCTCTATTATTTCCATGAACGGGTATGGGAAAATGCAACAAAAAATAAAATCGATGAGCCAAAGCCTGAATACATCCGATCTTGAGTTTAGACTCGACTCCCTGAGCGCTGGGGAGGGATTGGCCTTGATTGCCGAGCTGTTTCCCGGCAAGGTGGTTTTTTCCACCTCCTTGGGGCAGGAGGATCAAGTAATCACCCAGTTGATCACTTCGCAAAACCTTCCGATTCAGATTTTTTCCTTGGATACCGGACGCCTGTTTCCGGAGACGCTGGAGCTGCTCGCCCGCACCGAGAGCAAATACAAAACCCGTATCAAAGTCTACTACCCTGAGACTTCCTCGGTGGAAAAGCTAGTCTCTGAAATTGGAATTAACGGCTTCTACGAGTCAGTAGAAAACCGAAAATCCTGCTGCTACGTCCGCAAAGTCGAGCCGCTCAAGAAAGCCTTGGCCGGCAATCAGGTTTGGGTTACGGGACTTCGAGCTGAGCAGAGTGCAAACCGAGGTGGAATGAAACGTGTGGAATGGGACGAAGCCAACCAAATTCTCAAATATAACCCCTTGTTGGATTGGACTTTTGACCAGATGATTAGCTACATCAACGAACTCAATATTCCTTATAATCCACTTCACGACCAAGGCTTTATCAGCATAGGCTGCGCACCCTGCACCCGGGCAATCTTCCCGGGCGAAGATCCCCGAGCCGGACGCTGGTGGTGGGAGGACTCCAAAAAGGAGTGCGGACTGCATGCCAAATAAGAATTTATATCTAAGACGCAAGACATAAGAATTATCGGACTGAAGTTCTTTTTACCTCGTAAATGGCACTTCGTAACTCGTAACTAAAATGGAGAACCTATTTATACCTAATCCCAAAGAGGCAGAATCGATCCACATCCTGAGGGAAGTGGCGGCGCAGTTTGAGCGCCCTGTCTTGCTTTTTTCTGGAGGGAAAGATTCGATTACCTTGGTCAGACTGGCCCAGAAGGCTTTTTTTCCAGCAAAGATCCCTTTTCCTCTACTCCATGTGGACACAGGACACAACTTCCCGGAAACCATCGAGTTTCGCGACAGCTTGGTGAAGGAGCTTGGTCTCGAGCTTATCGTACGAAATGTGCAGGACTCCATTGACCAAGGCAAAGTGCGGGAGGAACGAGGCCGCTACGCCAGCCGAAATACGTTGCAGACTACCACGCTTTTGGATGCGATTGAAGAGTTTAAGTTTGACGCCTGCATAGGTGGGGCGAGGAGGGACGAGGAAAAAGCCAGAGCAAAAGAGCGGGTTTTTTCGGTTCGTGATGACTTTGGGCAGTGGGATGAGAAAAACCAGCGTCCGGAGCTTTTTGACATGCTCAATGGCAAAATCCATGTTGGCCAAAACGTTCGCTGCTTCCCTATCTCCAACTGGACAGAACTTGACGTATGGGAATACATCCGCACCGAAAATATCGCAATCCCGAGTATCTATTTTGCCCACAAGCGGGAAGTCTTTTTCCGGGATGGTATGATTTGGACGGCCAACGAACACGTGTTCCGCGAGGCACACGAGGAAGTGGTGGAGAAAATGGTTCGCTTCCGTACCGTGGGTGACATGACCTGCACTGCTGCTGTTCTTTCAGAGGCAGTATCCCTGGATGACGTAGTCTCTGAAATCAGACTATCCACCATCTCCGAGCGCGGCGCCCGCATCGACGACAAGCGCTCCGAGGCTGCAATGGAAACGAGGAAGAAAGTCGGATACTTCTGATTTGCGATTTAAAAATACGATTTACAAAAGGCCGTGGACAGTGGTCCGTCGACCGTTGATAAAGAATTGAAAAAATGGACATACAAGGCAGAAAACTCATCAAAATCGCAACAGCAGGCTCCGTGGATGACGGCAAAAGCACCCTGATAGGCCGCTTGCTCTATGATACCAACTCGCTGACCACAGATAAAATCGAGGCCATCGAGCGTAACTCCAGGCAGCGGGGTTACGATTACCTGGACTTTTCCCTAGCCACTGATGGCTTGGTTGCTGAGCGAGAGCAGGGTATCACTATCGATGTGGCGCACATCTACTTCAATACGGACAAGACCAACTTTATCGTAGCTGATACCCCTGGCCACGTGGAGTATACCCGAAACATGGTCACTGGCGCCTCTACTTCCCAAGTGGCGGTCATCCTAATCGACGCCCGAAAAGGAGTGATCGAGCAAACCTACCGCCACTTTTTCATCAGCAACTTGTTGAGAATTTCGCATGTAGTCGTCGCCATCAACAAGATGGACTTGGTGGACTACAGCGAGGATGTTTTTCTGAAAATCAAGAGTGACTTCGATGCGCTCGTGGAGAAAAGCAATTTCAATGAAGAACAGATTACGTTCATTCCTGTTTCGGCTCTCAAAGGGGAAAATGTAACAAGAAAGTCCGAGCACATGCCTTGGTATCTAGGCAACACGCTGCTGGACCACTTGGAAATCCTCGAGCCCGAAGATCTGCAGGAAAGTTCGGTAGCAAGATTTCCGGTGCAGTACGTGATTCGCCCCAAGACGGAGGCCTTCCATGATTTTCGCGGATTTTCCGGTAAACTTTATGGGCACAGCTTAAAGGTAGGCGACGAAGTGACAGTATTGCCGTCTGGGAACAGGTCCAAGATCAAAGGCATTCAGTTTTTTGATCAGCAAATTGACTTGGTAGCTCCGGGATCCTCGGTGACTATTACCCTAGAGGACGAGGTAGATTGCAGCAGAGGCGATATGATCGTCAGAGCCGGTGAAGAACCGAGCAGCGAGAAAGCCATTTCCGCTACGCTATGCCAAGTCAACAGCAAAGCGCTGAAAGTGGGTGGGAAATATATCCTTCAGCACGGTGTCAACCGCGTCTTGGCCAAGGTAGACCAGATCGAATCCAGAATTCATACGGATTTTACGGGAACTGAAGAGGCCGATCAGCTCAGATTGAATGACATCGGGCGGGTACATTTCAGACTTAGCAAGCCTATCCATTTCGATTCCTATCAAAACAGCAAATCCAATGGAGCCTTCATTCTGATTGACGAGGGAAGTTATGACACCGTCAGTGTGGGTTTTATTGAATAGCATCTAGTATCAAGAAGCCAGACTAGGCCTATTCACGCCGAGTCTGGCAATCTACCTTCCTCGGGCTTCGGTCTTCCAGCTGGATCTGGGGATTTTTGACAAAAAGAAAAAATGTGCAAACCCTTCGGGGAAAAACCTATTACAGCCATGCAAAGCTTTCGAACTGAACTTGAAAATCCGATTGTAGAAAAAGATATTCTTGACTTGGAGCGTAAAATAGCCCTCTTTCGGGAAGGGAAGATAGACGAGGAAAAATTCCGCAGCCTTCGATTGGCACGCGGAGTCTATGGACAGCGCCAGCCTGGCGTTCAGATGGTACGCATCAAGCTGCCTTATGGCCGGGCCACCTCAGCTCAGCTGCGACGAATCTGTGCCGTGTCGGAGGAGTATTCCATTGGCCGTCTGCACATCACTACCCGCCAGGACATCCAGATCCACTTCGTGAGTTTGGACAGGACGCCTGAGCTATGGGCAGAGCTGGAAAAGGACGACGTGACCCTACGAGAAGCATGCGGCAATACGGTCAGGAATGTCACCGCGTCCGAAACTGCCGGTATCGATCCCAAGGAGCCTTTTGACGTGACTCCCTATGCGGACGCGACCTTCCGATATTTTCTTCGAAACCCGATCTGCCAAGAGATGGGGAGAAAATTCAAAATGTCTTTCTCCTCTTCAGACGAAGACAATGCGCTGAGCTATCTCCATGACTTGGGCTTTATCCCCAAGATTAAAGAAGTCGATGGACAGCAGGTCAGAGGTTTCAAGGTTTTGCTCGGAGGGGGCTTGGGGTCACAGCCGCGGCATGCCGATGTGATTTCGGACTTCGTGGCGACAGACCAGATCATCCCGTTCACTGAGGCGGTTCTTCGAATTTTTGACCGTCATGGAGAGAGAGCCAGACGAAACAAGGCGAGGATGAAGTTTCTGGTGAAAGACTTGGGTATCGAAGCCTTTTTGGAACTAGTGGAGAAGGAAAGAAAAGCACTGAAGTTCCAAAGCTATCCACTGGATTTTGAAGATTACGAAGCGGGAAAATCCCTTCCAAATCCAGAGAGCCCAGCGCTTGACGGAGAATTGGGGCTAGAGTTTGAGCTTTGGAAGCTGACTAATGTGCTGCCGCAAAAGCAGGCTGGCTACGTCTCCATAGGCGTGAAGGTTTCCTTGGGTGATTTCTACTTGGATCAGGCGAGGCCATTGGCCGATTTGGTAGAGACCTATGCAGCTGGTGAGGTTCGCTTTACTTTGAGACAGAATATCCTGATCCGAGACGTTCGGGAGGACTTGGTACCGTTCTTTTACCAAGAGCTGAAAAAAATCAGACTGGCAGACCGCGGTTACAACACCCTTGGAGATATCACAGCCTGTCCTGGCACCGATACCTGTAACTTGGGCATCGCCAGCTCCACCGGTATTGCCGCTGAGTTGGAAAAGGTGATCCTCGATGAATATCCTCAATATTTGCAAAACAAAGATCTGGTGATCAAGATCTCCGGATGCATGAACGCTTGCGGTCAGCACAATATGGCACACATCGGCTTTCAGGGCATGTCCATGAAAGCAGGTAAGACGGTCATTCCAGCTTTGCAGGTCCTTTTAGGTGGGGGAAATTTGGGAGATGGCAATGGAAGATTTGCCGACAAGGTGACCAAAGTCCCCAGCCGACGAGGCCCTCAAGCTTTGCGTATTTTGCTCGAGGACTTTGAGAAAAACGCCGGAGGGCAGGATTTCCTCAGCTACTACGATCAGCAGGGGCAGATTTACTTCTACGACTTGCTTAAAGAACTCAGCGACGCGTCCACGATTACCGTGGCGGATGCTATAGACTGGGGCAACCAAGAAGCCTACGAGGTGGCAGTCGGCGTGGGAGAATGCGCCGGCGTGGTGATCGATTTGGTGGCGACTCTTCTTTTGGAAGCCTTGGAAAAACTTGAGCTGGGACAGCAGGCATTGGAAGACGGACGTTGGGCCGACAGCATCTACCATCACTACGCAGGCTTGATCAATGCCGCCAAGGCGCTTCTGCTAAGCGACAATACCAGCACCAACAGCTACGCCAATATCATTTCCCTCTTTGACGAAAAGTATGTCCAAACGGGCAAGATTGATTTGGGTGGCACCTTTGCGGACAAAGTCTATCAGATCAACCAGCATGAGCCAAGCGAAGCCTTTGCGAGAGCCTATTCAGTCGAAGCCATGGAGATATACCGTTTGTTGAAGTCCTATCGTGAGGCGGAGGTGGAGGCATGAGCACTATTGTCTTTCCAAAAGTCACCCTAGTAGGAGCTGGGCCTGGAGATCCGGAGTTAATCACCTTAAAGGCGGTCTTGGCACTAAACAAGGCCGATGTGGTGCTCTATGACGCTTTGATCGATCCGGTTTTGCTGAAGCATGCTCCGGATACGGCCCTGAGAATTTTTGTGGGGAAGCGTGTAGGCAAGCACTCCACGGCCCAAGAAGATACCAATCAGCTTTGCGTCAGCCTCGCCAAAAAGTATGGACATGTGGTTCGGCTCAAAGGCGGTGATCCCTTTGTCTTTGGGCGGGGAGCGGAGGAGATCGAGTACATCGAGTCGTTTGGGATTTCCACAGAATTGGTTCCTGGGATTACTTCGGCGGTTGCTGTTCCGGCTTCAGCTGGTATTCCGGTGACCAAAAGAGGCGTTTCCGAGAGTTTCTGGGTTGTGACCGGGACAACGTCTACCGGAGAGTTATCCAGGGATTTGGCATTGGCAGCGCAGTCTACCGCTACCGTGGTGGTCTTGATGGGTACGAGAAAGCTGAGTGAAATCGTGAAAGTCTATCAAGCCTGCGGCAAGTCCGAGCTGCCAATAGCAATCATACAAAGCGGTACGACTCGAGAGGAAAAGGTCGTGGCTGGATACATTTCTGACATCGAACAGCGGGTGAAAGAAGCCAAAGCTGAAGCTCCGGCGATCATCATCGTTGGAGAAGTGGTGAAGGAAAGCCAAAAGCTGGCTGAAGTCTATCGGATTGCAGTGGGCAGCTTGCAGTAGTACAGTCTTTCAATGTTGAGTATGCAGTGGCTGTAAATCATCCTTCGAAGTCTTTTCTTTAGCTTTATCTTGCTACTATCGCCTTGATTCTCTTACCATGAACCATCTTTATCCCATTTTCCTCAAAGTCCACGAATTAAACGTCCTCTTGGTCGGTGGTGGAAATGTGGGCACGGAGAAGCTGGAGTTTCTACTCAAGTCCAGCCCCCAGGCTCAGGTGACCGTGGTGGCAAAAGCATTTATTCCTGCCTTCTTGGAGGTGGCGGAAAGAAGTGAGACCGTGACGCTGATCGAGGATGAATATCACGAGAAATACCTAGGCGGAAAGCACATCGTGATCGCCGCCACAGACGACAAAGCCGTCAACCGGCAGATCCGAGACGAAGCCAAGGAGCGCTTCCTCCTAGTGAATGTGGCCGATACACCGGAACTCTGCGACTTTTACCTTGGCGGGATCGTGACCAAGGGAAATCTCAAGATCGCCATCTCCACCAATGGTAAATCGCCCACGACTGCCAAGCGCTTGAGACAGTTGCTGGAAGAAGTTCTCCCCGAAGAAATTGATGACCTACTCGAAAATCTTCACGCCTACCGAGACACACTGAAGGGTGACTTTGAGTACAAGGTCAAGGCTATGAATGAATTGACCGAGGGACTGGTGAAGAAAAGATAGGTCAAGGGACCTCAGCGGACAGGCCGCTATTACTCTGCATTAAAGGCATTGTCAAGATTAGAAGCCCAGCTGCGCAAAATCATAGTTTAGGTTCTGATTGTGTCATTGTTTAACCGCATTATTCGCTTAGTCGGTGATTTGGGTATGAGCAGGCAGATTCAATGCTTCGCCACGATGTTTCGAATTCCGCAGGTTTGACTTTGCCGGCATTTGCTTCAATCCAAACAAAGGTCTGAGAAATCCGACTCTTCGAACCAGCTCGAAAGTTCCAAAACATCCAGCGAGCGTGATCAGCAAGACCAGCAGAAACTGCAACTGAACAGGAATAGCGAGGGGAAATACCCAAACCGAACCCAGATACAAGAAGATCATGTGAAGGATATATACCGGATAGGCCGCCTCGCTGAGATAAGCAAGCGTTCTTCCGGGCTTGTTCAGGTATTTGCTGCCAAAGGCAAAAACCGTCAAAATCCACGCAATGGACTCTGTTGCCAGAAGATATCCTGGGATCAGGCTGCCAAATTGGATAATCCTTAAGACATAAAGAGCCGCGGCTAGTATGAAAAATAGCCAACGTCCTCGCTGGATCATCGTCCAGAATCCCTCTCCTGCCAGCACAAAGCAAAACCCATAAAAGAATGCCAACAGTCCAAGGACGAAGCCATGCATGTTCATTGCATAAAGTTCAAAGGGAACAGGATTGATCACTAACACCTCGGCTACAAATGCGGCAAGGACCACCAATAGACCCCAAGGCTGGCTCATTGCCTTTTTGATCCAAGCGACCACTTTCCCCGAGTCGTTTTTCTTGAGGTAGAAAAAGAAAGGGGAGAGCACCAAGACATAGCAAAAGATATTTCCCAAAAACCAAAGGTGGCCGGGTGACCAGATGTACTGTTGGGTCATCCCATAGAAGTGCCTCCATAGCCACAGGTGAATGGGTACAATGACAAACATCCCAAATACAAAAGGCAATAGTATCCGTTGGGAGCGCTCTTCAATCAGCTGTGCCCAAGTCCTGGTTTGCATGGCGAAGTACATTCCCATGCCAGACACGAAGAAGAGAAGTGGTATCCTCCACACATTCAGCAATGACATCGGGATCCATAGGGCGCTCCACGGCTCATCGGAAGTGATGAAGCCAATCATGCGGCCCCAGGGTTGGACCCCGATGGCCACATGGTAGATGAGCAGTAGACCGATTGCAATTACACGCAACCAATCGATATCGTATCGACGCACATTTTTTATTTGATTTTCCATGTTTTTAAGGCAAAGTTTTTAGAGAAAGATCGGGTTGGACTTTCTTCCGTCTCCGGTAGTCCATCACTCGATTGAAGGGCCCTGTCTGACTCCGTGATTTCAGAACGTCTCGCTGCACTTACCTCAGCATCTCGGCGATCTCTGGACGGATTTTTTCCAAATAGGCATAGTCCAGCTTCAGTCCCATGGGAGCAAGCATATTGCCCATCATGTCATACACTTCCTTTACCTCGGCAAAAGGTGCGGATACGTTGTCCAGTGCAGTTGTTCCGTATTTGTTCTTGATCGACTTGTCAGCACCCTTCGCCAGCAGCAACTGGACGATCTCAGGCCTTCCGAAAAAGGCGGCGGAAATCAATGCAGTGGAACCGTCGTTGTTTTGGAAATTGATGTCAGCACCGGCATCCAAGAGAAGCTTTGTCGCTTCTCGCTTATCAAAAAGCGCTGCCGTGATCAGGGGGCTTGAACCGCCAAAGGGATCTTTTTCATTCAGATCACTTCCCGCGGCAATATGTTGCTTGATCGCGTCCAGATTGTCGGTAAGGATCGCAGTATGTAGATCAACATCGGGGGCACCTTCCCTTTTCTGGGCAGAAGAGTTGCATGATGCAAAGAATACCATACCCAAAACCAGAAGGCAGGCTAACAATTGGGGGTTTAGAATAGCTGTTTTCATGTCTTTATAGTTTGATTTTAATTTGTCACATGGAATCTCGCATTCCTATCAGCACTCCCTCGATTCGGTACGTTCTGGATGCTCGATTTCATGATGAATTTTGATTTGTTTTGATGCTGACAAAGTAAAAACAGCGGCTTGCGCCAGGCTAAACAGTCCTGCTCACAAATGCATAAGTCTTGCTTTGAGCGATATAAACTATGATGCAGGGATATAAAAAATCGCGCAAAACGGCTAAGGAAAGGGGTTGCGAGGTGGTATTTGCAAGCGGTAGAAATGAGCTGAGGCTTCGAGATCTGGCAAGCTCTACAGCCTTAGCGCCGTATAACTTTCCAAGCCGATTTCCAGCTTTTCAATATAGAACATCGAATGATCAACTCTTAATATCGAAGCATGGGACTTCCCTTATACCTCATCCCGCATTTCATATTTTTCTTCTAGTTTTACCTAATGACCACCGCTTCACCTCAGGATAAGGAATTTTTGGATCAGCTGATTGCGAAGATCGATTCGCATCTTGCTGAGGAAGCGTTTGGAGTGGCAGAGCTGGCAGAGGCCATGCATATGAGCCGGTCCAATCTGCTTCGGAAGGTCAAGAAGGTCAGCAATCTCTCCGTCAGTCAGCTCATCAATCAGATTCGTCTAGAGCGGGCCATGCATTTGCTTAGGACGGGTACCTTGAATGTTTCGGAGGTTTCGCATCAAGTGGGATTCAACAGTCCTTCCTATTTTATCAAATGCTTTCGGGAGCACTTTGGCTATCCTCCTGGAGAAGTTGGGAAGCATATTGAAGTAGTTCCGCCACCTTTGGAATTGTCCAAGCCTGAAGCTGCTGTATCCAGCCGCAGGGCTTGGATTATCGGAGCTTTGACGAGCCTTCTGTTCTTGGCATTGGGGTGGTTTCTTTTTGGTGGGCTTATTTTCGAAGAAAATCTTCAGCTCGAAAAGTCCATCGTTGTCCTGCCTTTCAAGAACGACAGCGCCGATTCCACGAATCTCTACCTCATCAATGGCCTGATGGAATCCACTTTGAACAACCTGCAAAAGATCAAAGACTTGAGAGTGCTCAGCCGTACCTCGGCCGAAAAGTACCGAAACAGTGATAAATCCATCCCGGAAATGGCAGAGGAACTCAAGGTCAGCTATCTGGTAGAAGGCAGCGGTCAGAAGATAGACGATCGCATCGTACTGAATATCCAGCTGATCGAAGGGGCTAGTGACCGACACCTTTGGGGTAAGCAGTACAGGCGCGAGGTCAGCGACATCTTTACCCTGCAGCAGGAGATTTCCCAGGATATAGCGAAGGAGATTCAGGCAGTGATCACGCCTGAGGAACAGTCGCGGATAGACAAAGTCCTTACCGAAAATCCCAAAGCTTACGATTCCTTCCTAAAAGGGCTGGATCTGCTAAATAAAGGAGGAGACGAAAATCTGCTACAATCCGTCACTTTCTTTGATCAGGCGATCCAGGAGGACAAAAACTTCGCCTTGGCCTATGCCTGTGCCGGATTCGCCTTTTACTATTACGATTTGTTCAGGGCTGAAAAAGGTCATCTCGACAAACTGGGGGAGTATTCAGACAAGGCTATGCTGTTTGATCCGACTTCAGCAGAAAGTCTCAGGGCAAAAGGCATGTATTACCTCTTGAAAAAAGAGTATGGTCAAGCCCTGCCTTTCTTGGAAAAAGGGCTGGAATACAACCCCAATTCCTCGGAGATCATCGGATTGCTGGCGGACTTCTATGCCAACTACCTGCCCAATACCGGAAAGTATCTGGAATATGCGCTGAAAGGTATGCAGCTGGACGCTGGACCGGCCGATTCGGTGGCAACAAGCTACTTCTACCTTCGCTTGGGAAATGCGCTGGTCCAGGCTGGTTTTGTGGATGAGGCAATGGAATACATCGACAAGTCCCTGGTGTATTTCTCCGGCAACGTTTATTCCCGATATGTGCGAGCTTTTGTCAGTTATGCTCAGACCAAAGATCTGGAGAAGACCAGAGGGATGCTTATCGGGGAATTTGGCAGAGATTCGTCCAGATTTGATATACTCCAAGATATAGGGAAGGTGAGTTACTACCTGCGCGACTACGATTCTGCCTATTTTTACTATGAAAAATTCAACCAAATCCGAAACCAACAAAAGCTGAACGTGTATGTCCACGAGAATCAGATCATCGGACAAGTTTATCAAAGAGTAGGGAAGACCGCCGAAGCGGAAAGGCTTTTTCAGAGCTACAGACAATACATCGAAAAAGACCAAACCATCTACAAAAACCTGGGTTTGGCGATGATGTACGCAAGCGATGGCAAACTAGACTTGGCGCTGGATTATCTACGGCTTTTCGCTGAGGAGGACAATATCCAACTGTGGGTTGTTTTGTTTTTGCCTCAAGACCCCATGGTGGATGAGCTCAAAAAGCGTAGGGAGTTTCGGGAAATTTGGGCCGGAGTGGAAAAAAAGTTCTGGGAAAACAACCGTAAAATCCAAGAACAACTCCAGGCAGAGGGGCTCTGGTAAATTTGGCTTGGTTAAAGGTTGTGGTTTTTTATTTCCCCCAGTTCCCTTATTTTTGGGGCTTCAAAAAAAGGATTACTAATTAAGCATTTATGGCATATTTATTTACCTCAGAGTCAGTGTCTGAGGGTCATCCTGACAAAATTGCTGACCAGATTTCCGATGCGTTGATTGACAATTTTTTGGCCTTCGATCCCAATTCCAAAGTAGCTTGTGAAACTCTCGTGACGACCGGACAGGTGATCCTGGCGGGGGAAGTGAAATCAGACATCTATCTCGACGTGCAGAAGATCGCACGTGATGTGATCAACCGCATTGGGTATACCAAAAGCGAATACATGTTCGAAGGCAACTCCTGCGGAGTACTTTCAGCCATCCACGAGCAGTCTGCCGACATCAACCAAGGCGTGGAGCGCAAGAATCCTGAAGAACAGGGTGCCGGTGATCAGGGGATGATGTTTGGCTACGCGACCAACGAGACGGAGAACTATATGCCATTGGCGTTGGACCTTTCCCACATGATCCTGCGGGAACTTGCCGAGCTGCGAAGGGAAAACCAGGACATTACCTATCTCCGTCCTGACTCCAAGTCCCAGGTGACCATTGAGTACAGCGATGACAACGTTCCTCAGCGCATCGATGCGATCGTGGTTTCCACCCAGCATGACGACTTTGACGAGGAGGAGGCGATGCTGGCCAAGATCAAGGCGGATATCATAGACATCCTGATCCCGCGAGTGAAGGCCAAACTGAAGCCGGGGCTTCAGAAGCTTTTCACCGCCGATATCAACTACCACATCAACCCAACCGGCAAGTTCGTAATCGGTGGCCCCCACGGTGACACCGGTCTGACGGGACGCAAGATCATCGTCGATACCTACGGTGGCAAGGGTGCGCATGGAGGTGGGGCTTTCTCGGGAAAAGATCCCTCGAAGGTTGACCGCTCTGCCGCCTATGCAACACGGCATATCGCCAAAAACATGGTGGCTGCGGGCGTCGCCGACGAGATCCTCGTACAGGTATCCTATGCGATCGGCGTTGCGAAGCCTATGGGTATCTATGTGAATACTTACGGGACATCCAAGGTGGGATTGAGCGACGGTGAGATTGCCAAAAAGGTGGAAGCGATCTTCGACATGCGTCCCTACGCGATCGAGCAAAGACTGAAGCTACGGAATCCCATCTATGAGGAGACAGCGGCCTACGGGCACATGGGAAGAAAAAGCGAAGTCGTGACCAAGACCTTCTACTCCCCTTACCGTGACCAAATTTCCCTAGATGTGGAATTGTTTACATGGGAGAAACTCGATTACGTGAACAAGGTGAAAAGCGAATTTGGACTTTGATCCGACATAGACACTCCAAGGCCCTGGTTACACGACCGGGGCTTTTTTGTTTCGGAATTTTTAGATCTTAGGCAGGGAAATTGCCATTTTTTCAATGTTCTTGGCCATAATTCATTAACTTGAATTTGACCGCCAAATACTCACCGGGATTTCATCCCATGTTTTTAAGCTAAACCAATGTCAAAAACAATTATTGTCTCCAACAGACTCCCTATTTCGCTTCGCCCAAAAAATGGCCATTATGAGTACACTCCTTCAGCTGGAGGATTGGCTACTGGCCTGGGATCCATCTACAAAGAGGGTGAAAATATCTGGATAGGATGGCCAGGAAATGTGGTCGATGAGCCAGAGAAGAGGGCGGAGATCTTCTTGGATCTCCATAAGCACAAGATGGTGCCGGTATTCCTCTCCCAAAAGGACATAGAAGAATTTTACGAAGGCTTCAGCAATGAAACGCTCTGGCCGGCCTTCCACTATTTCACCCAATATATTGCTTATAATCCCGAGCATTGGGAGGCTTACCTCCGGGTCAACGAGTTGTTTTGCGAAACGATCCTGAAAAAAGCCCAGCCAGACGACACGATCTGGATCCATGACTATCAGCTAATGCTCTTGCCAAAAATGCTCAGGGATGCGTTACCTGATGCCACGATAGGGTTTTTTCAGCACATCCCATTTCCGTCTTATGAGATCATTCGAATGATCCCTTGGAGAAAGGAGATACTTGAGGGCGTGTGTGGAGCGGATTTGGTCGGCTTTCATACTTATGACGACATGCGCCACTTTTTGAGCGCAGTCAGCCGTATCATCGGCCTTTCCTCCGAAAGCGGTACGATCCAGGCGGAAAACCGCATTATCAATGTCGATTCTTTTCCCATGGGAATTGACTACGGCAAATTTGAAGACCAAGCCAAAAGCAGCAAAACACAAAGCCTGGTCAAAGAATACCGTCGGCAAGTGGGCGACCAGCAACTGATTATCACCATTGACCGCCTCGATTACTCCAAGGGAATACCACAACGTCTTCAGGCATTTCATGATCTGCTGACAGAGCATCCCGATCTGCATGGTAAAGTATCCATGATCATGATCGTCGTTCCCAGTCGTGACATGGTCCAGTCATATAAGGAACTCAAGGAAGAAATCGACCTACTGGTCGGCAGGATCAATTCCTCGTTTTCGACGCTCAATTGGGTGCCTGTTCACTATTTTTATCGAGGCTTTCCTTTTGAGGAGTTGAGTGCTTTTTACAGCATGTCAGACATCGCCTTGGTCACACCGCTGCGCGATGGGATGAATCTGGTATGCAAGGAATTTGTCGCAAGCAAGATCGACCAGAGGGGAGTTTTGATCCTTTCAGAAATGGCAGGAGCGGCAAAAGAGCTTCGCGAGGCGATTCTCGTGAATCCAAATGACAAGCGTGCCGTGGTTGATGCCATCTATCAAGCCCTGACCATGGAGCCTTCGGAGCAAAAAGTCCGAATCCGCTCGATGCAGGAAAGCCTCCAAAAGTACGATGTGTTCCAATGGGTTAAGGTTTTTATGGATCGCCTTCGTCATGTTAAGGCAAAGCAGGCCGAGTTTACCTCAAAAAATGTCGACCAAAAAGTGATTGAGGAAATAAGCGAGGCTTTTCGGTCAGCCCATGAACCCGTTCTTTTCCTAGACTATGACGGTACGCTTACGGGATTTACATCCAATCCTCAAAACGCCGTTCCAGATCAGGAGCTAAAGGATCTTGTCCGAGACTTAAGCCGGATGGCCCAGGTTGTTATCATTTCCGGAAGGGACAAGGATACGCTCGAAAAGTGGTTTCATGACTTTCCCATAGATCTGATCGCGGAGCACGGGGTGTGGATGAGAAGGAAAGAAAACCAAGATTCTTGGGAGTTGTATGCCGAAGTTGACGACCATTGGAAGCAGGATATCCGCAATGTGATGGAATACTACGTCTTGCGGACTCCAGGTGCATTTATTGAGGAAAAACACCATTCCTTGGTTTGGCACTATAGAAAAGTAGAAAGCGGTTTGGGCGACCTCAGGATGCGGGAATTGTTTAGTCACCTAAAATATATGGCAAGCGGATATAACCTCCAGGTATTGGAAGGGAATATGGTCTTGGAAATCAAACGACCGGATATCAACAAGGGAAGGGCGGCATTGACTCTGCTGAAAGGTCTTGAAAATGACTTCATCCTCGCCATAGGCGATGACTGGACCGACGAAGATACTTTTAAGGCACTTCCCAAGGAGGCTTACACGATCAGAGTGGGATACAGCTATACCCAAGCCACGTACAACATCAAGTCTTTCCGGCAGGTAAGGCAGCTACTAGCTGCCCTGACCAAATAGATGGAATTGCCGGGTTGGGGTCTAGAGAAAATTGGGTTTGTCCAGTTTTCTCCCAATTCGAAACGCTGCATTCATCAGGCCGACATGGGAATAGGCTTGCGGAAAGTTGCCCCATTGGCTCCCAGTGGCCTGATCCACGTCTTCTGAAAACAACTGCAGGTGGTTGCAGTACTTGGTCAGGGTTTCAAAGCCCTCAATGGCTTCGTCGAGTCGGTTGACACAGGCCAGGGCCTCGATGTACCAGAAGGCACAGATGAGGAAGGTCGTCTCCGGTACCCCAAAATCATCCTTGTGCTTGTAGCGGTAAAATAAGTAGTCTTTGGCCAACAGCTCACTTTCCAAGGCTTTAAGATGGTTGTTTGCCCGCTCGATGTCATTGCCAAAATAACCCATGGTGATCAGCTGTAGCGTGCTTGCATCCATGTGGGTGACGCCGATCGCCTGTGCATAGGCCTTACGCTCCGGAAGGTAGCAGGCTTCTATTTTTTTGATGGCGGCATTTTTTAACGCTGTGGCTTTTTGATGCATTTCCTCGTTGTTGAGACGGGCTGCGATCTTGATGGCGGCGGAGGCACCTGCCCAGTGGAACAAAAATGTGTAGCAATGTTCTTGCGCCAAGTTTCTGAATTCCCATAGCCCAGCATCCTTTTCCTCCATCGTCTGTTCTATCTTGTTCAGCAGATTCATGATCATGGGCTCTGAATAGCTCCGCTCTTTCGCCGTAAACCGGTGATCCGAGTACAGCGGCAGCAGGGAGACGAGCACCTGGCCATAGAGATCATTTTGTACGTGGGTGTATGCCAGATTACCAAACCGAACTGGTTTGTTTCCCAAGTAGCCTGCTAGGGTGCTTATTTCTTCGGACAAAAACCAATTGCCCGTGACGGAGTACAGGGGCTGATAGCGATTGTCCTGTACGGTAGGGAGATTTTGGATGTAGTCAAAATACTTTTCCAACTCCTCAAAGTGGCCTATGCTGTTGAAGCATGTCAGCGTATAGTAGCTGTCCCGGATCCAACAGAAGCGGTAGTCCCAGTTGCGGGTGGAGCCTGGAGACTCCGGCAGGGAAGTGGTGGATGCTGCGATGATCGCCCCGGTGTCTTCGTATTGGTGGATTTTTAGGATGAGTGCAGAGCGTAGGACTAGGCGCTGGTGAAAATTGTAGATACTGGTGGACTTGACCCATGAATACCAATAGTCTGCGGTGGCTTGGAGAAATCGCTCGGCTGTCGATTCGATAGGCGCTTCGAGTGGGCGACCATAGGTAAAAACCAAATAAATAGGGCGTTGTAGTACAAAGCTTTTTTCCTCTACGATAAAGCTAAGAGGTGCGTTGGTCGTGAGGCGTATCTCCTGCTCACCGCTCAGAAATTGGATATGGTTGCTACCCTGAGTTCCCTTAAGTTTTTTGCTTCCGCGCTCACTTACAGGCAGGCATTTGATTCGAATCTTGGGGGATCCTGATATAGGCTCGATCTTGCGGATCAACATTAGCGGTCGGTAGTAGCGATCATAATTCTTAAATCTGGGAGCAAAGTCAGTGACCTTGTATCGCTCTTTCCCGCTTTGGATGATCGTTTGGAGTATGTTGGTATTTTCCAGATAGGATTGGCTTGACTCAAACTCTGCGGATTCGGGAAGAATGGTGAATTCTCCGCCTTTTTCCTTGTCCAACATGCCCCCAAACAAAAAGTCGGAATCGAATCTGGGCATGCAAAGCCAGGAAATATTGGTGTTTTTTTGGATGTGGGCGATAAAGGAGCAATTCCCGATCAAGCCGGAATCATACAAGTGCTTTTCCATCTAACAAGGGATTTGGTGAAAAAAACTAAGCAACAGCGGTTGCTATCAATTAAGTAAATGCCTGAATACAATCAAAAGAACTGACCCCAGAACTTCCAAAATCAGACCAAATAATAAATACAGGCAATTACCTAGCCATCATGATCCAACCATTCGGATCCACCAACGGAGGAATTGTGCTATTTACTTGGGTTGGTTTCGGACCGAGGTTCATCTTCACCAGTCCATCTGAAGTCTCGATTTCCACAGGCATGGAGAAGTCAATTCCTTGAAGGGAAATGGCGTAACTCGACTTTCCCTTTTTCGCCACCTTCAGCTTCGGCAATTCGGTGGTGTATAGATATAACCCAAAAAAGCCTTCCAGGTTTTGTCCCGTGTAAGTTTGGACAAAGTCGGTGAAGTCCTTGGTGCTGACTTTGTTTTGGTAGGTGAATCGCTCGTCATTCGCGAAAGCCTTGATCATGGGGAAAAAGACCTCGTCACCCAAAATCCCGCGGAGAGAGTGGATGACCATGGCTCCTTTGGAGTAGATTTCCCCATGGTAGGATTCGCCTTCAGTAGAATTGGGGGCGCTCACCACGGGCTTGGCGTGGAGGATATACTTGTAGTTACCTTTCACTTTGGCAAAGTAGGCATCAGGCCCGCCATGCTCCCAATAAAACAGGAAATCCCCATAAGCGGTCAAGCCCTCGTGAATCCACATGTCGGCAAAGTCCGCGACTGAGATCTTGTTGCCAAACCACTCATGGCCGAGCTCATGGTGCAGCAGCCAGTCGTATTGGGTGTCTCCCATCGGGACAAACTGAAAATTGTTGCCATAGGCGTTGATCGTCTGGTGCTCCATGCCAAGGTATGGCGTCTCCACGACGGATATTTTGTCTTTCGGAAAAGGGAAGGCTCCAAAATACTTCTCATGCGTCTCCGTACTCACTTTCAGCAGCTCAAGTAGCTCGGCAGCTTTTGCGCGGTTTTCCTGCAGCACCCAGACGTGCATGGGCACTATCTCTCCGGACACGGATTGGAACTCCAGACTTTCCTCGGTAAATATCCCCATCGTGAAGTTGATGTTATACACGTTGATAGGGTAGTCTGTCGCCCAGTGATAGCTGATCTTATCTTCCGTTTCGGTGGTCTCTAGCAGGTGGCCATTGGAAGCGACGAAATAGGGCTTCGGGGCGGTGAGCAGCAGGTCGACCCCTTCGCTAGGTTCACTGGAAGGATGATCCAGCCCCGGCATGAAAATCTGTGATCCCTCACCCTGCGAAGACAGCCCCATCCAGTGATTGTCCAATTGGTCCTTTTCCCAAGTAAAGCCCCCTTCCCAAGGTGGGTTGGGCGCGATGGGGGTTTTTCCGCCATAGAAAACCTGTACCTGATCGCAGGTACAATCGATGGGGATAATGTCGAGCAGGTCATTTTGGTGCTGAAACTCCACATCTTTTCCCCCCATTGTGACCCTTTCTACCTGATAGCCATCGATCAGGTTTAATCGCAGTGTGTCTAGTTTTTCTTCGGAGGAAAAGGTGATGATGTTCGATCCGAGGATACTTTGGGTTTCTGGGAAAAATTCAATCTCTAGTTTGTAATGGCGAATATTGAGCTTCTTTTGAAGGGGATCCACTGGGCCGCCCCAATCCCAATCCTGTCCAAATGAAACTTGGGTGAGAAGGACTAAAAAGAAGACGATGGCAGTATTTTTCATGGTAAAAGTAAATCTTGAGTCTAAGGTAATCGGTAGAGGATTTCTTTCAGAGGTACTCCGAATTCTTCCGAATGTTTTTCGGACACCTTTCTAAAGCCATAGCTTTCGTAGAGATGCACCGCCGGGTCGAGTCCACTCGTCGTGTAGAGATAGGCACCGGCATAGGATCTCTGCCTGAAATACGCCATCCATTCGTTCATCAGCCGTCTGCCCAAGCCAGTGCCGCGGTGTTCTTTTTCGAGAATAAAATAGCGCAACTGGGCTTGGTTTTCCGGACGATGCATAAGCAGCAGAAACCCGATCATTTTCGCCCCACTTTCCACCACCCACACTCGGTCTTTTTCCGGATCATATTGACGGTAAAACTCAAGCAAGCTTTCCATGACATAGGCTTCAAACCCTTGCCCAAATCCGTGCTCTGCAGCGTAGATCTTGCCGTGAAGATATGCTACCTGCCCAAGGTCGCCGGGCAACAAGGTATTTCGGATAGAAAGCGTAGACATGTCAGAAGTTTACATTAGGTACAAAATCAAAACCGCCCGAAGATCTCCGGGCGGTGCTTGTTTAGTCTTCTGCAAAGTTGAAGGCATCGACCTGTTCTTTGACCCAATCCTGGTATTTCCCTTTTCGGTACTCTACCCATTCGCTTTTGTATTTGGACCCGTCGATCAAAAATTTGAACCCGGTAGCGGCCTTTGGCTTGCTGAGCGCATTGACCAAGTCCTCGGCGAGGTTTCGCTCCTTTACCTTTCGGTCGATGAAATCCTGCATCATCTGGTGCTCTTGGGCTGGTTCCATTCTCGTGAATTCCGCAAAATTGTCCGGATCTTCATCAATTTCGTCCAATATGTCCTCCTCTTCGGGAGTCAGATCGTAATTGAAATAGTCTTCGTCATCAGGCATTTGATGGATCTTCTTCTTGTCGATTTGGTAGAAGCAGATCATTCCTTTGAGTAACTGGGCAGCAATATTGTCTACCTCTTTTTCAGTAAGCGAAAGCATGTATTGGTGTCAAGATTTATCTAAAAAAACGAAAGGTAAAATTTCGGCAAATTGTTTCAAACATAGCAATCCCAAGGCCAAAAAATAGCCTTATATCTGTCGATTTATGATTTTTTGTAAAAGCGCCGTATCTAGCTCATGCCCACTGGGGTAGTATAGCCTCCGAATCGGTTTTCCAAGGCTTGCGATCAGCTCCTCCTGCTTTACAATATTGTCTTGGCTGATGATGTCGTCTTTCTCCCCAAGTGCAAGGATTAACCTCGTCCCGGAAAAGGCATCCCGTGCAATCTCCAGGTTCAAGTCCAGCGCAAATCCACCCGCCCAAAGCACCAGCGTGCTTATTTTCCCTTCCCAACGGCTTGCCCAACGAGTGGCGGTAGCGGCGCCTTGGGAGAATCCCAAAACGTGGACAGTCGGCTGTTTAGGATAATTTTTTAGGATAGTGTCCATCAGCCCATCCAGAAGTCGGTGGTTGTTGGCAATGGCCGTTTCACGTTCGTGTTTGGTCATCCAGTTTGCTCCGACCCTGCCTTGGAATCCCTCCAAATAGTTATAGTTGGTTCCTTCTGGGGCTATGAAAAGTCTCTCCAGTGTCGAAAATGGCTTGAACTTCCGGACAAAAAACTCCGCCAATTGACCGTATCCGTGCAAGACAAGCCAGATTTCATCCTCTTGGTAGCTAGGCTCTTGGGATAGGTGGTAGTGTGCTTCGTACTCAAATCGGATGGTTTGTTTCACGGGTGTGAGACTTTTTTTGGAATAGCCGAAGATAGTTTGTTTGATCTTCGATAGTGGCAGCCTAGCCCATGCAGGTTACTTGTGCTTTTTCAGGTTTGAAGCAATGACGAGGTAGGGTACACCGATGAAAATGGCTGCGAAAAATAGTGTATGCTGCAGGGAACCATCCCCCGTGATTTTGGCTGCAAGGTAGCCGATTAGGATGAGGGCAGCCATTCCAAACATTCCATTTCGGAAGACTTTGGCAACCGCTTCCACGTTAAATTGTCCTTTTTCGGAAGAGGACATCGTGTTATATCCGGCTATCAGAAAGTACATCTTTCCATATTTTACAAGAGCTCCCAAAACGAGAAAGAAAATGGCGATTCCGATCATGGCTTTTTGGTTTAAGGCACCGAGATTGAAAATGTACTTGTCCTAAATGTAATGAAATACAGCTGGTTTCCTTTTGTGCAACTAGAAAATACGGAAAAAATAGACGGGACGCGGTTCATCTCTATGTATTAAGATCATTGAATTTCAGCGGTAGCAGTTCGGAGATTCCTTTAACCCGCAGTATATTTCCATTTTGTCTCAGAATCAGCATCGTCACCGGTTTTCCAAAGCGCTTTTCGGACTCATTGATCGTCTGTCGGCAGATGCCGCAGGGGGAGACTTCTGCCCAGACTTCCTCGCCGGCGCGCCTTGCAACGATGGCAAGCATTAGCGGTGCCGAGTCGGGATAGTTGGCACCAGAATAACCTAGCAGCAGGCGTTCAGCACAGGATCCGGCCGGGAAACTGACATTTTCCTGGTTGGAAGACTGGAGGACTTCACCGTTTTCCAGCAAAACAGCCGCGCCCACTTGGAAGTTGGAATAGGGCGCGTAGGCCATCTTGGATACTTCCTGCGCTCTCGACAGCAAGTTCTGCTCTCGATCATCCAGCTCTTCCGGGCTCAATTCCTCGATTTCCGAATTCAGATTTATCTTTTTCAAACAATGAGATTGCTTTGGGCAAATGCAACACTTCAAAGTAGGGAAATGTTCGAGAATTACCTTCAGCCAGTCTATATCCCCGGGAAAATATTCCCATTTTAGTTGTGTAAACTTTAGAGATGAGCACGATTTTAATTCTTGGAGCGGGGAAATCCACCTCTTTTTTGATCGATTATTTGGCAGATACCTGTGCCAAAAAGGACAGGCACTTGATAGTGGCTGATCTGGACTTGGAGGCGGCGAAGGCGAGACTGCAAAGTCGTCCGGGTACAACAGCGGAATTTCTGGATTCGATACATGACGCAAAGAGACGTGAGTTGATCTCTGTAGCTGACGTGGTGATCTCTATGTTGCCGGCGTCTATGCACCCCTTGGTTGCGTCGGATTGCTTGAGCTTGGGCAAGCATTTTTTTTCCGCATCCTACGAATCATCGGAAATGAAAGCCTTGGCCCCTGAAATAGAACAGAGAGGGCTTTTCTTTCTCAATGAATGTGGCTTGGACCCGGGAATAGACCATATGTCAGCCATGAGGATCATCCATTCCGCAAAGGCAAGGGGAGAGGAGATCGTCTCCTTCAAGTCCTATTGCGGTGGCCTCCTGGCTCCAGACTCGGAGGATAATCCGTGGAATTACAAGTTTACCTGGAATCCCAGAAATGTCGTCCTCGCTGGCGTCGGGACCTCCTGCTATATCGAAAAGGGTGATATGAAGTATGTGCCCTACCACCGGCTTTTTCACCGCTTGGAGCCGGTTAGTATCTCGGGTTTTGCAGCATTCGAGGGGTATCCTAATCGGGACTCACTGAGCTATCGTGCAAAATATGGGCTGGAGGATATCCCAACCATGCTTCGCGGCACGCTTCGAAGAGTCGGTTATTGCCGAGCTTGGGACGTTTTCGTACAGCTGGGAATGACTGACGACTCGACTCAAATGGAGCTGGCACAGGGCGCGACATTAAAGCAATTTTTGAATGCTTTTCTGCCCTATCATGACCAGTTGAGTGTGGAGGAAAAGCTCGCGGAGGCGATTCCAGAGTTGGATTTTCCGACTTTTGAAAAGATCCAGTGGCTGGGATTTTTTGAAGACCGCAAGCTGCCCAAAACCCACGGCACACTCGCCCAAATCCTGCAAGCTATCCTGGAGATTGATTGGGAGCTACAGCCGGAGGACAGGGATATGATCGTGATGAAGCACCTGTTTGAGATTTTGACAGCAGAAGGGACAAAAAATATTACCTCTACGCTGGTTTGCTTGGGGGATGATGCGGTGCGCACTGCGATGGCCAAGACCGTTGGCTTGCCTTTGGCAATCGCGGTTGATCTTTTTTTGGATGGCAAAATATCGATCACGGGGCTCCATATTCCGACTATCCCGGAGCTGTATGTTCCTATTTTGCTGGAATTGGAGAGGTGGGGAATCCGATTTGAAGAGCAAGTTTGGAGTTGAATTCCGTCAATACCCAAGCAAAAAGCCTGAAAGCAAGCTCGAATAGTACGTGGAGTAGGATCTATCCGCATTTTTCAGCGTGATGATTTCCTCCGTGCAATCCTCCTCATGCTGGGAAAAGGAACAAATTTCCCGATAGAAGAGCTTGTCAGGAGTATCTCTTACCTGTGTCCTTTGACCTAGTCGCAGTCCGGAATTTTCGGCGAGAATCTGTAAATCCCGCATTTGCCTTGGAGGCAAGATCGCCCAGAACTTTCCTTCTCGCGAAAGTAGGGAAGATACTTTTACTACCAACTCTTCAAAAGACAGCTCATCTGTATGAAGTGCCCGGTTTCGCTTGGAATCGGGAGATTTCAAGTGGTCTGCGAAATAAGGAGGATTGCTCACGATCAAATCAAACTTGTCCTTTGTCGCAAAATCCTGAACTCTTGCCTGAATGAGGGATAGTCTGCCAGCAAACGCGCTCCCGCTGAAATTCTCCGCTGCTTGCTCGGCAGCATCGGGATCAATTTCTACTGCGGTGACCTGCGCGTCGGGAAAGCGCTGGGCCAGCATCAGGGCAATGACCCCAGTGCCGGTACCAATGTCTAGGATTTTTGTAGGGTTTTCAGCTTTCGCCAGCGAACCCAAAAGGATGGCATCGGTACTGAGCTTCATCGCGCAGCGATCCTGGTGGATGCGAAACTGCTGGAACTGAAACAAGGAATTGCCCATCAGTTTCTGGCTTTGCTGAAGAATTTGCTTCGAAAACCAGCTCTGTCCTCCATCGTGTTCAAATCGTCTTCAGAAACCCGCTTCACACTTTCTATGGTGTAAAAGGCTTTTTCGTCCACCTCTTTGACCTTGGAAATGAATTCTTTCAGGGAATCTCTCTTCATGACGGTGAACAGCAGATTGACCTTGCCATATCGCCCTTCACCGCCCACATTGGTGAATCGGTAGTTTTTTTCCTTCATAAACTCGAGCAGCTCAGGGTGTGGCGTGGGGGTGATCACCCGTACCAGTACCCGGCCGATGGCGAGCTTTTCCTCCAAGGCCATCCCTACAAAAGTTCCTGTCGCAAACCCGCCAGCATAGGCGATGTAGGAGATGGGATTGTCCACGTTTTGGAAGATTTGCCCGATTGCCAAGAGCCAGATCATGGCTTCAAAAAAACCCAAAACGGGAACGATTCCCTTTTTTCCGTTCATCATAAACATGATGCGGAGCGTGTTGATCGATACGTCGCCGATTCGCGCCACAAAGATCAGAAGCGGCATCAGGACGTAATTGAGCAGGTTGTCGGAGATTCCTAGGGAGTTAAACAAGTCTTGCATGAGTGTGTAGAAGCTTGCGCAAAAATACGGGTTTTATCGTGGATGCCGGCCCTGAAAATCCTAGAGTATCTTTTTATCCCGTCCTGCAGGAATGCCAAAGGCCAGGAATTGGACGGTCATCAGGAGCAAAAACCAAATCAAGAAATCCCAATTGCCAAACATGTCCATGGAAATTCCAAAAAGCAGGGGACCGAGGGCGGCGAGGATATAACCGGCCGACTGGACCATACCTGAGAGTTTTGCCGTAGTCATGTCTTCTGCCGAGCGAAGCGAAATGAGGGTGTAGGCGATGCTTAGACTTGCTCCGCTGCCTATTCCGATGATAGTAAGCGCAACGTAGGTGACGAGCTCGTTTTCGATAAATAGCGTCCCATAGCCGAGTACATAGCCGATGCCGACAGTCAGGATTACATTTGATTGCTCACGTAGCTTGATCAAAAGACCGGGAACAAAGAAGGTTCCGATAAGTGAGATTAATTGCATGTAGGAAAGGGAAATTCCAGCCTTCACCGGAGTCATGCCCCGGGCTATCAGCATGTCCGGCAGCCAGGTGATCAGCGTAAAATACATCACTGACTGAGCCCCCATGAAGAGCGTGACCTGCCAAGCGAGCCTCGAAGCCCATACGTTTTTGGCTGGGAGAAGCTTGGTTTGACTGGCGGATTGATGCGGCTTCAATTGGGGAATCCAAATTGCAAGCGCCAACACCATCAGGATGCTCCAAGATGCAAGAGATCCTCTCCATCCCCAGCCCAAATCGACGGCAAGAGGTACGCTCACTCCAGAGGCGATCGCGGCAAAGAGCGACATGCCCGTGGTAAGAATTGCCGTTAGAAGGCCGATCTTTTTGGGCAGGCGGGCTTTAAAAAAGGGAATCATCAGGACATTGGCGATCACGATGCCGATGCCCGTCAAGGCGGTGCCTAAATATAGCAACTCGATGCCCCCGAGTACTCGGATCAGCACACCCACAGTCAAGAGTACAATTCCGAGAAATATGGCTTTTCCATGTCCCAGCCTCTTTCCAATCGAAGGCGCAAAAAGAGAGAAAATGGCAAATGTGAGCAGGGATAGCGTCGTCAGAAACCCCGCCAGCCCATTGGAAATCCCCAAGTCCTCCCGAATAAAAGGGATCAGCGGTCCGACAGATGCGATGGAAGTCCTCAGGTTGATGGACACCAGGATGATGCCGAGGATGAGGACCGCATGGCGGGAGGATTTGGACATTTAGGAATTTTGATTTACGATTTGCAGCGTCGGTCCTCTGGGGATTGAACTTTTAACTAGCTAGCCTTTACTCTAGATCGTTAGGCTCTTGACTCCACCAGGTCCTTCACACATTCCACCCAGATATTCTCAGAGTTTAAGCTAGGTACCAAGTCCCATTCTTCTCCTCCCGCTTCCAGGAATTTGTCCCGGTATTCACCTGCCACTTCTACGGTAGTTTCCAGACAGTCGGCGACAAATGCCGGAGAAAATGCCAGCACCTTTTTGACGCCTTGAGCCGCTAACTCAGTGATGACTTCGTCGGTGTAAGGCTTTACCCAAGGGTCTTTGCCAAGTCTGGATTGGAAACAATTCACGGTTTTTTCTTCAGGAATGCCCATCTCAGCTGCGATCAATCGGGTCGTCTCAAAACATTGCGCCCGATAGCAGTAGGTGTTCGAAGGGCCATATTTATTGCAGCAGGCACCGAGCTGGCAATATCCGCCAACTGACCCTTTGAGAATCTGCCGCTCGGGGAGCCCATGGTAAGAAAACAGGATTTTGTCGTAATCTCTCTCTTTGATGAGAGCGTTGCCGCGCTCAGCCCATGCGGCAATGAATTGTGGATGATCCAGGAAATTGCTGATGAAAGAAAACTCAGGAATGATTTGCCAGCCTTGCGCAATTTCCATCACTTTGTCGATCACTGAGCCAGTAGAAGCTGAGGCATATTGTGGGAAAAGTGGCAAAACGATAATTTTGCCTACTTTTTCTTTTCGCAGCTCTTCCAGTCCTGATTCTATGGAGGGGCTTTGGTAGCGCATCCCGATGCTGACGACATACTTTTTGGGGTCCAGCTTTTCAGTCAGTTTTTCACGAAGGTCCACGGTGTGAAAAAGCAAGGGAGAACCTCTATCCGTCCAAAGTTTGCGGTATTCATGGGCAGACTTTGGAGCTCTAAAGGGCGCTATGATGAAGTTGATCAGCATCCATCTGGACAAAAAAGGAATGTCGATCACCCGGGGATCCATCAGGAACTCCCGGAGATATTTTCTTACATCGCTTGTCTCCGTGCTGTCTGGAGTCCCTAGATTCACCAGCAAAACGCCGGTTTTCGCTTTATTCATCGCCATGGATTGCTTTCAGATTTCCTTTGGAAAGCCCAAAAATAGCGGCTTTGTTTAAATTCTCCCGATTGATCTTTTCGAAGACCGATTGAAAGGAAAGGCGGAAAAAGATATCTTGGCGAAACGTACTGAAGAAAAACGCTATCCGGTACTCAGATCTTCAGCTTTCCGGCCCATCCCATCAAAGGCCCAGAGGCGATGCTAGAGATCAGTGCCAATATCACCAAGCCGATAAAGAGCGAGTCGGAAACCAAGCCGGCATCCAAGGCAATCAGCCCTAGCACGATGTCCATGCTTCCGCGAGTACTCAAGCCGAAACCCACCACGATGGATTCCTTTCGCTTGATTCCCGCCCACCGGCCCCCTATATACGCGCCAAAATACTTCGTGAGCAAGCCGACCACGACCACCACTCCCACTATTCCTAGGTCAAAAGACTCGATGAAGTTCACTTTCAATCCAATGCTAAGAAAGAAGATGGGAGCAAAGATGTTATTGATAAACTGGTGGAGGATTTCCTTGGCCTTTTCGGTAAGATATTCGGAATCTCCCAATGCGACGCCGATAATAAATGCTCCGAAAATCGCGTGAATGCCGATGAACTCGGTAAATGAGGCCGCCAAAAAGCAGATTGCCAAGGAGAGGGACAAGAGTCCGCCGGGCCAGGCGAGTTTCTTGTTGATCCATGGCAAAACCCGATTGATCAGACCCTTCCCGACAGTAAGCATGATCAGTGTAAAAGCGAGGGTGAGCCCTATGGTTTGCCATATTCCCAAGCCGCCTTTCCCCGATTCGGATAATGACAGGATTACCGAGAAGACTACCCAGCCCAAGACATCCACGATCATCGCGGCAGCTATGATCAAGAGACCCGTGGAGGTCTTGAACAAGCCCAGATCCATAAGGACTCTCGCTACGACTGCCAGAGCGGTGATCGAGATGGCTAGCCCAAAGAACGTCGATGCGACTATCCTGTCATTGATGTTGACGCCCAAAAATTCGGGGAAAGCATAGGCGACGACAAATCCCGCGATGATAGGCAGTATCATGGAGGCGACGGCGATTTTCAGTGCATTTTTCCCTTGGTTCCACACCACCTGTAGCTCCACTTCCAGCCCGGCAATAAACAGCAGCAGTACGACCGATATTTGTATAAAACCGTCCAAGGCGATGTTGGACATCTCGTGCGAACCAAACAGATACGTGTGGAAATCGGGCAGGAGCGTACCCAGTATGGTGGGACCGATGATGATACCAGCCAATATTTCGCCCACTACGGCGGGCTGCTTGAATTTCCTTGCGAGCTCGGCAAAAGCCCTCGCCATTATCAAAAGGGTCGCTAGTTGAAGGAGAAGGTTGATGACCTCCTGGTGATTGAGTGATTCCATGGAGGTTTACTTTTTTACGATCAATAGGTTGCAGGGAAGAGTGCTGAGGATATCTTCCAGGTCATGGGGAAAGATGCGATCAAAAAAGGTCAGCCTTCGGCCATCGCCTACCACGAGGAGATCAGCATCGATTTTTTCACAAAATCGAGCCAATTCTACTGCCCAGCGGCCACCAGTGACCTTGATGTTGATCCGCAGGCCCTTGTGGTCGAGGTCCTTCAGGATGTCTTGCACGTATTTTACTTCGTCTTGGACGAGCAGTCTGCGGGTTTGTGAGGCTTCTTCCTCGGAGTCCTCGCTGGCCGTCCCCATCATCAGGCCATACATCTTGATTTCGTTGAGAATGGAGATCTGGCTGGAGTCAACCGTTTTGGCAAACTCCAGTCCCTGACGAATAACCAGAGGAGTCACGGGAAGCTGGGTCCCGTTGATGACCACTTTCTTGAATTCTGATGTGGTGACTTTTGGATCAATAAGGGTCAGTACCGAGCAGTTTGCCTTGCGGATAATCTTGCGTCCTACCGAGCCGAGGTAGTACATCAGGAGTCCTTCCTCTTTTAGCGCTCCCGACACCAAGAGATCCACCTCTTCCTCCTCGCAAGCCTCCAGGATTTTTTTTACGGGCTTACCCTGCTCCTTCCACAGGATCTTGGTTGTCGTGGGATCCAAGTCCAACCGCAGAACCAAATCGTCAAGTCTTTTTGTCAGATCTTCTGTTTTTTCCCCTACGTGGATCAGGATTAGATTACTTTCAAAAAGCTCCGCCAACCTTTTGGCTTCAGAGACTAGGGCCTCCATCCGGGGAGAAAAGGCTATGGCAAGGGCTATTTTTTTGTACATGATCAAAGTCTAACTCTGTCAAATAAGCCAATTTTTATTAATTCACCAATGTCTTTGCTCATTCGAACCACTCATCCAGTGGGGTATCCGCTTGAGCGTGATTTCTTTTTTCAAAAAAAAGCGGTCGAAAAAACCTCCGGAATTTTTCCTAAACTACCCTAGAATTCTTTATTCAGAAAAAACCCGAATCCTTACCCTATGAGAAAATTCCTACTCACTGGATTGATGCTAGGGAGTCTGCTTGGTACTGCAGTTTTTGCCCAGTCGGACTATCCCACGCTCAGTCAGATCACCCAAAGGCTCCAAAAACTGGACGGCAACGCCTCTGTGGAGCTCACCTCCCTCACCAAGACGGAGGGTGGAAAGGACGTCTACGTGCTTAAGGTCGGCACTGAATCGGCAGACGAGAATCCGGCCATCGCGGTGGTTGGTGGCGTGGAGGGCTATCATGTCCTCAGCGTCGAGCTGGCACTGCAGTTTGCCGAGAAGCTCGTGGCCGACCATGAAGAAGCCTTGGAGAAAACCACATTTTACATTTTTCCCAACATGTCTCCTGACGCGTATGAACAATATCATGCCGCACTCAAGTACGAGCGCCGAGGTAATGCCGTGGCCGTGGACCATGATCGCGATGGCAAGCCTGGGGACAACGGCTACACCGACCTCAACGGGGACGGGATGATCACCTGGATGCGTGTGGAGGATCCCATGGGAGAATGGATTCCCTCCAAAGAAGACGAGCGGGTGCTTGTAAAAGCCGATCGCGCTAAGGGCGAAGCCGGGAAATACAGCCTCTATCGCGAGAGCAAGGACGATGACAAAGACGGTAAATTCGCCGAGGATCTAAAGGAGGGAATTGCCTTCAACAAGTCCCTGACCTACAAGTTTCCGGTTTTTGAGCCGCTGGCCGGAGATATTGCGGTATCGCAGAAGGAAAGCCGGGCGATGCTCGACTACCTGTTTGAGCAGTGGAATATCTTCGCATTCGTGACTTTTTCCCCGGCAAACAATCTCAGCACCCCACTAAAGTACAGCGCGGGAGATGCCAAGAAGCGGGTGATCACTTCCATTTTGGAAAAAGACCAAGCCGTCAATGCGATGGTGTCGGGGATCTACAATGAAACCGTCAGCCAAAAGGCTTTTCAGCAAAACAACCAGGGCACTGACGGAGACTTCTTCCAGTGGGCTTATTTTCATTTTGCGAGATTGAGCTTCTCAACCCCCGGCTACTGGACACCGGAGTTTAAAGCGAAAACCAATGCCGAAGCCAACTTGCTCGCATGGTCCGACTCCCTAGGACAGGAAGTGTTTGTTCCCTGGTTGGAGGTAAAACACCCGGATTTTCCCAGTCAAAAGGTGGAAGTAGGCGGAATCAAGCCCTTCGCGGCTTCGAATCCTCCCTTTGACAAAGTGGGAGAAATCGCCGAGGAGCACACGGCGTTCATCCTGAGGCTGGCGGAAATGCAGCCGAAACTGGAGTTTCACAACCTCAAAACAGAGGACTTGGGCAATGGACTGACTAGAATCAGCGTGGACCTGTACAACAATTCACCCCTTCCCTCACACTCGGAGATGGGCGAGAAGTCCCGATGGCTAAGAAAGATACGTATAGACATGGATGCCTCTGCCGACAAGCTGGTCTCGGGCGACAAGATCAAATTGGTGGATTCTCTGGGAGCCTTTGAGAAGACCTCCCTCAGCTGGATCATCCGTGGTGGCGGCAGCGTCACCTTCAAGGCGGGCGCGCCGCATGCAGGATTTGCCACCCAAACCGTAAAACTCTAAGCCATGAAAACTATGAAAACCAAAAATCTGATCGTAGCCCTGGCTTTGGGAGCATTGAGTTTGGGCAGCTTTGAAGCAACTGCCCAACAAGAAAACTACTTCCGTGCCATTGGTACGCCCCATAAGCCCAAAGTGGAGATCGCCTGGAACCGCTACTACAGTGCGGAAGGTCTTTGGGACTGGATGAAAAAAATCGCAGCTGCACATCCAGACTTGGCCAAGGTGGAGGCTATCGGAAAATCCGTCGAGGGTCGGGACATCCTGACGCTGACGATCACGGACTTTTCTACCGGAAAAGACACCGACAAACCAGCCATGTGGATAGATGGGAATATCCACTCCAACGAAGTGCAGGGGGCTGAGTTTTCCCTCTATGTGGCCTGGTACCTTACCGAGATGCACGCGGACAACGAATTTGTCAAACAACTGCTCAAGGACAAGACCTTCTACATTACCCCTACGATCAATCCAGACGCGAGAAACAATTTCTTCAAAGAGCCAAACAACGCCAATACCCCAAGGTCTGGGATGATGGTTTTGGACAATGACGGAGACGGGATGGCAGGAGAGGACCGAATGGACGATCTGGACGGGGACGGACACATCACGATGATGATTCGCAAGTCGCCGACGGGAAGATACATCAAGGACCCGCTGGACCCAAGAAGGCTGATGGCAGTAGGCCCCAGCCAGGTAGGGGAATATGAGATTCTCGGCCAGGAGGGAACTGACAACGACGGTGACGGCCAAGTCAATGACGATGGCGTGGGCTATTACGATCCGAACAGGGATTGGGGATGGAACTGGCAGCCGGACTATATCCAGCGGGGAGCGCTCAAGTATCCGTTTACGCTACCGGAAAACCGCTCCGTGATGGAATTTGTCATGAAGCACCCCAATATCGCAGGTGCGCAGAGCTTCCATAATTCAGGCGGGATGATCCTTCGTGGTCCTGGAGCCGAGGAGGACGTCAACACCTACAATCAGGACGATATCCGCATCTATGACGCCATCGGCAAAAAGGGCGAGGAGATGATCCCCGGCTATCGTTACTTGACCGTGTACAAGGATCTTTATTCTGTATTTGGCGGTGAGTTGGATTGGTTTTATGGGAATCGTGGGGTATTCACTTATTCTAACGAGTTGATGGTTTCCTATCTGTATTTTCATCAGCAATCTGGTGGCCGTGGTAGCCAAGACGAGCAATTCAAAGTAGACGAGCTGCTGACCTTTGGGGATGCCTATGTGAATTATAAAGAATTCACGCATCCGCAGTTTGGTACGGTGGAGATCGGTGGATTCAAGAAGACCTTTGGCCGTGCTCATCCTGGATTTCTGCTAGAGCAGGATGCCCACCGAAATGCCGCTTTTACCATCTACCATGCCTATCACACCCCAAAGCTTTCGATACTGGACGTGAAGGAGGAGGATCTCGGAGGCGGACTGAAAGCGATCACGGCGACTGTCTTCAACGAGCGTCTGATGCCCACCCATGCTAGCCAAGATCTTAAATACAAGATTGAAAGACCTGACTACGTCACGATCTCCGGTGCCAAAGTGGTGGCGGGATTTGTTGTGGAAGATGAGGATATGAAAAAATTCAAAGAGCAGAAATTTTCTCCAGAAAAGATCGCGGTGGAAAATGTGCCTGGAATGGGAGCAGTAAAAGTGAAATGGATCGTATCATCCGGCTCCAGCTATAGTATCACGGTCGATTCCGCCAAAGGCGGCAAAGCCAGCTGGAAAAAATAAAAACAGTTGGCGAGAATTTGAAAATGCAAATGTCCCAACACGGACGGTGAAATTTGTTGGTCCCCGGTTCTGAAATTCAGGATCGGGGATTTTTTTTGATCGGGAAATGGTACCTTATAGAGAATTGAAAATCAAATCCTTAAAAAAAAACCTGACTAACCCCAAATAATCCCAACATGGACAACACAGAAATCAACAAGGAGCTTTTGACCAAAAATTGGAGCGGCTCAAGCGTCAGCGAGCGGGAAGGCCAGGCTTGGGACAAAAAAAAGGAAATGGACTTTACCTACACGAACATTGACAAGTTTATAAGGTACAGTCTGGGGGAGAATCCGGTTTTCAGCAATGCCATGTACAACGGGGACTTTTCTCTTTCCCTAGAGGAAGCCCAACGAAGAAAGCATGAATTTGTCACCAAAGCATTGGGTATAGAAAAGGGAAGTCGGGTCCTTGATTTGGGATGTGGCTGGGGGGGATGGCTCAAATACCTGAAGGAGGTGGTCGGTGCCGATGGCATCGGGGTCAATCTTTCCGATGGCCAAGTGAATGCCTGTCGGCAAAATGGATTGACAGCCTATATCAAAGATGCCCGATTTATCAAACCAGAGGATTTTGGGACATTTGACGCGGTTACGGCTTTTGGAAGCTTCGAGCATGTGGCCTCCGTCAAAGACTATCTGGAAGGCAGACAGGACGAAGTCTATGAGGACTATTTTCGTCATGTCTCCAATCTGCTCGAGCCGGGAGGGAAGTTTTACATGCAGAGCATGGTCTTTGACAAAAACATGATTCCTTTTGAACAAATTGACATCAATTCCCCAAAGGATTCCGACAGTTATATTATCGCATTGTTGTTGAAGCATAATCCAGATTCATGGATTGCCTATGGACATGAGCACATCATCCGCACGGCAGCCCCATATTTCAAGAACACATTCTATAGTGATGGTAGGCTCGACTATGTCAAGACCAACCGGGAATGGACGAAGCGGTTCTACAAATTCAACCTGAAAAAATACCTGTGGTTTGCCTCTTTGGTTCCCAAGCTATTCACCGACAAAGAATTCCGGCACCAGCTGGCGATCCTGAGAGTCCGTCCCAATAGAGTGTGCTTCGAAAGGCAGATCATGGGACATGCTAGACTCGTTTTCGAAAAATCGGTATGATTCGCACCTCAGGTTTTTGGGGTGTCTACAGCTCTGCGAGTTGAAAAAGTAAACTTAGACAGTCGGCCTAGATTCGTTGTATGGACGCAGATAGTCAATTCGATTTTATTTAGTGCGGGAGTAAGTCGTTTTTGCGATTTACAAATTCCACCAGTATGTAAACTTCAGTACGAGCGAGCGGTTTTTCACATTGAAAGGATCTGGGAGGTAGTTGTCGGTGTAGACGATATAGATATCAGAAGCCGGCTTGAATCTCCATTGAAACCGGGTATTGAGGTTGATGTTGTCGATTTGCTCGTTGTACTGGATGAATGCCGTGAAAAAGAGCGTGTTCGTCATCGTCACATCTATCCTCGGGCCCACCAACAAATAATCAGTGGTGCCCCAGGGCTCCGAAAGCACGATTTTATTGTAGGTGGTGCTCAGTGCCAAACTCACATACGGCTGGAAGCGGTAGCCCAGATCCGTCGTGAGCGTGTACAGTTCCCCATCTGCATAATACCCGCCCATTCTGGTCGAAAAACCATAAGTAAAAACACTTTGGGGCTTTGATACATACTCCGTTCTCCAGCTGAAAGCATAATGATCCGAGCCTACCGGCAATTTCTCATTTCCGGAGTTGGTCGGGTCAAAAGGCGCTTGGAGTTTCACAAAATCATAGATCAGGTAGGTGGCCAAATTGCTTTGGCTGCGGAAACGCACATTGTAGGAAATGAATGAATTGTTGTCGGTATGGACGCCCTTGGTGTTATAAAACAGCGTCGAACTTGCATCGGGACCGTGGCTCAGGATTTTTTGGCTTTTGGGAAACCAGCGATAGCCGACAAATGGGTTTACTTTGTAGTAGCCGCGTCTTGGCACATAGCCCACCTCCGCGGTGTAGTTTTCAGACACATATTCATGCTGCCAGCTCCAAGTCAGATTGCCTGCAGCATACTTCAGATTAGCAGCATGGACAAAGCCATTGCCGGTATTGTCCGGGCCAAAGCTTTGAAGGAGCATTGCCTTGCCTGTCCAGATGTTGTTCGCTGAGGCGAGATTGTACTCAAGTCCCACATTTCTGTTGAATTGGGAATAAACCGGGTTTTCGGAATTTGGATCAGGATTGTAGTTCAGACTCTGTTTGTTGACAAAGATGGCTCCGATGTTGGATCGAGCGCCGACTTGACGCTGAATCGCCATCACGGTGAAGTTTTGCGAGGGTAATTCGGTTTCCTTCACGTCTCCGGTTTGCATGTTCATTGCACCGATCCGCCAGTCTTTGTTGAGTTTGCCGCTCAGTCTCGCACCAAATTGAATCGGGGCATTCAAGCCGATTCTTCTGGAGAAAAAAGGCCGGATCGTCGTATAGCCAAAGCCGGCAAACAAGTCCCCGTTCTCCAAAAAGAATTGTCTTCTCTCTGGGAAGAAAAGCTCAAAGCGATCTAAGTTGGTGACCTGTCGGTCAACTTCTACTTGGGAGAAATCTGGATTTACGGTCAGGTCCAGGTTGAGGGATGAAGTGAGAGCGATTTTCGCATCCACGCCTACTTCGCCTCTGGTTTCCGTAGAGCCTTCGTTTTGAAAGTCTTTGCTTATCCCGCCGAGAGCATAGGGGATAATGGAAATGTTTGCTCCGGGATCTGGCGGGGGATTATCCCATACGAGCGTTCCCGTATACGCCAAAGACGCGGATGGAAACTGCCGAGGTACCGGCGCCCATCCAGACTTTTCGGTAGTCTTAAGATCCAGCCTGCTAAAGTTGATTCCCCACTCAGAGATTCCTTTTTTGTAGCGGATGGACTTGAAGGGAATAGCTGCCTCGAAAATCCACTTGTCTTCATAGTTTTTGACTTTGGAAACCCATTTGTTGTCCCAGCTAAGATCCACGGAGCCGCCGTTGTACATCTGTCCGTCCCATTGCGCGCCAGCCGCATTCGCTCCAAATGAAAACCCGTTTGTCAGATCGTCAAAGGGATCCATGAAGAGTAGAAAATTGTCGTTTTTCCCAAAGCTGAAATCCCTACGCAGTGACTCGACCATGTAGGGGCCAGGTAAGGCGTGATGGTTTACTACAAGCAAATACAGATGATCCGTATCGTAGCTCATTCTTACGTCCGTTTTCACCTGCGCGAAACTGGTGTCCATGGGTGTGATCATGAAAAAATCAGTTGCGACTTCCGCATCTTCCCAGGCCTTTTCATCCATGACGCCGTCAATGATCACAGGCGAGGAGGCCATTTTTATCGGCAAGCGATACTTTGCATTGATTTTTTGCGCTGAAATGGGCGGAATAAGGCCAAGACCCAGCAGGAAAACAAGAATGAGTACTCGGACGGATTGGATCACGCTGTTGGGGCTAGGCTTCCTGGTAATATATCGGAAGTTGGGCACGTTCAATTATTGCTTGATTCGGTAGGCGAAGGTCAGGTTGGACTGTCTCCGTTGCATTTGCGACTCGCCTTCGGTGTAGAAATTGTACCCCTCGGAGATGAAGCGATTGATTCTGGTATTGAAGATGTCGGTCACATTCAAGACCAAAGTTCCTCGATCTTCGAGTATTCTTTTGCTTGCAGAGAGATCCATGAAAAATATGCCCTTTCGGTAGCCTTGGGCAGTTTTTTGTTTTGCCTCATAGTTAGCTCGGACCTGGATATCCCAGCCTTCTCCGAAGGTAAACCTGGACGTTTGGCGGAAAAGCCAGGAATAGGTTTTCCTCAATTCCGTCTGTCCTATGTTGCTGGCGTCGATTCGTGCATGGAAGAAGTTGGCGTTGAAGTCTAGTTTCCACCATTCCTTCACCCGGTAGTCCCCGCTGAATTCGACCCCGAAGGACTTTTCTCCGGTCAGATTGTATGGAGCGGTCACGGAGAAACCATCGTCATTGACCTGGCGGATGCGCTCGATCTTGTCCACGGTATTTCTGAAATAAACAGTTGAAAACAGTGTGGCCTTTTCAAAGTATTTGATGTGACCAAGCTCGAAGGCGTCGGTGTATTCCGGGTTTAGGTCGGGATTTCCACTGAAGAAATTCCGCTGGTCGGAAAAGGTCACGTATGGACTCAAATCGTTGTATACAGGTCGTCTGATCCTTCGGCTATAGCTTAGTTGGAAGGCGTTCTCCTTAGTCAGGTTGTAGGTCAAATGGGCTGATGGGAAGAAGTTAGTATACTCCCTGGGATTGCTTTCATTGGTCTCCACGAGAATAGTTTCCACTACGGTATGCTCGGCACGTAGCCCGCCTTGGTAGCTCCATTTTCCTGTTTCGTTGCCGAATATACCATATGCGGCTAGGATGTTTTCATTGTATAGGAAGATATTGTCCAGCCCTGGAATCGTGACAAAATCTCCAGTTTCATCCTCTTCCTGTACGATATAGTCGTTTTCCATTTCCCTGAAGCTTGTCCGGAGCCCGGTTTCAAACTTTCCTTTTGTCGCAAACGGTTTCACATAGTCCATCTGGAGCAGGTACTGGTTTTCAAACTCGTCGTTTAGGGAGGTCTGAACCAAATCATCGGTGGGAACTGGAGTGTCGCTTGGAGTGAAAGAATACTGGGTGAAAAGCTGATCGGATCGCTCCCAGTAATTCAAATAAGTGAATGAAGCGGTGAATTCGTGGCCCTTTTGGGCAAAAGTCCGCTTATAGTTGACAATGGCTTCTTTGTTCGGCTCGTCTTCGGTTTCGTCTTGACGGCGGAGTGTATAGCCAAGGTAGTTGTCGAAGCCATTCAGGTAATCCTCGTATCGAATATCGGTGATACGGTGGGCATCGCTTCTTCTCCACAAATAAGAGGCCGTCAAGACGCTGTTTTCGTTGAAATAGTAATCCAAGCCGCCTCTTAAGTTATTGTTCAGCCCTGATACAGTCGACGCATTGTTCTGGCTCAATATCGAGGTGGTTCCGTCCTCATTATAGACCTCCTGATAAAGTTCGCTGATCCCAGGTTGCTCACGATAGGTGAGGCCGTAGTTGATGAACCAGTTGATGCGATTGTGCCTGTAATTCAGATTCGCGGTGAAGCCCGTGTTGAGTGGATATCCGGCAATAACCTCAAAAGAGCCATTGAATCCCTGCTTGCTGTCTTTTTTGAGGACAATATTGATGACCCCAGCCATTCCTTCCGCTTCATATCTGGCAGAGGGGTTGGTGATTACCTCGACCCGTTCGACCATATTGGCCGGTAGCTGACGAAGTCCGGCGCTTCCTTTGAAACTGACCAATCCCGATGGCTTGCCGTCGATGAGGATGCGCACATTTGAAGAGCCTCTCAGTCGGACGTTGCCATCAGGGTCGACCGCCACCGAAGGAAGATTCATCAGGATGTCTGAAGCATTACCACCGGCGTTGGCGAGGTCTTTTCCGACGTTGAAAATTCGCTTATCAAGGGAAAGCTCCATGATGGTCTTTTCTCCCTGGACCACCACCTCAGTGAGATCAGATGCAGTCGTAGATAGTCCAATTTCACCCAGATCCTGATTTTGGCTGTCTCGGGAAAGCGTAAAAGCCTTCGTTTTCTGAGCCTCATAGCCCATGAATTCGATCAAGGCATAGAATTTTCCGAAAGGAAGGTCAACTGAATACTTTCCATTTTCATCGGAGATTCCACCTCCCACAAGGCTGTCTTTTTCAGAGTAAACCGCGATACTGGCAAAAGGAAGCGGCTCTGAACTTCCAATGTCGAGGATAGTGCCACGGATCTTTCCCCGATTTTGTTGGGCATGGGACTGGACAAAGCTCAAGAGTAAGGCCAGTACCGAAAGAATGAGTAGGTTTTTTGGGTAAAAGGGTTTCATAGGTTTGGTAAATAGAGCCAAATCAAAATTAATATGAATCAGGCGGCCGAAATTTAGAATGAAAGCGATTCCTTTCCATGCTTATTTTTACAAATGGCGAAATCGATGGGACTATTCCAAGGCATTTGAAAGGAATCCGGCGGCTCAGACCAGTAACTGTCGTCTACGGACTCGGCAAAATATGTAACTAAAATGTCATAACTTTCCTGCTCTGCGACGAGATGACAAATTTTTCTTTGGCATCTTGTTGTACTGGATCAAACTCTGGAACTGCTTTTTTTATTTTATCTCCAATATCCAAACCAACAACACAATGAGAAGGACTTTTGCGCTGACTGTTTTGTTTCTATCCACTTTATGCAGCCTTTCATTTGCTCAGGATGATGCTGCCGAGTTGGCAAAAAAACTCGCCAATCCCATCGCCTCGCTGGTTTCTGTCCCCTTCCAAAACAACACCGACTATGGAATCGGAGAGATGCGGGGAACTAGAAACACGATGAATTTCCAGCCAGTGTTGCCGATATCGCTAAACAAGGACTGGAATGTGATCACTAGAATTGTCGCTCCCTACGTTACCCAGTACAATGTTACCGGCTTTGGAGAGAAGCAGTCCGGGCTGTCCGACGCGGTGATGTCGGCTTTTTTCTCGCCCAAAAATTCCGAGAAACTCACTTGGGGTGTAGGGCCGGCCTTCTTGCTTCCGATTGCTACCAATGACTATTTGGCTACCAAGAAATTTGGAGTCGGGCCTACGGCAGTGGCTTTGAAGCAGGCCAATGGATGGACCTTGGGTGCGCTGGTCAACCAACTCTGGTCTGTAGCCGGGAACGAAGATCGACCGGATGTGAGCCAGATGTTTGTTCAGCCATTTTTGGTGTATAACTGGAAGTCCGGTGCTGGCTTGGGGGCGAACATGGAATTCACCCAAAACTGGAAAGCTTCGACAACCACGCTTTGGCTCAATCCTACGATCAGTGCGGTGACTGCCTTGGGCAAGCAAAAGACTCAATTTGTTATAGGCCCACGATTCAATCTAGCCGCTCCAGATGGAGGAAAGGCTGATTGGGGCTGGAGAGCCGTCGTAATTTTCCTCTTCCCGAAGTAGGCAACCTGTGCCCTTAAAAATTCCGACAATTCAACGTTTCTAAACGAGGCTACTTCGTGAAAAGCCGGTTTATGCCTGCGCGTATCACTTCCAATCTACTTCTGGGCCCGGCGAGGTTGCTATGCAGGAAGTCATGGGAAAGCGCTGAACTTGCGTCAAGGGGGTTTGGATAGATCAGGATAAAACTGTGATCCTTGAGCCAAGTCCCCACCAGGTCTGGAACCAAGTCCATGTTTGGATGATGCGAGGGATCCCCCCTTCTGCTGAGTACCATGATCAGGTTGTCGTCCTTTTTCAGCAAAATGTTAAGATTGCTGGGATCATCCCAGCTTGGAAATGGGCGAAACTCCACTCGGATGGGGTTGGCGACCAGGATTTTTTGGAGATATTCCCGGGTATCCTCATTGACATAGAAGATCATACGACGCCCCGTGTTTTTGGCGATATTCCAGATTTTGACCAGCCAAAGCGGAAACCCCAATTCATGCTCGGCTTGTGGCGGAATCATCACTAGGTGCCTTTTGTGGGACGCAAAGGGTTGGTGGGGCTTGTAGATAAATGTGGTTGTGTTGACTTTTTCAAGTAGTCGATTAGTGACTTGACCGAGAAAAGAGTCTTTTCCTTCCAGCTGGACATGGAGTCCCAAGATCAGATCGGTGATTTTATTTTCATAAACCACGCTTGCGATTCCCTGCACAACATCTGCATCGTATCTAAGTAGCTCGATCAGAAAATTATCAGTGGCGGCCGTAATGGAACTGGCTTGATTGAGGATTTTTTGGGCTTTTACTTCCGCTGAGTAATCCTGAGTTCCCGGCTTGAGGATACTCAGACCGTAGAGTGAATTTTTCTTCCCTATGGATTTGAGGTTTAGAGCGAGGTTAATCAGGTCTTGGGCGGTCTCCTCGCTTCTGATTGGGATCAAAAACCGCTCGGTGAAGTCCATTCGATCTTTTTCGGCGAACGTAGCCTCGGAGAGGATGATCTTCTGAGCGCCCCGCTGAGCCTCCAGCGTGGCGATGGTACAGGTGACCAAGATCATGATAATCGTACCGTTGAGGACAGATTCAGAAAGTAGGCGGATGGGTTCACCCAAGGCGTCTCTACCGACGATCGTGTTATAGCCCACAAGCACGGCGGCGAGGGTGGCTGCGGCCTGTGCGTTGCTCAAGCCAAACATGAGGCTGCGCTCAGCCTTGGAGTAACCGAAGGATTTTTGCGCAGCAAGAGCCGCCAGATATTTTGAAGCCGTAGCCACCACGGTCATCGCTATGGCAATAAATACCGTCTCCCCATCTCGGAAGAAAACCCGAAAATCGACTAGCATACCAACGCTGATCAAAAAAAAGGGAATGAAGATCGCATTGCCGACAAACTCGATCCTGTTGAAAAGCCCCGAGGTTCGTGGTATAATGGGGCTGATCGCCAGGCCGACCAAGAAGGATCCGATAATACCCTCCAGGCCGGCCAACTCTGCCAAGAGCGCGCCTGCAAATACTATCGCCAGCACAAAGATGTATTGGGTGACGTTATCTTCGTTTTTCTTCAAAAACCATTGCCCAAACCTAGGTAGCACGATCAGAATAAGTAGGGCAAAGACCAGCAGGGAGAAAAATAGCTTGACCCAAAACATCATGTTGATCTCCCCGTGGGCCATTCCCACGATGATGGCTAGCACCAAAAGGGCTAGGGTATCGGTGATGAGCGTGCCACCTACAGTGACATTAACTACCCGGTTTTTGGCAACTCCGAGCTTGGAAACGATAGGGTAGGCGATCAGGGTATGTGAGGCAAACATACTGGCTAGCAACAGGGAAGAAGCCATGGAAAAGTTAAATAGGAAAAGGCTTGCCAGCGTGCCCAGAATCATTGGGATCAAGAAAGTATACATCCCGAATACGAAGCTTTTTCGGCTGTTTTTTTTGAAGTCCTCTAGATCTATCTCCAATCCAGCCAAAAACATGATGTAGAGCAGACCGGCAGTACCGGAAAGCAAAATACCGCTGTCCCGCTCCATCAGATGAAGTCCCTTTGGGCCGATGATGGCGCCGGCGATGATAAGCCCAAGAAGTGGCGGGATTCTGAGTCGATTGAGAACCAAGGGTGCCAAAAGGATGATCAGCAAGATCAGGAAGAACTTTAGCCCTTGATGGGTAATAGGCAATTCGAAGCCATTGGTGATTTCCAACAATCCCATACCTGGTTATAAAGATTGGTTGGGGTGGAAAAAGATCCCAAGGAATTGATACTTCGGGCATCGCTTGAGTAAAAGTGAAAAGCCAACTGCCATAAAATCTGTATTAGGGATTGATTTGTGGGATCTATAAGTTGCTAGCCTTTCAACGTCCTCTTCCAAAGATAGGTATAGATTTGCCTTTTTTGAGACAGTTGAGGTTTCAAAAAATAACTGGGCAAAACACGGGAGTTGCATTCCATGTCCTCGGCTGTGATGAATAGCGCTGGGGCCAAGCTGGCCGTCTTCTCCTAAGACTCTAGCCCGATAAGATATCCGGTGTAGAGCAGATAGGATGTAAGAAGCAAAAGGGCCTCCCAACGATCCAGTTTGTGTCTTTTGCCGGTAAACATCGCCAAAAAAAGGAAAATCGTACCGGCTGCCAAGATATAGAGATCGGTATTGAATCCCGAGTTATAAGCCATTGGGCGGATCAAACCACTTACGCCGAGGATGAGGAAAATATTAAAAATGTTGGAGCCGATGATGTTGCCTATGGCGATGTCCGCGTTTTTCCGCATGGCAGCCACTACGGAAGTGGCAAGTTCTGGCAGTGATGTTCCGGCTGCGACAATAGTTAGGCCGATGATCTTTTCGCTTACTCCAAGAGACTGGGCCATGGACACGGCGTTGTCGACCACGAGTTTTCCACCTCCTACCAAGCCTGCCAAACCGATAAAGATCAGTCCCCAAATCTTCATTGTGGAATAGTCTTTAATCTCGATTTTTTCATTGCTGGGATCGGATTTGAGCTGGGTGGCGACGTAGTAGAGAAATCCGGCAAACAGAGCCAGGTGTATTCCGGCATCCAATCTGGAGAATCCCTCAGAGTTGCCGAAAATAAAATTGTTTGCCAACAGGAAAAGGAGGATTGCCGCTATCAAAGAGAAGGGGATCTCTTTCCAAACCGTTGTGGACTGCACGGAAAGCGGAACAATCAAGCCAGCGATTCCGAGAATGACGAAGAGGTTGAAGTTGTTTGACCCGATGATGTTCCCAAAGACGATGTCGGGGTAGTTGCCGGAGGCGGCGACGGCGTTCACTACAAGCTCGGGCGCAGAGGTGCCAAAGGCCACGATAGTGAGGCCAATAGCCAAGTCGGATACATTCTTTTTCTTGGCTAAAACCGAGGCGCCGTCTACGAGCCAATCCGCTCCCTTGACCAAAAGAACCAAACCAATCAATAAAAGTACAGTTTGAAGGATCATGAGGGGAATCAGTTAAAAGTTTGAGTTTTCCAAATGGATAAATTCCCCAAAACTAGAAAGGAAAATCGGCCTTTCAAGCGCCTTGCTTGACTCTATTTTAATTGTACTTCAGTGATCCATGAAGCTTAGGGAAATTGATGATCTGTGAAAAAAAATCCCCTGTGTATTGCAGGGGATTTGAGAGGAGGGGAATTTGAATTTCACTCGGAATCTTTGGCTGGATTTTCAGTTTTCGTCTCATCTCCTTTGAGGTAGCTTGGAAGGTTGAGACCCGCCATGTTGAAGAGATCATTCAGCGGCGGGACGGTTTTCATCATTCCTGATACAAAGTTTGCGGTTGAGTTGTTTCCGCTTTCATTTTGTCCGGAGTCCCAAACCGTGATCTTGTCTATTTTGATGTTTTTGACGGCTTCCACCTGGGTTTTGACCAGCTCGGGAAGTTTTTCGATTAACAGCAATTGGAAGGCTTTGGTCGGATCTCCTCCGGCAGCGCTGACGACGTCTCGATATCCCTCTGCTTGTTTGGTCAGAATCTCGTAAAGACCCTTTGCTTCGGCTTCCATTTTGGCGTAAATGGCATCCGCCTCACCTTTGGCCTGTTCCCGGATTCGCTCGGCCTCCGCTTGCGCTTCGATGATTGCACGTTGCTTGGCGATCTCAGCGGGTACGACAATGTTTGCGTTTTGGGTGGAGCGTTCCCGTTCGGCTCGGGCAGTTTCCGCTTTTTGCTCTGCCAGATAGGCTTCTTCCAGTGCTTTTGCCTGTTGGACTTTTTCGGAAGCCAAGGCGATCCTTAGTGCTTCCGCTTCTTTTTCCCTTCTCAGTGCATCTGATTGGGCGATGGAGATTTTGGCTTCGTTTTCTCCCCTAATGGCGATGGCATTGGCTTCGGAAGTTTTCACCCGGGTGTCCCGCTGCGCTTCTGCTTTTCCGATACTTTCTTCCTTTTGGGCTTCGGCGATGCTCACTTCCCGATCCTTGAGTGTCACGGCGATTTTCACATCACGATCCCGCTGGGTGTCGGCGATCTGTACGTCTTTTTCCCGGTCTGCCAGTGCCTTTCCGGTTTCCCCGATTTTCTCCTGCTCGGCTACCGAGATTTTGGCTTCATTGATTGCTTTTGCCGCAGCTTCCTTGCCTAGCGCTTCGATGTAGCCGGATTCGTCCTTGATGTCCGTTACGTTGACGTTGATTAGTTTGAGACCAATTTTCTTGAGTTCGGTATCGACGTTTTTGGAGATGTTTTCCAAAAACTTGTCCCGGTCGGAGTTGATCTCCTCAATGGTCATCGTAGCAATCACCAGACGCAGCTGTCCAAAGAGGATGTCTTTAGCCAACTCTTGAATCTGCTCGTGGGCAAGACCAAGCAGTCTCTCGGCGGCCGTATTCATGGTGTCTGCATCTGTGGATATTGCAATGGTGAAGCGGCAGGGGACATCCACACGGATATTTTGGCGGGAGAGGGCGTTGGTGAGATTCGCCTCGATGGAGATTGGTTTGAGGTCGAGATAGGCATAGTCTTGGATCACCGGCCAAATGAAAGCCCCGCCACCGTGGATACATTTGGCTGATGTTCCTCCGGTCTTGCCATAGACGACCAGGATTTTGTCTGAGGGGCAGCGTTTATAGCGCGAGATTAAGGCGATGATGGTCACAAAAATGACAAAAGCACCCGCCAGGATGAGTATTAGGGGATCCATAAAAGATTGGGGTTAGATTTTTTCTACAATAAGGAGGGTTCCGCCCTCGATGCCGACCACTTTGACGGCAGCGCCAGTATCGATTTTCTCTGAAAGCGAAATTGCGTTCAGCTCTTTTTGGGAGCCGTTGATACTAATGGAAATCTTTCCAGTTCCCTGTTTTAGAGCGGGAATGGTCAGGTACACGGTGCCTGACTTCTGCAGGGCGCGTTCCAACTTGAAGGTATTATCTTCGGCCAGCTTGGTGATTTGTTTGATAATAAAGAAAAACAGCCAGACAAAACCCAGCCCTACAGCCGTGGCCAAAAGGATCAGCAGGGTGTAATTTTCTATGGAGTGGTAAAAGGTGATCCCAGTCCAGCTGAAACCCAGCAGGAAATTGATCAGATTTCGAAGTGTGAAAAGTTGAAAGGGGGCGTCCATTCCTTCCAGGTTGCCATCAAAGTCTGCGTTGATGCCATCCCCGGAATCAGACCCGATGAAGGTTAGGATAGTCTGAAACAAAAAAATAAGTGAAGTGGGTAAGGCAATGTACCAAAGCGCCCGGAGCGATGGCTCCATTTCGGCTAAAAATTCCATAGTGCTTAGTGGTTAGCGGGTGAAGGATTGTGTGTTTAATTATATCTTTAATTTTTAAGAATTGCAAAAGAGAAAGCAATCAGAATGAAAAAAACAGTCGCTCTTTAAAAACTCCCTGTTCATTGAAGTTATCTTCCTGATAAGCATAAAAAAATCCCCCGAGACATTTGCAGCGGGGGATTTCTATATTTCTGACCTCACCTTTTCAGAAAGCTCTCTCATCCAAGTGCTCGCCGAGCTGAAGTCTAGGAACACCCTTGGTCATCCAGTCAGGAGCCGGTTGGCCTTTGAGATGGTGATCGAAGAATTCCATCATGCGGACGGCGTAATCCTTGCGATTTTCCGTCTTGCCCAGTCCGTGGTTTTCGCCCAGATACTGCACCATAATTACCGGCTTTTTCAAGCGACGGAGCGCATTGTAATATTCCACGCCTTGTGTGAAGTCCACTGCGCCGTCCTTGTCGTTGTGCAAAAGCAAGAGCGGAGTCGTTACGTTTTTCACATGATAAATCGGGCTGTTCCGCTCATAGGCTTCCCAGTTTTCCCAAGGGCCTCCTCGGAATCTACCCTGAGATGCTTCAAAGATGGACATGTTTCCTCCGCCCGAGTTCCAGTAGATCAGGTCGTACATGGAGATCATGTTGGTCAGTGGCGCCCCGGCGGCGGCGGCCTTGAAGCGTTCGGTTTGGGTGATCAGGAATGAAGTCTGGTAGCCTCCCCAACTGTGTCCGTGGATTCCCATTTTAGTCTCGTCTATGACTCCCGTCTTGATCGCGGCATCTACGGCCGGGAGTACCGCCCATACAGCAGACATGCCCGGATCGTCCATTTTGTAGACGATATCTGGGATCAATACCGCGTAGCCATTGCTGGTATAGAGCGACGGGTTCCAGCCTGTACCGCTATAGCCGGGATTGGACCAGTTGTGCAGGGTCTGGGAAAGCTTCTCGTAATAGTAGATGACGGTTGGGTATTTTTGCCCTTCCACGTAGTTGGCAGGGAGGAAAAGAGCCGCCTGGAGCGAGTCGCCTTTAACAGTGACGTAGTCAACTAATTTTACGCCAGAAGACCAAGCAAACTTGCCTGCGTCAGGAGCGTTTTCGGTGACTTTTTTGCCGTTCGTAAGAGAAGCGTCGGTTAGATAAACTTGAGTAGGCTCGTTGAATTTCTCCTTGGTGTAGGTAAACACTCCCGCTTTCTCCGCCTTGCCAAGTCCAGCGATCATGGCGTCCTCCCAGAGAAGAACTTCAGCGCCAGGAGTCAGGCCGCCTTTCTTGGCTGGCGACAAGGTGGCGATTCCGCTTTTCTTGGTGTTTTCGCCATAGATGCGGATGTAGTTGGTTTTGGATAGGTCAATTCCTTTTTCCTCCGGATCCAGGATGAAGCGGTATTGGTAGCGGATTTTTTCGCTTCGACCGTTTTGGGTGAGGTTGATGGCCTTTTCTTTTCCAACCACGGGCACTTGCCAAATATCCCAATCATCACGTAGTAGCACATACTTGCTGTCACTGCTCCATCCTAGGGGACTGACGAGGGGCTTGGTGACGTTGTGATCGTCTTCTACATCAACAAAGGTCACCGGAAGGCTTTCCGTGATGTTGGCGTGGGTTTTGGCAACGATGTCGTAGATGTAAAAATGCCCGTCTTTTCCATACACCAGCTTTGTCCCATCCGTCGAAGGTCTAGGATAGGAACCGAAGGAAGGCTGGTAAAACTTCTCGAAAAGTTGGGTTTTGGCACCCGTCTTCAGGTCGATGATATAAAGGTCTCTGTAGGACTGCCCATCCAGATTGCTTTGGAGCTCATAAGACTGGTTGTCCGAACCCAGCGCATAGAGCTGCTTCGGAAGGATGCTGAGGTCCTTCATGCTGCTGTCTTGGAGCGCGGTGTGCTTCTTGGAAGCGACATCGTACATCGCCCAGAAGCTGTAGTTTTTGTCCATGTTTTCCAGCACTTGCTGCCGGGACTGGAGGCGGCTGTCATTCCAATGCCAGATGGTCATTTCTGGCTTTTTGGTGTCCGCTTTCTTGGGAGAAGTCTTGCCTGAATCGAGTTTGGCGATGGCTTTTTGAAGGTCTGAGATGGACTTTATCGTGGTGTCGGCCATGATCTTAGAGAGCTTTTCGGAATCAGCGACTGCTAGGGAGTCTTTGTTCAGTTCCTTTTTGGGAGTCTCTTTTTCTGCCAAAACCAAAGGGTGGATACCGTAGAAGATCCGGGTCAAGTCTTCGCTCCATTCCGGCTTGCGGTTGGGGCTGATGGTGTACTTTTGGTCAAACCCGCTGCTGTCCTTGGCGGCTTCATATAGCGTCACCTGTGGACTGGAGAGGCTTTTCACGCCAAGGACTGCGCCACGATCCTGCTTGTACTTCTTGTCTTTTTTCATCTTGAGCGCGGTGAATGCGTCACCCTTTTCCGTCCAGTTGATGCTCTGGTAGCCGGCTTCGTCGGTGTCCAGCACTTGGGTGGAGTTGCTGGCCAAAGTCAGGAGGTAAAGCCCATTGCCCTGGGAATTGGCGGCATCGACGGTGTAGGCGAGGTGAGTGCCGGCCTTGTTGACCGAATGCTCGCGGACATTGCCAAGGTTTTGGGACTTGCCGGAAGTCAGGTGATGGATCAGCAGATCGGAGCCTTTGATGTCCGCGTTTCCCTCTTTGGGAAGATTGATGATCAGGTGGGAAGAAGCGTCGGCATTAAAGCTGAAGCCGCCCGCGTTTTCAAAGGTTTTTTTCTCGTCCGTCCCCAACTTGATCAGGTGAACCTTCTCTTTCAGCGGCTTGCCTTTGGACTTTTCGTTGGCCTGCTTTTCGGAGAATTTTGGAGACTCCTTGAATGCCAGCCAATGGCTGTTGTCGCTAAACTCAAAGTTGGGGAAGTTGGTATTGCCAATGGGAAAGGATTTTTTGCTGTCCGGGTCGAAGACTTTCTGCAGGATCAGTTCGCCGTCCGCTTCCAGTCCGATGATGCCGTAGGCGATCCATTGTCCATCAGGGGAAAGTTTAAAAGCACTGCCTGGCATGTATTTCCAGGTCGCGACGTCCTTCCAGGACATGGGCTTGGTCTGCTGGGCTTGCGCAAAAGTGGCCGTTAAGCAGAGTAGCCAAACTAATAGAAGGTATTTTCTCATGGGGTAGAGTTTTTTTGGAAATGGAAAATAGGCGTTTTTTCGGATGCTTCGAACATAGTTTTCACTATCGGTCGAATTTAGATGCAATCAAGTTGCTTTTGAAGGTGGAATTGATTTCATTGACTATGTTTTACTTATATCATGGATAATGAGAGTCAAAATTTGTTTTTTGTGCTTATTCGGCTTGTTTTTTTTCGGCTGCCGGGAGAAATTCCCTTATCCTGTCGGGACCTTCCCGGAAGATCTGCCAATCAATATAGCGGAACTGAATTCGGAATTTGATGAGATGAATTCGGATTACATACCACCCTACTTGACTTTGGATCTGAATTTTATCTATTCTTCCAACGCAAAGAATTTGGGGGTCGACTTTGATCTGGAGCCGAGATCTTTGGTTTTTACATGGGACAAGGAGCTTGGAAAGTTTTCCTATGCGGCTAGCAAAAACTACCCAGAATCGCAGGTGACGATCAATCGACTTTTGGAAGTCAATTCAGAATGCAACGAACGCGGGCCATATTCCTTTGGAGGCCGTCTTTTCTTTTCCCAGGACTGCGCCGGGTTTGCGCACATCTTTGGAAGTAGCTTCCGAAACACCGATTCCTTCAACCAAGTAGAGGCAGATATTTACAGGCTACAGCTATTTGAGGAAAGTGTAAATGAAATGTATCCCAGTTTTTTTGGGCATAGCTATCGGGAAGTGAAAGGGAGTCGTCAAGTAATAGCCGAGAAATTTTTGTTTAGTGCTGACATAGACGGCCGCTTCGATATCTACGAGATCGCGCTTCGCTCTGATTTGGATCCGCTGGAATTCTTGACTAGTGGCATGACTAAATCCATCAATAAGCTAGCTATCAACACTCCTTCAAACGACCACATGCCCTTTGTCTATGGGGATCTGCTGGTCTTTTCCTCGGATCGGCCGGGAGGATTTGGAGGGTATGACCTGTACTATTCCTTGAAAACCGCCGATGGATGGGAGGAGCCGGTGAATTTCGGCCCGAAGATCAACTCGGAATTTGATGAATTCCGTCCGGTGGTTTCCGACGCGGTTGATTTCAGCAATCGCCTGATGATCTTTTCCTCTAACCGTCCTGGAGGAATGGGAGGATTTGATTTGTATTTTGTGGGGATTGAGAAGTTTTGAAGGAAAACCAAGTAAATAGGGTTGCCGATCTCGAAATGTTGAATATAAACCAATTGTAAATTGGCAAGGATACTAGGGTGGAATTGCAAATTCGCCCCAGACACTAATTGGACTTTTGGGTCAGAGTAGAATCTACTCCCAGCGGGGGGGGTTGATCTGTATTTTGTGGGGATTGGGAAGTTTTGAGGAAAAGACCTGTCAGTTTTCTAAAACCTGACAGGTCTTTTGTATCTCGGCTTTCTGATTTCCTCCTTCAGAACCTACGGCATGCTGTAGACGATCTTCCCGCCCAGCACCGTCATCGCCACCTTGGTTTTCAGGATCTCCTCCTCTGGGATTTCCATGATGTTTTGGTCGAAAACGGTGAAGTCCGCCACTTTCCCCACTTGGATCGAGCCTTTGAAATCCTCTTCGAATTCGGCATAAGCGCCATCCAAGGTGTAGGACTTTAGCGCTTGCTCGCGGGTCATCTTCTGATCGCCCTCGTATCCGCCATCCGGCAATCCCTGTAGGGTTTTGCGAGTCACTGAGGCATAAAATGAAGGAATCGGGTCTACCGGCTCCACTGGGGCATCGGTTCCGTTGGTCACGACAGCACCACTTTGCATCAGCTTTTGCCAAACATAGGCTCCGTCGATAATGCGCTTTTCCCCCAATCTGTCTATCGCCCAAGGCCGATCTGAGCTCAGGTGAATGGCCTGCATGGCTGCTATCACGCCCATCTGCCCAAATCTGGGAATGTCGTCCGGATGGATGTGCTGGGCGTGCTCGATGCGAAATCGGAGATTTTTGGCATCCGGATTTTTGGCGAAAGCCGCCTCATAGCGATCCAGGATCTCCTGATTGGCGCGGTCGCCTATGGCGTGTGAGCAAACCTGAAAGCCTGCTGGAATAGCTTTTTCAGATACTTCAGACACGACTGACATCGGCAAAGTCTCATGGCCGCGATGGCCCGGACGGTCGGAGTAATCCTCCAAAAGCCAAGCGCCACGAGAACCCAAAGCGCCATCGCAGTTGAGTTTGATGGATCGGACGGTCAGCAGGTGATCTGCGGTGTCTATCATCGGTCCTTTTTTATACCAGGCCTCCAAAAGCTCCGGCTCTCTGCCGGTGAGCATTACGTATTGGCGCACCGTGAGCTTGCCTTCGTCTTTGAATTTCTGAATCAGGTCGATGGTGGCTTGATTGGCTCCGGCATCATGGAAGCTGGTGATTCCCTTTTCGTTGAGCTCTTTCAATGCCAATGTGAGTGCTTCTGCAGCGCGCTCGGGCGTTTCTTCCGGAATCAATCTGGAAACCAAGCCCGAGGCTCTTTCGGCAAGGATGCCGGTTGGGTTGCCGAGTGGGTCAAGGATGATCTCGCCGCCTTCGACTTCCTTGGGGCGCTCCCCTTTTAGGTTGCTGATACCGGCAAGCTCCAGAGCTTTTTCATTCACAAAGGAAGCATGACCGGAGGCGTGGGCCAGATAGACGGGATTGTCCGGTGTCACCGCACTCAGGGCATCATGCGTCGGGAAGCCTTGGACGGTTTTCTCGGGCATCTCGATCCACTTGTCCTGATGCCAACCGCGACCGGTGACCCAGTCGCCCGGTTTGGCTTTGGCAGCGGCTTCGGCCACTTTCTCCACCAGCTCGTCATAGGTTTTGACATACATCAGGTCGAGTTCCAGCTTGTTGTAGCCAATGCCCATGAGGTGGGCATGCGATTCGACCAGGCCGGGAGTCATGGTTTTGCCTTGGAGGTCGATGACTTCGGTGGCGTCTCCGACGTAGGTTTGGACTTCTTCAGAGGTGCCAACGGCGAGGATCATCCCGTCCTTGACGGCGACGGCCTCGGCTTTGGGATTGGCTTCGTCGACGGTGTAGATGACGGCATTCAGGAATACCTGGTCGGCTGGGGTTTCGGGGCCTTTTTTACAGGCAAAAAGCAGGGTGAGGACAGCTAGGAAGTAAAGTTTTCTCATGGCGCTTGGTTTCTTCACCGAAGCTACCGGATTTTGCCCAGCCCTACAAAACCGATCCTGTAATCAGCGAATGAGGATCTTTTTGACCAAGACCTGTTTGTTTTCAGATTCCAGTTGAAGGAAATACAATCCGGGACTCAGGATTTGAGTTTGGAGAATTACTTCTCTATTCGCCGGAATGTCGAGTTGATCCATCAGAATTTGACCCAGTGAATTGACTAACTGGCCTGTGGAACCTTGATTGGTGATTACGGTAGTCGGTCCGGAACTCGGATTGGGGAAAAGCTTTGCCAAGAATTCGTTCTCGTTGGGGAACTCTGAAGTGGTGGCTTTTAGGTAGACTATTCCTCCTCCTCTAGTTCCTAGGATAAGATCAGGAACTTCCGAAAAATCAGGTTTGACCAGAGTAATCCAAGTGTTTCTCCCCAGTCGGAGCGGAAGATTTTGAGATCCTATTTTGACCAAGACTTCTTCCCGGACATCCGAGTTCATGAAGTCGCGAATCAGAAAGATCCGCCCGGTCTGATCTACCGAGTAGAGATTTGGGGTTTCACCCGAGGTCAAGGCGATGGCCAGGTTTCGGTTGGCGGGATTGTCTTGAAATCCGAGGAAATTGGCGGTATTGAGCGTTACGGATCCCACTTCAAAATCGACGTCGTAAAGCGTCAAGCTGCCGTTTTGCGCAGCGACGAGCAGTTGGTCTTTTCCCCTGAATGAGAAAAACTCCAGCTGATCCCCTGTCCGAAGGGTTAGACCAGGCAGTGAAAACTCCTCCCAATTTTCGCCAGCGCTTCGGTAGATTACTTGGCTTGGAATCCCGTTGGTCCTGCGGATGCCGGAGGCAAGAAAAAGCTGCGCCCCGTCAGCAGCGGAATGTTCGATGAGCTGGATGTCAAGTAAGTTTAGGAGAGAAAGGTTTCCGAAGTTTTCGTCATCCGGAATGAAAGCTCCGTCGGAATATCTAAAATGGGTCGCTCGACCGGTGGTGGGAGCTCCCGAAGAGAAAATCTGATTGGAAGTGATCCAGAGCTCGCCAAAGGATTCATTTCCACGGAAGAGCGGCCGGGTGTTTTCTCCCAGGTCGTAGAGTTGATTTTGCAGGATAGGTTTTGCGAATGTTCCCGCGGGGTTTCCCCAAAACACGGACTGTGCAAAGTCTATATTGTAGCTGGCAGAGGCCTCGTTGGTATTGAGGCTGATCACCAGTTCCCCGTTGATCCACTGGCCGACATGGAAGCGGGGAAAATGGGGTAGCCCGCCATAGGGTGGCACCTCGTTGGAAAACTCGGTGAAAAGCGGTTGATCGGAGGTGCCAGAATTGGGAAGAAAGTAGAGCGTGTTGCATTCGTCCCGACCCAAAAGCAAATCCGGAATATCGTCTCCATCAAAGTCTTGGTACAAAATGCTATGTCCACCGGCGTGGAGGATTCGGTCATTTTCATTCGGATCGATTCGGAAATCGATTGGCCGACCGTCGCAGCGCTGGCCAAAGGCAAATTCCCCGCAGGCGCAGAACACAAAATTCCCCCAATAGTCTACTGGAAAAGCAAATCCGTCGATGTCTGCCGAACCCTTGCGCTCTACCGAGGTATTGCGGAAAAATTCCAGAAAGTCCCCTTGGGCAAAGTTGAACAGCACCAAATCCAGATCCCCATCTCCGTCCAAATCTTGTAGTAGCGGGGTATCTAGGTTGTTTGCCGGGATGTTATTGGCGCCGTCGAGGCGAAGGTAGTTTTGGGCTACAGTCCAGGAGATTTGTCCGCCCTGGGAGGTATTTCGGTAGGCTTTGATCCCGAGTGGCGTGGAGGTGAACAGGTCTTTTTTGCCATCTCCATCGAAGTCGGCCAAGACCAGAAATCCGCTGATGTCGGCCGGAAAGTAGTAAGACAGCTCCGGCAAGTGGGTGAATTTTTCGCCGTCTTTGGCAAAGACCTGCAGCTGCCCGGAATTGATGTCCCAAGTGACCCACTCCTCTACTCCGTCTCCCGTCAGGTCGATGGTCTGGATCTGCGCGGAGTTGATTCCTTGAGAAAATGGATTTCTGATAGGTGCGCCACCGAATAGGATGGTTTTGCTCTGATCCAGCTCGAAAACGGTCTGGGGAAAAGCCTGCGAGAAGATCAGGATAAAAAGTAAGGTAAGGGTTTTGGACATGGAAGGGTGGTATCAAACACCAAAATAAAACGAAACAAGCGTCCCAAAGATGTAGATCATTGCGTTATTTTGGGTACAAATTTTCGCCAAAAATGAATTTGGATATTCTTTACCAACTCTTTCTCAACAGCACCGGAGTCAGTACCGACACACGCAAAATCAATCCCGGAAACCTCTTTTTTGCGCTGAAAGGCCCAAATTTCAATGCCAACGACTTTGCTGCCAAAGCTTTGGAAGCTGGTGCTTCCGCTGTGGTGATCGATGAGGCAAAGTATTTTGTGGAGGACGACGAGCGCTATTTTATCTGTGAGGATGCGCTTACTGCTTTGCAAAAATTGGCGAATCACCATCGCCGAAAACTGGATATCCCTGTGATAGGTTTGACTGGTTCGAATGGAAAGACCACTTCCAAAGAGCTACTCAACGCAGTGTTGAAACAGAAATTCAAAACCGTCGCCACTGTCGGAAACCTGAACAACCACATCGGCGTGCCTCTTACTTTGCTTTCGATAGGAAAAGATGCCGAAATCGCCATCGTCGAAATGGGTGCCAACAAACCGGGAGACATTAAGGAACTTTGTGATATCGCAGAGCCGACACATGGTTTTATCACCAATATAGGCAGGGCGCATCTGGAAGGAATGGGCGGCCCAGAAGGAGTGTTGAGGACAAAAACCGAATTGTTCCAATTCCTGCGCGAAACCGCTGGAACTGTCTTTATCAATTCCCAAGATCCGATTTTGGCCAATTTGGCGAAGCGCTTCGAAAAGCCGATTCTCTATCCTGCCAAAGGCGATTTTTGCGAGGTGACATTTATTGAGGCTAATCCTTTCGTCAAATTCTCGACGGAAGGCGTGGAGGGCGAGCAACTCACGTCGCTGATCGGGGCCTACAATTTTGGAAACATTGCGAATGCGTTGACGATTGGCAAGTTTTTCGGAGTGCCGATGCAGGCGGCTGTGCATGCGGTGACGGAATACAAACCTGCCAACATGCGCTCCCAGCTAATGGAGAGGCGCAGTAACCTCATCATCCTCGACGCCTACAACGCGAATCCATCCAGCATGGAGGTGGCGATTCGCACTTTTGGGCAAATGACTGGAAGGAAGCATAAGATGATCATCCTGGGCGACATGTTTGAGCTGGGCGATCATGCCGAGGCCGAGCATCGCCGACTGGGCGAGATCGTCAGTGAGTATGGGATCGACAAAGTTTGTTTTACGGGAAAGCTGATTGTGTCCGCCTTGGAGAAAGCCCCAAAAGCCTTGTATTTCCCGGATCCATTTTCTCTTAGAAACTGGCTGGAAGACAGCAAGCTTGAGGACTATCTCATTCTGATCAAAGGCAGCCGCGGCATGAAGCTGGAGACTTTGGTGGATTTCGTGTAATCTTTCGAGCTTAGACTAGTCCAAGTTGCTCGCATTCTGCACATACTCGGTAAAGTTGCTCACCGTAAAGACTCTTGAAGCTTCGCCGTCCTTCAGCTTGTATTCCACTTGCCGAATCCTTCCCGTTTCTTTTCCATCCAAGAAAATCGGAAATCTTCTTGCAAGGGTGGTTTCAACAATTGAAAATTCATCTTTTCCTTGGTATCCGGAGCTTATTTCGGGGTTATGACTGATTTCTGGAAAGGAAATCTGACTCATGGATTTGCCATTGTTTACCGAATACCCGATGACATCGCCCTTGCCATCCGGAGCTTGAGTGTAGATGAGGACTTCGGGGAATCCGTCAGAATTTAGATCCTCCACTTCTGCATTCACAACTGTTCCTTGGATCTGGTGAGTTACGGCCCTGTCGTCCACCGTCAAGCCAAAAGGCAATATGGTGAGCTTTTCGCCAGTGGCTTCTTGCAGACTTGAGATGTTGAATCCGATATTTTGGAGCATCAGCACGCTGGTGAAAAGTGTTTTGTCGAGTTGTGAGTTGTCAAATGAGTCGGTGACTTTCTTGTATTCGCCGGCAATGGAAGCCCCTCCCGAGCAGTAGAAATTTAGAATCCCGCTGTCCTCGTCTTTTTCCGTTTGGATCGACACAGAGCTTTCAGAGAAGATGAATAAAACGGGTTTTCCGTTTACGAAAGCCTTATATGAATTCGGCCCGTTTTCATCGGCCAACGTGTTAAATGTGCAGGTGGGGGATTTCTTGTCCGCTCGGGAGCGCACCGCAATGGCAAGTTTTCCGTTTTCCCGTGCCGTCACCAAGACTGCTACCCAATCATCGCCATCTATCCGGCGCTCATATCCGTCTGTAACATAGCTTCCTAAGACTACCGGTACTACTGTGTCATTTACTGTGGCTGCAAGAGGTTCGACTTGCTCTGATGCTTGCTCTGGTTTGCATCCCAGCATAAAAAAGTTTAGCGTGCAGGCAAAAAGGAATAGGCGTGGCTTAGAAGACATGTCAGGGAGACTTTTATGCTAAAAAAGAGAAGGTTTCGTTGGTTAACTGGAATGCCAACTTTCTCATTAAGTTAATAACAAATGGCTTCATCGAGCAAAAAAATGGTGTAAAAGCCTCTGATCCCTTGGTAAATCAGGTTAATTTTCACACCCTGAACTTCATTTTTATAAAGCGATGCGACCCTATCTGGAATTTCTTTCTGCCCTAGCCGAAAACAACCACAAAGATTGGATGGATGCCAACAAGAAATGGTATCTCGAGACGAGAGAGACTTTGTTGGAAGATGTGGCCTTGATGCTGAAACAAATCACCGAACTTGAGCCAGCTCTTGCCGCTTTCAAACCAAAGGACTGTATCTTTCGCCAAAACCGGGACATCCGATTTTCCGCGAACAAAGATCCCTACAAGACCAATTTTGGGATATATTTTGCTCCGGGAGGAAAAAAATCCCCTGGCCCCGGATACTACGTACAGATTCAGCCGGGCAACTCTTTTATTGCTGGCGGAATATGGATGCCTGAAGCCGATACGCTCAAAAAGATCCGTAAGGAAATCGACTACAGCGGTGCTGAGCTTGTACAAATCGAAAACGAACCTCAGTTCAAACAGCTTTTTGCCAAGATCGATGGGGAAAAACTGAAAACCAGTCCCCGGGATTACGACTCGGATCATCCTTATATAGAATACCTCAAGCTCAAAAGCATCACCGTATCGCATCCTATTTCGGACAAAGCGGTTGATTCGGGGGTCTTTATCCAGTTTGCCTTGGATGGGTTCCGCAGGATGAAGCCGTTCAACGACTTTTTGGCTAGGGCTATCGAAGAAGTCGAGGACGGATCGGGGATTTTGTAGAATCCAAAGATCCTATCTCCAAGAATCAAACGCTCAGTGATAGGCTCGCCAGTCGCTCAAGGGTAGCTGCCACACCGTCTTCCTTATGGTGCAGGGTCACTTCTTTGGCGACAGCTTTTACTTCGGGTCGGGCATTGCTCACAGCGACTCCCCAGCCTACGCTCTGGAGGAGGTCTATGTCGTTATAGTTGTCTCCAAAGGCTACCACTGAGTCAATCCCAAAGTCAAATTCATGGGCTAGAATTTTTTTCAATCCCGTAGCCTTAGAGATCGAACGAGGCGCAATTTCCAGATAGGTGTCGCTGGATCGATAGAGGTGCAGGTCTTTGGCGTGTTCCCAATGCAACTCTCCAAAAAGCCAGGAAATATCTTGGGAGCTCCCCATGCACATGACTTTGTGTGCGCCGGAATTTCCCTTGGTCCAGAGTTCCACCACATCCATTCCCCTCATCCAAGTGCATTGGACTTTGGTATTTTTGACTTCACGCTGGGACCAGTAGTCGTCTTTCTCTTCGTACCAATTCTCGCCCTGATAAAGACTGACATGGATTTCGGTTTTTTCGGTAAGGCGAAGGATTTTCTCCACCAGACAAACCGGAATCGAAACGTCCTCAAGGACTTCACCTTCCGAACTCAACACATAGCCCCCGTTGTATGCTATCAGCGATTGCGGATGCTTGCCAAGATCCAATATCAAATGCCGCATGGCATCCGGCATACGCGAGCTGGCGAGTATAAGCGGAAACTCTGGCGGTAGCTTTTTGATGACTGACTTGAGGCGGGGGGAAAGATCCCGCTCGGAATTAAGAAGGGTTCCGTCGATATCGGAACAGATGGCTTTGTAGTTCATTAGTCTATGGAATCCCAGTCAACCTGGTCGGCGAAGTTCATGAAAAATCCGAAGCCCAGCAATCCAACAATCAAAAGAGCAATTACGATTGCGATCAGTTTGACAATCAGTTCTGCCTTCGCCCAGTTGGCTTTTTCCGGTTGAGTATTCTTGTCAACGGCCCAAACGATCAACATGATAAGTCCGATCAACGGGATTTTGGAAACCAGGACATTGATGATCCAATCACCGAGGGATTGGGGAGCTTTTTGGAATTCGGGAGGAAAGTTCATGGCGAGGTGGGTTCGGGTTAGAAATCTTTTACATCGAAAGTATAGTCCTGCATTGCAATATTTTGAGGATTGGAAGGGTCTGATTGCAGAAACTGGACAGTGATTTTTTGATAGTCTATCGATCTTTCGAAATCCCTGAGGTAAATCTCCGCACATTTTCTGGCCAATACTTCAGGTTGGCCACCTAGGGCCAGAGGATCGCCGTTTTCCAATTTGAGGAAGATCGTGGATTCCGTCTCTCCGTCCGTGGTGGATTGGCTCATACTGACGCTCATACCCTGAAATTTTCCCAATGCTCGAATTTCTTCAGAAGGCATGAATCCTTCTCCCATCATCGCTTCCATTCCGGAAAAAGCGAATCGTGCGATGGTTTCTGGTTCGCAGGAGCAGGAAAACAAGGAAAATGTAAGGAGGAATAGGCAAAGACGGCTACGCATGACGAAAGATAGATCATGCTAAAAATAAACATTCTCAGGTAGATCTTTTCGAAACGATCAAAATCACCCGCTTGTCTGCGGCTTTGCCCAAATTGCTAAAATTCGGGAATGGGATTGGATCGATGAGCTTGATGGTGTATTCAGACGTAGAAAATTCCTCCTGAAAGCCTGAGGCTTGTGGGATATTGCTGAGCTGTAGATCATAGACAGTGCCGTCTACCCGGAGCTCTCCATCTACCATGATCATTCCCGCCCAAATGCAATTCCCATCACTGGGACAGCGGGAATCCTGAATTTCGGAAATGGTTATTGAGATGTTTTCGGGGCAGTTTTCGAGTGCTTCGTTCACAGCAATTTCAAACTCGCTGCCAATTTTAAATCCGCGGCAATCCTCATTGCAGGACGAAAGGATCGAGCAACATAGAAGGAGGAATACAATCAACAGTCGAGTCATCGCGTTGGAAAATGAAACTGAGATATAGCTAAAAGACGTTTTTGTATCATCGCCTGCTACAAATAAGAGTGCGCTGAGACAAAATATATGGCAGGGAGTTAAAAAGTGAGTAAAAATACAAAAGGCAGTCCGAAAACAGCCTTTAAACGTGGAGGATAACGGATTCGAACCGATGACCTCCCCGCTGGCTAGCGGGACGCTCTAGCCCGTCGATCCCGATGAGGCAATGAGCCACTCGATGTATCTGCGGCTTTTTTTGCGTTTGATCTCCAGTTCCCTTTTGAGGGCCAAAGAACGGTTTTCCACCGTTTCGGAGTATCTGACAGACCATTCCGGCGCACCGGATTTGGTGTAGGGAGTAAGTCCTGAATTATGGTGCCTCAGGCGTGATTCAAGGTTTTCGGCGGATCCGACATAATATTTCCGGGTCTTTGTCGAGAAAAGGATATAGACAAAATACATCTGCGACGGTAAAAAAAAGTGTTCAAAAAGACAAAAGGCAGTCCGAAAACTGCCTTTAAACGTGGAGGATAACGGATTCGAACCGATGACCTCCCCGCTGGCTAGCGGGACGCTCTAGCCCGTCGATCCCGATGAGGCAATGAGCCACTCGATGTATCTGCGGCTTTTTTTGCGTTTGATCTCCAGTTCCCTTTTGAGGGCCAAAGAACGGTTTTCCACCGTTTCGGAGTATCTGACAGACCATTCCGGCGCACCGGATTTGGTGTAGGGAGTAAGTCCTGAATTATGGTGCCTCAGGCGTGATTCAAGGTTTTCGGCGGATCCGACATAATATTTCCGGGTCTTTGTCGAGAAAAGGATATAGACAAAATACATCTGCGACGGTAAAAAAAAGTGTTCAAAAAGACAAAAGGCAGTCCGAAAACTGCCTTTAAACGTGGAGGATAACGGATTCGAACCGATGACCTCTACACTGCCAGTGTAGCGCTCTAGCCAACTGAGCTAATCCCCCAAACGGAGTGCAAATATAGAACGGGAATAGTTTCCCGCAAACAAAACTTTACTCTTGGGAATAATTTATTCTGGTCAGAATGCTTCTGCCTAGCGTGACCTCATCGGTGAACTCGAGTTCGCCCCCGACGGGAATACCCCGTGCAATCGAACTTACTTTCACGCCACTCTCCTTAAGTCTTTTGCTCAAATAGAATGCGGTGGTGTCTCCCTCCATCGTGGCCGAGAGCGCCAGAATGACTTCGGATACTCCACCGCCGGAGATTCGGTCCATGAGGGTTGCAAAATTAAGTTCCTCGGGACCTATGCCTTGGATAGGAGATATGACTCCACCCAGGACATGATACAGCCCCTGATATTGGTTGGTGTTCTCGATGGCGAGCACATCCCTAATATCCTCTACCACGCAGATAGTCGCCTTATCCCTTCGGTGGCTTTTACAGATGCTGCATTCGTCTTGGTCAGAGATATTGTGACAGATTTTGCAATAGCGAATCTCCTCCCTCATTCGGGTGAGCGCGAGGGACAGGGCCTCCGTGACTGCTTCGTTTTGTTTTAGGAGATGCAGGGCAAGTCTTAGGGCAGTTTTCTTTCCGATACCCGGGAGTCGGGAAATTTCGGTGACTGCATCCTCGATTAGTTTGGATGGGAAATTCAAGGGAATCGGGATTAAAGTATTGCAGCCTGGATGCCGGCTTCAAGGATGGCCTCGCACATAGGCTTCAATTCCTCCTTTGAGCCTTTCTTTACCGCACATTTGCCTTTGTAGTGGATGATCAGCGTGCACTGCTCGGCTTGCTCGTGGCTATGCTTGCAGACTTTCATCAGTACGGCTGTGACATGCTCAAATGTGTTGAAGTCGTCGTTAAAGACCACCAGATCAAGTGCTTCCTGATCCAGCAAATCCTCCAGCAGGATTTCCGATTCCTCGATGTAGGGCAGGGATACGCTTAGTTGGTTCATTTTGCAAAATTAAGAATAATAGACAACTTAGCGACCCATTCAGCCCCTCTTTATGGATCCCCAAGTAGTTTTGTCGGTCATTTCGGCCTATTTTCTTTTGCTTTTTTTGATCTCTTGGTTTACCTCTCGGCAGGTGACCGCCGACACCTTTTTCACCGGAGACCGGCAATCGCCTTGGTTTTTGGTAGCTTTTGGGATGATCGGCGCGTCGCTTTCCGGCGTGACCTTCATTTCCGTGCCAGGGGAGGTGGGCAATTCGAATTTCTACTATTTTCAAGTCGTCCTCGGCTATACAGTAGGCTATTTCACGATTGCGAAAGTATTGTTGCCGCTGTACTATCGACTCAACCTGATCTCGATCTACTCTTATTTAGAAGACCGTTTTGGCTTTTGGTCGTACAAGACCGGTTCATTTTTCTTTTTGCTTTCGAGGGCCTTGGGCTCATCTCTCCGGCTTTACCTCGTAGCTAGTGTGCTTCAGCTGATTCTTTTTGACGCATTAGGGATTCCTTTTTGGGTGTCGGTATTGATTACTGTCGGCTTGATTTGGCTCTATACGTTCAGGGGAGGGATCAAGACTGTTGTATGGACAGATACCTTGCAGACGGCATTCATGCTCTTGGCGGTGGTGATTACCATGGTTTCCATTGGCGGCGAACTTGGGCTACAAAGCCTAGGCGACTATGTTTCATCCATAGCTGATGATAGCCGTTCCCAGATCTTCAACTGGGACTGGAAGGCAGGCACCAACTTCTTCAAGCAGTTTGTATCAGGCGCGTTTATCACTATCGTCATGACGGGATTGGACCAAGACATGATGCAGAAAAACCTGACCTGTAAAAGTCTTGGGGAAGCGCAGAAAAACATGTTTTGGTTCACCACTATCCTCGTGATTGTGAACCTGCTTTTTCTTTCCCTCGGCGTCATGCTCTATCTCTATGCAGAAAGCAAGGGAATCTCCCTTCCGGCAAAGTCGGACCAGCTCTTCCCCATGCTGGCAACGGAGCATTTTTCCGCTTTCGCGGGCATCGTCTTTGTACTGGGAATTACCGCCGCAGCCTACTCCAGCGCCGATTCCACGCTGACCGCACTGACCACTTCTTTTTGCATCGATTTCCTCCAAATCGAAAGGAAATACCCGGCGGAAAAGCGCGTCGCCGTGCGTAAAAAAGTCCATATCGTCTTCACTGGCTTATTTTACCTTCTGATCTTGGCCTTTTATTGGCTCAATGACCAAAGCGTGATCAACTCGGTATTCATTATCGCCGGATATACCTATGGACCGTTATTGGGACTGTATTCCTTTGGCCTTTTTACAAAATGGAAGGTCAAAGACCGTGTAGTGCCGTATATGGCGGTACTGAGTCCCCTGTTGACGTTTGCAATCGCATCCAATTCGGAAAAGCTGTTTTGGGGCTACAAATTCGGCTTCGAAGCGTTGATCTTGAATGGAGCCTTTATGTTCTTGGGCCTCTATTTAGCCCGTCGGAAAGACTAAATCCCCAGCTCTTTCTCCGGGTCCCAAAAGAGCTTGTCAAAATCCCGGATCTTGTCGTTCTCCACGACCACACCTTCCGATTCCAAGAGTGCCTGCATCCGCGTGGGCGGTACAAAGTGGGCCTTTCCCGTAAGCAGTCCGTGCCGATTGACTACTCGATGTGCGGGTACGTCCGATAGGGTATGGGCGGCGTTCATCGCGTAGCCGACCATCCGGGCACCGCTCTTCAGTCCCAAATAGTGTGCTATTGTACCGTAGCTGGTGACTCTTCCCTTTGGGATTTCGCGCACGACCTGGTAGACCAGGTCAAAGTAGTTAGGCTTTTCGCTGCTCATGGCTCCAGTCAATCAGGGCTTGGTTGATTTCTTTTTTGACGGTGATTTCTGTTGATTTCTCTCCCGTTTTGATCGGGAATTGATACCGTACCAGAATGGTGTCGGCTTTACGCTCGATGACATTGAGCTGAGCTCCCTCTGGGAAGACAGTGTCTTTATATTTCTCCAGTTTGGATTCTAGGCTTTCCTCCAGCTTGGCTAGATGAACTTCGCTGACCACGGATATCTCCACGTCGAAGATCACCTGGTGCGTATTGTTTTTGGAAAAGTTGACTACATCAGAGGTCAGGGCCATGGAGTTGGGGATCAGGATGAGTTCTCCCGAATCGTTTTTGAGGACCAAATTGATCAGGGTAATGTCACGAATAAAGCCGGTGTGCTTGCCTATCTGGATTTTGTCACCGATCTCAAGCTGGTCCGAAAACATCATGATCAGGCCATTGACGATGTTGGTGATGTACTCTTTCGTCAGCAAGGCAATCGCCGCGGCGACGATGGTGATACTCGTCAGAAACTCCAGCGGTCGAATACCGAAGGCCAGCATCATGGATATCAGCACAGCGATGACGTTGAGCAATGTAGCGATCCTATCGATGCCGATCATAAAATTGGGCTGGACCTTGGAGTCCTCCCGCTGCTGGAGATAGATCCTTAGTGTGATGATTCTTCCGAGAGAGATGATAAGGTTGGCACTGAGCAAAAAGATCACCGCGCGGATCATGTGGCCCAGCATGCTGTATTTTTCGAGGATGGGTCTCAAGAACGTATCGCCAGCATACAAAACTTCCAATATGACCAGAATGATGAGTTTTATGGCAAAGTTTCTTCTTCTCGCGTTTTCCTTAGTGCGTATGCTGCTTTTTAGGTGATTCATGTTCAATCGAAAAATAAAGGCTAATTTTAGCAAATATAGGACTGAATAGACGGACAGATGAGCAGAAATATTATCGTGACAGGCGCAGCTGGGGCCCTCGGAAGGGCAGTTGTTGAGAAGTTTAAGCGGGAAGGATATCACGTGATCGCGCTGATCCGCCCTGACTCCGACGAGGCGGTGGAAGAAGCGGATGACAATTACGAAGTCGACGTCACTGACGAAGCTGCCGTGACAGATTTTGTCAAGGAATACCAAATCCAATATGGAGAGCTTGATGCTATCGCCATGTTGGTCGGCGGCTTTGCAGTGGGAAGCCTAGAGGAGACTACCCAAGCAGTTCTTTCCAGGATGATTCAATTGAATTTTTTCAGCGCTTTTCAGATAGCGAGTGGATTTCTTCCTTTGTTGAAAAAGCAGCAAAGGGGAACCTTCCTTTTTGTCGGTGCACGCCCAGCGCTCCAATTGGCGGATGCCAAAGGGGCTGTGGCCTATGCTTTGAGCAAAAGTCTGGTGATTTCCCTTTCGGAAATCCTTGCCGAAGAGTGCAAAGGCACCGATATTCGCACCCACGTTTTTGTGCCGAGCATTATTGATACCGAAGCCAACAGGAAGAGCATGCCCGATGCCGATTTCGGCAAATGGGTAAATCCAGTCGAAATTGCCGACGCGATGCATTTTGCGGTAAATACCCCTTCGCTGAGAAACGTGACTTTTAAACTATATGGAGGCGTCTGACCTATGAAAAAAACAATCTTCTTATTGCACCTGCTCGTTTTTTCGTTTTCGATTGCCGCATTTTCCCAAACTGACGAGGAGAAGGTTGAAGCGGTGATCGAAAGTCTTTTCGACGGAATGCGTGCCAAAAATGCCGAGCAAGTAGCCGCGGCCTTCTCCCCGGAGGCCATTATGCAGACCATTGCTGCAAAGCCGGAAGGCACGACCGTTGCCAGCAGTTCGGTTGGTGATTTTGCCAAACGAATAGGCTCAACGCCTGCCGAGACCCAGCTTGACGAACGTATCCTAGAATACCAAATCAAGGTAGACGGCGCATTGGCGTCGGTGTGGACTCCCTACCGCTTTTATCTCAACGGGAATTTTAGCCACTGCGGGGTAAATTCCTTTCAGTTGGTAAAAATGGCCGAGGGCTGGAAAATCGTCTACATCATCGATACGAGAAGAAAAGAACCTTGTGAAGAGTAAGTTTTATGAATGAATTCAAAGCGAAAGTCTATCAGACTGCGATCAGCCAACTGAAGGAAAAGGAGGCTCTCCTTTCTACCGAGCGTAAAAATATTATCGAAAGCATCCTTGAGGAGGAGAAGAACAGTGCCGGAGACAAGTATGAGACCGGCCGAGAGACGATGACCCAAGACCTCAATACGATCGAGGGTCAGATCAAACAGGGCAAGGCGGACTTGGATGAACTTTATCGCTTGAATACGATCAAGGACACTCCGGCCAGCGTGCAGGAAGGTGCTTTGGTCAAACTGGGAGCAGACTGGTTTTTGATTGCAGTGAGCATTGGCTTGGTCAAGGTGGACAATTCCAAGGTATTTCTCATGAGCAGAAATTCTCCGTTGGGCGAGCTGCTCATCGGCAAAAAGAAGAACGACCAGGTGAATTTCCGCGGTAAGATGCATCTGATCGAGGAGCTGGTTTGATTTGGGACTAATCTTTAGTCGGAACAAAGCTCATCAGTTCGGCAGAGCCGTCCAATAGAGTGAGCTTTTCTTTTTCGACTTTGAAGTTCTTGGCTTTTTCGAAGGCCGCAATAAATTCTTCTTCTCCTGAACCAGGACAGGCTTTTCTGGTCATGGCTCCTGGGTCCAGTCTGATCGCTCCAGGCCCGCCTTCGAGTGCAAACTCTCCCGAAAAGTTGTTGCAGCCAGCAAATCCGGCTAGGCGGCCTTCCTCAAGGAAGTTTAGGGTCGGGATTCCTGCGGGGTATTTGGAAAGGTCGGGGGCCTGTCCTGACAAGGAGGAAAGTTCCCAGCCTTTTCCGGTCAAAGCGCCGAGAGGATTGAGATTGTTGGTGCCCGCGCAGGCATTGATCAGCAGGAGCAAGAGGCTCAGGGTGATGCATTGCAGAGTTTTCATATCTTCTGGATTTGGGTATTCTCAAGATAGCTATTTGAGGGAAAAGTGGGTATTGGATAGTTTTGCCAAAATCACATCTCATCTACATTTTCATTGACAAAAGCTTAAATTTTGGCTTGGGACACTGAATTAATTTCATGAAAATCGACAAAGTCTATGGTTTTGTTTGGTCAAACCGTTTTTTCGATGTAACCTTGCCAAGTCAACTATCCGCCCATGGTACTTGCAGCCGATTCATTTTTATACGAAATCCGACTTTCCCCAGCGGGGAAGGCAGCTGCTTTTTTTTGTACCACGACCACCGGTATGACCACCATGATTACGGGGTGACCCGTTATGATCATGAGTACCCGCCCCTGAGGCCAGTAAATGGCCCGTTTCAAGTTCCAAATAATACATTCCCTGTTTTATGAAAATCATCAAGTTTGGAGGTTCATCCGTAGCGAACCCCGAAAACATCCGAAAGGTTTTTGCGATCCTTCAGGATAAGCTCAAGCAACACGAAATCGCCATCGTATTTTCCGCATTTGGGGGAGTCACCGAAAGCCTCCTGACCATCGCGCGATTGGCTAGAGAGGGAGACCAGGCCTATCGGGATTTGCTCCAGACTTTGGAAGAGAAGCATCTTGATATCGTGCGACAGCTGATTGCGGTGCAAAACCAATCCACCGTGATGACCTATGTCAAGGTGCGGTTTAAGGAGCTCGAAGACCTGTTTCACGGTATTTTTCTGATCAAGGAAAACTCAAGCCGAACGCTGGATTATGTTGCCAGCTTTGGTGAGCGGCTTTCCGCATTCATCTTGGCCGAGGCTATGGCAGGCAAGGGCATCAAGACGCAGTTTGTCGATGCAAGGGATGTGATCCGCACCAACGACCGCTTTGGTCAGGCCCGTGTCGACTATGAGGTGACCAATGCCCTGATCAAGGATTATTTTCTGAAAAATGACGGCGTAAAGGTCATCACCGGTTTCATTGCCTCCACTGCGAAAGGGGAAACCACCACGCTGGGAAGATCGGGCTCCGACTATACCGCTGCGATTTTCGCTGGCGCTTTGGAAGCACAGGATCTGGAGATCTGGACTGACGTATCGGGCGTGCTGACTTCCGATCCGAAGATGGTTTATACCGCTTTCACCATTCCTCAGCTGAGCTACAATGAAGCGATGGAACTGTCGCACTTCGGTGCCAAGGTGATTTTCCCGGCTACCATGCAGCCGGCAATGAAAAAGAACATTCCGATCTACATCAAGAATACTTTTGAACCCGAAAACCCAGGCACGCTGATCAACGGGGAAGTGAGCCATGGTGCCTTGATCAAAGGGATCAGCTCCATGTCCAATATCTCCATTGTGACCGTACAGGGAGCGGGCTTGATCGAAGGCGGAGCTACTGTGAGCCGTGTTTTCAGGGCGCTTGCCGAAGCTAAAGTCAATATCGTTTTGATTTCACAGGCTTCGTCGGAGCATAGTATCTGCCTTGCCATCAAGACCCATGAAGCATTCTTGGCCAAGGAATCGATCGAAAAGGAGTTTTTCTATGAGATCAAATCGGGCGAAATGGACGAAGTGTCCCTGCTTCATGGGCTCGCTACCATCGCGGTGGTAGGTGAAAATATGAAACAAAACCCTGGCGCCTCCGGCCGAATGTTCCGCGCCTTGGGCCGAAACAACGTCAACGTGGCGGCTATAGCGCAGGGAAGTTCTGAATTGAACATCTCTGCCGTAATCCCCCAGCCCGACTTGCAAAAAGCCCTCAACGCACTCCATGAGGCATTTTTCCTTTCGGAAAACAAAGTGCTACACGTATTCTTGGTAGGTACCGGCCTGATCGGGCAGGCGCTGATGAAGATGATCGCTTCCCAGCAAAATAAGCTGCTCAAGGACAACGAACTCGATGTCCAGATCCATGGCTTGGCAAACAGTCGCTTCATGGCTTTCCATGAAGACGGATTTGAGCTGAAGCCCGCTTACCAGCTGAGTGACAAAGACGAGCCCATGGATTTGGAAAAGTTCATCCAAAAAATGGAGGAAATGAACTTCTCCAACTCGGTATTTGTGGACTGTACTGCTAGCCAAGATGTCGCTGATGCGTACTCCCGCGTGCTGGAAGCCAAGGTAGCCATCGTGACTCCAAACAAGCGAGCCAATTCCGGTTCCATGGACCAATATCGTGCGCTTAAGCGTATTGCCAAACGCCGTGGCGTCAAGTTCCTATACGAAACCAACGTGGCCGCCGGCCTCCCGGTGATCAATACGCTCCAGGACTTAATGCTCTCAGGAGACAAAGTCATCCGAATAGAGGCAGTGCTGAGCGGTTCTATGAATTTTATCTTTTCCGAGCTGGAAAATGGTGCGCCTTTCTCCGAAGTGGTGAAAATCGCCAAAGATAAAGGCTATACCGAGCCTGACCCAAGGGATGATCTGTCCGGTATGGATGTGGCCAGAAAGATCCTCATCCTGGGCAGAGAGGCCGAGCAGGTGCTGGAGTTTGACGACATCACCATCCAAAGTATGGTGCCTGCAGATTGTCAGCACGCAGCTACCGTGCCGGAGTTTTTTGAAAAACTGAGCGGCCACGATGGAGACTTTGCCAAGCTTCTCCGTAAGGCAGGCGAAAATGGCGAAAGGCTCCGCTTTATGGCGACGTTGGAAGATGGCAAAGCAAAAGTAGGTTTGAAGTCACTTCCTGAATCACATCCCTTCTCCAGTTTGAAGGGATCCGACAACATGATCCTCCTGACTACAGACCGCTACCACGATCGTCCGATGATCATCCGGGGTCCCGGAGCGGGAGCGGACGTGACAGCAGCCGGAGTATTTGCTGATGTCATCCGAATCGGTAATTACACCAGAGAGTAATGAAGGCGGTCAGGGCATTTGCGCCAGCTACCGTCGCCAATGTGTCTTGCGGGTTCGATATTCTCGGCTTTGCAATAGACGCGATGGGAGACGAGGTGGAGGTTCGGCTAAAAGACGAGACTGGACTGGTAGTCGTTTCTATCGAAGGGGATCAGGGAAGGCTTCCCTACGAAGTGGAGAAAAACACCTGTGCGGTTGCCATCCAGGCTATGCTTGACGAGATGGATCGACAGGTGGGTATGGAAATATACCTGCGTAAAGGCCTTCCGCTAGGTTCAGGCATGGGTTCCAGTGCGGCAAGTGCGGTTGCTGCGCTAGTCGCCGCCAACCGACTGCTTGGCGAACCGTTCGAAAAGAAGGGCCTGCTACCATTTGCGATGGCTGCCGAAAAAGTCGCCTGCGGCGCAGGCCATGCGGACAATGTTGCTCCCAGTTTGCTGGGCGGCTTCGTCCTGATCCGAGACTACCATCCCTTGGATGTGATCAAATTGCACGTACCAGAAGGATTGCACTGCACGCTCTTGCACCCGCATTTTGAACTGAAGACCTCTGATTCCCGCTCGGTTTTGAGAGACAATGTCTCGCTGAAGCATTCGACGATTCAATCAGGAAATGTCGCGGGTCTTATTGCGGGGCTTTTCCAAGAAGACTTTGAGCTGATCGGCAGATCCCTGCGGGACGTGATCGCGGAGCCTTATCGCGCGACGCTGATTCCGGGTTTCTACGAAACCAAAGAAGCTGTAAAAGGTGCCGGTGCCTTAGGAATGGGGATTTCGGGATCCGGGCCAACGATGTTCGCACTTTCCAAAGGATCCGAAACATCCCCTGCAATCATCCGCGCTGCAGAGCAAGTATATGAGTCCATCGGCTTGGGAGTGGATGCTTACCATTCCGCGGTCAACATCCGAGGAGCTTACGTGATAGAAGAAAAGTAAATCTGGTCAACGGTCGACTGTCTACTGGCGACGGCCAATGTCCTTAGCTTGAAAATACCCTATGCTGTACTTCAGTACCAATAATCCCAGCCACAAAGTTTCTCTTTCCCAAGCCGTCATTAAGGGCCTTGCCCCTGACAATGGGCTCTATATGCCGGAGCGGATTCCGGTCTTGCCAAAGGAACTGATTAAAAGTCTTTCTAAAATGAGCTTCCGTGAAATTGGCTATGCCGTGATTGGTGCCCTTTTTTCGGAGGATATGAAAGAAAACCAGATCAAGGAGCTGGTGGATCATACGCTGACATTCGATGCTCCGATCGTGAAGGTGGAGGATGATGTTTACAGCTTGGAACTCTTTCATGGGCCGACTTTGGCTTTCAAGGATTTTGGGGCAAGGTTCTGCTCCAAGCTGATGAGCATGCTTCACGGGGAAAATGATAAAACCGTCCGGGTCTTGGTAGCGACTTCCGGTGACACGGGAAGTGCCGTAGCCAATGGTTTTCTGGGAGTCGATGGGGTAGAAGTGATCATCCTTTTTCCAAAGGGAAAAGTCAGCCTGCTGCAGGAAAAACAATTCACAACCCTCGGCCAAAACATCACGACCCTGGAAGTAGATGGGGTTTTTGACGACTGTCAGGCGCTGGTGAAGCAGGCTTTTCTCGATGCCGAACTGAATGAAAAACTATTGCTGACTTCGGCCAATTCCATCAATATCGCGCGCTGGATTCCCCAGTGCCTGTATTACTTCTATGCGTATTCTAGACTTCCAGAAATGGGAAAGAAGATCGTTTTTGCCGTTCCAAGCGGGAATTTTGGCAACATCGGCGCCGGGATTTTAGCGCAAAGAATGGGGCTGCCGATCGACCACTTCGTAGCGGCTACCAATGTCAACAAGGTGGTGCCGGATTATTTGAGAGGTGATGCTTTTGCCGCGAAGCCTTCCATCCAGACGTTGTCCAACAGCATGGATGTGGGTAATCCCAGCAATTTTCCTAGACTTCTTTCGCTTTACCACAATGACGAGAGCCTGTTCCGGGAAAAAGTGGGAGGCTATTTTTATTCCGATGAGGAAACGATCCAAGCCATCCAAGCCGTAAAGCCGAAAGGCTACACCTTGGACCCGCATGGCGCAGTGGGCTATTTGGGATTAAAGGATTTCATGTCGGAGAATCCGGGCTATGTAGGCGTGTTTTTGGAGACTGCCCATCCGGGCAAGTTCCGGGATGTGGTGGAGGAAGCTTTGAAGGAAGAATTGGTGTTGCCTGAGCGATTGGCTGCTTTCTTGGAAGGCGAGAAGAAAGTGATCCCGATGGGGAAAAGCTTTGGGGAGTTTAAGGGGTATTTGGAGGGATTGGTATAGTCGACTGATGGTGTAATTTGATGCTATTCAAAACACTAAAAGTCTTACTATGTAGTTGGTCTTTCTAAACCAGTTCCTTAGGCTCGAAAACCGCGATCTGGCTAGAAGAGAAGTCCTTTGAGTTTCGGGTGATGATTCCGGTGATATTTGGAATTTTTAAAGCGCAGAAGTGCTGAACACCATCCTCCAAATCCTTAAAGTCGGAGCGTATTGCAGCTTCGATGTCAGATTTTTCCACCGAAACCAGGGAAAGAAAGTTCAAGATTCCTCCGATTTTTTGCCTGCTTTGATTCTCTCCGATCTCCTTGGAAAGGATGTAGTAAGTGGTCAGAATAGAATTAACGGAGGTCCACAGTTGCCATTCCCTGGTTAATCCTTTTTCAAAAATTTTTAATGCGAATTGCCCATACGGGAATCGGTTGCCCAAAAAGTCCAACAAGATGTTGGTGTCCAAAAAATAGGGTTTCATGATTTCTGTTTTTCCGCCAAGATTTGTCTGATTGTCTCCTTTTCGTTTAAATCTACAGGCAAGTTTACTGTGCCAAAAAGGCCTTGGAATTCTTCAGGAATCTCCAACTGCTTATTTTCGGACTCTTTGACTTCTTTTTCAAGGTAATTTTCCACCAGATCAGAAAGGCTTCTTCCTGATTCATTTGCAAATTTCTTTGCCTTCTCGATCAGAGACTTTTCAATGGTTAGAGTCAACTTAGTTTTCATGACACGTGTGAGCTGTGATAAATATACGTATAGGGAAGGATTTTGATACCCTGCGATTAGATTTCTTTGGGTTCTGAAGGATTCTAGCGTTCATTCAATGTTGTCTGAGGACCGAATTGATTTCTTGGTTTATGCTGGATATTTGATTTTTCGCTTCCTCTATAGGCATCCCCTCAGCCAATCCAGGCCGTTGATGTCCCGTTTGAGTTAGCCAGGCATTTCTCAGGATTTCTTGCCGCTTTTGGATGAGTTGAAGGACATTCATCCCCTCTGGAAAATCCGTCAATAGTTCCTCGATAGAGTTTGCAACTGTCATCTCCGTTTCTCCCAATCCCATAAGAATCTCCTTCGCCATCAGAAAATGTCCAGCTTCGTTGGGATGGACTCCGTCTTTCGCAAAAACAAAATCAGGGTTTTTGAAGCGATTATCTTCAAGTGCTTTCCTCATCGGCCAATGCAGATCGATCACTTGCCATTGCTTTGTGTAGCGCAGGCTGATCAGCCAGTCAGAGTAGACATCCAAGACATTGGCATAAGCGGCGCCTTTGCGGGGATCATAGATTGGAGGTGTCACATGAATGATTTTCGCTCCCGAATTCTCGACTGTCTGATGCATCCATTCCATCCCATCCTTGAATTTTTCAAATCGATCATCATCCAGCGGGAGGTAGATACCATCATTCATACCGTAGTTGGCGATCACGAGATCGGGTTTTAGCTGTGTCAAAACCCGCTGCAATCGCTCTCTTAGATCCGGCCGGGGAAACTTGCCTTCGGCGTGATTGGGCTCGGAAAGACCGGAAACTGTCTCACTCGGTAGGCCAAGGTTGATGATTTCCAGATTCCGATCTGGATAGGCGAGGGTAAAATATGCGTCGAGGTAGGAAACAAATTTACCGTTGTAAGTGATGCTGTTTCCTAGAAAGACAATTCGCTTTGTTTCTTCAGGGATGGCGTAGTTCTGCGCGAAGCTCTGGAAATTTATCAGCGAGAAAAGAAGAAGAACGGGGATGTATTTAACCATAGTTTATTGGATTGGGTCATCTCTTCAAAATCAGGTGATAATTGTCAGTTTGGAATAGATCTGTCTATTTATTTCTTAATTTGATTCTTAAACCTAATCTAACTCTACCTATTATTCTATGAAAAACCCAATCAAATGGTGCTTGTCTTATGGACTGTTGATCACCGGAGCCTTAGCCTGCTCTGCTCCAAAGCAGGAGGAAATGGCTGAGAAACCCACAGAAGATAGCATTGCGGCCAAGTACAACCATCAGCCACTTGTGACCGATCTCTTTACTGCCGATCCCTCCGCGCACGTTTTCGAGGGCAAAATATACATCTATCCCTCCCACGATATCAAGACGGATGTCCCACAGGACGATATGGGCTCCCATTTTGACATGAGGGATTATCATGTCTACTCCATTGAGAAGCCCGGATCACCTGTGACAGATCACGGAGTCGTGTTGAAATTGGAAGATATTCCATGGGCCAGTCGACAGCTATGGGCACCAGATGCTGCTGAGAAAGATGGAAAATATTATCTGTATTTTCCTGCCAAGGACATGGAAGGCATCTTCAAAATTGGCGTCGCAACTTCGGACAAACCAAGTGGTCCATTTACTGCCGAGCCTGAGCCGATTCCGGGTACATTCAGCATGGATCCGGCAGTCTTTCAGGAAGGCTCCGACTATTTCCTGATTTGGGGTGGTATCTGGGGCGGACAGTTGCAGTGGTATGAAGATCAAAAACTCGTCTCAGGGCGAGACGGTCAGTTAACTGGGCTCCCAGAACCCGAAGAGCCGGCTTTGACTCCCTACATGGCGAAGCTGGGTGGGGATATGAAATCTCTTTCTGAAAAGCCGAAAGAAATCCAAATTTTGGATGAAGGGGGCAATCCCATCAAAGCAGGTGACAATAACCGCCGCTTTTTTGAAGCCGCTTGGATGCACAAACTTGGAAGTACCTACTATTTGTCCTATTCAACGGGGGACACCCACTACATTGCCTATGCCACTGGCGACAATCCATACGGCCCTTTTACCTACCGAGGCAATGTATTGAACCCGGTAGAAGGTTGGACTAATCATCATTCTATTGTCCAGTTTGAGGGAAAATGGTATCTGTTTTACCACGACACTCAGTTATCGGGAGATACACCCTTGCGAAATATCAAAATGGCGGAATTAACGCACAAGCCCGACGGGACCATTCAGACCGTGGATGCGATGAAAAAGTAGTTGCCGACGGTCGACCGAAGACCACGGAATGCTACTGTGGAACAATCACTAAGATCAGGTAGCGGAGAATATAAAGAGCCTGTCCAGAGTTTTGGGCAGGCTTATTTTTTTCTTTCTATGGTATAGCTGACCAGATCCTTGAGCGAGTTTCTGTAGATGGACTCTGGAAACTCCTCCAAAATACCCAGCGCTTCCAAGTAAAAGCCGTCCATTTTTTCCTTGGCATACTCCAGGCCTCCGCTCTTTTTTACAAAAGCAATCACTTCGTTGACGGCTTTTTTGTCCTCGGATCGGTTGCGGATAAGGTAGATGATTTTTTTCTTGGTCAGCCAGTCCGCATTGCGCAGGGCGTAGATCAGCGGGAGGGTCATTTTTTTCTCCTTGATGTCGATGCCGACCGGCTTGCCGATCTCCTCGTCGCCATAATCGAAGAGGTCATCCTTGATCTGGAAGGCCAAGCCGACTTTTTCTCCGAAAAGCCGCATTTTTTCAATCACCGCTTCGTCATTTTGAACGCTGGAGGCGCCGACGGCGCAGCAGCTGGCGATGAGGCTCGCAGTCTTTTGGCGGATGATTTCGTAGTAAACTTCCTCGTCCACATCCAGCTTGCGGGCCTTGTAGCTTTGGAGCAGCTCTCCCTCGGACATTTCCCTAACGGCATTTGACACGATGCGAAGCAGATGGTAATCTCCGTATTCTACGCTCAGTAGTAATCCGCGGGAAAGCAAATAGTCTCCCACCAATACCGCGATTTTGTTTTTCCAAAGGGCATTTACCGAGAAAAAGCCCCTCCGGTAGTTGGCATCGTCGACGACATCGTCATGCACCAAACTGGCGGTGTGCAAGAGCTCGATCAGTGCAGCACCACGATGGGTGGACTCGTTGATTTCTCCAAAGATCCCGGCCGTCAAAAAAACGAACATCGGACGCATCTGTTTGCCTTTGCGCTTGACGATGTAGTTGGTGATGTGGTCGAGGAGCTTGACCTTGCTTTTCATAAAGTCCCTGAACTTATGTTCGAATTGAGCCATTTCGGCTTCAATGGGGACTTGTATTTGTTTGAGGTCTGGTTTCATCCGGCAATGCTGGCGTAAAAATAATACCCTTTAGCTCACGGGCAAGTGATTCTATGATAGACGCCCAATCAAACGCGTCAATCGGAGGATCGTTTTGGTACTTTTTGTGTATTTTGTATGAACTGGAAATTCATCAAACCCATAAACGATCCAAACGCAATGAAAAACATCCGAATTGAAATAAAATGGGGCGTCCTGTTTATCCTGGCCGGGCTGATCTGGATGATCTTCGAAAAGGCGATGGGCTGGCATGATGTCCATATCGACCAGCATGCAACTTATACCCTGCTCTTTGCTCCAATTGCCATCGCCTTATACGTTTTTGCGCTTTTGGACAAGAAGAAGAACTTTTATGGAGGACGAATGAGCTTCAAGCAGGGTTTTGTCGCCGGCCTGATTGTCACCTTGGTCGTGGTGATCTTAACCCCATTGAGCCAGTATATAACGAGTACTTTCATCACCCCGGATTATTTCAATAACGTCATATCGTACGCTGTATCAAGCGGGCAGATGGACCAGCAGGCCGCAGAGGAATATTTTAACCTGAAAAGCTACATCGTCCAATCCACGGTTTTTGCTGCGGTGATGGGCCTGGTGACCTCGGCGGTGGTCGCGTTTTTTGTCCGCTCAAAGTCTTGACAGCGTCGCCTTTCCAATGTTTTCTATTGGAAATGGCATTTTTTCTATCTTTGAGGCCTTTCTAAAACCAGCATTCCACCTTGGAAGAGAAATACATCAAGCACCGCTACGATCCGATCATCCCCAGCAAAAACGAATGGCCGGTGGTGAAGTTGGCTAGGGAGCGCAAAGAGTTTGTGAAGAAGGTGGCCGAGCTGGCGGAGGCCAGGATTTTGGGATTGACGGGGAAGAATCCGGATATTTTAAAAGAGGAACTTGAAACCACGCTCTACCGCGAAAAGCTCCGCGTCAAGCAAAATCCTTGGGCCGTAGATCCGGATGACGAAAATGAGTTTTGGAATGAGGTCAAAAATTCCCTGCTCCAGACCAATAACGACACGACGCTGGATAGAGAGCGACGCTTCCTTGCCTATCAGGGACTGCTTCACCGAATTACTTCGCGCTACGCAGAGGAGATCGCCTCCAATTTCAAAGCTTCCCACTACAAGTTTACCAGAAGTATCGTGACCTATGGTTTTGCCCGCCTGCTCAATGCGGCTAGGGTGAAAGGCATTAAGTCCATCTTCAGTACGCAATACACGCTACAGGACAAAATCCAGATCACGGGACAGACCGACCAGATCCGCGACTTGGCTACCAAGGGGACGATCGTCATGGTGCCTACCCACTTTTCCAATTTGGACAGCGTATTGATCGGCTGGATTATTTCGGTGTTGGGCATGCCGCCCTTTATCTACGGCGCAGGGCTAAACCTCTTCAATATCTCCATCTTCGCCTATTTCATGAATGCGCTGGGCGCTTACAAGGTGGATAGGAGAAAGAAGAATCTGATGTATCTGGAGACGCTGAAGACCTACTCCAAGGAGGCGATCCAGTTTGGCTGCCACAGTCTTTTTTTTCCAGGCGGTACACGCTCCAGGAGCGGGATGATCGAGTCCAGACTAAAACTCGGCCTGCTGAGTACAGCCATAGAAGCGCAGCGGGCAAATTTTCAAAATGGTCTCAACGACATCTCCGGCAAAGTGTTTATCGTTCCGGTGACGATTAACTACCACTTTGTGCTGGAGGCGCCGGGACTGATCCAAGAGCATTTGAGCACAACGGGCCAGGAGAGGTATTACAAGGAAAACGACGAATTTTCCACTTCGTACAAGATCTCCAAGTTTTTGTTCAAATTCTTCACGAAGGGATCGGACATTTCCGTGTCCATCGGGAGGGCCATGGATGTGTTGGGCAACTATGTGGATGAGGATGGAGATAGCCTTGACAAGCGTGGCCGTAGGATCGACACGCGGGACTATTTCATTTCGGAGGGGAAAGTCACCATCGACCAGCAGCGGGAGGAGGAATACACCAACATGCTGGGCAAACGCATTGTGGAGGAGTTTCACATCATCAATCGTGTGTTCAGCTCGCATCTGGTGGCCTTCGTCGCGTTTGAATTGATCAGGCAAAAAAACAACAAGCTGGATATCTTTGATCTGATCCGATTGCCGGAAGAGGAAATTTCCATTCCCTATGAGGAATTTAGGGATGCTTGCCAGATGGTTTTGGACAGGATTTTCGAATTGAAAAGTCAAGGCAAGATCGACGCAGCACCTCACCTCAAGCGAGGTATCGACGAGATCATCAGCCATGGCATAGACAATGTCGGCATGTATCATGCGAAGCACCCGCTGGTGCGAGACAAGCAGGGGAATATCGCCACTGAAGACATGAGCTTACTTTATTTTTATCACAACAGACTGCACGGATATGGCCTTGAAAAACTCTTTTAAGTCCAAAAAAGTCGGCGTGGTCGGCGTAGGAAGTTTCGGGACGGCAATCGCAAATATGCTTGCCGAGAAGAATGAGGTGGTTGTTTTTGCAAGAAAGGAAGAAGTGGTGGAAGAGATCAACACGGTACACACCGTCTCTGGACGGGAGTTGAATCCTGCCATCCGGGCGACCGTTGACCCTAGCGAGCTTTGCCGTCACTGTGACATCCTGTTTTTCATGATTCCCTCGACGGGATTTTTGGAGGTGGTGAGGAACTTTGCGCCTTTTCTCTATCCCTATCACATTATCATTCATGGGACCAAGGGACTGGCGCTCAATCTAGGAGAGAGTGAAAGCCTTGAGACTGTCCAAAAACTGAAAAGAAGCCAGGTTTTGACCATGAGCGAGGTGATTATGCAAGAAACGGTTGCCATACGAGTGGGCTGTCTTGCAGGCCCGAATATCTCAAAGGAGCTGATCCTCGGCAATCCCGCCGCGACGGTAGTTGCCAGCAAATACAACGAGGTAATCCTCGAAGGCCAGCGCCTGCTCCGATCTGAGCGATTTCAGGTGTACGGCAACTCGGACATAATCGGAGTCGAGTTGAGTGGCGTTCTAAAAAACATCATTGCGATCGCTTCTGGTGCTTTGGCCGGTTTGGGACTGGGCGAAAATGCCAAAGGCTTGCTGATCTCAAGAGGAATGGTGGAAATGGTTCACCTGAGCAAGGCCCTAGGCGGAAGTGTCCAGTCTGTCATGGGACTGGCTGGCATAGGCGATTTGGTTACGACGTGCAATTCCGTGGATTCCCGAAATTTCACAGTCGGGTTTCGACTGGCGAAAGGGGAGACGCTGGACCAGATTCTTGCCACGATGGATGAAGTGGCTGAAGGGGTCAACACCGTAAGAATCGTAGACGCTTTCATCAAAACAGCAGGAATCCGCGCGCCGATCACGGAAAATCTCCACCGTGTACTTTTTGAAGATCTACCAATTTCTGACGCACTTCAGTTTCTTATGAAGTACCCCTTCAGCGTAGACGTAGACTTTGTCTGAAAAAATCTGGATTACAAGCTCAACTCAAAGCTATTGGATAAAAAGAAAGCTCTCCGGTTTGGAGAGCTTTCTGCTTTTAGTTTGCTGGTAGGATCTTAACCAAAAGACCGGTTCCTTCTGTGATCGCGTAGAGATACCCATCTGGGCTTTCCGCTACTTGGCGTACCCGTCCGATGCCGGGAAGAAGTTTTTCTTCTGCGACGAGCTTGTTGTCCTTCAACACTACCCGTGCGATATGCTGCTTGGCAAGAGCCCCGACGAGGATGTTACCTTTCCAGTTTGGATACTTATCTGAAGTCACCACGGTGAGTCCGCAGGTGGCGATAGAAGGCACCCAATAGTGGATAGGCTGCTCCATTCCTGCTTTTTCAGTGAATTCAGCCAAGATGGTCCCGTTGTAATTGATGCCATACGTGATGACCGGCCAACCGTAGTTTTTGCCTTTCTCGATGATATTTAGCTCATCTCCCCCTTTTGGGCCGTGTTCGGTTTCCCAAAGGATGTTGTTTGCCTTGTCGAAATACAAGCCTTGCGGATTCCTGTTGCCATAGCTCCAGATGGACTTGACCGCATCGGTAGAGTCCACGAATGGATTGTCGGCTGGGATGCTTCCATCGTCGTTGATTCGGTGGACTTTGCCATGCGCATTGCTCAGCGTCTGCGCGTTCATCGGGGTATCGCCTTTGTCCCCGTTGGAGAAGTAGAGATGGCCTTCGTTGTCGAATACAATCCGGCTACCGAAATGGCGTCCGCCCTTCCAGGATGGTCCGGCGGTGATCAGGTCTTCCTGCTCCACGGCAGTATTGCCGTCCAGCTTGAAGCGCATGATGGTGGTAGCGCCGGTGCTGTCCTCGAAGTTCTTCGCATAAGCGATGTAGATCCAGCCATTTTCCGCATGCTTCGGATGGGCAGCGACATCGAGAAGGCCGGCTTGATTCACCACATGTACTGCCGGCAGGCCTTGGACTTTTTCTCCGGTAAATTTGTCGTCTTTGAAGATCAGGATTTCACCTTTTCTCTCCGTTACCAGCATTCGTCCGTCAGACAGCCAGGTCATGCCCCATGGGCTTTCAAAGTCGCTGTGGAGGGTATCCACGCTGATACTCATTCTTTCCGTTTCGAGGACTGCGGAATCACTCACCGCTTCGGTGGCCGTTTCTTTTGGCGTGCAGGAAGCCCACAGGGAGACCGCTCCTGCCAAAAGTGCAACAGGTAAATAATGTTTGTTTGAGGACATGGGTTATGAATTTTTCAGCAAGTAAGTTAAGCTGAAAGATTCAAATTCAGAATAAAATCTCGGTCAATGGCTGATTCCCGTGATCTGCGATTCTGGAATGTTGATAAACTGCTCAGCTTCCTCGACCATCGCCGATGATCCAATGAAAAGCGGTGTTCGCTGGTGAAGGCTCTCGGGCTGGATATCAAGGATTCTCCCACCGCCATCACTGGCTTTCCCCCCCGCTTGCTCAATGAGAAATGCCAAAGCATTTGCCTCGTAAAGGAGTCGGAGCTTTCCGTTGGGATTTTTCAAGGTTGAGGGATAAAGGTAGATGCCGCCTTTGAGGAGATTTCGGTGAAAGTCAGCCACCAGGCTTCCAATATAGCGAGACTGGAATTTCCGTTCCTTGCAGGCTCGTACATAGTTTTTGATGCCGGTTTGCCATTCGTATTCGAGACCCTCGTTGATCGAATAGATCAGCCCGTCTTTTGGAGCTTGGATGCTCGGGTGGGAGAGGAAAAACTCGCCCAAACTTGCCTCATAGGTAAAGCCGTTGGTGCCACATCCCGTGGTATAGACAAGCATGGTAGAAGAGCCATACAGGACATAACCTGCGGCTACCTGCTGGTTTCCGGGCTGCATGACATCCTCGGTGGTGACGGGACTGCCCACGGGAGTCTTTCTCCGATAGATCGAAAAGATGGTTCCGATGCTGATGTTCACGTCAATGTTGGAGCTGCCGTCCAAGGGGTCTATGGCGACCACATACTTGCCGGAGTTGTTTTGCAGGTCGATCACCTCGTCCTCCTCTTCGGAAACAATGGCACAGACTTCGCCTCCTTTGCTGAGCGCGCGCATGAAGCGGATGTTGGCGATGACGTCGAGTTTTTGTTGTTCCTCGCCTTGGACATTGGTCTGCCCAAAGGCGCCCCCGATATTGGATAGTCCAGCGCGGTTGGTTTCACGATTGACTATCTTCGCCGCAAGCGCAATGTCGCGGAGCAGCTGGGACAACTCTCCGGAAGCAAAGGGAAAGTCACTTTGCTTGAGCTTGATAAAGCGGTCTAGCGTCACCCCGACGGAGTAGGCGAGGTTGGTTTGGTCTGGTTGATACGGTGAAGTTTTCATTCTGAGAAAAGTGCAATATTTGGGTTTATACCCCAGAAAATTAAGAATAAATACCTATGGCAAAAACTTTGGTCTATAAATTTGGCGGTGCTTCTGTCAAAGATAGCATTGCGGTCAAAAACTTAACTGAAATTCTCCGTAATCGATTGCGTAAAGACATGGTTATCGTGGTGTCCGCAATGGGAAAGACGACAAACGCACTTGAGTCCATTCTATCAAGAAAACTGGCCAAAGAAGATTTTTCACAGAATAGTTCAACTTTAAAAGCCTTTCATCTGGAGATTTGCGAAGGGCTTTTTTCTGCCGGACATCCCATTTTTGCGCAGGTTCAGAATCTTTTTCTCCAGCTGGAAAACAAACTTGAGCTGGACTTGAGTAGAGAAAACTATGACGAATTTTACGATTCCATCGTGGGATTTGGAGAGCTTGTCTCTTCCCGGATCGTGGCCGAATACCTTTGCTCACAAGATCTGCTGGTTGTTTGGAAGGATGCGCGGGAGGTGGTAAAGACCAATTCCGACTTTCGCTTCGCAAAGATTGATTGGGAGGAGACTAAGAAATCCTGCTCTTCCCAGTGGAAGCCGCTTCTTGGGAATTTCCCCATTTTGACGCAGGGGTTTATAGGTTCGGATCCCAAAGGGAAGCCGACAACGCTAGGCCGCGAGGGATCTGACTTCACCGCCGCAATCCTCGCGACAAGCTTGGGTGCAAGCTCCGTGACAATTTGGAAGGACGTTCCCGGAGTGCTCAATGCAGATCCCAAGATCTTTTCTGACACTCGCAAATTTGACGAGCTGGGATACAGGGAAGCGGCAGAGATGACTTATTTCGGCGCTTCGGTTATCCACCCCAAGACCATCAAGCCCTTGGCAAACGTTGATATTCCCCTTTTTGTGAAGTCCTTTCTCGATCCAGAGGCGCCGGGCACAAAGATTCACGGTGCTGCCATCCCACACGAAGTACCAACCATCGTTCTGAAAAAAGAGCAAATTCTAGTCAGCTTCAAGGTGACGGATTTTACTTTTATCGAAGAGCTTCATATCCATCGGGTGTATGAGCGATTGCAAGCCTTGAAGCTGCGTGTCAACATGCTTCAGCTATCAGCTATCAGTATTTCCATCGTCATAGACGCACAGCTCTTCAAGCTAGACCAATTGCTGGAGAAGCTAAAGTCGGAATTTGAAATCCGATATAATGAGGGCTTGGAACTCCTGACCATTTTGCATCCCGCACAAGAAGGGATTTCCGCCTATTTGGAAGGCTATGAGGTACTGCTGGAGCAGGCTTCCAGAAATACCTTTCAGGCAGTGAGGAGAAAGATATGATTGTAGTTGTGTAGGCGAAGGTGTTTGGCTATTCAATTTTTGATTGGCTATATTCAGTGAATCAAACCCGTTAACCTTCAGCTCAATGGACAACAGAAGAGTTTTTCTCAAAAAAGCAGGGATTTCCACTTTGGCCCTGAGCCTGCCCTACGCAACTACCCTTTCAGCTATGCAAACACAAAATGAAGACAAAATCCTCCGTGTCGCCATAATGGGACTCGGCAGCTACGGTACACGTGTGGCAGAAGCCATGAAAGACTGCAAGCGCGCGAAGCTCGTCGGGGTGGTCAGTGGCACTCCGACCAAGATAGCCGATTGGCAGAACAAGTACGGTATCCCCGCCAAAAACTGCTACAACTACGAAAATTTTGATCAAGTAAAAGACAATCCGGATATCGATGTGGTGTACATGACCACACCCAATTCTCTTCACAAACCTCACTGCCTCCGCCTGGCCGCTGCCGGAAAACACGTCATCAGCGAAAAGCCAATGGCACTCAACGCCGTCGAGGGACGGGAGATGGTCGATGCTTGCACCAAGGCCGGCGTTCATCTCCTTGTCGGTTACCGCATGCATTTTGAGGCGAAAACCTTGGAAGTGGTGCGTATGCAGCGTGCTGGAGATTTTGGGAAAACCCTGTTTTTCCAAGGTCTGAGTGGTTTTATTATTGGAGATCCAACGCAGTGGCGACTTAACCGGGAGCTGGCGGGCGGAGGCTCCATGATGGATATCGGGATCTATTCTGTCAATGGCGCCCGATACATGCTGGGAGAAGAGCCAATTTGGGTGACGGCGCAGGAGTCCAAGACTGATCCGGTTAAATTCAAAGAGGGCGTGGACGAGACTATCACCTTTCAGATGGGATTTCCCTCCGGTGCGATCGCTTCCTGCCTATCTACCTATGCGCTCAATTATCTGGACAAGTTTTTCCTAAACGGTACCAAGGGCTTTGCCGAGATGCAACCCTCGACAGGCTATGGCCCGATCAAAGCTTGGACCAATAAAGGGCCTATTGAGCGCGAGCATATCACTCACCAGACCACCCAGATGGACGAAATGGCGGCGATAATCCTGGATGGGAAAAAGCCGGTCATTCCCGTGGATGGAGAGGAAGGTCTCAAAGATCTGGTGATCATCGACGCGATCTACGAGGCTGTTCGAGCCGGAAAAAAGGTAGAAATCAAGTAGATGAGTTGCCAAAATAGAGAATCTAGTCGATCGATCTCAGATCCAAAACCAACTGATTTTTTAATGAAATATGTATTCTTGGCGCTTGTCCTGCTTGGAAGTATCCCCTCCTGGGCTCAGGAGGGCGTGATTTTTGGTAACGGAGCCAAACTGCACTACCGGATTTTTGGTACGGGTGACCCGCTACTCCTGATCAATGGTGGACCCGGCATGAGCTCTGAGGGGATGGCTGACTTAGCCCAAAGGCTTGCTCAAGACAACGCCGTGATCATCTACGACCAGCGAGGTACTGGGCTGTCCGAAGTTCCTGCTTTGGACGAGAATCATATCAATATTAAAAAGATGATCGAGGATATCGAAGTTTTGCGGGAGCACTTGGAGATTGAGAGCTGGATTGTGCTTGGCCAATCATTTGGGGGAATGCTCGCCTACTTCTATGCGGCAAAGCATCCCAAACGGGTAAAAGCCATGATCCAATCTCATTCGGCCGGAATGAGTGACATGGGACTTTTTCTCAGTTCAAATCCCGCCAAGAACCTAAGCAAGGAGGAATTGGATTCCCTGTTGTTTTTTGAAGCGAAAATAAAGGCAGGAGATAGCAGCGAGGTCAATTTGAGGAATTTTGCAGAGGCAAGGACTTCCGCTTATCTCTACAGAGATGATGATGAGATGGTTAACAAGATGGCACGGGCGATGTTGTCGGCTAGTTCCAGGATAAAACAATTGGTGATGGTCGATGTTCTTTCGAATGGGCTGTCTGCCGAAAACAAAATGAAGCGGTTCAGAAAGCCCGTATTGCTGCTTCAGGGAGAGTATGACATTTTTATGGAGCAGCTGATCTTAGATGCGCACCAGACGCTCAAAAATTCAAAAATGCTCATTTTGCCGGACTGCGGCCATTGGGGCTGGATCGAACAGCCTAACCTCTATTTTGGCGAAATTGAGGCTTTTTTGGACCACGTCAACCAAAACCCAGAATATGCCTTCTAGCTGGGACGCCACTGAAGTCAATCCAGCTTCAGCTGCATGAACACCAAGTTCAGCCATCTTTCAAACTTGAAAGCCACCTCGGGGAATCGTGCGACTTCGCGGAAGCCCAGCCTTTCGTGAAAGCGGTAGCTGCCCAAGTTTTCCGAATCCATTCCGGCTATCATCACATGATAGCCTTCGTTTTTTGCGATTGCGATCAGCTGCTTCATCAAAGCCGATCCAATTCCCTGATTTTGGGATTTGGCCGTCAGGTAGATTGAATGCTCTATGGTGGTGTTGTAGCCGGGCTTTGCGCGGAACTTCCCAAAGGTCGCATAGCCCGCAAGCTCGCCCCCGATCTCACCGATCAGGACGGGAAACCCGGCCGCCAGTTTTTCCGAGAATTGCGTCTGCACTTCTTCCAAAGTCTTCGGATCGTAGTCGTAGTTGTGAAAGGTGTTTAGGATGTAGTCATTGATGATCTCCAGGATGGCCGGAGCATCGCTTTCCTGATAGGTTCGGATTTGGAAGTTCATTATTGAAAGCGTTTGACGATTTTTTCGATTCCAGGCAGATAGGCCGTGCCGAAGAGATTAAGGTGCACGAGCAGGGGATAGAGATTGTAGATCCCCATACGGCTTTCAAAATCCGGCTCCAAGGGTACGATGGAGTCGTAGGCCTCATAAAACCGTGAGTCAAACCCGCCAAAAAGTCGGGAAAAGGCGATGTCCATCTCCCGGTGTCCGTAGTACACCGCGGGATCAATCAGGCAGGGTAGGCCTTCCCTGTCGCAGATCACGTTGCCCGACCAGATGTCACCGTGCAGCAAGGCGGGTTTTTCCTTTGGAAAAATCGAATCCAGTCTAGGGTAAATGGCTTGGAATTTTTTCAGAAAGTCCAAGGGGATCAGTCGGTCAAAATAAGCCTTTCCCAACATAGGCTCCAGTCTCTGCTCGATGAAGAAGTTAAGCCAGCTATCGAATTGGAGGTTTTTTTGGTGCAGGGAAGCGATGTAATTGTCCGACCCAAACCCGAAAAGTCTGGAGGTGTTGAGGTGTAGCTGGGCAAGTCCGAGCCCGAGATTTTCCCAATAGTCTAGCTGCTGTCTGGAGGATGGTATAAATTCGGAAAGGAGATAATTGTAGTCACCCACACGGCCAAGTCCAAAGGTCTCCGGTACTTTGAGAAAGGTGGATTTTCGAAGCTTTTGTAGCCCTTCCGCTTCTTTGGCCAAAATATCCTTTTCGTGGTCAAAGTTTAGCTTGAGAAAAAAAATGCCCTCGGAAGTGTCGAGTCGGACGCCTTGGTTGTGATTTCCGGCGGCGATTAGGCTAGCGGATTTTACCTGGGCCATGGGCCCCAAAGTCACTGTGATTACCTGTGCGTAGATCTCGTGCTGATCATACATAGAGTTGGTGAACCTCTTTGATTTTCCTCAGAAAACTCTCGATCGATGCGTCCAGGATATGATATATTTCGTCAAATCCTTCTTCCCCTCCGTAGTAGGGATCCGGTACCGGCATACCTTCCCAACCCGTCACGAAATCCCGCATGAGGTACACTTCCTTTTCCGGGAAGTTAAACTTCTCTTTTAAGCTTTCGAGATTGGTAAGGTTGCTTTCATCCATCGCGATGATGTAGTCAAAATCCCTGAAATCCGTGCGGTTCACCTGTCTGCCCCGATGATTGATTTTCAGGCCTTTTCTTTGGGCACATTGAATGGTCCGTTCGTCGGGGAGCTCGCCGATATGATAGTCTGAGGTGCCAGCACTGTCTGATTTGAATTTGCGCGACAATCCCAAAGCCTGGATTTTGTGGTTGAAAATGGCTTCGGCAAGTGGTGAACGACAGATGTTGCCCAAACAAACAAATAGGACTTTAATCATATGGAGAGTTCTACTAAGGCTGTTTAACGGTGATGGAATAAACAGAACGGCTTTGAAAGTAATTATTTTTCAGGGTTTTTGCACGGGTAAAATCCCAATTTCCCCCACTTTTTTTGAGCCCATGGATTTTTTGATTTCCGGTTTTAAGAAAAAAAGAGGATTTGGTATTGAATGGCTACTTTTGGGGATGAAGTTGCTATACCGTCTGTTTTTTTCAGTGATTCCGGGTATTTTGATTTTGCTAAAGCCCTTTTCCAGCAAATTGAGTCATTTTTTGGAGGGCAGAAGACATGTCTTCACAAAGTTGGGAAAATTTCGCGACTCATTCCCGGGTGCCCTTGCTTGGTTTCATGTTGCTTCCCTTGGAGAGTATGAGCAGGCTCGTCCCTTGATCGCGGCATTAAAGGCGAAAAGGCCTGAACTCGGCATCGTGGTCAGTTTTTTCAGTCCTTCAGGCTACGACCATGTCGCCAAAAAACCTCAGCCCAACCTGGATTACATTACTTATTTGCCTCTGGACAAAAAGAGCTGGGGGCAGAAGTTTGTGCAAATCCTCAAGCCGGAACTGGTATTTTTTGTCAAATACGACCTTTGGTACCACCATATCCAAGCTTTGAAAAAGCAGTCTATCCCCGTTTTTTTGGTAGCGGCGAGCCTGCGGGAGGATCAGAGTTTTTTTGGAGCTTTTGGCTCTTTTTTTCGGCAAAACCTTTTTGCAATGGACTGGATTTTTACCCAGAACAAGAAGAGCTTGGATATGCTGAAGCAAATCGGATATACCCAAGCCTCTTTGGCGGGAGACACACGTTTTGACCGTGTGGCATCCACCGCTGCCGAGCCAAAGAAAATGCAGGATATCAAAAACTGGACAAATGGACGGCCTGTAGTCGTGGTCGGCTCCGCTTGGGAAGAAGACATGGCTATCCTCATCCCGCTGATCAATTCCCGCCCGGACTATCGCTGGATCATCGCCCCACATGATCTCAGTCCTGAGCCCATGGATCGCTGGACCGAACGCATCCAACTTACGACCGCCAAATATTCGAAATGGGGTCAGGTAGATTCAAATTCTGTTTTGTTCATCGACAATATCGGCATGCTGTCGTCTCTATACCAATTTGCCAAAATCGCCTATGTCGGAGGTGCATTTGGGAAGGGCCTGCACAACATCCTCGAGCCGCTTGGCTTTGGCTGTCCGGTGATATTCGGAAAAGTGAAAAATACCTCCAAGTTTCCCGAGGCAGAACAGAGCCAGCTGGAAGGCTGTGGTTTTTCAGTAGCGGATGAAAGATCCCTCACCGAAGTTTTTGTTCAGTTGGAGAACCCTGAACTTTACAATCGATCAGTCTTTTCTGCACAAAATTGGGTAAAATCAAACCTTGGAGCAGCGGATCGGGTCATAGCAAAAGTTGCCGAACTAATCTCAAAACATGAAAGGTAGAGTCATCAAGTCAACTGGTAGCTGGTATATAGTTCAGGTGGAAGATAAGATAATCTCAGCCCGCCTCAAGGGGAAATTCAAACAGGACGAGCTGAAATTGACCAACCCCATCTCGGTAGGAGATTGGGTAGAGCTGGAGGAGGAATCAGGACAAGCTACGGCTGTGATTTCCCAGATTTTGCCAAGAGAAAACTACGTGATCCGAAAGTCGACCCGCAAGCAGCACTTCTCCCACATCATCGCAAGCAACTTGGATCAGGCGATTTTGGTCATTACGATGAAAAAACCACGTACCTCCTTCGGCTTCATCGACAGATTTTTGGTCAGCACGGAGAGCTTTAGGATACCGGCAATCTTGGTAGTGAATAAAATGGATCAACTGGAAGGTGAGGTCGAGGAGGAATGGCTGCAGGACATCCACGAGATCTATGAACCTTTGGGATATCCTGTAGTGGAGATCTCTGCCTTGACGGAAAAAGGGCTCAAGGAAAAATTCTTGCCCTTTATCCAAGGGAAGACTTCCCTTATCGCGGGGCATTCTGGCGTGGGAAAATCCACGCTGCTGAATGCACTGATCCCCGAGGCTAAGCAGGATACAAAGGAGATTTCCGGATTTAGTTCAAAAGGTGTTCACACCACAACGTTTGCAGAGCTTTTCCCACTTCCTGAGGGCGGAGATTTGATCGATACACCAGGGATCAAGGAATTTGGCATTTTGGATATAGAGGACAATGAGCTCTCGCACTATTTTCCCGAAATGAGAAAATACCTCGGGCAATGTAAATACCATAATTGTACGCACATCAACGAGCCTGGATGTGTGGTGCTAAAAAAGCTGGAAGAGGGATATATACACCCCTATCGGTATCAGAGCTACGTGAATATCCTCGACGATGAGGACAGTCACCGGTAGGTGGTTTTGAATCCAAATCAAATTGGTCTAATTTTCCCTTTTTAAAATCATCCTATGAGCGAAGTACTCAATCATAAGCAGGTCGGGCAGAAACTCACCCGAATGGCTTTCGAAATCTACGAGCGCAATCTGAATTCATCAGGTGTCGTATTTGCGGGGATCACCGGAATGGGCATGATCCTGGCCAAGCTTCTCGCCGAGGAGCTGAGGCGAATTTCACCGATTCATGTAGAGGAGCTGGAAGTGGTGCTGGACAAATCGGACGTTGCCAAATCGGAGATTGAGCTTTCGGAAAACGTGGACTTGACCAACAAAAACATCATCCTGGTCGACGATGTGCTGAATACTGGCAAGACGCTGGTCTATGCCATGAAGCCATTTTTGGACCTCGAGATCCAAAAAATGGAGATCGCGGTGCTGGTCAACCGAAGTCATGGACTTTTTCCCCTAAGACCCGACTACACCGGTTTTGAGCTGTCTACCACTTTCAATGAGCATATCCGTGTGGATGTCTCAGGTCCACAACATTCCGTGCAATTACACTAAGCCCATGTCCGTACATTCCTCAGCGAATATCAAGCGCATCACGACCCACACCCTTCAAGAGATGAAGCACCGTGGGGAAAAAATATCCATGCTTACGGCATATGACTACTCGATGGCCAAGATCGTGGATGAGGCGGGCATCGACATCATTCTGGTGGGCGATTCTGCATCGAACGTGATGGCGGGTCACGAGACCACCCTCCCAATCACTTTGGATCAAATGATCTATCATGCCTCTGCGGTAGTTCGGGCAGTGAAGCGGGCCTTTGTGGTAGTGGACATTCCCTTTGGCAACTACCAAGGAAACAGCTCGGAAGCACTGCGATCCGCGATCCGAATCATGAAAGAATCCGGCGCCCACTCGGTCAAAGTAGAAGGAGGCTCCGAGATCAGGGAGTCCGTGGTGCGGATCCTAAGTGCCGGAGTGCCCGTAATGGGCCACTTGGGATTGACCCCTCAATCCATCTACAAGTTTGGCACCTACACTGTCAGGGCAAAGGAAGAAGCTGAGGCGCAGAAGCTACTGGAAGACGCCCAAGTTCTCGAGGAATGCGGCTGCTATGCCATTGTTTTGGAGAAGATTCCCGCGGCGCTGGCAAAGAAAGTCGCAGAGACGGTCTCCATTCCGGTGATAGGAATTGGCGCTGGTGGTGGCGTGGACGGGCAGGTACTGGTAGTGCACGACATGCTGGGCATCACCCAGGAGTTCAAACCGCGATTTTTACGCCAGTATGCCGACCTCCAGTCCGTGATGAAGAACGCGGTCAAAAATTACGTCGCTGACGTCAAAGCGAAGGATTTTCCCAACGAGTCGGAAAGTTATTGATGTCTTCCTGCGCAAAAACAAAATCGGCTGTCCCAGATTTTCTGGGACAGCCGATTTTGTTTTCAGCCTTCAAGATCCAAATTATTTGGAAGCCATGGCCTCGTAGACTATGTCGTGGATTTTGGTTCGGATTCCTTCTTGCAGCAGTTTGCCGTTTTCCGCCGCGGGGTAGACGCGATTGGAGAGGAAGACATAAACCAGTTGATTATCGGGATCAGCCCAGACGCAGGTTCCCGTGAAGCCAGTGTGCCCAAAGGTGCTTTTTGGCGCAAACTTGCTCGCAGACCCGCCTTTTCCAAATTCCGGTTCAGGCTTATCCCAGCCCCAGCCTCTTCGGCTCATGTTGGACTGTCTTTTGGTGAAGTCTTCAACCGTCTCAGGATCTATCAGCGTGACATCTCCGTAAGTTCCCTTGTTTAGCATCAGCTGCATCATCACCGCCAGATCGTTTGCGGTGCCGAAGAGACCCGCGTGACCGGCCACTCCACCGTACATGGCCGCACCAGGATCGTGCACGAAGCCATGAACCTGGCGTTTTCGAAATGCTACATCTTCCTCTGTCGGAGCGATGTTGGTCAGTGGCATTTTCTGCCAGGGATTAAAGGTCAGTGTTTTCAGACCCAGAGGCGCATAGAAATTTTGGTCTAGAAATTCGTCCAGCGGCTGGTTGACCACGCGCTCGATCACTGCCTGCATAAAGTACATCGTCAGATCAGAGTAGACGTATTTTCTTGGTTTGGGAAGCAGATCAGACTTCACCGTCCAGCTCCAGATTGAATCTCGAAGGCCATCCCTACCAAACATGTCGTTTGACACCGGGCGGGTAAATCCCGGCTGGGATACTGGCTTATAGTAGTCGCCGCGCCACTGACCTGACTGGACGGTGTTGACATAGTGGGGAATGAAAGCCTTCAAGCCTGCCTCATGGGTCAGGACATCTTTGAGAACGAGGTTCGCTTTGTTGGTTCCTTTCAGCTCGGGCAGGTAGTCTCCCAATGTATTGTTCATGTCCAGTTCCCCACGGCTGTGAAGGAACATGGCTGCTTGTGTGGTGGCCAACACTTTGGTGATGGAGGCGAGATCATATACCGTCTCCGGGGTGACAGGAGTCGTTTTTTTGTAGTCGAGGTATCCATAGGATTTCTGGAAAACCACCTTGCCGTCCTTCATCACCAACACATTTGCTCCGGGAGCTGCTTGGATGAGCGTCATCCTTTTGGCCACCTCGTCGATTTTTTCGAGTACTTTCCCGTCCAACCCGATGCTTTCTGGGCTGCCGTAGGATAGTCGTTGGCTTGGGGCCAAGTAGCCGCCGACGCCGTGTGAATATTGTCCGCTAACTGACACGGGAAGAATCCCCATTCCCGGCCTTCCTCCAAATAGTACCTGAGGGGTTAGTTTTTGAGTTTCATCGGAATTTTCATAAGCTAATACCACATTTCCGAAGCCCTCCAAAGCTTTGGCTCCATAGGCATTTCCGAATAGTACGGTGACCACTTTTTGCCTTTTTTCTAAGTCTCTGATCAGTTGCACGTCCCCCGGAGCAATGCCAAAGGCCCGCTGGGGGCTATTCGTTACCCCCATCAGACCTACCACGACTACGTCGTAGTCTTCGAGCTGCTTCATGAGCTTATAATGGGCAGATTCGCCCGCTGCTTTTTGAATGGAAAAGTGATCTACGGCCGCATATTTTTTCAAGTATTGGCTGAAGATCTTTCCATCATCCCCGATGGTTAAGCTGGCAAAACGGGTAAGGTCTAGACTTTTAAAAGGAAGGAGGTCATTTTTGTTTGAGGCGACGGTAATAGCCTCAGCATAGAGTTTTTCGATTACGGCTTCTGTTTTTGGAGTGTTCAGGCGCTCGGTAATCTTGTAGGTATCGATAGGCCTATACTGATTGAGCCCCGCCCAATACTTGGCTTTCAATATTTTTTTGACCCGTCGGTTGATCTCGGATTCAGTGATGGTTCCCTGTGCTACAGCATCCTTGATCAAGGTTTTTGCTTTAGGTACATCTTGTGAATAGAGGAGGACATCATTTCCAGCCAAGAGTGCCTTCAGGTCGACGTCCCCGGGTTTGTTGGCGGTCGCGACGCCTTTCATATTGAGTGCGTCGGTAAATACCAAGCCCTGGAAGTTCATGCGTTTTTGGAGCAAGTCGGTGACTACAGGCTTCGAAAGGCTAGTAGGGATGTTGGAGCCGTGGTCGAGGCTCGGCACATTGAGATGCGCCACCATCACGGACATGAGATCTTCTCTAAAAAGCTCTTGGTACGGATATAAGTCGACATCCCAAATCCTTTTCTCGGGATGGTTGATCACCGGAAGTGCATAGTGGCTGTCGGTTTCTGTATCACCGTGTCCCGGAAAATGTTTTGCATTTGCTATGACTCCGTGGTCCTGCAGCCCCTTCATATAGGCTACTGCCCGACGGGTCACGATTTCCTTGTCCTCTCCAAAAGCCCGGTATCCAATCACGGGATTGTTGGGATTGGAGTTTACATCCACTACGGGAGCGAAGTTGATGTGCATGCCGAGTTCTTTAAACTGACGGGCGATCTCGGTTCCCATTTCGTAGATCAAATCCAGATTTTGAATGGCCCCCAAGGTCATCGCTTTGGGGAAATTGGCTACGGAGTCCAAGCGCATTCCGATTCCCCATTCGGCATCCATCGCAATGAAGAGCGGAGTTTTGGTCTGAGCCTGATAATAGTTGGTGAGTCGGGCTTGGCGATCAGGGCCTCCCTGGAAAAAAATCAGACCACCGAGGTTTTCGGTTTTGATCAAGTTGCTGATCTCGTCGACGTGGCGCTGGTCTTTGTTGGAGTAGGCGGCGACCATAAAAAGCTGCCCCAAACGCTCGTCGAAATTCAGCGAATTGAAGACGCTGTCCACCCATAATTGCTGGTCTAACAAGTCATCGCTGACCAGGGGATCTTCATTTGCCACGAAGGGATCGACTTTGCCGGATGTGAATAAGCCCAACAAAACCAAGAGGGAAATCAAGCTCCAATGCCTCCTATTCATTACTGAGTTCAATTTTTAATCCTTAACTTTCAAAATATATTTGTGATTGCGACGGAAGTACGCACTTCCGGATGTCCCTGGCCGCTTCAGCGCATTGGAGAACGGGACGATTAAATGAATATAGTAAAGATTGGGCAACATTGAACAGGCTTTAAGGTTAAAAAACGGAGAAAAGTGATCTACGGTATTTCACTTCCCTGCAAATCGGCAATTTTCCCTTTCAGTTTTCAAAATCCCAAGCAGCCGCAAAATTACAGCTCATGAAATTCCCCTCCATATTCCGTACCGCCGCACCAATGCGATTTGATATCAAACCCCGCTACTACGATCCGATCAAGGAAGAGATCGAAGAGCGCACTGCCCGTATCAAAAAGGAGTTGGAGGAAGACGGGCTCTTGAATCCAGAGGAAGTAGAGGCACGCTCCAAATCCTACGGAGGGGGGATTCGGGGCGCTTTTTCCCAACATCGGGGTATTAAGCCCAAGAGCCAAAGCATGTTCAATTCCACCGCGATGATCCGTACGCTGCTGTTTTTTGGGATGATCATCGCTGCCTTTGGATACATCTATATTGGCCCGGAAATCCTCAACTACATGCTCTATGCGGCACTGGTTCTTGGGGGATTCTACTATTTTTCCAGATTCATAAAGCGGGGGAGGAAAGATGACTGACATCATCCAGCTGCTGCCGGATGCGATTGCCAACCAAATTGCTGCAGGTGAAGTAGTACAGCGTCCCGCCTCTGCACTCAAAGAATTGCTGGAAAACGCGGTGGATGCTGGTGCCACCCAAATCCAGGTTGTGGTAAAGGACGCAGGAAAGCAATTGATCCAAGTCATCGACAATGGCAAGGGCATGTCCGCCACGGACGCCAGGATGAGTTTTGAGCGGCACGCGACCTCCAAAATCAGAACTTCCCAGGATCTCTTTGCCATCCGTACCTTCGGTTTTAGGGGAGAGGCGCTCGCCTCCATAGCGGCGGTCGCCCAGGTGGAGCTTAAGACTCGGCCAAATGACGCTGAGCTGGGTACTTTGATCCAGATCGAGGGATCAGAGGTGAAAAAACAAGAACCAGTCGCCGTGCCGGTAGGCACCTCCGTGGCCATGAGAAATCTTTTTTTCAATGTCCCGGCCCGACGCAACTTTCTGAAATCCAATCCAGTCGAAATGCGCCATATCGTCGACGAATTTCAGCGGGTAGCGCTGTCCTATCCAGACGTGGCTTTTACGCTTTTCCAGCAGGACATGGAGGTTTTCAGTCTCACCTCCGGGAAATTAAGCCAGCGTATCGTGGGGCTTTTTGGGAAAAGCTATCAAGGCCAGCTGGTTCCATGTGAGGAAGAAACTCCGCATGTGAACGTGAAAGGATATATCGGCAAGCCGGAAAATGCGAAGAAAACCCGAGGGGAACAGTTTTTCTTCGTCAACAACCGCTTCATCAAAAGTACTTACCTGCACCATGCGGTGAATTCAGCATTTGAGGGGCTGATTGCGAGTGACCAGCATCCGTTTTATGTTCTTTTCTTGGAGATCGACCCAGCTCAGATCGATATCAATGTCCATCCCACAAAGACAGAGATCAAGTTTGAAGATGAGCGGACGGTGTACGCGGTCATCCGCTCCGCGGTAAAGCAGGCGCTGGGCGCACACCATGTCATGCCTTCTCTCGACTTTTCCCTAGACGTCAATTTCCAGCAGAATTGGACCAATAATCCGGAGACTAAAGCTCAGGTGGACAGGGAATACAGCTACAAGACTTATAACACGCCTGAGTTCAAAAAATCGTCTGTTTCGGGATGGGAGAAGCTGTTTGAAGCAAATTCCAACCCCGTGCCACTCGACCTGCCCAAGCCGGAAGAGGACCAGGAGATTCTGACCTTTCCCAGCAAGGCCTCTGCCGATGAACCAAGATTCATGATTCGACCTCAGGAAGAGGCAGCCACCGGGACTACATTTCAGGTAGAGTTGAGTTATATTGTGGCGCAGATGTCTACCGGACTGCTGATCATCGACCAGCAGGCTGCACACGAGCGGATTCTCTACGAGCGGTATTGCAGGCAAATCCAGTCGACGCAGGGGGCGTCACAGCAGTGCCTTTTTCCTCCTACCGTCCAGCTAGGGGCTTCGGATTTTGCCTTGGTCATGGACATGTTGCCCGAGCTCCAGAGCCTGGGTTTCGTCGTGGAGGAGTTTGGCAAGGATACCGTGCTGATCCAAGGCGTGCCAGCGGATGTGCAAGTGAGAAATGAGAAGGAGCTCTTCGAAGGTTTGATCGAGCAGTTTAAAAACTTCAGAAATCAGCTTTCTTTGGACAAAAGAGAAAATCTTGCGAGGTCGCTTTCCCGTAGATCATCTATCAAAAAAGAACAAAAGCTCAATCCGCAGGAGATGGAAACCCTCGTGGGCCAGCTTTTTGCCTGCCAAAACCCAAACTATTCCCCCGGTGGGAACAAAACTTTTGTGAAATTGGATTTAAGTAGCATTCACTCCTTCTTCGGAAAATAGCATGTTTAGAAATATTACCCCAGTCGTACAAAACCTCCTGCTGATCAACATCGTCGTGTTTGTAGTGGCAAGCTTTGTTTTTCCAGCACTCAACGAATGGTTTGCCCTCTATTACATCCAGAGCCCATATTTCAAGCCGTTCCAGTTTTTGACTTACATGTTTATGCACGCTGACTTTTGGCACTTGTTCAGCAACATGTTTGGACTATTGATATTCGGGCCATTGTTGGAGCAGTTTCTTGGGCCGAAAAAACTGCTCATCCTTTGGATGGCCTGTGGGATAGGCGCCGGAGTGCTGTACTCCGGATATACCATGTACGAGTATAAGAGCTTGGAGACAAAGGTGCTCACTTTTGAGGCTAGCCCGGATCCCGAGTATTTCAACAAACTCGTTCTGGAAAATCGAGGGTATTTTTCTCCGGAAGTATTTGATTTTGTGGATCAATACAGCAGAAATCCCCAAGATCCCGTTTATATTGAGCGTGCTGAGAAAACCTTGGACGCAATACTGAGACTTCATGCCAACCAGCCAATGGTCGGAGCTTCGGGAGCGCTTTTTGGGATATTGGTGGCATTTGCCATGCTTTTTCCCAACACCCAGCTTTTCCTGTTGTTTCCGCCCATGCCTGTGAAGGCGAAATATCTGGTAGGTGCCTATGCCCTTTACACGATTTACAACGTATTGCTAAATAACCCGACAGACAACGTGGCCCATTTTGCCCATCTCAGTGGTTTGATCATCGGGGCCATTTTGGTTTACAATTGGAAAAAAGACAGAAACTCCTTCTATTGATATGTACGGAAGCTTTTGGGACAACCTGAGAAATGCCTTCAGGCACAAGGACAACAGTCTTTACAAGTTGATTGCGATCAATGTATTGGTGTTTTTTGTGCTCTTGATCGTACGTGTGCTGCTGACGGTCAGCGGCCTGGAAGGGCTATACCGAGAGGGGCTGAGCTACTTGATGATGCCGGCGGCTCTTTCCAAGCTGGCGACTCAGCCTTGGTCTTTGTTTTCTTATATGTTTTTGCATGAGGGGGTATTTCATGTTCTTTTCAACATGCTCTTTCTGTATTGGTTTGGCCTTTTGATCCACCAATATCTTGGTAGCAGAAAATTGGCTAACCTCTATATTCTCGGGGGGCTTTTCGGAGCTTTATTTTATGCGGTGATCTACAACGTGGCCCCTTATTTCAGCGGGTCAGTGGGCAGTTCCATGATGTTGGGCGCCAGTGCGGGTGTGTTTGCAGTGGTCGTGGGAGCTGCCACCTTGACTCCCAACACGACTTTCTTTCTGATATTGATCGGTCCGGTCCGAATTGTTTACATCGCCGCCTTCTACGTGATTCTGTCTTTTGCCAACTCCATCGGAACCAACGCCGGCGGCGAAATTGCCCACTTGGGTGGGGCCTTGCTTGGCTATCTCTATATCGTGCAGCTGAGGAAAGGAAACGATTGGGGCGTGCCGGTGCAAAAAGTGGGCTTGTTTTTCGAAAATCTCTTTAGCCCCAACCGGAGCAAGGTAAAGGTCAGTTATCGAAAGGCGAAAACGACCAGCTCGGGAGGATTTGGAGGCTTTACTTCCAGGGCTAGCTCCAGTCCTGCCCCGAAGTCCCTGGAGACTTCCCAGGAAGAGATCGACCAGATTTTGGACAAGATTGCGGCTAAAGGCTATGACGCACTTTCCAAGGAGGAAAAGCGCAAGCTGTTTGAATTCAGCAAAAAGTAAGTTTCGGGGAGTTTCGTTCCTAACTCAAGTTCAGAGAGAGAAAGCAAAACCGATTCGGAATCCCGCTTCCTGAGGGTACTGCGTTTGTACTCTGAATTCCGTACTCAGTCCCACCCAGTCCGTCAAGCCGACAAAGGCGCCAATTCCTGCATTGGCTCCGACGAAATTCTCCCTTGTGCCAGCCTGGCCTGGTGCGGTATTCTGGAAGTTTTGGCTATAACCCGCCATAAAATATAATTGTGAAGGGCCCTCGGTCACGTAGTAGCGAAGATCAAAACTGAAGTTGCTCAGGTTGCCCACCTCAGGATAGACTTTGAAGAAGCTCGGCATCAGCGCAAATCTGTCAGTAAAGAAATATTCCACTCCTCCCCCTATTCCAAAATCATTGTACTCCAGGCCATAGCTTCCCAAGACATGAATGCGCGCGTCACCTTTTACCTGCGCTTGGGATTTTAGTGAAAAAATGGTCAGCAAAACGAAACAAAGCAGGGTTTTTCTCATCAGAATGTTTTTAATGAGAAAAAGGTAGGAGGCTTTGTCCTGTTTTGCAAGAGTCACTCTGCGGGTATCTATTCGGCTAGATGAGCCACCTCATTCTTGTTGGCGAGTTGTCCGCAAGCCGCATCGATATCCTGGCCTCTGGATTTGCGCACTTTTGCGATGATGCCTTGCCCCTCGAGGATACGAACATACATGTCCACGGCATCTTGTTTCGCTTGGTGAAATTCCCCCTCGTCTATGGGATTGTACTGGATGATGTTGACCTTGGATGGGATGTGTTTGCAAAATTTTGCAAGCGCCCGGGCATGTCGTTCGTCATCATTGATGCCATCCCAGATCACGTATTCGTAGGTGATTTTGCGCTTGGTCTTTTGGTACCAATATTTCAGTGCCTCAGCCAGATCTTCCAGCGGATTGGAGTCATTGATCGGCATGAGGAGGGAGCGGGTTTCATTGATCGCAGAGTGGAGGGAGATCGCCAGATTGAATTTCACTTCATCATCTGCCATTTTACGGATCATCTTGGGAATGCCGACGGTGGAAAGGGTGATTCGGCGTGGGGCCATGCCTAGGCCCTCGGGCGAGGTGATCTTGTCGATCGCCTCGATCACATTCGCGTAGTTGAGCAGGGGTTCGCCCATACCCATGAAAACAATGTTGGTTAGCGGACGCTGAAAATAGGTTTCAGCTTCGTCTTTGATCGCCACGACTTGGTCATAAATCTCGTCGGGATTCAGATTCCTCATTCGCTTGAGTCTTGCCGTGGCGCAGAAGTTACAGTCTAGACTACAGCCGACTTGGGAAGAAACGCAGGCGGTAATCCGCTTGGTGGTGGGGATCAAGACGGACTCTACGATTTTGCTGTCGAAAAGCTTCACGGCGTTTTTGATCGTCCCGTCGCTGCTGTGCTGCATCAGGTCAACATGGATGTGGTTGATCGTGAAGTGGTTTTTGAGAAGCTCCCTGGTAGAAAGAGAGATGTTGCTCATGTCGTCGAAGTTCTTCAGTGACTTGTTCCAAAGCCATTCATAGACCTGCTTGGCCCGGAATTTTTTTTCACCGTGCGCCAAAAAGAACTCCTCGAGTTCGGCCAGACTGAGTTTTCGGACGTCTTTCTTTTGATTTTCCACGGGACAAAGGTAAGGATTGGAAAATTCAAAAATTGTAAGATTGGAAAATTGGGGAGGAGCTGAAAGGCTGTAAAGTGGGAAGGTTGGAAAATCAAGCGAGGAAAAGAGGTGCTGTTCGTGGGAGGATTTGCATCGGATCGCATAGATTTTTTCAATCTGAGAGCCATCGCCTTTTATCATAAAAACAAGGGGATTTGGGATTTATACCTTACTTTTGTGCCGGAAAACCCAACTCTTCCTATGCGCCAATCCTGGTGGAAAATTCTGGCGATCGCCCTGCTGCTGTACACGCTCATCGCCGGTCTTCTGATGGATGCTCCCCGGCTTCCCATCTTAAATGAGACGATCCGCGCCTTGCATTTTCATGTCACCATGTGGTTCGGGATGATTTTGATGCTGGTGGTATCGGTATTCTACAGCATCAAGTTTCTGCGGACCAATAAGCTCGAGTATGACGATATGGCCTTGGAGTTTACCAATGCGGCCATTCTGTTTGGTGTCTTGGGTATCGTGACGGGCATGCTTTGGGCCAAGTTTACCTGGGGAGATTATTGGAGCGGTGATCCCAAACAGAATGCCGCCGCGATCGGATTGCTGATGTATTTTGCCTACTTGATCCTCAGAGGAAGTCTAACTGATCCCCAGCAAAGGGGTCGAATCGGCGCGGTGTACAACATCTTTGCTTTCGCCGCATTTATCCCCCTGATTTTCGTCTTGCCTCGCCTGACCGATAGCCTTCATCCCGGCAATGGCGGGAATCCGGGTTTCAACGCTTATGACTTGGACTCCAAACTGAGGATGGTGTTTTATCCTGCGACCATAGGATGGACACTTTTGGGTGCCTGGATCGCAACCGTACGGGTGAGAATCCGTAGGGTAGAGCGGGTTTTGGAGGATAGAATGCTTAATTCCTGATTGATGAAAAAATTACTGACTATAGCCGTATTGCTTTTCTCTTTGAATGTATTGGCGCAGGAAAAAATTGAAGTGACTGAATCGGATTATTCCAATTCCTCCGTGGAGATGGCCGACCAGATGCGCGCTGACGGCAAGATCTACGTGCTGGTTGGAATTATCGCGATCATTTTCGTGGGAATTGCCGTGTATGTAGTGAGTACAGACCGCCGTATTTCCAAACTGGAAAAGAATCTTCCCTCCTAAAAATAGTGAAATGAAAAAAGGACATATCATCGGACTCGGGATTATCGCAGTGGCAATCATCATCATTATGACTTCCATTGGCGATGCCAGCTCCTACGAAAGCTTCAACACCGCTTGGGAAATGAAGCAGGATGGGGACGACAAGGCTATTCACGTGGTCGGACAGCTGAAAAAGGATGCTGCTGGACAGGTCACTGGCCTTGAAGTAGGTGAAGACAAGACTTCTTTTACATTTCTTCTCGTCGACAATGACGGCACCGAACAAAGAGTATTCTACAACGAGCCCGTCCCGGCAGACTTTCAGCGGTCTGAATCCGTCGTGGTGATAGGCTCTTATCGAGAAAAGGAAATCTTCGTGGCAGACAAAATCCTGATGAAGTGTCCATCCAAATATCAGGAGACAGATGTCCAGACAGCGGGCATGTGAGGTTGAGTAATCCCCCAAGTAAACAATCATGATCAATACCTTTATGGGTAATCTGGGTCATCTCATGACCATCTTGGCCTTCGTCAGTTCCTTGGTGACGGCCTACTCCTATTTCCAATATTTCAAAGCCAACGAACTGGAGAAGGCGAGCTGGAGGACATTCAGCCGGATCAGCTTTTACGTCCATACCATCTCCGTGGCGATGATTGCTTTTTCTCTATTTGAGATTATCTACAATCACCGCTACGAATACTTCTACGCCTACTCGCATAGCTCCAAGGCGCTTCCGGTGCACTATATGGTGTCGAGCTTCTGGGAAGGACAGGAGGGGGCTTTCATCCTTTGGGCATTTTGGAATGTGGTATTGGGCGTCACCCTTATCCACACCAACAAATTCTGGGAAGGGCCAGTGATGATTGTTTTCTCGTTGGTTCAGGCATTTTTGGTTTCCATGATTCTTGGCGTGGTGATTGGCGATCTGAAGATTGGAAGCTCGCCTTTTATCCTGCTTCGCGATGCCACGCAGGCGCCGATTTTCGAGATGAACCCTGACTTCGTTCCTGAGGACGGCACTGGGCTTAACCCACTCCTCCAAAATATCTGGATGGTGATCCACCCTCCAACGCTTTTCTTAGGATATGCCTCGACATTGGTTCCTTTCGCTTTTTTGATGGGTGGGTTGGTGACCAAAAAATACTCGGAGTGGATTCGTCCAGCTTTGCCTTGGGCGATTTTTTCCGCAATGATCCTCGGCATGGGAATTATTATGGGGGCCTATTGGGCCTACGTGACGTTGAACTTTGGCGGGTATTGGAACTGGGATCCAGTGGAAAATGCCGTATACGTTCCTTGGCTTATCCTCGTCGCGGCTATCCATACCATGATCACCTTCAAGAAAAGCGCCACGGCTCTCAAGACCTCTATAGTGCTGGTGATCTTGAGTTTTATCCTGGTACTTTATGCCACGTTCTTAGTAAGATCTGGGGTGCTGGGAGATGCGTCAGTTCATTCTTTTACGGACTTGGGCTTGTCTGGGCAATTGCTGATTTACATGCTTTTCTTCCTCGTGATAGCGGTAGTGCTTGCAGCTAGAGCCTGGAAACATATCCCGACTTCGGAAAAAGAAGCCTCGGTCTATTCCCGGGAATTCTGGATTTTCATCGGTGCGACTACACTTGGTTTGATGTCTTTCCAGGTGATCTTGCCGACTTCGATTCCTGCTTGGAATTCGCTTGTGGAGAGTTTTGGAGGTATCTCCAACATGGCTCCCCCGGCTGACCAGATTGAGTTTTATACCAAATTCCAGCTTTGGTTTGCCGCGGTGATCGCCTTGTTGACGGCGGTTGGCCAGTTTTTCTGGTGGCAAAAGATGGATAAAAAAGCATTGAAGGATGCCTTGATTACTCCCTATATCATTTCGGTTCTTTTGTCTGCGGGGATCATCGTCTTAGCCAAAGTCTACGATTGGAAATACATCGTCATTGTCTTGGCAGGGACTTTCACCATCGTGGCCAATGCCGTGATTTTGTCCAAACTTGTCAAGAAGTCCACTTTCAAGCTTACCGGAGGCTCACTAGCGCACATCGGCATCGGGATGATCCTGATCGGAATCATGTTCAGTTCGGGATATTCCGACGTGATTTCCATCAACATGTCGGGCTTGACCTACAGCAACAGCTGGGAGGATGAGATGAACAAAGAGCACGTACTCCTCTGGATCAACAAGCCTACCCAAATGAAGGACTACACTGTGATCTATCGTGGACGTCAGAAGAAGGTCGTGGGCGTGCCTGAGTATGTTCCTGCGAAGTTTCTGGAGCCGACTGGCAAAGTCAACGAAGCACTTGCGCTGGAGGATTACAAAGACTATTTCAAGAAAGGCGAGCTGGTCAATATCGTCTTGGAGGAAAATGACTATTTCAAGATCGATTACATGAAGAATGAGGCTTTGCAATTTTCGCTCAGCCCGATGTCCCAGTTTAACGAGGGGATGGGAGGTCTGATTTCCTCCCCGGATTCCAAGATTTTTCTGGACAAGGATCTATATACCTATGTGGCAGCGATGAATGACTACGCTGATCCAGAGTGGAAAGAAGATGAAATTTATGAGGTAGCACCGGGAGAACAATTCCATGTTTCCGATTTCGTGACCTATTTCGACGGGGCCGAAGTGCTCAAGGAATTGGAAGGCTATACCCTGCAGGAAGGCGACGTCGCGGTGAAGGCTAAACTTCGAGTTTTGGACTATGATGTGGAAAAGACATTGGAGCCCACCTTCATCATCCGCAACAGCCAGGTCGGCAAACTTCCGGTAGTTGACACGGAGCTCGGATTGAAAATTAGTCTTGAAAACATTCTGCCTGAGCAAAACAAGTTTGTCTTTAAGGTCAACCAATACCAAAAGGACTATGTGGTGATGAAGGCGATTGTGAAGCCGTATATCAACGTGCTTTGGATCGGGACACTGATTATGCTTTTGGGCTTTACGGTGGCGATCTATCGTCGCTTCGATGAGTTTGCCAAGATGCGGGACAAGGGGATGGAATGATTTGAGATTCGGGTTTGGGATTCATAATTGAGTCTGGCCGACATTTGAAATCGCTTATTTTTGCGCTATGCTCAACATCAAAGAAATTCTCTCCGTTTCCCTGATCCTTTTCTCTGTGATCGATATTCTCGGCTCCATTCCAATTATCATCAATCTCCGCAAGAAAGTAGGTCATATCCAGTCAGAAAAAGCCACTTTGGCTGCGGGACTGCTCATGATTGCCTTCTTGCTGGCTGGAAAATCTATCCTCAATCTGTTTGGAATCGGCGTGGAGGATTTCGCAATCGCGGGAGCCTTGATCATATTCGCTGTGGGTGCGGAGATGATCTTGGGCATCGAACTTTTCAAGCCAGACCCGGAAGCGGGTTCGGGGGCGTCAATTGTTCCGATTGCTTTTCCCTTGATTGCGGGTGCGGGGACTTTGACCACGATCTTGACCTTGAAAGCCGAGTTTCAACAAATCAATATCGGCATTGGAATCCTCCTGAATTTGATTTTTGTCTATGCCGTTTTGAAAAGCACGACCTGGCTGGAAAGCAAGCTGGGTAAGACTGGTTTGGATGTTTTGAGAAGGATATTTGGGATCATCTTGCTTTCCATCGCGGTGAAAATTTTCAAGTCCAACGCCTTCCCGATCAATATTGGCTAAAATATTTTTGGCTTTTCCGGACTGTGGGGGCATAGACAGGCGCATTTGGAAGCCGCGGTTGCGAGTCTTTTTTCATTTCTTTGTGACATGGTAATTATTTTCACCGATGGCGCTGCCAAAGGAAATCCCGGGCCCGGGGGTTATGGGGCAGTTTTGAAATTCGGTCAGCACCGAAAGGAACTTTCAGAAGGTTTTCGGCTCACGACCAACAATCGCATGGAGCTTTTGGCGGTGATTCGAGCGCTTCAGGCGCTGACGACTGCCGAATATCCGGTTCAGATTTATTCCGACAGCAAATATGTTGTTGATGCGGTAGAAAAAGGTTGGATCTGGGGTTGGCAGAAAAAGGGATTCAAAGACAAGAAAAACCCCGACCTCTGGCTGCGCTACATTCCGCTTCACCTGAAATACAAACCGAAGTTCATTTGGGTCAAAGGTCACGCTGGAAACGCGGAAAACGAGCGTTGCGACCAACTGGCGGTCGCTGCTGCTGAGGGCAGCAACTTACAGCCGGATACCGGCTATGAGCAAAGTTTGTGACGTCTTGGGTTAATAATCTTAGATCGCGCAGTTTTCATAAAAGACAAAGGTTTACGATAGCAACGTAAACCTTTGTCTTCTGGGTAAATTCTCAGGAAAGGGAATCCATCGTCGCCAGCGGAATATCCTTGCGATCAACATCCTTGAGCTGCTGATAGGCTGATGCTGGAAATTGCCAACCTTCATCTCCAAGCTCATACAATAGAGGAGCAAGGTTCTGAACAGCAGCTTTGCAGCCTTGTACAATGGCCCCGAGCTTGCCTGTTTGCTTGGAAAGCACGGCTTCGTTTTCGATTTCAAATGGGCCAGTGAAGCCTTTTTCCTTCAATACATTGACGAAAGCTCTCCAATCCATTGAGTCGCCGAGCCCAAAACCGGGGAGTGTGGCTTCGTAATGATGCCGATCCCAAGGGTTTTTGCTGGAGGTAATGCCAAGTTTCTCGACCCATTCAGCACGAATCTCCTGCATGGGGTACATATTTCCCCAGAAAGGATCGGGATTGTTTCGGGTAGATTTGACGTGAATTCTTTTGAGTCTGCTAATGTCTGTATGGCGGACGACTTCAACTGGATCGGTATGCTGCCAGACGTCGTGGGAAGGATCGTAGATTTCCCCGTGGTTCTTTTCAGGCACCAGTGCGTACATGAGCTTTCGTGCGGCCAACACCCCCGTGAGGTTGTTGAAGGTGCCAAAATGGCCAGAACTTCTCCAGCCTTCCATAGGGCAATTTTCATAAAGCACCGTTACGCCAAGACTATTCGCGTAGCGGATGATGGGTCCGAAGATCTTTTGGTATTCGAGGAGGTTCTTTTCAAAGCCTCCTTCCTGATTTCCCAACTCATGGTTGTAGCCGACGAAGGTTCCGACCTTGACATCGTTTTCGTCGCCTCCGAGGAGATAGGCTATTCGGATAAGACGGAGTAGATGGTTTTGGTTTTTTATGCGATGGACGGGGTCGCCTCCGATAAGATTTTCAAATGCCCCAATAGACAGGCGGAGTTTTGCGACGTTGAATTGAGCAATCAATTTTTTCGCCTCTTCTGGGCCGAAGTTTTCATAGTCCAAGTGGGTCGCCACAAAGTCATCGCGGGTGCCGTCTTTTCGAAACACACAAAGGTCGAGGCCCTGCACTCCGATTTCTTTTGCTTTTTCGACCGTTTGATCTAGACTAAGCTGGTCAAAAGCCGAAGTCATGATCCAAATAGGATTTGCCATGGGTTTTATTGGTTTTTGGGAGGGGAAAATAATGAAAAAATGTTGGGCTTCGACTCCGCTCAGCCTGACAACGACTTCCCGCGAACCGAAGGTCGATGCACAGTTTGATTCCAGACTGGGTGAGACAAGTCATTTGGAGTTTGTTTATGGCGATGGACCTGTCAGTCCGAGCGGAGTCGAGGACTCTTTTTGTTCAATTCCGTCCTTAAGGATTTTAAATTCAGCTAAATTGTAGGGAGTTCTTGATGTTCTATGAAGGCCTATTTTGTGTACATATTAGAATGCTCGGATAGTAGCTACTATACGGGGGTGACCAACAATTTGACTAGAAGATTGGATGAGCACCAAAGTGGACTAGACCCATATTGCTATACCTATCCAAGAAGACCGATCGAGATGGTTTTTGTGCAGGAATTTCAAGAAATAAAAGCGGCGATATCATTCGAAAAACAACTGAAGGGCTGGAGCAGAAAAAAGAAAGAGGCAGTGATAAATGGGGACTGGAACAAACTTAAATCACTGGCCGAATGCAGAAATGCAACCTCGCATACGAATTTCTCGAATGACGGAAACTCTAGTCTTTCTGGTAAAAAAGAGGGCTTCGACTCCGCTCAGCCTGACAGCGAATCTGCTTAATCAGAACTTCGACTCCGCTGAGGGTGACAACAACCATTTTCAAAAAGTCATCGAAAGAAAATCTAATCCCCAGAATACCTTCTCCGGATCTCAACTTTGAGTTTTTGTCTTTCCCAAAGCGCTTTGGCCAAGTCGGGAGCGACCTGATCAGGTTCGGACTCGTGGAGAATTTGTTTGAGCTTGTATTCGGAGAGATCTACTCGATAGCAGATTTGAAGGAGATGCTCCAAGTTTCTGTCCATTAATTGACTGATCGCCCGTGTGAGCACCTGGAGGGCGGCCTCTTCCGAAAATCGCTCCTTTACTTCGGGCAATTGAAAATCTTTGGAGATCAGCGTGTAGGTTTCTTCTGAAAGACTTTGACTTATAGACAAAAAGAAAAACCCCGATAAGAATCGGGGCTGGAAAATTAAGCTTCTTTTTCCTCCTCGGCGCTTTCCTCTAAAACTTCAGGAGTTGATGCACGGATGATCTTGTACCAAGCAACCAGTTTCTTGATGTCTGAGGTATAAACACGGGCATCGTCGAAATCCGGGAGAACCGACTTTAGGAAAGCACGAAGTTCGGCGTCGGAAGAGGTGCTGTCCACTCCGGTGTCGCCTTTGTACTCGGCTTCGATTTTCTTCATTACCGACTCTAGGGGCTCTGCTCCCTCTTCAGTCAGGGTATAGATGGAAATGTCGCTAAGGATGGAAACCCGCTGCGCCATACCGGCCACTAGTTTGGCTTTCTTTTCATCCATTGATTCCAGCACAACTCCAGAACGAGTTGGCTTCAATACTTTATAGAGACCCGGCTTGCCGGCTACCGTTGCGATGTCTTTGAAATTCATGCGGTGATTTGTTTTCAGGCTGCAAATATAGAATTATCAATCAATTTGTCCGCTCTGACTCGTATTCCGAGATAAGTTCATCGACGAACTGCAATACCTCGTCTTTACCTGAGCCCTTTTCCGCGGAAGTAACAAAATAGTCGGGAATGTCTCCGAAAATATCCTCCATCTTGTTGAGGAAAGCTTTGACGTTTTTATCGGTTTGAGTCTTGGACTGCTTGTCCGCTTTGGTGAAAACGACCACAAAAGGTACGCCTTCCTCACCGCACCAATTCAGGAACTCGAGGTCGATCTTCTGCGGCTCCAGTCTGCTGTCGATGAGGACAAAGACACCGCAGAGATTATCCCTTCCGGTCAGGTAGGAGCTGATCATTTTTTCCCATTTGTCCTTGGTATCCTTGCTGACTTTGGCGAAGCCATAGCCTGGCAAATCCACCAAATACCAGCGGTCGTCGATCATAAAATGGTTGATTAGCTGGGTCTTTCCGGGTTTTTGTGAGGTCTTGGCCAGCTCTTTTACTCCAGTCAGCATATTGATCAAAGAGCTTTTACCCACGTTGGATCGGCCGATGAAGGCGATCTCCGCACGGTCAGGTTTGGGACATTTTTTTGGATCGGTATTGCTGACGACAAATTGGGCGTTTCGGATCATAGCTGTTCAGTTCGTTGCAAAAATACGCTTTTATTTTGGAAGGCTCGGACGGGCTTAAAAGCCAACAATTTTAGATTCCTCGGGTTTCTGTAGTAATATTGCGACAGCAAAGAAGATCCGTGATGGCCGTAGTACCCTACAAAGACAAGCAAGACTCCAAAAAGGAACAAGTAGCCGAGATGTTTAACAACATCAGTGGCAAATACGATCTGCTCAACCATGTGCTGAGCATGGGGATTGACATCATCTGGAGAAAGAAGGCCATCAAAATGCTGCAGAAGGATCATCCCAAGCTGATTTTGGACATTGCGACCGGCACGGGAGACTTTGCCATCGAGGCACTCGCCCTCAATCCGGACAAAATCATCGGTGTTGACATTTCGGAAGGGATGCTGTCAGAGGGTAAAAAGAAGATGCTCAAGCGGGGACTTCAGGACAAGATCGAGATGCAGTTGGGCGACTCCGAGGGATTACTCTTCGAGGATAATAAGTTTGATGCGGTGATCGTTTCCTTTGGAGTCAGGAACTTCGAAAATCTGGAAAAGGGTCTTGCCGATATGTATCGGGTGCTCAAGCCGGGAGGGAAGACGGTCATTTTGGAATTCAGCAAGCCCAAGGCGTTTCCCATGAAGCAAGCCTATGCGTTTTATTCCAATACGATTCTCCCCCAGGTGGGCAAGATTGTATCGAAGGACAATTCTGCTTATACTTATCTCCCTGAGTCAGTACAGGCCTTTCCAGATGGGGAGGATTTTCTGGCAGTTTTGAAAAAAGTCGGATTTCATAGCACGGTATGCAAACCTCTCACTTTCGGAATCAGCTCCATATACGTCGGACAAAAATAGGTTTTCTATTTTTGGTCGTTTTCGGGATCGGCATTCCGGGATTTTCCCAGGGACTTTTTGGCCTGACAAGTACTTCAGGGTCGGACGACAAAGTGCTTTCCTACGGTTTTTTTCTGGCAGGCCACAACGCCAGCTATCAGATCAGATATTCGGAAGAGTTTTTTGACCCTTCCAATAGCGAAATCCATTCAATCTACCCCAAGTTCAGCCCCGGCTTTTCATTGGGATTCACCGGGATCCTCAGATTGCATGATCAGGTAAATTTGCTTTTGACTCCCAAGATTGCATTCTATGAGTACCGTACCGATGTCAATATCTATACGCCCGTGGTCGATCAAACAGATGGGATTGACAATACCGTCGGCAACAGTCTAGGATATACCACCGAAGAAGCGGTGACGGAGGCTACCATGGTGGAGATTCCGCTCCTTTTCAAGTATAGATCACAGCGATTCAACAATACCCGGATGTATTTCATCGGAGGGGCCAGCTATCAGTTTCGTACCAAAAGTCAGGATGAAGCTAATCTTGACCCGATTGTCACCACGGGGCAGGATTTTGCCATCGAAGCGGGGATGGGCTTTGAGATCTATTTTAAATATTTCAAGTTTGCTCCCGAAATCAGGTTTTCCCACGGCCTGAACAATATCTACTACGCGGAGAAGAATTCGGCCGAGATCCGCGACGTCATCTCTTCTATCCGAAGAAAAGGGATCACGATCTATCTCAATTTCCAATAATTCGAGCCATTTCGGTTACGAAATTGTTTGCGTAAAAAGCAGCGGGATTCTAGGCTATTTACAGTCCCGCGGGTTAGCAAAGCAGAAGTTTATTGCTATTTTGAGGCGGACGGGGATGGTTAATTCCCGTTGATTGATTTTTACCCATATAACCGCTAGCTCAACCCATGAAATCCAAAATCTGGACGATCATCGTCCTAGCCGTGTTGCTTGTCTCCTTCGGCTCATTTCTCTTCCTCTTTATCGAAAACAAAGTCGAACCCAGGCTCGGCGGGATCCCCTACGTCTTTTGGACTGGACTACTGGTTGCGATTCTACTGGTAGTGCTGACCTACCTTGGATCTTTGTTTTTTCCCCATGAAGAAACGAAGAAGGCATGACGGGCTGGCTGATATTCTTTTTCACGCTCTTCTTGGCCTCTCTGGGCTTTGCATCTTACAAGTCTTATAGCAAAAACCGCAGTTCCGATGAGTTTATGCTTGCGGGGTCAAACATCGGTTCGATCTTAGGTTTCCTGACCTTTTCCGCAGCATTATTCAGTGCGTTTACGTTCATGGGCATGCCGGATTTTTTCCGCACGCACGGGGTTGGGGCTTGGATATTCCTAGCGGTTTCGGATGCTCTGATGGTATTTATGCTGATTTGGTTTGGCTATGCCTTACGCAAAAAGGCGTCTCAGGTCGGATACAAGGGAGTTGCCGGCTTTGTGCGGAGCTGCTTTCAAAATCGATGGGCAGGTTACCTAGTATTTGTGAGTTCCTTTCTTTTCCTGATACCCTACGTGGCGATTCAGATTCGGGGGATCTCGATCTTTCTCAATGCGGCTTTTCCAGACTTGATGCCCGATTGGGGTTGGTCGGCCTTGCTCGTGGTATTGATGCTCGTCTACTCTGAGATCGGGGGATTAAAAGCCATCATGTACAGCGACGCGATTCAAGGCGTGATTATGCTCGCGGTAATTTGGATTATCGGACTGACCTGTCTGTCTATGGCGGGAGGCTTAGAAGCTGGATTGGCCAAAGTAGAGGAGAGCAACGCTGCTTTGCTTTCACTTCCGGGGCCAAAAGGCTTGTTTTCCAGTCCTTTTTTGATTGCCTCGGCCATAGCCATTGTACTGATTCCAGTGTCCCAGCCCCAGTTTACCACGCGTTTGGTGGTATTGAAGAGTCTCAAGTCCGTTCACAAGATGGCCTATGCGGTTGGGGTTTTCGCCATCTTGGTCATTCTGCCGACGGCGTTTATCGGGTTGTATGGTGCGGTGAAATATCCCGAAAGTTCTACTGCCGATTTTCTTTCGTCCGCGCTGCTGTTTGACCAAGCGAGTCCGGTGGCGGCTTTGGCGGTAGTCGGTCTTTTCGCGGCGTGCCTCTCGACGACCAATGCGCAGATTTTTGCCCTTGGCACCGAGCTTCGTTCGCTGCTCTCCGGCTCGGACAAAGGCAACATGAGAGTCACGCAGCTGGCCATCCTGGTATTTTCCCTGATCGTTTTGGTGTTTTCGACCTATATGAGTGATGAGTTGGTACTATTGGCCAGGGTGAGTTTTGCTGGGACTTCCATGATTGCTCCGGTCGTGATGGGGGCGGTCATTTTCAAAAATCCACCCAAATCCCTCATTCTGGTTTCTGGGCTGGCCTTGGGTTACTTTGTCCTGTCACTGCTTGAGTTGGTTCCTGCGGGTTTTGCCGGATTGCCGACAGACGCCGCGATGTATGTTATTTTGATTCCTGTCTCCGTGCTTGTGATGCTCGCACACTATTTTACCCAAAAAACTACCCATGAAGCTTGATTCATCCTTTACAATTAATGAGTTAAAATCTCCCTTGGAGAAGTTCTGGACGCTTTCCGGTCAAAAAATCCGGATGATTGAGGAGTCTTTTGATACCCAAAAAGGAGCCCCCGTCTTTACCGAAAAAGGCAAGTATGTCACTCGCGGCTGGACTGAGTGGACCCAAGGTTTCCAGTTTGGTTCTTCCATTTTGCAGTTTGATGCGACTGGTGAAAAGGATTTTCTGGAGATCGGCCGTAGGAATACCGTGGAGAAAATGGCTCCGCACCTGACGCATATCGGAGTTCATGATCATGGGTTTAACAATGTCAGCACCTATGGCAACCTGCTTCGCCTAATCAACGAGGGCCGGATCGAGGGCTCGGACTGGGAAAAGGAATTTTACAAGATCGCTCTGAAAGTAACCGGAGCAGTACAGGCCACACGCTGGACCAAAATTCCAAGTGGTGGATTTATTTATTCGTTCAACGGGCCACATTCCCTATTTGTGGATACCATTCGCAGCTGCCGGGCTTTGGTGGTTTCTCACCAACTCGGACATGTGTTGCAGGCCGAAAACGACGTCAAAATCTCCCTGATCCAGCGAGCGATCCAACACATTTTGAGCACCGTACGCTACTCGATTTTTTATGGAAAAGGACGTGACAGCTATGACACTCCAGGACGAACCGCGCATGAGATTATCTTCAATACCAACGATGGCAACTATCGCTGCCCCAATTCCCAGCAGGGCTATACGGGATTCAGTACTTGGACCCGAGGTTTGGCTTGGGCGATATGCGGACTTGGGGAGACTTTGGAGATTCTTGATCAAATACCAGAGGCCGACTATTCCGAAGTGATTTCCAAAACCGATTTGATCAAGGAGATGTCTCAGGCCGCGATCGCGACTTCTGAGTTTTATCTCGCGCACACACCGACCGATGGAATTCCATATTGGGATACCGGAGCGCCTAATTTGCATAAAATGGGTGATTACCTCAACCGACCTGCAGATCCTTTCAATGAATTTGAACCAGTCGACAGTTCCGCTGCCTGCATCGCTGCCCAGGGCTTGATTCGCATCGGAAACTGGCTCCAAGAATCCGACCCGGAGCGTGGCAAAAAATATCAACAAGCAGGTATCCAGCTCGCTGGAGTTCTTTTTTCGGAACCCTACCTGTCTACCGATCCTAGTCATCAGGGCCTGATTTTGCACTCCATCTACCATCAACCCAATGGTTGGGACTACGTACCAGAAGCTGGAAAGGTCGCCCACGGGGAGTCCAGTATGTGGGGCGACTACCATGCCCGCGAACTGGCTTTGCTGCTTCAGCGAATAAGGAATGAAGAGGCTTATTATTCTTTCCTAAACTGCGTACCGGCATGAGCGGAAAATACAAACCGGCATATCCGCGAGTAGCCCAGCTGAAGACTGCAGAGCTTTTTCGTCAGCACTTGGAAAAGGAGGGCATCGCCATGGATTTCGATCCGGATTTGATTTCCGGATCTGATTCGCCTTTCGCCAGACCACATACGCTTCGCTCCGGCCGAAAAATCGGCAATGCAATGTGCATCCTTCCCATGGAAGGCTGGGATGGGACTACTGATGGACGTCCGACTGAATTGACCAAAAGACGGTGGAAGCATTTTGGTCTTAGCGGGGCCAAACTTCTCTGGGGTTGTGAGGCTGTGGCCGTGCGACCGGAAGGGCGCGCCAATCCCAACCAATTGATGCTCAATGAGCAGACCTTTCCCGATTTTGTCAGCCTTTTTGAGCTTGTACAGACTAGCCATAGGGAGCAATATGGCGATACAAATGACTTGCTGATTGGCTTGCAGTTGACCCACTCCGGGCGATTCTGCAAGCCCAATGACAAGAAGCGGATGGAACCAAGGATTCTTTATTCGCATCCTGTCTTAAACAAAAAGTTTGGCTTGGGAGATGACTATCCAATAATGTCGGATGAAGAGATCGATTCCATTATCGAGGACTACGTGAAGGCAGCCGTCTTGGCAAAAAGGGCGGGCTTCCATTTTGTTGACATCAAGCATTGCCACGGGTATTTGGGCCACGAATTTCTCAGCGCCTATGATCGGGAAGGGAAATACGGAGGCAGCTTTGAGAATCGGACGCGTTTCCTAAGAGATATCGTAAGTGGAATTCGCGCGGCCACTCCCGCTCTCGAGATAGGGGTGCGGATGAGTATTTTCGACTGGGTTCCTTTTCAGAAAGGTACTGAAGAAACCGGCGTACCAGCCCAGAACGCTCCTTATCGCTACGCTTTTGGAGGGGAAGAAAGCGGAACCCAGGCGGATATGTCGGAGTCTTTTCTATTTCTAGAGGAATTGGAGAAGCTGGGGATAGAGCTCTTCTGCACCACGGCCGGGAGCCCGTACTACAATCCCCATATTCAGCGACCTGCGCTCTTTCCACCCTCCGATGGGTATTTGCCGCCGGAAGATCCGCTTCACGGAGTGGCGCGCCAAATCCAAGCAAGTGCTGAAATCAAGAAAGCTTTTCCTAATCTCTATGTGGTCGGCTCTGCTTATTCTTACCTTCAGGAGTGGCTACCCAATGTAGGACAAAATGTACTGCGGACCGGAAAAGCGGATTCCATTGGCTTCGGTCGTATGGTACTCAGTTACCCGGATATGCCCGCAGATATTTTGGATGGAGCAGGACTGAAGAGGGCGAAGATTTGTCGAACCTTTTCCGACTGTACTACTGCTCCGAGAAACGGCATGATCTCAGGTTGCTATCCGCTCGACCCCTTGTACAAGGGCATGCCGGAATACGATCAACTTAAAGAGCTGAAAGGAGAATGAAAAAAGTAGCATTGATAACTGGAGGAACCCGGGGAATCGGACTGGGAATAGCAAAAAAGCTGGCTGAAGAGGGAATAGACTTGGCGCTGAATGGTATAAGGCCTGAATCCCAGGTCGTGGAGGTTTTGGAGGAGCTTCGCAAAAGCGGAGTTCGTGTGGAATATTTTCCGGGGAATATTGCGGAAAAGGCCGATCGTGATTCCATTTTGTCGGGAGTGAAAGAGAAGTTCGGAACGCTGAATTATCTGATCAACAACGCGGGCGTGGCTCCGCGGGTGCGCGCGGACGTCTTGGATGTTTCAGAGGAAGACTACGATCACCTGATGGATATCAATTTGCGGGGAACGTTTTTCTTGACTCAGGCTATCGCGGGTTTTTTGGTCGACCAAAAGATGGGAATGCCCGATTACGTTTTTGCCATTGTGACCGTTACCTCTGTATCGGCGAAACTTGCGTCCACCAACCGTGCAGCATATTGCATGGCGAAGGCCGGACTATCGATGATGTCACAAGTTTTGGCCGTCAAACTGGCGGAGTTTGACATTCCTGTCTATGAAATCCAGCCCGGAGTGATCGAGACTGATATGACCGAAAAGGTAAAAGCTGTCTATCATAAGCGGATTGAAAACGGCCTCACCTTGGAAGCAAGAATGGGGCAGCCCGAGGACATCGGCAAAGCGGTATCGGCCTTGCTCCGCGGTGATTTGCCCTATGCCACCGGCCAAATTCTGGCTTTGGATGGGGGAATGATGGTGGGGAGGTTGTAAATTTTTTGCAGTGGGATTGATTTGCCTATTTTGGACTTATGAAGGCATCCTTTAAAACAGAAATCCTTGCAGGAATCAGCACTTTTCTAGCCTGTTTTTATATCATCGTCGTCAACCCTGCCATTCTTTCCCAGGCAGGCATGCCCTTTCCGGCTGTCCTCACCGCGACCGTTTTGGTGTCGGCTTTCGGGAGCTTGATGATGGGGCTCTATGCCAAAAACCCCATTGTCGTTGCCCCCGGCATGGGCATCAACGCTTTTTTCACCTATACCGCGGTGATGGGTTTCGGTCTGAGCTTTGAGGAAGCTCTGGGAGCCGTGTTCTGGTCGGGCGTGATTTTCCTGCTGTTGTCCGTCTTTCAGACCCGGGAGAAAATCATCCAGGCGATTCCGCCCGCAATCCGTCATGCAGTTTCGGCAGGGATCGGGTTGTTCATCTGCTTTATCGGTTTTCAAAATGCCCATTTCATCGTCGACAATCCTGCGACGTTAGTAGGGATGTTTTCCTTCAGAGACCCGGTGACATTGACTTTCTTGGCTGGACTGCTTTTTACCGGAAGCTTGCTCGTCAGGAAGGTGCCTGGTGCGATCATCTTCGGAATCCTTTTCACCACGGCTTTGGCTTGGCCGATAGGACGATTTTGGAGTGACGCCTCAGCATACAATCTGGGAGTTTCTACCTTGGTCAACTACACCGGCTTTTTTGCCTGGCCAGACTTCAGTTTGGTGGGAAAGGCAGATATTCTGGGTTCTTTGCGCTTTGCGCATTTACCAGTCATCTTTGTTTTTACCTTCACGATTTTGTTTGATGGCATCTCCACATTCGTGGGGCTTTCCGAAGCTTCCGGCCTGAAGGATCCGGACGGGACCCCAAAAAACATGCGAAAGTCCCTGCTTACGGATTCGCTTGCCACGCTTTTTGCGGGATTGGTTGGGAGTAGCTCCGGGACGGCCTACATTGAGTCTGCGGTGGGAATTGAGGAGGGGGGAAGGACAGGCTTGACTGCTGTTACAGCCGGATTGCTGTTTTTGCCTTTTATGTTTTTTTCTCCCTTGCTTTCGGTCATTCCTTCTATTGCGAGCTCCATTGCGCTGGTGTTGGTGGGGTCATTTATGGTCATTCCGCTCACCAAGATCAACTGGCACGATCCTGCCGAGGCCTTGCCTTCTTTTCTCACAATTGTGCTGATCCCATTTACCTACAGCTTGTCGGTGGGTATTTCCTTCGGTTTTATCAGCTGGACCATACTCAAACTTCTTACGGGGAAAACATCTGAGCTGAACCCGATTTTGGCAGTTATCAGCGTACTTTCACTTTTCTTTTTGTGGATATGAAAAGACTAGCCGTACTGTTACTTTTTGTTTTTTTCTTGGGCAAAGCAGAGGCCCAGCGGATTGCCATTATGGGCGCCTTGGACCAAGAGATTGCCATTTTGATCGACTCCATGAGGTCTGTCAAAAAGGTAAACAAAGGGGGAATAGATTTCTACAAGGGAAAGCTAAAAGGGAAAAAGATTGTCCTGCTGAAAGCTGGGGTAGGTAAAGTCAACGCTGCATACAGCACGGCAATCCTGACTGAAAATTTCGAGCCCAGCATGTTGATTTTTACTGGGGTGGCTGGTGGATTGCATCCAGAAGCGATGCCAGGCGATCTTGTGATTGGGGAAAAGCTGGTTCAGTTTGATTTTGGGCAAGTGGATTCTGCAGGATTTACGGTTTCCCCTTTTCGCAAGCTGACTGGAGGGAGGCACGAGGATCTTTTTATCGCATCAGACCCAGCATTGCTTGAAAGGAGCGCCAGAGTAGCTGATAGAACAGTTCTTGAGCCGATTTCCGGCAGAGAACCTCGGGTATTTACCGGTGTCATTGCCACGGGTGATATTTTTGTGAGTAGCGACGAAAAAGCGGCATGGCTTTACGAAGAGTTTGATGCGCTGGCTACTGAAATGGAAGGGGCGGCGATTGCCCATATCTGTAGAACCCTAGGAATCCCTTTTGTAATCATCCGATCCTGCAGCGACAATGCCAACAACCACGCACGTATGAATTTCAACCAATTTGTCGGCCCTGCCTCGGTCAATTCAGCCCGAATTGTGATGGGGATTTTGGAGGATATGGAGTAATCAGGAACCATTCACAGTTTGCTGTTGGCTGGCTCCTGCAACTGCATGCTATTTCAAAACCTCCCTTGCGATTACGATTTTTTGGATCTCCGAAGTGCCTTCTCCAATGGTACAAAGTTTCGCGTCTCTGTAGTATTTTTCCACTGGATAATCCTTCGTAAAGCCATAGCCCCCAAAGATTTGCACTGCCTCGTTTGCAGCCCAAACCGCAACTTCGGAAGTGTAATATTTCGCTTGGGCGCCCTCCAAAGTCACGCTTTTCCCCTTGTTTTTGAGTACGGCAGCTTTTGAAATCAAAAGCCGTGCGGCCTCGATGCGGGTAGCCATGTCGGCGAGTTTGAACGAGATTCCCTGATAACTTGAAATCGGCTTGCCAAACTGTTGTCGTTCCTTGGAATATTGCACCGAGGCTTCAAATGCTCCCTCGGCAATACCCAGACCCAGCGCTGCGATAGAAATCCGACCGCCATCGAGCACTTTCATGGCTTGGATAAATCCCTCGCCTTCCTTGCCCAAAACCTGGCTCTGATGAACCCTACACTCATCGAAAATCATTTCGGCTGTCTCTGACGAACGCATGCCCATCTTGTCTTCCTTTCTTCCTCCTTTAAATCCAGGCGTTCCTTTTTCGATAATAAAGGCCGTCATCCCATGGCTGTCACCCAGTTCGCCAGTTCTCGCAATTACCACAGCGACATCACCCGAAACTCCATGGGTGATGAAGTTCTTGGCGCCGTTGATGACATAGTGGTCTCCGTCTTTTTTTGCGACGGTGCGCATGTTCCCCGCATCGGAACCGGTGTTTGGTTCGGTGAGTCCCCAAGCGCCTAGCCATTCGCAGGAGGCGAGTTTGGGCAGGTATTTTTGCTTTTGCTCTTCGGTGCCAAATAGCAGGATATGGCCGGAGCAGAGTGAGTTATGCGCAGCCATGGAAAGGCCGACGGAAGGATCGAGCTTTGACAATTCAGCAATGGCTGTGACATATTCCTCGTAGCCAAAGCCAGAACCGCCGTATTCTGAGGGAATCAGCACGCCCATGAGGCCCAATTCGCCTAGTTTTTTATAAAGTGCCCTCGGAAAAATCTGTTGATCGTCCCATTCCTTCCGGAAGGGAGCGATTTCCTTGGCTCCAAAATCCCGGATCATCTGCGCGATCATCCGCTGGTTTTCACTCTGAATAAAATCCATGCTAAAGTCAATTTGGGTTGTAATATGGTTCAACTCCAAAATGAGCATTTGGTTTGGTATCTGCAAATGCGGCAAAGAACCGGCTTTGGCAGCTTTATTCCCTCAATGGCTGATAGTCCATCCAGTCCACCTCAAGTTCAAAGCGTCTTCCGGGTCGCTCTACGGAATTTGGGTTGGTCTCGACCGCCCAGTTGTCTGTGTGCCAAAAATTCATGCGGTAGCGGGAGGGATGTTGGGGAATACCTCTCTTTCCTTCGTAGTCCCAGAGCACGACGGTGTCTGCGGTCACCGGATGGAGCAGCCACCAGCGAACGCGGTCTGCATGCCAATCAAAGCCATAGGTATGAAATTGCGTGGAGGCATTAAATCCCCCGATGGTCTCGATTTTCTCTGGTAGGGCCATATTTTCTTTGAGCGCTTCCCGTAGATCGCTACCGTCTTCCCGGTATTCGGTGGCGTAGATCTTTCCTGTTGCAAGATTGATCGTACGACCAACCCGCTTGAGCTTGCCGGAATGTCCCGTCCAGGTTCCGACATAGATTATCTCTGGGTCAGCAATCAGCCATTCCATATCCACTTCACTCAGCCCTAGCTTGGGGTCATTTTGGTAGGTGAAATAACCTACTACTGCTCCGACATTGGGCTGCTCGTCGCTTGCGGGGATTTTGAGTCGGGTCGAGTAGGTGCCAAAATGGGTAAGATGGTTGGATATAATCTCAGGGCCTTTTCCGGGGCCAGCCTTTTCACTGGGATGAAGCTTGAAAGACAGCACGCGAGCGCTCGACTCGAATTTAGACTTCTTCCCGGACTTCCACTTGAATGCAGCTTTTCTTCCTGTGGAACCATAGTGGAAATTCTCCAAATCGGCGGAGGAAAACTCTTCACGAAAGGCTGGATGGAATTCAGCTTTTTTTTGGTCGCTTTGGAATAAGAGGGAGAGGAAAAGAGCGGAAAAGAGGGTGGATTTCATGGAACTCGATTCTGTCGAATTTAATCAGGAAGTGCGAAAGCCACATATGCATCGCCACTTTTGGTGCCCTTGCCACCGCCGCAGGCAATGACTAGGTATTGTTTTCCATTTTTTCCAAAGACCGCTGGCGTGGCATGGCCCGCTGCTGGAAGCTGGGCTTCCCAGAGCAACTCTCCGGTTTCTTTATCAAAGGCTCTGATCTTTTCGTCCTTGGTGGCCGCAATAAAAAGAACTCCACCAGCAGTCGTGACCGGTCCTCCGTAATTTTCTATACCTGTATTTTTAAAGCCCTGATGAGCCAGTGAATCGACGTTGCCCAATGGAATCTGCCATTTTTTTAACCCTGTATTCATATCGATAGCGGTTAGAAGTCCCCAAGGCGGATTGGAGCCATAGAGACCGTCTTTTGTGAGCAGGCGCTTATAGCCTTTCATGTAATAGCGGGGATAGAGCTTCGAGCTTTCTGATGCTAATTCTTTTTTGTCCCCTTCTTCAGCTTTTCCGAATAGAAAATCAATCAGTACACCTCTTTCCTCTGAAGAAATGTGACTGAAAGATGGCATGGCGCCGCGGCCTTGTCTGAGAAGTTTTTCAAGGGAATCCGTGGCATATTTTTCCTTCAAACCGACCAAGGAAGGAATCGAGGGGGGATTTCCTTTTCGGTCTAAGCCATGGCAGTTTCCGCAGTAGTTGGTATAGATGGATTGGCCCACGTTACCAAAACTCGCATTGGGAGTCATCTCGATCAGCCAGGGGATTTGATTCGCATTGACATACAGCGTCTGCGTTTCTGGATCAAAGGATGCCCCTCCCCACTCGCCTCCGCCGTCCATGCCGGGAAAGAGCACGATGGGTCTCTCCGGATGCGGTGGAGCCCAGGTGTCACCGAGAATGGCATTGTTGAGCTGGTTTCTGATGTCTGATTCCCAGTCCGGCTTGAGGTTGAGGATGTCTTTTTCCTCAAAAACCATCTTCATAAATGGCTCCGGCATGGAAGGGGTTGGCTGGGTTTTGGAACTCACCTCCCCGGGCATGACGCTTTGGGTGACGGGAGTTTCCGGAATAGGCCAGATGGGCTCGCCGCTTTCCCGGTCAAAGACATAGGTCATGCCCTGTTTGGAAATTTGGGCGACCGCGTCGATCCATTTTCCATCCTTTTGGATGCGGATAAGATTGGGGTTGGCGGGGAAATCTCGATCCCAAACGTCGTGGTGGACCGCCTGAAAGTGCCAGATTCTTTGTCCTGTACGGGCATCCAAAGCCAAGAGCGAATTGGCGTACAGGTTGTCTCCCGAGCGATACCCTCCCCAGAAATCGTAGGTCGCCGAGCCGGTAGGCACGTAGACGATTCCCCGATCTTGATCCACAGTCATTCCTGCCCAGTTGTTTGCCCCGCCGATTTGTTGGATGTATTTGGGATCCCAAGTTTCATATCCTTCTTCTCCGGGTTGTGGAATGGTGTGGAAAATCCATTCTCTCTTCCCGGTCTTAACATTATAGGCTCGGATATGTCCAGGAGCTGCATCCAGCCCTTCTGAAAGACGCATGCCCAAAATGATTTTGTCCTCGAAAATGGCGCCTGGTGAATTGGACACAATTAGAAAATCCTCCAAATCCGTGTCCAATTCTTTTCGCAAGTCCACTTTTCCTTGTTCTCCAAAATCGAGGATGGGTTGTCCTGTCAACGCATTCAGCGCCATTAGCCAGTTGCCGGCGGTGAAGAGGATACGGGCTTCCTCCCCGCTCTGCCAATAGCTGAGGCCACGGTTGGTGCCTGCCCAGGAATTTTCCCCTCCGAGCAGAGCAAAAGGATCAAATCGCCAATGCTCCTCGCCAGTGCCTGCGTCCAATGCAAAGACGTTCAGCTGGGGGGTGGTGGCGTAGAGTATGCCATTTGCCACGATGGGCTGGCACTGGATCTGGCTTCGCTCCGTGGCGTCGCCCGTGTGGTAAGTCCAGGCAACTTGAAGCTGGGAGACGTTTTCTGTAGTGATCTGTGTCAAATCCGAATACCTCGAACCGTCCTCAGGACCTCCATAGTGCGGCCAGTCGGTGTAGCTTATATCAGCGGGTTTTTCTGAGCAGGAGAAGATGAGCGCGAACAGTGTAAGGGCGAAAAGGGTTTTGCAGGTCATTTGGACTTATTTGGAGGTAGAAGATCGGGAAAAGTTGGTTCAACGCAAAACCGCGGAGATCGCAAAGATTAAGGTAGAAAGATCTTATGCATTTGAGGCTTATTTGAATTTTTCATGAGCCTGATGGGTGAAGGCAAAGGGATAAGAAGAAAAGAACTGGTGGGTTTTAGATTCTCAGTCTAATTCTCTGCGCTCTTTGCGTCTTCGCGGTGAAAAAAGTATCTACCTTTGGGGCCATGTGGAAAGAAATCTCCGTCTTGATCCGAAAGGAAATTACTCTCGAATGGCGCCAAAAGTATGCGCTGAACGGGATTTTGCTCTATGTGGTCTCGGCGGTTTTCATCACCTACTTGAGTGTGGGGGCGAGATCCGGAACGCTTTCCATTCCGACTTGGAATGCCGTCTATTGGATCATCATCCTGTTTTCTTCGGTCAATGCAGTGGCCAAAAGTTTTGTGCAGGAGCATCAGGGGCGCCAACTCTACTACTACATGATAGCCTCTCCCGAGGCCATTATTCTTTCCAAAATCATTTATAATATTGGCCTCACCCTGATTTTGGCTTTGCTTGGCTATTTGGTTTTTTCAGTGATTTTGGGCAATCCCGTGCAGGATCAGCCGCTCTTTTTGCTCAATCTGGTCTTGGGAGCAGTCGGCTTTTCGGCCAGCCTCACCATGGTGAGCGGGATCGCTTCCAAGGCCGGCAACAATGCCACGCTGATGGCGATTTTGAGCTTTCCCGTGATCATCCCCATTCTCCTGATGGCGATCCGAATTTCCAAAAATGCCCTTGATGGCCTGGATTGGAGTGTCAGCGCGGATAAGCTGCTGAGCCTTTTGGCGATCAATGCCATCGTCGGGGTGACAGCATATATTCTGTTTCCCTATTTGTGGAGAAGCTAGAGGATTTACTATTTGGGATTTTTGATTTATGGCGTTCGGTCGCACTTTTTGGTGGAAATGCGATGACGACCACCGGCAACTTTTCAATTTTTAACCTTACAACTTTCCAATCCGAATTTTTCAACCTTTCAACCCTTCGAATCCACTCAGGGTGACGGATAAATTCCAATCTCCCTATCTTTAACTTATGGAAAACAAAATTGCCCTGATCACCGGTGCTACTTCCGGGATCGGAAAAGCCTGCGCTTTGACCCTTGCCAAGATGGGTTTTGACATCATCGCCACGGGCAGAAGACAGGATCGCTTGGAAGACTTGGGAAAAGAACTAGCGCCCAGAGTCCGTTTTTTGCCACTGGTGTTTGACGTGCGGGATCGGGATAAAGTCGGAGAGATTCTCGGAAATCTTCCCGATGAATGGTCAGCCATCGACGTGCTGATCAACAATGCCGGCAATGCCCATGGCATGGACCCAATCCAGACTGGCAGCCTGGACGATTGGGATGCGATGATGGACATCAATGTCAAAGGCTTGCTCTACGTGTCCAAAGCCATCATCCCGGGAATGACCGAACGCAAGTCCGGTATGATCATCAACATCGGCTCGATTGCAGGGAAGGAAGTCTATCCCAACGGAAATGTTTACTGCGGTTCCAAGCATGCCGTCGATGCGATTACCAAAGGGATGCGGATCGATTTGAATCCTTTTGGGATTCGCGTGGTTGGCATCCATCCAGGTCTGGTGGAAACTGAGTTTTCGATAGTCCGGTTTAAAGGCGACGAGGCCCGGGCTGAATCGGTGTACAAAGGGCTGGAGCCCTTAGTCGCCCAAGATATCGCCGATATAGTAGAATTTGCCGTGAGCAGGCCACCCCACGTGGTTTTGGCGGATGTAGTAGTCCTTCCCACCGCACAGGGATCGGCGGCCTTGGTCAACAGAAACTCCACAAAATGATACGATCTGCGATAGTTTTTTTGAGCTTGGCAGCCGCCTGCTCTTCACCAGTCAAGAGTGATCAGGAAATCTTTTCCGAACAACAAAGAGAAGTCTTGGATCCGGTGAAGGAAACCGAGCTGGAGCCGGCTCTGCCTGAGCTGGAGCAAAAACTGATTTCCCAAGGCTTGGTGGATGTGCAGCAGGTCGTGCCAGGAGTCAAGATCGAGCTGAAGTATTCAACCACCGATAATTTCTTTGGAAAGGATGTGTACGGCGACCACGTACGGTGCTACCTGCAGCCCGAGGTGGCCGAGATGGTGGGAAAAGCCCAAGAAAACCTCCAAAAGGAAAATCCAAATCTTACGCTCCTGATCTATGATGGCGTGAGGCCGCTCAGCGTGCAGCAGATTCTTTGGGATAGTCTGGATAAGCCGGACAGCATCAAGCCGCTGTATGTCGCCGATCCAAAAGTCGGAGGCCTGCACAATTTCGGAGTTGCCGTGGACCTGACGATTTTTGATTCGGAAGCGGATTCGGTTTTGGATATGGGAACTGCCTACGACTATTTTGGCTATGCGGCTTATCCTGATCGGGAAAAGCAAATGCTGGCTGAGGGTAAAATTACTGCAGCCCAGATCTCCAATCGCGAGATTCTGAGAAAGGTGATGACCACGGCCGGTTTTCAGGGAATAGGCAGCGAATGGTGGCACTTCAACGCTTTTTCCAGAAAGCAAGCCGGGGAAAAATTTGAGCTGATCCAATAAACCAAGTAGACTTTCTGCTACATTGGGTATCCTGCTCCGGTATTGAGCAGCAGGACGCGCTCACTGGGTTGGATTTTGTTTTCTGAGATTAGTTTTTTCAGCCCTTCCCAAACCGCGGCGCCTTCCGGGCAGATCGACAGGTTTTCCGAAAGTCCAATCTCATTTATTCCCTTTATGATTTCTCTGTCACTCACGGTGACTACCTCCCCATCGGATTCCCGAATGACTCTTACAATCAAGTCAGCCGCGAAAGCCTGGGGAACCGAAAGACCATAGGCAATGGACATCGTGTAGTCCTCGGGCGAGGATTGAACTCCACGTATCCGGTCCGCGATCGGCGCGCAGCCTTCTGCCTGAACGGCGACCATTCGTGGAAACTTCTCGGGGCTAAGCAATCCCATTTGTGCGAGCTCTTGGAAAGCTTTCCAAATACCGATCAAGCCAGTTCCCCCTCCGGTCGGGTAGAGTATCACATCGGGCAGTTGGTCTGTGAGTTGTTCAAAGATCTCATAGCCCATGGTTTTCTTTCCTTCGAGTCGGTAGGGTTCTTTCATCGTGGCGAGGTTAAATGCTCCCCTCTTTGCTTGGATTTCACTTGCGATTCGGCCGCAGGCATTAATCATCCCAGAGACTTGGATCAGATTGGCGCCATATTTTTCACATGTTTCTTTGAAATGCTCCGGGGTATCTTTTGGCATGATGACCGTGGCGTGCAAGCCTGCTGCCCTAGCGTAGGCGCTGAGGGCTCCACCGGCATTTCCGGCCGTAGGAATGACCAGTTCCTCTATCCCCAACTCAAGCGCTTTGCTTACAGCCATGCTCAATCCTCTTGCTTTGAAGGAACCTGTTGGATTGCCGCTTTCGTCTTTGATCAAAAGATGGCGCAGTCCGTATCGGTTGGCCAAAGTGGGCCATTCCACGATTGGTGTCAGCCCCTCACCGAGCGTAACGCGGTTTTTCACATCGAAAAGCGGAAGGTAATGGGCGTAACGCCACATGGACCCAGTGTCCTCCACGACCAATGGCTCAGAGGCGAGCGCATATTCGGCAACCAAGGGCTGGTTGCAGCAGGTAGCGAAGGTCTGTAGGAGGCGCGGAGAATAGTTTTTACCGCAGGAGGGACACTGGAGCTTGCGCAGCAGGGAGAGTTGGGAAAGTGGTAGTGTAGTCATACCCGAATTTAACGGGCCTTTCCGGAGGGATAAGATACTGCTTTGTTATGGGTTATAACTTCTCGTTATAGATGGTTCTGGCTTTTCGGATAAACTTTCGCATCAGGCCATGCCTTTCCTCACCCTTTCTGGTCACGAAGCTGAATTCCCGCATTACCTCGAAGCCAGGGACGTTGATCTCCTTCAAGACTCCAGACTTTAATTCTTTTTGTACAGCCAAGCGGGACAGAAAGCCAACAGCCTCGGCTTCGATCAGGTAATTTTTGAGTGCCTCAGTACCTCCCAGCCGGGCTATTACGTTCAGCTCGAAAAGCTTGATTCCTCTTTCTTCGAAAGCTTGCGAGAGCGTAGCCAAAGTTCCAGAACCTCTTTCCCGAAGTGCCATCCGACAGTGGACCAATTCCTCAAAGGGGAGTTTGTCTTTGGCATAGGGACTGGAGGAAGCACAAACCGGAATAATTCCATCGAGCATGAAGGGCTCGGATTGATAGGCATTGGTGTGGTGAAACGACTCGACGCAGGCCATATCGATCTCTTGAGAATCCAAGGCTTTGAGTATGGTTTCGCTGTTGCCGTTAAGCAAAAGGATCTGAGCGCCTGGAATTTCGCGATGGAGAGCTGCTAGGATTTTGGGGATCACATAGAGTGAAGAGGTGGTGCTTGCCCCGATTTTGATTTCCCCTTTGATCTCCTCGTCCTTTTTCAGCGCATCGAAGTAAGTGCGGATTCCTTTCTGAATTCGCACCGCTGGCTGAAGTTCTTCCAGGAGTTGGTCACCGGCAGGGGTGAGCAAAATCATGTTCCCTTTCCTGACAAAAAGCGCCGCGCCCAGCTCCCCTTCCAATTGTTGGATATGCTTGCTCACTGCAGGCTGGGAGATAAAGAGGTGCTCGGCAGCCTTTGAAAAACTCAAATGACGGGCAACAACGAGAAAAACTTCATAGCGGTAGTCAATCACTTTGCTTGAGTTTAGGTGGGAATGGACGCTCCGCCCAAAGTTGGGACAAGCTGTCTGAATACCCAACTGTAACTGGATAAATGGACAGAGATCAGTCCATATCAAACGAAAAAGCTGCCCGGATAGTCACGGAGCAGCTTTTTTGGGAAAAGATAAATGGTTTATAGACTAAAACTTGTAGGAAACGCTCAAGCGGCTATTTCTTGGAGGATCGGTCTGCCAGTTATAGGCGTTGAGCCAAGCGTAGTAGGAGCCACTGTAGAGGTACTCATCCAGCAGATTGAACACATTCAGGTTGACTTTGAAGTTGCCTTTGCTCCAGAAGACTCCTGCGTCCAGCTTGGTGTAGGTTGGGAGTACTTCGTTTGGATCTGGGGAGGCATCCCAATAGGTCTCTCTACCGCCAAGGATAGTCAGGCCGGCAGAAAATCCAAGGCCTTGAAGTGTACCATCTTGGATGGTGTATCCCAACCAGGTGTTGAAGGTGTTTCTGGCATATCCGGGGATAATGTCTCCTTCTTGTACGACCGTCACGTTTTCGGTCACTTTTGTCACTCGAGAGTCGGTATAGGCATAGTTCATGACCAAGTTCAAGCCCGGTAGGATGGTGCCCTTCACGTCCACTTCGAAGCCTTCGGCGGTTTTTTCGCCCAACTCTATGCTCAATCCAGAGTTGGGAGGGCTGTTTGGATCGGCCGTTAGTTCGTTTTGCTTGATGTTTCTGTAGGCAGCCAGGGTACTGTTCCACTTGCCTCCGGCCCAATCTCGCTTGAGGCCCAGTTCCATGTTGTTACCAGTGATGGGCTTCACGTCGCCACCGCTCGAGAGCTGACCTGACTGGGGCATGAAGGCTTGGTCATAGAGCCCGTAAACGGAGGTATTTGGGGTCACGGATGCACTGACGCCCACTCTTGGAGTCACGCGTTTGGCGGTGATGGGAGACCCTCCATAAGCGGCCTGGGAGATTTCCGTATAGCGTGCAGCCAAAGTCAGTCTCAGTTTGTCTTCCATGAATGCCAATTCATCTTGTGCATAAAAGGCGCTGTAGCGTTGGTTGATGTTGCCGCCTTGACCTCTCTGCTCGATTGGAGTGCTGTAGTCGAAGTTTGGATAGCCGTTGACCGGTACACCGTAGTAGGGGTTTTTGGGATCAAACTCAGCCCCAATGGAATCCAGCATGTGGTATTGTCCCCAGTCAGCCCAGTAGGCTTTGTTGGACATGTCCAAGCCAGAAAGGATTTTGTGACGGATCGCTCCAGTTCGGAACTCTCCATTGACGAAGATCTGAGCCATGGTCATCTTGCTCAAAGCATCCCAGCTGCTGACCGCTCGGATCATCGTGCCATCCGGATTGACAGAAGCGGGCCACATGGAGGTACCTTCTTGGTTATAGATCATGTGGGTAGCCTGGGCAGTCAGCTTCCAGTTGGGAGAAAATTCATGCTGGAGGTTGGCAGTCAGCGCGTGGTCGTTGATTTTGGTCTCGGGCATTCCGGGAGGCATGGAGGTGAATTCCAGGGGAAGAGTGGCAAAACCATATGGGGAAAAAACATAGTAAGATCCCACATCACTCATGTTGGCACGCTGATAAGTGTACTCGAATGTCACCAGAGTGCTAGGCTGCACGCGATAGCTGATCACTGGCGCTATGGTGTAGCGGTTGTTGTGCTCGAATGGTCGATGCGATTGTTTTTGCTGACCTGCGACATTCAGCCGATATAGCAATCTGCCGTCTTTGTTCAACTTGCCGTCCAAATCCACGGCCGTTCTGTAGAGATCAAAACTACCGACGGTGAAGGAAACCTCACCTTGAGTTTGCCCTGTCGGCTTTTTGGTCACGACGTTGTATAGCCCGCTTCCGTCGCCGGAAGAAAGCATGAAGCCAGCGGGACCTTTCACAAACTCGATTCGCTCCACAAAGCTCATGTCCTCGGTGAGGGGTCCCCAATAAGAGGCCACTACATTGAAACCGTTTCTAAGCGCTTGGATCTGCGAACCTCGGGCGCTGATGTTGGTGTACAGGTCGCCCCAATGCTCAAGCCGGACGGCTCCGGAGACGTTTCGCACCAAGCCGTCGCTCATGCTGATCACTTGCTGGTCATCGAGGATGTCTCGGTTGACCACTTGGATATTTTGGGGTATTTCTATCAACGGGGCGTTGATACGGAGAGAGGAAGAAATGCGAGTCTCGGTATAGCTTTCTCGATTGGCCGAAACCAAAATCTCCTGAAGATCTCCTGAGTTTTCGGAAAGGAAAAAATCGACTACTTCAGTTTTTCCCGCACTTATGGAGACGGATTTTTCCTGTGTATCCAGTCCGACAAAGGAAGCTACCACCGTGTAGCTGCCCGGGTTCAGTCCTGTGATTTCAAATGATCCGCTGTTGTTGGTGACAGCTCCTCTGGAGGTTCCTTTGAGCTGGACGCTGACGTATTCGACGGGATTGCCGTCTGAAGATTTGACCTGTCCTTGAATTTTTCCTTTGGACTGGGCTAAGCTGCCTTGGAAAATCAAGATTAAAAAGGCCAGAGACAAGTAAAGTGCTCTCATGGATTAAAATATTTATTTAGACTGAATATCAATAATAGGATGCAAAGATGATTTGAAGAGCTTTTCGATGCAAGAAATTATTTGGAATTTTTCTAAATAAAAGAGAGAAAGAAAACAGCACTGTATTTTGCAATTACGGCTGTTGCCAGCCAAGAAGATGGGAGTGCCGGTCTGAGATTCGGGGGTATTTCGATTCCGCACTAATCCAAATGAGGTATCCTATCAAATTTCGGTTAAATACTCGCCAAGTTTGATTGGGAAACTGCGCCATAGATTTAAATTGCCGCAAATCGGAGATTTTCTTGAACCCTAAATAAACCGGAATGAATTTCAAGCCTACCTTAGTCACTCTCTTGCTGCTTTTCAGCATTTCGTTTTTATCCTTTTCCCAAGGTCAATATCGGGTCTTGGTGTTTTCCAAAACAGCAGGATTCCGCCATCAGTCCATTCCAGAGGGTGTCGCGGCAGTCAAAAAACTAGGCCAAGAGCAAGGCTTTGGAGTCTATGTGACAGAGGATGCGGGGCAGTTTACGGATGAAAACCTCGCCAAATACGACGTCGTCGTGCTCCTTAGTACCACGGGCACGATTTTCAACGATGCCCAGAAGGCCGCATTTCAAAAATTTGTGCAGAGCGGCAAAGGTGTAGTCGGGATTCACTCCGCCACCGACACCGAGTACGAATGGCCGTGGTACAACAAAATGATTGGTGCATACTTTCTCACCCACCCGCGTCAGCAGACCTTGAGACTTGAAGTAAAAGACAAAAACCATCCCGCCACTTGGCACTTGCCAAGCGATTGGCTTTGGTACGATGAGTTGTACGAATTCCGCGATATCAACCCGGACATCAAGGTCTTGATCAATGCTGACGAGTCGACCTATGAGCCAGCCAAGGGCAATGGCGCAAACCATCCCATGGCTTGGTACCATGAGTTTGACGGTGGAAGGGTTTTCTATACAGCTTTGGGCCATGTGGAATCCGCCTGGCAAAATGCCGCTTTCCTGCAGCACGTCCATGGCGGGATTTGGTATGCCGCCAAAGGCAAGCTTCCCAAGTAATCGTGGGACTATGGTGTAAAAATTTGAGGCTTCGGAACTTCCGAAGCCTTTTTTGGTTTTTCTTTACAACCAAATCCTGATTGCCATGCTCAAAGCTCAAGCTCGTCCCGTCCACCTCTACATGGAGGCCAATCCCAATCCCAACTCACTCAAGTTTGTCGCCAACTTCATGCTGGTCGAGGAGGGGATTAGTTTTGATTACCCCAGTGCGACAAGCGCCGAAAACAGTCAGCTGGCCAAGGAACTTTTCAATTTTGAAGCCGTCGAGCGGGTTTTTATCGCGGCAAACTTTGTCACGGTGACCAAATCCGAAGATGCCGAATGGCCCGAGATCCAAAACATCATTCGCGACCATATCAAAAAATACCTCGAATCTGGACAGTCTGCGGTGTCAGCAAGCTTCGACAAGGATCCACTCTTTGATGAAAATGACTCGGAGACGGTCAAAAAAATCAAGGGAATACTCGACGAGTACATCCGTCCCGCGGTAGAGCAGGACGGTGGGGCGATTGTTTTTCATTCTTTTCACGACGGCATAGTCAAAGTACACCTGCAAGGCTCCTGCTCCGGCTGTCCGAGCAGCACGGTGACTCTCAAGGCAGGCATCCAAAACCTGCTGACCCGCATGCTTCCCGAGGTAAAGGAAGTGCAAGCCGAAGGCGTCTAAATAAAAAGTGATTCATGGCAAAAAGGGACTGGTCCTGGGCTTTGTTGGGGATTTTGGCTCTTGTGGTCCGCTATTTTGCCGTCCAAAATCCAGAGGGCACAGATGAAATTTATTCCCGGAAATTTTTTCCAGGAATCAGGAATGTCATTGATCTGACACTGGGAAATCTCCCGTTTCCCAGTGTTTACCTTTTTGTTGCCACCGTTTTTTTGGTTCTGGTTGTATTTATTATCCGCTTCAAAGGTCGCTCTGGATGGAAAGAAAGGATGTTTTATACATTCAAAGCAATGGCCAATGGGCTTGGCGCCTTGGTTTTTTTCTTTCTGGTGCTTTGGGGATTCAATTACCAGCGTACGCCGATATTCCAGCAGCTCTCCCTGAAGCCGAAATCACTCAACCTCGAGCAGCTAAAATCAGAGTTGGAAATCACGCGCCGCTTGGCCGTACAGTATAGAAGCCGGATTACGCAGGATAGCGTCGCCATAGATTCTATCATGCCCTATTCGGATCTTGAGCGCTTGGTGCGGGAGAATATGCACGATAACTTGGACATTCTCGGATTGAACTTCACCGGAAAGCCGAGAACCAAAATGTTTCCCCCGCAGGGATTTATGCGTAGGATGGGCATTCTCGGGATTTATTTCCCCTTCACAGGAGAGAGCTACATCGACCCGTCTTTGCACCCGCTGGAGCAACCTTTTACCGTAGCCCATGAGATGGCTCACAGCTACGGGGTGACCAACGAGGGGGAGGCCAATTTCATTGCCTGGGTGATCTGCACCAACTCTGAAGATCCACTTTTGCGATATTCCGGGCATTTGCGGCTGCTGCAGTACCAGATTCGGGACTATTACCGGATGGCGCCTAGCGAATACAAGGAGTGGGTGAAAAATCTCTCTGTGGGCATCAAAAACGACCTGAATTCCATCCGTGAGGCGAGTGAAGTCTTTCAGCCTTTTTCGATTGAGCTGAGCCGCAAATCCAACGACATTTTCCTAAAAAGCCAAGGCGTCAAAGCCGGGGTCAATTCCTATCAACAACTTCCGATGTTGGCTTTTGCCTGGAGGCAACGGATGAATTTCTTTGATTAAACCTTGGGGTTTAGTTTTGAGTCTCTATTTTGGGGAAGATTTTTACCATCCCCCATATGCTTAGACTTGTTTTCTCTTTTCTTTTAGTCGCTTCCTTAGTCTGCAATATCTACGCACAAATTACCCTGGAGCCTGAGCGGGATTCCCAACAGAACGTGGTGATCTATGCGGTGAACACCGCCAAAATTCCCTATTCGGTGATTATCAGCTTTTCAGATCTTCAGAACATAACCATACCCGGTGGGTCAAATGTAACGTCGGTAGCCTCTCCCGGACGGTCTAAAGTGGCGACTTTGAAGCCCACCATGGCCGGGCAGAGCACAAACTACAGGTATTCTTACAGCTATGCGAAAGGCAGTATTTTTGGGAAGTCAAAATTCGCTCCCGTTTACCTCATTCCCGTAGCGGAAGGCACCGCCGTTCGTGCAAGCGTAAATACCAACATTTCCAAAGTCGTGAAGAGTGAAGTGAATGCCGATGCTTATGTGGGAGTGTCCTTTCACTTCGACGCTCCCACCACCATCGTGGCTCCCCGAAAGGGAGTCATCGCGGATATGAAAATGGACTTTGAGTCCACTAGCGACAATCTCACCTTTACGGCCGAGGAAAATTTCATCGAGATTTACCATGAGGACGGGACGCTGACCAAGCTGATCGTATTGAAATCTGGCTCCCAAAAGGTGCAGATAGGAGATGAGGTTTTTCCGGGACAGGACTTGGCGGAGTCAGGCGGGAATCACTACCAGAATGGAATTCGCGTGATGATGGTCAACCAAAAAGTAGAAAAAAGTGACATGGATAAGTTTAGGTATCTCTACTTTCCTGTTTTGTTCGCTACTGAAGAAGGAAATCAAGAAATAAAGGCTCCTACGCAACTGACGGTTGCCCACCCAGTCGAGGTTGTTACCATGGAGCTAAGCAAAAAAGAGTTGAAGCAGTTTCAGGAGGGAAAATAAGGAGGCTAGCGTCGCTTGTTTCCTACCCACACCCCCAATATCACCCCGGCGATACCGATGTAGTGTCCGATCAGCAGCACCTCCCCGTCCAATACGCCCCACATGATCGCCACGATGGGAATTGTATAAGTGACCAAGCTGGCGAAAAATGGACTGGCACTTTTCACCATGATGTTGAATAGGATTAGGGCAATTGCGGTGCCCACCATGCCCAAGACGGTGATGTATCCCAGTGCCTCCCAAGCTTGGGGATGGGTGACGAGTTTATAGGAAAACTGCGTGCCGGCAAAAAGATAAATCAAGGCCAAGGGAAGAATCATCAGAAGAGAAATCGAGGAGATTTCTATTGATTTTAGTTTGGTGAAGCGGGTTTTGATAACGTGGAGGTTAAAGCTGTAGCAGATGCAGGCAGCTATGACAAAAAGTGCGTAGGCGTTGATTCCGGAGAGCGAGTCCCAGCCTCCACCTTCCTTGTAAGTGACCAAAATGATCACACCGACGAAGGCGATAAGGAGCCCAAGCGCATTTCGCTTGGTGATCTGGGTATCAAAAAACAAGGCTCCAACCAATACCACAAATAGAGGAGTAAGCGCGTTCAGAACGCCGGTGAGCGAGCTGCTTATTTGAGTTTGGGCTAAGGGGAACAGGAATGCGGGAAAGAAACTGCCGAGCAATCCGGCTAAGATCAGGTTTTTGACTTGGGTTTTGCTCAGGTTTTTGATCTTGGGAAGGGAGAGTGGCAACAGAAGGGTAGCAGCTGCGACCATGCGATAGGCTCCTACTTCGCCTGGACTGAATACCTCCAGCCCGCGCTTGATCAGGATAAATGAGGTGCCCCAAATCAGGGTTAAGACGATCAGCAAAGCCCAGTTTTTTAGGCTGTTTTCTGAGTGGGTAGTACTCATTAAATCGAGAAAAAGAATGACGTCAGCAAAGGAACTAATTCGGCTGCAAAAAAGGTCAAAAAAAAGACCCCAGCGATGAAAATTCTGAGGTCTTTGTCAGTCAGTATTGAAACTCGTAATCCGCGTAGGCTTCGGCAACTTGTCCCAGGATTTCCGACACCTGCTCATACGTGTCGGCCGTGACCATCTCCGTACGGTAAGGTTTGAAGTTTGGCATGCCGCGGAAGTAGTTGGTGTAGTGACGGCGCATCTCCAGGATCCCTTGTTTTTCACCTTTCCACTCGACGGAAAAGTCGAGGTGTTTTTTTGTAACGGCTATGCGTTCGCTCAGATCAGGCGCGGGCAGCTTCTCTCCAGTTTCGAAGAAATGCTTGATTTCGTTGAAAATCCAGGGGTAGCCTATAGACGCGCGTCCGATCATCATGCCGTCCACATTGTATTTGGCTCGGTATTCTGCAGCTTTTTCGGGAGTATCGATGTCTCCGTTGCCGAAGACCGGGATGTGAAGTCTTGGGTTTTCCTTGACAAGATTAAGGTAGCTCCAGTCCGCTTCGCCCTTGTACATCTGCTGTCGGGTGCGGGCATGGATGGAGATGGCCTGTATGCCCACATCCTGGAGGCGCTCAGCTACTTCCACAATCCGGATCGTGTCATGACTCCAACCGAGCCTGGTTTTGACTGTTACGGGAATATTGACCCGCTTGACGATCTCCGCTGTCATCGCAACCATTTTGTCGATATCAAGAAGGATTCCCGCGCCTGCTCCTTTGCAGGCGACTTTGTGGACGGGACAGCCATAGTTTATATCCAAAATGTCCGGTCCGGCTGCCTCGGCAATCGCCGCGGCCTCACGCATGGACTCGATCTCGTTGCCGAAAATCTGGATACCCACGGGCCGCTCGTAGTCATAGACGTCCAGTTTCTGGACGCTTTTGGCGGCATCCCGGATGAGGCCTTCTGAGCTGATAAACTCGGTATACATGAGATCTGCCCCGTTTTGTTTGCAGACTGCGCGAAAGGGTGGATCGCTTACATCTTCCATCGGGGCGAGCAGTAGGGGAAACTCCCCCAGCTCTAACTTTCCAATCTTAACCACTTCTCAATTCTAAATTTGGCGTAAATTTACCCGAAATTATGGAGATATACGAAACCCGAACTGAAATTGGTAGCCGAAAGAATTGGCTCTTGTCCTTGATAGTCATTGTTTTAGTCACTTTTGGCGTACTGATTCTCCTTCAGGGTGTTGCTTTGGCACTCATCCCGACACTCTATAATATCAGCATTGAAGATCTTTTGGGCTTGATGACAGGCAACTTTGATGTGCCCAATGGACGCATGGCTATGCTTTTTGTACAAGGGATCGGCTCTGGAATCGGCTTTTGGGTAGCTGCTTGGGTAATCACAAGGTTTATAGACAAAGCCGAGCTTCATTGGGACGTGCAAAGGTCCAGATTCAATTCGAAGAGTTTTGGTGTGGCACTAGCAATTACCTTGGGTGCAATGTTTTTCAATGGCTTGCTAGTCTATTGGAATGCGCAGCTGGATCTGCCCGAATCCATGGCAGGGCTGGAGAACTGGATGAAAGAAATGGAAACCCAGCTGATGGAGCTGACTAGGTTTTTGACGGATTTTCAGACGATTCCGGAGTTGCTGACGGGGATTTTGGTAATTGGGGTCTTTGCGGGGATTGGAGAGGAAATGTTTTTCCGCGGGGTACTCCAGCCCAAAATGAAGCTTTACACCAATTCGGCCCATTGGGGGATATGGCTTACCGCCATCATATTTTCTGCGATCCACGTGCAGTTTTACGGTTTCTTGCCGCGGGTCTTCCTCGGAGCGCTCTTCGGCTATCTCTACCATTACTCTGGCAGCTTGCTTTATCCTATCCTCGCACACGTGTTTAACAATGCCCTGACCGTGCTGGTGATTTATATGGCTAATCAGGGTCTGGTCGACTTTGACTTGGAATCGACGGACGCCGTCTCCTACCCTGCTGCGATCACTGGTCTGTTGGTTCTTATGGTTGGATTCTTTTACTTTAAAAAAATCAATCCAGCAAAAGATGGAGAATTGGATCAAAGTGTATGAGGATCAAAACCAGATTCGTGCAGAGATAGTCAAGGCAGTACTGGAAGAAAACAAGATTCCCGCGGTAGTGATGAGTAGTAAAGAAACCATCTATAACGTGTTTGGGACGTACGAGGTGCTGGTGGTCCAGGGAGACGCGCTGGCGGCAATGCAATTGATTCAAAATGAGATCACGTTTCAACATTAATAATTATAGTAACCTGGGCCAGCGTGCGATCACCGCGGCAATAGGGGCGGTGATTGTCGTTTCGGCCGCCATCTATTCCGATTGGACCTACTTTGTCGTTTTCGCCGCGATTTTGGGATTTTCCCAGATGGAGTTCTATAAACTTACCGGTCTGGATGGCATGCTTCCGCTGAGAAGTTTCGGGACTTTCCTGGGCATCATGATTTTCACCTTGACCTTCATGATCGAAAAAGAGCGGCTGCCCAATGAATACCTTTACCTGATTTTTCCGATCGTTTCCCTGACATTTTTCATCAAGCTTTACAAAAAGACGGACAAAAAACCCTTTACCGGTGTCGCGTATACGTACCTGGGTATTTTCTATGTGGCGCTGCCTTTTTCTTTGCTGAATCTGGCGGTCTTTTCGGAAGGTAAGGTGTACCACTATGAGATTCTGATCGGTTGCCTGCTGATCCTGTGGGCCAGTGATACGGGAGCCTATTTCGCGGGAACCAAATTTGGCAAGACCAAACTCTTTGAACGAGTGTCCCCAAAGAAGTCTTGGGAGGGATTCCTTGGTGGAGCTTTTGCGGCGATCGCCGTGGCCTTTGTCCTTTCGCAGTATTTCCAGGTGATCGAGGACTGGAAGTGGCTGGTCATCGCCGGTATCATCATCATTGCAGGTACTTATGGAGACCTGATCGAGTCGCTTTTTAAGCGATCAATAGAAATCAAAGACTCCGGAAATCACCTTCCCGGTCATGGCGGTTTTATGGATCGTTTTGACGGATTGTTACTTTCGGCACCCTTTATCACCGCTTTTTTGAAAATCTTTTAACGCAAGCACGGGCGCTCTGAAAATCTAAGTAAGTTTGTGCAGCATTTCACAAACCAATTTAAGAACCCAAATATGGCTTACATTGAACCGGCTCCGATAAAGGATAAGGAAAATCCCCTTGAGTCAATGATGGAAAGATTCAACATCGCTGCCGAGAAACTCGGACTCTCCGATGAAGTTTACAACGTGTTGAAGAATCCCGCCAAGCAAGTAATCGTATCTCTGCCGATCACCATGGACAATGGCAACATCCAGGTTTTCGAAGGGATTCGGGTCATCCATTCCAACATCCTCGGCCCTGCAAAGGGCGGAATCCGCTTTGCGCCCGATGTGCACCTAGACGAAGTCCGCGCTTTGGCTGCCTGGATGACTTGGAAATGCGCAGTGGTAGACATTCCCTACGGTGGAGGTAAAGGTGGGGTTCGATGCAATCCACGCGAGATGTCCAAAGGTGAAATCGAGCGCCTGGTCAGAGCCTATACCATGGCAATGATCGACGTCTTTGGCCCGGACAAAGATATCCCAGCTCCCGATATGGGGACAGGGCCAAGGGAGATGGCATGGTTGATGGACGAATACTCCAAAGCCCATGGCATGACGATTCCTGCCGTGGTCACCGGCAAGCCGCTGGTACTTGGAGGGTCTTTGGGTCGAACCGAAGCTACTGGCCGCGGGGTGATGGTATCAACCCTCGCAGCAATGCAGAAATTGAAAATCAATCCATTCTCAGCGACATGCGCGGTGCAAGGTTTTGGTAATGTGGGTGGATGGGCAGCCCAGCTCTTGGAAGAGCGCGGGCTCAAGATCGTCTCCATCTCGGATCATACTGGGGCATTCTACAACGCCGCGGGTATCAACATACAGGAAGCGATCAAGCACAAGGACGCGCACAATGGGACTTTGGAAGGATTCAGTGGCGGTGATAAAATGGACAATCCAGGCGATCTGATGACGTTGGATGTCGACGTATTGGTGCCTGCTGCCATGGAGGACGTGATCACGATAGCCAATGCGGACAAGATAAAGGCAAAATTGATCGTGGAGGGTGCCAATGGCCCGACCTCCGCAAAAGCAGATGCCATCATCAATGAGAAGGGCATAATGGCTGTTCCCGACATCCTCGCCAACGCTGGAGGAGTGACCGTCTCCTATTTCGAGTGGGTTCAAAACCGCCTGGGATACAAGTGGACCGCCGACCGTGTCAATCGCCGCTCCGACAGGATCATGAAAGATGCCTTTGACAACGTCTATCAAGCGTCCGTGAAATACAATGTGCCGATGAGAATCGCCGCCTACATCGTGGCGATCGACAAAGTTGCCAAGACCTACAGCTTCCGCGGAGGCTTCTAAGGCTGTTTTGAAGCAAAAGTTTTAACTTTGAGGCGTGGGGAACGATTCCCCGCGCTTTTTCGATTTAAGAAACATGATGACAATTCATAAAGAAGGAAGGGTTTTGCTGTTTTGGATGATGATCATCCTAGTGGCGCTCAACTACCTCCTATATTATTATCTCCCCGAGGAAAGGCTCCTGATCAACCTAGCCGTCATAGTCAGCGTGGTGCTGTATCTGATCGTATTGCAGTTCTTCAGGAACCCGATTTTCCCCCTCCCCAATGAAGAAGGGATAGTATATGCGCCAGCCGACGGCAAAATCGTAGTGATCGAGGAAGCCTTTGAAGACGAATACTTGAAGGAAAAGCGCAAGCAGGTTTCCATCTTCATGTCCCCGATCAATGTTCACGTAAACCGCTCACCGGTAAAGGGCGAGGTCGAGTATTTCCACTACCATCCAGGTAAATATCTGGTAGCCTGGCATCCCAAGTCAAGCACCGAAAATGAGCGTACCTCCATGGTGATCCGCGATACGAAGGGAACCAAAATCATGGTCAGACAGATCGCCGGAGCGTTGGCGAGAAGAATCAAATGGTACGTGAAGCCAGGATCTCGGCTCGAACAGGGCGGCGAGTTTGGCTTTATCAAATTTGGATCGCGTGTCGATGTGTTTTTGCCTTTGGATGCGGAGATCCTCTGTACAATGGATCAGGTAACCAAGGGGGCGAGGACGCCCATTGCGAGGATGAAGTCGTAATCGAAAAAACAACCTATCGCGTTTCCTCCGTTTTTTTGAGTTGACCTTTTCGGCAAACCGAAAGCGATTTGAACTTCAAGGGCTGTATCCACCTGGATCCAGGTAGGAAAAGCTTAGAATCTCCTTCAAAAAAATGCGTAAAGGTAAAACGATTTAAATCAGCCTAGAGACAATGCTACGCTCACACCGAGGCTAGTCTCTAAGCAATATTGTACGCTTTTTTCCCGAAAAGGAAACCAGTTGCACGGAGTCGATCTCCTGCGGTATCCGGACTTTACGGGAAGACTGGCTAAGGTATCCAGATCCATAAAACAACTCCTGTTGCTTCACCGCTTTACCCGCCTGATACGAAATGACCAAACGTTCGTCCTGATTTGCAGCTATTGAAGTTCCCGGACTTGGAGAGTTTTGTACGAAAGCCAATAAAGGCTGATTGTATCGACTGACCAGGATCAGCTGACTACTGTCTGGACGGGTCAGCAGCGCCATCGCCCGAGCTTCTCCGTCAATGCTGAAGCCACTTGCTGAGGAAGGCTGGGCAATCATTTTTCCCTCAAGGTCAAATGCGATTAGTCCTCCCCTGCTGGCATCCGACCTTCCGGTGACGGTTTCGTTGCCAAAGTAATTCCCCAAATACAGCATGCCTTTATCAGTTTCAAGCATTCCGAATATCCTGGAGATTTGTGCCGTCCGTGGGAATGCTTCAAAGCCGAAATTTCCCGAATAAATCCCCGAATTGAATTCTGGAGCGAGTAGACTTTCTGCATTTGCGAGTTCTTCTTGGGAGAAAAAGCTTTTTCGCTCGATGGTTGCAAACTCCCGATAAACCAGAAATTTGGTCTTCCATTTCGGGATTTGGGATACGAGCTGATTTCGGCTCTGCACGGTAAATTGCTGCTCGCCAAAGTATTGGAAAAGGATGGGGTCGAGACTTCCATTTGCGTCAAAGTCCCCGAAAACCAATTCTATTGGTTTGTTCTGACCAGATCTCCAGCGGGTATTCAGCCCTACGTTTCCCAAAGTATAGCGCGGCCTTTGCCCGGGGACCAATGAAAGTGCCGCAAGACTGTTCCACCAACCCCGGGAATCCCAGCTCGAATCCGACAGGCTTTTCCGTGTAAGCTTGACTTTGCCGTCAGGCTCTTTATTGGTAAGGAAAACCGTCAGCGGCATCCAGTCGCCTACCAGTATCAGATCGACCAGACCGTCTTGGTCGTAGTCCGACCAAAGCGCGCTGGACACCATGCCTCCCTTGGCGAGTTCAGGAGCAAGTGACTCCGTCACATCTCCGAAAGTGCCGCTTTTATTTTCAAGCAAGTAGGATCGGGGAGTTTCAGGATAGCGGCCAGGTGTGACCCTTCCCCCTACGAAAAGATCTAAATCCCCATCCCCATCAAAGTCTCCCGCAACCACAGCGGATCCGGAGCTTTGAACTTTAGGGATCATTTCTTCGGTTTCGACGAAATTGCCCTTGCCGTCATTTAGATAAAACGAATCCAGATAGTGGCTGTCGCCAGCTGGAAAGCGGCTTCCGCCGCTGACCACATAGAGATCCAGGTCACCGTCATCATCCGCATCAAAGAGGAGGACCCCCATTTCGTCTTTTTCACCGGATCCCACTAGTGGCTTTTGACTGAATGTCCCGTCAGGTTTTTGGAGAAAAAACTGGCCTGAGCTGCCAACGGAACCAGCGAGATAAAAGTCATCCAGCCCGTCTCCGTCCACGTCTCCTACGGCTAAGCCTGGGCCTAAATCGCTGTTTTTGCGGGACAAGAGCACTTGATGGTTAAAGTCATTGAAGGGCACCGGAGTCGGCTGATGGTGAATTCCTAGCTCGTCGGAGACCTCCCGGAATACCTGCGATGGCTTTTTCTCAGTAAACTCTGCGGGCTGGCTATCTGAATAGTCGAGTTCTAGAGTCTTGTTTGATGTGGTTTTTCCGGTTCGCGAGATGTTGCCGTCAGGCCATCGGACCACCACAGAGTCAATGGATGGCAAGTCTCCCAGTCCAAAAAGCGAAGGTTCAAGCATCGAGGACTTGTAGCCACGGGTAGGCTGGACTTCCCTTCGTATCAGATGGCTTTTCCCCTCTAACGCTCCGTAAACACTGATGCTGGCACCAAAGGCGAAGGGGTTTTTGGCTGGGCCTTTCAGTTGGACTTTGAGCCAGTTTTTGGCGGAAATCGATTCCGAGTTAATAAGCTCGTTTCGATAGATGCCGGCCTCTTGGTTTAGGTTGTTGGTGACCAAGTCCAAGTCCCCATCTCCGTCTAGGTCGGCATAGGCCATCCCGTTGGCGATTCCCAGATCGTCGATTCCCCAGGTGGCAGAGACATCTTCAAAGCCCAAATCGCCCTTGTTGCGGAAGGCGAAATTTTTCAACTTGACTTCTTTGAGGATGTTGAGGCCGTCGAGGCGAAGCTTTTTCTTTTCCTCCGGCGTCATAAAGGGCCCGAGATTGTTGGTATAGTTGATGTAGTCCAGATCGGTGATGTCCTTGCCGTATCCGTTGGATATGATCAGATCCTGCCAGCCATCCAGATCAAGGTCCGCGAGTAAAGGAGACCAGCTCCAGTCGGTCTGAGAAATGCCCGCCATCTCCCCGATTTCGCCAAAAGTGCCGTCTCCTCGGTTGAGCTGGAGCACGTTTCTGACGTATTGGGGCTCGTAGCCTTTGTCCAGGTTGGCTTGGTAGAGGTTGTAGTTTTCTGTGGGGGAAAACATGGTCTTTTGTCGGAAATTGTCCGGTGGGAACATGTCCACTACGACTAGGTCGGGCCATCCGTCAGCATTGATGTCCCCCGCATCCGCACCCATGGAGTTGAAGCTTTGGTGGTCTAGGCGGTTTTTGATCTCGTTTTTGAAAGTCCCGTTGCGCTGGTTTAGGTAGAGGACATCGTTGGTGAGGAAGTCATTGGCGACGTAGATGTCGGGCCATCCGTCCTGGTTGATATCGGAGATCAGGAGGCCGAGCCCATATCCCTCGACTTGGATTCCAGCGTCGAAGCTCACATCTTCGAACATACCGCTTCCATCGTTTCTTAGCAGGATATCATTGCTTTTTCCGCTGCCATCCGTGATGCGAGGCCGGCTGACATTTCGCTGAAAGCTTTCCAGCGCATTGGCTAAGAGATAGCAATCTAGGTCCCCGTCCCGGTCAAAGTCAAAGAAGGCGGCTTGGGTGAAGTAGCCCACCTTGTCCAATCCGTAAGTAGCCGCTTGCTCTTGAAAATTTGGCATCCCCCGTTCATCGTTTCCCTGATTGACGAAGAGCAGGTTGGGATTATTGGACTCATTTCGGTTGGAAACGGAAAGATAGATATCCAGCAGGCCATCCGAATTGATATCTACGAAGGTCACACCCTCCACCCATGACGTGGTCTCTACTCCTGCCACTTCGGTGATGTCTTCAAATTCGAACTCTCCGAGATTTCTATAAAGCCGGGACGAGACTTGGTTTCCCCCAAAGAAGATGTCCGGTAGCCCGTCTCCGTTCAGGTCGGCTATACCCACACCGGAGCCATTATAGATATAGTCAAAGTCCACAATATTAAACGTGTCGGATTCGGTGAGCTGATTGTTGAAAAAGATTCCGGTTTGGGATGTCGGCAGGATTTCAAACAGGGTATCAGGCTTTTTTTGGCAGGAGTAAAAGCAGGCGAAGACCGAGAGCCAGAGCAAACAAAAAGCGTGGGGTTTCAATTTTTGGTGTTTTGAACTAAGATGTAGAGAAAAAGATTGGAATCCGAATGCAAAATTGCGGTAGTGTGATATTGTAGAAATTTTTTAAAAGTCAGAATTATTTGAAGGACTTTTTAAAGAAAACATGAGTTATTTAGTGAAGATCATTTAAAAAACATCTTTTTCATTTAGTGATTTGGGATAAATAGTATTAAATTTATCGTAGTCTGACGACGTATAAGTACTTTAAATCCATCTCAAACCTGGCTAGCCAAACGGGCTTGCCCAAAAATTCCAACGTTTATGTCAAAAACAATTTACCCAAAAACCAGGGTAGATGCCTTGTGGCAGAAAGTGCCATGGCTTCTCTTAACCCTATTGTTTGTTGTCTGCACATCCGAGCAGTCTATGGCTCAGACTCTCCGCGTGGAGGGTGTGATTACTTCTTCCACAGGAGAGACCATGCCAGGGGTCAATGTACTGATCAAAGGCACAACAACCGGTACTGCCTCCGATGTAGATGGCAATTACAGCCTTTCGGTTCCTTCTAGTGAATCTGTTTTGGTTTTTTCTTTTATTGGCTACGTGACTAAAGAGGTCACGGTCGGAAATGCAAGTACGCTGAATGTGGTGATGGAGGAAGACCTTGCTTCGCTTTCGGAAGTAATTGTAGTCGGCTATGGTACCCAAGAGCGTGCTAAGGTGACGGGCGCTATTTCTTCGGTAGGTGCTGAGGATATCAGTGCCCTGCCAGTGACCAACTTGGCTGCTTCTCTACAAGGACGAGCGGCTGGTGTAGCCGTCACGAATACCGGCTCCCCGGGTACAGATCCCATTGTGAGAATCCGAGGTATAGGTACCGTGGGAAACAACGACCCGCTTTACGTCATAGATGGGATGCCCGCTGGCGGACTCAACCAGATCAATCCTGCCGATATTGAATCCGTGGAAATCCTCAAAGATGCCTCTACAGCGGCGATTTATGGCTCGAGGGGTGCCAATGGCGTGATTCTGGTCACTACAAAAAAAGGTAAAGTAGGTAAGCCAATGGTCAGCTTGGATGCATACTACGGCTCACAGAAAGCCTGGAAGACTCTAGACCTCCTCAATAAAAACCAGTATCTGGCTTTTGGAACTGAGCTTTTAGAGAATGCAAACCAGCCCCTGCCTGCCAGATTTGGTGACCTTGGCGAGTTTGCCAACGTGGAGACGGATTGGCAAGAGGAAATGTTTAGAACTGCCCCGATACAGGATTACAACCTGAGCGTTGCCGGCGGCACCGAAAATGCGATCTACAATTTTTCGCTAGGCTATTTTGCCCAAGACGGAATCATGAGAGGGACCGACTTCGAGCGTGTTTCCCTTCGCTCCAATTCGGAATTCAAAGTCAACAAGAGAGTAAAGGTAGGGGAGACGTTGACTATCGCCTATTCCAACCGAAACAATGAGCCTTTCTCCGGAGGCAGAAGCCAGTTGGAGCATATAGTAAAGTCAGTGCCTTATATTCCGGTGTATGACGACACTCGCTTGGGAGGATTCCGCGCTACAGACCGTGTCGATGGTTCAGATCCTGAAAACCCCGTCTTGAATGCTACGCTTCGAGAAAACAACAACCAAGACTACAAGATACTTGGCTCTGCCTATGTCAATGTCAACATTCTGGATGGCTTGAACTATCGCTTTTTGGTCGGCTTAGACGTAGCCTTGGGCAATACCTTTCAGTATACGCCATCCTTCAATGCAGGGGATTTCAGCGTATCGACTTTTGCTGCTATTTCGCAGACTAGGTCCACCTTTGTTTCCCCGCTTTTCAGCAACCAGTTTACCTATACCAAAGACATAGGAAAACACCATTTCGATCTGTTGGCTGTGTTGGAACGTCAGACCTCCACATTCTCCAGTCTGACAGGCAGCGGACAAAATAGCCTGACTAACGACGTTAGGGAACTTCAGGGAGTGGAAAACCAAACCACGACCAGTAGCAAAACGGAATATGCACTGATATCCTACGTAGGAAGGGTGAACTATGACTATGCCCAGAAATATCTGTTCAGTGCCAGTATCAGACGGGACGGAGGATCCAGGTTTGGCCCGGATAACAAGTGGGGAACCTTTCCATCCGTTTCGTTAGGCTGGAGAGTAAGTCAAGAGGGTTTTATGCAAGGATTGACCGCCTTGAGTGACCTGAAACTTCGTGCAAGCTATGGCGAAACGGGTAACGACAGAATCGGTGACTATGTGTATCAGGCCACGCTTAACTCCAACCTGTTCTATAATTTTGACGGGTCACTCCTCTCAGGAAGTACCATCACTGCCCTTGCCAATGCTGACTTGAAATGGGAAACGACCAAGATGAAAAACATCGGTATTGACCTCGGATTCTGGTCGGACAAGTTTACCCTGAGCTTTGAATGGTTTGAAAACACCACTGAAGACATGATTTTGGGTGTTCCCATTCCCCACTCCTTGGGCTACGACGGAGCACCAGTCGCAAACGTAGGTACCGTGAAGAATGACGGAGTCGAGTTTACCTTGGGATACCAGCTCAATGCGGGGGACTTTTCGCTTGTATTGGATGGAAACATGGGGTTTGTCAACAATGAACTGATATCTCTGGGTACGGGCAACACCATCTTCGGCCCTTCCTTTCAAGGCGATGCGATGACACTGACAGAAGAAGGACAGCCTATCGCTTATTTCTATGGCTGGATAGCCGATGGCTTGTTTCAGTCGGGTGAAAATACCAGCATGCAGCCCAATGCCGCTGCGGGCGATATCAAATTCAGGGATATCAACGAGGACGGCGTCATCGACGCAAACGATCGGACTAATCTGGGACATTATCTTCCTGATTTTACCTACGGCTTGAATGCGAAGGCTAACTTCAAAGGTTTCGACTTTACGATGTTTTGGCAGGGGGTCTCTGGCAATGAGATTTTCAACAACCTCCGCTACCACACCGAGGGCATGACCCGACTGTTCAATGCCAGTACAGTCGTACTAGACAGGTGGACACCTTCCAACACCGACACCGATGTGCCGAGAGCAATCAACTCTGATCCAAACCGAAATTCCAGAGCGAGCTCGAGATTTGTGGAAGATGGCTCTTACCTGCGCTTGAAGAATATTTCGCTGGGCTACAGCTTCGGGGCAGACAAGCTTTCCAACTGGAGTAAGGGACACGTTTCTGGCGTGAGAGTTTATGTATCTGCCCAAAATCTGGTGACGATCACAGACTACAGCGGATATGATCCAGAGATCGGTGTCCGGACCGGTATTAACTCTTCCTTGGGAATGGGGATAGACTATGGCCAGTTCCCCGCGGCCCGGACGTTCTTGGGAGGTATTCAAGTGTCATTTTAACTGCTAACGAGAAGAATCATGAAATCAAGATCCACATTTCTTGCTATAATGCTGTCTGCGGGTTTAGTGGCCTGTGACGAAGAAATATTGAACCCCGTCAACCCCAATCAGCTGGGTACGGAGACTTTCTATAAAACAGGGCCTCAGCTCGTAGCGGCGGTAAATGCTGTATACGCAGGCTTGCAAGCCAACAATTTGTACAACCGAGAGTATTTCTTCCTTCAAGATCTCCTCTCGGACGACAACCAAAGCGGTGGCGCGCAGCTTGAAGCTCCCAGAGCCCAAGTGCTCAATCACGTCTTTGACGCGTCCAATCCCCTCGTCGAGGCCAACTGGCGCGGCTGGTACCGGATCATCCATCGAGCCAATCTCGTGTTGGAAAATGCTTCCCAGGCGACCGACGATATCACCGAGGACTTAAGAAATCGCGTAATCGGAGAAGCCTATTTTCTTCGTGGTTTGGCCTATTACGAACTTTCCACGCTTTGGGGTGGGGTGCCGCTGATGACGGTGAGCGCTGTCTCTCCAGAAGGTTCTCCCAGGTCTTCCCAGGAAGAGTCCTTTGACCAGGCAAAAAATGACCTCAACGAAGCCATTTCCCGTCTTCCTCTCAAAAGTGCCTATTCTGGCAGTGATGTAGGGCGTGCGACGAAAGGCGCGGCACAAGCGGTGGCGGCAAAGCTGGCACTTTTCAGGGGGGATTATGCTGGCGCAAAAGCTTTCCTTTCGGAAATCATCAATTCGGGACAATACGATCTCACCGCCCGCTATTCGGATAATTTCGAGGAGGAAAACGAAAACAATATCGAGTCCGTCTGGGAGATTCAGTTTTCCGAGGATTTCGGTGCCAATGGAGGCTGGAATGCTGACGGTACAGATATCGCAGAAGTGACTTTCCGAGGTCAAGAATACGGGCCAAATGCCTGGAGAAACGTCATTCCTGGAGAAAACCTTGTGAATGCCTTCGAGACAACTCCGAAAGAAGACCCCCGAAAGGGCTTCAGTTTCTACCGATTGGGAGATACGTTCAATGCCGGAGCAAGCGTGCTGGATGAGTCATCCGTGCAAGGGGACAATTCCAAACCGAGCTGGAAAAAGTACCAGACTATCTACAAGCGCGCCAACGAGAATACGCAATCGGGTATCAATTTCCGGGTCATCCGATATGCCGACGTCTTATTGATGATGGCCGAAGCGGAAAACGAAACCTCTGGGCCAGCGGCGGCACTGCCGTATCTGAACAGAACCAGAAATCGCGCCGATGTCATGATGCCACCCTATCCGACCGCCCAATATCCAACCGGCACCAAGGAGCAGACTCGCATAGCCATCCAGCACGAGCGTCAAGTCGAGTTGGGAGGAGAGCAGGTACGAAACCGGGATATTCGCCGGTGGAGAAGAGCGGGATTTCTGCAAAGCGAACCTATTGCAGTCTATGCCGAGCGCTACAATCTCCTACCTCTTCCGACGGCTGAGCTGGATAACAACTCCGCACTCACCAACGCGGACCAAAATCCGGGCTATTAAAGGCCTTTCCCTACCAAAATCGAAAAAGCCAGATGGATCCTTGATCTATCTGGCTTTTCTGCTTTGAAGCAAAAGCTTATTCTTTTCCCCCTTTTTTAGCATCCCTCAGTGACTTGAGGTAGAGCCCCTCGACGCGCTCCCTTGCCCATGGAGTTTTTCTCAGAAAAGTCAAACTGGACTTGATCGATGGATTGTGAGTAAAGCAGCGGATCGGGATGCGCTCTCCCAGCTCCGGCCAGCCGTAGGTATCCACGAGGTGGGAGAGAATGCTGTCCAGCCTCAGGCCGTGAAGAGGATTGTTGGGTTGGGATTCCAATGGTATATATCGTTATCGTAGAACAAAAATAGAAAGTATGGAGTCAAGAAGCCAATGGAGAGAACAGCGAGAGCAAGCCTGCCTACTGTATCACTGAAAACTGAAAACTAGACTGGCTGGATCAAATCCCAAAGGTTCCCATATAGGTCTTTGAAGACCGACACAATTCCATAGGCTTCCTCGGCGGGGGCACGCAAAAATTCCACGCCTCTATCGGTGTATTTCCGATAGTCTCGCCAAAAGTCGTCTGTATAGAGAAAAAGAAAGACTCGACCCCCTGCCTGATAACCAATTTGGTTCACCTGAGCTTCATTTGCGGCTTTTGCGAGCAGCAGATGGCAGGCCGATCCGGGCGGTGACACTCTTACCCAGCGTTTGGTTTCGCTCATCGGAGTATCTTCCAAGAGTTCAAAGCCTAGAATCTGCGTGTAGTAGATGATCGCTTCATCGTAGTCTCTGACTAAAAGAGTGAGTTGACCAAGTTGTTGTTTCATAAATAAACTAAAAAGAGCTTTGCGATTTATTTTGATAGGTTTAGTTTTAGGCCTTACGTTTTTACCATGTTCAAAATTAATTACCTGCTTCTCATTCTTGCGCTGGCACTTGCATTTTCCTGCAAACCGGATAAACCAACCGCTGATCTTTCTTGGAGCTTAGTGCCTTCCGGAGAACAGATAATCTTTTCTCTGGATGAGAAGACCTCCAATGTCAGCTTTGGCTTGGAATATTTCGAGGAGAGCAAGCCCTTGTTGTTCAGTGCAGACCAAAATTCCAATTCTCTTCTGGTCTTTGATTTGGAAAACCAGAAGCTCGAAAAGAAGATCACGTTTGAGCGTGAAGGAGATCAGGGTGCCAGGATAGGCTATTTCCATGTACACAGTTTGGACAGCATCTTCATTTTTCCCCAGATGAGTCCTTTTATCATCCTCACCGACACCTCCGGTCGGATCAAAAACCGTCTCCGCTACACCCTTTCAGAAGGCTATCCCATGATTTTTCCCCACAACAGCTACTATGTCTCAACTCCAAGCGTCGCTGGAAAGGAACTAGTGGTTAAGTTGAGGGCTGATGGTAGGATCACCGACTTTACACAAGAAAAGCTGGACACAGTCGCTTTGCTGGCAGCCATAGATTTGGAGACGGGAGGGTGTAGATTGTTGCCATACAGATTTCCAAAAGACTACCTTTCTCGTGGCCTGAAACAGCTGGAATATAGTCTTGTAAGCCGGGAAGATCGCATAGTTGTTTCCTTTATGGGGGACCACCGAATTTTCACGACAACACTGAATTCGGGCGATTGGGAGTTAAGAGAGGCGGGGAGCGGGTTTTTGGAAGAAACCATGCCAACCTTGTCGAAAGACGTGGACGGAAGAGGCTTCAACGAATATTTCTTTGCCAAGTCCCGATACGAGTCGCTGATTTATGATTCTTATAGAAAGGTCTACTACCGCTTTGCATTTCCCACAGTTGCCGTGGAATCAGACGAACAGCTGAGCGCCTTGCGCAGCAGTCCAGGGGCTTTTGTTGTCATGGTTTTGGATGAGGATCTGAATGTGCTGACGGAGCGGAAGTTTGAAGCAGGTAGCTACCTGCCCAGCAATTTCTTCGTCGGGAAAAAAGGGCTTTACCTTTCCGTCAACCACCCTGACAATCCAGAAAATAGGGAAGACCTGCTGGCTTTTGAATTGCTCGAGTTGAAGAAATAAACGAAGGCTATCCGATGGTAGCCTTCGTTGCCTACGCGTTTTGCAAAGTCCTGCGTATCATGTCCAAATTGACCCGGATCTCTTCGATACTTTCCCACTCCCGGCCTTCTGTTCCATGTTCTATTCCCACATAGCCGTGGAAGTTGTGCGCCATTACGATCTTCATCATACGCTCATAGTCCAGAGGATGCTCTTTCCCATGATCGTCCCAAACCGTAGGCTTGAGGCTGACCCCTTTTGCACTAGGCATCAGCTCGTCTACACCTCGATAAGAATCGTAACTGCTGACGACACCATTTTCGGTATGGATTCTAAAATTTCCAAAATCGGGCAATGTGCCGGCTCTGCGGTGTGCGGTTTCTTTAATTAGCTCCGCCAGCCACTTGCCATTGGAGGAATACCCACCGTGATTTTCGATGATTACATTGATGTCAAAGTCTTCGGCAAACTCACATATTCGGCGAAAAGTGGAGCTGCAGACGTCGATGGCTTCCTTGGCTAGCTTGGGATCGGTACTGTAGGGAACTGCGGTATATGCGTTGACCCGAATCGCATGGCAGCCGAGAAACTTCGCCGCTTCGACCCACTTCTTGTGGTTCTCAACGGTTTGTTGGCGTTCGTCCGGCTTTGCGGCGCCGAGCTGGCCCTCGCCATCGATCATGATCAAGACTGAGGTGACGCCTTCGCCATCCGCTCGGGTTTTCATTTCCTGCAGGTAAGCTTTGTCTTGGGCCTTGTCCTTGAAAAACTGGTTGACGTACTCGACCGCATCGATCTTGTGTTTTTTTGCCTCGATGGCGAAGTCCAAGTGGTCGAGTTTTTTGCCAAAAAGCATCTTGTTGAGCGACCACTCGGCTAGGGAGATTTTAAAAAGCTCGTCTTTGGGCCTTGCAAAGGAAAGGTGGGGCATACCAAAGCCAATCGCCGCGGAGGCGAGGCCTGCTGTCTTAAGGAAATTTCGTCTGTTTGTCATGGGGAGGGAAAGAGGTTATTGGTTAAAAGTTATTGGCTACCAGAAAGCCATAAGTTAATGATTCGAAACTCTAATTCCATCCCGGTAGCTAGATCATGTGTAGTCGACAAGGAATTGATGATTTTGCCTTCAACTGGGAAAGGAAGCATAAATTTCTCAGCATTAAGTCCGAGTCAGTAGTTGATTAGTGGTTTCGTCGTGGATAAACTTTCTGTATTTTGAGTCAAAACCACCTTGTTGCCTTTTCCTTAAGCCCGATAAATTGGAATAAAACCATCTATTCGGAAAGCAAGAAACCAAATAACCTCAACCCGAAGAGCCAAAAGCTCTGGGATTTCAATCATGACTTGAATCTGGGTTGGTAGCGTTTATCTCTTAAAAACTAATCCCTATGCTGACCCCGATTCCAAAGGGTACAAAGCTATTTCCATCTTCTGAGTCTTCAATACTTGAAAAAGCCACAGAAGGAGTGTAACTGGCTCTGAAAAAGAGGCCTCCGGTTGGTTTCTGATATCGATATCCAAGCCTAGGAACAAGAGATTTATGCCAATAAGGTGTTTCACGTATGTTGTTCGGGAAGTCTTCATCAAAAGCGTAACTTTTTTGATGGGAAGTATTGAAGCCAAGTCCCAATTCCAGATTATGCTTTGACTTTCCGTAGAAAGATGAAAGCTCCGCGGTAAAGGCGGGAACTATATATCCAGAATGCAACGGCTCATCTTCACTTTCGAATAGCAAAGAAAAACCGGCACTTGCAGCGAGCTTCAAAGCGTTTTTTTGGTAGAAGATGCGCCCGTAATTAAGCGAATAACCACCGGAATTTCCCCAGAATTCGGCAAAAGCAGAGTTTTTAGCCGTAAAAACTTCAGCCTTGCTCTCTGTTTTTTTGGGAGTGGTTTGCCCAAACAATTGTTCCGCAAAAATAAATGACAAAATGACAAATAGAATTCCCTTTAGTCTCAGTTTTGAACGAGTTTTGTGTGGGGGGGGGGTAATTTTCATAGGTAGTAGATTTTGGGTTTTTAGCCAATTAAATAAAAAAAACTAAAATTAGAGACCAAAAGCAGATTTAATTTTCAGGCCTCAAGGGTTGTCATTTTCTTGCAGTCAAATTTTTAAAAGATTTGAAGATAGCTATCAAAAAAATACTAATAGCCCAGAACACTGCCGCTCCAAAAGCAATTTCTTTCGGCAGTGCTGAGAATTGGAAAGTCGCCATAGCGTTAACAACTCTGCTTAAATTTCACAGCCCTTTCGATAAGTCCGGGTCAGGAACTGGTTGGCGGCTTCGTCGTTGGTGATCCTGAGCAGGTTCGCGTCGAAGTCCACCTTTTTGCCCGATCTCAGCGCGATCGCTCCGAGATTGATCGTGTCGGTGATGCACTGGGCACGGACAAAGCTGCCGGGAGTCTGCCTGCCTTCCAGCATGGAGTCCACCCAAGAGTCGGTCATACGCTCGACTTCCCGTGAGTTGATTCGCTCGGCGTCGCGGCCAGCCATCAGTTTGCTCTCAGGCAGCAAGACCGGATTTTCTCCCCGGAATCCGCCCAGGATTTTTCCTTTGGTGCCCATGAGCATCAGACCTTCCTCCGGCGTGTCTTTTCCGTCCATTTCGAGCTCCTCTGGCGCAAAGGGCTTCATGCCTCCATCGTACCAAAACAGGTCAAATGCAGGCAGCTTCTCCTGCTCGGGAAATTTCCACTTGATCATACAGCTGGCGGGAAAAGCCACGTCGTTTTTCACCCACTGGTAGACCTGGTTGACTTCTTCGCGAGTCGTGGTGCCAAAGGCCTTGGCAGAAGTTGGACTTTTGGTGATCCCTAGTGTTTCAAACAGAGGAAACAGGCTGTAATGTCCCATGTCTGCCACCGATCCGCCGCCAAACTCATACCAGCCCCGGAAGACGTTGTGTGTGTAGTTCTTGTGTTAGGGCATGTTTGGCACCGGGCCGAGCCATAGTTCCCAGTTGAAGCCATTGGGGACGGGCATAGGTGGTTCCGGTCTTTTGGTCCATTGCTGCCAGACGGGGCGGTAGGACCAGTTGTGGATTTCCTTCAGCTCGCCGATTAGGCCTTCGTCCATCCAAGCCTTGATCTGCCGATATTCAGGACGGTCCGACCAGGCCAAGAGATGGGTGATCGTTCCACTGGACGTGGCTTTCTCGATGACCTTTCTTCCTTCCAAAAGCCGATTCGAGATGGGCTTGTGGGTTACGACATGCATCTTTTTGTCCATGGATGCAAGTGCAATGGATGCATGGGTGTGGTCGGGAGTCATGATCTTGACCGCATCGATGCCTTTTTCTTTTGTCAACAGCTCGCGGAAATCCTCGTAGCTCGCGCAGCCTTTGTATTTGCCTGAGGGCTTATTTTTGGCGTAGTACTTTTCGACATAGTCTTGGCCTATGTCCCTGCCGCCGGGAATTCCGGGTTTGCCTTCCCACCAGGTCGGATCGCCCAACACTTCCCGGATGTTGTCACGGATGCCATTGGCCGACCAGTCGATGTAGTCCGAGGAGCTCTTGTTTACATCGCAGACGGCAACCACTCGGACCTTGGGGTTTTTGAGCATCTCTCCCATCTCTCTGAGGCCCTGTGTGCCGCAGCCGATGTTGGCGACGGTCAATTGGTCGGAGGGCGGGATGTGTCCCGTCCCGGCAATGACATGCGAGGGGACGATGGAGATGGATGCGGCGATAGTAGCTGCGGAGCTTAAAAACTCTCTTCGGTTAATTTTTTCTAAGAGAGGCATAGCAACATTTCTGACGAAAATTGAATTTAATCAGGATGCGTGAGTAAAACAATCTTTGTTATTTTTAGGAATCCCGCCCCATTTTTCCTTGAAATGAGGTTTTTTTATTCTTTCCTTTTGACCCAAACTGATCTGAGAATGAAATATACTGTCCTGCTTTTGTCCATTCTTGTTCTTTTTTCCTGCCAGAGAAAAGAGAAGCTTTCCGAAAGAGTTAGCTATCCTGAGCGGCCTAATATCGTTTGGATTGTTTGCGAAGACATGTCGCCCGAGCATCTGGAGAGCTATGGGGGCACCGGGGGAAAAACGCCGAATCTCAACGCCTTGGCAAAGGAGTCACTCCAGTATAACAATGCCTTTTCGACCGCCGGGGTCTGTGCGCCAAGCCGCTCGGCTTTGATCACCGGGGCCTATCAGACTTCCATCGGGGCCATGCATATGCGGACGTTGGCGCCTTCAGCGGCTGCGGGCGATGCCTATCCTCCGGGATTCAAGGGCTATTCCACGCTATTGCCGGAGGGAATGCTTCCCTATCCCATCTACCTGCGCCAAGCAGGCTACTATGTGACCAACAACTCCAAGGAAGATTATCAATTCAGGAGTCCTGTGGGCATGTGGGACGATAGCAGCAACAAGGCACACTGGAGAAACCGAACCGATCCAAAACAGCCCTTTTTCTCTATCTTCAACTTTACTACGACGCATGAGTCCCAAGTGTGGGCGCGGGAGGGCAAAGACAGTTTGCTGGTAGATCCAGATTCGGTGACCGTGCCGCCAGTCTATCCGGATGATTCGCTTACCAGAAGGACATTGGCGCGCTTCATCACCAACGTGATGCGGATGGATGAGCAGGTCGGCGAGGTGATCGCACAGCTCAAGGAAGATGGCCTGTATGACAACACCATCATTTTCTTCTATTCTGACCACGGGGATGGCATGCCCTATTTCAAGCGGGAATTGTACGATCGGGGCCTGAAAGTACCGCTTTTGGTAAAAGCGCCCTGGCTGGATGGAGGAACGAAAACAGGGGAATTGGTCAGCTTTGTGGATTTTGGCCCGACGCTGCTTTCGCTGGCGGGAGTGCCGATACCGGATACCATGCAGGGGCAAGCTTTCCTAGGAAAACAGAAGGCCGAACCCAGAAAATACATCTATGCTGCGCGTGACCGTATGGACTCGGAGTACGACCGTGTCCGAGCTGTCTCAGATGGTCGCTATAAATACATCCGAAATTACATGCCTGAGAAGCCCAACTATCAGAACATCCGCTACCGTCTTCAAAATCCGCTGATGGGCCACCTTTTGGATTTGCACGAGAAAGGCCTTTTGGATCAAAATCAAGATCGCTGGTTTGCGCAAACTAAGCCAGTGGAAGAGCTTTACGATACCCAATCTGATCCTTGGGAATTTGTCAATCTGGCGGAAGATCCAAGTCACGCTGAAAAGCTAGCAGAGATGCGAATGGCGCATGAAGAGTGGCTGCTGGCCTATGGCGATCTAGGTGCGCTAAATGAAATGGAAATGGTGAGAAATTGGTGGAACGGGCAGGATACGCCCCCGGTCACCGAGGCTCCAAAAGTAGATTACCAAGGAGGGAAAGTTAGCTTGAGCTCGGCGACTCCCTCTGCTATTATTTCTTACAAGAAAGCCAAAAGTGAGGGATGGCAACTCTATTCCAAAGCTTTCGAGGCATCTGTGGGCGATTCAATTTATGTGAATGCGCATCGGATTGGCTTTGAGCCAAGCGAAATCGCAACGGTGGTTAAATAAACCAACCACAGAGAGAAAATGTGTGCTTAGCGACTTTTAATAGTCCCAGATGTACAACAGAGGAATGACGTGAACTTGGGTAGAAAATGTTGGAGAAAATGCCGTAGGCATGAATCATTTGCTAGCCAGCCATTTTAATGGCTGGAATTCAAAGATGACAGGTTTTGAAAAATGCCGGAGGAATGGCCGATTTTCCAAGGTTTCCGAAATAAGAAGATCTGTCATTAAGAGAAAAGCAGGAGCTGTCGGTCCTACCCTGATCCGTCCGCTGTTGACCAAATAGACACTAGTCCATTTACCCCATCTTGAAGTCTTTAACACATACCCTCTAACCATGAAAAAGCGAATCGGAATCATAGCCTTTGCGATAGCCGCAATCCTCCATACACCTATCGTCCAAGCCCAGGAAAATATGCTTTGTCAGGGCGCCTACTGGACCGAAGACGAGGCTAACGTTCACATGAAACAGTGGGCAAAGGATTGGACGACGAAAGCCGATTGGGAAAAGAGAAGCCAAGTCATCCGAGATGGTCTCGTACGGGGTATGAAGTTGGATCAGATGCCAAAACGGGACACTCCCTTCAATGCCATCATCCACAGTACGCGAGAGATGGACGGCTATATCGTCGAAAACATTGCCATCGAGAGCTTTCCAGGATTCTACATCACGGGCAATCTCTATCGTCCGATTAGCAAAGAACCTTTTGCGAAAAGCCCAGGCATCCTCAGCGTTCACGGACATGGGACCGATCCCCGCTTTGGCGAAAGCGTCCAGACCCGGAGCGCAGCCTTTGCCCGGATGGGAGCGGTGGTCTTTGCTTACGACATGATCGGCTATGGCGATTCCAAACAGGTGGAGCACAAGTTGCCGATTGCATTGACTATACAAACCTACAATTCCCAGCGGGTCATCGACTATCTGGTGTCTAGGCCCGATGTCGATCCTGAGCGAATTGGCGTGACAGGAGAGTCGGGCGGAGGCACCCAGACCATCATGATTACCGCATTGGATCCGCGCATCAAAGTCTCTGTGCCAGTCGTCATGGTTTCGGCTTACTTTTTTGGCGGCTGTACCTAAGAAAGTGGCATGCCAGTGCATAAGAGCGCCCATCACCAGACCAACAACGTGGAGATCGCCGCTTTGGCGGTGCCAAGACCAATGCTGCTGGTCTCAGACGGCGGTGACTGGACAAAAAATACTCCGAGAATCGAGATGCCCTACATCCAGAAAGTTTATGCGCAGTACGATGCCGAAAGCAAGGTAGATAACGTCCACCTTCCGGCTGAGCGTCATGACTATGGGCCGAGCAAGCGGGCGGTGGTTTATAATTTTCTGGCGCAATACCTGGGCTTGAATGCGGGAAAAATCCTGGTCAAAAATCAGTTTGACGAAGGTTTTGTCACGCTTTTGCCCAGAGAAGAACTGATGGTTTTCAACGAACAGCATCCGATTCCGGCAAATGCCCTCCATGGTGAAAAAGCCGTGATGGATTTTCTCCAGTTCAAACCCTAAACCTCAGTTTAATATCTCTTCCAAATCTTCTATGAAATTCCTTTCCACCCTTTTGCTATTCACCGGATTGGGGATCGGTACTTCTGGCTTTGCCCAAAAAGCGAATGTGGTCACTTTTGGCCTGTGTACCGATGTCCACATTCCGACCATGCACGATTCGGAGTACCGCATGACGACGTTTATCGATGCGATGAAAAAGGAAAAACCTGACTTCATCATCGAGTTGGGGGATTTTAGCATTCCTAAGCCTGAGTATCAAAAGGCCTACGATATTTGGAATTCTTTTCCCGGAGAAAAATACCACGTGATCGGTAATCACGAGATGGATGGGGGAACGACCCTGGAAAAGGCTTTGACCTATCGAGAGATGACCTCGAGCTATTATTCTTTTGACAAAAATGGGTTTCACTTTGTCGTGCTCGATGGCAATGACAAAGTCGATCCAAGCAAAAAGGGCTATCAACAACTGATCGGCCCGGAGCAACTTGCTTGGCTAAGGCAGGATCTGGAAAAGTCTCAGTTTCCGGTGATCCTCTTTTCCCATCAGGGACTTTCTCTCTACAAAACCCACCAAGAAAGCTACGGAGTAGAAAACTTCGAGGAGGTTCAGGCTTTGCTCCAAGCCCACAACAGCTTGCACCCAGACCGTAAGGTCATCGCGTCTTTCAACGGTCACACCCATACGGACTATACCGAAAACATCGGCGGAATCTGGTACATCTCCACGACTTCGATGGCTTACCATTGGTTGGGGGAAGACTATGAACATATCCGCTACAGCGCCGAAGTGGACAAAAACTACCGATGGATCAAGTTTACGGCACCCTTCAAAGAACCACTTTTTACGACCGTCACCATCTCGTCCAAAGGTACGATCAAGATTGCCGGCAAGAAGACCGAATGGGTAGGGCCATCGCCTTTTGAACTGGGCTTTCCCGAAAATCTGAAGCCCTACGTCCATCCCGAGATCAGCAAGAAAAAGCTGAGGTTTTAGCCATTGGACAAGTTTTGCCCAAGGTTTTCGAACACATTCTTCGGGATCTGTTTTTATTGAAATACTTTTGTAGGGAATAAACAGATAGCCGGTGAAAAAATACTTGTCTCTCATCCTGCTTTGCTTTTTCGTTTCCATTGACCCTGCTCAGGCACAGGAATCTCAAAAGGAGACTTTTTGGGGAATGGCAGTGGGTATTCGCTCCCAAAATTTCCAGGACGAACTCGTCACCCAAACCAAGTACAGCGGAGGTCTGCTCTATTTCATGATCAACATGGAAAAGAACAAGGCCAACACCTGGCGGAAATTCAACTTTGAAGCAGCCGTTGGCAGCATGAAGAGTAAAGCCTTTGAGATCGGGCAGGTGCCTTCGCGTTACCTTCAGCCGAGTATTAGCTCCTATTGGAACGAGCTCAGCTACAGCTATCTTTTTCAGCTTAAGAGCGATGATAAAAGCGCGATCTATGTTGGTTCTGGCCTCTCCAACGTGATTTCCGTCCGCTATTCCCCCCGCTGGGACAACAGCCAGATCAATTACGAATTTACCGGAAACCTCCAGGCTGAGGGGCGCTATCTGCGGAACTTTGATCTTTGGGGAAAAGCGATGAAGGCGAGCTTTACCCTCAAACTGCCGCTGATCGGTTATATTTCACGACCAGGATATTCGGCGGTGCCGGAGTTTCTGGATCACGAAAAGGACTTCGTATCCTCTCTCTTTGACAATACGTCAGTGAGCTGGCTAGGCAATTTCCCCCGAATCCAGTTTGACAACTACGTCGAATTCCCCATCGCCAGCGGCAACAAGATGCAGGTGGTCTACAACTGGGAATACTATTCCTATCAAAACCCCGTGCCGGTGCACGCCGCCGCGCATACCATTGGTGTCAACTTCCTGATGAAAACCAAATGAGAAAGTTCGGATCCATACTTCTGTTGGTGATTGGGCTGGGCGTCACTGCCTGCGAAAATCTCTTTTACAGCTCAGAAAAAGAAAACAACAACGCCGACAATTTCGATGTCCTTTGGCAGGCGATGAAGGATCGCTATGCGCTTTTTGAGTACAAGAAAATCAATTGGGACAGCATTCAGACGGTCTATCGCCCCTTAGCTCTCCAAGCACAAAGCGATCAGGAGCTATATGACGTGATGGCGGCTATGCTCAATACGCTCAAGGATGGTCATACCAATCTCCGGACTCCCTTTGACATCAGCCGCTACCTTCCGTATCTGGAGGCGCCAGCCAATTACAGTTTCGATGTGCTTGAACGAAACTACCTTGGCGACTATCGCATCACCGGATACCTGCTCAATCAGGAGATTGATGGGGTAGGCTATCTCCACTACCGGAGTTTTGCCACTCCCATCTTGGAGGATGAACTGGACTTTGTGGTCGACCGCTTCAAGGGTTTGCCCGGTGTCATCATCGATATCCGAAACAACGAAGGAGGCAATCCCGAAAACGGTTTGAAGATCGCCGCCCGGCTGATCAAGGAGCGCACCAAGATCTATTCCTTTAAGACCAAAAACGGCCCCGGGCCCAGTGACTTTTCCGAAGAAAAAGACATCTTCCTGGACCCCAATCAGCAAAATCCCCACTTTGAGGGACGAATAGTCGTCCTGACTAATCGCAAGGTTTATAGCGCGGGCAGCTATTTTTCGGCCTATATCAAAGGCATACCCGGAGCTATCCTGATGGGTGACGACACGGGTGGAGGCTGCGGTGTACCAGCAGGCTATGACCTTCCCAATGGCTGGTATTTCAACTACAGCTCGACGATCGGCTACACAGTGGATGGCCTGAATTTCGAAGGTGGTGTGCCCGTGGACATCCGGGTGGAGATGACTCAGGCGGATATCGCAGCTGGCCGGGATCCGATCTTGGAGAGAGCCATTCAGTACATTAAGACAGGAAGTTAAGATCCCCCCGCCCCCTTGAAAAGGGGGAGTTGCGTCAAAGTGTAATCGAAGGCATTGGAAGATTGAAGCGGTTTTTTCATGTCATTCTACATTATCATTTGACATTTCCCAAGACATATCAATCCGATTTTTTTTGTGACCGAAGTTCTATTGACCTAATTCCTTCTTCTTAAGGAGGCTAGCGTGATTTGTCCCGAATCGCTTTTTTCTGCGGGAGACTAGTCCAATAGTCTGATTTTTGGGTTTTTCAGTTGGCATTTCTGCTTCCACCTAAACCTGTCAAAATGAACTTTCGGCTCTCTTCCACTGTCCGCCGTGGACTTTCTGGGTTTTCTCCTGCAGTAGCATTTTTGCTTTTTCTTTCCTGCAAAGGTGAATTACCTCAGGAGAATAGAGCGGCCCTTGAATCCCCTTTTTCTGACGAAAACTTTATTCAAGAAGTCCACGAGGCCTTTTTCGTAAGTGATCTTCCGGAGGAAAACGAGGTAAGGGATATCCTGGTCGAGCAGGACAATCAGGTTTGGATTGCGACGGCTGGCGGGATATTTCGAAAGCCAGAATCGGACAAAGCTTGGATTCCGATGATCAATGGGACTGATCGAGGTCCTGCCTATGCAGTGGAAAAAGACGAGGCTGGCTCAATTTGGTTGGGAACCTGGGATGGACTTTATGAGGCCAAGAGTGATGGCGTGAGCAAAATTGCTGACGTCCTAGGGCCGATCTCTGAGCTTGCTTCTGCAGGAGAGGAGATTTACGCCTTGGGGCCAAAAGGAATTTGGCAAAAGAAGGGAGGGGTCTGGGAAAAAACTTCCTACGCGATTGCCAGATCCGTGCGGGATGCCATCGCCGATGACAAGGGGCAGCTATGGGTAGCCACTGATGCTGGACTTTACCTTTGCGCGGGAGGTTCGGCGATTCTATACCAAAATACAGACGAACTGATCAGCTGCTATGCACGTGCGCTTGCATTTGGGCCTGAAGACCAAGTTTGGGTTGGAGCGATGGGCGGCGTGTCGGTACGGGAAGGCCAAAAACTCAAACACAATCTGACCACCAAGGAAGGCTTGCCCTCTATCCACATTCAATCCATTTCCCGATCTCCCGAGGGAGTGATGTGGGTGGGGACGGATCGGGGGGTAGTCCGGTACTTTCCCGACGGCAGCCGATCCCTGCTCTTCAGCCGTCGCTGGCTTATGGACGATCAGGTCAATCAAGTGGCTTTTGACAAAACAGGGGATGCCTGGGTAGCGACCCAAAATGGTGTCAGTCACATCCGGAAATTCCCCATGACTTTGGCCGAAAAGCAAAGCTATTTTTACTCTGAACTTATGGACAAGCACATACGCGAACCCTGGATCTGCGGCGTGCTTCGCCTAGAGGCTCCCGGCGACACCTCTACCTGGAAACACTCCGATGATGACAACGATGGGGAATATACTGGCGGCTATCTGGCGATGGAAAGCTTCCGCTATGCGGTGACCAAAGATACCGACGCACTGGACAAAGCCAGAAAGGCGTTTGGGTTTCTCAAGCTTCTATTCGACGTGACCGGAACGGATGGGCTTTTCGCCCGAACCATCGTCCCTGCAGACTGGACCCAGCTCCACGATCCCAACCGCAGTTACACTGAGCGGGAGTTGGCGGAGGCACTGGTGGCCGATCCACGCTACAAACCTGTCGAACAGCGCTGGAGACTTTCAGCGGATAAGAATTGGCTTTGGAAAGGCGATACCAGTAGTGATGAGATGACGGGACACTTCATGAGTTACTTCTACTTCTATGAGTTTGCGGCTACTGAGGAGGACAAAAAGGAAATTCGCACGCATGTGGCCAGGCTGATGGACGCGGTAATCCGAAACGGCTATAACTTGGTCGACATAGATGGAAAGCATACGCGCTGGGCAGTTTGGTCGCCGGATCGGCTCAATCGTGATCCGGATTGGGCTTCGGAGAAGGCCATTAATTCCTTCGAAATGCTAGCCTATCTAAAATTTGCCGCAGCCATTACAGGCGATGAAAAGTACGAGAAGGAATACCGAAGACTGATCGAGGAAGAGGACTATCTGAAAAACGCGTCCCAGCTGAATCGCAAGAATCCCGCTTGGAAAATTTATTTTGACTTGACCATGGAGGGCTATCTTTTCCCAATTCTGCTGAAATACGAACAGGATCCGGAGATCCTCAAAGTCTATCAAGAGCTCGCCGAGGAATGGATGGGCACGCAGACCGAAGGGGAGAACCTGATCAATAACCTAAGCTATTCCCTCGCCACCGGCAAAAAAGTCAACGTGTCTCAAACTGTCGCTTTCCTGAGGGAAACCCCTCTGGATTTGGTGGACTGGCCGATTGACCACTCGAAGCGCGAAGATGTGCAGCTGGTCCATTCACCAATTCTGGAGGAATCGCAGATCTCACAACTTCCCCCGCCCGCTATTCGCGCTACCGTTCGCTGGGACAAAAATCCCTGGGCAGCAGTGCAGGGCAATCCTTCCCAAGTGCGGGAGCCGGTATTTTGGCTTTGGCCGTACTGGATGGCGAGGTATCTGGACATGATTGAGTAGAGGTGGTGGCAACTGAATGAATATATAGGTTCAGAAATTCGGTGAACCGGGCATCGGGATTTTTAGCAGCTGAAACGTAAATTCCTTGGGCTCTTGACTGGGGATTTCGTGGGTGGATTTGTCAAACCAAACCAATTCTTTTGTCGGAGCTTTCAACTGCTCGTAGTAGATGCCAGTCACCTTGGCATTAGAGACTAGATCTTTCCTTGCGACAAAAAAATAAACCGGACAATCCAGCTGAGGAGCGTGTTTGAGATAGTCCACTTTCGAGGCCTCTAAGAAGAGCTGAAACCAGGTTTTGTTCCAATTTTCGAATATGTGCATGGGATAGGTTTTTGGAGTGACCTTCACTCCGCTGAAGTACGCTGTCCATTTCCTCTGGAAATACAAATCCTTCCAGTTGCGGAAGGGGATTTGGATATCGGCTAGTTCCTGGATCGCCAATGCATTGTTTTCTTCCTCAGCTCGCTCGCGTATCTCGTCAAGGGTCAGTTTTTCGGAAAGTTCAGCAGCAACCATCCCCGAGACGTGCACATAGGCAAGCAGCTTTTCCGGGTGGTTTTTGGCATATTCCAAACCCAGAAAACCGCCCCAGGAGAATCCGACGAGCAGGAGCTTCTTGCGCCCAAACCTTTCCAGCAAGTAATCCACGACTTGTTCCGTGTCGTGGTGGAAAAGCGTGGGCGCTAGCGGAACAGGGGAGGGATTCCAGGCCAGCGTGTTTCCGGTTTCCCGCTGGTCCCATTGGACGATAATAAAATCTTCTTGCAGGGATTTTTTGACCTTTTCCAGGTAGGGCCTCGAACTGAAGCCCGGTCCGCCATGGAGAAATAATAGAATGGGCTTCGAATCATCTTTGGTATCTACCTCAATATACTGCTGAATACCGCCGATTTCCATTCCATCTTTGGTATGGATAGCTTGTTGCGCAAAAGATGTAAAGCAAAGGAGAAAGAAAGACAGAAACGCGGCCGGCTTCATCCTGCTTGGTTATTGATTGTTGGAGGACTGGCAAGGGATTCCATCCTTTGCATCCGGACCGAAAGGAGGCTTGATCCGATAATCCTGGATTTGCTTGGCGACATCTGTGTCTTTCATCTGGTAATCCGGAGTGTAGCGCAACTCATCCCAATAGGTTGACTTTGGGTTTTCAAACCGCGGATCACCAGTCGCTTCCATCCAGTCAAGAAGCTGTTGCCGCAGTTCTTTTTTGATGTCGGCGAAGTTGGATTGGGCGGCCAAATTGTTCAGTTGATAGGGATCCGAAACTACATCATAAAGTTCCTCTTCTGGTCTGGCACCAAATGCCAAAGAAAAGTAGTCCGGCTGGTCCGCAGCCGTTTTTCCTTCCATCTCCATGATCAAAAATTTTGTGATCGAGTGATCTACGTCACCATACTGTCCGACCGACTGGTGGACACTGGGATCTCCGGCGGGATTTCGCTCCGGCATGGGATTCCAGATGTAGAGGAATTGCTGGGTCCGGACCGCCCTCATGGGAAAGCTGAGATCGCCTTTTCTGACATTGGCATGGCGCTCCCGCTCGAGAAATACTTGATCCCGATCTAGGCTTTCTCCATCCATAAAAGCCCAAAGTGATAGCCCACTCATATTTTCAGGACTTTTTTCGGCTGCATCCAAAAAGCTCGGGGCAAAGTCCACAAAACTCACAAAGTCATGGATGACAGTGCCTGGCTTGACCTTTTTGGGCCAGCGGATCGCCAATGGCATGCGGGTGCCGTAGTCGTAGAGATTTGCTTTTGCACGGGGAAATGGCATGCCGTTGTCGCTCGTCATCACAATAATGGTATTGTCGAGCTCGCCGATTTGCTCCAGCATGGCGATCAGCTGCCCGCATTCCCGATCAAAGCGTTCGATCTCAAAATAATAATCCAGGATGTCGTTTCTCACACAGTCGTTGTCGGGGAAAAAGCCGGGAACGACCACATCTTCCAGCTTCGTTCCCGTTTGGATACCGGTGTTGGGAATATACTCCCGATGCGGGTCAGAGCTTCCAAACCAAAAGGTAAAAGGGGCTCCATCCGGACGATTTTTCAAGAATTCGGCAAAATCCGAGTAGCTTTTGCCCGCGGGATTGTGCTCCAAACCCGAAATTTTGAAGTCTCCCGGTCCCCAGCCTTTGCGGGTCAAACCCGTGAAATAGCCCATTTCTTCCAACAAGCTCACATAGGTGGGATATTGGGCTGGCCACTCTGACCAAAGGTTTCCTCCGCTTTCGTTTTCATGCGGATAGCGCCCGGTGAGGATGGAAGCTCGGGATGGGGAGCAGGAAGGGGACGCCGTGTAGGCATTGGTGAAAAGCGCTCCTTCTGCTGCCAACCGGTCAAAGGTTGGAGTTCTAACGACTTGATCTCCATAGACGCCAGCATGCGGATAAGACCAATCGTCAGCGATGAGGAAGAGGATGTTGGGTGGACTTTCCAGTGGAGCTTGGGTGTGGGAGGAGGTGAAAAGGCTTAAAACAAGAAGCAAAAAAGGAGTCAGGATCATGGTGGGTTCGTTCTATCCTTCTCAAAATAAGGGCAATCGGAGGATTGTGCAAGGGGTATTTACCCCGGAATGGTCAGAGACGACAGATACTCGCTTCCATTCTGCAGAATGTTCAGATCAATGCGCTCCGGGATTCCCGGTAGGCGGCCTTTTTCAGAAAACTGCCAGATTTCCCAGTTTTCGGTTTCCGGCTCCACGATTCGATTGTAATTCGCGACCCAAATGGGATATTCTTCAAAGCCTTCTTTGTGCAAGACTTCCCAGAAAAACCGGTCGCCGGTGTAGATGATGGGTTTCACTCCGTAGTGCTCCTCCACGATTCGCAGCCAATTTTTCAGCCCTTCCCGCAGTTTTTCCCTAGGCTGTATGGTACTGTGTCTTTCGATGTCGAGGACAGGGATGAGGTCGCCGGGTTTTAGCTTTGCAATTTTGATGAAGTTTCGGGCCTGCTTCGTGCTGTTTTCATTGGGCCGGTAGTAGTGGTAGGCGCCGCGTTTCACGGGCATGTTGCCAAATCCGTCCCAGTTTTGAAGATATCTTTTGTCAACGCCGTCGTCCCCCATAGTGGCGCGGATGAAGACAAACTCGATGCGGTGGCCTTCCAGCTGGAGCTGAAGTCCTGCAAAGTCGATTTGGTCTTGGTATTCCGAGACGTCAATGCCTAGACTACCGTCTGGATAATTACGAAACACATGTTGGAGTTTGAGCTCTTCGGTTAGAGGTGGAGAATTTCGGGTAAAATTGCCAAGCCGCTTTTCCAGCTTTTCTCTAAAAATATACACTAACACTACGGAACCCAATGCAACCAAAAAGACGCAAAGGAATACGGCAAACCAAGAAGGAGAGGTTCTCTTACGGGGCATAAACTGGGCAAAGTTCGAAAAAAATCAAACTCCTCGCCATTCCAAGGATGGATACCAAACTTGGTTTTCGTAATTGATTGGTTTTCTTTAGATTGATCTGAATTGAATTTTTCGATAGGCTATGACTTCAAGACTGTTTGCCGTATTGGCGGTAGTTTTATTTTCTTCCTGCAAAGACCCTACAGAAGAGACACTTTCGTATGTACCGGAGCGCTCTGATAGGCCACTGTTGGTGAGTGAATTCGCTGATCGCTTGGATGTTTTGGAAGTGCAGACTCCCTATCCTATTTCCGGCGTTCCAGTGATTCTGAGGTCAGATCGGTATTTCTATCTTTTCGAGACCGAAATGGTCACGACATTGTACCAACTCGACCTCAAAGGGAAGGTGCTACGAAGCCTGCAATTCGAAGAAGACGGTAGATTGCCCGCGGCATATATTACCCAAGTAATTCTGGAGGGGGATCGGATCGGGATCATTTTGTCCGGTGACCGAGTTACTTGGCTTGACGAGAAGCTGAACGAAATTGGTGAGGAAATATTGCCAGTCAAGGCTAAGGTTCATTTTCAGGATGATTTTGGGAACATTGCGTTTACCAATCGAATTGAGGACGGTGATTGGGAGATTTTGACGTATGATTCTGTCGTGCGATCACGCGCTTTGCCGGTAGATCGGGAAGCCTATAGTTTTTACAATCATACCTATTCCCAATTTTCCCAATGGAGAGAAGGGGTGCTGTTTTCCCGAGCATTCAATGATACCATCTATTTCTGGGAGGGCGGTGAGTTCCGTCCATTGGTGCATATCGATCTCGGAGCACGGGCCTTCCCTCGGGAGAAACTCTATGGAGTGACCCATCCGCCTGATTTTGGCAAAATCATCCGCTCGCCAGAATACAGCTATCTGATTGGAGAAGTTTTTGGTTTGCATGGGCAGCGGATTATGTTTCAGCTGATGGATGAATCTAGGCGAAAACTGGCTTTGATGGATCTTTCAAGCAAGCAGCTGACATTCTACCCAGGGATCATTGACAACTCCATGACTGGGATGAACCTGGTTTTTCCTCAATTCTCCGAAGACGGGATCCTGTATTTTGGGATTTCGGGCGAGGAAATCCAAGAAAACTACGGTGCACTCCCGGCGTCTTTTAAGCATAGGTTGTCGGAGACCTACGACGAGTCTTATTTTATCTACCTGCTCAAGGTGAAAAAGTAGTTCTAGCGTTAATAAGTGCTAGAGTGCTAGCCAGAAAGTCCTACGTCGAAAACACCACCCGAGCCTATCTCAACCGGCTTGTAGTGCAGGAAAGCTCTAAAAAGCGGAAAATCAGTGGCGACCACTGCTTCCTGAATCTGGAGCAGTATCGGATTTTGTAAACTTAGACAAGTCGAAATTTTTCGGCCAACATGTTGTACCGAATTGTTACTTCGCTATATTGGATTTTTAGTTTTTCTGCTTTTTTTCAAAAACCAACCTAATGACAACAACCAAGACACTGCGTAGCTTTGTGCTGATGGTTTTCTTTTGTACAAGCTGTGGCCCTAAATCCCCCGAATCAAGTAAGGCGGTTAGTCTGGCCCTAGAAGTGACCGACTCCATCCAGGTCGACTATCTGGGAGAGATGCGCCTACAGGACTACGACCCCGGATCGGATCAATACCTTCTGGTCAGCGATTTGTTCCAAAACTACCTGGAAGTGGGCGCAGATGGCAAGGTCATCCAAGACAAAACCTTGGCTGAAGATGGACTGGACAATATCTCGACAGCCATGGGTCTATCTTACTTGGATGGAAAGGTGATTGTTCTTACTCCGGATCAGGGCTATGTGAAGTTTGAAGATGGCAATCGCATGGACAACGTGAAAGTGCCATATCCCTATTCTACCTTTGTTTTCTATCCCAAGCTTGGTTTCCATGAAATCGATGGCAAGGCGATCTATCCCAATCTCTGGCCCGAAAGCATGCAGATGGGCTTCGATAATCCTGAATTCTATTTGCAGCTCTATCGCAGACCGATCATGCAGATCCAGGATTTGACCAGCAAAGACACCCTGGGGATCATGTCTCTGCCTCCGTCCTCACCGCTCAGCGATGGGAGAATCCATGGCATCCCTATACCAATTGTGACTCAGCGCGGAAAAGATTGGCTCCTTGGGATGTGGCTGGAACCCCGATTTTATGTCTATCGCGAAGAAGCGGGCAAATTTGAATACCTAAAAACAGCGGAATTTGATGTGCCCAATTGGGCGGGATATTCCCCGGTGGAGCCAGCCCAAGCCGGGACTTTCTTTGACCAGATGCAGACCTTCACTGCGGCTACGGTGGAAGATCTTTTGGTCATGGGGGATTATGTACTAGCTGTTTATAGAAAAGGCGTTTCCCCAGAACGGTACGCCGCGTTTGACCGAAAAAAAGAGGAGGATAGGATTGAGATCCATAAGATCAATCCCTACTACGTGGCGGTCTTTTCGAAGGATTATGAATTGATTCAGGCCGATCTAAAATTGCCCGCAGGTGTGCACGGCCCAACCGTAGTAAACAACAACGGCGAGCTGATGGCCTCCAAAAATCCCAGTCTCTCCGAGTTGGAAGATGAAGGGCTAATCCTCTACAAGATGAAACTGGTGGAAAAGGAGGAGTAGCTTGGTCTTTGCATTGTCTTTCGGACCTCCATGCCTCTTCTCATCCTAGCTGCCGAGTTCAAACACCGCCGACTCCAAGGGACCGAAGTCTAGCTCTAAAAAAGCCTCGTTTTCATTGACGTGGAGGAGCGTTTTCTTTTTTCCAAACATCACCTCGTGCACTTCTTTGGTTCCAGTCACCAGTTTCCATTTTCTGAGCAGCTCTTTGGGAAGCTTCAGGTGGGTCATAAAACCATGATGCTCGTCAAAATTGCAGACGACAATCAACTTCTGGTTTCCTTCCCATCGGGCGAAGGCAAATTGCTTTTGTCCGTAGCCGGAATGGGGTCGGCAGTTCAAGGTATGCAGCTCCTGATATTCTCCTCTCAATGCAGGAGCAGTCAGGGTAAAGTTCAATACTTCCGAGTAGTAGTTTCGCAGTGCTTTTTCATTGGCGGAAAGCTGCCCCCCGTCAAATTTCCCCGCGTTCATCCACTTCTGATGTTGGGGTACGCCGATGTAGTCAAAGATCGAGGTACGGTTAGGATGGCCAAAGCCTGCCCACTCCGCTGCAGGTTCGCCGACTTCCTGGCCAAAATAGATCATGGTAGGCGAAGTGCTGACCAAGGCGGACAGCACCATTGCTGGCATGGCTTTCCAGGGATTTTTAGCAAATTCCGGACTTGCAATCCTCACTTCGTCGTGGTTTTCCAGAAAGTGGAGCATGTGGTGTTCGATGTTCTTCAGCCCTTCCAGTATCGCCAATAGCCGGTCGGTGTGGCCGTGGCCTAGGACAATTTCTTTGAGCGTATCGTAGAGGCCGACTTTGTCATAGAGGTAGTCCACCTTCCCCTTGAAGATAAAATCGCGGTAGAGACTGGGGTTGTATACTTCGGCTATCTGTATAGCATCGCTTTTCTGGGACTTGATATAGGAATTCAGATAGGACCAAAACTCAACCGGTACCATCTCGGCCATGTCATATCGGAAACCGTCCATGTTTTTTTCCAGCCAAAAAAAGGTGATGTCCCTGAATTTCTTCCAGGTGTCCGGCACGTCTTTTTCCTTCCAAAACTCCAAGTGCTGGGTCAAATCCCATTTTGCGGATTCCGGCGGCAATTCCGGAAAATCCTTTCCGCCATCCGGTCGGATTCCATAGTTGATCTTGGCGGTCTCGTACCAGTCATAGAAATCCGGTTTTGCCTGTCTGGATCCGTTTCCTGTCCACTTGGCGGGAAATTCCCTATATTCCTTTTTCAGTAATTGATGCGGCTCACCGCCGAGAGGCTGGTAGCCGTTTTGGGGATCCGGCACCTCAAATGCTTCACCGGGGATATAATAGAAGTTGTTGTCCCGGCGATAGCTGACGGAAGTATCATCGTCAGCTCCAAAGTCCCGGACTCCGGGAGGGTTGTTTCGGCCCTCGTAGTGTCGCGAGACGTGATTGGGGACGATGTCGATGATTGCCTTCATACCGTGGCGGTGGGTGCGGGCGATTAAATCCTCGAATTCCTCCAAGCGACGGGACGGATTGACTGCCAAGTCCGGATTGACCTGATAGTAATCCCGGATGGCATAGGGTGAGCCAGCCCGGCCTTTGACTACCGCGGGATGGTCGGAGCCGACCCCGATCTCGGGGAAATCGCCCACCATCGCGTGGTGCAGTACCCCCGTGTACCAAATATGCGTAACGCCCAGTTTCCTGATCTCCTCCAGTGCTTTGTCTGTGAAATCATCGAATTTTCCGACGCCATTTTCTTCCTTGGTTCCCCAAGGTTTATTGTTCGTATTCTTGTTGCCGAAGAGCCTGGTAAAAACGTGGTAGACGACAAACTTTTGAGGCTTCATTGCTGATGGTTTTGGAAAAGCTGCCGCTGGATTTAGGTAGCGGCCAAAGACGGATTCATCAGGTTATCGGGTCAATCGGTACAGCAAAATAGTATTTCTTTTGATCAAATCGGGATATTGCTTCATGTTGATGGTTTCGCCTGGAGCATGGGCACCACTGCCGGAGGCCCCAAGTCCGTCTAGGCAATCCATGAATTCTGCCACAAAGGAAATGTCACCGGCACCCCGACTGCCGGGATCTCCGGGCTTCACCTCGCCAAAGCCCATATCCAAGCTGACTTGGTTTAGGATCTTGGCCAAGGCATAGTTTCCTTCACTGGACACCATGGAGGGAAGGGCGTCTTTGAAGGTGATTTCCGCGTCGGTCTGGTTGAGGTGTTTTGATACGATTTCCTGCATTTTTACCCGGGCAGCTTCTTTTTGGACTTCGCCCAAAAATCTCAAATCCCCAGTGACGAATGCCTCTCGCGCAACGATATTGGTTTTGCCGAGGGCTTCTCCCTTTCCACTGACTTCATCGTAGCTGATGTCCGAGCCGCCTATGATCTGACCGGGATTGAAGGTCAGGTATTGCTCGGAGGCAAGTGTTTCCTGAAACTCCGTGAGGATTCTTGCTGCTTCGTAGATGGCTCCATAGCCCACCGACTCGCGAAAAACTCCGCTGGAATGGCTTTGCCTTCCGCTTGTTTTTAATGTCCAGGTGCTCGCGCCCCTTCTTGCTACCGTCACGGTGCCAAAGCCTTGGGCGGTCTCGTAGGCCAAGGCAATGTCATGTTGTCTCGCCCGCTCGACAAAGTCCTTTCTCGAAACAGTGACATTGCCGGAGCTTTCTTCATCTCCTGTGAAATACACCGTGATCGTGCTGTCGTCCAAAAGGCCAAGTTCATTCAAGGCTTTCAGACTGGCAAGAATCAGGACATCGCCTCCTTTCATGTCATTGGCACCTTGGCCGGTGGCGGTGCTGTCATTGAGCCAAGTAAAAGGAGAGAAGGGCATATCTTTCTCAAACACCGTGTCGAGATGACCGATCAGGAAGAGTTTTGTTCCTTTGCCGCCTGTACGGGAGGCGATGAAATGTCCCGCACGATTGACCTCAACCGGGAGCTCAAGCCATTCGGTCTCGAAGCCAATTTTTTGAAACTCCCGCTCGAATACCTTTCCTACCTGCCGCACGCCCTCCGGATTTAGAGAGCCGGAATTGATGTTGATGACTTCTTCTAAAAGGGCAAGAGTCTCCTGGTAGTTCTTATCGATCAGTTCGAGGAGTTTTTGCTCATCTCTGGACAGGTTTTGCTGCGCAAAAGAGAAAAGCGGCAATACCGCGAAAAGTGTGTATAGCGTGAATTTTTTCATGTGTGAAAAATAGGCGAAAAAGCGAGTGGGGACAATGTTGGGTTTTCAATCAGATGGAATTGGCGGGAAATTTATAATGGATCTTGCCGTCGGCACTCCTAATCTATTTTTATGCCTAAACCCAGAATTGAATTCTGGGCTGTTACAAGAAATGCCATAGGTATTTATCCAAAGTAATCATTCGAGGTAACATCAGCGCTGAAGGCGCATTTTGTACCAGCCCCAAATTTGATTTGGGGATATTTGGCAAATAATTACACCAGAGTCCTGAAGGGGCGATCTGTACCTTATTTTCGTAAATCCTCAGAAGTTGCCAAGGCGATCACTCTTCCCCGGTCCCCCACCGCATTGTAGAAGTGATAGACGATTCCTTTCCATTTGATCACCCAAGGCTTATGGGCATACTGCCTGTCGTAGGGCTCTGAGGACGCGACCAAATCCGCACCTTCCCAATCCGTCCAGTGGACCAAGTCGTAGGAGACAGCGAAACGCTCAAATGCCCCCGTCTTCCAAAACGCTCCGAAGTAGAACATCACATAGAGATTTCCCATTTTGACGATCTGTGCGTCCCCGCAAATACCTTGGTGTTTTGTAATGACCGGGTTTTTTCCATAGCGCTTCCAGGTTTTCAAGTCCTCGGACACGGCCATGGCTATGCTTTCGTACTCTGCCGTGTCGCCTTTCGCATTGTAGTACATCACAAAGGGATAGCCGGTATGAAGGTCTCGGTCGCGGATGACATAGCTTTTGTAGATGGTTTTGTTCTCAAACCACCGGGCATCTCCATCCTCCGGCGATAGAAGCGGCTCGTGTGCGGTATTCCAGTGTCGGACTTCCGTCAGACTTGGTGAGCTGGCAAGTCCCACCTTCAAAGTGCCTGCTTCGTAGCCGCTGCTACTGCCGCCGAGATAGGTCATCCAGTAGCGATCTTGGAATTTTTCCACCTCATAGTTCCCTCCCCATTCCGTCTTGACCAGCGCGGGATATCCGGCTTTTTGGTTGGCGTCCCAGGTGCCTTCGGTGAATGAGAGGATTTTTCCCTTGGACTCCCAGTGGAGCAGATTCTCGCTTAGCGCCAGCCAGGTCTCATAACCCTGCCCATCAAAGACGATATAAGTCATGTACCAAAGCCCGTTTTCCCGAAAGATGGTGGGAGAGTCTATCATCTTGGTAGTGTCGGGATGTTGGAACACTATGCCGTATTTGAAGGGCGTTTTGACTTTTTCGTACACTTCCTCCATCACTTGCGAGGAAACTGGTTTACCAAGGGTTTGGGCTTCAGTCGAAAAAGAAAAAGTCAGGACTAAGAGCGTAAGAAAATGGGATTTCATAGGGAAACGGAAATGATGAAGATAATTCCTGCACGTTTGGTAAGCAATTGTATTTGGCCTCGAGCCTAGCCCAACTCATCCTCTATTATGGAACGCTCGTTTTTCGCTTTTTCCAAGACAAGTCCAACGGAATTTGAATTTGACCAATCCTACGAAGTCTTGGCTGCCCGCAACTTGTCCTGCTTCAATGAGGGGCAGTTTGTCGCAAACGACTTGGAAACGGTTTTGCTGATCTTTACCTTTTCGGTAAACAAACTAATCGTTTCCTGTCCCAAGGCGTAGAAGGGTGGATTTTTTTATTGAAACCATTGGCAGATCTTGTGCTTGAAACAAATGATCCCCCATTTGTATCGATTCGATACCCAAGCTTGTTTTCAGGATTTGGCTAACTTATGCCCCCAAGTAAACTCAAAATATGGCCAACTTTAACATAGACGCAGACAAGAATCTGACCTACGATGCGATCGTCATCGGCTCGGGAATCAGCGGGGGCTGGGCGGCAAAGGAACTTTGCGAAGCCGGTCTCAAAACCCTCGTCCTAGAGCGGGGAAGAATAGTGGAACACGTGGTAGACTATCCGACCATGAACTACGACCCATGGGAAGTGGAGCTCCGGGGCAGCCTTACCCCTGAGCAAAAAGCCAGGCATCCAAAAGGGGGGAGGTCCGGCTTCATCGGATCGATGAACGAGCACTTCCACTCCAATGATGTAGAAAACCCTTACACCGAAGTCAAACCCTTCCTTTGGGTACGCGCCCACCAGATGGGCGGACGCTCCCTGCTCTGGGGCAAGCAAACCTACCGCTGGTCGGATCTGGACTTTGAAGCGAATGTCAAGGATGGACATGGAGTAGACTGGCCGATCCGATACAAGGATTTGGAGCCTTGGTATACCCACGTTGAAAAATTCGCCGGAATCAGTGGGGAAGCTCTGGGTCTACCCCAACTGCCTGACTCACACTTTCTCCCTCCCATGGAGCTCAATTGTGTGGAAAAACACATCAAGGATCGTATCGAAAAGGAGTTCAAGGGGCGACATATGATCATCGGTCGTGTAGCCCACCTGACCCAGCCGCATAATGGCCGCGGCCAATGCCAGTCCCGCAACAGATGCGACCGGGGCTGCCCTTACGGCGCATATTTCAGCTCCAATGCGGTGACCCTGCCTGCGGCAAATGCAAGCGGCAACCTGACGATAAGGCCCTATTCTATCGTCCAGTCCGTCGTGTACGATGAGCAAAAAGGCAAAGCCAGCGGCGTGCGCATCATCGATGCGGAGACAGGGGAAGACCTGGTGTACAAGGCGAAAATTGTGTTCGTGAATGCGTCTACGCTGAGTACGACCCAGATTTTGCTCAATTCCACTTCCAGCCGTTTTCCAAATGGATTGGGCAACGACTCCGGTGAGTTGGGACACAACCTGATGGATCATACCTACCGCATCGGGGCGATGGGCACCGTGGATGGTTTCGAAGATCAATACTACAAAGGCAGACGGCCGAATGGTATCTACATTCCCCGCTATGTCAACCTGAAGGACGGGCCGCAAAGCGACAAGTTTGTGCGTGGCTATGGCTTCCAAGGCAGTGGTGGTAGAGCAGGATGGGGAGCCGGCAGCAATCAGGAAGATTTTGGAGGCAACTTCAAGGACGGATTGATGAAGCCAGGTCCGTGGGAGTTTTTCATCACCGGCTTTGCCGAATGTTTGCCTTACCACGAAAACAAGGTGTTTCTGAATAAAGACGTTCAGGATAAATGGGGGCAACCTACGCTTAGTATCGATGCCCAATGGGGTGCCAACGAGCTTGAACTCAATAAGCAGATCCGTATCGATGCCCGCGAGATGCTCGAGCGTGCTGGATTGAAGGACATCATGGATTTTGACAAGGAGCACGAGATGGGTTACGGTATCCACGAGATGGGCACCGCCCGCATGGGCAAAGACCCCAAAACCTCTGTACTCAATGCGACCAATCAGGTCCACGGCTGCGCAAACGTGTTTGTGACGGATGGGGCTTGTATGACTTCTTCCTCATGCGTGAATCCCTCCTTAACCTATATGGCACTTACCGCCAGGGCAGCCAACCATGCGATTTCCGAACTCAAAAAGCAAAACCTCTAAGCCATGAACAGACGAGAAGCAATAAGAAAAACAGCTTTGGGGCTAGGCACTGCCGCGGGGGTACCTACCTTGCTGAGCCTACTTCAAGCTTGCGCCAAGGAGGATAGACTGACTTGGACGCCACAGTTTTTGAAAGAAGACCAAGCGTTATTTGTCTCCTCCTTTGTAGACTTTCTTTTACCCAGGACCGATACACCGGGAGGCTTGGACGTGAAGGCCGATATCTTCATGGACCTCATGTACGCTAAGGCTTATGATGAAGATGGTCAAAAAAATGTGGTGGCACAGATAGAAAAGTTCAACCAGGACTGCAAAGCAAAGTACGGAGCGGTCTTTGCCGAGATGAGTGTCGAAGATAAAGGAGCCTGCTTTCGTGAGCAGGAGGCCAATTCTCCCAAATTTCCCAAAAACGTTTGGGGTACCTCCGTTGGGCCGAGTGAGCCGGTTGGGTTTTATCGTAGTTTGAAGTCGATGGCGCTTTGGGCCTATTTCAGCTCGGAGGAGATTGGAAAAAATGTCCTGAGCTACGATCCGATTCCAGGCCCGTATCAGGGGTGTATTCCGCTTTCTGATGTGGGAAACACCTGGAGCTTGTAAATTTACGTTAAGTTTAAACCAGAGTAGAAGTCTTTCGCCAAAACGGTGAGAGACCTCTAAGTTTTTTGACTGTAGAAAAAACTCCACATTTTTTTGTGGAAAATTTTCCGCAGCTATGCCGCATTGGCAGTCTCAGGGTCGGTTTTTTTGTGGCACGGATTTGTTCTACTCTTGCTCAAATTGGGATGAGTAACATGAATAGCGATACATGAAAAAGGCGTTGATAATTGATGATGAGGTGGATTTATGTATGCTTCTTTCTATGCAGTTAAGATCCCTGGGGATTCCAAATGAATATGTGAACACGATAAACGAGGCCAAAGAGAAGTTTAAAAACAATCAGTATGGTATCATTTTCCTCGACTTGAACCTGAAGGATGGAACTGGGTTTGATATGCTGAACTATATGAGCAATTTTCCAAAACTTCAGAAAGTGGTTGTCATTAGCGCATATGACAATGAACGAAGCAAAGTGTTGGAAAGTGGTGCAGATTTTTTTCTCCCGAAGCCTTTTACCAAAAAAAAGGTAGCGCAAATCATTGACTCGATCTAAATTTATAATCTATCCTACTCCCATGAGCAACCAAATCCTAGTAATAGACGACGACCAAGACCTCTGCAGGGTCTTATCCAACTTCTTAAAAAAGTCGAATTATGATGTCGACGTGGCATATAAGGCGGAAGATGCCTTGCAGCTTCTCCGGGGTAAATCTTACGATCTGATCCTCTGCGACTACAAGCTGCCGGACATGACTGGAGTGGAAGCACTGCAGAAAATAAAAGTTCTCAGCCCGGAGGTCGCAGTGGTTATCATCACCGGATACAGTGATGTCCGTACCGCGGTAGAGACCTTCAGGTATGGTGCAAATGACTATGTGACCAAGCCACTCTATCCTGATGAGCTACTGGTCACAGTGAAAGAAACCATTCAGAAAAATCAGGAAAGAAACGAAGCCCGAAGCGGCAAGCCCGTCCAAAAGGCGAAAGTTGAGGGGAAAGGCACAGAAAACGTCCCCAAATACCTATTTGGGAAAAGTGAAGCATCAAAGGCGATTCAGCAATATGTGGATTTGATTGGGCCCACGGACATGTCTGTGTTGATCATTGGGGAGACGGGAACAGGCAAAGAATTCGTCTCCAATTCCATTCACAATCAAAGCAATCGTGCAGGTCGGCCTTTTGTAGCCATTGATTGTGGGGCCCTGCCAAAGGAGCTTGCGGGAAGCGAGCTTTTTGGTCATATGAAAGGTTCATTTACCGGTGCAATAGCGGATAAGCCGGGAAGCTTCGAAATGGCCAATGGAGGGACCGTATTTTTGGACGAGATTGGAAATCTGAGCTACGAAAACCAGGTAAAACTCCTCCGGGTGATACAAGAGCGGAAAATCAGGAGAATCGGCGGGCAAAAAGATATCAGCATCGATGTGCGTATCATCGCCGCAACCAACGAAAATCTGACCCAGGCGATTCGAGATGGCCGTTTTCGTGAGGATTTGTACCATAGAATCAATGAATTCAAGATAGACCTCTTGCCGCTTCGTGAGCGAAAGGAAGATATTGTGACCTTTGCCGAGCTTTTTCTGAAGCACGCAAACCAGTCCCTTAACAAGGAGGTCAAGGGTTTTTCAGATGAAGTTTTGCAGCATTTCATGAATTATGAATGGTACGGAAATCTGCGTGAGCTAAACAATGTAGTCAAACGAGCCGTGTTGCTTTCCAAAGGCGAAATGGTCCAAGTTGATGCACTTCCAGATGAGATCTCCCGCCCTAGGTTTTTTTCCGCTCAAGAGACTCCGGATTCCGCGGAAGACAGCCATACGCTGCGCTCGGTCTCGGGTGAGGCAGAAAAACAAGCCATCATCAATGCACTCGAAGCGAGTAGATACAACAAATCCAAGGCTGCAGATCTACTTAGGATTGACAGGAAGACGCTTTACAACAAACTCAAGCTCTATAAAATCCAAGATTACTAAAGTGGAGGCTGCGATTTTTACAAACACCTCCTCCTCTCTGAAATATACTTCCCCATGAACCTCAAAAGATTAAGGATTTTATTCGCTCTTGTCATGGGGTTGCTTATCCTCCTGTGCGTATGGACCTATTGGAATATCAACAGCTACATTAGGACCGTTGGCAATATCAGACAGACGAATCTCACCACCCAGACGACAACACAAATTCTCTCCCTGATCAAGGATGCCGAGACCGGTCACAGAGGGTATCAACTCACAGAAAATGAGGAATACCTCCAGCCTTACTATCGGGCAAAAATTGATATCCCCGGTCAGCTTTCCAAATTGGATAGTCTCTCCGAATTCATTCCAGAGATCAAAGCACCCGCAGACCAGTTAAGGATTTTGGTCGGCAGGCAGCTTGACATTATCGAGCGAATATTACAGGCGACCAACTGGGAAAACTCCAGTATGCAGGCTGAAGAGATCCGGCTGATGGGTGAGGGAAAGGAGAACATGGACGAGATCCGAAATGTGGCGGATCTGATCACAAAAACAACGAGAAAGTTGGTCTCTGCCGCTTTGGAAGATGAAGGCGGCTTTAAGACAGTCACCCCTATCAACTTGCTGGTGATCGCTCTCATCGCATTTGGCGGCATTCTGCTTCTGTTTACAAGGGCTGTGATGCTGCTTGAGGATCGGGACAAGAAATCCAAAAATCTGGAAATTGCGATACAGGATCTGAAGGAGGAGACCCAGAAAAGGGTACACACGGGAAATCTCCTTCGAAATGTGTTGGATAATTCGCGTGACGTTGTGATGGCCTCCACCGCCGAGCGGGATGAATCGGGGCAGATCGTAGACTTTAAGTTCATTCTGATCAATGATGCAGCTGCGAGGTTAACTCGTCAGAGCCAAACGCAGATGCTTGAGAAGAGATTTTCCGAGATCTTTCCCAAAAACCACGAGCAGCTTTTGCCGGAGTATAGGAGCGTCGTGGAGTCTGGGGATGATTTTCGTCGGGAAGTTGAAGTGGACTTGGACGGCCACCCGGTGTGGTTCAAGATTCTGGCGGTCAAATTCAACGACGGCGTGGTGTTTACCTTTTCCGACATTACAAAAGAGAAGGAGATTGAGCTGCAGCTTCGCAACTATACCCAGGAGCTGAAGCGGTCCAATGAGGACTTGGAGCAATTTGCCTATGTGGCTTCCCATGACCTCCAGGAACCTCTTCGAAAGATCAGGTCTTTTGGCGATCGGCTGATCACCAAATACCATGACAAGATGGACGAGACTGGAAAGGACTACATCGAACGGATGCAGCTCGCCTCGGGACGGATGCAAAATCTGATCGAGGATCTTTTGTCGTTTTCCCGCATCACCCGCAGCAGTGAGCTTCCCGGAAAAGTGGACATGAAAAAGCTGCTTGAGGAGATATCGGACGATATTTCCGATCAAATCTCAAGGGAGAATGCAGTCTTGGAGTTTGAAAAGATGCCCGCGATACTTGGGGTCAAGGGGCAAATCCTGAGGCTTTTCCAAAATCTGATCAGCAACGCGATCAAGTTTAGGAGGTCAGACGAGGATCCTCGGATAAAAATCAGCGGAGAAAAACTCTCAGCGCTTGACTTGACCAAGGAGTTTTCTTTTACCCCCCGCTATAGGAATTACGTGAAGATCACCGTTTCGGATAACGGCATCGGCTTTGATGACAAATATGCAGAGCAGATATTCAACGTGTTCCAACGACTGCATGGCAAAAACGAATTTGAGGGAACTGGCATAGGGCTTGCCATCTGTAAGAAGATTGTGACCCATCATGGAGGAATTATCACAGCCAAAAGTATTGAAGGAATTGGCTCTGAATTTCTTGTTATATTACCTGCCCTAAACTGATAAGATATGTCAAACGTCCCTATGAATAAATTGAACAATAAGGTCACGATCCTCATGGCGGACGATGATGCTGATGATCAGCTCCTACTACAGGAAGCGTTGAAAGAAAACAATATTCCGAACACCGTCTATTTTGTTGAAAACGGGGAGGAGTTGATTGATTTTTTGAACAAAAGAGGAAAGTTTGAAGGAGTAAATTGCACCCCCGGGCTAATCCTGCTGGATCTCAACATGCCCAAGATGGATGGAAGGCAGGCACTAAAGTTGCTCAAGGCCGATCCGGCACTTAAAAAAATACCCATTGTGGTCCTGACGACTTCAAGGGCGGATTCGGATATTCTGGAATGCTATGATCTTGGTGTCAATTCCTTCATCAGCAAGCCGGTGAATTTCGCGGAGCTCGTGGAAACCACTAAGGAAATCTCCAACTATTGGCTGGGAACCGTCACATTGCCCGAATCAAAATAGAAATGCTAGTAGAGGAAATCAAAATCCTGCTGATTGAAGATGATGAGGATGATGCTTTCTTGGTAAAGGAGTATCTTTCAGACGTTAAAAATTTTGTATGCGTGCTGGATTGGGAAGCTAATCCAGAGCGCGGCAAAGTCAAGATTCTCGAGGGAAAGTATGATCTCTTTCTGATTGATTTTTATCTGGGAAAGTCCACTGGTCTTTCGATCATAGATTTTATCCAAAAAAACCAAATCCTGACCCCCGCAATCCTCCTCACGGGCAGAAACGATGCCCAGATAGATGTGGATGCAAGTATGGCGGGAGCCTTTGACTATTTGGTCAAGGGTGATCTCAGGCCGGACATCCTGGAGCGGTCGATTCGATATTCGATCAAGCAAAGCCGAATTATCCGGGAACTGGACGAAAAGGAAAAAAAATACCGGTCCCTATTTGAGCGATCGCTTGACTGTATTTTCCTTGCCAACAGCGATTATTCGATGCTGGAGCTCAACGATTCCTTTCTTGATTTCTTTGGATACAAGCCTTCCCAAAATTCCCTCCTACACCTTCGGGATATCTTTGCCAATCAAGAGGATTTTGAATACTGCGTGGAGCAGCTCAAGGTCCACGAGGTGGTAAAGGACTTTGAGGTGGTACTGTTGACCAAAGACCGAGAGCCCAAGGATTGTCTGTTCAACTGCGTCTTCATCCCTGATCAGGCGGATGATTTTTGCTGTTACCAAGGAATTATCCGGGATCTTACTTTTCGGAAAAGGGCTGAGCGGGAGATGATGGTGGCCGAGAAGCTCTCCATGACGGGCAAACTTGCCCGCACTATCGCCCACGAAATCAGAAATCCCTTGACCAACCTAAACCTAGCCCTAGACAATCTAAAAGAGGAAATATCGGACAGGGAAGAGGACTCCATACTCTACACGGACATTATCCAGCGCAGTTCCAACCGGATCGAGACGCTAATCGGTGATCTCCTCAACTCGTCCAAGCCCAAGGAGCTGCAGCTTGAGTTGAGTTCACTGCATCGTATACTCGACGACGTGCTTGAGTTGGTCAGAGACCGTGCAAAACTCCGAGGAATAAGGATTGCCGAAGAGCTTGAAGAGGAACTGCCTAGGATTTTCGTGGATAGAGAGAAGCTCTCCATCGCACTGGTTAATATTCTCATCAATGGCATCGAAGCCATAGAGCATGCCGAGGGACTTCTTAGTGTGCAAACCGAGCTGCGCGGCAGTTCCATTTTTCTGGTCATTGCAGACAATGGGCAAGGCATTGCCAAGGAAGACCTCAAAAAAATCTTTGACCCATTTTACACCAGCAAGTCGGAAGGGACCGGACTCGGTCTCACTTCCACGTTGAATATCCTCTCCAGCCACAATGCCAGCATACAAGTCAGCAGCACGGTCGGAGTCGGTACCCGTTTCGAAATCGAGTTTCCCCTACCGATGCACTAAAAAAAGGCAGCCCCTGGTGAGAGAGACTGCCCATGCCTTTACTAATCGTCAAGTTTATTTGAATACCCTCGCTCCAAATATAAGCGTGAGTAAAAACAAGACGATAAAAATAAAGAACAAAACCTTTGCGATGGAGGCAGCTCCCGCTGCGATACCACCAAATCCGAAAATCGCCGCGATGATCGCAACGATAAAGAATCCTAAAGCCCAACGTAACATAGTATTTAAGTTTTGGTGAATACTTTTTTGGCAGTTTATAGAAAATAAAATGCCAAGACCCTAAAAAGCCCCTAGAGGTTGATTTTTTGGCAAAGTGTCCCATTTGGATGTAGAAGGCTTTCCCCAAAATCGCTGCAAATTCCCCATAGCGATATTTCAAAACGGCCATTTTCTGGCTTTTTGGGCATATTTACCGCTTGGCACCGCACTTGAATAGAGCAGTGTGCAATTATTTTACGACGCTAAACCACAATGAAAATGAAAACGGACACAAAATTCAAAATCCAAGGATCTTGGAGAGAAATCAAAGGAAAACTCAAGCAAAAGTATGCAGACTTGACCGACGATGATCTGCTATATGAAGAAGGCAAAGACGAGGAGTTGATAGGAAGACTGCAGCGAAAGCTTGGAATGACTATCGATGAAGTCAAAAGTGAAATCAACAGTCTTTAAATTAATGAGAGTCTGAAATAAAATTCTAAAACACAAACCAACAAAAATCATGAAAACGAACGCAATTGCAGCTTTGGCATTCGTCGCATTGGGCTTCACGGCGATTTCTTGCGGTGAAAACAGAGCGGAAAAACAAGCAGAAAGAGAACAGGAAGAGCTCGTCGAAGCTCAAAGAGACTTCGAGAAGGAGCGTACAGAGATGCGTGAAGAGCTTCGGGAAATTGAAACCGAGATCGACAAAAAGATGATGGAGCTCGAGGCTAAGAAGGAAAAAGCCGACGCTGAAATGAAAGCTGAAATCGAGAAAATGGAAATGGAGTTGAAAGAGGAGAAGACTGAAGTCGGCCAGGCTATTGACGATCTCGAAAGAGCAACCGAAAATACCTGGGAAGACGTAAAAACTTCCGTCAACAACACCACCAAAGACATCGAGAATAGCTGGAAAGAATTTAAATCCGATGTCAAAGAGACTGTGGATAATGACAATAAGTAAATGGGTGATGGAGTAGGAAAAGGGGCTGGTTTTTAATCAGCCCTTTTGTTTTTCCGCTAATCCCCTAGTCCCAATGGATCCAAAGAAGTAGTCATCCCATGAAGCTTCAAAAAGCTTGGCGAATACTCAAGAAATCCGTGACGTCCTTTCTACGGGAGGATGCATTCACCTATTCGGCGGCGATCTCATTTTATACGATGCTGTCCCTGCCGGCCGTTCTGCTCATCGTCGTGTCGATCGGCGCGACTCTGTATGAGGAAAACCGGATTCAGAGGGAACTGATAGATCAGATTTCAAGATTGATCGGCCCCTCCACTGCCGGTCAGATCGAGCAGATCCTTGCCGAGGCCTCCATCAGCGAGGGAAATACCCTGCTCGCTCGCGCAGTCGGCATTGGCACGCTGATTTTCAGTTCGACTACAGTGTTTTTTTCGCTTCAGTTGGCCATCAACAAAATCTGGAATATCGAGGCAAAGCCGGAAAAGGGATTTGTGAAATACCTACTCAACCGACTTCTATCCCTAGCGATGGTGATCGGGATAGGATTTGTGTTGATGGTCTCCTTGGTCGTAGAGGCTTTGCTGGTAATCTTCAAAGAATTCGTCCAGGGATTTCAGGAGACACTTTCCCTGATCATCATGAAAGTCGGATCAGAGGTTATCTCCTTCAGTATAGTAATGTTGATTTTTTCGATGATGTACAAGATTCTCCCAGATGCCAAGCTCAGATGGAAAGATGTCTGGGTGGGGGGCTTGATCACAGCAATCCTTTTTGTGGGAGGTAAGCTGCTGATTGGAGTTTATTTGGGAGCGAGCTCGTTGACGGATCTCTACGGAGCGAGTGGGTCATTGGTAGTACTGTTGGTCTGGACTTACTATGCATCGTTTATTTTTCTATTCGGCGCAAAAATCACCTATATATATACCAAGCGAAACGGCGGCGGGATAGAGACCTACGATACTGCTGTCGAAGTGAAAAAAGTAATGATCGAAAAAAGCTCCAAGCAGGAATCGGGAGATCAGCCTGAATCTTGATTTTTACCCAATTTGTGGACTTTGGTAGACTTCGAGTCCGAGCCCAGCGATCGGGAGAAAAAAGAAATTGCTGCAACAGTACGTACCAGCCGAATTTTATTTCCAAAAAGCGATCACTTGGAAAATTGTCTCACAAGAAGTCGAATTGGTCTTGATATTGAACCACTTGAGAAAACAAAAATAAATTAACTATGGCAACCGCAACTAATCAAAAAGCAACCTTGTCCAACCACTTGAACCTGGACGAAAAGGTGATGAAGAAGCTCAATGGGCAACTCAATGACCTATTGGCGGACTACCACGTGTTTTACCAAAACGTGAGAGGGTTTCACTGGAATGTCAGGGGAAATGACTTTTTTGTCCTTCATGAGAAATTTGAAGAATTGTACACGCAACTCTACAAGTTTATCGACGAGCTGGCGGAGCGCATCCTGATGATCGGCTACCGTCCTACTCATGTGTACTCCGACTATCTGAAGAATACCATTCATAAGGAAATCACGGATGTCAAGGATGGAGACGAATGTGTCAACCACGTCATCAATGGCCTAGGCGTATTGGTGTCCTCTCATCGCAAGACAGCCGAGACGGCTGAAGAGGCTGGAGATATCGCAACGGCTGATTTGCTTACGAAGTTTGTTGGGGATCTCGAAAAACGTATGTGGATGTTTACTATGTACAGAAAATAGTCCTCAGATACCAACAAAGCATGGCGACCCATTAATTTGGATCGCCATTTTTTTGTCTCTTTCATTTAGAGGCAGGACGGACACTGATTCGTCTCTCTGTATAATCAGAATATTTGCAGGGAATTGCCAGAAGGAATATGGTGTACGGGCAAGTCTGGCATGTGATCGACCAACCAGTTTTTTAAAAATTCAGAACCGCCTTCTTCACTGGCTGAGTGGCCGATTTCTATCATGGAAAGTTTCATCCCGATCTCGTTTGCAGCGCGCACATATTCGGGAGTTTCCCACTCGTTGGATTCACCACAGACTAACACATCCGGCCGATGTTCCATGATTCGGGTGATTTGCATTCGACCGCCGACCGCACCGGGCAGGAGTAGCACTTTGGAACAGACTTGGTCAAGGTCTCCGACAAAGCGCATGGCTGGTACATTCATGCGCGATTTGATATGGTGAATCATATCTCGAAGTCTCACCTTCGGAACGTTAAGAATCGGGCTTTTTTGTACGTAGTAGTCATTCCATCCAAGCTCTGCTACTACGCCGATCCTCACTCCGTCATCCTGCATTCGATGTACGTAGTCGTGGTTTCTCCAAAGCGTAATTCCGTTTCTTTCCATGAGATCATACTTAGCCCTGAATACAGGATCCTCCTGTAGGTAGTCCGTCTCATCCTGTCCAGAAAAGAACGTGGGCTCGTGGGGAATGATTAGGTTCGCTTTAAGCTCGATGGCTTTCTGGATGATCTCCAGGGTAGTAAACATCGTGGTGACCACGCCGGTCACGACCGTGTCTCGTGAGCCAACCTTGATCGTGTCTACAGTTCGTTCAAAGGGAGCATTGGGAACTTCTGAAACGAACGCATCGATGATTTCACCAACTGTCCAGGTTTTCTGTACTGATATGCCAAAAGAGGGAAACGGGTTGTTAACCAGTCCGGCTCCTGCTAGAGCAGCCGATTTGAGGAGGAATTCCCGGCGGCTAGTTTGGGTATTGGGTATCATAGGTATGAGTGCTGTGAAAAAATGACTTTTGCTATTCCACTTTGATATTAGATATCCAAAGCGTACGTTTCCCGTCGGCATTGAAATGCTCGGTGGCGAATTTCAACGGCCCATGGGATTCTACAGTTTCCCAAGTGACAGGTCTGCCCTCGGGGCCGTTGCCCCTTCTAAATACCCATTCGACGATCATCAGGTTTTCATCCAAGTAGAGATCATAGGCATCTCCTGGCGTATAGCCCATGCCCGCAGATTTTGGTTCACCGGATTGATAGATTATCGTCAGCTTGGTGGAGGGGATCCCTTTGATGGGTGAGCTTGCATTTTCAGTCGTTTCAAAGGTATAGCCAGTATCCCAAGCAAGTTGGAAAGGCATCATTGCCCAGTACTTGTCATTGATGAAGCCACCATCCTGCTTTGGCAAAGAGTCTGCGGTCAGGCTGTAGGTGAAGGTGGTATCAGGACCGGAATAATAGACTGTGCTGTCCTTGATATGCCATTTCCAGTCCCTTGAGAGTACATTGACTGAATCCCGCTGTACATTCCACGTGTAGGCGATCGAATTGACTTGGTCAAAATTCTCGATTCCATAGGCTTTGGCTACTTGAAAAGGAAGGGTGTCGGGCATTTCCTGTTTTTGCTCGCAAGCTGCCACTGTTCCGGCAATAGCGAGTATAAAAAGAAGATTTTTCATGGGCGGCTTTATTTTGAATGGCTATTAATATGACGAGGTCTGGAATCAGCTGATTTTTAGCCTTAAATAAATATAGGAAATAGTAGCAAAGAATGAAGGCGCAAGAATAAAGTAGCCAAGCCAAATGTGGAGTAGCCATTCTCTGATTTTCTGGGCCAAGGTCGTATTCCAGACATCGGTCAAAGGGTGCTACACGTGCTCTTCGCGATAGGTAGGTGTCGGAAATCTGATAAAAAAGGGATTTACTTTGATCGCAAAAAGTGGGTGGATCCCACGGATATCCGGGAAAAAGTTCGGGTTAAGATCAAGCTGTTTGATTTTGGCAAGTTTTCCCCAACCTGATCCAGACAGTCTGGTGAAGTGCTTAAGCTTATTCCAAGTTTGGCAGAGTCTGAGAGGAAGAAATGCCGTCGATAAGGGGAATGATAGCCCTCCAGATTCAAAATCCGCTGAGAAGATGATGTCTCCATTTTTGGCCAGCATGATTCGATCTTGGTTGGGTGTTGCATCCCAGGCGATTTCGACATTTTCTGCCGGAATTCCCCAATTGCTTCGGAGGTTTTGGGTGCTGACTTCTTTTTCGGAAAAACACCTGGTTACCGCCTGTTTTCTCGATTTTCTGAATTTCCCCGGAATGAAAATAACCTGATGAAATGGACCTACCGGACTTTCGCTATAGTTTGCCAAAAGCAGCATGCCCAAACCGCCTTTGAATTTTCCTTTCAGGTGTTTGGGAAGGTTTCCGTAGGTTTCCACCCATTCCCGTTTGAACTTATATACCAACAAAATACCCACTCCTTTGAGCCTCCAAGGCGCTGGGCTTTTTAGCACGTATTTTTTGTCCAATATGAGAGAGTGGTTTTCAGGCATAGGGAGAAGGGCTGATGGAGGTCCAGCCCCCGTCCACGACGAGGGTTTGGCCGGTGATGTGACGCGCCCCATCCGAGAGCAAAAAAACCGCCGCCGCCGCGATATCAGTGGTGCTTGCAGGTCGGCCAAGGGGGGTTAGCTTTGACCAGGTGCCGATATAGTTTGGATCCGAAGTGGTCCTTTCGGTCATCGTCGCACCGGGTGCCACGGTGTTGATTCGGATTCCAAAAGGAGCTAGCTCGAGAACCAAGTTTTTGGCCAGCATTTCTACGGCTGCCTTACTCATGGCGTAGGCCGCAAGATTTTCGTGGCTTTGATGCGCAGTGACCGAGGAAGTCAGAAGGATCGAGCCCCCATCCGGCTGCCTTTTCATTATTCTGGCCGCCGCTTGGGTCAAAAAGAATGTGCCTGCCTGATTGATTCGGACAACTTCGAAAAAGTCTTCCCGGCTATAGTCTAAAAAATTGCCAAAAAGTGTAATCCCTGCGTTAGCCACCACCTGATCGATGTGCCCGAAGTGACGCATCGCCATCTCCACCATTTCCGAAATGACTTCTTCTGATGCCGAGTCCCCTGCGCAACCGAACACGGAACCTTTCCCTGCCCCGCTCAGCGAAGCCACTGCCTCCTCGGTGAGGCCTTGTTCGAGATCGTTTAGAATCACATGAGAACCCGTTTCCAGCAAGCTCCGGGCGATTTCAAGTCCGATTCCCTGTCCGGCGCCGGTGATGAGGGCCACTTTCTGATTTTTCATAGTGAGTAGGTGTATCCCCTCCCGGAAATTAGCCCTTGGAGGGGTGCTACGGCAAGCTTATACTTTTTTTTCAATTAGTGTGAATCCCGCTTTACCTCCGATCCGGAGCTTCCTTGCAGAAAGTCGAAATCAACTCCCTCATGGGCTTGGTTTACCTTGTCAAGAAATAGATTGACATAACCTCTTTCGTAAGGCAATCGAGTTGGCACAAATTCTTTTCTCCTTTTTTCAAACTCCTCTTCTGAGATCAGAAGATTGAGGCTGCGATTTGGGACATCGAGGGATATCATATCTCCGTTTTGGACAAAGGCAAGCGGACCACCGATGGCAGATTCCGGGGACACGTGCAGCACGACGGTTCCAAATCCCGTTCCGCTCATACGCCCATCTGAGATTCGGATCATGTCTTTGAAGCCTTTTTCCAGTACCTTTTTAGGAAGTCCCATATTGCCGACCTCCGGCATTCCTGGGTAGCCCTTTGGGCCGACGTTTTTCATCACCATGACGCACGTTTCGTCGATATCGAGATCCGGATCATCCACTTTTGCCTTGTAGTCGTCGATATTTTCGAAGACCACCGCTCGTCCGGTATGCACAAGTAGTTCTGGAGTAGCGGCAGAAGGTTTCAGCACTGCTCCATTTGGGCAAAGATTTCCCTTCAGCACGGCAATGCCGGAATCGGGTTTAATGGGTTTCTCCAGAGTTCCGATCAGGTTTCTGTCCCAGCATTCTGCCTTGGAAATGTTTTCGCCAATGGTTTTGCCATTAACAGTGAGGGCATCCGTGTGGAGGTGTTTTTCGATTTCGCGCATGACGGCAGGCAGCCCGCCAGCATAGAAGAGGTCTTCGACCCAATGTTCTCCCGAGGGCTGGACGTTGGCGATGAGAGGGATTTTTGATGAAAAATAATCGAAATCGGTCAGGTCCAATTCAACTCCGATTCGCTTGGCTATCGCTGTCAGATGGAGAATGAAATTAGTCGAGCCTCCAACAGCTGCATTGACCATGATGGAGTTTTCAAAGGCCTTTCGGGTCAGGATCTTGCTCATCTTTAGGTCTTCCTTCACCATTTCCACGATACGCATCCCGGTGAGATGGGCCAGGACCTTGCGCCGGGAATCCGCGGCGGGGATGGTGGCATTGTCCGGCAATGATAGGCCAAGCGCTTCTACCATCGCAGCCATGGTGGATGCTGTTCCCATCGGTGCGCAGTGACCCGCCGAACGTGACATTGCCGCTTCTGCTTCGATAAACTCTTCTTGGGAAAGCCTTCCCATCTTAAAGTCCTCGGCAAATCTCCAGATGTCTGAAGTGCCTATTCTTTTCCCTTTGAATCTACCCACGAGCATGGGGCCTCCAGACAGCACCAAAGCTGGTAAGTCTACTGAGGCAGCGCCCATCACAAGGGAGGGCGTGGTCTTGTCGCAGCCGCACATGAGTACTACGCCATCCATGGGATTGGCGCGGATGCTTTCTTCCACATCCATGGACGCCAAGTTTCGGAAAAGCATCGCCGTTGGCTTGATGGAACACTCGCCCAAGGACATCACAGGAAACTCCAAGGGAAAACCGCCTGCCTCCCAAATTCCTTTTTTCAGGCATTCAGCCAGTTCCCGAAAATGTGCATTGCAAGGGGTGAGTTCGGACCAGGTATTGCAGATGCCAATGACGGGTTTGTCGCCCTCAAAAAGGTGATGGGGCAATCCTTGGTTTTTCATCCAGGATCTGTAAATAAAACCGTCTTTTCCGGTTCGGCCGTACCATTCTTGGCTACGGAGCTTTTTCTTGGTCATGGGTATAATGGGTTGAGCTAACTGGCTAAAAAGATAGCAAAAAAAGGGGGACGCCTGAAAAATCGGGACTATGAAAGATGAAAAGGCCCCGCTTTGTTTATCTGCAATCCTTTCAGTCTAGCGCAATTGGTGCCTTTGATTGCAAATGGATTGAGGTCAATGGCGACGCCCACAAAACCGAGTCTAGGAATAGCGTGATAAAGCCATATTGTCCTCCGTTTGGTAGCTGGCCTAAAAAGAGTAGGAATGTTGAAAAGAAAAAAGAGGGAGTAGCTCCCTCTTTGTTTATGGCAATCGCTCGATCCTGGCGCCAAGCGCATTGAGACGCTCGTCGATGTTTTGATAGCCTCGATCAATCTGTTCAATATTATCTATCACAGAGGTGCCGCTCGCGGACATTGCCGCGATCAGGAGCGCCACCCCTGCACGGATGTCTGGGGAGGTCATCTTGATGCCGCGAAGTGGATATTTTCTATCCAAGCCAATGACAGTGGCCCTATGTGGATCGCAGAGAATAATCTGCGCACCCATGTCGATCAGCTTGTCCACGAAGAAGAGGCGCGATTCGAACATTTTTTGGTGAACGAGCACCGTGCCTTTAGCCTGTGTCGCTGTCACCAAGATGATGGAGAGCAGGTCAGGCGTAAATCCTGGCCAGATCTGATCAGCCACGGTGAGGATAGATCCGTCGATGAAGGTCTCGATCTCGTAGTGTTTTTGTGCGGGGATGTGTATATCATCTCCGCGAAACTCCAGCTGTATGCCCATCCTGCGGAAAGTTTCCGGGATGATGCCCAAGCGGTGAATCTGGCAGTCCTTGATGGTGATCTCCGATCCTGTCATGGCAGCCATGCCGATAAAAGATCCGATTTCGATCATGTCAGGCAACATCGTGTGTTCCGTACCCCCGAGTGCTTTGACGCCGTCGATTGTCAGCAGGTTGGAGCCGACTCCGGTGATCTTTGCCCCCATCCGGTTGAGCATATCGCAGAGTTGCTGGAGGTAGGGTTCGCAAGCAGCATTGTAGATGGTTGTTTTCCCTTCTGCCAGTACGGCCGCCATCACAATATTGGCGGTGCCGGTGACCGAAGCTTCGTCCAAAAGCATGTAAGTGCCTTTTAGATTTTTGCCATCGATGTGGAAAATCTCGTTTTCGGCATCATAGTGAAATTGGGCACCGAGTTTTTGGAAGCCGAAAAAATGCGTGTCCATCCTGCGGCGTCCGATTTTGTCGCCTCCGGGCTTGGAGAGCTTGCCCTTCCCAAATCTTGCCAAAAGCGGCCCCAGGATCATGACCGAGCCCCTGAGTGCGGAGGCTTTCTGAAGAAAGTCATCCGTTTCGAGGTAGTCGAGATTGACCTCGTCAGCCTGGAATGAATAAGACTCCGGTCCGAGCTTCTGGATTTTTACCCCCATATCGGACAGCAGCTCGATAAGCTTGTTGACGTCGCGGATATTTGGGATTTTGTGGATTGTGACTTTTTCAGGCGTGAGGAGTACGGCGCAGAGAATCTGAAGTGCTTCGTTTTTGGCTCCTTGGGGGACAATTTCGCCTTTGAGTTGGGTGCCCCCGGTGACACGAAAAGATGCCATTAATTTCTGCGTTTTTTATTGTGTCCGTTTCGGTGATTCTTTTTGTGTTGGTTTTGGCGCTTGTTTTTTTGGCCGTGCTCTTCCTCCACATGGGGGATTTTGAAGTCTCTTCTGGTGTTGGACTCAAAGAGGGCATTTTCCCTCACCTTCTCCAGGTCGATGTGGAGTTTGCCTTTGGAGAGCGTCTTGATGTCGTCGAGGATGATGCCGTCGTCGAAGTTGTCCCGGTTCCAGGTGGAGTGAAAACTTCGCATCAGCTGCCCGATGTAGATGATGGCGGATTCCTGATCTTCGTCGTTTTCGATCTCAATGGCCTTTTCGATCAGTTTTTCGATGTTTCGGCCATAGTGTTTGAATTTCACTTCGCCTTTAGGGTACCCTACTGGCAGGGGTTTTTTTCCCAGGAGCTCTTTTTCCGGCATGGGAAAGGGGCCGTCCACATCGAGTTTGAAATCAGACATGATGTAAATGTCGTCCCATAGCTTTTGGTCGCTCTCCTGCTTTACGGAGGGGTTGAGTTGCTTGATGATCTCAATGACGGTGTAGGCACTTTGGGTGCGCTTCTCACGGTCTTCAAGGCCCGTGACATGATCGACCAGGCGTTGAATGTTTTTGCCGTATTCTTTCAAGATAAGTTGTTGTTTTTCAGGTTCGGTGTGCTCCATGTTGCTTCCCGTTTATTGCCTTCAAAAGGTAACAAAAAATCACCAAAGGACAGGGAAGCAGGTGATTAGTCTATGATTCTGAGCTTGGCAAAGCTAAGCAATAATGTTTTCTCGCCAAAATGCTCAAATTGAATGGTTGCTTTTTTGTTAAGTCCTTCTGTCTCAATTTTTTGTACTTTCCCATAGCCGAATTTTGGGTGCTCGACCAGCTGTTCGGCTTGGAGATTGTTGGTGTTGCTGGGCTTAAAATCCGGGGAAGGGGTGTGGATCTTCAGCTGGATCGGCTGTCGGGATTCTGGCTGCCGTTTTAGGCCTACAAACCCTGTACTACCTGGCAAACCTTCCTTACGAAGCGCCCCAGGCATCTCCTTGGATGCCATCCTTTTGTTTACTTTGATCCTACTCGGATCCACCTCTTCCAAAAACCTGCTCGGCTCACAGTTGAGCAAGCGCCCGAACCGATAACGAGACAAGGCGTAGGACAAGTATAATTTTTCCATCGCCCTTGTTGCGGCCACATAAAACAACCTCCGTTCTTCCTCCAGATCGTCACGACTCTGCATCATCATCTGGGAAGGGAAAAGATCCTCCTCCATGCCGACCACAAAGACCTGCTTAAACTCCAGTCCCTTCGAAGCGTGTATGGTCATGAGCGTGATGGCGTCAGTCTTGTCCTTGTCTTGGTCATTGTCGGTCAGCAGGGCGATTTCCTGGAGGAATGAGCCCAGACTTTTGTCTTCATTTTCTGGATTGTCCACATATTCCTTGATCGCGTTGAGCAATTCCTGGACGTTTTCGTAGCGGTTGAGCCCCTCGATGGTTTTGTCCTCATAGAGCTCACGGAGGAGTCCGCTTTGCTTGGCGATGAAGTTGGCGGCTTCATAGGCATCTTTTCGCTCTGCCTCGATCTGGAAGGCTTTGATGGTAGTGGCAAAGTCATCCAATGCACTTCCGGCACGGCCGCCTAGAAAACTGTGGGCATTTTGGACGACTTCCCAAAGTGGAATGTCGTGCTCATAGGCGGAGACGAGGATTTTTTCGACGGAAGTGTCCCCAATTCCCCGCTTAGGATAGTTGATGATGCGCTTGAAGGCCTCTTCGTCCACGGGGTTTACCGTGAAACGGAGGTAGGCCATGAGATCCTTTATTTCCTTTCTTTGGTAGAAGGAAAGTCCGCCGACAATCTTGTAGGTGAGGTTCATCTTGCGCAAGGCCTCTTCCATCGCCCGAGACTGGGAGTTGGTCCGGTAGAGGATGGCGAAGTCGCTGTTGTTGAGTTTTTTATTGTTTTTTTCCTCGAAGATGATGTTGGCCACGATGCGACCTTCCTCATTGTCTGATGCGGCCTTGACGAGTTCGATAAGTTCCCCATCCGGATTGGAAGTCCAAACCAACTTCTTCAGCTGGGCCTTGTTCTTGTCGATGATGGAGTTGGCTGCTTCCACGATGGTTTTGGTGGATCGGTAATTTTGCTCCAATTTGACGACAAAGAGGTCTGGATAATCCTTTTCGAAGTTGAGGATGTTTTGGATATCCGCTCCACGAAACGCGTAGATACTTTGGGCGTCGTCGCCTACCACGCAGATGTTTTGGTGAACAGAAGCTAGCTTTTTGGTGATGAGGTATTGGGAAATATTGGTGTCCTGAAACTCGTCCACCATCACATATTTGAAGCGCTGCTGGTATTTGTTCAATACGTCCAGATGATCACGAAAAAGCACATTGGTATTGAATAGCAGGTCGTCAAAGTCCATTGCCCCGGCTTTGAATAGACGGTCTTGGTATTTTTGATAGAGCTCGCCCATCCGTGGTTTCATGGCGGACTCGTCGTCAGCTTTGACATAGGGATCTGCCTGATAGGCCTGCCAAGAAATCAGGCGGTTTTTGGCGCCGGAAATTCGGGAGAGTACCACGCCAGGTTTGTAGACTTTGTCGTCGAGTCGCATCTCTTTGACGAGCGTGCGGATCAGGGACTTGGAGTCGTCGTTGTCGTAGATGGTGAAGTTGGAAGGATATCCGATTTTCTCGGATTCAACTCTCAGGATCTTTGCAAAGATGGAGTGAAAGGTCCCCATCCAAGTATTTCTCGCCTCCAATCCTACCAATGTTTCGATGCGGTGCTTCATCTCGGCAGCCGCTTTGTTGGTAAAAGTCAGGGAGAGGATATTGAAGGGATCGATTCCCTTGGCGTAGATCAGGTGTGCGATCCTATAGGTCAGTACCCGGGTTTTGCCCGAACCGGCGCCCGCAATGATCATTACCGGTCCATCGGTATGCTGTACCGCCTGTAGCTGGGGGGGATTCAGTTCCTTGAGGTAATCCATTTTTTAGTATCAAGTAGTTAGACTCAGGTGTCAAGATTTTAGGGTCTGGCGGCAAGAGTCAAGAAGCAAGAACCAGCGAGTCGAGAATGCTGGTGTGATTGTATCAAGATTTTAGAATTATGATTTGCGAGCGCATCAACAGGGGTAAAGGCCAAACGTATTAAGGCCTTCGGCTAATTCATTTACCGGCTTCCCAAGCGCAACTATTGAATCCTACAACTTCCATCGCTTATGGCTCCAGAGATAAAGATCAGGTTGGTTTTTTATGTTTTCCTCCAGCCTTCTGCAAAATTCATCCGTGATGCTATGCGGAAGATGGGAGTCATAGGGAGGTTCGGCGAATTTGGCAAATTCAAACCTGTAATGACCCCGTTTCACTTTTGTCATGGTGCCGAAGAAAACAGGAAGCTGCATTTTTTTTGCCATAAATTCTCCACCTTCGAAGAAATAGGCAGGTCGGTTTAGAAACTCCCGCTGGTAGCGGTTTTCCGAACCCGGAGGACGCTGGTCAGCAGCCAAATGTACTATTCTTGGCTGGCTTCGCATCGTGATCATACTCTTTCGAAAAGCTTTTTTCTCCGTCATCACCCCGCCAAAATGGGTCCGGATATGGAGCATCAACTGATTGAAAAAGGGATTGTTTACCTTCAGATATACTGTTTCTGCAGTGACCTTGGTGTTTAAGGCGACGCCTAGGATCGCCATTTCCCAGTTAAATACGTGGCCTGCCATCATTAGGGCGCTTTTTCCCTTTTGGACTTCCTCATCGATGATTTCCTGATTGACCACGTGAAACCTTCGACGAAGCTCTTCCTCTGAGATAGTCAGCATCTTGATTGTTTCTGCAAAAAAGGCGTCGGTAAAATTTCTGTAGAACCGGTTTCGGATCTTTTTTCGCTCCTCCGCGGTTTTGTCTGGAAAGGCAAATCTGACGTTTTCGTCGATGACCTTTTTACGGTAGCTGATCACATAGCGTGCGACCAGGTAGATCAAATCTGAAATCAGATATAAAACCGGCAGGGGCAAGTAGGACAACAGCCTAAAGAAAAACATAGCAATTACCTGTAATTGGGGGAGTTTTGCTCCGGGTATGGAGCCATATCAGCAACAAAATAAATTAATTAAGCCGACTTTCGGTTCAATTACTGGTTATAAATTGAGCCAATTACTACTTTTGAAGCTTATGTCTGAAGTACAGCGAAGGAAATATTCTCAGGAAGAGAAAACGGCCATCTTCGATGGGGAATTTATGCCGCACATAGATTCCATGTACAATTTTGCCTTTAGGCTCACCTTTGACGAGGATGATGCCAAGGATCTCGTGCAGGACACTTACATGAAGGCTTTTCGTTTCATCAACTCCTTTGAGCAGGGGACGAATGCGAAAGCCTGGCTTTTTCGGATCCTGAAAAACAGCTTTATAAACGAGTACCGCAAGAAAAGTAAACAGCCTGCGAAAGTAGATTACCAGGAAGTTGAAACTTTCTACAACTCTGATGATGTTGACTACCAAAGCACTACCGATCTGCGGGCGGAATCCGTCAAGGACATGCTCGGGGATGAGATCTCCAATGCCCTCAATGCGCTGGCGGTAGATTTCCGTACGGTGATCATTCTGGCAGATCTGGAAGGGTTCACCTACGAGGAAATGGCAAAGATTCTCGATATTCCAATCGGGACTGTGAGGTCCAGGCTGCATCGCGCCAGGAATCTGTTGAAAGATCAATTGAAAGAATATGCCCAGTCGATGGGATATAACACTGACGAAGAAGAGGAGGATTAAAATGATTACTCATGGAAATTAACAATCAAGCATCCGGAGAGCGAAAGCTTCAGTGCGATGATGTGAACAGGTGTTTTCAGCTGCTCGAGAGTATTCTCGACGGAGAGATGGGGGAAAATGGCAAGGAAGTCCTCAAGGAAAAACTGGCCAAGTGCCAGCCTTGTTTCGAACACTTCCATCTGGAACAGGCAATCCGCGACGTGCTGAAAAACAAGTGCACCAAGCAACCCGTCCCCAATGAACTGGCCGACTCTATCCGGCAGATGATCAAGGAAAGCAAATGAGCCAAACCCAAGGAAAGGCGATTATTTTCTCTGCTCCCTCCGGCTCAGGAAAAACTTCCCTAGTCATACATCTCATCCAACACGTTCCCAATTTGGGATTTTCCATTTCGGCCTGCACCCGGGACAAAAGAGGAAGACACGAAGTGCACGGGAGAGATTATTATTTTTTGAGCATCGAAGAGTTCAAGAAAAAGATCGATGAAGATGCATTTGTAGAGTGGGAGGAAGTGTATGCGGGAAATTTTTACGGCACCCTCAAAGAAGAGGTACAAAGAATCTGGGATACTGGCAAGGCGGTCATTTTTGACGTGGACGTCAAGGGCGGACTGGCTTTGAAAAAGTACTTTGGCCCCCAGGCCTTGGCGATTTTCGTCAAAGTACCCTCCATGGAAGTGCTGGAATCCAGGCTCAACGACCGGGGGACGGAGACTGCGGAGTCACTCTCCAGGAGACTTTACAAAGCCAAGTTTGAGATGACCTTTGAGCCCCAGTTTGACAAGACCATCCTCAATGATGATTTTGAACGCTCTTCCAGGGAGGCTGTTAGTATGGTTTCTGAGTTTTTGGCCGGATAGCCATGAAGGTGGGGCTGTATTTCGGGAGCTTCAATCCCATCCACGTAGGACACCTGATCATAGCCAACACGCTCTACGACCGCACGGATTTGGATGAGGTGTGGTTTGTGGTCAGTCCCCAAAATCCCTTTAAGAAGCAGCAATCTCTGATCCATGAGTTTGATCGATTGCGGATGGTGGAGTTGGCGATAGCCGATCATTTCCACTTTCGGGCCAGCGATTTGGAATTCCGCATGCCCAAGCCCAGCTACACCATCGACACGCTCACCTACCTCAGTGAGCAATATCCCCAGCACCGGTTTTGTCTTTTTTTGGGTTCGGACAATCTGGCCCATTTCCACAAATGGAAAAACCACCAAGCCATATTGGATCATTACGAAATCTTTGTTTATCCCCGGCCTGGAGAGACGAAAGCCTTTGATCATCCCCAAGTCAAAACCATCGATGCCCCCCTGCTGGATATCTCTGCGACGTTTATCCGTAAGTCCATCCAAGAAGGATATTCTGTCAAATATCTCCTGCCAGACAAGGTAGAGGAGTATATTTTGGATAAGAAGCTGTATCAATAAACTTTCGTGAAAATGGGTAATTCACCCACCGCTATGAAAATCGTTAGTCAACTGCCAGTTGCTAATCGGCGGACAATTGAGACTTCGGAAAGAAAACCCCCGAGACTCCTCCTGGGGATTTTTTGTTGATGTTTTGGAATTTAAAAAGACTTTCCGACCGTGAGCTTGAAGCCTCTGTTATATGCCGTATCAGCAATCTCGCTGATGTTGGATACCCCATGCTCATAGGTGGTCTGTACATGCAGTCCCGCGTTCAATTCTACTCCAAATCCTATCACTCCGGCAAAGTCGAAACCTTTGTAAAGATCCGCCACGTCCTTGCCGTTGACGGTAACCTTGTTTCCGTTTTCTTCCAAAACAATAGCTGGAGAAACCAAAAAGGAGGGTTGCACTCCCGCAAGTCCATAAAATCTTTCGCCGAAGCGATAGTTGAGCAAAAGGGGGAGGTCCAGATATCCGTTTCTAACGACCGCTGATACCCCTCCGTCAGAACCGTTGGCCCCTTTGTTTGCATATTGCAATCCAGACTCAAAACTCAGTGATTCAGAGATGGCAAAAGACGCGAATCCGCCGATGTGGAATCCAACTCGAAACTTGGCTCCTACGCTACCATCGTCACCTCCCAAGGTGGTGAAGCTGGGCCCGCCTCTCAGACCAAATGTGACATCTTGTGCAAACAGTGGCAAAGTCAAGAAAAAAGCCAATAGGAAAAAGACTGATTTGTTCATAGTGGTTAGATTGGGAATATTAAAGTTTTAGAATATTACGGGAAAAAATGAAAACTCCAAACTATTCTTTTCATGCAATTGACGAGCTCTTATTAAAAAGCAAAAGCCCCGAATTTTCAGATTCGAGGCTTTTCTAAATTCTAGTCTTTCAATGCAACCTGTTTCGGCTTGGTGGAGATCTTTTGCCAAATCAACTGACCAACCTGCTTACCCTGTACGATCCCTTCCGTGATCGCGGGCATGTAGTGGATGCCTCCATAAAATCTGCTGATTGCAGCTTCTTCATACATCTTCGTAAATCCATCAAACTCCCGGATCGGCAGCCCATAAGCTACCTCGGAGCTGTCCACGATGTGCATTTCGTCTCCGAACAGCTGTGTTAGCGTATAGGCCGCAGCCGTAGATGCAACGCTGTGTCCGCTGGTATGCTCTGGAAAAGGTGGAGTCTGCAGCAGCGGTACCCACTCTTCATCTATATATTGATTGATGTAAGTCTCCGGGCGGATAAGTTTGGAGCGGTATTTTTCGTCCCAGCAAGAGATAAATGCTTCATTCAGTGACACGGCTGTGAGCGCGTAGGCCTCTACGGTACCTTTCCAATCCCTACCCGCGGCCTTGCTGGCAATGGAGGCTATGCTCATCCAGTGACCACCTGGGGTGATTTTTTTCTCGGCAAACATGACGTGGCCTTTCACATTCATCTTGTAGGGATTGCAGTCCCAAAACATGGCAATGTCCTTTTGGTCATCCGTCATGTTGATTTTTGCATCATAAACCTCTTTGGCCACTTTGTAAAACTCGGAAGATGGATCTGATGAAAAGACCGGAGGCGCGCCTGCCTTGAACTGGGCTGCTGAGTCCAGCGCAAAGGTGCGAATCTTGTTCCAGTGAGGTTCTACCGCTTCCATGTAAGCTGGAGGGGTGGGCTGCCAGGTGTTGGGCTGGTTGACCACCGTATACTTGGGGAAGGAGCGACTTTGGTGGTAGTTGTCCTTTTTGGAGTAGTCCTTCACCTTTTCTGCGACTTCCTGTCCAAACATGACGGAAGCTTCAAACACATCCTCTGGTATTCCTTTTTCCATCAGCTCGGCAAAGTCCTTGTCCCGCTGTGTGTGCATCATATCCTCGGAAAAGATCAAGGCAGTCCCCATGTGGTAGTAGGCAGCCAATGCAGCCAATGGAGGGTAGACATTTTCAGGGATAGTCAAGTTCAAAGGCTCGGAGCCGTTGAGCTGACCTAGGAGGGGAGCATAGTGGGCAGGGTCACTGGCCGCTGCCACTTCGTATGCCGCCAAAGAAGCATAGGAATAGATCCTGGCTGCCACAGGTGGGGAGAAGATGTCGTGGATGATTACTTCGGTGATGCGGGTTTGGGCCCGATGAAAGTAGTGTCCATCGCTGATAAGTTGGGAATAATCCGTTTTTTTCTGGCATGCGGAAAACGCGCCGAGCAGCACCAGAATTAGGAAAGGTAATCGTAAAGAACTCATAGTGGGTTTTTCATTTTTAAGTTGACGATAGATTCCCCTGACGGGGTCGATTGGGTTTTATCAACTTACATGAGAATTCAAAGCTAAGTATAAGGCATTCAATCCCAAATGATTTTGCTCAAGTTTTTCACCTAATCCAGATCAATGGGCCATTGTTTTGGGAAGCGAGTAGGACTGGGCCCGAGGCGGTCTTGATGAATTGCAATTTGCGGAGTTGACCACTGGTAGGCTGCGAACTGGTGCTCAGCCAGGCGCCTTCCTTCCACTGGAAGGCGAGGACGCCAAGATTCATGGATTTGCCAAGATCCACCCGGAAGTCAGAGGAGTTGCCAGCTAAGTATACGGTCTGTGTTTCAGTATCGACAGCAATGCCAAAGATTGGGCTCCATTGTGCGTCTGCCGGAAAAGGTACAAAGTCGAAAGAGGCGTCCTCGTTCTGGAAATAGATACCCGATCGGAATTCATAAGCAGAAAGCCTTCGGGCTCGTTGAAGTTCTTCGGCGGAGAAAAGATCCTCCGGTTTGCTGATCTGGGCATAGTCTGCATAGGATTTGTGCTTTCGCTTGATTGCCGGGATCTGGCGGATCAGATCATCCCGTGTCGCAAAGGGGACCAATTTCTCTCCGAGATAGTGAAAGATCAGGGGATCAGCTTGGCCGTTTCCGTCAAAATCCCCGTGATAGAGCCAGGCAGGCTTTTCCTTCGAAGCCTTGAGCTTGCTGTTTGTCCCGAGATTTCCCACTAGGATGTCGAGCTTTCCGTTGCCGTCCAGATCCGCCACTTCGATGGAATTGATCCAGCCTGCGGAAAATTCCAAACCTTTTGGCTGGATTTCCACCAGTTGTTTCGCGGACCTGATTTCGAAGACCCGAATACCCTGCCAATCTCCCGTCAATACCAATTCGGATTTTCCGTCTCCGTTTAGATCCGCCCATTTTGCGGCATTGATCATTCCCAGCTCGTTTGCTTGCTCAAACCATTCAGTAGTCGCATCCTCAAACTGGCCATGTCCCCGATTGATTAACAGACTGCTTTTCGGGCTCGCTCCATAGTCACCTGCCGTGACTGCTGTTCCGATAAAGAGATCAAGGTCGCCATCTCCGTCGACGTCGTGGATAGCCACACTGGAGGTGTTTTCACCGATCGGTGGCAAGGCTCTCATGGAAAATGCAAAATTCCCCTGGCCGTCCCCGAAGAAAATGCGGTCAAAGTTGTAGAGTTCTCCTGAAGGGTATTCATTTCCTCCGCTCCCGACAAATAGATCCTGATGCCCGTCTCCATTGAGGTCCGCAAACTCGGCCACCACATCTTCGGCTTTGGCCAATTGGTCAAACATCGGGTTGGGGATTTCTTGAAACTCCCCGGTTTCCGTCTGCAAGAAAAACGCTCCAGGCTGATCCATTGCGCCACCGAGGTAAAAGTCGTCAAGCCCATCCCCATTTACATCCGCAACAGCCATAGCAGGACCCATTCTGGAGAAGGTTTTGGGAGCCAAGTATTCCCGCTTGATAAAGTCCATAATGTCCTTTTCACGATGGCTCCAGTCTATCGGTGAATTTTTCCTTTCAGATATTTGACTAGGGGCGGAGAGAGAAATCGCTTTTCCTTTTCCCTGGGATAGTTTTAGACTTTGATTGGCTTGAGTCTGAGGAAAAATTTCTAAAAACCCATCTGGCCAGTTGACTTGGATTGAGTCGACTGATGTGTTTTTCCCCAAGCCAAAAACCAGTGTTGTGGAGGGCCCGGACTGAAATCCCCGGCTCGTACTCAGTCGCTGCGTCCACTTGATATCCCCCGAGTAGAGAGTGACTTGAGCTCCTATACCGTGGCGATTTTTTTCACTGGCTTCCAGATCGATTCTGATGAAATGATTCCCTGTGTTTTCCGCATTATTTTGATAGATAAATGCCTCTTGGTTGAGGTTGTTGACGATCAGATCGAGGTCTCCGTCATTGTCCAAGTCGGCGTAAGTGGAGCCGTTGGAGTAGCTTTCCTGAGCCAAGCCGAGCGAGAGGGCTTCGTTTTTGAAGCTGAGTTGTCCAAGGTTTTTCCAGGCGAAGTTGGGAAGCTTCACACTGGGCAGCATGTCGATTTGTTTTTTGCGCAACTCCGACATAGACAGCCCCGGTTCTGGGGACTGGCTGTATTGGATGAAGTCTAGGTCATTGGGGCGCTTGATGATTCCATTGGTGACGTGGATATCAAGAAGTCCATCGTTATCCATGTCAAAGATCAAGGGAGACCAGCTCCAGTCCGAGGCGAAAACCCCTGCAGACAGCGCGATTTCCGCAAAGCCCTTTTCCCCCAGATTTAGCTGCAGGTGGTTTCGCACATATTGGTCCTGATAGCCAAACTGCTCTTTGATCTGATACACTTCCGCCTTGTCCTCGCCGACGGATTTCATCCAGATCTCCGGATCTTCTGGAAGCATGTCCGTAGTGAAGATGTCTGGACGTCCGTCGCCATTCAGGTCTGCGGCGTCATTTCCCATACTATAGCGACTTGTGCTGGGGATGATTTCCACCAAAACCTCCCGAAAAGTCCCATCCTGATTGTTGAGATAGAGGTAATCGTTTTCGGTAAAATCATTGGAAACGTAGAGGTCAAGCCAATCATCTCCATCGAAATCTTCAACACTGACCCCAAGCCCAAAACCGAGGATGCTGGAATAGATGCCAGAAGCGTCCGTGACGTCCAGAAAACGGTCCTGTCCCTCACTAGCCAGGTTTTTAAGCAGCCGATCACCAAGTGGACTAGCTTTGCTGCGGGCGTCGGATTTCACAAAGACTTCCGGTGATTTCACGTTGTGGTTGAGCAGGTACAAATCCAGGTCCCCGTCCCGGTCGTAGTCGAAGAAAACTGAGTGCGTACCAAATCCTCGAAAATCAAGTCCAAACTCTGCTGCCGCTTCACCGAATTTTCCGTTGCCGAGATTGAGATAGAGTCGGTTGTGACCGGTGATACCGGGGAGTTCGGAGACTTGGGCTACGTAGATGTCCAGCAACCCATCGCCGTTGACATCAGCCATAGTGGCGCCAGTAGACCAGCCCCCATCTCCTCCGACTCCGGCGGACTCGGTAATATCCTCAAACTGGAGATTGCCTCTGTTGAGGTACAGCCTATTGGACACTTGATTGCCCGTGAAATAGAGATCCACCAAGCCATCGCCGTCAATGTCCCCAGCTGCGACTCCGCCACCGTTGTAGAAGTATAAGTATTCCAGGATGTTGAGTTGTGGGCCGTCGGTGAGCTGGTTTTTAAAGTCAACTCCGGTTTGCTCTGGCGTAAGTAGGGAAAACGACGGGGCTTGGATGTCTTGTTTTTTTTCCTTTTTGCAGGAAAAGAGCATTAGTCCCGCGAAGATGAAGCATGCGTATTTTGCTGTCGAAAATGCCATCAATACTTCCAGATTTCAGCTGTCGCGCTGTTTTTGACCACTAAGAGCTCCTTCTCTCCAACGAGGGAAAATGCCCGGATATCCCCTTCTAGCCGTAGGCCGCTGACGCGGTTGGGGAGGTAGGTGAATGTACCGTCGCCCTTGCCCAGCAGTACCTCACCATAGCTCGCGTCAAACTTGCCGATCTCGGGTTTTATCTGAGCCAAGTTTCCACCTAGGATCAAATCTTGTTTTCCATCTTCGTTGAGATCCAGGACTTGGATGGCGAAGATCCAGGAGCGTTGTGCCATCCTCGGAAAGGCTTTCCACTCAAAATTTCCTCCTCCTTTGTTCAGCAGTATTCCAGACTCCAGATGATTGACTTCTTGGACGATGGATTTGTCGATCACATCTTTTGCAAAAATGTCGCTGAGCGCTTTGTTGTTGTAGTCGGTGTAGCGGATGTACTTTTTCTTAATCCCGGGGACCTGACGCTCCAGTTCATGCTTGAGCGTGTAGGGTACCTGCACCTCTCCTAGCTTTTGGGTATAGATCTGCTCGATGGAGCCGTTTTGGTCAAAGTCATTCAAGAACATGCTTACCGGCGAAGTGGCTGAGGCCTTAAACCGCGTGTTGAGTCCATGATTTCCAAGGGCGAGATCAGGCAGACCGTTACCATCGAAATCGCCGATTTCCACGCCTCGGTACCAGCCCTTGAGTCCAGCCAAACCAGCCATTTCGATTTTTTCGAGTTTTCCCCCCGTGTTTTTGAAAAACGTAGGGGACATCCACTCGCCTACGACCACCAGGTCAGAAGTTCCATCCCCGTCCCAGTCAAACGACTGGGAAGCCGTCACCATCCCCAGGTTTTTCAGAGAGGGGGCAAGAGTGGACGATTGTTCGGTGAAATTGCCCCTTCCGTCGTTGACCCAAAGCTGACTACTTGCAGGGGCTCCATAGGTAAAGGGAATAAGCCTGCCACCTACGAAAAGGTCCATTACCCCGTCCCCATTGATGTCGATGGGACTCACCGTACTGCTGCTTCCCAAAACTGCTGAAAACCCCGCCTGGGAATTTTTGGTGAAGTTGCCTTTTCCATCGTTGAGGTAAAGTCGATCGGCGAGGTCAGGCATAGAGAAACCTGATTCATTTCCTCCAGAAGTGACAAAAAGATCCAAGTCCCCATCTCCATCGGCATCAAAAAACAGTGCATCGGTGTCTTCGGAAGATGCATCTTCCACGAATGCCGCCTGTACCGATTCTTTGTATTTGCCGGAAAGGTCGGCAAGAAAAAGTTTTGCGGAAAAGGTTTTTGCCCCTCCGAAGAATAGGTCTTCCAAGCCGTCTCCGTTTACATCGCCTTTTGCAAAAGCCGGGCCTTCAGTAGAAAACATAAAATAGGTCAACCTATCCCGGTCGAAGTCCACGAAGGGATTTTCGGAATGGGTAAATTCCAAGCCTGGCTCCGGAACCTTGGAAAACTGGTGGGTTTTGGTTTCAGGGTAAAAGAACACGTCCGTGGGGATGTCAACTGCATCTTCCCATTTGAGCTGAAGGAGCTGGTCGGCGGCTTGTTTTTCCAGTACGCTGTATTGGCCATCAGGCCAGAAGACCTCAATCTTATCCAACCGGGTGATTGAGCCTAGGCCTAAGGTAATCTTGGGATCTACCGAAGACTGGAAGCCGCGATTGGGCATTTGCTCCGCGTAGAATATTTTGTCGCCGGCAGTCACCCGAATTTGCGTGCCAATGGCTTGGGTATTTTTACCTTTTCCCAAGAGCTGGACCTGTAAAGAATGGTTTTCAGGAAGTTGTGATTTTCCCTGGTTTTTAAAGATCTGCGCAGGCTTGTTCACATTGCTGACGACCAAGTCAAGCGTACCATCGTTATCAAGATCTCCGTACGCGGCACCATTGGAATGTATAGGCTCACCCAAACCCCAAGCCTCTGCGACACTTTCAAACTTCAGGTCGCCGAGGTTCTTGAACGCATAGTTTGGAACTGGATTGATGGGAATCGGATCGATCAGCGCTTTGTAGTCCACGCCTTCCTGGGAGATGATTTTGATCTTGGTCTCCTCATCGTCGATGAAATTGAGGTAGTCCAAGTCGGTGATGTCCTGATAGATGCCATTTGCGACAAAGAGATCTCGCATGCCGTCGTTGTCCATATCGAAGATCAACGCGCCCCAGCTCCAGTCGGTCGCCTCCATGTTGGCTAATCGGCCCATTTCGCTGAAGGTGCCGTCGCCATTGTTGATGTGGAGCATATTACGCGAAAACTGGTAGTGATAGCTGTGCGTCTTGTTGAACTGGAATTTGTCCCAGTTTTCAAAGGTTGTCACCTGCTTTAGTCGCGGCAGTGGCTCAGGAAGCATGTCCGTTACGAAGATATCCAATAGCCCATCACCATTGATATCCGCAATGTCGGCCCCCATGGATGCGGCGCTGATGGAGCGCATGGAGCTTTCCAGGGATTCGGTGAAGGTGCCGTCCTGATTGTTGATGTAGAGGTAGTCTTTCTCGAAAAAGTCATTGGAGATAAAGATATCCGGCCAGGTGTCCTGATTGACATCGCCGATGGTGATCCCCAGCCCAAAACCAATGATTGACCCATAGATTCCCGCAGCCTCGCTGACATCGATAAACTTTCCATCGTCGTTTCTGAAAAGCTTATCTCCTCCCACTGCGTCTCTTTTGATGCGCTCGTTCTGCATCTTGTTGAAGGAGCCGATGGCCTGATAGGAGTTGTTGAGCAGGTAGACATCGAGGTCTCCGTCCTTGTCATAGTCGAAGAATACCGCGTGGGTAGAAAATCCCTGGTCGGCGAGACCGAAAGCTTCGGCTTGCTCAATAAAGGTACCGTCGCCTTGGTTGATGAAGAGCTCGTTTTGTTTGTTGTCTCCAGAGATGTCCCCGGAGTTGCAGACATAGATATCCAGCCAGCCGTCTCCATTGACGTCCGCCATCGCCACTCCCGTACTCCAAGCACGGGTGCCGGCAGTTCCGGATTTTTCGGTCACGTCTTCAAACTTGAAGTCGCCTTTGTTCAGATAAAGTTTGTTTGGACCTAGATTGGCGGTGAAATACAAGTCGGCCAAACCATCATTGTTCACATCCCCAATGGCAACTCCACCCCCATTGTAGTAGTTTCTGTAGGTAAAGACGTTGAATTCCTCGTCGAAATTCAGGTCGTTGCTGAAGTTCATTCCGGATGATTCCGCCGGAATTTCCTGGAAAAGCGTAGGCTGCTTTTCCGGTTGTTTCTGGCAGGAAAAAAGTATTGACAGGAAGAGAATGCTTGGAAGGACGTTTCTCATGAATTGGTGTTTCCTTTTAGTTTCTTCTCTACGGGAAGATCGGAAATCTCCGCTCTCACCACCGAGAGGTGCTTTTTAAATATCCTGATCCTGCGGTTGCCATCCATTTTTACAAAGACGATTTGGGATTTGTCCTCGTTGTACACTTCGATGAATCCAGGTCCATACCAGGACTCAAAGAGCTTCACGACGTCTTCGCGCAGCTTCTCCGCTTTGAGATCTTCGTTCCACGGTGCCCAACCTTCGTAGGTGAATTCGATGGGCATGAGGTAGATCCTTTCATCTTCAAATCTGGGATAAAACATCATCTTGGTGGGAAATCTAGAGGGCATCGTCGGGCGGTACTCTACCGACAACTCCGAGGGGCCGTTGACCAAGAGTCCTTGCTGGTTGAGATCCCAGCAGGTCTGGTAGAAGGCCTTTCTGTCCATACCCAGTTTTAGTCCGAGAAAAAGCTCGTTTTGGATTTTGCCGGATGCCAGCTCCCGTTTTTCCATTTTTTCGTATGGAGTTTGGCAGGAAAAAATAAGAGAAAGAGCAAATAATAGGAGTGGGTAGTTGGCTAAGTTAATCCGAACTGACTGCATGCAATTTTGGGTTGTATTCGGTTTTTTCTTTGGAGAGAGACCCTTCCCAAAGACGGAACGAAGGGTAAAATTAACGGTTTTGGCTAGATTGTCTTGGGGAAAACCGGTTTTTGGCGACTATGTACAAGAGCTTTTCCCAAGATTGATTCTTGTGGAAACAAAAAGGAAGCGTGCCGATGCACGCTTCCCGTTTTTCATTACTCCATTCAGATTAATAGCCTGGGTTTTGAACCAGATTTGGATTGGCATTGATCGCCTGCTGTGGGATAGGGAACAAGGCTCTGAAAGGCTCAGATTGGGCCTTTTCCCACCAAGCCTGATTCCACTTGCCAAAGCGGATCATATCTGTACGACGGCTAGCTTCCGCAAACATCTCCCTGCCGCGCTCATCGAAAATGTCGTCGGCGGTAAGCGTATTATACGGGGCTACTTTAGCCCGAGCTCGGATCATGTTTATATAGGTTAAGGCATCGCTAATGTCTCCCTGACGGAAGGCCGCTTCTGCCTTGACCAAAAGGATGTCGCCGTAGCGAATTAAAGGGTAATCATTACTTAACGAGGAAGTAGCTCCGTTGGCAAACTCATATTTTCCAACACGCACACCAGCCTGTCTGAATGCATTAGGGGTGAGCATGTTGATCTCCGGTGTGAAGGTCAGGGGCTGACCGTCTGGATCGCCAGCCTCTGCAGAGATGTCGTTCAGTCTACTTCCGTCTGCCGCATATTGGGGGCCTTCCAGAAAGGAATTGATGCGGACATCGTTGTCATCAAAACTGTTATAAAATTCTTCCAAAGAAGAGTAGCCATTCCAAGGCTGCTCTTGCAGATTGTAGGTTTGCTGATTAAGGTAGTGCAAAGTCATCATCGGTAGATTGAATCCCCCAGCGTTGTTTTGGTCATAGGGTAGCGTCATTATGTTTTCTGTCGATCCACTGTTTCGTTCAGCGAAGTTGGCGAAAAAGTCAGAGGTAAGGGAGTACTTCCCACTCTGTATTACCATGTCGGCTGCGGTCTCTGCGTCGGCCCATCTCGGAGTTCCGGTGTAGATCTCTGCGTTGAGATAGAGCTTGGCTAGCATTGCGTGGGCTGTAAGCTGGTTGACAGTATATTTGTTTGTACCATCAGAAAGAAGGTCCAAATTGTCTTTGATGGAGCTTTCGATGAAGGCGAAAACCTCTGCCCTACTGTTGTTCGTAGGATTTCCTCCAGTAGAGTTTTCGTCTACAATCGGCACATTGCCAAAGGCATCTATAAGCCACATATAAACCAAGGCACGCAAAACGCTCAGCTCGGCTTTGAGTTCAACCACGTCGGGATATTGAATTATGAGGTTATTGATCTCACCGATGGCGGTGTAGCAATAGTTCCAGGAGTTGTTGAAGGATTCTTCTTTTGTTTCCCACTCATGCTGATGCATCTTTATCCACTGCCGTCCATCTTCCCAATCCGAGGCTTTGTGGGTGATCACCATTTCATCAGATGATACCTCCTGAATAGACCAGATGCTATTGTGTGCTCCCCATGATCCCACGATTCTGGAATAGGCAGAAGCTTTCAGTACATTAACCAAATTTGGGTTGGTGCTGTTGGCAATATCGTCTGCGGTCACACCATCCAACACTTCTTGATCTAGCTCCCAACATGCGCCCAAGCCAAAGGTCAAGGGGAGCATTAAACAGATTTTTTTTAGTGATTTTAACATGTCTGTAGGATTTGATCGGTTATTTAAAGTTTACGGTTACTCCCATAGTGAAGGAGCGAGTCTGGAAATAGGTGTTTCTTCGCTCGATACCTGGAGATAGGGCTGAAGTAAAGGCATCTAGGTTCTCAGAATCATTTGTCCTTACTTCAGGGTCGATCCCAGTGTAACCAGTGATAGTGAAGAGGTTCTGGGCAGCGAAATAGATTCTCAGTGAGCTCAGGTTGGCTGAATTGGTCTTCACGTTGTAGCCAAGTTCTGCGTTGTCCAAGCGAATGAAGGAGGCATCTTCCACGTAGGAGCTATTGAAAGTTTGAGTGGAGACGACTAGAGGGTTCGTGGGGGTTTTGTCGGTGATGACCGAGTTCCAAGTCACCGCTCCGGGATCGTTATTTTCGTAGAAACCTCTGTAAGAATTGTAAAGGTCGTGGCCCCAAGCTCCTCTCAGGAAGAAATTCAGGCTCCATTGACCATACATAAAACTGTTGGTAAAGCCGAATTCTCCTTTGGGTAGCCCGTTTCCGAGTTTTTCATACTCGTCTTCTTTCGTTGTAGACAAAATGTATTGTCCGTCTTCGGTATAGCCGAGGAGTCTTGGTCCGTAAATATCGCCCAGGTTTTCGCCCACTCTATTGTAGATGATAGGAATATTATTTTGGCCAGGAGATCCTGGAGTGGCAAATCTCAGTTCTTCAAATCCGAGATCACCAGCGGATAAGCTTTCAATAGTCGTTTTGTCGTAGATGGTGAAGTTGAGGGTCGGAGTCCATTTCAGTTTTCCATTTCCGATCTGGTTGACCGAAGCCGCAAATTCAAAACCGGCGGCACGCAAGTCCGCAAGGTTGATCCATGTAGAAGAGGCAGTGTTGAATCTTCCCGGATCAAATGGGTTTGGAGCTCCGGGGGCAACAGGCACATTGAATAACAGGTCAGAGATATTTCGGGTATAATAGTCCACACTACCGGTGACTTTATTGTTAAACATCCCGAAGTCCAATCCCACGTTGAATTCTTTTTTGGTTTCCCACTTCAGGTCCCTGTTAGGGTTGGAGTTTTGCACAATACCCACAAAGATGTCATTCTGGGTCAGCGGGTCGCCATCCAAATCGATTCTGTTACCATTGCCAAACACACCCAATGCCAAGGTGGGCGATGGAGGTAGATTGCCGGTCACACCGTAAGAAACCCTCGGCTTGAACTGGGAAAACAAGCCCATGTCGAAGATTTGGGTAAAGTCAGAACCTACGGAGAAGGCAGGGAAAATACCAGTTTGGTTGTTCGCTCCAAATCCAGAGTAGGTCTCTGATCTCACGGATGCCGAAACGAAGAAGGTGTTGTCCCAATTGAAGTTGGCTCGACCAAAAAGCGAGTTGAGTTGGTCCTCATTCGCGTAGGACGAAACCTCGGTGAAGTTGCCCACACGGATCGCACCCCCTCCAAGGTTGTTCCATCCTTGGTCAAACAAGTACTGCCGTACTCGTGCCCTAAAACCCTCATTTTTGGTGAATTGCATACCTGCACCACCAAGTAAGGTCATGTTTAACTTGTCGCTCAGGTCGATTTCGTATCTAAGCGTTGATTCAAAGATACGCTGGGCGCGATCCCTTGTGATTCTTTCCGCGGAGCCTGCCGCACCAAAGCCTACTTGGTAGTCCTGCATAGACCAGAAGTTGCCTAGGAGTTCGTTTTTTCTATCCTGGGAATATTGTGCAGAGAGTGTCAGGTTGCTCAGGATATCAAACTCCGCCCTATAAGATAGCAGGTTGGATTTTACTTCTTCTACAAATTTCTGCTGATTGGCCAAGGCCACAGGATTATAGAAGTCAAAAAGGTTCCTTTGGAAATATCCCCCAAAATCTTCTATGGCGTCTTCGGTGTCCTCATAGATAGGGGCTGTGGGGTTATAGATGGTAGCATATCTGAATGCGGCATCATTAATCGATTCTTTTGCCAAGTTCGTAAACGACAGATTGACATTGAAACGCAGTCTGTTGTTTAGCGCGCCTTGGGAAAGGTTCAATCGGGTGTTGAGTCTTTCGTTGCCGACGCCATTGACTATCCCGTTGTTGTCGCGATAGTTGACGGATGCCATATAATTGGAATTGCCAAAACTGCCGGATATGCTGGCGTTGGTAGTAAAGGACATCGCATCGTCGATGAGTTCTTCCCTCCAATCGGTTTCGCTACCGAAGTCAGTTCCACCCCTTTCGACAAATTCCTCTGCGGAAAGAATTGGGATCAAGTTGGCGGCTTTGTCGAGTGTGGCAAAGCTGTTGACAGTCACATTGGTAGCGCCCTCGCGCTTGCCTTGCTTGGTAGTGGTGATCAGGATCACACCAGAGGAGCCTCTGGCACCGTAGATCGCCGCCGCGGATCCATCCTTCAATACGTCGATGGACTGGATATCATTGGGATCGACGTTTTCCAAGGATGCTCCGATCACTCCATCCAATACGATCAAGGGAGAGGAGTTGGCCCCAAACGTGGAAAGACCTCTCAGCCTTACATTGAAGGCATTGTTTGGATTACCGCCTGGTCTTGTGATAGACAGACCGGCCACCTTGCCTTGCAGCAATTGTGCTGGGTTCGACACATTTCCTCGGTTGAAGTCTTCTGGTTTCACACCGACCACCGCCGACGTGATTTCCTTTTTGTCTTGTGAACCGTAGCCGATGACTACAGCTTCTTCCAGGCTCTGAATGTCCTCTTCCAGATTGATGGTGATAGTGCTTTGGTTGCCGATCTCTACCTCTTGGGTCAGATAGCCTACAAAGGAAATTACCAGCACCTGGTCTTCGGGCTGTAGGGGAAGCGTGAACTTACCATCCACATCAGTGGCTGTGCCTCGGGTGGTGCCTTTGACCATCACCGTGGCTCCGGGTACAGGGTCTCCAAGGCCGGCGTCCATGACTGTCCCAGAGATGGAGCGGCTTTGGGCATTGACGGCCAAAATAGCACTTAGGGTAAGTGCAATTGTAAGCGCCAATGACTTGAGATTGGGTAAATAATTTGTCATAGGGTTTTTTGTTTGATAAAAATCGAAATAGGCATGAGTACTCGTATTCCAAATCTAAAGTGCTCGTAAGATTTCGATTTTGCAATTATTAACAATTGCGCGCTTTCCTCGGTGAAAAACCAATCGTCAACAGAAGATTGTATTGTTTGTTTAGAATTTAATAGAATCCTAAAAAATGTATGAATACGTTAATGGAAAACGTTTTCCGTTTATGGAATGTCAAAAAAGTCATTTTTTTTTAATTATTTCAGAATTCTGATTTTTGATAAAGTGTCTCAGAAAATGCAAAAGCGGCTTTTTCGAAAAAATTAAATAAGTGCCTTAGTTAGCATAAAATTATCATAAATAAGGAGTCGGTGAATGTGGTTGTTTTTGACTGTTCCAGTCTATCTCTTTACCTGGTCTTACCCTCTTTTTGTGAACATCCTAAATCATCTTAAATGAGGCCTTACAACCTTGGGGTCGTTTTTTACATCTATATCTTTATACAAAGCAAAACCGACTTTTATGACGCACGGGAGTAAGTTCTCTATACTTTGGATGGGTATGTTTCTTTTTGGTATTCAGGTGATTTCTGTTGCGCAGGGGATACGTGGAAGAGTTGCTACGACGGATGGTGAGCCCCTGGCCTTCGCTTCAGTCTACATTCGCAATTTGGAGGACGGAGTGCCAACCAATGAAAATGGACTCTACGAATTTAGGTTGAAGCCAGGATACTATGACGTGATTGTCCAATTTCTCGGCTACAAGTCACAGCTAGAAACCGTTGAAGTCAGAGATGCCTGGGTGGATTTGAACTTCACACTGGAGCCGCAGATCTATAATCTAAGCGAGGTGGAGGTAAGGGCAGGAGCGGAAGATCCCGCACTTACTATCATGCGAAAGGCCATATCCAAGGCCAAATACCATCGAATGCAACTTCAGACATATTCTACTACGGTTTATTTAAAGGGAACCGGTCAATTGACCGACGCGCCATTTTTCATGAAAAAAACGTTGGAGGAGGAGGGGCTTAAGCTCAACGAAGCCTATACTTCCGAGTCGGTATCGAGGATTACTTTTACCCTTCCGGATAAGGTGGAGGAGAAGGTGATTTCCATCCGTACCAACGGGGACAATCAAGGTACCTCTCCCGCACCCTATATCCAAACCTCCTTTTATCAGGATCAAATCAACGGGATCGTCTCACCCCTTTCCCGGTACGCCTTTCAATATTACCAGTTTAAATACGAGGGAAGTTTTTTTGATCAGGATGTGATGGTGAGCAAAGTGAAGGTGACTCCCCGCTCGAGGGGTGAAAAAGTCTTCGAAGGCTATATCTATATCATCGAGGACCTTTGGGCTATCCACAGTCTGGATCTGAAGACTTCTCTCCTGGGATTTCAGATTACGGCTAAGCAGCAATATGCCCCGGTTGCAGAAAACGTGTGGATGCCGCTTACCCATACCTATACATTTGGCGGGAAGATTTTTGGCTTCGCCGGAGAGTTCAAGTACCTAGCTTCGACTCGCGACTATGAGGTGACGCTCAATCCTGATTTGGTGACCGTACCGGAGATCATCGATGAAAAGGTACAAGAGATCCCGCAGGACATACAGAAGTTGGACAAGTCCATCTCAGCCTTGGAGCAGCTCGCGAGCGAAGAGCCGATGACTAGAAAGGAATACAGAAAGCTGCTGAATGAATATGAGAAAGAAACTCTGAAGGAAGAGCAAGGAGAAGAAAAGGAAACAGTTACCTCGGAGCGCTACTATAGTGTGGATTCTTTGGCGAAAAAGCGGGGCTTGAGCTATTGGGATAGCATACGGCCCGTACCGCTGACGGTGAAGGAAGTTGAGGGGTATCGTCGAGACGACAGCTTAGCCACTGTGGAGGCTGCGAAGATGAGTGAGGTTGACTCAGTCGCCAAAAAGGCCAGAAAGGGATTCAAGCCAATGGAGGTGATCATGGGCGGTTCCTATTCTTTTGGTAAGGGAGTATCGGTAGGGTTTAGGCAGAATTTGACCAAACTCTCTTTCAATACTGTAGAAGGCTGGAAAGTTGGAATGGGATTTTTCTACCGCAAATACTCCGAGGAAAAGCTCGCTGACAGCGTCAACAGGAACAGGCAAAGCTTCAACATCGAACCGGAGCTCCGCTACGGATTCTCCAGCGACAGATTTTATGGAAAAGTCAATTTCCGATGGTCCCATACGCAGCCCATCTCGGCACAGACTTGGGGCCTGGAAGGAGGAAGGTACGTCTATCAATTTAATCCAGAAGACCCGATCCAAGAACAGATCAATGCGGCCTATTCCCTTTTGGTTCGCCGTAACTACATGAAACTCTATGAGCAGGACTTTGCGCGTGCCTACTGGTATCACAGGATCGACTACGGACTGACTTATCGATTTGATTTTACTTGGGCCGAGAGGCGGGAGTTGTTCAACAACTCGAACTACTCCTTTTATAACAAGCCGGAAAGAGAATACACCCCCAACCAACCCGAAAACGTCGAAGCAGACGGAGGTGCGTTTCAAAACCATCAGATTGCGAAACTCAAAGCCTCGGTAGAATGGCGTCCGGGACTGACCTATTCGATTCGGGATGGAAGAAAATATCCCAATTTTTCCCGCTCGCCATTGCTCACTTTTTCCTATCAAAAAGCTTTGCCTGGACTGGTCGTTTCGGAGAGTGCTGCAAAATTTGACCAATTGGAGCTGGGAGTGCAGCATGACGTGAACTTTGGAGTGAGTGGAAAACTTGACTTCAATGTCGTGGGCGGGACTTTTCTCAACAGCGATCGGGTTTATTTTCAGGATTTCAAGCACTTCGGCGGCAACCGGACTATCTTTTCCAATTTTGGACCCGCGTCCAACTTCCGCTTTATGGATTACTATAAGTATAGCACGAGCTCCAGTTATATTTCCGGTATTGCCCACTATCAATTCAGAAAGTTCTTGTTGACTCAATTGCCGATGTTGAGATATTCGGGAGTTAGAGAAAACATTTTTGTCAATTACCTGAAAACCGAGAACTCGCCTCATTACACTGAGATCGGGTATTCCTTAGACAATTTGTTCCGGATATTCAGACTGGAACTGGGTGTAGCCTTTGAAAACGGGAAGTACCTACGCAGCGGGCCGCTGTTTGGGATCGCTACGTTTATCAATGTGAATTTTGAGGACTAAAAGTGGGGAGCCACGGACTTGTGTGTGGGGATTTGGGTTTATGCTGGCAAAGCGAATACGGGAATGTGTCGAAATAAAAAGTCCGATGGAGTGTACGTTCCATCGGACTTTATTGTTTAGTTGAAAATCAAATTAGACTTTCATGATGTCTGCTTCTTTTTTGGCGAGCAGTTCATCCAACTTGCTTGAATACAGGTCGGTGAGTTTCTGAACCTGATCCTCTGCACGCTTTATAGCATCCTCGGGTGCGCCATCTTTCTGAAGTTTTCTCAGAGACTCGTTGGTGTCTTTTCTCACACTTCGAATGGAGATTTTTCCTCCTTCACATTCCTGCTTGGCTTGTTTTACAAGGTTGATCCTGCGCTCCTCGGTAAGTGCGGGGATGGTCAGAATAATAATCTCGCCGTTGTTTTGCGGAGCAAGTCCCAGGTCTGAGTTGATGATTGCTTTTTCGATCTCGGAGATCAGGTTTCTTTCAAAAGGTTTGATCGCAAGAGTTCTGGCATCAGAGGTATTGACAGAGGACACCTGATTGAGTGGGGTGGGTGCTCCGTAATACTGCACCATGACCCCGTCCAATAGATTGGGCATGGCCTTGCCTGCGCGGATTTTTACTAGTTCTGCAGCGGTGTGATCTACCGCTTTTTGCATAAGTTCTTTTGCTTCTTCTAAGAATAACTCGATTTCTTCCATGATTTAGTTCAGGATTAGGCAGTGATCAATGTTCCGATTTCTTCTCCAAGTACTAGTTTGCTAAGGTTGCCGGCTTTGTTCATGTCAAAGACGATGATGGGCAGATTGTTTTCCTGACAGAGTGTGAAGGCAGTCATATCCATGATGCTGAGGTTTTTTTCGTAGGCCTCTGTGAAGGTAAGCGTTTGGTATTTGGTAGCTGAGGGGTCTTTTTCCGGGTCTGCGGTGTAGACGCCATCCACTCGGGTTCCCTTTAGAACTACATCAGACTCGATCTCTATAGCCCGCAATGCGGCCGTAGAGTCGGTGGTGAAGTAAGGGTTGCCGATACCTGCCCCAAAGATCACAATGCGGCCTTTTTCCAGATGACGAATTGCTCTTCTGCGGATGAAGGGTTCACAGACGCTCTCGATCTTGATGCCGGACATCAATCGGGTAAACATTCCGTTTTGCTCCAATGCACTCTGCAAGGCCATTGCGTTGATCAGCGTGGCCAGCATCCCCATGTAGTCACCTTGCACACGGTCAATGCCTGATTTTTCTGCCTGCACTCCTCTAAAAATATTTCCTCCGCCTATCACTATCGCAATCTCGACACCCTTGTCCTTCACTTTCTTGATTTCGTCGGCGTATTGCTGGAGGCGCGTGGGGTCGATGCCGTAGTTTTTTTCGCCCATCAAGGCTTCTCCACTGAGTTTGAGCAGAATTCGGTTGTATTTCATCTATTGGATTATTGATTTCTAAAGTTGTGGTCGGCAGCGCCTGATGGATATCCGGATTTATTTGTCAAAATCTGATCGAATCGACCCTGAAACGTCTAAACAATCCGACAAATATAATTTCTTCAACTCACAATGCTAGGCCAAAATCCAAAAATGGAAGTTAAGCGCTTATATTGTATGTGCTAACCGCTTGATACAATGGGGTTTTGGGTTCATAAAAGGGTGTGGATCGTGGGGGCTTCTTCTGGGATCGGGGAGGCCCTGGTGAGGATTTTGGTGGAGAATGGGGCAAGTCTGGTGATTTCCGCCCGAAATGAACCTAAACTCCGCGAGCTGAAATCTGCGTTTCCGTCCAGTCCAATGGAAGTTTTGCCTGTCGATGTGGAAGATCATTCTGTACTTTCTTGCAAAACCGACCGTGCCTCGGAAGTTTATGGTGGACTGGACTACGTCTTCCTAAATGCTGGCATGACTGTCCGGGACCTGGTCGCAGACACAGCGCTCGATGTGGAGCGCAAAATCATGGATATCAATTTTTGGGGTCCCGTGGCAATTACCAAGGCGATACTCAAAAATCGAAGTCCAGGTTCGCCGCTGCATTTGGTGCTCACCTCTAGTCTGAGCGGGAAATATGGAGTTCCGAAGCTCGCTGCCTATGCGGGGTCAAAGCATGCTCTTCAAGGTTATTTTGACTCCCTGCGCGCGGAGACCCATGGTTCGGGGCTTTTTGTCCACCTTGTTATCCCCGGCTTTATCCGAACCAACATTACGGTGGCTGGCTTGAGAGGAGATGGCAGCAGGAGTGGCAAAATGCAGGCTGCCTTGGCAGATGGGATGGAGCCGGAAGTCTGCGCCCGTGGAATCCTTCGAGGGCTTGAGCGGGGCAGGGAAGAGTTTGTGGTCGGCGGATCCGAGCGATTTACCGTCTTGCTCAATCGGATTTTTCCCGGCATGATGAAAAGACTGATCCGCTCCAACCCGCTTCAGAGGATCAAGAAAGTCAAGAGAGGTTTTTTTGGAACCTGAGCACGTTGTTAGTCTTTACGCGGGACGACTAAAAGAGAATCATCACCTGGTTTTTTTCCACGCTCTGTTTGAGTGCGACCTTGATTTCCCTGACTATTCCGTCGCCCGGCGACTTGATGATGTTTTCCATTTTCATGGCCTCAAGGATCAATACAACGTCTCCTTTTTTAACCTCATCGCCGGGCTTTACCATCAGATCCAAAATCAGGCCCGGCATCGGAGCTTTGATGTCCTTTACGCTTCCGCTTCCATTCATGCTCATTCCCATCTGCTCGAGTAAGAGGTCAAACCTATCCTTCAGCTTTAGACTGGCGGTCTTATGACCTATTCGGATTTGGAGGGTCTTGGTGGCGTGATCTATGGACAGCAGCTCCGCTTCGATGGATTCGTTGTCGCGGATCAGGTGCACTTTCCGTTCTCCTATCCATCTCAAGTCCCATGCGATTGTCCTTTGGTTGACTGAGATTGAGTCTTCGTTTTTTTCAACCTTATGGACGGCGTTTTGAAGGATAACTGAAAACATTCCTGCTATTTTGGGTGTGAATATATATTGCCCGGCGGGCGAACTCGCCTAGATTTTCCAAAATATCAAACAAATGGCTTCGAATCCAAAGAAATTCCCGAATACCCTTCTTTCATTGGGGAGCACTGCTATCCTGCTGCTGGCAGTAGCCTGCAAGTCGGAAAAACCAATGACTGTCAACGATACGCAGGAGGTTTCGGAGGCTTCTTCCGATACGGTTCCGATTCTGGATAGCATGGAGATTTTGAAGACCTTGAGAAGCAGGGAGCGGCAAATCGAAGCCTATCAGCCGAGTGCCACACGGGATTTTGATTTGATACATACTGATTTGGATCTGTCTTTTGATTGGACAGGTCAGGCGGTTGTGGGAAAGGCGCGACTTATGCTTCGTCCATTTTTCTATCCCCAAAAAGAATTGGTGCTCGATGCGAAAGACTATGAAATGGGGGCAATCTATCTGGTGGAGGAGGATAGCCTATCTAAGCTTTCCTATCGCTACGACGAAAAACAGCTCGGGATCTACCTTCCAAAACTGATTTCTTCCGAGGACACCATTGAAGTCGAGATCAACTACACGGCCTTTCCAGAACGGAACGCCGGAAATGGGAGCGAGGCGATCACCGATACCAAAGGACTTTATTTCATAGATCCCATGGATACGATTCCCGGAAAGCCGACCATGATCTGGACCCAGGGAGAGACTGAGCACAACAGCAAATGGTTTCCGACCATTGACAAGCCTAATGAGCGGGCGACGCAGCTATTTAAACTCACCGTGCCGGACACCATGGTGAGCATAGGCAACGGGCAATTGATCAAAAAGGAGCAATTGGGCAATGGACTGAGGAGAGACTACTGGGAGCTTAAGCTGCCGTCAGCGCCTTATCTAGCAGCCATAGCCATAGGGAATTTTGGAAAGGTGGAGGACAAATGGCAGGATGTCCCTCTAGGTTACTATGTCGAAAAGGGGTATGAAGCGGGTGCCGCAAAGGTCTTCGGGAATACTCCTGAAATGCTTGCGTTCTTTGAGCAAAAACTGGGAGTGAAATTCCCCTGGCCAAAGTACGACCAGATCGTGGTTCGGGATTTTGTGTCCGGAGCTATGGAAAACACCACCGCATCGATCTTTATGGAAGAGCTTAGGCTCAATGAGCGGGAGGCTATAGACTCGGACTGGGACTACATCATTGCGCATGAGTTGTTTCACCAGTGGTTTGGGGATATGGTGACGACGGAGTCTTGGGCAAATCTGACGCTGAATGAAGCGTTTGCGAACTACAGCGAGTACTTGTGGAATGAGCACAAATATGGGGCGGATGAGGCTGCGCTCAAGCTGCTCTCCGAAATGGAAGGGTATTTTGCCGAATCGGAGTCCAAGCAGGTGGATTTGATCCGCTTTGACTATGAGGATTCGGAGGATATGTTTGACGCCCATAGTTATAACAAGGGAGGCGTCATCCTGCATATGCTGCGCCGTCACTTGGGAGACAAAGCGTTTTTCGCGGCGCTCCATCTGTACTTGGAGCGGCATGCTTTCCAATCAGTGGAAGTGCATGACTTGAGATTGGCATTTGAGGAGGTGAGTGGACAGGATTTGAATTGGTTTTTCAACCAATGGTTTTTGGACAAAGGGCATCCCGAGATTCGTGTCGAAGTGGATTATTCCCAGCCGGAAAATATCTTGATCACCGCCTATCAGATGCAGGATTTGAAGAAATCTCCACTATTCCAAGTCCCAATAGAAATAAGCTGGTACGAAGATGGAAAACGAAACTCGAGGGTATTTCAGATGACGAAAGCCTTCCAGCAGTTTGCTTTGGAAAACCGTGTTCCACTTAGCCAGGTGTACTTTGACGAAGGCAAGAATCTTTTGGCTAGGAGGGCTCAAGAGATCAGTTCCGATCGTTTTGCTACACAGTTTAAGGAGTCTTTACTTGGGGTGGCTAGGTATGAGGCTCTAGATAGTTTGGTGGCGAGGGAAGCGACAGCCCAGCTGGAGATAGTGCTGCCTGCCGCATTGGCCGATCCTTTTTGGTCAGTACGGGAAAATGTCCTGGGCTATCTGCAAAACGACCCAAGTTGGCCGACCCGTATCACGGGATTGGAAAATCAGGTTTTGAAGCTCGCCGAGAAAGACCCGAGGAACTCTGTAAGGGCGGCTGCATTGGATTTGTTGGCGACCTGGGATCCGGAGAAGTACCAGTCCACTTTCCTCAAATTGGCAGATGAGCCATCCTATTTGGTGGCAGGGTCGGCGTTGATGGGTTTGGTGAGTGCAGAGGACCATCCAGCGGATACCGCCGTGATCAATAGATTTGCTGACGATGGCAATTTCAGGATCACGATCCCGGTTGCGGAATACTATATCCAACAAAACATCGATGGCAAAGGACGGTGGTTTTTGGAGCGTCTGGATGCGCTTACTGGGGAAGGGCGATACTACTTCTTGGGGTATTTTAGCGAATATTTCTCCAGACATCCAGAGGAAGGAAAAGACCAAGCCGTGGAAGTGTTGATGGATCAAATGAAAAGTGATTCGAAAAATTTCATGCGGCTCGGTGCCTTCCAAGCTTTGATGGGTTTTGCGGATGACCAGCTTGTCGTCGCCGAAATTGTCCGAATCGCCACTCTGGAACGTGATCCTGAACTCAAAAACTATTACGATTACTTTCTTGAAGCCTTGAAGGAAGAAAATTAATCGGTTGATTTCTAAATCATTGAATTGGCAGTACTGAAAAAGTTTTCAAATTTGAATGGCATCCTTTGATACTTTGACAAAAGGCTATAATTTTGCCATCCGTTAACGTCACAAGGGCTCAAAACCCCTAGATTTTAGCGCAGTTGGGGGAATACCAAAGCGGCCAACTGGGACGGACTGTAAATCCGTTGACTTATGTCTTCACAGGTTCGAATCCTGTTTCCCCCACACCAGTTGTCCGAATGCGAAATTTTTTTTCTAATTTTGCAGGACTTTGAAAAATCCGGTACGCCGGTTTAAAAGCGGGAGTAGCTCAGTTGGTAGAGCGGCAGCCTTCCAAGCTGCAGGTCGCGGGTTCGAGCCTCGTCTCCCGCTCTGTGCTGACAGAGCACAATGGGTTAAGCCGACGTAGCTCAGGGGTAGAGTACTTCCTTGGTAAGGAAGGGGTCGCGGGTTCAATTCCCGCCGTTGGCTCAATTACAGAGAATTATTATCTAAACATATCTTTAAACTTAAACTGAGGATTTTCACGCATGGCAAAAGCAACCTTCGACCGTTCCAAGCCGCACGTTAATATCGGTACGATTGGACACGTAGACCATGGCAAAACAACCCTGACTGCCGCCATCACTACCGTATTGGCTAAAAAAGGTCTTTCTGAATTGAGAGATTTCTCTTCAATCGATAACGCTCCTGAAGAGAAAGAGAGAGGTATCACTATCAATACTTCTCACGTAGAATATCAGACTGAAAAAAGACACTACGCTCACGTAGACTGTCCAGGTCACGCTGACTACGTTAAAAACATGGTTACTGGTGCTGCCCAGATGGACGGTGCTATCCTTGTAGTCGCTGCAACTGACGGACCTATGCCACAGACCAGAGAGCACATCCTTTTGGCTCGTCAGGTAGGTGTTCCTCAGCTGGTTGTTTTCTTGAACAAAGTCGACATGGTTGACGACCCTGAATTGCTTGAGCTTGTTGAAATGGAAGTGAGAGAATTGCTTTCTTTCTACGAGTTTGACGGTGATAATATCCCAGTGATCGCAGGTTCTGCACTTGGTGCATTGAACGGTGAAGAGAAGTGGGTTGACACTGTAATGCAGTTGATGGACGCAGTTGATTCTTACATTCCTCTCCCAGAGCGTTTGATCGACAAAGACTTCTTGATGCCTGTTGAGGACGTATTCTCCATCACTGGTCGTGGTACTGTAGCTACCGGTCGTATCGAGAGAGGCGTTATCAACTCTGGTGAGCCAGTTGAAATCATCGGTATGGGTGCTGAAGGTCTTAAGTCTACCGTTACTGGTGTTGAGATGTTCCGTAAAATCCTCGACAGAGGTGAAGCTGGTGACAACGTAGGTTTGCTTTTGAGGGGTATTGAAAAATCTCAAATCAAGCGTGGTATGATCATCTGTAAGCCAGGATCTGTGAAGCCTCACGCTCACTTCAAGGCTGAAGTTTACGTACTTTCAAAAGAAGAAGGTGGACGTCACACTCCATTCTTCAACAAATATAGACCTCAGTTCTACCTTAGAACAACAGACGTAACTGGCGAGATCAAACTTCCAGCAAACGTGGAAATGGTTATGCCAGGTGATAACGTGACTATCGAAGTTACCTTGTTGTCAGCAGTTGCATTGGAGAAAGGTTTGAGATTCGCAATCCGTGAAGGTGGCCGTACAGTGGGCGCCGGACAGGTTACCGAAATCCTAGACTAAACTGACTTAGTATAAGAACACGATGCGATCCCAAATTATTTTGGGATCGCATTTGTTTCTAAAGACTTTATTCCTAATTTTGCGTTCCCATTCGCGGGGCGTTCATTCACACGGGCATAGTTCAATGGCAGAATAGCGGTCTCCAAAACCGTTGATGGGAGTTCGAATCTCTCTGCCCGTGCAGCAAGTAAGTAGACTATGAATCTTAAAAACTTTGTCCTCGAGTCTTATGACGAAATGAAAAACAAGGTCACTTGGCCGAAGTTTTCATTCCTTCAAAATAGTGCCGTATTGGTGTTGGTAGCATCTCTGATCTTCGCACTTTTCATTGGTGCTGTGGATTTGGGGTTTGAGAACATCATGACATGGTTTTATGATTTATTCTAATTGACATTACAGAATGGCTGAACATAAGTGGTACGTACTCAGGGTAGTAGCGGGGCAGGAGAAAAAGACCAAGGCTTACCTGGACAATGAAATCCAGCGGGAGAAAATTGGGGAGTTTATTCCTGAAGTCCTGATTCCCTCTGAGAAGGTATATGAGATGCGCAATGGTAAGAAGAGGGTCAGGGAAAGAAACTTTTTTCCCGGCTACGTTCTGGTCAACGCGGATCTTTCCAATGGGGAAGCCAATCACGTAATAACGAGTATCCCGGGTGTTATCGGGTTTCTTGGATCAAACCAGGGGGGAGCTTCCAAAACCCCTGAGCCATTACGACAGTCGGAGATCAACCGTATCTTAGGTAAGGTTGAGGAGATTGACGAGTTTGCCGAGAAGCAGGATACGCCATTTATAGTCGGAGAAGCCGTAAAAGTAATGGACGGCCCATTCAGTGGATTTACCGGGACAATTGAGGAGATATTTGAGGAGAAGAAGAAGCTTAATGTTATGGTTAAGATCTTCGGCCGAAATACTCCAGTAGAGTTAAACTTTATACAAGTAGAAAAACAAGACTAAGCAATGGCTAAGGAAATCACTGGTTATGTAAAACTACAGGTGAAAGGTGGCCAGGCTAACCCGTCGCCTCCAGTAGGTCCAGCTCTTGGTTCCAAGGGTTTGAACATCATGGAGTTCTGTAAGCAGTTCAATGCCCGTACCCAAGATAAAATGGGTACCGTGCTACCGGTTCTGATTACGGTTTTTTCTGACAAATCTTTCGAGTTCGTAGTAAAAACTCCTCCAGCTGCAAACATGCTGTTGGAAGCTGCGAAACTGAAGGGTGGTTCGGCTGAACCAAACAGAAAGAAAGTAGGATCTGTTACCTGGGATCAGGTAAGAGTGATTGCTGAGACGAAAATGCCTGACCTGAATGCTTTCAAAGTAGAATCTGCCATGAAAATGGTAGCTGGTACTGCACGAAGCATGGGTATCACTGTATCTGGTAAAGCCCCTTGGGAAGTATAAATAAAAAACAATGGCTAAGTTAACAAAAAAGCAAAAAGAAGCTCTTTCTAAGTACGACGCAAGCCAAATGTACTCCCTGGAGGCAGCTTCTTCACTGGTTAAGGAAATTACCATGACCAAGTTTGACGCTTCTGTAGACGTCGATGTCCGTTTGGGCGTTGATCCTCGTAAAGCAGATCAAATGGTTAGAGGTGTGGTAGCACTACCTCATGGTACTGGCAAAGACATCAAAGTATTGGTTCTTTGTACTCCTGACAAAGCAGCAGAAGCAACCGAAGCAGGTGCAGACTACGTAGGTTTGGACGATTACATTGCCAAAATCGAAGGCGGATGGACTGACGTAGACGTCATCATCACTATGCCTAACGTAATGGCAAAAGTAGGTAGGTTAGGTAGAGTATTGGGTCCTCGTGGCTTGATGCCAAATCCTAAATCAGGAACCGTTACTCTGGAAGTAGGCAAAGCAGTAAGAGAAGTAAAAGCCGGTAAGATCGACTTTAAGGTCGACAAATTTGGAATCATCCATGCCGGTGTAGGTAAAGTGTCTTTCTCTCCTGAGCAAATTCAGGAGAACGTAAAAGAGCTGATCTCTACCATCTCTAAGTTGAAGCCTTCTTCTTCAAAAGGTACATATTTCAAAAGCATTCATTTGTCAAGCACAATGTCTCCGGGTATTGCTGTAGACAAGGGTAGCATTCAAGGTATTTAATCATGACTAGAGACGAAAAGAAAGTTATAATCGACAGTCTGACTGAGAAGCTGAAGGAAAACCCTTTCTTCTACATCACTGACGCTTCAGGATTCTCCGTAGCTCAAGTGAACGCGTTCAGAAGAACTTGCTTCGAGAAAGGTGTGGAGTACAAAGTGTACAAAAACACCCTAATCGCCAAAGCTCTTGAAAATCTGGATGCTGACTACTCCAAATTGGTGGGGGGTGCATTGAAAGGGTTCTCTGGAATTATTTTCTCAAAAGAGACTAGTAACCTTCCAGCAAAAGTATTGCTGGATTTCAGAAAGAAACAAGGTAAAAAAGAGACTAGACCGGTATTTAAAGGTGCAGGGATCGACTCAGACGTGATTCTGGGCGAGAACAACCTCGAAATGCTGTCTAACCTCAAGTCTAAGCAAGAATTGCTGGGTGATCTTATCGGATTGCTTCAGTCTCCTGCTAAAAATCTCGTCGCTGCATTGCAGTCTGGACAGAACAACATCACTGGTGTTCTTAAGACTCTTGCTGATCGGGAAGCAAAATAATCTTATCAAATCATTCAAAAACAAATTAAATAATTAATACAATGGCAGATCTTACACAACTTGCAGAACAGTTAGTGAACTTGACTGTAAAAGAAGTAAAAGAATTGACAGATATCCTTAAGGACCAGTATGGCATCGAGCCTGCTGCAGCTGGTGCTGTAATGGTAGCTGGTGGTGCTGGCGCTGGCGCTGGTGAAGCTGCTGCTGAAGAGGAAAAAACTTCTTTCGATGTAATCCTTAAAGCTGCTGGAGCATCTAAGCTTGCAGTGGTGAAATTGGTTAAAGAATTGACCGGTCTTGGATTGAAAGAAGCGAAAGATCTTGTTGACGGCGCTCCTAAAGCCTTGAAGGAAGGTATCGCTAAGGACGAAGCTGAAGCGTTGAAAAAGTCTCTTGAAGAGGCTGGTGCTGAAGTAGAGATCAAGTAATTTGGCGATTTCGGCCCTCTAGGTTCGAAATCAGCCCAAAGACCTGACTAAACTAGTCAGGTCTTTTCCTGTTTATGCTCAGGTTAAAAATTGCATTATTTCAAGTGATAATTGTCACTTTCCGGTATTAAATTTCACCATAAACTATACACTACCTTGGCTATCAAGAATCAAACCGAAAGGAAAAGTTTCTCCTCCATTAAGGTGGTCAAAGACTATCCCGATTTTCTCGATATCCAGCTGCAGTCCTTCAAGGACTTTTTCCAGCTGGATACCCCAGCAGAGAAGCGACGGGCAGATGGCTTGTTCAAAGTTTTCGCCGAAAACTTCCCGATCAGTGATTCCAGAGAGAATTTTACACTGGAATTCATCGATTATGCAGTAGACCCGCCCAAGTACAGCGTGGAAGAGTGCATAGACAGGGGACTGACCTATTCTGTTCCGCTCAAAGCAAAGTTGAGATTGCTTTGCCACGACGAAGACAACGAGGATTTCGAAACAATCGAGCAAGAGGTGTTCCTTGGCAATTTGCCCTACATGACCGAAAAGGGCTCCTTTGTAATCAATGGGGCAGAGCGTGTGATTGTATCCCAACTTCACCGTTCCCCGGGTGTGTTCTTTGCGCAAAGCAAACACACCAACGGTACCAAACTCTACTCTGCCAGAATTATTCCTTTCAAAGGTTCTTGGATCGAGTTTGCGACAGACATCAACAATGTCATGTATGCTTACATCGACCGTAAGAAAAAGTTCCCGGTTACCACGCTCTTGAGGGCGATCGGCTACGGCTCTGATAAGGATATTCTCGATCTGTTTGGTCTTTCTGAGGAAGTGGCTGCTACAAAAGCTGCCCTGAAGAAGGCCGGAGGAAGAAAGCTTGCAGCTAGGGTTTTGAGAACCTGGGTAGAAGATTTCGTGGATGAAGATACTGGTGAGGTAGTCTCCATCGACAGAAATGAAGTGTTACTTGAGCGTGACACTGTTCTTACTGAAGAAGACATCGAAATGATCTTGGATTCTGGCTCCAAATCCATCATTCTCCACAGAGAGGATGTGAACGTGGCCGACTTCTCGATCATCTACAATACATTACAAAAAGACAATTCCAACTCTGAGAAAGAGGCGGTAGAGGTAATCTATCGTCAACTGAGAAACACCGAGGCTCCTGATGAGGCTACTGCCCGCGAGGTAATCCAAAGCTTGTTCTTCTCGGACAAGCGTTACGATCTTGGTGAAGTTGGACGTTATAGAATAAACAAAAAACTCGGACTGAACATCGAGCCTGAGAAGATTGTATTGACCAAGGAGGACATCATTTCCATCGTGAAATACCTCATCGGTTTGATCAACTCAAAGGCAGTAGTCGATGACATTGACCACTTGTCCAACAGACGAGTGAGAACTGTAGGTGAGCAGCTTTACAGCCAGTTCGGAGTAGGTTTGGCCAGAATGGCAAGAACGATCCGTGAACGAATGAACGTTCGTGACAATGAAGACTTCAAACCAGTCGACTTGATCAATGCCCGCACGCTTTCTTCCGTGATCAACTCCTTCTTTGGCACCAACCAGCTTTCTCAGTTCATGGACCAGACCAACCCGCTCGCGGAGTTGACTCACAAGAGAAGACTTTCGGCTTTGGGTCCAGGTGGTCTTTCCAGGGAAAGAGCAGGTTTCGAGGTTCGTGACGTTCACTACACGCACTATGGCCGTTTGTGTACGATCGAAACTCCTGAAGGTCCAAACATTGGTTTGATCTCTTCTCTCTGCGTTCACGCGAAAGTGAACTCCATGGGATTCCTGGAGACTCCTTATAGAAAGGTGAAGGATGGTAAAGTCGGTATGAAGCCTGAGGAAATTGTTTTCCTCACCGCGGAAGAAGAAGATAACCACAACATCGCGCAGGCAAATGCTCCTTTGGATGAGGCCGGTACTTTTGTCAACGAAAAAGTGAAGGCCAGATTCGAAGGTGACTTCCCGGTTTTGGAGCCTAGCGAAATCTCCTATATGGACGTTGCGCCAAACCAGATCGTATCGGTAGCTGCATCCTTGATTCCGTTCTTGGAGCACGATGATGCTAACCGTGCCTTGATGGGATCCAACATGCAACGACAAGCAGTACCCTTATTGAAAGCTGAAGCTCCAATCGTGGGTACAGGTTTGGAAGGCAAAGCAGCTATTGACTCTAGGGCCCTGATCATAGCAGAGGCAAATGGTGTGGTTGAGTTCGTGGACGCGAAGAAAATCACCATCAAGTACGATCTGACTTCAGACGAGCTTTTGGTGAACTTCACCAACGAATACAAAACTTACGATTTGATCAAGTTCCGAAGAACTAACCAAGACACCACGATCAACTTGACTCCTTTGGTACTCAAAGGACAGAAAGTAGAGAAAGGCCAAGTTTTGGTAGAAGGCTATTCCACCAACAAGGGTGAGCTTGCTTTGGGTAAAAACCTGAAAGTAGCCTACATGCCTTGGCAAGGATACAACTTCGAGGATGCGATCGTAATCTCCGAGCGTGTAGTTCGTGAGGACATCTTTACTTCCATCCACGTGGAAGAGTTCCAACTTGAAGTTCGTGATACCAAACGTGGTGAAGAAGAATTGACTTCTGAGATTCCGAACGTGTCTGAAGAGGCCGTGAAGCACTTGGACGAAAACGGTATCATCCGTATTGGAGCCGAAGTGAAGGAAGGCGACATCATCATCGGTAAGATCACTCCTAAGGGAGAAACTGATCCGACTCCTGAAGAGAAACTTTTGAGAGCGATCTTTGGTGACAAAGCTGGTGATGTAAAAGATGCATCTTTGAAAGCTTCTCCATCCTTGAATGGCGTGGTAATCGAGACCAAACTCTTCTCCAGACCTAAGAAGGACAAAGACAATAGAGCGAAGTCTAAAGCCGAAGTTGAGAAACTGAAGGCAAAATATTCCAAAGACCTTTTGGGTATCAGAGCCAAGATGATCAACAAGCTCGTGACCATTCTGGATGGCAAAACCTCTCAAGGTGTAAGACACAAGTTTGGCGATGAGATCATCAGCAAAGGCGTGAAATTCAACCTGAAGAACATTGAAAACAACCTCTTCCCTGCTAAGAACCCTTACAGAGACGAGTCTAACTACAATGTTCCAGAGGAAGCAAACTTGGTTTCTGACATCATCTTGGATGACTGGACTGAAGACGCACACACCAACTCACTCATTGTGAAATTGGTGAAGAACTACACCAATTCCAGAAACGAAATCTCTGGCCTGTTCAAGCGTGACAGATTTACGCTGGAAGTTGGAGACGAATTGCCAGCTGGAATCGTGAAGCTTGCCAAAGTTTACATCGCCAAGAAGCGCAAGCTGAAAGTGGGTGATAAAATGGCGGGTCGCCACGGTAACAAAGGTATCGTCGCCAGAATCGTAAGAGACGAGGACATGCCTTTCTTGGAAGACGGAACGCCAATGGACATCGTGTTGAACCCACTTGGGGTACCTTCCCGAATGAACATCGGACAGATCTTCGAGACCGTTTTGGCTTGGGCTGGACAGAAGACAGGCAAGAAATTCGCCACTCCAATCTTCGATGGGGCTTCATTGGATGAAGTTTCTGCCGAATTGGAAGCAGCGGGAGTGCCAGCTTATGGACGTACCTACCTCTACGACGGTCTTTCCGGAAACAAGTTTGACCAGCCGGTCACTGTAGGTGTAGCCTACATGCTGAAGCTGGGCCACTTGGTTGACGACAAGATGCACGCCCGTTCCATCGGTCCATACTCGCTCATTACCCAGCAACCATTGGGTGGTAAGGCGCAGTTTGGGGGACAGCGTTTCGGAGAGATGGAAGTGTGGGCTCTTGAGGCATTCGGAGCATCCCACGTACTTCAGGAGATCCTGACTGTCAAGTCTGATGACGTAATCGGTAGAGCAAAAGCTTACGAAGCTATTGTGAAGGGTGAAAACCTTCCTAAGCCAAACATCCCTGAATCATTCAATGTATTGGTTCATGAGTTGAGAGGCTTGGCTCTTGAAATTACCCTGGATTAATTTGGCTCAAGGGGCGGGCACCGCCCTGAACATATCTCAAAACATTATGTCGTTTAGAAAAAATAAAAAACTCAACAACGATTTCTCCCGAGTGACCATCAGCTTGGCCTCTCCAGAATCCATTCTGGACAGCTCCAATGGTGAGGTAACTCAGCCAGAGACCATCAACTACAGAACCTATAAGCCTGAAATGGGTGGTTTGTTCTGCGAGAGGATCTTTGGTCCGGTCAAAGACTGGGAATGTCATTGTGGTAAATACAAGCGCATCCGTTACAAAGGCATTATTTGCGACCGTTGCGGTGTGGAAGTGACTGAGAAAAAAGTTCGTCGTGAGCGAATGGGACACATCGAATTGGTGGTGCCGGTAGCACACATCTGGTACTTCAAGTCCCTTCCAAACAAAATCGGCTACCTGCTGGGTCTTCCAACCAAGAAATTGGATCAGATCGTGTATTACGAGCGATATGTGGTAGTACAGGCTGGAGTGAAGGCAGAAGAAGGTGTTCAGTATCTCGACTTCTTGACTGAGGACGAATACTTGGACATTATGGACAAGCTTCCAAAGGAAAACCATACTTTGGATGACGAGGATCCTACCAAATTCATCGCTAAGATGGGCGCTGAGGCTTTGGAGATGTTGTTGGCAAGATTGGATCTCGATGACCTTTCCTACTCTCTTCGTCACCAAGCCGCAACTGACACTTCTCAGCAGAGAAAAGCAGAAGCTTTGAAGCGACTTAAAGTGGTAGAAGCATTCCGTGATGCCAGAACCCGTATCGAAAACCGTCCAGAGTGGATGGTAGTAAGAATGGTTCCTGTAATTCCACCGGAATTGCGTCCATTGGTTCCTTTGGATGGCGGTAGATTCGCTACTTCTGACTTGAACGACTTGTACAGAAGAGTAATCATCCGTAACAACCGTCTGAAGAGATTGATCGATATCAAAGCTCCAGAGGTGATCTTGAGAAACGAGAAGCGTATGCTACAGGAAGCTGTGGATTCACTGTTCGACAACTCCAGAAAAGTAAATGCGGTAAGATCCGATGGTAACCGTGCTTTGAAATCCCTTTCTGACATGTTGAAAGGTAAGCAAGGTCGATTCCGTCAAAACTTGCTCGGTAAGCGTGTGGATTACTCCGGTCGTTCTGTAATCGTAGTAGGTCCAGAGCTGAAACTGCACGAATGTGGTCTTCCTAAAAATATGGCAGCGGAGCTTTTCAAACCATTTATCATCAGAAAACTGATCGAAAGAGGGATTGTTAAGACCGTAAAATCTGCCAAGAAAATCGTTGATCGTAAAGATCCAGTGGTTTGGGATATTTTGGAAAACGTATTGAAAGGACACCCTGTGCTCCTAAACCGTGCCCCAACTCTTCACAGATTGGGTATCCAAGCGTTCCAACCAAAATTGATCGAAGGAAAAGCGATCCAACTTCACCCACTGGTATGTACTGCATTCAACGCCGACTTTGACGGTGACCAGATGGCGGTTCACGTACCACTTGGACACGAGGCGATCTTGGAAGCTTCTACTTTGATGCTTTCTGCTCACAACATCCTTAACCCTGCGAACGGTGCACCTATTACTGTACCATCTCAAGACATGGTTTTGGGTCTTTACTATGTGACCAAAGGCAAAAAATCAACTCCTGAAGAGGTAGTAGCTGGCGAAGGTATGACTTTCTACAGCACTGAAGAAGTGATCATTGCATTGAACGAAGGCAAAATCTCCAAGCACGCGAATATCAAGTGTAAGGTGAAAGTAAGAACTGCCGAAGGCGAGATCAAAGATCAAATCATCGAAACTGTTGCTGGTCGATTGATCTTTAACCAGTTCGTGCCTGAGGAAGTTGGTTATGTCAACGAACTATTGACTAAGAAAAAGCTTCAGCAGATTATCGCTGAGGTAGTAAAAGTTTGTGGTATCGCCCGTACTGCGCAGTTCTTGGATGATATCAAGCATCTAGGATTCCAGATGGCATACCAAGGTGGTCTCTCTATGGGTCTTAACGACGTTATCATCCCAGAGGAAAAAGAGCCAATGATCGCGAAAGCGAAAGAGGAAGTGGACCAAGTATGGAACAACTACCTCATGGGTCTGATCACCGACAACGAACGTTACAACCAAGTAATTGATATCTGGACTCGTACCAACTCTCATTTGACTAACAATCTGATGAAGAAGATGGAAGAGGATAAGCAAGGATTCAATGCTATCTACATGATGATGCACTCCGGTGCCCGTGGTTCCAGAGAGCAGATTCGTCAGTTGGGTGGGATGAGAGGTCTGATGGCTAAGCCGCAGAAAAACCTTCAAGGTTCTGTTGGTGAAATCATCGAAAACCCAATCCTTTCAAACTTCAAAGAGGGTCTGGACGTATTGGAGTACTTCATTTCTACTCACGGTGCTCGTAAGGGTCTTGCGGATACGGCTTTGAAAACTGCCGATGCGGGTTACTTGACTCGTCGTTTGGTAGACGTAGCACAAGATATGATCATCACCGAGGAGGATTGCGGTACGTTGAGAGGTTTGGTGGTTCAGCCGTTGAAAGACAACGATGAAATCGTCGAGCCACTTTCTGAGCGAATCCTTGGAAGAGTCTCTGTACACGATGTCTATGATCCAGTAACAGATCAATTGATCGTTCCTGCTGGAGTTGAAATCGGTGATGAGGTTGCCAAGATGGTGGATGAGTCCGCAATCGAAGAGGTAGAAATCAGATCGGTCTTGACTTGCGAAACTCGCAGAGGTGTCTGTGCGAAGTGCTACGGAAGAAACTTGGCTACTGGCAAGATGGTACAATCCGGTGAGTCTGTAGGTGTAATCGCCGCGCAATCTATCGGTGAGCCAGGTACCCAGCTTACCTTGAGAACCTTCCACGTGGGTGGTACTGCTTCCAACATGGCGGTAGATGCATCCATCCCGGCGAAGTTTGATGGGGTGATTGAATTCGAAGAAGAACTGAGATTCATCGAGACGACCAACAAAGACGGTGAGGCAATCACCATCGTAATGGGACGTTCGGGTGAGATCAAGATCAACGATGCGAAGACTGGTAAGACTTTGGTGTCCAACCACGTACCTTATGGTGCTTTGTTGAACGTGAAAGACGGTCAGAAAATCTCCAAGGGCCAATCTCTATGTACTTGGGATCCTTACAATGCGGTTATCCTTTCTGAATTTGACGGTTCAGTTGAATTCGAAGCAATCGTAGAAGGCATCACTTACAAAGAAGTAGCCGATGATCAGACCGGTTTCCGTGAGAAAGTAATCATCGAGACCAAAGACAGAACCAAAAACCCAGCGATCGTCATCAATTACGGTGAAGATTCCAAGGGATATAACATTCCAGTTGGGGCTCACCTGGCAGTGGAAGTTGGCGAGAAAGTAAAAGCTGGTCAGATCTTGGTGAAGATCCCAAGATCAGTAGGTAAGACTCGAGATATCACCGGTGGTCTTCCACGAGTTACCGAATTGTTCGAAGCACGTAACCCATCCAATCCGGCTGTGGTTTCTGAAATCGACGGTGTAGTAACTTATGGTGGTATCAAGCGTGGTAATAGAGAGATCATCATCGAATCTAAGGATGGCGTGATTAAGAAATACATGGTATCTCTTTCCAAGCACATCCTGGTTCAGGAAAATGACTTCATCCGTGCGGGTGAGCCACTTTCTGACGGTGCGATTACTCCAAACGACATCTTGTCTATCAAAGGTCCAACTGCAGTTCAAGAGTACTTGGTGAATGAAATCCAAGAAGTTTACAGACTTCAAGGGGTGAAAATCAACGACAAGCATATCGAGGTAATCGTATCCCAGATGATGCAGAAGGTTGAAATCCTTGATGCCGGTGACACAGGATTTCTTCAAAACCAAGTCGTGGACAAGTGGGCTTTCCGTGAGGAAAACGACAACATCCTCGATAAGAAAGTGGTGATGGATGCTGGAGACTCTTCTACGTTGAAGCCAGGTATGATCATTTCTGCAAGAAGACTGAGAGACGAAAACTCCAGCCTGAAGCGCAAGGATTTGAAACTGGTGCAGGTGAGAGATGCAGAGACTGCCGTTTCCGCCCCAACTTTGCAGGGTATCACTGCTGCTTCTTTGGGTACTGAGTCCTTCATCTCTGCGGCTTCCTTCCAGGAAACTACCAAGGTGCTTTCCGAAGCTGCCATCCGAGGCAAGCGCGACGAGCTGTTGGGTCTGAAAGAAAACGTAATCGTGGGTCACTTGATCCCAGCGGGTACCGGACAGAGAAGATTGCAAAATCTGATCGTCGGTTCTCAGGAAGAATACGAAAAGCTCTCCGAAAACATGGAGAAAACCTCCTCCAGAAGATCCAGTGAAGCGATCCTTTAATCAAAATTGATTTGAACATAAAAGGCCTGTATGTCGTGTACAGGCCTTTTTTAATCCAAAAAAGATGGAAGACAACAAAAGACAAGATCAGCAGATCAATGTGGAGCTTTCCGAAGAAGTAGCGGAAGGCATCTATTCCAACTTGGCGATGATAGCCCATTCCAATTCCGAGTTTGTGATCGATTTCATCCGATTGATGCCGGGCGTGCCAAAGGCAAAAGTGAAATCTAGGATCATCGTGACTCCTGACCATGCAAAAAGGCTCCTTTCCGCTTTGAAAGAAAACATCGAAAAGTATGAGGCTGCCTTCGGAAAGATCCAGCAGGGAGGAGGCGCTCCCTCATTCCCTATTTCCTTCGGTACGCCTGGGGAAGCGTAACAAAAATATAACTGCTTAATTTTGTTACTCTTATTACTTTCTTTACCTTTGCAGTCCAAAATTTAACAGTTTACAGGAAAACTAAATTTTATCAGTTAATGCCTACTATTCAACAGCTAGTAAGAAAAGGTAGAAATACACTGGAAATCAAATCGAAATCTCGGGCTTTGGACGCGTGTCCACAGCGTAGAGGTGTTTGTACCAGGGTATATACTACGACCCCTAAGAAGCCAAACTCTGCGATGAGAAAGGTGGCTAGGGTAAGATTGACGAACGGAAAAGAGGTGAACGCTTACATTCCGGGTGAAGGTCACAATTTACAGGAGCACTCTATTGTATTGATCAGAGGTGGTCGTGTGAAGGATCTTCCAGGTGTAAGATACCACATCATCCGAGGTGCATTGGATACTGCCGGAGTAAAAGACCGTAAGCAAGGTCGCTCCAAGTACGGTGCTAAAAGACCTAAGGCTGGCAAGGGTGCCCCTGCTGCAGCTCCAGGCAAAAAGAAATAATAAAAACATTCAAAAGAAATGAGAAAAGCGAAACCAAAGAAGAGATATATTCTTCCTGACCCAAAGTTCAACGATACTTTGGTGACTAAGTTTGTAAACAGTCTGATGTTCGACGGGAAGAAGAGTATTGCTTATACCATTTTCTACGATGCGATAGCAAAGGTAGAGACTAAGGTAGGTGAGAATGGTCTTGAAGTTTGGAAAAAAGCGCTTAACAATATTGCTCCATCCGTAGAGGTGAAGAGTCGTAGAGTTGGTGGTGCTACATTCCAGGTTCCTATGGAAGTCAGACCTGAAAGAAAGATGTCCCTTGGAATCAAGTGGATGATCAACTACGCTCGCAAGAGAGGTGAGAAGACCATGATGGACCGTTTGGCAGGTGAGATCATCGCAGCAGCAAAAGGCGAAGGAGCCGCTGTGAAGAAGAAAGATGATACCCACAGAATGGCCGAAGCCAACAAAGCATTCTCCCACTTTAGATTTTAATTAGGATGGCAAGAGATTTAAGATATACCAGAAACATTGGTATTGCAGCCCACATTGATGCTGGTAAAACTACTACCACTGAGCGTATTCTTTACTACTCAGGTGTAAGTCACAAGATCGGCGAAGTGCACGACGGTGCTGCTACCATGGACTGGATGGCACAGGAGCAGGAGCGTGGTATTACCATTACTTCGGCTGCTACTACCGTTTTTTGGCCTTACCGAGACAATAAATATCAAGTCAATATCATCGATACTCCGGGACACGTTGACTTTACTGTTGAAGTTAACCGTTCCCTTCGTATTCTGGACGGTCTAGTTTTCCTGTTTAGCGCTGTGGATGGTGTAGAGCCACAGTCTGAGACCAACTGGAGATTGGCTGATAATTACAAGGTAGCCCGAATCGGATTCGTTAACAAAATGGACCGTTCTGGCGCCAACTTTTTGGAAGTATGTAAGCAAGTGAAGGAAATGCTCGGATCCTATGCAGTTCCGTTGCAGCTTCCAATCGGTGCTGAGGACAAGTTCCAAGGTGTAGTTGACTTGATCAACAACCGAGGAATGGTGTGGAACGAAGAGGACAAAGGGATGACCTACAAGATCGTTCCTATCCCCGAAGACATGGAAGAGGAAGTGGCTCAGTACAGAGAGCACCTGCTTGAGGCAGTAGCTGAGTACGATGAGTCATTGATGGAGAAATTCTTCGACGATCCCAACTCTATCACTGAAGGTGAGATCTTGACGGCCCTTAGAGCTGCGACCATTGACATGAAAATCGTCCCTATGGTTTGCGGATCTTCCTTCAAAAATAAAGGTGTGCAGACTATGCTTGACTTGGTGATGGAATTGCTTCCTTCTCCACTGGATAAGGACGCGATCTTCGCCACTAGCATCGATACAGAAGAAGAGGTAGCGATCAACCCTGACGAGAAGGAGCCATTCACCGGCTTGGCGTTCAAGATTGCAACCGACCCATTTGTTGGTCGTCTCTGCTTCGTAAGAGCATATTCCGGCGTGTTGGAATCAGGATCTTACGTTTTCAACAGCCGTTCAGGCAGCAAGGAGCGTATTTCCCGCGTATTCCAGATGCATGCAAACAAGCAAAACCAAATCGAAAGATTGGTGGCTGGTGATATCGGCGCTGTAGTAGGCTTCAAAGACATCAAAACTGGAGATACACTTTGCGACGAGAAACGCAAGGTAGTTCTTGAGTCCATGGTATTCCCTGAGCCGGTGATTGGCTATGCGATCGAGCCTAAAACTCAGGCCGACGTGGATAAATTGGGTATGGCGATTGCAAAACTGATCGAAGAAGATCCAACCCTGCAGGTAAACACTGACCAGGAGACTGGCCAGACTATCCTTAGAGGTATGGGTGAGCTTCACCTAGAAATCATCATCGACCGTCTGAAGAGAGAATTCAAGGTTGAAATCAACCAAGGTGCTCCTCAGGTAGCTTACAAGGAAGCACTGTTTGGCTCAATTGAGCACAAAGAGGTATACAAAAAGCAGACTGGTGGTAAAGGTAAATTTGCCGATATCGTATTCGAATTGGGTCCAAAAGATCCTGATCCAGAAACCGGAGAGATCAAGCCAGGACTTGACTTTGTCAATGGTATCGTGGGTGGTGTGATTCCTAAGGAATTCATCGCGCCAGTTCAGAAAGGTTTCCAAGAAGCAATGAAAAACGGTCCTTTGGCAGGTTATCCTATCGAAGCGATGAAAGTAAGATTGTTTCACGGATCCTACCACGACGTCGATTCAGATGCCCTTTCTTTCGAATTGGCAGCAAGAATCGGGTTCAAGGAAGCTGCTAAAAAGTGTAAGCCACAGTTGTTGGAGCCAATCATGGCTGTTGACGTGGTTACCCCTGACGAGTACACAGGTCCTATTACAGGTGACTTGAACAGAAGAAGAGGCTTGATGAAAGGGATGGATACCAAAGGTACCTCTACCGTAGTTAAGGCCAGCGTTCCTTTGTCTGAGTTGTTCGGGTATGTAACTGATTTGAGAACGATCACTTCCGGTAGAGCGACAGCGTCTTTGACCTTCTCTCACTACGAGCCAGTTCCTAACAACATAGCTGAAGCGGTAATTGCTAAAGTAAAAGGTGATAAAGCCTAATCTTCAAGAAAATGAACCAGAAAATCAGAATAAAACTAAAATCATACGATCACAGCCTGGTGGATAAGTCATCAGAGAAGATCGTGAAGGCTGTAAAAGCCACTGGCGCGGTAGTAGTAGGTCCTATTCCATTGCCTACCAAAAAGGAAAAGTTTACTGTGTTGAAATCCCCACACGTAAACAAGAAAGCCAGAGATCAGTATCAGCTTTGTACTTACAAGAGACTGGTTGATATCTACTCCAACTCTTCCAAGACAGTGGATGCTTTGATGAAAATCGAGCTTCCAAGTGGGGTAGATGTAGAGATCAAAGTCTGACAGTACTTGGAATTCCAATATCGAAAGGCCTGCAACTCACGCAGGCCTTTTGTTTTTTGGGACGTTTCGGAATTTCAGTTGGATCGAGGATCAGAAATCTGCCTCCGGCCAAACGAAATTTCTTCTAATTGTTTGAAAATATTAGAGTTGGGATTTGTTGCCGAATTTTATTTCAGTAACTTTGCAGTCCTTAAAAAGGGCCCAAGTGCGTAAACGCTTGTGGATTATCAAATTATCTTATCAAAGATGTCTGGTATTATAGGTAAAAAAGTAGGAATGACTAGCATTTTCAGTGCCGATGGGCGTAACGTCGCATGCACGCTAATAGAAGCTGGTCCTTGCGTAGTGACGCAAGTAAAAAACGTTGAAACAGACGGGTACAACGCAGTGCAGTTGGCATTCGGTGAGCGTAAGGAGAAAAACACTCCTAAGCCACTAATCGGTCACTTTAAAAAGGCCGGTACGACGCCAAAGCAGAAAGTTGTTGAGTTCCGTGACTTCAGGGTCGAATTTGAAGGCCAGGTTGATCTCGGAAAATCGGTAAGTGCAGGAGAGGTATTCGTAGAAGGTGACTTCGTCGATGCTATCGGTACTTCAAAAGGTAAAGGCTTCCAGGGTGTTGTGAAGCGTCATGGTTTTGGTGGTGTGGGTGGTCAAACCCACGGTCAGCACAACAGACAGAGACACCCAGGTTCCATCGGTGCATGTTCTTGGCCATCAAGAGTTTTCAAAGGCATGAGAATGGCCGGAAGAACTGGTGGTGACAGAGTAAAAGTGATCAACCTGAGAGTGTTGAAAGTCTATCCTGAGCAAAACCTTCTGTTGGTTTCTGGTTCAGTGCCTGGTCCTAAAAACTCTTTCGTAATTCTTGAGAAATAAGCCATGGAATTAGCAGTAATCAATCAAAAAGGACAAGACACAGGTAGAAAGGTGACTCTTTCTGACGAAATCTTTGCAATCGAACCAAACGATAACGCAATCTACCTGGATGTGAAGCAGTACCTGGCCAACCAAAGACAGGGAACCCACAAATCAAAAGAAAGAAACGAAGTAGCTGGATCCACCAAGAAGATCAAGAAGCAGAAAGGTACCGGTGGTGCCCGTGCAGGATCCTTGAAGGCTCCAAACTTCCGTGGAGGTGGTAGAGTATTCGGCCCTAAGCCAAGAGACTACTCTTTCAAACTCAATAAAAAAGTGAAGCAGTTGGCTCGTAAGTCCGCACTTTCTTACAAAGTGATCGAAAACAGCCTGGTGGTATTGGAAGACCTCGCATTTGATGCTCCAAAGACCAAAAACTACATCGCGTTGTTGAATGGACTTTCTCTTTCCGACAAGAAGACTCTTTTGGTTCTTCCTGAAGACAACAAGAACGTGTTCTTGTCAAGCAGAAACCTTCCAAAGGCGAAAGTAGTGACTGTGAATGATATAAATACTTACCAACTCCTCAATGCTGACCACTTGGTGCTGTGCGAAGGATCTGTAAGTAAGTTGGAAACCATTTTAGCGAAATAAGACAATGGATATTCTAAAGCAGCCTTTGATTACAGAAAAGATTTCTGCTGGAAACGAGAAGGGGGTCTACGGATTCATCGTGGAAAAGACCGCCGACAAGATCCAGATCAGAAATGCGGTGGAAAAAACCTACGGAGTGAAGGTGGTATCAGTGCGTACCATCCGCTATGCTGCGAAGCATAAGACTCGCTACACCAAGAACAAAATCGTATCAGGCTTCACCAATTCTTTCAAGAAAGCAATCGTGCAGGTAGCTGATGGTGAGGTAATTGATTTTTACGGAGAAATTTAATTGAATCAATATCATGGCAATTAAAAAGTTGAAGCCTGTAACTCCAGGGACAAGATTCAGAGTGGCTCCCGCTTTTGACGAGATTACCAAGTCAAAACCGGAAAAATCACTCCTTGCTCCTATCAAGAAGTCAGGCGGAAGAAATAATACAGGCAAGATGACCGCTCGCTACATCGGTGGTGGTCACAAGAGAAGACTCAGAATTGTAGACTTCAAAAGAAACAAGTTTGGTGTACCTGCGACAGTGAAAGCTATCGAGTACGATCCAAACAGAACGGCACGTCTAGCCCTACTATATTATGCTGACGGAGCTAAGGCCTATATTATCGCCCCGGAAGGTTTGTCAGTAGGGCAGACAGTGATTTCCGGCGAGCAGGTTGCTCCAGAAGTGGGCAACGCCATGCCAATGGCCAATATCCCGATGGGTACAATCGTGCACAACGTGGAGTTGAAGCCAGGTAAGGGTGGAGCCATGGCAAGAAGTGCCGGTGGATACGCTCAGATCGTAGCTCGTGACCCTAAGTATGTCACTGTGAAGCTTCCTTCTGGCGAAATGAGACTAGTGCTTGGTGCATGTATGGCTACCATTGGTACCGTGTCCAACGCTGACCACATGAACGTGGTGCTAGGTAAGGCAGGTCGTAAGAGATGGCTTGGAGTGAGACCTCGTACTAGAGGTGTGGCTATGAACCCAGTCGATCACCCTATGGGTGGTGGTGAAGGCCGTTCTTCAGGTGGACATCCTAGATCCCGCAAAGGTCTTCTTGCCAAAGGAAAGAAAACCAGAGCACCTAAGAAGTATTCAAACAAGTTCATCATCAGCAAAAGATCTAAATAATTATGGCACGTTCATTAAAAAAAGGTCCTTATATCGAGCACCATCTGGTGAAGAAAGTAGATGTCATGAACGAGTCCGGCAAAAAATCTGTCATCAAGACTTGGTCAAGAAAATCTATGATTTCTCCGGATTTCGTAGGCCATACCTTCGCAGTGCATAACGGCAACAAGTTTATCCCGGTGTTTGTCACTGACAACATGGTAGGTCACAAGCTGGGTGAATTTGCTCCTACCAGAAACTTCCGAGGCCACGTTGCTAAAAAAGATAAAGGAAAGAGATAATCATGGAAGCAATAGCAAGATTAAAAAACGTTCCTACATCCCCGCGCAAAATGCGCCTTGTGGCTGACCTCGTGAGAGGCAAGAGAGTAGGATTGGCACTTAGTATCCTGAAATTCACTCCTAACCATGGAGCTATGAAGTTGGAGAAACTTCTCCTTTCAGCGGTTGCCAACTGGCAGGCTAAAAACCCTGACGCGAAACTTGAGGAAGCTGATCTGTACGTCAAGACTATCATGGTAGACGAAGGCAGATCTCTCAAGAGATTGAGACCCGCTCCTCAGGGACGTGGTCACAGAATCCGTAAAAGATCCAATCATGTAACCCTCGTGGTCGACGCTTTTGTCGCAGGAGACGTTACCGCTGATGTAGTTACAAACGAAAAGGCAAATTAAGAGAGACTATGGGACAAAAGATTAACCCAATAGGATTTAGACTTGGTGTAGTCAAAGGCTGGGATTCCAACTGGTATGGTGGGAAAGACTTCGCCGAGAAACTTGCCGAAGATCAGCAAATCCGTAAATATGTCCTTGCCAGAATCCCTAAGGGAGGTATTGCCAAAGTGATCATCGAGCGTACGCTTAAGAGAATCACCTTGACGATCCACACTGCCCGTCCAGGAGTAGTGATTGGTAAAGGCGGAGCCGAAGTAGACAAGCTGAAAGAAGAGCTTAAGAAGATCACCAACAAGGATATTCAAATCAATATCTTCGAAATCAAGCGTCCTGAACTGGATGCCAAGTTGGTTGGTGAATCTATCGCACAGCAGCTTCAGGCTAGAATTTCCTTCAGAAGAGCAATGAAACAAGCCATTGCGGCATCCATGAGAGTGGGAGCGGAAGGAATCAAAGTTAAACTTTCTGGTCGATTGGGTGGTGCCGAGATGGCCCGCTCTGAAATGTACAAAGAAGGAAGAATTCCCCTTCACACCCTGAGAGCTGACATCGATTACGCACTTTCCGAAGCACTTACCGTGTACGGAATCATCGGAATCAAAGTCTGGATCTTCAAAGGTGAAGTGTACGGAAAAAGAGACCTTTCTCCTAACCAAGGTGCTGCAAACGAGCCAAAAGGCCAGCGCACTCCAAACCCTAAGGGTGGTCGTGGTGACAGAGAAAACGGTCCAAGACGCAGAAATAAGAAATAACTATTTTCACCGAATAAGTGAGAAATCATGTTACAGCCGAAAAGAACGAAATTTAGGAAAATGCACAAGGGCCGTGTCAAAGGCCTTGCTACTAGAGGGGCGGAACTCTCTTTTGGCAACTTTGGCATCAAATCCCTTGAGCCAGGATGGATTACTTCTCGCCAGATCGAGGCAGCACGTATTGCCATGACAAGAGCTATGAAGAGAGAAGGTCAGGTTTGGATCAGGATTTTCCCTGACAAGCCGATCACCAAAAAGCCCGCAGAGGTTCGTATGGGTAAGGGTAAAGGTGCTCCAGAATACTGGGTGGCTGTTATCAAACCAGGTACAATCCTTTTCGAAGCTACAGGCGTCAGCCTGGAGATTGCTCAGGATGCGTTGAGACTTGCGCAGCAGAAGCTACCCGTAAGTACAAGATTTGTGGTTCGTAGAGATTACGCAGAATAATCAGAAACTATGAAAAATACTGAAATCAGATCACTTTCCGTAAGTGAGATCGCAGAGCGAATTGTCGCAGAGCAGGAGAATCTAAGCAAGCTGAAATTTGCCCACTCGATTTCTCCAATTGAGAATCCTAACAGAATCAGAGAAGCCAAGCGTCTGGTCGCAAGATTGAAGACTGCATTAGCTTCCAAATAACTAGCTAACAGAAAAGAAAATGGCTACGATTGAGAGAAATCTTCGCAAAGAGAGAATTGGTAAAGTCGTAAGCAACAAAATGGACAAGTCTGTGACAGTCGCTGTGGAACGTAAAGTGAAGCACGGCATTTACGGAAAGTTTGTTGCCAAGACTACCAAATTTATGGTTCATGACGAGAAGAATGAGTGTCACCCAGGTGACATCGTAAAAATCAGTGAAACTCGTCCGCTGAGCAAGAACAAGCGTTGGAGATTGGTTGAAATTATTGAAAGGGCTAAGTAATCATGATACAGCAAGAATCCAGACTAGGCGTTGCAGATAACTCAGGTGCTAAAGAAGTACTTGTGATCCGCGTATTGGGAGGAACTGGGAAGCGTTATGCTTCGATCGGTGATAAGGTAGTCGTTACTGTAAAGTCGGCCCTATCTTCCAGCAACATGAAAAAAGGTACCGTTTCCAAAGCGGTAATCGTTCGGACTAAAAAAGAGATCCGTCGCAAAGATGGTTCTTACATCCGATTTGAAGACAATGCTGCCGTGTTGTTGAACAACAACGATGAGCCAAGAGGTACCCGTATCTTCGGCCCAGTGGCCAGAGAGCTCAGAGAGAAGCAGTTTATGAAAATCATTTCCTTGGCCCCTGAAGTATTGTAATCATGGAAAGAAAGACAAAAAAGCAGAAACTGCATATAAAGACCGGAGATACCGTTAAGGTGATCTCAGGTGATGACAAAGGAAAAACAGGGAAAGTCCTTTCTGTCGACACAGAAAAAAGCAGAGCTTACGTAGAAGGAATCAACATGATCACCAAGCACGTGAAGCCAACTGCTGCTAAACCACAAGGCGGCATCGAGAAGAAGGAAGCAGCATTGCACATCAGCAATCTGATGCTTGTCGATCCAAAAACTGGCGAAGCAACCCGTACAGGTCGTAAGGCTGGAGAAAACGGCAAACTAGTGAGGTATTCAAAGAAAACCGGGGAGGTGATCAATGGCTAATCCAAGAATGAAAGAAAAGTACCTGAACGATATCGTTCCGGCTTTGAAAGAAAAATTCCAGTATTCTTCTGTCATGCAGGTACCTGCTTTGACTAAGATCGTCCTTAACAAAGGGATCGGTGCCGCGGTAGCTGACAAAAAGTTGGTAGACCAAGGCGTGGAAGAGCTGTCTTTGATCACTGGCCAAAAAGCTGTGGCTACCAAGTCCAAGATTGCAGTTTCCAACTTTAAGTTGAGAGAAGGCATGCCTATCGGTGCTAAAGTGACCTTGAGAGGCGAGAAGATGTACGAATTCCTTGATCGTTTGATGACCGTAGCGTTGCCACGTGTTCGTGACTTCAAAGGAATCTCTGACAAAGGCTTCGACGGAAGAGGTAACTATACCCTCGGCGTTACTGAGCAGATCATCTTCCCTGAGATCTCTATCGAAAAGGTAAACAGAATCTCCGGTATGGATATCACTTTTGTGACTTCTGCCAAGACAGACGAAGAAAGCTTCACCTTGTTGAAGGCTTTCGGAATGCCATTCGTTAACAAAAACAAAGAAGAATAATCATGGCAAAAGAATCCATCAAAGCTCGTGAGAGAAAAAGAGAGCGTCTGGTAGCCAAGTATGCCAAGAAGAGAGCCGAGCTGAAAGCTGCTGGTGACTACGAAGCACTTGACAAATTGCCAAAGAATGCTTCCCCCGTAAGACTTCACAACCGTTGCAAGCTGACCGGTAGACCTAAGGGCTACATGAGGAAGTTTGGTATCAACAGGGTTACCTTTAGAGAGATGGCCTCAGCAGGCAAGATCCCTGGAGTGACCAAGTCTAGCTGGTAAAAAAACGACAGTAGTTTTTATTCTAAAAATCAATTCGTAACTTTGCACGCCCAAAATGGGTGGAGCTAGACTATAAATATCATGACTGATCCAATAGCTGATTATCTGACCAGGTTGAGAAACGCCATCAAGGCTTCTCACCGAATCGTTGAGATACCTGCTTCTAACATCAAGAAGGAGATCACTAAAGTACTGCACGACAAAGGGTACATCCAGAACTATAAGTTTGAGCAAAATGGCCCGCAAGGGACTATCAAGATCGCTTTGAAGTTCAATCCTACTACCAAGCAGAACGCTATCGTGAGCCTTGAGAGAGTTAGTACTCCAGGTTTGAGAAAATATGCCAAGCATGATGAGCTCCCTAGAGTCATCAACGGTCTGGGCATTGCAATCGTATCCACCTCCAAAGGTGTGATGACTGACAAAGAAGCCCGTACCGAAGGTATCGGTGGCGAAGTACTTTGCTACGTATATTAATTTACTATCATGTCTAGAATAGGTAAAAAACCAATAAATCTACCCAGCGGTGTTACTGTAGACGTGTCAGCTCATGGAACTGTCACTGTTAAAGGTCCAAAGGGTACACTGACTCAGGATGTGAATCCCGATATTCAGGTGAAGGTAGAAGGCAACGACATCGTTGTCACTAGACCTACCGAGTCCAAGAGACACAAGTCTATGCATGGACTGTACAGAGCATTGATCAACAACATGGTGATCGGTGTATCTACAGGCTACAAGAAAGACTTGGAATTGGTCGGTGTAGGTTACAAGGCTTCCAATCAGGGCCAGGTGCTTGAGCTTAGCTTAGGCTATTCTCACAGCATTTTCATGGCATTGCCTAGCGAGATTTCCCTTAAGACGGAGACTCCAAAAGGTAAAAACCCGGTGATTACTTTGGAAGGAATCGACAAGGAGTTGATCGGCCAAATCGCTGCGAAAATCAAATCCCTGCGTAAGGTTGAACCTTACAAAGGAAAAGGTGTGCGCTTCGTTGGTGAGCAAGTTAGACGTAAGGCTGGTAAAACTGCCGGTAAAAAATAATAGGTTATGGCATTTAATAAGAATTCCAGAAGACTTAGAATCAAGCAGGGTATCCGCAGAAAGATCTCCGGTACCGATTCCAGACCTCGTTTGTCAGTATTCAAGAGCAATACCGGCATCTATGCGCAATTGGTGGACGACCTTAAAGGTCAGACCCTGGCTCAGGCCTCTTCCAAAGAGCTTGGCGCCAAAGCCAATACCAACGTGGGAGTTTCCAAAGAAGTAGGCAAGAAACTTGCCGAAAGAGCCATAGCAAATGGCGTATCTGAAGTAGTTTTCGACAGAAACGGCTACTTGTATCATGGTAATGTAAAAGCTTTGGCAGACGGCGCCAGAGAAGGAGGCCTTAAATTCTAATCGTTATGTCTCAAGTAAGAAGAAAACCCATTAGGGCTACAGATACAGAATTGAAAGAGAAAGTAGTAGCTATCAACCGAGTAGCCAAAGTGGTAAAAGGTGGTAGAAGATTCTCCTTCTCAGCAATCGTAGTAGTAGGTGATGGCCAGGGTGTAGTAGGTTACGGATTGGGTAAAGCCAACGAAGTGACTGATGCGATCACCAAAGGCATCGAAGACGCAAAGAAAAACCTGGTGAAAGTACCGGTTTTGAAAGGCACTATTCCACACGAACAAATTGGTAAATTTGGTGGAGGATTTGTGTTGATCAAGCCAGCAGCGGCAGGTACCGGTGTTATCGCCGGTGGTGCGATGCGTGCAGTATTGGAATCAGCCGGCGTTACCGACGTATTGGCGAAATCCAAAGGATCTTCCAACCCACACAATGTGGTGAAGGCAACCATCGATGCGCTAGTTCAGCTAAGAGATGCAATCGCTGTATCACAGCAGCGTGGTGTGAAAATGGCTAAAGTCTTTAACGGATAATCATCATGGCGAAGATCAAGATCACACAGGTAAAAAGTACGATTGACAGACCAAAGGATCAGAAAGCAACAATCACTGCTTTGGGCCTCGGTCGTATCAGCAAATCTGTCGTAGTGGAAAACACTCCACAGATTGCAGGAATGGTAAATAAAGTGAATCACCTTGTAAAAGTGGAGGAAGCTTAATTATGAAACTATATACATTAACTCCAAACGAAGGATCTACCAAAAACCGAAAAAGAATCGGTCGCGGTACCGGATCTGGTAGAGGTGGAACTTCCACAAGAGGTCATAAGGGAGCCAAGTCACGCTCTGGATACAAGTCCAAGATCGGTTTTGAAGGTGGTCAGATGCCACTTCAAAGAAGAGTTCCTAAATTTGGATTCAAATCCATCAACAAGGTTGAGTTCAAACCGGTAAATTTGGATACATTGCAGGCCCTTTCCGAGCAATACTCTCTTACGGCGATCAATCTGGAAGCTTTGGTTTCCCATGGTATCGCTTCTAAGAATGACAAGATCAAAATCCTCGGAGGTGGTCAGTTGACAGCCAAATTAGACGTGACTGCCCATCAGTTTTCCGCTTCGGCTGTTGAAGCTATAGAGAAACTAGGCGGTACTGTAAACAAGATTTAAGTAAATGAAAAAGTTTATTTCGACAGTAAAGAACATCTTCTCAATCGAAGATCTGAGAATCAGGATCCTGAATACCATCGGATTTCTCATCATCTTCAGATTAGGGTCATTCATCGTTCTTCCCGGTGTGGATCCCTCCAAGCTGGGCGGGACTCCCGAAGGGATTTTCGGATTGATTGATACCTTCCTTGGAGGCGCTTTTAGCAATGCCTCCATCTTCGGTCTTGGGATCATGCCTTACATTTCTGCATCCATTGTGCTGCAGCTTCTCACTGTCGGAGTACCCTATTTTCAAAAAATGCAAAAAGAGGGTGAGTCCGGTAGAAAACGAATCAACCAGATCACTCGCGTATTAACCATTGCTATCACCGTGGCCCAAGGTATCGGGTACGTAAGTGCCACGATCCTTCCTACCGGTGCGGTGATGGTTAGTACCTCTCTTTTCATGTTCAGTTCCTTGGTTTTGCTTTCAGCCGGTACCATGTTCTGCATGTGGCTGGGTGAAAAGATCACTGAGAAGGGCATCGGGAATGGTATTTCCATGTTGATCATGATTGGTATCATCTCCAGATTCCCAGGAGCATTGATTGCCGAAGGCGTTGAAAAGGGCTCTTCAGGCATGCTCTTGTTGATCATTGAAGCTGTTGTCTTGTTCTTTGTGGTTGTTGGTGTGATTGCACTGACAGAAGCTACGAGAAGGATCCCGGTTCAATATGCTAAGCAAGTAGTAGGTGGTAAGGTGTACGGCGGTCAGCGCCAGTATATCCCAATTAAGGTGAATGCTTCTGGTGTAATGCCAATCATCTTTGCCCAGTCTTTGATGTTTGTGCCTGCTTTGATCGCTCAGATTTGGGCTGGGGAGAGTGACATTGCAAACTATATCGGTACCACTTTCAGTGATTTCACATCTTGGCAGTACAACCTCTTGTTTGCTTCTTTGATCATTATCTTTACCTTCTTCTACACAGCGATTACGGTAAATCCAGAACAGATAGCTGAAGACATGAAGCGGAACGGTGGTTTTGTACCAGGTATCAAGCCAGGCGCGCCTACTGCCGATTTCATCGATGGGATCATTTCTAAAATCACTCTTCCTGGTTCGGTTTTACTTGCTGCAGTGGCGATTTTGCCCGCTTTGGCAATCATCGCCGGGGTAGGTGGAGAGTTTGCCCAATTCTATGGTGGAACCTCCCTGTTGATCATGGTCGGTGTGATCATGGATACTTTGAGACAGATCGAGAGCTACCTGTTGATGAGACACTACGAGGGAATGATGAAAAGCGGTAATATGAAGAACAATCCTTCTAATTACCAAGTAGCTTAATATGATTCAATACAAGACTTCGGAAGAAGTTCAGTTGATTAAAGAAAGTGCTGACATACTCGGCCAAGCTCACGGAGAAGTTGCCAAGTATGTCAAAGAAGGGGTAAAGACCTCTTTTCTTGACAAGATTGCTGAAGAGTTTATAAGGGATCATAAAGCAGTGCCTTCCTTCAAAGGTTACAATGGCTTCCCTTCATCACTTTGTATCTCTGTGAACGAAGTTGTTGTCCACGGTTTTCCCAGTGATTATGAATTGAAAGATGGCGATATAATCTCAGTAGATTGTGGAGTCTTTCACCAAGGTTTTCATAGCGATTCCGCTTATACGTACCCTATCGGTGAGGTTTCCCCTTCTGTCATTGCATTATTAAAGGCCACCCGAGATTCGCTCTATCTAGGAATCGAGCAAGCCGTAGTTGGAAATCGAATCGGCGACATCGGACATACCATCCAAAAATTTGTCGAGGCTAAAGGCTACACGGTAGTCAGAGAGCTGGTCGGACATGGTTTGGGCAGGAAGTTGCATGAGGCACCCGAGGTTCCCAATTACGGAAAAAAAGGAAGTGGTCCCCTGCTCAAGGCAGGGATGGTGATTGCAATTGAGCCAATGATCAATCTGGGTACGCGAAACATCGTACAGGAGAGAGACGGGTGGACAATCCGAACTGCAGATCGGAAACCTTCAGCTCACTACGAGCATACGGTTGCAATATTGGAGAATAAAACAGAGGTCCTGACGACCCATAAATACATAGAAGAGAATTTTAAATTCTAAAATGGCCAAACAGACATCAATCGAGCAAGACGGAACCATTATCGAGGCGTTGTCAAACGCAATGTTTAAAGTGGAACTGGAAAACGGACATCAGTTGATTGCTCATATTTCCGGTAAGATGAGGATGAATTACATCAAGATCCTTCCTGGGGATAAGGTCAAATTGGAATTGTCTCCCTATGATTTGACAAAAGGCAGAATAGTATATCGATATAAATAGACTGACATGAAAGTAAAGGCATCTATTAAGAAGAGAAGTGCTGACTGTAAGGTGATCAGAAGAAAAGGAAAACTTTACGTCATCAACAAGAAAAATCCTAAGTATAAACAAAGACAAGGTTAATCATGGCTAGAATTGCAGGTGTAGACATACCAGACAATAAGCGCGGCGAAATCGGACTCACCTATATCTTCGGAATAGGAAGAAGCGCCGCCAAAGCGATCCTGAGCAAGGCCGGTATCTCTTTTGACAAAAAAGCTGGAGAGTGGAATGACGAGGAGTCTACCGCGATCCGTAACATCATCGCTGAAGAATATAGAACCGAGGGTGTATTGAAGTCGGAGATCCAATTGAACATCAAGCGTCTGATGGACATCGGGTGCTATAGAGGTTTGAGACACAGAAAAGGACTTCCTGTACGTGGTCAAGGCACTAAAAACAACGCCAGAACAAGGAAGGGTAAGAGAAAAACTGTTGCTAACAAGAAGAAGGCAACTAAATAAAACCTGATTTAGATTATGGCTCAGAAAAGAAACGATAAAGCAAAAGGTAAAAAAAGAGTAGTAAAGGTAGAAGCTGTAGGTCAGGCGCACATCAGAGCCTCCTTCAACAATATCATCATCTCTATTACCAATAATGCAGGTCAAGTGATCTCTTGGGCTTCTGCCGGTAAAATGGGCTTCAGAGGTTCTAAGAAAAATACTCCTTACGCTGCTCAGATGGCCGCCCAAAACTGTGGCCAGGTAGCATACGACTTGGGTTTGAGAAAAATCGAAGTGTTCGTAAAAGGTCCGGGTGCTGGTCGTGAATCTGCGATCAGAACATTGCAAAACGTAGGATTGGATGTGACCACGATCATCGACGTGACTCCAATGCCGCACAACGGTTGTCGTCCACCTAAGCGTAGAAGAGTTTAATTTTAAAAAGCTAACAGAATGGCAAGATATACAGGTCCTAAAGCTAAGATCTCCAGAAAATTCGGAGAAGCAATCGAAGGGCATAGCAAGGCGCTTCAAAAGAAAAACTACCCTCCAGGCCAGCACGGCCGAGGTAGAAGAAAGAAGCAGTCTGAATATGCAGTTCAGCTGGCAGAGAAGCAAAAAGCAAAATACATCTACGGTGTCTTGGAAAGACAATTCGCTAAGATGTTTGACATCGCTTCCAGAAAGTCCGGTATCACCGGTGAAAACCTCCTGCAGCTTCTTGAAGCACGTTTGGACAACACGGTGTACAGATTAGGAATCTCCCCGACCCGTCGTGGCGCAAGACAGCTTGTATCCCACAAGCACGTCCTGGTCAACGGAGAGGTGGTAAACATTCCTTCATATACATTGAAGCCAGGTGACGTAGTTTCCGTAAGAGAGCGTTCTAAGTCTTTGGAAGCAATCACCAGCAGCCTCGCAGGCAAAGCAGCAAACAGATATCCTTGGTTAGAGTGGGATAATGCTTCTTTGGCAGGCAAATTCGTCAGTGTTCCTGGTAGAGATGATATTCCTGAGAATATCAAGGAGCAGCTCATTGTCGAACTTTACTCTAAGTAATTTTACTATTTTCAGCTAAAAACCAGAACGAGATATATGTCCATACTAGCATTTCAAATGCCCGAGAAAGTGGTGATGGAAAAAGCCGATGACTTTCATGGCTTGTTCACTTTCAAACCACTCGAAAAAGGCTATGGAGTTACCATCGGTAACGCCCTGAGAAGAATATTGCTTTCTTCTCTGGAAGGATACGCCATCACTTCTATCAAAATCCCGGGAGTGGTTCACGAATTCTCAACCATCGAGGGCGTAGTGGAAGACGTGACTGATATCATTTTGAACCTGAAGCAAGTGAGATTCAAGAAAGTGCACGAAGCATTTGACGGAAAAATCACTGTGGAGATCAAAAACCAGTCTGTTTTCACCGCAGGGGACATTGCTAAGTTCACTTCTTCCTTCGAGATCCTTAACCCAGAGTTGGTCATTTGTCACATCGACGAAACCAAAAACTTCGAGATCGAGATCACTATCGAAAAAGGAAGAGGTTATCTACCAGCTGAAGAATCCAAACCCAAAGAGCAGGTATTCGGGCAAATCGCAATCGACGCGATCTTCACTCCTATCAAGAACGTGAAGTACAGCGTAGAAAATACCCGTGTAGAGCAGAAGACTGACTTCGAAAAACTGATCCTTGAAGTTTCTACGGATGGTTCTATCCACCCTGAGAAAGCTCTTCAGGAATCTGCCAAGATTTTGATCCAGCACTTCATGCTATTCTCCGACCAGACTATGGTCCTTGATTCTACCGGTGTAGCTGAGCCAGAGCCTATCGATGAGGAATTCCTTCACATGCGCAAGCTTCTCAAGACTTCTTTGAGCGACCTGGATCTTTCAGTCCGTGCGTTCAACTGTCTGAAGGCTGCCGACGTGAGAACTCTCGGAGATCTTGCAAGACTTGAGATTTCAGACATGATGAAATTCAGAAACTTCGGTAAGAAGTCCCTTGCTGAACTCGAGCAACTGATCCAAGAGAAAGGTCTGACCTTTGGGATGGACATTTCTAAGTACAAACTTGACGAAGAATAATATACAATGAGACACGGTAAGAAAATTAACCACCTAGGAAGAACTGCCTCCCACCGGAAGGCAATGCTTTCTAACATGGCAACTTCCCTGATTCTTCACAAGCGTATCTCCACTACGCTTGCCAAGGCAAAAGAATTGAAGAAGTTTGTTGAGCCCCTGGTGACCAGAGCTAAAGAAGATACCACACACAATAGACGTATAGCTTTCTCCTATCTGAAAAGCAAAGATGCCATCAAGGCACTTTTCGGTGAGGTGATCGAGAAAGTATCTACTCGTCCGGGAGGTTATACCAGAATCATCAAAACTGGTTTCCGTCTGGGTGACAACGCTGAGATGTGTATCATCGAGCTGGTAGATTTCAATGAATTGATGCTGAAAGACGCTAAGCCTGCTAAGAAGACCACCAGAAGATCCCGTCGAGGAACTACTGCTGCCAAGGCCGACGCTCCTGCAGCTCCCGTTGCCGAAGCCAAGACTGAAGAGCCTAGTGCTCCTGAAGCTTCCGCTGAAAGCGAAAACGAAGAAAAATAAATTGAAGATCACTTTAAATATCAAAAGGATTGGACGCCCGTTCAATCCTTTTTTTATACCCAAACCCCTTATCCTCCTTCCCAAGAATTGGTTAACTTTGGGCAACTTTCAAGAAAATGATTAAACAGAAAGCAACACTTCTTCTGGCCGATGGAACAGTTTTCCACGGCTCCCTCATTGGCAAACCTGGTACTAACGGCGGTGAAATTTGCTTTAACACCGGGATGACCGGATATCAGGAAATCTACACCGACCCCTCTTACACGGGGCAGATCGTGGTGACCAGCACGCCACATATCGGCAACTACGGAGTACATGCCGAAGAGATTGAGTCGGACCATCCCTGTGTAGCGGGAATCGTCGTCAATTCATTCTCCGACGTGCACTCAAGACATGATGCCTCTGGCACCTTGCAGGATTACTTGGTGAATTACGGGATTACCGGTATTGCCGATATCGATACGCGCATGCTTGTAAGACACCTCAGGTCAAAGGGCGCTATGAACGCGATTATCAGCTCTGAGTTTGAAGATAACTTGGAAGGGCTAAAGGCAGAGTTGGACAAGGTGCCCGATATGAATGGGCTGGAGCTATCCTCGACAGTTTGTACTCAGGAGCCATATTTCGTAGGCGATGAAAAATCTGATATCAAGGTAGCCTGCCTGGACTTCGGGATCAAGAAAAATATTTTGCGCAACCTGGTTTCTCGTGGCGCTTATTGCAAAGTTTACCCCGCAAAGACCAAGCTGGCTGAGATCCAAGCTTGGGGGCCTGATGCCTATTTCCTTTCCAACGGACCCGGTGATCCCGCTGTAATGGAATATGCGGTAGATACAGTGAAGGATATCCTTGAGACCGGTAAGCCGGTGTTTGGGATCTGCCTGGGCCATCAGCTACTGGCTGAAGCGGTAGGGATCAAAACCTACAAGATGCACCATGGCCACAGAGGATTGAACCACCCGATCAAAAACCTCCTCACAGGCAAGAGTGAAATCACCTCCCAAAACCACGGCTTCAATGTAGTGAGAGAAGATACCGAGAACCACCCCAACGTGGAAATTACCCACGTGCATCTGAATGACAACACCGTAGCTGGAATCAGGCTCAAAGACAGACCGGCCTTTGCCGTGCAGTACCACCCGGAATCCTCCCCAGGTCCCCACGACTCCCGCTACCTTTTTGACGAGTTCATCGCGCTGATAGACAAAAACTAATTTTCATAAACCTTTTAAAACTATGACGTTGATTCAATCAATTCATGCAAGACAAATCCTTGATTCCCGAGGTAACCCAACCGTAGAAGTAGATGTAGTCACCGAAAACGGTGCCTTTGGCCGTGCAGCTGTTCCGAGTGGAGCTTCTACCGGTGTCAATGAAGCAGTCGAACTCCGTGATGGAGACAAAAGCAAATATTTGGGAAAAGGCGTTCTGAAAGCCGTTTCTAATGTGAATGACATCATCGCTCCAGAATTGGTGGGAATGGATGTTTTTGAGCAAAACACCATTGATCAGATCATGATCGACCTGGATGGTACGTCTACCAAAAGCAAGCTTGGAGCTAACGCAATCCTTGGGGTTTCTTTGGCTGTAGCCAAAGCTGCTGCCATGGAAGCAGGCCAGCCGCTTTACCGCTACATCGGTGGAGTGAATGCCAATACACTTCCAGTTCCCATGCTGAACATCATCAACGGTGGTTCCCACTCTGATGCGCCTATCGCTTTCCAAGAGTTTATGGTACGTCCAGTAGGGGCTCCTAGCTTCTCTGAGGCGATCAGAATGGGGGCTGAGATCTTCCACAACCTGAAGAAAATCCTTCATGACAAAAACCTGAGTACTGCAGTAGGTGACGAAGGCGGTTTCGCTCCTAACTTCTCTGGAGGAACTGAGGAAGCTTTGGCTTGTATCCTCGATGCAATATCCAAGGCTGGCTACAAAGCAGGTGACGACGTGACCATCGCTTTGGACTGTGCATCTTCTGAATTCTACAAAGACGGTAACTACGACTATTCCAAGTTCGAAGGTCCTACCGGCAAGGTAAGATCCCGCGAAGAGCAAGTGGCATACTTGGCCGAATTGACTGAAAAGTACCCTATCGATTCTATCGAAGACGGTTGTGCTGAGGAAGATTGGGCTGGTTGGGCGATGTTGACCGCCAAGATCGGTGATAAAGTTCAGCTGGTGGGAGACGATCTTTTCGTGACCAATGTGAAATTCCTGAAGCGTGGAATCGAAGAGAAATCCGCTAACTCCATTTTAGTCAAAGTAAACCAAATCGGAACCTTGACCGAAACCTTGAACGCGGTAAACTTGGCCCATAAGGCTGGATTCACTGCCGTAATGTCCCATAGATCCGGTGAAACTGAAGACTCCACCATCGCGGACCTTGCAGTTGCAACCAACTGTGGACAGATCAAGACCGGTTCTGCATCTAGATCTGATCGTATGGCGAAGTACAACCAGTTGCTCAGAATCGAAGAGCAGTTAGGCGAGTCTGCGGTGTTCAAGGGCAGATTGAAATAATTCGGAATCTTTCTTTTAAATGGACAGCCCGTCTCTGGCGGGCTGTCTTTTTTTTTGCACCATTTTTGTACCTTGAGCATGCAATACGATACGAGATGAAGAAGTTTCTGAAGTACAGCAGTAATTTTTACTTTCTGGCCATTCTGTTTTTTATGTTCTGGATGCTCTTTATCGACTCCAATAATGTGATCAACCATTTCCGCCTGAGCTTAAAGCTAAACCAGTTGGAAGACCAGAAAGAGTTTTATCTGGAGAAAAAGGAAAAAATCAAGACCGAACGGGAAGAATTGATGAGTAATCCACAACTACTGGAGAAATTCGCCCGTGAGAGATACTTGATGAAGAAGCCAACTGAAGATCTCTATGTCATTGTTGAGAAGTAGTCTACTCGCATTCGCCCTGTTTGGGGCTTTTTTGCTTTCTCACCAGGCATCCGCCCAACGAGAAATCTATTCCGATTCCATCCCCTTCAAGGACCGGCTTTATTTTGGTGGCAATCTAGGGCTTCAGTTTGGGACGGTGACCCTAATCGATGTGTCGCCCTTGGTCGGAGTGATGATCACGCCCAAGCTATCTGGAGGAGTAGGAGCTACTTTTCAATACTACGATGACAATAGATTCTATGGGGCCGAAGGAACCTCCTACGGTGGCCGCGTATTTGGGAGGTACAATATTCTGCCAAACATTTTCGCCCAGATGGAATACGAGTCGATCAACTGGGAAGCCTACGACTATTTTGTGGAGGATTACCGTCGGACTTGGTCAAATGCGCTATTTCTCGGAGCTGGATACTTTGCCCCTTTTGGAAATCGGGGTGGAGCCAACTTCACCTTCTTGTACAATGTCCTGCATGACAATCATAATTCCTACTACGCCGAACCTTATGTGATCCGTGTCGGTTTTGTCATGTGACCACATCAAATTCTGCAGAATGGACTCTTTGATCAAAAAAATACATCAGGCTCACCAAAACTCGTCTGATTTCCCCACTCCTAAGACCATTCACCAGTTTTTTGAAGACTTGCTGGGCTTGATGTTTCCCGAGTTTTCAGCGCATAATATCCGGGAGGAAGATGCGGTCAGGTCAAATTTGGAAGAGCTCCAGGCTAGCCTCACCCATATCCTCTCCCGAAATCTACACTTGCATTCAGGAGACGGAGAACAACTCGCCCAGTCTTTTTTCAAAAGATTGGAAACCGTCTTCGATTGGATCAATCAAGATGTGGAGGCAATGTTTGCAGGCGATCCCGCGGCTAAGTCGAGAGCGGAGATCCTTAGAAGCTATCCGGGATTTTATGCCATCTCGGCCTATAGAATCGCGAATCTCCTGCATCGCTTGGGGGTTACGCTCGTTCCGAGGATGATCACTGAGTATGCCCATAGCAAGACTGGGGTAGACATCCATCCAGGAGCCACGATCGGCCAATACTTTTGCATAGACCACGGCACCGGCGTGGTAATCGGAGAGACTACCATCATCGGAGATCATGTGAAAATCTACCAAGGAGTGACCCTTGGCGCCTTGAGTGTGGACAAAGCGGACGCAGATGTCAAGCGCCATCCTACCATAGAAGACCATGTGGTGATCTACTCCGGCGCGACCATCCTCGGAGGGAGAACTGTCATCGGAAAAAACAGCGTGATCGGCGGGAATGTGTGGCTGACCAAATCCGTAGCTCCCGGCTCCAAAGTGTACTACCAAACGCAAATGCACCACGAGGCAGGAACAGCTACTGATCTCTATATTTTCAAAAATGACTTCGAAGAACTGGGCGAGTAGATTTTCGTCCTATTGATTGGGTTCGATTCCCTTTCGCTGCATTGTGCCATCGGAGCATCACTTTACCGACAGAATTATGAAACTCTTTGAACTGATAGGCAATACGCCGCTCGTAGAGCTTGAGCATATCCCGCAAAACCCCAAGGTGAAAATCCTTTGCAAGATGGAGGGACAAAACCCCGGTGGAAGTGTCAAGGATAGGGCAGCCTATAATATGATCCGCTCTGCTTTGGATAGAGGGGATATCAAGCCTGGGGATAAATTGGTAGAGGCGACCTCCGGCAACACTGGCATTGCCTTGGCCATGGTAGCCAAAGTCCTCGGCCTGGACATGACGCTGATCATGCCGGACAACTCTACCAAGGAGCGGGTACTTTCTATGGAGGCCTATGGTGCCAAAGTGATCCTTACGCCCGCAGCCCAGACAATAGAATATTCCAGGGTTGTGGCGGACCAAATGCGGGATGAGCAGGGCTATTATATGCTGAACCAGTTTGCCAATGCGGACAACTACTTGGCACACTACTATACCACCGGCCCGGAGATCTGGAAAGACACCGGGGGTAGTATTACTCACTTTGTCTCCGCGATGGGGACTACTGGTACGATCATGGGAGTATCCCGGTTTCTGAAGCAGGTCAATCCGGAGGTTCAGATCGTGGGTACCCAGCCCACGGACGGATCCAGCATTCCGGGTATCCGCCGCTGGTCGCCCGAATTTTTGCCTGAAATCTTTGATTCATCTAGGGTAGATCGAGTGATCGACGTGAGCCAAGATCAGGCGACCGAGATGACCCGTCGCATGGCTAAGGAAGAAGGGATTTTGGCAGGAATGAGCAGCGGGGGAGCGCTTCACGCTGCGATCGAGCTTTCCAAAGAATTGGAGGAAGGGGTGATCGTCTGCATCACCTGTGACCGGGGCGATCGATATTTGAGTTCGGATTTGTTTGGGTGAAATAGTTCGGGGCTTAAATGCCGAACTATTATATTCTATCTAAAAAGTCTCCCTATTTTCCCCAGCCCTCTTACGCCACGACTTCCTAATCTATAACACAATAGGTAAAATGGCTAAAGCCATTGCCCTGAGACAACGCACCTAAACATAGCCCACGATTTAAATCGTGGGCTATGTTGTTATCACCCGAAAAACCTCCTCATCTTCCCAATCCCCTCCTTTACCACCACTTCTGCATCCATCGCGTAGTAGGTCGGGTTGAAGAGTTCCAGGGAAAGGATAATCTGTCCTCCTTTGGACTTGAGTGTGTTGGCGATTTCCTGCATGGGAGCGGCTCCGTCGCCGGGCATCACCCGGTCCTTGTCCTGCTGTTCGGTGCGGGGAATACTGGCAGGAAAGTCGTTCATGTGGAAGATATCGATCGCATGCCCATCCAGCATTTTCATGCCTTCGAAGCCCGATCCGCCACGGAATAGGTGGTAAATGTCCGCCAGAATCTTTGCGTCCTTGTCGTCGGCAGCGGCCGCTACAGCCATGGCCTGACCCAAGTGATAGAAGGATGGAAAAGCTCCCCAAAACTCCAGCTGGGGCATCACGCCAGTCTTTCGGCCCAAATCCAACAGCTGTTTGTATTTCTCGCCGGTCTTTAGCAGATCGAGGGGAGCCTCCGAGCCGATGGCAGGAGCAGCTACCCGGGGACAGCCCAGCTCAGCGAGAATTCCCATCTCTTTTTCCATTTGTGCAAAACCGGCCTTGCTTTTCGCCTCGTCCTGAGCCATCCAAGTGGGAAATCCTATGCAATCGAAAAACTCCAAGCCGGCATCCGAAGCCATCTTTTTCAGTGAAGCCAGGGTCTTGCCCCCTTCCACATAGGCTTGGATTTCCATCATCCAAGGCTCAAACCCATCGTAGCCTGCCTTGGCCGCAAGCTCAATAATCTGAGGAAGGGAGAGTTTTTGTCCGCGGATCGTACTCGTGTTCAGTGAAAACTTGAAGGTGCTTTCCTTTTTTTCTTCTGCCTGTGCCAATGCCGGTACAGCGGACAGTGCTATCGGAGTGAGAGCAAGGGTTTTCAGTAGGTTTCTTCGGGTAGTCATGGGTCTCAGGTTTGATTTTTCATTCCTCTTAAACTGGAATTTTGCCGTTTATACATATTCCGTCCAAATCCATCGGGTTAGGATTTTCAATCGTAATTTAAGTCATGCGAAAAATAATGTTTTTCTTTTTCCTGCTTTCCTTTTTTGTTGGGAAAGGACTGTTTGCCCAGGTAGTCGGAAGCAATCTGGCGTTTTTGCCCGAATACAAAGAGCAGCTGCCTTACTTTCAGGAGCTGATCACAGGCGGGCAATACCAGGAACCCTCCCGTCTGATCGAGGGAAATCCCTACTTTTTTTCCAGGCAATTTGAAGAGGGAAGTTTGACGATCAACGGGATCACCTACCCAGAGGTGCCGCTTTTGTACGATGAGTATAGGGATCAGGTCATCACTTTCCATCCCGTATTCAACCAGAAAATCCTCATCAAGCCAGAGAAGATCGATGCTTTTCAATTGGCCAACGGCAGCCGCTTCAAGTACTTTTCAGGAAATGAAAGCCATTTGCGCGCCGGAAATGGGATCTACGAGATCTTGGGCACCGGGGAGTTTGTTGCATTGGCAAAGCGGTATAAAACCACCAAAGCCCTACGTGAGTTTTCCAAGTTTGACGAGGTGTATGTCGAGAAGGCGGATTATTTTCTTTGGAAAGACGGGGAGTTTTTTCCGGTGGGAAAAGAGTCCAGTGTGTTGAAGGTAGTGGGGCTGGAGAAAAAAGAAGTCCGAAAGGAACTGAAGGCCAATGGACTAAATTTCAAGCGTAACCCCGAGAGCTATCTGCGATACATCATTGCAGTAAACTCCAAGTAGTACATACAGTGAACCCAAAATAGGATGAGAAAACATTTACGGTTTTTTCCGACTCTCTTTTTTATGCTTTTTGCCCAGGTCGCGTTCTCCCAGCAGGCAGATCGCATCACGGGATTTTTCCCGGGAATCAGCTTTTTGAGATTTGTAGAGTTGGTGGAGGGCGAGACCTCCTATCGATTTTATCTCAAGGAGCTGGACGTGAAAGATCTGACGGTCAACCTCCAGGCCAAGGAGGATAAGCTGGAGGATGTGCTGACGGTGATCTTTGACAAGACCGATCTCAAATTCTCCATTTCCAATCAAAAGGAAGTGTTTATCAGCAAGGGCGAGAAGTTGGTCGTCAAGTTTGCGCCCGACTATTTCCTACAAAACACCGCCAGCAGTTCCTCTTTGGTTCAGGATGAGTTTGTCCGCAACAGGAGATATACCCTAGGAACCCCCGGCCCGGGTACCGAGGCCACGCTATCCGGCGTGATCACCAGCCTAGAAAACCAAAAGCCAATAGAAGGTGCCATTGTCTACGAAAGAGAAAGCCAAAGGCAGACGCTCACCAACCGGGAAGGACGCTATGAGATCACGCTTCCGAAAGGAGACCAAACCCTGCTCATCCAAAACATTGGGGGATACACCGAGCAACGGCTCCTCAATATACAGGGTGACGCTGCCCTGGATATCACGATAGGAGAGGGGATTTTTTCCCTGAGCGAAGTCATAGTCCGATCTGGAGCGCTGACCAACGTGAGCAGGCCGGAGATGGGAGTCCAGTCCCTATCGGTGCAGCAGCTCCGGAAGTTGCCAGCAGTCATGGGCGAGGTGGACATCATTCGGGGTATCCTCACGATGCCGGGTGTCAACACAGCGGGTGAAGCCAGCGTGGGCTTCAACGTACGCGGCGGCGCAGCAGACCAGAACCTCATTTTGCTGGACCAAAACACACTCTACAATCCTTCCCACCTATTCGGGTTTTTCTCGGCCGTGAATTCCGACATGGTTCAAGGCGTGGAACTTTACAAGGCGGGGATTCCGGTCAGCTATGGAGGCCGTCTGTCATCCGTCCTGCAGGTCACGCCCAAGGCCGGAAGACAAGACAAGATCGGCGGCTCAGGCGGGATCGGGCCCATGACGAGCAGGCTTAGTCTGGACGGGCCGATTGGGAAAAACACCACCTTTGTCGTGGGAACCCGATTGACCTATTCGGATTGGCTACTGGATTACCTGGAGGAAAGGGCAGATCTGGGAGCGTCGCGGGCACAGTTTGGTGACTTCAATGCCAGCATTCAGCACCAGCTGGGCGAAAAGGACAAAATCCGCGCTTCGGGCTACTTCAGCAAGGACAAGTTCCAGTTTGACCCGGACACGGTGTACAGCTACTCCAATCTTAATTATGCCCTTACTTGGACTCATTATTTCAATGATGACTTGGAGGCGGATTTTTCGGCAGGTCAGGACAAATATGATTTTGAGGTTCAAGGGGAAGACAATCCCCTAAATTCCTATCTCTATGGCTTTGATATCACACAGACATTTCTCAAGGCACTGTTTCGTCATGAAAAGGGAGACCGCCACATTTTTACCTATGGTTTCCATGGGATTCACTATGATTTGAACCCTGGGAAAATCGACCCTTTGGGGGCGGAAAGTATCGTCATTCCCGACGAGGTCCCAAGGGAAAAGGGGCTGGAAGCTTCCCTGTTTCTGGGCGATGAGTTTGAAGTCAACGAAAAGCTGACGCTTAGTGGGGGGATTAGACTGAACTGGTTTGGGTATTTTGGGCCGCAGACCCTTCCAGAATATGCGCCCGGAGAACCTTTCCTGCCGGAAAATATCATCGGGGAAACCAACTATGGAGATGGAGAACTGGTCAAATCCTATCTAGGGCCGGAAATGCGCCTATCGGGTCGCTATGCGCTGAACAACTGGTCTTCGATCAAAGCTGGAGTAAACACCATGCGTCAAAGCATCCATCTCCTGAGCAATTCCTCTGTCATCACGCCCACAGATACCTGGAAGCTGAGCGATACCTTCATCCAGCCGCAGACAGGGATCCAATACGCGTTGGGTTACTTTCGGAATTTGGAAAACAACGCCATTGAGTTTTCCGCGGAACTCTATTATCGAACGATGAACAATCTGCTGGACTACCGATCAGGGGCAACCCTTGTGCTGAACGACCGGATCGAGCAGGACGTCTTGGTCACCAAGGGCAAGGCCTATGGCGTGGAGCTCTACTTGAAAAAAGTCACCGGGAAGCTCAACGGATCGTTTGCCTATACCTACAGTAGATCCTTGATGCTCACTGACCCGACTGAGAGGAAAGAGCAGGTCAACCGATCAGAATGGTATCCGAGTAATTTTGACCAGCCCCATACCGCAAACCTTGTACTGAACTACGAGCTAAGCCGTCGGGTCAACACCACCTTGGCAGGAAAATACAGCACAGGAAGGCCCGTGACTTTGCCGGTCGCCAAGTTTGAATACGGTGGATCGGAGCGGGTATATTTTGCAGATCGGAATTCCTTCCGAATCCCGGATTATTTCAGGTTGGATCTTTCCGTCAATCTGGAGGGCAATCACAAGGTGAACAAGGTCGCCCACGGCTCATGGTCCTTTGGCGTCTATAATATCCTGGGGAGGGACAATGCCTATTCGGTGTACTACATCCCGGAAGAAGGCAAACTGAACGGCTACCAACTTTCCATTTTTGCCGAGCCTATCCCCTTTGTCAGCTATAATTTCAGATTCTGATGAGAAAAGCGATTTGGAGTTTTCTTTTGCTTTACGCAACGCTTCAGGCTTGCAGGACCCCCTTTGATCCGGAAGTTTCTTCAGAGCAGACTAGCTTTCTGGTAGTGGAGGGATATCTGGACTCAGATGGCAAGCGGAGCGAAATCAAAATGAGCCGATCGGCTCCTCTGAATGTAGAGACGCCATTTGTAGTGGAGTCCGGAGCCTCCCTTACGCTCACGTCGGCTTCAGGGGAGAGCTATGGACTCCAAGAAAGTGAACCTGGTACCTATGTGTTCGAGGCCGATATCCCGGAGGGTCAAACCTACACTCTTGAAATCCTCCTTCGCAGTGGTGAACGCTATCAGTCTGACGCGATGAAGCCTATTCTCACGCCAGACATCATCGACGCTGGATATCTCCAGGACGAAGAGGGGGTTGAGGTTTTCGTCACCACCCAAGGCGACGAAAATGCCGATGATTTTCTTTGGACCTATGATGAGACCTGGATCTATAGGCCCCGAATCCGCGTACCCTACATCTATGATGCATCCATCGGCGACGTGAGAGATCGGACTGAAGCAGAGCAGATTGCCCTTTGTTTCAAAAGTGAGGTGAGCTCAGACATCCTGCTGGAGACCAGTTCGAGATTTGAGGAACAGGTTGTCTTCCGGCAGACCATCACCGAGATACCAAGAGGGGACGAGCGGATAATGGAGCGGTACAGCATTCTAGTCTCCCAGAAAGCAATAGAAGAGGAAGCGGTGAAGTTTTGGGAAATTTTGAAAAAGAATACCGAGGACATCGGCTCGATCTTCAGCCCCCTCCCCTCCCTCATCGCAGGAAATATCAAGTCGCTCGACGATGGCGGTATACCTGTCGTTGGGCAGGTGAGCATGGGTGTAGTAAGGCAAAAAAGGTTGTATATCAACTTGGTCGATGTAGCTCCTTGGAATTATCTGGATCCTGAATTCAACGACTGCATCATCGAAGCTGACTCCGTTTTGGCGAGATTTTATGATCCTATTTTTGTAAGCGGTGCTGTGCTTCCGGCCAGACCCTACATTCCACCGGGAGGAACGGTGATTCTGGGATATTTTCCCACATCCCGTCGATGTGCGGATTGTACGCTCTATGCTTCGCCGATAACGCCTGATTTTTGGGAAGATGACTGAGATGAAGAGCGTGGTGGAGAAACTTTTGGGAGCCTTTCCCAATCGAGCCTTAATAAATATTTCTAGCGTCGCAATGGGCTATTTGGGTCGGATATGTGGCGTTGGAGGGATTTTGCTTTTTCTTTTTTCGTGTAGGACTCCGTTTGATCCAGAGCCTCAAGGCAAGTCCGTTGCCATTTTGGTGGTAGAGGGCTATCTCGATGCGGATGGAAAAAAAAGTGAGCTGAGGCTAAGCCGAATGACTGATCTGGATTCTTTGAACGCCTATTCCCCGGAACTTAACGCGACGGCATACCTCGAGTCTTCCGCTGGGACTAGATACTATCTGGAGGAAAAAGGAGACGGGATATATTTGTTTGAAGAGACACTGTCATTCGACCTGAGCTACAGACTGTCCATCCAGCTCCAAAATGGAGAACAATACCAATCGGATGAGATTATTCCCATTGAAACTCCGGAAATCTTTGATGCAGGATTTGTGAAAGACGAGGAGGGAGTAGAGATCTTCGTCAATACTCAAGGCAATGAGCAAGCAGATGATTTCCTTTGGACTTTCCAGGAAGACTGGATTTTCCGGCCCTATACGCTGGCTCCCTTTATCTATGACCAAACACTGAGGGAGGTGAGGGATAGGACTCCCGCTGAGGATATTTATACCTGTTTCAGGACTGAACCTAATCCTGGCATTTTGCTCGAGACCAGTTCTAGGTTTCAGGAACAGGTGGTGTTTAGACAGACGATCACCGAAATTCCTACTGGAGATGAGAGGCTGCAAGCGCGTTACAGTATTTTGATCAATCAGATGGCCATCCCCTCCGACGCGGTCAAGTTTTGGGAGATATTGAAGAAAAATACGGAGGAGATTGGCTCGATCTTCAGTCCATTGCCGGCTGTGATTTCCGGGAATATCCATGGACTCGAGACAAGTAACCTTGCCGTAGGGCAAGTGAATATTGGAAAGGTGCGACAGCGGAGAATCTACATCAATCGAGCCGATGTCTCTCCCTGGAATTACAGCAATAAAGTTTTTTCAGGTTGCTATGTCGATGACGTGCCTTTGCTCATCGGAAGTTTCGAATACCACTTTTTGTTTGGAAGTGGTAGCCATCTTCCAGCCCGACCCTTCCTTGGGGACGGTCCCATATTAGCCACCTACATTATCGGCTATAATCCTATAGAAACGCGCTGTGCCGATTGCACATTGTATGCAAGCAAAGTAAAGCCTGAATTTTGGGAAGATGAATAAGCCAACCAAAGGATTTAAAAAATTGAAAAGCATGAATGCAGTCAAGGTTTTCTTAGTGCTATGTCTTGGTCTGATTTCCGTTGACCATGTTTTTGGGAGACAGGAGCAGCGGGAAAAAGAATCGGTATCGTTCTCCATCCCCAAGACCCTTTATTTCACCGGGGAAAAAATCTGGATAGACGCGGCTGTAGTATTGGGAGACGCTCCGACGAGCTCCCAAGTATTGTATGCAGAATTGGTCAACAGAGACTCCAAGTCCATGGCCTATGTGAAATTGCCCTTGCTGCACGGAAAGGCGTTCAACTATTTCCAGATAAAATCCGATATTCCCTCTGATCACTATCTGCTAAGGGTTTATACTCGAATCAGCCCCTATCTTGACCAGGACCTCGGTATTGCCCAGCAGTTTGTGACAATTGTTAATCCCACGATTCCTCCGGCGGGAAAACCCGAGGGGTCAGTGGCGGAGGTGGTCTTACCTACCTCTGAAAAAGCTTTTGCGAAGTCCCAGAGTATATCGTTGCCTCTTGCCGAGGACCTTGGCAAGAGGCAGGTGATGGGGATGTCCATTGCCAATCCCTTTTTGCCCTCCGAACAAGAGCCAATCGCTTCTGCACAAGCATATGAATTCCTTCTCGAAAAAGACCTTGTTCCTGAGCTTTTTGGGCACGTCGTAGAAGTGAATGTGCCCAATCCCAAACTTGATGCTACCTACTTTCTGTCAGTTCATGGAACGCGCAGTGCGCTTTTTACTGATATTCCCAATACCGATGGAAGGGTGCTGGTGGATATCGGAGGCCTGAAACACTGGGACCGTATGGTCATTCAGCTGGAAGATGGAGCAGAAATGCCGGGAATAGAAGTCGTCCCACCACTGATCCAAACTCGCTTTAGGCCGAGTTTTGATTTTCCTGACTTATTTCTTGGAGAAAAGGACTTGCCTAGGTTGGAGTTGCTGCTAAGGGCGTCGCGTGTGGAGAGCTACTATGTAGAGGAATACTTGCAGGACTCCATGGAGGTAGTCGTCGGTTTTGTGGCTGATCACACTTACAATCTGGATGATTACACGCGGTTTGACGACGTGGAGACTGTCCTTCGAGAATACGTTCCCAGCGTGATGGTGCGTACCCACGATAGAAGGAAGGAGTTTCGCCTGACCAATGAAGCGGTCAAGGGGATGTTTGATACCAACCCACTGATCTTGGTGGATGCTATGCCTGTGTTTGATTCCGACCTTTTGGCTTCCTTCAATCCCAAGTTCATGAAGCGGCTCGAGGTGCTCAATCGGGAATTTTACCTGAACCAGCGTATTTATTCTGGCGTGTTGAGCTGGAGCAGCTACGAAAACAACTTTGGACTTTTTCCTCTCGCGCCGAGTGCCCGGTTTTTTGACTACTACGGTTTGCAGCCCAAGATACTCATGGATAGGGGGCAGTTTTCCAAGCCGAACCAAAATGGAAAATACCCGGATTGGAGGACAGTGCTCTTTTGGGAAGGCAATGCGGGAAGACTTCCTGATATCGAGGCACCTGACTTGGAAGGATTGTTTGTCTTTTGGGTGAGGTCAAGCGATGACGATGGGAAGTCGCGCGTCAGCCGCAGCTATTTCACAGTTTTACCTTAATCTGGCTTTTTCTTCAGCTCCGTGTCGAGAAATTTTCTCAGGTTTTCCTGATAGGAAGCCTGCCCGGGATACTCGGGAACCAAGCCTTTTTTCTCCGGGAATGTCTCCATATGAAGTGTCTGGGTCGGAAATGCAAAGCGAACGCCGAGAGTATTGGCTAGCTTGACGATCTGGATGAGCAGCTCGTGTCGGGCGTTCAACTCCTCGGGCCAGCCGGGGACTTCGAAAAACACATAGAACATGACGTCTTGGCTGTAGGCCGAAAGGTTGTTGAAATAGATGTTGAAATAGTCTTTTCTGGTATCCGGATGTGCCAAGACAATTTCCCTCAGTCCTTTTACAAACTCTTCGATGAGCTCAGGGGGCGTGTCGTAGGTGATTGTTAGCGTGGTATAAAATCTCCGGTATTTTCGTAGTCCATGGTTGTCGACAACGGAGTCGGCAATTTTCCCATTCGGGACATACATCACCGAGTTGCGGAAAGTGCGAATTCTGGTGGATCGAAAACCGACCTCTTCCACGGTGCCGTCAATATCTCCCGAGGTCACCCAATCGCCGACCTGAAAAGGCTTGTCGATGAAGATCATGATGGAGCCAAAGAAGTTTTTGATCGTGTCTTGTGCAGCCAATGCGATGGCTACTCCACCAATCGATAGGCCAGTCAAGAATGGAATAATGTCGAAGTTCAACCCGTCCCTGAGGATAAACAGCGTACCAATAAGAATGACCAAGGCCTTGAGGGTCTTTCTGATCAAAGGTACCAGCTGATCGTCCAGGCTTGATTCAGTTCTGGAGGCGAGTCGACTGAAATAGGCGGCGATGATATCGACGATTTTGTAGAAAATCACCGTGATCAGAAACGGCTTCAACGTATTGAATACCATCACCACCCATGACCATATCTCCGCTGGCAGCTGCAAGACGCGCATCAGCAGGGAGAGCACCACCACGATCAGGTAGAAGCTTGTGATTTTGGCGATAGGAAGCAGGTAGTTTTCCCCGATATAGCCGTAGCCGAGTCGCTTGGTCAGGTAGATCAGGACGCGATCTACCAAAAAGGTAAATACCAAATGGGCCAAAAAGGTCAAAAAGATCAGGATGCCCAGGCCGACCAATTGCCAGAGCTGTAGGCCGAGGTATTCGGATGTGCCGATTTTAGGTAGGATGTTCAGCAGCTTGTCCGTGCCAAAGGGGTAGGTCTCTCGATGGATTTCTTCAATCTGTGCCACCGTAAAGGGAGAGAACTTCCATTGTTTTCCTCTTTTGACCAAAAAGATTCCCGGCATCGCATTTCGGTCAAAATAGAATTTGTGTTCGCCGCCTGCTGATGAATCGGCGTAGTCAGGGTCATTTGGGATTTCACTGGTACGGACGATGACCCCTTTTCCTTCAAAGATCTGCTGGAGTTTGATCGCCAGATCTTTTGGGTCTTGGTCTATATTTCTTGTGTCCAGGGTCTTTGCCGCTAGATCTGGGGAGAAATTGGTTCGCTCGAGATTGTAGAAAAAGGAGAGTGTCGTGTGGTATGGGGAGCTCAGATCGACTCCTTCCTCCAGTTGCAAGAGTTTTTGATCATCGGTGATGAGCTGTGAAAAAGCCGATTGGGAAAACGCAAAAAGGGAAAAGAAAAGAAGAAAAAGCGGTTTGTTCATTGGGATGGGGTTGGCACGAGGTCGGCAATTTACTCAATGAGGAGTGGCTGATCAACTTTGGAGCCTCAGTCAGGCATTCTGTATTCCAGGATGTTCTTGCCGGTGATTGTTCGGATCAGGTACTGGCTCTTGGTCGGTTGATGGGTGATTTGGATGGTGCCTTCACTCTCGAGTGGAGTCGTGGTAAGCATATTTCCTTTGAGATCATAGAGGTAGCCAAAGCCCTGCTCGGGATCTGATACTGCCAGTATTTGTCTTTTCGATCCAAAATCAAAATATCCGAACCGCAGGTTTTTACCCGCTAAGGGCAGCGTGAACAATTCCCTTTCCCGTTCATCCAGCACCAGGGTCTTTGAATATTGGCGGGACAGTATGACCTGGGAATTTCTTCCCTGATCGGCTAGGATCTGAAATTGTGTATCGCGATCAGGCTTGACCAGTTGGTTTCGGTAGGTAATCTCACCGCCAAAACTAGCCTGAATCACTTCCCCGGTTGCTGAGATTGCGGATATTTTCAGAGAGTTGCCCCCAGTGCCTGGGGTAATTTGGATAGGCGTGACGAAGTCGCCCCCAAGTGTCAGTGGAGATCCGGATTGCTTTTCCCCACGGCGGTTGAAGAGATGGATCTTTCCATTTTCAGACTGCGCAACCATGTAATCGCCCCTTCCCGGTACCCGAACATGGCTTGGGGCTAGGATGGATTTTTCTCCCAGCTTCAATGGATTCCAGCCTTCCAGAGCTTCGCCGTTGCGGTCGAGGAGCCAAAGGTTGCCGGAGTGGGTAGCTAGGAAGTAGCGGTAGTCCCGCGTATTGTCATAGTCAGCCAGGCTAAGGTGGGTGATTTTCTCATTTCTTATTTCCACTGGAAAGCCCGGCAGAGGATTTCCCAGGCGATCGATTCCGTATAGACGGTCAGCGGTGGCGACGAGTAGCTGGAGTTTCCCGTTTTTGAGAAAGTCGATTTGAAAGGCATCGGAGACGATAGGGCCAGAGAGCTGCTGCGTGTACACTACTTCGCCTCCTGAACTGATCAGGTAGAGATTGTCCTGGGCATCCTGAACCACAATGTCCTCAGTATTGTCGTTGAAATTAAGTACTGACTTCGGGCCGTAGGTGATTCTTTCGGGCAGCGTGACTGTGGAGGAAGGGCTCAGGCTCAGCCCAGTTTGGTCTACAACGGTCGGCTTTTCACCACCTTCGTAGGGTAGGGTCAAAGTAGCTACCGGTTTGCCGCCTATTTGGTTTACTTTGAGGCTGAGATAGGGAAAGGCTTTAAAAATCGAGCCGTATTTCTGCAAAAAGGGGCTCCAAGCTGAATTGCTTTTGTCTTCCCATTTTTCCCAGATCTTTCGCAGGTAATAGTTTTTTGAGTACCCGGAAGCCGGATTGATCGATTTTGGCTCGATGGCCGACTCGGGTGCCTTGAACCAAGTGTTGCCGATGGCAATGTCATCCAGCATCGTCTTCATTCCCTGCGCCGAGTTGGTTAGGATGAGGATTTGCCCACTTAGACTGATATGCGTCTGGGGAAAGCCGGTGAATTTTCCGCCAAAAAGGTGGGCAGGAAACTCATCCTCCGGGAAAAACAGAATTTCCGAATCGCGATAAAAGTCGGACTGGTCGGAGTCGGTTCCGCTTCGGAACTCCTTCAGAAAGGCAAAAGTCTGGGCGGGTTCGAGCGTTCTAGCCAGCAAAGCCTGGTTTTGGATTTGGTTCCCCAGGTTTTCCAATTCGAGAAAATACATCTCCCCGGAAAAATTGTCCAAGAAACCCCTGTCCGTGAGCCGGGTCTGCATTTCTCCGCTTACGGTTGACTTCGGGGTAAATGCCCTGTTCTGGAGCCGCTGCGCTTCGAATATCCCATTCATGTTGATTTGAGTGAGGGATTGTGTTCGGTTGGAGATCAGCTTTTGGAACTCGGGAAAGTTCGCGCCAACTGAGGGGCTGAAGTTGATTTCCTCATTCTGGATCATCGGGCCTTCGAAACTGAGCTGTCCCTCCTCGAAGGATAGAGCCATCGAAAGATAGACCTCATTGATGGCCAGCTCGGCAGCCACCGGATTTTCGCGATTTGCGCTGACTCCCCCAATTAGTTTGGCAATGCCGTGGGATGAGAGAATCAGCCTTCCCAAACCGGAGTTTTCATCCAGTTGATCGCCGAGTTTGGACGCGATGGATAATTTTTCTTCACTGATATACAGGCGGATCGCTTCCTCTATAATAAAGGACGAGGAAGAAGCTAGCAGAACGTTGCCCAGAATCGTCGCCGACCAATTTCTGGAGTTTTCTATCCCTGAAAATTCGACAATTTCCAAATCACTGTATTTTCTGGATTGTACCCGAACGGACTTTGGAGTCCTGCTTTTGATTTCGCCGAGTAAAGTCTCAGGCGAGCTAGCCCCGAAATTGACTGTGAAGAGTAGCTCGAAGCTATCCACACCGCTGGGGTGACAGCTGATCGTGACCTGCCTGCCGCTGAGGGTGCGAGAGATTTCACCATTGCCCCCAACTAAGCTGTCGAGGTTGAGCAGCTTTTCTGCGGTTTCCGAGAATGCGGGAAGCTGGGAAAGAAGGCTCCAGGCGGGTTGATTGACCAGTTCGTTCCATGTCTGGTCGGCCTGCTTGGTCTCGAATACGAAGACTGCATCTGTGCGGATCAGCTCCAGACTGTTGATGTTTTTGGAGGAAAAAAAATTTTGAAATACCCAGTATCCTCCCCATGCGCATAGGACAACTGCAAGAAGAACCAAAAGACTTTTCCAGATTTTCACTGAGCTACGAGGGGTGATTCGATCGGGTTAATATAAAAAATAGACCTAAGAAACTCCGCCTTTGGAGGGAGAATCTTAGGTCTAAACGTTTAAGGAGAAGGATTATTTGGACAGTTTGTCCAGTACATTCATTACCTCCTTCACATGTCCGCGGGAAGTTTCCAGCAGGGCTTTTTCTTCTTCGTTGAGGTCAAGCACGATAACTTTTTCCACACCGTTTTTGCCGAGGATTACCGGCACTCCGAGGTAGCAGTCCTCGATGCCATACTCGCCTTCCAGCTTGATGCAGACAGGGAATACTCTTCTCTGGTTTTTCAGGATGGCCTCTACCATTTGCGCTGCAGCAGATCCTGGAGCATACCAAGCTGAAGTACCCATCAGCTTCACCAGTTCACCGCCACCGAATTTGGTTCTTTCGATGATTGCGTCCAGTTTATCTTTTTCTACGAGCTCAGTCACGGGAATGCCTGCCACGGTGGTGTAGCGGGGAAGTGGCACCATGGTGTCACCATGACCGCCCATGAGGATAGCTTGGATCTCTTTGCCTGAAATATTCAGTTCCTCGGCAAGGAAAGCTCTGTAGCGGGCTGTGTCCAGGATTCCGGCCATACCAATCACTTTGTTTCTGTTCAAGCCAGAGGTCAAGTGCGCTTGGTAGGTCATCACGTCCAGCGGGTTGGATACGACGATGATGATGGCGTTTGGAGAATATTTTACGACGTTTTCGGTCACAGACTTCACGATGCCGGCGTTGGTCTCAATGAGGTCGTCGCGGGTCATCCCTGGCTTGCGGGGCAGGCCGGAAGTGATCACCACCACGTCAGAATTCGCAGTTTTGCTATAGTCGTTGGTGCTGCCTACAGTGCGGCTGTCGTACTGGTTGATGGGGGCTTTTTGCCAGATATCGAGGGCCTTGCCTTCGGCAATACCTTCCTTGATGTCGATTAGTACGATTTCTTCGGCTACTTCGCGATACGCCAACACATCGGCACAGGTAGCACCTACGTTGCCTGCACCGACTACGGTTACTTTGCTCATGATTTTATCGGTTTTTATTTTGATTACTTCGTTAAAAAGCGGCGCTAAGATATTAAACAACAACTAGGAATCGAAGCTCACCGGAGAATTGTTTGGCGCGTAAGCGGGATTTTTGATGGACGAAATAGGAGGTCGACCCAAGGGCTATTCAAACATCTGCCGCAGGCTGAAAAACCCGAACGATTCGCGGTAGGATCTGAAAAGTCGCTGGTTGTTGGAGTTGAAAAACTCAGCGAGGGAAGTCATCATTTTGGCCTTGATCTTTGGGTTGCTTTCGAAGATCTCCTGTATGGCAAAGTGGGGGATGACGATCAGTTCGGCTTCATCCGACACGATGAGCGCCGTGTAGGTTCGTTTGGCATTTTCCAAGAGCGAATTCTCACCAAAAGCTTCGCCCTGCTTTACTTCCATGATGGTTTCAAAGTTGTCTTTGATGTCTATCGTCAGATTTACCTTCCCGCTTTTGATCAGGTAAAGCGCCTGCGCGGGATCTTTGCTAAAAAAGACGACTTCGTCCCGGACATACTTGCGGTGATGCATCGCGGGCAGGAATCGGGACAGCTCGTTTTGCCGGAGCCGCTCAAAAAAATTGATCCCCTGCATAAAGTCGAAGGTTCTAAGTTGATCCTCGTCGTAGGTTTTGGAAAATGGATTCAGCATGGATCAGCATTTTTTGAAGTAAAGGATTCGCTGGGTTGCCGGGGTGCACTTGACCCAGTCGGCGATTCTTAGTCCAATGACCCAAGCGATTTCCCCTCCTGAAACTAAGACTTTTACGCTTTGTTTTTTCGCTAGAGGCATTTTTATATCAATGAGAAAATCGGAGACTTTTTTTGCTGCATTCATTCCCAAGGGTACAAACCTATCCCCTTCTTGCCAAGTTCGGACTTCCAGTGGGAAGTTGAGTCTACTCGCATCCAGCTGCGCATGAGACGGGTTCCGATCCAATTCAGTTGGATAGGGGAGGCAGCTTATCGTATACCCCGCTTCCGGTAGCTTGAATCCGGAGTCTCCGATTTCCAGTGAGATAGGGACAAATGGATGGGGCTCTTCCGCCAAAATGAGCTCGCTGCGATCAAAGTACAACAGATGTCCACGGCTTTTGAAGACGATACCGGATTTGGGTTGGTGCAGTGCGTCGGCGATTGCCTGTGCCTGGTCGGAGTTGAAGCCAAAAGGTCGCAGCCAAAAATAGAGCAGGGTGGATATACCAGCTTGTCCCCGGATGGCAGTGTAGGGTAATGCTTGAAAGCTGTCTTCTTGCCGGATCGCTTCTTCCTTCCAAAGTTCAAAAAGGCCCTGAAAAGCCCTGCCTGTTTCCTTGAGTCTGTTAAAGCTCGTCAAGAGGTTTTTTCTCGCGTCTGGTTCGAGGCCGTAGATCACGGGCAGTCCGTTGATTCTTAGGTTGTTTCGTTTGTATTCATCTTTAGAATTCGTGTGGTCCTCTCTCCATTCCAGCCTATTTTCTATCATGAAGGCCTCGATTTCTGCTCTAGAAAAACCAAGAAGAGGTCGGATCAGCCAACCTTTTTGCTCCGCCATTCCGTAGATACCCTCAATCCCGGTTCCCCGCAGCAGGTTGAGGAAGATGGTTTCTATCTGATCGTCTTGGTGGTGCGCCAGTAGGATTCCTGCGAGGTTTCGTTCTGATCTTACTTCCTCAAAAAATTGGTATCGAATCTCCCGGGCAGCCATCTGGATTGAAATGCCCTTGTCGTTGGCAAGAGCTTCGGTTCTTGCGAGGTTTAGGTGAAATGGAATTTGGTTGCTTTCTGACCAGTTTTGGACAAATTCCCGATCCCCTTCACTTTCGGCTCCCCTGAGCTGGAAATTGACATGGGCGATCTCAAATAAAACCCCGGCCTTGAGCAAAAGATTGGCTAGGCACATGCTGTCCATCCCTCCACTGCAGGCCAAAAGGTAAGTCGAATTTGGATCGAAGAGATTTTGGGTATGGGATTGAAAAACGTCAAGCATTGACCAAAAATAGACTTTTCTCTGGGAATTGTTTTAGGTTTGGGCGGCTTGGCGAGACCCTTGTCTCACCGAATGCCGTTCAGTGATTGAGCATTCCTCGGCTTTCTGCTAATTTTGCGCACATTCTACAAAATATGAACATCCGTTTTCTCCGCATTTCCTGTCTCCTTTTGCTGTTGCTTTCGGGTATTGGTAGGGGCTTTGGCCAGGAAAGTTCAGTCTTGGAGATCCTGAATTCGACATCGCTGGAAGGTACTCGCGGGATGGAACGTCTGCTTGGAGAGGTGGAGATGAAACACCAGAGTTCTCTGATTTTTTGTGACTCGGCTCATTTTTATCGGGCAGAAAACCGGGCGAGACTTTTCGGAAACGTGAGAATCCAGGATATCGAGGATCCAATCACCACCACCAGTGCCTACGCGGAGTATGACGGCAACACCAAAGTCGCCAAGCTTAGGCGAAACGTCGTTTTTACCAATCAGGAAACCACGCTCTATACCGACTATCTGGACTACAATCGGGAGTCGAATATCGCTACCTATTTCAACAAGGGACGCGTCGTGGATTCGACCAATGTACTGACGAGTGAACGTGGGATTTACGAGGTCAATATTGAGCGGATCACTTTTCGCCAGGATGTGGTGCTGGTCAACCCGGACTACACCATGAAGACGAATGACTTGATTTATCTTACCATTCCCAAAACAGCCGAGACTAAAGGCCTGACCAATATTATTTCGAAGGCAGGGTACAAACTGGATGCGCAAAAAGGCAGCTTCTACGACACCCAGCAGAAGCAATTCAGGTTTTTTGAGGGAATCGTGGAGACTGAGGAGAGTCGGGTAAAAGCGGAAGAGCTATTTTATGATGAGGAAAAGGCCTATTATGAAGGCAAGGAGGACGTCCGTGTCCTAAACAAGGAAAGGCAGGTGGAGGTGTTCGGGGAGAGGGGCCAATACTGGGAAGACCGAAAGTACAGTTTGGTCCATGGCAATGCTTTGGTGCGAAAGTATTTCGAGTCTGACACGCTGTTTATGGCGGCGGATACATTGATTTCGCATGACAGCGAGGCGGACACCGCAAAATACCTTTTGGCTTTTCACTCCATCAAGCTGACCAAAACGGATTTGGCGGGGATCGCGGATTCTTTGGTGTACAACTACTCCGATTCGTCCATTCGCTTGTTCCAAGATCCGGTGATGTGGAATCAAAAAAGCCAGATTTCGGCCGATTCGATGGTTTTTTTCATCGCAAACGAGGAGTTGGATCGGGTCTACATGAAGGACAAAGCCTTCGCAATCATGACCGACACGCTGCTCAATCACAACCAAATGAAAGGGCGAACGATGACCGGATATTTCAAAGAAGGACAAATCGAGACGCTGGACATAGACGGGAACGGAGAATCGCTCTATTTTGCCTTGGAGGCCGACACCCTGACACAGGGGATAAACCGGATCTTGAGTGCCAATATCAAATTGACTTTTCAAGAAGGAGCGATTCGGAAGGCCAATTTTGGGATCAGGCCTGATGGGCAATTTACCCCCGTGCAGAAGATCGATGAAAAAATCTCCAGGTTGGAAGGGTTTCAATGGAGGATTGAAGAAAAACCCGACCGGACCAGCATCGATGCTTGGAGAAAACCGATAGAAATCGACCCGGATCAAGAAAATTTATTCAATGAGCCGGATGTGAGATTGGAGATGCCGACGGAGGAACAAATACAGAAAAAACTTGGAAAACCGGTTTTGAATCCGGCAAAAAAGAAGTTAATCCCTGATTCAGGGAAAGTCGATTTTTGAGGGCGTTTGTTTTTTGAGGAGGTTAACAACAATTAACCCGCATTTTTATTGTATAGGGAATCAAAAAAGTAATTTTGTCCGTATATTATATCTCTTGGAAACCAATTTACAGCCCCTATTGATAAAAGTTTTACATGAAGTCCTTATTCCGATTTTTGACATGGCTGTTGTTGTTTGCGCCCATATTGGCTGGTGCGCAACAGGTGCGCGTGTTGAGTGAGGCGGTAGAATTCTCCGGTGACATTGGTTCCTCGCAGCGCAAAACGGTCATTCTCCAAAACGAGTCCAATCAGACCAAGACCTATTTTCTGAAAAATGTCAGGGGAAGCGTGGGGTCCTCGCAGAAGGTAAGGGTTTGCCTGAATGACCAATGCTTTGATCCCAAAAAAGACCTGGCGAAAATTTCCATCAAGCTAGCTCCAGGTGAAATAGTCACTGACTTGTACTTGGAATTTGAAATGGGCATAGCGGAGACACGTGGAAGTTTTGACTTGTTTTTTGTGAACTCGGAAAATATCCGCGAAAACTTTGTCGTTGAAGCTAGGTATGAAGTGGCGTCCGGAGCAGGTGCTGACTTTCTCCATAAGGACATCAAATTAGGTGAAATATACCCGAATCCGAGCAATAGGGTAGCCCAGATAGACTACGAATTGGTAAACCCGGCCACCAAGGCTAAGATTTCGATTAACAGCTTTATCGGCAATCCGATAGCTGAATACGAATTGGACCCTGAGCGAAACTCATTGCTGATCAACGTGACGGATTTCCAGCCTGGTGTTTATTTCTACACACTATTCATTGACAACAAAAACGTAGTGACCAAAAAACTACAAGTCAAGAAGTAACTTCCCCGCCAATTCAGACATTTGAATACGAACAATTTACCCGTATATTTGCGGTCTTGAAAATGAGTATGCAGTCAAAATCCCTTCTTTTCCTCTCCCTTCTGTTTCTGATCATGTCCTGCGGGCCTTTTACCAAGCTAGAAAAAAGCACGAACTGGGAAGAGCTCTACAACGGAGCCAACAAGTACTATCAGGAAGGGGAATACAGTAAGGCGATTATCCTCTACGAGAAAGTTCTTCCGGTCATCAAAGGATCCGAGAAGGCTGAATTGGCAGAATATAACTACGCCAATTGCCATTTCAAGACCAAGAGATATATCGAGGCGGCAGGCTATTTCAGTACCTTTTACCGGACTTACAACAGAAGCCCATTGGCTGAGGAAGCATTGTTTATGAATGCGTATTCCCTTTACCTTGATGCCCCAGATTACAATTTGGACCAGCAAAGCAGCCAGGAAGCGGTGGCCGCGATCCAGCAGTTTGTGACCAGATTCCCCGCATCAGCGAGTTATGAGCGGGCTATGGAAATGCTGACCGATCTCGAAGGCCGATTTGAACAAAAGGCTTACAGTGAGGCTCAGATGTACTATAAGTTGAAAGACGGGCTTTTCCCCGGAGATTTTTATCGCGCCTGTATTATTAATTTCCAAAACTTTGCTAAGGACTATCCTGAAAGCAAGTACAATGAAGAGCTGGCCTATAAGCTGGTTGAAGTGGGCTATGGCTATGCGGAAAACTCCGCTTTTGCCAAAAAGGAAGAGCGACTCAATGACGCGTTGGGCTTTGCTGCGACCTTCTATAGAAAGTATGGCAATAGCCAGTATCTAGACGAAGTGAAGAAATTTGAGGAGGAGACCCGCAAGGAACTTGAAGCCCATATGAAGCTCAAATCGGAACAAGCTGAGCGCCTTGCCGCTGCCGAAGCCAAAGTCGCTGCGGAGTCTAAGTCCAATGAAGAAAATAAATAATTAGGAATATACATAACCAAAAATAGTATGGCTATCAACCCGTCTATCGTTACACGTGATCTTGACAAAGTTGCGGACAAAACTGGCAACATCTACGAGTCTCTTCACATCGTGGGGCAGCGCGCAAAGCAGATTTCCACTAATCTGAAAGAAGAACTGAACAACAAACTTTCGGAGTTTGCATCCACCGTAGACAATCTTGAGGAGGTGTTTGAAAACAAGGAGCAAATCGAGATCTCCAAGTTTTATGAGCGTATGCCAAAGCCCTCTACCATTGCCATGGAAGAGTTTATGGAGGGAAAGGTCTATTTCAGATCCCCTGAGCAGGAGGGAGCGGAGTAATCCCCATGAACCTGCAGGGAAAGCGGATTCTACTTGGAGTGACCGGCAGCATTGCTGCATATAAGTCTGCCCTTTTGACCCGCTTACTCGTCAAATCCGGAGCTGAAGTGCAAATCATCATGAGCACTTCAGCTCTTGATTTTATTACCCCACTCACTTTAGCGACTCTTTCCAAACGCCCGGTTCTCTCCGAATTCTCCAAAAAGGATACTGGGGAATGGAACAATCACGTGGAGTTGGGGCTTTGGGCGGATCTATTTGTCGTCGCCCCCCTCAGTGCCAATACCTTGGCGAAATTTGCCAACGGGCTATGTGATAATCTCCTCACGGCTACATATTTGTCTGCCCGGTGTCCAGTAATGCTCGCGCCGGCGATGGATCTGGATATGTACCAACATCCCGCTGTGAGAGCCAATCTCGCCAGAGTGACTTCTTTTGGCAATGTCCTGTTGGATGCGGAAAGCGGCGAACTCGCCAGCGGACTTCGAGGCCAGGGAAGGATGATGGAACCGGAGCATATTCTGGCTGAAGTGGAGACTTTTTTTTCGAGGGCAAAAGATTTTTTCGGCAAAAAGATCCTGATTACCATGGGGCCGACCCAAGAAGCCATCGATCCTGTTCGCTTTATCAGTAACCATTCCAGCGGCAAAATGGGATTGGCAATAGCAAGGAATTTTAAAAGCCGAGGGGCTGAAGTATTTCTGATTTCAGGCCCAGTTTCGCTTCCAATCAATTCGGAAGATTTTCATCTGTATCGGGTAAAATCAGCCTCGGAGATGTATGAGGTAGCAAATCGCCTACATCAACAGATGGATTTTTGTGTCTTTGCGGCTGCGGTTTCTGATTATGCGCCAGCGGAGGTAGCTGCGCAGAAAATAAAAAAAGACGAGTCGGAGATGACGATCTCACTTAGGAAAAACGTTGATATTGCCAAGGAGCTGGGGAAGGCAAAGCGTCCGGGTCAGATTCATGTTGGATTTGCTTTGGAAACCGAAAGGGAGGAATTCCATGCAAAGGGCAAGTTGGAAAGGAAAAACTTCGACCTGATCGTTTTGAATTCCACTAGAGATGAGGGAGCGGGATTCCAGCATGACACCAACCGGGTGAAGATTTTTCATCGGGATGGCAGAGTGGTCGAATCGGGCTTGGAGTCGAAGTCTAGAATTGCCGAATTGATTTTGGAGGAAATCAAAAAGGCTCCGGTTTGGATTTGAGCTTTGGAAATTTAGCTATTTTAGGCAAATGACAAGATTCGGATTACTGGCAGTGTTCTTTTTTTTGATCCTAAGGATACAGGCCCAGGAATTGAATTTCACGGTAACTATCAACTCCGACCGGTCTAGAATCCAGAATACCGATGTATTCAACCAGATGAAGACCAATTTTGAGCAATTTCTCAATGGTCGATCATGGACGAATGACGAGTTTCGGCCTGAGGAGCGGATCAAGGGAAACCTTCTCGTCACCATAAACGAAGTACCTCAGGTAGGAGTGTACAATGCAACGGTTCAGATCCAGGTCGTCAGGCCAGTGTACGGCACCAATTATGAATCCCTGGTATTCAATTTTGCCGACAGAAACTGGACGTTTGAGTATATCGAATCACAGCCGCTGGAGTTTAATCGGTTTACTTTCTTAAACAACATCAGCTCGCTCTTGGCTTTTTATGCGCATATCGCCTTGGGGATAGATTATGATACCTTCGCCAGTCGTGGCGGGGATGAGTATTTCGCGGTAGCCAATGACATCGTCAACAACGCGCAACAGTCAGGACGGGCGGGATGGGTCCAGAGCCAGTCCGACAGGAGAAGCCGCTACTGGTTGATCAATGATATCTACGTGTCGACGATCTATTCGACGATCAGGGATGCCTATTACCTCTATCACCGGCAGGGGATGGACTTGGTTTTAGGCGATCCTGAAACTGCCTACAAGAATATCCTGGAAGCGATTCGAATGGTGGCAGAGGCCAACAAACTGCAGCCTAACGGGATTTTTACGATTTCATTTATGGATGCGAAGTCGGAGGAAATCTCACAGATCCTGAAGGAGGCACCGTTCGAAATCCGTGATGAAGCGGTGAAACTTTTGCTTGAAGTTGACCCAAATAACGCCAGAAAGTACAATGAGCTGCTGAGAAGCTAAGCCTGATTTTTTTAGCTTTGCCCAAAGCCTTTTCCACCTATGCTCACATCGCTTAGCATTTCCAATTACGCCCTGATCGATCAATTGCACATGCAGCCCGCCAAGGGACTGAGTATGATTACCGGCGAAACCGGTGCCGGCAAGTCGATCATGCTAGGTGCGGTTGGGCTTCTGCTAGGCAATCGATCCGACACCAAAGTGCTGCTTCACGAAGACAAAAAGTGTGTGGTAGAGGGAGTTTTTGAGATTGGGGAGTATGGACTTCGAGATCTGTTCGACCAAGAAGAGCTGGATTACGAAGACGTTTGTATCATTCGGAGAGAGATCAGTCCAGGGGGGAAGTCCCGTTCTTTCGTCAATGATACCCCGGTATTGCTGGATTTTTTGAAAACCCTCGGGTCGAAATTGATGGATGTGCATTCCCAACACGACACGTTACAGTTGGGTGATGGGGCCTATCAGCTGGCTTTGGTCGACGCTTATGCGCAAAGTTCTGAGGAACTTGGCCAATATCAGCGGGCATACAAGGTTTTCAGAAAGTCGAAAAATACCTACGATGAGCTGAAGCGAAAAGCTGTGGAATTGCAAAAGGAAGCCGATTTCAACCAGTTTCAATTGGATGAGCTGAGCTCTCTGGCCCTTGTCTCAGACGAGCAAGCTGATCTCGAATCCACACAAGAAGTTCTTGAAAACGCAGAAGAGATCAAGCTAAAAATCAATGAAATGCTTTCCTTGTTTCAGGAAGAACAATTTGGGGTTTTGCAGGGGATGGCTCAGATCCAACAGGGTATGCAAAGCCTTGAGCGACTGGCTCACAAGTTTTCGGAACTGAAAGACCGCTTTCAGAGTGTGCTGATTGAGGTGAAGGATTTAGTGGATTCGCTGGGTAGCGAAGATAGCAAAGTGGAGATAGACTTTGAAAAGCTGGATCAAATCCGCGAAAGACTGAGCAAGATCTACCAGCTTCAGAAAAAACATGGGGTAAATTCCGTCGAGGAATTAATGAAGATAGAAAGTGATCTGGCAGACCGGGTGTTTCAATTTCAAAATCTGGATGAAAGTCTTCTGCTGGCGGAGAAAACGCTGAAAGAGTCCGAGTCGGCGATGCATGCTTTGGGAGAAAAATTGACCAACGAGCGAAAGTCTTGTTTTCCATCCTTTGAACGTGAACTTCAGGGTTTGCTGTCCGGGCTGGGCATGGAAAATGCCAAGATTGTCATCGACCACAAATTAATACCGGCGGCTACTTCTGGCTTGGATGAGATTGAGCTGCTCTTTTCTGCCAACAAGGGAGGTAACCCTCAGCCGTTGAAAAAAGTCGCATCGGGAGGTGAATTTTCGCGCTTGCTTTTTGCGATCAAGTATCTCATGGCTGACAAGATGGCCCTGCCAACTTTGATTTTTGATGAGATTGATACCGGGATATCCGGCGAAGTGGCCCTGCAGATGGTCAGGATGATGAAGGAAATTTCTGGCCGGCATCAGGTGATTTGTATTACCCATCTGCCGCAAGTTGCGGCCAAGGGAGAGCAGCATTACTTTGTGTACAAGGACAATTCCTCGGAAAAAACCGTGAGTAAGATCCGCCTTTTGTCTACAGAAGACCGTGTCGCAGAGCTGGCAAAGATGATCGCCGGAGCCAATCCATCGTCATCAGCCGTGGAAAGCGCCCGGGAGCTCCTGCTCAATTGAGGGGCGAAATCGCGAATTTTCTCTATTTTTACCCAGAATTTTTGAAATCAACCCAAAGCTATATGCCAGAAAATTTGCTCAAAGGAAAAGTGGGAATCATCACAGGTGCACTGGATGAAAACTCAATTGCCTGGAAAACTGCCCTAAAAGTAAAAGAACAGGGTGGACGGTTTGTACTCACCAACGCACCGATTGCGATGCGGATGGGCGCTATCAAGGAACTTGCCGAGGAATGCAATACCATTGTAATACCGGCAGACGCGACTGTGGTCGAGGATATCGAAAAACTGTATGTGGAGGCAAGGGAGTTTTTGGGCTCAAACTTTGACTTTCTGCTTCACTCCATCGGGATGTCTCCGAATATCCGAAAAGGGCGTAACTACGGCGATTTGAACTATGAGTGGGCGATGAAGTCCTATGATGTTTCCTCCATTTCTTTTCACAAGATGATGCATGTGGCGGAGAAGATGGATGCCATGAACGAATGGGGTTCTATCGTCGGACTCTCCTACATTGCTGCGCAGCGTGTATTTCCTTTCTACACGGACATGGCAGACGCCAAAGCTCTGCTCGAAAGTATCGCAAGAGGGTATGGCTATAGATACGGCAAGCTGAAGAAAGTCCGTGTCAATACCATTTCCCAGTCCCCAACCAAGACTACTGCGGGATCTGGAATCGGAGGATTTGATTCTTTCTACAACTTTGCTGAGGCGCTATCTCCATTGGGAAACGCTTCGGCTGAGGCATGTGCGGACTATATTGTCACGATGTTTTCCGATCTTACCCGCATGGTGACCATGCAGAACCTTTTCCACGATGGCGGCTATTCCTTCACCGGGATTTCCGAAGACATAATGGAGAAATTCAGCGATTTGTAAAGAACAAATACAACTGTCAAAACCCCGGATTTTCCGGGGTTTTTGTTTTTCTCCCTGTCCCAAAGACTTTTTTTGGTTTCCGATTTTAGGGTATCTTATCCTGCAAAAGAAACCACCAAACCATGTTCAGGAAATTTTGTCTTTTTCTGATTGCCACGGCATTTTTAGTCGTATCGGCAATTTCCCAAATCAAGCCCGCGCCGGATAGGGCAGAGGGCGAAGGCCCCTACGATCGGCTGATTATTCGCGGGGTTACCCTGGTCGACGGGACAGGAGCGCCGCCCATTGGTCCTGTAGATATTGTGGTTGAGAAAAACCGGATCGTGCAAATTCAGACGGTTGGCTATCCTGGGCTCCCCATCAATGAAAACCGCAGGCCCAAGGCAGATGATAACACCAAGGTTTTGGATTTGGAAGGACACTATCTTCTGCCCGGCTTTGTGGATAGCCATGGACATATCGGTGGGACGGGGCAAGGTACACCAGCAGAATATGTGTATAAGCTTTGGATGGCTCACGGCATCACAACGATTAAGGATCCATCGGCTGGAAATGGAATAGATTGGGTTTTGGACCAGAAAAAGAAATCTCTGGTCAATACTATCACAGCTCCTAGAATTTTTGCCTACACCTCTTTCGGGCAAGGTGCTACTGTGCCGATTACGAATACGGAGCAGGCTAGGGCTTGGGTAAATTCCAACAAGGCAAAAGGTGCAGATGGGATTAAGTTTTTTGGGGCAAAGCCCGATGTGATGGAGGCTGCGATCTCCGAAAACAAAAAGATCGGACTAAGGTCGATCATGCATCACCAGCAGATGGACGTGGCGCGATGGAACGTGCTTCATTCCGCAAGAGCCGGCCTGACCTCCATGGAGCACTGGTATGGCTTACCGGAGGCCTTGTTTGAAAACCGCACAATACAGGATTTCAGGCTGGACTACAACTACCAAAATGAACAGCATCGCTTTGGCGAGGCAGGCAAGCTTTGGAAGCAGGCCGCTCCGCCCTACTCGGAGCACTGGAACAAGGTGATGGATGAGCTTTTGGCGCTGGATTTTACCCTTGACCCGACTTTCAACATCTATGAGGCCAACCGCGACTTGATGCGAGCAAGGACACAGGAATGGCATGAGGTCTACACTCTTCCGTCCCTGTGGCGATTCTATGCCCCGAGCCGCCAATCCCACGGCTCGTACTGGTTTGACTGGACAACCGAGGAGGAAGTACAGTGGAAAGAAAACTATCGCCTCTGGATGGCTTTTGTCAACGAATATAAAAATCGAGGAGGTCGTGTGACGGCGGGATCTGACTCCGGCTTTATCTATCAATTGTATGGGTTTGCGTACATCCGGGAATTGGAATTGTTGAGAGAAGCCGGCTTCCATCCTTTGGAAGTCATTCGGTCCGCCACAATGTATGGAGCAGAAGCATTGGGCATGGAAAAGGAAATCGGCACCGTAGAGGTAGGTAAATTGGCGGACTTCGTCATTGTGGAGGAAAATCCTTTGCAAAATATTAAGGTTCTCTATGGAACGGGGACGATTCGAATCAATGAAAACAATGAACCTGTACGGGTTGGGGGAGTGAAATACACAGTTAAAGACGGAATCGTGTATGATGCCAAGAAGCTGTTGGAAGATGTAAAAGCGATCGTGGATGAGGCAAAAGCAAGCGAAAATGTCCAGCTAAAGCAGCCTGGCTTGGACTGGTAATAGTTTGGGTTTAGATAGAGGAGCTGAATAGGCTCCTTTTTTTGCTCTGGGAAGAAAACTGGCTTGGGTCAAGGTTTTGGCTTTGATAGCCTCTCGCGCAAGGTGGAAGAAAAAAATGAAAAAGTTTTGGGAGAAATGAAACCTTTCAATCCATTTGCATGTATATACATTAAAATCAAATGTAGATAAAGATGGGGAAGATAGAAGACGCAATTCAGCAGAAGGAATTCAAGGATCCATTCAACAAGGCTGTGGTGAATCTGCTTTATACCCATAGCTATCTGGTGACTTCACAAAACAGTTTGTTTAAGCCCTACGATATTTCACCAGAGCAGTATAATGTTTTAAGAATACTCAGGGGGCAAAATGGAAAACCGACGACAGTTTCATCTATTCAGGATAGGATGCTGAACAAGATGTCGAATGCATCAAGGCTGGTGGAGAAGCTGAAGTTGAAGGGCTGGGTGAAGAGGACCGAGTGCCCGTCTGACCGAAGACAGGTGGATGTGTTGATCACGGATGAGGGTCTGGAATTGCTAAAAACATTGGAAAAGCTGGTGGAGGAAAGCAACATTCGGGTAGTCAACCTCGAAGTGGAAGAAGCGATTCAGCTAAATGAACTTCTGGATAAGCTTAGGGGTTAAAAAATTTAGAATTATAAATGTATATACAAATAATGTAAAAACACTCGAATAAATATTCACTTAAAAACAACAAGATTATGAACACCACAAAATGGATTATCGACACCACTCACTCTGAGGTATCATTTAAAGTTAAACACCTTGTAATCTCCACGGTTACCGGCTTTTTCAAAGAATTTGAAGGTGCCGCAGAATCTGCAAATGAAGAGTTTGAAGGCGCAAAGGTGAGTTTCGCTGCCAATGTCGACAGCATCGACACCAATCAAAAAGACAGAGACGCCCATTTGAAATCCGCGGATTTCTTCGATGCGGCAAATTATCCTAAATTGAATTTCGCGGGACAGTTGGTCAAAGTGGGAGGCGAGTATAAACTTGCCGGAGAGCTTGAAATCCGCGGAAATAAGAAGGAAGTCGAACTCGACGTGGAGTTTGGCGGAGTAGTGGCGGATCCTTGGGGTCAAACTAAGGCAGGTTTTGAAATCGAAGGAAAAATCTCGCGTAAGGAATTTGGTTTGACTTGGTCTGCAGTGACGGAAGCTGGCAGTGTCGTAGTCAGCGACCAAGTCAGATTGCATCTGAGCATACAGCTGGTCAAGCAGCAAGTCGAAGTAACTGAAGAAGCGACAGCTTAATTCTCAGAAAGCTGCCTTCGGGCAGCTTTTTTTATAACCTTCAAAAAGAAAGGAAGTACCATGAAACCATTGATCACCGGCATCCACCATATCACAGCGATCGCCGGAAATCCCCAACAAAACATCGATTTCTATACAGGAATCCTCGGACTTCGATTGGTCAAGAAGACAATTAATTTTGACGCGCCCGACGTGTATCATTTCTACTTTGGAGATGAGCTGGGACGGCCGGGGACCGTTTTTACCACTTTCCCTTTCGCAGGAGCGAGGAAAGGGACAAAGGGGACGGGCGAACTGACCTACACAGCGTTTTCCGTGGGCAAAGATTCCCTTGGCTACTGGATTGATAGGCTGAAGAAGTTTGGAATTCCGGTATCTGACGTTCAAAAACGATTTGGTTATGATTTGATCCGCTTCGAGGACCACGATAGCATGGGCATTGAGCTGGTGGCAAATGATGAGGACGAGCGGCCAGGATGGACTTATGGACATATACCAGCGGAGCATTCAATTAGGGGATTCTATGGGGCGACCTTAAATCTTCAATCCAAAGAACTGACTGAGCAGCTGTTGACGCGACATATGGACTATCGCTTGATCGGTCACGAAGGGGAAAGATACCGCTATGGTACAGCTGGAAAACCAGGGGACATTGTGGATATCATCGTCAACGAGACCGGACGTCGGGGTGTACAAAGTGCGGGTACCGTTCACCATATCGCGTTCCGTACTGCCAATCAAACTACGCAATTGGCCGTCCAAGAAATATTGATGCAGAATGGGTACATGGTGACCGAGGTCAAGGATAGAAATTATTTTAAATCTATCTACTTTCGCGAGCCGGGTGGGGTACTGTTTGAAGTTGCGACCGACGAGCCTGGCTTTGCCATAGACGAAGATGAAGCGCACTTGGGAGAGTTGGTAAAGCTGCCTGAGTGGGCTGAGCCTAGTCGGGAGAGAATAGAAAAAGCACTGACACCGGTAAAGCTTGACATAGAATCCTATGTATGAGGTGAGGAGAAGTGGATTGCCTTTGGAGCAGGCGAAAAAGGCAATCATAGTAATCCACGGTCGGGGAGCAACCGCTGAGAGTATCTTATCGCTTAGTTCCCACTTGAATTTGACCGACTATGCAATTTTGGCACCTCAAGCAAACGGAAACTCTTGGTATCCGTATGGCTTTATGGCTTCCGATGAAGGCAATAAAGATGCGTTGCAACGTTCTTTAAAGGCAATTGCTACAGTGCGGGAAGAGGTGCTTGCTGCGGGAATTCCCGATGAGCGGGTTTACTTTCTGGGTTTTTCCCAAGGAGCCTGCCTCAGTCTGGAATTTGTCGCTAGGCACGCTACACGTTTTGGCGGAGTGGTAGCGTTTACGGGTGGTCTTGTTGGAGAAAATCTCCAGCCGGAAAGGTATTCCGGAGATTTCAAGAATACCCCGATCTTTATCGGTAGCAGTAATAGGGATTTTCACGTCCCTGCCAGTAGAATAAAGGAATCAGGTGACCTGCTCCGAAAAATGGGAGCAGACGTTACAATAAAATTATTTGACGATCCGGATCATACGATCCGAGAAGAAGAAATAAACTGGGTAAACCAAAGAATTTTCTTGTAAGGTCTATTTAGTTTAAAAAGTCCCCGGCAGGTTGTCGGGGTATTTTTTTGTCATTTTTTTCCTGAAATGGTCACCATATCCCTTAAAGATATTTTGTGGATCGCTGATGATTACTGACGTGACTTTGGTGCTCTATGCTTCGAAAAACTTTGGTAAAGTAGGTATTTGCCTAAAAGGAGTAGCTGATCTGTGAGCCCAAATCGGGGTCTAATTCGACTTGTGCAAAGACACCGATCTCCTGCTGGAGCTCTTCCACGTGGCTGATGATACCCACGATGCGGTTTTCGTGGCGAAGTGCTTTCAGGGTTTCAAACACAACCCGCAGCGCATTCCGATCCAAGGCTCCAAATCCCTCGTCCAGAAAGAAAAAGCTCTGGTCGGCCTGATTAAGGGCTTTGACTTTTTCTGCCAAAGCCAAAGCGAGACAAAGTGCCGCCTGGAAAGTCTGTCCGCCGGAAAGGGTTTTGAGCAGGCGTTTTTTCCCTCCGTTCAGATAGTCTACAACCCAAAACGTGTTAGAATCGTCGATCTCCAGGCTGAGGCTGTTTTTCGTCAACTTCATGAAGCGCTGGTTGGCGGTATTGCAGAGCTCGCGGAGGTAGATGGAGCTGACAAACTTCACGAATCCCTTGCCCTGGAAGAGCCGCTCCAGTTCTTTCAGATTGCTTTCCCGATTTTCGACCAAGGAAAAGGTTTTTGACAATTCCCTTTTTTTATCCAGATTTTGAGTCAGGGTTTTGATTTCCTGCTTGAGCAGAATGAGTTCATTTTGGAGTTGTGTCGCTTGGGATTTTAGGAGAAGGGTTTGGGATTGCGCTTCCAGAAAAGCGGTCTCGGAAAAATTGCTCACCCCTTCTTCACTTTTCAGCTCGCTGATTCGGCTTTGGGTAGTTGCCAGTTTTTGGTCAAACTGCCGGATCTCCAAATCGACTTTCTCGGCGTCCAAGGAATGGTGAAATAGACGGATCAAAACCGGCTCGTCAGGAAAATGATGTTGTTGTTTCAGTACTTCAAATTGGCTTGCGAATTCGTCTACTTTGATTTCTGATTCAGAGGCTAGGCGTCTATATTGGTCAATATTCGCGAGGTTTTTCGACTGCTCTGCCCGTTTTTCCAGCAGGCGCTTTTGTTTCCCTCGGAGAGACTCGATGGCCGTTTCGATGTCGCGTTCGACACTTTGTATGGCCGCTTGGATCGTATCGTTGTTTTTTGGGAAAAAAGCTTTGCAAAAAGTCGGATCCTTGATTTCGTCGCGCTTGCTCTGGGTTGAGGCCAAGAGTGATTGATGTGAGAGTTGTGCGTGCTGGAGAGACTTTTCGGATTTTTCCAATGATTCTCTTTCAGCCTGCCAAATCTTTCTTTTGGCTTGTATGGCATTGGTGAGCCCATCCCGCTGGCTTCCCGACTGAATGAGTCCTTTGATTTTGGTGGCTAGTTCGGATTTGTCCTTTATGCCGAGCTGGGTCAGCTTTTCGCCAAGTTCTATTCGTTGTTGTTGCAGTTTTTGGAGTTCGGAGGTCTTTTCCAGCTTGTTTTGGAGAAGGGTCTCCAGTCTGGACTCTTCGATTTTTTGGCTTTGAATTAGAGAAGAAATCCGGTCAAGTTTCGCCCTCATTTCCTGGATTTGTTTTTCTTTTTCTTGCAACACGGTGCTTTCCGCTTCGGCTGTCAGGGGATTGGGGTGCTCGGCTGAACCGCAAAGCGGACAGGGTTCCCCTTCTGCAAGCAAATGTGTGTGGGCGGCAAGTCCTTGTTTGCGTAGCAGTTTTTCACGATTCAGCTCCAGATCTTCCAAGACCCTTTTTTCTGAATTTGCCCAAATGTCCAAAGATTCCTCTCGATTTGGGATTTGATCTTTTATCGCTTCCAAAGTCTGTCTTTGCGCAGCTTCAGCTTGGCCGGATTGGTCGAGCATCCCTTGGAGTTCTCGACTCCTTTCTTGAAGTGTTTGCAGCTGGGCGGCGCTGGTTTTTAGCTCGGAGAGAAGGTTGGCATCTATCGCAGGAAGAAAGTCCAGCTGGTCTTCGAGGGTTTGGATTTCTGCTTCTAGCTGCTTCTGGGCTGCTTTTTTGGAGTCGATCTCCGGCCGAAGAGTTTCCAGTGCCCGCTCGGACTCGTCGATTTTTTCCTCCAATGCCTTGACCTCGATCACTTTCTTGAGGTCCCGAATCTTGGCTTCACGCTCTGGTCTTTGCTCGTTTTTTGTGATTAAGTCTCGTTCCTCCTTTTCCAATTCACCAATCTCCTTTTCGTAGGTTTCCTTGAAGCGCTCACAGTCCCTGACACTCACGCGGTATTTTTCCAAATCTGATTTAGCGTCATTCAGACGATCCCAAACCGGTCGGAGGTGGGTTTTGGCGGTGATAAACTCCCGATGGAGCTGGCGCTGTTGGTCGATTTCCGGTTTGCGGGATTGGAGCTGGTCAAGGGTCTCGCTTAGGTCTTTGAGAAGCAAAAATGACTTTCTGCGGGTTTCCAGTGCTCGGAGTTCTATTTCGGCAGTTTTTAAGTTTCGATCGGCCGTTTCACTTTGGGTTTTGAGCTCGGCTTGGGTCTTGTTTTTTTCTTCCAAAACCTCCTCCGATACTTCATCCAAGCCGGCTAGCTGGGTTTCTAACCGGATTTTTTCCTCTCGAGCGGCTTTTAGCAAAATCCCGTTTTTCGAGGAAAGGTCAAAGCGCTCCAATCCAAAAAGCTGCTGCATCATCTCAGCACGTTCGAGGGGCTTTTGATCTATGAACTCGCGGAATTTACCTTGGGGAATAATCACGGTCTGCTTGAAGTGATCCTTGCCCATGCCCAAAATTTCCTCTGCCTTTTGCGCGGTCGCTTGCCAGTTTTCGTTTTCCCAAGCATAAAACACATGCTCCCCTGTGTCGATTTTTTCTGGATCTTTTTTGTTTCGCTTAGCCGAATAGCGGGCTAGATAGGTCTGGGAATTACTTTTCCCAGCACGGAAGGTGAAAATGATCAGCAACTGGTCGCTCTGGAGATTGACCATGCTGGAGCGCTCACCGGTGGCGGCCAGGCGCTCGGTGCTACCGTAAAGGGCAAGCAGGATGGCCTCCAGGATAGAAGACTTGCCGCTACCGACTGCGCCAAATATACCAAACAAGCCCGCTGCCGTGAGCTGTTCAAATTCTACCGTTTGCTTTTGTCTGTAGGAGTAAAGACCTTCGATTTCGAGTCGGACGGGGATCATGCAGGGTCGTTTTGGCTGGTGATTTCTTTAAAGAGTGCGAGGATTTCCGCATTAGGTTCTTGCCCTTTTTCGCTTTGGTAATACATGCGGAAGAGGCTTTCCATGTCCTTGGATAGGTCGTCGACGTGGAGGGCAAAGGCTTCCTGCCCGCTGGGATTTCTAAGGGAAGGGATCAGGCTGACTACGCCGTCGTGGGCTTTGAAGATAGCTTTGCGCGTAGCGGCTTCGATGGACTCCTCGGTTTCGTAGGTGATCTCCACGAAGCAGTAAGGGTTTTGTTCCAGCCATTCTAGGGTTTTGTCCAGCGCATCGAAACGCTTTCGATAGAGCGGTCTTCCCTGCTTCAAGCCAATGGCCCGATAGCTGATGCTATTGTTGGGTAGGGCCTCGACGAGCACGATTTTTTTCTCCTGATCAGCTTCAGAAAAAGAATAGGCCAGGGGCGAACTCGCATACACGACCGGAAAGGGACCGCCGCCCACGGCATGGTGACGGTGGAGGTGGCCCAGCGCCGCATATTGGATTTGGGACGGAACGTTTTTGGTGAAAAGTGCCTGAGTGCCTCCGACATGGAGGATAGGGCGCTCGGACTCGGGCTCGGACTCGATGGGAGCTCCTTCTTTGGCAAAGAAAAAGTGCCCGACAAATAGATTCACCCCTGAAGGATCACAAAACTTGTTGGCAAGTTCAGTCCATTTCTTCGCCATGATTCCCCGAAATTCCTCTTCCCGGTTTTCTTCGCCGAGATAGGTTCGGAGGCTGACTTCATTCGCATAGGGCGCCAAAATCACCCGAATCGGGAAGCTGAACTGCGGAAGTCGGATCTCCACAAAGCCCGGTTCGGACTGGATGATTTCTACTCCGGAGTCGAGCTTTCCGACCGGAATCACCGAGTCGTAGCGGCTGTAAAAAAAGATGCCCAGCTCCCTGGCCAGCGGATCCGGCGCCTCGACAAACTGCGTGCTGTCATGGTTGCCGGAGATGGCGAGAATGGGACGGGTGCCATTTTTGGATAGCTTTCGAAGGGTTTTGTACAGTAGCTCTACGGCCTCGTGGGCGGGATTGAAGCTGTCGAAGATATCGCCAGCCAGAAGCACGAGATCTGCGGCCTCTTGGTCGGCGATTTGGCAGATCTCGTCGAGCACGAGCTTTTGCTCTTCCAATCGTGAATATTCCTGCAGGCGCTTGCCCAGGTGCCAGTCGGCGGTGTGGAGGATTTTTAGCATTTCGTAAACGGTCGACGGCCGACAGTCCACCGAAGAGAGAAGAAGCCGTCGTGCCAGAGTATTTGGTTTTGCAAGAAATCAAAAGGTGTCTACTAAGGTACTCGTGATGGAGAAATCCTCCAAGTAAATAGCGGGAAGCTGACGGGAATTGGCACTTTTCTTGGGAAACGGGGAAAAGCTTAAATTCGGTGGTGAAGATTTCCTTCTTTTTGTTTTTTCTACTCGGACTGATGGCCTTTTCGGCCAGTGCCCAGGTGGACTCCCTGCTGATCCAGGAGGGGACGGCGAGTTTTTATGGGAAGAGATTTCATGGGCGACGCACCGCCAGCGGGGAGATCTTTTCGCTGGACAGTCTCACTGCCGCACACAAGAGACTGCCGCTGGGTACCTGGGTGCGGGTGATCAACAAGAAGAACAACCTCTCCGTAGTGGTCCGTGTCAACGACCGCCTGCCCATCTACTCCAAGCGCCAGATTGATATCTCCCGGACGGCGGCGGAGCGCATCGACATGGTGCATGATGGGCTGGCTAAGGTGAGAGTGGAGGCGGTGGATCTGGATCAACTCGAAAAATTGGTCGAATACTATGCAGACAAAGAACATCCCGGACTGAGGATAAGGCCTTATTATCAGGGGATTGTCGTTTTAAAAAAAGAGTTAGACGTGAATTTTGTTCGTTGTAAACCTAACTATTATAAAATTGATTCATCTGATTATCAGAAAGTTGAAAACTAATTTTAGATTTCTCGTGAACTATACTTGCTTTTTTGGATGGGGGGGGTAATTTAATCAACGAAAGATCAAGGTCGGCGCCGAAGTCTGGATTTTTTAGGGTATTTTTTCTCCGCCCTGCAGGGTGCAAAAGGAGGCATAATATTTTAAATCTTTGAGTAATGAAAGCAAAATTTTCCATTCTCCTGACAGCTTTGGCATTTTTGGGAGGCATTGCAATCCAAACTGAGGCTGTGGGCCAAACGATGACTTGCCGATTGATTCGCGGAAGTGAAAAGACTTTTGAAAATGGGATGCGCTGTGCCCTTTACAATTGTCCAAATGGCGAACAGGTTCAATCATGCATAATGCCTTGACAGGTTTGAGTTGGGGACTCTGCCCAAAAAATTTGGGCAGAGTCTATTTGTTGATCAAATTGTCATTGATTGTAGTTTTACTTCTCTCTAGATGTACCCAAAAGGATATGAAAAGAGACCTTGTAATCGAATTTGGCGAGGTGGATTCCATATTTCTTGAGACGGGAAATGTGGTTTATCAAAATGCCAAGTTTAGAGTTTCAGATCAAAACCAAAAGATGCTGATTCAACACAGCACGCAACTTTTTTTGTATGACTTTGCTGCCGATTCTATTGTCAAATCTATTGAATTGGACACGCTCCCGCTAGTCCTTCCTGAGGTGAATTTGGGAGGCGCTCTGTATTCCGATGTGGATCAAAGTATTGCATTGTTTTTTCCTCAAAAAGCTAAAATATATCATTTGGATTCCGGGTGTAATTTAGTTAAGGAGCTCAGTTTAAGTGGACTGGATGACATAGGTCATATGTTTTTGCCATATGGGGAGGTTTTCTATTATAATCCTGCAAAGAACCTCTATTATATAGGAATGATGAAGAATGAGGGTGACATAGTGGGTTTTTTGGAAGACACGCGGTTTGTGGGGATTTTTGATTCAAAAACGGGTCAATTAATAGACCAATTTGCTGGGTTTTCCGAAGAACGAAAGGCTCATCGATTCGAGGTTTTAAGCGAAGGCTTGTTTTACATGGATGTCCATTCCGATGAGTTTTATATCAGAGATGTCGTTGGCAGTCAGACCGTGACGAAATGGGATCTTTCAGGTAAATGGATGGGAAGCTATAGGCTGGGTTCAGAGAGGATGAATATGGAGCTGCAGCCATATAGCGAAGGTGATTTTGCAGAAGGCAAACGAAGTGACTATTTCTATGGCCTCAAAGTTATCGGCGAAGACCGGGTCGTTTCCAATATCTTCTTGCGGGATTATCCTGACGGAAAAGAGAGGATTGAAGGTTTACTATTAGTTGAGGATTTTACGAAAAATCGGAGCTACTCCAAGGAAATTTACCCTTTTCAAAAAATTGTACATGTAAGCGATTCCACTATTTGGATGGTCAGAAATCACCCTCTTACAGAAGATATGGTCTTAGTGGCGATAGAATATAGTCTGGAAAAATGAGGATAGGCGTTGCCAGTGAGTTTTTTCGGGTGTATTAGTTCTTCTACTTTGGAATCATAAATCTCCGTGCATTATTCACAAAAGGTCATATCTTGGAGTTCCTTTCCCGATTAACCAGAAACGTTACCCTGCATGAAAAACCTGCTGTTTGGTCTTTCCCTATTGCTTTTTGCCTGCTCCGAAGCCAAGGACGGCTCCCAAGAAATCCCCGCAGAGTCCTTCCGCAGCGAAGTCGCCGCCACCGAAGTTCGCACGGCGACTGCCGAGCGCAAGAGCTTCGACTACCTGGTCAATGCCATCGGCAAACTGGAGGCCCAGTCGGAGGTGAAGGCGCTGGTGGAGCGGGAAGGCTATCTGGAAGAGGTGCTGGTGTTGGAAGGGCACTCGGTACAGAAGGGCCAGGTGATTGCGAGACTGGATAGGCGGGAGGCGGAGTTTGCCGTGGAAAAGGCCCGCATCGCCGTCGTCAAGGCCCAGTCCGAGTTGGAAGTGCTGAAAAACCAATACCATCTGGCCTTGGAATCCCAGGACACGGTCGTCGCCAAGTTGGTACAAAACCGCATCCTGGTCAACAGCGGCCTTTCTCTCGCCCAAGTGGAGCTGAAGGAAGCCGAGCTTAACCTCGCCCGCTGCGAGGTACGCGCACCGGTCGCTGGCCAGATCGCCAACATCAAATTCAAACAGGGCAGCCTGGTGACCAAAAACGCCGAGTTTGCCGAAATCCTTTCCACCGATCGGCTTTTGCTTCGGGTGAAGGTTCTGGAGTCGGACATACCTTTGGTTTCCTCTGCGCAGAAGGCCGAAGTCTATCCCATCTCCGATCCCCAGAATGCCCTGGTCGGCACCGTCACCGCCATCAATCCCAAAGTGGACGAAAACGGCCTCGTCCAAGTCTCCCTCACGCTGAACTCCTCTAAAAATCTCCTGCCCGGCATGAATGCCCGTGCGGTGATCCGCGCCCCGCAGAGCAACAGCCTGGTCGTGCCCAAGGACGCGGTCGTCTACAGATCCGGCCGTGCGGTGGTCTTCACCGTGGAAGGCGGCAAGGAATCCAAGTGGAACTACGTGGAGGTGGGCAAGGACAACGGGCGTGAGATCGAGATCCTCGAGGGAATCCCCGAAAACAGCACCGTCATCACCAGCAACAACCTTCAGCTCGCCCACCAGGCTCCGATACAAATCGCCAACGACACCCTATGATCCGATTTTTGCTGGAGCGGCCCATTGCGGTCATGATGTCTTTTTTTGCGCTTTTGGTGTTTTCGGCCATTGTCTTTCGCCTGCTTCCGATTTCGCTTTTGCCGCCTATCGACGTGCCGCAGATCGTGGTGAAGGTCACCTATCCCAATGCCTCCCCCGAGTCCATCGAGCAAAACGTCCTTCAGGACATCCGCGAGGGACTCATCACACTCAATGGACTGGAGGAGATGGAGAGCAAGGCCGGTTCAGAGATCGGGACGGTCCGGCTGACCTTTGACTACGGGACCAAGATGGAGCTGGCCTACATCGAGGTCAATGAGAAGATAGACCGCCTGACCAATTCCCTTCCCAAAGACCTGCCCCGCCCGGAGGTGATCCGCATCAACACCTCGGATATCCCAGTAGCGCGCGTCCAAGTCATTCCCAAAGCAGATATCGACCCAGTTGAGGTCAGTCTCTTGGCAGAAAATGTATTAAAAAAGCGCATCGAGCAGCTGCCGGGTGTGTCGCTCGTTGACATCAACGGCAAGCGGGAGCGCATCATCTCCGTGGAGCCGGACGAGCATGCGCTCGCCGCACTGGGCATGACCCAAAAGGAACTGATCGACGCCGTGCAGGCCGGAAACGCCGAGCTTCCCGGTATCAGCGTGAAGGACGGGCAGTTCCGCTATTTCCTCCGTTTGGCGACGCGGGTGGACACGCCCGAGGACATCGAGTCCCTGCCGGTTCGCTCCCCGAGCGGAGCCATCGTGCCGCTGGGCCGCGTGGCCAACGCCCGCTACGAAACCCAAGAGATGCTGGGCTTTCACCTCTTCGGAATGCAGGAGGGGCTGGTCATCACGGTTCACAAGCAAGCTGCGGCCAAGATGAACGAGCTGATCCCCGAGCTGAAAAAATCCCTGGAGCTCTTCAAAAACGACTATCCCCAGGTGGATTTTGCACTGACCCAAGACCAAAGCAGCCTGCTCAACGCCGCCATCTCCAACCTGCAGACCAGCTTGCTCTTCGGGGGCGTCTTCGCCTTTGCCATCCTTTTCCTCTTCATCAAGGATTTCCGCATTCCCCTGGTCATGGGCATCAGTTTGCCGACTTCCCTGCTGATCAGCTTTCTGGTCTTTTACTTTTTCGACATCTCGATCAACATCATCTCCCTATCCGGCCTGGCGCTGGGCATAGGCATGCTGATCGACAACGCGATCATCGTCCTGGACAACATCACCCGCAAGCGGGAGTCCGGCCTCGGCCTCTTCGAGTCCTGCGTGCAGGGCGCCAACGAGGTGATGGGCGCGCTGATCAGTTCGGTGCTGACGACCCTGGCCGTGTTTGTGCCGCTGGTCTTCCTGAGCGGAATATCGGGGGCTTTGTTTTACGACCAGGCCGTGGCCGTGGCGGCGATCCTGTCGGTGTCGCTGTTGGTCGCCTTTGTGCTGCTGCCCTTGTTGTACTGGCTGATTTTCCGGGTGGGAACAAGGGATGTGCTACGGGGCGAACCCAGCGCTTTTCTCAAGACACTGCGGGTTTACGAGCGGGCTTTTGACTGGATTTTTGCACGAAGAAAAATTGCCTTGGTCGGTTTCTTTGTACTGATTCCTCTGGGCTTGGCTTTGGGGCTGCTGCTGGATACGCAAGGCCTGCCGGAGATCGAAAAGCCCGACGCCAGCCTAGAGATCGACTGGAACGAGCCGATTTCGGCAGCGCAAAACCGCGACCGAATGCTGGGGCTCATCAGCGATATCAAAGACTACAGCCAGGCCGAGGCCGATGTGGGTGTGCGCCAGTTTTTGCTATTTGACGGGGACAACTCCATCCAGAAGTCCCTGCTGTACCTGCTTTTTCCCTCAGAAAAAGAGAAAGATGAACAGCTCACCCTCCTGCGGGAAAAGCTGGGGAAGGAATATCCGCTCGCGACCTTTGTGCTGGGTGACGCGCCCAATGCCTTTGACCAGCTCTTCAGCTCCAATCAGCCTTATTACGAATTGCGCTGGAAAGACCTGAGCCAGAAAAAGCCCGTGCCGGCCGAGAAGATGGAGCCTTGGCTGGAGAGTTTCCCGGCCGAATCCTGGGAGCCGGGGCCGGGCTTGCAGGAGGAAAGCTCGGTGCTTTTCACTCTCCTTCCCGACCGTCTCGCGCTGTACCAGATCCCCGTTTCCGAGGTACAGGAGCAGCTTTCCCGACTGTTTGGGGTGTATACGATCACGGATATCCGTCGCTTTGGGGAGATCACGCCGATCCGCCTGCGGGAGAGCCAGGAGCGCTTTGAGGATTTGTTGCGGACCACGAGGATCTACGCCTCGGACAGTACCTCCTATGCTTTGGGGCAGTTTGTCGACTACCGCTATGCCGACCAGTACAAGTACGTGACGGCTGATCGGGGCGGGATCTACCAGAGCGCGGAGATCGATTCCGAAGATCCCGAAAGCCTCCGTGCCGAGTATACCCGCTGGGCAGCCGACAAGAACCTGGCCGTGGAGGCCAAAGGGCAATATTTCGCAGACCGGGAAAATGTGCGCCAACTGATCGGCATCCTGGGCATATCGGTGCTGCTGCTGTATTTCATCCTGGCGGCACAGTTTGAGAGCTTTGTGCAGCCGCTGATCGTGGTGTTTACGCTGCCGTTGGGGATTACCGGGGCATTTGTGGTGCTTTTGCTTTGCGGAGCCACGCTTAATGTGATGTCAGCCATCGGCTTGGTGGCGATGCTGGGAATCATGGTGAACGATGCGATCCTCAAGATCGACACGATCAATCGGCTGAAGGAAGAATATGCTGCCGAGCTGAGCCTGACCGCCAAGCAGATCCGGGAAAAGGCCATTCATCAGGCGGGAAAGATCCGATTGAAGCCCATACTGATGACCTCGATCACGACCATTTTGGCGCTGGTGCCGATCATTTTCAGCTCGGGCTTGGGAGCTGATTTGCAGCGGCCTTTGGTTTTTGCGGTAATTGGGGGCCTGACGATCGGGACGGTCACGGCGCTGTTTTTTGTGCCGCTGATGTACTGGTTTTTTGACAGCATGGTCGGAAAAAGGGAAAAGCTATGACGCCATTCCGGGTTTTGGTTGCGTTTGTGGTGCTGGGAATCCTAGGATTTGCCACGGTGCCGCTGCTCTCCGTGGACCTCAATCCCCGGGAGCGTGAGCCGGTGCTCAGCGTGGGTTTTGGCATTCCCCAGTCCTCTCCCGAAATCATCGAAAAACTGGGCACTTCTCCGCTGGAAGGGGCTTTTTCGCAGTTGTCCGAACTTAAATCGATCACTTCCACATCCAATTATGATCAGGGATCGATTACCCTGCGCTTTGACAAGAAAGCGGACATGGAACTCAAAAAGTTTGAGGTGTTGGCGCTGATCCGGCAGGTTTATCCCAAGCTGGACGAGCGCCTGAGCTATCCTGTGGTGACTCAAAGTGCCGAGTCCCGGACGGACTTCAAGACTCCGATCCTCACCTACAGCATCAATGGGCCTTTTGCTTCCTTTGAAATCAAAAAAATCGCCGAGGATGTGGTCAAGCCTGCATTGACGCAGTTTGCCGAGGTGGAAGAAGTTCAGGTACGCGGAGCAAACGACCTCCAGGTCTTTGTCACCTTTGATGCGCAAAAGATGCAGGCCTTTGGCATTTCCAGAAGCTTTTTGGGCCAGCAGATCGCCGAGGCGTTCGGGCAGAAATACCCAGGTACGGTGTATACCAGCGAAGGCAAGACGCTCTTTGTGACCTTGGACAGAAAGCTGCACAGGCTCGAGCAGCTCGAAAACCTCCTGATCCTGCAGACCGGCGGAATGGAAGTGCTGCTCCGCGACATTGCCCAGGTTACGCTAGAGGAGGCCGAGGCGACGCGCTACTACCGCATCAATGGCAACAACTCGGTGACATTGGCGGTGTACAATCGGGATGGGGTCAACAAAGTCCTGTTGGCCAAAGAGCTCAGAGCTTCTGTGGAAGCGGCCAAGACCAATCTTCCGGCGGGCTTTGAAGTCCGGCTGGAAAACGACGACACGGAGTTTCTCGAAAAGGAGCTGAATAAGATCTACCAGCGCTCGGGGCTTTCCATCCTGATCCTGATCGCTTTCGTCTTCCTGATCAACCGCAACCTAAAATACCTCTCCATCCTGTTTTTGGGGATTTTGGTCAACCTGAGCCTCACGGCCATGGTGCTGTATTTCCTGAAAGTGGATCTGCAGCTGTATTCGATTGCGGGCTTGACCATCAGCTTCGGCCTTATCGTGGACAATGCCATCGTGATGATGGACCACCTGCACAAGCACCGCAACCGCAAGGTTTTTTTGGCCCTGATGGCCGCTTCCCTGACGACGGTGGCGGCACTGCTCATGGTCTTGCTCTTGCCGGAGGAAGACCGGCGAAACCTCACGGAGTTTTCCATCGTCGTTTCGGTGATGCTGGGTATCAGTTTGGTGATCGCGCTGTTTTTCACCCCGGCATTCTACGAGCTGCTCTTCAAAGAATCCGCAAAGGAGGGAAGGAAATTCACCTTGCCCCAGCTCCGAACCCACGTCTCTTGGCTCAACCGATATGAAAGCGGGATTGCTTTTACCGCTCGCTACCGCAAATCTTTCCTTTTGGCCATCATCCTGCTTTTTGGTACGCCAGTCTTTTTTTTGCCGGCAAAATGGGAGGGGCGGGAGTGGTACAACAAGACCGTGGGGAATGCTTTCTATCAGGAGGAAATCCGGCCCTATGTGGACAAAGCCCTAGGCGGCACACTACGGATGTTTGTGCGGGGGGTTTATGAAAAAAGCGTCTATCGTGAACCCGAAAAGACCCGCCTGTATGTCTCCGCCCGGCTTCCCTTTGGCAATACGCTGGAGCAGATGGACCTGATAATTCGGGAGTTTGAGGAATATCTAAAAGGAGTGGAGGGGATCGACCAGTTTGTGACCTATGTAATGTCGGGACAGCAGGCGCAGATCCAGATCACGTTTGACGAAGTTTACGAAAACGGCGCTTTGCCCTATCAGCTCAAGGGGCGGCTTTCGGTCAAGTCCACCGACTGGAGCGGGGTGGCATGGAACATCTACGGTGTGGGACAGGGATTCTATACCGGAGGAGGCAGCGACCAGATTCCCTCCTTCCGGGTGGAGATGAAGGGATATAATTTTGACGAGCTGGAGCGGCAGGCGGATATTTTGGCAGAAAAACTCAAAAAACACAAGCGCATCCCCGAGGTCAACACCAATGAGCGGGCTTCCTACTCAGAACAAAAGACCCAGGAATATGTCCTTCGCCTCGACCAAAACCATATCGCCCTTGGCGGCACTAGCCAGTACGAGGTGCTCACCATGCTTCAGGACCTGTCCAAACCGCGCATGAATTCGGCTTACCTAACTCTGGCCGACCAAAACTACGGACTGATGATCCGGGAGAAGCAATCGGAGGATTTCAGCAAGTTTGATCTGGAAAAGCGGGGACTGGTCAGTGGGGAGGACAAAATCCTCAAAGTCGCCGACTTTGGGACGCTGAATCTGGAGACAACGACAAATGCCCTGCATAAGGAGGACAGGCAGTATATCCGGGTGGTGTCCTTTGAATACATGGGCTCGGCAAAGTTTGGCAACGAGTATCTGCAGGAGGTGCTAGAGGAGATGAAGGCGGAGATGCCGATAGGGTATGAGGCCAAAAAACAGGAGTGGTCTTGGGGTACTGAGCAGGCCAAGCGCCAATACGGGCTCCTGGGACTGCTGATTCTGGGGATTTTCTTCATTTGCACCATCCTGTTTGAAAACTTCCGACAGCCGTTTTTCATCCTTTTCCTCATTCCCATCAGCTTTATCGGGCTGTTTTTGATCTTTGCAGTCGGCGGATTCAACTTTGACCGGGGCGGCTTCGCGGCCTTTGTGATGCTGGGGGGCTTGGCCGTGAATGCGGGCATCTTCATCCTCAACGACCTGAACAATCGTGCCTCGGGGGCTTTCAACCGAAACGTGCTCAAGTCCATCGCGAGCAAGGCGATCCCGATCCTGCTGACCGTTTTCTCGACCTGCTTCGGCCTACTGCCCTTTATCCTGGAGGGACAAAACGAGATTTTTTGGTTTTCCCTCGCTATCGGTACCATTGGAGGATTGGTGTTCAGTCTGATCGGCGTGTTCTGGATTTTGCCGGTGATGATGTGGAAGAAGAGTTAAGCGAAGGAGGTCAGACGAAAGTTTTCTGAAAGGGTGTCATATTTTCAGGGGAGTCATGCGATTAACGTCCAAAATCTATTTATGACAAAAACAACTTTTTTGGCCTTGCTGGGCCTGGTAGTATGGAGCTGCGATAGCCATACGACTACAGAGTCCGAAACAAAAGACGCAATGGAAGTGGATTTTGAGTTTTTGGATTCAGTCCTGGTTGAGTCCCTGGGAGAGCTTTCGCTCGGGGCAGTCAACCCTGCCAATGGTCAGATGATCTTCAAAGACCGCTTTTTAAACCAGTTTCTTTTGACTGACAAAATGGGGAACATACTCGACACGCTCTCCATCAAGGGAGACGGGCCGGATCAGGTAGGCTTTCCCATGGAGATGGCCTTTGTGGGTGATGGTTTGGTGGTAAAAGACATGTCAGCGGAGATGCCTTTGAATTTTTTTGGACCTGATTTCAGAAAGGAAAAGATAGGAAAGCCGATTGCCAAGGGGATGAATTTGCTTGAAATCAACCGTACCCATGTGAGCTTTTCGCCTTTTCAGGTAGGAGGAAGAACCCTCATCGTCGGTACGGAGGCCAATGCCATCGAGCCCCAACTGATGGCCCCAGAAAGCCAAAATGCGGATTTTTATGGTCTGGCGGAATCTGGCTACGTCTATGACCCGGCCAAAGATTCGCTCTGGAGATTCAATGCCTATCCGGAGAATTGGCTTCCCAGAAAGTACCGACAGTGGAAAGGTCAGGCCCTGCCCTATGCATCCGCTTTGGGAGAAAGTGGGCTGATTGGAATTTTGCCAAGAGTTGGGAATCAGTTGTTCTTTTTTCGATGGGAAAATGAGCTACTCGTGCCAGCAGGCGAGGCCAGTTTGGTCCATGCGGAGCGAAATGAGACTCTGGAAATTGACCCCATGGATCAGCCTTTTCTCTATCCTTTATTTTCTGACTTGAAGGGTGGTGGCAAATTCTTTTTAGTCGAGTTTCACACGGAAATCCCAAAGAAAGTACGTGACGAGTTTCGTGCGAAAAGCGAAAACTACATAAATGATCCAGGGTTTAAGGAAGTGTTCCGCAAGTACCGAAAGGCGAAATACCTCTTGGTTGATTCCCAAGGAGAAAGTTTGGCCATCGCAGAGTTGCCCATTGCGGGTGCGGTCCATTATTTTGACAAAAAAGACATTCTCTATATCAAGCCGGAGCGTGAGGAGGAGCAGGATTACAATGTGTTTTATAGATATAAAGTCAAATAACCGTGAGATGGACTTTCATAAGCGGGAAGTAGTAACGCGTTGGAGCTAAGCTCGCTGCATATTTCTGCCAGTGGTGTAAAAACACCGATTTGATTCCGATCCGAGCATAATTGTGGGTATTTTTTCATCAATCAATTTCTAAGCCCATGAGCCTATTTGATTCCCGTCGTGATTTTGTGAAAAAAACAGCAATGGCGACTGCTGGAGCGAGTTTGCTCCCACTTTCTTCTTTTGTGGAAGCTAAACCCAAAAACAAACTTCCAGCCTGGAAAGGCTTCAATCTCTTGGATTTTTTCTCCCATGATCCGGACCAAGGCAGGCCTAGCAAGCCAGACTATTTGAAGTGGATAGCCGATTGGGGCTTTGATTTTGTTCGGGTGCCGATCTCTTATCCGAGTTATTTGAATATCGATCGAAGTAGGCCGATCCGAGCCGACGAGGTGCTGAATTTTGACGAGAGCAGATTGGAAAAAGTCGATCAGTTGGTGGAAAAAAGTCTAAATGAAGGATTGCATGTCAGTTTGAATCTGCATCGTGCGCCGGGATTTTGCATCAATGCGGGGTTTGAAGAGCCCTATAATCTTTGGAAAGATCAGGAAGCACTGGAGGCTTTTTGTGCCCATTGGGAAATGTGGGCGAAGCGATATCGGGGGATTTCTGCAAAGAAGCTCAGTTTTGACTTGGTGAATGAGCCATTTCAAAGAGAAAATCCCAATGATCAACACAGCCCCGGAGGTCCGGTGGATGTGGCCGATTACCACCGGGTAGCCAAGGCAGCCTTAGAAACTATCAAGTCAGTGAAAAATTCCCGATTGGTGATCGCTGATGGCAATGGAGGCGGAGGAATGGCTGTGCCGGAACTGGCAGACTTGGATTTAGCTCAAAGCTGCCGTGGATACCATCCGTTTCCAATATCACATTACAAAGCAGGCTGGGTTTATAAAGATCCAGAGTCGGTTCCTCCGGTAGATTGGCCATTGAAGCAAGATGATCGGGTTTTGGGAATCGAGGCCATCCGGGAATATTACGCGCCTTGGAAAGCACTGATCGACCAAGGCGTTGGTGTGCATTGCGGTGAATGTGGCTGCTACAATCAGACGCCCCATCAGGTTTTTTTAGCATGGTTTGGAGATGTGCTGCAGGTTTTGAAAGAAATGGAAGTCGGTTTTGGAATCTGGGAGTTTTCGGGAGCTTTTGGAGTGCTCAATTCTCGAAGAAAAGATATGGTGTATGAGGACTGGTATGGAGAAAAGCTCGATCGGAAGTTTTTGGAGTTGCTGCAGAAGCAGATTTGAGATTAGGAATCTCGAAGTGTTGAATTCGAAATTCAATGGCGCTTTCCAGAAATGCTGAAAAAAAATATATACTGGTGAATGACCAAAGAGATATCCGGGCGATCGAGGAATTGCCGATAGTCGATCGATTCATCTTGACAAGAATGACCGCGCCTACGTCAAATCAGAAAATAAAATTTGTTCTATTTTTATCGAATTTCAGAGTCGGGGAAGACTGATTTTTGGCAGAAAAATTCAATGGATCAATTCTAAAATTTATTTTTAGAATAGCAGGGATATGCTTTTTGTAGGATTCTGTAAATCAATGAATAAAATCCCGAACAGCTTCTTGCCGTCCGGGGATTTCAAATTCTTGTGCTGAGCCTAGCCAAAGCATCAAACCTTATCCGGTTCAGGATGAGTATAGCCTTTTCTGTAAGGTCTTCTCAATCGTTCGGTTGCCTCTTTATCCCCGATTACCGTCATGGTCTTGGGATCATATTTCAGTGTGCGGCCACCTAGATCCATGGAGATGTTGGCGAGGATGCAGGCTGCGGTAGAGATATGTCCTTCCTCGATATCCGCCACTGGCAGGGTGTCTTTGTCAATTGCCTCCAGCCAGTTTCGCATGTGATATCGGGTAGCAGGTGCGGCATTGAGCTCGATGTCCGGTTCGTTCAAATCTTCAGGATATTTTTCCCGCTCGAAAAGGCAATCAAAGTGAATGGGTTTTTCGTCTTTGTTTAAAGGGATAAAGTCCGCTTTCATGGTACTGCCGACCAGTGTCCCCTTTTCCCCGAAAATCTTGAATGCCCAGGGATATTCCGGATCGTCTGGCGTGCCCCAGGTTCGGTGCTGCCAGACGACATTCAGTTCTGGGTATTCGAAGATGGCTGACTGCGTATCTGAGATATTCGATTTGCCTTCTTTTTGGACGTAGATTCCACCGGTGGAGGTGATTTGGGTTGGCCAGCCGAGCTTCAGCATCCAGCGAACCGTGTCGAGCATGTGTACGCACATGTCTCCGGTGATGCCATTTCCGTATTCGATAAAAGTTCTCCACCAGCGCTTGTGCGGCAAGCCATCATAAGGGCGAAGCGGTGCAGGGCCGGTCCAGAGTTCGTAATTGAAGAAATCTGGAACTGGCTCAACGGGCGGATTTCCGTTGGCCCTCATGTGGAAGTAGCAGCAAACCTCGGCGTGGGATATTTTTCCCAAAAGACCGGCATCGATCACCTGCTTTTTGGCGTCGATCAAGTGAGGGGTACTTTTTCGCTGGGTGCCGACTTGCACCTTCTTCCCATACTTTCGCGCAGCGGCAACCATGGCTTCTCCTTCGATCACGTCGACGGAGATGGGCTTTTGCACGTAGACGTGGGCCCCGGCTTTCAGTGCATCGATGCATTGCAGCGCATGCCAGTGATCAGGTGATCCGATCAGCACGAACTCTGGCTTTTCCTTGGCAAGAAGTTCTTTGTAATCTTCGTAGAGCGCAGGGATTTTACCGGATTTTTGGCGGGTGGCCACCATGTCTCCTGCAGCTTTGAGCATGTTTTTGTCTGGATCGGCCAGTCCTACCACTTCGACATCCGCTACTTGGATCAGGCGAAAAAGGTCGGATTTGCCATACCAGCCTGCACCGATCAGGGCGACTTGAAGTGGACCTTCCCGGTCTTTGAAGTCCATACCTAAAAGTCCAAAACTGGCGAGGGTCGCCAAAGCAGAAGAGCCTTTAAGGAAATCCCGTCGATTCAAATGATTCATAGAGGTTTGGGTTTGAGGTTAATTGTTCTGATCAAGATACAAAAAGTCACTCCTTTCCAAAGAAAAATAGGATAGACGGAATTCTATAAAGTCAAGAATCCAAAGAATCAATTTTACACCTGATCCGGCTCAGGATGCACATATCCCTCCCGATAAGGTCTTCTCAGCAGTTTCGTTGCTTCAGGATCGCTGATAACAGTCATCGATTTGGGGTCGTAGCGAAGTGCTCTTCCTCCGAGATCCATGGACATATTTGCCAAGATACAGGCAGCTGTGGAAATATGTCCTTGCAACACATCCGCAACCGGTAGGGTATTTTGATCGATGGCCTGAAGCCAGTTTTTCAGTTGTTCACGGGTAGCCGGAGCCGCATGGATCTCGATGTCTTTTTCGGTGACATCTTCCGGATATTGTTCTTTTTCCAGGACGACAGGGTAGTGGATCGCTTCCCCATTGTTGTTACCAACCGGGATAAAATCAGCCCTCATGGGACTTCCGGCCAGCATTCCTTTTTCTCCATAGATCTTAAAAGCCCAAGGATAATCCTTGTCCACCGGGTTGCCCCAAGTGCGGTGCTGCCAAACCACATTCATTTCGTCAAACTCAAAAATGGCCGTCTGGGTATCGGAAATGTTGGAAATCGATTCCTTGTCCATATAGATTCCGCCAGTGGAAGTCACCTGTACCGGCCAGCCCAAGTCGCACATCCAGCGGACGGCATCCAGCATGTGCACGCACATATCGCCCACGATGCCATTACCGTATTCCATAAATGCCCGCCAGCCCCGGTGCAAAATCCCACGATAGGGGAGTTTCGGGGCAGGCCCTGCCCAAAGCTCGTAATTCAGATTTTCCGGAACGGGCATGACCTCTGGATGACTTCGGTTTCGCATGTGGTAGTAGCAACAAACCTCCGCATGGGAGATTTTGCCCAGTTTGCTAGAGTCGATGATTTCCTTTTTCGCCTGCACCAAATGCGGCGTACTTCGGCGCTGGGTGCCAATCTGCACCTTGCGGTCATATTTTCTGGCCGCCGCCAAAATCGCTTCTCCTTCGATCACATCCACGGAAATCGGCTTTTGCAGATAGACATGCGCACCGCTTTTCACTGCATCGATGGCCATCAAGGCATGCCAGTGATCCGGAGATCCGATCAGGACAAATTCGGGTTTTTCTTTGGCCAAAAGCTCCTTGTAGTCTTCGTAAAGTGCTGGCACTTTTCCGGATTTTTGCCGCGTGGACACGAGTCTCCCCGCTTCCTCCAATTGCTTGCTATCCACATCACAGAGGGCAACCACTTCCACATCTGCCACTTGGATCAGGCGAAAAAGATCGGATTTTCCGTACCAACCTGTTCCGATCAAAGCGACTTTTAGCGGGCCTTCTCGGTCTTTGAAATCCATTCCGAGCAAGCCAAAACTTGCCAGGGTCATCAGTGCGCTACTTCCTTTTAAAAATTCTCTTCTATTTAGTGGATTCATCGGTCTTGGGTTTGAGGGGACTGGTGCCTTAAATTACGAAAAGCCATTTCTTTGGCAAGACGAATTTAAAGACGATCCTAACTTAATTGGAAGCAGTCAAAAAAGGCCGTTGATATTGAAATACTGAATTTTTAAAAAAGCAGTCTGAAATCACTGATTGTAAAGCGCCACCAATTCGGGGATTTTGTTGTCAAATTCTTTTTTTAGAATTCGATTCATCAATTCTGGATTATCAGCAAAAAGAAGTGAGATTTCTTCGCGTTGTTTCATGGCGTTCCAGATTCCCAAAAAATTATTGCCGTCCTTGGAAAGGATGTAACGATCCCTTTCATAAAAAATATACGTATCCACGATCAAACTTCGATGCGCATAAAGGGTTTTCGGACATGGGTAGGTCGGATTGCCATTCCAAGGAAAAAAATCAAGTTGACTCTTTTTCTAGGAATTCCTATTCACATATGAATTTTACTTCACCCGACATCGGTCATCCGACAGTACTAGAATTTCACCCCAAACCGTTCTCCCAATTCTGTCAGATCCTTCACCACTGGATCGAGCAAAGGAATTCCTTCCTTCATTCGGATGGCTTCTAGTTCGCGTTCGGGATCGCCTGGGATCAGGACTTTTTCGTTCCCCGGGGTAGTTTCGGCTGAACGGAATCTCTCGATCCAGTTGTCCATGTGGGATTTGAATTCATCTGCAGGGCGGAAGGCATCCACCCGCATAGCTCCGAAAAAGTGACCGATTCCCTCGCCGACCAGATTTGGAAGCGGATCGAGAAATGCGACAAAAGGCGGAACCCAAGGGCCGTAGTTGGCACCAGAGAGAACTGCTGAGAAAATATCCACGATCGCTCCCAGCGCATAGCCTTTGTGCGAACCATGCTCACGATCTCCGCCAAGAGGTAGCAAAGCCCCACCGTCTTTTACACCATTTGCCGAGGTGGTCGGGCTGCCGTCTTTGTCCTGCACCCAGCCTGTTGGAGTATCGAGTCCTTTTCGTTGTAGAATTTCCAGTTTTCCATTGGCAGCTGTGGTCGTTGCCATATCAGCCACGAAGGGAGGTTGGTTTTTGGCTGGGATTGCCACTGAGATGGGATTAGTGCCGAGCAATCGTTCTCTGGAAAAAGTCGGAGCGACCAAAGGACTTGCATTCGTCAAAGAAATACCGATCATGTCATGCTCCAAGGCCATCATCGAGTGATAGCCAGCAATTCCGTAGTGGTTGGAGTTTTTTACGGATACCCAGCCGGTGCCCACGTTTTTGGCTTTTTCGATCGCCACTTTCATGGCGAAAGGAGCTACAACTAAACCCAATCCGCTGTCCCCATCTACTACCGCCGTAGATGGAGTTTCGTAGGAGACGTGGACATTTGGTTTGGCATTGATTCTACCTTTTTCCCACAATCTCACATAACCTGAAAGTCTCGCTACGCCATGACTGTCCACTCCACGGAGATCCGCCGAAAGCAATACGTCCGTGCCGATCTTGGCGTCAACCTCTGGACACCCTATCTTGACAAGCATCCCGTAAGTGAATCTATGGAGTTGTTCGTAGGAGAAAGTTTGCATAAAAGGGAGGAAATGGTTTGAATTCCGGCAAAGATAAGATCCAGCCCCGAAGGATCAGTGTTTGGTTTTAGCAAAGTGGAGAAGCGAACGCAAAGCGCGAGTAGTAAGAGATTCTACTCAAACTACACTTTGCCGGCAAGCAATCGGGAGACTGCGCCTTCTTTCAAAGAGTAAAATGAGCAGACGATAGCTTCTACGGGCACGTAGCGCAGGATGAACTCTATGAGGCAGCTGGCTACCACGATCATGTCCACGCGCATGGCGATCATTCCAGGGATTTTTAGGCGCTCCTCCCGGTTCTTTGATTTTAACATTTCGAAAATGTGTTCGAAGTCCTCGGTGGGAAGCTCAAACACATGCTGGCCGGTGAGTTTGCACTGGAGCATGGACTCGTAATAGATGTCAGTGAGCGTGTCAAAAGTCCCTGAAGCTCCCACCAGTCCGGTTGGTTTGTATTTCTGAATAGCTTCGATCAATGGCTGAAGTTTTTCAAGGCAGTACATTTCCAGCTTGTCCACTTCCTCCGGCAAAATCGGGTCATGGTAGTGGAAAGCATCCAAAAGTCGCTGGCCTCCGATCTCAAAACTCCTTTTCCAGAATACCTCCTGTGAAGTTCCGATGATAAATTCCACCGAGCCCCCGCCGATGTCCATCATCAGATTGGTGTGTCCATTAAGTGAGCCGGAAAGATTGATTCCCTCATAGATCAGCTGGGCTTCTTCGTCTCCCGAGATCACATTGACGTGGATTCCCAAATCGTCCTTCACTTTGGATACGAACTCGTGGCCGTTTTCCGCATTGCGGACCGCAGAGGTAGCAAAAGCAAAAACCTGATCGATGTGTTCGCCATCAATCAGGTTTTTGAAATGTTTTAAGGTATGGAATGCTCTTTTTTGGGCGTCAGGGGCGATATGGTTTTGGTTGATTCCTCCCTGCCCGAGCTTAACCGGAATTTTCTCCTTATAGATAGTCCTAAAACCCACCCCATTCAGCTCCACCAATAACAAGTGAAATGTATTGGTTCCCATGTCTATCACAGCGGCTTTTCGGATACTCATAATCTGCCAAAATTTTGGATGGGCGAATATAGAAAGTTTTTGATAGGTACAATTTTAGTGCGAAAGTTTACCATCGAGATTTTTGTCCAACGGCAAGTAAGGCCTTGAATGGACGCGAGCCTGAGACTGAAACGGGTGAACTTGGATGGGATCAAGTGGATTTGACGTGATCCAAGCATCGAAAGTTCGATTAGGAGAACTTTTCCGGCTTTCAATTCCAGCTTCGGTTTATATTTGGTCAGGATAAAAAATCTACGATGGCTGAACTGAACAAACCCATTGCCTTGCCCGACAACGCGGAGAAATTTGACCTGCTTCGAAAAAAGAACGCTGAGGCTAAAAAAGGCGGGGGAGAGACCCGAATCGCCTCACAGCATAAGAAGGGGAAGCTTTCCGCCCGCGAACGCGTGGAATTGCTGATGGATCAGGGGACTTTTGAGGAGATCGACCGCTTCGTGACACACCGTTCCAAGGACTTCGGTCTGGACAAAGAGCATTACCTCGGAGACGGGGTGATCACGGGGTATGGAGAGATCAACGGCAGGTTGGTTTATGTTTTTTCACAGGATTTCACGGTTTTCGGAGGGTCACTTTCGGAGACCCATGCCGAGAAAATCTGCAAAATCATGGACATGGCCATGAAAAACGGCGCACCTGTCATAGGATTAAACGACTCTGGTGGCGCAAGAATCCAGGAAGGCGTAAGCTCGCTGGGTGGCTATGCTGATATTTTTTACAGGAATACGCTGGCCTCTGGGGTGATTCCACAGATATCGGCGATCATGGGACCCTGCGCCGGCGGAGCGGTATATTCTCCGGCGATTACGGATTTTATCTTGATGGTCGAAAACACCTCCTATATGTTTGTGACAGGTCCAAATGTGGTAAAGACAGTCACCCAGGAGTCCGTTTCAGCGGAAGAATTGGGCGGTGCGTCTACCCACAGTACCAAGTCGGGAGTAACTCATTTTGCCTGTGCCAATGAGCTGGAAGCAATCAAACATATCAAGCGCCTTCTCGGCTACCTGCCACAAAACTGTGAAGACCAAGCTCCCATTTATCCCTACGAGCTGAAAAAGGACGAAACTCGTCCGGTACTTGATTCCCTCATTCCCGAAAACCCCAACCATCCCTACGATATGAGGGATGTGGTCCGCGGAATAATCGACGAGGATTCGTTTCTTGAGGTTCATGAAAATTACGCGGACAATATTGTAGTGGGATTTGGAAGGATAGCAGGTCGTAGCATTGGGATAGTAGGCAACCAGCCCCAATCTATGGCCGGTGTGTTGGACAACAACGCCTCCGTCAAGGCAGCTCGATTTGTGAGATTTTGCGACAGTTTCAATGTGCCCTTGTTGGTCTTGGTAGATGTGCCGGGCTTCCTGCCGGGGACGGATCAGGAATGGAATGGAATCATCAGCAATGGGGCCAAACTTCTCTATGCATTTTCAGAGGCAACCGTTCCGAGGATTACAGTCATCACGCGAAAGGCTTACGGTGGAGCCTATGATGTGATGAATTCCAAGCATATCGGAGCTGACTTGAACTATGCTTGGCCGACGGCTGAAATAGCCGTAATGGGGGCCAAAGGCGCCGCGGAAATCATCTTCAAAAAGGAAATCGCAGAAGCTGAAGACCCAGAAGGGAAGCTACAGGAAAAAGTAGATGACTACACCGCGAAGTTTGCCCATCCCTATAGAGCTGCCGCGAGGGGTTTTATCGATGAAGTGATTTTCCCCTCTGAAACGCGAACCAAACTCATCAAAGCATTTAAAATGCTCGAAAACAAGGTGGATAAGCTACCGAGGAAAAAACACGGGAACATTCCACTTTAATTCTTTATTATTCGATTTAAAATTCTTCAATAAAACACGTGGACTCTATTTCTTTTCTCAACAAATATCTCAACAACGCCTCACCAACCGGTTTTGAGGCATCCGGTCAGCAGATCTGGCTGGATTATATCCGACCCTTTGTGGACACTTATTTTACAGACAACTACGGAACGGCTGTGGGTGTGATCAATCCAGAGGCAGAATACAAAGTAGTCATAGAAGCGCACGCGGATGAGATCAGCTGGTTTGTGAATTACATCAAGGACGACGGGTATATCTATGTCCGTCGAAATGGGGGTTCCGATCACATGATTGCGCCATCCATGAGGGTCAACATCCACACGGACAAAGGAATTATACCGGGAGTATTTGGCTGGCCGGCAATCCACGTCAGAAAAGAAGGCAAGGAGGACGCGCCAACCTTGGACAACATATTCATCGATGTAGGAGCCCGTTCTAAAGCCGAAGTGGAGGAAATGGGCATCCATGTGGGATGCGTCATCACGTTCAAAGACGAATTGATCGAATTAAACGGGAAGTTTTGGTCTGGACGTGCCTTGGACAATCGAATCGGAGGCTATATGATCGCGGAGGTTGCCCACAAGTTGAAGGAGTCGGGAATCAAGCTTCCTTTCGGAATCTATATAGTCAACGCTGTCCAGGAGGAGATCGGCCTTCGCGGCGCCGAGATGATCGCCCATAGGATCAAGCCAAACATTGCCATTATCACGGATGTTTGTCATGATACGACCGCTCCTTTATATAATAAGGTGACCAGCGGTGACCAAACTGCAGGGAAGGGGCCGGTCTTGACCTACGGTGCGTCAGTCCACAAAAAGCTTTTGGATCTCATCATCGATACAGCGAGGAAAAAAGAAATTCCTTTCCAAAGGGCCGCTGCTTCCAGGAGCACTGGAACGGACACCGACGCTTTTGCCTATTCCAATGAGGGAGTGCCGTCAGCTTTGATATCGCTACCGCTTAAGTACATGCATACTACTGTGGAGACAGCCAGCAAGGACGACATCGAGCAGGTGATCAGTTTGATGTATGAGTTTTTGATTGGGTTTGATCCGGCCTATGATTTCAGATATATAATATAGGGTATTAGCCCATAGCCCATAGTCGATTGCTTTGGTCTATGGCTAATAGCCGGATACAACATGTTTTTTACTGATCATCTCCATCGATCCATTCACATTCCTTGCCCTCCGCAAAGGATTATTTCTTTGGTGCCGTCTCAGACCGAATTGCTATTTGACTTGGGGCTGGAGGATAGGCTAGTCGGTGTGACCAAATTTTGCGTCCATCCAGATCATCTGAGGGCCGGCAAAACTGTCGTCGGAGGGACAAAAAACTATCGGTTCGATATAATTGAATCCTTGAAACCAGATTTGATAATCGGAAACAAAGAAGAAAACGATCACGAGGGGATTGAACAACTCTCATCAAAATATCCGGTGTGGATGAGCGATATCTATGATTTGGCGGATGCGCTGAGGATGATAAGGGACTTGGGTAGAATCACTGGAGTCGAGGACAGGGCCGAGGTAATCGTCGAAAGCATACGATCCTCCTTTGCCCAACCACTTGCTAAAAAGGGCCGCGCCGTGTATATGATTTGGGAAAACCCAAAAATGGTAGCTGGGAAAAATACATTTATCGATTCTTTGCTTGCTTTGGCTGGATTTGAAAATGTCGTTCAATCCGAGCGCTATCCTATCGTGGATAAGGAGGGCTTGCGTTCCTTGTCGCCGGAATACGTCCTGCTAAGCTCCGAACCCTTTCCTTTTGCGGAAAAACACAGGCTTCAAATCCAAAAAATACTTCCAGATGCAAAGATTCTATTGGTAGATGGGGAGATGTTTTCTTGGTACGGCAGTCGTCTGCTCCTTTCTATGGGATATTTCAAAAGATTATAAGAAAAGCCAGCCAAGGGATTTCGAATCCACTTATAAAAATTAAACTTTCCTTCAAGGACTTTTATAAAAAAATCAATTAACTTTTGCGGGCTGTTCAGGTAGAGTCTTGGCAAGGAGACGAATTGCCAATAATCTATTTTCAACTAAGCCCAAGCGTCAACTTTCCCAAAAATGGGTGGCCTTGAATTTTGTCAACCAGAAAAACACTATCTATTCATACTATGAAAAAAAGTTCGATTGCCTTGGCCGCGATGCTGTCCATGGCTTGGGCTTGTAGCCCAAAAACCACCGACGAAACAGCGGAAGTCACCGAAGAGGTGGTAGTCGTGGCCGACAACACACTGACTGAAGAGGAAAAAGCCTCCGGCTGGATGCTTCTTTTTGACGGAACGTCCATGGATGGCTGGAGAGCCTTCAATGGAGATTCGACTCCCGCCAACTGGATCATTGAAGATGGCGCGATGAAAGGATTGGGCGCTACCGGTGGGGAGGATTTTGGAGGCGATGTGGTATTCGGTCCCATGGAGTTTGAGGAATTTGAGATGGAGTTCACCTGGAAGATCTCGCCTGGAGGCAATAGCGGGGTGTTTTATCATGTTGTGGAGGATCCAAAATATAAGGCTCCCTACTATACTGGACCTGAATATCAGGTGATTGACCAGCTGGGTTTTGCGCAGCCATTGGAAGACTGGCAATCCATCGGTGCTGATTATGCGATGTATGTTCCTGACTACGAAGGTGTGGTAAAGCCAGCAGGTGAGTGGAATACGTCCAAGATCATCTTTTCCGAGCAGGGTTCGAGCTATTGGCTTAATGGGAAAAAGACCGTTGAGTTTGTTCCTTATTCCGAGGATTGGAATACCAGAAGGAATTCAGGCAAGTGGAATGATTTCCCAGATTACAAGATTGCGAAAAAAGGCCTGATTGCGCTTCAGGACCATGGAGATCCAGTTTGGTTCAAAAACATTAAAATAAGACCCCTATAAAATAATCCTTTATGAAAAAGTTAGTAATTGTCGGGCTTTTACTTTTGGTAGCCCAGGTAACCTTCGCCCAAAAGAAGAAAAAACTGTTTAACGGGAAAGATCTATCAGGTTGGGTAGTCTATGGAACGGAGAAATGGTATGTGGAAGATGGCCTGCTAATTTCGGAGAGTGGCCCGGACAAGGGATACGGATATTTGGGAACTGAGGAGAACTTTGAGGATTTTGAGATCAATTTGGAATTTAAGCAAGAGGCAAACGGAAATAGTGGCGTCTTTATCCGCTCGACAGTAGACGGAACTAAAGTCTCCGGCTGGCAAGTGGAGGTAGCTCCTCCAGGCCATGATACAGGAGGTATCTATGAGTCTTATGGAAGAGGTTGGCTGATCAAGCCAGATCCAGAAAAAGACAAAGCATTGAAATTCGGAGAGTGGAACAAAATGAAGATCGTGGTCAAAGGAGATAACGTGACCTCTTATCTCAATGGAGTAGAGATGGTGAACTTTTCCGATCCAAAAATTGGAGAAGGAAAAGGCGGCGTTTTGCTTCAGATCCATGACGGTGGAGGGATTAAAGTATATTGGCGAAACATTGTTTTGAAAGAGCTTTAAGCATCAAAATATCCTACACTAAAGGCCCCATGAATTGAGTTCTCGGGGCCTTTTTATTTGTTTCAATTTTTCCCGATCATTTCCAGGGACTTAGGGTTTTTGGTGTTTTTTTTCCGTCCTGGGTATTGTTGTGGAGGAAAAAAGGGGGATATTTGCACTCCCAATCGACGCGGACGGCGTCGGGGGGAGGTTGAAAGGCGGGAAGGGTTGGAATGCCGAAACGGTATAAGTTTCGGATTTTCGGGAGAGGGGAAAAGAGTTGAAAAAATAATTTCCACTCACTTGTTGGAAAGAAAAAAACTTCACTTACCTTTGCAACCCTGTTCGAAAGGAACGGCGAAACACCAGAAGTGAAACAAACGGAAAGCGGGGCCCAAGGGCCGGTTTTTGACAAGCCTGCCGAATGCGGCGGGAGAAGTTCTTTGAAATGTTGTAAGAGAGAAAAATAGCCTGAGAACAAGGGCGGGGGTTATCGTGAGGGCTTAGGCCGCATGATAACCGACAACAATGACAATTTACAATGGAGAGTTTGATCCTGGCTCAGGATGAACGCTAGCGGCAGGCCTAATACATGCAAGTCGAGCGGCAAGCCGAGGAGTAATCTGAGGCCTAGAGCGGCGCACGGGTGCGTAACGC
>NZ_JAFKCW010000040.1 GCF_017254835.1 Algoriphagus aestuariicola
AGGATCACCTTATAGAAGGCGTCGTAGGCCGGGGTATGGGTCACCACGTAGTCGCCCGGCACGGACCATTGGCGGATCAGCTGCGCCGCCATGTAGATAACGGAAGGGCCGTACACCGCCGTTGTGGTGTCGATAGCGGTGTTGAAACGTTGTTGATACCAGTGGCGCAGCGCGCCGAGAAAATCCTCATGCTGCCAACGGCTGTAGCCCAGCACGCCGTGCTGCAGGCGCTGTTGCAGCGCCTCGAGAATGCACGGTGCGGTGGCGAAATCCATATCGGAGATGGTGAACGGCAGCAGGTCGGCGCTGCCGAAGCGATCGGCGATGTAATCCCACTGGGT
>NZ_JAFKCW010000041.1 GCF_017254835.1 Algoriphagus aestuariicola
TGAACGAAAAACGGCGCGCCGAGCTGAATTCACTGCAGATAGATACCGGCAACAGCAACCAAGTGATCGCTGAACAAGTGATCCCGGAGGACGTTGGCGGTTGGTGGATCCGCGAGCTGGGGCTGTATGACAAAAACGGCGTGCTGGTGGCGATCGCCAATACGCCCGACACCTACAAGCCGCAGTTGACCGAAGGTGCCGGCCGCACCCAGGTCGTGCGCATGGTGCTTCTGGTAAAAGGCGACGCCAATGCGGCGATCGTCGCAGACAAGACCGCCTTACTGGTCTCGCGCGATACGCTGAGTGCAGCCATTGCCGAACATGCCCGCTCGCGCAATCAT
>NZ_JAFKCW010000042.1 GCF_017254835.1 Algoriphagus aestuariicola
GATCTGGCTGCGCCGGACATCATCGTGCGCAACGAAAAGCGTATGCTGCAAGAAGCGGTAGACGCCCTGCTGGATAACGGCCGTCGCGGTCGTGCGATCACCGGTTCCAACAAACGCCCTCTGAAATCTTTGGCCGACATGATCAAAGGTAAGCAGGGTCGTTTCCGTCAGAACCTGCTCGGTAAACGCGTTGACTACTCAGGCCGTTCCGTTATCACCGTAGGTCCATACCTGCGTCTGCATCAGTGCGGTCTGCCTAAGAAGATGGCGTTGGAGCTGTTCAAACCGTTCATCTACGGCAAATTGGAGCTGCGTGGCCTGGCCACCACCATCAAAGCCG
>NZ_JAFKCW010000043.1 GCF_017254835.1 Algoriphagus aestuariicola
GTTTCTAAAGGGAAATTCATCATCTGCTGCCTCAGGGCGATATTAGCAAAACAATATGGCGAATTGTAGGTATCAGCCTATTTCCCCCGATCTAATATCTCGCATATCGTTATTTATATAGTGATTTATACTGGATAATATTTGTATACGATCTATTGGTTTTAAAGCAAATATATTTCTTTTTCCTTTTGGTTTTATATTCTGAATTTGACTTAATTTAATAAAATCTATTTCCAAGCAATACTATTATTTGCAAGAATATTCCCAGCAACACGCCACACGTAAAACTCGTATTTTATTTACCAGAAAATCCATTGTCGATTTTCCCAATCTC
>NZ_JAFKCW010000044.1 GCF_017254835.1 Algoriphagus aestuariicola
TAGCCACCCTGCGGCGGCTATTTTCAGATTTTTAGGGCGTTTTTCTGCGTTACGGCGTTTCGACCGGCGCAGTACCCAGCGCCGGCGGCTCGCTGGCGAAACCGCGCAGCCCCACCACGTGCACATGCTCGTGGTTCTGGAACACCTTACGCACCAGTTTATAGGTGGTGCCCTTCTCAGGACTGATGTTTTCCGGCGCCGCGATAATCAGCTGCATCTCCAGACGGTCACACAACTCGAACAGCGTGGCGATCGATTTGGCATCCAGACGCGCCGCTTCATCGAGGAACAGCAAGCGACATGGCGAGATGTCTTTACCGCGCAGGCGGC
>NZ_JAFKCW010000045.1 GCF_017254835.1 Algoriphagus aestuariicola
GTGACGATCTGGCGGCAGGATGAGCCCCTGACGCTGGCCGCGCTGCCGGTGCGTGAAGGGTGGCAGCCGCCGGATGGCCGGCCGACCGAGGAACAACAGGCGATCTTGACGGCGCTGCTGCAGGCCGAGTCCGGCGTGTGGGTGCTGACCGCCGCCCGCGGCCGCGGCAAATCGACGCTGGCGGGCATGCTGGTGGCGCAGTCGCCGCTGACCTGCTGGATCACCGGGCCGAGCCGCGCCGCCACGGCGGTGGCCGGAGAATGGGCGCAGGGGCGCGCGCAGTTTTGGGCGCCCGATGCCTTGTTGGCGCAGTGCCGGGAAGGCGACGTC
>NZ_JAFKCW010000046.1 GCF_017254835.1 Algoriphagus aestuariicola
TCTCGCTGGCGCCGGTGCCGGAGTATCGCAACCGTCTGGTGATGGATCTCTACCCGACCAAGGGCGGCAGCGGCGGCGAGGAGTATGATCCGCTACTGGCGTTACTGGAAGATTACAACAAAGGCGATCTGGAGCGCACGCTGCCGCCCGAAGCGCCGCAGGCCGGCAAGGCGGGGCGCGATCGGCCGATCGTCATCATGCTGGATCCTGGCCACGGGGGCGAAGATCCCGGTGCGATCGGCAAGTATAAGACGCGCGAGAAAGACATCGTGCTGCAGATTGCCCGCAAGCTGAGCGCCATGATCAAGCGCGAGCCGAACAT
>NZ_JAFKCW010000047.1 GCF_017254835.1 Algoriphagus aestuariicola
GAAATCGTTCATCACCCGTTCCAGATCGCGTTCGCGCATCTGGCCGTGGCCGATGGCGATGCGCGCTTCCGGCACCAGCTCAGCCAGACGCTGCGCCGCTTTCTCGATGTTTTCCACGTCGTTGTAAAGGTAGTAAACCTGGCCGCCGCGCAGCACTTCGCGCAGGATCGCCTCGCGCACCACCAGGCTGTCGTATTCGCGCACGAAGGTCTTCACCGCCAGGCGGCGTGCCGGCGGAGTGGCGATGATCGACAGATCGCGCATGCCGCTCATCGCCATGTTCAGCGTCCGCGGGATTGGCGTGGCGGTCAGCGTCAG
>NZ_JAFKCW010000048.1 GCF_017254835.1 Algoriphagus aestuariicola
CGTCATCTGATCGAGACCCCGGTCGGCCCGGTGAACGCCACGCTGCATGATGACGGCAGCGTTACCGTAGAGAACGTGGCGGCTTATCGTTATCGCCACCAGGTGCGAGTTGAGGTGGCCGGTTACGGCCCGGTGACGGGGGACATTGCCTGGGGGGGAAACTGGTTTTTTCTCATCGGCGAGTCGCCGTTGACCATCGATAAACACAATCTGGAGGCGCTGACCGCGTTCACCTGGGCGGTCCGGCAGGCGCTTGAACAGGCGGGCATTCGTGGCGAAGACGGCGGGGCGATCGACCATATCGAGCTGTTCGGTG
>NZ_JAFKCW010000049.1 GCF_017254835.1 Algoriphagus aestuariicola
CGTTAGGCCGCCCGGTAGCTGCTCAGCACCTGCAACAGCAGCGCGTCGTCTTGCGGCGTCAGCTTGCGCGCCATCGCCAGGGTGAACACCAGCACCCGGCCTTCCGCCAGCGCGAACACCGCCTGGTTTTGCCAGATGCGTTTGCCGTCGCGCAGGTAGCTGGCGCGCACCCATTCACCGGCGGCCAGCCCGTCACCCAGCGTCGCCGGCTCGCGGCTTTTGAACGCCCAACCTTTCAGCCCCTGCGCCAGCGCATCGAGCTGGCGGGTGACGTAGCCTTCCAGGTTCTCCGCCGGCTGCAGCGCATCGCGGG
>NZ_JAFKCW010000005.1:0-214286 GCF_017254835.1 Algoriphagus aestuariicola
GAATAGTAACACTTGTAAAAACAGTAAGTGAAAAGTACTGTGCCTAACAATGCATATAAATCATGCCGGCAGAAGTTGATGATTAATTATTAATTTGGTCTGCCGGCACGCTTTATATGCGAACGTTACTTCTTCCTCAACTCCAGTACCGTGATCTCCGGCCATATCCCTACCCGACCCGGAAAGGCCAAAAATCCAAAGCCGCGGTTGACATGCAGGTAGCGGCCCAGCTCCTTGTATAGCCCCGCCCATTTGGGATAGCGGAAGGAGACCGGGCTCCACTTGATAAGTCCGGGGATCTCTATTCCAAACTGCATCCCATGGGTATGTCCGCTAAGCGTGAGGTGGATAAATTGGGAAAAGCTTTTGACCTGCTCATCGAAGTGGGAGGGATCGTGGCTCATCAGGATCTTAAAACTTCGCTCGTTGAGGTTTGCGGTAGCTTTTGGCAGGTCTCCATGCTGCGCAAAGCCTTTTCCCCAGTTTTCCACGCCAATCAGGTCTATGCTGGAATTTCCCTTTTCAATTTGGACACTTTCGTTGCGAAGCAACCGAAAGCCCAGTTCTTTCTGGATTTCATAGAGCCGATCCAAATTCGCTCGCTTGGCTTCTTGGCTCGGCCAGGACATGTAGTCTCCATAGTCGTGATTGCCGAGGATGGAAAACTTGCCCATCGGAGCTTTCAGCTTGTTGAAAGTGTCGATCCAAGGCTCCATTTCGCCAGCATGGTTGTTGACCAGATCTCCGGTGAAGAGGATGACATCGGATCCCTGCTGGTTGATCAGGTCTACACCGTATTCCAGCTTCTTTTTGTTGTCAAAGCTTCCGGAGTGGATGTCCGAGATTTGGGTGATGGTGAAGCCGTCAAACTCCTCCGGTAGGTCGTCGAATTCCAGCGTATGATTGACCACCCGGTAGCGGTATTTGCCGATCAATACGCCGTGTAGTATTCCCAAGAAAGGGATCGCGGAGAGTACCAAGGCCGTTTGGCTGATAAATTTTCGTCGCTCGGGCAAAAAGCCCTCCCTGTCATTTCCGCTGACGGATTGAAATATTCCGGTGACAAAGCGAAGTACGTCTTCGCCAAACAGGATGGCAAGGATAATTAGCTTGGGAAGGATGGAAAGGACCAAAAGGGATATAAGCCTGCCAAAATTCAAGCCGATACTACCCCGGTCGAAGGTCATGAAAACAAAGATGGTAAACAGGTAGATGGCGATGGAAAAGAGCCAGAAGCCCACCTTAACCCAAGTTTGGGTTGGAAATAGCGTCTTGAATGCCTGGTAGGAATACCAGTCGATTAGTCCTAGAAAGAGCAGGAATATGAGAATTCGAAGAAGAACAGGGATCACTGGAGCAGGAGCTTGTTATAAAGGAATAGGTTTGAAGGGGCAATGCGCATTTTGGGCTAGAATATCTGAACGCAGTGGGAGAAAGCAGGTTGGGAATTCTGAATGGTAAAGTGGGAAGGCTGAAATCTGAAGTCTGAAAGCTGAATGATAGTTGGCAGTAGCAGTTGGTAGATCTGGTAATCGGAAAGTCGGAAGTCACAAGTCTGAAAAACGTCATCGCGGGGGAGGGGCAGGGAATTTTGGCACTGGCAGGCATGCTATTGGCCATTTTACTGAATTATCAATTCTCTTTTCCTTTTCTTTGCAGCGGAATTTTTTTCCAAACCTATTGACCTATGAGACAGCTACTCCTTAGACCCGGTGCTGAAGAACTGAACTATGAAATCCGCGGGATTGTAAAGAAAGCGAGGCAGATCGAAGCGCTTGGCTACACCATGACTTGGGAAAACATCGGCGACCCCATCCAGAAACACAATACGGTGCCAGCCTGGATGAAGGAAATCATTGCGGATCTGCTTAAGGAGGATAAGACCTACGGCTACGCAGATTCCAAAGGAGTGCTGGAAACCCGAAAATTCCTGGCCGGTCTCAACAATGAAAAAGGAGGTACGCTGATCTCCGCTGAGGATATCCTTTTCTTCAATGGGCTGGGTGATGCCATCGCCAAACTGTACCAGTTCCTGATTCCGACCGCCCGCATTATCGGGCCTTCACCGGCTTACTCCACTCACAGTTCTGCCGAAGCGGCACATGCCAATACCGCACCGATCACTTACAAGCTCGATCCAGACAACCAGTGGTTGCCGGATATGGAAGACTTGTACTTGAAGGTGAAATACAATCCGTCCATTGTCGGCATCCTGATCATCAATCCGGACAACCCGACGGGGATGGTCTATCCTAAGGAAGTATTGGAAGACTTTGTGAAGATTGCCGAAGAGTTTAACCTTCTCCTGATCACCGATGAGATCTACCAGAATATCACCTATAACGGGATCAAGGCTGTGGCTCTTTCCGAGGTGATAGGAACTCGGCCTGCGATTTCTCTCAAGGGGATATCCAAGGAATTTCCCTGGCCGGGAGCTAGATGCGGCTGGATGGAGTTTTATAACCGAGAGGCTTCCAAGGAATTTTCCAAGCTTTGCCAGACTTTGGAAAACGCCAAGATGATTGAGGTTTGCTCCACTATCTTGCCTCAATTGGCAATCCCGAGGATCATGAGTCATCCGGAATACCAAGCCTATCGAGAGCTGGCCAATGAACAGATCGGAAAGCGATCCGACTGGATGCGGGAGATTCTTGGCGATATTCCGGGGATCAAATTCAATCCAACGCAAGGGGCCTTTTACAACACCATCGTGTTTGACGAGAATCTGCTTTCTCCAAACCAGTCACTACCCGTCGAAGATCCGAAGCTTCAAGTGCTTCTTGATACTTGGCTGGATGACCCGGAAATGCCTTTGGATAAGCGCTTTGTATACTATTTGCTCGTCTCCGAGCGGATCTGTGTGGTGCCGATATCATCTTTTTGCTCAGATCTGAGAGGCTTCCGAGTGACGCTGTTGGAGGAAGATGAAGAGGTGTTCAAAGACACGTTTAGGAGACTGGGAAAAGCGATCGGACAGTATTTGAAGTCAGAAAGCTGAAGTGTGAATTCTGAAAGCTGAAGCGAGAAATCTGAAAAAGGCTCTTAGGAGTTCTTTTTTGCGTTTATGACCATGGTGGTAAATATCGCAGTCAATTCATCAGCTTCTTTTATAAGTGGTGAGGTGATTTCCTTTGAGGGCAATTCGCTCTCTTGGATAAGTTCAAGCCAAAATACAGTTTCGTCCGCTTCTTCCTGAACAATGGACAATTTGGAAATGAATTCAGCTCTGCTACGTCCCCTTTGGGAAGAACGATAATTGGCGCCAATAGAGGTGGCGGATCTCAATACCTGCCTCCCAAGTTCAAATCCAGCGGTGGTTTTCGGGAGCTCTGAAACAAACTTGATGATTTCCAAGGCAAATATTTTGGTTCTTGTTTTCAAGTCTCTATCCATAAGGTTGAATTAGTTGTTGTGGATTGTGTCTTCCAAATTCGGCTTTTTGACTTCAGCCTTCTCGCTTCAGCTTTCTCACTTCAGCCTTCTCGCTTCAGCTAATGCTCCCTGACCTTCAGCTTAGGATCTGCGTTTGTCTTTTCTTCTTCTACCGCAGTCTGCCCTAGAGTTTTCAAGTCCGGTTGTCCGGCATTGATCCAGGCGGTGTACCAAAAGTCGGCGATCATCTTGATGGATTTGCGCATTTGCCGTTCGACCATTCCATCCAATGCCTTGTCATAGGATTCGGTGAACTCCCTGGCGTATACCCGGACTGTCAAGCCATTTCTCTCCTCATAGCTGTATTTCTGGTCCTCCGGAAATTGCTGGCTGAGTTGCCTTTCCAAAGCCAAGACGCTGTCGACCTGAGAGTGGGCAATTGCCACGGCATCCCAGATCGCCAATTGGGGCTTTTCTACATATTCCGCTTTCCCTATCCAAAGCGAATAGTCGGAGGCAAGCAGTTCCGGTACGCGGCTCTCCCAAAAACCATGGATACCCTCCTGCCCGGTGAGTTGGCCATTGTAGTTTTTGGTGGTGTGAAGTGGGACGTTGAGGTCGCCGAGGTAATGGCCCAGATCTGCCGAAAACCTTAGAATAGCTGAGGCATTCTTTTCCTCAAAAGCGCTAGTGAGGCTTAGCATGGTCCGATAAGCGCTCCAGGGTCCTATCCCATGATTGCGCAGGCTGTCCTCCGTGAATTTTTCAATCGCTTCCGGCCAATATTTGGGGGGCAAGACCAAAGCGCTGTCCCCGTAGATATCCAGATCGATAAAGTGTTTTTCGGCCTCTCCGGCTACCGCATATCTTCTTTTGTCGGGATTGACCGCATTTTCAGCGATGAATTCGATGTGGCTTTTGTAAAACCCGACCATCTCCGGAGGAAGGGAGAATACCGCTTGTCTATTAATCAGGGAATGGGCGTAAAATCCCCAATCCCCATCTCCCCGGGGTAGAAAAAGAAGGAGAAATGCCCAGATCGTATAAAGCCTCATTCCTGAAAATAGTCAAAACAATTGTCTTTTTAAGGTTTAAAAAAGTCTATATTTGCAGCCTGTTTTGCTGTTTGGGCCAAATATTCTGGTTTGGGATAAGGCGGATAGAAAAGGAATGTTTAAAATTCCTTTGGCAGAATTAATTATTTACAATAACTTTGCACTCCAATTCGGAATAGGGGAACGTAAAGAAATTTAAGTTAAAAACGAGATATGGCAAATCACAAATCAGCTCTTAAGAGAATTCGTGCCAACGAAGCGAAGCGTTTGAGAAACAGATATCAAGCCAAAACCACTAGAACTTTCATCAAAAAGCTGAAAGCTGCTACGGACAAAGTAGAAGCGATGGAGCTTTACAAGAAGGTTGTTTCTATGCTGGACAAATTGGCGAAGAAGAATGTGATCCACAAAAACAACGCTAGTAACAAGAAATCTAGATTGGCCAAGTTCGTGAACGCGATGGCTTGATTTCTAAAAGACTTTCTTATCAAAACCCTGCCCGAAAAGCAGGGTTTTTTTATTGTGCTTTTATAGGTAGATTTAGTTCAACTTTTTTTAGGCATTACCTATGAATCAGGCGACTTCGATCAAGATTTCCGAATTGGCGGAAGAGGATCGGCCCAGGGAGAAACTTTTGCTCAAAGGAAAATCCGTGCTTTCGGACGCAGAGCTGATCGCCATTCTGATCGGTTCGGGGACTAGGACGATGAGCGCCGTCGATCTCTCCAGAATGATCCTTCGTGAAGTGAACTACGACCTGGCTTCGCTAGCCAAACTATCGGTGAAAGACCTGATGAAATTCAAGGGAATCGGAGAGGCCAAAGCTATATCTATTGTCGCCGCACTTGAACTCGGAAGAAGAAGAAAGGAGCAGGAGCCCACTCCGCGCGTTAAGATTAGCAGTTCACAGGATATTTATGAGCTGATGAGGCCCGATCTTTACGATGAGGTGGTTGAGCATTTTTACCTGGTGCTTTTGACTCGTTCTAATTTCGTAATCAAAAAACATCTGATCAGCCAAGGTGGGACGAGCGGCACTGTGGTGGATGCGAAGGTGGTATTCAAGATAGCGTTGGAGCATCTAGCCCAATCACTTATTTTGGTCCACAATCACCCGAGTGGAAGTTTGTCGCCTTCCGAGCAGGACAAAAAATTGACCGAGCGACTGGTGAAAATTGGCCGTGACTTGGATTTGCCCGTCTTAGATCATGTGATATTTTCGGATCGTGGCTATTTTAGCTTCGCCGATGAAGGCATACTCTAGTTCATGAAACGCTCAAGCTGAAAGCTTTTGCAGATGGGTTAAGTATCCAGCGCGTTCCATCTGGCCATAGAAAAATCAATTACAGACAGATGAAAGCAAGTCAGATTATCCTAATAGTAGTGGGAATTGTGGTTGTGACCGCGGTGGGCTACATGTTTACCGCAGGGGAGACGCCTGAAGACTACATCGAAAAGATAGAAAAGGAGCGCGAGCGCCAGTATAAGTTCATCAGATTCAATATTGACTCACCGCTTACCGAGGAGCAGAAGGCCAAGTTTGCCTCTTTGACCTTTTATGACATCGATCCCTCCTATAAGGTAAAAGCAAGGCTACTGCCCATAGAAAACAAGAAAGTTAGGGAAGTGCCACTCACCGACGGCTCGATGCAGCGATACATCGAGCATTCCTACGCCGAGTTTGAATTGGGCGGAAAGACAAACAAGCTACTCCTTCTTCAGGCGATGGACGAGGCGGACAAGCGCAATTTTTTCCTGGCTTTTGCCGACGAGACCAGTGCCAAGGAGACCTACGGCGGTGGGCGCTACCTCAATGTGCGCCAAGATGGGAAGAACAGTATCACACTGGATTTCAATTTGGCCTATAATCCCTACTGCGCTTACAATCCAGACTACGCCTGTCCCATTCCTCCCAAGGAAAACCTTTTGGATATCGCGATAGCTGCGGGCGAGAAAAATTACAAGGAATAGACAAGCCCTCCTGCAATTCTTTTAAATTTGCCGGACTGATTTTGAAAAGGTGCCAACGCACCTTTTTTGTTAAAGACCAGGACTAATTTCCTGCTAAAATTAAGCTGATGAAAATCTCTATCAATAGACTCAAAACTTATATTCCACTCCCCGAAAGTCCCGAAGAAATCGCCGCCCTACTCACCCGGTCAGGCTTGGAAGTAGAGGGAGTGGAGAAGTTTGTTTCGGTACCGGGAGGCTTGGAAGGAGTCGTCATCGGAGAGGTGCTTTCTTGCGAAAAGCATCCTGACGCGGACAAACTAAGCCTCACCTCCGTGGACATCGGTACCGGAATCGTGCCCATCGTCTGTGGAGCTCCCAATGTGGCCAAAGGCCAAAAGGTAGTGGTAGCCACAGTGGGGGCAAAACTATACCCTTCAGAAGGAGAGCCCTTTGAAATCAAAAAAGCCAAGATCCGCGGGCAAGTTTCTGAGGGAATGATCTGCGCGGAAGACGAGATCGGAATTGGCTCATCCCACGCCGGCATCATGGTGTTGGACACCGACCTTCCCAACGGGACACCTGCTTCCGAGTATTTTGAAGTTTCCCAGGACCATATCCTCGAGATTGGATTGACTCCCAACAGGGCCGATGCGGCTTCCCACCTTGGAGTTGCGCGCGATCTTCAGGCGCTATTGGGAAGAGAAGTGGCTTTGGGTCAAGAAGAACCGTTGGCTGTTGAGAAATCTGGTCCTTCCATTACGGTAGAGGTAGAAAATGCGATCGATTGCCCAAGGTATGCCGGTGTTGTATTGACTGATTTGAAAGTTGGTCCTTCTCCCCAGTGGCTGCAAAACTTCCTCCGGTCCCTCGATCTTGAGCCGATCAACAATGTGGTGGACATCACCAATTTTATCCTGCATGATCTAGGGCAGCCGCTCCATGCCTTTGACGCGGACAAGATTGCCGAAGGAAAAATCATCGTCGGAAAGCTTCCCAAAGGGACTCCTTTCGTGACACTCGATGGAAAAGAACGCAAGCTTTCAGGGGAGGAACTCATGATCAATGACGCCCAAGGAGGGATGTGCATCGCCGGAATTTTTGGAGGTGAGCATTCGGGAGTAAGTGAGGGGACCACTTCCATCTTTCTGGAATCGGCTTATTTCTCGCCGGACGTGATTCGGAAAGGCTCTCAGGTCCATGGCCTGAAGACCGACGCTTCCTTCCGCTTCGAGCGGGGAACTGATCCCAATATGCCGGTATACGCTTTGAAGAAGTCAGTGGCTTTGCTTCAGGAACTCGCCGGGGCAAAAGTCGCCTCGGAGATTGTCGATTTGTATCCGGACCCTATCCAGGACTTTGTCGTGGAGGTGAGCTACGGCCATGTCAATCGACTGATCGGAAAGAAAATTGAACCTTCCGAGGTCAAGTCAATCCTAGAAAGTCTGGAGATCAAAGTAGCAAATGAGACGGCCGATGGCTTTACCGCCATCGTCAAGCCTTACCGTGTGGATGTCACCCGCGAGGCGGATATCATCGAGGAAATTCTTAGGATCCATGGATTCCATCAAGTTGAACTTTCAGAAAATCTAAAGACGGATTACCTCGCGGAGCATCCGGTAAAAGATCTAAACAAACTTCAGTACCGCCTCAGCGAGATGCTGGCAGGACAAGGGTATTTTGAGTTGATCACCAACAGCCTGACCAAGCCCGTCTATGCAGAGAAGTCGGGTTACCTCGATCCCTCGGTCAATGTGGAGATCTTTAACAAACTCAGCGAAGACTTGGGCGTGATGCGGCAGACCTTGCTGTTTAGCGGACTGGAAGTTTTAGCTCACAACATCAACCGTCGTCAGACCGATCTCAAGTGCTTTGAGTTTGGTACGGTCTATCAAAAAGCAACTGAGGGATACAAAGAGGGGCGTAGGCTGGCAATTTTTCATTCCGGCAACCGTTCTTCTGAGAGCTGGATCGAGCCCGAGCGGGCTTTTGGCTTCTCGGATATCTATGCCACGGTCGAGCGAATCCTCGAAAGGCTGAATATAGACTTGGGACAGGTGAGCATGAAAGAGTCCGCACCTTTGGCTTATGGCTTGACTTTAAAGCTAGGAGAGAAGGAGCTGGGGACTGTCGGCCTTGTGGATGAGAAGATCCTGAAGCTTGCCGAAGTGCGTCAGGAGGTTTGGTTTGCGGAGCTGGATTGGGATCTTTTGGCTAAGAAAGCTTCCGGATTGAAGAAGTATGGCGAAATCTCCAAGTTTCCCGAGGTGCGCAGGGATCTTTCCCTGGTGATCGACCGCTCGGTCACCTACGCCGAGGTCAAAAATGTAGCCGAAAAAGCGGGAGGAAAGCTGGTGAAACGGATTGGCGTATTTGATGTATATCAGGGGGACAAGATCGATGCGGGCAAAAAAGCCTATGCCTTGAGCTTTCACCTACAGGACCAGGAAAATACGCTTACCGACAAGGTAATTGACAAAACTATGAGTAAATTGATTCAGGCCTTCCAGGATCAGGTGGGCGCCATCATCAGAAGCTAAAAATGATTCACGAGGAACTGCAAAAATTGGAAAAGCTAGCCGTGCAGGCGGGCAAAAAAATCGAGTCCATGAGTGCTGACAATGAGCAGTTAAGGGCTCGAGTGGCTCAGCTTGAGCAAGAAATCCATCAAAAAGAGCAGGAAATCCATCATTTTAAAAATAAGATTAAAATTAGTAACATTGTGGACAACCGACCGGTGAATCCAGAGGATGCCACCGAAATGAGTGACTTAATCAATAATTATATACAAGAAATCGATCATTTGATCACTTACCTTTCCGAATGATATGGAGACGCTGGCCATCAGAGTGAAAATCGGAGAAAGGGAGTATCCCATGCGTGTGCGGCCTGAAGACGAGGCTAAAATCAGACATGCGGGAAAACTGATTAATGAAAAATTGAGGAAGTATAAAGCCGAATTTGGTCTGGATGACGTACAGGATCTGCTGGCCATGGTCGCCTTTGACTGTATGGTAGAGTCACTAGAGACCAACGAGGTCAATGCCGAAGATAGCGAGCATATCCGCAAAAGCATTTCCCATATCTCAGCCTTGCTGACCAAGGCTGTTTGATTATTGATATCCACTTATTTCTGGGATTTTCGGAGCCGGTAGGGAGTATAACTATATAAACACCTATGGCAGACGTACTATTTATCATCCTTGCAGCCCTGGCGGGGCTTGGCGGGGGTGCCGCATTGGCGGGATTTTTCATCAAAAATAAAAATGCAAAGCTGGAAGAAGAAACCAAAGAGAGGGTAAAATCCATGCTTAGGGAGGCGGAACTTTCCGCAGAGACGATCAAAAAAGACCGCATTTTGGAAGCTAAGGAAAAGTTTCTAAAGCTTAAGAGTGAGTTTGATGAGGAGATGAACAACAAGAAGAGCATCATCATCACCAACGAAAACAAGGTCAAGCAACTCCAGCAGCAAGTTGCAAAAGAACAGGAAGTACTCAAGCGCAAAGAGGCGGAATTGGATAGCAAAAAAGAGAACCTCAATGCGCAGCTGCATGCGGTGCAGGTGAAAAAGGAAGAACTCGACAGGGTCACCAACCAACGCATCGCCGATCTGGAAAAGGTGGCCGGACTGACACGGGAGGAAGCGAGAGACCAGATCGTGACCATGCTCACCGAAGAGGCACAGACTAAGGCTTCTTCCCAAATCAAGGATATCCTCGACGAGGCCAAGCTGACTGCGACCAAGCAAGCCAAGAAGATCGTACTCGACACGATCCAGCGTACTGCCACAGAGCACGCTGTGGAAAACTGCGTATCCGTCTTCAACATCGAGAGTGACGATATCAAGGGCAAAATCATCGGGCGTGAGGGACGCAACATCCGGGCCCTGGAAGCGGCGACCGGCGTGGAAATCGTCGTTGACGATACGCCTGAGGCAATCATCATTTCAGGCTTTGATCCGGTGAGAAGGGAGATAGCCAGACTTTCCTTGCACAGACTGGTGCAGGATGGCAGAATCCACCCAGCCCGTATCGAAGAGGTGGTAGCCAAGACCGAGAAAAATATAGAAGAAGAGATCGTGGAGATCGGCGAGAGAACCTGCATAGACCTCGGTATCCATGGCCTTCATCCGGAGCTGATCAAAATGGTCGGCAGAATGAGATTCAGGTCCTCCTATGGACAAAACCTGCTACAGCACTCCCGCGAGGTGGCAAAGCTTGCCTCAACCATGGCGGCTGAGATGGGCTTGAACGCCAAACTTGCCAAGCGTGCCGGCTTGCTGCACGATATCGGGAAAGTTTGGCCTGAAGAACAGGAGCTGCCCCACGCCATCCTCGGGATGGAGCTGGCCAAGCGCTACAAAGAACATCCTGAAATCTGCAATGCCATTGGAGCCCACCATGATGAGATCGAGATGACTTCGATGATCTCGCCGATTGTACAGGCATCGGATGCGATCTCTGGTTCAAGGCCTGGGGCTCGTCGAGAGATCATGGACAGCTATGTGAAAAGACTGAAAGAACTGGAGGAACTGGCTCTTGGATTTGATGGGGTAAACAAATGCTTCGCGATGCAGGCCGGGCGTGAGCTTAGAATCTTGGTTGACGCTGACAATGTCGACGATCAAAAAGCAAGCAAACTCTCTTTTGACATTTCCCAGAAAATCGAAAAGGAAATGCAGTACCCGGGTCAGATCAAGATCACGGTGATTCGGGAAATGCGCGCGGTCAATTACGCGAGATAAGGGCTGGATCGCTATCAAAGAAAATGGCAACCTCAAATCGAGGTTGCCATTTTTGTTCGGGCAAGAGAGTGGGGATTACTTGGAAGACTCTCGGATGATAAGTTCCGGTTTCAGAATTGTCTTCTTTGAGACAGCTTCAAGAGCCTTGCTGTTCAGGATTTCGAAGAAGGTCTCGGCGGTGATCTTGCCCATCGCAATGCTTTTTTGATCTACCGTGGTGATGGTAGGATCGGTAAAGGAGGTGAAGGGCTCGTTTCCAAATCCTACCAGTTTGACTTTTCCGGGCACTGCGATACCGTGGCTTTTGAGGACTTGGAGGGCCCCCATGATAGCGTAGTCGGCGGATGAAAAGATTCCGTCAAAGTCGAGTTTCTTCTCCAGGATTTCCTCGGTGAGTCTTCTGCCGTCTTCCAGCTGCATACTTCCGTAGAGGATCAATGCGGGGTCGACTTCCAGTCCATTGGCTTTCAGGGCGTCTTCGTAGCCACGTTTCCTTTCCGTGTAAATGTTGATGCGCTGTAGGTTGGTAAAGTGGACAATTCTCCTGCATCCGCTTTTGATCAGGTGGTCAACCGCCTGATAAGCGCCGAGGTAGTCGTCAAGTATGACGTGGCTTACATCCAGCACATCCGCCGTTCTGTCAAAGAGCACCAAAGGGATTCCTTTTTCGATGACTTTCAGAAAGTGGTCAAAATTTTCGGTTTCCTTGCCAAATGAGGCGATGATTCCATCCACTCTCGCGTTAAGCAAGGCCTCTACGTTTTGGACCTCCTTTTCATATTCGTCGTAGGACTGGGAGATGATGATCTTGTAGTTGAAGACATTGGCGAGATCTTCAATTCCCCGGATCACTGAGGAAAAGAAATTTCTGTTGGCGGTAGGGACGATGACCCCGATCAGCCGGCTTTTGCCGCTGCGCAGCGCTGAGGCGATGTGGTTGGGCTGGTAGTTGATCTGCTTGGCTACCTTCTGTACTCTCTTTTTGGTCTCTTCCGAAATCCGCGGATTGTTGTTCAGTGCCCTTGAGACCGTGCTGGCTGTGATGTTGAGTTTCGCGGCGATCTCATGGATGGTTGCCTTTTTGTTTTTCATTAGATAGGTATGGGCGATTGTTAATGGCGCGAGGTCTAGGCTATTGTTCCCCGACGGGCTTTCCTATGGTAGCGAGTATGCCCCCGTCCACGTAGAGAATCTGGCCATTGATGAAATCGCTGGCAGAACTTGCGAGAAATACGGCGGCGCCTCCCAGGTCTTCGGGGTTTCCCCATCTGGCTGCGGGCGTGCGGTTGATGATGAATTCATTGAAAGGATGTCCGTCCACTCGTATCGGAGCCGTCTGCTCTGTCGCAAAATATCCGGGACCGATTCCGTTGACCTGAATATTGTACTTTGCCCATTCAGTAGCAAGGTTTCGGGTCAACATTTTCAATCCTCCTTTTGCAGCAGCATAGGCACTGACAGTATTTCGGCCCAATTCGCTCATCATCGAACAAATGTTGATGATTTTTCCCCCAGATTTGCGATTTATCATGGATTGTGCAACCCGCTGTGACATGATAAATGGAGACACCAAGTCCACGTCCAGAATTTTTCGGAAATCAGCAGGATCCATCTCCAGAGCCGGGGTGCGTTGGATCATGCCCGCGTTGTTTACCAGTATGTCTATCGGCCCTATTTCCCGCTCGATCCTCCCGATCGCCTGATCTACGGTCAGCGCGTCGGTGACATTGAAGAGAAAAGGATGGGCGATTATTCCGACCTTTTCATATTCTGCCAAGGCAGCTTCCATCTTGGATGGTGTATGGCCATTGACCACCAAAGTGGCGCCATAGCTTGCCAAGGCTTTGGCCATGGCCATCCCGAGTCCGTGCGTCGCGCCAGTTACCAACGCAACTTTTCCGCTGAGATCAAAATTCGGCTTCATGGTTATTTCAGTTCTGTAGGCTTGACCGCATCCATGTCTCCGTAGTCCATGTTTTCGCCGGCCATTCCCCAAATGAAAGTATAGTTTGACGTTCCCGCCCCGCTGTGAATCGACCAAGGAGGGGAGATGATCGCTTGGTGGTTTTTCATCCAAACCACGCGGGTCTCATCCGGACGCCCCATGAAGTGCGCCACTGCGTTGTTTTCACTCAAGTCAAAATAGAAATATGCTTCCATGCGCCGGTCGTGGGTGTGGCTGGGCATGGTGTTCCATACGGAGCCAGGTTTGAGTTCTGTCATTCCCATCTGCAGCTGGCAAGTCTCCACGACGGAATTCACCAAGAGCTTGTAGATGGTGCGATGGTTGGAATTTTCCAAGGAACCAAGAGTGACGACTTCTGCCTCGGCTGTGGTTATTTTCTTGGTTGGGCAGCTTTTGTGGGCTGGCGCGGAGTTGAAGTACAGGTAGGTGTCTCCGGATTTGCTAGGGTAGAAGATCACTTCCTTCACGCCCTTTCCGATATACAGCGCTTCTTTGTGTCCGAGTTCGTAGGTAGTCCCATCTGCCGAGATCTGCGTTGGGCTTCCTACGTTGATGATTCCGATTTCCCGTCTTTCCAGAAAAAACTTGGCCTTGTTCTGTTCGATCGCCGCCAAAGCTACGGGCTGATCCACGGGATGGATTCCCCCCACGATCAGTCTGTCCTCCAAACTGTATACACCGCTAAGCTGGTTAGGTTGGAAGATATCCCCGAGGAGGAACTTTTCTCTGATTTCTTTGGTAGAGTATTTCTTGAAATCCTCCGGATGTGAGGAATATCGGGTTGAAACAGGGTTAGTCATCTTGAGTTTGATGTAATCGTTTGCGCAATATATGATAATTTTTCACAATTGGAAAAATTGAATTCAAGCATTTATATCGCCATATTGTAAAGCGTAGAAGCTTTATTTTGATATTTCCTATGTTTTGACAAACAATATGGAATAAGACGGCTGTATTGAAATTTTTGATGAAAGGTTTTTATTTATACAATCGATTGTACAACTTGTTGCCCTCGAAGCATAGTTCGATCGAGTGTCCAGAAAGTTTTTAAGTATATTTCATGAACCCAAGATACCAACGAATAGTCAGCCGTGCACTCTGTGCAGGCGTTTATAGCCTTGTTGTTTTGCAGGCGGAAGGCGCTTTTAGCCAACAGGCCGTGAAGGAAGTGTCTCTGGTACTTACCAATCCCACGGATCTTCCGCGAGAGCATGGGATGGTCACGCTTTCCTCCGACATTCTCCCGGGCATTTCCAAAGATTCCGTATTTGTAGTCTATCAAGACGACTTAGAGTTGCCATCCCAATGGATCAGCGAACCATCATTTCAGGGCCTTGGCTTTGTGGTCCCAATTATCAACTCCGCCCAGTCGGTGGATATTCGGCTTAGGGCTTTTGCAAAAGATGCCAAGAAAAACTATCCCAAAAGAACTCAGGCCGAACTGTCGCACAAAGTTGGGGGGCATTTTGAAAACCGGGAATATATTGGAGGCCACTTCGTAAATGTGGACTCCCTGCACGTGCCCAAGGAGCACACCGACCATTCTTGGTTTATCCGCTATGAAGGGCCCGGCTGGGAGTCGGATTTGGTGGGCTATCGCTTCTATCTCGACTGGAGAAATGGCATCGACGTCTTTGGTAAAAAAGTAAAGAGGCCAGTTCTCCAGGATGTCGGCCAAGATGGTTTTGACTCCTACCACGAGCCGGCAGAATGGGGGATGGATGTATTGAAAGTAGGAAAAACACTCGGACTCGGAAGTATTGCCGTCTGGGAAAATGGACAAGCCCGGAGGGTAGACGAGACGGACAGCCTATATGCGGAGATTACCGAAAACGGCCCGGTGTACTCCTCGGTTTTGACCAACTATTATGGATGGAATCTGCAGGGTGGCAAAACGGATATCCGTTCGCAAATCTCTATCCACGCGGGTACGCGGCTTTCCAAAATACAACTGACTTCTTCCGCCCCTATCCAGAATTTTGCCACCGGTCTGATCAAAGACCCCAAAGCTGAATTGTTCAAAAGCAATTCGGATCTGCCTTTTGGCTACATCGCCACCTATGGAAAACAAAGTTTGGCGGACGATAACCTTGGCATTGCTGTAATCTTTCCCAAGGCCGAGCTATTGGAGCTGACAGAGGACACGCTTTCCCATGTAGCCGTATTTACCGGTGAAAAGAAGACGCTCACCTACTACATCCTCGCCGCTTGGGAGCAGGAGCCAGGCGGCATTAGGAGTAAGGAGGAGTTTGAAAAATACCTGAATCAACAGCTGCTGGAATTATCCTATCCGCTCGAGGTGAAGAGATAGCCTGAAGTTTTTGTAAAACGCTAGAAATCAAAATTCAATAAATCCCAAAACAAGTCCTATGAATAAAATCCTTAACCCAAAACCGGTGCAAAAGCTGGCGGCAATGCTTGCTGCCTCTTATGCTTCCAAATTATGGGTGGCAATTTTCTTTTTTGTCGCCGTGCAATCGATTGCCTTGGCCCAAACTAAGGTAGTGACAGGTAGAGTAACCACGCCTGACGACCCGGAGGGCCTACCAGGCGTGTCGGTAGTTTTGAAGGGAACTACGACAGGCACTACTACTGACCTGGATGGTCGCTACGAAATCCAAGTGCCAAATACCGGTGCGACACTTGTTTTTTCCTTTATTGGATTTGTTACCGAAGAGGAAGCTGTGGAAAACCGAAGCCAGATTGACGTACAGTTGAGTGCCCAACTGCAGGATCTCGGGGAGGTCGTCGTCGTGGGCTACGGAGTCGTCAAGAAGTCAGACTTGACCGGATCAGTTGTTTCTGTGAGAAATGAAGATCTGACCGCCATCCCCGTGACAAACGCACTGGAGGTCATGCAGGGCAAGGTTCCGGGTCTGGACTTGACCAAATCGAGCGGGCAGGCTGGAGCTGGTCTTAACCTGCGGATTCGCGGCAACCGCTCCCTCAATGCAAGTAATCAGCCATTGGTGCTGGTGGATGGGATCATCTACGGTACTTCCATGGACGTCAACCCAAATGACATTGCGTCCATCGAAGTGTTGAAAGACGCCGCTTCGACCGCGATATATGGTACGCTCGGCGCCAATGGCGTAATCCTCATTACGACCAAGCGTGGGTCCAAGGGCAAAGCCAAAGTCTCACTCAACAGCTATTACAGCGTTCAAAGTCTGGAGAGCTACGACCACATCATGACCGCATCTGAGTGGGTGGACCTACGTAGGGAGTCGAGAAGGACAGTCGGTGAGTGGTCAGGGCCAGAGGATGATGCCAATATCTTTGTGCCCCAGCAATTGGAAAACTTCCAGAATGGAATCTATTCCGACTGGGCTAGCGAACTGCTCAGCAACGGATCCCAGCAAAACCATCAGGTGAGCGTGGCCGGAGCCGACGACAAAGTCAGCTACTACTTTTCAATGGAATACTTTGACGAGAAGAGCTTGTTCAAAAACGATGAATTCGAGCGCTACAGTGGCCGGATGGCGGTAGACTACAAGGTTTCCCCCAAACTCCAGCTTTCCACGAGCCTCATGTACACCCTGCGGGACCAGGATAGGAGAAGGGATCCGCTCAACTGGGCCAACAAAATCAGCCCATTAGGACCCGCCTACGACGAAGAAGGAAATGTCATCCCGTTGCCTTTGGGCGATGCGACGACGGTCAACCCACTCAATGACGAGCAGCCCGGAAACTATGTGGACAATGAGGTCAACCGTAGGTTTTTCGGAAACATCAGCCTCGACTGGAAGCCGACAACAACAGTCGCTTTCACGTCCAGGTTGGGACTTGACAACACCAATTCCAGACGTGGTGTCTTCATGGGCGTGAACACAATTGACGTGGGGCCTGACGGCATGACCGTCGCAAGGGCCACAAATAACCTGTTTTCGCGCCTGACTTGGGAGAATTTTGCGACCTACAGCAAGGGCTTTGGCGACCATGACCTGCAAGTGCTATTGGGGCAAAGTATCTGGAGAACCAATTCGGAAAGCTACTTCGCCGAAGGACTCGACCTCTTGTCACCTACCATGTTGTTTTACAATCTTGGGGCCGCACAGCAGGGCATCAGGATCAACAGTTCGCTGAGCGAGAGTGCCTTGGCGTCGTTTTTTGCCAGAGTCAACTACAAATACAAAAACAAATATCTGTTTAACGGAGTCCTGAGAACTGATGGCTCATCCGTCCTCGCACCAGGAAACAAATGGGGCTTTTTCCCTTCTGCTGCCGTCTCGTGGATCATGAAGGAGGAGGGCTTTTTGGCCAACAGCTCCACGGTCAGCGAGATGAAAATGCGACTCAGCTACGGCGTCTCCGGCAACTCCGGGGTGGATCCTTACCAGACCTTGGGTGGGCTGAGCAAAAGCACCTATGCCTGGGATCAGGGTTCTTCTGAAGTCGCTGCCTTCGGATACTACCCTTCTCTGATCGCTGCCTCCAATCTGGGCTGGGAAGAGACCGCTTCACTCAACATTGGGCTTGACTTCGGGTTTTTCAACAACCGTCTCACCGGTACCCTCGACCTCTATGAACAAAACACCAGCGGCTTGCTCATGGAGCGTGCCGTACCTGCCACCTCCGGTTTCACCAGCTCCTGGGACAATATTGGCAAAACCCGTAACCGGGGAGTGGAAGTAATGCTGAGCTCCGTCAACGTAGATTCTCGGAGCGGATTCAGCTGGAATACCGATGTGACTTTTGCACGCAACAAAGAAGAAATCATCGAGTTGGTCGAAGGCGATCGGGACCTTGCCAACGGATGGTTTGTCGGCTATCCGATTTCCTCCTACTTCGACTACGAGAAAATCGGGATTTGGCAGCTAGGCGAAGAAAGCCAGGCTGAACAAAACCAACAGGTAGTGGGTGAGATCAAAGTTCGCGACCAAGACGGGGACGGAATCATCACTCCGGACGACAGAAAGATTTTGGGAAGCAACGTGCCCAGATTCAACCTCGGTATCAACAACCGATTCGAGTTTAAAGGCATTGATCTTACGGTCTTCGTATTTGCCAGGGACGGCAATATGATCGTCAGTGAAGCCTATGGCTCCTACAAGATAGACGGAAGGGAAAATGGACCCCGCGTGGACTACTGGACTCCGGAAAACCCGACCAACGCCTATCCAAGACCCAATGCCGGCACCAGCCCTGGCAATGCGCGCTATTTCTCGACATTGCGATATGCGGATGGCTCCTTTATCAAGATTCGGGACATTACCTTGGGATATAACCTGCCACTATCCGTGCTAGAAAAGCTCTCGATCTCCAGGTTGAGGGTGTATGCTACCGCAAAAAACTTCTTTGTCTGGAGCAATATGGATGGCTATGATCCGGAGAGAGGTGGTAATCTCAGCTTCCCGATGACTCGACAGTTGATGTTAGGAATCAATGTCGATCTGTAAACCTCAATAACCCAAAAAATCGAAAACCATGAAAAAAATAGGAAATATCATTTTGGCTCTGAGTCTTTCCGCAGGCCTAGTCTCCTGCGAAGGATTCTTGGAAGAAGACAACAAGACTGGGCTGACTGCCGATGGCTACTATGTCACGGCGGAAGGGATTGAAGCTTTGGTCAACTCCTGCTATACGCCGATGAGGTTTTGGTATGGCAAGGAACATGGCATCACGCTTTCCGAGATGGGAACGGACATCTTTACGCGAGCCAATGGGATGGAAAATCCGCCTTTGGCACTGTACAACGCGGACCTCAACGGTCAAAATGGACAGATCAATTTCTATTGGACTAGGCTCTATTCCGCCCTCAATGCCACCAATGCCGCGGTAGGTAGACTACCCGAGTCACCTTTGACCGAGTCGCAAAAGACGCTGCGACTGGCCGAAGTACGTTTCCTTCGGGCATTTTACCTATGGCATATCGTGGAGACTTGGGGCGGAGTACATCTTTCGCTGGAGGAAGTGACTGAGGTACAGACCACCGCCACCCGAACTCCAGTTGATGAGTTTTATCGACAGATCTTCGAGGATCTCCAGTTTGCGATGGACAACTTGCCGGAGGTCAGCGAGCAGTACGGAAGGGTGACCAAGCCCGCGGCAGAGGCCTTTGCCGCACGCATGCACTTGACGCGCGGCAACCATGCAGAAGCTTCTCGCTTGGCGAAGAAAGTAATCGAATCCTATGGGTTTGAGTTGGAAGAATCCTATGCAGCGCTGTGGGATATCAACAATGTACGCAATTCCGAGGCGATTTGGATTGTAAACTTCACGGCTGACCTGATCTTGAACAGAGAACTGGAGTCTCCAAGCGGGGACATCCTGATCCGGGACGGAGGCAACAACACTCATCTTTTCTACCTGATGACCTATGATCAGCTTCCGGGTATGTCTAGGGATATCGCCAATGGCCGTCCCTTTGCCCGCTTTATGCCGACTACCTTTCTTCTGGATCTCTTTGACGAGGAAATCGACAGCCGTTACCATGCCACCTTTCAGACGGTATGGTATAGCAATCGCCCGGGTACTTACAACCTTCCTTTGACCTCAGGCACCGAGACGAAATCTGTGACTTTTGCAGCAGGCGATACGGCGATTTTTGCCACCAAGTATCCGCTGACCAATGCCCAGAAGGACGCTTTGCCCTACACAGTCATCGACCGAAACAGAACCTACGATGAAAATGGGCTTCCAAGAGTGAGGGATCGCTACATCTCGCTGAGGAAATTCCTCGAGCCCAATCGCGCTACAGTCGCTCAGCAGCAAGGACAGCGCGACGCTTTCGTTATCCGATTGGCGGAGATGTACATGATCGTGGCAGAGGCAGAGCTCAATCTGGGAAATGTAGGCCAAGCGGTAGAATATTTCAACGCTGTGCGAAGAAGGGCTGCCTATCCCGGGCATGAGGCCGACATGGAGGTAGCTGCGGATGCGCTTACCATCGACTTGATCTTGGATGAAAAAGCCCGTGAGTTTGCCGGGGAACAGATCCGTTGGTTTGATCTTAAGCGTACTGGAAAGCTCGTGGATCGCGTGAAAGCGCACAATCCCGATGCCGCTCCCAATATTCAGGCTTTTCATAACTTGAGGCCTATTCCACAGCAGCAATTGGACGCAATCACCAACAAGTCTGAGTTTACGCAAAACGAAGGATATTTCTAATCATTCAACTGTGAAACAAAGCCGAGGCTTGCCAGCAAGTAGGCCTCGGTATTCTCATTAAAAAAAAAACGATTCCCATGAATAAGCCCTCCTCGATAGCCCGACTTTTCCTGATCCCCTTGGTCTTGGGCATTTGTTCCTGTAACTCCAAGTCTCCGGCGGAAGAACAAGCGGAGGTTCCGACCCGGCAAGAGAAAAAATATTCCATTCGGATGGCCGATTCGGAAATCGCCCGAAACCCCGAAGGCTGGACCATAGATTTTAACCAAAAGCCCAAGTGGGAATACACCCACGGCCTCATCATGAGTTCCATGCAGGCGGTCAGCAAGCAGTACGGCGAGGCGCGCTTTTTCGACTACACTAAGAAGTTTGCGGACTTCATGGTCGACTCGGCGGGAAATATCCTCACCTACAAAAAGACCGACTACAACATCGACCGGGTTAATGGAGGGAAGTTTTTGATTAACCTTTATACCGAGACCAAGGAGGAAAAATACAAGCTGGCGGTCGAGGAACTCCGCGACCAGATGCGTGAGCATCCCCGCAACTCGGAGGGTGGTTTTTGGCACAAGAAAGTCTATCCCCACCAGATGTGGCTCGATGGCCTCTACATGGGTTCGCCATTCCTGGCGCAGTATGCGGCGACTTTCGACGAGCCAGCGCTCTTTGACGACGTGGCAAACCAGATCTTAACCATGGACAAATATGGCTACAGTGAGGAAACCGGACTTTATCACCATGCCTACGATGAAAGTAAGTCCCAGAAGTGGGCCGATCCAGCTACGGGACTTTCGACCAACTATTGGGGTAGAAGCATTGGCTGGTACGCGATGGCGATAGTCGACGTGTTGGACTTCCTGCCGGAAAACCATCCGAAGCGTTCGGAAATCATTGCCGTAGCGCAAAAGCTGGCCAAAGGAATCGCCCGCTACCAAAGCTCCGAAGGTGTATGGTATCAGGTAGTGGACCAAGGCACGCGCGAAGGGAATTACCTGGAAGCTTCGGCTTCGTCCATGTTTACCTACTTCTTGCTCAAGGGACACGCTAAGGGCTATCTCGATGCGGAAGATCTCAAAAACGGGCAAAAGGCTTATGAAGGATTACTCAAGGAATTTGTCGTGGAGAATCCGGATGGCAGCCTCACGCTGACCAAGATCTGCGGCGTCGCTGGTCTGGGCGGCAATCCCTATCGCGACGGCAGCTATGAGTATTATGTGGGCGAGGTGATCCGGGAAAATGACCCCAAGGGCGTAGGGCCCTTCATCCTGGCTTCCTTGCAATATGAGGAGTTAAATAAGTAAACCATGAAGCGAATCCTTTCAGTACTGACTTTGTGCCTGCTGTCCATGCTTGCACAAAGCCAGGATTTTGATTTTGTCGTGGCCAAAGACGGTTCGGGAGACTTTGCGACCATCCAAGAGGCTTTTGATGCGGTGCCGGACTTTCGCAAAAACGAAACCCGGATCCAGCTCAAGCCGGGCGTCTACAAGGAAAAGCTGGTTTTGGCCAATTCCAAGACGAATGTGGTGTTGATCGGTGAAAATCCGAAGACCACCATCGTGACCTTCGACGATTTTGCCCAGAGGAAAAACAAGTTTGGGGAGGAAATGGGCACTACGGGCTCTTCCAGCTTCTTCGTGTTCGGGGACGGCTTTTTTGCAAAAAACATCACCTTCGAAAACTCCGCAGGCCCTGTCGGCCAAGCGGTTGCCGTGAGGGTGACTGGAGATAAAGTAGTCTTCGAAAACTGCCGCTTTTTGGGATTCCAAGACACGCTCTATCCACAAGGGGATCGCAGTAGGCAGTATTACAAAGATTGCTACATCGAGGGGACAGTGGATTTCATCTTCGGTTGGTCCACCGCGGTATTCGATCATTGCGAGATATTTTCCAAAGCGCCCAGCGGCTATGTGACCGCTGCATCAACCAACGAGGGAACCCCCTTTGGCTTCGTTTTCTTGGACTGCAAACTGACAGGGGATTCTCCGGAGCACTCTGTCTACCTCGGCAGACCTTGGCGTGATTTTGCAAAAACAGCCTTTATCAATACAGAAATGGGTTCGCATATCAAGCCAGAGGGCTGGCACAACTGGAGCAAGCCTCAAGCAGAGCAGACGGCCTTTTATGCGGAATTTGAGTCAAAAGGAGAAGGTGCTTCTCCGCCTACTCGGGTAGCTTGGTCGCATCAGCTTTCTGCAGAGGAAGCGGAAAAATATACCGTTCAGAATGTTTTGTCAGGGGCAGACCAATGGAATCCTTTGGTGATAATAGAAAAATACAACAAGTAAAAAGTGAAGTTTAGTACAATCAAATACACTGCGATGGTGGTTGCAGTGATGGCCGTTTCCCAAAACAGCTTTGCCCAACAAAATCAACAAATATCCAAGGTTTGGGTAGCCGACCAGGGCGACGGTACTTACATCAATCCCATTCTGCATGCAGACTACTCCGATCCGGACGTGGTGCGCGTAGGGGAGGATTTTTACATGACCGCCTCCAGCTTCAACGCGACGCCGGGCCTTCCGATTCTGCATTCCAAGGACCTGGTCAACTGGACGCTGGTGAACTATGCGCTGCCCAGGCAGGTGCCGCTGAATCATTTCTCCAAGCCCCAGCATGGAAATGGTGTGTGGGCGCCGTCCATACGCTACCACGAAGGTGAATTTTACATCTATTGGGGAGATCCGGATTTTGGGATTTACATGGTGAAAACCAAAGATCCGCTTGACGCGTGGGAGGAGCCGGTCCTCGTGGAGGCCGGAACGGGCCTGATCGATCCCTGTCCGCTTTGGGATGAGGACGGCAAGGCTTATCTCTCTCATGCGTTTGCAGGCAGTAGAGCAGGGATCAAGAGCGTTCTCGTGGTCAAGCCCATGAACTGGGAAGGAACCAAAACAATGGGCTCCGGAATAATGGTGTTCGATGGTCACGATGCCCATCCGACAGTGGAGGGCACGAAGTTTTATAAGCGGAACGGATATTACTACATCTTCGCACCCGCGGGCGGAGTGGCGACCGGCTGGCAACTGATTCTGAGGTCCAAAAATCCCTATGGGCGCTACGAGGAGCATATTTCCCTAGCTCAAGGCGAGACGCCGATCAATGGCCCACATCAAGGGGCTTGGATAGATACCGATCAGGGTGAAGATTGGTTTGTGCATTTCCAGGATGTGGAGGCTTATGGGCGTATCACGCACCTACAGCCTATGGTATGGAAAACCGACTGGCCGACCATGGGTGAAGATCCCGACGGAGACGCCACGGGCCAGCCGGTATTAAAATACAAGAAACCGAAAGTGGGTGTCAAAGCGCAAATAGCCACGCCAGCTGACTCGGATGAGTTTGAGGGCGATGATATAGGCCTGCAGTGGCAGTGGCAGGCAAATCCTGAGGCGACTTGGGCCTTTGCCAACCCTGCCGATGGAAAGCTGAGACTTTTCACCGCAAAGCTACCCGAAGGAGCCAAAAACCTCTGGGATGCACCCAATCTGCTATTGCAGAAGTTTCCCGCAGAGGTATTCACAACAACAACTTCCTTGAAATTTACCCCAAACCCCAAACTGATAGGCGAGCAGGTCGGACTGATTGTGATGGGGATGAGCTATGCTTATCTGGCTTTGGAGAGCGGGGAAGAGGGAATCTATCTGAACTACGTCTCCTGTCTAGACGCCGAACACGGCAAGACAGAATCCAAAAAGCTAATCGCGAAATTGGAAGGGAATGAGATACAGTTTCGGGTGAAAGTGGGAAAAGGTGGAATTTGCAGCTTTTCCTATTCCGAGGACGGAAAGAAATTTACCACGATAGGCGAAACCTTCACGGCGGTTCCCGGAAAGTGGATAGGCGCCAAGGTCGGCCTTTTCGCCACGCGTACCACCCAGACCAACGATAGTGGCTTTGCCGATGTGGATTGGTTTAGGGTAGGGAAGTAGGAGGTTAGGAAGTCGGATTTCGCGAATTCGAAGGGTGGTTTCGGGAATTTGATCAGTAGGGCATCGACTCCGCTCAGCCTGACAATAACTCGACTTCGCTTCACCTTAAAAATAAATTGAAACAACACAACTAAGCATACCCAAAATATGAGACTACACAATTTGAAAATGGTTTTGGCGCTGGTGATGGCGGTGCTGGCAATGCCGGTTTTTGCCCAGATTTCTGATCAAGAAGTCTACGAAGGAATCGAATTTGACATGCCGAAGGTCAAGGAGACGAGTTTCCCAAATTTCTCCAAAAGCATCGCTGACTATGGCGCAGTGGGCAATGGTTTGATCAAAAACTCAGAGGCGTTCAAGTCGGCCATCGAGGAGGTAAACCAAAAAGGCGGAGGCAAGGTCATCGTCCCGCGTGGCATTTGGCTCACTGGTCCGATTACCTTGCTCAGCAACGTCAACCTGCACTTGGATGACGGTGCGTTGATCATTTTCTCCCGGGACAAAGACGACTACCCGCTGGTGGAGACCAGTTTTGAGGGTCTGAATACAGTCCGGTGCCTTTCTCCCATCAATGCCTACCAGGTCGAAAACATAGCGATCACTGGCAAAGGAACCATCGATGGTAGCGGCGATGCATGGAGATCTGTGAAAAAAGGCAAGATGACGGAAGATCAGTGGAAAAAGCTGGTGAAGTCCGGCGGCATCGTCGAAGGCTCCAACTGGTATCCATCCCAATCCTTTCTGGATGGATACAAAGCGAGTTCTTCCTTCAACGTGCCTGATACCAAAGACCGGGCACAGTTGGAAAAAATGAAGGATTTTCTCCGTCCTGTGATGGTAAGTATCCGCGAAAGTAAGCGTGTACTTTTGGACGGGCCTACCTTTCAAAACTCACCCGCTTGGAACATCCACCCGCTCATGTCCGAAGACGTGATCATCCGCAACCTGAATGTTCGCAATCCCTGGTATTCCCAAAATGGCGATGGACTTGATCTCGAATCCTGCAAAAATGCACTGATCTACAACAACACCTTTGACGTGGGTGACGACGCGATCTGCATCAAATCTGGCAAGGATAAGGACGGTAGAGAGCGAGCCGTCCCCACCGAAAATGTGATCATCAAAAACAACATCGTCTATCACGGACACGGGGGCGTCACTGTAGGCAGTGAGATGTCGAGTGGAGTGAAAAACATGCATGTTTCCGCCTGTACCTTTATTGGTACCGATATCGGATTGCGCTTCAAGAGCACCCGAGGCCGTGGGGGAGTGGTGGAAAATATCTGGATCTCTGATATCGATATGATTAACATTCCGACCGAGGCCATAGGATTCAACATGTTCTACACCGGCAACAGTCCGGTGATTGAGGAAGACCAAAGCGCAGATGACGAAGCCAGACAGGAAAACCTCGTTCCGGTGACGGAGGAGACTCCCGTTTTCAGAAATATCTGGATGAAGAACATCACCGTGACCGATTCCGAGATTTCCGCTTCTTTTATGGGACTGCCGGAGATGAAGCTGGAAAACGTGGTGCTGGAAAATGCCGTTTTAGAGGCTAAGAAAGGCATCACCGCAATAGACGCGGATGGCTTGCAACTGATCAATGTGAAAGTGATCTCCGAGGACACTCCGCTGACGATCTACAACAGCCAAAACGTCACTGTAGAGAAGTTTGCCTTTGGGGAAAATGACGGTCCTGCAGTAAAAGTCCTCGGCAAGTCTTCGAATATAAACTTGGACCATAAGGATTTTTCCGATCGCGCGAAAATCTCTGTAGGAAAAGGGCTGGACAGCGAGGTAAAACTGAAGTAACATGAAGGTCTTTTTGCTGAGTTTGGCGGTATCTGCGATGCTGCTTTTTTGGAAATCCACAGGAGGGGAAATCACTGTTTTCCTCGTCGGGGACTCCACCATGGCAGACAAGCCCTACACGGGTAGCAATCCGGAAAAAGGCTGGGGGCAGGTTTTTCCGCTCTATTTTAAGGAAGGTGTTCGTTTCGAAAACCACGCGATGAACGGACGCAGTACGAAGAGTTTTCGCGCAGAAGGGCGCTGGGACACGGTGATGGAGCGACTTAAGGCTGGCGACTATGTTATCATCGAGTTTGGGCACAATGACCAAAAAATCAACTCCGCCGACCGCTATGCTTTTGCCGATTCGACGTATCGGGACAATCTGACCCGGTTTGTCGACGAGGTGCGCGCCAAGGGAGGAAAGCCCGTCTTGGCCACGCCGATTTCCCGAAGGAGTTTTGACGAAAACGGCAACTTAACCGATACGCATGGACGCTACTCGGAGGTCGTTCGCGAGGTTGCCACGCAGCTGGACGTTCCGATCTTTGATCTCCATGGCAAGACCGTTGCCGTGATCGAGCAGTTCGGTGTTGAGAAATCCAAGGAGCTTTTCCTGCATTTCAAGCCCGGAGACTATGATAAATTTCCAAAAGGAGTCGAAGACAATACGCACCTGAGTCCAACCGGAGCTTTCAAAGTTGCCGATTTGGCGGTGGAGGAGTTGAAGCGGGAGTTGCCTGAGCTGGTTCCTTATCTAAAACCCTGAGCTTTACCTGATGCATTTCCTAAGAAAAAACAGATTCAACTTATTGTTGACCGTGCTGGTGCTGGTCACGTCGGCGTTTATTTCCCCGCGGGATGTCACCACCATTTACCTCATCGGCGACTCCACGATGGCGGATTATTCCACCTACGAAGGGGAAGACTACCTAAACAAGCGCTACCCGCTAATGGGTTGGGGCCAGGTTTTTCAGGAGCTTTTCGACCCAGCCTCCATCTCTTCGCTTAAGCACCTGATCCAAACAGATTCGGTACTAGTGGACGATCGGGCTAGGGGAGGCCGCAGTACGCGTACCTTTTTCGAGGAGGGAAGATGGTCTGCCGTGTACCGGGACTTGCGGCCGGGTGATCTGGTGCTCATGCAGTTTGGGCACAACGATGCCGCAAAGGATAAGACCGAGCGTTATGTAGCGACGGAGGGATACAAGGAGTACATTCGGCTTTTTGTGACCCAAACCCGGGAGAAAGGAGCCATCCCTATCGTACTCACGCCAGTCAATCGAAACTATCCCTGGAAGGACGGGAAGCTGGGAAATGTGCACGGAGAATATCACACCGCGGCGGTGGATGTAGCCAAGGAACTCGATGCTTTTCTGATCGACTTGACGCAGCGCTCGATGGATGCCTTTACGGAAAAGGGACAGGACTACGTCTCCGTACATTACTTCATGAATTTCGAGCCGGGCGTCTATCCCAATTACCCTGAGGGAAGCAAGGACAATACGCACTTTCTGCCCGAGGGAGCCAAAGCTGTGGCCCAGTTGGTGCTTGAGGGAATGCAGGAATTGAACTAAATCGGTTATGAAAGTTGCCCGAAAAAAGTTTTTGACACTGGCTGTGATGCTCCTGCTTTGTGTGGGCACAATGGCTTTTATGATTCAGGAAAAGGTCACCAAAATTTACCTTATCGGCGACTCCACCATGATGGATTACGACAAGTATCGGGAAGATTATCTGACCTCCATGTACCCTTTGTCGGGCTGGGGTCAGTTTTTTCAGGAACTCTTTGATGCCGAAACTGTCGATGCTCTGGGGGCTTTGATCCAGACCGATTCCGTGCTGGTGGACAATCGGGCCATTGGCGGACGTAGCACCCGTTCCTTTTTCGAAGAGGGGAGATGGGCGAAAGTATATCAGGACCTAATGCCGGGGGACTTGGTAATGATCCAGTTTGGGCATAACGACGCGACCCTGGAGCGGCCCTTGCGCTACGTGACTCCCGAGGCTTACAAGGAGTTTATCCGACTGTACGTCAACCAAAGTCGCGAAAAGGGTGCAATTCCGATTGTGATCACCCCGGTATCAAGAAACTTTCCTTGGAAAGATGGGAAGTTGGAAAATGCACATGGCGACTACTATACCGCCGCGGTGGAGGTCTCCGAAGAGCTCGGGGTACGGATGATCGATTTGACGATGAGCTCTATGGCGTTGTTTCAGACAAAGGGGGAAGAGTTTTCCGCCAAAAACTACTTCATGAATCTAGAGCCGGGTCAGTACCCAAACTATCCGGAGGGAAAGACGGACAATACCCACTTTGTGACAGAAGGAGCGAAGCAAGTTGCGAAGTTGGTGATGGAGGGAATGAAGGAGTTGAAGTAGTAATGGCGGATGACGTAAGACAGATGACCGAAGAATCGCCAAAGTTTGAGTTTAGTGTGGCTTGGGGTAGTCTATGTTTTTTGATACGAATCTGAAAATATGAAGCCATTTGCACACTTGTTTTTAATGATTCCGCTGGTTTTATCTGTTGTGGTTTCTTTTGCGCAGCAAAAGCCTATCGAGGCATTGGACGCAGAAAAGCTAAAGGGAAAAGTCGAGCATGACTTGGTCGTAGCCCAGGATGGAAGCGGACACTTTCGGACTATTTCAGAGGCGATCAAAGCCGTCCGCGTGTACCTTCCCAAGCCGATCACCGTCCATATCAAGCCGGGTATATACCGAGAAAAGCTGGTGATTCCAGGTCAGATTACGCATGTCACTTTTTGGGGCGAGGATCCCGGTAATACCATCATCAGCTTGGATGATTATGCGGCCAAGGACAACATGGGAACCTTTGAAACCTACACCCTGAAGGTCTTGGGGAGCGATCTGATTTTCAAAAATCTAACGATCCAAAATACCGCAGGGCCGGTTGGGCAGGCAGTGGCCCTGCATGCCGAAGGTGACCGCTTGGTGTTCGAAAACTGCCGGTTTCTCGGCAATCAAGACACGATGCTTGCTTCGGGCGAAGGCTCGAGGCAGCTGTACAAAAATTGCTACATCGAGGGTACGACGGACTTTATCTTTGGCTCGGCGACCGCATTCTTCGAGAATTGCACCATCCATTCCAAAGCAGATTCCTACATCACCGCAGCTTCTACTCCCCAGTGGGCGAGCCATGGCTTCGTCTTTATGGATTGCAAATTGACTGCAGACGATGGTGTGGGAAAAGTCTACTTGGGGCGTCCATGGCGTGATTTTGCGAAAACTGTTTTTGTCATGACAGAAATGGGGGAGCATATTCTTCCCATCGGCTGGCATGATTGGGGGCGGGAGGCAACAAAGTCCACGGTGTTTTATGCGGAGCTGCAAAGCCAAGGGCCTGGATCAGGCCCAGACAATCGGGCCGACTGGACCTACTTGCTTGATCCAAATGACTTGGAAAAGTATCAAAAGGCATCCGTCCTCTCTGGTCTCGGTCGCGACGCGGACTTCTACGGCAACCGCTGGTATGGTTACGAAAAAGACTCGTCCTTTAACCTCGAAGCCTCTTATCAGAAAGACAAGAAGAGCTTTCCCCAGATCATGCCAGTGCAGTTGGCTGTAAGGCCGGGGATCGAAATGCTCGAAAACAAAGTCTATAAAAGGCTCTGGGATAGAAGCTTAAAGCTGGACGTTTTCAAGCCGAAAATTATTGAAAAGACACTTCCCACGGTCCTCTTGGTGCATGGTGGAGGTTGGAAGTCTGGGGACAAAATCCTGCAACGATCCCTGGCTATACGCCTGGCTGAGCGTGGTTTTGTAGCAGTGCCAGTTGAGTATAGGCTTTCTCCCGAAGCCCAATATCCGGCGGCAGTGCAGGATCTGAAGGAGGCGGTTCGCTGGATCAAGGCCCATGCGTCTGAATTTGGGGTGGACAGTAGCCGAATAGCTATATCTGGTAGTTCGGCCGGAGCGCAGCTGGCCTCCTTAATGGGACTTTCCAGTCTGTCCGTCCATGAAGGAAATAGTGATCTTTCGCCAAGTTCTCGAGTGCAAGCTGTCATCAATATGGACGGCATCTTGGCTTTCCATCATCCGGAGTCGCTAGAAAGCAAAGTCGCTGCCGAATGGCTCGGCGGGCATTACGAGCAGATTCCCGAAATCTGGGAAGAGGCCTCCCCTGCTTACTTAAAGAACCCGACTTGGGTTCCCATGCTTTTTATCAATAGCCAGTACCCCCGCTTCCACGCCGGACGAGATGAGCTTGCGGAAAAGCTGAGAAAGGCTGGGGTTTCGGTCGAAATCCACACACTCCCAGATACCCCACATCCGTTTTGGCTATATCAGCCTTGGTTTGAACCTACGGTAGACCTGATCACCAGCTTCCTGAAGGAGATTTTTTGAGCTCGACAAAGAGTCATGTAATCGATTGTGCATTTGTTATTGATAAGCGTCGAAAATACCATACTAAAGCCTGTACTCCTTCGAATCTGAAGAATATCTAACCCGTATTTGGGCTATTTCGTGGAATTTTATGAAATAAATTGAAAAAAATCTTGACGGTTTCCGTACTTGTCACTATTATGCAATCGATTGCCTAAATCGATATCTAATTTGAAAAAGTTGGATGTACATTAAACCCAAAGACACATGCCTATTTCTCTCCTCTTCTTGTTCTGGCGTGGGAGTTCTCCTTGACTCCAGCAGACCTCTAGTCCTCCCCGGACTCCCGCAGAAATCAATTTCAATAAACACCTATAACCTCTAGAATTTGCAATGAATTTTACCAAACTCATTTTGGGTCTTCTGCTCGTGATGGGGATTTCGGTAGGCTGGGCTGAAGCACAGCAACTGAAAGTCTCCGGGGTGGTAACCAGTGAAGAGGGCGAAGTATTGCCGGGTGCATACGTTTTGCTCAAAGGAACCACTGTCGGCACCGTGACCGACATCGATGGCTCCTACACGCTCACAATCAGCGACCCCAACGGGACGCTGGTTTATTCCATGATAGGCATGGTCACACAGGAAATTCCTGTAGCCGCAAGGACGAAGGTCGATGTCGAGCTTCAGTTGGATATCTCTCAGCTGGAGACTGTCGAGGTCGTGGATTTTGGGTACGGCACTGTGAAGCGTACTGACCTTACAGGGTCGGTGGCATCCATGTCGGGCCGGGAACTAGCGAGGATTCCGGTGGCAAGTGCGGCTCAGGCTATAACAGGACGTCTTCCCGGTGTCAATGTGTTGACAACAGATGGCTCGCCGGATGCGGAAGTGGTCATTCGCGTTCGTGGCGGTGGCTCAATTACCCAAGATAATGCGCCACTCTACGTAGTTGACGGATTTATTGTAAGCAGCATCCGTGACATTCCGCCTTCGGACATCGAAAGTATTTCGGTACTGAAAGATGCTGCGGCGACAGCCATTTACGGCGCTCAGGCATCAAATGGCGTAATCGTGGTCACTACCAAGGCTCCTGTGGCAGGGCGAGTATCGGTGTCATACAACAACTTCTTCCAGTTTAAGAGCCTTCCAAAAAACAGGAAATACAAAGTGCTCGACTCCTACGAGTACGTGATGGCCAACTACGAGTACGCCAAGCTCCGTTCACAGTCTGACGTGGATCGATTTGAAAAGTATTTTGGGGTGTACGATGACTTGGAGCTCTACAGGCAAAAGCCAACTGCCGACTGGCAGGACGAGCTTTTCGGGGATCCCAAGCTTTCGCAATACCACAACCTATCCGTGTCCGGTGGGACCGACAAGACCAAGATTATGCTCAGCTTGACCAACAATACGGATGAGGGCTTGATGCTGAATTCGGGCTACAAGCGAAATGTGATCAATTTCAAGTTGAACCAGGAGCTGTCCAAAAAGTTGAGTGTGGATGCAGGTGCCAGAATCACCAATACAGTGGTAGACGGTGCTGGGACTTCCGGCAATGCCCAGATCAACATCAAAGATGCGGTCCAGACCCGACCTACCAATGGGATCGCAGACGAGCTGGACATCGACCTGACCCAGGTGAACTCAGAGGACGACTACCAGTCTTTCTTGCTGAGCATGGTGAGTCCAGTAGAACTCGCTGAGCAGGACTGGAGAAAAAGAACAGACAATGATTATGTATTCAATATTGGCCTGAACTGGAAAGTCGCAAAAGGCGTGGATTTTAAGTCCACCTTCAACTCTTCCAAGACTTTTCGCGAGGAACTCAGATTTTACGGCCCGCTGACTGGAGAGTCTTTCAACAATGGGGGTAGCATGCCGCTGGGTGTGAAGACTAACCGCAACTCCGATTCCTATCGCTGGCTGAACAGTGTCAATTGGAAGGTGAATAGACTGGGCAAAGATCATAGTCTCGACGTATTGCTGGGCCAGGAAGTTTACTCTACCGGTGGAAACTACCAAATGGTCCGTTCGGAGGATTTCAGGCTTTCCATCACACCCGAGGAGCTTTTTGCCAATATGACCTTCGGGCGCGTGGATCGTTTCGAGACTTCGGACGATACCGACATCAATAGATTTTCCCTTTTTGGCAGAGCCAACTACCAATTCAAGGACCGGTATCTCCTCACCGCAACCGTGAGATCGGATGCTTCCTCCCGCTTTTCGGAGGAAAACAGAGTCGGTATTTTCCCTGCAGTCGCCGTGGGATGGAAGATTTCAGAGGAAAATTTCATGAAAGACTCCAGGGTGTTTGACGAGCTGAAGCTCCGTGCGAGTATAGGCGAAACCGGAAATGACCGAATCGACGCTTCTGCGACGCAATTCCTCTTCCAAGGTTCTACCAACCGTGGGCCAGGATTTGGCAATGTGGACAACGCCTATTACACCCCAGCAAGCTCCGTACTCTACAATCCGGATTTGGTTTGGGAGACGACCATCAACAGAAATATCGGTTTGGACTTTACCCTGTGGAAAGCCAAGATCGCTGGAACTTTTGACGCCTACTACAACACCACGCGAGACCTGCTCCTGCAATCCGCTATCCCGGCAAATACCGGCTTCAGTACCCAGTGGGACAACATCGGCAGTACCTCAAACAAAGGGGTGGAGCTCGGGATCCAAGCCTATCTAGTAGACAAGGGTGACTTCTCCCTGTCCATCAACTTCAATACCGGCATCAACGTCGCCAGGATCGAGGAGCTGGACGGCACCAACGAGCGCTTCTTCCAGTCTAACTGGGCCAGCACCGACCTCAACAACATCAACGACTACTACCTGAGAGTGGGAGGGAAACTTGGCGATATCTACGGCTATGTCTCTGATGGATTCTACACTGCGGACGACTTCCAAGAATACAATGCCGTCACCGGCCAGTATCTATTGAAGGAAGGCGTGCCAAATTCAGGCGCTGCCGTCGGCAATACCAACATCCGTCCGGGCTACTGGAAGCTAAAGGATCTCAACGGCGACGGAGTCATCAATGCGGATGACCGCAAGGTAATCGGCAATGCGCTGCCCAAGAATCAGGGTGGGTTTGGCGTGAATGCCCGCTTCAAGGGCTTTGACGCACAGGTGTTCTTCAACTATCAATATGGAAACCAGGTGTACAACACTGGCAAGATCCAGTACAACCAATTCCGAAGAGTGACCTACGGAAACTTGCTGACCACTATGAATTCTGACAATCGCTACACCTACATCGACGTCGATGGAAGCTACACCGGCACTGCGGGTGAGGTGGTGACAGACTTGCAGCAGTTGGATGAGATGAACGCTGGCAAAACCATGTGGTCGCACAATAGCTTTGGCATCGCCGGAGCGGTGATCTCCGACTGGGCGGTAGAGGACGGGTCCTTCATCCGACTCAACGTCCTGACTTTGGGCTACTCTTTCCCCACGGATCTGATCTCCAAGATCGGGCTCTCCCAGCTGCGGATCTACGGCACGGGAAACAACCTGGCGATTTGGACGGATTATTCTGGCTATGACCCGGAAGTAAGCACCTCGAGAAGCAGTTCCTACGCTTCCTTGACTCCTGGAGTGGATTATTCTTCTTTCCCAAGAAGCCGCTCTTACACCGTAGGCTTAAATGTTACATTCTAAGGAACAAGAACCATGAAATCAAGCGCATATAAATCAATCATATTGGCTGCGGCTTCCTTCTTGGCGGTATCATGCAGCGACTTTCTGGAGCCCGAGTCACTATCCACTTTCGATGCGGACTACATCTACTCCAATGTGGATGACGCAAGAAAAGGCGTCAACGCCGTGTATAGCCATTTCGGACAGGATGCCTTTCGTAGCCGACTTTCCAACAACTTTGCGGGAAATACCGATATCGAACATCAAAGCGGATGGACGAGTACGGGAGACCGCTACCAAATATGGGATCTGAATGCCTTAGAGAGCAACCGGGATTTGGAAATAGTCTGGACCTATGCCTATCGGGCCATTCGTGATGCCAACATCTCCATCGAAGGACTTCAGGCCAGCGGCAAGCTGGAATCCGAGGACCCGGTCGAGAGAAGAACTATGAACCACCTGCTGGGCGAGGCGGTAACTCTTAAAGCCTACTGGTTCAGCATTCTGACTTTCTACTGGGGCGATGTGCCGTTTGTCGACTTCGCTCCCGTGGCCGGAGGGGACTTTCTTTTGCCGAAGGCGGACCGCAATGTAATCCTCACAGAGGTCATCAATGACATGATCGAGGTGGAGGAGAACATGATGTGGGCAGATGAGACTCCGTTTGGCATCGAACAGGTCACCAGGGAATATACCTTGGGAATGATCGCTCGTCTGGCATTGCAGCGTGGAGGATATTACCTCAAGGAGGATCTGACCATGGAGCGGGCTTCCGATTATCTGGACTATTACAAAATCGCCAGGGACTACACCGCGAAGCTCATCGAGCTCAAGGACCGCGAGCTGCCAAGAGACTACCGCCAGGTGTTCCTAAACCAGTCGAAGTTTATCTCGCCAGTGAATGCTGACGTGCTCTTCGAAGTGCCTTTCGCCTTGGGAAATGGGGACGTAGCTTGGAACATTGGCATTACGGTGGAAGGTGGTCCTACCGCCGCCCACACATTTGGTTCCGGCAACAACTACATGGCTATTCCTCCGACCTACTACTTCTCCTTCGATACTTTGGATGTGAGACGTGATGTCACTTGTGCACTTTATAAGGTCAATGCAAGTTTCCAAGAGGAATTCGTAAACAACCGAACCAACATCGCCCAAGGCAAGTGGAGCCGACACTTTCTGGAGAACCCTCCAGGCGCATCCTCCGCAAAGGGTACCGGTATCAACTGGCCCATGCTGCGCTACGCGGATGTTTTGCTGATGTTTGCCGAAGCGGAAAACGAACTCAATGGACCGACTGATGCAGCGCAAGAGCAGCTAAAGCGGGTAAGAAGAAGGGCCTTCAATGAGTCGCTTTGGTCTGAAAAGGTCGATGGCTATGTGACCTCCGTTTCTGGGAACAAAGAAGATTTCTTTGAAGCGATCGTCGATGAAAGAGCTTGGGAGTTTGGTGGTGAGATGATCCGAAAGTACGAACTGATTCGCTGGGGTAACTACTCCCAGAAAATGCAGGAGACTGTTGAAGGACTGAAGAAGATGGCCGACGATGCTTACAATGGTACTGGCAACTTGCCTGACTACATGTACTGGAAGTTGGACGAAAAGGGGGACTTTACCATCCTAAACCCGAATACAAAGGTGGTAGCTCCACCAGACGATTCTTGGAACCAAGTTCCTTTCTTGCTCAGCATGCACGACGAAACCTATACCTACTCCCAGTGGATAACCAAGGACTGGGCAAACTACATCGAAGGACCCAAGCCAGGCGTAGTTCGGTATATTTTCCCTATCCCGGCCAGCGCCGTGGCCAATAGCCAAGGCACCCTTGACAATACCGGATATGGATTCTAATCCCAAAAGCCAAAAAGCAACAACAATGAACCTATCAAAAATCAATATTTCCAGACTCCTTCTGTTGGCTGTGTTCGGGATACTCGGATTCACGGCCTGCAAGGAGGACGAAATGGTGTATGAGCAGACCCGGCTGTTTCGGCCGGTGCTCAACGAGGAGCTCTTTTCAGAGGCCAATACGATCATCGTCAATATGGGTAACCTCAGGCAGGCCGTGTCCTATACCCTGGAGGTGAGCAGGGATACGTTTAAGACTGTGGACTATCTGATAGAGACCGATACTGCCTACGTCGTGGTCGATAAAAACCTCGTAGGGGAAGACTTGTTTTGGAATACCCTGTATCAAGTACGTGCAACCGCACGAGCCGCAGATGCGCAATATGACAGCAAGGCCTCCGATCTTGGAAATGTCCGTACACAGCGTTTTCCAAGCATCATCAATGATCCCTCTACCTACGACGTGATTGACATCGCTGCCCGGGTGACCTGGGTCAAAGCTGGCGCTGCCGTCACCAGTACCAAAGTATTTGCCGGAGACGACCTCAAGCTGACTACTCCGCTGATGCCTGAGCAGCCGGTAGAAGGGGACTTGGCGGAGACGGTTGTGACGGGCCTTGAGCCAGATACACAGTATCAGATCGCAATCTACAGTGACGACGTTCTTCGCGGCTGGGCCGCTTACACCACTTTGCCTGCCGATATCGATCCCAATGCGCCGGGAGTGATTGACGTCCGAGAAAATACCAGCCTCTCCGCCGTAGCGGATGCCGTAGCTACGGCACCGGATGGAGCTACGATTCTTGTTAAAAAGGGAATGACCTATGACCTTCCCTCCGAAGCCTTGGACAAGTCTATTACCATTCGGGCGGCGTACGGATTTGGTGCGGATAAGGCCAAACTCTACACTACCGGCAACTGGAACATTGCGGCTGGAGCACAGATCGACCATATCCGCTTTGTGGACCTGGAGCTGAGGGGAGCCGACTATACTGGAGATTATGTGTTCAACCCGAATGCGAGCGGTATCCGGGTAGGTGAACTGCTTTTCGACAACTGTGAAATCGGCACTTTCAGAGGAATCCTCAGAATCCGTGGTACCGTGGAAATCGACCAATACATCATCAGAAATTCCATGGTAGACAGCATTGGAGGCTATGGTCTCTTGACCACGGATACCGATCCCAAGCCAAGTGATCCCACCGCCAGGGTAAACAACATCCTCTTCGAAAATTCCACCTTCAACAAAATCCAAGGGGGTATCACGTCGAGAAACAACTCCAATTCGGTCACCATCGAGTCTTGTACCTTTGCCAATTTTCCGGCGACTGGCGGCCTTTTACTCCGATACCGTGGCGGCGAGGGCAATAACAACGTGACCCAGGGTGTGAAGATCTACAATAGCGTTTTCGGACACGGATGGGATGAGGCTGGCGCCGACATTTATTCCATTCGCGGTATCGAAGGACTGGAAACCACGGTGTTTGACGTCATCAATGTCTTCAGCACGGCCGATTTTTCCTTCGCCTCAGGGCCGATCCCCGGATTCCCGATTGGGAACTATTCCAAGGGTCAAAACGACCTTTGGGTCAATCCGAATGCGAATGATTTCAATTTTAAAGACGGCGGTTTTTCCGGAAAATACACCACCGGAGATCCCCGATGGAGAGTTAAACTTTGACTATAAGCATGGGTTATTAATTGGATAAAGGGTGGGGCTGTAGCCTCACCTTTTTATTAAAAACCTATCCAGCTATTCTATGAAAAAGACCTTTTTGATTCTGTTTTGGGGAGTTTTGTTCTTTGGTTGTTCCGAGGGGGATGCCGTTCAGGTGCCAGATGTGCAGAAGGAGGAAGTCCTGCCTCCCTACACTGGTCCGGTGTATGCATTTCCCGGTGCCGAGGGATTTGGCAGGGAGACGACCGGGGGGCGCGGAGGAAAAGTCATCTACGTCACCAGTCTCGAAGATGATGGCAGCATAGGCACACTTCGCCATGCCGTAAACCAATCCGGCAAACGAACCATCGTATTTGCCGTGGGAGGGAACATAAAGCTGAAGTCTCGGCTCAATATCACCCAAGGCGACCTGACCATTGCCGGCCAGAGTGCCCCAGGCGGAGGTATCACCATCCGTGATTATCCGGTCGTCATCAATGCCAGCAACATCATCATTCGCTACATGAGATTCCGGATGGGAGATGTCGCTGCGCAACAGGCAGACGCATTGGAAGCCAGATTTCAGAAAAATATCATCATCGACCACTGTTCCCTGAGCTGGTCGACCGACGAGACTGCGACCTTCTACGCCAATGAGAACTTTACGCTTCAATGGAGTATTATTTCCGAAAGCCTGAGAACATCCGTCCACCAAAAGGGCTCCCATGGCTATGGGGGTATTTGGGGAGGGAAAAACGCCTCTTTTCACCACAATCTGCTCGCCCATCACGACAGCCGAAACCCAAGACTGGGAGAGGAGGCGGGGAAAGCCTTTGCACTGACGGACCTGGTCGACATGAGAAACAATGTGATCTACAATTGGGCTAGCAACAGTGCCTATGGTGGTGAGGCGATGAACGTGAATATTGTAAACAACTACTACAAGCCAGGCCCAGCGACTCCAAGCGGAAGCAAGCGAAACCGTATCGTTTCTATTGACAAAAACAAGATCGCAGGAACTGAGGTCTATGACATCTGGGGTAAATTTTACGTCGATGGCAACGTGGTAGAGGGGAACGCTCAAGTGCTTGCCGACAACTGGGGATTGGGTGTACTCAACCACTTCCACGGAAGCTATGGCCAGATCCCCCAGGGAGATTTGAATGCCATGCGACTGGATGCGCCACATGACATCAAGCAAAACGTCACGACACATAGCGCAGCAGAGGCTTTGGACTTGGTGTTGGCAAATGCCGGCCACTCCCTGCACCGTGATGCCGTGGATCTCCGTATCTTAGCGAATGTGAAGTCTAATTCCTTCGACTTTCCCGGCTCGCTGGGCAGTAACAACGGAATCATCGACTCCCAATCCGACGTTGGCGGATGGCCTGAGCTTGAGCCCGGGATGAGTACGCTCGATATGGACAAAGATGGCATTCCGGATGCTTGGGAGACTGAAAACAAACTGGATCCCAACGATCACGAAGATGGGGCCAAAGTCAAGTCGGGTACTCCATACACCTATTTGGAAATCTATCTGAACAGTCTCCCAAATGGATTTCCCTTGATCTGACAATATTATATTACTTATGAAATTTGAACATTTTGCGCTGAACGTCCCCAGTCCAAAGGCCATGTCGCATTGGTATGAAAAACACCTTGGGTTAAGGGTTCGAAAGAAGATGGCCTCGGCCCCTTACATGACGTTCCTGGTCGACGACAGCGGCACGGTGATGCTGGAACTGTATTCCAACCCAAGGGGAGAAACCTTGGAGTTTTCCAAGCTGCATCCTTTAGCGGTGCATCTGGCTTTGGTGTCCGAAGATCCGGCTGGGGACAAAGCCCGTCTGATCAAAGCCGGAGCGGAAGAGATTAGCGACGACATTTTGCCGGATGGCTCCCACTTGGTCATGTTGCGCGATCCCTGGGGAGTCTGCCTTCAGCTATGCAAGAGGGCGGTTCCGATGCTGGACGATATTTCCAAAGCAGGATGAGAAAATCCATTTTTTTGTTCCTGGGTCTGTTTTTGATCTTTTGCTCGGCGATCTGTGCCCAAACTCCCCGCGAAGTTTTGGCATTTCCGGGTGCTGAAGGTTTTGGGAAGTTTACGACGGGGGGTCGGGGCGGCAAAGTTTATGTGGTGACCAGCTTGGCCGACAAAGGGCCTGGAACTTTGCGCGAAGCGATCCAGAAAAAAGAAGCGCGCGTGATCACCTTTGCGGTGGCCGGGACGATAGCATTGGAGTCTTCCTTGGACATCAACTACGGCAATCTGACCATCGCGGGGCAGTCTGCTCCAGGGGAAGGGATCACGCTGAAGAATTTTTCCCTTAAGATCAAAGCTGACAACGTCATCGTGCGCTACATCCGCAGCCGCATGGGCGACGAGCGCCAAACGCAGGACGACGCCATGAGCGCCACTCGGGTGAAGGACGTGATCATCGACCACTGCTCGCTCAGCTGGGCGACGGACGAATGCGGCTCCTTCTACGACAATGAAAACTTCACGCTTCAGTATTGCATCCTGTCCGAGAGTCTCAACCATTCTGTACACGAAAAGGGAGAACATGGCTATGGAGGCATCTGGGGCGGAATAAAGGCTTCTTTTCTCTATAATCTCCTCTCCGATCACAATAGCCGCAACCCCCGCTTCAATGGAGCGCGCTACCACAAAGTGCCTGAAAAGGAACTGGCGGACTTCCGCAACAACGTCATCTACAATTGGATGGGCAATAGTTCCTATGCTGGCGAGGAGGGCAATTACAACATGGTCAACAACTACTATAAGCCAGGTCCCGCCACCCCTGAAAAGAATGTCCGGATTCTGGACCCATATAAACCCTACGGCAAGTTTTTCTTGAATGGAAATGTGGTGGAAGGCTTTCCCCAAATCTCCGAGGACAACTCCTTGGGAGTTTACAAGCCTGAAGAGGGCTGGAAATTGCTGGATGAAGAATTGGAATACGCTGGTGCAAAAACCTACTTGGCTGACAAAGCTCTAGAGGTGGTATTGGGCAATGCGGGTGCTAGCTTGGCGAGAGATGCCGTGGATAAGCGTATCGTTGAGGAAGCGAAGACCGGGACGGAATCGTTTGGTCAAAACGGGATCATCGACTCGCAATCCCAGGTTGGAGGCTGGCCCAAATTGGCTGGGGGTGCTCCATCCCAAGATACCGACAAAGATGGGATGCCGGACGACTGGGAGAAATCTCATGGGCTCGACCCAAAATCCCCTCTCGACGCTGGCCTTTTTTCCTTGCATGGGCAGTACTCCAACATCGAAGTTTACCTGAACAGCCTAGTCACCGCTAATCCGAAATAGAATTGGCGAATTGATCTAAGCTGGGTATCTTGGTTTCATACCGACCTTAGCCCATGACAGACCTCCTTATCCCTTTTCCAGAGCTGCATGACACGCTCATGCGAGTACTTGTAAAGGAGGGGTTTGCCGAGGATGCGGCTTTTCGCTGCGCCGAACTCTTCGCCAAAACGGATCTCGACGGCGTGCGATCCCATGGAGTCGAACGTTTTGGGAGGTTTCTTTCATACATCCGGCAGGAAATGGTTTTTCCGGATCGAAAGCCTGTGTTGCTTTCCAAGTCTGGCTTTTTTGAGCGTTGGGACGGGCAGCTCGGTCCTGGAAATCTCAATGCGCAAAATGCGATGAACCGCGCGATGGCACTTTCCTCCGAAAATGGGATCGGCTGTGTGGCTTTGGCCTTTACCAATCACTGGATGCGGGGAGGAAGCTACGGCTGGCAAGCCGTGGAGCAGGGCAAGATCGGAATCTGTTTTACCAACACCATGCCCAATATGCCCGCATGGGACGCCAAGGAACCCCGTTTGGGCAATAATCCTTTGGTAATCGCCATCCCGAGAGCAAGTGGTCCGGTGGTACTGGACATGGCCATGTCGCAATTTGCCTATGGCAAACTGAGTCGACTGGCAGCGGCTGGGGAAAAGGCATCATTTCCGGCTGGCTTTGATGGACAGGGCAAGTTGACCCAAGATCCGAGCACTGTTTTGCAGCATCAGTCAGCGCTGCCTATCGGACTCTGGAAAGGAGCTGGACTGTCCTTGATGATCGATTTGTTGGCAGCCCTCCTTTCTGGTGGAAACAGCGTCAGCGACATCGGATCAAAACCTTTGGAATCAGGGCTTTCGCAGGTGTTCATAGCGCTGGATCCGAAAGTATTGGGTTTGGAGGCTTGGTTTGAGGAAAAAGCGGAGGCAATCATCACAGACTATTTGGGTGCGGAGGCCCTTGATGGCAGATCGGTCTTTTATCCCGGTCAGCAGACTTTGCGGACCCGTAAGAAAAACCTGGAACTAGGCATCCCAGTCGCAAAGGACACTTGGGCGCAAATCATAAACGAACTGAAATGAGCAATACAAAAGGAATAGGAATCGTCGGCACGGGTGCCATTGCGATCAAGCATGCCCAAGCTATCGAAGAACTTACAGGAGCCGAATTGGTCGGACTTTTCAACCCCAATCCCAAAAGTGCGGAAGCAGCCAAAGAGAAGTTTTCCGCTCCCGTGTTTTCGGACATGGAGGAATTTTTGGCAGTGGATGGCTTGGATATCGTCTGCATCTGCACGCCGAGCGGCATGCATCTCGAGCCTGGACTTGCCGCAATCGAAGCGGGTAAGCACCTGATGGTGGAGAAGCCGATAGAGATCAACCCCGAGCGCGCAGACCAACTGATCAAGACCGCCGAGGAAAAAGGCGTTCAGCTGGCGGTGATCTTCCAAAACAGATTTTCCCCCGACTATCAAAAACTGAAAAAAGCCGTGGACGACGGAGTTTTTGGACGCCTGCTGATGGGGAATGCCTATGTCAATTGGTTTAGAAACTCGGCTTACTACTCGACCAGCAAATGGAAGGGAACGCTCAAAGCCGATGGGGGTGGAGCTTTGATCAATCAGGGGATCCATACCATTGACCTCCTTTTGGATCTCATGGGCGAGGTGAGAAATGTTTATGGGCAGGTACAGACCACGCTTTATCCGATCGAAGGAGAAGACTTGGGCGCTGCCTTGGTCAATTTCCAAAGCGGGGCTTTGGGCAACATCACCTCGGCGACAGCTCTTTATCCCGGATATCCGGAGCGTATCGAAATTTTTGGCACGGAGGGTAGCGCCATTTTGGAGGGCGGCAAGCTGACCGCTTGGAACCTGAAAAACCAACCGCCCTTGGAGATGTCCGTCGACTCGGCAGGGGGCGGCGGTTCCTCGGACCCCAACGCAATAGGAATCCAACTTCACCTTGATCAGTGGAAGCTGTTTTTGGAGGCTCTGGATTCAGGCCGTGAAGTGGTAGTGGATGGCAAAACGGCACGGAAATCCGTGGCCTTGATCTGTGCCATCTACGAATCCTCAAAAACCGGGAAGGTGGTCCAGCAGCCTTTTGGAGGCTGAAGAGATGCGCTCCATGCAGTGCCGAGGATAGAAAGTGTGCCTCCATGCGCTTCTAAATCGATTCCGTAGATTCTCAGCATGGTAAAAAGGGAAAGGCTAATATTGTTATCCCCAAGTCAGTAAAACAAAACCCAATGAAAAAAATCAGCCTCATAGTTTCTTTTTTGATCTCCTGCATGCTGTGGTCCTGTTCGGATCAGCTCGGTGTCAGGGTCATCAAGCTCGGTCACGCCCAAGTGGTCAACCACCCGGTTCATGAGGCGATGCTTTTCATGGGGAAAAGAATAGAGGAGAAGTCCGGAGGAAAAATCAAGGTCAAAGTCTACCCCAACCAGCAGTTGGGATCTGAGCGAGAACTGGTCGAACTGCTTCAGGTTGGTAGCCTTGCAATGACCAAGGTGTCCGCCGCAGCGTTAGAGGGATTTGCGCCGATGATGCAGGTTTATGGCATGCCTTACCTTTTCCGGGACGACGAGCATCAGAAGAAAGTATTGAACGGTCCCATAGGGCGACAGCTGCTGTTGGATGGAGAGGAATTCTGGCTTAGAGGCTTATGCTATTATGATGCGGGCAAAAGAAGTTTTTACACAAAAGACAAGCCGGTCAATACTCCTGCGGACTTGGCAGGACTGAAGGTCCGGGTGATGGAAAGTCCCACCGCATCCAATATGGTCAAGGCCATGGGAAGCTCACCAACTCCGGTTTCCTATGGGGAGCTTTACACCGCACTTCAGCAGGGTATAGTCGATGCGGCGGAAAACAATGCGCCAAGCCTCTATACTTCCAAGCACTACGAGGTCTGCAAGTTTTACAGCTTGGATGAGCATACCTCCATTCCCGATGTGGTCATCATGAGTACCAAAGTCTGGAACAAGCTTTCTCCAGAAGAGCAGGCTTGGGTCCAAGAAGCCGCCGACGAGTCGGCGGAGTACGAGTCTGTGCTCTGGGCAAAATCCGACGCGGAGTCAATGGCTGGACTTGAAGCCGCTGGAGTGACCATCGTCCGTCCGGACAAGGAGCCTTTCCGCAAGGCCGTCGAGGGTGTCTACGAGCAGCTCAAGATCTCCCAGCCCGAAATATACGCCGTCGTCCAGGCCATCCGAGAAGTCCAATAATCCCTCAAACCCAAAACGATCCTTTGATGTTTTCGAATCAAACCAAGACCAAACTGGACAGCGTTATCGCTCACCTTTTGGTCATCCTCATGGCCCTGATGGTCCTAAATGTCACCTGGCAAGTCACCTCCCGATACGTGTTTAAAAGTCCAAGTTCCTTCACCGATGAGCTGTCCCGATACATGCTTATCTGGGTGGGCATGCTGGGAGCAGCCTACGTGGCCGGAAAAAATGAGCATTTGGCCATAGACATTCTTTTGATGAAACTGAAAGGAAAGGCCCAGCAGAAGCTGATGATTCTGATCCACGTCTGCATCCTGGTTTTTGCGACGACGGTGATGATGATCGGTGGCTCCAATTTGGTGTACATCACTTTTATACTGGGGCAAAAGTCCGCCACGCTGCAGATTCCACTAGCCTACGTGTATGGGATCATCCCTTTCAGCGGCATTTTAGTCGCGTATTACCAGGTATTTTCCATTGTCCACCTTTCCCAAACCCTCAAAACCGCTGAATAATGGAAGTTTTAAGTGTACTGATTCTTGTTGTTTCGTTTTTGTTTTTTCTGGGAATAGGCGTGCCGGTGGCTTGGAGCCTGGGCCTGTCCAGTATGCTGACGCTGATGGTGACCGTGGCGACCATGCCTGCCATCACGACCGTAGCACAGCGGATGGGGGCGGGGCTGGATAGCTTTTCACTCTTGGCGATTCCCTTCTTCATCGTGGCTGGTGAGCTCATGAACCGGGGCGGTATCGCCAATCGCCTGATAGAATTCGCCAAGTCGCTCACGGGAAGACTCCCCGGTGGCCTGCTGCATGTGAATGTGGTGGCGGCCATGCTGATGGGAGCCATTGCGGGTTCTGCGGTAGCGGCGGCTTCGTCAATGGGCGGGATTTTGGGAAAAAGGATGGAAAAGGAAGGCTACCCCAAAGCACTCGGCGCGGCGGTGAACATCACCTCCTCGACTACTGGTTTGATCATTCCGCCTTCCAATGTGCTGATCGTATATTCTCTTGCTTCAGGTGGGGTTTCGGTGGCCGCGCTTTTCGTGGCGGGCTATCTCCCAGGCATGCTGATCGGTCTCTTGCTGATGATCACCGCGGCGGTCATGGTGAAGATGAAAAAGTTACCAGCAGGTGAACCCTCCTCCCTGAAATTGGTGACTACTACCTTTATCCATGCTCTTCCAAGTTTGTTTTTGTTGGTGTTGGTGATTGGCGGAATCGTAGGAGGAGTCTTCACCGCAACAGAAGCGTCTGCTATTGCGGTGGTCTACAGTTTGGTCTTGTCCCTCTTCTATCGGGAAATCGGCTGGAAGGACCTCCCGGCTGTTTTGCTGAAATCAGCCGAGACTACCGCCGTGGTGATGCTCCTGATCGCCACTTCCATGGCCATGTCCTGGGTGATGTCCAGCGAGGATATCCCGCAAAACATATCCTCCGCCCTGCTTTCCCTCAGCGACAACAAGATCGTCATCCTTATCCTGATCAACCTGCTGCTTTTGTTTGTCGGGATCTTCATGGATATGACTCCGGCAGTGTTGATTTTCACTCCGATCTTCTTGCCCGTGGTAAGTTCTTTGGGCGTGGATCCGGTCCACTTTGGAATCATGATGGTGACCAACCTTTGTATCGGGCTTTGTACTCCACCGGTGGGGTCAGTGCTTTTCATTGGAGTTGGGATTGCCAAGATTTCGATCCAGCAGGTACTTAAGCCGCTGCTTCCCCTATTCTTGGCGATGATTGTCGGCTTGGCGCTGATCATGATCTTCCCTGAGATCACTCTCTGGCTTCCAAGGATGTTTGGGTTGTAAAAGAGACGCTAGATTCAAGACGTTAGGCTAAAGTATCAAGATGATAGAGGATTTCACCCTCCAAGGGCTTCAAGTCCCTTGGAGGGTTTTTGTTTTGCCTATAAAAAGAAAAATCCGAAGTTGTTGACTTCGGATTTACATTCTTCAACTGGTTTGAAGCATCCACTTACGACTCACCACTTAACAAATCAAACCGTCGAGGTTCCCAAAAAACTCAAAGATCGTCCACGGTGCTTTCCGGACTTGTCAAGGGACTGATCACTGCAGCTGAGTACTGTTCTCTGGTGTTGCGTCGAACAGTTTGTTTATTCTGAGTTGTATGATCCAGATTCCGATCGGGAAAAACCAGATCAAGAAAAACTCTCCGGCATATTCTCCAAAAGCCACAGGTCTTTGCACTTCAACTGTTTTTAGTGCTTTTGCATTGAAATAGAGGCAATAAAAAAGACAGAACATGGAGAACAAGTGTAGAGGAATTATCAAGGCAAATATTGCCAAGCCAGTTTGTCCTTCTGGAATCAAACTGGGCATAATAGCAACTGAAAACAGCAGGTAGATGACCGGTATAAAAAGAAAGATTTTAAATCTGGTGACGTTCATCGACGCGGTATCTGGAAGCTTCTCGTGAAGGTGAGTGCCAAGCTGATAAAACCAGCCGAAGAACACACCCATAAAAGCTATCGCATCGATCGAAATGAGGTAGGGGAAAACACTACTATAGTTTCCCGAAAAAACCATGGCGAATAGGATAGTTTGAAATATCAATGGAAATCCCACCAGCAAGCCGAATAGTTGCCAGTGTTTTAAAGTCAGAAGTTTAGTCATCGTTGATTGGTGCCTGTTGAATCGTGATCGCTGGCCACCAGCGTCTGGTTCACTAAACTAGCCTTTTTTCGATCACAAACTACAGACTGTTAAAACTGACAAACTCAGACCTTCAAGGTTTTTACGAAACTCAATAGTTGTCCGCTCATCCCGAAGGTCTGCCTACTGAAAACTGCGACTGCCTACTGTTTGCGCTCCACTTCCCTCAGGTTTTCCAGTTTCTTGTTTCTCAGGAATCCATTGATATCTTCGAAGTGTTCTTTCACCCGCTTGTTTCCAAACTCAAATACCTTGGTCGCCAAGCCATCCAAGAAGTCCCGATCGTGGGATACCAAGATGAGCGTCCCGTCAAAAGCCTTCAGAGCATCTTTGATGATGTCCTTGGTCTTCATGTCCAAGTGGTTGGTTGGTTCATCGAGGATCAACAAGTTCACTGGCTCAAGCAGAAGCTTGATCATTGCCAGTCGGGTTTTTTCTCCACCAGAGAGGACTTTGACCTTTTTGTTGATATCGTCTCCTTTGAACATGAAAGCGCCGAGGATGTCTTTGATCTTGGTGCGGACTTCACCCACGGCGATGTTGTCGATGGTCTCGAATATCGTCAGGGTCTCATCCAGGAGCGAAGCTTGGTTTTGTGCAAAGTATCCGATCATGGCGTTGTGGCCTAGTTCGCACTTGCCTTTGAAGTCGATTTCTCCCATGATGGCCTTGATCATGGTGGATTTTCCCTCCCCGTTTTTTCCGACAAAGGCCACTTTTTGTCCCTGCTCGATGGTCATGGAAGCATCCTTGAAGACCACGTGGTCGCCGTAGCTTTTGCTCATCTCATCCACGATGACGGGGTATTTGCCGGATCGCGGAGAAGGGGGGAAGCGAAGCTTCAGCGCAGAACTGTCCACTTCGTCGACCTCGATGATTTCCATTTTCTCCAGCATTTTCACCCGAGACTGAACTTGGAGGGTTTTGGAATACGTGCCCTTGAAACGGTCGATGAATTCCTGGATGTCGGCGATTTGACGCTGCTGCTCTTCGTATTGCTTTTGCTGCTGCTCGCGTCGCTCCTTGCGCAGCTCCAGGTAATGGCTGTATTTGGCTTTGTAGTCGTAGATGCGACCCATGGTCACCTCGATGGTACGGGTGGTGATGTTGTCAACAAATGCCCTATCGTGGGAAATAACCACAACGGCCTTGGCTTTGGTAGTCAAAAAATCCTCCAACCACTGGATGGACTCGATGTCCAGGTGGTTGGTTGGTTCGTCAAGGAGGATGAGGTCCGGCTTTTGTAAAAGGATCTTCGCCAGCTCGATTCGCATCCTCCAGCCACCCGAAAATTCGGAAGTAGAGCGCTGAAAATCATCTCGGACAAATCCCAATCCCAACAGGACCTTTTCCACTTCAGCTTCATAGTTTACTTCTTCGATGGCGTAGAACTTTTCGCTCAGCTCGGATACCTGCTCGATAAGCTTGTAATATTCCTCCGATTCGTAGTCTGTCCGCACGGTCAATTCCTCGTTGATCCGGTCGATTTCGGTCTTCATACCCAAATAGGAAGAGAAGGCCTTGGCCGTTTCATCCATTACGCTGCAGTCGTCCGCCGTCAGCAAATGCTGGGGCAGGTAGGCGACCACGTAGCCTTTTGGCGCGGATACGGCACCGGAGGTAGGCTTGTTTTGTCCCGCGATGATCTTGAGCAGGGTGGATTTCCCTGCTCCGTTTTTACCCATGAGGGCGATCTTGTCGGTTTCGTTGATGTTGAAGGTGATGTTGCTGAAGAGCGGGCTGCCGCCGTGGATTACGGAGACGTTATCGACTGAAATCATGAATCTTGGAATTGAAGCGGCAAAGGTAAGGATTGCAAGATTTAAAAATTGGAAGATTGGAAAATTAGTCCCTCGTGCGACATGACTTCCGAAATTAGGAGGGCTATCGACCGTTGTCTGTTGACTGCAAAAAAGCTACCTTCGCCCCATGCTAGTCATTGTCACCGGCGTCTCGGGGACTGGGAAATCCACCCTAGGAGCGCTCCTTGCCGAACGGCTTCGGCTTCCTTTTTTCGATGCGGATCAATTCCATCCGGAGGCAAATATCGCCAAGATGAGCGCAGGCCAGCCCCTGACCGATGAAGACCGCATTCCGTGGCTGCAAGCCATGGCCGATCAGCTCATCAAGTCGGAAAAGAGCGGAGGGGCGGTGTTGACCTGCTCGGCTTTGAAAAATTCCTATCGGGAGAGGCTGGCCGTATCTGATGCTATACGCTGGATTCACCTCACCGGCGACCGGGATTTGATTTGGGAGCGGATGTCGGCTCGAAAAAACCATTTCATGAAGGCAGGAATGCTCGATTCGCAGATTGCCCTTTGGGAAAAGCCGATGACAGGCTATTTATTGGACATCACCGGGACTCCCGAGCAGCTGCTCGAGGCGTCTCTCAACTACCTAAAATCTCAACCTATGAAAATGAAAATGGGCGTGATCGGAATGGGTGTCATGGGCAAAAGCCTGGCGCTCAATTTGGCCGAAAAAGGCGTTTCCGTGTCACTTTACAACCGATTTGTAGCTGGAAAAGAGGAGGGCATCGCCCAGAAAGTCGTCGACGAAAACCCCGAGTTTTCCAATACCCAGGCTTTCGAAGATCTCCAGAAGTTTGTTGATTCTCTGGAAAAACCACGCCGGATCCTGATGATGATCCCGGCGGGCGCTGCTATCGATGCCCAGCTGGATACCTTGATGCCTATTTTGGAAAAAGACGACTTGGTGATCGATGGGGGTAATTCATTCTACAAAGATTCAGAAAGAAGGGTCGAAAGGCTGAAAGAAGTCGGCATGCATTTTCTTCCGATGGGCGTTTCCGGAGGCGAGGAGGGAGCCCGAAAAGGTCCATCCATCATGCCTGGAGGCAATGCGGAAGGCTATGCGATGGTGGAGGATTTCTTGGGCAGGATTTCCGCTAAAGACAAAGACGGCAAGCCTTGCGTGACCTACGTTGGGCCAGGCGGTTCGGGCCACTTCATCAAGATGGTGCACAACTCCATCGAATATGGAGAGATGCAGGTCTTGGCAGAGTTGGTTCACCTCTTGAGATTTGGCTTTGGCTGCACGCCAGAGAAAGTTTCTGAGATTTTTACGGAATGGGGACAAGGCGAACTCAAGTCATTCCTTTTGGAGATCACTGCAGATTTGCTGCTTTTCAAGGAAAACGGAGAATTGCTTCTCGATAAAATATTGGATCAAGCTGGACAAAAAGGGACCGGCGCCTGGTCATTGACTACGGCTTTGGAATACGGAATTCCGTATAGCCCACTGGCGGAATCGGTGAATGCACGTGGGGTTTCCGGAGAAAAAGCCATGCGTGTCGCTTTCTCCAAAACTTTCCATCACGAGTTCAAAAAAGTCGAGGGCTCTCTGGAAACCTGGCTGCCGAAGATCAAGGCGGCTTATTCCCTCGCCAGAATCATCAACCATGAGGTCGGTTTCCGCCTGATGAAAACCGTCTCCGATACCAAGGACTGGAAGCTCAATTTCAACGAAATTTCCCGAATCTGGACCAACGGCTGCATCATCCGCTCTGGTTTAATGGAGAACATCTCGGCCAATTACTCTGACTCGGTTTCATTCTTCGAGATGGAGGGGGTGAAGGAGCAGGTCATTTCCGGAAGAAAATCACTGGCCGAATTGGTTGGTTTGGGATTGACCCACGGCTTTGCCCTGCCGGTGATGAGTGCTGGGATCAATTACCTTTTTGGTAGAATTACCGCCGAATCCTCCGCCTCGGTCATTCAGGCGCAGCGGGATTATTTTGGTGCACACACGTATCAGCGCAAGGACGACCCCAGCGGGAAGGCTTACCACACGGAATGGAGTAAATAAGATTTTGTACCTAACTGCAATAACGAGGGCTGGAGTGATTCAGCCCTTTTTGATTTTTAGTTTTTACCGCTGAGTTGCCTAGGCTTGAAGTCTACGGATTTCTCTGCGTCTTTCGCGTCTTTGCGAGAAAGTGATTTGTGTTCGTTAGGTTTTTATGTTCTTATTATTAATTTTTCCCTGCCTCCTCTGCTCCTTTGCGGTGAATCCAAAAAAATCCACCTGCGGATTGGTTTCGAAAGTGGAAAGGGCGAAATTAAGTTTTGAACCCGAAGCGCCCTACTATGAAATCTTTTAAAATTCTGCTGTCATTCCTGTTTTTGGCAGCTTTTTTTGCATCTGCTTTTTCCCAAGAGCTCCTCATCAACCATGTCAATGTCCTTACCATGCAGGATGACCGGGTGCTGCAGGACCATTCTATCTATGTCAAAGATGGTGTGATCATGGAGATCGCGCCAGCACAGGAGGTTTCCCGTGCAGGAGTTCAGACCTTGGACGGACGGGGCATGTATGTGTTTCCGGGACTGGCGGAGTTTCATGCGCATTTACCCAACCCGGATCAGTTTGGTCCGGAGTTTCAAGAGGAGGTTTTGTGGCTTTATTTGGCGAATGGCGTGCTGAGGATTCGCAGCATGCTCGGCCATAAGTCGCATTTGGCGCTAAAGGAAAAAGTAGAAAAAGGAGAAGTTCCAGGTCCGCGGATGTTCATCTCCGGCCCTTCGCTCAACGGTACCTCGGTCGCAGATCCGGAATCGGGGCGTCAGATGGTGCGGGAGCAGAAGGAAGCGGGATACGATCACTTGAAACTTCACCCCGGGTTGGATACTCCCAAGTTTCTGGCGATCGCTGACGAAGCCAAGAAAGTCGGGATCTACTATGGCGGACACGTCTCTCTGGACGTGGGTTTGGTGACTTCCGTAAAGAACGGCTATCGCTCAGTGGAGCATATCGACGGATTTCTGGAAGCCATGCTGCCGGAAGGGACAATGATCGACCCGACGGTCTCCGGTCCATTTAATATGAATTTGGTGGGGCAGGTGGATCAGGCCAAGCTCGCGGGATTGATTCAGCTTTGTCTTGAAAACAAAACTTGGATCGCTCCTACGATGACTCTTTTTGAACGCTACTTTGGCTATCAGCCAGCCTCCGAACTTCGACAGCAGGCGGAAATGCAGTACCTTCCCGGACAGATGGTGACCCAGTGGTTTAACACTAAGAGCCAACTTGAAGCAAACGGCGTCTTGGCAGAAGCCAAGGTCAAACCTTACCTCGATTTTAGGCGAAAGCTTTTTCTGGATCTGCACAAGGCTGGCGTGCCGATGGTCATGAGCTCGGATTCCCCGCAGGTGTTCAACGTACCCGGCTTTTCCATCCATAGAGAGATCGAATCCATGTCTATCGCCGGCATGTCCAATTATGAGATTTTGAAAACCGGCTCGGTCAACTGTGCGGACTATTTTGAAGAAAGCGGTGACTGGGGTGTACTGCGGGCCGGAGCAGCGGCGGAGTTTGTGATGGTTCAAAAAAATCCGCTTGAGGATTTGGCTACCTTGCAAAATCCCCAAGGGATTATGATTCAGGGCAAATTTATCCCAAAGGATGAGCTGAGCCGACAGCTGAACCAGATCCGCCAAAAATATCTCAGAAAGTAGGACTATGGTTTTCGATTTACCATGTAAGAGTCCTCAACTGCGCTCAGGCTGACATAAAGGGCCAGTTTTCCATTATTCCAATTTTGTAATTTTCCAATTCCAATAAACCATGAAATACCTTTCGATGATCGGCCTCGCGGCCATGCTTGCTGGCTCCTACGCCTGCTCCCAAAAACCAACCCAAGAACCTATTAAAGAAGAATCCAAACTCATGATCAAAGCAGAACAAGTGGCCGAACATGCCGGTCAACCGGTTTTCCGTTACATCCTGGACAACGGAACAATGCAAGTAGAACTATCCAACTATGGTGGACTGATCACCAAAATCATTGTTCCGGACAAAGACGGAAAGAAGGAAAACGTCGCCCTCACCTTCGATACAGTCGAGGAATACCTGACCAAGGATAATCCCTTTTTCGGGGCGACTGCGGGACGGGTAGCCAACAGGATCGGCGGTGCCAAGTTTGAGTTGGATGGAAAAACCTACGAGCTGGCAAAGAACAATGGGAACAATACACTCCATGGTGGCAAGGAAGGCTTCAACAAGAAAGTGTGGACTCCTGAAACTTACACCAACGATTCCACTGTAGGCGTGAAAATGAGCTATCTCAGTGTGGACGGAGAGGAGGGCTATCCCGGCAATTTGCAGACCACGCTTTGGATGGAGCTGACCGAGGGCAATACCCTCAGAATCCGATTTGAGGGCAGTACAGACCAGAAGACTATCCTCAATCTCACCAACCATACCTATTTCAATCTGGGTGGCATCAAACGCGATGTGCTGGACCATGAGTTTCAGTTTTGGGCTGATGCCTATACTCCCGTGGATGATGAGTTGATTCCCACTGGAGAGGTCAAAGACGTCACCGGTACTCCTTTTGACTTCCGTACTCCAAAAGTCCTGGGCGATCAGATCGCCGCCAACGCGGGAGGCTTTGACCATAACATGGTAATGAAAATGGAGCCTTCGGACGAGATGAAACACTTTGTCCGGGTTCGCCATCCGGAGAGCGGGAGGGTGATGGATATGTACTCGGACAATGTGGGTGTACAGTTCTATACCGGTAATTTCCTTTCCAAATTTGCTGGAGCTGAGGGCAAAACCTATGACAAACACTGGGGTTTTTGTCTGGAATCACAAAACTGGCCAGACGCAATTAACCACGACAATTTCCCAAGCCCGATCCTGAATCCGGGAGAGAAATACGAGCATACGATTGAGTATAAGTTTTCGGTGGAAAAATGATGCCTGACAACTCTCCAAGGGTTTTAGATCCCTTGGAGAGTTGACTTTTTAGCTCCTCAGGATCTTTTCCATTTTTCTGCCTTTGGCCAGTTCGTCGACTAGCTTGTCAAGGTAGCGCGTTTGTCGGGTGAGGGGATTGTCGATCTCCTCGATCCGGTAGCCGCAGATCATTCCGGTGATTAGGTGGGCGTTGGGGTGGAGTTTCGCTTGGGAAAAAAAGGATTCGAAGGTCACCTTCTCCTCAATCAGCTGCTGGATCTTCTTCTCGTCAAAGCCCGTCAGCCAGGTGATGACCTCATTCAACTCGTCCTTAGTTCGGCCCTTTTTTTCCACTTTTGTGACGTAGTGGGGATATACGGAGGAGAAAGTCATCTTGGCAATGCGTTCGTTGTGGGTATCGGTGGGCTTCATAGTGACTGGGTTTATAGGCTCAAATTATCGATGCCGAGCCAAATTAACAATTTTGGATTTTCGGGGTCTCAATTCAGTACTGAATGGCCTTAGCCTTTCCGAAGGATCTTCACGATCCGGTTGTAAAAGATCTCCGATACATTCCACATCGTTCCTCCGCTGGTATTGACAAACTGCACCACCACCGCGTCGATGTCTGGATGGTAAAAGGCATGGCTTTGATAGCCGGGCAGCAGTCCCGTATGTCCGTAATCGTAGATGGCTGAATAGATCGCCTGCTCCTCATCGTTCAACAGGGAACCGTCATTCAGTGCTCGGAGAAATATCCCAACTTCCTCGGCTGTCGAGATCATAGAGCCTCCAGGTTGGATGAAGTCATTGCCCTTGATATCCGGCTGATAGTCTACAAAGTACCCGCTCATCACTTCGTCCAGATTCACTTCTTTCAAAAGACTGTAGGTGTGGCTCAGACCAATTGGATCGAGTATTTTCTCCCGGATATAACGATGATGGCTGTAGCCTAGGGTTTTGTCAAGGATTTCCCCGATCAGGAGATAGTTGGTGTTGGAGTAGCTGTATTTGCTATCAGGAGCGAAGTCGGCGGGCCGATCAAAAACAAGCTGATAGGTATCGCTATTTTTCTTGAACGGATCGGCCCAAGGATAATCCGGATGATCGGTGTAGTTGGGGATGCCGCTACGATGTCGTACCAGCATTCGAAGAGTGATATGCTCGGAATTTTCTATCCTATCGGTAAAATCAGGAAGATAGTCTGCCAAGCTTTGGTCAAGGGAAAGAACACCCGCCTGGGCAAGTTTGGCAACTGCCACCGCAATGTAAAGCTTGCTGATACTGGCAATTTTAAAAAGACTTTGCGGATCTGCGGGGATATGATTTTCCCGGTTTTTCCAGCCAGCAGCGTAGAGCGCGGGCTCCTTTCCTGCTTGGTCTACATACACGATCATCCCGTCGATACCGTAAGAAATGGCTTCTTCTACCTGCTCCCGCACCGTGTCTGGCAGAGGCATGATCCAGGCCTTGACCAGGTTCCAAGGCGGAAAAATAATCAGGCTGATGAGGCCTACTAGGGGCATTACAATCTGAAAAAATCGCTTGGTTTTGCTTTTGGTCATCCCGCCAAGTTATAAAAGCTCAAGAGTTAATGAAAAAAACAAGGAGGATTCGATTCTACTGGCGTAGTACATGCTTTTGCCGAGCTGAGAGGGCTTGAAGCCAAAAATGGGATAGCGTAGTCCTCAGAATTGTCGAGAACCATGAATAGGATGTTCTTTTTAACTTATAGCTTTCATTCCCAAGGCTCTTTCTTCAGTATTCCTGATCTATTCCGGATTTTGGGTAGATTAGAGAACCTGTTGATTTTTTGAGTTTTATCCACCTTCCGAAAATGATCAAGAACAAATTCAAACAAGCCAAAGCCTGGATTAGGGCCAAGTTACTTCTAGTCAAACCCGGACAGACCTCCATCAAGGGAGCTGCTGTGGGATTGCTGATCGGAAGCATTGGATTGATGCTACTTTACTACCTATTGGTAGCATTCAATATCCGAGACCCTTGGGCTTTTTTGTTGGGAATCCTGATGATCGGAGCGACTATTCTGGCAGCATTTATTTCCGTTTGGCTTCTGAAGCTGATCTATCAAATTCCGAAATGGTATAAGATTGCCTTATTGATTGCTTTTCCCCTCTTTTTCATGATTTATTTTGGGGAGATCAAACTGATTGGCTGGAGTATTTTGCTCTTTTCCCTCTTGGGAGCAGCTTGGTTTACTTTTTCAAAAACAGGCTTCAAACCCCTCAAAACACCCAAGAAGGTGGTTTTCATTCTAGGTGGTCTCTTGGGAATTGCCGGCCTGGCATTGAGCATTTACTACTATTCGGTGAAAGGCCTGGAGATGGATAAAATTGAAAATGCCGTGCGCTATTCCAAAGTCGAGATTCCCCATATTCCTGGCGAATCACCTGCCAAAGCAGGCTCTTATAAGGTCTTGACCCTGACCTATGGCAGCGGAAAAGACAAGCATAGGCCAGAATTCGGCGAGGAAGTCACCTTCAAAACAGATTCCGTCAACGGGGTCGCTTTTTTGGACAACTGGAAAGGGTTTGGCGGTTGGTGGAGGGAGAAGTACTGGGGTTTTGATTCCAAATCTCTCCCGATCAATGGCCGGGTCTGGTATCCAGAAGGTGATGGGCCTTTTCCCTTAGTGTTGGTGGTCCATGGCAATCACTCCATGCAGGATTTCTCTGATCCCGGATATGACTACCTCGGTGAGTTGTTGGCTTCGCGGGGAATGATCTTGGTTTCTGTCGATGAAAATTTCATCAATGGTTCTTGGTCTGACATGTTTGGTGGATTACAGAAAGAAAATGATGCCCGAGGCTGGCTTTTGCTCGAGCATTTGAAAGTTTGGGAGCAGTGGAATGCTTCGGAAGATCACCCATTTGCAGGAAAAGTAGACATGGATCGCATTTCCTTGATGGGACATTCCAGAGGTGGGGAGGCGGTGGCCCATGCTGCGATGCTCAATGATTTGGATTTTTACCCGGATGATGCGACCATCCCATTGGGCTATCATTTTAATATTCGGTCCATCGTTTCCATCGCTCCGGTGGATGGGCAGTATCAGCCTGGCAATACCCGAACCAAGATCAAGGACATCGATTATTTTGTCTTCCATGGATCTCAAGATGCCGACGTGACCTCATTCATGGGCTCCATGCAGTTTGAGCGGGTGACCTTTGAGGACAGCGCATATCATTTCAAAACAGGGCTTTATATCCAAGGCGCCAATCATGGGCAATTCAATACTTCCTGGGGGGATAATGATATCGGAAATCCCTTCAAAGGACTGCTCAATTTGGAACAGCAGCTAGATGCAGAAAGCCAACAAGAAATAGCCAAGGTCTATATTTCCGCATTTTTGGAGGTTTCGCTGAATGCCAAAAAGGAGTATTTGCTTTTATTCCTGGATGCAAGAGCCGGAAAGGATTGGTTACCGGTGACGATTTACCTGAGCCAATTTGAAGATTCAAATACCCGCTATTTGACGGACTTCAATGCTGATTTTGATGTGGCTACTGATGGATTGGGAGGCAAGATTTCCGGAGAAAACCTGAAGGTTTGGAGAGAAGGGGAGGTAGATCTCAAGGATTCCAAAAAGGGAACCCGAGCGGTTTTCTTGGGCTGGAACTATGAAATCGCTGATTCACTAAAAGAGGAATCTGTCAAAGAAGTGGTGGCTGACTCCTTGATCGCCAGCTATTCGATTTTCTCGGATTTCGGGAAATTCCAATTGGATTCCATTTCGGTTTTCGTGTTTGAAATGGCCGAATCCAAAGAGAGTTCAAATCCCAAAACGGAAGGAAAATGGGTCTCTGACAATGAGACTGAGGAAAATGTGGAAGAATCCAAAGAAGAATCCGGGGAAGAGGACAATTCCAACAACTCGGAGGTGGAGGAGAAAGATGAGGAAGTAGAAGAGGAAAAGGAACCAGAGAAACCTTTGGATCTACGAATTTTGATGAGAGACACGACGGGAAACCAAGTTTCGTTTTTGCTCAGTGAATTCTCGGCTTTGCAGCGACAGATCAAGGTAAATACCTTGAAGTCGGAATTTTTGGAAGGTGAGGGTAAGTCGGAGATCGTCTTCCAGAAGTATGTTTTCGACTTAGATAAGCTGAGAGATAAGAATCCGAATTTTGATCCTTATAAAATCTCAGAAATCCAGTTTGTCTTTGACCAAATCGACCACGGCGTGATCGTTTTGGATAAAGTCGGCTTTAGTAAAAAGATCGAATTGGTGGAATTGTAGGGTCAAAGCAAAGGCACCCAAATTTGCTCCTTTCGAAATCCCTGATAGCAAAACAATAATCAATCTAGAAGATAAAAAGACCTGTAAATCAATTAGAAAGAAAAGCGTCAAGCGAAGTACTCATTTTCGCATGACGCCAAATTCAGGTTGTTTCTGTTTTATCAATTAGCCTATTACTCTTTTGTCTTTGGCGACGAACCTTGCAAATGCCAATAAAGCCCCAACTACCATTATGTTTCTGAAAAAGTTGACCATTTCAAGTTCTTTTTCTCTGCCAAGGTTTGCTGTCATTGCAGTTTCATCCAATTCGTATCCCATTGCTCTTGGTAGGTGAACCAAAACAGCCATCAGGAGTACGTACAAGGCCATCAAGGCGTAAGCTAGTTTGTCATACTTGGCTATAACGGCACTTAGGATGAAAAGCAAGATGCAGACTAAAGTGAAGTAGTTCCAGAAATAGGGAAACGGGATATAGTCAGGCACAAATGCTGCGCCCACCTCAGGTTTTCCTAGATGCAAACCTACATAGAGCAAAAAGGATAAGGGGAAAATGTATCGACCCAATGATAATAGTTTGTCCATGCTTTGAAAGTTTAGTTTGTTGGAAATGGAACTAAAGGTCTTATTTCAACCGAGCTATGTGGGTATTTCAAAATTGGGCAAGCTTTGCCCCATTCTTGCACCTCTTCCAAATGGTCTGCTTTACAGATAAGAAAGCCCGAGACCAAAACACTGTTTTCCTCTTTGTAGGGTTGTTTAGTAGCTGCAATGCCCTCGGAGTTCACTATCGATGCTTCATATCGAATAGGCGCTGTACTAACCAGTTTTCCCTGCATCGCGATTTTGCCTATCCAAGATTGCCATCTGGGCATATCTTCCGCCATATCTTGGGTAGTTGCCAAATATCCGTTTTCTGCGCTCGCATTTCGGAATAATAAAAGATACTCTGTCATGGTCGTTGAATTTTAGGTTGTGAATTGTATTTGTTGATACAATTTTGGCAATCAAAAATTCAAAGAATGATGACAAAAGTCTACAATTTAAAGTTGGGCTTTCAGTCTGCTAAAAACGTCTTTGTTAATGCCTAAATAGGAGGCGATGAGCTTGCTGGAAAGTCTAGTCATTAAGGTTGGCCTATTTTGCATTAGCCATTTTATGCGGTCAAGTGCGGAAAGAGCAACAAACGTATTGATCCGGTATACCGAATTAGCGTAAGAGGCTTCTAATATCTGTTTGTAGACTTTATCAAATTGCGGAACAGTTTCCATCATTTCCTGGAATCCTTTTCTGTCTATCGCTAAAAGTTGGGAAGGTTCAACAGTCCGAATATTTTCGCTTGCGGGCTGGCCACTCCCAAAACTCATCAATTCGGTACACCAATTATCTTCAATGATTAGATCGCGGGTGTTTTCGTTCATATCCTGGTCGTACACATATACCTGCAAACAACCTTTTGCTATAAAGTAAACATGTTTGCATACTTCCCCTTGGGATAAAAGCTGCTCGTTTCTTTTGGTTTCAATGGGCTTGAATTTCGACAACACCAGATCAATCTGGTCAATGTTTTTGCCAAGTCGGGTGACAATATGCTGTCTTAAAATTTCAATCACTGCTTAATTGGTTTGCTATCGAGTTTTGAATCCAAAACTGCCTAAAACCCAAACTGAAATAGGTGGTGGGAAGTTTATCCACCAAATTGGAAGGACTAAAGACTAGGGTTTCGTTAGTATGAAAATAGGATAGAATCGGATTTAGAACTCCATTGTCGGATTTATCCCCCCTTTTAGACCAAAGATTTTGAGACAAAATTCTGCGCCATCCACAAAAAACCGAATGGGTTAATCGGTTTTACTGATCCACCGAAAAAATCAAAGCCTGATAGGGTTTCAAATTCAAGGTATTGCCATTGACATCCAAAGTGCTGTAATTATTGATAATCACCGAAGCATCAGTTGGAAGCGTTTCCAATTCAATGGAGCTGGGGTTTTGGGAAAAGTTCAACACCACCATCAAGTTTTGGCCTTCTCCTGTTCGGGTAAAGGCATAGATTTCCGGATGCTCTTTCTGAACCAATTCGTATTTGCCATAGACCAGCGCTGGGTTTTCTTTTCGCACCTGAACCATTTTACGGAAGTGATTTAAAATGCTGTTCGGATCTTCTTCCTGTGCCGCTACATTGATTTCCACGTAGTTCTCATTCACTTTCATCCAAGGGGTGCCTGTGGTAAATCCCGCCTGCGGGGTACTGTCCCATTGCATCGGGGTCCGTCCATTTTCGCGGGAGCTGTAATTCAGAATCCGCATAAATTCCTCTAAATCCTGTCCGGATGCTTTTGCCGTTTGGTATTTGCCTAGTGCCTCTACATCCACATATTCTTCGATGGTAGGCATGTCGATATTGGTCATGCCGATTTCGTCACCATAATAAGTAAATGGGGTTCCACGCATACTCATCAGGAACGTATTGATCAACTGCGTAGAGGGGGTTCTGAATTCGGGTGAAGGATTGGCAAAGCGGTTGACCAATCTGGAATTGTCATGATTGGACAGGAAAATGGAAATCCATCCCTTTTCTGCAAAGGCACTGTCCCATTTGGAAAAGACATTTTTGAAATCTTCCAATTCGTATCCTTCTGGAGTTCGGGATAGGTCCACCGTCTCAAAGTGATAGGCCATTTGAAGTTCCTTTCGATCTGCATCTACCAAATCATGGGCATCCAGAAATGTGCTTCCTGCACCCTCCGCTACGGCAAAAACTCCGAAAGGCTCGATTACTTCCGCGTACATCTCTTTCAAATATTCATGAAGCTGTGGCCTCATTCCATACCATTTGATAAAGTCCTCTTCATGTCCCTCGGGGAATTCCGGCCAGGTAGTATCCTTGCTGGCAAACTGAAAAGCATCCATCCGAAATCCATCCACTCCTTTTTCAGCCCAAAATTTCATGATGTCGTACACTTCTTGGCGGACTTTGGGATTTTCCCAATTCAAGTCGGGCTGCTGTTCTGCAAACGTATGGAGATAGTAGGCATTGGTGAGGGAGTCATATTCCCAAGCCCCTTCTGGATCAAATAAACTGTGGCGATAGGGTGGAGTTCCCTTTTCTGCCGGCCACCAGTGGTAATAGTTCCGATACGGATTGTCTCTGGAGCTTCGGGATTGCAAAAACCAATCGTGCTGGTCACTACTGTGGTTCACCACCACATCCAACACGAATTTGATTCCACGAGCATGCATTCCATCCAGCATGGCCTGAAAATCTTCCATCGAACCATACCTCGGATGAATCGCCCGGTAGTCACTCACATCGTAGCCATTGTCTACCATGGGGGATTCAAAAAATGGATTCATCCAAACCATGGTAATTCCCAGACTTCCCAGATAATCCAATTTTTCGATTACTCCCTTGAAATCCCCATAGCCGTCCCCATCGGTATCCTTAAAACTCTGGGGATAGATTTGGTACAAAACACCTTCTTTCCACCAGGTTTTTTCTTCTTGGGAGCTAGTGTCGTTTTTGGCTTCTTGGGGTGAACAACCTAGAAAATTAAGGAGTAAAAAGGCAAAAAGCGTTCGAAGCAGGGTTTTCATGGGATAGGGCTTTGGAGAATTGCTAACCCAAGATAGTTAATTTGGAGGGTAGGTGTATTGATCTTCAGCTAGTTTGAGCAGGGGGAAGAATTGCATATTCCTAAAAAATAGAAAAGCGTAGATGGAATCTACGCGGGGAGGGTTTGGAGTCTGGGGAGAGCGCTTTGTAAAGGCATGGCCGGCTGAGACCAGTTTGTTCAGCCATGCGGGACATTCCTATCGCCTTTGCCACATGCCCAAGCGCAACGATGATTTCTTGGGGATTTCCTTCTTCGAGTACGGTATTCAGGTATTCCTGAACCATTTCCTCATCATCGAGGTACCTTCAATGTCAAATTTTGAGGTATCTATATTAGTTTTCTTTGTATTGATTCAAGATACCTATTGTTTTAATGGGGATATGGAATTCTGCCGGCAGGTAAATTTTCTTTAATTCCACTTGGACTTTTTTCGGTGTACTTTCGTTTTCCTCCCATCTCTTAACAAGCTATAAACGCATTAGCTAAGTGGAGTCGAGACTATTCTCACCTTTTGGCAATAAATTCAATTGAATCAAAAATTATAATAAATAATTTTTTCAATTATGTTTATCAAGATATATCCCATATTTTGATAATAACCCTAAAAACCTTTCATTTTCTTTTAGAGTTTGATAGATTTCTTCATCATTTACAGCTTTTTGTGCGTAATCAGCATTTGATTTTAGAAGGCTTTCGAAATGAATGAAAAATTCATTCAATTTTCCAAGTTCTGCATAGATTTCTGCTAGAGTCGCAACCGCTTGTAGGTTTTCTGAATCAAGTTCTAATGCTTTATAAATATCTTCAAATGCAGAGTCAAAGTTTTTTAAAAGCCTTTTGGAATTAGCTCTGCAAGAAAAACCATAGCTATATTCAGGATTCATCTCAATCATCAAGGAACACACCTTTTCAGCTTCAATATAATTTTTTGTTCTTGTTAAAAGAATTATTTTTAATATTAGGGGAGCTAGATCATTCGGTCGGATTTCAATATATCTATCTATTTCCTTAGACGCTTTTTGATAATCCTTTAATTCGATCAAATTATCAATGTATGTATTTAGCGCGGAATTGTTGTTTTGATCTAATGCAAGACCCTTTTCAATTACTTCTAATGATTTTTTGAAATCTTTTAGCTCAAACAGAATGTTTGCTTTATAAATGTATAATTCAATATTTGTTTTATTTAGTTCAATTGCTTTTGATATATAGTCTATTTTCTGGAGTGGGTTTTCAGTGTTGTTCGCAATTGATACTAATTTTTCAGATTCTCTAATATTGTTAAATCTTCGGATTTCATTTGGAGAAAGATCATTTTCTGTTAATTTTTCAAACAATTTTAGATAATCTATTGAAATTTGTGTATTTGAGTCATCTTTCTCGTAGCCTATTTTTACTCTTTCATACTCCTCTAATTCGCGATCAGAATGAATAATATTGATTTCTGATAAATAAGGGGTTAAATATTCTCTTTTGATTTTGTTGATCAATATACTTTCTTTAGCTTTATCCTCAGGTTTTTCTGTAAATGGTATTCTGCTCAGAACAAAGTTAATTTTTGGAGATTTCTCAAAAATATTGTTTTCTTTGTCATTCAGTGATTGAATTATTTTTTTTGCCCCGCTTAAATTTTCTCTATTATTTGCTGCAACGATAACAACCTCATCAGCAAGTAATGATAATGTTATTCCAGACATTTCTGAAATGCCAGTCCTAGAATCAATTAGTAGAAAGTCCGGTTTTATTTCTTTTTTGATTATATCTTTTATGAATAACAAAAAAGCAAGACCATTATTATTCTCATAAATTAGTTCGTGCCAATTTATTGATGAAAGCTTTTTCCAGTATGCTGTTGACTCAACATCCCCAGCAGGGATTAAGGATAATGACTTTCCAGTTTTCGAAACTTGTACTTCTATAGAATAATCTTTAATTGATTTTACTAATATTCCTTTGTTTGAATACTCGTATACAAAATCAACTATTCCTTTTTTGTTTGTATAAATTGATTTAGGTATTGGGAATTTTAAATGTAGTCCTGGAGCTTCGAGATCAAAATCAATAACACAAACCTTTTTTCCAAATTCTGAAAGTCTTGTAGCAATGTTGACAAGAGCAAGAGATCTTCCAACTCCACCCTTGTACGAATAAAATGTTATTGTTTTCATGATTGAATAACAGTTAGAAGGGCTTTTTTATTTCTTAACTTCTTTGTGGCTTCTATTATGAATTTATCTGTATATTCACTGAGTGGAATAGTTTCTGTGTTAAGAGTTATTTTTGTTTTGTCAAATGTTATGTCTAAAGTTCTTGAAACCTCTAGTATCCTATTGAAATTGGCACCTTCGTAATTATTTGATTCATAACGTTGGATTTGTTGTGCTTTTAATCCTATTTTTTTTGCTAAATCTTCTTGAGAAATTCCCTTAATTATTCTAGCTTTTACTAGTATTTCAGGTAAATTCTTTATTTCTGAAAATAAGATTCTAGATTTTATTTTTTTTAATTCCTCATATTCTTTTATTTCTTTATTTAAGGTTTCAATTTGACTTGTTAAAGAGTCAAACATTATTTGGTTCAATAGATTTTTGTCTTCGTTTGATTTCAAAAGTTCTATTGCTTCTAAGAAATTGTCTCTATTTCTCTTGGTTATGGCTAGTTGTCTGTCGCTCTTAATCATAGCTAATTTAGGGTTATTTCAATAATTCCTTTTTTGTTTCCGTCACGATCTTTTTGAAAGAAATCTAAATAAATGTTGTAAGGTGATGCTGATGCCTGAGCTGGGAAAAATTCTCCTTTATACCTTTTTTTTTGGTTTTCTCGATGATTCGAAAAATCAAGCATAGTTGGGAATTTTGTTTTTAATTTTGGTAGATCAACGCCGAGTACGTCCCAACAAGCATCAAAGTCAGTTGGGGTTTCCTTTCGAGTTGTAAAGCTTCCATCAATGTAAATCTTAGTGCATCCGCATTCTCTTAATTCTTCAATTCCGATTTTCAAGCCCACAATTAATGCTTTTCTATGAGGATTAAACCCAAAATCCTCTTCGAATTCTTCGAATGTAAGCTTGTGAATGCCAGGCTTTAAGCTTCCGTTGTGTTGAAATTCTAGCCGCATTTTCTTTTTTCTGTTAATGTAAGAGGTTTGGACAACAAATATGTTGTTTAAATTCTTTTAACACGAATATTTTTTTCAATTGTTTGGGTGTTGCTTAAGTAATTGGATGTATAATTCTTGCACCTCCTCAAATCCTTGATACCCACAGATCACCGCTTCGAAATCTTCCAAATTTCCCAGATGCTTTAGTGCCAGAGGATTCAACCTACCCTCCAAGGGTTTTAAATCCCTTGGAGGGTTCTCTAAAAAGTCGGCTTTAAAAAAAAGAAATCTGGCTAAGATCACTAACCCCTTCCAAGGGACTCAGAGCCCTTGGAGGGTTTTTACCACCACCTGCTGCACCTCCTCAAATCCCTGATAGGCGCAGATCACCGCCTCAACATTTTCCAGATTTCCCAGATACTTTAGGGCCAGTGGATTTCCGAAATGAACCAGGATGCAGGGCTTGCTTTGGGCAAGCCTTTGGATTTCGGCTAGAGTTTCGAGATCCATCCCGAATTGGTTTAGTGGCTTATGGCTGGGTACGAATACGGCCAGTATGACTTTTTCAGCCTCAGAAATGGTGGTCGTGTCAAGTCCAAGTTGCTTGGAAAAAGTGCTAGCAGTTGGAGTGAAGAACTCTTGATAGCCCAGCTTGCCAGCTGCTCTCAGTAGTTGGATTCCTTCTAAGTCCAGTTTGCCGGAAATCACCGAAACATACTTTTCCGCCAGTTGGCTTTGGAGTTTAGAATGGCTTTCCCAGTCGAAAGTTGGCACTTCAATCGGTTGAATTTCAAGTACACCCAAACGCTTTTTCAGATCCATCACCTTTTCATAGACCGTATCCACTTCTTCATCGCTGGCATTTTCGGAGATTTTTTGGATTCCCTCCCGCACGTGATCTGAGAAGCAAAGGATATCATTCCCAGCATGGAAAGCTTCCCATTCCAGCATGCCGGGTTCTGGGAAGTGCTTGGCGACGGCTTTCATGTTCAGGGCATCGGAGATTACTAGGCCTGTGAAACCCATTTCGCCCTTGAGCAGATTTGTGATCAGTTCCCGGCTGATGCTGGCAGGGATTTCCTTTCCTCCAGTCAGGGCCGGTACCGCCAAATGCCCTACCATGATCATTTCCACGCCTCGATCGATGCCGTATTGGAAGGGGAGAAGCTCTTCGGCTTCGAGTTGAGCTTTGGTTTTGTTCAGAATAGGCAAACCCAAATGCGAGTCAACCGCCGTATCCCCATGCCCCGGGAAATGCTTCAAGCAAGCTCCGATTCCGGCTTTTTTCATCCCGGAATAAGCTGCAAAAGAAAGCTTGGCCACCTGTTCGGCCTGATTTCCAAAAGAGCGATAGCCAATCACCGGGTTATTGGGATTGGTATTCACATCGGCGCAGGGTGCCAGATTCAGGTGAATTCCGGAGCGCTTCATGTCCATTCCCATGCGGTAACCTACCTCTTCCACCCATTTTTCCGCATCCTCTTTTAGGGCACCCAAAGTGATTGCAAAGGGATATTGGGGAGTCTTCTCGATGCGCATAGCCAGTCCATATTCCCCGTCGATGCTGATCAACAGGGGGATTTTGGAAATGCTCTGGTAGCGGTTGATGAGGCCGATCAATTTCTCAAACGTCCCCGAGACGTCCAGTACTTCCGCTCTTTTCTCAAAGTTGGCCGCGGCGGAATGTCTGCTGTGAAAAAAGGTCAACCCTCCGATTTCTTCCTCCCGGATCAGTTTTTCGATTTCCTGATAGTTTTCCTCCGTGTCGTGGATGAATGCGGCGGGGGAGAAGCATTGGGCGATTTTTTGAGATTTGTTCATGGGGTATTGAGTAATTGGTCTTTTTATTCGGCCGAGCCTTCCGCAGAGTTATCAGGATAGAAGTTGTTTTTTAGCCTCTTCTTCTATGTTCTTTTGGCTTGTCCCAAAAGAACGAAAAGGACAAGATGCAGTTCCGCTTAGCTAGCGGGACTCCAACCGCAGAGGGTCGAACGCTGGCTCGCTGGCAAATCCTCCCACCGGCCCTATCCGAACTACGCTTGGTGCTATATGGTCATTGATCTTGTTTTCCGTTTTCAGCCTTCAAATTTCAGCTTTCTGATTTCTTTCCAAATTCCTTCGGATACTTTGCCAAATAGGCCATCAGGAAACCGGGAATCGTCGCCATCACTACCCAGACAAAGAAGCCGGGATAGCCAAGCCATTCCTGCATATAGCCGCTCAGCATTCCCGGCAGCATCATGCCCATCGCCATAAAGCCTGTTGCCAAGGCATAGTGGGCGGTTTTGAAAGCTCCTTCTGCCAAGAAGATCAGGAAAATCATGTAGGCAGCGAAGCCGAAGCCATAGCCAAACTGCTCGATCACCACCGCGGTCATTGCAAAGCTGAGACTTTCTGGTTGTTGCCAGGAAAGCAGGATATAGCCAAGATTCGGCGCATTGATCGCGATAGCCATGGGCATCATCCAGCGCCCGAGACCATCCCGGGAAATGGCAATTCCACCCAGAATTCCTCCGGCCAAGAGGGCAATCACCCCCAAGGTTCCGTAGATAAAGCCTACTTCTGTGGTACTTAGGCCAAGGCCTCCCGCTTCACGGGTATCGAGGAAGAAAGGTGAGGCCATCTTCACCAACTGGGATTCTCCCAAGCGGTAGAGCAGGACAAAACCTAGGGAAAGACCGATGTTTTTCTTGGTAAAGAAGGTCGAGAACACCTTCCCAAAGCTGGGTTCATCTTCCTTTTTTACACGTTCTTCAATGACCTTTGGCGTAGCGAGATAGTTCAGGCCGGTTAAAATCAGCATCAGTCCTGCGACTCCGATCATGGTCCAGGACCAAGCTTGATTAGGATTGCCAAAGGTTTCCTCCAGATATCCAGCCAAGATCACAATCAGACCCTGTCCCGTGATCATCCCCACTCGGTAAAAAGTACTCCTTACCCCGACGAAGAAACTTTGCTGGTCGGGTTTCAAGGCGATCAGGTAGAGTCCATCCGAAGCAATATCATTGGTCGCGGAAGCAAAAGCTCCCATCCAGAAAAAGGCAAGCGTAATGGTGAAATACTGATCCAGTCCCGTGGTCAATCCCACGCCGAGGAAGACCAATGACAAGATCAGCTGCATGCTGAGAAACCACTGTTTTTTGTTACCGAAAAGCTCCAAAACTGGGCTCCAGAGAGGTTTAATCACCCACGGGAGATAGAGAAAGGAGGTGTAAAGTCCGATGTCGGCGTTGGAGATTCCCAGGTTTTTGTACATGATTACCGAGACGGTGATGATCACGACGTAGGGCAGAGACTCGGTCAGATACAGGGATGGAACCCAAAACCAGGGGCTTTTGGACTTGTTTTGGGTCATTTTTTTCTGAGTAGGTTTTGGTAGATGCTTGTTTCTGAGCCTTCAATGACTTTCGCGTTGACGGTTTTTTCATAGAATTCAGCCGGACCGACGCCGCCGATTATGGCGTAGGCATAGCCCATTTCCCGAAGCGATTCGAGCGATTTGATCAGGAGGACTTTCCCAATCCCTTTGCCCCGTTCGGTTTCCAAGGTGCCCGTGGGGCCAAAAAAGTTACGCGCTGTGCTTTCATAAGCTGCGAAGCCCAAAATTTGATTGCCACGCTGGGCTATCCAGCAGGAGACGGGTTGCCGTGAAAAAGCCACTTCTACCTCTGACTTCCAGTATTGCCCAAACTGCTCCATGACCCATTCCGCCACCAGGATTTTTTCGGGAGTAATCGCCCGCCGGAATACGATTTTCTCCTTTTCCAGCAGTTTTTTTTCCAAATCGGAAATCTCTGGAAGCTCCGTCAAGCGGACGAGCATGTCTTTCATAGGCGGCTGGTTTTCGGTGTTTGGAATACCTGGGTTTGGACGATACGGCCATAGTGGTCTATCCATCGGATTGCCAGATAGTCGGTGTTCAGACTAGGAACTTCTAAATAACGCACTCTTGAGCCACCCACCCAAGCGGTGTGGATTCTTGCGTCATGGAGGGTGCTGAGGTCGTTACCTCCCTGTACCATCGCATAGCGGATTGCCGGATCGATAGGCTTTTCCAGACTGATTTGGGTTTTTTCAGCGTTAGTCTTCACGTCAAAAACCACAGGCGTATCGATGAGCGATGGGGTTTTGGGTTCAAAAGAAGGGGGGAGCGTAGGTTCGTTGTAGACTTCCTTTTGGAGCAGATCCGCTATGTCCCGGTTTTTTTGATACATGGACTTGGCTGAGAAAAAGGCATTTCCATGGATCTGGGGCAATGTTCGGGTATAGTTGACCTGAGTATTGAGCTCGTTGGGATTTGTCCAGGCGGCATCGGAGTCGTCACGGACCTTGTAGGGACCGTTGCCGATGTAGACGTTGGTGTTATAGCTGTTGTTGGACCACCAGTCGGCGAGTTTGCGATAGGAGGCCAGCTTGTGCTCCATGCTCCAATAGAGCTGGGGTAGCATGTAGTCCACCCATCCATTTTTCATCCAGAGCAGGACATCTGCATAGAGATCGTCGTAGTTGGTCTGACCGGCTTGGGTGGGGGAGCCTTTAGGGTCTTTGCTCTGGTTTCTCCACACCCCAAAAGGAGATATCCCAAACTGCACCCAGGGTTTTCGATTTTTGATCGTCTGGTTGAGGGCGAAGATCAGGTCATTGACGTTTTGTCTTCTCCAGTCATCGACAGACTGTCCCGGCTTCTTGTATTTGGCATAGGATGCTTTGTCCGGAAACTCGAGCTTGGGTTCGCGATAGGGGTAGAAATAGTCGTCAAAGTGTATGGCATCCACGTCATAATTGTCCACGATTTCGGAGATCACGGCCAAAAGATGCTGCTTCACTTCCGGCAATCCTGGGTCATAGTACCATTTGCTGCCGTACTTCAGCATCCAGTTTCGGTGTTTGTGAAAGTCGTGCTCGGGGCTAAGTTCGCTCGTATCGAGGGTCATCGTGGCGCGATAGGGGTTGAGCCAGGCATGGAATTCCAGTCCGCGGTCGTGAGCCTCTTTGATCATCCAGGTCAGGGGATTTTCCGAGGTAGCGGGAGCCTTTCCCTGTTTCCCCGTGAGGTACTTGGACCATGGGGCGAGGTTACTCGGGTAAAAGGCATCCCCTGCGGTTCTCACCTGGACGATCACTGCGTTGAAATTGTGGTTTTTGTAGTAATCCAGCAGGGCAGCGAATTCGGCCTTTTGCTTCTCCCATGAGTCGGTTGGAGAGATGGGCCAATCGATATTGGCGACGGTGGCAATCCAAACTCCGCGAAACTCACGGGGTATGTCCGGCATTTGATAGCTGAGAGGTTTCAGCGCCACGGCCGGCTGGGAGACTTTTGGGGGAAGAGTTTCGGAGGTTTTTGGTCCGGTTTGGGCTGTGGGTGTTGTAGTGGGCTTGGTGGTACTCGTAGGCGGCGTTACCGGAGGTTTTTGGGTCGTTGAGGATTTTTGGGATTTACAGGAAGCGAAAAATAGAAGTAAGCAAATGATCCAAACGGGAAACTGGGGTTGGAAACGCATAGGGGAATTAAAGCTTGGGTACTGGTTTGAGGTTGAGGTCTTCAAGATTTTTTCGCAGTTGGTTCATGAATTTGTCTCCCGGGTCCGTCTTCACGGTCCGATAGTTTGGATCGGCTTCCTTCCAAAGTTCGGTGGTCTGGAAGTTTTGGTACTCGTGGTGCCCGATCACATAGTCGATGGGATATTTTCTCTTCAGATATCGGACGAGTTGTTCATTGGCTTTGAGTTGGGCTTTGGTCAGCGGCATGTCATCGCTGCCGATGTTTTCGACGCCGATGGCGAGGTAGTTTAAGCCAATTGTGTGCCGAGCGAAGGTGGTATCCGGGAGTAGCCTAAAAATCGTCCCATCCCGGTCGATGAGAAACTGGCTCGAGACGTTCAGGTTGCTGGCACCGGTCAGGTCAGCCCTGCCTCCTAACAGCGGAGGGTCAAACACATCAAATGTCACTTCAATATTGTCAATGGCCGTCCAATGCACCACGACCATTTGCGGTTCGATCGTCGCGGCACTTTGCTCCAGTCCATGTCGGTCTTTCAAGTATTGAAGGGAGAGTTGTTCTCTTTGTTCGTTCCAAGTTATGGGTTTGTCGATGATACGGAAAGTCCCCTTGGGACTACAAGAGAAGGCAAAAAGAGTAAATAGAAGGAGGACGGACTGACGCATTTTTACAGGATTTGGCTAAAATCACTTCAGGGGACTAAACTAGGCAGAAAAAGGCAGGAAAGGAATCAAGCGAAATGGAAAAGCTCCAGCTGCGATTGCCCAAGACGGCACATAGCAGCAGGGTTTGGCTTGTCTTGCGCCATAAAAAAACAAACGACCCCACAAAAGGTGGGGCCGATGTGCATCTGATTCTTAGGTAATCTTATTTGCTGGAGGCTGTAAATTTGACCACCTCGTTTTTGATTGGCTGGATAGTCTTCAGATAGGCGTAGATGGCCTTGAGGTCTTCTTCCTTCATCCCGGCATACATGGTCCAAGGCATGATGGTGTTGAATTCGCCTGGCCCAACCTTGGGATTGACGTAGCCGGAATCCGTATACTGTTTGAATCTGGCTACAAATGCCCCTTCATCCCATGCGCCAATTCCTGTATCAGGGCATTGCGTAATGTTGGCAGAAGTGACGATGCTTCCATCCGGAAAGGGAAACACCCTGCCTCCGGCAAAAGCCACGTCTGGAAGGATTACACCTTGGGGACTCAATTGGGTGTGGCATTCGATACAGCCGGAGGCATTTACCAAATATGCCCCGTAGGCGACTTGGTCGGTCGGAGAGGGTTTGGAGGTCATCTCTGCGTTTTTAGGCATGGTCCGCAGAATCAGACTGACTGGGAAGTCGGCCTTGGAGTCCGGGATTTCTGTCTGTACCGAAGGCAAGGAACGAATATAGGCGATGATGTCATAAATATCCTCAGGATCCATTCTGCCATAGTAGGAATAAGGCATCAGGGGGAACATGGGCCTGCCATCGTTGGTCACTCCGGTTGTGATTAAACGGAAGAGTTCCCCATCGGTATAGTCCGATATGCCATGCGGTGTGATGTTTTTGGCGAAAAATACACCAGGTAGGCCCATTTCATGGTCAAACCGGTCTCCTCCAGCGCCTAGGGTGCCCGGCATCGGAGGACCTGAAAACTGGGAAAAATCCCTAGTCGAATGACAGTCCATGCAGACTGTGACGTGGTTGGCGAGATAGGAACCGCGCTCAATGCGTTCCTGGGAATAATCAATGCTGATTTCTTGGGGTGGGTCGACTTTCGGGAAACCTAGCTGCAAAAAAGCGAAAGCTCCGATCACTAGCAGGACTAGGATGCCGAGCAGGTACGCTGCGACTTTGAGGATTTTTTTCATTGGCATTTTAAAATTGGTTCCTTAAAATTTAGGCATAATCTTATGTATTGGGAATTAATGTCTTACAAAATGTTTTTCATTGTTTGAAAAATGTAACTTTTTCTTGAATAGGTGTCATTGGCCAAATTTCAAAGGCTTCTCCCAATTGGCATTTCCTGCATTTTTCATTTCGGTACAATTTGTATTTTGCCTCAAAAACCAACCTTACATGAAAAAGTACTTACTACAATCCCTCTTCGTGCTTTCGTTTTCGCCGCTCTTTGCACAGGATGAGGTGCTGAAAAAGCTCGATTCCAGAGCGGAGTTTTATGGCGATATCGCCAAGCAGATCTGGAATAATCCGGAACTGGGATACCTTGAAACCAACAGCTCAGCGCTTTTGCAAAAGACCTTAAGCGACGCTGGATTTAAGGTTACCGCCGGCGTCGCGGACATCCCGACGGCCTTTGTGGCGGAATATGGATCCGGCAAACCCGTAATCGGCATCATGGCGGAATTTGATGCGCTGCCAGGAGTATCACAGAAAGCGGTTCCTTTTCGAGACCCTGTCGTGGTAGACGGTGCGGGCCATGCCTGTGGACACCATCTTTTTGGGGCTGCCTCTGTCGCTGCCGGAATATCGGTGATGGACTGGATGAAAGAAAATAAAATCGCAGGTACTATCCGTGTGTACGGAACCCCAGCCGAGGAAGGGGGAGGGGGCAAAGTCTACATGGCGCGCGCTGGACTGATCGCTGATGTGGACGTCATGCTTCACTGGCACCCAAGTTCCCAAAATGCTGCGGGCGCAACCTCCTCGTTGGCAAACATTTCTACCAAATTTCGATTTTATGGTGAAGCATCCCATGCCGCTGCAGCTCCCGAACGGGGCAAATCTGCTTTGGACGCTGTGGAGGCAATGAATTTTATGGTGAACCTGATGCGGGAACATGTGCCCATGCAGACCAGAATGCATTACGTGATCACCCGCGGTGGTGAAGCACCAAACGTGGTGCCCGCCTTTGCAGAATCCTATCACTACGTCCGCCACCCGGACGCTTTGGTGGTGAAGGAGATTTTTGCAAGGATGGTCAAGGCTGCGGAGGGTGCGGCTTTGGGTACCCAAACCCGGATGGAATATGAGGTGATCAATGGAGTATATAACCTCCTGCCCAACGAAACGCTGGCTAGGATCATGCACAAGAACCTGGAGCAGGTAGGAGGGATCAACTATACTCCAGAGGAAAGGGTCTTTGCCGAGGAAATTATCAAAACCTATCCTGTGGGTGTAAAGGTAAGTCCCGATGACGCCACCAAAATCGCTCCCTTTGTGGTTTCTGAAGAAGGCGGTGGGGGATCTACGGATGTGGGCGATATTAGCTGGCTAGTGCCGACTGTAGGTCTTGGCGCGGCTACTTGGGTGCCTGGTACCTCTGCCCATACTTGGCAAGCTGTGGCGGCTGGAGGTATGAGCATAGGCCAAAAAGGAATGATGGTCGCTGCAAAAACGCTTACCCTCACTGCGATGGATATTTTCAAAGATCCCTCTGTGACCGAGAAAGCCCTGGAGGAATTGAATAGAAGAAGGGGAGAGGGATTTTCTTACGAAGCCTTGGTGGGAGATCGAAAACCACCCTTGGATTACAGAAAGTAAACCCTAGCTTGGAGAGGGGATCAGCAATGTCTGAATTCCACATTTTAGCCTGAAGATCTCCGCCACAGCGGTCAGACGATGGGAGGAGCTGAAGTGTGAATTTCGTTTGGTCTTCAGAAAAAGGCTTATTGTATTTTGATGGTGCAGTCGAGTATTTAGCATATACGTTGCAGAAAATGAATTCTTTCTCCAAGCACTTTTGCATTGCCCTGATTTCATTGTTTTGGGCGCATTCTTCTTTTTCATTTCAAGATACGAGCTTTGCTCCGCTTCCCAAGATCGGGCTCGTGTTGAGCGGAGGAGGAGCCAAAGGCATGGCTCACGTCGGCGTGATCCGGTCTATGGAAAAGGCAGGCATACACCCTGACTACATAGTCGGCACGAGTATGGGATCGGTAGTGGGAGGCTTGTATGCCTTGGGTTACAATGCGGATGAGCTCGAAAAGATCATCCGATCCATAGACTGGGAGCTGATTATTTCCAATCGTGTGGGCTTTGAAAAAATCGCTTTTGAGGAAAAGGAATATTACAACAGATACCTGCTCGAGCTCCCAATGAGGCAAGGCAAGATCAGTCTTCCTTCGGGCCTGATTGAAGGACAGGTACTTTCCGAAACGCTTCACTACTACACTTGGCCAGCTAGGCAATATGAGTCTTTTGATGACTTTCCGATTCCTTTTCGGTGTATCGCCACGGATATCAGTACCGGAAAACCCATCATTTTTGACAAGGGATATCTACACGATGCCATTCGGTCCAGTATCGCCATCCCCACCGCATTTACCGCGTTCAATCTCGACAGCACCATGGTCGTGGATGGAGGCGTGGTCAACAATTTCCCGGTCGATGTGGTACGAGCAATGGGCGCGGACTTCGTGATCGGCGTCAATGTCAGCGACGAGGACTTTTTGGCCGCGGACAAGCTGGATGGCTTTGGGGCCATCCTGATGCAACTTTCCATGGCAGCTTCGCTCGGCGTCACCGGGGAAAATATCGCGCAGACAGATATCTATATCAAGCCGGACTTGGGGCCGTATGGTACAGCGAGTTTTGGGGATTTTGATGCAATCTTGAAAATCGGTGACAAGACCGGGGAAGCGTTTTACCCCCAGTTCAAGCATCTTGCCGACAGTTTGGGGATTTCGGTACCTTCCCCAGGTATTGGTTTGGAGGGGTCTCCCATTTCCTTTGACAGGATAGAAGTGAGTGGCAACCGTATTTTCCCCACGTCACTGATACTTTCAAAGCTGGCCATAGATCCAGGCAAAGAAGTCTCTCGTGAGGATATTCAAGATGGGATCAACCGGGTATTTGGAATGAATGGATTTTACAAAGTCGATTACAGCCTGGTCCGGGGTGATTGGCAGCATTTTTCCCTCCTGATCCGGGTAAAGGAAAAGCCGAAACAGTTGCTTTATACTTCCTTTCACTATGACCATCAGTTTTCTGCAGGAATTGTCTTGAATTACACTGCACGTGACTTAATAGGCAAATCCTCTCGAACCGTTTTCATTGGCGATATCAGTCAGAATCCAAAATTCAGGTTTGACTACTACAAATATGTCGGCGGCAACAAGAAGTATGCGTTCAACTTCCGAACCAACTACCTTAACCAACAAATTCCAACCTACATGGATGGGAAGGAGGACAATATCTTCATTTCCAAAAACACACGTGTGGAGGCGCAGATGATCTCAACTTCCTCCCTGAAAGAGTCCGTTTCCTTTGGGTCGGTGTTCGAAAATATCAAGGCCAAGTACCGATTTGGCAATTTCATCTCAGACGATCTAAAGAATGCCTATCAACGCTCCCTCGGCCTACGATTTCGCTATTATAGAAACTCACAGAACGACCGAAACTATCCAACCAAAGGGGCCGAAGGGCTGATCGAGACGGTGCTCAACATGAAGCAGTGGATTGGCGTCAATCTGGTGTCAGGGATCGATTCGGTCACACTCGATGTGGAAGGAATCCCTGTGGAGGTGCCTGTTTCGGTCATTCAAGACCTGGTCGAAGGCCTTACACCAGATAGTCATGGGGTGATCTATGGGCGGTATTCTAAGTTTTTCCCAATAAGTCCAAAGCTACAGTTTAAACCCTCGGTGGCCGCTGGTATGGTGATTTCCCAGGAAGAGGGGGACAAGATCTTCCAGGACTTCTATGTCGGGGGATACCAAAACGTCCGATTTGACGACAATCCATTTTGGGGATTAAACTATGCCGAGGTCCAGACGCCTAATTTCCTGAAGATCGGAGCGGATTTCCAGTACGTGCCAGTCCACAAGGTCTATTTTCGGGCTGGGGTCAATTGGATGGGATACAGTCAGCAATATCCGTTCGACGAAGCGGACTGGCCCAACAAGATCTTTCAGGACGATTATTATCTGGGCTTTGGTGCTGATGTGAGCTATGCCTCCATCCTCGGCCCCATCACGCTGGGGATATCCAGCAATTCTGAGGACCGTGTCATTCGCTACTATCTTTCTATAGGCCTTTCCTTTAACTATTCGGATCGGTAGATAAAGTCGAGTTAAATTCCGCAGGTGTAATACTGTGCCAATTTTTCATCGCCTTTTTTCAAAAAAATCTATATTGTCTTTCAGTGTTTGCCCAAAATGCCAAAAGTATGAATAGAAGAAAATCCCTTAAGGTCATCGGTGGATCCGTGGCCGGAATCGCGGGCCTTGCCCTGTTGGAGTGGAAATGGCAGATTCTGGATCGACTGAGTCACAAAGGCTTTTTCAGCTTCGAAGAGGAGCAGATGATCATGGCGATCGCAGATACCTTTATTCCGGAGGGCCATCCCCCGATTTTACCCATACCAGATGCCAAACCTATAGGAGCAATCAGCACGGGGACGGATCAGTTTCTGATCAAGCTTTTCGAAAAATGCTACGAAAAGGAGGATCAGGATTTGATCAAAACAAAGTTGAAAGCTCTGGACGAAGCAGGTTTTTTGGATCTTTCCCAAGAGGAAAGGGAACAAACGCTTCTCGCGCTCAAGTCCTCGGAGGATGAAGAAGATAAAGAGTTTTTTGACCTGATGCGCTCCAATACCATTATGGGTTTTACCACGGTCAAAGAGGTGATGGTCGAGTACCGGCATTATCAAATCGCGCCGGGCTACTACAAAGGATGTGCGGATGTACCTGCCGATAGACTCTAAACCCAAACGCCATGCTACAAAATTCAAAAGAAAAGCGAACCTACGATGCCATCGTCATTGGCTCGGGAGCATCAGGCGGCTGGGCCGCCAAGGAGCTATGTGAGAAGGGGCTCAAAACACTAGTGCTCGAACGAGGCAGGATGGTTCGCCATATCGAGGACTATCCAACCGCTTCCAAGGCTCCTTGGGAATTTGAGTTTCGAGGAGTTGTGCCTATCGAAAAACGTTCCGGTATTGGCGGAGCAAATTGGCAGCGTGAAGAAACCATGCACTGGACTTTGGCGCAGGATGAGCAACCCTATATCGAGGAAAAGCCCTTTCGCTGGTTTCGAGGGTATCATGTTGGAGGCAAATCCCTGTTGTGGGCGAGGAGCACTCAGCGTTGGTCGGACTTTGATTTTGACGGGCCGGCTAGGGATGGTTTTGCCGTTGATTGGCCGATCCGCTACAAAGACATAGAGCCTTGGTACACTTACGTGGAGACTTTTGTGGGATTCGCTGGCAGCAAGGACGGTTTGGATGTATTGCCGGATCAGGTGGTGCAGCCTGGTTTTGAGTTGAGTTGCGTAGAAAAATACTATGCCGAGCAACTGAAGGAATTGTATGGAGACCGGTATTTGATCCAAGCACGTTGTGCCCACCTGACCGATCCCCAAGAGATTCACCGCCAACAGGGGCGAAGTCGGTGCATGAGTCAGAACATGTGCAATAGAGGGTGCATCTACGGAGGCTATTTTTCGGCCAACGCTTCAACCTTACCTTGGGCAGAAAAAACGGGGAACCTAACTCTACGGCCGGATTCGGTGGTTGAGTCGGTGATTTATGATGAGCAAAAAGGAAAAGCGGTTGGCGTAAGGATCATCGATCGCCATACCAAAGAAGCGATTGAGTTTTATGCCAAAGTAATTTTCCTCAATGCGTCGACCTTGAATTCCAATGCTATTTTGCTTAATTCCAAGTCTTCCCGCTTTCCAAATGGACTCGGCAATGACAACGGGTTGATGGGCAAATTCATCACCTGCCACAATTATCGCGGAAGCGGAAACGCTACTTTTGAAGGATTTTTGGACAAATTCAACGACGGACGAAACCCAGGACATGCCTATGTGCCGAGATTTAGGAATGTTTATAGGCAAGACACGGATTTTCTGAGAGGCTATGCCATTGGGATGTTTGCAGGTCGGCAGTTGGAAGGCAACGTTGATCTAATTGGGGATGCTTTACGTGATCATTTGCTCAATCCCAAATACGGACTTTGGAGCATGTCTGCCTGGATGCAGGGGGAAATGGTACCTGAGGAGTCCAACCATATCCGACTTTCTCCCGATGAAAAAGACAAATATGGAATACCCAAGCTCATCATGTCGGTGGAATGGAAAGACAACGACGACAAGATGACGGCTGATTTCGTCCAGCAGCAAAGCGAAATGTATGAGCGAATGGGTTTCAAAAACATCAATGTCGTCGACAGGGGTTCTCCCCCGGGCTCCGATATCCATGAGATGGGCGGCGTTCGCATGGGGCATGATCCAAAGACTTCCTTACTCAACAAGTATAATCAGCTTCACCACTGCAAGAACGTCTTCGTCACGGATGGGGCTTGTATGACCAGCGGCAGTACCCAGAATCCTACGCTGACCTTTATGACCTTAACTGCCCGAGCCGCAAATCATGCGGTGGAGGAGTTGAACAAATCGAATCTGTAGATGTCAACCGTCGACTGTTCACTGCTACTGACTGAGAACCTCAATCCTCAAAGCTCTGATCGAATCACTAAGACTTAAAATGATTTCCTCGCCAGCGGACTATGGTTCGTCGGCTTTGTAAAAAATAACCTATGAAAAAGAACTTTACGCTTTTAGTCCTCGCTCTCGCTTGGATCTTCTGTCCCACAGAAACATTTTCCCAAAAGAAAGGGGATCCCATGTTACAAGTGCCGCTTGGGATTGCTTCCTACACCTTTAGAAACCATTGGAAAAATGGAGTGGAGCCTACTTTGGATATTATTCAAAAGCTGGGATTTACCGAGTTTGAAGGAGGTGCGCCGCAGGGAGTTTCTCCAGAGGACTTCAAGAAAATGCTCAATGATAGAGGGATTTCAATTCCATCTACCGGTACCGGATTTGAACTGTTGGAGTCAGATCCCCAAGCGGTAGCCGATCGGGCAAAAGCTCTGGGGGCGAGTTATGTCATGTGTGCTTGGATACCCCACAAACGCGGAGCGTTTTCCAAAGAAGATGCGGATCGTGCGATTAAAGCTTTCAACGAAGGAGGAAAAGTGTTGAAGGAAAACGGGATTACGTTCAAGTACCATGTGCACGGCTATGAGTTCCAGCCATATGGGGATGGGACGCTCTTCGATTACTTGGTCGAAAATACAGATCCTCGATATGTTTCTCTGCAAATGGACGTGATGTGGACGCATTTTGGAGGAGGTGATCCCGTTGCCTTGTTAAAGAAGTATGGAAACCGCTGGGTGTCATTGCATCTGAAGGATTTCAGAAAAGGCGCACCCAAAGACATGAGTGGACTAACCGGCCCCGAAAACGACGTGGCACTCGGAGAGGGCGAATTGGACTTCCCAGGGATCCTTAGAGAGGCTAATAAAATAGGCATCAAACACATGTTTATAGAAGACGAAAGTGATCACGAACTAGAGGCTTTGCCAAAGAGCATTGCCTATCTCAAGAGTCTCACGTATTGATTTGAAGTCCTAATCCCGGACTTTTTCTTTTAATTAAGGGCATGAAAAGAATTTGGATTTGCCTCACGCTTCTTGTTTTCAGCGCTCAGTCATTTTCCCAAAACCAAGAAAGACCGAACATAATCCTCATCCACGTAGACGATCTGGGTGCTACCGATTTAGGGGTCTTTGGCAGTGATTTTTATGAAACTCCCCATCTCGATCGGCTGGCTGCGGAGGGGATGCGCTTCACCCAGTCTTATGCGGCTGCCCACATTTGCTCACCTTCCAGGGCAGCTCTGTTGACCGGAAAATACCCCGCCAGGATTGGGATTACGGATTGGATTCGTGCCAAATTCCAGGGAGTGACCACTTCGGGTTTGCCCGGGGAATATGAAGAGTTTGCAGACAAACCGCTGAAAACCCCAAAGATTCAAGGCTTTCTTCCTTTGGAGGAACAGACAATAGCCGAGCGGCTCAAGTCTTTGGGCTACACGACTCTTCATGTGGGTAAATGGCATCTGGGTGATGAGGGCATGCATCCGGAAAACCAGGGGTTTGACGTCAATGTCGGTGGGAATGACTTGGGGCAGCCTCCAAGCTATTTTGACCCTTACCTGCCTGCCCAGCCTAGGGAGTTTTACCAGATCAAAAACCTGCCTCCGAGGAAGCCCGGGGAATTTCTTACCGACCGGGAGTCGGACGAGGTGATCGGTTTTTTGGAAGTCCACAGGCGCCAGCCCTTCTTCGTCCATTGGGCTCCTTACGCAGTGCATACGCCGATCATGGGGCCAGTTGACTTGGTCGAAAAGTACAAGCAAAAGAAACCAGGTCAGCAACGAAACCCTGTCTATGCTGCACTGATCGAAAACCTGGACGCCAACGTCGGAAAACTTCTGGCCTATCTGGATGAAAAGGGCATCCGAGAAAATACCCTCCTGATCTTCACCTCAGACAATGGTGGCCTGATCGGCAACAAGGCCAATCCCGTCACTTGGAATATCGGCATGAGAGAGTACAAAGGCTATCCCTACGAGGGGGGGATTCGGGTACCAACTATTGTAAGTATGCCCGGGACGGTACCGGCGGGAACTACCTCGGATGTCCCAACGATTTCCATGGACTGGATTTCCACAGCCTTGGAGGCGGCTGGTGAAAATCCGGATCAACCTGAGTTGGAAGGCGAAAGCCTTTGGTCTGTGCTGACAGGAGCAAATCCAAGTCTTGAGCGGGATCTTTTCTGGCACTTTCCCCACTATCGCGCGCCAGACGTCACACCCCACTCGGTGGTACGTTCGGGTGACTACAAGCTGATTTACTACTTCGACGGTAAGGAGCCTGAGCTGTTTGACCTCAGCAATGATCCCGAAGAAAAAATTAATTTGGCCAAGCAACTGCCGCTGATAGTGATGCAGTTGAAGACAAAGTTGGAGGGCTTTTGGGAAAACACGGATGCACGCCTTCCCGTCACGAAGTAGCAAAAGATCTTGCCTTTAGGGCGACGGTTCTATATTAGCGAGAGTTTGCGGTCCGAATCACTAGCTCCCTATCCAATCCTAAATGATGAAAAAACTGATTACTTTATCTCTTCTATTGATTTACTCTCACCTTGCACCAGCTCAAGCCACCTTTGACGAGGATCAGCTGGGAGCTTGGTACATGTATTTTTTCACGCATCGTTTCGGGGAGGGCCCTTGGGGTGTCCAAGGGGATTTCCAATATCGTTCCTGGGATATGGGAGGAGACAAGGAGCAACTGCTACTCAGATCTGGATTGACGTATACGCCAAAGGATGCCAACATTACTTTTACCCTTGGCTATGCAAATGTGTCCTCAGGAGTCTTTGGCGAAGGCGGTGAAGTGATCACTGAAAACCGGATCTATCAAGAGGCCCTGATTCCGCAAAAGGTGGGCGGCCGATTTTTACTCACGCACCGTTTTCGATATGAGCAGCGATGGGTCGAGTATCAGGACTTCCGTACGCGCTACCGCTACAATCTCTTTGTCAACGTACCGCTCAATGCCCGGGAGCTCAAGAAAAACACCCTGTATGTGGCGCTGTACAATGAGCTATTCATCAATGGGCAAAAAGACATTGGGATGGGCCGAAGCGTGGGCTTCTTTGACCGAAACCGGACTTACCTTGGGATGGGCTACGGCCTCGGCGACCGGCTGAGAACCCAGCTCGGCTGGATGAGACAGGCCACGGACAACTGGGCGAAAAACCAACTTCAGGTTAGTTTGCACCATGCTTGGTAGCAAGAATTATTGTAATAAAAACTACAGTAGCTCAGGCTACAATATGGTGTTTACTGTTTTTTCAGCTGCAAATGCTCCAACTCGATCCCCAGCAGTGTCTTTTCCCCAACCGGCTGAAAGCCCACTTTGAGGTAAAGTTTTTTGGCTGATGGATTGGTTTTGTCCACGAGTAAGCCGAGGGTATGGCCTTCTTCGAAGACTTTATCCTGGATCAAATGCTGTAGCAGTCGAGAGCCAATGCCTTTTCCTTGGTGATTTGGCGAAATGCCGAGAGAGTCGATGTAAAACTCGCCTGCTTCGGTTTCGTCTTCCAAGCTTACCTCCGGGTTGAAGTGCTCGCGGATGTGGTTCAAGACAGGATTTCGAAGCGCTTCCAGTTGGGCTCCGTCGTAGGCCAGCAAGGCTCCGATGATCTCACCGTTTTCTTCGGCCACGTAGCAGTTTTCGTAGGAGTATTGGTTGCTTGGCCTTTGGACAAAATAGAGCAGCAGCGCTTCCGCTTCGGTCTGATTTTTCTCTCCGAGCAGACGAAGGATGACCTCGCCGGTCGCAAGCATAAGCAAGGCCGCGATGGCTGGGGCATCTTCGGTTTGGGCTAATCTTATCCGCATGGCTTGGTTGGGTTGAATACGAAGCTAAGCCTTTCACAAAAGAATTATGACTTTTATGGTGTTTTGGTTTTACAAGAAAAAAATATTCGCTTGATTAGATTTTTGAAAAAATAATAAAAGTCTATTTGAATTAGTAAAAATATCAATCAACTATAATCGATTCTACTTTGTCTATCCATCGCAACTACCTCACTGTTCTTTTTGCCCTTGCGCTGCTCTGGAGCTGCTCGCCATCAGGGAATTCCCCAGAGGCGGAAACCGAGCCCGCCAACCCCAAACCCCTAATCATGGCTTATTACGTGCCGGAGCGGGATTATAAGCCCGAGGAGATTCCCGTGGAGCAGCTCACGCACATCATCTATTCCTTTGCCAACTTGGTGGACGGGGAGATGACCTTTCGAAAGCCTGAAGAAGCCGGAGCGAAACTGGCAGCTTTGGTCAAGCAGAAGGAGCGCAATCCTGACCTGAAGGTAATGATCGCCATTGGCGGCTGGGGAGCAGATGGCTTTTCCGACATGGCGCTGACCGAGGAAAGCCGGGCCAAGTTCATTGCCAGTGCGAAGACCTTCATCGAAACCTACCAGTTGGACGGGATGGATATGGATTGGGAGTATCCTGGGATTTCTGGTGCCGGAACGATGGCACGTCCCGAGGACACTAAAAACTTCACCGCGCTGATGAAAGGCCTGCGGGAGATGCTGGATACCTTTGAGTCGCCAAAGCTCCTGACTTTTGCGTCTGCTGGCTGGAAGCGCTACTACGACTTCATCGAGACCACGGAGGTGATGAAGTATGCCGACTATACCAATGTGATGACTTATGACCAGGTCTCCGGCGTTTCCATCTACACTGGGCACCATACGCCGCTCGGTGACGTGAAGAGCGAGGAAATTGCCGGTACGCCCTTTCACTCCCATCTTGACAGTCTTTACAAAAGCGGGGACAATCTCGATCCTGACCCTCGCTCCGCCCAAAAGATCGTGGATTTTTTGATCGAAAAGGGAGTAAATCCCAAGCAAATTGTGATCGGCGGCGCTTTCTATGGCCGCGTGTGGAAAGGCGTGCCGCCGACCAACAATGGACTTTACCAACTCAGTGGAGGTTTGCATATTGGCTGGATGGCCTATCATGCCATTCGGGAAAAGTATGAGACTGACAGCAACTTTGAACGGTTCTGGGATGACAAAGCCCAAGCGCCATATATGTACAATGCCAAAGACAGCCTGATGCTGTCTTACGACGACACGGTTTCCGTAGCCCTGAAAACCCGCTATGCGATGGAAAAGGGAATTGGCGGAATCATGTTTTGGGAGCTGGGCAACGACACCAAGCAGGAGGGTTCCCTTCTGGATGCGATCTACAAGGAAGCGCAGAAGTAGCCGATTTTGAAGGGTTGGGATTGCTACGGTACTCGGATAAGAACTTTACCAAAGTTCCGAACTTTGGTAAAGTTATCCCTGCCAGTTCGTTATTTGAGATTTGCAATCCCAAATTTCCAGTCGAACGATTCACAATCCCAAATCCCCCCTTTTGCTCTTGGTCTGGATTCCGAAATGATTTAATTTGAAGAGCAAAAGGTTCGGAAGTCCCTTCCTCCAAAACGGATATACACGACACTCGGGAAAGGGGTGGGACTTATACCGATTTTGTACGCCATTTAAATGAAAAGCCGATAACTTGACAAGTATTACGAACTTTGTTGATAAAGTGGAATCTGAAATAACACTTCAAATCATTCTTATTAAACCCACGCCAGCTGTAGTTTTTGGCCTACAGAAGGGATCAGGCAACAATTACGAAATTGTACAGAAGCAAATTTCCATATCCAATGATTTAACTTTTGCTTTTACAATTAAAGTCAAGGGTGACAGATCAAAAGATAGATTTCCCAAATTGTCAGGCAGTTTTGTTCAAGGGTCCGCAGATAGTAAGTTTGTATATATCGACATAGGAACCTACGCTGGCCAATCTGATACAACTTGGTCGAGACGGCTTAAAATCCCTCTAACAGGAATTACTTGGAAGGACATTGATTCATTAACCGGCAAATCAATGCTACAAACTAGTGTGCCTGGAACGGGTAGGGATGGTGGGCCGAACTGTGCGACAGTTAAGCCTTTTGCAGGCTGGCATCTTAGCCATTTATAGGCGAAAAGAAAACCCATAAACGGCGTGCAACAAAACCTAAAAGTAATGGCGGCACGGGTGATATTAAATTTTTTATCTTTCGGTGTGCGCCACGTCTTATTGCTGGATGTTGCCGTTAATGCAGTTCGGTACGGGGGACAAATAACAACCATGCCTCCTCCAATTCGAGATTTCTAATCTCGAATCCCCTATCCGAGAATTTGTAATCCGGCTCCAAAACAACCGATTCTAAAGATTGCTTCGGGATCGAATGGCCGAGAAATGATCTGGTATTCAAGCTGATCCATCGAAATGATGGTCTTCCCTCAACACACCAGCTTAAACCCATAACCCCGTACGTTCAGGATCTGGATCGCAGGATCGTCCTGGAGTTTTTTGCGGAGCTTGGTGATGAAGACGTCCATGCTGCGGGCGTTGAAAAAATCGTCCGAGCCCCAAATATGGTTTAGGATTTGGGTTCGGTCCGTGATGTCGTTGGCGTTTTCGAGCAGCATCTGTAGGAGTTGACTTTCCCTGGCGGTGAGGGGAGACTCGGCATCGCCGAGCTTCAATACCTGTCGAGTCGGGTGAAATTCATATTTTCCCAAAACAATCCAATCACTTTGAGCTTGGCGGGTGCGGAGTCGATCTAAATGGGCTTTGATTCGCACAATCAGCTCCTCCATGCTGAAGGGCTTGCGGACGTAGTCGTTGGCGCCCAGTCCAAAACCCTTGACTACATCTTCGGTTTGGCTTTTGGAAGTCAGGAAAATGATCGGAGTATAGGGGTCAGTTTTGCGGATTTCGGTAGCGAGGGTAAAGCCGTCCTTTTTGGGCATCATCACGTCGAGGACGAGGATGTCAGGCTTTTCCCGCTCGTAGGCTTCCCAGGCTTTTTGCCCGTCTTCGCAGAGACTCACCCGGAAATCACGACTTTCCAAGCTCTCTTGGATAATCGTGCCGAGCGCGACTTCATCCTCTGCGAGTAGTACGTTGATCTTGCTCATGGCCAATAGGTGATAAAGGTGGTGGATTTTTTTCCGGTTTCCAGCTCGATTTTGCCGCCATGTTTTTCGAGGATTTTTTTCACGTAGTAGAGTCCAATACCAAATCCCTTCACGTCGTGCAGGTCGCCCTTGGGAATGCGGTAAAACTGCTCAAAAACCCGCTCCTTTTGTTCGGGGGAGATGCTTCCTCCATCGTCGTGGACACGGATCTTGTTCAGTCCATTTTGATCAAGACAGATGCGGATCTCGTTTCCGCCGTACTTGACGGCGTTGTCGAGGAGGTTGGACAGGACGTTTTCGAAGTGGAAGGGGTCTGCCTCAATCGTCTTGCAGTGGGAGGGAAGGATGAGCTCGATTTTCTTTTCCGGTGCCAAGGTCTGGAACTTCATAGCCAGCTGGCGCAAAAGTGCCTCCGACTCGATCGGCTCTTTCTTCAAGATCAGCTGATCGGTGTCCAAAGTGGCGGTCTCCAAGAGCTTTTCCACCATTTGGTTGAGCTTGTGCATCTGAGACTTGGAGATACCAAGGTAGCGCATGGTCTTGGCAGCGTCGTTTTCGGGGTTGAAATTCTCTATTCCTTCGATGGCCGAGAGCGTGGTGGCGATGGGCGTCTTGAACTCATGGGTAATGTTGGCAATCAGATCCTGTTTGATCTCGGCGATTTCCTTCTGGTTTTTGATGGTTTGATAGAGGTAATAGAATGCGAAGGCGATTATTCCCAAAAACAGTAAGGAGGTCAAGATCTCCACCGAGCTCCGTCTGAGAATGGTCAAGGCAGTGTTCTCAAAATGCATCTCCAAGGACTGGCCAGTAGGCAAGAAAGTAGATCTCGAGATAGCCTTAAATGGTAAGGGGCGCTTCCCTACCTCCAAAAGACTGTCTTCCGCATCTCTTCCGCTGCGATGGACCAGGCGGTAGTTGATGTCGATCCCCTTTCGCTTCAGCTCCGAAAAAAGCAGGGCGTTGATTTTGTCAAAATCCAATGAGTCCCGGGTGATGGATATCAGAAGTCGATTCGTGAAAAAGTGCAGTTGGTCTATGCTGTCAGGCGCCATTTTTCCTAAAAAGGCATTCAAGTCAGCACGCTGCCCAAACTCGAAGAATTTCACGGAATCCATCCGAACGTTGTTGACTGCAGTGTCAGAGGAAGTCGTTTCCCAGACTAAGGTATCAAGCGTTATTTCAGCAGGAGTATGGCCATTGCGAACGATCACCCTGCTCCTACTTCGGGAGCTGTCTCCCCGCATTCGGGTGACCACTGTGCTGATCTTCATAGAATCTCGTCCCGAAGATTTGCCTGGGCGGTTTCCGGTGACGGTGACTACGTCCGTCTTGACAATCTCCGCAAAGTAGTTTTCCACAGCATTGTCCAAGCTCTGTTGGATCTCGTTGACCAGTTGGTCCTGGATGACCTTAAACTGGGTGTAGTTTCTCCATGCCTGAACGGCGATGCTGACCAGCAGGGTAAATCCGATCAAAAATCCTATACGCTTGAATTTCAGCTTTTGCACAGCGCTAAATTAGATGCTTAAAAAAACGGAAAAAATGACCATTAACACACGTTAACAGTGCTTAACGCTTGTTTTTTAGGCCTTGGTATTCATTTGTGTCATAAACCACACATGTTATGAAATTGCAAACACTAGTATTTGCAGGGCTCTTTTTCGTGGTAGCTTTTATATCGAAAGCTCCGGGACAAGGCCTCACCGGAAGGGCCTATTACAAGAGCTCAAGTTCCATCAGATTTCAGATGGACAGTTCCCGCACCAGTCCTGAGCAAATGGCTGAAATCCAAGCCCAGCTCAAAAAGCAGATGGAAAGGGACTATATCCTCTCCTTCACCCAAACCGAGTCCAACTGGAAGCAGGCAGAAAGCCTGGGCGGAGGTCCTGCCACAGCCTCTTCAGGCGGAATGACCATGGTGATCAACACAGGCAGTGCCGATCGGGTGCTGTACAAGAATGTCGCTGAGCAGAGCTTCGAGCAGGAGCAGGATGTGATGGGCAAAGAATTCTTGGTCAAAGACGCGCTAGAGCCTGCGGAATGGGAACTTACCGGCGAGACCAAAAAGATCGGCAACTACACCGCCCAAAAAGCGACTTACTCCAGAATCGTCGACTCCCAGCGATTTTCAACTGGCATGACGGAGATGGAAAATGTGAAAGACACGATCCAGGTGGTAGCTTGGTTTACACCCGAAATTCCGGTAGCACATGGGCCGGAAAACTACTTTGGCCTACCGGGCCTGATCCTCGAAGTCCACAATTCTGGTAGGACATTGATCTGCGAAAAAATCGAGCTGAATCCCTCCGCCGACCCGGTAGAGATCGAACATCCCAAACGCGGCAAAGAAGTGAGCCGAGAGGAATTTCGCGCGGTGCAGGAGGAAGGCATGAAGCAGATGATGAACCGCTATCAGGGCAAGCCTGGTGAGGGCAACCAGTTTACGATCAGGATTGGAAACTAGGCAGGGAGTAAAATAAAAAGTGCCAAGTAAAAAGTCGTCTGAGCATCCCACATCGCTATCGGGAGCGACACGACTATTTCTGCTTTCCGACTTCATAATTCTCACTTGTCGATTATGCCTTTTATCTACCGCTCCATTTTCTGCCTTGGGTTTTTCTTGGTTTCCTTTCATTCTTTTTCCCAAACCAGACCTCTCGTCGGTCAGGTGCTGGACAGCCTCAACCGTCCCATTCCCTACGCCAATGTGGTGGCTATCAACCAAAGCACCCAGAAGATCGGCGGCTTTGGGATCACCAATGAAGAGGGAAGGTTTAAAGTCACTCTGGTTCTCGGCTCCCAATACCTATTGCGAGTTTCCTTTGTCGGATATAGGCAATTTGAACGATTGGTTTCCGAATGGGATCCCGAAGTCCAGATGCAGGTCGTGCTGGAGCAAAGCGATACCGAGTTGGGTCTGGTGGAGGTCGTGTCCGAGATGCCCGTCACGATGAACGGAGACACACTTACTTACAAGACCGACGCTTTCACCACCGGCACCGAACGTAAGCTGGGTGATGTGCTGGAGAAGCTTCCAGGCTTTGAAGTCGATGATAACGGCGAGGTCAAAGTCCAAGGCAAAAAGGTGGACAAAGTCATGGTCGACGGCAAGGCGTTTTTCGATGGAGACACCAAGCTTGCGACAAAAAATCTCCCCGCAAATGCTGTGGACAGAGTGCAGGTCTTGAAAAATTTTAACGAAATCGCACCTGTTCGGGGGCTGGACAACGACGAGACTTTGGCCTTGAACATCCAACTGAAGGATGGGAAAAAGAACATGGTCTTTGGCGACCTGACCGCCGGTGGAGGGCTGGAGGAGCGCTACCTTGGCCATGCCAATGTTTTTTATTATGCGCCAAAACTAAATCTGAACCTGATTGCGGGTTCAAACAACGTGGGCGAACAGACTTTTACACTCCAGGATTATTTCCGCTTTAGCGGCGGAATGGCTGGGTTGAGCTCCCGTACTGGTTCTCGGGTCAGCATCAGTTCGGATGATCTCGGTATTCCCATGGCTAGCCGCGACAACGCTGCCTCGCTGGAGACACATCTGGGCGCACTGAACTTCAACTATACGCCGAGCAAGAAGTGGCGGCACTCGGGATTCGCGATCGGGTCGGCTTCGGACAACAAGCTGGGAAGCTCCTCCTATCGTACCTATTTGAACTCGGGGGAAAACAACGAGGAATTGCTCACGACCGCCAGTCAGGTCGAAAACAAGTCGGGCCTTTTCAAGTACGGTTTGACCTTCACGCCAAAGGAGGAAACTTACGTCAAGTACAGCTTTTTTGGGAAGATTTCCGATATCGCCAACAGCAATGTCCAGAACTCCAACTTCGGCCAAGTCGAGCAAAACTTGGCTACAAGACAGACTCGAACGCCCTACAGCTTGCAGCAAAAAATCGAATGGTACCACGCACCCAGCGAAAAACGGGTTTTTTCCATGGAAGCCAATTGGGAGAGAAAATTCCAGGATCCGCTCTATGACCTAACGACTAACCGCAAGCCCTTCGGTGATTTTCTTCCAGTCATGGACCAGGAAACCTATCGCTTCCTCCAAAATCAAGAAATCCATACCCAGACCATCGAGGGAGCCTTCAACTATTACCATATCCTCAATGCAACGAACCATCTGAACTGGTCCCTAGGCTACCAAAATATCTCCCAAAGCCTTCTCGGAAGCATGAGGCAGGCGGAGGCGGCAGAAGGGTTTGAGACCTTTGCCAACGACAGTGAGTTTGATATACAGGATGTGTACCTGGGAATGACCTACAAGACCAAGTGGAAAAAGGTCATCCTGAGCCCCTCACTTTACCTCCATCGCTATGCTTGGCAGGATGAGCAACAAGGGAGTGAATTAGACTACGACAAAGTTCTCCTGCTACCAGGGATGTACGCGAAGTGGGCGATCAAATCCAACCGCTCTCTGACCTACCGCTTCCAGACCGAGGCCAACTTTATGGATATCCAGAATCTAGCGGCAGGCTATGTGTTGCAGGACTACAATGCCGTGTTCCAGGGCAATCGGTTTTTGGAAAATGGGCTCTACTACACCCATTCCTTAAATTTCAATCACTTTGACATGTTCTCGGGATTCAACCTTTTTGGGGATCTAGTCTGGCAGCGAAAACAGAACGAGCTGATCACCAGCACGGAATTCATGGGTATCAACCGCCTACTGACCGTGCTCAATATCGAGCCGACCAACGAGACGGTCAATGGCAATCTGCGTATAGACAAGCGCTTCAACCGCTTCAAGTTTGAACTGGGTGGACGCTGGAATGCCTTTGCGACCAATTTGGTTTTGGATGAAATGCCGAGCCGCAATGAGCAGTTTTCCCAAACCTACGACACGAAGCTGACCACGACGTTTTTTAAGGTTCTGGAGGTGGATTTAGGCTATGCGTTCACTGCCAACAACTACAGCTCGGGAGCGATCCGAAATACCTTCACTACCCACAGCCCCAAGCTGGAGATCGACCTTGATATCTACAAGGGCCTTAAGCTAAATGCTGACTATACCTACAATACCTACCTAAACCAAGCCAGCGGGATTCGCAGCGACTTCGAATTTTTGAACGCCTTTCTAAGCTATCAAGGCAAGTCCAGCCCTTGGGAGGTCCGGCTTTCCGTATGGAATATCCTCGATACCCGCTCCATTCGCCGGGATAGCTTCAGCGAAAACCTGATCAGCACATACGCCTATCTCGTGCAGCCGAGGTATGGGATCTTGTCCGTGAAGTTTGACTTGTAGCTGAAGTCTGAGGTTTTGGCGATTTTCTGGTTTGCCGCATGACTAACTGAATAATAGCATTGGCCAATAATTCCTGACAGCGTCAAAAGCTAAATTCAACAGGTCATCTAGATTTGATTTTTGGACTTGGTTTGTACTTTGGCTAGTCCTTTTTTGGGGAAGAATGGGTACTACCAATGTTGGTTTTCTGATAGGATGGGGTCTAGTGCCCTGTCCTGTTTTCATTTCATGTTTTTATGGCTTACAAAATCAAAATTTCACTGATCCTCGCCTTGGCGCTTATTGGAATTATTCCTTTTCAAAGCGAGGCCCAGATCCCTGACTCCATTCCCGGCAAGATGACATTGGCTGGTGAAAGGCCCGACCGCATCATCCTCCATCCGGGAGAAAACGGCGAGACTTCCGTCGCGGTCAACTGGCGGACTTCCTCGGCGATTGTGGAGTCGTACTTGGAGTTGGCATCAGCCACCCCGGGGCCGGAATTTGAGAAGCAGATCAAGCGATTCGCCGCCAGCACTTCCAAATTTACCACCCAAAAGGAGGACGAACCTATTCTGAACTTCAACAACCACGCTGTCAAAGTCGAACAATTGACTCCGGGAGCGGTGTATATGTACAGGGTTGGCAGGCCAGGACTCTGGAGTGAATGGTTCCAGTTTTCAATGCCCGACACCCAAGGAGAGTTTTCAATTCTTTATTTCGGAGATGCACAAAACAACATCCTTTCACTCTGGAGTAGGGTCTTTCGCGAAGCGCATCTCAAAGCCGGAAGAACCAACGTCATGCTACATGCTGGCGACCTGATCAACCGACACAATTCGGACTTGGAGTGGGGTGAGTGGTTCAAGGCAGGCGCATTTTTACATGCTTCGATCCCGACGGTAATGACACCCGGCAACCACGAGTTTCGTGATGTCAAGATCACCGAGCATTGGAGAGCCCAGTTCAACCTGCCGTCCAATGGCCCGGCAGGCGTAGCCGAACTGGAAGAAACCGCCTACGAGATCAACTATACCGACGTGAAGCTGATCTCTCTGGACACCGAGCAGATCGACGAATCCAATGAGATGCTGGAAATCCAGAAGGCTTGGTTACGCAAGATTTTGACGGAGAATCCCAAGAAATGGACCTTTGTCTTCATCCACTACCCGGTCTATGCCACCAAAGCGGAGCGTACGAATGATAAGTTGTTGGGGGATTTTAGGCCGATCTTTGAGGAGTTTGGAGTAGATATGGTGCTGCAGGGGCACGACCACGCCTATGCCCGAGGCCAAGCCAAAACCATTGCGGGCTCAGACGGATTGGACTACCAAAAGGGCCCAGTCTATGTGGTTTCCGTCGCTGGCCCAAAGATGTATGACGTAAAGGAGCAGGACTGGATGGTGAGGAAGGCTTTTGGTACGCAGCTTTTCCAGACGATCCGAATCAACGGTAACCAACTCGAGTACGACTCCTATATGGCCAATGGAGAGCTGTATGACTCTTTTGTCATGACCAAGAAAAAAGGGGGCAACAAGATCGTCAACAGAATCCCATCCACACCTGAGCGTGACGGGTCAAGAGAGCAATGATTTATCTGGAAATGAATGTAAGGAATGGTGTCAGCAGCGAGCTAGCTGGTCATTTCTGGGCTGGAAGACCGATGCTTCGGCCTCGCGCAGCACAGGCGGCGGGAGACCGAAGGGGTGTCAAACCATTGTCCCGAGTACATTTGAATAGCGTATGGAGACAACCTGCAAAGAAGCGGCATAACAATTTTAAGGAAGTGAAATCACGTATTTCCCTGATTGCTTTTTTCCTGCTGCTGTCCGTAGGCGCAAAAGCCCAGCTGAGCCAAATCAAAGTCCGGATGGATCATCCTGACAGCCTAGTCATTGCTTCGCACCGTGCCGCTCATGAGGTCTATCCTGAAAACAGCCTAAAGTCCATCCAGGAGGCGATACGTCTTGGAGTCGATATCATCGAGATTGACGTGCGGGTTAGCGCAGACGGAGTTCCTTTTTTGCTCCATGACGCAACGGTCAATCGAACTGCCGTGTTCGCGCGGGGACCTTTGGAGACCATGACCTCGGAACAAATCCGTAAGGTGAAACTGAAAAATACAGACGGAAGCGAGTCGGATCAGTTTATTCCTACGCTCAAGGAAGCCTTGGAGCTAGCCAAGGGCAAAGTCTATGTGGATCTGGATCTGAAAACAGAGAAAGTTCAATATCTCGTCCCGATCGTGAAGGAATTGGCGATGGAAGACCAAGTGTTTTTCTTTGATTCGGACTGGGAAGTGCTGGACGAGGTAAGACGGCTGCTACCGGAGGCGCAACTCATGCCTAGGGCTTATTCTTTGGATGATGTGCTTAAGGCGGAAAAGAAGTTCCAGCCTTCGATGATCCATATCGATCCCAGTTTTTATAATGGCAAGACCATGAAATCCTGCCAAAAATTTGGGATGAAGGCCTGGATCAATTCCTTGGGGGATTCCGACCGCAGGCTTTCCGCCAATCCAGATCAGAAGTTTGCTGCGGAACTGGTTGATCCGGGAGCCAGGATGGTTCAGACCGATCTGGTGCCTTTTTGGGTGGAGTACCGTGGGACAGTAAATGGTCAGTGATGGCTTACAGGAAGAAATAATTTAACCACAAAGAGCACGAAGAAAAACTTACCACAGCGCTTCATAGAGGGGTAGGCTTTTGAAGTTCTTGATTGAGTTTTTGAACAAGACTGTAAAAGCCAGTTTTTCTGCTCAAAAAATCTCTGCGAAAACTTGGCGACCTTTGCGCCTCCGCGGTAGAAAATAATTTTAGTGAATTTGGGCATCAAAACTAGAAGGGATTGAGCCCAGCTTTTTGAGAAGCAGGAAAAGCCATAATAGAAAAAACCTGCCGAAAATGAATTCCGGCAGGTTTTTTGGATTCTGATTTTAAGATTTGCTTAGATCGTCGCGACTAGCTTCACTTCCAGCTTGACCTCGTCGTAGATGGCTTTGTCGGCCAAGTTTTCGAAGAAGTTGGAGGATCTGTACTTGATGTCAAATTTGGTGCGGTCAAAAGTGATCTCGCCAGCGGCGGTCAGCTGATTGCCGGATACGGACACTTTCGCAGGAAAGGAGATGGGCTGGGTGATGCCCTTGATAGTGAGATCACCTGAGATGGTGTAGTCGGTGCCGTTTGATGTTTTCGCTTCTTTGATTTGGAAGGTGGAGGTGTTGAATTTTTCCACGGAGAAGAAATCGTCCGACTTCAGGTGGTTGGTAAGGTTGCCTTTGGACTTGGGGTCGGTGAGGTCTTCCACGGTCAGGTTGACCATGTCCATTTCAAAGGAGCCACCGGTGATTTTGCCACTGGCCACGTCGAGCTGGGCATCGGACATGGGTACGAAGCCCCAGTGTTTGCCGGTAACTTTTTCAGCCATCCATTTGACGCTGCTTTCGGTTTTGTTGACTGTCGCTGGTGCAAGAGGCTCAGTAGTAGCGGCGAAAAAAGTGCCGACTGCGAGGATTAGAGTGGTAATCAATTTCATGTTTAAATGGGTTTGGTTTGATTGTTACTGGAATGAGTTTGTCTTTGATTTCGTGTAGGACAGAAAGTTTAACGCAAGTATCCCTGAAGGTTGCCGAATTTTGATCGGTGGCGAATTTCCTGTTTAAGGAGAGGATTAGCCGTCTGACCTGTATTTTTTGCTTGCTTCGGGAAAGCGTCTGGCGGTCAGAGAACAGACAAAACATCGCTGTTTTTTTGGTGGGAAGTACTAATATGAGTTGCCTTATTAGTAAAACTTGACAGCTGGGATCTTAGGATTTGACTGAACTTAGAGATGTTTTTTTTATAATTCTAACCCATTGTCCAATGAAGACACTACTTAATGTGCTCGTCCTTTTGTATGTGGGAACCCGCTTAACGGCCTGCGGTCCGGTTTTGTATTCCAACGTGGGGCAGAACGTGCCCCTCCTCCAGGAGAAGGGTGATCTTGGTGGCCAGATTGCCTATTCGGGAAGCTATGGCGCATGGGATGCTGAGGGCATCGGCATTCAAGGAGCCTATGCGCTTACGGAAAAGGTTGGGATTATCTCCAGCTTTTATTCATTGAACGAGGTCAATGATCCCAATAATGAATGGGAAGGTAACGGCTCCTATTTTGAAGTGGGCTCGGGCCTTTTTGGAGGGAATCCGCAAAAAAAACTGATGTACGAAGGCTATATTGGTTTGGGGATCGGTTCGATAAAAAACCAATCCTTGGTGACTAGCGGAGAATATATCAACGTGAAGTATCTCAAACCCTTTATTCAGCCTAGCGTCGGATTTGCGACCAAGTATTTTGACTTGGCGCTGACTCCAAGAATAGCCTACCTGAATTATACTTCGCGAAACGACTACTGGTTTGACCCTAATAGTGCCCTAAATACTCCCGGTGATTTTTTCGACCAAAACGGCAGCAGGTTGCTTTTTGAACCGGGGATATTGCTAAGGGGTGGGTTTCCTGGAGCCAAATTGGAACTCCAGTACAACTTCTCCTCCATCAAAGAGAAGTCGGAAAACTATTTCGTCAACAACGAAGTTTATATTTCCATTGGAATTCGGTTTTTGATCGCTGAGCGGACTAAAGGGAAGGAAAAGAAGTGATTTAGCCTTTCGCCAATAGATCAAGTTCTGCCTTTCCATGCCCATCCGGAGTGGTGTAGAAGGGACGCTGTTCGATCTCGTAGTTTTTGTCAGCAGGAATTCCCAGTGCATGATAGACCGTCTGGTGTATGTTGTCGATCTTAATCGGGTTTTCGATGGTCTTGCAGGGACGCTCGTCGGCAGTTTTTCCAAAGACGTGCCCACGTTTGATCCCGCCACCAAAGAGCAGCATGGAGCAGCCGTCGGTGAAATGGCGGTGCATGCCATAGTTTTTCATATCGTCGATGATATCCGGCACTTCGACCTGATCCAGTACTTTGAGATCCGGGCGGCCTTCGGTCAGCATATCCCTGCTAAATTCGCTGGCTAAGATGACCAGCGTCCGATCCAGTTTCCCGCTTTGATCCAGATCTCGAATCAATTGCGCGACGGGAGCATCGATCATCTTTTTCATGTCCTTGAGGCGGGTGTGGCCGTTGTCATGCGTATCCCAGCCAAAAAAGGGCTCATACTCTGTCGTCACAGTGATGTAGCGGGCGCCCTGATCGACCAGTCTTTTAGCCAAAAGACAGCCTAGCCCAAACTTCCCGGTGTTGTATTTATCGTAGCTTTCCTGCGGTTCTTGACTGAGGTCAAAAGCTTTCGCTTCAGGGGAGTTGAGCAACATGTAGGCTTGCTCCATGGAGCGTTTGAGGGATTCCTTTTGATAGTCGGAACCAAATTCTCCCATAGGCCCAGCGGAAATCAAGTCTTGGTAGAGTTGATTTCTAGCTTCAAAACGCTTCGAGTCCATCCCTACCGGCGGCCTGACGGCTTCCAATCCCGCCGATGGGTCAGGAATCAGGAACGGCCCATATTCCGACCCTAGGAACCCCGCGCTGTGGAAGGCTTTTAGTTCCTCGCCCTCGCCAACCGTAAATCGTTGTCCAATGTTGATGAATGGCGGAATGACCGGGTTCAATGCCCCTTTTTCTTTCGCTATCCAACTTCCGAGGTGCGGTACTACGACTGACTGAGGCGGCTCGTAGCAGGTATGAAAGTGGTATTGGTGGCGGGTATGGAGGATATGGCCCAAGTCGGCCGCGACGTAGGATCGAATCAAGGTACCCTTGTCCATCACCGAGGCGATGTTTTCCAGCCCTTCGGAAAACTGGATTCCGTCCAGTGCCGTGGGGATGGATGGGAAGGTGCTGAGCACCTCTTTGGATTCCATTCCCTTACGGAAAGGCGTATATCTCTTCGGATCAAAAGTCTCCGTATGCGCCATGCCTCCCGCCATGAAAAGCAGGATCACCGAATCTGCAGTAGAGGGCATCCCTCCCGATCCGCAAGACGACAACAGACCGGCCAATGGAGCGCTCATGCCCATGGTGGCTAGGGCGGCTGCGCTGGTTTTTTTTAGAAAATCCCGTCGGCTCAGTAGGTATTTCATTGCTAATAGATCATTTGGAATTCGGGTAAAAGAAATACTGCCCAGAGGAAATCTTGGACTTCGTTTGGATCTGGAGTCTCCCCAAAGGCTTTTTTGGCTACTGCCAGTTCTTTGTCACTTGGCGCTCGGAGCAATGCCCGGGCATAGAGTTCTTTTGTCAGTTGTTCAGATTCTGGATAGCGATCCACCCAGTTCTTTCCTCCAATTTCAAGGGATTGGTTGAGGCGTTCTCCGTTGCTTAATTCCAAAGCTTGAAGCAAACTGGCTTGGGAGTCTCGGCTAGTGGATACGATCTCACGGTTTGGACGGCCGAGGGAAGTGAGGAAGGCATTGTTGGACACGACTGCCGCTCTGGCAAAGGGAAGGCTAGGTTTGGCTTCCGGGATAAGCTCGTAAGGGCGAAACTTCACCTCCGCCGAATCAAAAAGCGGTGCCGAGAGCTGGCTTACGGCATCAGAAAACTGCTCCGCGGTCAGGCGTCTTCTGACCACTCCTTGGAATTTGAAATTCTCCGCCAAAAGCAATTCGGGTGAAGCAATGGCTATGGACTGACTTTGGTAAATACGCGATGAAGCGATCTGAAAGATGAGCCGCTTGAGGTCGTAGCCGTTTTCGACAAAATCCACGGCCAACCAATCCAGCAAGTCCTGACTCCAAGGTGCGTTGTCCATCTCGTCGGCTGGCTCTACTATGCCGCGGCCCATCAGCTGCTTCCAGATGCGGTTCACGACCGTGCGGTACATGCGTCCGTTGGCTGGCTGTACTAGCTGGTCGGCCAGTTGACGGAGCTTTTCTGCACGGCTTGCCGCGCTATCGATGTTCCCAAGCTCCTCCCAAAGTATCTTTGTTTTGGCCATCTTACCCGTCGGCTGCTCACAGCGGCTAACTTCGAGTGTAGAGTCAGCGAAAATATTGGCGAAAGCATAGGACTGCTCCAGTTTCCAGTCGCTGATAAAGCTGTCGTGGCAGGAGGCGCATTTCAGGTTGAGGCCAAGGATGACTTGTCCCACATTTTGCGCAGCCTGCATTTCCACTTGCTGGGAGGCGTTGACCGTCCCCCTCCAACGTATGCCCTCGATGAAGCCTTTTGATTTTTCAGTGGGGTTGATCAGTTCTTTGACCAGCTGATCATAGGGCTTGTTGTCCCGGATGGAAGTATAGAGCCAGTCTGTAATCGCGAAGCGGCCTTTGGTGATGTACCCTGTACCGGTATAGTCATTTCGGAGGAGGTCATTCCAAAAGGTCAGCCAGTGTTGCGCAAAGTCGTCCTTTCGCTCCAGTAGGTTTTGGAGCCAGATAACCCGTTTCTCGGGATTTGGGTCGCTCTCAAAAGCCCCAAGTTCCTCCGGTGAGGGCAGCAATCCGATGACATCTAGATAGATCCTCCTTAGGTAGGTGCGGTCATCCACCACCTCGCTCCAATCAAGCTCATTTTGCTGAAAATATTGATCCACCCAGCGGTCGATGGGATTCTCCAAACCTGGCTTTGCTGGTGGCAAGTTGGGCTTCCTTGGAGCCAATGCCGCAACCCGATAGATGGATTGCTGGGCAACACCATCCGGCCAAGGAGCTCCTTTTTCAATCCAAAGCGTCAGGAGTTTGATTTCATCCTTGCTGAGCAATTTGCCTTTGGAAGGCATGACGTCGTCATGGTTTTTCCCCAGAGAAATCCTGCGGATTATCTCGCTTTCTCCTGGTTTTCCCGCAACGAGTATGGGCCCATCTTCCCCGCCTGCAAATACAAATTCCTTCTCATCGAGACGGAGCTCTCCCTCGATCTTGGAGCCGGAGTGGCATTTGTAGCAATTGTGCGCGAAAACCGATCTGACATTAGTCGCCAATAGGACTTCCTGATCTGGAGAAAGGTCAGACGTGAATGCGGCAAGATCAATTGTAATGGATTCCGGTGAATCTACATTTTCTTGCCAAGGCAATACCTCCGTTAGAAAATCCTCGCCGTGGGTGAGAGAAGCACCGAAATGTCCCGCCAACCCGACACCGATCCCGGAGACAAAAAGCAGGGTTCTGTAGATCGGGATGGCTTTGGTTTTAGGTTTTCTTTTCCGAAGGAGAAAAAGCAACACCAAACTCAGACCTGCCGACGTGATTCCAATCCACTGATGGATATCCAAGATCTGGCCGGTCACGCCTTCGTTGCTTGCGAGAAGCAATCCGAAAACCGCGGAAATGACAGCGCTGACTGCTCCTGCCAAAGCCAGGATGCGGATGCCCGGACGTAGCGGATGTTTGAAGTTTTTAAAGGTGAAAAGCTCCAGAAATCCCGCGAAGATCAGGAGACTGATCGGGAAATGAACGACCATCGGATGCAGCCTTCCAAACAGCTGCCAGAGCCAAAAGCCGGAATCGGAGTTGCCGTCCTGCGCCAGCAAAGGAAAGCTTCCCAAGAACATGGCGAAGAATGCCGACAGGGCAGGTACTTTGGTAAACAGAAGAGACTTTTGAGATGCTCTCGGCATTTTCAGAAATGGAAAGAGTTGAAAATATAAGTGTTTTGCCCACACTTTCTGTCCTGATACAACCCTTTATGTCCGGGTTTAGGCTATTTCTGACCTATCTTAAATTGAACACGATCAACGGTTAAGCATTGAATTTCCAACAGAAGCTATTTACAAAGTCTTGTGACTTGATTCTTAAATTTAGAGTCTTGCTTTACTCCACTACCAGCCAGGTATAGCCCTTGGCGGGAATTACGACTGCGACGCTTGCCTCATAGGCTCGGTTGAGCGGATAGCTTTTTGGACTTCCTTCCCGCTCTCGGATGCTGGCTTCTTCACTCAGCCCGGTGTAATAGAGCGGAATGGAGATGTCTTTTTTGATTGCCTCCGATGTGGGATTAAAAAGCATGATCAGGCCTTTTTGTTTTCCTACCGGATCCACGTGTATCCAGCCGTCCCAGTCCCTCCCGTCGGCGCGCCGGAGCCGGATGATATCCGCATTAAGAATGTCTCGATATCTCTTGTACCAGTCTATGACTTCGATGACAGTGGCTTTGGTTTCCTCCGTGTCATAGAGTCTTGGCCCTCGGTAGCAGGCCTGGATTCCCGCTCCGTAATATTGCATCATGAGCTGGCGGTAGTCGTCCAAGTGATCCTTGAGCGGTTCCAGTACCGCGTCTGCTCCACCGCCGTGATAGGCAGTCAGAGGCACAAAACCCCAACCCATCGAAGGTGTCTTTTCCCAGGTTGCATCGTAGATGTTTTGACGGTTTAGGATTTTCTGACGTTCTCTCGGTAAGGCGAAATTCACCTCGCGGTATCCCATGGCGATCTTGTGCGTCCCATCCAAGAAGTACCAGTCCGGTGCATTAATGTAGATTCCCTTGCCGTTCATCCATTGGTAAAGGCCTTTTTGGAGATTGATCTGAGTCCACTGAGAATCTTGCAAACCTTTGTGGCCGGGATGGGAAGTAGAAGCGCAGACGTCTCCGGGGTATGGACCGTCATTTTCGAAGATGTCAAAGCCTGTTTCGGTGTAGAACTTTTTAAGTTTGCTGAGGTAGTCGAGCCCCCATTGGCTACCCATGCAGGGTGCATTTCCGAAAAATGCTCCACCTGGTTTTCCCGTGACAGGACTGATCACATCCGTCTCAGGACCGATACTTCGGGAGGAAAAGAGCGAATAGCCGCCAATTTTGATCCCCCTCTCGTGTGCATAATCCGCCAGTGATTTCCATCGGGCGATATTTTCGGGGGACTCGTCCTCCATGTTGATGTGGCTACCGAAACTCAATATCAGCGCCTCGTAACCCGTCGCGACACATTGATCAATGGCAGTTTTTACCTGTTCGTCGTTTTTGCTGACGAGATGCATGAAGATCGGGTTTTGCATCGCCCAAGGGGTCAGCGCCCGGTACATTTTCCGGCGGGCAAGGCCGTTTCGCTCGCGGTCGTAGCTGTCCAGCACGAGCTCATAGCTACGTATGGATCGGAAGCTTCCATTTGGTGCAAGGTCGATTCCGATCCCTTTTTCCGGGTAGACTTCCAGCGTGCTCGGAGTTTGGTAGTTATAATTCACTTGGGAGGTGTAGGAGGAGTCCTGTTTCCAGTGGCTGGCTTGGTTGCTGAGCTCCGCATTCATGGAGTTGTTAAAGGCAAAATCACTTTCCACGTATAATTGATGAGGTTTTTTCATCTGTTCGGCGCTGCCTACTACCGCGGATTCCTCCTCCACGGTGCCGAGGATTTCGTGGACGACCTGATTGATATGCACGGAATTCGGCCCCTTGTTTTCCAGCGTTAGGTATTTTCCGATTAGCGGGAGATCGTCGTAGATTTCGTAGTGGACGCTCAGGTTTAGACCAGGAAATTTGGGATGGCTATAAGAGAAAGACACTTTTTTCCCTTTGCCGCCTTTTTCTTGACTCGTCCAAAACTGGCTTTTGGATGGAAAAAGAGGAGCGATCTCAGAGACTTGGTAGCCTTGGTATTGAAAATTGTGGTCGGAAGAGCTGATTTGGGAAAGCCACTCTTTTTTGAAAAATCCCCGTTCTTTCAGATCCAAAGTCCCACCGACCTGATATTCGACTCCATCCAAAATGACCCTTGCTTCTGGCATGACCGTGCGGAGAAGCTGCTCTCCAGAAACCAGATTGGCGAAATCGAAGCAAACAAGATTTGGGGTGAGATAAAAGCTGCGTCGGATCAGCCCGTTGGTCAGCTGGATTTCTTTTGGGGAAACTTCCACGACTTGGGCCGACCTGGGCTTCCCGTCCACCAGCCAATCGCCAGCTTCAGTTTGCGCCAGCACCACGTGCGAAAACAGCATGGCTAGAAGAAAAAGAAAAGAATTGATGCTGCGGCAGATCCTAAACGCTGGAAAATTAAACATGGGCAAATTCGGTTTTTGGCTAAAATTCGCCTGAAAATAAACCATCGTCCTAACTTTCCCATCCCGAGTAGCGAGAATTGGTGCTTTTGCCCCAAAAAAAAAACAGCCCTGAATGAAAGTGATACAGGGCTGTTTACGGGTATTGGCGGGTGAGATTTACTGATCCGCTTTGTTTTTAAACTCAATTTCAATCAAGCTCATCAGTACCTCTTCTCCTTTGGCATTGGGGTTTTTGAAAATAAGGTAAATATCCTGAAATCCGCTAATCTGCTTGATCGGAGTTTTGGCCCGTGGAGCCACCTGTCTTCTCCAGTCCAGCATGTTTACGCCTTGGGGTGGACGGAAACCCATTTCCACTCTTCCGATAGTTTGGGATTGGCCCAGCAGCTCTCCAGTCGGTGAGTCTAGCCGTATTTCCACCGAGCCACCGATACCTCCGTTTCTGGCGCTGATGCCAGCTATCACGTCGATCTGCTCGATGCCTGTCATATCGATATCCTCAAAGGCAATATGGGAATTGTCGCCGATCATTAGGAAGCTGACACTAGGCGTGGTGAGCAGTTGTACTCCTTTTCTTTCCACGGAAAGTTGGGGGTCGAGGAAGGGATTTCTCAGCGCGATATAATCCACGCCAGACAGTGAGCCGATGGCTCCGGCACCTTTATCAGCATAGGATGCCCTCAGCAGGAAGCTGCCTTGGCCGTTTTCTCCTTCGGGTACGACGGCATTCGCTTTTCCCGTCAATGGGAGTGAGGAGATATTTGCCTGGGTATCGTCCATGGACAAAATGTAGTCCACCATCCTTCTGACATCTGCTTGGGGAATAGAAGGGTGCGCGGCCATGCCATGCTCGCCCCAGACACCGGCACCACCGTTGATGATTTTGTCAATGAGGTATTTGGTGTTCTCCTCTGAGTTCGGATACTTCTCCGCTACCGCCTGGTAACTCGGGCCAATGGATTTTTCGCTGTACTGGTGACAAGACTTGCAGTCACTTGCCTCGATGAGGTTTTTGCCCAAGTTTAGAATGGCCGCATTTTCCACGCCGCTTTGCTTGGAAGCAATCTCGATGGGGTCAAAGCCTGCCGGCACATAGTCAAAAGTCACGGCAACTTCTTCGGCCTTGATCTTGCCTTCGGCCGTACTGCCGTCTTCCTTATCACTCACGCTGATGGAGTAGGGTAGCTCTTTGTCCCCAAACCAAAAGGATTTATTCTCGCCTCCAAAGTCAATCATCACGGAAGGAGGCTCATTTCCTGCGACAATTTCCATGGAGCTGCTGTTGGTCTCGCCTTTGGTGTCGGTCACGGTCAGCACGACTTGATAGGTTCCGGGATCGTTGAATGTAAAACTTGGATTGGCTTCTGTCAGCGTTTGGTCAAAATCCGCTCCATTGCTGATTTTCCAGGAATAAGCCAGTTTTCCTTGATCGTAGTCGTCGTAGTCGGTGGTTCCTCCTGCGCTGAAGGCGACGGTCAGCGGAACCGAACCGGAGAGTTTATCCGCGCTTGCAGTCACGTTAGGTTTACGGTTGCCTTTGTTGTACTCGATCTTGATCAGGCGGGAATTGGCGTTGCCTCTAAACCAGGCCGAGCCATATTCAAGAATATACAGCGCTCCGTCAGGGCCAAAGTCCATGTCGATGGCCGAGCTGAAGGTTTCATTGGGCAGCACTCGCTCCATGCTTTGATAGTCACCATTTTCATCCATGCTGACTGCAAAAATCCAGCCCCGCATAAAGTCCACGATCAGCCATTTGCCCTCATAGTAGGCTGGAAAGCGAAATGGCGCGTCGTTCTTGAAATCAGCCTTACGGAAAACAGGTCCGCCGGTCGCACTTCGTCCCGAGCTTCCCAATTGCGGGAACACTTCGGAAGGCCCATAAGGATAGTAAATCATCGCGGGTACGACTGGAGTGGGAAGGTCTTTCAAGCCGGTGTTGTTGACCGACTCGTTGACGGGCTTATTGACATCATAGGGAGCTCCATAGGAACTGTCGGCGTGGTTGTGCCGGTTGTAAGGGAAATTGTCCCCGATGAAATAAGGCCAGCCAAAAAAGCCAGGGCCCTTCGCTTGGTTGAACTCATCGTAGCCCTTTGGACCCCAAATGGAGTCCACGGAAGCATCCGGACCAACCTCTCCCCAGTAGAGATAGCCCGTTTTGCTGTCCAAAGTCGGCCTCCAAGGATTACGATGACCCATGGTGTAGATCTCTGGTCTGGTTTTCTCAGTGCCTTCAGGGAAGAGGTTCCCCTTTGGTATCGTGTAGCTTCCGTCATCTTCGGGGTGGATACGTAGGATTTTTCCTCTCAAGTCGTTGGTGTTTCCAGGCGCACGTTGATCGTCGGAGTTTTCCATTCCCGGTCTTTCGTCCAGATTGGAAGAGCCTTCGCGCGGATTGACGGTGTTGTTGCCCACGGTCAGGTAGAGATTTCCCTCCGCGTCAAAGACCATCCCGCCTCCGGTGTGGCAGCATTCCTGACGCTGGGTGGGCACTTCAAGTATGATTTTTTTGGATGCTTCTACGAGTTCATTTCCTCGAAGCTCCCATCTTGCCAAGACGTGTTTTGTGTCTGTGGGATCTGCATAGTACATGTAGATCCAGTTGTTTTTCTCAAAATCCGGATGGGCGATCACACCCATGAGGCCTTCTTCCGCCTCGCGTACTACGCCTTGCTTGTTGGTGTATTTGGTGTTGACCTGAATAGTGGCCACCAATGTCACCTCGCGGGTTGTCTCGTCAAGGATTTTGACACCGCCTTTTCGCTCCACGAAGAGGATCTTTCCTCCGGGGAGAAAGGTCATCTCCATGGGTTCGTCCATGCCTTCAGCCAAGACAACTTTGGTAAATCGGTTGTCTTCGGGCTTGATGCTGGGGTCTTCCTCGGGCTCGGACTTACAGGCCAACAGGCTCAATAGTGCCAGCGCTACCAGCGAATTTTTGCGTAAAAGTTGGGTCATAGGGATGGTTATTGTAGGGTTAGGCTAGATGCGGAAAATCTATTGTCTCAATTTTAGTCAATTGATTGTCAATTCCAAAAAATATTTCTGGGCGGTAAATTGGGAGGATAAGTGTGGGCCTACTCTGTGAAGAAGGATTGCTGATTGGTTTGTGCCCAGGGGGAGATAAAAATAGTTTAAGAAGCTTTCAACCTGCCAATTATCAAAAAAACCGGAAACCAGTTTTTCCTTTTTATATCTTTTGGTTGAAGTCTTTAACCATGAGAAAACTATTGTTCCTCCTATTCCTTTTGCCGGGTATCTCTATTGCCCAAGACCACGAAAGCAACATCCGAAAAATCTACGATGCGGAACTTTCGGCAGGCCATACTTATAACAATCTCCGCTATCTCTGCAAGGAAATCGGCAATCGCCTAGCCGGATCGCCAGGTGCCGCCGCTGCAGTGGAGTGGACTAGACAACTGATGGAAAGTTATGGTTTCGACACGGTATACCTGCAGCCGGTGATGGTGCCACATTGGGTAAGGGGTGGAAAAGATATTGTCCGAATCACCAATTCTGAAAAACACGGTTCGGTGGAGTTGAGCGCTTTGGCTCTCGGAAATACTCAGGGAACCGGTCCCTCAGGTCTTGTGGGGGAAGTAGTGGAGGTGAAAAGCATTCCCGAGCTCAAGGAACTTGGAGAAAAAGTCCGTGGCAAGATTGTCTTTTTCAACGGGCCGATGGATCCCACAAAGGTGGATGCTTTTGAAGCTTACGGTGGAGCAAATGCCCAGCGGAGCATTGGGGCGGCAGAGGCGAGTAAGTTAGGGGCGATCGGAAGTATAGTCCGCTCTCTCAGCAATACGATCAATGACATTCCCCACACAGGCAGTCAGCGCTATAACCCAGATTTTCCGAAAATCCCTGCTTTGGCGATCAGTACTCAGGACGCCGAACTGCTCAGCACCTTACTTTCCGAGCAGCCTGACTTGAGAATTTACTTGGAGTCGCACGGAGAAATGAAGGCAGACAAGCTTTCCTACAATGTAGTCGGAGAAATTAGGGGATCTGAAAAGCCCGAAGAAATCATCGCCGTGGGAGGCCATCTCGATTCCTGGGATGTGGGAGAAGGTGCGCATGACGACGGTGCGGGATGTATGCAGGGGATTGAAGTGCTGAGATTGTACAAGGAATTTGGCTGGAAACCCAAGCGGACGATCCGGGCCGTGATGTGGATGAATGAAGAAAACGGGCTTCGAGGCGGGCAGGAATATGCGAAAATCGCAAAAGAAAAAGGCGAAAAGCATATTGCGGCAATTGAGTCAGATTCGGGTGGGTTTCTACCGATTGGATTTTCCTCCACAGGCACAGAAGAGCAGCGGGCAAAGCTGATGAGTTGGACTCCGCTTTTTAAACCCTACCAGGTTTGGAATTTGGAGAAGGCGGGAGGTGGAGCGGATATCGGGCCACTCCGGGATCAAGGTCCTCTTTTGATTGGATTGGAGCCGGATTCACAAAAATACTTTCTTTATCACCACACCGAAGCGGATGTATTTGAAGCGGTCGATCAGAGGGAGCTGGAGCTCGGTGCCGCAGCCATGACTGCCTTGGTTTATTTGCTGGAGCAGGAGGGGATCTAATTTTGCCAGGCGGAATTGAAAATTTCCAAACTTGCCTGACGGCTGATTGGCAGACTTCTATTCTTTTCCCGAGTCGGGTAGCTGCCCAGCTTGATATTTCCAGCCGCTAAGTCTTGTGTACTTTGGTTTTTGGGAATGGGAAACGTATTATCTTAAGCTTCGAATCACGCTGTTTTTTTTAGCTATGTCCACCCCCGATAGACCCCATGATCCGCTTTTGCTCGGCAAGCTGCTGCTCAACGTGGGCATGAGCATGCTGCACGCGGGAGCTCCTACCCGCCGGGTAAACCTTGTACTGAACCGGATTTCCGGCTCCTATGGCTACAGAATCTACGCTGACTTGGGAACCAGGCATCTATCGGTAAGCATTCGCGATGGAGAGGGTACCAATGTCTTTTCCGGGGGAAGGAGCAAACCGACCTTGCCAGGGGTGAATTTTCGGGTTGTCTCCGAGATCAGCAACATGAGTCTCGCGCTGGAAGAAAAGCAAAAACCGCTGGCCGAGGCGAGGGAGCAGTTGCTCAAGATCCAAGCCCAGCCCCACTATTCCCGCTGGCTGGTCCTTTTGGTGGTGAGCTTGGCGGGATCGGCATTTTGCTACACCTTCGGTGGAAATGTACCCGAGATGGGGAGTGCTTTTTTCGCTACTTTCTGCGGGCTTTTTTTCAAGCAAGAGTTGCTCAAGAAAGGCACGAATACCTACGTGATTACTTTCCTCAGTGCCGTGATGTCGGCCTTGGCGATCGTGTTCTGCTGGAAAATAGGCGTCATTAGCGAACTGGGACATGCCTTCGCTACCAGTGTCCTCTATCTCATTCCCGGGATCCCCTTGATCATCGCTTTTGTGGACCTGCTGGATGGCTACATATTGAACGGGCTGGACCGAGGAGTCAATGCGTTGATCCATGCTTTTGCCATTGCCGCAGGATTGTCATTGATCCTTCATGTATTTAACATTCCGTTTTGATGGAGCTGCTCGAGGTCGTTTTCAAGGGATTTTGGTGTAGCCTGGCTGGTTTCGGTTTTGGCGTACTTTTCAATGCTCCGCGAAAAAGCCTGTGGATGATCCTATTGGTTGGGTTTTTGGGAGGATTAGCCAAGTTTGGTCTGATGCTGCCTCAGGTCGAAGGGGGTGTGATACTTGCGACGTTCGCGGCGTCCTTACTGGTGGGCTTTACGGGAGTCATTCTTGGCAACCGAAAAAAAATGATCCCGATGATGATCACCATTCCTTCCGTGATCCCTTTGGTTCCGGGTGTTTTTGCGTATCGGACGATGTTGGGTCTGATGCAGCTCGCGACAAGACCGGACGAACACTACGGGGAGATCGTCAATCAGGCGATATACAACGGCGCCATGACGCTTTTTGTTTTGCTGGCGATCTCGATTGGGGTGTCGATTCCCTTGGTGATTTTCAGATTGGAGTTTTTGGGAAAGACTGATAAAGTGTCTTGAGGGATGGCCGAAGAGGATATTCGACAATAATCTTATCCCGGTGGGTGCTGTTCCCGATTTAGATGCCGGTTTGCGGGTTTTCGATTTCTTCACCGAAGGCGATTCTGTGACCATCTACGGTCCGAATCGCAAACTCACGCTGACCCCAAGGTTTGTTTTCGAGCGGGCTTAGAAACTCTACCCCCTTGGCTTGGTACTCTTGATACAGCCCATCAATGTTTGCGACCTCGAAATAGCCAAAATAAGAATGGTCCCCAATCTCGCCTGCAGGGATTTCGTCCGCACACTCCCCCAGCATTATTATTATTTTGTCTCGAACCAGAAAATGCCAAAAGCCATCCGACCAGAGCGTTTCAAATCCAAGTAGCGATTGATAGTAATCCGCTGAGGTTTTGAGGTTTTTCACAGCCAATACGTATCTGCTTCCTGTCATCTTGGGTCTCACGGGATTCAGTTTAGGTTTTTGAAACATCAAGGATCACGTTTCCGATTTTTTGTCCGGAGGCGACGTAGGCGTACGTCTCAGTGATCTGGCTTAGCTTGACGGTACGGTCAATCAGTGGATTGAACTTTCCTTCCAAAAGTAATTGCTCCATCTGTCTGAGGCTTTGTTGGATATCCAATGGCACGGGAAATTTGACTTTCTGTTTGCCCCAGAAAAGGCTTTTGAACGCCAGCAGTGGGTTTTCGCAATTTGGTCCTAACTCTGAGGAAATATAGACTCCCCTTTCTGTCAAAAGTGGTTTGCAGATCTTAAAGCGGCTTTTCCCCACCGCATCAAAGACTGCCTTGAAGCGCTTTTCCATCCGGGTAAAGTCCTCCTTATACGCATCAATTACCTGATCAGTACCTAGGGTTATCACCTTGTCCACATGGCCTAGGGAGACGGCGGTTACGCGGATGCCCATAGTTTTGAGCAGTTGGATCGTTGCCGAACCAATCGCACCGGTGCCTCCGATGACGAGCACTTCGTCGCCTGGCTTCAGGGTCATCTTGTTGATGAAATTGATCCCATAATGACCGGCTTCGATGGACGCAGCGGCGATGAAAGGATCGATCGCTTTGGAAAGTTTCCTCAGGTTGGAAAAAGCCGAGGTACAAAAATATTCCGCTTGGCTCCCGCAGCCATTGTCGATGAAGCCCCAGACGCGGTCTCCGATCTGAAAATCTCCCACTTGGGTGCCTACCCCTGCTACTTCTCCCACGAAGTCGGTACCAGTCACGGGATTTTTGGGCTGGGGTATGCCCACGAAAAGCTTCATAATAGCCGGACTCCCGGTCACCACCGCTACATCGGTTCGATTGATGGTAGTAGCTATGACCTTGACCAATATCTCCTTAGGGGAGGGTTCAGGCTGGGGGATTTTTTCGACTCGAACCTTGTCTACAGGGCCATAGTCGTAGCGAACGGCAGCTTCCATAGGTTTTTTTAGACTTGGTTACCGATGCTGATCAATCAAAATGGTGTTGCCGTCCGGATCAAAAAACAAAATGCTCGCTGGTCCGCTGCTTGAAGCGTCTGCCTCCTGAGCCAGGCTGATTCCTTTTTCTTTTAGACGTTTTTGGATACTCCGGACGTCATCGAACGTGTCGAGGTTTTTTGCATTCTGATCCCATCCGGGATTGAAGGTGAGGATGTTTTTCTCAAACATTTCGTGAAAAAGCCCGATCAGCGTGTCTCCGTTTTTCATGATCAGGTAGTTCATTTCATCACTTCCGGCAAACACGGAAAACCCAAGAGTTTCATAGAATTCCTTGGAAGTTTGGAGGCTTTTCACAGAAAGGCTGATGGAAAATGCACCTAGTTTCATGGTCTTTTGATTTTGAAGCATTCTTAAAGCTAGGAAAAAGAGGGTTTAAATCAGTGATACTAAGGCTGTTTTTCGGATTTGGGCTTGTCTCAACTTTTCAATAAACTTTCATCGCAAGGAATTTAAATAAGGCAAACTTGTGGATTAAAGGGTCTGAACCAATGTGGTTTAGATCGTCATTGTCTCACGCTCACCCTTGCCGTTAGGATATAGGCTGCTCTTTCCCATTTACCCAGACTATTGTATCTCGAATAGCAGGTGTAATGCTCCAGCGAAAAAGGTAGGAGGGATACACCGAAGGCGGTGCCCGGAAGAAAATGGATGTAGTGCAGAGCTGGAATGATTTTCCCATCTACCAGAGTAGAATCCATGACCACTCTTTCGGGATACTGCTGCTCAAAATTCCTGTAAATTTCCTTCAACTGGTTTCGCTCACTTTCCTCCATGATCCACTCAAAAGCAAGAAAGAAGGGACCTGGCACCTGGATATTGTATTGGGAAATATCAAAGTCAATCCAACCTTTTTTAATGTCGGATTCCAAGATGATGCTCCTGTCCAGAAATTCAACTCCCGGAGCACCAGTCAGGGAATCTACTTCGTAGAGTCGGACTCGGATCTTGAAAGGTCCGGTAGTGTTGTCGGAGATTTTGAGTTTGGCGCTTTCCAGGAAGACAGGATACCTTAGCTCCTCATGGTAGCTCGGGTATTTGTTTTCTATTAACAAAGCTACTGAAGCCCCTGCGTTGGCATCTACACCGGAGCTCATATTCAGCCCACCCTTCTCATACCTATTTCCTAGTTCCCATTCCTTTACTTTGTCTTTTTTGGCCCGTACGGTGACTTCCTGAAGAAGTGTCTCATTTTGGAACAAAAGGATGTCAATGGATTCGCTTAAAGCAGAAACAGGGATTGATTTCAGCTTGTAACCCAATGCAGAAAAAGTCAGCGTATCCCCGGTATTTTCCCCAGGAATGGCTAAAGAAAAAGTGCCGTCTCCGTCTGAAATAGTCCCAATTCGAGTATTGATGATGCCGATGTTGGCGTAGGGAATGGCGGTATTGGTTTTTCCATCCACTACCTTTCCTTTCAGGTGAATTTGGGAAATGGTCGCAGTAGAGATGGAAGTGATGAGGACAATCAGAACGGGTGAACCGATCAGGAGATTAATCCTAGGGATTCGAAATTCGATTTTGTCCCAAGGGAGCATCCTGAAAAGAGAATGAGGAAACGAGCGCTTCATATTTTTTGCCTCGCCGCAATAAATGAGAGGGGCAGTCCAATGCAAACGATTAAAATTAGCATGCCGGTGCCTGCATCTATCCAACTGAGGGAAGTTTTTGGCGTATTGGAAAGGGGGAGGATAATGAGGTTCATTACCAACCAAATGGCGACGCCATAAACAACGCCTCTTGTCACCTTTGCTTTTGATATGGAGGGAAAGACGGCGCAGATAAGAAAAAAGAAGAGGGTGAAGCTGACTGCAAGCGAATAGTGAAACAACAATCCAAATACTATCATGCGGTCTCCTCCAGAAAATGCATCCCCGCCAAAAACACCGCTGGCAATAAATTTGAAAACCGGAGCTGGGCCATTTCCGGTTTTCAAAAAATACTGCACACAGGCGGCCAAAATATCAAGCGTGCCTACGAGAAGGCCTGTCCCAAGAACAAAAGCTAAAGGTCGCATTTTCATGCAAAGTCAGCTTAGTAACCTTTTACTCCGGCATCCGCGATGATCCCATCTTGGGCGGAAGTCACACCGGATACTCCGATAGCCCCTACAAGTATCCCGTCTTTGAAAATGGGCAGTCCTCCTTCGATCGCCGTGGCATTGGGCAATGTGGCTATCCTGGCACCGCCCTCGCCCTTCATCATGTCTTCGAAGATTTTGCTAGATCGCTTAAAATAAACCGCGGTCTTTGCCTTGGCCTGAGCAACCTCGATCGAGCCAACCTGTACGCCGTCCATTCGTCTCAAAGAAACCAGGTTTCCTCCATCATCCAAGATGGCAATTACTACGTTCCAGCCTTCTGCTTTGGCTTTGGCCTCGGCAGCAGCGGTGACCCGTTCCGCATCGGCGAGGCTTAAGTAGGGTTTGGTTTGGGCGAATGAAAATAAAGGCATCGCCAGTAAGAGAAGAAGAACTAGTTTTTTCATGGTTACATGCAAGTTGTTGAAAAGAGTACTCCTAAAAATACACTTTTTGATTTAGGGAGATTATCGATTAACTTGATTTTCAGAAATATCGATCTATTTTCTGTCCTCAATTTCCTTATAAACCAAATTTCCTATCAAAAATTAGCCTATTATGATTACAAGACGTGATTCTTTGAAGACTCTGGGCCTTGCTGCCGGATTGGGCTTGGCCTCTCCATTCAACCTTTTGGTCAGTGCACAGCCGGTCAAAAAAGATCGACTGGGTATTGCCTTGGTTGGCTTGGGATATTACAGCACCGATCTGCTGGCACCAGCCCTGCAACTCACAAAAAACTGCTACTTAGCTGGAATCGTCACAGGAACTCCCTCCAAAGCGGAGGCCTGGAAGGCCAAATACAACATACCCGACAAGAACATCTACAACTACGGGAATTTTGACTCGATCAAGGATAACCCAGACATCGATGTGGTCTACGTAGTGTTGCCTCCCTCCATGCATCGGGAATATGTAGAGCGGGCGGCAGCCGCCAAAAAACAGGTTTGGTGCGAAAAACCCATGGCGGTCACTGCCGCCGATTGCCAAGCGATGATCGATGCCTGCAAGAAAAACGGAGTCAGTCTGGCCATAGGCTATCGCTGCCAGCATGAGCCCAATACCAAGGCCTTTCAGGAAATAGTCAAAGGCGAAAAGCTCGGCAAAGTATTGTCTTTAGACTGTGCTGCAGGATATCGTGAGGGACGGACTGACCATTGGAAGCAGAAGAAAGAAATGGGCGGAGGGGTGATCTACGACATGGGCGTGTACTCCATTCAGGGGGCTAGACTAGGGTCAAACATGGAACCTGTTGCAGTCAAGTCTGCCAAGGTTTGGACCGAGCGCCCGGAGATCTACAAGGATGGATTGGGAGAGATAGTGGAGGCAGAGCTGGAGTTTCCAGGAGGTGTTACCGGCAAGATCAAAACCTCGTTTGCGGAAAATGTGAATTTCCTGAACATCGTATGCGAAAAAGGAACGATAGAGATGGCTCCTTTTTCCGCCTATGCAGGAAACAAGGGAAAGAGTCCGCTAGGGGTAATAGACTTCCCCTTTCAGCAACCTATGGAGCAAGTCTATCAGATGGATGACGACGCACTTAGTATCATGAACGGCAAGCCGATGCAGGTGCCTGGCGAGGAAGGCAAGCGCGATATCCGTATCGTGGAGGCGATTCTCGAGAGTGCGAATACAGGAAAGCGGGTATTGGTATAAGCCGGATTTACCAAACTTGCCATGGGATCCTTTGAGGTTAATAATTCCTCAAAGGATTTTTCATTCACGAATGACCGGAAGTCCCTGCGCAGTCCAGGCCCTGATTCCACCTTCGAGATGATAGACCGATGTAAAACCCTCCTTGACTAACAGCCCCGCTGCTTCGGCACTCCTAGCCCCAACGGCACAATAGACGAAAATCTCCTTGTCTTTAGGAATCTCCTTTGCTTTGTCCAGGAAATCACTTCTGTAAAAGTCGATGCTGATCGCACCGGCGATCTTCCCGGCAGCGACTTCTTCGGGAGTGCGGACGTCAAGGATGATCGCATGCGAGCTTTTTTCCTGAAACTCCCGTGGACTCAGTTTTTGCACAGTGGATTTAGCGGCTTCCGTTTGGCCCTCGGTCTTCTCTCCTTTTCTGGTTTCGCAGGAAAGGATCGCGAAAAGGACGCTTAGAACGAGGATTTGGGTCTTTTTCATTTGTCTTGGTTTCCTTATTGTCTGGTTTGGCCCTCACCTCTGACAATCCATTTGTAGCTGGTCAGCTCTCTGAGGGCCATGGGTCCACGGGCATGGAGCTTTTGCGTGCTTATGCCGATTTCGGCTCCAAGTCCAAATTGGTTGCCATCGGTGAAAGCGGTTGAGGCATTGGCGTAGACGGCCGCTGCATCGACTTCCAAGAGAAAGCGCTCAATGTGATCTCGGTTTTCAGAAACGATCGCCTCTGAATGCCGCGAAGAATAGGTCGCAATATGGTCCAAAGCTTCGTCCAAATCTTGAACGGTCTTGACGGACATCTTCAGACTCAAAAATTCCGTGCCGAAATGTTCTGGCTGGGCCGGCAGGATCAGGGGATTTTTTTCCATAAATCCAAGGGACTTTTCGTCAGCAAATACCTGTACCCCGGAATCGAGCATAGGCTGGATCAAGTCCTGCAGGTTGCCTAGTTGGCTTTCGTGCACGATCAGACAGTCTAGGGAATTGCAAACACTTGGCCTGCGGGTTTTGGAGTTGTGAAGGATGCCCTTGGCTTTGGCTAGATCTGCGGTCTCATCCACGTAAGTATGGACTATTCCGGCTCCAGTTTCGATCACGGGTACTTTTGCATTTTGGCGCACAAACTCAATCAGTCCCTGGGAGCCTCGTGGGATGATGACGTCCACAAAACCGACGGCTTCGAGTAAGGCTTTGGTAGCAATCCTGTCCGCGGGCAAAAGCTGGAAGGCCTGTGTCGGAATTCCATGCCTCTCCAGCACTTGATGAATCATCTTGAGGATGGCACGATTGGAAAAGTCCGCATCGGAGCCACCTTTCAGCACCAGTCCGTTTCCGGATTTCAAAGCCAGGGTGAACACGTCGAAAGTCACGTTTGGGCGGGCTTCGTAGATGATGCCGATGACACCTAAAGGAACCGTCACCTTGCTCAAGTACAAGCCGTTTTCCAGCATCTTTTCCTCCAATTTGATGCCCAAAGGAGATGCAAGTCCATTCACCTGCAGAATTTCCGCTGCGATGCCTTTTATCCTAGCTTCGCTCAGCAACAAGCGGTCATACATCGGGTTGGTCTGGTCCATCCTGTCAAGATCCTTTTGGTTCTCTCCCAAAAGGAAAGGGATCTGTGCAACGGCAAGATCGGCTAGGTCGCGCAGGATAGCCGAAGTCTTTTCTGCCGATATTCCGGCTAGCTTGCGGCTGGAGTTTCGGACCTCCTGAAATATGGATTGGTACTCATTCATGGTCAAATAGATAGAGGTAGTCGTAATGGACAAGTGGCTTTTGGTTTTTGAGCCCCATCAGCTCTTGGGCGAGTTTTGAGGTATATTCCGCCCTTCCCAAACCGACCTTTTTGTGGTCCTCATCGCGGATCAGGACAATGTCGCCTTTGGAAAAATCCCCCTTAACTTCGATAATACCTACGGGTAGAAGACTTCGGATCACCGACGAGGTCAGTGATTCTTTCGCCCCCTTGTTAATGGTGATTTCTCCTTTGTAATAGTGGGCTCCGTGGGCCAGCCATTTGATGGCAGCATGCTTTGACTTGTTTGGTTCAAACCAGGTGCAACGAAGGCTTTTGTTTTGGAACTCCGTCAGTACCCCTTCCCGTTTGCCGTTGGCAATGAGGACTTGGATTCCCAAGCTTGCAGACTTTTTGGCCATGGCGTATTTGGTCAGCATTCCCCCTCGTCCAAAGGCGGATTTGGTTGCGGAGATGTAGCTGGACACTTCGGGCATGGAAGAAGCCACTTTCTCGATCAGCTCCGAGCCTGGATCGGCGGGATTTCCGGTGAATATCCCATCCACATTCGTCAATAGGAGAAGCGTGTCTGCATTGATCATGGCGGCGGTGAGGCTAGCCAGCTCATCATTGTCGGTAAACATCAGCTCCGTGATGGTCACCGTGTCGTTTTCATTGATGATAGGAAGGATTCCCTGCTGCAAGAGCGCCTCGACGCAGTTTTTCATGTTGAGGTAATGCTTGCGGTCGCGGAAGTCCTCCTTGGTCACCAGGATCTGGGCGATGGGCTGGCCCAGGTTGCCAAACAACTCTTGGTACTGGTTGATTAGCCGGATTTGCCCAGTGGAGGCCCATATCTGTTTTTTGAAGACCGGGTTAAGGCCGCCCGGAAGTGAGATGGACTGACGCCCGAAAGCAACTGCGCCGGAGCTGACTAGCGCCACTTTCTTGCCGGATGTAATCAGGTCTTGGATTTGGGAAACCAAATGTTTCATCCTATCCAAATCGGGTAGGCCGTTGGACTGGGTTAGTACGTTGGAACCGATTTTTACTACCAGGGTCTTAGAATCCAGCATTTTTGAAAAATTTGCATGAAAGTAAGTGATTTGGTAGGGAATTGCTGATGTTGGATTGGAAAATTGAAAGATTTCAAAATAGAAAAATTGGCATCCAAGGTTGGAAAGTGGCAAAGTTGGTAAAAATGGGGCGGTGCCGCCAAGGCGTCGTCAATCGTACTTCCTAAATCGTAAGTCACAAAAACGCCATACTCAGCGTTCCTACCAGCATCAGGATTTTGGCGATTGCACTCAATTGGGTGAAGTGACGCTTGCGGTCGGCTTGGTAGATTTTCCACATGAACCACATGAAGGCGAGTCCCAAAATGCCGAAGTAGACGAAGAGTACCGGGCTGTTGATCTTGAAAGTCACCACGAGAATGGAGCAGACAAAGCCAAAGGCAATGAGGAAGATCACTTGCTTCGTTCTTCGAAAGCCAATGACAATGGGTAGTGTTCGGCAACCATGCTTGCGGTCTCCGGGCCTGTCTTCGATGTCTTTGATGATCTCTCGAATTAGATTTAGGAAGAACGCGAAGATCGCATAGGTGAGCACCAGCAATTCGGATTTTTGGTAGTAAAATGCGACCAGATAGACCGAAAGGCCGGTCAGAAAGGCAACCGTCAGATTGCCGACGAAAGGTTCTCTTTTTAGGCGGTTGCTATAAATCCAAAGAAGGAAGCAAGCCAGGAAATCGACGGCTGCCACTCGCGGCGCAACGAGCCACCCCAAGCCGATCGCACTGAAGTTGAAGATGGAGTGGAGGAATAGTACCATCCTCCGTTTGATGCCCTTGCCGACCACGACTTCCTCGGGGCGGTTGACGTAGTCGATCTTGACGTCGTAGTAGTCGTTGATCATGTAGCCAGCGGCGGTGATGATCACGGTAGAGAGGACCAGTAGATAGAGTCTGTAGTCTTGGAGGACTGGGAGTCCCGCGGCGCTGGTTCGGATCAGAAAATGGGCAGCCATCAACTGAGTGAATGCCACCAAAAGGAGGTTGATCGGTCTGCTGATCCGGAAAAGTCCCCGAAAAGACAAGGTTCGCTCCATAGGTTTGGCTTCAACTGTTAAAAATAGCGGAAAAGTCCAATTGATAGGGAGAAAGGCTTATTCTCTAAGGAAAAATCATTTCTCCTCCATTTTTGCCAGCGATTTTTCTTCAAATGTTTATCTTGATTCATAAACCCATTAACCGAAAATGATGAAAAGTAAGAAGTTGCAATCCAGAAGGGATTTTATAGCAAAGACAGGAGGGGCTTTGGCAGGCTCGATGTTTATCCATCCGGTAGCGGAGGCCTTAAGTTTGTTTGACAGACCTGGGGAAAAGATGAAGCTGGCGCTGGTCGGTACAGGAGTTCGGGGCTTGTCTATGTGGGGGAGAGATGTGGTCAGAGCCTATGCAGACCAGATTGAATTCGTGGGATTGGCCGATAAGAACGAAGGTAGGCTACAGTATGGAAAATCCTTCATGGGGGTAAGTTGCCCTACTTTTTTGGATACTGACCAGATGCTGAGGGAAGCTAAGCCCGATGTGTTGATCGTGACTACCATGGATTCGACACATCATGAGTTTATCGTCAAAGGACTCATGGCTGGGATGAATGTCATTTCGGAAAAGCCCATGACCACGGACGAAAAGAAGATGCAGGCCATCTTGGATGCGGAGAAGAAATCCGGAAAAAAGCTCATCGTCACTTTTAACTATCGGTATTCACCTCACCGCCAAAAGTTGTTTGAGCTCCTTCGCGCTGGGGAAATCGGCACAATTACCTCCGTGGATTTTCATTGGTACCTCGATACTTCGCATGGGGCCGATTATTTCAGGAGATGGCATGGACAGCGGGAGTACAGTGGAACCTTGCTGGTCCATAAGTCTACCCATCATTTTGACTTGCTCAACTGGTGGCTGGACTCAGATCCAGAGGAAGTGTATGCCTACGGCCAGTTGGAGTTTTATGGGAAAAATGGGCCATTCCGGCATACCACCTGCCGTGGTTGCCCACATGCGTCGAACTGTGATTTTTATTGGGATATCACCAAAAGCGCGCACCTAACCAAGCTCTACGTCGACAACGAGAAGTACGATGGCTATCATCGTGACGGCTGTGTGTTTCGAGAGGAAATAGACATCTATGATAAGATGGCTGTGCAGATCCGCTATAAAAACAAGGTGCAGGTCAGCTACAGCCTCACAACCTATTCACCCTACGAGGGCTACCGAATCGCCTTCAACGGGACCAAAGGACGCTTGGAAGCTTGGATAAAGGAAAGCCAGCCATGGGAGGAAAAAGATGCCGATGAGATTCACCTGACCAAGAACTTTGGAGAGCGTGAGATCATCACCATTCCTCACGGCGGCGGCGGTCACGGCGGTGGGGATACTCGGCTAAAGGACAAGCTGTTCAAAGACCCGAACGCCGCCGACCCCTGGAGACAATCCGCGGGAAGTCGGGATGGGGCGATGTCTTGCCTGATTGGGATTGCGGCAAGGCATTCGATCGAACAGGCCAAGCCGATCAGAATTCAAGACTTGACGGACATTCCCTTGAAAGAATCGGGAAGGGGAGTCTAAAGGCGAAAGATGGAGCCCCATTTCTTTTCTGAAATGGGGCTATTTTTTTTCCTTCGTAAATCAGTTCTCAAAGTTTAGGTAGAAATCAAAAAAGGGAAGCATTTGTTGGGGGATCCTTCCATCCTGCGTATAGATGTCACTGGTGTGGGTGCCTATGTATTCCTCCGCAAAATGCTTGACGCCCACATTTTCAAGTCTTTGACTAAACATCTGACACATTTGGGTGAACCTCTCTCCAGAGTTTCTTCCCCAATCCAGCTTGATGGCTTTGAGCTTTTTTAGGTTTTCCAGATTTTCATCGATCATGTGAACCGGCATATTTGCATGCCATTTTTCAAGTATTTCTGGATGTACGATCAGCTCTTCACCCCAGTATTCAAAAGGCAAATCGCAATAAAAAGGAGGCTTGTTAGGGTTGGGTGACCAAGACCGGCCAAAGGCAATAATGACTTTTCCAAAATAGCTTTTGTTTACTTCTTCCATCGATTTTAGTCGGGATAGCTCCTTGAAAGTGTCTGAATTGGGACCGTATTCTCTGACAATGGTCAGCGCGCCTGGACTTAAAGCATAAACAGAACTAAATGTGTCTGGGTGATGCATGGCGATTTTCAGGGCTCCATAGCCACCCATGCTATGTCCGGTGATTCCTCTACTTTCCTTAGTAGCTATCGTTCGGTAGTTTTCGTCGATGAACTTTACCAGTTCTATCGCAGTGAAGTCCTCCCATTTGCCGAAAATCTCCGAGTTGCTGTAGAAGCTGCCTTCGTAGCTGGTTTTTTCATCAGGAATGACAACGATAACAGGCCGGATTTTTTTGGTGGAAATGGCAAAATCAAGGAGAGGCGCCATGAAATTGAGCATGGTGTCGTCCCCCATGAATCCATGCAGAAAGTAAATGACTGGGTAGCTATGGGTAGAGGATTCGTATCCGGGAGGGAGATAGATGGACGCATTTCGATTCGGATTTTCTCCCATAGGATTGATTAGTGCCTGGGATTGAATTTGAGTTTGGACGACTTTTCCTTTCGAGATCTGTCCCAGTGTGGGAACCAGAAAAGAGATGAAGAACAACATCAATAGCAGGACTTTGACCCTGCTGGCAATAGATTTATGGCTTGGCTTATTCATAATCGACCGATTTGAGTCTGGTTCTGTTTACGCCTAATTTCAATACATCCGGCCGGGAGTAATGTCCTACAGCGTCAAAGTTTTGCCTTTCCTCCAAAACTCGATTAAAATCCAGTGTTTCGAATAGGAGGCCTTCCTTGCCAGCTTGAGGTTCTAAAATCCATTTTCCATTTGGTCCTGCGATGCAGCTGCCTCCGTCCGCCAATACATCTGGACAGTTTTCCAGGATATAATCGAGGTGGGGAGTGTTGGTAGGAAAGTCCGCTTTTCGCATCAGACTAGATACGGAGATGACAAAAGAGCGGCTCTCCTGCGCGATCATTCGCGTGATGTTTTCGGTATTCCGAACGGCACCTGGCCAGACGGCGACATGCAGGTTTTCTCCCAAACCATATAGGGCAGTTCGAGCGAGAGGCATCCAATTTTCCCAGCAATTGAGTCCGCCAACAGTAAATTCCTTGAGGGGATGGACCTGCAAGCCGTGTCCGTCTCCGGGAGACCAGGTCAGGCGCTCTTCGTAGGTGGGTTGCAATTTGCGATGAACAGAGCAGATTTTTCCCTCAGAATTGATGAATACAAGCGAGCAGTACAGGCTGTGACCTCCTCGATCCAAGGGGCGCTCAATGATCCCGAGATAAACTGCAAGTTTATTTTTCTTTGCCAAAGTTTGGATTTCAGAAAGGTCGTCCCTTTCAATCTGGAGCGCATTTCGAGCGTAGTGGGCGTGGATTTCTTTTTGAATGCGATCGTCCCAAGCCGATGCTTGGGTGATCGAAAGCCACCAGGGGTAGCCAGGTACCAGACCTTCCCCAAATACGATGAGTTCGGCATCAGCTTTGGCTGCCTCGAGGATGGAAGTTTTCACTTTGGCCAGAGTAGCGGCTTTGTCCAGCCAGACGGGAGAAATTTGGGCCAGAGCGATTTTCAACTTGGGATCTACGGGCATGGGAATAAATATAGTCGGAATTAGAAACTCAAGTGAATATCCTGCTCGGGATTTGTTGAGGGCAAAAAAAAGCGGTCTCTACGAAACCGCCCTTTTTGACTAACTAAACCAACTTTAATGTTTTTCAGACTTCGACCATATCTTTTTCCGTATCCACCAAGGCAACGGCTCCGTGGATTGCCGTTTCGTCGAGTTCGGAGATAAGAATTTTCAAGTTTTGCAATACGGTGGGATAGGCAAAAGTCTCCAATGTCTTGAACAGGGATTTTTTGAACAGAGGGAATGTCTTCCGTATAGATCCTCCGAGCACAATGGCCTCAGGTGCCAGTCCATACATGATCATCTTGAGGAGCTCGCCGAGGTGGCGTCCGAACTCGTCAAAGGCTTGGATCGCCTGTGGATCTCCGGCCAATGCTTGCTTTGCAAGAGCTTTCGGCTTGCTCTTATACACATTGTGAAAGAATTTTCCGCTGCAATAGTATTCGTAATTGTGCTCAAGATAGGGGGCGCTGCACCATTCTCCAGCGGCGGAGAACATTCCGGAATAAAGATGACCGTTGATCACTATGCCACCGCCTACGCCGGTTCCCAGCGTGATGCCCACCAAGTTTTTATAAGGTTTTCCGACCCCATATTTATGTACGCCAATGGCAAAGCAGTTCGCGTCATTGTTTACGAAAACCGGCTTGGAAAAGCGCCCGGTGAGAAACTTTTTAAGCTCCACATGTTGGAATGAGGGGATATTTGCCAAGCCCAGCACAATCCCTTCGCGGGAATCCACCAGTCCGGGGATTCCGATTCCAATACCCACGAAGTCATAGGCGGAATAGGAGTCAATAAACGTGGCAATGGTCTCGAGGATATACTCCTTGCTTTCCATCGCAGGGGTGGGTACAGAGCGAATGTCTTCGAGATGTCCTTTGACCAGAACCCCGCCTTTGATGCTGGTTCCTCCGATATCCAGTCCTAAAATGGCTTTTTCCATTCGCAATAGTCTAATAATCTTTGATGATAGATTTAACGCAGAAAGCCGCCGGAAACTTCCCGGTCGCTTTCTCCATAGGTTTGTGAGCGTCGAGGGTTTATAGCATCCCTTCGATGGATTTCTCCAGTTCTCTTGCCGTAGCCAAAAACTCGTCCACGCTCATGTCTCTGAAAAAGATCAGGCCATGGCTGGCTCTTACTTTTGCCCGCTCATGCAGGTAGAAGTAGTTTTTGCCCAGCAAAAGTTGTATGTCGTTGAGCTGTCCTACCCAAGTACGTTTAGCCACGGTGCTAAACTTGCCGTTGTGGGCATAGCTTGGGAAAGATGCATTGACTTGGCTCAGGTAGCAGTTGGAGAATGAGTCCTCCATCACTGACATGTCTCCGAGCGAAACTGGCACGATCACGTTGGCCTCGTGTGGCTCAAACTTGAACCAGACGTTTCTATAGCCTATGATGCGCAGATTGCTAGTGTCATGTTCTTTGCCCCACTGCTTCACCGCTTCCGCCGTCGCCTGTAGCACTTTGTAGTGGGTGTCAGGTCCAGATCCTTCCGGATCCAGCGTCAAGCTAATTTTTGTAGGTTTAATCTTACGGAACATTTCCACGATCGGTTCCACGTCGCGATTTTTGTCCGGCTGCTCGGTGAAAATATCGCCAGTGTAGAAGCCCAGTCTGAGGTGGTGCACGTTTTTCACTTGCACACCAAAGTGCGCCCATACCAACTCTTCCTCAAACTCGCGGATCATGCCTTTCAGCTTCTGGATCTTGGCGGGGTTTTTCTCCCCATCGTAGGAATTTTTCAGGATGCTGATGACATCGTTGATGGTTTCGCGTAGCTGGGTTTTATTTTTCACACCGTACACAATCACGAGCGCTCGTACTACCCTGTGACAGAGGCCTCGCTTGCGGGCATCGGGATTTTCGGAAGCGACATTGGTCAGGAAGTGATAGACGTCCTTGTCGGTCTTTAGGCTGTAGCCTACCTCAAAAAAGTCTTCGAAGTTGACCATCTGGATCTTGCCTTCGTCCAACAGTTTCTTGGTGGTCTGTAGGGTGTCGATCACAAATGTGTTCGTCACTGCGGTAAAGCCGGAAGTCAACACCGAGAAGTGCGCCTCATTGGTAGGTTCGTTGAGCTGATTGGTGATGTGCGGTAGTATGCCTAGGGAAATGTCGTCGTGGTGTGGACCAGTATGGAGAAGCACTTCGTTGCTTTCCTGTTCCAATCCCTTTGCCAATTTGGCCTCGGCAGCTTTCATCACCTGATTGACGGTGTCTTCGTTGAGTCCCGGAATCAGCTTGGTGTATTTGTCAGCTTTGAGATCTTCGATTTTGATTCTGTGACCATATTTATTCAGCTTTTTGCAAAGCTCGAGTACGGCTCGTTCGGTTTTTTCAAATGTCCACTCGCCTTTTTGATAGTAGGCGTCCATGGAGTCCGTCAACTTTACGGCAGCACCTTTGGTAAGATAGAAACGACCGTTTTTCAGTTTTTGGAGTACTGTAGCCGGATAGACATTGTTCAAAGGAGTCTCCAAAGAGTCCTTCACGATACCCGCTTTCGCTTCGCCTGCAGCGATGATGATGCCCACCGCTTCGGGATTGTACACGATCGTGTCCAGACCTATGGTGATGACCAGTCTGTTGGCAGATACCTCGATGCCACCCAAATCTCCAGCCGCTACCGCTTGGGTTTCGAAGTTGGTGTCCGTCAGACGGGTGACAGAAAAGATATGCGAGCCTCTCGTGTTAAAGGCAATATGCCCGTCTGGGCCGATGCCGCCAAGGAAAAAGCCGATGCCCCCTTTATCACGGATGCGCTGCTCGTACTCACCGCACCACTGGTCTATCATGTAGATGGATTTCTGTTGGATTTTCTCGAGATCATTTATTGGATCACGGAATCTGAGCGAAAGGTCCACTTTCAGGTCCGGGAATACCTGGCTGAAGTGAAGGCCGTCCGCCAGCGGGATCTCGTCCGAATTGATCAGGATCGCCTTTTCTTTGGAAAGCCCAAAACCCTGGATATAGAATTTGTTGACGTAGTCGTAGAAGCTGTTGTGCTGCTTGGAAGAAATAGGATAGAATTCATCGATCTGCACAAATGTCAAATCCTTCAACACCGGCTTCTTTGTAGATCCCAGCCCGTGCTTTTCCCGAACTTCCTTGCCTTTTTTGGTGTCCCAATTTTCCAGGAGGTATTGGGTCCACTTGATGAAAAATTCCGGGGTTTTGCCCGTTGGCAAGCTGATGACTCCCTCTGGATTGGCCGCGGCCCATTCCAAAAAGCGGCAGGCCGTAAGCAGCCCTAGCTTTGGAAAGTTGTCAACCGTGAGATAGGGGATCAGGGTCGAGATTTTGTCTACTCCGGATTCGGCAAGAAATGCTTTTTCAACTTCGGAGAGGGGATACTTACTGAGCATACTGGTGAGACAGTTTAGTGATGTAAGATTTATTGTTTTGAGATTCGCGATTTCCAAACATTCCGCAGAAGCCGAATTCTCTTCCGCCAAATTAAATATTGTAAAGAACAGTCGTGCCGAATTTTAATGAAGATCCATTTTAGTTTCCGGCAAATTATTCTTTAAGACAAAAATAAAAAAGTTCGGTAAATAAAAAATAACTTTTATAAAAAATTTATGAAAGTATTTCCGAGACGCAGAAATTATAGGCTTCGGGTAAATGAGATTTTTATTCTGGCTTGGAATTCTTCGATAACTTTAAAAATCTCAATGAGGGTGACTTGTTGTACTTTGGTCAGGTCTTTCAGCTTGAGGTAGTTTTTCGGTTTGCGATTTTGATCCAGGATGGAGTGGGATTGGTATTCCAGCCGCAAGCCCATCAGGTAGTCAAATGCATGAATCAGTTCTTGGGCTTCCTTTGCGTTAAATACCCCTTTCTCCTTTAGGGAATTGATCCTATCGGTGGTGTTGGTGTCTGCGATTCTATACTTCAGGGCATAGACTCTAGCCAAGTCTACAATTGGCCGCATGGTTTGCTTGAGATTGAGCTGCTTTTCCCCGTCAATCTCCTCGCTCCTGATTTTTCGGAAAAACGTCAGTGGGGCTTGGTACTGCAGCGCATTGCGTCCGAGATTGATGAAGAAGCGCTCTGGGGCGTTCACCAACAATTCCCCCATGTACTCCTGGAGCTCATTCAAAAGCTGGAATTCTCCGAAGATGGCCCGGCAATCGAAGAAGGTCGAGTAGTTCATGGCGGTTTCTTGCGATGCGTCGGAGATCCAGGCGTCATAGTTGCGCTTCCAGTGGGATAGGGAATGCGTCCACTTGGGGTTCATGGCCATTAGCTCGCCTTCGCAAAAGACGATTCCTATGCCGTCCAAGGCTGTCGATACCCGAGTCGCAAATTCAAGAAAGTAAGCCCTGACTTCTTCGCGGTGCTCATTGGCCCGGTCTTCGTAGATGATCGCATTGTCCTGGTCGGTTTTGAGGGTGAGTTCTCCCCTCCCTTCGCTGCCCAAGACGAAAAAGACAAATTTTGCCGGCGCAGGGCCTATTTCTTTGAATACCCGCTCGATGACCCGCTGGGTTATCGTGTCAGCTACCGTGGTGATGATCTGATTGACCAAAGCGGCCTTCATCCCCCGGCTGATCAACAGGTGTATGAGTTGGGGCATTTGGGCCCATTTGTTGGCTAGTTCGGTGATTTGCCTGGCTTCTTTTACAGATTGGATAAACATGAAAGGCCCCTGGCTCTGCTCGGTGAGGACTTTTGTCCTGCTAATCCAGCCAAGGAATCCTTCGTCATTTTTGACCAATAAGTAGCGGGCTTTGGTTTGGAACATCAGAAGGAGAGCTTCTACCAAGGATGCCTCTGGTGAGATGCTGACCAGGTCTGACTCCATGATGCGGCTGACTGGAAGGGCTGTGGAAAGTCCCACGGCCAAAACCTTGTCCCGAAGGGTCAGGTCGGTGATGTATCCGATGATTTCTTCGTTGGAAGCCCCTATAAAAAGACAGCTGACCTGTTCTCTGGTCATTTTTTCCGCGCAATTCTTGATCGGCTCGTCAGGGGAAGCCAGGCGAATACTCCTGACGTTCAGTTCTTGGATCCTTTTGGAATAAAACTGTTCGGATACAAAAGAGCCAGGTGTATGCATGGAATGAAAATACAAAAAGAGTTCAGGTTTCCCTTGGCCAAAAACAAAACCGCCCCGGAATTTTGATCCGAGGCGGTTTCTCTATAAAATCTGGTTTTTTTGAAAGCCTAATGACTTCTTCGTATTAAGCGATTACGCCGAGTGCTTTGGCCATCGTCACGCCAATCTCTGCGGGAGAGTCTACGACATGGATACCATTTTCTCTCATGATGCGCATCTTGGCGGCGGCAGTGTCGTCTGCACCACCTATGATGGCTCCCGCGTGGCCCATTCTTCGACCTGCAGGTGCAGTCTGTCCGGCGATGAATCCGACGACCGGTTTTTTGTTGCCCGTTTCGCGGATCCAGCGAGCTGCTTCCGCTTCGTAATTGCCGCCGATCTCGCCGATCATGACGATCGCGTCAGTTTCCGGGTCGTTCATCAGCATCTCTACAGCTTGCTTGGTGGAAGTGCCGATAATCGGATCGCCACCGATACCGATAGCAGTAGATACACCAAGTCCCGCTTTGGCGACTTGATCGGCAGCCTCGTATGTCAAAGTTCCGGACTTGGACACGATGCCAACCCTACCGGATTTGAACACAAAGCCCGGCATGATGCCTACCTTGGCTTCTCCTGGAGTGATCACGCCTGGACAGTTGGGGCCGATCAGCACAGAGCCTCTCTCCTTGATGTAAGGCTTGGCAGTCATCATGTCTGAAACGGGAATACCCTCCGTGATAGTGATGATTACCTTGATACCGGCATCGGCAGCCTCCATGATCGCATCGGCTGCAAATGCTGGCGGTACAAAAATAATGGAAACATCAGCGCCAGTCTTTTGAACTGCTTCTTCTACCGAATTGAAAACAGGTCTTTCCAAATGGGTCGAACCGCCTTTGCCGGGAGTCACGCCTCCAACTACGTTGGTTCCGTATTCGATCATTTGCTGCGCGTGGAAGGAGCCTTCTGAACCTGTGAAACCCTGAACGATTACCTTGGAATATTTATTGACTAGTACACTCATGCTTCGATTTTTAAAGTTTGGCACAAAAATAAAAGAAACCACCCGCCGACAAAAGAAATGCTAAACAATCTCGGGGGAATTTGGCGAGCGGAATCTTTTCCTATTTTCGTTTTATGGCAGGTCGGATACCGCAAATTTTGCTTTTTTTCGTCTTGGGTCTCACTCTGATCCACTCTCGCTCTGTTGCACAAAGCTTCAAGTTCAACGCCAATCCCAAGGGGGTTAATCTGCCTGTTCAAAATGTGCTGGGCATCGAGCAGGATTCCTTGGGGCGCATGTGGTTTTCCACGGCCCGAGGGGTGGTCTACTCCGACGGAATTCAGACCTACGAGCTTCCCGATAGTCTGGTGAAGCGGTTCAACTACCGGATTTCCATACTTCGGGACGAGGACGGGATCATGTGGCTTTACAATGCAGTCGGAGCTCCGTTGTTTTTCCGGTCTATGGCTCTGGGATGGGAAGAGTATGATTTTCCAGTTTTGAACCCGAGAGCCTATTCCTCGGGGATCAGTTTTTTCCCTATAGGGAAGGGGGCCGAGAAATACTATTTCGTAGATACTGGCAATGAGCTCTTCTATTGGCGGGAGGGCGAGAGTGAGAGAACCCGCATCGAGAGAGACATCTCCAAAACCGGCAGACTCACCTCGGTGCTGGACGACTCTGGGGATATCTTCCTGAATTTCAAACTGCAGACCTTTAAATTCAAGGACGGAAAATTGAATTCTTATGAATTCAGAGGCATCCCATTGCCTTCGCCTCCAGTCATGGTGAAGAAATCCCCCGAATCGGGCGTGTATTATTTTTTGGGGGAAGGCTATCTGGCAAAGGGACTCAAGGCGGAGTTTCCGACAGAGATCGTCAGCAGCGGTTTTTCTACCTCTGCGTTTATTCCAAACGAAGACTTTTTCTCCCTCGAATTCTGGGGAGACAATGTGTTTTACCATTTCAACTCCCACCTGCTGAAATATAATCCGGCACGAAACAGGCCGGTGATAATAGATCTCTCTGGCCAGTTTAACACAATCTTCCTGCAGGCATTTTTTGTCGATCGAGAAGGAATTCTTTGGATGGGGACCAGCCGGGGAATGGCTAACATTAACAGTCAGGTCTTCCAGAACTATGGTTCAGAAGTCGAGGAGTTTTTGGGCGAAGAGCTGACGGCGATTGTGGATTTGGGAGAGGACTCTTTTCTTTTTGGCTTCAACAATGGTGTCCAGATTTTTAATAGACGTGAGATCAGAACCATCTACAAGGACCCCTTTGAGCCTGGTCTGCCTAATCACAGAATTATTAACTTTTCAAAGCAAGAAAAAGACAAGGTTTGGTTTTCAGCCAACTGGGGTGGGGTTGGCTTGTACAATGTTGCAAACGAACGGCTTTCGCTCTTTGCTCCTCCGACCGGGGCAAACGTGTCGTCCGTCCAGGTGACGGGCGACAGTCTTCTTATTGTTTCTGGCAAAAGGATATTCATCGCGCCTGTCTCCGCGCGGGGAGCACAACTCTATTCCAAAGAGCTTACGGGTGAAATAGACTCACTTCTGATTGAAAGGCCCGTTTTTTTTAGAAAAGCAGGGAAACTTAGAAATGGCAAGATCATAGTAATGAGAGCCAGTAAGCTTGAAAATCAGTATCCTATCATCGAGAACTCCCGGTATTTTTTGGCGGAGGGCTATGATTTTCTGGAACTCGAAGATGGGAGTCTGCTACTCGCCACAGAGTTTGGATTGAAAGTTTATCGACAGGGATATTTGGGGTTCTATGTGTATCAGGATAAGTCGATTACCAATTCGGTCTTTGGGCTGATGAAGGATAGGCAAGGGAAGATATGGGCTGGGACGGACAATGGGGTATTTGTCCTTGGGAACGACAAAGTGCTCCACTACAATGAGAAAAACGGACTTGTTGGAGATGAAATAAATCGAGGTGCCTTAACCGAGGCTCCTTCGGGGAGGGTCATGATTGGCACACAAAAGGGGCTTTCCATTTACTTTCCAGATGAGAAGATGCAGGCCTCGGGCACTCCAATGGTCTATTTGACATCGGTCGAACTCGGCAATACAGAAGTGCTGGACTCACAGACAAATCCGAAGATTCCCTATTCCCAAAATCTGCTGAAGGTTTCGTTTATGGCGGCCGCATTCAATGAGGCCCGGGAGGTTTGGCTTCACTATAGGCTGCGGAATTCAGAAGACTCGACTTGGACGGTAGTTAAGAAGCCAAGCTCAAACCAACTCTTTTTCGGCAACATCCCGGCTGGAGAATACCAGTTTGAGCTAAAGGCATCCTATGACGGGGAGGACTTTTCCCCCGCGGTCGCTTCGGTTCCATTTGTGATTAAGCCCCCGATTTACCTGCAGACTTGGTTTGTCGGTTTGGCCATACTGTTTCTTTTGGCTTTGGGTTTCTTGATCGCCAGATTTTTCCGACAGCTGCAAAACCTGGGAGTGCTCAAGACCGCGGTGGATCAAGAGAGCAAGAGAAAGGTGATCGCGGAGCAGCAATTCAAGAACGTGTGGACGAGCACCCAGGACGGGATGCTGCTGACGCTGGAGGGAGAGGAAATTCTTACCGCAAATCCGGCATTTGCAAAGATGATGCAGTGTGCTGTAAAGGATCTGGAGGGCCGTCCGATTTCTGTGCTGTTCGATGAGGAAGATCAGCAGGATTTTTATCTCGAAGTTCTTCTGAAGCACGTCCGCCGTTCTCCGGGCAAGGGTATGTCCATCGAGACTCCCATCCACTGGAAGACAGGGACGCTGGAAATGGAGGTGTACTCGGTGACGATGGAGGAGGACTTTAAAGGTCGATCTTTGGTCCTTTCGGTCTTCAAGGATATTTCTGCTAAGAAAGCCGTGCAAAACAAACTGATGGAGGCCAAGGAAAAGGCGGAGGAGGCAAACCGCTTCAAGACAAGCCTACTTTCTAACATCAGCCATGAGATCAGGACACCTCTAAACGGCATATTGGGCGGGGCAGAGCACATCAAGATGAGTCGCAAAGCGGATACCGAGCTGCATTCCCAGTTGGATATTATTCTCCAAAGTGGCGAAAGGCTGCTGGACACCATCAACTCTCTCCTCGATATCGCGAAAATAGAGGCCAACAAAATGCCCGTGGTTTATACACAAACCGATGTCAGGGAATTTTTGGAAACCATCATCTTGCCCCACAAAGCCGCCGCTGCAAGAAAGATGCTGGAGCTGGATTTTAAGTTTCTCGGGACTGCTGGCCAGGCCAATATTGACCGGAGATTTCTGGAAATGATTCTAAACAACCTGCTGGGTAACTCCATCAAATACACAGAGAAAGGGGTCATTTCTGTGGCTTGCCAACGGGTGGACGGTTCAATATTATTGGAAGTGGCTGATTCAGGCATCGGGATTTCGGAAGAATTTCAAAAGCGGATGTTTGACCCCTTCGAGCAGGAAAGCAAGGGGAATAATCGGCTTTTTGAGGGAACCGGGCTTGGGCTCAGCATCACCCGCAACCTGGTCGATCTCATGGGAGGGAAGATCCAGGTGTGGAGCGCCAAAAGCGAAGGCACAAGAGTCTTAGTCGAAATCCCATTGTTCGAAAGGTAATTTTTGTAATTTCAGGCACAAATGTCGTCACCCATTTCTTCGACCTAGCTCATGTTTACTCTCAAAATCCTAATAGTCGAGGATGATTCCGTTTCTGCGCTTTTGCTGCAACGAGCCCTGGAAAAAAACGCCCACCAGATTGTAGGCATAGCAGATACCGGAGAAAAAGCCCTCGATCTGCTGGAGGAAAACTTCGTGGACATCGTCATGATGGACATCAATCTGGCGGGTGAACTGGACGGAATCAAGACCACGGAGATAATCAACGAAAAGTATGACATCCCGGTCGTGTACCTCAGTGCAAGCTCCGATGCAGAAACGCTGAACAAGGTCGTCGGCACCAATCCGAGTGCATACGTCATCAAGCCCTTCAATATCCGCGAACTGAACATGGTCATTGAGTTGGCGATCTTCAAGGACCGGAAGGAAAAGGAACTCCAGAAACTCAACAACGAACTGGAGGAAAAAGTAAAACAGCGTACCGCCGAACTCTACGAAGCCAACAAAGAACTCACCAAGGCTCTCGAGAAAGAACGCGAGATCAATGAATTGAAATCGCGCATCGTGCTCAACGTTTCCCACGGATTCAAGACACCACTTACTTCAATCCTAAGCTCTGCCCAGCTGCTACAGATCTACGCCGAGCGGGAGCATCCTATGAAGCAGAAGATCACCAAGCATGCCTTTAAAATCGAGCATTCTGTTCGAGCCCTCAACAATCTGCTGACCAGTGTACTTTTCTTTGGAAAGGCGGACGAAAACAAGCTGGAATTCCGACCCAAGAAGATCTTCACCGGAGCCTTTGTCAAAGAGCTGCTGGATACGGTAAGAGCCGGAATCGAAAATGGAGTGATCATCAACGCCGAAATAGGGGAATTGCCCAAAACAATTACTTCTGATCCTGAGCTGATGTATCAGGTATTCGAAAATCTGCTTTCCAATGCCGTCAAGTATTCCAAAGACGGAAGAGAAATCGATTTTAAGCTGAGTTTTGAGGATAATAAGCTCCTCGCCCAGGTTGTCGACGAAGGCATAGGGGTTCCCAAATCCGAACAAGGCAAGCTTTTCGACCGGTTTTTCCGGGCAAAGAATGTAGGCATTGTCGAAGGTTCGGGATTGGGACTCTCCATTGTCAGAAAATGCCTTGACGTTCTCAATGGAGACATTACTTTTGAAAGCGAATTGGACAAAGGAACGACCTTCTTTGTCACCATTCCGGTAAAATAGCGTATGCTCGAAACAAGCGCTTTGCAATACGCCCATCCCGGGCAAGCCGTAATTTCTTTTCCGGAGATCAAGGTCCAGGCGGGACAGTCGCTGCTTGTCTTGGGGAAATCGGGAAGCGGAAAGACCACCCTACTTAATCTCTTGTCGGGCCTTCTGACTCCCTTGCGTGGGGAAGTCGTTGTAAATGGAACGAAGTTGTCGGCGCTCTCTGAACAGGCTATGGATTTGTTTCGGGGGCGAAATATCGGGATAGTTTTTCAAAAGCCCCATCTGATAGCGGCGCTCGATGTCCGACAGAATCTGGAGTTGGCCCATTTTTTCGGAAAGAAGAAGGGGCAGGAAATTCCCCGTCTTTTGGCTGAATTGGATATCGCCGAAAAGGCCAAAGCCTCTGTTTTGACACTGAGCGAGGGGGAAGCCCAACGAGTTTCCATAGCAAGAGCCTTGGCCAATAGTCCCAAGCTGATCCTCGCCGACGAACCTACCTCTAGCCTGGACGACGAAAATGCCGAGAAGGTCATTCGCCTGCTGAAAACACAAGCTGCGAAGATAGGCGCGGCCTTGGTCATTGTGACACACGACCAGCGTGTGAAAAATCAAATTTCCAACTTCATCGAAGTCAAAAGACCATGAATCTGTTTAGAATCAGTTGGAAATATTTGGTGTTCCGGCCGCTTTCCACCGGGCTAAATGTTTTTCTCTTGGCTTTGGGCCTGGCGATCATTACCGTGTTGCTGCTGATCCAAGATCAGTTTGAGAAGAAGATGAATCAGGATGCAGAAGGCATCGATCTGGTGGTCGGGGCAAAGGGAAGCCCGCTTCAGCTGATCCTTTCCTCGGTCTATCACATCGACTTTCCCACCGGCAATATCAAGCTGGATGAGGCAGCGAGACTTTCCAGAAATCGCTTGGTGAAAAAAATCATACCCTTGGCGCTGGGCGACAACTACCAGGGTTTTCGGATAGTTGGGACAAACCATGATTATCTGGCGCTCTACGGTGTGGAATTTTACGAGGGAAAAGTTTGGGATCTCCCATTTGAAGTGGTGTTGGGCGCGGAAATCGCCGCCAAAACAGGCTTGCGCGTCGGTGATGGATTTGCTTCGAGCCATGGGATCGGCGTGGGCAGTCATGAGCATGACCAGCATGATTTTGTCGTTTCTGGAATCCTCGTTCCTCAGGGCAATGTAGTGGATAGACTGGTCATGACCAGTATAGAGTCAGTGTGGTATTCCCATGATGACGTGTCTGAGACTGAGGAGGAGGAAACATCTCTGCCGGATTCTTTGGCTATTGGCGAAAGTCATCAGGAGGAAAATGTCGCCGCGGCCCAAGAGGAAGCGCATGGGGATAGGTTCCATCATCCCGTTGCCAAAAGTGGGTTTCCGTCTACGGAGGCAGAGAGAGAAGTCACTGCTCTGCTTGTTCAATACAGAAATCCCATGGCCGCAATCCAGTTGCCCAGGATGATCAACTCGGGCACATCCATGCAGGCGGCATCACCTTCTTTCGAAATGTCCCGATTGTTTGAGCTTTTGGGAGTCGGGATCAGCTTGCTTCAGGGCTTGGCGGTTGTATTGATTGTGGTCGCGGGACTGGGGATTTTCATTGCTCTTTATAATTCCCTAAAAGAGAGAAAGTATGATTTGGCGATTTTGAGGGCTTTGGGCGCTTCCAAAACCCAGCTTCTGATCCTAGTCTTTTTGGAAGGTTTGATGCTGACATTTTTGGGAGCGGTATTGGGGATCGGCTTGGGTCATACGTTCCTGTGGCTGTTGGTGAGTCAGAGCGAACAAAACGTGGTGGCAGCTATCCAGCCGTGGATTTTTCTTCGTAAAGAACTTTGGATCATTGTTTACGCGTTGGGTGTAGGAGTCGCTGCATCGCTTATTCCCGCCTGGTCAGCTTATCAAACAAGTATTGCAAAGCAACTGACAAAGGCGTAACTAGCACGCAAAATTGGAAATGAAATGAAAAAGTGGGGTGTAATTCTGGTTTTTGGATTGATGGTCAGTCTCTATGCCACATCTGCCAAGGCGCAAGGCGTGTGGAAGAGCCTCTCTGAAGTATCCTACAAGATCAGCGAGGACCAATTTGGAGAGCTCTATGTTCCCGTTTTTTCGGACAATATCAAAAAGCTTGAGGGCAAAGAGGTAGAGGCTGATGGATACATCATTCCGTTTGAGGGTATGTTCAAGCCTGAGCATATCATCCTTTCGAGCCTACCCTTGGCGGAGTGTTTTTTTTGTGGATCCGGTGGTCCGGAGACCGTCATGGAAGTGATGCTGACCAACCCGATCAAGTACACTTCCAAAAGAGTGAAAGTACGTGGCAAGCTGACTTTGAACGCCAAAGACCCCGAGAAGCTCATGTACATTCTAAAGGATGCCAAGCTGGTTACGGAATAGAAGAAAAAAGCTCCCGCCGGAGCTTTTTTGATTAGATGGCCGCTTGTGTTTCCAATACCTTGAATTTTTCCAGTATACCCATTGTGATTGGCCCGGGCTTGCCATTGCCTATTTTGCGGTCGTCCAGCTGGGTGACAGGAAGCAAAATCTTGGTGGTGCTCGAGATAAACGCTTCATCTGCATCCCAGATCTCCTCCAATGTAATCGGGCGGATGACCACATTGCCCGCGATTTTGAGGATTTGTTTTCGGGTGATTCCCATAAGAATGTGCTGGTCCGGCGTGTGGAGGACACCGTTTTTTACGATGAAAAAATTGCTGCGGGAGCTTTCGCTCACTACTCCGTTCCAGTGGTAGAGGACATCTTCGGCGCCCAATCTTTTCCAATTGACACTGTGCCAGACAGGAAGGGTGTAGTTGGTAGTCTTGATGTCGGCAATTGGCCTCACATACTCCAGCGTCAGGAGTTTTACGCCATTTTGGTATTTTTCTTCCGCAGGCATGGATAGAGCTTCGGCAAAAATGAAAAGTTTTCCCTCGGCGGGGGAGAAGTGGTTTTCGGAAAGCCCGCCGGTCAAAAGCATGCGGATTCCCCCATTCAAGAGATCGTTTTTTTCGATCAGCTCAGAAATGATCGCCCTCAGCTGTTCACGGCTATAGGTAAGGGGGAGGTGGGTTTTTTCGGCGGAGGCAATAAATCTATCCAGATAATGCTCGAGAAAAAGTGGCGAATAGCCCGTAGTCCGCAAAAAGTCAAAGATGCCAAACCCTCTGATCAGACCTAGGTCCATTGGGTGAATGGTGGCGGTTTCGGTTGGGATGATTTTTCCGTCGGCAAAGCAGAATCGTTTCATTTCGTAGGGGTTAGCGTTCAAAATTAGCATCAAAAACCATTTTTTTGAGTAAAAAATATATGAATTAGATTTTTAATTTAATCGAGATAAAATTGTATCTTTATGGCTCAACGATCCAATTTGATGAAAATTCTTCGTATTAGTTTGATCTTTAATTTGTTGATTTTTATCCAAGCTTGCGGGCCAAGCCAAGCGGATTTGAATCAGGAGAAAAGGGCTGAAGTCATGGCTCTCCACGATGAAGTAATGCCTAAATTGGGGCAAATCAAGTCATTTGAGAAAAAGGCCATCCAGAAGGCTGCAGAACTGGCCGCGGAGGATTCGACGAACACCGATCAGATCAGGCAGTACGAGCTCCTCGCCACCGAGTTGGACCAAGCCTACGAGGGCATGTTTGTTTGGATGAGACAATATGAGATCGAAGAGGAAGGGAAGTCCCCAGAGGAGATCAAGCTGTATCTAGATCAGCAGATGATTTTGGTCGGTGAGGTGAACAAGAACATCAAAGATGTCCTTGCAAAGGCCGATTCCCTTTTAGGTGACTAATAGTTTTCCGGCTTGGTCTTGAGGTAGGTTTCTACGTCTTTTCCCGTGATGACGCCCTCGTTCATACCCCAGATATTGTAGAGATACGTGGTGATCTGAGCGATATCCAGCGGTTTCAAGTCCGGGTTTGGCGGCATAGGCTGGTCAAATTTTTCTCCATTGACGGTGATTTCCCCTGCTTGTCCATGACGGATGATCCAGACCGTGCGATGGACATCGGCCTTGAAATAGTCAGCATCCCGCAGCGGAGGGATCAGTTTAGCCAAGCCTCTTCCGTCAAACTGATGGCAGTTTCCACAATGGTTTTCATAGAGTGTCTTACCGGATACAGCATACTTCATGACCTCGGGATTCGAGATCTGAGCCAGAGCGTTCTCTTCACTGCTTGCCTTTGGTGCACAGGAAACGGCGAACAAGGCAGCGACCACAAAGAGCTGAATTCTCATTTTTCCAGAAGTTTGGGAATGTCTGAAAGGAGTCTGTCCACTTGGTCCGATTTGGTCCCATCGTAAACTCCACGTATTCTACCCTGTCCATCCACCAGCAGAAAGGCTCCACTATGGAGAAAGCCGCCCGGCTCCAGTTGGTCCGCCATGGCGGTAGTTAGGTAGCTAGTCTGGCCGATTTCAAAGATTTTTTCCTGATCTCCTGTAAGAAAATTCCAGGTCGAGGCATCTTCGACTCCCAGTTTTTCGGCATAGTCTTTCAATACAGCAGGCGTGTCGTGCGTAGGATCTATGGAATGGCTCAGGATTTTGAAATCGGGATTGTCTTTGAAGTTCTCATGGACGCGGAGCATCTCCTTTTTCATGATGGGACAAATGGTCGGGCAGGAAGTGAAAAAGAAATCCGCAACATATATTTTTCCAGCCACATCCCCGTTTTTCACCGAGTCACCCAGCTGGTTTACAAAGGCAAAATCCGCAATCCTATGGTACACTGTGTCCTTGTTTTCGTCCACATACCGCTCTCCGAGAATGGGTAGCTCTTGAGATGTGCTTTTGTTTTCGGACTTATCCTGGCAGGAGACGCTGATCAGAAGTGCCAACCCCAGTACGATACTACTTGTTTTCATTGTCCTTTTTTGATTCTATATTTTTTGTACATCCTGATGCCCAGCATGAGAAGGAATGCCAGCCCGATCAGTCCGACCAGTCCCCATACCATGCTCAGCGTATTTTTGAGCACGATCAGAAATACGATCGCGAATAGCAAAAGAGTCGAGGCTTCGTTCCAAATCCGCAGCTGGGTTGAGGTCCATCGGGCTTTTCCGGATTGGAGTTCCTTGTAGAGCACATGGCAAAAACCATGGTAGCAATAGAGCAGAAATACGAAGCCTAGCTTGGCATGCATAAAACCCAACTCCATATATCCCCAACGGTAGCTGAGAACCCATGTTCCGAATATTAGTGTCAGAATAGCCGACGGCCAGGTGATGATGTTCCAAAGTCGGCTCGCCATCAGATCCAGTTGGGGTTTGAGGATGGCCCGCTCCAGTTCCGGCTTTTGAAGCGCTTCGGTTTGGTAGATGAAAAGTCTGACGATGTAAAAAAGTCCTGCAAACCAGGTGACTACGAAGATGATATGAAGTGCTTTGACGTACTCGAAATTCATTGTCAGAATTTTGGGCTAAATTAAGGCCTAAAGCGCATAAACCCTCCAAAGTTTTTGAAAAGGAACAAACTCATTTTCTATCTGATCGGTACCCTGGTCTTGGTTCTGCTGGTGCATATCGTCCGTTCTAGCTTTTCAAACCCCGGAATGGAGCGATTTGTGAAGGACTTTGAGGAGCTGGGTTTTTATCGAAACGAAAACAACACCGGGCCGGTGTTGCGAGTCTATGCGATTCGATCTTTGCATGACAACTCGCCGGAATACATGAGGGAATATGCTGAGACAAAGCCCCACACGAAGTACGGACGGACATTGGTTTTTTTCTTTTCCGCAGAACTGGAGGAAAAGGTGCAACTGGCGCCTGCTGAACCCTTTTTCTCTCCTGATCTTGAGCCGTTTTTGCTGGCTAAGTTTGAAAAAACTCCGATGGGAGAAGGTCGCTTTACCCTTGTAAAGCCATGAAAAAGCGGCTTGATCTGGCGGCATTTCGAGATGGCATTCTTTCCGGCAGTCGGGTGGTTCTTGGCCAGGCGATTACCTTGGTGGAAAGTGCGCTGGACTCCGACCAGGAGCTGGCCGCTGAGCTCATCCAATCGCTGATGTCTCACACGGGACGTGCTATACGAATCGGGATCACAGGAGTACCTGGGGTTGGGAAAAGTACTTTCATCGAAGCATTTGGAAAAATGCTGCTTGAAAAAGAGAAAAAGGTAGCCGTATTAGCCATCGATCCCAGCAGCCAATTGACTAAAGGGAGCATCTTGGGTGACAAGACCCGAATGGAAAGTCTTGCTTCTGACAAGCGGGCATTTATTAGGCCTAGCGCTTCCGGGGGCACACTCGGCGGAGTGAGCGGCAAAACCAGCGAGGCAATGTTGCTCTGCGAGGCTGCCGGATTCGATGTGATCTTGGTGGAGACGGTAGGTGTCGGACAGAGTGAAACTGCCGTCAAGAATATGGTCGACTATTTCCTTTTGCTGATGCTTGCTGGGGCAGGCGACGAGCTTCAAGGCATCAAAAAGGGTATTATGGAGATGGCTGATGCCTTGGTCATCCACAAGGCTGATGGGGAAAATCTACCTTCCGCCAAAAAAGCAAAGGCCAGCTACCAAAACGCGCTTCACCTTTTTCCATCCTCTCCCAAGGACTGGTCTCCGAAGGTTTCCTTGGCATCTTCCCTGTCTGGCCTGGGCCTCGAGGAGACATGGCGCGAGGTACTTCGATATGAATATCAAATGAAGGAAAGCGGATTTTGGGAATCCAACCGGGCACGCCAGCGTATCAATTGGCTGGACGAGCAGATCCACTATCTCTTGGGACAGGCTTTCCTGCGGGATTCCAAAGTAAAACAGACCATGGATCACGAAATGGAAAATGTTCGTACAGGAATCCTCAATCCGGGAACTTTGGCCAAGAAATTGGTCTCTCTCTTTCTTTCCACCGAACGACCACAATGAGATACCTTCTTTTTTTCTTTCTATTGACCTCTGTTTCTTGCGCTCAAGAATCCAAAACGAAACTTGTCAGTGAGAGCAGTGAGCTTGTTTTCAAAGCTGATTCTCTGAACCGGGAATCATGCGTCGGGGAAAGCTGCGCGAAACTCCGGCTAGTGTGGCCAGTAGCTTCAGGTTCGGCTGTTGCTGACAAGGTCAATGCCGCAATCTCCGAACAGCTGGTCTTGATGGTTGGCGTAGGGGAGGAGGTGGCCCCGCTGGATACACTGATCGAGGATTATTTCGAGTCGTTCCAATCGTTCAAGAAGGAGTTCCCTGACTCTCCGGGAGCTTGGGAGATCGAGGCGGAGGGCGAGGTGGTTTACCGCTCTGATAGCACGCTCAGTGTATATTTCAGCCAGTTTAGCTTTCTGGGCGGAGCCCACCCCAATAGCTTCGTGTCTTTTTTGCACTTCGACCCCAAAAGTGGGGATACGCTCAGTGATGACAGCCTTGTCTTGGATGAGATAGCCCTGACGTCCTTGGCGGAGAAGAAATTTCGGGAGTACCACGAGGTGGCCGAGGGGGTCAGTCTAGAGGAGGATGGACGATTTTTCTTGCCCGAGACTGGTTTTTTTCTGGCCAACGCCAAAGGGTTCAAGGATGGGAAATTCTGGATAATCTATGTGCCTTATGAGATTGGTCCTTATGTAATGGGGTACACAGAGCTGGAGTTTACCAAAGAAGAGGTGGGTGATCTTGTTCGCTGGTAGACAAGAGCAAAATTAATACGAACGCATCTTGAATTTTTTCTTCAGCTCATTGACTGAGTTTCTGAAGCTGGAGTCGGTTTCGATCATGTCATTGACCGTCTGCACGGCGTGGATGACCGTACTGTGATCTCTGCCGCCGAAGTGATAGCCGATGGATTTGAGGGAGTGGTTGGTGAATTCTTTGGAAAAGTACATGGCTACCTGCCGCGCAATTACGATTTCCTTCTTGCGGGTTTTTGCTTTCAGTTCGTCCGTGTGTATACCGTAGTATTCAGAGACGGATTTTTGGATGAACTCGATCCCGACTTCCGTTTCAATGTCTTTGATGAAATTTTTGATGACGGTTTTCGCCAGCTCTAGGCTGATCTCGACGCGGTTCAAAGAGGCGTGTGCGATCAGCGAGATCAAGATGCCTTCCAGTTCTCGGACGTTGGTGTCCACTGAGTAGGCCAGGTATTCCACCACGTCGTCAGGGATCATGATTCCCTCGGACTGCATCTTTCTGCGGATGATGGCTACCCTGGTTTCGAAGTCGGGCATCTGCAAATCCGCTGTCAGACCCCATTTGAAGCGGGAAAGCAGTCGCTCTTCCAGTCCTTTCAGATCCCTGGGAGGACAATCGGAGGTCATGATGATCTGCTTCTTGTTTTGGTGGAGGTGGTTGAAAATGTGAAAAAACATCTCCTGTGTCCGGTCTTTTCCCGCTAAAAACTGGATATCATCTATGATCAGCACATCCACCTGCATATAAAAGTTGGTGAAGCTCTTCACATTGCCATCCTTGATGGAGTCCATGAACTGATTCACGAATTTTTCGGAAGAAACGTAAAGCACAAACTTGTCCTCTGGCCCATTTTTGATCTCGTTGCCAATAGCTTGCACCAAGTGGGTTTTTCCCAGACCAACTCCGCCGTAGACCATGAGTGGATTGAAGGAAGTGATGCCTGGCTTGGTGGCGACGGCAAATCCAGCGGATCGCGCGAGGCGGTTACAGTCCCCTTCGATATAGGTGCTAAAGGTATAATTCTGGTTCAGGTTGCTTTTGGTGAGCATGTCCGCATCCAACGACTGCATCTCAAAAGGCGTCCTCACCTCTTGTACGGGTGCCGATTTCTTGGCGGTCGAATTGCCCTGTGGATAGGAGACGGCGATTGGCTGATTGGATGAGTTGCCCTTGTCCACCACGACCGCATACTCCAAGCGACCACTCGGCCCCAGGGTATGTTTGATCGCCAGCTTGAGGACTTGCACATAATTGTCTTCCAGCCATTCGTAAAAAAACTGACTGGGTACTTGAATCGTCAGACTGGAGCCCTCGAGTTTGACGGGATTGATAGGTTTAAACCAAGTTGAAAAGCTCTGCTCGTTGACGTGTTGTTCTATAACACGCAGACACTCATTCCATACGGCGCTAGCTTCCAAACTCATTTAGAAAAGATTTGCTTGTATTCTTGTAGTCCCCGGGCGAAAGCAGGGGGGTCAAATTTGTGGAAAATTAACTTAAATAAAAAATTGGTAAAGGCTTGAAAAAGTCAATAATTCGAGAATTTTCGCTTGTCTCAGAATAAAATTCTGTCACCAATTTTATTCCAATCTTCAATTCAAATGGGCTTAGTTTTGGGTGGAATTTTCTTCTTTAGAAAAAGAAAATCACCCACTTTTTGACTTGCTGCTGAGGGTCAGTTGATTATAGTTGTCGACCTCCTTCGGAATTCACGAGGATTTCCGGGACAATTCTCTCCCCATTTCTTATTTTTGAATTAACCCTTTGCGATTTACCCCGCAACCCACTATGGCCAAAAATCTTTTTAGTGAATTTCACCCTTCGAGCAAGGACGCCTGGACTAAGCAAGCGCTTTTGGAATTGAGGGGAAAGGATTTTGACCAGGTTCTCAAGTCCTTACTTTGGAGGCGCATCGAGCTTCAGCCTTTTTACACATTGGAAGACTTGGACGGAAAGGTTCCTGTGCAGCATCGTTTCCATCAAGAGGCGAGTATGCCCGGGCTTTCTCCCAGAACTTGGAACAATATTGTGAGCGTTTTGCCAGGAGATACTTCAAAGTCGGTTTTGAATAAGCTCGAAAACGGGGCGGAAGGGTTGATCCTACATCTTTCGGGATTTGAGGATCTAGCCCGGACGCTGGATGGAGTGAGACCCGAATATATTCCGATGCTAGTCAAGCCCACCGGCAATCCTATTGCAGCAATGAGTTCTTTTTTGGCTTGGGTAGAGACTCAGCAGGTATCCGGGGAGGAGATCTCAGGAGCTTTGCTTTGGACGCCATCGGATCTGGTTTTTGAGCAAAATGATGCCTATGGCCTTGCGCTCGAGATTTTTCATGAAGTGATGGAACTGACCGAACCGTTCCCAAATTTCAGGTCTTTTACCCTGAAAACGTCCCGTTACACGGAAGCAGGAGGCAATCCTCTGGATGCATTGGTTTTTGGATTGGGTGAATTGATAGAGCTGATTGACCAAAGCGGCGGGAATCCTGAGCGTGTGTTCAACAATATGCTGATTGAGGTATCAGTAGCCGACTCACACTTTGGGGAAATCGCCCGCCTAAAAGCTTTCCGGACTGCCGTCGTTTCGCTCGCTCGCCTTTATTCGATAAAACTGCCAGAAAGTGAACTACTGATGTTAGGGCAGACTTCCGGGTGGTCCAAGTCCATCCTGGACGCTAATACCAACCTCATCCGCCAGACCTACGAGGCAATGTCGGCGGTTTTGGGAGGGGTCAATTTGCTTTGGACCAAACCGCTGCTGGAGACTAATGCGCGGGATTGGGAGAAGAGAATTGCGTTAAATGTTTCCTCGATTTTGAGGGAGGAGGCCTATCTCGACAAGGTTGAGGATCCCTCTTCTGGCGCTTTTTTCCTTGAGAAAATAGTGGATGCAATACTTTCTGAAGTGCGGGATGGACTTAGTCGCTTGGAAGAAAAAGGAGGCTGGCATTCGGCGCTTCAGTCCGGTGAAATCCATTCCCGAGTGAGGGCCTATCGCGCAGAAATCCAGACGGACGTCGCGGAGAAGCTGGTCTCTAAAATCGGGGCAAATAAGTTTCCTGCTTCTGGTGACCTTATAAATGACCTCGAATTCGAGTTTTTCGAAGAGAAGTCATTTGAGCTGAATCCGACCCGGGCCAGTTATTTGGTTGAACTGCAAAATCACGACGCTTTATGAGGCCAGACCTGAATAAGTGGGAAAGCCGATTCAAATCGGAAGGGGAGAGCAATCGGCGTGAGGTGTGGGAAACGCCCGAACAGATTGATGTGCCGCCGGTTTTTTCCCCTAGCGAAATACAAAGTCTTCCCCAACTTCGGTTTGCGGCGGGCATACCGCCTTTTCTAAGAGGCCCTTACAGCACCATGTATTTACAGCGCCCATGGACGATTCGCCAATACGCAGGCTTTTCGACAGCGGAGGAGTCAAATGCATTCTATCGGCGAAACCTGGCGGCAGGGCAAAAGGGGCTCTCTGTTGCTTTTGACCTTGCTACGCACAGAGGATATGACTCGGACCATCCCAGAGTGCAGGGTGATGTGGGAAAGGCAGGTGTGGCGATTGACTCCGTAGAGGATATGAAGATCTTATTCAACCAGATTCCTCTCGACCAAATCTCCGTTTCCATGACGATGAATGGCGCTGTCATTCCGATATTGGCTTTTTACATCGTTGCGGCCGAGGAACAGCGGGTTAGGATGGAGCAGTTGTCTGGTACGATCCAAAACGACATCCTCAAGGAGTTTATGGTGCGAAACACCTATATCTATCCACCCCAGGCCAGCATGCGGATCATCGGCGATATCTTCGAATTCACGTCGAAATTTATGCCCAAATTCAACTCCATATCGATATCGGGCTACCATATGCAGGAGGCTGGAGCGACGGCGGATCTGGAGCTTGCTTATACGCTTGCCGATGGTCTCGAATACTTGAAGACAGGGATAAAGGCGGGCTTGGATATCGATGACTTCGCTCCTAGAATCTCCTTCTTTTGGGGTATTGGGATGAATTATTTTATGGAAATCGCGAAGATGAGAGCGGGGAGGCTGCTTTGGGCAAAGATCGTAAAACAGTTTGGAGCCAAGGATCCCAAGTCTCTGGCTCTTCGTACCCACTGCCAGACCTCGGGCTGGTCGCTTACTGAGCAGGATCCCTTTAACAACGTGGCGCGTACCGCAGTGGAAGCGCTGGCTGCCGTGATGGGCCATACCCAATCCTTGCACACCAATTCCCTCGACGAGGCGATTGCTTTGCCGACTGATTTTTCGGCCAGGATCGCACGAAATACCCAGCTGGTACTGCAAGAAGAAACGGGTGTTAACCAAGTTGTGGATCCTTGGGGAGGCTCCTACTATGTGGAATACCTGACTGATCAATTGGCGCAAAAAGCTTGGACGCTTATCGAAGAGGTGGAAGGCTTGGGCGGAATGGCCAAGGCGATTGAGACTGGTCTGCCCAAGTTGCGTATCGAGAAAGCTGCGGCAAAAAAGCAAGCCCGAATCGACAGTGGACGGGATGTGATTGTCGGCGTAAATCGCTATCTGATGGAGACAGAAAGCCAAATCGAAGTGAGGGACGTGGACAATGAGGTGGTCAGGCTATCCCAAATTGCCAAATTGCAATCGCTGAGAAGTTTTCGCAACCAGGCAGAGGTTGATCAATCACTTGGCGCAATCGAGTACGCAGCCCTCTCCGAGAAGGGTAATTTACTTGCTTTGGCGATAGAAGCAGCCCGAAAAAGAGCTACTTTAGGCGAGATCTCCCTGGCTATGGAAAAAGCTTTTGGCAGACACAAGGCTCAGACCCAAACCATTTCGGGTATATATTCGGCGGAAGTGAAAAACCAGGATTCATTCAAAAAAGCACAGGAATTGTCCGATCGTTTTGCGGGGTTGGAGGGACGTCGTCCCCGTATTCTGGTCGCTAAGATGGGCCAAGATGGACACGACCGGGGAGCAAAAGTGATTGCGACGGGTTTTGCGGATTTGGGCTTTGACGTGGATATAGGCCCGCTATTCCAGACGCCGCAGGAAGTAGCCGAGCAGGCTGTTGAAAATGACGTCCATATCGTCGGGGCCTCTTCTTTGGCCGCCGGCCACAAGACACTGATTCCCCAATTGATTCAGGCATTGAAGGAACTAGGACGCCCAGATATCAGTGTGGTCGCAGGAGGGGTGATCCCCCAAAAAGACTATGGCTTTTTGTTTGATGCCGGAGTTATTGCTGTTTTCGGACCGGGAACTGTCCTTTCAGAGGCGGCAATTGAAATTTTGGAAAAAATGATGGAGAATTGAACAATGACTTTTTTCAGTAAAAACGATTTTTTATGCAGGAATACATATTGGTGTACGACCAGGGATTGGACAAGGATGAGGTTAGTTCCTTTGTTGACAAACCTGATCCCGCTCCTACACGGACGCTGACATTTTCGGAGTTTTCCCTTGACGATTTTGGTGAAAAAGACCGTATTCTGTTTTGGGTTTCGGACGAGCAGGCAATTCAAATAATTGAACAAGCGGATTCTTCGTCTCCCATGCTTGGGTTTTTACCCCATCCCGACCTTGTTCAGGTCAGAAAGGCACTTTCGATAGCTTCATCCAAGTCAGAGGCACTCAAACGTTTTTTTGAAGTGCAGGAGGTTAACCCTTTGGACATTCTCGAAGTGGATAGTAAGACATGTATCAATTCGCTAGTCATAGGGAAGTCGCTCAATGTCTTGTATGATCCTGGCGACTACCGTTTTTTCGCTGCGTTCAAGAGTCGATTTCTACGATTCTTGAACCTTTTTCGCAGAGTTAAGCTCCAGAATTACCGGATAACGATCAAAAACAAGGAGGAAGAAAAGAAGCTTGAAATCGCCGCCATGGGATTACTTGTGGTGGGTCACAACGAATCCAACCTTGTGTTTAAGCGATTGATCAAGGATTCAGGATTGGGTGACGGATACTTGCACGTCATCGCCTTTGCACCTCGGAGCTTGTTTTCCATCATTGGCTTTGGCTTGCAAAATCTTTTTTTTCCCATCAAGGGAGGAAGCATTCCGGAGTTTGTAAGCTATTGGTCGGCTGAAGCCATGGATATCGAGGGCATGGATTCGGAACTTAACTATGGACTCGACGGCAAAGAGGCGAATGCCTCCAAGCTGTCCATGAAAATTTCTGAGAAAAAGCCGAAGATTTATACGGGTTTTGAAGTGACCAAAGAAGAGACTTCAAAACGGAAGGAACTCAACCTGGAGAAATTGCCGACAGGAAGGCTCCGAGAAGAACTGACCAGAAGCTTCCTTCCATGGGTCGGCCATGCCACTACCGACGAGTTCAAGGATTTGTTTACCCTTTTGAAACAGAATGCCCAGACTTCGTCAAACTATCTGGTCTTGATGGCGCTTTCCACGCTAATTGCCACCTTTGGGCTTTTTGCGGATTCCTCTCCCGTTGTCATCGGAGCGATGATCTTGGCGCCGCTGATGGGGCCGATTATTTCGCTCGCGATGGGCGCATTGCGCCAAGACGGAATTTTGGTCAAATCCAGTCTGATCACCCTTTTTTGGGGAATTCTCATCGGGTTGCTTTTTGCGGTATTCATCACTTGGGTCACGCCACTGAAGACGATGAACTCGGAGATCCTGTCTCGGATCCGACCCAATCTACTGGATTTGGGAATAGCTTTGGTTTCGGGAATCGCCGGCGCTTACGCGCACGCCAAGGAGGAGATTGCAAAGACTTTGGCTGGAGTTGCCATTTCAGTAGCTTTGGTCCCTCCGCTTGCAGTGGCCGGTATCGGCTTGGGATGGGCAGAATGGAATGTGTTTGGAGGGGCGGCTTTGCTGTTGGCAACCAACCTTGCGGGAATAGTAATGGCCGCTGCGTCGACTTTTTTGGTGCTCGGTTTCAGTCCATTTCGAATAGCGAAAAAGGGCCTTCTGATCAGTTTGGCATTTTTCGTTTTGGTGACGGCTCCGTTGGTGTTCAGCTTTAGAAACATGGTCTTGGAGAATCGGCTGATCCAAGATCTAACAGGGAAGCGTATCCCCCACGGCTTGCTCCGCGAGGTCAAAGTGATCAATTTAAACCCCCTGAGAATCTCCGCCACCATCTTGTCTGAAAAAGAACTAAACGCAATTGACTACAAGGAAATTAAGCAGGAGATAGAGGCTGAGATCGGCCGACCTGCAGATTTGGAACTTACGCTGGGAATCCGAATTAGGGAATGAGCGTATGGAAAAGCCCGACAATGTTCGCGGAATCTGAATTTTGATAAATATATCATCTATGAATAAGTTCGTTTCATCTATCCTGCTTGCTTGCATTTGTGCTCTGCTCTCCTGCCAGGATAACGACCCGCGACAAATACTGGCTGATCAAATCGAGCAGCATCTTCGCTCCGAGGTCTTGGACAAGTGGTATCCGCAAGCCATGGATACCATCGATGGAGGTTTTCTGAGCACTTTTTCCTACGATTTTCAGCCGGCAGGCGACCAGGACAAAATGATCGTGACCCAAGCCCGCCACGTCTGGACCAACGCAAAGGCAGCCGAGCGCTATCCTGAAGAGAAATTCTATTCCAGAGGTGCAGAACACGGATTCCATTTTCTCCGAGACAAATTCTGGGATGCGGAAAATGGTGGCTTCTTTTGGCTTTTGGACAAAAAAGGAAATGTAAAAGGGGATTCAAGCAAGACGGCCTATGGCAATGCTTTTGGGATCTATGCGCTCGCCGCATACTACAAGCAAAGTGAAAATCCCGAAGCTTTAGATCTAGCGAAAAAAGCATTTTATTGGCTGGACTCTGGGGCGCATGATCCGGTTTACAAGGGTTACTTCCAGCATTTGGATCGGTATGGAAAACCCATTGCCAGAACTTCCGATACCCCGAGCACCTCTGACTTGGGGTACAAAGATCAGAATTCTTCCATCCATCTATTGGAGGCTTTTTCTGAGCTCTATCAAGTATGGCCAGATGAGTTGCTACGGAAAAGATTAGAGGAGATGCTGGTTTTGATCCGTGACACTATTGTGACAGATCGGGGGCATTTGACTTTGTTTTTGTATCCAGATTGGAGGCCGGTCACTTTTTCTGACTCGACTGAAGCAGTCATTGAAGCGCATCACCAGCTAGACCATGTGTCTTTTGGGCATGATGTCGAGACTGCATTTCTGATGTTGGAGGCCTCTCATGTACTTGGACTGGAAGATGATCAGCGGACCTTGGAAGTGGCCAAGAAGATGGTAGACCAGGCTTTGAAATTGGGTTGGGACAAGGAAAAAGGCGGTTTTTACGATGAGGGCTATTATTTCAAAGACGGCTATCGAGTCACCCGATCTACTAAAAACTGGTGGGCTCAGGCAGAGGGGCTGAATTCCCTGCTGCTCTTTCATGAGCTTTATCCCGACGATCCGAACGATTACTATGGGAAGTTTCTCCAGCTTTGGGACTATACCGATACCTATCTGATCGACCACGAGTATGGGGACTGGTATGCAGGAGGCCTAGATCAGCAACCCGAGCTGAAGACCGCGAATAAAGGGCACATCTGGAAAGGAATCTACCATCACTACAGATCTTTGGACGCAGTGATTCAGAGGCTGAGAAAAAGTGGAGGCCACGAATAGCCCTTAGGTTTCATGGCGCCATTTAGTCTATTTCCGACCGTCGTTGAAATTCTCAATTTCCATCTCAAGCAAGGCATAGCTAAGACTTTTGCCGTGCGCGTCCATCGCCAAGGAAGTTGTGACACCGCTGGACAAGGCATCGAAGCACACAAATTGAAGGGCTTTTAGCTCAGGAAGAACATAGCGGAGCACCTCGCCTTTTACTTGGCTTTTGAGGTGCGTTTTTACTTTTTCAGCGGATATTTCCCTTTCCAAATAATCAAAATCATCCTCATCGAATGGTATCAAGGAAAGGATAAGTGTATTTCCCTTGTCTCCAGCACGGCTGTGGGCTAGGGTTGAAAGAGTAGTTTTCATGACTCGAGGATATTGATACTGGTTGAGATTTCTTTGCGATCCAATAAAATAGACACGACCCCAAGAACTTCGTGGACGTACTTTCTTGCTCCGCCCCCTCCGGCCGGACCGTTGGTATAAAGCGCTTCTACTTCTTCTCCTACCAATTGGGCAAGCGCGGGACTGCTTGCTTTTCCTGCGACGCGCAGTCGTATTTCATAGGCTTGGTGATTCCTCGACAGCTCGTTGCCGTGCAATGAGCCGAGCCCGATGTAGTCTATCCTAAATTCTTCAAATTGGTGTGCGATTCTTTTTTCCACAATTTCACCCGCCAATTTTGCCCGCTCCAAGGCATGTGCTCCAGCGAACGAAATCTCCCCTTCTCCGATATATCCAGCCTCATATCCCACGCTGACTTTCAATGTTTCGGGTAGCGGTTTTCCTGTGCCCCCCAGTACTTGGATCTGGTTTTTTGCGAGTTCCCGAAACCTTACCGAACTGAAATCAGCGACCACATCGGGAGTGTAATAATTTCCAGGGTCGATCACTTCATAGAGAAGCTGCTCCTTGGCGGTCTGAACAGTGATTGCGCCGCCTGTTCCTGCTACTTTTGAAATTACAGCTGATCCGTCTTTGTTTATTTCTGCCAAGGGATGTCCCAGGATATGCATGTCGGGAATTGGTTTTGATATTGGGTCGGCAAAATAGCCACCGGTGATTTGCCCCGCGCATTCGAGCAAATGCCCGATGACGGTTCCTTTTCCCATCAGGTCAAAGTCGGACTGATTCCACCCAAACTCAAAAACCATTGGTGCCAAGAAAAGAGAGGGGTCAGCGACCCTTCCCGTTAGGACGATGTCCGCCCCGGATTGTAAAGCGGGCAAGATGGCTTCGGCTCCGAGGTACGCATTTGCCGAGACCAATTTGCCATAGGATTCGAGAGGGAGCTTGCCTTCCATCGACAGCTCATTTCCGGTGATTTTTCCGAAAATGTCGTCTCCCAAAACCACGGCAATTTTAACATTCAAGCCTTGCTTTTGGGCGATTTCTTTGATTTTTGCCGCTCCTGCCAATGGATTTGCCGCACCCATGTTGGTGATCAGTCGGGTGTGATGTCTTTTCAACAGCGGTAGCAAGCTCTCGATTCTGCGTTCAAGAAGCACATCATATCCGGCCTTTGGATCTTGTTTTTTTCGCTTTTGAGCCAAAGCGATCGTTCGCTCCGCCAAGCACTCCAATACCAGATAGTCCAGATTTCCCTTTTCCACAAGAAGCATCGCGGGTTCTATTCTGTCCCCGGAAAAACCCGCTCCGCAGCCTACTCTGATTTTTTCTTTCATGTCAAACTGTGATAATCCCCAAAAGCACTGAAACGGACAGGATCACTAAAGTCACCAACAGGGCTAGCGGAATGGTTTTTTTCTGGTGATCCCCCAGATCGACTCCCGCAAGGCCGATCAGCAAAAAGGTTGAGCCGGTAAGCGGGCTGACCGGAAATCCGGTAGTCATCTGTCCCATGATCGCAGCCTGTCCAACTTCCAGACCGCTTGCGCCGAAGTGCTCCGCGGTGGTAGAAAGCAGGGGCAAAATCCCAAAATAGAAGGAATCAGGATCAAAGAGCAGACTAGCTGGCATAGCCAAAAGTCCCGTAAGCAAAGGCAGTTGTTGTCCCAATTGCTCGGGAAGATAATCCCGGACGGTAGCAGCCATTGCTTCCATCATGCCGCTTCCCTTGAGGATTCCCGTAAAACATCCCGCGGCGAAAAGGATGCTCGCCATTAGTATGGCTTCCTTTGCATGGGCATCGACGCGCTTTTTTTGCTCTTCCACACTTGGGAAATTCAGAACCAAAGCGAGCGCAAAAGCGATCATAAACACTACATGGGGAGGAGCAAAGTTGAGTATGATGGCGCTGATGGCAATTAGAATCAAAAGGATGTTGATCCAAAAAAGCCTGGGACGATGAAGCGGGTTTTCTTGCGCTTCATCTTTAAAGCCTTCTGAAATCAGATTTCCGGCAAGTCTTTGTTTTTCCTTTTTTCCCATCCAGAATGCAATTGCCAATACTGCGAGAAGGCCTGAGAAAAAAGGTAGGAGGATGGGGTTGAACAACTCGGTGACCGAGACATTCAAGGCTGACGCTGCACGGATGGTCGGGCCTCCCCAGGGAAGAATATTCATAGTCCCGGCGGATAGAGCTACGATGCATGCCAGTGTGATGCGCTTCATGCCTACCTGGTCATAAATGGGAGCCATGGCAGGAACAACGACCAAGAAGGTGACAGCTCCGGAGCCGTCAAGGTGGACGAGCATCGCCAAAACAGCCGTAGCAAGGGCCAGCCTCACTGGGTCATTTCCCGCGATTTTCAACAATCTTGATATGATGGGCTTGAATGTGCCCGCATCCAGCAAAATCCCGAAAAACAAGATGGCAAAGACAAACATCACCCCTGTCGGAGCGATGGACAGGAGACCTTCTCCGATCATTTTTGGGAGTTCTGCGGCTTTTCCGGCCAAAACTCCTGTTAGGATTGGAATGAGGATAAGCGCAATCACGGGAGAGGTCTTTTTGGAGATCACCACGAAAAGCAGGAGTACAATCGTCAAAAGCCCCCAAAATGCCAACATAGCTCAGTCGTTTAGACTTTCCATGAACTTCATTTGCGCCCAGAAAGGTAAGGCGCGAGGCTTTACTTCGGCTCCCAGTTCGTTGACCATCGGATTGGAAGGGTCAAAGACAGGCCATTCCGGCAGTCCGGTTCCGTTTGGATTTCCTGTTTTCACAAAATTGACCCAATAGGCTGACATGGTTTTTTCTAGGTCGTAGTCGACTTGTTCAAATGGACGGTTCCAATTCCTAAGGGTATGCAGGGCGTAGCTGAACTCAGCCGAGTGGAAAGCTCCGTAGTTGGGCTCGCCCGGAGGCACTCGGGTGAAATAGTACATGTAGGCATCTCCTTGTCCCTTCTCGCTTTGCATCTTGGCCCAGGTATAGTTCTGCATTCCAAAGAAGAGCGTCCCCATCATGTTTTGCGTCTGGGCGAGGATTTCCGGACTGTCTGCTGGAAAGAGCTCTAGGTATTCTCCGGCTCTTCCTCCATAGCGTTTTTTGGCATCGGCCCTAAATTCCTCCGGCGACATTGGTGGATTTCCCGATACTCTGTCATCGGCGTTCCAGCCGGTCAAAAGCGGGACATCCGAGAAAGTGCCTTCTTCGAAGCTTTGTCTGGCGCCACGGATTACTTTTCCATCGACGACCAAGCCAAATCTTCCTGGAAACTTGAGTAAGCTATCCGCCGGAATCTTTCTCAGTTCCGCGATTGACGGGATGCCCAGGGTATCCAATAATTCTTTCCCTCTCGCTTCTGCGCCTTCCAATCCGCCTGCCAAGCCAGAACCTCGGTTAAACATTCCCCCACTTTGGGCGATAGCCTTGTGAAAAAGTCCCTTTGCTTTTGGAGAGACTACTAGAGCATTCACGCTGAATGCGCCAGCCGATTGCCCTGCTATGGTGACATTGTCTGGATCTCCGCCAAACGCGGAAATGTTTTTCTTCACCCATTCCAAGGCTGCGATCTGGTCCAAAATCCCATAATTCCCAGAGGTTTGATCTCCGCTTTCCGCGCTCAGATCAGGATGTGCAAAGTAGCCCAACATTCCCACTCGATAGTTCAAATTGACCACTACGATTCCTTCCTTGGCCAGGTCGGTGCCATCATAGAGTGGGACGGAATTTCCCCCTGAGTTGAATCCTCCACCATAAATCCATACCATTACTGGTCGCTTCTCGTTGGCTCTTTCCGCAGCAGTCCAAATGTTGAGGTATAGGCAGTCTTCCGAAATAGGCGCCTTTGGAATTAGGAATTCTTCTGACCATGCAAAAAAAGGTACCGGTGGATTTTGCATCGGAGCAGGAGGATTGTCTATGCATGCCTTTATTCCCTCCCATGGAAGCACAGGCTGAGGAGCCTTCCATCTCAAGTCACCGACTGGTGGAGCTGCAAAAGGGATTCCTTTAAAAATCTTTACTTGGCCGCTGGAATCAGTCTTGCCGGAGATTGTTCCGCCCTCGACTTGGATGGAGCCGATGGTGATCAGGTCAGTTTTCCGAGGGGCCTGACAGGAAAATAGTACAAGTCCGGTCAGCGAAAAAAGGAGAAGGAACGCTTGTTTCATGGTTTTTTGGGGTTGGGCAGCCAAGGGTTAGAGCTTGAAGCTGTAGAGGTAGGGGGCTTTGTGGCTTTTCCCGGTGAAAAGCTTTTCGTGTCGTTCGAGAATTTCCAAGCTGAGCATTTTGCGCTGGAAGCTGGTGCGACGGAGCTTTTCTCCCAAGATTGCTTCATACACGGCTTGAAGCTCGTTCATGGTAAACCGCTCGGGGAGGAGATTGCCCCCGATGAGTTTTCGGTCGAGATTCTCTCGGAGCGTCTGTAGCGCTTTTTGTACGATTATATTGTGATCAAAGATCAATGAAGGAAGCTTGTCCACTTCATACCAGGTAATCGAGTCTGAAAGGATGTCCGGAGTGAGGCTGACTTTTTCGTGATCCAAAAGGGCATAGTAACCCACGGAAAAAAAGCGATCCAGCATCCAGTAGTTTTCCGGAACTTCAGCGCCAGAGGCTAGGAGTATGGTCTTCATCACGTCGGGCTGGAAGCGGTCCACCGTCCCGAAAGTGTGAAACTGCTCCAAATAAACTTCCTTCAGGCCTGTTCTTTCGTGAAGTCCCCTTTTGACGGCAGTTTCCAGGTCCTCGTCTGGTTTGACGAAGCCACCAGGCAGCGCGAGCCAACCGGTCGCATGATATTCCATAAGGAGGATTTTGAGTTTGCCTTTGGAAAATCCAAAGACTACCGAGTCAAAAGCAAGATGGGGGATGTATTGCGAGCGGTCAGGTAAAGGCATAGTTTGTCGAATTCCCTTCTAAGTAAATAGGTTTTTTCGGGAGAAGCAATTATTATTGTCTCATATCGTAACAATAGAATAAAGCCAAATAAGACCTATGAAAAAATATTTGAAGGCAGCAGTGTTTTTCCTTTTCGGAACTTCCCTGGCCTTTTCGCAATCCGACAATTCCCTCCCCGTGCAGACAACGATTGAAAATGGAACAATCGAAGGGAATTACGATGTGACCAACGGGATCTCTACCTATTTTGGGATTCCTTTTGCGAAGCCTCCCGTAGGAGAACTTCGATGGAAAGCGCCCGTCCCGGCAGCTTCATGGTCTGGTGTTAAAGAAACCAAGGACTTTGGGCCAAGGCCTGTGCAAGGCTTGGTCTTTGGGGACATGAACAGTTGGTCAGATGGCGTGTCGGAAGACTGCCTTACGCTCAATGTCTGGACACCAGCCAAGCGTAGTTCCAAGGATTTGCCGGTTTTGGTATATTTCTATGGAGGAGGTTTTGTAGCGGGGGACGCTTCTGAGCCGAGATACAACGGAGAGTCTATGGCAAAGAAAGGCATCGTCGTCGTGACGGTCAATTACCGTTTGGGGGTTTTTGGATTCCTTGCCCATCCCGAACTCAGTGCAGAGGCGTCTTACAAGGCTTCGGGAAATTACGGCTTGCTGGATCAGTCGCTGGCTCTGCAGTGGGTAAAAGACAACATCGCGGCTTTTGGAGGCAATCCCAACCAAGTGACCATCGCAGGGGAATCTGCAGGTTCGATTTCCGTTTCCTACCAGATGGCTTCCCCGCTTTCCAAAAACCTGATTCATGGGGCCATTGGAGAAAGCGGGGCGGGTATTAGACCGACTTTGGCGCCGGTTTCCCTGTCTGAGGCCGAGAATACGGGCGAGGATTTCCTGACCAAAGCAGGTGTCAATTCTATAGCTGACGCAAGAAAGCTCTCTGCGAAGGACCTATTGGAAATCTACCAGGAGTCCCAGCGCTTTGGATTTCCGGTGGTGATTGACCATTACTTTTTGCCCAAGACTCTTCCTGAGATTTTTGCTGCCGGGGAGCAGGCTCAGGTTCCGTTGCTGTTGGGCTGGAATTCTGCCGAGATTCCCGGCGCGGCCTTCATGCAGGGGCAGCCCAGCTCCAAGAATGCCTTCATCGCCAAGGTCAAGCAAGTGTATCCCGAGCAATGGGAGGAAGTATTGGCTCTGTACCCGCACGATACCCCTCAGGACGTGGAGTGGGCAGCAACCAACCTGGCTTCGGATCGCTTCATTTCCTATAGTACTTGGAAGTGGTTTGACTTGCACAGAAACCATAGTGAACAGCCGGTTTACCGATACTTGTATAGCAAGATTCGCCCGGATTTGGTTGACCGTACTCGTGTGTCCGGACTGGCTGGAGGTACACAAAGTGCTGATACTGCGCCTCCCGTGCCAAAGCCTATTGGGGCTCCACATGCAGCCGAGATTGAATATGCGATGGGGAATCTTCACCTTGTCAAGGACTATGCTTGGACGAAAGACGACTTCCAAACTTCCGAGACTTTCCTGAATTTCTTCACCAATTTTGTGAAGACAGGGAACCCAAATGGAGAGGGAGTGCCCTCTTGGTCGGCGGCGAAAGCAGGGAATCAGACGCCCCCAGTGATGATCATTGATACCGAGTCAAAAGAGGTAAAGTCTGAGAGCGATGCAAGATATCTATACCATGATCGTTATTACAAAAACGAAAAGTAAAAGGAACGGCAGTTGTTGTTCACCAGTTGAAAAGTTTAAACTTTGACTTTTCAGCAAATGGGCCGGGAAACCGGCCTTTTTCATTGCTACCGTCTCTGAAAGACTTTCTCCCCGTCCACAAATGTCATCTCGACAGTCGTCTCGTGGATTTTCATCGGATCTATAGAAAACAGGTCTTGTGAGAATACCACGAGATCCGCCAAATACCCTTTTTTTAGTATACCTTTCCTGTTTTCTTCGAAAGAGGAAAATGCCCCCATTGAAGTATAGGCCTTTAGAGCCTGCGGCAGGCTGATTTTTTCTTCGGGAATCCATCCCCGCTCCGGGTATCCGTCGGGATTTCTTCGGTTGACCGCCACATGTATTCCTCTCAGGGGATTGAGACTGATGCAGGCTGGCCAGTCGCTACTGAATACCAGTGCGGCGTCTTGATCCAGCAGGGATTTCCAGGCGAAAGAGTAGGGAAGGCGATTTGATCCGACTGCATTTGACCAAACCTCTGTCGTCCCGGGCTCGGCGTGGATGGGTTCCATGCTGGGGAGAATACCGAGCTGGGCAAACCTAGGTATGTCATCGGGATGGATGATTTCGATGTGTTCTATTCTGTGACGTCGACCAGTACTTTGGTTTTCTCTTTGGGCTTTTTCGTAAGCATTTAAGGCTTCCCTTACACCTCGGTCTCCTATGGAATGGGTGTAGAGGCGAAATCCTGCAGAGTCCAGTTGCTTGACCAGCGATTGGTAGCGGTCAAGCTCCCAATTCAACTGGCCCAAGGCCAAGGGGTCGTCCGCCGGAATATCAGAATAGGGCTCCAGCATGGCTCCGGTATGTCCTTCGATCACCCCGTCGATCATGAATTTGACGGCGTCAGCACGGAGCCAAGAGTTGGAATCGCCAAGACTGTCCTTCAAGTAGATAAAGCGATCGATATGCTCCTCCGTCACATCTTCCCCGACGGAAAAAGCAGCTGCGTATCGCAGGCTCAGCTCTCCTCTTTCAAAAAGCCGGAGAACCAGCCTCAGGTCTTCCTCGGATCCGTTGGCGTTTTGTACGCTTGTAATGCCAAAAGATGCAGCGTAGTCGAGACCCTTGCGAAATGCTTCAAGTTTATCTTCAAAGTTTGGCACCGGAACATGGCTAGCCACTAGGTCCATTGCTCTTTCTTTTAATGCACCTGTTGGTTTTCCATTTTTGTCTTTGACCAATTCTCCAAAACCTGAAAATTGGCTTTGGGAAGTAATGCCGGCGATTTCCAGCGCTTTTGGGTTGGCATAGGCGCTGTGTCCATCGTATGCCCGGATAAATACAGGCTTGTCTAGATCCAGCGCTTTCATGGATTCATGGTCAGGAAGGCCTGAGGCGAAGGAGGTATATTGCCAGCCTCTCCCGGTGATCCATTCCTTTTCGGGATTTCTTTGGATATATTCCAAAGTCATTTCGATCATTTCTCCAAAATTTTTGGCGCTTGAAAGCTCGACCAAACTCAGTCCCATCGAACCGCTCAAAAAGTGAATGTGGGCATCGTTGAATCCAGCAGTGGCCAGTCTCCGCTCAAGGTCGATTATTTCCGTTTCCGGCCCAGCAAGCTCCAGGATGGATTTGTTGTCTCCTGTCTGTAGGATGATGCTGCCGCGTATTGCGAGCGCTTCTACAAAAGTTGAATCCGACTCGCCGGTCCAGATTTTTCCGTTGACCAACAGTAGATTTGGATAATCGGGCTGGGACTGGCAGGCGCAAAACGCCAGAGTCATGAAAATCAAGAGAAATTGCTGTTTCATGGCGGCTGGGTTGAAAGATGTGGAAACAAAAAATGGCTGTTTGTCGACAGCCATTGAATTTAAGAGCAATTCCGCTTATTCCGCCGTTGTGGGATCGATAATTGCATGTACTTCCGATACCAAATTGGCAGGAAATCCACCTTGCGCTGCATGGTCTCGCACCATCTGTTCGTTGGGCGCGATGTAGACGCAATAGATTTTATTCCCGGATACATAGCTTTGCAGCCATTGGATTTGGGGTCCCATTTTGCTCAAAACTCCACATGAAGTTTGTGAAATTCCCTTCAGGTCCGCGGGCGACAGGCTACCCGCACCCGGAATCTCTCTCTCAATCACATACTTTGGCATTGGTTGATCAACTGGATTTGAATCCTACTCATTTGGTTTTTCGGTTACGCCCCGTTTTTGAAGTGGTAGCTGGATTCCACGTTGATTAAAGTTAGGTAAAATACCTTGTTAGTCAATGGCTTTAATTGGGGTTCATATTTCGAATTGCGGAGATTTTCCAGCGATCTTTATCGAAGACGACGGTGAAGCTACTCCACATGTTTCTTTGTTCGCCAGATGGGCCTTTGATAATATACCTGCAGTCCACCAATACGGCTTCAATAGTTAAAAATTTGATCTTTTCGATTTCAAGAGTCCTTGATCCGGGATTTGCCGCGCTGCTTTGCATCATGCCTGAGATTGCAGCCCGGATTCCATTTCTCCACTCGCCGCTTGATACCAATTGGTCTACATCCTCGGTGAGAATTTCCTTTAGCAGTACGGTGTCTCTGGTTTCCCTTGCTTTGGAGTATTGGTCAATCAGCTGGTGGATTTTGGTGACTTCTTCGCGTTCTTCGGGTGTGACTTGGGAAAAGGTAAGTGCGGGCAATGCGAAAAGTATCGCTATCATTAAAATCCTCATAGTCTAAAATAGGAAAAACCACCCGTTTCTGGGTGGTTTTTACGCTAAAAGTCGAATCTCAAATCCCCAATCAGACTACGTCTTCTCCTCTTAGTCTGATAACTGCTCCCTCCAAAATGTCGCTAATGCGGATTTGGCAGGAAAGCCGGGAAGTGGGGTAGTACTCGGGCAGGTTTTCGAGCTGGTCCAATTCGGGATCAGTGGCGTCGCCTAGTCCGTCCTTTCCCTCCAACACTTCAATGTGGCAGGTGCCGCAGAGTGCCATTCCCCCACAGGTAGCGAGTACCGGGTACTCGGATGCCTTGAGGATTTCCATCAGGTTGAATCCCATGTCATCGGGAGCCTCGATTTCTTGGCGGTTGCCGTCTTGATCTTCTACAGTGAAAGTTACCATGGCGCAAAGATAGGTGTTAGAAGGCGTTGACTCCGTTCACAGTCGTGTATTTGAAGCTAAGTTTTTGGTCAGGATACACGTATTTGAAAGCTGAGTGCATCATGATCGCCGCTTCGTGGAATCCGCAAAGGATCAATTTGAGTTTTCCAGGGTATGTGTTGATATCGCCGATCGCATAGATCCGTTCCACGCCGGTAGAATAGTCGCGGGTGTCGACTTCGATGGCGTTTTTGTCGATGCTCAAGCCCCAGTCAGCAATTGGGCCGAGCTTTGGGCTGAGTCCGAAGAGTGGGATCAGGTGATCAGCGTCTATGGAGAGATCTTGTTTCCACTTGTCTTCTAATATCACTTTTTCCAGCTTACCGTTGCCTGTCACCTCTTTGAGGTTAGCCGAGAGGATCAGGTCAATCTTGCCCCTGTTTGCTAGGTCAAATACTTTAGCAGCCGAATCTGGCGCGCCTCGGAAGGTTTCGTTGCGGTGGACCAAAGTCACTCGCTTGGCAACTTTTGCCAGATATATAGACCAGTCAAGCGCCGAATCTCCGCCGCCCGCGATCACGACGTTTTTGTCGCGGAAATGCTCTGGGTTCTTCACCATGTAGTTGATCCCTTTGCCTTCAAACTGCTCCAAGTTGGTGAGTACAGGTTTTCTAGGTTCAAAACATCCCAAGCCGCCAGCAATAATGATCACCTTGGCGTGCACGTGGGTCTTGTCACTCGTTGTGACGACGAAACTTCCATCGGCCTGCCTGTTCAGGTAATCCACCCGCTCGCCCAGGGTAAAAGTAGGCTGGAAGGGCTTGGCTTGCTCCATCAGATTGTCCACCAAGTCCTGAGCCTTCACCTCGGGATAGCCCGGGATGTCGTAGATGGGCTTTTGGGGATAGATCTCTGAAAGCTGACCTCCCACTTGAGGCAGGGCGTCAATGAGGTGGCAGCGCATCTTCAGGAGTCCCGCTTCGAAAACAGCAAACAGCCCCACCGGGCCGGCTCCGATTATGCAAAGGTCAGTGTGGATCGTGTTTGTATTCATGGCTTTGGGAGTTTTAAACCCTTTAGATTCCAAAATGTTCGTACAAATATAATTAGTATGCTAAATACTTTAGCTATTCTATCGCTTGTCCGTCTAGGTTTTTGTAAATGGTGTTTAGGATGCGTTTGAATTCTTCAAAATCGCTGGCGGTTAGATTTTCCCAGGCTTTTTCCCTGATCTCGAGGATTTTTGGACGAAGCTCATTTACCTTAGTCAAACCAGCCTCAGTGAGGTGAAGCTGGAAGCTTCTTCTATCCTGGGGATGAGGTATCCGCTCCACATAACTTTTTTTGCAGAGCAAATCAATGATTCTGGTAAGAGTCGGGTTGTCCTTGAAAACCAGATTCGCCAGTTCGGTCTGGCTTAAAAGTTCATTTTCAGCCAGGTTTTTCAACACCAGCCATTGGTCTACCGTCACGTCAAATTCCCCCGTCTTGAACTGCTGCTGGGCATATTGCTTTACTTTTCTGGCTGTGCGGTCCAGTAGAAAAGAGTACCGTGCAAATAGTTCTTGTGTCATACCAATAGTTAGTGTGACAAATATATGCAAAGAAAGACATTCTCAAAAAATTAGCCTATAAAAATTATAGGGAAAGTTGGAATAAAATCTTGTGCTTACTTCCAGACTTGAGCCAATTCCATTTTCCCGATATGGGCTTTGAGAAAAAATAGTAGGATCAACCGAGTGGAAGCCTTACATCAAAGGTGGTTTCTCCAGTTTTGGACTCCACTGAAATTTCTCCCCCGTGTTTTTCGACAATCTGCCGCACCAAGTCAAGTCCTAAACCCGTGCCTTTTCCGAGACCCTTGGTGGTGAAAAATGGATCGAAGATTTTGAACAGGATATCTTCGGGGATACCAGAACCGTTGTCCGTGATTTTCACGGAGACCTGCGAATTTTCCCTACGTATTCGGATTTGAAGTTGTGGGTTTGGAATGGCTTCCATCGCATCGAGGGCATTGGCGATCAAGTTGGTCCACACTTGGTTGAGCTCTCCTCCCGATCCATGGATCAGGATGGGACCTTCAGTTTGGGGAAATATCACCTTGGCCTTGATTGCCTTGATCTTGTGCTGCAAAAGAGAAAGAGTATCGCGGATTTCGGAAACGAGATCCAGTTCCCTTTGCGTAGTTTCCCTGTCAATTCGGGAAAATGATTTGACAGTCTGGATCAGCTCTTTGATTCTTTCGGCTGCTATACTGATATTGGTCACCAGCAGTTGACTTTGGAGCAGCTGCTGCAATCCTGTCAGCCATGTCTCTGCCAGTGCTGGTTTTATTTTTTTTAGCCAATCTTCCAATTCTTCCGGATCGACTTTGGTGTCGGTAAATACCTCAGCTGCGTCCGACGGGTTTTTCATGCCCCACTCAATTAGTCTCTTCAACCATTGTTTTTCGACCTGCTGGATCTCGACCGAGGATATGGTAGTGTCGGGAATCTGATGCATCCAGCCTGAAACGGCATCCTTGAGGAGACTTTGGTCTCTCTCGTTCAGTTCCGAGTCCTGTATAAGCAGCCTCTCTATTCCTCCTTTGGAGAAAATCCTGTTCAGCTCTGCGCTGTCCCTCTGGATGGAATTGATGGGATGATTTAGTTCATGGGACAGGCCAGCCGTGAGTTTTCCCAAGGATATCAGTTTTTGATTTTGGAGAGTCTGGAATGACACCTTTCGCGGCTTGGTTGTCCTCGAGCTGACCAACGCTTCGGTCAACTCCTCATGCATTGTCAGAAGATTTTGGAATTCTGATATGGGAAATGACAAAATCCGGCTCGGCAAAGAAGCTTGGCAGTAGGCCGTGAACTCAGTTTCTTTTAATAACGGAAACTGTCCAAGGGTGCTTCCTTTGTCAAAGTGGTTGAGTGTTCTTTTGTTGCTTCCATAAAGCACATAAAGCTCTAGTGCTCCTGAGAGAACAATATGGAGGTGACGACTCGGGGTATTGGGTTGGAATAAAAAATCACCTTTTTGCAGCTCAATGGAATGTGAGTTTTGTAGTAGCCAATCCAATTGAGCATCAGGTACTTCGTGAAAATCAGGGATCAGTCGAAGTCTTTCAAAATCTTTTTTTTCATCATTCCCCATAGAGAACAGGATAGGTACTTAAAATATTCCAGCCATAAGGTTGGTCGTTTGGTTGATCAATAAAAGTCGTTCAAATTAACAAAAAGTCCTTTCATATCTAATTTCCTCAGCGGTTTTATATTCGAAATCGGGATTGGGATAGAAAAAATCAGCTATTCTGGCAAAAAAGTGGAAACCGATTATCGACAAGGCATTCAAGGTTAGGCGAAATTCTGATCCTCGCTTCGCACCAATGGATATGACTTATGCTGAATGTCAGGGTGGAAAGGATTGTCCGGTCGCAGGAATTTGATCGATTGCAGAAAGGTTGATTCAAATAGTGGTCCTGGACAAGTGCGAAATTTTTACCGTAGTCACGAATTCAGAAATCGGAATTCGAAAACCATCTTTTAAAGTCGGGAATTTGAGCTTTCTGGGCTAAATTCCGGCATGAAAAAATCCATTCCTTTTTTGTTTCTGATTTTTGGGCTGTTGAGTTCTGCGTTTTCACAGGTCGTGCCACTGAAAATCGGTGTGGCGGGGTTGCATCACGGACATGTGGGATGGGTGTTTGAGGCGAATGAAAGACCGGATGTTGAAATTGTCGGAATCGCCGAACCCAACCGAGAACTTGCGGAACGGTATGCGAAGCAACATGGCATTTCTATGGATATCGTTTTTGATAGCTTGGAGGAAATGTTGGAAAAAACCAAGCCAGAGGCTGTGACCGGTTTTGGAGCCACCTTCCACCATCTGGAGATCGTCCAAATCTGTGCGCCACGAGGCATCCATGTGATGGTAGAAAAACCATTGGCGGTCAGTCTGGCCCATGCCCAGGAAATGGCTCAATTGGCACGGCAGCACGAAATCCACCTGCTGACTAACTATGAAACTTCTTGGTACGCCTCCAACGAAAAAGCATATGAAATCCTGCATTCGGGACAAATCGGCGAAACTCGGAAAGTTGTCGTCAGGGATGGCCATCGAGGGCCAAAGAAAATCGGTGTCGGTTCGGAGTTTCTGGAATGGCTGACTGATCCTGAGCTAAACGGCGCAGGGGCATTGATGGATTTCGGTTGCTACGGAGCCAATCTGAGCACGTGGCTTTTGGATGGGCAGCGTCCGGTCTCAGTCACTGCCGTTACCCAACAGCTCAATCCAGCCGATAACCCCAAAGTGGACGATGAGGCCACGATCATTTTGACTTACCCCAATTCCCAAACCATCATCGAAGCTTCCTGGAACTGGCCAATAGGCATCAAGGATTTGGCTATTTATGGCCTTACCGGGGCGATCTTCGCCGATGACGGGAGCCATCTCAGGGTTCGAATGGCGGAGGGGTACAGCGGTTTTTCTGAAGAGAAAATGGAATTGCTGGAGCGATCCCGCCCCTATGACGATCCGTTTTCAGTCTTGCTGGCGGTAGTGAGGAGAGAAACCCAGCTGGGTCAATTTGATCCATACTCCTTAGAAAACAATCTCTTGGTGATGGAGATTCTGCAAGCGGCGAAGGAAAGCGCCGAAACCGGAAAGACAGTATTCCTGTCGAAGAAATAGTCGATTTTATGACTCCCGACCTTAGGCGTTTTACCTATTTTCTAAAAATGAAAAAGAATCTTTTCATATTCCTCTTTCTGGTCTTTTCCATACAAACCTCGACGCAAGGCCAAAATGCTGCTGAGTCAAAGATCAAATCCCTGATGGAGACGACGCCCGTGATGGGATTGGGGGTGGCGGTGGTGAAGGGTGGAAATCTGGTATATCAAGGAGCTTTCGGCTGGAAAGAGGAGGGGAAGGAAATGTTGGAAACTACCGATATCTTCCGCATAGCCTCCATCTCCAAGTCCTTTTCTGCGACTTCCGTGATGCAGCTGGTGGAGAAGAAAGTGCTTAGCCTGGATGATGACGTCAGCGAGCTGATGGGCTTTGGGGTGAGAAACCCTAAATTTCCCGACCAAGTCATCACCCTGCGGATGCTGCTGTCGCATACTTCAAGCATCAACGACTCCGAAGGCTACTTCACCCTTGACGCGATCAACCCGTCCAAGAATCCAAACTGGGAGAAAGCGTACAATGACTACGCACCCGGTGAGGGGTATCAATATTGCAACTTAGCTTACAATATGACCGGAGCGATCATCGAAAAGTATTCCGGGGAGCGCTTTGACCAATATGTACGGGGCCATATTTTGGCACCACTAGAGCTATATGGTGGCTACAACGTCAGCGAACTGGACGCTGCCAGCTTTGCGTCAATCTACGCCTATGATCCTGATTCCGCCAAGTTTACGCTTTCTCCGGCGGCCTATGCGCCAAGGGTCGAGGAGATCGCAAATTATCAGTTTGGCTATAGCACGCCTATCTTTTCTCCGACAGGAGGGATGAAGATTTCCGCTCCAGACTTGGCTAGATACATGATCATGCACATGAACTACGGGAAAGGCGAAAATGAAAGGATCATTTCCAAAAAGAGCTCCCAGATCATGCAGACTCCGATTTCATCCGATGAAAACTATGGGTTGGGACTTTGGAAGACTGACAAGTTGATCGCCGGTACGGAACTCGTCGGACATACGGGATCAGCCTATGGACTGTACAGTGCGATGTTTTTTGATCCCAAGGAAAAGTTCGGAATCGTGGTTATCAGCAATGGCTGCGCCCCCGCCTATGAAGATGGCTTCAACGCCGTGATCCGCCAGACGGTGAATATCCTGTACGAAGAATTGATCAAGCCCCAATAAAACCGATAGCCAACTATGATTAAGAAAACCCTTCTGTTTCTACTTTTCGGTATATCCCTCTTTGCCCAAGCCCGGCAAAAAAGCGATGAGGAGCAAATACAGCAGCTGATCCAAGATTCTTTTGACGTTCTTTTTTCCAGTTTTGACTCCGAACGGATTGGGGAGTTTTATACCGAAGACTTCATTCTTTTGGAAGACGGGGAAGTCTGGGACCATCAAAAGATCCTCGATTATTTCGCCAAAGCAAAACTTAATCCCAATCCCACGACTCGGATAAACCGTTTTGATTTTGTCAAAACGACCGTATCTGGGGACAGGGCCTGGGTAGCTTACCACAACTATGCGACGATCAGCAGAGATGGACAAGTGGTTAGGCAAGTGGAGTGGCTGGAGAGTGCTACTGCCGTGAAGACGCCGGAGGGCTGGAGGCTGGATATGCTTCATTCCACAAGACTTGAAGCGAAGTAAGACTTAAAAGGCAGCAGGACTGAGGGTTAGGTGTTCTTATAGGTTTTTTTGAGCTCCGTCAGAATGCTCTCCAACCCGTTGAGTCTGATCTCGTAGAGCGTGTGAAGCCACATGCCGAGCTTACCTTCGGGGAAACCTTTTCCTTTCATCCAAACCAGGTAATACTCGGGAACATCGCAAAGTAGCCGTCCCTTGTACTTGCCGAAAGGCATCTTTTTGGTCACCAGATCTATGAGAATTTGTTGGTCCATGGGGTAAAAGTAACGCAAATATCCAGATCGATGGGAGGCAAATGCCGATCGTAGAATTTTGGATGAATTTTTTAATTGATCAATGAAAATCTCAGACTTTGAATGTGGTTTTTGTTTATTTGCAGCTCGATTCACCCTAATCCAAGCCTTCTTGAAAGTCCGCTCGCTGCCCAGGTTTTTCTGGTATTCAAAGTTGTCGATACCGCTTCTCTTTATCTTATTCCTTACACTAGACGCCTTTGGTCAGGTTCCAGCCAAAAAAGACTATATCGTCGTGGCTGATTCGGCGCTTAGTCAGGGCTTCGTCCGAGACATCCCCTCCGAGGGTAACACAGTGGTGTACTTTGCGAAGTCGAAAAGAAGCGAGCATAGGAAATTCACTGTGGCAGATGTGACGGAGTTTAGACTGTCGGAGCGAATGTTTTATAAAAAGCTGATCCCACAGGGGGTGGCTGGTAGATTTGTTTTTTTGGAAAAGCTACCGCATTCTTCCCCAAATCTGGTTTTTTGGAAACTGCACGAGGAATCTCCAAAGTACTATATCGAATCATCTGAGGGACTGGAACTTTTAGATGAATCGTTTCGGGGGCGGCTAAGCGAGCTGTTCGACAATCCTATGTTGGATCCACTTTTGGATATCACTCGGAGAAATGATTTTTCACTGGTATATCTTTCCCGGACTGCGGCAACCATCAAAAAACCTCGAACTTTCACAAAGCTTTTTGCGATAGCGCCACATTTAGGCTATACCAGCCAAATCGTGCGATTTGCCCTTCCTGACTCCAATGAAAAGGGAAAAGTCACAGGTTCTTCGCCATCGATCGGTATAGATGGGGAAGTTTTTTTGACTTTCAAGCGGAATATTTCATTGATGGCGGGAGTGTTATGGACGCAGTTTGATTCGCAGGTTTTTATCCAATATCCACGGAGCCAAACGAGAATCGATTCAGACTTTTTCCTGGACTTCAGCCTATTACAAATCCCCGCGATGTTTCGCTACTATATAGATCTGAGTCCAAATAAATTGAGAATGCACATTGGGGCGGGTTATACCCACGCCAAACCATCTTATGATAGATTGGGCGCTTACCAAGCTGTCTTTGAAGGAACTACGATTGTCACCTCTACACGAGAGCTGGAGATGGACGACAGCTTCTCCGGTGTTACGTTGGGGCTGGGAATAGAGAAGTACTTCAGGAAGCAACGGGCCTTGGTCTTTGGTCTGCGGCATTTCAACGTCAAGGGGCAAGAGGATGGCCTAGTTCAAGGGCTGGATTTTCAACTAGGATATAAATTCTGATTGGGTATGAAGAGGATAAGTTGGATTTTGCTGATCGCAGTCTTTGCGTTGATGTCCTGTGAGCAGGAGGAGTTTATTTCCGGTCGTGCCCATCATTTTGTGTTGAGTATGGGGATCGCTGACCTGGACGAGACTGGGGTGACGGTGGAGTTTGAAGTGAGAAAGACCGGAACGGCTCCGATAGAGGAGTATGGGGTGGAATATACACTGTCTGAGAATCTTGCTTATGGAAGGGATGCGCAATATGACAAGGTGTCCGAGAGTGGCGCTCCCGGGAGCGCTCTTGCGTCGATCCGAATTTCCTATGATCTAGTGGCGGGTCGCGAATACACCGCCAGGCCCTATGTAAAGTCCGGCGGAACGATCGTTTACGGGGAAAATCTGGTATTTTCCAGCCAGGGCGGTCCTGCCCCGATCATTACGGAAGTCAGTCCTGCCGAATTTTACAGAAACTCCCAGCTCACCCTGAAGGGTGACTACTTCAATTCCAAATTGGAACACAACTCACTGGAGATCGTGAACGGAGGAGAAAACTATGAAGTCTCCATTGACAGCGTCAGCCGCACGGAAATCAAAATGAGAATAAAGCTCATCCGGCCCATTATCAATGCGGATAGCCAGTCGCTGAGTCTGAAGTTGACCTCGGGAGGGAAAAGCGTCCTCTTCCCGGTGGAGATCACTTCCATCGTGCCCAAGATCACCCAGATGGGCCCTAGCAGTGTATATGTAGGTGACAAGGTTATGCTGGAGTTTAATTACCCTCCGTATCAAACCGACTATGGTATTTGGTTAAACTATACTCCACCAAACGGCTATCCGCTATGGTTTCAAAATCAAGTCAGCCCACTGGCTGCTGAGTTTTTGGTTCCTGATACTCCAGCGGGTGTGTATGTTCCATCTTTTGTGAACACTTGGTTTCCGCAGCAGCTCACGGATAGGAAGCTCGAGATCCTTCCTACTTGGGAGAAGTTTCAGGTTGGGGTGGATGTACCCAAGAGGAATGAACAGCTTATCACCGCCGTCGGGGACAAACTGCTGATGATAGGCTATGACGATACCGACAATATGGCCTTTCGCCGCCTTGATCTCGGAGCGACTCGCCCTGTGGCTTTGTCGGCTCCGCCCACTGAGAATCCCTACCGATCATCGCCGGTATTGTCGGCGCAGGGAGACAGATATTTGTACTATGGATTGGGATTCAGGTATCTGACTGACAAGACGGAGCCCGTCCATGATTTTTTTCGATTGGATACACATACTGGCCAATGGGAGAGGCTTGCTGATTTTCCCTTTGATTATACCTCGGTCATCAATTCATTTTTTTTCAAGGGGAAACTGTATGTCATACTTTGGAACTATCTGAATTTTAGAGTGTACGACCCTGCAACCAACCAGTGGAGTATGAGCTCGGTAGAAGTGCCAAATGAATTGAGGTCTTCAGCTAGTGTTGTTCCTGTCCAAGACCATATATATTTCCTCACTTCACAGAATCCTCTACAAGTGAGTAGGTATAGCATCGGTGGCCAAATCGAGCTGTTCGGTACATCTGATCAGTGGATAAACCACGGTGGCAGTCTGATCCTTTGGGATGGCAACCTGTTATTTATGAACAATGGCATGCCCCTCCTGCGAATGGATATGGGGACAAGGGAATTTCGGCTCGTCCAGCGGGTCGGAGGTCATTTTAACTCCAGCTTTATTCCTTGGCCAACTTCTCAGGGTTTGCTGATGGCGCTCCGGATAGATGGCAACAGCGGTATTCAGGAGGATGTCATCTACCGCTTGATCCAAGACTTTTGATTTGAATCAATTTCATCGTCCGTTGGTTATCTGACCAACTATCCAAAAAGAAAGGAAAATCGATGGAAATCGGAATTGACAGTTTTGCCGCTTTTGTCACGGATCGGGATGGAAATCCCGCGGGAACGGCTGAGAATGCCATGCAGGAGCTCTTGGAGCGAATCAAGTTGGCGGACGAAAAAGGGCTGGATGTGTTCTCCATAGGCGAACACCACCGTAAGGAATTTCTCGACTCTGCGACTTCGGTCATCCTCGCCGCTGCTGCCGGAATGACCCAAAATATCCGCCTGAGCAGTGCGGTGACCGTACTGAGCGCAGCTGACCCGGTGAGGGTTTATCAGCAGTTTTCGACATTGGATTTGGTGTCTCAAGGCCGGGCAGAGCTGGTGGTAGGTCGCGGATCGTTCACGGAAGCATTTCCTCTTTTTGGACTTCGCCTCGAGGACTATGATAAGCTCTTTGCGGAGAAATTGGGGCTTCTACTGCAGATCAACGAGCAAGAGACCGTGACTTGGTCTGGTAAATTTCGCCCTGCGCTGAATAATCAGCCCATCTATCCGCGACCGGTGCAGGAGCGATTGCCCATTTGGTTGGGAGTTGGGGGCACACCGGGATCGTTTGTTCGTGCAGGCTCCCTCGGACTTCCGCTGATGGTGGCGGTGATCGGAGGGGAAACGCATCGATTCAGGCCCTTGGTGGATCTCTATCGAGAGGCCGGCGATAAGGCGGGCTTTTCCCAAGACCAGCTCAAAGTCGGGCTTCACTCGCTTGGCTACGTGGGACGATCCCATGAGGAAGCCGTCGAGGCCTATTATCCCGGCTATGCGGAGACATTTACGCGGATAGGGAAAGAACGGGGGTGGCCGCCTGTGACCCGCGGGCACTTCGAAGCACAAAACTCCAAACGCGGGGCCTACCTCATAGGCGAGCCGGAGGAAGTGGCCGAGAAAATCCTTCGCCACAGCGAGTCCTTGGGGGGAATTGACAGGTTTACCTTCCAAATGGACAATGCCGGCCTGAGCCATGGGCAGCTATCGGAGAGCATTGCTCTTATCGGCGAGGAGGTGATTCCCTTGTTGAAAAAATCATAGTCCGATCAGATAAAGCCTAAAGGCTAGAATAAAGGCACAGGTCTTAGGGTCTGTGCTTTTTTGTTTGGCAGGTTCACTCCTTTTGCTTTTAGAAGCATATTCTGGATTTATTCGCCGTTTTATGTGATTTTTCAGAGAGCTTTTGCCGCCTATATAAAAACATTGATTCTTTGTCTTGCATAAATTCGAGACAGAAGTTCGCTGAGAGACAATAAACAAAGAAAGGGGGCCGCCGCCTCGATTTTGGAGAGGCAATTGATTGAAATGTATTTTGAAAAGTAGGCAGGCATTGCTTTTTTTACCTTCAATCCAATTAACTAACCCAACTACTAGAATGAACCCAAATCTCCAAATTGCCGAGGAGGAGTCGGTCTATTGGCTGCAATTAAAAGGAGGGGATCAGTCGGCGCTTCGTTTTTTTTATGAGACGTATGTAGATGAACTTTTTGGCTTTGGGATGACGCTGGCTGGTAGCGAAAGCCAAGTAAAAGATGCCATCCAAGACGTTTTCTTGGATCTTTGGAGGTATCACGCTCGGCTCAGCACATCAGTAAACGTGAGATTTTATCTCTACAAGTGTTTGGCTAACCGGATTTTCAGAGAGGGGAAGATGTCCAAAAAGGCGGAGGCGCTTCACCAAAAGTACATGGAAGAGACCGGGGAGCTGGTGGAAAGTACCGAGTCCAAACTCATTGATTTCCAAGTCCAGTCCCATCTCAAAGTGAGGCTCAGCGAGGCGATTGATGAGCTTCCCAAACGACAAAAGGCTGTGATCGATTGCCTTTTTTTCAGGGATTTTTCCTACGAGGAGACTTCGCAGATCATGAATATCAATCTCCGCTCGACTTATACGCTGGCGTGGAAGGCGCTGGAAAGGCTGAAAAAGCAAATGCTAAAGGTGGTAGATGTCGTACTCCTTTTCCTTCTGATTAGCTGATGTATCTTGCCTTCATTTTTTTTCTTAAAAAAAGTGAAAAAATAAAGGATAACTTTTTGCCGGGCTGGTCTCTTAAAGAAGAACGCAGCACCTATGAGCAAGGCCGACTATTCTGTTGAAGACTTTATCCTGGACCCGGACTTTAGGGCCTGGATACTCGCTAACGATAAGGAGGGAAGAGCCTATTGGGAGAATTTTTTGGCCGAGCATCCCGAGAAAATCGCCGATATCAAGTTGGCGCGGAAGCTTTTGATCCATCTCTCCAAGAAAAAATCAGGGCTTGCGAGCGCCGCCAAGGAGGGGATGTGGCTGGAGATTTCCAGGCAAATGAGCTTGGAAGCTCAAGCAGACAAGGAGACTAAGATCGTCACTCTGGACTCCTGGTCCGCTATCCAACAGCACAACCTAGCGGCGGAAAAAAAGACAAAAAACGCCTGGAGACGAAAGGCCGCGGCCATCCTCGTTCTTCTTGGCGCATTGGGATATTTGCTGGCGAGAAGTATCACTCCCGAGCGTGAAGAATCCATGCCAGTGGTGGCGGAGACCGAGGTGCTTCAGGCGCCTTTTGGCGTCAAGTCGACGATTACCCTGGAGGATGGCTCGATTGTGTTTTTGAATTCGGGAAGCAAGATCACCTATACCAAGGGATTTACAGACACGCTCCGTCTGCTCACTTTGGAGGGTGAGGCATACTTTGAGGTCGCGCACGATCCATCCAGGCCTTTCATCGTGAAGACTCAGTCAATTTCCACCACGGCCTTGGGTACCGAGTTCAATGTGTTTTCCTTTCCCGGAGAGGATATTTCCATTTCGCTGGTCAAAGGGGAGGTTTTAGTGAACAGTGATCAGGCTGGGCTGGAGCAGCGCTTGGTGCCAGGGCAGGGAGTTCGGGCATCGCCCGAAAGCCAAGATTGGGAAAGGGTCGATTTTGATCCTGACAAAGTCCTTTCCTGGATGAACAAGACCCTGATTTTTGAAAAGGCCTCTTTTTCAAAAGCCGGAAAGAAACTGGAGGCCTGGTTTGGAGTAGAGCTGGTTTTTGAAAACAGCGTTCCGCCGAGCCTGCATGTGTCGGGCAAGTTTGTGGACGAAAGCCTCGAAAATATCCTCAAGGGGCTGAGCTACTCTTCCCGGTTCAACTATCGTATCGAAGGCAAAAAAGTATATATCCAATTCAACTCTTAACCCAATAGCCCATGCAACAAACCAAAGAAAAGTAAAAGGCCGAAGGTGAAAGCTCACCCCGGCCAGTCTCGGTTTTGATAGGTCTTGGCGGATAATCAAAACCTCAGTTCAAACCATTCTCAAATAGTCTAAACATGATTTAAAGTTATGAAAAAAAGCATACTGTTAAGCTTATTGGCTATGTCCAAAACTATCCTTTACAGCTTTGTGATTCAGTGCTTTTCGATGAGTGTTCTCTTCGCCTTTTCTGGTAATGCCCAGGTCAAGGCCATCGATGAAGTACCGGTCAAGATAGAGCTGCAAGACGCCTCCATTCAGGACGCGTTTACAAAGATCGAAACAGCGACAGGTTACAACTTCGTGTACAACCACCGTCAGCTTCGCGATCTTCCCTTGGTGACGATTTCCAATTCCGGAAGTCTGTACGATGTACTGGTCGACTTTTCCAAACAGACCGGTCTCAACTTCAAACAAATCAACCAAAACATCCATGTGAGAGTGGATGAGGGTGGTTCCCCTGAGTCGGTGAGCATAGAGTTTGTCGCGCAGGAAACCATCACCGGTACCATAGTAGATGACACCAATACGCCACTGCCCGGTGTATCCATCATTGAAAAAGGTACATCCAATGGGACCGTGACCGATGTTGACGGGAAGTTTAAGCTGAATGTGGCGTCCTCTGAGTCGGTGTTGATTTTTAGCTTTATCGGGATGCAAACGATTGAGATGGAAGTCGGCGAGCGCCGCGTATTTGACCTGACTATGCAGACCGATACGCAGGGGCTGGACGAAGTCGTGGTAGTCGGGTATGGTACAGTAAAGAAGTCCGACTTGACCGGCTCTGTGGGTGTGGTCGGTGCAGAAGAGCTACTCAAGGCTCCTGTTGCCAATGCGCTCCAGGGATTGAAAGGAAAGGTAGCGGGTGTGAACGTGTTCTTGAATTCGGGTTCTCCTTCATCCAGTCCTAGAGTCTTGATCCGGGGACTTGGCACGATCAACTCCTCTTCCCAGCCACTTTATGTAGTGGATGGTGTGGTAATGGAAAACATCGAGTTTTTGAATCCCAATGACATCGAAAGCATGGAAGTGCTGAAGGATGCCTCCTCTACAGCCATCTACGGTGCAAGAGGTGCTAACGGTGTAGTGATGGTGTCTACTAAAAGGGGGGCAAAATCAACCGGCGAGATCGTATCTTATGATGGTTATGTCAGCATCGGGGTGCTGCCCAAGAAAATGGATGTCCTCAACGCCGAAGAATTCATGCAGGTTTTGGAGCAAGGATTTGCCAACCACAGCAAATACAGCAGCTCTCCGATTCCGGCGTTTACCAGAAACGACCCGAATCTTTTTGACGCGAACGGAAATCCCTTGTATGATACAGACTGGCAAGAGGAAGCGACCAGAACGGCTGTTTCTAATAACCACCAGCTTTCCTTCCAATCCAAAGCCGAAAAATCTTCTTTCGGAGCATTCCTAAACTATTCCAATCTGGAAGGGATCATGCTCAACAATTACCTGGAGCGTGTGAACGGGAAGTTTGCCTACGATGCGAATCCAAAAAAATGGCTGTCAATCGGCTTGAACCTTTTGGCAAACAGCACCAAGGAAAATGTCTTCGAAGAAAGCGGCGGTCACCAAATGCCAAGACGATCCATGATCGAAATGCCGGCTATTTTCCCGGTGAAATTCCCGGATGGCACCTGGAGCAACACCTCAATGGTAACCGATCCTTATGGATTTGAAGCCATCCCCAACCCAGTCCACGTACTGACTACGCAGGACAGACTGAGAAAGCGCACCAAATTGTTTGGTAACCTGTACACCACCTTCCACATCCTGCCGGGATTGGACTTGAGGACTCAATTTGGTTTTGACAAAAACGATTATAACGAGCAGACCTACAGTCCGACGGACCTGATCAACATCAGCTCTCCAAATGGCTATGCTTACTTGGGCAATTCCCGAACCTTCTACTGGCAACAGGAAAACTACCTGACCTATACAAAGGAGTTTGGTGACCATTCGATCAACGCCATGGCGGGTCTCAGCTGGCAGAAAAGAACCGACGAGTTCTTCAATGTAAGCGCGACTGGCTTCTCGGACGATACATTCACTTTCAACCGAATCCAAGCAGCTTCCCAGCCGGGAACTCCCAACTCGGGCTATGACGAGTGGAGCATGAACTCCTACTTCCTGAGAGGTAACTATAATTACAAGAGCAAATACCTCGTGACTTTCACCGGTCGTGTGGATGGTTCTTCAAGATTTGGTGACAACAACAAGTATGGGGTATTCCCATCTGTAGGCTTGGGCTATGTGATTTCCAATGAGCCATTCATGCAGGGCATGAGCAACTCGATCAACGAGCTGAAGCTCCGCTCCAGCTTTGGTATCACCGGTAACACGGAGATTCCAACCTACCAATCACTGGGTACCATCTCTACGGCTACCACGCTGATCAATGGCACTCGTGCTCCGATCAGCTATGTGAACCGACTTCCAAATCCAGATCTGGAGTGGGAAAAAACACGTCAGTTTGATATCGGTTTTGACCTTTCGGTATTGGATAGAGCCTTGACCTTCAGTTTTGACTATTACCATAAGTTGACCACGGACTTGCTGTTGGATAGACCGGTTCCTTCTTCCTCGGGATTCTCGGCAGTAAGGGATAATATCGGCTCCGTGTCCAACAGAGGTATCGAAGTCTTGGTGAAAGCCTTCCCTGTCTCCAACGCGAATTTCAACTGGGACGCCAATCTGAACTTTTCCTACAACATCAATGAGATCGAAAAACTTGGGGAAAATAACGAGGACATCTTCCCGGGACCAAACTGGGTGTCGGGTAGCCAGACCATCCTGAGAGTGGGCGAGCCGCTGAGTTCCTTCTGGGGCTTTCAGCGATTGGGAACTTGGGGCACTGACGAGGCGGCAGCTGCTGCCGAGGTTGGAGCGATCCCAGGGGAAGCTAAGCGCAGCGCAGAGCGTATGATCATCGGCAACGGACTGCCAAAGTGGACGGGTTCATTCATCAACAATGTGTACTTCAAAAACTTCGACTTCACATTGGATATCCAATTTGTAGCGGATGTGGACATTCTCCAGCAGTTTTTCCACTCTACCGAAGACCGTACGGGACTTGCCAGTGGCTTGGCCTCCACGCTGTATGATGCTTGGACCGAGGAAAACCAAAATACGATGGTGCAGCAGATCAGAAATGGCGTCTACTCTGGACAAAACTCTGAGGTGGACAGCCATTGGGTGACTGACGGATCTTATATCAGAGGCAACCTGATTTCATTGGGCTATACCTTCAACGACGTGATGGCTAAAAGCAAAGGACTGAAAAATCTCAGGGTATATGGAAACGTGCAGAATGCGTTTTTAATCCATTCCAAGGATTTTAAAGGATATGATCCTGAGGCATCCTCTTGGGAAGGCAACCAGTGGGGGCAGAATATCTTCTTCTTCCAGTATCCGAGACCAAGAACCTTCACCCTTGGACTAAGCCTTCAATTCTAACCCAAAAAGAACTTAAGATGAAAAAGATAAATTTTCTATTTCTTGGACTGAGCTTGTTGACCGCTTCTTGTGAGGGCTTTTTGGAAGAAAAGCCGGTAGATGAGGTGGCTTCCAACCAATACTTCCAGCGACCGGAGCATGCTCGTGACGCAGTCAACGCGCTTTATAGGAGAGGTGCCATGCAGATGTATGAGACCGGTGTGTACTCCGGATCGCGCATCATGTTTGGCGCGTATGTCTCCGGTTTTGTGGACAACGATTACAAAGGGCAGGAATTCCACGTGCAGCGAGGACAGAACATCGTCTTCGACGGTTTGAACCTGTCGGATTATTTCAACTCGATGTGGTCGGATATCTATGTAGGAATCTCCCGTGCCAACAATGCGATCAAGTATATTCCTACGACTCCTGGTCTTAGTGAGGCGGATGCCAACCGCTATTTGGCTGAGGCGAGATACTTCCGTGCTTACAATTACTACTTCCTTGCGCGGATGTTTGGCGATGTACCATTGGTGACTGAGCCCTATGAAAGCTTAGAAAATCTCTTCCTGGAGCGTACTCCGGTTGCGCAAGTTTATGACTTGATCTTGGAAGATCTGGATTTTGCGATCAGCTCGGGTGGTCTTCCGCAGGCGACGATGGTCGGCAACGCGGGTCGAATCACTAGAGGTGTGGCCCAGACGCTCCTAGCTGAGGTCAATCTCACGATGAGCGGTGCCGCCGTGAATGCTAATCGATATGCAGAAGCTGCACAGGCTGCCCGTGAGGTGATCAACTCAGGGATTTACTCCCTGGTGCAGCATACCCGCACCGGTGGCGGTGAGCTCGCTGCCAATGGCTCCGCCTACAACAAGATCAAAGACAGTGAGCAAATCCCGAGCGAATACATCTACTACTATGAGTTTGACGCGGCGATCGCCAACAATGGCTATCCTGCGCTCAGCTTCCCTGTCAGTATGGCTCCTTTGGTTTCCTACGCCATTACCAACAATGCCTATGGACCTACTGCAGACCTCTTGAACTCATACGATGCCGAAAACGATTTGAGAGTACAGGAAAAGCAGTATTTCCATTCTTCTATCGTCATCGACGGCGAAAACATCGAGTTTAACACCTCCCCGTATATGTGGATGGATGAGTCGGCGATTTTTGGTTCAGCGCAGTCGAGCCGTGATATTCCGGTTTCCACCTACGCGGATGTGTTGCTGATCGCGGCGGAGGCCATCGCCAAGTCCGAGGGAGTGACCCAGGAAGCGGTAGATTATCTGGCACAGATCAGGGGACGAGCATATTGGAAACAGGATCCCCAGGCGATCCGCAACCAGCTTTCCTCTCTTTCAGTGGATCAATTTGTAGAAGAAGTCTGGAAAGAAAGAGTCAGAGAACTGGTATTTGAGTTTCCGATTTGGTTTGACGTGATGCGAACCAGAAAGTTCCCTCAGCCAGCAGAGGATGGCTCCGGCGACATCGAGTTTGTAGATGCTGTCGGTGCGGTTAATTTCTTTGGAGCTACCGTAAAAGAGTCGACCATGCTCTTCCCACTTCCTGAGCAGGAGCTTCAGCGCAATCCATCCCTGACCCAAAACCCGGGATACGCTAACTAATCAAAGGGCATGTTTTTCAGAATTTGCTGGAAAACTTGCTTCAAATCAAGGTCGCTCCGCATTATGCGGGGCGACTTTTTTATTGAATGGCTTCGTGTCTTGGTATAGAAAGACCGATTAATAGCTGCTTATTAAGACTCGAGAATCTTGCCGCATTGTATATAATATCTAATGCCCAAGTCGGGGGGTAATTGACTGTCAGATAAAAAAAAGGCTTAGCGCATTATGTGCCAAGCCTTTACTAGTTGGGATTACCTATAGATTTTAATTGTTTGAGGACCTTCCAGTGCTTGATGTCCGACTGGAGGAAGAAGAGCTTTTTCGTTCCGGTGCAGTTGATTTGCCAGATGAGGAAGGTCTGGTCGGTTGACTTCTGCTGGGTTGGGACATCTGGCTCCTTGATGGTTCAGACTTTCTCACTTGAGGCGAAGTCGTCCGAGCTGGGGCTTGGCTTGGGCGTGACTGTTGTACTGTGCCACGGGGCGGTGCGCTTTGCTGAGTCCTTGACGCTTCTTTTTTCACTTCAGTAGACCGGGATGGAGACATTTCCCTACTACCCGAATTTTGGGTACGAGAAGGAGCCGAGGTTGTGCTTCGGTTTTGTGTATTGTTTGGCATCGGAGTTACCACCGGTTTCTGGCTGCCGGATTTGACGCTTGGGCTTTCCGATCTGCCAGGAGATGGGTTTCTCGTTGCGGCGCCTGAACTTTGACCTACTCTGCTCGGCGTATTCTGTACAGATCTGCCGCCAGAAGACGAAGCTGGTGAAGTACTTCGGGATGGAGAAGAACTATTGAGCTCTCGATTGGATCTGGCGGTCTTTGCCTCTGCTGCATCGATGACTCTGGATGGCCTTATGTCATTCGTTCTACCCCGACTATTTTGTACGTCGGGCCGGTAGAGGGTAACAGAGTTTCTGGATACTGCGGCTCTGCCGGGAGCATTTGTAGCTTGTACATTGTAGATCTGAACCGGATTTCTAGTGACTCTTTCCACTTCTCTTCGCTGAGGTCCACCTACGTAGTTGTGGTTGTTATACACCACGGTATTGTTGATGATAGTGGTGTTGTTGTATATTTTTACTTTGGTTTTGTGGGGAGCGTAGTACCGATACGCGTAGTGGTGATGGATGCGGTGGTTGGGAATAAATACCCAGTGGAAACTGGGGATGTTTACACTCACTTGGATGGATACACCTGGCCCCAGAGGAGCCCAGCCGTAGTATCCCCCGCCACTTCGCCAGTTGACCCAAGCAGGTCCCCAGTCATAGCCGGGGATCCAAGCCCAGCTCTGGAAATAGTCGTCGAAGTACCAGCGTCCGTAGTGGAATGGTGCCCAACCCCAGTCATAATAGGATACCCAAGTATTGCCGTATTCGGTCATTACCCAGTGTCCCTCGGTGCCGTAGGGATGAAAATCGCCGCGGACTGCTGGGAGCCAGATGTAGCCGTATCGGGCATCTTTTACCCAGTCTCCGTAGGGCGAAAGTTCATCATAGAAAACTTGAAAGCCTATGGCAGGCTGTTTTTTTGCTTCTGCCTGTGAAGGTTTAAACATCGCCACCAATAGGGCAAGGCCTAGTAGGAGAGATCCGAAGATGCGAGTGATAAAGCGCGTGTTCATGGTGTTTTGTGGTTTAGCTTGTGGTAGTTAGCCTGGCGGTTGGGGTGTTTTGGTCTTACGGTAATTTTGAAGCTGGGTTTATTACATGGGCTTTTGGTTTTATAGATGAAGAATCAGTCTGATAGGTTGCATTACCTCTTTCGAAAATCGAGCCAGTTTTTAAAAAATATTTTTCAACTGGAGTGTATCGTTTCTACATTTTGGCAAAAAATCATCTAAAATATTTATACTTAAATGAAAAAAAAGGATTTCTAAATACGATGCCGAATTAATTTTCTTAAACTCAGTTTCACAATCAGAAAAAACGCAGTGAGAAGATTTGGTCTTTCCCTAATTTTTCAAGGACGGAAAAGGAGATTTTTTTTCGTAGTGCAAGTTTCTGTTTACAGTGGAATTAATAGATTGGTTAGTAAATTAGGCGGAGCAGATTATTTAAACTTAGAATGGTAGAAAAAAACGGTATTTGGATACTGGTTATTGCTTTTTTTGGTGCTGCTCTATATTTCCAGACCGTCCCCTACGGCTACTCTGGTGATGACGGGATCTACTCGTATTTCAACTGGGCGACCCAGAAAGGCTTAAGCGAGACTTGGGCACTTTTTACGAATGGCTCGATGAATTTCCTCTCCATCGAACCGGTCAACTCCGGGACGTACCGGCCCTTTACACTCCTGACCTTTGCCTTGGAGCACGACATTTTTGGAGAATTCGACGCCAGCCACGGGCACCTGATTAATGTGCTGCTGTATTTTCTCTGTCTCATGGTGGTAGGATTTTTTTTGAAGAAGATCTGCGTCTTAGGTAGGCTCCCGGCTTGGATTGGATTGCTCGCGCTGGCCTTGTTTGCGGCACACCCTGTCCATACCGAAGTAGTCGCGTCGGTCAAGAGCCGGGACACGCTGCTTGCGGCACTATTCGGTTTTGGCGCTTTATTCGTCTGGATCGAGGGACAGCAGAAAAAAGACATCAAATTGGAAGTGCTTGCCGGTTTTCTTTTCTTTTTGGCCTTGCTGTCCAAAGAGGAAGCTTTGCCACTATTGGCCGTCGCCGGATTCGTGTCTTGGTTTTTTCTGAACAAAAGCCCAAAGCAAGCATTGTTTTCAACCGGTTCTCTCTTCGTACCGACGCTATTATACCTATTGATCCGAGGTATGGTACTCGATCCGTCGTCGAGCACCTATAGTACCTACCTCAACAGTGTGCTATACGGGACTGATTCAGGCGGGCGACTGGCCACCAATCTATTTATCTATCTGGAATACCTGAAGCTACTTTTTTTTCCCCATCCGCTGTCGTGGGATTATTCTTTCAGCCAGGTTACTGTCAAAACATTGACGGACCCGTTCGTGCTTTTTAGCCTGCTGGTGTTTGCAGGTTTGTTTTATGCCGCCTATCGTGGCCTAAAAACCAAAAGCGTTTGGTCCTTTTGGCTGATCTTCTACTTTGCCTGCTTTTCGATCTTTGCCAATCTGAGCTCGTCGTTGACGATCGGATCCAATGTTGGCGAACGCTTTTTGTTTGTGCCTTCGCTTGCGTTTTGTGTATTGCTTGTGGTTGGGGTCTATCAGTTGTGGAAACGCGTGGAGGAGCCAAAGAAGGCCGTTTTCTCACTGCTCGTTATAGCTCCCATTTTGTTTGCGTACAGTTGGAAGACTTGGGATCGATCAAAGGTTTGGGAAAGCAACATGACGCTCTCCCGATCCGGAGTCATCGATGCCCCGAGGAGCTGGCGTACCCACATGATGTATGCGGAGGAGCTGAGGCTGCAAGGGAAGGAACTGGAAAAGACTTCTCCAGAGTCCGCCAAGGCTTTTTTTGCGGAGGCTGTCCAAGAGTACGATGCCAGTCTGGCAATTTTGGGTAGCAATAATCCCGTCCCAAGATACCTAAGTACACTTGCCGAGGCGCTGCTGGGATATGGGGATCAGAAAAGGGCAGAGGCGGTATTACGTCAGTCAATCAAAGTTGCCCCCAAAATCTACTACGCATGGTTTAAGCTGGGAATGCTCAGCTACGAAAAGGGCGAATACGCGGAAGCCGTATCGATGTATCTGAAAGCACTGGAGGCTGAAAAGCCGGACCTGTTTGCCACCTACAAAAATCTCGGACTGAGTTATATGAAGATGCAGCGTTACCCAGAGGCTTTACTTGCTGTTGAGAAAGCTCTGGCGGAGAAGGCGGAGCCTGAACTGAAAAAAACATTGGTATTCCTCTACACCCAGATTGGGGATCTGGATAAGGCAAGCCAATTCAATATTTCAGATTCCCTACAAGTGGATGTGAATCAATTCGCATTTCAAATGGCCATGACTGCTGGTACAGAGGCTTTTAACAAGAAGGATTTTCCCGCGGCGGTCAAAAGTTTCCGCGAGGCAGAGCCGGACTTTGAGCAGTATGGAGGCATTGAAAAATACCCAAAGTACCACTTGGCGTATGGCAGGGCCTTATTGGAGATCCGGGATACACTGGCGGCAAAGGCTGAGTTTTTGAAGGCCTTTGCGGCAGACCGTAACGACGCGGTCGTCTCCACCAACTTGGGGGTGATTTACTTTGCCAGGGAGAAAAACTACCCCAAGGCAGAAGAATATTTCAGATATGCGGTGCAAGCTGGGCCGGAAGATCCGCTGATGGCCCGCATCAATTTAGGCTCTGCGCTGCTTGCCCAAAGAAAAGAGCGCGAGGCAATCACTGTGCTGGAGGATGCGCTGAACTATGGCTCCAACAAATCGATCTATCAGAATCTTTACCTCCTGCATAAGGCTACCGGAAACCAGGAAAAGATGGCCTACTATCAAAAGTTCCTCAATCCCTAGAGAGATCGTATGAAAAGTAAATCAGCGGAATCGACAAAAGTCGTGAGCTTGCTCAATCGCACTTTTCCGTCTGGCTGGCATAGTGTCGCTCCTCATTGATGTAGAGTTCTTCGTCGACAAATTTTAGATTTGCCACGAAGGGAGCGAGGCCTTTTTTCTCGAAAGTCAAGGTCAGCGTGGCTTGGGAATTATTTCCCTCCACCGCCCACGAACCCTTCATGCCTCCTTTGTAGTCTGGATTGGTGTCTTTCATCATTCCCTTTTTGGAAATCTGCGCACGGAAACTACCATCCTCGCAAAGCGTCACCTTGGTCTGTTGCTTTCCGCCTGTGAATCCTTCAAAAGCGATCAGGAGTTTACCCGATAGAAATTCTTTCCAGTCAAAGCCCTCATAAGGGTCTATTTCTCTGGGCGTGGACAAGACAGCGGTTTTGAGAAGTTTTAGTGCAGCTTGTGAGGAGGCTTCTGCATTTGACTCCTCCGAAATTGCCAAAACCGTAATGCAAGCCTCTCCGCAGCGGGTAGCTGCAAAAGCACGATAGTTTTTTGGTGGAAGGTAGTTGCCAACTGCTTCTGCATGGGAGTATAGCAGATCCCCTTCGATGGTGGGATCAGTGGCTTTTAGCGTGACGGTTTCGGATACGCTCACACCAGATTTCCAAGACTCGGCAAGTTGGCTGAGATCTATTTTTTCCCTCCCAAAGACAAAAATCTCCCCGAAGGTGCCAGACGTGGAGTTGAGCAGAAAAACTTCCGTTTCCCTGGGAAGTACCCCTACCCAGCCTTGGGGTATCAGTCCGCTAAATCCATATCGAGGGGTATAAATCGAATCGCCCGCATTATACATCTTGCCTGGTTGGATGCGGTTTTTGAGATTTTGGGCGGAGAGAATCTGGGGATATGTCAGCATCCCAAGTAAAAAAGCAAGCACAAGCGTCCGGCACATAGGGTTCAATTAGAAGGTTGACTATAAGTTAACAGAAAGAAGCTTTGCGAAAAACCGTCGGCGAAATTGTTTTTAAAGGACTTTGATTCAATACTTTCTTTTGAAAATCCCCGAAAGCGGCACTGCCGTTATTCCATGGAGAAAAATGCTCAACAACACAGTGAGCGTGATGATGCTGACCATGTCTTCGTATCCTACTGTTCCCAATTCGATAATAACCATCAGCATGTACAGCACAGACGCAATTCCCCTAGGTCCAAACCAGCCGATGAACCAAATGGTTTTTTGGTTCAGGCCTGACTTGTAGAGGCTGATTGCGGCTGGGACCATCCGGATCACCGTAAGGCTGAGCAGTGCATAAGCAAGCATCTTCCAATTCCAGAGGGGGTAGGAAATGGGAATTAGCAACATTCCGAACAGAAGGAAAATAAACAGGATCATGATCTGGCTTCCGGCTTCGCCAAACTCCTTCATCCGCTCGCGGACATGTTCATTTTGGGTACCCAAAAGCATTCCTGCCACATAGGCGGCGATGAAGCCATTTCCCCCCAAGTGCTCCGCTCCTGAAAACGCCAGCACTGCAATGGAAACCGATGCCAGCATTTGGTAGATAGGAGTGATCATGCCTTTTCGGAAGGCGATTTCCACAAGCTTGCCTCCGAGCCATCCGATCAGTCCGCCGATCAACGGGCCAAAGACAAATTGTTTGGCGACGAAAGCCAGCCAATACTGGCTGTCAAAGCCCTCGCCTGCCGATCCCGATAGTAGAGCAATGCAGACTAGGATAGGAGGAAGGCCTATTCCGTCGTTCAATCCGCTTTCCACATTGATCGTCTGTCGGATTCGGCGCGGCACCTGCTCACCTGTCACGACGGCTTGGCCCAATGCGGCATCCGTGGGAGATAGGATAAAAGCCATGAGGATGAGCGTGAGCGGCCTGATCTCGGGAAACATTACGATAGCCAAATACGCCCCCAAAATCATGGTGAGCGGTAGGCCAAAGGTCAAAAGCCGGAAAGGCAATGCTCGGTCCTGTTTCAGGCTTTTTAGATCTATCGTGGAGCCGTCGATAAACAGGACCAAAAGCAGCGTGAACTCCATCAAAGGCTTTACAAAGTTGGCCTTGGGGCCTTCCTGCAGCAGTTCTAAGTCAAAAAAACTCACCAGGAGGCCAATGACTACAAAAACCATCGGAGCTGTGACAACGGAGTTTTCAGCTTTTCTGGAAAACAATCCATAGCCTAAGATCAAAAGCGCCATGAAAACAACTATTGGGTGATCATGCATAAAGGCGGCAGTTGCAGATATTTAAAGCTTTAATGTATGAAAAACTGAAATAAAAACACTTTTGCCGCTGCGAGTCAACAAGATATTGGTATCGAGGCTAGAAGACGCGCTCTTTAACCAGTTTGCCCAATACCCAGTTGGCTCGGGCGCCGGAGATGCCGGTACTTGGGCAAAGCCCCCTTCCGAGAAGCTCGTCGACGATGCTGTGGATTAGCGGCTGCTGGATATGCTTTGGAAGCTCAAATTGCAAAAGCTGGGGATCTTCGCCGTCTCGTATCAAAGTGAATTCGCCTTTTCCGAAGGTCGCGAAGCGGATCTGGCCTCTGCTTCCCTCGATGATGGTCTCGTCTATTTCGGCGGATTTGGAGGATGTGAAGCACCAATTGCCAGAGCCGAGGACTTCGTTTTCAAAGGCAAAGCTCCCGACAACAATGTCTTCTACAGCATAGGCTTTAGCCTGGTTGCCGGAGTAGCCGGATGCGTGGGTGACTTTTCCGAAAAAGAAATCCAACAGATCAAGCTGGTGCGAAGCTAGATCAAAGAAGTATCCACCGCCAGCGATCTCTGGCACTACCCGCCAGTTGTTTTCCAACTTGGTGATGATCTCTGGCTCCACAATTTGACGCATGTTGACATGGACGCTTCGGATCTCGCCAATCTCGCCCGCTTCCATGAGCTCTTTTATTTTGACGAAATGGGGAAGCGCCCTGCGATAGTATGCCACAAACAGCGGAACACCCGATTTTTCGCAACTGTCTATCATCTGGAGGCATTCGCCATGGCTGCGGGCCATGGGTTTTTCTACATATACTGGCTTGCCAGCCGCCGCTGCCATACGGGTGAGTTCCAGATGGGCGTTGGGTGGGGTAGCGATGTAGATGGCATTGACCTCGGGGTCATCAATCAGGGCCTGTGCATCCGTGTACCATTTATTTACCACATGCCGAAGTGCATAATCTTTTACTTTGGCTTCATCGCGCCGCATGACGGCCACGAGACGGCTATTCGGAACCAGGTTCATAGCCGGTGCGGACTTGACTTCACAGACATTTCCTACCCCCAAAATGCCCCATCGGACTTCGTTGTCAGAAAAATTTTTCATTTCGGAAAATAGAAAAGATTTGGGGCTTTGGCCAACTCCAAAAAGAAAAAGCCCCTGGGATATCTTGGGGCTGGAATGCATTTGATCTTGTGCGAAACGGAGGAAGTAGGGAAGACTGCAATGCGCTAGAAGCGGGTAATCATCTGCATCCCATTTTCCTGAAAGGAGTTCATGGAAATAAGCGCGTCCACGGCCTCGTAAAGCTGGATCCGACGTCCAATCAGTTTTTCTGGAAAGAGCTTTCCCTGTAAGATCATCTGCATCATCTCAGGATAAGCATGTGCCTGCATGCCATGGCTGCCAAGAATTTCAAGTTCTTTCGCGATGACCAGATGCATGGGGATGGGAGGGTCGCTTTCCTTTCCGGCCATTAGGCCTATTTGGACATGCTTGCCTCTTTTGCGCAAACAGGCTATGGAGTTGTAGCAGGTGACTTTGCTTCCAAGTGCGTCAAGAGAAACATGGGCACCCCCACCGGTGACTTCCAAAATAGCCTCAGAAACTTCCCGGAATGATTGTGCATTTAGGGTGTGGTGTGCGCCGGCAGCCCGCGCGAGCTGTAGCTTTTCTTCAGAGATGTCGACACCGATTACGTTTGCGCCCAAGGCCGAGGCGATCATGATGGACGAAAGTCCTACACCTCCACATCCATGTACAGCGACCCATTGTCCTCCAGTGACTTTTCCTTGCGCGACTACTGCCCGGAAGGAAGTGGCAAACCTGCAGCCTAAGCTGGCGGCAGATTCGAAACTCACCGAATCCGGTAGTCTGACCAGATTGATATCCGCGCGATGCACAGCGACGTATTCTGCGAAGGAGCCCCAATGGGTAAATCCCGGTTGGAATTGCTTGTCGCAGATCTGCTGATTCCCACTTTGGCAGGTAGGGCATGTGCCGCACGCACACACGAAAGGAACGGTGACTCGATCTCCGGCTCTCCAATTTTTCACCCCTTTCCCTACTTGCTGGATTATTCCTGCAAATTCATGCCCGGGAACATGCGGAAGTCGGATGTCAGGATCATGCCCCATCCAGCCATGCCAGTCACTTCTGCAAACCCCCGTGGCTTTCACCTCGATCACGACTCCATTTTCGGGAGGAATCGGATCAAGTACAGTCTGTATAATGGGTTTTTCTTGAAAAGATTCAACAACCAAAGCTTTCATTTGAAGGGTTTTAAGCGAACAGGAATTTATGGAAGTGTAGGCGGATATTTTTCAATTTTCCTAGACAAACTGAAGGTCTACCTCGGTCTTGAGTATCGAGAATTTGCTTCAAGCGAACATTGCCAAGGAATTTGTCCCAAAACACCTGTGGGGAAACTACTCCCACTTCCTATCTTTCTACTCAATTTTCGTCCATTATGCCTTTCAGACTCACACTTGCCATTCTTTTGGGGGTTCACGTTTTTACTTGTTTTAGCTTTTCGGCAAATAGCCAGGAAGTAAAGTCTTTTGAAATTCCGTTGGGGGGAAATGCCTATCAAACTGCTGGAAAGACTGAAGAAGAAATCAAGACGGAGGGCATCCTCACTTGGGAGTATCCGGACAGTGAATTCAGCGTCTATTTCAAAGCGGACCTTGAATTGGAGGCGGTTCTCAGTCTGGGAATACTACCCCAATCAAGCGCTGCTGAGATTTCTGTTACGCTAAATGGACGAAGCCAGACGATTGCCCTTTCATCCGACGATTCGGGTAGCATAGCGGTCGGTGTGTTCAATTTGGTTGCTGGCTACAACGAACTGCAACTTAAAGGGCTTAAAAAAGAGGGTACGGGCTTCGCTCAAATCAAGAGTTTGTACCTCCAGACCGAAAGAGACTTGGCACTGGACTATGTGAAGGACAACATCGGCAACCGTTTTTATTGGGGAAGAAGAGGGCCTTCAGTGCATCTGAGCTATACGATACAGGATAGCCAGGATTTTAAGTGGTTTTACAATGAGCTCACCGTACCGGAGGGAGAAGATCCGATAGGCTCCTACTTTATGGCCAATGGGTTTGGTGAAGGATATTTTGGGATTCAGGTCAACTCGGAGACTGAGCGCAGGGTGTTGTTTTCGGTTTGGAGCCCGTTTTCGACAGACAATCCCAATGAAATCCCAGAGGGACAAAAGATCAAACTGCTAAGAAAGGGAGAAGGTGTATACACTGGCGAGTTTGGCAACGAGGGCTCGGGAGGACAAAGCTATCTGCGCTACGATTGGGTTGCGGGGAATACCTATAAGTTTTTGAATTCGGTAGAGCCTGACGGAAAAGGGAACACGGTGTATACTGCCTATTTCTTTGCTCCGGAGCATGGAGAGTGGATGCTGATTGCCAGTTTTTTGAGACCAAAAACCGACACCTGGTACAAAAGGCCCCATTCATTTTTGGAAAATTTTGTGCCGGAATCCGGCAATATCGAAAGACTCGTCTTCTTTGAAAATCAATGGGCGGCGGATGAGGAAGGCAATTGGGTAGAATTGACAGAAGCCAAATTTACCGGGGATGATATTGCCAGGAGGGGATATAGAAAGGACTTTGCAGGTGGCGCTGACTCGGGTAAGTTTTATCTGAAAAATGGGGGCTTTTTCGACGCTGCCGTTCCGTTGCAAAGTATCCATTTAAGGCCCTCGAAAGGCGATAGGCCCAACATCAATTTTGAGGAACTGAAAAAGTCACCAGTCCAACAAAATAAAACCCGTGGACAGGAGAGCCCACGGGTTTGTTACTGATTTTTCTTCAGCCAACCGTAGCATACTGATTGCGACGACTGAAAACTGATCGCTAAATACTAGACTTCGAAGCCTTTTCTGTATTCTCTTCCTACAAATTGGTTCGCTTCTTCCAAGTTGGTGATGCGCATGTTTTCGCCATCCCAAAGGAGCTTGCGTCGGCCGAAGAATTCGTCTCTGCCTTGGGCGTTTTGACGCTTGAGCAGATAGCTGCGGATTGCAAGGTTGCCCATAAGGACAGTTTCGGTCATAGGACCAGCATAGTCGAAAGAAGAGGTTAATCCTTTGTGTTCTGTAGAGCCAAAACCAGCCTTGCAGGCTTCTACCCACAGTCTTTGGTGGCCATATTCTCTTTCGAAGCCTTCTTCGGTCTGGGGGCCGATTTCCACGGTGCCGTCGTTCAGGTAAAGTTTTGGCATCAGTGGAGAAGAGTCGTTGATGTTCGTAGTGATGATGCCTTTGGAACCGACGATGAAGACGCCGTTCGCGGAGCCGGATCCACCGATCTCGTGGTCAGCGGGTATGATGTCAGGGTGGGCAGGCTTGATGCCGCCGTCCATCCAGGTCATCTCGATAGGAGATCTGCTTTTGGCGGTCTCGGCGAAGTGCAACGTGATGAAGGAAGAGGCAGGACATCCATCAGGATGGTAGTTGGCATTCCACATCTGGGAATACACCGAAGCCACGGAGCACTCAGCATCGGTAGGATACATGAGTCCTAGTGTACGGAATGGGATATCGATCAAATGGCATCCCACATCGCCCAGCGCGCCAGTACCGTAGTTCCACCAGCCTCTCCAGCTGAATGGATGCAATTCCGGAGTATAGGGGATTTCGGGAGCTGGCCCGAGCCATAGATCCCAGCTGAGTGCATCTGGCTTTTTGCTTGGATCTGGAGACGGGAAAGGGCCTCCTTGAGGCCATACTGGTCTGTTGGTCCAGATTTGTACTTTTGACACGGGGCCGATGCGGTCTTCGTCCACCCACTGCTGCACGAGTTTTAGCAGGGGGTTGGAACCGCCTTGGTTACCCATTTGGGTGACGACTTTCTTATCGCGTGCCAACTGGGTAAGCATCCTCGCCTCGCGGATGTTGTGGGTCATCGGCTTTTGTACATAGACGTGCTTGCCCCGATCCATAGCATATTTAGCTGCAGGTCCGTGTACGTGATCTGGGGTGGAGATAGTCAAGGCGTCGATGTCCTTTTCCTTGTCCAGCATCTCTCGGTAGTCCGCGTACAATTTGGCCTGAGGGAATCTTTCTACGGATCTTTTTGCCGAACCGGAGAAGTCCACGTCGCAGAGAGCCACTACCCGCTCTCTACCGCCCACTGAAGCCAGCTCAATATCGCTCGCACCTTTGCCTCCAGCACCGATTGCCGCCAAGTTGAGTTGATCAGAAGGGGATGTGAAACCTACACCGCCCAACACATGCCTGGGGACGATGAAAAATGAAGATGCAATAGCTGCATTCTTGATAAAATCTCTCCGGGTTTGTCCCGAAGAGGCTTGCTCGGGTTTTTTCATGGGTTACGAATTAATTGAGGTCTAATAGTATGACAAAATAGGGATTTAAGTGTCTTTTGGGCGGGTATTTTATAGGAGGACTTTATTTTGATGATAAAAGACTATTTTCATCCATGGATTTTTGACCGATACGGAAGGACGGCTGAGCCAATTTGAAGGTCATTTTTGCAAAACGTCTGAAAAAAAGCAAAAAAACAGGAAGAAGTTAAGAAATCGATTGCGCGAATTGGGTGCCCTAATTTTGCCCTTTTTTGGACAAATGGGACCTAATTTAGCCCAGAAAAACTCGGTTTTGGCGACTTCGAAATTTCTTCCAAGTCAAACCTTTCCTTTACTTTGAATAATATTCGTCGAAAATAAATTTTGTCCTAGCCCAGAACAACCCTATAAAATGATAGTCGGAGTCATCAAAGAAACCAAGGAATTTGAGAAAAGAGTAGCGCTCAGTCCGGATGTGGTTAAGCTACTTATCAAGAAAGGGTTTGAAGTGGCGGTGGAGTCGGGTGCGGGAGAAGGATCATATTTTTCAGACCAAGACTACGTGGATGCAGGAGCCAAGGTGCTTTCAGGCCTAGGGGTTTTTTCCTCAGATGTCCTTCTAAAGGTCAATCTTTTTACGCTTGAAGAGGTCGCCCAAATGAAAAACGGTGGCGCTTGCATCTCCTACATGTATGCCTATCAGCACCCTGAGATCTTGGATGCGATGAACCAGAAATCCATCTCTTCCTTTTCCATGGATGCCGTGCCGAGGATTTCCAGAGCGCAAAAGATGGACGCACTTTCCTCCCAGGCTAACCTAGCGGGCTATAAGTCGGTGATCCTCGGGGCCAACTACCTCGGGAAGATTTTTCCCCTCATGATGACCGCATCGGGGACCATCACGCCAGCCAAAGTGCTGATCTTCGGAGCTGGCGTGGCCGGGCTGCAGGCCATTGCCACCGCCAAACGCCTCGGCGCTATTGTGGAATGTACCGATGTGCGGCCTGAAACCAAAGAACAGGTGGAGTCACTCGGAGGACGCTTCCTGACCGTGGAAGGAGCCGAAGGAGTGAAGATCGAAGGTGGCTATGCCAAGGAGGTGTCCGCAGAATATTTGGAAAAGCAGCAGCAACTTATCCGGGACAAAATCAAGGATGCGGATTTGGTCATCACGACCGCCCTCGTGATGGGCAAGAAATCTCCTGTCCTCGTGACGGAAGACATGGTGAAAAGCATGAAAAACGGTTCCGTGATCGTCGATATGGCGGTGGAATCCGGTGGCAACTGCGCGATATCCGAAAAGAACAAAACCGTGGTCAAGCATGGCGTCACCTTGGTCGGAGAGTCCAATTTGCCATCTCTGCTTCCCGTGAATGCAAGTCAACTCTATGCGACAAACATTTCGACTCTGCTGCTGCATCTTGCAAACAAGGACGGATTTGCCTTGGATATGGAGGAAGAAATCACCAAAGGCGTCCTGATCACCCATCAAGGACAACTCGTCCACGAATTCACCAAAAGTATCATCAATAAATAGACCCCCTACACTATGACTGTATCAGCATTGCTAATACTGATCTATGTTCTTGTCCTGGCCAGTTACTTGGGATTTGAACTGATCTCCAAAGTGCCCCCGACGCTCCATACCCCGCTTATGTCCGGATCGAATGCTATTTCTGGGATCACCATCGTCGGGGCCCTGATCGCCTGCAATGAACTCGGCTATGCCTCATTGGCCAAGTGGCTCGGCATGTTTGCCCTGGTCCTAGCCACGATCAACGTGGTGGGGGGCTATGCCGTGACCGATCGTATGCTTAAAATGTTTAAGAAGAAATGACCACAGCCATACAAATAGCCTATTTGATTGCCTCGATCTTGTTTATCACGGGGATCAAGCTTCTGAGTAAAACCAAAGATGCCAGAAGAGGGAATATGTTGTCAGCCATTGGGATGCTGATAGCCATTGTGGCGACGCTTCTGACGATCAACGTCATTTCCATGCTCGAGATAGCGATCTGTATTCTGATCGGTGGGGCCATCGGCTTATTTTACGCCACTAAGGTCGCAATGACCAAAATACCGGAAATGGTCGCTCTGTTCAACGGTTTCGGAGGCCTGGCCTCTTTTGCCGTCGCCCTATCGGATTATTTTCTGAAAAGCGGAAGCTCATTGGAGTCACTCGACGCGGTCAATCTCACCAGCATCATCCTTTCTGTTTTGATAGGTGGAGTGACCTTCACCGGCTCCATGATTGCTTTTCTGAAGCTGGACGGAAAGATTTCTGGTCAGCCTATCACTTTTAGTGGACAGCATTTGATCAACCTTATTCTATTAATTGCTTTTGTCGCAGCTTCGGTGCTGGTCTTCATAGACCCCTCCAATCTGCTTTTCATCGGTATTTTGATAGCAATATCCCTCATCTTGGGAATATTGACCGTCATCCCGATTGGCGGTGCTGATATGCCAGTCGTCATTTCCCTTTTGAACTCCTATTCGGGGATGGCGGCCTGCGCGACTGGGTTTATCCTGAACAACAACGTGCTGATTGTCGCAGGTTCTCTGGTCGGTGCATCGGGGATTATCCTCACCCAGATCATGTGCAAGGCCATGAACCGCTCCCTGACGAATGTCTTGCTGGGAGGCTTTGGACAAACTGTGGCGGCAGGTGGGCAAGATGGCCCGGCTATCGTCGTCAAGGAGATTGGCGTGGAGGAGACGGCGATGTTGTTTGACTCAGCATCTTCTGTACTAGTGGTCCCAGGATATGGGATGGCAGTAGCCCAGGCACAGCATGTGATCCGTGAACTGATGGAGCAGTGCGAAAAGCGAAATATCGACTTCCGTTTTGCCATTCACCCCGTGGCGGGTCGTATGCCGGGTCACATGAACGTACTTCTGGCGGAAGCCAATATCAGCTATGACAAGCTCATCGAGATGGAATCGATCAACGACGACTTCCCTAACACCGACTTGGTTTTTGTGGTGGGTGCCAATGACGTAGTCAACCCCGCTGCAAGAACCAACCCTCAAAGCCCGATCTATGGCATGCCTATACTCAATGCTGACAAAGCCCGAACGGTCATCGTCTCCAAGCGAAGTATGGGCAAGGGCTATGCGGGAATTGAAAACGAGCTTTTTGGCTACCCGAACTGTCTGATGCTTTTTGGTGATGCCAAGCAGACCATCACCAAGGTGGTAGGTGAGATGAAAGAGATGAGTTGAATCGTTTAAAAAAATCATCGTAAACAGGCTTTCCCGACTTTAGGGAGGGCCTGTTTCGTTTTAGCCGACAGATAATTTACAAAATTCCGTCCGTGGATTCTGTCGATGTCTAAAATTGAAAGATCTGGGGTAGTTTAGTGATAAGCCGGAAGGTTGGAGTAAGCTACGCAGTGAATCCAGCCTAGGCAGATGATAGGACTTTCTTTCTGGCAAAATTATTGCACTAGCACATTTATGCATCTATCCATTCTCACTTCTGCGCTACTCACTTTGGCGCTTTTTTGGAACCAGCTTGAATACAGGCAGTTGATCGGAAGTTGGCAATTGACCCACTTTGAAGGCATGGAGAAAATCGTGCATTCCTCCCAATACCAAAATGCGACTCCCGCTGAACGAGCCAGTATGGATGCCCGGATCAGGTATAGACTGGAGAACACGGTTTATCAGTTTGAGCCAGGAGATCTTTTGAAGTTTACCGACTTTGAAAATCAGACAGTCGTCCAAAAGCAAGCCAAGATAGAATTGTCAGAAGGAAATATACTGCTCATACACGAGGAGAAAGGAGACCGGCTCGCGAAGATTCTCGAATTTAGCGAGGAGAAAATGGTACTCCAGCCTATCAGCAAAAACACCGCTTCAGGAAAGCTGATTTTCGAACGCATCAAGAAATAGCCTTTCTATTCCCCATCGTCGCGCCATCCTTGACGGATTGGTCGGAGCCATCGCCATTTGCTTAGGCGCGTGTTTGTGAAACAAAGAGAAATGAAACACCCTTAAAATAAACGAAAGCCTTCAGAGCATCTCTGGAGGCTTTTTACTTTAATCCCAATACCAGTTGTCTGGGGAGCAGCTGGAAACTTTTCCGGTGCCAAATGGTGCTGCCGAATCGTTCGATTCCTTGCCGATGGGCCTGGGTGGGGTATCCTGCGTTTCGCTCCCAAGCAAAATGGGGAAACTCTTCCGCCAACCTTTCCATCAATTCATCCCGATAGACTTTGGCGAGGATGGAGGCCGCTGCAATACTCGCAAATTTCCCGTCTCCCTTCACCACACAGGTGTAGGGAAGTTTCAGGTCGGACTTCCAGCGGTTGCCGTCTATCAGTAGATGTTCCGGCGGTACAGCAAGTGAAAGCACTGCCCGCTTCATCGCCAAAAAAGAGGCATGGAGGATGTTGATCCGGTCAATCTCTTCCACACTCGCCTCGGCTACCGCCCAAGCCAAAGCCTTGGATTTGATCTCTTCGATTAGGTTCTCCCGATTGGGTTTGCTCAGCTTTTTTGAATCATTGATCCAAGGATTGGAATAGTCGGGGGGCAATATCACTGCCGCCGCCACCACGGGACCTGCGAGGCATCCCCGGCCCACTTCGTCGCATCCGGCTTCGATCCGATCAGCTTCTAAATAGGGGAGTAGCGGCATCGTGATTGACTTCTTCGGTTTTGTAGTATTTGTGGATCATCTCAGCAACCAACCCCGTCCACCCTGTTTGGTGAGAGGCACCGAGTCCTTTGCCGCTGTCTCCGTGGAAATACTCGTAGAACAGAATGTAGTCCTTGAAATGGGGGTCTTCCTGGAATTTTTTGTTTTTGCCGAAAGCAGGCCTGTGGCCTTTTTTGTCCCTCATGAAGATCCTCATGCACCGTAGCGACAGTTCCTTGGCCACGATGTCCATCGTCACATAGTTACGAGATCCAGCTGGGTATTCGATGGAGAAATCCCCGCCGTAGTAGAAATCAAACTTCTTCAATGATTCGATGATCAGGAAGTTGATCGGAAACCAGATCGGCCCCCTCCAGTTGGAATTTCCACCAAACATTCGTGTGTCGGATTCTCCCGGTGTATATTTGATGGAAAGCACGTCCCCGTTTATTTTGATCGTGTAGGGATTCTTCTCATAGTACTTGGACAGTGAGCGGATGCCGTAGTCGCTCAAAAACTCATCCGAGTGGAGCATTCGCTGAAGCACGCTTTTCATGCGATGCCCGCGCAGCAGGGAAAACAGCCTTCTTTTGTCATAGCCTGGTTGAATCCAGCTGGACACCAAAGCCGCCAGTTTTGGCTTTTCCCTGAGAAAGAAATCGAGCCTTTTTTTGAATTCTGGCAGATTGTCAAACAGGTCTTCTCGAATCGGCTCGACCGCAAAGAGCGGAATGAGTCCCACGATGGACCTCACCTTCAATTTTTTGGGCTCTTTTCCATTGTAGTGAAAGATGTCGTAGAAGAAGTTGTCCTCGTCGTCCCAGAGCGAGATATGTTCCGAGGAGATGTTGTTCATCGCCCCTGCGATATATAGGAAATGCTCTAGGAATTTGGTCGCGCTAAACTGGTAGACGGTGTTGAACTCGCAGAGATCCAGTGCGATTCTGAGCAGGTTGAGCGAAAACATCGCCATCCAGGAGGTGCCGTCTGCCTGCTCTAGTTTCCCTTGGTAGTATTGGGCGTGATTTCTGTCGAAGAGGGAGATGTTGTCCAGGCCGAGGAAGCCGCCTTCGAAGATGTTGTTTCCTTCGGAGTCCTTTCGGTTGACCCACCAGGTGAAGTTGAGCATGAGCTTGTGCATCGCCCTTTCGAGGAAGTCCTGGTCGCCTTTCCCTCCATTTGCTTTTTTGTCGATCTGATAGACTCGCTGTACCGCGTAGGCATGTATGGGTGGATTGACATCGGAGAAATTCCATTCATAGGCCGGAATCTGCCCATTGGGATGCATATACCACTCATTGAGCAGGAGTAGCAGTTGGCTTTTGGCAAATTCAGGGTCAATTCTGGCAATGGGGATGCAATGAAACGCAAGATCCCAGGCTGCATACCAGGGGTATTCCCACTTGTCGGGCATGGAAATGATGTCGTAGTTTTGCAGATGGCGCCAGTTGTGGTTTCTGCCCTTTTTACGCTCATGGGGCGGGCTGTAGCGGCCTGGGTCTCCCTCCAGCCATCGCTCGACATCGTAATAGTAGAATTGCTTGGACCACATCATGCCGGCATAAGCCTGCCTTTGGATCGACTTGAGGTCCTCGTCCACCACTCGTTGCTGGATGGTTTCATAGAATTCATCCGCTTCTTTCCGGTGTTTCTCCATATTTTCAAGACAGGTATCCAAGGGATTTTCCTCCACTTGGCGCTGCATCCGCATCTTGATGGATTTTTTGCCTCCTGCCGGAATCTCCAGTTCATAGATTGCGGCGGCCTTTGTACCGGTATTTGACGGATTGAGCCTGGATCGATCTCCCGAAACAATAAAGTCGTTGATTGCATCTTTGGTGTACTTCCGCTCATTTGGGATGCCATAGAGTTTTTCCCGGTTGGTCTCATTGTCGCAGAAGACCAGATCTTTATTGGAGCAAAAAGTGAAGATGTAATTGCCCGATTTGGGATTGAAGGCTTTGATCGAACGGTCGCCGAGCTTAGTGATCCTTGGCATGAAGGGCTCATGGCCAGTAAACCAGGTTTTGCGAAACCAAACGGTCGGCATCACGGTGATCTTGGCCGACTCGGGGCCCCGATTGTGCACGGTAACGATGGAGATGATGTCCTCCATGTCGTTTTTGGCGTACTCGATGAAGATGTCAAAATACCGATCCTCGTCAAAAACACCGGTGTCGATCAGCTCATACTCTGTATTGAGTTTGCCCGCTTTTTTGTTTTCGTCGATGAGTTTTTGGTAGGGAAATTCAGCCTGGGGATACTTGTAAAGCATCTTCATGTAGCTGTGGGTGGGGGTAGAGTCGAGGTAGTAGTAGATCTCCTTGACATCCTCGCCGTGATTTCCTTGGTTGCCAGTCAGTCCAAAAAGCCGTTCCTTGATCATGGGATCCTTTCCGTTCCAAAAGGCCCAAGCCAGACACAGCTTTTGCTTGTAGTCGGAGATTCCGGCTATCCCTTCTTCTCCCCATCGGTAGGCTTTGCTCTTGGCATCGTCGTGGGTGACATTTTCCCATGCTGCTCCGTCGGGACTATAGTCCTCCCTGACAGTTCCCCACTGTCGTTCGGTCAGGTACGGGCCCCATTTTTTCCAATGTTTGGTGCGCTCCTTGTCCTCTTTTAAACGAAGGTATTCAGCTGACATGTAGGTGGTATAGGTTGAGCAAGTTTCGAAATTAGAATTTTCTGCCTATTAACTCTAAAGAAAGTTGCAAGGTTTTTTGTTCTACACTTGTAGAATTGGAATTTCCTTCTACATTTGTAGAAATAAATTTTCCAAAAATGAAACTGTCCCGAGCCGAAGAAGAACTGATGAACCACCTATGGGCGTTGAAAAAAGCCTTTATGAAGGATCTGCTGGATGCCTATCCGGATCCCAAGCCCGCCGCAACGACTGTTTCCACGCTGCTAAAGCGCATGCAGGAAAAGGACTTCGTTGGCTACAGTACCTTGGGAAATCTCAGGGAGTACTTTCCAAAGGTGAGTAAGGAGAGTTACTTCTCCTCCCACATCAAAGGGCTGATCAAGAATTTCTTCGACGATTCACCTGCCCAGTTTGCCTCTTTTTTTGCCAAAAAGGTGGATCTCTCCGAATCCGAACTACAGGAAATCAAATCTCTGATCGATGACGAACTAAACCGGAAAAACTGATGGACTACCTGCTCAAATCCATACTTTGCCTGCTGGTGCTGCTCCTGATCCACCGGGTGATGCTGCAGCGTGAAGTGCTCCACCGCTTCAACCGATTTTTTCTCCTGGCCGCGGTGCCGGGTTCCTTCTTAATCCCACTCTATACCATCAAAGTGCCGGTAGAAAAGACAGAGCCACTTGTTTTCGAAGCGGCCTTGGAGGAGGAAAATGAGGCGGGCGATTATGAAAATTTTGCAGGAGTAGAAGATGTCGAAAACGTCATAACGGGCATGGAAACAACGACAATAGAACCGCAGGTGTCTGAAAGCCAGTTCCCTTGGCAAAAAGTGGCTTGGACAGTATATATGCTCATCTCAGGTCTCTTTTTGTTTCGGTTTTTTAGAAATCTTATGAGGCTTTTGTATCAAATCCGCCGCAACCCCAAGCTGCCTTACCGAGGTGAGACTTTGGTTTTGCATACCGAAAAGACACCACCGTTCTCTTTCCTCAACTACATTTTTGTCTCGCGTCCGAGTTTTGAAAAGGACGGTATTTCTGACGCGGTATTTGCGCATGAGCGCTGCCATGTACGGGAGCGCCACAGCTGGGATGTCTTGCTCGTGGAAGCACTGATGGTGCCTTTTTGGTTTCACCCGGGACTTTACCTGGCCCGCCATGCCATTCAGCTCAACCATGAATTTATCGCAGACCAAGCTGCGCTGGGCACGACCCCGGTCCAGGAATACCAGCAACTCCTGCTCGGCATCCTATCGGCCAATTCCTCTTCGGCTATGGTCAGCAGTTTGAATTTTTCTCTCACCAAAAAACGCATGCAAATGATGAACAAGAAACCCAACAGCCCGCTCCGGTGGCTGAAACTTCTCGTACTGGTTCCGGTGATCGGCGCCTTGGTGTATTTCTTCGGTGAAAAGGTGGAAGTCCAACCCGAAGAAGCTGTCGTGGCTGAAGTCCAAACTCCGGCTACTGAAAATCCCGTGGAAAGAGTGGAGACGAATATCCGAATCATCTCAGATCGTGTGGTAGAAGTCGATGGCGAATCCGTGCCTATCGAAGAGCTGTCCAAATGGCTGGATGAGATCAAAGCCAGCCAGCCCATTGTGCGGATTTCCGCCGATCCGGGGGTAGAAATGGGTGCTTTGGCGGATGTGCAGGAGATGCTGAGAGGGATGGAGATGCGGCGGGTGATCTATGATGGCCAGGGATCAACCGGTTTACAGAGTGAAAAGGATGTTTACTACCGCAACGCTACATTTTTCGTGGAGGATAGCAAGGGGCTTTTTGTCCGAAGAGACTACGGGGAATTGTCGAGCGAAGAGAAATCCTATCTCGTAGCTCCCGCCAAATCGCCGGCTTACAGGACGCCCACACCCGAAATGTTGACATCTTTGAAAAACGCCAAGGAATATGCGATTTGGCTGAATGCAGAGCCTATTTCAAACAATGAAGTGGCCAGCCATGAGGCTGATATTGTGTTTTACTTTTCAAGTTTCTTTCCAATCTCAGAGCGCACGGCAAATTATCCTCAGGCTTACAAGATCCGAATGTTCACAAAGAAGGGATATGAGGAAACATTCGGTGCTAAGTCTGGGTTTGCCACCCCACTCGTCGAGGACGATATATTTTACCTCTATCCGCTAACCAAGCGGGTCAACTATGGAAGGACAATTACAAAAAGCAATCAAAGTCCGATAGACATGTATCTCCGACTTTACGATTCCTACGCGAGCGAATTTGAGGGCAAAGGTGACGACGATCTTTCAGAGTGGCAGCAAGCAATAGGTTGGCAACTATTTACAGAATTGGGCGGACGATATTACCGGCTTTCTGCGGCAAACAAAAAGATGGTACCTAGGGCAAAAAGGCCTGAATTCCAATATTGGGTTCCATTGATGAAAGATGGAGTCAGGTACTATAAAAAGCAAAATGAACTGACCGAGGAAGAGAAAAAGCAACTGCCTCCTCCGCCACCTCCGCCAAGTAAAAGTGAAGGAGATTTTGACCCCAATCCATCGGAAGAAAAGCAGGTAGTGGCTGCGGGGAATAAATGGGGCGAAGCCAAGGCATATACCATAGTGTACGGTAGCGGCTTTCAAAGCAACGCTTTAAAAGAATACCTCACCCGCTACGGGCAGTTCCAAACCAAAGCCTACGAAAATCATGGCTTTTCCCAAAAGTCCGATTGGGAGATCGAAGCCCTGAGACTGGATTTTGACCGACTGGTCAGGAGCTACGAGCGGCTGACGAATGACGAAAGAAGAAACGTGCAGCGAGCCACTTTTCCCTATGCCAAGATCGAAAAAGACGGCAAGACGATCTATAAGAAATTTGCAGACCTGACCGAGCAGGAGCGCAAAGAGCTGTCCTGCTAGCGGATCAGCCCAGCGCCGGCACTGACTCGTTGGAAAGGAGCTGGGGAATCTTGGAGTTTCGCCTTTCACTTTCCAAAACCAAGTTACGCAGCAGCTCCGGCCAGCTGCCCACCCAGTCACGATAGATCAAGGATGCTTCGGCATCCTTTTTTTGTGCCCCTGCAAGCTTGGCGAAGTCAAAAGTTTCGGAGGCGATGCCCGCTCCGGAGGCCTCTCCGTCCAATGCGTTGCAGGCCTGCTCGTACTGCCCGGCGACCGGGATCATCAGGACGGGTTTCCCCAGATACATGGCCTCGCACACCGATTCAAATCCGGCCGTACAGGCCAGACCCTTGCAAGCTGCCATGTCCTGCAAAAATGTCTGATCGTTGACTTGGTGAAAGCTGAGATTGGGCAGCGGACGCATGGTCTCGTCGGCGTCTTTTTTGTCCCAGTAGGCTTTGATTCGGAGTTGGGGATGCTGCTGAGCAAAATGAATGACTTCAGCCGCATAGCCTGTGTTGACTAGGTAGGCGAGGTAAAAATAGCCTTCGCTTGGTGCCAATGAGTGAACGGCCCTTCTCAAAAGTGGAGGAACGACTCGGATGCGTTCTGTCGGGTTGTCTTTGGGAAGAAAAGAAAGCGCCAGTCGCTCTTTGGCCCCCAGGCATGTAAAAAATGTGTTGAGCTGAAACAGTGTCTTGTCCACAATACGCCCTTGAACAAAATGGAATTCGGGATGGGAAATGAGGTATTGGTGCCCAATCACCCAGAACTCTGCTTTTGGACGGAAGAGGAAGTTATAGAGTCCGCCGAGTAAATCGTAAAAGTTGAGGATGACATCAGGTTGGCTTTCGGCCACGATATGGTCGATTCGCTTCAGACTTTTCCAAAATTTTCTGATTTTGAAGCAGTTTCTTTGGATGGTTTTACCGATTAGGATCTTTTTGTCCGCTCCGTCGCATTCGAAGTTGGGACTTTCCACTGCGTGGATTGGCGCTTTGATCTCTCGCTCGAAAAATTCCGGGATCCTTCGACGTGGACTTTTCCCCACGATCACTCCCATAAGCTGATGGCCCTCAGATCTGAGCAGGCTGGCAAAAGCAATGGCTTGGGTCATGTGGCCCCGTCCTTCCCCTTGTACTACGAACAGAAATTTCATCAGAGTCGGATGGTTGGTGGAGTGATGTCATCGTCGCTTCGTGACTCAAAGGAGACTTGACGCAAAGGGATGATGGTTGCTTCAGGGAGTGGAAATGGAGTCAGTTGAGTTTCGGCCTGTATGCCTCTAAAGTCAATCTCCCGGTAGTAAATGAGTTGCCAGTTGCCCTCGTGATCTTCAGCCAAGGCACTCATAGTTTCCACCCAGTCGCCGGAGTTGAGGTAGTGGATGCCATCGATCATCCGGTTTTCGGCCTTGTGAATATGCCCGCAGATGATGCCATCGCAGCCTTTGGCTTTGGCCATTTTGGCAAGTTCGGTTTCGTAATCATCGATGAAAGAAATAGCCTTTTTGATCTTGCTCTTGATGTATTGGGAGAGTGAGTAGTAGGGCAGTCCGGCCTTGAATCGGTAGTAGTTGACCACACGGTTGAGCCATAGAAGGAAGGTGTAGCCTACATCGCCGAGGTAAGCGATCCAGCGGAGGTTGGTGGTGATGCTGTCAAAGACGTCCCCATGGGTAATGAAGTATTTTTTGCCGAAGGACTCATAGTTCATGTCGGTGAGGATGTGCAGCCGTCCGATCTGAAGCGGAAGTATTTGCTCCAGAAAGTCGTCGTGGTTTCCCCTGAGGTAGTAGACGTTGGTCTGGCTCTGTTCGATCATCTTCAGAATGCGATTGAAGAAACGGGTATGCTTGCGCTTCCAGCTGCCGGACTTTTTTAGTTGCCACCCGTCGATGATGTCGCCGTTGAGGATGAGGTTTTCGCAGCGGTACTGCTTGAGGAAGCGGGAGATCTCTTTGGCTTTGGAGCCTTTGGTACCCAGATGCACGTCAGAGATGACGATGGTCTTGAAGGATGTCTTCATTCTACTGGTTTTGCACGAAAATTAGCGGGCCAGTATAAATCCATCATGTTTAGGTTGTTACGCTTTTGTTTTGATTTCGGAATTTTCTTTGGCATAAATGAATAGAAGGTTAAGCGGACGTGAAAAAGACCAGCGTTACGCGGGGAAAATTAGGAAGCCTTAAAACTGAAAAATCAGCTTTCGAGGAACGTCAACCCACAAATCGGTTTCCTATTTAATCCGTAATCACGCAGCATTTCTTTATGAGCGGTAATAGTCCTTCTTGCCCAGCTTTTTAGCTTCGCTTCCAAAGAAAATTAAACTCAAATGAAGAAAACTATACTTGTCTTTGGGATGATTCTGGCCTCGTTGTCGGGATTTGCCCAGGAGAAAGTCTATCCCGGAAACTACGAGCTGGCGGCTCGATTTTCTCCGGAGAAAATGAAGAAAATGGTCTTCTCCACCAGTGTGGATGCCCATTGGATGAAAAAATCCGACCGCTTCTGGTACGAGTACGAAACATCAGACGGCAAGAGCTGGTATGTCGTAGATCCTGTGCGAAAAACGAAAACCCAGCTTTTTGACAAAGACAAACTTGCCGCTGAGATCACCAAAGCGGTGAAGGATCCCTTTGACGGGCAGCATCTCAAGCTCGATGACCTGAAGCTGCTGGAGGACGAAAATACGATCCGCTTCAAAGTGAAAAGCACCGTAGATGTGCTGAAATCGGACTGGGCGGAGATCAGGGAGAAAAACAAGAATGCCAAAGACTCCCTGGAAAAGAAGGTGCATACCTTCCTGTACAACATTTCCACGCAGCAGCTCACAGAGATTGCCACCGAGAAAGACCCCAAAAGACTGATGTGGGCGAATATCGCCCCCGATTCCTCCAAGGTGGTGTATATGAAAGATTATAACCTGTACTGGATGGACAAGGCCAACTTCCTCAAAGCCGTGAAGGACGAGAAAGACTCTACCATCGTAGACAACCAACTGACTACGGATGGAGAAAAGGACTATAGCTACGGTTTTGGAGGCCGTGGAGACGATAACGTCGAAGAGGAAAAAAAGCAGAAGGACCGAAAGCGCGTCGGAGCGCTGTGGAGTGCGGACAGCAAACAGTTTATCCTGACGCGTACCGATGAGCGTGCTGTGAAAGACCTTTGGGTAATCCACAACACCAAGGATCCACGGCCTACGCTGGAAACCTACAAATACGCCATGCCGGGAGAAAAGGAGCAGCCGAAGACGGAACTGCTTCACTTTTCCTTCGAAAGCATGGAATTGAAAAACCTTCCCGTAGCCACTTTCAAGGACCAAACGATCAATCTTTGGTCGACAACTCCGGCGACGAATACCCGCGACGATGACTTCCGTCCGTCCACTTGGCTGGGGGATTTGGATGAATTTTACTTTGCGCTCACCTCACGGGATCTGAAGAAGGTGGATGTGGTTCGTTGGAATCTTGCTTCTGGAGAAAAGGAAGTCCTGATCGAGGAGCGAAGCAATACCTATATCGACTTCGAAAAGCTTGAGTTGACAGGCAATGATCTGATTTGGTGGTCGGAGCGGGACGGCTGGGGACACTACTACCTCTATGGGAAAGACGGTTTGCTCAAGCGCCAACTGACTTCTGGTCCTTTCCATACAGCGGGAGCCGCGAGGGTGGACGAAAAAGGTAGAAAACTCTACTTTACAGCCAACGGCCGCGAAAAAGGCGAAGATCCCTATTACGAACACCTCTACAGCGTGAGCTTGGACGGTGGCGCAATTGCCCTGCTCAACAGGGGAGACTTCCATCACGACATCAGCATCAATGACAACGCCACCTTCTTTGTGGACAACTTTTCTAGGGTTAATACCACTCCGGTTGCCGTGCTTTATGATAAGGCTGGAACGAAAGTGATGGACTTGGAAACTGCCGATCTCAGCCAACTTTTCGCAGCGGGCTATCAATTTCCGGAACCTTTTAAGTTTAAGGCTGACGATGGGATCACCGATCTCTATGGTGTGATGTACAAGCCCTTTGACTTTGACTCGAGCAGGAAGTACCCGATCATCGAGTACGTTTACCCAGGACCTCAGACTGAGGCGGTAAACAAGGCTTTTGGCAGAAGCCTAGATCGGACAGACCGTCTGGCTCAATTTGGTTTCGTCGTGATCACTTTGGGAAATAGAGGAGGGCATCCGTCGAGATCCAAATGGTACCACAACTATGGCTATGGAGATTTGAGAGACTATGGTTTGGCGGACAAGAAAGCCGCGATCGAGCAACTTGCCGATAAATATGACTTCATTGATCGCAACAAAGTCGGAATCCACGGGCACTCAGGTGGCGGATTTATGTCCACGGCGGCAATGCTCGTCTATCCCGATGTGTTCAAAGTAGCGGTTTCCTCGGCGGGCAACCATGAGAACAATATTTACAACCGCTGGTGGTCAGAGAAGCACCATGGGGTAAAGGAGCAGGTTACGGCTAAGGGTGACACGACCTTTGTATATCAGATTGAGAAGAATCCCGAACTGGCACAAAATCTCAAAGGGCATCTGATGCTTAGCACAGGTGACGTGGACAACAACGTGCACCCAGCAGGCACCATCCGCATGGCCAATGCGCTGATCAAAGCCGGAAAGCGATTTGAATTTGTGATTCTTCCGGGTCAGCGGCATGGCTATGGTGATATGACGGAGTATTTCTTCTGGAAAATGGGCGATTACTTTGTGCAGCACCTTTTGGGCGACAATACTCCTCCGCCGGTCGACATGATCGAGATGCAGCGGGACAAGCCGAAAGACAAGTAGGCAGAGAGCAGTCGCAGTTCGTAGACATTTCCCATTGTGTGAAGCTGAGCCGTGTCGTATCCGTTTTGACGAAGTCACTACCATATTTCGAGCCTAGTCTCAAAATCTAGAACCCAATAAAAAGCCCGATTCCACATTGGAATCGGGCTTTTATTATTGGACGCCAACCGGAGGGATGGGTGGAGGAACCATGTTGCTGACAGGCTTGATGGATTGGAGATAGGCGAAGATGGCTTTCAGCTCCATATCCGTCATAAACTTGAACATCTCCCAAGGCATAGGAGGCATTAAGGGTCTCGAGTTCGGCAGCCCCTTATACTTTCCATTGCGGATTGCGTAGATAAACTGATTCTCGTTCCAAGTAGCGAGACCGGTAGGATCAGGAGTTAGATTGGCAGCATAGGAGACTCCCCAGGGCCCGACCCACTCCGTGAAGACTTGGGTCACCACCAAGCCCTTACGTTCCATGGCCTTTCTGTCTACGTCGATTGAAGGGGATCCCGCCGGATGTCCGGAGAGCCACAGGGCTGAGTCAAGTTCCATCCCATGAGTCCCTATTTTTTTTGGCGTATGGCAGTCGTTGCAACCTCCGATTAGGACGAGGTGTTCCCCTAGAGCAATTTGGCTTTCAAACCCGTTAAATTCCATGGCAACTTCCTGATGAGTTTCCTGGACTTCTTCGGCACCTTTTTCGGCGGTCTTTCCCGTGCACTGGAATAGAAAAAATGCAGCCAGTACAGCATTCAGGCAATGTTTCAAAGTTTTCATTTCAGGATAGATTGGTTCAGCCGAAGGTACCTAATAAAAAAAATATCTTCCTGAATTGATTTTAGTGTAAATTACTGAAAACAAGCGTTTTGAGTTGTGGGTATTTGCGAAAAATGCAAATCAGCAAGCGACAAAAGTAGTCACGGATATTTTTTTATTTGCATGGTATAATTGACCGAATCGCCAAATTCTTTGATAGGCATCCGACTTTGCGGGTCGGGTAGTTCGACGAAGGGAAGCTCTACTCTGAAGTTTGTCCCAGAGTGGAGGGTCAACTGTCTTTCGGTGTACAAGCTGCGAGGGACAAATACTTGGGAGGAATCCGTCTTTAGCGACTCAGGTATTTTTAGCTTCAAGGGAGCGTTTTTCTTAAACTGATCACCAAAACCAAACTTTTCTCCATTTGTACTGGATTCTCGTTCACTTTTTTCCTGGGAAAAGGCAGCGACAACCGCAACCATCATTAAAAACGCAAGAAGTACTAATTTTTTCATGTTGATCCAATTCGTTTCCTCAAAGTTCCAACGGTTTCGATGAATTCAAGGTTAGCCGTACTGATCTTACTTTTTCAGTTTCCAGTCGATCCCAGGGCATCCCAACGTCGTCAGTCTTTTGGATTGACATGAAAAGAAATCCCTAGGCTAAATTGCCCGACCCCATCTTCTGCAAACATCCTCCCATACTCTGCCCGAACAGCCCACCGATCAAAGTTGGGGCTAAATCCCAAACCAAAATTTGTGGCGAAGTTACTTTCACAATCTTCACATAGGCTGATCAGGTACTTGGGAGCTAGGGTGGCTTCCAGTTTTTCCTTGGCAAAGGGAAGGGTGAACAACATCGTGGGCTGAAGCTGGAACACCTCTGAGTTGGTAGCGTAGCCGATTGGTAGAAACGCAGCAATCCGATTTTCCATCAGGGAAGCCTTTGGCCCCATACCGATAATATAGTCTGTTGATCCTTCCTTGATCCAATTGGCCTCCAAGCGCCCTCTCAGATCGACTTTTGGCGAGAGCCCAACAGCAAAATTTGCCCCAACGTGATTTGCCCCATCACTCTCGGACTCCATCCCGGTACTGGTATAGTAGGGGGTGACCTCCACCTGGCCCTTTCCGACCAAGCGGGCACTTTGTAAGTCAGAAAATACCGGTACGCACGCAGTGTCAAAAACAGAGATCGTCAAGATCGTGACCAAGGCCAAGAGCGGATTGCCATGCGGGCGTGATACAATCCTTGGAGTGGAAAACGGATTCCTTTTTTTCGTTTTGCCAAAAAATACTTCTGCCATCCTAGGAGTGACCTGTGCGTCCTTTGGGGGAAGAGTGTCAAACAGCCAATCCCATAATGTAGTACTGAAGCTGAATCCACAGTTGGGGTATCTGGTGTGGTGGAGGATGTGCGACCTTTGGATTTTCGGAAATAGGCACTTGCAAAAGGGCTGATGAAGCAGGTAGTGGAGGAGATTGTAGCCCAAAAAACCCGTGGTGAATCCAGCAAAAATGGTGAAGGCATTGTTCAACTTCAGTGCAGTGAGGAATACGGCCAAGCAGAGTAGAAATACCGCGAAACGATGGATAGGCTTGACGGCCAGATCATGGGGATTTTGATGATGGTGCTTGTGGTTGAAGATTTTTTCCTCCTTACTCGGCACTAGCAGCTCGTGCATTAAAAAGCGGTGTACGCAATACTCGAAGAAAGTCCACGCCAACCATCCACCAAAAAACAATGTCACAAAAAACCAGGGAGTACCTGGGAAGGCATATCCAAGAAGGATGACGGCGATCAGCATTGCGCTGGCTTTGGCAATACAAAGTTTCATTGCCTGGATCGAGTTAGTAGCATTAGTGTCCATGGTTTTAAAAGTTTTGACTGAATTTATATTCAGTTTACTGACTCCGGTGTATGCGATTTGCCGATGTGATGACGGACTTTATTTGAAATAGCCAAGGCATAGGGCGATGGTCCTCATATTTGCATTTTTGCTTAGGAAATACTTTTTGGACCGATGGAAAATGAAATTTTGCCAAATCCAGTACTTGGGTTTTCAAAAAAAGATGGAGCCCTGTCAGATCGAAAAAGTGTTTGTCAGCAGGATCGGGGCAAAATATGCATCAGAAGTCCTAATTGGAGAAATCTAGATTGTGCCGTATTTGTAGCCATGCAATGTGGCTTTTAAGATAAGTTTCCGGCTGCGGCGTGCCGGCAAATTGGGAATTGTAGGTGAAGGAAACGCTCAATGCTTTGTTCCATTGAAGTGTAGGGCTGAGGATCAGGCGATTCTGGTCAAAAATACTGTGACCGATATCTTTTCCGGCATTGATGAAAATTTCATCTCCCAAATTAAGGATGATTTTCCGCTGGGGATCTTTTTTGGAAAGACGGGCTAGGGGGATGCCGACCGAAAAAGCATAGCGAAACCGGAAGTTAAAATCCACGGTGGCAAAATCTAAGGCGAGGTCTTTGAAAAAGCGTTCTTCCACCCGAAGGCGATGACTGAGATTTAGTTTTCCTAATTGATCTTTGAAAAGCAGTTCTTGATAGGGGCGGTACTCCCGGCGGACAACGCTATTGCCTGCATAGACACCCAAGTTGGCAAAACCACCTCCAAGTCTTAGTCTTGGGGAAATGGAATAGCCAGCACCCGTCCTGACGATATAGGCTAGCTTATCCTCGACCCCATTTCTCCATCGGAATCCCCCATCCAGGAGAATCGTCCACTTCTCCGAAATCCTGCCCTCGTGGTAGGAATGCAGCCACACTTGATTGGATTTGAGGATGTTCTTCTGCGCCTGTGTATGGGCTGCCGCCAGACAGAGCATCATCATTGCAAGAAGGGAAAGTTTCAGGCTAAAAGTGGGATGAATTGCACGCACTTTCATTAGTGGTTTAGGCAGATTGAGGTTTGGTATGTTTGGTTTCCCTAGGCAAATAACCAGAGAAAAATTGATTCCGTAAGGGACAGACGAAACACTTAACGGGATTAATCCTTCGTATAGACGATTTTTGCTCGATAGCTTTGCCTTTTTAGGGTCTTAATGCTAAGAGAGCTACTGACTTTCAGGCGATGGTAAGCAACCCTTTGACTGAAGTCGAGGTCGGTATTTTCTCCAGTAAATTCACTTTCTCTGTCAAAGGTCACGCTAAATTCCACCGCCAAATTGCTGGTTAGTCCATTACAGTTTTCTTTTTCTAAGATCCCTCTGGCCGGGTTGTTTTTGTCGAGTGGAAGATTTCGTTGCCGGAAAGAGGCTGAAGCATATTCCCCTCATTTTATCCCTACTCCTCTTTAACGCTATTTCCATTTTCCCACACCTTTTTTTCCTCGGCGATTTCTTCTTTCAGGATTCCGTTGATATCCACCTTGGCTCCGCGTAGGTAGAGTACAGTGGTGCCAATCTCACGCGCTAGTGGATGGGTGATTTTTCCAATTTCCCGATACTCTTCGAAAAAATTCAGCTCCCGATCTGTGATCTCTTCGTCTCTCTCCCACACTAGGATCAGGTTATCGACTTTGGTTTCCAAATCAAACCAATAGAGGTAGTCGGCATGCATAGTCAGGGCCTGAAGCCCGGGGATTTTTGAGTAATAGTTGATCGCGCCGGCCTGGCCATAATTGTCGCAAATAATCAGCGTGCGGCCGGACTTGGGCATCATCAGATAGGCTGAGTCTACATGATGGGCCAGCTCACTCCAACCAAGCATATCCGCAAAGTCTTGGGGGATGGGATGGTCCTTGCCATCTTCCCATCGATTGAGGCCAAGAAGGGAATAGGCGGGTGGGTTTTTAAGGATCCTTTCTGGTGAATAATAGGGATGGATCAGAGGCAATGCAGGCAAAAACAGGAGTGGAGGTAATGCCAATGCTACAGGCTTCAGCCTTCTTTTCCAGCCGTTTTCCAACCACTCGGAGATCAAAACCGCACCGAATGCCAGAAGAACAGGATAGAGTCCGATGGCATAATAGGCTTTGGCCTGAAAATACGTGAAGATCCCAATAGTCAGGACAAAAGTCCAAAAGATGAAGCGATAGGAACTAAACCGTCTGGCAAGAAGCAAGGCAATCAACCCCGACACCCAGATAAAAAGTGCTGGGTAGAAAAACAGCAATTGCTCCATCAGAAATCCCATTCGGCTGATGTTTACGAGCTGGTATTTGCTCAGTAGGTTCATGTGGGTTATCACCGGAAATCCATTTTGATATTGCCAAACGAGGTTGGGTAGGACAAGCAGAATGGCCAATAGCAGGGCGAAATAGAGGTGTTTGTTTTGAAAAACAGTCCTTCTGGGCGTGATCAAAAGTGCAGGGAAAAGCCCCATGGCGAGGAATACGATGTTGTATTTGTTCAAGAAGCCAAAGGCAAAACTGATGGCCAGGAGATACAGCCATTTCGGATTTTGGGTCTGAAAAAATCGGACCAGCGTGTAAAATACCAAGGTCCAACAGAGAATGTCCAGAGAGTTGGGCTGGAATAGTATGTTAAGCCTGATCATGGCGGAGGACAGCATGGCTACGGCTGCTAGGGACTGTGCGAAAAGGTTGCCGCCCAGTTTTTTGACCAAGTTCCAAACCGCCCAAATTGTAAACGCACCTATCAGCGCCGGGAAGAAGCGCACCCAGAATTCCCCGTTTCCAAGCCATCGGATCAAAACCGAGATCCAGGAAGTCACTGGTGGGACAGATAGGTAGCCCCAGGCCAAATGGTCGGCTTGATCGAGGTGCAGAAACTCGTCCCGATGCAGGTCAAAATCGGGATGGACGACGGCATATTGGAGCGCAAACTTCAGCAGGATAAAAAAGCAGAGCAGAAAGTTTTCTTTCTTCATCTCGATGGCGGTTTTAGGCTCGACCAAGATACCGAAATGTGCGGACACGTTTGCCAATGCGGATTTGTCGGCAAGGGAAATAAAAAGGCTGGACTCCCTTCCTGGAAATCCAGCCTTTTTGTTGTTGAGCTAGAATCGATTAAGCAGGGATAGGCTTCAGGGTGCTGACCGAAAGACGGTTCCATGCGTTGATTGCGATGATCGCCATGATCGCTTGGGCGAGGTAATTCTCTCCTAGAAGTTGGACGGCTTTTTCATAGGTCCCTGTGCTGAGGCCATTTTCGCTGATCAGGGTCACTTCCTCGGTCACTTTGAGGAGGATTTTTTCTTCTGGGGAGAAAAGCTCCGTTTCATTCCAGGCATTGAGCAAAAGAATGCGCTGCAGGCTTTCCCCCTGGGCGAGTGCGTCTTTGGTGTGCATGTCTATGCAAAAGGCGCATTTGTTTATCTGGGAAGCGCGGATTTTGATCAGCTCCTTATGCGTGTGGCTCAGAGTGGATTGTTGAAGGTACTTTTCAATGCCGAAAAGTGACTGGTAGCCTTTGGGCTCCACTTGGTCTATTTGCAGTCTAGTTTCCATGGTTTTTGGTGTTATGATATTGGATAACCAAAGGTATGTGGAGCCATTCCCAAAAATCTTGAACTGGATTAAGATCGTCTTTTGCCCCGGAGTTTGCTGAGATACTCTGGGGTAAGGCCGAGGTAAGTGGCTAAGACGTACTGCGGTACGCGGCTGACAAAATGGGGAAACTGCTCGGTAAAATTGAAGAATATCTCTTCTTTGGAATAATTGAACAAGAACTTCAGCCGGGTGATGGCGGCGCCGTAGCCGATCTCGTACATTTGCCGAAAGTAGGATTCCATCACCGGATGATCCAAAAGAAGCGCCGAATAGCTACTTCTGGAAATGCTCCAGACTTCCGAGTCCTCGACCGCTTGGATGGTAGAGTCTGTAGCCCTTTGCTTGTAGAAAGCCTGATAGTCGCTGATCCACCAGTTCTCCAGCGCAAACTGGATGGATTTTTCCACGCCATGTTGATCGGTGAAATAGGCGTGGACACAACCCTTGGCGACGAAAAACAAGCGATCGCAAACCCGGTTGGCTGGCAAGAGGATGTCTTTTTTCTGGACGCTCTGCTTATCGAAATAAGCGAGAATCTGAGGATCGAGTGCCGGGTCAAGAGAAACGAAATTGCGGATATGGTCAAAGAGAGGTTGCGACATTTAAGGAATTTTTCGGATGGATGAGGTGAGAGGCAAAAGGGCAATTTACTCTTCCTTGAGCCAAGCCCAGCGCTCCGCCCAGTTAAGCAGGACTTCATCTCTCCACTTTTGGATAGTCTTTCCCCCTTGCAGTTTTCCATAGTAGAGCTCAGGATTGCTGCGGTCACTATACCAGTTTTCGCCAAGTTGGAAATCTGTGGAATTTGCCTTTCCTGGCCAGAGGTTGGTTACGGTCAATTGTCCCTTGGATGCAGGGAATCCTTCTATTGGGGAAGTAAAATTAAAGCTTAAAGTTTCCGCTTGCTTTGGCGCGTACTGCAGGGCGTAGCTGCCATCCCCCAGGTAATAGCCTGGCCAGACTTGGGAGGAATTTTGATAGGGGACTTCCATCCAAAAGACGGCTGAATCGGCTGGCACTTTGATCTTTGGCCCAGTAAACCGAAACTCAACCGTGGCACAAAAGGCGACCGAATCGCCAACCGAGGTGGCACGATCATACACCACCCGAGCACTTCTTTGGATAGGTTCGAAGCTTCCACCCCAGCTTTCCCCTTCTGGATCATCTGGATTGCCGTGCATCAGATAGAGCAGCGAAGGCGTGTCGCCCATTTTCACATCACCGTCATAATAGCTCTTGAAATCAGCCCCCAGATGTCCCGCTCCTTGGATATACTTTTCATAGTAGTTGGAGGTCTGGATCACGTCCGGAGCTTGATTGTCGGAGAAGAAGCCATAGTAAGAGGAGTTTACTTCGATCATCCAAAGGTCCGGATGGTTTGAAGCAATGTGGGCATAGGCATTGGCGCTCCACTTTTTGTTGGGACCGCCGATCCAGTAGACGCGGATGTTTTGCTGGATCTCGGGCGCGTCGTGCAAGGCCTGTGCGAGATCTTCCAATCCTCCCCAAACCAATATCCAAAGCGGTCTTTGGTCTTTCTTTTTCGCCGCTTTAATGATCCATTTTGAGCCTTCGGTGGGCGAAGTGATGCCCGAAAATGGCGCTGCGCCTCTCCTTCCTTGTTTAGTCACACGGCGGAGATCAGCGGGTTTCGCAAAACCGTTACCGTGTCGCTCAAGCTTAGGGAGGTCCTTTTCATATAGGTCTATCATGCGGAAAATCTCCGCTTTGCTGCCGGTGCCATAGGAAGGCGAAGACACCAGTCCTTCGATTTCGAACTTGTCGGTATACATCAGGAGGTGGGCCATGCTTTGGTTGTCGTCGGGATCAGTGCCGCCAATATCGGTGGAGATGATCACTCGAGGTTTTGGATTCGGGTTTTGGGAGAAAGAGCGGACTGAAAGGACGACGAAAAGTAATGTGAGAAAACGGTACATTGAACGGCGTTTTGGTGGGAAAGCTTTCAAATATCCCTTTTAGCAGCCAGAAACTGTCCTGCCTCGAAAGGGAAATAGAAAAAAGCCGGGATAAGCAGACTTTGAATTTTATGGAGGACTTAGCCTTTTTTCACCTTCGTGGCTACAAGATCCTAGTGGATGATCTTTTTCTGCAGATAGCTGTCATTGCAGGCTAGGGACGGTGCGGCGGCGCGGAATCCGAATTCTGCGTCTTCGACGACTTTTTGCCCTGTACGGATCGAATCAAAAAAGTTGGTGAAATGATCCAAATGGTCACCGTATCCGTCAGGCGCTTTGAATACCACATCTTCTTTGGAAGGTTTACGGCGCTGCTTCGGAGTCCTTTTGGCTTCGTAGTCCGCCTTCATCTTATCCTGCATCTGTTTCGAAAAAGTGAAAAGAGAATCATAGCCGCTCTTAAGAGTTCAATCGTCTTAGACAGGTTTCGTTTGCGACCGTTTGAAATTGGTGATTTCCTTTTATTGTTCTTTGAGCATTTTGAATCCATGTAGTTTCACGCCGCATTATTTTTTCTTTAGAATGAGTTTCAGCGTGAACTTCGTTCAGCATTGGGTTATTTGGAGATCTTGCTTGATCCATTGTTCTCCTCAGTTTGGATGTTTTGGGGCATTTGGAAAAGCCATTGCCGAAAGATAGGCATTCAACTCCATAAGGGGGTGTTCACTAAGACTTCGTTGTCTTTTCTATCGCCTAAATTTTTGGAAGGAGCTTGCCTTCATCTTTTATTAGGTAGAAGAGTAAATGGGACAGATTGATTGGAATGCAAAGTGTTTCGGAGCATTTAGTGTGATATGAAAAGCAGAATGTTTATTCTTAAAGTATAGGGTGCATATTTTGTTTCTTCTGTAACATTATTTTGTAATGGAAATTATATATAAACTATAGATATTTTGATCAATTGATATCCTAGGTGTTTTCTATGTTCAGGTTTTCTGACAGGCTTTTTGGCCGATAGTAAGGGGTTCTGTTGTAAAAACTGTTTATAGATTTTTTTTTTTTTTGCTTTTATTTTGTGGATAAGAATAAAAGATATTTATTGATTGGAAAGTAAAGTATTTCGGAATAACGTTTTGTTTGATGTCAAAAGCAGAATATTTTGTTCCAAGATGCAAAGTTCAAATTTAGGTTCTTTTACAACATTAAATTGGAAATGAAATAAGGGGTGGATTTAAATATATTCGCATCCATGCGCATTATTTATTCTCTATCGCGAAGTTTCAGGAAGTTCATCAAGGTTGTTGGTTGATATTAAATCTAACTGCTGGCTGGGATGGAATGCATTTATTTTCTGTTGAAAAGAATAATAGAGTATAACAATACATTAAATAGTTCTATGAGTATTTCGATTTAGTCTCATGTTAGGTTTAAAGATGGTTGTTGAAATGAAAAAGAATTACGGTCATGTCGGGTTTTGAAAAGAAGTCACCCCAAACTTTCATTGTGGATAAGACCCACAAACTGTTTCAGAAGTCGTCGGTTTCAATGGAAATATGCCTAGCAAACCCAAGTCTATATGGCCTAACGGCTGGTCGTCCATCAATTTTCTCTGAAAATTTGATGGACGATATCCGAATCGAATGCGTTCCTCCCTAGCTGTAAATGAGCGAGTTGATTTAATGCTTTTGAGAAGTATCCCAGAATCACCCGGTGGGATCAATTATAGTTTAGCAAAAAGATTGTGTTCACCCCGCACAGTGTTAAGGTTAAATTTTCCGCTCAAAATTTAGGTCAATTTCCGGCTAGGTTTCAATGGTAAAGATCACCCCATCCTGTAATCATCGAAAACATATCACCTAATTGAACATTGGTTTGATATACATAGTATGATGAAAGGAAATACAATACACGTTGAACCAAATACGCTTTTGATAGAATATGCTTACAATTAATGTCACCCTGTTTTTAGTTGTAGTATAGTATATCATTTCACCCAATTTGCCGACTGGATAATACTTGTCTATTGCCATCGGTAACAAATGTCTACAATTAATGTCACCCAACTTTTAGTTGTAGCATATTAAAACAATACACCCAATATGACCAACTGGCAAATGCTTATCCATTGCCATTGGAAAAATATGCTTACAGCTATTATCACCCGGTTTTTAGTTGTGGCGTATTTCGGCAATTCACCCATTTGACCAATCGGTTAAAATTCGTTTATCACCCCGCCAGGTGCAAGCCTGGGAATCTATTACCTATGAAAAACAAAATTACCTTCGCGCTGTTTTGGTATCTACTTTCATGCTCTTTGTATGGTATCAATGCTATAGCTAATGCCCATTCTTCATCTTGGGATAACGCCGCCAGTTCAGATCGGCCAGGTGTCAATTTTCCGCTTTCAATCGGGGCAGAAATTGAAAAGGAGCCACTTTCCGTTTCGGATGATTTCGTGATTAGGAGAAAGGCGGATTTCAACAACCACTCCGAAGGATATTATACCGATGCCCAGTATAAGTCGGATTGGAAGGTAGGCAAACTATATCTTCCCAATACCACCCAAGTTCGGACGGTCGACGGAAAGAAGGTCTTGGCCAGCTTTTTCCCCAAAGGAACCTGGGGTCGAGGCGGCGGATTAAACCAATGGAGCGATTTCCGAGATACGCCAGATGACATTACAGAGATCTATTGGACGTTTCGTATCAAATATCAAAATGATTTTGATTGGGCTCTTGGGGCCAAACTTCCGGGAGTAGGATTCGGTTTTGTTCAGACAGTTGCCTCTGGGGGAGCTGGCCCCGGCATAGGCGACAAGGGAGCAAGTCTAAGGTTGATGCAGGTAGCAGGCGGTAAACTCAAATTGTATGTCTACCATCACAGCATGGGCAATACCTATGGGGATGACATGGGCCAAGGTACATTTGGACAACTAAAAAGAGGAGAATGGCAAGAGCTGACCGTCCGAGTAGTGGCAAACCAAATCGGTAAGGCTAACGGGATCATGCAGGTTTGGTTGGACGGGGTGCTTGTGGCGTCGGCACAGAATATTGAAATGCGGACGGCTACAAGTCCGCAAAGAATCAATTCCTTGGCCCTGCATACTTTCATGGGGGGTAATAGTGAACTTTTTGCGCCGGATAGGGATCAGTTTATGTGGATGGACGACGTGCATTTTTGGCAGTATAGCAAAGAATATTTGGCTGCAAACTCTAATGTTGCACGTGGACTCCAACTCCATCCCGCGTCACAAAAACTGTATACGCCAATTTCTGGAGTTGCTAATTCCAACGCGAGCCCAACGGTTAGCATCACCTCTCCTTCCTCCGGCGAACAGTTCAAGGTTGGGGAGACCGTCTCCATCGCGGCGGCTGCGGCGGACAGCGACGGAACGGTGGCCAAGGTGGAGTTCTACAACGGGACCAGCCTGTTGAGCACGGACACCAGCGCTCCATACAGCTATTCGTGGTCGAATGCTTCGGCCGGCGAGTACAGCATCACTGCCAAGGCGACCGACAACAAGGGGGCCGTTACCAGCTCCGAGGCGGTGAAGATCACGGTAATGGCAAACGCGAGCCCAACGATTAGCCTGACCTCGCCTTCCTTAGGCGGGCAGTTCAAGGTTGGGGAGACCGTCTCCATCACTGCGGCTGCGGCGGACAGCGACGGGACGGTGGCCAAGGTGGAGTTCTACAACGGGACCAGCCTGTTGGGCACGGACACCAGCGCTCCATACAGCTATTCGTGGTCGAATGTTTCGGCCGGCGAGTACAGCATCACGGCCAAGGCGACCGACAACAAGGGGGCCGTTACCAGCTCCGAGGCGGTGAAGATCACGGTAATGGCAAACGAGAGCCCAACGGTTAGCATCACCTCGCCTTCCTTAGGCGGGCAGTTCAAGGTTGGGGAGACCGTCTCCATCGCGGCGGCTGCGGCGGACAGCGACGGGACGGTGGCCAAGGTGGAGTTCTACAACGGGACCAGCCTGTTGGGCACGGACACCAGCGCTCCATACAGCTA
>NZ_JAFKCW010000005.1:214384-488184 GCF_017254835.1 Algoriphagus aestuariicola
CAGCGCTCCATACAGCTATTCGTGGTCGAATGTTTCGGCCGGCGAGTACAGCATCACGGCCAAGGCGACCGACAACAAGGGGGCCGTTACCAGCTCCGAGGCGGTGAAGATCACGGTAATGGCAAACGCGAGCCCAACGATTAGCCTGACCTCGCCTTCCTTAGGCGGGCAGTTCAAGGTTGGGGAGACCGTCTCCATCGCGGCGGCTGCGGCGGACAGCGACGGGGCGGTTGCCAAGGTGGAGTTCTACAACGGGACCAGCCTGTTGGGTGCTGACACCAGCGCTCCATACAGCTATTCCTGGACGAATGTTTCGGCCGGGGAATACAGCATCACGGCCAAGGCGACCGACAACAAGGGGGCCGTCGCCACCTCCGAGGCGGTGAAGATCACGGTAATGGTAAACGCGAGCCCAACGATTAGCCTGACCTCGCCTTCCTCTGGCGGGCAGTTCAAGGTTGGGGAGACCGTCTCCATCGCGGCGGCTGCGGCGGACAGCGACGGGACGGTTGCCAAGGTGGAGTTCTACAACGGGACCAGCCTGTTGGGCACGGACACCAGCGCTCCATACAGCTATTCCTGGTCGAATGTTTCGGCCGGCGAGTACAGCATCACGGCCAAGGTAACTGACAACAAGGGGGCCGTTACCAGCTCCGAGGCGGTGAAGATCACGGTAATGGCAAACGCGAACCCAACGATTAGCCTGACCTCGCCTTCCACCGGCACACAGTTCAAGGTTGGGGAGACCGTCTCTATCACTGCGGCTGCGGCGGACAGCGACGGGACGGTGGCCAAGGTGGAGTTCTACAACGGGACCAGCCTGTTGGGCACGGACACCAGCGCTCCATACAGCTATTCCTGGACGAATGTTTCGGCCGGGGAATACAGCATCACGGCCAAGGCGACCGACAACAAAGGGGCCGTCACCACCTCCGAGGCGGTGAAGATCACGGTAATGGCAAATGCGAGCCCAACGATTAGCCTGACCTCGCCTTCCACCGGCGCACAGTTCAAGGTTGGGAAGACCGTCTCTATCACTGCGGCTGCGGCGGACAGCGACGGGGCGGTGGCCAAGGTGGAGTTCTACAACGGGACCAGCTTGTTGGGCACGGACATCAGCGCTCCATACAGCTATTCCTGGACGAATGTTTCGGCCGGGGAATACAGCATCACGGCCAAGGCGACCGACAACAAAGGGGCCGTCACCACCTCCGAGGCGGTGAAGATCGCGGTTTTGGCTAACGCAAAGCCTACGGTTAGATTGACCTCGCCTTCCTCTGGCGGGCAGTTCAAGGTTGGGGAGGCCGTCTCCATTACGGCGGCGGCTGCGGACAGTGATGGGACGGTGGCCAAGGTGGAGTTCTACAACGGGACCAGCCTGTTAGGCACGGACACCAGCGCTCCATATAGCTATAGCTGCAAGAATCTTTCCACCGGAATACATAGCATCACGGCCAAGGCGACCGACAACTATGGGGCTATTGGCACCTCAGAGTTGGTGAAAGTCGAGGTGGCTGAGGCAAGAGATACTTCATCCAATCAAGAAATGACTGGAGGATTGGCAGATGGATTGGTTTCATTTTATGAGATGGACACTAATGTTTCTGGTGTTCTCGTGGATTCGCATGGCAACAACCACGGGACTAATTCGTCGATTGACCAAATCAAACGTGGTAATGGACATTCAAACAGGTATAACGGGAAGTCATCTGTTTCGAATGTACCACACAAAAGCAGTCTCAATCTTAAGACTGAATTTACCTTGATGGCTGATGTCTACCGACTCGCGCAAGGACAGGAACACGGCAGTATGATTGTCGGTAAAACTTACTCATCCTCTCAGCCCGACACGGAAGCCTATTCCATATCAATCACCAAAGACAACAAGATCAGGATCCGGGCAAACATTGGATATAAGAAAGAATGGGTTTCTTCCAAGACAGTTCCCGAAGGAAAATGGGTTAGGGTAATTGCGACCTACAAGTCTGGAGAAGGATTTAGTTTGTATCTGGACACCACAAGTCCCGAAAAGAGCGGAAAGTTCTCGGGAACACTATACCAATCCAGCCAAGGGTTGACTATAGGGGCATCCCGTGCAGCATACCGTAGAAGGCTCGAGGGGAGACTGGATAATGTTGCCATTTGGAACAGGAAACTTTCGACAACTGAGATCGAAAAGCTCATAACCTCCAAAGCCGCCTCTTACGCTGGTCTTATTGGCAACCAGACCTATACAGTTACGATGAGAACGGTCACTAACCAATTATCAGACGATGTTGCGGCACGTACTTCGATAGAAGCTGAGGCCGGTGAAAAATTGGTGTTCTTTGTTGAAGGGGAGCAGGAGGGAGAAATCATATTCGATTACTGGAGCGTCGATGGTGCGAAAGTTAGCGAGCAATCGCTTTTTGAGATGAATATGCCTGAAAGGGATATTACCCTCACCCAGCACTTCAAATCTTTCGAGGCTCCAGAAATTAGGATTTTCCTACCGGAGGGGAAGACTGAAGTTGAGGCGCTCAGCACAGTTCATATAGGACTTGAAATAGAAGTGAACGATGCTCAAATCGAGAAAGTTGAACTATACAATGGAGAGACTCTAGTAGGTGAACTCGTGGATAAATTCTCTGGATTCGACTGGAAAGACATTCCTGAAGGAACCCATGAACTGGCCGCGAAAATCACAGATGCGAGCGGGAAAACCTATTTCTCCAATCCCGTCGTCCTCAAATCGGTTAGAGACTCGGCAAATGACATGAAGCAGGTGCTCTTGGATTATGTGATTGGTCCAAACCCCGCAGTAGAACATCTCAATATCATGTTTACGAACTTGGATAGGACCTACGATTTTGAAATCAACGTGGTTTCAATGAGTGGTCTAATCCAAAAGACAGCTAATGTGAGACCTGACGGATCTAAGGTGACCATTGATGTTTCCGACTTGAAAAACGGCGTTTACATTCTTCAGTTGAAAGCAAATGGCAATGCAGTGACAAGCAAAAAGTTTATTAAACAGTAAATTGTGTCGTGCCAGAAAACTAAACCGGTCAACAATGGCGGGTTCTGGATTCTCAAAACGGCTTTTTGAATAATCTCCGGTCTGGGGTCTATCATGATCTCAGACCGGAACATGGTGTGAAGATGAAGTTGACATATTGAAATGGACACTTCTCACTTTGTGAAATCGAACGTGGTAAATAGGTGTCTGTCGAAATGTTGTGGCTTTAACTATGCAAAAATGGTCGGAGTAAAGATGCATTTTGGCCAAGGCTAACATCAATGATGAGTAATGTTGTCAAAGATGTGAGTCGAACAACCAACTCCCAATTATGTCGCTAGTTTTTCTTAAAATGTAAAAGACCTTATTGAATCTACTTTCAAAAAGGTCTTTTTGATTTTCGAGAACTTCAAGAAAAAGACTAGTTGGTCAAATTTTTCCCGATTCAGCGTAATGTTGTCGAACTAGTATTATAACCATCGTTCACAACAAGAATGCAGAATATGTTGGTGTTCAGAAATCTATTCTTTCTGTCCCTCATTGTAGCTTTTGGCTACAAACTGTTTCAAAAATCGCCAGTTGTGATGAGCTTTTTTTTGGCATGCCTGCTCAAGGTTGATCTGATGATTGGGTTCCATACGATTTTCTTGAAAAGTTTGTTCGAGAATATTCAAACTGAATTTATGCCTTCCTTGCTGGAAAGGGGGAAATTCATTTTGAATACGAAAAAATTCATTTAGAGTGCTACAAATGAGGTCCTTTAAATTGCGCATAAACTGCACAAAGATTGCCTGTGATTGAAAGTCTGCAGTGGTTAGCTTGAGTTACTCAGTCAAAATCCTTGTCATTAATTGAGCTGATTTCCATCTATGCTTTTGCCCCGTCCGGAAGTAGCCCAAGAGAAACCAACTACGTTGATTTTCCCTTTTTTATTGAAGGGATGATTAGGTGAATTAACTAAATCATTTTGCAGATTTGACCATAGTTTGGTCAATTTTATATGCTATAAGCCCTGTTTTTATCTATAGCGTAGAATATCGCATACCCAGAATCACCTCACCATTTAGGTGTTTATTTATTTCTCTCAACCATCAACCTAGTAGATCTAATGAGTAGATCTACGAATAATTGCTTATGAAAAAAAAATACACCTTCGCACTGTTTTGGTACCTTTTGTTTACCTCATTGTATGGTATCAATTCTTTAGCAAATCCTTATTCACTACTTAAGCCCTATGCTGTAAGTAACGATTTGCTCACTGACAATTTTTCTCATTCTATGGGTAGAAAACCTAATGAAGCGGGAGAAGAACTTCGTTCCAATGAAGATGATTTTGTTATCAGAAGAAAAGTAGATTTTGAAGATCATCCCAATGGATATTACACCAACACCCAATACAAGTCAGATTGGAATAATGGAAGCTTGTATTTTCCAAACACCACCCAAATACGGACGGTAGACGGAAGTAAAGTTTTGGCAAGTTTTTTTCCAAAAGGAACTTGGGGACGAGGAGGTGGATTAAATCAGTGGCCTGAGTTCCGTGATAGTCCGGACAATATTACGGAGATCTATTGGACCTTTAGAATCAAATACCAAGGGAATTTTGACTGGGCGCTTGGGGCCAAACTTCCTGGAGTCGGATTTGGCCTTGCGAGCAATATTGCTTCAGGAGGCGAAGGTCTTAAGGTTGGAAATCAGGGAGCATCATTGAGATTGATGCAGGTTGCGGGCGGTAAGCTCAAGATGTACGTTTATCACCATAATATGGGAAATAAATATGGGGATGATATGGGGCAAGGTACTTTCGGACAATTGGAAAGGGGAGTATGGCAGGAGTTGACCGTCCGTGTGGTTGCAAACCAAAACGGTAAGGCCAATGGAATCATGCAGGTTTGGTTGGATGGGGAGTTGGTGGCTTCTGCTAGGAATATTGAAATGAGAACCTCCGCTAGTCCCCAGACGATTCGTTCAATAGCGCTAAACACGTTTATGGGTGGAGACGATTCAAGGTTTGCGCCGGATCATGATCAGTTCATGTGGATGGATGACATGCATTTTTGGCAGTATAGCAGCGAATTTTTGGCAGCAAACCCATCTGTAGCCCGTGGACTCGAACTCCATCCTGAATCCCACAAGCTGTATACTCCGATTTCAGGATCGGCTGGTTCGAATGCCAGACCTACTATCAGTATCACTTCTCCGGAATCCGAAGCACGATTTTCTGTGGGAAGCAATTTTTCTATTGCGGCAAATGCGACGGATAGGGATGGTACAATCGCCAAGGTTGAGTTTTACGATGGGAATAATCTGTTGGGAACTGATACCAGTTCTCCCTACAGATACTATTGGTCAAATGCAAAGGCGGGTTTATACACGATCACGGCAAAGGCGATAGACAACAAAGGAGCCTCAACCACCTCTGATGAAGTTGAAATCCAGATTGGAAGCAGTGAGCAGGTGGAGAATGTGTCGTCCGATTCTGGGGTGGAAGCTGGATTTTTGGATGGTTTGGTTTCATTTTATGAAATGAATACCAACAGTTCCGGAGTTCTTCGGGATTCGCATGGCAGTAATCATGGGAATAATTCCTCGATCAGTCATACTACTGGCTTTGACGAAAAAGGGAACCGATATAACGGTTCATCCTCTATTTCGCGTGTTCCGCACAGCAACAGTTTGAACTTGACGACAGAGCTTACTTTAATGGCTGATATCTACCGAGAGGGATCCGGTCAATATAGCGGCAGCGTGATCGTCGGGAAGACCTTTTCTTCGGGATGGCCTCAAAATCAGGCTTATTCTATAGCTATCACCGGTGATAACAAGATCAGGATTCGAACATATAGCGGAAAAGTGAGGGATTGGGTGTCCACGCAAACTGTTCCGCTAAGAAAATGGGTTAGGGTAATCGCGACTTACAAATCAGGGGAGGGCTATACTTTGTACCTGAACACAACCAAACCTGAAAAGTCTGGAGATATTTCGGGAACTTTGTACCAATCAAGTGAAGCATTGACTATTGGGTCGGCTCAAGCCGGGTACCGCAGAAGGGTGCAAGGGGTTCTTGACAACGTGGCGATCTGGAACAGGAAGTTGTCCTCGAGCGAGATCGAAGAACTCATAACCACCAAAGCCACCTACCCCGATTTTGTAGGTGGGCAAACCTATAGAGTAGCGGTGACATCAGACACCGATCAGACACCCGTTGATGTTAAATCACAAACTCCGATTGAAGCCCAAGCTGGCGAAAAATTATTGTTCTTTGCAGAAGAAGAAATAGAGGGAAAAGTTGAGTTTGACTATTGGAGTCTAGATGGAGTGCAGGTCAGCGATCAAGCGGTTTTCGAACTGGATATGCCTGAAAAAAACGTCACACTCACCAAACACTTTAAGTCTTTTGGTGCACCAGAAATTAGGGTTGTGCTTCCAGAAGGAAAGTCTGAGTTTGAGGCTTTCGGCGACGTTCATATCGAACTTGAGATAGAAGAGAACGATGCGGAAATCAAGAAAGTCGAGCTCTACGATGACGAAACCTTAGTCGGTGAACTCGGAGAGAATTCCTCTGGAATCGATTGGACCGGAATTCCTGAGGGGACTCATGAGCTAGTGGCAAAAGCCACTGACGCAAGCGGAAAAGTACATCTCTCCAGTCCGGTGGTTTTGAAAGCATTTAGAAGTCAGTCGAAAGACATACGGCAGGTACTTTTGGACTATGTGATCGGCCCAAATCCGGCGATGGAACAGCTCAATGTTATATTCAAGAATCTGGATGGCATCTATGATTTTGAAATCAATGTGGTGTCAATGAGCGGCATAATCCAAAAATCCGTTGCGGTAAGACCTGAAGGTTCTGAAGTTATCATCGATGTTTCTGATTTGAAAACTGGTATTTACATTTTGCAATTGAACGCAAACGGCAATGCCTTGTCAAGCAAAAAGTTTATAAAGCAGTAAAGGGAAGCCTTCAGAGTCAATTTGCCTTTCTCTGAAGCATTTCAAAGATACTTTGCAACTATTCATCGGCTTGGGGTTTGTTGAGATCCCAGGCCGATTATGTTCTAATGGAAAGTGTCGAATGGCTGTAATGAAATCCTAGGTTCGATTGCTATGAGGATTTTCTAGAAAGATCTACAGATAGAAGAATTGGGGATAAAAGGATCGAACCCGGTCTAAAAAAAAAGACTCCCAGGGGGATAGAGGATTTACAGCGGTTCGGTGACAAATTTCTTCAGTTTTGTACCGAAGGTGCCACATAACAATTGCCATCAATGATGGCGTCGATGATTTCTGAAAAGCACCTAATTGGCTCTAGCCTAGGTTTGTGTAATCGGGATGTAGTCTAAAAATAGCCCAAAAAATAAGCTTTGTAAGCAAACGCTCTTTGTGGAAATGAAATCTCTAGGTATTAATGGGGATGCGTCTGTTTTGGCTCAAACAAGTTTAAAAAAATAGACTTTAAAGGAGTTTTGAAGTCTCCTTAAGCCATCATGTGTTGAAGTAGGCTTTTACAGACTATATATACATGTTTGATTCTTTGGAAATCCCCATTGTTATGCTGGATGTTGAACCCCTTTTTAATACGATCAGACCAATTCGGCTACTATGTTGGTATATTTGCTTGAGATATGTTCTTTGCTGAATTTCAGAAATCCGTCTTTACTTTTCATGAGGTTAATAGATTTTCGATAGTTGGAGTTTTCTTCAAAAATCTTGACTATTCCTTCTTGTATTTCTTTTACTGACTTATAATGTACTTTTTCGCATACTTGTAAATCATCAAAATATCCATCAATGCCTGATTTTTTTGAATATAGGACTGGTATTCCTGAATAAAGTGCTTCGACGAAGACCAATCCGAAAGTTTCAGGAAAACTTGGCAAGATGAGGCCTAGGTATTTGCTATACATAGCCAAAACGTCTAAATGATCTGCTTTGCCCAAAAGTCTAAATTGTGAGGGGTATTTACATTTACTAATGTAGGAATTTATTTTTCCAGCTGATTTTCCTCCTCCTACAATATCCAGTTTTAGTTGGGGATATTGCTTATGGACTGCGTCCATGGCCGCTATAGTTCGCTTTATGTTTTTTCTCTTGTAGGAATCCAAATGGAAGACTGAAACAAATCGATCTGTGTATTGTTCATCTCTTGGGGATTCCAGAATATTGTTGAACTTAATAATGTTTGGCATTACAACGCTGTTGCTAGTACAGAAGTTTTTGCCGTACATTCCTTGTATTTCTTTTTTTGTCCAAGGAGCTAGAAAAATTATTTTTTTTGCTTTTTGAAGGGTTCGTAAGAAAACGTTCCGGTTGAATTTCAGGACTTTAATTAATTTGAGATCAGTATCGCCTCTTACAGAAATAAGATAAGGGATCGAGTGTTTTTGGGAAAGATGACTTGCAATTAGGCCTTCAAAAGTGAGCTTATGTCCATGAATTAAATTGAACTGTATCCTTTCCCTCGTGATAATTTTGTCGATTTTTTTTGCAGCCAGAAACATCCATAATCTAAGTCCTATCCCAAAAGGTAAGCCAAATACTTTTAGCGAATATCCATGCGGCTCTTCTCTGTATGAGAAGTCAGCAAAGGGGTTAGCCGTCCTGTTCAAAGAGAATACGATATTCCTAAATGTAGTTTGCGCATCTACCAAATTAGAAACAGCCTTGGTTTTTTGGTTGTTTATACTGTCTGGATAATCAAATGAGATATGAATTAGACATTTGCTATTTCTATTCATATTCTTGATAATTTATTCTTGTAAAAGCCGCCAAATGTCCAACATTGCTAACAATGTTCAAGAACCATCGGGTTCTTTGGATTTTAAATGGAAGGCATAGTATAAAAACTACTATGCTTATAGGTAAAAAGATAGCAGGTCTTGCGAAATAATATACTGTTGCAGGGATCTTGTTTTTAGAATTTTTGATTTTTATTGAGGTGAAACCTCTGCCGGTTCGGAACTTTCTTTGGGACAACCATTTGATATTGGCCCTGTCGAATGGTACATGGTCGTGAACAATACCTTCTTTGCAAAAAACTAGTTTTGCGCCTTTACTTTGAATTTTTTCGAAAAGATTAGCATCCTCTCCACCAGTCAAACCATCCCTTGGATCGAAGGGGCCTTCGATTCCCATTAGTACATTCCTTTTTATTAGACAGTTTGTCGTCCTTTTGTACTTTGAAATTTCTCCTGTGTTTTGGATAGGTCGATCGAAGAATTTTCCTTTAATGAACAAATCTGATACTTCTTTGTCAAAGTAAGGTAGCACTGTTCCAAATACGCCGTCTGCGTTGAACTTGTTCAAGCAATTAACCATTTCAAAAACCCAGTCTTCGTCTGCATAGCCATCGTCATCAATAAACATGATAAGGCTCCCAGTCGCCATTTCCACTCCCTTATTTCTAGTTATACTGATGTTTTTGATCGGCTGCGTATAGTATTTTATGGTCAGATCGGATCTTTTTAGATACTCTTCTACAACTGTTCTTCCTTGCTCGAGCTCATCGTTGTCCACAATGATAACTTCAAGTTTCCATGTAGAATCAAGTTTTTGATTTTCGAGACTTTGAAGTAGTTTTTTTAAAAGTTTTGGTCGCTTATAGGTATTTACGCAACAAGATATCTGCATTGTGGAGGTGGCTTTGTTCTAAAAAATCGATTTGATTTAAATCGAGATTTATATCGGTTGGGTAGTCTGTTTTGAGATTTTTGATTCTATTAGCTTTTTTAACAACCTGATTTTTTGGGGATCTAATTTTCTTATTTTGTCTAATAGTGTTTTCTTTTTGTTGTATAGAATAGTTTGGAAAATGTATAGGGAAAAAATAGTGGAAATTAGGTAGTGTATATGATAGAATGTACTTCCTGTTATTGCGCAAAAATAGATGTAGAAAAAGTAGTACTTGATATAGATGTACTTTTCTGGGATCTTGTATTTATAAACTTTGTAGCCAATTAATGCCCATGCTATGACTGGAATTATTCCGAAATAGGAATATATTCCGAATATGCCGATGTCTGGTATAAACAAACCTTTTTGTCCTAGGTTGTCTATAAATTGGCCATATTCACTTCGTTCATGGCCCATTCCGTTACCCAGTATTTTGTTAATAGGTGTAGGGGAAAACTCCGTTAGAAAATAAGTTCCTGCAATATATCGTATGTCCTTAGTTCCATCTTCGGTTTGTTTTTCTTGCTGTTCTAAAATCCCTTCAATGACTGGAATTTCAAAATCACTTAAAAACACACCACCGATTACTAAAACTATACTTATGGCTATTTTTTTTGACAATGAAATGTTTTTTGCGAAATGATAACAATAAATCAGGATTGTAGGAACAATGTACGTTCTTGTTGCCTGCATGAAAGGTATGATGATGCCTAGAATTAAAAGGATAAACCAGAAAAATTTGTATTTGGATGCGCTGTCCGTAAGTTTTGTTACCGTCATACACGTAAGCAACCAAATCACCCCTGCTCCGGGGAAGATAATTCTGATAATACCTCTAGATTCCCGGTATTCGTCGTCAACCATACCGAGGTTGAACATTACGTTATAGGGATTGGCAAATTGATAGAAATAGCAAACTATGTAAATTAATCCAAATATGATTATTACTTTTTCGATCATGTCAATAGGCACTTCTATTTTTAAGAGTATGAAAAATATTGGCCAAAGGAGAAAAGGAATGGTGATTAGAAATCCTAAGGGAATTGATTGTCCCCACGTTAGATATGAGACAAGTATTGAGAGTAGCATAGCTAGTGTCAATAGCTGTATTGGTACTATAAACCCTGGTCCTTTTCTAAAGGAAAGACTGATTCCTATCGCAACAGCAAGTGCTAGAGAGGCGATTCTGAAATATTTAAATATTTCAGGAAGGAATGTTGCAAAATAGTAGTTTAAACTAACTGCTGTTAGAATAATCAGGATGCAGAATATTAGTGTTTTATTTTTCAAGTTTTTACCATTGACAGTGAGCGGACTTTTTTGTATGCAAAAGCTATGTATGTTCCACTAAAACCTACAGCTAGTATCACTTTGTAATAGATTGAGGCGTCGCTCATAGAGTAGGAAATCATGAATAGGAGTAAGCTCAAGAGCCAAGTAAGTTTTTCTTCTGAAATCTTGATGTTGAGTTGCTTTTTAAATTGGTGCCAGATATAAAACTCATAGATAACGGCTGATATAACGAACCCAAGGGATATTCCTAGCGCTCCATACAGACTTCCAATGTATAAGAATGGAGCCGAAATCAGTAGATTAACCAAGGCGACTTTTGTAATTAGCTTCTCACGATTTGAGGCACCAAAAATTACCGTAATAAAGTGGTTTATCCCATTTAGAAAGAGATACCAAACTTGAAATTGTATCACCTTGATAGCCGGTAAATATTTTTCTGAGAAGACTAATAGAATGATATCTTTTGAAAATAGGGTGAAAGAAAAACAAAATAATGCCGTCAATCCGATAAAAAATGACATGCCGTTTGAGATCAATCCTCTGAACCTCTTACGATTTTGTAAGAACATAGCTGAGATGTTTGGGAAAATGGCAGTCAATGAAAAAGTAATGACCAGCTGCACTGGACCCATAAGTTTTTTTGCAAGATTGAAGTATCCTACCTGTTCTTTATCCGAATTTATATCTAGTAAATTGTTTGATAAATGAAGCATTGGTAGTGAAAGCAACATCAAAGTAAAGTACGGCCAACTCTCAATGATTAGCTGTTTGGAGGAATTTAGAAAGGTTGTTGTTTTGCCAACGATGAGTTTAGATTTTTTGAGAAGTATGAAGTATGATAGTGTTTGGATGATAGTGATTATAATATATGAAATTACCAATATATCTATAGAAAATAGATGCGTTGGAATTAGAGTGACTATCAAAAAGTATAGAAAATTCATTCCTGACTTAACGATTGAAGGAAAAAACATTTTCTGATATCCTATAAATACATGTTCTAGCAGATAGAATAATGATGTCGATAGAGAATAGCCTCCGAGTAATAATATTTGCGCTGAGTTTAGAGTTCCTAAAAAATGGTTGTAAATGAAGTATAACCCAATCGTTGCGGATATTGTAATTAATCTTAATTTTATTCCATTTACAATGAGGTCGTTTGACTTTTCTGGTTCTCTAGCCAGTGTTCTTATAATAATTGATTTTGTCCCTAGCTCACTGATTGCAATTAATAGCATTCCCTGAGCTATAATAAATGAGTATGTTCCGTAGTCCAATGGCGATAGCTCATTGGTTATTTTAATAACCGTGAGCAGCATTAATAACTGCGAAACTATGCTCCCTAATGTTAAATAACTAAAGTTTTTTACTACTTTATTTCCGAATACTTTTTTTAAGTCCATTTAATTTGTGGTAGCTGATCTTGCGTAGCATAATCATTTGCCTTGTTTTTTGGTTGGATAGTTGGTTTTTTCTGCTACAATTGTCAAAGATCGAGCAGTATTGGTGAATTCTTTACTTGTGTGCCTTGTCAGAGCGGAATTTTCTTACTTAACTTGGAAATATTTTATTGTTAGAAAATGAATGTAAATATTGCTTTGTTACTAGATTGAATTGTAGAGTTTGTTTCGATATATTGTTTTTAGTAGTAATACTCTAAATAGACCTTTAAATGATAGTTCTTTTTGGTTTTTAGAGAAGAAAACAAAAATTTCTAAGATATTGTTTGATTTTGCGTAGTGCTCTAGGATGAAATCTTTTTGTTTTTTGATTTTGTTTTTGTTTAACTCAAGTAAGTATGACTCTGGATAGATGCAGCCGACTTTGGCGGTAGTTGCTTTAATAATGTCTGAGATTGTTCTATCCATTAGATCTACGTCTTTGAATCTTTTTTGTAGATTTTCCTTTGACATACTGAAATTTCCGAGAAATCTTCGATATTTCAGGAGAACCTTTTGAGTAAAGCCAATGCCGTTGTATGCCAGTTTGGTCCATGTGATCTCATCGCATCCCCATCCTGAACTATCTCTGGGAAAGCCTCCAATTTCCTTCAACGCTTGAGTATTAACTATGAAATCTGACAAATATAGAGTTCGTTTACTACGCATTCTTTGATATATAAAGTCAATTTGTGACTCTACTTCCGGACAATTTTCCGAAAAATCCAATAATGAACCGTTTCCGTCTATTCGCTGAACTCGGCAATGAAAGACTTTTACTTCTGGGTGTTTGCTAACGAGTTGTGAAAATTCCATGAGGTAATCCGGTTCCATAATATCATCGTCGCTCATTATGGTAAAATATTCACCTTTTGCCTTTTCCACAATTGAGTTGAAATTCGCAGTCATTCCAAGCTGTTCCTTGCTTTCATAATACTGCACATTTTCCTGTCCAATCCAACTGGAACATATATTTCTAATTTCGGCTATTTTTTCTGGCGTATTTGCATTGTTCTTGATAATCAGCTCGAATTCTGTAAACGTTTGATTTTTTATGCCGTCAAGTGCTTCTTGCAGGTATTTGGTTTTGGTGATGGGTAATCCTATTGTGAATCTCATCTCGATGAATTTAAAAAGCTGTTGGATTAGGTTGGATGGTGTGTAAGTTTAAGGAAAATTTAATAAATAGTTCGATTTTGAAAGTTCGTACTGTTTAGGCGTAAGACATTTGGGATAGGATTTTGGTTGAGAGCGTTTCGCCGATAGAGAGGGAAGAGGTGGCAGCAGGTGATGGCGCATTTAGCACATTAAAAGTACGGTCTCCCTCCATGATGCAAAAGTCATCTAAAAGACCCTCGCTGCGATGGCAGGCCTGAGCTCGTACCCCTGCGCCTCCAGGCTCGAGGTCATCTTGTGTGATTTCGGGAATCAGTCTTTGAAGAGCTTTTGTGAGTGCGGATTTACTGAATGAGCGGTGGTATTCACCCAGGCCCACCTTCCAATACTTTGCCATTACTTGTCTAAATCCTGGCCAGGCAAGGGATTCGAAGAATTCCTTTAAATCGAAGCTGGTCTTCTTATAGCCTTCCCTTTTGAATGCCCACACCGCATTTGGGCCGGCTTCGATACCACCGTTGATCATTCTTGTGAAGTGGACTCCTAAAAAAGGGAAATTTGGGTCTGGGACAGGGTAAATTAGATTTTTGACAAGATATCGTTTATCTTTTTTTAGTTCGGTATACTCGCCCCTGAAGGGGATGATTCTTGTATCTAAGCTGGATCCCGATAATTCAGCAACTTTGTCCGAATAGAGACCAGCAGTATTCACGACAAAGTTGCTTACATAAGTCGATTTTAATGTCTCTATGTAAAATTTCGTTCCGGATTTTCTAATGTTAGTCACCTTGGCGCCAGTGATGATTTCGCCCCCATATCTTTTTTTAAAGATGGAAGCGTACTTTTCACTGACTGCCTTATAGTCAATTATTCCTGTATAGGGGACGAGCAGGGCGGATTTGCCAACAGCGTGGGGCTCATATTCTTGAATTTCCTCCGCTTTGATTTTTGTAACCCGGTCCAGGCCATTTTGAATGGCCCGCTGATAGAGTGTCTCCAGTCGCGGAAGTTCCTCGTCTTGGGTTGCAACGATGAGCTTGCCACATAGTTCGTAAGGGACATCCTCCTTGTTGCAAAAGTCCAATAGCATCCGGTAGCCGGTCGTACAATTGATTGCCTTTTGACTCCCCGGTTTATAATACACCCCGGCATGGATCACCCCGCTATTGTTACCCGTCTGATGCTTGGCTACGACATCTTCTTTCTCCAATATCGCAATTTTCAGATCAGGGTTCTTTTCCTTGAGTTTCAAGGAAGTTGCGAGCCCTACGATCCCCCCGCCTATGACTATTATGTCATACTTCATGTTTTTAAACTAAGAAACAGTGGATGATGGCGTTGTCAAAACGCCTTGGCCAAAGTAGCGGACCTGCTCTTCCCACATTTTATCGCAGAGTCTTCCAGCAGGTAGTTCTACATCTTCGAAAGTAAGTACCGAATCTTTACTGATATCTTTCTTCAGAATACAGCCTTCCGCCAATCCTATTGGAAGTAGGTTTTGTTCCAACGAAGTTTCATAATTTTCACATAGACCATAGGTCATATAGCAACCCAATCCATCCAGCGTATCCCCTTTTTTAAGGTCAATTTTTGCAGCAGCTACTACGCTAACCATCGGTTTCCCTATGGGGGCCAAGGCCGCATCATGAAAAAGGACTGCCCTCGCAACCGTCAGGGGCACTTCAAAGTGACATAGATGGTAAGGTGTGTAAAAGAGGTAGAGAGGGCCCGTTCCCAACTTGTACAGATTGAGATAGTGTTGCTGCTTAGGGTCGTCATGTGTGCCCAATACAAAAACTCCGGGTCCAGGGTCAGCACCAACAACATAGTCGACGATCCCGTTTCCTTCCAGCAAGGAGGCAAGCGGATATAGATCTTGAAATACGTCTTTTAGAGGAGTGCCGCTTGGTACCGTCGTGCCGTACATTCCCCTTTTTGCCACAGTCATGCCCGTTCCATTCGCAACTATAGCCTGTTCAAATGATATCTTTGTGCCATCGGCAAATGATGTGACCATTTTGGGATTTTGTCCCCATTGCTTCGCAAAGCCTTCTTGAGTGGTTGGATTTCTGTAAGGATCATGAAGTCCTTTGATATTACCACAGAGTACTGGTTTTACACCCAATGATTTGACAAAACGGTAAAGATTCATCTCAACACCCGGCTGGTCTCCATCAGCATTGGTGACTATCACTCCGGCTTTATCAGCGTACACTTTCAGGATCGGACCGATAGTTCCATCCACTTCAGCGTTCATTAGTATGACATGCTTTTTGTGTTCAAAAGCCCTTAATACTAGATGTGTTGAGAATTCAATTGCACCGGTGACTTCTATAATAGCGTCTATTCCATCTGCTTCGCAGATGATGTTAGCGTTATCCGTAATGGTGAATTTTCCCTGACGGATGTTGTTCTCCAGCTGGTCTTTTTCTGTAGTATATTCTACATTCTCGACTCCGGCCTCGGTGTAAGCTCTCTTTGCTTGCTCAATCGTACGGTTAAAAATCGCCACCAGCTTCATGCCGGGGACGGAATTACAAATTTGGTTGGCAATGCCGCGACCCATAAAACCAGCTCCGCTCATTGCTACACGTACAGGATTGTTTTCTTCCTGTCGTTTTTTTAGTGCACTGTCTACAATTACCATGACGTGTTATTTTAAATAGTTTGGGTGACTTTGATCTTTTTCGGATACGATGGTTGGCTCGATGGGCCACTCTATACCAAAAGCTGGGTCGTTCCACCTGATTCCAGACTCGGCTCCAGGGGCATAAAACTGTGTTACCAAATAGCTCACTTCACAATTGTCCTCGAGTGTAATGAAACCATGGGCGAAATCCTCAGGCACAAACAACATTTTGTGGTTGTCTGCGGTAAGTTCCACTCCAATCCATTGCTTATATGTCGGCGATTGAGGTCTGAGATCTATGATCACATCAAAAATAGCCCCCCTTGTACATCGCACTAGTTTGGTTTCCTGGTAGGGGTCATTTTGATAGTGCATCCCTCTTATGGTGCCTTTTTTCAAACTCAATGAAGTGTTGACCTGTTTGATGTCGGCTTTGAGTCCATGTTCAGCCATTTCATTTGCACACCAAGATCTTCCGAAAAAACCCCTGTTGTCCTCGAGTTTTTTGATCTCTATTACAAAAGCCCCCTTTAGTTTTGTCTCAGTAAATATCATATTGTATCTGTTTTTGCCAAGCCCAACTTAGATCTTGATTTAAAAAGTTTTTTTGTTGAAGGTTGTTAAGTACCTCAAGTCGTATGAATTGAGACTTTCTATAGTTGGAATCTTTGAATCCCATTTCTTGAAGATTGGAGTAAAGCTCCCTGATTGTAGTATGGAGATCATAGACGGGCTGGTGGTCGGGCGCCAGCTTTGCAAACAGCTCGAAATTGACTTTGTAAGACCGTTTGTCAGGTTGGGCGTTTGGATTTACAGAGACTTTGACCCCTGGTATCACTTCTGCGACGGCATTGGCCAGTTCTACCACCTGATAGTTCCAAGTTTTGGAGCCGGTGTTCAGTACCAAAAAGCTGCCACCCTGTTCGGCTTTGCGTTCTATACCGAATCCAATGGCGCGCCCCATATCCGATACATGGATGAGTGGCCTCCATGGGGTACCATCGCTCAATATTGAAATTTCCTTGGTTGTGACGGCTCCGGCCACAAAATCGTTTAGTACCAGGTCCAGTCTCAGACGATTGGAATGACCACAAGCCGTGGCAAACCGGAAACAGGTAACAATGAATGTCTCGTCTGCAACTGCTGCCAAATCGTTTTCGGCTGCAACTTTGGATCTCGCGTAAGCAGTCAACGGATTCAAGTTGTCGGTTTCGACTTTTGCATAGTCGTCCGCTTCCCCGTAGATACTGCAGCTCGAAGCAAATACAAACGACTTGACTCCCTGTTTCTTGGCAGACTTAGCCATTCGTATCGCGGATCTGTAGTTTACATCCATCGTTACCTCTTCATACTTGTTGCCCATGGGGTCATTGGAAATTGCAGCCAGATAAACTACAGCATCTACACCTTCGAAGATGCTTTCCTCAAAATTTCGGACATCTCCGAAGATTTGCTTGTCCAATTTGTTTTCAGGGGAAAAGTCAACATTGGTAAAACATTTTGAAAAATAGCCCATATCATATCCGATAAGTTCACCATCGGGATATGAATCTCTTAGTTTCGAGATCAAACTTGGACCTACATAGCCCAGGTTTCCAGTAATCAGGATTTTCATAGAAGTTCTTGTATTTGGTTAAAGGATATTTATTAGTGTTTAAAAAGGAATGGTACTGCTTGGCCGAAAGCCAAAGCCATGGGCCGGGGAACTACCAACTTTTCCAAGGGGCTTCCCCATTTTCCCAAAGAGACTGAAGGACTTGTTTGTCCCTCAAGGTATCCATCGCCTGCCAAAATCCCAGGTGTCTGTAAGCAGACAATTGGCCCTCTTCCGCCAGACTTTCTAAAGGACCTTTTTCCCAAACGGTTTGGTCGTCAGATATATAGTCAAGCGCTTTGGGATCGACAATGAAAAAACCTCCATTTATCCAAGCATTTTGCACGCCGTCGCCTTGGGGTTTTTCGGTAAAAGTGCTTATTTTCTCATCCTCTCCCGATAGTGTAAATACACCGAATCTTCCTGATTGTCTTACGGCCGTCAGCGTGACTAACGTATCCGATTTCTTGTGAAACTCAATAGATGCGGTGATGTCCACATCACTGACTCCGTCACCATAGGTTAGACAAAACGGCTCATCCTTGACGTAGTCAGCAACCCTTTTTATTCTGCCTCCCGTCATTACATTTTCTCCCGTATCTACCAGCGTCACTCTCCAGGGCTCTCCGTTTTTACGGAGTACTTCCATTTCATTCTTTTGAAGATCAAAAGTGATATCTGAAGTGTGCAGAAAATAGTTTGAAAAATATTCCTTGATCATGTGCCCCTTGTAGCCGCAACATATCACAAAATCAGTAATGCCATGTGAGCTATAGATTTTCATGATGTGCCAAAGAATCGGCTTGCCTCCTATTTCTACCATAGGCTTGGGTCTTACTCCGCTTTCCTCGCTTATTCGGGTACCAAATCCCCCCGCTAATATTACTGCTTTCATAAAAATTTGTTAGGTGTTTGTGAGTATGCTATTAGATATTGTCTATGTAGTCTATTAGATAGTTTACAATTTCCTTGTTGCTGGATTTATAAAGTGTCGGTTCAAAATTTTTGGCTTTGGGGATTAATTCCGCAAGGTCATCCGTTTCGTTCCATGCGATAAGGTAGTTTGCGCCTGCGAATTCTTGGATCAGCTCGACTTGGTGATCGTCCACATGCTCACCGTACTTTGCCAGTCTGGCAACGGCGATCATTTTTTTGTTCATTTTTAACCCCTTGATTATTGACCCTGTCCCGGCTTGCGTGATCACAAGATCTGCTTTTCGGTATAGGTCCAACAATTCATCCAAAGGAAGGAAAGGAAAGAATGTCATACGCGGACTGTCATAAACAGTGTGGCCATTTTGGACTATTACTTCCTCCGAAATCACCCCTTCTTTGAGCAGCCTGTCTAATTCTATAAGCGGTCTTTCAAATTTGAGGGGGAATGTACCCAACAAGACAAGTATCATAAGATTCTTAGTGTTTGAATTTATAATGTCAAAAAATGTTTGAGGTCTTGCTAAACCAAGATCTTCAATAGATGGATCCTAGGTAGACTGAATTCTTATAGTGGTTTGTCATGCCTGGCCACTGGACTAAAAACTTGTCTGCAATGGGATAAATCAGATTTGCGGAAGCGGCTTTAGAGTTTATTCTTGCATACGAAAGAATCCAAACTACTTTAATGCCCAACAATTTTCCGATCAAGCAAAATGGTATTGCCGTGTGACTTCCTGTCGTCAATATGACTTTTGGCCTATGCGCCAAAATTAGACGGGTAGAGCTAATTGAATTTCGGATAAGAGACAGGTAGAATCCAAAGTTCCTGTTTTTACCCTCAGGTCTCGCACTGACAAACTTAACGTTGTAGTGTTTTGCAAGTGGGATAGTGGCAGGGGCCTCTTCTGTCACCAGCAGATAATCATATCGTTCAAATAACTCTTTCAGTTCTAAAAGTTGAGCTAAATGTCCTCCGTCCGAACTAACAAGCAGGATTTTTCTTTTTCGGTCTGACATGGTTTTTCATTTTTTTGGAAAAATCAGGACATGGGTCTACTTGGCCTGGTAGTATTTTTTGCCATAGGTCCCTCCGTACCCATAGATCATTTCCCCGTCAGCGTCATTCAGAACGATCAATGGCATTTTGAATTTTTTGTGTTTCCTGATGTCTTCAACCGTTTTTACTTGTGCTTTTGTTGAGTAGTTATATCTCAACATGAAGATAGTGACATCAACAAACTCGTTCAAAATGAATGAATCCGAGACAAGGCCTATAGGAGCTGTATCTATGATCACATAATCAAATCTTTGGGAAAGTTCCTTCAGCAATCGGATTAATCGCTCACCCGACATCAATTCGGCGGGATTTTCGGGGATTTTTCCGCATCCCAGCACCGAGACGTTTTGGGCCATAGCTAGGGGATGGATGATATCATCCAACTGATATTGCTCGTCTTCGAGATACTCTGAGAGCCCTACGGGGACATTGATACCTAAGGACGATAGCATGGCCGGCCTACGTAGATCAAATTCGAGAACTGCAACTTTCTTGTCCACCAGACCTAAGCTTATGGCCAAGTTTAAGCTGAAAAATGTTTTCCCTTCACCGCTCATTCCTGAAGTGACCATGATCACTTTGTTGCTTTTGTTGTAGGTGGTAAAGGCAAGATTGCTTCGGATAAACCTAAACTGTTCAGCGATCATCGTCCGCTTGCCTTTTGAAATGGCAATCATTCCGTTCGCATCCTTATTTCGTGATATTTCGCCCAATATCTTCGTGCTGGTGAGTTTCTCTACATCTGTTTTTAGCTGTATTTTCTCTTGCCAAGCGTCCTTCAAATAAATCAGACCGAAAGGAAAAGCTAATCCCATTATTAGTCCGAATGCATAAATCAGTTTCTTGTTTGGGTTGACAGGAAGATCGGTTGGTGTCGGGGGTTCAATCACCTTCGAGTTGTTGACTGAGCTTGCGGCTAGCGATAAAACTGCTTCCTCCCGCTTTTGAACCAATAACAGATAATGTTGTTGCTTTATGCCCTGCTGGCGACCAATATCGAGTAGCTCTCGTTCTATTGTTGGTGCTTGGGCCGCTCTGCTTCGAAATTGGTTGTCTGTTGCGCTTAGATTGTCTCGAGAGATTACCAGACCATTTTTAATGTTTCGAAGGTTTTCGACAATGCTACCTCTGAGGCTGGTTAGCTGTTGGTTGATATTTAGTACAATTGGATTGTTCGGCTGGGTTGTTCTCAACATCCTTTCCCTCTCTCTTTGAAGTTGGTTGAACTGTGCGATCAATGCGGACAGGGTCGGATCTTGTATACTCAACGTACTTGGTACCATCTCATAGTCGTTACCTTGCTTGGTCAAGTATTCTTCAATGGACTCCAAAACTTCAATTTGAATAGAAAACTCACTCAACTTTTCCCGGTTGATGGTAGTGCTGCTGAGATAAAGCTCCGCTTCTGCGCTTACATCTGTAATCGAGTTTCTTAGTTTGTACGATTCTGCTTGCTTTTCGATAGAATCGAGCTCAGAGGACAATCCAACTAGTTGTGCATCGATGAATTTGATTGTGTTTCTCGCTGCGACATTCTTTTCAACCTCCGCTTCTTTATTGTATACTTCGATTAGTTTGGATAGAATTTCCTTGCCTTTGATCGGGTGCTCATCCAGCATGGATAACTCGACAACACTGGCTAGTTTGTTTACAATGTCTACATTGAGTTTTTCTGAAAAGTATTTTCCGGCGCCTACCGGATCATAGAAGGCAATAACTATTGGGACATTTTCCAAAGTGAAATTTGGTACTGGGCGGTAAGCAGGATTTTTAACAATGGAAAAGGTGCCAAAATGATTTTTGATCGTCTGCCCAAACTTGATAGTCTGTAGTTCTCCGGATGGAGACAGTATATAAAATTCCTCGTCGTTTTTAAGATAAAAAGTGATCTTGCTCTCTTCAAGTAACTCTGGATCGATGAATTCATTTTTTTCACGGATAACTATCGAGATCGGAACCTCACTACCATAGATTTCCTTCCACCTTCTCCATCCGTTGGGGATATAAAAGGCATTTGAGATGTTTAATTCCTCAAATACTTTTATCATAAGGTTTTGAGCCTTAAGCATTTCGGCTCCGTTTTCTACAGATGACGAGGATCCGTAGCCCAATAAATCCGTGATAGTGGCTGCATCGCGAAAATCTGCGCCCTTCTTTTCGTCTTTTAACAAAAGCTTACTGGAGATCCAATATTGCGGTGTAGCAAAATAACAGTATGCACCAGCGATCCCTAAGCATATAAAAAGTCCCAGAGCAAACCAATACCATTTACTATAATACCGGAAGAATAGCATTTTAAAATTGGGGGACGCCTCCTCTTTGACAGGTTGTGTTTCCTCTTCTTCCAACTCGTTTAATAAATCTGATAGTTTCATGGTTTTGAATTTTTAATAACAGAGCTAAAAAGACTGTTTACCAATTGTTCACTTGAATTAGAATAATGGTTACTAAGCTGAACATCATCGATATTAGGGCAAAAGTTCTGGGGTTCGAATCCGATTGGATTGTTTTTGTTTTATACGGCTCGACATATATCACATCATTTTGCTGAAGGTAAAAATACGGAGAAGACAATACGTTTTTATCATTGAGATTTAGTCTCGTCGTACTCCGGACTCCGTCTTTTTCCCTGATTACCAGCACGTTTTCCCTGCGTCCATAGGCTGTCATGTCGCCGGCAAGCCCCAATGCTTCCAAAATTGTCACTTTTTCGGTAGGTATAATAAAGGAAGATGGTTTTTGAACTTCGCCGAGTACAGTTACTTTGAAGTTTAGTATTCGAATATTGATAATTGGATTTTGCACATATTCATCAAGTAAGCTAGACATCTTGTTAACTGCTTCCAATTTGGTCAAGCCTTTCAGGTTGATTTTTCCAACTACAGGATAATTGATGAAGCCGTCCTTGTCGACCAGGTAACTTTCGTTTATCGGGGTAGAGACCACAGTATTCCTGGTGTCGCCTGAAGGCATTAAAACACCCGCATTGAACAGCATATTTGATTCAGCATTCAAACTTGTGACGGTAATGCTCAACAAGTCATCTTCTTGTATCCTTTGTTGGATTAATGAATCAATTGGAGTTGAAAACGTGGAGTCGGTGTCAATGTCGCTAAAATATGTTAGGTTTCTTTTCGAGCAGGCTAGGCTGAGAAATGAGATGAATAACACCAAGAAGAGATTTTTCATGTAGTTTGAGTCAATTGAGATCTGTAATTTAATTGTGCTGATGGCGCTTTACAGCTTCGCCCTTTCAGTCACAGAATCAGTGCCTATCAATATATGAGATATTTTGGGGAAATGCCTAAGTTCAAAGCAAAATGTTTGGTTGGCCAAACTGCTTGGCAATTCCTGAATTTCCCGTATTTTCCAAAAAAGGCTGTTAGTTATGTGGTGTAAATATATGTATTTGAAATACAAAAACAATAATATGAAAATAGATTTTATTCTTTTTGACTTAATTTTATTTTTTCACTGAGGTTTGTTTAGTCGATTTGGAGTGGTGGGGGACAACGGGATTTTTAGCGCGACCCAACTGTGGTCTCCGGTTCCTAAGTTTCGAAATTGGATCGGAGGCAAATCTGTAGTCTCAGCGGCTCAAGAGAGGCAAATTGCGGAGTTTTTAGCGCTTTTTTGCTGATGTGGAGGGCCATGACCGCTGTACGGAAGAGGTGAAGTGGTTTGGAGTTCCTGGTTTCGCAATCTTGGCGCAATTTGGTTAGCGCCTAGACTGCGTAAACCTAGGTGATTTGGTCAAACTACATTAATTACCTCAAATAGCGATTGGCAAAGAGTAAGTCATCTTATTTCACTGCATGATAACTTCCTCTTTTCTCTGTTGGTCGTAAAATCTAATGGTGTCTACTGTATTTTCAATGTTCTGCTTGGACGATGCACCAAAAAGTATCGATTCTACATTGGGTAAATTACTTACGTATTCCAAGGCTTCCGAAGCGGGAATTGCACCCCCGCCAAGGACTTGCATTGCGATGACTCTGCATCTGCCCTCGCTTAGCACTTTTTCATACAGTTCTTTCCCTCCCGACATTCTAAAATTAGCCTTGTTGATGGAAGCGCAAATAATAGGATTGCTGATTCCACCTTTCTCCAGCACATCCAAAAGCTTGGGTAGATTCATCGTAATAAATCCGGGCTCCGCGTTGTATTTCTGGCGAACATAATTGGCGAAGCCAATAAGGAATTCGTCCATGCCAAGTCCCAAAAGGAGGTCGGTCATTACGTTTTGGATAAAGATGACTGGCGTGTTAATTCCCTTGAACATTTTCATTTCAGCATCAATCATCAATTCCATGATTGAAATGTAGTCCTTTGAGATGTAGGCGACTCCTCCTTTCAATATAGACCCCAAGAAATTCCCGGGAACGTATTGTTTCAAAGTACCGGCGATACCCATTTCGGTCACAGCGTTCGCATATTTATGGGCATAAGGCATGCAAGGGTAGATTTTGAAGTCCTGGTATTTAACCGGGTCTTTTCGGATAATCTCGCAAATGTTGGCGATTCTGTCATGGGTAGTACACATAAAGGTGTTTATCCCCGCGGCAATCGCAACGTCTAGAGTCTTAATAATTGCAGAATCATCTTTAAACTTGATGGACTGCGCACGTGATTTTTCGTCTGAAATGTGGTTTACAGCGAAAAATTGGTTGTCGCCAAAAATTATTCTTTCCATGGTGTTAAATTCTTGATTGGTTCTTGATTAATGAGATCGAAGTGTCTGTTTTCCAAGCACTGTCAAATGTGTTGACATTGTTTTTGTTTTCGCGTTTCACGGATTTTATGAAGTAGTCTATTTGAGCCGAGTATTCTTCGCCCCTTAGGTAAAAATCCACTTCTTCTGTCAGGTCGGTCACATATTTTACATTCCAGCCTTTTGAATATCCCTTTGGAAGCACATCACCTTTGAAGTACACCTTCAGTTCATTTGCGTCAGATACAATTTTACCTTCCGTTCCGATAATCGTGACTGACGTCGACATTTTTCGGTATGTCTCATCGCTCCAGTTTACAGAAATTATACCCGTTGCCCCTGAACTTGTGCCGACCAATGCATAGACCGAATCATCCACATTTTTTGAGTAGATTGACTTGAGAATGGAGCTTTTGCAGGATTCTATTGGAGAAATAATGTCATTGATTAGATCAATAACATGCGATGCATAGTCCATAAGGCATCCACCTCCTTCGCTTGGGTCGGATCTCCAGGTTTCACTTTTTTTCTTTATCACCACAGGCCCATAAGCTTCGCCTTGGAAATGCGTGATTTCTCCAATAGCAGAGCTAGCGACCAATCTTTTTACTTCTTTGAAAGTGCCGACAAATTTGTTGTGGTATCCGACTTGGTTTACAACTCCCGCCTTTTTGGCCAACAAAACGAGCTCACCGCTTTCGTTTGGGTTAAGACAAAAGGGTTTTTCGGTGAATACGTTTATGTTTCTTTTTAAGAGTTCCTTGACCATTGTGTAGTGGTACTTGGTGGGTACCGAAACGAATACAGCATCAGGCTTTGCCTCCTCCACCATCTTCAAGTAGTCGGAATAGCATTTAAAACCGCTATATCTCTCGAGTACGTCAACAATGATTTTTGACGTGTCGCAAACTCCTACAATTTGCACGTCAGGATGTGCTCCCAGAATCGACAGATGGGACAATCCCATTTTTCCTGCCCCGATTAATGCAATTTTTACCATTTTATAAAGTGAAATTTGTTGTTTTTGTATTAAACCGATTAAAAAATTACGTTTATGAAATTTAAATGATTGAGTCAAAGTACTGGAAATGTTATTTGAAAAGCAAGAAAATGCATATAAAAATTTTTTCAGCGAGAAAATTTGAGCAAAAATTGCCGGTGTCTGGTCATGGTTGACCACCACTTTCTGGAAGCTAGCGGTTGTGTGTGGATTTTGGGAAGTAAGGGATTGGCTGGCAGCTTGGGCTGACAGTCGGCTTTTCGGATCCTGCTTATAGTGTCTTCGTGGTATTAGTTGACTGAGGGAAGTCCGTTCGTCGATTTGGGTGTATCAAAAGAACTATAAGTGTTACGCCTATTCTATTAGGGGTAAATTCGACGGTTCGCGTAGGCTCAATGATTATTCAATTCTCATTGATGCTAGACGGATCTCAAGCTTAGTGCAGCATGTCGCGTCGAACGAAATATTTTTTGCTTGCGAAGAGACGGATGTAAGTGGGGAAAAACAAGATAGAGTTTCCTTCCAAATAGTGATCCGGTATTTCATCAAATGATTTGATGGCGGCTTCCCAGTACATGTTAAGTGTAGTTCGAATTCTTGTGACAGTACTTTAGTAGTCCGAGAACTTTAAATATTAGGTAATTAGCCTATGGCTATTGTTTAATCGACAGAAAATCTCGGCAGCATGTTGTCCTCCGAAAAAAATTTTGATGGATCAGTAAACTACGGCTAGAGTAGACTTTTTGCCCTGTTTAGGCTTGTTTTTTCAAACTATTTTGGGAGATTTACGGCACATAAATGTATTTCAAATAAAAATAAATGCAACTTGATTGGAGATTTACCTGTTTATTCCATAGATTTATCGTCGGAAACAGGAAATAAAAACCCCTTGCTTCTTTTAAAAGACTTTTTAGAAAAAAACAGTTAAAGCCATGGCTACCACAATTTCAAAACTTAGCAGCGTTGAAAGCTTTTCTCCGGATTTCATCCTTAATAGGTATTCGGTAAATCTTTTGGACAGTTCACAGGTGACTGCCAAGAGATTTTTTGATTTCATTATGGTGAGTCTTTTTCTGGTCTTTGTCGCCAGCTGGTTATTTCCGATAATCGCCCTGTTGATAAAGATTGACTCCAGGGGGCCTGTTTTTTACAGGCAACTCAGGCATGGGCAAAATAACGTGCCGTTTTATTGCCTAAAATTTAGAAGTATGAAATTTGAACCGGAAGACCATTTTCGACAGGCTTCTAAAGACGACGCGAGGGTTACAAAAGTAGGTGCCTTTCTCCGAAGAAGCAGTTTGGACGAATTGCCTCAGTTGTTGAATGTATTGATGGGTGAAATGACAATAGTTGGTCCAAGACCACATGCTGTACCTATGAACAAAGAGTTTGCGGAGAAAATTGAAAATTTTATGTGCAGACACACCGTAAAGCCTGGGATTACGGGGCTTGCTCAAGCAAAGGGGTATCGAGGGGAGATCAAGGATTCCTTCGATATGAACGCGCGTTTGAGATATGATCTCTTCTACATAAAAAACTGGAGCTTTCTGCTAGACGTAAAGATAATTTTGTGGACATTTTATAGCTTGATCTTTAATAACGAGAATGCCTATTAGATTTTGCTGTCTGGCCCGCCATTTTGAAGGTGTGTCATCTTAGGACGTGATTGAATCTGAAGTCGAAATAACCAAACAAATCTTACTTCTGGCAAAAAAGTCTTAAAATCGCGTGAGGGTCATATTAGAGAATGTAACAACCTCATTGGAACTAGTTTCAATGAGGTTGTTTTTTTTGGGACATTGATGAAGAGATGTCGGACCTGTATCTTTTCGGACTCGTTCAGACCTCCAAAAGCCTTAGAAAAGACAATAATGAAACACGAATTTTGAGGAGGTTTTCCTTGGAGAAAATTATTGGGTCAATGACTTCAATCCTGGTAGGGTTTCCTTAGACAATGCCGTAGTAGGCATTGTCATTTTTTAAGGTAGAAAGCCATCATCCACTTATTTCAGAAAAAGGCTGGCTCAAAAACAAATTCTACGGCGATCATTGTTGGAATTGAAAAGTTCCATTTTCCTATTTGAGACACCAAAAGAATCTCAAATCAACCCAAGATTTCGGATCTTCTTTTAGTCACCTGAAAAACATTTTGGTGATTTTTTTCGGGTAAGGGGAAAGATTTGCCAAAACTCTATCAAGTAGCATCTCTACCTTTAAAACTTTCAGAAGAAGAGATTTTCTACCCGCCTATGAAGAGGAATTGACCTTAAAAAAGGAATTCCACCATCGAGTACCTTTATTAAACTGTGTATGTTCAGTTGCCGGTAAGTTGCTTCTTCCTCCCTTTCTTGGACGTGCGGAGAAGAAAATCATCTTATTAATAGGGGTCTGGAAGCGGTGATCACATTGCCCAATGAATCTGTGGCATAAACGTAAACCCGGTAATTTGATTTATCCTCAGGCACTTTTAGCTCTACCATCTGATAGTTGTTGACATTGTTCACGATCTCCGAGGAATTCTTCCAATTTTTGTCGTTGAGCACCTTCCATTCATAAGACAAGCTGCCCGAATAAGAATTCGTCACCGCGGCACTCATCCATATCTGCTGTCCGGGCTCGACGGGGTTCCAGTGGCCTACCACGGATATCTCCGGAAAGATGTCATGATCCAACACCGTGCCCTTCCACGCGCTTTGCAAATAGTAGTATGAAGGTTTCAACCTTCCTTTGTAATCGGTGATCCCAAACCATGTAGCAGTACCTTCGTACCTATCCCTCCAGCTAAAGGCAAATCCTCCCAAATTATATCCCTCATTGTCTTCGATGTAGTCGGTCCATTGCCTCGCATACCAATCCGCCTTCGATACTGATGAAAGCTCTATCAATAGACTGTCATTCCAATAGTCTCCATACTCGTGGCTCCAGTAGCCCTTGGGGCCAAACTCAGTCACAGCGTAGGGTCTTAGTGTATCAAATCGGGAAAAAACATCCTTTAAGACTTTCAAGTTTTGTTCATAGTAGGAGTTTATTCCCAGTACATCAATGGATGGGGCATAAGTAGCAAAATCATGTACTGCTGCCAGCATCCGAATATGGTCGTGTTCCTCAGAGGAAAACACCGGGCGGGTAGGGTCGATGCTGTGTATTTTTTGGGCCAAGTTTTCCAAAAACTCCAAATAGGCTCTTCTTGTGAGGGTCAGATAGGGTTTGGCATAGTATTTCTTCAACAAGCCCCAGGTTTCATTTCCGATATTCCAAGCCACAATGCTTTTTTGCCCCTTATGTTTTTTAACATAGCCTAAAACTTTGTTTTCGTAGTCTTCTACTGCTTTCTTATCGCTGTAGTAGTCCACCTCTGGATCAAACCAAAAGCCATACATAATTTTCAGATCGAACTTCTCCGCGGCATTGAAAATATTCCGGTCATAAATCCCTGGCTCATACCTGCGGATTGTATTTGCCCCGGATTCTTTTATTTGACGGAAATCGTGTTCCAATTGCTTTTTGGTCAAGGGGTAAAATCCTTCTTGCCAGTCGTGGCCTGTGTTGTAGCAAATTCCTTTCATGAAAAAAGGTTCTCCGTCAACAATCCATGAAAAACTCCCGTAGCTGCCGGTGATGTTTTTATGGTGAGTTGGAAGGGCTACTTCATTTTCCGCTCTTTCATCCGCTTCGAATGGTGCGTCAAATTCTTTGAGTGTCGAGGATACCGAGGCTAGGTCAAAGGTCCAATCTATGTATTTTTCCTCTTGATTGGGCCTCCAGTCAGTCACCCAGTTCTTGTCCAAATTACTGTAAAATAACACCGCCGATTTTATCTCGGGGTACCTCGTGATAATACCTGAAAAGGAGCGCTTGTTCCATGCCGCTCCATCTTCATCGAAAGAGGTGGAACCAAATTCGGCAAGCATTACCGGGAGCTCACCCAAGGACAAGTCTGTGATGCTGTTGCGAAAAGGCAAATAAATTTCCTCAAAGCTTTTCGATTTTTTTTCCTGACTCGCCTTTGCGTAATTCAGGGCAGTAAGTCCTATCCAGTCCACATACTGCGATACTGAGCCGCCATTTCCATAGGGAAAATAATCTCCCATCCCTTCAGCAGACCATGGACTCCATACCCAGCTCACGTTCTGCACCCCAAGTGCCTCAAATCGGTAGTGGACATGGCGCCAAGCGTTCTTAAAGTCTTCAGGTGTATTACCCCCAGAAGAAGACCAAGGATACATGGGGTTTTCCATTTCATGCGCAAAGCGCAAAAAAACCGGTGAGTCTAGAGATCTTAGGCTCAAGGCCATCTGGTCGATATAGGAGTCAAAATACCCTTCTGCAATGTAATGTAGCACCTTCCTGTTTTCTGCGATGTCAGGGTGGTCCTTATACTGAGCGAATAAATTCGAAAAGGGCTCCCAGGTAATCATGGGTATTGCTCCGTGGTCAACTATTGCCTTCCAATGATTTTCGGGCAATGATCCATCCCCCCATGAAAGGTAGGTGGATACAATTGACCATTTGTGTTGGGCCTGTTTTTCCGATTCCTTGATGCGACGAAGGTCACTTTCCGATTCTAGGGATGGAATATAGATTCCAGAATAAAATCCTCCCAGTTGCTTTTCGGCGACCGATGCCTCTCTTGGATCGGGTGTTTCTTCGGAAAAGACCTCAGACGAAGAAAAAGTAAACAACAATGAAGAAGCTACCACGAGGCAGGCAATAATCACAGGAGCTGCGATTTTGCTGAATTTATGATAGGAAATATCGTACGAGGCAATAGGTTTGGCAGACTTCCAATTTTTCCAAATATTCCTTACAGCAAAAACCCAACGGGTCTGTCCAATCGCAAATGCTAGGAAAAAAATGACTGCGTTGGAAATGGCAAAACTTGCCATAAGGAAACTATAGGGTTGCCAATCTTGGTTCAATCCATAAATTGCGGCTGCCAGCGAAATAGCCGAAACGACCAAATTAGGCAGTCCAAGCAAAAATTCGTTTCTGGAGGTGTACTCTTTTGGAGTGGGGATATAGGGAACCTTAATATTAAGCAATGTATAGATAAACCCAACCGTGTACACCCACCAAGTGCCTACTCTTAAAAGGCCGCCAAAAACATGGATACCCTTTTCATGCTTCCCATGTAGCCAATTTTGTGCGTACAGCCTCACGATCAGGTTCATTGCCAAAAATGGGGTGTAGAATAAAAAAAAGACGATGGGATTTAATATCCAAGGATACTCGCCGGTCAACAAAGAGCAAATCGGAACGGCAATATCTATAACGGTAATCAGGCCAAACAGATAATAGACCGGCATCAGGCCATAATGGACATTTTGCCTCCAAGTAAACTTCTTGAATAGCTTTGGAAAAAGGTTGATCCATAGGTCAAACGTACCTCTGCTCCATTTCAACTGTTGCTTGTAGTATGCTGACAGGCTACTCGGAACCAATCCTTCCGACAAGATTTTTGGGACGTAAACTGACTTCCAGCCCTTGGAGTGCAGCAACATCGATGTGTGCATGTCCTCGGTGAGACCCGGTGCATGCCCTCCAATGGAGTCCAACGCTGCCCTGCGAAAGGTGCAATTCGCGCCTATCGCCTGCGCTGTTCCAAAGTTGCCCATGGCTTGCATAAAGGGTCCATAAAACATATAGGTCTGCTCGGCAGCAGCCCTGGCGACAAACGTCTCGGCTTGGTTATAGTACGCCTGGACAATCTGGACATATCCAACCTTGGGGTCGTCAAAATAGTGAAGCACATGATCCAAAAAATCAGGAAATGGTACATGATCGGGGTCTAGTATCACACAGATTTCACCTTTAGCCTGTTTCAATGCATTATTTACATTGCCAGCTTTTGCATGTTCGTGGGTACTTCTGGTTACATGAATTACTCCCAATTCCTCACAAAGGCGCTTCAATGCCGGATCATTCCCCTCATCGCAAAGATAACTGACATGGGGGTACGTGACCGCGACCATGGCTCTCAAGGTCTGCTCAAACATCTCGTAGGGTTCGCCAGGACAAGCTGTGGTGAACATGTCCACTGTCCGAAGCGGTTTCTGCTCAGCTGTGGTGACTCGCAGCTCTGGACTTGAAATGTTAGTATAGTGATACCACTCAAAAAACACTTTCAGTATTTTGAAAAATAGAGCCGTTGTGAGCAGACCAAACAAAACGGGGTGGCCGACCCCTACCTCTTTAAAAAAACCGTACAGAAAAACCAAAAGGGTCAGTAAGGCTAAGCCTACAAGAAGTTTCAGGAAGTTTTTTTTGGTAAGCATAGTACTGATGGGTGACAATCCAATGTGATTCTAACTATTATGTGTAAAAACCGCAAAGGCCATTTGAATCTATTGTTGGGTGGTCGAAATTACAAATATTTTAATTCCAGTTGTCAAAGGACGAATTTTTTAAAACATATAAAAAAGAGCTAAATCTATCCTCAGAACCAGAGGCTAGCAAGTCTCCACTAATTTTTCTTCAATGCCAGTAGGAAAACAGATATACTCGATAAATAAATGGAATCTCCATGAAAAGAATATCTGATAGTTTTTTCTTATTTGCAGAATAAGTGACAGGTGTCCTAAAATCTGATATGAGAATAAGTAGTGCTATCCTTTTTGTATTAGCGATCAATTTGTATTGCTGCCAAAGCCCAAAGCAGCCGAACCAAAATCGAACCGTCGAAGTGGTATATAAAGATGGAAAAGCGCAATTGTTGCGACATGGCAAACCCTACCACATTAGGGGAGGTGGAGGACACGAACAGATGGAAAAGTTGGCTCTCTATGGTGGAAATTCAATTCGCACTTGGACTACGGAGGATGCTGGAAGAATTTTGGATGAAGCCGAAGCAAATGGATTGACAGTAACCCTCGGATTGGAGGTAGGGCGCCAGTGGTGGGGAGAGGATTTCAACTATTGGAATTTGGGAGAGGTCGATCAAAAAATAGACGAATTGAAAAAAGTCGTTGAAAAATATAAAGACCATCCTGCCTTGTTGATGTGGGGAATTGGAAATGAGGTATATCTGTTTGGGGGAAACAGGCATATCATCTACCATACGATCAACAAAATTGCGAAAATGATACATGAGACGGATCCCAACCATCCCGTCATGACCTCAATCCCAGTTGGCTTTGAATTTGACAGATATACGCTTTCATTTTTACTGATGCCTGATGTGGACATTTTGGGCTTCAATGCTTTTGCACGCTTGCCTGACGTCTATAGTCAGGTCTATGGACCTACGGGTTGGGGTAAACCCTATATTTTATCGGAGTGGGGACCTTCTGGACATTGGGAACTGAAGGACAATACCGAATGGGGAGCGCCAAAGGAACTGAGCAGTTCAGAAAAGGCCAAAATTGTAGACGGATACTGGGAAACTATCGAGAAAGACAGCGCCTTATATCTGGGTAACTATGCGTTTTATTGGGGACATAAATTTGAGGTTACCCACACCTGGTTCAGTTTATTTTCTCAAGAGGGCTATGAAACAGAATCTTTGAACGTGCTAAGATCCAAGTGGTCTGGAAATGATTCGATCAATTGGGCACCGCGGATAGACAGTGTAGGGATTGAATCGACTATGAGACGTTACAACTATTATTTGCTTGGAGATTCTGTCTACCAGGCATCTGTCCACGCCCATGATCCGGACAATGACAGCTTGTCTTATCGTTGGGAATTGAGACACGAAGGATTGGATTTTTACCAAAGTGGGAAATTTGACTATAATATGGAACACTTGGTGTCAGAGGGAAACAGTGAAACAATACGGTTTCAAGCTCCCAAGGAAATCGGGGGATATAGGCTTTTCACTTTTGTCTATGATGGGCAGGGCAATGTAGCCACACATAATATTCCTTTTTATGTGACGTCAAAATGACCTTTTGGAAAATAAACAACGTTGCCCCAGATTGATGTTTTAGGTCATCAAAATGAATGCAGTTTTTCTGAGGGGGTGATTCGATTGTAGTGGGGCACTCCTCCTCTTGAGGTGGGATGCTTGGCTTTCGTCTCCTGTCGGCCTGTTTTTCTGGATAGCCTTAAATCAAAAGTTTCAAACCTAAGACAAAAGTCAAAGATTGATCAGGATTGAACGCCCGCTTACCGCTGCCAAAACACCGCCAGGCCGTCTTTTCCGGCCACTGCAATGTCTGTTTTTCCATCTCCGTTGAGATCAGTGACTGAGAAGTGGATGCCTGTGCCTTTGCCCACTCCCAGCGGGCCGTAGCTGATCACGTTTTTCACGAAAGTCTTCCCATCCCACTTGAAATAGTAGAGCCCAATCTCGTCCAAGCCTCCTGGATCTTTGCCGTTATGCGCGCGGTACCGCTTGCCGGTGACTAGCTCATTCTTCCCGTCTCCGTCCAGATCCACCCATTCCATGGCGTGGTATTGGGCATGATAGGGATCGATGGGATGCTTCGCAAAGCTAATTTGCCCTTCTCCGTCCCGCTTTTGCTCCATCCAAAACAGACCGTAGTTATGTCCCATACCGAAGATGAGGTCATTGAGCCCATCCCCGTTTAGGTCAGTGACGATGACCGGTACGCTGATGTCTCCCAGATTGAAGCTGGGATGGAAGTTCCACTGTCCTGTCCGCAAGTCCGCGGGAGCCTCATACCAGCCGAAAGAGGAAATCAGGTCTCCAAATCCGTCTCCATTGATGTCACCAAATCCCAGTCCGTGGCCCTGTGTCTCAAATACCTCATACTTTTCAAATTGATTGGGTCCGATCCATTTGTAGAATGCCAGTGGTTTGCGGGGTGTATTGGGTACAATCTCCAGCGTGCCGTCCCCGTCTATGTCCCAGGCCCGGGTGGACTCGATGTTGCCAGTTTCCGCGATCAGATGTTCTTTCCATTCGCCGTTGTTGCCGGGATTTTCCTTCCAAACCAGCTTTCCTTCAAACCAGCCTCCGGTCACAAAATCCATCTTGCCGTCCCCGTTGACATCCATGGAAATGGTCGAGAAGTCCTCGTAATACTCACCGTACCTTTTCACCTGTCCGATCAAAAAGCGATCCCTGAATTCCGGCCCCTTGTACCAATAGCTGCCCGAGACGAGATCGATGTGCCCATCCTTGTCCACATCAAAAGCTCCGACGGACTCGTTGCTTTCGAAGGCGATCAGCTGCTTTTCAAAACGGAGATTTTGGGCTTGGGAAAAAGCAGAAAAGGAAAAGGTGAACAAAAGAATGGTAAGTGGAAAATTAGGTCGTTTCATTTAGGCATGATTGGGTTGGAATGCAAAGAAAAGAAACACGTGCAATCGAAGGTTGTCAAAATTGGAAAATGAGCTATCCTGATCTGTATGTTTTGGAAGCAGGAATTGGACAATCCCCAAATTCCAGTTAAACTTCACGGAAGTTCCCACGGCATGCACGATTCTCAAGTTCAAAAATATCGGGTCTTTTTCGCAGTTCCCCCAAAAGTTCATCTCTTGGATCTATGCGGGCCGGCGCATGCCTTTTACGAGGCCAAGGTGCTAAACCCGTCTATTGAGATCTTTTTCATTTCTCTCAAAGGGAACTCCGAGGAAAGTTCGAGCCCAGGTTTGGGCATTAACAGCTTACTGGACTTTAGGGACTTTGAGCTCGGACCTGCCGATTGGTTGGTGATCCCTGGGCTGGAGTCTGAAATATATTTTCGTGGGGGATTTTACCAAACGATTCAGCCTTTTCTGGATTGGGTACGAGTCCAAGCCGGGAATTACGCCAAAGTTTGCTCGGTTTGTACAGGGACATTTCTTTTGGCGAATGCAGGAGTGCTCGATGGGAAATCTTGCACCACGCACTGGAAATACCGCGAAGTCTTCGAACGGCTTCACCCCACCGCACAGCTTATGGCCGATCGGCTTTTTGTCAAAGATAGCAACATCTACTCCAGTGCGGGAGTTGCCTCGGGAATTGATCTTTCGCTTTTTCTTTTGGAGGAGGTTTTTGGGTCATTGTTCGCTTTCAAGGTAGCAAAAGAGATGGTGGTTTTTCTCCGCAGGATGCCAAATGACCCGCAGCTGAGCGTCTTTCTTCAGTTTCGAAACCATCTGGAAAACCGTATTCATCAAGTCCAGGATTTGATGGCAAATCATCTGGATCAGCAGCTTTCATTGGAGGACCTGGCTGAAAAAGTAAATACGAGCCCTCGTAACCTCAGTCGGCTTTTCAAGAAAACGGTGGGAATCACCCTGGGAGAATATCGGGACAAACTCCGTTTTGAGAAGGCGCTACAACTTTTGGATGGTGGGGAAAAGGTAGAAGTCATTGCCTTGACTTGCGGACTGAAGAGTTCCAACCAACTCCGTTCCCTGCTCAGAAAATACCGGGACCTTATTCCTCAAAAATTGTCCTGATCCTGCGTACGCTTGTCCTTTTTTCCCAAGCTTGTGGATTTTAGTTTTGGAAAAAAGATCAAGATATGAAGCGGCTTTTCTTGTGGGTGATAATGGGAACTATGATTCAGACTTCTCTTTTGGGGCAAAGTACAGGCGAAAGCAGGAGCTACGTTTGTCCTCCCTGTGGCAGTTCCTGTGACAGCCGGGATTTTTCCGGTCCCGGTACTTGTCCCCAATGCAATATGACTTTGGTTGAAAAAAATAGGGTCAAGAAGATTGCTTTTTACCTTCAGGATGGGGTAGAGGTGTTGGATTTTGCAGGGCCGATGGAAGTCTTTTCCTATGCGGGGTACAAAGTCTTCACCGTGTCGAAGACCAAGGATCCGATCAAGTCCCAGGGTATTTTGAAAGTCATTCCAGACTATTCAATTGACGATGCACCAAAGGCAGACATCTTGGCTTTTTTTGGAGGAAACGCCTCCCGGGCATACCAAGACTCTTCGGTTATCGAATGGATTCAAGGCCAGACAGAAGTTGAATATCACTTTTCGGTTTGTACGGGAGCTTTTATGCTTGCGGAGGCGGGGATCTTAGACGGGAAGAAGGCTACCACTTTTCACAATTCTCTAAACAGTTTGGAAGAAAACTACCCAGAGATAGAAGTGCTTCGAGAAGTACGTTTTGTGGACAATGGAAAGGTAGTGACCACAGCAGGGATTTCTGCCGGCATCGATGGCGCACTGCATTTGGTCGCAAAGTTTCAAGGACTCAATGCGGCTAGGAGAACAGCCTTTTACATGGAGTATGACAATTGGGTGCCTGGGGATGGTTTGGTCCTTTCCGGCGATAGCCCCTATCAGTTTGCCACAGCGGGTATCAATTTGGAGGATTTTGTAGGGAAGTATTCGCATTTCGATTCTGGGGCATTTGACTTGACTTTAAACAAGGAGAACCAAACACTATATGCCGAGATTCAGGGGGTAAACTATCCGATATTCCATGAGTATGAGGATGTTTTCAGTGACGTGGAGGGGGGAGAGTTGATCTATTTCCAGAGGGGTGAAGACGGGAAAATCAATGGGTATAAAGTGCAAGCTGACGGTGAAGTTTTCGCAAAATTGAACTAGATCAATCCGCAGTTTCTGGACCTTTCATATCAACAAAGTGAAGGGCGTCCTTCAAACGAAAAATCCCTCCAGTTTGAAGCTAGAGGGATTTTTGTCATTTGAGTTACTTGTTCAGCTTTGTTCCTTTGGTTGAATCCCACACGAACATATCAGCTATCGAACTCTTCAATAGTTGACATTCAGCTTCTGCTTTCATTTTTCCAGGGGATGGGCTTTCAATAGTTCATCAGGGCTATAGAAGCCCTCTTTATCTTTTATTTCCTCCCGAATTTGTTTTACCAGATCGGGCGAAACTGGCGAGGCTTGGTTGCCAAAGGAATTCCTGACATAGGTGAGCACTGCGGCAACTTCCGAATCGTTAAGCATGCCTTCAAATGGAGTCATGGGAACTTGGCCAGGGTAATCCCGGCCGGCTACGTTGATAGGTCCCAGAAGTCCCTTGAGCACCACTTTAATCAGCCTTTCCGGACTTCCCGTCACCCAAGGTGTGCCGCGTAGTGGAGGGAAGCCGGAAGCATTGAGTCCCCCGCCGTCGGGCTGATGGCAAGTGGAGCAGAACCCTTCTCTGGCATAGATCTCCTTACCCAAGACAAACAATTCTCGGTCAGAGCCAGTCAATGAGGATTTGATGTCTTCCTCTTTCTTCGCTGCCACTGAAAGCCCATTGAGATGGGCGACGGCTGTTTCCAGGGTTTTGGGGATCCAGGTATTGTCTTGGGGCTGCTTTTCCACTTCTGCAAGGATTGGGAGGCCTTGGTCCCTAGGAAGCCAGGATGCTGCGGCGATTACCTCCATCCTCACTCTGCCATTGGTATCCTTGGCGGCTTCCATCAGTAACTCACCTTGGTCTTTGACCTGATGTCCAGTATATCTGAGTACCCGTACGGATGCGGCTCTTACACGATAGTCTTCTGACTTTAGGAGTTGTCGGAGTAGATCTTGGTTTACTTGGTTGGCTCCCCAGGTCACCCAAAGAGCTTCCAGGCGGTTATGCTCGTAATTGGGCTCGTTTTTGTCCAAGTCGGCCACCCATTTTTCCACAGCGGCAGTCACCTCTTTGGCATCACGCCCGCGCAGTTCGCGCTTGGTTCGGTACCGGGTTCGATACTCTGGCATCTTGAGGTTTTCCAAAAGCTCTGGAATAGTAGCTCCGTCGATTTTGGCAGGGTTGAGCAAAGGTCTGGAGGGATAAGTGAGACGGTAGATTCGCCCATGCACGTGGTCCCGAAGGGGATCTCTGGCGTTGTGTTGCATATGTCCAATCAGGATATTGTGCCAGTCGACGATATACATGGAGCCATCAGGGGCGATCTCCATGTCAACCGGGCGGAAATTCCGGTCTGAGGAAGTGATCAAATCCTGTCTCCATTTGGTCACAAAGCCGACAGTGTCTTCGAATACCTGATGCTGCTTGGTGCCGAGGAATCCGATGGTGTTGTTGATGATCAGGTCGCCCTGAATCTCGTCTGGAAAGTGGCGGCTGGAGATGAATTCGAGGCCAGAAGTGGGGCGCACCATGTGGTCTTTTTCGATCAGGTTTGGCCCCTTGTAGTTGGCATTGCCGTAGCGCGGAAGCACGGAGCCTGGCAGCATCCAGTTGACGTTCGGGCCGGAAGTTTCCGCGTAGAAGTTTTGTCCCCAATTGTCAAAGGCGATGCCCCAGGGATTTGGAATGGAAACTTGGTTGACGCGCTCCAGCTTGTGTCGCTTGGGCTCGTAGCGATAAAAGCCCCCATTGGTCGCACGCACTGGGCCGTAGGAAGTCTCGATATTGGAGTGCAAAAATACGCCCTCGGCCATATAGATGGCGCCAGACTCATCAGTGGTAAAGGCAGAAATGGCGTGGTGTGTGTCGTGGTCGTCAAATCCGCTCAGGAGCACTTCCTTGCGGTCCGCTTTGTCATCTCCGTTTTCATCGACAAGCAGGATCAGATTGTTTCCCTGCGATACGTAGACGCCCTCTGCCGTGATCTCGAAGCCAACCGGGATGTGCAAATTGTCCGCAAAAGTAGTTTGCTTGTCAGCTTTGCCATCGCCGTCCGTATCTTCCAAAATGATCAGTTTATCTTGTGGCCTTGGATCGCCCGGCTTGTAGTGGGGATAGCTTGGCATCGTAGCCACCCAGAGTCTTCCTTTGTTGTCAAAGGAAAGCTGCACTGGATTGGCTAGGTCTTTAAACTCGTCTTCGGAAGCGAATAATTCAATCTTGTAGCCTTCGGGTACTTTGATCGTTTTCAAAGCGTCCTCTCCGTACTTGTATTCTAGGCTGCCGTTTTTATCGGGATTGAAATTGGTCTCCACCTCGGGGAGGGTTCTGGTTTTTGCATCCGAGGCAGCAAGATCCTTGCTTTTGCCTTGGCTGGCTTCCCAGATCGCGGAGTCGCGGATGGCCGTCATCTGGCGTATCTTTTCCAGCTCAAAGGGATAATTGTCTGGCCCAAAAGGATCGTAGCGCCTCCCGAAGACGTGAACGCCATTGGGAATTTTGTAGTCGTTGGTCCACATCCAGTTTTTCTCCATCACCGCCTGGTGGATCAGGTCGCGGTTGGCACTGGCTTTGGGTTTTTCCTTGCCAAAAAGCTCGTCCGCAAGAAATACCGCAAATTTGCCGTAGCCTTTCTCATTGAGTTGAGAACCGTCGATCGTGAGAGGATCGGAGGAGTCTGCGTACCAGCCTTGGCTGGCATCAAAGGCGTCCACAAATACCAACTCATGTTTTGCTGCCACTTCGCGCATCGCGTCAGTGTAGAGTTTGAGGTTTTCGTTTTCGGCCACACCGTTCGGCACGTCGATCAGTTCACTGATATCTTCAAAGGCAATTGGAGATACCAATGCGAGTTGGGGAGCGGATTTGCCATTGTACTGTTGTGACTTAGAGTGGATGACCCAAGCCTCCAGTTCTGCCCGGAAGTTTTCCAGCTTTTCTTTTCCCTGAAAGGATTCATTGAAGCCAAAAAATCCTACCACGATATCAGCTTGGAGTCGGGTTAGCCATTGATCCGGCTTTTCGAGAAATCCTTCGCTGCCTGACGGGGTGGCATATTCATCCTGAAACTCCTCGGCGCCGGGAAAGGCCCAGGGATCGTTGGTGCCAGATCGAGGCCGAAAGCCGGGCGTGTCTCCGGGATCACCCAGGTTGCGGATCAACAGCGTGCTATCTGGATAGCGGAGGTGCATTTCGGTTTCAAAGAGTCCATACTCCTGCATGCGTGAGGCAAGGTTGTTGCCTACCAGCGTGATATGGGAGTTCTTGTGGAGTTCGAGGGTCTGCTTTTGAGTGCATTGAAAAGTAAGTAGCCCTAAAACGAAAAAAATGAAAATATTTTTCTGGGGATTCTTAAACATGGGTGGATATTATTTTGCTTTAAGACTGGAAACCTTGATAATAATAAAGTGAGTTACAAATTAATTGATTACAAATAAAGAAGGCTTTTAGAATGCGTATTTATACTATGTGAATGGTTTTTTCGGGCGATACGGCAAAATGGCTGAGTTGCATTGTGTTCACAGCATCGTTTGTGCAGTCTTAGTTTTCCTTTTGGCTATTCGGGGTATTGAGAGGAGGTTTTGCCTATCTTGGCAAAACCTCTCACAATGTTTACTACAGAAGACGTCTCTAAGTGCTTTGACTCCGCGCTAGATATTTCTTCATATCCGTGACTTAATCTTAATAGCCTGGATTTTGAACGAGTTTGGGGTTGTTTCTTACCTCTGCCGTAGGAATGGGGAACAGCAGCTCTCGCTCAGTGACCGTGGGGCCATAGACAAACTTGTGACCCACGTAGTCCTCAAACTGACGGGTGGTGACGTTGAAACCCTTTCTTATCCTCACCATGTCAAACCAGGTCTTGTTTTCGAAGGAAAGTTCGAAGAATTTTTCTCTCCAGATTGCTTCGCGAAGCTGCTCCTTGGACAGATTTTGCAAAGGGGCTAGAGCGGCTCTGGACCGAATCTGGTTTACCGCAGCGTAAGCATCTGAATTGGGTCCATTTGCCTCGTTGGAAGCTTCAGCAAATATCAGTAATACCTCCGCGTAACGGAGAATAGGCCAGTTCATCGAACTGCTGGTTGTGCTGGTTTGTGCTAATTCGTCAAAATGCTTGAAGATGTAGTAGTCTCCCAACTCCAACGATTTGGTCCTGTCGCTTCTTAGCGTGTAGCTGGTATAGTAAAACTCCTTTTCGGCCGCTCGTTTGTCACCCGGTTCGTAGGACTTTACAAAGGCTTCCTGGGCAAAGATGCCGCCCGTTTCCGCGCTATAGTTGGAGATTCCCCTGTTGTAGGGGATAATGGATACCTGCCAACTGGATGGGAGAATATAGGCTACAAATTGGGCCATGAAGATGTTTTCACCAAGGTTTTTCATACTGGGGTTATGCAGCGCGGCGTAGGAATCAAATAGCGAGAAGGTACTGGAGTCCATTACCTCTTTGGCTTTGGATGCGGCCAGGGCGTAGTATTCGTTTCCTTTTTGGAGTGGATAGCCCGCCATGGTAAGGTATACCGAGGAGAGAAGGGATTTTACAGCGCCCATGGACACCCTCCCGGAAGCATCCCTCCAGGCAAGTCCGGACTTTTCGGCCTCTTGGAGATCAGCCACAATTTGGTCATAGACAGCAGCGGGTTCCGCCTGATCCGGATAGAGGTTTTCGGAGGAAAGGTCGATGGGATCGGTAATGAGAGGTACTCTACCGAAGATCTGGACCAGATTGAAGTAATAGTAAGCCCGTAGGAAGCGAGCTTCGCCCAGTAGTTTGTTTTTGGCGGTTTCGTCCATGTTCATGCCTGGGATTTCAGCCAATGCCACGTTTGCGTTGGCGATGCCAAGGTAGAAGCTTGTCCAGTAGGTCTGGCCGTAGCCGTTGTCCGAGGTGTTGTCCAAGTTCATGACGAAGAGGCTGTTTTGCGCCTGCCCCAGCTCGGTGTCTGCAAGGCCGGTGGCAAACTCGGTCATCATCCAAGGGCCTCCGCCAAAACCACTCGACATGATCGGCTGCAAGCTCTGGTAAATCGAGTTGACAGCGCTAGTAGCATGTTCCGGTTTGGTAAAATAGTTGTCCAGCGTGAAATTGGACTTATCTGACTCATCCAAAAAGTCTGCGCAGGATGTGATCGCTATCAGGGAGGACAACAGGATGAATTTGGCTATATGGGATTTGGTACGTTTCATAATTGTCGGAGTTTTTATTAGAGAGTAACACTGACACCCAGCATGAACACACGTGGTTTGGGGTAGGCATACAGATCGACGCCTTGGTCAAACGCCGCCCCGGAGGTGGATACCTCAGGATCGTAGCCGGAGTAGTCAGTGGATAGGAAGAAATTTTGGACGGAGAAGAAGGTCCTCATGGTTCTCAGCTTAAGTTTTTCCAGTATTTCCGGAGCAAAGCTGTAGGATAGCATGATGTTTCGGCCTCGCACAAAAGACCCGTCTTCCACCCTTCTGGAGTCGTTGTTGGTATTGTATCCGGCGGTAAGCGGGCGGATTTGTGCGTAGTAGGTCTCCTGGTTTTCCGGAGTCCATCCCTGCAGAACTGTCTTGAAGCTGTTAGCGATGCCGGTCCGGTCTTCGGCCGAGTGCTTGCTCCTGAAAAGCACGTCGTTGCCGTAGGTGAATTGGATGTCCACAAGCAGTTCAAAGTTTTTGAAGCTAAACGTGTTGGCAAAGGTGCCAAAACCGTCGGGGATACCCTTGCCGATGATCACCCGGTCGGAGTCGTTGATCACCCCGTCTTCATTGACATCCTTGTATTTGATGTCGCCAGGTCGCTTATTGTAGGATGCCGCTACGGTTTCCTCCTCGGTGTTCCAAGTGCCTTCATGGACAAAGCCAAAGAAGGATCCCACTGGTTCGCCTTCCCTGACGATGGTGGATCCCAAGAAAATGTCCGCTCCTCCGGTCAGGGCTTTGACCTTGTTTTTGTTGATCGACAGGTTGAAGTTGGTCGTCCAGGAGAAGTCGCTTTTTTCGACGTTGACAGTATTCAGCCCAAATTCGATCCCCTTGTTTTCCATGCTGCCCACGTTTTTGCTTACGACGGTATAGCCACTGCTGGAAGGCACTGGCGCGCTCAGAAGCATGTCGTCGGTGATTTTGCGGTAAAGGTCCAATTCAAACATCAGTCTGTTTTGGAGAAAGCCGATTTCCGCTCCGAAATCCACCTGAGAGGTGACTTCCCATTTCAAGTCGGGATTGGCAAGGCGGCTCACGCCTATACCTATCTGTCGCTGATCGTTGAATATCACGGAATAATTGCCCATTCCGGCCAGCGCTTGATAAGCCGTTACTTCGGAGTTTCCTGTCTGGCCCACACTTGCACGTAGTTTCAGGTTTGAGATCAGGTTGCTGGAGCTCAAGAAGTTTTCGTCAGAAGCTCGCCAAGCAAATGCGGCTGAAGGGAAAAAGGCGTATCGGTTGGATTCTCCAAATTTGGACGAGCCATCCACGCGGCCGGTGAAGGTGAAGAGGTACTTGTCACGTAGGGTGTAGTTGATCCTGGAAAAATAGGAATTTAGCCCATAAGCAACCGTACCTGAGCCCGGTTGGACAGCCACTGCTCCAGCTCCCAGATTGTTGAAAGTAAAGTAATCGTCCTGGAAATTCTGCGCCCTGGCTGTGGAGTTGAATCTGTCCACGTGCTGCCATGCTATACCGGCCATGGCATTAATCGCATGGTTTTGGTTAAATTCTTTGATATAGGTGAGGTAGTTTTCAAACTGCCAAGAGTTAAGGCGGTCATTAAAGATCGATGCGTCCCCACCTTGGTTTTTTGATATGTAGTCGAGCTCTCTACCACCGTAGTAGTCCACCCGCTGGTTTACGATGTTGACGGATAAGTTTGACCTGAATTCCAATCCTTTGGCCAGATATAGGTTCGCATAGACGTTCCCCAGTACTGTTTGTGTGTTGACCAGGTAGATTCTTTCCTCCGAAACTTGTATGGGGTTGTCTCCTCCTTCCATGCCCGGATAATCGGCATTGCCAGCCCAGCTTCCATCGGGGTATTTCACCGGGATGATGGGGAGAGCTTCGAGCACTTGGCGCATGGCGATGATACCCCCGTTTCCAAGGGGATCTACCTGGCTTTCCTTCTGGTCGTTGTAGCTTAGTACCCCACCTACTTTGATCCAATCCTTTATTTTGCTGTCAAAAACAAATCTAGCCGAATAGCGCTTCATCCAAGAATTGGCCATTAGTCCGTCCTCATCCCTATAGCCCAAGTACACGCCAAAGTTGTCGTCTATATTTCCCGATGTGAAATTGAGCTGGTGGCTTTGGGTAAAGGCAGGTTTGAAGGATTCGTCCTGCCAGTCTGTGTCGTAGATCGGTTGGCCGTTTGCATCGAATAGCCTAGGGTCGGTGCGCTTCAGCGCCGGGTCTTTATAGATTCCGTTTCTCCATCCATTCGGATCATACTTTTGGGCGTTTTGGTAAGCCAGGTCTTCCATGGCCAGGAATTCTTCAGAATTTAACAGGGGGATTTTTTTGGGAAGGACGCCGATGCTGTAGTTTCCTTCGTAAGCGATAGTTCCGCCAGATTGACTTCCCCGCTTGGTGGAGACGAGGATGACTCCATTGGCGCCGCGGGCACCATAGATGGCTGTAGCGGACGCATCTTTGAGAATCTCGACGGAGGCAATGTCATTGGGATTGATATAGTCTATAGGCGTGCTCCCGTTTGCCAGGCCAGCTGAATGCATGATTACCCCGTCGATCACGTAGAGCGGGTCGTTGGCAATGCTGACTGAAGTATTCCCTCGAATGCGAATATTGGCTCGGCCACCTGGACGTCCGGAGTTAATGGAAACATTTACCCCTTGCACTTTGCCCGAGAGGGCGTTGGACAGGTTGGGAGATGGACGATCTTTGAGGCTCTCCTCGCTGACCGACCCCACCGCACCCGTCAAATCCGACTTCTTTTGGGTACCGTATCCTACCACAACTATTTCGTCAAGCTCTGCTTCGTCAACGGGTAGATTTATTTCAATCGTATTGGAAAGGTCGCTTATGACATATTCAGTGGTAGAATATCCAATAAAACTCACCACCAGAGTTTCGTTCAAGCTCGCTTCTATGCTGAATGAGCCGTTGTTTTCGGTGACCGTTCCCCTTTGAGTTCCTTTTACAATTACCAATGCTCCTGGGATCGGAGTATCGGAGCCAGCTTCCCTTACGATTCCTTTTACAGGCAAGTTTTGTCCATAGGCTATCGTGCCGATTAATAGTAACGCTAACAGAATGCTAGTCGCTAACTTTCTTTTATAATGAAGATACTTTGACATGTAAGTTGGGTTTGTTGTATCAACAAGTTAGGTGGACGTCGATCGGGAATGTGTCCTGTAGAATCCTGAAAAAATGAGATTCTAGGGTTCAATGTAGACAGGATAGTGTTAATTATTTGTTAGTATATATAATTATTAATATTCAAAATTATAATAAAAAAAATATCAGATATAATAATACCTATATTATACTTGATTTTTAGGTAATTCGCGGTGGTTGCGGTGAAATTTCATGTTTTAGAAACATTCACTTGACGGGGAGCTTCTTTTTAAGATTTTGTGGGAGAGTAGCACGTGGAGATTTTGCCATTCTAAAAGGAAGCATGTACTACGCGTCAAATTTGGCCGTCATGTATTCGCTTCCGGTTTTCTCGATACTAGATAAAGAATCAAATCGGAATCTTTCGATGATCTGTCCTGCTGTGTCCTGTGGTAAATAGTTGGTTTTTAGGCTTTTTTTCAGGATTGGGCAGGACAGGAACCTATTTATATATAGTGTAATTGAGTTGATTTTATTCAATTAACAAAACCCGTCAATATGAAAAACCATTATCTATCTAATGTGAAAATCCGGTTCATCGGATTTTTGCTGCTTATGTTATGCATAAGTGTCACGAGTTTTGGGCAGTCCCAGTCTATCCGGGGTGTCGTCACATCCGAAGGAGAGCCGGTGCCGGGGGCATTGGTCTTGGTAAAAGGGACCCAAAGAGGCACCGTCACTGATATAGACGGGAATTACAGTATCGACGCCGCACCTGGAGAAATCTTGGTGGTGAGTTTTGTTGGCTACATTACTAAAGAGGTAGCCGTGGTCGGAGGGCAGACGACAATCGACGTCACATTGGATCTTTCCACCTCCGATCTTTCCGAAGTCGTGGTCGTGGGCTACGGCAGCCAGATCAAGAAGGAAGTAACCGGGGCAATCCAGTCGGTGTCAGGCAAAGAATTGCAGGATATGCCCGTATCCTCTGTTGCACAGAAGCTCCAAGGACGACTCGCTGGGGTTCAGATCAACCAGACTACCGGTAAGCCCGGCCAAGGGATGAATGTACGTATCCGGGGTCAACTGTCTGTATCCGGCGGTAGTCAGCCGCTGTATGTGGTGGACGGATTTCCCATTACAGGGGATATCAACCAGATAAACCCGGATGAAATTGAGGAATTGACCGTATTAAAAGATGCTGCTTCAACCTCTCTATATGGTTCCCGTGCGGCAAATGGGGTCATCTTGATCACAACAAAAAGAGGAAAAGCAGGTCAGACCAACGTTGGACTAAATGTATTCACAGGATTCCAGAAAGTCCCAGTGGAAGGGCGGCTGGAAATGATGAATGCGGAGGAATTTGCCACTTTCAAAAAGGAATCCTACGAGGATGCAGGACAGCCGGTACCAGAGGTGTTTCAGAATCCGGCTCAATATCGAGACCAAAATAACGACTGGTACGATGCCATGCTGCAGACAGCTCCAATTTCTTCCTACAACTTAACACTGACTTCCAATAAGGAACGCGTTAATACCGCAGTAGTTGCTGGTGTGTTTACCCAGGATGGTGTGGTGGTTAATTCAGATTATAGAAGATTCTCTCTTCGAATGAATACCGATTATCAGGTCTCCGACAAAGTAAACATCGGATTCAACGTTGCGCCTAACTATGTGATCGATAATACTCCACGCACCGACGGCACCCGGGGTACGGGAATTCTGTTCAATGCCCTGCATACTTGGCCGATCATGCCGATCTACGACGCAAATGGCGAATTGACCTATTTCAATCAATTCCCGGCCAACACGGGCAATATCTACGCTTATCCAAACTGGGTAAGATCAGCGGAAGAAATCACCAATGAGACTAAACAGATGAACGTGCTCTCCAATGCCTTCGTCTCTTGGAAACCAATCAAAGGCCTCTCTCTCCAGTCAAGCTTCAACACCGAAATCAGGAATTCCAATTATTTCTGGTTTAACCCCTCAACGGCTACCGCTAACATAAATGTGGCCATTCCAACGGTTGCAGTGTCTATCCGTGAAAATTACCAAAGATTGTCTTGGTTGAATGAGAATATCGCAACCTATAGCAAAAGTGTAAACGATCACAATTTCGAAGCATTAGTGGGCTTTTCCAATCAACAATACAGAGAAGACCGTACACGTATCCAAGCCGATACCTATGCGGATGACCGACTTCCCACCATTCAGGGAGCGATCAACATAAATCGGGGGGGGACTAACTCGGGGGTTGAGGAATGGACTTTGACTTCTCTATTCTCGAGATTGACCTATAACTACAAAGGAAAATATCTTTTTACCGCCGCAGTACGGGGTGATGGTTCTTCCCGGTTCGGAGCGGATAACCGTTGGGGCGTTTTCCCCTCCACCTCGGTCGGTTGGGTGCTGTCTGACGAGGAGTTTTTGAACACCAACTCGACAATCTCTTTCACTAAATTGAGAGCCAGCTACGGTATCACCGGCAACAACAACATCGGTAACTATACCCAGTATGCTCGAGTAGGAAACGCTTTGAATGGTGTCACTGTCAATTCTGTATTCGGTGAAACCGTCGTGCCAGGAGCATCTGTACTCTCTTTAAACAATCCGAACCTAGGCTGGGAAACCACGGCCCAATTTGATCTCGGCTTGGACATCGGCCTATGGGACGACAGACTCTCCTTTGTGTATGACTTCTATACCAAAAATACCACCAACCTCCTCTACGCAGTTCAGATCCCTCAAGAAGCAGGATTCACCAACTTCAATGACAACATCGGCGAAATCAAGTTTTGGGGTCATGAATTTGCTGTCAACGCCATCGCGATAAACACTAGCAACTTCCGCTGGAGTATCAACGCTAACATCTCCTTCAACAGAAACGAAGTAATTGAATTGGCAGAGGGAATCGACCGCGTTTATGGTACCTACCACATCACCCAAGTGGGCAAACCTTTCGGACAGTTTTATGGCCTGGTCAAAGAAGGTTTCTATATGAATGAGGAAGATCTTGCCAACTCTCCAATTATTCCTGGGCGGTCTACTGTAGGCAGTATAAAGATGCGTGATGTAAACGGTGACGGAATAATCACCTATGGTGGTGACAACGATGACCGGGCAATCATTGGAAATCCTTTCCCAGATTTCGTTTATGGGATCGTAAACAATTTCACCTTTAAAAATTGGGACGCGAGCATCACGGCTTCTGGTTCGGAGGGTAATCAGCTTTGGATGAGGCACTTGTATAGCACGGCCAACTTGGATGGTGTTTTCAATATGGTGAGAAAAGCCATTGACCGATTCAGGTCACCCGAAGACCCAGGGGAGGGGATTTTTGGAACTACAGTAGGTGGCGGTAACGTCACCGGAGTAGAACGTGACTGGAATAGCAGCCACTTTGTGTACGATGCGTCGTTTTTTACTATTCGAAATATCACGGTGGGGTATTCCTTCAAAAACTTGGGAAAAGCCATCAAATCCGCAAGGATCTATGCTTCCGGACAAAATATGTGGGTATTTACCAAGTATTGGGGAGGATCAAATCCTGAGGTCAGTATGCAAAACGACGGAAATGGCGATGGAGGAAACCTGAGCCCTGGGGTCGATTTGTCAGCCTATCCGGTTCCGCGTACGATCACTTTCGGAGCAAATATCAATTTCTGATCCAAGGTCTTTCATCCCAAAATGACATTAACAATGAAAAAATATATCATAGCATTATCCATGGCGAGTGTCTTGTTGACCAGCTGTGAGGATTTTCTGACTGTAATTCCGGAAACCGAGCTGACCTCTAATACTTTTTTTAAAACCCAGACGGATTTTGAGCAGGCTGTCAATGCCGCCTATACACCTCTTCGGGCAATCACGACCGAACGTAGTTGGTTGCTAAGCGAGATGCATTCCGACAATACCTATTATGGCCGTAACCCTAACTTCGGGGCGGTGGATCCCCAGGAAGATTTGGCTGATTTTTCCGTCTTGGTTTCTAACGGTACTAACCCTAATACCCATCTTCTCAACCAATGGAGACAGGATTATCTCATTATCGCCCGGACCAACCAGGTCCTCGCATTGATCGATGGAGTGGAATTTGATGCCGCGGCAAAGGCAAACGTTAGGGGACAGGCCTTGTTCTTGAGAGCCTATGCCTATTTCGAGCTGGCCAGATACTGGGGCAGTGTTCCGCTGCACCTGACTCCTGTGCCTGGACGCGATGCAGCGGCCTTACCACTTTCTACTGAAGATGAAGTCTATGCCCAGATCATCAAAGATTTGCTCGAGGCGATACCTTTGCTTCCTAAGAGGTCCGCCCAGCAGTTGGGGCGTGCTACCGAAGGAGCGGCAAGAACACTTCTCGCCAACGTTTACATCAACCGTAAGCAATGGGCGGAGGCAGAGGAAATTCTTGCTCCCGTGATCAGCAGCGGGGAATATTCGCTGATGGGAAGTTACGAGATGGCCTTTTCAGATAATGCATCCAATAAAAACAATGCGGAGTCAGTCTTTGAAGTGCAGTATCTCGAAGGAGCGGCGGGATTCCAAAACGACATAATCTATAGAATGATGCCAAGACCTCTTTTGGCTGCAGAGCTCAAGCCTATCACCGGCACAAGCAATACACAAAACCTAGATGGAGAAGGGAACAACATTCCAACACCAGATATCATCGCTGCCTATGAAGCCGGAGATACAAGAAAAGACGCATCGATTGCATGGGTATTTTTATCAAGCAGTGAGCGAATAGACAAAAATTATCCTTATATCAAGAAATTCGCCAAGAAACACTCACAGCATGGCAATACCGGTACGAATTTCCATATCTACCGCTACGCCGAAGTGCTACTCTTTATGGCCGAGATCCTGAATGAGCAAGGTAAGTCCTCCGAAGCGGCCACCTACCTCAACCAAGTAAGGGCCCGTGCGGGCTTGGCAGCAACGACTGCTACAGGCCAAGCAGATATGAGAGAGGCTATCTTTAAGGAAAGAAGGGTGGAGCTGGCCTTTGAAAACAAAAGATGGTTTGATATTCAGCGTACGGACCGAATTCAGGAGATTATTGTCCCATTAGGTCAAAGGATCGTGGCAGACCCTGCCGCTTACTACTATCCACCCCGCGCAGAGCCTAGACCTAATGTGTTTACTAATCTAGATAAATTCTATCCCTATCCGGCAGCTGAGTCTGATTTGAGTCCTTATTTCTAAGTTGGTTTTCTTCAATTCAAATAGCCCGACATCCGCTCTCCATAGTAAGAGTATCGATGTTGGGTTATTTTCTTCTATAGCCGAAATAGCAGGACAGTTAAATAAATGACAGGAAGTAAATAGCTTGCTTGAATGGCTTTCGGCCTCCTGAAATATTTTCCAACTTGAACTCTACGAAATATTCTCTACCAGCACTTCAATAATCCCAAAAAATATGTTCAACAGAAGATCCATTAAGAGTCTTTTCTTCATTGTGGGGATAATGGCGATTTCCTTTGCCTGCTCCAAGAAAGAAGAAGAATCTGGCCGGCAGCTTACCGGCAACCCCAAGATAGACAAACTCAAACTCCCCGACGGGTTTGTGGCAGAGCTACTATACAGTCCAGGTGAAAATGACCAGGGATCCTGGGTAGCGATGACCTTTGATGACAAGGGGCGTATGATCGCATCGGATCAATATGGCTTCCTCTACCGACTGGAGCTGCCTCCCGTGGGTTCGGACTCCACCGTCAAGCCCAAGGTAGAGAAGCTCATCGTGGGAAACGTAGCCGAACCTCAGGTAGGAATGGGCTATGCGCAGGGATTGCTCTATGCGTTTAATTCACTGTACGTGATGGTTAACCACAATCCAAACGAGACTTTCAGCCAGCCGACAGGCCTGTATCGGATTCAGGATTTGGATGGCGATGATCAGTTTGAATCCGTCACCCAAATCCGTGAACTCAAGGGACAACAAGGAGAGCACGGCCCACATAGCATGAAAGTCACTCCCGATGGTAAAAGCATCTACCTGATCGCCGGTAACCATGTCGATGTCCCTGAAATGGATGCGTACCGCCTGCCACGGGTTTGGGACGAGGATAATCTCTTCCCACTGATCAAAGATCCAAGAGGGCATGCCAATAGCAGAATGGCACCGGGCGGCTGGTTGGCTAAGATAAACCCCGACGGCACCGAGTGGGAACTCATCGGAGCTGGTTTTCGAAATGCCTTTGATTTCGATTACAATGAAGTCGGCGACATCTTTGCCTACGACGCGGATATGGAGTGGGACTTCGGGATGCCTTGGTATCGCCCTACCCGAATCAATCATGTGACCAGCGGTTCTGAATTCGGCTGGAGAACCGGTAACTCGAAATGGTCTCCGGTCTATCCAGATAACCTGCCGGCGATTATGAATTTGGGACAGGGCTCGCCAACGAACGCGATGTTTGCGTATGATGCGAAATTCCCCAGCAAATACAGGAAGGCGCTATACACCTTTGATTGGAGTTTTGGGATCATCTACGCAACCCATTTTACTCCCTCCGGCGCCAGCTATGAGGCTAGTTCCGAGGAATTCATTTCCGGATCTCCACTGCCTTTGACAGACGGCGTGATTGGACCAGATGGAGCAATGTATTTTGCTACCGGAGGCCGTAGGTTGGAGTCGGATCTTTATCGGGTTACCTATAAAGGAGACTTGGATTCCTACACCCCGATGACCGAAGCTGATTTGCCTCAGGAAGCGATCACGAGAAGAGAGTTGGAGAAATATCACTATGACGGGGCCCCTGCGGAAGGATTAGAAAAAGCCTGGGCGCAGCTGAACAACAATGACCGCTACGTGCAGTATGCGGCCCGAATCGTACTAGAACATCAGCCTGTAGCTACTTGGAAAGACAAAGCAATTGCTGAAACCGACCCTGTAAAAAAAATCCACGCAAATTTGGCTTTGGCCCATCATGCCACCGATGCAGACGCAGCTGCGATGTTGAATAGCTTGATGCAGATCGACTATAAAGCGCTTTCTGCCAAGGATCAGCAGGACTTGCTCCGCACGATCGAGGTGATTCTCTACCGTCACGACAAAGGGGCAGAACCTGTTAAGGCAAAGCTGGTAGAGTATTTGGATCCGCATTATCCAGCCAACGAAAATATGCTTAATCGCTCACTGAGCATCCTGCTAGTTCACTTGGATGCTCCGTCTGCAGTCGAGAAAACCTTGGCGTTGCTCAAAAATGCAAAGGATGACGAAAACTATCAGAAGACCTTTACCGCGTCCTCTGACCTGATTTTCAGAAATCCCCAATATGGAATGGATATCGCAAACATGTTGGCTAACATCCCGCCAGCCCAAGCCACTTTCTACGCGACGGTCTTGGGTGGAGCAGACAAAGGATGGACGCCTGCCCAGCGCGAGGAATACTTCAAATGGATCAACAATGCGCTCACAGCCTATAAGGGTGGTCGAAGCTATGTGGGCTTCATCGATCGCGCCAGAAAGATGGCCTTGAGCCACGTGGCTGAGACGGAGTTTGCCAAATACGACGAAATGTCTGGAGGAAAATTGCTTACCTCCAGCGGTAATGATATCGCCAATACAGGCATACAGCCTGAAGGTCCGGGCAGAAGATGGACGGTGGATCAGGCAGATTCGGTAGTGCAGAATCTCGCCGGGCGAGATCTTGTGAAAGGGAAAGCCATGTTCAGCGCCGTACTTTGCCAATCTTGCCACACCATCCAAGGTGAAGGCGGATTTATTGGTCCTGACTTGACCCAACTTGGCACCAGATTCTCCCCAAGGGACATTCTGGTGGCTACCATTGATCCGAGTGAAACAATATCCGATCAGTACCATGCGACTGTGTTGGAGTTGAAAGAAGGCGGATCCATTGTGGGCAAGCTGAATGATGAGGATGATCAGAACTATTACATCTCCCAGAATCCTTTTGCTCCAGATGTGATCAAGACAGTGCCGAAAAATACCGTAGTGCTGAAAAAGAATGCAGAGGTGTCTGTTATGATGCCAGGTCTCATCAATCGACTGAATCCGGAAGAATTGAAGGATCTGATGGCTTACCTGATCTCAGGCGGAAATCCTGATCATGCCGTTTACAAAACCCAAACCACAGGACAAGAATGATTTGGTCTTTCAAATATAAAACAACGCTTGCCGTAGCCGCCTTGGCTACGGCGGCTTTGATCTTCCAAATTCCCGATGGGAAACCGCGGAACGCTGTAGGTGAGCAGTCCGAATTCAAGCCCATCTTTGATGGAAAGACACTGGAGGGATGGGATTATAACAGTGACTATTGGAGCGTTAAAGACGGTGCGATTCACGGAGAGACCACAGCCGAAAATCCTCTTAAGTCCAATACCTTTATCATTTGGGAAGGGGGAGAGCTCGGGGATTTTGAGCTGAAGATGGACTATTGGATATCCGAAACGGGTAATTCGGGAGTACAATACCGCAGTGACCTTTTTACCGAAGTACCCTATGCGCTGAGAGGCTATCAGGCGGACATCGACGGAGGTAATCGCTATACGGGCCAAAACTACGAGGAAAGAAAGCGGACTACCTTGGCCTATCGTGGCCAAAAGACCAGGATTACTTCCCAGCCTGATTCCATCACGGAGTTGAGGGGCTTTGTGGAAAGAAATGCATGGAAAGGTCTCAACCTCGTGGAAGAGCTTGGTGACCGTGCAGAATTGGGAAAACTAATCAAAAGTGGGGATTGGAATTCCATTCACATCGTCGCCAAGGGCAATGTACTGAAGCACTATGTCAATGGTACCCTAATGAGTGAAGTCACTGACGAGGATGCCAAAAACAGGATGATGAAGGGACTTATGGGCATGCAGATGCACGTGGGCCCTCCAATGAAAGTCATGTTTAAGAATGTTGAATTGAAAAAGCTGTAACGCTTTGGTTTCACAAAAAGCAATGAGGCCGTTTCACCGAGAAACGGCCTCATTTTGTTCTTAGCCTGTCCAGCTGGAGGAAGTGGTGGCTCGGTTACTTTTCCATTTTCCGAAATTCGAGATCCCTGTAGCTGCTTTCTTCTTCAGGCACCAGATCCTTTCTGTTCAAAGCCAACAGCTTAAATGCAGTTGGGGCGAGCGAAAGGCCGACCAAGCTTGCGCCGAGGATCAGGACATTGGTAGGCACCACCCAGAGATTTCCCGATGTGAATACGCCCAAAATCATCAGGGTACTCAGGGGCATGGAGACGGCTAATACGTTGATGCCAAGATCCAAATCGAAGGTGCTCTTTTTGCTGCCGTTGTTGATTTCCATTTTCCGAATGGCAGACATGTGTGCAAATGGCCAGAAGCTTACGGCACTCTGGGGGAATACCACCACGAGCAACGCAGATGCAAAAGGCAAGCCCGGCACCAACCAAAGAAATAGCCCGCTCAGCAGAAAGGTAAACCCCGCTCTGAAGATCAGCAGCGAAAAGATGGTCTTGATCTGGCTCCACTTAAACATCACCGCTATTCCAATAAACAACAGCACCAGTGGAGTCATCACGTCTTTCAGCATCAGGATCGAAGCGGAGAGAAAGCCCGGCAGATCGTCCATATGTAGTCCAAGACTCAACAAAACGATAGCCGCCAGGATCACCACATTGATTGGCTCGCCGAGCATGGCCAAAAGCAACTCTTTGATCTTTTGTCGATTGGACCTGGACGGGAGCTGCTGGGTTTTGTAGTACCAGGACATCGCAAGCATATATGCTAGGATGAGCACGAAAATCTTGTTTCCGATATCCGCCAATGCTGCCCATGCCAGCAGATCATCGCCCAGGTATCGGGCGATAAAGGGAAAACAGGTCAATCCCGGCGCCAAAGAAGGCACCAACAGTGCCAGGGTGCGCATCTCCGCCGAATCCTTCTTTATCCCAAAAGCTGGCATGGAAAACCGGGTGAGGTACATCATCACCAGATTGAATCCCAAAGCCAAAACCGGAAGGAAAAGGAGATCCGGATTGATTTCGATTTTCATCAAGGCGACAAAAATCATAGCTGGTAAAGCAAGAGTCAGAATAAGGGTTTTCAGTCCTTTTTTTTGATCCTCCGATTGGAATTTTTGCTGGAGTAGGACTCCGATTCCAATCAGGAGGATAAGGGAAAGGGTTTTTTCCAAAGCTATACTCATGGGAAAAGAGGGTATTAGGCGGTAATTTTCTTGAAAGTTTCGACGAACTGGTGCATCTCATCCATAGTGCCCATGCTCACCCGGCACCAAGGTTTGTCATCGATCTTGAAGACTCGGATGCCCACGCCCCCATCATACATGCCCTTCATAAAAGGCTGTCCCTCCATGGCTATGGGAAAGATCATGAAGGAGGTGCTGGACGGGATAATATTGTAGCCTAAAGCGCCAATCTCGGAAGCGGTGTATTCTCGGCATTCGGTGTTTAGTTTCCTGCAATTCGCCAAAAACTCCTGCTCGTTCATGCTTGCAATGGCGCCTTTGAGAGAGGTCACACAGAGTCCCATGGTGCTTCTCACTAGGGAAGTGATGGTCTCGATTCGCTCCGGTTGGGCTACGATATAGCCGATTCTCAGTCCCGCCATTCCATGGATTTTGGAGAAAGTACGGGCGACAATCACGTCTTTGCCCTCCGCGACCAGACCGACCATGGTATTGGCTTCAGGATTGTCCAAAAACTCCAAGTAGGCCTCGTCGACAAATACGGGTACTTTTTCGGAAGTCTTGGAGCAAAAAGCTTTCAACTTAGCCGCATCGGTGATGGAGCCAGTCGGATTGTTGGGATTGCAGATGTACACCAACTTGGTGTCCGAATCCACTTCTTTGGCCATCGCGTCCAAGTCATGCTGATAATCGGCAGTGAGAGGAGTAGGCTTCCAAAACGCTCCCATAGACTGGGCAGTGTTCATGATGGACATGTATGCGGGGTCAGCCGATACGATGTTTCCCCCGTTGCGGAATTGCACAAAGGCGGTTTTCTCCAGTAGATCGGAAGAGCCTGGTCCCATCATGATATGGTCAGGGGTCACGCCTTCTTTCTCCGCGATCATCTTGATCAGTGTGGCGGCGTCGCCATGCCCGTAGCGATTTCCTATGGAAACCGAGTTGGAGATCGCCTGAATCACTTTTGGAGAAGGACCGTAGGGATTTTCATTGGCATTGAGCTTTGCAATGATTCTTGCCTCATCGTAGTTGAAAGCCGGAAGATATTCCTTCAGCCGGCTTTCGGGTTGGTACGCATGGAGGTTTTCCTTGGCGGCGAAGGCGATGGAAGGTGCCAAGCTCATGGTGCCCATGGCCATCAAGCTTGATTTGAGCCAGTTTCGTCTGCTGATTGGTTGTTTCATGATGATTGAATTTGAGTAAAAGTGATTGTTGAGGATTTTATTGAACTCTAACCGTGTGGTATTTTCTGAAAGCGATTGATTTATGCGTGCCCGCAAACTCCAGCCTTACCTGCGTTCCGCTTGTTGGGGCCTCTATGCCAAGGTCGGCCCAGCTGATGACGAGTTCCGCATTCCCTTCCGCATTGGTGGTAAGGGACGCGACTTTGCGGGTGCTCGCCACGTAGACGTCCAGTGCAAGGTTGGGGACAGGTATGGAGTCAATTCCCAGGTTATGGTCTAGGATATTGGTTTTGTCCAGTTCTAAAGTCTTTGAGTTGACCGAAACCGTGGATGTGGCAGGGAAACTGGTTCCCTCCAGGAGGATCAAAACCGGAGCGGCAACGTTGGGAGTGACCAGATCTTCAGTTTCCACACAAGCCTGTGAAAACAGCAGCAGGGATAGTGCGAGGATCAGGGAGATATTTCTTATGAATTTGTTCATGGTTTTTCTTATTGAGCGTGGAAACTGAATTATTCGACCCACCAAAGTGGAGTTCTCATGTTGTCGGGACCGCCGAGCTTGCTGATGCCTTCGTTGAGATTGGTCTCATTGAGAGAGTATTCGGAGGTAGGGTATTCGATTCGGGTGGGCAAAACGCCATCGTTGGAAAACACGGCATTGGGGTGCGGAGGAGGCATCACTGGAAAACCCGTTCTTCGGTACTCAACCCAAGCTTCTACTCCCTGTCCAAAGAGCGCCAGCCACTTTTGCGTCATGATAGCTTCCTTGGACACGACGCCGATACGGCTCATGTAGTCGGCAGGCATGGTTAGGCCATGCTGCTCAAAGCTGGCTTCAATAGCCTCTTCCAACAGCACCGCCGCATCCCCGTCTATGTCTCCGTCAAAGGCCGCTTCCGCCTTGATAAAGAGCAGCTCTGGATAGGTCATGAGCAGGCTTGGCGCAACCGGGCTCAGGTATTTGGTGCCAATGCGGGAGGCGTTGAATGTTCCCGCCGCGGCATCGGTGAGCCCATTGGGAAGTCCTACGTAGCTGCCATCGGCAAGAGGCTGGGCGTAGATAGTGACGCGCTCGTCATCCAAAGCAAGGAGCTTGTCGATGAGTGTTGAGCTGACATTCCAGTCGGACCGGGTCGAAAACACATCAAACATCTTGTTTCTGCTACCGATCACGTCAAAGTGCTGGAGATGGGCGGCCTCCGACTGACTGGTAAACACGGGATATGTGGAAGGGTCGGCAATAATCTTGGCCATGATTGCCCTGGATTCTGACGGTTTCTTGGCCGCTTGGCGATTTGCGATTCTAAGCGCCAGCGAGTTGGCAAACTTCTTCCATCGCATGATGTCTCCATTGAACAAGATGTCCCCGCTGATGGGTGCACCGCCGACGACCAGATTGGTATTGGCCTCTTCAAGGTCAGCTAGTAAGCCTGCATAGATCTCCTCCATCGAATCATATTTTGGAGAGTTGACGCTGACTTCAGCGGTTCCCTGCAATGCTTCGGAATAGGGAATTGGTCCAAAAACATCAGTGAGGTAAGAGAAAGCGAAGGCCTTCATCACCAGGGCCACTCCTACATAGTTTGAGTTTGCGTAGGCAGCATCTGGAGCTGAGAGGCTTTTGATCCGCTCAAAATTGACTAGGGATTCGGTATAAATTCGGTTCCAGGTGCCGGAGGAGACGGTCAGGGGAATTTCATAGCTGTCGCCTTCCGCGTTGATGTAGATGTTTCTGGAGAGATGTTGTATCCAGCACATCGCCGCATCGATGTTCAGCCGTTCGTATCTGGTGCTGTGACCCCAGTATCTATCCACCACGGTCTGGATGGCATTGGGGAGGAGCAAAGCCGGTGCGATCTCTACCGGGTTGTTGGGGTCGGTGTTCATTTCTTCAAACTCGCCGGTGCAGGACTGCGCTGTCCAAGCCGCCAATACGATGAAGAGTGCCGAGAGTGACTTTATATAAGTTTTTTTCATGACAGATGGAGTTTAGGTTTGGCTGATCAAAAAGTGATGTTCAGGTTGAAACCCATATTTCGGGTACTGGGCATTTCCCCATAGGCGAAGCCTTGGGCGTTGCCTCCTTTATTGTCCACCTCTGGGTCCATGTGGGGGTGGTTTTTATAGAGAATCGCTAGGTTTCTTGCGACGAAAGTGAGATTCATCGACTGGATAAAATTGTTTCGAAGAAAGTTTTCGGGGAAGCTGTAGCCAAAGGTCAGTTCTCTCAGCTTGACATAGGTGCCGTCAAATATTCCGGCTTCGTGGTAGGTCCGTGGATTTTGTGCGTTCCAGAAGGTGGTTGCATTGACGATCACGTCATTTGGAGCGTAGACTGGATCCTCAGCGGTGCCAATATTCATGACTCCTTTTCCGATAATTCCTTCTTCGCGACCAGCTGCGGTCTCTGCGTATTGGCCGGTTTTCCTTGCCAAGCCAGTACCCACGTCAAAGATATCGCCTCCCATCTTTACGTCTATCAAAGTAGACAGTGTGAATCCTTTAAAACTGAACGAGTTGGAAAGCCCACCGATCCAGTCCGGCTGGATGTTGCCTAGCGCATGGGTTCCCTCTTCGAGGATGGGAAGGCCATTGTTGTAGATCAACTCACCCTCTGGGCTGCGTAGATAGCGACGGCCGTAAAGTGTACCGTAGGGCTGACCTACGCGCGCTTCCGAAGTCAAGCTGTTCTGCGTGCCCAAAATGTAGTTTTCCAAGCCTTCGGCCAGCTCTACGACCTTGTTTCGATTTCTCGCAAAGTTCAGAGAGAGATCCCAAGAGAATCCCGACGGAAGTACTACGGGTCGGGCGTTGAGCATCACTTCTATCCCTTGGTTGGTAATCTCACCAGCATTCAAGATCTGGCTGCTGTAGCCCGAGGCAGTGGAGATGGATACCGCTAGGATCTGGTTGATCGTGGATTGGTGGTAGTAGGTCATGTCCAGTCCCAATCTTCCTTGGAAGAAACGTACGTCCAATCCCAGCTCTTTTCCCGTCGTGATTTCCGGCTTTAGGTTGCGGTTTGCGATTTCCTTGGACTCCGTGTAGGTCGGGGTAGTGCCAGCCCAGAGTCCCATCGAGGTGTACACTTGGTTGAGCATGTAGGGGTCGGCGTCGTTTCCAACTTGGGCCAAGCTCGCCCTGACTTTCGCAAAGGAGAGGACGTTGGATGAAACATTAAACATGTCCGTCAATACCGCGCTAAGGGCAACGGAAGGATAGAAAAAGGAATTGTTGTCCACAGGCAGGGTGCTAGACCAATCATTTCTGCCCGTAAGGTCTAGGAACAGCACGTTTTTATAACCCAGTTGTGCCGAGCCAAAGACGCTGTTCACCACTTGCTCACTGGTCTCGCTTGACGGCGTGGTCGGACTCGCATAATTGCCTAGGTTGTAAAGACCGTCGATGGTCAATTCGCCGACGTTTACTTGGGTTCTTTTGTAGTTGTTTGTGCGGTTGATAGCTCCAGCCTGGAGTTTCATGGAGAAAGTTTGGGAAATGTCTTTGTCAAAGGTTAGGATCAGATCATTGTTCGTTTCTTGGCTTCTGAGCGCTATCTCCTGATAGGAACCCAACCTTCTGACATTGTTTTTTGTGAACTCAACCCCCGTAACGTTTTCTCTCAAATCGGACCAAAAGTCCGTACCACTGCGCAGCATGACGCTGAAGTGCTCGCTGATGTCATAGCTGAGTGCGATGTTGCCGACTAGGCGATCTTTCTCGTTGGCATTGGTATAGGCTTCCTGATAGAAGAATGGATTTGAGAAGTACTCATGCTGCCAGTTGGCGTAGGGATAAAAGTCTCCGCTGCGGAAGGTGGCCGCTTGTATGTCGTAGTAGTCTCGCCAGTTTTTTAGCTTGGTATAGTCTGTGTGGCGATGGGCCCAGATGAAGTCCTGGCTGCCGGAGAAGTTTCTGTTGTCAGAGCCGGACTTGATGTATTCGGCATTGACCATCACCTGCAGCGCGGGAGTGAATTTGTAGGAAGTGTTGAGCTTGAAGTTGTTTCGCCAGTAGTCATTGTTCAGCATGATGCTGGTCTGGTCCATTTTTCCCACCGAAAGGCGGAAGCTTCCCAGCTCATTACCCCCGGAGAGCGCGACATTATAGGATTGCGTGCTGCCCGTTTCCCAAAAATCCTCCCAGTTGTTAGGCTGGGGAAGGAGGGCGACCTTCTCAGGTGCCGAGTACCAAAGAGGCACCATCCGGCCATCCATTGGAGCTCCCCAGCTTTCATCGACCCCAGCGGTGCCGCGTATCCCTTCCGCGTCAAATCCGTTTCGGCCGTCAACGTACCAGGTACTGTAGCCAGCCCCACCCCCGTAGATGTTTTGAAAGTTTGGCTTGACCAAAGGATTGTCCCAAGTCATGTTGGTGTTGAATTCCAGACCAATGCCTTTGGTGCCTTCCCCGTTTTTGGTGGTGACCATGATCACGCCGTTTGCCGCCCGAGAGCCGTAGAGTGCAGCTGCGGTAGCACCTTTCAGCACATTGATCTCCTTGATATTGTCGGGGTTCAGTTCGGATAGGCCACTGCCATATTTTTTGGAAGAGCTCTGCTCCAGCGGTACTCCGTCGACCACGATCAGAGGTTCGTTGTTCCCAGCCACGGACGAAGATCCCCTGATGACAATGTGAGACCCGCTGCCAGGACTGGAGTTGCCAGTGATCTGCACCCCGGCTACACGACCGGAGAGGGAGTTGGCCACGTTTGCCGCCCGGGCCCGGGTGAGGGCATCCCCATTTACACTTTGGGTTGAATATCCCAGGGCTTTTTTGTCCCTAGCCAAACCAAAGGCAGTGATCACCACTTCACTGAGCGCCAGATCCGAAGGGGCGAGGATAATGCTGTATTCCGACTGTGTGGAGACTGGGATTTCTTGGGTGGTAAACCCGATAAATGAAACTACCAGGACTGGATTGGTCAGGTTTTCATCAAAGGTCAGGGAAAACCTTCCGTCCAAATCTGTCACCACGCCGATCTTGGTATCCTTGATCAAGACGCTTGCTCCGGGGATGGCCATTTCCGTGTCGTCAAACACAATACCTTCGATGGTTCGCTCGGCTTGTATTGCTGCCTTGGAAGGCGAGGGTATAGATTCGGTTTTGCTGTTGGCGCTTGGCTGGGAAGTGCTTTCTTTTACCACCATGTAGAAGTTGCCAGAGCCTTTTTTGTATTGCAATTGGCTACCCTTGAGGATGCGGTTCAGGTTTTCTTCGGCCGAAAGTTGGGAATTGATTGCCGCTGGAGTAGCGCTTCCTGTTACCAAGTTAGACGGATAGGCGATGGATATCGCATAGATCTCTTCCAGATCTCTGAGTGCAGACTCCAGCGTTTTGGAGTCATGGGCCGCATTGGGGCCAGGCCCTTTGGCCAGTTGCTGAGGGGTTTGACCGTAGGAGGATGGTGGGAGCGTGACCGCTCCAGCCATCCCCACTACCAACAAACAGCGGGTAAATTTTGAGAACATAGATTAAGTGGTTAGTGGTTAGAATGATAGATTGAGAGGTTTTGGGTTTACTGCTAATCATTCTTCCAAATCCCATCCGGGATTTTTGCTCTATGTCTTTTTCCTGATTCATTAGAACAGGAGTATTTACTTAATCACTGTTGGTCTATTGTTTTGCTGGTTTAGTTTGTTTCAGATTGTTTTATATGGGCTATTGTTACTTTGCTTCCGTTCAAAGTGATCGACGTGCCAAACAGAATTCCGAGGTTTTCTAGTACTACTTCGGGCCGGTCAGAGAGTGGTAGACTCCCGGATACAGCTGTCCCACTTTGTAAGGTGCCTGCATCGTCGAGCGTAAGGTCATAGATCTCGAGTACGGTCTCCAATACCTTTCCGAGATTTTCATTCTCCATTTTCAGCTTCCTGTCCCTCCAGGAGCTTAGCCTTTCCGGGTTTTCTACTCGGATCGAATTAAGGTTTTTTCCCCTCGGGTCCATCTTGGCGCATTCACCCGGAGTCATCAGATGTTCGGAGACTCCGTTTTTTCCCTCGTAGCCCAGCAGCACGCTTCCTTCCATCAAGGTGACTTTCTCCACCAGACCGGAGCTTTTCACATTGAATTTGGTCCCGAGTACCGTCACTCCGAGATCACCACCTTCGTTTACTTCAAAGGTGTTTCCCTCTCCATCTTTCCGAATGGAAAAGAATGCTTCACCTTCCAGCCTGACTTTCCGGTCAAAGCCAGAAAGCCTGCTCATCCGGTAGCTCAATGTCGAATTGGAGTTGAGCGTGACTGAGGAGCTATCGGGTAGGGTAAGTTCAAGAATTTCGTCAGCTGTGGTGTGGTAAACCACCTCAATACTGCCGGTCCAGACCCAGATCGAAATTGCTGAAACTAGGACAAGAGAAATAGAGGCGGCAAGCGTGACCTTTTTCCAGATTCTCTTTCTTCTGATCACCTGCCTCTGCCTGATTTCAATTCCCGTCTTGATCGCGTCAAACATTTTTTTCTGTAAAGCGACTTCTTCGCTTTCGTTTAATCCTTCCAAATAGTCCTCGCTGTTTTGCATGCTTGTTTGGATTTTCGGGGACTAGTTGGGAAATATTAATAGTAGCTGGTCTGTTTTCATTTACTTAGTCAACTGAGAATGTTTTTTCCTCCAGTGCCAGTTGAAAAAAAGATGGTTTTTTTTTCAAAAGCCGGAAAACGGAGTCTATGAGGTGTTTTTTCTTCTGTGTTTTTAAATTGATTAAAGAAAAAAGAAGAGGGGATCTTGAAGTAGCGCCATTCCGCTCGCCAATGTCAGCTCTCTCAGGCTGACCCGAAGGTCTTTGATGGCGCGTATTAGGTGCTTCTCGACTGTGCTTACCGAAATCTCCATGACATCAGCAATTTCACTGTAGCTCAGTCCTTTATTGAATCGAAGTTTGTAAGCCTTTTGCCTTTGGATTGGGAATTTTTTGATAATCCCCTTGATGTTCAGTTTTAAATCTTTGAATTGAATCAGCTCCTCTATGGAGATGCTGGTATCTGGACTTTGTGCTTTCAGCGTATCCAAATATTTCTCCCGGATTGATCTAGATTTGTATTGGTTGATGATCCTGAAGTTGACGGAGCTATGTAGGTAGGACGACAGTGATTCGTAGATGCTGATGGATTTTCGGCGAACCCAAAGGTCTATAAATACCTCCTGCACGATTCCTTCCACTATCTCGCGCTGGTTGAGTTTCCTCATGCCGAAGTTGAAAAGTTGCTTCCAATACCGATTGTAGATTTCCTCAAATGCGGCATCTGAGTCATTCTTGATCCTTTCCAGCAACCTTTTTTCGTAGAGCACTTTCTCGGACATAGGAAATCTAGTGTAGTTGAAGGATTATCGATGCATTGAATTTTTTATAAACAGGGTTATAAATTAGGATCAATTGAATAAAAAAATGTTAAAAAATCAAATTATGGTTTATAAAAAAGTATAAATGTAAAATATGTATGTAAAAATCGGCTTTCTAGGGTTTTTCAATCGGTTTCGAGTTTTTTGGTTTTTTTTGCCTCCCTAGCTGTGAAGGTGAGAACGAAAGCTACAATTCTAGCTAAGTGTCGCGCCCAACATAGATCAGGTGGGACCAAGTTCAATATTCCCCGATATTTTGACCAGCGGCATATTCCCGCCACGCATTTTCTTTAAATTACCTCCGCGCTTCCCAGGCTACCCATATACAGCAGGATAGTCTCGGAGGGCCTTTTTTATAGGTTTAAACCTTGTCCACACAGCCCAAAATGAACCTGTCCGATCCACGCAACTGGAAACATAAACTATCCAATTCCCACCAGCTCGGTGGCATAGAAACATCGGTCATTGACAATGGCTCCGGTCGGGGAGTAAGGATAGCGTGGGTCAATACGGGAACCGGACTTCGGTATAAGCTGGTACTGGACAGGGGAATGGATATTTTGGATGCATTTCACAATCAATACAGCCTTGCTTGGATTTCCCAAGCGGGACTGACGGCTCCGCAGCTTTTTGCCAACAGAGGCATAGATTGGCTGCGAACTTTTGGGGGAGGGCTTCTAACCACTTGCGGGCTTTCCAATGCAGGGCCTCCAAATGAAGACGAAAATGGCTCCAGAGGACTTCATGGAAACTACTCCAATTCCCCTGCGGAACTTGTCTCGATCAAGCAGCCGGATATTTTCGCCGGAGATTTTGGTTTCGAGATCGTAGCCAAAGTGCGTGAGACCACGACTTTTGGGCCAAGCTTGGAGATGATTAGAACTATCTCGGGTAGTATTGGGTCTGCTGAGATCCATATCAATGACCAAGTCATTAACCGTGGCAATTCGCCAGCTCCCCACATGCTCCTCTACCACATCAACTGCGGATGGCCGCTGATCGACGACGGAACTCGGATTGTTTGGAAAGGGGAGAAGAAGCCCAAGGCTACCGATGCCAACAATACCGAATTCAACCGGAAACATGAGTTTACCCGATGTGCGCCGCCGATGGACGAGCATGCCGGCTTTGGCGAGGACGTCGCTTTTATCGATCCTAAAGTAGATGCCAATGAGCAAGTGGTTTGTGGCTATGCCAACGATGGATTGGGGTTGGCCCTTAGAATCAGCTTTTCCAAAGCCCAATTGCCATGGCTGATCAACTGGCAGCACTGGGGAAAAAATGAATACGTGACAGCCCTGGAACCTGCCACCCATCCGCCTATAGGTCAAGCCGCAGCTCGGGAAAATGGAACGCTTATTTTGTTGGAACCCGGAGAAAGTCGAACCTACGATCTTAGGATGGAGGTACTAACCGGAGAGGAAGTTGGGAATTTTAAAAAGTAACAGTCGAACATCAGAATTTTGGAAATCAAATAACGAATAAGCAATAACCTAATTACCAATAACCATGAGTTTAGCCAAAAAAGCCCTAGAGCAGGGCGAAGGAATATTGAGACTGACGCCTACTTGGGTGCCGAGGTCTTTTTGCGTACCGGGGCGACGAATCAAGCTTCATCCCGATGACTATTATGCCCTTGGCGGCATGCGGGGAGGGATTGACGAGCGCTGGTTTTCCTCTACCACTCCAGCCGAAAACGGTCCCCTCACTTCCAAGAACGAAGGCTTGTCCCACATCGCTTACGAAGAAGGCGGCAAGACGGAGCTCTTTCTTCTAAAGGATGCCATTGCCGAATTGGGTGGTGAAATCATTGGTTCCAGGCTTTGGGATAAGTACAAATCCTGGCCCATGTACTCCAAGTTTTTTGACAACATGGGGCCTTTACCCCACCACATCCACCCGAGCGATGAATTCGGTAAGCTAACCGGGCAAAACGGAAAGCCTGAAGCCTACTATTTCCCGCCGCAGGTGAACAATCATGGTGGCGATTTCCCTTATACTTTTTTTGGCATCGCGCCAGGCACGAGCAAAGAGACCATTCTCCAGTGTTTGAAGGATTTCAAAAAGGGCGACAACAAGATCACCAACTATTCCCAAGCCTTTAGACTTCAGCCGGGAACGGGCTGGGACGTTCCTCCGGGCATGCTCCATGCGCCGGGTTCGCTGTGCACCTATGAACCACAAAAGGCTTCCGATATCTTCGCGATGTACCAGTCTCTGGTCAACGAGGCGATTATTCCCGAGGAATTGCTTTGGAATGCTACCCCAAAAGATCGATGGGGTGACTTCGATCTGCTCGTGGAGATGATCGATTGGGATCTCAACGTCAATCCAAATCTGATGGACAATCACTACATGGAGCCGAGACCGGTAGAGCCAGTAGAAAAGATGCATGCGGCAGGCTATCACGATGCATGGATCTGCTACCGTTCGCGCGATTATTCGGCGAAGGAACTGACAGTATTCCCAGGGCAAACCGTCACCATCACCGACGGAGCTTCCTACGGGATGATCATGATGCAGGGACACGGAACCATGGGCGCATGGGATATCGAAACGCCTTCTTTGATCCGATTTGGACAGCTGACTCACGACGAATATTTCGTTAGTGAAAAGGCAGCCAAAGCAGGTGTGAAGATCACAAATCTCTCCAAGACCGATCCTATCGTGATGTTGAAGCACTTTGGTCCGGACAACCCGGATTTGGTGATAAAATAATCGTCAACAGTCCACAGTCGACCGAAATGCGGTGGACTGACCGTTGACAACCCTTCGACTTCGCTCAGGTGACATATCAATAGCTAATAACCCTATAACTTAATAACCTGTAACAATGAACAACTTCCCAAAACTCCATAATGCCACTTGGCCGGGACTGGTCGGAAAAGGCCCCGACTCCGAGCCGGTGATTCCATTTGATTCCTTGCTGGAGATGACCGCCGCCGCCGAGGTGGATGGCGTCAAGTTTGACGGCATAGATGTGGGGCTCTTGGAGCCGCATTTTGACCTGAACAATCCCGACGAAGCCAAGAAATTGGCCGATAAAGTTTCCAAGCATAACCTCAAAGTTGGATCTTTGGTAGCCCCGATTTGGGCCGGCTCCGCGATGGGAACTGCCGATCAGCGTAAAACTTTTGTGGAGATGGTGCGCAAATCCTGCGAGTTTGGACAGAAACTGAAAGAACTTGGCGTCAGAAACTACGGCATCGTACGAATTGATTCCGCTGCTGGAGTATCGGATTGGGCCAAAGATCCCGTGGCCAATACCAAGCTCATTGCGCAGACTTTCCAAGAGGCGGCGGATGTTGCGGCTGGGTTTGGTGAGAAACTCGCAGCGGAAGGTGAAATCTGCTGGGGAGCCATGCACAGCTGGAAGCACATGGTGGAACTGCTGGAAATGGTGGACAGAAAGAATGTAGGTTTCCAAGCCGACATGTCCCACACCTTCCTTTATACCATGGGTTACAATGCGCCTGAACATAGAATCCTTCCGGAGGGAGCTGACTTGAAAGACCGTGAGGCAGTCAAGGCCGCTTTGAAAACCGTTACCGACGCACTTCGTCCATGGACGATCGACTTCCACGTGGCTCAAAATGATGGTTCTGTCTTCGGCTCAGGGTCACACGACAAGACCGGACGCCACTGTCAAGCTACTGATCCGAATGGGGTTTTGGATATCGCACATGACGCAGGATACTGGCTGAGAGACGAAAATGGTCAACTGACCAAAGCCTTCCAGCATATCTGTTGGGATGGCTGTATGTTCCCCAACCAAGTAATGAACAACCAGCAAACTTGGAACGACATTTTGGCCGCTATGATCAAGGTGCGTGAAGCGCATGGCTGGAAAGGCTGATTTACGATTTAAGAAAGACGATTTACGAGCGGAAAATGAAGTGTTAATGTTTAAGATAGAGAGGTACTGTTGAAGTTCTGAAACCTTTCTACATTCCCGCATTGCCACTTTTCAACTCAATTTTCCAACCTTCCAAATTTAAAATTTTCCAATTATGGCTAATAAAAAACTAATTCGAATCGGACTCATCGGCACAGGGCTGATGGGCCGCATCCATACCAACGGCTACAAGCGTTTGGCCGACTTTTTCCCTGAATACGAATACAACCCGGTCTTGCAAGCCTGCTGCTCCAGAAAAGCGGAGCGCGCCCAGGCCTTCGCTGACCAGTGGGGATACAACTCCATCGAGACCGATTGGCGTAAAATCATCGAGCGGGACGACATTGACGCGGTGGATATTTGTACTCCAAATGACTCGCATGCGGAGATTGCTATCGCTGCTGCCAAAGCAGGCAAGATGATCCTTTGCGAAAAGCCCCTAGCCCGCACCGTCGCAGAGGCGGAAGGTATGCTCAAAGCAGTCGAAGAAGCTGGGGTAAAAAACACCGTGTGGTATAACTACCGTCGCATCCCCGCTGTGACTTTGGCCAAGAACATCGTGGCTTCAGGCAAGCTGGGCAAGATTTTCCACTACCGCGCCAACTTCCTCCAGGACTGGACCATCAATCCCGATTTGCCCCAGGGTGGAGATGCGCTCTGGAGATTGGATGTAGATGCCGCAGGCTCCGGTGTAACTGGGGATTTGCTGGCACACTGTATCGATACCGCTATGTGGATCAATGGGGGCATCAAAGATGTCTCTGCCGTTACGGAGACCTTTGTGAAGGAGCGTGTCCACCAAGGTACCGGGGAAAAGCAGAAGGTCGGCATCGACGACGCCTGTATTTTCCATTGCCACTTTGATAACGGTTCCTTGGGTCTCTTTGAAGCGACTCGCTACGCACGGGGACACAAGGCACTTTATACGCTGGAAATCAATGGGGAGCATGCTTCCATCCGTTGGGACTTACATGACCTGACCCGACTTGAATACTTCGACCATAGCGACGAGGGCAAAGTGCGAGGCTGGAGATCCATTCACGTGACTGACGGTGACCATCCATATATGAACCGCTGGTGGATTCCGGGCACCTCTATCGGATATGAACATTCCTTTATCCACCAAGTTTCGGATTTCTTCTTGAGCTTGCAGACTGGCGAGCCTTGCCATCCTACCTTCCGTGATGCCTTCGAGACCCAAAAAGTTTGCGAAGCGGTCATCGAATCGGCAAACTCCAGAGCCTGGAAAGACACTGGTGTCGAGTGGGTGGAGAAAGTCTGAAATGTGAAGTGTGAAAGCTGAATTCTGAAGACTGAAGTTTGAAATCTGAAAGAGTCCAAGCCTTCCGGCTTGGACTCTTTATGTTTAAGTGATTTCTTGGTGAGTTCGAAACTGAGATTAAGATGAAGTTAAAAGTCGAAATTCTTGTGTTTGTCATGCTTCTAGCCAGTTCCTGCTTGTCCAGTACGTATGATAAGTGCGCAGAAATCAAAGGAGAAAAGCTCCTTTTCCAAGATTCCATTTCAAGCGGACTGGAGGGTGATAGAGGTATCTACAAGGTTTCCATCCACCTGCGTGGAATGGTGGAAAGTGATGTCCAGTTCAACGGTTTGAATCTTCCTGCCGGAAAGATCGATACGGTAATGGACCACGTGGACCAATATGCACCCTATTTCTATTATGATTTGGAAAATGGTTCCGGAAAAGAAGTGGATTTAGAAGTATGTGTGATTTTCTACTACTCGCATTAGCGAGGGCTGGTGTGTTATTTATGCGGGCAGTTGGGAATATGGTTTGCGACTGCATAAACCACGACTTGGGATCAAATACCAACCAAATGATAAACCGCCACAAAATGACAGGCCGTACCCGCCAGTACGAAAATATGCCAGATCGTGTGGTAAAAGGGCTTTTGGCTTTGAACATAGAAAAACACCCCGGCGGTATAGGCAAGGCCTCCGGCTCCTACCCAAGCCAAAGTCTCGAAGTTTATTTTCGCAGCGATGTCGTCTAGGAAGAAGACGGCTAGCCAGCCCATGAGCAGATAGATCGCCACCGACACGACCTTGAACCTGCCGGTAAAAAATAGCTTGAGCGTGCTTCCGACCAAGACTGAGCCCCAAAGAAAGCCTAGAAAAATAAGGGCAACGTCCGGTGCAAGAACAGCAAACATCATCGGAGTATAAGACCCCGCGATAAGGAAATAAATCGAGATATGATCCAGCACCTGCAGTCTGCTTTTGCGCTTCGGATTTTTCGCCAGATGGTATAGGGGTGAAAATGTGTACACCATCACTACACCCACACTGAAAACTATCGCGCCAAGCAAGGATTGAGCCACCTGCTTTTCCGCCGCCTGCCAGACCAAAAAGGGTATTGCCACCAATGCCGCCAACAGCCCGATGCCGTGGGAAATGGCGTTGGCTAGTTCTTCTTTTTGGGTCTGCAGACGTTTGGCCATGGGTTGGAATCGCTCCCCGAAGCTAAGGAAAATCGAGGTGTCTTGGCTTGGGCCTTGTCGGAATTGAGTGATTCCATGGGAGGGCCTTCGTTGGAAACGCAATCCCAAGTACCGCGAAGAAAGGTCACTACTTCTGCGCTGTATGCTCTACCCACAAAAGCCGATCTGTGTCATAGCCTACGGTTTTGGCAATTTGCAAGTATTCTTCCTTCACGTCCTGAGGGATAGTGGTGTCTCTGGACAGAATCCAAAGGTAGTCGAGACTCTCCCCGGCTACCAGAGCATAGCGGTAATCCTCGTCGAGAGCGATGACGTTGTACCCGGAGTAGAAGGGTCCAAAGAAGGAGACTTTCAGTCTTGCTACACTATCTGAGTCCACAAACTTGGCCGTGCCCTTCGCTTGCTCCCATTCATCTTTTTTGGTGTTGTATCCCTGGTTTAGGACTTGGATGGAGCCATCATCGTTCATGGAATATTCCGCAGTCGTATTGTTGAGGTTTTTCTCAAACTTGAAGTCTATGCGTGCAATCTCATACCACTTGCCTAGATATTTTTTGGAATCAAAGGGGCTGACTGCTGTCGCTCCCTCTGGGATTCCGGGGGTGCAGGATAACAGTATTAGCAGAAGGGTGGAGATGGAAAGATAAAAGCTTGGCTTCTTCATGCCTGATGTTGGTTTGGTTTGCGCTTCACACCTTACAATCTAAGAGCCAAAATTCGCTATTTGTACCAAAGCGACAATCCGAGGTTCTTTCAGTCTAAGAATTGGGCCTTTTCCCTGACTTGGGTATCGTCAGCCCCAGCCTGAGTCGGCAATTCCACTGGCATGAGGTTAATTAAGCTTGGTTTTTCTGAAAACAGCCTTATAGAATATCAAGAGCTGATTACTAGCGCTGGTTTACATTCTACATCCTTTCCACTGGCAGATAGATGTCAAACGTTGCTCCCTGGCCGGGTTGCCCCGAAGCGCTGATGTTACCGCCGTGGTTTTCCGCGATCTTTTTCACAATGGATAGCCCTATGCCGGTTCCCTTGTATTCGCTTTTGCCATGCAGACGCTGGAATAGCTCAAAAATCCTCTCGTTGTACTCAGGCTCAAAACCAATCCCATTGTCACGGACTTGGATATGCCAATAGTCCCTGTCGTGGGGCAGATGTTTGACTGGTATAGAGGTGCCGGAAACGCGCTCCGCCCAAACCGCTATCCGAAGTGGTGTGCCAGGGCGGGAAAACTTGATGGAGTTGCTGATCAGGTTGTAGAACATCTGCTGAAACTGGAAGTGAATCACGTTAACTTCGACATCGGTCTTTAGTATAATTTCTCCCTGTTTTTCTTCCAGTTCCTCGCGGAGGTCTTGTTTGATGCGTTCGATGACGGTGGCGAGTGAAACTTTTTGGTAAACGTGTTCGGCGGTGTTGGTACGGGAATAGGCGAGCAGGTCGTTGATCAAGGCCTGCATTTGCTCGGCTGAGCGCTGCATGCGGTTAAAGAGTTCCCGCCCTTTGTCCGAGAGACTTGCGTATTCTTTTTCGATGATGCGTGAGGCAAAAGTTTGGATCTTGCGCAACGGCTCTTGCAGGTCGTGACTGGATATATAGGCAAATGATTGCAATTCCTTGTTCATCCGTTGGAGTTCCGCGTTTTTCTCCTCCAACTCTGTTTTTTTGGCTTCCAAGGCGTCGGCAGCCTCTTTCTTTTCAGTCAGGTCGTGGGTGACTTTAGAAAACCCGATAATCTCCCGTTGATCGTTATGTACTGCAGTGATGACCACACTTGCCCAAAAGCGGCTGCCATCCTTTTTGACGCGCCAGCCTTCTTGGGTGGCTTTGCCTTTTTCGATAGCCTTATTCAAAAGAGTCATCGGTAGCCCCCTTTTTCGGTCTTCCTCGGTGTAGAAGTTTGAAAAGCTCCTACCGATGATTTCTGCCGCAGGGTATCCTTTGATTTTTTGCGCTCCTGTGTTCCAGTTTTCTACAATTCCCTCCTTGCTGATGTACAGAATGGCGTAGTCCTGCACTTCCTCTACCATGAGGTGGTAGCGCTCTTCGCTTTTTTTCAATGATTCATTCAGCTTGAGAAGTTCTGCAGTTCGTTCTTTGACCTGTTTTTCCAGTTCGTCCCGGAAGCTTTTTTGATCTTCGATGTCGGTATTGCTGCCGAACCACTGTACGATTTTACCGTGCTCATCATACAGGGGTAGTACTCGGGTAAGAAACTGCCGGAATCGGCCATCTTTCCCCTTTAGTGGAAACACCATTTCAAATGGTTCCCCTTTTTTTAGGGAATGTTTCCATTTTGTCAATACAGTATCCAATACGTTGGGGTCGTGGACGGACTGCCAGCCCCATCCTTCCATTTCTTCGGGCGTTTTGCCCGTGTATTCGTACCATTTCTTGTTGTACCAATAGATCCATCCGTCCGCATCGGCCATCCACGCGAGGTTGGGAATGTTGTCAGCTATGGCTCTGAACAGTGTCTCACTTTCGAGTATTTTTTGGCGTGACATCACCTGCTCTGTGACGTCTATGCCGACCGCCATGATGCCGTCGATTTCGCCGGAAGAATTGAAAAGTGGCTCGCAGCTGAAGTTGACATAGGCAGTTTCCAATTTGCCGTTTCGGTGCAGCTGTACTGGTAGCTCGGCGGTAGAGAAGATTTTGCCAGTGCTATAGACTTCATCCAAAATAGCTTCGATACCTTGCGTCTTTAGCTCCGGCATGGCCTCCAGAATCGGCTGACCCAAAACTTCCTCACCACTTCTTCCCCAGATTTGCAGTGACTTGTTGTTTGCGATTTCCACCACATAGTCTGGGCCTTGCAAGATAGCGATAGAGACAGGAGCACGGAGGATCATAGAACGAAGCCTCCGTTCGCTTTCCTCGAGCTTTCTTCTGGTTACGACCGTGTCAGTGGTCTCGGTACACGTGATTACCACCCCGTTAATTTTTCCTGAGTCGTCAAAGACTGCGCTGTAGCAAAACGTCCAGTAGATATCTTCCATCCGACCGTTGCGATAGAAGCCTACTAGCTGATCTTGGAAGGACACCGACTCTCCAGTTCGTATCACCCGGTCGATCAGGGGGCCAATAAAATCCCAAATATCCGCCCAGACCTCACGGCCTTTTTTGCCGATAGCCGGATGTTTACCTTCCACCCCCAAGCTGGGTCGGTAGGCGTCGTTGTAAAAACAAAGCAAGTCTTCACCCCACAGCAAAAACATGGGAAAGGGGCAACTTAGCACGATGCCGAGTGTGGCTCGGAGGCTAGTTTCCCAGGATTCAATGGGACCAAGTGGCGAGTTGTTCCAGTCAGTTTGTTGGATGAGTCTACCCATCTCTCCGCCTTTGGCGAGGAAGGGGAAATCCTGGGCGTTGGGCATGTATTTCATGTTATAGCAAGACCAAGAAGTTGCTTCTGTGGGGTTGCCTAGAGCTATTTTGTTGCCAAAGTGTTAGAGCCTTGCCTATAACCGATTTAAGATTGGAGAAGTCGCCCTCTTTTCGTACATAATAGAGCGCTCCCATGTTATAAAGTGATTCCATTACGTCCGGGTTGGCGGACGTGGAGTAGATGATGACTGGGATCTTGCTCAGCTTTTTATGCTTTTTGATCTCCGCCAGACATTCCGCTCCGGACTTGCTTGGCATATTGAGATCCAGGAAGATCACTTGGGGTAGTTGGTGGAGGTGGTCCTTCAGGAATAGCATTAGATCAAGGCCGTTGCTGACCACGTGCAGGGTCGCACTGACTAGAAGTTCGTCTAAGGCATCCTGGAAAAACATCCGGTCGTCTTCGTCGTCGTCTGCGAGGAGTATGGTGAAGTGCTCGTCTTTCATTTCGACACCCAGCAGCAAGCCCCCTAGGTGTGGGGATGTAAAGCTTCAATATAAGACGAATGCCCCATTGATTAAAATTTTTGCAAAGATCCCTTTCTGGTTGACGCAGTTTACCAGGCGAATAACAATGTAAATTTCTTAAACCACTTCCATTTTGCTAGGCAGGATTCCTGAAGTATGATCTAAGTCCTGATGCTGGCGACTGTGATAACAAGGTTTTTACGGGGAAAAATGCGGATCATAACGAGCACCTTGGCTGAAACCGTCATGAAACGGATCTAGAGCTTTGCGAGACTGAGGTGGATATGCCCCACGCTGTCCACATTTAGAAACATCACCCGATACTTAATTGCAACGCTGGAGATTATGAACCAGATCGTGATTTTGTCCTGAGGTCTGGGTTTAGATTTCCGTTTGATGTATTTGTGGGTGTAATGCGAAAATGCCAATGAGCGGCTCTCAGGAAGGTGCCTGACATGGATGCTTTTTACTCAGCTCATAGTTTCATTTAATTGAAAATGTACCAGTCCCTAGGTCTTATCATTTGCAAAGTGCTGGCGCGTGACACCTAATCCTCGCTCGGTCTCAAATTTGATTTCTGAGCATAGAGAAAGTGGCAGCACGTAAGCCGCTTTCGCGTAAACCAGTTCCTTCATCTTCAAACCAAAACTATCATGGCAAAGGATCACGGACCCAGCATCAAGGACGATGCGAAATACGAAGCGCTCAGAAGAGAGGGCGTGAGTAAGCAGAAGGCTGCTAGGATCGCCAATACCCCAGATGCGGGCGAGCGAGGTGGTAAAGCCAAAGACTACGAGGATAGAAGCAAGCAGGAGCTATACGAAAAAGCCAAGCAAGTCGGAATTCCCGGCAGAAGCAAAATGACCAAGAGCCAGCTTATTCACGCATTGAGGAACAATTAATTAGAAAAATGCACGTCGAGTTCGGCGTTTGACACTAACGTAGATATCCTATGAAAAAGCCAAAGACTTTTAAACCCCAATCTCAAGAGCTTCCTGGACAGCAAAGCAAGATGGTGCCAGAGCCCGAAGTAATCCGACAAGGCTATGAGGGAGCCGACAAGCTCAGGGGCAAGGTCGCCCTAATTACCGGTGGGGACAGCGGAATTGGTCGCAGTGTCGCGGTGTACTTTGCCCGCGAGGGTGCAAATGTGGCGATCAACTACCTCAATGAAGTCAAAGACGCCAAGGATACGCAAAAGATGGTCGAGGCAGAGGGAGGTAAATGTGTCCTCATCAAGGGCGACATCCGATCCGAAAGCTTCTGCAAAAAAGTGGTGGAAACCACCGTCAAAAAGCTTGGGGGACTCAATATACTGGTCAACAATGCAGCAGTCCAGTTTCCAAAAGATAGTTTGGATGGAATCAGTTCCAAGCAACTCTTGGAGACCTTTGAAACCAATATTTTCTCGTTTTTTCATCTTTCCAAAGCCGCTTTGCCACATTTTAAAGATGGTGACACCATCATCAACACCAGCTCGGTCACTACTTATCGAGGCAGCGAACACTTGGTGGACTATGCAAGTACCAAGGGTGCAATCGTGGGCTTTACACGCTCCTTGGCTAAGATGCTCGCTCCTAAAAAAATACGCGTAAACGGCGTCGCGCCGGGTCCGATCTGGACTCCACTCATTCCCGCCACATTTGACGACGTCACCAAGTTTGGCCAAGATACCGCCTTGGGAAGAGCTGGGCAGCCCAGTGAGGTGGCACCGGCCTATGTGTTCCTGGCTTCCGAGGACAGCTCCTACATCACGGGACAGTTTATCCATGTGAATGGGGGTGAGATCGTGGGAGGATGATTCTCCAGTTGGCAGTGGTCAGTATGCAGTAAGCAGTACAGATCACTGCTTTCTGCATACTGCATTAGTCCTAATCGAAAATCTTTCTACCGGAGAGCTTCACCAGTTGTGACTCGTCTGTGAGATCCAGTCGCAGTGGGGTCATGGACACCAGATCGTGCTCCATGGCATAGCGGTCAGTACCTTCTTCGGATGGCTCGAGAGGCACCACAGTGATCCAATACAAAGCCCGTCCCATTGGGTCTTGCGCAGGCTTAACCAAGCCGTCGTATTGCCGGATAGACTGTCGGGTCCATACGATTCCTTTGGGTGCAAAGGGGAAGTTCACATTGACTAATAGGGGTACATCCTCCCCGATTAAATACGCGATCACCTGCCGGATATACGGCGCCATTTTTTCAAAGTCATATTCTTCGCTCTGAGTAGGTGTGCTGAGCGCTACTCCTTTCACTCCAAGCAAGGCAGCCTGCTTTGCCCCGGCAAGAGTCCCCGAGTGCCACATGGAATTTCCCAGATTTGGGCCGAGGTTGATTCCAGAAAGGACAATGTCCACTTTTTCCCAATGGAAGCATCCCAAAGACACGCAGTCCGCTGGGGTTCCGTTTACTCGATATGCGTCAAAATTCCCCACTTTCGTTTTTCGGTAGGAGAGGGGTCGGCTGGCGGTGATGGCATGGCCCATGGAAGATTGCTCCACGTGGGGAGCGACAATTCGCACGCTTCCAAATTCTGAGGCGATTTCTGCCAATTTTAGTATTCCAGGGCTGTAGATACCGTCGTCGTTTGTGATCAGAATGTTCATAACAAGGAAGTTTAGTCGTGTTTTTGTATGCAAATAGCACGCAGGACTTACTTGATAGCGCTATGAAAATCATTCTCCTTTATAATCCAACCGCCGGAACCGAGGATTTCGACCTCGCAGAAGTCATCGGGTCGCTAGAGCGGCAGGGTGCCAAAGTGATCGCGCAAAATACCAAGGAAGACGGATTTGAAGAGGTGCTTAAGCTCAACTATGACCTTGTCGTGATCGCCGGTGGAGACGGGACCGTGGAGAAAATCCTTCTCGAGTTGCATGACTCCAAGATCCCCATCTCGCTCTTGCCTTCTGGGAATGCCAATAACATAGCCGGCAGTCTGGGCATTGCGGGATTTTATCCAGATACGGTCAAGAACTTCAAGAAAGGCAACTTCCTTCCGCTCAGTGTGGGGACATTTCAGACTGAAGGGGAAAAAGGAAGGTTCATTGAGGGCGTAGGCTGGGGGCTCTTTACGGCCCTTCTCCAGCAGATCGAGCGGGGAAAAAGGGAGGAAGCTCCCGACGGAGACAAAGTTGACTTTGGAAGCAAACACCTCAGAAAGCTTCCCGAAGAACTTTCTGCTCAAGAATATGACATTAAAATCGACGGCAAGGACTACTCCGGCCATTACCTCTGGATTGAAGTGATGAACACCAGGCAGCTTGGACCCCAGCTGGTCTTGGCGCCAGAGGCCGATCACGGAGACGACTATCTTGACGTGATGCTGGTCCGGGAAGATCAAGAGAAGGAGCTCAGGGATTTTCTAAAAGCGCATGAAAAGGATGCGGTTGAGAGCCCCTTTGAAGTGATCAAAGCCAAGAAAATAGAGGTCAAAACCCACCTGCCCTTCCATGTGGACGATTCGGTGGTAGTTCACCAATCGCTCTATGAAGGGATTCCAAAAGTCAAAATAAAGCTCCAGAAACATCAATTGACTCTTTTGAACACCAACCCCAATTCGTCAAAAAAGAAATGATATGAAATCCAACGGCGTCTTGGTTCGCTTTGCACTACTTGTGTTGGCTGTCTTCTTTCTGGCACAAGGTCTCGTGCAGGCGGAGGTATTTTTGGTTCCGCTTGCCTTTGCGGTCTTGCTGACTTTGGTTTGTGTGCCCTTGGCTAGAAAAGTGGAGGCAAAAGGTATTTCCCGTGGCTGGGCTTCCTTTGGGAGTGTCATTTTATGCATCTTGATATACTTGGCTTTTTTCGCAGTGATCGCTATCCAAGTCGGGAGTGTCTCGGAGCGCTGGCCCGAGATAGAAAAGAAACTCGCGCCAAAAGTGGACAAGGTGGTTGAAGTAATAGAAGAAAAGACTGGGCTGAACGTGCAAGAGCAGATACCCCAGTGGCTGGACAACTCTGACAGTACCTTCCGCCAAGGTGAGGAAGCTCAAGCGCAAACTGAAAATGAAAGTGGAGAACAGGCTACAGGGGAAATTGCAAATGAGCAATCCAAAGGACAAAATGAGTCAGGCCAATCCAAAACAAGCGGAAGCGTCGCGATCTCAAGCGGAGTTAAAAAACAGTTAGGGCAAGTCGCCGTGAACCTGTTCGGATTTCTGGGCAACTCCTTTTTGACCTTTGTCTACCTGTTTTTTCTCCTCAACTACCGCAACAAAGTCAAACGGTCCATTCTCCGTTTTTTCTCTGCTGAGAAGAGAAAACGCGCCAAAGAGGTGCTGGAAGATTCAGTTCAACTGGCGCTCAATTTCCTGGGCGGGCGATTTTTGCTAATCTTTTTTCTCGCAGTCATTTATACGGTCGGCATGCTGATCGCAGGCGTACAAAACGCCATCCTGATCAGCGTGATTGCGGCTATCCTGTCCTTGATTCCCTATTTGGGGGTGATCATCGGCTTCGTCCTTGCGATCATCATGACGCTGATCGGAGGAGCGGAAACTTGGTCATTGATTGTAGTGGTGGTGACTTATGGAGCAGCGCAGTTCATTGAAAGTTATATCCTCGAACCCTTTGTTGTTGGCGACAAAGTCAACCTTAACCCCTTGGCTACCATTCTGGTGGTGGTGCTGGGAAGTGCGATTTGGGGTGTGGCTGGTATGATTCTCAGCATTCCCATTGCCGGGATTTGCAAAATCATTTTTGATGCCGTCACCAAACTGGAACCTTTGGGCTATATGTTGGGCGAGGAGGATGTGGGCGATGACAAGGAAGAAAGCTTCCTAAGCAAATGGGGAGGGAAGCTCAGGGACAAATTGAAGAAAGACTAGTAAGGCTCAGGGTCTCTGTACTGCTTTGGCATAGGAAGCGCAAGTCAGGATTTTTGCTCGACGACTACATTTTGATAAAAGCTCACGGTTGATGGCATGCCATTTCTTGTGTCATGCGTTCCCCAAGGTGGGGAAGGCGTAAAGATCAACGGAGGTTAGTAGGATTTGAACTCGCTGTTTTGCTGGGTTTTTCAATATCTAGTTTTTTGAAATATATGTCTGAAATTAGCCTGATGTCAGAATTATTATTTTGAAATATTTGGTTTTGTGTGGAATGATAGAAATATAATTTGTTTGCTGAGGTTATTGAATTTTCGATTCTGTAGGGACATCTGCTTCTGGAAGTGCTTTTGAACAAAATATCGTGGTGTCTCAGGCCCTTGCGTGGAATACCCCTAACTATCAACACTATGAAAACGAAACTGATCCTATATCCCGCAATAGTCGGGATGCTCTTCGTCGCCTGCGGGGAGAGCGAAAAAGATTCCTACACCGATGCAATGCAAGATGAAGTGGCGACAAAAGGCCCACTAGATGGAGATGACATCAACATGAAAAAACTGGAAGACGCCAAGCCCCTCGGACAGCATGAGCTCGTCGACACGCTACAGCTTCCGGAACCTTTGATCGTGATTCTGCAAAAGGACCCGGCTACTTCACTTGACAAAATCAAAGATGTGAGAAGATTTACGGAAGATGCCATAGAGTACTTCGAGATCACATTTGACAATCCTGTGCAGGATAAGCAAGTGATTACCTACGACAACCTGGGCCGTATCAAAAGTCCAAAATAGAATCCGGAGAAACGATCAACTCTCTGGGTAAACTGGACATATTGTAGTTATCCCAATCATTTTCCCTAGCAAATCATACGTTTTAACTAAACCGACTTATTATGAATTCTATTGATCAGCAGTCCCCTGAAAACCATAAAAAGGACTTACAGGGAAAAGAGGCTGTGGAAAAGATCCGCTCCTTAATCGACAAAGCAGGCTCTTGTTTCTTTGTCACCCAAGCGAACTTCAATGCCTCTCACCGATCCAGACCCATGGCGGTTCAGAAGACGGATGAAGCTGGACATGTATGGTTTCTCAGTGCGAAAGACAGCGTCAAAAACATGGAGCTTGCACAGGATAAAACTGTTACGCTGTATTTTCAGGGATCCTCCTACTCTGATTTTCTGGAGTTGAATGGGCATGCGATTGTCAGCGCTGACCGCGCGAAAATAGAAGAACTTTGGGATCCTACTGTCAAAGCTTGGTTTACCGAGGGCATAGACGATCCAAGGATATCAGTGATCGAATTTATACCGGATACGGGTTACTATTGGGACAACAAGCACGGCAATGCCGTGGCAGGTATCAAAGTCCTGATCAGTGCTATATCGGGAAAAACGATGGACGATTCCATCGAGGGAAATCTGATCGTTTGACGGGTATCGGATTTCTATGGGTAAAAGTGTGGCTCAGACTGAGCCGCACTTTTTTGTTTTAGTACCGGAGTTTGGATGCTTATGCCAAATTTTCCGGTTGGAGCTAAGGCTGGAGTGTTTGGTTTTCAATGCAGATTTCTGCCGATTGTCAAATAAATTGGCAGGTAGGGAAGAGTTATGGAATTTTTTAGGGCAAAAGTCTAAATTTGACAAGCTTGCCCTTTCAAGGCTAAAAAACCCCATTACCATGAGAATTTTCCCCCTACTCCTTTGTCTTTTGATTGGCACTGGAAGTATTGCGCGGCAGCGCCCAGTCCAAGACAGACCCAATGTCATCATCATCCTTACGGATGACCAAGGCTACAAAGATGTAGGGTTCAACGGCAGCACTGATATCCCCACGCCTGGGATAGACCGCATAGCCAAAAATGGCGTAGTTTTTACGTCTGGCTACGTATCCTATGCCGTCTGCGGACCTAGCCGCGCAGGTCTGCTCACCGGCAGGTATCAGGACAGGTTTGGCTTTTCCAAAAACCCGCTTTTCGCCCCAAATGATCCTAAGATGGGCTTGCCACTCAGCGAGGAGACGATGGCTGATCTGCTGAAAAGAGGAGGTTACACCACGGCAGTCTTTGGCAAGTGGCACATGGGAGCGCATCCCGACCTTCATCCTAATAAACGTGGTTTTGACGAGTTTTACGGTTTCCTATCTGGAGGGCACAACTATTTTCCAGAGGACTATACCATCGCAGACATCAAGGATGCCAGATCCCAATATGATGGCTACCGTACCCGACTGCTTCGCAACACAGAGCGGGTGGATGAGACAGAGTACCTCACGGACGCGCTGTCTCGGGAGGCCATTGACTTTGTGGAGAGAAATCATGAGACCCCCTTTTTCGTCTACTTAGCCTACAATGCGCCGCATACTCCCTTGCAGGCGACCGAGAAATACCTTAGCCGCTTTGCCCACATCGAGGATACTAAGCGTCGTACCTATGCGGCAATGGTAAGTGCTGTGGACGACGGGGTGGTCGCGCTGCTGGACAAACTGGATGAACTGGGCATCACCGACAACACCCTGGTGTTTTTCCTTTCCGACAATGGCGGTCCTTCGCCCCACAATGCCTCGGACAATTCCCCTTTGCGAGGGTTTAAAGGTGACTTCTTTGAGGGAGGTATCCGTGTGCCCTTTGCAGTGCAGTGGAAGGGCATGATTCCCTCCGGCCTCCGCTATGACCATCCGGTGATTTCTTTGGACATCTTTGCCACAGCCGCCGCTGCCTCCAAGACAAGTCCCAAAAATGAACTGGATGGGGTCAATTTGATTCCCTATTTGACCGGGGAAAGCCGGGATCTGCCGCATGAGCAGCTATTTTGGAGAAACTATGAGGCGGGAAAGTTTGCCGTCCGCACACCGGAAAGCAAGCAGATCACCACTGCCAAGGAAACGTTTCTCTACGATATCCAAAAGGATATCTCAGAGTCGAGAAACCTAGCGGCTGACGAAGCCAAGCGTGCAGCAGAACTGAGCGAGCGGGTGGAGAAGTGGAAAAAGTCCCTGATGGACCCGATCTTCATGGGTCTGTCCGAGGACAAAAGATACTCCGAGCTCCACCCGGATAGGTTTGGGAAGTAGAACGAATTCGAGGCCGAAACGCTGTCTGAATTGACGAAAACAAGCGCCACAGCTAAGCGGATCAAATCCGTGAAGCTGTGGCGTTTTTTTTTACTATATCCTGAAGAATATCCCCTTGCGGTAGAGGAAGTAGCACAACCCCCACATGGCCGCCAGCGTAGCTATGGCCGAAACCAGCGCCAATCCATGTTCTCCGAATCCTGTCCAAGAGAGAAACCCGCTGGTGAAGATGGCCAAGGTGCTATTGAGCCAACGGCCGAGGATCTCGGCAAAGAGGTAGATGAAGATCGAATTCATCCCCACGACTAGAAAGAGGAAGATGCCTTGGCGCTTGTTTTTCACGTCTACGAGCCAATAACTGAAGGCCAGTGCCAGCAGCGCCCAACCTCCGGAGGCGAAGGCAAAGGCTGTGGTGCTGATTCGCTTGATGATCGGAGTAATCCCCGCCCAGTCCAGTCCGTAGCCTATCGCTAGTCCAATGACGCCCGCAATGACAAAAATCTTAATCTTTTCCGCAGCGGGTTTGGCAGAAAGTAGGACGTTACCGCAGATCGCTCCCCAGATCGTATGGGCTGCCGTCGGGATGCAATTGATGGCGACCCAACCCCCATTGTTGATCTTGCCCATAAGAATTTGGTCGGTATAGTTGCCGAAGTTAGTGCCGTGGACAAAAGGTGTCTCAGGATTGTAAATTCGGTAAAGGACTTCGGTCAAGGCCAGCAGTCCCAATGAAGTACCCAGTTGGATTTTCCATCCCTTGTCGATCAGGAGATAGGTGACCAGCACCGTAAAGGAAAGCTGTGTCAATACGTTCCAGAGTTCGAATACTAGCTTACCCGCGTAGATGCAGTGCAGACCGGTACCAAAGAGAAACAGAAGCAGGCATCGCTTGAGAATATGGCGTGTGACAGCGCTGCGGTTTTCTGATAGAGCCAGTCTTTTGTTGAGCGAAAAAGGCATGGCCACACCCACGATAAACATGAAAAAGGGCTGGATCAAATCCCAAAATCTAAGTCCGTTCCATTCGTGATGGGTAAACTGGAGGAAAAAGGGATAGAGGCTACTGCCATCTGGAAAAAGCTCGAGCAAAGCATCGTAGACATGGGCTGCCTCCGCGATGAGCAAAAACATGGTCAGGCCTCTAAACAGATCCAATGAAACCAGTCTTTGGGTGGGTGGGATGGTTGGGGTCATTCAGGATTTTGGGTTTGGAATAGTGGGGGTAGGACCAGGATTTGTTTCGAAACTGGATAGGCTAGAAGCTTTCATCTTCTTTTACGCCCAGCTCCTTGAGTTTGCGCCTCGCCTCCTGCAGCTCCTTGTTGAGTGTTTCCACTTTGTCGAGTAGGCGAAAGATCACGTCTATGCCTTCTGGATTTATTTGGAGGTCTTGATGGATCCGAATCATTTTTTCAAGCAAGCTGAGTTTTTCTTCGGGCAAATATTGGATTTCTTCCACCGTATACAATTCTATCAATCCCAGCTCGCTCAAGGAGTCGATGAAGGAAACCTCGATCTTATAGTGAGTGCATAGGGTTTCGATGAGTATGAGTTTAGGATTTGCCATGATGTCGGAGTTTTCTCAGTTGTTCGAAAAGTTGTTTTTCCGCTTCACTTAGGTTGGTTGGGTTTTTCACGGCGTAGGTGAGGATCAGGTCTCCAAATTCGCCTTCCATTTTGTACCGGGGAAATCCTTTTCCCTTTAGGCGGACCTTGGTTCCACTTTGCGTTTCAGAGGGCACTTTGAGTTTCACCTTTCCATCGAAGGTTTCCGCTACGATCTCACCGCCGAGGATCGCGGTATATAGATCCAAATCTACTGTAGCGAAGAGTTGGTCTCCTTCCCGCTGAAAGGCGGTGTCGTTTTCCAGATGGAATTTGATGTATAAGTCGCCATCGGGACCTCCATTGACTCCTTTTCCACCTTTTCCCTTGATCTTGATCGTCTGTCCGTCGGCAATCCCAGCCGCGATAGTCAGCCTGATTTTTTCTCCGTTTACGGTGAGTACCTGCTGGTGGGTACGGTAGGCGTCCCTAAGGTTTAGATGCAGCTCAGCGTGATAGTCTTGTCCCCTAAACTTCGCCCGCCTGCCGCCCTGACTGAAGCCTCCGCCGCTGCTTCCAAACATCGATTCAAAAAAATCCGAATAGTCCGACTCTGAAAATCCCCCTCCAAAATCCCCGGTATCCGGTCTTTGGCGATAGGTGTAGCCCCCGGAATCCCGCTGTTCGAACTGTTCTGCGTGCTTCCAGTCCTTGCCATACTTGTCGTACTGCTTACGCTTTTCGGAATTGCTGAGCACTTCATTGGCTTCATTGATTTCCTTAAACTTCCGATCTGCTTCCTTGTCGTCCGGATTAACGTCCGGGTGGTATTTCCGAGCGAGTTTTCGGTAGGCTTTTTTGACGTCTGCTTCGGTGGCATCTTTTGGGATACCAAGCGTCTGGTAATAATCAATAAAATCCATTGGCAAGTAATTTTGCTAGGTTGGGGAGATTGCAAATGCTACCTGACTAAATATAGTCACTATGGCGATATCCGGGAAATTTCCGTCCCGGAAATGCTCATACGTTTGCGATTGCCTTTCCGGATTAGACTTCGACTTTTTGGTTTAGGAGAGGATAGTCGATATATCCTTTTTCTGTACCGCCGTACATGGTTTTGGGATCGGCTTCGTTTAAATCCGCATCCAGTTCAAATCGTTTTGGAAGATCAGGATTGGCAAGAAAAAGTCTTGCGTAGGAAATGGCATCCGCTTTCCCTTTAATCAATTCTTTTTCGCCGGACTCTCGGTCGTAGTTGGCATTGGCGATGAGGCTAGTCTTCACCAAGTCGCCAAATAGAGCGACGTCGTTTTCGATTGGATAGCGCGGCAAGAGATCTGCGTCGGGACTTCTTCGAGCCAGTTCTATGAAGGCCAAGTCCAAACCGTTGATTTTTTCGATCAGATAGGAGAAAGTGCCAACCGGATCTTCCAGTTGGATCCCATTGTTGGTGCCGAGCGGAGACAGCTTCACGCCAACTTTGGAGGAGCCGATCGCTTCGCAGATTGTCTCCAAGGCTTCCAGCATAAAACGGCATCGGTTTTCCACTGATCCTCCATATTGGTCTTTTCTATGGTTCGAGCTATCCGCAAGAAACTGGTTGGGCAGGTAGCCATTCGCGCCATGGAGCTCGACTCCATCAAAGCCTGCCTCTATTGCATAAAGTGCCGCCTGTCGGTAGTCGAGGATGGTTTGCCGAATATCCTCGAGAGACATTTCCCTTGGGGTTTCGAAGTCTTTCATGCCTTCCGACGTGAAGTGACGCTGTCCTTCAATCGCAATGGCCGATGGTGCTAGGGGAAGCTTGTTGGAGCGGTCGACGGAATGGCCGACCCTGCCCGTATGCCATAGCTGGGCAAAGATCAATCCTCCCTCATCGTGAACGGTCTCGGTGACTTTTTTCCAAGCTTCCACCTGTCCCGAAGTGTAAAGGCCGGGTGTGAATGGGCTTCCTATTGCGTCTTTCGAGATATTGGTCGCCTCGCTGAGGATGAGACCTGCGCTGCTGCGCTGGGCATAATACGTGGCGGTCATTTCCTGGACCAGTCCGTCTTCAGGTGCGCGACTGCGGGTCATAGCAGCCATGACCATCCGGTTTTTGAGTTGAAGATCCCCGATTGTGGTTGGAGTTAAAAGTTTCATAGTTGGTTTGTTTAGAAGTGTTAAAGTTTTTGTTTCAGTCGATCAGGTCGGGAATTTGTTCCCCAGATGGGGAATGCGTGTACTCGGTACCCTTGTATCAGGCAGTTCCCAATGTTTGGTCTCTCCCGGCCCATAAATCCCATTTATTGAAAACAAGCCCCGAAAAGGGTATGGATTTCCGAGCCAGCTTTACAGACAGGTGCCTAAACGATGCCAAAGGCAGGAGATGAAAGTGTCAGATGGTAGCGTGCAGTAATTTTAACCTTTGGAGAGAATTTTTAACTAGGAGCCAAGGTTGCTCATGTGCAACTTGCCGGATGCTCATCCGCCAATTTCTTTTAGTCGGGTTACTATTCGTTTTCTTTTCCGCCGAAGGGCAGGATTATTTGGACTACCACCGTTCTGTTCGAGCGATCGAGGCCTCACTTCTGCAGGAGGAATGGGAGGAGGCTTTGGCACTTACGCTACGTTTGGAGCGGGATTTCGAATTTCTTTTCAAAAAAGACCTCAAGATTGCACTCCAGCTTGCTTATCGCGTAGGGGATTCCGTGTCTTTCCGGAGGTTTTCAGGAAAGGCTTTTGAAAGGGGTTGGGATTGGAAAAAAGCAAAAAAGGAACTTAGGGATAATTCCGACTTTGAGCTGGGGCTGGGCGACTCCTTGAAATCCATATCAAAACGTACACGAAGAATTCCCGTGCCCTACCCAGAAATCCGGGAACAGGTAAAGCGGCTTTTCATCCAGGATCAATGGCAGGCCTTGGGAGGTTTGTTCACCTTTTCAGCAGAAAGGCAGGATCGCTATGCCGAAAAGAAATTTGCGCCAAAGGCAAAGAAAAGGGTGGAGGAAATTCGAAGTATCATGGATCAAGTCGGTTATCCCGGAGAGATGTTGATCGGCAATTCGGTTTGGGCCTCAACGATACTTTCGCACTACAATTCGATTTCCGAACGCTTTGCAAAAGCCGATACGCTTTACCCCGCACTCAAAGACTCCCTTCGACGAGACTTGGGTCTTGGCAAGATTTCGCCCTTTGAGTTTACCCTGATCGACAATTGGTATCAATCCATAGTGTCAGGACGTCAGGTTGAGTCCTATGGAATTTTGGAGAGAGAAGTCAGCGACGAGGCACTTCCCATGGTGGATACAAATCGTTTGGCGGTTGGCTTGCCCACTGTAGCGGATTATAATCGACTCTTGGATTTGCAGGAGAAAAACGGGATTCGACTGTTTTTTGGTGAGGCTTGGGGAAGCAACTCTCCCATTGAGATAAAAAATAAAATCCCGCCCAGCAGTCGTCAGGCGGGATTTTGAAGAAGGCACAGTGTTAAAACTGGCTTTTGAACTGCTCGATTTTTTGATCCGCTTGTGTGTCTACCTGGAATGAGACCGATACTTTTTCCCAAGCCATGGTGACGGTAGCGACTTTGTTGTTTTCAGCGGAGATGGTGTAGATCAGCCGCTCGGTGTTTTCGCCCATCTTAGGTGCGGATTTTACCGCGACGGCATCGTCGGCAGCCACCGCTGCTTCGTCGATTTTGCCATCCTTAGTATAGGCGTACACGCTTTCAGCTTTTTTGTTCAAGTGGATTGTCCATTCTCCTGTAGCAGCCGGCGTGATGAAGATGGAGTACTTGCCTGCCGGAAGGTTTTTTCCGCCGACACTGACTCCGGTGCTAAACTCGATAATGGTCTGGTTGTTTGCCCCAGCTCTCCAAGTTTCTCCGTATTTGTGGAGTTCTCCGAAAATTTTCCTTCCCTTCACTCCAGGCGAGGAATAGGAGATGCTGATCTTGGTAAAGCCTACGTTTTGTGAAACAAATGCGGAAGGGCTAGCTGCTGGTGCTTGCAGCTGGGCCATTGCGGCAAAGGACGAGGTGATGAACAGCGTGAAGGCAAGTAGCAAGGATTTGGTGTTTTTCATGGGTTTGTTCGATATGGATTTAAGGAGGGAAAGCTACAAAAAAACCGACTGGGTTAGGAGCTTTCTTGCAAAGCTTCCCCCAGTCGGATTAGGTATTCACTAGGCGTTGGGGCCTATTTTTTCAATTGACTTTGGATAAAAGCCACACTCTGAGGAATCTGCTCCACCGACCGACTGCTTTCATCCTCGATCACGAGGTATTTAGTTCCTTGCTTTTTTGCTTCTTGGATCAATCCTGCGATATCGATGTCCCCCGTACCTAGAACGACGTTGGTTTCTACGTCGCCGTGTCCATCAGCAGATCCATTTGTGCCTTTCTTCCGGTCTTTGAGATGGAGCTGGGGGAATTTGCCGGGATATTTCTTCATGATGGCCAGAGGGTCGCCTCCGCCCATCTTTACCCAAAACACATCCATGTTGAATTGGAAGTTTTTGGCATTTTCCAACATATAGTCCATTGGGGTTCCAGAGCCGGAGTTGGCAAACTCATAGCCATGGGGATGATAGGTCAAGGTTATCCCTTCTTTGGCCAGCATTGCGCCGGTTTTGTTGAACAGCTCTGTTGCCGCTTTGATGTCTTCCATAGAGATAGGCCCTTCTGTATGAGGGATCCAGTAGCAGGTGGCGTACTTGGCACCGTGTTTTTTCGCATCGGCGATGATGCCTTCGGGATCGGATTTCAGTCTATTGTAGTCGGCACCCACCCCCACGATCCGGAGATTGTTGTCTTTGAGCAGTTTGGAATATTCGGCATCCGACATGCCATAGCCGCCGCCTCCTTCAAGAGCCGATATCCCCCAGTCGGAGATCATTTGGTGGTATTTGACAGGATCGACCTTCATCTCGTTTCGAAGGGAGTAAAGTTGAAGGGCAATTTCCTGAGCTTTCAGACCCAGGGGGGCGATGAGGAACATCGCCAAAAACAGGGATTTGAATTTCATAGTCTAGGGTATTTTGGATATGCTGTAAGCTATGGATTTTTGAAGATTCAGGAAAGATGTTAAGGGCATTTTCCCTAAATTGTCTGCCCAGCATTCTATTTATGAATTCAAGAAGAAAATTTATCCAAAACACTTCCTTACTAGGATTAGCAATGAGCATTAAACCCGATTTTTCCCTTTTGGCGGCCCAAGACCAGATACTCGGTCACGGCGATTTCAAATACAAAGTCGACACCAAATGGGGCAATCTCGATCCGACCAAAGTCCCGGTGGTAAACTGCCATGAGATGGTCATGGATCGCAAGGGTCGCATGATCATGCTGACTGACGAGGCCAAAAACAACGTGATCATCTATGACCAGTCCGGTAAGCTTCTCAGCACATGGACACTTGGATTGGATCGCGCACACGGACTTTCTCTTGTAGATGAGGGGGACGCTGAGTACCTCTGGGTAGTGGACAATGGGGGCAAAGTGGTCAAGACTAGCCTAGATGGTAAAGTGGTGGCGGAAATTTCCTCCCCGCTGACCAACGAAATCTATACCGAAAAAATGCCTTGGGTACCGACGGAAACAGCCGTTGCACCCAACGGAGATCTTTACATTGCCGATGGCTATGGCTCCCAGTTTTTCCTCCAATACGACAAAGACGGAAACTTTGTCCGGAAATTTGGCGGAAAGGGCAATCAAGACGCGCAGTTTAGCACGGCCCACGGGATAGCGATCGACCAGCGTGGAGGAAAGGCTCCAACGCTTCTTTGTACCTCCAGAGGGCACAATTCCTTCAAGCGGTTTACTATGGATGGAGAATATTTGGAGACCATTTTTCTCCCAGGGGCATTTGTCTGCCGTCCCGTGATCCATCGGGAAAACCTCTATGCCGGGGTTTGCTGGTCGCGACTAAGATATCTCGAACAGACGGACAACTCAGGTTTTGTAACTATCCTGGACAAAAACAACAAGGTTGTCTCCAATCCAGGAGGAACGGCTCCAGAATACCGAAATGGGGAGCTCCAAATTATGCTTCAAAAGGAGCCGGTGTTCAAGCATTGTCACGATGTGTGTATTGATCAGGACGAGAACATCTATGTCTGCCAGTGGAATGCCGGAAAAACATATCCGATCAAGTTGACCAGGGTGTAGTGGGTATTTGGTATCTAGTATTCAGTACCAAGTAGCCAGTATCAAGAGGATTGGCGGGTAGCGCAGTCCCAAATCTCAAATCTCTAATAACTAAAGCTATGAAAAAAGTAACCGTAGGATGGTTTGAAATTCCGGTCAATGACATGGATCGGGCCATCACTTTCTATGAAAATGTGTTTGACTGTAAGCTGGACAAGCAAGTCATGGGTGATTTCGAAATGGCCTGGTTTCCCTGGGGTGATGATGGAAAGGGTGCAGGGGGGAGTCTGGTTTATCACAAGGATTTCTACGAAACGAGCAACTTCGCAGGCACCTTAGTCTATTTTTCTTCAGAAGACTGTGCGGTACAGCTAGCGAAAGTGGAAACAGCCGGAGGGAAGGTGCAAATAGATAAGAAACTGATCGCGCCGGATATCGGGTATATGGGTGTGTTTTTGGATTCGGAGGGCAATCGAATTGCCATACACTCGCGAAGCTGAATCGAGCGTGTCAAGAAAGGCCTGTCGGAATTTCAAATGTCGACAGGCCTTTTTCTTGAAAATCAAATCAATACCACTCTCAGGCTTTTTGCTCCGTGGGCACCGACGACGAGGCTTTGCTCGATGTCCGCAGTTTTTGAAGGGCCCGCTATGAATACCCCGAATCCGGAAGTCGCGCTGCCGATACGCTCGTAGCCTTGGTGCATAGTAGCCACCAGGTTTTTTTTGTTCAAAACGATCACGAGATGTTCGGCAATAAAGGGCACGACACGCAAGCCCAAATCTGCATCCTCCAGCCAAATCGCCCCGTTTTCAGCCACGCCAAACTGACCGTCCAAGATCGCCAGATCTAGGTCATTTAGCTGGTGCGGATCTTCGGGAAGACTGATAGTGGACAAGTCTGAAAAATGTGTGGAGCGCGAAATCAGTTTTGGGTGATTTGATGCAGTCAACCAAGTTTCAAATTCTGCCTGGCTTAATACTTCTCCTTTGTTACCCAAAATGGACTGCACAAAAGTCGCCTCGATCTCTCCCTGAATACCAAATTCGGGGATTTCCGGCAGAGGCTTGGGTTCAAGTTTGATTCCTCGGATCGCGGATAGGATGGCTTCTCTACTGCTCATGATCGGTTCTTTTGATACCATTGCTGGAAGGATTCCTTTGGCGCTTCAGGCAGGTCTCTGCTTTTTCCCCAAGCATTCATCGGGTGGTAGATCAGGCTGTCAGGAAGGGTTTTGAGCGCTTTTCGCATTAGACTCCCAGAGATCTTGTACGCGAGAGGGCTTTTGAAAATGCCCGCTGCAATCCACATCGACAGGCCTTTGCCTAGCTCTCCATGGGCTTTGGTGATTTCCTGTCTCCATTCGTAGAGCTGCTCGTGGATGTTGATCTTTACCGGACAGACATCCGAGCAGCTGCCGCAAAGCGTCGAGGCAAAGGGTAGGGTGCTGTGTTTTTTCATATCCAAGCCCGGAGAAAGGATGGAGCCGATCGGTCCGGGGACGGTGCTGCCATAGCTAAAGCCACCGCTTCTTCGATAGATTGGGCAGGTATTCATACAGGCGCCGCAGCGTATGCACTTGAGCGAGTTTTTGAATTTCTCCCTCGCCAGCTGTGCGGTGCGGCCGTTGTCCACCAAGATGATGTGCAGTTCTCTTCCCGGTGCGGGGCTTCGGAAATGCGAGTTGTAGTTGGTCACCGGCTGCCCAGTGGCAGACCTCGCAAGAAGCCTCAGGAATATTCCGAGGTCTTTTCTCCTAGGAAGGATCTTCTCGATCCCCATGCAGGCTACATGGACATCCGCGAGGTGTACGCCCATGTCAGCGTTACCTTCGTTGGTACAGACGACAAATTCGCCCGTTTCGGCGATGCCGAAGTTGACACCAGTGAGGGCTACTTTGGCACCGAGGAACTTTTCGCGCAGGTGAAGTCTAGCCGCTTGGGTAAGATAGGCCGGATCTTCGTTGCCTTTTTCGGTATGGAGTTTTTCGTGAAACAGCTCGGAAATCTCGCCCTTTTTCAGGTGGATGGCCGGAAGTACGATATGGCTTGGTGGCTGGTGAAGGAGCTGCACGATCCGCTCGCCCAAGTCCGTGTCGACCACGTCTATCCCGTTTTTTTCAAGGAAAGGGTTTAGATGACACTCCTCAGTCAGAATGGATTTGCTCTTGACAATGGCCTGGCAGTCATGGCGCTTTAGGATATCAAGGACAATGCGGTTGTGCTCTTCTCCGTCCTTGGCCCAATGGATTTGGACACCGTTTTTCTTGGCGTTTTCCTCAAACTGCTCCAGATAAGGGCCTAGGTTGGCCAGTACGTTGTCCTTGATCTGGGAGGCAAGGTTTCGCAGGTCTTCCCATTCTGGTATGGTCTTGCTGATACGGTCACGCTTGTCGCGCACAAACCACAGCGTCTCGTCATGCCACTTGGCTTGGGCCTGATCTTTCAGAAATTCGCTTGCATTCTCAGGATGGCTCATGAGATCGCTTGGTTTAGGATTTCCGCAATATGGAGAAACTTCAAAGGCTGCTTGTTTCTGGTGGCTATCCCTTGCAGATGCATGATGCAAGACATATCTCCACCAGTGAGGATTTCGGTTTGGTGTTGGGCGTGGTCTTCGAGCCGATCTTTGCCCATCCTGACGGAAAGGGCCTCCTCGGTGACGGAAAACGTCCCCCCAAAGCCGCAGCACTCGTCGGTACGACTCAGCTCAACCCATTCCAGGCCTTCCAGATTTTCCAGCAGCTTTTTGGCTTTGTTGAACGGGTTCTGGTTGAGCTCCGAACTCGATGAAAGCCTTAGCCCTCGCTGTCCGTGACAGGAGGAATGGAAACCCACACGGTGCGGAAACTTGCCCTCGATCTTTTCGACTTTCAGTACATCGGTGATGAACTCGGTCAGCTCAAACACCTTGTGGTGCAACTTGGCTTGTTCATTTTCCAATCCCGGAATTGCAGGAACGTGTTCTTTGACATGCAGAACGCAGCTTCCCGAGGGCGCGACCACATAGTCAAAGTCTTTGAAAAGTTCGATGAAATGCCTTGTCGCGCCGGCGGTATCACGCTCGTAGCCTGAGTTGGCGAGAGGCTGACCGCAGCAGGTTTGGCCCATGGGATAGGAGACCTTGCAGCCCAGTTTTTCGAGCAGTTCCAGACTTGCCACTCCCACTTGGGGATAAAATTGATCTACGTAGCAAGGGATGAAAAGCCCAATTTTTGGAGAATCGGAAATCATGGCAGAAAGTTAAGGTCAGGATTCCATATTCACCAACATCGCCGCCCCCAATGCGGAGCCGTTGGGGAAATCGCTTGGAATAATCTCCAGTCCAGGTAGCTTTTTGCGAAGCATCTCCAGGAAGATCAGGTTGGCGTTGAAGCCTCCGTCCACATAGAGCTTCTTCACAAGAGCACCGTCCAGCACAAGCCTAAGGGAAGCGACTTGGATGTCCGTCAACTCGTGCAAAAAGGTGTAGTAGGCTTCGGTAAATTCCGGAAAGCTTGCCCAATCGCTTGCGTCGGCTCTTTCCAGTCCATAGTCTTGGGGCTTGAGGTATTTGAAACCTATTCGCTTAGTGTCTTTTTCGCTGACTTTTTCGTACAGCGTTTGATCGAACTTCAGTTTTTTGTAGGTGCCAAGAGGTAGCTGCCAAAATGCGTACATTTCCTCGACCTGATACTTGTGTTCCTCTCCGATGAAAAGGCGTGAGATCTTGATCGGCTGTCCACTGATGCTGAGGAATTGGAGGCAGTCTTTGGTCAGTTCGGATTCGGAAAGTGCCGTTTTGTTGAACGGATTGATGCTGATGGCCCAGGTGCCGGTGGAGAGCAGGGCAAAGGGCTCTTTTTCCTGTTTTAGATAAGGCAAAAGTGCGCCCGATGAGTCGTGCACACCGATCCCACAAGGGATAGAGCCCAGTTCAGGTTTGGTTGTCAGCAAGGCGTCGCCTGGAAGGATTGGGGGAAGAAGCGGCTCGATGCCCTCCCTTTTCACCCACTCGTGGTAGCCCATTTTCTCAAAATCCCAGAGCCCAGTGTGACAACCTATGCTGGTGTAATCAGACACCATCTCGCCGGTGAAGATGAGGCTGAGGAATTGGGGCAGGTGTAGGCAGTGGCGTACGTTTTTGAAGAATTCCGGTTTGGCGTGCTTTAAGAAATAGATCTGCAAACCGGAATTGAGCATTGCCAAGGGAGGTGAGGAAGTCTGCTGGCAAAAGGCCATTTTTCCACCGTTTTCGGTGTAGAATTTCTTAAGCAAGTCCTCGGGAAAAGGCTTTAGGTAGTCATACAGAGGAGTGACCGGTTCGCCTACTTCATCCGTGTGGACGAAAGACGCACCATGGCCGGAGAAGTTCAGTTTCTTGATTTCAAATTTTTCCGACTTCAGGGCTTCGGTAAAGGTTTCGAGCATCCACTCTCTCAGGGGAAGAACAGGTTCGCTCGGAAAGCCATCCTCATCCGGAACGGCATCCATGCGAGTATACGTATTGTGGACCTCCTTGAGGTTTTCGTCAAAAAGAAAGAATTTCTTGTTCGTCTTCCCGATATCAAAGACAGCGGTAACGGGGATTTTTTTCATTTACAATTCACGAAATACGATTTCCGGCGCTTAGAACAGCGTCTAGCAGGCTAGGCGATTGACGACGGTACTTATTTAATCTAGGGCTAGCCCAATTTTATTATCCGGCGGTTTGGCAGGCATTCGATACCAATCCTTCAATTGAGGAATTCGCATACGCTCAGTCTGAGCTTGCTTTTCAACTCCTCAACCTTCTATAGAGACTTTCTCAGCGTCATCCGAAAAGGATTTTTGATGGGAATCCGGTCTTCAGTTCCCAGGATTTGCTCTGCGATAGTTTTGCCCATGCTTTGGAAGTCGGTGGAAATGGTCGTAATGCCGTCGGCGAGGATTTCCTTAAGTGGGGTGTCGTTGTAGGAGATGACTCCGACATCGCGACCTAGCTTGAGCAGCTGTTCTCTGGATTTCTTCACGATATTCACCAAGTCCGATTCCGCCAAGACGATGTGGCAATCCCCTTCATCCAAGGGCTCGTCGTCGTCCACGCCATCGACAATGAGGTTTTTGAAGTCATGGAAAAAGCAGAAACGCTTGAAACCATCCATAATCTCAACTGGGTATAAGTCACCCTTCGGAAATACGAGAATCAAACGCTGATATTTTCGTAGATGGGAAATACCCGATTCCAAAACCTCAAAGATGTCTTTGGAAAAATCCTGATAGACCCCTGGAAACTCATTTTCATGGTCTTTGACTGCACGATCTATAATCAACAGCTTGTCTTTTGGAATGCGTTTGATCAGATCGTAGCCCGTCTCCGGATGTCCAGCGTTGTCAAAGAAATGCGGCGCCAAGACATAATAATTGTAATTGCCCAAGTTGGTTTCCAGCAGATCCTCCAACAGATTTCTGTTGTAGTGATGGATCTGCAGATCCACCGAAGCTTGGGATCCCAAGGTTTCAATGATGGAATAGTAGATGATTTTTTTGTAGGAACTCAGCTTGTTGAAAAGCAAGAGTACTTTTGATTTGTGCCCCATATTCGTGGAGGAGATATAAAAGCCCTTGCCGCGAACCGAGGAGATGATTCCTCGGTCACGCAGCTCGTTGTAGGCTTTTTCGACAGTGTCCCTTGAAAGCAAAAAATCAAAACTGGTCTCATTGATAGAAGGAATCCGGTCTCCAATTTTGAGCTTTCCCTTCTCTATGTCCTCCAGGATCAAATTGACTACCTGGAGGTACTTCGGCGTGCGCGATTCCACGGCGATTTTTTCGGATTTGTCAAGAAGCATAGGTTATTGGGTTATTGGGTTAGGGCAAATAGGGTAATCTCCAATCGAAATTATCGAGGGAAGGCAGCTGCTAAGCCCCCGTCCACATTAAGCATATTTCCGGTAGTCTTGGAGAGCAGTCCTCCGACGAAGGCGAATGCCGCGTCAGCGATGTCGCTCACTTTGACACTTTCTTTCAGCAAGGTTCTGTTTGCATAGTATTGCGGAAGGTCTTTGACGTCGATGCCATAGGCTTTGGCCCGATTTTCGGCCCATCCACCTTCCCAGATGTTGGAGTTTTCGATCACAGCATCGGGATTTACCACGTTGACGCGAATCTTGTCTTCCGCCAGTTCTGCAGCCATCAGTCGTGACATGTGTAGCTGCGCGGCCTTTGCCGTACCATAAGCTACGTTTTTTGGTCCAGCTACCAAAGCGTTTTTACTCACAACATTCACGATATCACCTCCTAAGCCTTGTTGCTTCATCAGGCTGACCCCGGCTCTGGATACGTGATATTGGCCCATGACAAGGATGTCATTCAGACGATCCCAATCCTGATTTGTATGATCTTCGAAACCTTTGGAGATGGAGATGCCTGCATTGTTCACGACAATGTCTATCCCGCCAAACTTCAGGCAGGTGGCTTGGATTGCACTTGCCAAACTCTCCGTATTGGTCACGTCCAGCTGAGCGCCCAGCACGACGTCCTTGCCGTATTTCTTCTCAAACTCAGCCACAGTGCCGTCCAAGCGAGACTGGTCGATGTCGGTCAGGACGACGCAGGCACCTTCTTGGACGTATTTTTCGGCTATGCCCTTGCCGATACCCCCAGCGCTGCCCGTGATGAGGGCAATTTTGCGGGAGAGCGGTTTTTCTTTGGGCATACGCTGAAGTTTCGCTTCTTCAAGAAGCCAATATTCAATGTCAAAGGCTTCTTGAAGCGGAAGGGAAACGTATTCGGATACCGCTTCTGCGCCACGCATCACATTGATGGCGTTGATGTAAAATTCTGAAGCAACGCGGCTGGTCTGCTTGTCTTTCGCGTAGCTGAACATGCCGACTCCCGGCCAGAGGATCACGACCGGATTCGGGTCGCGCATAGCGGGACTGTTGGGATGTTTATGTTTTTCGTAGTAATCAGCATACATCTCGCGATAGGCTTGGAAGGCCGCACCGATGGATTCCTTCAGTGCGCTAACGTCGCTGAGATCAGCGTCTGCTGCTAGGTCGAGTACGAGCGGGCTGATTTTGGTTCTCAAAAAGTGGTCTGGGCAGGAGGTTCCCATCGGAGCCAATTTGCTAAGATCGTGGCTGTTGATAAACTGCAGGACGGTGTCGCCATCATTGAAAGTGCCGACCATTCTTTTTTCTGAAGAAGCCAAGCCCCTCAAGATGGGAGCGAGCTTTGCCGCCTGAATCTTTCTCTGCTCGGGAGCCAGCGAGGAAACTTTCTCCCCTCCAAAGACGGGCCTTTTCTTTCCATAGTTTTCAGCTAAATAAGCCGATGCAGTCTCGATGACTTCGAGGCTGTTCATATAGCATTCATAGGCGGTGTCTCCCCACGTGAACAATCCGTGTCCGCCGAGCATAATGCCCCGAATGCCGGGGTTGTTGTCCAAGGTTTCTTTGAGCAGAAGCCCCAAGTCAAAGCCCGGACGCTGCCAAGGAACCCATGCGATGGCGCCTTTCCAAAGTTCTTGGGTGATCTTTTCCCCGTCTTTGGAAGCAGCGATGGCAATTGCAGCATCAGGGTGTAGGTGGTCTATGTGTTTGAAAGGCAAAAAACCGTGGAGCGGTGTGTCGATGGAAGGAGCTTTGGAAGCCAAGTCGTAGATGCAGTGGTTGAACAGCTCGACCATCTCGTCTTCGAAATCGATGCCCCGGTAAATTCCCTTCAATGAACGGAGCTTATCCACGTATAGCCCCGCCAGTCCGGAGCGGGTCATGGTCCCAATATCACCTCCGGAGCCTTTGATCCACATGACTTCCACCGGCTCTTTGGTCAGGGGGTCGAGTTCGGTGGTCTTGCAGGAAGTGTTTCCCCCACCATAATTGGTGATTCTCAAGTCTGCACCGAGAATATTGGATCGGTAGATCAAAAGGTCGACCTCATTGCCCTCCAGTTTGGCTGCTTTCGCCTCGTCCCATAGGTAGCTTACATATTTGAAACTCATAATCGGTATGTTCATTGTTAAACAGGTCTATTAGTGACAGGATGAATTTCCCTGAAATCAACCCAATAGGTATCCTGTGGTGTCTTGAGTGATGATTGATTTTTTTGACTTTTTATTTTTGCTAAGGAAAAAGGAATTCCGTCTTTAGGATTCAAGTCCTGAAAATTTGCCTTGAAATTAACAGTTTCCAAAATAAACATAGGACAAACGGCATAATTTCATTCGGACACAGCAGGACAGAGCAGGTAAGTCTGTTTCTTTAATTCAGCCAAAAAAAATCCCAGATGAGCAATCGTTTTTTCAAGAAAATTGTCGGTGGCACCAACGAATTCGAGCGGACACCCGTCCCCGAGCAAAGTCTAAAGGGTAGTAGGAGTTTTTTGGGGATGTATGCAGGGGAGCATACCGCAGGGACTGAGTTTGTAATTGGGCCGCTCTTTGTCGCCCACGGCGTAAGTGCTGGTGACTTGGTATTTGGTCTTTTGATCGGCAATCTTCTAGCAGTGCTGAGCTGGGCGCTGATCACCGCACCTATTGCCACTGCCAAGCGAATGACGCTTTACTATCAGCTGGAGCGCATCGCAGGCAAAAACGTCGTCCGCTGGTACAATCTGGTCAACGCCCTGATGTTCTGTTTTCTGGCTGGGTCGATGATTGCAGTGTCCGCCACTGCTGTAGGCATTCCCTTTGATTTGGAGATGCCGACCCTTGCCGATTGGTTTCCCCGGACTGCAGGTTGGGTGGTGACGGTACTTCTCCTTGGTGCAGTGGTGACGCTGGTGGCGATACAGGGTTATTCCCAAGTGTCTAAGTTTGCCAATGTGATGTCGCCGTGGATGATTCTGATATTTTTCTCTGCTGCTATCGTGGGGTTGTCCCAGCTTGGGGTTGGCTCTGCCGAAAGCTTGGTGACGGTAGCGCGGGAGGTGATCTGGAATGGCGTGCCACTTCCAGGCATGTCCCGGTTTTCGGTTTGGCACGTGATCTTCTTTGCGTGGTTTTGCAATATGGCCATGCATATTGGCATGTCTGACCTAACTATTCTTCGGTATGCCAAGTCTTGGACCTCTGGTTTTGCTGTGTTTGCCGGAGTTTATCTAGGCCACTTTGTGGCTTGGATTGCTTCGGGTGTGCTATATGCCGTGTTTTTGCAGGCAAACTCCGGTTCGCAGGAATTTGCTCCCGGGCCTATTGCTTATCAGACGCTTGGTATAGCTGGTGCCGTCTGCGTGGTGATTGCGGGTTGGACCACGGCCAACCCCACGATTTACCGGGCTGGGTTGGCGCTACAGGGGATTTTCCCAAAAGTCGCTACATGGAAAATCACGGCGGTGGTGGGGGGAATCACCTCTCTTGCGGCATGTTTCCCGGCCTTGGTGATGAAGCTCTTGGATTTTGTAGCACTGTATGGCTTGCTACTCATGCCTATGGGAGCGGTGATCTTTGCTGATTTTTACTTTTCGGAGAAAATGGGCTTTCGATCAGAGGGAGCCTTAAGCTCCAAATCGGACTTTAGCCTGCCTGCCTTTCTGAGTTGGGTTTTGACTCTGGTATTTTGTCTCGGCCTCAACCTGTTTTACGGTGTGGAAATCTTCTTCCTCGGTCTGCCGGGTTGGTTTGTAGCGGTGGCTATTTTTGTAATTCTCTCCAAAGTGAAATATCCCATCGCCAAATCCCTTGCTGCATGAAAAACATCCTGAAAATTGTATCCTTTGCCGGCTTGGTGCTGTCCATCGTGCCGCCTGTTTTGCTTTTCCTTGGAAAACTGGAAATGGATCCTATGAAGCTTTGGATGGGTGTCGGGATGGTGGCGTGGATGGTGACGGCACCTTTTTGGATAAACAAAAGCAGTCAGCAGTCTCAGTAGGCAGTTGGTAGAAGCGGCTAGCTTTGCCTCGGTATGCTACAGATCGATGTTATATGGACAAAAACACTATTGTCCAATCACTCAATAACCATTAACCTATGTCAACTGATTTCCATCAAAAATCCGTTTCTCTTCTTTCTGAACAACTCGCAGAAAAAGGAATCGATATTCAGGAGCTTCTTTCCAAAATCTCCGCTTTTCAAATTGCTGTGCCCAGCTGGGCTTTGGGAGCCGGAGGCACACGTTTTGGACGCTTTTCAATCGGTGGAGAGCCGAGAAACCTAGAAGAGAAACTCGATGATATAGGCCTATTGGCCAGATTAACAAAGAAGACCGATGCGGTGTCCCTGCATATTCCCTGGGATATTCCCCAGGACGCCCAAGCCATTCGACAAAAAGCGGCCGAGCTGGGTATATCCTTTGACGCAATGAACAGCAATACCTTCCAGGACTACGGACAATCGCTCAGCTACAAGATGGGTTCTTTGAGCAATGCGAACGCCGCCATTCGTCAACAGGCGGTGGAGCATAATATCCAGGTGATTGAAATCGGAAAAAGTCTGGGCAGCAAAGGGCTGACCGTTTGGTTGGCGGACGGAAGCAATTTTCCTGGGCAGGCGCATTTTCGAAAGGCTCTACAATGGACAGAGGAATCCTTGAAATCCATCTACTCCAAGATGCCGGATGATTGGAAACTGTTGCTGGAGTATAAACCCTACGAACCCAATTTTTACCATACCGTAATTCCGGATTGGGGTACCTCCTCGTTCCTATGCAGGCAGCTGGGCGGTCGAGCCAAGGTGCTCGTGGACCTTGGCCACCACCTGCCCAATACCAATATCGAGCAGATCGTCGCCACCCTGATGCATCAGGGCATGTTGGCGGGATTTCACTTCAACGACAGCAAGTTTGGGGACGATGACTTGAGTACCGGTAGCATCAAGCCCTATCAGCTTTTCCTCATTTTCTGCGAGTTGGTCGGAGGAGCGGAGGAAAATGCCCAAGCTTGGGAGAGCATCTCTTGGATGATCGATGCCAGCCACAACACGAAGGATCCGATCGAGGACTTGATCCAAGCGCTAGAATCCATTGCTCAGGCCTATGCAAAGGCACTCCTGGTAGATCGTGCCAAGCTGGCCCAGTGCCAAGTAGAAGGTGATGTGGTAGGAGCGCAGGAAATTTTGCAGGATGCTTTTTTGACCGATGTCAGGGCTTTGGTCCGTGAAGCCAGAGTGAGGAGTGGAGGCGAGGATGATCCCTTGGCTTTTTACCGAAAGGAGAAGATCCGGGAAAAGCTAATCGCAAAGCGAGGCAAGAATTCTCAGGCGAGTGGGTTGTAACTCACTTATAAAGCTCATAGAAATTACCCGGAGTAATCACCTTAAAGCTTGAATTAGGATAGGTTTCGGAAAACTCTGCGGGGAACTTTCCTGGAGCTCCTTCTGCATACTTGAACTCAAAGCAGGTCAGATGTCCGTCTTTTTCCTCGATGTAGTCGATCTCTTTTTGGTCGTAGGTTCTCCAAAAGTAGGTATTGACAAACCTTCGGTGATTTTGGTTGAACTTGATCCGTTCGGTGATGCAGAAGTTTTCCCAAAGTCCTCCTACATCTGTTCGTAGATTCATTTGATTGAAGTTGCGGATCACTGCATTGCGGATTCCCACATCGTAGAAGTAGATTTTTTGGCTTTTGGCCAATTCCTTACGCAGGTTTCGGCTGAATGAATTCAGTCTGAAGATCACAAATGATTTTTCCAACAGCTCCAAGTATCGCTTGACCGTGTGCACATTCGTTCCGGTGATTTGCGCGAACTCATTAAGGGAAGACTCACTTCCCGTCTGCAAAGCTATGGCTGTCAAAAGCTTGAAAATCAATTCCGGTTTTTTGACTTGCTCAAATTGGAACAGGTCTTTGTACAGGTAGTTGGAAGAGATCTCTGAAAGTTCTTCGATTTTTTCATCCCCAACACTGTTGAACACCTGGGGGTAAAGTCCGAATCTCAGGAAATTGGGCAGATTGGCTTTGATCTGAATGGGATTGAGTGATTGGCCGATTTCCTCCAACGAAAAAGGAAGCAGGAGAAACTGACGTGATCTGCCGGTAAGAGGCTCGGAGACTATTCCCGAAAGTTCAAAACTGGAAGACCCCGTTGCAATGAATTGAACTTGCGGAAACGTGTCCACCAGTACTTTCAATACAAGACCGATATTGGCAATATGCTGAGCCTCATCAAAAATGATCAGCTCCCGATTTCCGATAAATTCTGTCAAAAGCCCGGAATTAGTCGTGGAAAGGGCGTCTTTGTATTCCTGAAGTTCACAATTAATGTATGCCGATTTATCAGGAAATTTCAAAAGCAGGTATTTCACTAAAGTGGTTTTCCCAGTTCTTCTGGCGCCATAGAGGATCAGGACTTTGCCTTTGAAAAGCTGATCTTCAAGTTGAGAGATAATGGTTCGGGGTACTTGCACTACGCTTCTAGCTTTTAATCCATGAATCTAACTTCATAAATTTAGCTAAATCTATGAAGTAAACTTCACAAATTTCTATGAATTTATGAAGTTGATGGCTTGGCAACGGTTAATTGGCGTTCTAATGGCCTACTTGAGTCCTCTCAAAACAATGGGCTTGCCGGTGGATTTTTCAATAGGAAGATTGGCTTTGTATCAATCAGCCATTCATATAGGAAGCGTAGAGTTTCTTGGTTTTTCAGGGTTCTCTCTCGCCAAGTTCCTAAATTCTGAGATATTCTCAGGCAAATGATAGAGTTCCATGTATTGAGTTTCATAGTGTAAAATTGGCGTCCAGTTTCCTTTTCTGACCGACGTCAGAGCTTTGGTGAGGGAAGTGCGCATCCAAAGCGGGGGAGAAGGGGATCCTTTGGCTTTCTACAGAAACGAAGAAATCCGGGAACAGCAGATTGCCAAGCGGGGGAAAGACGCGACAGCGAGTGGTTTGTAATATTTGAAACTTATCAGTCGACCAGATTTCCTTCTAATAGTAGCTGTAAATCCTTTTAAACCTTTGTGTGAAACCCCACTGAGGATAGAACTCCAATTCTTTGATCAATTGATCTTGGTCGTTGTAGAAATATTGGAATACATTTTCTTTGTCGTTCGGCATAGACCAGGTTTCCTTTGCCACCAGTCGGCCTTTAGAGTCGTAGCGGAAATAGTGCTCGAAAAGAGGTGTGCCTAATGAGCTTTGTACATGTAAGATCACTTGATCCTGATCATTATATGAGAATTCATCTACTTCCATATCTTGATTTTTGCCGTATTTTTTTGAGGTCAAAAGTCCCTTTTCATTGTAATAATGGGTGGTTATGGGTTCTTTTTTATCATTTAGGATCTGAAAGAGTTTGCCAGAGTCAGTATAGGAGTATGTAAGAGCTCCGCTAAGAGTGAATTCGCCATTTTTTAAGTTGAAGGATTTTTCTTCTGTTAGTCTATCAGCGGTGTAGTGATAGGTCGTTGCTCCTGTAGTGTCGCCTTCGGAAAAACCGAAAATTCCCCCGCTGTCTCCTCCTTCATAAATCCCAATAGTTAAAGCTATATCTCCACTTTGACTATAATAAAAGTCACTTCTGAAATGGAGCCCATTTTCATCAGACTGATATTGATCTCTTGATCGAAGCTTACCTGTTGGAGTAAAAAGTTGATCCTTCAGTAGGGTTCTGACCTCGTTCAAGTTCTCTGGTTCATTGATTGCGGGGTCCACACGTTGGTTGATTTCACACGAGCAAAGCCCTGAAAATAGCGAAAAGAAAAAGATGCTTAATTGTCTCATGGCAAGATGGTTGGGTTGTGAATTTAGTTTAACGTGTGCTGAAAACCAATGTTATAGTGTGGCTTGGGTTTAGTTTTTTGGTATTGGCTCTTCCAGTGTCGGACTTCTGGGCCGAATCGGTTATCTTCCTTTTTTCAAGACCCAAAAGACCATGAAAAAATCCTGTTGGTTTGCAATTCTTGTCTTGGCTGCTTGCTCCAGCCCAAAAATCCAGCAAGAAGCTGTTTCTAAATTCAATACCATCGGCTCCGTAGAGCGACTTGATTCTGCGATCAACGCCTTGATTCCGGCCGATGCCCAGATCGAAGTCTTGGCCTCCGGTTTTGAATGGGCGGAGGGGCCGCTGTGGCTGGAGGATCAGCAGGCCTTGATTTTTACGGATGTGCCTGCCAACAAAATCTGGAAATGGACCGAGAAGGACAGTCTGTCACTGTATTTGAGTCCATCTGGATATTTGGGTGATCGGATGGATAAGCACGAGCCAGGGGCCAATGGCTTGGCTTTGGACTCCTCCGGCAATCTTATCCTGTGCCAACATGGAGAAAGGCAAGTGGGTAAAATGCTGGCATCGCTTGATGCACCCAAATCCGAATTTGAAGCTTTGGCGACCGGCTATGAAGGCAAGCGCTTTAATAGCCCAAATGACCTCGTATTTAATTCTAGCGGTCAACTCTTTTTCACCGATCCTCCCTATGGAATGGATCCTTGGGATGAAAAGCAGCTGGATTTTCAGGGTGTCTATCGTCTGGATCAGGATGGCAAGGTCAGTCTTCTGGTGGATTCGCTAAGTCGGCCTAATGGAATAGCCTTGAGCCCCGACCAAAAGACGCTTTACATAGCCCAGTCTGATCCGGAGAAGGCGAGGTATTATGCATTTGGTTTGGATGAGAGTGGAAATGTGATTTCGGGAAAAGTCCTGTTTGACGCCTCTCCACTCCAGAGCGAATCCCGAAAGGGTCTTCCTGATGGATTAAAGGTTCATTCTAGCGGAACTCTCTTTGCTACCGGACCGGGCGGAGTTTTGGTGATTAGTCCTGAAGGAAAACTTCTGGGTACGATAATGACCGAAAACGGAACGGCAAATTGTGGGTTTGATATAGGTGAAAAATACCTATATATGACCGCTGATGCGTATTTGATGAGAATTGCTTTGAAGTGAGAAAGCTAAATTCAGAAAGCTAAAAGTTAGGAAGTATGGAAGCTAGGAGGTTGGAAAGTTGGGACTATGGATTATTGTCAGGCTGGGCGGAGTTAACGCCTTTATGAAATAAAGTTTAGCGTTGCGCTGCTTATCCTGAAGCAGCACATGGGTTTTAATTCCCTTTAAAGCTTTGGTAGTACCCAAGGCTCCCGATAGTCAGGCCATATCAACGCGTTGGCTGCCTTGTTTCCGACAAACTCGCGTTTTGCGTCGTCCCATAGCAGTTCTTCCGCCCCGACTCTAGCGGCTATGTTTGGGATATGAGCATGCAGAGCCGCTATTCTGCCTGCTTCAGGTGGACATACCGTTTGTTTCCGGGTTTTGATACAATCCACAAAGTTGGCTACGTGCAGATTATGGGACTCTTTGGTGCCTTCTAGTTTTTTGGCTTCGCATTTTGGGGCGTTGGCTGTTCCGTCCCACTCGGGATAGATTTCATAGCCGCCTCGGTTGACGACCAAGGTTCCCTTTTCTCCAACATAGGCTATCCCATAAGGCTTTTCGTAGGGGCCGGTTTGCAGCCCTCCGTTCATGTCATAGTTGATCAGAAAGTCTTTTTTGGAAAAAAGCACGTTCATCGTGTCAAACGTATCTCGATCTCGGTTTTCCGTATTAACGTTACGGGCATAGGTCAATACCCTGGATGGGGCAGATGGATTTTCTTCCACCCAAATCGCCATATCCAAAAGATGCACTCCCCAATCCGACATCAGTCCACCCCCGTAATCCCAAAAGTGCCTCCAGCTCCCGTGAAATCGGTTGGAATTGAAGTCCCGCTGGGGCGCGGGTCCCAGCCAAAAGCCATAATCGACACCTTTGGGCACGGCTGAGTTGGGTACTTTTTCATTTCCGAGTCCGTAGTTGAAGTTTGACCAAATGTTGACCTTACGAATTTTGCCCAAGTGGCCACTCTTGACCAAATCCCTTGATTCTATAAAAGCCTGTCCGGATCGTTGTTGCTGTCCCACTTGGATGACCCGGTCGAATCGCTTGCCGGCTTGCTGGATCAAGTCGCACTCGCCGATGCTGTTTGCCATGGGCTTTTCCACGTAGACGTCTTTGCCTGCTTGGCAAGCCGCAACCGCGATCAGGCAATGCCAATGGTCTGGCGTACCGATGATCACGGCATCGATGTCCTGGCGCTCCAAGACTTTTCTGAAATCTTGGAATCCCTCAGGACGTGTCCCGGTTGCCGCTTCGATTTCTCCAAGCTTTTCCTCCAGTACGTTCTGGTCCACGTCGCAAAGGGCGATGCAGCGCACATCCGGTAGTGCCAAATGGTGTTTGAGTATGCCAAAGCCCATGTTGCGGCATCCGATGAGCGCGACGCGTACTTGGTCGCTGGGGGCGATCCTGGCTCTAGCGGCAGCAATGTTTGGGCTGAGCCAAAGGCCGCCAATTAGCAGGGAGGAGGATTTCAGGAAGTTTCTGCGGTCGGTCATGGTTGTTTTGGGTTGGGCGATACAAAATAGCAAAAAAGAAGCAGCAGACACTCGGGAATAGGTGCAGAAGCCGTAACAGTGTTTATAATATGTGGAAATACCCCTCCTTTTTAGTGGAAAAATAGTGGAGAAGTAATTGGGGTGAAATTTGGAATCCTGCTGATAATCAGTCAACTTTAAACCTATCAAGTAAGAGATAAAAGGCCGACAATAGAATGTCGGGCGGTTAGTTGAAAGTTTGAAATCGGGTACAAAGGGGCACTTACCACCGGGTAAATGTCTGAGACGGGAAACCGCAGAAGTACAAAACAGATTGGCCCCAAAAGGGACATCCGATCGTATGAAAGGAGGCTTCAAATGAATCGTCACTAACTCAGGCAACTGAGGGATAGCCATAATAACTGTAGCTTGGATTGAGTTGGAGGCTATGGTTTCCAGTTCATTAAACGGGAAGGTTTCGCAAGAAATCCTTCCCGTTTCTGTTTTAGGTTCATTTTAGCCTAATCATCCTGCCTCTCCAGTCCGCCAGATATTGCTGCCTAAATCTGTTGACGGTTTTGGCACCAGGCATTCCATTTTCTGCCAATTCGCGGTTTTGGCAATCTGTCCAATAGTTTGGTCTGTCTTCTCTTTTACAAAATGACCCTCCCCAGCTTTCTCCCTCAGGATCGCTTGCCACGCCGTGTAGTAGATATAGCACACTTGGTGTATCACCCATTTTTATGTCCTGTTTTTTCTCAAAAAACAGGCTTCCGAGATAACCCGCTCCTTCGACAAATTCCTTGACAAAACTGGCATTGCCCCAAGGGGAGTCCTGAATTCCTCCCATATACATGCCACGAAAAGTAGTGTTGTTTTCTATCCACCAGAGGTCAGGATGATTGGCGTCAATGTAGTCTCTTGATTTTTGGTCCTGTTTGGTGTTCCAGGAGCCGATTGAATAAACACGGAGAAGAGGTTTGATTTCTGGATGAAAATGCAAGGCTTGGGCCAAATCCGTGATCGATCCCCAAACCAGAACGTATACCGGTTTTCCGTATTTGAGCACCTGACTCGCCAGGAAACCTGCGCCAGCGCTGATTCGGTCCGGGACATCGGATGCCTGAGGATCTACTTCGCCTTGTATCGAAATTGTCCTGAGGTAAGCTGCGCTGGGAAAGGAATCTGAAATTTTGGACAGTTTGGGAAAGTCGGCTTCGTAGGCCTCTATTACTTCCAGAATATCCGATTTCCGGCCTTTTCCGGGAGGGGAAGAAATAAGCCCCAAAATTTCAAACCGATCAGCATAAAGCAAAAAGTGAACTAAAGACTGAAAGTCATCGGGATCATCTCCGCCAATATCCGTTGAGATGATTACGGGCGTTCGTTCCTGTGAAAACGCGGTGTTGAAGAGGGCTATTCCAGCCAATATCAAGAATATCAAGAGCTGTTTCATGTCGTTTTCTTTCAAAAGGGCTTTATTAGTAGCTTCTTTCCAATTTCTGAAAAATTCCGATCCCGCGATGAACAGACTGCTATTCTTAATTCTTTTTGCGATTGGCGCATGCGGCCAAAAAACACCTAACAATGAATCGGATGCGAAACCGAACATTGTTTTTATCCTTGCCGACGATTTGGGCTATGGAGACTTGGGCTTTTTAGGACAACAATTCATAGAAACTCCCAATATTGATCGCTTGGCCAAGGAGGGGATGTTTTTCAGCAGACACTATTCCGGTTCGCCTGTCTGCGCTCCGTCCCGATCCACGCTCTTAACAGGCCTGCACACGGGACACACGCCGATTCGGGGAAATTCCGAGGTGCAGCCGGAGGGCCAATTGCCGCTGACAGACTCCGTCGAGACGCTCAGCAAGATCTTCCAAAGGGCTGGCTACGTGACGGGGGCCTTTGGCAAGTGGGGACTGGGGATGAATGGAACCTCTGGGGAACCGATCAATCAGGGTTTTGGGGAGTTTTATGGCTATCTCTGCCAGCGCTACGCGCACCGCTACTACCCCGCATACCTTTGGGAAAATGGGCAAAAAGTGGATTTGCCCGGAAACGATTGGACCAAAAAATCCACCTATGCGCCGGATCTGATCCAGGCCAAGACTTTGGAATTTATCGAAAAAAACAAGGAGAAACCCTTTTTCCTCTTTATGCCCATCGTGATGCCGCATGCCGAGCTAGCTGCGCCAGACGATGAGCTTTTCAAGAAGTATAAGGCCAAGTTTGGCGAGGAAAAGCCACATGTGGCGCCTCAGGGCGGAGATTATGGGCCGGAGATGCGGATTTCCGCGTACCAATCAGAAGCCAACCCCCATGCGGCATTCGCTGCAATGGTGGAACGAACCGACCGATTTGTCGGAGAAGTAGTGAAGAAATTGGAGGAGCTAGGCTTGGCAGAAAATACGCTAATCGTGTTCACCTCCGACAACGGCGCCCACCGTGAAGGCGGAGCGGATCCGGATTTTTTTGATTCCAACGGCCCATTTCGTGGCTACAAAAGAGATCTCTATGAAGGAGGCATCCACGTGCCGATGATCGTGAAGTGGCCGGCCAAGGTGAAGGCTGGAAGCAGCTCGGATCAGGTCTCAGCATTCTGGGACTGGCTGCCGACATTCGCCGATATTCTTGGCGAGCCAGAGCCAGCCGAAATAGACGGAATTTCTCTTTTGCCCAGTCTGCTGGGTGAGAGTTCCCAAGCCCACCACGACTACATGTACTGGGAGTTTCACGAACTAGGCGGTAGACAGGCTGTTCTACAGGGCAATTGGAAGCTGGTCAAATACCAAGTGAAAGACTCGACAAAGACTACTTTGGAGCTTTTTGATTTGGCCAAGGATCCGGGAGAGCTGTCTGATTTGGCGGCGCAAAATCCCGGAAAAGTGAAAGAATTGGAGGCCCTTATCGGACAATCCCACTTGCCCAATAAGGTATTTAGCCTTTTTGACCAATAAAAACGGGGGCCTTTGGCCCCCGTTCCCTTACCCAATCATTTACTTATTACCCTATAAGTACAGTGAAATTATTTCTTCCCCCAGTCCAAACTGTCCTTGTCTGACCTGCTTTTTTGATTTTTCCAGTTTAAGGCGACAATAGACCAATCCTCCGTGCTGTCGCTGAATTTATGGATAACTTCAAATCCTACCCGCTGGTGGGCTTTGATCGAGCGTATGTTAGAGTCAGCAATCTCTGTGATCGCAAAGTCGAAGCGGGTCGAGAAAAAATCCACATAGGCCTCGTACATCCTGTCAAAGATACCCCGCCCGCGATAGTCTTTGCTGACGCAGATCTGGCCGATCACGAGATAGTTGTACGACGCGACGTTGTTTCCCGCGAATTCCAAGCGTTCAAACTGCTGGAACATCGGGATGAGTACTGGGATGAGATCCTTGGAAGCCTTGGTCATCGCCAGGATATAGCCCACGACTTTTTCGCCGTCTTTGGCGATGAGATGCGGGGCGATTGCATTCATCTCAGCCAACTGCTCAAAGGAATGGTTTACAGTGACAAAGCCCTGGGCTGCCTTTTCGGCTTGGGAGATGTTTTGTGGGAGATTTTCCTTTTGGAGGCTCAGGATGCCGAGCAGCTCTCGTTCTGTTTCCGCAGGTTTGAAATGGATCATTGACGTGAAATTTTGCGAATCTAGTCCAAACCCGCTTTTATTTCCATACTTTTTCCTGACAAAAGCTTTTGACGTACGGGAGCGTATTCATCCTGAATTTTCTTAGTTTTAAAGTTGCCAACCCAACAAAAACACATGAATTTTAATAAGTATTACTTCGGAATCTGGTTCTTTCTCTTTGCGCTGTTTGCCTATTGGCAGTTTAATGATCCCGACCCGGAAGTTTGGGTGAGCATCTACGGAGCAGCGATGGTTTTTTGCTTGCTTGGTTTTCGTGGTATTTTTCCAAAAATCCCTCTTACGTTGGTGATTGTCCTCTGCTTGGCAGGTGCAGTTTACTTCTTTCCCGGAGGGATAGGCGACTGGGTTTCCCAAGAGTGGGCCCAAAAAGATCTGACCATGAAGACGCCAGAAATGGAGGAGAATCGGGAGACTTTTGGACTTTTGATTATTGCATTGGCATTGAGTCCAGCCTTATATAAAGCCTGGAAAAAATAAGTTAAACACACAACAAACCCATTAACCTTATGAAAAAACTACTTCTGTTTCTGATTGCCATGACTATTGGTTTAGGGGCCTTTGCCCAGCTGCCCAAAGTATCCAAGTCCAAGTATTTTGAAATCCGGAAATATTATGCCCATCCGGGCAAACTTCCAGATTTGCTGAAGCGATTTGAAAACCATACCATGAAGCTCTTTGAAAAGGCTGGAATGGAGAATATCATCTACCTCATTCCGGAGGAAAACACAGACAATTCCATGACCTATATCTTGGGTTACCCTGATGCAGCAGCGCGGGATAAGATGTGGGATTCTTTTATGAATGACCCGGAATGGAAGAAAGCCTACGAGGAATCCCACGTAAATGGTCCTCTTGTGGCGAAAGTAGAACAGACCTTTATGACTTTGGCTCCTGAGCTAAATGATACACCCATACCCACGGGCAGTGGGATTATCCAGATGAGAACTTATCATTGCTTCCCCGGCAAAATCGAAAACATTCAGGCGAGGTTCCGGGACCATACACGTGCACTTTTTGAAAAGCAAGGCTTGAAAAACTATCCCTATTGGCTGACCGTGGAGAAAGACGGAAGCCAGCCTAAGTTAGTTTACCTTTTAGGACATGAGGATCGTGCAGCTTTTGACAAGGCTTTTGAAAACTTCCGAAATGATCCGGAATGGATCAAGGCGAGGGATGCCTCTGAAGCATCCGGCAAAATCGTCGAGAAAGTGGATGCAGTTTACTTTACACCTTGGGCTTTTTCCCCAATGAAATAGCAAGTGATTGATGGCTTAAACATCGAAGGCGGGCTTAAGAGCCCGCCTTTTTTACTTCAATCCAAATCCACGTTATAAAGCTTTTCCAGTTGCTTTTGATTGACTGAGGCGGGTGTGACTCTAAAGGCGAAGTTTCTGAGCCAAATGCCAATAGGGTTTTCCAATTGCGCGACTTTTCCCAAGGTCCAAGACTGGATGACGATCTGCCGAGTGCGCGTCAGCCTTCTTTTTTCAAAGTCCAAAAAGGCTGTTGAGGTTGAGGGATTCTTTTTCAAGCAAGCCATTAGGACGGCCGCATCCTCCAAGGCCATGCAGGCGCCTTGGCCCATGTTTGGCGTGGTCGCATGCGCGGCATCGCCGATCAGAAGAATGTCTTCAAAGGCAAATCGCGAAAGCGGAGGTAGATCCAGGATGTCATTCCAGATGATTGGCGCGTAGGTCGCTTTCAGGACCTCGGATATCGACGAGTGAAAATCCCCAAAAATCTCTAGGATGTCTTCTTTTTTGAAGTTCTTCTTGTCCGAGTCGGCGTGAGGGGCATTGACACAGGCAAACCAATAAATTTGCTTATTTCTCAACGGAACGATTCCAATGCGTCCTTTTCTTCCCCAGGTTTCGAAGGTTTCATCGATGTGAAGTTGTCCATTGTCGGCAATTCCCCTCCAACAGGTATAGCCGGCAAAACGGGGATTGGTATCGGGGAGCAGTTGCTTGCGGATGGGAGAATGGATTCCTTCTGCCACGATCAGATGGGAGGCCGATATCTCAGAGCCATCTTCGAAAAACACGGTATATCGCTTGGGTCCCTTGACAAAGCGCTTGGATCTTTTTCCTGTTAGAAGCTTCTTTTCTTCCAAAAAAGAAAGCAAAGCAGCGTGAAGATCCGCTCGGTGGATGGTGAAGTTGCCATAGTCGGGATTGTGTGCGTGGGTTTTGCTGATCAGCTTTCCTTTGTCGTCATAGATACTGAAGTCCGCCAATCGGCTTCCTTTGGGTATGACTGCGTCTGCCGCTCCGATCTTGGAAAGCGCCTTCATCGCATTGGCGGCGAGAGCGATTCCCGCACCGACAGGTCGGAAGGCTTCAGAGGCCTCCGCTACAAGGAAATCTTTGCCGATTTTTTGCAAAGCGATCGCGGTGGCGAGGCCGGCGATTCCTCCGCCGAGGATCAAAAATTCAGTGTCTGGCTTCATGTTGAAGTGATGTTACGGCCTTGAATTTGGGAGAAAAGTTCTGCCAATAAAATAGCCATCCCGAATGGTTTCAGGATGGCTATTGCAGGAAGGTACATTAATCTTTACTTGGCGTTGAAGGTAATGCCCATCAGAATGAACGTACCTAGTTCAGCACCTTTCGCATCGCTGATAAAGTATAGTTTGTGCTTTTTGCCATCGCTTGCGCCAGTGATCTGGAGTTGAGCTTGGTGCATTTTAATCGGCATTCCCGGAGCGGCAAAACCCTCGCTTGGCTGCTGGGTTCCTGAGCCAACCACCGTTCCGGTTGGGCTATCCAGTCGGACTTCGAAATCCACGGGAACTTTGATCGGCTCTTGAGAGGCGGTCATCAAAGTCACGGAGCCGATTCCAGTCAAGTCGATGGCAGGCAAAGCGAAGGAGCCTTGAGTAGCCGGAACCATCAGCAGGTGACGTCCATCATATACCATTTTGGTGTACACTTCAAATTCGCCCGCTTGCGCCAAATCCACGGTATTGGATTTCAATACCAAGGAGTTTGCACCGGTCAACGGCTTGATGGCTTCACCACCCTTATCGGTGTAAGTTGCCGAAATCACCAATGCTCCGGTTGGGGAAGGGGTTTTACCCAAAGTGGCATCCAAGGTGCCTTTCGCGGGCAGGCTTGGTTTAGCATCCGCCCCTAACGACAGGACATAGCTCACGAGGGCGTTGGCGTCGGTCGTATTCAGGTCTGGGTTGGCAGGCATAGCTGTTTCACCCCAAACGCCACTTCCGCCGTTTTTGATTTTGTTCAAAAGGTAGTCGCGGTCTCGTTCTCGGTATTTTTTGGCGACTTCTGCAAAGGAAGGCCCGATAGACGCTTCGTTTTCCTTGTGACAGGTCTTGCAGGTCATCGATTGGAATAGAGATTTGCCCGTCATGGCTTCACTCATAACCTTGTGGCCCATATCCGCTTCGGCCAAATCCACTCCGGAAATATAGTCTGCGGAGACAAACATAGAACTCAAATCCACGGCTGCAGCCGGATCATCTGGATCAGTTGCAGACACGGAATAGGTTACTTTCTTACCAGGGAAATAGAATGATTGGTTGCCTTCAATAGCGATCTGAACTTCAGGAGCGGTATTTCCAGAATACACACTTACAGGAAGGCTGGATCCGGAAAGTCCAGCTGGGTCATTCGCAACTACAGTCACTTCAAAGTCGCCCACTGTATTGAAGGTGTGTGTCAAAGTTGGCTCGTTGCTGGTTTTGGTTTCACCTTTTCCAAGATTCCATGTGTAGGTCAGCGGATCTTTTTCGGGATCGCTTGCGGTCGCCGTGAAAGTCACCGTCAATGGATTTTTGCCGGAGGTCTTGTCCACTTTCAGCTCAGAGACCACAGGTGCCCTGTTGCCGCCATTGTAGTCAATTCGAAAGAGTCCCGCATCTGTGTTTTTGCTAAACCAGCCGTTTCCGTATTCCAGGATGTAGATTTTGCCGTCAGGCCCCATTTCCATGTCCATCATCGCATTGAACTTAGTACCTGGCATGAACGGTTCCATTTTGGAGAAAGACCCATCCGAATTCATCGTGACGACTTTGATCCAGCCTCTGATCCATTCGTAAATGAATAGTTTGCCATCAAAATAGTCTGGCATTCTCGTTTCTGCCGGGTACATGTCTGAGTAGTATATCGGGCCAGCCATGGCGTTTCTTCCCCCTTGTCCCACGGATGGGAAGTCGGGAGAAGCTGCGTAAGGATACCAGATAAATGCAGGCTCTACCGGAGGCAATTTCTTCAAACCAGTGTTGTTGGGCGAGTTGTTTGCAGGTCCAGCTGGATCAAAAGCAGGCCCTGTTTGGCCAGTTTCATAATTGAATTCACGGTAGGCGTAGTTTTTACCGATTGTGTATGGCCATCCGAAATGTCCCGCTTTTTGGGCCTGGTTCACTTCGTCATAACCTCTTGGACCTTTGACATCCAGAGAGTCGTTGTTTGCATCGGGACCAACTTCACCCCAATACAAGAATCCGGTTTTTTGATCTACAGAGATTCTGTACGGGTTTCGGAGGCCCTGAACAAAAATTTCTGGCCGAGTTCCTTCTGTTCCTTGAGGATAAAGGTTGCCTTCAGGAATCGAATAGCTTCCGTCTTCAGCCACTTTGATTCTGAGGATTTTTCCTCTGAGATCATTCGAGTTTCCAGAGCTTCTTCTTGCATCCCACTGTTTGTTGCCATCTCTTCCGTCCAATGGAGCGTAGCCGTTGAGTGTATAAGGTGTGTTCGGCTGGTTGAATGGTGTGGAGTTGTCACCCGTGGAGAGGAATAGATTTCCATTAGCATCAAAAGCGATGGATCCCCCGGTGTGACAACAGATGTTTCGCTGAGAATACAGTTCCAAAATCACTTTTTCGGAGGACATATCCCAAACGCCGTCTTTGAAGACAAATCGGGAAAGACGGTTGATCTCCTGATCTCCCGCGGGCGAGTAGTATACGAATACAAAGTTGTTTTGCGCATAGTTAGGGTCTTTTTGCAGTCCCATTACTCCTTCTTCCGCATTGACGCCTTTTACTTCCGCTTTCCAATACACGTCGAGTTTGGCTACCTCTTTCAGCTCGCCGTTTGCTTCGCTATAGTGTAGGATTTCCCCTCTTCTTTGGGCTACCAAAATGTCCAGATTCGGTAATACTGTCATTTCGGTAGGCTCGGTAAACTGACCTACAGAAAGCGTGGTTTTCGTAAAGCGGTTTTCTTCCGGTACACGCTTGGATTTTGCCTTGGAGTAGTCCAGTATCGCATTGTCGCCCATGGCGTACTGAATGCCGGCTAGTAGATGCTTGAGGTAATTTTCTTCTTCGAAAGACTCCTTGGTATGGCCGCCGCCGGTGTAGTAGGCGCGACCCCCGTCATAGTCATGGTACCAGGCAATAGGGTGTTCGCCCATGTCGTAGCCACCTTGGTAGGAAGCCTCGTCCAGCATCAGGAGTTTTTTGGTGTCTGGATTGATGTTTTTGTAGCTATACCACTCGTCGGTTCTTTCCCAAGATTCTGGGAGGAAATCTACTGAGGGATGTTTTTCTCCGGTTTTGGTGACTTTTCCGGCTTGTACGTTTGGATGTGGATCATTGATGCCGGGATGGTCGATGAAGTATCCCCCGACCAATTTTCCATACCAACCCCACTCATATTCGGTGTCGGCAGCGGCGTGGATTCCCACAAATCCGCCACCCGACTGGATGTATCGCTCAAAATCAGCTTCCTGATATTGGTCCAGGACGTTGGCAGTGGTACTTAGGAAAATCACCGCTGCATATTGGGCGAGATTTTCCTCATTGATGTTTTCAGCATTTTTGGTGGTGTCCACCTCAAAACCGTTTTCGGTTCCCAGCTTTTGGATAGCGGCGATGCCAGCAGGGATGGATTCATGGTAATATCCGGCTGTTTTGCTGAATACCAGTACTTTGGGGTTTCCTTCCCGCTTTTTGGTACAAGCGGAAAATCCCAGTCCGATCAGCAGCAGCAGGAGAAGTAGGCTACGTAGGTTTTTGGGTAAATTCATATAGGTGTAAATTTTTTGGAAAATAGGGAAAAATAAAGACACTGTAATAAGTGCCTGTATTTCTAGGTGTTTTAAGTATGGGATTTGGTCATTTGGTATCGGCAGGTTCTTTCAGGATGGATGCCCCCGAGCCGATCTGCACTGGGATAAAATCCGGGACTATACCGAATCGTGCCGAGTAAGCGGAAGAGATCCGGCTTTCAAAATCCATGATCCGGCTACTTTTGACTAGATTGATCGTGCAGCCACCAAAGCCGCCACCCATCATGCGTGAACCGATGACGTCCGTGATCTCCCAGGATTTTTCCGCTAGAAAATCCAACTCTGGGCAGCTTACCTCATAGTCTTTGCTTAGGCTTAGGTGGGAGGCTTTCAGCAATTCTCCAAACAAAGACAGGTTGCCCAACTTCAATGCTGCGGCAGCCTCATGGACCCGTTCACACTCGGTGATAAGATGCTTGGCTTTTGGGTAGAGTTCGGCGGAAAGTAGGGTCTCGACTTTCTCCATATCGGCAGAAGGAATATCCCTCAGCGTGACGATTCCCGGAAAATGCGCAGAAAGTAGCCTGACGCTTTCTTCACAAGCTTCGCGGCGTTTGTTATAGGCCGTATCGGCAAGGGAGTGCTTGACTTTGGAATTGACCAGGATGAGTGAGTAGTCACCGAATTCCGCAGGGATTTCTTCGTGGGTATTGCTTCTGCAGTCTAGCAAAAGAGCTTTTCCTTTGGCGCCAAAGGCTGATGCATAGGGATCCATGATGCCGCATTTGACACCTGCGAAGAGGTGTTCGGACTTCTGGCCATACAGGGCGATGGATTTTTTTGGGATTTCAAACCCAAAGAGCCCCGAAATTGCCGTGCCTATGGCTACCGATAGCGCTGCCGAGGAGGACAAGCCGGAGCCGACTGGGATATTTCCGCCAAAAACCATGTCAAAACCGGATACTGAATAGCCTGCCTGATTGAGTAGCGCAACCATTCCCATGACATAGGTAGCCCAGTGGCCCTTTTTCGGGGAAAGCGTATCCAGTTCAAATGTGAATTCCTGGTCAAAATCCAGGGAATAAAGGCGGCAGCTTTTCAGACCGTTTTTCTGGATAGCGACCCATATTCCCTGTTTGACTGCTGCGGGAAATACAAAACCTTCCTGGTAGTCGGTATGCTCTCCAATCAGGTTGATGCGCCCGGGGGCAAAAGAAATTAGGGGAGACGACTCAAATAGATTCCGGAAAGTGGTTTGGATTGGGTTGATCATGGGTTTGGCTGATGTTGTAGGTTGTGGCAGAGAGTCGATAACATGACAATAACCGATAACCTATGACTTTCAAAAATGCTGGGAAGACCTACGCGGTACCAGGGTAGTCTCCAAGACGATGGAGATGGGATCCTCAGAAGCTATCCCATCCAGCTGATCCAATAGGTGGCTCACCGCCAATTTTCCCATTTCGTAACCCGGCTGAGCTACGGTAGTGAGTGGGGGTTCCACGACCGCAGAAGTCGGGTTGTTGGTAAATCCCGCCAAGGCGATGTCTTCTGGGATTTTGATGCCCAAAGCTTTCCATTCGGTGAGCACGTCTACCGCAACAGGATCAATCATGCAAAATACCGCATCAGGTCTAGGCTGCATCTCGGTGATTTCCCGCGCGATATTGATGTTGCCCTCTGTAGTTAGGTCACTTACTTTTATCAGGGCATTGTCAAGATCGATTCCGAATTCGGATAAGGCCTTGAGGTAGCCCTCTTTTCTTTTCTTTGAAATATAGAGGTCTTCGGGGCCGGAGACATAGACGATTTTTCTGGATCCATTTTCCAAGAGATGTTTCACCACCTGATGAGCTCCTCCCGCGTCGTTGAAAGTGACCTTGGAAACTGGGATTTCCTCATGAACCCGGTCGAAAAGCACGAAGTTGATTTCCCTGTTGTAAAGTTCGTACAAGTGGTCATATTGGTTTGTCTCGCGGCTCAGCGAGATAAGCAGGCCGTCAACCTGGCTGGATACGAGGGTGCGGATGTTGGCCTTTTCCTGTTCCAAGGACTCGTTGGACTGACAGATCATCACGTTGTAGCCGCGCTTGTTGGCGGCGTCTTGGATACCACTGATACAAGACGCAAAAAAATGGGAAGTGATCTCGGGCACAATGACGCCGAGTGTCTTGGATCTTGAGATGCGAAGGCTCTGGGCGAGGAGATTGGGCTGGTAGTTCATCTCCTTGGCCATTTCCACGATCTTCCTCTTAGTTTCAGGATGCAATTCCGGAGAGTCCTTCAGAGCTCTGGAGATAGTGGAAACCGATACGCCAAGTTTTTTGGCGATTTCCTTCATCGTGATTTGATGGCCTTTTTTCATGGTTTTTTGGGTATCCTATTCTCAAGCTTGCAATCGAATGCACTGGCACAAATTGCAAAAAACTTTAGAATTATCACTATTCCTGGTAGACGGTGTACAAAACAGTTTCCCCCACCGCCCGCAATGTACGGGTGTCGATCAAATCCATGTTGTCCAGATGGGTGTGATGGTAATGGCTAAAACCGAAATCGGGTGAAAATTCGATAATGTCTATTGTTGGGATACCTGCATTAGCATTGACGAAGGCATGGTCATCCAGGATCTCCGGGGCGTCTTTTTGGATAAAGAAGTCCGAATGCCCCAATTTGGAGGCGTTAGACCAGACTTTGGACACGATTCCGCTGGCATACTGTCTGGAGTAGCCTTCGCGGTAGAACTTGGCATTTTTGCCGCCTACCATGTCCACCAGTATTCCATAGTAGGCGGAATAATTCGGGACATGCTTGTTCTTTGACCAGTATTGGGAGCCATGGCACCACCAAAATTCCTGAGCATTGTTGCGGGTGCGGGCCTTTTCCGGCTCTCCGTCATCTTCCCCGTCAAAGAGAATGATGTCTATTCCCACTTCGGGTTTCAGTTCTTGGGAAGCGATAATTCTTGCCACCTCCAATAAGACTCCAACACCGGAGCCACCGTCGTTTGCTCCATCAATCGGCTGGTCCAGGCGCTCGGTGTCCTTGTCCGCTATTCTTCGGGTATCCCAGTGCGCGGCCAAGAGGACTCTTTTGCTCGCTTGGGGATTATAGGAAGCGATGATATTGCTTAGATCCCAGGTTAGTCCATCGTAGGTTTTGGCCTGGAAGTCCTGAGTCTGTACACTCCAGCCGTAGCCCTCCAACTTGGAAATCATCCAGTTCTTGGTGTCGCTGTGGCCTTTGGTGCCGGGTACACGGGGACCAAAGTCGACCTGCTTTTGGACAAATGCGTAAGCAGAATCCGCATTGAAGCTTGGATAAGGTTTGACTACAACTTCCTCTACGACTGTTTCGGTGGGTTTTTCACCGGAACAGGCCCAAGCAAAAACCAACATTCCTATTAGCCAAAATCTATTCTTCATATGCCCAATCTATTTTTTCTTTCATGTCCTTGACCACAAAACCCAGGGCCTTGAGGCCGGAACGGATCTCGTCCACTTTTGAATAGTCGCGAGCTGTTTTTGCCTCGGAATACAGCTTGAGCAAAAGCTCCAGCATCGCGCCTTGCACATCGCCTTTTTCCTCTATCAAGCCCAGGATGTCCACCACAAAAGTGATGAAGGTGTCTTTCAGCTTCGCAAAAACCTCCTCACCCAATGCCGCAGCAGCCAATTGACCCGTGAAGACGGAGTTGATTTTCTTCAGCAGGTTGAACAAGTGTCCTATCGCCTGCGCAGTATTGAAATCATCGTCCATTGCGCGGTAAGCCGCGGTGATGCTGCTTTCGATTTGCTGGATTTGGTTGCCGTCCAAAGCCACCGCTTCATCTGGCGTAAACTCCAGCATGCGTGCGATGCGAAGGCCGTTGATGAGTTTCTTGTAGCCTTTTTGCGCAGCCTTCAGGGCTTCGTTGGAGAAGTCCAGCGTGGAGCGGTAGTGCGCCGTGAGCATGAAGTAGCGGATCGTCATCGGACTGTAGGCCTGCTCCAGCAGCTTGTGGTTGCCGGTGAAAAGCTCCTGCAGGTTGATGAAGTTGCCGAGCGACTTGCCCATCTTCTGTCCGTTGATGGTGATCATGTTGTTGTGCATCCAATATTTGGCCGGATCGTGGTGGTTGCAGGCGTTGCCTTGCGCGATCTCGCATTCATGGTGCGGAAACAGCAAATCCATGCCGCCGCCGTGGATGTCAAACTGGGTTCCCAAGTATTTGGAACTCATGGCAGTACACTCGAGGTGCCAGCCAGGGAAGCCTTTGCCCCACGGAGAATCCCACTTCATCAGATGTTCAGGCGAGGCATTTTTCCAAAGGGCAAAATCCGCCGCGTTGCGTTTTTCGTCCTGCCCGTCCAGTGTGCGGCTACCGCTCATAAGGTCTTCCAAGACTCTTCCGGAGAGTTTGCCGTATTTATAGCTTTCGTTGTATTTGAGTACGTCAAAATAGACCGAGCCATTCACTTCATAGGCAAGACCCTCTGCTAGAATCGCTTCGACCAAGGCAATTTGCTCGGGAATATGTCCGGTGGCGCGAGGTTCAATGCTAGGCTTCCAAGTATTGAGCAAAGCCATGTCGCGATGGTAAGTGTCTGTGTATTGCTGCGCCACTTCCATGGGTTCCAGTTGCTCCAGCTTGGCCTTTTTTGCGATCTTATCCTCTCCCTCGTCGGCATCGCCTTGTAGGTGTCCTACGTCTGTGATATTTCTGACATAGCGTACGCGATAGCCCAAATGGGTCAGGTAACGATTGACAGTGTCAAAAGTGACGGCTGGGCGGCCGTGCCCTAGGTGGGCATCGCCATAGACGGTAGGTCCGCAGACATACATGCCCACAAAGGGCGGGTTGATGGGTGCGAAATCCTCCTTCTGGCGGGAAAGGGTGTTGTATAGCTTGAGTTGGTGAGGCTTCATGGGAGTATGAAGTACGAAGTACAAAGTACCAAGTACGGGAATAATCCGATTTTGATTCAGGATGCAAAATAGGGGAATCCGCTACGGAATAGAAAGCGCCGTCCCCAAAAGCCCAAAATATCTCATTTGACTTTTCTCTTTTTGGGGTTTTGGCGATTGTCCCAAAAGGAGACGATTTCAATCTGGTTGATTGTTACTTCGTAAAAAATCAGGTAGTAGCGAAGCGGCAGAACTCTGGTTGACCGGTTTGATGCCAACCTTCCGAGAAATTTGTTTTCCGCCAATGCAACCAAGAGGTGATCGATCTCATCCAGCAGTTTCAGGCTATATCCGGGAGATCCGTTTCGAAGGGTGTAAAATTCTAGGACATGGTGAAGCTCGTCCTTCGCAAGATCCGACCAGACTATTTTTTTGAAAGCCATGCCTTCATATCGGAGACCACTTGCTGATGGGAGGAGCATTTGCCATTTTTAATTTGCCCCCTTCCTATTTCAATCGCTTCGGCTTGATCTTCAGAAAGCTCAAACAAACCCGCTTCGGACGAGTCTACCAGGGACTTAAGTGTCTGTAGCAGATCCAGATCATTGGATTCCCTGATTCTGGAAATGAGATTTTCTTTGATTTTCTCGCAAGAGTCCATGTTTGAACTAGTTTGTTGCAACAAATTACCTTTTTTTAACCGAAAAAGAGAAAGGTGGGTTTTCCAAATTCATTCCTTTTGCCGGGATTTGCCGGTCAGCCGATATCTTTAGCCATCAAACCTTCCCGATGATTCAGTTTTTATGAAAAAGCGATTTCCCATTTTTACCCTGTTTGCCCTCATCCTGGCTTTCTCGTGTGTCAAACCCGAAAAGGCTGAAATCATCCAAGAACAGGTCATTCCCGGTGAGCTACCTGATCCGACGCTGATTGAAGTGGACGGGACCTTCTATGCCTCGGGCTCCTCCAATGCTTGGGGGCCTTACTACCCGATCTACGAATCCAAGGATCTGAAGAATTGGACATTTGTTGACTACGTTTTTCAGGAAAAGCCCGATTGGACGATCAATAGTTTTTGGGCGCCGGAGCTTTTTTACAAAGATGGGACTTTCTATTGCTACTATACCGCGAGGCACAAAGACGGAGTTTCCATGATAGGAGTCGCCTCGACCAAGGATATAAAGCAGGGCTTCCAGGATCATGGGGTGATCATCAAGTGGGGAGAGGAGGCCATCGACGCCTTTGTCAACCAACAGGGAGACGATTTGTACATCACTTGGAAAGCTTACGGGCTGACCAAAGACAAACCCATCACGCTCTTGGGCTCCAAACTGAGCAGGGACGGGCTTTCCCTCGCAGGGGAAAGTTTCGAAGTGCTGGTAGCTGATGCGGATACATGGGAAAGAGGAGGTATCGAAGGCCAAACCATCATGGAAAGAGACGGCTATTTGTATATGTTTTATTCGGGGAATGCCTGCTGCGGGGCCAATTGCGACTACCAAGTCGGTGTGGCCCGGGCAAAAACGATGGAGGGGCCTTGGGAGAAATATGCAGGAAATCCCATCTTGGTTGGCAACGAAAATTGGAAATGTCCCGGCCACGGTACGGCTGTGCAAAACGATGGGGACTGGTACTATCTCTATCATGCCTATCCCAGCGCGGGCTTTCCCAATCTGGGCAGATCGGCACTGTTGAGCCAGATCGCTTGGGATGAGAAAACAGGCTGGCCAAAATTCACCGCCAATTTCCAAGCTGGAAGTCCAGCCAATTTGGCGAGTAATTTTATGGACCAATTTGATGGAAATGTCTTGAAAGCAAATTGGAGGTTTGATGTGGAGGCTGGCGATATGATCGCTAGAGTTGCTGATGGAAACCTGATTTTGACTGCGGATTCCTCGGCCATTCCAGCCTTTTTGGGAATCAATCCCGAAAAAGCCAATGCAGAATTTCAGACCCAAGTTCACGGAAAAAGCGAGGCGCTGCGAAGTTTGACCTTTTATGTCACCAAAGACAATAGCCTTGGGCTGGGAGTTCAAGGAGATTCATTGCTTCTCTGGAAACTAAAGCAGGGAGAGTTTCAGGTTTTGGAAAAAAAGCCGCTGGACTTCTCAGAAAATCTATTTCTCAAAGCCCAAATGACTGATGGAAAGCAGTTTCAATTTTCTTTCAGTTCGGATGGACAAACCTGGGATGCCATTGGCGGAGAAATTGTTGGAGACAACCTGGCCTGGTGGTCTTGGGGGATGAAGGCTGGCCTTTCCGTAAAGGGAGATGGCGAAGGTAGCTTTGGGGAGTTTGAGGTGAGGTATTAGAATTGGAGGTTTTGCCAATTGCAAATTGGAAAGGATATTCGGCTGGAATTGCAAATTCCACCCAACGATCGTTGTTAAAGTAGTTGTTTGAATCCCGATATCTAGTGAAAGTGACAAAATATCTAAGAATCATATATTTTCATGTGTACAATGCATATTGCCAAGATGATCGTTTTGGAACGAGTGTCCCTCATTTGAAAGCATTCGGGCTTGTAGGATGTTCGTTGAGTTTTTTGATTGCAGTTATTCGCGCACTTACTTTTCAATGCTTAATTGGGACTAGGATTTCCTTCAAAATAGGTCTTTTGATCGAGGTCCTGAGTTTGGTTTTGTTCTATTATCTTTTAGTGTTTAATAGAGTGTTTGAAAAGATTTATTGGGAATTTAAGGGTTCTGAGTTTGATCAAGTATCATATAGGATTTTGTCTTGGCTGGTGGTGATCACAGGCTTTCCCGCAGTGGGTCTATATGGATATTTTTTAGTTAGTCCTGTAAAATAGATCGAGTGTTCACATTGAAATTACAGGAGACTTGAATGCCTTTGCCCATTTAAACCACCCCCTTCAGTTTCACAAATTGCAGCAATAAAATCGTCTTCCCGTCCTTGATTTCGCCGCTTTCGACCATTGCCATCGCTTGATCGATGGGGATTTCCAATACTTCGATGTTTTCTTCCTCATGCTCGGCTCCGCCGCCTTCACTTACCTTCATGTCATTTCGGTATTCGGCGATGAAAAAGTGAAGGATCTCCGTGACCGAACCGGGGGACATATAGGCTTCGAAGATCTTGCGGACCTTGGAGATTTTGTAGCCGGTTTCCTCTTCAGTCTCTCGCTTGATGCAGTCTTCTGCATTTTCGTTGTCCAGTAGGCCTGCGCAGGCTTCGATCAGCATGCCGGATTCATTGCCATTGATATAGGTTGGCAGGCGAAATTGCCGGGTAAGAATCACCGTTTTTTGCTCGGGATGGTAGAGTAGGATGGTGGCGCCGTTGCCTCGGTCATAGGCCTCCCGGCTTTGGGTCAGTACTTCCCCGTTTTTCTTGCTGTATCGGTATGTGATTTTTTTGAGGATATACCAGTTGTCCGAAAGGATTTGGGTGTCTGTGATTTTTACGTTTTGAATCATGGATTTGGAAGGTGTTTTCAAAAATGAGTTTGCAAAATTCTCTGGTCTAACGGGGCGATGCAGTTACGGGTTTAATGGAATAAGTTTCGAGGAAGTCTATCAATATGCAGCTAATTTCATGCTTTGTTGTGATGCCTTTGCAAGTTGGTTTGGGTCATTTCTTTTACTGTTCTTTTGGCTTGACCCAAAAGAACCAAAAGGTCAAGATTTGCCAAAGCTCCAACTGCACAAGGCCGAACGCTGGCTCGCTGGCAAATCCGCCCACCGCACCTTTCCGATTTGTACTTTGTGGTCGATGGATGAAATTCACGACTAGAATCAGCATTCAAGGACTTTCTTCGAGTAGACCTTTTACAAAAAAAAGACCTTTGAAGTGGCCCAGCGACTTCGCTCAGGGTGACACCTCAAAGGTCTTGATACTTACGTCTAGCTACGCGCTACTTGGTTCTAGTCTCTAGTCTCTTGTTTCTATTACTTGATATTAAAGTCTAGATACTTAATGTTTGAAATGTCTCACACCTGTCATCACCATCGCCATGCCATGCGCGTCACAGTAGTTGATGCTGTCCTGATCTTTGATCGATCCACCTGGCTGGACGACTGCAGTGATGCCGGCTTCATGTGCGATCTCTACACAATCCGGGAATGGGAAGAAGGCATCAGATGCCATTACGGCACCTTTCAGCTCAAAACCGAATTCCTTGGCTTTGATGATCGCCTGACGCAAAGCATCCACTCGGGAGGTTTGACCTACTCCGCTTGAGAAAAGCTGGGTATCGTTGCTTAGGATAATGGTGTTTGACTTGGTGTGCTTGCAGACTTTCGCCGCAAAAACCAAAGCGTCCAGTTCTTTTTCAGTAGGAGCGACTTTGGTCACTACTTTGAAATCAGCCTTGCTTTCGGTAGCCAAATCCTTATCCTGCTCGATGATTCCATTGAGCAAAGTCTTGATCATCTTGGTGCCCGGAAGCGCCATTTTCTGACGAAGAAGGATTCTGTTTTTCTTGCCTTTCAAAACGGTCAAAGCCTCCTCAGTGAACTCAGGAGCGATCAACACCTCAAAGAAAAGCGAGTGCATCTCCTCAGCGGCAGCTTTATCCACAGTCTGATTGGTCACCAAGACTCCGCCAAAAGCCGAAGTGGTGTCCGCTTCAAAGGCCTTCTTGTAGGCTTCCTGCACGGTGTCGGCGATTGCGCATCCACAGGCATTGGTGTGCTTGAGGATGGCGAAGGCGGTTTGATCAGGGAATTCGGCGATCAAATTCACTGCAGCGTCCACGTCCACTAGATTGTTGTAGGAGAGTTCCTTGCCGTTCAGTTGGTCGAAAAGAGCTTCCATGTCTCCATAGAAGTGCGCCGCCTGATGAGGATTTTCTCCGTAGCGCAATGCCTTGGCTTTCGTTTCGGACACTTTCAGTGCTGGGATGTTTTCGGCTTGATTGAAATAGTTGAAAATATGCGTGTCGTAGTTGGAAGACACTTGGAAAGCCTGCGCGGCGAAATAGCGTCTGTCTTCGATTGTTGTTCCGCCATCCTGCTCAGCAAGTTTGGCTTCCAGTTCGGTGTATTGATCTTTGGAAGCGATAATGATCACGTCCTTGAAATTTTTGGCAGCGGCACGGATCAGGGAGATACCGCCGATATCGATCTTCTCGATAATGTCAGCTTCCGAGGCGCCAGATGCTACCGTCTCCTCAAAGGGATACAGATCCACGATTACCAAATCGATAGCCGGAATACCGTATTCCGCAGCTTGGGCCAAATCGCCCTCATTCTCTCTTCTGTGCAGGATGCCTCCAAAGATCTTCGGGTGGAGCGTTTTTACCCTGCCACCAAAAATAGAGGGGTAAGAAGTGAGCTCCTCGACTGGGATGACTTCAGCACCTTGCTCTTCAATAAACTTCTGTGTACCACCGGTGGAATAGATTTTCACTCCATGCTTTTTCAGCAATGCGATGATAGGTTCGAGATTGTCCTTGTAGTAGACGGAGACGAGCGCGGATTCGATTTTTTTGACGGCCATTTCTAAATGGTTTTGGATGATTTCAAGGGAAAGCGCAAAGGTAGGAAAAAGCGGGCAAGGCGGGAAATGAGATCGATGCATTTCGGAAAACGCTGTTTTGCATGAGGTAAAGAAAAGGAAATTCTGATTCTTGCCCCGAACTGTTTCTGTTTGTCTGGAGGATATTTTTCTTGAGTATCCAAGAAGACAAAATGTGGACTTTCCAGCCGGATCACCGGGTTTTTGCCATCCCCAGAGTTGAAAAATATGGGGCTGAGGGAGTTTATTCCAACGCTGGGCCGTCTGATTGTCGGGCCGAAATGAATGTCGTCCAAAACCACATGGAAGTGTCTTTCTCATTTTAGAGCAATTGTGGCTGCGAGCGCGGTTCATTCCGCTTTAACATGCAAATTGCAGGACTTATCCGTCACGAATGAATTCCAGCACTTCTCCCATCGGCATTTTCGACAGCGGCTTTGGCGGCCTCACTGTTTTCAAGGAAATAGAAAAGCTTTTGCCTCAATACGACTACCTCTACTTGGGCGACAATGCCCGAGCACCCTATGGTTCCCGAAGTTTTGAGACGGTCTATCATTACACCTGGGAGGCGGTGCAATGGTTTTTTGGACAGGGCTGTCCTTTAGTTTTGCTCGCTTGCAATACTGCAAGTGCCAAAGCCCTCAGAAATATCCAGCAGCTGGACCTGCCGAAAACAGCCGATCCCACTCGAAGAGTTTTGGGAGTGATCCGGCCTACCACAGAGATACTCGGACAGTTTACCCGGTCCAAGAAAGTGGGGATCTTGGGTACCAGCGGAACAGTGAAATCAGATTCCTATCCTACGGAATTGAAAAAATACTGGCCCGAGGTAGAGGTTTTCCAGCAGGCCTGTCCGCTATGGGTACCGCTCATTGAAAGCAATGAGCATGAAGGTGAAGGGGCGGATTTTTTCGTGAAAAAATACCTTAACCAATTGTTGGCGCAGGAAAAGGGGATCGATACGCTCCTCCTCGGATGCACGCACTACCCTTTGCTTCTCCCCAAACTCAAGCAGCACATCCCGCACGACATGACGCTCGTGCCGCAGGGGGAAATCGTAGCCAGGAGTCTGGTGGACTATCTAAACCGCCACCCCGAGATGGAGTCCCGGCTCAGCAAGGGACAAGACCACCGCTTTTGTACTACTGATGACCCTTCGGACTTTGCAAAGCGGGCGGAGATAATCCTCGGTCGCGAGATCAACGCAGTTGGTATCCATCTGTGAAGTCGATTGCATTCGAAAAATCCCTTGGGAAATGCTTTTTCTACTTCCCAAGCCGCCTTCCGTGTATTTCCTCCCCATTTTTAGTTTCAAAACCCGTATCATCGAACCTTAAATAAATTTAACCCAGATAGAACATGAAGAACTGGTTCTTCCTGGCAGCTGCTTTGGTTGCCACTATTTCCGTGTCGCAGGCTCAGGACAAACTGAAGAACATGCCTGGCTACGAGCAATACCAAAAAATTTCCCCCCAAATCTACAGCTCAGTCAAATCCGGTGCGCTTTCAGCCAAATGGAGCGAAGACGGAAGCTCTTTTGAGTATAGCCAAGACGGAAAACTCTACCGCTACGATATCAAGTCGAAAAAGGCCAGCGAAATCGGAGAAGCTCCAAAGCCTGAGGGAAGAAGACGAACCGGCCCCGCTCGTGGACGTCAATTCGACTCAGCAACGTCTCCTGATGGTGCTTTCAAAGCTTTCACCAAGGATCGCAACATGTACCTCAGCAAACCGGACGGTTCTGGTGTGATCGCACTGACTACTGATGGCAATGAGAATAATCAAGTGAAATACGGCATTGCGACTTGGGTATACGGCGAGGAACTCAGTCAAAATACCGCGATGTGGTGGTCACCGGACAGCAAAAAGATTGCTTTCTACCGATTTGAGGAGAAGGATGTCAAGAAATATTATGTGCTGCTCGATCAGCTCAACCTCTACGACTCTCTGGAAATCGAAGCCTATCCCAAAGTGGGCGAGCCGAATCTGCCGGTAGATCTGATGGTTTATGACTTGGAAACCAAAAAACTCAGCAAGCTGGACATCCGCGATGGAAAAGCCTTCGACGACGGCGATCTCGGCACCTATATCTATGACATTTCCTGGACTCCAGATGGCAAGGAGCTGATCTACCACAGCACGAATAGATTGCAAAACATCCTGGAGCTTCGTGCCGCTGATCCGGTGACTGGCAAGAGCCGGACCATCATCCACGAAGAATGGCTTGCGAGTTGGGTAGAGAATTCCCCGGAAATGCATGTCTTGGACAATGGTACCCAATTTATCTGGGCTTCCGAGCGCAGCGGCTTCAACAACTACTACCTGTACAATTTCGACGGAACCTTGGTCAGCACGATCACCCAGCATCCTTTCGAAGTTGCCAACATTGTGAGGGTGGACGAGAAAAACGGGACACTTTACTACATGGCCAGAAGCGGGGACAACCACATGAAGATGCAGCTTCACAGGGTGAATTTCGACGGAAGCAAGGACACCCGCTTGACCGACCCGGCGTACAATCACAGCGTCTCTATTTCTCCTGATGGAAAATACTTCGTCGACGTAGCCCAGACGCATGATGTAGCTCCGTTTACCAAACTCATCGATGCCAAAGGAAAGGTAGTGGCCGAGCTTGCCAAAAGTGACACGAGCAAGTTTGAGGAATTGGGACTAAAAAAGACTGAAATGTTCACCTTCACTTCCAAAGACGGAGTGACCGAGCTCCATGGCCTGATTCACTTCCCATCGGATTTTGATCCATCCAAAAAGTATCCGGTAATCCTCAGCAACTATGGAGGTCCTGCCACGAATGCTTTCCGCGAGACATTCGTCTATCCCGATCCATTGACTGAGTATGGATTCTTGGTGCTGAATATCGACGGCAGAAACGTAAGAGGCCGAGGCAAAAAACTCTTGGATCAACTGTACGGCAACTTGGGCTTGGTGGAAATGGATGATTTCGCGGAGGGCGTCAAGTCGCTTCACAGCCGTCCGTACTTTGACAAAGATCGCGTGGGCGTGTATGGCACTTCCTACGGAGGAACGACTGCCGCTACCATGCTTCTGAGATTCCCGGAGCTTTTCCATGCCGCTGTAGCCAACTCCTCCGTGACGGACTGGAGAAACTATGATAATATCTATACGGAACGCTTCATGGGTACCCTGAAAAGCAATCTGGAAGGATATAATCGATTCAGCCTAATGAACATGGCGGATCAGTTGCAGGGAGAGTTACTAATTTTCTTCGGTACGGCTGACAACAACGTTCACCCTTCCAATTCCCTTCAGCTGATCAAAGCTTTTCAGGATGCAGGCAAAAGCATAGAAGTTCAGATCGCTCCCGATGGCGGTCATACAGCCCTAAACCGTGATCGAATGATGGAGTTTTTTATCAAGCATCTGGTGACGGATTATAAAGAGGTGGTGAGGTAATCTTCGGGTCGGATGTCCAATGTCCGATGTTTGGTCACCTTCGAAATTGCTTGGCAGGTGGGCTAGAGCGGTTGACTTGTCGAACCGTGGTGGTGACATGAGCCGAAGCCTCTTTCCTTTATCCGCATGAAATGGTGAAAACCATGCACCAAGTGATTGGGGCATGGTTTTTTTTTTGAAAATTTCGGGATAAATCCACTCGAAATCCCATTCTCATTAAGGCAGAGATTAGAACAAGTAAACCCCGAAAAGCAAAAGAGTATACACCAACATCGATGGATAAAGGGCAAATTTGTATTTTTGAAGTGCGGTTCCGTTTGTTTATGTCGGTGTAGGTTTATGTTTTCGCCACCTCAAAGGCAAAGCGTTACAATTCTTTTAGCAACAGATCCTGTATGTTCAGATTTTTAATTTTAAGAAGAGTTTACTCATGGAAAAAAAATCCATTATATCGCTGTTTTGGTCCCTCTTTTCGATTGTTTTACCTGGTATCAGTTTAATAGCAAGTCTCAATTCTTTATTTGGTTACGATGCCATCAACGAAGATTTTCCTACTGTCAGTTCTTCTCTTTCAACCAGAGCAGGAATTGGCGGGGAGCCTCTTCCCAATTTGGATGATTTTTTCATTAGGAGGAAGGTGGATTTCAACAACCATTCCGAAGGATATTATACCGATGACCAGTTGAAGTCGGACTGGAAAGGAGGGAAGCTATATCTTCCCAATACCACCCAAGTTCAGACGGTCGACGGAAAGAAGGTCTTGGCCAGCTTTTTCCCCAAAGGAACTTGGGGTAGAGGCGGCGGACTAAACCAATGGAGCGATTTCCGGGATACGCCAGATGATATTACGGAGATCTATTGGACGTATCGCATCAAATATCAAAATGATTTTGATTGGGCCCTTGGCGCCAAACTTCCGGGAGTAGGATTCGGTTCTGTTCAGACTGTTGCCTCCGGGGGAGTCGGCCCCGGTATAGGTGACAAGGGAGCAAGTCTAAGGTTGATGCAAGAAGCTGGCGGAAAACTCAGAATGTACGTGTATCACCACAGCATGGGCGATACCTATGGAGATGACATGGGCCAGGGTCGATTCGGCCAATTAAAAAAAGGTGTTTGGCAGGAGTTGTCTGTTCGTGTCGTAGCAAATGAAATCGGCAAGGCCAACGGGATCATGCAAGTTTGGTTGGACGGAATGCTTGTGGCGTCGGCACAGAATATTGAAATGCGGACGGCTACAAGTCCGCAAAGAATCAATTCCTTGGCCCTGCATACTTTTATGGGCGGGGCAGACGAAAGATTTGCACCGGATAGGGATCAGTTTATGTGGATGGATGACGTGTATTTTTGGCAATACAGCAAGAAGTATTTGGCCGCAAACCCCAATGCTCCACGCGGTCTCCAACTACATTCCGCGTCGCAGAAGTTATATACTCCGATTTCGGAATAAGCCGGCTTGAAGATAGCCCAGCAGTCAGCAGCGTTTACGCGAAAATCAAGGGATGACTTACAAGTCGGTCAAGGTACTAGGCTTAGACAGCATGGCAGGCTGAGACAGGCAATTGTGGAGAGTTTTTTTTACTCAAAAAAACCAAATCCTTTTCTTTTGGACTGCGTTCCTACAGAGAATTTAAAGATTCGCCTAGCGGCAGCATCTACGGTATTCACTATTTTCGCGGCATCAAATCAGCACCGAATGTTTCTCGACCTACTTATAGCTATTCTTTGGAGCATTTCCCCCTTTGGTGAGGCAAAAATCGGTATACCCTATGCCATCCTGAATGGAATAAACATTTATTTGGCCTTCTTCCTTTGCTTTGTTGCCAATGTGCTCATCTTCCCCTTGATGTCGTTTTTTTTGGATGTGGTAAACCGCTACTTCATGAGGTGGTATCATTACAAAAAGGCGGCGATTTTTGTGGGCCGTAGGGCCAAAGCCGGCGCAGGCAAGAATGTGAAGAAATATGGCTTTTGGGGCCTGATGGTTTTCGTATTGGTACCGGTTCCGGGTACGGGCGTTTATGCGGGGACCATCGCGGGATATCTTTTCGGATTGGATCGCAAAAAAGCCTTCTTGGCAAACACCATCGGTATTTTCATCTCCTGTCTAATTGTTTGGCTGACCACTGTCATGGCCATGGGAGGGTTTTGATTGAACTGTGGGAAAGTAAGAAACCCAGTTTCAGTGATAGTTTGACAAAAACAGGAGGAGCGACCTACTGTACGCTTGGGCTGGAAATGTCAACGACATTTTTCCAAGAACCATACGTTTGCCTTTTCAAGATACTTACTGCTTGGCTGTGATAAGTGACCAACTTCCCAGTCGAATCAGGACAAGAGACTAGGGAGTCCTCAATCATGTAGGCCATGTCTCCACTTTCTGAGACTTAGACTCTTTTGGGTTCCCAGAAAATGCGAAACCCCGGGATTTGGAAGCTTTCCTCTACCATTTTTCCTATTGCCGCTTTACCATTCAGAGGCGGCATGCCCTTAGGTTGCCTGAGCGCCGTCCCTACTCAGTTGCATCAGTTTTTCACCTTCAGTTTGAGTGTCTACATCGGGTTGGCTGCAGCTCATCACAGCCAAACACAAGAAAAGAGCAGTTATATATTTCATGGTTGGCGGACTGCGTGTGAATTAAAATAGAGAAGAATTGGATGTGATGAAAAACTGGAGGAGAGCGGCCTAGGATCTGGTCCTGGGAGCCAGATACTGAGCCACTCTCCCCGGTAACAACAATCGCTGCCACTTCTTCAATTTGCCGGACTAAACCGGTACTGGCATCGAGACGACCACCGGCTCCAGAACCGTGTGTTTCTCCTTGGCCACTTTTACCATGACCTCTGGATCTCCCAAAATGTCCTGCATCAAACTCAAATCGTTTACTTCGGCGACCAGTACGATCGAATTGGGATCATCTGTGTCCTGAAAAGTCTGGAAGCCCGACGCGAATTTGGCGAAGATTTCCACGCGGTCTGGATGTCCCTTCATCCAAGTATCAAAATCGCCCACCTTATGGCGCATCACTACTGTTGGCATTGGTTAATGGATTAAAAGTGATTCCTACTCTTTTGGCTTTTCGGAATTCGCCCCCCTTATTACTCAAACAGTTTTTGGTATGCCGGAGGAAAGGGGCTGTCCCCAGCCCAAATAAGTTACCCATTCTTGTAGAAAGAGATGAAAATTAGATTATTGATAATTAATAATATGGGGCGAGCCTGATTTTTGGGGTCCAAAAGGATGGAACCTTGCCTCGGAACTCGGTGACTGATGTGATTGTCTCAAAGGTTTTTGCTAAGGTTCAAACTTGTATTTTCTGATTCAGAATAGTCCCTGTATAAATCAACAAACAGTTAATTTTGCGCCAAACAGACCTCGGTTTGAACCTTAAAAATAGTTGTGATAAAGCTAACGCGGAGCGTAGAATAGCGACAATCGCGAGGTTTTGGGATTTTGGGACATTTGCCCGTTTTTTGGGCCGACATAGATTGGGCTCCTTGGTTCATCAAAACCCCAAATAGCGAAATGAAGACGATGTGGATTACCCCGGAAGGTTTGGAAAAGCTAAAGGCCGAGCTGGATCACCTGTGGAAGGTGGAGCGTCCGGAGACTACCCAAAAAGTCGCTTGGGCGGCGAGCCTCGGTGACCGCTCGGAAAATGCCGACTACCACTACAACAAGAAACGTCTCCGGGAAATAGACCGACGTGTCCACTACCTGCGCAAGTGCGTCGATGACCTAAAGGTGATCTCCTATACGCCCTATCAGGAGGGAAAAGTGATGTTCGGAGCTTGGGTAGAGATCGAAAATGCCAAGGGACAAAAGTTCCGCTTCCGCATCGTGGGCGGAGAGGAGATTTTTGAGCGCAGGGACTATATCTCCATCGATTCCCCCATGGCCCAAGCTCTGCTGAAAAAGGAAGTGGGAGAGGAAGCTGTTGTTCAAACCCCAACGATGCAAATGGCTTGGCGAGTGAGGAAGATTGAGTATGAGAAGTGAGGGGGCTAGGCAAGAATTTCTGTCCAATCCTCAATTCAGGCCACGAGCCTTCAAAACCTCCATCAGGCCATCATCTTGTTTGGGGTTTTTAAGCATTTTGTAAATAAACAGGATGGGAAAAAACATGGGAATAAGGAATCCCAAGCTCCTGTCTGAGGATAAAATCCAAGCTCCAAATCCAAAAACCACGATACCCGCCAGGAAACCAATTCCAGCCGCATGAAGAAGTCTGGAGGTTTTGAAGTTCTTTTTTTCTAGCAACAGTTCGGCATCTGTCATGCCGGAATAATTCTTCTTTTCCATTTTTTTGGCGAGTTTAATTGGTCCATTTCCTGAATTGGGCTATTCAAGTTCACTTCCGATTATTTTTAAATCAAGATATCCAAAAATCAACTGGCTGAGAATACGTCAGAAAGATCCTGAAAATTATGAGCGGAGGAGAAAGCTCTGTTCTCAGGGGAGCGATACTATTAAAAAAGGCTGAACTCTTTAGAATCCAGCCTTTTTAGGCGCAAGGCTTATTCAAAATCCTATTCTTTGGTTGTTTCGATGACACCACGGAAATAACCGATGGATTCGGCAATGCCCATAAATGGATTGTCCATGTTTCTCTCGTGCTCCAGACTGCATACGCCGGTGTAGCCAACCCTTCGGATCATTCGCACCATGGCTGGAAAGTCGATGATTCCTCGGCCTACTTCGAGTGAATAGCCCGCTTTGACCGGAGCAGTTACATCCTTGATGTGCATGTCGAAGACACGGCTGTGGTATTTTTCCAGATCGGCTACAGGATCTTTGCCATTTCTGGTGTCGTGTCCAATGTCCAGACACATGCCAATCCGAGGATCGAGGTCTTTGGTGTGGTTCCAGACATCGTCGGCATCGGGATAGATTTTGATATCCGGCCCATGCAAATGGATGGCGTATTTGAAGTCATACTCTTTTACCTTTTTCTCGACGTAAGGAAGCAACTCCGGATTGGGAACGCCTACAATCAACTTTACGCCTACCCTTTTTGCATAGTCAAATGCCTTGTCGATTTCCTCCTCGGATCTCATATAGATCGGGCCAACGGCATATCCGGTCACGTCATGGGCTTTCAGCTTCGCATGAAAAGCAGCAATCTCAGCATCGGTGCTGTTCATAGGCAAATGAAAATCCTTGATGCAAAGGTAGTGCACATCCAGGGCTTTCAACGTCTCGAGGGTTTTGTCCAGGTCGAATTTTACGAAGGTATAGCCTGCGATTCCGACTTTGAACTGTTCCCCTGTTTCCGGTGGAAGCTGCGGTCCTGGTCTGGTTTCCTGGGCTTTGCACACTATTGTGGCGATTGCAAGCAAAAAGGTCAATGCGGTTAATTTCATGGGTTTGTTTTTTGTTTTTCAATTGCTATGTGGAAGCTCGCAGGAGAAATAACTATCCCAGAGTGTGACGCCTGAGTCCTGCTCGATTACATACAGTTTATTTTAAGGTTCTTTGTATCCAATTTAGCGAATGCAAGCCAAACAGATGCCCTGTGATTCGCCGGAGGACGTCTGTTCTTTATTTTTTTTATTTCAGCGGGAAGGAAGAAGTGCCGGTCGGTGGGGAAACAAACTTGGGAGTGAGTGAAAAAAACGACCCAGAATGGGTCAGATGCGTATAGCCGAAACAGATGGAACCCGGTACGACCCCATCGGGGTCGAATGTCATCCATAGCCTCATATTCTATAAACATGCAATCTCTTCGGGATTATCCCCTGGCAATATTTGTTTTCAGCGAACTACTAACTTGCCGGAGCTGAAAGTAATTCGCATAGGTCCCAAATATCCCTTCCACTTTCTCGTTGACTGCTGCGCTTTGGGTCTGGTGTCGTGGCGAATTGCAAATTCGAAGGGTAGGGAGGCCTGGTTACAACACCCAGTCCAGGAGGTATCATTGCTGGGGATCTCTTTGATCTGATTTGGATAGAATGATGCAAACACAATCGAAACTTTTTTCTCCTGTGACAGCGAAGGGAGGTTTTGATTAAACCTTCTGACTTGAATTTTTGTTCTTAAAAATTTCCAAAGATTGCGGTCCCTGCGATAGAGTATCTTGATTCTTTTCCAATTCTGGCTTTTGGGTTTTATTGGTCATCAATCCTATCATCATGACCAAAGCCGTCAAGATAATTACCTGAATAACGAGTGAATTGTTCACGAATGGAATCGACTTTGGAGGCGCGATGGATAAGAACAGCAAAATGGTAATAAGCCCACGGGGTGCAACAAACAACAGCGGACGCAAGGGGAGTTTCGAAAGTTTGAGTTGGATGGCCCTGACGGCGAAAATGCAAATCACAACTCCCAATGACCAGATGAAAGTATCCGTGTTGATGACTTCGATGGTTTCGATCAAATATCCGAAAAGTATGAAGAAAATGGCGCGTATCAGGAATGCGGCTTCTGTAGTCAACTCTTTGAATTTTGTGACTTCTGTATTCAGATCTTCCGGTTTGAATCTTTTTATCCACTCAAATTTTTTCAACTCGTCAAGGTTGCCGATCGCCAGTCCAAAAATCAAAATGAAAATCAGCGCGGGTAGATGATAGATCTCTGAAACCGCGTAAATCAAAACAACCAACAATATGATGGGAACAAATTTTACATGGTGCTCAATCTTATTTAGGAGAAAGGATAAGCCAATCGTGGCAATGAAGGAAACCACTGCGATGATTAAGAGTTGGAAGGCGAAGTATCCGAATGAAGAAGCAGTGATTACCTCATTGAAAGCCAGGAAGTTAAAAAGAAGAACTCCCAATATATCCGACAGGCTGCTTTCGTAGATGACAAACTCTTTGTTGTGTGATTGAAGATTTCTGACGCTGGGAATAGCAATGGCGCTGCTGATTACGCAGAATGGGATTGCATTTACGATGCTGTCTCTAAGGCTATAGTCTCCAAAATATCTAAAAGCAAAAGCAAAGATGAAGGCTAAAGCGATAATGGGAAGTAAAGCCCCCAAGAACGATTTTCCGATAAGTCCAAACTTGGATTTATTCAGCTCAAGTTCCAAAGAACCCTCAAGCACGATCAAAATAAGGCCGATCGTACCTAAGACCGGAAGAAAAGGCGAAAAATCGGGAAGCGGAAGGTCGATCAAAACGGTAAGTTTTCTCACAGACCATCCCAGTAGCAGCAAGAATATGACAGATGGAACTTTTGTCTTGGCAGATGTCAGGTCAAACACATAAGCAATGAGCAGCAACGTGCAAAATGTGATTACTATAGTGATCGTCATGAATGGTAAATTATGCTTAATTTTTGATTATCCTGTCAATTTTGATCCTCGACCCGGCTTTACTTTGGTCGATGAGCTTACTGATTCGTCCAATGTTCATTCGATTTCAGAAAGTCCCTAAGTTTAGTTTCGAACTTTGGTGCAGTTAGTTTCTTGAGCGGCAGGTCATACTGATAAAATTCTTGGCGAGATCCCTCCATTCTCGATAGTCAATTAATCCCATCTGATCGGATTCTGGCAAAAATCGATTCAGGAAAACTTCCGTTGTCAGTATTACGATGTGGGGGATTTTCAAAGTACGTATTGGGAAGTAAGGCCAATAAATATTTAAATGCGGATGAGTGTACTTCTTTGTTTGTAATCGAGAGAAGGAATCGCAAATGCCAGCTGGGGTTTTGACTTACTTCCAAAAAGAGGTGCTGTGCGGATGATGCGGTCTAATTCCAATTGGAATTCTGAGACACGGGGCCGGTTTTTTTTTGGGGGGGTAATCCGCTGAGATTTTTGAGCACAGGAACTATGTCTCGATTGATTCTCCCATGGACCAAGCCTTTCTGAAAAAGGAAGTGGGAGAGGAAGCTGTTGTCCAAACGCCAAATGGAAATACGGCATGGAAGATCAGAAAGGTTGAGTATGAGAAGTGAGAGATAGCTTTGCAGGGGCGTAACCCGGTGATCTTAGTAGATCTTGGCGCTAGGCCTAGTTTCGCGAGGCGCGTAGCGCTGTGATCTGCTTTCGTGGGATTCGGTTGATGTCAGGGCTATGCCCCATTTGGGGAAGGTGTGATCTGATTTTTCTACGAAGATGTCGGGGCTAGCGCCCCTGTGGGAACGCAAAGGAAGATTTTGTTTATGTTCGATGGCGATCGCGGACTACGCCTGGGAACCGCCCAAACTTCGCTCAGAGGGGGCCTTGGGGGATTTTGGACTTTTTTCCAGAAGTTTGCTAAGATGGACTTTCAAAAGCCGAGTCTCCACCTACCCTGTAGTGGGTATTTTTAGGAGAAAAGGCTGGTTTAAACGTTTATTTTCGTTTAAATGCTTGGAGGGGATTGATCCGACAATTATCTTTTAGTTACAGTATTCTTTTATTGGTTTTCATTTTTGTTTCACCTTTAATTTTTAATGCCATGGAAAACAAGATTCCCATTCAGATCTCGGAGGCGGATCAACAGATTTTAGACAATGCCTACCAAACCATTCGGGACACATTTAGGAAGTATGCCATTACCCTAAGCCCGAAAGACCGTCAAGACCTGCCCAAGATGGCAGATGGTACAGAAGCCTTCGTCCTTAAGGCGCTGGAACTGGCGAGTAAAAACCCGCAATTCGCTCCTCCTTTTATGGATGTCGAGGAGATGAAAAAGGATCTGGATGCCTACTTCCAGATCAAGCCCTTTCTCACCATGGCCAAGCAAAGCTGGGATGAATTCAGCGATACGGCCATGGAGGCAGGTTCGGAGGCCTATGTGCAGGCTTTGGCCTTTTACAACTCCATCAAGCTGGCCGTGAAGCTAAAAATCCCGGGAGCAAAAGCCATCTATGATGAGCTGAAAAAGCGCTTTGAGGTGTCTCCCAAATCCGCTTCTTCCGCGGAAGACTGAGGCTGGAGAAAATTTGCTTATCCTACCCAAGCCGAGTCGAAAGACTCGGCTTTTTTGATGGCTAAGGATAAAGGAGGGGAGGCTCGGGATAGGATTTCCCATTGCAAAAATGGAATAACGCAAGTCAAGGGCCCGATGCCGCAGTTCCGAACCGCGATGCCGCAGGTAAAACATGCGGTACCGGAGCCAAAAGCCAGGACACCGCAAGTCAAATATGCCATACCGGATCTCAAAGATCCAATCTCGGACCCAATACATCCGGTGCCGGATTAAAAACATCCGACACCGCATGTTTGAGGTGGAGGGGGGTACCTCGGAGGTGGGGTAGGGAGTGTGGCTGCTCCTTGCGTCTGGTGTCCTAGCGAATTGCAAATTCGAAGGGATAGGAAGGCGTTTTTCTCCCGTTGGCTATCTCGGACTACGCCTAGGCAAGCGTCAAACTACGCTCAGAGGGGGGTTAGGGTTTTTTATCTATTCTGTTCAATACTTGTCTGAAGTACTCATTCAGGAGTCCTGGCCCTTGAAATCTCTTCAAAACAACGGGACTTGCATCCAACTCCGATTGTCTATTGTCATTTTTGTCAGAATTTGAAATGCTGAGATAGACCATTCGGTAGATTTTATTGTCAGGTTCTTCTTGATAGGCTTCTCGAAGTAGCTCTTTACCTTCTTTTTCTAGGTCAACATAGTCGCCAAATTCATAAGGGAAGATTGAAACTGTATAACCTGCAATAAATTTGAATTCTGCCAGATGCTGAAATTTGCTCTTTCCATCGTCAAACATTTCTTTTAATCGTTGTCGAAGGTTTATTCTTTCATGAAATTCTGACTTGGCGTCTTCAATCGCTATCCAAAGGAAAAAAAAGAAATGTTTCCAAATTTCAAAGTCCGTAGGATTGGTTTTGTATAACTCGTGATATAACTCGAAAGCCTTATCGAAATCCCCGTTGTCTTCTATTTCAAATATACTCTTGAGCTGTTCCATATCGTCATTTTAGCCTACTTCCAACGATTTGCCGCTTGGCGTAGTGGCGAATTGCAAATTCGAAAGAATAGGAAGGCGTAGTTACAAACTACGCCTAGGTATGCGCTATACTACGCTCAGCGGGGGATTAATTGCTAAATTGAAGGAAATCAAATCGTCAATCAAATGATCACTGAGCATAAACAAGATGTTGTAGACTTTATTAGAAGTGTCTTTTTATCCGAAATGTGTGAATTGGTCTCCTACAAAGAGGCTCCATACATCAAGTTTTTGATATTAATCCAAGGAATTGAGTTTCTGGGGGCCTGCCAGGATAGTAAGCCTTTTGATTCTGAAGAAAGAGGTTTGTCAAAAAAAAGATTCAGACAAGGAATGTTATTACTCGGTAAAAAATATCAGGGCTTTTTAGATGATGAAAGTGAAATTAGCTTTTACAGGGATTTTAGATGTCCAATGATTCATCAATTCAAGCACAATCAATCAAAGATTACCTTGGCAACTCGGGATGGGGTCAATGATCAAGAACTTCATTTAAAGAAAAATGAAAAGGGACAAATGTATATTGTTCTAGAAGACTTTTATGCTGACATAGAACAGGCGGCTTTCAATTTGATACGTAAAATTGAAGCTGGAGAATACACTTTAGAAAAGCTTTCAGAACCATACTTAACTGTTCAAAAGATTGCAGAAATGCAGATTATATCTTCTTGAAGCTGTCAAATTTCATGGGACGGTTGGATTTGAATTTGTGGACGGTTTGTTTTTGCGATTATATACTAAAGCGACTTTTTCCTCGATCAAAAAAAAATCCCCTCCAGATTGCTCCAGAAGGGATTTTTATTTCAGCTTTCAAACTTCAGCTTTCAGATTTTATCCTTTCGCTTCCACCCATTTTCTAGCATTCACAAACGCTTCCATCCAAGGAGTGAAGTCGTCGTTTCTTTCGCTAGGGTAGTGAGCCCAGTTCCATGGCTTCAAGCTTCGCTCGATGTGAGGCATAAAGGCCAAATGTCTTCCGTCTTCGGAGGCAATACCTGCCGTCGCAAAGTCAGATCCATTCGGGTTGCCTGGATAAGCGGCATAGCTGTACTTCATGGCGAAGTTGTAGGCATTCTCACCTTTTGGAAGGTAGAATTTGCCCTCGCCGTGCGCTACCCAAACACCCAGACGCTGGCCGCTTAGGCTACCTAGCATCACGGAGTTGTTTTGAGGGATAGTTACGTTCACGAAGCAAGACTCAAACTTATGGCTGGCGTTGTGAAGCATTTTAGGCTTCTCGTCATGATCTGGAGTCACTAGACCCAGTTCGATCATCAGCTGGCAACCGTTACATACGCCCAAAGAAAGGGTGTCAGGACGAGCGTAGAAGTTGTCCAAGGCTTGTTTTGCTTTTGGATTGTAGAGGAATGCACCCGCCCAACCTTTAGCAGAACCCAATACGTCGGAGTTGGAGAATCCACCCACGAAGACGATCATCTGCACGTCTTCCAGGTTTTCTCTGCCGGCGATCAAGTCGGTCATGTGCACATCTTTCACTTCAAATCCTGCCAACCAAAGTGCATAAGCCATCTCTCGGTCACCATTCACCCCTTTTTCGCGGATGATGGCAGCCTTGGCTTTGCCTTTTTCAGTACGGTATGGATTCAAGCCGGATGCTTCAAAGCTGCCTTTCCAGTTTGGCGCAAACTCATAGCTGAGGGCTTGATTTTTATAGTTGTCAAAGCGGTCTTTGGCTAGTTTTTCTCCGCTTTGCTTTGTGTCCAATAGGTAAGAAGACTTAAACCACAGGTCTCTCAACCGAGCTACTTCCAAGGTTTGAGCTTCTAAAGTCACTTTCCCATCCAGAGTCACTTCCGCCAATTCCACGAAGTCGATTTCTGCTTCTGCAAGCAAACCTTCTGCAGCATTGGTATCTGCCACCTGAATTAGGATGCCTGGATTTTCGGAGAATAGCGCTTTAATGAGGTTGCTTTCTGCCAGACGACTTTCTTTGACAGAAAGACCGACAGACTTGCTTGGGAAGCACATTTCCAACAAAGCAGTAAGCAAACCACCGGAAGAGATATCGTGTCCTGCCAATACCAAACCTTTTTCAATCAGGGTCTGAACAGCAGTGAACGCTTTTGCGAAATAGGCAGAGTCCGCAACATTTGGCGTATCCTGTCCTACTTTGTTAAGGATTTGGTATAGAGAAGATCCAGCGAGTTTGGCGGAATCTTGGGAAAAGTCTAGGTATAGAACTTTGCTGCCTTCCTGTGGGAGTAATGCGGCTTTCACCGTCTTTTTCACATCCGAGCATTCCCCAACCGTGGAGATGATTACGGTTCCCGGAGAGTACACGACCTTTCCGTCAGGATATTTCTGAGTCATGGAAAGGGAGTCTTTTCCGGTTGGGATATTCACACCCAATTCGATGGCGAAGTCAGAGCAAGCTTTTACGGCACGGTATAGACGGTCGTTTTCTCCCGCGTTTTTCGCAGGCCACATCCAGTTGGCAGAAAGGGAAACACCCTTCAGGCCATCCGTGATCGGAGAGAAAACCAAGTTGGTCAAAGACTCGGCGATAGCCAGCCTGGAACCAGCCTCAGGATTAGCCAAAGCAGCAACGGCAGCGTGACCGATAGAAGTTGCGATACCTTTGTTGCCGGTAAAGTCCAAGGCCATTACGCCCAAGTCATTGAGCGGAACCTGGATTTCACCGACAGTTTGCTGTGTGGCAACACGACCTGTTACAGATCGGTCTACCTTATTGGTCAACCAGTCCTTACAAGCCACACCTTCCAGTTGAAGGACTTCCTCGATATATTCCTTTAGTTTGCCAGCTTCCAGTTCTGCTTCCGCAAACTTTGGAGTCAAGCCTGTTTTGTCTTCCAAAATGGTCTTAGGAGAAGATCCAAACATGTAGCTCAGATTCCAATCCACTGGTTTTTCGCCAGTTTTTTGGTTTTCAAACTTGAAGTGCATGTCTCCGGTCGTCTCGCCCACCACATAGAATGGGGCGCGCTCACGCTCGGAAAGTTGCTTCAGGGTTGCGATATCCTTTTTTCCGACTACCAATCCCATACGTTCTTGGGACTCGTTGCCGATAATTTCTTTGGAAGAAAGGGTAGGGTCTCCCACAGGCAACTGATCAATGTGGATCGTCCCACCGGTGCTTTCCACCAATTCAGAAAGACAGTTCAAGTGCCCGCCTGCTCCGTGATCGTGAATGGAGATGATTGGGTTGTTTTCGCTTTCTGCCATGGCGCGGATCACGTTGGATACTCGCTTCTGCATTTCAGGATTGGATCGCTGAACTGCATTAAGCTCGATGGCATTGGAAAGCTCCCCTGTATTCAAGGAAGAAACGGCAGATCCACCCATCCCGATGCGGTAGTTGTCTCCGCCCATGATGACGATCTGGTCGCCGGTTTTTGGTTCTTCTTTCTTGGTGTATTTGGCATTGGTAAAGCCAACACCACCTGCCAGCATGATTACTTTGTCAAATCCGTATTGCTTGTCGCCTTCTTCGTGCTCGAAGGTCAACAAGGAACCAGCGATCAATGGCTGGCCGAATTTGTTTCCAAAATCAGAAGCTCCGTTGGAAGCTTTGATCAGGATGTCCATTGGAGTTTGGTATAGCCAAGGTCTCTCGGCCAAGTTTTTCTCCCAGCTTCTTCCTTTTTCAGAACGAGAATATGAAGTCATATAGACTGCCGTTCCCGCCAAAGGAATAGATGCGGTTCCACCTGCCAAACGGTCACGGATTTCACCACCCGAACCAGTAGCCGCTCCGTTGAATGGCTCGACAGTCGTCGGGAAGTTGTGTGTTTCAGCTTTAAGAGAAATCACCGAATCGATCTCGCGAGTCTCGAAGAAGTCAGCTTGGTGCTGAGTCTTCGGAGCAAACTGCTGGATTTTTGGACCTTGGATAAAGGCCACGTTGTCCTTGTAAGCAGAAGCGATACGGTTTGGATGCTTTTTGGAAGTCTCCTTAATCAATTGGAAAAGCGTCATTGGCTGCTCTTCTCCATCGATGATAAAGGTTCCGTTGAAAATTTTATGACGGCAGTGCTCGGAGTTTACTTGGGAAAATCCGAATACTTCTGAGTCTGTCAAAGGTCGCTCCAGTTGTTTGGCGACATTTTCCAGGTAATCCACTTCTTCTTGGCTCAAAGCCAAGCCTTCGGATTTGTTGTAAGAAGCAATGTCAGTTACCGCTTTGATTGGCTCAGGCTGAAGATGAATGTCGAAGATTTCCTGATCAAGGCCCTCGTAGGCCTTTTGCAGCATGGGGTCGATCTGATCTCCCTCAGCCATAGGGAAAAATTCCTCGATACGCTGAATGCCCTGAATTCCCATGTTGACGGTGATTTCCACGGCGTTGGTAGACCATGGGGTAATCATTTCCTTGCGAGGTCCTGAATATTTTCCGGCTACTTTATCACCCTCCTGAAGCTTGGCCTCGCCAAAAAGCCAGGTGAGTTTCGCGATGTCTTCGGTGCTGAGAGGATGGGGAACTTGAACTCCGTAGATGAGTTTCTGAGGGGATTCAAAGAAGAAAATCATGTCCTTTGGCTGGTAAGCCGCAAAGGTAAGGAATTGGGGGGAAGTTTGGAAGTGGCAAGTTGGAGGCAGGGCTACGAAGATAGCGATGGGAAGACAAAGAATGCCGAGGAGAACGAGGAGTGATGGTCCTCGGCTATAGCCCAAATGATATGCATCGGTAGTCAGCATAGAAGAACCAAATACTAGGGGTTTGGTGTCTTCGGATCAAATTTAATTCTGTTTATTCCGGCCATTATTCATTTTTGTTCGAATATGTACAGGAAATCCCCTTTTCTGTAAAAGATAATTTTTTAATAAACTATGGAAACTTTGAATATGCCGATAGTTTCCATAGTTTTGGCGCCTGGATTTAATAAAGGGGATAGGTGACAAGGACGAGGATTCTGGAAATAGCGACAGAGCAGTTTTCCCGATACGGGGTGAGGGCTGTGACGATGGAGGATATTGCCCGGCAGGGCGGAATTTCAAAAAAGACAATTTATCTGGAATTTGCGGACAAAAAGGTCCTGGTAAAAGAGGCCTTTGCTGTTCTGCTGGAAGAAGATCGGAAGAAGCTAAACTGCATATTGGAAGCCGAGGATGGGGTGATCGAGCACCTGGTAAAAACCTCCAAGATGGTGAGACAGCGGTTGCAGTATATCAACCCCTTGGTCTTCATGGAGGTACAGCGCTATTTTCCGGATGCTTGGAAGATGTTTGAGGACTTTAAGGTGCAGGTGATCATGGAAGATCTGGTCAATGTAATTGAGAAGGGGAAGCTGTTGGGGTATTTCAGGCCGGAAATTGATTCGCAGATTCTGGCCAAGGTCAGAATCAACCAGATTACCTCTATGTTCGATGCCGAGAATATCTCCAGGCCGGACTACAATCCTGTTGAAGAACAGATGGTCATGTTGGACCATTTTTTACACGGAATTTTCACTGAAAAGGGCAGAGCCGCCTATACAGCACAACAAGCAATTGAAGATTGAAAACTAATCCAACTATGAAAAAGAGCCTTTTTACGTTCTTGTTTTTTTTATTGGCATTTCCCGTCGTTTGGGCGCAAGAGGTCGCGCAGCTTACCCTGAACGAATCCATCCTGTACGCCATTGAGAACAACTACATCACCAAAAATGCCAGGCTGGAAACCCTCATTTCCAAGGCTACGGTGAAGGAGACCACGGCGCTGGGACTGCCCCAAATCAACGGTTCCTTTAATCTGGACTACAATCCCATGATCCCGGTGGTGTTCCTTCCCAATGAACCGCCATTTGGTGATCCCAGTATCCCCAGTGATGTGATCCCCGCCAGATTTGGGGTGAGCTATTCCTCCGGCCTGGGTGTGACGGTCACTCAGATGATTTTTGATGGATCGTTTTTCATAGGTTTGCGCGCTGCGAAAACCCTGACCCAGTTGACTGATTTTGATCTGGTCAAAGCAGAAAACGACGTGGTGGAGAACGTCAAAAAAGCCTACTTCGGCGTGTTGGTGAATCAGGAGCGAATTCGCCTCGCCGAATCCAATTTGTCCCGTATTGACTCATTGCTGAAGGAGACGAGGGCGTTGAATGAAGCCGGATTTGCCGAACGAATCGATGTGTCCAGGATTCAGGTACAACGCAACAACGCATATTCCCAAGTCGAAAGAAGCCGCACCGCCTGGGAAATCAGCAAAGAACTGCTCAAGATTCAGATGGGGATGCCGTTGACTGTGGACATCCTTATCACGGAGACGCTTAGGGAACTAAACCCCAGGGAAGAGTTGATCCAGCTGTTGGCTGCCGAAGGTGAAAACAGGGTCGAGCTTGATCAGTTGAATACCCAAATCGAGTTGCAGCACTATGACCTCAAATACAACACCTCCCAGTATATGCCAACGATCGACTTTAATGGAAATATCAGAAGAAGCGGGGCGGGGAATGAGATCAATACGGTATTCGACAGTAACAACTGGTTTGGCAGTTCTCTACTTGGCGTCAGCATGAACATTCCCATCTTCGACGGGCTGAGCAAAAGTGCCCGAATCCAAAAGAACCGCTATACCATCAGCCAGCTCGAGAACCAGAGATTTTATCTGAATGACAGCTTTAAGAATGAAATATTCTCTGCGAAGGCTTCTCTCAAAAACGACCTGAACATCCTGGATGTGCAACTGGAAAATCTCGAATTGGCCCAAGAAGTCTATGACATCGCCAGAATCAAATACCAGGAAGGCGTCGGCTCGAACTTGGAAGTAGTGGATGCAGACGGAGCACTCACTGAAGCGGAGATCAACTATCTGGCGGCCTTGTATGACGGCCTGATTTCAAAAGTAAACCTCGAAAAAGCATTGGGCCTGCTAAAAGCAGACCTCGAAAACTAAACCAACTGTTTCTTCTTATTAAAAAACACAACCTCAGATATGAAACCTATCCTCAAATTTTTACCCTTTGTGGTTCTTACGGCACTTTCGATTTCCTGCGCAAAGGAAGAGGGAGTCGATGCGATGAAAACCAAACTCGCTGAGTTGAAAGACCAGGCGAATTCCCTGAATTCTGAGATCAAAACACTGGAAACCGAAATTTCGAAATTGGATCCGGAGTTTGCCAATGCGAACAAAAAATCCATCTTGATTACTACAGCTCCTGCCCAAAAAGGGGAGTTTACACATTTTGTTGAGGTAACTGGATCGGTTCTTTCGAAGAAAAACGTCAGCATCAGCTCCGAGACTGCGGGAAGAATCCTCGAGGTGCCCGTGCTGGAAGGTATGCGAGTAGGGGCCGGACAGTTGCTGGCTCGGATAGACGCGGAGTCCATTGAGAGAAATATCGAGGAAATGGAAAGCTCCCTGGAGCTAGCGACTACGATCTACCAAAAACAGGCTAGACTTTGGGACCAGAAGATCGGCACCGAGATCCAATATCTGGAGGCAAAAACTCGTAAGGAAGGGCTGGAAAAGAGCCTTGCAGCAATGAAAACCCAGCTGGATAAAGCTTTGGTGAAGGCACCCTTTAGCGGAACCGTCGAGAGTGTGGATGTAAGAATAGGTGAGCTGGTGCAGCCGGGCATGCCGATGTTCCAGTTTGTGGGAGAAAGCGACTTGTTTATCCAGGCGGATGTTTCTGAGAGCTTCGTCGGAGTTTTGAGCAAAGGTGATTCCGTGGAAGTGGAGTTCCCTTCCATCGGCAAAACGCTGAAGACTCGGGTTTCGGCTGTCGGCGGCATCATCAATCCAAACAACCGGACCTTCAAGGTGGAAGTATTCCTTCCCAACCTGGTCGAGGTGAAGCCCAACATGATTTCTATCCTAAAGATCAATGATTATCAAAACAAAGAGAGCGTGATCGTCCCTGCCCATTTGATTTTGGCGGACAACAAAGGGGATTATGTGTTCATCGTGGAAAATGGAACCGCAAAGAAGAAGTACGTGACCCGCGGGATGACCTATGAAGGAGAAACCGAGATCAAGGAAGGCCTGAACGGCACGGAAACGATCATAGACAAAGGCTTCCGTGAGGTAGGAGATAATTTCAGTGTAACCGTGTCCCAGCTTTAACCATGACAGAAACTCCTAAATCTACCATTACCAGGGAGTTTGGGGTGTCCAGCTTTAGTGTGGACAACTCCACCTCGGTGGTCATATTGACCTTGATTATCACGGTTCTTGGATTGGGGGCCTATCGCACCATGCCCAAGGAGAGTTTCCCTGAGATAGTCATTCCCACCGTATACGTCGGTACTCCATATCCCGGAAACTCCCCCGTGGATATGGAAAACCTTATCACGCGTCCAATCGAAAAGGAACTGAAGTCCATCAGTAATATAAAGGATATCCGGTCTACTTCGGTCCAGGATTTTTCTTCCATCGTAATCGAATTCAGCCCCGGAGTGGAGATCTCCAAAGCGATTCAGGATGTAAAAGACGCCGTTGACAAGTCAAAGAGCGAGTTGCCAACTGACCTGGATCAGGATCCGAATGTACTGGAAGTGAACACCTCGGATTTTCCGATCATGAACGTCAACATCTCTGGCCCCTACTCGGAGCAGGAGCTCAAGAAGTTTGGAGAGTATCTGGAAGATGCCATTGAAAAACTTCCAGAGATCTCCAACGCCGATCTCGCTGGTACGGTGGAGCGTGAGATCCAAATCAATGCGGATCCTTACAAGATGGAGGCTGTCGGAGTGAGCTTTGGGGATATCTCGGGGGCCATCCAGGCCGAAAACCTGACCATGTCGGGGGGAAGCATCAAAAGCGGGGACTTTGAACGTACTCTTCGTATCGACGGCGAGTTTTCCGAGCCAAATGACCTCCTGGATATCATTGTGAAGACGGACCAGCAAAAGATCGTCTATCTCCGTGATGTTGCCGTGATCAATGACACGTTCAAGGATAGGACTTCCTATGCCAGAAGCAAAAACCTGCCCGTCGTCACTATCAATGTGACCAAGCGAAGTGGTGAAAACCTATTGGACGCTGCCGACAAAATCAAGGAGATCATCGAAACGACCAAGACGAATCGCTTTCCCCAGGATCTGGAGATCACCATCACCAACGACCAAAGCAAGCAGACCCGTACCCAGGTAAGTGATTTGGAAAACTCCATCATCTTCGGGATAATCCTTGTGGTGTTGGTTTTGATGTTTTTCATGGGATTCCGCAATGCGCTTTTTGTGGGTTCGGCGATTCCGCTTTCCATGTTTATCTCCTTCCTGATACTTAATGCTTTTGGGATTACGCTAAACTTGATGGTGCTTTTCTCGCTAATCCTCGCCTTGGGGATGCTGGTAGATAACGGCATCGTGGTCGTGGAAAATATCTACCGACTCATGCAGGAAGGCAAGCCCGCAAAGCAGGCCGCGAAAGAAGGCGTGGGCGAGGTAGCTTGGCCAATCATCACCTCGACGGCGACCACGCTGGCGGCGTTCTTGCCGCTGGCATTCTGGGACGATCTGGTTGGGGAGTTTATGAAGTACCTGCCGATCACGCTGATCATCGTACTTTCCTCTTCGCTTCTAGTTGCTTTGGTGATCAACCCGGTGATGACATCCATGTTTATGAAGCTGGATTCAGGAGGAAAGAATAGGCCCAAACAAAGATCAATCATCACAGCCGGAATCTTCCTGGTGTTGGCAACGATCTTTTATCTAATCGGCTGGACCGCAATGGGTACACTTTCGCTGGTGGCATCTATCCTCACGTTGTTCAATGTCTTTCTGTTGAGAAATGCGATCCATTGGTTTCAGGAGGTTTTTTTGGTCAAGCTGGAAAACTGGTATGAGTCTACGCTCACGTATGCACTTCGCGGAAGGAATCCCTATTTCTTCTTCGGGGGAATGTTTGGGCTGCTGATATTTTCGCTGGTATTGCTGGGGATCAGAGCTCCCAAAGTCCTCTTCTTTCCTGACAACCAGCCCCAATTGATCAACGTGTTTATCGAGTTTCCGATAGGCACCGACATCAACGCCACCAATGCCTTTGTAGACAACATGGAGGATGAGATGATGGATGCATTGGAGCCCTATCAGGGAATTCTGGAATCGGTTATTACACAGGTCGGCGAAGGTACAAGTGATCCCATCGAAGGACCCAGCCAGCAGGCCACTCCTAACAAGGCGAAGATTACCATCGGCTTTGTGGACTACATAGACCGCCAAGGGATCAATACCAACGGCGCCATGGAAGTAATCAGGGATCTTGTCGAGAAATATCCCGGGGTCTTAATCACGGTCGATAAGCAACGAAATGGCCCGCCAGTCGGCAAGGCGGTAAACATTGAGTTTGTCGGAGAAGATTATGAGCAGTTGATCGCGTTTGTCAATCAGACCAAAGAGTATCTGGAATCACACAATATTCCCGGTATGGAAGAACTGAAGACTGACCTTTCACTAGGTAGCCCCGAAGTTGTGGTAGATATTGACCGGGAAAAGGCCAGAAGGTTTGGACTTTCCACCTCCACGATCGCAACCGAGCTGAGAACTTCCCTGTTTGGTTTGGAGGTTTCCAAATACAAAGAAGGCGAGGATGACTATCCTATACAGTTGAGACTCTCGGAAGACTATCGCTACGACATCAGTACCTTGGTGAACAAAAAGATAGGCTTCAGGGACAAATTTGGGGATAAGCGTGAGGTTCCGATCTCCGCGGTGGCGGACATCCGCTATGGCTCGACTTACGGTTCGGTGAAAAGAAAAGATCTCGAAAAGGCAATCACCATGTTTTCGAATGTTCTTGACGGCTACAACCCGACCGAGATCAATGCCCAAATCCAGGACTTGATGGAGAACTATTCGGTGCCTGATGGGATCACTGTGAAATTTACAGGTGAGCAGGAAGAGCAGGCCAAATCCATGGCATTCCTACTCAATGCGCTCATGATCGCGGTTTCCCTGATATTCCTGATCATCGTGGCACAATTCAACTCGGTAATTAGCCCATTCATTATCATGACCTCGGTGTTGCTGAGCACGATTGGTGTATTCTTGGGTTTGGTGATTTTCAACATGGATTTCGTGGTGATCATGACCGGAATTGGGATCATTTCTCTTGCCGGGGTTGTGGTTAACAACGCGATTGTGTTGATAGACTATACGAACTTGGTCCGGGCTCGGAAGCGGCAGGAACTCGGAGTTGCTGAGGGAGAGTATCTCGCCATTGCGGATTTACTTGCCAGTATTGTGGAGGCTGGGAAAACACGTCTCCGTCCGGTGCTGCTCACTGCGATCACGACGGTGCTTGGCTTGATTCCCCTGGCTATTGGAATGAATATCAACTTCAGCACCCTGCTAAGCGATTTTGACCCGCAGTTTTATGTTGGTGGCGACAACGCAGCATTCTGGGGTCCTATGGCCTGGACAGTGATATTTGGGCTAACCTTTGCGACGGTCATCACGTTAGTAATCGTACCGGTCATGTATTATTTGACAGATAAGCTTTCCATAAAGCTTAAGAAAGCAAAAGCATGATTGATTTAAGGTTGGTGGTTTTTTTTGACAAAACCCCCGGGACATTGTTCCGGGGGTTTTTTGTTTGATGCGGTGATGTTTCAGGTATGGATTTTGTATTTTTGCCCACCCAAATAAGATGCAGAGATGGAGGAATTGAAATGGTTTGTCATGTACACCGCATCCCGTTCCGAAAAGAAAGTGGCGGAGAGATTGCGAGAAAAAGGGCTGGAAGTATACCTGCCCTTGGTAGAGGAACTCAGACAGTGGTCCGACCGCAAAAAGAAGGTTCAGAGGGCCCTGTTCAATGGCTATGTTTTTGTCAAAACCCATAGGAATCAGCTTTGGGAGTGTCTGCAAGTGCCAGGGGCGGTAAAGTTCGTCCATTTTTCCGGGCAACATGCAACGGTAAGACAGGAGGAAATCGATATCATCCAGCGTGTGGTGACTACTGGCGTAGCCGTAGAAACGGACGGCTCGGTGATAGAGCCAGGTGAGAAGGTACAGGTGATGGGTGGCCCGCTGCAGAGCATGACGGGGGAAGTGATCGAGCGGGGCAACAAGGATTACTTCCTAATCCGAATCCCCGGAATTTACCAAAACATGCTGGTGAATATCCCAAGGAAATTCCTTCAGGTCATGGAAGACTCCGCTTCCAGCTGATTGGCGAAAGTACGGTGCTAATTTCGGGATTGGATCCTGAGATCTTTTCGTTTGATCATCTGCCCCTCAACCTGTAGTGGTTTTTTGGTGATCGACTCCATCGTATCCTTGATCGCCTGAAAAGAGAGGTCGCCAATCACGGAGAGTTGCGAAGAAATCGAGTCCGAGGCCGGAATGAGCTTGAGCTCGAATCCCTCAAAATTCAGCTGATCCAAAGAGTCCATGTCGATTTCCTTGACGGAAAAGAGATAGGTCTCGCTGATAGGCGCACCTGAGGGGGCTGTCGCGTCGAGGGTAAGTGCCACTAGCATTTTTTCTTCCTGGAGGGGAAAGCCCGTAGCCACTGAATCGCGGGAAAAATCTTCGGAGGAACCTGTGGTATAGTGTGATTCCCGGCTGGGAACGAACAAGAAAGCAATGAGAAGGATACCCGCGAGAGACGCTGCGTAGGGAAGAAGTTTTTTTAAGACGTTGCCATTTTTTGATGAACTGGGGGAGAAGGTAGTCGAGCCAATTTTCGGAAGGGGCTGTTCGTGACTGTAATCGTGGGGGGATTTTGACATTTCCATCCCTGGAGAAGGGGCTGGACTTGCAAAGCCTTCATCCCCCGGTGCCGATCTGGTTTTTATTTTTTCCACGAGCTCTGGATACGCTTCTTCTGATTCCAAATCGTGTTCTTTCACCAGTCCCCCTTCGGCGGTTTCGAAGCGGGGCATGGGAATGGGTGCGAGGGTTTCGGTAGTTACTTCCCGCTCCAGGACAATGTCCTTTTTTCGTTCTTGTCCTTGGATGATATGGATGAGGGTAATTCGAAGGATGAGGGTAAAGCTGCCCAAAGCCAAGGGTCTGACGTCATAGAGCCATTCGGTGAAGTCATCCTCAATGATGAACTGTTCCTCGTTGTTGAGTGCTTTGATTTCAAAATTGCTGCCATTCCTTCCCTCGGTCAGTGCAACTTGCATCACTTCCGCCAGACGGATGGATTCGATTTGCAGTTCCTCTTTGGGTATCTTCAGCCCTTCTCTCAGATAGATCTCTTCCCAGGCCAGTCGTACCGTACAGCGCGTCCACCGATCCAACTGCATCAGTGTCGGGATATGGTAGAGGACCTTTCCCTCTTTCCGGGAAGGTCCAGCGGGAGGCTTGCTCGGGGATACGCGTCCGCGGAGTGCGTCGAGGAGCGGGAGATATTTTCTCTCCCTCATGATCTCAAGCGAGAGCGTATTCATGTTGCCGATCTTTCCTGCCAAGTCATCGATGGCTCCCCGGATGTCGGCGTATAGGTCGAGCTCTTCCAGAATTTTCCTGGTGTCGGCAAGACTGTCTATGCTTTTGATCTTGGCATTCAGCGCTTTGGTTTGTTGGTCCCAGTAGTCCACGTAGTCGATGAGCGAAAAAGCATCGTAAATCCTGGCATCGGGAAGGACAATGGGGAAAACCCGGTCGTGGAATTCTCCCTTTTTTGCCACCTCTAGCAGCTCAAACATGCAGTTCTTGGACTTTAGGTATTTGTCGCTGATGACCAGCACGACCAGGTTTCCTTGGCCGATGCGCTCCATAAACTCGCGGATCAGTCCTTTGAACGCCAAATCGGTTTTGTCGCGAACCAAGACAAAGGAATTGGCATTGAGGATCTCTTGTAGCTCGTCTGCGACAAGCTCGCTTTCGCCGCCCCATGCATAGGAGATAAAAACCTGCTGCTGATCCATTGTGCTAAAAGTCTTCCTGTTGAAAGTAAGTCTCTTTCTCCAAAAGATCAATAAGAAAAGGCAGCCGATTAAGCTGCCTTGGATGCTGTGTAAGTTGCCGAACTCAATTCTTTTCCTTTGGTACAAAATACCTTCGGAAGACGATCTGAGCCTGAAAGAGATGGTCTCCGAATTTGTTGAAACCCACATTTCCATCGAGATTGTCAGTGAAGGTCCACATCATCGTACCTTCTCCGGCGATGTCGGAATAGGGGCCTAGTCGATAGCTTAACCCAGCTCGCACGGGGATATAGCCCGTCGTATTTAGATGTTTTGTCGGGACTTCCTCACTGTCATAAGACTTGGTCTGCTCAGTCCGTGAATGGAGGATGCCCAAGCCAAAGCCACCGTATAGATTGAAAAGGCTGCGGTGCATATGGTTGTTGAATCGGATCAGATTGATACTGGGAATCAGGTCAAAATAAAAGGCAGGTCCCTTTGCGGTGAATGAAGAATTATTCTCGTACCATCTATCCCTAACGGACGTACTCGGATTGCCGCCGCTGCTGATGTACTGGTAGCCCAGAGTGCTTCTGAGATCAAAAGTTGGGGTTATTTTTCTCGTCAAAGCCAAAGATACCGAAGGCTTGATTTCGAAATCCAAGGCACGGTACTGCCCGCCATTGTCCAAGTAGGCAAAGGATGGCCCGAAGCCCACAGTCAGGATATTGTCTCTTGATATCCTTTCCTTATAAAAGTTTTGGGCCAAGAGCGTCCCTGAGCACAGGAAGAGCGACAGGAGCGAAAGATATTTTACTAGGGGCTTCATTTGTAAAGGTCCTTATAGCAAGGAGATGCTTCTTCGCGCTTCGGTTTGCAACAAGCATGCCAAGCGGCTCAGAGGTATTGGGGTAGTTCTACTGGGCTTCCCCGTAGAAGTTCAGATTCAGTTGTCCTGAAAGGCTTGTTGGATGTCTGACTCGGTGGCCCTCAATTTGGCACGACAGTGTTTGACCAGTTCTGCAGCTTCCTTTACCAGGTCAGAAAGTTCATCCACGGACTTATTGCCCTCCTCGAGTTGGTTGAGTATGGATTCCAAACGGGCCATTGATTCGGCATAGCTTTGCTCTTTCATTTCTCGTCGATTTGCTTGATGATGCTGTTGATTTTCCTATCCAGAGTGATGGTCACTATTTCGTCTCCCTCCTTCAATGCTGCAAGATGAATGGGGGTTCCGTCCAACTCAGTACGTGTATAGCCCCGTTTTAGGATGGACTCGGGATTCAATTGACGCAAAAGTGTCTCTCGGTTTTCCAGCCGTTCCCCTTGCTTTTGGATGAAAGCGTTGAGGCTTGATTTCAGCTCCTTCTCCGTGTTGGTCAGCTGATGGTTTTGGAGCCTCAGGAGATTTTTTGCCGCTGCCTCTATTCGGCTGAATCTGTTTTTGAGCGCTTCTGACTCAAGGGAGATTCGGGTTTTGGACAGGGATTTGGCGCGGAGCTCAAGTTGATGGATTCGAGCTTCTTCCTCACGGAGTTGGCTTCGAGTCGACCTGTCCAGTCTTTGCATCACCATGCCCAGATTTTCCTCAAATTCCCGGAAACCCGACAAAAGAAACTCGGCTACCGCAGTTGGGGTTTTGAGCCGCGTATGAGCTACCAAATCCGCCACCGTCTCGTCTCGCTCATGGCCTATACCCGTGAAGATCGGCAGGGGGAAATTGGAAATCCCTGCTGCCAGTCTATAGTCGTCAAAGCAGTCGAGATCCAGCTGGGCTCCTCCACCACGGATGATCACCACCGCATCGAATCCTGATGTCGGTATTTCGGCCTTGATTTTTTCCAAAGCAGACAGCAGGCTTGTAACCGCTTCATTTCCCTGCATCAGGGAATTAAACAGGCGGTGGTAGACTTGATACCCATACCGGTTTTGGTCCAGTTGATTCACAAAATCTCCGTATCCGGCCGCCGTACTGCTGGACACTATGGCAATCCGCTGCACGACGGGAGGAAGCTCGAAGCGGCCGTTTAGGCGGATTAGTCCTTCCTTTGTGAGCCTATCGATGGTTTCCTGCCGGATACGAGCTCTTTCTCCGAGCGAAAACGAAGGATCGATATCCTTGACGTTTACGCTAAGCCCATACACCGGATGGTAGTTGACAGCCACTTGGGCCAGGACCTTCATCCCGTTTTTTAGGCTTGTTCCTGTAATGGACTCAAATTTCGCAGAGACGGATCGATAGGTGAATTGCCAGAGGTTGGAGCGGATTTTTGCCAAAACCTGGCTGCCCTCCTTTTCCACCAACTCAAAATAGACGTGGCCCTGCGGAGCTTGGCGAAAATCTGCCAGCTCGCCTACCACCCAATAGATTGGTTCGAGTTCGTTTTCCAGCGTAAGCCGGATCTGCTCGGTCAATTGGGAGATGGTCAGGGGAGACATGGGATTCAGTGCTGCCTGGCAGCTTTGATCTTGGCGTCCAAGTCTTGGCTCGCACGCAGCATAGGAAGTCGCACTTGGTCAGTCTCCAGGATTCCCAGCTGGAAGAGCAGGTTTTTGACACCCACCGGATTTCCCTCCAGATACATGAGGCTATTCATTCCCAATAGCGAGTATGTAGCCTCAAGGGCCTCTTCGTGGCTTCCGTGGGTTAGTCTTTTGAAAGTTTCGGGGAAGGCATTTGCCAAAACGGAAATCACGCCACTGCCTCCGATACTGATCATCGCCTTGGTCATCATGTCATCACCAGAAAGCAAGAGAAAGTCTTTTGGCATGGCCGCGGCGATCTGTATGCATTGTTCCAGATTGCCACTAGCCTCTTTCATGCCCACGATATTGGGATGGTGGGAGAGTGTCAAGGTCGTAGCCGCCGTCATGTTGGACATGGTTCGGCCTGGAATATTATAGAGGACTACCGGAGCTGGGCAGGCGTCAGCGATGGCAGTATAGTGCGCGATGATGCCTTCCTGACTGGGCTTGTTGTAGTAGGGGCTTACGGAAAGTAGGGCGGCTACACCGTAGAAATCTGTGTTTTTGATCTCATTGACCACCGCATGGGTATTGTTGCCGCCTATGCCCAGCATCACCGGAACGCGTCCTGCATTGTATTCGAGGCAGGCTTTCAGCACTTGTTTCTTTTCGGAAGAGGTCAGTGTCGTGGATTCTCCCGTGGTACCGAGCACCACCAGATAGTCGACTCCTCCGGAAACAACATGATCGATCAGACGCTTCAGGCTGGCAAAGTCTATGGAATGATCGTCATGAAAAGGGGTGACTAGTGCCACTCCCGTGCCTTTGAATGCGTTCATGGTTTTTTTGAAGGTTAGAGGTTGCAAAGATAGAGTCTTCGCTGAGTTTTGGTAGAGCCTCGGTTTTTTTTTGAAAACCCGGCAAAAGTCAAAAAAGCCTAGGCGAAAAGCCAAAAAAAATCTTTTGGCGAACGAATTACAGAAGCCGCGGGTTTTTGAAAACTGTAAACCAACGCTACCCATGTCCAGTCATTTTCCCTATTCCATCCTCGACCTTGCCCTGATTCGCGAGGGGTCAGATGCCGCCGACGCCTACGCCCGAAGCCTCGACCTTGCGCGCCATGCAGAGACCTGGGGTTACAAGCGGATTTGGCTTGCGGAGCATCACAATATGCCCTATGTGGGCAGTTCCGCTCCGGCCATTCTGATGGGCTATATCGCCGGTGGCACCCAATCCATCAAAGTTGGCTCTGGTGGCATCATGATGCCTAACCACAGCGCGCTCATGGTAGCAGAGGAGATTGGGACACTAGAGCGACTCTATCCAGGAAGGATAGATCTTGGCCTTGGACGTGCGCCTGGTACAGACCAGCGAACCGCCTCCGCGCTGAGGAGAGGGCGGGTAGAGACGGTAAATGACTTTCCGCAGGATTTGGAGGATTTGCAGCGGTATTTTTCCCAAGACAATTCCCGATCCGACGTCCGGGCTTTTCCCGCGGAGGGGCTGGATGTGCCGATCTATATTCTGGGTTCTAGCATGAGCAGTGCCATTCTGGCAGCAGAGCGTGGTCTTCCCTATGTCTTTGCCAGCCATTTTGCTCCGGCCTATTTTATGCAGGCAGTGAAATATTACCAGGATCATTTTCGTCCTTCGGAGTATCTACGAGAGCCTTTTGTGATGGCTTGCATCAATGTCATTGCCGCCGATACGGATGCAGAGGCACATTACCTGGCGACTTCCTTTTACCAGATGGCACTAGGAATCGTCCGTCAGCAATCCTATCCGCTTCGCCCTCCCGTGGAGGATATGTCCAACGTATGGAGCCAGCCGGAGGCTGCCGCAATACAGAATATGATGGCGGTAACCTACGTAGGCACAAGAGATGCTGTGAGAGAGGGACTTGAGGATTTTGTCCGCCATACGGGTATCAACGAAGTGATGATCACCTCCAACCTCTATGACCATGCAGCACGCCTGCATTCCTTTGACTTGGCTGCTCAGGCGGTACGAGGAATTAAGGTTGGATAGCGCAGCTGCGACGCAGGAATTTATTCGTTTCTTTGATTCAAATACCCGATAAATTAGCATTCATGAACCGATTCGCACTTGGATTTGTCGCAGCCCTATTGGTTTTGGGTGGCGTCTGGTTTTTTGTTGACAAAAAGGAAGACAAGGAAGAGATCAAGGCCGATTCTGCCTTGATCCAGCAGCAGATCCTCAATGTGGGAAAATTGATCGTGACTGAGGGGTACTACTCGCAGGTTTTTACTTTCAAAAACTCCCAGAATCTTTTCATGAACCTCTTCTCTTCGGACAAAAAGGCGCTCGTGGTGGTCAATGCCAAGGCCACGGTGGAGTATGACCTGCGAAAGCTCGAGACCGAGGTCGACGAAGCCAACAAGATGGTTATCCTCAAAACTATCCCGGAACCGGTAGTGAATGTTTATCCCGAGATCGAATACTACGACGTGACCCAGGATTATTTCAACAAGTTTGAGGCAAAGGACTACAACAAGATCAAGACATCCGTCACTTCACGTATTCGCGAAAAAATCGAAGCATCCGGACTGAAAGACGATGCCCGAGAGCGCCTGATGAGCGAGCTTCTCAATATTTATGTCTTGACCAAATCCATGGGTTGGACGCTCCAATACAACGAAAACGTGATCGAAAGCCCCGAGCAAATGCAGGAGCTGAAAAGGTGATTTTTCGGATAATATCAATTGCCTGTCACTTTCTTTTCAAAAGGCGACGCTTCGGCTGGGGATTAGGGGCGTTATTTTCGGCCAAATTCAACGTCCGGGGGATATCATTCTGGGGAAAGCAAAGCACCATTTTATTGTCTTGCCTTGCCGAAAAACTCCTCAGCATTACGAGAATAGAGTTTCTCCTTCTGGATGTCGGTGAGAAAGGCCAGATCTTCTATGGCCGCGACCATCTTTACGATGTCGCCGTTGTCAGACCCAAACATCAGCCTATCCTCTAAGCCAGCATCGTAAAGTGCCTTCATCGTGGTTTGGAAGCGTTCATTGTCCACAATGTCGGGATTGGCGATGACCGAGATGTCTGCATAGACCCGTGGAAACTCCTGCATGATCTCGATCGTCTGGCTGTAATATTGATCTCCGCTGTGCATGATCCAAAGCCGCATTGCAGGGAAAGCCACTAGGACGGGTTTGAGAAGCAAAGGATCTCCCAGTTCCCATTTGAAATTAGGACTGCCGTGGTCGGGCCCAGCACCGCCAGTGTGGATACCGACCGGTAAATTGTATTTCTCAGCCAAGCGGTAGTAGGAGAACATCGCCGAGTCACCGGGAGTAATGCCGTAGTATTGGTTCAGCAGCTCGCCGAGGAAATCAATCTTCCCGGATTTGATCTGCTCTTCCACCCATTCCATATTTGGCCACTCATTCCCATCCACAAAACAAGGCTGCAAGCTGTAGGGAACATTGCCGACAGGGCAGGGGAACATCAGGCCAAAGAGCAGTTCCGGAGATTGCCGATCCCGGTACTTTTCCTGCAAGTCCCAAGAGGAGCTTATTGCGGCCTTGTAGACTCCCCCATCATTCAGCATGTCGATATGCGTGCTCTGATCTTGCATGCCATGGATATGGACATCGAAGAGGCGGGGCGGACTCTTCATGTTTGGCTGACAGGCAATGGGAAGGAAAATACAGAGGCAAAGTCGGCCGATATTCATGGGTGGAGTAGCTTACAAAGATGGTTTTTCGCATTTAGCTTTCAGCGCCTCATTCATCAGGCGAAAGCCCGCCTCGGTCTTGGCCAGCATCCCACCAAGCAGACCGACCAAAAGGCCGGAAAACAGTTCGCCATGCGTTAAGAGCGTCTTGTTTTCACCTTTTTCCTCCAAGGTGAAATAATGCTCCCCGTCAAAGATCCCAGAAAAAAACAGTTGTCCCTTCCAGCGGAATTCCTTCCTGGGATCAAACCTGAGCAGCTTGGGCCGAAAGGTCATTCCACTGCCTCCGGGAGGCTGGATTCTTACTTCGAGTATTTGTCCTATAGTCTTACCTCCGCTGATTGAGGGAATAAATGGATTCCAAGCGGGGTAGTTTTCGAAGTCGGCTAAAACGCTCCAGATGTGGTCTGGCGTGGCATGGATGATGATGTTGGTTTCGATTTGTTTCATTAGAAATACATTAAGACAAATCCAGGCTTGGATTAGTCAGGTTTTTGGGAGTGAAGCCATTCCGAATAGCGGGTTCCCTCTTGGGTTTCGGTCAGGCTCTCAAAGGCCAGCCTAAATCCATCCGGATCCTTGATGGCGACCACCCACATGCCGTTACCTACGAAGGGTTCGTCCGGCAGGAGGCCTCGCTGCCCGAATTCTTGGTAGAGTTGCAACGCGTTTTCGCAGATCACATAGAGTGAAAAGCCAATCCCGGGTGTTTCTTTGGGGGGAAAGTCCTCCCGATTTTCCTGGAGCATGAGGGCTACTCCGTCCCGCTCCAGCCAGCACCACTCGATGGTTCCTTTTGGTTCCCATTTGTTTTTCAGCTCGAAGGCCAAGCCCTTTACGCAGCAGTTCAAGGACTTTTCCATGGATCCGACGATGAAAAAAGGAACCGCTTGATGGAGGTTTGGCTTCAAAATTAACTTGGGATTTTGCTATAATTTAGAGGAAAATCAGGGATTTTCCAGCCGAAACTCCACCAAGAAAGCAGATGATCATTTTCACCCTTCTCTTCGCCACGGCTTTGCTTGCGCTTCTGGCATGGGCTTTTTTCAAACCCAGAAAAAGCGGCTTGGCAATGCCCGAAACCTTTCCGAGGCGTTGGCAAACTTTCCTTGCTGGCAAAGTCCGCTTCTACCAAGAATTGGAAGAAGGAGAGAAGCGAGAATTTGAAAGGAAAGTCGTGCGGTTTTTGGGCCGTATCCGCATCACTGGTGTCAAAACAGAGGTATCCGAAGAGGACAGGCTTTTGGTGGCGAGTAGTGCGGTGATTCCGATTTTCCGTTTTCCCGAGTGGGAGTACAAGACGCTGGTAGAAGTCTTGCTCTATCCAGATCTTTTCACTGAGGAGTTCAATTTTTCTGAAGGTGAAAGGAATATCGCCGGAATGGCTGGGAGCGGAGGGATGATGAGTAATCTGGTGATTTTTTCCAAACCTGCGCTTTGGTTGGGCTTCGAAAACCAAAGCGACAAGCACAATGTGGGCATACACGAATTCATCCATCTTTTTGACAAGGAAGACGGGGAAGTGGACGGCGTGCCGGCTATCTTCATGAAGCATCAGGCTATTCTGCCATGGATCAATCTGATCAAGAAAAACACGGAGAAAATGCTGGAAGGCAAGAGCGACATCAATATCTATGGAGCTACCAATCCCCAGGAGTTTCTGGCGGTGACAGGGGAGTATTTTTTCGAAAGGCCCAGGCTGTTCAAGGAAAAGCACCCCGAACTTTACGCGGTGCTGTCAGAAGTATTTCGCTCGGATCCGGCCGGAGACTAGCAGGCGGTTAGCAATAGGTAGAGCCACTGTCCACTGAAGACTGCCTACTCCTTCCCCGAGATCTTGTTGACCACCAATGCGATTGCGCCGTCACCTGTCACGTTACACGCGGTGCCGAAGCTGTCCATCGCGATATAGAGTGCGACCATTAGGCCAATCATCTCCTCATTGAAGCCGAGCATGGCCTGCAGGATACCGATAGCGGCCATGATTGCCCCGCCCGGTACGCCAGGTGCAGCGACCATGGCAATCCCCAGCATGAAAATAAAGCCCGCAAACATCGTGAAGTCAAAGGGCTGTCCCTCCAGGATCATCAGGGCCATCGCGCAGGCGGTGATTTTCATGATACTTCCGGCTAGGTGTATCGTGGCACAAAGGGGGATCACAAAGCCCGCGACTTTCTCGGGAACTCCGTTTTTCTCAGCTTGCACCAGCGTGACGGGAATGGTGGCGGCAGAAGACTGGGTGCCCAAAGCCGTGAAATAGGCCGGCATCATGTTGGCTAAGAGACGAAATGGGTTCCGCTGTACGATGGTTCCGGCGATGAAATATTGCAGGAGCAGGAGTAGGATATGCAGGGCAAAAATCACCCCGATGATGTTCAGGAAGACGGAAAGAATCTCAAAAACTTGTCCGCTGTAGGCCATGCTGGCAAAGATGCCAAGGATAAATAGGGGTAGGAGAGGCACGATCACGTTTTCGATGACCTGCATGATGATGGTCTGAAAGTCTTTTACGGCTGATTTGAGCGTGGATTTTTCTTGGAAGGATAATCCCAAACCTATCATAAATGCCAACACCAAGGCTGACATCACATCGAGCAAGGGAGGGATGGCAATCGAAAAGTAGGGACTGAGTTCCTTTGTGTTTTCGGCCACCTCCCTGGCGGAGTTGACGTGTGATTCCAGCAGCGTCGGGAAGATGTTCGACGCTGCGAAGAAGGTCATAAAGCCGGAAAAGAGCGTGGATCCGTAGGCGATTGCCGCGGTGAGCAGCAGTAGTTTACCGGCTTCTTTTCCTAAGTCTGAGATTGCAGGCATGATCAGTCCAAGGATGATAAGCGGGATGGCAAAGCCCAGGAATTGTCCAAAAAAAGAATTGAACGTCGCAAAAATGCGATTAAACCATTCTGGCATATAAAGGCCGAAAACGATACCCAGGACGATGGCGATGAAAACTTTGAATAACAAGCTGGAAAACAGACTTTTCATAGGATTTGAGGAATCGGGAAGCAACGAAAAAACGTTGTTCTCCGGCTGATAAATAGCCTGCTAAGATAAGAGGAATGCCCTACATCGCTCAAAAGAGGGTGATTTTATTCGAAACCTCGATGAGAACGAGGATAGAGAATAGCGCTGCCGAGCAATCGTTTGCTCTTTGTAGTGAATTAGTGCGAACCGAGCAATGGAGACTGAACTAAGCTCGCCTTAGCTAGCTGGCGCTGCACCGACGAGCTTCATAAATTCCTCCTCAGAAATCAAAGGAACACCGAGTTTTAGGGCTTTTTCCTTTTTACTTGGCCCCATGTCTTCCCCTTCGATGATAAAGTCCAGATTTTTGGCTACCGAAGAGATGTACTGTCCTCCGTGAGCCTGTACAAAGTCCACTATCTCGTCCCGCTTGAAATTCTGCAGTTTGCCAGAGGCCAGAATCCGTTTTCCTGCCAATGCTGTTCCCCGTTGGGTGGATTCCTTTTGTTCGACTTCAAAATTCAGTCCCGCAGCCCGAAGACGCGCGATGTGATCCAGATTTTCTGTTTGGGCGAAAAACTCCCTAATGCTGTGGACCAGTGTTTCGCCTACTCCATTGATTTCCAATAGTTGATCTGTGCTTGCCTCTCGAAGCTGATCTATATTCCCGAAATGCCTGGCCAGTAGCTGGGCGGTGTTTTCGCCGATATTTCGGATGCCTATCGCAAAAAGTACCTTTTCAAAGGGTTGCAGTTTGGAAGCGTTGATTCCGGCGATCATATTGGAAATCACGCCTTCCTGAAAGGTATTGGACTTCAGTTTTTTAATCCGTTCGCTCAATTCATCGGGCAGGTCCAGATCCAGTTCCAGCAAGATCATATGGACCGTTCCGTGTTTTTTACTGGCTTCCAAGATCTGCTCGAACTCGGCCCTTCTCCCCAAAAAAATCTCCAATACCAAGGCTACAGGCACAAAGTCCTCCATTTTGGGCAGTTCCGGATGGTCTTTGAGTTGCCTGATCAGTCGCTCTACCATCCCAGTATTGGCAGGGACTTTCTTTTTCCAGATCCGGGTCTGTTCCTGAAATGCCCTCAGCGTATCGAAGACTGGAAGCTCTGCTTTTTCTTCCAGAAAATCTTGGATCTGCTTGGAAGAGATTCCTTCGGTGAGCGCGAAAAGCGCCTTTTGGAGGGAAATATAGAGCGTGCCAGTAGTCTCGCGTTCGTACTGATCCTGGCTCATCTCCAAGCCCAACAACTCACTTTGACGGCCGTCCAGCTCATAGATGTCAGCGTAGCTGCTAATGAATCCCTGATCGATCAGCGCCCTGATCCGTTCGGTGCCGAGGGAGTCTATGTCCATGGCCCGTTTGCTCACAAAGTGCTCGATTCGTCCCAATACTTGGGGCGGGCAGCTTGCTGCATTGGGGCAATAATGCTTGGCTTCGCCTTCTTTGCGAATCAAGGCGGTTCCACATTCTGGGCAAGTATCGATGTATCGGACTGGTGCGGCGCCGGCTTCCCTGCGTGCTGGGTTGACCGCGGTAATTTTGGGGATGATTTCTCCTCCTTTTTCCACAAACACAAAATCGTTCTCGTGAATGTCCAGTCGTTCGATTTCGTTTGCGTTGTGGAGCGAGGCACGCTTCACCGTAGTGCCCGCGAGGCTGACTGGCGATAGATTGGCTACAGGAGTGATGGCTCCGGTCCGTCCGACCTGGTAGGTGATGGAAAGTAGCTGCGTTTCCGCACTCTCGGCTTTGTACTTATAAGCGATAGCCCAGCGCGGGGTCTTGGCCGTAAAGCCGAGTTCCTCCCGCTGGTCATAGTCGTTGATTTTCAACACGACACCGTCCGTGTCGAGTGGGAGGGAGAAGCGCTTTTCCCGCCACTCTTCTATGTACGCCAACACTTCCTCTATTTTTCCGGCTTTTAAGTAAGTTGGAGAGACGTTGAAGCCCCAGCTTTCAATCAACCGAATCGCTTCGTCGTGCTTGCCCACCCCTATGTTGTCTCCCAAAAGCTGATAGAAATAGCAGTTTAAGCGACGCTTGGCTACAACGGCGCTATCCTGGAGCTTGAGCGTTCCTGAAGCGGCATTTCGAGGATTTGCAAGTAGTGCCTCGCCTTTTTCCTCCCGCTCAGCGTTGATTTTAAGGAATTCCCTCAGCGGCAGAAAAATCTCCCCTCGTACTTCAAACCTCTCTGGGACATTGGCTCCATGGATGCGGAGGGGAATATTCCGGATCGTGCGTACGTTGGCGGTGACGTCGTCTCCCCGAGTGCCATCGCCGCGAGTGACGGCGCGGACAAGCTGACCATTCTCATAGACCAATGAAATCGCGACCCCGTCAAACTTCATCTCGCAGAAGTATTCGTAGGCAGCGTGACCCAAGCCTTTGGCCACCCGTTCGTCAAAGGCAAGCAATTCCTCCTTGGAATAGGTGTTGCCTAGGGAAAGCATGCGGTATTGGTGCTCTACGGTTTGAAACTCCTTGGTAATCGCACCTCCCACGCGCTGGCTGGGGCTGTCTGATTGAAGCAAATCAGGAAACTCGGTTTCCAGGCGTACCAATTCCTCAAGCAACTGGTCAAATTCGAAGTCGGAGATCTCGCTTTTGCTTTCCTGGTAGTATAGATGATTGTAGCGATTGATCTGCTCGGAGAGTTTGGCAATGCGGCTGGCAGCTTCGGCGTGGGTCATGGATTTGGGCTAAAAATGAATTGCTAAAATTACAAGGAAAGGGAAAACCGAAAATTGAATGGTCAAAAAAATCGAAAATTGACCTGAAACAGATTGCAAAAAAAATGGGATCGCCTACAGCCCTATTTTGAATGCACCGATTTTTTGAAAAATATTAGGTCAATTGCACTACATGTGTGATTTTCGTCCAAATCTTGAATAGTTAAGTCGATATGATTAAGTTGATAGTTTCCAATCGCTGGTTTGTTTTTCTTTTTGTTCTGCTTTGCTTTCTCCAGAGCGTATCGCTGTCCGCGCAGCCCGGATCTTCGACGCGCGAACTATGGCTGGATTATCTCGATCGCGTGGCCGGTCCCGTTATATCCAATCTCGCGGAGGACAGGCTCAAGGAAGTGATGCCGATAGCCTTGGCCCCTACGATCGACGATAAAAAGACTCGCACCAAAGTCGCCTATTTGGAAGCTTTTGGCCGCACACTCTGCGGCATCGCTCCTTGGCTCAATGGAGAGGGAGGTTCGGAGCGCGAGCAAAAGATGAGAGCCCAATACAGGGAATGGACCTTGAAGGCTATAAAAAATGCCGTCAATCCCGAAAGTAAGGATTACATGGTCTGGGATGGCTTTCAGCCATTGGTGGATGCATCCTTTTTTGCGCAGGGACTGATTCGAAGTCCTTGGATCTGGGAAAATCTCTCCCCGAAAGTCCAGCAGCAGGTCGTAGATGCACTCCTGAAATCAAGGAAAACCATCCCGTCTTATTCCAACTGGCTCTTGTTCACAGGAATGGTGGAGGCCTTTTTCTGCAAGTATGGCTACGAATATGACCGAGTTCGCTTGGATTATGGCTTCAAAACTTTTGGCAGGCAGTGGTACACTGGAGATGGAATGTTTTCTGACGGCAACAGCTTCAACATGGATTTCTATAATAGCTATGTGATACAGCCCTATTTGGTGGATATTTTCGATGCGGTCAAAGAGAAGGACAAAGCTTACAATTGGATTGAAGAGGATCTGTTGAAAATCACGGCGCGCTATGCGGAAATTCAGGAGAGAAGCATCAATTCCGACGGGAGCTTCCCCGTCATCGGCCGCTCGATTGTCTATCGCGGGGGAGCTTTTCACCATCTGGCCAACATGGCATTGCTCCGAAGACTGCCGGAAAGTCTGAATCCGTCTCAGGTAAGGGGAGCGCTCACTGCAGTGATCGAGCGCACGCTGGGAGCGCCAAATACCTTCACAGAATCGGGATGGCTTAATTTGGGACTTGCCGGCCACCAGCCCAAGCTCGCTGACTACTACATCAATACGGGTAGCCTGTACCTCTGCTCAGCAATCTTTCTCCCGCTTGGTCTCCCAAACGATGATCCTTTTTGGACCAGCCCCGATACCGACTGGACCGCAAAGAAAATATGGTCTGGCGGAGACTTGCCAGCCGACCACGCCATGCATTTGAATTGATTGGCGAACTCGGTGTAGGCTAGTAAGAACTCGCCTTCTTATCTTTGCCCTTCAATTCTTTTGAGTATGAGCAAAAAGAACAGTCCGGAAGGCAAGATTCTCGAAGTGGCCTATCGTCTCTTCCTGGAAACGGGATACCGTCATACCACCATGGATGACATCGCCCAGGAAATAGGGATGAGCAAAAAGACCCTTTACAAGCACTTTCCGGGGAAATTGGAATTGCTCTCGGCGGCATTTGAACTCTTGCGCACCAAGATGACCGCCAAGGTTGAGGCGATTGTTGACAACCGCTATTTGGCTTTTCCGCTGAAGCTCCGCTCCTTTCTCAGTGTCGTGGCCACCTACCTGGCGCCGATCAATCCTGAGCTTTTCGAGGATCTTCGCGAGCATGCGCCGGAGGTATGGCAAGATCTGAGAGAGTATATCAACGAATCCGCGCACCTGCGCTTTGCAAAACTCATCGAAGAGGGAACCAAGCAAGGCCTGATCAACCCGCGGATCAATGTCAGTCTCGTGGTGATGCTTTATGCCGCTGCTGTACAGTCGCTTTGGGATCCGAAGTTTTTGGGGCAGTTTCCAGAGGCAATACAAAAGGGAGCCAAAATGCGACCCTCCGATGCCTTTGAACAAGCGATTGGCATCATCTACAATGGGATTTTGACGGAAGAAGCGCGCAACGAATTTCAGAATGCCTAGACAGGGCTTTGGCTGATTTTCCTATCTTTGGCCTCGGTTTTTACCAGATAGAGTAGATGAGCAATCCCTTGTACGAGCTGAAAAAGGATGACTGGAATCGCCTCTTTCCCATCCACCTGGAGGATCATAATCCGGAATGGGGGAATATTTTCGAAAAAGAAAAGGCGCTCATCCTTTCCGGGATTGAGAGGTTCTCCCCTGAGCTTATCGAGCATGTCGGAAGCACTTCGATACCCGGTATCAAAGCAAAGCCTTATATCGATCTGCTGGTTGTAATTCCTAAAACCTTGCTTTTCAACGAAGAGCTAATCGAGGCGATGGAAGGTTTGGGCTACACTTATTTCCTGGTCCCCGCAATGGAGGATATCGAAGCTTATATGTCGTTTGGCAAGGGCTACAATCTTTCAGGAGAAAAGGAGCAGATCTTTCACATCCACATGTGTCCAGCGGACAATTTCATGGTTAACCAGCTGGCCTTTCGGGATTTTTTGCGATTCAATCCCCAACAGGCAAGAGCGTATGAAAACTTGAAGAAGGAAGCTGCAATAAAGTACAGAAACGATCGAGGAGGCTACCGGAATTCCAAATCGGAATTTATACGACGGACGCTTGACTCGATATCCAATAATAGAAATTAAAATCCCGAAATCGGTGTTTCCCAAATTCCAAAACATCCGCATTTCGGCAAAAAAGAAGTTACCAGAAAAATGAGCAATAAGAATTTCAAACGCTATACCGTGACTTCGGCGCTGCCCTATGCCAATGGTCCCCTGCATATTGGACACCTGGCGGGTTGCTATGTGCCATCGGATATCTACGTCCGCTACCTAAGATCCCAAGGAAGGGATGTGGCCTACATTTGCGGATCGGATGAGCACGGCGTGGCCATCACAATCAAGGCCCAAAAAGAAGGTAAAACCCCGCAGGAAGTCGTCGATCACTACCATCAAATGATGAAGGGAAGTTTTGATGCATTTGGAATCAGCTTTGACCACTACTCCAGGACGTCTGCAAAAATCCACCATGAGACCGCTCAGGATTTTTTCAAAGACTTATATGAAAAGGGAGAATTTCTGGAACAGACGACAGAACAGTATTACGATGAGGAAGCCAAGCAGTTTTTGGCAGATCGATACATTGAAGGCACTTGTCCGAAGTGTGGCAACGAAAACGCCTATGGCGACCAGTGTGAAAAGTGCGGCACCTCCCTTAGCCCTACCGACCTGATCAATCCAAAATCCAAGCTTAGCGGGAGAACCCCGGTGTTGAAAGAGACCAAACATTGGTTCCTTGACTTGGCCCGTTATCAGAATTACTTGAAAAAGTGGATACTGGAGGAACACGCTGATGACTGGAAAAACAACGTGCTAGGGCAATGCCGATCTTGGCTCGAGGCTGGTGACGGACTGCAGGCGCGCTCCATGACCCGAGATCTGGATTGGGGAATTCCCGTGCCCGTCGCAGGAGCCGAGGGTAAGGTTTTGTATGTATGGTTTGATGCGCCGATTGGCTACATCTCATCCACCAAGGAATGGGCAGCCGAGAAAGGCATAGACTGGCGACCCTATTGGAAAGATGAGGAGACGAAGCTGGTACACTTCATTGGCAAGGATAACATTGTGTTCCACTGCATCATTTTCCCTGCAATTTTGAAAACACACGGGGGCTATGTGCTGCCGGACAACGTTCCCGCCAATGAATTCCTGAACTTGGAAGGAGACAAGATCTCCACCTCCCGCAACTGGGCGGTGTGGCTACATGAGTACTTGGACGATTTTCCCGGCAAGCAGGACGTACTGCGCTATGTCTTGACCGCCAATGCGCCCGAGACCAAGGACAATGATTTTACTTGGAAAGACTTCCAAGGCAGAAACAACTCCGAGCTGGTCGCGATCTACGGCAACTTCGTCAATAGGGCTGTGGTACTGACCCAGAAGTACTTTCAGGGCATCGTGCCGGAAAGAGGTGAGCTTAGAGGCTATGACGAGGAAGTGTTGGCAGCATTGGCCGAGTTTCCGGAAAGGATTGCCGCATCCATTGAGCGGTACCGATTCCGCGAGGCGCTTGGCTTGGTGATGGACTTGGCCCGCTTGGGCAACAAATACCTGGCGGACACCGAGCCTTGGAAAGAGATCAAGACTGACGAGCCTCGCACCAAGACCATCCTGAATATTGCGCTGAACATCGCCGCCAACTTAGCGATTGTGTCAGAGCCATTCTTGCCGCATACGGCTAAGAAGCTGTTTGACCTCTTCGATATTGAAGCAGGAAAATGGACGGAAGCCGGGAATGGAGAATTGATCAAAGCCAACCGTTCGTTGGGAGAAATGGGCCTACTCTTTGAGAAAATCGAAGATGAGACCGTGGAAAAACAAGTACAAAAACTTTTGGATGCAAAGAAAATGAATGAAGCCGCGAACGCACCAGTAGCTCCGATGAAGGAGCTCATCGCCTACGATGATTTTGCGAAGTTGGATATGAGAATAGTGACCATCCTCGAAGCTGAAAAAATGCCTAAATCCAAAAAGCTGCTCAAACTCAAAGTCGATATTGGCTTGGGTCACCGAACGGTGTTGAGCGGTGTAGCGGAGCATTTTGAGCCTGATTTCCTGATCGGAAAGCAGGTGACCATGCTGATCAACTTGGCGCCTAGAAAGATGATGGGCATAGACTCCGAAGGGATGATCCTGATGGCGGAAGACAAGGACGGCAAGCTGAAGCTCCTCGTGCCGCATGAGGGATCGGCGAGTGGTTCTACGATATCCTAGAGGAATTGTCTGTCTGGGCACCTGAGCAACGAGAGTTGCGAAGTCGAAGACTACCAAGTTCAGAAGCATAAAACAGAGACCTGTCGGGATTTGTGTCCAGACAGGTCTTGTTGTTTTTGGGCTGAGGGAGTCGCCTTTCGGAACCAATTTCTCCCTGAATTTTTTAACTTTTCACAATCTACTTTTCTTCGTAGACTGAATTAACCCTGATCTTTTTGTGCAAATCACCATTGAAAACGTCCTTCTAGTAGGCTCACTGCTCTTGATCTTCAGCATTTTGGCCAGCAAAACCGCCGGCAGGGCAGGGATTCCAGTCCTGTTGCTCTTTCTTGGCGTAGGGATGCTGGCTGGGACAGATGGTATAGGGAATATTGCTTTTGACGACCCTGGGATGACCCAATTTCTGGGAATTGTGTCGCTCACCTATATCTTGTTTTCTGGTGGGCTGGATACCAAATGGGAATCCATCAAACCGGTGTTGAAACCCGGATTGGTACTCTCCACCCTTGGTGTTTTGCTGACTGCTGTCTCTGTTGGATTGTTTGCGAGTTGGGTGGCGGATTTGTCTTGGAAAGAAGGCTTGCTGTTGGGCGCCATCGTGTCATCTACGGATGCAGCTGCAGTTTTTTCAATTCTGAGAAGCAAGAGCATAGGGCTGAAGGGGAACCTTAGGCCCTTGCTGGAATTTGAATCCGGAAGCAACGATCCCATGGCCTTTTTCCTTACCATTGGGATGACCTCCTGGCTGAGTCTGGAGGGATTTACTCCAGTGGATCTAGTACCCATGTTTTTGAAACAGATGGTATTCGGTGCAGCTGCGGGCTTCTTGTTGGGAAAAGGGATAGTCTTTCTGATCAACAAAATCCACTTGGAGTACGAAGGACTCTATCCTGTGTTGATGTTGGGATTGGTGGTTTCGGTCTATTCCCTCACCGATCTGATCGGGGGTAACGGCTTTTTGGCGGTTTATCTGAGCGCCATCACGATGAACCAAAGCCGTATGCTCCACCACAAAAGCCTTATTCGATTTTTTGATGGGATTGCCTGGCTGATGCAGATTGTGATGTTCTTGACCTTGGGGCTATTGGTGTATCCTACGCAAGTCTGGCCTGTGATCGGAGTGGGTTTTGTGATCGCCATGTTTTTGATTCTGGTCGCCAGGCCTTTGGGAGTTTGGGCCTCACTCTCCTTTTTCAAATACAAAAACCGGGAAAAGCTCTTTGTGAGCTGGGTGGGGCTAAGGGGAGCGGTACCGATCGTCTTTGCCACATTCCCGCTGATCGCGGGGGTGGACCAAAGTAACCTGATTTTCAACATTGTGTTTTTTATTGTCATAGCTTCAGTTGCCCTACAGGCTACTACGCTCGCGAAAGTTGCAAAGTGGCTCCATCTCGCGGTTCCTGAGGGGCTGAAAAGAAAAAGCCTGCTTGATTTGGAGCTTTCGGACGATTTTAAAAATGCGCTTGTCGAGGTCGTCCTACCGCAGGAATCTCCAGTGCATGGCAAACAGATTCTGGAACTGAATTTCCCCAAGACTTCCCTGATCGTCTTGGTCAACAGAAACAACAAGTTCATCACTCCCAATGGAGCAACGGAGCTCAAATCCGGCGACAAGCTCATGGTGATGATCAATTCGGGCTCTGAAGAATCCCTCGTGCGAAATGCACTCGGGATAGAATGATAAATTGCATTTTGGGGTAGTTTTTGGCTGATTTTTTATGAAAAAATCACTCAATATATTTTTCAGGTTGAAAATCGCGTAGAAAAGTGAGTTTTTTTTGAAAATATTTGATTTTGGCGTTTCTTTTTTATCTTACTGTACAATTCAATTTTCAACCTATGAAAACCGAAGGATACGCCAGCAACGAACACTATGATGAAATGTTCACCCCTGAAGGAAGCGTCAGGAACCACTATCGGGAATTTCATAACTATCTAAGTAAGGCTTCGTCGAAGAAGATGAACCAGCTCCAGTTTTCGGCAAACAAAACCCAGAAATCCATGGGTATGACCTTCAACGTCTACCATGATAACCAGGGATTGGAAAAAATCCTTCACTTGGACATCATTCCGAGGATTATCCCCAATTCTGAGTGGAAGAAACTCGAAAGTGGACTGAAGCAAAGGATCTATGCGCTCAATCTTTTTCTGCAGGACATCTATAATGAGCAGAAGATCCTCAAGGATAAAATCGTGCCCTCCGACTTGATCCTCGGTTCCAAGGACTACCTGAAGCCCTGTATTGGACTCACTCCTCCCAAGGGAATCTGGTGCCATATCACTGGTACAGACCTTGTCCGAGACAAAAACGGAGAGTACTACATCCTGGAGGATAATCTTCGCTGCCCATCGGGGGTCAGTTATATGCTGGAAAGCAGGGAAATCATCAAGCGCGCCTATCCCCAGCTTTTCAACGACGAGGGAGTGATGCCCGTATCCGACTATCCAACCAAGCTTTTGCGGATGCTGCAATACCTGTCAAACAAGCCCAAGCCGGTAGTGGGAGTGTTGACCCCGGGAATCTACAATTCGGCCTACTTTGAGCATTCCTATCTTGCGCTGCAGATGGGGGTGGAGTTGGTCAATGGCGTGGATCTCATCGTTAGAAACAAGAAAGCGTACATGCAGACGACAAAGGGGCTGCAGCAGATCGATGTGATCTACCGCAGGATTGACGATTCCTTTTTGGATCCGCTGACTTTCAACCCAGAATCTATGTTGGGCGTAGCCGGGATATTTGATGCGTACAAAGCCGACAATGTGGCCCTCGCCAACGCTCCAGGTACCGGAGTTGCCGACGACAAAGCCGTGTATGCCTATGTGCCCAGGATCATCAAATACTATCTCGATGAAGATCCGATATTAAACAACGTGCCAACTTATCTCTGCCGGGAAGATGAGGATAGAAAGTATGTGTTGGACAATATTGACGAGTTGGTGGTGAAAGAAACCAACGCCGCTGGAGGCTATGGCATGCTGATCGGGCCCAAGTCCGGCAAGGAAGACCATGATAAGTTTCGTCAACTGATCAAGAGTAAGCCCGAAAACTATATCGCGCAGCCTACCTTGTCACTGTCCACCGTTCCCTGCCTCACTGACGAAGGGATAGTCGGACGGCATGTGGATTTGAGACCGTACATTCTCTATGGCAAAGAAATCGAAGTGATTCCCGGCGCATTGACTAGGGTTGCCCTGAAAAAAGGTTCGCTGGTGGTAAATAGCTCCCAGGGAGGTGGAAGTAAAGATACTTGGGTTCTGTACAATTAAACTGAAACACTATGCTGAGCAGAGTAGCAAGCCACATCTATTGGCTGGGAAGATATTTGGAAAGAGCGGAGAATTATGCCAGGTTCATTGATGTCAATTTCAACCTGATGCAGGATCTCCCCATGGACATGAAGGAGCAATGGGCCCCATTGGTGGCTGCCACGGGAGACTGGGATCTCTATCAAAAGAAGAATGAAGGCTTTGAAAGGCACCAAGTGATGTACTTTTTGACCTTCGATCCGGACAACCCAAATTCCATGCTTTGCTCGGTAACCAAAGCGCGTGAAAACGCCAGGATAATCCGCGAAAATCTCAGTAAGGAGACCTGGGAGAAAGTCAATGAACTTTACTACATGCTGAAGGAAGGATTTGATAAGAAAGTCTGGAAGAAGGAAGACCCCAGAGCGTTTTTTGAAAATGTGAAAAATCAAATTCTCCTTCTCTATGGGCTTGCTGACTCCACGGTAGCGAGGACAGAGGGCTGGTATTTTCGACAGTTAGGTCAGTTACTGGAGCGCGCGGACAAAACGTCCAGGATTTTGGACGTGAAATACCACATCCTTCTTCCCTCGACCTATGAAGTGGGCTCGCCCCTGGATTTCCTCCATTGGATGGCGTTGCTTAAATCAGTCACAGGATTCAATACCTATCGCCGCCTTTACGGCAATATCGACCCGTCGGGGGTGGTGGAGTTTATGCTGCTTAACAAGTACTTTCCGAGATCCATCTTCTATTGTCTCAAGGAAGCTGAGCGATGCCTCCACTGCATCTCCGGCAATACCTCAGATGGATTCAAAAACTCCGCCGAAAAGGCAATTGGGGAAATGCGTTCTCGTTTGGAGTATTCGGAGATCGATGATATTATTTCTGTCGGCCTCCATGAATACCTCGATACAATTCAGATAAAAATTAACCATATTTCCGACCAGATAGATATCAATTATTTTCGGGCAAAGGAGGTCTTTGTTTTCGAACCCGCTTCCCAGTCACAATCCCAGTCATGAACTCCTCTTGCAAGTCCGACTTTAAAAATCCAGCTTTGGCGCTCCCATGTCCAATGATAGTGTCTGCCGAAGCAAGTAAATCGGATCAGAGAAGGCGAAATCCACCCGTCAAAAAGAAGTCTTTGCGACAGGTGGAGACGTCGTACGTTTCTTGCCATGGCAAAATAGGGGCTTCACTCACCAGTAATCTGAAAGAAGACCCGCACGGTTACTATAAGGAAATTGGTTTGCTTACTGGGTTTTTTGTTAAATGCTGATTCAGGTTAGTCATCAGTCGCGATATGAGTATAACTCTGAGGTGTTCCTCGGAATCCATAAGTTGTACCTGATCCCACAATATCGTCCATATTTCAGGATAGAATTTCAAAAGTTTCAAGTTTGTCCTCAGCCCGATGGAGACAATTTCCGCCAAGATTTGGCGGGCAACTGGTATAAGCAATGCTGGTTTACGGGGCAAACAGCTTCCCTGCACATCAGTGGGGACTGGATATTCAAGCTTCAGAATTTTAATCCTTTTGGGTTTATCCTCGATAGGGAATTTGAAGAAAGGGGATGGAACCATGCCGACTTCCAGTTTGACTACGAGGAAAAGACGGCCTTTTTGATCCCTTTTATCTCCGACAAGAGAACTGGCCCATTCGACGAGTTTCTCTTGAAAATTAAACACCGGTCTGAGGGTCTCGTAGATTTTTTGGTCAATGTCACGAAAACGATCAGTGAAGGCTGGAAGCATATCCACCGTATCGAGCAAAACATTTGGGCATCGGACTATACTTTTTCGCAGGAGCGGGGTTCTTGCCGGGATCTCGCGGTGATGCAGATGGAGATGCTCAGGGGATTGGGCCTTGCCACTCGCTTCGTCAGCGGCTACGCCTTCAATCCGGATTTGGCTGAGGGCCATGAGCTCCACGCCTGGCTAGAAGTGTTTCTGCCAGGTGCGGGCTGGGTAGGAATGGACCCAAGTGTGGGTTTGTTTACCGACCATCGCTATATACCGCTTGCGTCACACCCTGATCCGGCACGCGCGATGCCTGTGCAGGGTACTTTTCTGGGTGACTCCGACTCTGCGCTGAAGACCCATGTGGAGATGAAATTGCTCCATCAGGGAAAGTAGCGTCTTAGTTGGCTACTACCGCATTCTTTTCTGGCATGGAGAAAAGCTCGTCTTCCATAGGCTCATCCACCAAGATGACGTCGGAGAAACTCACCTGATAACTGATGCGCTTGGTGGAGTCGTTTTCGTACTGGTAGCCGGTCAAGACCCTAGGGAATACCAAACCGCCCGCATCCCTGTAGTCCTCGTATTTTAGAGCGTTTGTTTTGGTATTGGCTTTGTCAAAAAAGGTAACCGTGTAAAGCAGCCATGCCAGCCTGCCGGTCTCGGGGTCGACCAGCATAAAATAAGTGTCCTTTGGACTGTCGCCGACGTTTTCTGCAAAACTCACCTGGAAAGCTTCATAAGACTGCCCATTGACCAGCTTGTTTTCCGTTTTTTCCACTTTTACACCCGGATCGGTAAAGATGTAGGGGATAGAGAAAAAGTAGAAGTACAGGTTGTGGTAAAACCTCACCGAACTTCCCTGAAAAGCCTGTCGATTGGGACTGATCCATACTTTTTCTCCATCGTTTCCAATCTGCCAAGTATCCGCGTCAATTCGGACCTTGCGCGAGACCAGATCAATGTAGTGGTTCTCCCAGGCAAGGTTGGTCTCATGAACCATCGCAAATGAAAACGCTCGGCCGTCAATCCATTTTTCCCAATTTCCATGGGCATCCAGGAGTTTTTTAAACTCTTCTGGCTGGTTCAATCGGGCATCCGGGGCGGAACTCTTTTGTCCGCAGGCAAAAATCAAACTGAGTAGCGTGAGCAGAAGGATAGATTGGGAGATTTTCATGGGGCGATTTTGGCGATAAGTTACCAAAAGGGATCAAATGTGCCAGAAGTCAAACTGTCATTCTTAGAGACTGTCTTTGCATATGGGTTGTCCATTTCAGCTCCGGTCTAATTCAGGCTTGGATTTGAAAGGTGCCAGGCTCGGTTTTCACTGATTTTCAACAGGAATCGAATTTTTTATTAGATCGAATCTAAATAAATAAAAACACTTCTTTAGATTTGTTCCAATTAACAATTAGCACGTTATGTGGAAATCCATCCGGAAGTTTCTTGTTGACATTCACCTCTATGCAGGCCTGACTTGTGGACTAATCGTAATCGCCGTCTGCCTCAGTGGAACCATTTATGTTTACAATACTGAAATACGGGAATTTGCAGACTCAGAACGCTATTTCGTAGAAGCGTCGGGTCAAAAGATGACCTTGGATGGGCTGAGAAGTGAGGTGGAAGCCACATTGTCGGGAGAGGTCGTTGGGGCAAATGTGTACGGGGGTGAAAACAGAACTGTGCAGTTTCAGGTGAAAAAGGAAGGCGAAGAGCGTCCGACGACCTACTACGTGAATCCCTACACCGCAGAAATACTCGCAGACAATAGCGAAAAAACCTCTGCCGAAGAGTTTATGGGCTATATGTTTTCGCTCCACCGCTGGTTGCTGCTCGACAGGATAGAGGAGCCTATGCTAGAGTCCATGGGCAACCGGGACTTGGGACGCTTCATCAACGGAGTAGCCACCTTGCTTTTCCTGCTTGGAGTCTTTACCGGGATGTTCATCTGGTTTCCACAAAAGTTGAAAAACTGGAAGCAAGGCCTAAAGATCAAGTGGTCGGCCAATTGGAAGCGCGTCAACCATGACCTTCACAACACGCTGGCGTTTTACTCCCTGATCATACTCTTCCTGATGGCGGTCACCGGGCCATTCTGGTCCTACGAATGGTATCGCACCGGCTGGCAAAAGACTTGGGATATCTATCAGGCCCAGTCTGCTAATGGTGGAGCAAAACCTGAGGCACGAGGAGGTGACGAGAAAAAGTCTGAGGAAGTAGTGGAAGAAAAAGCGCCAGCTTCCTTTGAGGAAATTGTCGCAGCAAGCAATGCCACCCTTGCCTATGAGGGAAACCTGAGAATTTCTCTGCCCAGCAAACCCAAGGGTGATATCTCCGTCAGCAAGTCCCGAACCGGATTTTTCGCAAAAGCTGGATCGGACCAACTGACTTTGGATCCCGCCAGCTTGGAAGTGAAAGAAGCTAAACTGTTTTCGGATCTTTCGGTCCGCCAGCAAATTGGCCGCTCTGTCAAATCACTTCATACCGGCGAAATCTTTGGCCAGTTTACCAAGTTTCTTTGGTTTGTAGCTTGTCTGATCGCGACCTCACTTCCGATCACCGGAACGCTGATCTGGTGGAACAAGCAGAAAAAGAAAAAAACAACTAGACCCAAACAGTCCAAAAATACCCAGGTCGAGATGGCCTGATTTTTATCAAAAGCGGGTGCTTCGCCCGCTTTTTTCATTTTTCCATGAATGAATGATCGCTTAGCTGTATTTTACAGGCTATGAGAGCAAATCTGAATCTATTTTTGGCTGCAGGGCTGGTTTTGGCTTTGTCATGGTCTGCATCCGCACAGAGCAAAGCTTGGATGCTTGGACCGTTTGAGCGACCCGAAAATGCCCAGCCAATTATTTCTCCACTTCCGGATTCCGAGTTTTTGGATCCCATGAGCGGCAAAACCGTCCGATGGGAGTCCATGGCTACTTTCAATCCTGCCGCGATCGTCCGCAACGGCGAGGTGCAGGTAATCTATCGGGCGGAAGAGAAGTTGGGGGAAAGGGAAATTGGCGGCCATACTTCGCGCTTGGGTTTGGCGACTTCAGCAGACGGTTTTTCATTTTCAAGGGGAAAAGCTCCGATATTCTTTCCGGGCCCAGATTCCCAAAAAGAGTTTGAATGGACAGGCGGTACGGAGGACCCCAGGATTGTCGAGACGGAGGAAGGGCTTTATGTATTGACCTATACCCAATGGAATAGGGAAGTGCCCCGCTTAGCTGTAGCTACGTCAAGAGACTTGAGAACCTGGCAAAAGCATGGGCCGATTTTCAAAAACTGGAAAGAGGGCAAGTACCACAATGTCGAGTCCAAGTCCGGGGCTATCGTGACTGAATTGAAAGATGGTAAGCTGATGGCGGCGAAAATCGAGGGGAAGTACTGGATGTACTATGGAGTCCCCCATATTTGGTTGGCGACTTCGGTTGATTTGGTGAATTGGGTTCCGGTCGAAAACCATGAGGGAAACCGCGTGGCAGTGCTTAGTCCGCGTCCCGGCTTTTTTGATTCCTGGCTAGTCGAGGCCGGACCTCCGCCTGTGCTGACCAAAGAAGGAATTGTTGTGCTCTACAATGCTGGGAACTCCCAACAGGTCGGAGTAAAAGACCTTGGAAACCGTGTTTACACCGGTGGGCAAGCACTTTTTGATGTGAATGAACCTTGGAAACTTCTTGATCGCGCAGAGGAGCCTTTTATCCAGCCGGAATTGCCGTTTGAGAAGTCTGGACAATATCCCGAGGGAACCACCTTTCTAGAAGGCTTGGTTTATTTTCGGGGAAAGTGGCTGCTGTACTACGGCACCGCTGACAGTATGGTGGGAGTCGTGAGCGCGACCATGAAGTGAAAAGTTAAGTGAATCTTAAGGAAGCAGATCCCAGTTATCCGATCTAATTTTTAAATTTTGTGGCTTTAGTCCATCCTGATGCGAATCCTGGTAGTAGAAGATGAGTCCGGAATTTCCAATTTTCTCAAGCAAGGCTTGGAGGAAGAATCCTTTGCAGTCGATGTTGCAGACAATGGAAAGGATGGGCTGAATCTGGCACTTTCGGGAAATTACGACCTACTGCTATTGGATTGGATGCTTCCTGGAATAAGCGGGATAGAGCTGACACGACAGTTTCGTCGGGACTTTCCGCAGACTCCCATTATTTTTTTGACCGCAAAGGATACGCTTGATGAGACGGTTTTCGGGCTTCAGTCTGGAGCAAATGATTACATCAAAAAGCCTTTCCATTTCGAGGAGCTTTTGGTGAGAATCCGGGTACAACTCAGGGGAAAAGAGGGGATCGAGGAGAAGCTTACCTTGGGGCCTATCAGTATTTTTCCCGACAGGCATGTGGTGCTGAGGGAGGAAGAGGAGATTTCTCTTACGCAAAAGGAGTTTGCGCTGCTGGAATATCTAGTGCGGAACAAGAACAAAGTTTGCCGTCGAACCCGGATTATCGAGAGCGTGTGGGATATCCACTTCGACTACAACACCGGCGTGATTGATGTCTTTATCAACTCTCTCCGCAAAAAACTACAGCTGAAGAAGGAGGAAGATTACATCCAGACGATTCGGGGAGTGGGCTATATGGCGAAGGAATTATGAAATCGAGCAGATCTAAACTGATCCTAAGGGGTGATAGCGAATCATGCGAGATTCCATGTGGCAAGAAAAAGCAAATCTCGACCACATGAAATTGGCTTACAAGGAGCGCATTGCCGGGCGGCTGACTCTGGTTACTTCCCTGATCATCTTGGCGGTGTTTGGGATCATCTACTTGGTAGCCAATGTCACTGTGGTCAACAGCATAGACCGGGAACTTGGCTTGGAAACCGACAAGCACCGAAACCAGATTTTTTTGGTAAACGGAGAAATTCGCTTCCTGCACAAGGATGAATGGCAGGAAATGGAACACAGCCAGATCCAGCTTAATCCCATCTTTATCGAGATCGTTGACTTGGAGGGGAACTCCATGGACCGATCCCCTAACCTTCGTACAAATCACCTTAGTTTTTCACCAGAAAAGTCTGCCAGAAAAGAAGCTTGGACGCTTAGAATTGGAGCCAGCGAGGTTCGGCAGATGCAGATCCCCCTGGTCAATGCGGGAAAGCATGAGGGCTACCTGCTGTTGGCGAAGTCCTTTGAAGATTCGAGGGAACTGCTCGATAACCTTAGGAATGTCTTGCTCATTCTGTATCCAGGGGTGTTGCTTTCGCTCTTTTTGACCATGCGATACCTCGCGGGAAAAAGCATCGAGCCTATCCGCCAGATCATCAGCAAGACGAACCGAATCACCCAAAGCAATCTCAATGAGCGGGTTCCACTCGTTGAGCCAAATGATGAAATCGGACAGCTCACCCGCTCGATCAACGAGCTTTTGGAGCGTCTAGAAGCGTCCTTGAACCGTGAAAAACAATTTACGTCAGATGCGTCTCATGAGCTGCGAACGCCGCTTTCGGTATTGCGCGGCACGCTAGAAGTGCTGATCCGCAAACCAAGAACTTCGGAGGAATATGTGGAAAAGATCAAATCGGCCTTCTCCAGCATCGACCGGATGTCTGCGACGATTGATCAGCTTTTGGCTTTGGCCAGGGAAGAGAAAGGCAAGTTCTCGGTGAAGGAAGAATTGGAGCTGATTACGTTTTTGGAGGAAATAACCGACCAGATCGCAAGTGAACAGAAGCGGGTGATCAGCTTTCAATGCGAGGCCAGTGCGCCGATTTTTGTCAAGGCCAACGAACAATCCCTGCAAATGATCCTGAGCAACCTGATTCAGAACGCTGTGAAATATTCCGGTACCGATCAGGAGATACAGGTAAAGACCGGAACTCACAATTCAATTCCGTACATCGAGATTTGCGATGCGGGCTCCGGGATTTCACCCGAGCATTTGGGAAAAATTTTTGATCCTTTTTTCAGGGAGAAAGACGCGATCAACCGATCTGTCCCCGGCACTGGCTTAGGCTTGGCCATCGTAAAAAAGCTGGCACTGGAGTCGGGAATCAGGATTAAGGTAGCCAGCGAAAAAGGCAAGGGCAGCACGTTTCGTCTAGAATTGCCCGATTCTTAAGCAAATCTTAAGAATAGCCTAAGACTGGCCTAAGGTCCAAGCACGACCTTCGTTCGAAAATTTGGCCGGTACATGCTAGATCGCATCATTCAGTGGAGTATAGGGCATAAGCTCATCATTTTCATTTTTATCGCCGTTTGGATAGGATTTGGGATTTATTCCCTTTCGCATCTCCCGATCGGCGCAGTTCCCGACGTGACCAACAACCAGGTCCAAGTCATCACAACGTCCCGAAATCTCGCCACGGAAGACGTGGAGAAGTATCTGACCTATCCAGTAGAGCTGGAAATGGCCAACCTTCCCGGAGTAAAGGAGATTCGCTCCGTTTCCAAGTTCGGTTTGTCGGTGGTGACTATCGTTTTTGAGGAAGAGATGGGAACCTACCTTCCGCGCCAGCTTATTTCGGAGCGCTTAATCATGGCGCAGGAGCGGATTCCAGAAGGCTTTGGCACTCCTTTCATGGGACCTATCTCTACTGGCTTGGGTGAGATTTACCAATACATCATCGATGTAAAGCCTGGCTACGAAGGGAAGTACTCGACCACGGATCTGCGCACTATTCAGGATTGGGTGGTGAGGCGTCAGCTGGCCGGCATATCTGGTGTAGTTGAGATCAATACTTGGGGTGGCTATCTCAAAGAATATGAGGTGGCGATTAATCCCGACCGCCTGAAGGCTATGAATATCAACCTTGCGACGGTCTACGAAGTGCTGAGCAAGAACAACTCAATCGCGGGTGGTAGCTATATCGAAAAGACCAACGAAAGCTTTTTCATCCGTGGAGAGGGACTAGTAAGTAATCTTGAAGACATCGGAAATATAGTAGTTGACCTGCGAAATGGAGCTCCAGTGTTTATTCGGGATTTTGCCGAAGTGCGATTTGGACATGCGAATCGATTCGGCGCAATCACTGCGAATGGAGAAGGGGAAAAGGTGCTAGGCCAAGTCATGATGCTCAAAGGTGCGGATGGCAAAAGAACCATCGACCGAGTCAAAGAGCGCATCGCCGAGATGGAGAATACCCTTCCAGAAGGCGTCGTGATCAACGGCTTTCTGGATCGCTCTGATCTGATCGCGCGAACAACCTTTACCATTGCCGAAAACCTAATCCTCGGCTGTCTCATCGTAGTGTTCGTGGTGGTGTTGCTCTTGGGCAATTTCCGTTCTGGGCTGGTTGTCGCTTCGGTTATTCCATTGAGTTTGCTGTTTGCGTTGGCGATGATGTACATCTTCGGTGTCGATGCCAATCTGATGAGTTTGGGAGCGATTGATTTCGGGATCATCATCGATGGCGCCGTGATTATCGTGGAGTACATCGCGTTCCGATTTACCAAATCCTCTGCTCTTTTTGCCGGGCTTTCACGAAAGGAAAAACAAGGGGAGAAGGACAAGATCGCACTAGAAGGAGCCACCAAGATGATGCACTCTGCCGTGTTTGGGCAGATCATTATCATCATCGTGTTTATCCCGATTCTTTCACTTTCCGGTGTGGAGGGCAAGATGTTCCGTCCAATGGCCGAGGTGTTCAGCTTTGCTCTGATCGGTGCCATGATTTTGGGATTGACTTACGTGCCTGTAGTTTCCTCGCTTTTCCTAAAGTCTGAAGCTCCGGGGCCGAAAAACGTCTCTGTAAGGCTAATCGGATTTCTCAACAAGATCTACGAACCTACCATCAATTGGGCTTTGAAGCATTCAAAAGCCGTTTTGGGCGGAGCGGCTGCGATCCTTGTAGGGACTTTTCTCCTTTTCTCCACTATGGGTTCTGAGTTTGTGCCGACGCTTGACGAAGGGGATTTTGTGATCCAGCCAGTCTTGAAAACCGGGACGACGCTGACTAACACCGTGGAAACCATCACCAAGATGGAGAAGATCCTTTTGAAATTCCCTGAGGTGAAGCAAGTCGTGACCCGAATTGGCGCGGCGGAGATTCCCACCGATCCTATGTCCATGGAGGAAAGTGACGTGATCGTGACATTGCATCCACCATCTGAATGGACTACCGTGGAGACTAAGGATGAATTGGCAGAAAAGTTCAAGGTGGCGCTGGAGGCAATTCCCGGCTTGGACTACGAGTTTACCCAACCGATCGAGATGCGTTTCAACGAGCTGATCACTGGCGTGAGGGCTGATTTGGCGATCAAAGTTTTCGGCGAGGATCTCGACGTGCTGTTGAAGACCGCGCAGGAAATAGAAGCGGCAATTCAAGGAGTTGAAGGCGCAGCTGATATTATCCTGGAAAAAGTAGACGGACTTCCACAAATGAAGATTGACTACGATAGAGCCAAAATCGCAAAATTCGGCTTGAACGTTGAAGACCTGAATCAGGTCGTGACTTTGGGTTTCGCAGGTATGAGTACCGGGACTATTTTCGAAGGCGAGAAACAATTTGACTTGGTTGTTCGGTTTGCGGAGCCTTTCCGCAAGGACATATCCCATCTCGAAAATGCGGCTATTCAGCTTCCGGGAGGCGGAAGCGTTCCGCTGCGTGAACTAGCAAAAATCACCTACACCAAAGGACCCGCGAAGATCTCCAGAGACAACACGCAGCGTCGAGTCGTGATCGGTGTCAACGTGCGAAACCGTGACTTGCAGTCCGTGGTGGATGACATCCAAGGAATTGTTGCCAAAATCGACATTCCGGAAGGCTACCGTGTAGACTATGGCGGACAGTTCGAGAACCTTCAGCAAGCCCGATCCAGATTGCTCATCGCAGTGCCGGTCGCGCTGATTCTCATCTTTATCTTATTGTATTTCGCATTTTCCTCGACTCGCGACGCTTTCATGATTTACACCGCCATTCCATTTTCGGCGATTGGTGGAGTGCTGCTGCTGTGGATTCGGGATATGCCCTTCAGTATTTCCGCAGGTGTGGGATTCATTGCCCTTTTTGGTATTGCGGTACTCAATGGCATTGTGATGATAGAACATTTCAAATCCATGAAAAACAAATACACCTCTATCCGTGAGTTGGTCATCGTGGGGGCCAAAGAGCGTCTCAGGCCGGTACTGCTCACTGCCTCGGCTGCTGCTTTGGGCTTTTTGCCTATGGCTGTGTCAGGCTCGGCCGGAGCAGAAGTTCAGCGTCCTTTGGCGACTGTCGTCGTCGGAGGTTTGATTTCAGCGACCCTTTTGACTCTGGTGGTCCTTCCGGTCTTGTATGTGCTTTTCAATTCTGGAGAAAAGGGGAACAATAAGTTTCCAAAATCGGCAGCAGTTATTTTGGTGTTGATGACCGTACTCAGCCTTCCGGCTTTTTCCCAAGATGACATACAAAAGCTAAGTTTGCCTCAGGCGCTGGAAATAGCCCAGGAGCAAAATATCAGCATCAAAGCCGCACAAAAAAGCCTGGAAACGGCCACTGCGATGAGCCGCTCGGGTTGGAACATCGACAAGACCGAGGTTTATTACGGAATAGACAAAAACGACATTGCGGAAAACGGCATTTACAACCGAGTTTGGGGAGTGAGGCAGCGATTTGATTTTCCCTCGCTCTATTCTGCGCAAAAGGACGTGCTTCAGGCTGGAGAACTTCAAAGTTCCGCTCAGTTGGAGCTTGCAACAAGGACGCTAAACAAAGAAGTAAGCCAAACCTTTGTCAAGGCACTTTATTGGGACAATCTGGAGAAAAACTATAGTTACCTCGATAGCCTTTACGGGGAGTTTGTCCGTGCATCTACGCGAAGAATGGAAACCGGAGAGTCCAATCTTTTGGAAAAACTCACCGCTGATAGCAAGAGAAAGGAGATCAGCCTGAAGATGGCAGAAGCGTCGAGAAACTACCAAATCTCTATGGATCGACTCAAACAGCTGTTGAATATCGAGGGAGAGCTGGAGTTGAGTACCGAGGAAATTTCTTTTGAAAGTCAAGTAGATCTGGAAAGCCACCCCGGACTGCTGCTCTATGAGTCGGAATTCCAAAAGGTGGAAAGCCAAACCAAGGTGGATCGCCGCGCGATGCTGCCAGACGTCAACGTGGATCTTTTCCGAGGTACCAACCCTGGACAGGATGCAAAGGTCTATCCGGGATTCCAGGCTGGTATCGGGGTTCCGCTGTTTTTTGGCTCCCAGTCGGCGAAAGTCAAAGCTGGCAAGATCCAACAGGAGCAGATCCTACTCCAGTCCGAAGCCTATAAGCAGCAACTCCAAACCAACTATGCCAAGATTCAAAGCGTCTTAGCTCAGGATCGGGAAGTGATCGAATACTACGAATCCGAAGGGGAGGAGCTGGCTAAACTGATGCGGGAGCAGGCGATCCGCTCTTTTGCGGAAGGCGATATTGATTTTCTCCAATACGTCCAACTTATCGAAAACTCCAGAAATATCACCCTGCACTACTTGCAGACCAAGCTGGACTACCAACTCAATCAATTAGAACTTATTTATCTGAACAACTGATGAAATCTATTCAGTCCAAGTATATCTTAATCGGTGCCTTTGCTGTTTTGACCGGGGCATTTTCCGGCTGTGGCAAAGACGCAAACACTGCTGCCGAAAGCATTGAAGTAGCGAAAGCGCCCGAGGGCTCTACGGAGATTTTTCTCACTGCAGAGCAGTTTAGTACCATGGAGATGGAGTGGGGGAATCCCACACAAGGGGACTTTTCCAATGAAATCAGCGTGCAGGGCACCGTGGGCATTCCAGTAGAGGGCATGCAGGAAATTTCCGCCTATTTCGGAGGCTATGTGAGTGGGCTGAAGCTGCTGGAAGGCCAAGCCGTGCGAAAAGGCCAGGTGCTTTTCTATCTCGAAAACCCGGATTTTATCCGATTGCAACAAGACTATCTCGAGACCAGCAGCCAGTTGGCTTATTTAAAAGCCGAATTTGAAAGACACCGAACTCTCTACGGGGAGCAGATTTCTGCGCAAAAGAATTACCTGAAGGCTGAAGCAGACTATCAGGGCGCACTTGCGAAAAGCCAAAGTTTAAAAAAGCAGCTCAGCTTGATCAACATCAACGCCGACCAACTCACGCCTGAGACGATCCGGGCCAAGGTTCCGGTTAGCTCTCCAATCAATGGTTTCGTGGAAGATGTGCATGTGGTTCCGGGAGCTTTTCTCCCAGCTTCAGGCAAGGCAGTGACCTTGCTAAACAAGGATCATCTGCACATCGAATTGTTTTTGTTTGAAAAGGACGCTCCAAGAGTTCATCCTGGACAGAAAGTGGAAGTTTCCCTGCCGGATTCCCCTGACAAAGATTTGATTGCCCAGATCTACGTCGTCGGGCAGTCCATCAACGAGGAACGGCAGATCAATGTACATGCGCACTTGGTCAATGAGGAAGAAGAGAAAAGTCTGATTCCGGGCACCTTCGTGCAGGCAATGGTGCAATTGGATCCCCAGCAGTCTTGGGCTCTGCCAGAAAATGCGTTGGTAGAAGTTGATGGAGATTATTTTATCCTAGTTCAGAAAGAGAAAATGGCTCAAGGCTTTAAGTTGGAAAAAGTCAAGGTAACCCCCGGAGCCAAGAGTCATGGTAAGACTGCGATCCAGCCTGTGAAAGGAGTCGATGAATCGACGGTCGTGTTGGTAAAGGGAGGGTTTAATTTGCTTTAAAAAAAGTGTTCAGTGTTCAGTCTCAGTTTGCAGTGGCGGCATTCAGTACTCGGTGTTCAGTCGCAGTAGGCAAGTGTTCAATGTTTAGTCAAAGCCAGCTACTGGACCTGCTACATTTGATTGGACAGTAAGTTAAGCCCCCTTAACTTAGAACCGATGAAAAAAAGAGAACGAAGATCCTTTGACAAGGACTTCAAATTGATGGTGGTGGAACTCCACAAGAGTGGTAAATCCTCCAATGAAATCAGCCGTGAGCTGGGTATTCCTTCCGATATGGTACGGCGCTGGAGTCGGGAATTTGCATTCAGTGGCGATACCAGTTTCGCTGGAAGCGGAAAGCAAATAATGACTGCTGAACAAAAGGAAATCGCCCAATTGAAGAAAGCCCTGAAGGAAGCAGAAATCGAAAGGGACATTCTAAAAAAGGCCGTCAGCATCTTCTCCAAGAGCGACCACAAATATTCCGGTTCATGAAAGACCACCAACAGGTATTTGCAGTCGAGAAGATGTGCCGGGTCTTTCAGGTTTCTAGAAGTGGTTATTACCATTGGCTGAACAGAAAACCCTCCGAAAGAGAATTGAAAAACCAAGAATTGCGCACCAACATTCTGGAAGTACACAGACTGACAAAGTTTCGTCTGGGGAGTCCCAAGATTAAAAAAGAACTCGAGGACAGGGGATTTTATATCTCTCGCCCCAGAGTCGCCAGATTGATGAAGGAGCTGAATATCAGGAGCATCGTCCAAAAGAAATTCAAAGTGGTTACTACTGATTCCAATCATGGGCATGCCATCTCTCCCAATCTGTTGGACAGGGATTTTACAGCCCCTAGACCTGGCCAGAAGTGGGTGTCTGACATTACCTATGTGAGAACCAACCAGGGCTGGCTCTACTTGACTATTGTTATGGATCTGTATGACAGAAAGATCATCGGATGGTCGATGAGCAGAACCATGGAAGCTCACAGAACGGTGGTAGCAGCTTTTAAAATGGCTATTCAAAACCGACCGGTCAACCCGGAAGAATTGATTTTTCATTCAGATCGTGGCGTCCAATATGCCTGCGGGGAATTCCGGAAATTGCTCAAAGCCTATCGAATAGTTCAAAGCATGAGCAGAAAAGGAAACTGTTGGGACAATGCCGTAGCGGAAAACTTCTTCAAAATCCTCAAATCAGAATTGATCTACCAGATCCCGAATCTGCAGTACGACCAAGCTCGAATAGAGATCTTCGAATTCATCGAAATCTGGTACAACAAAAAGAGAAAACATTCCTATCTGGACTACCTCACACCCGAACAATTCGAAAAATCAAACCAATCCAAAGCAGCTTAACCTATTGTCCAGTTTTTTGTAGCAAATCCACTGCGCGGCGCGCTAGAAATTGCGCTTGCCTATGGAATGAAGCCTCCCTTTCAAACAGACCTTTCTATCGATTCCCTACGCTGGGAAATCGTTGTCTGGAAATCCTTAAGCTTTGACTCTGTCACCAATCACGGGGTCGACATTGGCCGAGGTCTGTCGATAGACCGAAAATCGGGAGAAATAAAAGAAATCGAAAAGAGGCGTGATTGGGAGAAATAGTGCTGCCGTGTCCTTTGCTTAATGAAAACACCTAATCATTTGGTTTTTGGTTTCGAAATTGTCAACTTAAAAAAGCGCCTTAGCTCAGCGTTCCGGGCACTCCAGCAGGGCTTCTGGGATGGTTGAGGAGAAAAGAAAAAATCGATGAGATATCCTTTACTAGTTGCCTTCCTATTTTTTGCGAACCTTGGCTATGCTTGTTCCTGTGCGCACTGGGGTCTGCCTGAGCATTTCGATCATGCCGAATTTGTAGGAGTGGTGGAAATTATCTCCATACAAAAGCGGCGGGATTATCGGGATGATTCAAAAATAGAAATTCGACCTCTGGAGATTTTCAAGGGGAAGGAGATCGAAGCTGTTTTTACCACTAGTAGCAACTGTGCTTTTGTCGCAAATGTCGGTTCCAAATGGCTGGTGTATGCTGATGCAGGGGAAGACGGGAAAATGAATACCAGCTATTGCTCTGGAAACCTCAACTTTGAATCCGTTGTGGACTCGGCCGCTTATCCCACACTCAGAGGGAAACTAGAAAGAAGGCTGCAGGTAAAACTCGAGATTTTGCGGAGCCTGAAACGCAACAACATCACGAGATTGTACAATTCAAGCCTCTACGCCACTGGATCTTTCGAAAGTCTGAAAGGGTATTCGGAGGAGAAAAGTTTCGGAATTTATAGACTTGGTATAGGCCCTGATTTGGCAATTGCACGTGTTGAGGCTGTTGATGGATTTGAGAATCAGGAGCTGTCTGGGGAAATCACAAAATTCTTGAAAACTCAAAAATTGGTCTTTCGGGGTACGGGAAAAACTCCAACTAATGAAAAGAGAGAAATTGTGATGATTCTCTTCTACTATCCTCAAGAGGAAGGATATCCAAGTTTCATCAGCACAAGTGATCTGTAACAGCCTGCTAAGATCTCTGGTTTACTGTAAATTGCACGTCTATCCAGCTTGAAAGTCCAGCGGAAATAATTTGGAAGATGATTTTATGCTTTTTTTGCAGTAATTGAATGTGTCTATCGAAATGAAAGGCAATCGTTCGAAGTCGCCGACACTTCGGTCTTCCGACTTGAGTGAAGAAGTAAAGAGGCTCGCTCGCTAGATTAATTACAAACATATTTTATAAACTCATCTATCAGATAAATCATGGGCAAAGTCAAAGTAATGAGTTATACCATCTCCCTGGACGGATTTGGAGCCGGTTCGGAGCAGAGTCTTGAAAAGCCTATGGGTTTGGGTGCCGAAAATCTCCACGACTGGCTGCGACAGACCAAGCGCTTTGCCCAGATGATCGGGCAGGAGGGAGGCTCGACCGGCGTGGACCATGACTTTGCGGAGAAGGGCTTCGAAAACCTAGGTGCTTGGATCATGGGCCGAAACATGTTTGGACCCATACGCGGGGACTGGCCGGATGGAGACTGGAAAGGCTGGTGGGGTCCCAATCCACCCTACCATGTGCCGGTGTTTGTACTGACGCACCATGAGCGCGAGCCCTTGGTGATGGAGGGAGGCACAACTTTTTATTTTGTCACCGAAGGGATAGAATCAGCGCTTACTCAAGCGAAAGAAGTTGCAAACGGCAAAGATATCCGGATTGGCGGAGGGGCTGAGACCATCCGGCAATTCTTGCAGGGCGGCCATATCGACGAACTTCATCTGGCCGTTTCTCCGCTTTTTTTGGGTTCGGGGGAGCATTTGTTTGCCGGGATTGATCTCCCTGCCTTGGGCTATAGGCAGGTGCAGCGGGTGGAAGGGGAGCATGCGACGCATATTCTGATTACCAAAGGCTAGCTGTTTTCAGAGGACAAGTCCTTTGGGCTGCCTGGGGAAGCGTTTGAAAAACTGGTGTGGGAAACCTGATTTTTTCCTACTTTCATCGGGTATAAACCACTAAACCCAAAAACCATGAAACCCTTCTTATCACTTGTCTTATTTTTTCTGTTTATCGGATTTTCCGCCAAAGCCCAAAATGCAATCAACGTAACCGGGACCTGGAATCTAACTGTGGAAACCGACGCGGGCAGCGGAACTCCGACATTTGTCCTAAAGCAGGATGGGGAGAAAATCACCGGTACCTATAGCGGACAGTTGGGAGAAGCGCCGCTCACTGGCACGATCCGGGGCGAGGTCATCCATTTGGAATTCGCCATTGAAGGAAACAAGATCATCTACGACGGCAAAGCCACTTCCACTGAAATGGAGGGAAAAGTCGACTTGGCAGGAATGGCCACCGGAACATTCAAAGGCAAGAAAAAGTAGGAGTCAGACACTATAGGCAATCATCGTAGTTAGGTCAAGATTTTTCATTACCGAAAGGCAAGGAGACTATATTTTACTGGTAACTGGATTTGATGTTTTATAATTTGTTAGTTTATCACCACTGCTTTACCTTGGATTACTTTGAGTTGGCAGCGGACGATCATAGCAATAAAACATTCAAACGAGCTCTTATGCACCCTGTTCTAAAAAACTTTCTTGCGGTTATTGTCGGCATGCTGATCGGCGGCGTTGTAAACGGACTGTTGATCATGAATAGTGCCGCGATCATTTCCCCTCCGAGAGGTGCCGATCTCACTACCGCGGAAGGATTGACTGCCGCGATGGCCTTGATGGAACCCAAGCATTTTTTTGTTCCCTTTTTAGCCCATGCGCTGGGAACGCTGGTTGGCGCCTTTGTTACCGTGAAGATCGCGGCTAACTACAAGATGCCTCTGGCTTTGCTGATCGGACTTCTGTTCCTGATCGGAGGCATCTATAGTGTGATGACAATGCCATCACCATTGTGGTTTAATGTCGTCGATCTGCTAGGTGCCTATATTCCGATGGCCTGGATCGGGGCAAAACTGGCAGGTGCCAAACCTACATCCAAACGCCGACGGCGTTCATCCCGAAGTAGAACCGGTGCCTGAAGGAAAAGTGCCCAACTCCTCGATCTGATAACCTTCCGGATAGCTGGGTCTTTTCCGTTTCGTTCCTAGTACGGGTTGTTGGGGCTCCCTACTGATTTTGTGAAAAAAGGCATGGATGAAGAGGCCTTTCTTTGCTATCCATTTCCGAACTGCCGAGACCTTTCTTATGCCCAGACTTTCCCGAAGGGGATCGTCCAGCAAGGCAAAGACGAAGGGTCGACCCAAACCAAAGAGCCATTTGGGCACATAGAAGCCCAGCATCAGATCTACAGTCTTGTCCGCGATGATGCGGTTGCTCGGCGCAAAACGAAAGTTTTCCCGCTCGTAGCGGATGTTGTATTCCTCAAATTCTTGTAAGGTCTGGGGCACATTCTTCAGATTCATCCGTCGGCCCAATTCCAGGTAGTTTTTGAAAATCCCCTGCTTCTCGACTTCCGACATGGGACGGTAGGCGTAGCGTTCCGTCCAGCGGATCGGCTCGAAGATGAAGGTGGACAACACGTAGAGAAAATCATCGTTGGAGATGTCAAAGCGACCATGCATGGAGTTCATCCGCCGGATGGCCCGTTTTCCCCGGAGGCTGTTCATGCCATGTTCGAGGATTTCAAACAGGATGAGCTCTGTGTCGTCGTACCGCTTTCTGGGACGCTGTACAAACTCGCCCGTCTCAGCGAGCAAGCCTGAAATAGAAGGAACAGCAAAAGTTCTAAACAGCGCAAACTCCAGCGAACGCTCCAAGTCCCAAGGGAAGACATGACCACTCAAGAGGAAGGAGATTTTTTCGTGATCGGTCTCGGGATTCAGGGATTGGATTTGAGCTGAAAAAGGTTTCATGTACGGGGCGGATTGCTGCGGTGTAATTTACTGGCTGGCTGGCTTTTTTACATATCCTGTCTGGATTTTTCCTTATTTTCATGGGAAATCAAACCCAAAAACCATGAAAAGAATCCTGTTCATCCTGCTGTTTTTAAGTTGTCAATTTGCCTTTGGCCAGGCCGAAAAAGAAGTGGATGCCGCCGTGAAGAAAATGCAGGCAGCTTTTTTGGCCGAAGATGTGGCCACTTTGAGAACCTTGACTTCGGAAGATCTTAGCTATGGCCACTCCAGCGGGACAGTGGAAAATCAAGAACAGTTTCTTGCAGTTTTCGAATCCAAGGTGACCGACTATCAGAAATGGGATATTTCCGACCAGACGATCAGCCTACACGGCAAGTATATCGCGTTGGTGCGGCATAATATCTATGCGGAATTTGCCGAAAATGGAAAAGTGAACAGCCTAAAACTTGGTTTGTTGATGGTTTGGGTAAAGGAAAAGGGAGGCTGGAAATTGTTGGCAAGACAGGCGTTTAGAACTCCAGCGGCTTAGAATTGGATGAGGATTCGCTCCATTTCAACTCTCCAAGGGCTTTAACCCCCCTGGAGAGTGCATACTGACAGTATAAGGTACTTCCGTCTCCGGTCTACTGTTTTTTTTCAGAACTCAATTCGATAGCTCAGCAAAGGAATCATAGGCGACTGGTATGCCGTTTCGATTTCTCCAGACATGGGTTCAAAGTAGCTCCCGTAGATGTTTTTTCGATTGGTTAGGTTCTGGACGTCGAGGGCCAAGGTGCTGGTGGACTTGGGTCGATTCCATTTCAGGCTGACACGAAGATCCGTACGGAAATAGGCAGGATTTTGCTCCTCAAAAGCCCGGCTTTTATCATAAACCGTCTCGTTATCTGTTATCGACTGCTCCAGATCTATCGGCGTGGCACGCAGGCCGCCGCCATAAATGCTACGAAGGTTGATGCCTAGCATACGGTTTTTCTTTAGGTGATATTCTTTGCCAGCGGTCAGGGTTAGGTTGGCGTTGCCGTTGTAGAGGGTGTTTCTCCACTTGTTTTCCTGGGTTTTGTACAGGGAATTGTACACCGATGCGGAGAGGAGGAAGTAGAGGTCCTTGTGGGTAAACTGCTCCAGGGTAAACTCTGCCCCATAGTTTTTGCCAAATCCTTCATTGACCAGAGGATCCGTCATATAAGTCCATTGCTGGTTGATGATGGAATACGTTTCGGTCTTGCCTGGCTTGACCGGAATATTGTACAAATGCTGATAGTAGCCCTCGACTTTCATTCGCAGATAAGGATTCAGCTGTCGATCGTAGCCCAGCACCAAATGATGCGATTTGCTAAGATCGAGGTCTTCATTTGGCTTGATGATCTGGCCATTTACCTCCTGCTCCGCAAAGTAGGTGCCCAGCGGCTGTACCTGGCTATGGAGGCCATAGCCCAGGCTAATGCGCTGCTTTTCGTCCAACTCGTAGGAAGCGCTGAAGCGGGGCTCCAGGGAATTGGAGTTGTTGAGCAAAAACTGGAGGTAGTGGAGGCCGACGTTGAAGGTGAGTCTTTCGCTGGCGCGATAGTGCAGCTGGGAGAAAGCCTGGACACTCTGCGAATTGCCCTTGGAATTGATGTGCGTTTTCATCACGTCGCTGTCTTCGTCATAGCCATTTTCCCGGAGATTGTAGTAGAGTTGGTTGAAGTACAGCCCGCTTCGGAGGTTTGCCCTTGCCGAAAGTTTAGAATTCAAAGTGGTATTGACGGTCACCTTGGAGTTGCCAAAGTTTTCATAGCCCCGCTCCTGATCGTTGTATTCGTTGTCCAGACGGCTGTATTCATCGCCGATTTCATGCCCAGAAGCAAGGACGGTTGCTTGGAGAAAATTGGACTTGTTCAGAATGTAGGAATATTTGATGCCCGCTGCTCCGGTATTGGAAAAATAGTTGGAGCTATACCTATCCCCCTCGCTTTCCCAGATCAAGGAATCTTTTTCGGCAGCACTGTTTTGGTCGCTCAGCCCACCAAATCCAAAAACGCTAAAGCTGCTCTTTTTGCCGGCCGGCAGGAATAAGTTAAAGGACAGATCCTGGAAGTTGGTCACAAAATCTCCCAAGGGCACGCCCAGTTGGGAAAGAATGGACAGGGTGGAATATCGATAATTGACCAAATAAGAACCTTTGTAGCCCTTGGCAATCGGCCCTTCTGCAGCAATATCCGTCCCGAGGAAACCCGCCTGAAAGGTGAATTCCCGGTTTTCGTTATTGCCCTTTCTCAGGCTCAGGTCAAAGACTCCTGACATGGCATTGCCATATTCGGCTGGAAACGCGCCTGTGATAAAGTCCGAATTGGCCAGAAGCTGGGCGCTGAGAATGGACACGCCCCCACCGGAGGTACCCGGATTGACAAAGTGGTTGGGGTTAGGGATGTCGATGCCTTCCATTCGCCAAAGCAGTCCGTTGGGGCTGTTGCCGCGGATGGAGATGTTGTTGTTGCCGTCATCGGTGCTGACGACACCCGAAAAGGATTGAGCCATTCGTCCAGGATCATTGACAGCCGCAGCAAATTTGCGGGTTTCCTCCACGGAGAATGTCCTGCCGCTGACAGTCACCATATCGTTGACGGTCCGCTCTTTTTCGGCCCCCATGACCACCACTTCATCCAGTTGGCCAAAATCTTCCTCGATCGTGACAGCCAGGACAACCTCTTTGCCGGAATTGACCAGGATATTGGGAAGGATGAGATCCTTATATCCTACAAAGCTGACTCGGAGGGTATGGTTGCCCAAAGGAACCTGTTGGATTTTGAAGTCCCCGTTTGCGTCTGTAGCAGTTCCCATCAAAGGGTCGGTGTTAAGGACAGTCACCGTTGCGCCGGGAATCGGAATTTGACTGACCTGGTCGACCACCCTTCCCCTTACGGTTTGGGTTAGATTTTGGGCTTGGAGGGGATTGATTGCGAAGCAAAAAATCACCAAAAGGAGTTTACTAAGCGAATTCATAGTGTTGGTTTAGGTTAGGGAATAGAGTTGGGAAAAGGCAAGGCGGTGCCAGGCGGCCGACTGGGAGGCAGTCGGCCGCTGGAGTTTGAGCCAGGAAAGTCAAAATGGATTATGCGTTAATTCGTCCGAAAGAAGTTGGGAACTTAGATGTTGGGCTTGTTTCCCCACCTTCCTCCGCCCACGAAGAACCCGAGGGTAAAGCCGAAATACTCGTTGGTGGCCTTGCCAATCACTTCCCCGTTGACATTTTGGAGATTGCTGGAGGGCACGAAGTTGTATTCGGCGCCAATCCGGAATTTTTGGAGCTCTACCCCAACGCGTACCATGGGCGCCCAGGCAAAAGAAGCCTCGAGGTTATTTGCGTCCTCGATGTTGTCGCCCTCTACCTCGATATTGCTCAGGGCATAGTATCCAAATCCAGCTCCCACATAAGGGGCTACTTTTCCTTTACCGTAGTTGAAGTAATAGTTGGCTGTACCGGAGACTGATAGGTTGGCGGAGAGCTCACCCTCGTAGTCATCGGGGATTTCGTAATAGGTGACGTCCTTGGCCATACCGGTCACGCCCATTCTCAGGCCGACGGCTAGGTTGTCCAAGACAAGGATCTGGGGCTCAAGATGTACCATGGCACCGATTCCTCCGTCTTTTGGCGCGGCGAAACCGAGATCCATTTGGTATCTGAATTTGCCTGCTTGCTGACTATAGGCGGTGTTTATGATTAGCAAAGCGACTAGTACTCCAAGTAATTTTTTCATTGTTTTTTTGGTTTTAAATGTGGATCCTTCGTTTCGTCTGGCCGTAGCTGAGGAGAAAAGAAAGAGTTGGTTTAGCTTTCGTTTATAGGACAATCAATCAGGGTTTTACCCCTACCTAATTTTGAATTATTTTGACTTTTTTTTCCGCTAAGCGCAAAGGCTGAGAGAATAGATTTCCGGAGGCTGCGAGAAATTTCAGGCCGAAAACTCTCGCAATCCTTATTGAGGTCGCAAAGGATAAAAGCTTCGCTTCTTCTTGGTGTTGTTGGAAACGGCCGCTGAAAATCAGATGGCCAAAGGCTCATTGAGCAACAAATCGCTCTGCTTTTAATTCTTCCTGTTCTTTGTGGTTAAATTTATTTGACTTATAAAAACCGGAATCCGGCTTTGAAGCCCCACCAGAATTGGCTTCCCAAGTCTTCAGGGTGGTAGACATCATTGTGGATTTTTGTATTGGTGTAGGTGAAGAGCTCCGGATGGAAGGCGTAGGAAGTATCGTAGACGCGGAAATTCGCAGTCGGTCCGGCGAAAATTGCGAAGTTTTTGGTCGCTTTGAATTCCGCACCTATGTACCCCCGGTTGATCAGGTTGAGCGCATGCATTCCACCCTGACTCAATTGCTCAGAGCTGATTTCGATATTGAGGTAAGTTTTTTTGCCCAATTTGGGTGAGGTACCTAGTCCATATCCGAAGGACCAAGTCACTTGCTCATTCGATTCAGGCCGGAGCCCCGCGAAGAAAATGTTGTAAAACTCGCGCTTGCCGGTGCGAAAGGCCAAGTTGAGGGGAAGAACCTCGTTGACGCTAAGTTCGATGCTGTGGTATCCCGCTCTCACAAAGCTGAAAACCCCAACGGGAACCCCACTGATGCTGTCGGAATAGTTGAACACTCCGAGCTGAAATCCATTGACTTTGTTGGCGAAGTTGACTGTTGCTACTTGAGAACCCTTGACCTCACGAGCAGCGAAATTCAGTACGCCAGCGACCTGGGTGCCTTCTAGCGCTGAAGCGGTAAAATTCACCACGCCTGCAACCTGCACGCCGTCGACTTTCTTGGGGGAGAAATTCATGACTCCAGCTAGCTGCACACCATCAATTGGACCAGTACTGAAGTTAGTCAAGCCTGCCAGCTGGACCCCTTCAACCGAGTCTAAGTTAGAATTGAAAAGTCCCGCGAGCTGGACTCCGGCGACTTTCCCTCCAACTTGGTTGAAGAGGCCCGCCAACTGCACCCCGGTCATGTCACCTCGGTTGATGTTGAATAAGCCTGCCATTTCGAGTTTTCTGGTTCCCGCGGAATAGCCTCCCAAGAGGTTGAAAGAATAGTCATTGACCATATTTCCTGAATACATGCCGTTGGTGCCGACATAGGGTACAAAGGAAAATTGAAAACCGATGGAAGTCGTGTCGCTCAGGTCTTTACCAAAAGGATCAAATCGGAAAGGTTCGGATTTTTGAAATGCCAAAGGTTTTTGCTTTGATCCAACGCTGTCCGATTGGGTTTGGAATGCTTGGGTTTCCAGTCCGAGTAGGGAAGAGAACAGGAATGCTGCTAGAATTTTGCTTATCGTATTCATGATCTGGTTTAGTTTCGCCTATAGGACAAGCGAAATCAGATCTACCCCTATTCACCAAGAAAAAAAATTTACGAAGGACGATTTGAAGTACTCAGACCAGTCGGGAGCCTAGGACCTACCGGGACTTGGCCAATTTTGTAACCTGCCAACATAATTGCCCCTGCAGACATGGATGCTGGCACGGTCGGTGGGGAAATTACTTTCCTCTCATTTACTTAACAAATGTGAATTAAATACATTACATTCACTTTTGTTAAGTAAATAAATCCAACATGGCACAACATTCATTGGGCGAATTTGAAGAACTGGTATTGCTGATGGTGGCGGCGCTCCACGACGAAGCGTATGGCGTATCGATCCTCTCCGGGCTGGAGAAGGAACTTGGAAAATCACTGAACATCAGTGCGGTTCATGTTGCTCTGAAACGGATGGAAGAGAAGGATTTTGTGAAGTCGCGATTTGGGGGGATCACAGAGGATAGAGGAGGCAGACGCAAAAAGTACTACGTCATCACTGCCTTGGGCAAAAGAGTGCTGGATGAGCAATTTGCTTTGAGAAGCAATATTTATAACCGGATTCCCAAAATCTCCTTTGGCTAATGCAACCTCCACGAAAGGCGCTTGCTTTCCTCCGCTGGTTTTGCCGAGAGGATTACCTTGAGGAGATCGAAGGGGATCTGGTGGAATTGTTTGAAAACAGGCATACCAACCTGTCTCCATCCCAGGCAAATCGGAAATTCACCTGGGATGTGATCCGGTCCTTCAGATTGCGAAACATTAAAAAAATCGACTTATCACATCTGGTTCATCCAATCATGTTTCAACACTATGTCAAACTCGGCGGAAGGCAGCTCCTGAGAAACAAAGCTTTCTCTGGTATCAATATTTTCGGCCTTTCGATGGGGATTGCATGCTGCCTTACCCTGCTGATTTTTGTTGGATACGAATCAAGTTTCGATAATTTCCATCCCTATGCAGAACGGAGCTACAGGGTCGTTCAGCATACCCAGTACCCAGATCAGACACTTTATTGGAATACCACAGCCTATCCTTTGGCCGAAGCACTGAGAGAAGATATTCCAGAGCTGGATTTGGTCACTCAAGCAGCCGGACCATTTCAAAGATTTTTCACGCTGGAAAAGGAGGGCATGGATGACTATAAATTCGAGTCGAAGTATGTCTTGTTTGTTGATCGATTCTACTCTGAAGCATTTGATCTAACCTGGATTGCCGGGGATAGAAAATCGGCGTTTCAACACCCCAATTCAATTGTTTTGACTGAAAGCATTGCCCAAAAATGCTTTGGGCAACAGGTTCCCAGTCAATCGATCCTTGGAAAAACCATCATGCTTGCAGGTAAAGACCCCATGCAGGTGACCGGAATTATAAAAGACGTACCGGGCAATTCCAACCTCAGGTATGAAATGCTGGTTCCCTATGAATTTTTCAAACAGAACAATCCCTATCCTGCATCAAATTGGTCAGGAAACTATCAAGGGACCACATTTGTGGTGGTTTCAGACCAACACCGCCCGGAGGAAATCGAGTCGTCGATATCCGTTTGGAAAAAGAAGTATCTCACGAAAGAAGATGATAGCCGGATCTCCTATAAGCTTCAGCCTTTGGCCGAAATTCATACGGAATCTCTCTACGGAAGCAGCCCCGGAAGCTACACCATGCCCGGTAATATGCTCCAGACTGCCAAGTATGTTGGAATATTTATTTTGCTGATCGCCATTGGCAACTTTGTCAATCTTGTGACGGCTAAATCTGTAATCAGGGCCAAGGAGGTCGGAATCAGAAAAACGATTGGAAGCACGGGGTTTGATCTGTTTAAGCAATTCGCCTTAGAAAATTCCCTCCTTGTTGCGATCTCGGTTTTACTTGCGCTGGCATTTTCTGTTTTCTTAATCGGTGAGGCGAACTCAGCCTTTTCAATCATCAATCTCCAGTTGACGTTTCATTGGACTGATGTAGGGACGATTGCATTTTTGGGAGGGATCACCAGCTTATTGGGCACAGCCTATCCGGCTATTGTTCTTTCCTCCTTCAAACCTCTTCAAATCATCAAAAATGACCTTCCTACTTCAGGTACACGGGGGTTTTCTGTAAGAAAGGCGGTCACTGTGTTTCAGTTTGCCATTGTGCAATTATTTATCATTGCCACAATTATCGCAGCTGTCCAAATGGATTGGTTCAGGCACAAGTCACTCGGGTTCACTACTGACGCCGTAGTGATGTTGCCCGTTCCACAATCCGATAAAATAGAAACCTTCAAGAACCTCCTGACTAACAATCCAGAAATCAATGATGTTGCCATTGGTTCAGGTCCGCCTATGGCTGTCAACGGCTTCCAATTGGGAACCAGGTTCAGGACTTCGGATATGCCAGATACAGATGGGTTTGAGGCCGAGATGAAAATCGGGGATCGCAATTACCTGGACTTTTATGGGTTGGAGCTGATTTCCGGTAGAAATTTCACCGGCAATAAAATGGAATTTGACGAATTCATAGTCAATGAACGCCTTTTGAAATCCCTCGGCTGGACGCCAGAAGATGCCGTCGGAAGGAAACTGACCATCAATGAAGGCGAAGCAACTGTCATTGGGGTGGTGAAGGACTTTCACAACAACTCCCTTCAACATGACATTTCTCCCTGCATCATACTCAACTGGAGTTATTTTCAGGATCAAGCATTTGTCAAGATCAGCAATATTAATCCGCAGGTTTTAGAATCCCTTGAGCAATCATGGAAAACCTCTTTTACAAAATCTGTCTACAAGTATGAATTCGTTGATGATTCTATCGCGAGGGAATACTTCGTTGAAACCCTTTCATTCAAAGGATTTACGCTGTTCTCGATCATTGCAGTCATTATTGGGAGCCTTGGGTTGATTGGGCTAATGACCTTCATCACCACCCAGCGGACCAAAGAAGTGGGGATCCGTAAGGTGTTGGGCGCCACCGTTGCCGAGCTTGTCTTATTCTTTTCAAAGGAATTTACGGTATTGATAGGGATAGCCTTTTTGCTGGCCTTGCCTTTTGCCTATTTCCTGATGCAATACTGGCTGGAAGATTTCGCCTACCGCATCGAAATGTCCTGGTGGATGTTTTTGGTAGGAGGAATCCTCACTTTGATTATCGCAGGACTGAGTTCTGGAATACAGGCCACCAAAGCAGCTCTGGCAAATCCCATCAAGTCGATAAAAACCGAATAAAACGAAATTCTGCCCAATTGAGTCATCTGAAAGACTGATTGAAACACCAGCATGAAAACCTCCCCTCCAAAACGTCCCCTTCAATTTCTCCGCTGGTTTTGCCGAGAGGACTACCTTGAGGAGATCGAGGGGGATCTGATTGAGGTATTTGGTAGAGAGGTGGAAGGCTCTCCGAGAAAGGCCAGATGGAAATTTTCCTGGAATGTCATTAAGTATTTCAGGCCGGGATTTATTAAGAAAATGGGAGTATTTGAACCAAGAAATAATTATGGTATGTATCGCAACTATCTAAAAGTTTCCTTTCGCGTTTTTAACCGGGAAAGGATGTACAGCCTGATCAATGTCTTTGGGCTAGCACTGGGATTTGCCTGCTGCCTCCTGATCTTCCTCTTTATCAAAGATGAGCTCAGCTATGACAAATTTCATAAGGACAGCGATCAGATCTATCGCGTCGCCTCTGCTTACATGAGACAGGGAAAGTGGGAACCCTATGGCTCAAACTCTTGGAGAACCGCCGATCTGATCAAGGCCAATTTTGGCGAAATCCAGCAATTGATAAGAATAAGAGATGACTCAGAGGTCTTTGTGTATGAAGAAAAGCAAATTATTGAGCGGAAGATTGCCTATGTGGAGGAAAACTTTCTGGAGGTTTTCAATTTCCCACTGCTCGAAGGCAATCCAACCCAAGCTTTGAAAGGCCCAAACAAAGTGGTGATCTCAGAGTCTGCAGCCGCCAGGTACTTCGGAAATAATCCGGCAATCGGGAAAGTATTTGATGCAGGAGACGGGGCTTTTCAACTTGAGGTAAGCGCGGTCATGAAAGACATGCCGGCTAACTCGCATTTTCATTTCGATTTTTTGATTTCCGGAGAAACCCAACGTCAGGTGTCTCCAGAAAGCCTATTTACCAATGTGGGATGGGACTCACAGTACGTTTACATCAAAGTAGAACCCGGAACGGATCCTGCTGCAATTGATGCCCGATTTCCTGACTTTATCAATGACAACCTCGATCCTTTCAACAGTAGCAATTTCAAGCTGTTTCTGCAGCCACTCACTTCCATTCACCTTGAGTCGGACACTGGCTTGGAACTCGAGCCGAATGGCAGCCTCAAAAACGTCTACACCTTCTCAGTGATTGCGATTTTCATCCTTGCCATTGCCTGTGTCAACTACATGAACCTGACTACTGCCCGCTCGCTGCGCCGGGCAAAAGAGGTTGGCATGCGGAAAGTCTTGGGAGCAAAGCGCTTCGATTTGATCAATCAGTTTTTGACCGAGTCCTTCATGATGACCTTCCTAGCGATTTTGCTTGCGGGTGGGATTTCGGTGTCGGTTTTGGAGCTGTTCAACCAGTTTGCGGGTAAAGCGTTTTCCGCAGATCTGCTTTTCCAACCCGAGATCCTTCTGGTCATATTTTTGGCGTTTGTCATCATTGCAATGGTTTCAGGTTCATATCCTTCTCTGGTCCTGTCTGCCTTCAGACCTCTCAACAGCATGAAAGGTGCGGGAAAAACAGGCAAGTCCGGGTTTGTATTCAGAAAGGGATTGGTGGTCCTGCAATTTATCATCTCAATGGGCCTGATCGCCGCTTCGATGATTGTCTTTAAACAGTGGCAATACCTAAAAACCAAAGAATTGGGGATCAATCAGGAAATGATGGTGACCATTCCGCTCCAGACTATGGAACGAAGTCAGTTGGATGTATTCAAGAATGAGCTTTTCAAAAAAGCATCTATCAAAGGCGCAGGAACCTCCAACATGAAGTTGCCTGGATGGATCTTCAACAGTACTCCCTACAAAGCACAGGATGAAGTCGTGGATGCGGAAGCGGGAAAGAGCATGAAAATCATCCGGGTGGACATGGATTTCCTGTCGACCATTGAAGCTGAATTCATGGACGGCAGGAATTTCAGCGGGGAATTTCCCGCAGACTCCAGTGCCTCGGTTATCCTGAATGAATCTGCAGTCGCCCAACTCGAATGGAAAGATCCGATCGGGAAATGGATTGAACTGGGAAACGGGCAGCAGTACACGGTGGTCGGGGTGGTAAAAGATTTTCATTTTGAATCCCTCCACCGAGAGATCCCTCCTACTATTTTCATCTTTTCGCCAGACTTTCTCAACTACGCATATGTCAGGATCGACGGTCAGGACGTGCAATCTAGCATAGCGCACATTGGCGAGGTCTATTCGGCATTTGTCACCAATAGGGATTTCAGTTATTCATTTATGAATGAAGACATCGCCCAGCAATATGAAGCTGAGGAAAAATTCGCCTACATCTTTTCCATCTTCACGGTGCTTGCAATCGTGATAGCTTGTCTGGGCACTTTTGGACTAATCTCCTTCTCTGCGGAGCAAAAGCAAAAAGAGATCGGCATCCGAAAAGTACTGGGTGCTTCGGCGAGACAGGTGACCTATATCCTGATCAGAGAGTTCCTTACTTTGCTTCTGGTTGCCAGCCTAGTTATGTGGCCGTTGACTTGGTATCTGGCCAATAACTGGATGGGAAGTTTTGTGTACCGCACCCAGGTTGGGATTCAGCCTTTTTTGATTGCAACCGTCCTTGCGATGTTTATAGTCCTCCTCACTATTGGCTTTAGAGCGTTGAAGGCAGCATTGGCTAATCCGGTAGAAAGCCTCAGGTCTGAATAAAGTTTCCATGAAAACCACTCCACCTAAACGTCCACTCCAATTTCTCCGCTGGTTTTGCCGGGAGGACTACCTCGAGGAGATCGAAGGGGATTTGATGGAGGTTTTTGTCAGTGAGGTGGAGGATTCTCCGAGCAAGGCAAAATGGAAATTTTCATGGAGCGTGCTCAAATATTTCAGGCCGGGGTTTATCAGGTCATTTTCAAATTCTAACCAGTTTTCTCCAATGGGCATGTACAAGAGTTATTTCAAAATCGGGTGGAGGAATCTGCTTAGGGAAAAAGGCAACTCTTTCCTGAACATCATTGGCTTGGCAACCGGAATGACAGTTGCCATGCTGATCGGACTTTGGGTGGTTGATGAACTTTCCTTCAACAGGTATTTCAAAAACTATGACCGGATCGCTCAGGTAACCAAAGCTGGAAACTATGAGGGCAAGTATTATATGGGCCAAAAGTATCTTCCTTTCCCACTCATCGAGGAGCTGAAGAATACGTATGGTCAGAATTTTAAGCACATCGTTCCCATCTCCGGTCCCGAGGGATTTGATGCGGTGCTTTCCACAGAGGATAAAATGCTCACTAGAAAAGGCATGTATATCGGCGAGGGTGCTCCTGAGATGTTTTCATGGAAAATGAAATATGGCAGTTGGAATGGTCTGGACGAGATACAGGGAATCATGATATCAGAATCCACTTCCCAAGCATTTTTTGGGGAAAGTGATCCTGTGGGCAGGGCGATGAAGGTAAACAACCACACCGATGTCAAAGTGACGGGCGTGTTTGAGGATTTCCCAAAGAACACAGCATTCTACGGCATGATGTTTTTTGAGCCCTGGAATTTTTATCTGAAGTACGCCTCCTACATTACCAGGCAGGGTTGGGAAAATAATTTTCTCATGGCCTATGTGGAGATCGCTCCAAATGTCACGATGCAAGAAGCAGGTGACGCTATCAAATCCGCTGAGAAAAAAGCTACCCAAAATTTGGACTTTAGGAAGCAGGATGGGTCGGAGGGTTCTGATGTTTTATTGCTTCCGATGGCAGATTGGCACCTTTATTCCGACTTCAGGGATGGTGAACTCCAAAAGGGTCCCATCCAATTGGTTCGGTTCATTGCAGCGATCGGTGTATTTGTACTTTTGCTAGCCTGCATCAATTTTATGAATTTGAGTACGGCCAGGTCAGAGCGGCGAGCCAAAGAAGTCGGTATCCGAAAGACAATGGGTTCTTTCCGTTCTCATCTTATCGGGCAATTTTTCAGTGAATCTTTCCTGGTAGTAATTCTTTCCTTTTTGCTCGCCTTGATCGCTGTGTATGGAGTCTTGCCCTCGTTCAACCAGATGGCTGGAAAAGAAATTGTCCTTCCATTGGAAAACAAGTGGTTTTGGCTCAGTTGCCTTTCTTTTACATTCCTTACAGGTCTCTTGGCGGGCAGTTACCCCGCCTTATACCTTTCCTCATTTAAACCGATAAGCGTTTTGAAAGGGACTTTCCGCGCTGGTCGATACGCTACCCTTCCCCGCAAAACGCTCGTTGTGCTTCAGTTTGTCGTATCTGTGGGATTGATTAGTTGTACCGCAGCCATCTACCATCAGCTCATGTATGTCAAAGACAGGCCGGTGGGATATTCACGCGAAGGCTTGATAGCAGTACGCAAAAAATCAGAGGAATTCAACACAAAAGCCCTTGCGCTTCGGGAGGAGCTGAAGCGAACAGGCATGGTCACAGAAGTAGCCGAGTCAGGAGGGGATGTCACTGCCACTTGGTCCCATAATGGTGGATTCAATTGGGAGGGAAAAGACCCAAACTTTGAGGCATACTTTGCTACGCTGAATGTGTCTCCGGAATTTGGGAAAACCGTGGGTTGGGAGTTTGTCGATGGCCGGGATTTCATGGCTGAAATGGCCAGCGATTCTTCCGGGATTGTCTTGAACGAGGCGGCGGTGAAATACATGAACCTCAAGGATCCGGTAGGAAAATCAATCCGCTGGACCAACCGCTCTTGGAATGTGGATCAGGATTTTGTGGTATTGGGAGTGATCAAGGATATGCTGATGAATTCACCTTTCGAGCCGGTGAAGCCTGCCGTATATATTACCTATGGGTATGAAAGGGTGCTTCTGATGCGTATCACGCCCGGCATCAGCACTGCTGAAGCATTGCCCAAAATCGAAAAGGTATTTACGCAGCTTATACCCGATATCCCTTTTGATTATCGATTTGTCGATCAAGAGTACAATTCCAAGTTTTCCACAGAAGATCGTATCGGCAAGCTGGCCGGTGTTTTTGCAGTGCTTGCAGTTGTTATCAGTTGTTTGGGGCTTTTTGGCTTGGCATCTTTTATGGCTGAGCGAAGGACCAAGGAAATCGGCATCCGAAAGGTGCTCGGTGCTTCTGTATTGAACATGTGGAGACTCCTGTCTCAAGAATTTGTCCTGCTGGTTTTGCTGGCTAGCCTTATCGCCATGCCACTGGCATATCTTGTTCTCGAAGAGGGACTTCAAAAGTATGAATATCGCACAGAGATCAGTTGGTGGATTATTGTACTTGCTGGCGGCATTGCGCTCTGTGTCACTTTATTGACGGTGAGTTTTCAGGCGATCAAAGCCGCACTGATAGATCCGGTGAAAAGTTTGAAGTCAGAGTAGGAATTTCTTAGGGCTGGTAAAATTGGATTTAGGAAGGGCGATTGACGAGCTTAGGATTGATCCTTTGGCTCTTGGAAACTTTGCTGCCTTCAAACTTGTCTCCTTCCAATTTTCAAAAAAACCTTACCCCAGCGCGTACGCCAAACCAGAGCTGGCTGGCGAGATCCTCTACCGGGTAGGTTTTTTCAGAGAGAATCTTGGGTTCGGCGTAAGTGAAGGTATCCGGATGGTCAGTGTAGGAACTGTCATAGACTCTCCAGTTCAAGCTCGGTCCGGCATAGAGTCCGAAGCCTCTGGCCATTTGCCAATCAAAACCCAGATACGCTCGGTTGATCAGGTTCACTGCGGCGACATTGCCTTTGTTCATCTGTTGGGAACTGAACTCGATATTCAGATAAGTTTTCTTTCCAAGTCTGGGAGAAAAGCCAATCCCATACCCAAAAGCCCAAGTAGTGGAGTCGGCCTGTTCAGGTCTCATTCCTGCAAAAATCATGTTGTAGAAGGCCCTGGTACCCGTGCGTAGGGAGATGTTCAAAGCCATCATCTCATCAGCCCCGATTTCAACTTTGTGGTATCCTTTTCTGACAAAGCTGATCAGGCCGACAGGAGCTCCCGTCGTGCTGTCTGAATAATTGATGAGACCGACTTGGGAACCGGTCACATTTCGGGCTATGTTCAAAATCCCACTGATTTGCGCCCCTTTGAGGTCCCGATGGGTGTAGTTGGCAATGCCGGCAATCTGTGTTCCCGATACATTTTTTGTAGCGAGGTTAAGAAGGCCGGCCAGCTGAAATCCTTTGACATCCCCGGTAGTAAAATTGCTGAGTCCAGCTATCTGAGCGGCTTTTACGGAGTCCATCGCGGAATTGACCAAGCCTGCCAATTGCAGTCCCCGCACCTCACCTCCGACTTGGTTGAATAGACCAGCTATCTGTACAACTCCAGCATCGCCTTTGTTGATGTTGAACAAGCCGCCCAGCTCGGCTTTTTCAGTTCCTCCCGAAAAGCCACCCAACATGTTCAAGGAGTAGTCGTTGATGACGCTCCCGGATATCTTCCGATTGGTGCCTACAAAGGGAACTACCGAAAACTGGAAGCCGCGGTGGATGGTGTCGGTCACGTTTTCGAGGTTGGTCACACCCACCGAGTTTTTGGTCCACAGCCAGAAATTCTTCATCGGTTCTGCGATGCTCTTGCCGAGGTCTTCGGATTTCAGCAGAATTTTCTGAAATGAATTGGTAGAGTTGTCTAGTACCAGTGTGTCAGCATAGTCTTTCTTGTTGACGACGAGTTCGAAGTTTTCACTTGCCGGATTTTTGACTTCAAACTGAAAGTAGCCAAACTCATCCGTGGTGGAGGACTTCAAGGTGATAGGGTCGTAGACCGTCGCATCCCGGATACCTTTTCCGCTTTCATCCACCACATAGCCGCTGATCGAGATTTCCTTGGAAGACTCCGGCTTCGGTGTCAGGATCACATAAACGCCTTTTGATTTTAGTTGCACATTGCCCTCAAAGACTACTTCCAAAATCTCACGAAGTGGCCTGTCGGAAAAAGTGCCGGACACACTTCTTGTTACATCCAGCGCGGAGGGGCTGTAGGAAAAGAGGCATCCCGCATCTTGGGAAAGCCGCTTCAAAAACAAATCCAGACGTTCGTCCTGTGCGGAGAAAGACACCTTTCGCTCCAAAATAGGTGTAGTCTGGCTTTGGCCTTGCTTCAAAAAAAGGAAAAATGCCAGCGTAAAAAGTAGGAATCTAGTCATAATTCTGATGCTGCGGATTTAGTAACAGCCCTCGCCGCTCAAGGTGATTTCGTCGCCGTTTTCACTGACGTCCAGTCCCATGGTTTCCGACAAAATTGAGATGATCGTGTCCAATTCTTCATTGTTGAACTCTACTGTAATCTTGCAGGTCTCGATACCACCCAAAAGGATGATTTTCTGCCCATACACTTCGCTGATTCGATCGACTACCGTTTGGAGATTTTCTTCGGTAAACTGGAAAGAACGGGTTTTGAAGGCCACCACGTTGGTGTCGGCCAAGGTTTTGTTATAGTTGCCGGAGGCTTTGTCATAAACTCCCTTTTCGCCAGCCTGAAGTAGGATTCCCTCATCGCTATCGCTGTAAAACTGTACGGCACCTTCCAGCACGGAGACTTCTACTTGCTGTCCATCTGGGTAGGCTTTCACATGAAATACCGTCCCGATGTCACGAATTAGTAGGTTTTCCGCTTCCACGGTCCACTGGACTTCTTTTCCCTTTCCGATGCTGATCGTCGCTTCCCCTTTGAGCTGTATGGTCCCTGTTTTTTTGCGGGCATTGTAGTCTACCTTGATCTCTGAATCTTTGTTCATCGAGATCTCAGTCTGATCAGGCAGAGTTTGGGTCACTACTTCATTTTTACTCAGGTAGACATACTCGTCTCCGGGCGCGAGATTCCAATAGAACAGGTAGGAGACGACCGCCAAGAGAGCCAGTCCCGCCGCGACTTTCCACAAAGGCGAGAAGAGTGTTCGTTGGGTAGCCCTTCCCTTCTTGAGCTGAGGCGCCACCTTGGTCCACGCTTTTTGCGGGTCAAAACTGTGGCCGGAGGGCAGTTGTGCTTTTTCGTAAATGAGCTGGGAGTGCTCCAAAAAGCGCTGGTTTTCAGAGCTTTTTTCTCTCCATTCATCCACGAGTTGCTCCTCTTGGGCGGTAGCCTCGCCAAGGATATACTTCACTACCAAATCTTCTATATGTTCCCTTTCCTGCTCGCTCATAGTTCCAATAATCCCCTCATCAGGATAATAATTAAGGGTAGATAATCTTTTAACTGCTCCCGCATGATCTTCAGTGCCTTACCCATCTGATTTTCGACGGTTTTAACCGAAAGACCCAGCTGCTCGGCAATCTCCTTGTATTTGAGCTCCTCGAATCGGCTCATCTGGAAGATCAGCCTACACTGTTCAGGCAGACAGCTCATGGCTTCCTGGATTTTTTCCTCCAACTCCTGCTTCATCGCTATCCGGTCGGAAGCTTCGGACTGGGGTTCGCCATCCATAGCGACTTGGCTGGCGTGGAGTTGCCTTACTTTTTGCCGTTTGAGCTCGTTCAGGCAGGCATTTCTAACGCTCCGAAAGAGGTATGCCTTTAGGGAGGTGTCGATGGAGATGCTTTCCCTCTTTTCCCAAAAGCCGATAAACGAAGCCTGGACCACCTCCTCGGCATCCTCTGGATCCCTGAGGTACGATACTGCAAAACGGCATAGCGTGGAATAGTAGGTGTTGAACAGCATCTCAAACGAAGCGATGTCTCCGGAACGAATGGCAAAAAAAACCGACTGATCTGTGGCCTGCATGAAAAACGGATGCTTTCGCGCAAGTTAAGACTTTGGTTCTTTTTTGGAAATGACAACTGAAAGGCTTGATACCCCTATGTCGGAATAAATATTTTCTGCGCTATTCTTCAAAAAAGTAGATAACCAGCATTTTGGCGGGATAGGAGCCTCTGTTCACTGGATTGTGCTCGATGCGTCCGTCAAAAAGAAGGGAGTCTCCCTGTCGAAGCTCGATCGTCTGATCCCGAAATATATACGTCACCGTACCCTCGATCAGGTATTTGTACTCAAATGCTTCTGTCTGCACGTACTCCCGTTCTGATCCGGGTTGGATTTCCAGTAGCACGATGTCGATGGTACAGGCATTGAATTTTTTGGTGAATATCCTCGAATATTGATAGCCGGAGGCAGGTTCCTTCTCAAACTTCACGTACTGATCGCTGCGCTGCACGAGAATCTTGCCTTCCTTTCCATAGAAGTTGAGATCGTTGAAAAAGTCGTCCAAATCAGTCTCCAGCGCCTTTACGATCTGGATCAATACTAGGAGAGAAGGGATGGTCCGACCGTTTTCGATTTGGGAGATCAATCCCTTGGTCACTCCCGCGCGGTCTGCTACCTCCTGTAGGGTGAGATTTTTTTCCTTCCTGACACTTTTGATCTTATTGCTGATCTGTACGATGACTTCTAGCTCCATTTACTGAGGGTGGGGATAAATTTGGGGCAAACTAAGGAAATTGCCCGGAGTATCCTTGGCTGATCGGGTAAATGCCTCTGGCAGCGTTCAAGCCCGCCGGATAGTCTATGAGAAATGTGCTGGAGCGGACGGGTCAGCTTGGCATCGCCTCGACGATTTCCTCTCCCAAACCCAAGGAGAGAGTCATTCCATTGCCTCCCAGGCCATTGACGATGGTGGTAATGTCGTCGACTTGCTTCACGAATTCGGTGGCACCGTTGCTCATTTTGGGATAGATCCCATGCCAGGTCGACGCAATCTGCCAGTCCTTAAACTGGGCGAAGCGCCCGAGAAAGCCCAAAATCATATCGTTGACCGACACGAGGTCGAAGGGCGAAGGGTTGGGTCCGTACTCGTGGCTGTCACCTACGGTAAGTTCCCCTTGTCCGTTTTGGCAAACCATCACGTGAATGCCCCATTGGATCAACTCGGGAAACAGGTCTTGGTATTCCCTACGGAGCAGCTCCAGGGACGGTGCCACCTGAAAGCCTTTGTAGTGGATGAAACTGAGTCCAGCGCAAAGTGGCGGTCCCATGCGCCAATTGTTGGGCTGCTGCACCAGGCGCATCATTTGTAGTTTGCACTTGGTGATGGGGGTACCTTCGAAAATCTCGGGATAAAGGGTTTCAAAATCGGCTCCCGAACAGACAAAAATGCGGTCGGCCGACCAGGATTGTAAGCCTGAAAATACCGTATGACCCTCGATGCGGGTTATTGCCCGATTCCAAACAAACTCGATCCCATGTAGTCCAGCGAGGTAGGAGGCTGTCTTGAAGATCGCCTCCCGTGGGTCTACGATCACTTCGTCTTCAGACCAAAGTGCGCCTTTCAGACCCTCCATCCTTGCAGCCGGGCTGATGCGGGAGACCTGCTGGGGATCCAGGATCCGGGCTGATTTCGCATCAGCGCTGGCTGCCACATATTCTTCGACGACCTGGATCTCCAGATCCGAATAGGCCAGATGGAGAGAACCGGTTTTTTCCGCAGCAAAACCCGCCTTATCGGATAAGCCCAGCCAGATCTCACGCGAGCGCATCGCACGCTCATAGCTTCCTCCATTAGGCTGGCCAACTGGCCAGATCATGCCAAAATTGCGAACCGATGCTCCTTGGGCTTGAGGGTGCCTTTCGATCACCGTGACCGACCAGCCTTTGGCGTGAAGTGCCTTGGTGATGGCCAGGCCGACTATGCCGGAGCCGATGACGATTGCGCTTGGGTTTTTCATAGAGTATTGACAAGGGTTACTGGGGCTGCGATGTTTTTTTTGCGCATCCTGAGTTTTTTCTGAAAGTAAATAAAAGATCCGGTCATGAGTACGAGACAGCAGCTCAGAAAAAGGGTAAGCACAGATGTATAGAAACTGAACCAGGATAGGCTTTCAAATCCGCCGAATTCTTTGGTGACCAAGACCAAGCTGGAGCCAAGATAGCCGAAGCTGTCCGACAAATACATCAGAAACCCCACGTTTCCGGCTGACTTGAAAAGGGCAATCAACCGATCAAAGAGGAGGATGTTGAAGGGGATATAGGCCATATACACGCCTGTACCGACCAGCACCATCCACAGAAATGGTTGGATAAAGCCGCCATTCAAACCCAAGGTGGCGAGGATAGCAAGCGCGATTCCAGCGAGAATAATCCAGTGGTTTAGAAAGAAGGCGGCCTCGTTGCTTTTTACCAATACCAGACAGCCCATCAGCGCAAGGAGTGCCAACGCGACGGGAATTTCCGTCTGGGTCAGAAGCTCTGGCGCTACGCTCACCTTCAAGCCCTGCCAGATTTCCACGGCAAAATTGTCACGCAGATCTCGCAGACCAGTTAGCATGGTATACACGAGGATCAAAAGAACAATGCCCGGCCAAAACTCCCTGAAAAAGCGCCGTCTTTCAATTGTGTTCATCACGGGTCTTGGACTACGCAGCAAGCGGTCTTCCGCACTCGGTTCGGGAATGTGGTTGAGGAGAAAAACGCCCAAAAACAACAGGGGAAAGAAGATCGCTCCGGTGCAAAATGGCATCCAAAACTCGCTGACGCCAAGATCCTGCATCATGAAGGTGCCGACGGCTTTGACAAAGCCCGAGGAGAAAATGAAGCTGGAGGCGAGCATGCTCCCCATCATCTCGGTGAACTTTCTGCCTTCCATGTAGTGAAAGACGATGCCCCAGATTAGGCCGAGAGGGAATCCATTGATCAAAAAACACAGGATGCCAAGGGGAGTCGGCAGCAGGGCAAATCCCAACAGTGCCAGCCAAGAAAGGGATATCAGGCCGACTATTAGCCTGGCCCTGCCTGTGGCTTTTAGCTCAGAGATCATCTTGATCCCGTAAAACTTGCTTGCCATGTAGCCCAGTGTTTGGGCCAGAATCAGCCAGACCTTCAGGTCCATTCCCAGAATGGTGTCTCCTTCAAAGGTGGCGGCGGCAAAGGGCTTGCGAAAAGCGTACATGCTGCTATACACCAAAAATCCCATCACCGCGGCGAAAAGACTCATGTGAAAGGGCCGAATTCGTGCCAAAAGGGAACTCAGACGGGCAACTCGTCGCATGCCTAGGCTTCGGTTTGGGACTCGTAGGTACGCACCAAATCCAGCACTTCCGTCAGAGAGTGTGCCAGATGGCTAGGATTGTGGGGGATCAGTTCATTTGCAGAGAAAACCCCGGAGGTGATGCCAATGCTCATCAAGCAGCCGGCATTGTGGCCTTCGTGGATGTCGACTTCGGTGTCGCCTATCTTGATGACGGCTTTTGGGTCGTCTATTCCCAGCTCCGCCATGATTTTCTCGATCATAAAGGGGAAAGGCCTGCCCTGTGATACCTCGTCGCTGGCAGCCGTGGCGTCCACCAGTCTATAGTCATCCCAGCCCACCCGCTTCAGGATGATGTCCGTGATGTCCCGGCTGAATCCCGTATCCAAGGCTACCTTGATACCCATCTCGTGAAGTCCAGCGAAAACAGCCTCGGCATCGGCTATGGCTCTGATTGTGGGATCGGTGGTATAGTACTCCAGCATTCCCGCCACAAATGCGTCGTGTATAGCCGAGATGGTGGCAGCTGTGATTTTGGACTTGTCCGGCTCGTGGATATAGAGAAGGTCCCGGATTGCCTGGGGCTTGGAATACCCCATTTTTTCGTTTGCTTCCTGAAGGGTAACCCCAGGATAACCATGGCTGTTGAGGGCGTTTTGGAACGCTTTGGCCACATTGTTTTCGTCATGGATGGTGGTGCCGGCCATGTCAAAGACGGCAAGTCTGATTTTGGGCATGAACAAGGTTTTTTATTGATTGCTCTGCACAGGGAAGGCTGTGAAAGTCATCAGCCCTCCCTTGTGTGCAAAACCAACTCAATTGATGTTTAGCAAAATTAAACTTTTGACTTTGGTACGATGGAGAAGAAAGGGTTATCCTTTTGTTAAAAAAATGCTTCCCTCTAGGAATGCTTTATCCAATTAAAGCTTAAATAATGCCATAGCGACGATTCTTACGTATTTTTTCGGTTTACAATTACTTAATCTGATTGCTTTGATTCGCTGGCTTGGATTTTGCAATTTAGTATTTGTAAACATGTATAAAATGGATCGTACGAAGTATAACAAGAAAGAGAAGCTGGATTTCATTTTTGGACTTTATGAAAAGTACGGGGCGGAGGACTATATCGGAGAGCCGGTGTCCCAGATTGAGCACATGTGCCAGAGTGCACAGTTGGCTGAAAAGGAGGGTTTCGATGAAGAAGTCATCCTCGCTGCCTTTTTTCATGATATAGGGCATTTGTTTTCCCACCTGCAGGATGCGGATTCCATGGGGGGCTTTGGTGCAATGCGGCACGAGCAGCTTGGGGGCCAATACCTACGCGAACTGGGTTTTCCAGAAAAAGTAGCCAAGCTGGTGGAGAACCACGTGCAAGCCAAGCGCTATCTCACTTTTCGGCATCCGGAGTATTACCAGAAGCTCAGCGAGGCCAGTCGGCAGACGCTACGCTTCCAAGGCGGCCCGATGAATCCCGAAGAGGCGACGGAATTTGAAGCCGACCCGCTGTTTGAGGCCTCGCTCAAAATGCGAACTTGGGACGAGGAAGCCAAGGTCGAATTTGTTCCACTGCCGGATCTCAGAAAGTATCGGGAGATAGCTGAGCGGGTATTGGCGTGAAGCACTTGTCGCTCCAATGAAAAGAGGCTGTCTCACAACTGATGTTTGTCACATTGAGCGAAGTCGAAATGCGGTTGTATTCACTGGAAATGGCCTTCGATATACGCTGCTCTCGTAGCTCCAGTGCTCAGGCTGACACAGTCAGGCCTTTTGAAACAGCCTCTTTTGGTTTTGAAAAATGTAATTCAGCTCAGTTCTATACTAGACTTTAAGCTCGTGTAGAAGGCTTGTTTTCAGCAATAGGAAGCTATTTGATCATCTCTTTAATGGCAGGAGCTGCGGAAGCATCAGGGTATTCCAACCCTAGGAGCTCATAAACGGTCCTAGCGACCATGGAGCTATGCCATTGTCCTTTGGTTTTCATTTCTCCACTTGCCGGGGTATCTGGTCCAATGGCCATCAGCCAGATATGCCCGCCCTCGGGGACGGACTGCCCGTGATTCTTCCAGCTGGTCTTGGTGATGCCGCGACCGTGGTCTACTCCGACGATCAGCGTGGTCTTGTCCTTGTACTGCGGGTCGGACTGGATGGTTTCCCAGATCTCGCGGATGTATTGGTCGGTCTGGCGAGCAGCCCAGAGGTAATGGTCGTATTTTCCCTCGTGAGCCCAATCGTCGGTCTCTCCATAGGAGATATAGAGAACTTTGGGCTTGTCCTTTTTGAGGGCCTCCATGGCATAGCCGTGCGTGAAGGCGTCCAGTCTGACCCCGCTCCAAGGACCGCGGATTGCAGTTTGTAGGCGGTTGATGGTTTTTTCCGCCTCAGTCAACTCGCCGCCTTCTGCCAGATCAAACCCGGCATTAACGGGCACGCCACTTCTTTCCTCGTTGATGATATAGGGGAATACGTCCCAACTGCCAAATGCCATCACCTTTCCATGGTAGCCGGGCTGTAGGTTGAGATACTCCAGAATGGTCACGTTGGGGTTGTTGAACTTGTCGTTGCTGTCGATCCGCTCATCGTCAGCCTTTCCTGTGAGAAACTCATTGTAGCCTGGATAGGAAAACCACATCTTGTTGGCGTTGTCCACGAGATTGCCATAGGCGCGGTTTCCGTAGAGCTGTCCTTGTTTGGCAATGGTGCCCCAGAAAAAAGGAAACAGCATCTCCCTCCTTTTGATGGGATCTGCGTGCCAGAAATCCTTCAAAAGAGAACCGGAGGACTCGATCATGCCGGTATCGTCCACCAAGAGGGAATCTGCCCCCCTGAAGAGTTCTTGCCATCTCAGTCCGTCAAAAGTGACAAGGATGACATTTTCGGTTTTGGTGGTTTTTTGGGCGTGGGTTTCAAAAAGCAAGAAGAAAGCTGCAAAGGCAAAAAGCAGGTTTTTTTTCATGATAGGAGAGGGTTATAAATGGCTGCTACCGGCCAAAGCGACCGGTAGCAACTGAGGTGGTTTTTGATAAAATTAGTGGCTTATTTCACATCCCACCAAACCTTTGTGGTGATATCGTCCGCGCCTTGCCTTGCGATGGCTGCTTTATAGCTGTCACCGTTGAGCGACTGCACGCTACTTGGGTACATGAAGCGTACCGGGACGCTATTGATGTAGGCCGCCGGTCCGGGAGTGATCTTCGGATAGTCGGTGCGTCTCCAGTCATACCATGCTTCCATGCCGTTGAAAAACAAGGCCAGCCACTTCTGTGTACCGATTTTGGCCAGTTTTTCTTCGGACGTTCCGGTATAGGCGACCTTGGCCTGGGCAAAATAGCTGTCATCAATCGTCAGTTTTTCGGCAATTTGGGGAAGGTTGATTGCGGTATATCGAGCCTTGTAGTAAGAAAAGGAAGCTTCGATCCCGTTTTTGTAATAATCAGCGGCGGTGCCCACCGTGATATAACCTCTTTCCCTTGCCTCAGCCAGGATAAACTGCAACTCCGCATAGCTCATTAGCACCGCCTGGTAGCCGGTGGGGCTGGCGAGGCTGGTACAGGCAGAACAAGACCAAAGCAGGCCCACCCGAGAGATGTAGTTGGAGCCTCCCTTGGAGGGATCGCCGGACGGAGAGTAAGCCAATGCTTCCTCATCGGCAAGTCCGTTGGGGACGCCTTGGTAGTCGTCCACGCTGCCGATAACCCCTTTGCCAGAGGCAGTGGTAGGCTGGGCGTAGGCGAAGAGGCGTGGGTCGTTCAAGTCTTTGAGCACGCCCTCCATTTTTTCGCTCAGGCGATATTCGTCAAAGGAACCCGAACGGGTTGTATACAGAGGGTGCTGGTTGGGCACATCAAGAAGGTATTGCAATGCGGCCTCATCGGCGGAACTGCTGAAAATGGGGGTCTGGCTTGGATTGCTTAGGATAGCCTGCATAGCTGCCGAAGGATCCTCGCGGTCGGAGATCCTCATCAAGATTCTCAGACGCAGGGAGTTGGCGTACTTTTTCCAGCGGGTCAAATCCCCGTTGAACAGGATGTCTCCAGCTACCTGCTCTGAGGTGGTGCCTATCAGGGAGTTGGCTTCTTCGAGCTCCTTTAGGATGCCGTTGTAGATTTCCTCTTGGCTGTCAAACTTGGGATAGTTGATGCCGTCTTTGGCCTGGATGGCCTCCAGATAGGGGATCTCTCCGTAGGCATCACTCATGTAGGAGAAGAGGTTGGCGCGGATGATCTTAGCCACGGCCACATAGTTTTGCTCATTGGCATTTCCTGAGATCTGGATCACGTTGTTCAGATCGCGGAGGGAATTGTAGAAGGTGCTGTAAGGACTGCCGGAAGGCCCCCAATTGTACCGGTCTTCGTTGGTGAACTGGATTTTTGCCGTTTGCTGCATCACGACGTTGCCCGTGCCCCAGGCATTGCCTGCGATTTCGTTGGTCGTGGAGCGGATCACATTCGGAAGGAGTAGGGAAGAGGATACCGTCTCTGGGCTGTTGGGGTTCATGTTGACTTCCTCAAAGTCCTTGTCACAGGAACTGAGGCCAAAGGCCAAAGCCAGAGAAAGTGCGGAAATATATTTTCTGTTGAATTGCATGATTTCTTTCTTTTTGGTTTGGAGATTCAGCCGCTTAGAATTTTACATTGATGTTGAATCCTATACTTCTGGTGGAAGGGAAAGCCATGTCTTCCACTCCTGGGATCAAGGTGCCGCCGCCCATTGACAAGGTCTCCGGGTCGAAGTGTGGGTTTTCGGTCCACAGCGCAAGGTTTCTTCCGACCAAGGATATCTTCAGATCCTGGATTGGAGTCTTGCCCAAGACTTTGCGAGGAATGCTATATCCTATGGTCACCTCTCTCAGCTTTAGGAATGTTGCGTCATATAGGGCAGCTTCGACGTTGTTTCGTTCATAGTAGCGGTTGTGCCAGTTTCTGGAAGAGATCTTCAGGGTGTTTGGCGAGTAGGTGCCGTCGGTATTTTGTACCACACCTTCGGAGATGATGCCATTACCCTCGATTGTCAAATCGTAACCGTTTTCACGGCCATAGAGCGTCTCTTCCAATTGGCCGGAAGTGGAACCGATGGTTTTGGTTCGGGATACCACAATGCCTCCATATCGAAAGTCCAGCAGGAAGCCCAAAGAGATGCCTTTGTAGGTAAAGTTGTTTTGCAGGCCCAGCATCCAGTCCGGATTGTAGTTGCCTTGATGCTTCAACGTGGGGTCGGTGATCGGCGTGCCGGTGGAGGTGTGGATGATCTGTCCGTAATACTCCGAGCTGGGGTCATCGACTCTGGCAAAGCCGGCACCGTAGATGTTTCCCATTCTTTCACCCACCCGCGCTTGGATGTTGGCTCCGTTTCTGCCCACAAGCGTATAGGTGTCCAGTCCTTCGGTCAGTTCCAGTACATAGCCTCGGGTTCGGGTGAAGTTGGCCACTACATCCCAGTTGAATCCGGAGGCGCTTTGGACAGGGCGACCGTTCAGCACTACCTCTATCCCTTTGTTTTGGATTTCCCCGGCATTGATTATCCTTGAAGAGTAGCCGGTGGCGATGTCCAGTGTGATCGGGATGATTTGGTTTCTGGTGCGGTTGTCAAAGTAGGTGAAGTCCAAACCCAAGCGGCCGTTCATCAACCTTAGGTCAAATCCAGTCTCGAATGAGCCCGTTCTCTCCGGCTTTAGGTCGGCGTTGGACAGGGTGCTGGATTCGGTTTTTACCTGCGTGGAGCCCCAAGCGGTGCCGGAGTTGAAGACATTGGTCAATGAGTAGGGGTTGGTGTCGTTGCCCACCTCTGCATATGCCGCTCTTACCTTGAAGAAGGAGACTGCATTTGGCAGCTTAAACATATCGGATAGCACAGCGCTTAGTGTCGCCGATGGATAGAAGTAGCTGTTGTTGGATGTTGGCAGAGTGGAAGACCAATCGTTTCGGCCTGTTACATCCAAGAAGAGGATGTTTTTGTAGCCTATTTGCCCAAAGCCGTATAAGGAGTTGATACGCTTTTCGGAATTGTACTGGCTTACCTGCAGGTTGACTGCCGTGTTGGTAAAGTTGTAGATCCCGGGGATCAGCAGCTGAGGTGCCACTGTTTGCAGGTAGCGGTTGTCTTGGCGCATCATATTTCCTCCCAAGGCAATGCTGTATGACCAAACCGGCTTGGTGGTCTCAGAATAGGTAAGGAGAAAATCCGAGTTTTGCTCGTTGAAATACACGTCGTCTTCACGATAGTTTCCCTTTGGAAATCTCTGTGTGCTAAAGGCCCTTTTGCGGTCACGAAGTTCATTGTACGTGTCAAGGCCAGTTCGTAGCATCAGACTCAGTTTGGGTGTAAACTGGTAGGATATTGACACGTTGCCATAGATCCTGTCTTTGCTCTGTCCGTTGGTGTTTTCATACACGTTGAAATACGGGTTGTCGTGGTAGTTATAGTTGTAGTTAAACTGCTGCACGCCTTCCATACCTGGCATCCAATAATCTCTGAGGCTGCTGGTGTTGATCTGTCGACCGTACCAAATCCAGAGGTACATGAGATTTTCGGTTCCGTAGGAGATGTTGGGGCGGTTGTCGGAGTTGGTACGCTGATAGTTGACGATGGCGTCCACCTTGAGTTTATCGGTCACCTTGATTCCACCGTTGATGGCTAGGGTGTTCCTGTCTAAGCCCGTATTTGGCACGATGCCCTTTTGGTTTAGGTTGGTGTAGGAAAGTCGGATGTTTGACTTTTCGTTGGCTCCTTCTATAGACACGTTGTTTGCCAGGGTAACGCCAGTTTCGAAGAAATCGCTGATGTTGTTTGGAGATGACACCCATGGCGTTGGCGTGATAGTGCTGCCTTCCGGAGCGTTGAGGTCGCCGCCTCTGAAGCCCGGAACATCTCTTGGAGAGTCAAACTGTGGAGTCACGAAGCCCGCGTCCAGCATGGGGCCCCAGCTTTCGTCCACTCCGTCGGCGGTACCTGAGCCTGATCCATCGACAAAAGCAAATTGCCCGTTGTTACCCTGTCCGTATTTGTTTTGCCACTGGGGCATCACCAGAGGATTGTCAAATGTAGTGTTGGAGTTGATCTGCACTCCCAATCCTTTTTTGCCTTTTCCTGATTTGGTGGTGATAAGGATTGCGCCGTTTGCCGCTCGGGAACCGTAGAGCGCAGCAGCTGCGGGTCCTTTCAACACCGTCATGGACTCGATATCGTCTGGGTTGATCTCGCCTGCCGCATTACCGTAGTCTACCTCCTGGTTTCCGGAGCCAGAGGAGCCTACCACATTGTTGGAAATAGGGACTCCGTCCACTACGAAAAGCGGTTGGTTGGCATTGATGTTTAGAGAAGATTCGCCGCGGATGGTTACCCGGGTGGAACCGCCCAGTCCGCTGGAGCTATTGGTGACCTGTACACCCGCTACGCGACCGCTGAGGGAATTGATCACGTTGGTTTCCCTGGCCTCGGTGAATCGTTCACCGTCAACTGCCTGCACGGAGTAACCTAGGGCTTTGGTTTCCCGCTCTACACCCAGGGCAGTGACGACGATCTCGTTTAGTGCGAGTCCTTCGGAGAGCGTCACGTCGATCGTGGAGCTGTTTCCCACGGGAAATTCCTTAGTCTCAAATCCGACAAAGGAAAAAACAAGCGTTTCCGATGGTGCAGCCTCAATAGAATAGGAGCCATCAGCGTCCGTTACCGTTCCTCGAGTGGTACCTTTTACCAAGACGGTGGCGCCGGGCAAAGGCTCGTTGGAGACATCGCTTACTTTTCCGCTGATCCTGCTTTGCTGGGCCATGGAAAAATTCAGGACGAACAACAGGCAGCCCGTCGTCATCCAGGTCCAAATGCTTTTTTGAGCAATCATTCGTTGTAGAGGTTTGGAATAGATAGTATTATTTATTTTCAAAATTTTAACAAAGCTAAACCTTGGTGGTTTTCTGTTCTTTAATCAGGGTTTAACAAAAAGTGAATTATCTCTAGGTTAATTGGTCAAAACGCTAACAAAAATGCCTTTTGGCTGCTTTGGATGGATATATTCTCTTAACAAAATAAATCGGATTTCCCTAAAGTTTAGAATTTGTTAAGAAAAAAGTATATAAATATTAAACAATTAGCTTGGTTGGCTAAACTTCGTGGGGGAGTTGGCCAAACAGAAAGGAGACCCGTTTTTGAGTCTCCTTTCTGTTTGGTATGGTAATAAGCTAGGAAGGGTCATTTGACCGCCTTTTCCAAGGCTGCTTTTCCCCCTACCACTGGCAGCGTCAGCACTGTGCCGTCCAGATCCACGGTTAGTTTTGTTCCGGGCTTGGGCAAAAGCGTGAATTCTTTATCAGATGAGAAAATCATCAAGCCGATCTGCTGTCCTGCAGGGATGATCTGGTCATCGGGCTGCAGCTCAAAGCTCACCTCGTAGAATTTGCCAGGTTCCAGGGGTTCCCCTTTTCGAATGTCCTTATGGTTTTGCGGATCTGCCCAGCCTCTAGTGATGATGTTGTCGGTAATCTTGGCGTTGCGTCCTTCGGTCCAAGGTAGGGAAACCAGCCAAATGGAAAGGTTTGCCGCAGGCTTGGACGATGCTAGTTTGACGGTGATTTTCGGAATGCCCGAGATGTGGACCGCTTTTTTCAGAACAGGGCTGAGATAAATCAATCTGTGTTCGGTGTAGTCGGCTTGGGCCAAGGCTGAACCGGAGAAGGAATAGTTGTCCACAAGCGTTTCCTTGATGCCAGTGTTTTGTTTTTCGAGATCAAGCGATCCCGCAGCCGGTGCTCCGCCATTTAGGAAAAAGTTTACGTCAGACGCTTGTGGGTTTGGGAAGTCGGCGTAGGCAGTAGGATTGGTCCGCTCATCCTGTTCGCGTACGATCCAGGCGCGTGGCTCTTTTTCCACCCCATTTTCGACTCCGTGCAGATAGCGCGTAAACCAGCGGTTCATCATCGAAAAGGGCGGTGGTCCGCCGTGGCCATTTTGGTGATAGTAGATCATGGAAGGAATGCCTTTGGAGCGGGCAGAGTCGTAAATCCGATAGCTATGCTCGGGCATCACGTTCCAGTCGTTGAAGCCATGGGACATAAGCAGGGCAGCATTCATGGGCTCCATGTCATTTAGGTAATCCCTTCCCGCCCAAAAGTCATTGTAGTCACCCGTGATGCGGTCCATACCCTGCGCCATCTCGGTGTCTCGGATTGTTTTGTTGCTATACGCTCTTTTGGACTCATCGCCGCTATGGATGAAGTCATACAGCACGTCAATGTCCTCCCCCAGATAGCCCCCGGGAGAGCGAACGAGGCCATTGGATCGGTAGTAGTGGTAGTAGGAGGTGTTTGGTGCGATGGGGATAATAGCTTCGAGCCCCTTCACGCCGGTGGTCGCCGCAGCGAGAGGAAGGGTTCCATTATAAGAGGTGCCAGTCATACCGACTTTGCCAGTGGACCAGAAGGCCATCACCTTCTCGTTTCCGTCAGGGGTCGTGTAGCCGTTGTCTTTTCCGGTCAGCCATTCGATGACGGCTTTCGGTGCCAAAGACTCGTTGTCACCTCCCACGGTGGGAGAGCCTTGGGAAAGTCCGGTGCCTGGCGAAGAGGAATGGACGACAATGTATCCCCGCGGCACCCAAAGCATGATTTCCGAATTGGAAATAATAGGACGCTCGCCGATGCGCTTCACCTCCGCATGCGCTCTTGGCGGACCTACCGCTCCTAGCTCGTGTTTGACATCCCAGAAAATTGGAGCGTTGCCGGTAGTTCCGGCATAGTAAGGACTGCTGGCGTAAACTACTGGAAGCTTCAAACCCTCAGTTTCCGTCTGCGCAGGCCGTGTGACGTCGACGTGCATACGGTCCTTTTTACCATCTCCGTCGGTGTCAAATTCGGTTTCCACCCAGAGGTCGTGGCGTATCCAGTTGGCGGAATCTTTCAGTTCGGGAACGATTTGGGCTTCTCCGTTTTCGAAAATTGGCTTTATCTGCGCGGAGACGTCGATGCTAAATCCTAGAAGCAAGGCTAATATAGGAGGTATTCTAAAGATCTTCATGTAAGGGTTTTTATGAAGTAGTCGCTAAAATGATATGTTTTGTTGTGTTTCCGATCCGGTTCAATCGCTCAATCTGCAAACCATGATCCCAGATTGGGATTTGTTTGCAAGAAGGTATTCGCTCAATGGTCTGGCGGAAATTTCCACTTTCATAGAACCCGTGCTGGCATGCATGAGGTGGATTCTACCGTTTTGAACGACTGCAAAACCCACATGGACGACGTCCAGATTTTTCAGGGGCGTGGTAATCGCGATGAGGTCGCCTGGCCGGATGTTTTTCTCCAGGGATTCAACCTCGGCTTTCGGAATATAGTAGTAGGTTCTTTTCGCTATCTCTGACTCGGAGACCTTGATTTCCGCTATAAACTCGGGGTTGCTGAGCTGGGGATAATACTTTGGGTTTTCTGACATGAAAGTCGGCTGGTTGGGATAGATTGATCCGCCGATCTGTTCCGTGATGTCAGTCAGGATACCTTTTTGCGCATTTTGATAGATCCAGTCTGAGAAGTAGTGGAGTCGGGAGGAGTAGCCATCACGCCTGCCTCTTCGATAACGAAGGTGCTCCAGTTCTTTTTCGAAGGCTTCATAGCTGGGTTCGGCCCTTTGGGAGATTTTGGCCAAAGCGACCACCGTCTCCAGATAAGTCGTGCAGTCCAGCCCCGTCAGGTTGATGACCAGCTTTTCCTCGCCAGGTAGCTCCAGGGTTTTTTCTACGTAGGGGACGCCAAGCAAACTTTGTCCAATTGTGACGGCCAAGGTGGCAACTGGTTCGCCCTTCGTTTCTTTTTGGGAAATCTCTTGCAAAAGCGCATCGAGTTTTTCCCTGCTTTCCAGCGAGCAAACCGTCTGTCCCCAAAGGGAGACTGGGAAAAAGAAGAGAACATAAAAAGCAAAACGCATGGATAGGGGAGTGTTTGGAGTCTTGAAAATGCAGGAATTCTTTGAAAAAATCACGGATTTTTGATGTGTGGCGATGCGGTGGGTGTTTGGTTTACCGCCCAAAAACCAAAGACGATATGATCTTTGTCAGGCTTTTTCCTCGGGCTTATTTTCTAATTTGAGGATCGACATCAAATTTTTATCAGGGTAAGCCATTTCACCATGACAAACGCCATTTACCTTACCACGACAGAGCCTTTTTCCGGAAAATCGATTTTTGCGCTGGGGCTGATGAGCCTTTTGGCTGCGAAAACGGACAAACTCGCCTATTTCAAGCCGATTATTTCCGGAGGCAAAAAGGAGAAGGATCGGCGCCTCGACCTGATCAAAAGCCAGTTTAAGCTCACCCAATCTTACGAGGATATGTATGTGTTCTCCAGAAAGAAGGCGATCAAAGAAATCAACAGCGGTAACGAGGCCTACCTGATCGACTCGATCATAGAACGCTTCAAAAAACTCCAAGACAGCTCAGACTTTGTGGTGGTGGAGGGTACGGACTTCATCGATACTACCACCAATGTGGAGTTTGACGGAAACATAGCGATCGCGAAAAATCTGGGCATTCCTGCGGCGATCATTTTGAACTGTTCCAAACGGACGGTTCCCGAAATCATCGACTTGGCCTTGGCTACGTTCAAGGGTTTTGTCAATCGGGGTGTTCAAGTACTGGTGCTGGTGGCCAACAAGATCGAGGAAGACATGGCTGATGAAATAGAAAGCCAGCTAAAAGCAGTGATTCCGCAGGAGACTTTGGTGACAACCATCCCGATGCTTCTCGAGCTGAGCAACCCCACCATGGGTGAGATCAGGGAATCCTTGGACGCGGAGCTGCTCTTTGGGGAAAATCTCCTGACCAACCGCGTGGATCATGCCATCGTCGGGGCCATGCAGCTACCCAATTTTCTCAATAGGCTAGGTCAGAATACACTGGTGGTGACTCCCGGCGACCGTGGCGATCTCATCATCGGAGCACTGCAAGCAAACGTCTCGCGGAGCTTCGGCAAGGTTGCGGGCATCATTGTCTCCGGAGGGATTCCACCCGAGCCTTCGATAATGAAGATGATCGAGGGTCTCGAAACCATCGTGCCCATCCTGCAAGTGGAGGCGGGTACTTTTCAGGCAGTGACGGAGGTCAACCGTATCCGAGCGAGGATTGCCCCGGGAGATGAGGAGAAAATCTCGATCGCCATCCGTCTTTTCGAAAAATGGGTGGATGAAAAGGCCCTTTCTGAACGAATCGTGGCCTTTAAGTCAGATACACTCACCCCGAGGATGTTCCAATACCAACTCGTGAAGCGAGCCAAGGAGGTGAAAAAACACATCGTCCTTCCAGAGGGAGATGACGACCGAATCCTGATCGCCTCGGATATGCTGATCCGCCAGAATGTGGTGGATCTGACGATTCTCGGCGTCAGGGAGTCCATCGAGACGGCCATCAAGCGCCTCAATCTTTCCCTTGATCTCGAAAAAGTAACGATAGAAAATCCAGAGACTTCAAGCCGATTCGAAGGATATGCGCAGACGCTCTATGAGCTGCGGAAGAGCAAGGGGGTGACCCTTGAGATGGCGAGGGATCTGATGCACGACGTCTCCTATTTTGGAACCATGATGGTGTACAAGGGCGAAGCCGATGGGATGGTGTCCGGCGCGGTGCATACCACCCAGCATACTATCCGGCCGGCGCTGCAATTTGTCAAGACCAAGCCTGGTGTTGCGACGGTTTCCTCGGTTTTCTACATGTGCCTGCCTAATCGGGTCTCTGTCTTTGGGGACTGTGCAGTCAACCCCAATCCGACCTCGGAGCAGCTGGCGGATATCGCGATATCTTCGGCCGAGTCGGCGCGCATGCTGGGCATTGAGCCGAAAGTGGCCATGCTTTCCTATTCTTCTGGCGCTTCCGGTGTCGGAGAGGATGTAGACAAAGTCCGAAAGGCCACCGAACTGGTGAGGCAAAGACAGCCGGATTTGAAAGTAGAAGGACCGATCCAGTATGATGCCGCAGTGGATCCTTCGGTAGGGAAAAAGAAAATGCCCGATTCGGAGGTGGCTGGGCAGGCCAGTGTGCTAATTTTTCCCGATCTCAATACCGGCAACAACACCTACAAGGCGGTGCAGCGGGAAACAGGCGCCTTGGCCATAGGCCCCATGCTACAGGGGCTCAACAAGCCAGTTAATGACCTGAGTCGCGGCTGTACCGTAGCGGATGTGTTCAATACGGTGGTGATTACGGCTATTCAAGCCCAAGAGGCTTTGATATCCAAAATTGATCCGACCCCCTCGGAAAGCGGGAGTAGCGCTAACTAAATTTCAATCGGTTTGACACATGATTTAACCCTCGAAATGGCCAATTCAATTAATTTACCCAATCGTTGAGCATCAGCCAATTCCCCCTTCGTCAGGCGACGAAGGGGATTTTGAAACCAATTAAACTCCATACTCCAAATCCATGAACGTATTCGTCATCAATTCCGGCTCCAGCTCGATCAAGTACCAACTTATTTCCATGCCAGATGCCAAGGTGATTTGCTCAGGAATGGTGGATCGGATCGGACTGGAAGGATCGAAAGTGAAGTACAAGGCTTTTCTCGAAAGGGGAGTGGTCAAAAAAAGCAACTCTAGACCCATTCCTGGACATGCAGAGGGATTGAAGACTGTGGCCGCTTTGCTGACGGATCCGGAGGTGGGGGTGATTAATGATCCAAACCAGGTTCATGTAGTGGGACATCGCGTCGTGCACGGGGGGGAGGACTTTTCCCAAACCCAGCTTATTACCGAAGAGGTAAAAGCAAAAATCAAAGAACTGTTCCCGCTCGCTCCCCTACACAATCCAGCCAACTACCTCGGGATTGAGGTGGCTGAGAAGATATTTTCAGCTGCCAAACAGGTAGCGGTGTTTGACACGGCTTTCCATCAATCCATGCCGCCAGTCGCTTTCCGGATGGCGATCCCAAACGAATACTATGAAAAGCATGGCATTCGAGCCTACGGGTTTCATGGCACCAGCCACAAGTACGTTTCTGAAAAAGCATCGGAGTATTTGGGGAGAAAAGACACCAAAATTATCACCATACATCTGGGCAATGGATGTAGTATGGCTGCGGTGAAAGATGGACTTTGCATAGACACGACCATGGGACTTGGGCCGATGAACGGATTGATCATGGGGACGAGAGTAGGCGACGTGGACCAGTCGGTGATCTTTTACTTGGTCAATCAGCTAGGTTATTCCTTGGACGAGGTCAATACCGTGCTCAACAAAAAGAGCGGAATGCTGGGCCTCACGGGATTCAGCGACATGCGCGATATCGGTGAGCGGTATAATGCAGGAGAAAAAACCGCAATCTTGGCCTATCAAATGTACACCTACCATATCCGCAAATTCATTGGATCTTATGCAGCCATTTTGAACGGCTTGGACGCCATTGTTTTCACGGCAGGAGTTGGGGAGAATGACGCGCTCACACGCAGACTGGTCTGCGAGGACATGGATTTTCTGGGAATTCTGTTGGATAGTGAGAAAAACTACTTGGAAGCCAGTGGGATGAGAGAGATCAGCACAGGAAATTCACCAGTAAAGGTGTTGGTCATCCCGACGAATGAAGAGTTGGAAATAGCGAGGCAATGTTTCAGCCTGCTGGATTCCGTGGACTAAATCTGGTTTTAGCTAAAACCGAGAAGGGCTGAAAATCAAGTTTTCCGCCCTTTTCAGTTTTCCGCTAACTGCTTACCATCCCCCACCAAGCGCCTTGTATAGGCGTACGGAAGCGGTGAGCTGGTACTGGAGCGCCAGGGATTTTTCAAATTCGGAGTAGTATAATTCCCGCTCGGCGTCCAACACCTGGAGGAATGAGGTGTAGCCATTGTCGTAGAGCGCTTTGGACAGCATCAGGGATCTTTCGGTGGCGGCAGCTTGGGTCACTCGGGCCTCGTACTCGTTGGTGTAAGTGCGTATCTCGGCCAGGGAGTTTTCCACCTCTGCAAAAGCCTCCAAGATAGTCTGCTCGTAGTTGTAGGCATACTGCTTGGCACGGGCGCGCTCGGCTTCCACCCTCCGCTTGTTTTGGCCAAATTGGAATAGGGGACCCGCCAGTTGCCCCGTGACAGATCCCAAGACGGCCTCTGATGTGAAAAGCTTCGAAATGTCCGGACTTGCGACCCCAAAGAAGCCGGTTAGGCTCAGTGATGGAAATCTCATGGCTACAGCCACGCCGATTCGTTCGGTCTGCGCCACGAGTAGCTGTTCTGCTTGGAGGATATCAGGCCTTCTTTCGAGCAATTCGGATGGCAGGCCGGTAGGGATCTCCAGCGGTAGCATCTGCTGATCGTTTCGAAGGCCCCGCACGATGGGCGAATAAGTCTTGCCGGTAAGGATTCCTATGGCATTTTCGACGAAAATGATCTCACGCTCCAGGCTGTACATACCGGCTTTGGCATCGGCGGCGATCTGTTCGGCTTGCAACTTGTCCAGCTCCGATACCTCGCCTTTGTCAAATCGCAGCTCGATGATGCGGAGGTATTCCAGACGGGTTTGGTAGGTTCTTTCGGTGATTCTGAGCCGGTCATCCAAGCCTCTCAAATTGAAATATAACTCGGCAATTTGCGCTACCAAACTGATGTAGATGGATTTTCTGTTTTCCTCCGAAGCCAGAAGTTCGGCGTAGGCTGCACGATTGGCGTGTCGCAGTTTTCCCCAGATGTCAATTTCCCAGGAGATGTTTCCCAGGACGGAGTAAGAATTTGTGTTGAAGCCTACTCCAGCTTCCTGGGCACGCTCGCGATAGTCGCTAGCTCTGGCCGCGGCCCCATATCCTATCGCCGGTCCCATATTGGCTTTGTTATATCCAAGAATAGCCTGGGCCTCCTCTACCCGGGCCATGGCGGTCAGGAGGTTTAGGTTGGAATCCACCGCATTTTGGATCAGCGAGCGTAATACGGTATCCTGATAGACGTCCCACCAGGCTAGGTTTGTGATCGAGTCGGTTTGGTCGCTGTTTTGAAAGTACCCTGCCGGTGTTGTCGCTTCGACTGATTCCGGGCGGGAATATTTTGGCCCCACTGCGCATCCAGCTAGAACCATCAAGATTACTATCGGTATGACTAGATTTTTCATGTGTTCAGATCGATTTTTAACGGCCACATGGAATCTCGCATGGTCTAACATCACGTAGCGTTTGGGCTCCTTCATCATGCTCGATTTCATATCAATGGGTCGGTTCAGAAGGTGAAACAGCTGGAGTCGAAGGAGGGGTGGGTTTCTTTTTCTTTCCCAGACTCTCGATGAGGATATACAATCCGGGAACTACGATCACTCCGATGATGGTGGCGATCAACGTTCCGCTGAATACGGCCATTCCCATGACCTTTCTGGCCTCCGCACCTGCGCCGCTTGCCGTAAGCAGCGGTACCACTCCAAGCATAAAGGCAAATGAGGTCATCAAGATGGGGCGTAGTCTTAGTTTGGCTGATTCGAGTGCCGCATCGTAGAGAGACTTTCCTTGCTCTTCATGAAGCATCTTGGCAAATTCCACGATCAGGATGGCATTTTTGGCGGTAAGACCAATCAGCATTACTAAGCCGATCTGAGCAAAGACGTTGTTCACGTAGCTGACGCTCCAAAGTCCTCCCAGCCAAAGTCCCAGAAAGGCTCCAAACACCGCAGCCGGTACGCCGAGGAGTACGGAGAATGGCAGGGTCCAACTTTCATATTGGGCTGCCAAAATCAGGAACACGAAGACCAGCGCCATTAAGAACATGGTGCCGCCGGTTCCTTCTGCTGCTTTTTCTTGGAAAGACATGTTGCTGAATGCCATGCCTATCTCTTTGGGCATGGTGGAGGCTACCTCTTCCAGTGCTTTGAGCGCATCCGCCGAACTGTAGCCTTCCTTGGGTGCGCCGGAAATCTCCGCTGCGCGGTACATATTGAAGCGGTTGGTGTAGGAGGGACCAGTAATGTCCTCCACGGCGGCTAGCGTACTCAGCGGGACAATAGCTCCGTCTTTACTTCGGACATAGTAGCTCGCGAGATCATCTTGATCAAGTCGTTTTTGGCCCTCGGCCTGAACGAAGACTTTGTATTGTCGTCCAAACCTGTTGAAATCATTGACGTAAGCGCTGCCGAGGTAGGTAGATACAGTACTAGTAATCTCGGAGAGGTCAATTCCCATTTTTTCGGCCTTGTCGTAGTCGATATGGATTCTTTTCTGGGGGACATTGGATCGGTACAGCGTAAAAATGTTTCCTATTTCCGGTCTTTTGCGGGCTTCTGCCATGAAAGCTTGGGCCTGCTGGTCCAGAAATTCCGGCGTATTGCCCGAGCGGTCTTGAAGCTGAAGGGTAAATCCAGCCGAGGTTCCCAAGCCCTCGATGGGGGGAGGCCCAAAGGCGATTGCCGTCGCGTCGGTAATGGATTGCCGGAAGGCCATGTTCGTCTCCGCAATCAGCTGTTTGGCGGTTTTGGTACGTTCTTCCCAAGGTTTCAGTGATACGAACACGAAAGCGGTGTTGGTGGAGTAGGTCGCTGTCAACAAGCTATAGCCCAAAATCATGGTGGAGTACTGGATTTCCTCGTGTTCCCCCAGAATGGCTTCTACCTTTTTGGCAATTTCATCTGTCCTCTCCATGGAAGCCGCGTCAGGCAGCTGCATGTTGATCAGGAAATAGCCTTCGTCTTCCTCGGGAACGAATCCCCCAGGGATTCCTCCATTTAAAAGAAAGATTCCGCCGACGACAAATCCGATGATGATCAGGGATCGGATGGATTTTTTGGCCACCGCTCCCGCCACGCCTGTATAGCCTAGGGTAAACTTGTCAAATCCTCTGTTGAAGGCATTAAAAAACCGCTGAAGCAATCCCTTTGATTCTTTCTTTGGTTTCAAAATAATCGCAGATAAAGCAGGGCTAAGGGTCAATGCATTGAATGCGGAAAACAAAACCGAGATTGCGATCGTGATTGCAAACTGCTGGTAGAGTCTTCCAGTAATGCCTCCCGCAAAAGCAACGGGAACGAACACCGCCGCCAAAATCAGGGCAATGGCGACAACAGGTCCCCCTACTTCCTTCATCGCCTTTTGCGTGGCTTCCTTCGGTTTCATGCCATGCTCGATGTTGTGCATTACAGCTTCCACCACCACGATGGCGTCATCCACGACCAGTCCGATGGCGAGCACCAGCCCCAAAAGTGAGAGTACATTGACCGAAAAGCCCAGCATGGGAAATACGATAAAGGTACCCAATAGCGAAACGGGCACCGTCAGTAGTGGGATCAAAGTAGCCCTCCAGTCTTGCAGAAATAGAAATACGACGATAATCACCAGCGCAACAGCCTCAAAGAGGGTATGGACGATTTCTTCGATACCCACCGAAATTGCCCGGGTCGTATTGAGTGAAATATCATAGGTGAGGTCTTCGGGAAAATAGGCCTCCAGCCCGCTCATCGCCGTCTGTACAGCTTCTGATACTTCCAGCGCATTGGAGCCCGGAATCTGATAAACCACTATGGACGCGGCAGGCTTGGTGTTGAGGCGGCTGCTGGAGTTATAGTTGTCGAGGCCGAGTTCTAGTCTTGCGATGTCCTTGAGTCTGACGATGGAGCCTTTTTCATCCGATTTTACGATGATATTTCCAAACTCCTTCTCTGTTACGAGTCGTTCCTGGAGGGTCACGGTGTAAGTGTATTCCACTCCCGAGGGAGCGGGGGGTGCACCAAACTTGCCCCCAGGGGCAATAGCATTTTGTTTTTTGACCGCGTTTGAGACATCGTTGACAGTGAGGTTCAGTTTGGTCAGCAGATCAGGATCCAACCAGATCCGCATGGAATAGTCGGCGCCCCCAAAGAGGAACACGTCACCCACTCCCCGGATTCGCTTGAGCTGGTCTACGATATTGATGTTTGCGTAGTTGTTGAGAAAAAGTCCATCGTAGGTTGCGTTGGGAGACGACAGGGAAACCAGCATCAGGGGGAAAACGAGGGACTTTTTAGTGGTCACGCCAAAGTTCTTGACTTCCAAAGGCATTTTGGCGCTCGCCTGAGATACCCGATTTTGCGTCAGCATGTTCGCGTTGTCCAGATCGGTGCCTACTTCAAAAGAAACCTGCAGGGAAAGGGAGCCATCTGATCCGTTGATGGATTTCATGTAGAGCATCTCTTCCACCCCGTTTACCTGCTGCTCTATAGGTGTGGCTACAGCTTGTTCGACGTTTACTGCATTGGCACCGGTGAAGGTCGTGGTCACCTGAATCATTGGCGGAGTGATATCAGGGTATTTTGATATCGGAATGCCGCTAAGAGTGATCAATCCCATGATAATCATGAGAATGGATATCACCATCGCTACTATGGGTCTTCGTATGAAAAACTCACTCATATTTCTGGAGTATAGAGGTTAGGGTAAAAAGGAGATGAGATCATTTTTGGTCGTTTGGCCATTTTTGATCGACTACCTCGATTTTGGAATTTGCCGTCAGTCCGGCAGCGCCAATGATGGCAACGCGATCCCCTGGATTAAGACCGCTTTTGATTATCCATGCGTCCCCGACTTTTGGGCCGGTCTCCACGGAGGTCACCTGTAGCGAGCTTGAATCGGTCACCACGTACACTTGGGAGATATGCTGCAGTTGTGCCACTGCCCGCTGGGGAACCAGCACTGCACCAGGATAGGTGCTCATCAGGATTCTGGCTTTCACAAAAAGTCCCGGTCTCAGCAATCCGTTGGGGTTGGGGAAGGAAGCTTCCAAAGTGAGTGTGCCGGTGGAAGGGTCAATTTCCCTATCCCCAAAACTCACGGATCCCATTTCGCTGTAGACAGTGCCGTCTGCGAGGATCAGTTGGACATTGTTTCGGGCTTGGGCGCGTACTTCCGGGGAAAGTTGAGCGATGCGGAGGTACTCGCGTTCACTGATTTGAAACCTTACCCTCACACCGTCTATACTGGATATGGTAGCCAATACGGATGATCCCCCCGCCCGGCTGACGAAGTCGCCTTCACGTACATTGGAAATACCGATGATGCCGTCGAAAGGCGCGTATACCCTGGTATATCCCATTTCTATTTTGGCGTTTTCCAAAGAAGACTTGGTTGCGGCGACATGGGCTTTGGCTGCCTCAAACTGAGCAACAGCATTATCTAGATCTTTTTGGCTCAGGGCATTCAGCTCGGTGAGAGGACGTACGCGGCTCAATTCACTTTCGGCCCGCACAAGTTCAGTAGTTGCCTGGGCAACCTCGCTTGCCTGCCGGTCCATCCTGTTTTTGTATTCGATATCGTCGATCGTGTAGAGTAGTTGGCCCTTTTTTACCTCTGACCCTTCCTTGAAGTTGACCGAGGTGACCCAGCCTTCCACGCGCGCACGAATGTCTACGTCGGATTGGCCATACACTTGGGCGACAAATTCTTCATAAAGCGGCACGTCGTTTTGGATGGCGGTCACCACGTTGACCTTCATCGGAGGAGCCTCTGTGACGACTGCTTCCTTGCAGGCAGGGAGCAAGACGATAAGCGTCAGAAGGCCCAGTACTGTTTTTTTTGAATCAGAATATAATTTCATACAGGAAAGAGTTAAGCGGGGTGAGGATGTCATTCGAAGTGGTGGACGCATTCGTCATCTTTTGCATTTGGGGAGTGATGTTGTGGAAAAACAAAATCGAAACCCTAAGGCCTCTTCCAAAAGTTGACATTTATTCCAACATAAAAACTGAGAAAAATCAGGTTGTTGCGTTTGAACAGACTTTATTCAGATTGTCACTAAGGCAAGGACTTAACCGGGCAGAAAAAATATGTTCATGCCATTTCGGCACGAAAAGGCGCAGGTTTTAGTCAATTCCCAAGAAAGCAGAAAGGCATGGGCGAAGGCTGTTTCTTGCTTTGGGATTCGGGAGAAATATGGCTTGGAGCTGACCAGAAGTCGGAAGCGGCGACCGCCATTTTGGTTTACTCAGCTCGGAATCACTTTACCGCTTATTCAAAGGGGCTTATTTTTCAGAAAAAAGGCTCAAAAAGCTCGGTCCAAATCTCATAGCCCTGTTCATTTAGGTGCAGCTGGTCGCTGAGGTAAAGTTCGGGTCGGGCATTTCCCGACGCGTCGGTCAAGGCTTTCCAAGTGTCGATGAACTGGACTCCCTCATTTGCCTGACAATACTCCCTTAGATTCTGGTTAAAAATCACGTAGTTCTGCTTCTTTTCCCAGCGGGAAGGGCTTGGCTTGGCTCCGATCAAATAGATTTCCATATTGGGATTGATCAGCTGCAGGCGGGTGACGATATTGTCCAGGCTGGTCATGATCTCCGCCACAGGCACATCAGCCCAAAGGTCGTTGTCCCCCTCGTAGATGAAGACCCGGCTAGGCTCGAAGCGGATCACGAGGGGAAAGAGGTGGTTTTCCAAGTCAGATGCCTTGGATCCTCCAAATCCCGTATTGAGGATGGCTTCATTGGGAAATTCGGACTGCAGGCTTTTCCACATTCGAATCGTAGAACTTCCCGTAAACACAGCACCGCCGCTTTCCCATCCCACACTGTCTATTCTGGAGGAGATCTCTCGCACTTCCCTCTCGAAGGGTACTTCTTGGGCAAAGCCACTTCCAAAAAACAACAAGCTGGCTAGAAGAAAAAATGCGGAAAATCGAAGAACTTTCATGGCTTAGGCGGTTGATTCGGGTATAAAGTAAAACATCATTGCCAATATCAAATACACCAAAATCAATTGGATGCCCTTATACCAGTTTGAACGGCCGTCACCTGCTATCATCGAAGCAAGGATCACTCCCAAAAACAATGACCAGATCAAGGCTCTGTTGAAAGATAGGTTCATTTGCTCCGGGCCTACGAACAAACTGGCCAAAACCAAAACAGGGGCAATAAAGAGCGCGATTTGGATAGAACTGCCCAAGGCAATACCTATACTGAGGTCGACTTTGTTTTTTGAGGCCATCACGATTGCCGAGATACTCTCGGCGGCTCCGCCGATGACTGCAAGGAAGACTACGCCGATGAAGATGCTGGACATTCCCATGACTTCGCCGGTTTCTTCCGCAGCGCCTACTAGGATTTCACTCATAAATGCGGCCAGCACTGAAGCAAAAACCAAAAAACCGATGGCCTTTGGCAAAGAAAGACGGTTTTCATGCGCTTCTTCTTCGTGGGAGCTGCCACTCGTGAAGAAGTCAGCATGGGTTTTTAGCATAAAAACGAGGTATAGTCCATAGGTCGCTAGCAGGGCAATACTGAGGAATATATTGAGACTGTTCTCTGCCTCGGCAAATTCGGCGGTCCCGAAAAACCTGTTGAAGGCACTGGGGACGATGAGGCTAAGTACGGCGATCATCATCATGGAACTGTACATCCGAATGCTGGTGGCGTTGTATTCCTGATAGTGAAACTTGATGCCTCCGACTAAAAATGAAACGCCCAGGGCGAGCAGCAAGTTGGCCAATATGGCCCCCGCTATCGAGGCAAGAACCATCTCGTGCAGACCTGCTTTCAGGGCAATAAAGGCGATAATGAGCTCTGGCAAATTCCCAAAAGTGGCGTTCAACAGGCCTCCCACCGCATCCCCAGTATAGGTGGCTAGGTTTTCGGTAGAGGTGCTGATCAGTCTGGCTATAGGGATGATGGAAAGAGCCGCCGAAAAGAAAACCATCGGAGCTGATGCGTGCGAGTATTCCAGAAAAAGGGAGATCGGAATAAAAGCAAATAGCCAATGGATTCCAGGCGTCAGGATTTTGCTCGTAATGGAGGTGGGTGTGGACATTCGAAAGGATTTTCATGAAGCTAGAATATTGATTTGTTAAAAAACATGATCAATCTCAGCTTATGGATGAGGGTGGGCTATCACCGAGCAATTTTTGACCGAAAGTGTACAGGTCGGACAGAAGCGAGCTTTGTCACGGGGAATTGGGCAAAAAAAACAAACTGTTTTCTGCCCCTGAAAATCGGGTTTTGGTCACAATAGGGGCTGCTCTTGAGCCTTCAGCGTAAAACTTGCATCTTTTTGGAACTGTTTTGGCGTTTCTTATTAGTATCCAACACTCAACCTTCTGGCTATGCAGCAACTCACTCGCTTTTTCTGGTTCTGTAGCGGGGCAAACTTTGCCTTGCTCAAGCGCGCCCCTACCGAGTCCAACAAATATGTAGGCATAGGGGCAACCGTATTCTTTACTGGCGTATTGGCTGCGCTGGCAGCTGGCTATGCGCTATACACGGTTTTTCAAGCCTTGGTTCCTGCGATCTTTTTCGGCCTGCTTTGGGGTCTGATGATCTTCAATCTAGACCGGTTTATAGTATCCAGTATGAGAAAGCGAGAGAACGCCTGGGCGGAGTGGAAGCTGGCTATTCCGCGTTTGGTGCTGGCCGTATTGCTCGCTTTGGTCATATCAAAGCCGCTTGAACTGAAGATGTTTGAGCGGGAGATCAACCGCAAGCTGGATGAAAAAAAGACGGAGTTCATCGCACAATCCAAGGCGAATCTGGCAAAAGGTTTTCCCGAGATCCAGGAGCTGGAAACCAAAAAAGACTCACTGAAAGCGGAAGTGGCGGCTGCGGAAGCCTTTCGCGATCAGCTGCAAAAGGAGTACGATGCGGAGCGCTTTGGAGAAAAGACCTCAGGGACGAGCGGGATTGTGGGGCTGGGCACCAACGCCAAAAAGAAGGAGCGGCAACTTGACGCAGCGCAACTCGTGCTCGAGGATTTGCGGAAGAGAAATCAGGTCCGCGTCGATACATTGGAAGCTCAGATCAGGGCTTTTGTAGCGCTGAGGCAAGCTGAATTCGAAAAGCAACAACCAGGAATAGAAGGTTTTGACGGGCTTGCTGCCAGAATGGACGCGCTCGCAACCTTGACCGACGAGAGTTCGGCTATGGCCATGGCCAACGTCTTTATTATGTTGCTTTTCATTTCCATCGAGACAGCGCCGATCTTTGTGAAGCTGATATCGTCTAGAGGTCCTTATGATGAACTGCTGGAACTGCATGAGGATAGGGTGAAGCTTTTCAAAGGGGAAAAATGGACCAAAGCAAAAGGCGAGTCCGAAGCCCGCGTAGGATATTTTCAGGACACGCACTTCTATGCTACGGATCTGAACAAGGAGAAAACCAACCGAAAAAACAAAGTCCAAACGGAAGCGGAAATCGCAGAAATCGAGGAGAAATGGAGAAGGAAAGTCTGACGGACCAAACTGTTTAATAGCGCCCGCCAAACTGGTAAAGACAACTATTGACTCACTGCCTTGTCGATTACCACGTCCAGCTGATCCATGGTTCGGCTTACCGACTTCCACTCGGCAAAGCAGACAATCTTAACCAGGAATGCCAAGAACTTGCCTGGACTGATTAGTTTTCTTGCCAAAGCCGAAATGTTTTGGTCCCGATCCTGAATCTGAAAAGCTTTGTTGTTGTCGGCATGATATTCACCAGCGTATTTCCAGGCACCGTTTCTGGCAATCTGTATGGAGAAGTTGAGGAGCATTTCGTCCCTGCCCTTTGCCAGGGGAATCAGCCAGCCGAAGATAGGGGAGACTTTGCTGATGTTGCTTTTGACCCCATCGACCAACTCAGCCAAAAGGGAATTGATTTGATTAAAGTCGCCCTGTATCCCGGAAAGCTCTTTTTCCGCCATCGTTTCGGCGGCGGCGATCCCCAGATCCAGATTGATGTGGGCATTGATGCCCAGAAATAGATGTTGTAGTACGAGGTGTTTTGCCTCTTTGCTTGCTTCAAAGGCCAGTCGCCAGCTTTCGGTGCAGCCCGCGCCCTGCTGCCAGAGCTCATACGCGTCGATGAAGCGCTTCGCAAAACATACGTCCAACACCTCCATTCTCGGATTGTCTTCAAATTCCCCAGCCAGTATGCCGTCCCTGACTCTTCGGGTGACCTGCCGGTACAATATTGCGAAGTAGCCGATTCGGGACTGCTTGGATTTACATTCATCTACAATCTGGTCCATTCGGAGCAGCACGTCGTGGATGGTATTCATATTCAGTTATTTGATAAAAAATGCTTCGAGGATATCACCGACAAAATAGGCCACAACAGCCGCAAGTGCACCCAACGCAAAAGTCTCGCTAATGCTCCTGATCGCGGATGTCTGATTGACGTAGCTTTTCAGCCAGCCGACGACCAAAAAGGCGAACCCAGTCAAGACGCAAGTCCAGAAAAAGATATCCCTCTCCGTGGGGAAAAAGAAGTCCCAGAGATAGATCAGGAGGGGAATAAGTCCGACCGAGACGAAGGACACCAAAGTCGCCAAACCTATGGTGAAAGGACTCTTGGTGTCGCGGATCATTTCGAGTTCATCCTTCATCATTTCCGCAACCCAAAGATGCTTGTCCGAGCAGATGTGGTCAACGATTTTATCCAGAAGATCTCCCACAAATCCCTTCTCTCGATAGATCTGCTCGATTTCCCTGCGCTCTGTTTCCGGTAGGTTTTCCACTTCCCAGTATTCGATTTTTTCATGCTTGGTATAGTTGTCCCGCTCGCTTTTGGCAGAAAGATATGCGCCCACCGACATCGAGAACCCGTCCGCAAACAAATTGGCGAAGCCAAGGATGATGAGTATTCCCGAATCCAGATTCGCGCCAAATCCCCCAGCCACCACGGCAAATGTGGTAACTGCGCCGTCTATCCCGCCGTATACGAATTCCCCGAGGTATTCTTGGATCTTACCAAACCTGGCAGACTGTTGGTGGATTTTACTCTCTTTCATGCCTTATTCGAGATTTTCGAGGAGAAATCGTTTCACATTTTCTCCCATGACGGATCGGATTTCCTCTTCGGTGAAGCCGGATTCCATCAGCCCTTCGACGATCAATGGTAAGCCAGTAATGTCGAAAGGCACACTTACCGAACCATCATAGTCAGAGCCAAGGGCAACATATCGAACTCCAACCAAGTCCCTCACATATTTGATGGACGCGATGATATTTGGAAGCTCTGGACTGCCGACCGCACCGTCAAAAAAAGCGATGCCGATAATCCCGCCTTTGTCGGCGATCTTTCTGATCTGTTCGTCGCTCAGATTGCGCTGTGAGTCCAGCACTCCGCGCACGCCGGTATGCGAGATGATCACGGGCTTTGTACTTAGGTCCAATACATCGTCCACGATGGCAGGCGAGGAGTGGGCCAGGTCGATGAAAATCCCAAGCTCATTCATTCTTCTGATGGCAGACTTCCCAAATTCTGTCAGCCCTTCGTTGTTTTCCCCATGTGCGGATCCACCGAATTCATTGTCGAAAAAGTGGGTGGGGCCTATCATGCGCACTCCTGCCTGATAGACTTTTTCCAGATTTTCGAGCGAGCCTTCGATCGCATGTCCACCTTCGATGCCGAGCATAGCTCCTATGACCTCTTTGTTGGACATTCTTGCCTCGATGAGCTGTTCCAGTTCTTTTTTCGAACGGATGAAAATAGCGTTCCCTTCTTCTTTTTCCACAAAATCCGATAAGGCTTCTGATTGGGAAAGAGTTCGTTTAATGAGGCTGAACCAGTTCCATGGCCCTTCGCCTTTGGCAATTGTAAGGGGAGTGATATTGTCAAAGGTGTCGGAGGAATTTTTCTTCATATTTTGGCCAGAGGGAGACTTCGACACAATGGTGAACATCTCTAGGGCGACATTTGAGTCGCGCATCCTAGGGAAATCCACGTGTCCGCGTGAACCCCGCTGGGTCAGATCTCTTCCCCACAATAAGGCGTCGCAATGAAGGTCCGCGATAAAATCCAATCGTCCATACAATTGTCGGGCTTCCAAGGAAACCGAATAAGGAGAGCTTTGAGTTACTGGGTTTCTTTGAGCTTCGATGTAGGGTGGGATAAAGGCAATGCCGGCTAGATATAGGGCCAAGATTACGCCGGCAAAAAGGAAGGTCTTTTTCATCTGGGTGGGTTTTGGTTCAAGTTAAATGAAAAATTCAATGCCTGTGGTTTGGCGTTGGACAATCTTAGTTTTGGATTGAAGAAAAAAAATCCGGTTTTTTTTATTGAAGTTTTGAATATTTGAAGTCTTTTCTTAGGTTTAAGAAACTTTTGCATACTAAAACATAGCTCAACCTAGCCTAATGCCAAAGTTTATATGGTTTTAATCCATTAACAATAAACCCTAACCGGGAGCCTATTTTCAAAAAGGCTCCCTTTTTTTATATCTCTTTGTTTTGGTATTTTGTGAACTTTTGAAAAATCGGTTTAAAAAAGTATCCCATTGCATGATTTTTTTGTAAAAAGTTAAAAAACTGGTTTTTCCATTTGTAAAATCTTGGATTTTAGAAGATTCTGAATTTGCTCGCAAATAGGAGGATTCCTTTTTGAAAATTTGGAAACTGGAGATTTTGGTTAGGAAACTGTTACCCGATTTTTGGGACGCGATCCAAGGCGGAACTTATTATTTCAGAGGGCTTAATGTAAATTTTTATGGAAGTCTGGAATGCGATTTTTTGAATTGGAGACAGATTTCCATGGTAGGGACTTTGTTGGTGATAGAATAGTATTCCAATCCTTTTTTGGAAACTCGTGATGCTATTCGATTGAATTCAGATCTCCATGAGGCGATCTATCGGAAAAATTTCGGGTTGATGTGAGTGCTAGGAGAGACCTAGGCTGGAAAGGAGCGAGCTTTTCCTTTTGTCAAAATTGAATTCCAAGGCAATTCTCTTCGAGTTCTCTTGGGAAAGGTGGTCGAGGTCCTTTTTGAACAGATTCTCCAACTCATCTTCTAGGAGCTGCAGGTCTTTTCTTTGCAGAACCAAGCCGCTTGTTCCAATGATTTCTGGAATCGCTCCTACTGCTGAACCAATTGGAATGCAGCCGCAGGCCATTGCTTCACCCAGGGCGTTTGGAAAGCCTTCTGAGGTTGAAAGCTGAAGGTAAAATTGATGTTTGTTGTAGAGCTCTTTGAGCTGCATAGGGCTCAATTTTCCCAATACCTTCACGTTTGAGTTACGGGAACGGTAGTCTTTGTCCCCGACTAGAGTAAAGCTCCAATCGGGGTGGTTTTCGGCCAACATTTCGATCAGGTCATAGCCTTTGACAATAGCTCGGGAAGTAGTGGAGGTTCCGGTGGCAACCGATATGAAGCTTTTTGGATGTCTTTCAAAATTCAGCTGTTTCCAAAAATCGGTATCGAAGCCATTGTGAACGACTTGAATGGGGGTTTTTAAGGTGGGAATCAAGTTCAAAAGGCCCTGCTTTGGGTTGATTCGTGGATCGTATCGATAGTCATGTTGGACAAGGGACGCGGCTACGGGAAGGATTTGGCTACAATTTTTGAAAGAGTAAACGGTCGCTTTTCTAAGCCATTTTTTCCGGAAATTCCCATAGCCTATTTCCGGCATATTCATGCAGTCCATGCCGCCTGCTTGAATGGTACACTTTTTTCCAAAGACCTTTCCAAACCATACGGGCAAAACACTGTGGTATCCCCCAAAAAAGCATAGGTATTGATCTGTTTTGGGCAAAAACCAAAGTAGCTGGAAGAACTGGAGGAAAAAGTAGAAGGGGAGTTGGGTGGGCTGATTGGTGAAAACCAGCGGCCGGATCTTGGCAACTGGGCTGATCATTTCCAAATCCCGATCGATAAAAGTGGTGCGAATAGGGAAGGTATAAATGATCATGCTTTATTAGAAAGGCAACTTGAAGGTAATTTAGAAAATGAAAAAGGGGAAACAACGCTCCCCTTTTCCTTTGGTTTTGTCTGTTTTTATAAGACGAGGTTTACAATCTTACCTGGCACGATGATCGCTTTTTTTGGTGCCTTGCCTTCCAGCCACTTTTGAACGCCTTCGTCGGAGAGCGCGGCTTTTTCGATCTCCTGAACGGAGAGCGAAAGGGAAAGGTTGATTTTAGCGCGCATCTTGCCATTGATCATCACCGGGTACTCAAACGCGCTCTCTACCAAGTACTCTTCTTTGAAATCAGGAAAAGAAGACTTTGTGATAGACTCCTGATGACCTAGTAGTGCCCAGAGCTCCTCGGCGATGTGCGGAGCATAAGGAGAAATCAATACCGCCAAGGGTTCCAAGATCTCCCGCTTGTTGGATTTCAACGCAGTCAGCTCATTCACGCAGATCATGAAGCTGGACACGGAAGTGTTAAAGGAATGGTTGGCCATATCCTCTTCCATCTTTTTGATGGCTTTGTGCAAGGCTTTCAATTCTTCTTTGCTCGCTGGGGCATCGGAAACAGAGAATTCGCCAGCTGCATTGTGGTACAGGTTCCAGAGCTTTCTCAAAAACTTGAACACGCCGTCGATCCCGTTGGTGTTCCAAGGCTTGAACTGCTCCAAAGGCCCCAAGAACATCTCATACAAGCGAAGCGTGTCGGCGCCGTACCGCTCGATGATGTCGTCCGGATTGACCACATTGTACTTGGACTTGGACATTTTTTCGACCTCAGAGCCGCAGATGTATTTGCCATCTTCCAGGATAAATTTCGCATCGGCCAAGTCCGGTCTCCAGGCTTTGAATTTTTCCAGGTTCAGCTGATCGTTGTGCACGATGTTTACGTCTACGTGCATGGCAAAGGAATCGTATTGATCCTTCAGTCCGTAGCTCACGAACTGGTTGCTTCCTTTGACTCGGTACACGAAGTTGGATCTACCTTGGATCATCCCTTGGTTGATCATTTTTTGGAAAGGCTCATCGATATGGACAGCCCCTATATCATGCAAGAACTTCGTCCAGAATCTGGAATACAGCAGGTGTCCCGTGGCATGTTCCGAACCTCCGATATAGAGGTCTACTGCCCCCCAGTAATCCGTTTTGGCTTTGTCAGCAAACACCGAATTGTTTTTCGTATCCATGTAGCGGAAGAAGTACCAGCTGGAACCGGCCCAACCTGGCATGGTGGACATTTCCAAAGGAAATTCTCCCTCCGCCGTTTTGTAAGTCCAGTCTTTTGCACGTCCCAAAGGCGGTTCTCCGTCTTCGGTCGGCAAATATTTGTCTACCTCAGGCAATACCAAAGGCAAGTCTTTTTCCTCGATCAGATAAGGCAGGCCGTCCTTGAAATAAACCGGAAGCGGCTCACCCCAGTAGCGCTGACGCGTAAAGATCGCGTCCCTCATCCGGTATTGGATTTTGCCTTTGCCTATGCCTTTCTCCTCCAAAAACTCAATGGCCTTGGCCATCGCGTCTTTCATGTACAGGTTGGATATAAAGCCGGAGTTGATGATGAAGCCGCCTTTGCCTGGGAAAGAACCATTTTCCATGGAACCGTCAATCACTTGGCGGATCTCCAAGCCAAAGTGCTTTGCAAAGTTGTAGTCTCGCTCATCGTGCGCAGGAACGGCCATTACGGCGCCTGTTCCGTATCCAGCCAGCACATAATCAGCTACCCAGATTTGGATTTCCTCCCCATTGAATGGATTGATGGCATAGGAGCCAGTGAAAGCTCCGGAAATGGTCTTCACATCGCTCATTCGCTCGCGCTCTGAGCGGTTTTTGGCCACTTCTATATAGGCCTCGGCAATCGCACGCTGACCTTCGGTGATCAGGCTAGCCGCCAGCTCCGATTCCGGTGCCAAAGCCAGGTAAGTCACTCCATAAATAGTGTCCACGCGGGTCGTAAAGACTTTGATGGTTTGGTCCGATCCCTTCACTTGAAAAATCACCTCGGCTCCGATCGACTTTCCGATCCAGTTGCGCTGCATTTCCTTGATGGGTTCTGCCCAATCGACCCGGTCAAGTCCTTGTAGCAGGCGATCGGCGTAGGCGGTGATCCGCATGGACCATTGCATCATCTTTTTGCGCTCCACGGGATGGCCGCCTCTTTCGGAGAAGCCATCTTTCACCTCGTCGTTGGAAAGTACTGTTCCCAAAGCGGCACACCAGTTGACGGTGGTTTCAGCAAGGAAGGTTAGACGGTATTTGAGCAACATTTCCTGCTTTTCCTTTACCGAGAATGCCTTCCAGTCCTCAGCGGAAAATGTCGGAGTGTCCTCATCGCTCACAGCATTTACCCCTTTATTGCCCAAAGTCTCAAATCGGGAAATTAAGGAGTCGATTGAAAGAGCCTTATTCGCATCCAAATCATAATAGCTCTTGAAGAGCTGCATAAAGATCCACTGCGTCCACTTGTAGTAGGCAGGATCGGAGGTTCTTACCTCCCGGTCCCAATCAAAGGCAAAACCGATGTTTTTCAACTGCTCGGTATAGCGAGAAATGTTTTGTTCGGTAGTGATGGCAGGATGCTGTCCGGTCTGAATGGCGTATTGTTCAGCTGGCAGACCAAAGGAATCATAGCCCATAGGATGCAGGACGTTGAATCCCTTTAGGGCCTTGAACCGGCTCACGATATCCGATGCGATGTATCCCAGTGGATGGCCGACGTGTAGACCGGCTCCGGAGGGGTAGGGAAACATATCCAGGGAGTAGAACTTAGGTCGGTTGGGGTCGACTTCCGCCTTGAAAGTGCCCTTCTCATTCCAATAGCTTTGCCATTTCTGCTCGATTTCCCGGAAGTTGTAATCCGCCATGATTGAAATATTCTTGATTTTTTGACTGAATGCCTGCAAAAATAGAAAAATCAGGCGGCTTTGGTAGGCAATTTTCCAATTCCTCTCAAATCGGGCTTTTTGCCACTGGTCAATTTTGTTTCAGACACTTGGGGCTTTTTTGTATTTTCCAAAACCTAACCAACCGACCTTATGAGAAAGAAATTACTGTTAGCCTTTGCACTGGCAGCTGGAGTTTGCCTTTCGGCTTTTCCCCAAAAAAAATACTCTACCAAGCAAATCGAAGCCCTCAAGACTGAGGTAGCAGAAATCGTACAGGCCAATCACAAGCAAAGTCAGGTGATGGTCGATAAGATTTTCAGCTTTGCGGAACTGGGTTTTCAAGAGATCGAATCTTCCAAATACCTTACTGGCATACTTGAGAAAAATGGTTTCAAGATAGAAAATGGCGTGTCTGGGATTCCTACCGCATGGTTTGCGACCTGGAGTAACGGAGAGGGACCTGTCATCGCTTTGGGGTCTGATGTGGATGATATTCCGAAAGCATCCCAATATCCAGGTGTAGCCTATCACAAGCCGATCGTGGAGGGAGCTCCTGGCCATGGGGAAGGTCACAATGCAGGAATTCCGTTGAATATCACGGCAGCACTTGCTGTCAAGCAAATCATGGAGCGCGAAAATATCGGCGGGACGTTGGTTCTTTGGCCTGGAATTGCTGAAGAATTGGTAGCAGCTAAAGCTTGGTTTACGCGAGACGGAAAGTTTGACGGAGTGGATATCTGTATTTTCACCCACGTGGCCAATAATCTCGGAGTTAGCTATGGCCAAGCTTCCGGAACGGGTTTGATTTCTGTAGAATACACCTTCTCGGGAGATGCTGCACATTCTGCTGGAGCTCCATGGAGAGGAAAAAGCGCCGCAGATGCGACTGAGCTGATGAATATCGGATGGAACTACAAGCGCGAGCATTTGCATCCGCTCAAGCGTTCCCACTCGGTGATTACCGACGGGGGAGACCAACCAAATGTGGTCCCGTCCCAAGCTTCGATTTGGTACTACTTCCGAGACGTGAAATACGATGGCATCATGGAGATGTACGCCCAAGCCAATGATATTGCCGCAGGTGCCGCGCTCATGACGGGGACTACCATGACCTCCAAAATAGTTGGAACCGCTTGGCCACGCCACTTCAACAAGACGATCGCCGAGACGATGTATCAAAACATCTTGAAAGTAGGGCTTCCGGAATGGGATGAAAAAGACCAAACCTTGGCAAAAGCCGCTCAGAAGGAACAGGGTTCCAAAGAAGAGGGGCTGGCTACCAAATTGGACACCCTGGGCTTGCCGGTGAAGGAACCGATCTCTGGAGGTTCGGATGATATTGGGGATGTTTCTTGGGTGGTGCCTACTGTGACCTTGAGGTTTCCGTCTAATATCCCAGGCCTGCCCGGCCACCACTGGAGCAATGCTATTGCCATGGCTACACCGATTGCGCACAAAGGGGTGACTGCCGGTGCCAAAGCTGAAGCGATGACTATTTTGGATTTTCTGTTGAAGCCGGAATTGGTGGATCAGGCTTGGGATTACTTCAAAAACGTCCAGACCAAAGAGGAAACTTACAAACCAATGATTAACCAAGATGATCCAGCACCGATCTATCTTAATACGGAGACGATGAAGCGCTTCCGTCCCGAGTTGGAGAAGTACTACTATGACGAAACCAAGTACGATACCTACTTGGAGCAGCTGGGCGTGACCTACCCAACAGTGAAAAAAGATTGAAAAATGGGCGGATTTGAAAATTGAAACGGCAAGCAGCTAAATTAGATAGCTGGTTCGCAAGAGTTTTTCAATGTCTCAAGTTTCAAATCCAATGAATTTCATAATCAGGGAAGCCTCTCTGGAAGAACTCCTATGGGTGCATGAGCACATCCCGGAGTTTCCCGGAAAGGCTTCCCTCAATTTTTATGAAGACCGATTGAGGCACCGTCTTTACTTGGCTTTGGTAGCGGAAAACCAAGAAGGGCTATTGGGTTTTAAGGTTGGGTATCAGAGCGAAACACCCAATACATTTTATTCCTGGATGGGAGGAGTGCTTCCCGATTTCAGAAAACACGGAGTCGCTGATGCATTGGCGGAATACCAAGAGAAATGGGCTAGAGAGCAAGGCTTCAAATCTGTCTTTTTCAAAACGAGAAACCGCTTTCCGGCCATGATATGCTTCGGGCTAAGCCGTGGCTTCAAGATCATCGAGGTTTTGCCGAAGGGAGGAGTGGAAGATTATCGGATAGTGATGGGAAAGGATTTGTGATTTATAAATTTATAGTTGTTAAGCTTTTTGGATTGTTTATCTTCGGGAAAGGGAATCTTATAGGCTTTCGCAACCATGAAAAAAAGCAACAAGCAAATGCTGAAACTTATTCTTCTGAGTTTTTGGGGTGCTATTCTCGGTAGTTACTTCAAAATAAATGGAAACCCGAATGGGGATATTATTTTGGCCTGCGCCATCATTTTTAAGTTTACTGGAATAATTGGTTTACTCTACTTTAACAGGAAAAAGATCGTCGAATTCCTTAACTGATTTCGTGTCGAAATGGGGGAGTCTTTGCCTTTCGGTTTCTGAAAACACATTTTTTGCTATTTTTGCATTCTCATTCACCAGCGGTTCAATCGCCCGCTTTACCAAAAATTCATGAAGACTCTAGAACTCATCGCGTCGAGCAAACAAGAATTAGTGGCCGCCGGCCTACAGCTTCCGATCATGGAGGCGTTTTATACCATCCAAGGAGAAGGCAGATTTACAGGCTATCCGGCCTATTTTATCCGGCTGGGAGGCTGTGATGTGGGCTGCGTCTGGTGCGATGTGAAGGAAAGTTGGGAAGCGGAAAAGTGGCCGGTTTTGGCTATCGAGCAGATCGTGGAGGATGCCTTGGCCCACCCCGGCCGATTGGCCGTGATCACCGGAGGTGAACCTTTGATGTACGATTTGGGTCCGCTGACTAAGCTTTTGAAGGAAAAAGGCTTCACCACCAACATTGAAACTTCCGGCGCGCATCCTCTTTCGGGCGACTTTGACTGGGTTTGCTTTTCACCAAAGAAATTCAAAAAACCGCATCCATCCATCTACAAGCATGCCGACGAACTCAAGGCAGTAGTCTTCAACAAAAGCGATTTTGCCTTTGCCGAAGAGCATGCCGCCAAAGTAAGTCCCCTGTGTGAACTGCGCCTCCAGCCTGAGTGGAGTAAGGCTACGCTTTTCATTCCCGAGATCGTCGAGTACGTTAAAAACCACCCAAATTGGAAAATATCTCTGCAAACGCATAAATTTATGGACATTCCATAAGTAAATGCGCCCTGTTTTTCTCTTTGCCATTCTGTTTTTCTTCTTTCTGCGAGCTGAAGCCCAGACCTACTCGATTATAGATGGCCGGGCAATCAAGTTTTATCAAGAAGGCGAAGAGCTGACCCTTGCGAGGCGCTACGATGAAGCGCTGGCGAAGTATCAGGCAGCAATAGCAAGGGAGGCATCGTTTTTGGAAGCCTATGTCAAAGCCTCCCAATTGCTGATCACCCAAGGTAGACTGGGTGAGGCTGAAAAAATAGCCGTTGCAGGAAAATCTAAGCTTGGCGGAAAGAATGCTACCCCCAAGAATTCGGCGGATTTCGGCTGGCTTTTTTCAAACCTCTATCTCAAGCAGGGCAAATTCACGGAAGCTTTCCGGCAGTTTCAGGAAGTGGATCCACTTTTTGACGAAGCATTCAAAAAGTCCATGTACTACACCCAGATGAAAAGCCAGATGGATTTTTTGGGAACGCAGCTGGGTGATATCCGCTCAATCGAGAAGGAGATACTGAAGTCCCCTTTGAATGAATTCAATCTCCAGTATTTTCCAGTACTGACCGCTGACGGCGAGCAGATCCTTTTTACGAAAAGAGACGGTACGGGAAATTTTGACAAGGAGGATATTTTCACTGCGTTTTCGAATGGCGACGACGGCTGGACCAGCCCTCGCAGCTTAGCCCAGACTATCAATTCCCTATACAACGAAGGCACTTGCTCGGTGACGGCAGACGGAAAGATACTGATCTATACCTCCTGCGATGCCCCGGACTCTCAGGGGAGCTGTGACCTCTACGTGGCCTACAAGGTAAATGGGGCCTGGGAACGCCCTACCAATATGGGAGCCAAAGTAAATTCCCGGTCTTGGGACTCGCAGCCCTCGCTGTCTGCCGACGGGCGGATTTTGTTTTTTTCCTCCAATCGTCGCGGGGGATTTGGTGGCAATGATATCTGGTACAGCGTCCGTCAAAACGACGGTTCCTGGTCGGATGCCAAAAACCTCGGGGACGTGGTGAATACACCAAAGGATGAGATATCGCCTTTTATGTTTTTCAACAACGAGATCCTTTTTTTTGCCTCGGATGGGCATTTCGGCTTTGGGGGGATGGATATTTTTCTTTCGAGGGTGAAAAATGGGGAATTCCAAAAACCCGAAAATCTAGGACTTCCCATCAATGACCAGTTGGAGCAGGTGGCACTTTTCATCACGGCCAAAAAAGACTATGCCTACTACACCGAGCTTTCTTCGGAAGAAGATGAAAATGACCGGTCTTTGCTCTACCGTTTTAAGTTTCCCGAGGAAATTTACTTGGGGGAAAATCTGACCGTAACGGAAGGGAAGGTTTTCAACGCCAAAACTGGGCAGCCCGTAGATGCGACCCTGTCGCTGGTGTCATTGACGAATGACAGTACGCTGTACCAGTTTCAGTCCGACGGAAAAACCGGCGAATTCATGATGCTCTACCCGGAAAATGCCGTGTCTGGGCTATATGTGGAAAAGAAGGGCTTCCTGCCAAAAATCTACAATGTGGAGCGGGACAAGATCCAAAACGTAAAGGATCTCAAAGTGGAGCTGACTCCCGTTGGGCCGGGTGAGGAGTTTGTGTTCGAAAACGTGTTTTTTGAGTTTGACAAATATGACTTGAAGCCTGAATCAAAGTCTTCGCTTACCCGTCTCTTGAAATTCTTGCTTGAAAATCCCAACGTGAACATCCTGATCACGGGCCATACCGATAATGTCGGGAGTGAAGCCTACAATCAAACGCTAAGTCTGCAGAGGGCCACAAGTGTGCAGTCGTTTTTGGTCGCTGCCGGCCTTCATCCCGGGCGGGTGATGGTGGAAGGCAAGGGTGACAAGGAGCCGATGGTTCCAAATACCAGTCCCAAAAACCAGGCCCTGAATAGGCGTATCACCATCAAAATCCTTTGACTTTCCTCAGTCGCTTCAGCCCGCTCATGCGTTTTTTTTTTTATGGCTTTCGGGTATGCCAATTTTAGGTCGTTGAAAGCTAGCATCTTGGCAATTTTTTGAAGGATTTTGTTGCTCAATCCTAAAGCCAACAACTGACTGAGGATCTAGTCGCAATCGTCCGTAACGGACTTTCGGTCTACCATTCATGTATTTTTTGATTTTCAGGACATTTTTTTGTGAGAATTAACTTTTGTTAACATTTGCTTCTCGAAATAATAATCTGATTCAGTCCGTAATTTTTCATTTAACAGAATGATATTCTAAAAAGGTTTATAAAGGCGTGGATATTATTTGCCAGTTCTCATAAACTTTTGTACATTCTTACCGGTACTTCAAGCAGAATGTCAGAGTTCGGGCGATAGTACTTGTTATAATCTTCAACCAAAAACAAAAATTATGAGGAAAGTTTTACTTCTAGGACTCATGCTGTTTTTTGTAGGCGTTGCGGCGTTTGCTCAAAATCGTGTGATCACCGGTACCGTCACCTCCGTGGAGGATGATATGGGAGTGCCGGGAGCGACAGTTCTGGTCAAGGGGACCACCATCGGGACGGCCACGGATATAGATGGCAAGTTTTCGATTAACGTCCCCGCCGGAAGCAATATTTTGGTCATAAGTTTCGTGGGGATGACTACGCAGGAAGTGGTGATCGGGAATCTCACGGACATCACCGTAGCAATGGAGCCGGACGTGCAGTCTCTGTCCGAATTTGTGATCACCTCCTACGGTGACCAATCCAAACGGGAGATGACGGGTGCGGTGTCCTCTGTAAAGGGCGAGGTGTTTCAGGATCTTCCCGTCCAATCTTTTGACCGAGCGATGCAGGGAAGGATCGCGGGTGTGCAGGTCACTTCATCTACGGGACAGCCGGGCGGTGCCTTGAATGTCAGAATTCGTGGAACAGGCTCTGTCAATGCCAGCAATGAGCCCCTCTATATAGTAGATGGTGTGCAGGTTCAGGGCGGAGGCCTGTCTGGACAGGGTTCACAAAACGCTTTGGGTTCCATCAACCCAAATGACATCGAGTCGATCGAAGTACTGAAGGATGCGGCGTCCGCTGCAATCTATGGTGCTCAGGCGGCCAACGGGGTCGTGCTGATCACGACCAAGAGAGGAAAAAAAGGGAAGACCAATGTAAGGGTGTCTGTCCAGGAGGGAATAGTGAAGCCGCTAAACCTCTATGACGTGATGGACGCTACCCAGCTGGCTACGATAAAACGGGACGCCTACATCAACGCAGGGCTTAATCCTGCAAATGCAGCATCGACCTATGGAGATCCCGAAGATCCAAATCTTGAAAGTTATAACTGGGTGGATGAACTGTACAGGGATGCAAGGGTAAGCATCTATGATCTCTCCGTGTCTGGGGGAGACGAGAGAACGACCTTTTTCCTTTCGGGATCTTATACTGATCAGGAGGCACAGATTATCATGTCCGACTACCAAAGGGCTACCGGACGCCTCAATTTGACCCACAAGCCCAATCAGAAATTTACGGTATCAGCAGCTCTCTCATTGGCCTATCAGACTACCAACGGGACGATTGATCGGGGAAATTTTGTGAACGGTCCTTTCGTCGCGGGCTATTCTGCTAGACCAAATGTGCCGATTTACAATGAGGACGGGACTTTTGCGGCCTATCCCTCGAACCACTTGTTTGGCTACAACATCGTCCAAGGGGTGACTGAGGAAGTCCGAAATGCCAAGACGGTTCAAACCGTTTCCAACCTTTCGCTGACTTACCAATTTGTGCCTTGGCTGAGCTGGACCTCCTATTTTGGATTGGACTTCTCCGACAATGCCGACATCAACAACAGGCCATCGACTATTCCGGTCTTTGCCGCCTACGGTGGAGCATCGGTTTTTACCGCCAGAAGAAAAACGAATTTCAACACGAACCACAACTTCAATTTCAACAGGACCTTCAATGAGGTTCACAACGTTTCCGGCGTATTGGGTTTTGAGTATAAGCTGGGAAATGAAGACCTCCAGTCGGCAACCGGCCGTGGATTTCCCAATCCCACACTGATCTATCTGCAAAACGCAGCGACGCCTTTTGCTGTCAACTCCAACTACACCGAATACAAACGAGCTGGTTTCTTCGGGCAGGCTAAGTATGACTATGACGACAGATACACAGCAGATCTGACGATCCGAAGAGATGGATCTTCCAGATTTGGTGCGGAAAACAAATGGGGAACCTTCGGTGCATTTTCCGTGGGTTGGAGAATGTCTTCGGAAGCATTTCTTCAGGATGCTACCTGGCTGGACAACCTCCGGGTTAGAGCTTCTTATGGGCTTACGGGCAACTCGGACATCGCGAATTTCGCGTCCAGAACCTTGGTTGGATCAAGCGGACAATATCTTGGAAATGGGGGCTTGACTATCTCTCAATTGGGAAATGATTTGCTTACTTGGGAAGAAGCCCACACGATGAACGTCGGCGTGGACGCGACCATGTTCAATGGGCGGATCATCGCAACTGTTGATTTTTGGAGAAAAGACTCCAAATCACTGTTGTTTGACACTCCACTGCCAGTGGACTCAGGTTTTGGGACTATCACGAGAAACACGGGAGAGGTGAGAAATCAAGGAATAGACTTCGACTTGCAAACCACCAATGTGGTTTCTGGGAAATTCCAGTGGTCTTCAGCCTTTAATTTCACTGTCTTGGAAAATGAGCTGCTATCCCTTTACGACGGCCTGGACAGAATCGGCAACGACCTGATCGTAGGCAAGCCTATCGAGTTTTTCTATACGAACAACTACTTGGGCGTAAACCCCGCCAACGGCTTGGCGATGTATTCGGACGAGGCGGGCAGCTACACCTACGTGGCCGGCGAATCCACCCTTGCCTATAGGGGAAGCGCACTCCCCAGCAGCTATGGAGGCTTTACCAATAATTTCAGCTATGGCCCCCTGAGCTTGGAGGTGTTTTTCCAAGGTCAATTTGGGAACCTGGTATGGAACTCGGATATCTACAACCTGGGATCTTGGGGCTCCGGACCTGACAACCAGTTTGTGAGCCAGGAAGACTACTGGAAGCAGCCCGGGGATATCACCACGGTTGGAAAGCCTTACGAAGGTGGGCAAGCACCCGGAACCTCCAATATCGGTACCGAATCAACCCGACTACTAAGCGATGGGGGATATATCCGTCTGAAGCAAGTAACTTTGAAATATACGCTGGGAACGGAGATGGCACGCAGAATTGGCATGAGCAGCGCCAGCGTTTTTGTCCAGGGCATGAACTTAGCCACTTTCACCAAGTATAACGGAATCGACCCCGAAGTCAACTCCGTAGGAACCTCTACCTATGGGTCCTATCCAAACGGAAAACAAATCACTGCTGGGATCAATCTTAACTTCTAAAGGGAATCGAGAATGAAAAATATATTTAAAACACTTATTCTGGGAGGAGCTTTGTTGATCGGATCCTGCGATAGCATGCTGGAGACAGAGCCAAGGCAAAGCTTGACCCCCGAGACGGCTTTCACTGATGTGGAGAGCTTTGAGTCCTTATTATTCTCCATCTATGGTAGAGTCAGAAGCTTCAACTACTACGGGCAAACCATGATGATCGCGCCTGAGATCATGGCGGATAACCTAAGGATCATCGCCAACACGGGCAGATATATTGGGCAGGAAGCAAATGCGGACCGCCAGCACATCAATCTCTGGACCTATCCAAATAACGATGGTGTTGGTATCTTTTTGGGAATCAACGAGGCCAACATCTTACTGACGGAAATCGACAAGGTCGAGGGAGATGAAACGCTCCGCGCAAAGCTAAAAGGAGAGGCATCTTTCCTCCGAGCCTTGTTCTACTTCGATCTGGCTCGAGTCTATGGCTATGAGCCGGGCCGGGAAGTGAACGGCTGGAATGCTTCCGTGATTCTGCGTACCACACCTACTCTTGGTCTTTCCAATGCGGACTTCAGATCCAGAAGTACGAACCGCGAAGTCTATGACCAGATTGAGGCTGACCTGAATACGGCTATTTCCGGATTAGGAGCGGCATCTTTGGGGACCGCGGGAGTCTACCGGGCGTCCAAGGGGGCAGCCGAGTTGCTCTTGTCGAGAGTTTATCTCTACGAGGGCAAAAATGCGGAGGCTGCCGCAATGGCTACCCAAGCGATGGCAACCATGGGACTGACCAATAGCGGTACTGGCTTGGTAGATGCTTCCGGCTACGAAGCAGCCTTCAATACTTTTCCCAATCCAGAATCGGTATTTGAAATGGAAATCAGATCGGTGGACTGGTCCACGGTGGATGGGGTAAACAACTCCATGTGCTCGCTGACTGCCGATGTGTACACGGGTGCCCAGTTTATCGTGACTGCTACCGATGAGTTGCTGGCTGCCTACGATGCAGGCGATATCCGAAAAACCATGTGGGCAGAGACTACGAGAAGCGGTGCCGATGGGATTGTCTATGAGTCCAAGAAGTGGCTCGGTGCCAAAGGCGACTTTTTGGAAAACCTTCCCATCCTTCGTGCTTCGGAACTTTACCTAATCCGAGCTGAAGCGAGACAGAAGACAGGAGATAATGCCGGTGCATTGTCGGACCTAAATGCTTTGAGAGGCAAAAGAGGGGTTGTGGCGCTGTCCGGTCTGTCAGGAGATGCCCTTTTTCAAGCGATTCTGAAGGAAAGAAGAACGGAGTTTGCCTTGGAAGGACACCGATGGTTTGATCTGAAGCGAAATGGGCTGACCATTTCCAAAGCAGGGTCTTTTGAGCCGGTTCCTTTTGACGACTACCGACTATTGGCTCCGATCCCGCAGGACGAGATCACGCTCAATGAGCTGCTGGAAAACAATCCCGGTTACAACTAAAAATCAGAAGATCATGAAATTCAATAAGATATTTATATTCCTTGCGGTGATTTTGGCATCTGCGTCGCTGACCGGTTGCTTTGACGATCAAGGAGACGACGTACTCTTAAGAGACAGCTTTGTTGAGTTTGAAGATGGACGACTGCCCAACGGACGAACGGTTTCGTTTGTTCGGCTGGGTGCAGACCAGACGGACCTCGTCGAATTGCAGGTGAACAGGGTTTCCACCAATAGCTCCTCGCCGATAACCGTGGATATTGAGGTTGACCCAACTTCTACCGCGATACGGGGTGTACACTATGAATTTAGCGAAGCATCTGTCACGATTCCCGCAGGTGAATTTACAGCCACCGTGCCGGTGACCGTGCTGACGGGTAATATTGATCCCGCAGAGACTCCGGATCTAGTTTTGAAGATGACCGCAGCCAATGGTGCACAGGTTTCTACCAACTACGGAGACCTTTTGGTCGCAATCCGGGTGATCTGTTCCTCAGAATTGGCGGGTACTTACACAGTTTTTTGGGAGTACCTGCAGTTGGGAGACGGAGAAGGAGGAGCCGGTCAGACCACTACCGATTACGTGATAGCTGGATCTGATGAAGTAGTATTTACCACTGCTGGCACTGGAGTTTATTCTGTAAATGACATCTCATTTGGTATGTATCCGGGTCTCTATGATGACTCTGCTCCTTCGGGAAGAATATCTGAGGCCTGTGGGGAAATCACCGGCGATCCTTCCAACGCGGACCGATATGGCGATCCCTTTACCATTAACGGTGTGGTAAACGAAGACGGTACCATATCCATCAGCTGGTCCAATCGTGACTATGGCGATGCGGGAGATATAGTTTTGACTAAAAAATAGCGACAAGTCAATTGATTAAAGGGAGGGCTTCGGCCCTCTTTTTTTTCGGATTTGTGCGAAAAGTCGTCGCTTCAGTTAGTTAAAGAAATGGGTTGTAGGCCTTTGGATCATGACCGTGATAGGTAAGAAGAGTTCGGTTAAAATGCCAAAATGCATGAGAAACCTAAAGGGGCTGGGATATAGGCAAACTTTAATTACTTTGTACAAGTTTAAAAAATTGAAGCTGAACGTGTTGATATGAAAAAAATTCTACTGTTTCTACTGAGTTCTTTTTTTTGGATTGGCGCCGTACGTGCACAAAACAGTACTTCCCCAGAACGCCTAGACCAAGTCAGATCCGAAATAGCATCAGGTTTTGCGACTGAATACGAGCACCTTTTTTTGGGAAGGAAAGCAATTTTGCTGAAGGCCGCCGCCAGAAACATCCCGGTGAGATTTTCCCTGGGAAATGGAGAATCCGCCGAGCTACTTTATTTTGATCTTCTCGATCAGCCGGTCTACTACAAAGTGATGAATGTAAATACGGCAAAGACTACCGGGACGAATTCGCTTCAACCTGGAGGTGATCTGGGATTAAATTTAACTGGAAAGGGCATGGTCGTGGGAATCTATGACCAAACCAGGCCGAAGATTGATCACCCAGAATATCGAAACAGACTGACCCAAGTCGACGGCTCCACGGAGACGATATCAAGCCATGCCACCCACGTGACCGGAACCATTCTAGCAACGGGAGTCAATGCTAATGCGAAAGGAATGGCTTCGGAGGCAAGCGGCTGGGCTTTCAATTGGGAGTCTGATTTGGACAAGATGAACAACAACGCCTATGACCCGGTGAGTAAGCCGGACGGACATTTGGTTTCCAATCATTCCTACGGCGTAGTCTTGGGTTGGTATAGAAACTCCAGCAACGCCTGGGCTTGGGCTGGCAATGCCAGTGTAAACGCAAATGAAGATTATAGATTTGGCTTTTATTCCACCAAGAGCAAAGGCATAGATGATTTGATCTATGCAAAGCCTTACTACACGGTGGTGTGGGCTGCTGGCAACGACCGTTCCGATAGTGGAGACGGTACTAAAAGCCCCGATGGACCAGATGATACGATCGGGCCGGAAGGCGTCGCGAAAAATGCGATTACCGTTGGTGCGGTGTCCAATGTGCCCACTTATACTCAGCCCTCTGACGTCAAGATGAGCGATTTTTCAAACTGGGGGCCTACGGACGACGGTCGGATCAAGCCCGATTTGGTAGGAATGGGCGTGGGCGTTTTCAGTTCTTCGGTGACCAACGATGGCACCACGAATGCCTATGCCAGCTTGAGTGGTACCTCCATGGCTTCACCCAATGTCGCGGGATCCTTGCTTTTGCTGCAGCAGCTGTTTGGGCAGCGCAATGCAGGTAAGTACATGTGGGCTTCGACTGTAAAGGGCCTTGCCATCCATACCGCCAAAGAAGCAGGGCAAGCAGCAGGGCCTGATTATATGTATGGCTGGGGACTTTTGGACGCGAAATCCTCCGCGGAGCTTATCTTGAACGAAGATGGAAGCAGCCGCATTATACGAGAGCTGGTTTTAAATCAGGGGCAAACCTACGAATACCAAATCCTATCGGACGGCATCACCCCGATCAGGGCTACCGTCGCGTGGACTGATCCATCCGGCACGCCGACAGGAGCTGCGCTCGATCCGACGAATCGCATGCTGGTCAATGACTTGGACATTCGACTGATAGATGAGGATGGCGTGGTTCATTTTCCCTGGACTTTGGATCCTTCCCTGGGAGCCGGTGCCAGGGCCGTCCAGACAACGGACAACTTCCGGGATAATGTTGAGCAGGTGTTAGTCGCGTCACCAAAGCCCAAAAAGTACACGCTGAGGATTCGCCACAAGGGGGAGTTGAAATTTGGGGCACAACCATTCTCCCTTCTCTTTACCGCGGGAGTGGTGGATGGCGCCGAGGAAACGCTTTACTGGATCGGAGGTACTACCGGGAATTGGAGTGAAGGCGGAAACTGGTCCTTGACGGCAAATGGCCCTGCAGCCGGAAAAGTGCCAGGCGCTAGTACTCGCGTTGTTTTTGATGGGCCTGCGGGACAAAATAAGACGGTCGTCTTGACCGCGGCGTCTCGAGCATTTAGCGTCAACGTTTTTGGGAGCCAAGTGCTGAACTTAGACTTGAATTCCAATTCACTTTTTGTTTCCAATGGCTTGAGAATAAGCAATCAAATTACTGAGATCAAAAACGGATCTGTGGTCTTCGAGAATGGCAGTTCCAATGAGATGTTGGTCGAACTCGGACAAACGCTCTTTGACAATGTTTCCCTGAAATTTGGGGACGGAAGCTGGCGGGTACTCTCGGGGTCGAAAATGGATGAGGTGGCCATTGAGTCAGCTTCAGTCATTGTTGATCTTGCGACTTTGGAGGCCAATAAGATTTCTGTCGGGCCAAATGCAAGCTTGACAGGTGACTTTGAGTCGCTGAAGTTTTCAGAGGGTCTTTCGATAAGCGCGACCGGCCAGATCAAACCAAATTTGCAAGTGGAATTTGCCGGGACCTCTGGTCAGTTTTCAAATGCATCTTCCACGGCAATCACGAGATTGAGGCTTGCCGCAGGTGTACTTTCGATGGGTAGCGACGGAATTGATAATCTGGATATATCGGGAGCAAAGGCGGTGTTGAATGTGGCAGCTGCTAATGTCAACGTGCTCAATCTTGGTCCCGGAGGCATATTGGAGTTTGGCCAGACCGCGGCATTGGCTGTCTTGGAAAACATCACTTCGTCAGCGACACAAGCCTCCAAAGCCTTGATTACGGCCCCTTCTTCGGGAAGCACCTTAGTCTATGATGTCTATCGAAAGCTCTGCTTCGAACATATCAATGTCACCAATGTCAACAAGTCGGGACAGGGTATCATCAACTTGGGAGCAGGGGCGACGATACAGAGTGCGAGTGGTTGGCTTGCCCAGAGTTGCGCCGAAGTGCTTTTCGCCAACTTTGAGACTTCCTATACCTGCGTTGGTTCGGCTGTCACTTTTGACAACCAAAGCGAAGGGGCTGTCTCTACCTATCTCTGGGACTTTGGGCAGGGATCGACCTCCAATCTGGAAAATCCGATCTTTGTCTATAACACCGCTGGCACCTATCTAGTGAAGCTTACCATTTCCAATAGCCAGGGATCTACGGATTTTGAGCAGGAAGTCACCATAGGTACAAATGCCTTGGCAAAACCCGTTATCGTCATTAACGGCGACCAATTGACTTCGCAGCAGCCAGGCACCTCTTACCAATGGTATCTGAATGGACAGGCGATTTCAGGGGCCACCCAGCGAAGCTTCGTTGCCAATGCGGATGGTTCCTATCAGGTGGCGATATTTGACGAGACTTGCAACAGCATCTCTGATCCGGTGGTCATTTCTGCCATTCCTGAGCCCGATTTGAGTCGGTTTGGAATCTTTGTTGGGCCGATTCCTTCCTATGATCAAGTCACCGTTCAGTTTGCAAATGAGTATAGGGGCAAGATTACCATGACGCTGGTTGACTTGGCCGGACGGGTATACCAGACAAGTGTTTTGGGGAAAAATGCGGACGAGCTCGTCGAATACATTTCTCTGCCAGCGGCCTCCGGCATGTATCTGCTGAAGATTGAGACAAGTAGCCTGACCTTGCATAAAAAGCTAATTAAGTACTGATATGAAGAGGCTGGTGATTTTTGTGTTTTTGCTTTTATCTAGGGGAGCGATCGGCCAAATCTCAAACCTCGATTTCAACGGTGTGCCTGCGCGGGTAACCCCTTATTCCGGGGTTGACGGTTCGCCTTATCTCTTTCCGGACTGGGGAAAGGCCTCGGTCGCCACGAGCAATGGCGGAGTGAAAGAAAATGTGCCCTTTCGCTTCGACATCCACACCAACGAGCTGGAGGTGGTAAATGAGGCGGGGAACAATATTATCCTCGACAAAAATTATCTTGAATACGTGGTCTTGGAGCGGCCGATCAGCCAGATTGCTCAGAGTACCTCTCCAGGTTTGTTGCCTCAGCTGCTTTTCAAGAAGGGTTTTGAAATCCTCCCCGGAGTCAGCGAGACGGATTTGGTCAATGTATTGGAAGAGGGAGAGCGATATACCCTGGTGCGCAGGTTCTACTCGGATCTGGTGACTCCGCCAAAAAACAGCTATGCACCGACAGCGGGAAAGATGTTTGTTTTTGTTGAAAACTACTATCTGATCGATCCCAATGGAGATGTCAGCTCGATAAAACCCAAAACCAACGCAGTTTTGAAGGAACTCGATCCTCGGGACTTGGAAAAGGCCAAGCAGCTGATCAAGGAGCAAAAGTTGGATTTGGGTAGGGAGGATCATTTGGTGGCTTTCTTCCAGGAACTCAATAAGTGATCGTATTAGCTTGGATGATGTCGCGCGTGGTCCTTCTAAAAGGCAATCACGATTTCTGGTTTCTTATCCTTGTTCTTTTGCCTAACTTTGCAGCGAATTTCAAAAACGATGATTCACATTTCACGAAAGGAACATTTCAACGCTGCTCATAAACTTTGGAACCCGAACTGGTCCGATGAGAAAAATTTTGAGGTGTTCGGTCCCTGCGCCAATGTCAACTGGCATGGGCACAATTTTGAACTGATCGTCACGGTGAAAGGACTGCCTGACCCCGAGACTGGCTTTGTGGTTGACTTGAAGCAGCTTAGCACCTTGATCCGCAGACTAGTCATAGACAAAGTGGACCATAAAAACCTGAACGTTGACGTGGATTTTATGCAGGGCAAATTAGCCAGTTGCGAAATCCTGGTGATGGAATTTTGGAAGATCCTTGAGCCTGCCATCAAAGAGATCACGAAATACGGAGTCTTATACAAGCTCACCCTCTATGAGACACCGAGAAACTTCGTGGAGTACTTTGGAGAGTGATTTTTAGTTTTTCCACCACAGAGTTCACGGAGTTTTCAGAGAGCTTTTTAAATTTAAAAATGATTGGATCTGAACTGACCGAGAAAATTATTGGTGAAGCGATTTTTGTTCACCGCAATCTAGGTCCCGGTCTTTTGGAGAGTACGTACGAAACCTGTCTTTTTCATAGGCTGATAAAGGCGGGTTTGTCTGTGGAAAAGGAGAAACCAATTCCCGTTTTTTTTGACGGAGTCCGTCTGGATTGCGGCTACAGGTTGGATTTGGTGGTGGAGGATAGTGTTGTTTTGGAGTTAAAGAGTGTCAAAAAGCTTAGGGAAATCCATCTGGCCCAGATGATTACCTACTTGAAGCTTGGCGGATACCAAACGGGCTGCTTATGAATTTTAATGTGCTACGCCTGGTTGATGGCATCAAACGTGTAAGGGTCTAGTCCTCTTTTTCTCTGTGATCTCTGTGGTTAAAAATAAAATCTACATCATCTCCGGAGAGCGTTCTGGAGACTTACATGCATCAAACCTCGTTCTCGCGCTCAAAAAACGAGAAGCCAAAATCCAATTCCGTGGCATGGGAGGAACCTATTCCAAAGAGGCAGGTGTAGACCTTGCAGTGGATTATTCAGAAGTGGCGGTGATGGGCTTTCTCGAAGTGGTGTTGGGCTTTCGAAAAGTCCTCAAATATCTCAACTTGGTAAAAAATGACCTGTTGAGCTACCGTCCTGATGCCTTGATTTTGGTGGATTATGGGGGATTCAATATGAAGATTGCGGCTTTTGCAAAGGAACATGGAATCCCCGTCCACTTTTACATTCCTCCGAAAGTTTGGGCTTGGAATCAAAAACGCGCCTTGAAGCTTAAGCAGATTACTGATCAGATCTATTCCATCCTACCTTTTGAACCTGAGTTTTTCGAGAAGTTTGGGATGAAAGTCCACTACGTCGGAAATCCGCTTTTGGATGAAATCAGGAAGTTCCAAGCCCACGATTTCTTTTTTCAGAAGAACGAACTCAGCTATCAGCCTATCGTTGCCCTGCTGCCCGGCAGTCGAAAGCAGGAGATTTTGGCGATGCTCGAAAAGATGGTCAGCCTGGTCAGGGAATTCCCGAATGCGCAGTTTGTGGTGGCAGGAGTGGACAGTCTTCCCGAGTCGATCTATGAGCCCGCCAAAAAAGCGGGAATCAAGTTGGTCTTCAACCAGACCTACGATCTGCTTTCCCATTCTACAGCTGCTGTGGTGACGTCAGGAACTGCGACTTTGGAGACGGCTTTGTTTCGAGTTCCTCAGATCGTGGTTTACAGGACTTCTTCTGTGTCCTATTTGATCGCAAAGAATCTGATCCGAGTTCCGTTTATTTCCTTGGTCAATTTGATTGCAGGAAAGGAAGTTGTGAAGGAATTGATTCAGGATGATTTTTCTGTGGAAAAAATCAAAACGGAACTGATGCAAATCTTCTCCAACGTGGTCTATAAAGGTGAGATGCTGCAGGGTTATGACCTGGTTCGCGAGCGGATTGGCGAAGCCAGCGCATCGGATACCACCGCCCAATTGATACTCGATTCTCCGAAAAAATAAAACCCCGCCTCATCGAAGCGGGGTCTGTAAGTCTAGGCGACTTGGAGTCGCTTGAATTTTGATTTGTCAAATTTGGACCTCGCGTAATCCACGTCTATGGTCAATTCCTTGACGGAGTCATCCGAAGGAAGCTCATACATCGCGTCGGTGATGATGGCTTCGCAAATAGAGCGAAGGCCACGCGCACCTAGATTATATTCCACTGCTTTGTCCACGATAAAATCCAACGCGCTGTCCTCAAAGGTCAATGCTACGCCCTCCATTGCCAGCAACTTGGTGTATTGCTTTACCAGGGCATTTTTGGGTTCGGTCAAAATCCTCTTCAGGGCATCTTTATGCAAAGGATCCAAGTGAGTCAGGACAGGAAGCCTACCGATCAATTCCGGTATTAGGCCAAACGCCTTCAAGTCTTGAGCGGTCACGTATTGAAGGAGGTTCTCGCGATTGGCCTGAGGCGTGTTGCTAGTTTTGCTGAATCCCATAGGCTGGGTGTTCATTCGCTTGCCAATATGCCGCGCTATTCCGTCAAACGCGCCACCGCAGATGAAAAGGATGTTTTCGGTATTTACGGCAATCATCTTTTGGTCTGGATGCTTTCTTCCTCCCTGAGGAGGCACATTGACGACAGTTCCCTCCAGAAGCTTTAACATCGCCTGCTGTACGCCTTCGCCGCTCACATCGCGCGTGATGGATGGATTGTCTGACTTGCGGGCTATCTTGTCGATTTCATCGATATAGACGATACCTCGCTCGGCAGCTTCCACATTGTAATCTGCGGATTGAAGCAAACGGGTCAGGATGCTTTCCACATCTTCTCCCACGTAACCTGCTTCGGTCAGAACCGTTGCGTCAGCGATGCAGAAGGGGACTTCCAGTGTCTTGGCAAGGGTCTTAGCTAGATAAGTTTTGCCCGTGCCCGTGTCGCCTACCATGATGATATTAGACTTTTCGATCTTGATCTCGTCATGGTCATCCTTTTGCTGGAGTCGCTTGTAGTGGTTGTAAACCGCCACGGTCAATACTTTTTTTGCCTCTTCCTGGCCAATGACATATTGATCCAAGTAGGACGTGAGCTCCTTGGGCTTCTTTAATTTAAACTTTGGTTTGGCGCCTGGCTTCTTGGTTTTTTCCTCTTCGCCAAGAATCATGTGCGCCTGGTCGATGCAGAAATTACAGATATGGGCGGAAATGCCCGATACCATCAAATCCACATCTTTTTTGTTTCTGCCGCAGAAGGAGCAGGTAACTTGAGCCATGCTTATACTTTTTTAACTAATACTTCGTCGATCAGGCCGTATTCTTTGGCCTCCAGAGCTCTCAGCCAATAATCCCTGTCAGAGTCCCTTTCAATTTCTTCGTAGGTTTTACCCGTATGGTTAGCCAGTATTTGATATAATTCCTCTCTCATCGACAATATGAGTTTCAAAGAGATTTCCATGTCTCTAGACTGGCCTTGCATACCTCCAGAAGGTTGGTGAATCATCACCCGCGAATGCTGAAGCGCTGACCTTTTGTTTTTGGCACCTCCAGCGAGAAGCACAGCGCCCATCGAAGCCGCGATGCCGGTACAGATAGTCGCTACATCCGGCCCAATGTACTGCATAGTATCATAGATACCGAGACCGGCGGTCACAGAACCTCCCGGACTGTTGACATAGAGAAGTACATCTTTCTTGGCATCCACGGACTCCAAGAAAAGCAATTGCGCCACGATGATGTTGGCAATGTGGTCATCGATGCCCGTGCCCAGGAATATGATGCGGTCCATGATCAAGCGGGAAAACACATCAATCTCTCTGAAGTTTTGCGGTCTTTCCTCGATCACTGAGCGGGTCATGTTTTCGATGTGCTGGGTATATTGGTCAAAAGCCGTCCCGCTTACGCCCTGGTTGTGAATGGCGTATTTTCTAAATTCTTCTTTGTTAATCATTTTTGAGTTTGTTGTGGTAACAAAAATAAAAAAAGTCCTTAGTAAAAGGACTTTTCAATATAAACTCTAAATCGTATTACTTCTCTAAAAGTTCCTTGAATTCATCGATGGAAATCGCCTTTTCGTTGAGGTCGATTTTCTCCTGGACGAATGCGAGTACTTTTTCATTCTGCACCGAGGTCATCATGTTCATGTAGTTTTGCCCCTCGTTGCCTTTGAGGTAATTGTCGACAAACATGTCCATGCTCGCCTCCAACTGAGAACCAAGACCTGAGGAAGCAAATTGCTCCCGGATCATTTCCTTGGTTTTTTCGACCACATCGGCGTGCTCGGCTTGGATGCCATTTGCCTTGGCAATTTCGTTGGAAATCAGAGACCAAGTCAGTTGCTTGGCATAGATTGGGTATTCGTTTTCTACGTCAGTTTCGGATACCTTTCCCTCGTTAGCCCTTAGCAGCCACTCTTTGAGGAAAGAGTCTGGGAGGTCAAGGTTTGCCTTGTCGACCAAAACCTTCTTGAGTTCCTCTTCTGTGAATACCTTGGATTCACGGTTATAGCTCTCCTGAAGGGTTTCTTTCACTTTTGCGATAAATTCCTCTTCGGATTTCACGGTGTCAGGACCGAAAATCTTATCGAAAAATTCCTGGTTGAGTTCAGCATTCTCGGTTCTGTTGATGTTTTTCACCTCAAACGTAAAGGCTCCGGTAGCTTCTGCTGCCTCCTCGTCCGTCAAGCTGAAAGCTTCAGACCATTCGTCCTTTTTAACTTCTTTCGCATTGAATTCAACCACTGAATCTTTGCTTACCCCGACGAATTTGGCGGCAAGTTTTTTGGAAAGATTTGCGGTGGGAAGAGAAAGAGTTTTGGAGAATTCTCCTTCAGTAGCCTTCAAGTCGCCGTAGATGTTGTCACCTGCTTCGCTTACTTCAGGGTTGGTGCTGTTGCCATACTGCGACTTCAGGTTGTCGATGGTTTCATTGACCAGCTTGTCGTCTACTTTGATGGAATACTTGGTTCCTTTGACTGTGCTGTCCAACGCGACCGCCACTCCGTCAACAAATCCGATCTTGTATTCAAAGTCGAATTGTTTCTGGGTTTTCCAGTCAATGGAATTGTCCTCCTTTTCCACGGGAAGTGGCTCTCCAAGAATCCTGAAAGTCTGCTCTTTTAGATAGTTGTTCAGCGACTCACCCAGGATAGCGTTGATTTCATCCACCAATATGGAAATGCCATACATGCTTTTCACCATTGAGATTGGGGCTTTGCCAGGACGGAAGCCTTTGATGGCCGCCTTTTTAGCATAGTCCTTGAGTTTGGCATCAACCTTCGGTTGATAATCTGCTTCGTTTAGCGTAATTTTAATTGAAGCTTGATTTGCTGAATGCTTGTCTAACGTGATTTCCAAGGTGTATAGAATTAAACAGATGATGAACTAAAAACCCCCAATCTCTTTCCTGTCTGATCAAAAACAGTGGAGTGATTGAGGGCTTGATGCTGTGCGGATAGAGGGACTCGAACCCCCATGCCTCGCGGCGCTAGATCCTAAGTCTAGTGCGTCTACCAATTTCGCCACATCCGCATTGGATTCAATCAGACCGAGATTAAATTGATCAATCTCCTTTTCCAATTGTGGATGCAAAGGTAAAAACAATATTGAATTTTTAACAAGACCCAGAAAAAAAATATTTCCAAAAATGTGGAATGATTTGATCCCAGTCCCAATTTTGAATAAAATTCCACCCCTATGATCCCTGTGGACGTCGAAGAAGAAAGAAAGGAAATTCTCAAACGATATCGAAAGTTGCTCAAGCAGGCCAAGCCGATCTTGAAGCCAGGGGATACCAAGCTTATAAAGAAAGCCTTCAATATCTCTCTGGAAGCACACAAAGATATGAGGAGGAAATCCGGCGAACCCTACATCTATCATCCGCTAGAGGTAGCATTGGTATGCGTAGAGGAGATAGGGCTTGGCACAACCTCCATTATTGCCGCATTGCTCCATGATGTGGTCGAGGATACTGACTTGGAGCTGGAGGACATCGAGCGGGAATTTGGCCACAAGGTCATGACCATCATCGATGGATTAACCAAGATCTCCGGTGTATTTGAATACGGGAGTTCGCAGCAGGCGGAAAATTTCCGGAAAATGCTGCTCACCCTTTCCGATGACGTCCGGGTAATTCTGATCAAACTGGCCGATCGGCTGAACAACATGCGGACCCTCTCCAGCATGCCAAGACACAAACAGCTGAAGATCGCGTCAGAGACCATGTATTTGTACGCGCCACTAGCCCATCGTCTCGGGCTCTATACGATCAAATCCGAACTGGAGGATCTATATCTGAAATTTACCGATACGGATACCTATAAGGAGATCGTCAAAAAGATCAACGAGTCTAAAAGCTATAGGAATAAATTTATCAAAACCTTCGTCCAGCCGATAGAGGAAGAGCTGGTCAAGCAAGGTTTCAAGTTTACGATCAAGGGGAGACCCAAATCTGTTTTTTCGATCTACAACAAGATGAAGAAGCAGGGAATTCCTTTTGAAGAAGTTTATGACCTGTTCGCCATCAGGATCATTCTGGAGAGCGAGCTGGAAAATGAAAAGGCGGACTGCTGGCAGGTCTATTCTATTGTCACGGACTTTTACCGTCCCAACCCAGACAGGCTGAGGGACTGGATAAGCACTCCCAGATCCAATGGCTACGAGTCGCTCCACACGACAGTGATGAGCAATACTGGGCAATGGGTGGAAGTACAGATCCGCACGGCGAGGATGGATGAGATTGCTGAGCGAGGATATGCCGCACACTGGAAATACAAGGACAGAGACAGCTCTGGCAAGTCGGGCTCAGGCCTCGACGATTGGATCGGTCAGGTCCGCGCTATTCTGGAATCCAACGATGGCAATGCCATCGAGTTCATGGATGATTTTCGAGGTAATCTGTTTCATGACGAAGTCTTTGTATTCACACCCAAAGGCGATCTAAAGGTACTTCCAGTTGGTTCAACAGCTTTGGATTTCGCTTTTGAGATACATACCGAAATTGGGGCAAAGTGCATCGGTGCAAAGGTTAACCAGAAGCTGGTGCCGATCAGTCATAGGCTGAAAAATGGAGACCAGGTGGAGATTTTGACTTCCAGCAAGCAAAAACCCACCGAAGACTGGCTGAACAACGTCGTCACCTCAAGGGCCAAAGCTAAGATCAAGGACGCACTCAGAGAAGAAAAGAAATCGGCGATTTTGGACGGGCGTGAGATCGTGCAGCGCAAGCTCAAAGCCATGAAGATGGAGTTCACGTCGGAGCGAGTCGAGCAGTTGCGGGCCTATTTTGAGCTGAAAACCGCCAATGAGTTCTACTATAGGGTCGGAAAGGGAATCATCGATCCGACTTCCATCAAAGCGTTCAAGGACTTTAAGGAAAAGCAAAAGAGCAAAAGCAAGGTCAGTGAAAAGGTGAAAGATGAGACCACCTTCACCAAAGAAATCAAAAGCCTCAAGGGTTCGGAGCACGATCAGCTCCTGATAGGTGAGGATATGGATGTGGTCGACTACATCTTGGCAAAATGCTGCAATCCCATCCCTGGAGATGATGTGTTTGGCTTTGTGACTATCAACGAAGGCATCAAGATCCACCGCACTTCCTGTCCAAATGCCCTGGAGTTGTTATCCAATCATGGCAACCGCGTAATTAAGGCTCGATGGACCAGCCAAAAGGAAATCGCATTTCTCGCAGGCCTGAGAATCCTTGGCACAGACCGTGTCGGCTTGATCAATGATGTGACCAAAGTGATCTCAAACGAACTAAAAGTAAACATGCGATCTATCACCGTGGATTCCGACGCCGGGATATTTGAAGGGGCTATCAAGCTCTACGTTCATAGCACGGAGCATCTGGACCACCTCATCAAGAATCTTCAGCAAGTCGACGGGATCATCAAGGTCTCCCGATTTGACTGACGGAATCTTTTTTTGGATACAAAAGTTATATTTGAAAAAAAACGCAGAAAATGCCTTTGAATACCGCACATTTCGAGGAGGTCAAAAAGATATTCACCGCATATCTTGAAAACCAGAAACTCAGAAAGACCCCCGAACGCTATGCGATTTTGGAAGAAATCTATAGCAGAACAGGGCATTTTGATGTAGAGGGGCTCTACATCAGCATGAAAAATAAGAACTATCGTGTGAGCCGGGCAACGGTCTATAACACCCTGGATCTACTTGTCGAATGTGACCTGGTAACAAAACACCAGTTTGGTAAAAATCTGGCTCAGTTCGAAAAATCCTACGGATACAAACAGCATGACCACATGATCTGCGTCGAATGTGGCAAGGTGTATGAATTCTGTGATCCACGCATCCAAAATATACAAAACACGGTAGGAGAAATATTGAATTTCAAAGTGCTGCACCATTCCCTGATGCTGTATGGACAGTGCAACAACGGCGAATGCCATTCTCAAAAAACGGAAGTACAGGATGAAGCTAAACTATAAGACCAGCAAAGACGAAAAGGCCCACTACCTATTTATCGAGGGAGATTTGATCGGGGATGAAGTGGGGCCAAAATTGGTCGAAGTTGTTTCGGATTCGATCCAGGAAGGGGAGAGAACCTTCGTCATTGATTTGAGTGAAGTAAGGTACATTAGCTCCAGCGGAATCGGTTTGTTGATCACTATCCTGACCAAGATGCGCAACGTGGGCGGGGAAGTTTATCTCACTGCACCTTCCGAGCACGTCAAAAAACTCTTGATTATCACCAAACTAAACAATATTTTCACCGTCTATGATTCGGTGGATGAATTTAGGGCAAAAAATTAGCGTAGTAGGTTTACTGAGCTGTTTGATTCTGATATCCTGTTCTGAAAGAAATTCTTTGGAACAGGATTTTTTATTGGAAGTGTCTGATCGGAAAGAGCTTCTGATAGGGGATGGGGGCCTGACTTCTGAGCCTACCTATTTCGTTTCCCTTGACTCCTCTAGAAGCAAAGGCGTGATATATAACAGCAAAGCCCATTCGCTTGACAGTATTTTTCTGTCGGCGGACTATGCGTGGGTGAAGGACGGGGATATTCTGGAAACCGAAGGCCCCTATGGTGTGGGAACTGTTTTCTCGTTTTTCACTACCCAAGCGAATGTAGTCTATTTGAATGGACAAGAATTTTTCAGACAAAATATCCTGGATAAGGAAGTCTCCCGAAAGTTTATGCATGAATACGGGATTTTTGGGGAATCAAAATATCCAGCTATTTCCGTCCCAACTTTTAAAGTCTCCCATGAATTCAATGGACTGGATAAGAATACCCTTACTGCCTACTTCGTCTATGAAAGTAAAAGGAATATTCAGGTGGCTGGATTTGATTCCTTTTTGGATTCAATGTACTTTCTTCCCGTATCATTGGACTCAGTGAGTTATTTCGAGACCAGATTCAAAGTAAAGTCAGGGAACTTGATACTTGGCCTCAACGATGAACCCCAGCTAACTGTCAATGGTAGCCAGCTTATCGTCAGCTACCCAACTTTCAGCGATATTTTGGTTTATGATTTGAAGGCCCGGACTCAGCGGACTCATGCTTTTACATCCAGCTCGTTTCTTTCTAAAAGAATTTTGCCAACGAACTATGCGGATGAGGTTGGGTCTTTTGAACAATTGCATGAATTAGAAAACGTTTGCCGCAACCAAGTTCGATTTGGAGTAGTCACTTACTTAGGAAATGTGAATAAGTATGTTCGTCTGGTGAAGGGGGAAGGAGCGGACGCTTCCTATTTTTTGGAAGTTTTTGATTCTGATTTCCAAAGACTACAGGAATTTAATCTAACAGCAATCAATCCCGATCTATCGGCTGATTATCTGAATAGTAAGTACGGATTGATGTTCCGGGCGAAAGATCAGCCTGCCGAGGATGTGATGTACTACTACAATCTCAATCTGATCAAAAAGAAATAATTACCTTCTTTCCCTTGGTTTTCCCTCTCCTTATGGCGACTTTCGCGCTTTAAAAAACTCAAAAGTTCGCTTAGAACACACATCAAATGAAGATGGATGTATTGTTGGGTCTCCAGTGGGGAGATGAAGGAAAAGGTAAGATTGTTGACGTGCTGGCTCCTCAATATGAGGTCGTTGCCCGATTCCAAGGAGGGCCAAATGCTGGCCATACGCTGGAGTTTGACGGGATCAAACACGTCCTTCACCAGATTCCGTCCGGGATTTTCAGACCCCAGATACTAAACATAATCGGCAATGGAGTAGTACTCGATCCCATCATCCTCAAGAAGGAGATCGAAGGCTTGGGCAAGTTTTCTATTGATTATCAGAAAAACCTGGTGGTCTCCAAAAAGGCTACCATCATCATACCTACCCATAAGTTGTTGGACGCGGCCTATGAGCAGTCCAAAGGTGACAAGAAAATCGGCTCTACTTTGAAGGGTATTGGCCCGACTTACCAAGACAAGATTGGGCGGTCAGCGCTTCGGGTCGGTGATATCTTGAGTCCCGATTTTAAAGAGAAGTATCAACTTCTAGTCGAAAAACACAAAACCACGCTTTCCTTTTACAATTTTTCCGTTGACAAATTGGAAGAAATGGAAGGCCAATTCTTTGAGGCCGTCGAATTTGTCAAATCGCTCAATCTGATAGACAGTGAGTATGTTGTCAATGAGGCTTTGGCTGCTGACAAGAAAATATTGGCTGAAGGTGCACAGGGATCTTTATTGGATGTGGATTTTGGTAGCTATCCTTTCGTCACTAGCAGTACAACGATGACGGCGGGAGCCTGTACTGGACTCGGAGTAGCGCCATCCAAAATTGGAGAGGTTTTTGGGATTTTCAAGGCTTACTGTACCAGGGTAGGAAGCGGTCCGTTCCCGACAGAGCTGTTTGACGAGATAGGGGAAGCGATGAGGAAAGAGGGAAATGAATTTGGAAGCACCACTGGTCGTCCGCGAAGATGCGGCTGGTTGGATCTTCCAGCTTTGAAATATTCGATCATGATCAATGGGGTGACTCAACTATTCATGATGAAGGCGGATGTGCTTAATATTTTCAAAGAAATCAAAGTGTGTACGCAATACGAGCTTCCCGATGGGGAGAAGATAGACAGACTGAGCTTCGAAATTACCGACACAGAAGTGAAGCCAGTTTATAAGACTATGAAAGGATGGAATTGCTCTCTGGCAGATGTGCGTTCCTACGAGGAATTCCCGGTAGAATTGAAGGACTATGTCGCCTTTTTGGAATCGGCATTGAATGTTCCGATCAAGTTGGTTTCAGTCGGCCCTGACCGGGTTCAGACGATTATGAGATAGAAGAAAACTTCTTGACATACTAGGCTCCCGAGGTTCTCCTTGGGAGCTTTTGTTTTATAGTCCCAATGTCAGTTTATTTAGGGCGGTAAATAAATGAACTTGAAGGGGATCGTTAGATTTTTGGCGTTGTCATTTTTCTTCTTGGTGGCTGCGAAAGCGGAGGCTCAGGTCGGGTTTCCCTATTGTGAGTCTTTCCAGACAGCTAGTACCCAGGCCAATACGATATTTGGAGGGGATGCAAAGCTGGTGGACGGTGTCCTTCAGCTTACCACCAATGGACTCAACCAAACGGGGTACATGTACATTGATGTTCCTTTTCCCTCAGTTTATGGGATCAAGGTCGAGTTTGAGTATTTCATGTATGGCGGATCCGGGGCTGATGGGCTGTCCATGTTTTTGTTTGATGCGGCGACTCCCAATTTTGCACCAGGTGGGTTTGGTGGATCTTTGGGGTATGCCCAGCGAAATGAACAGCCTGGCCTGACTGGAGCTTATTTGGGCTTGGGCTTTGATGCATTTGGCAATTTCAGCAACACTACAGAGGGGAAAAATGGAGGCTTCCTGCAGGGATTTTCCGCTTTGTTTCCCAATAGTATCACGCTTAGGAAAGGGGGGAGTGGCTTTTCGGGATATGACTATGTGATCGGCCGAATGACGCAGGATCCGCCCGCCGGAGCTAACGACCTCGCGCTGGATGTGCAATACCGATTTCCGCTAAGTTCGGGTGGTCAGGGAACCCAGCGTGTCGAAGAGTCCTCCAAAGTGGGGTATCGCAAAGTTTTTTTGGAGCTGGAGCCACATCCTGCTGGCACCGGGTATTTGGTTAAGCTGGAGATGGAAGTGACCACAGAGGATGAAAAACCAAGGTTGGTGACGATTTTTCCGGATATATCTTTTCCCTTTCCTGCTCCGAGTAACCTAAAGATCGGTTTTGCGGGTTCTACTGGAGGTTCTTCCAATTTCCATGAAATCCGTAATTTGGTAGTCGAGGTGTCAGCGGATGATGCGCTGCAAGACCCCGAGGGAAGTGACATCGTGGATTTCACCTCCTGTGCAGGCCAGGAAAACCAATTCTATATTACGAGTGATGAGGTACTCCTGCCCAATACAAATAGTGTGATCCGATGTCTCCAACTTTACGAGACAAGGGATGACATTGAAGCAAAGCAGGACGACATCTGCAGTCAAGCCCGGTGTTTGGAACAGAACCGCGTTTTGATCTTGCCTGAGGGTACTTTTCGGGCGACTGACCAAGAGGGGGGATTTACCTTTTTTCCAAATGAAGAATATGCTGGCAAAGAAGTCACGATCTTCTATACCGTCACGGATAGCTATGGAAAAAGCTCTCAGGGAAACTCAATCTCGGTGAAGATTGAAGAGTCTCCCGAGCCGATTAGGCTTTCGGTTTTGGGATATGGCGAAGTAGTCGATCTTGTTGAAATCTGCCCCGGCGAATCTGTGACTCTGGAAGGAATCGGGGAGGAAGTGTATGATAGGTATGAGTGGTATAAAGATGGGGAAATCGTACAGGGCGAGTTAGGGGCTTCGCTTTCGACAGGTGAGGAGGGAGAATATGAAATCTTGGCCTACAACCGCAAAAATTGTCCTGTCGCAAGCAATAGCCTTAGGGTCGACCTACCCGATCTTCCAGTACTGGATATAGATTCCCCGATTGTAGGCTGTACGCCTGGCCAAGTGGTCGATCTGGCATCGCAGATTTCAGGGTATGATATTTCGAGCTATGACTATCGGCTCTCGGGTATGGGGCTTATGCTGATTAATGACCAGTTGAAATCTGTCAGTATCGCTGGAGCCTACGAGCTTAGCATCAAAAGAAAATCCTTGGAATGCTATTCTGATCCATTGCCAATAGAGGTGTTTATACAAGAGGAAGAACTTGAAGTTGATTTTGACTTTGGTGTGAAAGGCACCGGCGTAAAAGACGAATCAGGAGGAGGTGTGTTTCCAGACGATGAAATTCAGTTTGTAAATCTCGCGGACGACCGAGCAGTGGCATGGGAGTGGGATTTCGGAGACGGGACAATTTCTGAGGACCAGAATCCCGTTCATGTGTTCGGCAAAAAGGGGGAGTTTGATGTGGAGCTCTTGGTGACGGATCAATATGGTTGTCAGAATAGCGTTAAAAAAACGGTTGCGATTACGCGGAGTTATCGTTTGATGGTTCCTACAGGGTTCACGCCGACTGAGCCTGAGAACAAAAAGTTTCTTCCCAAATACAAGGGATTGGTCAAATTCGAATTGTTGGTTTTCAATACCTGGGGCGAATTGATCTTTCGAACGGAAGATCTGGATACTGAAGGATGGGATGGAACGCTAGAGGGCAAGCTATTGGATGCGGGGGTATTCGCCTACAGAATCAACGGGGTCGCGACCGACGGAGAGCAGGTTAGGGAAAGTGGTAAATTCAGATTGATTCGATGAGACGCAGCTTGTTCCTTGTATTTTTTGCTTCCTGGAGTACTGTCCTTGTAGCTCAAGATATTCAGTATAGCCAGTACTATGCTAACCCCATCTATCTTAATCCCGCATTCACTGGTAGTACGGGCTTGACCAGGGCGGGAGTCAATTTTCGGAACCAATGGCCCGCTATGGAAGAGAGCTTCGTGGCATATACTGCTTATTTCGATCATTTCGAAGAGAGGTTGAATTCGGGTTTTGGACTTATTATTCAAGGCGCCCAAGAATCCTTTACCCAAACCAGCCTGAATGAAATCGGTCTGGTTTATTCTTACCGCCTCCGACTTGGGGAGAAGAATTATATCCAGGCGGGCTTTCAGGGTAGTTTTGTGTCCCGTGACGCATTGTTTGACCGGGTAATTTTGGGCACACAGTTGGATATCGACAGAGGTGTGATAGTGGGGAAGCCGGGGGGATCATTTGAAGGCGATAGCCAGATCAGATCTGCTGACGCCCATGTCGGTCTCTTGTATTATGGGGAGAAGGCTTGGTTTGGTGTCGCTGTTTCGCATCTATTGGAGCCCCAGATTAGCTATTTGGCAGAGGATACCAATGAGTTGCCGATGAAGTATTCGCTTCATGGTGGATATCGGATAGACTTGGCGCCAGGGGACATCAATGACTATTTTAACAACACGGACCAGGAACGAGCCCTCACGCTTGGGTTCAACTATAAAAAGCAGGGTGCGTTTTCGCAATTGGATTTGGGTACCGAGTTTTACTTTGAGCCCCTAGTCTTGGGAATTTGGTATAGAGGTTTGCCGACCAAGTATGCGCTGCCAAACAGCGAGTCTCTTGTTTTTTTGCTTGGGGTGAATATCCCCATGGGCATCGATCTTGGGTACAGCTATGACTATTCAGTTTCCAAGTTGGGTTTTGTCGGATCTGGTGGCGCTCACGAGTTGTCTGTTCGCTATGTTTTTTCGCCAAAAAGCAACAGGAAGCGACGTTACTCCGGTCAGTCTTTCTTTAGGTACTGATTTTCAGGAATTTTTGAAATATAAATCTGTTTCATCAAAATGAATGTGGGATTATTCAGAATATTCGTATCGTTTTTGGGAAAATGGAATCAAAATTTTTCCCGATCATTTCCAGGGACTTAGGGTTTTTGGTGTTTTTTTTCCGTCCTGGGTATTGTTGTGGAGGAAAAAAGGGGGATATTTGCACTCCCAATCGACGCGGACGGCGTCGGGGGGAGGT
>NZ_JAFKCW010000050.1 GCF_017254835.1 Algoriphagus aestuariicola
TTGGCGTTCAACCGCTGGCCGAACATGATCCAGCCTGCGGCGATGGTGGCGGCGATACCGAAACCGCCCCACAACGCGTAAGCGATTGACAGATCGATGCCCTTTACCGCCTGCGCCAGGGCGCTGAACGCACCGAGTACCGACAGCAGCGACAGCAATCCCAGCCAAATTTTACGGAAACCGTCCGACATCTTCAGGAAGATGTTGGCGATGATTTCCAGCACGATGGCCAATCCCAGGAACCCAATGTGGTACAACTCAAACTGTTGCATGGTTGTCACCTCGCGGGCTGACCTGTTTTCGCTCTTT
>NZ_JAFKCW010000051.1 GCF_017254835.1 Algoriphagus aestuariicola
GTATTCTTTACCGGTGCGCGGGTCGCGGTAGCAGTAATAGCCGCCATTACGGACGTAGAGGTTTGGCGGGAGATCGCGCCTTGCGTGGTTTCTGGTTCTTGCCATTGGTGATTCTCTGCAGTAGCTCGCTTGTTGGGCTGCACGGCGTATCGATCCGCACGGCCTGCTCATCAAAAAGATATTCCCGGCCATCCAGCACCGGTGCAGGGTAGATTTTCCCAGCGCGGATCCAGCGGCGAACGGTTTCATGGCTGCGCGGGCGCGGGAGCCGTTTATTCCACTCCCCCAGGGTCAGTTTGTTG
>NZ_JAFKCW010000052.1 GCF_017254835.1 Algoriphagus aestuariicola
TTTCAATCCCTGAATAATATTTGGATGATGTCTATTAGGAAATGTTCGATCGGCGTCATCCGGTGATGCTTCTTTTCTAAACCTCGATCGGTCATCTTTCCTGGCCGACGTCGGCTGGAATTCTTTTCGATCAGTACCGTGAATCATGTTTTTTTGCCGAGGTTGGCTAATGTTTTCCTTTTGCCAGGCAAATGAAAACATGCCGGTGTCGGCCGAAACGCAACTTCGGTTGAGCTCGATCGAAAAGACCCAGCCGGCCTACACCGTAAATTTTTACGGCAACACCGAACAGAAAAGCA
>NZ_JAFKCW010000053.1 GCF_017254835.1 Algoriphagus aestuariicola
GCGCCTTGAACAGCACGCCCGCCGCCCAGGTGTTGTCTATCATGATCACCACGTCCGGCGCCACGGCGCGAATGGCCTGCACCATCGCCGGGATATCCTGCACTTCCAGGGTGATGGAGCCGGGGGACTCAAGGAACACCACGCGGGTATTGGGTTGGATAAGCGTGGCGATGTCGGCGCCGATCAGCGGATCGAAATAGGTGGTGCTGACGTTCATGCGGCCGAGGATGTGGGTGCAGAAGTCCTGGGTCGGTTCATACGCTGAGCCGGTAACCAGCAGGTGATCGCCGGCGCCGACG
>NZ_JAFKCW010000054.1 GCF_017254835.1 Algoriphagus aestuariicola
CGGCATCATGATGCCGCCGCCGGCGGTGGTGACGGAAGAAGCCAAACCGGCGGACACCGCAGTCGCTTCGCCGGCGACGGACGCCGCTGGCGCGCAGTAATATCGCGACAGGGGGCTCAGGCCCCCTCAGTTGCGGTACAGCACCTTGATGATATGGTAACCGAACTGGGTTTTGACCGGGCCGTAAGGTTTGAGCAGCGGGATGCTGAACACCGCTTTATCGAACGCAGGCACCATTGCGCCTTTGTTGAATTCGCCCAGCGAGCCGCCGTTGCGTTTTGACGGGCAGCTCGAATAT
>NZ_JAFKCW010000055.1 GCF_017254835.1 Algoriphagus aestuariicola
GAACTTCGGCCCCGAGCAGAGCGCGGCTTTTGCCGTGGGGTTGAAGCTGTTCTCCGAAGTGATGATCGAAAACCGCAAACACCCGGTGTTCGCTCCGCTGCGCGAGGCGTTTAAGGAGTTTATGGTCGGATTGAAGAAGGGCCCGGCGGCGTAAAGGCGCGGCAAACCGCGCCCTCCGGGGTTAAGGCATGAAGCGATAGCCGACGCCGGTTTCGGTCAGCAGGTGTTTGGGCCGGGCCGGATCGGCTTCGAGCTTCTGCCGCAAATGGCCCATGTAGATGCGCAGATAG
>NZ_JAFKCW010000056.1 GCF_017254835.1 Algoriphagus aestuariicola
GCTGATCGGCCAGCTGGATGTGACCGAAAACAATCGAATCACCGCGGGAGTAACGCAATTCGATTTCAAACTCGATGGCGCCTCGCCGCATGGCTTGGCGCGGTTTTCGGAAGTGTTTAACAGCCGGGTACCGAAAGATCTGCCGGAAGGCCTGCGCGATGTGCCAAAAGGCGTCACCGTGTTTCCCACCACGGGCATCCCACGCAGCTTCAACAACGCCACGCCTTGGTCGCATACGCATCGCAACTACACCAATCTCTTCCTGACCTGGGACCATGATTTCAACGATG
>NZ_JAFKCW010000006.1:0-143901 GCF_017254835.1 Algoriphagus aestuariicola
CCCATCCCGAACAGAGAAGTTAAGCCCTGCAGCGCCGATGGTACTGGGGTTACACCCGGGAGAGTAGGTCGCCGCCACATTATTCCAAACCCTTTCAGGAAACTGAAAGGGTTTTTTGCGTTGGGGGCAGCGTAGTTAACATCGTATCCTTTCTCCTCAATTCCAGCTTTTGCAGCCATCACTTTTCTTTTTAGCCATTATTGTTGCACTTTTGCAGCAAAACTCAAATTGATGAACGTACTACTGAAAGGCCTTAGATTGATTCAGGATGGGGTAATTTTGGATTCAAGAGATTACACTTTCAAAAATGGGTTGATTGAACAGGTCTTTGATTCCGACGCGCGCAGATTCGATAAAACTATAGATTGCTCTGGTTTTTTTGCTTCCAAGGGCTGGATTGATCTCCGCTGCGGACTTGGCGAACCAGGGCAAGAGTATAGGGAGACTGTGGAGACTTTATGCGATTCTTTAAAGGAATCTGGATTTTCCCATGCCTTAATCATGCCAAACACGGAGCCGGTAATCCAGTCGAAAAGTGAAGTGGATTTTGTACTGGCCAAGGCAGCAAAATACACATCGGAGCTCCTTGTGATGGGAGCCGTGACCAAAGATGCTAAGGGGGAGGATCTCACGGAAATCTTGGACATGCATTTTCAATCCGGCCTACGTTTTTTCGGAGATGGGGTGAAGACCCTAGCCAACTCGGATCGATACATGAAAATCCTACAATACCTTCAGAAAATTGACGGAGTATTGTTTGACCACGCATATGATCCGCTACTCGGGATTTTTGGACAGATGCATGAAGGATTTATCTCCACTCAGTTGGGAGTGAAGGGGATCCCGAATTTGGCGGAAGACGTAGCAATACAACGCAACCTGGAGATTTTGAAATATGCTGGGGGAAGAGTCCATTTTCAAACCTTGAGTACCGCAAAAGGTGTCGCGTTGATCAGAGAAGCCAAGGCAAGCGGATTGAGGGTAACCGCGGATGTCTCCATTTATCAGTTGGTTTTTTCCGATTCGGATTTGGTGACTTTCGACTCCAACTTTAAGGTAAAACCTCCCTTCCGAGGAAACGAAGACAGAGCTGCATTGATAGAAGGTCTAAAGGACGGGACGATCGACGCCATCGTATCCAATCACCAGCCCCAGGACTTTGATTCGAAATTTGCCGAGTTCGATTTGGCTGCATTTGGAATGGCAGGTCTGCAGACCTTTTTGCCTGCAATGGTTCAATTAGCGGATGAGCTTTCTTGGGGTCTATTGATAGATAAAATAACAAGTGGCCCGGAGAGCATTCTTTCGGTGGAGAATACCTCGTGGACTATTTTCGATCCAGAGGAAAAATGGACTTACGACGAACAGTCCAACAAGTCTCTGTCAGCAAACAATCCTTGGTATCGATCTGCACTTACCGGCAAGGTCAAATACGTCGTTCAAAAAGGGAAATTGATCAAGACGGATGAATAGGTACTTCAGATCTGCTTATCAATTTGGGGCGCTTGGCGGGCTTTTGAGTGTCGTTTCCTTTTCCACCCTTTCCTTTTTGTATCCTGACCCGACGAATCTAAACTTGCTGTTTGGCTACGTTTTGGTGCCCGTTGCAGTATTTCTTGCTATCAAGTATTTCAAGGAAAGTGTCAATTCTGGCTATTTGTCTTTTGCGGAAGGCATGACGGTAGGCTTCGTTGCCTACTCATTGTTGGGCCTATTGTCAGTGATTGGAATTTGGGTAATACTGAGCTTTTCTCCCGAGCTTTTTGATCAGATCAAGGTGCAGAAAATGCAAGTTCTCGCCGAAAATAGGGAAACGATCATTTCCCAACTGGGCGAAGCGTCCTATTTAAGCACTGAAACAAGCATGGTCGGGATGGGGCCTTGGGATATTGCTTTAAACGATGGACTTTGGAAAATCGTCCCTGGAATGTTTTTTAGCATTATTATTTCTATTATTTTCAGGAAAAACCCCTAACTAATTCTTTTATGGAAGAGCAACAGACACCATTTCAGGCAGCTATCAAACCAGGACTCACGATGGGATTGGTGGCTTTGGCCATCACCTACATTGCCTATTTTATCGACTCCAGTTTATTGGCTTCCTTATGGCTGGCGTTGATTGGCCTTGTAGTTTTCTTTGGGTTGATCATCTATTTTGGCAAGCAATATCGCGCAGAGCTCGGCGGCTTCATGAGTTTTGGTACCGCCTTTAATTTTAGTTTTGTCGCCATGATCATTTCCGGGATTATTTCCTTGATAGGCCAGATACTCCTTTTTCACGTGATTGACCCTTCATTGCCGGGCGTTTTGACTGATATTGCTTTCCAAAAATCCCTTGAGATGATGGAGGGTTTTGGACAGAATCCGGATTCACTTCCACCGGCTACATTGGATGAAATTCGGAATAGTACTGCGGCCTCCTTTTCCATTGGCGGTCAATTGAAAAACTTTGGTATTGGATTGATCATATATGCCATTATCGCCTTAATTTTGGCGGCAATCCTAAAGAAGCGAGACAAATCGCTGGACTATTAATCTATGACCCAACTTTCCGTAGTTGTTCCTGTTTTCAACGAGGAAGAATCTTTGCCAGAATTAACCCAATGGATCAGCCGTGTGATGAAAGAACACGGCTTTTCTTATGAGGTGATTTTAGTAAATGATGGCAGTACTGATCGCTCTTGGGAAGTCATACACCGCTTGTCCCAGGAAAATCCGAATTTGAAAGGGCTGAATTTTACAAGGAACTTCGGAAAGTCAGCAGCTCTCGATGCAGGTTTTAGGCGCGCTGTTGGCGAAGTGGTCATAACGATGGACGCAGACCTGCAGGACAGTCCCGATGAGATTCCCGGGCTCTATCGGATGGTGGCGATTGATGGACTCGATGTCGTTTCCGGCTGGAAAAAGGAGCGACATGATCCGATATCCAAAACCATTCCCTCCAAATTTTTCAATGGTGTGACGCGGTGGATTTCGGGTATACAGCTCCATGATTTCAATTGTGGACTGAAAGCCTACAAGAATAAAGTCGTTAAAAACATCCATGTGTATGGGGAAATGCATCGCTACATCCCTCTGCTTTCGAAGTGGAATGGCTTTGGGAAGATCGGGGAGAAGGTGGTGCAGCACCAGCCAAGAAAGTACGGCTACTCGAAGTTTGGCTTGGAACGTTTCCTCAATGGGTTCTTGGACCTAATCACGGTTTCCTTTGTGCACAGGTACAAGAAAAAGCCCATGCACTTTTTTGGGCTTTTGGGTAGCGCATCATTTCTCACCGGTTTTCTGATTACCGCCTGGTTGATTTTTGAGAAAATATATGGGTTAAGCAAAGGCCTCAAAGTTCGAGAGATCGTAGATCAACCTTTGTTTTTCCTGGCTTTGGTAGCTTTGATCATCGGCGTTCAGCTTTTTGTGACTGGTTTTATTGCCGAGTTGATGACGTCCAACCAGTCAAAGGAGATTGAATACAAAATTGACGAGGAGGTAAATTTTGACTTCTGATGCTTTTTTCGGTAATCATACCGGTCTACAATCGTCCAAATGAAGTTCTCGAACTTCTTTCCAGTTTGGCTCATCAAACCCATCGGGAATTTGAGGTGATCTTGATAGAGGATGGGTCGACCGTCCGAGCGGACAAGGTTGTCTCCCAGTATGTTTCCTTCTTGTCGATCCAGTATCTTATCCAGGACAACCAAGGTCAGGGATTTGCAAGAAATGCGGGAATGGCTAAGGCACAGGGCGATTTCTTTGTGATCTTAGACTCAGATGTGATCTTGCCTCAGAACTACCTCAAGGAGTTGCAGGGCGCCATCAAGGAAAGAAAACTGGACGCCTTTGGCGGGCCAGATGCGGCTTCGGCCGATTTTTCAAACCTTCAGAAAGCCATGGACTTTGCGATGACTTCCTTTTGGACTACCGGCGGAATCAGGGGCAAGCTGAAGGATCCAGCAAAGTACCAAGCGAGGGGATTTAACATGGGAGTTTCCAGGGAGGTCTTCGAAAAGTTGGGCGGATTTGTAGATCCAAACCGAGGAGAGGACATCGAATGGAGTATTCGAATCAAGAAGGCCGGATACAAACTAGAACTGGTCGAAGAGGCGTATGTCTATCATAAACGGAAAAACACCCTGAAGTCATTTGCAAAGCAGGCGTTTTCCTTTGGTAGAAACCGGGTTAACGTCTCGAGGTTTCATCCCGAAGCTATCAAGGCAGTACATTGGATGCCTACTCTTTTCTTGCTCTTTGTAGTTTTACTTCTCGTCAATGCTGTTTTTTTTCCAAAATTCCTGATGCCTCATCTTATGATTTTGGGAGTGTGGGCGCTACTAGTGGTCTGGTCCGCAAGCCGTAAATATGCGTCTTTACCGGTAGGCGCTTTGGCGCTAGTGACATCAGCTATTCAGCTTGGCAGCTACGGGGCTGGGTTGCTATTTGAGCTGGCAAAAAAGGCGGTAAATGGCTAAATGCCTTTTTTGCACACAAAAATGACCTCATCGGGTGCCAGTGCAAAGCGCTTCACTTTTTCGGCGGGGAGCTCCTTGACAAAGAGGTTTTCCTCGATTTGAAGACCTGACTTTCGAAGTCGTTCTGCATAGTCTTTTCCAAACTTTCGAACATGATCGCGCTGGCCAAAGAGCTTTTCCCGTTCGGCTGGATCGTTGATCGTTTTGTCCTCAAGAGTTCTTTCCAAAGGATAAACTGGCGATTGCAGGATACCCCATCCCCCTGGTTTCAGCACCCGATTGAATTCCGAACACGCCAAGATATCATCGTCCACATGCTCTAGTACGTGGTTGCAAAAGACCACATCGAAGCTGTTGTCCGGAAAAGGAACAGAATGAACGTCCATCTTGACCTTTGCGAGTGGTGATTCGATGTCTGCCGTGATATAGTCCAAATTAGGCAAGGCTTCGAACCGCTCGATGAAGCAATGCTCCGGCGCAACATGGAGTACCTTGAGCTTGCCGGTGAAAAAGTTTGTCCTCTCCTGCAAGAAAAGCCACATCAGACGATGTCTTTCCAAAGCTAGGCAACTCGGACAAAGGGCGTTTTCTCGAGCAATTCTTCCATAAGGTAAAAATTTCTTGTACTGGCTCTTGCAAACCGGGCATTCCACGTCATTCCCACGATTCAATAGTGAAAGTGTTTTCATCACCATGGGGCTAATGGTCTGAAGAATGGGACGCGGGACGTACCTAATGACGAAACTGATTGCGGTTTTCATGAAATGACAATGTGGCGCAAATTACCAAAACAATCACAGTTGGACTCGATCAGACTGATATTCCTGGCATTTGAGCCAAAAAAAAGCGGATACCTCCGCTTTAGTGATATACTAGTTTTGTTGTTTCTTGCCTATTCCGGTTCATCGGTATCCTCAGGGGATCCCTTTGGCAATCTGCCGGCCTTTTTCAATGACTCGCGGATAATCCACTCCAACTGTCCGTTGGTGCTTCGGAATTCATCCGCAGCCCATTTTTCCAATGATTTCATCATGGATTCATCTAGTCGGAGAGCAAATGCTTTTTTCTTGGACATGATCTAATCCTCCATCCAGTTTTCAATAAACTCAGCGAGTTCCTTTGGTTTTTGCGTGCCTATTAGGACTTTTCTCTTTTCTCCCAAATCAATCAAAAGTCCGGAATCACCCATCACGGTATAAGCTTTGGTCGTTCGGTTTCCTTTGATGCCCCAGCCCCCATGGTCCGTGATCGGGCTGAAAGTAGTCACCTTGGCTGACCTGACCGATGGTTTTTCGATCAAACGCCACTTCACGAAAGGGAAATAGTGATAGTGGATGCCCCTTTCATCAATTCTTGTCTGAAGCCTGACATTGAAAAGGAGTGCCATCACTGATGCCATCACGGTGACTATTGCCGCTAGGGCAATGATACCCTCTTGCCTTTCAGATTCATTAGTCAATACCAATACGCTTACAATAACGATCGTCGGGATCTCCAGCATCAGAACAAGATAGAAGACCCAGGTGCCCCGGTAGCTTTGCTCTTCTTTGAATATCCGACCATGCATGGGCTTATTGATTTAACGTTCCAACATTCAACACTGGACTGGCGCTTCGATCCGAGCAAAGCACCACCATCAGATTAGACACCATCGCGGCCTTTTTTTCCTCGTCAAACTCTATGATGTCTTTCATCTTCAGGTCTGCCAGTGCCATTTCAACCATTCCGACGGCTCCCTCGACTATTTTCTGTCGAGCGGCGACGATTGCCGTGGCCTGTTGTCTCTGGAGCATCGCAGACGCAATCTCCGAGGAATAGGCTAAGTGGGAGATTCGGGCCTCAATTACTTTGATGCCGGCGTGATTGAGTCGGTCTATGATTTCCGCTTCCAAGGAGTGGTTGACTTCTTCCACACCGGATCGAAGCGTTATCTCTGCTTCTTCATCCTCAAAGTTGTCATAGGGATAAAGACCGGCCATCTTTCTCACCGCAGCATCGCTCTGCAGGTGAACGAAATTTTCATAGTCTTCCACGTCGAAAGTAGCCTTGAATGTGTCCTCTACCTGCCAAACCACGATCGTCCCCACCATTACCGGGTTTCCGATCTTGTCGTTGACCTTGAGTGGTTTGTTTTCAAAGTTTCTCACCCGAAGCGAGATTTTCTTTTTGGTCATAAAAGGGTTGACCCAGTAGAATCCATTTTCCTTGACCGTTCCCTCGTATTTTCCGAACAAGAGAAGAACCATTGCTTTGTTTGGTTCGACGATAAAGAATCCAGGCGAGCAGGCAATGGCCAAAAAAAGGAGGATCCCACCAACCAGCGCGCCGGCAGAAAGGAGAAATGCGGAACCAATGATTCCTAATAATACCAGGAAAACCATGATGTATCCTGAACTGGGTTTGGTTATTTTTTCCATTTCAATATGATGTTAAAATGATATCATTGTGAATTACGTGAAATGGATTTGGAAGTTCAAGTTTTGATAAAAAAAAATACCCCAGTGTTGCCGGGGTATCAGGTTTTGGTTGGTGGCTTTTATTTCTTTTTAAAAAGCGAGTCGACAAATTCCCGTCGATTAAACAACTGTAGGTCTGTCATTTTTTCGCCAACGCCGATGTATTTCACGGGAATTTTGAATTGGTCGGAAATCCCGATAACTACTCCTCCTTTTGCCGTTCCGTCAAGCTTGGTGATGGCCAATGCGGAGATTTCGGTGACCTTGGTGAATTCCTTGGCTTGTATGAACGCATTTTGACCTGTAGACCCGTCCAATACCAAAAGTATCTCATGCGGTGCGTCGGGAATGAACTTCTGCATTACCCGCTTGATCTTGCCGAGTTCATTCATGAGGTTAACTTTGGTGTGCAGGCGTCCGGCGGTGTCAATGATTACGATGTCAGCACCTGTGTCTACGCCTTGTTTCACTGCGTCAAATGCGACGGACGCCGGATCGGTATTCATGCCGTGAGAGACTACCGGCACGCCGACTCTCTCACCCCAGAGGATAAGCTGATCTACGGCAGCAGCCCTGAAGGTATCCGCCGCTCCCAATACGACGGATTTGCCTGCGTTTTTGAAGAGGTTTGCCAACTTGCCGATGGTGGTAGTCTTTCCTACACCGTTTACCCCGACGACCATCAGGACGTAAGGCTTTCTGTCTGCAGGAATATCAAAATCTAGTAGGTCTTGAGTATTGTTTTCCTCCAGTAGGGAGGCGATTTCTTCTCTCAGGATCACATCCAGCTCAGAAGAGTTGAGGTACTTGTCCCGGGCTACTCGCTCCTCGATTCTTCGAATGACCTTGATCGTGGTGTCGACCCCGACATCGGAAGTGATGAGGATTTCTTCGAGCTGGTCGAGTACTTCCTCATCGACCTGGGACTTTCCTACTACTGCCTTGCTGAGCTTGGAGAAAATGGATTCGCTGGTTTTCTGAAGCCCTTGATCTAGACTTTCTTTTTTTTCCTTTGAGAAAAATCCAAAGATTCCCATGCTGCGAAGTGTTTTAAAAGTGGAATATAATGAAAAAGTCCCTGCTGATTTTCTACCAGAGGGACTCGAAGTGCATTACGATGCGCTAGGCAAATTATTTTTTGAGAGTTTCCTGTACCAGAGTGGAAGGAACCATTTCTTCTTTGAAGGTATAAGCACCAGTCTTGTCAGACTTCACGGCGCGGATCACTTTGGCGTAAGACACGCCACCTTCTTTTTTCAGGGTTGCTACTACTTTCTTAGCCATTTCTTTGTTGTTTAAGCGGGATCACCCCCGAGCTAAATTACTTGATTTCTTTATGAACAGTTACCTTCTTCAGGATAGGGTTGAATTTCTTCAGCTCCAATCTTTCAGTAGTATTCTTTCTGTTTTTGGTAGTGATGTATCTTGAAGTACCTGGCATGCCGGAGTTCTTGTGCTCAGTGCATTCCATAATCACTTGTACTCTATTTCCTTTCTTAGCCATCTCGGTGTTGATTTAGGGGACTGTGACTTTGATTACTTGATGACAATCATTCCGGAGTCCTGCGCTTTTTTCAAAACTGCAGTGATCCCGTTTTTGTTGATAGTTTTCAATGCCTTAGAGCACACTTTCAAAGTGATCCATGCGTCTTCCTCAGGTACGTAGAAGCTCTTCTTGTGAAGGTTTGGGTAGAATCTACGCTTGGTTTTGTTGTTTGCATGGGACACGTTATTACCTACTTGAGGTCTTTTTCCGGTTATGTCACAAACTTTTGCCATGATTTCGTATCGTAAAATGAATGCGTTTCTGTAATGAGTCTGCAAATATCGGAACTTTTTGGGAATTAACAACAAAGCGTTTTAAAAATATTCCTAGCTCATCTCAGTCTTTTGGGTAGGGGCAATGGAGGCAGCCGCTTTTGCAGCAATAGCCCCGCTTCAGGTGATAAATCTCAGTAAAAACCATCAAACCATCCTCGTTGAGGTAAAAATCCTCAGAAGTCAGTTCCGGCAAAGGCTTCTTCTCCGGTTTCGTGGCTTGGCCCATGGGCAATTGTTATATTTGGCTTTCTTCGATTGCTTTACCCGACAAAACTAATCAAAACATGGATATAATCACTTCCGCAGCCGAGGCGATAGAACTAGAGGATAAGTATGGGGCGCACAACTACCACCCATTGCCGGTCGTGCTGGCGCGGGGCGAAGGGGTTTTCCTCTGGGATGTGGATGGGAAGAGGTATTATGACTTCTTGTCCGCATACTCCGCGGTCAACCAAGGGCATTGCCATCCCAAAATCAAAAGTGCGCTGATTGAGCAGGCGGGAATGTTGACCTTGACTTCCCGGGCTTTTTACAATAACGTGCTTGGTCAGTTTGAGAAATACATTACAGAATATTTTGGCTATGACAAAGTCCTGCCTATGAATACAGGAGCAGAGGGAGTCGAGACGGCAATCAAGATCGCCAGAAAATGGGGGTATGAGCGAAAGGGAGTGGATGAAAACGCTGCCAAGATTATCGTGGCGGAAGGGAATTTTCATGGGAGGACAACGACTATCATCTCATTTTCCAACGACAAAAACGCCCGCAAAAACTTCGGTCCATACACGGCTGGGTTTGTGAGGATACCTTATAATGATGTCGAAGCGTTGAAAAGAGCGCTTCACGATCCGGCGGTGGTGGCTTTTTTGGTCGAGCCTATTCAGGGTGAGGCAGGAGTTTTTGTGCCGGATAAAGGATATTTGAGGAAGGCAAAAGCGGCCTGTGAAGAGAAGAATGTATTGTTCATCGCCGATGAGATCCAAACTGGCATCGCCCGTACAGGCAAGCTGCTGGCAGTGGACCATGAGGAGGTTAGGCCTGATATGCTGATCTTAGGCAAGGCGATCTCTGGAGGATTTTATCCAGTATCAGCTGTTTTGGCGGACGACGCTGTGATGGATGTGATCAAGCCAGGGCAGCATGGCTCTACGTACGGAGGGAATCCTCTTGGCACTAAAGTCGCAATTGCTGCTCTAGAAGTGGTCAAGGAAGAGCGTTTGGCCGAAAATGCCGATAAACTGGGAAGGATTTTCAGGGAAAGGATGCAGCTTCTGGTGGAAAAATCCGACCTCATAAGCAAAGTACGAGGCAAGGGCCTGCTCAATGCAATCGTGATCAATGACGATCCCGAAAGTACGACTGCTTGGGATATTTGCCTGAATCTGGCTGCAAAAGGATTGCTCGCCAAGCCGACACATGGCAACATCATTAGATTCGCCCCACCTCTGGTGATGACCGAGTCGCAACTGTCCGAATGCTGTGAGATAATTGAAGGGGTTGTTTTGGGGTTTAAAAAAATGGGCCTGAGTTCGCACTTTTAGTCGTCTGGACGAGTTACCTCTTTCAAACTATTTCTTCAGCGACCAACTTATGCGACAAGCAGTAATTTTCGATATGGATGGCGTGATCTGCCATACCAACCCATTTCACTCCCAAGCTTTTCAGGTTTTTTTCAAAAAGCGAAATCTAGCTCCCACAGAAGAAGATTTTGCGGCGCACATGTATGGGAAAAACAACGGCTACATTCTGAGCCATTTTCTAGGGAGAAAGATCGAAGGGCAGGAGCTTCGTGATCTGGAAGATGAAAAAGAGAGTCTGTTCAGAGAGATCTATGAGGCGCATGTCGATCCCATTCCAGGGTTTTTACATTTTTTCCATGAATTGAGAAAAGAGGGATTCAAGACCGCAGTGGCAACCTCGGCTCCATTTGCCAACCTAGAGCTGATAGCGGGCAAACTCGATCTTTTTCCCCATCTCGAATCCGCCTTGGCGAGCGAGCATGTGACCAAACACAAGCCTGATCCGGAGGTGTACCTGAAATCCGCCCAAAACATGTCTCTGGATCCGGCGCAATGCATTGTCTTTGAGGATTCGTTTTCCGGAGTGTCCGCGGCGAAGAACGCAGGGATGAAGGTCGTCGGTGTGCTTTCCTCCCATTCGAAGGATGAGCTTCCGATTTGTGACTATTATATTGAGAACTACCTGGGGCTGAATGTGGCTAGGGTCAGCGCCCTGCTCGAGGGAAGCAAGATTTTCTAAAGCAGGCCTCGCTTTTCCTATTCTTTGCTGATGGAATCTAGCTGTATGATTAACTTTACGGCAGTTTTGAACAATACTTATGATGCTAAGAAGACCACGTAGAAATCGTAAATCCGAAGCCGTGAGAAATCTAGTCGAGGAAAATTCCGTGTCTGTGAACGATCTGATTTTCCCGCTTTTTCTTATCGATGGAGTAAACAAGAAAGTGGAAGTGGGATCGATGCCAGGGATTTACCGGTTTTCTCAGGATCTTATGCTTAAAGAGATCGAGGAGTGTATGAAGCTCGGAATTATGGCTTTTGATGTCTTTCCGGCCTATCCGGAATCACTCAAAACTGCCACCGCTTCCGAAAGCTGGAATCCGGAAACTTTTTACCTGAAAGCGCTTCGTGAGATCAAAAAACAATTCCCCGAAGTGTGCCTGATGTCTGATGTCGCGATGGATCCCTATAGTAGCGATGGACACGATGGTCTAGTCAAAAACGGAAAGATTCTCAACGACGAAACTCTTGAGATCCTTGGAAGGATGTCGCTGGCGCAGGCCGAAGCTGGGGTGGATATCCTCGGGCCATCCGATATGATGGATGGAAGGGTAGGCCACATACGGCGCTTGTTGGATGAAAGCGGCTTCACGGACACGTCGATCATGTCCTATACGGCCAAGTATGCAAGTGCTTTTTATGGGCCGTTTCGAGATGCATTGGATTCTGCGCCTAAGTTTGGAGATAAAAAGACCTACCAAATGAATCCGGCCAACGCTCGAGAAGCTTTGATTGAAGCCGACTTGGATGCCGAAGAAGGGGCGGACTTCCTGATGGTGAAGCCTGCCTTGAGTTACCTAGATATCATCAAACTGCTTGGTGATCATTCGCCATTGCCTATTGCCGCTTATAACGTGTCGGGGGAATATAGTATGGTAAAAGCGGCTGCGGCGAATGGCTGGCTCAATTCGGAGCGTGCAATGCTGGAAATCCTACTTTCGATCAAGAGATCAGGGGCTAAGATCATCCTGTCTTACTTTGCAAAAGAGTTTGCTTTGCTGAAGAAGTAGAACTTGTTTGTTTTTAAGCCAAGGCTGGAGAGATCCGGCCTTTTTTTTTGTTCGATGGGATATTATTAGGGTGTTGTGTGATAAATCTGTGCTCTTTTCTTGGTTTTAGATTGAAAAAATGTGTGTTTTTTTAAAAATTATGTTTTTGACAAAAAATCTGATATAGTTTAAAATTCTACAAAATGGAATAATTCAAACTAATGTTCTGTAATATTCTGTTTCTATTGCTTTTTGATTTGTTTGACGGATTTCGTAATCGTTTCCAAAGAATTTCCTGAAGATTTTCCAAATATTATTTTATGATTTACGTGGTTGTCAAAATCGGTCAAAAATGATTTGTTGTTGAAAAAAAGGCAAAAAAAGGGTTTAAAAATACCTTACAAGCTTATCTATTTTGATTAAAATTGAAAAAGTGGTTTGTTTTTATAGTTTTTTTATAATTACATTCGATAGAAGCAATTGCTCTCAAACCTATTTTAAATTCTGAAATACGTTCAAAATTTAACCTAAACCTAATGGATTATTTCGCACCCCTGTTGGCCCAAGATGCGGCCGCGATCGACCTGTCGGCGGAACTCACCCAAAACCTCCTCACGACAAACAATGTATGGATGATGCTCTCTACAGCCTTGGTGTTTATCATGCACCTGGGATTCGCCGGAGTAGAGGCAGGATTTGGCCAGGCCAAAAACACGGTGAACATTCTTTTCAAGAACACCATCACGCCGATTATCGGCATTCTTTCTTATGCGGTAGTGGGATTCTACCTGATGTATCCGGGATTCGATTTGCCAGGATGGTTTGGCTTTGATGCCGCCGGGTGGAGTCTTTTCTGGTTTGCGCCAGAGACGGCAGACATTACGGCTGGGTACGCAGACGCAGGATATACCTACTGGACCGACTTTCTCTTCCAGGCAATGTTTGCGGCAACCGCAGCTACCATAGTTTCCGGAGCTATTGCCGAGCGTGTGAAATTGGGAGCCTATTTGGTTTTCACGCTATTCTACGTTGGCTTGATTTACCCCCTTATCGGAAGTTGGAAATGGGGCGGAGGGGCACTCGACGAGATGGGTTTTTACGATTTTGCGGGAAGCACGCTGGTTCACTCAGTAGGTGGCTGGGGAGCTTTGGCTGGCGTGATACTGGTTGGCCCGAGGATCGGCAAGTATGTAAATGGAAAAACCGTAGAAAAACCTGGTTCTAGTGTTCCGTTGGCGGTCATAGGTGTATTTATGCTTTGGCTTGGCTGGTTTGGATTCAACGGAGGCTCAGTCCTATCCGCTGATCCCGGCTTGGTTTCCTTCGTTCTCGTTACTACTTGTTTGGCGGCATGCGCAGGAGGTTTGGGCGGATTTTTGGCAGCATACTTTGCCTTCAAGCGACTAGATCTAGGAATGGTGCTGAATGGGATATTGGCTGGCCTTGTTTCGATCACCGCCGGTGCGGATGTCATCAATCCGGGCCCAGCGGTGCTTGTAGGCTTTATCGGAGGTATTCTGGTAGTGATTTCTGCGGTATTGTTGGATAGAGCTAAGCTTGATGATGTCGTCGGTGCCGTATCCGTCCACCTGACTTGCGGAGTTTGGGGTACTTTGGCCGTCGGTATCTTTTCGACCAACCCTGACCATTCCTTCTTTACGCAATTAATCGGCGTGGCCATCTGTGGTATCACCGCCTTTGCCGCAGCCTTCATCATCTTCTTTGTGCTGAAAAGCACCATGGGAATACGGGTATCAGAAGAGCACGAGCGAAACGGATTGGATTCCCATGAACACGGAATCCGCGGATACACGATTGTTTACGATGAATAACAAACTAGACCTTGCAAAAAAAAAATCCCGCCCGGAGGAAAAAAATGCGACTCTCTTTCTGCCGGCGCGGGCCTGATCAACTCTATCATTAATCAAGACTCAAAACTAAAATGAAAAAATTACTACTACTTATACTTTGCGTGGCACTTTCTACATATCAAGTTGCCTTTGCCCAAGAAGAAACTGCAGAAGAAGAATCAGGTTCTTTGACGCTGTCTGGCTCTGTGGACGCGTATTTTAGAACTAACTTCAATGCACCAAATAAAGGAGAGAACTTCCAAGCTCCTGCAAGCTCATTTGGTAACCTGCCAGGTTTTGCGCTAGGCATGGCGAATATCATTGCGACCTACCAAGGCAAAAAAGTTGGTGCAGTGGCGGATTTGGTTTTTGGCCCACGTGGTGAGGACGCGGTATTTGGTTCTCCGCTTTACGCAGGCGGAATGGCAGGTAGCTCCCAGATCGTAAATCAGCTATATGTCTATTGGAACGTGTCGGATAAAGTGACCCTGACGATGGGTAACTTCAATACCTTCCTCGGCTACGAGGTGATCTCTCCTACGGCCAACTTTAACTATTCGACCTCTTACATGTTTTCCTACGGCCCATTTTCCCACACCGGCTTGAAGGCCAACTTCCAATTGTCAGACAAGTTTTCCTTCTTGGCTGCAGTGATGAATCCCACTGACATGACTGAATTCAACCTAGTTGGTACTTATACCCTTGGAGCTCAGTTGGGTTATTCTACTGATGCTGGAAACACCTATCTAAACTTTGTTTACGGGGACCAAGATGGAAAATTAACAGACGACGGTTCGCTGACTCCAGATCAAAGCTCTATGGGTAAGACCTTTCAAGTGGATCTGACTACAGGCTTTGATCTCTCCGACAAGTTGTATCTCGGTGTCAACACGACATACAACACAACCAGTTCTGGTGAGCTCTTTACTGGTTCTGATATCCAAGACTTGGATGGAGATGGCGCTGGTTTTTATGGATTTGCCGGGTATTTGCAGACCAGCCCTTCTGAGAATTTTGCTATCGGCCTCCGTGGTGAATACTTTAGCGTGTTCAATAGTGGGTTGGAAGGTGTTGTGGGACTTGATTCCGATGGTGATGGCGGAGTATTTGCAGCGACGCTTTCAGGAAATATCAAGGTAGGGGGTAACCTGACTTTGATTCCTGAACTAAGAGTTGACAGCATGAAAGAAGAGTTTTTCGTAAACAAAGATCTCAACGGGAGCAAGAGCCTTGCATCATTCCTCTTTGCAGCGGTGTTTGCTTTCTAATTTTGATAATTTAAACAGGGTCTATTGTTAATTAAAGCCGGGGTGAATTTCGCCTCGGTTTTTTTTTTCCACCTAGTTTTTGGGTGAAACCGCCTGTTTTTAAAGCCTGTTTTTCGCTGGAAATTGGTTTTTTCAAAAATACAGGTTTGAAATATAATACTGTTTTTGTCTTGTAATGTTTTTAATTTGGAATAATATTTTAAAAAAGTGAAGAAATTTACATTAATCAACTGATTTCTGTAACCTTTGGGGTCGTCATTTAGTATATTTATGCAGAACCCCAAACTCTACAGATATGAAAAAGTTGACCCTGTTTATTTCTGCGTTTGTGATTTCGGCCATGGGCTACTCCCAAGAGATCCTGACCGGCCCTAAGTTTAAAAACGCCCCAGCGGGAACCATTCAGGGCCCGAAGATTACTCTGGTCCACGAAGCAAGCCCGGCGACCCTTCAAGGTCCTGTCGCCAAAAATTCCGATGTATGGATGACAAAGCCCTCATCTAGACTCAAGGTCGGTTTCAGAGATGTGATCGACAATCCTAAAGGCCTTGAGGCCAAAAACAGAAACCCGTGGGACAGAAAAACTACGGTGGATTCAAAAGCCGTATTCCAACAACCCAAGTCGATGAGACCCAAAAAGGGTTGGTTGCATTAAGCTCAAATGGACTAAAAGTATGAAAGCCCCGAATTTTCGGGGCTTTTGTTTTAAAGTTCTGTTTCTCGCTCCAGCATTAGGATAGCATTTTGGGAGACGATGAAATATTTTTCCCCTTCATAGAGAACTTCATGTGCACCGGAGAGCAGAAAGATAGCCAAGTCTCCTTCTTTGGCCTGAAGAGGCACATATTTTACTTTTTCGTCTTGGTCCATCCAAGGCTCGCTGTCCTCCGCGGGCATTGGGATCGGGTAACCCGGGCCTGCTTTGATGATGTAGCCCTGCTGTACTTTTTCCTTTTCCTGTATGCCAGGCGGCAAGTAAAGTCCGGAACCGGTTTTTTCGTCAGGCTTTTTTAGACGGATAAGCACCCGGTCGCCGACTAGTATCAATTTCTTTAATTTATTTTCAGCTGTGAGTTGCATGTGTTTTTTGAGGATTGTATCAAGGGCAAAGAGCCAAGAGTCTTGATTTTAAAATCTTGATTCTTGGCTCTGTACAATGAGCGGCATCTTACCATTTGAGATGTCGCTCCATTGGATGAAACGGAAGGATTATTTTTTGTCCTCGCTCACTTCTTCGTAGTCTACGTCCGAGACACCGTCTCCGCCCGCTGCGCTGCTTTCGCCCGCGTCCGGCCCAGGCTGAGATTCGGCACCTTGGGTCGCATTGTACATTTCCTGAGAAGACGCTTCCCATGCTTTGTTCAGTGCGGCCATAGCAGCATCGATTCCCTCGATGTTTTTGGATCCGTGGGCAGACTTCAGCGTTTCCAAAGCAGAGCTGATACTTGCTTTGTTTCCGTCTGAGAGCTTGTCTCCGTATTCCTTCAGCTGCTTCTCTGTTTGGAAAATCAAACTGTCGGCTTGGTTCAGCTTTTCGATTTTTTCTTTCTCGGCTTTGTCGGAAGCGGCATTTGCTTCGGCTTCGCTTTTCATTCTCGCAATGTCATCCTGAGACAAGCCGGAGGAAGCTTCGATCTTGATCTTCTGCTCTTTGCCAGTTCCCTTGTCTTTGGCTGATACGTTCAAAATGCCATTGGCGTCGATGTCAAAGGTTACTTCGATCTGAGGAACGCCTCGTTGTGCCGGTGGAATGTCAGTCAATTGGAAGCGTCCGATAGAGCGGTTGTCTTTTGCCATCGGTCTCTCGCCTTGTAACACGTGGATATCAACGGCGGGCTGATTGTCAGCGGCAGTAGAGAACACTTCGGACTTTTTCGTCGGGATGGTCGTATTGGATTCGATCAATTTAGTGAAAACCCCGCCCATGGTCTCAATACCCAATGAAAGCGGTGTCACGTCCAAAAGAAGAACGTCTTTTACTTCGCCAGTCAAAACCCCACCTTGGATAGCAGCACCGATTGCCACCACTTCGTCAGGGTTTACTCCTTTAGAAGGTTTCTTCCCGAAGAACTTCTCTACTTCTTCCTGGATTTTAGGGATTCTGGTAGAGCCACCCACCAAGATTACCTCATCGATATCAGAAGCAGTCATGCCGGCGTCTTTTAGCGCCTTGACGCAAGGATCCATGGATCTCTTTACCAAAGATTCGGAAAGCTGCTCAAATTTGGCTCTGCTTAGGTTTCTTACCAAGTGCTTAGGGCCAGTCTGAGTTGCGGTGATGTAAGGCAAGTTGATCTCAGTAGAAGCGGAGCTAGAAAGCTCAATTTTAGCTTTTTCGGCAGCTTCCTTCAATCTCTGTAAAGCCATCGGGTCTTTTCTCAGATCGATTTGCTCTTCAGCCTGGAATTCGGCAGCCAGCCAGTCGATGATCACCTGGTCAAAGTCATCACCACCCAAGTGAACGTCGCCGTTAGTGGATTTTACCTCGAATACACCATCGCCCAACTCAAGGATAGAGATATCGAACGTACCACCGCCAAGATCATACACCGCGATCTTCATATCCTGGTTTTTCTTGTCCATACCATAGGCAAGTGCCGCGGCGGTAGGCTCGTTGATGATACGCTTCACTTCCAGGCCTGCGATCTGACCTGCTTCTTTGGTTGCTTGACGCTCGGCATCGTTAAAGTAAGCAGGAACGGTGATAACCGCTTCGGTGACGGTCTGTCCCAAGAAGTCCTCGGCAGTGCTCTTCATTTTCTGAAGAATCATGGCGGAAAGCTCCTGTGGAGTATAAGATCTATCGCCGATTTTGATGACTACGGTATCATTTGGCCCTTGCTCCACTTTGTAGGAAGCATGCTTTTTCTCTTCAGATACTTCGGAAAATTTCTTTCCCATGAATCTTTTTACAGAGGAAATCGTGTTGGCTGGGTTGGTGATAGCCTGGCGCTTAGCCGGATCACCTACTTTGCGCTCACCGTTTCCGTTGTCCAGAAAAGCCACGATAGATGGCGTGGTTCTCCTTCCCTCGCTGTTTTGGATGACTACAGGTTCGTTACCTTCCATTACGGCTACGCAGGAGTTGGTGGTACCCAAGTCAATGCCTATAATTTTTCCCATGATTATATAGATTTAGATAGTTGCGTTAATTGTACACTCCCGATTCTTCAAGTGCTGTGCCATTGGGGAAATATCTCCTTTTGGTGTCAGTTTGTCAGATTCACTGCCAGATGCCAGCTTGCTGGAAAAACCATTTGTCACCAAAGTGGAAAATTGGGCTGTCGATTATGGCAGGTTTTCCAAAAAGTGGAAAATCCGTGCAACCCTGTTCGGGCAAAGTGCATCTAAAGGGGAATGGGACTTTTTTCCTCCACGAGAAACCGAGACCGGGCCAAATGGTTTTTAGTCGTTTTGTTGGGCATGACGTTGATACACGCTACCCAGCATTTTGAGCTGTTTCCATCCCTTTGGCATTTTCTGAAATCCATGACAATGGGGAGGTTTTTGTTTTTGGTTTGAATGGACTGAATGCTTTATCCTATTTTTAGGACATGGAAAAAACAATGACCGTTCAGGATATTTTTGTCTATCCTATCAAATCACTTGGGGGGATCCGGCTGTCCGAGGCCTTAGTAGAGGAGAGAGGTTTCAGATATGACCGACGATGGATGCTTGTCGATCAAGAAGGTGTATTCGTTTCCCAGCGTAAATACCCCCAGCTAGCATTGTTGGCTGTCAGCCTGGAGGATGGCGGCTTGGTCGTTTCTCATAGCCAGCAACAAAGCGTGCAAGTCCAAATCCCCTTTGATTTGGCCACTGGGCCTGAAATCACGGTGACGATTTGGGATGATCAGGTCACGGCGAAGATCGTCCATCCAGATTTGAATAGTTGGTTTTCTGATTTTCTGGGGTTTTCCGTTTGTCTTGTGGTGATGTTAGAATCCAGCCACAGAAAGGTGGATCCCAGGTATGCCATACATGCTGAATCTGTCAGTTTCGCAGATGGCATGCCTTACTTGTTGATCGGACAAGAGTCATTGAATGATCTCAATTCCAGATTGGTTGACCCCATCCCCATGGATCGCTTTCGGCCAAATATTGTCTTTGCCGGTGGAAGCGCCTATTTGGAAGATAAACTGCGAAAAATCAAAATCGGCGAATTGGAATTTGAAATTGTGAAACCCTGCGCGCGCTGTGTCATGACCACGGTCGATCAATCGACAGGGACCAAGGGCAAAGAGCCTCTTAAGACACTTTCCACCTACCGCACTATTAATGGAAAAGTGTACTTCGGCCAAAACGTAATCGCATTGCAATCAGGGACGATCAAAGTTGGGGATGTGCTTCAGGAAGTCTAGGACCGTTGTTTTCCACTCTTGCAAGGAATCACCTAAATTCCTTAACGGTCTGGATGAATACCTTCACCATTTCAGGATCGATGTCGGGATAGACGCCGTGGCCCAGGTTGGCGATGTGTCGTGATCCCCTAAACTGTTCCATCATCTCTATTGTAGCTGCCCTGACCTGATCTGGATTTCCGTAGAGCGCGGCTGGATCGAGGTTCCCCTGAAGGGTTTTGTCGGGCCCGATCAATTTTCTGGATTCCGAAATGCCCATATTCCAGTCCAGCCCGATGGTATCACAGTTGAGTCTGCCCATCTCTTCTCGGGCGAAAAAAGCCCCCTTGGCAAAGACGGTCATGGGCACTTCGTTGATGGCGTCGCAGATTTGGGAAATATATTTCAGAGAAAACTCTTCGTACTGTTTTGGTCCCAAGATCCCCGCCCAGCTGTCGAAAATCTGTACTAGGTTGGCTCCGGCACGGATCTGAGCCTTAAGGTAGTTGATCGTAGAATCTGTGATGAGCTGTAGGAGTTTGTGCGAAAACACCGGATCCCGATAGAGCTTTTCACGGGACTTGGAAAAAGTCTTGCTGCCGCTGCCCTCCACCATGTAGGCGAATATGGTCCATGGCGCACCGGCAAATCCGATCAGGGGAACGCGCCCGTTTAGCGCTCTTTTGGTAATATGGATCGCGTCAATGACATACCGGAGATCATTTTCTCCGTCTGCTACACGCAGTTTTTTCAGATCAGACTCGCTGCGGACGGTCTCGGGGAACCAAGGGCCGCGTTTTTCCACCATTTCATAGGGAAGCCCCATGGCCTCTGGGATCACCAGAATGTCCGAAAAAATAATCGCAGCATCTACACCCAAAAGGTCAACTGGTTGGATCGTGACTTCCGAAGCCAGTTCTGGAGTCTGTGCCAGCTCGATGAACCCACTGACAGACTCACGCACCGCGCGGTATTCCGGGAGTATCCGTCCCGCCTGCCTCATGAGCCAAACGGGAGTTCTTTCTGTCTTTTCACCTCGGGCTGCTCGCAGCAGCAGATCATTTTTGAGTTGCATGCCGCAAAGATAAGCGCCAAATTATTTTTGGCAGAATCGCCGAATGAATAAAAAAGCGAGGCCCGGAATTCCGGGCCTCGAAAGTGGTAATAATTGGTTTAATCAGTTATTGGCTTGAAGCTTTTGGAAGTCGCTTTCCTCTATTCCGAGCATCGCAGTGACCGCCTCATAGTTTGAATAGTCGATTCTTCCCTCAGGAAAATCCGATGGAAGTACGATTACTCGGAAAATCTGATCGGTTGTCCATTGGGCGGGTAAGATGGTTGGATCTATCGCGCCATCCAAGAATATGGAGAAGTCTTCGATCGTGTAGTCAAAATTGTACATCAGGACACCTTCGCTGAAAAAGTAGGTTTGTGGTAGCAGCCTCCACACGTCCCGTCCGTTGTCCACGGCAGAAAGTCTGTAAATCAAGACGGCATCGCTTTCAATCAATGCTTCAGGAAACTCAAACAATCCGGAATATTGGCCTTCTTCCGTGAAATCGAGATCGACCTCGTAAGTCGTGCCTACGATGTTTACTCCCGGGGTGCCGGGAGCCCCCTGTACCCCTTGTTCTCCTTGAGGTCCCATCGGGCCTTCTGGTCCTTCGCAAGCTTGAAAGGCCACCAAGCCGATCAACGCAAAAATTGTCAGTATTTTATTCATATAGTTTGAGTTAGCGTTTCAACTTTCACGGCAGGGATCATGCCAAGGTTGGTAAAAACCCAAAACTTTTCTCACTTGACTGGCGCGATCACCTGAATCTCCGAATCACTGACTATTCGGTCGATGAAAACTCCGCTCAGGACAAGGTTGTTTTCTTTTGCATAGGCGTCGATTTTTTCCTTGACGGTTTCAGGTCCAGGCATGACCCATTTGCTTCCTGTAACGGTTGCCCGGATGAATTTTTGTTCAGAAAAAGTCATCGATTCCAAGTCCGATGGGGCAAATGGGAGATCCAAACCCACGAAAACTTCCATGGTGTCGAGTTTGCCGGCAGGCTCCACCAGATAGATGGTATGCATCTTTTTTCCTGGATGAAGCGCCAATAGACTTTCTATGGATTGAAATGTCTCGGACAGTCGTTTGTCTTGGGGTGTGCCTCGAAAGGTCTTTCCCGCCAGAGCCGACGGAGCACTGCTGATCAATTCCACCCGTATAGGCTTGCTCCCACCCAAGTGTATGAATAGGCCGTAAGCGAGGGCGATGACAGCCAAAAGAACCAGTAGCGCGATTCCGACCTTTTTCATCTGCTAAAAGAGATAGCGAACTCCTATGCCGCCTTGGCCCTTGACGTTGACTCGATCGATCAGCTCCAAAAACAGTCCAACCTCCGCAAACACGCTGATTGGGGTTTCGTCGAAGTAATACTCTGCTCCAGCAAAAGCCTCCGGCCCGAAGTCAAAGTTAGTCCGGTCTTCCCGCATCAATGGCTGGGTCGCAGAGCTTGACGTATTTTGATAGTAGCTGTAATCCACCTGGGTGGTACGAATCTGAATGCCAGCGCCGCCGTAGCCGAGGAGGTACCCCTGGGTGATGTCAAAAACGTCAGTGATGTCTTCGTTCAGCGCAACCCTAAAATTGAGGGACACGCCTTTGCTGGCAGAGTGGCTTTGGTAAAATGCATTGGAAGCGGGAGGATTGTTCTCGAAATCCTTTCGATAGTAGTCCGAACCATTTACCCCTGCGGCGCCAAGCATGACTTCGTAGGAAAGATAATCCTCTATGAAATCTTTGTAGGTAAGGGAGATCGGCTCGCCAATTCTGACGCCGATGCCTCTTTCTTGGGCAATGCCGAAAAATGGCAAGAGAGTGAAAAGCAATAAAACGCGGTATTTCAAAACTATTGGAGTTGGTTGAAAATTAATTTGATGGCTTAGATCGCCATCATTTTGAGTTGCATTTGATGGAGCTGGGTGTAGTAGCCGCCCAGCTCGAGAAGTGAGTCATGCGTGCCGGTTTCCACGATTTCACCTTTGTGCAGCACGATGATTTTGTCTGCTTTCTGAATGGTGGACAGCCGGTGGGCGATGACGATGGAGGTTCGACCCTTCATCATCTTTTCGATCGACTCCTGAATCAGCTCTTCGGTTTCCGAGTCCACGGATGAAGTGGCTTCATCGAGGATCAGAATTTCGGGGTTGTACACCATCGCCCTGACGAAGGAAATCAGTTGTCGCTGGCCGACAGAGAGTGTAGCCCCGCGTTCCATCACGTTGTAATCCAGCCCTCCGGGCAGACGTTCGATAAACTTTCTCGCCCCGACATTTTCCGCAGCTTCTAGCACCTGCTCCTTAGAGATGGACGGATTTCCGAGCGTTATATTGTGGTAGATGCTGTTGGAAAAAAGGAAAACATCCTGGAGCACGACACCGATATGCTTGCGCAATGTCCCGAGCTCAAATTCCCTGATGTCAGTGCCGTCGATCATGATCTGTCCTTTGTTGATTTCGTAAAATCTGGAAATCAGGTTGATAATGGACGATTTTCCTGCGCCGGTGGCACCCACCAAGGCGACGGTTTGGCCGGCTTCGACTTCGAAATTGATGTTTTTCAATACATAGTCCTCATTGACGTAGGCAAACCAGACCTGTTCGAGTTTTAGGTTTCCCTTGATTTTTTCCGGCTTGTGGCTGCCTTCATTCGCGATATGCTCGGTGCTAGCCAAAAGCTTGAAAATCCGGGAGGAGCTCACCACACCCATTTGGAGCGTATTGAATCGGTCAGCGATCATGCGGATGGGCCTGAAAAACAGCTGCAGATACATGATAAAGGAAATCAAGACGCCTATTTGCAAATCCAAACCCAACACGCCGACCGCGCCGTACCATACCACCAACCCGATACCTATGGCCTGGATGATCTCTGCTACCGGAAAATAAACCGAATAGTAAAGGACAGACCGAATGTGGGCTGATCGGTGCTCGCGGTTGATTTCTTTGAATTTTTCGAACTCGCGCTTTTCCCGATTGAATATCTGGACTATGTTCATGCCAGTGATGTGCTCTTGCAGAAAGGAGTTCAGATTTGATACTGCATTTCTGACGTCATTGAACGTAACCTTGATTTTTTCCTTGAATACATAAGTGGAAATAATCAAGAGTGGTAGTGTGCTCAAGCTGACGAGTGTCAGCTTCCAGTCAATGTAAAACATCACCCCGAGGATGGTGATAATCTGCAGCAAGTCGCCAATGATAGCCGCCAAGCCTTCGCTAAATACATCGGCAAGGGTCTCGATGTCCGAGACGTTTCTGGTGACCAGCCTTCCGATGGGTGTATTGTCAAAAAACTTCAGGCGAAGCTTCAACAGATGCTGGTAGAGCCGAGTGCGGATATCTTTGATGATTACTTGGCCGATCCATCCCGAGTAGTAGGTGTGAGCCCACTGCACGATGGCTTGGAGTACCATCAATCCGATCAGGATATAGATGATCCTGATCAGTCCAGGGGTATCGCCCAAAGCAACATAGTCGTCAATCGCGATCTGAATGAAATAGGGTCGGGTAGGGGCCAAAATCGCCATGGCGACTGTAAGAAATACCAGAAAGTAAAACTGCTTTTGATAGGGCTTCACAAAGGAGTAAAGCTGCCGCAGTACTTTCATGTCGACGATTTCGCCAGACGATTCTTTTTCTTTTTCTAAGCTCAAGGCGGGTTAGTCTAGGTATATTTCTTTTCGATATTCGATTTTGTTGAGGAAAAGTCCCTTGGCTGGTGCGGCTTTTCCGGCGTTGGCGCGGTTGCGGGAAAGGATGACTTCGTCCATCTCCTCGGGTTTCCTAAATCCCCTTCCTACTTCCATGAGCGTTCCTACGATTGTCCTTACCATGCCACGCAAAAACCGGTTTGCGGTTATATGAAATAGCAATTCGCCCTCCTTTTGTTCCCAATGGGCAGACATAATATCGCAGCGGAAGTGCGTGACGTCCGTGTGGACCTTGCTGAAGCATTCGAAATCCTCGTGTCTGAGAAGGGCTTCTGCCGCAAGGTTCATTTTTTCAACGTCAGGATTGTAGAAACAATGCCAAGCCAACTGATCTAGAAACGGGTTTTTCCGGAAAATGATGCGATAGACATAGGATCTGCGCACTGCGTCAAAGCGGGCATGGGCATCGTCCCTGACCTGCCGGATCGAATGGACGGCGATTTCTTTGGGGAGGATGGCATTGATGCCACTGAGGAAATTTTCCCCGAGCGGTAAGCCGGAGTGGTCAAAATGGCAAACCTGCATGTTGGCATGTACGCCCTTGTCGGTTCTTCCACTTCCCAAAATCGGAGTTGGTTTTCTCAAATAGGTTGCCAGCGCGTTTTCCAGACACTCTTGCACGGTCATGACGTTTTCTTGCGTCTGCCAACCGTGAAATGGGGTGCCTTTGTAACTTAATTCCAGAAAATACCTCTTGGTTTCGTCCATACGGTTGCAAAGATACAATTCCCCATCAATTCCCCTTGGAGTAAGTGATGCTTGGTATTGACTGGATTTGGGCTTTTCTTTGCACAAAAAAAGAAACTAATGATTCAGCGAATTCAAACCATCTTTTTGTTCCTGGTAGTGGTCTGCATGGGGATTACCATCGGCACTGAGCTGTGGGAGCAGGCAGTCAACGGCCAAAGCTGGAAGCTCAGCGCTTTTGCCGTCGAAAATCTCAGTGCGGACGGAGAGGTGGTCAGCTCTTCTTCTAAATGGTACATCGGAGCGTTGGCGGCTTTCGTAGGGCTTTTGGCCCTGATTTCGATCTTTCAATACAAGAGCAGAGGTCGACAGATGATGCTGAATATGATCAACAGCCTGCTCATGGTCGGCTTGGTGGCATCTGTTTTTCTCACGACCAATGGACTAAACTCCGAATTGGGAATGGAAGTGGCAGGAAGCTATAAAGTAGGTTTTTGGGTAATATTGGCGGCTATGGTCTGCAACATGCTGGCCAACCGGTTTATCCGAAAAGACGAAGCGCTCGTCCGTTCTGTGGATCGAATCAGGTAATGATGCTAGATATTAGATACTAGAATCAAGATGCCTAAATCTGGGCTTCCTGACGAAAAATGCCGGCTCTTCGCTGGCATTTTTGTTTTTACCAAAACCGGATCCCGACCGTGGGATAGAACGTCTTGAAGTTTTCGGTCGCGATGATTCCCACCTGGATCGAGACGTTTTTGTTCACGCCTCGCTTGTAGAAGGCCTGCATGGTGGTTCCGCTGAATAGCTGACTTTTGTCTTCATTGACCAAAATCCCTATCCCAAACATGTTGGCACTGTTGGATTTTGGATCGCTTTTGTCCCATCGGTATTCCAGATTTGCAAACCAGTTGCTGTTGACTTTCACGTTCCCGTCGACGCGTTCGGGAAAGAAAATCTTGTTGGTAAAAGATCCTCCGATGTCAAACTTCCTGAAATTGAACATCGCTCGACCACCAATCTCAGGAGTAAAATCCCCTCCGGTATAGTCCATGCCGATCACCGCGCCAAGTTCGAGTTGATCCACATAGGGTAGGTAGTTTCTTTCCAGATCCAGGATCACTGCATCGACTTTGGTTTGGGGATATTCTTCGCTCAATCTGTAAGAAAGGGTCTTAAACTCAGGGAATTTGGTTGTTTCCTTCAGGACCGGCGTGAATTTTTCCTCCAAAAAGGAAAGGCCGTATTCTGTGTTGTTAAAGAGCAAGAGCAATTTGCCGTCATTGGGGAAGTCGAAAACCAAGGTGTCTGTGACTGGATAGGCTTCATTTAGCTTTTCCAGATAGTTTCCAAAAGGTTTGTTTTCGATTTCTTGAGCCAGTGAGCGTTGGCAAAAGAGCATGGCAATGCCAGTGAGAAGTATCAGTCTTTTCATTTTTGAGTGGTAGTTAAGAAGCTTAGTTGTTTATTTCCAGCGTGATTAGGCTGTTTTGAGTGGCTGATGCTTGAGGTTTTTGTTGCAATTCGGATTCTGTTCGGCTAAAGGGTGTCTTGACTTGCAGGCCGGGTTTGATTTTGCTCCAGGAGATTCTGACTTGATGAAGTGTCTTCTGGACTTGCGCTTCAGGGACAATTCTTTCTGGGATTTTTAGGCTTAGGTTTTTGGACTGTGAAAGTTCGAGGTCCGGCAAGGTCATTTTTGGAGCTGCAATAATTTCGATTGATCGCTTGGACTTCTCTTCTGGATAAAATTTCAATGGAGCATTTTCGGCGTTTGCAGCAACGGTTTCCGTACTTGTTGGCGTCTCGAAGGGCACAGCTTCCAATGAGGAATTACCCACTTCGATAGGCTTTTCGCTGAGCAGCTCCTGATCTTGGAATTTGTCGTCAGTTCTGAATTTGGAAATCAGGGAAAACAAAAGTATAGCGATCACAGCAGCTGCAGCACTCCAGCGGAGCCAAATGGGAACGACTTTCTTCCGATCCAGTTCCGCCGTTATTTTTTCCCAAACCGCATCCTGAGGTGCGAACTGGGGAAGTGTCGGCAGATGATTCCCAAGCTGGCGTTCGAAGCTGACTTTCTTGAGCAAGTCTTCCCAAGCGCTTGCCTTTGGCGAATATTCAGGGAGCTTTTTCATGCTTGAAGCAGGGTTTTTATCCTCGTTTTCAACAGTTTCTTGGCATAGTTCAATTGGGATTTTGAGGTGCTCTCGCTGATCCCAAGCATTCTTCCGACTTCCTGATGCGGGTAACCTTCCACCTCTACCAGCATGAATACCGTCCGGGATCCTGCAGGTAGACTTCGGATGGCCTGATCCAAAAGCTCTCCGTCAAACCAAGCTTCGAAATGATCCTCACTTTGATCTTCCGCCGAACTGAGTTTTTCAAAAACGAGTTGCCTTTTGGCTTTTTCCACAGCTTTTCGAGCAGTGATTGTTTTCATCCAGGAAACCAAAGCCTCGGGATGCTTTAGGTTTTTGATTTCCTGAAATACCTTGACGAAAGTGTCCTGCAGCACGTCATGGGCAATATCCTCGTCATTTAGAATGCGGAATGCAAGCGAGTAGACCATCCGTTTGGTCAGTTCGAAAAGCTGGAACTGCGCCTTTCGGTCTTGTGCAATCACCAGTTCGATCAAGCGTAAGTCTATTCGTTCCTTTTCCATTTCAAGTCCTTCTGAACAAAAGAGGGGAGGAAGTTCCAAAAGGTTGGAATGGTTGCCAATTCATTTAGGGTTTTTTAAAAAGTGGTTTTCCTGTAAAAGGCTTTCTTATCCTTGGGAGACTTTTCTAATTTGATCCCAAATACGCCACTATGAAATTCGAGACTCTGACGATTCACAAAGGTATTCACCGTACTGACTCCAACCGGCCCATCGTCCAGCCCATTACGCTCAGTACCAACTTTGAGCATGGCAGCGGACCGATGATCTATACTCGGGCAGAAAACCCAAACCGCTCAGCATTGGAGGAGCTTCTGGCAGCGATGGAGAAAGGAACCGACGCGGCGGCGTTTTCATCAGGTAATGCAGCAGGTACGGCGGTCTTTCAGGCCTTGGAGCCGGGTTCGCATATCATCGCACCTGACGACATGTACCATGGGCTTGCCCAGTCGATGAAAACGCTCTTTGCTGGGATTCATGAGGTGAGCTTTGTGGATATGAGTGACCTGCAGCAGGTGAAAAATGCCATTCGGCCCACTACCCGGCTTTTTTGGGTGGAAACCCCCTCCAATCCCCTGCTGAAAATCTCCGATGTCCGCGCAATTTCCGCTCTCGCCAAGGAGCAGGGGGCTTTGCTGGCTTGCGACAATACCTTTGCCACACCGGTTTTTCAAAATCCCTTAGACCTAGGAGCCGATATTGTCATGCATAGCAGCACCAAATATTTTGGGGGACATTCCGATATTCTTGGTGGAGCTCTTATTGCCAAAGAGAAGAGTGATTTTTGGAAAAAGATACGGGCAGTCCAGCATATCGGCGGAGCGGTGCCCTCGCCGACCGATTGCTATTATCTCGCGAGAAGTATTAGGACTCTGGCGTATCGCATGCGGGGCCATGCGCAGCATGCGATGATCTTGGCCGATTTTCTAAGCCAACATCCCAAGGTCGAAAAAGTCTTTTATCCCGGCTTAAAGAAGCATCCGGGACATGAAATCGCCGCTGCTCAGATGAGCGGATTTGGAGGGATGCTTTCTTTCACGGTAATAGGCGGAGCCGGGGAAGCCGATGCGGTGGTGTCCAAGCTCCAGCTTTTCGCCAACGCCACTAGCCTAGGAGGAGTCGAAAGCTTGGTCGAACGTCGCGCCGCCGTGGAGGGGCCAAACACCAAAACTCCTCAGAACTTGCTCCGCGTTTCGGTTGGACTAGAGCATACGGATGATTTGCTGGAGGATCTGGCTCAGGCGTTGGGGTAAGATGGGCATGGCTATTCGCATCTTTTACAGATACGATTTACGAGGGCATTGATAGAGTTGGGGATGTGGATGGTAGCGGTCGCCTACCACCAGGCAATTAAAAATCTCAAATTAGAATACTTAAAAAAAATCGGGAAACTCGCCTGATACTCTCTTCAGGTCGAAAATCGCATTTTCATAAGTCTTAAATTCTTTCTACTCGCTTTTTCTCTCTCCGTCCAGCCATTGTTTGAATCCGTTGACCCGGTCTCGGCTGACTATGATTTCCTCGGGGTAGGGGAAATTGGGATTGATCTTAAGTCGACTGTTGGAGTACATTAGCACGTCTTTGATCGCGTCTAGGTGGATGAGATGGCTTCGGTTGACCCGAAAGAAAAGCTCGGGATTTAAGATTTCTTCCAGCGTTTCCATCTTGTAGTCGGTGATGAGTTTTCGTCCATCTTCCCGGATCAGGTAGGTGTTTTTGCCCTCTGCAAAAAAAATCCGAACCGACTGGGTGGGTACCGAGTGGATGTGCTCGCCGATCTTCACCATGAAGCGTTCCTTATAGGCGGGTTTGGAGAGCTGTTGCCAAATCTGGGGATGGAGCGGGGCAGGCTTATCTCTTAGCTGACGTAATTTGTCCAAGCTGGCGGCAAATGCCGCATAGCTGATTGGCTTGACCAAATAGTCGATGCCATTCGCCTTGAAGGCCTCCAGCGCATATTGGCTGTGGGCCGTGATGAAGATCACCGGTTTGAAAAAACCAACCCGGTCCAGCGCCTGAAAGGACAGCCCGTCTTCCAAGTGTACGTCCATCAATAGTACATCTGCCTGTGGACCAAGCTTCGTCAGCAGCGGTACAGCTTCGGCGATGGATTTGGCAACGCCCAACAGCTCACAATCTGGATCGTACTTGGCCAGAAAGTGGGTAACTTTTTCTATGGCAGGGATTTCGTCTTCGATCAGCAGGACTTTCATTTAGGATCGTTGGTGGGAGCTTAGGCTTTCCTTTTGAATGGATTGTTTGAAGGGCTTTTCTAAGGGAATATGGATAAAAAACGTGGAATTTGCGGTCCACTTCATTTCCTTTTTCAACCAGGAATAATGCTGCTGTACCTCTTGGAGGCAATGGTAGAGCTCATCTTCTGTGGTCAGGGAGAAGGTACAGGGAAAACTCAATTCCAACTGATCCCGGTGTATTCCCAAGGAGATCGTGAGCGGTGCGGATGAAGAGGAAAGTTGGGAGTATGCGATTGCCTCCAGGAGTTTGGTCAACGTTCGAGGCATCAGAAGATAATCTTCCCCCAAATCTTGGCTTTGGATTTCAATGTGTTTTGCCACAAACAGATTTAGGAAATCGACCTTGCAGCGCATCGCGGTGAGCTCATCCTGCAGAGTGGCCAAGTCGTCGTGGGATTGGAGCGAATGGCGGTAGATCTCAGAAAGGAGCAAGATGCCTTCGTCAGCCTGCTCGTATTGTTTTTCCTTCAGCTTAAGTAGAATGGCATCGAGGCAGGTCAACAGAAACTTGGGATTGAGGCGATAGTGGAAAAGGTTCACGTCTCGATCCAAGCTTTCCTTTCTTCTGGCTTCTCGCTCCAGTTCCCGCTCAAAGCGCTTGTGGATCAGGTAGAACCCAAGAAAGTGGCTTTGGAAAAGGAGGGTGACAAACAGAAAAATACCATTGAAAATCTTGAGTTCAGCGGTATATACCGCTACCTCAGTCATGTTTTCAAACCAGGAAAAATAGCCAATCAACAGGCCGCTGACTACGAGAATACAAGTGGCTGCGGAGCAGATAGTAAGTCCTGAAGCGTAGCTGCCAAAGCTGGAAGAATACACCAACTTCTTCTTGAAGGCCAGCAAGAGTCCGCGGTTCGCTTCCAGCAAAATGACGCTGACTGCGATGCAGAAAAACAGCTCACGGGTGAAAAAATCCTCCAGCATGGACTCCACCGTATCAAAGGCCAACAGAATCGCCAGGTAAGCCAAGGTGCCAACAACAATGGGCAGCACGAGGCGGCTGATGGGCTGGATGTCGGGAAATGGCTTCATCGCTGGCTCAAGTTAGGTGTCACGTAGGGGAGGCGGACTTCGTAAAAGCCCCCACCCTCGGAGATTTCGGGAACTGATCGTCCATAGTGGAGGTAGCGTTCTCGGAGATTTTTGAGGCCTATGCCAGTAGATTCTACCTTATCGGGCTTTTGCGTGAGCGTATTGGCTACGACTACCTGCAGCTGATCTGCGGTCACCATGATCTTTAGAGGAGCATCCAGGCTCGCTATATTGTGTTTTAGGGCATTTTCCACCAGCAGCTGAATGCCGAGTGCAGGAAGGAAGTTTTGCTCAGTCCCGGGTTTGATCCTTTTCTCCAAAATCACTTTGTCGCCATAGCGAACCCTCATCAGGTGCATGAAGTTGTCCACGATCTCAAGTTCCCGCTCCAGACTGTTGAGCGGCTGGATACCATTGCGGATGAGGTTGTTGAAGTTGAAGGCCAGCTTGCGGATAAAGTCCTCTGCCTGGTCTGGATGGGAGGTAGCCAGATAAGAAGCGGTATTGAGCGAGTTGAACAGGAAGTGCGGAGTCAGTTGGGATCGCAGCAGGATAAACTGGAGTTCTTTTTTGTTGCGGGCTTCCCTAAGCCGATGGATGGTTTCCTTGGAGTACCGAGCAAAGGCAAACCAAGAGTAATCAATCCAGATGATCAGCAGGCTCAGAATCAGGCTGACCAAGCCGCCCTTGAGGAGTAGGCTGCTGGTGGATGGTGTGTTTTCCCCCAAGTTAGAAAGCCAATCCTGTACGACGATGTCCAAAAAGTAGGTGTAGGCGGCGAGCGTACCGGTGAGTATAGTCAGGAGCGCCAATGAGCGGGTCAGGTGTCCCTGGTTCCAGGGGCGAACGTGGATAATGAAGCGGTAACCCTGCGAGATTATCAAGCTCGCCAGGAATATCAGCAAGACCAAGGTGCCCCACTGTGCAGCCGACAACTCCCGCATCCAGCTGATTAGGCCTACATGATAGAATAGATAGGCGGCAAGGCATGCGGTGAGCGCAGCTGCAAGCAAAAAAGAAAGAAATTTTTCCCTCATCTATATCGGATACTAAAGCCCCGACTGCATCCGCCGGGGCATCAATTTACAAAAAGCTTTTTGCTTAGGCCGCGCAACGCATTACCTCGCCGAGAAAGTGGGAGGACTCTATGCTCGTCTTGGCTGTTTCTCTAATCTGTTGTTTCACGCGCTCAGAAGGCTGCTTTGAACACAGAGATTTGAGCGTTTCTGCCTTGAAGTGGTCGCTGTCCATGCTGTTGACTCCGGATAGGACGATCAGCGCACGCTCCTCGGTGAGGCTGTTGCTGTTGATAATGGTTCGGAGCAGCTCGTTTTTGAAATGGTCTGAGTCGATCTTTGGGACCACACTGTCCACCAAAAAGCGGAGGTCGGGAGTGGAAATGTTTTGGAAGGAGATGGTTTTGGCGATTTCAAGTTTAAAATGATCGCTGTCTACCAGATTGATGAGCTGAAGCGCTTTTTCTCCCTGACCGGCAACGACATTGGCTTTGAAGATCGGTTTGAGAAGTTCGGCTTTGAAATGGTCCGAGTCGATGTCGCTTACCACCCGTGTGAGTCTATTGATGTCTTTGAAGTAGGCCGGTGGTACCTTCTTATAGACTTCCAGCTTAAAATGGTCCGAATCCAAATTGTTGGGGACGGCATCAATCACTGCCGTGACGTCAGCCTGGCTCAGGTTTTTTTGCATGAGTATGCCAAGGTAGGCGGATTTGACGTGGTCACTGTTCAGCTGGGACACCAGCCCCAAGACTGACTTGACTCCGCCTTTGGCATAGTGGCGGTCTATGCGAGATTCTGCCGCAATGGTCGTGGAGTTGAGCAGGTCAGGCAGGATTTCGCTTAGCCAAACTCTCCCGTCCGGTTCGTAGGGCTTGCTCCTGCCGCCTTCCTTGTACTCGTAGTCCAGCGTTCCGCCCTTGTTGGTGATGAACAAGGAGCGAGAGTTGCCAAAAGTAGTTTTTTCGATCTTGAGGTAGCCGCCAGGAGAGATCGAGCTGATGCTTTTCTCGTCATCGGAAATGGTGATTTTCCCGTTGGTCTCCAGGCTGGACTTTTGGGTGTTGTTGTTGACAGTCCATCTGGAAGTCCCGGAATTGGATCTCGCAGTGACATTGGTGCTTTGTGCCAGCACTTCTCCGCAAAACAGAGGAGAGGAGAGAAATAGCAGCAACAGGATAAGTCGATTTGTGGCGTAGTAGTTTTTCATGTTCTTCATGCTTTTGAAATGGTGCTGCTAAGATGGAGGAAGAAAGCTTGCTCGAAAAACAGATGGAAGTCAATCGTAGGATTACAGGTGTGAACCGTAGGCGTATTGCCCTGAGTCTTTTTTGAATTGGTGAAAAGAGGGCAAAAAAAAGCTCCTGAAGATCTCAGGAGCTCGTTGGCTTATTTGTATATCTCGACCGGCCAGCTGTCGTTTGCCAAGTTGATGTCAGGCATGACTTTGTCAGGATCGATGACCACCGCTGTTACTTTTTTGGTTGTTTTGATCTGGTGGATCCAGTTGTCTCCTCTTTGCCAGATTTCCACGGGCAGGGTAATACGCTCTTTGGAACCGTCGTCATAGCTTACTTCCAGCAAGACCGGCATTGGGAAGTCTCCCTTGTTTTCGAGGCTGACGAGGTAGTTTCCTCCGTAAGGCTGGACTCCCGCTATTCCAAGGTCTATGTTGCCGTTGCCATAGAACCATCCCTTCCAGAACCAAGACAGATTTTCTCCCGCTACATTTTCCATGTGATTGAAAAAGTCGGCAGGCTGGGGGTGCTTGTATGCCCAGGTCTTGATGTAAGATCTGAAGGCGTTGTCAAATCGCTCGGGCCCCAGAATATACTCTCTCAATACCACCAAGCCAATTCCGGGCTTGCGATAAGCGACCATTCCGAGGTTTTGGAGGTTAGTCACGTCGGGATAGTTGTCGATTCCTTCACGGCTGTCGCTGGTGAAATAGTTGTTGAATCTTCTGGTTTCGTTTAATGTGCTTGGGTATTCGCCCTCGTTGAAGTCCAGCGTACTGTAGTGGTTGATGAAGGTGTTGAAGCCTTCATCCATCCATGCGTAGCGTCTTTCGTTGCTACCCACGATCATCGGAAACCAGTTGTGGCCAAATTCGTGGTCGGTCACGCCCCAAAGACCGCGGCCCTTGGAAGTATAATGGCAGAAGTTCAAACCAGGATATTCCATCCCGCCGATTTCTGCCGCTACGTTAGTGGCAGTTTCCCAAGGAAACTCATACCACTGCTTGGAGTAGTGCTCAATAGATGCCTTGCTATATTCTGTTGAGCGGCCCCAAGCTTCCTGGCCTTGACTTTCTTTGGGATAAACTGATTGGGCGAGGATGGTCTTGCCAGACAGCAAGTTGATTTTGGCAGCATCCCAGATAAAGGAGTCCGAGGTTGCAAAAGCGATGTCTCGGGAATTTTTGATTTGGAAATGCCAAGTCACGGTACCGTCTTGCTTAGGACGGGTGAGCTGGGTGTTTTTGATCTCCTCTGGCGTAATCAGGAAAACAGTCTCGTCGCTTTGGGATGCTTTGGCGTAACGGTTTTGGAGTTCTTTCGAAAGCACCTCATTTGGGTTCATTAGCTTGCCGGAACCAACCACGATGTGATTGTAAGGCACGGTGACCTTGTAATCGAAGTTACCATACTCGAGGTAAAACTCGCCTGCGCCTAGGTAAGGCTCCACGTTCCAGCCTTCGATGTCGTCGAATACCGCCACTTTGGGATACCACTGTGCGAAGGCATAGATCCAGCCGTCCGCCACTTTCAGACGACCCATACGGTCCATCCCTTTTTGAGGAACTTTGAAAGAAAAGTCCATCGAAACAGTCGCCTTTCCTCCTTTTGCAGGAATCGGCTCCGCAAACCAAACCTGCATTCGAGTATCATCGATCAGGTATTTGGAAGAAGTCGTTCCCTTGCTGCCTACCTTCGCACTGAGGTTGGAGATCTGATAGCCCCCGTCCACATCACCGTTGTAGCGGTTGCCCTGCACGGGTGTGGTAAGCGTACCACGGGAGGTCTCTGTGAAGCGGTTTTGTTCCATCTGCATCCAGATGAAATCCAGTGGCTCGGGGCTGTTGTTGGTATAAGTGAGGGTAACCTTTCCCGACAGGGTAAAGTTGGCCTCGTCCAGCGCCACCTCGATCTGGTAGTCGGCGGCGTTTTGCCAATATCCCTCTCCCGGTTTCCCGGAGGCGCTGCGGTAGTAGTTGCCCTTTCGGTCCATGAATTCCGAAAAGTCCTGCTGGTTGTTTTCTCTGCCTTGCTGGGCAAACAGGGACAGACTTCCGGTCATCAGAAATGCGGACAGCACCCATCCCAGTAGTTTTATTTTTCTCATTGGGCTTTATATTTTGCCGCCGAAAATACAGACTCGTCGGGTATTGCTAAATGTTTTTTTGATGAGCGAAAAAGCTTTAACCAAAATTTAGATTTTCAATTCGGTTGTTTGGTGGGAAAAAAGGCCTTTACCTTTGATTCAGATTTTATACCCAATCTGATGAAAAAAATACTTTTGACTGGAGGTCTGGCGCTGATGTGGATGGCGACAAATGCCCAGACCGACACGACTTCGCAGAAACTGGATGAGGTGGTCATTCAGGAAAACCGAATCCAGCTCCCTTTTTCCAAACAAAGCCGAAACATCTCTCTGGTGGATCGGCAGCAAATCGAAACCACTCCCGCCAGAAGCCTGCCCGAAGTGCTGAGCTTCGTGCCTGGAGTTGATGTGCGGCAGCGCGGAGTCACGGGCGTACAGGCGGATATCGGTATCCGCGGAGGATCTTTCGAACAGACCTTGATGTTGGTCAACGGAATTAAGCTCAGCGATCCACAGACGGGCCACCACATGATGAACATCCCGGTACCGATGGTCAACATAGACCGCGTGGAGGTGTTGAAGGGGCCCGCTTCCCGGATTTTCGGGCAAAATGCCTATACCGGAGCCGTGAATGTCATTACTAGTCTTTCCGAGACGAAAAGCCTGAGGCTTCAGGGATATGTGGGCGATTTTGGGATGAAGGGAATAAGTTTCGCTGGAGCACTTCCTGCAGGAAAGTATCGGCAAAACCTGGCGGTATCCTATGACGATTCCAATGGCTACCAATACAACTCGGACTACCAGGTAAGCAATATTTTCTACGAAGGCGGAGTGGATCTCAACGCGAAAAACGCCATACGTGGGATGGTCGCCTATGCTGATCGGACTTTTGGGGCGAATGGGTTTTATGCATCGACTTTTCCAGACCAGTGGGAAAGCATACAGACCACTTTGGGTTCCCTGAGTCACACCTATCTCTCTGGGGACTTTTCCCTAAACACAAGGGGATATTGGCGGAGAAACGAGGATGAGTATAGGCTTAGAAGAAACGAGCCTGCCTTTTACCAGAATTTCCATACCTCTGATGTCTTTGCCTTGGAGACCAACGGTTCCTACAAAAGTAAGCTTGGGGTTACCGGTTTTGGTGTGGAGGTAAGAAAGGAACAAATTGAAAGTACGAATCTGGGCGATCACGACCGCGTTTTGACCGGGATCTTCCTTGAGCAGCTGGTGACTTTGGCCGAGAAAGTCGATATCCGAGGCGGATTGTATTCAAACTATTATTCCGAATATGGCTGGAAGCATTTTCCGGGAATGGAAGTTGGGTTTCAGGCGACGAAGGCGATTCGACTTTATTCCGGCATAGGCTCGAGCTTTAGAATTCCCACTTATACGGATCTGTACTACGTCGGTCCTACCAACATAGGCAACCCAGATCTACAACCTGAGCAGGCAAGGTCCTTTGAGATTGGTGGAAAGTGGACCCATGCCAACTGGAGAGGGGAGTTGGTTTACTTCAATCGCTTTTCTGAAAATCTGATCGATTGGGTTAGGGCATCTGAGGATGAACCTTGGCAGCCCCAAAACTTCAACGAGGTCACCTTCAATGGTGTAGAGGCTTCGGCCTACTATCGTGTAAATCCAAGCACTGCGGTGGTTCAGTTGAAAGAATTGATGCTGTCTTATAATTATATCGACGCTGCCTTTACAGGCTTGCCGGGCATAGAGTCGCGCTATTCGCTCACGGCGTTGAGAAATCAGCTCATCGGTGGCGTATTGGTGGGTTTTGGCAAAAAAACCGAATGGAACACCAAGATGCGCTACGTGGAGCGGATTAGTCTTGACCCGTATTTCGTTTTGGACATGCGGGTGGACTACAATCGCATGGGTAAGCTGGGATTCTTTGCCGAAGCGTCCAATATCACGAACACGGATTATGTAGAAGCAGGCACCGTTCAAATGCCGGGTAGGTGGTTTAGGGCTGGATTTGTGCTGAATTTGGAATAAGGGGGAGCCTCACATTTCTTACAAATATCAATAGGCTGTCATTCAAATTGGCAGCCTATTATTTTGATTTTGAGAGAGGGGTTAAAACAAAAAAGCCCCATCCTCGATAACTATCGGGACGAGGCTTTGATGTGGAAGTTGAGGGATTCGAACCCCCGACTCTCCCGATTGCATCGGGATGCGCCAAGCCCGCTGTTTGTGATTATTGGGGAATGAGTTCTTCTATTTTCTTTTTAGATTTCCATGATTTTACCTCTCGTTCCCTTTTGTAGGCGTCAGACTTTGAGCCGAACTCCTCGGAATAGACCAGGTTCCAGTCGTTTTTTTTGTCGGTAAAGCCTTTGTGGTTCGAATTGTGCTTTCTGAGTCTTTCTTCGAGCTTTTCGCAGGTGTGTCCGACATAGAATCTGTCGGCGGAGGATGATTATGGAATGTAAAAAAAGCAGCCCATAACCTGAAAAAAGAAAAACCCCAGATAGATCTGAGGCTTATAGTGGAAGTTGAGGGATTCGAACCCCCGACTCTCCCGATTGCATCGGGATGCGCCAAGCCCGCTGTTTGTGATTATCGGGGAATGAGTTCTTCTATTCTCTTTTTAGATTTCCATGATTTTACCTCTCGTTCCCTTTTGTAGGCGTCAGACTTTGAGCCGAACTCCTCGGAATAGACCATGTTCCAATCGTTTTTTTTGCCGGTAAAGCCTTTGTGGTTCAGAATTGTGCTTTCTGAGTCTTTCTTCGAGCTTTTCGCAGGTGTGTCCGACGTAGAATCTGTCGGCGGAGGATGAGTGTAGAATGTAAAAAAAAGCAGCCCATAACCTGAAAAAAGAAAAACCCCAGATAGATCTGAGGCTTATAGTGGAAGTTGAGGGATTCGAACCCCCGACTCTCCCGATTGCATCGGGATGCGCCAAGCCCGCTGTTTGTGATTATTGGGGAATGAGTTCTTCTATTCTCTTTTTCGATTTCCATGATTTTACCTCTCGTTCCCTTTTGTAGGCGTCAGACTTTGAGCCGAACTCCTCGGAATAGACCAGGTTCCAGTCGTTTTTTTTGCCGGTAAAGCCTTTGTGGTTCGAATTGTGCTTTCTGAGTCTTTCTTCGAGCTTTTCGCAGGTGTGTCCGACGTAGAATCTGTCGGCGGAGGATGAGTATAGAATGTAAAAAAAGCAGCCCATAACCTGAAAAAAGAAAAACCCCAGATAGATCTGAGGCTTATAGTGGAAGTTGAGGGATTCGAACCCCCGACCCTCTGCTTGTAAGGCAGATGCTCTGAACCAGCTGAGCTAAACTTCCGAAATTTCTTCGGGTAATCGTATTATGTGGAAGTTGAGGGATTCGAACCCCCGACCCTCTGCTTGTAAGGCAGATGCTCTGAACCAGCTGAGCTAAACTTCCATTTCGTTTGCTTTCCAAACGGATTGCAAAGGTAGATTCTAATTTTTTAAAGGCAAATAAAAATTTTAATCCAATTGCAATTATTTGAAAATGAGCTGAATTATTTTAACTCAGTTTGGGGTAGGAGGAAATTTCAAATTTCATACTTTTCTAATACCCATACTTACCCTTCCATTTACTCGATAGATATTTCTTCAACTCGTTTTCCCGGGCGTTTTCTCCGGGTTCGTAGAGTTTGGTGTTTTTGATTTCGTCTGGCAAAAACTCCTGTTCCACAAAGTTGCCTGGGAAGTCGTGGGAATATTTGTAGGCTTTGCCATAATTCAAGTCCTTCATCAGCTTGGTGGGGGCATTGCGAAGATGGAGCGGAACAGAAAGATTTCCCGTCTCTGCGACGATCGCTTGGGCTTTGTTGATTGCCAAGTAGGAAGCGTTGCTTTTGGGCGAGCTGGCCAGATAGGTCACGCATTGGGAGAGGATAATCCTAGCCTCCGGGTAGCCAATAATTTTGACCGCCTCGAAGCAGTTGGTGGCCAAAAGCAAGGCGTTTGGGTTGGCGTTTCCTATGTCCTCGGATGCAAGGATGACCAGCCTACGGGCGATGAATTTGACGTCTTCGCCCCCTTCGATCATCCTTGCCAGCCAATAGACCGCTGCATTGGGATCGGAGCCACGGATGGATTTGATAAAGGCAGAGATGATGTCATAGTGCTGCTCCCCGGATTTGTCATAGAGTGCTACCTTTTGCTGGGCGATCTGCATCACCTTTTCATCTGTGATCACACAGGGGTTTTCGTTGATCCCGTCGATGACAATCTCCAGCAGGTTGAGCAGCTTGCGGCCGTCTCCGCCGGAGATACGGAGCAGGGCGTCGATTTCCTGCAGCTCGACTTGGATTTTCTTCAAGTCCGTGTCCTTTTCCAAGGCCTGTCGCATCATGGCCACCATTTCTTCTTTACCGAGTGCATTCAGAGTAAATACCTGACACCTGGACAATAGAGCGGAATTAACCTCAAAGGAAGGGTTTTCTGTAGTGGCACCGATCAGGCGAATGGTTCCTTTCTCCACAGCGCCCAGCAATGCGTCCTGTTGAGACTTGTTAAAGCGGTGGATCTCGTCGATAAACAAAACTACTCCGCGCTGAAATTTTGCCTTTTCGATGACCTCCCGGATATCTTTTACCCCAGAATTGATGGCACTGAGAGGGTAGAAAGGGGCTTTGATTTCGTTGGCGATGATGTTTGCAATCGTAGTTTTACCTACCCCGGGAGGTCCCCAAAGAATCAAGGAAGGCACGTTGCCGGACTTGATGGCTTTGTGTAGGAAAGACGAAGGCGAGGAAAGGTGTTCCTGTCCGATCAGGTCTTCTAATCGGCTCGGACGCATCCTTTCTGCTAGAGGAGTCGGGTTCATACTACAAGGTTAAGTGCTTACGCGCAAAAAGCGAACATGCTTGGGGTCAAGGGGGCTTCCCAAGACAATATTTGTCGGACTAGAGTTGTCCCAGTCGTTTCCCAACCTCTTCTAAATGTTCGTCTATAAAATCAAGGTGGGTGACGAAGCGAACCAGGTCTGGCCCGAATTTGACGGATTTGATATCCATTTCAGCCAGTTTTTTCATAAAGTCTTCCGGAGTGACTCCATCCAGTCGAGCGATTACAATGTTTGTCGCCACCGGAAACACTTCGCTTACGATTGGCAGCAACGCCAGCATTTGCCCTAAAGCCTTGGCTCGAGCATGATCTTCTTTCAGCCTTTCGACCTGATAATCGAGGGCATAAATTCCGGCAGCAGCCAAGAATCCTGCCTGTCGCATCCCCCCTCCAAAAACCTTTCGGACTTTTCTGGCTCGCTTGATGTCGGCTTTTGAGCCTAAAAGGATCGATCCCACCGGACAACCCAGGCCCTTGCTCAAGCAGATAGAAATGGTGTCGAAATGCGCGCCCCATTCAAAAGGCTTTTCTCTCGTCTCCACCAAGGCATTGAAAAGCCTTGCGCCATCCAAATGGAATTTGATTCCTTTTTCCCTACACAATGCGTGGATCGGTTTGATTTCATCCAGCGTGTAGATGCTGCCTCCTCCTTTATTCATCGTGTTTTCCAATGAAACAAGAGCGGTCTCGGTTGCATGTACATCGTCGGGATTGATGGCGGCGGCAACTTGGGAAGCGGTAATTTTTCCCAAGTTACCGTCCAATAGCTTCACCGAAGCCAGAGAATTTGCCATGATGCCGCCTCCCTCGTAAAGGTAAATGTGGGAATGCTGGTGACAGACCACTTCCCGCTGCGGACCGGTATGCAGTCGGATGGCTATTTGGTTGGTCATCGTTCCTGATGGGCAAAATATAGCCGCTTCCATACCAAACAGTTTGGCTACTTTTTCCTCCAGTGCGTTGACTGTAGGATCTTCTCCAAAAACATCGTCGCCAATCGGGGCGGAAAACATCGCTTCTTTCATGCCCGGAGTCGGCCGGGTCACCGTGTCGCTTCTCAGATCAATCAGCATGAGTAAAATACTTGGATTTGGAACTTGTCTTTGGGGCTAGGGTTTTGATGGCAAACGAGGCCTCGATCGGTCGATCCGTGGCCAAGATGTCTGCTCCGTTTTGCACAAAAGAAGTATAAAGCTGATCGCCGCGAGCTTCGGCGCTCTTGTCAAGGTTGCCGAGAACGCCAAGAATCGTAAAAACACCTTTGTCATGAAGCGCCCTGTTGAAGGCTGGAGTTCGTTCCGCGATTCCGGTAAAGGCGATTACCCGATTCCAGGGAATGCCCGTCTCTTCCATCCTTTTGATTTCCTCTTCATTCCGGATGGAGACCGAAAGCATCAGCTCTGGTGCCATAGAATGCAGTTTTTTCGCAGCTTCAAAAGAATATGTAATCAGGGCGACGTACGTTTCGGATTGGGTATTTCTGACCTCTTCCACGACTTTTTCAAAAGGAACAGATTTTTTGATGTCCACGGTTAGCAAGGCTTTTCCTTTGGACCAAAGCAGGGCTTCCTCTAAGGTTGGGATCTTAAATTGGGTCAGGTTGCCATCATTGTCCTCTAGCAATAGGCCTTGGATGTACTCAAAAGTCACTTCCTCGACTTTGCCGCTTCCGTTTGTAGTTCGGTCCAAATCGTCGTCATGCATCAGCACCAAGACCGAATCCTTGGTCATTGCCACATCAAGTTCGATGATTGTCGGTGTATGCTTCAAAACATTGGCGAAAGTCTCGATGGCATTCTCCGGAAAACCTGGATAAGGGCCGCCACGATGTGCTGAAACGAGGGGGATTCGGTCGGAAGTCCAAGTGTAGAAATCCCTGGTTTCCTCCAAGGAAGAGAGTGTGACAAAATGCTCTTTTTGTTTTGCGAGTTTTTGCCCGAAAACCTCAACTTCGGAGATGTCCTGAGGCTTACAGAAAACGAGAAGGCCACTGCAAGCCAGTACCCAAAGTGTTCGATTATTCATCCTCTTTTTTGTTGTCCTTTTTGAAAAACACATCCAAGCTGCTGGAGCGCTTTTCGAAGATTTCCTCCATGTCCGAAAGTTCAAGATTCAAGGCTTTGGTCGAAATCTGAATTTCAACCAGCGAGATAATGAGCGCAATCAGTAGCGAGGCCATGCTCATCACAAACACCCAATTTGCTGCCGAAGTGAAGCCTTGAAACAGCAAATACATACAAATCACGCAGAGTAAAAAGCTGAAGACTCCAAACAGCTGCATGTTTTTGATGAGCGTCAATCTCCGGCGGAGGTTGTGGATCTGGTCTACGATAAGTGCGGAATCGGGCTCTTTGAGGTAGTTTTTATGCAATCCGCGGATCAGGGTAGCAATAGCCAAAAACCTATTGGTAAAAGCCAGCATGAGGAGGGTGATGGCAGAAAACAGTAAAGCGGGTGTAGAGAGCTGGAGTTCCATGGATTGAAAATAGTGTCGAAGCAGCTTAAGTTCGTCAAAAAATCCACGAAAAAAGCCCGATTTCACAACCGGGCTTTCCCAAGATTTTGATTTTGCACTTAAGCGACCTCTCCCAACACGACCAGTTTTTCCAGTGTTGGGGACTTGGATCCGCCTTTTGGTTCGATGGTGATCGCGAATGCTCCAGCTTCCGCTACAGCTTCCATCTGTTGCAGTGTGAATTTTTCACCTGGGTTAACCAAGCCAATACCTACAGGCCCGTCTTTTCCGATAGCCCAAAGCTGGTAGTCATATTCAGCAGAAAGCGAATTCAAATTGTTGACCGCCACAAATACCTCTTGAGCTTTTTGGTCCCAAAATACGTCGACTTTGGCGTCCTTTTGCATGGCTAGCGTTTCGCCTAGCATCTCTACCTTTCGGAAATCGCCGGAGATCAAGCGATCCAGCCGAGAGTCTGTTTCTTCAAATTCTTGCTTGACCTGGTTGAGATTGTCAGCCATCACCTGCTGGTCTTGGAGCAACGCGGTAAACTTTTCCTCCGTGTCGTAGAATTTGCCGGCGAAGTAGATCGCTGATGCACTGGCCAAAATGGCTACGACGGAGGCGGCGATTGCAAAACTTTTCCAGGGGCTGAGCTTGACTGAAGTCGATGTCACAGGGGCTGGAGAGGGCGGTGTCCCCGTCATTTGGAAGTCAGCTTCCAGACTAGCGAAGATCCGTTCTTTTACGTTAGCGGAGGGAGCTACGCCTGTCTTCTTGTCAAATGAAAACATCGCTTCCTCCAATGCGTCGAGTTCCTGCTGGATTTCGGGGTGGGCCTTAGCCAGTGCCAGCACTTCCTCACGCTCACGCTCAGTCAGCTCGCCTAGAAGGAAAAGCTCGAGTTTGCCTGATGCTATGTAGTCTTGAATGTTCACTAGATTCTGTCTAAGTTCTTTTTTAATACTTGAAGTGCGGCCCTGACGCGGGACTTGACTGTACCCAAGGGAATGTCGAATTCCTCTGAGATCTCCGAGTGGGTGTATCCTTTGAAATAAATATACTCAATGATAAATCGTTGGTCTTCGCTGAGATTGTCCATCAGTTCTTTCACGCCTATCGCCTCAATCGTTTCCATGGTTCCGGACTGGCTTTCGAGGCCATATACGAAATCATCTATCGTGTTGGTCTTAGTGGATTGGGAGATTTCTTTGGATCTTAACTTGTCGATGGCTGCATTGCGGCAAATGTTGGACATCCAAGTGTACAGGCGTCCTTTAGACTCATCGTAGCTGTCGATTTTTCGAATGATTTTGATGAATGCATCGTGAAAAACCTCTTCGGCAATATCCGAATCGGAGACGATCCTGGAGATCACCGCAAAGAGTGCTCTAGAATATTTTTCGTAGAGGTATTCGGTGGTTTTCCGGTCTTTGCCTCTTAGACCGGCAATGAGTTCATCTTCTTGCAAAAGTGGTTGGGTCGTAGTGGAATACTCCTAAAAGTAAAACACCAGGCTCAATGTTTAAGCCTGGTGTCGGATTATTTTGAAAATATGTTTGTCAGAGGTGGATCACCTCGTCGTAAGCTGCGGCGGCTGCCTCCATGATCGCTTCGGACATGGTGGGGTGGGGGTGGACGGTCTTGATCAGTTCGTGTCCGGTAGTTTCCAGCTTGCGGATGGCAACGATCTCTGCGATCATTTCGGTCACATTGGCACCGATCATGTGCGCTCCGAGCAGTTCTCCGTACTTCTTGTCAAATACCAGCTTCACAAAACCGTCTTTGGCACCGGCTGCGGAAGCTTTGCCGGAAGCGGAGAAAGGAAACTTGCCGATGCGGACTTCATAGCCAGCTTCTTTTGCCTTGGCTTCGGTGAAGCCCACGGAAGCGATCTCAGGGGAGCAGTAGGTACAGCCGGGAATATTGTTGTAGTCAAGTGGCTCGGGATGGTGTCCTGCGATTTTCTCCACGCAGATGATGCCTTCGGCAGATGCCACGTGTGCCAAGGCCGGGCCCGGAATCACGTCGCCGATTGCATAGTAGCCTGGCATGTTAGTCTTATAGTATTCGTCTACTTTGATTTTTCCTTTGTCCACCAGGATACCAACATCTTCCAAGCCGATGTTTTCCAGGTTGGATACCACACCCGCAGCGGAAAGGACGATATCGCATTCCAGCGTCTCTTCGCCTTTGGCAGTTTTGACGGTGACTTTGCATCCCTTGCCTTTGGTGTCCACGGCGGTGACTTCTGAGGATGTCATGATCGTCATTCCCGATTTTTTGTAAAGTTTCTCCAAAGCCTTGGATACCTCCTCGTCCTCGACGGGAACTATTCTGTCCAAAAACTCCACGATCGTGACCTCGGTGCCTATCGAAGCATAGAAGTAAGCGAACTCGACTCCGATGGCGCCGGAACCCACTACGACCATTTTCTTTGGTTGCTTTTCCAGGGTCATGGCTTTGCGATAGCCGATGATCTTGTCGTTGTCGATCTTCATCGACGGAAGTTCTCTGGATCTCGCACCGGTGGCTATGATGATGTTGTCGGCGGAGTAGACGGTTTTCTTGTCGTCTTTGTCGGTGACTTCGATTTTTTTGCCGGGCTGGACTTTACCCCAGCCGGAGAGGACTTCGATCTTGTTCTTTTTCATCAAAAAGGTCACGCCCTTGCTCATCCCATCGGCCACGCCTCGGCTTCTTTTTACCATTCCGGTGAAATCCGCCTCCGCTCCTTTTACCGTGATGCCATAGTCTTTCGCATGGCTGATGTATTCAAATACCTGGGCGCTTTTCAGAAGGGCTTTGGTAGGGATACAGCCCCAGTTGAGACAGATGCCACCAAGCTCGGCAGCTTCCACGATGGCTGTTTTGAGACCTAGTTGAGAGGCGCGGATGGCGGCTACGTACCCGCCTGGACCGCTACCCAGCACGATCAAGTCAAATTTTGTCGAAGACATATCTAAAATGGGTTTGATTACGAATTGAAACTCTGCAAAAATAGGTCTTTTGGCTTCAGAAAAAAATCGCGTATAAGCGCTTGTGTTTCAGGGAAAATGGCGTTTTAATGTGGATTTGATGGGATCCAATGGACAATTTTGGGAATTTGAAAATGGGACATGGATTCGGTTATGAATTGTCAAAACTAGGAGTAATGGGTGGGTTTACAGACTGAGCATCGAGAACGCTCGGGCGGGGAATCGAAAGTTTGGGAGTTTTTTCTAATTTTGGCCAAACAAAATTTTATTCTTTATGGGATTACTTTCAGGAAAAACCGCTCTGGTCACCGGAGCCTCCAAAGGCATCGGAAAAGCCATAGCTATCAAATATGCACAAGAAGGAGCAAACGTAGCTTTTACCTATCTCTCCAGTGTGGAAAAGGGACAGGCCCTGGAGGCTGAATTGGCTGCTTTTGGCATCAAAGCCAAGGGATATCGCTCGGATGCCTCTGACTTCAAGGCGGCTGAAGAATTGGTCAATGCAGTGGTGGCCGACTTTGGCACCTTGGATATTTTGGTGAACAACGCGGGGATCACCCGTGACAACCTGCTCATGAGGATGACCGAAGAGTCTTGGGACGAAATCATGAACATAAATCTGAAGTCCTGCTTCAACACTGTAAAGGCAGCCACCCGCACGATGATGAAGGCCAAGTCCGGCTCCATCATCAACATGACCTCAGTCGTCGGAGCCAAAGGCAACGCGGGCCAGGCAAACTATGCGGCGTCAAAAGCTGGAATCATCGGCTTTACGAAGTCGGTTGCTTTAGAGCTGGGTTCAAGAAACATCCGCTGCAATGCGATCGCTCCGGGATTTATCGAAACCGAGATGACTGAAGTGTTGGATGAAAAAACCGTGCAGGGCTGGAGAGAAGCCATTCCGATGAAGCGTGGAGGCAAGCCGGAAGAGATCGCAGATGCCTGTGTATTCCTCGGCTCGGATATGAGTACCTATGTTTCAGGCCAAGTGCTTCATGTCAATGGAGCGATGTATACCTAACATTTGTAGTCTCTTTGACTTCGAAAGTCTAGAGGTAAAGATTCTTAATCCTCAAGGTCTTAGGATTGCCTCATGAAGTCGATAAGAGCCTCGAAAGACTTAGCCCTTTGAATTTGCGTTCAAAGGGCTTATTTATTGTAAAGCGAAATAAGTTAGGATTTTGGCTTTTTCGCTTTACAGCTGTTAATTCCACCGAATCACTGCAAAACCTAGTCGCGCATCAATTTGGATGGCTTGATCAAGAGAAGTTTGGGGCTGCTGATCGGAACCGGGGAGTCGGCGTAACGGAAGTAACGGCTTCGGGATAGGGCGGGCTGGTGGTTTTTCCAACGGCATTTTTTTATATCCCCAAAGTCATCAGATGTTTTACGTCATGATAGGTCAAGGTTGCTCTTATGCATTCCTTTAATTCTTGTACAGATATTTTTTCACTTAGCTGAAATACGATTGCCCGATTTCCTTCGTACTGAAATTTTTGGTCAAACACCATTCTAAAGGTGTTCACCAATCTGCTCGTGCACTGGAAATACAATGCTACTTGGTCTGGTGCTCTTGCTTTCCAATCCATTCGCAAAGTACTCCCATGTTTGGTAACGAAGCTCGGTTCACCCCATTTTAAGGTTACCTCCATTTCGTCGATACCTTCCGTTTCCTCAGCTGTTTCTATCACCACGCCTTTTAGGAACTCCATTTTGTTCCGAACAGAGTCTGGGTAATTTGCAAAAACTTCAATGACTTTAGGATTTACCTTCAATGCTAATTTTCCCATAACTTGTCCTTTTGTAGTTAAATAAATCCCGGCGTCGGTACCTCGGGCAAGAAAATTAAATCCATCCTAATTCTTTGACAGTCATCTCAGTTTCGACCTTACCTGTGTGCAGCGTTGCTTTGGGTTCAAAGAGTAGATTAAACACAATTTCTCCATTTGTATGTGGCCTGTGCTCGACCCCTTTAGGAACGATAAGAATTTCCCCTTCTTTGACTTCTACGGTTCGTCCATCCCGAAAGTCCATCAGTAGCGTACCCTTAAATACCATAAACAGTTCGTCTTCATTTTCATGACTATGCCAGACAAAGTCGTCTTTTAGCTTACAAAGCTTCACATATTGCCCGTTGAGTTCTCCGATAATATGAGGTGTCCATTGCTTTTCAAACAATGAAAACTTTTCCAAGATGTTGATAGAATTGATTTCTTGCATTTTTTTAGATTTTTGTGATTGTATTTAGCAAAGTGATGTTTCCTGATTAAATTAAAAGGTCTCTTTTTTAATACTCGTCACCGCTGCGAAAAGGGCAGCAACAACTCCTTGATCCTAAACAGGTGCCACTCCCCGAAAATACGTAATTAGGTCCAAGGTCGTGGCGTAGGGATTTGGCTTTTTCGGATTGTTAAAAGAATTCCAATTTTTAAGAAAATTCTGCAGTGCTGGACCTGCGGCATTCGACTGGTCGGAGAATAGGGCCTTATCAACTCGGAAATCAAGAAAAAAAGAAGATCCTCTGACAAGATTTTCAAAACAGCTTTTCCTCTTCCTGGAGAATCAAAGTTTTATCAGTAATTCCCTTCCCTTCAATCCAGTTGATCCCAAGGAAAATGCTTCCGTCAGAATTTTTGGGAAACTTACTAGAGAAGTATAAAAAAGCCCCGAAAATATCCGGGGCTCTTGAAAGTTGAAATTGATCCATATTTAGTCATTCCCCAAAAACGGATATCTGTAGTCTTTTGGAGAAACAAAGGTCTCCTTGATCGTGCGTGGAGAAACCCAGCGAAGCAGGTTAATCATGGAGCCGGCTTTGTCGTTGGTGCCGGAAGCCCTGGCGCCGCCGAATGGCTGCTGCCCAACGACCGCGCCGGTTGGCTTGTCATTGATATAAAAGTTGCCGGCGGCGTTGCGAAGTTTTTGAGTTGCCAGCTCGATCGCGTAGCGATCCTGGGAGAAAACCGCGCCGGTCAAGGCATATGGGGAAGTCTGGTCCACCAATTCCAGGACTGTCTCAAAGTGCTCTGCATTGTACACGTAGATGGTCAGCACTGGTCCAAAGATCTCCTCGCACATCGTGGTGTACATCGGATCTTGGGTCAGGATGACGGTTGGTTCGATAAAGTAGCCTTTGGACTTGTCATAGTTGCCACCGGCGATGATTTCCACTCCAGGAGTTGCTTTGGCATTGTCGATGTACTTGGCGATTTTGTCAAAGGCCTTCTCGTCGATCACCGCATTGATAAAGTTGGTGAAGTCTTCTGTGCCACCCATTTTCATCGCGGCAAGATCTTCTTGCACATAATTTTTCACATCTTCCCAGATATTGGAAGGGATATATGCGCGGGAAGCAGCAGAACATTTCTGGCCTTGGAATTCGAATGCTCCTCTGACCAGACCTACCGCCACTGCTTTGGGATCGGCGGATTTGTGGGCAAGGACAAAGTCCTTTCCTCCGGTTTCCCCGACGATTCTTGGATAAGACTTGTAAGTGTTGATGTTTTCTCCGATGGTTTTCCAGATATGTTGGAATACCCCGGTTGACCCGGTGAAGTGAATCCCGGCAAAGTCCGGATGCTTGAAGATGATGTCACCGGCAGTCGGGCCGTCCACGTAGATCAGGTTGATCACGCCATCGGGCACGCCCGCTTCCCGGAATACTTCCATCAGTACATTGGCTGAGTAGATCTGGGTGTAGGCGGGCTTCCATACGACGGTGTTTCCCATCATGGCCGGAGCTGTCGGCAGGTTTCCGGCGATTGCGGTGAAGTTGAACGGTGTCAGTGCAAATACAAAGCCCTCGAGCGGTCGCTGCTCTACCCTGTTCCATACGCCGCCTCCGGAGACTGGGGGCTGCTGCGCGTAGATTTCGGTCATATACTTCACATTGAAGCGGAGGAAGTCGATGATTTCGCAGGCTGAGTCGATCTCGGCTTGGAAGGCGTTTTTGGACTGGCCCAGCATGGTGGCCGCGTTTAGTTTTGCACGGTAGGGGCCCGCAATAAGGTCGGCGGCTTTTAGGAAAATGGCTGCCCTCTGTTCCCATTCAAGGCTTTCCCAAGCTTCTTTTGCTCCCAAAGCCGCATTGATTGCCTGCTCAACGTGTCCGGCATCTCCTTCGTGAAAATGTCCCAAGATATGCTGGTGGTCATGAGGAGGAGTCATCGGATGGGTGTTTCCAGTTCTGACTTCCTCGCTGCCAATGTACATCGGTACATCAATTTGCTGGGATCGGAGTTCAGCAAGCATGGCTTGAAGTTCTTTTCTTTCCGGACTGCCCGGGGCATATGACTTGATGGGCTCGTTGATAGGAGCCGGCACGTTGAAAAATCCCTTTAACATACTATTTGGAGTTTATTTGGTTTCTGAAGGCGCAAAGATAAGCCTTCGTCGTCGAAAGGACAGGCTTTCGGCTACAAAAGGTCTTCGAGGTCCTTTAGGTGACGGATTTCGAAAGTAGGCTGGAGCAGGATGCCCTTTCCCTCTGGATTGAAAAAAACCTGATCTATCCCCGCCCTCTGCGCACCCAGGATATCCGAGTCCGGGTTGTCGCCAATCATCAGGCAAGCATTTGGCCCGGTGTTCAGCTGATCCATGGCATATTTGAAGATCCTTGGATCGGGCTTTTTGTGTCCCGTGGTCTCAGAAGTAACGACCAGCTCAAAAAATCCATCCAGTCCGGCCGACTTCATTTTTTTGTCCTGCGACTCATTGAAGCCGTTGGTGATGACGTGGATGTGGTACTTGGTTCTCAGGTACGTGAGGATCTCTTTGGCATGAGGGAAGACATGGGGTTTGGCAGAGGTCCTATTCATGAAGTCCTCTTCAAAATCCAGGGGGATCGCTTCGGATTTCCCTCCTGCGTGCGAGAAAATCCTCGGGAACCGTTCCTTCCTGAGGTTGTGTTTGTCGATTTTTCCGACGTTGTACCAATCCCACAGCTGGAAGTTCACATGGTGGAAGGATTGGAAGAATATTTCAAAGGTGGGGATGCCCAAATTCACCAACCCATAAATGTGGTAAAGCTCGGAAAGCGACTCGGATACATTTCGATCATAGTCCCAAAGCGTATGGTCCAGATCAAAGAAAATATGTTGATAGGTTTTCAAGGGAAATCAGCGCCGATATTGGTTGTTTTGGATTTTGTTGATCGCCAGCTCGCGGTTGGACTTTAGGATCTCGTAGGTTTCCTGGTCCTTGATGAGACTGGGGTCTTTTTGGATAAACTTAAAAATCTGCATAATGATTTCGAGATATTCCTCCAGGATATAGTAAAACATCCATTGGTCGACCCGGCGGCTTCCTAGAAGTCCGGCGTTTTTTAGCATGATGAGATGCCGGCTGGTTTTGGTCTGTGTGAAGTCCAAGATGTGCTCCAGATCGGATATGCTCAATTCCTTGTTCAACATAAGCAGATGGATGATTCTCACTCTGGGCTCTTCTGAAAGAGCCTTAAAAATTCGCAATCCATAGTTTAAACTGATATTTTTGAGTCTCATTTGTAAGTTTTAACTTATAAACAGGAGTGAAAACAAAATTTCAACCGAAATTAGGCTAAAATCGCATCGGCATTCTAGGTGCCCTCAACAGACCCAATATTCGTGAAAATTACGCAGCTTCTTCCTTTTGTTCTGATTTTGGCTTTCGGAGTTTTTCTATTGCCTTCCCAGTCTCTAGCGCAGGATCAGCAGGAGAAGAAAGTCATCCAGCTCTCCGGAATTATCCTCAATGCGGACAGTACCGATGCCGTGCCTGGCGTAAATATCTATGTTCCTAAAAAGGGAAGGGGGACTTCAAGCGGTCGTTTCGGGTATTTTTCCATGCCAGTTTTGGAAGGGGATAGCGTGGTGTTCACTTTTATCGGTCTGAAAAAACAGACCTTCAAAGTGCCCGACAAGGTGGAAAACGACCGCATCAGCCTCATTTTGACGATGGAAGTTGATGAAATCGCCCTTGCGGAGATTGAGGTCATGCCTTATCCCACAGAGGAAGAGTTCAAAAGGGCTGTCATCGCGATGAATGTCGTAGACCCTATGTCGATCAGCCGGGCCAATATGAGTCCAGAGATGCTGCTGCGTTGGGCGGAGTCGATGCCGGCCTCCGGCGGGGAAAACTTCCGCTATTTCCAACAGGGGCAGATGCTTCAAAACCAGGATCTCTATGGGCCTCGACCGCTCCGTATCCTCGACCCTTTTGCCTGGTCGCAATTTATCCGATCCATCAAGCGCGGGGACCTGAAAAGCAAATAATTATCTCAAGCGGGGGTAGCTTTGTCCATTCCTGAAATAAATCCTAGGCAAACATTTGGTGGGATTTATTTAAAAGAATATCTTTGTGCCTCATTTCGAAAAGGCAATAGAAAACTAGCTATATCATGAAAAAAGATATTCATCCAAATTACAGAGACGTAGTGTTCTACGATACCTCCAGCGAGTTTAAGTTTTTGACCAAGTCTACTATTGAGACTAGCGAAACAATCGAGTGGACCGACGGCAATACTTATCCGGTTTACAAAATCGAAGTAAGCTCTGAGTCCCACCCATTCTACACCGGCAAGAAGATGCTTCTCGATACTGCTGGTAGAGTGGAGAAATTCAACAAAAGATACGCGAAGAAGTAATTCTGAGCGGCGATCGCCGAAAAAGTCTCCCGGGGCATGGATTCCGGGAGACTTTTTTATTTTTGCCCTATGGATCAAATCGTATTGTTTGATGACCCGGCATTGAGGGGTTCATTGCTTCCTTTTACTTTTACCCGGCCGGTGGCGGACATCCGCGTAGGTATCCTGAAGATTTCCGAAAAGTGGCAAAAGTATAGCGGGGCAAAAATTTCTTTTTTGACGCAAGAGTACTTGCAGAGTAAATTTCCACGCCATGTAGGGCCTTCCATGGCGATTAACGGTGCGTGGCTGCCTGATGCGGACTCCCTTAACCTTATTGTAAACCTCAAGCCAAATCAGGCGCTTTTTTGGGGGAAGGTTCTCTTGGCGGCTTCTATCGGGGCAGCCGAGCGCAACCTGTCTTTTGTCGCTGAGCGGGAAAGCGTTCAATTGGAAAAAGAACCCGCATTGATCCAAAAGACATGGAATATCTTCCAGTTCAACGCCGCCGAAATACGCAAGGACTTTGACCTCATCACCAAGGGCAGGACTTCCCAGCCGATAGATGATCCCCACACCGTGGTATATGGGCCAGAAAATATCTTCATCGAACAGGGCGCTAAAATCAGAGCTGCCGTACTCAATGCTGAGAACGGCCCGATTTATATCGGCAAAAATGCTGAGGTGCAGGAGGGAGCTTTAATTCGTGGCTGCTTTGCGCTTGGGGAAAGCTCCATCGTAAATATGGGAGCAAAACTTCGCGGAGACACCACCGTGGGCCCATTCTCGAAAATAGGAGGGGAGGTTTCCAACTCGGTCATTTTCGGGTACTCCAACAAGGGGCATGATGGCTTTCTGGGAAATTCAGTCCTAGGAGAATGGTGCAACCTTGGCGCCGATACCAATACGTCCAATCTCAAAAACAATTATGCTCCGGTCAAGCTCTGGGACTATACCAAGGGAACTTTCGCCAGCACTGGATTGCAGTTTTGCGGCCTGATGATGGGAGACCATTCCAAAAGCGGGATCAATACGATGTTCAACACCGGTACAGTGGTCGGTGTGGGAGCGATTATTTTTGGCGAGGGATACCCTCGAAACTTCATCCCTTCGTTTTCCTGGGGGGGCTCGGCTGGATTTGACACGTTCCATTTGGCAAAGTTTGAGGAGACGGTCAAGGTCGTTTGCGCGCGCCGGGGATACGAATGGACAGCTGCCGACCAAGAAATAATCGAGCGGGTGTTTGATTTGACAAAAAGCTACAGAATTTGGGATAGAACTTCCTGAACCATCCAATTATGCAATTTGCAGAAATACCCGGCTTGCCGGAAACCAAAGAGAAACTCGTCAATGCGGTCAAACACAACCACCTGGCACATGCGCTGCTCTTTCATGGCCCAGAGGGTTCGGCAAACCTGACCCTGGCGCTGGCCTTGGCGACCTTTCTCTATTGTGAAAATAAGACCGAAACCGACTCCTGCGGGAGCTGCTCTTCCTGCCAGCGGATGAAGCGATTGGTGATGCCCGATTTGAATTTCGCATTTCCGGTCATCGCCAGCCAAAAGGAAGACGAAAAAGACGAGGACGAAAAATCCGATGTGTTGGGCAACTGGAGGAAATTTGCCACGACCCAGCCCTATGGCAATGTCCATGACTTCATCTATTTCAATGGTTTCGAGAAAAAACAGCTGAACATCTCCAAGGGCGCTGCGAGGAAGATGATCCAAGCCTTGTCTTTGATGTCTTTCGAAGGAGGTTATAAAATCATGCTGATCTGGGCACCAGAGTTTCTCCATCCCTCCGCAGCCAACGCCCTACTTAAGATCATCGAGGAGCCGCCTGCAAAGACCCTGTTCTTGCTGGTGACCTCCCAAGCCGACCAGCTGCTGACCACTATCTTGTCGCGTACCCAAAAAGTGCTCGTGCGGGCCTTTTCGGATGAGGAGATCAAGGCTCATTTGGTGGACGCTGGTCTTTGCGACAGCAAGACAGCCGAGCAAATAGCCATGCTCGCAGACGGCAACCTTCGCGAAGCCTACCGCCTGGTAGACCAAGTGGAGGACAAACAGGTCGCCCAAATCAGGGACTGGTTTCGGCTCTGTGCTTCCAAAAACCTGAAGGAGATCTTTGAGGAGGCCGACAGGTTTCATAAAGCAGACAAGGAGGCGCAAAAGTCTCTCTTGCTCACCGGCCTAAACGTCTCCAGAGAGATTATGCTGAAAAATTTCGATCTGGACCAGCTACTACGTACCACGGAAGAGGACCGCAGATTTATCGATAACATCAGCAAAAAAGTTCTCACTGAAGACCACGTGGTCAAGCTCTATGAGGCTTTTAACCAAGCCCACTACCATATTGAGCGAAATGGAAACGCCAAAATGATATTCACGGATCTTTCCATGGATATTTTGATGATGATGTCCAAGAGATAGCGCCATGGGAAAGAAGACGATTGGCAGAAAGGAGAAGATATCTCTCCCCGAGCTCGGGCTGAAGCTGGTTTGGGCAAAAATCGATACGGGGGCCTTCACGAGCAGCTTGCATGCTGAGCAAATCAGGGAAGAAAACATCGAAGGCAAAAAGGTTCTTTTGTTTGAAATCCTGATGCCAGGGCACAAAGACTTTACTGGAAAAACCCTGAGCTTTGAAAATTACAGGGAGAAAAAAGTGAAAAACTCTTTTGGTCAGGCAGAAACCCGGTTTCTGATTGTGACCAAGATCAGAATTGCGGGCGAGACCTTTTCTGCGGAATTTACGCTCTCGGACCGCTCAAGCATGAAAAATTCCATCCTCCTGGGAAGAAAAGTCCTACAGGACAGGTTCTTGGTGGACGTCAATGGGGTAAATCTTTCCAAAGCTCACCGCAAGAAAAAATGAAGATAGCCATCCTATCGAGAAACTCGAATCTGTATTCTACCCGCCGCCTGGCAGAGGAAGTCACCCGGGCCGGCCATGAAGTCTTGATCGTCGATCATAGCCTTTGTGACTTGCTTATCGAGCAAGAAGGGCCCTCGATCATTTACAAAGGCCAAAAGGTGGAGGGCGTCGATGCGATCATACCCCGTATCGGGGCTTCGGTGACTTTTTACGGTACGGCGGTAGTGCGGCAGTTTGAGTTGATGGGCGCATTCTCCGCGGTCAATTCCCAAGCTATCGTCCGAAGTCGAGATAAGCTCAGAAGCCTGCAGATTCTCTCAAAAAACGGCCTCGGTATGCCGAAAACGGCATTTACCAATTTTTCAAAGGGTGGGGAAAAGCAGCTTGTCGAGCAGGTCGGCGGTGCTCCCCTGATCATCAAATTGCTAGAGGGAACCCAAGGGCTGGGTGTGGTGCTGGCGGAAACCAAGAAAGCCGCGCAGTCTGTCGTGGAAGCGTTTCACGGACTGAAGGCCAGGATAATCGTCCAAGAGTTCATCAAGGAAGCCAAGGGCGCGGATATCAGGGCTTTTGTCGTCAACGGCAAGGTGGTGGGGGCCATGAAACGGCAGGGCGCAGAGGGAGAATTCCGTTCCAATCTTCACCGAGGCGGAGTAGCAACTGTAATCAAGCTTTCCCGCCAGGAAAAACAGGCGGCACTGAATGCGGCAAAGGCGCTTGGCCTTGATGTCGCCGGCGTGGACCTACTCCAATCTGCGAGAGGTCCGCTGATCTTGGAAGTGAACAGCTCACCTGGATTAGAGGGGATTGAGCAGGCTACTGGCGTGAACATCGCCGCTGAGATCATCAAATACGTGACGGAAGGAGTGAAGAAGAAATCCTCCAAACACAGCAAGAATCAATGATGAACAGAAAAGTAAAAATAGGTACGAGGGGTAGTAAGCTGGCGCTTTGGCAAGCGTATCATGTGGAGGCCTTGCTCAGCGCGGGCGGCCTCGAATCCGAGATTGTCATCATCGATACCAAAGGTGACCAAGTCTTGGATGTGTCAATCTCGAAGATCGGAAGCAAGGGGGTTTTTACTCAAGAGCTCGAAGATCAGCTACTGGATGGGCGGATTGACATTGCGGTGCATTCTGCAAAAGACATGCAATCCACCCTTGCGGAGGAATTTGAATTGATCGCTTTTACGGAGCGAGAAAAAGAAAATGATGTCCTTCTTTCGGCAAAACCGGGAATCGACATTCGGGATACGTCGAAACCCTTGGTTTTGGGCACCTCGTCCACTCGGAGAATCGCAACCTTGAAGCATTTTTATCCCCACGTCAAGACCGTCGATGTCAGGGGGAATCTCCAAACCCGAATCCGCAAAATGGAGGAGGGACTTTGCGACGCACTTTTGCTGGCATATGCGGGAGTACACAGGATGGACTACGATTCAATGATCGCTCAGGAGTTGGATTTAAGTGAGTTCACTCCGGCCGTAGGACAAGGATCGGTGGCTATTGAGGCGGCCAAATCTCTGGATCCGGCTTTGCGAGTGCAGATCATTGCGGCCTGCAACCATTCCGAGACCGAAGTTCGCCTGAACGCAGAGCGTGCCTATCTTCGCGTGCTGGAGGGGGGATGCAGTATTCCGGTCTTTGCCTTGGCAAGTCTAGAAGAGGGTAAGGTGAAATTGAAGGGCGGGATAGTGAGCCTCGATGGGAAGGAGCGTATTGCCTTGGAAGTATCTGGAGAGAAATCGCACGCTGAAAAATTGGGGGAGGAGTTGGCAGAGCGAGTTTTTGCCGCAGGCGGAAAAAGCATCCTAGAGCAAATCAAAAAATCACAAGCACAACAATGATAAAAGTACTTCAATACGTTTTCTTCATTTTCTTACTCAGCAGCACTTGGGCCTGCGGTCAAAACAAAGACTACTTAGTCACCATTTCCACCAGACATGGAGAAATCAAGGCAGTTCTGTTTGACGAAACACCAGAGCATAAGGATAATTTTATCGCTCTAGCGGAAGCCGGTCGTTTTGATTCTACCCAATTTCACCGGGTGATCGAAAACTTCATGGTGCAGGGAGGGGATGTCTTTAGCAAGGAGGGTCTTCCTGCAGAAGAATGGCCTACGTTACCAGCAGAAATCCGTCCAAAGTACGTGCATCGCAAAGGCATGATCTCGGCTGCCCGGCAGGGAGACAACGTCAATCCGCAAAAGAGGAGCAACGGCTCCCAGTTTTTTATCGTCCAAGGCCGAACCTATAAAGAGCAGGAGTTGGTCACCGATTTCCCCGCTTTGCAAAAGGCGGTGTTCCAATTCATGCAATACGAAGACCAGAAAGTGTTCAGGCAGACCTATTCCAGACTGTATCAGGAAGAAAAGTACGACAGCCTGACCAGCCTGGTGATTTCCAAGCGGGACGAGATTGCCGAGAGGCTGAATGTGAAATTGACCAAGGACTATACGCCAGAGCAAGTCAAGATGTATGCTGAAATCGGCGGGACACCCCATTTGGATTTTGAGTACACGATTTTTGGCGAGGTGCTTTCTGGATTGGATGTGGTCGACAAAATCGCCGCCGAACCCACAACACGGGAGATACCCAACGACCCGGTGTACATGACAGTGACCGTGGAACGCGTCTCGAAGAAAAAGATCAGCGAAGAGTACGGCTATGTCTACCCCGAAAGCAAGTAGGCCGAAAATCCTCATTACTGGGGCAAATGGTCTGCTGGGGCACAAGCTAGTCGAGCAACTCGTCGAGAGAGGCGAGTTTGAGGTAGTGGCTACTGGTAAAGGACCATGTAGATTGAGCGGAGGAGGATTTTTCTATCAAAGCATGGATATCACCGATCAGAGGCAGGTCGAGCAGCTCATCGCCCAGGAAGCGCCAGATACCATCATCCATAGCGCCGCGATCACCAACGTCGATCAGTGTGAGCTGAATCATGAGGAATGTCTTGAAGTAAATGTCAAGGCAACCGAATATTTGGTTCGGGCGGCCGAACAGCTCAAAGCTCATTTTATTTTTGTATCGACGGACTTTGTCTTTTCTGGAGAAAAAGGCCCCTATGATGAAGAGGCAAAGGCGGTCCCTGTGAACTTTTATGGGGACTCAAAACTATCGGGGGAAAATCTGGTCCGAGGTGCCAAGACCTCTTGGGCGATCGCCAGGACCGTACTGGTCTACGGTATTGCCGAGGGATTGAGTCGCAGCAATATCATTCTCTGGGTGAAAAGTTCCCTAGATGAAGGTAAAACAATACAAGTGGTCGATGACCAATGGCGTACTCCGACGCTGGCAGAAGACTTGGCGTTTGGATGTATCTTGATCGCCGAGCAAAAGGCACAAGGCATTTTCCATATCTCTGGGTCAGATCTGCTGACTCCCTACGATATGGCGATACAGACTGCGGAGTATTTTGGGCTTAACAAGGACTTAATCAAAAGAACCGATTCGACCAAGTTTACCCAGCCTGCGAAAAGACCCTTGAAAACTGGCTTTATTATCGATAAAGCCAGAAAACAGCTTGGTTTTGAACCCAAAACTTTCCAAATGGGAATAGGTATTTTAGCAAAACAAATTATCTTAGCCCGCTCTTAAAAAGCAGTTTACACCCTAAATTTAACTTTATACTAATCTATGGCAGTACAACCTAATACTGAAGAAAGAGGTCAGTTTGGATCCAGTCTTGGCTTTATCATGGCCGCCGCGGGATCAGCGGTCGGGCTGGGCAATATCTGGAGATTCCCGTATCTGACTGGAGAAAACGGTGGTGGTGCCTTTGTGTTTGTCTATATCATTTGCGTCCTGTTGATTGGGCTTCCTTTGCTGTTCAATGAAATTGCCCTGGGCAGGATATCGAGGAAAAATCCTATCGGAGCGGTAAGAGAGACTGGTGGAAACAAGTTTTGGCAATCTGCCGGAGTATTGTGTGTGCTGATGTGCTTCTTTGTGTTCAGCTATTATTCTGTGATCGCGGGTTGGACTGTTGGATATATTTTCACAGAGATCGTGAATATTCCGGTGGACTTTGCAGTATTCGTGCAGACTCCCATGTATGTCGTTCCTCTCACCTTCTTTTTCATCTTGTTGACCATCCTGATCGTCTTGGGGGGTGTGTCTGGGGGGATTGAGAAAGCAGCGAAGTTTCTGATGCCGGTTTTGTTCATCATCATCATCTTCATTGCGGGCAGATCTGTGACGCTCGAAGGAGCGCAGGCGGGTATTGAGTATTACCTGTCCCCTGACTTCTCTAAAATTAGCTCAAAAGTGATTTTGCAGGCACTTGGCCAAGCCTTTTTCTCCATGTCCGTAGGCTGGGGATTGATGATTACTTTTGGATCCTATCTTCCTAAAAGCTCGAATATCGTACAGGCATCTAGCTGGATCGCTGGAATGGATACTGCGGTCGCCCTGCTGGGAGGTCTGATGGTGTTTCCAGCTTTGTTTGCCCTATTGCCTGGCAAAGATCCCGCTGGCGGCCCTGCATTGGTTTTTGATGTACTTCCGCAGGTTTTCAATGCCATGCCTGGCGGTAATATCATCGGGGGGCTCTTCTTCATCCTCCTAATGGTGGCGGCACTGACTTCCACTATCTCCATGCTGGAAGTACCGGTATCCTACCTGATCGATGACCGCAAGTGGAATAGAAAAAAGGCTACATGGACCGTGGGGATCGCCGCGATGATCTTGTCTGTTCCCTCAGCCATGTCATCGATCGATGGCTCGATCTTTAATACGATGACCTTTAATTTTCTGGGAACGGAGCTCGTGGGCTTTTTCGGGATTATGGACTTTATCTTCGGTACGTTTGCCGTCATCCTGATTTGCTTGATGCTTGCTCTGTACACAGGTTGGGCTAGCAAAATCTCTGTTTTTGCCGATGAATTGGCGTTAGGTTCTCCGGGCTTCAAAGGTGCATTTCGTACAGGCTGGATCTTCTTCATCAAGTGGGTATGCCCTATTGTGATTGGTTTGGTGATCCTGGATTTGATGGGAGTGTTTGGAGCCCCACAGCAGGGAGGTTGATCAGCGAAAGACTTTGATAGAAGGGAGCTCATTGGGGCTCCCTTTTTATTTTTTAGGCAGAAAGAAGAGATTTGTTTTTATTTAGAAATGTATTTCATATACTTGAAAAAGTATTTCATTTTCTATGAAGGTTCTTCTCGTCGATGACGATTCCGTCCACCTCCTTATTCTCCAAAAGATTTTCGAAAAGTCAAACCATGAGGTCGTGGTAGCACGAAACGGGAAAGAGGCCCTCCAATATTTGGAGTTTGATTCTTCTTTCCATGTTATTCTCACCGATATTATGATGCCGGTGATGGACGGTGTGGAATTTTTGGAACATCTGAAAGAAAGCCCCAGCACGTCTTCCATACCTACCATTGGCTTTACTGCAGGAGATGTGGAATTTTTCCGATCCTCTGCCAAGGTTAGTTTTGACAGTCTAGTTCCCAAGCCCTTGGATTTTTATGATTTGTATAACTTGGCCCACTACACGGTTCAGCGCCAAGTGGGGTAAACGAGATTGGCAAGGGAATTGCGAAGGCGGTGTTTAGCAATGAAAACTAAACCCTAAAACTAAAAACCATGAAAAAAATGCTCTTTGCCCTGTTGTTCGTACTAGGTGCGACCCAGGCTTTTTCCCAAAACGGGATCGGAATCAAAGCTGGTCTTAGCAGCACCAAGCTGGACTTTGACAACAAGGAATTTGTGCCGTCCGATGCACAGACAGGGTATCATATCGGGCTTTTTGGAAGATTTGGAGGGGCAGGATTCTTTATTCAGCCTGAGTTGTTGTTTACCCAGACCAAGGGTGAATTTGCCTACGTCCCTAGCGGTGTAGCTGGAAGCGCGGCTCCGCAAAACTATGAAGCGGAATTCAATCGATTGGATATTCCCGTCATGGCTGGGTTTAGGTTTCTGAAGGTTTTGAGGGTTATGGCGGGACCAATTGCCAGTATAAATATCAATTCAGAATTGAAAGACGCGCCTGATACGGTGGGCGAGGCCGACTTCCAGAGCGCGACTTTTGGCTATCAGGCTGGTCTCGGAGTCGATATAGGCAACTTGAGTGTGGAGGGGAAATATGAAGGAGGCTTGAGCAAAGTCACAGACAATATTGGCCCCTACAGCACCGATAACCGAATCAACCAATGGGTTCTTTCTGTAGGGTTTAGGATATTCTAAACGGACATTTGAGCAAATAGAAAGCCCTCCGGGAATCAATTCCGGAGGGCTTTATTTGTTACTCTCAAACTTACCCGATCAGGTTTCCTTCTGCGTCCCACTCGGCGACTTTGCCGCGATCCTCGGGTTTGAGGTAGAGGGAGAGGTACTTCTCGGGGTTGGACAGGCCGTGCCTGTCCAGGACGTTTTGGGGTACCCCGTCCCAGACGTTGGGCTGGTTGCCGCGGTAGTCCATGTACTTCCAGCCCGCCTCGGTGGAGAAGTAGCCCGAGCAGGTCAGGTTTCTCAGCATGTTGAACCAGCGCACCGCGCCGGAGTATTCCGGGGTGGCCTTGTCCGGCCAGGCGACCAGCTCCACGATCTGTAGGACCTGGTCCTTGCCGAGCTCGTTGAAAGGCTTGCCGAACAGCTCGTCCGCCTCGAAGTCCAGCCACATCAGCCCGCCCCGCATCGGGGTCTGGTTGCCGGGCTGGTCCTTCATCATGAACTCGATGAAGTCGGGGACCTTCAGCTCCGTGGCCGACGGGGAGTCGTCGCCCGCGGGCAGGATGATGTCCACCAGGGTGTTCAGCTTTTTGAATTCTTCTTCGGTGAAAAACTTCTCCGAAAGCAGCTGTGCGTCGCGGAGTTTTTCGTCCTCGGTCCGGTTGCCGATGGTGCCGCCGGCAGCCACTTGGTTTTGCACCGCCACCTGCTCGGGTTCACATCCGGTCAACAACAGGCCTGCCCCCACGGAGCCGGTAAAGAGCAGTTTCAGGTTTTCTCTTCTGTTCATGGCTTAGATGTTTTTTTGTTTGAGTTGGTCCACGATGTAGTCCGAAGTCCTCCAGGACAGCGCCAGGATGGTCCAAGTCGGGTTTTTGTCCGCCTGGGAGACGAAAGGCCCCGCATCCACGACAAACAGGTTGTCGCAGTCGTGGGCTTGGCAGTTGGAGTTCAGCACGGAGGTTTTCGGGTTGTTCCCCATGCGGGTGGTGCCCACCTCGTGGATGATCCTTCCCGGTGCGTGCAGGCCATACTCGGACTCCGCACCCGGCTTGCCGCCCAACAGGATGGCCCCCGCGTTGGTCAGGATTTCCTCGAAGGTGTCGTGCATGTGCTTGGCCTGCTTCAGTTCCTCGTCGGACCACTTGTAGTGGAACCTCAGGACCGGTATGCCGTACCTGTCCACCGTGTTGGGGTCGATCTCGCAGTAGTTGGTGTACCTGGGGATGCTTTCCCCCCGGCCGGACATCCCCAAGGTGGAGCCGTAGATGCGCCTGATGTCCTTTTTCAGGCCTTCCCCGTAGCCTCCGTTGGGGCTCGGGTTGCCAAACTCGTCCTTGATGAACTTGCGCATGGTGTCCATGCCGCCGCCGGCCCCGTAGCTGGGCTGGCCCATGCCGCCCCAGTATTCGATGTGGTAGCCGCGGGCAAAGTCCAGCTTCTTGTTGTCCAGCCACCAGGGGGTGTACATGTGCATGCCGCCCACGCCGTCCTCGTTGTAGCGCTCGCGGTCGATCAGGTCGGGCAGGATGCCCATCCTGTCGGCCCCCGTGGAGTCGTGCAGGTACCTGCCCAGGGCGTCGGAGTCGCCGCCGATCCCGTTGGGGTGGGACTTGGACTTGGAGTTCATCATGATCCTGGCCGACTCGCATGCCGAGGCACCCAGCACCACCACGCGGGAACGGAGCTTGTATTCCTTCATGTCGACTTTGGAGATGAAGGATACCCCGGTGGCCTTGCCGCTGTCGTCGGTGGTGACCTTTCTGACCATGGAGTGGGTGTACAGGTCCACCTTGCCCTTTTTCATCGCGGGATGGAGTAGGCAGGTGCCAGCCGAGAAGTCGGCGTAGGCCTGGCAGGCCCGGTTGCACTGCGCGCAGAAGAAGCAGACGCCGCGTTCGTTGTTGATCGGGCGGGTGAGCATGGACAGACGGCCCGGGATCATCGGCATGCCGGCCTTGTCGGCGCCCTTTTTCAGGAAGAGCTCATGGAGCCTCGGCTTGGGGGGCGGGAGGAAAAACCCGTCCGGCTCGTTGTAGATGCCCTCCTTGGAGCCGAAGACGCCGATGAGTTTGTCCACGCGGTCGTAGTAGGGCTTCAGGTCCTCGTAGCCGATGGGCCAGTCGTCGCCCATCCCGTCTATGCTCGCCCGTTTGAAGTCGTTGGGGCCAAAGCGCAGGGAGATCCTGCCCCAGTGGTTGGTCCGGCCGCCCACCATGCGGGAGCGGAACCAGTCGAACTTGGTGCCGTCCTTGCGGGTGTAGGGCTCGCCCTCGATGTCCCAGCCTCCGATGGCCTGGTCAAAGTCTCCGAAGGGGCGGATGCGGGTGCCCGCGCCTCTCCTTGGGGACTCCCAAGGTGGCCTGAGTTGGGTTCTGTCCTCGTCCTTGGCAGGGTCAAAATCCCCGCCCGCCTCCACGACCGCGACACTCAAACCGGCCTCGGAGAGGATCTTGGAGGCCATGCCCCCACCCGCTCCAGAGCCCACGATGATCACGTCATAGGAGTCTGGGGTTTCTTTTATCTGAAAGCTCATCTTTAAAATTTTCAATGAAGTCGAAAATTTAAGCCAAAAAAAATGGCTATTGAAATGCTTACTACATCGAGTGGAGGAATTTGGGGATGTAGGGGATAGGAATGATCTAATTTAAATCCATTAAAAATAGACGGGCTTAGTTAGAGCGAGCAAAAAAATAGATAGGCCGGCAGAGGCATTTGCCACCAGCCTATCGGCAAGCTTAAATAGAAGCTTCGATAAATGGCCAAACCGTTTCGAAAACGATCTGATGACCTTCCTCTGTAGGGTGGATCCCATCGGGAAGATTCAGTGCCGGATCACCCGCCACGCCCTCTAAAAGAAAAGGAATCAGTGTGACATTTTTCTCTGCAGCTACTGCGGGGTATATTTTCTGAAACTCATCAGTGTACTCCTGTCCCATGTTTGGAGGGATCTGCATGCCAGCTAGGATGATATGGGTTTGGGGATATTTCGCCCTGACTTTGTCAATGATGGCAAGCAGATTGTTTTTCGTTTCACTGAGTTGAATACCTCTAAGCCCATCGTTTCCTCCGAGCTCCAAGACGAAGATATTAGGCTCTTCTTCCAGAAACCAATCCAAGCGGCTCAGCCCTCCGGCAGTAGTTTCCCCACTAAGTCCACCATTGATTACTCTATAGTTTTTCCCCAAGCTGTCAATTCTCTCTTGGGTCAAGCCTGCAAAAGCATCCTCCGGATCGATTCCATATCCCGCAGTCAGACTGTTGCCAAAAAACAGGATGGTTTTCTTTTTAGCATGGGTTTCGGTATTCGCAGTGGATTCGTCCGTTGTTTCATTCGATTTTTTCTCCCCTCCTGAGCAGGAGGCTAGGGTCACAGCGAATAGGGCGATAAGCGTATAGAGGATGAAACCTTTGAGAGAAAGATTCATAGTGTACAGGATATTGAATTGTAAAACTATATACCCAAAAGGATTTTTGGGATAAAGGTTTTCGAAAAATAGGGCTTTCTGGTCTTTAGATTAAAAACGCCAGCGCAATAATTGCTAATAAGGCGCAAAATGCCTGAAAGTAAGGGTTTCGGAATTTTACTGCGCAAATCAACAAAAGCGTGCATAGACCGATAAGGCCCACTGCAAAAATTGAAGTAACTTCCGCGGACTCTTTGTACATCCACTTATCAAATTCATAGATAAGGAAGAGGCCAAAGAACGACAGAAAAGCCAAGTTCAGAGGCAAAAGATAATGTTCTGTGGCTTTTCTAACTGTTTTCATGGATCAGTTTCTTGGGCTCCTTTTCTCTTTTCCAGTACTTAAAAAGATGATAGGAGATGAAGGTAAGCAGGAAAAGGTAGACTGCGGGAGTTACCACCATGGTCGCATAGGCATAGCCGATGAAGATCACTGCGGCCCCCAGTAAGACAATGAGGAATATGGTGGAAATGGAGTATATGAAAATCGTCTTCTTGACTTCTGCTTTTTCATCAGCGGTTTTTTTCTTTCGAATCAAATAGATGAAAAATCCGGTGATCGAGAGGATTCCCGAAGTTAGGCCAAGTAGGGCATAGGCGATTTTCAGGAAGATCCCCCCAAATCTCCCAAAGTGTAAGCCCTCTTGCAGGTAATAGAATTTGTCGAGGAATGCTTGTTCTCGGATGTCGTAGCTATTGAGGATTTCCAGGCTAGTCTTGTCCAGTACGACTTTGGAGATGTGGGGCTCGAAAGGAAGTCGTCCCGCATCGCCTTTTATCTCAAGTGTATTGGTTCCGTCTTTGGAAGGGATCACCTGGGTAGGAATAAATCCGGGTATTTCGCTCTTGGCGATCGTTAGCGCCTGCCAATAGTCATAGGGTTGCAAAACATCATCTTTGGGATCGAGGATTTTATCCGCTCTTTTATAGGCATTGGGAGCCTTGATGTCCAGCCATTTGATCAGCACAGGCTGAAGTCCAAGCCAGGCTCCTGTAGCTCCGATCATTAGATTGAATGCCAAAGCAGATACCCCCACCATTTTGTGCCAGTCGGCCATGAGGATGCGGAGGTTCTTTTTTCTGATAGCCCCGAAAACCTGATTCTTCATGAACTGCCCATAAATCAGCAAGCCTGTCACGCAGAGCATCACGAGTCCGATTCCAGCCAATCCAACCAGCTGTCGACCCCACCAAGCATCCATCAAGCGCACATGCACTTGGCGGAGATAGTTGCTGAGGCTGTTGAGGTGATCCTTGGTGCCTAGGATTTCGCCGGTGTAGGGGTTGACAAAGACCTGATATCGTTCAGAATCATAGGGTGCCTGCTCCTTATAAATGTCTATGATGAGTGGATGGAGGTCCGAGGATGGTGGCTGGACACCTAGAATCTGGAATTCCGGATATTGGCTTTGCACGGTGGAAACAATCCCGCTGACAGGCTGAAGGTTTTTAAGAGAATTTTGCAGCAGGAAATCCCTTTCCAAGAATGAATCGATCTCAGGTATAAAAACCGCCACAGCGCCAGTCAAACTGAGCGCTGCTATGACGATCCCCACATAGAGGCCGACCCATTGATGGATTTTCCAGAGTATGTTTTTGGATTTTTGTGCTGCCACTTTGCCGTTTTAGAAGGAGAAGGTGATGGTTCCCAGCAGTTTTCTCGGCGCGCCAGGGAATAGCCTCAAGTAATCGTATCCGCCTACCCAATGGGTCTTGTCCGTCAGGTTGTTGACATTCAGCTGAAGGCGAACGTTCCCGGCGGTGTAGTAGAGCGCGGCGTTCATCAGGGTGTAGCCCGGGATGGTTTGGGTGGCGCTGAGGGAAAGGTTACGCTCGGTCACGAAGTTGGTGCCAAAACCTATGCCTAAGCCGGACAATGCGCCCTGGTCAAACTCGTACTTGGTCCAAAGGTTCCCTTGGTGTTTTGGCGCATTGGGCTTTTGCTTGTCAAGATCACTCTCGTTGGGGCTTTCGGTGATTTCGGCGACGTTGTAAGCATAGGAAGCCATCACGCTCCAGTTCATCAAGATCCGGCCTGTCAGATCCACTTCCACGCCTTTGGCTTCTTCCTCTCCGATTTGCTCCAAAAGATCGGTTTCTCCAGCTACCGGATAAAGCGTGTTTTTCTGTTTGATTTGGTAGACTCCGGTGGTCAGTTCCAGTCTTTTGTTAAACCAGTCCGACTTCATCCCAAACTCCACCATGGAGCTTTCCAGGGGATCAAAAGGCCCGCCAGCATTGGGGTTTGCGATCACGGAAGCAGTTTGGGGATTGTAGCCTTCCACATAGGTGCCGTAGATGTTGACGTGTTCATTGGCTTTGTACACTAGTCCCAGTCGAGGAAGTAGGGCGGTTTGATTGACCTTTTGCTCTCCTTCTTTCTTGTAGTTTTCAAAGTCGGAGTAGATCTCGTAGCGAACGCCGACCATCGCTTCGAGCTTGCCAAAGGTGATTTGGTCCTGAGCGTAAAAGCCATTTAGGTAATAGAGCGTAGGATCATAGCCAACTTTTGCATAGAAATACTTGCTCATGTCCTGCATGGCTTGCGAAGGAATGGGGTTTTCCAAGTCGAAATGCGGTACGTTGGGCACCGGGTTTCCGGCGGCGTCCAGCAAATAGTTTTGTGGTTTGGTAGGATCAAACCGGGCGATGGAGCCGGTATTTGAGGCATTTCTGTAGCCGCTTGCGGTCAGCTGAGAACCTCCAGCCGCCAAGGTTTCGCGGGCATAGTCATAGCCTATTACCAATTTGTGGGAAAGGGTTCCTGTCCTCGTGTTGATGTTGAAGTAAGAAGACAAGTTGTCCACAAAACGCTGCCTCTTGCGGATAAAAACCTGACGTCCCACTTGTGTACCGATGGTGTTTCCCTCACCGTCCACGGCATAGCTGTTGGATGAGCGGTGCTCTTGCAGGTCTTCGCTATAACCTGTTTTCATGTAGGATGCGTTCAGGCTGATGGACTTGTTCAACTGATGATTCAAAGAGGTGGTGATGGTGTAAGTCTGCTCCTTCAAATAGTCATTGGCCGTGTTTAAGGACCTGGAAATCGGGGTGGAGTAGAGGTCATTTTCAAAAGTCGACTGTCCGCGGTCAAGCCGGCTGCTGGAGTTGTTGAACACCAAGTCGAGGTTTACGCGGGTCTTTTCTGAAGCCACAAACGAAAGGGATGGGGCCACGACGATGTTCTTGTCAAACTGCAGGTCCCTGAAGTTTTGGGCATCTTCGTAGCCAATATTCAGACGATAGAGCAAAGTCTTGGATTCATTGGCTGGTCCTGTGAAATCCGCCAACCCTCTGAAATTATTGAAGCTTCCCAAGGAAAAATTTAAGGTGTTGCGATTCACGTCCAGCGGCTTTTTGGTCACTCGGTTGACTACACCACCTGGGCTGGCATTTCCGAAAAGGGCAGATGATGGGCCTTTTAGCACTTCCACCCGCTCGAGGTAGTTGATCAATGGCTGTTTCCAAAAACCAGAAGTGGAACGCATGCCATTCACCAATTGGGTATTGCTTCCTCCATTGATGCGGAAGCCACGGATGGTAATGTCGTCGTAGAAGGTGAATTGGCTCACGCCGGAGAAGTTTTTCACAGTTTCGCCGACTCTCATCAAACCTTGGTCTAGGATCAATTCTTTGGTGGCATAGGAGACGGACTGGGGCAGGTCCTTGATGTTTGTCTGGGTCTTGCTGCCGATAAAAGTGGCCGTGTTTTTATACCCTTCTTCTTTTCTGCCGAGAATTTCCACTTCCTGTAGGCCTGAAACGGCTTCTTGCAATTGGAAATTTCTAGTATGCGAAGCTTTAGTGATTGAGATTTTTTCTGTTATCGTTTCAAAACCAATGAATGACAGCTTCAGGTTATAGTCGCCTGTCTTATCGAAAACCAAGCTATACTTTCCATCGATATCAGTCACCGTACCAAAGGATGTACCGCTAACCTGGATGCTGGCTCCGATCAGAGGTTGGCCTCCGACATCGGAGATCGAACCCTTGAGCTCGTGCTTGGATTGGCCAAAAGCCGCAAGGGCCAGGGAGAAGAATAGGGTATAAAAGGTAAAAATTCCCTTCATGTTTATTTAGATTGATTATAGACGGTGCAAAAGTAGGGGCTGGCTTCAAAAATCCACAAGATTATTTAGATTTGTTTTAAATAAATTTAACAAACCCGGTTCTGGACTATTGGGAGAGGTGGGCTATCGAAGTCCAAACGCCTGTTATATAAGGGTTTTTCCATTTGAATCAGGTGAGATTGCTGGTTTGTGGCTCGATCACTATATTCCCTCAACCATTGCGAAGGTTTATCGTTAAGCCTTTGTCCAACCCCACAGACTCCTTTACCCCGTATGACAATTTTATCAGTAGCAAACCTGAGCAAGGTTTACCAAAGTGGCAGTCGAAAGTTGACTGTCCTGGATGAAGTGACTTTTTCGATCCAATCAGGCGAGATCATCTCTATAGTCGGCCCCTCAGGCAGTGGCAAGACCACCCTGCTAGGTCTCTGCGCTGGGCTCGATTCCGGGTCCACCGGCAGCGTTGTGCTGAACGGAAAAGCGCTCGAAAAGCTGAATGAAGACCAGCGAGCCGCGGTGAGAAATCACGACGTAGGGTTCATTTTTCAAAACTTCCAGTTGCTGCCGACGCTGACCGCACTCGAAAATGTGATGGTGCCGCTTGAGCTGAAAAAGCGCAAGGATGCCCGTGCCAAGGCTATGGACCTTCTTGAAAAGGTTGGGCTAAAGGACCGTGCAACGCACTATCCTACACAGCTTTCGGGGGGAGAGCAGCAGCGGGTATCTATCGCCCGGGCCTTTGCCAACGAGCCCAAGATACTTTTTGCGGATGAGCCGACGGGCAATCTGGATACTGAAACCGGGGAAATGATCGAAAAATTGATTTTTGACCTCAACAGGGAAAGAGGAACTACACTGGTGCTCGTCACGCACGATTTGGATTTAGCGGCGAAAACCCAGCGTATCATCCATATCAAAGGAGGTAAAATACAGGAGGACGCACATGCCTGATTTTGCCTGGATCTTGAAAATGGCTCTTCGGGACTTCCGGAAGAACCTTTCCCGCCTTTTGCTTTTCGTCTCCTCCATCGTGGTGGGCATTGCGGCCTTGGTGGCTATCAGCAGCTTTGGGGAAAATCTGACCAAAGACATCGACAATCAAGCGAAGGAACTTCTCGGGGCTGACTTGGTTTTGGAAAACAACAAGCCTATCGGTGATCAGCCAGTGGATTCTACGGCTACGGAGATGGCTGCCGAAGTGAACTTTGCTTCCATGGTGGCCTTTCCCCAAACTGGGGCGAGCCGACTGACGCAGGTCAGGGCTTTGGAAGGGGATTTTCCTTTTTATGGAAAGCTGGAAACCATCCCCTTGGAAGGCGATTCTGATTTCAGAAGTGGAGGCCGTATGGCTCTCGTAGAGAAAACCCTCATGGCGCAGTTCAATGCCCAAGTTGGTGACTCCATTAAGGTCGGGGCTGTTACATTTCAAATTGCGGGCGAACTGCAAAAAGTACCCGGACAGACTGGGATCACTGCCACCGTTGCGCCTGCGGTATACATTCCCATGGATTTTCTGGCCGAAACTGGCTTGGTCCAGTATGGCAGCCGGGTTGAGTATAGAAGGTATTTGATGTTCACTACGGGTACGGATGTGGACGAACTGATCAAACCCTACGAAGACCAATGGGAACTCGATCGTTTGGATGCCGATACGGTGGAAGACCAAAAGCGCTCCACTGGGAGGTCTTTTGAAAACCTTTCCAACTTTCTGAGCTTGGTAGCATTCATCGCCCTGTTGCTGGGATGCGTGGGGGTGGCCTCTGCCGTCAATGTCTTTGTGAAGGAAAAACTGGCCTCCGTTGCCGTCTTGAGATGTCTTGGGGTTTCGTCCCGAGACGTATTGCTTATCTACTTGGCCGAAATCAAAGTGATGGGCTTGGTAGGAGCGTTGCTTGGCGCAGCACTTGGCTCAGCACTTCAGTATATCCTTCCGGCAGTTTTCGCAGATTTCTTACCCGTGGAGGTCAACGTCGGGATCTCCTGGATCTCTGTAGGTTTTGGTATCATCACCGGTCTGTTCGTGTCAATCCTGTTTGCGCTTTTGCCCTTGCTGAAGGTGCGAAATGTGTCGCCCATGGCTACGCTTCGGCCGGAAACCGCCGATACCACCTTGTTGAAAGACCCGCTTCGTTGGTTGGTGATTTTGGGAATTTTGCTGTTTATCTGGGGATTTAGTTTTTACCTTTTGGGGGATTGGAAGCTTGCCCTGGGATTCACCGGATTTGTGCTGATCGCTTTTGGTTCGCTATGGGGTGTAGGACAGCTGATCATGTGGTCGGTGAGAAAATTCCTTCCCATCTCGCTGCGCTATACTTGGAGGCAGGCCTTGGCGAATCTTTATCGTCCAAACAACCAAACCATCTCGCTGATCGCGACGATAGGCTTGGGTACGGCAATGATCGCCACGCTTTTTTTTCTCCAAAACCAATTGCTCGAAGAAGCCCGGTTTGCCGACAAAGAAGACCAGCCCAATATGCTCATGTTTGACATCCAGTCAGCTCAGTTGGACGAGGTGCGAGGCAAGGTAAAGGCGCGCGAGTTGCCAATCATGCAGGAAGTGGCCATCGTCACCATGAATCTCAACGAAATCAATGGCGTGGACAAAAAGGGAAACGAAGAATTACCAGATGAGGAAAACTATTCCCGCTGGCTTTACAATCGCGAATTTCGCGTGACCTATCGAGATACGCTAATTTCCTCGGAGACGCTTACCGCGGGGGACTTGATTCCGCTTGGCGCACGAGGGGACAGTGTATTTGTCTCTTTGGAAAAAGGTTTTGGGGAAGGAAATGGACTGAAGATTGGCGATGAGCTGGAGTTCAATGTCCAAGGTAGGCCAATCAAAACCTACATTGGGAGCTTCAGGGATGTGAAGTTTAATCAGGTCTCGACCAACTTCTTAGTCTTGTTTCCCACCGGGGTTTTGGAACAAGCTCCCAAATTCCATGTGATCATCACCAAGACCAAGAATGACCGGGAAGCGGCTGACGTGCAGGCGGAGATCGTACGAGCCTATCCAAATATCTCGATCATCAACCTCGGCACCATCGTTGCCACGCTGGAGGAAATCTTGGGCAAGATCAGTTTTGTGATTCAATTTATGGCCTTTTTCTCCATTGCTACGGGTATTCTCGTGCTGATCAGCTCTCTGATCATCAGCAAATACCAGCGGATGCGGGAGAGTATTTTGCTTCGTACGCTCGGCGCGAGTTCATCCATCGTCACTCAAATCAATACGCTAGAGTATTTCTTCCTAGGTAGCTTGGCCTCGCTCTCGGGGATTTTGTTGTCTTTCCTGGCGACTTTCCTTTTGGGCGAGTTTGTGTTCAACATGAATTTTAGCCTCGCTTGGAAAGAAGGGCTGATCATGTACTTGGCCATCACCGGACTGACTATCGTCCTGGGCTGGCTCAATGGACGAAAGATCATCAATCAACCGCCAATGGAGATATTGAGGGGAAATAGCTGATTAGAGGTTTTTAAATCAGGAATTGGTCAGTCTGTCTAAGGCTTCCTCCAGCATGCTGACAAAGTTGAGCTGTCGGCCTCGGTTGCTTTCGCGGATAAAGTCCTGGAGACTCTTGCTGCTGTATTTGTCAAAATCTCCGACTATAGCAAGCCGTACGCGATAGTTGGAAAACTTCTGAAGGATCTCTCCTGCGATGCCGTTATTAAGGTCGAAAAAGTTTGGGGCCAGATTGCGCTCATGAAGGATCACCCGATCCAATCCTTGATAGTAAAGATTCCCGAGCAGGTCGACCGCGTCTTGTGTGGAGGAGATCAACGCCTCCTCCCCACTGAGTTCAGCGATCTGGATTTGTCCGATGGTGTGGGTTTTGAATTGCATTGGGAGGAAGTAAATCAAGCTGCACTTTCTTTAGCAGGTTTAATGCTTTCCAACTCCTTGCTTTTTAGTGCCTGTTCTTCCTCCAAGTCAAAGTCATTCTGTAGTCCCAACCAAAACTTGGCGCTGTTGCCAAAAAACTTGGCAAACCGCAAGGCGGTGTCGGCGGTGATTCGACGATTTCCCTTGATGATTTCTGAGATTCGGGTCTGGGGGATGAATGTCTCCTTTGCCAAGCGATAGGCGGAGATGTCCATTGGAGCCAGAAACTCCTCTTGCAGTATTTCTCCAGGGTGGATAGTTTTTGGCAGCTTGCGCATAAGGGATTTTTTGATGATTTTAGTTTATGGATGTCCCAAACAGCATAAATCAAGGTAAGAGTTTTCTAAGAATAGTGCTACCTGTTTCACTTCTGATTCCTGTGGTGGGAATGATATTATATTTCAGCAAGTTTTATGGACAGATGTCGGATTCTTCGAACATTTGGGCTGATTTTGCAGTTTTCAACGGATATTTTTTAGGTTGGGCTAACTTAATTGTACTTGGTGTAATTTCGTTTATGGCTAATCGAGCCACTGATGCTTTCAATCGACTTCAGATTAGACCATTACTTTTTGTTTCAATTGATAGGCCTATAACGGTGGAAGGTTTTAAGGATAGTTGGTATTTGAAAAACGGAGCTAAGAATGTGGCTGTAAATGTTATGGTGAGGTTTAATTCTGGTCAAGCAGGTATGACGAAGTGGGTTTCTTGCTTTTCCCTGAGTGAAAATGAAAAATTGGAGCTTTTCTGGGTTCAGTTTGCGGATCAAATCGAGGTGGCTTATAGTGATTTGGCAATTGAGAAGTTTTACAAGTTTACCATTAAGGATTATTTCGGAAACGTAAATGAGATTAAGAAGGAAGAGTTTGATCTTATAGTAGAAGAAGCAAAAGATAACAGAAAAAATAACTACACTGCTCTTCGAGATAAATTGGAGACATTTTTTGCTAGTGGTGAGAGTAGTACTGAATATGTTGAGAAGTTTCTGAGAAAGAACTTAATGCCATAGGATGAATTTTACCTAAAATCCCTCGAAGGAAACAATTCCCCTTGGAAAGCCTTCACTTGTTTTTTGGAGTTTTCTTCCAACATCTTTTTGGATACCCGAGGCTGGACGGTGCCTAGGTCTCGGGCTTCTGCATCGAGATTCATCAGCGAAGTCAGGTTGTGGCAGGTGTGCACTACGACATGGATGACTTCGCCTTCGATCTGGACTTTGCCGGTCACCATGAATAGTTTCGACTGGACGATGACCTTACGGTATTTTTCAAAGGTCTTAGCCCAGATCACCAGATTGGCAAAGCCTGTTTCGTCCTCGATCGTGACGAAGAGTACCCCTTTGGCAGTGCCGGGACGCTGTCGCACGGTGATCAGTCCGCAGACTTTGGCAGACCAGCCATTTTTAAGGTCCTTCAGTCTGGCGGTCGGGAGGACGCCGAGCTGGTCGAGGTGGGGACGGGCAAAGCTGACCGGGTGGGCTTTCAGAGACAAAGTCGTGGAAGAATAGTCCCGCATGACGTGTTCCATGGGGGAGATGCTGGGCAAGACAATTTGAGCTTTAGTAGGGTCTTCTGCGGGTTGATCCTCGAAAATTCCAGTGAATCGACCCTGCAGTGCCGAAACTTCCCAAAGCGCTTGTCTTCGGTCAAATCCCATGGAACGAAAAGCATCAGCGTCCGCAAGTTTTTCCATGGCTGCTTGGGAAATCCCGGTATTGGCCAAGTCAATGATGCGAGTGAAAGGTTGGAGTCTGGCCGCGGAGAGGCGCTGGGCATCTTCTTCGGAAAAACCTTTGATCTGACGAAAACCAAGTCGTAGCGCATGCCATTTCTCTGAAGTTTTCTCCAGGGTATTATCCCAAAAGGAATGGTTGATGTCGATGGGCCTTACCTCTACGCCATGCTTGCGAGCATCGCTCACGATCTGTGCTGGCTGGTAGAAGCCCATAGGTTGACTGTTGAGCAAGGAAGCGGCAAAGATGTCGGGATAGTAGCATTTAATCCAAGAGGAGATGTACACCAGCAGGGCAAAGCTGGCAGCGTGGCTTTCCGGAAAACCATAGCTCCCAAAGCCTTCCAACTGGCGGAATACCCGCTTGGCAAAGTCTTCGGTGTAGCCTTTGGCCATCATGCCGCTGACCAGTTTTTCCTCCCATTGGCTCACCAGTCCTTTGGCTTTGAAAGTAGCCATGCTGCGGCGGAGCCCGTCGGCTTCAGCAGGTGTAAAGCCCGCTGCCACAATGGCGATTTCCATCGCTTGCTCCTGAAAAAGAGGCACGCCAAGTGTTCTGCCTAGAATCTCTTCCAGCTCCCTCGAAGGATATTCGACTGGCTCTTCTCCATTTCGTCTTTTGAGATAGGGATGTACCATGTCCCCCTGAATCGGACCCGGACGAACGATGGCTACTTCGATGACCAGGTCGTAGAAGCTATTGGGTCGAAGTCTGGGTAGCATGGACATCTGTGCCCGGCTTTCAATCTGGAATACGCCCAAGGTATCCGCATGACAGATCATCTCATAGACCTTCTCATCTTCTTGAGGAATATTGGCCAGTGTCAGCTCAAGTCCATAATGTTGACGGGCGAGGTCAAACCCCTTGCGGATGCAGGTCAGCATGCCGAGGGCAAGCACGTCGACTTTCAGAAATCCGAGCGCATCCACGTCGTCTTTGTTCCACTCAATGCAGGTGCGGTTTTCCATGCGGGCATTGAGGATTGGGCAGAGGTCGGAGAGTTTGTTTTGGGTGATGACAAAGCCCCCGGTATGCTGCCCGAGCTGTCGGGGAAAGCCGATGTATTGCCCTGTTAGTTCCAAGACCTTCAGGAGGTGGCTGTCTCGGGAATCAAAGCCTTCAGGTGAAGGTTTGTCGCCTTGATACCAGTCTTCGGTAAGCTCGTAGCTGGTTTTGGAAAGCCGGTCGATGGTGTCAACTGTCAGTCCCATGGCTTTCCCCACATCCCGGATCGCACCTTTCCAATGCACTTGAGTGACGGTGGCCACTATGCCGGCGCGGTCTCGCCCGTATTTTTCGTAGATGTACTGCATCACTTCCTCCCGGCGCTCGTGCTCGAAGTCAACGTCAATATCCGGCGGCTCGTCCCGGGCATCCGACATGAAGCGGGCAAAGAGCAGTTTGAACTTGGAAGGGTCGACGGAAGTGATGCCGAGACAATAGCAAACTACGGAATTGGCGGCAGAGCCTCGACCTTGGCAGAGGATTTCTTTTTCACGGGCAAAGCGGACAAAGTCATAGACGGTGAGAAAGTAGGAAGCGTAGTTTTTACGCTCCATGAAATCGAGTTCGTAGGTGATTGTTTCCCTGATTTTCTCCGGGATGATTTCTCCAAAATGGGCTTTGGCACCCTCCCAAGTTAAGCGAACCAACTCCTCTTGCGGCGTTCTTCCCTCAGACACAATTTCCTCCGGATAGATATAGGTCAATTGGTCGAGGGAGAAATTGCAGGCATTGGCGATCTCCTGTGTGCATTCGATAGCTTCGGGATATTCCCTGAATAGACGAGTCATTTCCTGTTGGGATTTGAGATGACGCTCGGCATTGGGGTGGAGGCGAAAGCCCGCATTGAGGATGGTGCATTTCTCACGTATGCAGGTGAGGACATCTTGGAGTTCCCTTCTTTCCGGAGCATGGTAGTGCACATCATTGGTGGCGACCATCGGGATGTGAAGTTTGGAGGAAAGTTGGGAAAGCTGAAAAAGCCGCTTCTGGTCTGCTCCACTATAGGAGAAACTTGCCCCTAAATAAAGCTTGCTTCCAAGTGTCTCCCGGTATTCCTTCAGTGCGGAAGTAAAGTATTCCGGAAAGGAAAAGTCCGGTTGAAGCAGCTCAGGTGGCAAGGCGATGAATTTGTTGTTTGCGGCATGCTCAAACACATCCTTTTTGTAAAGATGGCATTCCCCTTTTTCTGCACGGAGATTACCCAGAGTGAGTAGGGCAGAGAGCTGGCTGTAGCTCGTCTGATCGGTTGGATAAGCGAGCAGACTGGGCCCATCCAGAAGGTCCAAGCGACAAGCTGGGATAAAGCGAATGGCCTTGCCGCGAGCCGCTGCATGCGCCCGGACGATGCCAGCCAATGTGTTGCGGTCGGTAATGGCAAGACATTGATAGCCCAATTTGACAGCCTGATCGATCAGCTCCTCAGGATGGGAACCTCCCCGGAGAAAGGTGAAGTTGGACGTGACTTGTAGCTCGATGTAGTCCATGATGTTTTTCTACTGCTTCTACTTTTACCACAGAGGGCGAGAGAAAATGGAGGGTTTAATTTTTAAGTTCAATTGTCTTGCTTCTCCAGAAGCTGGACGTTTTTTTAATTCGTTACGGCTCTCCGCCTTGCGAGAGCAGTTTTCTCGCGGAGGCGCTAGGCGAGAAGTTTTTCTCCCATTGCTCTGAAACTTCATGATAGATTTTTCCATCTAAGCGAAAAAACCATGGATAAACCATTGCGGATTTTCTTTGCCATACAGGCCCAGCCGGAATAGCCAGTAGCGCTTTCCATGTTCATCCTCGATCACATAGTAATCCCGTGGGGGGCCGGATTGCTGCCACCATTCCTGCTCGATGCGTTCGGGTCCGTCTGCCTTTGCCACGCGGAGGATCTCTCCCCGATAGCGAAAGTGCAAAGGAGGATAGTCAGGCAAGGGTACCATCACATCGATCCGCTCAGGAAGAGAGAGCAAGTGTAGTGGTCGAGCCCGTTCCGTTGTCCATTCGGTACTCGGTTTGTCTTCTAGGGAATGGGCCTCACGGATGGAGTGTTCCGGCCAGTGTTGTTCCTGTGGCAAATAGCGATGGATGGTTTTCGGGCCCATCTTGCCGGCCATTTTGTCAAGAAGCTCTGATAGGGCAGTGACGTCATTTTCGTTTTTTTGCCAAAGCGACTCTTGAGTCTCGCTGATTTTCTCTACCAGCAATGCCTCGATCTCAAAGAGTTCAATGCCCAGATCTGGTTCGATATTGGGGATTTTGAGCTCAAATAGGCGAAAGAGGTGCTTGGGATTGTAAGATGGCAGGTGGGTGCCAATGGAGATTTCTTCGACTTTGCCGTCTAGGCGATGCCCGCGGAAGATCCCTTTTCGCATTCCTTTCTTTTCCTTGGAGAGTCTTTTGCAAATAGTATTCAAGAGCTCTTCCAGTGCAATCTTGATCCCCGGCGCAGTACGAATCGGATCCATGCAAGGTAGCCGTTCCAAATAGGGTTCTTGAGGAGTGATCGGCTCCAGAGGCTCATGGCCTGTGCCCAAGGCCTGCTCCAATCGGACAAGAATTCCTTCGCCAAAGCGCTTGCGGAGCGTCGGTATGGGGATGTCGATGAATTGCCCGATCTGGCGAAATCCCAGTTTTTCCATTCTTTCCAATGTAGCTGCGTCAAGCCGCAAAGCTGCCGGGGGAAGTGTCTGTAGGGCGTTTCGCTGCTTGTCTCTCGCGGTGATACTTGACGTTTTGTGGTGCCTGGCCATTCCCCAGGCGGTGCCAATGGTGTCGGCTATCGCTGCGCGGTTATGGTATCCTTTGCTGCGGAGGGTAGTGGTGAGATCTCGGAGGTAGGACTCCTCTCCTCCCCAGAGATGTGGACAGCCCGAAATCTCCAGAACAAGTCCATCGGGAGGGTCGATGGCCGCCACTGGGGTGTAGCAAAGGCACCATTCAGCCAAATTCCTGAGCAATTTTTCTCCCCGCCCGGGCTTTTCGGGAAAAATCAACAGATCAGGTTTCAAAGCCCGCGCATCAGCGACAGCCATGCCGGGACGTATGCCAAGCTTGACAGCGTAGAGGCTGGATGCCGTGATCGTCATCCTCCCACGCTGCGGAGAGGCAAAGACGAACGCTTGATCCCGAAGAGCTGGCTTTCTGATCGCTAGTCGATCGGTATGAAGGAATGGAAACCAAAGGGAAAGGAATCGCTTAGGCATAGTGCTGATCTCGGGAAAGGTGGATTTGCTTGCGGGACTCTAGCGGAGTGAGCGGCAGGAATCGGCCGTCCTTCCATTCCATTTTCCATTCGCCAGGTCTGCCATTTCGTACTTTGAGTAGGGCGACGTTCCAAGTTGCAAAACCTACCCCGGGCATTCCTCCCGGCAAATTACTGCCCAGCGAAACGATTTTCCATCGAGTTGTACAGGCCAAGGCATGTTGTTGCTTGGGATTGTGGCGATGTAGCAGCCCGGTTACTTTGCTTTGCTCTACCGCCAGCTGCAGACGTTGGGACTCGATAAAACTGAGCTCCTGCAGCTCGCCCACCACGGCGGAAAGTGTACTGCATTTGAGTCCCAGCTCCATGGCCCAGAGCACGTCTTTTTCCTTTTTCAGATCAATGAAAATCACTCGGTCGGGTTCGATTCCGAAGCGTTTTAATCCAGGGGGGAAAATGCTGCGCCGATTGCTGATCCATAAGCAAAATCCTCCTTTGCTGACCATGGATGACAGTAGTCCAGAGATGAATCCGTTGGTGGATGCCGCATCGGCGGGATGAAGGCTGATGAATTCGTGTACGGTGCCTAACGGAAAACTTCCTCCTGGGAAAGAGGATTCGATCGGGCCTAGTCCAAGGGGAGCAGAAGGCGGTTTTGAGGAGGAACTGAAGCCTTCCAATTCCATAATCTTGGCTTTGAGCTGGCGTATGGATTCATTTTTGTCTCCTAATGTTTTCATCCTTTCTCCAGTTTATCTATATTTGACACTAATCATGTCAAAATGTTGACTCTAATAATACCAAAATGCTATGGCAAAGTCAAAGAATTTCTTTGCGGAAAACCTGAGATTTCTCCGAGAGAGACGCAAGATGACACAGCAGGAGCTGGCTGACAGGTTGGGTGCAACCCGGTCCAAAGTCAATGCGCTTGAGTCGGGTCAGACCAAGTCTCCTGTGATGGATGATCTTTTGAGTGTATCGGAACTCTTTGGGATCAGTATAGACAGTCTGATCCGTGTGGAGTTGGGAAAGCTGGGGGAGCTGAAGCTGCGGGAGCTGGAGGCGGGAAATGATGTCTACATTCGTGGGGGCAACCTTCGTGTGCTGGCTATCAGCGTGGACAGGGACAATAATGAGAACGTGGAATACGTGCCCGTTAAGGCCAAGGCAGGCTATCGTGCGGGCTACAATGACCCGGAGTTTATTGCCGCTTTGCCCAAATACTCCCTGCCCAATCTGCCCGGAAGCGGGACATTTCGAATTTTTCCAACGACAGGAGACTCGATGGAGCCGATACCCGAGGGAAGCGACGTGATCGCGCAGTATGTCGCGGACTGGACGGAGCTCAAGCCGGACACGCCTTGCGTAGTTATCTTAAAGGAAGGTCAGGATTTTGTGTTCAAGCTGGTGACTCTAGGGCAGGATGGGAGAATTTTGCTGAAATCTCTCAATCCGCTTTTTGATCCATATACTGTACCGGTGGAGGAAGTGCTGGAGATATGGGCTTTTTATGCCTACACCAGCCGGGAGATACCCGAGCAGGAAGCCGATATACGCCAGCTGATGCGGATGATGGCCAAGATGCAGACGGAGATTGGGGAGTTGCGGAAGATGTCTGGTTCTGGATGATCTTGTGGTGGTGGAATAGCCTCAATAATGGCATTGTCAGCTTGCAATAGACCGCTTTTTGTTTCTATCTTTCTAGACAATCGATAAACCCATGAAATCGAGCGTGATGTAAGCGTCGTAAGGGATGATTACAATCCATGCGAGATTCCATATGGCCATTAAAAAAAAATCATGATCATATGAATATCAAACTCTCAGAAAGCGAAAAGGCTCCTCTTCAATCAATCGAGGATTGGGAAGATGACCTATTGACCCGATATCCAGAGCCTAAGGATAAGCAGGCAAAAGCCAAAGACGACTACCGAAACTACCACGACTCCGAGCGGGTGGATACGGTCAGGGAGTTTTATAAGCTCAACCATACTTACCAGACCTATGATTTTGTGAAAGAAAAGGAAGGCGAGTTTTTAAAGTTTGAGAAAAAGGAAATGCCCTTCTGGGATGCGGTCAGCTTCCTCAATACCTTGGTGGACGATTCTGATCCCGACACCAATCTCGATCAATTACAGCACTTGCTGCAAACCTCCGAGGCGATCCGTGCGGATGGTCATCCCGATTGGTTTGTGTTGACTGGCTTTATCCATGATTTGGGGAAAGTACTTTGCCTATTTGGCGAACCGCAATGGGCGGTCGTAGGAGATACTTTTCCGGTAGGATGTCAGTATTCAGATCGCATTGTCTATCCCGAATTTTTCAATCTGAATCCCGATACCGAAGACGGTCGGTACAATACCAAATACGGGGTGTACTCTCATCACTGCGGGCTGGATCAGGTGAAGATGTCTTGGGGGCATGACGAATACCTCTATCAAATGGTGAAGAATTACATGCCTGAGCCAGCGCTTTACATGATCCGCTACCATTCTTTCTATGCTCAGCATCGGGAAAATGCCTACGACCATCTCCTCAGTGACCATGACCGGGAGATGTTCAAGTGGGTGGACAAGTTCAATCCGTACGATCTTTATTCTAAAGTTCCCGTACCACCGGATGCGAAGGCCTTGAAGCCTTACTACGAGGATCTTGTGGCCAAATATCTTCCGGCGACGCTGAGATTTTAAGAGCCACCGACCCAGGGGGGATAGGCAGCTATCCCCTTTCTTTTTTATTTCTTACAAACCCAAATACATTTCATGCTTACCGCCATTTCCTTTGTGGGATTCACGCTATTTGTTGCTTTGTTTTCCTGGTACAAACTGAGAAAAGAAAATCTCCGATCCCGTGATGGCTACTTCCTGGGAGGCAGGAGTCTGACAGGAGGGGTGATCGCCGGATCTATGCTGCTGACCAATATCTCCACAGAGCATCTGATCGGGATGAACGGGTCCGCTTACAAAAACGGCATGATCATCATAGCCTGGGAGGTGACTTCGGCTATTGCTTTGGTGATCGCCGCGCTATACTTTTTGCCGATCTATCTGAGGCTGGGACTCGCGACCATCCCCCAATACTTGGCGATCCGCTACGACGATACCACCAAGACCATAGTGTCTCTGCTCTTGATGCTTTCCTTCGTATTCACGCTGCTGCCCATCGTACTCTACACAGGAGCGATCAATCTGGAGAGCATCTTCGATGTTTCCGAGGTATTTCATATCACCAAGACGCAGGGGATTTGGCTCACTGTCATTACCATAGGAGTCATCGGTTCGGTCTATGCCATCCTCGGAGGCTTGAAGGCGGTGGCCTACTCCGATATGATCAATGCTGTTGGGCTGATGATTGGAGGCTTGCTGGTGCCGATTTTTGCTCTTTGGGATATAGGATCGGGTGATGTGGCGGCTGGTATGGGCAAGGTCTATGAGGCCATTCCGGACAAGTTCAACGTCATCGGTGCAGAGGATTCCGCCCTTCCGTTCAGTACACTTTTCACCGGTTTGATGATCAACCAGCTGTATTTCTGGGGTATGAACCAGACCATTATCCAGCGTGCCTTGGGTGCCAAGAATATGGCAGAAGCGCAGAAAGGATTGCTGTATACTGGGATTTTCAAAATCCTCATCCCTTTGATCATCGTCTTGCCAGGAGTAATTGCCTTCTACTACTATGGTGAGCAGTACTACTCGGACCAGGATTACATCTATCCTGTTTTGGTGAAAAAGGTGCTTCCTCTGAGCTTGATTGGTTTTTTTGCAGCTGTGGTTTTGGGGGCGGTTCTCAGTACATTCAACTCTGTTCTGAATTCTGCATCTACGATCTTTAGCTTGGATATTTACAAAAAGATCATCCAGCCTAGCGCCTCAGACAGCAAGCTAGTCAAGGTCGGAAAGTTGAGCTCACTGATCCTCGCGGTGGTCTCCATCCTGATCGCCCCGATGGTCGCCAATGCTCCCGAGGGGCTATATCAACTCATGCAGCAGCTCAACGGGATCTTTTTTATCCCCATAGCTTCCGTATTGATCGCAGGTTTTTTCATTCCCAAAGTTTCCGCCGCAGGAGCAAAAGCAGGTTTGCTGGTCGGCTTTGTGTTTTATCTGGTCACGACATTTTGGATTGCGGTCGACATCCACTTTATCCATATTTGGGGCATAGAGTTCCTGCTCAATCTGGCTGTGATGTATCTGGTAAGTATGAGGTATCCTTCACAGTCTCCTGTCATCTCCACCCAAGGGCCACTCAATCTGCAGGAATGGAAGTATGCCAAGCCGCTGTCTTTGGCACTTTGTCTGGTGACGGTGCTGATCTATTGGTGGCTGGGGAGGTGAGGTTTAAATAGTTTGCCAAGAAAAGCAAAAACCCCTTCAAAATCGCTTCTGAAGGGGTTTTCTGTACCCAGGGCCGGAGTCGAACCGGCACGAGTGTAACCTCATTGGTGTTTGAGACCAACGCGTCTACCGATTCCGCCACCTGGGCATGGTACGCGCCTGATCAGATCAGACTTGTGTTTCCGTTCCTTGCCGAACGGGCTGCAAATATGAAAACATTTTATTTTTCTTCCAACTTGCTCAAGGTACTTCCAATGTTTTTTTTGAGCTGAAAGCTTTGGGTTTGGCTGAGAAAAGCGTCTTAGTAGCTTTCCAGACGGATTTAAATAGCTCAGAATCACGATACTGATCGAGTGCTTCCTCGCTTTCCCAGTGGCTATAGGTGGTGAAAATATTTTTTTCTAAAACATCCTGCCATAGCTCCAGATGCTTGCAGCCCGGAAAATGGCGGATAGAGTTTTTGTGAGTCTCGAAATTCGCCAGAAACTCAGCGACCGCATCCGGTCTAAAAGTCATACGGACGATCCTGACTAGCATTACCCTCCGAAGTGAATGTAGACGACACTGTCCTGCTTCAGTCCCAATAGTTTTCCCGCATCTCCATGGTTGATGCCGATCTCTAGGATGTCGAGGCTGTTGAAAAATGCAAAGGGATCTCCGGCCTCCACTTGATCGTATCCGTTCTGAAGCTTGTTTACAGATTCGCGCCCAAACTGGATGTTGAATTTCCCGGGGTTAAGCTTTTCGAATACTTCCCTGTGGATGTTGGTCAATAGATTGCCGTATCGGTCGATGCGGATCACATGTCCGATGATATGCTCTCGGGTCGCTTTGGCCTGACGGGACATCAGTTTGCGGAAATTAGCCAATGGGCCTCCAAAGTCATGGATAGCGGCCCCGCTCGCCACCTTGGCAACAATTGGGGCTAGAATATCGCGGGTTGGAAAAGTGGTATCCTTTACATGAATGTCAGCGAACTGCACGAGGATTCCCGGATCTTGATCTGCCAGCAGGCTGAGGATCCCGTTGTTTGGTCCCACAAAAATATGTTCCTCCAGCTTTACTCCGATATAGCCGTGGGTCATGGCGCCTACGGTGTTGATGCCGACGAGATGGACGGTTCCCTTGGGAAATTCCCGGAAGGTGGATCGAAGGATGAAAGCCGCATGTTCGATATCGTATGGAGCAACGCTGTGGGAAATGTCGATGATATTCAGCTGTGGGTTGATCGAGAGCATCTTGGCCTTCACGGCCGGTACGTAGTAGTCTTTGTCCCCAAAGTCAGAGAGGAATGTCACCAATGCCATACAAGCAAGTCTATTAAAATTGTGTAATTTTGTTTGAGGGGGGGCGAACAAAAATAGAAATTTTATTCTTTAGCCTTCTAGGTTAACCTAAATCAAAAAACAAGTTTGGTCGAAAAAGTAATCACCTTAGAGAACGTGCCTCTGGCGGAATTTTTGGGCGCCGGCAATGAAAATATTCGGCAGATTGCCCAGGCTTTTCCCCAGAGCAAGATCGTGTCGCGAGGCAACGAAATCCGCATTCAAGGAGGCGCACCAGAGATTTTGCGGATCAATGACCTGATCAATCTCCTGCTGGAGCACTTCGATCGCTTTGGTCACCTCACTCCCGAAAACGTCAAAGACTACCTCGACATCGAGGGGATACCCTTTGAGGAAGCTAGTCGCGACCAGGTGATCGTCTTTGGTAACAAGGGTCTGGTCATCAAGCCCAAGTCAGCCAATCAGCGTAAGCTCGTCGAGGCAGCCATGAGCAATGACCTTGTTTTTGCGCTCGGGCCTGCTGGTACAGGCAAAACTTACATAGCGGTCGCCCTTGCAGTGCGCGCTTTGAAAAACCGGGAAGTCAAACGCATCATCATCACCCGGCCTGCAGTGGAAGCAGGAGAAAATCTCGGCTTTCTACCTGGAGACTTGCAAGAAAAACTCGATCCATACCTCCGTCCTATCTACGATGCGCTACAGGACATGGTACCGCCAGAGAAGCTCAAATATTATCAGGAGACGAGGGTGATCGAGATAGCGCCATTGGCCTACATGAGAGGGCGTACGCTGCATGATGCTTTTGTGCTTCTGGACGAGGCACAGAATACCACCAGCGAGCAAATCAAGATGTTTCTCACCCGGATGGGCCCTAACTCCAAGGTGATCATTACCGGAGACCAAACTCAGGTGGATCTGCCGGTCAGGCAAAAATCAGGCTTGGCAGAAGCACTCAAAATCCTCAAAAATGTAAAAGGAATCGGGGTGGTCAGCCTCAGCGGCAAAGATGTCATCAGGCATAAGCTGGTCAAGGCGATCATCGAAGCCTACGAAAAAGACCAAGAAGATAGAGATCAGCAGCGCTATGAAGCCAACAGTAGAAAAGGTAACGGATAAAAAGACTCTCGAAGAGGTTTTCGCAATTCGCGAGATGGTGTTTGTCGTGGAGCAGGAGGTGGATCGCGCTGAGGAATACGATGAGTTCGAGGATACTTCGACGCATTTTCTTGCGCGTTTGGAGGGTAGGCCGGTGGGCACGGCACGTTGGAGGTTTACCAAAAACGGAGTGAAGATGGAGCGGTTTGCGGTATTGAAAGATGCACGTGGGAAAGGTGTGGGCCAGGCGCTGGTTGCCGCGGTTTTGGAGGACGTGAATTCAACTCCCGATGCCGAAGGGAAGGTCAAATACCTTCATGCCCAATTGACGGCTGTGCCGCTTTATTCCAAATTCGGCTTTGAGAAAGTCGGTGAAATGTTCGAAGAGTGCAACATCAAGCACTACAAGATGGAGTTGGCTTAATCCTTGCCGTAAGCCAGCCATTCAACTAATCCAACTATGAGAAAACATATCCTTTCCGCTTTTTTTGTTGTAGGACTTGCCCTTTCAGCATTCAGTCAGCAGGTCATTTCTTCTTCAGGAACCAATAATCCAAACATCGGCGCCTTTGACAATGAAATCAAACTGAACTTTCTAAACCTCATCGTCTTGGGTTCATTTGAAGTGGGCTATGAGCGATTTCTGAGCGATAGCCACTCCTTGGATTTCCAGCTTCACATCAACGACCGCTTCGGCTACAATTCCCAGAAAGATGGCAAAAACTACAAAACCAATTCAATTCAGTCCGGGATGAATTTCTACTTTGGAAATAATCCCAATGGGAGATTTTACGTCTATCCATTTCTGAAATTCAGATTTGGGGATTTTGAGGATCCATCTCCAGGTGCTGTCTCCACTACCGATATGACGGCATTTATTCTGGGGGCTGGATTTGGGTACAAATGGGAAGTTTCCGAGCACTTTGCTTTCGGACCCTATGCGAGTGTTGCCCGCAATTTCAGTGAGGTGGTATCCGACAAGTTCACCGCCATTGAACCCAATGCGGGATTTAGCTTGGGTTATAGATTTTAACTTTCTGTGAAAGATAACGCAAGAGCCCTTCGGGGCTCTTTTTTTTGCACAGATTTTTCTAACTTAAGTTTTTAATTTTTTAGCGATGAGATTTGCCGATTTTCCATTTTTGAGGTATCTGCCGTTCCTGGTTTTGGGCGTCCTGCTCTCCCAAGACAGTCCCTTGATTCCGGTGGCACCCTTGGCAAGCTTGATCGGGATTTTTTGGGTACTTTATGCCTATTTGATCTTTGCGAAAAGGAAGGTGTCAAAACTGGTTCCGGCCGCATTGGCCTATGGGATGCTATTTCTCTTGGGAGTGTTGCTTTCTGAAAACCAGAAAATTCGGAGGGGGGAGTCTGTGGATATAAAATTGGGCGAGTGTGACTTCTATCTTGCCAGAGTTGAAAAATACGATGTCCCCAAGCCAAACTCTCTGGAAAATCTAGTGGAAGTGATACAGATCAAGGATAGCACGGGCTGGATTTCTTCCAAAGGAAAAGTGTTGGTCTATCACCGAGGTGCCGATCCCCTGATCCCTGGCCAGGTGATTTTGGTGAAAAAGTGCCCAGAGCCCATTCCCCCACCGCTTTTTCCCAACGAATTTGACTACAGCAGCTTCCTTGCCAGAAAAGACATCCATTTCCGACACTTTATTGGAAATGATTTTCGGATAGTGGACTCTACAGCGCAGGGAGCGCCTCGTTTTTGGTTGCAGCGGACTAGGAAGCAGCTGGCGGCAGTGATCGATGAGCTCGTGCCCAATCCTGAATCGAGACAGATCGCCGTTGCTTTGCTACTGGGCCAAAAGGAAACGCTGGATCGGGAGATACGCGAAGCCTATGCCAAGACGGGGACGATGCATATCTTGGCGGTATCGGGATTGCATGTCGGGATTATCTATGCGATTCTACTTTTCCCTCTAAAGGGCATCCGTACAAAGGCCAGAAGCAGGAAGCTATATCTGATTTTAGTGATTCTTTTGATCTGGCTCTACGCGGTTTTGACGGGTTTTTCGCCCTCGGTGGTCCGGGCTGCGACCATGTTTTCGCTTTTGACAGCTGGGCAAATGAGGGAACGAAAGCCCTCTTCCTGGAATATTCTCGCTTTCTCGGCCCTGATCATTATTTCAATGGATCCGGCAGTCATTTTCGAAGTGGGATTCCAACTTTCCTACCTAGCCGTAGCTGGGATTTTGCTCCTGCAGCCCATTATTTTGAAATGGTGGCTGCCGCCCAATAGGATCTTGGAATATTTTTGGCAGATCACTGCGGTGAGCTTGGCCGCCCAATTGGCGACCTTTCCACTATCAATTCTCTACTTCCATATTTTTCCGAGCTACTTCCTGATCGCCAATCTGGTCATCATTCCGCTCTCTTTTGTGGTGATGAATGCAGGGATCGTGATGCTTGCACTCAGTTGGGTCCCTTGGCTGGGAAAGGTGCTGGGGCTGTCGGTGAGTGGACTGATCTGGCTTCAAAACTGGTTCACACGGGTCGTCCAGGATTTGCCTGGTGGCAATCTCGAGCGCCTGACGATTACTTTTTGGGGGATGCTGCTGATATGGGTGTTGTTGTTTGTGTGGGCAAACTGGGAATGGGGCGATAGAAAGAGTTTGATCTATCTTGCGCTTGTGCTCTTTCTGCTGTGGTCCGGAGATCGCTTGATGCGGGAAGTGTCGCGCCCACCGGCTGAGCTGCTGGTATTTTCAGGGGAAAAAGGTGTCCTGTTGGACTTCAGGGCCGGCGGGCAGCACTTCTCCTGGAACGAAAATTTGCCGCCCGAACAGATCAGCTTTTCCATCGATCCCAATCGGATTGCGGCGCATCGTCCACAGCTTCCCGAGTCTGCACTGGCTGTGCGGGAAGGCAAGGTGCTTTCCTTTCCCCTGTTTGGCTACCAGTTTGAGGCGGGCAGAAACAAGTTTCTCTGGGGTGGGAGAAGGCCACTGCTAATCGAGCGGGTTTTGCCAGATGGATCTTGTGAGCCGCTTCCCATAGACTCCCTTATAGCAAACAATGGCGCTTTTCGGGTAGTTTTCTGACGGCTTGCTTGGCGTTAGGTTTTTCTCCCTGTAATTTATCCTTTCGTAGCAAAAAGACCCCATGCAGACTCCCGTCCTCACGCAAATAGAGAAACGAATCGGATTTGTCACCCTAAACCGCCCGGACAAGCGCAATGCTTTAAATCCGGAAATGATCGAAGAATTGGCGAAGACATTTTCGGAATTTGAGCGCAACGGCGAGGTGAAGGTCGTGGTCGTGAGGGCTGAAGGCAAGGCCTTTTGTGCTGGGGCGGACCTGGCCTATTTGGAGAGATTGCAGCAAAATTCACTCGAGGAGAATTTGGAGGACAGTCATCGATTGAAGGCGCTTTTCTCGCAGATTTATGAATTTCCAAAGCCGGTGATCGCCCAAGTGCAGGGTCATGCCTTGGCTGGAGGCTGCGGCTTGGTAACGGTCTGTGATTTTGCATTTGCTGTGCCCGAAGCCAAATTTGGCTATACGGAGGCAAAGATTGGTTTTGTCCCCGCTTTGGTGTCCGTTTTTCTGGCCGAGCAGCTAAGCCAAGCCAGAGCCACGGAGCTACTGCTTTCCGCGGAAGTGATTTCGGCTGCCAAAGCTTTGGGACTTGGGCTGGTCACAGAAGTGGTGGCGTATGAAGCCCTTCAGGAAAGCGTTCGCGAATTTGCCATGAGACTGGTGGAGGGGAATTCTTCTTTTTCCATGCAGGAGACCAAGCGCCTGCTCCGAAGCCTGGGCAAAAAAGCTCGCGAAGAGGCTTTGAATTTGGCAGCCGATGCTAACGCAAAGACACGGAGCCACGCGGATTGCGTGAAGGGTGTGGCGGCTTTTTTGTCCAAAACCAAGCCCGACTGGTAAATTGGAAAATCATCTCCACTATATTCTGAGTGAAGTTTTTGGACTGGAGGATTTTCGTCCCGTCCAGAAGCAAGTCATAGACTCCGTCATGGAGGGAAAAGACACATTGGCGCTTTTGCCTACAGGCGGTGGTAAAAGCCTTTGCTACCAAATCCCTGGTTTGGCGAAGGAGGGGATCTGTCTGGTCGTGTCCCCGCTCATCGCGTTGATGAAAGACCAGGTGGACAATCTCAAAGCCAAGGGGGTAAAGGCGGCGGCCATCTATTCGGGCATGAGCTATCGAGAGATAGACACGACTCTGGACAATTGCATCTACGGGGATTTCAAATTCCTCTACGTTTCTCCGGAGCGGCTCAAGCAGGAGCTCTTCATCGAGCGGTTTCGGCAGATGAACATTAACCTGATCGCGGTAGATGAGGCGCATTGCATCTCGCAATGGGGTTATGATTTCCGACCGCCCTATCTGGAGATTGCCGCTATCCGGCCTTTTCATCCCCGAGTAAGTGTATTGGCACTCACCGCCTCAGCTACGCCGAAAGTATGTGCCGATATCATTGCAAAGCTCGAGATGAAAGCCCATCGGGAATTTCACCAGAGCTTTGCCCGAAAAAACCTGAGCTACAGCGTACGCTTGGTGGAGAATAAACTTGAAAAAGGCATCGAGATTCTCAACAGCATTCCCGGCACGGCCATTTGGTACGTGAGAAACCGGCAGGCTACCCAGCAGATCGCCAAGGCGCTCTCGCAACTGGGGATCTCCGCCGCTGCCTACCATGCGGGTTTGTCAAATGCCGACCGCGCTGATCGACAGGAGGCTTGGAAGTCCGATCGCGTGCGGGTGATGGTCAGCACCAATGCGTTTGGAATGGGAATCGACAAGCCGGATGTACGGGTGGTGATCCACAGCGATCTCCCCGAAAACCTTGAAAACTACTATCAGGAGGCAGGCCGGGCTGGTCGGGACGGAAGAAAAGCGTTTGCAGTTCTTCTCGCCAATGAGCAGGATTTTGAGCAGCTCAGTACAAGGGCCGAGCTGGTCTACCCGCCGTTGGACTATCTGAAGAGAGTCTACCAATGCCTAGCAAACTACTATCAACTGGCTGTCGGAAGTAACATGCTGAGCAGCTTTGACTTTGACATTTCGGATTTTTGCCAGACCTATGGACTGCAGGTCTTGGATACGTTCTATGCGCTCAAGGTATTGGCGGAAGAGGGATTTGTCGAGGTCAACGAGAGCTTTTTTTCCCCGTCCCGGGTGCACTTCCAAGTTGATCCCAGCAGACTTTACGAAGTGCAGATCGCTTACGCCAAGCTCGATCCCGTGGTCAAGATGCTATTGCGGACCTATGGAGGCAATCTTTTCTCGGAGTTTATCCGAATCCAGGAGGGCAAGCTTGCCAAGTCCCTTTCGATGAAAGAATCTGAGCTGGTAAAGGCTCTCCTCGATTTGCAGAAGCTGGAGGTGATGGACTACGATCAGCGCAAAGACAAGCCCCAGCTGACATTCCTGACTCCTCGATATGATGCTGGCAAACTACCCTTCAATCTTCCCCGGATTGCGGCTCGCAAGAAACTAACCCTCGAAAATGCAAAGAGCATGGTTGCCTATACCAGCCAGTCTAAACTCTGCCGCACGCAGTTTATCCAGGAATACTTTGGGGAAAAGACCGATGAGGTATGCGGAATTTGCGATGTCTGTATAGAAGCCAAGAAAAAACTGGCTCCCCAAAGCCAAGAGGATCGGCTGAAGCAAAAGATTCTGGAAACTTTGGCCGAATCAGATGGGTTAACAGAGCAGGACTTGTTTTCGACACTCAAAAAGCCAAGATCCAACGCTAATCTCACCTTGCTTCGCCGGTTAATAGAAGAGAATCAGATCATCAAATCTTCCAGCGACGGCATTTTGACACTATCCAATGGGTAACTTCTTTGACGATTTCTTGAAGAACATCTTTGGATCTCCGGAAAAGGCTCCGATGAAGGTCAGGGAGAACTTTGTGATCAAGGAATCTGAACGAAATGACCTAGTGGATTGGATGGGATCCGAAAACTGCGAGTTTTTTTTCGCTTTGGTTTATAAAAACTACCATTTCAAGCGGACGGGCATCAATGACAATCCCCAGGTTCATGTATTTGATTCTCCCTATGCCAACGGGTTTGCGGTCGCGTATCAGCCGCCCTTTGACCAAAAATCATTTTCCCGGCTTTTTTTGGCTTTTAGCCAAAGGATTCTAGCTTTGGGTTATGAGCAGGTGAGCTTGGATCGGAAATTCGAAGAAATCAACGACCAGGTGAAGGTGAGCGAGAAATTTTATTTTAAACCTCCCCTTCAACTTCCGGCCGAAGGAGAGTTGATTTCTCAGCTATACGGAAATGTGGCGTTGGAGAAAGTGAGTGTTGACAATAAGCCCAGTTTTATCAAATTGCTGGCGACGGTATATTCCGATCGTCTATACCAAGATGCCAAACCATTCGACCAGTTGATGGATCGAATCTTTGAAAAACATTCAGATGGATAGAATCAAGCTTAGAAACCAACTCGGAAAATACCGGACTCCCTACGAGGAGGAAGCGGCATTTATCGCTGATTTTGCGGAGCTCACCGCTGATCCTCTTGCCTACAAGCGGGAGCGGCTAGAGGGACACTTTACCGCATCTTCCTGGATCGTCAACCATGAGCGGACCCATACTCTCCTGACGCTGCACCGTAAGCTGGGGAGATGGCTACAGCTTGGAGGACATGCCGATGGCAATGAAAACCTCATGGAGGTGGCCTTGCAGGAAGCGAGCGAAGAGAGCGGTCTCACCTCTTTGCGCTTGGTCGATCTGACCATATTCGATATCGACAAACATATCATTCCCGAGCGGCCACATGTGCCTCAGCACTTTCATTTTGACGTGAGATACTTGCTGGAGGCTGACATCAACGAACCCCTTCAGATGAGCGACGAGAGCATCTCTCTGGCATGGATCGCTTTTGATTCTGTCGTCGATATGATCGGATACAACCCATCTATCCTTAGGATGCTCGAGAAGACCAGCAAATCAGAAATACTCCTTTGAAAACAAGCCTGAATCCAGCGGATTTAAAAAACGCCTTTCCCTTTTCCACTCCTATACAGATTAGATTTTCAGACATCGACGGTTACCTGCATGTCAACAACGGAGTGTACTTCAACTATTTCGAGCATGGTAGGGCGGTGTTCCTATACGAAGTCTGCGACTGGGATGTGATGGCCGTCGGCACTGTGGTGGGCAGGATAGAGATAGACTACCTTCGCCCCATACACTTGGAGGACCGGGTTCAGGTATTTGTGAAGTGCAGCCGGATCGGCAATTCCTCTTTTGACCTGGAGCAGATTTTGGTGGGGCAAGACAAAAATGGAGTTGAACATGCATATGCCAAGTGCCGCTGTGTGATGGTCGCCGTTGACATGAAGACGATGAAGCCGGTGCCGGTACCTGAGGAGTACAGATTGAAGTTGGCTGCGGGCTAAGCCGTAAATTCCCTATCTTTGCCGAAAATTTACCCCGTGAAATCGACACTACGGGAATGCCATGCGGAAGAATAGGCCTCTACCATGCGAGATTCCATGTGGCCGAAAAAACGATCTTAAACACATGAAAAAACTTTGGATCTTGGGTTTGCTGGCGGCGAGTCTATTCGCATGCATGCCAAATGAGGAAGAATTGCTGAAGGCAGGAATTGGAAAAATGGATGCTCAGGCTTGGCCTGAAGCTGTGGCGCTTTTTGATCAGCTGCTGGAAATAAATCCCGAAAACACCCAAGCACTCAATGCCAAAGGCGTGGCGCTTTTTCAGCAGGGAAAAATAGAAGAGGCTATTCCGGCCTTCGATGCGGCCATTCTCGCGGACTCCTCGAGCTATAAGCCTTGGTTTAACAGGGGCAATGCTAAGATGGAGCAGGAAAAATATAAGGAGGCATTGGCTGACTTCAATATGGCGACAGCACTTGATCCCTCCCAATCCGATATCTTTTTTAACCGTGGCACGGCGCTACTGAACATGGAAGAGTATGAGGATGCGTTGCTGGATTTTCAGACCGTGCTACAAGCTACACCCAATCAAGCGGAGGCTCATTTTCGCAAGGCGAAAGCCGAACTCGGCATGAATGACCCCATGCACGGAATGGAGTCATTAACCAATACGGTGAATCTCGATCCCAAAAACGCCGAGGCCTACTATCTGCTTGGCGTGACGCGGATGAGTGCTTTGGGGCAAAAGGGCGAAGGTTGCGCAGACCTGAAAATGGCCTTGTCTCTAGGCTATTCGGAGGCGGAAACTTGGATCAAGGATTTCTGCGAAAACTAAGATGGCGCTGATCGGCAAAGACATCTCATCGGCAAAAACCTTCTTGGAAAAAGGAGAACTCGTGGGAATTCCTACCGAGACAGTCTATGGGCTTGCCGGAAATGCGCTCGATCCAGAGGCGGTTGCCTTGATTTTTGAGACCAAAAACCGCCCGGGCTTTGACCCATTGATTCTTCATACTTCGTCGACGGACAAGGTTGCGGACTTTATTACTTCCTTTCCTGAGGCTTTGAAAACTTTGGCGGGGCATTTTTGGCCTGGGCCTTTGACTTTGTTGCTGCCTAGAAAGGAAATTGTCCCCGATCTCGTGACTTCTGGGCTAGATCGTGTGGCGGTACGCGTGCCCAATCACCTGCTCACCTTGGCTTTGCTCGAGGCACTTCCATTTCCTCTGGCCGCGCCCAGTGCAAATCCTTTTGGGTACATCAGCCCGACCCGTCCTTCCCATGTAGAGGATCAGCTCGGTGAAAAGATTCCCTACATCTTGGATGGTGGGCCGTGTACGGTGGGATTGGAAAGTACAATCGTGGGCTTGGAAGATGGCGAAGTCGTGGTGTATCGCCTCGGAGGCCTTGAGATTTCGGAAATAGAGAGGCTTGTTGGACCCGTTCGGATCAAAGACCACAGCTCCAGCAACCCTGCCGCTCCTGGTCAATTGGAGAGCCATTATGCGCCACGAAAGCCCTTTGTATTGGGAGATCTGAAGCAAATGATCGAAGGGAAGAAAGCCAAAGGTCTTGACTTTGCGGTGTTAAGCTTTTCCGAGACTTTTGACGGATTAGAGAGAGACAGACAAATCGCGCTCAGCCCCGACAGAAACCTCCATGAAGCCGCGAAGAATCTCTTTGCAGCCATGCGTCAGCTGGACGAAAGTCCTGCCACCGTGATCTTGGCGGAACTAATGCCCGAGATCGGTTTGGGCAAGGCCATCAACGATCGATTGCGAAGAGCAGCTGCGAAGTGATTCTGGATTTTTGATTTGCGATTTATGCGTGGAGCGGTTCAGGCTGAGCGGAGTCGAAGTTTCAAAACGTTAAGCTACGTTTTTGATTTGCGAGTAGCTATCGGGTCATCTGAATCTTCCAATTTTAAAATCTTTCAATTTTCCAATCTCAAAGGTTAACTTGAGGCTCTTTTTAACAGAAGCCAATCAAAATCTATTAAACCATTTCTATGAGTTCAACCGTGAAAAATGTGGATAGCCTGAATTTTGCAGGCAAAAAGGCCCTGATCCGAGTGGATTTCAACGTGCCTTTGGATGAGAATTTCAATGTCACTGATGATACCCGTATCCAAGCAGCCGTCCCTACGATCAAGAAAATTCTCGGCGAAGGCGGTTCTGCCATCCTGATGTCGCACCTTGGCCGTCCGAAAGGAGGCCCTGAGGACAAATATTCCCTAAAACATATCATCCCGGCAGTAGAAGCTGCACTTGGGACCAAAATCAAATTTGCGGCTGACTGCATCGGTACAGAAGCGGCAGAATTGGCGTCTGGATTGGGCGCTGGCGAAGTGCTCTTGCTGGAAAACCTGAGGTTTTACAAGGAAGAAGAAAAAGGTGATGTGGACTTTGCTGGAAAGCTAGCCAAGCTCGGCGACATCTATGTCAACGACGCCTTTGGTACCGCTCACCGTGCCCACGCATCCACGGCAGTGATTGCGCAGTTTTTCAAAGACAAAGTCGCTGGATACCTCATGGAATCCGAGCTGACCAACGCTGACAAAGTTCTCGGCAATCCTGAGCGTCCCTATACTGCAATCATGGGCGGAGCGAAAATCGCCGACAAAATCCTGATCATAGAGCGACTGCTTGAGAAGGTGGACAACCTGATCATTGGCGGTGGCATGTCCTATACCTTTGCCAAGGCACAGGGTGGATCTATAGGCACCTCGCTTTTGGAAGCGGACAAGCTTGATTTTGTACTAGAGCTCATGGAAAAGGCCAAAGCGAAAGGAGTGAACCTCATTCTTCCCGTGGATACGGTGATCGCAGACGCGTTTTCCAACGATGCCAATCAAAACATAGCCAAAAGAGGCGAGATTCCCGACAACTGGATGGGTCTGGATATCGGACCCGAGTCTCGCGAGCTCTTTGGGAAGGTGATTTTGGAGTCTAAGACCATCCTTTGGAACGGACCGATGGGGGTGTTTGAGATGGATTCATTTGACAAGGGGACCAAAGCTGTGGCGGAATATGTGGCACAGGCGACCAAGGCTGGGGCATATTCCCTGATCGGTGGGGGTGATTCAGCCGCCGCGGTCAACAAGTTTGGCTACTCCGACCAAGTGTCTTATGTCTCCACCGGCGGAGGTGCTTTGCTCGAACATATGGAAGGAAAGGTCCTGCCGGGTGTTGCTGCTTTAGCGGAGTAATCCGGAAAGGGGAAAAACTAGAAAAGGCCAGCTGAAAAGCTGGCCTTTGTCGTTTATTTTCCTTTAGAAAGGGTCAAAGCAATCTGGCCCGCATGGTGTGCATTGTGGTAAAGAATGTGGGAAAACAGCCTGATTTTCGAGACTGTGCCAAAAAATGGAGTTTCTACCTGCTCAGCCCAGGCTGAATCCGGAGTTTTTCTGATGAGGTTTTCCAGCATCTCAAATCCGATGGAAAGGTATCGGTGACTTTCCTCTAAGTCGAAGCGCTGCCCTTTATCCGTTTGCCCCATGGTCGTATTTGGGACTTTTGGCGGGATACCAAAGAAGTAGCCAAAAAGGTTCATGGTTTCGCCGATGTGCCGATAGATAAAACCGATGCTGGCTGTTTGAGGATTGAGTCGCCAAGTTGAATTTTCGCTTGACACCCGATCTAGGGCAAACGAACAGGTGAGCTTGTTTTGCTCGAGCATGCTTAGCAATAAATCCCGGGTTGAACTCATTTGGAGCTGGTGTAAGGGTTTAAAACTTTAACTCGACCATCACAGGAAAGTGGTCGGAGGGATATTTTTTCCCATAGTTATCAGTCAGAATGCCATGTCGGAGGACTTCGATCTTGCCACTGACAAAGATGTGATCTATGATGCCATCCGGCATTTTCTCCCAGTCGAAAGCTGTAAACGTACCCGCCGGCCCATAAGCGGGGATTTTGGAGATGAGGCGGGCGTCCTTCCAAGCCGGGTTGGAGGTAATGGTCTGGTAGGCGGGATTGTCTGGAGTGACGTTGAAGTCCCCCATCCAGATCGCAGGGAAATTCCCCTTGTTGATTTCCTTTGCCTTGGTTGCCACTAGTTTGCTGCTTTCCTCCCGTGCTTGCTGTCCTATGTGATCATAGTGGATATTGAATACATAAAAACGCTTGCCGTCTTTGTCCTTGAATTGGCCCCAAGAACAGATTCTGTTCAGGGAAGCATCCCATCCCTTGCTGGGTTTTTCCGGGGTTGGAGAGAGCCAAAAGGTGCCCGAGTCCTCCATTTTGTAAAGCTTGGGATCATACAAGATTGCCGTGTACTCGCCTTTTTGTGCCCCATCGTCCCTGCCCACTCCCAAATACTCATAGCCCAACCCTTTGCTCAATTCCTCGATTTGGTGATGGAGCCCTTCCTGAGTTCCGACCAGTCCGATTTTGTGGAATTGTATCAGGTGAATCACCTTAGAAGCCCGGTCTTCCCAGAGGTTTCCCGCATCACCTGGATTGTCCCAGCGGATATTGAAGGTGGCAAACTGATGATTTTGGGCCTGGACTTGTGCCAAAGCAAATGGGAAGAGAAGCGTCAACAGGGTTTTGAGATTCATAAAATCTAGAATAATTGGTGAAAAAGACTTTTAACTTTAAAGTTGCATGCTATTTTGACCAAATGAAATCGAGCACGACAGGGAACTTCACGCAAGGGAATGATCAGGTGACGTGCAAGATTCCATCTGACAATTAAGGAACAATTACAGACAGATGAAAACCTTTTATCCGAAAGACCTGAGCCCGGTGGAGGTACAGACGATTTTACAAGGGGCGGTTACACCCAGGCCCATCGCTTTTGCCAGTACCGTGGATAGGGACGGCAATCCAAACCTGAGCCCTTTTAGTTTTTTCAACATGTTCAGCGCAAATCCACCGATCCTTATTTTTTCCCCATCCAGAAGGGTCAGGGACAACTCGGTGAAGCATACCTTAGAAAATGTGGGCGAAGTACCCGAAGTGGTGATCCACATCGTGGGCTACGAGCGGGTCGAGCAGATGTCGCTTGCCAGTACCGAGTACCCAAGAGGTGTCAACGAGTTTGAAAAGTCTGGGCTCACGGCCCTCAAGTCCGACTTGGTAGCGCCACTTCGAGTCAAGGAAGCGGCAGTGGCGATGGAGTGCAAGGTCTTGGAAATAAAGCCCCTGGGGATTGGCGGCGGTGCGGGAAATCTCGTGATCTGCGAGGTCATCGCGATCCATCTAGACGAGAAGATCTTGGATGAAAAAGGCGTCATTGATCCCCATAAACTCGATCCTGTCGCCAGACTTGGGGGGAGCTGGTATTCTAGGATCACGCCGGATTCACTTTTTCAAATTCCGAAGCCGCTGACCAATCTCGGAATAGGCGTGGACCAGATCCCAGAGCAAATCAGAAACAGTCCAATCCTCACCGGGAACAATCTTGGTCGGCTGGGGAACGTCATGAAGCTGCCTTCAGATGCAGAATTGGCGGATTTTTCGCAGTCGGAGGAAATTCAGGAAATGCGAAGGAGGTTTGTCAATGACCGGGATTCCTGGATCGACCACCTGCATCTCCGGGCGAAGGAGGAGTTGGAAAAAGGGCAGGTGGACTTGGCGTGGAAGTACCTGCTGCAGAAGGGGTAGATAAGACCTTCCAACATTCAAAAACTTGGAAGCTTTTGGCTAAAAAAAATCCCGCCGATTGGGCGGGACTTGGTGTTTATAGGCCAGAAACTTCCGCCTCAGCGTGGATCTTTTTGACCAGTCCCTGTAGGACCTTGCCCGGCCCACACTCTATGAATTGTGTTGCACCGTCTTTGACCATATTTTGTACTGATTGGGTCCATTTGACCGGAGCGGTCAGCTGGGCGATGAGATTGGCCTTGATGTCATTGACATTGAGCGTGGCCACGGTATTGACGTTTTGGTAGATTTTGCAGCCCGGAGCCCGAAATTCGGTTTCTTCGATTGCTTTCTGCAGTTTTTCTCGTGCGGGCTCCATGAGCGGAGAGTGGAACGCTCCGCCTACTGGCAGAGGGAGGGCACGTTTTGCTCCAGCCGCTTTCATCTTTTCGCAGGCGATCTCGATTCCTTTCATGGTGCCGGAAATGACCAATTGGCCAGGGCAATTGTAGTTGGCTGGAACGACGATTTCGTCGGTGATGCTGGCGCATATTTCTTCGACTTTCTCGTCGGCGAGCCCAAGGATTGCCGCCATCGTGGACGGATTGATCTCGCAAGCCTCCTGCATGGCTATGGCTCGCTGATAGACTAGCTTCAGACCATCTTCAAATCCCAAAGTACCATTGGCTACCAAAGCGGAGAATTCACCCAAAGAGTGTCCTGCCACCATGTCTGGGATAAATTCCGGAGTGGTCTTTGCCAAGATCACAGAGTGGAGAAAGATGGCGGGCTGGGTGACTTTGGTCTGCTTCAGTTCCTCGTCCGTTCCCTCAAACATGATGTCGGTGATCCGAAATCCCAATACCTCGTTGGCCTGCTCAAAAAAAGCCTTTGCGGTTGGGTTGGTTTCATAGAGGGATTTTCCCATTCCGGGAAATTGGGCGCCTTGGCCCGGAAAAACAAATGCTTTCATGGAATTGTGGTTTGATCTAATCGGCCGTATGTTATCTAGCATTTTGAAGGTTGACCCCTTGATGAGTCACCCGCGACCTGCTCGATTTCATCCGTTGTTTTTTGATTGGAGGGACAAATATAGGCCTTTTCTTTTTTGGACTTGGCCGTCAAAACCCAGACTGGTCCGCAGACTGTCAGATGAACTTTGCTTTTTCCTCCGGAGTGGGAAGGCGGCATGTTTCCTTTTTTCCATACCAACGATAACGGTTTTTCCCGATCCAGTCGTAAATGCCATCCCGGATAAATGGGGGCAGCGCGATCAGTCCATATAGCAAAGGCCATAGTCCGGGAAGCTTTCTAGCGATCCGAAGCGCCGCCGTACTGCGAAAAAAGATCTTTCCATCTTCGATCAATACGATAGAATCCAGATATTTTGGATTGGCATCGAATCTTTCGAGTAATTTTTTCCCTTCCGCGCCTTGTAATGCCCCGACAAGGAATTTGTCCTCCTTGTCTCTTTTCAGGACAAAATCTACCGAAGTATTACACAGGTTGCAGACTCCATCAAAAAGGATGACCGATTTCTGCTTGCTCATCTAAGGAGTTGGATGGTGCCCTTCAGTTCTCGTTCTTTTTGGGCCGGATCTAAGACGTCAAAGCTGACCGTACCGGAATAGTAGTATGTGCCTGCGGGCAGCTCATTGCCGTTTTTATCTTTGCCATCCCAACGGATGTAGATATCATTTTCGTTGGATTCAAGGCTGTTGTATCGGAATACTTCCGCCCCCCATCGATTGACGATGAAGATCTCCACGCCATTGACGAAGCGAGGGCAAGCGGAGAATGGATTGTCAAAAGCGATGAAGGTGTCATTGTTGCCATCTCCGTTAGGCGTGAATGCGTTGGGCAGGTTGTAGACTGGACAGTTTTCCACGCATACCACGTTGCTTGGCTCACTTTCATTTCCGGATCTATCCACCGCGGTGATATAGTAGCATCCGCGATAGTTTGGCAGATTCGAAATCGTCGTTTCGAGCTCGAGCGAGCTAAGTTCGCGTACGAGGTTGAAAACGCCTTCTTCTCCGTCAGGAGTGAAGTAGAGCTTGTATCCGCTCAATTCATCATCGCATTCGCCAGTGAAATCTGGTGTCCAGCTCAGCTCGTGTTCAAATGTGGCATTGTTGCAAGGTTGTTCTGCCACGTAGGCTGAGCACTCTGGCCCTTCAAAAGTCAAGACCGGGGGGCAGGGTAGCCTGTTGTCGTCGGGAAGCGCACAGGTGATTTGGGATTTGTTTTCCAAAGGATAAACCAATCCAGCCACGTTGTAGGAACCCTTGGTGATGACGTAGTAGCAATACTCCAGTTCCTTCACCAGAGGCATCCCGTTGAAGCTTCCGTCGTCCAGGTATTTGAAGCTATTTTGGGTAACGTCCACTTCGGCTATTTTCACAAAAGTATCGGTGTCGGCCGCGTTGGCATCAGTCCGGTTACGATATACCTCATGCTTGAACTGTCCTACCAGATTGTTCCAAGGAACATTGAATGTCCAATTCAATTCGATCGCCTCGTTGATGATAGTTGGCTGTAGCCAAACGGAGGAAGCCGAGGAGGAGGTATCGATTTTGGTATTGTTGTCCAGCAAGACCACCCGGTAATTGTACACGAGATTTTCGGTGTTTAGTCCAGTGTCAGTAAAAAGCGTGTCAGAGGTGATTCCTAGAGAAACTCTGTTGGAATTGCCTGTGAATCCTTCGCTCCTCAGCAGTTCATAGGAATATGGGCCGGGGTATTGGACCTTGTCGATGTCGTATGGAGGAGTCCATTTCACGAAGATTTGTCCAGTAGCAGGGTCAGTTTCTTCTACGCTGACATTGGTAATGATCGGCACGTCCACGTCGATCGTGATGCAGATTTCCTCAGACACTACGCTTTCTCCCAGTCTTGGCTCTGGGAACGCTGCCACCAATCTGTAGCAGTAGGTGTTTCCTGGTGCAAGGCCCTCGCCGCCGTTTAGGTCAGTGAAGGTAAAGGTCTGCATGTTCGTCGTGCCCACCAATTCGTATCCTGGTCGGATGCCGGTCTCGCAGCTGTCAGGCTGATAGGGATCCGAGTTGATCCTTCTCCAGATCTGCATCTCACTGGCCGAGTTGCCGCATACATAAGGGTCCCAGTTGAGTTCTACCGTTCTGCCGGACTGCTGCTCCAGATCATCCCAGACTGGCGGGGGACCGACTACTTTGATTCTCCAGGTTTTGATGTCAACCAGTTTTGGGCCGGACCTAGGCTGGTCCGTGATGCGTACTCGAACGTCGTATTCTCTTGCCCTCACATGCTGACAGACGGTCTGCCAGGTGAAGTTGACAACTCCGGGCTGGGGCTGAAATTCACTCTCCGGATCGTAGGAGGCAGGGGACGTGGTGATTTCTATGGGCTCACCAAATACCTCAATTTTGACCGGATCTCCATCTGGGTCAGTTCCCTGGATGATTTCTTCGATCAATGTACCCGCCTCTACGCAGAGGTCATCAGGAAGAATCAATTCAGGTCTGCGGTTGTTGGAGTTTTCGATGATGATCTGCATGTCCCGCACCACATACCCGATCTGCTCAAATTTGCCGTTGATCTTTCGCCATTCGATGATCCGGAAAGCGACGTTGAATTGGCCCGCCGTCCCTGGTGCGTCCCAGATTAAATCTCCGAATACCGGATCTATGCTCAGAAATGCCGGTGTCGTGCCGTCTTGTTGGCTTTGGCTGAATTCTGCACTAGCTGGGCTTCGGTAGTTGTTTACAGGTCGTTCGAGCTGCTGCTTTGGGACGTCCATTGCGTAGGAAAGGCTGTCTCCATCCGGGTCAAAGGCTCCGGGATTGTGGATATACCGCACGTTGATGGCTCCGTTGTCCACAGGGGGGATGGTTAGCACCGGGGAGTTGTTGACTCCGATGAAAGGGTCTATGTTGATCTCTGTCTCGACATAAAAAGGTGTATCCACCGAATTGTCCATGTTAAGGGTCAGGTCATTTCGGTTGAATTCCTGAAAACGTATTTTGTATCGCCCGGGACCTTGGAAGGTGTGGGTGATCACAAAGGTGTTTTTTTCGATCATGTCACCAAGGTCCTCCACTGTGGAGAAATCGCTTTCTGTATTCAGCTGCACTTCCCTGCCATCTCCAAAATTGATCAGCCCAGGCCCGAATATTACGCTTGATCGCGTATCGGTGTATCCCACGACAGTAATCCGGTAGGTGAGGGTTTGGACAGAGATGCGTTCTGCGATGATTTCTCCGGCGCGTATGTGGGTGGCCCACGCGGAGCTGATACCTGCTACCAAATAAATGAAAAAGACCGCGAGGGAAAGTTTGAGCTTCATGCCTGGTTGACTTTGGTGATGCTATCCTGAAAACGTGTTGGAATCCCAAAAGTTAATCCCAAAATCCATACTCAGGACTAACCGACTAAGAAATAACTGGAAGTAAACAGAAAATACCCGGAATTTCAAACAATAGGCGATTCGTACTGTTCAATTTTGGAATTAACGTTTTAATCGCCCGCTTATTTTCCAGAGCTATTTAGAACTGTTTAAAATAAGGAAGCGGCATTCGATTGCATTGTTTGCTATCGCTTCCGCATGTAAATTTGAAGGCAAATAAACAAAGACTTTCGTTCTAAAATTAATCGCAAATTTATATGAGCTGGGTTACCAAAACCTTGAAAAGCACCCTTGGCAGAAAGTTGATTATGGCGCTCACGGGCCTTTTTCTGATTCTCTTTTTGACCGGTCATGTATCGGGCAACATGCTGTTGTTCAAGAACGACGGCGGTGAGGCATTTAATATTTATGCCAAGTTTATGACTACGAATCCGGCGGTGAAGGTACTTTCCTACCTAACCTATATTTCGGTGATCGCCCATGTGATTTATTCCATCATATTGTCTAGACAAAACAAGTCGGCGAGACCGATTGGGTACGCTGAGTCCAAAGCATCTACCAACAGTCGCTGGGCATCCAGAAACATGGGTATTCTGGGCACCATTATCCTGATTTTTTTGGTAGTCCATATGCAAAGCTTCTGGGCCCAGATGCATTGGGGAGACCTTCCGGTGGTAACCTATGATGGAGAGGAATACAAAGACCTTTACAGCATTGTGAATTTCGCCTTCCAAAACATCTTCATGGTAATAGGATATGTGGTAGCGATGGCGTTTTTGGCATTTCACCTGTCCCATGGTTTTGCCTCGGCATTTCAGACTTTGGGATGGAATCACAAAAAGTATTCTCCTGCCATCAAGGCGATAGGCCAGTTCTATTGCATTGTAGTGCCGGTTCTGTTTGCGGCAATGCCACTTTACATCTATTTCACCAGCTAATCTGAAGTCCCAATATGATACTAGATTCCAAAATTCCTGCTGGTCCTTTGGCAGAAAAATGGACTAAGCACAAGTTTAACAGCAAACTGGTCAACCCGGCAAACAAAAGAAAATATGATGTCATTGTAGTCGGGACTGGTCTTGCCGGCGCTTCTGCCGCGGCCTCCTTGGCTGAGTTGGGTTACAATGTCAAGGCATTTACATTTCACGATAGCCCGAGAAGAGCACACTCCATTGCTGCACAGGGTGGGATCAATGCTGCCAAAAACTACCAAAACGACGGAGATTCGATTTTCAGACTTTTCTATGATACGATAAAAGGGGGCGACTACAGGGCCCGCGAGGCCAACGTATACCGTCTGGCCGAGGTATCCGTGAAGATCATAGACCAATGCGTGGCCCAAGGCGTTCCTTTTGCCCGCGAATATGGAGGCTTGCTGGCCAACCGATCATTTGGTGGTGCCCAGGTGTCCAGGACCTTCTATGCCCGTGGCCAAACCGGACAGCAGCTGCTTTTGGGAGCTTACTCCGCCCTTAGCCGCCAGGTGGCCACTGGTAAAGTGAGGCTTTATCCCCGCACCGAGATGATGGATGTGGTGATGATCGACGGACATGCCCGAGGGATAGTGACACGCAACCTGATCACTGGAGCAGTGGAAACGCACGCTGCACACGCAGTTTTGCTCTGCACAGGGGGATACGGCAACGTGTTCTTCCTTTCTACGAACGCAATGGGTTGCAACGTAACGGCGGCTTGGAGAGCTCACAAGCGCGGCGCTTACTTTGCCAACCCTTGCTTTACGCAGATCCACCCGACCTGTATTCCGGTCTCTGGGGACCATCAGTCCAAGCTGACGCTTATGTCCGAATCCCTACGAAACGATGGTCGAGTGTGGGTGCCTGCAACCAAAGAAAACGCCGAGAAGCTCAGAAAAGGCCAGATCAAAGTCTCCGACCTCAAGGAAGAGGACAGGGACTACTTCCTGGAGAGAAAATATCCCTCATTTGGAAACTTGGTGCCACGTGACGTGGCCTCAAGAAACGCCAAATATGTATGCGATGAAGGCCGTGGTGTCAACGAAACCGGAGAAGCGGTATTCTTGGATTTTCGCGATGCGATCAAGCGTGACGGCAAGCAGGTGATCGAGCAGAAATACGGCAACCTCTTTGACATGTACAAGCAGATCACCGGCGAAGACCCCTATGAGGTGCCGATGATGATCTATCCTGCGGTACACTATACCATGGGTGGTCTTTGGGTGGATTATAACCTGATGACGACTATTCCTGGGCTTTACTCCCTGGGTGAAGCCAACTTCTCCGACCACGGTGCCAACCGTCTGGGAGCCTCAGCGCTGATGCAGGGACTGGCTGACGGGTATTTTGTGGTTCCATACACCATCGGTGACTATCTCGCTCAGACTCCGCCCAAGAAGGTAGACGAAAGCCATCCCGAGTTTGCGAAAGTAGCACAGGAAGTAAAAGCTCGCATCAACAGGCTGCTGACGATCAACGGTAAAAAGACTGTCGACCACTTCCACAAAAAGCTGGGCAAGATCATGTGGAACCACTGCGGCATGGCCCGTACCGCCGAGGGACTGAAGCAAGCAAAAGCCGAAATCCAAGAACTAAGAAAAGAGTTTTGGGCTGATGTAAAAGTGCTTGGTACCAATGAGGAATTGAACCTCTCCCTCGAAAAAGCCCATCGCGTGGCGGACTTCCTCGAGCTGGGTGAGTTGATGGTAGATGACGCGCTCAACAGAGACGAGTCCTGCGGAGGACACTTCCGTGAGGAGTACCAGACACCTGAGGGCGAAGCGCTACGCGACGACGAAAACTTTGCCTACGTGGCCGCCTGGAAGTACATGGGTGAAGGACAGGCCGAGGAATTGAACAAGGAGCCTTTGGTTTTTGAAAACGTGAAGCTGACCCAGCGTTCTTACAAATAATTAGTGGACAAAATTCATAGACCGAACAGATATGAAATTGACTTTAAAAATCTGGAGACAGAAAAATTCGTCGGACAAGGGTGGCTTTGCGACCTATCCTGTCGATCACGTTTCCAAAGACATGTCTTTCCTCGAAATGCTGGATGTGCTCAATGAAGAGCTGACCGAAAAAGGGGAAGACCCAGTACACTTCGACCATGACTGCCGGGAGGGCATCTGCGGGATGTGCTCCCTATACATCAACGGCAAGCCACATGGCCCACTGCAGACGACCACTTGCCAGCTTCACATGCGCTCTTTCAATGATGGGGAGACCATCACCATCGAGCCATGGCGTGCCAAGGCTTTTCCCGTGGTGAAAGACCTTGTCGTCGATCGGGAGGCTTTTGACCGAATCATCCAAGCCGGGGGCTATGTCAACGTCAACACTGGCGGTGTGCCTGATGCCAACGAAATTCCTGTTGCGAAAACCATTGCCGACCTAGCCATGGATGCCGCCCAGTGTATCGGATGCGGCGCCTGCGTAGCTGCCTGCAAAAATGCCTCAGCCATGCTCTTTACCTCCGCCAAGGTTTCCCAGCTGGCTTTGCTGCCGCAGGGGCAGGTGGAGCGCAAGACCAGAGCGGAGAAGATGGTCGCACAGATGGACGCCGAAGGATTTGGTGCCTGTACCAACACCGGTGCCTGCGAAGCTGAATGTCCAAAGGGAATCTCCATCACGAATATAGCCCGGATGAACAGGGAATATTTCTCAGCGGTGATGAGTAGCGATAACGTTTGATCTTAGTTGGTTTGATTTTCAAAGCCAGGCCTTGGGTCTGGCTTTTTTTGTTTTTGGGACAAATAGATGGTTTTTATAGCGGGTTTGATTCGATAAGATTTTTCAAGAAAATTTCACATTGTGAAATAAGGAAGAAAAAATTGCACTGAAAGAATGGATTTGCCTCATAAACGAAATAAAATTGGCCTTTTACTTAAGTTTTTGTAACTTTGAAAAATTATATTTTAAAGAGCTTTTGTTAAATAGTCAAAAACATAATGAATTTTCTGGATCTGGTGATCTTCATCGCCTACATGGGAGCCATGTTGGGAATAGGGTATTATTACATGAGAAAGAACACCAGCCAGGAGGATTATTATGTTGGGGGACGTTCGATAGGGAGCTGGCACATCGGCCTTTCCGTAGTTGCCACTGACGTAGGAGGAGGCTTCTCCATAGGTTTGGGAGGACTGGGATTTGCGATGGGGATTTCAGGTTCCTGGATGCTTTTCACTGGACTTGTGGGAGCCTGGCTGGCTGCGGTTTTTCTGATTCCCCGAGTCAAGTCCGATCCTGCTTTTTCCAAGTTCTACACTTTTCCGCAGATCATAGGACACCTTTTTGATTCCAAGACGGCTTTAGTGGCTTCGGTGATTTGTTTCCTAGGCTATCTTGGATTTACCTCTTCCCAATTGTTGGCTGGGGCAAAGCTCGCGTCAGGTACTTTTCCGGAGCTCGAGCTTTCTACGGCACTCGTGATCATGGGTACGGTAGCGGTAGTGTACACCGTGATGGGCGGACTGAAAGCTGTGATCTATACCGACACCATACAGTGGATAATTTTAATGCTGGGATTGATTGGGATTGGCATCCCGGCTGCTTTCCTCTTTGTAGGCGGATGGCAGGGCATCCACGATACCCTTCCTCCGGAGTTTTTGTCCTTATCCCAATTGGGATGGCAGGACGCGGTCAACTGGGGGATTACCATTGTTCCAATCTGGTTTGTGGGGATGACGCTCTATCAGCGGATCTTCGCTGCCAAGGATGAAAAGTCTGCCAAAAAAGCCTGGTTCATTGCCGGTCTTTTCGAATGGCCGCTGATGGCTTTTATGGGGGTATTTCTTGGGTTGCTTTCTCGCGTTGCCGTAGAGCAGGGCGCTTTGGAGGGATTTACTGCCGCCATGGACCCAGAGTTGGGTTTGCCCGTGTTGCTTAGCCAGGTCTTGCCGGCAGGGCTCTTGGGACTGATGATGTCCGCTTATTTTTCTGCGGTTTTGTCCACCGCTGACTCCTGCCTGATGGCCGCCTCAGGCAATCTGGTCACCGACTTGCTGCGGAAGTTTTTTACCCCGAGCTCGCACTCCCAAGAGCTCAGGCTCACTCAGGGAGTCACGCTGGGAATTGGGATCTTGGCGGTGTTGCTCGCTTGGCAGATGACCGAGGTGCTCACGCTGATGCTCTATTCCTACGGATTCATGGTCTCAGGGCTTTTGGTTCCGGTCATTGCTGGGTTGTTTTTCAACCTAAAGAATCCTCCGGCAGCCATCGCGGCAATGATCTTAGGAGGAACTGTCACCGCCGGGCTTTCGTTTTTCGAAATAGCGATGCCGTTGGGCTTGGACCCGAATTTCTACGGCATTCTGGTTTCCACATCGGCCTTTTGGATAGTGTACAAAATCTCAAACCAACGAAAATAGAAATAACTATGATCCAATTAGAATCGCTGTCTGCCATAGACAATGCCACGTACCTGCAAAAAAACGAGATCGCAGATTTCCTTTTGGTCCATCTGGGGAAGTTTGGAGATCCCAAAGAAGATATCATGAAATGCCTCGACTACGCACTCGACGCAGGATTGCAGGCAGGCGGCTTCGTCATTTTGGCAAGAGAAAAAGGGAATGTGGTAGGTGCACTGGTGATGAACAAGACCGGAATGTCTGGGTATATTCCGGAAAATATCCTCGTTTATATCGCGGTCGATGAGCGGATGCGTGGAAATGGAATCGGCAAGAAGATCCTTGACTTGGCGATCAAAATGGCCAATGGTGCCATCGCTCTGCATGTGGAACCGGACAATCCAGCCAGAAAGCTCTACGAACGCCTCGGCTTTACCAATAAGTACCTTGAAATGCGATTAAACAAAAATTAAAATGGCGGTATTGACCCTAAACAGGGAAAAACTCAGAACAAACTACCAAGTATTGACCCGGCTTTTTGAGGAGCGAGGAGTGGACTGGGGTGTAGTTTCAAAGATGCTCTGCGGCAACAAGCTTTTTCTACAAGAACTGATCAACCTCGGAATCACTGAGGTGCATGACAGCCGCATATCCAATCTTGCCATGGTCAAGCGCATTAAGCGCGAGGTTCAGACGGTCTACATCAAACCCGTTTCCAAAAAGAATGTCGGCAAGATGGTCGAGTTTGCCGATGTAAGCCTCAACTCTGAGCTGGAGACCATCCGCATGATCAGTGCTGAGTCGGTGCTCCAGGGGAAGAACCACAAGATCATCATCATGGTCGAGACAGGAGACCTGCGCGAAGGCGTGATGGGAGAGCAATTGATAGATTTTTATGAGGAGGTCTTTCAGCTTCCTGGGATCGAAGTGATCGGCCTGGGCACCAATCTCAATTGTCTCAACGGGGTCATGCCCAGCACAGACAAGCTCATCCAGCTCTCGCTCTACAAGCAGATCATCGAACTGAAATTCGGACATGAAATTCCATGGCTGTCTGCCGGCACCTCCGTCACCATACCTTTGATGCTCTCCCACCAGCTACCCCAAGGGATCAATCACTTTCGCGTGGGGGAGACGCTCTACTTTGGGGTGGATCTGGTGAAGGAGGAAATCATCGAAGGCATGCATGGAGATGTTTTTGAACTGCACGCCGAAATTATCGAATTGCAGGAAAAACCACTCCTGCCTACAGGCGTCTTGGGATCGAACCCCCGAGGCGAAATTGCCCAAATTGATGAATCTCTCTACGGCAAGACCTCCTTTCGGGCGATTTTGGATGTGGGATTGTTGGATGTTTCGCCAGAATATCTTTTTCCAAAAGATCCGGAATTGGAGATTCTAGGAGCGAGCTCGGACATGCTCATCGTCAATCTGGGGATAGACCAAAAAGGCCTTAAAGTGGGTGAAACATTGACTTTTAACCTAAAGTACATGGGCGCCTTGGGGCTGTTGAATTCCGACTACGTCGAAAAGATTGTGGTCTGAAACCGTCGGTGTGTCTGTATTTAGCCGGTGATTTTTGGCACCGAAATAGGCAACAGCTGGGTGAACCAACTATTTAAACACCATGAAAAAGTTTTTGCTGCTAGTTGCCGTGTCGGCGTTTACGATTGCGGGCTCAAGTGCCCAAAGTGCCTTTGGGATCAGGGGAGGGGCGAATTTCTTCAATTTTGGAGGAGATGACGTTTCCGAAAACGACTATACCAACAGGGCTGGGTTCCACGCCGGGATATACGCAAGTTTTTTGGGTGAAGGGCCTATTGCGATCGAGCCAGGGGTCTTTTACTCTATCAAGGGAACCCAAAATGACGATGGTCTAGAGAGCCGTGCGGTTCTGGACTATGTGGATGTGCCAGTCTTGCTGAGGTTCAAAGTAGGCGAGGGCTTCAATCTCTTTGCGGGGCCGCAGGTCTCATTTCTCACCAAGTCCAAGTTTGAAGGTGATATCGGTGACTCTACCGTGTCCTTTGAGACTGATGCCGTGAAGAGCACCGACGCTGGCCTGGTTTTTGGCTTAGGGTATAATCTCCCGCAGGGCTTTAACATACAGGGATCTTACGATTACGGCATGACTCCGATTTTCAAGGATAGCGATGCTGATGTCTTCAACAGGGGATTTAAAGTCTCCTTAGGCTATACTTTTTAATCGAGTGTTGGTAAGGGGCTGTTTCATTGGAACAGCCCCTTTTTTTGCCTAAGTACCTCCCCACTCGATGATCCAAGGGTTGAGCAGCGTCGATCTGATTGGCGTTTGGAACTTGGGAAGAAGCAATGATTTGGAAAAGAAGGCTACTGGGGAAGACTAAGGATCCACTCCCGAATCAGTTCGACCCCCTCTTGGTGCACGGTAGTTCTCCCCAGTTCTGGCATGGCTACACCAACTTCGGTGGAGTTCATCCTGTGGGTAAGGATCGACTCATCAGGTTTGCCCGGGACAATGTCAAATTTGAAACTTCCGGCACCTTTCCCCGCAGCGACGGGAGTTTTGTTGATTCCAAGTTTCAATGGATCAGTCTGATCGTAGGTTAAGAATAGACCCGAAGTACTGGCTGGGCCTTCAGCGCTGTGGCAATGGGCACAGTTGATGTCGAGGTACGCCATTGCACGGGCTGGGATTGCTTGGGATTGATCCTCGTAGTCTATCATAGCAGGATGGGCATCCGCACCCTCAAAGCCCGCCAGGATTTTCTTTCCACTCCAGTAGGCCAACTGGTTTTCCTTCTTTGTTCCATAGTCCAGCTCGTTGTTGAGATGCTGGGGCTTCACGCCAATGGGTGCCATGGTCTCGGACTGGTTGTGGCAGCTTTTGCATTGGTTTTTGTTGGGGACAATGTAGTTGACGACTTGATCTTTCCCGGAATAATCAATGAATCTAATCTCTGTCTCTGCACCGACAACCTTCAGCAAAGCTTCAGTCTGCTCTTCATTCCATAGGTAGGGATAGGCCTGCCAGCCATCATCTTCACGGATCAGCAGGCGGGTCTCGATGATTCTTCTATTTCCGTCCGGCTTCCGGAAATCTTCGGGATAGTAGAAGTTTTTGATCAGGATTGACCCGATTGGAAATTCTATTTTGGATTCCATGATTTGGGCTTGTTCCCCATCGGGAATAAATACAAATCGGCTTTTGAGTGCATAATCTGTAAACAAGGAAGAAGCAGGTTTATAAAAAGTGACCTCATCTTTGGGTGTCAAGGTCTTGAGTTCTCCTGCAAAAAAGCCATAGGTCGACAATTTCTTGTAGGGGAAAATCCCGGTTGCGGTCTCTTCCAGTAAGGCTTCGGGCAGCGCTGCAATTTTTTCCTCGTTTTTGCCGCAGGAAATCAGCAGCGTGACAGCCACTAAAATCAAGTAGGCGTCCGCTTTCCAATTCTTTTTTTTCATCTCCTCAGACTTTTGTTTTCGATGAAACCATTTACAAAGCTGCTATGGCGGACACATCCGTGGCCACATTTATCTTGCAGTTTTGGAAGTGCTGGTAGTCCTTGAAGGACTCGATATTATCCTCCCCTTCCATGAGGTAAAATCTGGTAAAGTGGAGGTTTTCGATCCCTGCTTCCTGAATGCAGACGCGCATAGGATTGGAGTCGATGGTTTCGCTGATTGCTTTGTCCCAAATTCCGTCATAGATGATGTCCTGCGTTTTGGCAGGGCCGTAGGCGTTGTGGACGCTTACGAGCTGGCCGAGCTCCCGAGTCAGATCAGGCATGGAAAGAGCTTTTCGCTCGTAGGCATTGTCATGCACATATACATCGGTGGTGTAGGGAGACCAATTTGGCGCTTCGGCAGGAAAACCGGTCACTTGGTAGCTTGCGATGGCCACGCCGGTGGTTTTATTGTTGTGGATCCGGTTGTTGAATATTTCTACTTCTTTGGCTGCCAGGAGTATGATTCCAGATCCAGGCGGAATCATGGTTACGGTGTTCCCGTTTGGCCCCTCGCCGATCGGAGTGGCGAAGTTTTCGTGATTGTTGTTTAGTATGTCATTGTCGTAGATTTTGGTGCCCTTGCCATCAGACTTGGGCAGACCCGGAAGATTGAATACCAAAATCCCTCCGGAGTTGTCCCTTGCGGTATTGCCAAAGACCTCGGCATTGTCCGAGTTTTCGATTTCGATCCCAGCCACATTGCCAAAAGCAAGGGAGTTTTTGACGATGATATTTTCGGATTGTCCCACGTAGATTCCCGCATCTTTGGAGTGTGAGGCGATGCACTGATCGATCACCACATTTTTGCACTGAACGGGATAGATGGCGTAGGTGCCGTTTTTTGACTTATCCCCGTTCGTCCAGGTGACATTGACCTTCCTAAAGGTAACCCCATCCGAATGCTGTGCCTTTAGTCCATCTCCTGGTGCGTCCTCTATACTCAGGTCCTCCACCGTGATGTTGTTACCCACGATCTTTACTCCTTCGCCGCCGGATTTTAAGTTTCTGAAAGAAAGAACCGTTTTGTCCATTCCCGCGCCCTTGATTCTGACAGATTTCTTGTTATCGAGGATTAGCTGTGTGTTGAGTTCAAAAAATCCCCCAGGGATTTCGATGGTACTGGAATCCTCGGCCATGATGAATGCCTCTACCACTTTTTCCACTTCTTCTCGGCTCATCTTGCTGAGTTTGGAAGAGTCAAATGTCTGCTCTGTCGTGCTCGTGCCGCAAGAAAAAATCGCGGAGGCAAGGACTACGCCTAAAACTGCTTGAATTGATTTTCGCATGGGATTTCGGGTTTTTGTAGAATGTGTTCTGCCCAAAAGTAGCTTTTGGCAGTACAATACGCTGTTGAGAAAAATCAAATAATCAGATCTTGCCCCTGATTCGGCTGAGTGTCTCTATGCTCATGTCGAGATAGGAGGCGATCTGCCCCACAGATGCCTTTTGGATGACTTTGGGACGGAATTCCATCAGGTCTAGGTATCTGTCCTTTGCAGATTTGAACTTCGCGAAGATCAACTGCTCCTCAAGCATGATGTAATACTGCTCCAGAATCAGTCTATAGGCCCGCTCCAATTCACTGTGCATTTCAAAAAGTCCAAGCAAGGTGTCGTAGCTGATCCGTGCGAATGTGGACCTTTCCATGGCTTCGATGTTTTCATAGGATGGCTTTCTGGAAATGAAGGAACTCATGGACGTGACAAACTCCCCTTCGAGTGTAAAAGACACCGTGACATCCTTGTTGTCTTTGTTGTAAAAGCTTCTGGCAGAGCCGTCTTTGACATAGTAGAGGTGGCTGCAGACCTTTCCTTCCTGTTCCAATAGGTCCCCGCGTTCAAAGGTCAGCAATTCGACGTTGGATGTAAAAGCGGTTTTTGCCTCCTCGCTGAGTTTAGGAAACTGATCAAACATTCCCAGGATTTTTTCCATCTGCAGCTTTTAAAAATGGAGTACCTAAACAAGAAATGAAGTTTCTTGCGTTAGTTTTACTGGAAATTAAAAATAATTGACTCATGAGAAAAATTTTGTTGGTTTTCTTTCTGGTAGGGTTTTCTGCCGCTGCACAAGCGCAACTTGGGGTGAGGGCTGGCTTCAATTCAGCCAATTTCTCCGATGCTGATTTTGACCCGAAATCGGGATTTCACCTTGGAGCCTATTACACTCTGGGTGCGGATTTTCTTTCAGTAGAGCCGGGCATCCAGTATTCCCAAAAGGGATACACCGGCGAGGAAGCCGGGACGGGGTTAGAGGTGAAAGAGACTTTGGGGTATATTGATATTCCCGTTCTGGTAAGACTGAAGCTACTTCCCTCGGTTAACGTGTTTGCGGGTCCACAGGCCTCGATCTTGGCATCGAGCAAGTATCAAAAAGGAGATCAGACCAGCGACAGCTCTGACGCTACCAAAGGATATGATATCGGTGGAGTGTTTGGTGCGCAGGTGAAGCTACCATTGGGCTTCAATGTCCAGGCAAGCTATGATTTGGGATTTACCTCGCTCAACTACTATAACTTTGATTTTAAAAATCAAGTGTTTAAGATTTCCGCGGGCTACACCTTCGGCGGAAAATAACACATATTCGACTGATTCCTGGATATGGCATCAGCGGCATTTGTATGAAAGATTTAAGTCCTGGTCGGAGATGACCAGGACTTATTTTTTGATCCGATTGGGATTTTCTTCGATGAATGACTTCCAACCTTCGTTTCGCCCCCGCGACTGAACTCTCCCCTCGTGGAAGTGGTGGCATAGCGCTACAGCAAGGGCATCCGTCGCGTCAAGCAATTTTGGGAGTTCGGTGATACCAAGCAAAGTCTGCAACATCGCGGCGACCTGCTCTTTGGAGGCATTGCCGTTTCCGGTCACGGATTGCTTCACCTTTTTTGGCGAGTATTCGGTAATCGGGATTTCCTTCGAAAGTGCGGCCGCCATGGCTACGCCCTGGGCGCGGCCGAGTTTGAGCATGGATTGTACGTTGACTCCGTAAAAAGGCGCCTCCAGTGCCACCGAATCCGGCGCAAACTCATCAATGATTCCAGAGATCCGCTCAAAGATTTTTTTAAGCTTCAATTCATGGGTCTCGTATTTTTTGAGATGAATGACACCATACTGTAGAATCTTATATTTTTTGCCCTCGGTAAGAATCAATCCGTATCCCATCACGGTTGTGCCGGGGTCGATTCCCAGGATGATTTTTTCCTTTGGCTCTTTTTTCACTTCTTTACTCACCCCCGCAAGTTAGCCGAAAAGATGATCTGTTTTTACCTCCTTTGGACGATGAGCTACTTTGTCCTGCTGAATTGGTTTGCGGGAAAGTGGCCAAAACAGAGGCGGGAAGTGGATTCAGAAGGCTATCTTCCTGCGATTACGCTGTTGATCCCGCTGAGGAATGAACTTGAAAACCTCGAATCACTGATACCTGAACTCGGCAAAATCGCCTATCCTAAGCTTGAAATCCTCCTCGTTGATGATCAAAGCGAAGATGGGACTTTCTCATCCTTGCAGGAAATGACTAAGGGGGACTCCAGAGTCCGCGTTCTCAAAAGCCCAGGTGCGGGTAAAAAGGCTGCGATCCAATGCGGCGTGGAGGCTGCTAGGACCGAGCTCATTCTTTGCTCGGACGCAGACTGTCGTTTTCCGAAGGTTTGGGTGGAAAGAATGGCCGAAGCCTTCCTTGATTCCAAGGTCCAGCTGGTCGCCGGACCGGTCATCACTTCCGGGGAGCTTGGGTTTTTTCAGCGGTTCCAGCAGATAGAGTGGGCCAGCATTCTGCTGGTGACGAAGTTTTTCTTCAGCCAAAAGCGGCCCTTACTATGTAGTGCGGCCAATTTTGCCTATAGAAAATCCGCATTTCTGGAGGTCGGAGGTTATGGGGGAAATCTCCAGTTCTGGTCTGGGGATGATGAGTTTTTGCTCAAAAAGATTCTTGAAAAGTTTGGGAAGGAAAGCTGTGTTTATTTGCCTTACACGGAAAATCTAATCTATACGAAAGCCCAGCCGACTTTTTCCGATTTAATCAGTCAGCGCATTCGCTGGGCTAGCAAGTGGAAGTACCATGGGGATTGGGGCCATGCCTTTTCTGCCATTGGCGCTTTTTTAGTCCAGGCGATATGGTTGGCTAGCGCTGGGTTGTTTTGCTTGGGTATTCAGGGGATTCTAGCCTTTTTTGTTGTTTGGGCCGGGAAAGTTGTTGCGGAAAAGCTCACCCTAGGTCGGGTGCTCACCACTCTACATCTTCGACGCTCGCTGGTTGATTTTATGAAAACTTCCTTTTTCCACCCGTTTTATATTCTGACAGTGACTGTCGGTACCGTCCGGGGAAAATTTGTATGGAAAGGACGGGCCAATTGAAGAATGCTTATTTTAGCTTCTGAATTGAATCCTATGAGTGACGCGGAATTTGACCTGCTGGACGAGCTTTACTTTGTTCAGCCTTACCATTACCTATTGGACTCGCTTGGCTGGGACGAAAATTTGCTGCTGAGCACGCTGGATTCCCTATACCGAGATGGGCTGATCAAATGCCTTCAATCCCCAGATGAAGAGCGCTTCGACATGGTCGATGTACTGGAGGAAGGCAGAAGCCTTTATTTTCTTGCTACTAAAAAAGGCCTGATGGCCCATAACGCCCTGTAATCCTTGATAGACGAAACCTACAAATACGAACGGAAAGGACTAGAGCTGAAAGCTCTCTTGGAGATCACCCAGGCGATCAATGAAAATCAGCCCGAAACGGTCTTGGTGAACATTTTCAAATTTACCTGTCTGGTACATTTGGACATCAAGGCCTTGATCCTCTATGTCTACAAGGATGAAGCCTTTGAGAGAAAAATCTCCCACGGGGTAAAGGGCAAAGTGCCCTTGTCTCTCAGCACCGACCAGGTCAATGACCAAAAAGAGACTGGACAGCTCATGATACAGCTGAGCGATGAATACAGTTTCGATGAATTGGAAACCTACTTGCCGGTATATCATAAGGATAAGATGCTGGCCATCCTTTTCCTGAAGAGGAAATCCACCGACACGGAGCTGGATCTGGATTTCACCCAAGCCCTGGCCAATATTCTGGTGGTGGCGCTGGAAAACAAGCGTTTTGCGCGAAAGCAGCTGCAACAGGAGGTACTCAACCGGGAAGTGGCGATCGCTTCGCAAGTTCAGCAGATGCTTTTTCCTGACTCACTGCCGAACACCGAAGAACTCAAAGCGACAGTGACCTACTATCCCCACAGCATGGTGGGCGGGGACTACTATGATCTGATCAGAAAGGGCGAGGACAAAGTGTATTTCTGCATCGCGGACGTGTCGGGCAAAGGGATCGCAGCGGCGCTACTTATGTCCAATTTTCAGGCGGCACTCAGGACACTCCTCAGAACCGATGCGGATTTTGACGTGATCATCCATCAGCTCAACCATACACTCATCGAAAACACCAAGGGAGAGCGTTTTATCACCTTTTTCCTCGGTGAGTACGACTACAAAAGCAAGCGGCTTCGCTTCGTGAATGCGGGCCACAATCCACCTATCCTGTGTCGGGAAAAGTCTTCGCGTACAGAGCTGCTAGAGGCTGGGACGACCATCCTTGGAGCTTTCGAGGAATTGCCTTTTTTGGAGATTGGGGAGCGGATGGATCTGGACCACTTCACCATCCACCTTTACACCGACGGACTGACCGAGGCGATGAATTCTGAAGAAGAGGAATTTGGGGAGGATAGATTCCGCAGCTATGTGGATTCACATCTTTGCGTGAATCCGGAGGACTTTCATTCGGGCTTTTTTGAACAAATGAAAGCTTTCACCCAGGACGTTCCGCTTCGGGATGACCTGACCTTGCTCAGCCTTAGATTCACCTAAGGCATGGTTTGGCATACCGTTCCACGCGCCGTTCAATTGCTGTTTCCAAAACGAATCTGGAGGGGGGATCCCTCGGGAAATCGGGTTTTTCTGAGCTTTGACGATGGGCCGGTGCCAGGTGCCACTGACTATGTCTTGAACGAACTCGAGAAAAGGGGGCAAAAAGCCACTTTTTTCATGGTGGGGGACAACGTTCGCAAACATCAAAGCTTGGCAATGGAGGTGGTGGACGCGGGGCACGGGATCGGCAATCATACCCTCAACCATCTCAACGGTTGGAAAACCCCAGCTGGCGAATACCTCCAAAATGTTCGGGCTTTTGATGAAACTGTCGGGCAGAAAATCGGTATCCAAACGAATCTATTTCGTCCCCCCTATGGATTGATCACCGGCCCGCAGGCAAAATCAATCCTTAAATCCAAAAAGGTTTTGATGTGGAATGTGCTTTCGGGAGATTATGATTTGTCTCTTCCCCCGTCGAGAATTAGGGACAAAACCATGGCAAATACCCGTGCGGGAAGTATAGTCGTCTTTCATGACCAGCAAAAGACCCAGGATGTACTTCCAAAAGTACTTCCGGTATACCTTGATTTTTTGGTGGAAATGGGCTTTGAAACTGCGTTGCTATGAGCGCGGCCGTACTGGGGAGCTTTGCTGGAATGCTGATCGTGCAGTATCTGCTTTTGCGGATTTTGTTAAGAGTAAATTGGAAACAGCGTTCGAGCAGGCCTATCCCTTTTCCGAGGGTATCCATTCTAATAGCGGCGAGAAACGAGGAGAAGTCACTGCCAAAGCTCCTCAAAAGTCTTGATCGGCTCAACTATCCCGCGGATAAATTGGAAATCCTCATCGCGGATGATCAAAGTGAGGATGCTACTGCCGGGCTGATTGCTGACTGGAGCAAGGGGCGACCGAATCGAAGGTTGATTTCCATTGGGGCGGATCAGGTGGGAAGATTCCAAAGCAATGGAAAAGCCAATGCCTTGGCCATTGTTGCCAAAGAAGCGATCGGGGATTTGTTCTTTTTTACAGATGCCGACTGTGAGGTCCCGGAATCTTGGGTCAAGGAGGGAATTGGGAGTTTTGAAGACGGTATTGGGATCGTAATTGGAGTCACGCAGGTGAAGGGGCCTGGTTTTTTTGCCAAGATGCAGGAGCTGGAATGGTGGAATACGCTTGGCATCGTCAAGGCGGTCACCGACTTGGGACTTCCGACAACGGGCTTGGGGAACAATATGATCATCAGTCGGGAGGCCTACTTTGGTAGTGGAGGCTTCGAGGGCATCAAGTCCTCAGTCACCGAGGATCTGGAGATTTCCCGATCCGTTTTGCGCGCCGGATATAAACTTCATCAACAGGTTTCGAGTGACTTTCTGGTGAAAACAAAAGCGGAAGAAGGCTGGGCTTCCCTGCTTAGCCAGCGGAAACGCTGGGTGACTGGGGCAGCGACACTTTCTCTGGCTTGGAAAGCCCTGATGGGGATTCAGTTTTTGTTCTTTCCCGCAGTTCTTGCACTTCTTCTGCTTGAGTGGAAACTCGGATTGGCGATATGGTTTTTGAAGGTAGTTTGCCAATCGTCATTTCTGCGATTTTTTGCCCATAGAGCAGGAGAAAAGATTAGGCTCTCCCCTTTGATTTTCTTTGATTTTTACCAGATTGCAAGTCTGAGCCTGACGATTCTTTATTACTTTTGGCCCTCCAAAGTACACTGGAAGTCCCGTAGTTACCCATGAACCTGATCGATACCCACGCCCACATTTATTCCACGAAGTTTGACGCGGACCGTGACCAGGTCATCGAAGAGATCAGGGAAGCTGGCATCGAGCGGATCTACATGCCCAATGTGGATGTCGAAACCATCGACCGAATGCTGGAATGCGAGTCCCGTTATGGAGACCTTTGTATTCCCATGATGGGCCTTCACCCTTGCGATGTCCAGGAGGGTTTTGAGCAGCAACTTTACGTAATGGAGGATTGGCTGGGCAAGCGGTCCTTTGCGGCAGTGGGGGAGATCGGTACCGATCTTTATTGGGACAAAACCACCTTCGAAATCCAAAAAGAGGCGCTGAATATCCAGCTGGGATGGGCGAAAAAACACAACCTTCCGGTGGTTCTGCATTGCAGGGAATCCATCGATGAGACTATCGAAATCATCGAAAAAGCCCAAGATGGAACTCTTTCCGGTGTTTTCCATTGTTTTACGGGCACGTTGGAGCAAGCGCAAAAGATTGTCAAGTTGGGATTCCTGTTGGGAATAGGCGGAGTCGCCACTTACAAAAATGGGGGGCTAGACGCCGTTGTTCCATTTGTCGGTCCTGAACATTTGGTTTTGGAAACAGATGCGCCCTATCTGGCTCCTGTGCCTCACCGCGGCAAAAGGAATACCCCTGCTTACTTGCCAGCCATTGCGCAGCGTGTGGGAGACCTACTCCAGACCTCGGCGAGCGAAGTGGCATTGGTGACCAAGGCCAACGCGCTGAATTTATTCAAGGAAATCACAGTATGAATTATAAAATAGTCCGCCTAAACACGGGGCTTAAGACAGCCAAAACAGCCTCTGTACTGATCATTTATACCGGAGGTACTCTCGGGATGGCCTACGACGAGTCTGGTTCGCTCGTTCCCTTCAACTTTGGACAGATTCTGGAGAAGATCCCCATCCTTTCCAATATGGATATCGCCATTACGGTGATTTCCTTTCCTGAGCCTATTGATTCCTCCAATGTGTCCATGCGCCACTGGATGGATATGTCCTATATCATCTACGAAAACTACGATAGCTACGATGGCTTCGTCGTGCTTCACGGCACGGATACCATGGCCTATTCTGCGTCAATGATGAGCTATATGCTCCATGGCCTGAATAAGCCGGTAATCTTTACGGGAGCCCAATTGCCGATTTCCGCAATGCGATCAGATGCGCGTGAAAACCTGATGACCTCGCTCGAAATTGCTACGGCGAAAATGGGAGGCCGCCCGATCGTGCCGGAGGTTTGCATCTTTTTCAACCACATGTTGCTTCGTGGTAATCGATCGAAAAAGGTGCAGAGCATTCACTTTGATGCATTTGAGTCGGAAAACTACCCCAGTCTCGCGGAAGCTGGCATAGTAATCGACTACAATACCAATGCGATCCGTCCATACGAACCGCACAAGAAATTGGTAAAGATGAGCCATCTCGACAACCGGGTGATGGTGCTGAAGCTTTTCCCGGGAATCACTGACAAAATCATGGATGCCTGTTTCAAGATCGACGGCTTGCGCGGAGTTGTGCTGGAGACCTACGGTTCTGGAAATAGCCCCTCCGAAGCTTGGTTTATGAAGTCCCTGGAGCGAGCCATAAAAAAAGGTCTAATCATTCTCAATGTGTCCCAGTGCAATGGCGGCCGGGTGATCCAGGGAAGGTATGAGACCTCCAAAGAACTACTCGCCGTAGGCGTGGTCAGCGGGGCGGACATGACCACAGAGGCAGCGGTGACCAAATTGATGTTTCTCCTGGGGCAGAATTACACCCGTGAGGAAATATGCCTCAAGCTGACCCAATCCCTGGCAGGAGAGATTACTGCTTGATTTTTCCCGGAAATCTGCTGAAGGGTTTGGATTCGGGAGGAATAATAATTTTCTTTGCACTCCGATTCAGAAAAAGGGTCGGAAAATCAACCTAGAGAGGTGTCCGAGTGGTTGAAGGAGCACGCCTGGAAAGTGTGTATACTCCAAAAGGGTATCGAGGGTTCGAATCCCTTCCTCTCTGCAAGCTATAGCCCTAACTTACCTTTTTTAGGTGAGTTAGGGTTTTGTTTTTTGGTACAGTATCGAAATCAGTTTCGATCTGGAATATCATTGGGAAGACCTTTTGCCTTGAGAATGGCAATCAAACGGTCCCTATCCCAACCCCTGAGCTCGTCCTGGATAAGATGATAGAGTATCCGGGTGTCAATCCGATGCATTCTCATCCGTACCTTTTATCCCCAATTACACCCGCTCCATCTCTGAAGCCACCGATAGCCAAAAAGCATAACTGTAATCCAGCTGAGTGCGCTTGACATGCTTATAATCTTGATCATCTTTCACAACATTACATTTTGTGCGATGCGACTATAGGACAATTCACAGCTGCGCAAGCTCCTTCTCCCTGGGCTTGCCCTACAGGATTGCGGAGGAAAAGTCGTCAAGAAATGCCCATGTTAATGGCTTCATGCACTGAGGGATGATAATCTAGGGCATTCCATATGGCCTTAAAAAAACAGATTATAAACATATGAATTCTTTCTGTGAAAGATTTTAGTCTTGGGCCAGCTTGCAGTAGGGTGGATAATCTTCACTCAGTGCTTCGAGCGGATTGAGGACATCTAGGGAGGTAGATCCAAGAAGAGGTGAGTTTTTAGATATTTTCCCTGGTACAACTTCAGGTTTTGAGAAAGGCTGCATTTTCCAATGTTAAGTTTTTGGCCTAAATGAAAACTTAACATTACCTTCCGGCCTCGACTATCTACATTTGCCTAACAATTTGTTAACAGTGAAACAGTTAAAAAAGAAAATTGAAATGGCAGATACTAAAAATACGGAGCTAGGTATTCAAGAAACAAAACAACCAGAAGTTCAAGATGACGCTTCTTCAAATGTCACTTCTGAAATAAAAGAAGATGCGGGTACCAAGAATAGTAATCATGCGGGAAATAATGGGAAATCAGTGAAGTCGCATAAGAAAACGAAAGGGTCCAATAAAAAGAAGTCCAAAGACTCAAAAAAACTGAGCGAGAAAATCAAAAATAAAAAGGAAGAGGAAAACGATAAAAAGAAGGAAAAGGATAAAAAGGCTAAGAAGAAGGCAGAGAAAAAGAAAAAGGAAAAAAAGAAGAAAGAGAAGGCTCAAAAAAAGTTGAAGGAAAAAAAAGCAAAGAAGATAGCTGCCCAAAAGAAGAAAAAATCCAAGAAAAAATAATTTTTGAAAGATCGAGACAGTTAAGTTTCGATCTTTTTTGCCTAATTAGTTAGTACGAAGATTCCACGCGAGCTGTTCCGCTAGGAAAAGTTTCTGAGTTTCGGACACCATCCCGGACAATATCCCTAAAAGTGGATAAAAGAATTTCTGGACCCAGTTGGCTTGCACTGACCTAACTTGGCCAAACACGAAAACATCGAATCAGAATTCCGGATCAAAATTGAAATAAATAGGATTAGACAATCCAACCCTATTTTTACTGATACCCATAGAGTTCGGTACCTCCGGGAAAGGTGTAGGCGTTCCCTCCACCGCAATTCTATAATACGTCCTCCCGATTTCCTCCGGCGTATCCGAAAATTCAACTTGAATCTCCTTGCCCTTTCCAGCAGCTTCTATGGTTTCAAATTCCCTACCGTTTTTGATTACCTTGATCGTGTATGTTGAATCAAGGAGGGTAGTTCCTGCCAATTTCACCCTGAATTTAACCGGATGTCCTGGAGCATGGGCATTGTCTCCCATCATCATGTCCATTAGTCCATCTTCATTCAGATCAGCATAAAACTCTACTCTGGGGGATTTGGGATTCACCGAGATGGAAACTCGTCCATTGGTCAACGCATCTACCACTGCTTCCCCCGACTTTTCACTTGCAAAAACCCAAGTAGTAGGGGTACCTATATAATTGAAATCGCGTTCAGGAGTGTTTTTTGTAGCCTCTTCAGGACTGTCAGGATAGCCATGATGGGCATCACTTCCTCCCCGTCCAGTGATCATTCGCCCAGAAGAAAGCATATCATCCCAAATCATGATTGCTTCCACATTTTTCTCCCATAAGGCAGAATTCCATACTTCTATAGAATTAATAATATCATAAGAGTAGCCAAAATGATCTTTTCCGCTTGGATGATTGGCCGACAAATGTATGCCCATCTCATTTTTCACTCGTCCGATTAAAGTGTCTCGCTGATCACGGACATGGTAAAAAAGCCGATGATCGTAAGGTGTTGCTGAAAATGTGTTCCCATGCCCCCGCGTTGTAGTCCATTCTGCTCCATATAAAAGAATCAGTGAATCTGATTTGAAATCAGGATCTGCCCAGGTATGGTTGGCCACATCCCCTTGCACATGATTGTCATGATCAGTCACGCATATAAAGCTCATTCCCATAGATTCTGCAAAGGCAAAAATCTTAGGCAAGGGGTTATTGGTGGATTCTTTGCTATGACGGGAATGTAAATGCAAATCGCCCGATAGCCAGAATCCCTCGAAAATACTGGCAGGTGCTGGTAAAGGTGCCGGCTTTTTAGCTTCCCAAGGATTATAGCTAAAGCTCTGTCCCCAGGTATCACCCATTCCAGCAATGCTAAAGAGACTAATCAGGAGACTAATGCTCCCTATGCTTGCGCTGAATTTGCTTTTCAATTTCTCACTGATTGAAAAAAATCCATTGCATTTTTTTTGGGCGAATTCTGCTGGCTGGTTCATAGGTGAATAGGTGTTTTTCAATAGGTTTATCCTTCGCCGGACGAAGGAAGCTGGTATGCCTGTTCCTAATTTGTTTAGCGGGAAGGGTTCCGATGTCTGGATTGGTGAGCGATGGTTTTGCCCATTGATTTCTGTCGGCAAAGGAAAAGAAATTTTAAATGGGCGGTTTTACAGGTAGGTTAAATTTCATTTAACAAAAAGCTGCAATCAACAGCGCCCAATAGTGAGAATCCATCTATAGCATAGTGAGCATCCCCAAATCTTTGGGACAGGTTTGGAATAAGGACAAGTACACAAGGAGGGCGTGAATGAGAGGAACGTTCCCGTGAAGATCAATCGGTGACTGGCATTGTCTGTTTATGGACCGCTGAAAAACATCCAATCGATACTTTGTCGACTGCCTGAATGCAGGATAGACTAGGCGCAAAGAGCCATTGAAGAGGGGGTTATCCCATGATCCTCTCAAACTCAAACCCCGAAAAAATACCGGTTTCACATACACCGGGCATCTTCATCAATCGTTCTTCATCACCTTCCTCTATTTTGTTCATCCGGACATCCAGGAGCAGATTTCCCCTTTCAGTGATAACCGGTCCGTCTTTGTTTACGGCCATTCTCAGCATTACTTCGGCTACATTGGACATTTTGGAAATATCGCCAAATACCCGCCTCACCCATTGGGGGTCTACTTCCACCGGAACGGGATGTTTCTCACCCAGCCTTTTGACGTCTTTGGAAGCATCCGCCACCAAAACGATTTTTTTGGAGGCCCTGAAAACTGCCTTCTCACGTAGCAATGCTCCTCCTCGACCCTTGATCAATCGGCCAGATGGGTCTACTTCGTCCGCCCCGTCAAAGCACCAATCCACCATCCTATCCAAGGATGAAATTACGTTCAAACCTACTGCATGGGCTGCCAGTTCGATTTCAATGGAAGTTGGAACGATCTTGATGGAAATTCCCACGTTTTCTACCCGCTCACCCAATGCCAGTACGGTTAAAAAAGAAGTAGATCCCGAGCCGGCGCCTATCGTTTCGCCATCAATCGCCCTGAGAGCGACTAATTGGGCGATGCGTTCTTTTTCCTTTCGATTGGAGATTTCCTTAGCCCATTTCAGCCCAAGTGCTGCGTTATCCATTTCCGAATTTTAATGATTTACGTATCATTTAACTAAAGCCCCCACATGGTATTGATCGGGTGATTCGCCTTACCCTTGATAAGGCTGATTCAAATGCTCTTGCGAGGAAGTTATGAATTTTAGGCAGCCCGGTTTTTAGCCGAATGCAAATTCGTTTGTTGATTTGAAGGCGTTTTGCAAAATACACCTAGCCCAAGGTCAAACTACACTCAGGGCCGAAAAGCCTCTTCTATTCTTCATTAAGCAACATCCATGAGGTACCAAACTTATCACGGAGCATAGCAAAACGATTGGCAAAGAAGGTCTTTTCCAGCTTCATAAAGATTTCGCCATCCGTGGAAAGCAGCTTATAGACTTCTTCTGATTTCTCCGGCGTATCAATCCTAAGCGTCAAATAGGCGCTTCTCATGGGCTCGGCATTCACCACGTCTGCCCCTCTGACCAAAGTACCGCCGATCTCGATGATTGCATGAAGGATAGGTCGCTCCCATTCCTTCGGAAAGTGGGGAGGCGGTTGGGGATGGGGCATCATCAGGACTATCTTTCCGCCGAGATGCTCCTCGTAAAACCGGAATGCTTGCTCGCAATGTCCGGGATAGTTGATATAGATATCAAGTTTCATCGATGGGTCAGCTTTCATGGTGTTCATTTTTTGCGGTAAAATTTTCAGTGATCTGAGTTCTCGATTCCAGTCAATCCGAAATCATCGAGTCCTTGACCTAACCTAGATTTCCAATAGTGCAGTCAGCCCATCTGAACTGATCGGCGCTGAGGTATGCTGATGGATCACCTTCCATCCGTCTTCAATTTTTGAGAATCCGAGGGATATCCGATTCCTCATACTTCTTAAAACAGTACCATCCCCTGAAATTGCCTGAAACTGAATTAAGGCACTCGCAAATCCCACATTGCCTGATTGATGGATTTTCACCATTTCGAATTCAACTTTTACTTTTTCTTCGCCTAGCGTACCAAGCCAATCTGTAATGATTTTGCGCCATTCTGAAGGATTCGAGACGTAACCCTGATCCCACATATCGAAGATAAGGGCATGCTCATCGTAAAGATCGATCATAGCTGAGGCGTCCTTGTCCCAGGCAGATTTTTGATAAATTTTGAAAAAGTCTTCGATTTCCATAAGTCGGTTTCTATTCTTAGATGGATTATTTTGCAATGCATACTTCGATTCTAACCCACGTTCTAGGCCGATATCAGGGTCTGATCTTTTGATTTAAGTCCGCCATGATTTTTTCAAGCCGCTTGGTTAGCGTCTCTTCGGTCTTGGCGGATTCTATCAAGGCAACAATCTTCTTTTTACTACTTGGAGCCAGTGTGTCAAAAAACTCTTTTGCCGTTTCATTGGCCTTTAGCCTTTCTGCCAAGGTCTCAGGAAGTGCTACGGTTCGTGGTTGACTGTCCAGTTCGAGATTGACTTCAACAGTCTCGCCGCCTTCCACTTGGACATTTTTACGATGCCCGCTGCTTAGCGGAATGAGGAGTTTACCTTCCATTACCCCCACGGTGCTTTTGTAGGAGTAGTTTTTGATTTCAACCAAGACAGGCGGCCGTTTACCCGCCCCCAATTGCTCGATGACAGTTTCGGGAACCTCGATTCCCAAGTTGTTTCCTTTTTGAAAAATAGTTGTCTTGAATTTCATCTGTTTATAATTTGATTTTAAAAGGGCACATGGAATCGCACTTGGCTGATAATCCTCCTTCTGTGTGACTTAGGGGTCATGCTCGATTTGATAACGCTTTCGTCTTCCAGCTCTAGTCCATCATAAAAGTATCAGGAGTATGTCTGAAATTGAGTTGTCTAAACGACAAATTCAAGGCGGTTTGCGACACAATTCTTCAATTGCCGGCGGTTAGCTAAGCCGGTATGTCGTTGGGCGCGATACCACTAGGGCATGAGCGTCCTGTTGAGGGAAGATTCTGAATGCTCCAGTTTCCGAGGCACGCTAGCAACTCATATGTCTGCCGCAATTACCCCGCTAAAATGCCGTGTTCGCAACCGCGTTAATAGTTTGGAACAGAATAGGTTTACAATCAAAAATGTGATTATTCGGAATGTTGCAGGTATCTACAAAATTTGATTTCAAATTGAGATTTATATCCCCTTAGCCCATTTGGGAAGGGGGGATTTGCCAGAGGCCAGCATCAAACCTTGCTAATCTTTGGCAATGTCGGATAAACATAAAAAACATAGTTATGCTTCTGAAAAATAAAAATGCCGTCCTCTATGGCGTCTCCGATTCAATGGCTGGAGCATTTGCCCGTGCCTTTGCCAGGGAAGGCGCCCGCGTTTTTCTGACCGGCCGTTCACTTGAGAAAGTAAAAAAAGTGGCGAATGAAATTATCGCAGCCGGCGGAAAAGCCGAAGCCGCAGAAGTTGATGCCTTAAATGAAAGGGAAATTGCCGATCACCTGGAGGCTGTACTGGCAGTGACCGGCACCGTTGATATTTCATTCAATGGCATTTGCATCCAGGATACGCAGGACATTCCACTGATTGACATGTCCCTTGACGATTTTGTCCGACCGGTCACCATTGCGATGCAAACACAGTTTCTGACCGCCACCGCTGCAGGCAGGATCATGGTAAAGCAAGGATCCGGTGTCATCCTTTCACTCACTGCTACTCCCGGTGGCGTAGGATACCCGCTCGTGGGAGGCTTTGGCCCGGCATGCTGCGCGATCGAGGGCTTTTCAAGGGATCTGGCGATTGAGCTGGGTCCGCATGACGTCCGTGTGGTCAATATCCGATCGGCAGGATCTCCGGACTCCCGGCCGTTTCGGGATGCTCTGGTCAATGATCAGGATGCGGTGCAAAGCTTCCTTAGGAAACTGGAAGACGACACCATGCTGAAGCAGTTGCCCTTGATGGCCGACATTGCGAATGCGGCGCTCTTTCTCGCCTCGGATCTGGCAGGCAAGATCACTGGTGTGACGATCGATGTCACTGCGGGCACAACCAATGGATTAAATTATAAAATCCCAGTAATTCCATTCGTCAGCTAGCGTTTACCAAGCTTGAACACTTGCTCCCGTTTCAATTCATAGACATAACAGGCGGTTCCGTTAAACTCTCTTTCTTCGATCTTTTTAAATCCCAGCCTTTCATAAAACCGATGTGCGTCGGTGTTGGTCTTTAAAGGGTCAATCAGAATACCATTGACGGTAGGATTGCTAAAACACCGCTGCACAGCGAGGTTCATCATGGTCGTTCCGTACCCCTTGTTCAGGTTCCTTTCTTCGCCTATCCAAATATCAATAGCTCTTTTATCCTGCCCGACTTCTCCCCAATAGTGAGTTTCTTCGGCATGGGGATCAATGATTTGCAAAAAGCCCAGGGGTTCACCATCCAGTTCCGCTATCAGCTGTTCCCTCCATTCCGGATCACGGCATAATTCTTCTTCCCAATTCCAGTCGTCATCCGGGTCACAGTCGATCACATGTTGCTTTGCATCCCAATACTTGAGTAGCTCAAGGTCATCTGTCGAAGCGTGTCTTAGTGTTATCATTTTTCTGTTGGCATACAGGTATTGATACCGAGAGGTTTGAACTGGTCATTTTTTTAAAAGCCCAGCGGAATCATAATTGGCGCTTGGAGTTCAATTAGACCACGTACGCCGATGGCTATCGGAGCGTGTATCGTACTTCATAAATCCGAAGAACCCGAACACTAGGCCTAGAACGCGGAAGCTTGCGAATTCGACCCCTTTTTTCCGAACTGTTAGTCATCGACGAAGTATTCAAAAATAGAAAAGAAAGATACCTTCATTGCCTTTTCATCAATGGTTTATTCGACTTTCCTTCGACTCATCATTGACGCGGAGCAAAAGATGATACGGCGAAAAGACGATGCGAAGTAGATGCATTCCACGCTTGGGAGAGTAGAAAATCTCCGGGATTTTTGGTCATTGTTCAATCCAGGATACGAACGAGGGAGTCTGACTCTGGCTGCAGATCAAGTGTCCCTGCATTCCTTTGAGTTTGAGTGCGACCGAATTTTTGGAATACCGCTCGGTTGATAGGACGTATCTTTTTTGGATAAGCTGCGATCTGTTGATTCGGAAAAAATGGTTTGAGTCAAGTTGATCTTCGAGCTCTTTGAGAGTTTCTTCCCTCAGCAGGTGTTTTTTTCCAGTTTGATCTACCCCAAAGACCACTCCCTGATCTGCATAGAAATACACCACTTCAGCAATTTCGACAAAGTAATTGCCCCGAGCATTGGGAATGGTGAGCCGGGTCTTGAAGGATTTCGCTCCCATTCGGTCAGGCATTGGGGCGTAAATCATTTTTTTCAACTGCTGGATTAGGACGAATTGGTCCTCCGGTTGCTGGGTCAGCCGAACGAATTTTTCCCAAGCACTCTTAAACTTTTCAACGCCAAATGGTTTGAGCAGGTAGGCAATTCCGTTTGTCTCAAAAGCCTGCATCCAAAATTGATTGTAGGCCGTGGTGAATATAATCGGACAGGGAATCTCTGATTCTTCGAAAATCTCAAATGCATTTCCATCCCTGAGCTCGATATCTGAGATGATGAGGTCTATTTTTCTTGGAGAAGAAAAAAAACTTTTGGCAGATTGGACAGAATCCAAGGTGGACACCACGCTCACTTCTAACCCCAATTCCTCAATGATTTTCAGGATTTTCCTCTGCGCCGGAATTTCATCTTCTAAGAGAAGTACTTGGGTCATTCGTTTATGGGAATTAGCGGGAGTTTGACAGTAAACTTGTCTTCGGTTTGGATGATTTCGATCGGTTGGTCAGACAGAAGCTCGTATTGTCCACTTAGGTTTTGAAGTCCCTTTCCACCTTGGTGCTTCGGTTTGATAAAAGGAATCCTATTGTTACTGACTTCAAGTTTGTCGGTCATTTTTACGCTTAGGATAACTGGCTGTTCCGGGGTGCCAAAATTATGTAAGACGGCATTTTCGATTAGTAGTTGAAGGGTGAGAGGCGGCACCTTGCCAGATGGGATTGCCGAGTCGATTTCCATCAGATAGGACTGACCATATTTTTCGCTCATGAGTGAAAAATACGCTTTGGCAAATTCGACTTCCTCGCTCAGGCTAACCAGCTTACTGTTGGATTTTTCCAGAGGATATCGATAGAGCTCCGCAAAATTTTGCAGAAACAGGGAGGCGGATTTGGGATTTTCCTCGATAAGTTGGTCTAGGACATTGAGATTGTTGAAGAGGAAATGAGGGTTGAGCTGTTGCTTGAGCTGTGCAAATCTGGAGTCCGAGAGCGCCAATTCATAGGCGGCAAGTTTTTGCTGATGATTTTTATATTCCTGAAAAAGCAGGTAAGTCAGATAAAATCCACCATACACGATGAAATCCAAAAGATAGGAGAAGTTCACCGAAAGCAGAATCTGATCGGTGAAGTTGCGCTCCCAAGTGCCAAACAGGATGGAGATCACCATCGCCATCCCGTTACTAACAAGCAGGTAAGCTGTCAATCCTAACCCAAAAGCGGAAAAAGCAGCATTTTTTCTGATCGGAAATTCCAGAACGCCATAGTATCTTTTGAAGGCAAAGCGAAGGATGAACGCGATAAGGATTGCCTTGACGAGTGTGCCTGCAGCCGCCTCGGGAGTCAGGATGTACCAGTTGATAGTCTGTCCCGGTGTGACCCTTGCCCGGATAGATTCCAAATAGGCAAAAGTGAAAATTACTCCCAGATAAATCGGGCTAATCTGCAGCGAGCCAAGCAACTTCTTCATGTGAATAGGAGACAAAGGGGGATCGCTCCCCCGTAATGTTAATTTGCTGATGCTGGCCAGGAACTGGTAATATTTCCCGCTTCGTCAAAGGCTTCCAGTTTGGGTTGGTTATCCTTGTCGAGGTAAAACATCGCCCTTGGCCTTCCCTGATCATCGAATAAAAATAGCCCGTTGTTTTGACTTCTTGATTTGCCGAGCATGATTCTAGGCGAGCCTCCTATCAATTCCTGGGCTTGATATTCGGCGTATTTTGCATTAAATGCCTCAGGGTCAGATTTTCTGAGCTCCCTGAGTTCGTTCATGATTTCGGCAGTTTTTTCTTGGGATTCTTTTGCCGGGCGGTCATTAAATACCAAGGTGGAGCTTACAAACCGATCCTCGCCACGCTGTGTGTCGGTTGTCAGGAGCTGCATGACCTGATCACCATCATATTGATCAAAAGTCAGCGAAAGCCCAGCACTGTGACCATTTTCCCGCTTTGATCCATCATAAATCAAGCCTCCAGCTTCGATGCCGTCCTCATTGAAGAATAGCATGCCAGCCCGTTTTTTACGTTCCGTATTAGTCGGGCGACCATTGATTTTTTCGTTTCCCGTAGGGAATAGTCCCGCATTGGTGATAATCATTTTGGTGGTACCATCGGCTTCCACAACATTAATCCTTTGCACATCGATGGATTCGAATTGCTGATACCCTGAGCCTTTGAAGGATGAGAAAAATAAAAGGCTGGAAGCTACAGCCGCGGAGGCAGCAAAGGTGCGGAGAAAGATCAATTCCTTGTTCATGTGATTTGGTTTTTGGTAAATGATGAGTCAAAGGTGTCGGGATCACAGTTTTGATCCGACCAAAAAAAAATGAGCTAAGGAAAAAACCGATCAAACCAAGAATGATGAGAACGACCCCTACAATAAAATTGGAATTCGAAATGATGATTTCTGTTTTTACACAAAAAAATGCCCCCAAATAAGTGTTTGACTTTTTGGGGGCACATCAGCGCGAGACAGCCTCTTTTTTATTCGTCGGCTACAGCTTACTTCGCAAAATGCACTGTCGCTACTACTGGGAGGTGGTCGGAAGGATAGCGCTGATCCAGCGCGTCCGTCAATACAGCGTATTTCGACACTTCGAAGTCTTTGCTAACGAAGATGTAATCGATCCTGTTTTTCATCGGAGCCGTAAATCTAAAACCGTTGCTGGTGCCCACTGGGCCATAGGGAGGCATTTTGGTGACGGTGTAGGCATCACCCAATAAGGCTGACAGACTCACAATCTGCTCGGTGTCGGGAGTGGAGTTGAAGTCACCAGTGCAGATCACAGGCTTGTCTTTGGCGATTTCTTGGATTTTTTTCACCATCAGTTTTCCTGACTCTCTTCTGGCGACCACGCCTTGATGGTCAAAATGGGCATTGAAAACATAAAATTCCTTTCCGGTTCTTTTGTCCTCGAACAGAGCCCAAGAGGCGATTCGGTTGCAACAAGTGGCATCCCATCCTAATCCCGGCTCCTCAGGATTCTCTCTCAGCCAGAAATTACCCGAGTCAAGCAGCTTAAACAACTCCGTTTTATACAAAATTGCGGAATGCTCACCGGCGGATTTCCCATCATCACGCCCAGCGCCAACATAGGCAAAACCCGGCATTTCAAGTAAGCCCTTGATTTGGTGGATAAAACCCTCTTGGGTACCAATAATGTCAAAATCGTGGTACTGGATTAGTGCCTTTACTTTGTCTTTTCGGAGTGGCCATGCATTTAGGCTGTCCTTTGGAGTGTCCATTCGGAGGTTGTAGCTAGAGACCTTGATCTCTGGGTTTTGCTGTGCAAAAGCCGAAATCGAAAGTGTCAAGGCAAAAATTACGATCAGATATCTTTTCATTTGGTTTTGGTTAGGAACAATACAGAAGTTTTCTGTGAGGAAAACTTCTGTAAGGTATTTGAAATTTTTTAGCGGTTTTTGTTACCAGCCAGGATTTTGTCCCAGTGCTGGGTTGATGATTCGGTCGGTTTCTGGGATTGGATAGAGGTATTTTTTATCCAACCACTCGCGTACTCCTGGGTTGAAGATGACTTCACCGGATGTCCCATTGGAAAGCTGGATTCTGCCAGTAGCCGTGGATGGGCTTACGTCAACGAAGGCGATCGCCGGATTGGAAGAAGTAGGCTTGGAACCCTGGTAGAAGTACACGTCCATGACCCCGTCGCCATTGAGGTCATATTCTCCCAACGCAGGAACATACATGCCGTTCATTGGTGCTTGTGCAAACAGTTCTCCGAGGTGCCATCTTCGTAGGTCGTCAGGACGAAGCCCCTCGAAAACCAGCTCGACGGCACGCTCACGCAACACTTCGAGCAAGATGGGGTTGGTAAACTTGCCTTTATAGTAGGCTACCAAATACGGGTCTGCGACGGATGGCACGGTAGTCAAGGTAGGCCCCGTAATTCCAGCACGCTGCCGAAGAGTCCCGATGGTCAATGCCCACTCGTTTGCGTTCATCATGCCCAACTCAGCCAAGGCTTCCGCTTTGTTCAGCAATACTTCTGCGTAGCGCATGATAATGTGGGCGTTGTCATTCCTGCTCTCATCATCATAAGGGAATCGCTCGTCGTAGCACCACTTGATTGGTTGGTAGCCCGTGAAGGTCTGGTTGAAATTTGGTGGAGCCACTACCGGCACACCGTTTTCGGTTCGGTTATAGTCACCCAGGCGAATGGTCTGCTTCAGACGGAGATCCCTGTTTTTGACTTCTTCTACAAAAGGTGTGGTCTTGTATGCGGGATCGTCGGTAAATGGTGTTCCGTCCAATTTGAGGTAGGTGTTTACAAAATTCCGTGTCAAGCTTGGGCGGTTGCCATAGGTGGGGCTGATAAATCTCCTGTTTGCTGAACTGAAGACCTGTAGACTTGCATCCAAGGCCACGGCTAGTATGGTTTCGTCAGCAAAAGGAGTCTTCGTGATAAAAAGTTCGCGATAGGATCGCTCCGCGTTTGCCCCTCTGTGCAAGGTGAAGCCGTCGATCTCGTTGGCCGTTTTGACAACCTCCTCATACCATGCATTGGCTGTGTTCTGCATCCCGTAGTCGGCGTGGTACTTTCTGAAGGAAGCTTCATAAAGCGCGATTCTAGTCTTGTAGGCCCTAGCCACATTTTTGGTGATTCGGGTGGAGGAGGCATCAGAGGTCAAGGTGATGTTGTCGATCGCAAAGTTGAGATCTTCCAGCACCTTATCCATCACTTCAAATCTGTCGTCTCTTGGTCCATAAAGCGTGACGCTGTCCGTGATCTCAATCGTTTGGTCAATCCAGGGCACATCTCCGAATCTTTTCACCTTGTCGAAATAGAACAAGGCTCTGAAAAAGCGCGCCAAACCTATGTAATGGTTTTTCTGGGCTACTTCGCTGTTTTCAGCATTTTCGATGAAGTAGTTGATGTTCCGCAATTGGCTCCAAGACCATCCAGAACTTGTGATAGGGCTGAGGGCATTCACAGCCAAATAATTGTCTACCCCGTTTCGGGCAACCAAGTCAGAAACATCGTCGCCTTGAAAAACGCCCACGTCCGTACCCGGCAGAATGTCATAGAAAGAGTTGCTGTAAAGCTCCAGCCCGCTGGCTGAGCCGAAGATTGCTTCATTGCTGGCCGTGTCTACCGGCAGTTCGTCCAGGTTACAGGAGGTGACAGCGGCGAGAATCAGAAGTGATGTTATGTAGTGAAATATCTTCATGAGTGTTCTAATTAGAAGTTGACGGTTAGGCCTGCAGAGATCGCCTTGAGCATGGGATAGTTGTAGCCGTCCCCACTGCTGCCACCGCTCAAGTCACGATCGGAGCCGTAGATGCTGGTGACGTCTGTATCCCGCGTCCACTTGTAAAGCGGGGACCAGGTCCAGAGGTTTTCGGCCGACAGGTATACTTTTACGTCATTGGCCCGGATTTTTGACGTCAGATTTTGCGGCAAGGTGTATCCTATCTGGATGTTCCGCAGGCGGATATAGGCGGCGTTCTGCAAGTAGCGGTCATTAGGCATATTCAAAGCGCGACCAGTTCCCTGGGCGATGTAGCCAACCAACCGAGGGAGATAAGCATCGAAATTGCCGAGCTCTTCCCTGAACATATTGTCCTCATGCCAGCTGGGATACTGGTTGTACGGACGGTTGTATTGACCCCAGAACCTGGACTCTGCAGAGGGATACCAGTCCTGCTTCAATACGCCTTGGAAGAATGCCCCGATGAAGAAGCCATTCCAATCTGCGTTCAGGTTGATCCCGTAGGAGTAGCGCGGCTCAGAGTTACCGATGATGGTTTTATCACCTGAGTTCCCAACTTGATTGAGCCCGTGGTAGATCACGTCGTCCCCGTCCAGGTTTTTGAATTTCAGATCTCCTACATAGTTTTTGCGGGTGTTTGTGTTGGGGATATTAGCTTGAGATGGTGAGTTTAGAATTTCCTCCTCGGAGCGGAAAAGCCCCTCGACTTGATAGCCCCAGATTTCGCCGATTTGTTGGCCCACATAGTAGTCAGTCAGTCGCTTGTCTGCATTGTTGTATTTGGTGACAAAAGCCTTGTAGTCCGACATAACCACTCGCACATTGTAGTTGAATGGTTTTTCGGCAAGCGCAAAGTCATCGGCCCAAGCGATGGAGACTTCCCAACCTGTGGTTTCCAAGTCTGCATAGTTTCCTTTTGGCACCGTCGTGCCGTAGATCGCCGGCAAGGTAGGCCCTACGGTAAACATGTCTGAGGTCCAGCGACGGTACACATCTCCGGTAAACTGCAGTCTGTTGTTCAAGCTGGCGAAATCCAATCCGATATCCCCCGTGGTAGAGGTCTCCCAAGTAAGGCCGGCTGGAACTACACCCGGCATGCTGGTGGCCTGCGGTCTTTGTCCGTTGATGATTCGGCCCATCTGCGAGATCGAGAAGTTCTCCGTAAAAGAGTAGGGGTTGATGTTGCCATTTCCCAGTGATCCATAGGACGCTCGGAACTTCAAACTGGTCAATAGACCTGGACTTACTTTCCAGAATGGCTCTTCGGAAACGGCCCAACCGATGGAAGCAGATGGGAAAAAGGCGTATTGCTGATCCGTTGGGAATTTGGAGGAGCCGTCGTAGCGCCCGTTTACTTCGAGTAGATAGCGGCCTTGATAGTCATAGTTTAACCTGAAGAAACCTCCCGCAATCGCCCATTTCTGATAGCCGCCTGTGGTCACGATGCTTTGGCCCAGCGCCAGGTTGAGGTCCTCGGCATCTGGAAAGACAATCCCATTGCGTCTTGCGGTCAAGTTTTCGTAGACGGAAGACTCATAGTTGAATCCGCCCAGCAAACCTAGGTTATGAGAGCCGCCAAAGGTTTTCAGGTAGTTCGCGTACAGGTTGGTCGCGTAGTATTGGGTGGTGTTTCTACGGTCCTGCAGGTCATTGGTGTTTGTTCCGGTGTAGCCCGTTACGCCTTCATATCTGCTGTAAGGTACCTGGACACGTTTTTGGAAGTAGCTGTTGTCGGTGGTCTGGAAGGTGAAGTTTCCGTTGATGGTCAGCTTCTTTTCGAAGAGCTCCGCCTTTGCAGCAAGTCTGTTTTTCAGAAAACGCTGGACTTGGTCCAAGGCGTTTTTGCCAATATAGTAGTCTCCCACGGTGTAGGCCGCTGGGAAAGACAAAGTGCCATCAGGATTTAGCAAAGGCGCCAAAGGATGTCCCTCGTCGGCCATGTTTCTCCAGATTCCGCTACCCTCACCCACGTTTAGCGGCTGGTGATAAGCCATTCGGGAATAATCGGTATTGTTCTCTATTTGCAGCCATGGTGTAAGCTGAATCGTACCCTTTGCGCGGAGGTTGTACATCGCATAAGTGTCCGAATTGTACTTGAAAAGCCCGTCTTGTCCATTGTAGCGTCCGCTCACATAGTAGGAGGTTTTCTTGTCCCCTCCAGTGAGTGTCAGGTTATGGTCTTGGGCAAAAAAGCTGTCTTTGTACAATTCCCGGTACCAGTCTGTGCTATAGTAGTATTGATACTCCCCGGTGGATGGATTGACCTCTACGCGCGGCAGGGAAGGATCCTCCCAGCGCCTTTTGATCTCAGCCAAATAAGACTGGGAAAAAGGCAAGGTCTTGTTGATCGCCGTTGGCGTATTGCCGTTGTCGTTCCAGGCAGACCAGGCATCGTTGAAGCCTTTAGCCCAAGGGTAGGATTCGGTGATGTTGTCAGGAACAGACGTCGGGGATTTTGAGGAGAAATTGGCCGAATAGGTGATCGAAGTTTTGCCTTCGGTAGCGGATTTGGTAGTGATCAGCACCACTCCAAAGGCAGCTCTGGCGCCATATATCGATGCGGAAGCTGCATCTTTCAGCACCGTGACACTAGCAATGTCATTGGGATTGAGCATCCGGGGATCGCCCTCCACGCCATCGATCAGAACGAGCGCGCTGCCCTGCTGGCCGATGGAGGTGGTGCCGCGGACATTAAAGCTAGGTGACTGGGTAGGCTTTCCGTCCAGCATCTTGATGTTCAAGTTGGGGACAGCACCGACCAAGCCCTGTGCTATGTTGGAAATGGGCCGGTTTTCGAAGACTTCTGAGTCGACTTGATCTACGGCGCCGGTCAGGTTGGCTTTCTTTTGGATCCCGTAGCCCACTACCACGACTTCATCTAGGGTGGACAAGCCTTCAGCCAAAGTCACATCGATCACGCTTCTGCCTCCAATGGCTATGCTTTGTGCATCATAGCCAATAAAGGAGAATACCAAAGTCGCTCCCTCGGGGACGCTGAGGGAGTACTTTCCGTCGAGATCGGTCACCGTACCGGTAGTCGATCCCGCTACCAGGACTGTGACACCGGGCATCGCCTCGCCTGTGGCGTTGCGCACGGTACCTGTGATGGTCACGTCTGCCCGACGGGCTTTAGACGTACTGGTCTCAAACGTCCTAGGCGTGGCAGCCTGAAGGACGCCCAGACTCAAACATTGGACGGAGAGAGCCACAACAGCTATCCTTGAAATGGATGCAAAATGTTTGCGGAGAGGTTTTACCATAAGAATAAGTAAGGTTTAATTGGTTTTGGCATAGGAAAGTGGGAAAAGTGTGCGTTTGTCCGCCAAGTACCGGGATGGCGGGAAAAATGTCTGTCAGTTAAAATCGCTTACAAAGACCGCTGTCCCGTCAGCCGGAGATGTACTGGTTTTTTTGGGTCTTTTGTTTCTAGAGGCTTGCGTTCACCTTTCTTGCCGCAAAAGTGCTCTCGTTTGGCTGCATGATTGAACTAAGCCCGATTATCTATCCATTAATCTTTGCGGTAATTGTTAACAGGAAATTCAATCCTGCTTAACGGTAGTTTTATTTGGATTTAGGGTTGAATCCGAATGGAAAAAATGCTGTTTGAACGGCGGAATGATGGCTTGACGAGCTCCCAGTGGCAATTGAACTAAGTTGTTTGGAAAGCGGGATTTCGACGATTTTTTATCTCATCAGTCCGTTTTCTTCGATTCATGGGTTATTTAGAGACGGGGCATGGGCTACCAATTTGCCAGATGGGAGGAAGAATTGTCGAATTGAATGCGAACTTTCGGAAGTAAAATAGTCGTTGACACATCGCCGGAGAGGTTCGGCACAGTCATAACAGAAACAAACCAACGAATGAAAAGAGTAGTCGTAACCGGCATGGGCACCATTAATCCACTGGGAGATTCCGTGGAGACTTTTTGGGAAAATGCGCTGAAAGGCGTCAACAACACCCGACTTGTCTCCAAATTTGACGCGTCGAAATTCCGGTCTCAGATTGCCAGCGAGGTGGCCGATTTCCAACCTGCAAAGTATCTCGACAGAAACGAGATCAAGCGGACGGACCTTTTTACCCAATACGCCTTATATAGTGCATCCCAAGCACTGGAGGATTCCGGACTTGATTTGAAAGCCATCGATCCTTTTGACATCGGAGTGATCTGGGGCGTAGGTCAGGGCGGAATGGAAACTTTCGAAACAGAGGTTGAAAACTATGTGAAGGGAGACTATACGCCGAGGTTCAGTCCCTTTTTTATTCCCAAGCTTCTTTTGAACATGGCATCGGGACTGATTTCGATGAAGTTTGGCTTGCAAGGTATCAACTATGCGCCGGTATCGGCTTGCGCCACCTCCAACACCGCCCTGATGGATGCGTTCAATTACATCAGATTGGGCAAGGCCAAAGCATTCTTGACCGGAGGCTCTGAAGCTCCAATTACCCCGGCATCTTTTGGGGGATTTGCAGCGATGAAGGCAATGTCTGGACGAAATGATGACCCGGAAACGGCGAGTCGCCCTTTCGATCGGGATAGGGATGGATTTGTGATGGCGGAGGGTTCGGGAGCTCTGGTCTTGGAAGAATACGAGCACGCAAAAAAACGTGGCGCGAAAATCTATGCGGAACTGGTTGGGGCGGCGATGACAGCCGACGCTTACCACATGACTTCCCCCCATCCGGAAGGTTTGGGAGCAGCGAAAGCCATGCAATGGGCCTTGGCGGAAGCACAGGTAAATGCCGCTGAGCTCGACTACCTGAATCTTCATGCCACATCTACGCCTGTTGGGGATATCGCTGAGCTGAATGCCGTGGCCAAGGTGTTCGGCGCTTCCTCGAACCTTTGGGTAAGTTCGACCAAATCTATGACCGGCCACCTACTTGGAGCAGCCGGGGCGGTGGAGGCTATTCTAGCAGTTAAGTCAATCACGGATAATGTGATTCCTGCTTCCATCAACATCGAAAATCTCGATCCGCAGATTCCCGAGGGAATACAAGTCGTAGTGAATCAAGCAATGGAAAAAAATGTAAAGGTGGCAATGAGTAATGCCTTTGGATTTGGGGGGCACAATTCCACCGTAGTGTTCAGGGCTATATAGGGCAGAGATATACTTGTTTGATCAATAGGGGAGGCTAATTGGAAAAGATGCCTTCCCTTTTTTTATGGAGGGAAAAATGCAAATCGTTTTTCCAAAGGAGAAACCCTTTGCTTGGATGCTACATTTAGGGAAAGGGAATTTTTATATAAAAACTATATAGATAAAGATTATTTTAAAAATATAAAAAACATTTAATAGTATACGATAGACAATTTATATTTGATTTTTTGATATAGGTATAGGGAGATTACTTTTCAACGCTTTTATTTTTGTTTTCATTGTTATAGGTCTTCCTTTTTTTTCAAACTATTTCATCTATATTTCTGCCCATATTTTCAACAATTTGCCGTGATTTTGGGACAATTTGTGGAATAATTGGCCGTAGAAGGAGTTTCTTTCCACGCATTTTATTTAAAAATACATCCATTTACCTTAGGAGATAATAGCCAGCCTTGAAGTGTTATTTAGGTCTGTCTGGAGTTTTTCAAAGCGTTAAAGTGTATTTTATTGTTGGTATTTTGAGTTATACATAATTTATTTTCAATTCAACAATTTTATCTAAAACAAAATAACTATGGAACCTTTTTTAGGACAGATCATGATGGTAGGGTTTGATTTTGCACCCCGAGGATGGGCGCTTTGCAATGGGCAATTGTTGTCAATAGCCCAGAACACCGCGTTGTTTTCGCTTTTGGGAACGACATACGGTGGGGATGGCCGGACTACATTCGCCCTACCGGATTTGCGAGGTCGCTGCGCTGTGGGCATGGGGCAGGGGCCGGGATTGACCTTGAGAAATCAGGGCGAGATGGCTGGATCCGAAAACACCACCCTGACCGTGGCGAATATACCGGCGCACACGCACCCAGCTCAGGTGAGCAATATCCAAGTACAAATGATGGCTTCCAATGAAGCGGGAACCGAAGAGACTCCCGGTAACAACAATGCGACAACTTTGGCAGCAAGCACCAATCAGGGAAGAGGCGTGGATATCTACAACAGCTCCACACCAAATGTGGCCTTGAACACAGGAAATAGTCCTGCCTCTGGGAGCGTAACCGTGGGAATGACGGGCGGAAATATACCTGTCAACAACATGCAGCCGTTTTTGGGGGTCAACTACATTATCGCTCTTCAAGGGATTTTCCCATCCAGGCAATAGTCCCTGCACAGATTTATTCTTTAGAGAAATGTGAAGGCAGGGATGAATGACTCCCTGTCTTCCTACAGTTTATCTCCCGACTTTTTAAAACCATCTCAGACTTACCAAGAATCTCACACGCCTTCAGTACGCATAGACCATGGAATACATTTACCGGATTACCCATTTCAAAGTCCTTTTTCTCCTGTTACTGGGATGGCTATCGGCATTTCAAGTAATCGGGCAGACTTATACGATCCCATTCGATTCTGGGCCAGATGAAGTATCGACGGTAAGTCATGTCAGTAACGGAGTCCAGTTTAACTTTGTGTTCACCTTGGATGGAGATGGAGGAGACTTTTCCCACATTCCCGATTTCGGAGCTGGTAATTCGGCATCCCTCGATTTGGAATCTGCAATCTTTAACACAGGTACCACAGAAAGAGTAACTATTAAGCGAAATGACGGGTCGAGTTTTAGTTTTAAAAGTTTGTTTCTAAGAAATGATGAAGGGACCACCGTTACCATACAGGGCTATTTAGGCGGGAATCCAGTAGGGGCTTCGCAGTCTGTTGCCAACGGTGCCAACGGTACCTATACTTTTAACCTTACTGTCGATGAAGTAAGGCTTACGGCAAGTGATTTTTACCAGGTCAATTTGGACGATTTTGCATGGTCCTTTGCCAACACCGCTCCAGTAGCTACAGCGCCGAGTGTTTCAGGCGTCCAAGAAGATATTCCCTATGCCTTGCCAGACAATATTCAAGTAACTGATGCGGAAGGGAATAACCAAACTTTGACATTCACCATTACGGGTGGCACTTTGTCCTTGGGAACCACCGGAATAACTTTCGCGGGATCGGGCAATGGTTCGTCAAACTTTACGGCTTCAGGCACTTTGGCGGCAATCAACACTGCACTGGATGCAGCTGTTTTCACACCTACTTCAAATTTAAATGGTAGCGGAGCCGGCACGATTTCCTTCATTGCCTATGATGGTACTAGCAATTCCAACACGGCGTCTGTGACATTTGATATTGCAGCCATAAATGACGCCCCAACTGGTACAGGACTTCCAGCTTCTGTCACGGTGGAAGAAGATGCGGTCGATGACGTTTTTAATATTTCGGCTCTGACCCTCGGTGATGTGGATGCGGGAAGTGGAATGATGACCTTGATGCTTCAGGCTACTGGGGGAATTTTTGATCTCGCTGCGGGAACAGGAATTACGCTCTCCGGTCATCTCACCTCGACTGTCACCTTCACGGGTACTTTAGCCAACCTGAACGCGTATATCGACATTCCCACCAATATCTACTTCAGACCTGATGCAAATATCAGTGGTGTCAATGTTGGATTTGTGCAAGTATCCATCAATGACAATGGAAACTCAGGAGTTGGTGGGCCATTGGCGGTGAATCTGGGCATTGTCCAAGTGAATGTCACTGCTGTCAATGATCCGCCCACTGCAGTCGGTGATATCGTGAGCACCGAACAGAACGTGGCGGTCACAGGCAATGTATTGACCAACGATTCTGATATAGAAGGGAATTTGCTTACTGCTTCACTGACTTCAGCTGCTTCTCAAGGCACAGTCGTGCTCAATGCCGACGGTGGCTTTACCTATACACCCAATGTCGGCTACTTTGGTGGAGACAGTTTTCAATACCAAGTTTGTGATAACGGCTCTCCCTCACAATGCAGCACTGCAACTGTGACGATTACCGTAACAGAATCCGCACCCGTGGTGACGAGTGTCACTGTCCCAGCCAATGGGACATACGGAGTTGGGCAGACGCTGAGCTTTACGGTTAATTTTGACAAAAGTGTAACCGTGAGTGGTGGAACGCCGCAGTTGGGATTGACTATAGGTTCTGAAACCAAGTCGGCAAACCTTTTTTCGGGAGGCGGGACGTCCAGTTTGACCTTTGTCTATTACGTCGAAACCAATGCGATGGACACGGACGGAATCAGCATCAATGCGATTTCGCTCAGCGGCGCTACCATCAACGGCTCAGGCGGCACGGCCGCCAACTTAACCCTAAACAGTGTCGGTAGCACATCGGGCGTGTTGGTAGATGGGGTGGCACCTTCAGGATACGGCGTGCAGATCGATCAAAATCCGATCACACCAGCCAATGCCAATGCAGTAAGCTTCAGCTACACCGGCGCGGAACTGGGAGCAAGCTACTACTACACGATTGGTATTCCATCTTCTTGTGATTTCGAAAGTGGGAATGGAATCGTCACGGGCATTAATGGACAGATTACAGGGATTGACCTGAGTGAGTATGCAGCGGGAGACATAGAGCTCACGTTCAGACTTGTAGATGCAGCGGGAAACTACGGAGATGTGGTGACCAGTTTGGTGCTAAAACTGGACAACCTCCCACCAGTCGCCACCGCCGCTATTGCACCGACCGTGACAGAGGACACAGATGCAATCTTCACGGGTATGTCGGTAAGCGACTCGGACGGCGATGACCAAACGCTAAGTTTTACCATTGCTGGTGGAACCTTAACTATTGGCACCACGGGAATCTCCTTTGGAGGATCAGGGAACGGAAGTACTAGCTTCACAGCTTCTGGAACCTTGGCGGCGATCAATACCGCAGTCAGTTCTGCAACCTTCACTCCGACTCCTGATCTATACGGAGCCGATGCTGGCACAATTTCTTTTGTTGCAAATGATGGCACGGAAAATTCTAATGTTGCTTCAGTTACCTTCGATATTGTAGGGGTAAAAGAAGACCAGACCATCAACTTCCCGGCTATTGCGTCGAAAACCTATGGGGATGCCATTTTTGTTCTGGGAGATGCCAATACCAGTGAAGGCCTCACGATCACCTATACGGCTGCGGACCCTAGCGTGGTGTCAATCACGGGCAATTCGGCTTCGATCTTGAAAGCGGGAAGTACTTTGATCACAGCTACCCAAGCCGGAGATACTGAAACAAATCCAGCACCATCGGTGTCACAGACTTTGGCGGTAAATCCAAAGGGACTGGACGTCAGCGCAACTTCGGGTATTGAAAAGGTATACGGTAGTGGCGATCCAGTCCTCAGTTATTCGGTAAGCGGGTTTATAAGCCCCGATAACGTAACTATTCTTAGCGGATCCTTGTCCAGAGCGGTTGGGGAAAATGTAGGCATCTATGCTATAAACATCGGTACTTTATCTGCGGGCAGTAACTATACGCTCAATTTTACTGGAGCTGATTTTGCTATCACGCCAGCCTCGATCACCGGAATCATCTTCGAGGACGACAGCTTTGTGTATGACGGTTTGGCCAAGTCACTGGTCATAGCCGGAACGCTTCCAAGTGGAGCCAGCGTGAGCTATGCGGACAACAG
>NZ_JAFKCW010000006.1:143999-162061 GCF_017254835.1 Algoriphagus aestuariicola
GAGGATGACAGCTTTGTGTATGACGGTTTGGCCAAGTCCCTGGCCATAGAAGGAACACTTCCAAGTGGAGCCAGCGTAAGCTACAGCAACAACAGCCGAACCGATGTCGGAACCCAAGAGGTGACGGCAACGATCAGCGGCAGCAACTTCACCACTTTGGTCCTGACCGCCGACCTGACCTTGACTCCTAAAGCGCTTCAGGTTGTCGTGGATTCGAATCAAAGCAAGGTTTGGGGCGAGGCAGATCCTGTTTTGACCTACTCAGCATCCGGATTTGCGGTTGGCGATGGCCTTGAGCTGATGAGCGGAGAACTCTCCAGAACACCAGGCGAAGAGGTAGGAATCTATACAATCGAAATGGGAAATCTTAGTGCCGGTGTCAACTATACGATTGCTTTCACTGGAGCTAATTTCGAAATCATATCCGGAGATTCTGACGAAGACGGCGTACCGGATGTCGTAGAATCCGAGGATGGCACGGATCCAAACGATCCCGGAGACTACCGAGACACCGATGAAGATGATGTGCCGGATTACGTCGAGGAAGCAAATGGTACCAACCCCGCTGATGCTCAAGATTATGCCGATGAGGACGGTGACCAGGTTCCGGATTATGTAGAAGAAAAAGAGGGTACCAACCCGACTGATCCAAATGATTTTGTGGATGGAGATGGCGACGGCCTCCCTGACTATATTTTCGAAAGGTCTGTAGTCGAAGTCGTTAGCCAGACTTTGCAGGTGGCATGGGATACACCGATAAATCAACTAAATCCAAGTTCAGAAGTGGTCGCGATTACCGGCTTGGGCGAGTTTGTCAATGTGCCAGTCAGCTGGAACCTGGCCGACTACAGTCCAACGGTCAGCGGTGTGACAAGCTTCCGTGGGCAAATTACAACGTCTGGGGTATTGCGAAATCCTCTGGGAATCCAGGCGGAGCTGCTGATCGAGGTGTTGCCAAAAGCCGCCCCTCAGGATATTATGTTGAGTGAAGATCAGTTTACGCCAGTTGCCGGTCAATCGGCGCAGCAGATAGGGTTCTTTACCACGCTCGATCCAATTGACAATGTCCACACTTATCAGTTGGTGAATGCCGCACAGAACGACGGCCAGTACTTCTCCATCCAGGGAGACGGGCTCTACTGGAGCAGCCAAGAGTCCCTGCCGGGTCGCACAAGCTTTACCATTCAGATCAGCAGCACCGACCGCGCTGGAAATATGATCGAAAGAACTTTCGTGATTACGCGTACACGAATCCCGGTTGACGAGATTGAGGTTTTCAACACTTTCACTCCTAACGGGGATGGTAGCAACGACACCTGGGGCGTGCCAGACCTGCAATACTTCCAAGGAGGAAGGGTTCAGGTCTTTGACCGAAGCGGAAGAAGGATCTTCTATACCGAGTCACCGGAAGTACGATGGGACGGCACCTTTGAGGGTCAGGAGATGCCTTCGGGCTCCTATGTGTGGATTCTTGAGTCCCGAGAAACCGGTGAAGTGCGGCGCGGTGTCCTGACGCTGCTTAGACAATAAGAACTTATATCAAAAGGGGAGGGGTATCCGGCTTCTCCCCACCATTGCTAGAGACTTTTCAATTGCTATTTAAGATGAAAAATATTACTTGTGTGATTGTCGTGCTGATTTGGGGGCTGAGCACTGTCAGTTCCCTTGCACAAAACAGAAAATATGTTTCCCAGTTTTCCGAGTTCCAAAGCTACTTCAACCCGGCCTTGACTGGCTATGAAGGGAGTGTGGTGCGGGGCTTTGTCCGAAACCAATGGGGAGGTATCGAAGGGGCGCCGATGACCTATTTTGTCAATGCTGAACTGGACTTTGGGGAGCTGGCGGGAGAGATGGACCCTGCCCTTATGGGCAAAAACGCAGTTTCAGTTAATTTTCTCCAGGATAATTTTGGGGCTTTTCGCGAAAGCGAACTGATGCTCAATTATGCTTCCCGCATCCGCCTTACCGAGCGCCACAATCTTCGCCTCGGAGCGGGGATCAACTACCAAAGTATACGCTTGGATGGCAACTCCCTCACCGCCGAGGAGCTCAATGACCCCACGATCGCAAACTACATTGGCACTTTTTCCAACATGAATACCGTCGATTTCAACCTCGGAATAGCGCTCACGCATGCCAAGTATTATTTCTCCTATGGCGTTCAGCGCGTCACTGGAGGCGAAATCCAAAATGGGGACGAGTTTATGGACGGCTATCCAGCCGAGCAGATGATCATGGCTGGCTATCGTGAGGCTTTGGGGGAAAACCTTGCCGTCTCCGCAAATGGATTTTATAGAAGCAGAAAGGACCTTCCCGAAGTGTTTGACTTTAATCTTAAGCTCCTCATGCGTGATATGTTCTGGGTGGGGCTAGGCCATCGGGTAAACTATGCCAACAGTGTACAGGCTGGCTTCCTTTTTGGCAAGTTTCGCGCTGGATATGTCTATGAGTACCCCATGGCCAAGAGCTACCTGCTCTCCGGCGGCGTACACGAATTTTCTCTGGTGTTCAACATCTTCAGGCCTAACGAAAGGAGAGAGACTGACGAGGTTCTGATCTGGTAGATCGGGGTTTGACTGATTGCTTAGGAAATTTTCCGGTTTTGGATCTCAGGCATGATGTAGCGGTTGAGTTGGGGATTACCGGGAATTTGGAAGCCAAGTTCATCTGGCGATTCTCCCTCCCAGCTTGATTTTCTGCCTTCGACGGTCACGGTCATCTTTTTTGGATCTATGGTCACGAAGGTGAATAGGCTATCCTCATACGGGCAGGTCATCGCGATGTAGGGATGGTGTTCGATGATCTGCTCAGTGTAAACGGCGTGTTTGTATTTTTCTCCCACCCAATAGTAGGAAGCTGAATTGACGTGGAGGTAGTTGACATTTCCTATGTTCAGATGCTGATCAATGTGGGAATGTCCGTTGACGCAAAGCAGGATCTTGTCGGCATGTTGGCTCAATAGATCCTGGACCTCCTTTTCGTTGTCCACTGCGATCGTCCCGGCCAGAGGCTGGTGGGAGAGTATAAGGACAGGATCTTCTGTGGACTCCAATTCCTTCGTTAGCCAAACTATTTGGTCGGGGCCGATGTAGGACGCATATCCTCCTTTATGAGTAGGCGAGCCTTGCTCGTTTCCGTCCAAGATGATCAGCTTGATTCCCTGGATGTTTGCAGAATAGTACGGTGTTGGCATACCCCAGACTTCAAGACATTGGGTTTTGGTATATCCGGCGTCCGTGTCATGGTTTCCGAGGATATGTAGGGACTTTTCATGGGCTTGGTTGAAAAGCTCGATCACCGAGGCGTTTTCGGGTTTGGGATAGGCAAAGTCTCCCATCTGTATGATCGCGTCCGGCTTTTGTTTCTTCACTTGCCCGACAAAGACGCTGAGCCGCTTGTAGCCATCATGCATGATGTCCTGGTGCAAATCCGTGATCAGCCCCAGTTTGACGGCTTGCTTGAGTTTGCCGGCAAATGCAGTCGAGATTTGTGGCAATGCAAAAGCGAAACTTGCCATGGTGGTGTTTCTTAAAAATAGTCGCCGGTTCATGGTTAAAAGGAGTATAGTTCAGTTTTCGAAGTTATCCAAAAGGCATCTAACGGGATTTTCTCTGGCCGAAATTTTAGCAAGATTTAAAATTTCATCCTTTAATTGAAAAATGGAATACCGTCTGACTCGACCTTCCCCACTATAACGAGGCGGAAAGATTGCTCAGGAGGAAATTCACACTCCCCGAACTTCCAGCTCGGTTCAGGCAGCACGGACTTTCTGTTCAATGCAGCCTATGACATCCGTTTGATGGATCTTGGAGTCAACCTAAATACCAGCTATAAGCTCAATACCGAAAACCAGTATGACTACCGGTACGGAAACAAGTTTACTGGAAACCTTTTGGCCTACTACAAATTCAATATCAAGCAAAAGATCCGTGTCGCCCCCAATGCTGGCCTCCTTTATGAAACACAGCACCAAGATGTACTTTATCTCAAATACGAGGTGTACCAGTCCGGAGGGCATCTCCTAAGCAATGTGCTGGGCGTGGAGGTCAATATAGGACAGGTTTCATTTGGCGCCAACTATCAAATGCCTGTGTCCCAAAGTCTGGCCAATAATAGGGCTTGGGCCGGAAATCGGCTTATGACGCACGTTTCGTTTAATCTGAAAGGGAAAAAGAAAGAGGAGGAGAGTTTGTTTGGGATGTAGGTTTTCGAAGTTTAGAGTCAAACCTCTCAGGAATTCAGAATGTGGGAGCAGGGCTTGCTTCGCACTCTTCGCTTTTTTCAGTGGTGAGTCTCAATAGGCGCATATAGTGCAGGCCTAAGCTTAGCATATTTTGTTTAAGATCTTTGTAAATGCTTAATCGTTTAGGTTAGATGTTTGAGGAAGTATAAAAATAGTTGGTGTTATCAGTTAGGATAAATTAATAATGCTATTAAAGTGCATTTCATATACGGTATTATCATTTTTTAAATATAATAGTGCGGCCACTATATAGTATTTGTAGGACAAGTTGAGAGTTTGAACTGGGGTGAACGCTAGGCGTTGTGACTCCCGAATTTTATTGATAGAAAAGTTTAAAAAGAGGATTTTCTAACTGATTCTGGAGACCAATTAAGGCGTTTTTGTTAGCCGAAGCCTTGATAGGGCTAATCTTCCGAAGGTGTTCATTATTTTTTTATAGGAGTGAGAGAATAAAAAATTGACTTTAATTTATTCTTTTGGTCAAAAGATTATCTTTAATACTAGTTTTTAGATTTTAATAGATACATCGTGGATTATTTTTACGCATTCAGTGGTTCACAAATGTCCTATCAGGCAACCTTAAGTAATATAAGGAGGAGGATTCTAGGTGTTTTTTTGATCTTAGACTTTGCATGCTTGTATTTCAACGCAGAGGCAGTTGCATACCCAACAACCTTAAATGCAAATGAATCCTCTGAGATAGTTTTTACAGGTCCTTCCCCCATGCATTCGGCTTCTGCAGACTATGATCCGAAGGGATCATCAGTTGCCGGTTTTTTTGTAAGGGAACTTGACATGGAGATGGAAGCAAGCAATCTGACTCCCAATGTCGGATCTTCTCTGATCTTTACTCTTAAAGTCAGCAACCGCGGTGACGAGGCGGCGACGGGTGTGATGGTGACGAACAACCTTCCTTTGGGATTTACCTATCTCAGCGACAATGCAACTGGGAACTTCGATTCAAATACGGGAATTTGGACTATCGGGGATCTGGCAGCCGGAGAGGAGACGAGTTTGGAGATCACTGTCCGTGTCAACAGTGAAGGAAGCCACACCAATGTGGCAACTGCCAGCTTAAATGAGGTCGATCCGAATCCCTTGAACAACGTGGCTTCCATCACCGTATCGCCTGTTCCTCAGGCAGATCTACAGCTCGCCAAGTCTGTGCCTTCTACCAATGTTGCCATTGGTTCACAGATAACTTATACCGTCACGGTATTCAACAATGGCCCTTCACCTGCAACGGGTATACGGGTGATAGACCAGTTGCCTAGCGGTTTAGATTATGTCTCATCGTCCACCTCACAGGGTAGCTATGCAGAAGTCGGTGGGATATGGACGGTAGGTAGTCTGGCCTCGGGCTCTGGTGCAACGCTGAATGTCATAGCGACCGTCTTGGAGCCGGAGGCAGGCTTGGATTACGAAAATTCGGCTGCGATCACCGAGAGCGGTGAAGAAGATCCGGACAACTCCAACAATTCTGCGTCGGTCTCCGTCAATCCCGTCGCCAATCCCGCCTGGACTTTGAGCAAGTCTTCAACTACAGCTTCTTTTTCCAGTCCGGGTGACGTTATCGCTTATCAGCTGGTCCTTACTAATACTGGAAATGTATCCATTTCGGATGTGGAAATATTGGATCCGCAGGCTTCCGATGATCCCGGGCTCAGTGGCGGGGACAACGGAAATGGCGTTTTGGACGTGGGGGAATCTTGGACTTTTTCGGCCTCTTACGAGGTAGGCCAAGATGACGTGGACAGGGGCAGTTTTACAAACACAGCCACCGCATCAGGAAATTCACTCGGCGACCTGCAGGTCGCGGAAGACTCTGAGACAGTCAATGCCATTCAAAACCCTGACTGGAGGCTCTCAAAAACCAGCCAAACTGCGGATTATTCCAAGCCTGGGGATGTGGTCTCCTTTGAAATAGTACTAGAGAATACCGGAAATGTAAGTATCACTGGAATAACACTTTCTGATCCGAATTCTACAATTTCTAGCACCTACACTGGTGATAATACACCAATAGGTACCTTGGATGTTGGTGAAGCTTGGACGTTTTCTGCTAGTTATATAATCACTCAGGCGGACATTGATGCTGGAAGCCATACCAATACTGCTACAGCAATGGGTACTCCGGCTGGAGGAACGTTAGCCGACGCCACCAGTAATACGGTGGTGGTTCCCGCTGTACAAACTCCTGACTGGACGCTGACCAAATCGGCTACCGAGTCAAGTTATTCGGCTGTAGGCGATATTATCAATTATGAAATTGTTCTTGTGAATACTGGCAATGTGAGTATCTCAGGAATAACACTTACTGATCCGAATACTACAATCTCTGGTACCAATACTGGTGATAATGCACCAATAAGTACCTTGGATGTAGGAGAAACCTGGACTTTTAATGCGAGCTATACGGTCACCCAAGCCGATATAGACTCGGGAAGCCACAGTAACACTGCCACAGCCAATGGCACCCCCGCTGGGGGGACTCTTCCAGACGCCACTAGTAATCAAGTGGTCGTTACTGCCGTCCAGACGCCAGACTGGACTCTGACTAAATCCAATTCTACACCTGACTATGCTAGTCCTGGGGATGTGATCGGCTATGAGCTTTATTTGGAGAATACTGGAAATGTGTCCATTTCCGGCGTTACGCTGACTGATCCCAACACAACGATCAGTGGAACAATCACGGGCGACTCCGCTCCAACAGGCACTTTGGATGTAGGGGAAACTTGGGCTTATACCGCCACTTATACGGTGAGTCAGGCAGATATCGATGCGGGTGAGCATACCAATACAGCTATGGCCTCGGGTACTCCTGCCGGAGGTAATTTGCCAGATGCAAGTAGTAATACTGTACTCGTTCCGGCTATTGTGAATCCTGAGCTTACCGTAGATAAGTCATCCACAGCCCTCAATTATAGTCAGGTAGGAAACTCAATTTCCTATACGGTAGAGGTGGAAAACACAGGAAACGTCTCCATCTCCAATGTGACGGTAAATGATCCATTGGCCACCACAGGGCCGACCTATGTCTCTGGCGATACTGGTAGTGATGATATCATGGCTCCGGGAGAAACTTGGGTTTATACACTTACTCATCAAGTGACTCAGGCGGATTTGGACGCAGGGCAAATCGTCAATACAGCTACTGCTGATGGGACACCTTCTCAAGGTACTCTGACTCCAGGTACGGGCAGCTTTACGATTGATGCAGTTCTCAATCCAAACATCAACATTATCAAGACCTCTAATGTCACAGGCTATGATACAGCAGGTGATGTCATCGAGTATTACATCAATATCAATAACTCCGGTAATGTCACCCTCAATGGATTCACGGTAGAGGATGTGAATACAGGTGACATCTTCCCAGTAGCAAGTATCACACCTGGAGAAACCCAGACTTACACTGTTAGCTATACCATTACGCAAGCAGATATTGATTCTGGCTCTATAGACAATGTCGCGAGTGTCACCGGAACCGATCCTAATGGGGATCCATTGGAAAAAGGAGATGATCTCGTGATCAATGCTTCTCAGACGCCAAGATTGGCAATTGATAAATCCACGACTACTACCCAATACGCCAATGCCGGTGAGGTGATTCCTTACACTATTATCGTGGAAAATGACGGCAATATCACGATAACCAATCCGGTGGTTACTGATCCAAATGCCGATACCGGACCAACCTATGTTTCTGGGGACAGTAATACAGATGGGGTACTCGATGTGGGAGAAGTCTGGACCTATGAAGCTAGCCATACGGTAACTCAAGCAGACATGGATGCGGGAAGCTTTACCAACTCTGCCACCGCAGATGGAACGCCTGCCGCGGGGACTTTGTCTCCAGAGACTTCTACCGTCACTACTCCTGGCGATCAAAACCCAGACTGGACTGTAGAAAAAATCAATACCAATACTCCGGGCGAATTTACCAATGCAGGAGACGTGCTGACCTACGATATCGTGGTGACCAATTCCGGCAATATTTCCATCTCCGGCATTAATGTCTATGATCCTCAAGCCAACTCTGGCCCAACCTATAGTTCTGGTGATGTAGCGAATACTGGCATTTTGGATGTAGGAGAAAGCTGGACTTATGCAGCGACCTATACCGTCACCCAGGCCGATGTGGATTCGGGAGGCTATACCAATACAGCCACAATAGATGGCAATTCTGTCATTGGCCCTCTTCCTGAGAAAACAGACGACGATACTGTCCCCGCTACCAGCAATCCGAGTTGGACCTTGGACAAAATTGCTTCGCAGCCTACTTATGATCAGGATAATCAGACGATTACCTACACTTTTGTACTGGAGAATACAGGGAATGTTACCATTTCCAATGTGGTTTTGGACGATCCAAATGTGACTTCGGGTCCTACTTTGCAAAGCGGTGATACGAATAGCAACAATAAGTTGGAGCCATCTGAGACTTGGACTTTCACGGCTACTTACCAGATTACGCAGGCAGATATCGATTCAGGTAGCTTTACCAATAGCGCGACTGCAACAGGTACTCCATCCCAAGGTACACTAGATCCTGCTACTGCGGATGAAACCATAACTGCTGACAAAAACCCGGATATTTCTGTCAATAAGACTGTAAGTCCAAACACCTATGATACTCCGGGAACTGTGATTACCTACACCTTGGAGGTCACCAATACAGGGAATATGACACTCTCTGGAATAGATGTCGATGATCCGGAAATCAACCTTTCTCAGACGATCCCTACCCTTGCACCAGGACAATCTAGATCACTTACCGGAACTTATACGGTTACCCAAGCAGATATTGACAATGGCTCACTGAGCAATACACTGACAGCTTCAGGAACCGATCCGGATAATAATACCGTAGAGGACAACACCCAGGTAGATGCCAACGCCGTCCAGAATCCAAATGTTCAGATTCTGAAAACTTCAAGCGCTTCAGGCTATACCAATGCCGGAGAGGTGATTGACTTTACTATCGTGATAGCCAATACAGGCAATGTGACCTTAGATGATCTGAATGTCACTGATCCGATGACCGGCTTGGATGTGACAAGACCTACTTTGGCACCTGGCCAAGCCTATACGGTACATACCAGCTATACAGTCACCCAGACGGATGTGGACAATGGCTCCATTAACAATGTCGCTTCTATTGATGCTTTAGATCCAAATAATAACCCAGTCGACGGCACGGATGACATCACTATAGACGGAGCCTTTACTCCTGCAGTAGATATCAATAAGACTGTGCTCAATACGGGATATGACCAGGCTGGAGACGTGTTGGATTATGTCTTGGTGGTAGAAAATACAGGAAACGTAAACCTTTCGGATGTGGAAGTCATAGACCCACTGACGGGAGATGACATCGACGTTGGAGATTTGGCACCGGGTCAAACTGTTTCCTATACAGTTCACTATACCATTACACAAGATGATGTCAATAACGGGTCAATTACCAACACGGCCACTGTGGAGGGACAAGATCCGCAAGGTGGACAAGCAACGGATACGGATAGTGACATCTTAAATGGAGTACAGGACCCCGAGTTGACTCTGGATAAATCCAACGTCAATACCCCGTCGGATGTGGGAGATGTTGTAGAGTACCAGTTTGTGGTGACCAACACAGGCAATGTGACGATCTATGACGTAGAGATCGACGATCCGCTGACCACTCCTTCTACATTTGATGTAGGAGATCTGGATCCGGGAGAGTCTGCTACAGTTACAGGTACTTATACCGTCACCCAAACCGATGTAGACAACGGACAGATCACCAATACTGCCACTGCTACGGGTCAGGATCCAAACGGCGATGATGTAGAGGATACGGATACCAATTGGATTGACAGCAATCCTTCTCCTAGAATTGATGTAGAGAAAAATGCAAATGCAAATGGATACTCCTTCGCAGGCGAAGTGGTAGGATACACCATTGTAGTTCATAACAACGGCAATACCACCTTGGAGAATGTCACTGTACAGGATGCCAAGCTCAATTTCCAAAACAACATCGGTACCCTCAATCCAGGACAAAGAAGAACCTTCAACCTGAGCTATGTCGTAACCCAGCAGGATGTGGATCTGGGTGAAATCACCAACCTCGCATCTGCCTCAGGAACCGAAACAAATCTTTCTGCCACCGTGTCAGATGCGGATGCAGAATTGATTCTGGGAAGCCAGTCCCCTAAAATTGAATTGGATAAAAGAGCGATCACCACCGGGTACGACACCGCGGGGGATATCGTTGAGTACCAATTTACATTATACAACACCGGCAATGTCACCCTGAGCAATGTGCTGGTGAGTGATCCATTGGTCAGACAGACTAGTTTGCCTGTTCCGGACATGGCGCCGGGAGCAACCATCACACGGGTAGTATCATACACGGTGACCCAAGATGACGTCAATGCCGGTTCGATTACCAACACTGCACAGGCTGAAGCTACCGGTCCAAAAGGGCAAAGGGTATTCTCTCAGGATAACGCGGTAGTAGATGCTGCGCAAAATCCAAATGTGATTTTTGTGAAAACCTCTAATCCGAAGGTTGTCGATTCTGTGGGAGATGTGATCACATACACCATTAGAGTAGCCAATACCGGAAACATCTCATTGTTTGATGTCCAGGTCACAGATCCTTTGGTTAATCTGGATGAGACGATTGTAAGACTGGATCCAAATCAAGTACAGACTTACACCACGTCTTACACTGTGACACAGGCGGATTTGGATGCAGGTGCAATCCAGAATGATGCCCAACTGGCAGCGACAGATGCCAACAATAATACTTACGATAGAAATTCTTCCACCACTACAGATGTAGCTCAAAATCCACAGATCAGCATTTCCAAAACTGCCGATGTGAGCATCTTCGATACGGAGGGAGACGTCATCAACTACACGATCAGGGTAGAGAATGCCGGGAATATCACCATAAAAAATCTTCAGGTCACTGACCCTAAAACAAATGCTCCGGTGTATACCTCGGGTGATGCAGGAAATGATGACATTCTCTCTCCGGGGGAAATATGGACTTATACCACCAGCTATACCGTCACACAAGATGATGTGGACGATGGAGGCTTCCAAAATGACGCGCAAGCATCAGGGTCAACCGATACCGCTGGAAATGTAAGTGACAATACCAATATCACCGTTCCTTCGGATGTTCAGCCTAGATGGACCATTTCCAAAACTGCGACGACGAATCCGGCTACCTATCAGGCAGTGGGAGATTTACTTTCTTATCAGATATTGGTGACCAATACCGGAAATGTCCGCGTTGGCAACGTCACAGTCACCGATCCAAAAGCAGATGCTACTCCAAGTTATGTAAGTGGAGATACGGATAACGATAATAAACTTGGTCTGACTGAGACCTGGACTTATACCGCGGAGCATACCGTGATTCAGGCAGATTTGGACTATGGATTCTTCACCAATACAGCCACCGCGGCAGCAACTCTGGGCAGTGGCACCATTCCAAATGTAACCGACTCCGAAACGGTCACAGGCACTCAAACACCGGATTGGACCTTGGAAAAAGTTAGTACCACCCAACCGAATTCCTTCAATCGGCCTGGACAAGGATTGTCTTACAATATTATTGTCAGAAATACAGGAAATGTCACCATCAGTTCGGTATCTGTTTCAGATCCGGGAGCCACTTCAGGACCAACCTACAGATCCGGTGACCTAAATAACAACCAGAAACTTGAGGTGACCGAGTCTTGGACCTATTCTGCCAACTATAGCACGAAACAGGCGGATATCGATGCCGGACAATACGAAAATACAGCAACCGCTTCCGGAAATCCTGCTGGAGGTACTTTGGCCAATGCCATGGACAATGAGATCGTGCCGGCAATACAGACCACAACTATAGACATTACAAAAAATGTCGCACAAAATGGTTTTAGCAAAGTAGGAGATGTATTGAATTATACCATTGAGGTGAGGAACACCGGAAATGTGACCTTGACCAATGTCCTGGTAGAAGATCCAAATACCGGACTTTCTGATGTCATCGCCAAAATGAATCCTGGAGATAGCAAATCCTATCAGGAAACTTACACCGTGATCCAGACAGATATTGATCGCGGTAAAATTGAAAATATAGCTACTGCCACAGGCACCAAACCTGATCAGTCCACCATTTCTGATACAGCCACCGAGATCATCAACGGTGCACAGACTCCAGGTCTGAACCTCTTTAAGGATGTGTTGCAGAGCGGCTATTACCTGCCGGGTGAAATCATCAACTACACCATTTTTGTCCAAAACCCTGGAAACATCAACATTTTTGATCTCCAAGTAGTGGATAACAAAGTGGGCTTAGATACCACTATAGCGGTATTTGGCCCGGGAGTGCTCACCAGATTTGATGTGGATTATACGGTCACCCAAGCAGATGTTGACCTGGGCAGTATTACCAATGTGGTCTCTGCTATTGGTCGGGATTTCAATGGAAATATTCTTTCCGATACAGATTCTAAACTGTTGATCGGTACCCCAGATCCAAAGATGGTAGTAGGTAAGTCCACCACGACCTCTAACTATTCCTCTACGGGAGATGTGATCGAATACCATGTCTCTGTGGAAAACACAGGAAATTTGACCTTGTTCAATGTCATTGTGGAGGATCCTAAAGCAGAGATCCTCACAACTATGCCTATCCCTTCCATTGCTCCGGGACAGACTGTGGTGGTAGATGCTGCACACACCGTGGTGCAGGCTGATATCGATGCAGGACAATACGTGAATACGGCGACTGTAACTGGATCTGAGCCGGACAACACGCAGATCATCAAACAGACGAACCAAGTAAGAGTGCCGGCGATTCAGACTCCGGACTATACGGTGACCAAGTCCAGCTCTACAGCAGACTATGATGCGCCTGGAGATGTCATTGAATACACATTTGTGGTTGAAAATACCGGGAATGTGACCTTGGCCAATATCACATTGACAGATCCAAAAGCACAGATCACAGGAGGAAATCCAATTGCTACCTTGTCACCGGGACAATCCGCTACCATTACAGCCGAACACCGAGTGGTACAGGCGGATCTCAATGCAGGTCTGTACCAAAATACAGGTTCTGCCAAAGCCAAGGACCCAAATAATAAAGACGTTAACAGAAACTCGAATCAAGTGACTGTACCGGCCATTCAAAATCCAGACTTGGAGATTGTAAAAAGTGCCGGACAGCCCACTTATTCTACCTTAGGAGAGGTAGTCGATTATGAGTTTGTAATTACAAATACCGGTAATGTAACATTAAACAATACTAGGGTATTTGACAACAATACAGTAGTGGCCGGAGGACCTTTCTCCATGCAGCCCAATGCGGTTCGCACAGTGACTGCGACCCATACCGTCACTCAGGCTGATTTGGACGCAGGAACGATCGTGAACGTAGCGACCGTGCAGGCCAAAGATCCTCAGGACAGAAGTGTTTCGTCCATTTCCAATACAGTAACCATCACTGCTGTTCAGACGCCTGGTTTAGCCGCTGTGAAGACTTCAGCTGTTCAGACCTATAGTCAGGTGGGAGAAGTCATTCAATACAACGTTGCCGTCACCAATACCGGCAATGTCACGCTATCAAATTTGGTGACAACTGATGCGAAAGCTACCGTGAACGGGGGAAGCCCGATCACCTCTTTGGCACCAAATCAAACACTCAATGTTTCTGCCTCACACCAAGTAACCCAAGCGGATATCGATACAGGTAGAATTATTAACATCGCTTCGGTGGAGGGAGTTGATGTCAATTCAGATCCAATTTCTACCCTGACCAATGCCGTCACCGTCACTGCAGTACAAGACGCTGAAATCCAAGTGACCAAAACAGTAAATCCTGTTTCCTACGATTCGCTCAACGAAGTTCTCAACTACACTTTGATTGTTGAGAATACCGGAAATGTGACATTGGATCAGGTCAACTTATTAGATCCTCTTACAGCGGTGAATAGTGCAATAGGCACCATGATACCTGGTGATACCTATACGACCACCGCAACTTATACAGTGACGCAAGCAGACTTGGACAGTGGTTCTGTGCCAAATATTGCCACAGCCACTGGTATAGATCCAAATAATGTCACTGTAACTGACACGGATCAAGAAGCAGCTGTAGGGGTTCAGGATCCGGAAATTTCAATTCAAAAAACAGCTGATGTCACACAGGTAAGCGCTCCAAATGAGCTGATCACTTACACTTTTGTAGTAGAAAATACCGGTAACCAGACCTTGACCGATGTGGAGTTTGTGGATTCCAGAATTCCATTTGCCCAAGCCATCGGTACAATGCTTCCGGGTGATGCACAGACCTATTCCACTACATATACTGTCACACAGGCGGATATCGACAGCGGCGCTATTGTTAATCCGGTGACCGTCACAGGACTTGTTCCTGGAGGTCAGACAATTTCTGACAATGACGAAGTTACTGTGGACGTGGACCAAAATGCACAGATTGAGTTGATCAAAGTGGGTGACCAATCCTTCTACACTGGGGTCAATGCAGTGATCAACTATACGATCATCGTCAACAATACTGGTAATGTCACCTTGACTAACGTCAATACCGTGGACAGCCAGTTGGCAATCAATGAAGCTGGCACCTTGCTTCCCGGGGAATCATTTACCTACACAGGAACCCATGTCATCACCCAAGCAGATCTGGATAGGGGAAGCTTTGTAAATACTGCTTCTGTAAGGGCAAGCCAGCCTTCTGGCCCTGCCTTGACGGATGCGGACTCTTGGACTGCGACCGCTGTTCAGTTTAGCCAACTCCAAGTCGACAAGTCTGTCAGTCCTGTGGTCTACAACAATGCTGGGGACGTACTGACGTATCAGATTTTGGTGAAAAATAATGGTAACGTCACTCTCAGCTTGGTGAAGACAGAAGATCCTCTGACAGGGCTTTCTGAATCTGAGCCTACTTTGGCCCCGGGTGAGGTGTTGACTTATGCCACTGTTTATACTGTGACACAGCAAGACGTGGATAATGGCTTGTTTAGAAATGTGGTCCAATCCTCTGGAACCAGACCTAATGGAAGCAAAACCACCGGTCAGGATAATGCCGTGGCAATTTCCAACGGCAAGGGTGGAATCGACTTGACTAAAACTGCCTTGACAGGGACTTATTCACAGGTCGACGAAGTCATCCAATACGAATTGAGTATTACCAACATTGGCACACTCACCTTGAACAATATCCAATTGGATGATGCCAGGTTGAGCTATTCCCAGTCCATTGCAAGTATGTCTCCTGGGCAAACTGAGGTATTCACAGCTTCTTACACCGTTACCCAAGCGGATTTGGATGCGGGTTCAATCACCAATACAGCGACAGTTAACGCACAGGATTCTGATAATAAAACTCAGTCCGCTAGTGATGATGCGGTGGTTAATGCGGTTCAGAAGCCACAGATAACTTTAGTAAAAGATGTGGGGCCATCGACCATTTCTAGCACTGGGGAGAATTTGACCTATACTTTCACGGTGATCAACTCCGGCAACGTGACTTTGACAGGAGCCCAGCTGGTGGATACCCGATTGGCTGGATTCAGTCCGGGTACTTTTGATCTGAATCCTGGACAGTCGGAAATTTTCACCGCAACCTATCAAACGACACAGGCAGATGTGGATCGAGGGTTTATTCTGAACATGGCCAGGGTCAGCGCTAACGCTCCAAACAACAGCTCGGTTTCTGACACCGATCGAGCAAATGTATCGGTGCAGAGAAACGGTGCCATTAATATCCAAAAAGATGCAGATCTAAGCACAGTAACGACCGCTGGTGAAGTCATCACCTACACAGTGGTCGTTACCAACTCGGGTAATCTTACCTTGGAAGATGTGACTACTGTCGATCCAATGACTGGATTGAATGAATACGAGTTGGAGTTGGTACCAGGCGCTTCGGTTTCCTATACTACCATTTATACAGTCACCCAAGCAGATATCGATGCGGGTACAGTTGTCAATGTGGCCACGGCAAATGGTACGACATCTTATGGTGTGGACAAGTCAGACACGGATGATGCTAAGGTCAATGTGGTCCAAAACGGAGCAATCTCTATCACCAAGACAGCCAACCCTCAGGTATATGCTGTGCCGGGCGAAATGATCACCTATACTTTTGTCATAGAAAATACCGGAAATTTGACTTTGGCACCGATAAATCTTATAGATGCTCAGCTTTCTCTAGATCAAGATTTTGCATCCTTAGCTCCCGGCCAGGTGGTTACGGCTACCGCTACCTATTCAGTTACGTTGGCTGATCTCAACAGAGGCTTTATTTTCAATGAGGCGACTGCATTTGGTACAGGACCTAAAGGAAAAGGATATAGAGATGTAGATACCGAAAGAATCACGGCAACAAATGCACCTGCCATTGGAATTACCAAAACGGCCAATGTGGCTACTTATCAAAAAGCAGGTGACTTGGTAGAATATACTCTTACTGTCACCAATACCGGTAACACTTCCTTGATCGGGGTAACTCTGGCCGACAAGCAAATTCCTGTGCTGGAGGTGAAAGCGGGTATGGTGCCTGGCGATGTTTGGTTGTACACAGCGACACATACCATTACCCAATCAGAGGTAGATGCAGGTTCCCTGACTAATGTGGCAACCGTCACAGGCTTCTCTCCTCAGGGCACTTCAGTCAATGGCCTGGCATCAGTAACTATTCAAGCCAATCAACAGCCTGAAATTACTTTGACAAAAACTGCCGATGTCAATCAGGTGGATGCACTCGGAGATGTGATCAATTATGAATTGGTAGCAACTAATACCGGTAATGTTACCTTGAGTAGTGTGGTCTTGACAGATCCGCTCACGGGACTTTCCGTGGATATCGGCACTATGCTTCCAGGACAGACAGTGACCAATACAGAAAGCTATCAGGTAGAGCAGACCGACTTGGATGCAGGCTCCATAGTCAATGTTGCTACGGTTGCCGGAGTAGATCCGAATAATCAATCCGTACAGGCTATTGACGCTGTGGTGGTACCCGCAATTCAGAATCCGGATATTTCCATCACCAAAAAATCAAATATATCAGTTTACAATCAGGCAGGTCAGTTGGCGACTTTTACACTCACGGTGAGCAATACCGGGAATGTGACTTTGAATGATGTGACCGTGACCGATCCGTTGACCTCTTTGTCGACGGATGTGGGAAGTTTGGATCCAGGTGACCAAATAGACCTGACTACCTCGTACTCTATTAGCCAGGCGGATGTCAATAATGGAAGTTTGGTCAATACTGCTACCGTAATTGGCACAGATCCAAATGCTGGGACTGTTACCGACTCGGATGATGTCACTCTGGTGTCATTACGTCGTCCAGATATTGAACTGACCAAAACTCCTGATAAGGCAACCTTCTCTCGTGCAGGAGAACTTATTAGCTACGCCTTAGTAGTTGCCAATGCTGGTAATGTGACCTTGGATAAAGTAAATGTCCTAGATCCGCTTACCAATTTGGGGCAAGGAATAGGAAGCTTGGACCCGGCAGGCACATATACTTTAACTACAGTTTATACAGCTACTCAAATCGATGTAGACGCAGGAATTATACATAATTCTGCTACAGCTAGTGGTGTAGATCCGAAAAATCAAAAAGTCAATGACTACGCATCTGCTTCAGTCACCTCCATCCAGACCCCAGGCATCAGTTTGACGAAAACAGCTAATCCGGCTACCTATTCACAATCAGGGGATCAGATCAGCTACAGCCTGGTGGTGACGAATACAGGCAACGTGACCCTGGACAATGTGTTGGTAA
>NZ_JAFKCW010000057.1 GCF_017254835.1 Algoriphagus aestuariicola
TGCATATCGCGACCGCCACCGCCACCTACCTGGTCGGCTGATGATTGTGTGCGGTGAGCGTCTTCAGTACACTCACCGCATCTTAAGTTCCCCACCAGAGTGACGTCATGGACGCAAAGCAAACGCGTCAGGGCATTTTCTTTGCCCTGGCCGCCTATTTTATGTGGGGCATCGCCCCGGCTTATTTCAAACTGATCCAGCAAGTGTCCGCGGATGAGATCCTCACCCACCGGATCATCTGGTCGTTTTTCTTCATGCTGGCGCTGATCACGCTGGGCCGCAACTGGCCT
>NZ_JAFKCW010000058.1 GCF_017254835.1 Algoriphagus aestuariicola
CCGGGATGCCAGCAATATTGCGGAAAAAATATCCATGCCTTGCATTCGTAGTTGTCTGGCGAACTCAATAATCAAAATGGCGTTTTTAGTAGAAAGCCCGATGATCGTTATCATTCCGACTCTAAAAAACACATCATTTGACATGTCAGCAATGAAGACTGCGCAAACCGCACCGATAAGCCCCAACGGCACAACCAACATCACGGCAAAAGGGGTTGCCCAACTTTCATAAAGGGCTGCCAGCACCATGAACACAACAAGAATAGAGAGCAAAATAAGCAATGGAAGTT
>NZ_JAFKCW010000059.1 GCF_017254835.1 Algoriphagus aestuariicola
GAAAACCGATGCTGAGTTCCAGAAAAATATCGGGCTGGCGCACCGCGCGTTTATGTCGCTGGCTGACCCTGCCGACCAAGGCAAGATGGACGAGATCGGCAACAACCCGATGGTGATCCGCATGCTGGCGAAAATCGGTGCGGAGATGGGAGAGGACACGCCTGTAGGTAATGGACAAATCAATCTCGAAGAACAGCAGAGCATTCGCGACCTGATGAAGTCTGAGGCATACACCAACCCGAAACACGCCGACCACGAACGCGTTTCCGCACAGGTTCGCGCGTTCTATC
>NZ_JAFKCW010000060.1 GCF_017254835.1 Algoriphagus aestuariicola
GCCATCTTCCGGGGGATGCAGGAATTGAAGTCGCCTTTGCCGGCCGTTCCAACGCCGGTAAATCCAGCGCGCTGAATACGCTGACCAACCAAAAGAGCCTGGCGCGCACCAGTAAGACGCCGGGGCGCACCCAGCTGATTAACCTGTTCGAAGTGGAAGACGGCATTCGTCTGGTCGACCTGCCGGGTTATGGCTACGCCGAAGTGCCGGAAGAAATGAAGCGCAAATGGCAACGCGCGCTGGGCGAATACCTGCAGATGCGCAACAGCCTGAAAGGGCTGGTGGTGCT
>NZ_JAFKCW010000061.1 GCF_017254835.1 Algoriphagus aestuariicola
CGCCGCTTAGGCCGCAGTATCCGGCGTTCCGGCATCATCGCGGCGCTGACCGTGGAAGGTGTTGAACGTGTTGAAGTTGCTCAACCGGCCGCCGACATCGTGCTGGATAAAACGCAGGCGGGTTACTGCACCGGTGTGAACATTACCCCAGGGCGCGCCGATGACTAACCGTCTATTGCCTGTCGGCTCCTCACCGCTGGAAGTTGCCGCCGCCGCCGCGTGTGCCGAGCTGGAGCGCGTGCCGGTTCCCCTGCGTGATTTGTGGAACCCGAAAACCTGCCCGGTGCAT
>NZ_JAFKCW010000062.1 GCF_017254835.1 Algoriphagus aestuariicola
AGCCCGTGCGCCATGATCGGCGCCATATGCTGACCGTCCGGCGAGGTCGGCCGCTCGTGTTCGGTGCCCAGCATATTGGGGATCGACGGGCCGTAAATGTCGGCGTCCAGAATGCCGACCTTGGCCCCTTCGGCGGCCAGCGCCAGCGCCAGGTTGACGGCGGTGCTGGATTTCCCCACTCCGCCTTTGCCGGAGCTGACGGCGATGATGTTGCGCACGCCTTTGATCCCGGCCTGCGCGTTGGCGCGCTTCAGCGTCGTGATATCGTGTTTCAGCTTCCAATCGATGG
>NZ_JAFKCW010000063.1 GCF_017254835.1 Algoriphagus aestuariicola
TCATCCATCACTTTACCGCTGGCATCGTGTTCGCCGCCGCCGCCACCGAAATCTTGCCCGATCTCAAACAGCAGTCGCCTGTGGCCGTGTTGCTGGGCGGCGCTGTGGGGGTGCTGTTAATGTTGCTGGTTCGGCGGCTGGGCGAAAAAGCGCAGGGGCCGGTCGGTTTTATCGCCGCGGTCGGCGTCGATATCTTTATCGATGGGCTGGTGCTGGGCATTGCCTTCGCGGCCGGCGCCAAAGCCGGCCTGCTGTTGACGCTGGCGTTAACGCTGGAAGTGCGGTTCC
>NZ_JAFKCW010000064.1 GCF_017254835.1 Algoriphagus aestuariicola
GCTGGGAGTTTGATTATCCGGCGCTGAGCCATCTGCAGCGCGCACGCAGGCTGCGGGCGGAGCTGGATCTGGACTGGCCGGGGATCGCCATGGCGCTGACGCTGCTCGACCGGGTTGATGCGCTACAGCAAGAGAACCGGCAGCTGCGCAGGCAGCTGGCGCGTTTCCTGCAAACTTCCTGACCCGAGAGCTGAACGCCACCGGGCGCTTCCCGGTGGCGAAATTGCACAAAATTGGGCCGTCGCCCCACATTGCGCCGATAAAGGGCGAAATTTTGACGAACCCCCG
>NZ_JAFKCW010000007.1 GCF_017254835.1 Algoriphagus aestuariicola
AGAGATTCGGCTTTATCTTTTCCCAAGTAGTCCTCGAAAGACTTAACATTGTCCTGCTTGTTATTGCATGAAAACAAAAGTAAAATTATAATTAAGTATCTCATTTCTCCGAAGTATTGTGCCTAACACCCATATAATAGACAACGACTTGTGCGCCTTCTTTTTGATGAGTAACTTAAGCTTTCAAGAAACGGAAAAGCCATGATTGTCCAAGCATCTGAGTTACTCAAGTACAATGAAGTCCTTGCTGTATTAAAAAGCAAATTCTCGGATTACGGCGTTTACGAGTTTGATTCGAAGCCCCAAAGAAGCATCATCGTACGGAAGTCGGCCACTGTCGGAGTACAAATTACTGTTCGCGATACCGAAATCATGATTGACGCATGTTGCCCAAACATTTTTGTATCTGGTCTGATAGGTTTTATGAGCACGATTTTTCCATTTTACCACAATTTCGAAATGAAGATCAGAGATTTTTTGAGAAAGACGTACAACTGAAAAACCAATCCAGCTTAGCAGTCTCAGTTTAAGCCAAACTATTTGAATCAGCATAGAAGCTTTACAAGGTTTCCAAATACGTTTGGAAGGGATCACGGCCAAACTTTCCCCACTCAGCCTAGTCTACTGCACTCGGTTTGGTAAGCCCCAAAAACAGGGCTATAGAAAGCACCACCAAGACAAACAACCGTACGATGCTCAACGCCTCCCACATTTTTGCCCTTCCAGTTAATTCCACATCGACTTCGGCAGAATAGGGCGTCCCCGTTATCTCCAAAAGCTGGGGAACGAAGTAAATACCCGTTATGATCAGAATCACGATATATCCGCTGACAGCGACTAATAGATTTTTTCGCCGGGGAGTCTTCCACGAAAGCACGAGCGTAATGATGAGAAGGAGCAGCGTGACCGGGTGGATGGGGATCCAAAACGCCTCCGGGTTGAGCGCATATTCTCCCTGAAACATGCTCAGGGAATAAGGTGGCGCAGCGGCCCACCGGGGCACCACGCAAAGATGTTCATAAATAGCAGCCCCGATCACGGCTGAAAAAGCTTGGCAAGCAAATGAGTAAACGATGTTCTTTAAGTGCATGATAATTTCAGTTTTGAATGCTCCACGCAAAAAAAGGGGGTCGGCACCTGGAGAAATTGTACTCATCGGACATCTCTAGGAAATTACATACTTTTGATTTTGAACCATTTCCGTTCTTCTCCCGTAGAGATCAGGCATGACATTCAATTCGCACATACCTCTCACTTCGTCGCATCTCAGCGACTCTATTTGTATGGTTTGGGAGGTACAGGGGCAATCTAACTTAAGAGAGACCATTCTTCCTAAGGGCGTTATAGAGCTTATCTTCAATCTTGGCGATGGAATAGCCGGCACACTCCCCGGTGACAAAAACATCCAAGCGCCCCCATGCTTCATACAGGGTATAGCCACTCAAGTAATCAGAACACGCTATGCCGGTCAACATCACTTGTTTGGAGTTCAGCTGAAACCTTCCATGCTGAGAAACATCTTTGGATTTGAGGGAGCGGAATTTAAAAACAACCTGGTGGACCTCACCCTCATCAAAGCCTCATTTTTGTCCCTTTGGCATCAGCTGATGGAGGCCGGATCTTTCGAAAAACGCATCCAGGTAATTGAAGCCGAATTTCCATTGGTGAAAAAAACGGATTGCATCCGTACCAAAAAAATGTGCAGTCTTTTTTTCTCCAACGGCGTTGAGGGCTTTGAGTCAGTGGAAGCATTTGCTTCCGCCATCAATTACTCTCCACGGCAGGTGAACCGCAAAGCGCATAGTCTTTTTGGTATCTCGGGTGAAGAACTTATCACCTACAAAAAATACCTCCAATCTGTCAATCTTATCCACAGTGGCAGACATACCTTAAGTGAAGTCGCTTACGAATCCGGCTTTTTTGACCAGGCGCACTTCTGCAAGAAATTCAGGATGTTCTCCGGCATCACCGCCAGAGAGTACATTTCCCTCAAAAGCCAAGCTCCATTTCATATCTTTTCATAGTTCTGCTTTAGCACCTACCTTCTACTGGCGTTCTGCAATCCCAGGGTCATTTCAAATAACCTCGCCCACACAAATCCTTGTCATTTCAGCATTGGGGCAAAATCCGTGTGGATAAAAGTATGACAAAGTAGGACGGCCTCACCAAACATGTCCGACAGGTACAATTTCTAAACCGGAAGCTTCCTGAATTTTGTCTAGCAGTTTTGTTTTGTAGAACGTGCGCTCGTTAAGGAGAATTTTTATCAAACAATTAAAAAATGAAAAACAAAATCAAGAAAATGGCCATCTATTCCATCATCATACTAGCAGGATACCTAGCTATTGGCTATCTGTTTCATCTCGTAATTTTTCCGGAAGACAAACCCGCTTTTGCCGGTTATTTCAAGCCCGACGACAGCTTTTACAGCAAGGCGGAAGGGATAAAACAATATGTTGAAAAGCAGGAAAACGGTTACGTTTACTGCTTCACCGAAATAGAACCCCTGGCAGCTGGGCCGCCTCCGCATATTCACAGTACGTTTGACGAAGTGTTCGAAGTCGTCAACGGAAAGCTTTCCATTTGGGTGGATGGCGAGAACCGGGAAATCGGTCCGGGGGAGAAACTTACCGTACCCAAGGGAACCCCACACAAACCTTACAATCCAACAAGTGAAACCATCCGAACGAAGGGAACCATTGCTTTTCCTGAGAGATTTGCCTACCACCTTCCCCAGGTATATGGAATCCTGGAAGAGGATCCAGAGTTGGCATATTCTCCCGGCATGTTATTACAAATGGCCATGTTCACCACCTCCGGCTTCGATTCTTATATCGCCGACGGCCCACCTGTAGTGGTTCAAAAAATCATCGGTTTTATCGTGACACCTTTGGCGAGGATATTGGGATATAAAAGCTACTATCCAAAATATGATAGCATCCGTCAACATGCGGAAGTGGGCTTGCATGGAAAGTAACGACTGCTTTCCCAAATTCAAAAACCCCAGTTTGAGAGCTCATATTATAAAAAGCCTCGCCAGATCCCGGTGACAAGAATATCAAGATTATGAGGCACCATCTTTCAAAACTAAAGTCCTCTGAACACTTTTAATCTTACGATCCCGGAGAGTTCATTCCCGGGTTTTTTCTTCCAAGACCGTCAAGAGCTTTTTGAGGGTTTCACGAAAGGCAATCCCTTCCTCCTGGCTGATGCTTTGGTCTTGAAAGGAAGCAATGATTTGGTCGGGGATGGCGACTGCATTCTCCCTCAGGCTCGTTCCCTCCGGGGTAAGGCTGACTAGAACTGAACGTTCATCCCTTTGGGACCTAGTGCGCTGGATGAGTTTTTTTTGCTCGAGTCGCTTCAGAAGTGGAGTAAGCGTGTTGGATTCAAGCATGAGCTTGTTGCCGATTTCATTGACCGTCTGCTCCGGAAGTTGCCATAAAACCAGCAGCACCAGATATTGGGGATAGGTGAGATCCAACTTCTTGAGAAAGGGCATGTAGATCTTGGTTGTCAGCCGTGAGGCCGCATAGAGTGGAAAACAGAGTTGGTTTTCCAGGTGTAGTTTGGCCAGTTGATCAGGCATAATCTAGGATCTTTTGGATATAAGGTTCCATTTTTCGAGCTTCTTAACTTTCGGCGTTTGAAAATGCACCTGCCGCCAGAGTCAACCTTCGAGACTTTTTTGCTTGTAGTGGTTCAGCCTTTAGACTTCAAAATCGGAAGTTTCAATCTTATTTCCTTTTGTTGAGCAAGTATCCCAGTGCGCCTGTAGACCAAAGTGCCCACAGGATCAATACTGGCTGAAAAAACAGGCGAATGAGTCTTTTTTGATCGGTATCCAAGCCAAATGCGTCAATCCCATTGGTGTATTGTGAAATATTTCCCGGGAAAATCAGGACAAAAAACACGGCGAGGACAATGCCGACCTTGACTTTGTGTCTGTACAAAAAGATCATGGTCAGTCCCAATAAAATCTCCACCACCCCGGAGGAAAGTACCACGAAATCCATAAAGGCAGGATCAGAAGGCAACCATCTCGGCACTTGGGCGAGAAATTCTTCCCGCTGGAATGTGAGGTGGCCAATCCCTGCGAAAGTCATAAAGGCCCCAAGAATAATTCTAAAGGTCGTCTGCACCCAGCTCGTTTCTGCATTCATATCGATAGCGTTTATATCGTACACGATACATATATAGAACGGTTTTTACAAACCGGATCTGCAATGAACATTTTGTTTGAGAAAAAGTGAAAAAGGGGCTGACTACTGCCTAGCCCTCGACATCCTTTGATGTCCCATTACACGGCTCAGGTCTTTTCAGTTTTAGAAAAAGTCCACGAAAAATAAAATTCGTAGGCCCAGGCCATAGAGGCATTAAAGCCACAGTATTGTTTGTCAATAACAAAAGTTTACATTAGTTTTTCCAACGCCCTACAAAATTTTACCCATGAAAAAGCAGCTACTGATTCCGGAGACGCTTAGCCAAAACAATTTTGATTTACTCCGTTTTCTTTTAGCCTCCGCGGTGATTTTTTGCCATTGCTATGCGATCTTCTACGGCTGGCAGCTTTTCGCAGAAAACGAACCTTTCATGAAATGGAGCGGCGGAAAAATAAGCATCGGCAGCGCCGCTGTGAATTTCTTCTTTGTCATCAGCGGCTTTTTGATCTTACGCAGCTTTGAGGGATCAGCCAATTTCCCTGATTTTTTAAAGAAGCGTGTTCTCAGAATCTACCCCGGATTCATAGTCGCTTTTCTGCTCTGCATCTTTGTATTTGGACCTATTGGGCATATCGGCCATAGCTGGATCAAATCCTATGGGGAGTTTATCAAGTATGTGCCACTAAAACTGGAATTGGCGAACATGCTCAGTTTGCAATCGCCAATTGAGGCCTACTACTTCAACCACTTGCCGCAGACAGGTCTAAACAACTCGATGTGGACCATCCAGTACGAATTTATCTGCTATTTGGCTGTCCCGCTATTGGTATGGCTGGGATTCCTAAAGTACAGGCTTGGCTTGGCTATTGTGTTTGTCGCCAGCTATGCGTGGCTAGCCTTGCAGAATTTAGGACTTGTTTTTCCGCATGATCCTAGTCTAAGTGGCCATCTCCTCGCCAATCCGCATTTCTATCCCCGCTTTTTCACTTACTTTCTCGCGGGGAGTTTCGCTTATGCCTATAGGCACCATATTCCGAGAAACAATGCTCTTCTGACACTATCCTTACCACTTTTTGTCTTGGCTTTTAAACTTCAACAGATTGACCTGCTATGGCCAATAGCGGGCACCTACTTGCTATTCTATTGTGCCTATCATCCGAAAGTGCTCTTCCCCAAGTTTGCAAAGCATGGAGACTTCTCCTACGGAATATATCTCTATGGCTGGCCCTTGCAACAACTGATCATGCTCTATTGGGGAGAGTATCTGACTCCGCTCACCTTCTTTGCTCTGGTCATGCCAGTGGTTTTGATTTTCGCAGTAGCGAGTTGGAATCTGGTAGAGAAGCCGGCCTTAAAATTGAAACAAATGACAATCAGGCAATTGAAACTGATTCCAATGAGGCAATCGGTTTTAAGGCAAAGGTGATGTTGGAGTATTGAAAGCCGTTGGTGACGGTCATGTGAGGAGAGAAGCGTCTACCAAGCGAGTGGAGGTGTTCTCAGGAGATCGGCTGGTTTGTTTCAAATGAGACTAAGCCTACAGTCAGTGAAGATCGAACTAATTCCTAAAAAGCATTTTTTCCAAAAAACGGAAAACCCAATCAAGCCCCCTTGTTATACTTGAACTTATAGTCAATCGGTGACATCCCTGTAATCCGACCAAAAACTTCTCGAAATGCTTTGGTATCGTTGTAGCCAACGTCATACATGACCTCATTGATAGACTTTCGGGAGTTTTCAAATGACTTCTTGGCAACTTCTATTTTCACTCGTTGTACGTAATCAAGAGGCGTGATACCAGTCGCTTTGATAAACCTCCTGTCAAAGGTTCTTCTGCCAATGCCAAATTTCGACGATAGCTCCTCAATGGAAATTCTGTCTTCGTAATTCTCTTCGATAAAAGCCTGGGCATTTAAAACTGTTTCGTCGTTATGCTTTTTATGCCCGTTGATAATGGAAAACTCGGCTTGCAGATTCCTGTCCAAATCGATCTGAAAGTACTTGGCACAATGAATGGCAGTTTCTCGGTCGTAAAATTTCTCCACCAAATACATCAGCAGGTGTAAAAATGAATATGCCCCTCCGTTGGTATAAATCCCGTCTTCGTCGGTGATCAGCTTATCGGTCTGCAAGTTTACCTCGGGAAATACACTTCTAAAATCGCCAGCCAAGGCCCAATGGGTAGAACAGGTCCTTCCAGCAAGCAAGCCTGTCGAAGCCAACATAAAACCACCAGCGCACATGCTCGCAATTTCCGCGCCTTGCTTGTATTGTTTTGCAATCCAATCAATCAACATCCTGTTCTTCTCAGTGGCAGTTTGGTAGCTGCGAACCAATGATGCGGGAATGACTACCAAGTTGGTCTCGGCAATCTCGCTGATGGAGTGGTCTTGCTTGATGGTAAGAAAGCCGTTTTCTAAAAAATAGTCCTTGGTAGCGCCCACCAAAGCGATCTTGAAAATTGGAGTCTTGCCCTTTTTTCCAAAATAGTTATTCGCCTCGCTGAACACCTGAAAGCCACCAACAATGCATGCAATGGTACTCATGGTCGTCTGCTGGTCGGGAACCAAAATGCTTAAGTGTTTCATCAGACCGTTTTTGACAAATTTAGACAAGAGGGCTGTCCAAATCAACCCCTTACAATGTCTAAATGTCACGCCATCAAAGCCTTACTTATCGCGTATTTTTGTACAGATCAAAAGAAAAACAAGATGGATAGCTATTCCTACAGTTTTACAACGGCTAAATCTCCAAAAGAAGTTTTCGAATTCCTGCAGGATGTGAAGCAATGGTGGTCAGGGTTTTACGAAGAGTCCTTTGAGGGCAGCAGCCAACAATTGAACCATGAGTTTACTTTTCATGCAGGAGGCGGCATGCACATCACAAAACATAGACTGATTGAGTCAATCCCCTATCAAAGAATTGTCTGGGAAGTAATAGAAAGCAAGCTCTCATTTTTGGAGAATCCGAAAGAATGGGAACGGACAAAACTCGTTTTTGAGATCTCCGACAGTGGCGGCGAAACCCGTGTGAAATTTACCCACGAAGGCTTGGAACCACAAATTGAGTGTTACGACCAATGCAGCAGTGCCTGGTCTCAATACCTAACTCAATTGAAAGAGAAATTTCAAGGCCAATGAAAACTTCCCTCCCATTTTAACAAGTATATCAAATCTGCAAAGCCCAATTCAACCACGAACAATATGGAAAGCAAGGACTACACCTCCACCATCATCGTTGACAAAGATGCTTCTACAGCCTTTAGAGCCATACAAAACTTCAGAGCTTGGTGGTCAAATGAAATCGAAGGCGATACCGACAAATTGGGAGAAACTTTCTTTTATCATTACAAAGATGTCCACTTGTGCAAAGTGAAACTGATAGAATCCATCCCTGACAAAAAGTTGGTATATCTGGTCACGGACAATGAATTTAATTTCATCGAGGACAAAACAGAATGGGTAAACACCAAGCTGATTTTTGACATTTCACAAGAAGCGGGGCAAAGAAAAATAAAATTCACCCACGAAGGATTAACACCAGCAGATGAATGCTATGAAGTATGCAACGATGCCTGGACAAGTTACATACAAGGCAGTTTGAAAAACCTAATCGAAACTGGCATCGGAAAACCGAATGGCAAAGAAGGAGGCTTAAATGCCGAGCTGGTCGAAAAATGGGGGCTGCCAAACAAGTAACAACGATGCTGGCGAAACACTTTTTCCTTTTGAAATTCTCACCCCAACAGGAAAGTAGCGTCTCCACAAGCTGGTGGAATGGGTTTGTGAAGTCACAAACCCAGACGAAAATCAACGGCAAAATTCATCCTTACAGAAGGATGATAGATTGACGAAATTGGTAAATTACTCTCATCGCTACCAACAAGACCTATAGGTAAGCTCAATAAAGATTCAACAAAATAGGTCGCTGGGTTTTATCGCGGCGGCGGGCTATTGATCCAAATCGAGCAGTTAATAAAAGTCAATCCAAATCATTTCTGTCATGAACTTTACTCGATTAGTCCCCAATGTCTACTATCAGGATATCAAGGACGGATTGAAAATATTCGTCGAATGCCTCGAATTTAAAATTGGGCACGAAGAATTGAAGTCGGATGATCCGTTTTGCGTGATCGAAAAGGACGGCTTGCAGATGTACCTTTTTCAACATGGGAAAATGGCAAAAGAACACAATCCCGAATTCAGACTTCAAACAAATGTGATTGATGAAGTATATCAAAAGGTAAGTTCATCGCATCCTGGTTTTTTGCATCCAAATCTCAGCAAGGTCACACTCCGTCCTTGGGGAGCAAAAGAGTTTGCGTTGAGGGACAATCAAGTTTGCATCATTATCCAGCAATGGTGAAACCGTACCAAGGATGGAAGGTTCACCTTTGAGATAACTGCGCTGTAGCGACCGGAACTGGTTTGTGGGGACACAAACCCGGGCGAATTTCAAAATTTTACCCATTTGGGAATCACACTAGAATGGATATTATCAAATAAAAAACCTCCGAAGTCTGCCCGACTTCAGAGGTTTTTAGCTTTCTGACCTCAGCGTTCAGCTTTCAGAATTATTATTTGGCAGTTGACTGACTTGCTCTATAGCGCTCGAGGAGCTCAGCCAATTCTTTTGCTTTTTCAGGGTCTGAAGAATAGAGATTTTGCATCTGGCCAGAGTCATTTTTCATATTAAACAGCAATGCTGGGGTGTCGAAATCAGTGTATCCTTTTAGCTCGGCAAAGTCGGCTGGAATCTTCCGATGGCCTCCAGTAGAATCATTGATGTAAAGGAAATCCCCTTTTCTGATTCCCCAAATGGTCTTGTAGGTATTGTGCACCAGCGCTTCCCGGACCGGAGTTTTTTGATGTTGGCCTTTCCATACTCTGCTGAAATCATAGCTATCCGGGGCTGCTTGGGCAGGGATCGCCGAACCCGTGAGTGATGCCAAAGTGGCCATGATATCTATCTGGGAGATCAATTCGTCGGACACCTTCCCTGCTGGAATCTGGCCCGGCCACTTCACGATAAACGGCACATGATGCCCACCTTCCCACACATCTCTTTTCAGGCCGCGGAACTCACCCATGCTGAAATGCCCGTATTCCATGGCCCGTGGCCAAGCATAGGCCTCCGGCCCGTTATCGGCCGTGAATATCACGATGGTATTCTCTTCCAATCCCTTTTTTTCCAAGGCCTGAAGTACCTGTCCGGCAACCCAATCCGTCTGAACCATGAAGTCCCCATAGGCCCCAGCCTTAGACTTCCCATCAAACTCATCATTGGGAATGATCGGCGCATGGGGCGACGGTAGGGCAAAATATAGAAAGAAGGGCTGATCGGCTGTTTGCTCGTTGATGTAGGAAACGGCCTTATCGGTCAGCGTTGGAAGCACCTCGTAAGGATTCCAGCCTTTTACTCTTGGTCCGGGCCGAAATTCCCAATGCCCTTCCTTAGTCTCAAAGCCGATATTGTCATAGGTCATCAACTCGGTGGGAGCCTCGACTACCTTGTCGTTTTTTACCCAGGCATAGGGAGGAAAGTTAATCGTCCCGTCGCCAAAGTAGTAGTCAAATCCCCGGTCTGCGGGCCCTCCCTTGATGGCTTTGCTCCAATCGATGTCATCCGGTCCGATGACCTTTATCGTCTTCGATCCGGAAGTGATCTCCGCACTGGGCTCGCCTTTCAGTTCCCAATTCCAGCCCAAGTGCCACTTGCCGATCGCAGCAGTTGCATAACCGTTGCTGCGCAGCACGTCTGCTACTGAGACATCCCCATCAGCAAAAAACGGCTTGCCAAAAGAATCCACGATATCATGTTGTCTCCTCCAATGGTAGGTTCCGGTCAGCAACGCGTATCGGCTTGGCGAGCAAATCCCCGAAGAGCTGTGAGCATCGCTAAATCTCATCCCCTCCCGCGCCATCTGATCGAGGTGGGGAGTAGGGATCTTCGAGTTGGGATTTTGGATTGCCAAATCCCCGTATCCCATGTCGTCCGCGTAGATGATCACGATGTTGGGCTTAGCATGCTGAGCCTCTGATGGGTTTTCGATTGAGCTGGCGAGTGTCGCCAAGACTGCCAAGGCAAGAGCTAAAATTTGTCTCATTGGATTTTCGGGTAGAGTTAATGGGAGCCAAAGGCGCGAACAGCTGAATGTCTTGACAATCGATCAAAAACAAGATTCAAAGCAGAAATAAATCCCGTCGCAACTGCTAACACCTTTGAGAAAGCTAATATCGCCTATTATTCTATAATTAGGCCAAATGGTCTAATTTTTTATCGATTCAAGATAGCCGGAATTTGCCTGATGCGAATTACAACTCGCCTTGTTTCTAAACTAGCTTGCCCTCTTAAAACCAAAACCTCCGAAATCTGCCTGACTCCGGAGGTTTTCAACATTCTGATTTCAGCCTTCTGATTTCAGATTTCTCACTTCAAATTCTTGTATCTGATTCGCTTTGGCGTCACGTCGCCCAAGCGCTTCTTCTTGCTTTCTTCGTAGTCGGTGAAGTTGCCCTCAAACCACACCACTTGGGAGTCGCCTTCGAATGCCAAAATATGCGTACAGATTCTGTCCAAGAACCATCTGTCGTGGGAAATTACCACGGCACAGCCGCCGAAATTTTCCAGAGCTTCTTCGAGAGCCCGGAGAGTATTCACGTCCAAGTCGTTGGTAGGTTCATCAAGAAGTAGCAGGTTTCCGCCTTCCTTGAGCATCATGGCCAAGTGAACTCGGTTGCGCTCTCCACCGGATAGCACCCCAACTTTTTTCTCCTGATCTGCCCCAGCAAAATTGAATTTGGAAACGTATGCTCTTGAGTTGACTTCTTTATTGCCCAACTTCATCAATTCGTTGCCGCCAGAGATGATCTGGTAGACGGTCTTGTTGGGATCCAAACCTCCGTGTTCCTGATCCACATAGGAAAGCTGCACGGTCTCACCGACTTCAAAATTGCCAGAATCAGGCTGCTCCTGACCTGTGATCAACTTGAACAGCGTACTCTTTCCTGCGCCGTTAGGCCCGATGACCCCGACTATGCCCCCTTGTGGGAGGGAAAAGCTGAGGTGCTCAAAAAGCAACTTGTCCCCATAAGCCTTGGACACATCGTTGACCTCAATCACCTTGGCACCCAATCGTGGTCCCGGCGGGATGAAGAGTTCCAGCTTGGCTTCCTTCTCTCGCGCTTCCTCACCGACCAACTTGTCATAGGCGTTCAGACGAGCCTTGCCTTTGGACTGACGTGCTTTGGGAGACATGCGAATCCATTCCAATTCCCGCTCGAGAGTCTTCTGGCGCTTGGATTCTGTTTTCTCCTCCTGCTTCAGGCGGTTTTGCTTTTGCTCGAGCCAAGAGGAATAGTTGCCCTTCCAGGGAATGCCCTCACCTCTGTCCAGTTCGAGAATCCATCCAGCGACGTTGTCCAGGAAGTATCGGTCGTGGGTCACGGCGATGACCGTGCCTTTATAGTTTTGCAAATGTTGCTCCAGCCAGTGTACAGATTCCGCATCGAGGTGGTTGGTAGGTTCATCGAGGAGGAGAACATCTGGCTCTTGAAGCAACAAGCGGCAAAGGGCCACACGGCGCTTTTCACCGCCGGAGAGGTGGGCAACGTTGGCATCGGCAGGAGGAAGCCTGAGTGCATCCATAGCCTTGTCCAGCATCACGTCCAGCTCCCAAGCATTTACGGCATCAAGCTTTTCCTGAACTTCCCCTTGTCTGAGAATCAGTTTGTCCATGGCGTTTGGATCCTCCATGATCTCGGGATCCATGAACTTCTCGTTGATTTCGTCAAACTCCTTCAGCAAGGCGACAGTCTCCGCTACTGCTTCCTCCACCACTTCTTTGACGGTCTTGGTCGGGTCCAGCTTTGGCTCCTGTTCGAGCATTCCGACCGTATAGCCAGGCGACCAGACTACCTCACCGAGGAATTCCTTATCCAAACCGGCGATGATTTTCAGCAAAGAGGACTTACCCGAGCCGTTTAGGCCCAGCACCCCAATTTTGGCACCATAGAAAAACGAGAGGTAAATATCCTTTAGGACTTTCTTTTGAGGGGGGTAAACCTTGGAAACCCCAGCCATGGAAAAGATGATTTTTTCTGCACTCATGCTTATATTTTAATCGTTTACTAACTCTTTGGAGCAAGATGGCAAAAATATACCTTTCTTAGGATAAGTGGGGGCTAAATGATTATTTTGCGAAAAATTGGAAACGACCACCTATAACCTATTGCATTGAAATGGAGCATCCTTATGGATATATCAAGGACAACAAAGTCTATTTGAAGGGATTCCTTGGACGAGAAGACCGGGAAATCGGAGAAGTAAAAGAAGACGAAGCCTCCACTATCAGCTATTTTGAAGCCCGATTTGAGCAAATCAAAGATAAAGTAGCCAAACTGAAATCAGACATCGAGGAAAACCAGAACAAGGGTTCCTTTCTGATGAAGCTGATCCACCTGCGTGACTCCCTGTACGAAACTGATGCGCTGGGAGATTTTATCCCGCTGATCGAAACCCTCAATGAGCAGGAATCCTTTTTGAATGAAATCATTCAGGCCAACCGATCCAAAAACCTCGAGGTAAAGAAAGCCTTGATCTTGGAAGCGGAGGCCATGAAAAACGATACCGACTGGAAAAATACCGCTGAGTTTTTCAAAGAACTGAAAATGCGCTGGATCAAAACCGGCCCGGTAGAAAAAGAAATCCACGAAGAGATCGAGCAGGAGTTCAATGACTCGCTGCAGACTTTCTTCGAAAACAGAAGGCATTTTTACGAAGGCCTAGCCCTGCAGGCTGAGGAAAACATAAAAGTGTATGAGGCGCTGGTCGCGCAGGCGAGAGAAGCCCACGACCTGCCTGACGCCAAGATGGCATTTGACATTTCCAAAAAAATCCAAAAAGAATGGAAGGAAGCCGGAAAAGTGCCGGCCGAAAAACGCCAGCCGCTCTGGGATGAGTTTTCCAAGCTGAACAACCGGATTTTCTCCCGCTATAAGCGCACGCTCAACCCCGGGCCGAGCATGCATCCCCGCGAGGTAATGCGTAAAATCGAGACCATGGTGGACGAGCTGAAAAAGATGGCCCATCAGCCTACAGGCTACGCGATCACCACCCGGGCAAAGGCTATTCAGGAAGAATGGAAGAAACTCCCCGCCCACAAGCCCAAGGAAGCAAACCTACCCGCCAGGTCCTACCAGTTTTTCATGGACATTATTTTCGAAAAAGCATTTCTGGAAAAACTTGCCCACGGGAAGCATCCCGGCTTTGAATCCATGTCCCTGCAGGAGCAAAACCAGATTAAGTCGGGCATTCTCAAGGACTTACTCCACAGAGACCAGACCGAACTGGAAACCATGCAAAACAACTCGGACAACTTCCGCGTGCAGACACCGGATTTCGAGATGATGATGCGAAAAAAGTTATCAGGGCTTAAGCGGAAAGTAGACGTAAAAAACTATATTTTGAAGCAACTTTCTCCTCGCATTTGAGTACAAACTACTTATTCAAAAAATCACTAATCTTGCACCTTTAAAATTCCGGAACACCTTTTAAAATAAACACTATGTACTGGACACTTGAACTCGCATCCTACCTAGAGGATGCACCCTGGCCAGCGACCAAGGATGAGCTGATTGACTACGCCATCCGCTCCGGCGCTCCACTGGAAGTAGTGGAAAATCTCCAAGAGCTCGAAGACGACGGAGAGCCCTATGAGACCATCGAGGAGATCTGGCCTGATTATCCGACCAAGGATGATTTCTTCTTCAACGAGGACGAATACTAAAAGACGAAAGCCCCGCCCCGATAGCAATCAAGGCGGGGCTTTTTACTTAGGAATGCGATTTTTTGGACTGGACTACAGCCCCAGCACTTGGCGGAGACGAGCATAGCCCGTCTTGCTCACCGGAATCTGCCCCCCCCCTTTCAATTTGACCAGGTAGGAATCCCGCTCGTAGGGCTCTATCCCCGTAATCCCATTGAGATGGATGATGAAGGATCGATGTACCCGTACAAACTTCCCGGGATCCAGGCTTTCCTCCAGTGTCTTCATGGTCATTTTTTTCAAGTACTTGCCTCCAGAAGTGTGGATGGCTACATAGTCGTCCTCCGCTTCGAAGAAAACCACTTCTTGCACGGGGATGATCTTGATGTCATTTTTCACTCGGACTACTAGCCTATTGCTCTTCTCGGCAAGCTGGCTTAGTTCCTGCTCCACTTTTTCTTCCTGAATTCTTTCCCTACGTTCCAAAAATCGATCTATGGCCTGTCTAAATCTGGCCTGTGAAAAGGGCTTTAAAAGATAATCCAGCGCCTTTGCATCAAAGGCCTTGAGCGCATACTGATCAAAAGCGGTTGTGAAAATAACTGCCGGCGGCTCATCCAAAAGCTCCAGCATTTCAAATCCCGTAATCTTCGGCATCTGAACATCCAAGAAAACTAGGTCAGGCTGATGCTGCTGTATGGCCTTCAGCCCCTGAAAGCCGTCTTGGCACACCTCCAACACTTCAAACTGTGGAAATTCCATCAGGTACTCGCTGACTATCCCGGCTGCCAGGGGTTCGTCGTCAATTATTAAGGTTTTGATCATTGGTACTGGGGGATTTTCAACGTGACACGAAATAGGGCTCCTGCACCTTCCGTGGCCAAAAGGTCTTTTCTTCCAAACAAAAGGTACAAGCGTCTTTCGACCGAGCTCAACCCAAAACCTGTTCCTTCCGGGGCGGCAAATTCAGGATCAAAGGGATTGCTCACTTCCAACAAGAGGTAGTTGCCCTCCTTTTTACACTGGATATCGATTTTCACCGAGCCTGTCACTCCGTACAGACCATGCTTAATGGCATTTTCGACCAGGGGCTGTATGAGCAGTTGCGGGATTCTGGCGGACTCGAGATCCGGATCCACGGCAAAATCCACGACCAATCTATGTCCAAACCTCACCCTTTCGATATCCAGATACATACGGAGATAGTTCAACTCTTCTTTGAGCGAAATCCAGCTTTGGGAATCTTTGCGGATAGTACCCCTCAGAAATTCCGAAAGTTGAAGCACCATTTCCCTCGCCTTGTCCGGTTGGGATCTTACCAATGCGCTGATGGAATTAAGGCTGTTGAAGAGAAAATGTGGCTGCAACTGCTGCCGTAGCTGTGCGAGTTCGGCGTCTTTGGACAGCTGAAGCATTTGGGACTCCCTCCTGTTGAGCTGGTCTTGGTCCTCGAGTTTGGACGCCAGCAAAGCAAGCATCGCCCACAGAATCTCCGCCCCGGCCAGGACCGTGAGTCTCAGATAAAGGGTCTTTTCAAGAAAAAACAAATAGTCTGCCTCGCTGGAAAACCACCACACGAGCAGATATCGGTGTCCGACAACACCAAGAATGCTAAGCATCAGCGGGACTCCCAAAGTCTGCCCAAGATTTTCCTTTTTGGGGAGAAAGTAGCTGAACATGCTTCTAATGACCGAAAGACCCAGCATCAGCATGAAGCCAAAGACCAGACTATCGACCGCGGCGGTTTCAACATCCAAGCCGTACTGGACCTGCAAAAGAAAACATCCCAAGAACCAGATGAATCCGGCTCCGGGGATGATCCATTTTCCCAGTTTTGGGTTTAAAAAAGCGTTGGAAAGCAAAGCGGAAGTTATTCTAGTTGGTTTTAATATCGTCAATAGGATTTGATTTCCAAGCCTCCAAAGAGTATGGTACCCTTGAGTACTACTACCTTGCTGCTGTCCACCCCGCCATCACGAAAGAATCGCTTGTCTTCCAGTCCGGCGGCAATGTTGGACACCTCGGTACGGATATCCCAGTGCGGAGGCACGATCAGCTTCACCCCTCCAAAAATGATGTCCACCTGGATGGTCACGACACCGCTGAAGTCGGCTTGGGTCAAGTCCAAATCAGCCCCGCCAAAGGCCGCGGTGATTTTGCCTCCTTGGAAATTCTTGGTCATCATCCGCCGGTTCACTCCACTGAAGACCGCATCGATATTGAGGGAGTCAGCGAAAGAAGTCCCGGTAGTACGTGTAAAACCGCTCTTGTCACCCGAAGCTGTCGAGTCTGAAGCGCCTGACTCATCAACGATCTTTGCATCTTCCACGGTGGAAGAGAAGGCCGACCCCGTGTGCATTTTTTGGGTCTTGAATTTCGCGTCCCAATTAGTCCTGATCTCGTCCAAGACCTGGTTTTCACGCTTTTTTTGCAAAATCAGGTACAAGCCCAAGGTAATCAAGCCTAAAGGCCAGACGTATTGCCCGATGCCAAAATCGAAATCAAAGGAATTTCTCGCGAGGAAGTAGGTACCCAAAAACAGCATCAAGAAACCAAAGAAACTTTTGAATTCGTGTTTGATGACGGAGAATAGACCAATTACGATCAGGATCATAGGCCAAGTAAGCACCCAACTCGGGATGAAGACACCGACTTTTCTTAGGAGGAGGATGATGCCTATGCCCAAAATGATAAATCCGAAGGCTATACTCCCATCGTTGTTTGATTTCTTGAAATTTTTCATGGCTTGGTGTGTTAATGTGATGGTCAAAAGTACATTTGACGCATCGCGGGAAGAACACACAATAGGCAGGCATGAGGAAAAAGTCGGTAAAGGCGCACAAAATGTCGGTGAAATTGCAGCCGTTTTTTTTACCGATTCGAATCCTTGCGGGAAAGCAGGAATTCGGCATACTCCAAGTCCTCGGGAGTGGTGATTTTGATGTTTTCCGGGTTACCCAAGATCAGGCTTACCTCCCAGCCCTGATACTCATAGACAGTAGCATCGTCCGTAAACTGGGGAAGTTCCTGTACTCGAAACGCCTCTTTGATCTTAGCAACCTGAAAAGTCTGGGGAGTCTGCACCAACCTAAAATGTCCCCGATCCTGGAAGATGCTTTTACCCGTCTCATCCACCTTGCGGATAGAGTCCTTCAACGGAACTATTGGTATGGCGCTGCCTGTCTTTTCTGCTTCTTCAAAACTCTTTTGGATCACTTCTTTTTCCACAAAGGGCCTCACTCCGTCGTGGATCGCAACCAATCCGTCCGTAAAAGGGAGCTTCTCCAGTCCATTTCTCACTGACTGAAATCGGGAATCCCCGCCTGCAACCAGCTCATGGGAAAGGGAAAAATCGTACTCTGCACACAAAGTCTTCCAAAGTGAAAAATCCCGCTCCGGAAGAACCAGGATCATCGCGATCCCAGGTTCAGCCTCGGCAAAGGCTCTTAAGGTATGCATCAATACTGGCTGCCCGCCGATGGGCAAATATTGCTTGGATACCGATCCTCCCATACGGGTTCCTTTTCCTCCCGCCACGAGAATTGCTGCTTTTCTCATCGATGATTTTTTGTCTTAATCTTTCCTCATCCAAGAAAGGGGGAAAATTGACCCGAAGGTATAAAAAAAAGCCCCTTTCGGAGCTTTTGGGATTAAAGGATCAACATCGCGTCCCCGTAGGAGAAGAAGCGGTACTTTTCTTTGATTGCCTCTTTGTAGGCCTTCATAATCAAGTCATAGCCGCCAAATGCAGACGCAGTCATCAGTAGCGTGGACTCTGGCAGGTGGAAGTTGGTGATCAAGGCGTTGGCTATCTTGAACTCGTAGGGAGGGATGATAAACTTATCGGTCCATCCACTGCTGGCCTTCAATCTGCCGCCGGCGGTCACCGAGGATTCTATGGTTTTGAGGGAGGTCGTTCCCACAGCTACGACGCGCTTTTTGCTATCCAAGGCTTCATTGACCAGCTTGACCGTTTTTTCGGGGATATTGTAGTTCTCCGAATCCATTTTGTGTTTGGTCAGATCTTCCACGTCCACTTGGCGGAAAGTACCCAAACCCACGTGAAGGGTAATAGGACTAACTTCCACTCCTTTCAACTCCAGCCTTTTCAACAATTGGGGAGTAAAGTGCAAACCTGCGGTAGGGGCAGCGACAGCTCCGACATTTTTGGCAAAAACAGTCTGATATCTTTCCCTGTCTTCCGGCTCGATCTTCCTTTCGATGATTTCCTTCAACAATGGGGTTTCGCCCAAGGTGTCTATGGTCTTTTCAAATTCCTCCTGGTTGCCATCAAACAAAAACCGGATGGTTCGCCCTCGGGAGGTCGTATTGTCGATCACCTCGGCCACAAGGTCGCTATCGCCGAAATAGAGCTTGTTGCCTACGCGGATTTTCCGTGCGGGATCTACCAGCACATCCCATAGTCTCAGCTCAGGATTGAGCTCCCTCAACAGAAACACCTCGATTTTCGCCCCAGTTTTTTCCTTGTTTCCGTACAGTCTGGCCGGGAATACCTTCGTATCGTTGGTCACAAACACGTCGCCGTCTTCGAAGTATTCCAGAATGTCTTTAAATATTCTGTGCTCGATTTGGCCGGTTTTCCTATGGACGACCATCAGGCGGGAATCATCTCGGTTTTCTGTAGGATAAAGGGAAATTAGTTTCTTGGGGACGTCAAATTTGAAGTCTGATAATTTCATATTGGAGCTTTAGGAGTCTTACTCGATATTCTTACTCTGGTATTTACTTTAAAAAATGCAAAGTTAATAACAATAATGCCCAAATTCAGCTAACTTAACAAATTGTTTTACCCAACTGTTATAAGCATGCTGTTTTTCCAATTGACCTGGGAAAGTTTCCGCTTCGCCGTCACCGCACTCAAATCCAACTTAACGCGCACTATCCTCTCCCTTTTGGGTGTCACCGTGGGTATTTTCGCGATCATCGCAGTGTTTACGCTCGTGGATTCACTGGAGGGAAAGATAAAATCCTCCTTTGCTTTCTTGGGAACGAACGTCATGCGGGTAGACAGATTTCCATTTGCCAGCGGCCCTCAGGATTACCCTTGGTGGAAATATTTCAGGAGACCTCCGGGCACATTGGCGGAATATCGGTTTATCCAGCAACGCCTAAAAAATGCGGAAGGGGTGACGATCTCCGCGTCAGCCACTGCTACCGTGCAGGCGGGCAGCAATGCATTTGAAGGAATGGCGCTCACTGGGGTAGCCTACACCTATCAGGACGTTTATGAGGTAGCCTTGGAAGAAGGCCGCTATTTTTCGGAGGCGGAAATCAACGCTTCCAGAAACTTGGCCATCGTGGGCAAAAAAATCGCCAACTCCCTCTATCCAAACCAACCGCCCCTAGGCAAAGAAGTGAAGATCAAGGGAATGAAATTCACCATCATCGGCATCTTTGAAGAGGAAGGCGAAGGTTTTCTGGAACTGCCCTCCAAAGACGAAGCCTGCCTGATACCCTACGGAGCGTTCAACAAGATGTACTATACCGGAAGAAACGGCCTAGAACCCACTATCGCGGCCAAAGGCTTGGAAACGGACATTGGCTTGGTTGCTTTGGAAAATGAACTGACTGGCCTGATGAGGGCAAAACGAGGCTTAAAGCCCACCGAAGAAAATGACTTTGCCCTCAATAAAACCGAGTTTATCCAGAACGCAATCGGATCGATCTTTGACGTGATCTCCGTAGCAGGATGGGTGATTGGCGGGTTTTCCATCCTGGTCGGCGGCTTCGGTATTGCCAACATCATGTTTGTGTCAGTACGTGAAAGGACCAACATTATCGGGATCCAAAAATCACTCGGTGCCAAAAACTATTTCATCCTGTTCCAATTCTTGTTTGAAGCAGTTTGCCTGAGTTTGATCGGAGGAGGGACTGGCATCTTCTTAGTTTATTTATTGAGCTTTATGCAGCTCGGAACCTTGGAACTAGTCCTGTCTTTCAAAAACATCATTTTGGGACTGGGTGTATCCTCGATCATCGGAGTAGTAGCCGGTATTGTACCCGCTACCCTTGCAGCGAGAATGGATCCTGTGGAAGCCATTCGGACGGCATAGGGCTCATTATTCGGCTATAAAAAGGGAGGCTTTCGCCTCCTTTTTTGATAAATTCAGTTTTTGACTATTCCTCCACAGAAACCGGAGGCTCTGTCGGAAGCAGGCCTGATGCGGCTTTGATCTTGCCTTCCAGCTCTTCCATCAGTTCTGGATTGTCCAACAACAGGTTTTTTACAGCATCGCGGCCCTGCCCCAGCTTTTCGCCATTGTAGGAAAACCAAGAACCGGCTTTTTTGATGATCTCCAGCTCTACGCCCAAGTCGATGATCTCTCCGACCTTGGATATGCCCTGCCCGTACATGATGTCAAACTCTACGACTTTGAAGGGAGGCGCCACTTTGTTTTTGACCACTTTGACACGCGTGCGGTTACCGAGGATATTGTCAGCACCTTCCTTGATTTGGCCTACGCGGCGGATATCCAGTCGGACTGAAGCATAAAACTTCAGGGCGTTCCCGCCAGTCGTCGTTTCCGGATTTCCGAACATCACGCCGATTTTTTCACGAAGCTGGTTAATGAAGATACAGGCGCAACCCGTCTTGTTGATCGCACCGGTGAGCTTTCTGAGTGCTTGGGACATCAATCGAGCCTGCAAGCCCATTTTGCTTTCGCCCATCTCGCCTTCGAGCTCGCCCTTTGGCACCAAGGCCGCCACGGAGTCAATCACGATGATGTCGATGGCGCCGGAGCGGATCAGATGCTCGGCGATTTCCAAAGCCTGCTCCCCATTGTCTGGCTGGGAGATCAGTAGATTCTCGGTGTCAATTCCGAGTTTTTCGGCGTAGTTTTTGTCAAAAGCATGTTCTGCATCGATGAAAGCAGCCAAGCCTCCGGAGCGTTGGGCTTCGGCGATGCAGTGCATAGTGAGGGTAGTCTTACCAGAAGACTCCGGACCGTAGATCTCGATGACCCGACCGCGTGGGATACCGCCAACCCCCAAGGCCATATCCAGCCCCAAAGATCCTGTGGAAATTGCCGGAACATCCTGCACTTTATTATCGCTGAGCTTCATTACGGTACCTTTCCCGTAAGTTTTCTCCAGCTTATCGATAGTAAGCTGCAAAGCTTTCAGTTTTTCTGCGTTATTACTCATGATTTCAAATTTGTAAAAGATTCAAATGTTGGTGAAATTAACGAAAGAACAAGGCATAACCAAGGTGAAAAGCCCCATTGTTTCCGAGGGCCAAATTCGTATTTTTAATCAATCAAATGATCTTTTTTTATCCAATACCTCTCAGTTCATCCAAAAATTGTCAGGTATTGTCAAGCATCAAATGAAAACTGCTCTAGGGATTTTATTCCTTCTTCTGACCACTTCCACGCTGACATTGGGTCAAAACGGCTCCAAAAACTCTGCCTTCACCTTTGGCGAAGAGTTGCAGTTTGAGGTTTCCTATGGCTGGCTGAATCTGGCGGAGGCCAAACTCCAAGTAGGCAAACGGGTCGTGCAAGAGCAATCCAGACCCCATTTCAAAATCGATGCCTTCGGAAAGACTAAGGGAGCGGCGACGATCTTTGGTAAGGTCAACGACAACTGGGGCACCCATCTGGACACCGGCACTCTCCTCCCCTCCCTGTCCTACCGACACATAGAGGAGGGGAAATACCGCAAAAACGAAAAAGTGTACTTCGACCAGGAAAACAAAAAAGCCCGGATGGAGCTCTATGATCGGGACAACCGCACCCTGAAGGAGTCGAAGGAATTTAAGCTGCCGGGAAATGTACAAGATTTGGTCAGCGGCTTCTATTACCTGAGATCCATGGATCTGACCAACCTGAAGAAAGGCCAGGCGATTTTGATCACGGGATTCTTTGACAAGGAAATATATAACCTAAAATTAATATTCGAAGGAACGGAGGAGATCGAGACCAATCTCGGGGTGATGGACACCTATATTTTTTCACCGCAAATTCCCACCAATAAGCTATTCAGGGGGGACTATCCGGTCAAAGTCTGGGTCACTAAGGATCAGAACAAAATACCAGTCAAGATCAAAGCCAACCTCTTCATCGGCTCGCTCAACATCGACATCGCTTCCGCCAAAGGTCTCAGAAACAAATAATTCACACTGAATTAATATTTCGCTAACACAGGATTCATGTCATGGCTTGATTTCACGAATTTTTTGACAAAGTTGAGTCGCCTGCCAATGATTGTTTGGCGGCTATCCTCAAATATTCTGTAATTTTAACCGAACCTTAAAGCAATTCCTCGATGAGCGAAAAGCAAAAGATCAAGGTCCTGGTCGTGGACGACGAACCGGACATTGTGGAGATCTTAAAGTACAACCTTCAAAAAGAGGGTTATGAGGTGGCGACAGCGGAGGACGGCATCAAGGCAGTCAAGACCGCCACCAAGTTCCAACCTGATGTGATTTTGCTGGACATCATGATGCCCAACCAGGACGGCGTGGAGACCTGCCTGCAGATCCGCCAGATTCCCGAGCTGAAAAACACCTTCATCATCTTCCTTACTGCAAGGATGGAAGAATACTCGGAGGTGGCGGCCTTTGACGTGGGCGCGGACGACTACATCACCAAGCCGATCAAACCGCGGGCGCTGATGAGTAGGATTTCGGCTCTGTTTAGACGAGAGTCCAAGAAAGAACAGGAGCAGAGCCAGATCAAGATCAAGGACCTGACCATAGACCGCGGCAGCTATACCATCGACAAATCAGGCAAAACCATTACGCTTCCCAAGAAGGAATTTGAATTGTTGTATTTCCTTGCCAAAAACCCTAATATGGTTTTTGGTAGAGATGAGCTCCTGCACAATATCTGGGGATCGGATGTGTTTGTTTTGGCCCGAACGGTCGACGTGCATATTCGTAAGGTCCGCGAAAAGATAGGCGAAGACTATATCTCTACCGTGAAAGGCGTAGGGTACAAGTTCGATTTGGGATAAAAATGCTGACCACTTCCAGGGGAATTTCTTTGATTTTGGCGATAGCCATATCGGTTCTCATGGCTGCTTTTCTCTCCTTGATGCCTGAGGTGACGCCTATGGTCTTGGTCGTTGCCAGCGGGCTCACGTTTTCGGTCTCCTATCTACTGATCAACATCACGCTCGAGTTTTTGGTCTTCCGTGAAATCGGCAACATCTATTCTCTACTGGAGAAAATCCAGAAAAAAGACCTCTCGGAGCTTCCCGACAAATCGCTCCGAGCCTCGCTATCACCCCTCCGCAAGATCAATTCCGTGATCAACTCCTATGCCATGGCCCGGCAAAAGGAAATAGACACGCTCCAAAAGACGGCGGAGTTTAGAAGGGAATTCATTGCCGACATTTCACACGAACTGAAAACCCCGATTTTCGCCACGCAGGGCTACATCCACACACTGCTGGACGGTGCGATCGAAGACAAGCAGGTGAGGATGAAATTCCTGAAGCGTGCCGCAAAAAGCCTGGATTCCCTGGACGTGCTAGTACAGGATCTACTGACGCTCAACCAAATGGAAAGCGGGGTCATCAAATTCAATTTTACGGACTTCGATCTCAAAGATCTCGTGCAGGAAGTGGTCGATCAGCTGGAGCATAAAGCCTCCAAAAGAGACGTGGTGATCAAGCTGGATTTTGATCCCGAAAAGAACTACATCACGCATGCGGACCGCCCAAAGATCTATCGAGTTTGCCAAAACTTGATCTTCAATGGTGTCAACTACAATCACAACGGCGGTGAGGTCAAAGTCTCCATCAAGACTCACAAAAACAGCATTCAAGTCGATATTAAAGACACCGGTCAGGGAATTCCGCCTGAAGATCTAAAGCGGATATTTGAACGTTTTTACCGCGTAGAAAAAAGCCGTTCCAAAGAAAAAGGAGGAACAGGGCTGGGACTGGCCATTGTCAAGCATATTTTGGAGGGCCACAAGAGCAAGATCTCCGTGAGTTCAACCGTCGGAAAAGGGTCTATTTTCAGTTTTTCACTCCCCTTGGAAAAGGAAAAAAAGGCAGCCGACTAAACAACAATCGACTTAAGTCACGTATTCCTCGAAAAGATCCCGCAAGGTGCCTTCCAAATTCTCCGAAAAACCCGTGTGTGGACGGGAAGTCTGAAGCATGGAACTGCGCACTGCAGTCAACCAGCGAAATCTGGATGCCGCATCCTGGAGTGAAATGGGATTTCCGGTCTGTCCACCCGCACAAATCTTTTCAAAAGAATCCAGATAACACCCGAAAAGATCCAAGTCCGCGTCCGGATCCAGCGCAAGCAACTTTTCGGCTGGCAGATGGATTTTGCAGGAGATGAAATTTTGCCGCTTGCAGCAAATCACCACGCCGACGTTCACGAATTCCTCGCGCTCCACGCGGGGCACCAACCTAACCAAGGCGTATTCAAATAAGTGCTTTCCTTGCATCCTTGGCTTCGTTTACAAAAACAGAAGAATTATTCATCCTTTTCATCAGAAAGGCCGCATATACTTCCCGCGCTTCGGCAGCGGTCTCGGTATCCCTAGAGGCCAATATCCATTCCTCGGGAACCATCTCCAGCACTCGGCAGATGAGCTCCCGCGAGATCTGGGCTTTCATTTCGGCATCCACCCGCTCCAATTCTGTAGCCCAAGGCAATAGCACGTGATCTTTCACGACTCCAAAAGGACTGAGGGCCTGCTTTTCCCAATTTTCCCAAGAGTGGTGAAAAAGGAACGATGCGCCGTGGTCGATCAGCCAAAGCTCTTTGTTCCAGATCAGCAGATTGGTGTTGCGAAAGGTTCGGTCCACATTGGTAATCCAGGCATCAAACCAAACAATGCGTGAGGCCAGATACTCATCCACTTGGGATGCGCCGGGGTCAAAGGTCAATGCCCGAGAAAGAAAATGCAGGGCCAGATTCAATCCCTGACTACTTTTGAGCAGGTCCTGGATTTCTTCGTCTCCCTCGGATCTGCCAAACGCTTCATCCAAATTGGCGAAGACAAGCTCGGGGACTTTGAAGCCCAGCCTTCTGGCCAGCTCGCCTCCGATCAACTCAGCCACCAGCGCTTTCTCGCGCTGCCCGGCTCCTTTGAACTTGAGCACATAGCTAAATCCATCGTCTGCATCCGCAAGCGCCGGAAGGGAACCACCCTCTCTGAGGGGCATCACATAGCGGGTTACATTGACCAGTCGGAGTGTTTCCTGAGAATTGTTTTCGTGCATTTGCCTAGAAAAGAAAACAAATTAAACCTGAAAACTCCGAATACCGGGCGATGAACGGCCCAATTTTCAAATTAGCGCCTGTTCTGTACCTCATTGGTTGGTGGATTTTTTTCCGACCGACGGATTCCCTACTTTTGCAGCCTCTATTGAAGAGGCAGGAGAATCCATGAAGAAAGTAGATTTTGAGAGTCTTATTCTGTTTGAAAACGCGGATTACCTGGTAATCAACAAGCCGCCGTACCTATCAAGCTTAGACGACAGGCACGAGGCGCAGAACATCCTAGACCTTGCCAAGGCACACACCTCCGATTCACAACTGTGCCACAGATTGGATAAGGAAACTTCGGGATGTCTGGTGATTGCCAAGAATCCAGAAGCCTACCGGCACTTGGCCATCCAGTTTGAAAACAGAAAAGTCGAGAAAGTCTACCATGCCGTGGTAGAGGGTATCAAGGAGTTCAACAATGAGCTCGTCGACCGAAACCTCGCGGCAAACAACAAGGGAATCGCCAAAGTGAGCAAGGATGGAAAGCCCGCCCAAACGATCTTCAACAGCCTGAAGACCTATTGGGCGCACACTCTCGTTGAATGCAAGCCGATCACTGGTCGACTGCATCAAATTAGAGTGCATTTGGCTTACCTCAAGTCACCGATATGCGGTGACACGCTTTATGGCGGCAAGCCTTTGTACCTATCTTCACTCAAGCGCCGCTTCAATCTCAAAAAAGAGACGGAAGAGTTACCAATCATGCAGCGGGTCTCTTTGCATGCGTATTCGATCATCTTTGAAGGACTGGACGGCAACCCAATCAAAGTGGACGCCCCCTATCCCAAGGATTTCCAGGTATTGGTTCACCAATTGGAGAAAAATGCCTGAAGCGCCAACAAAGGCCTGCAAACCAAATTTCCGCGAAAGAAAAATCGCCTAAGCCTATGAAAATTAGGAGTTAGTATCTGAAATAGTTTGCATGAAAAATAAAATACTTCTATCTTTGTGTCCCTTTTTGGGGTCGATAAATAAATAACAAGCTAAAAATTAAACAGTTACACAGTGGATACTCTGAGCTATAAAACCATCTCAGCCAATTCTTCCACAGTAGAAAAGCAGTGGGTGGTAGTGGATGCCCAAGCTGCGATTCTCGGACGATTGGCGAGTGAGGTAGCAAAAATCTTGAGAGGAAAGACGAAGCCAAGCTTCACTCCTAACGTGGATTGTGGTGACAACGTCATCGTAATCAACGCAGACAAAGTCAGACTGACAGGTGACAAGTGGAACGCCAAAGTATATGTGCGCCACACCGGTTACCCAGGTGGACAGCGAATCTCTACCCCAAAGCTGTTGAAGCAGAAGTCTTCGGCAATTTTGGTTGAGAAAGCTGTAAGAGGCATGTTGCCTAAAAACAGATTGGGAAGCAAGTTGTACGGTAACCTGTACGTGTATGAAGGTGCTGAGCATCCTCACGCGGCACAGCAGCCAAAAGCCATCACTCTTTAATCGTCTAAATCATGGAAATGATCAACAAAATCGGTAGAAGAAAGACCTCTGTAGCCCGCATCTATATGGCTCCAGGAAATGGCAAAATCACCGTCAACAACCAAGCAATCGAAGTTTACTTCCCATTTGATCTGCACCAGATCGTCGTGAAGCAGCCACTTGCCCTCGTGGGCGTGGACGGCAATTACGACATCCAGATCAATGTAGACGGCGGTGGTATCAAAGGCCAGGCAGAAGCGGCCCGTATGGCGATCTCCAGAGCGCTTTGCGAGTTTGACGAAGCCCACAGAAGCCCTTTGAAAAAAGAAGGATTCCTTACCCGTGACCCTAGAATGGTCGAGCGTAAGAAGCCAGGACGTAGAAAAGCAAGAAGAAGATTCCAGTTCTCCAAGCGTTAATCGGAACGATCTTCATTCAATAGAAAACAATTTCATTCATGTCAAAAATCGAATACAAAGACTTACTGGATGCTGGTGTTCACTTCGGACACTTGACGAGAAAGTGGGATCCAAGAATGTCTCCATACATTTTCATGGAGAAGAACGGTATCCATATTATCGACCTCAACAAAACGCTTGCTTGCCTCGAAGAAGCATCCAACGCAATCAAGCAAATCGTACGCTCCGGCAAAAAAGTGATGTTTGTCGCTACGAAAAAGCAAGCCAAGGACCTAGTAGCTTCCGAAGCTCAGCGTCTGAACATGCCTTACGTGACCGAAAGATGGTTGGGTGGTATGCTGACCAACTTCGCTACAATCCGCAAGTCCCTCAAGAAAATGTCAGGTCTTGAAAAACTGATGAAAGAGGACGCTTACAAAAACCTGGCGAAAAAAGAGCGTCTGATGGTAAGCCGTCAGAAAGAGAAAATGGAAAGCGTGTTGGGCGGTATTGCCGACCTGAGCAGACTTCCAGCGGCTCTTTTCGTAGTGGATATCAAAAGAGAACACATCGCGATCGCCGAAGCTCAAAAGCTTGGTATTCCGGTTTTCGCATTGGTGGATACTAACTCCAACCCTAACGAGGTGGACTTCCCCATCCCAGCCAATGACGATGCCTTCAAATCAGTTTCTTTGCTGGTAAAAGCATTTGGAGCAGCTATCGAAGAAGGTCTTTCTGAGCGCAAGAGAGACAAGGACGATGCTAAACTTTCTGAAGAGGAAGAAGCAAAAAGAGCTGTGGACGCTGAAACGCAAGAATAATCCACAATCGATTTGAAATATAAAAATTGAACATCCGGCTCCGGTCGATGTTCAATTTTTTGTTTTACCTGACCAACGAACATATCCCGTTTAAATCAATAAACAGATCACACCATGGCAATTACTGCACAAGAAGTAAACAAACTGAGACAAATGACCGGTGCCGGTATGATGGACTGCAAAAAAGCTTTGACTGAAGCTGAAGGCGACTTCGAAAAGGCAGTAGACATCCTCAGAAAAAAAGGTCAAAAAGTATCTGCTTCCAGAGCTGACCGTGAGACCAAAGAAGGAGTAGTAGTAACCCGCGTAGCCGAAAACGGCGCAAAAGGCATCCTCCTTTCATTGACTTGCGAGACTGACTTCGTGGCTAAAAACGAAGAATTCGGTGCTTTCGCAAACGCATTGATCGATCTTGCTGTAGCAAACGGTAGCGATTCCAAAGATGCTGTAATGGCCCTTCCTTTCGAAAACATCACCGTAGCTGAGAAAATCGTTGAAATGACCGGTAAAATCGGCGAGAAAATCGACATCTCCCACTTCGAAATCGTAACTGCTGAAGCGGTTGTTCCTTACGTTCACTCCAATGGCAAATTGGGTGTATTGGTAGGATTGGTTAACGCTTCTGGTGCAGACGTAGAAGAAGCTGGCAAAGACGTGGCGATGCAGATTGCAGCGATGAACCCTGTAGCCGTTGACAAAGACGGTGTGGATGCTTCTACTATCGAGCGTGAAATCGAAATCGGTAAAGAGCAGGCTAGAGCTGAAGGCAAAGCTGAAGAAATGCTGGAAAAAATCGCAATGGGCAAATTGCAGAAGTTCTACAAAGAAAACACTTTGTTGAGCCAGCAGTTTGTAAAAGACGGTTCCAAGTCTATCGCGCAATACCTTGACGGTGTGAGCAAAGGCCTGACCGTAAACGCGTTCAAGAGAATCTCCATCGGATAATCTTCCGATCTTTATTCTTATAAAAAACCCCTCCCGGAGCGATCTGGGAGGGATTTTGTTTTTCTAGTAGAATTGAAGATCTATGACTTTCCCAATATTCAGGAAATCTCTATCATCATGCAGTAAAGGAGTTCCCTCCAAATTGGCAAAAAACGCTATTTGGCAATCCTGACTTTTTCTGACGGTGATACCCATCTTCCTACAATTCCGATAAACCTCTGCCGCCCCAAAAGCGACGACATACGGATCTACTTTCAATTGAGGGAGGAAGTTAAAAAAATGGGAGATCCTTTGGACTTCGTCGTCAGTCCCCATTCCCTGTAATATTTCTTGCAAGATGATCGGACAAATCACAGCCTTATCCTCTAAAAGCAATTTTCTTACCTTCTCTCGAATAGCGGGATTTGAGTCTCTGAAAAAATGAATCCATGCGCTTGTATCAATTAGGACTCGCATTAGTCTCTTCCACTTCTCATTTCTTCCAAGTCACCTTCCCATTCGATCTTTCCCGCAAGATCTGCAAGTTCACTCAATTTCAATTTCCGTAAGTACTCTTCAAGAGCCCGATTCACAGCTTCTTTTTTTGTGGAAATTGCAGTCAACTTCATGATTTCATCAATCAGTTCCTGATTTATTTCAATGTTAGTTCTCATGATTTTAGGACCGATACACCAATTTACTTTTTTTTATACACCTAGAATAAAAACTCCCCAAAAATAGTTCCGGTCTAGCTTTTCCAAAGTTTGAACCTTTGGAAAAGCTAGACCGGAACAAGCTGTATGCTTCGTCCTGTGTCTCCACAGGCCGTTCTTATACCTTAAGCATTCATTAACTCCTCGATCTCGGCTGCCTCGATCGGGATATTTCGCATGAGGTCTAGGAAACCGTTTTCCTGGATCACTACGTTGTTTTCCAGTCGAATGCCGAAGCCCTCAGCTGGAATATAGATCCCCGGCTCGATGGTGAATACCATACCCGGCTTGATCGGAAAGTGCATCGTCCCCACATCGTGTACATCCAAGCCCAAATGATGTGAAGTCCCGTGCATGAAATATTTCTTAAATGCCGGCCAGTTCGGATCCTGATTTTTGATATCCGTCTGATCAATCAATCCCAGACCCAACAACTCTGATTGCATGATCAAGCCCACTTCCTTGTGATAATCCTGGATATTCGTACCCGGTCTGAGAATCTCGGCAGCCGCTCTATGCACTCGCAGCACGGCATCGTATACTTCACGCTGCCGTTTGGTAAATCTGCCGCTCACAGGAATCGTTCGGGTCATGTCCGCATTGTAGTTGCCATACTCGGCTCCCACGTCGAGGAGAAGCAATTCGCCTGCGTTGCAAGCCTTGTTGTTTTCAATGTAATGCAGCACACAAGCAGAAGCCCCCGAAGCGATGATCGGCTCGTAGGCGAAGCCTTTGCTTCTATTGCGGATAAATTCGTGGATAAACTCTGCTTCGATCTCATACTCGGTCACGCCTGGCTTCACAAAGCCTAGAATTCTTCTGAAACCCTTCTCTGTGATATCACAAGCAATCTGCATCTGGCCTATCTCCTCCCTTTCCTTTACACCTCTCAATTCATGCATGATCGGGGCAGCTCGTTCGAATCCATGAAGTGGATGCTTCTCCTTGCAGGACTTGATGAATCTGGCATCTCTCGTTTCCACGACTACACCCGCTCGCAAATGTTCGTTCGTATTCAGATAGATTCGATCAGACAAAGACATGACCGAGTTGAAGATCTGATCAAAGGCCGAGAGCCACTGGATATTTTGGATACCAGAAGCCGCCTCCGCCTCCTCCTTGGTGTATTTGTGTCCTTCCCAGACGGCGATATGCTCATTGGTCTCCCTTAGAAAAAGCACCTCACGCCAAGCAGGATTGGGGCAATCGGGAGCGATCAGCAGGATGGTCTCCTCTTGGTCTATCCCACAGAGGTAAAACAAATCGTTGTTTTGCCTAAATTTCATCGTGCCGTCCGCGTTGGTCGGCAGGATGTCGTTGGCATTAAAAACAGCAACCGAGTTCTTGGCCAATTTCGCGGCAAATTTGACTCGGTTTCGAATGTAAAGTTCTTTGGGTAACGGATTGTATTTCATATTCCTTTGATAATTCTCAGATTAGTTTTTTGAGTCCATTTTTGCAGACAAACTGCCGCTTTGCCTGATTTTGCCGCATCATCGCCATGTTTTCCTCCTGATCCGTCCAGCTTTCCTTGTGCCAAAGATGATATTGCACCGCCAGATTCCTTACCGATTTCAGATGATAACCCATCCCCTCGAATCTCCAATGCAAGTCGATATCCTCTCCCACCGCCGGTCGGACATAATCTTCGTCAAAGCCGTTAATTGCTTCGATAGCCTTGCGGTGAAAGGACATGTTGCAGCCCTTGAGCTGGCTCATCTTCCGAAGTCTCGGGATGAAGCCCAGCCAGCCCTTTGGGTCAATAAATACCCCTTCCTCCAAAAAGGCTCCGCCATTCTTTTTGATCTTAGCAGCGTTCTTTCTGATGACCTTTCCCATTTTTTCGAGCGCGTAATCTCCACCGATCAGCCTTTCGGAGGTCTCTGCATCCAACTTGACGCGCTTTCCTGCCAAAATTGATTTGTCGTCGGCAAGTTGGCAGTGAAACTCCATGAACCTGGGATGTAGTACACAGTCTCCATCAATAAATACCAGCCAATCGGCTTTGGCCGCTTGTATGGCCCGATTCAGCGCTTTGTTTTTTCTCCAACCCACATCGGGCTGTGTAAGATGGTAAACAGGAAAAGAACTTTCCAGTCCCTTGACGTACGCCTCCATCTCCCCGCTCTCTCCGTCTTCCGAGATGATGACTTCAAACTCGCGAAAGGTCTGGTCCTCCAGCGATTTCATCACCGCGTCCAAAAACCTCGTGTTTTTGTAAACCGAAATGATCAGCGAGGCTTTGGGGGGAGTCGAACTCAGCATAAAAACGGGGAGAATTAAACTTGAATCGGCATTTCGGTGTTAGCAAAACCTGTATGAATGCTCGGCTACAAACTTAAGGCTAATCCCAAGAAGATAAAAAGCTGATTTTTTCGCTACTTTCAAATTCAAACTGGAATTCATGTACCAACTCAAGGAACTGGCAAACGGCATCCGGATCGTCCATCAACAAGTCACCCATACCCGACTGGTCCATTGCGGCTTTATTCTAAATATCGGCAGCCGGGACGAAGACAAGGACCAAGAAGGCTTGGCCCACTTTTGGGAACACATGGCATTCAAAGGCACCAAAAAGCGTAAGACCTTCCATATCATCAACCGGCTCGAATCCTTGGGAGGTGAGCTAAATGCCTACACAACCAAGGAAAAAGTCTGCTTTTACGCCTCTGTGCTGAAGGATCACTATCCCAAAGCTGCCGAGCTCCTATTCGACATCACCTTCAACAGTACCTTTCCAGAACGTCAGATCGAAAAGGAACGCCAAGTGATCCTAGAGGAAATGGCGATGTACCGCGATTCCCCGGATGACTCCATCCAGGATGAGCTCGACGAATTGGTGTTTGCCAACCATGCCTTGGGTCGAAATATCCTAGGTACCGAGGAAACGGTTGGTCGCTTTACCCAGGAGGATTTCTTCGACTTCATCGCGACTCGGCTCGACACCTCCGAGATCGTATTCTCAGTAGTCGGCAATATCACTTTCGAAAAAGCCCTGAGAGCCATAGAAGGCCCACTCTCGCAAATCCAAAGCAAGCGCACACTCTATGTTAGGAGTGGTTTTCATGACTACAAAGCGAGACACAAAACCGTGCAAAGAGACGTGACACAATCTCTTTGCGCCATCGGACGTCCAGCCTATTCCCTTCACGACAAAAACCGCTTCAAACTTTATCTGCTTAACAACATCTTGGGCGGACCAAGCATGAACAGCAAGCTCAACCTCTCCCTCCGGGAAAATTATGGCTACGTCTACTCCGTCGAGTCTAGCTATCAGACTTATTCGGACACTGGCTTCTTCGGCGTCTTCTTTGGCTCCGAAGAAAAAACCCTAAAAAAATCGCTTGCGGTCGTCCATCGAGAGATGGAAAAACTTAGAAACAAAAAACTCGGCAACATTCAGCTGCACATGGCCAAAGAGCAAGCCATCGGGCAGATGGCCATGGCCGAGGAAAACTACGCGGCACTCATGCTCGTCTACGGCAAAAGTCTCATTGACCATGACAAGATCGATCCGTTGGAAAGAATCTTCGAGAAAATCAGGGCTACCACTGCCGAGGAAATTCAGGAAATTGCACAGGAAATCTTCAACCCTGACCAGCTCAGCTACCTCATCTATACCCCAAACTGACCATGGAACTATTTGACCCCGCACTTTTGGCCTACTGTGAATCCACCAGCACCGCAGAGGATGCTCTTCTGAAAAAGATCGTCAGGGAGACGCAGGCAAAAGTCTTGATGCCGCGGATGCTGTCAGGACATCTGCAGGGCAAGATGCTGGAGTTTTTTTCCAAAATGCTGCAGCCCAAAACAATTCTGGAAATCGGAACTTACACGGGATACTCGGGGATATGCATGGCCCGAGGACTCAGACCAGACGGAAAACTGATCACCCTCGATATCAATGACGAGCTTGAGCCAATGGTCAGGGGATTTTTTGAGGAAAGCGGACTAGCGCCCCGAATCGACTACAAGCTCGGTAACGCCAGGGACATCATCCCGACCTTGGCGGGGCCGTTTGACCTGGTCTTCATAGACGCAGACAAATTCTATTACTCGGAATACTTTGATCTGGTCATAGATAAAGTATCGAGCGGCGGGATCATCCTCGCAGACAACGTGCTTTGGTCGGGTAAGATTTTGGTAGAGGAAGGACAAAAAATCGACAAAGACACACAAGCGCTTTTGGATTTCAACAGGAAGGTACAAGACGATCCCCGGGTGGAAAATGTCCTGCTTCCAATCCGCGATGGTGTATTGATGGCCAGAAAACTGTAAGTGCAGTAAAAAGGGAACCATTTTTGCTGACAAGGGCAGAGTAAAACGAGAGTCACTTTCGATGAAACCCCGTCACTACCTCACCCTCCTTTTTTTAGTTCAGTTTCTATGTCTACAGCGGCTTTGGGCCCAGATCCCGCAAGTTCCTGCCCAGCTGCAATTTGCAGACATCACCGTGAGAATCAACCCTCAAGCCCAAAGGGAAATCCAATTGGACGTGGATGCCCAATATCGAAACCCGTCCTATTTCAAAGTGAAGCAGGACCGAGTCAACCTCTATCTGCCCATCGTCGAGCGCGAGCTGCGAAACCAAGGCGTTCCTGAAGACTTCAAATACTTGGTCATCCAGGAAAGTGGGCTTATTCCGGATGCCGTCTCTACCTCCAATGCGGTTGGATTTTGGCAATTTAAACAAGGAACGGCCGAAGAGGTCGGGCTACGCGTGGATGCGCAGATCGACGAGCGCAAAAATATAGCCACCTCCAGCCGGGGAGCCGCACTTTATCTCAAGAAACACAACAGCCAGCTCGACAATTGGATGACAGCCTTGGTGTCCTATCAGATGGGGCTTGGAGGCGCGAAGAGCTACTTTGGGAGTCAATACTCCGGAAAGAAGGTAGTCGAAGTAGACCGAAACACCCACTGGTATTTCAAGAAGTATCTTGCACACAAGATCGCCTATGAAAACCAGTCTACGATGTTGGTGTCGAGCCCGCAACGACTGGCAGAGGTCAGCGTGCAGGGGCCCTCCACGATGGCCGCTCTATCCAAGCGCTTTGGCGTGAGTGAGGCACACCTCAAGGAGTTTAACAAATGGGCTGGAAACGGGAGGATACCCGCTGGTACCTATACCCTTTTCTACATCAAAGAAGGAAGCCTTCCTCTAGAGCCTGCAGTAATTAAGTCTGAGGAAAAACCGAAGAAAAATCAGACCTATACCGCATCCGCCAAAAACTCACCGGCATACAAACAGGCCAACTCCTACCCTAGAATATCCGGAAACACCACCAAGGCCAGCCAGCCGAACCAAATCACCGTCAATGAACTGGATGGCGTCCAAGCCTCAAAAACAACTTCCTCCGAAAAATTCTCCCAAGAAATAGGCATCAAGGAAAAGAAGTTTCTCCGCCTCAACGACCTGGATCCAGAGGACCGCGTGGAAACCGGCAAGTATTACTATACCGAGAAAAAGAAATCAAGCGCGGACGTCGAGACCCATATCGTGATGCCCGGCGAAACCCTTTGGTCCATTTCCCAGAAATACGGCATAAAACTGTCCTCGCTCAAGTCCAAGAACCGGATCAGGAAGGACTCAGAACTCAAAGTAGGCATGGTACTGAACCTGCGCGAGCCGAGAAAACGAGGGGAGGATATTCAGATCGTCCCGGTCAACCAGCCGGCTCCTCAGAAAAGAACCGAAATTGCTTCCACTGAATCCAGGCCTGCTGAGACCAGAGTAGCAGAAAACAGCCCGACTCAGATTTCTGAGAATGCTTATAGAACTGAGGCCAGAAGAGTAACCCATAATGTCAGCCGGGGCGAAACCCTTTTTGCTATATCCAAAAAATATGGTGTTTCTGTAGACGAGCTGAAATCCTGGAACAACATCGGGAGCCAAAACATCATCAGCATCGGTCAGAAATTGGTTATCTTCGTGCCCTGATCTGCCTATCTAACCATCGATTAATGAGTAAGAATTTCCTTTTCACAGGAATCCTGATTTTCCTTTTTGGCCTATCAGCTTTTGGTCAAGATAGAAATATAATTCCCGACACAGTCCTGATCAATGGCGACACCCTGCTGATGCTCGGGGATTCTATCCTGATAGACGAACCGGTAAAAGAGATCTTCTGGAAAACCGGCGGAAACTACAACCTCAACATTCAGCAGGTCACCTTGAGCAATTGGGCGGCCGGTGGATCCAGCTCCTTTGCACTGAATTCAGGCGTCACGCTATTTGCCAACTACAAAAAAGACTCGAAAGTCTGGGACACCCAGATGACGGTAAACTTGGGCTTCAACCGTCAGGGCAGTCGCGACTTTGAAACTCGCAAGACCAACGACAATTTCGTATTCGTCAGCAACTACGGGCGGCAGCTTTCCAAGCTAATGTACCTCAGTACCCAGCTGGATGCGCGAACCCAGCTTTTGCCAGGCTATAAATACTCGAAGCCCTCAGGCAGTGAAAGGGAAGTTCGAACCAAAATATCCGACCTGCTTTCTCCAGGCTATCTACAATCCTCCACAGGTTTGAACCTGAGAAAGACCTACGAGAACAAAGGCAAACTATCCGTCATCGTGTCGCCGTTTACGGGACGATTCACCATTGTGATGAACGACTCGCTTAGCAATGCCGGCGCTTTTGGTGTGGTCCCAGGCGAAAACGTCCGAGCCGAGGCAGGTATGTCTTTCGCGGCCGGAGTTGTGGATTTTGTCATCATGGAAAATGTGACTTGGAAAGCCGACCTGAATCTCTTTTCCAACTACGAGAGCTTCGGCAATATGGTGGTCAACTTCAACTCGATCATCCGATTGAAGGTAAACAAATTCATCTCCACCCGGATCGAAACCGCCGTGATCTACGACGAAAACGTCTATGTCCAGCAAGATGACGGCAGCTCCAAGCAAGCCGTGCAGCTACAGAACCTGATCAATTTCGGGATTTCACTGGATTTCTAGAAGTCCACTTCCAAGCCAAACTTCCGCTGAAACTCGGCTAGAGCGGGATGCTTGTCCCTTAAAAAATTCAGCTTGTCGGTGTTGGTGTACAGCTTGGGCTTGCCATTATCGATTTCTTCCATCAGCTCTACCGTGATAATTACCCTGTCAGCTCCGGTAAACTGTCGTATCAAAGCAACCAACTCAGGCTTCATTTTTCCGGCAATCTCTTCCTGAATCGAGCCCATCACTCCTAAAACTACCTCTCCTCCGTCCTTTACCTTGATAGGTTGATCCAGAATAGCGAGTTCGAACTTTCTGTCGGCTTTTCGGTAATGCTCTTGGATGGAATAGACGTGCTGGTCAAACAGCTCCTGAGTCAAAGTCACCGAAGATCTGGATGTTTTTACTTCTACGACCTCTTCCTTCATAACCATTTTGGCAGCCTCGGCACTTTCTTTAGCCTTCTGATCCACCATTCTCTTGGTATGGCTCAGGCTGACTGGAATGGAAATCGTGGTTTTTAGCGGACTTTTCTTCGATACGGATATATCGGCAGAACTAGGCAAAGGGACGAGCTCGGGCGCTTTAGACTTCCCCGCCTGTTCACTCAGACTTTTTTTTTTGACTCGGCGCTGGACAGAGTAGCTAGCCTAAATGCCTGGGGAAGCTTGGCCATTTTCATTAGCGCCAACTCGACGTGAAGACGCTGGTTTTTACTCGTCTTGTAGTTGATGTCGCACTGGTTTGCCAGATTGAGTGCAGAAAGCAATAAAGAAACTGACGCCTGTTGGGTCTGCTGTAGATAACGCTCCATTGCTGACTCCGACACTTGCAACAGCTCAACGGTCGCCTCGTCTTTGACTACCAACAAGTCCCTAAAGTGCTCACTCAGCCCAACGATGAAATTATGGCCATCGAATCCTTTTTTCAGGATTTCATCAAAAATTAAGAGCGTTGCAGAAAGGTCCTCCGCCAATAACGCATCCACTACCTTGAAATAATAGTCGTAGTCAAGGATGTTGAGGTTTTCGATCGTCTCCTTATAAGTCACCTTTTTCCCTGCGGAATAGGTCACTATCAGGTCGAAAATCGAAAGCGCATCCCGCAAAGCTCCATCCGCCTTGGTAGCAATTAAGCGCAGCGCCTCATCTTCGTAATCTACCTTTTCCTTTTCCGCGATATGCTTCAGGTGATCCGAGATGTGCTTGATCTGAATTCGGTTGAAGTCAAAAATCTGGCAGCGTGAAAGAATCGTAGGAATGATCTTGTGCTTCTCTGTGGTAGCCAAGATGAAGATCGCATACTTGGGCGGCTCCTCCAAGGTCTTCAAAAAAGCATTGAAGGCTGCTGTCGAAAGCATGTGAACTTCGTCAATGATATAGACTTTGTACTGCCCCTTTTGCGGAGCGTAGCGCACTTGGTCTACTAGATTCCGAATATCATCTACTGAATTGTTGGAAGCAGCATCCAGTTCGTAGATATTGAAGGAGGAACTGTTCTGGAAAGAAACACAAGACTCGCATTTGCCACAGGCTTCGAAGTCTTTGGTGACGTTTTCGCAGTTGATGGTCTTGGCAAGGATACGTGCGCAGGTAGTCTTCCCGACACCACGTGGTCCGCAAAATAAGAAAGCCTGGGCTAGGTGATTGTTTTTGAGCGCATTTTGAAGCGTGGTGGTGATGTGCTGCTGTCCCACGACACTTTTAAAGTCTGCCGGTCTGTATTTTCTTGCCGAAACGACGAAGTTTTCCATCGCTGCAAGATATAAAAAACTGGATATTCGGCAGGAGAGAAAAATAGCGATCGGGAAAGTTTTTCAATAAGCAGCTGAGCGTAAGCAGTATTGGATTGGGAGTTGAGAATTGAAAAAATCGGGATTGGCGTTTGGTGTCCGATATCCGGAGTCGAACGCTTTGGACTTTGGGAGAATGGCGAATTGCAAACGTTACGCCCTAGAGCAGGAAGCTCGTATTTCGCAATTCACAGCTGGGAGTGAACCATTTTTCCATTACTTTTGTCCTCCCTACACAAATGGGGCTGACCGGTTTTGACAGTAGGTGTAAAGATCGGGCTCGCATGCAGGCTGGAGTATGTACGGCCTTGAAAGATTCATACGAACGATAAATGGCGAAACTTCTTACGCCATGGCTGCCTAATCTAACCTTATAGGATAGATCGCTTAAAGGGTTGAGTTACGAGAGTGATTCCCCGGCCACATCTCCCCACCCGCCGTCTGATCCGGGTGGATCCGAGGTGTCGACTTGATCGGACTGCTGCTTGTGATGCGATTAAGCAAGCTTAAGACCAATCGATAAGCCAAACTCAGGTGTGTCACCCAGCATAGTTTGGTCGAAAACCCAATCGGTGACTAAGCATGTAGACGGTACGGTGTTTCCTTATCTGGACGTGGGTTCGAATCCCACCAGCTCCACCTGAAGAAAGAGAAGCGAGAAATCGCTTCTTTTTTTTGTGGAAAACTAATGCTCAAAGTCTCTACTCGCTTTTCAGTACCTTGGCGGGGTTGCTTCTCGCGGCGTTGATCGTCTGTGAGCCTATCATTAAAAAAGCAATCCCCAACACCACAACCAAGCCTGCGGACAATTCCAAAAGCCTTATGGGCTCATGATATGGGAAGTTGACAAGTACGACTTTTTCAAAAAAGAAATAGGTGACAGGCAGGGCAAGTCCCGCCGATATTGACAGCAGAATCAGGAAATCCCGGCTCAGTAGATAGACTAGATTTTCCGAACTGGCCCCCATCACTTTGCGGATTCCGATCTCTTTGATCCTCGTCTCTGTCGCAAACACCACCATGCCAAACAGCCCCATTGAAGCGATGGAAATCGCTAGGAGCGACAAGAATCCGATGATCTTAATCATCACGGAAAACTCGCTGTAGGCTTCCTCGATATCCTCATCAAAAAACTTGGCATCCAATGGATGTATAGGGTCTATCTTCTTCCATGCTGCCTCCACCTTGGCCATCGTTTCTTGGATATTATCGCTTTGGATCTTGGCATTGACTACAGCCGGACTGCCCGGTGTCCAAAACATCAGCGCCGTTGGCTCGATGAGATTGTCCACCTTGCCGTAGTGAAAGTCTTTCATGACGCCCACAATCGTCATCTTTCGCCCAAATCCCTGGACATTGCTGAAGGTGACTTCCTCTCCGATTGCACGCTCCGGGTCCTGGTTGGCAATGTTGAAGCGCTTTAATACCTGTTCGTTGACAATCACCTCGCTAACGGCCGCTTGGGTGGCAGGACGAGCTTGAAAGTTGCCTCCAGCGATCAGTTCGTAGCCATGGAGTGCAAGGTAATTTTCATCGACATGGTTGGTCATTACCAATACGGAGTCCGTGGATTCTCCGTAACGCATAAAACCTCCCCAGGCATTGCCAATACTGGTCACAATCAGGGAGCGCGACAGTTCGCTTACTTCCGGCATCTCTCGGAGCTCTTTGAGAAAAACCTCCGGGTCGTTGCCCTGCATTTTGATGTTGAGGATATTCTCGGTGTTGAAACCCAGGTCAAACTCCAGGATGTTTTTGTATTGCACATAGCCGATCGCTGTAGCCGTAATAAAAATCAAGGTGAAGGTGTACTGGACAACGACCAATACTCTTCGGATTGGAAGATGCCGAAACACTTTCACAGAGGAAACATTCCGAAGGGCATCCATAGCACTGACTTTGGAGAAAAAAAGTGCTGGCAAAAAGCCGGCAATCACACCCACTAGAATCGAAAAAAGAAGGAAAATCACGATCAATTTCGCATTCAAGTCCAGCTTTACGAGACGCTGCATCTCCGGCGCCATATTGATAAGCTGTGGGCGTAGCAGTAGGAACAAAACAAATGACAGAAGTAAAGCAGCTAGGGACACCATGATTGCTTCGGCGAGAAACTGCTGCCAAACTTGGTTTTTGCCGGCACCGATCGCTTTCCTCAGTCCCACCTCTTTAAACCGGCGCATCGCCCGGGCTAGGGACAGATTGGTATAGTTAAAACATGCAGAGAGGATCACCACCAGGGCGAGGCTACCGACTATCCACAACAACTGTGGTGGGACGTGGGGACTGATGTAGCGCAGGCCCTCGGAACGTCGGAGATCCTCCGAAACTACGATATCGTACAAGGGAAGAAGTTCGAGTCGAATCTCCGTGTCTTCTTCACTGAGATTTTCATTCTTGGCCAGTGCGTCCAGCTGAGTCTGTACAGCCCCCTTGTCCGCATCCTCCGACAAACGCAGGTAAACATAGTTGGACCACATGTTGTCCCAGCTCTCGAAATCCGGATCACCGCTGTTTCTACTTTCTAGAGTGGAAAAGGAAACAAGCGCTTCAAAGTCGATATGGGAAAAGAAAGGCACATCTTCCACGATTCCGGTCACTTGATAGTCCACCGAGTCAAACCGAACCGCCTTGCCAAGTGCGGGCTGATGGCCAAAAAGCTTCTCGGCCGCCGACTCTGTAAGCACGAGGGAATAAGGGGCTCGCAGCGCCGTGTGTGGATTGCCTTCTTTTATTTCCAAAGAGAGCATTTCAAAAAGTGACGTCTCGGCCCAAAAACCTTTAAGGGGGAGAACATTCTCCCCCACCACCGCATCACCGGAGAAATCATCGCGGAGTATGGACACGTGCTCAACTCCCGTGACCTCTTCCCGGATCAGCCGGCCGGTTTTGACCGAAGTAGAGGGATATTTTCCCTGTGCACGTCCTTTGGTATGGACGTTCGTTATCCGATAGACTCGCTCTCCCTTTCCATTAAACCGGTCATAGGAATAGATATCATTCAGAAATGCGATCAGCAACAGCCCGACAGACATGCTGATCGCAAGACCGACTATGTTGATAAAAGAAAACAGCTTGTTGCGCATCACGTTGCGCGAAGAGGTTTTGAGATAGTTTCCGATCATGATGGGTTTTATAAAAGGGTGAAAAAACTCAGGCTTTCGTACGGTATAGCTTCGGAAGAACTTGATCGCATCGATGATGTAAATAAGTTTTGCCCGGCCTGGACCAAGATTTTGCACATTTCGCTCAAAGTACTCGTTCAGATCACCGAGAAGATCTTCTGCAAGCCGGGGTCTGCAATACCAAGCCACAAAGCGCTGCGCCCAAGCCGGCGGATGGTGATGCCTTTGCTCTTTCATATCACAGATTTTTCCAAGCCAAGGAAGGTATCCTATCCCACAGTTGGTCGCGCATCTCCTTGGCATTGACCAAGGCATTTTTGCCGGGAATGGTCAGCTGATAGAATCGCTTCCGTTTTCCTCCACGTGCCCTCGTCGCCTCGCCCAGCTGGCTTTTCACGAGGCCTTTTTCTTCCAGGCGATTCAGTACGGCATGTACCACACCCAGCTTCACGGTGCGTCCCGTGTGCGTGCTGAGCTCATCGCAAACCGCCACACTATACGCTTCATCCATCAGCGCGGCGACTGTCAGTAGTACCAGCTCTTCAAATTCCCCGATGTTGGTTCCTTTCATTCAAGATTTAAATTCCCTGAATGTATGTAAAACGATATTATAATACATACAAAATAAGATTTTTAACAAAAACGCTTTTCACCTCAGACTAAAAAAGTTCGTCTGCTTTGTTCCCACAAACAAAAACGCCTTCCGAAATTTCATCAGAAGGCGCGCATGTATGGGGCTAAGTGTATTTTCAGCCGGTAAAATAGGCATCTAGCTCGGCCATCATTTCAGCCTTTTCACGCAGATCGCGGATCACCTTGCCCTTTTCCAGTAGGACAATCCGATCACAGATCTCCGTGACGTGATTCAGATCGTGACTCGAGATCAGGAAGGTGACTTTGGAGTTTTCCTTTTCCCTCAGAATCAACTTTTTCAGACGGATCTGAGAACTCGGATCCAGGTTTTCGAAGGGCTCATCCAAAAATACCACCTCCGGATTCCCCATCAATGCCGCGGCGATACCGACCTTTTTCAGGTTGCCTTTCGAAAGGTCTCTGATGTATTTTTTCTTGCCTAGCACTTCGTCGTTGAAGAGCTCGACAAACTTGTCCAAATGCAGCTTGAGATCAGCTTCAGACAGGCCATAGATTTTTCGAAGCGTCTGAAAATACTCATCAGGAGTCAGATATGCCAAGAGCATGTGCTCGTCAAGATAGGCCCCTGTTTTGGCTTTCCAGTCCTCTGTTTTACTTACATCCTCGCCATTGAGGGTCACTGTGCCTGCAGTAGCTCTTACCAAATCGAGCATGATTCGGAATAGGGTGGTCTTTCCGGCACCGTTGTTCCCCACCAGTCCAAAACATTCTCCAGAGGGGATTTCGAGAGATTCCACATCCAGGACGACGGCTTCTTTGTATTGCTTTTTGAGTTGGGATATCTGTATCATAGTTCTTGACGGAAGGAGGAAGAAATTTCGTATCGGTTGGAAAGGACGCGGTCAATGTTGATTTGGGACAGGCGCTTAAAGCCCAATATCCCCAAGATCCCCGTCACGCTCAGGGCCAAAAGCCCGACGTAGTCGTTGAATAGCAGCGAAAATGGCACGTAGATCAGGTAAGGACCGAGCATCATGGGAATCACGATCAGAAATTGCGCGATGCCCACACCTTCGTAGTTGAACATGGCTCCTTTATTTAGATCCATGGGTTTAGGCTTCCACAGCGCCAGATAGATGATGACGTGGACCAGTATCCCGACGTTGAACAGGAAGGTGGCCAAATGGATCAACAAGAAATGCCAGCCAAAGTAGACGTATGGCACAGAAGCCAAAAAGCAGATGGCGGACACTCCCAAAAAGAGCAGGTATTTTCCACGCACCAGCGCCTCGATTCCTCCCCTTCTATTCAGGTAAAAGTCGAAGTTGGAAGAGTTCCAGCTAAGAAAGAGCTGGCCGTATTGGATCATGAAAATCCCCGTGATGAAAACGCCGACGAATATGAAGATAAAACTGAAGCCATCCTCGGTAGTATAGGCTGGATTGTTGTAAAAGATCAGCCCATAGAGTAGGAAAAAGCCAGTCATCATCAAAAACGTGCGGCTCTTCTTGTGCCGGATGATCAGCTTCCACTCCAGATTGGCCAACTCGCCAGCGAGTCCAAACCTCGAAAAAAAACCGATCGACTGATTGACAAATCGTACATCCTCTTCCTCGGATAAGTCTTCCATATAAGCGTTGGACACATAAAATCTAAAACAGAGCAAGTAGGAAACCACCATCAAGATCGCCATCCCAAGTACGGGAATCGGGCTGACCAAGGCGTAGTCAAATACCGGCTGAACCAGCTCGCCTAGATTAAACCATCCCATGTAACTGGATCCTGCACCAGCTACCAAGACCAGAAAAATCACAAATAAGCCAATCAGGCTATCTTCAAACCTTTGCTTGAACCACAGCATAAACCAATGTAGCGTCCAGCTCGCGAGTGCGATGGTAGACACCCACATCAGCGCCCCGGATGCTCCGTACTTTTCTGCTACCACCTGCATGGAAAAGGGCAGCACGAGCAAAATGGCGATGATATTCAAGGGGGAAACAAACGATCTAGTCAATAGCATCCTGATGATCCGGCTCTTCCCAATCGGAAGATGGAGCAAACTCTCCAGCTCGACCACCGGGAGCTTTTGGATAAAGTATCGATAGAGAAATTCTCCCAAAAAGAAATAAATCAAAAAGCTGTTGAGTAGGGCAATATGATCCTGCCCGGCTGCGACTTTTTCCAGTATTAGTTTGAGCAGGAGGCCTAGGCCCACCACGTAGCTTAACAGGACTAAGCCCAAAACAACCAGCAGGATATTGGTCAGGAGACTTTTGGCAAAGGATGTCGAGCGCACACTCTTGAGGAACTGCAATCGGGCAAGTGTAAAAAACATGCGTATTGTCGGAGTTTAAATTCTAATTGCAAAATATACCGAATTGCTAGATTATCCCGCAAGTTCAGCTAGGACTTGGTGCAAAATGATACCACCAAGACACCGAGCGAGTTGCTTTTTTGAATATCCAAGGCTCTGGAGGATCAAAAGTCATCGTTGATCTCTAGCCAATACCCATCCGGATCACGAATGTAAATCTGCTTGACTCCATCGACACGGTTGGTGACCTCACCGCTTACGCCTGCCCAGCTTTCGAAGGGGTAATTTCTGGACTTCATGTTATCCACAAAGGTCTGCATGTCGGGAATACTGAAACAAAGGTGGTTGACCTTGGACTTTTCCGAGGGCACCTCTTTACCCTCGATGAGATGAAGTGCGGAGCCGCCTCCAATGTCATACCAGGCATGGATCCCATCTTTGAAAGGCTCCTCGATTTCCTGAAGTGCCAAGACGTTTTGATAAAAGTCCATGCTCTTTTTTAAATTCGAAACATGGACTGCGATGTGGTTGACTTTGATCTGGGCAAATGCGCTCGCGGAAAACAAAATCAGGACTATTGTCAATATCTTTTTCATCGTCTTAGGGACTTGCGTATTCGATATTAGGGCTTTTTGGCCAAAGAAGGCCTATTTCCTAAATAAAAGCGCATTTAAAAACCTAAGCGCAAACGTTTTGAAGCTTTGGCCCAAAAAATCCAAAGTCTCAAAAATCGTCATTCACCTCAATCCAGTAGTTGTCTGGATCCCTGAAAAAAATCTGTCTTATCCCGTCTGGCCGAATGTGGATCTTTCCTCGGTCTCCCGCCCAGTTTTCAAAAGAGCAGTTTTTCTCATTCAAGTTTCGGATGAAAGCGTCCATGTCCTCCATGCTAAAGCACAGATGATTCGTCTTTGATATTTCCTGAGGCGGCTTCAAATCAAGCTCCTCTATGAGATGGACTGTAGCTCCGCCGCCGATGTCATACCAAGCGTGCAGCCCGTCTTTGAAGGGCTCTTCGACTGCAGTCAAACCCAAAACGTCTTCGTAGAATTTTCTACTTCGCGCCAAACTGGAAACATGGATGGCAATATGGTTGATCTTAACAGCGGACATGGTGGAAACGGTTAAAAAGAAAAAAGTAATTTACTATACCGCTACAAGATCGGCCCAAATCGGCAAAATCAAAAAGCCAGTCCGCATTGGACTGGCCTTTGGCATCAATTTTTTGAGAAAAACAGGCTACTCATCCGACAAGGTTGTAGCCATCGCAATCCGATCTGCCTCCCCGAATAGGTTCATAGCCTGGAGATAAACTTCATTGATATCATTAATCACACGGTAGAAGGCATTGTCATCATAAATCTGGCGGCCCAAATGCGCTTTTACTAGGATTTTCAGATATTCTTTGGACTTGTTGAAGTCTTTGGAGTCAAACTCCACCTTATTTTTCTTCCCGTACTCCACCAAATCCATCAACATGGCATCTGTCACTTCATAGTCTTTGTAGTATTGATCAAGGCTCATTGAGGCGAAGTCAGCTTTGTTTTTGTTCACAAAATCCAAGACATACTCTCTAGACGCGTCGGTACTGAACAGTCTTCTTACATAGACACTATTCATCGTAGTATCAAGCGGTACAAAGTAATCCGGCATGATACCTCCTCCCCCATAGACCGTCCGGCCTTTCTTGGTCTCATACTTCAGGCTGTCGTTGAACTTGATGCTATCTGCAGAGAAGAATTCCCCGTGAGTGTAGCGGTCCATCAAATCGGTTTCATAGGCCTCATAGTTTGAGTCATAAGGTTTTTGGATCGATCTGCCGGAAGGTGTAAAATACCGGGCTATGGTCAATCTCAACTCAGCCCCATCCGACAAGTCAATCGGCATCTGCACCAAGCCCTTGCCAAAAGAACGTCTTCCTACTACCAATCCGCGGTCATTGTCCTGAACGGCTCCTGCCAAAATCTCAGAGGCTGATGCAGATCCTTCGTCGATCAAGACGATCACAGAACCTTCCTCGAACATCCCAGGCTTAAAGGCAAAGGCCTTTTGGCTGTATTGGCTCACTTTCCCTTCTTGAGAAACGATAAGATCGCGATCCCCCAGCAGTTCATCAGCCATGTTGATCGCCGCTCCCATGTATCCACCAGGGTTGCCTTGGAGGTCGATGATCAGCTTCTTCATGCCTTTGGACTGAAGGTCAGTCAAGGATGTCTTAAACTCCTCATAGGTCGTCGCTGCAAACCGGCTTACTTTGATATACCCGATCTCATTGTTGACCATGTAGGAAGCATTGATGCTGTATTGGGGTATTTTGTCCCTGGTGATCTCGTAGGAAATCAGCTCGGGCTGGCTCTTTCTCTTGATATCCACGACAACTTTAGAACCCCTCGGACCTCTCAGATGGTCAAAGACATCCCGGTTGGTGATGCCTATCCCGGCTACATTTTCCCCGTCCACCTTGATAATCTGATCTCCGGATTGGATACCCAAAGCCTCTGAAGGACCGCCGGTAAGCGGCGCGACAACATAAATGGTGTCTCGGATTATCCCAAACTCTACGCCGATGCCATCAAATTCTCCTTCCAGCTGGGACTGTGCCAAAGACGCATCCCTGGCGGGAATGTAACTGGAATGGGGGTCCAGATTTTCCAACATCTTGGTAATCCCAAACTCCACCAGCTCATTCGTATTTACACTGTCCACGTAGTCGCGGTTGATATAAGTCATGATTTCCTGGAGCTTGTAGAGCGCCGCCCTGAGATCATTTTGGTTGCTTTTCGGCTCAGCGAAGGTCGCCCCAATCCAAATTCCCGCAGAAATTGCCAGGGCCAATATGATCGGAAGCCGGATTTGTGATTTAGTATTTTTGGTCTCGCTCACTTTTTCTCTGATTTTGTATTCAATTAACTCAAACTACCGATAAATGATCCACGAAGGAAACCGATTTTAGATAAAATTAACGATTGTTTGTACGGGCGGGATCGCTAAAGGTCAGATTTATTCCCCTTTTTCCTCCAAAAAAAATTAATTTTGTGCAATGTACTCGAATCGGGATTTCGAAAAGTCGTCAGTAGGTGAGTTAGTTTCAGAAAACTATGTTTTCGCGGCTGTACTGCATTATTTCGGAATCAGCTTTTATCAGTACCCTACCGATTCGCTTGAGAAGGTTTGCCGCAGGCATAAAGTCAGTCCGAGAACTCTGGTTGCCGAGCTGGAATCCTGGGCAAAGCGGGTGGATCCCACTCCCGAAGAACTCTACCTCAACCCTATCGAGCTCCTTGTTGCCTACCTCAAAAGGAAACACTATTTCTTTGTTCGTCAAGAGCTTCCGTTTCTCTCTAATCTAATTTCGGGGATTCAGCCAGAGCCTTATTTCAGCGCCTTGATGGCCGACCTGCGGATCATGTTCCCGCTGTTTGTAGAGGATTTCATCCACCACATCCACGAGGAGGAAAGCCGGCTCTTCAAGCGCATTGAGACCCTTCAAGACATCGAAGACGGACACTTCCACACCCAGGATGCGTTGACGATACTGGAAAAGGACCCCATCCACCTCATGGCCGACCAGCACGAGATCCATGATGACGAGATGGAAGGGATAAGACGCCTCACCCGCGATTATTTCTTGGAAGAGGACGCCCCACTTACGATGAAAGTACTCTATCACGAGCTTCAAAACTTCGAAAGAGAACTCTCCATACACGCCAAAATCGAGGACGAATTGCTGTTCCCCAAGGCTGTTGAGCTCGAAAGAGAGGCACTTCGCAGAATCAGAAAAAAAATCCAAACCAACTGATGCCCAGAGTTCTCGCCATAGACCTGGGAACCAAACGCACTGGATTGGCCGTTACAGATCCGCTGCAAATCGTGGCAAATCCCTTGGAAACGATTGAGACTGGACAGCTGATGCTTTTTCTCAAAGCCTATTGTGCCAAAGAAGAAGTCGAAGCGCTGGTGCTTGGGCTACCGACCCGCCTCAATGGGGAGGACAACGAAATGACTCCAAAAGTATTGAAACTGAAAGGAGAGCTTGAGAAAGTATTTCCCGACAAAAAAATAGCCCTTGTGGACGAACGGTTCACATCCAAAACGGCCATGCAGAGCATGATCGCAATGGGCAGCAAAAAGAAAGACCGCAGGGAAAAGGCAGGAAATCTGGACAAAGTCTCTGCGGCAATCATCCTACAATCTTACCTCGAACAAAAATGATTTACCCCATAGTTGCCTACGGTAACCCCATCCTGAAAAAAGAAGCGGAAGAAATCACCGAAGGCACGGACTTGAGCGCTCTGATCAATGACATGTACGCGACCATGGACCACGCCAATGGCGTGGGGTTGGCCGCACCCCAGATCAATCAGAGTGTACGGCTCTTTGTCATAGACAGCTCTCTGATGCTGGATGAAAATGACGAAGAGAAAGGAATTCGACGTGCGTTTATCAACCCGATCATCTTGGATGAGTACGGGGATGATTACGGTTTTGAGGAAGGCTGCCTGAGCATTCCCGAGGTGCGCGCGGAAATTATCCGTCCGGACAAACTCACGATTGAATATTTCGATGAAAATTGGAATCTGAAGGAAGAGGAATTTTCCGGAATGACGGCCCGGGTGATCCAACACGAGTACGACCACTTGGAAGGCATTCTCTTCGTAGATTACCTGAAAGGCTTGAAAAAACGCCTGATCCAATCAAAACTGATCGATGTCAGCAAGGGAAAAATCTCCACTGACTACCGCATGATCTATCCGCTACGCTAGATGGGAAGAAGCCCCGAAATCCGCATATCCTTGGTTCAGACCGACCTGCACTGGCAGGACAAGACGGCCAACCTCGCCATGTTGGAGGAGAAAATCTGGGGGCTGAAAGGCAAAACCGATCTGATCGTCCTGCCGGAAATGTTCCCGACGGGGTTCAGCATGGAAGCGTCCACGCTAGCCGAGCCGATGAACTTGATGGTGTGCAAGTGGATGAAGCAAATGGCCGCGCATACCAAGGCTACGGTAACTGGAAGTGCGATTATCTCAGAAGGCCAAAAATATTTCAACCGCTTGCTTTGGGTGAATCCAGACGGGTATACCGAGCACTACGACAAGCGCCATCTTTTCCGCATGGCAAATGAGGACAAGATTTTTTCGCCGGGGCCAAAACTTCCCATCTTCAACCTGAAGGGCTGGGAGATCTGCCCCCAAGTCTGCTATGACCTTCGCTTCCCCGTATGGTCCAGAAACATTTGGGAAAATGGGGTGGCCAGCTACGACGTCATTTTTTACATTGCATCTTGGCCCGCTGCGCGGGTTTCTGCTTGGGATGCGCTGCTTCCCGCCCGGGCAATAGAAAACCTTTCCTATTCTTTGGGAGTCAACAGGATTGGCTCAGATGGAAACGGAATTTCCTATGTAGGCCATTCGGCAGCCTATGATTTCCGTGGGGAAAAGCTTGCTGACTTAGGCGAAAAAGACCAAATCCAGACCGTGACGCTTTCGGCCCAAAAGCTGGAAGTGTTTCGGGAGAAATTCCCTGCTTGGAAAGACGCCGACGACTTCACTGTGCTCTGAAATCCATTCCGTTTTAATTCCCCGACTTTACTTTGGCGGGGTTTGATGCAAACCTATTTTTTGTATTTTAGGCGCCAAAATTCAGACCCTGTCCCTCCTTTTTTTGACCGGTGGCCGCGGCCAGCACCCAAAAAGCAAACAGGCAAATCCTTTTTAGAATCCTATTGAAACTATGAGTGACCAAACTCCCAAAATCCTTTATACGCTGACAGATGAGGCGCCAGCCTTGGCCACGTATTCCCTGCTTCCCATTGTACAAGCCTTCACCAAGTCTGCCGGAGTGAAAGTAGAAACTCGGGACATATCGCTCTCCGGCCGTATTATTTCGGCCTTCCCCGAGTTTCTGAAGCCAGATCAGGTCATCAATGACGACTTGGCTGAACTCGGAAAAATAGCCACGACTCCAGAGGCCAACATCGTAAAGCTCCCCAACATTTCTGCGTCCGTCCCGCAGCTGAAGGCCGCTGTTAAGGAACTGCAAGGCAAAGGATACGCACTCCCGGACTATCCTGAAGAGCCAAAGACAGAAGAAGAAAAAAACATCAAATCCCGATACGACAAGATCAAAGGTTCCGCCGTTAACCCAGTCCTTCGCGAGGGTAATTCAGACCGCCGAGCCCCCCTGGCGGTGAAAAACTACGCCAAGAAACATCCGCACTCCATGGGCAAGTGGGCAAAAGACTCCAAGTCCCATGTAGACAGCATGACTGAAGGGGACTTCTATGGCAGTGAAAAATCTCTCACGATGGAAGCTGAAACGACCGTTTCCATTGAGCTAGTTGGAAAAGACGGAAAGAAAGAAATCTTGAAATCTAGCTTGAAGCTTTCCGCCGGCGAAGTGATTGACGCTTCTACCATGAGCATTTCAGCTCTGAAGGCCTTTCTGAAGCAGGCCAAAGCCGATGCGAAGGAAAAGGGAGTTTTGTTTTCCCTGCACATGAAAGCAACCATGATGAAGGTGTCTGACCCGATCATTTTTGGTCATGCGGTAAAGGTATTTTTCGAGCCAGTATTCAAAAAACACGCGGCCACCTTGGAATCCATTGGAGTGGACGTCAACAATGGCTTTGGGGACTTGTTGGCAAATTTGGAAAAACTTCCAGAAGACAAAAAAGCGGAAATCCTAGCCGATATTGACGCTTGCTATGCAGACAGTCCAGACGTAGCCATGGTAAATTCTGACAAGGGGATCACCAACCTACATGTACCAAGCGACGTGATCATAGATGCATCCATGCCAGCGATGATCCGCAGCTCAGGCAAGATGTGGGACAAAAACGGCAAGCTCCAAGATACCAAGGCGGTCATCCCAGACAGATCATATGCAGGTGTCTACCAAGCAACGATCGATTTCTGCAAAGAGCACGGCGCCTTCGACCCGGCAACCATGGGCTCTGTACCCAATGTCGGTCTGATGGCTCAAAAAGCCGAAGAGTACGGCTCCCATGACAAGACTTTCGAAATTCCTTTCGACGGAAAGGTTAACGTAGTGGATGCTGCTGGCAATGTATTGCTTTCTCACGAAGTAGCTGCTGGCGATATCTGGAGAATGTGCCAGACCAAAGACGCCCCTATTCAGGATTGGGTGAAGCTGGCGGTGACCCGCGCGCGCCTTTCCTCTACCCCAGCGGTATTTTGGCTTGATGCCAATAGAGCGCATGATGCGGAATTGATCAATAAAGTGGAGAAATATCTTCCAAACCACGACACTACCGGCTTGGAAATCCACACCATGTCACCGATTGAGGCAACGATCTTCTCCTGCCAGAGAATCAGGGAAGGAAAAGACACCATCTCCGTGACGGGAAATGTGCTAAGAGACTACTTGACCGACTTGTTTCCAATTTTGGAAGTGGGTACTTCCGCCAAGATGCTTTCCATCGTTCCCTTGATGAACGGAGGTGGTTTGTTTGAAACTGGAGCAGGTGGATCAGCTCCGAAGCACGTAGAACAATTCACTGAAGAAGGGCACCTGCGTTGGGACTCTTTGGGAGAATTCCTGGCATTGGCGGTTTCTCTGGAGCACCTCGGCCAAACCTTCAACAATCCCGAGGCGCTATTGCTGGGAGAGACCTTGGATGTCGCCACCGGCAAATTCCTGGACAACGACAAATCCCCTGCTCGCGTAGTCGGCAAGTTGGACAATAGAGGCGGCCACTTCTACCTAGCGCTCTATTGGGCGGAGGCTTTGGCTTCCCAAACCAAAGACGCAGAACTTCAGGCGAAATTTGCCCCCATTGCAAAGGCTTTGGCGGCAAACGAGGAAAAGATTGTCGAAGAATACAACAGCTCTCAGGGCAAGCCAGTGGACATAGGCGGATACTTCCGACCCGATGCTGACAAAACCTCGAAGGCCATGCTCCCGAGCAAGACTTTCAATGATATTTTAGCACAATTGGCATAGTCAAGACGGCCGGGCTCATAGCCCGGCTTTTTTTTGCCTTCTTTGAAACTCGCTTTATCGACTCTAAGAAACTCCTCGTTCACCGACGCGTATATTCACCACTCAAAAGAATAAAGGCATAGTCATTGAATTTTTTTAGCCTTTCTGTGAGCCACGACCTCCTTGTCCTCAATATCAAATGCTTGGCCCGACTCTACTTGGCGACGATCCTACCTTCGCTATCAAAGAGCGTCCCTCCACTTTGCTTTCTCAGCCCGGAACTACTCGTTTCAAACGCATGGATTTCCCCAGACCGACCTCCCAAAAAACAAGTCACAACCACTTCAATCGGAAACGTGATGCAGTAAGTTTGACCAGTCTTTTTTTTGGAGTTCATGGAAAGGTATATTTTAAACTTTCAGTCAGAAAAAAATATTCACAGGCGAAATCGTTTGAATTCAGAATCAATGTGATTCGCGGTTTGAGCAGATCAAAGAAGTTTGGGCTATCCGTTTATTTGTAATAACTTAGCCTGCCCTCAGGAAATTTTGACCTAAAGAGGTCTCCTGACCCTGTTTTTGGAATCAAACCTATACTCAAAATCAACAATACTTATGAGCAAGATCAAAGTAGGAATCAACGGATTCGGAAGAATCGGACGTCTCGCCTTTCGCGTAGCGCAGGAAAGAGAAGACATTCAGGTAGTAGCGATCAACGACTTGATCGATGTGGATTACATGGCCTACATGCTGAAGTACGATTCAACCCATGGCCAGTTCAAAGGCACCGTGGAAGTAAAAGACGGTTCCTTGATCGTAAACGGCAACTCCATCCGCGTGACTGCCGAAAAAAGCCCAGCCAGCCTCAAGTGGGGTGAAGTAGGCGCCGACTACATAATCGAATCCACAGGTATCTTCCTGACAAAAGACACGGCTCAAGGCCACATCGATGCAGGCGCGAAAAAAGTAATCATGTCTGCTCCTTCCAAGGATGACACCCCTATGTTTGTGATGGGTGTAAACGAGGACTCATATACTGAAGACATGGTGTTCGTTTCCAATGCATCTTGTACCACCAACTGCCTTGCGCCTATCGCCAAAGTCTTGAACGACAACTGGGGCATTGAAGAAGGCCTCATGACCACCGTACACGCAACCACCGCAACCCAAAAGACCGTGGATGGCCCTTCTGCCAAAGACTGGAGAGGTGGACGTGGAGCTGGCCAAAACATCATCCCATCCTCTACAGGTGCTGCCAAAGCGGTAGGAAAAGTCATCCCTGAGCTAAACGGCAAATTGACCGGCATGGCATTCAGAGTTCCTACTCCAGACGTATCCGTAGTGGACTTGACCGTGAGATTGAAAAAGCCAGCTAAATATGCTGAAATCTGCGCGAAAATGAAGGAAGCTTCCGAAACCACCATGAAAGGTGTACTCGGCTACACCGAAGACGCCGTGGTTTCCAATGACTTCATCGGGGATGCAAGAACCTCCATTTTTGATGCGGAAGCAGGCATTCAGCTTTCCGATACATTCGTGAAAGTGGTTTCTTGGTATGACAACGAGTGGGGCTACTCAAATAAAGTAGTCGACCTCTTGGCCTACATTGCAAAAAAATAATTCCAAAAAGCCCCGAAATCTCGGGGCTTTTTCCGTTTTAAGGGAAGAATGGATCCGGACCAAGGCAAAGGCTTCGGCCGAAAGACAAACACACAGCTATGTATCTGCCATTTTTCCCTTTGAAACTGGTGGCTTTTCCTGGAGAAGAGCTCAACCTCCACATCTTTGAACCAAGATATAAAGAGCTTCTCGCCGATGTAGAGCAGACTGGGGGCAGTTTTGGCATCTGCGTCTATTTGGACAAACTGAGCAGTTTTGGCACCGAAGTCGCGCTCGAGAAGGTCAACAAGCGATACGAGGACGGACGCTTGGATATTAGAACCCGGGGGCTTCGGGCATTCCGGATTCTCAGTTTCGACAATCCCATGAAAGGCAAGCTATATGCAGGAGGTACCGTCGCCCACCTCAATGACGACCCCAAGGTTTCCGAGTTTCTCCATCACGAGTTTGTCTTCTATCTCCGAGAGTTGCTACACCTGCTGAATTTCCAAGGCGAAATCAATCCCCAAACGGTCAATTCCTACACCTTCTCCCACAAACTTGGGCTGAAACTGGAAGAGGAGCTAGAATTGCTTCAGATGGAATCAGAAAGCGAGAGAACGGAGTTTCTCATCAAGCATTTTAAAAGAATCATACCTGCGATCAAAGCTGTCGAGCAGGCGAGGGAAAAAATCAAACTCAACGGACACTTCAAGCATCTGGATCCCTTGGATTTTTAGAATTTGGGCTATCGAGTAGTCCTTATCATTTCGATCAAATGCGCGTCAAGGTCATCAACCTAAAATCCATCACTTTTCCCTTGGGAATATCCAGCGCCTTCAGTGAAAGCTTCCCGGATCCTTTGGAAAGGCTGATTTTGCCTAGGCTCATCCTCCCCCACTTTTGCTCATAGGATTCCTGCCTCGGAACCCGATCCTCTTCCGCTCCCAACAATTGCGGGACATAAGGGATTACCACCTTCCCCTCCAATACATCTTCCCCCATTCGCAAACAAAGAGTCGACCCTAGAACATCCTCTTCACAGGTGTAATAGATCTCCACCTCAAATTGTCCGTCGGCAAGCACTTCCACTTCCCAAGTCAAGCTATCTTGGGTGGAAGTCCAATTGGTAAAATAGGAGCTATTTGGAAAACGATTTGACCGTTGAATGTTTCCGTGCCCCACGGCGTCCCTCGCCGGCAGCAGATTGTATTTGAATTCGGGGTGTCCCAAAGGAAAACTTCTGTTATCCTCCTGGGGCAGCTCCATTGTGACCTCCGCGACATGGGCTTGCTTTATTTCACGCATCCTTGCAAGCACTTCCGGGAACTGACCAGACACCACGAGGCGTTGCCCCGGGTCAGAGCGCAAATCGAAAAGCTGATCCTTTTCATCCAAAAGGAACGACTCGCTCCGCAGACTGGCCCTTTTCTCCCAATAGGAAAAAACATAGCGATCTGGCCATAGGGCATCGCTCTGCAGAAAAAGTGGACTCAGGTCTTTGCCGTCAAGAGGCTTTTCGGAGGCATAGTCGATTCCTGCCAGCGACAGTAGGGTAGGAAACAGATCCATTGCACTAGCCACCTTGGAAACTATTCTACCAGCCTCGATCTTTCCTTCCCACTGGATAAAAAGCGGGCTCCTCACCCCGCCCTCGTCGACCGAACCTTTCCGTCCCTTCAAATCGCCATTCCAACGATAGCCGTTTGGGCCATTGTCGGATAGGAAAAGGATGATCGTATTCTCCAAAAGCCCAGTTTCCCGAACGCTCTCCACCAGCCTCCCTACATTCCAATCTATATTCTCGACCATGGCCAAGGCAGCGCGGGAATGCCCCATATCTTCCTGCCCGTCATAGCGGTGGGCGGAAAGCTGCTTTTCCCTAAACCGCTCCCAATAGATGCTAGGCACTTGCATGGGACTGTGGGGTGTGTTGTAGGGAAGATATAGGAAAAAAGGATTTTCGAGGTTTGCCTGCACAAAATCGATCGCCTTGTCAGTCAAGAGATCTGCCATAAATCCCTCTCCTTCGACAATCTTCCCATTGTGCTCCAACATGGGATCGAAATAGTTGCCCCAATGCCCGGAGCAAAACCCATAGAAATCCCCGAATCCCCTACCGTTGGGATGGTAGGGATACTGCGCGCCGCTGTGCCACTTTCCAAATGCGGCAGTACGATATCCCTCCCGACCCAGCACATCCGCGAGGGTGACTTCGTCAAGATCCATTCGCTCCCCTCCCTCAGAAGTGGAATACACGCCCGACCGAAAATGATACCTGCCAGTGAGTAGCTCCGCCCGCGTCGGGGAGCAAACTGGGCTGACATAAAATCTTTCAAACAAAACTCCATTCTGTGCCAAATGATCCAAGTTGGGGGTGGCAACGGATGGGTTGCCGGAAATACTCAGGTCTCCCCAACCCTGGTCGTCCGTAAGAATCAAAATAATATTGGGTCGCTCCTCGGCCCGCTCGCCTTGCGGGATGGAATCTGCAAAAAACGCGGTCGACCGCAACAAAGTGAAACAACAAATGCCGAAAATAAAGCGTACTAGGCGACGCGGTAGCGAATGCAGACTTTTATCCATGATATCAAAAAGGTATAAAATATACGACCACCACACAACAAACCTCCCTCTGTTCCAACCTTGTCTCACGAATACGATGGCTGAGGCAAAACCTAGAAATAAAAAGGGAGGATTTTGGCACTGACTCTCGGTATACCGGCAAACCAAAGTTTTTCGAACTCGACCTGCCCTCGAATCCAACTTATACCCAGAGCTACCTCTTCCCGAATTCTATCAACTCAAACCGATTACCCCAAGGATCCCTAAAAAAGCAGCGATCCCGCCCTTCTATTGCTGTCGAAAAAGCAATTTCTATTCCCTGATCGGCCAGAAATTTCTTCGCTGTTGGGAGATCCATCACTTCAAAAGCCGCATGCCTACCAGATATCCCAACAGCAAGGTCTTCCTCCCGGATATGCAACTCCGCATCCCCCGTCTCAAACCACAAGGCCCCATTCGGATGTTCTCCAGGAATTTCCCTCAGGCCTAGCTGACCGGCATAAAACTCCCTTGCCGCCTCCCTTGAATTCGGAGGAATGCAGATCAGTACATGGTCGATGCGTTTAAAATCTATCACGAGTGGCTTGTAAAAAGTAATTTCTTCCCAAATCTAATCGGGTTTTCAGGTTTGCCAAGCCATCTATCCACTAATGGCCAAAAACACAAAAAGCAGACCTTTCAGTCTGCTTTGGTGATCCCGCTGGGATTCGAACCCAGGACCCATACATTAAAAGTGTATTGCTCTACCAGCTGAGCTACGGAATCGATTAACTACAAATAAAAAGCGGAACGTAATTCCGCTCATTTTTTTGTGATCCGCTTAGGATTCGAACCTAAGACCTACTGCTTAGAAGGCAGTTGCTCTATCCAGCTGAGCTAGCGGACCGAACGACTATCACTAGTCTACTAAAGTCGGGGTGGCAGGATTCGAACCTACGACCTCCACATCCCAAATGTGGCGCGATACCGGGCTACGCTACACCCCGAAACTCTACTTTTTCACTCCTTGCGAGCAAAATCTGTGATCCCGCTGGGATTCGAACCCAGGACCCATACATTAAAAGTGTATTGCTCTACCAGCTGAGCTACGGAATCTTAAATCTTCAAAATTGGCTCCCTGGCCTTGCTTTTTGCCAGATCATTGCCGTAATTGGACTGCAAATTTATGACTCTGATTTCTAAATGCCAAGCCTCAAATCAATCTTTCTCACAAAACTTTCTATATTTTTTCTCCTCTTTTTGCAAAGCATTCATTGTCAAGCCAATGTACCACAACTCCTGGTAGCAGATTCTTTGTTTCAGCAACGGAGCTACAAAGAGGCCATGAAAATCTACCAGGAGAACTACCAGGTTGGCATCTACTCCCCTTCCATGTTGCTCAAAATGGCCTTCATCTCAGAGGGGATTGGCGACAAGGAAAACGCCACACTCTACCTGAGCAAATACTACGATCTCAGCCCAAATCAACAAACCATCACCAAAATCAAAAGTCTGACCGGTCAGTCAGAACTGGAGGGATATCAGGTGAGTGACGGGATGAGGTTTGTCCTCTTTTTGGTGGAGTACAAGGAAATCATCGTCGGCGCCCTGACCTTGTTTCTAGTGATATCCCTGATATTCCTTTGGACCAAAGGAAACAGGTTGACGGAGGCCAGATTCTACTGGCCGTCGGTGATTCTCATCACACTGATATTTGTCACCAACAACTTCCTGAAAGCACAAAATGCCGCCTTGGTCACCAACAGTCCTACTATGATCGTGTCTAAGCCCAGCGCGGGCGGAGAGATGATCGATCTGGTAGAACCAGGACACCGGGTAAAAATCAAAGCATCCAAAGACATCTGGTATGAAGTCGAATGGAAAGAAAAGATCGCCTATATCCGCAAAGACAATGTCACCAGACTTTAGGTTTTGATCACCACTCGATATCAATAACTCATACGAAAAAAATAAGCCCTGAAGATTTTCAGGGCTTTTTCGATTACAGCTTTTTAATTTGAATGTTTCGGTAGTGGACGACATCTCCGTGATCTTGGAGAGCGATTTTACCCTTCTTGTATTTTCCAAATCCGGGCATGTCCTTAAACTTGCTGTCAGCCACCAAAGCATCCCATTCTGGCGTCCAAAGCGTGGTGGAAACCACGGTGACTCCATTGAGGATTAGGTCAAGCTTGCCTTGGTTGACAATTACCTCTGCTTGGTTCCATTCTCCTACCGGCTTAGCCATTTCTTGGCTGCTGATGATCAAGTCATACAGATCACCTGCGCGATGGCTGATGATCTTGCCATCAGGATGGCCGTCGTTATCTAGCACCTGCATCTCAAGGCCGGTGTGGTAAGTTCGCTCAAACTCCGGCGATTCATGTACCAGGAAAATGATCCCGCTGTTGCCATTGGGAGAGATCTTCCATTCAGTCTTGAAATGAAAGTTTTCATACTCCTCATTGGTCACGATGTCCCCACCATCACCTTCCTGCCAACTTTCCTTGTTGGCGGCATCGAGGTAAAGCTCTCCGTTTTCAACTTTCCAAGCTTTGCCGACTTCCCCTCCACCATACTTTGACCACCCATTCAGGGTCTGCCCGTCAAAAAGGGAGATCCACTCTTCCGCAGGCTCTGCTGCAACGGCGACGGTGTCGGCGGCTGTACCTTCCTCTGATTTTGGTGCGGAGCAGGCGGCAAGAAGGCCTGCTGCCGCCAATACTGATAGATAGCTAACTCTCATCTTTTATTTTTTCAGAAGCAAGATGTAGCGAACCATATCCTTTGCATCTTCCTCGCTAAGCGCTGGATGCGGAGACATCATTACTTCACCCCAGACACCTGCTCCACCTTCGATTACCTTCTTGGCAAGCATGGTTACATTCTCCTCAGTGTTTTCGTATTTCGCTGCCACTTCCGCATAGGAAGGCCCGATTATCTTCCTTTCAACCATGTGGCAAGTCATACAGTCAGATCCTTTTACTTTTTCCACTCCTTTGATGTAGATAGGATCATCCTTGTATTTCTCTTCAAGGCTCATTTCCGGCGCGGGAGCAGTAGCCTCTGCTGTAGTCGAAGCCGCTTCAGAACTAGACTCAGCAGTTTTTTCTCCTCCTCCACATGCGAATGCAAAGCCTGCGATTATTGCGAATACCAGATTGCGTTTTTTCATTTGTTGGTTTCTAGGTTTTTTACTTTGTTTTTGAATTGAATAATTAGGTGCTTCGACTAGGAAAACCAATTTGATCGATGGAAACGTGGAAGCTCGCTCCATTCTATCCTTGGGATCCCCCGTGCCGAGGCAATTATTTTGTTTTTTTGACGGGGTAATTATATCCCCAAAATTTTTCTGTTGAAGGCTTCGTCAGCTCCGGTACCCGCGAAATCGTCAAAAGCCTTCTCCGTCACCCGGATAATATGGCTATCGATGAATGGCGCACCTTCGGCAGCACCCTGTTCGGGATGTTTGATCGCGCACTCCCACTCCAACACAGCCCATCCGCTGTAATCGTACTGCGAAAGTTTGGTAAATATTCCCGCAAAATCAACCTGCCCATCTCCCAAAGATCTAAAACGCCCAGCGCGCTCGACCCAACCTTGATAGCCACCATATACTCCCTGCTTTCCTGTAGGGTTAAATTCGGCGTCTTTCACATGGAAAGCCTTGATGCGATCGTGGTAAAAATCAATGAATTGGAGGTAATCCAGGCATTGGAGCACGAAGTGGCTTGGATCGTAAAGAATGTTGGCGCGCTTGTGGCCTCCCACTTTCTCTAGGAACATCTCGAAGGTCACTCCGTCATGCAAGTCTTCGCCAGGGTGCAGTTCGTAGCAGACATCCACACCATAGTTATCAAACTCATTCAGGATCGGCAGCCATCTCTTGGCCAGTTCGCCAAACCCTGTCTCCACCAGTCCAGCAGGACGCTGAGGCCAAGGATAAACCGTGTGCCACATGAGCGCTCCTGAGAACGTCGCGTGGGCGGTCAGACCCAAGTTAGCCGAGGCTTTGGCACCATATTTAAGCTGTTGGGTTGCCCATTCCGATTTGCCTTTGAGGTCGCCTTTTAGATTTGCCGGAGCAAAACCATCAAATAACTCATTGTAGCCGGGATGGACAGCCACCAACTGGCCTTGCAAGTGGGTGGAAAGCTCGGTGATTTCCATACCCGCTTCGGCTACGACGCCTTTGATCTCGTCTGCATAAGTCTTGCTTTCAGCCGCTTTTTGCAAGTCGATCATTCTGGCGTCCCAGCTCGGAATCTGTATTCCCTTATATCCGAGGTCAGCCATGTACTGGCTGATGTTTTTCAGGTTGTTGAAAGGTGCCTTATCGTCGGCAAACTGCGCCAAGAATACTGCGGGCCCTTTGATTGTTTTCATATTAACTGAGGATTTGAGTTATTGTCAATAATTATTTCTCTACGATAAAAGGTGTCCATTTCGTTTCGGACTTGGTACTGGCCAAGACGTGGTCGATGAAAGCCATCCCCCGAATGCCGTCTTCTATGCCCGGATAGTCTTCCCATTCCCACTTAGGTGTTTGACCTTCCCGATCCGCATAGATACATCGGGCGAAATTTCGGTAAAGGTTGGCAAACGCCTCCACATATCCCTCTGGATGGCCAGCCGGTGTACGGGTATTTTCCTGCGCTAGGGACCCGAGATAGCCTGTTCCAGCACGATAGATCTGTGCGGGCTCATTTGGAAATCTAACCGTGAGTGAATTGTTCAGCTCCTGCTCCCATTCCAAGCCTCCTTTCTCCCCGTAGACTCTCACCTTGAGATTGTTTTCGCAGCCGGTATCCGTCTGCGAAGCCATAAGAACCCCAGACGCTCCATTTTCAAATCTAAGAAGGACCACTCCGTCGTCATCGATGGGACGCCCGTCGATTTTGATATACAAGTCCGCGCAAAGCTGGGACACTTTCTCACCGCTGATGTATTCCGCCATATGAAAGGCATGGGTTCCGATATCTCCCATACATCCCGCCAAGCCATTTCGGGCGGGATCGGTTCTCCATTCCGCCTGCTTGTTGTTTTCTGTCTCCAAAAGTTTGTACAGCCAGCCCTGGGGATACTCGACGTAGACTTTGCGTACTTTGCCGATCTTCCCCTCGGCCACCATCTGCCGGGCCTGTTTGATCATCGGATATCCCGAATACGTATGGGTGAGCAAAAAACGCCTGTCCGATTTTCCTACGGCATGATAAAGTTCCTTTGCCTCTTGGTAATTCAATGTCAAAGGCTTGTCCAAAGCGACATGAAATCCATAATTGAGAGCCTTGACAGTGGGATCAAAGTGCACATTGTTAGGGGTGACGATAGCCACCACATCCATGCGCTGCCCCTCGGGCAATTGGGATTCCTTTTCGTACATCTCGTCGTAGGAACCGTACACTCTGGCTGGATCCAGCATGAGCTCTTCGCCTCGCTGTTTGGATTTGGCAGGATTGGAGCTAAACGCACCGCAGACTAGTTCGAACATTCCGTCCATCAATGCCCCATTCAGGTGGATCGCGCCGATGAAGGAACCCGGTCCTCCGCCTACGAGTCCGAGTTTCAATTTTTTAGCTGTTGACATCGGTCAAAAGATTAGTTTATTAGGTTATTTGAGTTGAAAATTTGAATTCTGGATGGAAATTCCGGAGTTCCTGAGAGTTAGCACAGGTTAATATGATCAATTGTCACAAGGGGTTATGAGTGGCTTTGACAAAACTTTTAAGTCGCTTTCTTAGGAATCTCAAAGGAGATGCTTAAAATACGGCAAAAAGCCCAAAATCTAAATTTCAGCTTACAATTTCGATTTTTCAACCCAAAAAACCAGCCCATGAATTTCTCCACCAAGTTTCGTCTTTCCCTGATGATGTTTATGGAGTTTTTCGTTTGGGGGTCTTGGTATGTGACGATGGGCACCTTCTTGGGAACCAATCTCGCTGCGAGCGACGGGGATATTTCCTTGGCATTTGCGACCCAGTCCTTCGGGGCGATCATAGCGCCATTTGTCGTAGGACTCATCGCCGACCGCTATTTTCAGGCCCAGCGTATCTTGGGAGTCATCCACCTAGTCGGGGCTTGGCTGATGTACCGCATGTACGAAAGCGGGGAATTCTCGGAGTTCTTCCCCTTTTTGCTCGTGTACATGATACTGTTCATGCCCACTTTGGCGCTTGTGAATTCCATTTCTTTTAACCAAATGACCAACCCCGCCAAGGAGTTTTCGATCGTGAGGGTCTGGGGCACCATCGGCTGGATAGCCGCGGGGATTTTGATCAGCGCATTTTCCTGGGATAGTCCCGAGGGACTTGCTGAGGGCTTACTGAGAAACACCTGGCTGATGACTTCCATCGTTTCCCTGGCCATGGGCCTGTACAGCATGACGCTGCCCGAGACACCTCCCAAAAGCAAACGAGAGGGAGAATTCAGGCTTTCGAGAGCTTTGGGCCTTGACGCGCTGGCAATGCTCAAGGATCGTAACTATACCATTTTCTTCATCTCTTCCATCCTAATCTGCATTCCCCTAGCCTTCTACTACCAAAATGCCAGTCCGTTTTTGACTGAGATCGGCGTCAAAAACTCCACGGGCAAGATGGCCTTGGGGCAAGTGTCAGAAGTCTTGTTTATGCTGGCGTTACCGATATTTTTTTACCGATTTGGACTCAAAAAGACGCTGATCGTCGCGATGCTGGCTTGGGCTTCCCGCTACGTGCTTTTCGCTTTGGGCGATGCGGACTCTGGCTTATGGATGCTGATGGGCGGCATTCTGCTACATGGCGTCTGCTATGACTTCTTCTTTGTCAGTGGACAGATCTATACCGACTCCCATGCCGGGCAGGAATTCAAATCCTCCGCCCAGGGATTGATCACTTTGGCCACCTATGGCCTGGGGATGCTGATTGGCTTCTGGGCCGCCGGGCAGATTTCGGATTACTACCTCAATCCGGCCGGACTTCACGACTGGAAATCAATTTGGCTGGTTCCGGCTGGCATTTCCGTTTTGGTTTTACTATTTTTCATCTCTTTTTTCAAAAGAGAAAAAGAACCCTCTCACCAATAAACCCCGTTAACTATGAATTTTGACTCAAGCAGAAGGTCTTCCTTCAAGAAAATGATCTTGGGAGGAGCTGCGATGGGCACGATGTCTTCTTTCGACTGGAAAGCAGACCAAGCACCGCTTCAACTCAAGGGAAATATCAAACACGGTGTCTGTGCTTGGACCATGCCTTCCTTCAGCCTGGACGAGCTTTGCGTAGCTGTGAAAAAAATCGGCTTCAACGCAATTGACCTCGTCGGACCAAAGGACTGGGACACGCTCAAAACCCACGGAGTCGAATGCTCCATGTGCAACGGAGCTGAGCTGGGCATTCCCAAAGGATGGAACGATCCCCAGTACCACGAACAATTGATAAAAAACTACACCGAGCTTATTCCCCAGGTAGCCAAGTATGGCTACAAAAACCTGATCTGCTTCTCAGGAAACCGCAACGGCATGGACGATGAAGTCGGTATGAAAAACTGCGCCCAAGGGCTCAAACAAATCATCGGAGTAGCAGAAAAGCATGGAGTGATCATTCAAATGGAACTGCTCAACAGCAAAGTAAACCACAAAGACTATATGTGCGACCTCTCCCCATGGGGCGTCGAGCTCTGCAAGATGGTCGGAAGCGAAAACTTCAAGCTTCTCTTTGATATTTACCACATGCAGATCGACGAGGGCGACCTCATCCGGAGCATTCAGGCCAACCACCAATACTTTGGTCATTACCATACGGCCGGAAATCCAGGCAGGAACGAACTCGACGAAAACCAGGAAATCAACTACCCAGCCGTCATGCGGGCCATTGTGGCTACCGGATACCAAGGCTTCGTTTCCCACGAATTCATCCCAAAATCCGATGATAAAATCGCCGCACTGGCTCAAGCGGTGCAGGTCTGTGATGTTTAACTAATTAAACCAAAATACCCATACTTATGGCAAATGAAGCGTATGACGCAATCGTAGTTGGGTCAGGCATTAGCGGTGGATGGGCCGCTAAAGAGCTGACGGAGAAGGGACTTAAAGTATTGCTCCTGGAGAGAGGCCCAATGGTCGAGCATGTAAAGGATTATAAATCTGCAACTTTGGCGCCGTGGGAAGTCCCCCACAGAGGAAGAAGAACCCAAGAGCAACTGGAAAACCACCCAAATCTCAGAAGAGATTATGTTCTTAATGAGCTCAATCTAGACTGGTGGGCCCACGAAAGTGATTCCCCCTATGTCGAAGAAAAGCCTTTCACTTGGTTTAGAGGCTATCAAGTCGGTGGCCGTTCCCTGCTGTGGGGAAGACAATCTTACCGTTGGGCAAATGTGGACTTCGAAGCAAATGCCAAAGACGGCATAGCCGTAGACTGGCCGATCCGCTACAATGATGTCGCCCCATGGTATAGTTATGTTGAAAAATTCATCGGTGTATCCGGCTCCAAGGACGGGCTGCCCATACTTCCCGACGGGGAGTTTCAGCCTCCTATGCCGATGAACTGTGTGGAAATCGACGCCGCCGAGAAAATCAAAGCGCATTACAAAGGAGCCCGGACTTGGACCATTGGCCGTCCAGCCAATATCACCCAGCCCCTCCCCGGTCGTCCCGGATGCCAATATCGAAACAAGTGCTCGCTGGGGTGTCCATTTGGAGGATATTTCAGCACCCAAGCTTCCACCCTTCCAGCTGCCAAGGCAACCGGCAACCTCACCCTCAGACCTTGGTCTATTGTGAGACGTCTGATCTACGACAAAGACAGCAAAAAAGCCACCGGTGTGGAGGTACTGGATGCCGAGACCAACCAAACCATTGAGTACGACGCGAAGATTGTCTTTCTCTGCGCATCGGCATTCAACTCCACAGCCATACTCATGAGAACAGCCACCGACATTTGGCCGGGAGGATTGGGCTCCTCATCCGGAGAACTGGGACACAATGTGATGGACCATCATTTCCGATTGGGCGCAAATGGAACCATGGACGGCTACGAAGACAAATACTATTTTGGCAGAAGACCCACTGGACTTTATATCCCGAGATTCAGAAACCTGGATGGAGAGAAGCGTGACTACATCCGTGGCTTCGGCTATCAAGGAGGCGCAAGCAGAAGCGGATGGGGTAGAGATGTAGCCGAGCTCGGCTTCGGTGCTCCGATGAAAGAGGCCCTGACCGAGCCGGGTCCATGGAGCGTCGGATTTACCGCATTTGGAGAGATCCTTCCCTATCATGAAAATACCATCAAGCTCTCCGACACGGTCAAGGACAAGTGGGGCATGGAAGCACTCGTGATGAATGCCGAAATCAAGGACAACGAGATGAAAATGCGTAAAGACATGATGGCTGATGCAGCCGAGATGCTTGAAGTGGCCGGATTCAAAAACGTGAGAACCTATGACGCCGGATACACCTTTGGACAGGGAATCCACGAAATGGGAACCGCCCGCATGGGTCGCGATCCGAAGACTTCCGTTCTCAATGGAAACAACCAAGTCTGGGAAGCGAAAAACGTTTTTGTCACTGACGGAGCCTGCATGACTTCGGCAGCCGCGCAGAACCCCTCGCTGACCTACATGGCGCTGACTGCCCGTGCGGCAGCTTTCGCAGTGGATGAACTGAAAAAGATGAACCTCTAATCCGAATCGACATGACTGTAATGAATAGAAGAGACGCGTTGAAAAGCGTCGTCCTGATGATGGGAGGAACAATGATCGGAGCCTCAGCCATCCTCACCGGTTGCTCCCCGGAGCGACAAATCAAAGACCTAAACTTCTCTCCAGAGGATCTTGCTTTCCTGGATGAGATCGGAGAAACCATCATTCCGACCACGGACACCCCCGGCGCCAAGTCCGCTAAAATTGGGGAATTCATCGTAATGATGGTCAAAGACTGCTATGACGCCGACCAGCAAAAAGCCTTCATTGATGGACTGAATGCGCTAAGCAAGGACTTCAAAGATGAAAATGGCAAAGACTTCATGGATGCAAGTCCGGAAGAACGCCTGGCTTTTCTCAATGCTATGCAGCAGAAATTTATCACTAGCGGCGATGCCCGCGAGCCAATAGTGATCAATATGCTCAGAGACCTGACCGTGCTCGGGTATTTCACCTCAGAAGTTGGCGCGACACAAGCGCTGCGCTTCATTGAGGCCCCGGGACGCTACGACGGGTGTGTGGACTATAAAAAAGGCGACAAGGCCTGGGCACTTTAATCCTATCTTTTGCAAAACCGGCCTGCCTCCTCCGAGGCAGGCTTTTTCTTTAAAACAATATGAAAAACCAACGAAGAAAATTCATCCAAATGGGAGCCATGCTCGGAGTGGGCGCGGCCTTCATGCCTCTGCAATTTTGTGCAGCTCCCAAAAAAGAGGGGGAAGCAGTAGCCGAATCCGAGCCGATCATGTCCAAGCTGGATAGTTTTGGCATACAGCTCTACTCCGTGAAAGAAGACATGGGAGCCGATGCCCAAGCTACAATGAGAGCTCTGGCTGGATACGGGTATAAGCAGCTGGAAGGATTTGACGGAGGCAAGGGGATTCTTTGGGGCATGCAGCCTACCGAATTCAAGTCCCTCATGTCCGAGATCGGCACTACTATGGTGGCATCCCATGCCAATGTCTATGAAAACTTGGACGCCCAAGCGGCACAGGCTGCAGAGGTGGGAATGAAATACCTGATCTGCCCCTGGATCGGCCCCCAAAAATCCCTCGATGACTACAAAAAAAGAGCGGATGAGTTTAACCAAATCGGCGAAAAGCTTAAATCCCACGGACTCCGCTTTGCTTATCACAACCACGACTACAGCTTTGTGTCCCAAGAGGGCGGTCTAGGTCAGGACATCCTGATGAACAACACCGATCCGGCGCTGGTTGATTTCGAAATGGACATCTATTGGGTGCATGTGGCCAATGCGAAGCCAGCCGAATACCTCGCCAAGTATCCAGGCAGATTCAGACTGTGCCATGTGAAAGATGCCGAAGCAGGCACTGGAGATCCCCATGAGCGCGGGGTATTGCTCGGCGCCGGGGAAATCCCTTATGCCGACCTGATCAAGCAGTCCAAAGACCTAGGAATGGAATATTTTATCGTGGAACAGGAGCGATTCCCAACCGGCACTCCAATGGAAGCGGCTGCAGCCAATGCCAAATACCTCGCAGCACTTGAATTCTAAACGATCCCCTGGTTTCTCTCAGACTTTCTAAATAAGAGGAGAAACATCACGACCACCAAGATAATCAGCAGAGCCACCTCAAACTGCGCCCAGATCTGGGATCGGTTGATCAGGATTTTGGCTTTGCTGATTACTTTTTCGCCCTCGTCCATTTGGATTTTGCTCAGGTTTTGGAGGTCCCCGCGGGCTTGGGAAATCTTCTTATCATAAATCTTGACTTGCTCACGGTTTACTCCAGAAGAGTCCGAGTACAGCAGGTCGTAGTTTTTGATCACCAAGTCCTTCTGTATGATTGCCTTGAAATCAGCAAGATAAGAAGCTTCCTGATCGGTCAGCTTTGTCTTTTCAAAATCGACAATGGTAGCCAAGATGGAGTTTTCATGCTGGGTGATTTCGTTGATCACCTTTGAGTAATCGTAGTCGATATTGCAGTGGTCAACTAGTTTTTGGATTTGGAAAAGGTCATCCGAAATTTCAAAGATATACCCCTCTACTACTAGCCGGTCATTGTAGACTTCTGTAAAAGCGCTGCCTATGCTTCGGAAAGACTTGCGTTCCAACATGTTTTTGCCATACAGCAGCAGGAGCAAAATACCTATGATAACAAATGCCCTTACTTTCTTCTGGATTAGACTAGAATCTTGCATGTGTACTATATAAATCGAAAAACGACAACTTCTTACTATATAACTCTCCCTGCCTACCTAATGTTAGGCAGTAAATGGCTCGATCAATCACGGCTTTTCTTCATAAACTCTCACAAAATCCACCTCCATTCTCTGTGGCCAGATGCTGGTATCCACTCCTTTGGCTCCGCCCCAGTTACCTCCGACCGCAATGTTTAGGATCAGATGGAAGGCTTGATCAAAAGGCCACTCTTTGTAGCCTTTGCCTGTATTGGCGAAGGTAAAATACTTGTCTCCATCGATGAAAAAATCAATCTTCTCCGCCGTCCAGTCAATGGCATAGGTATGAAAGTCCGAGGAAAAATCGGGCACCATTTTTTGACCTCCCTTTTGCGTCCCAATCGTGTGGTTGAAGGCCTCAGTATGCACCGTGCCATGAACTTTGCCTGGTTCGTAGCCCACATGCTCCATGATATCGATCTCCCCGTCATTGGGCCAACCCCCGTACCGGCTTTCCTCCGGAAGCATCCAAATAGCTGGCCAAGTGCCTACCCCCTGGGGCAGCTTAGCCCTGATCTCGATGTATCCGTATTGCCAAGCGGCTTTACCCTTGGTCACCAGTCTCGCCGAGGTATAACCTTTGGGACGGGTCGGGTCTGCATGTGCTTCGATGACGAGAACGCCATTTTCCACCCGTGCATTTTTCAGGTCCGCTTTCGAATAATACTCCAGTTCGTTGTTACCCCAGCCGTGATCTCCAACATCGTAGCTCCACTTTTTAGGGTCAGGAAGGCCTGCTTCGGAAAACTCTTCCGACCAAACCAAACCCGGCTTGGGCGGGTCTTGGGCGAGGCATGATATAAAAAGGACTTGGGAAAATAGGATGAACAGGGTCTTTTTCATCTGGTTTTTGAAGGATTCGGAAAATACAAAACTTTCCCAAAAACACCGAGTTATTCTCCCGCCAATACGAAAATCGAAGTGCAAGGGTGCTTTCGCCCTCGCCCAAAAATGGTAATTTAGCAGAAGATATAAACCCAAAACCATGGCCTACTACTTTAGACTGGGGCAAATCCCTCCCAAACGCCACACACAGTTTCGCCAGCCAGACGGCAGTCTTTACAAAGAGGAACTGGTCAGCTCGAAGGGCTTCTCCGGGATCTATTCCAACCTCTACCACATCCACAATCCCAACGAAGTCAAAGCAATCGGAAAACCCATCCCCTATAACTGGGAGGCCTCAAAAGACCACGGACTGCAGCAAACCCACCTGAAGACATCCGGAGTGGAGAATACCGGCGAGGACTATCTCGGCGCACGACGCATGCTCATGATGAACAATGACGTAATGATGGGAATCTGCTCTCCCCGCCAGCGTAAGATGGATTATTACTTCAAAAATGCCGACGGAGACGAGATCATCTTTATCCACGACGGTGAAGGTGTACTCTATTCGCAATTTGGCAAACTGGAAGTGAAAAAAGGCGACTATGTGGTCATTCCCAGGACGACCATCTATCGCTTTGAGTTCTCGGAAGAAGGCCCCTTGAGGCTTTTGGTAATCGAATCCCACGGCCCGATAGAGACTGTCAAAAGATACCGGAATGAAATTGGACAGCTTCTCGAACACTCGCCCTATTGTGAGCGGGACATCCGTCCACCGCATGAACTTCACGTTGAGGAAGAAAAAACAGATCACCTAGTGCAGATCAAAAAGCAGGGCTACCTCCACCAATACACCTATGGACACAGTCCTTTGGACATAGTAGGCTGGGATGGCTATCTCTATCCCTACGCGCTTTCCATCCATGACTTTGAGCCAATCACGGGGCGGATCCACCAGCCGCCACCAGTACACCAAACCTTCCAAGCTTGGGGATTTGTGATTTGCTCTTTTGTCCCGAGACTCTTCGACTATCACCCGCTTTCCATTCCTGCCCCTTACAATCACTCCAATATCGATTCGGATGAGGTGCTTTACTATGCGGAAGGAGAGTTTATGAGTAGAAAAGGAATAGACCGGGGCTCCTTTACCATCCACATGGGCGGTCTTCCCCATGGCCCTCATCCCGGCACAGTGGAGAAATCTATTGGAGCAAAAGAAACCCACGAATACGCTGTCATGCTGGACACCCATCGGCCGCTTTTCATCACAACCGATGCGCTGGAATTTGTCGACAAGGACTATCCCATGAGCTGGACGGAGTAGGGAAAGGGTGGGAAGACCGAGGACGCGAGACAGAAGCCGTGCCAACGATACTGTCTTCCCTTCATTCAAACTTTCCTCATTGCCGCTAGGCGAAAGCAAAAAAAACGGCTGCCAGAATCAGTGACAGCCGTTTTTGATTTTCCCGCGAAGACCAATCACTTACTATCCACAATTTCGAAAATCGGCTCTCCGTCGGCTGCGTTAGGATACTTGATCTTGAGTAGGGCTGATACCGTAGGCGCGATGTCAGTGATAGAAGCTTTGCGCGAGCTGGAACCGGACTTCACTCCCCAACCGAAGAACACAATGGGCACGTTGGTGTCGTAGTTATAAGGTGAACCGTGGGTGGTGCCCCTGGCTCCGCCTACCATCCAAGCAGGCTCAAATACCAATAGCAGGTCACCGGAAGCCTTATGGTTGTATCCCATCTGGAGCAGGTGTGCCCGACCGTAGGGAAACTGTTGCGTCCGCATGTCCTCGGCGGTATAGACTTCCTTGATTCCGTTGAACCTGAGCATATGGTTGGCCAGATCACGCTGCAGGCTCACAAAGTCCACATTTTTCTCATCCGCCAGCGCCCGGTTCAAAAACACCTGATCGCCGGTATATTTCAGGATCCAGTCGCCTTGCCCGTACTTGGCATTGCAGTAGCCTGAAAGCTGGCCAAAGATATAATTCGTGTTCAAGTTTCCCGCGGGTACATTTTCGCTGACCATGTAATTGGCCACGTCCGCTACCGCATGGTCTGCGGAGAGAAATACCAAATACTGTCCTTCTCCATAGGCCTGGTCAAGGTATTTGAAAAGGCGTTCAAACTCCCTATCCAAGCGCAGGTAGTTGTCTTCCACTTCCACGGATGCAGGACCGAATCTGTGCCCGATGTAATCCGGGGAAGAAAAGCTCACTGCAAGGAAGTCGGTCACGTCTCGCTGCCCCAGCTTTTCACCCTCTATCGCGGCCAAGGCAAAATCCAAGGTCAGGGAATTGCCGTAGGGAGTGGAGGCAATCAGCCCATAGCCACCGTTTGCGGCCTTGAGCGAATCCAAGTTGTAAGGAAAGGTCGGGGTTTCTTTTCCTACAAAAATGCCTTCAAAGTCATTGTTGTCGGCGATGCTGTTGACATAGGTATCCAAAGGAAAAAGCGTTTCCCAAGTCTTGGAAAGGTATGAATCAGGGACTTTCTTGGCGTTGAATGCCACCACCCAATCCGGCAGTGTGCCGTAGTAGTAGGTTGAGGTCATAAATTCCCCGTTGATGTCATCGTACCAGTAGGCATCGCCCGTGTGCCCGGCGGGAAGACTTGCGCCACGGTCTTTGATCGCGATACCCACCACTTTGGACCGCTTGCCGGTGGAGAATCTGAGCTCGTCTGTGACGGTAGTGGTGAGCAGGTTTCTTGGGCTTATATTCCCGTTTTCAGGGGTACCGCCAACATTGGTGACAGTGCTATCCTCCGCACAGTAGATATACTTGTTGAGCTTTCTGTCATACCAGGAGTTGCTGATGATGCCATGTGTGGCTGGGGTAGTACCGGTATAGACGGAAGTGTGGCCGGGTCCGGTGACCGTAGGCGCGTAGTTATAGTGTCCATTGGTCATCATGAATCCTTCTTTCATCATCCGCTTAAAGCCCCCCTCGGTATAGCGATCCGCAAAACGATAGAGGTACTCCTGCCTCATTTGGTCGACTATGATTCCGACGACCAGTCTGGGCTTATCATTTGGGGTCTGGGCATTGGCAAAAATGCCTGAGGAGAGAGCCAGTAGTGCGATGGCTAAAAATTTTCGCATGGTATTGAGATTTTTCCCAAATATAAAGATACCTGTCTCTCCAGACATTAACACTTTGTTAAATGGCCAAAAGGATGCAGATTAAGCGCAAAACAAGTATCTAATGAAAAAATGCCTTCTATTTCTTTGTTTGGTTTTTAGCCTAGTTGCACCGGTTTTGGCTCAGTCCTACTTTGAAGATGGCCTTTCTGCTGACTTCCATAGTGGGCGCAGACAGGCCCTTCGAGCACAGATGCCCGCAAACAGCGTCGCGGTTATTTTCACCAATTCCCAGAAGAACCGCTCCAACGATGTAGATTTCATCTACCATCCCAATACCGACTTTTACTACCTGACGGGCTTTCGCGAGCCAAATGCAGCTTTGGTGATTTTCAGCGAAAGACGGGATTTCGGAAGCTTCTCCACGGACGAAATCCTTTATGTCCAAAACCGTGATCCGCAAGCCGAAATGTGGAATGGGAAACGCCTCGGCATAGAAGGGGTGAAAGAAAAGCTTGGCTTTGAGCAGGTCTTTCTGAATGACACCTTCGGAAAAACGCCAGCCCTGGAATTAGGCAAATTCGACAAGATCCTATCTTTCGACTTGGCCAATGACATCGAAGACAGTAGAGCCAATACACCCTTGGCGGCCATGCAGGCAAAGTTCAAAACCGAATCCGGGTATTCGGAAGGGCTCTCAGTCAATACCCAGCAGCTCTATGAACTGATCCGCACCACACCTATCGAAAACTCCGCCAACGTCGCCCAAGTGATTGGTAGAAACCGCCGCTTCTATCCGGAAGTGGAAAACGACCCTATTCTCAATGACTTTGTGAATGCCGACTCCCCGGAAAAACGACAGGAGATCAAGGCTAAACTGCCTGACTCCAAGCTCAACATCATTGCGCTGGAGCAGATCATGAACTCCCTACGTGAAATCAAATCCGAAGAGGAAGTAGCCCTACTCAGCAAAGCCGCCCAAATATCAGCCATCGGCCAGGTAGAGGTGATGAAGGCTGCCCAGGAAGGTATGTCGGAGCGGGAAATCCAAGGCATCCATGAATTCATCTACAAGCGCTATGGCGCAGAAAACGTCGGCTATCCCTCCATCGTCGGCGCCGGCAACAACGGCTGCATCCTCCACTACATCGAAAACGACCTCAAAAACGTCAACGAAAGACTCTTGCTCATGGATTTGGGAGCCGAGTGGCGGGGATATACGGCTGATGTCACGCGGTCTATTCCTATCAGTGGCAAGTTCAATTCTGAAGAGAAGGCCATCTATGAGCTCGTACTGAAATCCCAAGAAGCGGGCATCAAGCTCTGCCAAGCTGGAACGGAGTTTTCGGAAATTGGCCGAGTCACCCGTCAAATCATCAATGACGGCCTCACGGAATTGGGCGTGATCAAAGAAGGGGAAAACCACAACTATTTTCCACATGGGACTTCGCACCACCTTGGCCTAGACGTGCACGACCGCGGAGGCTATGGCCCGCTCAGAGAAGGCATGGTACTCACCGTGGAGCCGGGCATCTACATTCCCGAAGGCAGCGACTGCGACCCCAAATGGTGGGGCATCGCAGTCCGTATTGAGGACGACATCCTGGTCTCTGCCAATGGCCCGGTTAATCTTTCGGCGGATGCCCCTAGGACAGTAGCTGACATCGAGGCGCTGATGCTGCAGAGCAGTCCGCTGGAAAATTGGACCTTGCCGGGGATCAAGTAAAATGAAAATAGCTGTGCAGGATAGGCCGTGCGGAGCGTAAAGCCTCAAAACCAAGCCTGACGGACTTTGCGCCGTCGGGCTTTTTTAGTGGCAATTCTTTTTTAGATTTAAGCGATGCAAAAAACCACCTCCATCCGACAGTTTGGGCTATTTGCCTTTGGGCTGGCCTTTTTTTTCTCTATTCATTCCAGCTTGGCCCAAGGAGCCTACGTTCCTTACGACAGGGACTATTACCACAAAGTAGAGCGCTATGAAATCCTCCAGGGCACCAACAATCCCTTTTTCAATAGCGGATACAAGCCCTATCGAAGGGACATCCTGGCAAAATACCTAGACAGCTTGGCGGCAAACCCAGAGGTGATCCAATCCAAGGCCGATCAATTCAACCTCGACTACCTAAGTCAGGACAACTGGGAATTTTCAGAAAGGGAAATACCAGCCTCCAAAAAGCCATTCCTAAAATCCCTATACCGTCAACCTGGGGATTTTGCACACTACGAGGGGGAGGACTTTGGAATACATCTCAGCCCGGTGATCTATCTGAGCGGGGGTACCGAGACGGACAACGACCGAAACCCGGCGCGACTCGCCAGAGGTTTGGTGGTGCGGGGCTCAGTGGACAAAAAAGTGGGATTTTACACCTACCTGACCACTTCGGAGGTCTTTTTCCCCAGTTGGGTAAAAGACTATGCGGAATACAACGGCGCAGTACCGGGAGAAGGGTTTTGGAAAGAGTATAAAGATGAGGGTTACAACTACTTTTCCGCACTTGGGCATGTTTCCTTTCAGATCACCAAGCATATCGAGATTCAAGTTGGGCACGATCGCAATTTTGCAGGCGAGGGCTATCGCTCTTTTCAGATCTCTGATTTCTCCAACCCCTACATGTTTGTCAAGTTCAACACGAAAGTTTGGAAGTTCCAGCTGACCAACCTCTGGACCCAAATGACTGCCGATGTATTCTACGACCGGGGAAGGCCAACCGACGGAAGATACCCTCAGAAATATTTCGCGTACAACCGTCTCGGTTTTAATGTTGGGAAAAACGCCAATCTCGGCTTTTTCTCCTCCATCATGACCGACAAAATCAACTTCAACTACTTCAACCCATTCATCTTCCTGCGCTGGGTGGAGCAGCAGCAGGGTACGCCGGACAAAGTCATGCTGGGCTTGGATGCAAAGTGGATTTTTGTGCCGGGGATGGAGGTCTACGGACAGTTTGCGTTGGATGAGTTTGTTTTCAACGAGTTCTTTGAAATCGACGGAGACGGGTCAAAACGCAACAAATATGGCGCTCAGCTGGGCTACAAGTACATCAACATCTTCGGCCTGAGAAACCTGGATTTTCAGCTAGAATGGAATCAGGCGAGACCTTATACTTTCCAGGAAAAATTTGAACACCAATCCTATTCCAACTGGAGAACGCCCCTCACCCATCCAAGGGGAGCAAATTTCAGGGAGTTTGTCAGCATTTTCCGCTATCAGCCTCTGCCAAGACTTGATCTGAATCTCACGGGCTTGTACCAGTATTTCGGAGCGGATGAAAGCACCGAAGTCAACTGGGGCGGAGACGTGTTGAAAAACCGACTGGAGGATAGTCCCACCGGGCTGTTTGACAATTACATTGGACAGGGAGTAGAAAACAAGGTCATCCAATCCAACCTGACAGCTTCCTACATGCTAAAGCACAATTTCTTTGTCGATGCTTCACATACCTTCCGAAGGAGGACAGCCCAAGACTTGGATGAGCCGCTGAGTAGCCACTACTTGCAATTGGCTTTCAGGTGGAATTTCGTCAAACCCGATTTCAACTATTGACAAAAACCCATGCGATCAATTTTGCGTAACTTGCGGGTCTAATTACCCCAACTCGCTTGATGAAAACCTACCTGCGAATCTTGTCCTATGCACGTCCTTTTGGCAGATTCGTTCCCACATATATCTTCTACACGCTCTTTTCGATCATCTTTGGCTTGATCAACTTCACGTTGCTCAAGCCGCTTTTTGACGTCATCTTCGAGCAGGTAGAGCCTGCCACTCTGGAGCAATACCGTACCCTGCCTCCTTTTTCCTTTTCCGTGGAATATTTCACCGGACTATTCAACCATTTTTTCCTAACCGTACAGGACGACTATGGGAAAATGGGAACGTTGGTATTCGTCTGTATTATCATCGTGATCTCAGTGTTCCTGTCCAATCTGTTCACCTATCTCTCGGGAGTGGTTTTGGCCAAGGTCCGCGCAACGGTCATCAAAGGCATGCGGATGGATATATTCAACAAAGTTGGGACGCTTCATATCGGCTACTTTTCCAACGAAAGAAAAGGGGATCTGATGTCTAAGATGACCAACGACGTACAGGAAGTCGAGAACACCATCGTACAGTCCCTTCGAGTAGTCTTCCGCGAGCCAGCGACGATCATCCTCTATTTCTCCGTGTTGTTTTTCATGTCGGTCAAGCTGACGCTCTTCACGATCTTGATTATCCCCATCTCGGGAGCAATCATAGGCGGGATCACCCGGAGATTGAAAAAGCGCGCGGTACAAAGCCAGCAGTCCCTTGGGCGTATCGCGAATATCCTGGATGAAACTCTGGGAGGAATGAGGGTCATCAAGGCCTTCAATGCGGAACGTTTTATTGCGGAAAAATTTGACGAGGAGACGGACTACTACTCCCATGTCAACGTGAGCATGGCCCGTAAAAACGAGCTGGCTTCGCCTATTTCCCAGTTTCTGGGAGTGAGCGTGGTGGCTGGGATTCTTGTCTATGGGGGCAGTCTGGTACTCAGCGGGGAGTCGGATTTGGGAGCGTCGGACTTCATCACCTACATCATTATCTTCACCCAAGTGCTTAATCCCGCCAAGGAAATCTCTCGCGCTGTATCGAGCATTCAGCGCGGCATCGCCTCGGCTGAGCGTATTTTCGAGGTCATCAATACCAAAACCCAAATCGAGGCGCCGACGAACCCCAAGCCCATCAGCGGTTTCCATGAGGCCATCGAATTCGATCAGGTATCGTTTGGCTATGAGGACAAGCTGGTACTGAGGAATGTCAATTTCAAGCTGGAAAGAGGGAAAACAATCGCGCTAGTAGGGCCATCTGGCGGCGGAAAGTCCACTTTGGCGGATTTGGTTCCGAGATTTTACGACCCGACTTCTGGGTCGATCCGCCTAGATGGCACGGATATCCGGGACTTTTCCCCCTCCGATCTCAGGAGTCTCATGGGGATAGTCACCCAGGAATCCATCCTGTTCAACGACACCGTGTTTAACAATATCGCTTTCGGTATCGAAAATGCCACCGAGGAGCAGGTCATCGAGGCAGCCAAAATCGCCAATGCCCACGGATTTATTTCCCAGCTGGAGAATGGCTACCAAACCTCCATCGGCGAGCGAGGCTCCAAGCTATCCGGAGGACAAAGACAGCGCTTGAGTATTGCTAGAGCGGTACTAAAAAACCCTCCCATTTTGATTTTGGACGAGGCGACATCGGCGCTGGATTCGGAATCGGAGCTGTTGGTACAGGAGGCATTGACGAAACTCATGAACAACCGCACAACTCTGGTGATTGCCCATCGCCTCAGCACGATACAGCATGCCGATGAAATTCTGGTCATCGAACAAGGCCAAATCGTCCAGCGAGGATCCCACTCCGACCTGATGGCAGTTGACGGACTTTACCAAAAACTATCAAGTATTCAGTCAGTTTGATTAAATTAGAAATCACCAATTGTTCTACTCATGAAAAAAATCGCGCAATTTCTTCAAATCGCACTTTTGCTCTATTTCCTGTTATTCCTTGTTTTTTTCTTTTCATTTGACTCTCTCGGCTCCGCATTTGGGATGGATCCGATCACCCCTGAGTCCATGGTGAAAGTGTTCTTAACAGGCTTCATCCTGTTCGTGGTTACTTGGGCTGCCAGCCGGATGCACCAGAGCTCCATGGACACAGAAGCGAAAAAAATGCAAACCAAGATGAATGAACTAAAAGCAAAGCTCTATGATTTCGAGCACCCCAAGACAACGGTTATCCCCAATCCTGCACCTCCGAAGAGTCAGGAAGACACGGGAGGGATTATTCGCCCAAGAAAAAATGTCACAGATTAATAAAGATTTAATTTTCGCAATCCAGTATATTGAGGAGACCAAACATCTCCTCTTTTATTTTTCCTATGGTCGCTAAAACCTTTGGGAGCGCCGTCTCCGGAGTCGATGCCAATCTCATCACCATCGAAGTCAATGTAGGACAGGGCACTAGCTTTTTCATGGTGGGCCTGCCAGATTCTGCCGTAAAAGAATCCCAGCAGCGTGTGGAGTCCGCCCTGAAATATTTCAACTACCGCATGCCCCGTCAGAAAGTGGTCGTCAACCTGGCCCCTGCGGATATCCGCAAGGAAGGCTCAGCCTACGACCTGCCCATTGCCATGGGGATACTTCAGGCTTCAGAACAGGTCTCATTTTCAGAACTGGAGCGCTACGTGATCATGGGTGAGCTGGCCCTTGACGGAAATCTCCGTCCCATCAAGGGCGTTTTGCCCATCGCCATCGAAGCAAGAAAACGGGGATTCAAGGGTTTTATCCTCCCTCTGGAAAATGCCAAAGAAGCTTCCATCGTAAACAACATTGACATCATCGGCGTGGAGACCTTGGATCAGGCAGTCGATTTTCTTCAAGGGAATCTGGAGATCAAACCCTTGGTCACCGACACACGGGAGATTTTTTACAATTCTTTGGATGATACTGAATTCGACTTTGCAGACGTGCAGGGCCAGGAAAACATCAAACGGGCCATGGAGATCGCCGCCGCAGGAGGACACAACGTGATCATGATAGGGCCTCCCGGAGCTGGCAAAACCATGCTGGCTAAGCGCCTGCCTTCTATTTTGCCTCCTCTTTCTCTTCAGGAAGCCTTGGAGACTACAAAAATCCACTCCGTGGCCGGAAAGCTCGGAAAACATGCCTCTCTTTTGGCACAAAGGCCATTTCGCAGTCCCCACCACACCATCTCCGATGTGGCCTTGGTAGGTGGCGGTGGCAATCCTCAACCCGGGGAAATATCACTTGCACATAACGGAGTTCTATTTCTCGACGAATTGCCCGAGTTTAAGCGTACGGTACTGGAAGTGATGCGTCAGCCTTTGGAGGAGCGCAAGGTCACCATCTCTCGCGCGAAAGTCTCGGTGGACTACCCGGCTAATTTTATGCTGATCGCCAGCATGAACCCCTGCCCCTGCGGCTATTATAACCACCCGGAGAAAGAATGTGTCTGCGGCCCAGGAATCGTGCAACGCTACCTAAACAAGGTAAGCGGACCGCTGCTCGATCGTATAGACCTTCATGTGGAAGTGACGCCGGTTAGGTTCGAGGAAATGACTTCGACCCGAAAAACCGAACCGAGCAAGGTCATCCGAGAACGAGTCATCAAAGGACGCGAGCGCCAAAAGACCCGATTTCAAAATAATCCTGAAATCTACTGCAATGCGATGATGCCTTCCCACTTGGTCAAAGAAATCTGCCAAATCAACGAGGCTGGCAAAACCCTACTCAAAACTGCCATGGAGCGCCTCGGCCTCTCAGCCCGCGCCTATGACCGCATCCTCAAAGTAGCCCGAACTATCGCCGACATAGCGGATAGTGAAAATATCCGAGTGGAGCATCTGGCCGAAGCCATCCAATACCGAAGCTTGGACAGAGAAGGCTGGGCGGGGTGAGTCTTTAGAGGGAAGACAATGGAACAAGTAATGAAGGAACATATCGAAGAAAAGATCTATACGATAAGAGGTGTACAAGTCATGCTGGACCAAGATTTGGCAGGTCTGTACCAGGTCACTACTTCAAGACTCAATGAGCAGGTAAAAAGAAATAAGAGTCGTTTTCCAGATTCTTTTGTTTTTCAGTTGACCGAAGCTGAATGGAGAAACCTTATCGCTCAGCTAAATATTCCCGGGGGTAATACTTTGACATCGCAAATTGCGACATCAAGTCGAAGGCATGGAGGAAGAAGACATCTCCCATATGCCTTCACCGAACAGGGAGTTGCGATGCTTTCGGCGGTATTGAGAAGTGAAGTAGCCGTGCAGGTCAGTATCCAAATCATGCAGGCCTTTGTCAACATGCGCAGCTTTCTGCTGAAAAATGCTTCCGTATTTCAACGTCTTGACCAGCTGGAACTAAAACAACTGAAAACCGAAGCAAAATTTGAAGAAGTATTCAGGGCCTTAGAATCAAGACAGGACAAACCCGAAAAAGGAATTTTCTTTGACAGCCAGATCTTCGATGCTTATGTCTTTGTCGCCGAACTGATCAAAAACGCAAAACAAGAAATTATCCTGATCGACAACTACGTCGACGAGTCAGTACTGCTACTATTATCCAAACGCGATCCCGGTGTTCAAGCCACTATCTATACCAAGACTTCTAAACAGCTGGAACTGGACTTGAAAAAACATCAAGCCCAATATGCGACTGTAGCCATCAAGCCTTTGGAAAAAAGCCATGATCGCTTTATGATCATCGACCGACGGGAACTGTACCATATCGGGGCCTCCCTCAAAGATCTTGGCAAAAAATGGTTTGCCTTTTCTCGAATGAACGGCATGACTGCAATCCTCTTGGCACAACTCGAAGTAGAAAGAAGTAAAGCTGACAATAGCATTTAAAAAACAATTGCTCCTTCAAACTGAAACCAACATTTTAGCATATCGAAATAGTAAAGCCCAACAAGGCAAAGAGTCAACATGGAAATAGGAACAGAAATACCAACACTGAGTACAAAACAAAAAATCACCTCTTCGATTTTGCCAGCAATCCTTTATGGAGGGCTAGACTTCCTATTTGATTATCTGATGAATGGCGAAGTAAAACACTTTTACAGCCATATAATTCAGGGAGTTTGTTTTGGAGCATTGGTGGGTTTTGGATTCCCTTATCTGACCGGAAAATTCGGGCCTCGCTATGTCGCAAAAATCGGAAAAAGCATCAAACCCGACTTGGCGGAAAATGAGCAAATCGAAGTAGAAGGCCCTGCCAATCTCTTCCGCGGAATCGAAGGAGTTGGCGGAAAACTATTCTTGACGAATGAAAGGCTCATCTTCAAATCCCACAAACTCAATATCCAAAACGGCCAGACTGATATCGACTATAAACACATAGCCGAGGTCTTTGGAAGAAAAACAGCAAACCTAATTGACAACGGAATCCGAATCAAAACCACAGACAGAAAGGAATATGACTTTGTCGTCGGAGATAGGGATTTGTGGATTGAGAGAATCAACGAGAAAGCACGGTAGAATTGTGCGATTCCAGTCTAGGTTAGCGAAAAAAGACCTTCTGAAGGATAATTTCTTCAGAAGGTGTTCTTGATTTTTTTGAAAAGTGCTTTGCTAGCATTAAGAATTCAAAGCTTCTAACACCCGATCTGGGGTGAATGGCATATGTCGTAAATATTTTCCGGTTAATTGTAGGAAAGCATTGGCAATGGCTCCAGCCACCATGGGGGTAGCTGTTTCTCCAACTCCTTGGGGAGTTTCTCCAGATGGAATTAAAACTGTTTCAATGATGTCTGGCGAATCCTGCATTCTCAATAAAGAATAATCATTGAAATTATTTTGCTGGATGTGACCATCGACCACGGAAATTCTTTCTTTGAGAGCACTGCTGATGCCCATGATAATTCCTCCTTCCATTTGGGCTTTGACATTGTCGGGTTGAATGATGGTTCCAGCATCCAAAGCAATCCAAACGCGATGCACTTTGATTTCGCCAGTTTCCTTATTTAGAGAAATCTCACAAACTCCGGTGCCCAAAGAGCCATGTTCCACAAAAGAAATCCCTTTGGCAAAACCCTCAGGAGAAGGTTCAGCCCAATTAGAAATTTCCACTGCTTTTTCCAAAGTAGCCAAAGCCCTAGGAGAATTGGCCATCAGCTTTCTCCGAAGATCGACTGGATCCATTTTTTGGTCATAGGCAATTTGATCCAATATGGATTCAATGGCGAATTTATTCGGGCCATGTCCGACCGAACGCCAATGCTTCAATCGAATCCCGTGGGTAGTTGATCTCCAATCGGCAAACTGATTCGGAATGGCATAGTGATCATTTTGGATTCCACTGGCCACCAGGTTTCCTCCATCTCCCACCACTGTATGGGAAAATGCATTGATATTTCCTGAAGCGTCAACACTTGCTTTGATTCGTTGTAGCGACATCGGTCGGTAAGTACCATAGCGTAGGTCATCTTCTCTGGTCCAAATGAGTTTGACGGGTTTTGGAGCTACTTCTTTTGCTAAAACAGCACATTCTTCCACAAAGTCACTGAGGCTTCTTCTTCCAAAACCGCCTCCCAGATACTGCAAATGGACGTTGACATTTTCTGGTGGGATTCCCAATATTCCTGGAACCCCGAGTTTCGTATCCATTCCCTGTTGGCTGCCGACCCAGACTTCAGCTTTCTGCAGATCCTCCGAAACTTGAATAACTGCATTCAGTGGCTCTAATTGAGCATGATATACATAGTCGTTTTTATAATCGGCTTGGTAGACTTTGGAGGCATTTCGAAGGGCCTTTGAAACATCCCCTTCATTTGTGATGACCTCTCCCGACTGATTTTGATTGGCAATCTTTTCGTATTCCTGATAGATTTCTTCGGAATTGAAACCTGAAGCATCTGAACTGCTCCAATCAATTTTGAGTTGGCTTTTCGCTTTCAAAGCTTGCTCTAATTTGGAAGCTATCACACCGATGGCATAGTCAAAAGGAACAAGTTTGATCACTCCCTCCATGCCCAAAATTTCAGACTCATTGAGCAAAGTGGGTTTTGCGCCATGGAGATTTCCTCTTTCCAAAACTCCATAAACCATGTCAGGAAGCCGGACATCAATGGCAAACTGCGCAGTGCCATCAACTTTTGAAGGGATTTCCGTCCTAGGGATTTCATGACCGATCAACTTGAATTTGTCCAGGGCTTTCAGTGGCACTTCTGATAAATCCGGCAAAGTTTCTCCAGCAACCAAATAGGGGATCAACTCTCCGTAGGAAATCGTTTTAGCCGATTCAGTATGAGAAACCACACTGTTTTCAACGCTTAACTCTTTTATAGGCACTTTCCAATGCTGAGCTGCAGCATGGAGCAAAATAGCTTTTGCTTGGGCACCTGCTGTTCGCATCGTATTGAAATAACTATTGGTAGTTCTGCTACCAACCGTAAACATCATCTTGCTGCCAGGAGACCAACCGGGAGAACCATAAGTTTCACTTTCCTGAGGGGAAAACTCCACTTTTACTTTAGACCAATCGGCATCCATTTCTTCGGCAAAAATCAAAGGCAAAGAAGTCATGGAACCCTGTCCCATTTCTGAGGCAGGATTATAAATTATGATCTGACCATCTTCTGAAATCTTTACCCATGCTGTAATGGCATGTTTTTCGAATTGTTGTTGGATCGTCTTGGAGTCTGAACAGGAAACCAACGCGGGAAAAATCCCAGATGCTCCAATAAATAATGCGATCCCGCTTGAAGATTTTAGAAATTCTCTACGGTTTAAGATTCCGTTTTTTTGTGATGTTGGAAGCATGGTTTATTGATTTTGCGCTGCTAGTTGGATCGCTTGTACAATTCTCAAATAAGTACCACAGCGACAAATATTTCCATTCATATGAGCCTTGATTTCCTCTTTGGAAGGACTTGGATTGTTTTCTAACAAGGCTGCAGCTTGCATAATCTGGCCAGAGTGACAGTAGCCGCATTGGGGTGCCTGCACTTCCACCCAAGCTTTTTGAAGGGGATGGTCTCCTCGTTCAGATAAGCCTTCTATGGTTTTGATCCTTTCTCCCTTCGAAAAATCGTCTACCGAAAGTACACAGGCCTTCATAGGAGAACCATCCACATGAATGGTACAAGCACCGCATTGCGCAATACCACATCCATATTTGGTTCCAGTCAAACCCAAATGTTCCCTAAGCACCCAAAGCAAAGAAGTACCTTTATCTACCTCTACTGTATGATTTTGATCGTTGATCGAAAGTGTATAGGATGGCATAGATTGACTTTTTTTACTATTCAAATTACTGAAAAAAAGCCAATTGCCAAATTGATGAATTTGCTACACTATCAACAGACATATCTAAGTAGAATCAAAAAATGGTTGTTACATCAGGGTGGGATTTGCCTACTTTAATAGTTCCATCACCTCTCCAAGAGGGAAGTGTTTAGGCATCGATGGTGCTAGTGCAGATTTCTTTTGCCAGTTGTTTAATGGTCTTCATTGCCGTTCCAGTTTGGGCTAAACCAAAAAAACTTCTGAATTGTCGAGGCCTTCAGAAGTTTTATTTTTTATCACTTGTCAATCCAAGCAAGGCATCCAGAAAGCTAAGTCCTAGTCCAACTCAAACTCGTCACCCTCAGCGCACATTCGCACTTCTATATCAGACTCACGCTCCAGGCAGGCGGTTTCGAGCATTTCATCGATCTCGACGTCAGTACGAGTAGGTTCATGGTGGATAAGCTGTAGTTTCTTGACTTTGCACAGCTCTGCAAAGGCAATCGCATCCTGCACTGAGCAATGCCCCCAGCCCGTCTTGGCAAAGTACTCTCTATCGGTATAGCTTCCATCGTGGAAAAGAATATCTGCCGACTTGGCAATCTCAAAGCCAGAAGTCCATTCCGGATCATTGGGAAAGTTGCATGATCCCAATTGTAGCTCATGGTCGGGAATATATGCGACGACCGACCTCTCGGTCATCAGGCGATAGCCCAAAGTTGGCCCCGGATGGCAGATATATTCGCTTTGGATCATGACCTCACCTATGGAAAATTCCTCGTTGTTCAATTCATGAATGACAGGGTGCTTCGGAAGTTCATTGAATCGGATCGGAAACAACGGAGGAGAAAAATACCTTCGAAGACGATTAATCAACGATTCGCAGGATGCGGAGGGCCCCCAGATATGAACTGTCACGTCCGGGTTGTACAGGGGGAGAAAAAAGCCCAAGCCCATCATATGGTCAATATGTAGGTGGGTCAGTAAAATGTGGATCTCCTTTAGTTCTGTGCTGAGATACCTGCCCAAACGCTGTATCCCTGACCCCGAATCCAAAATGATGCAGGCATCCCCATGCGTCACCTCAAAGCAGGAGGTGTTACCGCCAAAGCGATAATTTTCAGGCCCAGGTGATGGAAGGGAACCTCTGCATCCCCATACTTTTACCTTCATGACTCGCTTTTCCAAAACATCGCTATGGCACCCAGATACCTATTGGGTCTCCCCTCCAAGGGAAAGGAAGTGACCGTGATGACCACTCTTTCGCCTTTGACATTGTCTATGCTAAACGATCCGTGAGCAGGCTGGCGTGTGTTCAACGTACGAACCAACGGCAGGTCTTCTGGGGGCATGGGATTTCCATCAAGATCTGCTGGGCGGAACATCGTCGCCCATTCCTCTACTCTCATCCCTCCTGTGTCTGTAAACCTCAATCCCAAAATCCCTTCGGCGGCCTCATTGTAAAAAAGAAGGTTTCCTTCGGGATCTACCAAAAAAAATGGCATGCTAAGGCTGTCTCCAAATTGCCTGGCCAAAATCAATTCCAAAGGCTGTGCTGGCATGGTCGAGAGGGTCTATATAAAAATCAAGAAAAGTTAAACATTTTTCAGGATAGCATACTGTTCATTTTTAGGGAAATGCCTGGCTGAAATCCCAGAAAAATTTCAAAACTTTAGGATTCCCTCTCGCAGAACCAGATGAGTACAGAATTGCTCCTAAGATTTTTTCATTTTGTCAGCATTTTTGCCATCGTGGGTGTATTGGTATCAGAACACCTACTGTTGAAGCCCCGGTTAAGCAAAAAAGAAATCGGCCAACTCGCCAAAATTGATGGGCTATACGGTTTTGCTGTATTGACGCTATTGGGGGCGGGGCTGACGCTGTGGCTGGGAGGGTTTGGAAAACCAACTGAATTTTACACCGAAAATCCAGTCTTTCACCTAAAATTGACCCTGTTTATCTCCATTGGACTCCTTTCAATTTACCCTACCGTCTTCTTTCTGAAAAATCGAAAAGGAAATCCACAGGATATAGTAGACATTCCAAAGGCTATTTTTTGGCTGATCCGAGCGGAACTGTTGCTGCTCTTTCTCATTCCGATTTTAGCAGGCATGATGGCCAAGGGAATCGGTTTGTAACAGAAATATGACAGCTGAATGCGGAAAACGCGCCAGTTGCCCAAGCAATTCCCCTATCCGGTCATCCTAGATACGAATGAGCGCAAAACCCAAAAATATCCCTTCGAGAAAGCCAGGATTATCGGATCCTTACTTTTTCAACTTTTCAAAAAGCCAATCTTCGGATTTCTTGCCTTGCTCCGGGTAAGTCCAGTGTCCTGTCTCGGGGATCACAAAAACCTCCTTTGGGGCCTTGATTTCATTGTAAGCAGAATAATAGGAAGTCGGGGGACAGGTGTCGTCGTTGTAGCCCCAACTATAGAATCCAGGTGTCTTCAATATTCTCGCGAAATTTACCACGTCATAGTAGCTCAGGGTCTCAATCGCTTCAGGATAGTTGTAATACTGGAGGTTGTTTCCCGCAAACATGTGCGGCCAACCTCCCGCTCTACCATGGAGATAGCCGGTCATATCGCTCAGAGCGGGATACATGGAGGAGAGATACTTGATCCGCGGGTCAAGGGCGGCTGTGATAATTGACAAAGCCCCACCTTGACTTCCTCCATGGATTCCCAAATTACTTCCGTCAAACTGTGGCAATGAAAACAAAAAATCCACCGCGCGAATACAGCCCAGGTATACACGCTTGTAGTAGTAAATTTCCTTGTCCGAAATATTGAAATTCCAGTAACCGTTTAGCGCTCCACTGGCCAAATTGCTATATACATCCTGAGGCAAGTCAATCGGAATTCCGTGGATGCCGATCTGCAGCGTGATTGCGCCACGAGCTGCCTTTGCCATATCACCAAAGTAAGGGCGTATACCCGCTCCCGGCACCTGTAGAATTGCGGGGAACTTCCCAGCACCCTTTGGCACGGTTAGGACCCCATAAACCCGACTGTTTCTGATATTCTGGAAGTTTACATGATAAATATCCACCGCTTCCGTGCTTCTCTCCGGTATATGGATGATCTTGGCATCCAAGGGAACCTCCGCCAATTCCGCTTTCCCTTTGTCCCAAAAAGCCTGAAAGTCCTCGGGCATCTTCACCGTCGGCTTGATCATTTCAGGCTCAAAGGCTGCGGTCCCCAATCCCCTGTATTCCTTTCCGTCAATCGTGGCAAAAACTTCGCATCGGAGAAATCCGGGCGCTTTCATACCGGGAGCGGAAATTGAAGCCTTACCGTCTTTGAGTTGTAAAGGTCCCTCTTGGATAGGTTCCATTTTTTCCTCTTTGACAAAATAGCGAACGTTTTTCACCGGAACAGGCCGACCAGATTGGGTGACGGAGACGATAAAGTCTACTTTTTCCCCGACTTTGTACGTCCAATCCATCTTGTCCGGAGAAACAGAAATATCCAAATATTGCTTTTGGATCTGTGCAAAAGATGTCGCCGAAAAACTGACAACAAGTAGTATTAGAATTGCGAGTTTCAGGCTTTTGGTCGCCTTGATCGAAGAATGGGAAGGGGTCATTGTTTGGGGAAAAGATTAAAAGTTAGAAATTTTTATTTTTTGGGGAAATCAAATGTCTTGAACCTTCGCGAAACCTAGTCTCCGAAGAAAATACCGAGACCTTTCGCAGCCTCCACCAAAGTCCCCTTGGGATCGACGTAGTTGTAAGCGCTGATCGCTTCTTTGATTGGCACAGAGGTGTATTGGTTGTTTTTGAGCACGACTAGTTCTCCGTATTTCCCGGCCAGCACCAGCTCCATGGCTGTGACCCCGAAAACCGATGCAATCACCCGGTCATAAGCTATCGGCGTACCTCCCCTCTGTGTGTGCCCCAACACCGTCTCGCGAATATCAGCGGTGATCCCCGCATCCTTGAGCTGCTGGCTGAGCGCATAGCAGACGCCACCCAGACGGACCGCATGCCTTCCTTCCTCTCCCTTGGTTGCCGTGATCGTTCCGTCTTTGGCTTTTGCTCCCTCAGCTATCACAATATTGACAAAGCCACGTCCATCTACATAACGTTCGTTGATCTTGGATACCAGTGCTTGCAGATCATATGGAATCTCTGGGATCAGACAGATTTCAGCCCCGCCTGAGATGGCCGTGTAGAGAGCAATCCAACCCGCATCCCTGCCCATCACTTCCATGATCATTACCCGGTGATGACTGCTTGCAGTGGTCACCAGGCGATCGAATGATTCGGAGGCCGTTTGAACAGCGGTTTGGAAGCCAAAAGTAAAATCCGTGGAATTAAGATCATTGTCAATCGTCTTTGGAACACCCACTACGGGCATTCCCGCCTCAAACATCGCCTGGGAAATGGCCTGTGACCCATCCCCCCCAATATTTATCAACGCCTCAAAACCCTTTTCCTTCAAGCGGTCTACCAGCCAGGGTATCCGATTGATATACTTTATGTAGCCATCAGCTTGTTTTTCCGGATAGTTCATCGGATTGCCTTTGTTTGTTGTGCCGAGTATGGTCCCTCCTTTCACATGGATCCCCGCGACTGTTTTCTTATCTAGTCTGATCAAGCGGGTAGGTTCCTCCATCAGCCCATTGAGCGCTTCAAAGCTTCCCCAGACTTCCCAATCCTCCTCCTTGGAAGCTCGTTTTACAATCCCGCGGATGACCGCGTTGAGGCCAGGGCAGTCTCCGCCACCGGTGGCAACCAATAGTTTCTTCATAGCTTAATTCACGAGATTTTCAGTCGACAGCTTTTTTTTTAGTCGGTTTAAAAAAAAGAAGATAGGGAATATTTCAGGATTTTCCCTGTATCTTTTTACAAGCTTGGAGCGAATTTGAACGCAGGATTTACACCTATTTTCCAGCGCAAAGTCGCCTCAGCCTTATTTTTCCTTTTGAACAACAGACTATGATAGGCGAAGAAAACCTCACAGCGAAGACATTCAAAAAAATGAGCGACGAAGAGCTGATCAAGCGGGCGAAGAAATTTTCCAAACGCTACTGTGTCGGCAATGGCAAAGACTTCAAACTCAAAAACTTTTCCAGCTCACCAAAAAAAACGTTTGGTCCAGAAGACAAATCCACCTTCAAAGAAGCCTTGGAACAGGGAATCGACGCCTTGGCGGAGCTGCAGGAAGTGTTGTACGCCCAAGACAAATGGTCTCTGCTGGTAATCTTTCAAGCGATGGATGCTGCAGGAAAGGATGGCGCGATCAAGCATGTACTGTCCGGAGTCAATCCCCAAGGATGCCATGTCAACTCCTTCAAGGCACCAAGCGCGGAGGAACTGGACCATGATTTTCTCTGGCGCTGCATCACCAAATTGCCAGAACGGGGAAAAATCGGGATTTTCAACCGCTCCTATTACGAGGAAGTGCTGGTGGTGCGGGTACATGAGGGAATTCTGCGTAACCAAAAACTTCCACAAAAGCTAGTGACCAAAAAAATTTGGGAACAGCGCCTGGAAGACATCCATAATTTTGAAAAATACCTGCACCGCAACGGGACCAAGGTCATCAAAATCTTCCTCAACGTCTCCAAAGAGGAGCAAAAGTCGCGCTTTCTAGAGAGAATCGAAGAGCCGGACAAAAACTGGAAGTTTAGCTCATCGGATATCAAAGAAAGGGGCTATTGGGATCAGTACATGAAGGCTTACGAAGATGCGATCAGAAAAACCTCAACCAAGGACAGTCCTTGGTACGTGATTCCGGCGGACAACAAGCCCTATGCGCGCATTGCCGTGGCTTCAGCCATCATTCATGCCTTGGACGAAATGGACTTAGCCTTCCCCCAGCTGTCGGCCGAAGAGCAAGCCAAGCTTCAGGAGATGAAGCAGCTGCTGACGGAAGAATAGACAGCCGGAGTTTTAGGTAGCCATTCGCGATGATCAGCAGGTAGCTTGTACGATATTCTATAAAGTTAATTCTTGGTCAAGATGGGATCAAAACACCATATACGCTATGCTCAGGCATACCCAAGTGCTTGATACTAATATCTTGCTACTTGTTACTCAAATATCAAACTTGATCCCTTGCGCCAGCGGCAACGATGTACTGTAATTGATGGTATTGGTCTGGCGGCGCATGTAGGCTTTCCAGGCGTCCGAGCCTGATTCCCGCCCACCTCCGGTTTCTTTTTCTCCACCAAAGGCCCCGCCTATCTCGGCCCCGGAGGTTCCGATGTTGACATTGGCGATACCGCAGTCAGAGCCTGCGGCCGAAAGAAAAGCCTCTGCTTCTCTCATATTGGTAGTCATAATGGCCGAAGAAAGCCCTTGGGGAACTCCGTTTTGCAGTGCGATAGCCTCTGCCAAAGTTTTGTATTTAATCAGGTAGAGGATGGGGGCGAAAGTCTCATGTTGGACGATCTCAAAGTGGTTTTCAGCTTCAAAGATCGCCGGCTTCACGTAGCAGCCAGATTCAAAACCTTTCCCTCCAAGAACCCCTCCATCCACTACAGCCTTTCCTCCCTCGGCTTTGACTTTATCTATGGCAGCAAGGTAGCTCTCCACAGCGTCCCGATCGATCAAGGGGCCGACGTGGTTTCTCTCGTCGAGGGGATTGCCTATCACCAATTTGGAATAAGCCGAAGCAAGCCGGGTTTTGACTTCTTCGTAGACGGACTCTTGTATGATCAGGCGGCGTGTCGTGGTACATCGCTGTCCTGCGGTGCCTACTGCGCCAAAAAGGGCGCCCCGAATCGCGATGTCCAGATCGGCATTTTCAGTGATGATGATCGCGTTGTTACCGCCCAATTCCAGCAGTGATCGGCCAAGTCGCTCTCCCACCGCTTTGGCAACGAGTTTTCCCATTCGGGTGGACCCGGTCGCCGAAACCAATGGAACTCTTGGGTCATGCGATAGAAGTTCACCTACTTGGTGATCGCCTATGATCAGGGAAGAAATGCCTTCCGGCATCCCGTGTTGGGCGAATATTTTTCCGACGATGTGCTGGCAGGCCACCGCGGAGAGCGGTGCCTTTTCCGAAGGCTTCCAGACGCAGACGTCGCCGCAGACCCAGGCCAAAGCAGCATTCCATGACCAAACGGCAACGGGAAAATTGAAGGCAGAAATAATCCCCACGATCCCCAGCGGATGCCACTGCTCGTACATCCTGTGCCCAGGACGCTCGGAATGTATGGTCAGCCCATACAGCTGACGGGACAGTCCGACGGCAAAGTCGCAGATATCTATCATCTCCTGCACTTCTCCGAGCCCTTCTTGGTAGGACTTGCCCATCTCGTAGGAGACCAGCTTTCCCAAGTCTTCCTTGACTTCGCGTAGGGCATTCCCGATCTCCCGTACTATTTCCCCCCGCTGAGGAGCCGGTACCGTGCGCCATTTTTCAAATGCCAAATGTGCCTGTGCAATAACCGCTTCATAGGTCTCTGTATTGGCAGGTTGCACTTTCGCAATCAATTCTCCGTCAGCCGGTGAAAAAGACGAAAAGGAGGTTTCAACCGAATCCAGCCAGTTTATGCCGGTAGAAGAACCGAGATTTTCAGGCTTTATCCCTATTTTTTGCAAAGATTGCGAAATACCAAAGGTGTTAGTCATGGGAATGCTATGGAATGTTACTTAGCCCAAAGCTAAAAATAAAAGCGCTGATCGGCGACTTCGCGTCAGTTCAATATACGCTGGAGAATATTCAGTGGGTTAAATTTGGTATAGGTTTTCGTCAGCTTTGGGCCCGGGTTGATCTTATAGACCAAATTGATCCGGTAGTTGCCGGTATTGACGGACTGGGCGACCTCCTGCTGTTTGACTAGATTCAGATGCTTGTATACATAGCTTCCCGTAATCGAAAAGCGGTCGCCGTTATAACCCGCGAATCCCCTTAAAAAATATCCCGGCATCACTTCGACGCGCCGGGTTTCTTTGTCCTTGTCTGCTTTGGAAATCCCCAAGCCGAGATTTCCAGAGGCAGCACCGGTGAGAAAAAAACCTTTGCCCAAAACAAGCGTCCCAGCCATCCCCGCATTCGGACCAACCTGGAGAAAATCCCCTCGGGCGTAGTTCCCAGGAATCGCCCCATCTCGTTCGGGCAACACCAGAGAATCCCCGCTGATCCGCACATGATAGGATTCAAATCCAACCATTGGAGAGAATGCCGATTTTTTCTGAATGGAGGACTGGTGAAAAGCGGCGGACAGGGAAAGTTTTGAGCCATTGAAGAGATAGCTCCCGCTCACCCCGAGCTTTACCACACGAATATCTTCCCTCAGGTAATCTTCGTCCAGATTGTAGTAGTCCCTAATCATATAGCCATTGTAAAATTGCCCAAAGAGATCCACTATCCAATCCGTCAAGTACACGTGGGACTGTAAATCCAAAAAACCAGGCCAATCTTCCTTTCGGTCAGGGTTCATAAATGAAAGCGGAAAACCCACATTGAGGGTGAATTTTTGAAACGTGACACCCACCCCAAGATTCAGTCCGCTGTTCGGATCGTAAGTCCCAATCGGTTCTCCGTAATTGATAGCGGTGTATTTCCGGGAGACATAAGTCCTCAAAATCATCTTTTCAGGAGTCTCTTTAATATAGGTGGTATCTACGCCTTTACTCTGCGCAAGCAAAAAACCACCGTTAGCCACAAACAACAAAACAAGAAAAAAGCGATAAACCGACCCCATAGAAAATTTTTCAAACCCAATATAAAAAAAAGAACCCTGACCGAGGCCAGGGTTCCTTCAAAACTGTCAGAGTTCGAAAAATGGATCCGTGAGAATCTCATTTTTGAAAAAGAGAGATAGAGAAAAGTTGTTAATCACCAGACATAAAATTAGAACTTCCCTAATACTAAACAAATTATTCTTTGGATTTTTCTGATCGATAAATCTCGAAAGGATTCTTTTTCTATGATTTTTAAAAGAAATCGTAACCAAACCATGAAAAATAATTTCAATAACTTTCCGCTTCTAAAATCCGCCACCCCATGTCGACCCCTTTGGTTTCAATAGTTGTCCCTTGCTATAATCAGGCGAAATATCTGCGAGAAACGGTCGAAAACGCCTTGAAATCCACATATCGCCCTATTGAGATCTTGATCATCAATGACGGATCAAAGGACAATTCCTTGGAACTTGCACATCAATTGGCACAGGAGCATCCTGAAATCCGAGTGCTAGACCAGCCTAATGGGGGAGTGTCCGTGGCCCGAAACAACGGAATCAACTCCGCAAAGGGCGAAATCATCCTACCCTTGGACGGGGATGACTTGATCGCGCCAAACTATATGGAGGAGGCGGTCAACGTGTTGACGACTCGTCCGGAGGTCAGAGTAGTCTACTGCAAGGGGATCAAATTCGATGAAAATGGACAGAAAAAATGGAAACTAAAGCCTTTCAGCCTTTACAACCTTGCCCGTGACAACATGATTTTTCCGGCAACTTTCTTTCGCAGAAAGGACGCGCTAGAAGTGGGCGGCTTCTCGGACGACATGACCATGGGACGGGAAGACTGGGAGTTTTGGATCAAAATGCTCAAAAACGGAGGCGAGGTAGTTCAGCTCCCCTTCATTGGATATTTCTATCGGCTCACCCCGACCAGCAAGCGGAAGAAAACAGCGACTCACCAGAAAAAAATCGAACGTCTCGCTTACCTCAATTCAAAGCATAGGGATTTTTTCGAGCGTGAACTGAATGGACCACTGCGAATCCAAAGGACCTGGTCCAAGCCCTACAACACCCTGATGAGATGGCTCGGGCTGCTCTGATCAGATCTTGTCAAGTCCCTTCCAGAATTTGAAAAAATAATACTTTATAGGATTCGTGTACTTCAACTGCTTCCAGGGTCGACTCGCATGGGGTCGATGCCAAACCGGCGCATTCATCAATACAGAGTTTTCAAAACCCAACTCTAAAGACTTTTTGGAAATAAAAGTGTCGTACCAATCTTTCGCCTCGTCCAAGCCCGTAAAATCATAAAGATTGAGAAACTCCAATGAAAACAAGGTACAGCAAAAACTGAGGCTCCGCTGGGTGTTCAAGACTGACTCTTTCGCATCCTTGAATTTCAAATAGGGAAAGTTCACCGCGCCTTTTTCATCTACAGTCACCGACCCCACGAGACCTGAATTAGGATTATTTCTCTGAAATAAAAGGAGGTTTGAAATCGTATCAGGCTTAACCATCACATCGGATTCTACCACCAGTAGCGGCATGCCACCATCCAAAGCCATCTGTTGGGAAAGCTGCAACACGAGCTTGTAGTTTGGAGATGGATGGTCGGTGAGGTCTTCGATATGGATGAGCTCATAGCCGATCTTGGTTTTGTTTTCCTCCAGCTGCTGTTTGGTCTCCGGAGTGCTGAAGTCATTGAAGATCACATGGCGCACCAAAACGTCGGAAGCCGCGATAGCCCTTGCAGTATCCAAGGTCGTTTCAATGGAATTCTTTACCGGGGTAATTACGAGGACTTCAGCCATGAAAAGAGATTTTGGCTAAAATTAACTCATTCTGCCAAGGCAAAAAAATAGCCCCAGCTAATGCCAGGGCTAAGAAATTTGTTTTTGATAGGACTTAGGCTAGTTCGCCCAAAGCTTTTTTGATTCTTTTCAGTGCTTCCACCAGGTCCTCCTCGGAAGCGGCATAGGACAACCTAACGCAATTTGGAGCTCCAAATGCTCCGCCTGTCACGAGGGAAACATTGGCTACGGAAAGCAGGTACAGGCAAAGGTCATCCGCATTGTTTATAGTTTGTCCATGGGCGGATTTGCCGAAGAATGCGGTCACGTCTGGGAAGAAATAAAAGGCTCCCTCCGGAACGTGGGTTTTGATCCCAGGGATATCTCTCAGCAAATCCAAAACGAGTGCCCGACGCTTGAAATAGGCTTTGGTCATCTCTCTTGAAGGTCCTTGGTCTCCAGAAATCCCAGCCAGCGCCGCACGCTGTGCAATACCTGTGTTACCAGAAGTAAACTGGCCTTGCATCTTTTCCACCGCCTTGGCTATCTCCAAAGGAGCACAGATATAGCCCACTCTCCAGCCGGTCATGGCATAGCCTTTGGAAAATCCGTTCACGGTGACGGTTCTTTCAAACATTCCGGGGAAAGACGCGATGCTGTAGTTTTTACCTTCGAAATTGATCAACTCGTAGATCTCATCGGCGATGACGACGATATTTTCATGCTTCTTCACCACGTCTGCGATGGCTTCCAGTTCCTCTTTGGAAAACACGGAGCCGGTTGGATTGCAGGGAGATGAGTAGATGACTGCTTTGGTCTTTGGCGTAATCGCTGCCTCCAGCTGCGCCGCGGTAGCCTTGAAGTTGTTTTCCAAGGTCCCCTCGATCAAGACCGGCACGCCTCCGCAAAGCTTGATGATCTCCGCGTAGCTCACCCAGTAAGGAGAGAAAATGACTACCTCGTCTCCCTCATTGATGATGCACATGAAGGTGTTGGCAATGGAATGCTTCGCACCGACGGAAACCACGATATTTTCGGCCTTTGCCTGTTCGATGGAATTCTCTTCGCGGAGCTTTTTGGCTATCGCTTCTCTCAGATCCTGATACCCCGCCACTGGAGGATAGGCAAAATATTTTCCTTCATCAATAGCCGCCTTCGCTGCCTCCTGGATATGCTTGGGTGTTTTGAAATCTGGCTCACCCAAACTCAAGCCGATAATATCAATACCTTGGGCTTTCAACTCCCTAGCCTTTTTTGCCATGGCGAGGGTAGCTGACTCCTCCATATTCAGGATGCGATCCGAAAGAATAGAATTCATTTTTTCAATAGGTTTTTTACAAATTCCTCAAAAATAGCCAGAAGATTATTAATTCTAAACAAACCCGAGGAATTGATGCTGAAATCGAGCTCGGGGCATCAACCCCAAAACAAAATACTGATCTTCAAAGCGAGATTCCATCTGACCAATAAAAGCCATACATGTCAGATGAAATGTTATTTTTGAAGAAAATAGTTTGCCATTTCCGCCGTTTTCCCTTCGATGAACAGAAGATTTCTTGTTTTTCTGGTTGCCCTGTTACTTTCCGGCAAATTCGCTTCTGCCCAAAAAAACGAAGTCGAGAAAACCTCAGATCCAGATTCCTCAGGTGTAGTGAACTCCGCTCTTTTGCCATCGGTGGCCCCGCTGCTGCTATTTGACGAAGAGAAGGAAAAGGAAGAGAAAAAGGAGAAAAAGAAAAAAGCCCGCAAAAACATCTGGTTTGGCATCAAAACCCAGCGTGGCTATACCCGAAGAGAATTGCGAGGCCAGACCTATTTGGAATATTTCAACTATACTGACATCGCCCAAACTCCCGACCCCTACATCCGGGACGTGTATTGGTATGACACGCGGGACAAGAGCATCAAGACTACCGGTTACACCAAAGGGACCGGCTATTTGCTACATGGCCCTTATGAACGGATTGTCAACGAAACCGTGGTCGAAAGCGGGATGTTTTACTACGGTACGAAGCATAAGACTTGGATGCTATTTGACGAAAACAACGTCCTTCAGGACAAAAATCACTACTCCGAGGGCTGGCCTGAGGAATCTCGGATAAGTTATTATGACCAATCTTCCCGATCGATTGAAGAGATTATTCCCATCCAGTATAGCCTGGAGGAGGGCAACTATTTCTACTTCTACGACAACCAGCAAGTCGCCGTCACCGGTGAGTATCAATATGGGGAAAAAGTCGGCCTCTGGACTGAATACTGGGATACTGATAACACCAAGGCCATCCGAAAGCGGGAAATACAGTATAAGGAAGAGCCTTATACAAAAAATTTCCGCCCGTACATTCGGGCGGAATGGGATAAGGAAGGCAACCTGATCTATCGCAGGGAGCTATAATTATTTTTCTGTGAACTTGAACTGCTGTCCTCCGACAGAGGCTTCGTACATCAACCCGCCCTTGGTTCGGGTGAAGACAGCTACGCCTTCGACATATTTCGCATTGGCAGAGGCTCCCGAGGCTGCTGCAACTGCAGACACTTGCGCAGACATCTCTACCTTGTTTTCCTTGAATCGGTCAAAGGCTTCCTTATTTTCAAAAAAAATGACCTCGCTGTACGCCTGTCCTCCCAACTGAAATCCGATTGTCACCTGAGTCATTTTTGCAAAACCCACCAGCTCTCCTCCCTCATATGCAGTTCCATTGCCTGCTGCTCCGCCAATTCCGATCCCGCCTTTCCCCACATTTGGCAAGATCACGTAGCCGTACGCGGAACTGAACAATTCCTCCATGCTAGGGTCGTCTTTGAGAAAGGCTGCTTTCGCTTCTTCGGAGTCATTGATGATTTTGTCGTCCTTTTGCGCAAATGTTGAAGTGGCAATAAAGGCCAAGACTAGGCCCAGAAATAGATTTTTCATATGGTATAGTTTTAGTAAAAAGCGTCCTCAAAATGTCGGAAATTGACTGTGCCCGTCCGATCCTTATAGACGCCAACAATGTCAAAACGGATATCTTTTTTCCAGTCTTTTTCAAAAATATAGTGATCTGCCGCCTTTACCAAGAGCTTCTTTTTGGTGGAATCCACAAACTCCTCGGCATAACCAAAGCCTGTCCCCGAACGGAACTTGACCTCCACAAACACCAACAATCCCTTGTGCTTCATGATCAGGTCTATCTCCGCGTAGCCATGTCGATAGTTTGCATCCATCAGTTCATAACCTTGGCCGCTGAGCCAAACAGCCGCCAGCTCCTCGGCAAGTCTCCCAGTGTCATTGTGCTCGGCCATACCAAAATTGCTTAATTTTGAAAAATCTCAGAACCCAACAGAGTCTACTTCTGTTTTAAAAATCAGTTTTCCTAGAGGAAAAAAGATGAACGAAATTATCAATAAAAGAGTAGAATTCCGAGATCTGGGCCGGATGGATTACCAAGAGGCTTGGGACTATCAGGAAGGCCTTTTTGCGGAGACAGTTGCACTGAAGATCAAAAACCGGAGCCTGCCCCCCGAGTTGCAACTTCCATCTCCCAACTATTTGCTTTTCGTGGAGCACCCCCACGTATACACACTTGGAAAAAGCGGAAAGCCGGAAAACCTTCTGCTGAATGAAGACGGGTTGAAAAGCCACATGGCGAGCTACTACAAGATCAATCGTGGAGGCGACATCACCTACCACGGACCTGGCCAGCTCGTTGGTTATCCGATCTTGGACTTGGACAATTTCTTCACCGACATCCATCGGTATCTGAGATATCTGGAGGAGGCGATTATTCTTACTTTGGCGGATTATGGAATTGAAGCGGGACGGATCGAAGGTCTCACTGGCGTCTGGATAGACCATTCGGAGCAGAAAAACCCACGAAAAATCTGTGCCATGGGAGTCAAGTCCAGCCGCTGGGTGACCATGCATGGCTTTGCCTTCAATCTCAATGTGGATCTGAGCTACTTTGGCCACATCATCCCCTGCGGCATCGACGACAAGGCCGTAACATCCCTTCATCTGGAGCTCGGAAGACCTATAGACGAAAAGGAAGCAAAGGACAGGGTGCGTAAACATCTGGTTGACTTGTTCCAGATGACACAGATCTAATAGAATAGCATCCAGAACGCTCGTCAGGCACACCCATACGTCGCCTTCTCGACAGATCTGGTAAATCCCTAAAATAAACTATGAAAAAAGACATAGACTTCTCCCCAGTGACGGGAGTAAAACTGGCCATCGCCAAAAACCAGACTGACAAAGGAGCTGAGTGGGCGGTCTACCTCATCAATATGAATCTGATCGAGCTGAGTACCGTGATGGTCACCTCCAGAGGTTATGGCCTACTCAACGGGGAAAAACGACAAACCTCTACGCTTCGCCACATGATACAGGAAGTCGGCGCACAGGCCATAGCAAAGATAGAACCGATCGACCCTAGCGTGTTCGCTTTGACTAACGAATTCTGGGTAAGCTACTACATTCTGGATCAGATTTTTGACAAAAAGTTTATCTTTACTCCAGGCAGTTTTGACCCCGAACACCTTAGTGTGATTCCTGAACTGAGATTGGAGGGTATATTGCACAGTTAAACCACGAGCATATGGCTGATTTTTTAGACCAATTGGGAGAAATCCTGTTTTTAGACATAGAAACCGCCTCACTGACCGGGAAATTTGATGACTTGGATCCCAGACTGCAAGACGAGTGGATCAAAAAAGAACGACTAATCCACTTGGAAAAGCCAACAGAGGCCCCAGGATCACTGTATTTTGATCGCGCGGGAATCCATGCCGAATTTGGGCAGGTAATCTGCGTGGGCGTAGGCTTTTTCCAGTCAAAGAAGAAAGACAAAAAGATCATTTTCAGGTCGAAGGTTTTTGCGGATCCGGAAGAACGGGAACTTCTTTTGGGATTGAAGGCTTTGCTAGAAAAGAAAAAGTGGGTGCTTTGCGCACATAATGGAAAGGAATTTGATTTCCCCTACCTTTGCAGGAGGATGCTGATTCAGGGAATATCGCTGCCCGAGCCACTTCAGATTTCAGGGAAAAGACCTTGGGAAGTTCGCCATCTGGACACGATGGAAATGTGGAAATTCGGCGACTACAAGCACTATACCCGTCTAGAACTTTTGGCGGCAGTTTTTGGAATTCCTACTTCAAAAGAGGGCATCGATGGCAGCCAGGTCAACAGCGCATTTTATCTCGAAAACAACCTTGAAAAAATCAAAAAATATTGCCTTCGCGATGTGGAGGTCACTGCCCGCATCTATATGGCTATGCACCCACAGCTGGACGAGCTCGTGATAGAAGTGGGCCAGCCACAAGAAACAAAAAAAGATCACAAAGATTAATGTCTAAGGCATACAAATCTTTTTACCTTAGAAAAAAGTCACCCACATCATGGGAAGAAAACCAGACAGAAAAAACTCAAAACATAAAAAAGGCGGTCCGTCCAACGATGCAGCCAACTTGGCCAGAAGAATCCTCCAGTTTCTGGACGCACATTACGGGGAGGAATTCAATTCGAAGCAAATCATCAAGCGCTTGGAGATCCGAGACTCACTCAACAAGGGGGGAGTCGAACCAGTCCTCTACAAGCTGGTGGAGTCAGGCGCGGTGTCCCGCAATTCCAGGAACTACTTCAGCTCCACCAAAGATCCGGATTTCGTAACAGGCACGGTCGACTACGTGAATCCCCGGTTTGCCTTCATCATCCAGGATGATCCGAATGCAACGGGCGGCGATATCCTGGTCAAAGAAGCCGATCTCAAGCAAGCTCTTGATGGCGACAAAGTCCGGGTGATGGTTTTCCCATTAAAAGGCAAAACAGGCAGGACGGAAGGTAGGGTGCTTGAAATCCTCGAACGGAGCAGGGATGAATTCGTCGGCCGGGTAGAGATTTCCCCTCGTTTCGCCTTCATCGTACCGGATTTCAAGAAGATGCACAAGGATATCTTCGTGCATCGGGGAGACCTCAAGGGTGCCGAGCACAACGAAAAAGTAGTGGTCAAGCTCACCGAGTGGCGAGAGGGTGACAAAAACCCGACCGGCGAAGTAATTCGCGTATTAGGCAAAGCTGGCCTACATGAAGTGGAGATCCATTCGATCATGGCCGAATTTGGTTTGCCCTTCGAATATCCACAGGAGCCCGACGCAGAAGCCAATGCCATCTCCGACAAGATTACGGCGAAGGAAATAAAGGCGAGAAAGGATTTTAGGGATGTGCTAACCTTTACGATAGACCCGGCTGATGCAAAAGACTTTGATGATGCCATTTCCTATCGAGAGTTGGAAAACGGCAATATCGAAGTAGGTGTGCACATCGCGGACGTCACACATTATGTAAAACCCAAGACGGCTTTGGAAAAAGAGGCCTACAACCGCGCGACATCCGTCTACTTGGTAGACCGCACGATCCCGATGCTGCCCGAGCGATTGAGTAACGGTCTGTGTTCGTTGCGGCCGAAGGAGGATAAGCTGACCTTCGCTTGCGTCTTTGAGATGGATAGAAGCGGGCATGTGGTAAAGCACTGGATAGGCCGAACCGTGATCCATTCCGATCGAAGATATGCCTATGAGGAAGCGCAGGAATGCATCGATACGCAATCCGGTGACTTTTTCCAAGAACTGACACTTCTCAATGAGATAGCCAAAAAAATCCGCAAGAAGCGCTTTGATCATGGTGCGGTCAACTTCGAAACAGTCGAAGTCAAATTCAAACTGGACGAGGCAGGAAAGCCATTGGGGCTTTTTGTCAAAGAGCGCAAAGACATCCACAAGCTCATCGAAGAATTCATGCTCTTGGCCAACAAGTATGTGGCAGAATTCATCTACAAGAAAAACAACGGGACGGATACCTTTGTCTATAGAACACACGACAGCCCGGACCTGGACAGGCTGGAGACCTTCTCTGGCTTTGCAAAGCGCTTTGGACACCAAGTAGAGGTCACCAATGTCCAAAAAATCTCCGCTGCGCTTAACAAACTCATGGACGAAATCCAGGGTAAGCCAGAGCAAAATGTCCTGGAACAGCTCGCTATACGCAGCATGGCCAAGGCAAAGTACACCACCGAGCCCAAGGGACATTTTGGGTTGGCTTTCGCACACTATACCCACTTCACCTCCCCGATTCGGCGCTACCCCGACATGATGGTACACCGCCTATTGGAGCACTATCTTGACGGAGGCAAATCACCCGATGCGGAGCCATGGGAGCAAAAATGCCTGCATTCGTCCGAGCGGGAAAAACGTGCTGCAGACGCCGAACGCGCCTCCATCAAATACAAGCAAGTCGAATACATGGCACTCGCAGAGCAGAAAGACTACGAAGGCATCGTCAGCGGCGTGACCGAATGGGGAGTATTTGTGGAAATCACCGAGACCAAGTGCGAGGGAATGATTCGAGTGCAAGACATGGATGACGACTACTATGAGCTGGACGAAAGAAACATGCGACTCATAGGCAGCAAAAGTAAAAAAATGATCACTTTGGGCGACAAGGTGATGGTCCGTGTGGTGAATACAGACATAGACCGACGAACAATCGATTTGGAATTTGCAGACAATGACAGAAAAAAGCCTCGCTCACGCGCTTTTAGTTAAGCTCGAGGATCATATTACCTCCCACAGTTTTGGACAATCCCCTTCTGAACTTTACGACCCGATCAGCTATATCTTGAGCTTGGGAGGCAAAAGAATCAGACCACTTCTCACCCTTTTGGCTTACGGACTTTGCGGGAAAAAACCTGAAGAAATTCTCGATCAAGCCTGCGCAGTTGAGGTCTTTCACAATTTCACGCTGATGCATGACGACATCATGGATCAGGCTCCCCTGAGACGAGGCAAGGCGACGGTGCACGAGAAATGGAATGCCAACACGGCTATTCTTTCCGGTGACGTCATGTTGGTCAGAGCATACGACCTGCTCCTTGGCACGGACCCTGCGCTTCTTCCTGAGGTCATCGGCCTGTTCAACAAAACTGCCGCAGAAGTCTGCGAAGGGCAGCAGTTTGACATGAACTTTGAGAAATACGGAACCGTAAGCGAGGAAGAATACCTCAAGATGATCCGATTGAAGACAGCAGTTCTCTTGGGTTATGCTCTGCAGCTAGGGGCCGTTCTTGCTGGGGCAAAAAAGGATGACGCAAGGAAGCTTTACGATTTTGGTGTCAATATCGGTGTGGGCTTCCAGCTCAAGGACGATCTTCTGGATGTCTTTGCGGATCAGGCAAAATTCGGCAAGCAGGTTGGCGGAGACATCATCTCCAACAAAAAAACCTTTCTGCTGATCAAGGCACTGGAGTTGGCAAAGGGAAAGGATGCTGAGGAACTGAATTTTTGGCTCTCCCAACGGGAGTTTGACAAGATGGAAAAAGTAAGAGCCGTCCGGGCACTTTACATCAAACTTGGTATTAGGTCGCTGACTGAGGGAAAAATGGAGGATTATTTTAAAACCGCATTTGAACAATTGGACGGCATCCATTGCGCAGACCAAAACCATCTAAATGCTTTACGAGCTATCACCCACGATCTGATTCACAGAGAGAAATAGACCATGGAATTTTCGCTGACTACTGCTTTGATTGGGATCACAGCGATCACGAGCATCGTGGCTTTCAATCGCCACGAGATGATGGATCGATGGATGTTTATGCCCTATCGGATCAAAAAGCGCGGGCAATGGGACAGATTTATCCTCTCCGGCTTTATCCACAAAGACTACATCCACCTGCTCTTCAACATGTTTACGTTCTACTTCTTTGGAAGAGTCGTGGAGATGTTTTTAGGCTATACCTTTGGGGAAGCACTTGGCGGACTATTTTTCGTAGGGTTTTATCTTTTGGGAATCGTTATCTCAGATATACCAACTTATAAAAAGCATCAAGACGACAGCCACTATCGGGCACTAGGCGCATCTGGCGGTACTGCGGCCGCAGTTTTTGCCAGCATTGTGATCATGCCCCTTTCGGATATCTGTCTGTTTGGGATCATCTGCCTCCCGGGATTCATTCTCGGCGTACTTTTTCTGATCTATTCCTATGCACAGGGTAAGAAGGGCGGTGACAACATCAACCATGACGCCCACCTCTATGGTGCCATCTTTGGGATTATTTTCATCCTTGTTCTATCTCCCTCCAGCGCGGGTACTTTTATAGAGCAGATCAGGGATTTCAGGTTGTTCTAAGCAAACCGCACTTGTATTTATAGTCCTTAATTAGGGCGAACGCATCCCAATCATCCGAAATGATGGTAAGAAAGAGTCTAAGAAATTACCAATGCCGAAAGCATCTTTTTCTGAAGAAATGAGTCCAAATGGTATAGCAATAAGATTTGGGCAAAAAAAAGCCTCTTCACAGGGAAGAGGCTTGATTTTCTTAAGTAGGTAGGCTTATGCCTCAGCAGGCAAAACGCTTACATAGGACTTGCCGTCAGCTTTGGTCTTGAAAGTCACAACACCATTCGACAAAGCGAACAATGTATGATCTTTACCAACTCCAACATTAAGGCCAGCGTGATGCTTTGTACCTCTTTGTCTTACGATGATGTTACCGGCAATGACCACCTCACCACCGAATTTCTTCACGCCCAATCTTTTGGAATGTGACTCTCTACCGTTTTTGGAACTACCTACACCTTTTTTGTGTGCCATGGTTATATCAGTTTACGTCTTCCCAGAGGGAAAACTTAGAATGTAATATTTTCGATGAGAACTTTGGTGAAGTCTTGTCTGTGACCATTCTTCTTCTTGTAGCCCTTACGGCGCTTCTTTTTGAAGACAATCACCTTGTCACCTTTTACATGATCTAGGATTTTCCCAGATACCTTGGCTCCTGATACGATAGGAGCACCTACAGACACAGTGCCGTCGGCTTCTGCCAACAAGACCTGGTCAAATTCCACGGAAGCGCCAGCGTCACCGTCCAGCTTGGGAGCATAGACGTACTGATCTTTTGTTACTTTGAACTGCTTACCTGCGATGTTTACAATTGCGTACATGATTCTTGGATTCTTTGTAGAAATCGGAGTGCAAATATAAGAAAGTGATTTTGAACAAAAAAACATTCTGCCAAAATCCAAAAAGGAAGCTGTCGCGTACCTTTGGGTTTTGCGGGATCTCCTCTAACCCACGTCGAATTTGCCTTAATAGAATCCGTGAATCTTAGAAATGTAAACTTAGCCTTTTGCAAAGCACGAGAGCTAAAGAGCTGGGATTCAGTCAAAGAATTTACTCGGCTCCGCTGATATTTTAATGACTACCGGTCAATTTTTTGATCGATTTGAGTTGTGGAAAACTTTTTTTAAAATGTTGAAAATTATTAAAAAGCCCATAAATGGGCAAAATGATTAATTTTATGATTTACCTCAACGAATATTTATTCCTGATTTATAGGACACTAACCGTTTTTCGACTTCTGTTCAAAAAATAGCTGAAACGGCGGCATTCCCGTTTTTTTTTCCCTTTTTGCTTTACATATTTGTTCAAAGGCTGTTCTAAAAAGGCAGCCTTTGCCATCACCGGACCAGAATGAGGACATGATTTACCGCCTCAAAACCATTTTAAGAACTTCAATATAATTCAGAGTAAGATGCAGCAAGAACCAATTTTAGAAGAAAACAGTGGCCGTTTCGTGCTTTTCCCAATCCAGCATAACGACATCTGGCAATACTACAAGAAAGCCGAGGCGAGTTTTTGGACCGCGGAGGAAATCGACCTAGGCCAAGATATGACGGACTGGAAAAATTTGAACGATGGGGAAAGACACTTCATTTCCCATGTATTGGCTTTCTTTGCGGCAAGTGATGGTATTGTCAACGAAAACCTGGCCGAGCACTTTGTTTCCGAGGTCCAGTACACCGAGGCCAAGTTTTTCTACGGATTCCAGATTGCGATGGAAAACATCCATTCTGAAACCTATTCCCTTCTGATCGATACGTATATCAAGGATTCCGCAGAAAGAGATCGGCTTCTCAATGCCATCGAACACATAGACTGTGTCAAAAGAAAGGCAGAATGGGCACTCCGCTGGATCGACAACGGAAATTTCCAAGAAAGGCTGATCGCGTTTGCCGCTGTGGAGGGGATTTTCTTCTCAGGATCTTTTTGTTCCATTTTTTGGTTGAAGAAACGGGGCTTGATGCCCGGCCTCACTTTCTCAAACGAATTAATTTCCAGAGATGAAGGCTTGCACTGCGACTTTGCATGCCATCTCTATACTAAACACGTGGTCAATCCGCTGCCAAAAGAAACCGTTCGTGAGATCATCATGGATGCGGTGGCAATCGAAAAGGAATTTGTAACCGACGCTCTGCCTGTAAGGCTGATCGGTATGAACTCGGACTTGATGTGCCAGTATATTGAATTTGTAGCTGACCGATTATTGATGGAATTGGGCTGCGATAAAGTCTGGAACAGCACCAATCCATTTGACTTCATGGACATGATCTCCCTGCAAGGCAAGACCAACTTCTTTGAAAAGCGAGTCGGAGACTATCAAAAAGCCGGGGTAATGAAATCTACCGAGGCGAGTGAATCTTCTTCCAGATTTTCCATCGAAGAAGACTTTTAACCAATTTCTTTCCACCTATCCAAAAATCAGCCGAACATGCTTGTAATCAAACGCGACGGAAGAAGAGAATCTGTAAGATTTGACAAGATCACCGCAAGGATCGAAAACCTCTGCTATGAATTGGATCCTAAGTTTATCCAGCCCATAGAGGTGGCAAAGAAGGTGATTGACGGTCTTTATGACGGAGTCACTACCTCTGAACTGGACAATCTCGCAGCGGAAGTCTGTGCCTCACTTACGGTGAGACATCCAGACTATGCCATCCTAGCTGCAAGGATTGCGATATCCAACCTCCATAAAACCACCAGCCAGTCTTTTTCAAACACCATGAAAAGATTGTACACCTACGTCAATCCAAAAACCGGCGAAAACGCCCAGCTGATCGACACTGAGGTGTACGGCATCATCAAAAAGAACGCAGCCCGCTTGGACGAGGCGGTGGACTACAGACGTGATTTCGGCTACGACTACTTTGGGTATAAAACCCTTGAAAAAAGCTACCTGATCCGCCTGGATGGCAAGGTGGTGGAACGCCCCCAGCACATGCTCATGCGTGTGGCCGTAGGAATCCACCGAGAAGATATGGACGCAGCAATCGAAACCTATAACCTGCTTTCAGAACGTTGGTTCACGCACGCTACTCCTACGCTATTCAATGCCGGCACTCCAAAACCGCAGCTGTCTTCCTGCTTCCTGTTGACGATGAAAGACGACAGCATCGACGGGATCTATGACACATTAAAACAATGTGCGAAAATCTCCCAATCTGCAGGCGGAATCGGGCTCTCAATTCATCATGTCAGAGCCAAAGGTAGCTACATCAAAGGAACCAACGGAGTCTCCAATGGTATCGTGCCTATGCTGAGGAACTTTGACATGACCGCTCGCTATGTGGACCAAGGCGGAGGAAAAAGAAAAGGGTCATTTGCCATTTACCTTGAACCATGGCACGCTGATATCAAGGATTTCCTGGAACTGAAGAGAAACCACGGCAAAGAGGAGATGCGCGCTAGAGATTTGTTCTATGCCCTTTGGATCCCGGATCTTTTCATGAAGCGGGTGGAGCAAAACGAAGACTGGCCCCTTTTCTGTCCAAACGAAGCGCCGGGGCTGTCTGACTGCCATGGTGAGGAATTTGAAAGGTTATTTGAAAAATACGAGCGTGAGGGAAGGGCAAGGGAAACCGTAAAAGCTCAAGAACTTTGGTTTGAAATTCTAGAATCCCAAATCGAGACAGGTACCCCTTATATGCTTTACAAGGATTCTGCTAACGGCAAATCCAACCAAAAGAATCTGGGTACGATCAAGTCGTCTAACCTTTGCACAGAAATCATCGAATACACCGCGCCGGACGAAGTAGCAGTGTGTAACCTCGCATCTATTGCCATTCCAAAGTTTGTAACTAGCGGACCAGATGGTAAGCCGATGTTTGACCATAGCAAGCTATACGAAATCACTAAGGTGGCAACGCGCAACCTGAACAAGGTAATAGACATCAACTACTATCCTGTAGAGGAGGCCCGCCGATCCAACTTTAGACACCGTCCAATTGGATTGGGGATTCAAGGACTCGCAGATGCCTTTATTATGCTTAGAATGCCATTCGACTCAGTAGAAGCCAGAGGATTGAATGAGGATATCTTCGAGACGATCTATTATGCCGCGGTGGAGACATCTATGGAGTTGGCCAAAACACAAGGGACCTACGAGACCTATGAAGGTTGTCCAGCATCCAAAGGTATCTTGCAATTTGACATGTGGGGCGTTACGCCCAAGTCAGGAAGATGGAACTGGGATGCACTAAAAGAGAAAGTGAAAAAGTACGGAATGAGGAATTCTCTGCTAGTAGCTCCAATGCCCACTGCATCGACTTCGCAAATTCTGGGGAACAACGAGTGCTTTGAGCCTTACACTTCCAACCTATACACTCGAAGAACACTTTCCGGTGAATTCATCATGGTAAACAAACACTTGATGAAAGATCTAATCAATCTGGGTATGTGGAATGACACCATGAGAAACAGGCTTATCTCTACCAATGGCTCGGTTCAGAATGTCCCAGGTATACCTCAAAACATCAAAGACATCTATAAGACTGTGTGGGAAATCTCCCAAAAAGTCATCATAGATATGGCTGCAGATCGTGGAGCTTATATCTGCCAATCCCAAAGCATGAACATCTTCATGCAGGATCCAAACTTCGGCAAATTGACCTCAATGCATTTTTATGCCTGGAAAAAAGGCCTGAAAACCGGTATGTACTATCTGAGATCACAAGCCGCTACGGCAGCCATCAAATTTACGCTAGACAAAGCTTCCCTAGAAACCAAGCCTGAAAAGACTGTGGAAGCCGAACAGTCCAAGACACAAAAGCAAGACGCCATCTCCTGCTCTTTGGACGATCCCGAGGGCTGCGAAATGTGTGGAAGCTAAAATCTAGAGTTCGTAAAATGGATAAAAGGCGTTTGATAGTTTCAAACGCTTTTTTTTGTCATTAAAATCTAAGACGATGGATAAAAATTCAATTGAATTGAGAATTGCCCGGCTAACCAAAGATAGTGTGGCTAAATTTGGAATAATGACGCCACAGCACATGTTAGAGCACCTGGCGCTTACGGTTAAAATATCCTATGGGAGGATAAAAATTCCCGATTTTGAACCAACTGAAAAGCAGCTTGCCCAAAAACAAATTTTGATCTATTCGGAAATTGATTTCCCAAAAGGAATAAAAGCACCTGGTATTGGGGAAAATCTCTTAGACCTCAGGTACGCTGACATGGAAACGGCCAAATCAGAATTGCTTAAAAGTATTGATCAATTCAACAAGCATTTTAATGAATTCAAAGACGATCTTACAATTCACCCACGATTTGGAAAACTGAATCATGGTGAGTGGGAAAGATTTCATAGGAAACATTTCCACCATCATTTGGGCCAATTTGGGATATGATCAAAAATCAATGTATGGAAAAAACTGCCTGCCTTTTTAATGTCAAGATATTTGAAAAATTGGAGCTATGCAGTGACTTCCAAATATTGGAATTTGGAGCAACTGACTTAATCCAGAAGACAAGACACGTTTCCGATAGTACGAACTGAACAGAAATCTCCTTGCTAAAAAGATCCGGTGTCAGGAAACGAAAAAAACCAGCTCGATGAGCTGGCTTGAATAATGTGGCGGCGACCTACTCTCCCGGGTGTAACCCCAGTACCATCGGCGCTGCAGGGCTTAACTTCTCTGTTCGGGATGGGAAGAGGTGGGACCCCTGCGCTAGGCCGCCTAAATTGTAAGTA
>NZ_JAFKCW010000065.1 GCF_017254835.1 Algoriphagus aestuariicola
CCATGAAGGGTTTTGGTTATCAAGGGGATGGTAAGGAGTTCACCGGAAAGTACCTAGCAGATACGATTTCTCCTTATCAACCCTCTGACGAAATCTTGATGGGCTCTACTGATGTGGGGGATGTGAGCTGGGTCGTGCCGACCGCGCAACTTAGTTCTGCAACCGCCGTCATCGGAACAAGCTTGCATTCATGGCAGATGACCGCGCAAGGTTTGACAAGTATCGCAAATAAAGGGATGTTACGGGCGGCTCAGGCCCTGGCTTTAACAGGTTTACATGTCATCATCT
>NZ_JAFKCW010000066.1 GCF_017254835.1 Algoriphagus aestuariicola
GCACATCGTTCTGGATGGTGTCGCACAGACCGCGGCGGATATGCCGGACTATCGCCGGCTGTTTTCAGCGATTTTCACCGATTTTCATCAGTTCGATCGTTTACAAGGACCGGAAGGCGGCGAACCTGATGCGGCGCTGGTCGCGCATTGGCTTGAACGGTTGAATATGAAAAGCAAATTGCAGTTCGACGGCGCCAGAGTGACCAACCCGCAACTGTCGCAGGGGCAGCGCAAACGTCTGGCCCTGTTGCTGGCGGTGGCGGAACAACGCGATATTTTGCTGTTGGA
>NZ_JAFKCW010000067.1 GCF_017254835.1 Algoriphagus aestuariicola
GGGCGGATGCCAAGCCGCAGCTGTTCGTGCCGCGGCGCAAGGATCACGAGTACGCCATCGATCACTATCACCAGCATTTCTATATCCGCTCCAACAAGGACGGCAAGAACTTCGGCCTGTACCAGAGCGAGCAGGCGGACGAAGCGCAGTGGCAGACGCTGATCGCCCCGCGTGCCGACGTGATGCTGGAGGGCTTCAGCCTGTTCCGTGATTGGTTGGTGGTCGAAGAGCGCAATGCCGGCCTGACGCTGCTGCGCCAGATCCACTGGCAGACTGGCGAAGAGAAG
>NZ_JAFKCW010000068.1 GCF_017254835.1 Algoriphagus aestuariicola
GGACCAAACGCGGTGCCAGAACAGGAACGCCAGCGCGAAGGTAAAGATGGCGGTGCCGTGATCGCTCGGGAACGAGCTGTCCGGCGCGTGTGGCAGGAAGGTATAACCAACGCCGGCGACGAACGGGCGCTCATGCGGCAGCAGCGCGCCAATAGCGGAAGCGGCAAGCATGGCGAACAGCAGCGCGATAGTGGTTTTCGCTACCACCTGGCGTTGCGAAACCAGCTGGCTTTGCGGCCCCCACAGCCAAAGACCGACGATCAGCAGCGGCACGATGATGATCAGAT
>NZ_JAFKCW010000069.1 GCF_017254835.1 Algoriphagus aestuariicola
CAGTATGGCGTGCCGTTCGGCGTCACCCTGAACCCGTTCCTGTCGCCGTTCGGCCTGCCGTGCAAACAGCCGGCCTGGGGTTACATTTCCGCCGTGGATCTGAAAACCAACGACATCGTGTGGAAAAAACGCATCGGCACCGTGCGCGACAGCTCACCGTTGCCGCTGCCGTTCAAAATGGGCATGCCGATGCTGGGCGGCCCGGTGACCACCGCCGGTAACGTGTTCTTCATCGGCGCCACCGCGGACAACTACCTGCGCGCCTTCAGCGTGACCAACGGTGAAAA
>NZ_JAFKCW010000070.1 GCF_017254835.1 Algoriphagus aestuariicola
GTCAATGAAGCGCCGTCTTGCCGATACTCGTCGCCCAAGACCGGGTGTTGATTGCCCGTCCGATGGTAGGTGTCTTTGCTGGACACGCTGAGGCAGATCACCGGCGGTTTGCTGAAATTTTCATGGTATTCGTTTGAATTGACGAAGTGCTTAAAGATATTGCCGTGCAAATCGCCGAAATCATCCGGAATGGTAAATTCCGCCGTGTTTTTATTGTGCGCCGGCAGCAAGACGCTAAAGTCGTAATCGCGCACGTAAGACGAGAAATTGTTCCCGACGATGCCCTC
>NZ_JAFKCW010000071.1 GCF_017254835.1 Algoriphagus aestuariicola
TGTTCTGGCGCCACCTGCGCCATACCGGCATGAACACGCTGCGCGCCATCGGCCGCGCCTGGACCGGCGGCGTGCTGGCGCCGTCGCCGGTGTCCGGCCCCACCGCCGGCCATTACCGCCGGCTGGGCCGCTATGCGGCCGGCTTCGCGCTGCTGGCCGACGCCACGCTGGCGCGGCTGGGCGGCGGCCTCAAGCGCCGCGAGATGATCTCGGCGCGGCTGGGCGACATCCTGGCCGAGCTGTACCTGCTGTCGGCCGTGCTCAAGCGCTGGGAGGACGAAGGGCG
>NZ_JAFKCW010000072.1 GCF_017254835.1 Algoriphagus aestuariicola
CGCTTTTACCGGCGGCTTCGCCCTTTTGCGAGCCCGCGCCGTTTTCCGGGATTTCCCCTTGCAGCTGCTTGCGCGATGAGAGCTGGCGTTCGATATCGGTCAGGTTTTCCAGCTTGCGCGAGGTGTCCTGCAGCTGCGACTGCAGGCGCGCCTGATTCTGGCGCAGCGAATCGATCTGGCTGTCGCTGCTCTCCTGCAGATGCTGATAACGCGCTTTCTCATCGAACAGCGTGATCTGCAGCATCTGCTGCTGGCGCCACAGCTGCGTCAACGGACGCAGCGAACC
>NZ_JAFKCW010000073.1 GCF_017254835.1 Algoriphagus aestuariicola
TGCCCGCCCGCTCCGCCGGCACGCTGAACGCTTTGCCCTCGGCGTCCACCATGTGCAAATCGTTCCAGCGCGCCACCGGGACATACTCCACCAGATGGATCTTCAGCTCATCCGGCCATTGTTTGCGCACGCTGGCCTGCTTGATCCACGGCAGACGTTCGATCTGCTGCTGGATAACGTCCACATCCTGCGTCATAAAGGTGCCGGGCGCGCCCAGCGCCAGGATCGCCTGACGAATATCATCGTTGGTGGTGTAATGGCGTTCGCCGGTCACCACCAGCCTTG
>NZ_JAFKCW010000008.1:0-3184 GCF_017254835.1 Algoriphagus aestuariicola
GAATAATGTGGCGGCGACCTACTCTCCCGGGTGTAACCCCAGTACCATCGGCGCTGCAGGGCTTAACTTCTCTGTTCGGGATGGGAAGAGGTGGGACCCCTGCGCTAGGCCGCCTAAATTGTAAGTATACAGTGGGCAGTAAACCGTATCCAGTCTACCCCTTTTGCTGTATCTAATATTTTTGTTCTTCGGTCTTCGGTCTTCCGACTTCCGGCCTTTTCAACACATATCGGTAGAGATTGTAACAAGGGTAGCGTAAGCTTTCGGGCAATTAGTACTGCTCGGCTATGGCATCGCTGCCTTTACACCTGCAGCCTATCGACGTCATCGTCTCTGACGGCCCTATATGGAAGTCTCATCTTGAGGGGAGTTTCGCACTTAGATGCTTTCAGCGCTTATCTCTTCCCGACGTAGCTACCCGGCAGTGCAGTTGGCACCACAACCGGTACACCAGCGGTCAGTCCAACCCGGTCCTCTCGTACTAAGGTCAGGTCCTCGCAAACTTCCCACGCCCGCAACAGATAGGGACCGAACTGTCTCACGACGTTCTGAACCCAGCTCGCGTGCCACTTTAATCGGCGAACAGCCGAACCCTTGGGACCTTCTCCAGCCCCAGGATGTGACGAGCCGACATCGAGGTGCCAAACCTCCCCGTCGATATGAGCTCTTGGGGGAGATCAGCCTGTTATCCCCAGCGTACCTTTTATCCTTTGAGCGACGGCCCTTCCATTCAGAACCGCCGGATCACTATACCCGTGTTTCCACCCTGCTCGGCTTGTCGGCCTTACAGTCAAGCCCCCTTATGCTATTGCACTCCACGTACGGTTACCAAGCGTACTGAGGGAACCTTTGGAAGCCTCCGTTATCCTTTTGGAGGCGACCACCCCAGTCAAACTACCCACCAAGCAATGTCCCCGCCACGCGGGTTAGACACCAAACAAACAAAGGGTGGTATTTCAACGGTGGCTCCACGGATCCTGGCGAACCCGCTTCACAGCCTCCCACCTATCCTACACATCATTTGTCCAGTGCCAATGCTAAGCTGCAGTAAAGGTGCATGGGGTCTTTCCGTCCCGTTGCGGGTACGCGGCATCTTCACCGCGACTACAATTTCACCGAGCTCATGGCTGAGACAGCGCCCAGATCGTTACACCATTCGTGCAGGTCGGAACTTACCCGACAAGGAATTTCGCTACCTTAGGACCGTTATAGTTACGGCCGCCGTTTACTGGGGCTTCGATTCAATGCGTCGCTTGCGCTAACATCCCCTCTTAACCTTCCAGCACCGGGCAGGTGTCAGGCCTTATACCTAGTCTTGAAACTTTGCAAAGCCATGTGTTTTTGTTAAACAGTCGCCTGGGCCTCTTCACTGCGGCTGACATCGCTGCCAGCGCCCCTTCTCCCGAAGTTACAGGGCCATTTTGCCGAGTTCCTTAGCCATGATTCACTCGAGCACCTTAGGATTCTCTCCTCGACCACCTGTGTCGGTTTGCGGTACGGGCACCCATACGCTTAGCGCTAGAAGTTTTTCTTGGAAGCCCTTAGGATCACTATCCGATTGTCCGAAGACGCTCGGTACTGTCAGCTTCGGCTAAGCCCGCGCATTTGACTACGGGCCCAATACCTACTGCCTTTAACCCGGTATTCCGTCACCGGGCGGATCTTTCATCACTCCGTCACTCCATTGCCTGTATGGATGGTATGGGAATATTAACCCATTGTCCATCGACTACCCCTCTCGGGTTCGCCTTAGGCCCCGACTAACCCTGATCCGATTAACGTTGATCAGGAAACCTGGGTCTTACGGTGGGCGGGTTTCTCGCCCGCCTTATCGTTACTTATGCCTACATTTGCTTTTCCAAAAGCTCCAGCACCCCTTACGGGATACCTTCGCCGCCGTTGGAATGCTCCCCTACCACTCGCATCGCTGCGAATCCTTCGCTTCGGTACCAGGTTTGATGCCCGATTATTATCGACGCCCTGTCGCTCGACCAGTGAGCTGTTACGCACTCTTTAAAGGAATAGCTGCTTCCAAGCTAACCTCCTGGCTGTCTCTGCAACTGGACCACCTTTGTTCAACTTAACCTGGATTTGGGGACCTTAGCGGAAGGTCTGGGTTCTTTCCCTCTCGGACTGGGACCTTAGCACCCCAGCCCTCACTGCCGGTTCTGTATATTGGCATTCGGAGTTCGTCAGGATTTGGTAGGATGTGACTCCCCCTAGTCCTATCGGTAGCTCTACCTCCAACATACAATTCCCGACGCTGTTCCTAAAAACATTTCGGGGAGTACGAGCTATTTCTCAGTTTGATTAGCCTTTCACCCCTACCCACAGCTCATCCGGAAGCTTTTCAACGCTTATCGGTTCGGTCCTCCAGTTGGTTTTACCCAACCTTCAACCTGGCCATGGGTAGATCACTAAGTTTCGCGTCTACCCCCTCCGACTCAGCCGCCCTTTCAGACTCGCTTTCGCTCCGGGTGCGGCACTGAATGCCTTACCCTTGCCGGAGAGGAGTAACTCGTAGGCTCATTATGCAAAAGGCACGCCGTCACCACATCGCGTGGCTCCGACCGCTTGTAAGCGCACGGTTTCAGGTTCTATTTCACCCTCCTATTCGGAGTACTTTTCACCTTTCCCTCACGGTACTCGTCCACTATCGGTCTCTCAGGAGTATTTAGCCTTGCCGGATGGTGCCGGCAGTTTCAAACGGGATTTCTCCGGTCCCGTCCTACTCAGGATACCCGCCTCGCTACCCACGCTTCCAGTACGGGACTCTCACCCCCTGCGGTCGGCCTTCCCATGCCGTTCCCGTCGCGTCGGTATTGATTGTGCAGGTCCTACAACCCCGTGCCTGCCGTAACAGGCACGGTTTGGGCTCCTCCGCGTTCGCTCGCCACTACTTACGGAATCATTGTTATTTTCTCCTCCTATGGGTACTTAGATGTTTCAGTTCCCCACGTTCGCCTCTCTTTCGAGATAACCATTGCTGGTTGGGTTGCCCCATTCGGATATCCGCGGATCAACTCGTATTGGCCGATCCCCGCGGCTTTTCGCAGCTTATCACGTCCTTCCTCGCCTCTGAGAGCCTAGGCATCCCCCGTGCGCCCTTAATCACTTACTTCTACTTGTACTATCGCTAGTACTTCTGTTACAATCTCTACTTCAATATGTCAATGAACTTGGA
>NZ_JAFKCW010000074.1 GCF_017254835.1 Algoriphagus aestuariicola
TGATGCACAGCACCAGGATCGCCAGCGCAATCCCCGGATAGAGCACGGTCCACGGCGCCAGTTCCATCGCCGTCCGGTTCTCGCTCAGCATCGACCCGAGCGACGGCGTCGGTGGGACGGCTCCAAGGCCGTGGTAGCTGAGGGCCGCCTCCATGGTCACCGCGCCGGACATGCTCAGGGCCAGTTGGACGAGGATCGGCGCGGCCACGTTCGGCAGGACGTGCCGAAAGAGGATCTTCGACGTCTTCGCGCCGGACGCCTGCGCCGCGTGGACGTATTCGATCT
>NZ_JAFKCW010000075.1 GCF_017254835.1 Algoriphagus aestuariicola
AATGAAAATCTAAAATTGATTCAACCCTATGTCCTGCGTGAAATTTGTAATACTTCGACAATGCATCATTCACATACATCCATGCTTTTCATTGGTTGCATTGCTTATTGCATTCTTTCCTTGAAATCAAAACTGTAATCATTGTTATCAAAAGGAAAGAACGTGCTTTACGGTGTCCTTACCGAACGCATGTTAGAACTAGAGTAATGGGTGAAATAGAGGAGGTGCAAGAGCGGATTAAGGCTGACATGGAGGCCATGAAAGAGCAAATGATAACAATGATGG
>NZ_JAFKCW010000076.1 GCF_017254835.1 Algoriphagus aestuariicola
TGTGCGTTTTCAACCATAATCCTTCCAGCACCGCCAGATAGCTGGCTAAACCGATGGTGATGGCGGGGAAAATGATATGGAAAGACACGGTGAAGGCGAACTGTATTCTGGCAAGTTCCAGTGCATCAAGACCCAGCATGGCGCCTCCTAGGGTTGAACATAAATTAACCTCTTGAGTATAGCTGTCATTTTTATGTGAAATGCTTGGCGTTAAGTTAAGCACGGAGTACAGTGCCTATAATAGTGACAGTTATTTTACTTTTTCATATAACAGTTAATGGTTA
>NZ_JAFKCW010000077.1 GCF_017254835.1 Algoriphagus aestuariicola
TGTATGTGGCGGGCTGCAACCGGGTGGGCGACGATCCGAACGGCCTGAACTACAGCGGAGACAGCCTGATCATCAGCCCGCAGGGCGAGATCCTGGCGGATGCCGAGCCCGGCGCAGCCTCGCGGCTGGACGCCGAGCTGTCGCTGGAAACCCTGCAGAGTTACCGCAGCGCCTTCCCGGCCTGGCGCGATGCCGACAGCTTTCTGCGTCTTGACTGATTAAACGCGATCCCAGCCGGCGATCGTCAGGCAATAGGCCTGGATCGCCAGCGCTACGTCCGCCT
>NZ_JAFKCW010000078.1 GCF_017254835.1 Algoriphagus aestuariicola
GATTTCGCACCGAACAGCGAAGAAGAAGACATTATTCTGGAGGTGCTGCGCGGTGAAGTGGGGCACGTTTCCGCCGAGCGCGTGCTGTCCGGGCCGGGCCTGGTCAACCTGTATCGCGCCATCGTCAAGGCAGACAACCGCCTGCCGGAGAAACTGGAGCCGAAGGACATTACCGAGCGGGCGCTGGCCGACAGCTGCATCGACTGCCGCCGTGCGCTGTCGCTGTTTTGCGTGATCATGGGGCGCTTCGGCGGCAACCTGGCGCTGAATCTGGGCACCTTTG
>NZ_JAFKCW010000079.1 GCF_017254835.1 Algoriphagus aestuariicola
ATTCAACGGATTTCGCCTGCGGAAGGCTTATCTTTGCCCGTTGTTGCTGGGCATGATGCCCTGCCTGACCCTGGCGGCCGATGAAGAGTCGATCTGGGTGGTCGCAGAGGGTTCCTCCTCAGACAATGCCCCGCAGGGTTATGCCGCACAGCAAGCGACGGTGGCGACCAAAACCCGGTCACCGTTGGTCGACGTGCCGCAATTTGTCTCGGTGGTCAATCGCCAGCAAATGGACGTGCAGTCGGCCGACACGGTTAGCCAGGCGTTGCGCTACAGCGCCGGC
>NZ_JAFKCW010000080.1 GCF_017254835.1 Algoriphagus aestuariicola
TGTCATAATCTGTGCTAACAGTTTCTGGATTACAGTTAACCATAATTGTTTTTTTACCAAGTCTTCTTAATTCTCTAAGACATCCTACTGCACACCAGTCAAATTCAACAGAACTTCCAATACGATAGACACCAGAACCTTAAAATAATTTCATACTCATAAATATAATTTAAAATTATTAAATTAATGTTTAATAATTAATATATATTATACCTATGACCATGATATAATTTGATGGGAAATATAAATCACTGCTAACGGCATTATACGTCAAGTATAAATA
>NZ_JAFKCW010000081.1 GCF_017254835.1 Algoriphagus aestuariicola
GCCGCGTTGAACAGCGCTTTAGAGCTGGCCCGTAGGGTGAGGCCCTTGGCCGAATAATCGAACGCAGTTCGATGGAGAGTCCGTATCTCAGAAAGCGAAAAACCCGCCATAGGCGGGTTCTTCTAAATATGGTGCCCGGACTCGGAATCGAACCAAGGACACGGGGATTTTCAATCCCCTGCTCTACCGACTGAGCTATCCGGGCAACGGGGCGCATTAAACCGTATTGGCCGGATGGCGTCAATCGCTTTCTGTCACAAAGCCGATCGGTTGCTCTATTTT
>NZ_JAFKCW010000082.1 GCF_017254835.1 Algoriphagus aestuariicola
AGAGACATTAGAGGTCATGTTGGAGCATGGCGCTGATATAAATATAAGAAATTCATTGGGTGATACGCTGCTCATCGATGCTTTAGATTATCACTCCTATGACCACGTCATTCTTCTATTAGAAAAAGGCGCCGATAGTGATATAAGAGGCAACTCGGGTTGGACGATGGGCAATCAACTGCAACGGCTGATTAATAGAAGCCCGGACGGTAGTGAGGCGAAAGCGTCTCTTGAGCGTATCAAAGACGAGCTAATTAAGCGTGGTGGGAAATGGCCACCTCT
>NZ_JAFKCW010000009.1 GCF_017254835.1 Algoriphagus aestuariicola
TTACCAACACATTGTCCAGGGTCACGTTGCCTGTATTCGTCACCACCAGGCTGTAGCTGATCTGATCCCCTGATTGTGAATAGGTAGCCGGATTAGCTGTTTTCGTCAAACTGATGCCTGGGGTCTGAATTGCAGTGACCGTCGCCGTGGCTGTGGTCAGCTTGTCTGCTCCCTGGCTGTCTTTGGCCGTTGCGGTCGCGATGTTCACCACCGATCCCGCATCGACATCTGCCTGGCTTACTGAATATGTTTCATTTATCGTTGCGCTCTGCTGCGGTACCAGCGTGCCCACATTGTAGGTCAGGTTGGTCAGTGGGTCTGCAATCACCACATCATTCAGGATCAGGTTGCCGCTGTTGGTCACCGTCAGGGTGTAGCTGATCGCATCTCCTGCCTGGTCATACGTCGTCGGGTTCGCGGTCTTGGCCAGGTTCAACTGGGACACCCCGATTGCACGCACCACTTCGCTGTCCGTCGTGCTCAATGCCGTGTTGAACGGATCCGTACCTTCGGCTGTGGCCGTGTTGGTCACCGTGCCGTTATCCACATCCGACTGCACGATCGTGTAGCTCGTAGTGATTGTACTCGCTGCCCCTGGATCCAGCGTTCCTATGTTCTGGTTCAGGTTCGTCAACGGATCGGTCACCGTCACATTGTCCAGGGTCAGGTTGCCCGTATTGGTCACTTCCAGGGTATAGTTGATCACCTGGCCTGCCTGGATGTACAGTTTCGGCGTTGCTGTCTTGATCAGCTGGATGCCGCCTGCACGCACGCCCGGTACGGATTCACTGTCTTTTGAGGCAACGGTTCTTCCTCCCGGACCTTCCCCGCTCACACTGGCCGTGTTGTCCACGGTGCCTGCGTCAAGGTCTGTCTGGGTAACCGTATAGCTGGTCGCTATTACGGTAGATGCTCCCGGGGCAAGGCTGTTCAGCGGAAGCTGTACAATTCCTGTCAACTGGTCATCCAGTACAATATTGTCCAGGGTCACATTGCCTATGTTGGTAACCGTCAACGTGTAGTCGATCACATCCCCCGGCTGGGCATAGCTTGCTGTACTGCTCTGCTTGTTCAATTTGATACCCGGCTGTCTTCTGGCTACCGAAACCGCATTGTCCTTATCACTCACAGGGGTGGCCTGAGGGGTCGCTTCCACTCCCGTGGCCGTGGCCTCATTTGTGATCAGCCCTGAATCCAGGTCCTGCTGGGTGACCACGTAAGTGGTCGTGTAAACCGAACTTGCTCCAGGTGCCATCGTGCCTATGTTCTGGGTCAGACTGGTCAGATCATCTGTCAACACCACGTTGTTGAGGGTCACGTTACCGATGTTGGTCACCGTAATCTCATATTCCAGTGGTTCCCCTACCGTACTGTATACCTGATCCAGCGATACCTTATCCACTTCGATCGCACCGAAGTCCTGCGAGGCAATCAAAGCCCTGTCTGTTGCCGTGGCCGTACTGTTGTCCGGTGCAGTGCCTGTCACCGCCGCCGTGTTGATCAGGATGCGGTTGTCTATGTCTGTCTGGGTCAGCGTATAAGTCGCCGTGAAGGTCTGGCTGTCGCCAGGAGCCATGGTGCCGATGCTCTGGTTGTACGGGATCAACGGGTCGCTCAGCAATACCCCTGTCAGGGTCACGTTGCCCACGTTGCTCACCTCAAACGTATAGGTCACCACTTCGCCCGCATTCACAAAGACCCTAGGATTGGCTGTCTTCACCAGATCCAGTGCCGGAGCCACATTGGCCAGTACCAGCTCGTCGTCTGTATCGGTCACGGTCACGCTGTTCGGGGATACTCCCGTCGCTGTCGACGTGTTCATCACACCGCCTGCATCCACTTCTGCCTGGGTCACCGTCAAGCCGACTGAATAACTTGCCGTCTGGCCGGGAGCCAGTTCAGGCAGGGTCGGAGAGGTAAAGTTGCGCATCGGATCGGTCACCACCACTCCGTACAGGGTCACGTTGCCCGTGTTCTCCACTTCCAGTGTATAGGTGATCACATCACCGGCCTGGTCGTAGGTCTGTCTGTCTGCAGTCTTCGACAGACTGATCGATGGACTCTGGCCTGCCGTGATACGCTCCGGTGCAGTCACCGTCAGTACCGTGCTGTTCGGATCCGTGCCCACCGCCGTGGCCACGTTGTCCACAAAGCCTCTGTCCAGGTCTGCCTGGGTAATGGTGAGGATGCCGGATACCGATTCGGTCTGGCCGGGAACCAACGTGAAGCTTGGGGAAGTATAGTTGGCCAAAGGATCATTGACCACCACATTGGTCAGGGTCACGTTGCCCGTGTTCTCTATCTCAAGGGTATAGCTGATCTGCTCGCCCACCTGGCTGTAGGTATGCGGGCTGGCTGTTTTCTTCAGATCCAAAGCAG
>NZ_JAFKCW010000083.1 GCF_017254835.1 Algoriphagus aestuariicola
GACCCAGAGCGCGCGCAACTGCTCGCCAACGGCGAGGCCCGTGCCGCTGGCCGGGCCATCGACCCGGTGCCCGTGGTGCGGCTGTTCACGCCCGACGCGCATGTGACTTGGCTGCTGGCGGCGCTCGATCCCGCCGATGGCGACACCGCTTGGGGCCTTATCGACCTGGGGATCGGGATGCCCGCGCAGGGCACCGTCAAGCTGTCCGAGCTGGCCGGCATCGTCGGGCCGCGCCAGCAGCCCGTACTGCGCGACCTCTATTTCCGGCCCACGCGCACGCT
>NZ_JAFKCW010000084.1 GCF_017254835.1 Algoriphagus aestuariicola
CAGTGACGGCGACGAATAAACGCCGCCTTTTGCGTTGGCGAACATCGGTACTTGCCCTGGGTCATTGCCGGAGGGTGCGAAGAAGTTCATTCCGGCTTTCAGTGCGTTGAACATCGCCATCTTGATCATCATGCTGGCGAGATCGGTCAGGACAGACTTGGCGAAGTCGTTAAAACTGGCTTTGCCTGTGGTGACAAAGTTGGCCAACATACCGGTCATGCCGTCAAATGTTCGGGTCGTAGCGTCTTTCACCTGCCCATAAACGTTACCGGCATTGGCTG
>NZ_JAFKCW010000085.1 GCF_017254835.1 Algoriphagus aestuariicola
GTTTCAGCCAGTCGTCGCCCGGATTATTGCGCGTCAAATAGGTGTAGCGGTCATTGTCCTGCGGCAGCGTCGGCGTGATACCGCCGGCCACCATCGCCTGGCGGTAATCCTGCTGCGCCCGCTCCGGCTGTTGCTGAGCCCGCTCCAGGCGGGCGGCGTCGCGGTAGATCAGCGCTTTGGTCTGCCCGACGGGTTCTGAGGCCGCCGCCGTTTTCAACCGACTGAAGAGCGCGTCGGCCTGCTGCGCATCGCCGACCGCGCCCCAGGCGTTGGCGACCCG
>NZ_JAFKCW010000086.1 GCF_017254835.1 Algoriphagus aestuariicola
CCAGCCCTGACAGCAACCTCAGCACCGGACGCAAACGGTCGATATGTTGACACACATCTGCCTCCGCAAGTTCAATCAGAATTCGTCGACGCTGACTTTTTTCGCACTGCAACAGCGTATCGCGCAGCCAGCGTTGGAAAGAGCGCTGCAAAATCGAGTCCACGCACAGCGGGAACGCCAGCGTTTCTTCAGGCCACTGCGCCAGCAACGGGATGATGCGGCTCACCTGTTGGCGATCGTAACTCTCCGCCAACCCCAATTGCTCCACCAGCGGCATATA
>NZ_JAFKCW010000087.1 GCF_017254835.1 Algoriphagus aestuariicola
AGTCCAATTTAGAGACCCATTATCTTTCCACAGGACAAAACACTGTTGGTACTAGGTGGTATGATAACTCAACACAAGTGTTTCTCCTAAATCCTAATTACACTAGAGTATAGACGCTATAAAGTGACTCCTCACGAAAACTTGTTTTTACTTTACAAAAACTTTTAACCATGCGTTCCCACTCGTCCTTCTTTTATTTTATACTCAATAATAAGTGATTCTTTCATAACAGTTTATTGGAATTATTTATTTATTTATATTTTAACAGTACTCTCACTTT
>NZ_JAFKCW010000088.1 GCF_017254835.1 Algoriphagus aestuariicola
CCTGATATTCCCCGCTGTCTGCAGTGACTTCTGCGGTCAGGTGCTGCACCGCTGGCGGCGTGACACCATTCACCGTGCCACTCTGTTCGCCGTCAAAGTGCGCCCCGTTATCCACGATGGCCTCTTTTTCCGGCACATGCTGCACGGCGGTGATGGCATACGTGCCGTCGTCGTTCTCACGGATACTCACGCAGCGGAACAGTCGCTGGCGCAGCGTCGGCAGCTTCAGCTCCCATACGCTGTATTCAGCAACACCGTCAGGAACACGGCTCACTTTTAC